>NZ_QLLK01000031.1 GCF_003259505.1 Algoriphagus yeomjeoni | reverse complement strand
AATCCTGACTCAATCCCCATAAGAACTTCACCGGTTCCGTGCAACATCGGTTTCATCGTTCGTGCTACGCACGCGACGAAAACCTAGTTGTTATGCCCTGTTTTTCTCTTTTTCATCAATTATTTTCTCTACTAAATCTCTAAAAGTTTTCACGTCTCCTGTCAAAATCTCGTGTCTTTGAGGGTCAAAAATGTTTATAGTATTCCAAAATCCTTTCTTTCTCCTTATTGTTTCTATTTTGTCAATTGGCTTTGTCCCTGTCAATGTAATTTCTTCCAAAACTGGTGAAAAATGTTGGTCTAGATATTCATTAAAACTTGAAGAAGGTCTAAGGTCGGAAACATTCACTCCTTTTTTTTCTAAGTTTCTTTTAATGGTCAGAAAAACACTTGCTTTTAAACAAGGTTGTCCGAAAAGTTTTTGTTCTTGAAAATATTCTTTTGTTGCGTGTTTTGAAATTAGTTCACATACTTCAATAAGTCTTCTTGTTTTTGCAGGTTCTAATGTTTCATACCAAGTTTTTTCGGGTATGTCAATACGGAATTCTTGATTAAGAAAGTTACTGAGTTCTTTCCATCCAAGTAAATCATTTGCCCATCTCCATTCTCTAATTGTCATTTCAGAACTAATTTCTGCCCAAGGGTCTGCTTCAGGGTCAAGCGGACTACAAAGTCTGTGTTGTTCCTTGAATATTTCAAGAATTTCTTCTGCTGTATATTTTTCTGTCGTGTCTGTCATTTTAAAATAGGGCATAACGTTTTGCATAAGACAAGGCAGGGATAACGAGCGACACCCTATCCGCCTACACAAAGGATGAAACGAAGCTCAACCGCTAAAAGTAGCAAACAAGCCCCTGCTTTGTTTTATGCGGTGTTATAGGGCGTTGATTTTATTAAAATGAGAAAGTTAGAAATTGAAATTACTTACAAATACGAAATCGAAGTTGATGAAACAGATGATATTGTAAAGGATTATGAAAATGATGAAGAGTTAGTGCAACATTTAGCGGATTACAGATTTGGTACTGTCTTACCTGTAATTCAAGTTGGTGCTGTTCAAATTAAGGATATTGAACTTGTCGAGGTTGTTCGGTTTAATGCCCTATAACGTTTTGCAGCTACCCGAAGGTGGCGATTTCGAAGCACTTCACTGTCAACCAAGCACAAACTTTCATAGGAGTACAAAGCTTGATTTAACCACTGAACCGCCACTTTTGGGTAGGTGCTGTTGCACTAAACCTACGGTAGTTTCAAGAGCAGCCAGAAAGAGGTAACT
>NZ_QLLK01000029.1 GCF_003259505.1 Algoriphagus yeomjeoni | reverse complement strand
AAAGTCCCGCCTGTATTGCTGTTCTCCTCATTGCTGAACCACTGGTAGGTTATCGTTCCTGTTCCCGATCCGGCAACAGTCAGGGCCGCCGCTTCAGAATCAATGCAATAAGTGTCGCCTTCTGGCTGGGTCGTGATCGCCGTCGCTGGAGTAATAGTCACCACAACTGGCTTGATCAGTTCGCAATTAGTGATCGGATTAGTTCCTTTAATGTAATATGTTCCTCCAACAACAACCGCATCTGGGTTATTTAATGGCTGAGTGGCTTGGTCATCTAACCAATAAGTATACGTTAAACCAACTGATGATCCATTGGTCACAAACGCAGCTGTCAAATCCACAGTTCCTGGCAAACAAACAGCAGGTGGAGAATTGATTGTTAAAGCTATTGGGTCAAAAACTGTGACTGCAAATGTCTCCTCGTCCGAAATCCCAGAGTTAGATGAGGTTAGAGTAACATCATAAGTCCCCGCAGCAGCATAAGTATGAGTTGGGTTAATTTGGGTAGAAGTGTTTCCATCTCCGAAGTCCCAAAGATAAGTTGAAACAACCTCTGGATCACCTCCAGTACTAAGGTTGGTAAAGGCTACATTTCTATTGTCACAAAAAGTTTCAAATTCAAAATTTGCTACAATTGGAGTTTCAACAACAAATCCTTCTCCCTGAAAATCACATTGAGAATTTCCTGCTGAGGAAGGACAGGATTTATCATTTGGTTTAGCGTTACCTGTAACCCAAGTTTGGTAAACGTTTTTAATTTCAACTTTATCTCCGTAGTTCCAAGTAAAGTCAGCAACCTTAATTTGTAATCCATTTGTGATGTTTATAGTGTTACCATTACCATCCTCAACAACAATACATAAACCTTGTTGACCTTGGGACACATCATTTATAAGAAGATCATATTGAACGTGGAAATTATAACCCTGTCCACTCACTGCAAAAGTGACAAAAATATCCCCATCAATCGGAGTACCTAAAGGCGTACCATCAAGTTCAATAGGATCAAATGGTAGGCCCGTTAATGGATCCCTAAAGTCTACTGCAATAATTCGCAGGTTATTTTGTGGACATGATGGAGGATTATTCAGATCGATGTTAAACGGAGTAGCCGGATTAACTACAGCAGTTTGCCCAATAAGCTCTGAGCTATTAAAAAATCCAAGCAAAAAGATTAATGGAAAAATTAACATAATCCGGAAATCAAATTTCCTTGCCACCCTTGCGAAAAATCCACTTGCTTGTGGGTGAGCGTTTAATTGACAATTGGATAAAGTGTCCATATCGTTAGTATTTAAAATTTCTCGAGTACTTAAAAATTAACCTCAGACCTAAAAAAGGCCATTATTAAGTTGTATAATACCTTATTTCAAAATAAAATTTTGTAATAAAGAAAAATCCAATATTTGAATTAATGTCTATTGAACCAGTTCTTGAACAGGATACACTATATGCAAATTCACATAAAATACCCAAGCCTTCTATTATGCTGTTAAAGTACACTTTTTTGTATTTCATATCCAAGTGTTTTTCCAAAAAAATTTACATGTAATGCAATTTTGTAGATATGAAATATATTTTTTAGGATTTAAAAAAGCTCTTTTACTTTCTGATTTCACAAAATAAACCATCCCTTAAAAAGCAACCTTGGTATAGTTAGGTACCGGATAAAGCCTAGGGATTACTCGGGTTGTCAAGTTTCGACAACAGATAAATTCTAATTAACAAAAAAGAGTCCCACAAATGCGGGACTCTTTTTACATTTTACTATTCACATCAATAACGTATTACAACGTATCAACTTTCTTTTTCCTGCCTGTATAGGTAAAGGATGTCTTGCCTACCC
>NZ_QLLK01000028.1 GCF_003259505.1 Algoriphagus yeomjeoni | reverse complement strand
TGTTGCACTAAACCTACGGTAGTTTCAAGAGCAGCCAGAAAGAGGTAACTTTTTAGATCATTCATTAACTCTTATTAATCATGAAAAAAAAAGGAGAACCTCATCCAGACTGCCTGTTCCAATGTAGCAGGTTTTGCCGAACTACTTGCCAAGTTTGAACAAAAAGTTGTCGTTGCAGGCAAAAGCAAAAGTACACTATCAAACTATGCGAGACATCTGGCAAAACTGGCCATCCACTTCAATGAATTACCCACCCAAGTGGATCCCGACCGGATCAACGATTACCTGCATCTGGTCAAGCGCAGTCACAATACCCCTTCGGAATCCTATTTTAAATTTACAGTCTATGCCCTAAGATTTGCCTATCGAATCGAAGGGATGAAAGACAAAAGGATCGAACTTCCCACTATCAAGAGGAGTAAGAAGCTTCCGGTCGTGCTTAGCCAGGAAGAGATCCGTAGGCTACTTAAAGCTCCCAAACTGCTTAAACACCGCGTGCTGATAGCCCTACTTTACGGTTGTGGGCTTCGCTGCTTTGAGGTCAGGAACCTGAAGATTGCTGATCTGGATTTTGATCGAAAGATGCTCCACGTAAAGGATGGCAAAGGAAAGAAAGACCGATACGTTCCGCTGGCTGACATCATGATACGTGGAATAAAGGCTTACCTGGAAGCCGAACAGCCCATTGAGTGGCTGTTCAACAGTAAAGGCGAGCAGATCATCGGTCGAGCAGGAGGAGACTTTGACGGACGTTACTCCCAGCGGGGGGTGCAATGGGCGGTGAATGAAGCCAAAAAGAAAGCAGGCATTCTCAAGCCGATGAACGTCCACACACTCCGGCATACCTATGCCACCCACCTGCTGGAAGAAGGACTGGATATCCTGACGATCAAGGATCTGCTGGGACATGAATGCATCGACACCACGATGATCTATCTGCATGTAGCCCAGACTGAAAAGTGCCGTGCCTTCAGTCCCCTGGACAGACTTTACCTGTCCAGAACGTGAACCCCCACTTCGAAGTGGCCCATGTGCTTAGACAGCATTGGTCAGAAGTAGAAAAGCATCCACAGATCAACCGATGGCAACTACGGACACTGTCTGCCCTGAGACGGTGCCGAACTGCAGACCTCGGCGGACATGTAGATGCATGCACGGAGTGTGGGAATACCCGAATCAGCTACAACAGTTGCAGAAACAGGCATTGTCCAAAGTGTCAGGGTAAAAACAGGGAGGACTGGATCGCCAAGAGGGAAGCAGAGCTGCTTCCCGTTCCCTACTTCCATGTCGTGTTTACCTTGCCGGACACCTTAAATCAGCTGGCCATGTACCAGCCCAAGGCAGTGTATGATAGTTTGTTTGAAGCTTCTTGGCAAACTGTAGCATGTTTTGCCAAAGACCCGAAGCACTTGGGGGCAAAGCCTGGGATGATTGCCATTCTCCATACCTGGGGTCAGACTATGACGCTTCATCCCCATCTGCACTGCATCGTGCCGGGAGGAGGACTGACCAAAAAAGGCAAATGGAAGACTGCCAGAGCCCAAGGGAAGTACCTGTTTCCGGTCAAGGCTATGAGTAAGGTCTTTCGGGCGAAGTTTGTGAAAGCACTCAAGTCAAGAATCAATTCCGATAAGGACCTGATCAATCAGCTCTTCCAAAAAGAATGGGTGGTCTATGCCAAACGGCCGTTCGGACATCCTAAAGCGGTATTGGAATACCTCGGTAGATATACCCACAAGGTGGCCATCTCCAACCATCGGATTCTGGACATCGACCAAAAGCAGACGACATTCAGCTACAAAGACTACCGTCAGGGAGCCCAGAAGCTGGAAATGACCCTGGGCAATCTGGAGTTTATCAGAAGGTTTTCCCTGCATATTCTGCCCAGGGGACTGGTACGGATCCGTCACTTTGGAATACTCGGCAGCTCGGCTAAGCAGCTCACGATACCACTCATTCATCGGGAACTTGGAATTCCGCTTCCAGAAAAGGAGCCCAGGATTCTGGAAACCTATAACCCACGATACTGCCCCTGCTGCCAGAAAGAAAGCATGGTAAGTATCCAGCGATTGCCCAAACGAGGCCCACCAAAGGCCGTCTTTTCCGCTCTCACAAACCAATTTTAGTTCCTGATTTTACTCGGGCTAGGAAACCTATGCCCATGCAAAAAAAAAGTCCCTCCAAAAGGCATTGGAAAGGCTAAAAACATTAAAACTCTTTTTGAATAAATACCGAATCTACTGACAGGTATTACTTTTTAAGGTATTTGGATACCCCGTTTCCTTCAAAAAATCCTGACTCAATCCCCATAAGAACTTCACCGGTTCCGTGCAACATCGGTTTCATCGTTCGTGCTACGCACGCGACGAAAACCTAGTTGTT
>NZ_QLLK01000027.1 GCF_003259505.1 Algoriphagus yeomjeoni | reverse complement strand
AAAAAAAATCATAAACACATGAAATCGAGCAGGACTACAAAGTCACAAATTGAGCTGATTATCAACCAAGCGAGATTCCATCTGACAATTAAAAACCAATTATAAACAGATGAAAGTATTTGTACTCATAGAAAGAAGAGCTGATTATAGTAGATATAAGCCAATCCTAGAAAGAATGAAAGCTGATTCATTCTTTGAAATCTACCTGGTAGTGACGGGTATATGCCTCTTGGATCTTCATGGTAAAGATGTCAACTATATAGAAGATGACGGATTTACCATAGATGCCAAAATCCCTATGTTTGACTCCAATTCACCTGATTCAGGAGCTGAAATGGTACGCTCCATGGCTAGGGTTTTGACAGGAGTGACCTATGAACTTGAAAAATCTAAACCGGATTTGGTTCTTTCTGGTTTTGATATCGGAGGAAATTTTGCTGTCACTGTTGCTGCTGCTCACATGAACATACCTGTGGCGCATATTCAGGGTGGAGAGGTCACTGGAAGCATTGATGAATCTATCAGACATGCGATGACTAAATTCTCCCACATTCACTTTCCTGCCACTGAAGATGCAGAAAAAAGATTGATTAGACTTGGTGAGAACCCTAAGGATATACACGTAGTTGGTTGCCCATCTATCGATGTATTGGTTAATACCCCAACCATGAATGCATCTGAATTGGAAAAAGAGTTTGACTTGGACTTTTCCAAACCTTTTGTATTGGTGATTCAGCATCCTGTGACTACAGAAGCTATGTCTTCTATTGATCAAATCAGAGAGACGCTCAAGGCATTAAGAAATATAGATGCTCAAGTGGTTTTCCTGTTGCCTAATAATGATGCGGGACATGCTAAAATCATTGAGGAAATCAAAGCATCAGGATTCAAATGGATTCCATCTCTTCCTACCTTGAAATTCGTCAATCTTTATAGAAATGCATGGGCTTTGGTGGGTAACTCAAGCTCTGGAATCCATGAAACTCCTACTTTGAAGATTCCTGCTATCAATATTGGAAATAGGCAAATGGGTAGAGAACGTGCTTCCAATGTCCTAGATGTGCCTAATGATGCAGCTCAGATTGAAAAAGCAATTCAGAAAGCCCTATTTGACGATAAGTTTAGAAAAGAAGTCTCTGAAATAAAGAATCCTTACGGAGAAGGAAATTCTGCTAAACAAATCGTGGACATCCTCAAAAACATAGACCTTTCAAGTGTCAGTATCCAAAAAATCTTTTACGAAGGAAAGTAAAATCTTACTACTCGGAGGAAATGGCTATTTAGGTAGCCATTTCTCCGCTGTTTTAGAAAAGATTGGCTTTTCAAATATTTTCATTGGCTCCAGAAAAGGAAAAGGTGCACGTCACCTGAACCTGGATATCTGCTCCCCGGATTCTGTGCAGCTGATTAGTGAAGAAAAATTTGACTTTATTTTCAATTTCACTGGCCAAATCAGCAGACCTATTCAAGCCTGCCTGCTTCAAAATACTTTGGGAATCCAACATTTGATTCAGGCCTGTGCAGAGCATACCAAACTGATACAATTGTCCAGTGTAGGCGTATATGGCTCAGGGGATTTTGTAGATGAATCTCATATCTGTCACCCAGAAACTCCTTATTCCACCCTTAAGTTGGCAGCTGAAGAGTTGATCATGGCTGGGATGAAACCTGAAAACCGATTGATCCTTAGGCTATCCAATATATATGGTTCTACCCAGCCTAAAGGTGTATTTGCCTATTTGCTGAGATCTGGACTCTCTGATCAGGTGTTGGACTTCAATAATGACGGAAGTCTTTTTCGCTTTTTTCTTCATGTTGAGGATTTGTCCCAGGCAATGTTACAAGTGATGGAGACCATGGAATGGGGAAAGACTTCGGTTTTAAACATGGTAGGTAGCGATCATTTCAACGTGCATCAATTGATTGACTTGTTCGAGAAAAACCTAGGCTTCCACTACCAAAGGAATTTTGAGCCTATCAAGCCTTATGATAATATGATGAAAATATCAGATAATCTCTTCAGAGACTTAACTGGTTTTCAGGAAAGCTTTACCTTAGAAACATACATCAAGGAATTAGTCTAATATGTTTATTGATAAAGATAAAATCAACCTTTTTTCAGCACCTCAAGACCTATCAGTTCGTGAAGCTATGCGACTGATTGAGGCAAATAAGAAGGGACTCATTTTTGTAGTAAATGCTGATGACAAGTTAGTAGGCTCGGTAAGTGACGGTGATATCCGTAGAGGGATATTAAATGGCTGTCAACTCGATGATAGCCTTTCTGTAGTCATGAATTCCAATCCCTTTACTGTTTCCATTCAGGAGCAGAAAACCTTGGATATGAAGCAGATTACCGAGCAGGGAATTAAACTGGTTCCTGTGGTAGATGCCCAGGGAAAAATACACCATTTTCTATCCTCAGAACCTGAAAAAGCCAGCCCAACTATTGAAAATCCCGTTGTGCTCATGGTAGGAGGGAGAGGAATTCGCTTAGAACCCCTCACACAAAACATCCCAAAACCACTGCTCAAAGTAGGTAATAAACCTATTTTGCAAACTATCCTCGAAAGACTTCATTTATTCGGTTTTCGAAATGTGTACCTATGCACTAATTATTTGTCAGAACATATTGAAGAGTTTTGTGGCGATGGTTCTTCCTTCGGACTAAACATTCACTATTTCAAAGAAGATAAAAAGCTTGGGACCATCGGTGCAGTAAAATACCTCGAAGATCAACTTAAGCTCCCTTTCTTAGTAATGAATGGGGATTTGTTGACCTCCTTGAACTATAAGTCTGTTCTTGATTTTCATATAGAAAATAACGCCAAACTGACTATTGGTAGCGCTTCCTATGAAGCCAAAGTGCCGTATGGCGTATTGCAGACAGAAGGCTGCCACGTCACATCCATTTTGGAAAAACCATCCTATTCATTCCGAATTAGTGGCGGGATCTATGCACTAAGCCCCGAAGTCCTAAGTCATATCCCAAAAGGTAATTTTTATGACATTACTGACCTGATGGATGTACTACTTCGAGAGAAGCAACCTGTCGTCGCATTCCCTATAGAAGAATATTGGCTGGATATAGGTCAACATCAAGACTACGAAAAAGCCAATCTTGATTATAAAAATCTATTTAATAAATCAAATCGATGAATTACACCGGAAAAAAAGTCCTTGTTACTGGAGCAGGCGGCTTTATTGGAAGCCATTTAGCTGAAGAATTGGTTAAAGCTGGCGCTGAAGTTACAGCCTTGGTTCATTACAACTCCAACTCTTATACCAACAACCTTCGCTTTCTTCCTAAGGAGATATTCAGTCAGATTGAAATCGTTTTTGGAGATATCCAAGATGGCTTTTTGATGAATACCCTGTCCAAAGGGAAAGAGATAGTATTTCACCTTGCTGCACTGATCGGTATTCCCTATTCCTATGTAGCTCCGGCTGCATATGTCTCTACCAATATCAATGGCACCTTGAACATGCTGGAAGCTGCAAGAAGCCAAGGTGTTCAGAAACTCTTGGTAACCTCCACTTCGGAGACTTATGGTACAGCTCTATATGCTCCCATTGATGAAAAACATCCTATGCAGGGGCAATCGCCTTATTCGGCTACAAAAATTGGAGCGGATAAAATTGCAGAGAGTTACTTCTTATCCTTCAACCTTCCGGTATGTGTGTTTAGGCCATTCAATACCTTTGGTCCTAGACAATCCACCCGTGCAGTAATTCCTACAATTGTCTCCCAAGTACTATCTGATTCCAACGAAATCCGACTCGGATCTCTAGACCCAGTGAGAGATATGCTCTATGTAAAAGACACAGCAAGAGGATTTATGATGGCCGCATTAGCCGATTCTACAATTGGCGAGGTAGTGAGCGTGGGTACAGGTAGGGGAGATACAATTGGGGAAATAGTAGATATGGTACAAAAGATTTGTGGTACAGAAAAGAAAGTTATAGCTGAAAATCAAAGAATTAGACCAGAAAAAAGTGAGGTCATGAAATTGATTTGCGACTACTCTAAAGCAAAAAGACTATTTGATTGGGAACCTCAGTTCTCTCTCGAAGAGGGCTTGTCCGAAGTCGTAGAATTTATGAAAAGCAATAAGCCAGATATAGATCCATCCAAATACGCAATCTAAAGTTCTGAAGATAAGTAGCAAAAAAAGCACTCCACGGGAGTGCTTTTTTTTGAAATTTATCAATAGTTGAAATCCCTGATTCCTTGCCATCGGCAAGGCCTATAAAAGCCCAGAATGTAATTCTGGGTTTAGGATAGGAATATGCCACC
>NZ_QLLK01000026.1 GCF_003259505.1 Algoriphagus yeomjeoni | reverse complement strand
GTAACTGTAGATCCACAACCGGTAACACCTTTGGCACCGCAAAGCGGAGGAGACCAGTCAGTATGTTCATTGGAAGAGGTAGTACTTACTGCTACAGCGACAGCGGACGAAGGATTTGAAGTGGTGTGGTACAATGCACCAACTGGAGGAGAAAGGGTAGAGAATCCAATCTTAGCTGAAGAAGGAAGTATCACGTACTATGCAGCTTCGCTGAACCCTGTTGCGGGTTGTGAAAGCTCAAGCAGAACTCCGGTGACCTTGACAATCAACAGCTGTACGATAGCAATTGAGAAGACGGCAGATAAATCGACGATCAGTTCGTTGGGAGAAGTTGTCACCTATACGATTATGGTGACTAATACCGGAGATGCAACCTTGACATCCATAACAGTAAATGATCCACTTACCGGATTGGAAGAAACAGTTGAAGTTCTTGAGGCCGGAGAATCGGTTAGCTTTGAGACGACCTACACTGTGACCCAGGAAGACCTGGATAATGGATCAGTATTGAACGTGGCGACAGTTAAAGCTCAGACACCAACTGGAGATGAGCTAGAGGAAGAAGATTCTGTAACTGTTGGAGCGGATATCAGACCAATCATAGCCAACGACGATGACTTCGGAACGTACTTCCTGAGTTATGGCGGTAGACTGGGTAACATCCTAGATAATGATTTATTGAATGGAGTAAGGCCAGATGATGCGGATGTTGACTTCGAATTCACGGAGCTGGACGGAGTGATAGGTTTACTGATTGATGATAACGGTGAATTGAGTTTGATCCCAGGGGTGAATGAGGCTAGAGAATACACCTTGAAGTATACGCTTCGTGAGGTTGCCAACCCATCTAACAGCGATGATGCTTTAGTGGTGTTCAGACTGCAAAACGATGAGGTGGACCTCAGCGTAACCAAGACGTCCTTTGAGGCAGAGATCTTTGAAGGGGATGAGTTTGAGTATGAGATCGTCATCAGTAACGGGGATACTCCTGCGACGAATGTGGTGGTGACTGATAACCTGCCTAATGGGGTGAGCTACATCAGCAATACTGTTACAAGTAATACTACAAATGCCACAGTAAACGGTAACGTATCGGGAAGCGCCATCACATGGACAATTCCGGCAATGGAAGCCGGGGCTACGATCACTATACGAGTGAGGGTGAAAGCAGTAACTCCGGGTACCATCACCAATACAGTAATAGTCGGATCTGATGAAGATGACACGGATGAAACCAACAACCAGGATGACGATGTGAATGTGATCAAGCCATTCCATATACCGAATGTGATCACTCCAAATGGAGACGGCGACAACGATACGTTTGAAATCGAAGGGATTAATATATTTGTAAGCACTGAGATCACAATCTTTAACAGATACGGTGACCATGTTCTGGAGCAGGAGAATTACAGAAATGACTGGAATGCTCCGGGTCAGACAGCAGGTACTTACTTCTATGTATTGACAGGAGTTGATTCATCGGGGCAGAGGCATGAGTTCAAAGGTTGGATACAGGTAATTAAAGACTAATCATTGGTCTACGGACAGGAAGAAAATAGACAGCATATGAAAACTACTTTTAAAATCATTGGAATGACCTTTCTGGTGGCCATACTGGCCACCGGAGGGACTTTTGGGCAGCAGCTTCCGCAGTTCAGCCAGTATATCTTTAACGGGTTGCACATTAATCCGGGGTATGCAGGCTACAAGCAGGAGGGCTATATACAGTCTACCTACCGCAGCCAGTGGGTTAATTTTCCGGGAGCCCCTGAGACCTTCACCGTGACAGCGGATTTATCCGCCAACGAAGGGACGATGGGATTCGGGGTATCGTTTCTGAACGACAAGGTGGGTCCTACCAGGACCACCGGGGGCTTGTTGACGTATGCCTACAGAATACAGACCGGGACGAACAGTTACCTGGGACTGGGAGTGAGTGCAGGCTTTTCGCAGTATTCGATAGACGGCAGCGAGCTGGATCCGAATGACTGGCCTGATAGTGAAATTCCGGACGGGAGGATCAACCTGACCACCCCGAATCTGAATACAGGTTTGTTTTTCAACACGAATAACTTCTATGCCGGATTTAGTGTGTACAACATGGTAGGGAGGAAAGCACTGGAAAATGAGGATGTGGCTCTGGCCTACCATGACTTTCATTTTTACCTTACCGCCGGAGCCATCTTTGATTTTGGGGAGACGGTAAAATTCAAGCCGAGCTTCCTGATCAAGGAAGTGAAGGGAGCCCCTACCAACTACGATCTGAACGCGATGTTTTTATTTGCAGAGCGGATTTGGGTGGGAGGATCCTACCGGAGTAACATGAAGATCTGGAATGACAATTTGCAGGAGAATCTGAATAATCGAAATGCAGTTGCGGCGATTGTTGAGATCTACGCGACCAAGCGTTTAAGATTAGGCTACGCCTATGACCACAACCTGAATGTGCTGAGCAACTACAGAAACAACTCCCATGAGCTATCTGTAGGTTACTACATCACTCCAAAAACCGCAGTAATGAAAAACCAAAGATGGTTCTGATTATGAAAAAGACAGTTACAATACTCAGTATTACCGCAGCCATGATCTTTGGATCAGTAGGAGTTACAGAGGCGCAGAAGAGCAAGATCCGTTATGCAGACAAGCAGATGGAGCTGATGAACTATACGCATGCTTTGGAAGTGTATGAGCAGGCTTATGCGAATAAGCCAACGTATGCTACGGCCAAAAAAGTAGCCGGGGCAGAAGATGTGATTCGCGATTATGATAAGTCGTACGAGTGGTGGAAAACCACGGTTGGCTATGAGGAAGCGACTAATTCGGATTATACCCAGTTTCTTAGAGCGGCTCAGCTGACAGATAATTTTGATGAGGCAGTAAGTATCATTGAAGCAAAAGGAGTATCAGCTGACAGTTTGGATGTAGCTAAATTGTTGACTTTGAAGAGTAAGCGAAAAGTTAAGCTGGAGCCAGCTGAAGGGCTGAACTCCGCCGGTTCAGATTTTGATTTGGCGGTAGACACCAATGGAAACAAATATTTTGTGTCAGACCGGGGAGGGAGCTATCCCAGTGAGATGCCAAGTTTGAGGTTTGACGCCAAGAATAAATATTTCAGTGATGAGAAAAGTGATTTTACGGACCGGGAATATTTTTCAGTCTATAAGCAAGATTCGGAAGGCAATGTAACTGAGTTAGTTTCAAATGTGCCAGGTACATACAACTTTTCAGATCCAAGTTACGACAAAGGGCAGGGGATGCTGTTCTATTCGGTAACCAGAGACATCAAGAAAGTACGCAAGCGTGATGACATCGTTGTTCAGCCGGAGATTTACTACAGCAAGTTAAACGAAGACGGTACAATGGAAGGATTCTCCGCGGTACCGTTCAATGACTCCTTACGCTATGCAGTAATGAACCCCTATGTGGATGAGGAAGCCAAGCGCTTGTATTTCACTTCGGATATGCCGGGTGGAATGGGTGGAACAGACCTGTATTATGCCACGTATGATGCGGACATGACTTTTGGATCCCCGGTCAACCTGGGCGCTACCATCAATACTTCCGGCAATGAATCACACGCCTTCAGGAAGGGTGATAAATTCTACTTTAGCTCCACGGGACATCCTGGGGTGGGAGGTATGGATGTATTCCAGTCTGATTATACAGCTACCCAATTTAGCAATGTACAGAATATGGGTATGCCTATTAACTCCTTGGCGGATGACTTTGCCTATCGTGTAGTTTTAGATGAAGATGGCAAAGAAGAAGTATACCTATCTTCCAATAGAAAGGGAGGCCAGGGACTGGATGATATTTACACAGTTCAGGATGTATATAAGCAATTCTTGGCCAGAGTGATTGATTGTGAGGGACTGGTAATCAGTTCCAGTTACATGGCTACTTTAAGGGATAAAACCCAAAATGGAAACGTACAGACTACTCGTGGTGATACAGGTGAGCTTCTTGCGGAACTTGAACCGGACAGTGACTTTGGTATCGTGATTTCGAAACCTGGATACTTCAGTGTGACTGACGAGAGTATTACTACGAAGGGTTTTGAAGGCGACACGGTAAAAAGAGAGTATACATTGATCGCTATTCCTTACCAGTTGCCGGTTTATGTTGATATCGTGTATTATGACCTGGATAAGTTCAAGATCAGGGATGATGCAAAACCGGCCTTGGATAAGCTTGGGGAAATGATGAACAAATATCCATTCCTGGATCTACTTGTCGCATCGCACACAGACTCAAGAGCAAGTGACGAGTACAACATTATTCTTTCCAACAACAGAGCAAAAGCAGTGACCGAGT
>NZ_QLLK01000025.1 GCF_003259505.1 Algoriphagus yeomjeoni | reverse complement strand
TTTCAATCACTCAACAGCTAGCTTCAGCCGCTTCCCTGACACCGTCTGCGTCGTTTGGGAGTGCAAATATCTACCTTTTTATTTTAAGGGCAAGATGAGACATGAAGAAAATTGCAAAAAATCAGGATGTTTATCGCAGTCCTTTAATTATCAGGACTTTTGTTTTTTATAGAGCGGTACTGTACTACATGGCTCTCCATACATTATGGATTTTACCCTACTTTGAATCAATGAAATTATTTTACCATAGGCGAATAAAGGAATAGGGAAATCACTACACCCTTTGACTACAACTGGCCTACCTGAGAAAGATTCAACATCCAATTCCCTGAGACATTCTTCAGAAATCATTACTTCAAGCTCTTTCAAATCCCCAATTGAATAACCACGGGCAATTGGATTAAGGTAAGTAGCCACCAACATAAATGCCCAGTTTGGTACAATGGCATCTACCGTACAGGTGATCGCCACCCATTTGTTTTCAAACTGAGTCCAATCTATTTCCTTCAGGGCAGCGCGAAAGTCCTTTTCTCGTAAGATCAATTCCTGAAACAGAAATGGCTTCAAGTCAAAAATAACCCGCTCTTCTCGAGGATAAATCTCCTCAAGGTTGATTGTGACAATGGGACTGCTCGCTACTCTATTTACTATCTCACTCATATTAGCAATGGGTTCTTTTTTGACTGAAGAGCTTTGAACTCCTTCAGGTAATTTGGGACGAAATAAGCCAAGTCGGCAAACTCCTCCATTTGAAACTTTTGAAAGGCCAATGAGCCGACGCATTCAGCTGAAATGGGAACCTCAAGAAAAACAGCATTTGGATGATGTATTACCTCTGCCATTTTTTTTACAGCATCTCCAACAAAATAAACCTTACCCTTTTCAAACAAATCGGAAAAAGATTCTTCATCAATGATTTCAGCGTCAAGTTTAGTGACCGTTTCTAATTCCTGGTCGTAAACTTCCCTATAAACTTCCATCCTGCGAGCGTCAAGCATAGCCACTATCAACCCGTTTTCTTTTATCTGCGACTTTGCACCATATGCCAACGCTTTCAATGTACTGATTGAAATCAGAGGTATGTCTGCTGCAAAAGCCAATCCCTTGGCAACAGAAACTCCAATTCTTAGCCCTGTATAGGATCCTGGACCCTCAGATACAGCAACAGCTTTTAAACTCTCTATGGTAAGTTCACATTCGCACAGCAGGGAATCTATCATTCCCATTAGCTTTTCAGAATGAGCACCTGGGACATCCAACGATTTTTCCTTCATCAACACCCCATCCTTATGCAGTGCTATGGAACATATCGGTGTGGACGTCTCCAAAGAGAGAATAACTGCCATACTACTTATTTTGACGAGGCTGTTAATACCATTTTGATCTTCTCTGGCTCTTTTAGGTACTCTTTAGCAAGTAGCACATCTACGTCATCCTGCAAACCCGCCTGAATCATTCCTTCTTGGAAATAATACCTAGACACTATCTCCTGAGAAAGAATTTTTTTGATTTCCTCTTTATTAGTCACCAAATCTTGCTCCTTGCTGTGATTCACTCTTTTTTCAAGAGAATCTATCTGTGCTTTGATCTCATCGTAATAATCTACCTTCTCAGCATTTTTACGCATATCCTCAACGGATTTCTCCAAATAGGTTGTGTAATCGTATTCTTTGTCTCCCAGCCATTTTACAAATTCCTCATAATCAGAATCCGAAATTGAAAATGTAGCTGGATCTGCAACCTCAGAATGATCGTAGAAATATTCAGTCGCATAATCAAACACATGATTTCTCGCTACCAAACTATATGAAATCGGCGCGTAGTTTCTTTGATCTACACTTTGATCAGGTTCTATCCCAGCTCCATCCATTACTTTTCTGCCATTTTTAGTGTAGAATACTTTTCTCAAAGAGTCTGGGACGGTGATCAATTCATTACTTTCTCTGCTTTGCAAATAATCAATAGCCTGAATACAACGTCCACTTGGAATATAATACTTGGCAGTAGTCACTTTCATCTGGGCATTATAAGTCAACGGAACGGTAGTTTGAACCAGACCTTTACCAAATGACTTTCTTCCTATCAACACAGCTCGGTCATAATCCTGAAGTGTACCCGCGACAATTTCGGATGCTGACGCACTATGCTCATTCAGCAATACGACCATTGGAATGTCCTTATCAACTGGAGTTTTACTCGTCTTATAGGTGTAATTTACGTTTTCAAGCTTACCAATAGTTTTCACAACTTCTTTTCCTTTTGGGATAAAAAGGTTGACAATCTCAACAGCTTCATTCACCAATCCACCTGGATTATCTCTCACGTCCAGCACCAATCGATCTATTCCTTGACTTTTCAGATCGACTAATGCGTTTCTAACTTCCGTAGAGGCATTGGTAGTAAATTCAGCCAACTTGATATATCCAGTGTTCTCATCCAGTTTTCCATAATAAGGCACATTCTTAATAGCGATTTTCTTACGGATGACATCAAACTCAAGCGTATCTTGATCTCTTTTCACTTGTAGATGAACAGGAGTATTTGCAGGACCTTTTAGCAAGGTTGACACATCTGATGTTCCCAAGGTCGTCACGTCAGTAGAGTCTATCTTCAAAATATAATCAGCAATCTTCAAACCGACTGTTTGCGCAGGAAAACCAGTATAAGGCATGATCACCATGCTTCCTTCACCCCTATTTCCTATCAAAGCTCCAATCCCGGCATATTCCCCAGTCGTCATCATTCGATAATCATCAGAATCTTCCTCGGGAACATAAGTTGTGTATGGATCAAGCTCCTCCAACATCGCATTGATACCTATGGTCACCAATTCATCTGGATCAATATCATCCACATAATAAGAATCGAGCTCACGGATAAGAGTCGCGAAAATGTCAATGTTCTTAGCTATCGCAAATAGCTTGTCGTTCTTAGGGTTGAAGGCAAAAAATCCGGTAAGTACAATTGCTCCCAATAGGAAAACCAGAAGGGATTTTTTCAATGATTTATGCATGCTGTTGTTAGTTTTCGCTTACGATACTGGCTAATTTTTTCAAAGCCATAATAATTTTGGTCTCAATTTCTGAAAATTCCATCAGATCGGAACTTACATAAATTAGGCCAATACACATAGCTGGAGCTGTGGATGGAATCAAGCCTTTATTTAGCCTGTAAGCCTCACGCATTCTTCGTTTTACGAAGTTTCGCCCTACAGCCTTTTTAATCTTCTTCTTCGAAACGGAGAAAAGCACCTCTGAGGTTCCACTACCCTGATCCTTTTTAACAATAAATTGGACTTTAAATGGGTATAAAAAAAAAGAGGAACCTTCGTTAAAAAGTTCCTTGATAAGTTTGTCGGCATGCAGCCGCTCACTTTTTGGGAGTCTGTAATTCATCACAAGGACTATAATCGTACGTGAACATACGAAAATCAGTGCTAAGAATTACTTCTTCAATGTCTTTTCAGAAGAAACAGTCAACTTGTGTCTTCCTTTTGCTCTTCTAGCTTTCAGTACTCTTCTACCGTTAGCAGAAGACATTCTTTCTTTGAAGCCGTGCTTATTTTTTCTTTTTCTACGAGAAGGTTGAAATGTTCTTTTCATGATCGAATATCTTTATCTAATTGCTTGCTTGATTAAGTCTCCTTGGTTTGCCTCCCAAAAAGGAATGCAAAGATAAGTACCATTTCCTTAAATGCAAACAAGCCAAATAACATTTGTTTGAATTCATTCAACTTACTCCTAATGAAATTCCTAATAAAATCCCAAAATCCAGTATCACAATTCATCCAAATCACGCTATACATTCCTGTAAGGCATCTTTCACAGGTGCGGCTGCAGCTTCCCGCTTGGAGAGCAGGACGTTATCAGCTTGCAAATTACGTTCAAAATATTCGAAGTCTCCAAGTTATCTCACCAAATGGAGACACCATTCCTCATTCCAAACTAACGAAAGATCTCTGGGAATTCAGTCCTGATCATGTAGGTGAATATCAGGTCCATTATGAATATTACTGCGCTAAGATGGATGCCGGCTCTTGCTGGGTAGATGATGAGCAGCTTTACCTGAACTTTGTCAATTGCTGCTTTGAAGTGGAAGGTCATGCTGATGAAAAAATTCTAGTTGAAGTGGATCACCCTCGAAACTTTCAATCTTGTACTACCCTACCGAGTGAAAACAATGAATATTATGCATCCAACTTCCAGCAGTTGGCGGATAGTAGTTTTCTAGCTTCGCAAAGCTTAACTCATGAATCGGTTGAACTGGAAGGAACCGTCTTCCATTTGTGGTTCAACGGCCAAATCCATTTTGATCTAACTAAATTCAAAACAGATGTCCAAGGATTCGCAGAAAAACTTATTGAGGCGTTTGGAGAGTTTCCTGTCGAAGAATACCACTTCATCTATCAACTTCTGCCCTATTCACATTATCACGGAGTCGAGCATCAGCGCGGAACTGTGATCACTTTTGGCCCCGCAGAAAGTCTATCTGAGCGAAAAAACCTGAATGAACTCATGGGGGTGAGCTGTCATGAACTATATCACGCTTGGAATGTCTGCCAGATCCGTCCGGTAGAAATTATGCCATACGATTTCTCGAAAGAAGCCTATCATGAAGCTGGCTGGATGGTAGAAGGCGTCACTACTTATATGGGAGATATTTTCTTGTTGAGGTCTGGCTATTTTTCACTTGAAGAATATTTCGAAACATTTGAAAAAGTCCTCAACCGGGAATCCATAAACTTCGGCTGGCAAAATCAATCGATATTGGAGTCGAGTTTTGATCTTTGGATCGATGGGTATGTAGCAGGAATTCCTGACAAAAAAGTAAGCATTTATACCCATGGGGCTTTGATCGCTTTTTGCCTAGACGCGATGCTATTGGATGAGAATTCATCACTCCATCAGGTGATGAAGATCCTTTGGAGGAAATTCGGGAAACCAAAAATTGGATATACGCTGGAAGAAGTCTGGGAGGTAATACTTTCTCAAACCGAGCACTCTATATACTTTAATCAGTTCTATGAAGATTTTATTGCAGGAAACGAAGATATTTTCCCTGTGGTGGAAAAGCACCTGAGTTCCTTAGGCATTGAGCTTGGCAGCAAACCTAAGGAAGACCATTTAGCCTCCACCTTCGGTATTATCAAATCAGAAGATGGTAAAATCACTAAAATCCATCCCGACGGTGAAGCTTACCAAAAACTAATGGTTGAAGATGTGATCAAATCAGAAGAAATAAAGGATGGAATTTTGAGCATATCGATCATTCGGTTTGGGCGAAAGCTAGAGATCGAATTGACTTCCTCTGCATCCAATCTATTTAAAGACTTTTTCTTGATAGATAAAAAAAGTAACCAGAAGCGAACTGCCTGGATTAGCTAATAAAACAAAAGGACTGCCTTTTCAGACAGTCCTTCTTGCTTTATTTGCTTAGCTACTAATTAAACACGGAATCGTCCAAGTCCTGGTTAAACTTAATGGAAGTAATCTTTGCTTCCAGTGGCATTGGCATCATGCTATTGGTGATCACCATTTTCATAGGCATCATCAGTCCATCCACTTCCTGATAGTCTTTGTACTGGATAGTTCCAGCAATTTCAGACACTGTCTGAATCTTAAGACCAGTTTCCACGCTGTAATATTCGATGGTATTAGCGTCACCTCCAGCTTCAAAAGAAAGTTTATAAGCTTGCTCTCCTTCTACTTCCTCAGTTCCCTCAAAAGTCACGGCGATTCCTAATTCATCTAAATACAATTCACGAAAAGCATAAACCTGATTTTTCAATACCGCAGACACTTGCTCTTTTGTCAAGACTTGTTCCTGTCCCATTGCAGTTACAGTGCCTACTCCATCTTTCACTACTGTCTTTGACATCACATTGCCATTCACTTCAGTGACATTCAGTAGGCGTTCATTTTCTTGATCCGTTACACCTGAGATGATCAATTTCATACCCTGGATTTCGGCTTCCATATTCATTTCCACGTTGTGAACAGCCTTCATCTTGGATTCACCACCTATCGCTTTCACGTAGCTATCTATCACTTCCTTGACAGAATTATCTTTACTGATTTTGGATGGAAGTTCTTTTCCACCAGAGCTAGCTTGCACTGCAATTGGAGCCAGAAGTAGCGCTAACGCTACTATAAATGTATTTTTCTTCATAATTGCTTAATTAAAATCCGCTTCAGTCAATTCCGGATTGATTTCAATATTTGTGATTTTCGCCTCAAGAGGCACAGGTATCATTGCGGATTTGATGGTCTGAGTCATTGGTATCAAGACGCCATTTTTCTCCTGGTAATCACTATAAAAAGTATCACCGGAAACTGGGTTTTCATTTTTGATTTTCAAGCCAGATTCTACTGAGTAGTAATTAGTCACAGTAGACCCTAATGGAGTAGCTACGATTACTTTGTAAGCCGGAGTTCCCTCCACATCTTTAATTCCATCAAGCGTTAACGTATACCCCATTGCTCCAAAATGTAACTCTGGCAAAAAGTAAGTTCCAAGTTTAGCGGCATCTATTTGCTCATCTGTCATGGCCATTGATTGACCCTGTACGCTTGTTGTACCTTTCCCGTCTTTTATTACAGAGGTTTGCATCACATTCCCACCTACAATAGTCTTTTGCGCAAATCTCATATTTGCATCATCATGGATCAATTCAATAGTGAGCTGTGTACCCATTACTTCTGCTACCATCTCTAATTTTGCAGCTTTAATGGCGCTTGCCTTGGCCTTACCACCAATTGCGGCGATGTAGTTTTCGATGACTTTTTCAGATGTCATATCCGCATCCACAGCAGCCATTTCTTTGGCAGGGAAGCCCATATTATCATATAGCTTCACTTCACCAAACTGCGACAATTTATCCTTAATCTCTGTACCGTTTCCTACAGCAGTGATATACAGTTTACTTGGATCGATTAGATCGTTCGCAGTTTTGTTTATATCAGCGACAGTCAAGGCATTCATTTTTTGCAAATAGGTCTCGTAATAATCGGCTGGAAGATCATATCGCTCGATGTTCAGCGCAAAGTTTGCAATCGTGCTAGGACTTTCAAGTGACCTACCAAATGATCCAGCAAGGTTGGCTTTGGCCTTATCCAGTTCTTCCTGAGTAACTCCTTCGTCTACTAACCGGTTGATTTCATAGATAAATTCTACCACCGCAGAGTCGGTCACCTCCGTACGGACTGAAGCTCCGGCTGAGAATTCACCAATAAGTTTATCTGCAGAGAAAGAAGAATAGGCACCATATGTATAACCTTTATCCTCTCGAAGATTCATAAATAAGCGGGACGATGATCCTCCACCGAATATTTGATTCAATACTCTGCTTGAAATATAATCCTCATCTCCAAGTGTCAAATCAATTGGCTGAGCGATATCAATGACTGTTTGCACTGAAGAGCTACGATCTACTAACCCTACCATTGTACTGGTAGCTGGAGCTGGATCGTCATAGGTGAATTTTGGCACATCGCCCGGCTCCCAATCGCTAAAGTATTTTTCAACCACTTCTTCTGCTTCCGCTTTACTCATATCACCTACAATAGCAAGGTAGGCGATGTTAGGTTTGAAGAAAGTATCGTAATAAGATTTCACGTCATCTAGTGTGATATTACCTATGGATTCCTCAGTAGTTGACTCGCCATAAGGATGATCTTTGCCATACACCATTGCGCTGGAAAGTCGTCCTGAAATAGAATTGGGATCATCCTTACTAGTGGCCAAACCAGTTAGTGATTGCTTCTTTAATTTTTCCAATTCCTCCTCAGGAAAAACCGGGTTATAGAGCACATCTGCCATTAGGTCAAGTATTTTTCCCTGGTGCTTTTTCAGGGAAGAGGCAGATACAGAGGTAGATGATACTCCTAGATTTGCACCGATAAAGTCAATCTCTTCGTCTATCTGATCTTTAGTTCGGCTTGAAGTACCAGCCATCATCATTTGACCTACAAAACCAGTCAAACCCGCCTTATCTCCTTCGAAAAGAGGATCTCTTTCCAGGACTAAGGTGAAAGAAACACGTGGAAGCTTGTCATTTTCTACCAAAAACACTTTTAGCCCATTGTCTAGGGTAAAGGTTTCTGCTTCGCCAATTTTAATTACGGGCGCAGGCCCTGCTTTTGGAAATTGACTTCTGTCCACCTGAGCAAAGCTCACGACAGACACCAAAAGGCTCAATACAAAGGATATTGTTATTTTTAACATGTCATTTCGATTTAAAGATGGATCAATTACTGAGCTGGCTCAGCTGCTGGTTTTGGTAAATAGTACAATACTACCCTTCCATCAAGAGTCAAATACTCTTTTGCTACTCTTTGGATATCTTCTTTGGTCACCTGACTGTAAGCATCCATTACCTTGTTCACATAGTTGGTATCATCATAGATTACATGTGCCTCAGCTAAATTTTCTGCTACACCAGCCATAGATGAATTTCCACTTACAATGTTATTCTCCATTATATTCTGAAGTTTCTCAAAATCCTGGTCCGAAATCCCTTCATTCTGAACCTGCTTCACAAGCTTATCTATTTCTGTTTCTAAGGCTTGTGGCTCAACACCCATATTGGTAATACCATACATGATAAAAATTCCTCCGTCTTCGAGATCTAATGGTATAGCTGCTAGTGCTAGCGCTTTCTGCTGCTTATCTACCAACTCTTTGGTCATCAAGGAAGAGTTTCCGCCCGTGAGGTAGGTAGAAAGCATAGACATAGCATAAGAATCCTTATCCGTTTTTGGAGGAAGATTGTACGCCTGAATCACCGCAGGTATCTGAATATTGTCATAGATGACATCTCTGATTTCAGTGGTCTTTCTAGGCTCTTGAACATCCGGTCTGTAGATCTCCTTGGTGCCTTTTGGGATTTCAGAGAAATATTTCCTCACCCATTCTTCTGTCTGCGCATAGTCTATATCTCCAGCGATGGTCAATGTCGCATTGTTTGGCACATAGAAATCCTTGTAGAATTGCTGAAACTCTTCGATTGACGCTGCATTCAAATCATCCAGCGAACCAATAGGAGCCCAGCGATACGGATGCAACGTATACGCTCGCTTCAACGTTTCTATCAGAATACTTCCGTAAGGTCTGTTGTCATAGCTTTGACGCTTCTCCTCTTTTACTACTTCTCTTTGTGTTTCTACACCTGTCTGATCTACTTTGGAATGCAGCATACGTTCACTTTCCATATAAAGCGCCAGCTCCAATTCGTTTGAAGGAAGTGATTCGTAATAATACGTGATGTCATTAGAAGTGTAGGCATTCAATGTACCTCCATGGGCCTGAATGATATTCATGTATTCTCCACGGTCGATATTCTCAGTACCTTCAAACATCAAGTGCTCAAAGAAGTGGGCAAAACCAGTTCTGTCAGGTTGCTCATTCTTTGATCCTACATGATACAGCACCGATGTCACCACGATAGGCGTAGTATTATCCTGATGCATGATCACATGCAGTCCATTGTCCAAGTCAAATTCCTTGAACTCAATTTTGGTTTGTGCAAGAGCCGGAACACTCAGCATTCCTGCCACTAGCCCCAAAGCAGTAAGTTTTCTCATCATAGTATGTTGGATTATATTCTCGTAAATAAAATCTTTAAATGGTACTTCAAAAGACACAAAATCAAAACCTCTTGTTTACCATTCATCCTAAATTTTCCTAAAAAAATAACAATTAACTGTAATCTAAAAATTTAGGATAAAATATTAATAAAAAATAAGGGGCTGAAAATTCAATTTTCAGCCCCTTATTTTATGGATTTAGCTTAGCTAAAATATCCTTCGCTTCATGCCATTGTAGCCTTGGCCCGAATTGACTGACGATCTTGGAGCTTGCCATAGATGCTAACTTGCCGCTGGATGCATAGCTATGTCCATTTGTGACCCCGTACATAAAAGCTCCTGCAAACATATCTCCGGCTCCGTTACTATCAATCGCTGTAGTCGCGTAAGGCTCGATATCGATGAAGGTATCTCCATCAAAGATCATTGCTCCATTTTTCCCTTGGGTAATCACAAAGTGCTTAGCCACTTTCTTCAATTCCTCGCGCGCATCCAATAAATTATCTTTACCTGTGAAAATCATCGCTTCTTCCTCATTGGCAAAAAGCAAATCAACGCTTGCTCCGATCACCTCAGTCATTGGCTCGCCGAAATATTTTACCATCGCAGGATCAGAAAAGGTCATCGCTACTTTCACTCCATTCTCTTCTGCTACTTTCTTTGCATGCTTCATCGCCTGCTTGCCATTCTCAGAAGTAATCAGGTAGCCTTCTATATACAGATACTGCGAATCTTTGATTGCTGCTTCATCTACATCAGCAGTGGAATAAGTCTCCGTAATTCCCAGGAAAGTATTCATCGTACGCTCCGCATCTTCGGTCACCATCACGAGACATTTACCGGTAATTCCTTCTGCAAGGATGCTTTCATTCAGATTATGGGAAACTCCGGCATCCTTCATGTCATTCATGTAGAAATGACCTAGTTCGTCATTGGCAACCTTGCAAGAATAGTAGGATTTACCTCCAAACTGAGATATAGCGATTACTGTATTTCCTGCTGAACCTCCACATTGCTTCTTTGCTTCCTCGGTGTTGATCACCGCCATGAGAGCATTTTGGCGATCTTCATCCACCAAAGTCATGAGCCCTTTCTCCACGTCATTGTCAGCAAAAAACTGATCTTTTACTTTAAACTCAATATCTACTAGGGCATTACCAATGCCTGTTACGTCGTATTTTTTCATTTTGAATAGTTAGGAGTTGTAATGTTTTAAAGTTGTAAAGTTTAATAGTTAGACATGTCAGACTGAGCGAAGTCGAAGTCATTAAGAAATGATCCTCGACTTCGCTCGGACTGACACCAGTCAAATTGCATCTTGCTCACGATTCGAAATGATAGAATTGGAAAATAGGGTCAAATACTACTTTGAATCTCGTTCTTCGTAAATCGTCAATCAATCAAATATCCTATGCCTCTCAAACTCCTTCTCTCTATCAAATAAAAACCGATACGTATGATGCGTCTTGTAAATATCAGCCAAAAGCTGTTCGCAAACACGCATCATCTTTGGATTAAAATCCCCTATCCAGTTCATTTCGATGGTCTTGTATTGGAAATCAGGTTTCCCACTCATTTTATCATAGGTGATAATCATCGCACTCTCCACTCCTTTTCCTTGATGCTCTGGCACTACCCCAAACACCAGACCAAGCATTTTGTTGGGCGGTGAAAAGGTTTTGTACCAAAGGAATTTGAGTTTCCCGATGAGATCCATTTTACCATTCACATGCTTGAAGATTTGGTTGATTTCCGGAATTTGAATAAAGAAGGAAACGGGTTCGCCTTTATAAAAGCCAAAGTAAATCAGTTTTTCGTCGATGATCGGTTTCATCTTGGCAAACATCAGCTGGGCTTCTTTCAAGGCCAATGATTTCCCCATGTGTCTTGCCCAAGCTTTATTGTACACCGTCATGAAATATTCTGGAGCCTTTTCCTTTAGCTCTTTTCCTTTTAGATAGTGAAACTCATAATCCGGATTATCCATAACCACTTTGGCTCTGGCTATCATTTTGTCATCAAAGCCTAAACCCTGCACATTTCTAGCGTAAGTGAATTGCTTGAAATAAATCTGAAAGCCGTAGTCTTCGAAGAACTTCTGATAGTAACCAAAGTTCCAGGGCATATTATAATTAGGCTCAGTGAATCCATCCACGAGCAATCCCCACCATTTATCGCGTTCTCCGAAATTAATAGGACCGTCCATGGCTTCCATTCCTTCGCTTTCCAGCCAAGCTTTCGCTGTATCAAAAAGTAAAAAAGCAGCTTCCTGATCATCGATGCATTCGAAGAAACCCAAACCGCCAGTCGGTTGCTTTTCCTTCATCTTTGGATTAATAAAAGCAGCCACACGTCCTATGGTTTCGCCTTTGTCATTTTGCAAAAGCCAACGCTTGGCTTTCGCCCCATTTCTAAACAGTTTGTTGGTCTCCGGATGAAAAAGCCCCTCGATATCTGCATCAAGAGGCCTGATCCAATTCTTCTCATTTTTGTATAACCTCACAGCCATCTCAATAAACTCCTTCTGATGGGCCGGCTTGGTGACTTCGATCAATTGCATTCGGGTGATTTTAGAATGCTAAATTAGGCAGATCGGGTGAAAGGGCAAAAAAGGAGTTTGTTGCCCTGCATTTCCAGAGCCTGGACTAAAAGGACTAAAAACCAAGCGGCATCAAAAAAAATCAAATTAATTTTGAGGTTAAAAAAAAAAATATGATTATCCGCAATCATACCAGTATGGATAAATTGAAGCAATGATGAGTCTGTCAAAGAGTTTTTGACCGAAGTATCTTCTGTTGAGCTTGTAACAAAACTCATCTAGGTAGTTCTGCATCATTCTTTCGCTGATCATATGATATGTCTGCAGGTGTTTCTTTAAGTTACTAATGGCAATATGAACCCATTTGAGGTTAAAATTGCCTTCTTTGGTTCCAGAGATTTCTCTGACATGAACATCAATACAATTACTCAGGTCTGAGAAGGTGGTGCTCTTATCTGTTTGAAGTACAGCGTTTGAATCAATGTAATCTTTGATTAAATGCTGTGCCGTTTTCGCCTCCAGGTT
>NZ_QLLK01000024.1 GCF_003259505.1 Algoriphagus yeomjeoni | reverse complement strand
TATCAGCACCTACTGTCCCGATCCTTCATCGGGAGAGTCAGTTGCTCTAACTGAATGCATCCCGATACTGATCGGGAGCCCCTATTTCTTAAATATTACCAGCACCTACAGTCCCGATCTTTCATCGGGAGAGTTAGTTGCTCTAACCGAATGCGCCCTGATGCAGATCGGAAGCACTATTCTTTTAAAACCTTTTGTTTTAGCCCGTATTCGCCGTAAACCTTGGTTTTGGGTGTGCAATGTTACATATTTGAATGCAAATACACAACCCATATTTCGAATGAATAATGCACCCGATGTAGACTTTCTTATTTTTGATTTAGGAAATGTCATCGTAGATATAGATTATCAGAAGGCATTAAATCGTATCAAAGAGGAAGTTTCTTCTGATTTACATGAAAAACTTAATGGGTTTTATCTAACTGATTTTCATAAGGATTATGAGGTTGGTAGAATCAATTCAGCTGAGTTTCGGCAAGGGGTAAGAGACTATTTTCAGCAGGAGTGGAATGACGAGAAAGTTGATGAATTATGGAATTCTTTGCTCCTCAAAATCCCTGTAGAAAGACTAAAATTAATTTCAAAATTGAGAGAAAAATTTCAAGTCGGCATATTAAGTAATACAAATTTGATACATATTAATGCTGTAAATAAAATATTACAAAATGACCATGGTCTTCAAAATTTTGATCCGATTTTTGACTGGGTGTTTTTAAGCCATGAAATGGGGCTCGCAAAGCCTTCGGTGGAAATATATGAGAAAATGCTAGTTGATCTCGGTACATCTGGAGATCGGGTGGTGTTTTTCGATGATCTAATAGCCAATGTGGAAGGAGCAAAAGAAGTAGGTATTCAGGCTGTGCATGTGACTGGACCTGAAGTGATTTTCGATTATTTCAAGAATGTATAGTAAAAAAGAGTACCTCCGTCACGGAATTCTATTTCTGGTTACTTTAATTGCTACTACGCTCGCAGGAGCAGAATGGGTATATGGTAAATCTGTGCTTGGGGTAGAGGATAGCATTCTTACCTGGGAGTATTTTTGGAAATCAATGGCTTTTTCCATTCCCTTTATTGGGATTTTACTTATTCATGAGTTAGGACATTTTTTTACTGCTATTTATCATAAGGTAAAGTGCACCTTGCCTTTTTTTATTCCTGGATGGTTAGGATTTATCGGAATTCCTACCATTGGAACATTTGGAGCTGTCATCCAGATGAAGGGCTTTGTGAATAGTCGAAAGAAGTTTTTTGATATAGGCGTTGCAGGACCTCTGGCGGGTTTTGTAATTGCTCTTCTCGTACTTATTTATGGCTTTTCTACACTTCCTGAACCTGACTTCATCTATTCCATACATCCGGAATACGCAGATCCAGATTTTCAAGGGTATGAGGAGGATGTACTTGACTTTGAGTTGGGCAACAACTTACTTTTCTGGGGTTTAGGCGAGATGTTTGCTGACCCAGACCGCCTACCAGCGATGTCGGAGGTGATCCATTACCCTTATTTGTTTGCCGGCTTCCTTGCTTTGTTTTTTACAGCCCTTAATTTATTACCAATAGGTCAGCTGGATGGGGGACATGTGATATTTGGCCTTTTTCCGAAGCGTCACAAAGAGATTTCTCTAGTTGCCTATGTTTTGTTTATAGGCTATGCAGGGCTCGGGATTATTAGTCCATACTCACCCGTTGAGGATTTGATGCTCTGGATTCCTTTGTATATAGGGTTTTTGTTTATATGCTTCACAAAGTCGGGTCTAAGTTTGAAGAATAGAATCACCCTTGCTTTGGGAATAGCTGCATTTCACTATGCATTGGCCTTTGTCAAACCTGAGTTGCAAGGATATCAGGGATGGTTGTTTTACGGGTTTTTATTGGGAAGAATTATGGGCTTGCGGCACCCTGAAGTATCTGGTTTCCGCGAGTTAGATGCCAATAGAAAAGTATTAGGCATTATTGCCATTATTGTATTTGTTCTCTGTTTCTCTCCTGAACCCTTTATTTTCAAATAAAAAAACTCCCCGAAGGGAGTTTATATTAAAGATTCCGGTATGCTAAAATTCCTCCGGTTGTGTTTCTGACTTTTGAAAATCCCTTGGACTCCAAAAATTTCTTTGCATTCATGCTTCTGGCTCCAGACCTACAGTGAACTACGATTTCCGAGTCTTTGTATGCTTCCAATTCGTCCAGTCTAGTGGGTAAATCCGCTAAGGGGATATTTTTTGCTCCCAAATTATCATCCTCGTATTCCCATTCTTCACGAACGTCCAGAAACATGAATTTTTCTTTGTTATCCAATCTGGATTTGAGGTCTTCTACAGTTATGTCTTCCATATTCTTATTTGACTAAAATTCTATATGATTGCATTCCAGCTTCGGTAACCAAGTTTACTACATAAATTCCCGAACGCTGTCCAATAAAATTAATAATTTCTCCTTTGGAAGAAAGTTGACGCTCAAGAAAAATCTCTCTTCCAAAAGAATCAAAGACTCTGGCTTCATTAAATACCCCTTCCAAATTGAGAAGGGTTTCTACAGGGTTGGGATAAATCCTAATATTTCCTTCTGGGGCAACTAACTCTTCAAATGGGGCTTCCAGGCTTATATGCGGCCTAATCATCAAGGAACCTTGAACCTCTTCATTTTGGACCCAGGTGCCAACTACATTATAATAAAGCTTGTCTCCGGTGTCATTCACTTTGTCTAAACCTACATGGATAAAGTCATTGGTAAACTGTGTGAAGCCAATGTAAAAATCTCCATCAACTCGGATATTTGTATCAAGTGAATAATATAAAAACTCTTGGCCCACCTCCTTCACAGCAATTAAATCCTCCTTTGTGAAAATAGGATTATTGTCGAGATCCTTCCACATATTAATATCTATTGCTTGATTTGCTTGCCTAGGATTGCTGAAATTTATAGAGATACCTTTTATATAAACTTCTTGAGGAGTATTGTATTTCACGGCAAGTTGCCCAGATCTCTGATTTATCCCCGCAGCATAATCAGCAGAACCATTATCGTAAGCAAAATAGTCCAAGAGTGAGAGTGTTGTCTTTACGGTATCGTTAAGCTCGTAATTCACACTTGGGAAAAAGGTAGTATCTCCAGCTGTTACTTCGTAAAGCAATTCATCACCAGAGGTAATTGAAGTGATGATTTGCAAAGTGGTTTCATTCTCTGGGACAGGAATTTCTTCAAATTCCCTACTTGTAAAATCTCTTCTTTCCAGTGCATTAGGAACCGGATTGAAAGGAGTATTTAGATTGATGGGAGTAGTATTCATCGAAGAAGAATCTCTGATCACGATGGAATATTCCATGGCACGAAAGCGATTTTCCAGATTGTAAAAAGTGTTTTTCACGCTACTCCAAAGACCGTTTTGATTGCTTTCCAATAGTACAAAAGGATATGCTCCGAATTCTCCAATCCTAAGTTCATTTGTTTTGGTTAAGCTTCTGTCTTTGTAGTCCAAATCAGTACTTGTTCTACCATCATTCAGGTATATATAATCAATAATCCAGCTGTCAAAAGGCCCTGATTGTCTGCCTTCGGCGAAAAATCTAAACTGGAAATCTGCATGCTGCCAGGTTGGGAGAATTTTGATGATTTCTTGGGTAAAAACATCAGTATCTAATCCGACTCCACCGAGCTGACTCCATACTGTAATCCAACTTCCTGAAGGATCTAGAATCTGCAAAGTAAGCTGATCGCTTTCATCTGGAAGTTCGGCTCTGCCGGCGGCTTGCCAGAAAAAACTTAGATATAAGCTTTCGCGATCTGATGAATTCAGAGCACTGAGGTCAAATGGCTTAGAAGTTAGGTGGTCCGTTTCTCCCTGATCACGTTGAGATAAAGAGTAAGGATTACCGTTTGCATCTACACCATCGAAAAGTATCATCCCGATAGAAGGAGCATTTAGGCCAATAGTTTCAGTATAAGATGCTCCGGACACTGTCCATTTCAGCGTGTCTATACCTTGGGAAAAATCGTCCCAAAAGGGAAGAGTATTTCCCGCAAAGATTCTTGAATTTAGATCAGAATATGTCTGGGACTTTATTTTGGTATGTTGAATAGGGGCAAGTTCCACCAATTGGCCGAAAGCCAAAGTCGACATGAAAAAGGCTGTGAGTAGCCCTGTCACTCGAAAAATATGGTGAATTTTGAGCATGTAGCTTATAAGTTATCTTTCGCAATCCAAAGATCAATCAATTCTCCTGTTTTAACTTGTGTGGAAGCATTAGGAGTTTGTCTTAATACTTTCCCTGCACCCACAGAGTCTGTATCAAGATAATATTTATTACCTACTCTTAAGCTAGAACCTAATATCAAGAACTCAGCGTCCACTTCGTCCATTCCCTTGAGATCCGGAACGGCAAGAATTTGATTACCCATTCCATCCCCAACAACCAAGTCAATTCTTGCACCTTTAGGGATTTCAAACCCTTCAGGAACGTTAACTCCACGATATTTTTGCTCCAAAACCACATTGATACCGATATCTGGTACATACCTAATGTCTCCTCTTTCCAGTCCCATATTTGCCAATATCTCCTGTACATTTTTCAACTGAGTATTCACCAAGTTTGGCATTTTCAGCATTGGAGCATTACGGGCATTCAATGTCAAGTAGATAGTTTTTCCACTTTTCACCTGAGCGTTGGGTTCTGGTATTTGCTTCAAAATCGCAAAAGTCTTGAGATCTGTGTTGAATCCTGAGTCTAGAGACACTTCATATTGAAGGCCAGCTCGATCGAGAATATCTACACCTTCATCGAAGGTATAGCCTGATAAATCCGGTACAGAGACTGATTCACCATGGTTGGTATACATGGGAAGATAAACTTTCAAAAAAAGGAAGCCCAGTAAAACTGAAATCCCTATGATCACTAGGAGGTTAATTAATATCTTTTTCAAAAGGAAAGTGGAATGAGATACCTGAGAAATTTTAATAGTTAAAGATAAGCGGGAAATTGAATCCTCACAACGAAGGATTGCTCTAAAACTGATTAATCCCTAAGGCAAAAAATAAGCCGAAGAGGATTTCTTCAGCTTATTTTTGATTAATTAATGATTAATCTTCTTGTTTCCCGGATTGTATTACTCGAGATGTTGACTATAAAAACACCCTTAGAAAACAGTTGGGTGCTAAAAGAATAAGTCTGGTTGAGTGTACCTGGGTATTCAATTTCTTGAACCAAGGCACCCGTACTTGAAATAACCTGAATAGTTACGTCTTCCAAATCAGTCAAATTAAATGAAATATTAAATATATCTCTAGCTGGATTTGGGTACAAAACAGACATTCCTACTGCAGGTACTACCGGCTCAGGATTAGCATTCAAGAACAATTCAATATTATCCAAATAGATAGGTGAATCAGTCTCATTGCCATTTTCTAATACAAATGCCAGTCTAGTTTGGGTTTTGCCTGATCCAGCAAAATCACTCAGGTTGACAAATTTCCGAACGTAATCACCGGGGCTATTTGGGTTTGCTTCTCCGGATGAAACGGTAGAAAGAGCATTCCCATTTGCAGACCAAACTTCACTATATGAATTCCCACCATTGGAACTAGCCAATAATTTTAGCGTAGTATTGGCTTCATTTGAACCAGCAGCAAGGTCGAAGAATATACTTGCTTGCCTACTTGATGATAAGTCGAAAATTGGGGTTCCTAACCAGTAGGAATCGTTCTGTTTTTTGGTAGTCGCGCGTGCCACGTTATTGGGACCTTCCACAGATGAAGCAGAAGTGATAACCCAACCTTCATCATTTGATTCAGGGTTAATCGTCTGCCAAGGAGCTAATGCTGATGAGCTATTGAAGTTTTGTCTCCAAGGCACTGGAATGGTTGCAGCATCTTCTATCACATAGAGTTCAGTGCTGTCAGAACTGTTTCCATTTTGATCAAAGTTCGGTTCAGATACGACAAACTTAACCTTGCTTTTCCCAGCAACAGCTCTATTTGGAATAGAAATGTCGATGGACTCTGATGGTAAAAATGTGCTGCCACTAGCCAGATAGGTTTGTGCAGAACCATCATTTAATGAAGTTGAAAATAAGAACGTAGAGATTGGAACACTTCCGCTATTTGTTAGAGTTACAGAATCTGAATCATTGGTGCCATCTGAAATAGGAGTAGGAGAGATAACATCAGAAATATTCAGTTTATACTTAAATTCCTCGGTAGGTAAAATCCTGATGTTTTTGATGTATATATTATTTCCATAAGCATTCTCTGCAATAAAAGCTAACCGTATTGACCCAAGATCTGCATAGTCTGCAAGATTGACTATTTCAGTTCTGAATTGATTGTTATTGTTTGGGATAAATTCCTCCAGTGTAGCTGGAGCTGTCTGTAGCTGTGCATCATTTTTATCATAAGGCGCATTTGCAATATCAAAAGTGTTTCCGCAATCTTGAGATACAGCTACGATCAATCCATCAGTAAATCCAGCCTGATCGTAAGGCGCGTATGCCATTTCAAACACTAATTGTGCGTTTGGAAATTGAGCTAGATTAATAATCGGGGAGATGTAATAATCCAATTGTCCCGGTGCCTCATATTCGTAATGCCTGATGTAGACTAAATCCTGTGAAATACCCGAAATGTTAATATTTCTCTTTTCCCAAGTCGTCAATTGATCAGGATTTGAAATGGCCCATGGAGTTGGGAATGTACTTAAATCGTTGGTATAAGGCAGGTTTACAGGTTGCTCAAGTTCTGGGGTGATTATTCTGATGTTATTTTCAGTGATGTTGTCTGGGACATCATTGGTCTGTGTGATTCTGAATTCAACCGTGTTTGAATTTGGAAGCAGTGTGAACTGATTGAAATTCACTAAAAATCTTTCTCCAGTAGCTAGATTGAAAGTGACTCTTTTGGATTCTAAAACTGTTCCATTTCTTCTCAGTTCTATTCTGCCAGAAGTTAAATTGTTTCGTCCTGCATTTAGTACTTCTATTGTAGGATTAATAAATGGATCACACTCAAATTCTCCTGGCTCCAAAACTCTCGCTATTGCCAAATCATTTTCAGCAAGCTCAGGCTCCTGAGTGGCTCTGTTATTAAGTAAGGTTACTCTTCTGGGGCTGTTAGCAAGAACTACTTCGAATCGCTCCACCTGTCCTTTAGTGAATAGATTCATGCAAGCATCAGGGGTATAATCCATGTAATTTTGGATCATATCCTGTGAATCACAGCTAAATCTAGAAGCGTTAGCACTGCAAGCAGTATTGGAATTATCCTGAAGAGGAGTGTCTGCCACGAAGTCGTCTACTCCACACCCTCCATCACCCCAGATATGACGCAAACCAAAAAAGTGACCCACTTCATGAGTAGCGGTTCTGCCTCTGGATGAGGATACTGCACTTCCACCTATGCCAAAAAACCTATAATCTATTACTACGCCATCTGTAATCGCTGAGTTTGGTGCGCCATTTAAACCTGGCAAATCAGAAACTGGAAAGGATGAATATCCGATGAATGGACTAACTAAAGGAATCACATACATGTTCATGTATTCAGCTGGATTCCACTGGATCAGTTGCCCTATGGTGCTAGCATCCGTGTTTGGATCATAAGAAGATTTAGAGCCGACCATGCGAGTAATTCCGCTGGTAGGTAATCCTGAAGGGTCTTGTTTGGCCAGAACAAATTCAATGTTGATTTGGCCAGCTACAGGGGCGAAAATTTCAGGAGTATTTGCTGCATCAGCATTTAATCGCTGAAAATCCTCATTCAATATCCTTATCTGCTCCTCAATCTGAGAAAGTGGAACATTTGGACCTTGTCCCAAAGCCTCTCCATTGTGAATCACATGTACGACTACAGGAATCAGAATGTGGTCATCACTTGTTCTTGACAAGATTTGAGGTCTACTTTTATGCTCCTCAATCTTATCATTTATCCAGCTTTCAAAGAACGGTTTTGAGCCGAAATAGCCCAATTCCTTTTCCATTTTTTGTTCTAGAATTGTATGACCACATTTTTCTCTATGAGTATGAGAACTCGACTGGTTTAGTTGATCTGTGATATTTAAGGTTTTGAATTGCTGAGCAAAGCCTGAAAAAAACACAAAAAACGCTCCTAGAAGGAGCATACTGGCTTTGTCAAAACCCCGAAAACCTTTTTTCATTAAAATTCTAATTAAGCAACAGTTAGGTTGACGGCTTCTACTCGGATGATTTCTGGAATCGCACGCTTGATAGCTTCTTCGACCCCTGCTTTAAGAGTCATAGTGGACATAGGGCAAGAACCACATGAACCCAACAACTCTAATTTTAAAACCATATCGTCGGTCAGTTCTACTATCCTCACATTTCCTCCATCTGCTTCCAGATAGGGGCGAATCGTGTCAAGTGCAAATTCTATTTGTTCTTTAAGTTCTGGTTGCATGTTCTTTAAGCTTTAATTTCTACCACTGCAGTTTTATCCTTAGAGGCATTTCGTATGGCAATTTGTCTAGCGATTTCTTCAGCTAGTTTCATATATGATTCTTGGGTGATTCCGTTTTTTAAAACTGCTGGATATCCCGAATCTCCACTTTCTCTAATACTTTGTACGATTGGTATTTCTCCCAAAAACGGCACATCGTATTTTTCAGCTAATCTTTTTCCACCCTCTTTACCAAATAGGTAATACTTATTATCAGGTAATTCTTCGGGTGTAAAATAAGCCATATTTTCAATAACACCTAAGATGGGTACGTTAATTTGTGGCTGTCTGAACATGGATAATCCCTTATTAGCATCTGCCAAAGCGACCTTTTGAGGTGTTGTGACGATTACCGCACCGGTAACTGGTACTGTTTGAACCATTGTCAGGTGAATATCTGAAGTCCCTGGAGGTAGATCGATCAATAGGTAATCCAGCTCTCCCCATTCTACATCTGAAATAAACTGCTTTAACGCTGAACTCGCCATAGGGCCTCTCCAGACCACTGCGCTATCCACTGGGGTCAGAAATCCAATTGACATCAATTTGACTCCGTATTGCTCTATGGGAACTATAATGTTTTTATCACCTACTTTCTTGACAGCAGGTTGCTCAGCTTCCACGTTGAACATGGTCGGGATAGATGGGCCTGAAATATCCGCATCAATCAATCCTACTTTTGCTCCAGTTTTTGCTAAGGAAACGGCCAAATTCACTGCCGTAGTGGATTTTCCAACGCCTCCTTTTCCTGAAGCTATTGCTATGATGTTTTTTACTTGTGGTAATACCGGAGCTGAATCTCTAATGGTAGTGACTTGAGAAGTCATAAATAACTCCCACTCAGGCTCAGTACCAAAGTCTTCTTCCAATACTTCCAGGCAATTATTTTTGATTACTTCTTTAAGTGGGCAAGCAGGTGTAGTAAGAACTACATCAAAACTGACTTTTTTACCTGTTATTTCTATTTTTTGTATCATTCCCAACGTCACCAAATCCTTCTTTAGATCTGGATCTTGTACCCGGGAAAGCGTTTTCAGGATATTATCCTTAGTTAACTCCATGAATTGAATATTGTAATTTTGCGCAATTTAGAGCTTAATGGCTTCTAAATAAAGTATGAATTAAATCTATCTTACTTCTGAACTAGATGAAACCTTAGAAAGTTCTCATTTTTTAGAATGAGCGATTAACTTTGCTTCATTATTTTCCTATGGGTATAAGTAAACTTACAACGGACAAGGTCAAAGAACGCATGGACATCGAAGAGGTGATCGGCGACTATTTACCCATGAAAAAGAAAGGTCAGAATCTCTGGGCCAATTGTCCGTTTCATGGAGAAAAGACTCCATCATTTTCTATTTCTCCTGCAAAGCAAATCTATAAGTGCTTTGGCTGCGGTAAGGCCGGCGATCCAATCCAGTTTGTAATGGATATTGAAGGGATTGGCTTTCAGGAAGCGATAAAGCACATAGCTGGGCGGTATGGAATCGAAGTAGAAGAAGATGAGACTCGCACTCCTGAGCAAAATGAAGCTCAAAATGAGAGGGAAAGCTTACTGATTGCCTTAGGTTTTGCAAGAGACTTTTTTGTGAAAAACCTGCAAACGGCTGAGGGGAAATCTATCGGGCTTAGCTACTTCAAGGAGCGGGGATTTACACCAGCAATCATAGAAAAGTTTGACCTGGGCTACGCACTGGATGGCTGGGATAATTTGCTCAATGCAGCGAAGAAAGCTGGCTTTAAAGAAGAGATTCTGCTGAAAGCAGGTTTGATTCTGCAGAAAGAAGGAGACGCATCCCGAGTTTATGATCGCTTTAGAAATAGGGTCATTTTCGCAATTCACAACATCAGTGGTAAACCTTTGGGCTTTGGAGCTAGAATTCTTACCAAGGACAAAAACCAACCCAAATACATCAACTCCCCTGAGACACCTGTTTATCACAAAAGTGATGTGCTCTATGGCATGTTTCAGGCGAAGAAAGCAATTCGTGATAAAGACAATTGCTACCTCGTGGAAGGCTATACTGATGTGGTAAGCTTGCATCTTTCGGGAATAGAGAATGTAGTTGCTTCCTCTGGGACTTCGTTGACGGATGGGCAAATCAAATTAATCAAGCGATTTACCGATCAGGTCACTGTGCTCTATGATGGAGATGCTGCAGGTATCAAAGCTTCTCTACGTGGGATTGATTTGTTGCTGGAAGGCGGTTTGAATGTGAAAGCAGTAGTATTTCCAGATGGTGAGGATCCGGATAGTTATTCCAGGAAAGTTGGTTCTCAGGCATTTCAAGACTATCTGGAGAGCAACAGCCGTGATTTCATAGGCTTCAAAATAGGTTTGTATAAAGAGGAGTTTACCAAGAACCCCATCCGCAAAGCGGAGGTAATCCGTGAGGTGGTTCAAAGCATAGGGAAAATTCCAGATCCGATCATTAGGTCAGTTTATGCCAAGGAAGCTTCCGGCCTATTAGGGATTGAGGAGGATATCATTCATGCAGAGCTGAATAAAACAATTCTAAAGAGCCAGAAGGATAATTATTATAGCCAGAAGGATGAGGCTTTCGCAGAGCAGGCAATCGACGAACTGATTCCAGATGAGAATGCTACTACATTTGCAGAAATTCTCAGGATTCAAGAGCGTGAAATGATTCGAATTCTAGTGAATTATGGTTGGCAAAAAGTAGGCGATGAAGAGATGCATCTTTGTCAATATCTGCTCTCTGAGACTGAAGAGCTTGATTTTACTACGCCTATTTACACTAGGATTTTGGACCTGTATAGAAATAGCCTTGTTCAAGGTGAGATTCCGACCTCAGAATATTTTATTGGCTTGGGGGATCAGGAAGTTCAAAAAGAAGTGATAGACTTAGTCACTGTTCGCCATGAAGTTTCGCATCATTGGGCTGATACGCATCAAATTATAATAAATACTGAGTCGGATGATTTGACGCTTACTGGATTTAAATCCATCCTGAGACTTAAGAAAAAGATGGTGCAAAAGCTGATGGAAGAGGCTAAGGAGAAGATAAAAAATGCTGAATCAGAGCACCTTGATGATGAAAAGATTCATGAGTTTCAGGTGATCTATTTTGAGCTCAAGAAAGTACAGCTTGAAATTGATAAGGAGCTCGGAATAGTCATTGGCTAAACCAAACTTTATTTGGCTTCTTCCTGTTTAAGATTTGAAAGCGTGTAAATTTGCTTTTCTTAATACTAATTCAAACACAAATTTCGTGGAAAAATATACGCTGGATCCGATTGAAGATGCTATAGTAGCCATCAAAAATGGAGAGGTAATTATCGTAGTAGATGATGAGGATAGAGAAAATGAAGGCGATTTCGTCTGTGCTGCAGAGACAGTAACACCAGAAATTATCAATTTCATGGCTACTCATGGGCGTGGTTTAATATGTGCACCACTTATAGAGGATCGTTGTGAGCAGTTAGGACTGGAATTAATGGTTGGTAATAATACTGCTGCTTTTGAAACTCCTTTCACTGTGTCAGTGGACTTAATAGGCCACGGATGTACTACGGGTATTTCTACAGCCGATAGAGCCAAAACCATCAAAGCGCTCGTTGATGATTCTATAGATCCGAGTGAATTAGGAAAGCCTGGACATATTTTTCCTTTAAAAGCCAAAAGAGGTGGTGTTTTAAGGAGAGCAGGTCATACGGAAGCAGCAATTGATTTGGCCCGTTTGGCAGGATTTTCACCAGCTGGAGTATTGGTAGAAATAATGAACGAAGATGGGACAATGGCTCGACTTCCGGATTTGGTAGAGGTAGCCAAGAGATTCAATTTGAAATTGATATCTATCAAAGATTTAATTGCCTACAGATTGAAGCATGAGTCTCTCATAAAGCGTGAGATAGGAGTGGAGCTTCCTACTGATTTCGGCGATTTTGAGTTGATTGCCTTTCGTCAAACCAACACTCAGGAGCTTCATCTTGCGTTGATTAAAGGCAAATGGGAAAAGAATGAACCGGTATTAGTTCGAGTACATTCTTCCTGTATGACCGGTGATATTTTCGGTTCCTGCAGGTGTGATTGTGGTCCCCAGCTTCATGCTGCCATGCAGATGGTTCAGAAAGAAGGAAAAGGAGTGATTCTTTATATGAATCAAGAAGGAAGAGGGATTGGTTTGATTAATAAATTGAAAGCGTATAAACTTCAGGAAGAGGGAATGGACACCGTCCAGGCCAATCTTGCTCTTGGCTTGCCCTCAGACAGTAGAGACTATGGAGTAGGAGCTCAGATATTAAGAGATTTGGAAGTGAGTAATTTACGTCTGATTTCCAACAACCCTCAAAAGCGAGTAGGTCTATTGGGCTATGGTCTACAGATCGTAGAGCAAGTTCCAATAGAGATCAGTCCGAATGTGCACAATGAAAAATATCTCCAGACCAAGCGAGATAAAATGGGACACAATATTTTGAAGTAAATTCTTGTTCTAATATTAATATTTGTCAATATCTGGGGTTGAGAATTAACCTGACACGTATTATTCCGTAAACTCAGACATGATGGAAACCGCAAAAAAAGCATTAATCTCCCTTAGCATACTATTTCTGAGTATAGCTTCTGCCTCTGCACAGAATCAATTTCCTTCGCAACTTTGGCACAAAGGAAATATATATACTACAGATGGACAGGTCTTTGGTGGGAAAATAAAATACGATTTGGACAATAATGTAGTTCAGCTTCAAGATCAAACTGTGGAAACGTTTACTTCTACGAACGTCACCTATTTTGAGTTTTTTGATGAAGTATATGGTGGAGTGCGTAAATTCTACAGTTTACCGTATGCTTTTGAAAATGATTATGCCACACCTATTTTCTTTGAAGTGCTCACAGAAGGTGAAGAACTTGCTTTGCTGTGCAGAGAATACGTAGCAACTGATTCTAGAGGAATGGGTAACTTTGGAATGATGGGAGGCTATGGGATGAATCCTTATTATGGTCCCCAGTCTATGATGATGGGGCAAAAATTAGCTTTTAATTATTACTTTTTGAAAAATGGTAAGATTGAGCAGTACAGCTTGAAGAAGAAAGATCTCTTTGAAATGTTGCCAGGTCATGATGATCAGATTTCCCTTTTTATGAGGAAAAATCGCTTAGACTATGACAAGAGGGGAGACCTACTTCGAATTACTGCCTATTACAACGAGTTGAACCAAAACTAAATGTCTAAACCATTAATTCTCGTCTCAAATGACGATGGTATCACATCCAAAGGGATCCGTGTTCTCGTATCTGTGATGAAGAAACTGGGAGATGTGGTGGTGGTAGCACCAGACAGCCCTCAGTCAGGTATGGGACATGCTATCACGATCGGAGAAACGCTACGTCTAGAAGAGGTTGATATTTTCGATGGTGTAAAGGCCTACAAGTCTAGTGGTACTCCTGCTGATTGTGTCAAATTGGCGAAGCATTATGTGATGAAGGATAGAAGTCCGGATTTGATCGTAAGTGGAATAAACCATGGGTCAAATACATCGATTTCTGTTCTTTATTCTGGGACTATGTCTGCGGCAATTGAAGGAGCAATGGAAGGTTATCCTTCAATTGGTTTTAGCTTATGCGATTTTTCTTCGAAAGCTGAATTTTCACATGTAGAAGAATGGGTAGAGAAAATAACCCGTCAAGTACTAAAAAAAGGGATGACAAAAGGAATTGCATTAAATGTAAACTTTCCACCAAAGCAAAATGAAGCTATCAAAGGGTTGAAAATTTGTCGACAAGCGGAGGCAAAATGGCAGGAGGAGTTTGATGAGCGTTTTGATCCAAATGGTAGAAAATATTTATGGTTAGCTGGTAATTTTGTAAATTTTGATAAAGGTGAGGATAATGATGAATGGGCAATTGCAAATAATTACGTTTCAATCGTTCCATGCCAATATGATCTAACAGCACATCATGCAATAACACAAATAAACAAGGAGTGGGATTGGGACGATTTAAAAAAGTAATCCCTGGATCATTTTTTTAACCGTCTATCGCTTTGTTTTTTAATTACTTATTTTTGACTATTTAAATTGATAAGACTTCGTGAAACGAATTTTATTATTTCTTTTTATACTGAGCACATCTTTTGGTGCTTTGGCACAGATTCAAGCAATTGATAGCCTGAAGCAGCTACTTCCTACAGCAAAGGGTGAGGAAAGATTGACTGTTTTGAATGACTTGTCATTTTACCTGCGTGAAATAGAACAACAAGAGGCATTTAACTATGCCACGGAGGCAGAGAAACTGGCTCAATCCCTAAACAATACCCTTGAAGAAGCCAAAGCCAAGGAAAATTTAGGATGGATATTCTACCGAAGAGGTCAGTGGCAAAAGTCTTTCAATTACTCTAAGGAAGCTTACAAATTGGCTGTTGATGGAAATAATTTAGAAGAAGCAGCTAGAGTATTGAATAGTATGGGAGCGCTATACTATGAACAGCAAAACTATTCTATGGCCATAGTTCAATTCAAAAAGGCCTATGAAATCAGTGATCAAATGGGAGATCTCTATACGATGATTAGAAGTCTTAATAATGTTGCGCTAAACTTCTTAAGGCTTAATGAATTAGACTCTGCTTTAGCTTATACGTCTATAGCTTTTGAAGCGAATAAAAGTGCAGGATCGCCCTATTTGCTTTCTTTTTCAAATCGAATTATAGGAGATGTTTTCTTTGCTAGAAATCAACTCGACTCGGCCGAGATGATTTATGAAGAAGCCCTAAAAAATGGAATAGCACAAGGCATCTCGAGTGTACAGGCTAGCTTGTTCTACAGACTTGGAGACACCTATCTACTAAACGGTAAGCAGGAAATGGCCAAGGAGGTACTTCTAAGAGGAATAGATGTGTCTATGCAAAATGGCCTAATTGATGAACTATCAAAAAGTCATAAATCCTTGGCGGAGTACTACCGGCAAATAGGCGATTATAAAAATGCCTTTGAGCAGCAATCCAAATTCGTCACCTTGAATGACTCCATTATGAATAAGTCAAGTAGAGACAGGTTGGCGTTGATGCAGGGGATGTTTGAGGATGATTTGGAGCAATCTGAATTAGACTTATTGGTAGCGCAGAATGAGAACCAAGCCACTAGGTTGGCTCTCAACCGTAAAATAATTTTCTTAGTTAGTGCAGGTTCTGTACTGATTTTAGCTCTGTTGGTCTGGTTATTTTATTTGAATAGAAATATCAAGAAAAAAAATGCAGACTTGCTTCTTCAAAAACAGCAAATACGAAAGCAGAATGAAGATTTGGAAACCAAGTCAATCCAACTTCAAGAAATTAACCAAACTAAAAACAAACTCTTTTCTATTATCGGGCACGACCTTAGAGGGCCAGTAGGTCAAGTGAAATCAATCGTTGACTCTTTGATTGCTGGTTATATTAGTCAGGATGAATTTGATGAGCTGATTCAACATTTAAAAGTGGATGTGGATACGGTTTATTTTACGCTGAACAACACCTTAAAATGGTCGTTGGCTCAAATGGAAGGGTTTAAACTTCAAAAAGTGGATTTTAACCTCTATCAGTTGGTTTGTGATAACATCAAATTGATCAGTCCAAAATTAAGAGATAAATCAATTGAGATAGAATATATATCTCTATTCACGGACTTACAGATTTATGCAGACCGTGATTTGATTGAAGTTGTGATTAGAAATATTTTGAATAATGCAGTAAAATATTCTAAACCTGGCGATACAATTCAGCTTTCAGAAGAAGTGGATAACAACTTGGTTACTTGGTGTGTAAAAGATCAAGGAATAGGTATGGAAGAAGATCAGATAAATGAATTGCTTTCACCAGATTATGTGATTTCGGATTCTAAACTAGGTACCAAAATGGAAAAAGGATCTGGTTTAGGTCTACAGATTTGCAAGGAATTCATTCGTATGAATGACGGTGAATTATTTATTAATAGCCAACAAGGTGAAGGCACTCAGGTATGTGTGCGACTACCTGCCAGTGAATTATTAATCAATTAAGGTAATGTACTGAAAAATAGTTGGTGACTTTAATGAGATAATTTCTTAATATCCAGTGTTGATTTGAAGAGGAAACAGGCTCTGGTGGAGACCAACTTGTCAGCAATAAAGTCAGCGCATAAACGAAAAAAGAGGTCTGGTAATTTTTTGCCAGACCTTACTTTTTTTGATATGCTCTATGGCTTTGAAAACTCATTTTTTATTGGACAAAAACACATACCATTTAATGAAGTCTATCCTGTGTCTTAGACTCAGTCCGCGGTGAATATCTAGGTGGTTTTTTAGGTGGCTAAAGTACCCTTCTATGCCGTTTGTTGTAGCTGGGATTTTAGGATTACTGA
>NZ_QLLK01000023.1 GCF_003259505.1 Algoriphagus yeomjeoni | reverse complement strand
ACGTTGAAGAGTATCTTTTGAAAGACCACTTTCACGACATAGAATCTTAAAAGTCTGCCGCTCAAGAACCCATTTTTTAAACCATACAAAACGGTTCCGAAGTGTCTGTTCTTTAGAGTTACGGGTGAAGAAAAGACCACAGTTTTTACATTTAAATCGCTGTTTTCCTGCCTGCTTCCCCCAGCGAATAACCTCCAAATTCCCGCAAGCCCAACATCTGTTTTTTTTGAGTTTTCATAGTACAAAAAAAGTTTACTGAAACCAGTTTCAGTAAACCTCTTGTATTTACCTGATAATCATTGATGTTATAAGGTTTTTACCAACTATTTTTCAGTATTATGCCTAAAAAAATCAGTTTCTTCTAACTTTGAAATCTCAAAGACCTATTTTGAATTTCCTTAATAAACTCATCCTGCGTTCCACTCCGCGAACTCTCTGCGGTTAAAAACAAAAAATCCCCCCATCAAGCGTTTCATTGCTTTCTGGGGGGATTTCAATTTCAATTAAGAATCTACTTAATGATTCTCGTGTTTACTTGGATCATAATTAGCTTCCAGCTCGGCCAAGGTCTTTTTCCCGTAGGCAATTTTGGTGATCACCACATATAGTACTGGCACAAAGAAGATTGCCAGGAAGGTAGCAGCAAGCATCCCTCCGATCACCGTGAAACCAATGGTCTGTCTAGCAACCGCTCCAGCTCCACTGGAAATAGCCAGAGGAACTACACCAAGAATAAAGGCCAGAGAAGTCATAATAATCGGACGAAGTCTCAGCTTCACCGCTTCCAGAGTCGCCTGAAGTAGTGGCATTCCCACATCCACCCGTTCTTTGGCAAATTCCACAATCAGAATGGCATTTTTGGCTGCCAAACCTATCAGCGTAATCAGACCAATTTGGGCGTAGATATTATTATCCAATTTCGGTAGGAAGTGAAGCGCAATGATCGCTCCAAATGCTCCCAAAGGTAAAGCCAGTAATACGGAGAATGGAACTGACCAACTCTCATACAAAGCCGCCAACAACAAGGATACCAAGATAATCGCCAAAGCGAAAATCAAAATCGTACTATTCCCCGAAGCAAGTTCCTCCCGGCTCAAGCCAGAGAAATCATACCCGTAGCCAGCAGGTAGGGTCTGTGCTGCCACTTCTTCCAAAGCCGCCAGAGCTTGACCGGAACTATAGCCAGGAGCTGCATTACCATTGACTTCTGCTGAGCGAAACAAGTTATAGTGAGAAATCACCGGAGCATTTTCTACCACCTCGTAGCTAATCAAAGCACTCAAAGGAACAGCTTCCCCTCCGCTACTTTGAACATAAAATTGCTCCAAATTATTGATGCCCGCTCGGTATGCTGTATCTGCCTGAGCTATTACACGGAAGTTTCGGCCGTACCGGGTGAAGTCATTCACGTAGGAACTCCCCATATAATTAGACATCGTGTTGAAAATTTCAGTCAGTGGAACACCCAATTTCTTGGCCTTTTCTCGATCCACTGTCACATGATAACCTGGGGTTTTGGCAGTAAAGAAACTATAAGCCATTGCTATTTCAGGACGCTGATTTGCTGCAGCGATGAATTGCCCCAGGGCAGCTTCAAACTCCTTGATGTCTCCAGTCGCAGATCGCTGCTCCAGCATAAAGCTGAAACCGCCGGTTCTACCCAAACCTGGAATTGCCGGTGGCGGAACCACTACTATATTTCCTTCTGTAATTGCAGCGAACTTCTGGTTTAAAGTCGCCAACATGCCATTAAGCTGGAGAGAGGGGTCTTTTCTATCGTCCCAAGGATCCATCTGCACGAAGAAAGTAGCTGCATTCGGTTTAAAGGAGAAGTTGATCACGTTCAATCCACCGATACCAGTCACGTGATTGATCCCTTCCGTTTCTTCCAAAATGCCATTCATTTTTTGCATCACAGCCTGCGTCCTGTTACTCGCCGCACCCTCTGGTAATTGAAGGGTAACATACAACCTTCCTTCATCCTCTGTAGGCAAGAAACCTGTAGGTTTGGTTTGGAAAAGTCCAAACGTGCCAGCGAAAATACAAACGAGTAAAATCAATACCAGCGGTGCTCTTTTGATGCAATTTCGTACGCCATTGGTGTAGTTGGCAGTTGTTCTCTCAAACCATAAATTGAATTTGTAGAAAAACTTATTCAAGCCCTTGCCATGCTCATTTACCTCAGATGGCTTCAAAAGCAGAGTACATAAAGCAGGTGTCAAACTCAAAGCTATAAATGCTGAGATCAACACAGAAATCGCGATGGTGATCGCAAACTGCTGGTACATTCTGCCTACGATACCTGGGATAAAACCAACTGGAATAAATACAGCTGCCAAAATCAATGCAATAGCAATTACCGGGGCAGTTATATCTTTCATCGCCAAGCGTGTTGCTTCTTTAGCCGAAATCTTCTTGGAATCTATGTAGTGCTGCACGGCTTCTACCACAACGATGGCATCATCCACCACAATACCAATCGCCAAGACAAAACCAAAAAGCGTCAAAGTATTGATCGTAAAGCCAAGAAGTGGAAAGAAGATGAATGTCCCGATGATAGAAACCGGAATCGCCAGAACGGGTACCAGTGTGGCTCTCCAACTCTGTAGGAACAAGAAAACAACAATAATTACGAGTATCAATGCCTCCACGAAAGTGTTCATTACTTCATTGATAGATACATCAACTACTGACACTGATTCAAATGGGACCGTGTATTTCATGTCGGTCGGGAAGCTTTTCTCCAACTCATCCAAAGCAGCATAGACACCTTCTGCCGTTTCCAATGCATTACTTCCTGGTGCTTGATAAATCAGCAAAATTGCGGCTTCTTCTCCATCCAACGTAGAATACCTGCCGTAATCAAATTGACCTAATTCAATTCTTGCTACATCTTTCAAAAACACCAAAGAACCATCCTGAGGATTTGTTCTTAAGATTATATCATCAAATTCCTCTGCTCTTTCCAATCTCCCATTTACAGTAATTGGATATTCAAAAGCCTGAGTGTCGAATTGAGGCATACTTCCTACTGTACCTGCTGCCACTTGTAAGTTTTGCTCTTGAATGGCTGAGGTGACTTCTCGTGCGGTGATGCCATATTGAGCTAACTTATCCGGCTTCAGCCAAACCCGCATACTGAAATCCTGACCGATAGCCGTGATATCACCTACCCCATTTACACGCAGTAAGGCATCTTTGATGAAAATATTGGCATAGTTGGAAAGGAATTTACTATCATGAGTTCTCTCTGGTGAGGTGATACTCAGCACCATCATGATGGTTGGATTTCTCTTTCTAACCGTTACCCCAAGTCGCCTTACCGCTTCAGGAAGAGACGGCTCAGCTATGGATACTCTATTCTGTACATCCAGCGTGGCAATATCAATGTCAGTACCAACTTCAAAAGTAATATCCATTTGCATCTGACCTGTGCTGGTATTATTGGAGGTAATGTATGCCATACCTGGCGTCCCATTTACCTGAGTTTCTATTGGTGTTGCAACTGTTTGCTCCACCGTCTTTGCATCTGCTCCAGTATAGTTAGCCGTCACCGAAACTACCGGTGGAGTGATGTCTGGATATTGGGTGACGGGGAGATTTAGAATTGCTAAAACACCGACCAGTACGATGACGATCGAAATCACCATTGCTGTCACTGGCCTTTTTATAAATACGTCTGATATCATTAGTTAATAATCAAGTCTTAAAAAAAAAATTATTGCGCCACTGTCTGCTCGGTGATTTGAGCTCCCTCACGTAATTTCTGAATACCCGTTGCCACGATCTTCACCCCGGCAGTCAAGCCACTTCTTACCACAATGTTGTCGCCTATTTGTGTCCCCAGCTCCACATTCTGCTGCTTTACGGTATTGTCATCCTGCACCAGGTATACAAAGTACTCTCCCATTTGCTCGGTCACTGCTCTATATGGAATTACTAATTGCTCACCTAAATCTTGGTTAAGAACCATCAGGTTTACCGTCATCCCGGCAATTAAGTCTCTGTTAGGGTTAGGAAATTGAACTCGGAGTGCAATGGTACCAGATTGCCGGCCTACAGCTCTGTCAATCGTAGTGAATGTCCCGTTGAAAGGATAAATACTATTGTCGCTGAATCTGATTCTAAAAAGTGAATCGGGATTGTCTTCTGCTTTCAGCAATTTATTGAATCTAGGGATCTCGCGCTCGTTGATTACAAAATTCAATGACATAGGATCATTCGATGAAAGGGTATTCAATAGCGGCTGACCTGGAGAAACTTGTGATCCCAATCTCACTTGAGATATCCCCACTGTGCCATCAAATGGGGCCGTTAATACGGAGTATTGATAATCTGTATTTGCTGATTCCAGTTGAGCTTTGGCTGAGCTAAGCTGTGCTTTTGCGTCCAACACAGCACTTTCAGCATGATCCAATTGCTGTTTTGCAATAGCATCTTGCTCATCTAGTCTCTTATAGCGATCATAATCTTTGCTCAATCTCGCAAGATTGGCTTCAGCACTTTCTACCAGTGCTTTTGCTTGCTGCTGCGAAGCTGCATATTTACTGCGGTCGATCTCATATAGTCTTTGCCCCTTTTTGACTTCCTGGCCATCTTTTACATAAATGTTTGTGATGTAACCGCCAATTTGAGGTCTGATTTCTACTTCATTCAGAGGCACCAATGATGATGGATATTCATCAATTCCTGTCACCGATTTGGAAACTACCGTGTAGGTGGTAACTGTCACTGCAGGGGATGCCTGTTGTTCTGCCTGCTCCTTTTGCCCGCAGGAGAATCCTGCTAAAACCAAGGCCGAAAAAGCTGCAAGTTTGTATGATAAGTTCATATGGTATAAAATTTTAAAAGGATTCGAATTATTTGATGGTTCCTAATGCTCGCTCTAGATCAAGCTTGTCTTCCAACACTTGATAAAATGCATTGATATGGTTGATTTGGGCGGTTTGGAGGTCGGTTTCTGCCACGACTAGTTCCACGTAAGCTTTGATTCCCTCATCGTATTGAAGCTTGATGATGTCATAAACATCCGCTGCCATCTCCATATTTTCTCTGATGAGCTGCCATTCGTAGACACTACTGTTATAAGCTGCAAGAGCAGTTGAATACTCCGTTTTAATCTGATTACTAAGATTTTCGATTTCTATTTTGCCGCGTTCTACCTGCAGTTCTGCTGCTTTTACTCTATGAACTCGTTTGCCACCTTGAAAAATAGGGATTGCGAGATTGACACCTACGGACGAAACCGGAAAAGCAGCCCTGTAAAGGTCTGAGAAATTATTGTTGAAGTAATTCCAATTGTATCGGTAATAGGCAGACATTTCCGGCAGGTAATTCCACTTTTCGTAGCTTCTCTGGATCTCATTTAGCGTTTGCTGTGTCTGCATCAGGCGATATTCCACCCGATTTTCCAGCATCAGTGGATCTGCGGTATCTTCCCCGATTTTGCCTGCAGCTCCCTGCACATCAAACTCAATAACAAAATCCAGACTATCCGGATACCCCATTAGTTGCTTGAGGTAATCATACTTTGCATCAAAAGAGTTTGCAACTCTATTTCGATCACTTCTCACATTGGTCAGGGCAATTGAGGCACGCTGATAGTCTGTCTTGTCCACTAAGCCCGCTTCAAACCTGCTATATGCATCTTTGTACTGCTTCTCTAACCGACTGAGATTTTGATCAAGAATATTTAGTTGCTCTTCGGAAAGCAGAATGGAGTAAAAAGCCTTACTAACATCAACGACCGTGTTGATCCGTGCATTTTCTATTACCTGCTGCAGTTGCTGACGGTAATACTTAGAAGTCTTGGTGGCAAAAAACTGATCTCTGTTGAAAAGCGTCTGATCTGCCTGCAATAACACATTGGAGTTGTAATCCTGACCAAACGTAATCAACTGTTCGCCGATAATCTGCTGCTGAAGCTTGATATTGTAGGCACCAGCAGCCGAAGCGGTGATTTGAGGATACCATTCAGCCAAATTTGACCTGATATCTCTATCCCCTATTTGCTCATCTATTTGTGCTTGCCGGATAATTGGACTTTGCACCAGCGCAAATTCTATCACCTGATCCAAGGTCAACACGCCTTGGCCGAATGTACTTTCTTCCTGACTATAGGCGGCTTCGGTCATGAGTAGTACACTCAATCCGACTAACAGTAAACGTCTCTTAAACATGTAATTAATAATTAGTTGGTAATAACTTAAAAAAGATTTATTGGGTTAAGCAGTTTTGATCCCAGCCCAGATTAGTTGAGATATTTCGTCCAGATTCACGTTTGTTTTTGCGAGCTTGGTTTTAAAATTCTTTTTGATCCTTACGGTTGAAGTGATATTGGTATTGACCAAAATGGAAAGAATCACCGGGTTAGTCGCACGTATAGCTCCCTCGTCCATACCTGACTGAAAAAACATGTGAGCCCATTCATGCCACATATTTGGCCTATTTTGAACTTTCTCTGAATTAAAAGGTGAATTCAAAAACTGGTCATAGAATCCATGAATGGCAGGATGTTGCTCATAGAATTCAGTGAAATTCCTCCAATAATTGAAAAACCTATTCTCGAATTCCAGGGAATCATCGTCCCTTTCAGCTATATAGGAGGTGATTTTTTCAGCGACATAGTCATAGATTCCTACGATCAAATCCTCCTTATTTTCAAAATAGGTATAAATAGTACCTGCGGCAACACCGGCATTTTTTGCTACCTGGCTCACAGGACATCCATGAAATCCATTGGCGTGCACCAATTCCAGGGCGCTTTCAATGATGCTCTGTTTCTTGTCTAATAAATTTTCCATAATTGACTGAATGAACGTTCAATCATAATGGACTGGCAATAGTTCCAGTTATTGAGGAAATTATTTAGGAAATTTAAGAAAGGTGAAATTCCAATAAGGACTAAAAAATAAAGCCGTTGATAATGAACTGGTTCTGTGCTACCAAAGCAGATGATCGGATTTAAAGCTTCGTTTTTATATTTTTTCGACACTAGAATCACTAACATTGCAACCCAATTGAAAATAGCTGCGGATGTGGCGAAATTGGTAGACGCACTAGACTTAGGATCTAGCGCCGCGAGGCATGGGGGTTCGAGTCCCTCTATCCGCACTAAGACCTCTCAGAGATTTCTGGGAGGTTTTTTAATTTCAAGAACTAAAATTCTTTTTGTAATTTTTATTACCCTCCCGAATTCTCCCCGATAATCACCACATTAGGTAGTTCTAATGCAAATTAACTGCGATAGATGTAACTTAGCTTAGATTTCTAAGCTAAAATTTGCTTTTTGCAGACCACCCAATAGATAGTTATGTCGCAATTTGATTCAATCAGGCCTTTTTATGACGCGGAAGCTAATGCTGCAATCCGAAAGATTGTAAATGATCCTATGCTGGAGGCAATGATGAGTTTTACGTTTCCAAACGATACAACAGAGCATTGGAAAGACTTAATGGTTCATACACATTCGCTGCGCGACTTTCAGGTGAACTTCATTTATCCGGGAGTGCAAAAAGTTATTGAAAAAAGCTCAGATGGATTAAGTACTGGTGGTTTTGAGCTCTTGCAACCCAATACAGCCTACCTTTTTATTTCAAATCACCGAGATATTATTCTGGATACCTCCTTACTCAATTCCTGTCTTTATGAAAACAGTCTAATACTCACTACTTCTGCAATTGGAGATAATCTGATCCAAAAGCCATTTTTACATACACTTTCTAGGCTGAACAGAAACTTCGCTATCAAGCGCGGACTTCAGGGAAGAGCTTTGTTGGAAAGTTCTCAACTGGCATCGGCGTACATTAAGAAGTCGTTGATTTCGGAAAATAGATCTGTTTGGACTGCACAGCGCGAAGGAAGAACCAAAGATGGTAATGATGCTACTCACCGTGGCGTTTTGAAAATGCTAACGCTCGCAGAAGAAGGCCAAAACCCATTTGGTTATTTTGAAAAAATTAAAGTTGTTCCAATCTCTATTTCCTACGAATATGATCCTACGGACGTATTGAAAATGCCTGAATGGCTAGCCAAGTCCAGGGATGAGAAATATGTGAAAGGTGAAAATGAGGATTTCCTCAATCTTCTCAGAGGAATCATGGGTACCAAAAAGAGAATCCATCTTCAGGTAAATGGTATTTTGGATAAGGAAATCAAAGCAATCTCAGAAATGGAACTCAGTCAGCCTGATAAACTCAGTAAACTTGCCGAATGCATTGATCAGAAAATATGGTCTGGTTATAAATTATGGCCAAGCAATTATATAGCTCACGACCTACTTTATGGAGATGAGGAATATGTAAACTTCTATACTGCAGCCGAAAAAGAGTCCTTCGAAAAAAGGATGACTGAAAAAGTAAACACTAAGAATGAATTTCTGATTCAAAGCTTTTTGTCGATGTATGCTAATCCTGTCAACAATCAAAAAGCAGCATTGCAAACTAATTCACCTTCATCTCAATCCTGAATTTAGTTCCAACGCCTAGCTTGGAGTCAATTTCCAAGATACCATTTTGTTGCTGGACGAGCTGTTTTACCAAGTTCAAACCCAACCCAAACCCAATTTCTCCTCGAGTTCCTTCATCAGTAGATGTTCCATCATCTAATATTTCGCTTACTTTAGAACTACTCATACCAATTCCATTATCCTCAACAATCAGCTCTAGAATCAAATCCAATTCATTTCGTCTCAGGTTCATTTTTAGGGTAATTATACCTCCAGCTTTAGTGAATTTGATAGAGTTGGAAAGTAAATTCCCTAAAATCTGAAGGACATATAATTTAGAGAAAGACTCAAATTGGTTCTCCTGATCTAGTAGCACAGTAAAGTCAATATTTTTTACTTTTAACTGAGGAGCCAAAAGACGCACAATCGTTTCTTTCAGTTTTACCAAGTTGGTTTCTCCCTCATTTAATTCGGGGCTTCGATTGGCTTTATTATCAAATTCTTTTGAAAGAATATCCTTTGATAAATCCAGCAAGGAAATACTGCTTTGCTTGATCATTTCAGTATATTCTTTTATCTCTTGAGAACTAGCAGGCAATTCTTCTTCAAGGATTAAATCTGTCAAACCAATCACCCCACTTATAGGACCTCGAATATCATGAGCCAATTTCTTCTGGTTCAATTCAGCCTCTTTTACTTTATTTTTCAGATTAGCCACCAAATTATTTACTCGCAATCTGTCAACAATTTGTCTCGCTATCAATCTCAAAACATCCTTTACATCTTCAGATAGATGCATTATTTGACTATCCATTACGCAGAGCGCTCCAAGATTATATCCTTCTGGTGAGGTCAAGGGCACCCCCATATAGTATTTAAGATTTGGGGCATCTCTCACATAAAAGACGTGCTTGAAGCGATCATCAGCGCTCAAGTCTCCTACTTCAAAACCTTCGTTGCCCGGAGTTTGAATTGTAAATTGGCACACAGAGTCTTCTTTCGGCATTTGAGTGATATCTATCCCATAGGAAGACACACTCCATTGGGTAAATGAATCGATAAGATTGACTAGAGAAATTTCTGTTCCGCTGATTTTAGCGGCTAACTCCGTAAGAAAATTTAATCCTTGCTTTGGCTCATAATAATCAATTCCCAGATTACTCAGGGCCAAAAGCCTTTCTAATTCTGTCTCATGCAAGGAAGATATTTGATTCATTTTACTACTTTTAATAATCACAGACACAAAAAATCCTTATTTCAATTCCCTATCCAAATGTAATGGCAAATACTTTTTCTATAATCAAGTATCTACGAATGAATAAATTATCTGGATCGTTAGTAATTCACTTATTCTTAGCTATCAGCATTTTACTTTTCTCAGAAAGTAAATCCTTTGCACAGACATCCAATGAAAATGTCCCGGTTGGTCAGATTGTGACCCCTTATGGGGAGATTTTGATCGAATTAGATGACCGAACTCCCAATCATAAAGAAAGCTTTATCGAACTCGCAAATGCTGGCTATTGGGACTCTTTGACTTTTAATCGTGTCATCCCAAATTTTGTGGCGCAGGGTGGTTGTCCAGATACTCCCGAAGGATTTACTGATCCAGAATATCTCCTAGAACCTGAGTTCGTCCCTGAATTGAAGCATGTTTATGGAGCCGTAGGAGCTGGAAGAGACGACAATCCGGGAAAACTATCTGCTCGCTGTCAGTTCTATATTGTACAAAACCCGGAAGGAATTCCCAGACTGGATGGAGATTACACGATTTTTGGTCAGGTGATCAAAGGCATGAGTGTGATAGAACAAATTGTTCGAGCAAAGCGAGATAGCAATGATGAACCAATCAAGTCTATTCCTCTCAAAGTTCAACTAATTCAAATCAGCCAATCAGCTTATAGCGAATTGACAACTCAAGAGAATTAGGAAGCTGATCCAAGCACAAAAAACCCAAAAATTAATGAGTACCTCTAAACCCATCAAAATCCTTGTCGTTGGTTGCGGAAATATGGGAATTGCCCATGCTACGGCCTACCACAATTTCCCTGAATTTGAAATCTGTGGTTTGGTATCCAGAGGTGAATCCAATAGTAAATTGAATAAGCAACTTAATGCTGAGTATCCACTTTTTTCAGACTTCGATGAAGCTTTAGCTCAGTCCAACCCCGATGCAGTTTGTATTTCTACCTATCCTGATACCCATGAGGAATTTGCCCTCAAATCATTGGAAGCTGGATGTCATATTTTCATAGAAAAGCCACTTGCAGATTCCATCAGTGGTTGCGAGCGGATAATTGCCAAAGCTAAAAAAGTGGACAAAAAGGTAGTCGTAGGATATATCTTGAGGCACCACCCCTCTTGGATTCGATTTATTGAAGAAGCAGAAAAACTCGGCAAACCCCTCGTGATGCGCATGAATCTCAATCAGCAAAGTCAGGGCTACATGTGGGATGTGCATCGAAACTTGATGAAAAGCCTTAGCCCTATTGTGGATTGTGGCGTGCACTACATAGACGTGATGTGCCAGATGACTAGATCAAAACCTGTTTCAGTTTCTGCAATTGGCGCTAGACTTACCGAAGATATTTCAATTGAAAATTACAACTACGGCCAACTTCAGATTCGCTTTGAAGATGGTTCGGTGGGTTGGTATGAAGCAGGATGGGGACCGATGGTGAGTGAGACGGCTTTTTTTGTGAAAGACGTTTTCGGTCCAAAAGGATCAGTTTCCATCACCGCAAAGAATGCTGGAGCTAGCGGACAATCAGATAATGTGGATTCCCACACCAAGACAGAATCCATCCGGGTTCATCACGCTGAAATTGATTCGCAAAACAAGTTTACCAAGCCTGACGAGTGGATAGATCTGAAAGACGAGCCAGATCACCAGGAACTTTGCATTCGGGAGCAAAAGTATTTTCTAAAAGCAATTCAAGAGAATGTCAATCTAGACGACCACTTGGAAGATGCATTGAACAGTCTGAAAATAGCTTTTGCCTGTGACGAATCGGTGAAAACCGGAGAAACCGTTAACTTATAATCTTTAGAATATATTTTGGGAGTCTAGGCCAAAGACCCTATTTTTCCTTTTTGGAAACGACATGAAAAATAAAACAGTACTTATTACAGGCGGGGCTTCCGGAATTGGCCTAGCTATGGTCCAGCTTTTTGCAGCCAAAAACACGAAAGTTTACTTCATAGATATCAATCCTGATAGTGGAGAAAAGGTAGCTCAGGATGAGCGTAGCAAAGGATTTGATGTGACTTTTCTGTGTGGAAGTGTAGCAGATCCAGCAGAGGCAGAAACCCTAATTCAGTCCATTCCCGGCAAAATAGACACCTTGATCAATAACGCCGGAGTTTCCCATATCGGAAATGCAGAGACTACTTCTTCTGAAGATTTTGACCGAGTTTTTCAGGTGAATGTAAAGGGCATGTTCAATTGCATCAAATCGGCGCTTCCTAAACTTAAAGAAAATGGTGGAGGTTCAATTCTAAACATGGCTTCTGTCGCTGCGACAATCGGAATTCCAGATCGATTTGCTTATAGCATGACCAAGGGCGCGGCACTTTCCATGACTTTAAGCGTGGCCAGAGATTATGTAGCAGACAGGATTCGTTGTAATTGCCTATCTCCAGGACGAGTTCATACGCCATTTGTAGATGGCTTTTTGGCCAAAAATTATCCAGGCCAAGAGAAGGAAATGTTTGAAAAACTAGCTGCAACTCAGCCAATTGGCAGGATGGCTACACCAAGTGAAATCGCAGAACTTGCCTATTTTGTGAGTGCAGAAACTGGAGGATTTATCACAGGAACGAATATTCCGATTGATGGTGGATTCTTGGGATTGAAAATGTGAAACGATATGGGATTTACGATTTGTGATTTACGAATTCAATGCATTGATTGAACTCAATTATAAACTCATAATTCCTTAAGCTAAAATCTTGATTCTTGACTCTAGCTTCTTGAATCTTATGTCTTATTACTTGATACTAAAATCTAAATACTAGATACTATTATGAAACTTATACGATTTGGCGAAGCCGGAAAAGAACAACCAGGAATCCAGAGTGCATCAGGCAAATACCTAGATTGCTCTGGATTTGAAGAAGACTGGAACGAAGACTTTTTCACTAACAATGGTCTGGCTAGACTTCAGGAGTGGCTGGAAGCCAACGAAGAAAATCTAAACGAAATACCTGCAGATTCCCGACTGGGACCACCTATTGCCAGACCTTCCAAAATCATTTGCATAGGGCTGAATTACCGTAAACATGCCATAGAATCCGGTATGGCTGTCCCGGAAGTCCCTATCATTTTCATGAAAGCTACTTCTTCGCTCTGTGGACCTTTTGATCCTATTCTAATCCCAAAGAATTCTGTAAAAACTGACTGGGAAGTAGAATTGGCAGTGGTGATCGGCAAGCGTGCAAAGTATGTAAGCAAGGAAAATGCGATGGAATACGTGGCGGGCTACTGTGTACATAATGACGTCTCTGAGCGCGATTTCCAGCTACACCACGGAGGTCAGTGGGTCAAGGGCAAAAGTGCAGACAACTTTGCTCCTCTTGGACCAGTGTTAGTCACCAAAACTGAAATCAGAGATCCACACAACTTGAGACTTTGGCTGAAACTGAACGGTAAAATGCTTCAGGACAGCAATACATCTGATCTGGTTTTTGATATTCCAGAATTGATCGAGCACCTCAGTCAATACATGACTTTGCTTCCTGGCGATGTGATTTCTACAGGAACTCCTGCAGGAGTTGGTCTTGGACTTACTCCTCCTACTTACCTGAAAGCAGGCGATGTGGTAGAGTTAGGTATAGAAGGGCTTGGTGAAGCAAAGCAAGTGGCAATGAATGATCCTGAAGCATGAGACTGGATTCCCACCAGCACTTTTGGAAATACAACCCTGAAAAACACTCCTGGATCACCGACGAAATGAAGGTGATCCAGAAGAATTTCCTTCCTGAGGATCTCATACCTATTTTAAAAGAACATGAGTTCGATGGCTGCGTAGCTGTGCAGGCAGATGAAAGCTTTCGGGAAACTGCTTTTCTCTGTGATTTGGCTGAAGAACATGAGCAAATCAAAGCCGTCGTAGGCTGGGCAGACATGGGGTCAGATGATCTGGATAAGGATTTAGATCAGTTTGCTTCGCAAAAAAAACTAAAGGGGTACCGGGAAGTCTTGCAGTCCAAACCCGTGGATTACATGCTTCGAAAGGAGTTTATCCGAGGTATAGAGAAAATCGGAAAACGAGGCTATACTTACGACATTCTGATTTTTCACAATCAATTAGAAGCTACGTTACAATTTGTGAAAAAAGCTCCCGAGCAGCCCTTCGTGATTGACCACATTGCCAAGCCCAAAATCAAATTGGGTGTTTGGAGAGAGTGGAAAAAGGAAATGGCACCTCTGGCAGAGCGGGATTATATTTCCTGTAAAGTGTCTGGAATGATCACCGAAGCAGATTGGAAGAATTGGAAGGCCACAGAGTTACAAGTTTATTTAGATGTGGTATTGGAGCTTTTCGGTCCGAAGCGATTGATGTTTGGAAGCGATTGGCCAGTGTGCAAAATCGCAGGAGAATACGAACAGGTCTTGGAAGTGGTGGAGCGCTTTACAGATCGGCTTTCCAAATCTGAAAAAGAAGCGATCATGGGAAATACGGCTGCAGAGTTTTACGGGATTTGAAAAGCCGACAGACTACAGTCGTCAGACAACGGCTATTGTAGAAAAAAATAAAATTTCAGATCAACCTGCAGTCGCCTGTTGTCAGTGGACCGTGGACAAATAAGTAAACAATGAACCTAAACCTAACCAATAAAGTCATCCTGATTTCTGGCGGAGCCAAAGGAATTGGAGGCGCGATTTCCAGAGGATTGATCGAAGAGGGAGCTATTCCTGTGATGATTGATCCTTCCGAAAAAGAAGGTGCTGAAATCCTCGCTTTGGGCGAAGCTTTTCAGATTCCTATCCGACTTTTCGAAGCTGCTGACTCAGAGAAAGCGGTTAAACTAACGCTTGAAAAATACGGGAGAATTGATGGGCTTGTGAATAATGCAGGTGCAAATGATAGTGTGGGCTTGGAAAACGGAAGCCCGGGTGCTTTTGAAAAATCAGTTGCCAAAAACCTGAATCACTATTATCATTTGGCACATTTTGCTTTGCCTCATTTGAAAAAAGCTAAGGGAAGCATAGTCAATATCAGTAGTAAAACTGCAATAACCGGGCAAGGAGGAACCTCCGGTTACACGGCCGCCAAAGGTGCCCAACTTTCACTTACACGAGAATGGGCAGTCGAACTCCTACCTTACGAGATCACTGTAAATGCTATCATTCCAGCGGAAGTATACACGCCACTTTATGAAAACTGGATCAAGACATTTCCAAATCCTGAAGAAAGACTTGCAGAGATCACAGCCAAAATCCCTTTAGGTAATCGAATGACAACTCCTGAAGAAATCGCAGCTATGGCGATATTCTTATTTTCGGATAAAGCCAGGCATATCACCGGACAACATCTCTTTGTAGATGGAGGATACACCCATCTCGACCGAGCATTATAACTTCGAAACCCACATAACCTGAACCTCACCCATGACCCAAAAACCTGCCTTAGTTCCCAAGGAATTAATCCTTCCTTTTATCCTCATTACATCTCTTTTTGCGCTTTGGGGCTTCGCAAATGACATTACCAATCCCATGGTGGCGGCATTTAAGCGAGTGCTCGAATTGAATAATACCCAGGCCTCTTGGGTACAGATGGCTTTTTATGGGGGCTATTTTACCATGGCTTTACCCGCAGCTTTTTTCATCAAAAAGTATTCTTACAAAACAGGAATTCTACTTGGCTTAGGTTTGTATGGAGTTGGGGCCTTGCTCTTTTATCCAGCAGCAGCATGGGAGAGTTACGGTTTTTTCCTTGCCTCCCTGTACATCTTGACATTTGGATTGGCCTTTTTAGAAACTACGGCTAATCCCTACATCTTGTCCATGGGGCCCGAAGCCACAGCCACTCAGCGATTGAATTTGGCGCAGGCTTTTAATCCCATGGGAGCATTGGCAGGCTTGTTTGTAGCCAAGCAGTTTATATTGAATGCACTTCAATCGAATGCAACTGATTCTGAAGGAACAATCATTTTCTCTTCATTAGATGAATCTGCTAAAGCAGTAATCCGAACAGCAGATCTGCTGATCATTCGAAACCCTTATGTGATGCTTGGCTTAGTGGTAATAGCCATTTTGGTAGTGATCGCGCTGGTCAAAATGCCTGAAAACAAGGAAACTGGAAAGGTGGAGTTCCGCGCTACCATGGGGCGCTTGCTGAAAAACAGAAACTTCGTCGAAGGCACATTTGCTCAGATGTTCTACGTAGGTGCTCAAATCATGGTCTGGACCTATATCTATCAGTACGCGGAAGTACTTGGCATTTCCAACGCCGATGCAGTGAATTACGGGTATGCCGCTCTGGTTATCTTTTTGGTAGGACGTTGGATTTGCACCTTTTTGCTCCGCTACATCTCCCCTACCAAATTGCTCAGCATCTTCTCCGTGCTCGCAATACTATTCACAGCAGGAGCTATTTTCCTCCCGGGGATGCTGGGATTATACTCCTTGGTAGCTATTTCGTTTGCTATGTCTTTGATGTTTCCGACTATCTATGGGATCGCCTTGGACGGCTTAGGTGAAGATTCAAAATTTGCCGCAGCCTACTTAGTAATGGCCATTGTGGGTGGAGCAATCATGCCTACACTGCAAGGAATGATCATGGATATCGGTGGAATTGCCTATGATGATACACTTATTTTGGGTGTTCCTGAGGTGAATTTTTCCTTTATACTTCCGCTGATGTGCTTTGTAATGGTGTTGTTGTTTAGCCTTAGGGTAAAAAAAGTTGACTCATGAAAACCCAAACTTTCATTCTGATCTGTGACTTGAGAGATGACGAAGAAGCGATTCAAGCTTATGTGGAATGTCACAAAGCGGTAGCTCCAGAAATCCTCGAAAGCATACGTGTAGCTGGAATAGTGCAGATGAGTATCTATCGCTGGCAAAACAGACTGACCATGATACTAGTCGGTGACGAAGACTTTACCTTCGAAAAGAAAGCTGCCTTGGACAATGCCAATGAGAAAGTGCAGGAATGGGAAAGTTTTCTCGGACAATACCAAACCAATTTACCAGGGACTCCAGACAATTGGCGCTGGCAGTTAATGGAAAAGATTTTTGATTTTAAAGCCTAAAATAATACCTATGAAAAAGTCTCTTTTACTAATCAGCCTAATCATGATAAGCATGATTGCAAATGCCCAAGAAATAATCCTGCCTCTTTGGGAAGGAACTCCTCCCCTTCAAAAGGATATGGGTTTGGAGGAAAAAGCAGTAGAGGAAGGAATTATCAGAATTGAAAATGTGCAGATTCCGCAGATCGAAGTATTCTTACCAAGTAAGCAAGCAAGAACCGGCCAAGCTGTAGTCATTTTCCCTGGGGGAGGCTATCATATTTTGGCTTATGACTGGGAAGGCAGAGACTTCGCTAAGTGGCTAAACACGCAAGGCATCGTAGGAATAGTGGTGAAATACAGGCTTCCCGATTCCAAGTCTCTGACCGACGCGAAAGAAGTACCCCTACTCGATGCGCAACGTGCCATTAGATTGGCTAGACATCACGCTGCAGAGTGGATGATCGATCCTGCGAAAATCGGTGTCCTAGGCTTCTCCGCTGGTGGACATTTAGCTTCTACAATCAGCACGCAATATGCACATGAGGTAGAAAGACCAAAAGACGCTATCGATGCACTTTCTGCACGTCCGGATTTCTCCATTCTGGCATATCCAGTGATTTCGTTTAGAGATGCAAGTGCGCACTCAGGTTCCAGAAGAAATCTAATCGGTGAAAATGCCAGCCAGGAATTGATTGACCGTTTCTCTGGTGAATTGAATGTGACTGCAGACACTCCTCCTACCTTCTTGGTACATGCCCAGGATGACGGCGGAGTACCTATTGAAAATAGTTTTCTTTACTATAAAGCACTTCATGCGCACAAAGTACCTGCTTCCCTTCACATTTACCCCAAAGGTGGTCATGGGTTTGGATTTGGTTTGGGCAAAGGACCTGTTGACGGATGGAGGGATGTGTTGTTGGATTGGTTAGAGGATTTGAAATAGGATGATGTCACCCTGAGCGAAGTCGAAGGGTAGTTTAAAAGCATGTTTAGTATGGCTTCGACTTCGCTCAGCCTGACACCCGAATTACTAAATCTTACAATCTGAAAAAATGATCAAAGTAATAGCCTTCGATGCAGATGATACGCTCTGGGTGAACGAACCCTTTTTTCGCGAAGCGGAGGAGAAATTTGCCAGCTTGATGGAGGACTTTATGCCTAGGCATAGCAGTATCAAAGAACTTTACCTCACTGAGATAGAGAACTTAGGCTTGTACGGCTACGGGATCAAAGGTTTTATGCTTTCGATGATCCAGACTGCCTTGAGGATTTCTGATCATAAAATCAATGCAAAGGCGATTGACAGAATCTTGGCAATCGGCTATGAAATGATGCAAAAGCCAGTGGAAATACTGCCGGGTGTCGAAGAAGTTTTGGAGGAGTTAAAGCAGGATTATCGCCTTGTGATGGCCACCAAGGGAGATTTGGTTGATCAAGAGAAAAAGCTAAAGAAGTCAGGTTTGGACCATTATTTCCATCACATAGAAATCATGAGCGAAAAGAAGGAAGCAGATTTCGCAAAGCTAATCCGTCATCTGGATGTAGCCCCAGCCGAATTTCTTATGATGGGAAATAGCCTGAAGTCAGATGTACTTCCTGTACTGGAACTTGGAGGTCACGCTATCCACATTCCCTACCACATTACCTGGGGGCATGAGATGATAGCCCATGAAGTAGAACACGCCAAATTCCGACAAGCCGAACACATCTCAGAGGTGCTGCAGCTGATAAAAGGGATGTGAGGAAGATGACATGAACCAAAATCAAAATCTCTGGCTAAAGAAGAATGGTCGTTGTATTTTAGACGTGAATCCGTGTTTTAGAGATTATGGAAAAAGTAAGAAAAATAGCGGTAGTAGCAAACCAAATTAAATCTGAGGATGAGGATCGGAAAGATGTGGTTTTTTGGCTCAGTAAATCGAGTTCGGAAAGACTTAGAGAAGTATATCGATTATGAAAAAACTATTACACTTGGGCAAATGGCTTTTATCCTTCCAATATTGAAAAGGTAATTCACCTCGAAAAACTATGATTTTTGAAGAGGACTTTATTGACTTCATTGAATTGCTCAACAATTACGAAGTGGAATTCAGGATTTCATAAAGAATAAAGAAGCCACCGGGAGAGCCAAAGATTTAGGCGAAATTGAGTCTTTGAGAAATGACAACACCCAAGATATTTAAAAAGTAAAATTGAACTTGATAAAGGATTTTATGTAAATCCGCTTTTTCATCAGTTGCCAAATTTATAACCTTTCTATGTATCATGAATTTATTTCACAGTTCGAAAAAGATCCGAAGGATTGAAACGATTCATAACCCTCGGCAAAGCCGGGGGTATAAAACTAATATCCTTTGCAGCCCTGAAAGGGCGAAACTTTGAAGTTCCGCCCTTTCAGGGCTGCGGTCTACTACTTTATCAACCTCCCTGCACTTGCGTACAGGGTTATGAATGGTTTGGCACCTTCGGCGCCACGTGTAACTTCAGTTTCATGATTAGAGAAAAAATTGGCGTTTAACTAAGTTTTATACTGAATACAGTACTATACTGGTAAGATTGCGGATAGTGATAAAGGATTTTTACCTTTCTAACAAAGTCTAGCAGATCGTATTACCTATTTCTAAGTCTAAAATACAATCAGCTCAGGAACATCTTGATACTACAAACTTCAGCTAGCATCGGGCATCCTACACCCAACAACCCTTTATATCCTCGACTGATACGTGTACAACTGATAATACCGCCCTTCCAAAGCAATCAGTTCATCATGCTTGCCTCGCTCTACGATATGGCCTTTTTCCACCACCAAAATCTGATCTGCCTGGCGAATCGTGCTCAATCGGTGCGCAATCACAAAAGTCGTCCTGCCCTTCATCAACTCTTTCAAACTTGCCTGAATCAAGGTCTCCGACTCGGTATCCAAATTTGAGGTAGCTTCATCCAACATCAAAATCCTAGGATCTGCCAAAATCGCACGTGCAATCGCAATACGCTGCCTTTGCCCACCGGAAAGCTTCACTCCTCTCTCCCCAATCAAGGTATCCAAACCATCTTCAAAACGATCGGTAAACTCCTGCACATGCGCGGCTATAACGGCTTTTTGCAAATCTTCTACACTGGCATTAGGCCTAGGGAAAAGGATATTTTCACGAATCGTTCCTTCGAAAAGAAAATCATCCTGCAACACCACTCCCAATCTAGATCGGAAAGACTCTAGGGTGACAAGCTGCAAATCATTTCCATCCAAGGTTATCTTCCCAGAATCAGGATTCAAAAAAGTAGCTGCAAGACCTGCAATAGTCGTTTTTCCAGAACCCGAAGTTCCGACTAGGGCAGTCACCGAACCCGCAGGCGCATGAAAACTCACTTCCTTGATCACATCCTTGTTTTCCTCATAGGCGAAGGAAACCTTGTCAAACTTGATATCCCCTCTAAACTCCGTCAAGGAGAGGTTCCGGGTGCGGTCATCCGCCTCCAGCGGAGTGTTCATGATTTCCTCCGTACGATCCAGACCTGCAAAAGCTTCGGTTAGCTGACTTCCAATATTCGACATCTGCACAATCGGGGCGATCATAAAGCCCAAATAAAGCGTGAAGGCCAAGAAATCTCCGAACGTCATATCGCCTTGCATGATCATATAGCCCCCAATACCCATGATCCCGGCGGATGCCAAGCCCAAAAGCAAAGCTCCCGCTGAAGTCACAAAACTAGTGGCTGTCAAACTTGCTTTTACATTTTGGAAAAGCTCATCAACACCTCTTGCAAACGTATTAATTTCTTGTTGCTCGGCATTGAAACCTTTGATTACCCGGATTCCTCCTAGCGTCTCGGTCAGTCTGCCGGTAACCTGCGCATTGATTTTGCCGCGTTCGCGGAAAATAGGTCGTATTCTACCGAAAGCCTTCAGCGAAACCAGACCAAAAACCACAACCGGAAGCAGTACATACAGCGTCATCATCGGGCTGATACTGATCAAAAGGAATAAGGAGATCACCGCGGTCAAAATCCCACCGATCATTTGCGCAAAACCTGTCCCTACTAAGTTTCGAACACCTTCCACGTCCGTCATGATTCTGGATACCAGCTCTCCAGTTTTCGCATTGTCAAAGAATCGAATCGGAAGCTTGATGATGTGCGCCTGCACCTGAGATCTCAGTTTGGAAATCAGGTTTTGAGCTTCTACACTCAGGATTTGCGTCAGCGCATAAGAAGTAGTCGACTGCACGACGATGGCTAAAACTACCCCTCCGATCAGCCATTTGAGCATGGTCAGATCATTGGAAGGAATTACTTCATCGATCAGGATTTTGCTAGCTCCTGGCAGGACTAAGCTGGCCAGTCTTGAGATGATGATCAGGAATAAGCCTAAAAATAAATGCTTTCTACGGGGCCAAATGATGGTCTTGAAGACCTGCCCCATGGTGACTTTGCGCTCTGCTGTTCTAGCCATGAAATAGTTTGTTAAGCCTGAAAAACCCCAATATGGGCATCACAGTTCCAAAAAGGGAATAAGTAAATTTGATTGTAGGGTTAAAATTATTAGCTCTTGAATTTCCTAGATTTTTTAATGAAAATAAATTGCTGATATTAGGTATGCACAACTTTTTACTTTTTGAAAATGAATTCTATTGAAATCCGGGTGAAAGGAAGAAAAATCCTGCTTAAAATCCCCAAAAACGAGGTAGACATTACATTTATTCGAACGATTCCGTACGTAAGATGGAATCAACAGTACTTCGTATGGGAAATACCACATTATCCAGGAAATCTAGAAAAGATTAAAGAGCATTTCGGCGAGCGGGTTTCACTGCTTGAAATTCAAGAGGAAATTTCTAGCCCAGCTAGCGAAAAAGGCATCATTCAGAAAAACGAGGTACTAATGATTCGTACGAATAGCGGTAGAATCAAATTAATTTTTGGTTATGTAACAGAACTGATCAAGCACATCAAAACAATGCCCTATTACAAGTGGGATACTAAAAACAAATGGTGGACTGTACCTTATACAGAGCAGTATGAAGAAGAACTAAAAAGGAAAATGGAAGAATTGGGTTTAAAACTGACATTTGAGCTTGAAAAAGAAAAGAAAATAACACCAAAAGCAAGTCCCTTAGCTAGTTCAGCTTACAAAAAATGTCCAGAAGCCTATATGAACAAGCTGAAAGAAAGAAGATATAGTCCAAGTACTGCCCGGGCCTATATTCCGCTCTTTGAAGAATTTATCAATCACTATCCAAATCTAGAAATAGACAGTCTGGGTGAACAGGAAATAATGGAATTTTCGAGATATCTGGTCACCGAGCGAAAAGTATCCAGTTCTTTTCAAAATCAAGCGATCAATGCTATCAAATTCTATTTCGAAAAGGTCAAAGGTGGCGAGCGCAAGTTTTATCACGTGGATCGGCCCATCCGGGAAAAAATATTACCCATAGTCTGCAGTGAGGAAGAGATCGTAGCTATTTTGAACGCAACAAAAAACTTAAAGCACAAAGCAATTCTGATGACTATATATTCGGCAGGGTTGAGAGTGTCCGAATTAATTGATTTAACGATCAACGACATAGACTCCCAGCGCATGCAGATATTTATCAAACAGGCAAAAGCTAAAAAAGACAGGTACACCTTATTGTCCAAACGGACGCTATCGATATTGAGAGAATACATCAAAAGGGAAAGGCCTGAATATTACCTATTCGAGGGACAAGGGAGTACCAAAGATAAACCCGTAAAATATTCAACTACCAGTATTGAGTCCATCGTAAGGGCTGCTGTGGCAAAGACAAAAATCAGGAAGAAAGTGACTCCACATACATTAAGACATTCCTTTGCTACGCACCTTTTGGAAAATGGCACGGATCTCAGATACATTCAGAGTTTGCTGGGACACGAGAGCCCAAAAACAACACAAGTTTATACTCATATAACCACCAAAGGGTTTGATCAAATACAAAGCCCCTTGGATAATTTGGACATTTAACTAAGTTTACTAAACAAAAAATAAATGGAATATATCACCAAGTACTTGTGGATACCTGCCCGATTTGGGTAGATATCACCAATTGGGGATATACAAACGTTATGTGTAACTGTAAAAGACGACAATGACAGACAATTTACCACAGAAACCAAAAGCATTTATAACAGACTTGAACGACTTTGACAAGAACGAAAAGTCTTTACATATGTCTGTTTCTGCTAAGAACCTTGACAGGCTAAATGAATTGTCAATTGAAAACTTATGGCTTATTGGAGCTAACGACAAGGAATTAAGAAAAATACTTCCATTGGTTAATTTAAAGTATCTAAACTTATATCAAGTATTAGCAAAAGACTTGACAATTCTTGAAACACTCGACAAGACTGAGACGATAATTTTGAATTGGAATACCAAATCAACATCACTTTGGGACATCAGCAAAAACAAAGGCTTAAAGACACTTGAAATAACTGACTTTTCAAAACTAGAAGAAATCGACCAGCTTTCATTAGCAACTCAAATAAGCGACTTGACACTTGGTGGCGGACACGACAAACCATTGAAAATAAAGTCAATTAATCCGCTAAAGAATTTGACAAAATTAAAGACTCTCAGCCTGACAAATTTAAAAATTGCGGACGATACTTTACAGCCATTAGGACATATGAAAAATTTAGAAACTCTGTTTTTGTCAAATCAATTTGAAACAAGAGAATACGCTTGGTTAGCCACGAGACTTACAAAGACAAAATGCAATATGTTCCAAGCAACAAACTCCTGTAACATTGTGGGGGCTGACAATAAATTAGTGTGGGACACAATGGTTACTGGACGAAAGAAATCATTTTTACTCTCAACCAAAGACCAAGTGAAAATTGACAAATACATTAAAGACTTTGAAAAACTGAAAAATGAACTTGCGGAATAAAACAGCTACACATAACAACTAGGTTTTCGTCGCGTGCGTAGCACGAACGATGAAACCGATGTTGCACGGAACCGGTGAAGTTCTTATGGGGATTGAGTCAGGATT
>NZ_QLLK01000022.1 GCF_003259505.1 Algoriphagus yeomjeoni | reverse complement strand
GGGGTATTGTGACTGCGCTTGACCAGATGCAGGTAATCGTTGATCCGGTCGGGATCCACTTGGGTGGGTAATTCATTGAAGTGGATGGCCAGTTTTGCCAGATGTCTCGCATAGTTTGATAGTGTACTTTTGCTTTTGCCTGCAACGACAACTTTTTGTTCAAACTTGGCAAGTAGTTCGGCAAAACCTGCTACATTGGAACAGGCAGTCTGGATGAGGTTCTCCTTTTTTTTTCATGATTAATAAGAGTTAATGAATGATCTAAAAAGTTACCTCTTTCTGGCTGCTCTTGAAACTACCGTAGGTTTAGTGCAACAGCACCTACCCAAAAGTGGCGGTTCAGTGGTTAAATCAAGCTTTGTGCTTCTATCAAAGTTTCTGCTTGGTTGATAGTGAAGTGCTTCGAAATCGCCACCTTCGGGTAGCTGCATACCGTTGGCGTTAATTTGAAAAAATGACTCAGAATCCTAAAATTTATCAGATAAATCGAAACCACATCGACCTAAAAAACAAAGTCGATACTGAGTCTATTATTAAAACAATAATTTCCTCCTACCACAAGAAACTGAAATTAAAGAATGCTCCTAGTGAGTTGAACCTAAATCATTTCGAAAAAGACGGCATATCTTATTATTTATACCTTTTTAATACAGATGAAATAATTTCAGATTGGCAGGATTTCTTACCCGAAGAACTGACGCAAAATTCTGATTTCACCCAACAGCAACTTTCGTTAATTCTATTTGCTCAGACACCAATTGAACTGTATTGTGTGATAGGTGGAAATGCTTACAGAATGGTTGTTCCTTTCATAAATCACTCATTTGGACTGAACACATATTCAAGAATAATGAAACCTGAATCAGATCAACTCTCATCCATCAAATCACGTGGTATTACAGGATATAGAGCAGGCCTGAGCGAACAATTTAGAGACAATTATAGAATTATTGACTTCATTAAATTTGGAAAAATCCCTAAGGAAATAAACCTCATACTTAGTTCTGACACTTCAAGCTTACATTTTTCCTTCCTACAAGGAAAGCCAGAAGAAACTATGCAAATAGGTGTCGGCAAATCATTTAAAATCAAAAAATCGGTTGATTTCGACGAGCTTCATCAAATTTTTAGTGAGTTGGACGTTATTTCTGAATTAGCTCCTTCAGACTATCTGAGTTCATACAAGGAAATTGATGACCAAAAATTTATAAGAGACTTTCTGTATCCTGAGTTAATCACAAACATCTTTAATGACATCCAAGGTTTAGGTAGAAGAAATAATCCGAATATAAGGCGATTCGAACATGACTTTTGCAACCCGAATGATATTGAGCAATTTTATGAAGCGGACAGTTATGACTTGAAAGAGAAAACTGAAAACAAAGGCTATAAAACCTTTAAAACGGTAACAAACAGAAGAGAAATATACGATTCGGTATTGGCTCGTGCAGTAGAATTATATGGTGAAAATGACAGGTTTAATTTCATGGTATTTCTGCAAGGAGCAAGAGTAACTTGTATAAAGAATAACAAGGCGACTATTGGAGCAAGTTTTCTGTTTCACATTACTACGGAATTAAATGTTCGGAATCGACCTTATTTTCTTGTAGATACAAAATGGTATAATTTAAGAAATTCTTTTGTCCAGGACCTTAGGACCAGTGCATTGCACATTTTAAAAACATATAAAGCACCATCAGAAGTTTTAACTATTCCATGGGACAAGCAGATTGTATCAAAAGAAGGAGATTACAATTTACAGTACAATGGGCACGAAAATTACTTTGTTCTTGACACTATTATCGTTGATGGTCTAGAGTTATGTGACGTCCTCTACTATAATGATGATACTTTGTACTTGATTCATGTTAAATATGGATTTGAGTCGAAAATGAGAGAACTTCATAATCAAATTAATATTTCAGCTCGAAGACTCAAAGATGTACTAGGGACTTCTGATAAATCGCTTCTAGAGAAGATTTATAATAAGTTGGTTGAAAAAGGGCTCGGTACAAATTCATTGACTATTTCTGAATTCATCAAGTTATTTGACAGGAGAATTGTATTCATCTTAGCATTTACGTCACATTTAAAAGATGACTTATTGGTGGAAGACAACATTGATAGGTTCACTTCTAATATCGCGAAATTTTCACTCGTCCAATGTTCTAGTGATTTACGAGCAGACTATTTTGACCTTGTTGTACATCAAATAAGAAGAAGTAATTAAATAAAAACGCACCACAATCGAGTAGACGGCCGTGAGCCATAAGCCCACGGTGCGCCTCTCACACCACCGTACGTACGGGTCTCGTATACGGCGGTTCGTAAAGCATAAGGCAGTCGCTCTTTACACCAACAACCTCTTTCCGCTACTTTTAAGATAAGGCTACACGATGGCTCCCTATCGAATTTTCACTTCACAATACGTTCGGCCCTTTATCAACTCGTGAGAACTCCTTGGTATTTACAAAGCTCAAGTCCTGTTGACTACTATGGCCTCTGCTGACTTCTCTTAGATGTTCACGACAGCCAGAGATCTCCCCAGGTAAGATGAATATCCTTGTATGTATCCCTGCTACATCTACTATTTCGGTACGCTCTCCACTTGATGAATCAAACGGAGCTTTGGACTTCGGCAGCATGTGGTACCTCATCCGACCTAATAGCCTCTGTATGTAGTTTCTGTTCGTCAGTACACATACCGCAGTCAGGCTTACTTCAGTTCTAGCTTCACAGCTAACAACCTTGCCTCTTGCTTCGCTTCGGGTAACGACTCCCGCGCTTAAGGGACTTTCACCCGTTGGAACGACCATCTTTTTGGTCTATATTCACCATTCAAGGCACACACAACGCATATAGCTTATGGCGGGTAAACGGCTATCAGAAAGGTTTTTGCTCCGTAGCCAGCTTTGGTTTCTGTGGACAGGAAAGTGCTTCGAAACCGCCACAAGCCATATGCAAACCGTTGGCAATCACTATGAAATATAAGTTTATCTTTCTTTCATCTTTTCTTATTCTACTATTTTCATGTGAGAAAAAGGAGAAGCAAACCATTGTTGGATGGAAAATTATAGAAGATTATCCTGAAGAACATTTAGTGATAGTTGATACCCTTGGTAGTTCTCCTTATAATAATTCGACTCTTGAATTTAAACTCGAGATTGATTCAATGTTAAAGGCTAAAGGGGAAAAATTTTTAAATGATAGACAAGAGTTTTTTTTAGGTGAATTTGAGATTTCATTATTAGGAAACTCTACATTTAATTTATCTGGTCAGGAATTGAATTTTTCAAAGATTAGTATCTACCACAATGATTGGCCTTGGAACCAGATTTATTTCTATAGCCCTGATTATGGTATAGTATCTGAATTTCATAGTCATTCACGGAGAAAAAACATGTTAGTTTTTATGATCATCAAAAATGACACAGTTTATAAACTTGGAGAGCAATTATTAGAGTATTTTGAGAATGACTCAATTTTAAACTCGATACCACCCATGCCTATTGAACCTTCTGAGATACTTGAAGTCATTGAATAATATTTGATAGAAAAATAAGCGCTTGCCAATCGAGTAGCCAGCCCCGCTAGGAAACACTAGCAGGGAGAGGCTCTCACACCACTCCCGCAAATGCGGGATACGGGTCTTCCCGCACATCGGGAGCGGTTCACTGACCCTCAGGCTTTGATTTAGCGTAATAGTCCAGCATACTTAGATAGCCTTTTCTTCTCAGTCTAGAAAGTGTGATTGTCGTCAGTAATATTGGTCTTTCACCCGTTGGAACGATCATCTTTTTGGACTATATTCACTCAACAGCCCTGGCAAATCGGTTTTAACAAGCAAGGTTCTAATGCTTCGAAGGAAGGCAACGTTATTTTAGAGTTCAGTTTTTCGCGTGAGGTTTAGCAGATCCTACTTGCTCAGAGCAAACACCATTTATGCTTATTTGAAAAAAATGGAAACATTGAAAATCAAAACCACACTATTAGGCACATTATTGCTTTTCCTCACATCTTTTGCATTTGCGCACCCAACTGGAAATATGATTGCTATTGGTGAGCATGTACTTTGGTCGTATATAAATCCAATAAATGACCCAAGCCACTTTGCCTGTGTAATGATTTGGGAGAAAGGGTCTCAACCAAAAGTATTCTTTCAATCCAAGCATGCAGCAAGCGACTTTATGCTTTACAACAAGCAAAATGAAATCTTCATGATAGAAAGAAGGTTTTTGCAGGCATCTGATGAATTTCAGGTTCGAGTTTTAAAATCTACAGTTGACACCCAACCAACCGTGATTTGGGATTGGTTCAAAGACGAGTACAGGATTGGAGAAGGAGGGTTTTTTATGCTATCTGACGATCATCTGATTTTTGGGAAATACCCTGATATCTTCAGCCTTAAAAAAGGAGAACAGCCAATAAAGTATTTTGGATTTGATTATCCCGTTAACAGAATCAGGGCTGTTGAGCAAAACCAAATCCTTTTATTAGGCGACGAAACTTGCTACCTGGTTAATCAAGACGGGCAAATCCTTAACCAATGGAATAGCCTTACAGATCCTACCGTAAAAAATGCGCCATTGAACCGAAATCAGGTGTTTGACGCAGATTATTCCAAAGGGCAATTACTGCTTTCCTATTGGGGCAGAAGATCTTTTGATATAATTAATGCCGATGGAAAACGTGAAATTATCCTTCAACAAAGCATACCTTATACACCTCATTGGGTGGCATTTTGGAACAAAGAGAAACTCTTGTTTTCATCCGAATTGATTTTTGACGGAAGTACCCCTAAACCTCACTTAACCCTAGTAAGTGAACAAAACAAACATAGCGTGATATGGGACACAAGATGAAAAGACGCATTTTTTCTATGGTTATTCTTTTGCTTCTATTTTCTCAAGTTGGGGAAGCTCAATTACCAAACAAAGAAGATTCTGACACATTCAACACACTATTATTTAAGGTAACTTCTTCCGAAAACAATCAGGTTTCCTACGTATTTGGAACCCATCACGCTTTTGGAAAAGTTTTTTTTGACTCATTAATCCTAGCCAACCAAGCGCTAGCTTCAAGTGAAATATTAATTAAGGAAAACCTGAATACTTCAGGGGAAACGGCTGAGGATATTATCAATCGGAGAACCGAAATCACTCAGTGGAATAACTATTTAAGTAAAGAAGACCTGACGTACATTGATAATCTCTTCGCTACAAGTCCCACTGATTATCACAAAATAACACCAACGGAAATGTATGTTTTTCTGAACAGACATTTCAAGCAACAAGTCTGTTTGAACTAAAAACCTGATGACACTTCTCTTTCTTTGGACGACTATATAGCCTCAAAATCAAGTGAGAAAAATATAGAACGTTACGGACTTGAAACAACAGAAGAGCAGATAGATTTAATCAATAAAGACGTAGAAGGAATGCCCCGAAAAAACCATAAAAGGAGGCTATCCAACATCCTTGAAAAAATTAGAATGCAAAATGTGATTGCCTGTGAGGAAATTAATTGGTATTCAGAAATGGCAATGGATTATCAGCTGAATATTCCCTGTAGTAATGAACTTATGCTGACTGATAGAAACGATAAATGGATGACAAAAATCAGTAAACTTCTCGCAGAAAAGAACTGCTTTATCGCAGTTGGCTTAAGTCACTTGATGTATGAATGCGGTTTGATTAATCAATTAATGGAACTTGGGTACACAGTTACACCAATTAAAGTAAAATAAAGTCTCCTTCATCTCAGTGGATAGTTGGGATTTAAGAGCCCAAGGCACGCATTTTACAATACACAGAAGTTGTTTACCCTCAGAGAAAACTGTTTACTTTTCCATTCCTAATTTCCTGTCATACCGTCCACCTAACAACAAATAAGCACTTTTGGAGTTATTAGAAAGACATAATTCACTCAAACTTCCTAGCTATGAAGTCCCTTTTATTTAAACTAAGCCCATTTCTTACCCTATCATTTTTTGTTTTTTTCTCATGCACTGATGATGATAATCCGAATGGTGGAAATGGAGAGCCTTCTGACAATTCTGCTATTGTTTTTTTATTGATAGATGAAGAAAGCATTGACAACGGAAATGCACCTAACAATTTTTCTGAGACAGATGTCAACGATCAAATTGCCGCCATCGGTCAACGTCAGACGCTGAGATATTTTCAAGACAACATTGGAAGGACTATTGACCTCTTCACTGGTCAGGTGGGAGATGAAGGCTGGTTTGCCCCTACTTTTATCCCAGAAAGCTGGAAAAACACCGGACCAACTGGTAATGGGCTGCAAAACTACCTGACTCCAGGTCCTGGCCTAGGCGCCTCTGGAAGTGACCCGGAAATTTTACTAGACGAAATCCCAGGTATTATCCCTTTGAGAGCTACTGCTTTAAAAATGCTGATTGGACAAACTGTCTATGCCGTAGTTTATGACAGTGATATATCGATAAATTATGACCCTATTGAAGGAAACCTGCAGGGAGCAAATCTAGGGGTCGTTGCTTTTGATGTGTTGAAAGTAGTCAGACGAACAGATGGCCCTAGTTCAGATTTGCCTCGTGTTACTATCCTTATCAGAAATGCAACTGAAATAAAGGATCTTTCCATGAATTTATTTTCCAATGCTCCAGTACCGGAATCATCTTCCGAACCATTTGATATCAATCCTCCTACAGATCCACCGCTAGTAATCCTTTCACCGGCAGATTAAATAAACAATGGTAAACCAAAAAGCCTCTTGAAAATCAATTCAAGAGGCTTTTTGGTTTTAACTTTAAGAAGTTTACTTCGTTTTTGGAAGTACGTTTGATATCAGGGATACTTTCTCAATCGGTTCAGAGGCATTGGAATAAATCCTCACAACTGAATTTTGCTTGCCCATTTTTCCGGCGGAATTGAAGGACACCTTGATCTCGGAAGATTTACCTGGAGCAATTGGCTCTTTAGGCCAGCTAGTGGCAGTACATCCACAAGTTACCGCCACATTAGAGATAATTAGTGGGGTGCTTCCGGTGTTTGTCAATTCAAATGTATGCTCAACTTTATCTCCTTGCGTGATATCACCAAAATCAATAGATTTTTCCTTGAAGGTGAGTACTGCACCACTTTGTTCTTGTGCAATTGCATTAAATGCGAACACCATCACAAAGACTGTCAATAAAATTCCTAATTTTTTCATCTGTTTATAGTATTTGGTTTTCAAATATTCAATTTTTTGTCTCAACTTCAAAATAACGATTTTTCAAGCTTTAAGATTTAATAAAATGAAAATACCTTGCCAAAAGATAATCTGAAGCTTAATTATTTTAAAAACTATCCGATTCAGAACCCTCTATTTCCTTTGGCTTTACAAAGAATACAGGGGCAAAATTCACCAGATATAATTCCTCAGTAGCTCTAGTCATAGCTGTATAAAGCCACCGAGTAAAATCTTTATCCACTTGATTTTCTGGAAGATACCCTTGATCCACAAAAACCGCCTTCCACTGCCCACCTTGAGCTTTATGGCAGGTCAGCGCATAGGCAAATTTGATTTGCAATGCATTTAAGAATGGGTCTTTTCGAATCAACTCCTTTCGTTCCACTTTGCTAGCTACATCTGCATAATCTTCCGATACCTGCTGATAAAGACTACGGTACTGATCTCTTGTCAAGGAAGGACTGGGAGAGTAGAGGGTATCCAAAATCACTTTTGCCTCAAAGTGTGGCTCATCTGGATAATCCAATAACCTTAGCTCAAGTGTCGCAAACCGCAATCCATAGAATTCTTCAAAAGACCGGATTTTCATTACTTCAACCATATCACCATTTGCAAGGAAATTCACTTTTTCCGATTCGGCCATGTAGGTATAGTTATTCTTAACTATCATCAACAAATCACCGGAGCTGATTTCATCATCAAAAAAATGGATGGTACGCCTGATGTAAAGATTGTATTGTACTGCAGCTTTATTCGATCGGGTGATTATGGTGGTATTCTCAGTATCAAACTTATCATAGGCATACCGCAATCCATCTTCCAGTCGCTCACCGGTCATTTTAAAAGTGTCTTTAAATTGATTCGTACTGATCTGGATTTCTTGTTTTTCTTGCAGTAACTGATATCGAAGATTAGTGGCGTTATACAGAATCCCTGATTCTAATCGCTGACGCATCACTTCTGTCAGTTCAATAAAATCGGCTTCCAATCGAAAATGTCTCAGTAAATAATCTGCTTCTAGCGCCGGACTAAATTCAGATCCCACAGGGGGAAGCTGCGCGGTATCCCCTACCAAGATCAACCGATTGTTTTGCCCATGGAAAACAAAGCTGATCAGATCTCCAAGCAGATTTCCTGACATTCCTCCATCATCAGCCAGCATGGAGGATTCATCGATGATAAAGACGGTGTCCTTGTAATAATTCTTTTGCAGGATAAATCCCCCACCCAAACTTCCATCTTCGGCTTTGGGTTTATAAATAATCTTATGAATCGTGTATGCAGCACGTCCGCTGTAATTGCTCATTACTTTTGCCGCACGACCCGTAGGTGCCAGCAAAAGCGAGCGCATGGATAGCTTGGGGAGCACTTTCACCACTGCCGAGATCACAGAAGTCTTTCCCGTACCAGCATATCCTCGTAAGACGAAGGTTGGTTTTTTCTCAGGCTCCATAAGAAGATACTTATCCATCTTGGAGAAAAAGGCAGCCTGGCCTGAGGTTGGCTCAAAAGGGAAATATTTACTCAGCAATGTCGAAGGCCTCGGCATTGACTCCTTATCTTTACTCATACAAACGAATGTAAATGCCAAAAGACAAAATCAGCAAGGAAATCGAATCAAAGTTCGGAAATCATTTAAGATCCCGTGTAAATGGCATTCTGATCGAGGATGAAAAAATATTGATGATCAAACATTTAATGGGAAACGGCAGAGTGTTATGGTCAGTGCCAGGCGGTGGAATGCATTTTGGATGTACTGCATCGGAAAATTTAAAACGCGAGTTTTCTGAGGAAACTGGCTTAGATGTAGATGTAAAAGCTTATCTTTTCGTTAACGAATACCTGGCAGCACCTCTTCACGCGATGGAACATTTCTTTCTCGTGGAGAAAATTGGAGGAAAATTAGCACTAGGAACGGATCCAGAGCTTTATCCAGATTCTCAAATTATCGAAGAAATCAAGTGGATGAGCATAAATGAAATCCAGTCATTGCCTAATGAAGCCCTTCATCAAATCTTTTGGGGAATAAAATCACTGGAGGACTTAGTATTGTTGCGAGGATATTTTAATTTTGGAAATAATTCTCTAAAATAGCACGATTTATAACCTTCAACCTTACCCAGATTCTTAAAAATTTATCAAATGAATTTATCAAAAGTACTATCCTTGGTCTTCTTCGTAGTGGCAATTGGTCTTGGCTACCTTCTCTGGAAAGGTGTTGACGACGTAGTTGAGGACGAAAAAAGAATTGCTCTTACTGAAGCAGCAATCATAGAAAAATTGCAAATGCTTAGAGATGCTGAGTTGGCATTTCAAGCTTCCAATGGACGATATGCGGCTAATTGGGCTGAATTAAAGAATTTCATCCAAAATGGTCAAATCTGGCTTGTACAAAGAACTGAGACTACTAAAGTGCTAGATTATGGTGCTGAGGAAGTAACAGTAGAGTTTGATACATTGGGTTCCGTACCTGTGATTGATTCTTTATTTAACGAAAGAAAATATCCTGATTTCAACCTAGATGCCTTGGTAGTAGTACCAGGTTCTGGAGGAAAGCAATTTGAATTCTTCGCTGACAAAGTGGAAAGAAACTCCTATGAAATCTCTGTATTTGAGATTAGAGATCCTGCTCCAATCAATCCAGATAGAAGACTGAACAATAATGAGAAAGCTTTGAAAGTAGGTTCAAGAACAGATGCCTCTACCGAAGGTAACTGGAAATAAAACCTCCTATTTTGGAAAGTAATCTTAAAGTATTTAAAAGTGATAGGTTCGATGTGGAAGATGCATCAAACCTATCACTTTTTTTGTATCCGGATTCTCTATTCATCTTCGCGAAGGATAAGAACCAAACAAATATTTGTATACACGAATATTTAAATTTCGACTGGAATTCATTGGAACAGTTGGTCATATCTGATCACTTGTTGAAAAATGACATTCCTGCTACGATCTATCTCCATCAGCCTGATTTTAGTCTTGTACCTGGCGTTTTATTTCAGCCTGGCGAAGAGGCTACCTATTTATCGTTTGCAAGCGAACAGCACCCTAATACTAGTTATTTCAGCACCCCTCTAGACAGCAATAATCTTCAGATATTATCTGGAATAGCCGGGAAATTGAAAAAATCCCTCCAAGCACGTTTTTCAGAATTGACTTTTCATCATGGTTCTGTATCCTTCTTGTCATATCTATTCAAAGAGAGGTTCAATCTGATCGGACAGGAGATCTTGATTAGCATATTTGGAAATCAAATTTATGCTGCTGCATTCTCCAATCAAGAGCTCGCAGCTTTCAATATGTTTTCAATAGATTCTAAAGATGACATTTTGAAGTATACTCTGATTTTCATTGAGCAACTTAAATTTGATCGTAATCACGTACGCATTAGTCTATTTGGAGCGACTTCAGAAAGTGAGATTACAGAAGAATGGGGAAAAGCCTACTTCCATCATTTCAGGCTACTTAATCCCCATGCAAATCAAAATTATACCCATGGGTTCAAGCATTTGAAGTCCGTCAATCTTTTTGAAACTAATTGGCAATTTGACTAAATGAAAAACGCTCAAAAGACCAGTGAATAATTAACTATACCCAATGAAAAAAATAGCCATTTTCCCTGGTTCCTTTGATCCATATACACTTGGTCATCACGACATTGTGATGAGAAGCCTGAACTTGTTTGACGAAGTAATAATTGGAATTGGCTATAATTCCACCAAAAAATCCAGGTATTTTGAGATTGATGATATGGTGAAAAAGGTGGAAAGTGTCTACGAAAACATTCCGGGAGTAAAGGTGATCGTCTATAACGAACTAACCTCTACTTTAGCTAAAAAGCATGATGCGAAGTTTCTAATCAGAGGCTTGAGAAATACGACCGACTTTGAATACGAAAATACGATCAGTCAAATGAATCGTTATCTAAATGCAGAGCTAGAAACTGTGTTTCTGATTACATCTCCCCGATATGCTGCGATTAGTTCGACTATAATTCGTGAAGTTCATCGCTTTGGAGGTGACGTCACCGAATTCCTGCCCTACAACGTCTGAGGTTTCAGGTGGCTCTTAATAAACTGCTTAAATAGATACCGCATCGAGGGATAGGAATTGATTAAGGCTATTTTTGCATCAGCCTCAAAAAACCATCTGATATCATCTATTCCTTCTTCTTTTTGCGGAGTCATATCAGCATCACTGAGGCAATCCATCTCAAACCAATACGTCTTCTTCAATATACTTTTTCGGTCTTGGGTATAAGTATGCCAAGTATTACAGATTTTTTTACCTGCCTTTACTTTCACGGCGCACTCCTCCTCCACTTCACGAACTGCACATTGCTTTGGTGTTTCGCCTTTTTCAAATTTCCCCTTGGGAAAATCCCACTTTCCAAGGCGGAAAATTAGGAGTATTTTATCTTTTTTGGAAACCACTCCTCCCGCTGCTTTGATGATTGAAAAGCGACTTTTCACAAACTTTTTCAAAGCTGCTTTATCCTTAGTCACCAGAGTAATTGAATCAAGATCTTTTAACTTTCTGGTGCGAAGAAGGTAAAGCAATCTGATAATTAAGTCATGAGAAGGCTCATGAAAAAGTACATCGTCTTTCCAAGGCAAATGGGCAGAAAGCTCCTCCATCTCAGAATAAACTGTCTCATAAGACTTTGAAGGATTCAGTTCTTCGTAGCTTATCAGATCAAAAGGTTTGTCATTCACGAAGATTCTCATGGTGAATCAGGGGTTTGGCAGAGTTGGGATTAATCAAAAGTGCATATTTTTTTGACTTGCTACAACCTTAGCCTAAGTTAATCTCTTATTTTTGTTTCATGGAAATTTTAGACGCGAATGTAGCTGCTGAAGTAGCTGATAAATTATTGGAAATACAGGCAATTAGACTTCAGCCTGACAAACCTTTTACTTGGGCATCAGGCTGGAAATCACCAATTTATTGTGACAATAGGCTCTCGCTTTCTTTTCCAAAGGTCCGTACGATGATCAAAAAGCAGTTGACAAGGAGCATTCAGCACTATTTCCCTACCGTAGAAGCAATTGCCGGAGTTGCTACCGCAGGGATCCCTCAAGGAGCTTTGCTTGCAAATGATCTGGACTTACCCTTCATCTATGTGCGATCTAAGGCAAAAGGTCATGGAATGGAAAATATGATCGAAGGAAAGATCATTCCAGGTCAAAAGGTAGTCGTGGTGGAAGACCTTGTTTCTACAGGGGGAAGTTCTCTCAAAGCAACACAAGATTTATTAGACGCAGGATTTGAGGTGCTGGGGATGGTTGCCATTTTCAGCTACGGATTTGATGTAGCAAAGGAAAATTTTGACAATGCGGGTGTGAAACTTGTCTGTCTTAGTCATTATGAAGCGATGCTTCCGATGGCTGTTCGTAGAAAATATATTACAGATGATACGCTGGAATCTCTTTCGGAATGGAGAAAAGACCCAGCAGTCTGGAAACAGTAAACTACAGAAACAAAAAATGGCAGTGATTTCTCGCTGCCATTTTTTGTTGCCCGTACTATTCCTTATTTCTCAAAAAGGCCGATTGATCCACCCACCCAATCTTTGTCTTTATTGAATTTCACACCGATCATCTCTCCACGGCTAAGTCTGGATAAGTTCCCAACCAATGTCGGTTTTTCATCCTTTTCTGGCCATAAAACCAAAATTCTCACCTCTACTTTTACATTTCCGTCAGGAGATTGAATCACTGGAGCATAAGCTACTTTTTTCTGTAGGATATACAGGTCCTTATCTTTCACTTGAGCTATATCCTCTCTTTTCACATTGAATATCACGCCGGAACCAGAAAATGAAAACAAAGGCTTCAATACGTAATTTTCCAGGTCCTCTGGAATCTCATCCAACTCACTAAGCAACTTGGTTTCTATAAAGTATTGCCCGTGCAGGTAAGGTAAGATGAACTTAGAAATCCTCGAGTACCAGTTCGGATGTCCTGCCCATTCTACATCTAACTTGTCCTGAAAACTAAACTGCAATTTCAAATCCTGTCTGAGATCAAGCTCATCAAAAATCACCCGGTTATAAATCCTTTTGATTCTCGTTTTTTCACCAGCTTCATTTCTATAAAAAAGCTGCTTTCCTTCCTTTATCACATCCGTCACGCAGACGATGGGAATCCCCAGATCCCGGTGACAATAGTAAAAGTCGATCTTCGTATTCTGCTTTTCCGGCTCTATCTCGAGCAAAACCACTTCTGAGCTATCATGTCCATTGAATAAGACCTCCTTGAGCTTCTCCAAATAACTTTCAGCGTTTATACCTGACCAGTAAGGGGTCAATTCAGCTAAAAATGGATATTGCTTTTGAAACTTTTGGTAGAGATTAAATTGGAAATTAAAGATGGATGGAAAGCCCTGCACCTCAATCAGTTTGGGTACTATCTGACCGTTTTCTTCACAAATCCCAAAATCAATAGCCATAAACTGCGTATGTGCATCTTCATTCGGAACCTCGGTATTAAGATCAATTGCCCGCTGCGTAATAGCTTTGAAGTCAGGTTTCCCAATGAAATCGCAAACTTCCTGACAAGCTTCTTCCAGCTGATTTTTAACCTCATTCGGGATAAAGAAAGGAGTTTCAGCTACTCTAAAAGTGGGTGCATAATCGAAGTCCGTGGCTATGTCTGCAAGGAAATCCTGATATTTCTCTACAGAAAATTCCCTATTAAATTGAGCTCTGCGGGATTCAATCATAGCATTTTAAATTAAAGTAAGTGTTTTGGAAGCCTTTACTTGTTGGATAGATTGCTCAAGAAAATTAGGAATCAGCGTTTCATTAGTCTTGTAGATTTTATCCTCATCTACCAAATGCTCCAGCATTCTTCTAAACTTGATTTTGCCTTTTACCGCAATGATTTTCTCTTTAACCTCTGCTTTTTTCAAATGAGCCAAAAAACTCACTGGGTCTGCTTCTGGATGGAATTGAGTCCCAACCATTTCTGGGGAAAACCGAATTGCCATGATCGCCCTCTCGTACTCTACATGGTCGCGGATCTTTTCAAGCGCTATGATCTTGGCTCCTAGCACTTTGAATTTCTTCAAATCTGGTTGCACCACCTGATAATCTCTAGAATCTATAGCCCAGAACGGATTAGATAGGTTTTGTAATAAGGAGTCCTTTTGTCCTTCAGCTGTCTTATGAACTGACATCACCCCGAAAGAGGTCGATTTCCTCTTGGTGAGCGTACCTAATCCAAAGTGCCTACAGGCCATTTGGAAGGAGTGACAAATGAAGAGTATATATTTTTTATGGTTATAATTTTGATTCCAGATCCATATTTGATCTAAGAAATCAAAGTATTTCAAATCCCAATTTCCATCTCCATCCATTGGATTTCCAGGTCCACCGGTTGAAATGAATAGATCATAATCACGGATATCAGGTATTTCGGCTTTGCCTCTCACATCAAATACCTTGTAGGTTAACTGGCTCTCAAATCGAGCTAGTATATCCTTGATACAACGCATCCCCTGATTTGGCTCGCTATCGTACATATCCAAGATCGCCAAGTTCAATTTTTTCTTTCCCACGTTGCCTAATTTTTATATTGCGCCCGCAAAGGTAATAAAAGCGCTTAAATCCCTTCGTTAAACTTTGACGTGATCATATCTACTACTTTTTTCAAATCTTGAGTTTGATCAAAAACTGCTAATTGCTGATCTGCTCCAGTACCATTTTTCAGGATTTGATGGACATATTCGATTTCTGACCTACTGTCCAATTCATCGACCACATCATCTATAAAATCCAAAAGCTCCATGATCAATTCTGATGTAGGGACTTCTATTTTCCTTCCAAAATCAATGAGCTTACCTTCAATTCCATTGCGTGCCGCCCGAAATTTGTTTTCACGAATCAGCGCTATTCTATAGATATTAAAGCTCGTGTTGCTCAATAAAAGCTTGTAGAGTTTAGCGACCACAGCCTGGATTAAAGCCACGATACATGTGGTCTCATCTACCGTCAGGCACATGTCGCAAATGCGGAATTCAATCGTGCTGAAAAATGGGTGAATTCTTAGATCCCACCATATTTTTTTAGGATTGTCTATGCAATTTGTTTTGACCAAAGTCTCTAGGTAATTATCATAAGATTGCACAGAATCAAAATATTCCGGTAATCCAGTTCTAGGAAACTTGGCAAAAACTTTAGCTCTAAATGCCTTAAAACCTGTATTTCTCCCTTCCCAAAAAGGTGAGTTTGTAGTCAGCGCATAAATATGAGGCAGAAAATAGCAAGCCTGATTCATGAGTTGAATCGCTATTTCCCGATTATCAATTCCCACATGGACATGAAGTCCAAAAATCAGATTTGACCTAGCGATATCCTTTAATTCATCTACAATCACATGATATCTTGGATCGTCAGTTATTTCCTGATCTTGCCATCTGGCAAATGGGTGAGTACTGGCAGCCCCAACCACTAAATCTTGCTTTGCAGCTAATTCAGAGATTTTATTTCGAAGAGAAGAAACCTCAGCTCTAGCTTGGGCTACATTTTCACAGACATTAGTACCTACTTCTACCACCGATTGGTGCATTTCGGCTTTTACCTGCTCTTTCAAAGTAATCTTCCCTCCTTCCACTATTTTTGACATGTGGGAGCGAAGATCTCTGGTTTCAGGATCTATAATCTGATATTCTTCTTCTACTCCTAATGTGAATTTGGGTAGTTTTTTCAGTGATAAAGCCATGGTAATTCGTTAAGCTGAAAATTATTAGAACCTCTTGGCACTACTTATAGAATCCTTCATAAATGTCCCCCAGGTTAGGTTCATTTTACCTGGCTTCTGAGCCTTTGCATAGCTGATTGCCATTTTAGCTGCCTCTTCCACTACCCATTCGAAATTCTCTGCTCCTACAGAATTTATATCTGCATCAGGAGCTGGGTTTCCAAAATCAATAGCATAAGGAATCCCATCTTTCACAGCAAATTCTACCGTATTGAAATCATAGCCGAGACCTTTGCAAAGCCTCAAAGTATAATCTTTAACTGTTGCCAATAATTTCTTTGAAGCTGGAGGACCATCAACCACATAGCGTAAATGATGTGGATTACGCGGTTCGTAAGGCATGATTTTTACAGCTTTTCCACCAAGACAATACACTCTAAAATACTCTTCAAAGACAATTTCCTCCTGAAGCATCATTACAAGTTGTCCAGTCTCAGGGTGCGTTCTGAAAAACTCCTCCTTGTCCTCCAGGCGATAGACATTTTTCCAACCTCCACCGGCATAAGGCTTCATGTAAGCAGGAAACCCTACGTATTCAAATATCCCTTCCCAATCTAAAGGAGCAACAAGATTTCTAAATGACTTGGAAGAAGTGTCATCCGGATGCTTGGAGGAGGGTAAAATCACAGTTTTAGGAAGCGGTACGCCCAATTGATCTGCTAGCGCATTATTGAAAAACTTATCATCTGCACTCCACCAAAAAGGGTTATTGATCACTGCGGTGCCAGTCAAGGCAGCATTTTTCAGATATGCTCTGTAGAAAGGGACATCCTGCGATATCCTATCTATAATCACAGTATATTCTGTTAACTGGTTTTGAATCACCTTATCAATCTGAACTGCTTCAGCGATTATTCCTTTTTCAGCTTTCTGATTTACTCTATCAATAAAAGCCTGAGGAAAAGTGTCCTCCATTCCGAAAAGTATTCCTATTTTTTTCATGTGTTTATAATTTGATTTTTAATGGCCACATGGAATCTTCGCAAGCAGCATAATCATACCTCTGTGTGTCGCTTTGGGTCATGCTCGATTTCATGTGTTTATAATTAGTTATTCAATGGCCATCCCGATAGCTATCGGGAGGAATCTCGCAAGGGTATAATCATCCCAGTGTGTGAGGTTCTTCGTCATGCTCGATTTAATACAAAATATTTTTATAAGCTGATCTAGTTAAACTTTATTCTACTGAGGTAATGCGGGAACATCTCTTTCCAAACATCCCAATCATGCTGGCGGTTTTGACGCACGTCAAACCAATGATTTACGTTTTTTGCCCTGAGAGTATCATGTAGTTTGATATTCGCATCATAGCAGATATCCCAATTTGAGGTCCCCAATACAATATCCATTTTCCATAATTCCTGATCATGAAGTCCTGGTAGATATTCTAATGGATTATTGTAAAAGATATCATCATGCTGGTATCCATCCATAAAGCTTCGAATATCAAATGCTCCCGACATACTAAACATATGACTGACATAGCCCGGATGCCTAAAGGCAAAATTGGCGGCATGATATCCACCAAAACTACATCCAGCCATCACCACCTTAGCCACAGGCGTGTTTAATCGGATTCGCTCTACGATCTCATGGCAAATCATTTTGTCATAAGCTACATGATTCTGAATTCGCTGATGAGGATGAATGCCTTTGTTGTAAAAACTATCCGCATCATTACTTATGGGACAATAAATTTGGATAAGACCTTGTTCCAGATACCAATGGGCAGACTTAATTAAACCCATATCACGATTCTCATGAAAAGAGCCTTTTGAAGTGGGAAAAACTACAACTGGGTACCCAGCATGACCAAAAACCAACATTTCTACATCCCGCTGTAAATGGGGAGAAAACCACTTTAAATATTCTTCTTTCATGTGCTTAAAATTAGATCTCAATTGGCCACTTGGAATCTCTCAAGATGTATCATCATACATCTGCGTACCGTTTTCAACATGTTCGATTACACAAATAAAATTTCAACAAACACTGAAAAATCAGAGGTTTTCTCTCACTTTCAAATACTAGTCATAATATCCTAAAAAGAAAAGAAAGTAGTGTCAGCTTATTGAAAAAAGATTAATTACTCGCCCTTCAAATCGAGATCGGTTCTGCGCTTATACAGAAGATTCCGGATCAACCCAACAATTATATAGAGAAGACAGGCACCTACAAAGATCCATTTGGTGGTGCTAAAAAATGAGGCCATATATCCGAGAGTGAAGCTTTCGGAAGGAAATCTCAGAATTAGAACAGAGACCGTAAGGTTCTCAAAAAGATCCAATAATACTGTGATTATAGGTAAAATAATAAGACATTTTTTCTTCCAGATTTTACAGATAAGCCCAATGAGAAGTAATAAATAAAAAATCATGTACGGCATATCCAATGCCCAAATTATCAAAAGGTATTGTTTCCTCATGCTTTCTCCCATGGTCTGCAAAACACTAAATGCTTCACTGGCAGAGTAGGCAAACCGTAAGTCCAATGCCAATTTTGGAGGCATGTACAGGTTTAACAAAAAATTAAAACAGACAAATAAGGCAAAAAGAAAAGCCAAAATGGAGGACTTTTCCAGCGTTTTAAAAATGACTTTCATAGAAAAAAATTACATTTTAAATACATAGTAAAAGATTCTGAGGTAATATAAATAATCATTTAGTCAATTTCCCTCGGTGAATTCTCATTCTAGGTTTTATACCAACTTGCGTACATGGGATAGTTTTTTGCTGTCCTTGAGATAACATCCTCCATTTCAGGACCAGTTTCTTTCACCTTTTTTGCAGGCATTCCTGCATAAATTGAATTTGCTTCCACAATGGTGTTAGCTAATACTACAGCACCGGCAGCGATTACTGCTCCAGAATTAACAACTGCTCCATCCATCACGATCGCCCCCATCCCTATCAAAACTCGGTCATGAATCGTACAGCCATGAACCACTGCATTGTGAGCTATAGAGACTTGGTTACCAATGTAAGTCCCTGCCTTTTTATAGGTACAATGAATTACAGCACCATCTTGAATATTAGTGTCATTCCCTATTCGGATTTCATGAACATCGCCCCTAATCACTGCGTTAAACCAGACTGTACAATTAGCTCCCATCTGTACATCTCCTACTACAGTAGCGTTTGGAGCTAACCAACACCCGTCTCCGAAAGAAGGAGTTTTCCCATTTACTTCTAATTGCAATGCCATATTTACCTACTTAAGAATATCGTATTTCAATAAATCTGATACAAAGTTTCACTTTTTCTTTTGTGTAATGAACTTTTTAGCAAATTTTGAGTTTGCATGTATATACACATAATTTAGAAAAAACTTACACCAATGAAAACTATCAAACAAACAGGCCTTATTCTAGCAGCTGCATTGCTGACATTTGCATGCGGTCAATCTGGAGAAACTGTAGAAACCACTGACGCAAAAGAAGTTGCAGCTACTGAAGGCCAGACCTTATCAATTGACAATTCAGCTACTGCCATTTCTTGGAAAGGGTACAAGCCAACTGGACAACATACAGGAATCATTCCAGTAATGGATGGTACTGTAGCAGTCGACGGAGGAAGCATTACTGGAGGAAAAATTACATTCGACATTACTGCTTTAGAAGTACATGATTTGGAAGAAGGTTCTGAAATGCACGGAAAGCTGACTGGTCATTTACAATCTGATGACTTCTTTGATGCTGCAAACCATCCAACAGCAACTTTCGAAATCACATCTGTTGAGCCATTCTCAGCTGGTGACGTAGTCGCTGAAGAAGAGCAGTATGAAACTGAAAACACACCAGTTGCTGCAACAGAATTGAATACAGAAACACCTACTCACTGGATCAGTGGTAACCTTACAATGAGAGGAACAACTAAAAACATCAAGTTTCCTGCAACAGTAAACTTAAATGACGGTACAGTAACAGCAAAAGCTGGCTTCAATATCGACAGAACTGAATGGGGACTTTCTTACCAAGACGAATCTAGCGTAGCAGATAAAGCAAAAGACAAGTTTATCTACAATACTGTTGGAGTAATTTTGGATGTGAAAGCCAATTAATTACAACAAACTCATTTGAAAGAGGAATTCTAACCGGATTCCTCTTTTTTTGTGCTATCAATGAAACACAACTCCTACGTTTACCCTATTCCAAATCCATTGTGGATTGAAAAGCTTTGCAGATGGGCTGATTTTCATTTTAACTTTTTTGCATATACTAATGGAAATAACCATGAGTATCCAGAAAGTCCCTTTACAACCAAATTTTATGCTGGAAATAGGCAGTTAGCTGAAGTCGAAATCTGGAGTGAAACTACCCATATCAAAAAAGTTGGGATCATTGGGTATGACTTCAAAAACAGATTAGAAAAGCTAGAAAGTAAAAATCCAGCTTTTTTCGATCTTCCCGAGGTTTGCTTTTTTACGCCCTCCTTTTCATTAGAGTTATTAGGTGAAAAAATATTTTCAGCTGTTGAATTGACTGAGGAATTCTGGAAGGCAATAGAAGAAATACCCCTGCCAACTCAGTCTACTACCAGCTGTTCGGTATTTCCTCAAATCACCAGGGAGCAATATCTCTTCACTGTCAAGACTATCCAGGACCATATTATTGAAGGGAATACCTATGAGAGCAACTTTTGCCAAGCATACTCAGGAGGTTTTGATACTTGGGACCCGATAGCCGCCTACTTCAAGTTGAACGAGCTTTCTTCTATGCCTTTTTCGGCTCTTTTCAAAGCAAAATCCAATTGGCTAGTGTCAGCTTCACCAGAGCGATATCTGAAAAGGACAGGAAATAAAATCATAGCTCAACCCATCAAAGGGACCATCAAAAGAGGTGAATCCGCAGCTGAGGACTTGCATAATAAGGAAACGCTAGCGAATAGCGAGAAGGAACAAGCCGAGAACTTGATGATCACTGACTTGATGAGAAATGATCTTTCCATGGTCTCCAAAACAGGTTCTGTGAATGTAACAGAACTTTTTGGCATATATCCTTTCCCGAAAGTTTTTCAGATGATCAGTACCATTACTTCTGAATTAAAGGATGATGTGACTTTTTCAGATATCATCCAAGCATCGTTTCCAATGGGAAGTATGACTGGCGCACCCAAAATCAGGACAATGGAAATAATCGAAGAGCTAGAAAGTTTTAAAAGAGGATGGTTTTCTGGGACTTTTGGCGTGATCGAAGAAAACGGGGATTTTGATTTTTCTGTGATCATTCGAAGTATAATCGCAGATATCGAATTGAAAAAACTCTACTTTGGAGTTGGAAGTGCCATCACTTTCGACGCAGATGCAGCCCAGGAATATGATGAGTGCATTCTAAAAGCAAAGGCAATACTTGAAGTACTCAGTGGAAAATGAAAAGGACATATCTCCGAACCCGATCAGGAAGATAATCCATGTGGATATGGATGCATTCTATGCTTCTGTAGAACAGTTGGATCATCCAGAGTGGAAAGGCAAACCATTGGTAGTCGGGGGAAATGCAGCTAGAGGTGTAATCGCTGCGGCAAGTTATGAAGCCCGGAAATATGGAGTCTATTCCGCTATGCCCTCGGTTTTAGCCGCCCGAAAATGCCCACAGCTTATCTTTGCACCGGCGAGATTTGATCGATACCGAGAGATTTCCAATCAGATCAGAGAGGTTTTCTATGAATATACTGATCTAGTTGAGCCTCTTTCTTTAGATGAAGCATTCATGGATGTGACAGAAAATAAGAAGGGCTTAAAATCGGCCATTTTGATAGCCAAACAAATCAGGCAAAAGATCAAAGAGCGCACAGGATTGAATGCTTCAGCTGGAGTTTCTTACAATAAGTTTCTTGCAAAAATCGCCTCTGACCTGAACAAACCTAATGGTCAGGCAGTCATTCTCCCTGAAGAAGCTGAGGACTTTTTAGAAAAATTACCTATCAAAAAATTCTTTGGGATTGGGAAAGTCACTGCTGAGAAAATGGGGAGTTTGGGAATACACAACGGAAAAGACCTTAAACAATTTTCGCTGCAGTACCTCACCAAAAAATTTGGAAAATCAGGCATACATTACTTCAATATTGTCAGAGGGATTCATCTTTCTGAAGTGCAACCGCATAGAATCCGTAAGTCACTCAGCGCCGAAAATACTTTTGAAAAAGATCTTTCAGAGTTAGATGAACTATCTTCAGAATTAAAAAAAATCTACGAGGAATTAATCAAGCGAATCAAAAAATCTGGAATTAAAGGAAGAACTGTCACTCTGAAAATAAAATACTCTGATTTCACCCAGCAAACCCGCAGTAAAACCCAGGAGCAGTATCCTGATGAACAGCTGATCTGGGAAATCGCACAGGAACTTTTAAACCAAGAGCCTTTTCAAAATTCTATTCGCTTATTAGGATTGGGGATATCAAACCTAAACATCATAGAAGAACACCAGCATTTTGGGGAGCAGCTGAAGATTCCCTTCGCAGGATAAGCTTAGATTCAGTTTAGACCTTCATACAAGCTAAATAGGCTAGCTACTATCAATCCATGATTTAACAAAATAAAAGAATCAGACTTTCTGCCATTTTGTCCGCATTTTCGTAATTTTGCCAACCGAAAGAAGGAAAGAAGAAGTACATGACCAATTTGATTGCAGACATTGATATCATCTCAGGGGAAGAAGCACAAGCGTGCGACTTCAAGACCACTGTAGATGAGAATACCGGAAAAACGAAGAAACTATACATAGAAAGCTACGGTTGTGCGATGAATTTCGCTGATTCTGAAGTGGTAGCTTCTATCATGAAAGAAGGGGGATTTGACACCACTTCTGATTTTTACCAGGCAGATGCTATTTTCCTGAATACTTGCTCCATCCGTGAAAAAGCTGAGCAGACTGTAAGAAAGAGACTTACTGATTTCCAACGGGCGAAACGAGCGAAGCCTTCCTTGACCATAGGAGTGCTGGGCTGCATGGCAGAACGCCTTAAAGAAAAGCTACTTGAAGAGGAAAAAATCGTAGATATCGTCGTAGGTCCAGATGCCTACCGCGACCTTCCAAATCTTATTTCAGATGCAGAAGATGGACGAAAAGGCGTAAACACCTTTCTTTCCCGTGAGGAAACCTACGCTGACATCTCCCCTGTTCGGCTGAATTCAAACGGCATTACAGCATTCATTTCTATCATGCGTGGCTGTGATAATATGTGCTCGTTCTGCGTGGTTCCATTCACTCGTGGTAGAGAAAGAAGTCGTGATCCGCAATCTATTGTAGCTGAGGCTCAAGATCTTTTCTCCAAAGGATACAAAGAAGTGACCTTGCTCGGCCAAAATGTAGATAGCTATAAGTGGTCTCCTGAGGAAAACAATAAGGCTAGACTGAACAAAAAACAGGAAGAAGTAAGCACAGTAGTCAATTTCGCCAATTTGCTGGAAATGGTAGCATTGGTAAATCCATCTCTAAGAATACGCTTCTCGACTTCGCACCCAAAAGACATTACAGATGAAGTCTTGTACACGATGAAGAGGTACGACAACATCTGCAAATACATCCATTTACCAGCTCAAAGTGGTAATTCACGCGTGTTGGAAATGATGAACAGAACCTACAGCCGTGAATGGTATTTGGAGCGAGTTTCCAAAATCAGAGAGATCTTGGGAGAAGAATGCGGTATTTCATCCGATATGATCACTGGGTTTTGCACTGAGACCGAGGAAGAACATCAAGACACACTTTCCCTGATGGATATTGTGAAATTCGACTTTTCTTACATGTTCTTTTATTCGGAAAGACCAGGCACATTGGCGGCAAAGAAATATGTCGATGATATTCCAATGGAAGTAAAAAAGAGGCGTTTATCTGAAGTCATCAAAAAACAAAGTGCATCTTCTTTTGAGCGAAATAAGTTGGATTTGGGCAAGGAGCAAGTCATCCTTGTGGAAGGCGCCTCTAAAAAATCAGCTGATGAATTCAAAGGAAGGAACTCAGCAAATAAGGTAGTAATCGTACCGGCTGGAAATTATTCTAAGGGTGATTACTTAACCGTGAAAATTACCGATTGCACACCAGCAACGCTTTTTGGTGAGGTAATTGAAATAAACCCTAAACTAAAATGATTACAAATCCGGAAGTACAAAGCGTCAAACAACGCTTCGGGATCATTGGTAATAGCCCACTTTTAAATCACGCCATCCAAGTAGCCATGCAAGCAGCACCTACTGACATGACGGTATTGATCAACGGTGAAAGTGGCAGTGGTAAGGAAAGTTTTTCGAAGATTATTCACTCACTAAGCCTTCGTAAGCATGGCAAATTTATAGCAATCAATTGTGGCGCTATTCCAGAAGGGACAATTGATTCAGAACTTTTTGGTCATGAAAAAGGCTCTTTTACAGGTGCGCACGAAGCCAGAAAAGGTTATTTTGAAGTGACTGATGGCGGTTCTATATTCCTTGATGAGATTGGTGAAATGCCTTTGGGAACTCAAGCAAGATTGCTGCGCGTGCTGGAAAATGGAGAATTCATAAAAGTGGGTTCTTCCAAGGTTCTTAAAACCAATGTGCGAGTAATCACTGCCACTAATGTGAAACTTCTCAATGCAGTTGAAAAAGGTAAATTCAGAGAGGATCTTTACTACAGGCTGAATACGGTTCCGATTTTTGTCCCACCATTAAGGGAGCGTGGAGAAGATGTGGTCTTGCTTTTCAGAAAATTCACTTCGGATTTTTCCGAGAAATACCACGTTCGCCCGATTTCATTGGATCATGAAGCCCAAGCTGCGTTGATGCGTTATTCCTTTCCGGGAAATATCCGTCAATTGAAAAATATTGCTGAGCAAATATCTCTTTTGGAAAGCGAACGAGATGTCGATGCCGAAACCTTGGCAAGATATCTTCCGTCTGACAATTCTCGTCTACCAATGACGCTTCCTAACATGTCAAAAAACAATGATTCTTCAGATTTTTCTGAAAGAGACTTGTTGTATAAGGTACTCTTTGACATGAAAAAGGACATGAATGAGTTGAAAAAATTAGTGCTGGATTCTTACAAAAACGGAGGATTAAACCAAGCTATCATTCAAAAGCATCAAAGTCTTTTCGAGGATATGGATAGCGGATTTGGCACTCCTGAAAGTACCGAATCCAATCCTAGCTACGTTCCATTAGTGATCGATTCACAAAAATCCAACTCTTCAAATAATGAAGATTATGAAGATGACGCAATCGAAGACATCATTCATGAAGAAGATGATAATTCTCTATCATTGGAGAAGAAGGAGAAAGAAATGATTCTAAGAGCTTTGCGCAAGCATAATAATAAGAGAAAATACGCAGCAAGCGATCTGGGAATCTCCGAGCGCACGCTTTACAGAAAGATCAAGCAGTATGAAATCGATCAATAAACTCAATGTCCTAATCTGCGGATTAGCCCTTTTGCTATTCCAGAGTTGCTCTGTTAGCTATAGCTTTACGGGTACGAATATAGATTATGACCTAGTAAAGACTTTTACTGTTGAAAATTTCTTCAACGATTCCGGAGGAGGACCTGCGAATATTGAGCAGCGTTTCACCGAAGCTCTTAAAGAATATTATCAGCGAAACACCCAGCTTGAACTCGTAAGATCAAATGGAAACTTGCAGTTTATGGGAGCAATTTCCCGCTACACTACTACTCCACAGGCCGCAGTATCAAGTAATGACCCTAATCGTCCTGACCGCGCGGGTACCATGCGGTTGACTATCGTAGTGGAGGTGGAGTATATTAATACAACAAATGAGGAGGAAAATCTAAAAAGAGGATTCACCTTTTTCCAAGATTACGATCCACGGACGACTACCTTTTTGGATGTAGAAAATGAGTTGGTAGATGAAATATTCACAAACATCATTCAGGATATCTTTACTGCGACAGTTGCAAACTGGTAATTTGCTTATATTCAAACTATAAGAGATATCCAGTTGAACGCAGCCCAATTTTTAGAAATAATCCATAAAAAAGATTCGTTACAAAGTAGTGAGGTGGTGAAATTAGAAAAGGTAAAGGAAAACTTCCCTTACTTTCAAATTCCACATATACTTACTGCCCGCTATGAATTTAAGATTAATGGTGCTGAACATTCGCTTTCTCGAGGATATGCAGCGATCACCAGCCCTGATAGAATTTGGCTTAAAAACCTAATCGAGAAGAAAGAGGAAATAGTCTCTCCAGTAAAAGATGATTTGGGTGAAAGAGATCAAGTAGAGGATCTAAACTCAAAAACAGAAAGCGGCAGAAAGTCATTAGACCTAATAAAAGGCATAAGTAAAAAAGAAATTAAATTAGAATCGATCAAGGAGATCGAGGCTAGAGAGAATAATCAAAACTTAGCATTTGGCGGTGCGGCGATTAAGTTTAATCTTAGTGCAGCAACAATGCGGTTAACAATTGTCATTGATGTAGAATATACCAACGCGGCAAACGAGGAAGAAACGCTAGTAAGTGCCTTCACGTTTTTCAAGGATTATGATCCAACTACGACTACTTTTCTCGATATGGAAAAAAAGTTGTTAGATGAGATTTTTACAATCATTCAAGATATCTTCACATCGCCTGACTCAAGTGCTTATTTTCCCAATATTCAATCCAAAAGAACTATTCAAGTGAATGCAGCCCAATTTTTAGAAATAATCCAAAAATCAGATTCCTTAGATCGCGGCGATATTCTTCAGTTGCAAAAGGTGCAGGATAATTTTCCATACTTTCAGATTCCACATGTCCTTACCGCCCGTTATGAATTTCAAAAAAGTGGGATAGAGAAATCTCTATCTGTAGGGTATGCAGCGATCACTAGTCCAAATAGAACTTGGCTAAAAACGTTGGTAGAAAAGACCGAAGAAAAGCCAAATACTCCAAAAATTGCTCCTTCTATACCTACACTCAAACAAGAAGAAAAAGAACCGGAAAAAGGAGAAATAGCTGTGGTAGAGGCTAAGCCTGAGCCACCAAAACCAAAGCCAAGAAGAAGAAAACCTCCTAAGGATGATTTGATCGAAATGATCAAGAAGAAGGATAAAAAGGAAATTCTTGATGAGAAAAAGAAGGAGCAAATTGACCTGATCAAAGCTTTCAGCAAAAAATCTATCAAACTCGCCACTATAAAGGAGATAGAAGCGAATCAGAATACAGAGAACTTAGCTGCAGCTAGCACTCAGATAAATGACAATATGATTTCAGAATCTTATGCAAAGATTCTTGCCAATCAGGGTAAGAAGCAATTGGCCAAGGAAATTTATGAGAAGTTGGTATTGAAGTTTCCGGATAAAAGGGCTTACTTTGCGGACTTGATTGAAAAACTGAAAGATTAACACCCATATTATATGTTTACTTTATTAATTACAATTATTCTGATTTTGGCCGTATTGCTAATTTTGGTGATCCTAGGGCAAAATTCTAAAGGCGGAGTAGGTGCAGCATTTGGTGGCAGTGCCTCGCAAATCATGGGTGTAACCCGTACCGGAAATGTACTTGAAAAAGCAACCTGGGTCTTGGCTGTATCTATCCTTGTATTGTCTTTGGCATCTTCTGCATTCTACACAGGATCACAGTCCAACCAATTTTCTTCTCCTAACATTGAGAACGCGAAGCAGCAAGTAGTAGCTCCTTCTTTTGGACAAGACGAAAGCCTTCTTCCAGCAGCAACTGAAGAGACAACTACTGAACCTGATACTACTTCAGGAAACTAAGAAATAACGGTTATAGAAATCAAAGTCTGCTCCTCCAAGAGCAGACTTTTCTTGTTTATTGCCTATCCTGTAACAGACTTCAGTAATAGTCTCTTGCTGATAGGAACCAACGTCTCTTCGATAGGAAATTCTCTTTGGCTATGAATTCTCCAAGTAGCAGGATTTGGCAACTCCTTAATTTCCCTCACCAATTCCATTTTTATTTTTTCCAGTGTATTTACCAAACTTCTTTGGAATACACCTACCAGCCACATACTGATACTTCGGAATTTTTCACCAGCAAAATGCAGTAAACTAGATTTATACCGAAAGGCATGAATATCCTGTTTTTTGTCTCGAGACATTAAAATATATCCCTCTTGATTATAGATTGGAACGATACCTACTGGCTCAAACTCTAGTTGGCCTTCTACAAAATCATAGATAGTTTTCCCTTCCTCTATCTTAGAAGTGATCTTGGGTAAAGCAAATTCAGTGATCATCGATAGTTCCTTCATGATTCCGTCCTCGTTGACCATTGATTGATAATTCAACTTTCCATTTTGAAAGTCAATAGAATCTAAAGTCTTTGGAAAAAGGCTAGTGAGTTCTTTCTTACCTGATTTCAATTCATTCAAATCACGGTAATGGTCAATCAATTCTGCAAGAACCGGATAAAGCTTCATGGCATTAAAATGCTTGTTGGTTTCCTGCAAATAGGCCAGCAATTGGTACTTTTTATACTCAAAATCTATCAGGCCTTCTGTAATCCAGTTTTTAGGTAGTGATGTCATAGGAAATAGGTTTGGATATAAATTACGAATTTCTGACAATTTTGAAACGATAAGAGCAAAAATGGCAGTCACACCTGCCATAAAAAACAGGCACTTGCCATAATTTCAAGCGCATTTACAGCCGATTTGTCAGCCTTTAGCAAGAATCCTTGCTTGGCACAGGAAGTGCTAATAGGCAAGTACATTTTAATCTAACCTTAAACGAATTTATATTATGTCAAAAGTAAACATCAAACCTCTTGCAGACAGAGTTTTGGTACAACCTGCTGCAGCTGAAGAGAAAACAGCTTCTGGACTTTACATCCCAGATACCGCTAAGGAAAAACCACAAAAAGGTACTGTAGTAGCAGTAGGAAATGGCAAAAAAGATGAGCCTTTAACTGTTAAAGTTGGCGACACCGTATTGTACGGTAAGTATTCCGGTACTGAGCTAAGCGTGGAAGGCAGCGACTATCTTATCATGAGAGAGTCTGACATCTTTGCAATACTTTAATAAATCATCCTTAATCGTTAACTCAAAATAGTAACAATATGTCTAAGCAATTATTTTTCAACACAAGTGCAAGAGATCAACTGAAGAAAGGCGTTGATGCACTTGCAGACGCAGTAAAAGTGACATTGGGACCAAAAGGTCGTAATGTAATTATTGACAAAAAATTCGGTGCACCTACTATCACCAAAGATGGTGTGTCTGTAGCTAAAGAAATCGAATTGGCTGAGCCAATCGAAAACATGGGTGCTCAACTGGTAAAAGAAGTAGCATCCAAAACTGCTGACAATGCAGGTGACGGTACTACTACTGCAACTGTACTAGCTCAATCTATCTTCGGTGTAGGTATCAAAAACGTAGCTGCCGGAGCTAACCCAATGGATCTTAAAAGAGGTATTGACAAAGCAGTTTCTGCTGTAGTTAAGCAACTTCAAGCTGATTCCAAGCAAATCTCTACTTCAAAAGAAATCGCTCAAGTAGCTACTGTATCTGCTAACAATGACGAGGAAATCGGAACAATGATTTCTAACGCAATGGACAAAGTAGGTAAAGACGGTGTGATCACTGTAGAGGAAGCAAAAGGTACTGAAACTGAAGTGAAAACTGTAGAAGGTATGCAGTTTGACAGAGGTTACCTTTCTCCATACTTTGTGACTAACACGGAGAAAATGGAAGTTGAGTTGGAGCAGCCTTACATCTTGATCTACGACAAGAAGATCTCTTCGATGAAAGAATTGCTTCCAGTACTTGAGCCAGTTGCTCAGTCAGGAAAAGGTCTAGTAATCATCTCTGAAGATGTAGATGGAGAAGCTCTTGCTACTCTTGTAGTGAACAAAATCAGAGGTGCTTTGAAAGTGGCTGCTGTTAAAGCTCCAGGTTTCGGTGACAGAAGAAAAGCAATGTTGGAAGACATCGCTATCCTTACTGGCGGAACAGTTATCTCTGAAGAAAGAGGTTTCAAACTAGAGAACGCAACTATCGACATGCTTGGTAGAGCGGAAAAAATCAACATTGACAAGGATAATACTACTCTTGTGAATGGTGCAGGTGATGCAGCTGCTATCAAAGGCAGAATCGCTGAAATCAAAGCACAGATTGACAAAACTACTTCTGACTACGACAGAGAGAAATTGCAGGAAAGACTTGCTAAACTTTCTGGTGGCGTAGCTATCCTTTATATAGGAGCTGCTACTGAAGTAGAAATGAAAGAGAAGAAAGACCGTGTAGATGATGCACTTCATGCAACTAGAGCTGCCGTACAAGAAGGCGTTGTAGTAGGTGGTGGTGTAGCTCTTGTAAGAGCTGCTGAAGCACTGAACAACTTGAAAGGTCTTAACGAAGATGAAGATACAGGTATCAACATCATCAGACAGGCAATCGAATCTCCATTGAGAACTATCGTTTCCAATGCTGGTGGTGAGCCTTCTGTAGTGATCAATAAGATCAGAGAAAACAAAGGTAACTATGGTTACAACGCTAGAACTGACGTCTACGAAGACTTATTCAAAGCTGGTGTAATCGATCCTACTAAAGTTACTCGTCTAGCTCTTGAGAATGCAGCATCTATTGCAGCACTTCTATTGACTACTGAGTGTGTAGTAGCAGATATGAAAGAAGAATCTCCTGCAATGCCTCCAATGGGCGGCGGAGGAATGGGCGGCATGATGTAATCAACGCTCCACCATACTTTAAAAGGAGGTTCCTGAGAACCTCCTTTTTTATTGCCTGAGTAGCAGTTGATAAATAGAATTAAATTAAAAAAGGCACTTAAACCTTTTTCTTGGATGAGTTTTAATCGTATTTTGGCTTAGTCAAAAATCCCTTTTTCTTCCTTAACTCTATAAATGATCCAATTTGACACCATTTTTCTAGTGGATGACGACCCAATAAATAACCTCATCAATAAAAGGTTACTCGGAAAAGTTGGTATCGCTGAGAACATTATAGAATTTGTAGAAGGAGAGGAAGCCCTTAACAAACTCAATGACATCGACTCTAGCGAATCACTGCTTATTTTTTTAGATATAAATATGCCCGTTTTGAATGGATGGGAATTCCTTAACAAATACCAAGAAGCATTCGCCAATAGGTGCGATAAAATAGTTATCCTATCTAGCTCTATTGATTATCAAGACCGGTTTAAGGCCCAAGGCTACGAAATAGTTTCTGGTTTTTTAGAAAAACCTTTGACCCTTGAGAAAATCAAAACTCAGATGGAAAAATACGAACAAGAATAACTACTAATTAGTCAATGGCTGGCTTTAGCCTATCCCAGATATCTCTGATCAATAGAAAAGGAACTAGGGCATTGTCTCCAGAGCCCCCCATTCTAACAATAACCAAACCTTCTGAAGGAACCACCATTAAAAACTGGCCATTTTTACCCATAGCCTGATACATATCAGCAGGTGCAGTGGGAACTAACATGCCTGGAAAAATCGTCTGCGATCGCGGTATCATATAGGAGCTCTTGCCGTTTAGCCAAGTTAGATAACCATAGCTTCGATTGAGGGTTTGAGAGGATTGTGAAAGTTCACTGAAAAAGTCCCCAGACCAAATCTCATTTCCATTCCAATTACCGTTGGCGAGTAATAAAAGTCCAAATCTTGCAAAAGTTCTAGCATCGCTGTAGAACACATTGTTCTCACCGGTTTTTTGCCAAAATCCCTTCATACCTATCTTGTCTCCTAAATTCTCATTGAAGAAATTTTGAAAGCTTTGACCTGATGCATTTTCAACTACCTGTTCTAATAAAGTATATGGAGCATTATGATAGGCCCATCTTTCTCCGGCTTTTGCCAAAAAAAGCAGCGAGGAAGGACTAGTGTTATCCTGATTGGCAACACCATCATCTAAACCTGTCGTCATCGTAAGCTGGTGAATCAGTCGAATATCACGCTCCTGACTGTTGGTTAGTGATGTCCACCCCTCACCAAGATATTTCTGGGTTCGGTCACTCGTCTTTAGTAATCTTTTACTTTCTGCAATCCCTACTAAAGTAGCAGTAAGTGTTTTTCCGGCTGATGCCCAATACCAATAGGAGTTTTGATCCATTCTCCCAACACCAGTAAGTTTATCGCCCCAATATTCCTCAATCACAATTTTCCCATCTTTTAGAATGATAAAAGCCCTAGTATCCTGTGTTGGTAACCAAGCTAAAAACTCCGCAAGTTTAACTCCATCCCAGCCTAATTCTGATACAGGTTGTTTATCCCAAATCGAAGATTCGTTGGGAGGAAAATAAAGATTAGATGTATTTGACGAGGGTTTTTGAGCTTCGGCGCAGGAAGCAATCAAAAATATCAAATAGCCAAGGATAGTTATTTCTCTAAAATTCTTTATCACTACTTTCTTAATCAGGTTCTTAAAAAGCTTCATTTAGATATCATTACAGATTAGATAAAAGACTAGAGGGTAGGTTTAATCCTCATAGAGTTTCAGTGAGTAATAAAGCAAACTATTCTGTTCAAAAGTAAGTGATTTAAAAGAAATTAAACCTAATTAATCTTTTCCTCTGGCTTCAATTGATAGCAACGCTCGTGAAGGTAAAAACCAAGTTTCCGATAAAAAGGAACAGAGTTTTCTGCTGAAAATAAAATCAATCTGGCGTCTGGCGCTATGCTCCTTGCAAACTTCAGCATACCTTTCCCTATCCCTTCCTTTTGCCGAGTCGAAATAACTGCCAAATCTGCAATAAAGGTTCTGTATGAAAAATCAGTTAATGCACGAAGAACTCCTACCACTTGCCCATCCTCTCTTGCCACAATCACCAAATTAGAATTGACCAGCATGCGTTCTAAATGATTCTGATCATGCATAGGTCTTCTGAGGCCCAAGCCAGATTCATCCAGAACATATATAAATTCCACAAGAGACAAGTTCTTTTCTATTTCAAAAGAAACCATTATTTTGAGATATAATTAGTTAACAATGTCAAGAGGAGCAGGCTTTATTTCTTCAGCAAATAAATCTTCAAAAGACAATAGAAATCTTGCGAGGATCCGCCCCAAAGCTGAAAGAGCCGATGGGATATCCCGCGAGCAAAACATGGATAAAGCTGATTTGACAAGCATAGATGACAGCATCAAATTCAGAATGAACCGGTATTCATCTGGTTCCAAAAGTGGCTACTTTTTCGCGATTATGGTGATTCTTACGCTATTGTGGATATTTTGGACAGCATTTTTCTAATGCGCTTCAGTTAAGCACATCCTTTAATTCTTCCTTTTTCTTGAACATCGCCTTTGCAAATGGACATAGTGGAATGACTTTGATCTCTTCTTTCCGCACATAATCCACCAATTCCTTCAAAAGTTTTAGCCCTATTCCTTGACCTTGGAGACTGTCATCAACTTCGGTGTGTTCGATGATCATCTTTTTTGGACCAGCCATGACGTAGACCATTTCTGCAAAGCGTTTCGCTCCTTCTTGAATGAAAAAAGAACCTCTTCTTCCATCATTTTCATGTTCAATTTTTATTTCACTCATAGTTTAACTTGTTGTGTTGCCTGAAGTCATTTCATCATACACCTCATCTATTGGTTCCCACAGCTCTATGCTATGTCCATCAGGATCGAGAATATGCACAAACTTCCCGTATTCTGTATCATCGATTTCATCCAAAATAGTCACTCCCTCAGCTTTTAGCTCTTGAACCAAGTCTACCAAATTTTCCACTCGATAATTGACCATAAACTCCATTTCCGAAGGCTTGAAATACTGCGTATCATCCTTCATTGGTGACCATTGCGTAAAGCCTTTTTTATTCGAATTCTCAAATTGTCTCCACTTAAATGTGGTTCCATACGCATCGGTATTGAGGCCAAGGTGAGTTTGGTACCAATCTTTGGTTTTTGCCGGATCTTTAACCTTGAAAAATATTCCGCCTATTCCTGTTACTCGTTTTTTCATCCGAATACATCGTTTTTGTGAGGTATTAAGATAAGGAAAATCGCTTTTCAAAAATTATATGTTTGAGTCAAAATAATCAAATCCCCCTGCCCTCTTTGTATAGAGGGAGTTTCATCAACTTAACTTCAGCTGTTGACTCCAAGTATTTATATGAATTTACTATGTTAAACGACTGACTACTGATCACTGGGACTGCAAACTGAAATCTAATTCGCTTCTTCAATCTTCACCTTCACCTTTTTCACTCGCTCATTCTTCAGCTTCGGCATCAGTTTTTCTACCAAATTACTTTTGACAGCCACATAAGAAGCAAAGTCCATAATCGTAATCAATCCGATCTCAGAACTGCTCAGCCCCCCTTTTTTAGTGAGCATTCCTACTATATCTCCCTTGCTAACTTTGTCCTTTTTTCCAGCACTTACATAGAGACAAGTCCACGCTTGTGGAACTGGCGGAACAAGCTTTTCTCCTACTTTGTATTCTTCAATAAATTCTTCAATGTAATCTGGTCTTGCTTCGTCATTTGCCAAAATCAAGTAAGACAAGCCCTCCGCATGCATTCTAGCAGTCCGACCATTTCTATGGATAAAAGCATCTTCCTTTGGAGGCAATTGGTAATGAACTACATGCTTGATCTCTGGAATATCCAACCCTCTAGAAGCCAAATCAGTCGCGATCAACAGATTCGTGACTTTACTTCGGAATCTAATCAGGTTTTTCTCCCGATCGATTTGCTCCAATCCACCATGCAGCACCGAATGGAAATAATCGTAGTCATTCAACAATACACTTAAGCGATCCACCGCATCCCTATGGTTACAGAAAACTATACAGGACTCATCCTGAAACCCTGCTACCAAGCGCATCAGCGTTTCTCCTTTTTCCTTGCTTGAGCTATGAACGATCTTTAATTCCAACTTTGACTCCGTTACATCTTTGAGAAAATTAACTGTACGGTGATCGACAAAGGGCAGAAAGTCTGGAAGTCTTTTCAACACAGTCGCTGAAGTAAGCAAATGTCTTTGCTGACCATTCAACGCTCCAAATATCACTCTCAATTGCTCGTGAAAGCCCATTTGCAGTGATTTATCAAATTCATCCAAAACTACTGTTTGGATAGTTTTCGGATCGAAAGAACCTCTTTCTATATGGTCAGCCAATCTTCCGGGAGTACCAATAATCACATCCGGTGCTTCGCCTAGGCTATTAGATTCTAATTTGGAGGAATGTCCACCATAAACCGTACTCACCCGAAATGGAGTTCTCATCCCTTTGAAAACCTGCTCGATCTGAATTGCTAATTCCCGGGAAGGAGCGATGATCAGTGCCTGCACTTCTCTTACATTTTCCTTAAGTGAATTGAGAAGTGGAAGCAAAAAAGCTACAGTTTTGCCCGATCCTGTGGGAGATAAAAGTACGAGATGTGGATTTTTGGCTGCTCTGGAGATAAACTCAGTCTGCATTTCGTTGAGGCTATCAATCGACAGGCTTTTGAGATACTGGGCGGTGGTGTTTGTTTGTTTTTCTGACACACACAAAAGTACCCAATTCCTCTGAGCTCTTTCTTGAAATCATCAACTGAAGCTAAACTTCCTTTCCTTTCACCACCAAAAACCAATCTCCTTCCAGTTCCAAATAGCCAAAATCATAACAATAATGGTAGACGTTCCCTTTCTTGGTTTCGTAGAGATGCGTGAAATACCTGAATTGAAATCCATCACTTAGCAGTCGCGCACGGGTTGTTTTACCCATTTCCTCTCCGGCAGGAATGATTCCTTCCAAAATATTCCTGTTTTTCTTTAGACTGTGATTTACCCGGCGGATGTAATTGGTGGTAAGCGCATTTTGCTGATTGTTGTAAGCATTTCTGCAATTATCATCACAGAACTTCTTGTCAATCCTACCTTGAATCACCGCATTGCAGTTCAAACAGTATTTTTTCTCGATGGCCATTGGATAAAAAGTTTGAAGAAATTTAAATATGCATATCCGTTTTTCTACCAGTATGATCGCATAAGCAATGTAGGCTATGTTAAACTTATGCATTTAGGCCCTCTTCCGACCCGTTGAACAAAGAATCTAAGGTGACTGGCATCATCCGATAGCTATCGGTTAGTATATGAAAAGTAGGCGTTTACGAAGCACAAAATTTTCAGTTAAGCACAAAGTTTGATCCGAGCCAAAAGCCTTGAATTTATTACTGTTTCGCCTATTTTTCATATACATTGTTGCACTAAACCTACGGTAGTTTCAAGAGCAGCCAGAAAGAGGTAACTTTTTAGATCATTCATTAACTCTTATTAATCATGAAAAAAAAAGGA
>NZ_QLLK01000021.1 GCF_003259505.1 Algoriphagus yeomjeoni | reverse complement strand
TAATTTATAATGAGTTAAATGCTCTTTAAAGTAATTGTCACCAACTGTCAATAAGAACTTATTTGGTCACTGGTGTCATTGCGGATATACATATTCCATTAATATCTTTTTTCCAGAATTTGATATTTAAGAATATCAAAATTCCAATAATTATATAATCAAAATATCCGATTATCATTCTTTAGCTTCTGACTAACGAACCATAAAACACCTAAATATCAGCTGTTTTAAGGCCCAGATCGTCTTCTGTGAGACCGAATTTATCGATTTGCTTCTTTATCCTTTTAACTAATCCCAACTTTCTTTTCTGATCCAGAAAGAGGTAACCTTCCGGGTTGATGTAGGGTACTCCCTTGACCACCATATTCCAGATTATAACTGCCAACTTTCGAGCTGTTGCACTGATGGCTGAAACTCTTCCTTTTCTGAAGTTAATGCGGTGGAAAAAGTCTCGCAAGGGAGTAGAATCTTTTAGATTCCCGATGGCATTTGCTGCATTACGTAGTGCTATTTTCAGACGGTTGCTTCCTTTTGGGACTTTACTTGATAGGACTTTTCCTCCGCTGACTTTGTTATTGGGAGCAAGACGGAGCCAACTGGCAAAATGCTTGGCAGTTTTGAATTTTCTGATCCCTTCCAACCCAACTTCACTCATTAGGGCTAATACTGTCGAATAACTCATGCCCTCTATTGCCAATAGATCAGTCCCTTCAAACATCTGATAGGATCTCAGATTCAGATCGATGTCTTTGGGTGTATTTTTATTCACCCTTTTGTGTGGCTTTGGCTCAATGTGGTGCTGTCGCTTATTATCGTCTGAATTAATGATACGATCCAGCATTTTATCAATTTCCACGTCACACTGTTCAATTTTATTTTGCAGATGATCATAAGTTTCCAACTCCTGCTGCAGGGCAAAAAGAAAATCCTTACGACCATTGCCCTGTAAAGCTCTGGCTATCTCTTCTTCACTTTTCCTGCAGTTCCCGTGACGTAAAGAGGCCAGTTTTGATGAATCCACTTCCCCTTCACAGATCGAACGGATGATCAAAAGTCCTGTAAGACCGCAGATATCTTTCACCACCACGTCAAGTCTGAAATTCATCAACCGGAGGTATTTCTGCATCTTTTTGGAAGTCGATGCTGCTAAATGAAGTAAATTCGAGCGGTGACGGCAGTAAGTCCGAAGTTCTTCAGTCTGCCCATCCGGAAGAAAGCTACCCGTCAAAAGTCCCAGGGTATGCAACTTTTGGATCCACTGACAGTCCTTGATGTCAGTTTTCTTCCCCTTGATGTTTTTGGTGAACTTCCCATTACATAGGATGACCTGAAAGTTTTTGGAAATAAGTACAGCATAAAGATTTTGCCAATAAGTGCCAGTACTTTCCATCGCGATGGTTTTTACACCCTTTTCTTTCAACCATTCTGCCATAGCAAACAGATCCTGGTTGAAGACCCCATACTCCCGAACATCCTGTTCGGACTGGCCCACTGCCACCCAGTGGGAGCGACTACCTACGTCGACACCAGCTGCCTGCGGGTTGACGACTTCCATAGAGATAGATTCCTGTTCCATAAAAATGAGAATTTAAAGTACTCTCCGAGGATGTGCTTTTGGCAAGAAAATATTCTGAACGGGGTTACCGAAATATCGGTACCGCCACTTAAGTAATCGCAAGCATCCCAACCAGGATTGCGCCCGTGCTTCCCGATCTCTCAGGAGCAACAGTTTAAAAATCGGCCTTACAGAGAGCCCTTGAATTTACTAAAAAAGTGACTTCGAAACCGTTAGCAACGGAAGTAAATGTTTCAATATATAGGGGATTGCTTATAACGTCCGGGCTTTGGTGCGGTGGGCACTTTCGGAGCCCTTTCCACCCGGCTATCCCAAACGTTATTCAATGTACTAAATTTTATTTTATTCGCTTTCTGCCCGCTGCACTCAAGCTAATGTTAGGTTTATTTTTTATTTTCTTTCTTTTCATACGTCCAAATATATAGGCCAACCGAAGCTAAAGTTATTAAGATATACTTAAATATATTTTCAATCGTCCAATTGAAACTTTGGTTTGCTAAGTCTTGACGCAAAATTATTAGGCCATATATCCCGATAGCCACAGCAATTAGAAGGACTAAACGCTTTGAATTAAATTTCATAGTCACTCGTTAAATTTACTTCGGTCATATCAGAGTGCATATCCATTGAGTTTTTCAAGATTCCATTTTGGTATATAAATCATTAAGACAATCCACAAAATTGGTTGAATTATGACTCCCGGACCAAGTCCATATTGGAGCAAGTTGAAAATTACGATCAACAAGTTGTCAGTTATTAGTTGGATACCTAGAAAAAGTAGAATGAGCGTAAAAAGGGACATTGCCATAGCCAAATAGATTGTCTTTTTATTCCACCGTCCTTTTTTAAGTTCCACGTAATTAAGAAAGCTCTAAATCAAAATAAATATGATAGGTGTGAGTATCATTTTTCAAATTAAACCTAACATTTGTATATACGCAACTCCCTTTACCCTATTGCGTCTATATCGCAATTGTCCACAGGCCTTCGGGGTTCTACTGATCCCAAATTAAGGAATCCGTCGAGGGGAATTGAGTGGGAGGTGAAATTATTTTTTTGTGGGTAGATAAGATGGGATTAGACGTTTAAAGTTTGACCCCATCGGGATCACATAAAGGAATTTTGGGTCACATCTTACCATGGGTTGCACCCATGGCTATTCAGATGTTTGATCCTTTCAGGATCGCTTTATCATCAAGTTGTTCTTACTAGCGACCAAGAAGCGACAATCCCGATGAGGGAAGCGATTTCGGGAGGGTTGAACATAAAAACATAAACCTTCACCCTATTATCTTGAATTTTCACCCTATTAACATGAAGCTTGAGGTTCGGAACTCGGATTTCCGAGCTCTGAGCTCGGATTTTCAACCTATTATCCTCAATGTTCAGGTTCTGAGCTCGAATTTTCAACCTATTATCTCAAAATTTCAGGTTATTAACTTCAATGTTCGAGCTATTTACTTTAATGTTCCCCCTTTTATCCTGAACCTTCAGGCTATTTTCCTGAAGCTTGAGGATTAACTCCTGAAACAAAAAAAGCCGGATCCTCTCGGATCCGGCTTGGAGAAGCGATTAGCAACTTTTCGACGTTAAGTTTTAATCAGGTACTTTATTCTTTTGGTGGAGATTTCTTTGGTTTGCGCTCCCAGCGCACCCTCAAATCTGCCACCACAGGCTTGGCACTTGGCACACCAAGCTTAGCAGCCATTTGTGCCGACTTGTAATAGGCAGCAGATGGCACCATGACTTCCGATCCTGCCTCCATCAGCGTATCATCAAGATTGCTGCATAGCTGAGACAAACCATTGAAAATCGGTATTAAATCAGAAATAGCTTTCCAGTCTTTTTGCATCTCTGCCACATCTGTAAAAGGTGGTAGGAACTCAGGATTAGAAACTACATACTCCAGTACTTTCTCTACGAAAGGTCGGGAGGCCTCACCCATTTTGAAGAGCGACCTACGCTCTTCATCAGTGAGGGCAATGAGCAATGGACCAAGTTTGGCCTGTAACACAGCAAGGGCAACTTTGATCGCCAGGAGATCTGCCGGAGAGATCTCGATGGAAACTTTGTTTTCCATAATAAAAATTGATTTAAGTGAAAGAAAAATTATAATTCAACTAAAATAACTAAGTGAAATCAATAAAACAATAGTTCTCTTACTATCAGTGGGTTAGAGAAGGAAAATATTTTCTGAGACGTAAATCTGGAAAGTTGGAAAAATGGAGAGGTGAGGGGAAGATGGTAAGGGCCAGCATAAATGGCGTGGCTGCGTTTTGCCTACATTACTATTTTATGCATTGTTGTGTGTCGACTACTTTTTTCTATCTGATTTATTTCACTTCTTCCGAATGTTCATCTTGAATAATTTTGGAATAATGAATTCTCGTTGGATGCCATGAATTTTCAATCTTCTCAAAAATCCAAGTTTCATTATAAGGTTCATAGACCTTTTTATCTTCTGGCAAAGAGAAAGTTACTTCGTTCAGTAATCCCACGATAGCAATTTTGGAATCAGCGAAATATTCAAACTTAGTTAGAATTCTCTCTCTAGGATACCAATTTTTGGTTTTGCTAATTATTTCCATCATTTCCTTTGTGCCAGTTTCCACTCCGTTATGATGAATTATTTTAGAAGTGGGTGTCAATAGTTCTTCCATTTTCTTTAAATCTCTATCGTCAAAGGCTTGGAAAAAATCATGAACAATTTTCACCACCTGCGTAGAATCTGCAGAATTGCTTTTCGGGTTTTCGGTATTCAATTGGCTTGTAGCCTCTGTCGAAGAATTTGAACAACCAAAACCTATCAAGATTAGTAAAATTGGTAAATATTGTTTCATTGGTATTTTTTTATTTGTTGACATATAACGACTACTGTATTGTGCGTATCCCGAAGGCTGTGCACTATACAGAATGTAGTAGGGCCTTTTTTCTTATTGTTTTTATCACTCTGTAAATCACATATCCAAACACTATAAGGTTGATAAAATGCCATATATTTAATCCAATGTAATTCAATTTTTGCCAAAAAGTCATACTCGCCAAATTCCAATACTCGCCTTTGCTCTCATCGTAAAAATCGTCATAATTCATAAGCAACAAGGCAAGGACAAAATAGATAAACAAGTCAATAATAAGTATAGCTAATCCAATCAGTATATTTTTAAGTGTAAAGATTTTAGCCATATTATTTCATTTCTGGAATTCTCAATTTCAAAAAAATCTTCTTGATCAACTCAGCCTGTGAAATCTCAATAGTTTGTTCTTCTCGTCCGTCAGCTTTCCAATTTGTCACAGCATTGACGGTAAATTCAATCGTGTCATTCATTCTCGTAGGCGAAAATGCTTTGTCAAATTCAGTCCAAATAGTTGTTTCTAATTTCTCCAATTTGGTCAAGTCACAGGTGTGATTTACAAAGTGGTCAGGTAGCCAATCTAAATAGTCATTTAATAACTGTCTGCTCTCTTTGGAGTCAGCTTTGTCTGGTTGAATGGTCTTATTGATAAAGTCGAATGTTGTCTTGGTCTCAAATCCGAGGTTATACAAGTCAATCAAGACATTCACAGCAAGTCTTCCACTTTTCATAAAGTCAATGTTTATGAAAGAATGAGTGAAATTGTGAATTGCCGATTTATAATTCTTGTACTTCATTGTCTTTTTTCAAATGCCCAACGGTTTGGCTATACGCAGTGTCCCGAAGGGCATTGAGTATAGGTGTTGTTGTGCGGTCGGCTTTTTATTTATTTCATTCTATTGACTTCCATTTTCCTTTCTCGAAAAATACATTGTAAAATTTTGGCGACTTAAACACCAAATAGAAATCCCAAGCACTTCGGTAAGTTGTCGGATTACTTGTCAAAATGTGGTGAGTCGGTTGTTCCATTTCAATTATCAGTCTTTCAGAGCGATAATTTCTGGGGTCTATCGTTTTAATGGTTCCGTGATATGTTTTCAATACTTTTTCCTTGTCTGTAACGTAAAAGAATATTGAGTCTTTGTCCGTTATTTCAAACCGAAAATGGTTGTATTGCCAATCTGTTTGCTTTCCTGGAAAATAGTCCCTGTTGATTACATATTCTCCATAGTAGTCGTCCTTGTCCAATTCGGTTTTTGAAGTCAACCAACGTAAGATTACTGATAATAATACAAGTCCAAGTATTCCGAGCCAAATGAACCCAAGTATTTTTCCAATCAGCAGTTTTCTTGAAAGAAGCCAAGCTATCAGTAAAATTCCTGTCAATGGAACAAGAATTAAAATGAAGAATAGGTTAAATCCGAATCCCATTGTTATTTCTCAGGTGTCTGTTTTTTTTGCTGCTACACAACGCCGAGCATAGCCGCTGGCTAGGCCATCGGCCGTAGTATAGCGGCTATGCCTTTGTTGTGCTTTGTTTACCTTTCTACAATTTCCCAAATTTCTCCTTTTTTTTCAATAAGTAATGCCCCATAATATCCACTCATACTACCTGATTCAAATCCTCTTTCATAATGAATTACCAGTACAGCATTTTCCATTCCTTCATCAAAACCAACTCTTGAAAAAGAAAACATCGAGTATTGTTTGTCAGATCTAATCCTATCATTTGATTCGGGAAGTTGTACATATGGATCTATGATATTCAACCTTTCTTTATTAAACTCTCTATAGGACAACTCCTCAAATTTTCTAGAATTCACTATCTCTTTGAACTTAGGATTATTAGATAATTCCTCTGAAAACATCCACTTATTATCCTCCTTAAATTGTGCAATGGGAAGAAGCGCATCAGAAACATAAACTCCTAAATTGCTAGTATCTTTAGCTACTTTGCTTTTAAGAACATTAATTGATTCAGGCGGAGGAACATTTGTAAAGTCTATCTGATATTTTAACAAAAAAGCATTCAGTGCATCATTAATTACTTGTTCCTCAAGTGATTCATATTTCTTGTTGCAACCCGTACAAAGCAAGAATATGAAAGTAATTACGTAAATATCTTTCTGTTTTATCATAATAAAGCACAACGCTTGTATTTACCCATCTCCTACTACCCTATTGCGTCTATATCGCAATTGTCCACAGGCCTTCGGGGTTCTACTGATCCCAAATTAAGGATTTCGTCGAGGGGAATTGAGTGGGAGGTGAAATTATTTTTTTTTGTGGGTAGATAAGATGGGATTAGACGTTTAAAGTTTGACCCCGTCGGGGTCACATAAAGGAATTTTGAGTCGCATCTTACCATGGGTTGCACCCATGGCTATTCAGATGTTTGATCCTTTCAGGATCACTCCATCTTCAAATGGTCTTTGATATTGACCACGAAGCGACAGTCCCGATGAGGGAAGCGATTTCGGGATGGTCAAACCTTTCAGTAGCCACGGGTGAAACCCGTGGAAAAATGGTCCCTTTATTTTGAATTGCAACCCTGAAAGGGTTGAACATAAAAACCTAAACTTCCACCCTATTATCCTGAAGTTTCAACCTCTAGGCATAAACCTTCACCCTTTTATCCTGAAGTTTCCACCTCCGAGTATAAACTTCCAGCCTCTTATCCTCAATGTTCAGGTTCTGCCTCTGAAATCCCCAACTAGTATCTCAAAATTTCAGGATATTAACCTCAATACCCCCATTTTATCCTGAAACAAAAAAGCCGGATCCTTACGGACTCGGCTTAGACAAGGGTAATACAACTTCTCGACGTTAAGTTTTAATCAGGCACTTTATTCGCCGTTGTTGCGCGTTTCTATTTAAATTCATTTCCGCATTTTTTGCACTTGTAAACTGTCTTATAATAGATCGGAAAAACCATAAATAGAATTGAGGTAATGGCTGAAATAATCCCCTTCGTTCCTGCCATTGATTTGAATCCGCTGTAAATTTCTTCTGATTGGCAACTTGGGCAGTTGATAACTTCTCCATGGTCATTGGTTAACGTGGCTTTTTCAGTCTCCTCAATAATTAAAGCTGCCTTATCAATGTCTGATTTACCAATCTTTAATTTTATTCCACCAACACTTAAGCTATAAAGAGGATTAAGCCCAACTATATTTTCGTCAAATAAAAAACAGAGTATATTCTCGCTTTCAAGCTTAGATTTCATCAAGTGAGCCTTAATCGAGTTGTCAAATGTTTTTATAGTTATTAGCTCCATGGTTATTCATTTAATTCCTTACAACAGTTTTCTATAAAAGCAACTTCCACTTCCTAATGCACTAATTTTCACAGGGTTTTGCGGGGTTCTGCTGAGTCCAATTTAGGGATTTCGTCAGGTAAATCTGTACCCAGCACATTTTTTTTATTTGGATGATAGTTCTGAGATTCTTTAAAGCGTATGCCCATTCAGGATAGTCCCATCCTTTACAGTCTTCAGGTAGGTGATGACTTTTCCGTCCTCCCCCACTTCGCAGACCCGATAGGAAGGGAATGGATTACCCCAGCTGCCGCCGAAGTGCCCGGACCATAGAAAGGGTTTTTTACGGTAGATCATCTGCCCATCCACATCATGATCATGTCCATGGAAAGTCGCCCGCACATTAGGATATGAAGTGACCAAGTTCAGGAAGTCCGTGCAGGGTACGCCATGCCGGGTCCAGTCGTTTTGGGAGATATGGACAAAGACAAAAACCTGAGGCAGCGAGGCGTATTCATCCAAAATGCTTTTGGCGAAGTCCTGATCCGCGCAGAGGTATTCTCCTTTTTCGTTAGAACAGTCCAGTAGCAGGATGCCAGAGTCCTTGGATTGGAAGGAAAAGTTGGTAGTCTGCCCCATGATTTTCTCAAATTCTTCCTCACTCACCCTGTCGTGGTTGCCTCGGGTGACAAAGTGAGGTACTTGTAGGCGGTTGTAAACTTCTTTGACCTGTGGTAGAAGTGATGGGTCATCGTGAATCAGATCTCCATTAAAAACCACAAAATCCACATCCTCTTCCCTGTGAATCGCCTCGATCAAGTTACTATGGGAAGTTTCGTAGTCTGTATCTGGCTGTCCCCAGTGCCCATCTGAGGCAGTGATGAATTTGAGTCGGGTGGCTTTGGGGAAATCCACATTCCCATAGCTTATAAAAGGCATGGCCATAAACGAGGTGCCGATAAGGCTGATTTTTTGAAGAAAAGGTCTGCGGTTCATGGAGTTAAAATAGGGTTAAATGAGGAAGGTTGAAAGGGTTTTCTTTAGCTTTTAGATCAGTTAATCTTTACTTAATTTTTCTCAGCTTCTGGGGGAAAAACTACAGACCGAAGGCTCACGACAGAGGTGGCACACGAGTAGTTGTTTGAGTTGTATGAGGACAATCTGGCAACACAAATGGGAAGAAAAAGTGAGGATTTCTCAATCGCCTATTCTCTTCTCCAATTGTGTCTCCCCAAAAACCATGGCTGCTGAATGCTGCTTGGCGACTTCTGAAAGTTCACTCACAATTTCAGGATGCAAATCGGCAAGATCAAAACGCTCCGAAGGATCATGTCCAAGGTTATACAAGGTCAACTTCTCTAGCTTCTCAACTTTTGCAGGATATCCAGCAGGATTGTTACTGTAAAAGTAAAGTTTGAAATCTCCTTTGCGCACCGCAAAAAGTCGATCTCCATGGTAGTAAAACATCTCTTCTCGCGGCGTGGCATCTTCACCTCTCAGCACTGGACTCAAGTCAAATCCATCATAAACTCGATCCTGAGGCACTTTTGCGCCAGCAAGGGAAGTAATCGTTGGTAATAAATCCAGCGTACTGCCCATTTTGGAAATTACACCTGGGGTTACATTTCCTGGTCCCCAAATCACCGTGGGTACTCGTACACCACCTTCGTAACTGGTGCCTTTCCCCCCAAAAAGTGAACCTGAGCTTCCTCCATGTTCATTGTAGACCAACCATGGCCCATTGTCAGAAGTGAAAATCACGTAGGTATTTCGATCGAGACCGTTCGCTTTCAATGCATTCAAAATCTCTCCCACCGACCAATCTATTTCCTCAATTACATCTCCATAAAGACCACGCTCGCTTTTCCCCTTGAAATCACCAGAAGCAAAAAGCGGGACGTGAGGAAGGGAATGCGCCAAGTAAAGAAAGAATGGTTTGTCCTTGTTGGTATTTATGAATTTGACAGCTTCCTCAGCGTATCTCTTCGTGATGGTGTTTTGGTCCGCAGGTCGCTCTATGATCTCAGTATTTCTCATCAAAGGGACATTGAAATACTCCATTTTTGGATCGTCAAAAGCTTCCTTGGCTGTGATATCATTCACCCGATCCATGTCATTGCTGTAGGGAATTCCAAAGTAGGAATCAAAGCCGTGACTAGTTGGTAAATACTGCGGCAGATGTCCCAAATGCCATTTCCCTATGGCTGCAGTGGCATATCCAGAACCTTTAAGAAGTGTGGCTATCGTATTTTCATAGGCAGGCAAGCCACCGTCAGAATCTGGAAAAAGCACCCGTCGCGTGTTCGAATACATCCCTGTTCTCACTGGGATTCTACCAGTCAAAATCGCAGATCGACTGGGTGTACAGACATTGGCTGCTACATAGAAACTTGTCCATTTCTGACCTTCACTAGCCATTTGGTCAATAGTTGGAGTTTTGATCGTAGGATGTCCAAAGGCTCCTAAGTCTCCATAGCCTTGATCATCCGTAAAAATGATAATGAAGTTGGGTTTTCTTTCCTTTGTGTTTTGAGCAAATACCTGTGCTCCGGAAAAGAGCAGCATCAAAAGGAATTGAATGGAAAAATTGAGCTTTTTCATAATTAAAACAGGGTTAGAAATTTATAATTTAAGCCAATCTTACTTCAAAACCACTTCGTCCACTTCTGAATTCATATCTCCACGGATCGCTTTATAGTCAGCAATCATTTCTTCCAACTTCTCAGGGTTTGAATCCGCGACATTATTCACTTGGCCAATATCATTGGTGAGATTGTATACCTGATAGTTAGGATCATTTCCTATTTCAATATTTACCGTCGCAATTTTTGCTGCGCCGTTGTAAGGAGGAATCATGATCCACTCCCCTTTTCGGAGGGCAGTTCTTCCTGTAGCTTCCAGCATCAATTCAGACCTACCAACTTTTTTCTCACCCATAAAAACCGGTAACAAGTTTTGGCTATCCTGCGCCGAATCCGAACTTCCAGTCAAAGCAGCCAAAGAGGCTAAGAAATCCACTTGGCAAACCAAAGCATCAGAAACCTGAGGTTGGATTTTACCTTTCCAATAAACCATAAATGGCACACGAGTTCCAGCTTCAAACAAACTGTATTTCCCTCCTCGAAGGGGACCGGCGGGAGTATGATCATCCAGCTTTTCCACCGCATCATCATAATATCCATCATTCAGTACCGGACCATTATCAGAGCTGAAAATTATTAAGGTATTCTCAAGTAAACCTTCCTCTTCCATGGTTTTCATAAACTCTCCGATCATCCAATCTGCTTCTAAAATCACGTCTCCCCTTGGCCCCATTCCTGATTTTCCTACAAATCTCGGGTTGGGAGTACGCGGGACATGAGGCTGCTGAAATGCATAATAAAGAAAGAAAGGTCCATCCTTAGGTGACTTCACATAGCTCTGAGCTTTTTCCAAAAAATGATCCGCCATATCCACATCTGACCACTTCGCAGCTTCGCCTCCTTTCATAAATCCGATCCTAGGAATGCCATTCACGATGCTGTTATGATGGCCATGATGCCACTTCATGGTAGTCAATTCTGGATTGTCTTTTCCAGTTGGCTCCCCTTCAAAGTTTTGCTCATAACTCACCTCAATAGGATCATTTGGATCCAGATTAACCACATCACCATTTTCTATATAAACTGTCGGAACTCTATCCTGTGTCGCTGCCAAAATGTAACTGTAGTCGAAACCAACTTCATTTGGACTTGGACTGATATGTTCATTCCAATTCACATTTCCATTACCTAGGCCCAGATGCCATTTGCCAACAACCGCAGTTTCATATCCTTGGCCTTTCAGCATTTTTGGAACAGTCATTTGCGAGGTGCTAATCAGCAAAGGAGCCGTGCCGGGGAGGATTTTCGCATCCTCATTTCTCCATGGGTAAACACCCGTAAGCAAAGCATAGCGACTTGGAGTACAAGTAGCCGATGTCGCATAGCCATTGGTAAAGCGTATTCCCTCATTAGCCAGCATGTCCATATTTGGAGTCGAAAGTTCTGTAGCACCGTAAGCACTCATATCTCCGTGGCCCAAATCATCCATGTAGATGATGACAATATTTGGCTTTTTAGTCTCTGTTTCCTTTGCTTCTTCCTTGGGAGCACTACAGTTAAAAAGAAGAGAAGAAGTGATCAGTCCAAGTAGAAATTTACTTTTAAAACTCATGGTTTATTGTTTATATAAATTCAAAACATTCTTAATCCTTCGATATTCGACGTTCATCATTCGGTGTTCATTATTTTTTAATGTAGAATGATGAATGTTCAATTATGAAGTAAGCAAAAATCGACACTTCATCGTCATTGCGAGGAACGAAGCAATCTGCTAATCTAAAGGGGCTTCCATAAGAATCCCAAACCTCATTTATTCTCCCAAATTCACCTCAATTATTCCCCTTTGATCTTTCTGCATCACAAGTCCTGCATAGGTCTTAACCAAGCCCCTATTCTGACCCCTTACTTCTACTCTATGCTTTTCAGCTGAAAAGACTTTCGGTTGAAAACTGGAAGAATTTACTGGAATAGAATACTCAAGTTCGCCAGTTGATTCCTTAAAAACTGAAACCAAGGGATTCTCAACTTCTTGCAAATTCAAAGTTTTGAGGTAGCCAACGGCTTTTCTCGCGTAGTTATCCTTTTGAGAAACTGTCAGCGGCCAGCCGTCATATTGACCAGCTGGATTGGCAATTGGGTCCACATTTCTAGGCCAGCATTCGATCTTCATCGTGCGTGCTTTTTTATCAAAAGTGATGATTCCATATCCAGTGCCCCTATCATATATTCTAGCTGGTTCAAGTCCTGACTTATAAGGATTAGCTACTGCCATGACAGTCATCTTGTTTCCAAATCCATCCTCGAAATCACCCGTGTTTTTGGTGCCTCCGGGAAATGGCTCATGGCCTTCTGGTACCTTTGGCCACCATCTTCTAGGCCAAAGGTTATTCAGTGCAGGACCTGCAAAAGCAAATCCCGAATCACGAAACTCATCTACACCGTATTGCACCGTACTCGCCAAATGCTGATCACCTGCGATGTGCAAGGCAAAAGCTTTTCGGATTATCCTTACCGCCTCATCCCTTCCTTTTTGGGGCCAGCCATTGGAATCCATATCGGTGGTCGGTGCATCGCCAGTGACATATTCTCCTTTTTCTGGAGTTGGAAGGCTAGGAACGATACTATCTATAATACTTCCTTCAGGTAAAGTCGCAACTGTACAGAAATTGGTTTGGGACAAAACTGCTTTCATCTGCACGCCCGGCTCCCATTTCTCTGCCCAGTTTTCCAGGAAATTCAATTGCCTTTTGCCCAATAACTCAGCTTCAATGTCGTAGTGCTTCTTGATATCAAAATCAGGATTTTGGATAAACCCATTCATGACTTTCGCCTCTTCTGGCAAGACATTTTTAGGAGCAGATTTGAATTTTCTATCCTCCAAAATCGCAAAACTCACTCCCCCATATTCCCAGTCCGTGTAGTAGACATTAATTCCTTGCTTCACAGGAGTGGGATCAAACGCATCTGGTAAGTGACTTGTCTGGCAATCCTGAATCATATTTACCCATTCGCGCGGCATTTTATAGCCACCCTGATCTTGGGCCACATATCCCCAGCCTTCATCAGATGGCGCATGTTTTCCGCCTTCACCCCAAACATTTCCATGATACACATCGTGATCATCAGGGATAATGGCTGCTGGAATAGTTCTAAAAATATCACGATAGGACCAACCGAACATGTACCACTTGTGCAGGTAATCCAGATAGGACTTTTCTAGCGGGCTAGTTTGAATTCCAAATCCTCCCGTCCCTTCATAGAACTGATCACCTAAGAAAAAAGCCATATCTGGCCTGTGCTTTTCCACCTGGATTGCCACTTCTTGATCTGGAAAACCATGATCCGCATTGCAGCTAAACACTGCAACTTTCAGGTTTTCTGAAGATCTCGGTTGTGCAGCGATTTGTCCATAGTAATTAAACTCTTGACTTTTATCCTTCAGCGGAACATCAATATGAACCCGGTATGGCATCATTTCCTGATGGTCCCAATCATCGATTCTAAACTTGGCAATTCTTCCATTTGGATCAAGGGCAGAAGTCTGTGAAGTTTCCCAATCAGGTCCTTTTTTGAATTGGAGCTCTACTTTAAGATCTGAAATTAGCTCGAGAGGTGCGAGCTGAGCTGTAAGTTTTAAGGTGTTTTTGTGAAGCGTATATTGAGCAAAAAAGATTGGCCCATAGACTTGATTTGCAGATTCTACAATTTTATCGCCTTGAAAAACCCAGTCTGAAAAAGCAGCAAGGTTACTTGTGGACTCATCCTTTTTAGCACAATGCGCGACCAGAGCCAAATTCCCCTCCAACTCCATTGGCGAAACCCCATCGATAGTGAGTACAACAGTGGTTTTATCGTTCGAGCCAGTTAAAGTCAGCGTATAATTCCCTTGCTTGAAGGCAGCTTTTAGGGATAAAGAAATCGATTTGGATAGATCTAACTTCTCTTTACTTAGCTGATCACCTATCATCAACTGCCCTGTACCAGTAATTCCGACATCCAATCCTTTTCCAAAAATAGCAGCTGAGCGATAATCATCGAAAACGCCTTTTGCTCCCAATCTAAAACCAGCATAGGTAGATTCATTTCCAACAAAACCCTGATTTTCCCAATCAATCACTACCGACTCCTGAAAATCTTTAGTATCAGTTCCCAATTGATGGGTAAGAATATGTAAGGCTCTGTTGTTACTTGAAATAATACAAACAGCTTTACCTCCTTTGATTTCCCAATCCTGCAACCTATTCCCCCAAAACTCAGGGCCAATCCACTTCATATCAGGCCAGTTTTCCCAGTTGCTTTTGAAACCTGAAGCTTCAGTAGAAAGCAGTTTTTTGATGCTTGTAAATCCTTGGGAAAAGAAAAATGGTGTGGATAAAGAAGTTAAGGCCATAGCCTTGACAGCAGATCTGCGTTTCATAGGGTTAGATGGGTTTAAAGTAAATATGTGTAGACTGATCAAGTTTTCCTTCTAAAAAAGGATAAAAGGCCAATCGCTTGTACAAATCTTGGTGACTAATTCAATGAAAATTGAAAAGCTGCCCCTGACCAGACTGAAATAGAAAAAAAATCTGAAATTATCGTAACCAATTAGTGCACAAGCCGCCCAATACCAAGTAAGAATGCTAAAGATTGAGATAATATTTTTATGTATATCCGCTTTGTTACCAGTAAATAGAAAAAAGCGACTTGAAAGATGGTATACTCTAGCTTTGAGGCCGCTTCAGTCTTCGGTCACCCCCGCCTGTAGTTCGGGCAGGGGTCTTCCAGCCAACCAAGCAAAGAATCTAAGGTGACTGGCATCATTGCGGATAATCATAATATTTTTAAATCATAATTTTAATTCCAACTGCATTATCCCTAGTTTTAAATTCAATTAATTTTTAATTAAGAGTGAATAATAATGAATTTTTAGTGCTTGGTGCAGGTATTCAAGGAATCTGCATAGCACTTGAGCTAGCCAAACAAGGTAAGTACGTCACCATAATTGATCAGGACACTATTCCATTTAATCGCGCCAGTTTGAGGAATGAAGGCAAGGTTCATCTTGGAATAGTCTATATGAATGACCCTACTTTTGCCACACCTAAGCTGATGTTAAAAGCCTCTATGGAATTTCGAAAATCTCTCGAGAGATGGATAGGCGACAAATCTTATCATCTTGGGCTGAGTAATCCTTTCTATTATTTAGTAGCAAAGGATTCTTTTCTCAATCCAGAAGAGCTGGAAATGCGATACCAAAAGATGGAGGAAATTTTCGATGATTATACATCCAAACATGCAGATTGGGACTATTTGGGCACCAAACCCAGCTATTTAACAAAAAGAGTCTCAGATGAAAAAGCTAATGAACTGTTTGGCGATGAGGTTGTGCAGGCAGCTTTTGAAACAGCTGAATATTCTGTGGATACCGAATTGTTGAAGAAGTATTTGACAGAAGCACTTCTATCCAATCCTCGCATAAGCTTTTGTCCCAACCATCATATAAAAAACATCAGTCGTAATAATGAGATGCTTACCGTCTCTGGATTCGTCGGCAACAAAGAATTTAGGTTTGAGGCTGAACAAGTAATAAATGCTACTTGGGAGGGTAAATTTGCACTAGATGAATCTTTTGGAGTAGCTAAACCGAAGGATTTATTACATCGCTTGAAGTATAGGGTGATGGTTAAAATTGATCCCAGCTTACTGGAACGCCCTTCTGCTACTATGGTGATAGGCAAATATGGTGATGTGGTCATAAAAAAGGACGGAACTGCATACCTGTCTTGGTATCCCGCAGGTTGTTTGGGTTGGAGCACAGAAATAAGTCCGCCAGAAACTTGGAATGAGGTAAGTAGAGGAATTGTATCCGAAGAAAAAGCAAATGCTTTATCATCCATTTTTTTGGAGGAAATTGAAAAGTGGTTTCCGGGCATCAACAAATCCATCACGTACTTGGTAGATGGGGCTCCAATTGTTGCCTATGGTAAAACCGATGTCGATGATAGTAATAGTAAGCTGCACGATAGAACTAATATTGGCCTAAAAACCTATGGAGGCAACTACCATTCTATCGACACAGGAAAACTCACTACTGCACCAATGTTTGCTGTGGAATCAGTCAAAAGCATTCTTAACCGTGTTTATTCGTGATATACCCTAAAGTCATAGCCTTAGTAACAGCTTATAATGCTGAAAAATTTATTATTGAAACTTTGGAATCAATTGCCGCCCAAACCTATGCAAACTTCGAGGTAATCCTCTGTGATGATTGCTCAAAGGATAATACATTTAAGGTCTGCCAAGATTTTGCCAAAGATCATCCCAACTTCACTATTTTGAGAAATGAAGTAAACCTAGGATGGTTTTCTAATTCAGAAAATCTGTGGAGAAAAGGAGTAGAGTTAGGTGAATATTGTTTTTTGCACCCGCACGATGACATACTTTTTGATGGTTTCATAGCAGAGCAAATAAAGGTTTTAGAAGAAAATCCACAAGCTGCTTTAGCCATCCCCGGCATGAAAAATATAGGTTTACCTTTCATTCAGGGAAACTCTTTCTGTGTTGAATTATCCAATAGCATTACTACATCAGATCTGGTAACTACGCTCATCAAGAAACAGGTCCACGGATGGTGGGCTGCCTATCATGGGATTCACAGAAGTTCAGTTGTAAAAAAAATACTGCCGGTTGCAAAATTAAGAATAGGCAACCCGGAGCATATGGCAGATTTGCTGTGGATGATCAAACTGTCATTTCATGGGCAATTCATCTCTACCAACAAAGTCCTATTTCAAAAGAATTATAATTCAAAAACGCTTAGTGCTTCCTGGGATTTTATGAGTAAAAAAAATAAAGTAGGGATATATTTAGCAATAGCAGAAGAGATAGTAAAAAGTCCATTATCATTAAAGGAGAAGTTGAATATAGGTAAGAAAATACTCCCCGGACTTTTAGTAAAAGTGAAAAATCAGCTTTAACTACTAATTATTCACAGCTAGTCATGCTCGTATAATTCCTAAAAGCCATCTAAAAACTTAATGTGGCGCCACCAACCTGATCTGACGGAATTATCCCCTTTGTGCAGTTATCGCTGGTCTATTTCGTACAGCATAAGCATTCTCCAACAGTTGCATTAAGCTAATTTCTACTACAGAATTATTCTCTAATAGATCAGCCAACTCTATAAGTGTCGGGTAACTTTCAACCACAAAAAAAGCCAATGAATTTTCATCCATTGGCTTTCATATTTTGGCTTGGGAAAGTTAATTACCCAATAATATTTCCTTCCGCATCCCACTCGATCACAGTTCCGCGATCTTCCATTTTGAGGTATTGAGGAATGTATTTTTCTTCCAGTTTCACGCCATGCTTATCCATTACTTCCTGAGGAACACCGTCCCACGCATTTGGAGTATTCCCTACATAGCCCATGTATTTCCAACCTTCAGGGGTAGAGAAATATCCAGAACACGTAAGGTTACGAAGCATATTGAACCAGCGTACTCCCCCTTCATATTCAGGTTTTGCTGTGTCTGGCCAGGCTACTTCATCTACGATTTCGATCACTTCAGATTCAGAAAGTTCATTGAATGATTTCCCGAACTTCTCATCCGCTTCAAAATCCAACCACATCAAGCCGCCACGCATACGAGTTTGATTTCCAGGCTGATCCTTCATCATAAACTCCATGAAGTCCACTACTTTTAATTCAGTAGCTGAGGGAGATTCATCATCCTTTGGCATAATAATATCCACAAGAGTGCTGAGTTTCTTACGCTCATCTTCAGTGAAAAAGGTCTCTGAAAGTAACTCTAAATCGCGTTGCTTTTCTTCTTCCGTTCTACCGCCAATAGTTCCGCCTGCTAATAAAGCATTTTCAGGCAAAGCTTGCTGCTCAGGTGAACAGCCAGTCAACAATAATCCTGTACCAAGAGAGCCGGTAAAGAGTAGTTTGAGGTTTTCTCTTCTGTTCATGATTTAGATATTTTTCTTTTTCAATTCACCTACTATATAATCGGAAGTTCTCCATGCAAGGGCCAGAATGGTCCACGTTGGGTTCTTATCGGCTTGAGACACAAAAGGTCCCGCATCCACTACGAATAAGTTATCACAATCGTGCGCTTGGCAGTTGGAATTCAATACTGATGTAGCGGCATCGTCGCCCATTCTAGTAGTACCAACTTCGTGAATAATCCTTCCTGGTGCCAATAATCCATATTTAGATTCAGGACCCGGCTTGGAGCCTAATAAAATGCCTCCAGCTTCTGTCAGGATCTCTTCAAACGTGTCATGCATGTGTTTCGCCTGCTTCACTTCCTGATCCGTCCAATTGTAGTTAAATCTAAGCACTGGAATACCGTATTTATCCACGGTATTTGGGTCAATCTCGCAATAGTTATCATACATAGGCACACTTTCTCCCCTACCAGACATCCCCATGGTGGATCCGTAAAGTTTTCTAATATCTTTTTTCAATCCTACTCCATAACCTCCGTTCGGACTTGGAGCACCAAATTCGTCCGTGATATATTTTCTCATCGAATCCATACTTCCTCCGGTGCCATAGGCTGGTTGTCCCATTCCGCCCCAATACTCAATATGGTATCCACGGGCAAAATCCAGTTTCTTGTTATCACCCCACCAAGGAGTGTACATATGCAGACCACCTACACCATCTTCATTGTATCGCTGACGATCCATCAGGCTCGGTACGATTGCCATACGGTCTGTTCCTGTGGAATCATGTAGGTATCTCCCTACCATTCCAGAGCTATTTCCAATCCCGTCAGGATGCGATTTTGACTTGGAGTTCATCATGATTCGTGCAGATTCACAGGCTGACGCTCCAAGCACGACTACTCTTGATTTCAACTTGTATTCCTTCATGTCTACTTTACTCACGAAGGATACTCCGGTTGCCTTACCAGCCTCGTCTGTTGTTACTTTTCTAACCATGGAATGCGTGTAAAGGTCAACTTTACCTTTTTTCATAGCAGGGTGAACCAGACAAGTTCCCGCTGAGAAATCTGCATAAACCTGACAAGCTCTGTTACACTGGCTACAGAAAAAGCAAACTCCTCTTTCCTTGCTGATTGGACGAGTAAGCATGGAAAGACGTGAAGGGATCATTGGAATTCCGACCTTATCCGCACCTTTTTTCATGTAAAGCTCGTGAAGTCTTGGCTTTGGAGGAGGGAGGAAAAAGCCATCAGGCTCATTGTAAATGCCTTCTTTGGTACCAAATACCCCAATTAGCTTATCTACCTTATCATAGTAAGGCTTCAAATCATCGTAACCAATAGGCCAGTTATGACCTAGACCATCTATGCTGGCTCGCTTAAAATCATTCGGTCCAAAGCGAAGAGAGATTCTCCCCCAGTGATTCGTTCTTCCACCCACCATTCTGGATCGGAACCAATCGAATTCGGTCCCATTCTTTCTGGTGTATGGTTCTCCATCGATATCCCAGCCTCCGATAGCAGCATCGAAGTCTCCAAAAGGCCGGATTCTAGTACCAGCTCCTCTTCTTGGTGATTCCCAAGGTGGCCTTAATTGCGTGCGATCTTCCTCTTTTGCCGGATCAAAATCACCCCCTGCTTCTACGACGGCAACTGATAATCCTGCTTCGGAAAGAATTTTGGAGGCCATTCCACCTCCAGCTCCAGAACCCACAATAATGACGTCGTAGGCTTCACCGGAATTTTTGATTTGAAAACTCATTAGATAGAATTTACTTTATTGGTGTGGTTCAACTTATTGAGAAGAGAGGTTATTTCATCGAGTTCATTCAACCCGCTTCTTTCAATCTTAAATAAACAAAATTATTTCCTTTCAAACTTCGTGATTTCCCTATTCAGACTGCTCCCAAAAGGAATCTCCCCTTGAAAGCAAACATATTTTTATTCGAATAATTGACTTTAATTATTGATAATCAGACACTAACACATTCAAAACACTAAGTATTAGGTTTTAAAATTACTTTAGAAACTTCTTCAATTTTTTTATAAATGGGAATTCGGTCTTTTAAAAAATTTTATTTTTCTCCCTAAAAGAAATTTGCTTCAGTTATTATTTAAAAGGCATTCAATTCAATTTGTTTTTTTACAATTTTTACACATAAAAATTGTGGTGTTTCAATGAATAAATTATCATTCCTACTTTTTATAATAGTATTAGGTGGACCTGCTTTTTCTCAAACAGGTGTAAAAGGTAAGCTAATTGATCAAGCAGAAAACAGCCCACTGGAATACGCAAGTGTGGCTATTTATCAAACCAAGGATAGCTTACTGATAACTGGAGCCGTGACAGATCAAGAAGGATTATTTTCCTTAGAAGACTTAAAACCAGGGGATTACTATCTTCTCGCTCAATTTATGGGTTATGAATCGAAGACTGTTTCAGGTGTGTCGATCACCAAAAATCTCTTACTGGATTTAGGGACCATTTTACTCACCCCAGATCAACAATTACTATCTGAAGTAGAAGTATCTGGGAGAAAATTTACCATCATGAATCAAGTAGATCGGCAGGTTTACAATTCAGAAAACTTCCTCACCAGTCAAGGCGGTACCGCAACGGATGTTTTGAGAAATCTACCTTCGGTAAGCATCAATGCTCAGGGTGAACTTTCGGTCAGAGGCACCACAGGCTTTGTAGTCATGATCAATGGCAAGCCTTCACAAGCGAGTCCAGAGGCACTTTTATCCCAACTCCCAGCCAATGCAGTGGATAGAATAGAGTTAGTCACTTCGCCTTCGGCAAAATATGACCCGGAGGGAAAAGCAGGGATTATTAATATTATCATGAAGAAAGGGGTAACCGATGGCACCTTCGTGCAGGTAAATGCCAAAATAGGCGCGCCAAGTATAGAGCCATATGACAACAAAGACAATCCACACAGGTATGGGGCTGATTTCACCATCAATCATAAAAAAGGTAAATGGGACCTTTCCCTGGGTGGAAACTTCCAAAGAAATGATATCAGCGGACGCAGGGAAGGTGAAGTCTATACGATAAGCGGAGATACAACTACATTTTTCCCCTCGGATGGCGAAAGAAGCACCGTTGCCAAAACCTACTCAGGCAGATTCACCTTAGGTTTCACTCCCAATGAGGCCAATGACTTTAGTCTTGGCTTTTATGCGGGAAAAAAGACTGCAGATCGTACTGCAGATATCCTCTATTATGACAACCATGCCGTAGTGAATGAGGAGCGACTGTATACGATGCAGTATTACAACGAAAATCTACGAATTCGTCGCGGTGATTTTGTTTTAGGAAGCCTAGATTACAAGCACATTTTTCAAAATAAATCTCAACTCTCAGGCTCTTTTCTATACGAATACACTATGCTTGGTGGGCCTACTACCAATCGCAATTTGGGCTATCCAGACACCAATATTATTTATCAGGACGAGTATAACACCAACGACAACCCGCTACATGGAACTCGACTTCAAGTGGACTACAAATCAGCTCCAAAACCATTTGGGACCCTGGAATTTGGATATCAATACCGATATCTAAATCATACTGGGGACTTTGTATATGAGCGAAAAAACAATGAAACTGGAGTATTTGAGCTAATTCCTGAGTTTTCGAGTAGAGTAGATTTAAATCGAGTTTTGCATTCTGGCTATGGACAATTAACAGGCAGAAAAGGGAAGTGGAATTACGCTGCTGGCGCAAGGCTGGAAGTGATGGATAGAACGCTGGATCTCACCGACAAGGCAGGTACAGTTGACACGACCTATTTGTATGACTTCGTAAAGCTCTACCCATCGGCGAGCTTGCAATATGCTGTGAGTGACGAGCTGCAATTCAAAACCTCCTACTCCCGACGAGTGGAGAGAACCACTACGTTCAAAATGAATCCATTCCCTGAGCGAGAGCATTCCGAGACGCTGGAACAGGGCGATCCTACACTCTTGCCTGAATTTGTGGACTTGGTGGAAATTGGTGTTGTGAAGGATTTTGGAGACAATTCCTTTAGCGCTACGACTTACTTCAGAAATGTGCAGAATCTGGTAAATCGCGTGAATACGGTTTATAACGACACGATTTTGAATAGAATTTATTCAAATGTAGGTACAGGAAAATCTCTTGGGCTGGAAGTTGGACTGGAATTAAACCCTACAGATTGGTGGCAGATTTTTGCTGGCACAAATGTGTATCATTATTCCATCGAGGGGGAATTTGATAATAGGCCCATCAATTCTGAAAGCTGGATTTATTCGATCAACGCCAATACAAGCTTTGATCTTGGTAAAAACTGGGAGGCTCAACTAGCAGTAAATTACCTGTCCCCAACCAATACAGCGCAGGGTGAGGATTCCAGTTTTCTCTCTCCTAATCTGAATTTGCAGAAGACTTTTCTGGATGGAAGACTCAGCACCACCCTTCAATGGCTAAATATTGATATGGGATTGCTTCCGACGAATGAGCAACGAATTACCACTTGGCGTGAAGGAGAATTCTACACCACGACGAATTATGTCTATGAAGTAGACATGATCCAGTTGAACATCAGCTATACATTCAATAAGCTGACAAATAAGTCACGGTTTATTAAGAGTGAGTTTGGAGAGAAAGAGTTCTAGTCAAATCACAAGCAATAAGTAGCATTTTATCGAATTAAATCGTCTACAAATTGATCAACATTCTATAAAGATGAAAAAGCTACTAACTCTCCTAGTTGGAATAATCTTGTTGACGACTTGTGCAGATGATTCTGATTTTGACAACCCCACAGGTATTTTCATTCGAGTGGAAAATGCTTCCGGAGTGGATTTCAAAGACATTTTTATAAGTTCTGGCTCACGTGGAGTTGAATTTGGAGATCTCAAAGCTGGGAAAAAATCAGATTTTAATGAATTTGAAAATGCCTACCGATATGGATTTGTCAGGTTAATGGCTGATGGGGAAGAATTAAGACTTCAACCATTTGACTATGTGGGTGAAACTCCACTTTCGAATGGATATTACACTTATAAGCTTAATCTAGACGAAACAGATCCTGAAAATGTGCGATTAAGTTTAGAGTTTTTCATTGTCAATTAAAGCTATTGATCTCATTTTCAATGCACTTCAATTAAGTGCTATAAATCCGTCAAATTAATCTCCGATTTTTTTCAATTTCATTTTGAAAAAAGTGTTTGTCAGAAATAAATTTTACTACATTTGCAACCGATTCAAGAGCAAGTCTAGGATCAAGAATAAAATAGCTCGGGGTGTAGCGTAGCCCGGTATCGCGCCTCGTTTGGGACGAGGAGGTCGTAGGTTCGAATCCTGCCACCCCGACACTAAAACCTCTGATTAATTTCAGAGGTTTTTTTTTGTGCTTAAATCCTAGCTATTTTTCATACCGGGGCAAACATCAGTTACTCGTAAAGAATGTTTTGAATAACCTTAAAACTATTTTTTTTTTTGAAAAAGTGATGTCAAAATGAATCCCACAATAAAAATTGTCAGGGTTCCCATCACGATGGTCAAATTGGTATGTAGCGTGTTTTGAAACCCTTCCAAACTGGTTCCTTTCAAAACCACTGCTGATAAACTCATCCATCCGATGACCACCACACCGCATAATACCCCAATGGCAGCGGCTTTGCTAGAAGCTTTTTTGACAATGAAGGCCAGCAAAAACAAACCTAAAATTCCACCGCTAAAAATTGACGAAAGTGCCCACCAAGCATCCAAAGCGGAAGTAACTCCATTGAATGCCAGAGCCACTAAAATACTAGCTCCGCCCATGAAGAATGAGCTCATAAAAAGCACTCGCATGGATTGCTTCTCGGTAGCGTTTTTATGAATGTATTTCTTATAATGGTCTGATAGGAAAACCGTTGCAGAACTGTTGATACTAGTGGAAACCGTACTCATTCCAGCAGCAAAAATAGAGGCAATCAAAATTCCTGTTACACCTTTTGGAAGTCCCGAAACGATGAAATACGGAAAGACTTTATCGGCATTTTCAGCTAATTGTAAATCGCTAGGTAATAATTCTGGAAACGCTTGGTAGTAAGAGAATAAGGCTGTTCCAATAAAGAAAAAAAGCAAAGAAACAGGAACGTAAAGCAAGCTCCCCAACCAGGTAGATTGCACAGCTTCTTTCTCTGTTTTGGCAGTGATATACCGCTGAATATAGCTTTGGTCTATTCCAAAATTCTGAAGGTTGATGAATAGTCCATAGATCAAAATCATCCAGAATGTCGATTCTACAAAATTGAATTGGAAACTACCTAGGCTAAATTTATCCGATTCGGCTGCAATCGTAAAAACTTCTCCTGGTCCATTGGGCATAGAAAACAAAATGACAATCAGGCAAAGTAAAGCTCCTCCGATCAATACAATTCCCTGAATTGCATCTGTCCAAATCACAGCTTCTATTCCTCCAAGCATCGCATAAATAATCACACTCACTCCAGTGCAGATAATGATCAAAGGAATACTCCAACCAAATAAAGCATTCATCGGAAGTGCCAAGAGGTACATAATAGCCCCCATTCTGGCCAATTGAGTCAGCAAATAGCATATCGAGGCATACACTCGGGCCCAGGAGCCAAAACGTGTTTCTAGGTAAAAATAAGCCGATTCACTCTGAAGCCTACGATAAAGTGGGACAAAATAGTTGACAGCTATCCATGCTGCGAAAGGAATAGATAGACTAAACACAAAGCCATTCCAATTGGATAAATAGGCATTGCCCGGAAGTGCTAGGAAGCTGATGCTACTTACAAACGTAGCGAAGATAGACATCCCAATCGCCCAACTCGGCAGTCGGCCTCCTCCGGTAGTATATTCCAGTGCAGTCCTTTTCTTAAATGAAAAAGAAATCCCAAATAGCACGATAGCTGCCATGTAAACGAAAAAAACTATTAAATCTATAATGGGTAAATCCATGGAAGCTAGGTTATTAGGGTTTTTAAAAATGCATTGACTGTATAAGGAACTTGACTAAGTCAAAATCAAGAACTACAATTAGCCTAAAATTTTTGAGAGATCTAAGGTGAAAATCTGATAATAAGTCGCTCCATTCAGTTCTATTTTTCTGTTATAGGCAATGGTGTATTTACCATTTGCCCAGTTGATATTACTGAGTTGTGAACTGGAACTTGTGGGTCTTGGTAAAACAAGTTGAGTCTCACCATCATCTACTGAAGTAACAAAAATAGCTTCTTCTGCGCTGTAGGCAATGTATTTCCCATCAGCACTCAATCCAAAAGTAGTATCTGGAGAAAAGTCATTTTTGGTGATCTGCTTGATTTCCCCACCATTTGGTGAGACTGCATAAATCTGAACTGTACCAGAATCATCTTCCTTGTAAAAGTAAATTGAGTTTCCATCCGGCGAACTTCTCAACCATTGCCTTGGCCCTTGGATTCCCGGGTTTAAATCATCTGCTGTGTAGGTCAATCTTCTTTGAGTTATTCCATGAGGCAATGAAGGTAAACTGGAATTTGTTCCTGCAGAAACGGATGCTTTTAAAGCTAAAATATCTTCAGGTATATCAGTAAGAAATACTTCAGTTACCTTTTTTCCAGATTTAGAAACTACATCACCTAAGAAGGCCAATGCATGTTTTTGTACTGTCCCATCTGGCTTTTTATAACCAGCATTACCAACCCAACATTCCTCATAAGCCTTATTGATTTCATCTGATCCAGGTTTTGGATTAGCTATGACCTTTGCCAGCAATATGGCAAAGCTCAGCCCATCAAAGTTTTCCTCATTCTTTGTACCCTCAATAGCCACCTCCTCTCCAATAAGCAATGCTCCTACAGTTCGCAGGTCATGAACTTCCGGATTTGATTTTGACTCTATCTCTAGAAGTTCATCATTATAAGTAAAACTTAACATTGCTCCATCTGAGTTGTAGGAATAGGCGTGGGACCCTCCTCGTAAAGCCCCTTTGGTAAATGGAGGATTTATATCTCTTGCTTCCATTGGCCCAGATAATTCCGGTTTATCCAAATCAACTTTCATAGCAAAGCGTCTTGTGAACGTGTAAGGCTGGGCTGCGGAAGCATTCTTTAACCCATGGATAAAAACCACTTCATTCTGACTAGGGTGAAAACTAACAGCACCTACGCCGGGGCCATAAGAAGTCTGATTTTCTAGGTCATAGATAGTTTTAAGCTCCTTTGTTTCAAGGTTAACTAGACCGATTGATGGGTTTTCTCCAATTTTCGAATCGTCATTTCTAGAATCGAATACCAAAAAATTGTCATCGGGAGAAAAAGCCTGTCTTTGATTCAACATATGTCCTGCTGGCCCAAAGGTCACTTGGGTTTCTTGAAGCTCAGGTTTATTCTCAGTCATGATTGGATTCTTTGGTTTGCATTGAACTGATATAAAAATCAGGAAAAGGTGCTGAAATAAGAAAACTGTGGAACTTGAAATTTTAATTTTTGAATACATACCATCTATAATTATGCTAGCAATACCCAACCTGAGCACCTAAAAAAATTCCTCAATCAAAATCTTTATTCCAAGCTACATAGGCTGAACTGGTAGTATGCTCTGCGAGGACCTAATCAGATAGCGTTTCCTTATGGCTGATCACCACTTTATCTGGATTTTGGCTGAAATTTTCAAAAAGAGTCACATTAAAACTGTTCATCTGGGAGTATATTTCCCCATCATTATCCCAATCGACATTTGTGACTTCCTTATCCCAATCCACAGCATCCTGAATTGTCTTTTCCATTTCCATTTTTAAACTACCTGATTCATTTATGGGATATACTCCTGCATTATAGTCAGTATTGCTTCGAGTTCCTGTATTTTCAATGTAAGTCGTCCGATCCAAAAACTCCCCACATATCAAGTTCAGATCCCTACCTCTATTTGAGTTAGTAAAATTGGCAATAGGAGCTCCATAGGCATCCAGCATCTTTTTTCCAGCTTCTATCTAAGCTGAGGCTTGTGGCTTTTTGAATACGTTTAGCCACCATTCTAAAGCCTCACTTTTGTTCATCACTAGATAGGTCAGTCCATCTCAACTAGCAGAAACTGCCTGATTTACTTTGTTTTGGCTTATTTTCTTAGTAAAATCAATTTATTAAGAGCCCATCTTTCCTTCAGGTCGACCCTATTTTATTTGACAACTCGGCTAGCTAATCACTGCAATTTGCTTTAACAAGCTCGAGTAAAAATTAGAAAATCCAAAAATTTAAATTATGAGATCCAAAACGATCTACTGTTATTTTATTGCTTTAATCCTATCTCTAACTTCTTCTAATCTTTTTGCGCAAGCAGAAGTCTCTTCTGCTGATACTTTACTTGTAGGGGTAGCAGGAAGTCAGCCTTTTGTGTTTGCTAATAATGTAGAAAACAAAGGGATCGCGATGGATATCTGGGAGGAATTGGCTACCAAAAAGGGCTGGAACTACCGCTATAAATATTTTGACAAAGTAGAAACAGCACTTAGTGGTCTGAGCAAAGAAATGGTGGATATAGTCGTCGGTCCTATTAGTATTACTTCATCCAGGCTTGAGTATATGCGATTTTCGCAGCCATTTTACAATTCAAGTTTGTCCATAGTTTCCAGATCAGATGAACTCACACTTTGGCAAAAAGTAAAGCCCTTTTTCAGCTTTAAATTAATTATTGCCGTAGGCTTGTTTTTATTTATTCTGGCTCTCGTAGGCACCTTACTTTGGCTTGCCGAAAGAAAAAATTCTCCAGACCAGTTTCCAAAGGATCCAGTCAATGGAATCGGAAATGGCATGTGGCTGGCTGTGGTGACCATGAGTACAGTAGGTTACGGAGATAAGGCTCCAGTTACTCTTGCAGGGAGAATAATTACGGGTACTTGGATTATTATTTCCATCATTTTTGCTACTTCTATGGTAGCAGGCATTGCTAGTACGTTGACATTAAACTCACTCGGAGATTCAACCATTCTGAATATAGAGCAGCTTTCAAATAAGAAGGCTGCAACACTTGCCGGCTCCCCTTCGGAGGCTTTTTTGAAAGAAAACAAAGCAAAAACAATAGCCTCAAATACCCTTCAAGAGGCAATGGAAAAGCTCGAAGAAAACGAAGTAGAGGCAGTGGTATATGACAGGCCTCAACTTCTCTATTACATCAAGCAAAATCAAGGCAAAAATTTCTATCTCGCTAAAGCGGAATATTTCAAACAGGGTTATGGGTTTGCCTTTCCTATCAACTCATCCTTAGTATATGAAGTCAATCGGGCGTTACTCGAGTTATCCGAAGGCTTGGAAACCGAAAGAATAATAAACAACTACTTGGAGAAAGACGAGTAGATGCGAAAGGCTGGAGTAAGGCAATTTTATAGGTTATATTCTGAATAAAAAGTAAGCTTTTTCCATCTAGACCTAATTATCATAGGCTATCAATCAAGAAATACGTCCATTTAAAATGATTCTTCTGCTTTATCGCATATTTTTTCTTTTCTTCGGGCTCAAAATAAACCCAAATCACACTTACTTACAGAAATTTTAAGTTTTAAAATCTAAGTATGAAATCGAGTATATCGAAAACAACTTGCAAAATCATGAGTGTCAGGTATACGAGATTACATGTGACGATAAAAATCAAATTAAATACACATGAAAGAAATAGTAGATGCTATTAATGCAGTAGTTTGGAGTAATGCTCTGATTTTTCTTTGCCTGGCTGCTGGAGTTTACTTCTCCTTTGCCACCAAATTCTTGCAAGTTACTTATCTGAAAGAAATGGTTACACTCCTATTCAAGGGAGAATCTTCTAAGGAGGGTGTTTCTTCATTTCAGGCTTTTGCAATAGCAATCTCTGGAAGAGTAGGAACTGGAAATATTGCAGGAGTGGCTACTGCTATCGCAATGGGCGGCCCGGGAGCTATCTTTTGGATGTGGGTAATTGCCTTTCTTGGTGCTTCCTCAGCATTTGTAGAATCCACCCTAGGCCAAATCTATAAGGAAGTAAATAACGGAGAATACAGAGGTGGACCAGCGTATTACATAGAAAAAGGGATAGGCAAAAGATGGTATGCTATGCTTTTTGCCTTTGCGACGATTTTAGCTACAGCCATCTTTATGCCTGGTGTTCAGAGTAACAGTATAGCCTTAAGTATGGACAATGCCTTTGGTGTTCCAGTTGAATACACAGGGATTTTGATAACCATTTTTATGGGCTTGATCATTCTAGGAGGAGTAAAAAGAATCAGTAAAGTAGCCGAAGTAGTAATTCCATTTATGGCTGCAGCATATATTCTGATGGCTATCGTAATTATTAGTATCAATATCACCGAGGTACCAGCAATTTTTGCTTTGATCATCAAGTCAGCATTCAATTTAGAGGCTGCATTTAGTGGTGTATTTGGTATGGCTATCGCTTGGGGTGTGAAAAGAGGTATTTACTCCAACGAGGCTGGACAAGGAACAGCTCCACATGCAGCGTCAGCTGCAGAAGTAAGCCATCCAGTGAAGCAAGGATTGGTTCAGTCTTTTTCAGTCTATGTGGACACCCTGTTTGTGTGTACTGCCACTGCATTGATGATCCTTTTCACTGGTCAGTATAATGTCGTCAATCCAGATGGAGGTTTCATAGTAGAAAATCTTCCGGGTGTAGCCTTTGGGCCTGAGTACACCCAGTTTGCGGTAGCTTCCCAATTTCCTTCTTTAGGTGCAGGATTTGTAGCAGTTTCATTGCTGTTTTTCGCTTTCACCACGATTATGGCCTACTACTATATCGCAGAAACAAACTTGAGTTATTTGATCAGAAAGACAAATAATAAATGGGGCATCTGGGTACTCAGAATTGCAATTTTAGCAGCTACATTCTATGGATCTATCAAAACTGCTGAAATGGCTTGGACTATGGGTGACATCGGTGTAGGTCTAATGGCATGGCTAAATATTATAGCAATCATACTACTTCGTAAGCCAGCTTTCCAGGCGCTGAAAGATTATCAAAGACAGAAAAAAGAAGGCAAAGATCCTGTCTTTATTGCTAAGGATGCTGGGATTGATAATGCTGATTTCTGGAAGTAGGGATTATTTAACCGCAGAGATTCGCTGATTAAAAAATTTAACCGCAGGGAACACAGAGAATAACGCGGAGATTCACAGAGATTTGTGCCCAAAACACAGATTAGTAAATACCCTATACTTAAAGGATAATGTAATTTAGAGCCGACAAGCTAATTGTCGGCTTTTTTTAGATCAACTCATTGATTATATTATTATCTGGCGAGAATTATGTGTAATAGAAGGAGTAAAAAAAACTATGGAAAAGGAAAACAAATTGGCGTTGTGCATTGGAATAGGGCTAGCTGCAGGTTCTGCATTAGGAACTTCAATAGGTACTGTAATCGGCTCTGTTCAAAATGATGTAGGCTTCGGAGTTTCTATGGGTATTACCTTCGGATCATCAATTGGACTTGCTGTAGGAATAGTTTTCTATTTTTTTACTAGAAAATCTGAGGAAAACGAACGAAAAGATGAAGTTTAAAAAAGAATCATTTTTGTCGAAAGCCTAGTAACATCACTTCAATAATTATCGCATGAAAACTCTAAAAATATTATTAATCTGCTTCTGTCTTTTTAGTATAGTTGGTTGCGAGGATGACTCAGATCCCTCCAATATTTCAGTAGAAAGGTATGTGGAGTTATTAAAGCAGGGAAAATACAATGCTGACCAGTTGCCGGATTTTTCTTCTGGTGACATACCAGCACTTCTAGCTTATAGAAATGAAAGTCTACTAATCAATAACTTCCCTGTCAATACGCTTTCCTCCTCTTTGACTTTGGAATGTACTTTAGGAATGTTTGTCCTGTGGACAATTGAATCTATCCGAGCACGTGCGATAAACTCCGAATTCCTGTTTCATACCTTCCCATCACAAAATCCAGTGGTAGATAATAAGGTGGATTTTGGATGGATAGAACAAAGTGATGCCGTTCGTGCGAGTGTAGCTCAATCCTATTTTGACTGGTGGGAAAGCAACAAGGACAAAGATTTTGATGAATTCAAGGATATTGATCCATTGGCTAGCACCGCATTCAAATGGCATTGAAAACTCTCCTTTGTTGTAAATGAATAGACCATATCATTTTTCAATAGCCGCCCTAGCTTATTTTAAAGTAAACTACGATATGACCCAAGTTGAACTTCAATTCGTAATTGGCAATTGCTTAGTTAGCTAAATCACAGCTATTCTTTCTAGTTTTGGAGAACTTTACCAAGACATAGAAATGAAGATTCAAGACAAAACTATCACTTACGGATTTATTGCCGCTGGCCTGATGAATATCGGTGGTGTCCTCACCTTTTCGAGATTTTTCACCAATGCTACTATCAACGAATTCGATCCTGTGGTTATGTCAAATTTTGGTTTGGTCATGATTGTAATCTGGGGGCTTGCTTACATCTCTGTCGCAAGAGATTTTGAAAAGGTAAACTGGCTAGTCGCTGTCTTCGCTATGGAAAAACTCATCTACGGCTTCGTCTGGACCAAATGGCACATGAACAATGACCTCGCAGCAGTCTATGCAGAAGACAGCATGGCCGGAATTTTCTATACTATCTACGGTGCAAATGACTGGCTATTTTTTATCTTTTTCGCTCTAGTGTTCATCAAGACTTTGGCAAAAAAACAAGACTAAACCGAATGACTATTGGTCACATCTCCCTATCCATCAAAACTTTAAAGTCAGTTACTTGACTGACTACCAAATAACCACATCAATCAAGGAACCAAGAGGGTTGATAACTCATTGAAAGATTAACTACCGACTCAAAAAAATCAGAATATGTTCAGTACCCAAGTGAAAACTTATCTAGAAGAGGTAATCCATAATATGCCATCGGACTGGCTCACACTTACCACTCACCGCTTAGATATTTACAATGAAGAGTTGGCAAAAACTCAATTTTTGGATCAATTTGAGGGCTTATATAGGGAGAACAACGCCTCCACGCAGGCTTTGAGCGCACTGCCAACTGCCTATGACTACATCCGATTAGGCCATCCTTTATCTTGTGTTTTGGAGTGGGCTATCGCAAAGTCAATAAGCCAACCCTCAGAAAACGTGATCAGTTTCTCGTCGAAAACGACTCCGATTTTAGCTATTCTCAGAAAGAATTTGTTAGAAAACAGAAACACACAAATCCTCCACACGGGAGATTTACCGGATTTTTTTGATACCGAACTAGTAAGAGATATTTACGGATACACATTTGAGTTGCAGCAAGTTGGGCAAGGGTCTGAAATCCCAACTTTCGAAGGAAGTACGATTTTTATTTCACAGCAAGAGCAATTCGGTGTTAACGAGCTATCTACAGGAGTAGATTTCTTCATCAATCTTCATGCGAACCTAGGCACGGTCTTACTAGCAAACGGTGAGAAAAACTCAGCCTATATTTCAGAGATTCAGCATGTGCGCAGAAGAGAAACCATTGCGATGACTCCTGAAAACTGCCTTTTGGCGTTGAAGTCTCTCATCGGACAAGAAGCACCTCCTACGCCAGGCAATGCTGCAGAAGCTAACAAAGCGAGCGTCTTAGCTTCCATCCAAGCTATCACAGGAACCACGACCATTCCGCTAGCAGCATCTAGTGGCCTCTCCATGCAGTATGCGATTATGATGGGGCTGGTGCATGATGCGGCAGAAAATCATCCTGGCAAAGCCATTAAATTCATAGTCCCTCCAAATTGCTACGGCGGAACGAATGATCAATCAAGGCGTGTAGCAGCTTGTATTGACCAAGTCGAAGTGGTGGATTTGCCCGTTGATGGTGACAACGACATGGTGCAAAGTCTCGAAACCATTCTAACTAGATTGGCAGGTGAAGACGCGGTGCCTTACATCATCGCCGAAATACCAACAAACCCACGAGTTGAAGTCCCTAATCTTGAGCAACTAAAAGCTGTTTTAAGCAAAGAACGCAAAACGCCCACTGGAGAAAAGGCAATTGCTTCGGTCTTCATTTTAGATCAAACGTTCTGTCCTAATTATCTTTTCTTAGGCGAAGGTGAAATACTCTCCACAGTGAAAGCCATATCTTATGCCAGTGGCTCCAAATTCCCGAGTGGTGGTAAGTGTACCGCCGGGTACTGCGTCGCAAATAATCTAGCAGCAGCTTTGATGGATAAAATAGCGCTACATCTTCAGCTTTGTGACAACGAAGCTACATCGCTTCAATACGAAATTTTAGCCAAGCAATTGCCATCCATGAATCAGCGGATCAAGGACGCGTACGTGAATACCCGTGATTTTGTCAACTACATTCAGCAAACCTTACCCACTGCCAAAATCAATTTTGTCTCCAAGGAACTAGCAGATCAAGGATTTACACCTTCCGTATTTTCATTGGATCTTCCTACAAAAGGAAACAGTCCAGAAGAAAAAGAGGCATATAAAAGAGCATTAAATCTAAAGTTGATCAACATGATGATCACTGAGATCCCAGATGAAAGCAAGTACTGCGTGAGCTACGGACAGCTAAAAGGATGTTATTGGACCATTCCTGCCACCTCAACTCAAGGCACTACGAAGGAAGGTGATAAGGACTACATCATCCGAGCCTCACTCTCACCAAATATGGACCTGAAGCGTCACAAAGAAGTATTTCAGAATTTTGTGGATGAGATTTAATAAAACAGGAGGTATTCAATGCCTCCTCTTTTTCTTTAGGAGAAAAGATCAAACCCCTTAAGCATTACTAAAACGGCTTTTTATTTTATTCACCCACCCAAAAAAGATGAAGGATTTAGCAGGAAAAATAGTGTTGATTACTGGAGGAGCATCCGGTATCGGCAAAATAATGGTTCGTCTGATGCTAGAGCGAAAGGCTAAGGTAATCATCTGGGACATTAGCCAAGCTGGTATAGATAGCACTATCGCTGGATTTACTCATCTAGGCGTAGTAGTTGGCTTTCAAGTGGATGTTTCAAACCTGCAAGAGATACAGCAAACTGCTATTAAGGTCAAGAATGACGTTGGCGTAGTAGATGTGGTGATAAACAACGCTGGGATAGTAGTCGGCAAATACTTCCATGAGCATTCGCCTGTAGATATTACCAAAACTATGGAGATCAACTCCACCGCACCCATGTTAGTCAGCAGCGAATTTCTCGGAGACATGATCGCTCAGAACTCTGGTCATATCTGTAACATAGGTTCTTCAGGAGGACTGATTTCTAATCCCAAAATGTCTGTTTATGCAGCTAGTAAGTGGGCGCTGATAGGTTGGTCGGATAGTCTCAGGCTGGAGATGAAGCAACTGAACAAAAACATTAACATCACCACGATTATGCCCTACTACATCAATACAGGCATGTTTGATGGGGTGCAATCCAAAATCCCAATTTTAGAACCAGAGGCAGCCTCATTGACTATCGTGAAGGCAATCGAGAATAACGTGAGAATGCTAACCCTGCCCGGCTATATCTACAGACTTACCCGAATTGGTCAAGGCATCTTATCCATCAATGCTTTTGACTGGTTTGCTGGATCTGTCATGGGCATTTACAAAACAATGGAGCATTTCGTCGGTCGAAAGAACTAAATCTTACAAAAGCAATAAAGGGTAACTTTACATTGATTTTTAACAAAAGAATATGTCAATCACCAAAGAATCTGAATTGATCGGAATGAAAAAAGTCAGTGAAGTAGTGGCTACTACGCTGAAGTTGATGAGAGAGTATGCTAAAATTGGAATCTCAACCAAGGAACTGGACGAATATGGAGGAGATATTCTGAAAAGTTACGGAGCAAAATCAGCACCTTACGAAACATATAAATTCCCCGGATACACCTGCATTAGTGTAAATCAAGTTGCGGCGCATGGCATTCCTTCTGACAAAATAATTTTGAAAGAAGGTGATCTGATCAATATCGACGTTTCAGCAGAACTGAATGGTTTTTGGTCAGACAACGGAGGTTCTTTTATCATCGGAAAAGATATTCACAATCATCAACCTCTAGTGGATGCTTCGCAAAATATTTTGAAAAAAGCCATAAATGCCATAAAAGGTGGAGTAAAGATCGCTGACATTGGCTTTATCATAGAAACTGAAGCTAGAAAATCAGGCTTTAAAGTCATTAAAAACCTAGCCGGTCATGGCGTAGGAAGAAGTTTACACGAAGGACCTGAAGATATTTTAAACTATAGAGTCAAAAGCAACATAGAGCGATTTAAGAAAAATACCACCGTAGCCATTGAGACTTTTATCTCCACCAACTCTACCTATGCTGTAGAGCAGAAAGATGGCTGGACTTTAGTTGGTAACAAAGGAGGATATGTAACCCAGCACGAGCAAACTATTCTGATCACCGATGGTGCGCCGGTTATTTTGACTGAAGCGAATGGGTTTTGGGATTAACAGTCTATAACCTAGCTAACCGAGTGTTTATATGTAATCTTTCGATTGTAACCGAAAATTAACATGTAAATTTTCGGTTACAATCGAGAATTTACATATTTTTGGACTATGATTTCTCGCCACATAGAATCTGAGCTTCGAAAGCGAATTCATCAAGGAAAGCTTTTGGTAATCATCGGCCCCAGGCAGGTAGGTAAAACTACGCTCATGAAGCAGGTCTTAGATTTCCCTAATGAGAAAGTATTATGGCTGAATTGCGACAACCCAGATGATCGTCAAAGCCTCTTTGATGTAACAACTTCAGCTCTGAAGTCACTTATAGGAGGGTATAAATTGGTCGTCATAGACGAAGCTCAACGAGTCACGAATATTGGTCTTACGTTGAAAGTTTTGGCAGATGAATTCCCTGAAGTTCAAGTCATAGCTTCAGGTTCATCAGCTTTAGATCTAGCCAATTCAATCAAAGAGCCGCTAACTGGTCGCAAACGAGAGTTTCAACTTTACCCAATTTCTACAGGTGAACTTTGCTTGCATACGTCTCCTCGAGAAGAGAAGCGACTCTTGGAGCAGCGCATGATTTATGGATTTTATCCTGAGGTAATTAATCATCCAAGCGAAGCCCAAGAAGCTCTGCAGGAAATCTCCAACAGCTATCTCTACAAAGATATTCTGAGTTTAGCGGATGTTCGCATGCCTACAGTTTTGCAGAAGTTGTTATTAGCCCTGGCTCTTCAAGTCGGTTCTGAGGTCACATTTAACGAACTGGGAAACACGATTGGGATAGATAAAGAAACAGCGGAAAAGTATCTTGACTTGCTAGAAAAAGCATTTGTTATTTTTCGATTAAACTCGTTCAGTCGAAATATGCGTCGCGAGTTAAAAAAAAGCCGAAAGATCTATTTTTGGGACAATGGCGTTCGAAATGCGATTATCAATAATTTCAACTCGCTAGATCTACGAAATGATAGAGGAGCGCTTTGGGAGAATTTCATAATCAGTGAGCGAATGAAACACCTGAGCTACAATCGCATTCATTCTAACGTTTATTTTTGGAGGACAACCACGGGAAAAGAACTAGATTGGCTCGAGGAGCGAGAAGGAAAGTTATTTGCTTTTGAAGCGAAATGGAATCCAGAGCGAAGGGCTAAATTGCCTCTGGGTTTTGAAGAGGCATATCCCGAAACTGAATTTCAAGTTGTTAATCGAGAAAATTATTTGGATATTTTGACCAAATGAAGGATCATTTCAAGAGCTGAAGATTGCTAAAAGGGAAATTGAACAAAACATCGCCATGCGAAGAATTATATCCGACAATATTGAAAACATTAAATTGTTATGCGAGACTCATAATGTAAAGTCATTATTTGCTTTTGGGTCCGTCTGCACCGACAACTTCAACGACAAAAGTGATATTGATTTCCTAATCTCATTTAATCCAATGGATTACGGGGATTATGCGGACACTTATTTTGATTTGGCTGATAAATTTGAGAATCTGTTTCAACGCCCAGTTGACCTCGTCACGGATAAATCTTTGTCAAATCCATATTTTATTCGTTCAGTAAACCAGACAAAGACCTTGATATATGGTTGATCAGATAAAGAAATATCTTTACGATATTCAAGAATCAATCGATTCAATTCACAAATATCTTGGGGAAAAACGAAATTTTAAGGTTTACCTGGCTGATAAAACACTAAAGGGGATAGTGCTTTATAATTTATGATAAAATACCTTTTTCTACATGTGTTATTATCTGTGGTTTTTTTCATGTTTTGGATGTCGAACACAAACTTACCAGGAGGTGAAGTTGGGATGGCACCAATTCTATTTGGATGCTTATTACTTGTTCAGTTAATCATCGGAATAATCCTCAGTTTAATTTTCAGTAAAAAGCTAACTACTGCAAACTCTTTACTTATTGGGATGATTATTTACTTAGCCATTTACGAACTTATTCCTCTATTTATGGGAAGCGAACCATCTTTGTTGGGAATATTTGATAGTGAACCTAGTGGGGAAACTAACAGAGCTTTTTCACTCATTCCATTTGTTTCCGGGATAATAACTTTGAGAATAATCGGAATCCGAGAAAATAAGAGAAGCGAATAAACATTTGCTTGTAATGTTACTAAATAACATTACAATCAGTAAAAAAAGGTAATGTACTGAAAAATAGTTGGTGACTTTAATGAGATAATTTCTTAATATCCAGTGTTGATTTGAAGAGGAAACAGGCTCTGGTGGAGACCAACTTGTCAGCAATAAAGTCAGCGCATAAACGAAAAAAGAGGTCTGGTAATTTTTTGCCAGACCTTACTTTTTTTGATATGCTCTATGGCTTTGAAAACTCATTTTTTATTGGACAAAAACACATACCATTTAATGAAGTCTATCCTGTGTCTTAGACTCAGTCCGCGGTGAATATCTAGGTGGTTTTTTAGGTGGCTAAAGTACCCTTCTATGCCGTTTGTTGTAGCTGGGATTTTAGGATTACTGA
>NZ_QLLK01000020.1 GCF_003259505.1 Algoriphagus yeomjeoni | reverse complement strand
GAACTTTCAATTATTCTATTCCTTTAACTGGTGGATGTAATACTCCTGCTGTTAACGCAACAGGTACTATCACTGTAAATCCCAATAATACAGTAGCCCCTGCTTCTTCTACTCCTACTCTTTGTATCAACACAGGGTTGACGCAGATCACACATGCCACCACGGGGGCAACAGGTATTGGTGCGCCAACTAATTTGCCTGCTGGTGTTACTGCAACTTTTGTTTCTGGACAGATTAGAATCAATGGTACGCCTACAACTTCGGGAACTTTCAATTATTCTATTCCTTTGACTGGTGGATGTAATACTCCTGCTGTTAACGCAACAGGTACTATCACTGTAAATCCCTTAGCAACCGTAGGACCTACTTCAGTAGCCTATCCAAATGTTTGTATTAGTAGCCCAATCCTTACCCCATTTACTCAAACCACTTCAGGTGTTACAGGGATAGATCAATCGGGTGTCGCAGGAGTTAATGGATTACCTCCTGGTATTTCTGCTTCATTCTCAGGAAACACAATCACTTTCTCTGGAACTGCTACAACTCCTGGACTTTATACTTACAGCATACCATTAACTGGAACTTGTATCAATGGCTTAACCGCCACAGGGACGATCGATGTGACCCCAAATTACCAAATAACATCTGTATCCTCTGTATCAGCTACTAGTGCTGGTGGAACCGCAACTGTAACGGTTAATGCCGATCCACTTTTAGTCACAAATGGGACATATCAAGTTCAATATCAAATAGCTCAAGGTGTAGGTGCTTTCGGCCCGATTACTACATCTAGTAACTTCATAGTAAACAATGGCAAAGGCAGTTTTGGCATAAGCCCTATCAATAGTCTTACTGCTACTTATACCGTTCAAATTGTAAGTATTCGAAAAATAACAGATGCATGTTGGGTTGATTTATCAGCTTCTCCTCCAACCACTTATTTCGGAGCATGCGCAGCAGTTTTTACTACAAACACAACATTCTATGTCCCACCTAATATTTATAGTATCACCATTCAGGTATATGGCGGAGGTGGCGGTGGAGAAAATGGAGCTAATAAAAAAGGCGGAGGTGGCGGTGGCTATTCTATTAGAACTATTTCAGTTACTCCGGGTGAAGCAATCGCAGTATTTGTAGGGGCTGGAGGAAATAGGGATGGAAATGGAGGAGATTCTTATGTTACAAGAGACTCCAACATTGCAGATCAAATTGGAAACAGTTTATTATATGCAAGAGGCGGCATATCTGGAGCAGGAACTGCAGATGGAGGAATAACAGATACAAGATACACTGGAGGTTCAGCTGGAATAAAGGGAAGTGGTATTAATGGAGGCAACGGAGGAGGTCCATTAGGGTCAACTATAGGAAAAGGTGGAAATTCAAACAATGCGGGTAATAATGGACAAATAAGAATCTCCTATTCTTGCCCTGATGCTAATAAAACTGATTGTATTGAATTTGTAGATGATGGAGCCACTAGTGGAACCACGATTATTAGGTTTATATGTAGTGGAATTTGGAATGCTCCAGAAGGGTTAACCAATTTTTCTGTCTTGGTTGGCGGAGCAGGGGGTGGTGGTGGATTAGGAGACGGTGGCGGAGGAGGTGGAGCAGGCTCCTTAGTAACTCAGTCATATTCTATTACCAATCCTTACGGCATGCCAGCAGGGTCAAATTATCCAATTACCATAGGGGCAGGAGGACTAGGATCAACAAACATTAATTCAAAAGGAGGTAATGGCAGCTCCTCAACCTTTACTGGCTCAGTAAATGGAAGTACTGTTACCGTGACAGCTGTAGGAGGTGGAGGAGGAGCATCTGCATCTACTGGTAATTATGTCGGAAACGTGGGAGCGGCAGGTGGAGGTGGTGCTGCAAAAAGTGGTACCGGAAACAGAGGAGATGGAGGTTCTCCTAACTCTTCAGGAAGTATAGGAGGGACGGTTTATCCAGGCAGAGCTGGAGGAAATGGCGAAAACAATCAATCAACCGCTATTGCAGGAGGAGGTGGTGGTGGAATAAATCCGGACCCAGCATTGGCCATAGGTCAAAATGGAAAGGCAGCGGGAAAAGGTCAAGGAGAAGGTGGAAATGGAGGGCAAGGTGCTTCCTTAAACTTTGGAGGAGCGATAATAAATTATGGCGCAGGCGGAGGAGGTATAGGAGCTCTATTCAATGGTACCGATAAAATTGGATTAGGAGGTCTTGCTGGGGGACAAAAAATTGGGGGTGATGGGAACTTAACTACTACAGTAAACGGAGGTGTAGGATACCCAGGTGTACCTTACTCCGGTTCAGGTGGTGGAGCAGGATATAACGGGGGTGGAAGTGGAGGAAGTGGAGTAGTATATATTTCTTTCTTTAACTTCCGTATCCTCGAAGTCGAATACCTCTACTTCAATGCTGAATTTAACCCTGAAAACCGAAGTGGAGAACTCACTTGGGCTACTTCCCAAGAATGGGAAAATGACCATTTTGAGATAGAACGAGCTACAAATGGAGATTTGACCTCTTGGACTAAAATTGGAGAAGTAAAAGGACAAGGATATAAAGAAACCCCTACCGAATACAACTTCGAGGATACAGAACTTCCAGCAACGGGTGGCAATATTTTCTACCGATTGAAGCAAATCGATGCGGATGGCTCGTTTAGCTATAGCGTTACTCGTTCGATTCAGGTAAAAGGACTCAAAGGCCAGTCCTCTTGGATAGTCTATCCTAACCCAAGCAGCCCAGGGAATTACGTGACCCTAGATCTTTTGGACAGAAGCAGCTACAGAGACGAGCAAATTTTGGTTAGAATTGCTAATGTAACGGGTGCTTTTGATTCCTATTCTGTGCGAACAATTGAAGATGTTAGTACAACGGTTAACAACTACTTAGAAAAAGCATCCCCAGGAATTCATATCGTACAGCTAATTTGGGGTGAGCATAGTGAGCAACTCAAAATAATCAGGAGGTAAAACTCTTCCCAGATAAATCAGAAAACCCCATATGGAAATATTCCATATGGGGTTTTTGGTTTTGAGGTAAACTAAGATAGTTAGTTCAAGTCAATTCAAATTTTGTAAGCCTTTTGACTTGTAAGATAATTTTGAGGTTTCAAGATCCCGTTCCTGGTTTGAAAATTATGCTTCAAACCTAGATATTTCAAAGATAGATTAGGGTATTAATTACAAGCGAGGAACACTAACTGAAACTGATCGCTGCGACTAGTTAATACTCTTCCTCTTCCCTCCTCCTCGGTTCTTTTGGCTGACCAAGACCTATAGCGCCTTTTAACCCACTAAAGGTTGCGCGCCACCAACCTCCAAAAATAAACTTAGACTTATCTCTCTCAAAGTACACTCGGGAAGTTACTCGGCGATTAAAAAATTTTCGAGGATTACTGCTTTTAGTAAAAATATTTGCCATGAAAGTCATTATTCCAAGCTTACCAGTTCCGCGTTCCAAGGTTAATGAATCCAAAAACTGAAGCTTTAGATCCTCATATCTAAAGTTCATTTCACCTCTGGCGACATCATCATCCATTCTGAAATTCCACTTCCCGTCAGTCACTTGCCCATCTACCACTTTTATAAATACATTATTTGCAAGCATGGTATTTAGAAGTGAAAGATCAAATTCACCCATTTCTACGTCAACATCCATAGGATAAGGCGCATCAAAAAACATAGTTGCATTTAGCTTAACATCTCCATCTCCCATTAATTCGCTCGTGACCGAAAGCATACTGGATTTCAGTGGAAATTCCTCGCTACTCTTTCGCATCGCAAAAGGTGCTATAGAACCATTAACCTCCTCAAACTGAATAGAGCCTGGGAGCATAGCTTTTGGGGCAAACTCCTGATAGCGTATCAGTCCATTATTCACAAGCACAGAATCAAGCGCTAAATCAAATGGAGCATTTTGCATTAATTCTTGAGGCATAGGTTTACTCACACCTTCTTTGAGCGGTATTCTCTTATCTCTAAAAATATCAAGCTCTAGACCATTAATTCTTAACGCATGGGCTTTGAGATTTTTATTAATGAAATAAGTATCAAAATCTATGTCTTCCAGCCTGATCTCTTGGACAAAAGCATCTATCGCATTATCCTGATACCCTTTTCTGCGTAAAAAATCATAGCGCCCAAAGGCAGGCTGGAAATAAACACTATCTATGACGATGGTATTATCCAAGTACCTAATTTTTCCAATGCTCAATTTATTCATACTATCGTTTGTATAAACTTGATAGTTCGATAGGGAAAGGCTCAAGTCCTTTTCCAGCAGAAACTGAGGACTCAGCTCAGCATTATTATTCATCAGGTCAAAGTTCAACTCCTTTAGGCCAAAATTAACTTTATGGAAAGCCATTTTTGGGATCTGTCCAGTCTCTTTATTGTGAATAATAATATCTCCATTATTGACTAATATATCCTGAAGCAATACCGACTCAATTAGTCCAGTGCTTTTAGAGCTAGGGCTATCAGACGATTTTCTTGACTTAGGGGCTTTAGGTGCAGTATCTAAGTACAGATCGATCTTAGGATTTAATAATCTAAGCTGAGCCAGATCAAAAATCCCTGTTGATTGAATATCTCTGATGGTATTATTCCTCACCCCCAACTCATCTATCTTGGCAGATAAAATCGGTGAACCTGGGTTACCGTAAGTATTGCGCGGAATAATTTCAAAATTTGAAAAAACAGTCTCATCAGCTGTATTATCAACATAGAGATTAGAAAACCGAATGGTATGAATACTATCCGGTAAGGCGTAAGAAAAATCATTCAGATTGAGGCTGATCTCGTCAAACAAGCCTGCAATATCTTCCCTCGCATTTGCAGCAGAATCAAGGATCAAGCCTTTGATGCCTATATCAAAATCGGTTTGTATGGATTCAAAATCATTTTCCCCAACTCTGTAATTCAGACTTAATTTAGAATTCGTTGCCTCTATTGCTCCGATAGAAACCAGTTCAATAGATTTTGGAAGCGTTTTTTCAGCGACTGAACCAGCAACTTTTCCAGCATCCTCGTTTTGATAATCCCGGTTAATCTCCAGATTTATCGTACTCCCATCTACAGCAAGTTTTTCGAGCTGCAACTCATTTTCGAATAAAAAAGACTCAATATCTACCCCTTCAAAAGAAACACTGGGAAGATTTAAAGACAAGGCAATCTTACTATTTATAGAGCTACTTGGACTTAGGGTCAGGTTTTCAATCTCTATGGTTTTGGAGCGAGAATTAAATCGAAGTCCGTCGGTATCCACCTCATAATTTCCTCCAGCTACGCTGAAGTCATATTTCCTTAATTTCAAATCAATCTCATCTGAAAAAAAAGTTCTCCCTTGGTTTTTGGACATGCCTCTTTCTAAGTGAAACCCTTTAAGGCTCAATGAAAGGCTATCTTCGCTCAAAGCTAAGTTTTTCTTTCCTGCAAAATTTCTGTACTGAACTTGGCCATCACTGAAACTGATGGAGTCAATCTGTATCAAAGAAAAATAAGAAGTCAATAATTCCTCTATTTCATCAGAAGATTCTACCAAGGTAGATGTGGTGTTTGCGTCTACTTTGTTCTTTCTGAATTTCGTGAAACTAGCCACTGGTGAGGGAATGAAAATTTGATTGATTATCAACTTCTCATCCATATAGGCAGACATCAAATCTATTCCCTCCACCCGAAATTCTGGGACTGAAATATCCAGAATAACAGACTTGCCATAAGTATCTAGTATAGCCTGTGCTGAATCTGGGTTTTCTGGCCTTAGGGTAAAATTATTTACCACTACACGTGAATTCTTACTATCTATCAAAACTCTATCTGCCAAAAACTCATGGAGATTATCCCGCAATTTCAATCTGTACTTATCCAGACTTAATACCATTTCGTCAGCTAGGAATTGATTTCTGACATCGCTGTCAAGATCCAGATTGGGTTGTAAAAAGACGTTCTCGAGCAATAAGCTGAATTTCTCAAAACCTATATCATCACTTCGGACGCCCTTTTCATTTTTAAACTGAACTTCCCCATCCCTCAGATCCATTGTTCCGATGGCAAGCTCATTCATGTATCCTTTTAGAAGCTCTTTTACTGGTACACTTTCAGAGTTCTGTTTACTTTGCCTAAGTTCAGTGATTTCCACCTTTGGAGACTGAATAAGCATTTCCTCGATATTAAAAACACCCTCGTTATACAAACCCTTCAGGTTGGCTTGCGTGAGTGCAAGTTTAGGAAGCGAAATACGCATGATATGGTTAGCAAGGCCACTTTTCAAAGCATCTTCCCTAGGCTCTATTCGAATATTTTCTACGACAATCTCATCCTTAAACGAAGAAACACTCACCCTGTCCCCATAGATCACATGCACATCATCTGACAGGTACAAGTCAGCATTTCCTATGTCCATAGCAGCATCCTCCCCATAGAAAAATTGATTAGATTTTCTGGATTCATCAGCTCCCAAATAAAAATTAATCATCTTGAAATCAAGCTTTTGAATATCAATCCGATTTTTCAATGTATCTGCCAGACTATAGGTAGTGAACTTTCCATTGTTCACGGATAACTCCTGAACCTCAAAGGATTTTAGAATTCCCTGAATCAACTCATTTAGATCTCCACCTGCAGTACTATCCTTTTCACTGATGACATTTTGCTCAACTTTAAAATGAGGATCATTTAAGACAATTTCATCGATTATGACATTTGAGGACATAAAAGCCTCATTCAAATCAACATTCCCTACCCTTAACTCACTTAAATAAACGTCATAATAGGATTTACTTTGAATGCTCCTATCCGGACTAAGCTGAAAGCCATTTATTAGAATCCTATTATCAAGAGAGCTGATGTACACATTTTCAGACTGAATAAAATGCACACCGTCCGGAAGGGGAAAGTTTACATTGTCCAAGTCAAATTCAAAACCTCTAGCATTAAAGGGAGTCGTCCACTCCTCCTCGGTTGCCCAGTTAATATCTCTTACGACTAGCCTGGTATTCTCTGCTTTTAATGAATTTTGACTAAGAAAATTTAAAAAGAATAAATCCGCATGATCAATTTCAAGTTCGCTGATGTAAACGCCCGTGAAATTGATCTTATCAATTATCTTCTTCAACTCATCTTCAAGTGCTTTTACAGGAGATCCTTTTTTCTGATCATTTCGAACCTCTTCCTCGCTGCCGGATTGACTTTTGGGAGGCAAGTCCATACTAATGTTAGGGTTGTCAAACTCCACTTTACCAACATACAAAATGCCTTCAGAAAAGCTAAACCATAGTTTTTTAAGAGCTAATTCATCTAAAGTCAAATCAAATAAAGCTTGATTCTGTCCTGGCTTACGCTCTCCTATAGGTTTCATTACTATGCCATCCATGAAGATCCCACGCCGTAACAACGAAAACCTAACTCGGTTAAAATCAACCAAATAAACACCTTTAGCAATTTCATTGATTTCACGCCTAGCCCAGTTGGAAAGCACTAGGTTGGATCCAAAATACACGATGAACTCGAGAAAAAGTACAGCCAAAAAAGTAAACATAACCCACCTCAATATTTTCTTTCGAAAAGGGTGCTTCGAATGCTTGCCTGTTTGCTCTTCTGTCATTCAGTTGGTTTTTTGTCTAAATTAGACATTTAAGACAAATTTAAACGAAAAAAGCAGCACATGGGTGCTGCTTTATATGCTGTAGGAGAAGGATTCGAACCTCCACGGAGAAGTTAGGCAATAGTCCGGTTGAATTACGCTTTTTCCATTCCCGATAGCTATCGGGATCTCCACCCCCGAGACAGGAGGGCTTGTCTGCCAGTTTCAACATCCTACAATGATGAATGTTACGCTTAACTGGCCTTTTGCCAATCGATTTGATTTTTATTAATCAAAATTTTATAGGTCTGAAAGCAATAGTTGTATAGCCACTGATTAGTAATCAAACACGCCATCTTTTATTTCGCTAGGCCAAAATTAGAAATATGATTGGTTTATTACAATTATGATAACATATAATTTATTTTTTTATAGAAACAGAATATTATCAGGCATTCTATTACATTATCAATAAACAAATAGGAAATATAAGCCCGGCAATTAATGATTTAATAATGAAGGTATAAAGCTACATCAGCCAAATCTTATTGGGATTTTTATAATTATCACAAAATCATAGTCAGTAGAAACAAGACATAAAAAAAACCATGAAACAAAATTTCATGGTTTTAGTCAATTAACAATAAACCCAAAATAACCTGCTGTAGGAGAAGGATTCGAACCTCCACGGAGTAGTTAGGCAAATTTACGAGCTCGCTAAATGCTTTATCCTATGACCTCCACCCCCGAGACAGGAGGGCTTGTCTGCCAATTTCAACATCCTACAGTGTAGTTTAATTTCAATGTATTCTGAGTGCTTTGAGAGTAAACCGTTTGTTTTTCCCTCTTTGTATGATTCAAATATAGAAGGTCGGTTTATTTTTTGCAAATAATTCAAAAATAAAACTGAATATTTACAGTATTTTTAATAAAATCACTTGTAAAATGCTATATCATCAAAAATAGGTAAATAATCAGAGCTCAAATTGACTATTTTTCAACGAAACCCATCAATATTGCCAATATAGCTCCTAAACAGGGTTTTTATTGCCGAATTCATAGCATTATAGATTAAATATTGATTATTCTTTAACGGAACACCCTATTCAAAGTTCACGTAATTTTCCCACTTAGCTAAAGCTGACTGAAAATCATCAGGCAAGGGAGCTTCGAAATAGAGTTTTTCGTTAGTCACAGGATGTATGAATCCGAGTGACTTTGCATGTAGCGCTTGGCGCGGTAGCAGCTCGAAAGCATTTTGCACAAAAGTTTTATACTTAGAAAATTGGGTTCCCTTGCGGATTTTATCTCCTCCATACATGGCATCATTGAAAAGCGGATGTCCCAAGAATTTCATATGTGCACGGATCTGATGGGTACGTCCTGTCTCCAGGTTACACTGGATCAGTGACACATACCTCAATCGCTGTAGAACTTTCCAGTGGGTCACGGCATGCTTGCCCTGACTTCCATCTGGATACACATCCATGACCTTGCGGTTTTTGGCACTTCGCCCTACATGACCAGTGATAGTCCCACTATCCTCTTCCGGCTCTCCCCACACCAACGCCAAATACGTCCGCTCAATTGTATGGTGAAAAAATTGCTTGGCAAGATGTGTCATCACTTCTTCAGCTTTCGCTATTACAAGCAATCCAGAAGTATCCTTATCTATCCTGTGCACCAGACCAGGTCGGCCTTCATTGCCTTTCATTTCTGGCAGATGCTGAAAATGATGCACCAGCCCATTTACTAGTGTTCCTGACCAGTTACCATGAGCAGGATGCACGACCATCCCCGCAGGCTTGTTCACCACGAGCAAGTACTGGTCTTCATACACAAAATCCAACGGGATATCCTCAGGCACAACTTCCGTGTCGCGGGGAGGTTTGCCCATCAGCACGCGAATATCATCCAGCGGTTTTACCTTGTAACTTCCCTTGATAGATTCCCCATTTACCTGAATAGCCCCAGCGTCTATGGCTTGCTGTATCTTATTTCGGGTAGCAAAAGCTATTTTGCCTGTCAAAAATTTATCGATCCTGATTGGAGTCTGGCCTTTGTCGATTACAAACTTAAAATGTTCGTAAAGCTCTAATTCCTCCTCATCAAAATCTTCCTCTGGGTGCATGCTCATGCTGCAAAAATAGGATTATCAGGCTTAACTTTGACACCTTAGCAAAAAAGCAGCGCAAATGCTCCTCCCCAATCCAATTCCTACACAATTCATTTCACATTCTTTTTTGGAGGAAAAGGGAATAGAATTGGCAATCAAGCGCTTGGATTTAGTCAATCCAATGGTTTCGGGAAACAAATTTTTCAAACTCAAACACAACCTGGAACAATCGAAATCACAAGGTAAATCAACTATTTTGACTTTTGGAGGCGCTTTTTCCAATCATATTTATGCCACTGCCGAGGCGGCAAAAGCTGAAGGCCTTGAATCAATTGGAATCATACGTGGAGAAAGATCTGAACCTTTGAACGCCACGCTTGCACATGCTGAAAAGCTTGGAATGCACCTTCACTTTATTGACAGAACTGCCTACAGAAATAAAACTGATCCTGAGTTTCTAGCTGATCTAAAAGCTAGGTTTGGTGATTTCTACCTCATTCCAGAAGGAGGAACCAATGAACTTGCCATCAAAGGCACCCAGGAAATCTTAGACTTAGACGATCAGCAATTCTCCCATATTTGCTCTTCCATAGGAACTGGGGGCACTTTCGCAGGACTTTTTGCTTCCCTTGATTCAAACCAAAAGTTACTTGGTTTTTCTTCTCTGAAAGGTGAGTTCATACATCAAGAAATTGCTGGACTACTCGAAAAACATGAGCTAAAGAGCCAAGGCTCCTACGAGATTTTCACTAATTACCACTCCGGTGGCTATGCCAAATACAAACAAGAGTTAATTGATTTTATCTGGTGGTTTTATGAACAATTTGAGATAGTACTTGATCCAATTTATACTGGGAAAATGGCATTTGGAATCTGGGACTTAATCAAAAAAGGCTACTTCCCCAAAGGCTCAAAAATTCTGATGATTCACTCAGGAGGACTGCAGGGAAATATGGGTTTTACCGAAAGGACTAGGATAAAACTACCTACTCTTTCAGTGTAAAAAAATCCTCCGATTCCTGGGGATGAATCAGTAAAACATTGGCTAAGGTTAATCGAACCAAGGTTTTGGAAGCTAAAAATTTTGGAAGCTTTGCAAGCTTGGCAAATTCCTTCAAGGTGATTTTATCCGTCTCTCCTAACGCTTTCATCAGGATTTCTTCTTTATTTCCATAGGTAAAGACCATATCACGAGGATTTTTACCTCTTCTCAAAATCTCCCAAACTTCCCTACTCGCCTGCACCGAGCGGTCTGCTACTCGTATGAAAGCTTGTTTCCGGTCTTTATCTTTCAGATAATGAGGACGATTTGGACTTACAGGAACCTTGAAAACTGCAATACCCTTTTTCTCATTCAGCTTCAAAGAAGACAGTTCATAGGCTAATGTTGGAAAAATCAACTCCTTAATCGCCTTTTCCATCACAAAAATCTCTTCTTCAATATATCGCTGCCCACATACCGTCCCATCATCATCCACACCAATCAATAAATCTCCTCCAGCAGTATTTGCAAAGGCAATTAACTCACGGACAATCTTCTCCGGATAGGTCGCTTTCTTCTTAAATTCTATTCTCAGCCCCTCGCCTTTGGCAGCAAGCAACTTCACCTCTTGAAGCGTCATTTTTACTAATTTTTGGCTCTTTCAAGCCTATTTCTTTACTCCACGATTCAATTGTTCCAATCTGGATTTCTGGGATTGCCACTCATCCCGAAGTCGAGCAGCTTCCATGAAGTTCAATTCCTTGGCAGCTTTCTCCATTAATTTCTGAGTCTGTATGATCAGTTTTTCCAACTTGTCTTTGCTTAAATATTGTACCACCGGATCAGCTGCCATACTTTCTTCACCCGGCATTGGTTCGGCGTAGAACTTGGCATTTTTCTTGGAATCGGCCACCTTTGTCTGTCCCATGATTTTATCGTGCGATTTCAAAATGGTTGTAGGCGTAATACTGTGCTTCTCGTTGTATTCTATTTGTAAAGCTCTTCTACGCTTGGTTTCATCGATCGCTAGCTGCATGGAATCAGTGATTTTATCCGCATACATAATCACGCGTCCTTCTGAATTTCGCGCAGCGCGACCAATCGTCTGTACCAAACTACGCTCATTTCTAAGGAATCCTTCCTTATCGGCATCCAAGATCGCCACCAAAGAAACCTCCGGTAAATCCAGCCCTTCTCTAAGCAGATTCACCCCGACAAGCACGTCGAAAATCCCTAATCTCAGCTCCCGCAAAATCTCCACCCGATCAAGTGTTTTTACTTCAGAGTGAATGTAACGTGACTTTACCCCGGCTCTTTCGAGGAATTTCTGAAGCTCTTCAGCCATTCGTTTGGTTAGCGTAGTCACCAAAGTTCTTGCACCGGTCTTAATCGTTTGATCGATCTCCTCCAGCAAATCATCGATTTGATTCTGACTTGGCCTCACTTCGATGGTAGGATCCAAAAGCCCGGTAGGTCGTATGATTTGCTCTACTACTACCCCTTCGGTCAAGGACAATTCATAATCTGCAGGAGTCGCAGAGACGTAAACCACCTGATTAGTCAAATCCTGAAATTCCTCAAACTTCAAAGGACGATTATCCAAAGCAGAAGGAAGCCTAAAACCAAAATCTACCAAATTGATTTTTCTGGATCTATCCCCTCCCCACATAGCGCGTACTTGCGGCAATGTCACATGGCTTTCATCCACTACCATAAGAAAATCATCTGGGAAATAATCCAACAAACAGAACGGTCTAGCGCCTGGAGCTCTACGGTCAAAATACCTGGAATAATTTTCCACTCCTGAGCAATAGCCCAACTCACGCATCATTTCCAAATCAAATTCGGTTCGTTCCTGAAGTCTCTTAGCCTCCATGAATTTGCCCTCTTTTTCAAAGAAATTCACCTGATCCACCATGTCATATTGGATCTCATGAATAGCCGTCTGCAAGGTGTCTTTTCCTGTCACAAATAAGTTAGCAGGGAAAATCGAGATGATTTTCTCGTCATTGAGTTTCTTACCAGTAGCCGGATCAAACCGCTGAATCGCCTCAATTTCATCTCCCCAAAAGAAAATTCTATATCCCCAGTCGGCATAGGCAACAAAGATATCTACCGTATCTCCTTTCACCCTAAAAGTACCGTGAGTCAAGTCATGCTGCGTCCGGCTGTACAGAATATCCACCAACTTGAAGAGCAACTGATTTCTAGGAATACGATCACCTTCCTGAAGTTTGATGACATTTTTGCCAAATTCGTCTGGATTTCCTATACCATAGATGCACGACACAGAAGCCACCACGATTACATCTCTACGGCCTGTAAGTAAAGCTGATGATGCACTCAATCGAAGCTTCTCGATCTCCTCATTAATGGAAAGATCCTTTTCTATGTAGGTCCCTGAAGTTGGAATAAACGCTTCGGGCTGGTAATAATCGTAGTAGGAAATAAAATACTCAACAGCATTTTCAGGGAAAAACTGCTTGAACTCGCCGTAAAGCTGTGCTGCCAAGGTCTTGTTATGACTAAGCACCAGTGTTGGTTTCTGGGTTTGCTGGATTAGGTTAGCAACTGTAAAAGTTTTCCCCGAACCGGTTACACCTAATAGTACCTGGGCCTGATCGCCATTATTGACTCCAGCGGTTAGCTGTTCTATGGCCTTTGGCTGATCTCCCGTAGGTTGATAATCTGAGGTAAGTTTGAATTCCATAAGCTTCGTCCGAAAATACCCAACACCAATCCCCTATGCAATAGTTTAGAAAGGAAAGAATTTATGGAGTAAAGTACCAGGAATCATCTGGGTTCGACTTAGCTAAACTGACATGCTGTGTCACCTTTAGCAACTATAGACGAGAGTCTCGAAATCGAGAGGTCATACCACTCGTTTAAATTTCCCGATGTTATAATACAAATAGTTAGTTCTGAGAATCAGCACCAACAACAATGGAATCAGGCTTGGATGAAAAGACTGCCAACCCAAAATCCAAAACACCACTGCTGCATCTGCCATAATCAAAGCAAAAAGCAGGTACTTCGGCACCCAGGGTCTGATCGTTTTCTTGAATAAAACGAAAGCTAAAACCAGATGTCCCGGAAATGCCCAGAGAATATTCCAGTTATACTTGGTAGACTGAATTTCCGAACCTATCCACAGCAAGGATATGACTATTCCTATGATACCCAATATCCCAAAGAATGCGATGTCAAAACCTACAAATAGCTTTCTCTTCTTGAATCCAAAAAATGTGATTCCCGTAAAAATGATCGCCACTACCCAGAAAATCCAGTAGGGATTGATCGCTCCGAATGAACCTTCAGGTTTTTCAAAATTCAAGATAGTCCTGTTTTTCTCTACCAATGGCCGGGTAGGTCCATCGCCTTGGATCATCGCTCTAGAAAATGCTCCTTCCACATACTTAGGCAGAAACTGCTCCTCCAGCGGAGTAGCATCCCTATCCAGTCGGGAACCCAGTGCCAAATCAATTCCCAAATCCGACCAGCTCATATAATACACCATTTCGTCTATCAATTCCCGAAATGTCTTATCCACCGGCTCTCGCACTTCATCATCCCAGATCAGCTGCTCTCCTAGAACCGTACTGATCGCATCACGCACACGGGTAGCACAGTTATCAAAGAAAAAATCATAGCGATAAGCTCTATTCTCAGGCAAGTAATTCGTCTCGAGAAACCGAATCAGATCCAACTTCTGCTGCTCGTTCAGACTTAGAATCTGCTCTCTAACGCTACGGTTGAAGTAATCATACTCTGCAATAAAGCGATCGAAGGTGGAAACCGATAGGTAGTAATCCAGTCTGCCTCCGGCAAAATTCAATACGAAATTAGGCGCGCCAAAGTCAAACGTGCCGTAGTTATACACCACATCTCTACCCGTAGTCAGCTCGATGACCCGAATCCCGCTATGCCCAAAAGAACTGTAGATCATCTCTCCCGGGTCACAGGTCAGTAAGGAAATCTGATATTGCTGGGCTTGTATAGGAGCTAAAGCACTGACAATCAAGAAAAAAATAAAACTAATTATTGTTTTTTTAAAATTCATTTCACTAAATTAATAGACGCTTTTTCAGAATACTTTTTAAAATGAAAACACGGGGCAAAACGTTGGCCTGTAAGGCACTTTTTCAAAGCCGAATATACTTGATATTCTCGGCAGTAGCATTTCATTGTCTTTACAATAATGTCACACTCTGCCAAGAAACTGGGGCCTATCGCACAGTAGCTTCCGGAAATTTTGGAAATATTTCTATTTGGCAAGTTTATGACGGAACAGTATGGACTGCGGCTTCGAATAAGCCTAATCAGACAAATGATATTTATATTGATAGGTATACACAAGTGACATTAATCGGCAACGAGGAAGCAAAGAGTGTATTTATAAACGCACAAGATGCAGTAGTAAAATTAAATCTTAATGGATACAATTTAGATATTTACGGAACCCTTCAGGGCTTTTCTGGAAATGCGCCGGGAGCTCCAGATGGAGCCCATAACAGTTCTAACTGGATTGGGAATTCCATAACAAGCACATTAACTTTCAAAGGAAGTTCAAGAGCTATTATTTTGGATGGAGCTTGGTCTGGAAACGCTCAAAACAGTAACTATACTGTGATTTTCGACCCTGGACCAGGTGTTCAATTGTCAATTGAAGAACCCTTTAAAGCAGTTAGATTCATCATCAAATCAGGAGAAGTTATTCAGAACCTGACAAATCTTGGTGCTTGCTCAACATTTTCATTTAACATAAATCCAATTTATGGATCTGGAGTTTTTGGAGATTTTATAGTAGAAAATGGAAGTAGTTTAATATCTAGATGCAATACCAATATTGTCTTTAGATCTGCAACAAGAAGTGCCAACCTTTTCGATCTTCAGCCGGGAGCTAAATTGATATTGGAGGGTAGCTCGCCACAGATAGAAGCCGCCAATTTCCAAATAAATGGGAAAGTAATCTTCAGAGCAGGAATAACTCAAAAATTACTGCCTACATCTACCTTTTCAGATGCTGGTACAATTACTTCATTCCATGACCTGGAGTTACAAGGAACTAGAAACCTGCTCTTACCCTCTGCATTAAATTTAACTGGTGATATGCTAAAATCAGGCACAGGTCAATTTTTAATGAATACCACTCATCTCACATTTGAAGGAACATATGATCAATCTATTTCGAATTTCTCACTCAATCCACAAGATCTAACTGTAAACAAGCCCTCAGGTAAAGTCATTCTAGATCAAAACCTTTCTGTCTTAAGAAATCTCACAATGCTCAGTGGCCAGTTGGATTTCCAAAACAACTCGCTCACTATTAATAGCTCAAATTCAGGAGTGTTCGATTATCAAGGTGGCTCTTGGGAAAACTTGTCTTCTTTCACCTACTCAAATTCCCCAACAACTTTAACTGCTTCAAATGGAACGTTCCCATTTGGAGATCGGTATCATGGTGGTATCCGGAAGGTGCAATTACTTGGTACAAATGCGGGAGGAAATCTTACTGTGGATTACACTGAATACCGAGGAGCAGATTTCAACCCCAGCTTTAATGATCTAGATGGCACTCCAATTCTTTATCGGCTTTTTAGTTATTTCCAGTTTTCAGGCCTTAATGCCTCTTCTAATCCACTTGAGTTGCGGGTTTCTGCAATGAATTTAATTGTAGATCAGCCAGAAGATCTTCGCTTGGTATGTACAGGGTATGCCGCTCCAGGAACCCATGTCGAAAGCAGCGATGCAATTAACCTTTGGGCCATTAGAAACTTGACTTTTGATGATTTACCAGGTAAAAACTTCACTGTTGGAAGCTTTCGAACTTTAAGTATTCTTCCAGTCACCTGGCTTTCCCTTATTGCCACTAACCATATAACCTCAAAAGAAATTAGCTGGACTGTAGCAAGTGAAACAGACAATGAAAAGTTTGAAATCTATAGTTCCGACAGGTCTTTGAAGGAGTGGAAAAAAATAGGAGAAGTTTTGAGTCATGGTAATTCTGACCTTCCAGCTTATTATTCCTTTATAGATACAGTAACTTCAAAATCAACCTCAACTTACTATCAAATCAAGGTTTTAGACCTTTCAGGCCAATCGTCTTGGAGTAAAGTTGTACGGTTAGAAAACAACCCGACCATATCCCCTGATCAAATCTCAATTTTTCCAAATCCTCATTCCATTGGAAAAATCAGAGTAAATCTTCCTGAAACCTTCCTTTCTCAAGAGACAAAAGTTATCGTTTACACCAGTCAAGGCAGTTTGCTCTCCTCTTTCAGTTATAATGAATTCGATATTTCCGAACATCTGGAAGTATTGAAACCGGGTCTATACCTTATTACTTTTTCAAATACTGTGACAACTCTTCAAATCAGATGGATCAAAAGATAGTCAAATTTAGATTGTAGCCTGGTCATTTACTACAATCGGTATCCTAACAGCCTGAGACTGATTACTGGGACTGCAAACTACAGGCCCTATTTTCACCAACAATCTCCACCTGTAAAACCCAAATCCACCAATGTTTTTTATCTTAGTCGGCTAAACCCAACCTATTCCTATGACCATTCTTCTTGTATTGCTCAGCATTGCCATTCTCGTGCTGCTGATCGTATGGGCAAAGCTCAATCCTTTTTTAGCATTTCTGATTGCTTCCATTTCTGCAGGATTTCTACTCGGCCTTCCCGCAGATCAGATTGCCGGATCTGTACAGCGCGGTATGGGTGGCCTATTGGGCGACTTGGTCATAGTCATCGTGATGGGCGCTATGCTGGGTAAGCTGGTCGCAGAATCCGGCGCAGCTCAGCGTATTGCCGGTTTTCTGATGAAGATCTTCGGACAAAAGCACATCACCTGGGCCATGTCTATCACAGGTTTGGTCGTGGGAATCCCTTTGTTCTACAATGTTGGCTTTGTGCTCCTAGTCCCTCTGGCTTTTACCGTAGCCTATCAATACAAAATCTCCGCGGTGTATGTGGGTATCCCACTTTTGGCAGCACTGTCTGTTACCCATGGTTTTTTACCTCCACATCCGTCACCAGCAGCCCTAGTTGCACAGTTTGATGCCAACATGGGCTTGACACTATTCTATGGCTTTGCGATAGCCATTCCAACCATTGCGCTGGCAGGGCCTATTTTCGCTAGAACGCTCAAAAATATGGAAGCTAAACCGTTAAAGACTTTTCAGGCAGAAACAAAGCCTGAGTCTGAGCTGCCTTCCACATCAAACAGTTTTTTCACAGCTTTGCTTCCTGTAGTTCTTCTGGTAGGAACCACGGCTTTGAATCTAAATATTTCCTCAGACAGCAGCTTGGCTCCTGTGATTGCTTTTGTGGCAGATCCAGGAATCGTCATGTTAATTTCAGTGCTGATTGCTACGTTTACGCTCGGTCTGAGACGTGATTTCTCCATGAAACAAATCATGGAACTCTATACGGTAGCCACCAAAGACATCGCTATGATTCTGTTGATCGTGGCTGGTGCAGGGGCTTTGAAACAAATATTCACAGATACCGGAGTGAGTATGGTGATTGCTGAAGGGCTACAAAGCTGGGATATTCACCCATTGATTTTGGCTTGGATCATTACTGCTATCATTAGAGTTTGTGTAGGTTCAGCGACTGTGGCTGGGCTGACTACAGCCGGGATAATTGCTCCGCTGGTAACAACCATGAATGTGGACCCTAATCTATTGGTACTTTCCATTGGTGCAGGTAGTTTGATGTTCTCGCATTTCAACGATGCTGGGTTTTGGATGTACAAAGAGTTTTTCAATGTAAGCATCAAAGACACCATCAAATCCTGGTCAGTGATGGAAACGATTGTAGCAGTCTCAGGCTTAATTGGAGTTCTTATACTTGACATTTTCATATAAAAATCAAATATTATATTCCTATGGAAACTCCAGAAAGCAACTTCAATAAGCTTGGTCTCACGCTACCTCCAGCCCCAAAACCATTGGGTGTTTACAAACCATGCCTGATAGATGGCAAATACCTCTATCTCTCAGGTCACGGAACTGTTCAAGAAGATGGCAGTTTGATCGTTGGAAGAATAGGGCAAGATTTGGATATTGAAGCTGGGAAACTCGCTGCCAGACAAGTAGGACTGGCGATGCTGTCCACCATCAAAGCCAACTTAGGCTCTCTCAATAGAGTGAAGCGGGTGATAAAAGTTCTAGGAATGGTAAACTGCGAATCCTCGTTTGAGCGACACCCCTACGTAGTCAATGGCTGCAGCGAGCTATTCATGCAGGTTTGGGGGGAGGAAAATGGTGTAGGAGTAAGATCTGCTGCAGGAATGGGTTCTCTACCAGGAAATATTCCAGTGGAAGTAGAAGCCATGTTTGAGCTACACGAAGGTGCTTAGAAATAATAAATTAAGTGGTCTGTGGGAATAAGACCACGGTAACATCTTTTAGAATTACGATGCGAAAATTTATGTCCTTTATTACTTTGTGGTAAAAGATTACACCACAAAGCAACAAAGGGAACAAGAGACAAATGAGATATTGCTGAAACAGTGGAATGTGGAAGACACTTAACACTACAGGAAAAATTAAGGCTCCACAAGTGCCTTGTACGATTCAAATACGCTCATCACATCCTTGACATAATTTACTGCCAGATGCCCTTTGGCAAAGCCACTCTTGACAATAGGATCCCGGTAATAATCGGGATCACTTTTTAACTCCAAAAACTCTGAGACTGAAGACCAAGACTGGGTGTTTTTTCCATACTTCAACGTCAATCTCCAAGCATCTTCCACATGGCCATGGCCTATATTATAGGACGCTAACACGAATTTCAAGCGCTCCGAGGTATCAGGGACTCTTTCCATCCAAAACTTATCCAAGTATCTCAAGTAGCGAACTCCACCCATAAGCGACTGCGCTGGATCATTTGGATTATCCACTCCGAATCTTTCTAACGTCACTGGCATGAGTTGCAGCAACCCTCTGGCACCAGCGTAGGATGTCGCAACAGTATCGAATCTAGACTCTTTGTAAACCAAAGAAGCCAGCAAACGCCAATCCCATCCTAACTGCTCAGCACCATCTTTGATAATCTCATCGTAAACAGAAATCTGGTTCCCTGCTAAAGAGGAGAATGGACTATTGCTTCTGAAATAACTATTCTTAGAATTCAGGAAGTATTTGGCGTATAAATCTGGAATAAATCTTTTTTGCTTATCCTCCAACCAATTATTCAGCGAAGTAAGAAGTTTTGGAGCGTTTTCCCTCACTACCCAAGACACATCTCCTTCCTTCTGCACTTTCCATGAAATATCCAAACTTCCGTAATAAGTGGCATTGGCTTGAGCAATATTTTGATCAGCAATAGTCCATTTGATTTCACCTTCAGCCACTTTATCGATGAGCGTCTCTTCGTGATCTGGAGTAGGAATTATGGTATAATTTAATTGTAGCGAATCCTTCAAATTGCACAGTTGGGTTTTGTAAACTGCTCCTTCACGTACATAAATAGTATCAGAATCAAGTTGATCCCAAGCAGTGATTTTACCGGAATTCTCATTGCCCACCAGCACTGTGTTCATTTTACCGAGTGGAAGTGAAAAGGAAGTCTTTTCAGATCGTTCCATGCTTTTTTCGAGGTTCATAGCGATTATATCCACTTTCCCCTCCTGCAAATAATCGAAGGCACGATCAATATCTGAAACCAAAACTAGGTGTAACTGAACATTCAAACGCTTTGCGAGGTCACGAAGAAGCTCATATTCATAGCCCATTCTACGGCCTCGGTAGATATAATACCCCGTTGAGTTATTATCAACTGCTGCGCGGATAAAACCTCTATTTTGAATACCCGGAAGGTCAAGTACGTAGGCATCTTCCTTAGAAATAGACCCAAAATGCTTCTCAATAAAAGTGCATTGCACACCGAAGAGGAGAAGTACTGCTATGGAGGAAAATAGAATTATCGCTTTTTTCATTCATTAGAGTCGTAAGACTCTGGATGTTACACGCATGCCCATTTGGCAAATGCTATGCCAATTGAAAAAGTAAGCATTCGTACTAAAAAGCAGGAAATAAAACGGAGGCTCTTTTCAAAGCCTCCATTTCGGAATTAATCCTCTGAAGGAAGGTTCAACTCCTCAAAACTATTATCAAAGAAAATCTTGCCTGAAAGACGTCTCAACTCGATTTCCTGCTCTTTAATGTTGAAAATGGAGGTGATCAATCGGTTTTCAGCAGTTAGCAAATTCACCTGTGCATCCCGGAATTCCAAGTAAGAAGCAATCCCGAGTCTGAACCTTTCCAGCGCAATTTCGGAGCTTTCCTTGGCTACAGCATAGTTCTTCTGCTCCACCTCTAGCAAGTTTCGATTGGTGGTGTAGGTATTGAAAGCTCGATGGATATCAGATCGAAGTTGAATCTCGTATTGATCCACAGCAAAACCTTGTATTTTCTGCTGAACCTTTGCATTCTGGATCCTACGGTTCAAGGTGAAGCCGTTAAATACATTTAAAGCGACATTTCCTCCGTAGTTGAATCCTGATCGTTGGTTTTGAATTAGAATACCTGCGTCAGAATTGGAAGTATTGGTGGCATAGGTTGCGTTTAGGTTGATGACCGGCAGTCTGCTTGCCCGTAATTCTTTCAGTTGGAGAAAGGCAACATTTTCCTGGCGCTGGGTAATGAGGTAGGTTTTATTTTCAAGGAATGCATTTTCAACTAGATTCTGCAAAAGCAAAGGCTCTCCTACGGTGATGGTATCATTAACCAGAAATTGCTCTTCCGGATTCAGCGCCATCAATTCGTTTAGATTTACCCGTGCATTTTGGATCACCTGCTCCTGGCCAAGTACCAAGCTCAAATCGGAATTGTAATCAACTTCTGCCGTCAGAAAATCACGCTTACCTGCTCCTCCGAGAGAATATTGAGCCTCTGCTATATTCAATCTAGCCTGACTGAGTTCCAGCGTTCGCTTTAGAACTTCATAGCGTTGCAACTCCAGCACCAGGCGATAATAAGCCGATGAAATATTTGCCACAGTATTTTCTACAGCGATCTTGGCATCCAATTCAGAAATTTCCGTCAGCACACCCAACCGCTTCATCACAATAAAACTCTCAGGACGAAACCCATAAATACCTACAACGCTAAAGTTCTTGGATCTAGATTGCGCATTGTCGATAGTCCTCGGATTGGGATCGGTAGCAAAAACCTGCTCCACATCTTCATTACTGAAAGACCGGGTATAGGTAGCATCCACGATTGGCATCAAGTAATCACCCGAGCCGATACGCTGATTTCCTTCCTGAATTTCAACCGTTTCCACGGCAATTTTAATATCCAAGTTTTTTTCAAGACCAATAGTAATTGCCTTCTCCAAATCCAGAGACTCATTACTTTGGGCAAAAAGGCTAGTTCCAATAATGCTCATTAAGAGCAATAGGCTAAGATTCTTCATTAAATTCTGGCTAATCTTCCTTCTTTGGAAGTGAGATAAGTATAAATAGCTGGGATCACAAAAAGGGTCAATATAGTCGCAAAGGCCAATCCGCCAATGACAGCTGCCCCCATAGGAACACGACTTTCAGCACCGGCTCCTAATCCAAGTGCTATCGGTAGAATCCCCAAAATAGTAGATAAACTAGTCATCAAAATAGGTCTGAATCTGGCAACAGCCGCTCCAAAAATCGCTTCATGAACAGACATGCCAGAAGCCTTTCTCTGATTAGCAAATTCTACAATCAGGATACCATTTTTGGTCACCAGACCTATCAACATAATAATACCAATCTGACTGAAAATATTCAGTGTAAACCCAAATGACCATAAGGTCAGCAGAGCTCCAAAGATTGCCAGAGGTACGGTAAACATGATGGTAAGTGGATCCAAAAAGCTCTCAAATTGTGCTGAAAGTACCAAATAGATCAAAATCAACGCAAATAAGAATGCGAATAACAAACTGTTGGAGCTTTCTCTAAACTCCTTTGAAGGACCTGAAACGTCTGTAGTAAAAGAGTCATCCAAGACTTCTCCTGCAATTCGATCCATCTCGTCCAATCCATCTCCGATGGTATAACCTTCGGCTAAGTTGGCAGAAACAGTGCCGGCAACAAATCGATTAAATCTATACAACTGCGGTGGAGTACTCTTCTCAGTTACTGTGACTAGGTTGTCCAGCTGAACCAGAGAACCATTCTCGGCACGCACATACAGCATTCTTAGGTTTATAGGTTCATTTCTATCTTCTAGCCTCATTTCTCCTACTACCTGATATTGCTTACCATTTTTGATGAAATACGCGAACCTCTGTCCTGAATAAGATAACTGTAATGTTCTAGCGATTTCTTGAATAGATACTCCAATATTTCTTGATTTTTCCCTATCAATCTCGATTTCAAGTTCAGGTTTGGTAAACTTCAGGTTGATATCAGAGAAAATAAATACTGGGCTCTTGCCTACCTCTTCCATGAAAGTAGGAATCACTTCTTTCAATTTATCCAATGTAGGCGCTTGCAAAACATACTGAACAGGAAGACCTCCACGACTATTTCCTATGGATTGTGCCTGGGATGCAAAAGCTCTTACACCGGTATACTTTTTAAGCTTTTGGTTAATTTCATTGAAATATTCCTCTTGGGTTTTTTCTCTGTTTTCAGCATCTGTCAAAATAAATCGCATGAAACCAGAGTTCGTGCTTGATGAACCAAAACCTGGTGAGGTAACTGATACCATTCCTCTTACCTCATCTTTTGGGTAATCTGCGCCAAAATCAGCCACCATTTGATCGATTACACGATCCATATATCCGAAAGTGGCTCCTTCCGGGCCTGACATTCTGATTACGATTTCACCTCTATCCTCTGTAGGAGCAAGTTCTGTAGGAATCTCATTGAAAAGCCAATAAATCCCAAATCCCATAAATCCTACCAATAAAAATGACACCCATCGGAATTGCATAAACCATGCGAGCGCTCCGTCATACTTGTCATTTATCCATACAAAACCCGGCTCAGTAAAATTATAGAATGCATTATGCTTCTCTCTTTTCTTGAGAAGTTTTGAGCTCAACATTGGAGTCATCGTCAGCGCGACAAAGGATGAGATGATCACGGCTCCGGCAACTACTACACCGAATTCTCTGAAAAGTCGACCTGTCGTTCCTGTAAGGAAAATTACCGGAAGGAATACTGCGGCCAGCGCAACTGTGGTAGCAATAACTGCAAAGAATATTTCTTCTGAACCTTTTTCAGCTGCTTCCTGCGGGTCTTCCCCCTTTTCAATTCGAGAGTAAATATTTTCCAATACGACAATCGCATCATCGACTACTAATCCAATCGAGAGGACTATTCCCAGAAGTGTAAGTACGTTGATGGAAAAATCCATCAAATACATGACAAAGAATACTCCAATGAGTGATATAGGAATTGTCAATACTGGAATAAAAGTAGTTCGCCAGTCTCTCAAGAATAGAAAGATAATGGCAACAACAAGTATAAAGGCTGTGATAATTGTCTCTTTTACTTCAGATATGGAGCTTCGGATAAAGTTGGTCTTATCAAATCCAATCTCCAATCCTACATCAGACGGCAGATCCTTCTCGATAAATTCCAATCTCCTATAGAACTCATCAGCAATTTCTATACTGTTGGACCCAGGAAGTGGGACCAAAACTATTCCCACCATAGGTACTCCGTCCCGCTTCAAAATACTACGTTCATTGAGAGCGGCCAACTCAGCTTTACCCACATCCTGAAAACGTACAATGTTATTTTGATCTTCTTTTATGATCAGGTCATTGAATTCCTGGGGGCTGCTCAATCTACTTTTTGTTCGAACAGATAGCTCAATCGTCTCCCCTTCTATTTTTCCAGAAGGCAATTCGACGTTTTCACTTTGCACTTTAGAAAGTACATCTAAGGGAGTCACTCCGTAGGAAGCCATCTTTAGCGGGTCCATCCTTAGGCGGATCGCGTATTCTTTTTCCCCCCATATCTGAATCCGGCTCACACCTGGAATGGTCTGAAGCCTTTCTTTGAAAATATTCTCCGCAATATCTGAGAGATCTAAGAGGCTCCTTTCATCGCTTTTTACGTTCAAGAAAACGATAGGCTCGGAATCTGCATCAGCTTTGGAAACTACAGGAGGCTCCGCATCGGGAGGAAGATTTCGCTGGGCACCTGAAACTTTATCACGCACGTCATTTGCAGCGGCTTCCAAATCTGCTCCAACGTCAAATTCTACTGTGATGCTACTTCCACCATCATTACTAGTTGATGTCAGTGATTTAATTCCCTGAATACCGTTGATGGCTTCCTCTAAAGGCTCAGTGATTTGAGCTTCAATGACATCTGCATTAGCTCCTACGTAGGTAGTCCGTACGTTTATGACTGGGGGGTCAACACTGGGAAATTCTCTGATTCCCAAAAGTGTAATACCAATAGCACCAAAAAGCATGATGACCAGAGACATCACAATGGCCAATACAGGCCTGTTGATACTTACATTTGATAAGCTCGACATGTTAGTTGATTTGTGTGAATTCAACAGGCGTTCCCGTCCTTGCTTGCAATACACCTGTGGTGAGTACCAGATCTCCTACTTCCAAACCACTCGTGATCTGAACTTGCGTATCTGTACGAGTACCAATCTCCACCGTACGTTCCACGGCTTTGTTATCGGCACCAACTACGAAAACTTTATACCCTTGCAATTCAGGAACTACTGACTCAGATGGCACCATAAGGGCATCTTCAGTTTCTCCTAATACAAAGCGAATCCTTACGAACATTCCAGGTAAATATTTCCGGTCTTTATTTGGACTTTCTGCTCTTAATTTCAATGTACGAGTAGCAGCATCTATCTGTGGCTCAAAAGCGTAAACTTTCCCGATCATTTCCTCAGGTGAAGATTCGTTCGAAAAGTAAATTGGAGTCCCAACAGTAACCTGATTGGCATAGCGTTCGGGAATAGAAAATTCTATTTTGATTGGATCTATATTTACGAAGTTTGCGATTACATCATTGGTGCCTATCACCGACCCCTCACTCACTTGTCTCAAACCTAAAATCCCATTAAAGGGAGCTCTGATGACCGTTTTCGAAAGCTGAGCCTCCACCAACTTCAAATCAGAAAGGGTCGTGTTATATTCATTGAGTACGATATCGTACTCTTCCTGACTAATAGCTTCGCGTGCTAAAAGTTGTTTTTGTCTATTCTCTTGAGTTTCAAAAAGCTTCTGTGTAAACTGAAGACGCTGGAATTGAGCTTGGAGTTCATCGTCGTTCAGGTAAAGTAAGGGAGTTCCTTTACTCACATATTGACCTTCCTTAAAGGAAATTTTGGTGACTAAACCAGTGATCTCGGTACGTAGATCTACGGATTCATTTGGCATAATTGTACCGGTAATAGAAAGCTGATTTCTTAAAGTCTCACGCTGAAGCTTTACTACTTTTACTTGCAGATTAGACGGTGTGCCAGGACCCGCACCTACCGACGCGACACCTGTATCATTGCTTTTGCGAGTGTCCATTCTTGGGTAGAAATATGCAACAGCTGCAATCACGATAACTGCAATGATCAATATGGCTTTAGTTTGCTTCTTCATTGAGAAAAATAATGTGCTTAATTGTGGTGATTTTGAATAAATGCGAGCGAAAGTTTATTGAATTCATCAGGTCTTTCTACGTTCACTACGTGTCCGCATTTTTTCAATATATTCAGTACTGAGCTTTTATGAGTTTTGATAATCTTTTTAACTGGCTCCAAAAACATAACATCCTGATCTCCCATCACATAGAGAGTAGGAATTCCAAGGTCAGATTCCTTAAAATATTTCAAGAGTGGATTAATATCCTTAGTCAATTGAAACCAGCGAATAAATTCCTTCTGACAAAGTTTTTGAGCTTCACGGACAAACAAATTTCTAGATTCTACATGCTGCTTCCGAGGTAAGATTATAAATGCAAATAATCTGTAAAGCCACATATAGGGGATCACACGCTTAAAGGCGTTGCCTAATGAAACCAATACCCTTGATTGCGCGGTGAGCCGGGTTATAGCTCCTGCCAAGACAAGTGATTTCACTCTCCACTGCTCTAGCTCTGCCAATTGCCGAACGATAATCGTCCCCAATGACACCCCCATGAAATGAGCCGGAGGAGTTTTCAAATGATCCAGAACCTCAATGACATCATTAGTGACTCCCGTAAACGTATATTCCTCATTATAAATCTGCTGTGGAAGGTCGGCTGACTTGCCATGCCCACGAAGATCAATAAGTAAAAGGTTATACTTCTCCCTGAAATCTTTTAACTGCTTAAACCAAACCGCAGATGATCCTCCAGCACCATGTATAAACACGACCCATTCCTTACTCACTGAATGAGAAAATATTTTATAATACAACATGGTAGCTTAACTTTTAGGACCTGCTTAAGGTTGTCAGAATACAAAAATAACTTAGTAAATACAGGAAAAAGGAACAAAACATACTGAAGGCAAATCTTTGCCACCAATGGAGGAAAATGAGGATACTTAATTTAAAAATACCTAAGATCAAACAAGATATCGGGTATTTGGGATTGGGTAAAATAGGATTTAGCCTAAAGCTGCCAACCCACCGTAGTTTGAATAATATTATCCAGTGTGGCTGATCCAGCGACTGGCTGATTACCATAGTTTATTTTTATCCCCAATTCTCAAAGCTCAACCTCTGAAACCATGGACAATTTAGAAGCATAATTGTAATCGTGCTGAATGCACTTAACCTACTTACTCACTGGTTCTTCTTTCAGAACATTACTTTTTGCGTAACGCCATTTTAAGACAGGACACAAGTTTAAAAGAAAAAAGCACCCCATTTCTGAGGTGCTTTCACAATTATAAGACTTCTTATTCTTAGAAGATATATCTCAAACCTATCTGCATACTCCAGGTAGTAGAGAAGTTACTTACATTCTGATAAGGAGAAGTTGGCAACTGACCAGAAACTTGGTTCATCACATAGTTAGGATTTGCACTAACAGCACCAGAGCGAGAAAGAAGATTCTGAGCTCCGTTAGTTCTCTGCTGAATTCCCCAGTCTTTGTTCAATAAGTTACCGAAGTTCACTACGTCCAAACTTACTTGAAGTGTGTTTCTTCTCTCACCGATATTTGTGAAGATATCTTGAAGCACTCTCACATCAAATCTACTCAACCAAGGCTGAACGATCGCATTTCTAGGAACATACCCACCTCTGTACTGCTCAAGGTCATTTTCAGCCACATACTGATCGAAGGCAGCTCTTTGCTGTTGAGCAGTGTAAACTACATTGCCATTAGATACAATATCCACAAAGTTGAAATCAGCTGTACTTGCTGGAATGTATAGCAGATCAGCATTGATACCATCACCATTTAGATCATTTCCATAAGTGTAAGATAGTCTACCTTGATTTTCACCTGTGTAATATACACCAATAGTAGTTGCTAGGAAGTTTGCGTATTCCACTCTATAGCTCATGTTTGCAACTACTCTATTTGGTAGCGCAAAATCTGAGATATTCAAACGCTGATCGTTTGGCGAGTTGATGTTTGGAGATGCTCCCCAAGCAGAACTTGCACTAGATCCAGAATTAGAACTAACCTCTTTTGCAGCAGAGTAAGTATAGAATAAACTTCCTGAGAAGCCATTGTATTCAGGAACTGACAAACCGATAGTTGCACTTACTGCATGACCTTTTATATCGGTGTTAGTCAAGATAGTTGCATTATTAGCACCTAATGCTGAATTATAAGCTACGCTGGTACCAGGCAATACAACCTCTCTGTTGTCACCAGCACTATTCATAGTATTTGTAGAAATAGTTCTGTTTGCTCCGAATTGGAATACGCCATTTATATCTTTAGTGTAAAGGAGATCAGCCGTCAACATAAATGGAGAATCACCTAATTGGTAATCCGCACCCAAACTTGATCTCCATACCATTGGCATTCTGAAATCAGTATCCACCAAAGCAAAAGAGTTTGGCGCTCCTTGAGTTGGATTCTTGATGAATACACTTTCAGCACCTTGTGGAGGGTTTTCTACATAATAGTATTTCTCAGGCTGGAAATTTACATTCCCAATCCAACCAGCAACATCATTATAGCTACCAGGTTCAACTGTATTTTGAAGGACACCTGCTCCAGTTGGCATATTTGTTAACCATACGAATGGCACTCTACCAGAGAAAATACCTGTACCACCTCTTACGATTAGGCTTCTGTCTCCCATTACGTCATAGTTGAATCCGAACCTTGGAGACAACATCACACGTGATTTAGGCCAGCTACCAGAATCGTAATTTTTTGGTTGATATTCTGTATCTAATAAAGTAAGATCGTTGATCGCCTCATTTGGAGTAAGGTCATTCAAATAAATTGGTAATTCAGCTCTTATACCTAGCGTTAAAGTCAATTGATCATTAACGGCGAATTTATCCTGGGCGTACAGAGAAGCCAAACCAAAGTTAACTCTAGCATAAGTCTCCTGACCTTCATACGGGTAAGTCAAACCGAACATGATTGGAGCCACTTCATTAGATCCTGTACCCGTAGTCAAGAAGTCTTCAACAGAAGCATATCTGTAATAGGAAGTACCCATTCTTACAAATGAGTTACCAAATTTTTGTATCTCAAAAGCAGCACCTGCAGTCACTGTGTGGCGACCTTCAGTATAAGTTAAATTGTTGATGAAAGAGAAGTTATCATTGATCACATCGTTGTTATAAGAGAATAACTCAGTACCAAAAGACATGTAGTTAGCGTTTCCATCACCTCTTCCTCCACCATCCCAAATATCTACCATTGGGAATTCAGCACCTGGAGTAGTTCTGGTATCCTGGATTTTAGAATAAGTCGCCAAGAACTGGTTAGAAATCTTAGGACTGAAGTAGGAGTTCAATTCTGCAGTTAAAGATCTCACAGTATTTTCGAAACCGTAAGCTGCGTTTTCAAAAGAAATAGAGTTTTGACTAACTCTTTGTGCTGAACCTGGAGTTCTTGGTCTTGGACCAGAAGATCCGTTAGTTATTTGAGGAGAAGTACCCACAACTTGGTTGTATCTCACAGCAAGCTTATGTTTATCACTGATATTCCAGTCAATTCTAGCCAAAAATTTAGTGCTTGCTTGCTCTGCCTCATTTGCAAATCCCTGGTATCTGCCTGGATCATATCCCCACTGGTTACGTAAGTGACTTTGAACAGCTTCAAGATCAGTTACAGTAGTTCTTGCAATGTTATTGTCAGGATCAGCAACACCATTTGTTGAAGCTTTCCAAAGGTTAGCTCCAGAAGCATTTGCTCCAGTATTAATTTCTCTTTCAGCATTAACGAAGAAGAATAACTTGTTTTTGATGATTGGACCACCTAATCTGAAACCAAAATTATTGGTAGCAGCTTCTGTTGCCTCTAGTTCAGTCTCACCAATTTTCTTGCCTTGCAAGTCTTGATTTTTATTGAAATAGTAAGCAGAACCAGTGAATGTATTTGTACCACTACGAGTTACCGCATTGATACCAGCTCCTGTAAAACCAGATTGCGTTACATCAAACGGTGCAATGTTTACAGAGATTTGCTCGATTGCATCCAAAGAAATCGGCTGAGAACTTCCACCAGGAAGAGGGTTACTGCTCAGACCAAAGCCGTTGTTGAAATTAGCTCCATCCACTTGAAGGTTGTTATACCTAGAATCACGACCAGCGAAAGAAGTACCATTTGCTTGTGGTGTCAATCGGGTAAATTCTGTGACAGATCTGTTGATCTGAGGAAGATCAGTCAACTGCTTAGTAGAGATGCTAGTGGAAGTACCTGTTTTGTTGGAATCAAATTCTGACGATTTAGACGCGGAAACGATTACCTCGCCAAGTTCTGTACTATCATCGTTTAGCGTTACCGAAAGTGCAAAAGGCTCTCCAAGTCTAAGCACCACGTTGTTATACGATGCAGCTTGGAATCCAATAAAGCTAACCTGAATTGTGTAAGGCCCACCAATTCTCATATTAGGAATGGTAAAGCGGCCGTCTAAGTTTGTGACAGCACCATAACGCGTACCTGAAGGCACGTGTGTTGCAACAACATTTGCGCCGGGAAGTGTTTCCCCCTGTGCGTCAACTACTAGCCCTACAACAGAACTGGTAGTCACTTGTGCTTGGGATACACCGATAGTGGCAATGACCACCAATACGAGTGAAACCAAACTTTTAAGTAAATTTTTCCTCATAATTTGTACGATTTGATATAAACTGGTTTGAAATTATTCCCTGCAAAGGTAAATTCACCCGCGCTGAACTGCGGGTACATACCGTTAAGTTTTTCGATACAAATTTCACTAATTTTAACTATTTCTTAACATAGAGAGGTGAATAAAATTCTGCTAAAAGTCCAAAAAGATTTGTTTCACATTCTTTTTGCCTAGAAAAGTAGGCTTATTTTAGAATAAAATTTCAGAAAAACCCCGATTTACTGAAAACTGGAAAATGAGCTGTTATCGATAATATATTTTGAATAAGTTGATAACTCAAATAAAAATTACGTCTATTAAAAATTACTCAAAATTATCCTTCACTTGAAAAAGAAAAATGTCCTTTGGCTTTACCTGTTTTTATTCGCGACTTTAATCGATTTAGCCTTTATTATTGAGCAAAAAATAGAGCTGAGATTTTTTTCCAAACCTCTGATTATTTTGGGGTTAATTGGGTATTTCTACCAAATCACCAAACCTATTTCCTCCACTTTACTATCCAAATCTATTTTAGGAGCTTTGATTTTCTCCCTACTTGGGGATATTCTACTATTATGGGATCACCTGTTCATCTATGGAATCGGAGCTTTCCTACTTGCCCATGTCTGTTATATCATAGGATTCAAGGTTGCTCAAAAAGCTCCGGAATCTCTTCTTAATGTGAATTTTGTAAAAACCTTCTTTGTCAATCTCCCAATTTATTTTTTGGCAGCCTTCACATTCTACATGATCAATCCGAATCTTGGCGCATTGAAGATTCCTGTGATTGTCTACATTATTACGATTGTAAGCATGGTGACTACAGCCAGAGAGCGATATGGCAAGTGCAATCCAGCCTCCTTTTGGCAGGTTTTCATTGGAGCTAGTCTCTTCTTTATTTCCGATGGTTTGATCGCTTTGGATAAATTCTATCTTCCAATTCAGGATGCTGGCATTCTGATTATGGGCACATATGCTATCGCCCAGTTGATGATAGTCATGGGCATAAGGTCGCATATAATCCAGCCAACTTTAAGCTAACTTAGGAACAATGAGATAAATGAATTAGGAATAATACTTATCTATTTCGAATTTCAGAACACTATTTAATGGCAATATTGAAATTATTGACCTTGGCAGACCAAGCTGGAAAGAAAACAGGCTTGAAGTCGTTATGATCGACACGAGATTAATAATTAAACTTATATGATTCTGATCCATTAGAAATAAATCAGCAATCGAAACTCCATTTGCACCTAATGGCGAGTAGCTATTCTTAAAGTTTCGGAGCCACTCTATGCTTAGTTCCTTGCTCGTAGCTGTAGGTCAACCGGATCAATGTTGGCTCAGCATACATTCTTCCCAGAAACTGAAGGCCAGCAGGAAGATTTCCTGAGCTAAAGCCCATCGGCACAGTGAAGGCAGGCTGACCTGTAGCAGGAGAAATAATCTGGGAATTGTCACCTCGATATTCTTCTTGAAATTGATCAATTTTCGCAGGACGATTATTCCAGGATGGGTAAACCAATGCGTCCAATTGCAAGGAATCCATAGTCTTCTCGATCGCATCGCGAAAAGCAACTCTGCGCTCATCCTCATAGGCATTTCCACATGGGATTTCTGGATTTCCTCTGCGAAAAGAATCTCCTCGGAAGGAACTTATCCGCTGTCGTGCAAAATCCGATTTGGTCCCTACCCGAATCACATCCTCCAAACTACTCATTGTATCCCTTTTGACATAGGTTTGTAGAAAATCTACCAAGTCTTCTCGAAAAGCAGGACACCATTGATCTTGCCTCAACTCATCGAAATTTGGAACTGCGACTGAGTCAACAATCAAGGCTCCCAAACTTTCCATGTCTTTTAAAGCCTGATTAAAAAGTGCTGAGATCTCAGGATCTGGATCCTGCTCACTTAGCGTTCTGAATACGCCTATTCGCGCTCCTATCAAACCATCTTTATCAAGATATTGGATGTAATCAGTCTCAGCTTTTCCTTGGGAATAGGAAGTCAAAGGATCTTTCGGATCAATTCCTACCATCGCCTGAAGGGTTCTGGTAGCATCTTCAACTGTCTTACACATAGGTCCAACGACGTCATTTCGAAGATAAAGCGGGACAATCCCTTCCCTACTCACCAGTCCAAGTGTACTTCTGAATCCAACCAAAGAATTATGTGAGGAAGGTCCTCTAATGGAATTACCAGTATCTGTTCCCAGTCCAATAGTTCCAAGGTTTGCAGCCACTGAAGCACCTGTTCCTCCGCTTGACCCTGCAGGTACGTAGTCTAAATTATATGGATTTCGAGTAGTGCCAGCTGTAGAGCTTTCGGAATGCATGGGAGAAAATGCCCATTCAGCCATATTTGATTTCGCAATAATAATTGCGCCCGCCTGCTCTAATTTCTGTATGATAAATGCATCTGTCTCAGGATAGAAATCTGCCAAAGCCAGTGAACCTGCAGTTGTCGGCATACCAACTGTGTTGATATTATCCTTCACGATCATGGGAATGCCATGAAGCGGACGAAGAATTCCTGTTTTCTGATATTCAGCATCCAAGGCTTTTGCGATTTCCAATGCTTTGGGGTTTACAATTGTCAACGCATTGATTTTAGGATTTACGGAATCTATACGAGCCAGGTAAGCTTGGACTAGCGATTCGGAGGTCATTACACCCGAAGCATATAGCTCGTGGATTCTCTCAATCGAAAGCTCTTCAAGATCAAGCTGAAATTCCCTTTTCTCTGGAAGACAGGCTGTAAATAGAATGAGGACTAGGAAGGTGTGTATCCATTTCATCTGTTTATAATTATTTTTTAGCGGTCATATGTAATGCCCTGAATAATCATTTCCCTGAGTGAGATGCCATTCTCATGGGCATTTCATGTGTTTATAATTTGATTTTTATAGGCCACATAGCCTGTCCCGATTTTTCTTCGGGAGAATCTCGCAGCGATTATAATCATGCCAGTGTGTGACTTTTTAGTCATGCTCGATTTCATAGGGGAAGGTAAAATAGTTTTATACAAAGTCTAGCACTCATTCTTCAATTTTAACGTGTGGCTATTTTACTGGAGGGGGAGTTTTCTTTCTTCGCAAAAGAAGAAATAGAAGCGCTGCCATTACTAGAAAAAACGGCCAAAGATTAACTAGGAATATCACGAACCATTGGAGATTTTTCCAGCCATTTTTGATTCCTTCTCTTACCTTAGAAATGAACCCAAAGGCTTTTTCTGATTCCTGATAGAAAGTGACATGCAGCGTGCTTAGGCTTATCCGGTTTCGAAGGTAGTTTATACGGCCTTGAAGTGACTCTATATCTCCTCTCACAGTGGCTAACTCTCTTTCTAATCCGAGAACCTCCTCCAGATTTTCCGCTTGTTGCACTAATTCGGTGTACCGCTTTTCCAACTCTTTTTTGGCGTTAAGCCTAGCCTCTACATCAATGTATTGCTCTGTCACATCTTCACTGCTACTGGTAGCGTTATCAATTTTCAACGCATGTAGATTTATCTTTTCATTCAATAAATCAAAGTTTTCCGAAGGTACTCTGATCGTCATACTTTTCTCGGTTCGTTCTCCGTAGGCATTTTTGGATTCCATGGAAATAAAACCATTAAGTACTTTCACCTCTTTTCTCAAAAACGTCTCAGTCTCCAAGATATCTCCACACTTAAAGTTAATGCTGCCTTCGCGAATAACTTTTCGCTCTATGAACTCGGTAGGAGGCTGGCTTGATGCCGTTTGGTCTGAGCCTTCGAGTTCTGAATAATTGGATACTTCAGCTAGGTAATCTGTAGATACTCCAGAATTACCACAGGCTGCAATGACGAAGAGCAGTACAACATGAATTTGATAAATGACTAGTTTCATAGCGGAAAAGATTGTTATACTCTAACGAAAAGTATTTAAAAATAAGCTAGCCAAAGCGCATTACTTATAATAAATAGTTTTGGTAACTAAAGAAATTAGTAATACTCAGCGCACGCATCGTGCAGCTAAATTCCCTTCGCTTCACTAAAGATCAGCTATTTCCATTTGCTTATAGTCTACCAAGAATTCTTACTTATCGAAGCTTATAGAAAATAGAAGTTAGGAATTCAGCGGGGGCATCTTGATAGCTAGAAAACTAATAGAGCTTTAAACAACTTAAAAACTAATCAAAAAAAGCTGCCTCATCTCTGAAACAGCTTTTTTTGCCTAGATCGGAGTCTATACCGACCGAAATGAATTTATGTTAAGGTCTGTGGGGACACAGCCCACGGAATCTAATATTTCGCATTTACGATTTCACCGCCAATTGTATGGACAATTCCTTCAATTGCTCGTCTGCGATGCTGCTAGGAGAATCGATCATCACATCTCTTCCGGAATTGTTTTTAGGGAAGGCGATGTAATCTCTGATCGAGTCGGAACCACCGAAAATCGCACACAATCTATCGAAACCAAAGGCAATTCCTCCATGTGGTGGTGCTCCATATTCAAAGGCTTCCATGAGGAATCCGAATTGTTTTTGCGCTTCTTCTTCAGAGAAACCTAAGTGCTTGAACATCAATTGCTGAGTAGCTCTATCGTGAATACGTATGGAACCACCGCCTATTTCGACGCCATTAATTACCAAATCGTAAGCATTGGCTCTTACAGCTCCTGGATCGGTATCTAGCAGAGCCATGTCCTCTTTCTTCGGAGAAGTGAACGGGTGGTGCATCGCGTGGAATCTGGCAGTTTCCTCATCCCATTCCAACAGTGGAAAATCCATGACCCAAAGTGGCTTGAAAATCGAACGATCACGAAGTCCTAGGTCTTCACCCATTTTCAGACGAAGCTCAGAAAGCTGCTTGCGCACTTTATCAGCATCTCCGCTTAGGATCAACATCAAGTCACCCTGAGTAGCTCCGAAGGCATCCGCCCAATCCTGAAGATCATCGGCAGAAAAGAACTTATCCACGGTAGATTTGATGGTCCCGTCTGCATTGTACTTGGCGTAAACCATGCCTTTTGCTCCGATCTGAGGGCGCTTCACCCAGTCAGTCAGCGCATCCAATTGCTTACGGGTGTACTCAGCAGCACCTTTGGCACATATCCCAACTACTAATTCTGCACTGTCAAAAATGCTGAATCCTTTGCCTTGAGCCAATTCATTCAGCTCAACAAACTTCATATCAAAACGTACATCCGGCTTATCGTTACCATAAAATTTCATGGCATCCGCATAAGTCATGCGTTTCACTTCTTCCAGCTCAACGCCCTTAACATTTTTAAAAAGATGCTTGGTCAAGCCTTCAAACGTATTTAGGATATCTTCCTGATCTACGAAAGCCATTTCGCAGTCAATCTGAGTAAACTCAGGCTGACGATCAGCTCTCAAATCTTCATCACGGAAACACTTGACAATCTGGAAATAACGATCAAAACCAGATACCATCAGCAGCTGCTTGAAGGTTTGTGGAGACTGAGGCAATGCATAAAACTCACCTGGATTGGTACGGCTTGGTACCACAAAATCTCTTGCTCCTTCTGGAGTTGACTTAATTAGAACTGGCGTTTCCACCTCTATAAAGTCCTGCGCATCCATGTATTTGCGAGTCTCCTGCATCATTTTGTGACGCAATTGAAGTTTTTCGCGGACTACATTTCTACGAAGATCCAGGTATCTGTATTTCATACGGAGCTCATCGCCTCCGTCAGTTTCATCTTCAATGATAAACGGAGGAACTTTCGCAGCATTCAACACTTCAAGTGCAGTCACTTTGATTTCGATAGACCCCGTTGGAATCTTATCGTTTTTGGAAGTTCGCTCTATTACTTTTCCGGTTGCTTGCACCACGAATTCACGTCCAAGCTCTGCTGCTTTCTCCAACAATGCTTTCTCACTGGAATCCTCTTCAAAAATCAATTGGGTCAAACCATAACGATCGCGCAGATCGACCCAGATAAGTCCTCCTTTATTTCTCACCCGCTGAACCCAGCCGGCAAGCCTTACTTCTTGATTTACGTGATCCAGGCGTAGTTCGCCACAAGTATGCGTTCTCAGCATGTTATTTTAGTTTTTTTTGGGAGGTCAAAGATAAAGAAATGACCGTGAGAACACACGAATCATTGAAGGATTAGCATTTATTTCAGTGATTTCCTTACATTTTTCCCGAAAAACCCCTCGATTCTTTATGAAAAGTGAAATAAGAAGTAAGCCTTGTGATTTATGTACCTTTTTGCAATTAGATCACTAATCATAATAAAAATACTCGCACATCAGCTTCTCACGGTATCCAGAAGGCTAGTTCTTAGGATGGAAGGGGAAAGTGCAGCATGGCCGAGCGAAGTCTAGGCAGTTTGGTAGCCCTTTTAAACTTTAAAAAATGCCTAAAACATATTTATAAAAAATAACAGCCTTTTTTCATCGTTGGTATGATAGTTGAAATAGTGCGAGCGAAAGGTTTATACCCCAAGTCTTGGATAAAAAGCCCTTTTTTGCCTTATTGAGATAAATTTCACCTCCCCCAAATAGAAATAGATTAATGAAAAAGATCTGGATAGGAATTGTTGCACTCGTTATCACCATTGGTGCAGCATCTTCACTCCAATTTTTCGACCTGCCTTTTCAGAAAGAAAAGGAAGCTGAGATCGTAGAACCGCCGCTTATTGATTCCCTTGAAAATCAGGTATTTCTCTACGGAATCAACGTTACTGGGTTGAATATTGTAGAAGGCACAGTGAGTAAAAATCAGACCTTAGGGTCAATCCTAGCACCTTTCAACGTCCCCTACCAGATTATTGATCAAATCGCAAAGAAGTCAAAAGAGATTTTTGACGTACGGGGGATAGCAGCAAACAAGAAATTCACAGTAGTTACTCCAGCCGATTCTGCACAGGCAGCATTTTTTATCTACGAGCCAAATCCGGCAGAATATGTAGTCTTCAATTTGGACTCGATTGACATTTACAAAGCAGAGAAGCCTGCAGAATTCAGAACCAAGGAAGCTGGCGGAATTATCAATTCCAATCTCTCGGCTGATATGACCGGTTTGGGAATCACCTATGACATCATTGATCAGTTTGCCGATTTGTATGGATGGTCAATTGATTTTGGAGCCTTGCAAAAAGGTGACAAATTCAAGGTTTCCTACCAAGAAAAAGTGATTGACGGGGTGGTTGTCGGTGTTTCAGACATCCAAACAGCATTTTTTGAACACAAAGGAACGCCATATTATGCGATTCCTTTTGAGCAAAATGGCGAAATCGCCTTCTTCGATCAAAATGGTGACAGCTTCAAAAAAGCCTTCCTGAGAGATCCTTTGAAATACTCAAGAATCAGTTCTAGGTATAGTTTGAAAAGATTTCACCCAGTTCAAAAGCGTTACAAAGCACATTTAGGGACAGATTACGCAGCTCCTACTGGCACAGAAATCAGATCGGTAGGTGAGGGGACAATTACCGATGCACGCTACTCTTCTGCAAACGGCAATTATGTAAAAATCAAGCACAACGGCACCTATACCACGCAATACCTGCACATGTCTAAGATCGCCAAAGGCATCAAACCTGGCACGCGAATCAAGCAAGGTCAAGTAATTGGTTATGTGGGGAGCACAGGCTTGGCTACAGGTCCACATCTTTGCTTTAGGTTTTGGAAAAATGGCAAGCAGGAAGATTGGTTGAGAGAGAAGATTCCACCTTCTGAGCCTATTTCATCAGCTAACAAGCTTGCTTTTGAATCTACCAAAGCAGAGTATATGGAAAGACTGGCAACGATTAGTATTCCAGGTGAGCCTGAAACTTTGGTAGCGGAGACTCCTAAGCCAGTTATCCCTGCTAAAAGCGAGTAGTTTTCAAATACATCATTTCAAAAGCGCAGGTCTTCGGATTTGCGCTTTTTTTGGTCCAAGTCTCATGACTTGGACCTTTTTTAATGCAGTCTTCAGACTGCTCGGGATTAATGTGTTATAATTAATTTGTGGAGTCAGGAGGCTGAATTTGTCCAGGTCCAAGTCTGAAGACTTGAACCAATTGGGGCACTTGAGAGACAGAAGTCGCGAAATCGTGCACAGTAATTTCACTTACAGTTTAACGGGCCTTCGACTTCGCCCAGGCTGACCGTGGAATGTCTTTTTTGTAATTTTCATGATTTAATAAGACTCTCAATGACGCAATATTGATTAGCTGTGTTCTCTGTGTTATCCTCCGTGTCCACCGCGGTTAAAATCAATTACGTAACTTGCGTCCTTAATCCATTTTCGATTTCCAGTGGCAGAAGAACAATACATACGAATCAATAAATACCTAAGCGAAGTTGGCTTTTGCTCCAGACGAGCCGCAGACAAATTGTTGGAAGAAGGCCGGATCACCATCAACGGAAAAGTTCCTGAACTTGGTACTAAAGTAGGCCCAAGCGATGTGGTGGCAGTTGACGGAGAGTCACTAGGAAAGCCAAAACAAGTGCATACCTATATCGCTTTTAATAAGCCGGTGGGAATTGTCAGCACGACTGATACGAAAGGGGAAAAAAATAATATCATAGATTATATTGGTCACTCACAGCGGATTTTCCCAATCGGAAGATTAGATAAAGACAGTGAAGGATTAATTTTTTTGACAAGTGAAGGTGATATTGTTAACAAGATTCTTCGCTCCAAGAACAACCACGAAAAAGAATACATCGTCACCGTTGATCGACCTGTGAATGATGAGTTCATCAGACTGATGGGAGCTGGAGTTCCTATTTTGGATACGGTAACTGATCCTTGCAAAGTAGAACGCATCAGCAAATTCAAGTTTCGAATTATCCTGAAGCAAGGCTTGAACAGGCAGATCCGTAGAATGTGCGAGCATTTTGGATTTAAAGTGGTTCAATTGAAAAGAATCAGAATCATGAATGTACACTTGGATATTCCCGTAGGAAAATGGCGGGACTTGACAGAAAAGGAGATGGCTGAAATCAACGAAATGGTTTCGGATAGTTCGAAGACTTTTGATTGATTGATTGATCTAACCGCAGAGAGCACAGAGAGTAACGCGGAGGGCACAAAAGACTAAAGCCCAAATGACTTGAAAACGTAGTCATTTCGAAGGAGGCACGACTGAGAAATCTATGATAAAAAACTTTTTTTCTTAGGGAGATTTCTCCCGTTGGTCGAAATGACGATCTGTTAATCTGTTGTCGCAGCGATTCTACTTCTGGTAAACCCGGACATAATCCACTACATATTCACTCGGGAAATCAGAAAATGCAGGATCACCACCATTATTACCTCCAATGGCAAGGTTTAACAGGATATAATGAGGCTGGTGAAAGGGGTTAAAACCATCGGGATTTACAGTTCTAGCTAGATCGATTTCATTTAATAATTCATCATCTAAAAAGAGTTTTATGGAATCTTCGGTCCATTCCATTCTCCAGAGGTGGAACTTACTTGGCCACTCAGGATCCTTTTGAAGAAAGTTTTTCAATGGGATTTTCGCGTCATCCCATTTGGCGTTGTATTGTCCTTCATCGGCCCAGGCTGCATTGGCTAGGATAGTAGCTTCGCCTTTTACCCGGTAAAATTCCATCACATCGATCTCACCATTCGACGGCCAGGGCTTCGTAATTCCCAAAGTCCAAATCGCAGGCCACATACCTAAAGCAGTATCTATCTTTGCCCGAACTTCCATAATGCCATATTGGAATTCGTACTTCCCACGGGTATTGATACTGGAGGAGGTGTATTCTGCAAACTCACGGTTTCGTCGCCAATCGGTACTCTCAGCATCAAATTTCGTGTTTTTTACTTGTTCTCTGCGTCCTGTAATTACCAGCCTACCATCTTCTACGATGGCATTTGGCTGCTGATACCATTGGAGTTCATTGTTTCTTACAAAGCCATTTTCAAATGACCATTTGTCTGCATTCACTTGACCATTAACATAAAATTCATCTTGCCAGACTAGTTTGTAGTCAGTTCCTCTCGTGTCGAATTGTGCCATCACCTTTTCTCCAATGACGAACACGATAAAAAACAAGAAAAGTGCTTTATTGATCATTTCAAATGGTTTATTACCTAGTTTTTCCTAAGATAATTGAAAACACTTTTTAAAAGCCACCTATTAAAGATTTTATTAGAAGAATGTATATCTGTATTTATTGGTAATATTCTAAAAACATAGAGTGAACCATTACTTACAAAATGTAATTAATTAGATTTTCAAAAATTATAAAATACCCCTAATTCTTAGAAAAATTTAAACAAAAAAGAGGCTTCCAAACGGTAGCCTCTTTTTACATTTTACTATTCACATCAATAACGTATTACAACGTATCAACTTTCTTTTTCCTGCCTGTATAGGTAAAGGATGTCTTGCCTACCCGAAGTTCGGTGCGTCTGTTCAACTGGTGCATCGCCTCAGTACAGGTAATTTCAGTACAGTCATTGACTGGCTTGGTTTCCCCAAACCAGGTATCTTCCATTCTGTTCTCTTCGATCCCTCTTTCTGTAAGGTATTTCTTCACTGCTTCTGCTCTGCGCTCTGATAAGGGTTTGTTGTATTCGTCCGATCCCCGTTGATCTGTATGCCCTTCTATGTACAGCATTAGGTTCGGCATGCGCTTCAACATTATGGCTGTACGCTCAAGCTCTTTCTTGTGTACCGATCTCAACATTGATTTGTCAAAGTCAAAGTAGATGGTAGGAATTGCAGCAAGCTCTTTCTGAATATCTTCAAATAAAGACTCCGGATCACAGAAATTAAGATCTTTAAAGCTCTCAGGAATTTCATATTGCTTACTTGGATCTGGGAAGGCTTCCAGGATCAGCTCTGACCTTCTGTTCATCTGATGGTTTGCTTCAC
>NZ_QLLK01000019.1 GCF_003259505.1 Algoriphagus yeomjeoni | reverse complement strand
TTGAAGAGTATCTTTTGAAAGACCACTTTCACGACATAGAATCTTAAAAGTCTGCCGCTCAAGAACCCATTTTTTAAACCATACAAAACGGTTCCGAAGTGTCTGTTCTTTAGAGTTACGGGTGAAGAAAAGACCACAGTTTTTACATTTAAATCGCTGTTTTCCTGCCTGCTTCCCCCAGCGAATAACCTCCAAATTCCCGCAAGCCCAACATCTGTTTTTTTTGAGTTTTCATAGTACAAAAAAAGTTTACTGAAACCAGTTTCAGTAAACCTCTTGTATTTACCTGATAATCATTGATGTTATAAGGTTTTTACCAACTATTTTTCAGTATTATGCCTTTTTTATCATGGTTTATATTCTAAAAACGAAAAATAAGCTGGATAAGCGTTTGAGCCAGTCTCCATTAAATTCACAACTTTCTATAACAAATATGCAGTCGGGAGACTGCATTTAGAATGGTCCAAGTCGAAAGACTTGAACCAGCCATGCATTACTTACGAAATCTTATCAAATCCCAAATAAGGATGCAACACTTTCGGCATATTGATTCCTTCTGAAGTTTGATTATTTTCCAAGATGGAAGCTACAATTCTAGGTAACGCCAAAGCAGATCCATTTAAAGAGTGTGCTAACTGAGTTTTCTTATCGGCTCCTTTGAATCTCAGCTTCAGACGATTAGACTGATAAGTTTCAAAGTTAGAAACAGAACTTACTTCCAACCATCGCTCCTGCGCCGCAGAATATACTTCCATATCATAGGTAAGCGCAGAAGTGAAACCCATATCACCTCCACAAAGTCTCAAAACGCGATACGGCAATTCCAGCTTTTGCAAAAGACCTTGCACATACCTGCTCATATCTTCCAATGTCTCATAGGATTTATCAGGATGTGTGATCTGCACGATCTCCACTTTGTCAAACTGATGAAGTCTATTCAAGCCTCTCACATGAGCTCCCCAGCTACCAGCTTCTCTTCTGAAACACGGTGAATGCCCCACATTTTTGATTGGCAATTCGCTTTCAGAAAGAATCACATCACGGTAAATATTCGTGATTGGAACCTCTCCCGTCGGGATCAAATACAAATTATCAGCATCGGCAAAATACATCTGCCCTTCCTTATCCGGAAGCTGACCCGTACCAAAGCCTGAGTCTTCATTGACCAAAATCGGCGGCTGAATCTCCTCATATCCCTGTGCCAATGCTTCATCCAAAAAGAAATTGATCAGCGCTCGTTGAAGTCTTGCCCCTTTGCCTTTGTAGACAGGAAAACCTGCTCCAGTTATCTTGTTGCCGAGATCAAAATCAATGATGTCGTACTTTTTGATCAAGTCCCAGTGAGGAAGCCTGCCTTCATAAAGCGTAGGAATTGCTCCATTCTCCAATACAACTTCATTGTCCTCAGCTGATTTCCCAGCAGGAACTGAAGTATGAGGAACATTAGGAACGGTATAAAGTAAAGCGATCAAATCAGCTTCAGCTTTTGAATTTTGATCTTCAAGATCTTTGATCTGAATCTTCAGCTCAGCAGTTTTCTCTTTGATTTTAACTGCTTCTTCAGCTTTTCCCTCACGCATCAATGCCCCAATTTCTTTCGAAATCGCATTGGATTCGCTTTGTATCTGATCACGCTCTGCTTGGGTGGACTTTCTCAATTCATCCAACTCAACTGCCTGATTCAGTACAGCTTCTGCATTTGGGAAATTTCTTTTTTGAAGACCGGCTAGAACACCGGCATAGTTTTCTCGAATTTGATTAACTAAAAGCATCTTAAAATCTTTGAAATTGAAGCTTCAAAGATAAGCATGTTAGCGAACAATGATGTCTTTACTCACACTTGAAAATGGCCCATCAAGCTCTTTTCCATTTGAGCGAAGTAATTGCACTTTCACCTGATAAGTACCTGAAGGGAGATTTTCTATTCTTACAGGAGCCATGTGATCAATCTCATAGCTTAGGTCATTTAACTGAATAGCGACCTTCAGTCCGTCAAGTTTCATATCTCCACCAATAACCAGAAAATCAATAACTACTTCACTACCAGCCTGGTAAACCTGATCTGATCTAGGGTAATTCAATGCCAAATAAGGCTCAGCTGAATATGGAAAAGGTCTAGAGTCTCCAACTTGAAAATCTCTATCTACATAATTCCCGAAATTTTTCAATGCAAGACCTTCTTCATCCACCAAGTATGCGACCACACGGTAACTTCCTTCTGTAAGATCTCTTTGAAAAATAGGAGAATAAAACCCAACGGGATCGCCTCCATTTAAAATATTGAACAACTTAAACTCCTTCGTTTCATTTAAATCAAAAGGGAAGTTTTTGACATTAAATTCGAAAGGCACTTTTCCAGGCTTAAAAATCTGATTTCCTAAAGGTGTGTATAATTCAAGAATGGCATCTGGATAGGCCGCTTGGTCTTCGTATTGAAAGAATTTTACCTGAGGAGTAGTCACCTCGTCAGCACCTTGGCTTGTCGGCAGTTCTACTACTTCCTCATTAACTCTCTCTTTCTCGGAAGAACAAGCTGAGAAAAGACAAATGAATGAGAGTAAAGTCAGGATTTTATTCATACAGCGTGTAAATTGAGATTAAAGATATTTAATTTTGAAGATAAATTAGACGTTGAACTATAATACATAAGCATATGGACATCCTATTTGATGAGATACCAAGTTTAGATTTAGCTGATTTTACGACTGGCACGCCAGCTCAAAAAGCGGCATTTGTACAAAAGCTCGGTGAAGCTTACCAAAACATTGGCTTTGTAGCTATTAAGAACCATGGCTTATCTCAAGATCTACAAGATAGACTTTACGGATCTATCAAAGACTTCTTCAAACTTCCAGACGACATTAAAGCCAAGTATGAGAAACCGGAAATCGGATTTCAACGAGGCTATACAGGTAAGGGAAAAGAGCACGCTAAAGGCAGAAATACCGGAGACTTAAAGGAATTTTACCATGTAGGGCAAGAACTCAGCCGAATTCCTGACACCGACCCTATCAAATCTGAATATCCTCCAAACATCTGGCCTAGCGAGCTTCCTGAGTTTCAAAATGATGCAAATGAAGCCTATCGCACGCTTGAAAGTGCTGGAAAATCCATGCTTCAGGCAATTGCACTTTCATTGGACTTAGACGAAAATTACTTTGAAGACAAAGTCGCTTACGGAAATTCAATTCTGAGGCAAATCCATTATTTCCCTATTGAAAACCCTGATGAAGTACCAGCTGATGCTGTACGAGCAGCCGAACATGGAGACATCAACTTGATCACTTTATTGATGGGAGCAAGTGCGGATGGGCTTCAGGTGAAGCGTATGGATGGCAAGTGGATTCCAATCACAGCACTGCCTGACCAACTAGTAGTAAACGTTGGAGATATGCTGGAGCGGTTGACCAACAAGAAATTGAAATCTACCATCCACCGAGTAGTTAATCCACCACGAGAAAAAATGAATACAAGCAGGTATTCCATACCATTCTTTATGCACCCGCGATCAGAAATGGATCTTACTTGTTTGGAAAGCTGCGTAAATGCCGAACGTCCAAAACAGTTTGATGACGCGACTGCCGGAGAATTCTTGGAAGAAAGACTGCGCGAACTTGGACTGAGAAAATAAGGGATGTCGGTAAAGAAAGTTCGATACTATTTATTTTTGAAAGATACTATCACGCTTTCTCTTACGGCCTTTGGTGGACCTCAGGCTTTTCTTGCGATGCTACTTGAGCGTATGGTCAAGCGAAGAGCCTACATTCTGGAAGATGAGCTTTGGGAGCTAAACGCCTTGTGCAATATGCTGCCTGGCCCATCTTCCACTCAGTTGGTTTGTGCGATTGCCTACCGTGTTGGCGGTCCCAATCTAGCCTATCTAGCGCTGCTGGTTTGGATTTTACCGGCCACCCTTCTCATGATTTTTGCAGCAATGCTTATATATTTTCTTCAGGAAAATACCCCTGGGGCATTGAATTTTGCACGGTTTATTCAGCCTATGGCAATAGGGTTTATCATTTTTGCTGCGCAAAAAATAATTGGAAAAACAATAAAGACTACCGAAGCAATGGTGCTGGTTCTGATTTCAGCTTTCGTTTCATTCTTCTATAGTTCTCCCTACATTTTCCCTGTTCTGTTAATTATTGGAGGTCTAAGCACTTCTATAAAGTATAAGCAACAACCCAAGTTGGAGAAAGACGCTCCACTGAAAATTGAATGGGCTAATTTCTACCTGTGGGCTGGAGTCTTAATTGTTGCCGCTGGACTAGGTGCTATCACAAAATATCAACCCTTGATACTTTTCGAGAATTTCTATAGAAATGGAAGTTTGATCTTTGGAGGAGGCCAAGTGCTTGTACCTTATTTATACACAGAATTTGTTGATTTCAAACACTTCCTTAGTTCCGAGGAATTCCTTACAGGGTATGCCATTTCCCAAGGAATACCAGGACCGACGTTCAGTATTTCATCTTATGTCGGTGCTTTGTCAATGAAGGAATTTGGGACTCCTGGCTTTTTTATGGGAGGATTTATTGCGGCCGCTGGAATTTTCCTTCCGGGGATTTTCCTCATATTCTTTGTCATCAGATTTTGGGACCAGTTGAAAAAATACCGTCCAGTAAGAGCAGCACTGGAGGGAATAAACGCTGTTTCATGTGGAATGCTGATCGCAGCAGCCTACTTACTTTTTGAGCCTCTGGAGGCAAATGGACTGAATATTATTTTTATTCTTGCCACATATGTTTTGCTTCAATTCACTAAAATCTCATCGCCAGTTATCATTGCTGGAGGGGTTTTATTAGGGATTATTTACAATTATTTTCTTCTGTAACAGTGGAGAAAAGACTGGTTATTTCCTCAAAAAGGAACAAGAATAGGTGTTCGGTCGTTTTATAATCTAAATTCATTCCCTATCTTTCTTCTATGCACGCCTACGAATACATCAACAATCTGATCCCACCATTGAAGCTTTCTGACAAAACAGGAATGGCATTAGCATGGATGGAAGAAATCAGAACTGACGTACTTCCCATTATAGATAAAGGGATTTTTCTGGGCCTGATAAAAGAAGAAACCATTTTTGAAGTTAATAACCCGGAAACCTTAATCGCTGACATTCAGCCTTCCAATCCGCATTGCTGGGTTTATTCTGATAAACACATTTATGATGTACTGCGTGTCAGCTCAGAGCAAAACTCAAATATTGTAGCCGTTTTAGACAGAGAGTCAAATTACTTGGGAATTGTAACTATGGAAGATTCTATTTCTGCATTCGCAGATAGCCTTTCCATCAAATCACAAGGAAGTGTAGTAATCCTGTCACTTGCAATGACTGATTATAGTCTTGCTGAGATTTCTCGAATTATCGAATCTGAAAACACGAAAATCCTGAGTTCTTTTATCACGACTGATCCTTTAGATGATAGCAAAATTAAGCTCACGTTGAAACTAGATCAAACAGAGCTGAGACATATTAAGGCAACGCTTGAGCGATTTGGATATAAAATTATCGATCATTATCAGGAAGAATCTGGCGTAAGCAGCGAAGAAGACAGAATCGGTAACTTGTTAAGATTTTTAGATATTTAGGACATGAAAGTCGCCCTTCATGGCTTAGCTCTGAAAGCAGAATTATTTTCAGACGTTCAGTCACTTTTCAACGAACTCACCAAGCATCAATTCGAAATATTCGCCACCGAGCAATTTGACCGGCAACTGCGCATGCATGGTAATAAAGCATTGAATTATTGGGTCCTTGAAAGCCGCGAAGATATTGCGGCTATGGATTTTATGATTTCAATAGGTGGAGACGGCACTTTGCTTGATGCTGTTACCCAAGTTGGAGATCTTGAAGTCCCTATTTTAGGATTGAATACTGGCAGACTTGGCTTTTTGGCAACCGTAGCAACAGAGAAAATCTCTGATGCCATAGCAGATTTAGCTGCAGATAATTTCCAGTTGGAAACCAGAACCTTGATCTCCCTTGAGAGTCATCGGAAGTTATTTAATGGCTTAAATTTTGGCTTAAATGAATTTACCATTCATAAGCGGGACACCTCATCCATGATTACAGTTCATACGTATATTGATGGGAAGTATTTGAACAGTTATTGGGCGGATGGTCTGATAGTCTCTACTCCTACAGGATCTACTGGCTACTCACTAAGTTGCGGAGGGCCATTAATTTCACCTGAAGCAAAAAACCTAGTCATTACTCCAGTGAGTCCTCATAATCTAAATGTACGCCCCATCATTGTTTCTGATGAAAGTGAGATCAGTTTTGAAATAGAGGGAAGGGCCGAAAAATTCTTAATATCTTTGGACTCACGATCAACGTCAATCTCCTCGGAAGTGAAGCTTAGTGTGAAGAAGGAAAAGTTTTCAGCAAAATTGGTAAAGTTGCCTCATTATCATTTCTTTGACACATTAAGACAAAAGCTCAATTGGGGTTTTGACATGAGAAATTGAATCATTGTCTTTAAGACTTAGCCAATTTGAGCTTAACAATTATTAACCCGCTAAATACTGAGATGCGTTTTTTAAACGTTAGGTACTTCATATCTTGCAGCGTCTTGAAAAAAGTCAATTTTCAGATTATCAGTTACTTAGTTTTGTTTCTGCTATTTTCTTTTGGTTTTTCCCAAAAATCTATAGCTCAGAAATACGATATAGGTGGTGGAATTGGAGTAGCCGCATATAGTGGTGATATCATTCGGAAAATAGACCCAGGTCAATTAGGACTTCAAGGCACGTTGTTTGGCAAGAGAAATTTTGACAATGTGTGGTCATTGAGAGTTGCAGCGAGCGCGGCATTTCTTAATGCTGCAGATAGTATCAAACCTATTGATCGATTGGCAGAGGTCAGAGATGGAAGGTTTAGAGCTGGAGTATTGGAAGCTTCTGCAGTTTTGGAATTTAATTTCCTCGACTACTTAAGAACCAATTCAGAATTCCGCTTTTCTCCCTACGCCTTCTTTGGTATCGGATATGCTTACGCTTTCGCAAAAGGCAACACATATGCCTTTAATGTCTCATCAAAATATAATGTCGGAACTGTGGTTATCCCTTTTGGAGGGGGAATCAAATACAAATTAAATGACCGATGGACATTAGCAGCGGAATTAGGCTTTCGGCCAACTTTAACAGATTACTTAGACAAAATAGATAGTACAGAGCCAGTAATTCCTAGGTTTCCGGATCCCAATAATCCTGATGGCCCTTACGGAATCAATTTTGGCAATGCCTATGATAAGGATTGGTACTACTTCTTAGGCGTAACAATTAGCTATACTATCACGACTACCAAATGCTACGCATATTAATAAATCGCGCCCTAGGGCTAATATTTGGAAAAGAAATGGCATTTTTGTACCTCCAAAAAAGTAAGGAACCGGAGACGGCTGGAATGAAGGAAGTATCTGAAAATAACAACATCCCAAAGCATATTGCTATTATCATGGACGGCAATGGACGCTGGGCCACGAAAAAGGGCGCTATGCGGATATTTGGGCATAAAAATGCCACTAAGGCAGTTCGGGAAGCAATAGAAGGAGCAGATAGTTTGGGGGTTAAATACCTGACTTTATTCTCATTCTCTACAGAGAATTGGTCCAGACCAAAAGCTGAAGTCGATGGACTGATGGAGCTATTGGTAAAGACCATGTCCGATGAGATCCCTATGCTGATGAATGGCAACTTCAAATTAGAAAGTATTGGAGATGTAGATAGTTTACCACCATCAGCACATAAAACGCTGATGAGAGTAAAGGAAATCACCTCTAAAAATACGGGTCTCAAAGTGATCTTGGCATTAAGCTATAGTGGTCACTGGGAGCTCACTCATGCAGCCAAACACATTGCTCAAAAAGTCTCAGAAGGAAAATTGAATGTCGAGGACATTACTCAAAAAGTAATGGCTGAGCATTTGGAAACAACCGCCTATCCTGATCCAGAATTAATGATCAGAACTAGCGGGGAATACCGAATAAGCAATTTTCTACTTTGGCAATTGGCCTATACGGAGTTATACTTCACTCCTGTACTATGGCCGGATTTTAGAAGAGAGCATCTATTTGCTGCAGTCTCCGATTTCCAATCACGGGAAAGGAGATTTGGCAAAACGGGTGAGCAAGTTAAATCTTAAGTAATTCATGAAAAAAAGTTTACTGATTCTGTTTTGTCTGGTTTGGGCAAGTTCAGCAATGGCGCAAATACGTTTGGGCCAAAGTCGCTATGCCACAAGCAAGCCAATCGATATTTTGGAGCTGAATTACGCTAAGCCTCAAACCTATAGAATCGCAGAAATAAAAGCTGTGGGTCTTACCACTTTGGACGAGATCGCCATTCTTTCCTTATCCGGACTGAAAGTAGACGATGAAATCGAGGTGCCTGGAGACGCAATTTCTAATGCTCTTAAAAAGCTCTGGGGTCAAGGGATCATTGGAGATGTTAAAATCTTGGTGACCAAAATAGAAGGTGATGATATTTCATTACTCCTTGATTTGACTGAGCGCCCAAGATTCTCTAGAGTGGAGTTCACGGGGATGAACAAAACTCAGGAAAGTGAATTACGTGACAAAGTAAATATACGAGGTCGAGTAGTTAGAGACGATGTGTTGAATAACGCCAAAAGAAATATTGAAAAATATTATCTGGATAAAGGTTTCATGAATGCGGATGTTAAAATCAAGCAAGAGCGGGACACTACGCTACCCAATTCAGTAAAGTTAATATTTGATGTTGAGCAAAATTCTAAAGTTAGAATCAATGCAATTGAATTCTATGGTAATGAGGAACTGAATGATACTAAACTCAAAAAGAAGCTTAAGAAAACCAAGGAACACGCACGAGTAAGTGTCTTCAAAGATGGATATTCCCGATTAACAAATGCTTCAGCAGAAGACATTAAGAATACTATCCTTTACACAGATTCTGTGTCTCAAGACGATGTAAAAGAGTACATCAACAAAAACTTCAAACTCAACTTTTTTAACGGATCAAAGTACATCCCTAAGGAATACAGAAACGATAAAGATAATGTCATTAATTTCTATCAAAGTAGAGGATATCGAGATGCTAAAATCGTAGCAGATTCCATTTATAACTTTGGGGAAGATAAAATCAACATTGACATCGCATTAGAAGAAGGTAAAAAATACTACTACAGAAATATCACATTTAACGGCAACTTCATTCACCCAGACCCAGTCCTTTTAGCTAAGCTAGGCATTCAAAAAGGTGATGTTTACGATAAGGAAAAGCTTGATAAAAGACTGAATTACGATCCAACTAAAGGTGATGACGTAAGTTCACTCTACCAAAATGACGGTTATCTTTTCTTCCAGATTGACCCAGTTGAAGTGAATGTTTTTGAAGACTCCATTGATTTGGAAATGAGAATCTTTGAGGGACCTCAAGTAACTGTAAATTCTGTAAACATCAGTGGAAATGAGCGAACGTCTGATCACGTAGTTATGCGTGAAATTAGAATTCTCCCGGGTCAAAAATTCAATAGAGAGCTTTTAGTACGTACGATTCGTGAACTTTCTACCCTAGGTTATTTTGACCCAGAGAAAATCAATCCGGATCTAAGACCTAATTTCGAAGCGGCTACGGTTGATATTACTTTTGAACTAGAAGAAAGACCAAATGACCAGATTGAGCTTTCAGGTGGATGGGGCGGCTTCTACGGTTTCGTAGGTACGGTAGGACTTTCGTTTAACAACTTCTCGATTAGAAACATAAAAGATTTCTCAAAGTGGGATCCGCTTCCAGTAGGCGACGGTCAAAAGCTATCGCTAAGAGTGCAAGCAAACGGTCGTTCTTTCCAGAATTACTCAGTTTCTTTGACTGAACCTTGGTTTGGAGGTAAAAAGCCGAATGCATTAAGTTTCTCATTCAACCACTCCGTTCAGCGCCAAGTTGATTTCTTCAATCAGGCAAGCTTTGGGGACGAATTAGGCTTCTTTAAAATCACGGGTGTAACGTTGGGACTTGCTAAGCGAGTGACATGGCCTGATGATAACTTTAGTATAAGTAATTCCTTGCAGTTCCAAGTTTATGAATTTGATCAGTTCGGTACATCATTCGGCTTGAGCTATCCTACTGGTACGTCTAACAGTATCACCTGGAATACTACCATAGCAAGGTATAACTTAGATAATCCAACTTATCCTAGATTCGGATCTAATATTATCCTTTCGACTGCTTTCACCCCTCCGTATTCTTCTTTAAACAAGAATGTAGATGAAGAATCTACAGACCAGGAAAAATATAAATGGCTGGAATATCACAAATGGATGTTTGATGCTTCTGTCTATACGCCTCTATTTGGTTCAAACAAATTAGTAGCAAGTGCAAGAGCTCACATGGGCTTTCTCGGATCATACAGCCAAAAGATTGGAGTTATTCCACTGGAAAGATTCGTGATGGGTGGAAATGGTATGTCTATGAACAACTTTGCATTGGGACAAGAAATCATCGGTCTACGTGGCTATGAGGATCAATCAATCACTCCAGGTAGAGATAGTAGAGGGACAGCTAATCCAGAACCTTACGGAGGAATTGTATATAATAAATATGTGATGGAAGTCAGATACTTGATCTCACCTAACCCATCAGCTACCATTTTCGTTCTTGGATTTGCTGAGGCAGGAAATAACTGGGGTTCATATAAGGACTTCAATCCATACGATCTGAAGAAATCGGCAGGTATAGGTGCAAGAATCTTTATGCCAGCGTTTGGTCTATTAGGTATTGACTGGGGATACGGCTTCGATGCCATTCCAGGAACTACTGAGAGAAGTGGCTCACAATTCCACTTTACAATTGGTCAGCAGATTAGATAAGTATGGATTTAGGGAGGGGAATAGTTAATTTATGTAAAAATTGACGCTCTTAGGATTTGATAAATTTAGGTCATTGTAAATTTCCCAAACTCATGAATAAACCACTGAAAATTGTATTTTTGCTGCTTCTAATGCTTCAAGCAGCTCCTTTAGTAGCACAAAAGCTTGGATACATTGATACGGAATATATTCTAAACAAGCATCCTGATTACAAAGTAATCCAGCAAGAGCTTGAAAACATCAGTGCTGAATGGAAGAAAGAGGCACAAAATTTGGATAAAGAGATCAAAGAACTTTCTGTACAGCTCAAAGCTGAGGAAGTTTTACTCACAGAAGAAATGTACCAGCAACGGCTGGAAGACATAAAGTTGAAACAAAAAGAATCCCAAGAATTCAATAGTAGAATTTTCGGTATTGATGGTCAATACTTCCAAAAGCAAGCGGAATTAATGCAACCACTACAATCCAAAATTTATGATGCTATAGAACGGGTTTCTAGAAGAAACAATCTGGGAATGTTATACGATAAAGCAGCTGCACCATCGGCTATTATCTGGACAGATCCTAGACATGATTATTCGGAATTCGTTTTAGAAGAATTGGGAATAGAAGACAACAAATAAATAGAAACACAGAAATGATGAAAGTAAAAGTTATCCTTTCCGCAGTAGCATTGCTTTGCGTAGGATTCGCAGCTCAGGCTCAAGAAGTAAAGATTGGTTATACCAACGTAGAATTTATTATGGATTTGATGCCGGAAATGGAGCAGATTGCTGCTGATATCAAAGACTATGAAACTCAGCTTCAAACCACAATGCAGTTAAAAGGTGAAGATTTCCAGCGCCAAGTCGCTGCTTATCAGCAAGCAGCTCAATCAATGACTGAAGAAGCGAGAGCTGCTAAGGAAAAAGAATTAACAGATTTACAAGGCACTTTGCAGAAAATGGAATCTGATTCTCAAATCAGCTACCAGAGAAAATTAGGTGAGCTTCTTTCCCCTGTTCAGACTAAGGTAGTCAATGCAATCAATGCTGTTGCCGCTGAAAATAATTACACGCATATTTTCGCTGAATCAGCTGGACAAGCTCCTATCCTTCTTTACACTAAAGAAGAAGATAAATTCACAGAGCTAGTTTTGACTAAATTAGGTCTTGAAATGCCAGCAGCTCCAGCAGCAAATTAATTAACCACTAGTAAATTAGAAGCCGCTAACTCGAAAACGAGTTAGCGGCTTCTTCGTTTTTAAGCTATGCCAAAAAAGAATCCTAAGGATATCATCATTAAAAGCCAAGAAGCTGTTCTTGTAGATTTCTATGCGGACTGGTGCGGTCCATGTCAGACGATGGATCCAATCATTGACGAAGTCTTAACTGACTTTGGAGGGAAAATCAAGTTGCTAAAAATCAACATTGATAAAAGCCCTCAGCTAGCTCAACAGTTCGCTGTGCGATCTATTCCTAATTACATTCTCTTCAAAAAAGGAAAGATCCTTTGGAGAAAGGGTGGCTTGATTACCAAGAGGGATTTGCTTCAGGGGTTAAAAGGGTTTGTATGAAATAAAGTAATGCTGGCTTCTGGAAAAATTGAACGGCCTTTTTACCTGAGAATCGCGATTGCTAAAGTGGTACGATCACCTTGAGGATTAAAAAGAGAGCGCGAAATGAAAAAAGCTCCCAAATTGGGAGCTTTTAATGCTTATATGAAGAACTTCAATCGAATCACTTCCTGCTCGGAGAGGAATCGATAATGGCCACGTTTCAAGTCTTTCTTATCTAAACCCGCATAAACCACACGATCAAGCGCAGTCACCTCGTAGCCTAAATGAGCAAAGATTCTACGTACGATTCTATTTCTTCCCACGTGAATCTCCAAACCAAGGATAGTACGATCCAATGACAATACTTGCATATCATCTACCTCGACTTTACCATCTTCCAATGTCAAACCTTCGATAATTGCTTCCTCGTCTTTCTTGGTGAGCGCCTTATCCAAGGTCACCTGATAGATCTTCTTAATCTCATTGGAAGGGTGAGAAAGCTTAGCTGCCAATTCACCGTCATTCGTAAATAGCAAAAGACCTGTAGTATTCCTATCCAAACGTCCAACAGGGAAAATACGCTCTTCACAGGCATTTCCCACTAGGTTCATAACTGTCTTGCGATCCATGGGATCATCAGTCGTAGTGATGAAATCCTTAGGCTTATTAAGCAAAACGTAAGTAGGCTTCTCAGGATTAATCTTTCTTCCTTGGTAAACCACCCGGTCAGTTTTCTTCACTTTGCGACCTAGTTCAGTACAAACCTCACCATTTAGCGTCACCAGACCACTAGAGATAAGATTGTCAGCTTCTCGTCTACTGCAAATTCCAGAATTAGCGATGTATTTATTTAGACGAATAAGGTTTTCCTCATTCTCTAATTTTTTCTTTTTCTGTGGCAGAGAGTCAAAATTATAATCAGGTCTCTCCACGTTAGTATCTTGATCTACAAAACGCTTCTTTCCAAAACCTTTGCTTTCTTTCTTATCAGACTTGTAAGTCGGTCTACCTGCAGCGAAAACTGGCTTCTGATCCTTACCGCGACCCTTATAAATAAGTCCTTCCGGCTTTTCAGAAGATTGTGGCTTACCTCCTTTAGAATCTCTAGTATAAGGCTTTGGCCCTGAGGATTCTTCTTTTTTTGCGAAAAATGGCTTCTTGCTTTGACCAAAATCTTTCTTTTCAGTCAAGTCAGCTTCTGGGTCTTTCTTAGGTCCAAAATTAGATTTAGAACCAAATTTCTTCTCTCCTAGGGTTTTGAACCCTGATTTTTTATTTGTTCTTGGCTTTTTGCTGAAATCAGAAAAGTCATCCTCACTTTTTTTGAAGGGCTTTTTCCCTGCCCCTGACTTGGAGAATCCTGAATCTTTGGATTTATTGAATCCATCTGATTTTCCTTTGTAACCTCCTCTTTGTCCTGATTTAGAAGAGTTGGAATCTTTTTTTCCTTCGCCGAAAAACGGCTTTTTTGAATTGTTATCTCTCATAGATGTGCAGCATCACTGCTGGATAAAATTGTGAAGATTAAGCGATTGGCATTCAACCCCTTAATCGGGGTGCAAAGATACAGCCTCTTTTGAGAAATCTAATCATCACATACAAAAATATTCCTAACTCATAAACCAGGAACGTTATCTGAAATCTAGCTCAGATTTTTATAAAAATACTCTGTCGCTTTTCTCACTGACCCCTCACTAAGCAATAGTTTATAAGCGGTTTCCTCTTCTAATCCAGTCGCCTCCATGATCATTTTGGTGCCACGCTGTACCAGCTTGGCATTGGAAAGCTGCATATCGACCATTTTATTCCCTTTTACTTTTCCCAACTTGATCATCACAGTCGTGGAGATCATATTGAGAATCAGCTTTTGTGCTGTACCGGATTTCATACGTGTACTTCCGGTGATAAACTCCGGGCCTACCACTGCTTCTATCGGATGCTCTACTTCTTTAGATAATGGTGAATCCGGATTACAAGTAATACTTCCTGTCAAAAGACCTTTTTCTCGTGCTGTTTTCACCCCTCCAATTACATAGGGTGTCGTGCCTGATGCAGCGATTCCGATGACCGTATCATTTTCATTAAAGCCATATTCAAGAATATCATTCCAGGCTTGCTCAGGATTATCCTCAGCATTTTCCACAGCTTTCCGGATAGCTTTATCTCCTCCAGCAATTATTCCCAGCACCATATCAAAAGGAACTCCATAGGTTGGCGGACACTCAGATGCATCGAGAACACCAAGCCTACCACTTGTCCCCGCACCTATATAGATCAATCTTCCGCCTTTCTCCATCCTAGGTACAATCTGCTGAATCAATCCATTGATATTCGGAATAACTTTCTCAACTGCAAGGGCTACTTTTTTATCTTCTCGGTTAATATTTTGAAGAATGGAAGTGACATCCATCTGCTCCAGGTTATCATAAAGAGAAGTGCTTTCGGTTACTTTCATCGTTCTAAATTTTTACTGAGCATCTTTCCAAAACTGGATTCCATTTTACAAAGCTTCTTGATGGTAAAGTGTCAAGCCTGCTATCGGACTTTCAATTATTAAATTTACATTTATCTGGACATCTGCGGCAGCTTTGCGCAGGATATCACTATTATAATATGCGATAGAACCTACAAAATTCACAGGCTTTTCCCTGTAATCCTTATACTTCATCACATGCTGTTTGAAGAAATCCTGAAAGGAATTATAATAAAGCATGTAGCAATAAGGGTTGGATTTATGCTCGGAGATAAATCTGCAAAAGCTCGCCATGTACCGATTTGGAAAAGGCTTTTGATAAACATGCTCTTGTATTACAGTATTGGTCAAATGAAAATTATCAATAAGCTCTTTTTTGATCTCTTCAGGCATCTCATCGTTGATGAAATCTTTCAGAAGTTTCCTGCCAACATATCCTCCGCCTCCTTCATCCCCGAAAATATAACCTGGAGCCGGACGAGAATCTACGATTTGAACACCATCGTAATCACAACTATTTGAACCAGTACCTAAGATACATGCTATCCCAGATTGATGGCCGCAGGTTGATCTGGCGGCTGCGGCGAGGTCATGATCTATAATTATTTTAGCTTTTGGAAAAACTGTCTTTAATGCAGATGAAACTTCATTTTTCCGATCTGGGCTTGAGCAACCGGCACCGTAGAAAAATATTTCTTCTATTTCGCTCTCCAGATTGACCAAAAAGTCACTTTGCATTTGAATAGCCATTTCTTCAGAAGTCTGGTAATATGGATTAAACCCAATTCCCCGATGCTGACTGATCTTGCGATCAGAATGAATTACTCTCCAGTCCGTTTTGCTGGAACCACTATCTGCGATTAAAATCATTTATGCTAGTTGCCCAATGGCTTGAAATTTCTCAAATACTTTTTCTGTATGGGGGGCGTCTGGCAATTCCTCGGTCAGATCTTGCCCTGCCCAATGCTCGTAATGCATGCCTTTCTTCCAAAGTCTAGAACTACTCACATCATATATCACACCTTGAAACGCTACCCAAATCTCAGGTTTATCCTGCCCATTTCGCAAAGCGAGTTGCTGCTTCGTATAAATCTTCATCAAAGCAGCTTGATTTGAGCATTGATCCAACGCTCCGGTATCTCTCCTTTTTGAGCCATCTGATAGTCTGCATAGCTGCATGGAACAGTACTCACTCGATCAAATTTCTCTGTTTCGTTATGTGGAATCTCCATCCACCATTTGCCACTTCGCTTACTTTTATAGAAAACCAGCGTATTTGGCTTCGTATCCAGGGAAACGGTGTACTTGGTATAATCACTGCTTTTAAAAGAAAGGCTATCTTTCCGGGAATAGAACCCTTCCAAGAAGTACCAAATCATCACAGAAACGACTTTAGCAGTCTTATTTGCAGCATCGTCATAATAAGGCTCGTAGCCATAAATTCCGATTGAACTCAGCTTTTCATTTGTTCCTGCAAACCAGCAAATCTGACACGCCTCCTCAGCTGTCAGCCCAAATGGTTCAGCATTCACCGCTCCTGGAGCATCTGCAGACTGAATAGCACATAAGTCAAAGCTTAACAAATCCGCATTTCGAATCAAAGGCTCAACTTCTTTGAACTCGCTTCGCAATTCTCCTAATCGCACGTGCTCGAAATACAACTTTTCCACCACATTGATAAGTGATGGATCTACCAAGAAACTCTGATAGGCCAAATGGGCTGAAGAAAAGAGAAAATTAGGCTGATGAAGTATGATTTCCTGCGTATGCTGATCGGCTAGTGGTCCCTCTTCTTCCATATCCAATTTGGCATCCACTGTTAACAAGCTGACCAACTTTTTCATTTTCTGGTAAGACAAATACTGCCCGTAATCCAAGTCGTGCGAACCTCCAAAGTAAATTGGGAGAATCTGATGTTTCATCAGGTAGTCTCCTACTTCTTGTATTCGTTGGTATGTATCGCTTAGCTTTTCTCCAGAAATCAAATCACCCAAATCAGCTACTCTATATGCCCCAAAGCCTTTTTTCAACTCATAAAGTTTCTCGCGAATCTCACTACTTCCTCTATCCGCACTTTCCACTTTGCCCAAACCTCTATTTTCTTTGATTCCGACAAGGGCTATTTGAACTCCCTTGAGATCGGGAAATTCCTCACCGAAAAAATGGATTTGCTTAAAAAATGAATTGTTTTGATACTTTTTCTGCCAAAGGTATTCGGCTACTGGGTCAAAATAAGATTGGATATTCATAAGGGGTGATAGTCTAAGGTAAAAATAATCAAAAATGGTTCTTAAATAAAAAATCCCGCCGAAGCGGGATCTTTTGTTTTTGATTAACCTCCGAAGTCATCAAATCGGATATTTTCCTGAGGAATTCCCAGATCATCCAGCAACTTCAATACTGCTGAGTTCATCAAAGGAGGGCCACATAGGTAATATTCTACCTCATCTGGCTCAGGGTGATTTTTCAGATAGTTGTCATATAATACTTGGTGAATGAAACCAACGTAACCGTCACCTTCATCTTCCGGAGTTTTCTTGATTTTCCAATTATCTTCTGGAAGTGGCTCAGAGAGTCCAATGTTAAATTGGAAGTTAGGGAAGTCCTTCTCTATATCTCTAAATTGAGGTACATAGAACAATTCTTTCTTTGACCTACCACCATACCAGTAAGACACTTTTCTGCTAGTCTTCTCTGTATGGAAAAGGTGAAAAATCTGCGCTCTCAATGGAGCCATACCTGCACCACCACCGATGTAAACCATCTCACGCTGTGTAGGATTGATGTGGAATTCTCCGTAAGGTCCAGAAATAGTTACTTTATCACCAGGAACTCTTGAGAATACATAAGATGAACAAACCCCAGGATTAACATCCATCCATTTGTTATTTGCTCTATCCCACGGCGGAGTAGCGATACGGATGGTTAGCATCACAATGTTGCCTTCTGCTGGGTGATTTGCCATAGAGTAAGCTCTGAAAAGCTCCTCGTCATTCTTCATGGTCAAGTCCCAAAGACCGAACTTATCCCAATCGCTTTGGTACACATCATCTGGGTGGCCTAGATCAGGATGCGGAGCGATATCCATTCCTTTGAAGTTCACTGTGATGATAGGAACGTCAATCTGAATGTATCCACCTGCTTCAAAATCAAGGGTTTCACCTTCAGGAAGTTTCACCTTGAATTCTTTGATGAAAGTAGAAACGTTGTAGTTAGAGATAACCTCACACTCCCACTTTTTGATACCAAAGATCTCTTCAGGCACTCGGATCTTCATGTCATTTTTCACTTTCACCTGACATGCCAGACGGACGTTACTTTGCTGCTCTGCTCTGCTCAAGTGACCTACTTCGGTAGGAAGAACTTCCCCTCCACCTTCTTCGACCACGCATTTACACATAGCGCAAGTTCCGCCACCACCGCAAGCGGATGGAAGGAAGATTTTTTGGCCTCCCAAAGTAGAGAGCAGGGTAGTTCCCGCTGCAGTTACAATTGGAGAGCTAGTGTCACCATTGATTACAATGTTGACGTCTCCTGAATTGACCAGTTTTGACTGAGCAAAAAGGAGAATAAATACCAGTAGCAGTATAATTACTGTAAAAGCTACGATGGATGTGATAATTACTGAACCCATGAAATTTTGGTTTAATTTTTCTTATGGATTGGCCCAATACGGGAGCACAAATATATTTATTAATCACTAAAAGAGACCAAATCGATGTTCAAATTTGGCTCGAATAATCAAATCCTTTTAGAAGTAACTCTTTTAGTTATTTAAAAGGTTTAGCAGGGTGGTCAATCGACCTTTCAATTGACGACGGTCTACGATGAAATCAAGAAATCCATGCTCCAAGACAAACTCAGAACTTTGGAAACCTTTAGGTAAATCCTTACCAATTGTCTCACGGATTACTCTAGGGCCAGCAAAACCTATCAATGCTTCAGGCTCGGCGATATTAAAATCACCCAACATTGCATAAGAAGCTGTAACCCCACCAGTAGTCGGATCTGTAAGCATAGATATGTATGGAATACCTGCTTGATGTAACAACGCAAGCTTGGCAGATGTTTTAGCCATTTGCATCAAAGAAAATCCAGCCTCCATCATTCGTGCACCTCCAGACTTGGAAATCATCAAGAATGGGATCTTATTTTTCAGAGAATGATCAATAGCTCTGGCTATTTTCTCTCCTACTACCGAACCCATGGATCCCCCAATGAAATTAAAGTCCATACATGAAATCACGATGTCCAAGCCATTCATTTTACCCACGGCAGAACGAACAGCGTCATTCAACTCTGTTTTCTTGATGGTAGCCTCTATGCGGGAAACGTAAGGTTTGGTGTCCGTGAATTTCAAAGGATCACCGGAGGTCATATTGGCATCCAGCTCCTTGAATTTATTGTTATCAAAAAGGATTTCGAAATATTCCTTCGAACCAATTTTTACATGAAAATCATCATCTGGGCATACGTAAGCGTTATTCTTAAGCTCTCTCGTATGAATGATATTTCCGTTTGGGGTCTTAAACCAAAGGCCATCAGGTGCATCTTTCTTCTCAGCTGTAGATGTTTTGATGCCTTTGTCAGTTCTTTTAAACCAAGCCATATTGAGTTTTTAGGTTGTTTTTTGACGAGTCAAAGGTCACAAATTTAATCGTTAAATCCCGTAAATAAAACCTCCTTGGAAATTGGTTGGGAATTCCATTGCTTAAAGGAAAACGAAGCATTATAGAAAATCGCTTTTTCAATGATTAATATTTACCTTATTTTGAAATCAAACAACTAGAATAGGTTTTTCCTCGAATTCCCTTTCAATTCCAAATATCTACTCATGAACCTAGCCGTTCTTCTTCTTATTTCCGCTAGTATTTTATTCTTGGCTTATAAAGTTTACGGCAGGTTTGTATACCGTAAATTTGGTTTGAATGACACAAATCCAGCTCCTTCACACACCCATAGAGATGGAGTGGACTATGAACCAAGCAAGCCAATCGTTGTTTTGGGGCATCATTTTGCATCTATTGCTGGAGCTGGCCCTATCGTGGGACCAATCATCGCAGTGACTTTTGGATGGATCCCTGCAGTGATCTGGATTTTGGTTGGTGGGATATTTTTTGGTGCTGTGCATGATCTTGGAAGTATGGCTACTTCTTTGAAAACCGAAGGAAAATCAATCGGTGTGATCATCCGAAATCAAATTGGTATGAAGGGAAAGCAGCTATTTGTAATCTTTAGCTTTTCTACTCTGATCTTAGTAATTGGTGTTTTTGCAGATATCATTGCAAAAACTTTCGTCACCAATCCGGGTGTTGCTTCAGCATCCATTCTCTTTATTTTACTGGCAATCATTTTTGGGATAGTCAATAAAATGATTGGAGACAAGAAGACTGCATTTATTATCATCTCTGTCATTGGTGTAATTCTAATGTACTTCTTTGTGTATTTGGGAATGAAACTTCCTTTTGTGCTAGACTATAAAATCTGGATTTTGGCACTTTTGGCGTATGCATTTCTAGCTTCAGTGACTCCAGTTAGCATGCTCCTGCAGCCACGTGATTACCTGAATAGCTTTTTGCTTTATGGATTGATTGTCGCAGCGGTTCTAGGAGTTTTCATAGCCAATCCTGAAATACAAATGAGCAATGAAATCCATGTGTCAGACGAAAATCTAGGTTACATTTTCCCAGTGCTCTTTGTAACTATAGCCTGTGGTGCAATCAGTGGATTCCACTCTCTGGTAGCTTCTGGTACGACTTCCAAGCAATTGAATAAGGAGTCTGATGCCAAACTAGTAGGTTTTGGGGGAATGTTGATAGAGTCATTTCTGGCAATAATTTCAGTCGGCGCAGTAGTGATTTTGTCGAGGTCCGAATATGCGGCCAGACTTACGGGAGAAGGGCCGGTAGCACTTTTCTCAACTGGTTTAGGAGGCATGATTGCCTCGCTAGGAATTTCGGAAGAGTTTGCTGTTGGGTTTGTAGCGCTGACTGTTTCAGCTTTTGCTCTCACCACATTGGACACTTGTACTCGATTGGCTCGATTTACCTTGCAGGAATACTTCGAAGACGTACCTCAGGCTGCAGGTCAGTTTTTGGCTAAAAATCGATACGTCTCTACAGGAATCGTAGTTATCTTCTCCATTCTCTTATTGCTTTCTGGAGAATTCACTACGCTCTGGCCAATCTTCGGTTCAGCAAATCAATTATTGGCCGCACTAGCTCTTTTGACTATCGCTGTTTGGTTAATTAAGAAAAATATCAATGCGCTATTCGTGACCATCCCCATGTTTTTCATGTTTACCGTCACCTTATCTTCATTGGGGCTTTTCGCATGGAAAAACTTCAAAGACGAAGTATATGTCCTTTCCATTATCGCAGCACTGCTATTCGTATTAGCGATTTCTTTAATGATTTTGGCTACAAAAAGCCTAAAAAAAGAAGTCAAAGAACCCGCAAAGGCTCTTTGACTTTCTGAAATTATAGTGAGTTAAAAACCTCTTTAACTTTCTTAGGAATTCTCACAGCTACAGTGAAATTGATCAGATAATCTGCGAATGCCGCATCTCCATGTACCTCATTATCTGGAGTGGAATTCTCCATATCTGTCACACTTTGAGTTCTATTTCTGAACAAAGCTATTGGCACATTCATCGTTCCAGTTACATTTCCAAACATGTAGCTAACGCCAGGCTCCACAGAAATAATGTAACCAGGTCTTCTGAATCCTTCACTGCCCCCAAAAGCATCGTGGACAGGAATCCCTTCAATTCTACCCCCAACTGAAGCACCCAAACCATGGATTTTTTCAAAAGAGTGAAAAACACCAGTTCTCAAGGCAAATTGATCAGGAACGCTCATGATTGCTTCATTTGGACGGCTTCTATTGGTAGGAGTACCATTGGTTTCTTTTGGATTAAACATATAAAATCCATCGTAGTACCAGAAGTTGGTACTACCGATATTCCATAGTCCTTGAAAATCCACGATCAAACCAGTACCACCATCACCTAATTGTATGGACTGATCAACTGTCTGCTCGGTAGGCACACTTTCTGGGCCTTTATAAAAAGTACTTGTGGCAGCATAATCTCCTGTAGGGAATTTGATTCCAAGGCCAATGGCTGTGTTTCCTTTCTTAGCCTTTTCTCCAGATAGCAACCAGTATCCAGCACCGATTCTCATATCGCCAAAGCCTTTGGAATAGGTCGTATGTCTCTCAGTTCTGTTATGTTCATAAAGCGAACTTCTTTCATTGTATTGAAAAGGCAGAGAAATGAGACCATAAAGTCGCTCAGAAAAGGCATAACTGATATTTATATCGAGCCCATGTTGATAATTGATCACTTCGGTTCCATCTTGGATCCGATTTGGTTCCTCATGGTTACCTCGAAAATGCCTGAATGACTTGAAATAGCGATAATTGGCACTAATATTCCATTCTCCTTTATTCAATATGTTACCTTGTCCGACCGCATTTCCTAGTCCTGAAAACTGGCGAATGGCGACGCAGCCTTGAGCGAATGATTCAGAAGGGGCAAAGTGAAGAATAGCTAGTATGATTAAGAGTATAGCGTGTTTTTTCATGATAAATTAATTGATTTCTTGACAAAATTTAGGTTTGATTAAATGCTTTATGAATGCTAAATCTTCTGCTTTTGGAAATAGCAGATAGCATCAAACGTCCTCGAAAATCTTCGAGAAAGGTCATAAAGCAGAGTAAAAAAAATTAAGCTATACGAGGTGGTGGGGTAATTAGCTGGAAAAATGGATTTGTATGAGAATAAAAAATAAATCCAGCGAAAACGACACTTGGGGTGATAAAGGGGTTTTGTATTAGATGATTAACTGGTTGCAAATAATCTTTCACCAAAAGCTTAGTGACAGTCTTGCCATTTTGATCTTGTGGAATTTCATCCTCCGTTAGGAAAGAAATCCACTTTTTCACAGTATTATCGAGCACCCCTCGAGCGGTATCTGGCACGACTACCACTTGCAACGTATCATTTTGATATCGTTGCTTTATGGCCCGATAGAATTGCCCATCTTTTTCAAAAGAGGTATTTGTAGGATGAAACTCTTCTTGATTAGCCAAGTAGGGTGCAGAAAGTGGGATTTCCACAAGAGTTTCTTCAACTTCTATGGAGTTTTCACTATAAATAATTGCCTCCCACTTACTCTCCAAATGTGAATCATAGGAGAAATAGAATGCGTAGTAACCAAAGTGGTACATCGCAAAACATAGTAAAAGAAATATGGAGAGGGAATTTTTCAATTCTGGGTTTATTACAAGATGAAAAGTAAAACTATTCAATTTGCAAAACCAACGTTGTGCTAAAAAATTGAGAATAAATTTCCTTATAAACCAATAATCAAAACTTATTAGCTAACATAAAGAGTTACCCAAAATAATATTTCAAAAAAATCAAAATCACTAAAAGTAATAAAGAAGATAATCCGTAAACTTTTAGGACTTTTAACCGATTCATTCGGTCCAAAAACCACAGAACTAAAACTGGACGAATTAAGCCGGCGATTAGGCTCAGCAAACTAAAAAAGAACAAACTCCATAAAAGAATTGAGACAGCTTCAATCATTTTGTAAAACTAAAAAAGGAACAGCTTCGCTGTTCCTTTTGCTATGATAAATCTAAGCGAAACTTATTTCTTACGCTTGATTTCTTTCATTTCGTAGCCTTCAATGGTGTCATCAATCTCGATGTTATTGAAGCCTTTGATAGAAATACCACATTCGTACCCGGCTTTCACTTCAGCCACATCGTCCTTGAATCGCTTCAATTGATCGATCTCGCCTTCGTGAATTACGATTCCGTCTCTGATCACGCGAATCTTGTTCTTTCTGGTGATGAAACCATCTGTAACATATGAACCTGCAACGGTACCAACTTTAGTGATTTTGAATACCTCACGAACCTGGATGTTACCAGTGATCACTTCTTCAAATTCTGGCTCAAGCATACCCTCGATAGCATCTTTGATTTGGTTGATCGCATCATAGATGATTGAGTAATGTCTGATTTCAATCTCTTCCTGCTCTGCCAATTTCTTAGCATTGGAAGAAGGTCTTACCTGGAATCCAAGAATAATCGCATCAGAAGCAGAAGCTAGCAAGACATCAGATTCAGAGATCTGACCCACACCTTTATGGATAATGCTCACTTTGACTTCATCTTTCGATAGTTTCAATAGGGAATCAGAAAGTGCTTCTACCGATCCATCCACGTCACCTTTGATGATAATATTCAATTCTTTAAATGATCCGATAGCCAAGCGACGACCGATTTCATCCAAAGTGATATGTTTCTTAGTTCTTAAGCTTTGCTCTCTCTGGATTTGCTCTCTTGAGTTCGCAATATCTCTAGCTTCACGCTCAGTGTCGTAAACTTTGATGATATCTCCTGCCTGAGGTGCTCCACCAAGACCTAATACCTGAACAGGCGTAGATGGGCCAGCTTCTTTCAGCTTTTTACCTTTGTGATCAAACATCGCTTTCACACGTCCATGATGCTGACCTGCAAGGATGATATCCCCGATTTTCAAAGTTCCAGCCTGAACCATGATGGTGGATACATAACCACGGCCTTTATCCAAGGATGCTTCAATCACTGTACCTGCGGCATTCTTATCAGGATTAGCTGTAAGCTCCAATACTTCAGATTCAAGGAGAACTTTCTCCAACAAATCATCCACACCTTCACCTGTCTTAGCTGAAATGTCCTGAGACTGATATTTACCACCCCACTCCTCAATTAAGAGATTCATGTTTGCAAGCTCTTCTTTGATCTTGGCAGGGTTAGCATTTGGTCTATCTATTTTGTTGATAGCGAAAATCATCGGGACACCAGCTACTTGCGCGTGGTTGATCGCTTCCTTAGTCTGAGGCATGATGCTATCATCTGCCGCAATTACGATTATCGCAACATCTGTTATTTTGGCACCACGTGCTCTCATCGCTGTAAATGCTTCGTGACCTGGCGTATCTAGGAATGCAATTTTATGACCTGTTTTAGTCATTACGTCATAAGCACCGATATGCTGAGTGATTCCTCCAGCCTCATCTGCAGTTACTTTTGACATACGGATGTAATCGAGCAAGGAAGTCTTACCGTGATCGACGTGTCCCATGATGGTCACGATCGGTGCTCTTTCCACCAATTCTTCAGGAGAATCTTCTTCTTCTACCTCGATTTCGTCTTCTATAGACTTGGTGAATTCTACTTCGTAACCAAATTCGTCAGCAATAATAGTAATCGCCTCAGCATCCAAACGTTGGTTGATCGAAACGAACATACCAAGTGACATACAAGCGGAAATAATCTGATTAACAGTTAAGTCCATCAATGCTGCCAAATCGTTTGCTGAGATAAACTCAGTTACTTTTAAGATTTTTGTTTCTTCAGTTTCAAAATCTACATCTCTTTCTCTCTCGGCTTTTTTGTCTCTACGGCTTTTGCCTTTTCCTCCTCCTGTACTCTTACCTTGAAGACGAGCTAAAGTCTGTTTAATTTGATCCTGAATTTCCTTTTGTGTCGGCTCAGCTTTTTGAGCTCTCACCGGAGCCCCGCCTCTTTGGTTGCCAGCAGGACGGTTGCCTCCGCCTTGATTTGGACGGCCACCTGGACCTCCTCCTGGACGATTGCCTTGCCCCGGTCCTCCTGGTTTGTCAATACGCTTACGTGGACGTTTTTTATCTCTTCCTCTTTCATCAGAAGAAGCTACTGGACCTCCTTTTTTCTTAGGTCGATCTGCAGGCAGTTCTATTTTCCCTAAAACAGTAAGGCCTTTAAGTGAGTCAGCTTTCGCAGAAATCACTTGATCCTTTGCCACTGGCGGCACTGGCGTAGCAGGTTGCTGTGGAGCAGGTTTTGGTTGGTCCTTTTTCACCTGAGGAGCTTGAGGTGCAGTTGGTTTTTTAACCTCCTGGGCCGGTTTTGGCTGCGGCTTATTTTGCTGCGGAGCTTGTTGCGGCTTCCTAGAATCTCCATGCTTTTGACCGTGCTTATTTTGGCCATGCTGCTGTTTATGTCTAGGAACAGAACTTGTGTTTTTGCTTAGATCGATTTTACCCAAGACTTTAATGCCCTCTAATTTTGGGGCTTCGGTAGAAACTTTCTCCGTATCGGCTGGCGGAGTAGGTGCGGAAGAAGGCGCAGGCTTTGGCTCTTCGGCTGCTTTTGGAGCAGGCGCCGGAGTTGGAGCAGCTGGTTTTGGCGCTTCCTGAGCTTTTGGTTCAGGAGCTGGCGCGGGCGCAGCTGCCGGCTTTGGCTCCTCTTTTGGAGTTTCGGGCTCTATAGAAATAGGCTCATGGCGCTTCCCTATCGAGAGGTGCGAAGCCTCCTCCTTATCTAGGGCAGAAGATTTGAACTCCTTATTCAACATCTCAACTTGACTCATGTTGATTTTTGAATTCGGATTATTCTCCACCTCATAGCCCTTTTTAGCCAAAGACTCAACTATGGTTGCCGTTCCCACGTTGAGTTTTCTGGCTATTTGGCCTAAACGCATCATTTTTTCTTCTGACATAAGCAAAAACTTCTTTCGAAATCTTAAATAATTAGGGTATTACACGGGGATTATTTCCCGCTCTATTGATCAAATTCTTGTCCGAGTATCCTGAATATCTCATCAACAGTCTCATCTTCTAGCTCTGTTCTACGAGTCAGGTCCTCTTTAGTCAAGCTCAATACGCTTTTCGCAGTATCTAAACCTGTCTTCTTTAATTCGTCGATAATCCAGCCGTCGATTTCATCAACAAACTCCATTAAATCGACATCTTCTTCTTCGTATTCGTTCAATTCACGGAATACATCGATCTCATAACCAACCAATCTACTGGCAAGTTTAATGTTATATCCACCTTTACCTATGGCCAGAGATACCTGGTCAGGCTTAAGGAATACGGATAATCTTTTTGTCTCTTCGTTCGCAGTGATAGAAGAAACCTTAGCTGGACTCAATGCACGAGTGACATACAAATCCAGGTTTTCTGTGTAATTGATTACATCTATATTTTCATTCTGCAATTCTCTTACCACAGCATGAATTCTAGATCCTTTCATTCCCACACAAGCACCTACTGGATCGATACGATCATCGTAAGATTCCACAGCAACTTTTGCTCTTTCTCCTGGCTCTCTTACTATCTTAATAATAGTAATCAATCCATCGTAGACCTCAGGAACTTCATTCTCGAACAAACGCTCCAAGAATACAGGTGAAGTTCTAGATAGAATAATTTTTGGATTTCCATTAGACATATCCACTCTGTGAACGATTGCCTTCACGGTATCACCTTTTCTAAAGCGGTCTTTAGAAATCTGCTCAGCTTTAGGAAGAATAAGTTCGTTGCCTTCACCATCCATCAATAGAATTTCTCTTCCGAGAATCTGATAAACTTCAGCGCTTACGATCTCACCTACCAATTCCTCATATTTATTATAAAGTAAATCTTTTTCAAGATCCTTTATTCGCTGGATCAATGTCTGACGGGCCATCTGCACAGCACGTCTTCCAAAAGCTTGCAGTTCAATTTTCTCGTATACTTCTTCTCCTATCTCAAAATCAGGCTCTATTTTACGAGCCTCTGTAAAACTGATTTTGTCTAAATCCCATATATCCTCAGAATTGTCGTCGACAATTTCGCGAATACGGAATATCTCAAGATCACCTTGATCAGCGTTAATGGTCACATCGAAGTTCTCATCAGTTTCAAACTTCTTGCGAATCATAGCTCTGAACACATCTTCCAAGATACGGATCATGGTAGGTCGATCCACATTTTTAGATCTCGCAAATTCAGCGAAGGATTCTATTAAGACTTTGGCATCCATTTGATTTATTTAAAAGATACTTGTACAATTGATTTCTTCATCTCTTCGAAAGGAAGAGAAATTTCCTCTTCAGTGGCTTTCTTGCCTTTTTCCTTTTTCTTTTTCACTAGTAATTTCACACCAGCTTCTGAAACTTCTAATAGTTTACCTTGAATTTCCTCTCCCGAAGTCAAAGAAATCTTTAGCTCCCTGTTTATATTTTTCTCAAATTGTCTTCTACTACTCAACGGAAAATCTAATCCAGGTGAAGAAACCTCCAGAATATATGCTTCAGGCATCATTTCTTTTGCCTCAAGTTCTTCCGAAACCGCCCTGCTTAACTTTGCGCAAGCCTGGATAGTAACACCTTCATCAGCGTCCAAAAGAATGTTGAGAAGCGTTTTACCTGACTTCTCAGACAATTTCACTTCAACAACGAAATGATTTTCATCCGGAAGATGCTTCTCTACAATCTCTTCGATAGCTTGTTTCAATTCAGTCATAGTATGCATAATGAAAAAGGGGACCATATGGTGTCCCCTCCAGAAACTTTCGAATACGACGCAAAGGTAAAATAATTTTACTCTAAAAACAATGAGGTCTCTAAATCAAGATTTAGAGTTGCATAGGTTTTCTTTCAGAAAAAAAAATCGGACAAACTAAAGCTACCTTAGACTCATTTAATATTGTTACCAAAAAATATCCTGATTCTATCAAATTTGTCCCATTAAGATAATAATTTTGTCGACCCCCGTTTAATATGAATACTTCGCGTAGTATATTAAACTCTTAACTCCAGTAAATACAATCAATACCTAAAAATGGGATTATTTGACTTTTTCTCTAGTGATATTGCAATTGACCTTGGTACCGCAAATACCTTGATCATTCATAAAGATAAAATTGTAGTAGACGAACCTTCAATCATTGCAATTGACAAATCTACCAACCGTGTTTTGGCGGTAGGCCGTGAAGCAATGAACATGCATGAGAAAACGCATGAAAATATTAAAACTATCCGCCCGTTGAAGGATGGTGTGATCGCTGATTTCTATGCTGCAGAGCAAATGATCAGAGGTTTGATCAAAATGATTCCCGGTCAGAAAAAAGGCTTATTCCCTCAGTCCCATCGAATGGTAATCTGCATCCCTTCCGGAATCACTGAGGTAGAAAAGCGAGCTGTACGTGACTCTGCTGAGCATGCAGGAGCCAAGGAAGTTTATATGATTTTCGAGCCAATCGCCGCAGCAATCGGTATTGGTATCGACATAGAGAAACCAATGGGATCCATGATCGTGGATATTGGAGGAGGTACTACGGAGATTGCACTTATAGCTCTTTCCGGCATTGTAGCCGATCAATCTATCCGAGTAGCCGGAGATACATTTACCAAAGATATTCTGGACTACATGCGCCGTCAGCACAACTTGTTGATTGGTGAGCGTTCTGCAGAAAAAGTAAAAATTGCCATCGGATCAGCTTTGACGGAACTAGATGAGCCACCAGAGGATTACGAGATCAGAGGCCGTGACTTGATGACGGGTATTCCGAAGGTGATCAAAGTTTCCTATTCTGAAATCGCCTTCTCACTTGATAAATCTGTTTCGAAGATTGAAGAGGCAGTTTTGAAGGCTTTGGAGATTTCACCACCAGAACTTTCTGCGGATATCTATGACAATGGAATTCATCTTACAGGAGGTGGAGCACTTCTGAAAGGTTTGGACAAAAGGCTACATCAGAAAACGAAGTTACCTATTCACATCGCAGAAGATCCGCTGAGAGCTGTAGTGAGAGGAACAGGCACCGCCTTGAAAAACGTACAAAATTTCCGAACAGTATTGATGACTTAAATCCCGAATGCTACGCATCCTTCAATTCCTTTATAGCTTAAGGTCTTTTCTATTATTTGTTTTGCTTGAAGTATTGGCGATCAGTCTAATTGTCTCCAATAATTCACCTCAGGGTGCAGCTTTCTTCAATAGTTCCAATGCCGTAACCGGATCAATTCTCAAGACCCGATCAGACGTGGTGGATTTCTTTTCCCTGGCGGAAGACAATGAAGCACTCTTAAGTCAAAACGCTTTATTACTTGAACAACTTAAAACTATCAATGCTATCCCTGACAGCGTAACACTTGAGTTGGACTCTGCATTTGAGGCACAATACACCTTTAGAGGAGCACGAATAATTAGCAATTCACTACGCTTTTCACAAAATCATATTACCCTTAACAAAGGCTCCAAAGATGGAGTGAAGCCTGGAATGGGTGTATTTAACGAGCAAGGAGTTGTTGGAAGGGTGCAATCCGTATCTGATAATTATTCAGTAGCCTTTTCGCTGTTAAATACGGAAATGAGAATTTCTTCAAAACTCAAAAGCAATGGTTCATTTGGGTCAATAAATTGGGATGGTAAAGACTCAAAAAAAACAAAGTTACTCTATGTCCCTCGCCACGTAAAAGCTAGTCCCGGTGACACCATCGTAACTAATGGATTCAGTGCAGTTTTTCCGGAAGGAATTATGGTTGGCACCATAGAAAGTGTAGATCAAAGCTCCGACCCTAACTCATTGGATATTGTGGTAAATCTTAGTGTAGACTTCAGTAAAGTGCACTATGTCTATTTAGTAGAAAACAGTCGATTAGCCGAAATAGATTCTCTGCAAAAGCAATCAGAAATAGAAAATGAGTTTTAGAAACCTAATCACCTTTGTCTTCTTGGTGATTTGCCTGTGCACAGTACAGATTTTGCTATTGAAAAACGTAGCTCTTTTCGGTGTGGCATTCTGCTTCATTTACCTACTGGCTATATTGAGTTTCCCAATTAACATTCGAAGCTTTTCGTTAATCTTAATCAGCTTTGGAATAGGGCTATTAATTGACGTATTCTACGATACGCTCGGACTGAATGCGGCCGCAGCCACTCTCTTGGCATTTCTTCGTCCCTATTGGCTAAAAGCGATCAGCCCAAATGGCGGCTACGATGACAGCAACAATCCTACTTTAAGGGAGATGGGAATTGGTTGGTATATAAGCTACTCTTTACCTTTAGTTTTCGCATTTTCACTTATGTTTTTCACTGCAGATCAGTGGGGAACCGGGGGATTATTTGGCGTGCTAAACAAAAGCCTTTTCTCCTCGATTTTTACAGTCATTTTGGCTATAATTGTACAACTACTGTTCTTCAAACGCAGGAGAGGAATCTGATGAACGACCAAAGGCCCGTAGTAATTATCATCTTTGTTTTCTTGGTAGGCGCAGTCCTTTTGACCAAGCTATTTATGATACAGGTGATGGACGACAGCTTCATGAAAAGAGCTGAGCGGAATGCTATCCAACGAATAGTAGATCACCCCTATCGTGGATTAGTTTACGATCGAAATGGAAAGTTGCTAGTTTACAATAATCCGATTTTTGATTTGATGATTGTTCCAAAGGAATTTGAAGTGGGCGATACTACTCGTTTCCTTGAACTTTTTAAGATATCCAAAGAGGAATTGATTGAGTCGTATCAAACAGCGCGGAACTATTCCTCAGTCAAGCCATCCACCTTTATCAAGCAAATATCTACCAATGAATTTGCTAGAATCCAAGACTTCTTAATTGATTATCCAGGTCTATTCATAATGACTAGATCTGTACGTTCCTACCCAAATCCTATTGCATCGCATGCGCTAGGCTATATCGGTGAGATTAGCGGCAGGCAACTGGAACGAGACAGTTCTGGCTATTACGTGCAAGGTGACTACGTAGGCCTCAGCGGAATGGAGAGATTCTATGAGGACGAACTCCGTGGTGAAAAGGGAGTGAAGTACAAAATGGTCAATGTGAGAGGAATTGATAAAGGTCCTTTCAAGGATGGTGAGTTTGATACGGCGTCGGTTGCCGGTCATAACATCAACTCTTCCATCGATATGGAGTTGCAGAAGTATGGAGAGATGCTGATGATGGGAAAAACAGGTTCGGTGGTAGCGATTGAGCCAAAAACCGGCGAGATACTCTCCATGATTTCTGCACCGTTTTATGACCCAAATAGTCTTACCGGTTCCGATTTTGGCAAAAGCTACACAGCACTGAATAAACTAGAAACAAAGCCTCTTTTTAATCGCCCAATTATGGCGACTTACCCTCCGGGTTCAATTTTCAAAATTGTCCAGAGTTTAATCGGTTTACAGGAAGGCATCTTGACTCCAGAAACTACTTTTGCTTGTAACAAGTCTTTGGTGGCTTGTCACAATCACCCATCACCTGTCAACCTTTTCGGAGCAATCAGGAATTCTTGCAACCCTTATTACCATCAGGCTTTCCGCCAGATAATCAACCAAGAAGTTTCCAGTAATACTTTTAAGGATACAGAAATTGGTTTAGATGCTTGGCGTGAACGCGTCTTGAAATTCGGTCTTGGTGGCCAATTGGGCGTGGACATGCCAAATGAAAAAATTGGTGACGTCCCATCAAGTAGATATTACGATAGAGTTTATGGCGAAGGACGCTGGAAATATTCCACAATTTATTCTCTATCGATAGGCCAAGGAGAGTTGCTAGTCACACCGCTTCAAATGGCAAATTTGGCAGCTATTTTTGCAAATAAAGGATTTTACTATACTCCGCATTTGATTCGCGCAATTGACGGTGACAATACCAAAATCCCAAAAGAATATCAAACCAAACACATGGTAGGCGTTGATGCACATCATTTTGATATGGTTCAGGATGCTATGGTACAAGCGCTCTATGGTACTGCCACGCGTGCGATTATGAAGGATATCCAGATCGCAGGCAAAACTGGGACCGCCCAAAACCCTCATGGAGAAGACCACTCCGTATTCATTGCTTTTGCGCCAAAAGAGAATCCTCAAATCGCAATAGCTGTATATGTGGAAAATGCTGGCTGGGGAGGTCGAGCTGCTGCAAGTACAGCCTCTCTTATGATTGAGAAATATCTAAAGGACAGTATCTCCAGACCGGATCTTGAGAACTATGTAATCGCCGGAAATTTCATCTATTAATGCGCGAGACAGATATTAACATAAATCGGGTGGACTGGATCACCGTTATGATCTATTTCGTATTGGTGATGATAGGCTGGTTCAATATCTACGCAGCTGTCTATGACGGGCAAGTGGACAAAAGCATCTTCGATACTTCGATAAATTCCGGCATTCAACTCGTTTGGATCGGCACCGCTATAGCGATCATCATCGTCATCATGGCGGCAGATTATCGGTTGTTCGAAAATCTGGCTATTCCCATATACCTGGTTATGCTGGTCTTACTGCTTCTCACACCTTTCATAGGAAAAGAAGTAAATGGGCAAATTCTAACCATTGGCTTTGGCTCCTTTCGAATTCAGCCAGGGGAGTTTGCCAAATTTGCGACAGCCCTAGCGCTGGCCAAATTCATGGAAAGACCCACCTTTGATCTCTCCAAAACCAAATATCAGCTACAGGCATTTGGTGTGCTTTTATTGCCAATAATATTGATTATTCTTCAGCCAGATACCGGAACAGCCATGGTCTATTTTTCCATGCTAATCATGTTCTATAGAGAAGGACTACCGCAAAAATACTACATACTTGGCATCGGTATCATTGCAATAGCGCTATTGGCACTGGGTATAGAAAACAATCTCTATTTAGCTGGTGCGATAGTAGTGATCGTTGTGATACTCATCATTATGGGGAAAAAGACCCCACAGCAAATCATAGGATTTAGTGTTATTGGACTGGTATTAATTGCATTTACTTATAGTCTTGATTTGGTAGTTTCTAAACTGCCAGAACATCAACAGAACAGAATAATGGTCCTGTTTAACCCCGATCTAGACCCGCTAGGCGTTGGGTGGAATGTAACTCAATCTAAAATCGCCATTGGCTCAGGAGGACTTGCAGGAAAAGGCTATTTACAGGGTACTCAGACCAAGTTCGACTTTGTGCCAGAGCAACATACAGATTTCATCTTTTGTACACTAGGAGAAGAGTTTGGCTGGCTAGGCAGCTTTGTGGTTATTGCTCTATTTGTCACCTTGCTCACCAGGCTGGTTTTCATGGCTGAGCGACAAAAGAACAGATTCAATAGAATCTATGGCTATTGTGTCATCTCGATTCTGATGTTCCACTTCATGATTAACATTGCCATGACCATTGGACTATTTCCAGTGGTGGGTATTCCATTACCATTTTTTAGTTACGGAGGATCTTCGCTTTGGTCATTTACCATTTTGCTTTTTATTTTCATCAAAATGGATAGTGCCAGAGCACTTCAGCTAGGAAGAATGGGTTAAGAATCCAAGAGCTTTTTCAGCCATACTTGTTTCTTTGGTTCTCTATTCTTGATAGCAAATGGGGTATGAAAATGATGAGCTTTCAAAAAATTAATCTGTAGATCCTTCCATTGTTTAGCGGTAGAGATTACATTCATATTCTTTAATTCCTCAAATAATTTCTGGCTGATTTCCGGGTAATCATTTCTGCCTAAATAATCTAAGTCAGCATCGCAGATAATTCGTTGCAAATGATTTTGCGGGTTTTGAGGGATTTTAGTTGCCATGACCAACCCTTTGATCACGTCAATATCACGTTGGTCCACTCCTAAATCACTTAAAATATTCTCTGCCATCCCTGCCCCTACTTGCTCATGGTTTGCTGCACCTTTGAGAAATCCCATATCATGGACAATCGCTCCAACTTTCAACAAATACCTTTCTTTGTAGGGAATTTTTTCCCGCTTGATGTATTGATTGCAAACATTTAGCACATCTAGTGTATGTTCAAGCGCATGGTAAGTCAATGTCTTGGGCAAATTTGCTTCAAGATCTGATAAAACTAGGTTTCGAAGAGTACGATATCCTTTCATGGCAAGAACAGGGCTTTAGGCTAAAAGGCGGTCTTTAAAGCGTAATACAAAATAAAAACAAACACTAGGCCAATATTAAATGATAAGTATCGTACGGAAAGGTTCACATTTCTAAACTTAGTAGCAGTGATTTTAGCATTGATATAAACCTGCTCTCCCAACTGATCAAACAGCGGGCGCCTCTGGGTGCTTACCTTTTCCAACTCTTTCACGTAGTCTTTGATAGGACCATATGAAGAAATAATATTCCCAAAAAAGAAAACACTTTTGTCATAATTAGCCTCAATCTGTGGCATGAAGCATCTAAAACTATAATAAATAGAAATGACGCTGAATACAAACCAAGTTCCCATGAAGCCATAAGTCAAATAGTCAGAAGAGGCTAGTTCAATCAAATGTTCATAAAACTGGAAAAAAACGTTCATCAACAATCCATAAAAGGACAGAACCAAGCCCGCTTTGATCTCCGAAGCTTTGATTAAATCACGCAAATACATGATTAGGTACCAATAATTATCCACGGCATCTATGCCTGGATCAAATGGAGGAAGGTCTTTTAAGTCTTGGAGTTTCTTACGCATTGATTGAAAAAAGCTTACTCAATATTATCAATAGGTAAAAACAAGATAATCTGTGAATTAAGCAATTCCTATAAATTAAGGAGATTTCATTTTATAAAACTAAAAAAGAGCTGTAAACCAGCTCTTTGCACTTACATAGTTCAATTTTATATCAAACTTCAAACTTTCTATACACCAGCAAAAGAAACTCCTGCACTGGTTCAGTTTCAGGTTGCCATCCTAATTCTTCCACATAGCGGGAATTAACGAGCGTAATCGCTTCATCAAATGAGTCACATTTATCTATAGATTTTAACGCATGTTTGAGTAGATCTGCATTTCCGTCAAAAAGCTCCTTCGTAAACATGAACCGCTGATTGATTGCTAGACTTTCAGCTAGTTCACCCATTATCCCTTTCATGCCTTTATAAGAGAGTGTCTCAAATTTAGCTTTCAGGTTATATGAATCTAGGGTGCCAGCAGAACCATTTGTATAGCGCATTTGGACAGTCGCAACATGCTCTGCCTCAATTTCTTTCTCAGGTTCTGGAGCTACAGGCTTTCTAACTGGAGCCTCATTTTCCACCTCATCGAAAAATGAACTTGTTGATTCCTGCAACTTATTTACTTCAGGTGTTGGTTTAGAAGTAAGTTTTGTCTCCACATATTCCCGAACTAAATAAGCATCTAAATCAAATGGCTTGACATCTCCAAATGTTGCCAGGAGCAAGTTCACAGATTCTAACGACTCTTTGATTGCTTGATAATTTGCTGCCACGGCACGTAGATAAGCACTCTCATCATGACCAAAACCAGCCTTATCTATTAAAAAAGAAACAACCTGAGCATGCCACTTGTAATACTTTTTATTTTCCTTCAGAAATTCGTTGATATGCCCTGAAGGAGCATTGGATATTTCATTTTGATAGAATGAAACTGGATCCGTTGCGAGCTGAATCGCCTGACTCACCGCAGTTTCTAATAAGGGCTGAAGCTGCTCTTTCTCTACCTTGATTCTTCGCGAAAGCACGTTCATAAACTCTGTAAGTGCCTCATGAACCGTAATATCCCGGTAATCAAAATAAGGATTACTCTTGAGCTTTTCGAGCTCTCCCTGCCACAGCTCGAACAACCTTTTAATAATAAAGAAATTCACCTGAGCACTGTTGGTGAGCTGAACAATATCCTGTCCAGTCATGTATTGTTTGGAAGAGAAAAACTGACCACAAACAATTGCGGCATAGTCTTCGGCATATTTTTCTAAATAATTGCTGTTAATTTGAGTAGTCATTGTAGAGAGGTGTTTACAAAAGTCAACGAACAAATGCCCCAAATAGTCATAGAAAATCTATTTAATCTGAAGATTAATTCTGTTAGCGTTCCCCGTAAAGTTATCGAAATTATTCATGAAAATGGAATTGACTGGATGCACGCCTGCGGGAAAAAAGGACGATGTACCACCTGCAAAATCATTCTGAAATCAGGTGAAGAAAACCTCTCACCTCCTACCAAACCGGAACTTGATTTCCTACAGCAAGGAAGATTGAGAGCGGGAGAAAGACTAGCATGCCAGACGGAACTCCTATCAGGAGAAATTGTCGTCCGTGTCGGTAACATCAATAAATTCCCACATATAAAATATAGCGAATAGAATTAGGCATGTTTATAGAACCTTCAATTGGTAGGATGAAGTCCTCAGGAAATAAAGGTCAGATCGAGGTGATTTGTGGGTCCATGTTTTCTGGAAAAACGGAAGAATTGATTCGCCGGCTAAATCGTGCACGAATCGCAAAGCAAAAAGTGGAAATTTTCAAACCCTCTATCGACAAGCGCTACGATGAACATGATGTCGTTTCTCATAATGAAAATTCGATTCGTTCTACTCCGGTCAACTTTGCTGATGACATACTATTATTAAGCGGAGATTGTGATGTGGTGGGAATAGATGAGGTTCAGTTCTTCGATGAACAGATAGTAAGAGTTGCCCAAAAACTAGCTCTTCAGGGTAAGCGAGTGATATTGGCTGGACTTGATATGGATTTCGAAGGGAACCCCTTTGATCCTATGCCAAGGCTGATGGCAATCGCCGAATATGTAACAAAAGTAAATGCAATCTGCATGAAATGTGGCGACTTAGCGGCATTCTCATTCCGGCTTTCTGATGCTAAGGAAAAAGTGGTTCTTGGTGAGAAGGAAAGCTACGAAGCCAGATGTAGAAAGTGTTTTTATGAGGATAAAAAGTAAATCCAACTGACAGTCGCAGTATTCAGTCTCAGTTCGGATCTTAGGTCCATCCCCTTTCTTGATACTGAAAATCTTGGTTCTTGATTCTTAAACTCACATGCTCAAAAAAACCCAAGGGATAGTTCTCAGTGCCATACGCTACAAGGAGACGAGTATAATCGTAAAGATCTTTACCCGAGAACTAGGTCTGAAATCTTACTTGGTGAATGGAGTAAGGACTCAAGGTAACAAGTCAAAAATAGCATTATACCAACCGCTGACATTACTTGAACTTGTCGTATATGATAAAGACAACGGTGGACTCCAGCGAATTTCTGAAGCTCAACTCTACCGAGCACATCAGCTCATTCCTTTTGATTTTACCAGAACTGGAATAGCACTTTTCATTACCGAAGTAACGAGCAAGTCGATCTACGAGAATTACCAGAATGAACTACTCTTCGATTTTCTCCAAGAATGTATTATTGAATTGGATAATAAGCATGCCCAACTTGGCCAATTCCCATTGGTATTTTTAATTAAAAAAGCCAGTTTTCTCGGCTTTGCTCCAGAGGAAGCTCTTGGTTTTTTGTCAGAAAGTCGCTCCCAACCTTTTTCTCCTACCGAACTGTCGCAAGCAGAAAATTACCTGACTACTCTCATGAAAGATTCTTTTTCCAATCAATTCAAAATAAGTAAATCCCTACGCCAAAAGCTTTTGGATCACCTACTAGATTTTTATAGTCAGCACTTGGATAATCCTGGAAACTGGAAATCTTTGGCGATTTTGAGGCAGATCAATGAATAGATTATTGGAAAGTCTCCCGCCAAGCCGCTAAGGCGCAATCTTGGTGCTTGCTTTAAAAAAATCTCCATTCTCCAATTCTCCAATTCATATTCCCTTTGAATCTCAGCGTAACCCTCTGTGAATCTCTGTTGTTCAAGAAATTCCCCGCTTTCCAAATCACACAATTCCAAAACAATAATTTGTATTATCCAAACTCATACCTTAATATTGTGACATCACCGTGAATGAGCAAGTCAGCCCACTTTGACTTGAGTATTTCCTGCAGATCTTTTTTGCTCAGAAAATCATCCACGATCTCAAATACCGCATTTACTACATTTTATTTATTTCATCCCCTCTTTATGTACAACATAGAAGAACTCAGAGTCAGGTTATTATCTGAACTGAAGGAAATCGCTGAGGAGCTAGGTGTCAAAAACCGCAAAACTCTAAAGAAAGACGAACTCGTCTATGCTATCCTCGATCAGCAAGCCATCACCCCAGAGCAATCCTTGCCTAAAAAGAAACCTTCTGCTGCTGAAACCCCAGAAGCAGAAAAAGCCCCGGCATCACCCGCAGAGACCCCAAAACCTGCAGCTGCCGCAAAGCCAGTGGAAGAATCGGAATACAAGCCTAAGTTCAAAAGACAAAACGTAACGGCAATTCCTAAAACAGAAGAAACTCCGGCTGAAGAGCCTAAAAAAACACCTGAACCTAGAGCCAAAGAGCCAAGACCAGACTGGAAAGCTAAAAAAGAAGGACAACAAGAGCGCCCTGAAAGAAAACCACAGCCACAGGCTGAGTCAAGCAATGATGAGCCAAAGACGTTCAGACCGAGAAGAAAAGCTGTTGAAGAAGTAGAGTCTACTTCTGAAAACAAAGAAGAGAAAACTTCAAGTAAGCCGGTTCACACTAAGCCAGAGCAAGAAGTAGAACTTCCTAAAAGAAGAAATTTCAAGTCTCCAGATGAAGTAATGGCTCCTGCTGCCGAGACAACACCTCATTCAAACAGAAGACGCCCAGGAGTAAATCCACGTGATTTCGACGGTGTAATCGAAAATGAAGGAGTCCTTGAAATGATGCAAGAAGGTTATGGCTTTCTTCGTTCGCTGGACTACAACTACCTGGCATCTCCAGATGATATCTATGTATCTCCTAGCCAAGTGAAACTTTTCGGTTTGAAAACCGGAGACCATATTAAAGGATCTATTCGACCTCCAAAAGAAGGAGAAAAATATTTTGCTCTCTTGAAGATTGCCACAGTAAACGGCAAAACCACAGACGAAATTAGAGATCGAGTTCCTTTCGAATACCTTACTCCACTTTTCCCAGAGGAAAGATTAAATCTATCTACCACAGGAGAAAAGTTCTCCACTAGAGTAGTAGATCTTTTTGCTCCTATAGGTAAAGGTCAAAGAGGGATGATCGTAGCCCAGCCAAAAACCGGTAAAACGGTCTTGCTGCAGCAGATCGCAAATGCTATTACAAGAAATCACCCTGAAGTTCACCTGATGATCTTGCTGATCGATGAGCGTCCTGAAGAAGTGACTGATATGGCTCGTTCCGTAAATGCAGAGGTAATTTCCTCCACATTTGATGAGACGGCTGATAGACATGTGAAAGTATCGAATATCGTTTTGGAAAAAGCCAAGCGTATGGTGGAAGTAGGTCATGATGTAGTGATCCTATTAGACTCCATTACTAGACTTGCTCGAGCGCATAACACAGTTGTCCCAAGCTCAGGAAAAATCCTTTCCGGCGGTGTGGATGCCAACGCGTTACACAAGCCAAAGCGCTTCTTTGGTGCAGCGCGAAACGTGGAAAACGGCGGTTCATTAACCATCATCGCTACAGCGCTTGTAGAAACAGGTTCTAAAATGGATGAGGTGATTTTTGAAGAATTCAAAGGAACCGGTAATATGGAACTTGCTCTTGATCGTAAGCTTTCTAATAGACGTATATATCCTGCCATCGACGTACTTAACTCAGGTACTCGTCGTGAGGACCTACTCATGGACAAAGAAGAAATGCAGCGGGTATGGATCCTTCGTAAGCTAATGAGCGACATGAACTCTCAAGAATCTATGGAATTCCTACTTCAGCGAATGAAAGGAACTAGAGACAATGCTGAATTTTTGATCAGTATGAACGGGTAAATTTTCATTAGCCTACATTAAATAGCCAGACTCTTAGGGGTCTGGCTATTTTTTTTGTAAAAAAAACCATATCATTTTTTCAAGACCCAAATTCAATTTATTGATGCATAATTAGCTAGGTAATACTGTAACATCATAACTATTCAAAGGAATAGTATTCCATAAAATATATAAAACTGTATCTGTCTATCAAGAAAATGTATCTGTGATAATTACAGAAAATCCGAGTTAGCTAGGTCAATCCCTAATCATTTATTATGCATTGAATAATACCTATAAAGAATTAAACTGAGCCAATAAAGGCATACTACAACTACTTTATTAGAAATAAAATATATTTTTTACTTCCCCCTTTTATTTATGAAATTTTGTTTCATTTTTGTTCTGTAATTATCAAATATCCAATATAATTAACTGAAATAAGCAAATACACAAAACATAATTCTAAATACTATATACAAAACACAATTTTAAGTAGATGAAATAAGGTCTCACCCCCTATCTAAAACAATATGAAAAAATATCATTTAATCGGCTTGGTTACTGTCATAGCGTTTTATTCCTGCAATGACAGTTTGTCCCCTATTGACGAAGTTCCAACTATCGCAAAACACGTCACGATAGACACTGACAGCCAATCTCTTACGACCCGTGTAAAAAGAGATAATACAGGAGTAATGGCATTAATTGACCCAGACCTCCCTACTGGAAGACTGTTAGAAGTCGCATCTAATCTGCCTCTTATTATGGTATCTCAGGTGGAAGCACCTGTCTATGATGGGAAAACACTTAAAGCAACTCACGTAGATATTGATGGTGACTATGCCTATGTATCTTACAATACAGAAGGAGACACCTATCTGGGAGCAGTTGATATCTTTGACATCACCAATGTGTATAGCCCGGTTATCACAGAGCAGGCTATTTTCAAGGATTCGGATATCAGCTCTTTAGAATACAAAAACGGTAAACTTTATCTTGCTGCTGCAGTAAATATTGATGTAAACTCAGATGTGACTTCACCAGCGAATTTGATCACAGTATCAGTGGCTGGCGGGAAATTTATTTCAGACTTTGTATATACTTCCCTGCCTAGTTATGTTGCTACAGATGTTGCAAACACAAATTCAAGTACAGCTGTCACTAGTGGAAATGATGGGGTAATCGGCCTTTTTGATGCCTCCCAAAAATCTAAGTCTAGTACTCAAATGGGAGACCTAAGAGCGGTGGCTTTCGGAAATGATAAACTAGCAGTACTCAGCGGTACGTCAGGTGTGCATATTTTGGATCCAAACAATCTATCTGAAGTAATTAATATCCCTTTGCCAGCTGATGTGGCTGGTGCCAAAAGAACTTTGGACATAGACAATGGAAATTTATATGTAGCTGAAGGAACTAACGGAGCCGGTATATACAAAATGACTGACGGAGACTTGATTCAAAAACTGCCTATTCCAAACAATCCTGATGATGTAGCTGCAAGTGAAATTGTTACAAATGCTGTTTCGGTAGATAAAAACCTGCTGTTTATGGCAAATGGTGCGGCAGGAATTTCTGTATCAGACGTAGCTGACTTAGGAGGTATCAAAAGTTTAGGGGTGTTAGAACTGGAAGGGTCCTCAAACTTCTTACGAAATGAAGAAGAGTTTGTATTCATTGCTTCTGGCCATGGTGGCCTTCAGATTTTAAAAATCAATAAGAGTGAAGGGTCTACAGATCCGAGTTGCGCAGGATTGCCTAACTATAACGGTACTGCCTACTTAAATATCAATATGTTTGAGTCAGCTTCTTTTTCGGGCTCCAGCGTATTAAAGGCTGTAAATATTGGAGGTTCATTGTTATTCTGCGGATCCTTGGCAATAGAGCAAAACCTTAACATCAATAGTGATGCAATAATGACCGTAAACGGAACCTTCGTTTTTGGTCAGTACAAAAAGAACACAAGTTTAAATTTGGCTAGCTTTGCTACACTTAAACTTCAAGGTAACACCGTAATTTATGGTGATTTAAAATTACAAAGTGGATCTACGCTTGAATTCATAGGAGAAGACAGTTCCATTACGGTATATGGTTCGGTTACTGTTAACAGCGGTGCTCAAATTATAGGCAAGTTTAAAGACACAGAAGGGAAATTCAAATAACAATATCTATATAAAACCAATAATTGAACCGACTCAGAAATGAGTTGGTTTTTTTTTGCCTCAGTCCTGATCCATTCCTAGCCGGCAAACAGTATATAGTTATATGTTTCAAATGAAGATCCAACTTGAGAAGTCAATTATTTTCAACTGGTTAAACCCTAACCCATTGGTTTTAAATTAAATCCTATTAAATTTGAAATGCATTTTATTAGTAATGAAATAGTTTTTACAAATTAAATTTAAATGCTTCTGAAGCACTTTTTACCTAACTCCCTTTCTAGGTTCATCTTTCTATCAGGATTGGTGTGGTTTGCTGCATCTTCTAATTTTTTAGGAGCACAAACAGTGACTTACAGTTCACCTGGTCCAGGAACATTTCAAGTCCCAGATGGAGTAACCACTGTTAGTGTTTCCGTATGGGGAGCTGGTGGAGGTGGCGGTTATAATGCAGGAAACAAAGGAGCAGCAGGCGCAGGGGGCGGAGCATTCACCTTTGCAACGAGCTATTCTGTAACTGCTGGAACATTTATCACATATGTGGTTGGTAGTGGAGGTATTGGACAAGCCAACGGTTCTCCTTCGCCTATTACAAATGCAAATGGAAGGCCTTCATCATTTGGAGCAAGTGGACCATCTGATCCTCCACAAGTCTTTGCGAATGGAGGAGGTAGATCTGGTGGTAGTATTCCTGGCAATGGAGGTCTGGCAACTACCGGAACTCCCTATTTTTCTGTTGCAGGTGGATCTTCAGTATCTCCTGATGTACCCGTTAATCCCTCTGATCCTAGCAATGGTTCTGGCGGAGGTGCAGCAGGAAGTCCGTCTGGAGTTGGTGCAAATGGTACCAGTGCAGGAATTGGAGGCGTTGGTGTAAATGGAGCTGGAGATGGTGGAGCAGGCGGAACTTCTGTAAGCCAAGACGGAGAAGACGGAACTCGACCTGGAGGTGGAGGAGGGGGTGAAGGTCATAATGGAACACAAGGAGGAAATGGAGGGGACGGCCAGATAATCATCACATGGACTTGCTCAAATACCCTTACTTCCGCATCTAGCACAGAAAATCAGCCAGCTTGTGTTGGAACTCCAATTGATGAAATTACATATACTATTGTCGGCGCTTATGGAGCTACATTTTCAAATTTACCTCCAGGTGTGAACGGTACCTATGTAGGTGGTCTGGTAACTATTTCTGGAACACCAACAGCCTCGGGTACTTTTAATTATACAGTAACTCCCACTGGAAGTTGCACTAGTTCAATAGCTTCAGGAACGATCACTGTTACCCCGAACAATACTGTAACTGCAGCTCCAGCAATCCCCCCTGTTTGTATCAGCACAACTTTAACCAGCTTTACCCACACCACCACCGGGGCAACAGGAATTTCCAACAACGGGGTAGCAGGTGCTAACGGTTTGCCTGCGGGCGTTTCTGCTTCTTGGAATGCAAATACTATTACCATATCCGGTACCCCTACAGCTTCTGGAACTTTCAATTACTCTATTCCTTTGACTGGTGGATGTAATACTCCTGCTGTTAATGCAACAGGTACTATCACTGTAACTCCCAATAATACAGTAGCCCCTGCTTCTTC
>NZ_QLLK01000018.1 GCF_003259505.1 Algoriphagus yeomjeoni | reverse complement strand
TCTACCAGCTGAGCTACGGAATCATATTGTTTTTAGTAGATCGTTATCCACTTGGTATTTTCTTTCTCTTTGACTCAAACCCAGAACCCTCCCGATAGCTATCGGGATGAGATAAGAATCATATTGCTCTGAAAATTTCAGAAAATTTAACCACTAAATCATGGCTTAAAACCTTTCAAATTGACTTCCTGGCCTTGCTTTTTGCCAGATCATTGCCGTAATTGGACTGCAAAAATAAGGGGACAAATTTTAAATGCCAAACGTGAAATCAATCTTTCTCACAAAACTTTTGATATTTTTATCGATATCTCTACAAAGTATTCATTGTCAAGCAGATGTAATCGGTCTAAATAAAGCAGATTCTTTGTTTAATGTTAGAAGCTATAAGGAAGCCATGGAAATCTATGATTCTAACTACCAATCCGGGGTTTATTCGCCGGCAATGCTGCTTAAAATGGCCTTTATTTCAGAAGGAATTGGAGACAACGAAAGAGCGACGCTTTATCTGAGTAAATATTATGACCTTGAACCCAATCCACAGGCCATTACTAAAATCAAAAGTCTTACCGGACAAAGTTCCTTAGTGGGATATGAAGTGAGCGACGGACAACGCTTTTTAATATTTCTCACCGAGTACCAAGAATACATCGTGGGAGCTTTAGCGATTTTTCTTTTACTTTCCATTGTCACATCCTGGATAACGGGTCGTAAATCCGAGAAGACGCAAACTTTCTGGCCAACCATACTGCTTATCGTTCTGATTTTCTTTGCAAATAACTTCCTTAATAGCCCCCGTACTGGGTTAATCACCAGCAGCCCTACTTTTATTGTCAGCAAACCATCTGCTGGAGGAGATCTGATAGACATGGTAGAACCAGGACATCGGGTGCATATCAAATCAAGCAAAGACATCTGGTATGAGGTAGATTGGAAGGATAAAAGTGCCTACATCAAAAAATCAGACGTGACACGGATGTGACAATAATGTTTCCTAAGTGGAATTCATCTTGCGATTCCTCCAAAATATGCTGATTGTTGAGACATGAAAAACATCTTGCTGCTTTGTGGAATCGCTTTGCTATTCGCATCCTGTGAAAAACCTGTTTCAGATGCACATTTCTATGACTCCGGAATATCTTCTGAATTGGCCCAATATAGAAGGCAGCAAGTATCGGATATTCACTACAACTTGTCTTTTGAAATTCCAGCTGAAAAATCAGAGCAAATAAATTCCCATTTGCTGCTGGAAGTAGAAATATCTGATCTATCCCATCCATTGATTTTAGATTTTCATGAGGAAGCATCTCATCTGCTTTCTCTCAATGTTAATGGAAAGGACACTAAGATTGATCATAGAGACCAGCATTTGGTAATAGCGAAGGAATTGCTGGTAAAAGGACCTAATTCCATTGAAATTGAATTCATCGCAGGTGAGCTTTCGCTCAACCGAAACGAGAGCTTCCTTTACACCTTACTTGTCCCAGACCGAGCTAGTACGCTTTTCCCTTGTTTTGATCAGCCAAATTTGAAGGCAAACTATTCTTTGACTATCACCGCACCAAAAGACTGGAAAGTCTTGGCAGGGGCACCAGAAATAGCTTCTGAGGAAAATGGTGAGTTTGCCACCCATCGTTTCGCCAAGTCAGATTTGATGAGCACCTATTTGTTTTCTTTTGTGGCAGGCGAATTTGAAGAAGCCAAATCAGCTTCTGACTTTCCACAAACCATGCTTTACAGGGAGACTAATCCTGAAAAAATTGAAGCTTCAATCACCGAGCTTTTCATTTTACATCAAAAGGCTAAAGAATTTTTGGAGGAGTACACAGCTTACCCTTTCCCTTTTCAAAAACTGGATTTTGCCACTATTCCTATTTTCCAATACGGAGGAATGGAACATGTGGGAGCTATTCAATACCGGGAATCCTCCCTTTTCTTGGATGAAAATGCCACTGATTCAGAATTACTGAGCAGGGCAAAACTTATAGGCCATGAAACCGCTCATATGTGGTTTGGAGATTTGGTGACTATGAATTGGTTTGAGGATGTGTGGATGAAGGAGGTCTTCGCAAACTTTATGGCTGGCAAGCTCGTCAATCCAACTTATCCAGAAATAAACCACGAGCTATCTTTCCTTACCAATCACTACCCTTCTGCCTATGGAGAAGACCGTACGAAAGGAACTAACCCTATTCGACAGAAATTAGCCAATCTGAAGGACGCAGGCTCCCTTTATGGAAGCATCATATACGACAAAGCTCCTATCATGATGAGGCAGCTTGAAACTGCCATGGGAAAAGAAGCATTTCAGAAAGGCATCCGGAAATACATCAAGACTTACGCAAACGGAAATGCAGACTGGAATGCCCTTGTCAGGATTTTAGATGAAAATACACCAATCGATCTTCAACAATGGAGCGAAGTATGGGTAAATCAATCGGGAAGACCAATTCTATCCGACAAAATCGAGCTCGCAAATGATGGAACAATCAGTTCTTTTGTAATTACACAAAACGCAGAAGATGGTTCAGATAAAGTTTGGCCCCAGCTTTTTGATATTACGTTTTTCTATGAAGATGAAAGTAAAACGTTTTCAGTAGCGATGAAGGATAAAACTCTGGATCTCAAAGAAGCAATTGGAAAACAGAATCCATCAGCTATTCTTTACAACAGCAACGGTCTTGGATATGGCGTTTTTCCTTTAGACCAAGTTTCTTTAGCGAATATCCATTTGCTATCTGACGAAGTGATGCGAGGTCAATCTTACATCAACCTGTATGAAAACACGCTTTCAGGAAATATTCAGCCCATTTTAGCTTTTGAAACGTTCCAAAAAGGAATTATAGCAGAGCAAAATGAAATTCTTGCACGATTGATTTCTGGAGAACTCAATAACATTTTCTGGAATTACCTCACCCAAGAGCAACGGAAGCAGGTTTTACCCGCTTTGGAAAATCAACTTTGGGACCAATTGCAAAAGGACCTTCCAACTAATTTGAAGAAAACAATCTTCTCTTTATACAGCGGAATTGCTTATTCTCAAACCGGTTATGACCGACTTTATACTGTCTGGAAAAAAGAAATTGAGATCAAAGACCTGAAACTTAACCCGGATAATTTCACCAGTCTAGCTATGACTCTAGCACTTTATGGTCACCCAAAAGCAGACGAAATACTTCTTGAAGAAAGAACCAGAATCAGCAATCCTGACAAACTTGATCGGTTTGACTTTCTTTTTCCAGCTCTCTCCCAAAATGAGACTGATCGAGATTCCCTATTCGAATCATTTAGAGAGCCAACTAATCGCGAAAAGGAATCTTGGGTTTTATCCGCTTGTGGATATATTCACCATCCTTTACGTCAAGCGAGTGCTATAAAACATCTTCCACTTGCTCTAGCGCTTTTAGAAGACATTCAAAAGACCGGAGACATCTTCTTTCCTAAAAGATGGATTTCTGCCACCGCAGGGCAATACTCATCGCCAGAAGCTGCTAAAATCGTCTCAGGCTTCCTGAAATCCAACACAGACTACAACCCTATCCTAAAAAACAAAATCCTACAAGCAACGGACGATTTGATGCGAGTCCAAGCCATCCGTCACTGATTAGAAATCTAAAGGGTCAAGGTGCTTAAAATGTCCGTTCTGTTTGATTTTCTCTTTGGCTTGCTCCGCCGCTTGTAATGCAGGAATGATTCTTTTGAGATGTTTGATGAGAAATTCAGTTCTTTTTTCCTCAGAAGGAAGTTTGATTAGCTCTAATTCCTCTTCGAGCTTAAGCCCTATTTTATGGGAAAAAGAAAATGAATCAACATCAGCTGGGTTGAAGCTCACATCATAACGCAGCAAATGGAGCATTTCCCTCAGGTAAAAAATATATTTATGATGTAAGAAATCCGGAACTCTCAGATCATCATCCAGCCATTCTATAACACCTGCAGCATATTCCTTGCCGGGCGAAGGATTATCAAAGGTGGCTATTTTGAAAACTCGTTGACCAACGGTTTTGATGTCCATTCTACCATCATCGTATCTGGTGTGAATATCACTTAATTTGACCTCTGTACCATATCCAGAAAGTTGATCTATAAAGGTGCAAACTCCGAATGTCAGACCTCCCTCCTCAACATCTTTGATTAACTCCTTGTATCGAGGCTCAAATATGTGGAGGTTAAGTTCTTCTCCTGGAAAAACGACTAATTTCAGTGGGAAAAAAGGAAGAATCATGGGCATGCTTTTTATTATACAACAGGCTTAGTCTTTATTTTTGTTTACACTATTAACGAAAAAAGCCGATCCTAAGATCGGCTTTCGTGTATATTTTGAGAATTACTTCTCCTTATTTGCTAGCAATGAAGCTTACCAAGTCGATTACTTTGTTAGAATAACCCCACTCGTTATCGTACCAGGAAACTACTTTCAAGAACGTGTCAGAAAGCTGGATACCAGCACCTGCATCGAAGATGGAAGTTCTAGCATCTCCAAGGAAATCGTTAGAAACCACATCGTCTTCAGTGTATCCAAGAACACCTTTCATAGTAGTCTCAGATACCTCTTTCATTTTAGCACAAACTTCAGCGTAAGTAGCTGGCTTTTTCAATCTTACTGTCAAATCGACAACAGATACATCTGGAGTAGGAACTCTGAATGCCATACCTGTCAATTTACCGTTAAGCTCAGGAATTACTTTACCTACCGCTTTCGCAGCTCCAGTAGATGAAGGGATGATGTTTTGACCAGCTCCACGTCCACCTCTCCAGTCCTTCGCAGAAGGTCCGTCAACAGTTTTCTGAGTTGCAGTAGTCGCGTGGACTGTAGTCATCAAGCCTTCCTCGATTCCCCAGTTGTCATTCAATACCTTGGCGATTGGTGCCAAACAGTTGGTAGTACAAGAAGCGTTAGACACGAAAACCATGTCAGAAGTGTAAGAATCTTCGTTAACACCCATTACAAACATCGGGGTATCATCTTTAGATGGAGCAGACATTACTACTTTCTTTGCACCAGCATCGATGTGACCTTGAGCAGTTTCTTTGGTCAAGAAAATACCAGTTGACTCGATTACATAATCAGCTCCTACTTCACCCCACTTAAGGTTTGCCGGGCTTTTTTCAGAAGTAACACGAATGCTATTTCCATTCACTACCAATGCGCCGTCTTTCACCTCTACAGTACCTTTGAAGTTACCGTGAGTAGAGTCATACTTAAGCATATAAGCCATGTAGTCTACGTCGATCAAATCGTTGATCGCTACTACTTGGATATCTTCTCTTTCTTGTGCAACTCTGAACGCCAAACGTCCGATTCTTCCGAATCCGTTGATTCCAACTTTAATCTTGCTCATATTATTTTGATTTTGAGTATAGGTTTGATTCCTAAAATTCCCTTTTAAGGGTATGCCTCTTTTGGCTAAAAATCCCTGTGGGGTGGCTAAGTTATTACATTTATTTGGCTAGCCCAAACTATCTTCGAAGCCACGTGAATTCAATCGATTTCGAAGAAAAATAGTTTCTTAAAATTCTGAAAAAATCATAATTACGATGCTTTTGCCTAATTTGAAGGCTGACTTAAGCAATTTTTAATGTTCGAAAAAGCAATTCTCGAAACTGCCGGCTACACTCGAGCTATACATTCTATATCCAGAAATTTTGGAAGCACACAAATCGAAAGAGGTGCCGCTACCCTATTCTTTGTCAATCAAGAAGGATATGCACTGACTTGCAAACATGTAGCTCAGTGGCTTTCTCAAGCGGATCAAATCAATCAAAAATACAACACCTTCTTACAGCAAGGCAGAGATCTCGGAGGAGGTCAGCGTTCTGCGCTAGCCAAAAAGCTTGGCTTAAAGTCCGACGCTACCTCAGAGATGCGTGTAACATTTGTGGATTGTGTAGATCAGATTAAAAACATGAAGTTCTTTATTCATCCGGAATATGATTTGGCCTTGATCAAATTCGAAGGTTTTGAGAAGACACTTTTCACCAGCGTCCCCAAATTCAAAAAAGATCATGTTGATATTAATCCGGGAGCCATGCTTTGTAGGCTAGGATTCCCTTTTCCAGAATTTTCAAATTACCAGCTAAATACGCAAAAACAATCTCTAGAGTGGACTAGTACTGGAGCAATGCGTTCTCCTCGATTTCCAATCGAAGGCATGCTTACCCGCTTCTTGGGAGACAAAAACGGCAAAGTCTATGGAATGGAAATGAGCACGCCTGGACTGAGAGGACAAAGCGGTGGGCCTCTTTTTGATGCCAGCGGCAAAGTTTGTGGCATGCAAAGTAGAACCAAGCATTTGCACCTAGGTTTTGATATTGAAGAAAAAGCAATAATCGCTCATGGCAAAGCTAAAAAAGTGAATGACTATGCCTTTATCCATTTAGGAGAATGTATTCACGTGTCAGTGATCAAGGAATTTATGCGTGCGAATGGGGTGAGTTTTGAGGAAGAGTAGTCGATTTCGGCTTTGGGGTGCTTGATTTCGGGTTTAAAAAAAATCGGACAGATTTCCACCCCTAGAAATAAGTCCGATTTTATAAAAGTTACTTAACACCGTGAGAATTGCTATTCCCATTGAGTAGCAAGTTTAGAAAACGTCAACTTTAGAAACGCTAACAATTCTTAAGTGTCGTCTTTTAGTGGATAATCGTCTTAATCATCATCAACCGAACTCAGAAGCTTTCACCTCAATCGCTGCTTTCGCCTTTGCTATTGCTGACTTAACCCGAGCTAATTTTATAGAGGTACCAATCATAATTCTAGAGTCCAGAATCCAAAATTCAGGATCTTTCTTCCCTTTGGATTGATTAATACTTCTAAGCGTCACCGCGATATTTTCTGGAATATTGACGAGCTCGGCGATTTGTAAATCAGACAACTTATTTTTGTATCGGCTATGGATCATTTCGGAAGGAAAAATATGATCGTAGTCATAGGCATCACCACCTCTGAGTTCTTCTCCTGTGTAAGTATCTATGTAAAAAGCTATTCCATTACCACGCTTCACAGCATCGTAATGAAGCAAGGCTTTCACACGCTCAAAGGCACGGTTGATCTCACCGCGATGGTATGGTCTAAGTTCTTCTATCATAAAGCTGGAGAATGTTTCCCTTTATTAGCACCATCTGGATGGCGAAAGCATGGCGCGGCAATAAGATTTGCTAAATTATTATTACTTGTCCCGCAGTACTTGCAGTCATACGTAGCCTTCTCTCCTCCTTCAAATAGCTTATGCTTCCCTTTATTCGATCCAAGCGGATGCCGGAAACAAGGCGAGCTGGTAAGGTTGGGAATAGAGGTGAATTTTGTTCCGCATTGTTGACAGAGGTAGGTGGGCATAAAATATTTTTAAGATCAAATCCTTAATTTTATTCTCCAACTAAAAATGATAACACTAATATATCTATCAGAATGTAAAGTATTAAAATAAGCAACCCCACCCATCCTGACCAGCCTAAATATCCTATGACAAAAAATATTGGTATCAAATAGGCAAGCACAAAAATAAATATAAGAAAAACACCTAATAATATACCTTCATTAGGAATTACAGCAAAAAGCACATATACTATTATAGCTAGTATAACTAAGTAAGAAAACCAAGAGAACAACTTCTGAGAATTCAATAGATGAAAGTTTCTTTCTATGCGCTTAGCAACAGTATATTCATGAAGTTGAGCCTTTTCCAAACCCGTATCTACAACATAAGTTTTTCCATTAACATCAACTAAATCATAGTCATTAAAAAATTTATCCCCAACCCTAGTTTTGCCATCAATAATTTCAAAATATATCTTTTCCTCATTAAAAACATCCAAATTGAGTCCTGTTATATTTAAGTCAATTTTAAATGGTCTATTCAAATCACTTTCATGCAGGATATTAAAATAAACAAGACCTTTCACTATAAAAATTGTTAAAATGCCAAAAATCAAATGTTTCATAACTGATTAGCTTCTTAAAATGGGCTTGCTTGGCTCAACCAAAGACTCTCCAAAAATAGATTTAAAAAAGCCTGTGTTCTTTTTATTTTCTAAATACGCCTCATAATCAACATTATATTGAATAAGATTTGCATCATATTCATTTTTTAATCTCTCTGTCCTCAATTTCATAGCCTGATCATGAGCCTCAATGAATGCTTCATTATCAAAACTATTCGTGAAATTTTTAATAACTTCTTCATAATCATATTCCAAATCCAACATAATCACCTCAATTATCATTAAAAAAATCTCTTCAGTCCTTTTAAACTTACATCCTAACTCAGTGTCATATAATAAATTGTTTACTCGAGTAGTATATTCTTCATTAATATCAAGTATTCTCAAAAGCTCAGTATCATCAATTAATTTCGGATCCTCCTTTGCTTCTTTTTTAAACTTTTTACTCTCCTCAAACATAGAGTTTAATAGACTTAATCCTGACTCTAAACCAAGTAATGCTAACTCGCCTTTTTGTTCTTTTGTACCCCAGCTCATTTTAAATAAATTTATATCTCAAATTGGATCTATCTTTTTTTCCTAGCCTCAAAAAATGCATCAGCTATTTTACCAATGATGTCAATGACCTTATTTATCATACTATCATTAGCATCTTTTTTTCCTTTTTCATAGCCATTTCTTGAACCGCCCCACTTTGAAGAATAGTCACCTTTAGCCATCACCAATGAATCAATGTTGAACATTCATAGTAAACTCGGTTATTGAAAGATTCACTTTCGCAATTCAAACAATCAGTAATTATCTCCATAGCTTTTGTTTTTTTATTGAATTTATAAAAACAAAAGCCCTAATTCCCCCACCAATTCACAAACGCCCCATCCCCATACATAACCGTCAATTTTCCCCATAAAAAATAACCACCCGCACCGTATAGCCTCTGGCATCCGAGCGAATTTCAAAGCTATTCTCCCTATACCCTGGAAGCAAACTCAGTTTCTCCCGGATCATTTTTAAGCCTTTGGAATCGTGTCTGTTTTGGGATTCTTGGTGCATGCCTACCCCATTATCTTGGACAATGCATCGGAGCTGCGTCGACGAGATGATTTCGTAACTGATCATTAGTTCTGGATTGGGATGCTCTGCAGGAAATGCATGAACAAAGACATTCTCCACCAAGGGCTGAATCAGCATAGGAGGAATCATAATCTCTTTTTGACGTTCCAAAGCATCACCGTTGATCTCCCATTTCATCCGATGATCCATGCGTGAGTTTTCCACTTCTATATATTGACTCAGGTAGCTGATCTCTTCTTCTAGCGAAACTTGAGATTTGCTACTTTGCTCCAGCGTGATTCTGATCAGCTTGCTAAACTTACCCAGAAAAGCAAGTGCCTGCGTAGTATCATTTTTCAAGATGAAATATTGTATACTATTAATGGCGTTGAATGTAAAATGCGGATTCATCTGGGATTGCAGGGCCTCCAGCTTGATCTCCGTCAGTCGTTGCTTGAGTTGTGATTGACTTCGGATTCGGTTTAGCCTGGTTCGATACAGCACAAAAACCATAGCTGCAAGTAAACAGATCATCGAAATGATAAACCAGGCCCTAAGATAAAAGGGCTTCGCTATAGAAAACTCCAGCAAGGAAATCTGTGTCAGTTTTCCTGAAAAATAGTCCAACACTTCTACTTCCAACTGATAATTCCCGGAAGGTAAATAAGGCAGTTCTACCAGAGGCTCCTCACTAAATGCCGTCCACTCAGCATCAGGCTTTATTCTATAATGATATCGCAATTTTGCTTCATTGAGCTTCCCCGTCGGCTTAAAGCGGATGGACAAAGAATTCTCCTTAGATGTCAGCAACAGCTTTTCCCCTTGATAAGCAAACCAGTTGAAGTTGTCAGCATTCACAGGTTTATTATTCACCTTCAGTTCTGTCACCACCAACCCCAACGGAGGATATTCTTGAGCAAGCAATTTGGGAAGGTTAATTATATAAAACCCTTTGTCCAAGCCTAGGTAGAGCTGATCAGCAATTTTCGCCGCACTTTTAAATACCCGCTTAAAACTCTTATTTCCTTCAGACCAAAACCTATTTTCACCGTCTTTCAAAATGTGTAATCCAAGCTCAGCCACAACCAAAATAGTCTCCTGATAGCTCTCAATAAATAAAATGGATTCTCCTTCCAGCTCCTCCTTTGGCCACTTCTTGAGAATTTCGAAATTGGGTTTGATTTTGACTTGATACAAATCTCCAAACTCCGTCCCCGCCAATAAAACCCCGTCTTTCAGGTAATGAAGTGTTTTGAACTTGGACTCATCCCATATTCCTTCATTTTTATATGAGAAAAAATTCTCTCCATCCCAGTGATACAAGCCATGAAACACCGATGCCAAGTAGTTACGTGTTTTTCCTTTCACCACTTTGGAAATCTGTAAAGGCGTCGATGAATCGGTAGGCTCAAAATAAGTGAACACAAAGTTTTTTGGGTCGGAATAGATCCGTACGCCAGCATAAGGGTTGGTTTCCAAGAGTTTTCCGTCAGGGGTAAAACCAATTGAAAACGCATGAACTGGCAGGTATGCCAAAAATACACCCTTCAAATCCAGCTGAAAAATACCAATATTGGTATTTGTCCAAAAAGAATTTCCTTCGAAATGAAGCTCATAAAACTCTATATCCTTAGCCGAAATCGAAGGGTCTAACTCAAAAAAGCCATCCATATGCTTCGGTATTTTCGAAGGAAAATCCCGAAAATAAGCTGCTTGAACTTTCTTAAAATCACCCAATTCTACCTGATTTGTCCCTTCTAAAGAATCTCTGATCTCCAAGCCTTGGTTACTCAATATTCCTAGATTCGACTCTTCACCGGCAATTCCCTTGACTTCAGCTCCGTCCAATTCCTCATAGAAAATTACCTCATCTAACCGGATCTGAAACAACCCTTTATCATGCGAACCCAGGTATAGCAACTCCCGCTTTTGATCCAAAGCACCCGAAAGAATGAAATTCGATGTCACTCCAAACCATTCATTTTGAGGGGCCATCTGCCCATCTTTTAATAGAAAAACGCCTCCGTCTTTAGAAAATGTACTTGCTGCCAGTAGGTATTTCTCTCCTTTGAGACCTTCTACACTTTTCCAGAAGATGGATTGCCCAAAGCTATGGGAAGGAGCTTTTCCTAAAATAAAATCAACAGAACTTATTTTTTTCACCGATCCTTTATCCGCCAAGAGCAAGCTGTCATTTTCAACAGAAACAGAATATATGGGCAGCCAATCGTTGATTTTTATGGTTTGGGGAACTTCATTTTCCCAAACAATCTCGTAGCTCCCACTTCGATAGGTAGAATAGAACAGGCGATCGTCAACTTCGAAAAAACCAGCGGTATAGTTTAGCTCACTTTTCTCTATGCTCGAAAGAATAGAACTGATTTCGAATGTTTCCAAATCAGCGATACTTACCCCATCTTCTGTCCCTATCAGCATCTTATTTTGGTAGGGATAAAAATGCCGGATTCTATTATCGGCTAATCCATCAGCGGTGGTAAATACATGGAATTTTTGACCGTCAAAAACAGAAATCCCTCCGCCATAACTTCCAAACCAAACATTCCCTTTTTTATCTTCAGCTATCGCCCAGCAACTATTAAATCCCAACCCATCAGATTCATAGAAATTTTGAAAAACTCCATTTTCAAGTTTTGAGACACCATTTTCGGTGCCTATCCAAAGAATCCCTCTTGAATCTATCAAAAGCGATCGAATGGAATTATTAGGCAAACCATCCGCTGTAGTGAAGTTAAACGAGGGTATTTGCTGGGCTTCTACAGAAAAAGAAAAAACTAAAGCCGTTAAAAAAAACAGGAAGAGTATCTTAATAAAACCCATTAGTTAAAGTAGAGCTCTTTCGGACTGAAACAGATATTTTGTCGCCATTTCTTAAAATCATAAAACCTTCTTTTTTGTCATAGCATAGGAATTTGGTAGAATTAGCCAAAAAAGAATGATGTAGCCGAACAAAGAGATTGCTTTCTTCAAAACGCTTGGTGAAATGCCCTATTGGCTTTGAAATCAACAATTTCCTCCCGCCTTCCAAGTGAAATTCTGTATAATTCCCATCCGCTTTGAGGTAGAGAATATCGTTTAAATTCACATATTCTATGGTGTCCTGCGTATTTAGATCAATAATGTTGTGAGAATTGATTTGATTTTTGATACTCACCAATGTTTCCTCAATCGCATTCGGCTTTCTTTTCTCTTCAAATCGCACTATGGTCTTTTGCAATTCAACGGAATCTATTGGCTTTAATAAGTAATCAAAAGCTGCATGTTTAAAAGCAGGAATCGCGTGATCCTTATGCGCTGTAGTGAACACCACTTCAAAATCCCGGTGAGGAAAAATTTCAAGAAGAGTGAAGCCACTTTTCTGGGGCATCTGTATATCCAAAAAAACCAAATCCGGATCATTTTGCTGAATAGCCGACACTGCCTGATCTACCGAATTACACAGAGCTATGAAGTCAAACTTATTTGGAAAATGTAGCTCTAGAAGCATTTTGAGCGTTTCCAGTGCATGCTTCTCATCGTCAACAAGAATTGTTTTGATCATGGGTTTTGACATGGCTTTAAAAAGTTAAGCTTGAAAATATTACTAAATAGTTTCATGACAATGCACTACTGTCATGTTTTTGCGATTAAGTGATGTAGAAGAGAGTGAATAGATAGTAGTTATAAACCAAAAAAAAGCCATCCGATTTCTCAGATGGCTTTCCATATTTTCAAGTTTCTCTTAAACTAAAGTCGTCAAAATTTCATTCAGCGTAGCACTTGGTCTCATCGCTTGAGATGCTAAAGCTGCATCTGGTCTGAAATAACCACCGATATTTACAGGCGTTCCTTGTGAACCATTCAATTCATTCACAATGTCAGCTTCCTTCACTTCCAAAGCTTGAGCCAATGGAGTGAATTTAGCCTTCAATTCTGCATCTTTGCTTTGCGCAGCAAGGGCTTCAGCCCAGTAAAGCGCAATGTAGAAGTGGCTTCCTCTATTATCCAATTTGCCCACAACTCTTGCTGGAGACTTATCATTTTCCAACCATTTGCCTGTCGCTTGATCAAGAGTTTCTGCCAAAAGCAAAGCTTTGTCATTATGGAAGGTTTGTCCCAAATGCTCCAATGAAACTGCCAAGGCAAGAAATTCACCCAAGGAATCCCAACGTAAGTGGCCTTCTTCTACAAATTGCTCCACATGCTTAGGTGCAGATCCGCCAGCACCGGTTTCGAATAAGCCTCCACCATTCATCAACGGAACGATAGAAAGCATTTTCGCAGAGGTTCCTAATTCCAAAATCGGAAACAAATCTGTCAAATAATCTCTCAATACATTTCCGGTGACAGAGATGGTATCCAAACCCTCTTTGATTCTAGCCAAAGAGAAATTCGTTGCCTCTACTGGCGAAAGAATCGAGATTTCAAGACCTGTTTGATCGTGATCAAGTAAGTATTTGTTTACTTTTTTGATCAATTGCGCATCATGCGCTCTATTCGGATCCAACCAGAAGATGGCAGGAGTGTCAGAAAGTCTTGCTCTGGTCACAGCTAGTTTCACCCAATCCTGAATCGGAGCATCTTTCGTCTGGCACATTCTCCAGATATCTCCTGCTTCTACATCATGGGAGAAAATCTCGTGATTGTTTTGATCCAATACTTTCACCGTACCTGCATAAGGAATCTCAAAAGTTTTATCATGCGAACCATATTCCTCAGCTTTTTGAGCCATCAATCCTACGTTAGGAACTGATCCCATAGTAGAAGGATCAAATGCTCCGTGAGCTTTGCAGAAATTGATCGTGGCCTCGTAAACACCAGCATAAGATCTGTCTGGAATGATCGCCTTGGTATCCTGAAGCTTGCCCGCTTTGTTCCACATCTGACCGGAAGTTCTAATCATCGCTGGCATAGAAGCATCGATAATCACATCACTAGGTACGTGTAGATTGGTAATTCCTTTATCCGAATTAACCATAGCCAAATCTGGACTAGCAGCATAACAGGCATCAATATCCGCTAAGATTTCAGCTTTTTTATCTGCAGGAAGTTTTTCAATACTTCCTAGCAAATCGCCAAATCCATTATTCACATCCACACCAGCTTCTTCCAGCGTAGCAGCGTGCTTTGCAAACACCGGAGCGAAAAATACTTTCACAGCATGCCCGAAAATGATAGGATCTGATACCTTCATCATTGTAGCCTTCATGTGGATGGAGAAAAGCACACCTTGGGCCTTTGCTTCAGCTTTTGCTTTTCTAAGAAATGCAGTCAAAGCCGAAATGCTCATCGTAGAAGCATCGATCACTTCCCCAGCCTGAATTTTCAATCCAGATTTAAGAATCTCTTTTTTACCATCTGCGCCATGTAGTTCAATGGAAACCACTGCTGCATCAGCCATGGTGTGCGACTTTTCACTTCCGTAAAAATCACCTTCCGTCATGCTATCCACATGTGATTTGGAATCTGCAGACCATTTGCCCATGGAGTGCGGATGCTTTCTCGCATAAGCTTTTACTGCCTGTGGAGCTCTTCGGTCGGAGTTACCTTCACGGAGAACCGGGTTCACAGCAGAACCTTTGATTTTATCGTATTTGCCTTTGATGGTCTTTTCGGCTTCAGTTTTAGGTTCCTCTGGATACTCCGGAAGTGCATATCCTTGAGCTTGAAGTTCTTTAATGGCAGCCTTCAACTGTGGTACGGAAGCTGATATATTTGGAAGCTTTACTATGTTAGCTTCTGGTGTTTTCGCGATATCACCTAGCTCAGCCAAGGTGTCTGGCAGCTGTTGCTCAGAAGTCAAAAACTCCGAGAAGTTGGAAATAATTCTACCGGAAAGGGAAATATCACGCGTTTCCACGGACACACCTGCGGATTTAGTGAATGCTTCTACAATTGGTAATAGGGAATACGTGGCCAAAGCCGGAGCTTCATCTGTCAGCGTATACAGGATTTTTGGAGTTTGGTTACTCATGGTTTTAGGAATTCAAAAAGACAGGTTATCCCCTGAACCTTCAATTGACCTTCGTCAGGTCAGCTCCATTTCAAACGGTTGTTGGATTGGAAAAAAGAGGATACAGGGTTTTAAAATATTGGGGCTAAAATACGGAAAATATCCTTGTTTCAAATTCCACTTACATAAAGTACTGGTTGTCTGAAATAAGGATTATTTGATCGAAAAATTATCAGAATCCATCCATGCCGGAAACTTCTCCCGATAAGAATCCAAAGCCTCTGCATCCAAATTAAACGCAGTGATTGTCTCTCCTTCTCCAAGAAACTCCAGTTGATTCCCTTTGAAGTCATAGACTGCAGAGTGTCCGTTATATGCGATTCCATTTCCATCTGCTTCTACTCGATTTACTCCTATAGAATAGGATAAATTTTCGATAGCTCTTGCTGGCAATAGCGCATCCCAGGCCGAAACTCTCGCTGCCGGCCATGATGCTACATAAAAAATGAGATCATATGCCAACTCCCCATCGATCATTCTATTTCTAGACCAGATCGGAAATCTCAGATCATAACAAACCTGAGGGCAAATCTTCCATCCATTTAACTCGAAAATCGGTAATCTATCTCCAGCAGAAAAAGATTGATCTTCATCTGCCATTCGGAACAAGTGGCGCTTGTCGTAATGCTGGATCATTCCGTCAGGACTTACCCAGAGTAAGCGATTGTAAAACTTACCATCTACTTGGATAATCGCACTTCCAGTGATTGTAGCATTCTTTTGCGCAGCCAACTGACGCATCCACTTGCAAACAGTCAGGTTCATAGGCTCAGCTAGCTCAGCCGCATCCATACTAAATCCCGTCGGGAACATTTCCGGCAGGATAATCAAATCCACCCCCTCTTCTACTTGCCAAATCTTCTCTTCCAGCATTGCCAGGTTCGCAACTTTATCTTTCCAGTAAAGTTTCGTTTGAATCAGTGCTATGTTGAGTTGGGGAGATTTGATCATTTCAGAGGATAGATCATGCGGTAATCAGTGGAGATTTTGCCCTTGCTCACATCGACGAGTTTGGACTTCACGAGGCGTTTTTTGAGACCTTTCAAATAATCCACAAAAAGGATTCCTTCTAAATGGTCAAATTCATGCTGAATCACCCGAGCCGTCATTCCTGAGAATTCCTCCTCTTTCAAGTTCCAGTTTTCATCGTAATACTCTATAGTCAGTGTCTCTGGACGTGTGATCTCTGCATGAATTTCCGGTATACTCAAACACCCCTCCTCAAACGTATAATCATCACCATATTCCTCCAGGATTATAGGATTGATAAACGCACGTCTAATCCCAACTTCCTCATCTTCCTCGTTTAGCATTAGAGTACTATCGATGACAAATAGGCTGATCCCCTGATTTATTTGAGGTGCTGCGAGGCCTACGCCATTTGCATTGTCCATCGTCGCAAACATACTTTTGATTAGCTCATCGAGCTCGGTTCCTTCAGTAATCTCCTCCGCTTCTTTCTTCAGAATTGGATTACCGTAAGCAACTATTGGATAAATCATTGTCTCTCTAAATAGGATTGTAGAATAATTGCCGCACTCACCTTATCCAGGTTTCCGGCCTTTTCTTTTCTGTCTTTCTTTTTACTTCCCATGGAAATCATGCTTTGCATGGCCATCTTGGAAGTGAACCGCTCATCGACGAGTTCTATTTTTTTATCGGGAAAAGCCTTTGAAAGCCGATCCTTCATAGTAATCACTTTGGGAGTCATTTCATTATGCTGACCATTCAACCTAGTCGGAAAACCTAGAACTATTGTGTCTACCTCTTCTTTTCCAAAATAATTTTTCAGATACTCAAGTAGCGTGGAAGTCTCGATGGTATCCAATGGATTGGCCAACATTTTTAAGGTATCTGTAACGGCAAGACCGGTTCGTTTGGTTCCCAGATCAATCGCGATTATTCTGGGCATCAGTTTTTTCCGGTTAGTTTTCTGAACTGTCGCAGTGCTTCCCTTTCCAGCTCCACAGCTTTAGGAAAGAGAAGTTCATCTTCTATTTTTGCATGGATTCTAAGTTCCAGTTCGAAGTTCTGCAACTCGTGATAAAGCACCTTCATCGTGAGTGGGGCGTCTGGAGCTAAGGAATAATCAGCTGTCAACTTTCGGATCCCTTCCATCTCATCGTCGTGAATCTCATGCTGATCTGCGAGCATGTGAATTGGGTCCCTTTCCAAAACGGTAATTGCATCTGTCAAAGAGAACCTGTTTTCCTCAATCTCCTGAAGTAATTCAATTCTCTTGAAGAGTCTACTTTCCTCCTCATGAATGTGGTGGATAAAATCCTCTACAAAGAGCGGAAACATAATCCTAAGATCCGCCATTAATGAAGCGTAATGAGGCTCAGGGACTATACCAGAGATGATATTGGAAAGAAATGGCAGTTCTTGACGTACAAAGTAATAGTGCTTTTTTTTCAAATATGCCACCAAGACCTCAATTGGATTCAAATACAACTCTTCAGTAGACGGCTCCTTTCGCTGAGCCCAAGATTCCAACTCTAAGCTTAACTGACTTGAATGCACCTTATGTTTTTTACAGACTACCTCAAGGGACTCGGTAGGGTATTGATAGAAACTGATTCCGAAATAATGAAGCACAGAAGCAAAGACGTAGTTTTCAGAAACTAAGTCTCCTATGAGTGCCTTTTCAAAATCATCTCCAGATCGCATGGTGCAAAAATAATTTTTTTTAACAGAAAAAAGGGGAATAAATTGAGCCATTATATACTTCCCTCGTATAAACATTTGTAACCTTTATCAAAAGACTCTTCGATATGAGGGGGAAATTGGGTAATTTACAGTAACAATAAAGAAATATAACCAACTGAAAGAGAAAGCCGTGAGCGAGACAAAAAACACTAAATCCCAAATCAGACTTCCCATAATTTTGGCATTAGCCATCTCAGCTGGAATATGGATCGGGGCAACTTTTGCTGAGCCAAAAGGAAATCAAAATGATCTAAGGGCTGCACTTTATAAGCTTCAGGAGATAATGACATATGTCAACAGAGACTATGTAGACAGTGTCAATTCCAATGAATTAATAGATTATGGCATCAATAAGATGTTGGAACACTTGGATCCACATACTTCCTACATCCCTGCAAAAGACGCTTCAATCGTGCAATCCCAACTGGATGGTGAATTTGATGGCATTGGAGTAGAGTTTGGAATCATACGAGATACAATTTATGTAGTAGCACCATTGACTGGCGGGCCTTCAGAAGCACTAGGTATTCAATCTGGCGATCAAATCATCAGAGTAGACGGTGAAACTATGGCTGGTGTCGGCGTTACTAATAGAGACGTCTTTGAAAAACTACGTGGACCAAAGGGTTCCGTCGTAGTGGTGGATATGAAGCGAAAAAACCAGAAGGAGCTGATCGAGTACAGAATCACTCGTGACAAGATCCCTCAATACAGCATCAATGCTTCTTACATGGTCAATGATGAAATTGGCTATATAAAAGTAACCCGATTTGCCGCCACTACTTATGATGAGTTCAAAGAAGCTGTTTATGACCTAAAAGTAAAAGGCATGAAAAAATTAGTCATTGATCTTCAAGGCAACCCAGGCGGATACATGGGAGCTGCGATTAATATGGCTGATGAACTATTGGGAGGAAAAGCTTTGATCGTTTCTCAAGAAGGAAAAGTTGACCAATACAATCAAAAAGCTTTTGCATTCAAACCAGGCTTATTCGAAGAAGGACCAATCATCGTACTTGTGAATGAAGGTTCTGCATCAGCTTCAGAGATTCTTGCCGGAGCTATTCAGGATAATGACCGAGGTTTGATTGTAGGTAGAAGATCTTTTGGAAAGGGTTTAGTACAAATGCCGATAGACTTGTCTGATGGCGCTGAACTAAGATTGACTATCGCTAGATATTATACTCCATCGGGAAGATCTATTCAGAAACCTTACGGAACTGATTACGAAGCTTACGAAAGCGATTTTATGAATCGATACAAGCATGGGGAATTTTTCTCTTCTGATAGTATCAAGTTCAATGACAGTTTGAAATATGAAACGGTAAAAGGACGCACGGTCTATGGAGGCGGAGGCATTATGCCTGACTATTTCGTTCCGTTGGATACTACAATGAATTCTGCTTATGTAAGCAGGCTTTTCAACTCTGATTCGGCACGAGAATTTGCACTTGACTACGTAAACGAAAACAAGTCTAAATTCGAAGACATGACTATAGAGCAGTATTATTCTGACTTTACTGTTAGTGACGCAATGCTGAATGATTTGGTAGAATATGGCAAGAAGAATAAGGTTGACTTTGATGCCGCTGACTTCAATAAATCAAAAGACTATCTCAGAATACTCATGAAAGCACATGTTGGAAGACAGATTTATGATGATAGTGCATTCTACAAAGTGGTGAATGACATCAATGAAGTTTACCTTCAAGCGATCAAGTTATTTGATGAGGCGGAGAAAATAGCTATGGCAACTGATCTTCATGAAGAAGAGGAAGAGTAATCCTCATTCCTAGATTTATAGTGGAAAGCATCCGACTAGTCGGGTGCTTTCTTTTTTTAACCTTATATTACTTTCAAAACAACTTCAAATCACCTAACATTAGGAATTAAAACACGCCATACTCGCATCCCCATGAAAATCTTATTCACCATCTTACTATTATCAATAACCATGAGCACCTTTGCCCAGATCAAAGTCAACCATATTGCTGTCCATGTCAGCAACCTTGAGGAAAGCAAAGAGTTTTATCAGAAAATAGTAGGCTTGAAGGAAATCGAAGAGCCATTCAAAGATGGCCTCCATGCTTGGTATGATATAGGAAGTGGAGCTGCTCTTCATATCATTGAAGCTGCAAATGTCCCAACTCAAATCTCTAAAGTGAACCACCTCTGCTTCAGCATGAAGGATATGGATGCTTTTATTAAAACACTAGAAAACACAAATTACCCCTTTGAAAGCTGGCTTGGAGAAAAAGGCAAAGTAACCATTCGAGTTGATGGCATTCGCCAGATATACATTCAGGACCCTGATGGTCTTTGGTTAGAAATCAACGATGCTTATTAATTAGTTGTAGCTCATAAAAAAACCCGGACTTCCATCCGGGTTTTTACTTATCTGATCATTTTGACGATTTATTAGTTGTCATAAAGTTTCTGAGGCCAGCTATCATTTCCAAGATTCACATCCGGAAGAAGCTTAGCAGGATCTATAACTACACCCGCTACTTTTTTATCTGTTTTCAGCAAGTAATTCCAAGTATCTCCACGCTGCCAAATCTCTACAGGAAGCATTTTCTGCTCGGTTGAGCCATCATCATAGGTGATCTCCAATAATACTGGCATTGGCATATCTCCCTTATTTGCCAATACTATGACATAGTTACCTGCATAAGGTACCACTGCACTTACACCCAAATCAATGTTGCCTGTGCCGTAGAACCATCCTTGCCAAAACCAAGAAAGGTTTTCACCAGCTACATTTTCCATATGATTGAAAAAATCTGTTGGCTGTGGATGCTTATACGCCCAAGTCTTGATGTAAGATTTGAATGCATTATCAAATCGCTCATGACCAAGAATGTATTCGCGAAGCATCAGCAAACCCATTGCAGGTTTGTTGTAGGCTAGCATCCCTAGGTTACCTATGTTCACTACATCTGGATATGTGTCAATCCCTTCTCTGGTCTCGCTTGTAAAGAAATTTGTATATCTACGAGTTTCGTTCAAATTTGATGGATACTCTCCGTCATTGAAAGCTTGTGTACTGTAATGGTTGATGAACGTGTTGAATCCTTCATCCATCCAAGCATAACGGCGCTCGTTAGTTCCTACGATCATTGGGAACCAATTGTGACCAAACTCGTGGTCCGTCACTCCCCAAAGGCCTTCACCTTTGGAATTATAGCTACAGAAATTCAACCCTGGATACTCCATCCCTCCTATATCAGCTGCTACGTTAGTCGCTGTTGCATAAGGAAATTCAAACCATTTTTCAGAATAATGCTCGATAGAAGCTTTGCTGTATTCAGTGGATCTTGACCAAGCTTCCTGTCCATTGGATTCTCTTGGGTAAACAGACTGAGCCAAAATTTTCTTTCCGCTTGGTAGATTGATCTTGGCAGCGTCCCAAATAAATGCTTTGGAAGTCGCAAAAGCAATGTCACGGCTATTTTCAATGGCAAAGTGCCAAGTGACATTTCCATTCTGCTTAGGTCTAGTCAATTCCGTATTCCCAAGCTCAGCTGCTGTGATCATCATCACCGTAGTATCGCTGTCTTTAGCTTTTGCGTAGCGATCCAGAAGCTCCTTACTCAATACTTCTTTAGGATTCAAAAGCTCACCTGATCCTACCACGATGTGGTCATATGGAACGGTCACCTTGTAATCGAAATTACCATATTCAAGGTAAAACTCACCAGCACCTAAATAAGGCTCGACATTCCATCCTTCTATGTCGTCAAACACCGCAACTTTTGGATACCATTGTGCAAAAGCATAAATCCAACCATCCTCTACCTCAAGTCTTCCCATTCTGTCCATTCCTTCTACTGGAACTTTAAAAGAAAAATCCATAGAAACGGTAGCCGTTCCGCCTTTTGCTGGAATAGGCTCATTGAACCAAACCTGCATTCTAGTATCCGAAACAATGTGTTTAGAAGAAACAGATCCTTTAGAACCAACTTTAGCTTGAAGATTAGCAATCTCATATCCTCCATCTACATCACCGTTGTAGCGGTTGCCTTGGATCGGCGTAGTCAATGTACCTCGTGAATCCTCGGTAAACCTATTCTGCTCCATTTGCATCCAGATGAAATCAAGATTCTCCGGGCTATTATTGGTGTAGGTAAGCGTGATATTACCAGTAAGAGTGTGCAAGGAATCATCCAAGGTCACCGCGATTTGATAATCCGCTTTGTTTTGCCAGTAACCTACGTTAGGTTTTCCGGAAGCAGAACGCGTGTACGTACCCTTACGATTGATGAATTCACCAAACTCTTTTTGATTGTTTTCTTTTACTTCCTGAGCAAAAGAACCACTAATTCCTGCGAGCATTGCCCCTCCGAAAAGCAGCTTAATTAAAATTTTCCTACTCATATATATAGTTGTTTTAACCCTAAAAGTAAGAATTGCTAGGTTAAGCTCTAGGATATTTTATACCAGTACCACTGCTTTAACGAATTTTTAGATATATCTCATTATTGGAAAAAGCATATTTTCATTCCACTTTTGAGCTACTAATTACGATCAACCCATGCAAAAATTAGGTTTACTAATATCTTTCTTGGCATTTTCAGCAGCTGCATTTGCCCAAACTGACACGACAACCCAGGATTTAGGTGAAGTTTTGATTCAGGAAAATAGAATCCAGATCCCTTTTTCCAAACAGAGTAGAAATATCTCTTTAGTAAGTAAACTACAGCTTGAAACAACTCCGGCGAGGAGTTTAGCAGAGGTATTATCCTTTGTACCTGGTGTGGATATTCGGCAACGAGGAGTAACTGGCGTACAGTCTGATGTAAGTATTCGTGGTGGCTCTTTCGAGCAAACTCTTATGCTTCTGAACGGCATCAAACTCAGCGATCCGCAAACTGGTCATCACATGATGAACATACCAGTTCCTTTAGTCAATATTGACAGAGTAGAAGTTTTGAAAGGCCCTGCATCACGGGTTTTTGGGCAAAATGCCTATGCTGGAGCAATCAATGTAATCACCGAACTAAGTGATAAAAGCTACGCCAGAGTTCAGGGCTATGCTGGTGATTTCGGTATGAAAGGTATCAACTTTGCAGGCTCACTTCCAATTGGAAACTACAAGCAAAACTTGGCAATTTCCTACGATGATTCAAATGGACATTGGTATAACTCCGACTACCAAGTGAGTAATATATTCTACGAAGGTGGACTTAACATGAATGAGAAAAACGAGCTGAAAGGCATGGTTGCTTATACGGACAGGAGTTTTGGCGCAAATGGTTTTTACTCCAGTTCCTTTCCTGACCAGTGGGAAAGTGTACAGACCACCCTCGCTTCTTTGAGTCATACACTGACACAAAACAATTTTTACCTCAACACAAGAGCATATTTCAGAAGAAATACTGACGAATACGTTCTTAGAAGGAATGAGCCTTCTTTCTACCAAAACTTCCATACCACGGATGTTTTTGCTTTGGAGGCAAACGGAAAATTTGATACTAAACTTGGTACCACAGGGTTTGGCTTAGAAACTAGAAAAGAAGCAATCGAAAGCACAAACCTTGGAAACCGTGCCCGTGTGTTGACAGGGATATTTCTAGAGCAACTGGTGAACCTAGGTTCAAAAGCAGATTTGCGTGCCGGAGTTTATTCTAACTACTATTCTGAATATGGCTGGAAGCACTTCCCTGGAGCAGAATTTGGCTTTCAAGCGACAACTGACTTGAGACTTTACTCAGGCTATGGAATCAGCTACCGCATACCTACCTACAATGACTTATACTATGTAGGCCCAACCAATATCGGAAATGATCAACTTCAGCCAGAGCAAGCTCAAAACTTTGAAATTGGAGTTAAATGGTCTAAATCTGGGCTTTTCGCTGAACTGGTTTATTTCAGTAGAAGTACCGATAATCTAATCGAGTGGACCCGACCTGATGCTGATACTCCTTGGCAGCCACAGAATTTCAGCGAAGTAAAATTCAACGGCATTGAAGCTTCTTTGAATTATAGAGTTAGCCCGAATGGTCAGGTAGTTCAAGTAAAAGAACTTAATCTTTCCTATAACTACATCAACGCCGACCTGATCAATCAACCAGGTATAGAAACACGATATGCGTTGACAGCTTTGAATAACCAGGCAATTGGTGGAGTGCTTGTTGGGATTGGTCAGAAATTAGAGTGGAACACCAAAATGAGATATGTGGAGCGAATGAATCAAGATCCTTATTTCCTGTTGGATATGCGGGTGGATTACAACCGAACGGGCAAAATTGGAGTTTTCACGGAGGCCTCTAATATTACAAATGAAGACTATGTGGAAGCAGGAACTGTGCAGATGCCAGGAAGGTGGTTTCGAGCGGGGTTTATGTTGAATTTTGAGTAGTAGAAAATAAATTTGTAGGACGATGCACATACTGGCTTGAAGACCGGTGACGGATGACCAGTGTAGCCTTATCTAAAATTTGGCATGACCCTAGGAGGTTCTAGATCCTTTATTTGCTAAGCAAATGTAGGCTGTTTCATAATTGAAGCAGCCTATTTTTCTTGCCAAAAAAGTAAATTAACAGGCAATTCGACATAAAAAAAGCCTTAGAAATTATTCTAAGGCTTATGTGGGAGTTGAGGGATTCGAACCCCCGACCCTCTGCTTGTAAGGCAGATGCTCTGAACCAACTGAGCTAAACTCCCAAGAAATAATTTTAACTCACTGTTGAGTTATTAGAATAAGATGTGGGAGTTGAGGGATTCGAACCCCCGACCCTCTGCTTGTAAGGCAGATGCTCTGAACCAACTGAGCTAAACTCCCATCTTTGTATCCCTTTCCGTTCGTAAGGGAATGCAAAGGTAATTTCTATTTCCTCTTAAGCAAATACATTTTGAAGTATCGAGCCTAAACTATTGAAAATGAGAAAGAATATTTATAAAATATTTTCTAAAGGAAAATGTCACAGCCTAAATATCAAACTTAATCCCTTGCGCCAGCGGCAGCGTAGATGAGTAATTGATGGTATTTGTTTGGCGACGCATATAAGCCTTCCAGGCATCCGAACCTGACTCTCTACCTCCACCGGTTTCTTTTTCACCACCAAAAGCACCGCCAATTTCTGCTCCTGAAGTACCGATATTCACATTCGCAATTCCGCAGTCAGATCCAGCCACGGAAAGGAAAGCTTCTGCTTCACGCATATTGGTAGTCATTATGGCTGAAGACAAGCCTTGAGGCACACCATTTTGCATTGCAATCGCTTCTTCTATCGTGCTGTACTTCATCAGATACAAAATCGGAGCGAAGGTTTCATACTGTACAATCTCAAAGTGATTTTCTGCTTCATAGATAGCTGGTTTCACATAGCATCCAGACTCATATCCCTCACCATCTAGCACTCCACCTTCAACCACTTCCTTCCCTCCTTCTTTCTTTACTTTTTCTATGGCCGCCAGATACATATTCACCGCATCTTTATCGATCACTGGACCTACGTGGTTCTTTTCATCCAAAGGATTTCCTATCACGAGTTTGGTATATGCAGTGGATAATCTTGATTTGACCTCCTCATAGACATTCTCATGGATAATTAATCGACGAGTACTCGTGCATCGCTGTCCCGCAGTTCCTACAGCTCCAAACAAAGCACCACGAATCGCCATATCCATATCTGCATTTTCGGTAATGATAATTGCATTGTTTCCACCAAGTTCCAATAATGACCTACCTAATCTTCTTCCGACTGATTCTGCTACTAATTTGCCCATCCGGGTAGAACCTGTAGCTGAAATCAATGGTATCCTCGAATCATTTGACATCAACTCTCCCACTTTGTAATCCCCGTTGACTATTGAGCAAATGCCTTCAGGCATCCCATGTTTGGCAAAAATCTCACTTGCGATAAATTGACAGGCAATCCCTGAAAGTGGTGCTTTTTCAGAAGGTTTCCACACACAAACATCACCACAAACCCAAGCTAAAGCAGCGTTCCAAGACCAAACGGCAACTGGAAAATTAAAAGCAGAAATTACTCCTACTATACCAAGTGAGTGCCATTGCTCGTACATCCTATGCCCTGGGCGCTCAGAATGCATAGTCAAACCATAAAGTTGGCGCGAAAGCCCCACAGCGAAATCACAGATATCAATCATCTCCTGCACCTCTCCTAGTCCTTCCTGATAGGATTTCCCCATTTCGTAGGAAACAAGCTTACCTAGATCCGCCTTCTTTTCACGAAGTGCATTGCCAATTTCCCGTACTATTTCCCCTCGTTGAGGGGCAGGAACTTGTCTCCAACTTTCAAAGGCAACTTGAGCTTGAGCTATTACTTCCTCATAGGCTTTCTTGTTTGTTGGCTGCACTTTTCCGATCAAAGTAGCGTCCGCCGGCGAAAAAGAAGAAAAGGATGATTCTCCAGAATCAATCCAGTTGACGCCAGTAGATGTGCCTAAGTTTTCTGATTTAAGTCCGAGTCGATTCAAAGAATTTTGAATTCCGAATTGATTTTCCATTGTAATTGAGGTTTTAATTCATTTAAAACCCAGTCCACCTATTTGAATAGACAGATGGGCTTTGATTTAATCTTTACTTATAATACGCACTGGATTCACCGTATTGAATTTCTTCTTAAAATTCTTTCCAGCGTAGATTTTATATATAAAATTAATTCTAAAATCGCCTGTGTTTACAGCTTGATCATAAGGACCTCCTTTGATCAGGTTTAGATTCTTATAAATATAGCTTGTAGTGATCCCAAATCTGGGGCCGGTATATCCGAAAAATCCTCGGACATAATAGGTTGGAGCAACTCCCCATTTCTTCTGCTCTTCCACATTATTCCACTTGGTATACCCACCGCTTAGATTTACAGCGGCTACACCCGTTAAATAAAAATTTCTCCAAAACACCAGAGTCCCTGCCATCCCTGCATTAGGTCCCGCCATAAAATAACTCGCCCTATCAAAGTTAATCAATTCAGTCTGTGGACTAAGCGGCAATAGCAGTGAGTCTCCTTTCATGTTCCCACCATATCCCTCAAAGCCCACAAAAGGAGAATATGCAGATTTTTTTTGGACGGAAGACTGGTTCCAGGCAGCAGCTATGGAAAGTTTATCACCAAAAAACAAATAATTCATGTTTAGTCCCAAAGAAATTTGACGTAAGTCTTTTCTCAGGTAATCTTCGTCAGAATTTGGACGATCTTCAGCATTTATCTTATAGCCATTATAAAACTGCCCAAAGAAATCCACTATGACCCTAGGTGCATAGATATGTGACTGCAAGTCCAAATTACCATTCCAATCGCCAATTTTATCAGGATACAAAAAGTTAACGGGAAAGGACACATTAATCGTAAGATCCTGATAAGTAAAGCCTAGCCCCATCTTCAGTCCCGAATTCGGCACTAGCATATATTTCTCGTTGGACTCTGGATTTCTTGCTACCAGTCTGGTGTATTTTCTACTAAAAAAAAGTCTGGAGGCCAAAATGTCTTTTGAGCTTTCCACGTAGCTGGAATCGTATTGAAACTTAGAATTCTGAGCAATAGATTGAGCGCTGAACAGTAGTAAAGGAAAGATTAGTAAAATCTTTAATCGGATCATTGTTGGTGAGGGCATTCGTAAGCCGAAAGTTCACTAAAAAATTCTCAAAAAAAAATCCGAACCGTGGTTCGGATTTTCTCTGAAACAGGTCGAGATAGAAAAATGGATTAATGTTACAATCCGAGTTTGAAAAAGTCTAATTCTATTGAAAAGTTGTTTAATCACCAGATTAAAGTTATGAACTTCAGTTAATTAAACAAATTATTGTTTGGTTTTTTTGGAACAAACCGAAATAAACTTACAACAAATCGATCTATCTAGATCACCCTCCTACAAATAGAAAAAAGGATGTTTTCATTTCAACCATGGCATATATTAACGTTTCAATCGGGAAATCAAACTAGAAAACCATCCTTGCCCACTCTTTCTAAACTTCAATGAAACGCGATGTCCTCGATTAAATTTGACATAAGAGAAGGTTATTTTTCGAGGAATTGAATGGATAGACACGCCTGTTAGATGCAAAGCGATGGGCAGAATCAGTTGATCTCGATGCGAATAATCTTTAAGTAGCTCTGACCACTTTTGTTCCAGCTTTTCTACATCCTTTGATTTATCCCTAACCATCACTCCAGTCTCAAACAGACCCAAATCATCCTTGAAGCCATTTAGCTTGGCAAATTCCAAAGTGGAATTTACGTTTTCCTCCAAATCTTTTTTCTTCCGAATCACTTCCATCCCTTCAGCCCACAAGGTAGCTCGCTTGGGATGCACCGTTGTCAATAATCCACCATGAAAGTGATTTTTCAACAAATCGGCTGGATCTCTGATAATCTCCATATTCCCGTCTATATAGATGGAGATATCATACCCTTTGGTATAAACACAGCTGTTAATTTTTATCTGCCGTTGCTGCTTAATCGGATTAGGACTTTTGGGAACTACCTTTGTCTCCCAGCCATCAACTTTGAAATGAGGATCATCCGTAAACAGCCAATAATCAAAGCCAGGAAAAATTCGCGCTGGCCTCACCTTATCATAGTTATTGGTGACTATGGTATAGATTAAAATCGGATTCATTAAATAGAAGTAAATAAGGTGAATTCTTAAATAAGCTGGCCTAGAAAAGCAGTTTTATCAATACTCTTATCGGCAAATTATTTACAATATTTCAAAATCCCTGAATTTTAACTTACATAAATAAGTACTTTTAAATTCGGCTTCAGGCTCTTTGAACCAGAAGAACGACCTAAACAACCCCAAACAATTCCACTTAAGCTAATGGCAAACTTCCAAATTAAATCTGGATTCAAAAAATTTTGGAAAAACCTTCGATTCAACCTCAGCGCATCTGACAATTATATTTTTCTGTTTTTCTATCGATATCTCTACGCTCCAAAAAAAGGTAGTTTACCTGATTTTATTTCTCAATACTCCTTATCCAAAAAAGGTGATTTTCATGTAATTCAGATCGGCGCAAATGATGGAATCACACATGACCCAATTCATAAATTCATCAAAAGAGATAGATGGAAAGGAGTGCTGCTAGAACCGCAACCTGATGTATTCAGAGAATCTCTAAGTAAGATTTACAAAAATCATCCCGGATTAACTCCGTTGTGTGCTGCAATTGGCTATGAAGATGGCTCTCAAAAACTTTACAAAATTGGGTTTAGCACTATGAGATGGGCAACTGGACTGGCTTCCTTTTCAGAAGAAAAAATAAAAAGCCTTTTTGACGAGGGGATAGTACAGAAAAACTGTGAGAAGAATGGATTAGAAATCCCTAGCGACCCTGATCAACAGATTACGTCTGAAGAAGTCAAGGTAATAAGTCCTGAAACACTTATCAAAACCTACTCAATTCACCAAATTGACCTTCTCCAAATAGATGCAGAAGGCTTTGACCTTGAAGTCGTGAAGATGTTTGATGTGCCAAAAACCAAACCGAATGCTATAATTTTCGAAAACGAAAACCTCAACCCGCAGGATCTGGAGGAATGCTATCAACTACTTCGGTCTGAGAATTACAACCTCAAGGAATTTGGCAGAGATACCTTGGCTGTAAAAAAAGAGTTAACTCAATTCGAGCATTTTTTTCAATAAAATCACTTTAGGTGAAGACGATCAAATCTTATCCATCCCCTTCCAGAACTTCAGAAAATAGTATTTCAGTGGATTGCTATATTTCAATTGCTTCCAAGGCCTGCTTGCATGTGGTCTGTGCCAAACCGGAGCATTCATGAGCACATGATTCTTAAAACCAAGTTCAATTGATTTCTTTGAAATAAAGGTATCGTACCAATCTTTTGCTTCATCCAAACCCAAAAAATCGTAGGCCTTCAATAAATCTGTAGAGAAAAGTGTGCAGCAAAAACTTAAACTTCTGGACGTATCGATCACTGATTCATTCACTCCTTTGAATTTTAAATAAGGAAAATTCACCACGTCTTTTTCATCGACTGTCACAGATCCCACCAAACCTGACTTTACCGATGATTTTTGAAATTTTAGCAAATCCTCAATAGTAGTTGACCTGACGACCACATCAGACTCAATAACCAAAAGGGGCAAATCAGACCCATTTGCCATTTTCTGAGCGGTTTGTAGCACCAGTTTATAGTTTGGTGAAGGATGATCGGTTAGGTCCTCCAAGTGAATCAACTCATAACCAATCTCAGCTTGGTTTTCTTCCAGACCTGTCTTGGTCTCTGCAGTACTGAAGTCATTAAAAATAACATGCCTCACAGGCACGGTGGATCCTGCAATTGCTCTTGCTGTATCCAAGGTAGTTTCAAGAGAATTCTTAACAGGAGTGATTACAATAACGTCAGCCATAGGGTAAATTTTCCCAAAAATAGACCTTTCTACTGAGGCAAAAAATAACCCCGACTATTGCCGGGGTTAAGTATTGATATTTTTAAGCTAATTCAGCTAGTGCTTTTTTCATCCTACCTAAAGCATCTACTAGCTCCTCATCAGAAGCTGCATAAGACAGTCTGATACAATCAGGAGCTCCGAAAGCAGCCCCAGTCACCAAAGACACGTGTGCTTCTGCCAAAAGGTAAAGACAAAGATCATCTGCGTCTTTTATATTATGTCCTTTGGCTGACTTGCCAAAGAAAGCTGTCACATCTGGGAAGAAATAAAATGCTCCTTCAGGAACATGAGTTTTGATACCAGGAATAGCACGAAGTAAATCCAGTACTAAACCTCTTCTTCTAAGATAAGCATCAGCCATTTCGGTTGTTGGCGTTTGATCACCAGCGATACCCGCCAAGGCAGCTCTTTGAGCAATTCCCGTTCCGCCAGAAGTAAACTGACCTTGTATTTTCTCTACAGATTTTGCCATCCAAACTGGCGCGCAGATATAACCAACTCTCCAGCCTGTCATCGCATATCCTTTAGAAAATCCATTGACAGTGATGGTTCTTTCAAACATTCCAGGGAAGGATGCGATGCTGTAATTTCTTCCTGCAAAGTTGATCTTCTCATAAATCTCATCAGCGATCACCATGATATTTTCATGCTTCAAAACTACAGCAGCAATTGCTTCCAGTTCTTCTTTGCTAAATACCGATCCCGTAGGGTTACATGGAGATGAGAAGATCACACCCTTAGTTTTAGGAGTGATCGCAGCTTCTAGCTGAGCAGCAGTGGCTTTGAAGTTGTTTTCCAAAGTACCTTCGATCAATACAGGAACTCCGCCAGCCAACTTGATGATCTCGGCATAGCTCACCCAGTATGGAGAGAAGATTACTACCTCGTCTCCTTCGTTGACCATACACATGAATACATTCGCGATGGAATGCTTTGCTCCGGTAGAGACTACTACATTCTCTGCTTTAGCTTCAGTGATTTCATTTTCTTCGCGAAGCTTCTTTGCGATAGCTTCTCTCAAATCCTGATAACCCGCTACGGGTGGATATGAAAAGTACTTTCCTTCGTCGATTGCATCTTTTGCAGCCTCTTGGATATGCTTTGGTGTCTTGAAGTCGGGCTCACCTAAACTAAGGCTGATGATGTCAACTCCTTGTGCTTTCAGCTCCCTTGCTTTTTTTGCCATCGCAAGAGTGGCTGATTCTTCCATATTGATTATCCGGTCTGATAAAATAGAGTTCATTGTTTGAGAGATTTTTTTTACAAATTCCACAAAAGTAGAGAGAAGATTATAAAATCTAAACAATCGATGGGTTTTGATCTCGAAATGTTACTTTTGAACAAAATACTCCGAAGGATATTGCGTTTTTCTAATACATGAGTAGATATTATATCAGTTTTATTTTCTTGCTATTTATCAGCAAGGTTTCTTTTGCCCAAAACGAAGAGGAAAAAACCAAATCAGATCCTGATTCCAGTGGTGTGGTAAACTCTAGGTTGCTACCAACAACTATGCCTTTGCTACTTTTTGACGACTCAAAAGAGAAGGAAGAAAAGAAGGAGAAAAAGAAGAAAGCACGCAAGAATGAGTGGTTTGGTATCAAAACCAGAAAGGGTTACACTCGTCAAGAAATTCGTGGACAGCAGATTTTTGAGCACTTCAATTACACAGACGCAGATAGACGTCCTGATCCTTATATCCGAGATGTATATTGGTTCGATCCACAGGAAAAAAGTATAAAAACCAAAGACTATGTAGCTGGCAATGGCTACCTACTTCATGGACCTTATGAGCGGGTGATCAATGAGGAAGTGGTAGAAAGCGGCATGTTTTACTACGGCACTAAACACAAAACTTGGATGCTCTTCGATGCTAACAATGTGCTTCAGGATAAAAATCACTTTGAGGCTGGCTGGCCTCGGGAATCAAGAACTCGATACTTCGATCAATCTTCAAAGACCATTCAAGAAATAATTCCTGTTCAATACGGGTTGGAGGAAGGAAACTACTTTTACTTCTATGAAGACAAACAGGTGGCCGTCACTGGAGAATATCAATATGGCGAAAAAGTAGGTCTTTGGACAGAGTACTGGGACACGAACAACACAAAAGCGATTCGAAAGCGGGAAATCCAATATCAGGAAACTGCTTATACAAAAAATTTCCGCCCTTACATTCGTGCTGAATGGGATAAGGACGGAAATTTAGTGTATCGAAAAGATAATTGAATCTTAGTCTGCCGATCTAGGTCATGGTTGACTTCTTGATTTCTTAAAATTTAACTGGGGTGCCGTTTAGTAAAAAGCATCTTCAAAATGCCTAAAATTGATTTTTCCAGCCCGGTCTTTGTAAACGCCTATGATATCAAAGCGGATATCCTTATGCCAATCATTTTCAAAAATGTAATGATCTGCGGCTTTTATTAGCAGTTTACGCTTTACCGAATCGACAAACTCCTCCGCAAAACCAAAGCCAGTACCAGATCTGAATTTAACTTCAACAAAAATTAAAAGACCACGATGCTTTAAGATCAAATCGATTTCCGCGTGTCCAAAACGATAATTTGTATCTAGTAATTCGTAACCTTTCCCTACTAACCAATCTGCCGCCTGTTGCTCTGCGAGTTTTCCGGAATCGTTGTGCTCAGCCATCTTGGATATTTGTTTAATTTTGAAAAATCAATGAACGAACCCGTTTTGAGTTCAGTTGAAAAGTAAATCCCTCGGGACTAGCCGAATGAATGAAATTATCAATAAAAAAGTAGAATTCCGAGATCTCGGACAGCTGGATTATCAAGAAGCCTGGGACTATCAGGAAAAACTCTTTGCGGAAACTGTTGCACTAAAAATCAGCAATCGTCCTTTGGTTCTTGCCGAGCAATCCCCGAGTAAAAATTATGTACTTTTTGTCGAGCATCCTCATGTTTACACGTTGGGGAAAAGCGGAAAGGAAGAAAACTTGCTTCTGGATGAAAACGGGCTGAAAGATCATAATGCACAGTATTATAAAATCAATCGTGGTGGTGACATCACCTATCACGGGCCAGGGCAATTAGTCGGGTATCCGATTCTTGATCTTGACAATTTCTTCACTGATATTCACAAGTATTTGCGCTTTCTTGAAGAAGCAATCATTTTGACTTTGGCAGATTATGGAGTTCCAGCTGGGCGAATTGAAGGATTAACGGGTGTTTGGATAGATCATTTGGAACAGAAAAATCCGCGGAAAATCTGTGCGATGGGTGTAAAATCAAGTCGATGGGTGACCATGCATGGTTTTGCACTGAATGTCAATTCTGATGTAAGTTACTTTGGTCACATTATCCCCTGCGGAATCGACGATAAAGCAGTCACATCACTGCACCTCGAATTGGGACGTACAGTAGAAATGCAAGAGGTCAAAGTTCGAGTAAAGCAACATTTGATCGACTTATTTGAAATGGAGAGTATAGAATTTATATGAAGAAAGACATTGATTTCAGTCCAGTGACTGGAGTAAAGCTAGCGATAGCAAAAGAAGAAACCGCTTCAGGAACCGAATGGGCTGTATATATCATCAACTTGAATTTGATCGAACTTAAGAATGTGATGATCACTTCTAAGGGCTACGGTGAGATAAATGGAGAAATGAAAAAGACTTCCACGCTTCGCCACGTAATCGATGAGCTTGGAGAGCAGGCTGTAGCTAAAGTTGAAGCAATTGATCCTTCGGTTTTTGTTTTGAACAATGAGTTTTGGGTGAGTTATTATATAATGGATCAGATTTTTGATAAAAAGTTTATCTTTACTTCAGGCAGTTTCGATCCAGGATTCATCAAGATGATTCCCGAAATTGGGCTAGAAGGAGTTCTCCACTCATAATAACAGCTTATGGCAGATTTTTTTGATCAACTAAATGACATTCTTTTTCTAGATATAGAAACAGCCTCATTGACTGAGAAATTTGAAGAACTGCCAGAGCGTATTCAAGATGAATGGCTAAAGAAAGAGCGGCTTATCCAATCTCCAGAACATCTTCACGATCCAGGCGCTTTATATTTTGATAGGGCAGGCATCCATGCTGAATTTGGACAGGTAGTCTGTGTAGGCGTAGGCTATTTCCAATGGAAAAAGAAAGACAAAAAACTGGCATTCAGATCGAAATGTTATGCCCATGAAGAGGAACGGGAACTTCTTTTGGAGTTTAAAGCTTTGTTAGAGAAGAAAAAATGGATTCTTTGCGCCCATAATGGTAAAGAATTTGATTTTCCATACCTCTGCCGCAGAATGCTCATCAATGGAGTAGCTTTGCCAGAGCCTTTGCAGATCTCAGGGAAAAAGCCTTGGGAAGTTCGTCATCTTGATACGATGGAGCTTTGGAAGTTTGGAGACTATAAACATTACACCCGCTTGGAGCTTCTAGCTTCAGTTTTTGGAATTCCATCTTCAAAAGATGATCTTGACGGGAGTCAGGTCAACACTACTTTTCATCTGGAAAAAGACGTAGAAAAAATCAAAAAATATTGCCTGAGAGATGTGGAAGTCACAGCTCGTGTATACATGGCTATGCATCCGCAGTCGGATGACTTAGAAATAGAAATCATCCATTTAGAAAATTCAAAAAAAGATCACAAAGATTAATGGTTGCAGGGACATAAATCTTTTTACCTTAACCCTAATCAACAACCCAAATCATGGGAAGAAAACAACACAGAAAAAACAACAGTAAAAATCAAGGAGGAAAACAAACAGACGCTGCCAGCTTGGCCCGTCGAATCCTTCAATTTTTAGATGCACATTTTGGAGAAGAATTCAACTCCAAGCAGATTATTAAGAAACTTGAAATCAGAGATGCCCTTACAAAAGGCGGTGTGGAACCTGTACTTAGCAAGTTGGTACAGGCTGGATCAGTCTCTCGAAACCCAAGAAATTATTACTCATCCACACAAGATCCCGAATTTATTGAAGGTATTGTGGACTTTGTAAATCCAAGATTCGCATTCATTGTCCCACTTGACCCAGAAAAAGTCGATGGAGATATTTTGGTCAAAGAAGCCGACACGAAGCAAGCGCTCGATGGGGACAAAGTCCGGGTGATGGTCTATCCGCTCAAGGGTAAAACCGGTCGAGTGGAAGGCAAAGTACTAGAGGTGGTAGAAAGTAATCGGGATGAATTCGTAGGGCGTGTAGAAATATCTCCACGTTTTGCTTTTGTAGTTCCTGATTTCAAGAAAATGCACAAAGACATCTTCGTACATAGAGGAGAACTCAATGGAGCCCAGCACGGAGAAAAAGTAGTAGTCAAACTAACCGAATGGAGAGAAGGCGACAAAAACCCTACTGGGGAAGTGACACGTGTCCTCGGGAAAGCTGGAGAGCATGAAGTAGAAATTCATTCCATCATGGCCGAATTCGGATTGCCATTCGAATATCCTGAGGAGCCGGAGAAAGAAGCTGAGGCTATTTCTGATAAAATAACTGCAAAAGAGATCAAGAAGAGAAAAGACTTCAGAGATGTATTGACTTTCACGATTGACCCAGCAGATGCGAAGGATTTTGATGATGCTATTTCTTATAGAAAGTTAGAAAATGGTAATCACGAGATCGGAGTTCACATCGCAGATGTAACTCACTACGTGCAACCAAAAACGGCTTTGGAAAAAGAAGCGTACAATAGAGCAACTTCCGTCTACCTAGTAGATAGAACCATTCCGATGCTTCCTGAGCGATTGAGTAATGGACTTTGCTCACTTCGTCCGCATGAAGACAAGCTGACTTTTGCCTGTGTATTCGAAGTGGATGACGAAGCAAATGTGAAGAAACATTGGATTGGCAGAACTGTTATCCATTCTGATCGCAGGTATGCTTATGAAGACGCGCAGGAAAATATAGATAAGCAGTCCGGCGATTATTTCGAAGAATTGACCTTACTAAATGTGATGGCGAAGAAAATCCGTCAACGAAGATTCAAGCAGGGTGCTGTTAACTTTGAAACAGTAGAAGTCAAATTCAAGCTGGATGAAAAAGGCACGCCACTTGGTCTAATGATCAAAGAGCGAAAGGATATCCATAAACTTATCGAGGAATTCATGCTACTTGCCAACAAGTATGTGGCTGAGTTCATTTTCAATAAGAATAAAGGAAAAGACACTTTTGTCTATCGTACCCACGATTCTCCGGACATGGAGCGCTTGGACACATTCTCAGGTTTTGCAAAGCGATTTGGACATGAGTTCGAAATCGAAAATGAAAGAACTATCTCTACTGCATTAAACAAATTAATGGAGGAGATTCAAGGTAAGCCTGAGCAGAACGTTCTGGAGCAACTTGCGATCCGAAGCATGGCAAAAGCCAAATATACCACCGAGCCAAAAGGGCACTTTGGTTTGGCGTTCGCCCACTACTCACACTTCACCTCTCCTATCCGTCGTTATCCTGATATGATGGTACATAGGTTACTCGAGCTATATCTTGAAAATGGCAAGTCCCCAGATGCTGAAGCCTGGGAACAAAAATGTGTGCATTCCTCAGAGCGAGAAAAAAGAGCTGCAGACGCAGAAAGAGCATCTATCAAATACAAGCAAGTAGAATTTATGTCACTTGCAGAAGACAAAGATTACGAAGGAATTGTGGCAGGCGTAACCGAGTGGGGGGTGTTTGTGGAAATCACAGAAACCAAGTGTGAAGGCATGATTCGAGTGCAAGACATGGATGACGATTACTATGATTTTGACCAGAAAAATATGAGACTGGTCGGTTCGAAAACAAAAAAAATGATCACTTTGGGCGACAAAGTGAAGGTCAGAGTAGTTAATACCGATATTGACCGTAGAACGATAGATTTGGAATTTGCCGATAATGACAAGAAAAAACCACGCGCACGAGTTATTAGGTAAGCTGGAAACATTCATCCAGAACCTCCCAAGTGCTTTAGAGTTAGGAAAAACACCCCAAGAACTTTATGATCCCATTACTTATATTTTAAGCTTGGACGGAAAGAGAATCCGTCCTTTGCTTAGTTTATTGGCCTATGGTATCTATAAATCCAACCCAGAAGAAATCCTCAGTCAGGCTGCAGCGGTAGAAGTTTTTCACAATTTCACCCTGATGCATGACGACATCATGGACGATGCACCGCTGAGACGGGGAAAAGATGCTGTGCATGTAAAGTGGAACAAAAACGTCGCGATACTTTCTGGGGACGTGATGCTAGTCAAAGCCTACGATTTACTCTTGCCAACTGAAGCAGAGAAGCTTGGTGAAGTCATACGACTCTTCAACAAAACAGCGTCTGAAGTATGCGAAGGACAACAGTTCGACATGAATTTTGAGTCTTTGGAATCTGTCCAGGAAGAGGAATACCTGAATATGATCCGCTTAAAGACAGCTGTACTCTTAGGTTTTGCGCTGCAATTGGGTGCTTTGCTCGCCGGAGCCGATAAAGAAGATGCTCAGAAACTTTATGATTTTGGTGTAAATGTAGGCGTGGGCTTTCAGCTTAAAGATGACCTATTAGATGTCTTTGCAGATCAGGCAAAATTCGGAAAACAGGTTGGTGGTGATATCATTTCAAATAAGAAGACATTCCTGCTGATCAAAGCTTTAGAATTGGCTGAAGGTGAAGATTTAGAAGCACTAAACTACTGGATCACTCAAACCGATTTTGATAAAGAAGACAAAGTAAAAGCTGTAAAAGGAATTTATGAAAAGCTAGGCATCAAAGTGATAGCTGAAGCCAAAATGAATTCTTATTTCAAGGCTGGATTTTCCCAGTATGATGCTATACATTTTAAAAACGAAGACTATTTTCTTGAACTCAAAAAAATCACACAGGACCTAATTCACAGAGAAAAATAAATGGAGTTATCAATTACAGTTGTCCTGATTATTATCACAGCAATAAGCAGTTACTATGGAATCAATAATGCAGCCTTTATGGAACGCTGTATGTTCATTCCATATAAAATCAAGAGAAACGGTCAATGGGATAGATTTATAACTTCCGGATTCATCCACAAAGACTACATCCATCTTTTCTTCAACATGTTCACCTTCTACTTCTTTGGTGGAGTGGTCGAACAAATATTAGCATACAAGTTTGGGGTTCCTTTTGGCGGAGCAATTTATGTCCTGTTCTATCTTTTGGGTATTATTAATTCGGACATCCCAACCTATCTGAAAAATCAGGATAACAGCTACTACAGAGCGCTTGGTGCATCTGGGGGAACAGCGGCCACTGTGTTCGCAAGTATTATCATCCTTCCACTTTCGGATATTTGTTTATTTGGGATTCTATGCTTACCCGGATTTATATTGGGTGTATTATTTCTAATGTACTCGTATTTCAAAGGCAAAAATCAAGATGATGCTATCAATCATGATGCGCATTTGTATGGAGCGATCTTTGGAATTGTGTTTATTCTTATCGTTTCCCCTAGCAGTGCTTTGACGTTTATCGATGAGGTAATGAGCTATAGACCGTTTTAATAAAATGAAAATCTCTATAAAAAGCCTGACTAATTAATAATTAGTCAGGCTTTTCTATGATAATATACCTTGAGTTAGTTAAGTTACTTTTTCAATGCTTAAGCGCTTTTGTTCCAAGTCCTAAGTTTTAAAGCAACCTTCCAATACACATGCGATGTTATTGGAAAGTATTGTACTTTTTAAAATCTCATCATCTACTCAATTGGCACAAAGGCAGAAGGCACTCTTTACGAATTCATTTCGGGCTTTGTGGCTAAAAAAAATCACAAAAAAAGCTCCTTTGAATGAAGGAGCTTTTAGTGTTGGTTGATTGCTTATGTTAAGCTTCAGCTGGCAATACGCTTACGTATGATCTGCCATCAAATTTCTTTCTGAAGGTAACTACACCATCAGATGTTGCGAACAACGTATGATCTTTACCAAGTCCTACATTCTCACCTGGGTGATGCTTAGTACCTCTTTGTCTTACGATGATATTACCGGCGATTACTACTTCGCCACCAAATTTTTTAACACCCAATCTCTTAGATTGAGAGTCTCTACCGTTTCTGGAACTACCGACGCCTTTCTTATGTGCCATGGTTTTATTCTTTTATAGTCTTCGAAAAGAAAACTTAGAGTGTAATACTTTCTATCAAAACTTTGGTGAAATCTTGTCTGTGACCGTTCTTCTTTTTGTAGCCCTTACGACGCTTCTTTTTGAAGACGATGACTTTATCACCTTTTACATGATCTAGGACCTTCCCAGATACCTTTGCTCCAGCCAAAAGGGGAGCGCCTACAGACACAGTTCCATCAGCCTCAGCTAATAGTACCTGGTCGAAGTCGATGGAAGCGCCAGTTTCTAAATCTAGCTTAGGAGCGTAGACAAACTGATCTTTCGTTACTTTGAACTGCTTTCCTGCGATGTTTACAATTGCGTACATAGTTCTTGATTCTTTTGAAATCGGAGTGCAAATATAGGAAAGTTGATTGAAACAAAAAAACAGGCTTCAGAAATATTATTTCCGCTTTAAAGGCAAACTTTGCATTTCGTCATCTTTTAAATAATTCCAACTTAAAAATTCCGAAACAAAAGGCAATTTTATTGATAAATCATTGGGGAAATTTTCGGTAATTTTTACTCAACATATTGATCATCAAAATATTGAAGTGCAAAATTATTTATCCAAAATACTTGAATAAAGTTCAATTTCAGTCTTGAATTTTGGTTGAAAATCTTTTTCAAAATTATTTGATTTTTTTTCAAACCCCTAAAAACAAGCCAATCAATTAATCAAAAGCTATATTTGAATATGCCTAACTAATTGATATTATATGTTTTATATACTTTTTGACTTTCGTTCAGAAAAGGCCTTAAAGAGTAACTTCACAGGTTTTATTTCCCGATTTTGATTCACATATTTGCTCAAAGGCTGTTCTAAAAAGGCAGCCTTTCTTATCCCAAATCCTTTTGGGATACCATTATATAAGCATTACTCCATTACGATTAACTAACCAAGTAGCATGCAGTACGAACCAATATTAGAAGAGAATAAGAATCGCTTTGTTTTATTCCCAATTCAACACAACGATATTTGGCAGTATTACAAGAAAGCCGAAGCTAGTTTTTGGACAGCTGAAGAGATTGACTTAGGTCAGGATATGGTTGACTGGAAAGCATTGAATGATGGTGAGCGTCACTTCATATCTCATGTTCTTGCGTTTTTCGCAGCAAGTGACGGAATTGTAAATGAAAATCTAGCTGAGCACTTTGTTTCTGAGGTTCAATATACTGAAGCAAAGTTTTTCTACGGTTTTCAGATCGCGATGGAAAACATCCATTCTGAAACATACAGTCTTCTTATCGATACTTATATAAAAGATGCGTCTGAGCGAGACAAATTGCTTAATGCAATCGAACATATTGACTGTGTAAAGAAAAAGGCAGACTGGGCTTTGAGATGGATAGATAATGGAAACTTCCAAGAGAGACTCATCGCTTTTGCTGCGGTAGAAGGAATCTTCTTCTCTGGTTCTTTTTGTTCTATTTTCTGGCTTAAGAAAAGAGGATTGATGCCAGGTCTTACCTTTTCTAACGAGCTAATTTCTAGAGACGAAGGACTACACTGTGACTTTGCTTGTCATTTATACACACAGCATTTGAATAATCAATTACCAAAAGAGACGGTAAGAGAGATTATTAGAGATGCAGTTGAGATCGAAAAAGAATTTGTCACTGATGCGCTACCTGTAAGACTTATAGGTATGAATTCAGACCTGATGTGTCAATACATAGAGTTTGTAGCAGATAGATTGCTTGATGAACTAGAGTGCGATAAAATATGGAATAGCACAAATCCTTTTGACTTCATGGATATGATCTCCCTTCAGGGTAAAACCAATTTCTTCGAGAAAAGAGTGGGAGACTACCAAAAAGCAGGAGTAATGAAAACAACTGAAGGGTCAGACGATTCACCAAGATTCTCCATTGGTGAGGACTTCTAATTAATCCAAACTTTTCCATCAACCTAAAAATCCCAAAGAAATGCTAGTATTAAAAAGAGACGGAAGACGCGAATCAGTACGATTCGATAAAATCACGGCAAGAATTGAGAACCTTTGCTACGAGCTAGATTCAAAATTCATTCAGCCAATTGATGTTGCCAAAAAGGTAATCGATGGACTTTATGACGGTGTATCAACTACTGAGCTAGACAATCTAGCTGCTGAAGTTTGTGCATCCCTGACAGTGAAGCATCCAGATTATGCAATCTTAGCAGCAAGAATTGCCATCTCCAATCTTCATAAAACTACTAGCCAGTCTTTTTCAAACACAATGAAAAGACTGTATACTCACGTGAATCCAAAGACTGACGAAAATGCAGCCTTGTTGGATCCAGAGGTATATGGTATCATAAAGAACAATGCTGCGAAACTAGATTCAGCGATTGATTACAAAAGGGATTTTGGGTATGATTATTTTGGATTCAAGACTTTGGAGAGAAGTTACTTGATTCGCTTGAATGGAAAAGTTGTTGAACGTCCTCAGCATATGTTAATGAGAGTGGCCGTTGGGATCCACAAAGAGGATATGGAATCAGTAATTGAAACTTACAACCTTCTTTCTGAGAGGTGGTTTACTCATGCGACTCCTACCCTTTTCAACGCTGGTACTCCTAAGCCTCAGCTTTCCTCTTGTTTCTTGCTTACTATGAAGGATGATAGCATTGATGGGATATATGATACCTTAAAGCAATGTGCTAAGATTTCTCAATCCGCTGGCGGTATTGGACTTTCCATCCACCACGTAAGAGCGAAAGGATCCTATATCAAAGGCACGAACGGCGTTTCCAATGGTATTGTGCCAATGTTGAGAAACTTCGATATGACAGCCCGCTATGTGGATCAAGGCGGAGGAAAACGAAAAGGAAGTTTTGCGATTTACCTCGAGCCTTGGCACGCTGATATCAAAGATTTCTTGGAGTTAAAAAGAAATCATGGAAAAGAAGAAATGCGAGCTAGAGATTTGTTCTACGCACTTTGGATCCCGGATCTATTTATGAAGCGTGTTGAGCAAAACTTAGAGTGGTCATTGTTTTGCCCTCATGAGGCACCGGGACTTTCTGATTGTCACGGAGAGGAATTCGAGAGACTTTATGAAAAATATGAGCGTGAAGGCAAAGCTCGTGAAACTATCAAAGCACAAGAGCTTTGGTTTGAAGTATTGGAATCTCAAATCGAGACTGGTACTCCGTACATGCTCTATAAAGATGCTGCAAATGGTAAGTCAAACCAAAAGAATCTTGGTACGATCAAGTCATCCAACCTGTGTACAGAGATTATTGAATATACAGCACCAGACGAAGTAGCAGTATGTAACTTGGCATCAATAGCGCTACCGAAGTTTGTAACCTCAGGTCCTGATGGGAAATTATTCTTTGATCATCAAAAACTCTACGAAATCACTAAGGTTGCTACCAAAAACCTAAATAAGGTTATCGATGTAAACTACTACCCAGTAGAAGAAGCTAGGAAATCAAACTTCCGTCATCGTCCAATAGGATTGGGCATTCAAGGTCTAGCTGATGCATTCATTATGCTCAGAATGCCTTTTGAATCTCCTGAAGCAAAAGGTCTGAATGAGGATATCTTCGAGACAATGTACTTTGCCGCAGTTGAAACCTCTATGGAGTTAGCTAAAGTTCAAGGAACTTATGAAACATATGAAGGTTCTCCAGCTTCTAAAGGTGAGTTACAATTCGACCTTTGGGGAGTAAAACCAAAGTCAGGAAGATGGAACTGGGCTGAGGTAAAAGAGAAGATAAAGAAGTATGGCATGAGAAACTCTCTGTTGATGGCTCCGATGCCAACTGCTTCTACCTCTCAGATCTTAGGCAACAACGAGTGCTTTGAGCCATACACTTCTAATATCTACACTAGAAGAACCCTATCAGGTGAGTTCATTATTGTTAATAAGCATTTGATGAAAGACTTAATAGCATTAGGTCTGTGGGATGATACCATGAGAAATCGCCTTATTTCCACCAATGGTTCGGTACAAAACCTACCTGGGATTCCACAGCACATAAAAGATATATACAAAACAGTTTGGGAAATCTCCCAGAAGGTCATCATTGACTTGTCTGCAGATCGTGGAGCGTATATCTGTCAGTCTCAAAGTATGAACGTATTCATGCAGGATCCGAATTTTGGTAAGTTAACTTCTATGCATTTCTACGCTTGGAAGAAAGGATTGAAAACAGGTATGTATTACTTAAGATCCCAAGCAGCAACAAGTGCTATCAAATTCACGCTTGACAAAACTGGTTTTGAGCCTAAAGTTGAAAAGGCTCAGCAAGAAATTGTTGAAGTAAAATCACAAAAACAAGATGCTATTGCATGTTCTCTAGATGACCCAGATAACTGCGAAATGTGTGGAAGCTAAAATATAAAGTTTACGAATCACCAAGAAAGCGTTTGAGAGATCAAGCGCTTTTTTTATAACTTATTGCCAAATAAACACTAAAACATGGACCCAAACCAGATTGACAAAAAGTTACAGAAATTAGAAAATGATAAAGTACCCTTATTTGGAATTATGACACCACAGCATATGGTTGAGCACCTAACCATCACTGTGAAGATTTCATACAACCGTTTAAAGATTCCTGAGTTTGAGTTGAGTGAAAAGCAAAAATTCCAGAAAACAGCACTTTTAGAAAGTCCAATGGAATTTCCTATAGGTATAAAAGCGCCTGGCTTGAAGGCTGGTGACTTAATGCCTCTACGAAGTTCCAACCTAGATGAAGCGAAACAACAACTCATAGCTAGCATAAAAGCTTATAATACCTACTTTGAACTTGATCCTCATGCAACAACTGTTCACCCAAGGTTCAGCTCTCTAACTTATGAAGAGTGGGAAATATTTCACCCAAAGCACTTTAAGCATCATTTCAAACAGTTCGGAATCTGGGAATAACCTGAAGCATGAATAGCCTTCTCCTAAATTTTGACCAAATTGAGAAACATCATCAGCCTCTATTTTACCCAATAATAAATAGTTTTTCTTAAAGTCTAAGCCACTAAAAGCCAGTTCTAACAGCTGGCTTTTGCCTTAAAAATGAGGTATTGACCTTAATAAATGAATGAGTTGGCATACAAAAAAGTATATAAAACCAAAACCCAATGGAATTAACCATCGGGCTGAGGATAAATGAAGCTGCATTGGATTCCTATGGTTGGCTGTTCTTCCGGGTTTTGTATTCACTTACCAAAACAGGGGGTAACGCAAAAAAGCCAGTCCCGAAGGATATCGGGACTGGCTTTTGAATAAATGAGGCGGCGACCTACTCTCCCGGGTGTAACCCCAGTACCATCGGCGCTGCAGGGCTTAACTTCTCTGTTCGGGATGGGAAGAGGTGGGACCCCTGCGCTAGGCCGCCTAAATTG
>NZ_QLLK01000017.1 GCF_003259505.1 Algoriphagus yeomjeoni | reverse complement strand
AAGGCCGTCTTTTCCGCTCTCACAAACCAATTTTAGTTCCTGATTTTACTCGGGCTAGGAAACCTATGCCCATGCAAAAAAAAAGTCCCTCCAAAAGGCATTGGAAAGGCTAAAAACATTAAAACTCTTTTTGAATAAATACCGAATCTACTGACAGGTATTACTTTTTAAGGTATTTGGATACCCCGTTTCCTTCAAAAAATCCTGACTCAATCCCCATAAGAACTTCACCGGTTCCGTGCAACATCGGTTTCATCGTTCGTGCTACGCACGCGACGAAAACCTAGTTGTTACCAGCCGTTTTTTCTTTCCACGTCATATTTATATGGATTTTCAGAGTCAAGTTGTCCGTTGTGATAAATTAAAAATTCTGCGTGTTTGTCGTCAAGTTTAATTGTCTCAATTTTAGTAATTCCTAACAAACAAAGGTCGCCAATATGAAAAACTTGTTTGTCAAAAATTCCGAACCTTGTCTGTGTGATATTTATAATTTCTCCACAAGCTAAAAATCCACCTGTCGTTACTGTTATTCTATAGTTTTCGTCAAGTTGTCGTTCATAAACCAATTGTCCAAGTATGAGTGTTAAACCAGCTACCACTAATAATGGTGTCAATATAAATGCGGTCAAAATTTTCTTTTTTGTGTTTTTGAATATTATAAAGTAAGCAATTGTCGATACTATAAATGTCCAACTAATTGTCGAGAAGGTGTAAAGTCCTTTTAGGCTGTAACCATTAAGTCCAAAAATTCCGAATGTCAAAAATAAAATTGTCGCTACGATTAATATTCTAACAACTACTTTTTCCACTCTCGGAAAAGTCGTCTTGTTCAGAAGTGGAATACAATTCAGTCCAATTATTAGTGCTATGAATATTATTATCGCTGTCATTTATGTGTCGTCCTAAAATGGCTGGTAACGTTTGTATATCCCCAATTGGTGATATACTTCCTATTGGGTCTGATATCCACTAGTTATTGTGGATATACTTTATTAATCGCTAATTCTTAGAAAATTTGCTATTACCCCATCAAAATACAGCTTCATTCTTTCTCCCACAAGCCTTAGTTAAAAAATCAGAAAGAATTAGTCAATAAACCTCTCACCCCTTCCTCAACAGATCCATCGCTGCTTTTCCATGTCCATCCGGCGTAGTGTAGAATGGGCGTTGTTCGATCTCGTAGTTTGTTTCGGGAGCGATGCCAAGGGCATGATAGACAGTTTGGTGGATGCCGTCGATTTTGATGGGGTTTTCTATGCTTTTGCAGGGACGCTCGTCGGCGGTTTTGCCATAGACATGTCCGCGTTTGATTCCTCCGCCAAACATCAGCATAGAGCAGCCGTCGGTGAAATGCCGGTGCATGCCGTAGTTATTCATGTCTTCTATGATATCCGGCACTTCCACCTGATCTTTTACTTTGAGACCTGGCCTGCCCTCAGTCAGCATATCCCGGCTAAATTCGGATGCTAAGATCACTATCGTCCGATCCAGTTTCCCACTTTCATCCAGATCTGAAATCAGTTGAGCGACAGGTCCATCGATCATCTTCTTCATTTCCGTCAAGCGGGTATGCCCATTGTCATGTGTATCCCAGCCTTTGAATGGCTCGTATTCGGAAGTCACCGTGATGTATCGCGCTCCCTGATTTACCAATCTTTTTGCGAGTAGACAGCCCAAGCCAAACTTGCCATTGTTGTACTTGTCATAGCTTTCCTTGGGTTCCAAACTCAGATCAAAGGCCTTGGCTTCTGGAGAATTCAGCAAAATATAAGCTTGCTCCATGGATCGCTTGAGGGATTCCTTTTGATAGTCCGAACCGTATTCGCCCATTGCCCCGGCAGAAAGCAGGTTTTCATACAATTGATTTCTAGCTTCAAAACGCTTAGTAGACATACCGATAGGAGGGCGCACGCTTTCCAAGCCTGCACTCGGATCAGGAATCAAAAAGGGACCATGCTCTGAGCCTAAAAAACCTGCACTGTGAAAAGCTTTGAGTTCCTCGCCTTCTCCTACAGAAAACCGCTGACCTATATTGATAAAAGAAGGAATCACTGGATTTAATGGGCCAAGTTCCTTGGATATCCAGGAACCCAAATGCGGAACTACCACCGATTGTGGCGGTTCGTAGCAGGTGTGGAAATGGTATTGATGACGGGTGTGCAGAATATGTCCAAGATCCGCGGCCACGTAGGATCGGATCAAGGTGCCTTTGTCCATGATTTTGGCGATGGATTCCAAGCCTTCGGAAAAGTGGATTCCATCCAAAGCCGTTGGGATAGAAGGGAAGGTGCTGAGCACTTCTTTGGATTCCATTCCTTTGCGGAAAGGCGTGTATTTCTTCGGGTCGAAAGTCTCGGTATGCGCCATTCCCCCAGCCATGAAAAGCAAGATCACCGAATCAGCCGTCGCTGTAATTTTGTCCGTTCCACAGGAAGATAACAGCCCTGCCAGCGGTGCACCCATGCCCATGGTTGCCATCGCTGCAGCGGAGGTTTTCTTGATAAAGTCACGTCGGTTAAGTGGTGTTTTCATGTTGTTTTACTTTTTGATTGCGCTGATGTCAGGACCTTCTTTTTTTTTGCTTTAGCAGACCGAAGACCGAAGTAGCCCAACTGACCTTCAATCCTTATTCCAGAAGGATGATCGCTGTATACTGATGACTGAGACTCATTGGACATCGGTCACCCAACCTCCAACTTCCCACCTCCAAACTTCCCGCATCGGTCACCCAACACCCGACATCCCTCACTCCACCATCTGAAACTCCGGTAACAGAATCACCGCCCAGAATAAGTCCTGGATTTGAGCTACACCTGGGTTCGCTCCCAAAGCTTCTTTTGCAATAGTCAGTTCTTTCTCGTTTGGCTTTCGGTTTAGCGCTTTTAGGTATAATTCCTCGGTGATCTGAACAGGATCACTGAGTTGAGTTTTCCATTTTTCTGCACCTTTTTGCAAGGCTGTATTCAATCGCTCTCCGTTTGTGAGTTCCAGTGCCTGCAGCAAACTTCCCTGTGCATCTCTACTCGTCGAGACGATCTCACGATTTGGTCTTCCCAAGGCCGTAAGGAATGGATTGTTTGCCACTAAGGATGCTCGCGCAAAAGAAGGTTTGCTCAGCTCAGGCTGCTGCAGTTCAAAAGGGTTATACTTGATCGCATCATCGGGGAAAAGTGGATACACTATCTCACTTACCGCATCGGAGAATTGTTCGGCAGTCATGCGCCTACGCACCATTCCGTTGAATTTGTAATCATCTGCCAATACTTCGTCGTAAGATTCGTAGCCAATGGATTGGGATTGGTAGATTTTCGAGCTTGCGATCTGGTAAATCAGGGCTTTCAAATCATAGCCATTTTCCACAAAATCCGAAGCCAGCCAGTCTAGCAAATCCTGACTCCAGGGTTCATTGTCCATCTCGTCAACAGGCTCCACCATTCCTCTTCCCATCAGTTGCTTCCAAACGCGATTGACGATCGTGCGGTACATTCTTCCATTTGCTGGTTGAACTAAGCGATCCGCAAGCTGTCGGAGCTTCTCGGCTCTATTCGCAGCACTATCTATGTCGCCCAATTCCTCCCAGAGGATTTTGGTCTTAGCCATTTTCCCAGTAGGTACTTCACAGCGACTGACTTCCAGCGTAGAGTCTGCGAAAATATTTGCGAAGGCATAAGACTCCTCCAGTTTCCAATCAGAGATAAAACTATCATGACAGGAAGCGCATTTCAGGTTCAAACCCAAAATCACCTGCCCTACATTTTGCGCAGCCTGCATTTCCGTTCGCTGGCTGGCATTGACAGTTCCACGCCATTTGATTCCTTCGATAAAGCCCTTGGACTTTTCGGTAGGATTGAGGAGTTCCTTGACGAACTGATCGTAAGGCTTATTTTCTCGGAGCGAAGTGTACAACCAGTCCGTGATATTATAGCGACCATTGGTGATGTAGCCAGTTCCGGTGTAGTCATTTCGAAGTGCGTCGTTCCAAAAGGTTAGCCAATGCGTGGCATACTCATCCGATTGGTTTAAAAGATCTTGAAGCCAGATGCTTCGTTTGTCAGGTCTTGGATCATTCCTGAATTCATCCAGTTCTTGAGGGCTAGGGATCATTCCCGTCACATCCAAATAGATTCTTCTCAGGTAGGTTTTATCGTCTACGAGACCTTTCCATTCCAGTTTATTTTTTAAAAAATACTGGTCTACCCATAGGTCAATGGGGTTGTCCAAGCCAGCTTTGTAGGCAGGAAGAGTTGGGTTTCTAGGTGCCAGTTCAGCCACTCTATAAACAGATTGCTGCGCAGCACCATCTGGCCAAGGAGCGCCTTTGGCTATCCAAAGAGATAGCAATTCTCGTTCATCTTTGCTGAGCAATTTGCCTTTGGAAGGCATGACATCGTCGTGGTTTTTACGAAGGTTAATTCTGCGGATGATCTCACTTTTTCCAGGATTTCCCGGAATTAATATTTGACCATTCTCACCTCCTGCAAAGACAAACTCTTTTTCATCTAAGCGTAATTCCCCTTCGATCTTTGCTCCGCTATGGCATTTGTAGCAATTGTGCGCTAAGACCATCCGAACTTCACCGATCAGTTTCATCTCTTTATCCGGTGTAAGTTCTGACTGGTAAGTGACAAGGTTTATCGGGGTTTTTTCAATTTCTTGTTCATTAGATTCATAAGGCAAAACTTCCGTCAGGAAATCTTCTCCATGTGTAAGTGATCCTCCAAAATGACCCGCGATGGAAACACAGATGGCGGTTAGAAACAGGAAAGACCTGAATACTTTTATCTGAGATCGAGAGGGCCTGCGTGGGATTTTTGAGAGAAAATATAAGGTGAATACACTCAAAACGGCAGTTCCAATTCCGATCCATTGATGCAAATCCAGAAGTTCGCCGGAGGTCCCTTCATTAGTTGCTAGCAACCAGCCTATGGGTGCGGCGAGGATAGCGCTCATGGCTCCGATTGTAGCTAAAATCTTTGTGCCTGGCCTTAGCTTCAAGTTATATCTCTTGCTAGTCAATAGCTCCATCAATGCAGCCACCACAAGCAGTGCGATAGGGAAATGGACGATTAGGGGATGGAGTCTACCAAGAAATTGCCACAGCCAAAAAGTGGTTTCTTCAGGTGCTTCTGTTTGCCCAAAAGCTGAGAAATTAATAAAGAGAATACCGCCTATGAGTAGGCAGAATAAGGGAAGGGAAGTAGGTTTTTGAAGGTTATTTTTCAATGCGTTCCTATGAATGGGATTTAGTAATAAGTACTCAGTATGAGTTGCTTACTTTTCTGTCAATTGAAAAATAATGGTTTTGTTGGGTAAACCTATCCTGTTCGCCTATTGATTTGATAAATGGATAGGTGTTTGGTAAATGGTCTTAAGGTAAAAAATGAGGAAGCCCTGTTTCATACCGAAACAAGGCTTCCAAATTTTTTTTTCTAGGAGAGAAAAATAGCGCTCAACTTCCTAAATCATTGCCGCTCTAGAGGATAGATTTGACCAATCCTCCTTCTACTCTGATGGAAGCACCGTTAGTCGCAGAAGCCAGCGGACTAGAATAATAGACTACAGTGTCAGCCACTTCTTCAACTGAAGCAAATCGCTGAATCAGTGAAGTAGGACGCATGTCTTGGAAGAATTCCTTTTCTACTTTCTCTATGGATTTCCCACTCGAATCTGACAAGTCTTCAATGAACTTGCCGACTCCTCTCGATTTGGTTGGACCCGGTAAGATTGTGTTCACGGTGACATTCGAGCCCTTGGTGAGCTCTGCCAAACCTCTTGATATAGCCAACTGGGCAGTTTTGGTCATGCCGTAATGAATCATTTCGTCTGGAATGAAAACGCCTGATTCGCTGGAGATAAAGATAATTCTACCCCAATTTTTGGCGAGCATTTTTGGAAAATACTGTCTGGAAAGACGGATTCCACTCAGGACGTTCATTTCAAAGAATCTGAACCAATCTTCGTCAGGAATATCAGCAAATGCCTTTGGCTCAAAAATTCCCGCATTGTTGATTAAAATATCTACTTCAGGAAGTGCTTTTAGCAAGTTGTCTACTTCTGCCACTTTCGAGAAATCAGCCGGTATTCCACTTACTTTATCAGAGCCGGTTTCTGATTTGAGCTCAGCAATTGCCTTTTCAATACTTTCCTGAGATCTGCCGTTGATGATGACAGTAGCTCCTTCTGTCAGGAATCGCTTTGCGATAGCAAAACCAATTCCTGCTGTGGATCCCGAGATGAAGGCTTTTTTATCTTCTAATTTTAAGTCCATTGTTTGTGGTTTTTAAAAATGAATAATTGAAAAGCAGCGAGGTGCTGCATGCTAGAGTAAACTAACGTGGGAGTAAGAAAATTCGTAAGAAGGGGGGAAATCTCGAGAAATTATTTACTGAAATTACTTTAGCCGCCTTTCGTGTTCGTAAAAGGGGCTTAATTTTTAAGTTCATTTCAGTTTGTGGGGATACAAACCGAGGTGCAGAAAACTACTGAATTCTTTTCTTCCACTGCCTAGGATGTTGGTTTGTATTAAAGACTGCCATTACATTGATGTCCTTATTCTCTAAAATATACAAAACCAAGTATGGAAATCGATTTACTACAAATGACCTTACAATCTTTTTGTAGCATATTGGGTAAGTTTCTGGATTTTGAATAATAGCTCGTTCAGCAGCTTCAATTGACTCTAAAAAATCTTCACCTAATCCCTGGGATTGCTTTTCATACCAGAGGTATGATTCATAAATATCATATTCAGCTTCTTCGGATAGCTGGTAATTATAAAGCATCTTCGGCTCGGCTTCGTACCCTTTCTTTTACTTTGTCCCATGAAGAAAATTTCATTTCTCCATTTTTATACTTTTCAAGCCTGCTGTCCAGCTCCTCAACTTGTTCCTCACTTAAATCAAAAGTGCTTTCTTGTTGCTCTTTGAGTCCTTGAAGTTGCTTAATTACAGACTTATCTTGAAGTTCGGTTAGCCAATGGATAAGATCGATTTTAATAGATGGTACGTCCATATTCAAGGGTCAATTAAATGTGTTCGATAAAGTTAACGATTTTTATGTTTGAATAAGTTTCCTTCATTTCCCCACCATATCATTCAAATAAAGCTGGCTCCGGTGAGATGAGTATTGATATGGTTAACCTCCAGTATTTGAGCAACTATAGGTTAGGCGACGTTCTTTTCTAGACAAATCGAAGTAAAGGAACTGCGCCCTCCGTGTAACTCTCTGTGCTACCTTGGTGAATTATACTCTTTCCTTCACTAACTGATCCATTACCCAGTTTGCTCTTGCTCCACTGATTCCCGTGCTTTTACACGTGTCAGTTCCTAAAAGATCTCCGACAATAGTTTCAATCAATGGCTCTTGGATATGTTTAGGAAGTTCAAAAGAGAATTTTTCAGTTGCTTTTCCATCAAGCTCTAACTCAAACTCTCCTTTACCAAAGGTCTCAAAACTCACGCTTCCTTTACTTCCGTAGATTATTGTTTGATCTATTTCCGCATTTTCGGAGGTTGTGAAGCACCAGTTGCCAGTCCCAAGTACTCCGCTTTCAAACACAAAACTTCCAGTGACAATGTCTTCAGCGTCATAAGTTCCGGCTTGATTGGAGCAAAAACCTGAAGCATGAGTAATCTTCCCGAAGAAAAAATCCATTAAGTCCAATTGATGTGAAGCGAGGTCAAAGAAATATCCACCACCTGCCAATTCAGGATCTACCCGCCAGTTGGTTTCCACTTTGGTAATTAAGCTTGCGTCTAGCTTTTGTTTGAGGTTGATATGAATAGTGCGAATTTCTCCAAGCGTTCCATCGGTTATTAATTCCTTGATTTTACGGAAATGAGGTAACTCTCTACGGTAATAGGCCACAAACAAAGGCACATTTGCTTTTTCACAAATGGCAATCATATCCAAGCATTCCTGGTGCGTCCTCGCCATCGGCTTTTCCACATACACAGGTTTTCCTGCGGCTGCAGCAAGTGAGGCTAGCTCAAGATGTGCATTAGGAGGGGTGGCAATGTAGATCGCGTTTACTTCAGGGTCGTTGATCAGATCAGTTGCAGAGGTGTACCATTGTGGGACTCCATGCCTTTTAGCGTAATCTTTCACTTTCTCTTCGGAGCGACGCATCACAGCGACTATTTTGCTATTGGGGATGAGATTCATGGCAGGTGCGGATTTGACTTCGCATACATTTCCTACGCCTAGAATCCCCCATCTTACTTCGGTATCTTGGATTTTGCTCATTTTTTAAAAATAGGGGATAAGCATTAAAGAATAGCCATTAAACCTGAGATTGTTATTGCTTATACTAGATTTTGCTTTAACGGCCACTCATAGTTGGATTTGAGAGTTTGAGATTGAAGAAATAGATTGAGTAAATCAATATTTCTTTATCCACCGAACCTAAAGTAGCCTCCGTTTATAAAAAGCAAGGGCGGTTGATAAAGCCAAAACTTCATAAAAAAACCAGGCTCAGAGTTATCCGAGCCTGGTTTTTTCGTTTTGAACTAACTTTAATCCTTTATAGAAATGGAATTTAACTTCTACTGTGCTGGTGGAGGGCTTCTTCTTTTCATCACCAAACTATCAGCTGGATATGTGGCCTTCAAATAAGCCATTTGATCCTTGGCCCAATCGACTATCACCTGTCTGTCCGCATCGGAAAGATTAGCTTCCGGATGTAGCCCAAGATAGGTGTAAGACTCCAAAGGCATTTCTTTTTCTTCTACCATTTCAATGGTTTCTTCAAACTTATGATTCTGATAAGCAAGTGGGCGATTGGTGAACTCATCAAAATTCAGATGCCTTTTACCATCCTCTATATGCTGATTTAGCCAATATCCAACAGGTTCTATACTCGCATACCAAGGGTATTCAGACTTATTTGTATGGCAATTGTTACAAGCATTCACCAGTAACTTATCGACATTGTCCGGAACATTGTAACTCCCAGAGAGAGGTGCCGCAGCTGGAGTACCCTCATTTTTTTCATAGGGGATAAACTGGATGGCTACTAGAACAACTAAGAGAACTATTCCGATTTTTTTTAACATGGCTGAAAGATTTTCTTGTTAGACTTGGGGTTGTAGGCAAAGTTTAAATAATTATTAAAAACTATTAATTTTTGGATAAACGAAACCCTAGATAGTCCACTACTTTTTGTGCCAGGATTTCCCCTTGTTTTTAGAATAAAAACTTCCTTTAGGACCTTCTGCTAACAATTCCTTACCTCCATCAGCTAGTTCTGAAAACTCTCCTGGGCTTGCTGGGTTTCCCATATAACGTAAAGACCAAGTTTCACCTTCATCTACAGAGTATTCAATTTTAAGCGTGTTGGTTGGGCAGATACGAATTAGCTCTTTCCCCTTTTTAATCATTTGTGCCATTTATTAATTATTTAAATCTTGCCAATCTAAGAATGCTTGTCGTTTAAAAAAAAACTAAGCAAAGTATTTATGGATAAAATCCAATTTTTTTTAATACCCATTTATAGAATATTTCTTGATTTTGATTCTCAAAATATTCCATTTCCCACTCAGCACCTAGTTAAGATTCACCGTTTGAGAGGAAATCTCAAGGCCTGAATGAGGTAAATTCTTGAATTGGATGTGTTAGTGTATTTATATAAAATATCGAAACCCGTTCAATGTCAACTTGAACGGGTTTCGAATGATTCAATTTTAGGGAAAAATTACATCTCCCAACCTTCTCTGTATGTTCTTCCAACAAATTGATTGGCGTCTTCAAAGTTGGTAATCAGGAGTTTGTCTCCGTCCCAAAGCAATTTCTTTCTTCCATAAAATTCCATCTGACCTCTGGCATTCTCTCGACGAAGCATATAGCTGCGGATGGCAAGGTTACCCATCAACACCGTTTCGGTCATAGGTCCTGCATAATCAAATGAAGATGTCAAGCCTTTATGCTCTGAGCTTCCGAAGCCAGCTTTACAAGCATCGACCCATTTTCTCTGATGTCCGTACTCCGGCTCAATGTTTTCTTCAGTTTGAGGACCAAACTCCTGAGTACCGTCATTCAAATATAGTTTTGGCATCAGAGGAGAACTGTCATTAATGTTAGTAGCAATTATTCCTTTTTCACCAATGATCAATACGCCATTTGCTCCTCCGCCGATTTCCTGATCTGCAGGAATAATATCCGGATGAGCAGGCTTGATGCCGCCATCCATCCAAGTCATATTGATTGGAGACTTGCTTTTGGCAGTTGCTGCAAAATTCAATGAAATAAATGATGAAGCTGGGCAGCCGTCAGGGTGATAATCTGGAGTCCACATTCCGCTATAAACGGACCCTACACTACATTCTGCATCAGTAGGATAATGTAAGCCTAAGGTTCTAAAGGGGATATCGATCAAGTGACATCCTACGTCACCTAAGGCGCCGGTACCATAATTCCACCAGCCTCTCCAGCTGAACGGATGAAGTTCTGGTGTATAAGGGATTTCAGGAGATGGGCCTAGCCACAGATCCCAATTCAAAGCATCTGGCTTAGCACTTGGGTTTGGCTTAGGGAAAGCTCCACCCTGAGGCCATACTGGTCTGTTCGTCCAAACTTCCACTTTGGCGATTTTACCAATCTTATCATCATCCACCCATTTCTGGACTAGTTTCAATAATTCGTTTGATCCGCCTTGGTTACCCATCTGCGTTACCACCTTTTGGCTTCTTGCCATCTCAGTCAGCATTCTTGCCTCCTTGATGTTATGCGTCATAGGTTTCTGCACGTACACGTGCTTACCGCGCTCCATTGCATATTTAGCAGCGGGACCATGTACATGATCGGGAGTGGAAATCGTCACTGCATCAATGTCTTTTTCGGTATCGAGCATTTTGCGGAAATCCGCATAAAGTTTTGCATCTGGGAATCTCTCTACCGAAGCTTTGGCAGAACCTGAAAAATCAACATCACAAAGTGCAGTTACTCGTTCTCGACCATTGACAGAGGCATTTCTAATATCACTGGCTCCTTTTCCGCCAGCTCCGATAGCAGCTAAATTCAATTGATCACTTGGGGAAATAAATCCCACACCGCCCAACACGTGGCGGGGAACAATCATAAAGGAAGATGCAATTGCTGCATTTTTGATAAAATCCCTTCGGGTTTGTCCCTCGGAATTTTTCTTGAGTTTGCGCATGAGGTTATTAGTTTAAAGTCAAATAAGTATTCTAAAATAGGAATTTATTTTTTTGCAGGAATCCTGTTAGTTGTTAAACAATGATTATCAAATGATCAGTGGTGATTCCTGAAATTACCTGAAATTTCACTTTTTCGAGTTGTGTGGGCTGTTTCTAATTACTTTTTTCAAAAAAAAATATATATGACCAAAAATCCGGTTTAAAATTGTTGTGCAATCGATGGCTCAACTGTTTGTTTACCAGTTTTTTGGTTAAAGTTTTATTTTATGCTTTTTCTTTTTGTCGAAAGAAAATATCAAGAAATAGTAAAAAAACAGGATAAAGCAGGTAGTGCATGCCAGAATTTCCTACTTTATTTGAAGCATTGAAATGAAATAGCATTGAAATAAACAAACTCAACTAGCCTAAAATGAAAATAGGAGTTTTAAAAGAGACGAAGGAGGGTGAGAATAGGGTATCACTTAGTCCGGATGTCATCAAGCAATTGATCAAAAAGGAATTTTCGGTCATTGTAGAGTCTGGTGCTGGTATTGGATCCAATTTTTCTGATGAAGATTATAAGCAGTCGGGTGCTACAGTAGGAAATGCAGCAGATATATATACCGCTGATATTTTGCTCAAAGTCAACATCTTTACCAAAGAGGAAATAGCTCAAATGAAGAATGGCAGTGCATGCATGTCCATCATGTATGCCTACAATCACCCGGAAATACTTGCCGAATTGAACAAGAAATCCATCACGTCTTTCTCTATGGATGCGGTACCTAGGATTTCCAGAGCCCAAAAGATGGATTGTCTGAGTTCTCAGGCAAATTTAGCAGGTTATAAATCGGTGATTTTGGGAGCAAATTACCTAGAGAAGATTTTTCCATTGATGATGACTGCATCCGGTACGATTACGCCTGCCAAGGTTTTAATCTTCGGTGCTGGGGTAGCTGGACTGCAAGCTATCGCAACTGCCAAGAGACTTGGCGCAGTTGTGGAAGTATCTGATGTGCGTCCCGAAACCAAAGAGCAAGTGGAATCGCTTGGAGGTAGATTTTTGACCGTAGAAGGAGCAGAAGAAGTGAAGGTGGAAGGTGGCTACGCGTCTGAGGTTTCTGCGGAGTTTTTGCAAAAGCAAAAGGAACTCATCCAAAGCAAAATCAAGGACTCAGACTTAGTTATTACCACAGCTTTGGTAATGGGTAAAAAGTCGCCGATTCTAGTAACTGAAGAAATGGTGAAAACCATGAAAAAAGGTGCTGTGATTGTGGATATGGCTGTAGAATCTGGAGGGAACTGTGAAATTTCCGAAAAGGATCAAATCGTGAAAAAGCATGGTGTGACAATTATTGGTGAATCCAATTTGCCTTCGCTGCTTTCCACGAATGCAAGTCAATTGTATGCAACTAATATCAGCACGCTATTGATGCATCTAGCTACAAAAGATGGATTCAATCTTGACCGTGATGAGGAAATCACCAAAGGTGTTTTGATCACTTTTGAAGGTCAAGTAGTTCATGAATTCACTAATAAAATTTTAAATAAGTAAGAATTAACCTTTTCAAATTATGAGCTCAGAAGCACTGATTATTCTGATTTATATACTTGTTCTGGCAAGTTTTCTGGGGTTTGAGCTGATCGCTAAAGTTCCCCCAACCTTGCATACGCCATTGATGTCCGGGTCGAATGCAATTTCCGGGATCACCATCGTGGGAGCACTTTTGGCTTGCAACGAAATGGGCTACACTACTATCAGCAAATGGCTGGGCATGGTAGCCTTAGTTCTTGCCACCATCAACGTAGTCGGCGGCTACACTGTCACAGATCGTATGCTTAAAATGTTTAAGAAAAAATGAGTATAGCCATAGAATTAGCGTATTTGATCGCCTCGGTATTGTTTGTGCTGGGGATGAAAATGATGAACAAGACCAAGTCGGCTCGACAAGGAAACCGACTTTCAGCGCTTGGGATGTTTATAGCCATTGTGGCTACTTTGGTACAGATTGATGCCATTTCCCTAGTGGAAATTTTAGGCTGTATAGTTTTAGGTTCAGCGATTGGCTTGTATTATGCCAATAAAGTTGAGATGACTAAAATGCCGGAAATGGTGGCGATTTTCAACGGTTTTGGTGGCTTGGCTTCCTTCTCTGTCGCGCTTTCCGATTACTTCCTTCGCACTGAAGTCAACATGGAATCAATCGAGTTGGTGACGGTGATTAGTATCATTGTTTCAGTATTTATTGGTGGTTTGACCTTTACAGGTTCATTGATTGCTTACCTGAAGCTGAATGGAAACATTTCCGGTTCACCGATCACCTTCAAAGGGCAGCATGCAATCAATCTGGTTTTGTTCTTAGGGTTTTTGACAGCTGCTGTATTTACGGTAATGGATCAAACTGACCCTATGCTGATCATTATACTGATAGTGATTGCTTTACTACTAGGAGTTTTGACTGTGATTCCTATCGGAGGAGCAGATATGCCAGTAGTGATTTCTCTGCTGAATTCTTATTCAGGAATGGCAGCTTGTGCTACTGGTTTTATCCTAAATAATAATGTGCTGATTGTCGCTGGTTCTTTGGTGGGAGCTTCAGGAATTATCCTTACCCAGATCATGTGCAAAGCCATGAACCGATCCTTGATCAATGTGTTGCTTGGAGGATTTGGACAGACGGTGAATGAGGCCCAAGGAGATGGTCCATCCATTACGGTGAAAGAAATAGGGGTGGAGGAAACAGCTATGTTGTTTGATGGGGTTTCATCCGTGATTGTAGTTCCTGGTTATGGAATGGCTGTGGCGCAAGCTCAGCACGTGATCCGTGAACTCATGGAGCAATGCGAGAAGCGTAAGATAGACTTCAAGTTTGCTATCCACCCAGTTGCGGGTAGAATGCCGGGCCACATGAATGTGCTTTTGGCAGAGGCAAATATTTCCTATGACAAGCTAATCGAAATGGATGATATCAACGATGAATTCCCGAATACTGACTTGGTGCTTATCGTAGGAGCAAATGACGTAGTAAATCCAGCCGCTAGAAATAATCCACAAAGCCCGATCTACGGCATGCCGATCTTGAATGCTGATAAAGCAAGAACGGTAATTGTCTCTAAGCGAAGTATGGGTAAAGGCTATGCAGGAGTTGAAAATGAGCTATTTGGCTATCCAAATTGCCTGATGCTTTTTGGAGACGCAAAGCAAACAATTACCAAAGTAGTCTCAGAAATGAAAGAAATGTAATTGCCTATTTATCTCAAACCTATATATAATAAGGGCTATCTGAAAATAATTAGATAGCCCTTTTATTTTTAGACAGCCTTTGTGACAGCCTCTTTGACTGCTTCATATTTTTCCCTTAAATCTGCTATTTCAGATTCATCGAAGGCACTCAGTGGCATTGCTAAAACTCCCTGGCACAAGCCTTCAAAGGCCATGGAAGCCTTCAACCCTTTCAGGTAATTCGATTTGTATGTGCCATGGCTATATAGATTCTTGCTAAGAAATTGGACAGTTTCATTCAGGACTTTCATTCTTTCCAGGTCTTGATATTCTGTAGCTTCAAAAAGTTTGACATAAAGTGCGGGGAATAAATTTGCACCGCCTGAGACTCCGCCATGTCCTCCCATATTCATAGTCTCCATCAAAATCTCTTCTGGGCCAACCAAAATGGTGAATTCTGGGTGTTCACGGAAAGTGTCACATAGGCTTTCAAAGTATTTTTTATCCCCAGAACTGTCTTTGATTCCAATGATATTAGGATGTTCAACAAGAACTTTAACTGTCTCCAAATCAATATTTATTCCTGTATGCGATGGCATATTGTATAGAAAGACTGGGAGTTCTACCTGATCAGCCAACTTAGAAAAATAGAAAATCAATTCCTCCTGCCCGATATTCATATAGAAGGGATTGGTCGCCACCAAAATATCCGCTCCAGCATCTCTGGCACATTTAGCTAGATCCAAACTTTCTTCAAAAGAGCAATCTGAAATCCCTACTAAAACTGGAATTCGCTGATCTACTTTTTTACAGGTCAATTCAATCAGCTGTTTCTTCACTCTTGAACTCAAGCTCGCGAACTCTCCGGTGGTTCCCAGAATAAAAACACCATGAACGCCGCCAGCTATCATGTGCTCTAAGATGAGGTCTAAACTTTTTTTATCTAAAGAAAAATCCGGGTTTAACGGCGTTATCATTGGAGGAATTATACCTCTAAAAGGTTGCGAAAAAGACATAAAATATGTTAGAAAAGGTTATTCTAGTGAGAGAGACACATATTTTATCTTCTCTCTATTATAAGTGTAAGTCAGATGAACGGTGCCGTCCTCTGCCTGAATGATTGCCGGATAGCTGAACTCACCTTTGGGCTGATCTTCCAAGACATAAATCTCATCCCAATTCACTCCATCAATAGACATCATGAGAGAAAGCTTGTTTCTTCCATCCTTGATTGGATTGCAAAGCAAAAGTTGCGTTCCATTTTGCAAAGTCACCGCATCAATTCCAGAGTTATTGTGAATCAAGCCTGTTGATTCTACTTTAGACCAGGTTTTGCCTCCATCCATAGACCAGGTTGAGCCGATTACATCTTCTTGAGTTCGGGCTAGCATTTGTAGCTTGTTGTTTGGGTATTGCAAAATAGTCGGTTGAATCGCATGAAATTCACCATTGTCAATTTCGGTTTTTTTCCAATTCTGGCCTTCTGCATTGGTAGTTTCCACATGCATGCTCCAAACGCCGTTGGTTTCGAAGCTAGATGGGTGGAGGAGTGTACCATCTTCTAAAAGCACTGCTTTGTTTTTAACTGGGCCAAGCATTCCGGGTGGAATTTGAATTGCCTTTGACCAGGTTTTTCCCTCATCGTCTGAGGTTTTGTACAACCCCCACCATTCTCTTGGGTTTGGTCCTTCTTTGTAAAAAAGGAAGATATTCCCAGCAGGACTTTTGTATAAAACTGGATTCCAAGTAGGATTTCTAAAGTCTTTGTTTTCTACTCCATCGGCGACCATTTCTGGTTTTGACCATTCGCCATTTGCTAAAAGAGAAGTGTAAATACTGACGTCAGGATGCCTTTCGTAGGTCCCTCCAAACCAAGCCGCCAATATCCCTCGTTCAGTCTCAATTAAAGTTGAAGCATGACAGGAAGGGAAAGGTGCTGTCTCGTAGATAAATTCTGATTTTAGGATTTTAACTGTTGGTTTTTCAACCTCATTGTTTAAAAAGCCTAGAATCAATGCGATAAAAATAGTAGAGACTTGAAACATATTAGTTTTGAATTGTAAAGGTGTAATTCAGGTTTAAATTAACAAAAAGCAGCCAATAGTTCGATTTACTGTCTTGTACTCACCTGAATGATTATTTATTCTGAAAATTGAATTCTGCAAAATCCATGAAATGGCGCCAGTCTTCCAAGGTTAACCCATGCTTTCCATCTCTAATATGATATCCGGCAAAGCTTTGAATAATGGGCCCCTCTAGTTCTTCAAAAGCTGAGGGGAATTCTACAGATTTTTTATAAATATCCCTGTAAACTCTACTTCCCAATTGCATGGATAGAAATTCACCCTTTGGATCTGCCCACAAATCCTCTCGGGCACTAGAATAATAAATTGCTCTTGGTGCCACCATCATAGCTAGCATATGTTGATCAATCGGTAAGGAGTTCTCCTGATCATTGTATTTTTTGAAATTGTCATTGAACCAGTGTGGGAAGGACGTATTTATAATTTTCACTGTTTCACCAAACTTTCGCCTGGAAAGTGCTGCTCCACCGCAACCGGATTCATTAGGGATCACCACTGCCCAGCGATTATCATTTATGCCAGTCCAAAGTGCTGTTTTCCCAGCTCTGGAGTGCCCGACCAAAACTGATTTTGTGACATCTATCATCGGTTGCTGTTCGAAATAATCCATAGCTCTCATAGCAGCCCATCCCCATGCTCCGAATGTTCGCATGCCATCGGCTTTACTTAGTTCCTCAGGATATAGCGTGGAAAGTATACCTTCGGAGAATTTTTCTGCATCATCAGGAGCTACCGTTTCTCCATGAAAAGAGGCAGTTGCAAAGCCTCTATTAACAAGTGCCTCAACTGGCCAATAACCTTCTTCAGCAATTCTGCCATCACTAAATTTTGGTCTATGATTGATCAATAAAATTATTGGAACTTCCCGTTCACTAGATTTTGGAAGGAATACATTTAATCTCATGGTATGAGATTTTCCATTTCTTGCAACTGTAATATCCAACTCTTTGAAAATCGCCTGGTCTGGATAAGGGTTGGTGCTTTCTGAGACTTCTTTGAAAGAAATCTCATCGAAATCAGTTCTAATTGGACCGTAAACCTCCTCTGTGAATAATTTCAATAACTCTGGTCTTCGGATGTTTTCCCAGTCTGAAATACTTTGAATCAATTGCCCAGATTCACTGATAAAGGGATCTGGAAGAACTAGTGGTGGGACTTTAGCCTCATCATAATTTGCTGCCCGCTGAGCCATAACAAAAGAGTTAATTGAAACGAAAATAGACGCTATAAATAGGATTAGTTTTTTCATCATTAATTGGAGCTAGAAGATTCTAAATGCTCAGGAATGAATTCGTCAAATGGATAGGACCTAGGCAAAACTTCCACGCCACTTGTCACTTTCATAGGCGCTTGTCCCGCAAAAGTCACCTCCATAAAATACCCTCTATAGCCGCTCTCTGGCTCTGTCATTTTGAATTCATAATTTCCATCTGCTGCTGATTCTAGCTCAGTTGCTTGCCAATTAGGTCCAAAAACATCCACTCTAAAATCTCTTGCTTTATCATTATATGCGCTCCATACTTTGACTGAAATAGGTTTATCGGCAGGATCTGCTTGAAATGAAATGAGGTCTCCTTCAATTTTCCATTCGTATTTAGGTCTAGGGTTTTGGTTTAAAACAGCGGAATAAAAGGAGATCATATTGGGTACTGCATCAGAGTCTCCTATGTCATGGCCGAAATTCGGCACATATTGAATATGCTTTTCCCCGGGCAAATCATCCCAATAAAATTCCCAGCTATCTGGCTGAAAGAATTGGTCTCCTGCTGCATTTATCAGAAGCTTGGGCAGTTCCATTTCCGTTGCAAAAGTATAGGGTTCTGTAATTTCTAAAAGTCGATCAAATTCTGGAGTTCCCATCCATTTCATTACTCCTTCATTTACATAATTATCTACGGCTGGAGCCCAGAATCCATAGTTTTTCCAGTGATGGTTAAATGAAGGTTCTAAGTTTAGCATGTCTATGACGATTGGAATAATCGCAACAACCCTATCATCCATAGCTGCAATCGTCCAAGTGGTCCAACCACGTTTCGATGCTCCAGCTACGACGTAGTTGTTAAGGTTTTTTTCATAAAGAGTTTTTACTACCTCCGAGGTTGCATCCATTGCAAGTTTTACCGCTTTGGTCATTGGCAGGCGAGCCAACCAAATCGCATCTTCGTCTTTGGCTCCTCCTTCCAGAAACTTCCTCCAACCATAAGCAATAATGGCATCTTCATACCTCTCTCCTTCGGGATCATTGGCAAAGGTTAAGGGCTGAAATGGAATATTATGAACCTGTGCAACAATGGAATTTGTCTGCATTGCCGCAGCTAGGATAAATTCATCAGGATTTTCCGGCATTTTGGTGTTGGTGCTCCCTCCGCCAATCCACATCATGCCGGTTTCAAAAGGAGTATCTCTCGGTACCACTATGGACACCCAATGCCACCATTCTGTCTTATCTACCAAATCAGAGGTTAGCCAATTCTGAGAGGTCATCTTCAGAACGTGATAGTCATAATCAGTTCCAGTGACCGTACGGACAATCTCAAATTTGAACGCAGAATCAGGAGCCATTACATAGTCTTTCAATAGGTTTTCTGACAGGATTTCTTCAGCTATTATTTTTTCTTCTGGCTTTTGGCAGGAGGAGAAAACAAGGCAGATAGAAAAATAGGCACAGGTAAAAACCAGTGTGGGACGAGGAAAAAGTAGTTGCATTTGGAATTGGGTTTTTGTTAGTAGCTAAAAGCTAATTAATTAATAGCTATTCGGCAACTTGATTTTGAAAGCGAAGGAATTCTCACGACAATCATCAATCCGTCCTCAGGTTGGAAGAGTTTATTTTCTGAGTAATTCGGGAAAGAATCAGGCTATTTATTTTACTATATGTTTCATTTGTTTTATTAAATTATTATAAATTTTATAAATTGAAAATATGATCCTTAGTGATCAAAAATATCGTCTATATAATATTGAATTAATATAAGTAATTTTGTCGTGTCAAAAGAGAATAATTTTTTAACATAAAAATAATTTAATAAAGTTTATTTTTTTTACAGAACATTAATTTTTCTCTTCATTGAGGCTCAGGAAGACGTTTTGGTCCGCTTTTGTCAATGCTTACTCTCCTTTCTAATTTTTTCAAACTCTATGAGAGGAAATGATTACTGATTGAAAAATAGATCTGAAAATTGAGGGATATATTTAATATAGGCCTAAAATTCCCTTAACAGGACTGTGTTATTTGTATAATACTTTTGTGTTTAACTATTGGCTAAGCTAATTCAATCGGGTTAGTTATTCTGTTCGGATTGTTCTCTTTTTATACACAATAAATTTTATGAATACAAAATTACAATTATCTAAAATTATTTATGGGTCCGCATTTGTGTTGATGTGGACAACTTTCGACAGTTCTTCGCAAGTATTCGCGAATGGGCTAGAGATAGGCGCCAGTCTTCCGACCTCTGGTTTGATTTCGGCTGAGCAGTCAGTGACTGGAACAATCACAGATGAAACCGGTCAACCACTACCAGGCGCAACTGTTCAGATCAAGGGAACTGTGAATGGAACCGTAACAGATCTTGATGGTAAATTTTCTATTGAGGTGGGTGAAGATGCCATCCTTCAGATTTCATATGTAGGGTATATCCTTCAGGAAATCTCTGTAAATGGGAAATCTATCATTGATGTGCAATTGCAGCCAGATGCTACTCAACTGGATGAATTGGTTGTAATCGGCTACGGTACCCAAAAAAGATCGGATGTAACTGGAGCGATAAGCTCTGTTAAAAGTGAAGATTTCAATAGAGGCGTGATCACAAATCCAGTTGATCTGTTGCAGGGCAAAATGGCTGGAGTAAATATTACTTCTACCAGTGGAGAGCCTGGAGCAAACCAAAATGTGATTATCCGGGGAATCGGAAGTTTACGCTCAGGTACGCAGCCACTTTATGTCTTGGACGGGTTTTTATTGGACAATTCCGGAACTGGCGTAGCTTCTAATCCGCTCAACTTTCTAAATCCCAATGATATCGCCAGCATAGATGTGCTGAAGGACGCTAGTGCAACTGCGCTTTATGGTTCTCGTGCCTCAAATGGGGTTGTGGTGATTACCACCAAAAAGGGCAAAATGGGAAGTTCTCAAGTTAACTTCTCTGCTGGAGCATCCTGGTCTAAAATGGCAAAGCAAATCGATGTTTTTGGAGCAGATGAGTTTAGAGAGCAAGTAGTAGCTGTAGGAGGTAATCTGGAAGATTTCGGAGGCAACACCAATTGGCAAGAGGAATTGACTCAGGTAGGGTTCTCTCAGGATTATAGTTTATCTATGAGTGGAGCCAATACAGAGCGGTTTTCCTACTTCGCATCTCTAGGTTATCAAGAGCAAGAAGGTATTTTGAAAAACAGTGATTTGAAGCGCTATTCAGGTAAACTGAACGTAAATCAGAAGGCTTTTGATGGCAGGATGAATATTGATTACAATCTTACTGCTGCCTATACTGAAAACCTTCGACCAGTAATTACAGGCACGATTAGCGATATGCTGGGTCTTAATCCCACAATTCCAGCTTTCACAGATGGTGAGCCTACTCTTTTGAATACCAATGCACTGAATCCAATTAAGAGATATGATTTGTACAGTGATGATGCAGCAAACAACCGGATTTTAGGGACTATCTCTCCATCCTTTGAGATTTTTGATGGCCTGACTTATAAGTTGAATTTAGGTGTGGATTATTCCAATACAAATCGATACGTACAATACAAGCCATATACTGAGGTAATCAATGAATCCAATGTGTCCGACGGTACCTTGGATGAGCTTATTTCTTCGAATACCAATAGTCTTGTAGAAAACACGTTGACGTACAATTGGAACAATTACAAACACAATTTCACGGTATTAGCGGGCCATTCTTACCAGACTTTTCTAGACCAGTTTAGAGGTACTTCTTACCGAGGATTCGCAGCCAATAATATAGAGCCAAGATATCAGGATCATAATAGCACGAGCGAGTTTCCTACAACGGTCAATGCCTCTGCGACCCGAAATGAATTACAGTCCTTCTTCGGTAGATTGAATTATGTGTATGCAGATAAATATTTGTTCACGGCCACTTTCCGTGCAGACGGTTCTTCTAAATTCGGGGAGAACAACAAATACGGATACTTCCCTTCATTTGCTTTGGGTTGGAATTTGAGCAAAGAAGCTTTCATGGCCAATTCCGTTTTCAACAACCTAAAAGTACGTGCGAGCTGGGGACAAACTGGAAATCAGGAGATTCCATCCAAAATCACCAAAGCCAGCTATTCCGAAGATCGATTGGCCACTGGTTCAGGCAGTTTGAATACATATCCTATAGACACAGACGGAACGACCTTAGATAGCTATCCATACGGCATTGTATTCACGAGATTGGCAAATCCGAATTTGCAATGGGAAGTCTCCACTCAAATCGATTTCGGGATTGATTTTGCCTTGAGGGATTACAGATTGACAGGTACTTTGGATTATTTCAACAAAGTATCTTCAAATATCCTCCTTGAGGTAGTTCCGGCGGATCCGGTGCAACCGACTTCCACTTTTTGGGATAATATCGACAATATGGAAATCCACAACAGTGGAGTTGAGCTTACCTTGAATTATGCCAGTAAAGAAACAAAGTCTTTTTCCTATGAAATTGGCGGTAACATCACATTTATTCAAAACGAAGTAAGAGACTCTCCTTATGCGGTCTTGACTACTGGAGCAGCTCAGGGTGCCGGACAAACTGGCGCAACTATCAACGGATACATCAACAACCAGCCAATTGGAGCTTTCTATATGCTTGAGTTTGATGGAATCGGAGAGGATGGCCTCAATAGATTCGTAGACATCAACAATGATGGACAGATCCTGGACAATGACAGAAGTGTAGTGGGAAGCGCTATTCCAAAGGTTATCTACGGATTCAACACAAATTTTCGATTTGATAATTTCGACCTAGGACTAAACTTTAATGGGGCTGCTGGAAACAAGATTTACAATCACACCACTATGTCTTTGTTTACCAAAGCCCAACTTTCCAGATCGAATAACACAACAGATTTTGCCGTACAATTTCCAGAAGAATCTTTCAACAACTCCAATACTGTTTCTACAAGATTCTTGGAGAGCGGCTCTTTCTTTAGACTGAACAATGCCACTTTGGGCTACAATGTGAATCCGACAAGCTTTGGAATGGGCAATACTTTCCAAAATATCCGCCTCTCAGTCACTGGTCAAAATCTCTTCGTAATCACGGATTACTCCGGATTTGATCCTGAAGTAAATACAGGCTCTACTTCTGCTGGTATACAGACTTTCGGAATCGACAGATTCACCTACCCAAGAGCTAGGACATTCACTATTAACTTGAATGTCACCTTTTAAACACGAATAGATCACTAGTTAATCTTCCAGAAAATCTTAAAGAAATGAAAAATATAAAGTATAACATAATACTTCCAATTGCTGCATTTTTGCTGGCTTTTATCAGCTGTACCACGCTCGACGAAGAAATCCTCGATGAGTCGCTTACAGGCACAGGCGAAGCGGAAATCGTTAGTGGTTCCATTGCTCCGGTGTATGGCATGCTTCGTCAGGTATGGCTTCACACCGTGAATTTTGGACTTCAGGAAGTAGCTTCAGATGAAGGGATTCTTCCTTACCGTGGTGGTACAGATTGGTTTGATGGAGGTAAGTTTATCGCTATTCACCAGCATTTGATGACTCCTGGCAATAGCTTAGTTGGAGACGCTTGGACTTACATTACCTTGACGCTTTCCAGAGCTGTGGCAGCAGAGGAGCAATTGACTCTCGAGGTGGAAAATGGCAATACCAACGCGCAAAATCCTTTGTATGAAATGGTAGCCATGAAGGCGTACTTGAATATGCTAGCATTGGACAACTGGGGGCTGGTTTTTAGAAAAGACGCTTCTGACGAACAGTCTATCATTTTACGTGGTGAGGAAGCACTGGAATACATTGAAAATGAGCTACTCTCTGTAGTCAATGTGATCAGTAGCAGCAATGGTCCTGGTCGTATGAATAAATCTGCAGTTGAGGGACTATTGGCTCGATTGTATTTGAATGCTGCGGTATATCGTGACCCATATGGTACGCCTGATTTCAGGACTGAAGATATGGATAAGGTCATCGAATACACAAGTAATATCATCAACGGACCTTACACTTTATCTCCTGAATATTTCGATTTGTTTAATGACGACAACAATACTAATAAGGAAATTATCTTCTCTCTTGATCAGAGAGGTGTTTTGCAGACTGAGCATAGCAGATGGCAGTATTGGTCTATTTCAGGGGATCAGGTGCCGAGACCTGAATACCCGAGCACAAGAGGCACAGATGCAGTAGCTGCTACGCCGGATTTCATCCAAAGCTGGTATGACGCGTACGGTAATGTAGATCCTGCAGATGCAGATGCTCGTTTCTTCAAGCGCAATACTTTGGTTCCAGAAAATCTTCAGGACTTGACAGGTGTAAATCCTACAAATGATGCGGATCACTATTATTCAGTAGAAGATACCCAGTTTGAAATGGACCGAGGTATCCTGCGAAATATTATCTGGGGACCTCGTAAAGATGAAACTGGTGCTATTATCCGTGATGCTGACGGAAAAGTGAGAATATATCCTGTGATTAATAGAAGAAGCAGCGGAGCAAATATTCGCTACGTAGATCACACCTTCCAAGTAGATTTCACCAGTGAGGGTAGCTTGCATAACACCGGTCATAGATTCTCCAAATATCAGTTTAGCCGTACCGCGCCAAATTGCTGTTCAAATAGCAGTGTGGATATCGTTTTATTGAGATTGGGTGAGATCTATTTGATGCGCGCTGAGGCTAAGTTGCGAAAAGGTGACAATGCAGGTGCTCTTGCAGATGTCAATATGCTCAGAACTTCGAGAACAGCACGTCCAGCGCAAACACCTGCTCCTTTATCTTCAATAGATTTGGATATTTTATTTCGTGAATCAGGCTTTGAGTTGTACTGGGAAGGTTTGAGAAGAACCAATCAAATCAGATTTGGTAAATATGAAGATAGCTGGACAGAAAAGACCGATAGTGATCCCAACAAAAGACTATTCCCGATCCCCCAACGAGCGATTGACGGAGCTTCCAATATAGAAGGTTTCTTGGTTCAAAACCCTGGTTATTAAGACTTAAATATCATAATGTAATAGTAAAGCCGATGAGAATTTCTCGTCGGCTTTTGCTGTTTTTTTAGGTTTTTGTGTTACTGATCGTGCCTTTGGCACTCATAAATTCAATAATGATTTTTCTACCCCGAATTTCGCTGCGCTGTATTCGGGGCTGGTATTGTGAATGCCCTTGGCATTCTTCATATAGAATGTCTATTGGCCAATTGAATAATTAAAAGGTTTTTAAGTACTTACGTCAGTTGAATTTATTGGGTCTGCTATTATAACCTAGAAATAGGCTCATTATCCCGTTTTTAGAATCTCGGCAGGATTTCCCTTGCCAACGGCAAGGCCAGTAAAAGCCCAGAATGTCCGCGATAGCTATCGGGATTCTGGGTTACTAGCGGATTTATGACACAGGAGAGTGCCAACGGCACGACCAATATGATTGACTTTGCCTCAATCCTGAATTTTCTTTATCGTATTGTTTTTCAGGTCAATGGAAAAATGGTCTGAAGGATTCGACTGATAGAGCTTCTCAAAAATCCCAAAAAACTGAATCAATTCACGGTTCAGGTTCTGAACCGAAGAGGAGAAGGTTTTTTTGCTGAGTGAAGTAATCAATTCCTCATAAAAACTAAGTCTATCTTCAGGAATGAGGTTTTTTCCCAGTTCATCGCCGTTTTTCAACAAGTAAAAATCATCGATAATAGAATGTTTGGGATTCATACCTCCTGGATTGATTTGTAGTGTTCTTAATTTCTCTTGTAGAAATCTATCACTTTTGATTTCGTCCATTTTACTCCATAGGATAAGCTCTTTAGGACTGAGATTTTCTAGCAGAATAGCCAGATTTTCTGGCCAATCCGATGGGATAAATCTGGATTTTGTTAATTCCCGAAGGTGATTTCTGGTGTATTCGAGATAGTCTTTGGAAGCCAGAATGGTGGTATCCCAAATTCCGGGATCTTGGTTTTCAAGTAACCACCTATGCTCCATTCGATAGAGATCAAAGAATTCATTCATATGACCTACTTCTGTCAAAGGGATAGTCTCTATTTCAAAATTGTCTTGCGAAGTGATTGTGGCAGTCTTATAGGCAGGCGGAAAGGCCGCCAAGGAAGGAACTTGGATGTTATACATGGTATGGGTGGTTGATTGGTCTTGATAAATTCCGGTATCATTGATGTGCATGTGTCCCGCGAAATGGATGTTGATTCCTGCAGCAGCATATAGTTCGCTGGTCTCCGAAGAAGGCACGCGTTCGAGTTGAAATTTATTCGGTCCAAAAAGTGATTTCATCTCGGCTGATGCTCCGTCATGGAATTCTACCAGAGGGTAGTGACTGAAAGAAATCAGGGTTTTACCTCTATTTTCAGCTTCAGTACTAACTTTTCTGATCCAGTCGAGTTGGTGATTTTTGTGATTCACAGCCTGATTGAACCCAACAGAGGAGCCGCTCCAATTATCCTCTTCAGAGTGTGTGTATACATTTCCATCAAGCGCAAGTAGCCAAATTCCAGCTATAGGTTCCACGAGATAGCTGGCATCAGGCAGGAAAAGCCCCGAATCTGCATCTGAATAAACTCTGTTTTCAAGGTTGGAGGAAGCTATGGCCTGATCAAAGCTGTAAGAATCATAATCCAGCTCTTCAAATGGATGCGCCCAGAAAACATCCTGTGGGCTTGGGAAAAAGCCATAAGCGGCTAATGCTTGTGTGATCTCTGGATAACCCCAATAATTGATCTGATCTGAGGTTGCTGCGTCCGTATTTTTATATAAATCAGCTGTCCCTGCGATTGCTTGCTCGGAACCATCCACTCCCAAAAAATCTCTTTTCCCGGCAATTCCTCCAAATGGTTTGACTGGATCATGATTTCCAGTAGTCACATAAAATCGCATTCCGAAATTTTTAGCGTAATGGTTAAGAATTTTCTGAAATGCCAAAACATTCATCGGCTGACCGTCATCGGTAAAGTCGCCCGGAAGTACCACGAGTTGAATTTCTTTTTTCTTTAGGTCTTCCAATGCGCTGATGAAAGCAAAATAGTTTTCATTGAAAAGCCGGGTAGAATTTAGTTGGCTTTTCATGGTTCGAATAGTCGCGTATTTGCCAGTTTTTGGATTAAACAATCCGCGAAAATCAGGTGACTGCAAATCTGCATAGACATCTTGCAGGTGGATGTCTGAGAGAAACGCGATTTTTATTTCAGTTGATGATTGAGCAAAAAGCTGTGGGTTTGGGCTGATTAGGTGTATTGCTGCGCCAAGGATGCTAGGAAGAATATATTTTCTGTTCAAAATGTTAAGATGTGTCTATTTGTTGACCAACACTGGATTAGGTCTTTGGTACAGATCCCCTTCGAAATTAACTTTGTAATCCGATTTGAAGAAGGTTGATGGGATATAATAATCCGTGGAAATTACCTGAGCTCCAGATGCTTTAGCTTTTTCGAAAGTAGAATAATCATTCGTTCTGGCCTGCTTAGTATCTGAATCAGCCCGCGTTCGGATCATATATCCCTTTTTAACAAGTTCTCTAATGTACGACTCATCCTTCACCGCATTATTGATAATCCTAAATCCAGCAGTTGAATTCCCTTCTTTTTTGTTGACAAAAAGTACCGCATTTTTAAGTTCAGGTTTTGCAGTCAGATATCGGTCAATTTTCTCCTCACTCTCATCCAAAACAAAAAGGAATTTGCCACGCGCATCTTCCAAACTAGGCCAGTTTCCAGCAAGCACTGCTGATTCCAAATCAGTATAATCCCCTTTTACCATATCTGGAGTGATTAGCTTATTCATGCCCAAATGCGTTCTGATTTCCAAATCAATGCTGTCCAAAGCCGTGGCTGTAAAAGGCAGAACAGGGCGAGTGCCAGGGATATTTCCATCTTTTGCATTGATTAAAATAAAGATGGGATAATGCTCAGGGTTATTATTGCTCCATTTTTTGAGTGCGGTCAAAGCATCTGCAAACAGCAGGTGGTGAGATTGAAAATCTAAGTCCTGCACATGAAAAAGCTTCAAGCCAGGTTTGGAAAGTGCATCAGTTGGATCATAATTAGGTATGTCTCCTCCGCTGGCTTTGATGATTTCCAATCCTTTTGGGTTTGAATACCTTCCTCCTTCTGGATCGTGAAAAACATCTAATTCCAAGTTTCTTAAACCTAATTCCAATTGAGCTTCTAAAGGGATATGGGCATATTCTAAACTCTGGGCAGCAGGCGGATTCACTTTGGCCAAATAAGCCACAAGTTCTGGAGCCATTTGACTTTTGTAGCTATTGTGACTTCCGATTACCTGGATTTCGTTAAGCTTTTGGGCAGAAAGCTGTAAAGTGAGAAACAAACTGAAAAGTGTAATAAGAATAATTCTAATGGATTTCATACGATTGGGATTAGTTGGCAAGGTTCATTTTTAAACCTTAAAATCCTGATAAATCATTTCACCATTTTGTTATGAATTTGTTTGTTGAATTCATTTGTAAACCTTTCAACTATAGCTTGTTGAATGTTTTCTTTGGATAAAGTGGATTATAAGAAAAACGGATTTTAAGTGTTTGTTAAGTTTTTGATGCAACCCCACGTATTGTTTTTCCATCATCTGGAATAAGGGGGATTAAATAAAATAATCTTCAAACATTATTAAAACAAAAACTAACGAACAATGAAGAAAGTGAATTTAATTTTTCTGGCACTTTTTGGGGTCGCTCTCGGTGTGTCTGCGCAAAAACTGCAACAGCCTTTGGAGGAACTTCCCATGTCAAATAAAGGCTATGCATTGCTAAAATCAGGGCAAGTACTAGAAGGGAAAATCCTTTCTAGCTCAAGTAGCAGAGGGATTACCCAAGTAAATTTAGAAGATCTGACTGGAGCACGTCATATAATATCTGCGGAAGAGATGGAAGAGTTTGCGATTGCTTTGAATGGAGCTACCAGACTTCAATATCTAAATGAAAGAGGTTCTTCACTTAAGAAACTGCTTTCCAAAGATCAGCCAACTGGAATGCCACAGGATTATATCCTTTTCAGAAATACCAGTATTAACGGGAAGAAGGAAATGCTCTTGCAAGTGTTGAATCCTGATTTTGATGAGGTTTTTGAAGTTTATTATGATCCATTTGCAAGAAAAACCACTGCCTTAGAAGGGAAGTATATTACCTGGACTGGTGAGAAACATCGCGCATTTTTTATTTCAAAAAATGGTGGAGAATTGATGAAAGTAAAAAAAGGGAAATATAAAAAGTCATTTCACCAGCTTTTTGGAAACTGTGAAGGCGTAATGGAAATCAGGAAACCAAAATTCAGGGATTTGGAAAACCACATCCTCTTGTATAATAATTATTGTCTCTTTGATTGAGTATCAATTATTTTTTGAGTAGCTGGGCTTATAAAATGAGGTGGATTTTTTTACCTCATTTTATTCATAGAATGGCATTTTAAATTCCATGAAAAAGTTGAGTGATATGCTGAAAGATAAAGACCACATAAACGTGTGAATTGAAATATTTATTGGGTGAAAATATTATGATTTTCACCTAATTTGGAGCCAAATATGAAGCGGTACCTAGCCCTTTTTCTTTTCATATTATTTTTTCAGTCTTCGGAGGCTGAAACCAAAAGATTTTTTATCAATAAGTTCGGTTTAGCAGAAGGTCTTTCCTCCAATCAGGTATTGACAATACATCAAGATAAAAGTGGTTTTATATGGGTCGGGACGCCAAATGGGCTTCAACGGTTTGATGGTCGGAAATTCATGAACTATCGAATCAAAACCCCAGGTCACCAATCAGCAAAATCAGTTTCAGAAATCTTGATAGACCAGTCAGGTTTGATGTGGCTTAGAGTAGGTGATGATTATGGGTATTACATACCTGAAAAAGAGTTATTTACGAAAATTCCTTTTGAAAAACCTGAAGAAAGATATCAAGGAGAGCACCTTTGGATGGATAGTGAAGGTAGGATGTATGTGGTGCTTAGGAACAATAAAATTCTATTGATCAATCTTGACAAAGGTATTATTACAGACCTAAAAGTACCGATCAAAGTCCCGGATGGATGGAGGGTGAGATCCATTTTTGAAGAAGAAAAAGGATTCTTTTGGATCAGTAGTATGGATGGGATAGCAGTATATGATTCCCATAAAGACCTAATCTATACTTCCACTTTCAATCCTCTCAATTTACCGATTTTGAACGGGCCGGATTTCAAAGAGGTCTCAAATATATTTAAGGATGGCCATGGAATTTATTGGATAAATTATTGGGCGCCAAATGAACATTTGGTTTCCTATGATACTAAATCCAACATGTGGAAGGATCATATGGACCAAATCAAAGCTCCACATGATAATTACCAGGAAGCTTATGGACTGATTGCATTGCCAGGAGGTAAGCTTTGGAGGTATGGAGTTCAAACCCTAGCTGATTTTGATTATACTAATTTCAGATACAATCGAATTATTCAAAGTGATTTGATATATGATAGAATAAGTAAAATAATCTGGGATAAGTCAGGTGGACTTTGGCTTGCTACTGATTCGGGTTTGTTTTTTATACACTTTGACACTCCTAATATCTTCTTTAACCAAATGGAGTCTCAGTCAGGGAATAATGAATTTCAGGCGATCAAAGAAGTGATTCATAATGCTGATACCAATATTTGGGTTGGTAGTTGGGGAAAAGGGTTAAGGTTATATCATCCTAGAAATGGATTGCTCAATGATGAATGGATAAAAAGAAATTCTCCAGGCACAATTGAATCCAATCAAGTTTGGGATATTCACCACGATCAATTTAGAGGGTTAGTTTGGGTGGGGATGCAGAAAGGCCTTATTATGGTGGCAGATTTAAAAGCAAAAAAAGCTCATTACCTCAGTCCTGAACCATTTGATGGATCTACCATTCGAACCATCGCTCAAGACTCAGATGGAACTGTTTGGTTTGGTACTCAAGCGGGAGGAGTTGTCAAATATGAGGGAGAAGGGTTTCAGGTAAATGGCTTTAGCAGGTTCAGAAAGTTTCAAGGTAGGATTCCAAAAATCCTTGTAAGCAAGAATCAAAACCTATGGGTAACATCTACAAACGATGGGGTTTATGTTCTCAATCCTAAAGATGCTTCAGTGATTAGGCATCTGGACAATACAATTCTTAACTCCAACATCATAGAAAGAATTGTGCAGTTGAATGATAGTATTTTTTTGATGGGAACGGAGTTACTCAATAAATACAATGTCAATTCTGGTAAGAATGAGATCTTTTCCTTTTCAGAAGGTTTGCTGAGCAATGGCATTCTTCATTTGGAAGTCGATCAAAATCAATTAGTCTGGATTTACACCCCCAATGGATTAACCCGTTTTGATGCCAAAACCAATACTTTTTCATCTTTTGGAACGAATCATTTTTTTGCGCAAATTCCCAGTGATGGGCGTGGTGGTAGTCGATTCTCAAACGGAGATCTGGCCTTTTTGAGTAATAATGCGATTTTAATCTTCGATCCACTTCAATTTGATCGAAATTTAGTTCCTATTGTACCCATGATTACCAACGTGGAATTGTTTGGACATTATGTAGGAGATGCATCAATTCCAGATCCTCGACGGAAATTTTCCTCCCAAGAGAATAGTATAAGTTTTGATTTTAACATTCTCAATTTCCCGCTGCAGGATAGGTTTTCCTATTATTATAGATTAGTCGGTGCAGAGGAAAAGTGGGTGGAATCACAGCAAAATTACAGAGCAGTTTATTCTTTATTACCGCCTGGTGAATACAGGTTTGAAGTAAGAAGTGTCAATGAAGCAGGGATTTTGTCAGGAATTGCCAGTTATGATTTCGAGATACAACCTAGTTTGATTCAAAGTGGGTGGTTTAAAACACTATTGGTATTCCTATTCTTGGGAATTGTGGTTTTGATTTATCGCTTAAACCTGAATAGGGTGCTGGCGATTGGTAAAATCAGGGCTCGCTTAGCAAGAGACCTTCATGATGATATGGGCTCCACGCTTAGTACCATTAATATTCTTAGTTCCATGGCCAAAACAAAACTAGGAACTGATCCAGCAAAGACGAGTGAGTATATCAGTAAAATATCAGAAAATAGTCAACGTATGATGGATTCTATGGATGATATTGTTTGGAGTATTAAACCTCAAAATGATTCAATGGAAAAACTGATTGCCAGGATGAGGGAATTTGCTAATCAGGCTTTGGAGTCCAAAGATATCAGGATTCAATTTGAGGTGGAGGAGAAAATCTTGGGCATGAAATTAAGTATGGACACGATTAGAGACTTATTCTTGATCTTTAAAGAGGGTATAAACAATGTCGCTAAATACTCCATGGCTGATGAGGTATTCATTCATTTTGGTTTGGAAAAGAATCATTTTAAAATGAAAATCAAAGACAATGGGAAGGGATTTAATCCTAAACAAGTGGATGAAGGTAATGGAATGGGAAATATGAAAAAGCGCGCAGCAAGTTTGAATGGTGAACTTACTATCACTTCACAGCTAGGCGAAGGTGCCGAGATTTACCTCCAGTTAAGTGTTTAATTCCACACATACATATGATTGAATCAGAAGGAAGAGCCAAGTAATTTTAAGTTTAAATTGGAGGGAAATGATAAAGCTACTGATATATGAAGATAATCCTCAGCTGAGAGAGGGGCTCACCATGTTGATTGATGGGAGTGAAGGATTTAGCGTTTTGGCAGCATTTAAGAACTGTTCGAATGTGGCTTTTGAAATCAAAACGTATCAGCCAGATGTGATTCTAATGGATATAGATATGCCAGTAGTCAATGGTTTGCAAGGGTTGAAAATCATTCGCCAAAACAATGATCATGTCAAAGTACTTATGTTGACTGTGTTTGACGATCATCAGAATATTTTTGAGGCTTTAAAGAATGGAGCAAATGGGTATATACTCAAAAAAACTCCTCCAGCTAGATTGTTGGAATACATTGAAGAAGCTTCTTCGGGTGGAGCTCCGATGACAGCTTCTGTCGCCACCCAAGTGTTAAAAATGTTTGCCCAATTAAATGTTGCTGGCGTGAATGATTATAATCTTTCGGAAAGGGAAAATGAAGTGCTTCAATGGTTAGTCAAAGGGTATTCCTATAAAATGATCGCTGCTGAGATGTTCATTGCTATAGATACAGTTCGTTCCCACATCAAGAAGATCTACGAAAAGCTCCATGTCAATTCTAAAAGCGAGGCAGTTGCAAAAGCTTTTAGAGATAATCTGATTTAAAGAAACTGAAATTATTACTATGCAAGCTTCCTAAATAGGGAAGCTTTTTTTATCACATGAAATATGGTTTTTTAAGATTCAACCACTTCTTTTTCATTCATTTATGTGATTTTTTAGGGCTTTAAAATGACGCAACTTTGTCAAGTAAAATAATTGATTCTTGACATGAAATCGAGCATGACGAATAACGTCAAACACTGGGATGATTATAAATCCTGCGAGATTCCATATGACCGCTAAAAAACAATTATAGACATATGAAATTTTTTTTTAAAATCACCTGTGTCCTGTGGGGAATAACATTCAATAATTACTTGGATGCTGATCAGCAGGCTATTTCTTCCTTTTCACATTTTCGGCAAGTTGCTCCAAAAATCACCCAAACATGTGATGTTTCAGAGCAATCTCTTGGATACACTGTTACGTATTTATTGTCATCAACCAATGAAACTTTTTGAGAATTAGACCAACTACTTATTCTAACTTATTTAAATCGAATGAAAAAATCATTGGTAGATGCGGCAAGTACTTTTATGCCGTTACCACAATCTATTGATCAACTTTACTTGGGTTGCTTAGCCCAGAATCCAAAAGCTCAGCGGGAACTATTTGAAAGGCTGTCACCCAAGATGCTATCTATTTGCCTCAGATACATCAAGGAGACGGCCGCCGCTGAGGACGCTTTACTAGTCGCTTTTGGTAAAGTTTTTAGCAAAATAAGGCAATTCAGCCAAGAGGCCAGCTTTGAGGGCTGGGTGAGAAGAATCGTCGTCAATGAATGCCTGATGTATTTGGGAAAGCAAAAGGCGAAATTCAGAGCAATAAACATAGAGCAACTGGGTAGCCAAATGACAGTAATCTCTCCCGATAATTCTTTGGAATGGGAAGACCTGTCTATTATGGTGGAAAAACTACCTAAGGGATACAAAGCTGTCTTCGAACTTTTTGCCTTAAAAGGACTTAGCCATGAAGAAATCTCAAAACACCTTCACATCTCTGAAAGCACCTCAAAATCGCAGCTGTGTCGAGCTAGGATTCGGCTTCAGAAGCTTTTAAATCTACCAGAAAGGAAAAACTAAGCCACTTTTCTAGTTAAATTTTTAGCGTTTACTTTTAATTATTTGGAACGAAAAAAGCCTCTGGAAATCCCCAGAGGCTTTACTTTTTGATTGATACTTTCTATTTTACCAAGTGAAGATCTGTTCTCCTTTTATCTCTTCAAAGCTTAAATCAGAAGCAAGTAATAAGTGCGCGAATTGCTTGGTGACAGCGATACCATGCTGACCTGAATGTGTGATCTTGGTATTTTGAACCATCAGTGATCCTTGGGGAACATTGTCAACAGTAACTGCAGCTGAGAAATTATTGCTCATTGTCTTGCCTGCATGCTTGATTAGTGCATGTCTAATCACGTTTTGCTGATTACTGGTAGAATAAGTAATTCCATACCAAGAGCCCGCAGATTCAGTAGTGCCTTGGATGATTACTGGATTTCCTTCAAAACCTTCCACAGTTAAATACCCTAAACGTCCGTTGGCATTTTGAACATCAATTCTAGAACCTGGCTGCATTTTGATGGTTACTCCATCTTTGATTCTCATGCCTGATTGGATAGTCAGGTCCTTACCAAGGCCTTTGATTACATATGGAGTTCTTGTAGCAAAGCCTTTCCAGACTATTTCCCCACCATCTTTAGCTAGTGTTTTAAACCCATCTACAGCAACTTCATTGATGCCGTTATTTTCCATCTGAGTGAGGTAATCCAAGTGTTCCACCAAATCTGCCGCAACTGATACCGGGTGACCTGTATGGTTTATGATTTTATTCTCTTCAAATGCTAACCCTATATTACTACCTACAGCCTCAAAACCATCACCTTTTCCTTGATCCAAAACCGTTTTATAAAGTTTGAACTTAGCTCCATTTCCAAGCTTAATGGTTGCAGGTGTCTGTCCAGCTATTGCATTACTTCCCGCATGACGGATTTCAGTTAAATAGATACTGCTTGGTCGATCTTTGGAATTTTCAATATAAATCCCTCTCCATGCCCCTTTTTGCTTGGATATACCTTCTATTTTCACTGGTACAGTGTTACTTCCAAGAATTTTCAAAACAGATCCGTTAATTACCCGAATAGCTTTATCATCATTCATGTTAATTCTGGCTCCTTCAGAAAGTACCAAGGAGGAACCATTGTATACAACCAGATCAGTTAGGATGTCAAATCCTACAGTAAAGTTTGGCCAGATATGCTCTAATCCACTTAAGATTTTCCCTTCAGTGACATGAATGTTTTTATCTAGAATCTGATTCTCAATAAATAGCTCAGAAATCAATCTTGCAGGTATTTTTAATGGAGAAACTTCATTGTCATGGAGATGATTGTATTTGAATTCTTCCAAACTAGAGCTTTCATCAAGCCAAATTCCAACACCTAAATTATTGTGAACTGTGGTTCTGTTTAAGTGAGCTTTTGATCCATTAGTATATTTAATACCGTAACCAAGTTTTCCGGCATCTCTTAACTCTAGACCAACAATGTACTCAGGAGCTTGAGTGGAGAAAATAGTAATTCCATCCCAAAAACCTTTGTTTGCTTCCTTACCTTGGAAAATAATTGGTTTGTTCGTCACATCCATGGTATAAACTCTCAAACTTCCATTGGCATCAATTGTAAATCCCGTTCCTTCTTCAAAACCAATTCTTACTCCTGGATCTACTGTAAGCTTTGCGCCTTTTACTGCGATGTCTTTGGTTACTAAATAATCTAATTTTTCCGGGTTGTTGACAAAAACGTCTGGTAACATTTTATCTGCTAGAATATCTGAATTTAGGATAACTGGACCTTCACCATTTACTCCATCTAAAATTGTAACTTTTATCAAGTCTGAAGATTGGTGATTGCCCGCCTTTATGGTCATTTTAATTAGGTATTCGCCGGGTTTATCAGGCTGGAAATTGGTGATGCCAGCATTGCTAGGTGAAAACTGTACAGTACTACCTTCTGGCTTTGAAACAAATTCCCAAAGAAAAATAAGATCTTCTCCAGTTTCATTGAGGGAAAGTGTCCCATCCAATTGAATCATGGTTCCTAGATTTTGCGATTGATCATCTCCTCCTCTAGCTTCTAAAAAATTTTCATCTCCTTCAGATACCACAATAGTTACTTCCGCTTTATCTGTCCAAGCATTGTAAGAGACAGTCAATTCGAATGTGTAGGCTCCCTCAGTATCGGTGGTAAATTGTACTGCAATAGAGTTCAATACCGAAAGGGTTGGGTTAGCTCCGGTTGGTTTTTCCAAAAGCTTCCAGGAGTACTCCATAGGCTTTCCAGCAGCATTTGTGGATTTACTACCATCAAGTACGGCCATCGCTCCAGTGGTAATTTCTTGCTCTTCTCCTGCATTTGCAGTTAAAGGATTGTTAGGTTCATCAAATTTTCCCTCACATGACCAAGTCAGAAATGCAATTGAAAATAGAAACCATAAAAATTTTAGATTTTTCATTTTTTTGTTGGTTTAGAATTAAATTTTATTGAGGATTGGAAAAGTGAGGTAGAGGTTGCATTCTCTGGAACAAATTCTAAAAAAGTAGGAGAGGGAAGTGATTAAACAAGTCGCTTAAAACTCCTAGAATTGGCTCAAAAAAATGAATTGGACAAACAATTACATAATTACCAAATGAAGTTTGTGTTGTCCCTTTAGAAGTTTACTACTGCTAGTTTATCAATTTGTTAAACATTCGGTTGGGTGACTTATTACTATAAAAGAGAAATTGGAAAAGTCTATTTTTGAAGATGAATAAGATATTGATAAACAGTTTTTTCATTTCTCTCATAGCTGTTTTTGGAGCAGCTGCACAGGAACAAAAGGATTTTAGTCTTCACTCTCACAATGATTATTTGCAGACCGTACCATTTTGGACAGCATTTAGTGCTGGTGCTAATTCCATTGAAGTGGATGTGATTTTGAAGGAAGGAAGGCTAATGGCAGCCCACGAAGCAGCAAGTATTAATTCAGATCAAACTATTGAAAGCTTGTATTTGGATCCGATAACGAAGGGAATCAAAAGTGGTCTGATCTCTAAAATCGACTTTCATCTATTGGTGGACCTAAAGACTGAGGCATATGCTTCCCTAGAGGTACTATTGGAGATCATGAAAGATTATGAGTATATGCTTTATAGTTCTGGAAATCCTGGTGGATTGAAACTGATCATTTCAGGCAATAGACCTAATCCAGAAGACTATTCTAAGTATCCTGAATGGATGTTTTTTGATTATCAAAGTAAGGAGTTAGGCAAGGGTTTGCCATGGGAGAAAATAGGAATGGTGAGTATGAGCTTTCGTCAGTTCTCGGTGTGGAATGGAAAGGGGAGAATGGTGGAAGAGCAACGAAAAGCTGTGCAGGATTTTATTGATCTAGTCCACAGTTTTGATAAGCCTGTTCGCTTTTGGGGTTCGCCGGACAGCAAGTCGGCCTGGAAGGCTTTTTATGAAATGGGTGAGGATTATATCAATACCGATCATCCGATAGCCGCAGCTGAGTACTTAAGTAAGCTTGGCCAAAATGTTTATCAAAACACAAATTTTCATGAGGTGTACTATCCAAAATTTGACGTGGATGGAGCAGCTACACCTGTGAAGAATGTGATTCTGATGATAGGCGATGGAAATGGATTGGCGCAGATTTCGGCTGCTTTATTCGCCAATGACAATCAGCTGAATCTTACCCAACTGAAAAATATGGGCATGGTCAAAACCCAGGCTGCGGATGATTTTACTACGGATTCCGCTGCCGGAGCCACAGCTTATGCAACTGGCGAGAAGACCAATAACCGAGCTTTGGGCGTGGATCCTTCGGGAAAGGAGTTGGCAAATCTTCCTGATATTTTGGATAGCTACGGATTCTCCAGTGGGATTATTACTACCGATCAGCTCACTGGAGCTACGCCGGCATCCTTCTATGCGCATTATCCGGAGCGCGATGATTCGGATCACATTGCAGCCTATTTGTCTAAAAGTAAGCTTGATCTTTTCGTAGGTGGAGGTAAATCTAGATTTGAAAAGGAGATGGTAAACCTCAGAAATGCAGAATTTACTTTGGTGGAGAGTCTGGAGGATCTGAAAGGAGAAAGGGTAGGTTACTTTGCTGCTGAATACTCATTGCCAAAAGTTTTGGACGGTCGAGGGGATTATTTATTGAAAAGCACAAATGCTGCGCTGAAGTTTTTTGAGAAGAAAAAGAGCCCTTTTTTCCTGATGGTGGAGGCTGCGAATATAGACTCGGGAGGGCACTCTAATAGCACTTCTATGATCGTTTCCGAGATGCTTGATTTTGATCAGGTGATAGGGGAAGTGATACGATTTGCAGATGAGAATCCTGGAACTTTAGTGCTTATTACAGCAGATCATGAGACGGGAGGAGTATCTATTCCTCAGGGAGATATAGCATCTCAAACTGTAGAGCTAGCCTATCACTCAGATGATCACACAGGGATTATGGTTCCGATTTTTGCTTATGGAGCTCATTCCGGTGATTTCAGAGGGGTGTATGAGAATACAGAGGTATTTCATAAAATCATGAAGCTGCTGAAGGAATATCACCAGAAGTAATTTGCTTGCTATCGCTTACCAACAAGTGTGAAGGGAAGCATAAAGATATTTCTGACTAGTTCAAAAGAGAGATCCACTGCGAATCCCAGTAGCCTAAAAGGTAAAAGTAAAAGCCACACAATAGGGTAGAGAAACAGCGCAATAATCGCTAGTGGCCAACATAGGATAAAAAGGATGCACCAAAGAAGGAAGCTCAGCATAAGGAGTTTTTAGGTTAATATCTTCAATACTTGTTCCAATTTAAAAAAAGTCTTGTTGTAGCCGGGACGATCAGTTCATATGAAATTTGTGTAACGAAATCGAACATAATTAGCTAGGATTCGGACAATTTGACTAGTACAATATAATTTTAACCGAAATGCGCGAGGATTACCAGTGGCTTGTGAAAGCAAATTTTTAGATAGTTGAAAATTTATATTCTTGTTGAATTTGGATAATTAGGGTTCATGATTCCGTTGAGATTGATATTTTTGTGTTGAATTGGAATTGAAGGGTTTTTGATAAGCTATTTGTGCTAATATTATTGTTAAAAATGAAATAATAGGTTACTTCTTTTGACTATAGTAGTTTCTAAAATTTTTTTAGAATAGACCTAACAATTAAAATTTTTTTCTAAATTAGATCTGAGGGTATTTGGAAGGAGGGCTTCGGTAAATGGATTTATTTACATTTAAAGAAGGTTTTGTTCAATTAATTTAAAAGATGTTTAAGAAACATATTGAATTAATAATATCCCTTGGATTTTTCTTAATAAGAATGAGCTAAAAGATGAGTCTTAAATTAGATGTCAGATTCATTTTTTATTATATGAATAGCTAAAAGAAGTGTTTTTATAAAAATAGTGTGAGGGGATTGATTTCAATTGAGATTTTTCAAATAATTGAATTTCAAATAATTAACTCCTGCTTGATTTTGTTTTCATTTTTGTGATGGGTGAAAGTGTTCAGGTTTTTCCAGCTTGTTCTGATTAATGTACTAGGTATCAACTAATTTTTACATAATTTTTATTTTAAAAAAAACAGATTGCCAATGAACTGATCAAAGAGACCTTTGGAAGGAGCAGTCGAAATTTAAGAAGATCCCTCGCTGCGCAATATTCGATCCTCTGTGTTATAAATTATAATTACAGAAATATTTTTAGTAACCATTAAAATAAACCTCTTATACTATGAAATCAAAATTACATAGACGGCTTTTATGGGTGTCTAAAAGAATTCTATATGGATTCTTAATCCAACTTATGTTTAGCACTATTATAATGGCAAGTGCAAACGTAGCTCCCCTTATAAAAAATATACTGAAAGATGTAACTGTAACTGGGAAAGTTCTGGATGAAACTGGATTGCCTCTTCCTGGTGCAACGGTGTCTGTAGCAGGTACTACTTCTGGTACTATTACCGACATAGATGGGATGTACACGATTACTGTTTCTGACAATGCTGAGTTAATATTTTCTTATATAGGATATGAGCCACAGCGAGTTACAGTGGGTTCGCAAAGTGTAATTAACATAACACTAAGACCTGATGCCACAGCTCTTGACGAGGTAGTGGTGATTGGTTATGGAACTACCAAAAGAAGTGATTTAACTGGTTCTGTAGGCTCAGTTGGTGCAGAAGCACTGCGAGAGCGTCCGGCAGCATCTTTAAATCAAGCTTTGGCAGGAAGAGTGTCTGGAGTTCAAGTAAATAACAACTCAGGACGTCCAGGAGGAAGAACCACTGTTAGGATCAGAGGATTCAGCTCCATCAACTCATCAAATAATCCACTATATGTTATAGATGGTGTTCAGATGCCAATGGGTACTTTGGATCAACAAAGTAGTGCAATAGATTATATCAACCCGAACGATATTGTATCTGTGGAGGTGTTGAAAGACGCATCATCTACTGCGATTTATGGTTCTAGAGGTGCGAATGGCGTTATTCTAATCACCACCAAAAAAGGTAAATCAGGCGAAGGTAGCGTAACATACAATGTGGATTTAAGTGTTCCTATCATAGGTCCAAATAGACCTGAGGTGTTAAATGCCCAGCAATATTTGGATGTTGAGGATTTAGCTTGGGCTAATATGGCTAAATACGATCCAGAAGGATGGAATGCTGGCAAGTGGGCCTACCTAAACCCAGCCCTTAGAAGAACCGATCCCCGTATTTTTGACAGCCAGGGTAATCCTCTTTATGATACTGATTGGCTACAGGAAACCACTCAAAACAAGCTTTCCCAAAACCATCAGTTAGGCTTTACTGGAGGTAATGAGCGTACTTCTTACTCGCTTTCATTGGGATATAGGGATGATCAAGGACTTGTAAAAACATCCTATTTGAAAAGATATTCTACTCGTTTCACTATAGAAGATAAAGTGAAATCTTGGTTGACAGTAGGTGGTAGCCTTAGCTATAACAATCAGTCAGAAAATCTAGTCGATGTGTCTGATGCTGTTGCCAGACAGATGGTAGAAGATTTCCCATTCCTTCCTGTGAAATATGAGGATGGAACCTTTGCTAATAACAGAGATTATCCTTTTGCGGAAGGTACAATGAGTTCTATGCACAGGTTGTCTGGAAGAAGGTATATCCTTAATACTCAAACTACCTTGGGAAGTGCGTACACTAACATCAAGTTTTCTGATGCACTCCAAATGAGAACCGCATTGGGTGTAAATATCCTGACGCAGGAAAATGACAGGTCTGAGACCAGAACATTAGCTATTGGGCAGAGTGGAACTGCGTCCAAAAGTTTGAACAAAAACACATTTTGGTCTCTGGAGAATTACTTGACTTATAATAAAGTATTTGCTGAAAGACATGCTGTAGAAGGACTACTTGGTATTTCATGGCAGGAAAGTAATTCCTCATCTATGAGTGCAAGTATCCAAAATTTCTCTACGGATTACTTCTTGTACAATAATCTCGGTGCTGGGAGCCAGCTGCCAAGAGTAGGTTCGGGAGCTGACCGTGAAGCATTGAATTCCTACTTTGCCAGAATCAATTATATCCTTGATGATAAGTATTTGTTTACCGCAACAGGTCGTGCCGATGGTTCGTCAAAATTCGGTGATAATAACAAATATGCCTTTTTCCCTTCAGCAGCGCTGGCTTGGAGGGTTTCTGAAGAAGGATTTTTGAAAGGCAATTCAACTATTTCAAACCTAAAGTTGAGAACGAGTTACGGTTTGACAGGTAACTCAGAGATACCTCCTTATTCTTCCCTTTCTCTGTTGAGTTCTAATTATTCTGCGATTTATAACGAAAATCAAGTGGGTGGAACAGGTATCAATAGACTGGCAAACCCAGATTTGAGATGGGAGAAAACAGCTCAGACTGATTTTGGAGTTGAATTGGGATTGTTCAATAATCGCCTGAATTTGGAAGTTGACCTTTATTATAGAAAAACTACAGACATGCTATTGGATTCGCCTGTACCAAGAACAAGTGGATATGCGACCATCCGAAGCAATGTAGGTTCTATGGAAAATAAGGGAGTTGAATTCACGCTTAATTCTGTGAATTTTGATTCGGAGAATTTCAGTTGGAACACCTCTTTTAACCTCTCACTAAACAGAAATAAGGTGTTGTCACTAGCAACTCCGGCCGATATTTTCGGAGTTGGTGGTCCTAATTTCACCAACCAGACCAACATCATCAGAGTTGGTGAACCGGTAGGTTCTTTCTGGGGATTGGTACGATTGGGTACTTGGAGTGAAGCAGAAAGAGCAGAAGCAGCTGAATTTGTGAGTTATAGAAATGGACTTACAATTCTTCCAGGTGATATCAAATACTTGGATGTCAATGGAGATAAAGCAATCAACGATTCGGATAGAATGATCATTGGTAATGGTAGCCCTGATTTCTGGGGAGCAATTTCCAACAGTTTCAGAATGTACAATTTTGATCTAACTGTTGAGCTTCAATATAGTGTAGGAAATGATGTGCTAGACATGACTTTGCACCCAAGTGAAGACCGTCAAGCTTTGGCAAATAGCTATACTTCAGTGCTGAATGCATGGACACCTCAGAACCAAAACACAATGATTGCAGAGATCCGAGATACTCGAGCAGGATATGTGACTAATGTGGATTCTCACTGGGTTAAAGATGGTTCTTTCCTTCGTGGCAGAAACCTATTACTGGGATATAGTTTTCCAACCAATGTAACTAGCGCTATCAAACTAAGCAGATTGAGAGCATATGCCTCAGCTCAGAATTTCTTCCTATTGACAGGAAAAGATATCAATGGTGATCCAGAAACAACACCTATTCGTGGTGGTACCGGAAGTAATGTTTTCTCACAAGGTATGAACTGGCACAGTTATCCGAGACCGACAATTTTCATGTTCGGTCTGCAGGTGACTCTTTAATCCACTTTTTACTTAAAGCGATGTAATGCATGAAATCGAGCAAGACAAAGGCTGGACAAAGAAGTCTGGTTTTATCTCCATGCGAGATTACATGTGACCTTTAAAAAAAATATATTCATATGAAAAATAACATATATAACAAAGCAGGCAGGTTGCTCCTTTTTGGTGCGTTGGTAGCAGGATTTGTAGGTTGTTCAAGTTTCTTGGAAGAAAAAGACCCTTCCAATTTGACACCTGAAAGTTTCTATACTATTCCTGACCATGCCGAAGCAGCACTTGCTTCAGTGTATGCCGATACACGATTTATTGGGGGAGATGGGGGAATCTTTTCTTCAACTTGGCAATTACTAGAAGCTCCAACGGGAACATCTACTACCGAGACAGCCCAGAATTCCGATTTGAATAACCTGTACGGGCTCATTTATGATGGAAGAACTCAGCATGTGATCAATTGGTGGAATGGATTGTATAAAGTAATAGCACAAGCAAATCTAGTACTGGATAAGGTACCAGCTATTACACCAATGGATGCGGCACAAAAGACGAAAATTCTTGGTGAAGCAAGATTCCTAAGAGCTTGGGCATATTTCTATGCTGTGAGGCTATGGGGCGATGTACCATTGATTACCATGCCACAGACGGCTAGTTCTGAAAATTTCAGACCTGCGCCAGCTTCGCAAGACGCAGTTTATGCTTTAATCTTGGAGGATTTGAAAGCAGCTGAAGCAGCAGGATTGCCTTGGATGGACAATAGCGGTAGAGCATCCTTGGCGGCTACCAAATCAATGTTGGCGAAGGTCTATTTGACTATGGCGGGATTTCCTCTGAGCAAGGGAGCGTCTCATTATCAATTGGCTGCTGACAAGTCGAAGGAAGTGATTGACTATGCTACTAGTAATCCGCTTTCAATCAACTTGTTTCCAACCTACAAGGCAATTCATAATGAGAACAATGACAATAGACTAGAGCATATCTTTATGCTACAGTATAATGTGATTGTGGCTGGAAATCCTATGAACAATATGTTTCCGAACTTTAAGCCTGTGACCTTTGCGGGTCCATCAGGAACTGGTAGTACTGTTCCAACGGAAGATTTCTACAATTCCTATGAGCCTGGAGATAAGCGAGCAGTTAATCAGGAAGGATTCTTTTACACTACTTACTACACAAATGGTAGCGGTGAGGAATTTGATCTGGGTGCGCCTTATATTTTCAAACATTTCAATCAGCAAGCACTAGGCACAAAGGACCAGCCAGGCACAAGGGCAAACAACCTGAATGTTCCTTTAATCAGATTTGCAGAGGTATTGCTGATCTATGCAGAGGCTCAAAACGAAGTTGGTGGACCAAATGCTTTAGCTGTTGAGAGTTTGAAAAGAATACGTGACAGAGCTGGGTTAACCACTCCAAGCATGGGCGGATTTACCTCAGATACATTCAGAGATGCAGTTTTGAGAGAGAGATGGCATGAGCTCTGCTATGAGCAGATTACCTGGTTTGATATGCTTCGCTTACGCAAAGTATACAATGAAGCCACGAATGGATTTGATAATTTTGAAGGACATACTAATCCAAGCTCTAATCAGACCTTACAAGCCAAGCATTACTTAATGCCTTACCCGCTTCCAGAAATGCAGAATAATCCGAATCTAATGCCTCAGAATCCAGGATATTAAGTATGTGTTTTAGAATTTGATCAATGAAAAAGGACTCCAATTTTGGAGTCCTTTTTTACTGTTTCTACAAATAAATTCAGTATTAATTACAATTACTGTTTCTCAATTCCCTTAAAATATCGCTTCAACGTATACTCTGGCTGCCAGCGATCTGGTTTTCTAGTAAGAGTTGCAGGATCGTACTCGAGAGGCTTGATTTCTTTGGTCGTAAATGCTGCACTATCATCCGAGATTTTTTGCCAGTCTTTTAGCAAGGTAATCAACTCATCTTTCGTAGCAGTGTAATCCTTGTTTTCCGCTAGATTATTCAGTTCCAAAGGATCATTTTTCAGATTGAACAGCTGAAAATAATCTCGCTCTGGATAGCGGATGAGCTTCCATTCGGGAGTTCTCACGGCTCGCACAGTATGGCGGTAAGCTGTGAATAGACTACTTCTTACTTCTTTTTCTTTTCCTCCCAAAATAGGAACCAAGCTCTTTCCATCTACCTGATTTGGCTTGGGCAAACCAGCCAGTTCTGAGAGTGTAGGGTAAAGGTCATAAAGATAAACCATCGCATCGAAGGTCTCATTCTTGGGAACTCCAGGACCTTTGATAATCATCGGAACATTGGTGCTGTGCTCGTAGAGACTTTGCTTTCCAAGCAAGCCATGACTTCCTGCTGCCAGCCCATTATCTGCTGCATAGACGATTATGGTGTTGTCATATAAGTCATTGTCTTTTAGTGTTTGGATAATTTTGCCAATCTGAGAATCCAAATGCGTCACCAAAGCATAATAGTCAGACAAGATCATCTGAATAACCTCAGGTTGTCTTGGCCAGCCAGTAAGTAGCTCATCTCGAACCATTAAGTTATCAAATTCAAATGGGTGAAAGGGTTTGTAATTTCCAGGCAAAGGCAAAGAACCATCTGGATAATGATTGATGTATGCAGCTTCCGGTGAATAAGGATCGTGCGGCGCCGTAAAAGCTACATAGGCAAAGAAAGGCTTATCAGTTCCTGACTTCACATGAGCATTGATGAAGTCGATTGCGCCTTCGGCAAAAACCTCTGTTGAATAGCTTTTGAAAGTTGGCTCGCCCAGTTTACCATTATCATCATAATCTCGCATAGCGACACTATAGTGATCAGCCATCCCGCCCAAGTAAACATTTTTTGCTTGCTGAAAACTTGCTTCGAATGCTTCTTTTTCATTATGCCATTTGCCGGTGCCAAAAGTTGAATAGCCCGCCTCAGCAAAATCCATTGGCATGGTGCGCTCGTCTTTGAGTTTGTCGTAGACATGAAATAGGCTTTTACCACTTAATAGCATTGCCCGACTGGCGGCACAGACAGCTCCGTGATTTCCACCCATGACGTAAGCATTTGCAAAGCGACTACCTTCTGAGGCCAGCTGGTCCAGGTTAGGTGTTTGAATGTAAGGATTGCCGGAAGCTCCCAGTGCATCGGCTCGCTGATCATCAGCAAAGAGAAAAAGTACGTTAGGTTTGATAGCTTTTTGCTGGGCTGAGGTTAGCTGAACAACAAGTGACAGAAGCAGGGTTATGATTAATCCGATTGTTCTAGGTTTAGAGATCATTAGGTTATTTGGGTATATCCGTATTTGGCAATTGTTTTTTGCTGTTCTTCTTTTCCTTTTTCTGTTAAATAGGGACTTATTATCGCCCATATACTTTTGACCATAGCACCTTTTTCCGCAAATTTTGCTGTGCCTAATACTTCTCGTTGAGAGAGCCAAAAGGTAATGATGATCCGGATGATATGTTGAGTTTGCTCAAAGATCTCAGGCTCAATTTGTATCATGTATTCATTCGACCGAAACTCTTGGAAAAGAGAATCCATCTGTAATTTTCTGTATTCAGAAGTTTGTTGGAATAGCGTGGCGATTTGTGGGTAGGCTCTGCTGATTTCCAAAACATCCAAGTTGATAAATCGATATTTATATTGGAATTCTTCCAAACGTATCAATAGTAAATGAACATGTTCTATTGAAGAGGAATTTTCCTTTCTGGCAACAAAATAGTCCGACATTTCAGCTCTCATTTTATCATAGATTGCCAGTATAATGTCTTCTTTAGTTTTGTAATGATAGTCCAGATTGCCGTGACTTATACCGATTTTACTGGCAATGTGTCTGCTCGTGATACTCTGTACCCCAAATTCATTGTATTGTTCAATGGCATTCAGGAGTATTTTCTCTTTGGTCTTTATTGTTTTTTTCATTGTATAGGTTTCAGAGTTTAAAAAATTGAATCATTAATATAGCCTAAATACTAAAAAGAGGACTAAAACCCCTTTTGTAAAGCCACCAAGCCAATTTATTTTTAAATCATTAGCATTTTTATTCAATCAGAGTCCTTTTGTTATTGGTAAGTTTATCAACGAATAGGAATGCAACTTTGCTTATAGCTGAATGGAAATTGAAATGATCCTATACCTAATAAGCAATTCCCAAATCATTTGTTCTAATTTCTAAGAGCTTTTCACTTAGCTTCTGTTGAAAATCTGTTACAATAGCTTTATATGAAGCGTTCGTTGCCAGATTTGTGAACTGTTCTGGATCTTTTTTCATGTCATAAAGCTCAATTCCTGAACCTGCATCCTCATCGTATTGTATGAACGCAAAATCTTCTGTTCGAATCAGAAATGACTTTCCACCTTGAGATACCGAGAAAGCATAGTCCCGTACTTTCTTGGCAGGATTTTTCAATAGTGGAACTAGACTTTTACCTTGAATCACTTTAGAGTAGTCCAATCCAGCCAATTCTGCAATCGTAGGGTAAAGATCTAATAACTCAACGAATGAGTTGGAAGTTGCAGGCTTTTTCCCAGGAACCTTAATCATCATAGGCACAAGGACTGATTCTTCATGAAGACTTACTTTCATCCAGAATTCATGCTCGTTCAAATGAAAGCCATGATCTGAAGTGAAAATCACAATGGTATTGTCCTCTAATCCTTCTTCTTTCAAGGTGGACAAAACCTTCGCTACCTGAGCATCCATATAAGAAACGGAAGCATAATAGGCAGCAATAGCTTTCTGCTTTTGCACTGAATTCATTTCTGCATTCACACTAGTCACGTAATTGATTCCCCTTTCGGGAATATCATTCCAGTCATTTTCAATTTGCTTAGGAAGCTTGATTCCTTGGTAGGGAAAAGGCTCAAAGTAATTTGCCGGAGCCACAAAAGGCACGTGCGGTCTCACAAACCCAACAGCTAAAAAGAAGGGTTCATCCTTATGAGCACGGATCAATTCGGATGCTTTTTCAGCCGTTTTTCCATCCGAATGAGCTAAATCTCCTCCAGCAGCTTTTACGATTGTCATCACATTTCCACCTTTTCGCTCTATGCTTCCGTCAGGATTATTTTGTACCAATTCTGCCTCTCCTTCTGCCAGCCATTCTGGGCCTTGAGAATTGTATTTCTCAGTCCAAGAGGCTGGATCATCTTGGCCGTCAGCGCCATTCTCAATATCTATAGGGACGCCCATATGATAGATTTTGCTCACCCGGGCGGAGAAATAGCCGTTTTGCTTAAAAAGCTCGGCTATCGAAGGTCTGTTTTCTCCTACATTTTCCCGTCCACTCACATAGCCATAAGTCTGTGTTGCATTTGGATAATACCCAAACATGAAAGATGCCCTCGAAGGTCCGCAAACAGGATATTGCGTGTAAGCACGCGTGAAAACAGTACTCTCTTTTGCCAGTTGATCAATAGCTGGCGTATGAGCATTTTCATTACCATATGCTCCTAGTGCCGTAGTAGTCAAATCATCTGAAATAATGAAGAGAATGTTCGGCTTCTTTTTTTGCTGCGCAAATGAGGTCGTGGCAATAAGAGCTAGAGCGAGTAGTAATGACTTTTTCATTTTTTATTATCTAAAATCAACCGCAAAATGGGAATTGCAACAATTGTAGGTCGATTGGCCTAAGATAAGCTATGATTCTTAAATTTGATGAATGATCGGCGCCATAATTCAGATATAGTTATACTATAAACCTGCTGGTTTTGATCAAATTGCTTTAATTTCAAAATTCAATAAACCACCAAACTATGACTTGGAAATCGGTCAATATCCTATTCCTCTTTGCTGCTATAGCTTTGAGCTGTAGCCCAAAAGAAGAACAAAAGCCAGCCGAGCGGCCCAATATCATTTTTATCATGGCCGATGATCATGCCTATCAGGCAATCAGTGCCTATGGAAGTGGGCTCAACGAGACGCCAAATATTGACCGAATAGCAAAAGAAGGGGCGATTTTCACCAGAGCTACGGTAACCAATTCAATTTGCGCACCAAGTCGTGCTGTGTTGCTAACAGGCAAACATAGCTTTATGAATGGGAAAGTTGATAACATCCAGCCATTCAATTGGGATCAGGATAATTTCCCTAAACTCATGCAAGCCAATGGGTATACCACAGCATTGATCGGTAAGATTCACTTAGATGGACAGCCTCAGGGTTTTGATTATTCCATGGTACTTCCTGGACAAGGAAATTACTATAACCCAGATTTTTTGATCAATGGTGAGACCAAAAGAATAGAAGGCTACGTCACCGATATTACTACCGATTTGGCTCTGGACTGGTTGGAAAATGGAAGAGATAAGGAAAAGCCTTTTGTGTTGCTTTATCACCAAAAGGCTCCTCATAGAAATTGGAAACCGGCACCGGAATATCTGACCTTATATGATGACATGGAGTTCACACCGCCGGCTAACTTCTTTGACGAGGAGACAAACTATCAGGGGAGAGGAACTGCTGCCAAAGAGCAGGAAATGGAAATAGACGAAATCATGCGCTGGGGACGTGACTTGATGTTGGAAGTAAATCCCTATGGAGATAGCACTGGCTTGGCTGGAGATTTAAAGAGATTCAATCCTGAGCAGTTGAAAGCTTGGAGAGAGGCTTTTGACCCAAAGAATGCCGCTTTTCTGAAGGCTTATGGGCAATTGGATGAGAAGGCGCTAAGCGTAGAGAAGAAGAGGGAGATTGCACTTTGGAAGTATAATCGTTACATCAAAAATTACTTACGCACGATCAAGTCTGTTGATGATGGAGTAGGCGAGGTGCTGGATTACTTAGAGGCAAATGGTTTGGCGGAAAACACCATCGTGGTTTACACTTCGGACCAAGGGTTTTACTTGGGTGAGCATGGCTGGTTTGACAAGCGCTTTATGTACGAGGAATCTTTCCGTACGCCTCTTTTGGTGAAATATCCTAAGGAAATCAAGCCAGGAACCAGCATCAAAAGGTTGGTTCAGAATCTTGATTTTGCGCCAACTTTCCTAGACTATGCTGGAATCAAAGCTCCGGCTGAAATGCAGGGAGAATCTTTCCGCAAGTTGGTAAGTGGAGAAAGCGAGGAATGGCGTGATGCAGTTTACTATACCTATTACGAATACCCAGCTGAACACAGTGTGAAACGTCACAACGGAGTGGCCACAGATCGCTACAAATTGATTCACTTCTATTACGACATCGATGAGTGGGAATTGTATGATTTGGAAAAAGATCCAAGCGAAATGAATAATGTGTACGATGATCCAACATATGCGGAAGTGCGGGAAATGATGCACAAGAAATTTGTGGAGGTTCGTGAAAAGTACGGTGACTCTGATGCTAATGATAAGCGATTCCTGGATGAGTACATGGAGGTGTATAATAAGAGGAATGGGGGGTAAGCTGGAAGACGGGAGACAGGAGACGTCCTGATAGCTATCGGGAGACCTAAGTAGCCTTGAACTTAGCATCTGCCAAATCCTATGATGCTTTTATCAAATAGTACAGAAGGTCAAAATAAGTATTGCAGGAAAGGGAATAAAACAGGTCAACTGTGCAATTATTTAGTTTGAAAATGAAATCTGACAATCGAGAATGTTAATTTTCAGAATTGATAATCCAACACAATTTGAATTTATCTAAGGCTTGAAAGATGAACATACTATTCGTTTGCAGTAGAAATATTTGGAGAAGTCCGACTGCAGAAGCAATTTATAAAAACAGGAAAGATCTCAATGTCAGATCAGCTGGTACAGAGCCCTCTGCAAGGATTAAAGTTTCTGCAAAGAATATTTCGTGGGCGGACATAATTTTTGTGATGGAGAAAAAGCATAAACAAAGATTGTTGCAAAAATTTAGACATGAGATTGAAGATAAGACTTTAGTGATTCTGGATATTGAAGATGATTATCAGTATATGGATAATGAACTAATTGATATGATTAGAGTTTCTGTTGATCAGTATTTGTAAACCAAAATGCATTAACGCTAAACCAAAACACAATGAGTAATTATAAAAAAGCATACATCGCTGGAGGCTGCTTTTGGGGAATGGAAGATCTCTTCAGAACACGCCCAGGAATCGTTGATACAGAAGTGGGTTACCAAGGCGGAGAAAATGAAAACCCGACATACAGAAATCATCCCGGTCATGCGGAAGGAATTGAATTGACCTACGATCCTAAGGTCACTTCCTTCAAGGAGATCTTAGATTACTTCTTCAGAATGCATAATCCAACTACGGTAGACCAGCAGGGCAATGATAGGGGTTCGAGCTATCGATCTGCTATTTTCTACCAAAATGAGAAGGAAAAAGCCGAGGCTGAAGAAATGATTGCTTTGGTCAACGAATCTGGAAAATGGCCGGATAAGGTGGTGACTACTTTAGAGCCTTTTGCTCCTTTTTGGGTGGCTGAGGATTACCATCAGGATTATTTGGTGAAAAACCCGAATGGGTATACTTGCCACTTTCTGAGGTTTGAGGATAGTTTTATCAAAGAATGAGGAGGATTGATGTCCGATGTCCGATGTTAGTTGACCGAAGACCGAAGACGGGAGACGGAAGACGGAAGTAGGCTGAAGTCTAGAGTTAAGTATTTCTTACGATGTTTTTGTCTCTTTGCTTTGCTGCTAGCATGAAAATTCAAGCAATAAGAGAAGAAAAGAAGAGGTAAAAGCTATAACTGATGCTACTTCGGGCATCGGACATCCGACATCCAGCAAACCAAAGAAAATTCTACGACTGACATCTTTAAAGACAAACATTTATACCCAAAAAACCACCCCAAAAATGAAGCATATTTTAAAATCCATTTTATTAGGCTCCTTGGCTGTTCTTGCTTTTTCCTGCAAGACTGAAGAAGCGGCAAAGACAGCCGAGCGGCCAAATATCGTGTTTATCATGTCAGATGATCATGCGTATCAAGCGATTTCCGCTTATGACAATACCCTGATCGAAACTCCGAATATTGATCGAATTGCGAAAATGGGGATGCTTTTCACCAATGCCTCAGTCACCAATTCAATCTGTGCGCCTTCGAGAGCGACTATTTTGACAGGCAAGCACTCACATATCAACGGCAAGGTGGACAATCACTTTCCTTTTGATACCACGAATGTGACTTTCCCTCAGATTCTTCATGACGCAGGATATCAGACCGCCATGTTCGGTAAGCTTCACTTTGGTAACAATCCAAAAGGCTTTGATCAATTTAAGATTTTACCAGGCCAGGGAGCGTATTACAATCCTGATTTTATCACCAAAAATGAAGGAAATATCAAGGTGGAAGGTTATGTGACGGATATCATCACTGACATGACCTTGGATTGGTTGCAAAATGAGCGCAAGGCAGATCAGCCGTTTATGTTGATGTATTTGCATAAAGCTCCTCACCGAGAGTGGCTTCCTGCAGAGCGACATGTGGATGAGTTTACTCAACGAACATTCAAAGAACCTGCGACGCTTTTCGATGATTACTCGGGAAGAGGTAGAGCTGCAAAAGAAGCAGAAATGAATTTGCTCACTGATATGCATTGGGCTGGAGATTCCAAAGTTTATCCTGAGGTGATGGATGAACTGGGGATAGAAGAGAACTCAGGCTGGGACAAAGGAGCCTTTGATAGGGAGGTTGGCCGAATGAATGAAGCTCAGCGCGCGAATTGGGATAAAGCCTACATGAAAGTGAATGAGGACTTCAAAAAAGCTTACCCAACCATGACGGAGGAAGACAAAATGAAGTGGCGGTATCAGCGCTATATGCAGGATTACTTGGGGACGATCAAGGCAGTAGATGAGAACGTGGGCAGAGTTTTGGATTACTTGGAAGCAAATAACCTGATGGAAAACACCATCATCGTTTATACTTCCGATCAAGGGTTTTACCTAGGTGAGCATGGCTGGTTTGACAAGCGATTCGTGTACAATGAGTCATTTAAAACTCCTTTATTAATGGCTTGGCCTGGTAAAGTGCAGGGGGGAACGAAGTCAGATGAGATGGTTCAGAATCTTGATTTTGCGCAGACTTTCCTAGCTGCTGCCGGGATAGAAGCCCCTTCAGATATGCAAGGTGAAAGCTTATTGCCTTTGCTCACTGGCGACACGGATAAATGGACTCGGGATGCGGTTTACTATCACTATTACGAATACCCTTCGGTTCACATGGTGAAGAGGCATTATGCGATCATCACCAAGGAATATAAGTTGGTGCATTACTATTTCGATAATGACGAGTGGGAATTGATAGATCGCAAGAAGGATCCAATGGAATTGACCAATGTCTATGATGATCCTGCCTATGCAGAGATCAGAGCGGATTTACATAAGCAGCTGGATGGCTTGCGTGAGAAATATGGGGACAGTTCAGAGCTCAGTCAGGAATACATTGAAAAATACCTAGACTACATTCAGGAGAATAACTCATATAACGGTGGGAAAAACACCGAGTTGATCGATAGGATTTTCGAGGATAGAAAGAAGAAGTAAACCTGAATATGGTTTTAGATAAAGCCTCAGTAGATTGATATACTGAGGCTTTTTTGTTTTTAACCGCAGAGTACACAAAGTTTTCGCAAAGGGCACCATTGTCAGGCTGAGCTAGGTCGCTTTCAGGCTGAGCGAAGTCGTTGTCAGGCTGAGCGAAGTTGTTGTCAGGCTGAGCGAAGTCGAAGCCCCACCTTCAACCTAGGAGGATTTTTCATCAGTTTTAGAGGTCAATAATTTCTCATTGAAATTTTTATGAGAAGTCTCATTCTTACATTCAGCTAAATCTTTCAATTTATCCCACTCGTCATTGATCATTGCGAGTTTTTTCTTCTTACTCCATCCTTTGATTTGTTTTTCAAAGGCAATAGCCTCTTTGATTTCTTGAAACTCCTGAACAAACACTATCTGCAAAGGCCTTCTTTTTGCAGTATAGCAAAAAGGATCTAGGCCTTCAGAATGTTCAGCTAATCTCCTTTCCACATTATTTGTAACTCCTGTAGAGAAAGTGTTATCGGAACATTTCAGAATGTAAACGAAGTATATTTTCATACAATTTTAATTTTAAAAAAAGGAGTCTTACGATTATAAGGTGTTAATTAGTAGGATATAATGTAGATATCAAAGTTGAATTAAACTACAATTAATCTGTCCGTAGTTGTCAGGCTGAGCGAAGTCGAAGCCTCTTTTAAATTTTGATAAAAAAATGTCCTCGACTTCGCTCGGACTGACACACTCTCCGTTTTCAAAAATCAATCTATATTGGTAACTAATTTGTTATCAGGTTGAATGAAGTTGGTGGTAGTATGAGCGAAGTAGTTGTCAGACTGAGCGAAGTCGTTGTCAGGCTGAGCGAAGTCGAAGCCCCCTCTTTTAATGTGAGTAAAGTAATTGTCCTCATGCCTTCAGACTTCCGTCTTCCGAGTACTCGGACTGACAGAGTATGAGGTTAAAATCACTTTTTATTAAAATCTATTTTATTACCCATTTGAGCTTCCTACTTTAACTACAAATAACCCAACCCATGAATAACCTATCCCAACACTATCCGATCTCTCCTGAGGCTAAAGCATTTTACCAGGAGAATAACTTCATCAAACTGAAGCAGGTGCTCAGCCCTGCAGAAGTAGCTCATTTCAATGAAGTGATTTCGGCAGAAGTCAAGCGGAAAAACACGCAAGCCAAACCTTTGGAACAACGGGATACTTATAGCAAAGCATTTTTGCAGATTTTCAATCTATGGACGGAATCTGAGGAAGTCAAAAAACTGGTGATGAGCAAGCGCTTGGCGCAAATCGCTGCAGATTTGATGGGGTGTGAGCGGGTGAGGATTTACCATGATCAGGCCTTATTCAAAGAAGCTGGTGGAGGCATCACACCTTGGCATGCGGATCAGTATTACTGGCCAATAGATACTGATAAAACTATTACGGCTTGGATTCCACTTCAGGCTACTCCGCTGGAGATGGGGCCGCTGGAGTTTTCTGCCAAAAGTCAGCAAATTGTCTTCGGAAGGGATTTGGAAATAGGGGATGATTCTGAGGCGAAGATCAAGGACAACCTACGAATCAACAACTTCGAGCATGTGATCGAAGCCTTTGATCTGGGTGAAGTGAGCTTCCACTCGGGTTGGATTTTTCATCGTGCTGGCGCTAATCAAACGGATCAGATGAGAAAGGTGATGACAGTGATCTATATGGATGCTACCGCCAAACTCAAGAATCCTGAAAATGATAATCAGATTAACGATTGGAATACTTGGTGCCCGGGAGCGAAGATCGGCGAGGTAATCGATACGAAATTGAATCCGGTGGCGGGGTAATTCGGATAAAGTACGCTCAAGCCTTCGGGTTCAATTTATGACCTATTTGTTAAGGCCTTTTTTGGCAATAGCATTTTGTCCGGAATGTTTACAGTATGTTTTTCAAATCCTGTCTTCCAACGATTGCCATTATTTCAACCGTATTATTGGTTATCCTGTAATAAATACTGTCAGAACCACAAACACATCGGCGATACCCCTCCTTTATGAAATCCACCGATTCGAAGGAATAAGGGCTTTGTGCTATAAGCTCAAAATATTCGAAAAAAGTATTAAAATATTTGTCGGCTTGGGTCATTCCAATTTGCTTGACCCCGTAGCTGTGAATGCGTATTAGGTCCTCCTTAGCAACATTACTAAGCTTGTAACTACTCATTTAGAGATTTGGCTTGAGCTAAAATTTGCTCTTTACTATCATTAGTAAAGCCACTTTTTTCTGCTTTTTCTAATTTGGCTTTAATCCAGTCTATTTCGATTTGCTGATTTCTCGCTTGTCTTATTAAGTCATTCACAACTTCACTTTTGCTGGAATATTCCTGATTGTCAACTTGCTCATTTAACCATTTATCATTTGGTTCTGTAAATGAAATGCTCTGCCTTGCCATACTAATGTTTTTTGATTTGGTGCTAATTTACATCAAAATCGAACCAGAATCAAAAATTTTTATTATGAAGAGATCTATAGATAGGGGCTGAGCCCGAATAGAAAATCAAGCAGAATCTCCGCATCAACAACTTTGAGCATGTGATCGAAGCCTTTGATTTGGGAGAAGTGAGTTTCCACTCAGGCTGGGTTTTTCATCGTGCCGGAGCAAATCAAACAGATCAAATCGAGCCTGCCTGAGGCAGACAGGCATGACTCAAGCGTCACACAGAGGATGTTTAAAATGATGCGAGATTCCATGTGGCCAATTAAAATCAAAATATAAACACATGAAATGCGAAAGGTGATGACAGTGATCTATATGGATGCTACTGCTAAGCTCAAAAATCCTGAAAATGATAATCAGATTAACGATTGGAATACCTGGTGCCCTGGAGCGAAGATCGGAGAGGTGATTGATACGGAATTGAATCCTGTGGCGGGGATTTAGTAGAAAGTTGAGTAGATCTATTCTCCCTGTTTTACACTAAATCCATGAGTACTCAATTCCCGGCTCTTCACTAACCGTGTATCTAATGTTTAAGGTTAATCCTTTTTGATGAGCTGAAAGGTCTTCTAATATCAGTGGCATGGTTAGCCCACTTTCATTGATACTGATTTTATTTTCACCGAACACCTGAATCTCAGTAAGGACTGCCAACTGGTTGAATTCCTTTAAGTCTTCCATTTTTAGATTAATCGACTTTTGCGGGAACAGTAATTTCCCATTCTCCAGATGACTGCTCAGCTCATACTCTTTTATTTTCTCACGGCTTAGTTCAAAAAAAGCACCCAACCGAATGCAATACTCCTCTTCTGTGTTTTTCTCTCTTGCATGAAGTTTTGTAAAGTTCATTTGGCAAACATTAAGTGTGATCTTTTCAGGAATTAAAATTACTTCTTCCTTCACTTGACGCATTATATTCAACACTATTGGAACTTGTTGTTCTCGTTTCAATCCGTGCTGCATCGTCTCGCTTACTACAATGTCAATTTGATGGTCAGAATTGACTACATATTTTGTTGCGTCTTCGTTTGTCGAAGCTTTAATGTAACCGCCAAATCCTAATTTATTGATCACTTGATTGACAGTGTCAAAACTTACCTTATTCACTTCCAATAGTGTGAACTGTACTTCCGCTTCCGAGTAGGTAGCCATTATTGGTAAGATCAATGTGGCAAAGGGGCCAGTTCCTGCATATAGAACATTTACAGTACCTTGTTTTGTTTTTTTAACCTGTTCTATAGCATTAAAAAGCCCTTTTATAAAAATTTTTGTGCGAATCAGATCTCTTATGCATAGAGCTGCCCAAGTGGTGCCCAATGCTTTTCCGGTATCAAAATGAATGTCCTCCCTGTTTGATTCATTTTCGATTTCAATAGTTGATAACGCGAAAACCAAACTTTCATAGTCTTGGATTGCTTGAGCCAACTCCAAATAATCTGTCTGGTCTTTTCGCAAAACGAAGGCTATTTTCTCAAGTGTTTTCATCTGTTTATAATTGTTTTTTAGCGGTCAGATGGAATCTCGCAAGGCTTATAATTATCCCTTTGTGTGTCCTTTTCGACATGCTCGATTTCATTTTATAAATTAAGCATAACAACGCTGCATACCCAACCAGGGACGTATACTTCCTGCCTTTCTTTTATATCATTCTCCTCCAAACTTTAATTTTTGCACCTTGAAGAGTTAGTTTTTCCAGAAAGTGAGTTTTAGGATCGACTTCACGCCCTATAGATGATGTTTTATTCTAATTTGGATTTTCATTCCAACAAGCCAAATAGTATGCTAATCAGATCCATGACTGGAATACCTGATGCCCGGGAGCGAAGATAGGTGAGGTGATCGATACGGAGTTGAATCCTGTGGCGGGGTGATTTAGTAGAAAGTTGAGTAGATGAATTTCTCCTATTTTAGGCTAATTTGTCTTGCACTATTTTCTTGAATTCTTTCTCCAACTGATCCTTCTTAGGGAGATATAACTGGTATTTACTTGCGAGGATATTAGTGTTGTGTTTAGGCAAGGCAAATTCTACCATGGTATTGTTTTTATCGGCACAGAGTATTATTCCAATAGTGGGATTTTCATCAGCTTGTTTTTCAGTTCGATCATAATAATTTACGTACATCAGTAATTGTCCCAAGTCTTGATGAGTGAGCTTATGGGTTTTGATTTCTATCAAAACGAAACACCTAAGCAGACGATTGTAGAAGACTAAGTCAATGAAATAAGCATCATCTTCCAGTTGAATTCTTTTTTGCCTAGCTACAAATGAAAAGCCATTACCTAACTCCAATAAAAAGGATTGCATATTGGTAATTAGAGCATTCTCCAAGTCTTTTTCGTAGTACGATGCTTGTGGTTTTAACCCTAAAAATTCCAACACCATTGGGTCTTTAATTATTTCTCTGGGATTTTCAGGTTGAGCTTCTTTTTTAGCCACAGCTAAAACCTTCTCTTTCTCGTTACTTAGCAAAAGGCGTTCGTATAATTGGCTATTAATCTGTCTTTCCAATTGCCGTGCACTCCAATTGTTATTACAGGTCTCCTCTATATAATAGGTTCTTTTGTCTGAATCATCAATGCGGATCAACAGCCGATATTGAGTCCAGTTTAATTGTGAACGCAGTGCGTTCATTATTGGGAATGTGATATAAAACTGTCTACAAAAATTAAGTTGCCTGAAAGAAAAACCGCTTCCAAAGTCCTTTTCAAGGGCTGTAGCCAAGTTTTTTAGGAGAAATGTCCCATAATCTGCACGCTCTTTTCCGTTTTGCTCTTCTTCTACGATGTGCCGACCGATTTCCCAATACATTAAAACCCGCTCCTGATTTATTGCGCGAGCTGCATTTGTCTGTGCCTGCGAAATAATTTGCCGGATACTATCAATACAAGAGTTAGAAATTTGACTCATAGTTTTCTCTGTGAATGACAGACTAATATACTTGCTAATCTTGATTTAGGAGTCTATGATTTAGCCTATTTCAAATAGGGGGATTTAAGACTAACAACTACCTGTTGAACAGGATTGCCAAAATCCCAAAAAGCCCTATTTTATGGTTTCGTTTTTCCCAAACCCCTAACCTGATCCCATGAAGCCTACCTATACTTACAACCAAACTTATATTTGGCTGATTAGCCTTACCGCAGCTTTGGGAGGATTTTTGTTTGGGTACGATTGGGTGGTAATAGGAGGGGCCAAACCATTTTACGAGCCTTTTTTCAACATCACTTCTGCAGCAGACCAAGGTTGGGGGACGAGTTCTGCGCTGATCGGCTGCATGATCGGGGCGGGTTTATGTATTCTCATTTCGGATAAACTGGGGCGAAAAAGACTGCTGATTGCTTCAGGTTTGCTGTTTTCCATTTCGGCCATAGGAACTGCCATGGCGGGTACCTTCTGGGCATTCAATTTCTATAGAATCATAGGTGGCGTGGCGATGGGAGTTGCGCTAAATCTCTCCCCGCTTTATATCGCCGAACTTTCACCTCCAGAGAAACGGGGGAAAATGGTCACGATCAATCAGCTGCTGATTATGATCGGAGTTTTACTGGCCCAGTTGGTCAATTGGCAGATTTCGCTTGCGGATACCTTGTTGGCGGATGAAGCAAGTTTTGAGATGATTGCTGCGAGTTGGTCTGGGCAAAATGGCTGGAGATGGATGTTTGCCGCTGAGGCTATTCCTGCGCTTTTGTTCTTTGTGTTGATGTTTTTTGTGCCCGAGTCCGTGCCTTGGCTAATCAAGAACAAGCAAGTAGAACAAGCAAGAAAGATCTTGCTGCGAATCGGAGGGGAGAACTATGCAAAGGATACCATTGCAGAAGTGAAAACCACCCTGAAAGAAGGAGATTTCGGGCAAGTCCATTTCAAAGATCTCTTGCAGAAAAGAGTGGTCAAATTGCTCGGAATCGGTGTTTTCCTAGCCTTCCTACAGCAGTGGTCTGGGATCAATGTGGTGATTTATTACGCCGCAGATATCTTCCAGGCAGCAGGCTACAATCTCAAGCAAATGATGCTGAATATCGTCGTGATTGGTGGAGTGATGGTACTTTCCGTGTTTATCACCTTGGCTACGGTGGATAGATTTGGCAGAAAGAAACTCCTGCTGATCGGGACTGCTGCGATGGCGATTCTATACGGGTTGATCGGATATTTTTTCTTGATTGACCTTGGCGGAAATGCTGTTGTTTTGGCAGTACTAACCAATGTTATGTTCTATTCCTTCACTTTAGCTCCGCTGCTTTGGGTGGTGCTTTCGGAGATTTTTCCCACCAGAATCCGAGGAGCAGCGATTTCCATCGGAGCGCTGGCACACTGGGTTGGGAATTTTACCCTGACTTACTTTTTCCCTGCGATCCGCGAGAATCTCGGCTGGGCCAATAACTTCTGGCTTTATGGAGGGATCTGTGCCTTCGGGTTCCTGGTGATTTACTTTGTGCTGCCAGAGACGAAGGGTAAGTCCTTGGAAGAGATTGAGAAGGAATTGGTGGGGTGATTTGACCTAATAGGATTATCCGCAATGATGCCAGTCACCTTAGATTCTTTGCTTATCTGGACGGAAGACCGATGACCGAAGACCGAAGCGGCCTCAATTCTTAAGTTTACCATATCTATTTCTGCTTTTGACGCCATACTGGCACAAAAGCGGAAATACTATTTCCGAATAGAAAGCGGGACTAAAGCAATCAACAATTGTCTACTTTCATTCGAGATTCTTTTGGACGAAGTCCTGAAAATGAGAACAGTCCACTCGGGTCAAATTATGCTTTCCTTCCCGAATATGGCAGCCTAATCTTTCTGATATTTCCCTGCCTTCCGAGATAATTGCCAATTTTCCTTTTTCACATCCAAAAGAATTAGGAAGCAACAGAATTAAGAGTTAGGGGGCTGGTTTTTATGAATCAAGGAAATGGCCGAAGAGACTCCAAAGCGGAAAACTTTTGAATGTCTAGACCTATAAAATGGAATTGAAAAAGCTTGCCTTTGGTTAAGAGAAAAATAATCCCGTCATGCCATGGAAATAGGAATAGATAGTTTTGCAGCAGCAGCGCCTGCAGGAACAGATAGCCAAACTGAAAACCGTAGAAAATCATTAACTGAGCTCATAGATAGGATCGTCTATGCAGATGAGATGGGTTTGGATGTTTTTGGAATTGGGGAGCACCACCGAAAGGAATTTTTGGATTCTGCGACTGCGATTATTTTGGCTGCAGCTGCAGCTCGAACTTCCAGAATCAAACTTACCTCGGCGGTTACTGTACTGAGTGCAGCCGATCCTGTTCGGGTTTTTCAGGAGTTTGCGACCATAGATTTGATCTCCAATGGACGTGCGGAAATCATCGCAGGAAGGGGCTCTTTTACGGAGGCATTTCCACTTTTTGGCCTGAGATTGAATGATTATGATGCGCTTTTCTCCGAAAAACTGGAATTACTTCTGAAGATCCGAGATGAGGAGATCGTGACTTGGAGAGGTCAGTTTCGTCCTGCATTAAATCAGCAGGCAATCTATCCCCGACCAGTTCAGGAATCGCTTCCTATTTGGCAAGGTGTGGGCGGAACCCCGGCTTCTTTTGCAAGAGCAGGTACGCTGGGTTTGCCTCTGATGGTGGCAGTGATAGGCGGGGAGACGCATAGATTCCGTCCGCTGGTGGATCTGTATAGGGAAGCTGGGGCCAAAGCTGGGCACGCACCGGAAAAATTGAAAGTTGGATTGCATTCTTTGGGCTATGTGGCAGAGTCTACCGAGCAAGCAGTGGAAGCATACTATCCAGGCTATGCCGAGACATTTACCCGAATCGGCAGGGAGCGAGGTTGGCCGCCAGTTACCAGAAATCACTTCAATGCGCAGACGGGACCTTTCGGAGCGTTGGTAGTTGGTGGAGTTGAGGATGTGGCAGAAAAAATCCTACGTCACAGCGAATCTCTTGGAGGCATCGACCGATTCACTTTCCAGATGGATAACGCTAATCTGAGTCATACTCAATTGAAAAATGCAATCGAATTGATAGGAAAAGAAGTGATTCCGAGGGTGAAAGCTGGGTTATAAGGGGGGAGCTTATTGGAAAAGCAAGATGTTCAGGGTAGAATAGGAGGAATTATGATGAAGGAAAACTTGATCTCAGGAAAAGGTCGATAGAAGTAGTGTGGTGATCAAACCGAATACCTTGATCTCACTGCCAAAACAAAAGGAACCAAGCAAATTGCTGCTATGATCAGAGGTTGAAGATTAAAAATCACCAATAGGAAAAGGATAAAGAAGGCTAGGTATCCTGAGGTTAGGGACTCGCTGAGAGCTTTTCTACCTTTGATCAGTCCATATATTCCCATATTCAACCCCTGGAATAAAAAGAGCAAAAACAACAGATTTGCAAGGTTTTCTATACTCCCAATTTTGTAAATCAACAACATGAATTCAGGTAAAAGTATCAGCAAGATCGTGGTACTATGCTGTTTGAATTTCCAGCCAAATCGGAGTGGCATTGCGTAAAAATAGCTGAGTTGCCCAGACTCAAAAGCATGCTTGTCAAGCCAGATAGGAAAATGGGCAAAGCTAGCGCAAAGCAGTCCAAACTCAAGCCATCTAAGGTCGTATCTCCCAGTTGAAAAAGCATAGAAAAATCCGTTCAGTAAGATGATGCTGAAGAGCTTTACTCCAAGAATTAATAAGGTTCTTTTTTCTCTCAAATGCATCAGAAACCAAAACTGGAATTTGAGCTTTTTGAAGATTGTCGATCTGACTCGTATGAAATCAGGAAAAGGTTTTTTGAGTTTGAGATAGGTTAAGGTGAGATCAGCTAGAAAAATCCCAGCGATAAATATCCAAAGCAGGACTAGTTTTCCACCAGTATTGATCCCAATTGCTACAAAGCTCAGAAGTGCTCCATAAAGCAGAATAAGCAGATGATTTGAAACCCAAACAGGAAGGAAGCTCCAAGCGAGTTGCCGCCAAGTCAAGAAACCCAAATGATGAAAAATTCTATAGCGCTTGTCATTCATAAGCCGGAGCTGAAACCGCTGTTGGGCTATGGCAAATGCAAGGAAGATCAGTAGTATAGAATAAAATCCGATGGTATTTTGAAGCAATCGCTCAGCAATCATCAGGTGCTGCTTCAGCTCCATAAAAACTCCAAATACGAGGATAATCAAGATGAAAAAACCCAGAAAAGCCTTGTAAAATGGAATTGCAAAACTTTTAAAAAACAGCTCACTCATGGTTTTGGAGAAGGCTTCCATTGGAGATATTCAATACTGAATTATAATCGAAAAACCCTTCGAAATCTGCGATATGGGAGGTAAGCAGAAAACTGACTCCTTTGTACAATTCGCGATTGATCAGCTCAGTTAGTCTTTTCTGAGTTCCCAGATCAATTGTAGTATAAGGTTCGTCCAGAATGATCATGCTGGGCTTTCCTAGAAAAGCTAAGATCAATCCAGTCTTTTTCAACATTCCCGAGGAATAGGTAGCAATGGCATTTTTGGAAAAGTCTCCGATTGCCAAAATCTCTTTAAGAGATGTGATCTGAGTTTTATCCGCACCTTTGGTTTTAGCTACAAAGGCTATCAGCTCGTCCATACTCAGAAAGTCAGGAAAAAGAGGTTCTGCTTCAGAATAGTTGACTTTGTGGCGAAAAGAGATAGGTTCTTTTTTAAGAGAAATGCCATCGAGAATAACGTCACCCTCAAAGTCGTGAATTCCAGCAATCGCCTTCAGCAGTGTGGATTTTCCAGAACCATTTTCACCTTTGATAAGATGAATTCCCTTGTCCAATTTTAGTGAGTTAATCTCTATCTGAAAACCAGTTGGGTAGGATTTACGGAAGTGCTGGATTTCTAACATAGGATTTTAACCACAGAGTACACAAAGGTCGCGCAAAGGTCGCAGTTGTCCTGCTTCTCCAGAAGCTGGACATGAGTTATTAATTCTAATCCATTTTGGGGATTTTTATACATAATCGTTTTTCAAAAAGTACTGGGTTCAATATCTGAATTTCTGGGAATTAGTGAGGGAGGGGTTTAGGAATTTTAACGAACCTGGAAAAATAGAGCATTAATTAAGCATACCAATTTTTGGTATATTGGAATCAAACAGAGTTCCTATAAATAAAAACACATCAATATTACTCGGAAGTTTTTTAGACGAAGTTGTTCAAAATAGAATAAATGGTGGTCGATTTAACAATATAAGCGAAGTTATACGTGCTGGATTGAGACTTCTGGAAGAGGCAGAAAACAAGGTGATAGTATTAAGTAATGCGATTCAAGAAGGAATAGAAAGTGGCAGTGAAGAGGATTTTGACCCAAAAAACATTTAAAATTATTAAAAGCCAAAAAGTCAAATAATGACGCAGATCCATAGCAATTTAAAATTCCTCCTCTTAAAGTATCTGCTGATTACAGGTACTGTGACCATTATCGCAATCGTCTTGCTGATCTTAATTATGGTGGGAACCATTGGAGAAAGCAGTGGAGGATTAGCAATTGGCTTAGCTATTGAGCCTGTGGAAATATTTATGATTGGACTGTTAATCTTTTGCTCACTTTCAATAGCGTATTTTATCGGGCCACATGCTGTTCAGGCTATTAGTCAAGGAAGGAATGGGGTTTTTATAGGTGTCAAAAGCCTGATAATCTGTTGGTCAGCTCCTTGTTTACTTTTTTCAAGTTTGGCAGCATTGCCAGAATTAACTTGGGGTATTCTGCTAAGTGGTGGAATCGTTGCCATCATTCCTGCTATGATAATAGGCCCAATTGTAGGTCTTGCCATGAGGAGGAAAATAGTGAATTGATTTCTCAATTTGAGGTACTTGACTTTAATATTCTCCTAGATTTAAGCTAAAGTCGCAAATGATTACTGTGAATTTAGTAAATCTCATACGCCAATTGAAACTTGCGAAATAGATGTAATTGGTAGGTGGAGTAGTAAATGTAAAACTATGGCCAAACATGCCGCATGGCAGAAAAAGGGTGTTCATTTTAGCAAAACAGTGTTCGAAATTGGATACGTAACTTTTAATAACCCCCGTCTATTGTCATTTAAGTAGCGTTTTTTCGATTGGAATATGAATTGTTGAGAGATTCAATACATCATGAACTAACAGAAAGTTGACTCAAGAGACGACAAGCAAATTAAAAACCGCAGTAGTATTCGTGGCTACAATCATTTTCGGATTTTTATTCTTTGCAGTTCCAAACCTATTTTTTGGGATTTTTAAAATCAATGATGGCTTAATAGGTACCAATTTGGCAATTATTGGGATTTCTCAATTTGTGATGGTTACCTCTCTTATCTACTTTTCTCTCAAGTATTTGAAAAAAGACATGACCTATATTGGTTTGAATTTTAACCACTGGAAAAGAGATTTATCAAATGGCTTAGGTGTGACACTTGTGAGAGTTGTAGTCGATTTTGGTTTCATCATACCAAATACTGGAGGGGCAAACAGAGCAGACGTGCTGGAGGTAATTAATTCCTTGGATGGAACTACAACTGGCCTGATTTCACTATTAATCCTGGGAGTAGTTGGTGGCGGGATTACTGAAGAGATTTATAATCGTGGCTTCTTTATCAACATCATGAAGGATCTGTTCAAAAACGAAACTGTGGGGCTCTGGATTTCTTCTGTCCTATCAATTCTGTTTTTTTCCGTAGGGCATTTGCCAAGTAGTAATTTACTTTGGTATGACATTCTCGTCGCAAGTATAATTTATACCTCCCTTTTCCTATATACGGGCAGATTAACAGCTCCCATGATTGCTCATGCCGCCTGGAATTCAACAGCTATCCTACTAATTAACTACTGGTATTTCTGAATTATTTACTGAAGAAATTTTAGAGCGTGAAGACTACATATTCCAACTGCCAGTTTATTAACTAAAAAATCAGCCGCCTTTGTTTCCAAAAACGGCTGATTCATTAGAGTGAAATGCTGGAATTCTATCCTCTTACTAGATAGACTCTCCATGCTGGGAAATATCCAATCCTACTTCTTCGTATTCCTCGCGTACACGAAGGGTGACAAACTTATTTAGGATAAAGAAAATGGCATAAGACATAGCAAAGGAAAAAATGCACACGCCTATCAAAACCAGCATGTGAGATCCGAATACGCCAATTCCTCCATGAAGCAAGCTTGATCCTTCTTTTCCTGCAAAGATTGCTGTTAAAATCATTCCCATGATTCCCCCAATTCCGTGACAGGCAAAAACGTCCAGCGTATCATCAATTTTTTTTAAGAACTTGGCATTCATCGCTAAATTGGAAACGATCGCGCCAACAGCTCCGAAGAAGAAACTCTCGGGAACCGTGATGTAGCCAGCAGCCGGAGTGATCACTACCAATCCAACAACTGCTCCGATACAGGCTTGCAAAGCGGAAATCTTTCTTCCCTGAATTCTGTCAAAAAGCACCCAAGTCATCATCGCTGTGGCAGAACTGATCGTTGTAGTGGCAAAAGCTAAAGCCGCAGTAGCATTTGCTCCAAATGAGGATCCCGCATTGAAGCCAAACCAGCCAAACCAGAGCATTCCAGTTCCAAGAAGCACATAAGTGATGTTCGAAGGTTCGTGGTGAGGTTTGTTTCTTTTTCCCAAAAACAAAGCTCCAGCCAAGGCAGCCATCCCGGCACTGATGTGCACGACTGTACCGCCAGCGAAATCCAATACTCCAAAATAGGATCCTATCAGTCCGTTTGGATGCCAGACCATGTGGCAAAGTGGAGCATAGACAACTAGAGAGAAAATCCCGATAAAGAATAGATACCCAATGAATCTCACACGCTCTGCAAAGGATCCGGTAATAATCGCCGGTGTGATCACGGCGAATTTCATCTGGAATAAGGCAAAAAGAATAAAGGGGATAGTACTTCCCAGCGTATTGTGAGGCAACTCCGCAACCTGATCAAAGAAGAGGTACTGCAGTGGGTTTCCAATGATTCCGTATTTCACGCCGTCGATAGTGAACCCAATCGAATCGCCAAAGGAAAGGCTGAAGCCAACAACCACCCAAAGCATGGTGATTACACCAAGTGAAATAAAACTTTGGAGCATGGTGGAAATGAGGTTTTTCTTGTTCACCATGCCACCATAAAAAAGTGAAAGTCCAGGTGTCATCAGCAAAACCAGGCAGGAAGCAGTAAGTAGCCAGGCAATATCTGCATAGTTCAAATCACTCTCAGTCCCAAAATTTTCAATAATAGGTTGGCTATGCTTCCAAAAAAGTCCTAGTACAGGAGCAGCAATTGTGATTAGAAAAGCTACTTTCCACTTGAATTTCATTCCACTTTTTTCCATGGGTCAAAAGTAACAGTTTTAATTTTTTATTCTGTATTTGAATGGTAATTCAGAATAAAAAATCACATTTTCTCAATTTGCTAAGGGAAAGTAGGGGTTAGGTTGAAATTATAAATACTTAAAATACAGGTTTTTATAGCCGATCTTTTGTGATTCACTCAAATTGAAAAATCTCTTCTATGGGTTTTTCAAATAACCTAAACATCTTAAAAGCTGTAGGTAAACTCGTATCAAATTTTCCTTTTTCGATGGCATTTATGGTTTGCCTTGATACACCGATGATTTCTGCTAAATCTTCCTGAGTTATTCCATTTGTTGTGCGAAAATCTCTGACGCGATTTTTCATTTGAAGCGTTTTGTATTAATAACCATGGCTAGCAAAAGTTGACTTTACAAATGCAGACAAGACTTCACAAAAATCAATTCTTGCTGACATTTTTTATTTCAAATTGATAATACGAGCAGGAAATAGGACTTTAGTTTGAGGTAAATCAGGATTCTAAAAAATGTCGTCGAGTGATTTCTTTAAATTTTCGTGAGATTGGAACTAGCTGCTTTCCATCCATTTCAATCTCATTTCCTTTGTAGATAGCAAAGGTTGGATTGATCAGAAAAGATCGGTGAACTCTCAAGAAATTAGGCAGCCGATTTTCCCATTCGCTTATTTTAATGCTGTTTTTCAACGATTGGCCATTTGAAAGTCGAACCGAAGTATGATCAGATAGACTCTCTACCATCAAGATATCCTTTATCTGTACGGTGGTTATTTTTCTCTCGCTGAAAAAGCTAATAGTTTTTTCTCCCTCTTCTTCCTCAGACCGTTGTTTTTGAAATAGGAAAAAATAAAGCCCTACAAAAAAACCCATAATTACCCACAAAAGAATGGGGTTGATAATAGACTTTTCAAAGTAGTTTGGGTTGAAATTCAGGAAGTACCAATAAACAAATGCAATAACGAGGTAAGCTAAGTTGAGCGAAAGGATACCACTTAGCAAAAGTCGAATAATACGCTTAAATGAATCGAATTTTAAGGACCATTTAATCCCAAGAAGAAGTGTGCCAGTTGGCAATAAAAGTAAGGTGCCTGCTAGCCAACTTCCACTCATATTGGAGAAAGCATCTTTCACCAGGAAGCTGAGTAAAATAGCCGTCGCTAACCAAAAAATGGTCTTGCGTATGAATTGATAAAGCATTTTCGAAAATACGTAAAAACAGTATTAATAACCTTTTCGGCAAATTGTGAATACCTTTAAATGGGTTTTTTACTATTCAACAGCTGCTTTTAACTTACCTTACTAACCCTATCTCAGGGTAAATTTGTATCAAACCAAAACACAAAATTATGATACATTTATTTAATGCAGGAGGGCCAATTTATATGAGCATCCTCACTATCCTTTTATTGACGGTGATACTCTCAATATTTAAATTCCCAAAATGGACAAAGGAAATAGGTTTATTAGCCCTAGCCGTAGGGATTTTGGGCCAGGTCGTAGGGCTCTATGGGATATTTGAAGGAATAGAATCTATGGGAGGAAATGTCGGGCAGGCAATGATTGTCGGTGGACTTAAAATCAGTATGATTACAATGATTTATGGAGTAATTATCTTTATCGTCTCCCTTCTGGGAAGATTAATAAATAAGAAGGTGATTTTTAATATTGCTGCCTAACGAAATTCGCCTCGGTTCAAAATTTTGAGCCGAGGTTTACCTTAACCTAGCCACCATAATTCCTGATTGGGATTTGTTTCCTGCCAGGTACTCACTCAGAGGTTTTTCGGAAATTTCCACTTTCATGTTTTTGGAACTTGCATGAAGCAAATGCATTCTGCCGTTTTTCTCAATTGCAAAACCTGTGTGTACGATATCCAGATTATTCATTGAAGTGGTGATAGCGATGATGTCACCTGATTGGATGTTTTTCTCCAGCTTTTTTATATCAGCTTTCGGGATATAGAAATAGCTTCTTCCTTTGATGAGAGCTTCAGATGCCTTGATCTGAACTAGGTTGCTTGAATTATTCAACTGTGCATAGAACTTTGGGTTTTCAGACATAAAGGAAGGAGTGTTCCCGTATGGAGATCCACCAACTTCCTTGGTCACATCCTTCAAAATTCTCTTTTGCTCATTTTCATAAATCCAGTCGGAAAAATAGTGTAATCGTGAAGAGTATCCGCTGTTGATTCCATCTCGATAGCGTAGCATTTCCAGCTCCTTTTCGAATGCTTCAAAAGTGAATTTACCTTCTTGAGTAAGTCTTGTCATCGTTACTACTGTTTCCAAAAAAGTAGTACAATCGAGGCCTGTGAGATTAATAACAAGTTTTTCGCTGCCTGGAAGCTCTAGCGTTTTTTCTACGTAGGGAGTTTCAAGGAAGAGCTTTCCAATCTCTATGACCAGCTCATTTGAAGTTCTATTTTCAAGGTCTTTCTGCTCAAGTTTGCTCAGCATCTCTTCAAGCTTTTCCCTACTTTCCAAAGTGCAGACCGTTTGGGCAGTGGAGATGAATGGGAGGATGAGGAAGAGGACTAATGCAATAATCTTGTTCATAAAGGGAATCATATAGGATAAGCAGTATTCAACTCCTATCACATAAAAACTAAATAATTCCCAAATAAACAGAATCTGAAAGTTTTCTTTTGTTGGTTCTGCGATTTACTTGACTGAATGCTAAATAACCATGCCAATCTCCGCCAGAAGTTCCAAATGAGTGTTTGAGGAAGTGTTCTCCCTTATTCCTGTGGCTCCCTATTTCTTCCCATACTGAAGTTTGTTGGGTAGGATTATGGATTACTAAGAAAGCTTCGTCCCATGCTTGTGCACTGGAAGTTCCGGAATTGTCTTTCCAGGTAAATAAGATGCCTTCATCAGTTCTTAAAGCTTTGCCATCTTCTGCTTCCATAAGTGTACCCCGGCTTACTTTGAAAAGAGAGGGATCGATTTGGTAGTCCTGCCCATCTTGGGAAAAGCAGTTCAATCGGGTATAGGAACCACAGGCATGATAGGCGTGCCTGGCTCCTTTGATTTCCTCTTGAAACCCGAATCTAATCACATATTTTAACCCTTTTAGGTATTTGTGCACCATTGAAAATTTCCCTTGAGATCGTTCGTTGATCGGGGATTTTTTCATTCTCTTTTTCTGTGCATTGCTTCTTTTTGTGGGTTTACGTCTTACGTAGGTTATACCATTGATTTGGTAAAAAATCATATCTCCCATATTACCATTTAGTCCTGCTAGGGAGCTGTTTGCTACTCGTGCCATACATCCATGTGTTTAAAGTCCTAGTTGAATATAGGCTTTGTGTGGTTAAATAACTAGTAATCAGTTGTATAAATTTTACTATTCACAAATTATAAGCTAGATAAAACCATTAAAAAATTGGTTTTTATAAGGGTATAAAATGGTTTAGCTATGGTTTAGATATGGTTTAAAATTTCCTGATATGAAACTCTACTATCGCTAAGCAGCTAAGGATTTGGCTGTAATCTATGGCTTAGGGAGGCAGATGATAAGCTAGAAATGTTGTTAATACCTCATTTGAAGTGGAAATAGTGATGGTTAGGCACTGCTAAAAATTCAGTTGTATCAACTATTTTTGAGCCCATGGCATTTTCAAAAGAACATCTTCGAGATATAGAATCATCCTTGACTATTTGGCTGGCTTTGCGTCGACCGGATGAGGAGATACGGAACAAACTTGATTTGGGCTATACGATCAAAGGTCAGGATATTTTCTTGGAGGAAGTCAGACCTATTTGGAATAAGCCTTCTGAGAGTATGAGAAACCCGTTTGCAAAGATCAAATATGAAAAGAGCACTGATCTCTGGAAAATCTACTGGATGCGAGGAAATCTGAAATGGGCTGCTTATGAGCCAAAAGCAGAGGTCGTTAAACTTGAATTAGCATTAGAAGAGATTGTGAATGACCCCATCATTGTTTTTTTGGGTAGATGTATAAAGCCTGTTTTATTCCTCAGTGGGAGCCTGCTCTGAAACTTCCAACTCCAGTTTACGCTGAGCATCCATTATCCCATTTAGATGCTCTATCATTTCAGTTTCTGATTCCCATGCGGTAGTAATACCAGCGATTAAATTTCTGTTGATTTCCAGAGATTTCAGTAAGAGTTCAAAAACTCTGGCATCACTGTTTATATAACTTGCCTTGATATCTCCTCCAATTGAGATGTAGGAGTTGTTTATGCTGGATATAATTAAAGTCATGTTTTTTCTTTTTTTGATTTATGACTTTAAGTTTTTCAATTTCTAGGTTCTAAAGTATTCTGGAAGAGGGTAAAATACCAGAAGACTATAAGTTATAGCATCACCTATTATTCAATACATCTTTCTGCAAAATTGACCTTGTCAAAATTGCTGGAATTCCCCATATTGAAGCATTCTTACTTTTTACAGTTTTATTTTAAATGGCTTTTAACGAAGATTCTAGGGTCAAAATCCCTGCTATTTTACATTTTATACGATTGGGATATACTTATATTCCTCAAAGTCAGCAAAATCGAAGGGAAGAGACCAATATTTTTGAACCGATTTTTATTGAAAGTCTACTTCGAATCAATCCTGGGATATCCGAAGATGATATCATTCGCTTATTGGATGAATTGACTTTGGAATTAGATTATGAGGATTTGGGGAGAAAATTTTATCAAAGGCTAACTGCTACTTCAGGGATCAAGCTCATAGACTTCAAAAACTTTGATAATAACAGCTTTCATGTTACTACTGAGCTTACTTGCAAAAATAATGAGGAAGAGTTTCGGCCTGATATTACAGTCCTGATCAATGGAATGCCGCTTGCCTTTGTGGAAGTGAAAAAGCCTCATAATAAAGATGGGGTAATCGCGGAAAGAAGCCGGATTAATTCCCGTTTTAAGAATAAATATTTTCGCCGCTTTGCCAATATTACCCAGTTGATGATTTTCTCCAATAACATGGAGTATGAAGACGGAATTGTAGAACCTGTATTTGGAGCTTTCTATGCTACTGCTGCATATTCGGATTTGAAATTCAACTACTTCAGGGAGGATGAGGATTACCCTGTCAGACAAAAACTGGTAGATATTTCGGAAGAGCAAGAAAATTTTGTCCTGAAAGACAACAATTTGCTAGTTGTAAAACATAGTCCCGAGTTCAAAACCAATAGGAGCGAAAATTCTCCTACAAATAGGATTTTAAGTTCTTTGTTTAGCAAAGAGCGACTAGCTTTTATTTTGCGCTACGCTATCGCTTATGTGGAGGAGGAAAAAGGGTTGGAAAAGCATATCATGCGATATCCTCAAATCTTTGCTACTAAGGCCATTGCAGCAAGATTGGATGAAGGCAAACAAAAAGGGATTATCTGGCATACACAGGGTTCTGGAAAGACAGCCTTAGCATATTTCAATGTGAAACATCTGAGGGATTATTATCAAAAGCAAAATGTGATTCCTAAATTTTACTTCATTGTAGACCGAATAGATTTATTGATTCAAGCGACTGCTGAATTTTCAAACCGAGGCCTGAAAGTAAATCCAGTGAATTCCCGTCAGGATTTTATTAAGGATCTTCAGGTAGTTGGAGCTCTGCACAATGATAGTGGTAGACCTGAAATCACTGTAGTCAATATTCAAAAATTCACAGAGAGTGCTACTGCTGTAGCTATACCGGATTACGATATACAGACCCAAAGGGTATTCTTCCTGGATGAAGCACACCGAAGCTATAATCCCAAAGGGAATTACCTAGCCAATTTGATGAATTCAGATCGAAAGGCAGTTATCATTGCTTTGACTGGAACTCCATTGCTTCGAGAAGTAGCAAAAGAGTATGATTCCAGATTGTTGTTTGGTAACTATATCCACAAATATTATTACAACCGCTCCATCGCTGATGGCTATACGTTGAGATTGATTCGGGAGGAAATCGAGGGAAGTTTCAAGCTAGAGATGAAGGAGATGATGGAGGAGATCAAACTTCTCAAAGGTGATATTAAAGCTTCGGATGTTTATGCTCAACCGAAATTTGCAAAAGGTTTGCTGGATTACATTACTAAGGATCTGATCGACTTTAGGGATTTCTGGCAAGATGAGACGTTGGGAGGATTGGTGGTTTGTGATTCCTCCAAGCAAGCTAAAATGTTGTTCCAGTTATTTGAGGAGCAATATGGAGAACAGGAAATAAGTGTAGAAAATCTACCTGTGGCTGCTGAACCCTCTCTTCCTTACGGAAAAAGAAAGCGGAAAAAACTGAATGCTGCCTTAATCCTACATGATGAGAATGACAAGAATATTCGAAAGGATTTGATCAAAGCCTATAAGTTTGGCCGGGTTGATATTCTGTTTGTTTACAACATGCTATTGACTGGTTTTGATGCCAAGCGGTTGAAGAAGCTTTATTTGGCAAGAGTTATTCAAGATCACAACTTGTTGCAAACTTTGACAAGGGTCAATCGACCTTATAAAAAATACCACTATGGATATGTAGTTGACTTTGCTGATATCTCCTCTGCTTTTGACAGAACAAATCGGCTTTATTTCGAGGAACTTCAGGATCAGTTGGGAGATGAAATGGAAATGTATTCCAATTTATTCAAATCTGAAGAGGAAATTCGAACTGAGATTAATGAAATACAAGAGACTCTATTTCATTTTGATACTCAAAACCGTGAGCTCTTTTCCCAACAGATCAGCCAAATTACCGACAAAAAAGAATTGCTCGCTTTGGTCAAAGCCTTACGCACTGCCAAAGAGCTGAAAAATTTGATTGCCCTTCAGGGCTATGAGGGACTTGGGGAACTGGTGGACTTTGAGGTGCTCAATCGCCTATTGATCGAAGCTCAAAATAGATTGGATAATCTCAACTTTATAGAAAATATTGGAAACGAAGAAGCTAATCAAAACTTGCTTAATGCAGCTTTGGAGGAGATCGTTTTTCAGTTTATCAAAGTAGGGGAAGAAGAGTTGAAGCTAGCGGATGAACTCAAGGAGCAACTCCGAAAAACCCGTGAAGCCTTACAAAACAATTTTGATCAAAGTGATCCTATTTTTGTGAATCTTAGAGAGGAATTAGAGCGGATTTTTAAGAAGAAAAATTTAACAGAAACCACTCAGGCAGATCTGGTAGAAAACTTACCTTTGCTGCGCAAAATTCATGAGCAGGCCAAAGAACTGAACCGAAAGAATGCTTTACTCAAAGCCAAATACGGCAATGATGAGAAATATGCCCGAATCCATAAGAGACTGACAGAAAAGGGAAGTCTCAGTGCCAAAGAGATGCAATTGCATAGAGCCTTAATGCTGGTGAAAAAAGAGGTGGACGATAGGCTGGAAGGGCAGGAGGACTATTTGCACAATGAAGAATTGTTTGATCGCTACCTGGTTCGTCTCGTCTCAGAAAAGTTTGTTGTGGATGAAAAATTGAATTTAGATACCGGGACAAGAAGAAATATCAGCACCCTGATCGGGAAGGAATATTTTCAATTGTACCAAGCTAGAATATAAAAAATGACTCAGGATATTACCTATACCACCAAAACCAAGCAACTCATCGATAATCTGAAGAGTGTCTGTGCTAACTACGGCTTGGGAAATGATGGCAATGAATTTAAGATTATCTCTCAGGTGTTTTTATACAAATTCCTGAATGACAAATTCCGATATGAAGTAAAGAAGAAAAAGCAACAGCTTGGTAAGGAGGTAGATGAGGATTTGTTGATGGATTTGCTGGATGAGAATGTTCCTAAATTGAAACCTCATCAACTGATTGCCCACCTGCACAATACCCAGAATACCGATGATTTCGCCAAAACTTTTGACGATACCTTACGGGATATCTCGGTGGAAAATACAGGTATTTTCTCCATCAAATCCTTTTCCGGAGCAAAGGATAAGTTGTTTGATGAGCTGAGTCAATATATCTCAGATTCTTCCCAACGGGATGATTTTTGCAGGGCTTTGATTAATAAGCTCTTTGAATTTAGTTTTGAGGAGAGTTTTGAGGATTACTTTGCGGAGAAGTACGATTTCTTCAAGGACATCTTTGAGTATCTGATCAAAGACTACAACTCCGATTCAGGAGGGAAATATGCCGAGTACTATACCCCGAATGCCGTAGCAAGGATTATTGCCAATATTCTGGTAGATCCTGAAAATATCGGTAAGGGTAAATGCTATGACCCAAGTGTGGGCTCAGGCTCACTTTTGATGTCTTTGGCGCATCAAATCGGCGAGGATAAGTGTACCATCTATTCGGAGGATATTTCCCAAAAGTCCAGCACCATGCTACGACTGAATCTGATCCTGAATAATTTGACTCATAGTATTCCCAATGTGATCAAGACTAATACCATTGCACAACCCTTTTATTGGGAAAAGCAGTCTTTCGATTATATCGTTTCTAATCCGCCTTTCAAGCTGGATTTTTCTGATTTTAGGGATGATCTGGAAAAGGATACCTTCAAAGAACGCTTCTTTGCAGGCATTCCAAAGGTGCCAAAGGCCAAGAAAGAATCCATGGCGATCTACCTGCTCTTTATCCAGCATATAATGGGTAGTCTAAATGATTCCGGTAAGGCGGCCATTGTGGTGCCTACAGGATTTATTACTGCCCAGAGTGGGATAGAGAAGAAGATACGGCAGCGATTGATTGATAAAGGCTGGCTTCGGGGCGTGGTCAGTATGCCGAGCAATATTTTCGCAAGTACTGGAACCAATGTGTCTGTAATCATTATAGACAAGAAAGCAGGTACAGAGCAAATCGTACTAATGGATGCTTCCAAACTGGGGAAAACAGTAAAAGAGGGCAAGAATCAACGGACTGTACTTTCCCGAGAAGAAGAGAGACAGATTATCGAAGTATTCAATTCCAAAGAAGCTGAAGAAGATCTCTCTGTGGTGGTTACTAAAACCGAAATTCAGGAGAAAAACTATTCCTTCTCAGCTGGGCAATATTTTGAGGTGAAAATCGAGTATGTGGATATCACCGCTGAAGAATTTCAAGAAAAACTTAGTGGCTTTGAGGAGCGGCTGAGTGGCTTGTTTGCGGAGGGAAAGCGATTGGATGGGGTAATTCAAAAGCAATTGAAAGGGTTGAGTTATGAGTAAAGCATTTGAATATCAAATATTAGGGGAGGTTTGTAAAGTAATAAATGGAAGAGCTTACAAGCAAGAGGAACTTTTGAAACAAGGTAAATACCGTGTATTGAGAGTTGGAAATTTTTTTTCGAACAATTCATGGTATTATTCCAATCTTGAATTGGATGAAGATAAATATTGTGAAAATGGAGATTTGTTATTTGCATGGTCAGCCTCTTTTGGTCCCAAAATATGGAAAGGAGAGAAAGTTATTTACCATTATCACATTTGGAAACTTCTTCCAAATACCAATAAAATAAATAAAATATTTCTTTACTATTACCTTTTTCAAAGAACCAATTCGATGATTGGTTCAACCCATGGAAGTATAATGCTTCATATTACTAAAGGTTTCATGGAGAGTTTACCTGTCCAGATTCCTAACTTAGTTCGTCAAAAAAAAATCGCATCAATTCTTTCAGCCCTAGACGATAAAATAGAACTCAACAACCGTATCAATGCTGAGCTGGAGGCGATGGCGAAGTTGATTTATGAGTATTGGTTTGTGCAGTTTGATTTCCCCTTCGACTTCGCTCAGGGCAAGCCCGATTCCGACGGTAAGCCCTATAAAAGCTCAGGCGGGAAAATGGTCTGGAATAAGGAGCTGAAGCGGGAGATTCCTGAGGGGTGGGAGGTGAAAGAGTTAGGTCGAGTCCTTAAAACCTATTTAGGTGGAACACCTTCAACCAAAATTGAGGAGTATTGGAATGGTGATGTACCATGGTTAAACTCTGGGGAGATTTCTGACTTTCCAATAATTAGTTCTGAGAAAAAGATCTCGAAGAAGGCAATCAAAAACTCCCCGACTTCTTTTTTAGAAAAAGGAAGTGTTTTACTTTCAATAACTAGGCATTTGCGAGTTAGTATTTTAGGAATTGATGCATGTTTTAATCAGTCCGTAGTTGGGATAAAGGAGAATGAGCAATTCAAAAATTCATATATCTATTTTTCAGTTTTAAGCGACATTGATCGATTAATGAGCCTAAGAACAGGGGCACAACAACCTCACATTAATAAGGAGATTGTCGATTGTTCTCCTTTTGTGATTCCAGGCCAAGAAGTTCTTACATTGTTTTATGAAAAAGTGGAGCCAATCATTCAAAGAATAATAAATATGATTATCCGCAATCATACCAGTATGGATAAATTGAAGCAATGATGAGTCTGTCAAAGAGTTTTTGACCGAAGTATCTTCTGTTGAGCTTGTAACAAAACTCATCTAGGTAGTTCTGCATCATTCTTTCGCTGATCATATGATATGTCTGCAGGTGTTTCTTTAAGTTACTAATGGCAATATGAACCCATTTGAGGTTAAAATTGCCTTCTTTGGTTCCAGAGATTTCTCTGACATGAACATCAATACAATTACTCAGGTCTGAGAAGGTGGTGCTCTTATCTGTTTGAAGTACAGCGTTTGAATCAATGTAATCTTTGATTAAATGCTGTGCCGTTTTCGCCTCCAGGTT
>NZ_QLLK01000016.1 GCF_003259505.1 Algoriphagus yeomjeoni | reverse complement strand
GCTTGACCAGATGCAGGTAATCGTTGATCCGGTCGGGATCCACTTGGGTGGGTAATTCATTGAAGTGGATGGCCAGTTTTGCCAGATGTCTCGCATAGTTTGATAGTGTACTTTTGCTTTTGCCTGCAACGACAACTTTTTGTTCAAACTTGGCAAGTAGTTCGGCAAAACCTGCTACATTGGAACAGGCAGTCTGGATGAGGTTCTCCTTTTTTTTTCATGATTAATAAGAGTTAATGAATGATCTAAAAAGTTACCTCTTTCTGGCTGCTCTTGAAACTACCGTAGGTTTAGTGCAACACGGGTTTTGCGTCAGGCGGGGTGACGTGCAAACTTGGAGCTTCTTGCTTCTATTTAAGTTCGGTGCAGGTTGACAGTTTTGTGCTCCGAAACCCGCCCGAACGCAAAGCCCGAAAACGTTATGCCCAAGCAAAATAGAGACCTACGATTATGAAAAGTAATGCAAAAGAATATTTAAAAGAATTTGCAAGCTCTCAACCTGATTGGTTAAAAGCTCTTATTTATGATTCTATTGAATCCAATGGAAACATAACAAATGAGAGAAAAAATGAGATATTCAGACATATAACAAATGGAGTTAACTTAAATATTACGGAACCAAACCTAAGCAACGAGACTAATGATTCCGAGATTCGACTTACAAAACTAATTCATAAGAGTGGAGTTAATGCTTTAAAAGAAGACCAGACGATAAAATTCTCTAACGATGTAACAATTTTATACGGTATGAATGGTGCTGGTAAAAGCAGTTACTTCAAAGTTTTAAATGAGATAGTTGGAGGGAATCAAAAGAAAGAAATATTACCAAACATTTATGCAGAAACTTCAAAGCCAATTCAAATAGAATTAAGTTTTGAACCGCAGAATGGACAGAATCAATCAATAATTTGGAATGGAAGTAATCGCTCCCTTGATTTGCTTAATAAATGTAAAGTTTTCGACACTTCATACTTAGAAAGTCTTTTGACAACTAGGAAAGCTGACAGTACTCTTATTCAGCCATTAGGTTTAAATCTGTTTGCTTATTTAGTTGGAGTAATTGATGATTTTAAAGACAAGATAAATAACAAAGCAGATAAAAAAAGGCTAGAAAAACCAACATTAGAATTAAAACATTTCAGAGATGACATAAAAACATCTTTTGAAATTCATCAGGTTTCTAGTAGTATTAAATCACAAGTTGAAAAACTATATTCTTTTTCTAACGAAGATGCCGAGAAACTTAAAACCAAACAAAGTGAGCTGAAAAACTTAAAACAGATTAATATTCAAGATAAAATTCGTCTTAAAGAGAATGATAAAAACGAATTAGAGAGTGTTAAAAGTCATATTGACAATGCCGTTAAAAAGATTTCTGGAGCATTAACAAGCACACAAAATTTGATTAAAACATATTCGGAAAGCAAAGAGGCTAATAAGTTAGCAAAAAGACAATTTGAAATTCTATCTAATATCCCAGCCAATAATACCGAAGAATGGAAAGAATTTATTAAGGCAGGAGAAAAATACACTTCAAAATTAGACCCTAAAGAGAAAGTTTGTGCTTATTGTCGTCAACCTTTGGCAGATGATAATTCTATTAATTTGGTTCAGTCATATGGAAATTTCCTTAAAGACGAATCAGAACAAAAATTGAATGGAGCAATTCAAAATTTGGAATCACTTAAACAAAGACTTAATGGTATTTCGGTTAAGCTGGAAATAAAAGAAAACATAGAAACAATATTAAAAGAAACTAAAATAACGGATTCGGACGAAACTCTTAATCAACTCATAAATAATATCATTTCTAACCTTGAAAAAGGAAAAGAAAAATTAATTACTGCTATAGATAGCAAAAGGTCAAACGATGTAAAAATTGAATTGCAGAACAAGGATGTTATCAAATCAAATCTTTCAGCAATAATTGAAAATCTGCAAGCTGAAATCATAAAATTTGAGAATGATAATAAGGACAAGAACACTCAAATAGAAAAACTTGAAAAAGAAATAAAAGGCTTATTAGAAAATGAATCAATTAGCCAACAGAAAGAAAATCTTGAGAAATGGTTTAGTACTGATTCTGTTGAGAAGGAGTTAAGACAAAAATCAAATAAAATAAATACCACCAAAGTCAGTAATCTATCAAAAACTGCTCATAATGATTTATTGACAGAAACGTTAAAAACCAATTTTACCGATGAATTGACTGGTTTAGGTTTTAATAAACTTGAAGTAAAGATTGAAAATGCAAAAGGACAGAAAGGAACTTCAAATACAAAACTAACTCTAACCAAAAATAAGGATATAAAAGCTGTTTTAAGTGAAGGAGAACAAAAAGCTGTCGCTTTAGCTCTCTTTATTGCAGAAGCTAAAATTCAAAAAAGTATCAATCCAATAATTTTAGATGACCCAGTTAATAGTCTTGACCATAAAATTGCTGGAAATTTTGCCAATAGACTATTACAGTTAGAGAATCAAATTATTCTCTTTAATCATAATAAGCTATTCCTTGAAGCTTTTGAAACATCAAAAGGCGATAATCATATTTGTAATACGATAGAGACTTGTGGCGCACAAAACAAAGGAAAGCACATCAAGATTTATATGGTAAATAACGAGGGCGTAAATTCTAAAGGTGTTTTAGGTAATTACAAAAGAAATAAAGCAAAATATCATATTACAGATGCAAAAAGATTATTAAACCATTCTCCTTTTGAGGATAGTTTAAAAGTTGCAAGCTTGCTTAGAAAAGCTGTTGAATGTGTAATTGATGAGAAAATTTTGAACAATCAAATACCAACCAAATATAGTACTGGAAACAATCATATTAATTGGGATGAACTGAAAAATCTAAATAATAATGAACTTACAATAAACTCATTAAAAAGCATTCACGGTAGAGTCTCTGGTGGAGAAATGCATAATGGAACTGAAAACGAAGAAAATCCTATTGAGGTAGATGAATTCAATACTATGATTTCGGATATTGAACAGATATTAAATTGAACAATGCCAGGGCACAATCGAGTAGACGGCCTCGCCAACCGTTAAGTTAGCGAGGTGCGCCTCTCACACCACCGTACGTACGGGTCTCGTATACGGCGGTTCGTAAAGCAAAATGCAACGCTCTTTACACCGCTACATCTTTCCGCTACTTTTAAGATAAGGCTACACAAAGGCTCCTTATCGAATTTTCACTTCACAATACGTTCAGTCCTTCACTATTTCTGTGAGTCCTCCATAGTTCTTATGGCTCGTTCCTCATCGCTACTATGACCTCTGCTGACTTCTCTTGGATGTTCTCGACATCTAGAGATCTCCCTCGGTAAGGTGAATATCCTTGTGTCTATCGCTGCCACATCTACTATTTTGGGGATGATTCCTGATCCCTCAGGTTTTGGACTTCAGCAGCATGTGGTACCTCATCCCACCTCATAGCCTCAGTATGTGGTTCCTGTTCGTCAGTACAGACACCGCAGTCTCGCTTCCTTCAGTGCATGTCTCACGACAAACCACCTTGCGACTTGCTAATGCTTCGGGGCGTTACCCCCGCACATAAGGGACTTTCACCCTCTGGAATAATTTGATATCTTCGATATCAGATGCCCATGCTGGGCACACACAATGTATATAAAAAATAGGCGAAATAGTGATGAATTCAAGGCTTGTAGCTCGTATGGAATTTTGAGTTTCGTGCTTCGAAATCGCCTACTTTTCATATACTAACCGTTATGGGGCATAATAAGAAATGACAGACCGAGACTTTAAAATAGAATTTGACACTTTAGTAAAGGAAATAGTTACGCCTATTTTCCAAAGACTTGGGTTTAAGAAAAACGGAAACAATTTCTACAGAGAAATAAATGGAATCGGACAAACCTTTAATGTTCAGCAAAGTCAATGGAACTCTAAAGACGACAAGACTTTTGTTTTTAATCTTGGACTAATTGATAAAGAAACCTATTCTGAGATTTACAACAAAGAACTTCCAAAGTTTCCAAAAGAATATGACTGTGAAATCAGGCTACGACTTGGACATTTAATGAACAAAGGCGACAAATGGTATGACTTGAATAAACGAACTGACTTTTCAAAACTCAAGGAACAAATTAATCACGACCTTGAAACTTTTGCAGTTCCTTTTTATGAAAAGTATTCGGATCCTAAAAAATGGCTTGAATTCTTTGAATGGAAGTATGAACCGCTTACAAGTCCAATAGGAAAGTTTTTAATTTTAGAACGATATGGACAACGCGACAAAGCGGAAATATTTTGGAATAAATTATATAATGAAGCATTGACACCAAAGCCAAACGTAAAGGAGATTCACACAAAGAATGGAGAAATAATTAGAACCGAATCTGAGCCGACTGTAAATAAAGAATGGGTTGGTAGACTTGAGGACTTTGCAAAAAGAAAAAACGTAGAACTGAAAATTACGCCCCATAATCGAGTAGACGGCCGTGAGCCATAAGCCCACGGTGCGCCTCTCACACCACCGTACAGGTCTCGTATACGGCGGTTCACTGGATCCTCCATTATTTCAGTAAATAACATCAAGCTTTCAGTTCTGATCTCTAACTTTTACCCCGCACTGAGAGTAGAATAAGCATTGAGGTACCTAGGTGTAGATTTCCCCACTGAGCGTAGTCTAGGTAATGAGGCCGCTAGGCGTAGTTTTTAACTACACCTTCCTATCCTTATCAATTTGAAATTGAATTAATAAAAGCTTAAAGCAGTCAACTCCCTTATTTCAGCAAAAAACATCAAGCTATCAGTTCTGATCTCCAACTTTTAACCTCAGAGCACATACTTTCCAGCTCCGAGCAGCTAATGACCAGCTTGGAGCACATAATTATCAGTTCAGAACACATAATCTTCACCTCAGAACAGATATTTTTCACCTCAGAACACCTAATTATCTGTTCAGAGCACATAATTATCTGCTTTTATCTTCGAGGGATCAGTTCCGAACTGAAAAAATGGAGATCTGAGCAGCTCAAGAGCAGCTTGGAATAGATAAATTGACAATCAATCCGCTTTCGTATAAGTAGAATAGCCACAAACCCCTTCCCACCTATTCAGTACTTCTGCCTTTTTCAAGAATCTTTCCCAGCAATTCCTGAAATCCTGCTATCTTAAAATTATACTTTGCCTTTAAGTAGAAATTTCTTTTTTCCAAACCTATTATAACCCTAGTAAACCCATGAAAACCCTTTATCTGGCTTTTGTAGTTCTTATTCTCCTTCCTTTGGCAACTCTGGCGCAACAACCGCGGACTCGCGAGGTGAGAAAAAATGTTCCCTTGGATTCTATTGTATTAAGTGATCCAGCTATTCTGGCGGATTCCAACACGCAGATGTACTATATGACTGGGACGGGTGGGATGCTATGGAAAAGCAAGGACTTGAAACTTTGGGATGGTCCTTATAAAGTAACCGAAACCGATCCTGACTCTTGGATGGGACCTAATCCCATGATTTGGGCAGCAGAACTTCACGCGTACAAAAACAAGTACTATTATTTTGCCACCTTCACCAACCGTGCTGTTAAGATCGATACCGTAGGTGAGAATATTATCGAGCGTCGTGCCAGCCATATTTTGGTGAGTGACAATCCGGATGGGCCCTACGTGCCCATGCAAGATCCTACTTACCTGCCAGCAAGCATGCCCACGCTGGATGGGACTTTTTGGGTAGATAAAGACGGTAAGCCTTACATGATTTTTTGCCATGAATGGCTACAAAATGGAAATGGAACGATGGAAAAACTGGAATTGAAACCGGATTTAAGCGGTTCGATTGGTACTGGCGAAATCCTGTTCCGTGCCAGTGATTCGCCTTGGAGCCGGGAAAAAGATGAAAACGGAAACGACAAACCGAACAAAGTAACCGATGGTCCCTATTTGTTTGAAACAGAAACCGGACGCTTAGGAATGATTTGGACAAGTTGGGTTTACAGTGATTATACCCAAGGAGTAGCTTATTCGGAAAGTGGCACCCTAGATGGTCCTTGGATTCAGGAGAAAGACCCTATTACTCCACCTAATTTCGGTCACGGCATGTTATTCAAGACATTGGAGGGAAAGAAGCTGATGTCAGTTCATAGCCATAGGAGCGTAAATGGCCGTACCATCCGCATTCCTCATTTATTTGAAGTGGATCTATCAGGAGATAAGTTGGTTGTTGGTAAGCTTTATCAACCGTGATGGGTGTAGCATAGTCAGTTACTAATCTTCAAAAGAGAAACATTTATCCTCGGAACATAAGTATTTACCTTCCGAGGATAACTTTTTAACCTTTTAGGAGAACAAACATTATTCTAAAGAGAAATTTTTAAGCTTCGAAGGAAAATAGACCTGTTCGAAGCATAACTTTTTATTCTAAGAATGAAGAAAGCAACCTTCTGATGGGAACAAGTTTTTCCCAAATCACAACTATTTCACTTCCGTCAGTACTATTTCAAGAAAAAATACTTTTTATTTTCATAGGGCACCTATTCTACATTCCCGGATTTTTCTGGCAAAAGCTTATATCTATCCAAAAAAATATTTAAAAGCTCAAAAAGGGTTAAGTAAATATTTTACTTAAGTAGTAATTTTTTTCATTAATATTAAGATATAATTAAGATTTTACGCAACCATTCACTCATTTTTTTACGTAAAACCAAGCCAAGTACTAGTTCTTTTGATATAAGTCTTGAAAAGTTGGCCTGATTTTGGTTTTAGTATGCATGCATCCTTTTATTGGAAAATTGCATCTACCTAATAGGAAGCATTGAAAAGCCAACTACCTGAAAGAAGCACCTAACCAATTATTTAATCACTTAAACCACGTATTATGAAAACGCTACAAGTACCACAATGGATGAGAAACTTGATGATGGGCTTCGTCGCTTTGCTTTGGCTTAGCCCATCTCAAGCCTCAGCAGATGACATGAATGGAGTTTCATTCCAAGTCTTCTATGATGAACTGATGCCTTATGGTGATTGGGTTAAAGACGGTCGCTATGGCTACGTTTGGTTACCCGCAGTTCAAAATGATTTCCACCCTTATGGGTCCAATGGACACTGGGTAATGACAGAATATGGAAACACTTGGGTCTCTGATTACGATTGGGGTTGGGCGACATTTCACTACGGCAGATGGTATTTCGACAACAACTACCAAAGCTGGGCATGGATCCCTGATTACACTTGGGGACCAGCGTGGGTGGACTGGAGATCTGGTGGCGGCTATTACGGTTGGGCACCCATGGGACCTGGTTTCTCCATAAATGTCAGAATCGGCATCCCTGCATCTTACTGGTTGTTTGTACCTCAGCATAGATTTGCATACCGCAATGTGTACAACTACTATGTACCATACGGTAGAAGGGTGAAAATCTACAATAACACTACGATCATCAATAATACTGTGGTCTATAATAATAACAGATACTACGCTGGACCTTCAAGAAGAGAAATTCAGCGAGTAACCAGAACAAACTATCCAGTGCATAGAGTGGAATCAGCTCGCTCTGCGGGAAGAGTATCTGTAAATAGAAATACGGTGAGTGCATACCGACCAGACCTGAATAACGGCAGAGCTACGACCACAGCCGCTAGACCTTCCAGAGTACTTTCCAGCGGGCAAAGCAGAACTCAACCTGCAACGGCACCATCTAGAGGAAATAGTAGAACTGAAACTGTATCTGGAAGATCAGCAAATAGTCCAGCCGGATCATCCAGAGCTACGGAAAGAAATACCTCAACTAGAAGCTCTGAAAATTCTGGAGTGAGATCAACCTCTCCTTCTTCTAGAGGTGGGGAATTCAAAACTGAGCCATATTCTGGAAGTCAAACTAGTACTTCTGCGCCATCTAGACAAAGTGCAGGAACTCCTAGCAACTCTAGAAGCAGTGAAACAAGAACTTCTGCTCCGACTAGTAGACAGCCTCAGACCAGAACAGCTCCCGCGAGAACGCAGAGCCCTGCTGCTACTCAAAGGTCCAATGAATCTAGAACTCAGCCAGCTCCTACGCAGCGGTCAAGCCAGCCAAGAACTCAATCTGCTCCGGCTCAACGTTCGACGCAACCTAGGACGCAGCCGAGCAGATCTTCCAGACCTGTGGTAAAATCAACTACGCCAACTAGATCTACTCAATCAAGAACACAGTCTGCACCAAGTAGATCTCCTCAGGTAAAAAGTGCTCCAGCAAGATCCTCTTCTCCTGCTAAGAGTTCAAGTAGAACCTCGAGTAGCTCTTCCTCTAGAAGTACTTCAAGAACAAGAGGAAATAATTAAATCTAATCAAACCAACGTGAAAAGGATAGCCGAAAATGGCTATCCTTTTTTGTTTTTTAATTGGCTTCAGGAAGCTATTAAATAGGCAGCGCGCCAAATAATATTTCGAATTGCTCTTTTTGTCTATCTTTGCAGCTTGTTTTCAACACACGCGACCTCGGTCGCCAAACCTATTCACACCTTGAAACAGTACTTCAACCTTTTCGATTTCAGCCAAAAAGTAGATTATAAAACAGAAGTTCTTTCTGGACTCACTGTTGCCATGGCCTTGATTCCAGAGGCAGTAGCTTTTGCTTTTATCGCTGGACTTTCCCCACTTACAGGTCTTTACGCCGCTTTTATGATGGGGCTCGTAACGTCTATTCTTGGTGGTAGGCCAGGCATGATCTCTGGGGCTACCGGTGCAGTTGCTGTGGTAATTGTATCCTTAGCCGCCACGCACGGCGTTGAATACGTATTTGCAGCGGTAGTTTTAGCTGGGATCTTACAAGTCTCAGCAGGAGCTTTGAGACTGGGGAAATTGATGCGTCTTGTTCCACATCCAGTGATTTTTGGATTTGTAAATGGTCTGGCTATCATCATTTTCATGTCTCAATTAGATCAGTTCAAAGATGTAGACGGTAACTGGCTTACCGGCAACACCATGTATATTCTAGTAGGATTAGTGCTTTTGACGATGTTGATCATCTGGGGTTTACCAAAGCTGACCAAAGCGGTACCATCCTCCTTGACAGCTATTTTAGTAGTATTTGGAGTAGTTAGTCTTTTGAACCTTGACACAAAAACTGTGGGAGATATTGCCAGCATTCAAGGTGGCTTTCCTCCTTTTCATCTTCCTGCTGTTCCATTGACATGGGAAACCTTACAGATCATTTTCCCCTATGCAGCTATTGTGGCAGGTGTAGGTTTGATTGAAAGTTTGCTGACGCTAAATATCATTGACGAAATCACCGAAACCCGAGGAAGAGGCAATAAAGAAGCTGTTGCTCAAGGAGTTGCAAATATGCTTTCCGGTGTTTTCTCAGGAATGGGCGGCTGCGCAATGATCGGTCAGAGTTTGATCAATATTTCATCCGGTGCAAGAGCAAGACTTTCTGGAATTGTAGCAGCAGTGATGCTTTTAGTATTCATCATGTTCGGTTCTAGCCTAATTGAGCAAGTGCCAATGGCTGCATTGACTGGACTGATGATCATGGTTTCTATTGGAACCTTCGAATGGGCAAGTCTTCGCACCTTCACCAAAATGCCAAAATCAGATGTGTTCTTGATGGTTTTGGTGACGCTAATTACAGCATTCCTTCACAATTTGGCATTGGCCGTATTGATTGGAGTGATCTTAGCAGCTTTGTTTTTCGCTTGGGACAATGCAAAAAGAATCCGGGCAAGAAAGAATGTGGATGCTAATGGAGTAAAGCATTATGAGATGTTTGGGCCGTTATTCTTTGGGTCTATTGCAGCGTTTAATGAGAAATTTGATGTGCTAAACGATCCTGAGGAAGTGATTATTGACTTCCAGGAAAGTCGTGTGGTCGATATGTCTGCGATTGAAGCTTTGAACAAGTTGACCGAGCGCTATCAAAAAGTTGGTAAAAAAGTACACTTGAAGCATTTGAGTCCTGATTGCAGAAGACTTTTGGCAAATGCAGATGAGCTGATCGACATCAATGTAATCGAAGACCCTACGTATAAGTTGGCGGTGGATAAGGTTTAATTTTAGCCACAAAGGACACAAAGAAAGAGCAAATGGCATAGCCTAAATAGACTTGCCCAACACCATTCCGATTACAGAAAAAGGGAAGTCTAGTGACTTCCCTTTTTGTTTTCATAGCCTCCGTTCATGACTCACGAACGGAAGATTAGATTATTAACACTAGTTCTTAATTTTCTTACCAGCATGTTATTCAACTGCAGAAAAAACCATCTGTCTGAATTTCCAGGCAGATTCATCTCCAGTTCCGCCTTGAGTTTGCTTCATTAAGATTCCGATGGTATTTGTGACTGGATCGGCAAAATACTGGGTATTGAAATATCCACCCCAGTCAAAAGTTCCTAGACTTCCGATTCCGCCCTGAGCAACCCCGTTTTCATCAACTAATCCAAAAGCAAGGCCATAATCTTTGCCTCCATTTCCAAGCAAGTCACCAACTTGATTGCTCATAATCGTTTTAATTGTAGTTGGACTTAAGAATCTAGTACCATTGTAAGCTCCTCCATTTAGATACATTTGAAGGAATTTGGCATAATCTTCAGCAGTAGAAGAAAGGCCTGCTCCACCGGATAAAAATGTTTTTGCCCCAGTTTTTGGATAATCAGGATCATAAAAAGTCACCGGAAAAGACTCCCACTCGTTGTTTACTTTTCTGTGAATTGTAACCAGCTTCTCTCCTTGAGCATCGGTCAAATAAAACCCTGTATTATTCATCCCCATAGGATCAAAAATCCTTGTTTTCAAAAACTGATCAAATGGCATTCCTGATACGATTTCTATAAAATATCCCAACACATCTAACCCCTCGCTATAGGTATATTTTGTGCCTGGCTCATGGTGAAGTGGCAGCTTCGCAAGCCTTTTAATATTATCCCCGATTTTCACTGGCTCCGTAGTGAACAAATCCACGATTCCAGCTTTTTGGTAGATCATTTTCATCTGCTCATTCCCATCAATCACACCGTACCCTAAACCCGAAGTATGGGTAATGAGATGCCTGATGGTGATCTCACGGGGAGAAGGCTTGGTAGAATAAGAAGAATCTGCATAGCGAAATCCAGCTAAGATTTTCGGATTAGCAAACTCTGGAATGTACTTTGAAATGGGATCATCCATCTTAAACTTTCCTTCTTCCCAAAGCATCATTACAGCCGTAGAGGTAATAGCTTTAGACTGAGAAGCAATCCTAAAAATCTGATCTTTCGCCATCTTCGTCCCAGAAGAAACATCCGCTAATCCTTTGGCTTCGTGATAAACAATCTTGCCGTCCTTCACAATCAAGGCAACCAAACCAGGAACCTGATTATCAGCTAAAGTTTGATCCAGCATTTGGTCAATTCTTGCCAATCTAGCGGAGGAAATACCTTGAAGTGGTTGCTTCCCTACTGAAGTAAGAATCGTGGATGGACTTTGAGCAAGCGCAGTAACGCTCAATACTACTAGAAAAACCATGCTAGCAAGCATGCCGAGGTACTTTTTCATTGGTTGTGTGGGTTTGATTGAAAAGTAAAATAGGAAATCTATACCATTAATCTATCCCGACTGCATACATGACAAAAAAAACAGGCCGATGAACAATCACCAGCCTGTCTAATTTTATGATTTTGAAATCATTTAATCAACTTCAAAATAATACTCAGTACCATCTTGGAACATACCCAAGACTACTATAGAATCACCTTCCGTATCATTCAATATTTCTAACAGATTATCTACACTAGATATTTTCACTCTCCCACTTTCTGTGATAATAGAAGTAATGATAAATCCAGGTCTAGCACCAGCATCTCTCCATTTCTCTCCGCTAACTCTGGAAATCAATGCTCCGCCAGATAGTTCTAATGAACTTTTGACTTTATCCGATACTTCTTCAAACATCACCCCTTGAAACTCGTAGGTTTTAGGGATTACTTTTTCAACAATATCAGTTGTACCAGCAAAATTCTTCAGTGTAGCTTTTGTCTTATACGTTTCACCGTCACGGATATATTCTACTTCTACTTTATCCCCAGGTCTTTTTCTAGCAACCATTTCCTGCAGATTCGCTACGTTATTTGTAGCTCTTCCATCCACTCCAATAATGATATCACCAGTTTTAAGTCCAGCTTCTTCACCGCCACTATTTTCGTTTACGCTCCTGATATAGACACCTTGCTCCACTGGAAAATCAACTCCAAGACCTTCCGCTAAATCTTGACTCACGTCTAAGATCCCAACACCAAGTAAAGCGCGCTGAGCAGTACCATATTGCATCAAGTCATCCATTACTTTTTTCACCAATGTACTTGGCACAGCAAATGAATAACCGCTAAATGTACCTGTGCTACTCGCAATCGCAGTATTAATACCGATCAATTCACCAGCAAGATTGACTAAAGCTCCTCCAGAATTCCCTGGATTTACGACAGCATCAGTTTGTAAGAAAGCTTCCACTGAAAGGTTATCTTCTACATTACTCAGGATTCCTATGTTTCTGGCTTTTGCGGAGATAATACCGGCGGTAACTGTAGAGTTCAAATCAAAGGGATTACCTACAGCAAGTACCCATTCTCCAATTTTAGTTTTGTCTGAATCACCAAATCTCACGAAAGGCAGCCCTTCGGCATCTATTTTCAAAAGAGCCAAATCTGTGGTAGGATCTGTTCCGATCACTTTAGCGATAAAACGCTTATTGTTATCAAGTGAAATCTCCAACCTATCCGCATTTTCTACTACGTGGTTGTTCGTTACGATATAGCCATCAGGGGAAATAATAACTCCTGAACCAGAACTCATAACTGTCCGGCCTTCTGGGCCACCTCTTCTCGGGTCATCTCTTGGAGGTATTCCAAAATACTCTTGAATTGGATCCCTTTGGCTTCTGCCTCTGGTTCCAACTGTAACTTGACTTTTAACATGCACGACAGCAGGCACGACAGCTTCTGCGGATGCGACAAAATTAATCCCATCAGGAACTGTAAAATCTTCTCCGGAAAGTAGATTTACAAAACTTGCCGGCTGCTTATCGTCGAAGCTTGTCGCATTTTGTGGTTGTACTAGAAAGCTTACGCCTGCTAAGGCAATTATGCCTCCGATCAAAGAGGCAAGAAGCATTCCCAGAAAGAATTGTCTTTTGCTCATATTTATTAAGTTTTAATTTAGTATTAAATGTTATTCGAGTGATGCACGGTAAGAACCAAATATTACACCTGAAAAAGTGCCCGGACATTCAAATTAACAGGAATTAACCAATTTTTACAGATATTAATTAATATTCTACTTTATCATACTATTTGCTTGACTATTCTGAAAAACCCAGAAAAGATTAATCTGAATACCGAAATTTTGACATCAAATTACACGTGTATTCAGTGCTCATGGTTCTTCATGATTTGAATTTCTAATCTCATAACTTGTAGTGTACTAACTCAATCAAGCTTCATGTTGTTTTAGGTCTGCGTAGCTGCTTCTTTATTCTCTATCTTAAATTTTCAAACTCAGCCCTATGTACAAAATACTAATAACACTTCTTTTATACATGCAGATGATTCAATTAGTATCTGCTCAAGGTTCCACTACGGAAAGTATTTCATCAGAAGAAGTTACAGGTATAGAGCTGATTGACAGCCTCTTTATCTTCTCTGATTCTGTAAATCTCAATCAAACAAAAACCAGTGGGGCAATTTTAAGTAGGGTGATCAACAAGGCCCAGCGATATGCTTACGATCTGAGCGAACTCAATATAAAACTGGCAGAGGCCATGGACACCACAGATATGTCTGAAAGGCTAGCTATCATCAATATTGTAGCTAAGAGAGTCAAAACCAAAACTGAATCAGACTCCGGGTATCTAAACCACCGATATTTGATTGGCATGGAGAACCTGGTTTCCACTGTAGTTGATGAAAACACGGCAATTCAGAAGAAAATCCAGGAAAGAGTAGACCTACTATCCACCGTTGGGGATAAACTCAATTCCATGAAGTCGGACTCACTCTTTGCTATGACTCTCCGCGATACCACCTTAGTTCCTGCTATCAATACCGAGCTGAACATGCTCAAAAAAGCAATGAAAACTATAGATTTTGTTTACTTAGAGTAAGAAATTCTGGTAGCGAGATTTCAGGCTAGGGTTTCTGAAAACGCAATGGTTTTCTTAGCACTGAAGCAATATCTAGATCAGACCAAGAAAAATCTTGACCGGCAATATTGGACAAAAGAGATCAACTACGCTTGGGAACCCATAAACTATCCGATATCGAAGGATTTATTTGCGATGGCTTTAAGATCCTTTGATCTCAATGTTGACCTGATGAAAGCCTATATTGAGAGGAATTTATATACTTTTTTAATCTGTGCTGTACTTTTTGGCCTTCTGTATTGGAAGATCAAATCAACAATCCAAGAAATAAGCAGTCAGAAAGACTTTGCATCGCTCATTTTAGATCGGGTAAAGTATTTCAATAAACACACCTTCTTTTCTACTTTAATAATTCTTATACCCATCTTTTTGATAATATTCAGTAAGCCTCCTTTGGTTTTCATCTCCATATTATCCTTGTCTTTAGTCATTGCCTCCAGTTTTCTAATCAAAGAGCAGTTTGGCCAAGGAATCAATAAAATATGGCTCACCTTCCTCTTGCCCTATATAATATTGGCTATTAGCAATTTAAACTGGATAGTAGTTTATCAGGAGCGATGGTATATTTTGCTTTCATCTTTAGTATTGGTTGGTATGGGAGTTTTGGTTTTGAAACAAGTCTTATCCAATAACGAAAGGCGATATACATTTTTAAAATACCTCGCCATATTTCTTATCGTTATCGAAACTTTCGCCTTTTTCAGCAATCTTTTAGGACGATTCAGTCTTTCAAAAACTTATTCAGTCACCGGCGTAATATTATTTTATCGTGGCATAGGCTTATTCCTATTTGTAAATGTTTTTCTAGAAGCTATCTATTTATTCATAGAGCATAGCAAAAAAGAGAGCGACGTCTTCACCTCGTATTTTGATTTCCAAGATTTGCAAAGGCGAATGAAAGGAATTCTTTACGTTGGCGCAACGGCTATTTGGCTATATGGATTAATTTGGCATTTGGGCTTTTTTGATGAGGCATATACTAGCGTTTCAGAATTCTTGCTGAAAGACAGAACCCTAGGAGATACTGTATTTCAATATGGTAGCGTTCTTCTATTCGCTGTAGTTCTGTATGTTTCTACCTTCCTAGCAAATAACATTGCCTATTTCGCGTCCGTCAAAGATCAAAAAACAGGAGCTTCAAGAAAACAGCGACTCGGTAGTTCTGTACTGCTGATTCGGCTAGCTGTCTTGACAATAGGTTTTTTGATAGGCATGACTGCTGCCAAAATTCCCTTTGACAAAATAGCCATTGTCCTGGGTGCCCTATCGGTAGGTATTGGCTTTGGTTTGCAGACGATTATCAACAATCTGGTATCTGGAATAATCTTAGCCTTCGAGCGCCCTATACAGATCGGCGATGAAATCCAAGTGGGTTTGAATGCCGGGACGGTAAAAGATGTAGGTATCCGAGCAAGCAAAATTCAGGCTTATGACGGTTCCGAGATCGTCGTACCAAACGGTGACCTTCTCTCCCAAAGCCTGATCAATTGGACACTTTCTGACAAAAAACGCAGAGTAGAATTAATCATTGGAGTGGGCTATGGATCAGATATGAAGCTAGTAAAATCAGTACTAGAAGAGGTAATGAAAGGAGATCGCATCCTGAAAGCACCCACTCCCCGGGTATATATGCAGACCTTTAACGATAGTTCTGTAGACTTCCGGGTACTTTTCTGGGTAGAAAGTATGGATATCTGGATCGACGTACGAGGCGAAGTAATGAGTGCCATTTTCGAGAAATTCGCAGAGCATGGCATTGAAATCCCATTCCCAAAAAGAGACCTTTATTTAAAATCTGTTCCTTCAAACTGGCAGGAAAAAATATCAAAACCAGGAGAAGACATCAGCCCTACTTCCATCAAAATGGAGCCGAAAGAAGATTCAACTGATGCTAATGAAAACAAAAAATCCCCTGAAGATTAATCTCCAGGGGATAGTTTTTTTCGCTAGCAAAAAAGATAATAATTAAGCTCTTTTGACATTGACAGCGTTAGGTCCCTTTTTGCCATCTTTGATGTCATAAGTTACTTTGTCATTCTGTGCGACTTGATCCAAAAGGCCAGTAGCGTGTACGAATACTTCGCTTTGAGACTCATCGTCAACGATAAATCCGAACCCTTTGGCTTCATTGTAAAATTTTACTGTTCCGGTAAACATAATAATTTGTGATAAATTGGAATTGAAAGAGCGTTAAAAGTAAATATTCAATTAAAAAAAACAAAATAATCATTCTTATTTTCAGGAAATGAAGAAAATAATTTTGGTGAGACACGGAAAGTCAGCTTGGGATAACCCTAAACTGAGCGATCACGATAGACCCTTAGCTGATCGTGGATTAAATGATGTGCCTGAAATGGGGCTGCGACTTAAAGAAAAAGGTATTCTGCCCGATTTGATACTGAGCTCAACAGCGACCCGTGCCTCCCAAACTGCTGAAATTCTTGCTGAAGTGCTTCATGTTTCCACTTCGAAGATAGTTTACGAAAAGAATCTATATCATGCTTCTGCAGCAATGATTTTAAAATGTATCCAAAAGCAAGATGATAAATATGATTTGATTTTTGTGGTAGGCCACAATCCAGGAATGAATGACTTTATTGACTATTTCAGCGGAAACTTTGATAATCTACCCACTTCAGGTTTATATGGCTGGCTAGTGGATACTGATCATTGGGTTCAGGCTCGCGCTGAAAACACCAAAACATGGTTTGTCGATTATCCAAAGAAATGATATCAAGGCAAGTCAAAATTCCGGACATCCTGAATGACATCCTGGAATTCATTTTCATGTGCCAATAGGTAAGTAATCTTTGAAGCGACCAGTTCTGGAGAGGACAAATCCCCATTTTCCTTATAGCTTTTGAACCGCTCAATCTGTGGAAAATCCAACTCATCTGCTTGCCTGATTTCTTCCTGCATCTGAGTATCCACGATACCGGGAGCTACACTAAAAAACCTAAATTGAGAATTACTGTTTTCTTTTGCAGCAACCATAGTAAACATGGCAATAGCAGCTTTGGTGCTACAGTATTCTCCCCAACTTTCCATAGGCTTGGAGGCTGCTCCAGAACTTATATTACAAATGATCTTTTTTGCAGGATAATCTTTATAAGCATAGACAAATGCATTCGTGAGATACATAGGCGCCAGCAGATTGATGTTGACACTATTTCTCAGGTTTTTCACCTGAAGACTTCCCACAGGCTTGATCTCCCCTATCCAACCTGCATTATTGATCAATATTATTTCTTCGAATTCATCGGATGGAAATAAATTGGAAAGTTCATTTTCCAACACATCCAAATCCCCGAAATCTATGCTGATTTCGGATAGATTAGGATTACTTAATCCCAGTTTTGTTCTAGAAATGGCTATCACTTCAAAATTGTCCTTACTTAAGTAGGTATCTAAAATAGCTCGTCCTAGACCTTTGCTATGACCTGTAAGTATTAGCAGGGATTTCTTCATTGTAAGGGGATTATTTTATTTCAGGATTAAAGGATGTACTGCGACAAGTCTCTATTCTGTACCAAAGAACTCAATCTATCCTGTACCATTTCTTTGGTTACCATGATCTTAGAATTGGCAGTAATCGTATCCGGCACTTCGAATAAGAAATCGTTTAGTAAATGACTCATCACTGTGTGCAGTCTTCTGGCACCAATATTTTCCACTTCCTGATTGATAAGAAATGCCAATCTAGCGATCTCCTCGATTGATTCATCATTGAACTCAAGATAAACTTCCTCGGATTCAAATAAGGCTTGGTACTGCTTTGTGAGTGCATTTTTAGGCTCGCGCAAAATTCTTGAGAAATCCTCTTGAGTCAAACTCTGCAATTCTACTCGAATCGGGAATCTACCCTGCAATTCTGGAATCAAATCAGATGGCTTAGCCACGTGAAAAGCACCAGCTGCGATAAATAGCACGTGGTCCGTATTGATCACTCCATACTTGGTATTTACAGCCGATCCCTCCACAATAGGTAGCAAATCTCGTTGCACACCTTCGCGGCTTACGTCTGGACCACCTCCATTTTTGCCTGACTTAGAAGCAATTTTATCAATCTCATCGATGAAGATAATCCCGTTGTTTTCTGCAAGTTTGATTGCCTCCTCTTTCACTTCTTCAAAGTCAACCAACTTGGACATTTCCTCTTCCAGCAAAATCTTGCGAGCTTCAGAAATACTCACCTTACGTTTTTTGACTTTTTTAGGCATCATATTAGAAATCATATCCTGAAGTCCTGCCATACTGGCATCGTCCATCATTCCATTTCCAATCATTCCTACGCCCATCGGAGAACCAGCTTTTACACTGATCTCGATTTTTCGCTCATCCAATTCGCCCTCGCGAAGTTTCTCTCGGAATCGCTCCCGAGTTCGTTCGTTCAACTCGGCATCACTGTTTGGCTCTGCATTCTCCTCTGCATCCACTGGAATTGCCCGGGTAAAACCAGCACTTTTCACTGGAGGTATCAGGATATCGAGAATAATTTCTTCTACAGCATCCGCAGCTTTTGCTTTTACAGCTTCATTTTTCTGCTCACGGACCAAAGCAACAGATTGCTCCACCAAGTCTCTTACCATGCTCTCCACATCACGACCTACATAGCCCACCTCAGTGAACTTAGAAGCCTCCACTTTGGTGAATGGCGCATTTGCGACTTTTGCCAATCTTCTGGCAATCTCGGTTTTACCCACACCGGTAGAACCAATCATCAGGATGTTATTTGGCACAATATCCTTTTGGATTTCCGACTTCACCATCAAGCGACGGATTCGGTTTCTCAGAGCAATTGCTACATTACGCTTGGCGTCTTTCTGACCAATGATATATTTATCCAACTCTGCGACTATTTGTCTAGGAGTAAGTGAAAGTATTTTTTCCATGTTGTTAGCTTAAAATGTACTCAGATTGTAGTGGTTAAAGTATTTATCTGAGCCTATTGTTGGTTTGCTTTAAAGAATGCGAATACTCGATCAATGATCGTATTCGCATCCAGACTAGTTTTCTTTTCCGCTTTCGGGTTGCAAGTTGAAATGAAGTGGGTGATCGACTTTGGTTTTAAGCAAAGCAATATCCAATACTTCCTCAACTCTATTTACAAAGTGAAAATCAACTCCTTTCACATATTGCTCATCGATTTCCTCGATATCACGCTTGTTTTTGCTGCACAAGATAATCTCCTTGATTCCAGCTCTTTTAGCAGCTAAGATCTTTTCTTTGATTCCTCCCACTGGCATTACTTTACCTATTAGGCTGATCTCGCCAGTCATAGCTACTTTAGCCTTTACTTTTCTCTGGGTGAAAACAGAAGCCATCGCTGTAAGCATGGTGATACCTGCAGATGGTCCATCTTTAGGAACTGCTCCGGCGGGCACGTGAATATGAAGATCATACTGATCAAAAACACGATGGTCAATGCCGAGTTTATCAGCTTTAGATTTCAAATAAGATAGAGCAGTAATGGCGGATTCCTTCATCACATCACCCAACTGTCCCGAGAGTGTAAGCTTCCCTTTACCTCTACTCAGGCTAGTCTCGATGAATAAAATCTCACCGCCCACACTTGTCCAAGCCAAGCCTGTCACCACTCCTGCAATGCTATTATCAGTATAGGACTCTTTATCAAAAATCTCAGAACCCAAGATTTTTCTAACTGTCGCAGCTGTGATTTTAGGATTGTACTCTTCTTCCATAGCAATTGATTTGGCAATATTTCTCACCACTTTTCCAATTGCTCTTTCCAAGCTTCTCACACCTGATTCCCGGGTATAATCCTCAATCAATTTCACTAAAGATCCCTTATCAAATGAAATTTGCTTGGCTTTTAGCCCATGCTCTTTACGCTGCTTTGGCACTAAGTGACGCTTCGCTATTTCTACCTTCTCCTCTTGCGTATAGCCAGTCACTTCAATGATTTCCATTCTATCACGCAAAGCAGGTTGAATGGTATCTAGGGAGTTTGCTGTGGCTATGAAAAGCACTTTGCTCAGGTCGTACTCTACTTCTAGGTAGTTGTCCAAGAACGCGTTGTTTTGCTCTGGATCCAGAACCTCAAGGAATGCTGATGAAGGATCGCCACGAAAGTCAGAAGAAAGCTTATCAATCTCATCCAGCACATAGACTGGATTAGAGATTTTTACCTTTTTCATGTTTTGAATGATCTTACCCGGCATAGCGCCCACGTAGGTTTTACGGTGACCGCGAATCTCAGCTTCGTCATGCATGCCTCCAAGAGACATTCTGATGTATTTTCTACCAAGGGCTGCCGCAATTGATTTACCTAGGGAAGTTTTACCCACGCCAGGAGGGCCATAAAGGCAAAGAATTGGACCCTTTAGGTCATTCTTCAGCTTCAGTACGGCCAAATATTCTATGATTCTTTCTTTAACCTTTTCTAGGCCAAAGTGGTCTCCATCCAAAACTTTCTTGGCATGGTTCAGGTCAAAATTATCCTGAGTAAACTCATTCCATGGTAATTCCACCATAGTTTCCGCATAATTCAATGCGATAGGATATTCTGCTGCCGAAGGATTAATTCTTAGAATTTTATCAAGTTCCTTTTCAAAGTGTTTTTTTACTTCAGCAGGCCAGTTTTTCTTGGCTCCTCGAAGACGCAAATCTTCCACTTCTTTTTCTGGACCTTCATCCCCAAGTTCGGTTTGAAGCACCTTCATCTGCTGACGTAAGAAATAATCCCGTTGCTGCTGATCGATGTCTGTATGTACTTTCTTCTGAATTTCAGATTTCAATTCCAGCATCTGAATATCCTTCATCATAAATTCTAGCAAAAGCGTCGCACGCTCCACGCCATCATTGATTTCTAATAATCGCTGCTTGGCTTCCACCGGAGCATTGATATTGGAAGAAAGAAAGTGAGTAAGAAAAGGGGTATTGTCAATATTGTCCAGCGCGACTTGAGCTTCACGGGGAATTTCTGGATTCAAGTGCAGTATTCGGGTTGCAGACTCCTTCAAAGATTCTTCAAGTGCCTGAATTTTCTTGGAGCTTTTCGGGAAATTCTCCTCCAGATATTCTGCTTTCGCAATAAAATACGGATCATCCGTGATTTGCTCACTGACTTTAAAACGCTTTTTACCTTGTATGATGATCGTAGTATTACCATCAGGAAGCACGATCATTTTGATGATTTTGGCAAGCGTACCTACTTGGTAGATATCTTCCCATCCCGGATCGTCGATGTTTGGATTGATCTGAGCGCACACCCCTATCAACTTATTTCCCTTTTGCGCTTTCTTCACCAGGCGGATAGACCGCTGTCTTCCTACTGTAATGGGAATTACTACTCCAGGAAAAAGGACTGTATTTCTAACTGTAAGTATGGGAATCTCTTCTTCAAGGACTTCCTTTCCTTGTGAATCATCCTCTTCGTCGGTTATCAACTGGATCAGATCTCCCTCACCGGCATATTCACCGACCATTAAGTTTTGAAACACAGAATTTTCGAATTGGCTCATATAGACAGAATGACAGCTAAGCTGTCGGTTTTATGCTAAAATAAAAGAAGAACCCTCAAAATACGAAGGTTCTTCCTAAAAGGTCAAGGTGCATGCCAAGAGACCGAAGTGGTCAGAATGGCAGGTTAAGATTTTATCCCTCTCCAGTAAATAGCTTCAGCACGTCGTTTCCGATCGCAAATACCATCAAAGCGAGGAGTATAACCATTCCGACTTTCTGCGCATTCTCCAAGAATCTATCGGATGGCGCTCGGCCGGAAATCATTTCATACAATAAGAAAATCACGTGACCTCCATCCAAAGCTGGAATCGGCAGCAAATTCATGAAAGCAAGAATCATAGAGATCAAACCAGTAATTGTCCAGAATTTAGTCCAGTTCCAAGTGTCACCGTAGATTTTTGCCATTCCGATCGGTCCGCTTACATTTTTGGTCGAAACTTCACCTGTAAACATCTTACCCATCGCCTTTGCATTCACTATTACCACAGTAAATGCTTTGGTGGTTCCTTTTTTCAACGCTTCGGCGAAACCGTATTTGCGTTGAACCATATCGATCAAAGGAGTCACAGCAATATCTATGGTGCCTCGATCTGTCACTGCCACCGTCTTGTGTACAGTATCATTCGCACTAGTCAATATTTCAACATCTACTTCTTGGCTTTTTGTATTTGCCAAAACAGATTTCAGTTCATCGAAGTAAGTGATAGGCTGACCATTTACTGACAAGATCTTATCGTCTGTGGTGATTCCAGCTTTATCAGCAGCTCCTCCTTCATCTATTACCTTCAGTTCGAAAGGGTAACGGATTTCAACAAAGCTATTGATTGCTTCCTGACTGTTGAAGGAATTGATAAAACCTCGAGGGATCTCTACTTTGATGATTTCTCCATCACGGTCAACTGTGTAATACCCATTTTCGCTAAGCAATGCCGATCCAGCGGTCAAATCATTGATGGATTGATACGGCTCACCGTTGATATCCAAGATCTTATCGCCGGTTTTCAAGCCAATTGATTCACCGATTTCCAATGCTTCGATACCGTTTTCAACTACTTGATCTCGGGAAAAGTAAGTTTCCCCATTATTGTAAACTAGGATCACAAAAATAATGATACCTGTAACGACATTGACTATGATCCCGCCCAGCATGACGATAAGACGTTGCCAGGCTGGTTTGGAGCGAAATTCCCAAGGCTGTGGCTCACCAGCCATTTGGTCAGCATCCATCGACTCATCCACCATTCCAGAGATTTTTACAAATCCTCCCAACGGAATTGCACCGATAGAATATTCAGTTTCTCCCCACTGGAAACCAGCGATTTTCGGAGGAAAACCGATAGAAAATTTCTCTACTCTCATGCCAAACATCTTGGCGGTAAGCAAGTGGCCCAACTCATGTAACCCCACAAGGATTGATAATCCCAGGAGTAATTGGCCCACCATAATTAAGGTATCCATTATACTTTATTCGTTATTAGTTCTTGTGTAATTTCTCTAGCCCGCTTATCCGTCTCCACATAGTCATCCAAATTTGGATGTGCAATAAACTCAGCTTTCGCGAGAGTTTCACCTATCAAATCAGACATCTCCAGAAAACCGACTTCTTTATTCAAGAAGGCAGCTACTGCAATTTCATTGGCAGCATTCAGCACGCAGGGTGCATTTCCGCCTTTTGCAAGGGCGTCATAAGCCAATTGAAGATTCTGGAAAGTCTTGAGATCGGGCTGCTCGAAAGTCAATTGAGGGTAATTCATAAAGTCAAAACGCTCAAAGTCACTTTTCAATCGATCAGGGAAGCTTAAGGCAAACTGAATTGGAATACGCATATCCGGCAATCCGAGTTGTGCTTTGATAGAACCATCCTCAAATTGGACCATAGAATGAATGATACTCTGCGGATGTACGACTACATCTATCTGTTCGGTTTTCAACCCAAAGAGCCATTTTGCTTCAATCACCTCCAAACCTTTGTTCATCAAAGAAGCCGAATCTATGGTGATCTTTGCTCCCATATCCCAATTGGGGTGCTTGAGGGCTTGTTCACGCGTCACTGTCTCCAGAAATTTTCTGTCTTTTCCTCTGAAAGGACCTCCAGAAGCAGTTAGAATGATCTTTTCAATTGGGTTGTGGAATTCACCAATCAGACATTGAAAAATTGCCGAATGTTCTGAATCCACAGGATAAATATTCACCCGATTTTCTTTTGCGAGAGCAGTGATAATTTCTCCGGCTACTACGAGAGTCTCTTTATTGGCTAAGGCGATTTGCTTTCCTGTTTTAATCGCATTTACGGTTGGAATCAGGCCTGAATAACCCACTAATGCAGTCAATACCACATCGATCGTATCCATCTCTACTACCTGAGCGATTGCTTTGCTGCCAGCGTACACCTTGATATCCTTTGGTTGCAAGACATCGCGAACTTTTTCGTACAGGCTTTCATTCCCGATTACTACGACGTTTGGAGAAAACTCCAAAGCTTGAGCAATTAGTAAATCTGCGTTGTTCTGGGCTGTAAGAACCTCAACGATAAAGTCTGCAGGATGCTGTCGAATTACCTCGAGAGTTTGAGTACCAATACTTCCGGTGCTGCCCAGGATGGCTACGCGTTTGGGTTCTGTCATTCAGTTTGAAATTGTTGAGGAAATAAAACCCTGTCAAGTAAAAAGGGTTTTCTCAATAGCTGACAAAATTACAAGATGCTCCCATTTTTCCTCGTACAAATCGTCAGTTTTTGCTGAATGGCATAATATTAAAGGATAAAATGTAGCGTTAATCCTGTTTAGGAACTTAAAAAATGTGAATTTATTCAACGGAATATCTTCGCACTCGTCAAATTGATAAAATGATTCACCTATGAACAGTCTATTCAAAACAACCGGAGTTTCCTTTCTGGCAGGCTTGGCCGGAGCTGCAGTTTGGACAACTATCAATTTCAATGAACCGGAGGAATTCTCTGATTTCCCAAATACTAATCAAACAGAAGTTAGTTTCGCTTCGCAATATCAGCCTATTTCCTCCCGCTCCACAGCTGATGCTCCAATCTCCTTTGTGGACGCTTCAGAAAACAGCACAGAGTCAGTCGTCTTTATCAAGAACTTTTCCGGAACGGATCCAAGAAGATATAGCATGTTCGACTACTTCTTCGGAGGTGGCAGCGCCCCTTCGCAGCAAGTCAGTACTGGTTCGGGAGTAATTATCTCTGGAGATGGCTATATCGTCACAAATAATCACGTAATCGACAGAGCTGAGACGATCGAGGTAGTACATAAAAAAAGAACCTATAAAGCTACACTAGTCGGTACCGATAAAAACACAGATATCGCTGTATTGAAAATTGAAGGCGAAAACCTCCCATCAATTAAACGAGGCAGTAGTCGCGACTTAAAAATCGGAGAATGGGTGCTAGCTGTCGGTAATCCATTTAATCTAACTTCCACCGTCACTGCGGGGATAGTTTCTGCCAAAGAGCGGCAAATCAATATTTTAGGTGGTGATTTTCCTTTAGAGAGTTTCATTCAAACTGATGCTCCGATCAACCCTGGGAATTCCGGTGGAGCTTTGGTAAATGTGAACGGAGAACTAGTCGGGATAAATACTGCTATTCTGTCCAGAACGGGTTCATACACAGGTTATGGCTTTGCTGTACCAGTGGACATCGCGATGAAAGTATCGAATGACCTCATTCAATACGGTGAAGTCCAAAAAGCAATTCCTGGAATTGAAGCAGTTGAAATCACGCCAGAATTGGCAGAAGAAATGAATATCAAAACGCTGGATGGTGTAATAGTCACTCATGTGATCAAAGACGGTGCGGCAGAAAGAGCAGGGCTTCAACGAAATGACGTGATTACCAAACTTGGGTCTCAACCGATAACAGGAAAAGGCAGCTTTGAAGAAACACTTTCTTACTATTATCCAGGTGAGCAACTTCCAGTATCCTATTTGAGAAATGGCAGTCCGAAATCTGCCAATCTAAAACTTCAAAATTTAGAAGGCGGTAACGGAGTGATCAAACGTGAGTTTTATAGTTCAGGGATTCTTGGAGCAAGACTGGAAGCAGTCAACACGATAGAGAAAGATAAATTTGGAGTGGAATACGGTATCAAAATCTCTGGTTTGACCAGAGGCTATCTCCGAGAGCTTGGGCTGAGAGAAGGATTTGTCATCACCCAAATCAACAATGAGCCAGCAAAGGACCCTACTAAAGTCGGGGCATATTTGGAGAAATTCAGTGGAAGATTATTACTCGAGGGAGTAGCCTCCAATGGGCAGCCATTTATGCAAAGTTACAGCGTAAGGTAATTTACTCCTGGGAGGATTGATCCGTAAGAGTTTGTGTCCATTGTATAGATTTCCCATCCTTACGGAGTAGATCTGCCCAAACCACATGCTTAGTCTGTACATCTGAGGCTTCCCATTCAACTGTTTGGGAATTCTCAGGTGTGATAGTCAGGCCGGAGATCCAAAGAAGCACAGGTCTCAGATCTGGGGTTGTGGGATCAAATTCCTCTGAGTTGATTTGCACCAAATCATTTATCCCTAAATAGAATGGATAGGCTGCCTTCTTAGCGCCTAATGGATCGTCGAATTCAGGCTTCATCTCTATACTTACCACCCCAAATCTTCCAAGTATTCCAAAGCGATTTTGTGACTGAAATGAATTGTATACTGAAATCGAATAAACCTGGTGCCAAGGTGTTTCTATCAAATCGCCAAATTGAAAAATCGGCGATCCATTGAATAAAATCAAAGGACCTTTCTCATATCGAAAACCAGCATTTGCCGGTGAAAGAATAAGTTCGTAGCTGTCTTTATTTCGCTTGACAGATGCCTTGGAAACAATCCCTGAAAATGCTTCTCTCAAGGTTGCGATTCCTTGGTAATCATCAGACAAATACACCTGATCTGGAGCTACTTGATCTGATTTTTGCCAGAATGGCTCATAATTATCAAAATCAGTTCTATAGATCTGGTCTATGTATTTCCGCTTTCTTTTATGATCCAAGATATTCACCACCACATCATCAAAAGGCACGGTATTATCAAACGAGCTGAATTTCTTGTTTTTCCAATCAGAAATATTCACAGTCACTTCACCTATTGTTTCCCCCAAATTATCAAACTGATAAGCCCAAACAGCAGAAGAGCCTTGGTGCTGCATCAATTTTTCTTCGATGGATGCACTATCCCGCATATTGTATTCTTCTACCATTCCTTGGTCCAGAAAAAACACTGAGATTCTGGAATTTGGATCTTTAGAAGGTGGAATCAATTGAAAAGACTCTTTTTCTGCCTCCGCTAATTCTGACTTTTTCACAACGCCTGAAACAGGATATCCCTCCAATAAGGGGTCAAAAACCTTTACTGTCAACACCCCGAAATCTAAGGTTTCAGTAGAAATACTAAAACTATCTTCATCCACTTTCCACTCTATATTTTCATCCATGGGTGAAGCATTTACTACTTCAACTCCTAGCTCTGGATTTGCATTTTCCGGTAAAGCTGTAGAGGAAAAAATCGTTGGGCTATAAACATGGATCAGAGCTTCTGTCTGAAACTTTGAGCCTTGGATCTGCGCTATTAATTTGTAATTACCCGTAGTCAATTCTTCAGGCAACAAAAAAGCTTGATCAGCATCCTGCTTAGCCGAATTGAAGCGTTCGATAGCGACAGTACTTCCAGAATGGTCAACTAGGTACAAATTAATCAGGCTACCTTCCAAAGTTGGCCTTCCCTCGGAATCAAGCGTCTGTAACTGCAATGCAACTAAATCTCCACTCACATACACAGACGAAGAGACCAGCATTCTCACCTGAAATGAGGCTGATTGTCCCAAAGCTGCGATTGTAATTAACATTGCAAAACACAATGCTAACGGTAAAATTTTCTTTATTAATCCCACCATATCGGTTGTTGGTTGGTATTTTCTGTATATGAACCCCTGTATTCTAGGCAATTGGTACAGCCAGCTGGAGGAATAAATGGTACACCTGGAACAGGCTCACAAGGATCTATGAAAGTAAGTGTATAAGGCAAGTCATCCGGAGTAAGCTTCCATCTGTAGGAAGATTCATGGGCAACATAGAAAAACCCCGACACGGCTTCTTTTGAATTATTCACATTCTTAATATTGGTAACCAAAGAAAATGGCGGAGGATCAAAAATCCCTCCTCCACTCTGCTGCTGAGTAGCCAGTTGATCCCAAAACTCATAGCCTTCAGGAGAAAGACTGTATTGAGTTATCAAGTTAGAATAACCATATTGAACCTGTTCATTGTCATCAGTTTCCAAGAAAAACAGATCACGATTATAGCCGCCAGTTTTATCTTCCCAAACACTAATTGACTGATATTCATAGAGGTTGGTAACATAGCAACGCTTATTAATATTTTCTTCGGGAAGCCTAGATGTTTCAAATATCCAGCTTGGGACTATTTTCCAGCGGTAATAGTATTCCGCTCCACCATGCTCCTCCAAAGGAACCGAAACTTGGATACCGCGCTGTTCTACAATCTCTGTTTGATTCCCTACTGCTATACTTTTCAAGATTGATTTGTACTCCACATTAATCTCCTGAATCGCTGGAGCGGGATGCAACCTATCGGTATCCGATTCATACACTTTTCCTTCAGAGGTTTGAATACGAACCTTGTAATCCACATTTTCTTTTGCAGAAAAATCCACGTCTCTGATGAGGTATCGCTGTTCTGCTTCATCCCAAAAGTATTCAAAACTCTCTCCTTCAGATGACATCAAGGTAACTGTAGCATCGGAAATCACCTCATCCAACACATTATCTACTGCACTGCTCCATCGTACTGCCACATAAAAACGGCGTGGCGGAGCAGGTTTTTGGGATTGATCTGCAAATGATATATTGGAAATAAATCCATCCACCACCAGACGTCTGGGTTCACTGCCTGTTTCAAAAGAAATCGGCTCTATACATGCCGTCAGAATCAATAGAAGTGCAATAATATAACTCTGTCGCATCTTTATAATTTAAAATTGTAAGAGATAGATGGGAATGCACTACCCAGAACCGAAAGCTGAAATGCATTTCCTCGCTGCGTGAAGTACACTGAGAACGGGTTTTTCCGCCCATAGACGTTATACACAGAGAATACCCACTCTCCGTCAATCACTTTCTCCTTTTTCAGACCACTTTTCAGGGTAAAAGACAAGTCTAGTCTATGGTAATCCGGTACACGATATTGATTTCTGTCTGAGAAATTCAAGACAGAAAGAATGTCTTCGTATTGGAATTTTGAAACTGGAACTGTGATCGGCCTTCCTGTAGAATAAGCGAAGTTTAAGTTCATCGCAAACCTTCTACTTACCTTATAATTCATTACCAATGAAATATCATGGGGCTTGTCATAGTTGGCAGCAAAGAAATCGCCTCCATTAATCTTTTCCTCCTCAAATGCAGACTCATCAAACTTCCTCAAGCTTCTCGAATAGGTGTATCCCAACCATCCGGTTAGTTTTCCGCGATTTTTCCGTAACAAGAATTCTGCACCATACGCACGCCCTTCACCTTGAATAAGGTCTGCATCGAGGTTCTCATTGAGTAAAATAGAAGCTGCATTTTTATAATCTACCACCTGCTGAATATTCTTATAATATCCCTCTACTGATATTTCGAAGAGGTTATCCTTCCAATTTTTAAAAAGGCCAATAGTGTACTGGTCTGCAATAGAAGGTGAAAGATTGTAGCCAGAGGATTTCCAATAATTTACCGGAGAAATCGCGGCAGTATTGGATATCAAATGAATGTACTGATTAGTTCGGTAGTAGCTTAGCTTCAAAGAACTGGAAGGTGTTACGAGCCAGCGAAAAGATGCTCTAGGCTCAAAGCCTATGTAGGTTTTGGCTACCTCACTTTGACCAAAACTCAAGGTATCAGTAATCGTCGCCGTGGACTTAGGCTGGGTTGGATCAAAATCATAATAGCTTCCACCGAGGGCCAGGTAATTAGATACTCGAATACCATAGACAAGCGAAGCCTTAGGTGATATAACAAATTCATCATTTAGATAGATAGCACTTTCCAAAGCATACTCTTCAGGTATGTGGATTTCTTCAGAAGTAGTATTCTCTGAACCCGGATTAAAATCCCCATTGTTAAATGAATAGTAAAGTGAACTTATGCCAAAATCCAATTTATGAGCTGTGCCCAATTCATATGAGAAATCGACTTTCCCTTGGTAGTTTACAATACCCGAAGTGTAGTCGAAGTCGTAGCTTTCTTGAGTATTTCTAATATTGCTTTGAAAATCACTTACTACCACCTGCGTTTGCATCAGGAACTTGTTGCTGAATCGATGTGCCCATTTTAGAATTCCAAGCTTGGTTTTCCATACATATGCTGTATCGGAAGCAAATTCGAAATTGTCATCGCTTAGGTAACTGGAAAAAGTGAGGACATTATTTTCATCAATGGTGTGGTTTATTTTGAAGTTCACATCATAAAATCCAGCTGCACTTTGATACAGATCAGGATCTTTCATTTGCTTCAGCATCCAGTTAGGATATGCTGTTCTTCCTGAGAGGAGAAAAGTTGTTTTATCCTTATTTAATGGCCCTTCTACCAAGAGCCTGGATGAAATCAATCCTATGCCACCTTGTACATCGATGCCTTGGGAATTCCCATTTCGGAGATTTACATTAAGCACAGAAGAAACTCTTCCTCCATAATTGGCTGGCCCGCCACCCTTGTAAATTTCCACATCTCTGATCAGATCAGAATTAAAAGCCCCAAAAAAGCCAAATAAATGTGAGCTATTGTATACTATTGCGCCGTCCATCATCACTAGATTTTGGCCAGGATCACCACCTCGCACATTAAATCCCGAAGAGCCTTCTCCTACAGAACTGACACCTGGAAGAGATATCAGGCTTTTGATAGGATCTACCTCTCCCATAAACGTAGGTAAGCTCTTGATCACGGCAATATCCAAAATCTCCCGACCGGCAATTTTCTCAGAAACTGAAACATCCTGACTCCTTGCAGTGATCGTGAATTCTTCCAGCTTCAATGTTTCATTAAAAAGTGCCACATTTAATTCACCGGAGTTAATTACCTGAACATCAATAGACTTTGGCTCATATCCAGCATATTGCACAAGTAATTTATATTTACCGGGGATGATGGTTAATTCATAGTTACCATCCAAATCAGTCACTACTCCTTCGGAACTATCTACTACTTGAATACTAGCTCCTATTAATGCTTCATTTTCACCTGCGTCTGTGATTTGACCGGTGAGGGTCACCGGCAAATTGGAATTTTCCGGTTTGCCAGTACCTATTAATTGGTATTCTTTAAGATTAAGATCATCTTCATCCCATTGCTCATATCGGTAGGCATCAAGGCCTTCTTGGTTTACCAAGACTAAGAGATCCTTATAAGGAACTATACTAAAACCATACGTGCTCAGCAAGCTATTGATGGTTTCAACTGCATCTTGCCCCTTCATCCCATTGATTAGGAAAGCATCTATCCCCCATTCTTCTTTATAGAAAAAACGAATTTTGGATTGGTTTTCAAGGTCTTCCAAAACTTCTGGAAGTGGTGTTTCTACATAATTTTCATCAAAGACAATAGTTTTTTCGACTGATTGACCCAAGAGAAAAGTTGTATTAAAAAGTACTAAAAATACAAGTAGTGGAAGTAGTTTTTCTTTCATATAGAATATGAAGCATAAAAATGCCATCCACAAATTGTAGATGGCATTTTATGATATTTAGTTAGTATTATTTATCCCACCATACTGGTGTATCCAATCCATCAGCACCTTGACGTGCAACTACAGCATCGTAGTTGGTTGAGTTAAGGTTCAGCTCAAATAAAGGATAAGCTTGACGTACTGGGATTTGCTTGCTATCATTCAAAGCATCCTCACCTGGCTGCAAATCAGGATAACCTGTTCTTCTCCATTCAGCCCATGATTCGTAACCATTTAGGTAGTTAGCAATCCATTTCTGAGTGACGATTTGCTCGACAGCTTTAGAAGCATCAAACTGCACGTACGTATTAGCAATGTAAGCAGCATATCCATCTGCTACACCGTATTGATCAAGAGAAGCTTCAATACCTTGGTAGTAAAGCGCTTCAGCATCACCTGAAATCCAGCCTCTTTGTACAGCTTCAGCCATTGAAAACAATACCTGAGCAGATGTAAAGATGTAGTTTGGAGCAGCTTGTGCTCTTAAATCAGCATTCAAGAAAGAAACATCTGAGTTAGAAATAGCACCAGCTCTAGCTTCACTAAGTCCGTAAGGCATACCAACATACTTACCTCCGATGTCAGTAGGATCCGCATATTCAGGAAGTCTAGGGTCCATGGTAGCGTTAAGTACACCGCCGTTTGCAATAGTCTGCATTCTGTCTACTAAGGTATTAGCAACAGCGTAATCACGACGAGTGAGAAAACGTGCAAACCACGCATTTTGGAAAGCTGCTTCAGGCAAGTTTGCGTAGAAAATGTTCTCGCTATTGTCTAATGCAATCACACCATCATTGATAGCAGAAGCAAATTCGGCAGCTGCTGTGGTAGGATCCACCTCAGACATTCTCAACGCCATTTTCATTCTGATGGTATTAGCAAACTTTCTCCACATGTCCATATCCCCGTCAAAAAGGATATCACCTTGTACAGGAGCGGTAGAAGAAATATTAGCCTGGGCTGTTTTCAAAGTAGCCAAAACCCCAGCGTAAACTTCTGATTGAGGATCAAAAGAAGGCTGACGAATTCCCTCATCAATATTCAAAGCCTCAGAATAAGGAATATCACCCCATCTGTCAGTAATGAAATTGAAATAGTACGACTGAAGAATTTGAGCAACAGCGATCTGATTCGCATTTGAACCATAAAGGGAAGCTTCAGATTTAGTTTCCTCATTACTATTCATGATGATGATTTGCTCCAAATCCATCAACACTCCGCTATAATACCCACCGTAATTGAAAATAATCGTCTGATAGTTATCAGCACTGGTGTATTGAGAGTTTGCTAGATATTGGGAATATAGAGATCCAGTAGGATCATCTATAGTACCCTTCAGCCCGTTGATTGAGTTGGTCAAAAGCGAAGAAGGGATAGCTGTTGTAGTCTGATTTGGGTTGACGTTGGTATCACCAAAATCTCCCAGATCACAAGATGTCACCCCTACGGCAATCATCCCTACAAGTATATATTTTGAAATTGAATTTTTCATGTTTCTTTAATTTAGAATCCTAGACGAATGTCAAAACCGATAGAACGAGTAGCAGGCAATTGACCTGAATCTACCCATGCACCATTGTTTCTGGAGTTTCTAGTATCACCACTCACTTGAGAAGGATCCAAACCAGGTACATTAGTCTTAATCAACCAAGGGTTGTTTGCAACTACTGCAAAGGAAGCAGTTCTTACAAAATTTGTGCGCTGAAGAAGCGACTGTGGAAGGCTGTAACCCAATCTGATTTCACGTAGCTTCACATAACTTGCGTCATAAACCCAAGCCTCATGAAGTGCAAATTGAGATTTAAAGTATTCAGATGCTTCTAGATAGATGTTATTTTCAGTACCGTCAGCAAAAACACCGTCGAATCTCAACCCACCACCATCTGCTACTGGATCACGCATTGGAGTACCTCTGTCGTTATTACCTACAGTCATTTCACCTAGACCTGAGTATGCGTTAAACATATTGGTGATAGAGTTGATTTTACCACCCATTTGCCAATCAATAGTGAAACTTAATTCAAAACCTTTATAAGTCACTCTATTAAAAATACCACCGGTATAATCAGGAAGTACTGTACCCAAAACTTGGTTTTGCTCAGTCATTGGATAGCCATCTTCATCGATTAGGATGTTTCCAGCTTCGTCTCTTTGGAATTTTTCACCGATGATAGTTCCCCATTCTTCGCCTACTTTAGCTCTGGCTGAGATAGATCCCCATCCACCAGCTACACGGTTTCCAAGGAAACCGTTAACAAGTTGGATCGCATCGATTCCTGGATAGATTTCTTCGATTACGTTTCTACTTCTTGCGATGTTGAAGTTAACATCCCAATTGAAGTTAGCAGTTTGCACTGGAGTACCTCCGATTGTTGCATCCCAACCTCTAGTAAAGGTTTTACCTGCATTGATTGTGTAGGAAGAAATACCAGTTGTACTTGGCACCTCTGTACTTAGGATCTCATTCGTGTTATCATAGTAGTAGTAAGAGAAATCAGTTCTAATTCTACCTTGCAAGAACGCTAATTCGATACCTCCTTCAAGTGCACCTGTAGTGGAAGCACGAAGATTAGGATCAATCAAAGAATTTGGATAAGTCATCGTAGGATTTCCGTTGTAAGGAGTTCCTAGAGAAAACGCCGGATCCAACTGATATGGATTAAGCTCTCCACCTACTTCAGCATAACCAGCACGTAGTTTACCAAAAGAAAGGATGTTGGTGTTTGGCAACAATTCAGAGAAAATGAATGATGCAGAAACCGCTGGATAAGTAAATGCATTACTTGTCGTAGGTAGAACAGAATCGTAATCACGACGAATAGATCCATCCACAAAAACAATTTCTTTCCAACCAAAGCTAGCTTGAGCAAAGATTGAATTTACCTGACGCTGACTGAAGTAATTAGAAGCATTAGGTCTATCAACTGAAGCACTGATATTATACAAATTAGGAACAGAAAGTCCACCAGCAGTAGAAATACTATTTGAACTGTATTCCTCCATTCTAATGTTTCCACCGATCAAAGCTGATACGGAGAAGTTTTCAGTCACTTTATTGTATTGAGCTAAAAACTCATAATTATCCTCTTTTTGTTGATATTTACTTTGACCATAAGAATCTAGATCTAATGTTCCAGAAGCAGTACGTCCGTCAGAGAAATATGAAGTAAAATAACGACTTAGATTAGCAGATACAGAAAGCCCATCAATCAACTCATAAGTCAATCCGAACTTACCGCTATAAGTATCCTTAGTGTTTTCAGAGAAGTTGGCATACTGCTCAGTGTATGGGTTATTCCAGTACAATGGTCTAGAATTTCTTGCTGAGTTGATGTTCCAGCTAGTATATCTTCCATCAGGCATTCTGTAATACTTCTTCAACAAATCCATGTCCAATTGTCTCTGGAACCACTGGTTGAAGTTTTGTCCAATACTACCTCCTTGATAACCTTCAGTAAGGCTACCAAACACATTAGTTCTGTTGTAGTTAGCAAGTGTAGTCAAGGTCAAGTTTTTGGCAAGATCAACAGTTGCATTTAAGTTCAAGAAAGTTTTCTCTTGCTTAGTGTTAGGAAGTACACCAGTACGGTTTACGTTAGAAAGCGTAGCTGTAATATTGTATCCATCACCTGCTTTACTTACTGATAAACTGTTGTTAAGAGCTACACCCGTGTTAAAGAAGTTTTTCACGTTGTCAGGATTAGGAGACCATGGTCTAGTCTGACCATATGTGTCTGTACCTGGTGTGAATGCATCCCACTGCGCTACCTGACGACCGTCCATTCTAGGTCCCCAGCTCTCATCAGCATAAAATTCAGGAATCAAAGCTCCATTTAGACCTGCCAAAGCTGGATCATCAGTAGCTGGATTGAAGGTGAAAGTCTGAAACTCCTGAGAGTAACCTCCACCATATTGGTTCTGATACTTAGGCATAACAGAGACATTCTCAAACGTAGTAGTGTTGTTGAAGTCAATGTTCATTCTACCTGCCTTAGCTTTTTTCATGGTGATCAAAATAACACCATCACGAGCTCTAGAACCGTAAAGAGCGGATGCATTCGCGCCTTTCAATACGTTGATTGACTGCACGTTGTCCATGTTGATAGTAGCAGGATCTGCTGTAGGAATACCATCCACTACATATAGCGGAGAGTTTGATCCGAATCCTCTTACACCACGAATACGGACAGCTGCTTCACCAAATTTAGCACCTGATCCAGAGATTACTTGTACACCTGACACTTTACCTGCCAGTGCTTCGTTCAAGTTTGTCTCTCTAGCTACACGTAGGTTGTCAGAAGTTACTTCTTGAGTTGCATAACCCAAGGTCTTTTTCTCACGCTCTACGTTCAAGGCAGTTACTACCACTTCGTTTAGTTGAGTCACATCATCTGCCAACTGCGCGTCAATGGTTGATTGGTTTCCAATCGCAATCTCTGTAGAGGTCATGCCTACAAAAGAGAATACCAACACTCCTCCTGTACTTGGTACAGTGAGCTGATACTTACCGTCGATATCGGTAATCGTTCCGTTTTGAGTTCCTTTCACGAGGACACTTACTCCGGGTAATGTGGTTCCATCCGTCGATGACGTCACCGTACCTTCAATAGTACGGGTCTGGGCCCAGGCAATACCTGTAAGGACCATCAAGAAAGAAAATAGTAAAATTTTCTTCATAAAGGTTTTGTTTAATTTGGTTGATTGATGTTTAGTTGAAACGTTAATGTTTCATAATCGTACAGAACAAATATATGTAATTTCGGAAACCGTACAAATTTCATCAGACTGTAGGATCTACCAGTATTTGGCAAAATGCCTTTTCCTCAATTACTTTTCTATGGAATATGACCCTCAAACAAATTTTTTAGCTGATAAAATTTAAATTTTCTTCACTAATTGAAGCTCAAATTCAAAAAAGCAGACTTTTCATTGCCACCCCTACTTTTGCAGTTTTTAATAAAAAAATATTTTTTTTCTTCCGTGCCAAAAATACAAAACCTGCTTTTCTTCTTTAACATTTAAATAACATTCACTAAATAATATATAATATTCATCATATTTTATTATTTTAAGAGTGTTAGAATATAGCCCCATATTATGAAAACTATCTCAAAATCCTGCGCAGTTCTTTTAGAGGAATTTAGTACTGAACTAGTTGACCTAACCGAATACGGGAAGAGAGCAAAAAACGGTAAACTCACCGAGTCCCAAGCTAGGGATCTCTTGAGTCATTTTGAAGCAACGCACGAGTTGGCGCTGAATGTGATTACCCATTATTTCAAGCAAATAGGAAAAGGTCCTTTTTCCGGATCTAGGGATTTGACAGTGGAAGCTTTTCACGCTGAATTAATCGATGATGGGAAAGCATGGTTGGATATCGTGATTGATAGAATTCAATACAGCCCAGTGTATGACATTGATACGCAAGAGAAATTCATAGATAATATTCAGAAACGTTACATTAGGCTTTTACAGCGATTTGAAGATACGATGGGTAAAGTGCTTAACGAATAGTTAAAAGCTAAAAACGTCCAGATTAATATGACCGCATCTTGAATTTCTTCTTCAGCTCTAGCACTGCATTTCGGAAAGAAGTATCAGTTTCCATGATATCATTCACTGTTTGCACCGCATGGATGACCGTAGAATGATCTCTTCCTCCAAAGTGATAGCCTATTGATTTCAAAGAATGATTGGTGAATTCCTTACAAAAATACATCGCAACTTGCCGAGCAGTCACAATTTCCTTTTTTCTTGTTTTTGCTTTCAAGTCATCCAGCGCAATTCCATAATATTCAGAAACTGTCTTCTGAATAAAATCCACTCCCACCTCAGTTTCAATGTCCTTGATGATGTTTTTCATCACAGTTTTACCGAGCTCAAGACTGATTTCAACACGGTTCAGTGAAGCATGCGCAATCAATGAAATAAGAATTCCTTCTAGCTCTCGCACATTGGTATCTACGGTGTAAGCCAGGTATTCTACTACATCATCAGGAATAATAATTCCTTCGGACTGCATTTTCCTTCTAATAATCGCAACCCTCGTTTCGAAATCAGGCATTTGTAGATCTGCCGTCAAACCCCATTTGAATCTGGAAAGTAATCGTTCCTCCAATCCTTTCAAATCCCTAGGCGGACAATCTGAAGTCATTATGATTTGCTTCTTACTCTGATGGAGGTGGTTGAAAATATGGAAAAACATCTCCTGAGTTCTATCTTTTCCAGCCAAAAACTGAATATCATCAATGATCAACACGTCCACTTGCATGTAGAAATTGGTGAAACTTTTCACATTTCCATCCTTGATGGAGTCCATGAATTGATTTACAAATTTCTCAGAGGAAACGTACAGCACGAATTTATTATCCGGACCGTTTTTGATTTCATTCCCTATCGCCTGCACTAAGTGCGTTTTTCCCAAACCTACTCCCCCATAAACCATCAGGGGATTAAAGGAAGTGATTCCTGGCTTTGTGGCAACAGCAAATCCTGCAGATCGTGCAAGCCGGTTACAATCCCCTTCTATATAGGTGGTAAAAGTGTAAGTAGGATTTAGATTACTATTCGTCAATGCTTCTGCATTTAGCGATTTCATCTCAAAAGGAGTCTTGTCAGGCTCAGTCTGAACTTGCGTTTTCTTATTACTTGCTGAATTCCCTTGGGGAAATGAAACTACATAAGGTTGATTCGAAGAGTTACCTCGATCTACAACCACTGCGTATTCCAATCTCCCACTTTGCCCCAGGGTTGTTTTAATAGCGATTTTCAGCTCTTGCACATAATTATCCTCCAGCCATTCGTAGAAAAATTGACTAGGAACTTGAATAGTCAACGAAGTGCCTTCAAGTTTTACGGGATTGATAGGTTTAAACCAAGTTGAAAAGCTCTGCTCATTGACGTGTTGCTCGATAACACGTAAACATTCATTCCAAACGGCGCTAGCTTCTGAACTCATTAGAGAAGATTTCTGAAAAACAATGATCTTGCGGTAGGTACAAGGGTGTCAAATTTGGAGAAAATTAACTTAAATAAAAAATGGATTTCTTCTTGAAATATTGAGTTTTTGATCAATTACTATTTTTTGTTGAAAGAAATTTTGAGATCAAAATACTTTTTGGTTTATGAGGATCATATTGGACTGATTGAAGGCATATTTTAATTCCCCTATTCAACTATTCTAATATTCAAGACCTTGAAAGAATCATTACTCAATTCGAAATTATACTGCAATTCATCAACATTCTTTATTTCTCTCTCATTTCCCTAATTTTGATAAAGGTCATTTTGACTAATTACTTTAGATTGAAAAATGGTTTTTATTAAAAGAGTTACAGAATTAGAGAAATTTTAAACCCAACTATGATAAATAATGACTTTTATACCTTCCCACAGTCCAGTAAAGAGGCCTGGATAGATCAGGTGAAAAAGGACCTAAAAGGAAAGGATTTTGAGGAAACCCTTACTTCGGTGATTTGGGATACTATTAAAACACAGCCTTTCTATACGAATGAGGATTTAGATGATTCTTCTCCTCAATTTAAATTTCACCAGGATCCAAAAATCCCTGGCATGTCGCCTCGAATCTGGAGTAATCTGGTTTCTATTTTCCCTGAAAATGAAAAACAGGCAAACCAAGAAATCCTTCATGCACTTCAGACTGGTGCAGAAGGTTTGATCTTGAATTTGGATGGGACAAAAAATCTAAGTCAGATCTTAAAAGGTGTTCACACAGAGTTTATATCTACCAACTTTTTACCCACTGGAGAAACTGCCTTGTTTTTCCGTGAATTAAAAGAATGGATCAAAGATCTATCTCTTAAGCCTACGATGTTGAGCGGAGCAATTTTATGGAACCCATGCGACGAATTGTTTCAAAGCGGCGAAAATTTTGATTCAGGCATTAACCTAGTGGCAGAAGCGATCAACGATTTTAAAGATTTCCGTGAGTTTTACCCCATGACTATTGATTTTGCCAGGTATGCAAATACTGGAGCAACGGGCATCCAAGAACTTTGCTTTGGACTTGGAGAAATTATTGAATTGATTGACAAGCTTTCGAAAAAAGCCATTTCCCCTACTCAGGTTTTTGAGAATCTCGCTTTTCACACAGCAGTTGGCGATTCACATTTCGCCGAGATAGCTAAAGTCAAAGCATTGCGGAAGCTGATCGTGGAGCTAGCTGGAAATTATGGCGCAAAAATCCAGATGGAGGATATTCACATTATTACCTCCACTAGCTCGTTCAGCAAATCACTTCTAGACAAAAACACCAATCTAATCCGACAGACTTATGAAGCAATGGCGGGAATTCTTGGAGGCGGGAATTCACTTTGGGTAAATCCTGCTGAAGGGAAAAATGCCTCAGTTTTGGAAAAAAGAATTGCCAGAAATGTTTCTTCCATTCTCAAAGAAGAAAGCTATTTGGACAAGGTGATGGATCCTGCAGCTGGATCATTTTATCTGGAAAAATTGCAAAAGGAACTTGAGAAATCCGTAGTCTCAAGCTTGCAAGAATTAGAGAAAGATGGTGGTTGGCTAAAAAGTTTTGAAGACCGAACACTTCATGAAAAAATCCGAAATACTCGAGAAGCTGCTCAAAAGAGAGTTCTCTCAAACTCAGAAATAAAAGTGGGAGCCAATAAATACCCCGCAAAGGGCGAATTGGAAAACCACCTTCCTTTTGAGCCAATCGTCGAGAAAGACTTTCAATTACTCCCAAGCAGAGCAACTTATTTTGTAGAAGAAAAATCCCTGAAGAACGCATGAGACCTGATATAAAAAATTGGAAAACATCAGACATTCAGACTTCTGAATCAAATCCACAAGCAAACTGGGAAGCTCCAGAGCAGATTTCCATCCCGCCTATTTTTGATTTAAAAGAAATGTCCAAGCTCTCTCATATAAATTATGCAGCCGGAATTCCTCCCTATTTGAGGGGACCATACAGTACAATGTACCGCATGCGACCTTGGACTATCAGACAGTATGCAGGGTTTTCTACGGCTGAGGAATCCAATGCTTTTTACAGAAAAAACTTAGCAGGTGGCCAAAAAGGTCTATCCGTCGCTTTTGACTTAGCGACTCACCGAGGTTACGATTCTGATCATCCAAGAGTAGTGGGTGATGTTGGAAAAGCAGGTGTGGCAATCGATTCAGTTGAAGACATGAAGCTGCTTTTCGACCAAATCCCATTGGATCAAATGTCGGTTTCCATGACCATGAATGGCGCCGTGATCCCAATTTTGGCTTTCTATATAGTGGCAGCTGAAGAGCAAGGAGTAAAGCCTGAACAACTCAGTGGAACGATACAAAATGATATTCTGAAGGAATTCATGGTGCGTAACACCTACATCTATCCTCCTCAGCCGTCGATGCAGATTATTGCAGATATCTTCAAATTCACTTCTGAGCACATGCCCAAATTCAACTCTATCTCAATTTCCGGCTATCATATGCAGGAAGCTGGTGCAACTGCAGATATAGAATTGGCCTACACGCTTGCAGATGGAATGGAATATTTGAAAACTGGCGTAAAAGCAGGTTTAGATATCGATAATTTCGCTCCTAGACTTTCTTTCTTTTGGGGGATTGGGATGAACTACTTCATGGAAACTGCCAAGCTACGCGCAGGTCGTCTGCTTTGGGCAAAAATAGTCCAGCAATTCGATCCCAAATCCGATAAATCCTTAGCCCTTCGTACGCATTGCCAGACTTCAGGCTGGTCTCTTACAGAGCAAGACCCATTTAATAACGTCACCCGAACAGCTGTAGAAGCCTTGGCTGCCGTGATGGGGGGCACGCAGTCACTTCATACTAATTCTCTAGATGAAGCAATAGCATTACCAACAGATTTCTCTGCTAGAATCGCCAGAAATACGCAATTGGTTCTACAGGAAGAAACTAGTATCAGCGAAGTAGTTGACCCATGGGGCGGCTCGCATTATGTAGAGTTTTTGACAGATCAATTGGTGCAGCGCGCCTGGGCTTTGATAGAAGAGGTAGAAGAATTAGGCGGAATGGCCAAAGCAATAGAAGAAGGTTTGCCTAAACTAAGAATCGAAGAAGCAGCAGCTAAAAAACAAGCACGAATCGATAGTGGAAAAGACATCATTGTAGGAGTAAATCGCTATCAAATTAAAGAAGATTCTGAAATAGAGGTTCGGGATGTAGACAATCAAGCCGTCAGGGAATCTCAACTGGCAAGACTAAAAAAAGTGAAGGAATCCAGAAATCAGAGTGAAGTAGAAAAAAGCTTGGAAAATCTAACTGAAGTAGCGAAATCCGGTGAAGGAAATCTACTTGAACTAGCAATCGATGCCGCTAGAAAAAGAGCTACTTTAGGAGAAATCTCAGACGCGATGGAGGTAGCTTTTGGACGCCATCAAGCACAAACAAAATCTATCACTGGAGTTTATGCAGCAGAAGTGAAAAATCAAGACTCTTTTAAAAAAGCAATTGCTTTATCTGACGAATTCGCTGAATTAGAAGGCCGTCGCCCAAGAATCATGGTAGCTAAAATGGGCCAAGACGGTCATGACCGTGGGGCGAAGATTATTGCAACAGGCTTTGCGGACATGGGCTTTGACGTGGACATCGGACCGCTTTTCCAGACTCCAGAAGAAGTTGCTCAACAGGCAATTGAAAATGATGTGCACATAGTCGGCGCCTCCTCTTTGGCAGCAGGTCATAAGACGCTGGTTCCTCAATTGATAAAGGCCTTGAATGAATTGGGAAGACCTGATATCATGGTGGTTGCAGGTGGAGTGATTCCTGCAAAAGACTATTCTTTTCTAAAAGAAGCAGGAGTATTTGCTGTATTTGGTCCAGGGACAGTTTTGTCAGAAGCTGCGATAGAAATATTGAAGAAGTTGATAGAAGAGTAGCCTTGATATTATCTCGAGAATAGTCGGGCATCAAAATCGAATGGTTCTGTGAGGGAGATTTCCACCTCATAGAACCTTCTATGCAGAGGATTGATTAAATAATTGAAATCCCCTTGAACCACTGCAGATGGAACTTTCAAAACCAAAAATCTATTTTCAGCAAGAAATTTATCTCCCAATTGCTGAGTGGCATGAGAGTGCGGAATAGCTTTCCAATCCTGTGATAAATCAGAAATCTCAATTTCCTTCACTTCAATATTCTCTGGAATTATGATTTCCACTAATTCATAATCAGTCGGAATGTTTCCCAACGGAGTATGAACAGCGATTTCAGCAGTGCATAGTGCTCGGGATTGGCTGGTGTAAAGTACCGCTTTTCCCTTGCTATTCCACCTCCCACCAGCTAATTCAGCTCCTTTGCCTGATAAATCAAGGCTATACTTGCTTTTGCTCAAGCGGTAAACCTTCATGCCAGAACGCCATACTCAATCCTAGTGAGCTCGTCCTTCAAAAGCGTAATCCCAAAACTGCTATCCAAAAATGACTTTGGCTTTAAATCTCCCAAAGCTAAACTTGGAGTCTCTAGCCAAGATTGAAACTTCGCCTTCTTACCAAACACCTCCACACCTCGCTTCTGGAGTAGGGCAATTTCGATTATCTTTTCTGACTGCAAGGAATCAAATGATTTTTGTTCTTTTTGGTATCGTTGGAGTGTACGCTCCGAGATGTGTAAATAATCGGCCCATTCTTCGTTCGAAAATGCGCTCTTGGAAGCAAACTTATCAAAATCATCAAACGAAACACCTTGCCTGACAAGAGTTATCACGTCATTAATGAACTTATCGTCTGTAGTATTATAAGCAACTTCTGGATCGAAAATAGTAAATTGAGTCATGTCTCTAACTTTACACTAAGTACAACTGTCATAAAATTAACGACATTTGTCTGAAGTTGTTCATTTTATCATCACTTTTTTAAAAATTTATTTCCAATATGTCCTTAAAGTATTTCCCTACATTATTTCTGTCGCTTTGCTTTGCTTGCTCTTCTCCTGAAAAGGTAAAGAATGATAAAGAAATCCTAGCTGATCAACTGGAACACCATCTCAAAACAGAAGTACTTGACAAGTGGTACCCCACATCTATAGATACAGTAGATGGTGGTTTCCTGAGTAATTTCTCCTACGATTTCAAACCTGGAGAAAAGCAGGAAAAAATGATCGTCACCCAAGCACGGCATGTTTGGACAAACTCAAAAGCTTCGTTAAAATACCCTGAAATAGATCACTATAAAGAAGGCGCAAAACATGGCTATCAATTCCTCAAAGGTAAAATGTGGGATTATGAATATGGTGGATTTTATTGGCTAGTAGACAAGAAAGGAAAGCAAATCGGTAACCCAATGAAAACAGCCTATGGAAATGCGTTTGGGATTTTTGCATTAGCAGCTTACTATGAAGCCTCCAAAGACGAATCAGCTCTAGCTTTCGCAAAGGAATCTTTTCTCTGGCTGGACAAACATGCCCACGACACAATTAACGGAGGATATTACCAGCATTTAGCCATTGACGGCACGCCAATTTTCAGATCAGACTCTATCCCGTCCACTTCCGATTTGGGCTATAAGGATCAAAATAGCTCCATTCATTTGCTGGAAGCATTCACTGAATTGTATCATGTTTGGCCAGACCCAGTTGTGAAGGCGCGATTAGAGGAAATGCTTCTCCTAATAAGAGATCAAATTGTGACCGAGAAAGGTAACTTGACCCTTTTTCTTTATCCAGATTGGAAGCCTGTGACTTTCGTAGACTCAACTGAAGCAGTTATTCTTGCTCATCATAATTTGGACCACGTTTCATTTGGCCACGATGTGGAAACAGGTTTTCTGATGATAGAAGCCTCAGAAACATTAGGTTGGGAAAATGACACTACAACCCACCGAATTGCAAAAAAGATGATCGATCATGCGCTGGAAAAGGGTTGGGATGAAAGTGTAGGTGGTTTTTATGATGAGGGTTATTATTTCAAAGATGGCTTCAGAATTACTCACGACACCAAAAATTGGTGGGCACAGGCTGAGGGAATGAATGCACTTTTGCTTATGGCTGAACTTTATCCAGACGATCCACACGACTATTATGGTAAGTTTGAAAAGCTGTGGAACTATACCGACACTTACTTAATCGATCATGAGAACGGAGATTGGTATTCTGGTGGTTTGGACAAACAACCTGAACTTAAAACTGTAGGAAAAGGCAATATTTGGAAAGGAATTTACCATCATTATAGGTCTTTAGATCATTGCATTGAAAGATTGAGAGAAATAAGTAGACATGGCGAATAGAGTTACGAACCTTTTTAATAGTAAAGAATGAAGAAAATTACTTTTGTATTTGACCCGGAAACAGAGCAAAAAAAACTTGACGAGCTTCTAGAAAGACTTGACCCAAAGCCTGACAACCATGTCTCACTATCTGAATTGAAGGGTTCAAATTATTCCGAAAATGATTGCTTAGCCTGCTCCCTTTCCGACAAACAATTAAAAGAGTTAATAGAATCGCTTGGCAAGACTAAAGTAAAACTTGCCCTATTACCACATCCTGATGGGATTGAGAACAGAAAAGGATTTTGCATCAATTCTGACTTTGAAGATGCCTGGCAAGAAATACAAGAAGCTAAGGAAATCCCTGATTTAGAAACTATGCAGGTAAACGAGCAGATAGTTTTTAACTCGCTGGTCGTAGGTACTTCTATGAGTATCCTTTATTCCAATTCTACCTCCTCCTTTTTTGCGGGAATTAAAAAACGCTTTTCTCAACTAGTAAATCTTTTTCGAAGGGTAATACTTAAGCCATACACCATAACTTATCTTGATAAGAATGAGGAAGAAAAAACAGTTGAGACAGCCGCAATGGGGATTTTAGCGGTGGCCCATTGTGAAAGCAATTTCATTTTTCGGAGGGTTATTGAAGAGTCTGGATTAAATGATGGAAGAATTCACATTTTAATTTTGGCTCCCAAAAGCCTATTTGCTTTAATCCAGTTCGGACTCCAAAATCTATTTTTTCCAACACATGGAAGTACGCTTCCAAGTTTTGTAGGCTATATCTCCAGCAGTGAGGTAAAAATCAATTCGAAACAAAAGATTCATTTTGCACTTGATGGACAAGAAGGAGAAGAAAAAGAACTTATCATTAAGCTCACCGAAGACCCGATCTCCATTTTGCCTGGAAAAATCTTGCTTGAGCAAGAAAAAAAAGAAGGCCCTGCAGAGATAAATGCAAAGTCGCTTCCAACCGGAAAACTGAAAGAAGAATTACTTCACGGATATTTGCCATGGGTTCGTCACGCTACTGCAGAAGAATTCAAAGAGCTATTTTCCTTGTTAAGACAGAATGCGCAAACCAGTTCTAGCTACTTGGTTTTGATGGCACTTTCTACGATGATTGCGACCTTTGGACTTTTCGGCAATTCCGCACCAGTCGTGATAGGCGCAATGATCTTAGCTCCATTGATGGGACCTATTATTTCCTTGGCTATGGGGGCACTTCGTCAAGACGGGTTACTCATCAAAAACAGCATGATCACTATCTTTTGGGGAGTTGTTATTGGGCTGTTCTTCTCAATTCTAATTTCATTGATTACACCTCTGGAAGTTCTCAATGATCAAATTCTCGCCAGAATCCGACCAAATCTATTGGATTTAGGAATCGCAATTGCTTCGGGAGTTGCTGGCGCATATGCCTACTCTAAAGAGGAAATCAACAAAACGCTTGCTGGCGTAGCTATTTCTGTTGCTTTGGTACCACCTTTGGCTGTGGCAGGAATAGGTATAGGATGGCTAGATCCGGGAGTATTCGGAGGAGCCATGCTTCTCCTAGGAACAAACTTAGCGGGGATTGTCATGTCGGCCTCATTGACTTTCTTGATATTGGGCTTCTCACCTTTCCGTCTTGCCAAGCGCGGACTTATGATCAGCCTGGGAATTCTACTTGCTATCGCTTTGCCTCTTGGTTTGAGCTTTACTAAAATGGTCAATGAAAACTCGATCATTCAGGAATTAGCTGGAAAGGAAATCCCTCATGGAATACTAAGAGAAGTAAAAGTGATACAGTTGAATCCACTCCGCCTCTCAGTGACAATTCTTGCAGATAAAGTTCTCACTGCAGATGATTTTGATGAAATAAAATCTGAGATCGAAGAAGAAGTCGACCAGCCGATAGAATTAGAAATGACATTGGGAATAAGCATAGGAGAATCAGCTAAAAACGTAAAAAAAGAGGGTTTTTTTGAAGGAATCTGGAAGTCTTTCACTCAGTAGAAAGCAAATCACAATACCAAAACCCATACAGCTCAGGATCTTCTTGCTCATTTGAAAAGCACTGATCAGAATCGTCTTCAGTTTTTGGTGCCTCGTATTTCCTAAGTACGATTCCCCCTTTTTCAAAGGCAATCGGCTTACTGAAAATTGGTCCGTCGAATACGAACGTATGAAACTCACCATTTTCGCCGCAAGGATCGACATTGGATGGAAGGTCTTTCAAGAAGTATTCATCAATCACTCTGCCCACAAAGCTTTTATCCAAATATTTCTCGTTCACACAAGTGGTGATGGTCTTGAATCCTAAATCCAGAAACTCACGAATAAGTCTATCTGTAGGCTGTTTCCACAGTGGAAAAACACCTTTAATGTCTAATTCGGATAACTTATTCTCACGATAAGTTCTCAAATCTTCTAAAAAAATATCTCCGAAAATTGAGGTTGTGATTCCATCTTCCTTGATTTTGGATAGGGTATTTCGCATGGTTTCTTCGTAGACTTCCATAGAAGGCATATCTGGAACTTCCATTTTCACTAAGGGAATCCCAATACGTTCAGCTTGTTTTTCCAATAATTCTACCCGAACTCCATGCATGGATATCCGCTGGTATTTTTGACTGATACTTGTCAATAAACAAGCGATTTCAAACTCCCGTGACTGCTGCAATTTATATAATGCCAGTGCAGAGTCTTTTCCCCCACTCCAGTTGAAAAGTGCTTTCTCTTTGTTCAAAACTTAACTTTTTTGCTTTCCCAAAAGTAAACCCTAATGCCCAGAACATTTGGCTACCTGAAAACAAAAAACGGATATAAATTGCTTTATATCCGTTTTGGATTTGGTGGATAGTTATTCTTTTATTCTACTTTTCTTAATTCTTTTCTAGGAATCATTTCATCTCTTTGAGCTGTGTTGTACACGAATGAAGCAATAACCACGGCCATTTGCTTCAAGTCATCCAACTCCAATCTCTCAAACGTATCCATATTTGTATGGTGCGTTCGAGTGCGGTATTCTACAGGATCTTGGATGAATTGGAAACCTGGAAGGCTCAATGCATCAAAGCTCTGGTGATCCGTTCCTCCGGTATTGCTGATGGTGATCGTACGGTCTTCAACGATATCATCCAAAGGCAAAAACCACTCATTGAAAATCGGCTCAGCAGCAGCATTTCCTTGAAGGTAAATCCCACGAACTCGACCTGTACCGTTGTCAATATTGTAATACGCGGACAACTTTTCATGCTCAGGTTTCAATTCCATCGTCTCACGATCACCAAAATGATTCTTCACATATCCTCTAGATCCGTGAAGCCCTTGCTCTTCACCGCCCCAAAGTGCAATGCGTACAGTTCTCTTTGGCTGAAGACCTGTAGCTTTCAAAATCCTAACAGCTTCCATCATCACGATACAACCCGCTGCATTATCAGTCGCTCCACCTGCACCATGCCATGAATCCAAATGTCCACCAAGCATAACTACTTCTGATTTTAAAGTAGGATCAGAACCTGGAATCTCAGCGATCACATTATATCCCTGAAGATCATCAGTTCTGTAGCGGGTTTTCACTTCTGCTTCCACTTCCACTTCTACCCCATTTTCACTCAATCGAGCCATCAAATTCACATTTTCAGGCGCAGTTTCCAATTCAGGAATTCCTTCTGGGGTGTCTTTAATATAACCTCGGGGGCTACTTGTAAAAAGTGTGCCGTGACGACCATTTACTCCTTTGATGATCAAAGCTGCACCTTCTTCAGCAATAAACTCATTGACTTTCTGAGCCAAAGCTCTAGCAGCTCTCAAGTCAGCAATCATCTCCGGCGTGTAGCCACTATTTCCTCTCGGAGCTGGATGTTCCATACCATGCAGCTGTTCCGCTGTGAAACGTACAGCATCTGGTTCGTAGGTAGGCTCTTGGGTTCCAGTTGGCTTAATAGCCACAATAGCACCTTTGAGTTTGCCTTTGTATTTAGCAAAGTCATCTTCAGTTTTTATGTCAAGAAAATAAACCTTGCCACTTACTTCACCCTTAGTGCTTTCAGTCCAGGCTTTCGGAATAGCGATAAAAGGCATGTAATAAGGCTTAGTCATCGCAACGTAGCTCTTTTCCATTTCCCAGCCACGGCCAAATTCGCCCCAAGGCTCAGTTGCGGCATTTTCCAAACCCCAATCAGAAAGCTGCTTGACTGCATAAGTTGTAGCACGTTCGTAGCCTTCAGAATTGCTCAATCTCGGGCCAGCTTTGTCCACTAATTGAAAAGCAATCTCCTCTACTTTGGAATTTTCTAAGCCTTCTTTTTTGATTTTTTCAATTGCCTCAAGTTCTACTTGTTGGGCAAAAGTCACTCCGGCTAAAAGTAACGCCGGCAGGATTAATAATTTTCTCTTCATAAATATTGGGGGTTAAGAAATCGTTCTATCTAAATGAACTTGTGTAGAAAAATAAACTTCAGGGTGAAATTAACCTAAAAAACAGGATCATAAACACTGTTCATGTAAAAGTCAGTCAACAATCAATTTCGAACCCTGGGCATTTTCTTAATTTCAGGTATCTTCAAGAAATAACCGGTAGCCTCATAATTTTTTCAATCTTTTGAATAGATAATCTTCCCATCTACTACCGTCTTTTCTACGACAACCTGATGGATTTCCATTGGATCAATCGCAAACAAATCTCTTGAAAAAACGACCAAATCAGCCAAAAAACCCACTTTCAAAAGTCCTTTTCGGTCTTCCTCAAAGGATGAATAAGCACCCATCGAAGTATATGCTTTCATAGCCTCAAAGATGCTGATACGCTCCTGAGGAATCCAACCTTCAGCTGGATACCCGCTCGGGTTCCTTCGATTCACCGCATCGTGAATTCCTCTAATGGGATTCAAACTTATACATGCCGGCCAATCACTACTGAAAACCAATTTTGCATCTGCATCCAAAAGTGACCTCCAAGCAAATGAATAAGGCAATCGCTCCTCACCTACAGCCTTTGACCAAACCGTCGTCGTGCCAGGTTCCGCATGAATCGGCTCCATGCTTGGTAGTACTCCTAATTTTGAAAAGCGCGGAATATCATCAGGGTTGATCGTCTCAATATGCTCCACACGATGTCTTCTTTCCTTAGAATCATTTTCCAACATCGCTTTTTCATAGGCATTCAAAACTTCCCGTACGCCACGATCCCCTATGGCATGCGCATACAATCGGAAGCCTTTTGCATCCAATGTTTTTACTAACTTCTGATAGTTTTCTATGGAGAAATTCAACTGACCTAAGGCCAAAGGATCGGATGGAGGAAGATCTGAATATGGGGCTAACATTGCTCCGGTATGCCCCTCTATCACGCCATCAATCATGAATTTGATCGCATCAGCCCGGATCCAAGGATTGGAAACACCAACACTATCTTTCAAAAATGCAAAGCGCTCAAGTTGGCTTGGACTAGTCTCTTCAGAAACCGAAAATGCCGCTGCATAGCGAAGGGTAAGCTCACCATTTTCATAAAGAGTTTGAAATAAGCGAAGGTCTTTTTCCGAACCAGAGGCATTTTGCACAGAGGTGATTCCAAGCGAAGCCGCATACTCCAAGCCTTTACGAAGCCCGTCCAATTCATCTTCAAAGGTATCCTCAGGAACCAAATTACCTACCAACCCCATCGCATTTTCCTTTAAGGCACCTGTGGGTTTCCCGTTTTCATCTTTGACCAATTCTCCAAAACCAGTAAAAACCGAAGCTTCGTCCAATCCAGCCAGCTCCATAGCCTTTGGATTGGCATAAGCCGAATGTCCGTCATAGGCGCGGATAAAAACTGGGCGATCAATATCCAGCGCCTTCATTGTCTCATGGTCAGGCAAGCCCGATTCAAAAAAAGTGTATTGCCAACCTCTACCCGTGATCCATTCCTTGTCTGGGTTATCATCGATAAATTTCAAGGTACTTGTAATGGCAGCGTCAAACGTTTCTGCACCTGATAATTCCACTTGAGTCAAACCCATCGAACCACCTAAAAAATGGATATGTGAATCGTTGAATCCTGCAGTAACAAGTTTTCCCGCTAAATCCAAGACTTGGGTTTCTGGTCCAGCCAAGGCCAAAATAGATTCTGAATCACCAATGGAAATAATTAGGCTGTCTCGAATCGCAATTGCTTCCACAAAGGAGTTTTCGCTTTCTCCAGTCCAAATTTTAGCATTGTGAAGGATAAGTGTGGGCGGACTTCTTTCTGGTTTACATTGAAAAAATAAGAGACCTGAAAGGAAGAGAAGGAGGAGGCTACGCATGAATAAAATTTATCAATTGCTAGAAGTAGGTAACATATTTCTGATGGCTGAGATTTTCCACTTTCCCTTCACTGCCTCCACGACAAATGTGCTCCACATTTTCCGGATGGTTCCATCAGCATTCTTGATCTCATAGCGACAATCTACAAGTGCCGCTTCCTGACCTAAAAATCGAATGGATTCTACTTTGAGTGTTCGATCACCTGGATTTTCGGTGGAGCTTTCCATCATTCCTTTTACCGCTTCCGCGATCCCTTTGCGCCAAACTCCAGAGGAAACCAGCTGATCAATATCTTTAACCAATATTTCCTTCAGCAGCACTGTATCTTTGGTCTCCCTAGCTTTGGAATAAGAACTAATCAGGTCGATGATTTCTTGGGATTCTTCCTTTGTATTATTAGGGTTTTGGCAAAAAGCTGAAGAGGTGATGAGGAAAATGGAAATTACAAATAGGTAGATTTTCATGTTAATTAACTTTTCATTCTATCAATATTAAAATTGAGGGATAAATCTTCAAAATTTCATTTTAGCAACCGCAATAAGCGCTGACAATCCAACTTTCATTTTCAAGCATAATCTGATAATAGCAACCAACTTCCCTATCAATAGGACCATAGGTTACACCATCCTCGTACCATTCATTAGGAATCTCTGTTAAATCAGCATAGTATATTTTCTCAATCCAATTTTTCAGGTCGGCTACGTCAATTTTAGGCAAAGTCAATTCAGTAGTTAACCCACCTGCTTCATCACATTTATAAGAATAATAACTGATTCCAAAATGAAAGCTTTGTTTAAAAGAACAAATTCCATAATCAGGGTATTCAAAATTCTTTATTTCGAACTTTTCTGATTCAACCTTATAATTGCGAGTTAGGTAGAGATAAAATATATCCTCTACAAAATCACTTTTTCCTAAATCCGCTTTTAGTTCTTTGATATTAGGCTCGATAAGGCTAAAGTTTTGCGAATAACTCAATAGAGGAAATATCACAGCTATTAATAAAAGACCTAAAGACTTTCTCCTCATAGTTGAAAACAATACGTTTTAAATGAAATTTTTCTTCAATTCCTCCTCAGAAATAACTTCACCGGTATCTGATTCAGCAATTCGCTTCTCCAACTTCTCTATGAAAAGCAACTTTTCAATCAACTCCTCCATAGACATTTCCTCTGGGAATTGCTGAATGTGCTTTAACAGTTTTCGCTTCGTGATCATAACTTTCAATTTGAAGTAATTTACACATTTTCTAAAATACATAACATCTCAAGTTTCTCTAGGAGCACGACAACTGTTACTCCGTGAGAACTTTGTGATCTCAGCGGTAAAAACGTAAAAAAGCCACCCATTCCTGAGTGGCTTAAAAATTCAATTCGAGAGTCCAGCTTCTGGAGAAGCAGGACAACAGTGAGTTAGTTATCGCTTACTGATCTTCTCCTCTTAGTTTGAGAACTGATCCTTCCAATACATCTCCGATTCGAATCTGGCAAGCCAAACGTGAGGTAGGGAAATACTCAGGCAAGTTTTCCAATTGATCCAATTCAGGATCTGTGGCTTCTCCCAATTCGTCTTTGCCTTCCAACACTTCGATGTGGCAAGTGCCGCATAGCGCCATACCTCCGCAGGTAGCCAAAATCGGATATTCGTATGCTTTGAGGATTTCCATCAGGTTGAAGCCCATGTCATCTGGTGCTTCGCATTCCTGACGATTTCCTTCTTGATCTTCTACAGTGAAATTAACCATACGGCAAAAATAGAATTAAAATGAATTTACACCATTAACAGTCGTGTATTTGAAGCTCAATTTCTGATCTGGATACACGTATTTGAAAGCAGAATGCATCATAATCGCCGCTTCGTGGAACCCACAAAGGATCAATTTCAATTTTCCCGGATAAGTATTGATATCACCAATTGCATAAATTCTGTCCACCCCAGTTGAGTAATCGCGCGTATCTACCTCAATCGCATTTTTATCAATGCTCAATCCCCAGTCAGCTATCGGCCCAAGCTTTGGACTCAAGCCAAATAGTGGAATCAAATAGTCAGTTTCAATTTTGATTTCAGCTTTGCTCTTATCTACAAAAGTCACGGTATCCAATACTCCGTTTCCAGACACTTCCTTCAAATTAGCAGAAAGAATTAGGTCGATTTTTCCTTGGTTTGCCAAGTCAAACACCTTAGCAGCAGAATCTGGAGCTCCACGGAAAGTCTCATTTCTGTGTACCAAAGTCACCCTTTTGGCAACTTTAGACAAGAAAATAGTCCAGTCCAACGCTGAATCTCCACCACCTGCAAGAATTACATTTTTATCTCTGAAAGTCTCAGGATTCTTCACCATATAGGTAATTCCTTTTCCTTCAAAAAGCTCTAAGTTCTCAACCACTGGCTTTCTGGGCTCAAAACAACCCAAACCACCAGCGATGATTATTACCTGAGCATGCACATGTGTCTTGTCACTAGTAGTCACGATGAAAGACCCATCCTCCTGCTTATCCAAATGATCCACACGCTCGCCTAGCGTAAAAGTCGGAGAAAACGGCTTTGCCTGCTCCATCAGATTGTCCACCAAATCCTGCGCATTAACTTCAGGGTAACCAGGAATGTCGTAGATAGGCTTTTGCGGATAAATCTCCGAAAGTTGACCACCCACCTGAGGAAGGGCATCAATAAGGTGACAGCGCATTTTCAGCAAACCAGCTTCGAATACTGCAAAAAGGCCTACTGGGCCGGCTCCGATAATACAAAGGTCTGTATGGATCATGATTATTGAAAATTTGGGGCTTCCCCTGGTTAAAAATTTTCTTTATTGTTAACTATTTATTGGTCTAAAGATTCTCCGTTTAGATTCTGGTAAATCGTATCAAGAATCCTCTTAAACTCATCGAAATCATGGGGACTTAAATTCTCCCAAGCTTTCTCTCTAATATGAAGTATTTCTGGCCTCAAGGAAGAAACCTTAGAAACTCCTGATTCTGTCAAGTGCAACTGAAAACTACGACGGTCCTGAGGGTGTGGCATTCGCTCCACGTATCCTTTTTTGCAAAGCAAATCAATAATTCGGGTCAGCGTTGGATGGTCCTTAAAAACCAGATTAGCCAGTTCCGTCTGACTGAGCACCTCATTTTCTGATAAGTTTTTCAGTACCAACCATTGATCAACCGTCACATCAAAATCTCCTGATTTAAACTGTTGCTGAGCATATTGCTTCACCTTTCGGGCCGTGCGGTCCAATAGAAATGAATACTTGGAATATTGCTCTTGTGTCATACCAATAGTTAGTGTGACAAATATATAAAAAATATAAGTCGGGAAAACAATTCTCTACTATTTTTATGGGGTTTATGGGATTATGATTAGAAAATTGAAATATTGGAAAATTACCAATTTGAGATTTCAGAATTCAAATTTCAGATTTCCTCAATACCCGTATTTCCCCTGCCATTTCGAGCTCAGGTATCTTCTTAGCTCATTTTCCCTCGCATTCTCTCCGGGATCATACAGTTTCAAACCTTTGATCTCATCAGGCAAAAACTCCTGATTCAAGAAATTCCCAGGAAAATCATGGGAATATTTATAGGCTTTTCCATAGTTCAGATCATTCATCAGTTTTGTCGGCGCGTTGCGCAAAGCTAGAGGAACTGACAAATCACCCTTTTCTCTCACCAAAGCTTGAGCTTGATTGATAGCCATATAGGCAGCATTGCTTTTCTGAGAACTTGCCAGATATGTGACACACTGTGAAAGAATTATTCTGGACTCTGGATAACCAATGATTTTCACTGCCTCGAAGCAATTCGTTGCCAATAGCAAAGCATTCGGGTTAGCGTTTCCTATATCTTCCGAAGCCAAAATCACCAATCTTCTAGCAATAAACTTCACATCTTCTCCCCCTTCGATCATCCTTGCCAGCCAATAAACAGCGGCATTGGGGTCAGATCCACGGATAGATTTGATAAAGGCAGAAATAATATCGTAATGCTGCTCTCCTGATTTATCATATAGCGCCACTTTCTGCTGGGCAATCTGCATGACTTTTTCATCAGTGATCACGCATGGATCTTCGTTAATGCCATCAATGACGATTTCCAGCAGATTCAGCAGTTTTCGTCCATCTCCTCCAGAGATTCGTAATAGCGCGTCAGTTTCCTTCAGGTCTACTTGGATTTTCTTCAATTCCACATCCTGCTCCAGCGCCTGATGAATCATCGCTTCAAGCTCTGTTTTTCCTAAAGAATTGAGTGTAAAAACCTGACATCTCGAAAGCAATGCAGCGTTGACTTCAAAAGAGGGATTTTCTGTAGTCGCTCCAATCAGACGGATTACTCCCTTTTCGACAGCTCCAAGTAGCGCATCTTGCTGAGACTTATTGAAGCGGTGAATCTCATCTATAAAGAGAACCACTCCCTGCTGAAACTTGGCCTTCTCGATAACTTCACGAATGTCTTTCACCCCTGAACTGATCGCGCTCAGCGTATAAAAAGGCGCTTTGATTTCATTCGCGATGATATTGGCTATAGTAGTTTTCCCCACCCCTGGAGGTCCCCAAAGAATCAGAGAGGGAACATTTCCAGACTTGATGGCCTTAAATAAAAATGACTTGGGAGAAGATAGATGCTCCTGCCCGATCAGGTCTTCCAATCGGGTTGGGCGCATACGTTCTGCAAGAGGAGTATTGTTCATTTTGAAGAATCTAGATTCAAGAGGCAAGATAGGGAGAAATGAAAAAAGGCCTTCAAAGGCCTTTTAATTTGACAAAAGTTGTCCGACGGTTTATATATGTGAAACTCGTTTTCCAAACTCCTCCAATTGCTCATCTCCAAAATCCAGATGAGTCACAAATCGGACTAGATCTGGCCCAAACTTCACGGATTTGATCTGCTGGTCTGAAAGCTTCTTCATGAATTCTTCAGGTGTAACCCTTTCCAATCGCGCGATTACAATATTGGTAGCAACAGGAAAAACTTCCGAAACGAAAGATAACTTCAACAACATTTCCCCCAAAGTTCTAGCTCGTGCATGATCTTCCTTTAGTCTAGAAACATGATGATCCAAGGCATAAATCCCGGCAGCGGCTAAAAACCCTGCTTGACGCATTCCTCCACCCCAAGACTTTCTGACTTTTCTGGCTCGCTTGATATCAGCTTTTGAACCTAGAAGCAAAGAACCAACTGGACAACCCAGTCCTTTACTCAGGCAGATGGAAATCGTATCAAATTGTGCACCCCAGTCCGCCGGACTTTCTCTTGTTTCTGCCAATGCATTGAAAAGACGAGCTCCGTCTAAGTGCAATTTTAGTCCAGTTTCATTACATACTTTTCGAATCGGCTTGATTTCATCTAAGGTGTAAATACTTCCTCCACCCTTATTCATCGTGTTTTCAAGTGAAACCAAAGTCGTCTCAGGCGCATGTACATCGTCAGGGTTAATTGCAGCTTTGATCTGATCAGCAGTGATTTTCCCCAAATCACCTTCCAGCAACTTCACTGAGGCCAGGGAGTTTGCCATGATTCCTCCACCCTCATAGAGGTAGATGTGTGAATATTTATGGCAAATGACTTCTGTCTGTATACGGGTATGGAGTCGAATTGCGATCTGGTTGGTCATCGTTCCTGAAGGGCAATAAATCGCAGCTTCCATACCGAAGAGTTTGGCGGCTTTTTCCTCCAAAGCATTTATCGTTGGGTCTTCGCCGAAGACATCATCTCCAACCGGCGCCGTAAACATCGCTTCTTTCATTCCCGCCGTCGGTTTTGTAAGCGTATCGCTTCTTAAGTCAATTATCATTTCTTGAAATACTTGGATTTAGAACTTTTTGATGGAGCCAAAGTCTTGATGGCTGCTGCAGCTTCAATCGGACGATCTGTCGCCAAAATATCAGCGCCTTTCTGGACGAAACTAGTATAGAGTTGATCCCCTCTTGCGATTGCGCTTCGGTCAAGATTACCCAAAACACCTAAAATAGTGAACACTCCTTTTTCGTGTAGGGCCTTGTTGAATTCTTGCGGACGCTCTGCTACACCTGTAAAAGCAATCACCCGAGTCCATGGAATACCGGATTCTTCCAAGCGCTGAATTTCTTCAATGTTTCGTATTGTCACTGAAAGCATTAACTCGGGTGCCATATAGTGCAATTTCTTGGCTGCCGCAAAGGAATAGGTGATCAAAGCTGCATGAGCTTCTGATTCCGTTTCCCGTACTGCTTCGATGATTTTTTCATAGGGAACTGACTGCTTGATGTCCACTGTCAACAGTGCTTTCCCCTTGGACCAGATCAAAGCTTCTTCCAAAGTCGGGACTTTGAAATCTGTAATCGTTCCATCCTCGTCTTTCAAATAAAGCTCCTGAACCTCAGCATAAGTAGCCTCACTGACCAACCCTTTCCCAGTTGTCGTGCGATCCAGTTTATCATCATGCATCAGAACCAATACCCCGTCTTTGGTCATGGCCACGTCCAATTCAATAATCGTCGGAGTGTATTTCAGCACATTGGCAAAGGTCTCAATGGCATTCTCTGGAAATCCCGGATATGGACCGCCTCTATGTGCCGAGACCATCGGAATCCGATCGGAAGTCCAGGCATAAAAATCCCGGGCTTCTTCTACACTACTTAATTGGATGTAATGCTGAGATACTTCTTCTACTGTAGATTCTACCGCTGCTAACTCCTGTTGCTCTGCTGGCTTTTGGTTACATGAACCAAATACCAAGAGTAAAAACGGGATCCACAAAAACTTATACTTCATCTTTCTTTGATTCTTTTTTGAATATAAAATCCAGTCCACTAGCACGTTTTTCGAAAATATCCTCCATATCCTTAAGCTCTAAATTCAAAGCTTTCGTGGAAATCTGAATTTCAATCAGCGATATTCCTAAAGAAATTAAAAGCGAAGCCATGCTCCCAACGAAAATCCAATTCGCAATCGTAGTATAACCCCGGAAGAGCAAGTACATGCAAATGATGCATAATAAAAAGCTAAAAACTCCGAAGAGCTGCATGTTTTTGATGAGGGTAAGTCGACGGCGCAAATTATGGATCTGCTCTACGATGATTTCCTGATTGGAAGCTTCCACATAGTTTTTATGCAATCCTCGAATCAGGCTAGCTATCGCCAGAAAGCGATTGGTGTAAGCAAGCATCAGTAGTGTGATAGCCGAAAAAAGTAAGGCAGGCGTAGAGAGTTGAAGTTCCATAAATGTAAATATCAGCAATCAACATTAGCCTTGAAAGCTGCATGAACTTTAATTTACCTCTAGGACATATTTCAAAGAATCCAATGCTTCAGGATTATTGGGAGATATTTCTTCAATCCTAAAATCAAAGCCATTCTTGTAAATAATTAAAGGATAGACGGTTAAAAAATTTTCTCTTAAAAAATAAGAGGAGGTATCCAGATAAATATTTTTATCATCAAAAGTAAATCCCAGTCTACCAATATTCTTTTTAGATATTTTCCCGGTAAAAACTATTATCCCTTGGTTTATTTCCTGCTTATTAACACTAACAAACTCTTCGACTGTCGTAATGCATTCGGTACATCCTGCATTTGGAATAACCAATAAAAAACTAATATCTGGATTCTCATTAAAAAGATATCTAGCCAATTCATCGTTTTGTTTTGCACATGAAACTATAGCAAGCGCAACTATGATGAAATACCCATATTTCCTCATCAGTATTTCAGCTTATACTTTCCAAAAACCAAAATATCTTCATTCTCTTTTTCATATATAACCACCCTTCTAAATAGTGCACTATCTGTACAAAAAGCATCTTGATATAATTTTTGATGTGGAACTTCCCCTATCTTATTCAGAGAATCATCTAATACAATTGTAAGCACATAAACATTATCCTTGTTATTTGACAAAAAGCTTCCTGATTCTGAAGTTGCCAGTAATGGATTTGCATCCAAAGGAATACTCAATCCAACCGATGCTTCTCGAAGAAATACTTTTGAACTTGGCTCGTAAACTAGTTTACCGTATCTAGCTCCTTCGAGACTATGTCTTATCCGGCTTTGAATATCTCCATCTCCAGAGTAAGGAACATACTTTTTTATTTTTGAAGATCCCGCATACTTTTTTTCTAAGTTACCATCAATAAGGTCATAAATTAAAATGTTTTCGTTGTAGGGCAAAGATAAATACACTTTATCACCTCGTATAACAGCACTAGATGGTTTAGTCGCCATCATCCAATCTTCTATATATTCAATGGGCCATTCTATTTCAAAAGTCTTCTCTTTTGAATGAAAATCATATTCTAGTAAAATTTTGTTTCTTAATGGTAATACGTTTGGTGTCTGCCTTGCCAAAGTATAAAGTTTGGATTTATTAAATTCAAAAAAACTTATTCCTGATTGTATGGCTGGATCTCCATTATCCATGTCCAAAAATCTAATCTTCTCAATTTTTGTTCCTTCGTTGCTAATTCTGGTTACCTGTCCAAGTATTTCATTCACTGAAAAAATGCTGTCCAAACTATATACTTTAAATAAATCTACTCTTCCTAAGCCATCTGGACCTTCTTTGGCTAATGGAATTTTTTTCCAGTTCTTCTTTGTCTCTAAATCGTAAAAATAAATGGTATAAGTATTATCGTTAAAAAGATAAATAGAGTTGAGAGATGGGACAAAACCCACGTGTTTAGAATCTCGTCGAGTTAAAGAATCCAACTCAAAAATATAATATTCCTCAAGCTCAATCTGCACTGCCGAATCTTGCTGTTTAGAATTGCACGAGAAAGCTACAATTAATAGTGCAAATAGATACTTCTTCATACCTGGTTAAAGAATTAGATTAGAGTTTAAAAAAGGGCCAGTTGAACTTGGCCCTAGAAATTTATAAAAGTTACGCTTCCCCTGGCGGAAGCTTACATTTCCCTAAAGATCCATTTTCCTCATCAAGTAATTTTTCACAAGCCATATCTAATGTAACACTACCATCCTTATTTTCCTCTGCGTTCAAATTACAAAAACCATTATTTTGTGGTTGTGACGTGCTTCTTGTGCATGAGGCATCTGTTGAGTGAGGCAAAATCATTCCAGAGAAAATAACTATCCCTGTTGCTAAAAGATAAATCATTCGTTTTTTCATAAAACATAAAGTTAATTGCTCATTGCAATACGCTGGTAGAGCCTTTACCAATTCAATTATCCGGAAAAGAATGGCTAATTATAAAAAAAATCAACCTACAAAATTAATTAGATTTTTTTTTAATCTATTTTCATATAAAAACTTTATGTGTATCCGCACTACTGCACGTAGGGATAAATTCCCGCAATAATCAGTCTGTCAAATAGGCGGTCTCCAAAATATCTTCGATTTAGTTTGTATACAAACTCATTGAGATAGTTCTGGAGGTACTTGTAGGTGATCATGTGATTTATTCCCAATAATTTTCGTTTCAGGTTACTGATTGCTTTGTGTACCCACTGAAGGGTATCATTAGTGCTTTCCTTTCCAGAAATCACCGTAAAGTGAGTTTCAACGATATCCTCAATGTGCTCATATGCAGTGTTTTTGTCGGTAAACAATACGATCTCACCGCTCGTGTTTTTTTTGATGAATTTCTCAGCATGTTCGCCATCAACTTTCCCAAGCACCTCCATTTTGTAGTAACCACAAAACCGACTTGTTTTCCCTGTTTCCAGATCTTCCAAAGGGATTGATTCTGCCGAAACAGCCACTGAAGCCTTCCGCTGACTCCCTTTGCCTCTTTTTAAATTCTCTTTTACTTTCTTGTCAGTTGCTATGCCTATATAGGCTTCATCCATTTCAACCATGTCAGTGAGCGTATAAAGCGCATCTCTTTTACCCATGACTACTCTAATCTTATGCATCAACCTGAAGGCGGTATCATACCGACACAATCCCAGTTGACGCTGAAACTCAAGACATGAAAACCCCTTCTTGGTAGCTGCCATAAGCATAAATGCAGTCATCCAAACATGAAGTGAAAGCTTACTTCGTTCCATTACAGTTCCACTTTTTAGCGAACTCCTGCGTCTACAGCAGCTACACTCAAAAAACTTACCTGTGCTGAACCAATAGTGCTTGGTAATGGATTTACAGGTTTTGTACCGGATTCCAGCCTTCTCACGATAGGATTTTAGATAAACTTCGCAGCTTTCCTCGTCAGGAAAATATTGGACAAAATTGATGATATTCATGGCATTGGCTATTTTTAACCAAGGAACACGAATCAAAACTATCTAACAAGTTAGTGTCACAAATTGTCTTTATTTGGCTACGTGCACTTATCCGAATACACATAAAAAACTTTTATCGAAGTCATAGAATTGTCTTTCACTAAGCAAGCATCAAAAGTGTAATCGCCGAAAAAAGTAAGGCAGGCGTAGAGAGTTGAAGTTCCATAGGCGAAAGTTAATAGATTAAACCCGAACTATGCATTAGGATTCTAAGCGAGGCTTCAAACTGCAAGAAAATCAGTCACTTTGGAGATCGAGTCGTAGCATCGCTACGGTGAGAGCGAAAAGTGAAGCCTACCGTCTGATTTTGAAGCAGCTTGAAGCCGTAGTAGAATTGCTAATGCATAATACGGGTTAAAAATGCTTCTATTTCCCTAAAATGAAAAACCTACTCTTTTCAGTACAGGCCAAGCCTAAAACTTTTAGAACTTATGGTGCAAACTAACTTGCAATTGGCCTTTACTCCAGTTATCAGTGGTTTGCAACATCCAGCCTCCTTGCACTCTCAGATTAGACAGCAAACCATATCCTCCTCCGAGGTATAATCGATTTCTATCAAATAGCTCAACAGTCCTTCCCTCACCAATATCGCGTTGACCATTAATGAAAATCTCATTGTACAGAGCCAGATATACTACTCCTTTTTCTAAAGCTGAACCATTTAATGGAACATTAAGGAAAAGGTTGTAGCGAAATCTGGTCCGGAGATCCTGTGTCTCTACCCATCTTTGCTCATATCTGAACCTATGGTTAAACAGGAAAACACGACCTACTTTAGTGGGAAATAATGCTTCTTGATAAATCCTGTTCTCCATTACTGTTGCATCGGATTCGCCATAAGCCCCAGTAGTAATATTAGCATACCCCAGAGTAAATAAGATATTGGCATTTTCAGGCTTGTAAGTAAGACCAGACCTGAGGAGTAACTGCTCCAAATCACTGACTGGACTCCAAAGACGTAGCTGTAAGTCTCCTTGAATGCCAAACTGGGAGTTCTTAAAGGACTTATTATAAAAGTACATGTACCAAGTACCCAATTGATCTTCATCAGGACCTGATTGAGCAAAGGAATAAAGTGAAAAAAAAGAAAGTAATAAACTTAAAAGTAATTTCTTCATAGGTATTGAATCATGATCTCTTGTGAGTATTCGTAAAGTCTACCAACTTATTTTCATATAGTAAGTAGTTTCGCTTTCATGCCAATAAAGATACAAAAGCAGCCTAAAGTAAGAATTAAACAAAAAAAGCCTGCTCTTTTCAGAACAGGCTTTTTTAAATTTTATCATTTTAAATTACTAAGCCACTTCTCCCAGCACAACCAACTTCTCTAGCGTAGGTGATTTGGAACCTCCTTTTGGCTCTATGGTGATTGCAAAAGCTCCAGCTTGAGCTACTGCTTCCATTTGCTGTAAAGTCAGCTTTTCTCCTGAATTAACAAGCCCGATTCCTACTGGCCCATCGTCTCCGATAGCCCAAAGCTGGTAATCCAGATCATCACTTAACTCATTCAGATTATTTACCGCGATAAATACTTCTTGTGCATTTTGATCCCAAAGAACATCGACTCTTGCATCTTTCTGCATGTCAAAACCTTCGCCTTTCATTTCAATTCGCTTGAAATCTCCAGCTACAAATTTATCAAGTCTGCTATCAGCTTCTTCAAAGTCCTGCTTAACCTGATTCAAGTTATCAGCCATCACGCTTTGATCCTGAAGTAAGGCAGTAAATTGATCATTTCTTTCTTGGTACTTGTCAGCATAATAGAATGCTGCTCCTGAGGCTACTATTGCCGCTATAGATGCTGCTATCGCAAAAGGCTTCCAAGGACTAGCTATAGGCACCACTTTCGTGTCAGTCGGTGCAGTAGTTGGTTTTGGAGCTTCTTTGAGAATAAAATCATTTTCTAGGGTAGAGAAAATCTTATCCTTTACTTCCTGAGATGGCGCTACACCAGTCATATTGTCAAAAGAGAACATAGTCTCCTCCAACTCATCCAACTCCCTTTGGATCTCCGGATGCATCATAGCTAGGCTCAATACCTCCTCACGCTCTCGCTCCGTCAACTCTCCAAGAAGGAAAAGTTCCAGTTTACCTGACGATATGTAAGATTGAATATCCACTAGATTCTTGCTACATTTTTTTTCAACACTTGTATGGCCGCTCTCACCCTAGACTTGACGGTGCCAAGAGGTATATCGAATTCCTCCGATACCTCAGAATGTGTATATCCTTTAAAGTAAATATACTCAACTATAAACTTCTGATCATCATTGAGTTCGATCATCAGTTCTTTCACTCCGATTCCGTCTATTTGTTCTTGGGTGCCTGATTGGCTCTCCATTCCATATACGAAGTCATCTATTGTGTTGGTCTTACCGGATTGTGAAATTTCTTTGGAGCGAAGTTTATCAATGGCTGAATTACGACAAATATTGGCCATCCAAGTGTACAGACGCCCTTTTGACTCATCGTAATGATCTATTTTTCTAGTAATTTTCACAAAAGAATCGTGAAAAACCTCCTCTGCAATATCCTTATCGAATACAATTCTTGAGATCACCGCAAATAGAGCCCTTGAGTATTTGTCATACAAATACTCTGTGGTCTTTCTGTCTTTTGCCCTGAGTCCGGCGATGAGTTGTACTTCTTCCAAAAATTGGGGGTTTGAAAAATTTGTTCCCTAAATGTAAAACACAAGACCTACACTAGTAAGTCTTGTGTCCATTATTTTCAAAATATTTTTATCAAAGGTGAATAACCTCGTCATAAGCAGCGGCCGCAGCCTCCATAATCGCTTCTGACATTGTCGGGTGAGGATGCACGGTTTTGATTAATTCGTGTCCCGTGGTTTCTAGCTTGCGGATAGCCACAATCTCAGCAATCATCTCAGTCACATTATATCCTATCATGTGCGCACCAAGTAATTCTCCGTATTTCTTATCGAATACCAGTTTCACAAAACCGTCTTTTGCGCCAGCTGCCGATGCTTTTCCTGATGCTGAGAATGGGAATTTACCGATTCTCAACTCATAGCCAGCTTCTTTTGCCTTAGCTTCTGTCATGCCCACAGAGGCGATCTCAGGAGAGCAATAGGTACAACCTGGAATATTACCGTAATCTAATGGCTCAGGATTCTGACCTGCAATTTTCTCCACACATATAATACCTTCGGCAGATGCTACGTGTGCCAAAGCTGGCCCAGGAACTACATCGCCTATTGCATAATAGCCAGGCATGTTTGTTTTGTAAAACTCGTCAACTTTGATTTTCCCTTTATCTACCAAAATCCCTACGTCTTCTAATCCGCAGTTTTCAAGGTTAGAAACTACACCAGCAGCAGAAAGTACCACATCACATTCCAAAGTCTCTTCGCCTTTAGCTGTTTTGACGGTCACTTTGCAACCAGTTCCTTTGGTATCCACCGCAGTTACTTCAGAAGAAGTCATGATCGTCATGCCTGCTTTTTTATAGAGTTTCTCCAAAGTTTTGGAAACTTCAGCGTCTTCCACTGGAACAATTCTATCCAAAAATTCCACGATTGTCACCTCAGCGCCCATAGTAGCATAGAAATAAGCGAACTCAATTCCTATTGCACCAGAACCTACAACGACCATTTTCTTTGGCATCTTATCCAGCACCATCGCATCACGGTAACCGAGAATCTTTTTCTTATCGATCTTCATTGCAGGCAATTCTCTAGATCTTGCACCAGTGGCGATGATAATATTATCCGCGGAGTAGACTGTCTTTTTATCTTCGCTATCAGTGACTTCAACTTTCTTACCCGGCTGGATTTTACCCCAACCTTTTATCACTTCGATCTTATTTTTCTTCATTAGGAAGGTAACTCCCTTGCTCATTCCGTCAGCTACGCCCCGGCTTCTTTTGACGATTCCTGTGAAATCAGCGCTGGCATCCTTTACGGTAATTCCGTAATCAGCAGCGTGATTGATGTACTCAAATACCTGAGCACTTTTCAATAATGCTTTGGTGGGAATACAACCCCAGTTAAGACAAATACCACCCAATTCCGCAGCTTCTACCACGGCAGTTTTTAGGCCGAGTTGGGAAGCGCGAATAGCTGCTACATAGCCGCCTGGTCCACTACCCACCACGATCACGTCAAATTTTGTCGAAGACATATCTATTTTGAGTTATTTAAAACGAGTTGAAACTATGCAAAAATAGGCCTTTTGGCTTCAGAAAAAAATTAGGTTTCAATCCAGATTCCAATCAGAAATCAGGATTTGGAGAAAAAGGGAAGTGGTTTTCGAAGGAATATTTGGCCTATTTGATAAAGACTAAAATTATATTTTCACTTATCCCTGATTCTCAAATAAATAGACTTCTAATGCAATCTATGGAAAGGGAAATGAATTTTAGAATCGAAAGTTTTAGCTTTTTTTCTAATTTTGACCAAACAAAATTTTAAACTCCATGGGATTACTTTCAGGAAAAACGGCATTGATCACCGGCGCATCTAAAGGCATCGGAAGAGCAATAGCTATCAGATATGCACAGGAAGGCGCAAATGTCGCTTTTACTTTTTTGTCAAGTGTGGAAAAAGGGCAAACACTCGAAAGAGAATTGGCCGCTTATGGCATCAAAGCCAAAGGCTATAGATCTGATGCTTCAGATTTCAAAGCTGCCGAGGAACTGGTAAATGCTGTAGTGGCAGAATTTGGGGGATTGGACGTTTTGATTAACAACGCCGGCATCACCCGTGACAACTTATTGATGAGAATGACCGAGGAAGCCTGGGACGAGGTGATCGGAATCAACCTGAAATCTTGCTTTAATACAGTAAAAGCTGCCAATAGAACGATGATGAAAGCCAAAGCTGGCTCCATCATCAATATCACCTCCGTAGTAGGATTGAAAGGAAATGCCGGGCAGGCAAACTATGCCGCCTCCAAAGCTGGAATCATAGGCTTCACCAAATCGGTTGCATTGGAGCTAGGCTCCAGAAACATTAGATGCAATGCCGTGGCGCCAGGATTTATCGAAACGGAAATGACTGAAGTGCTTGACGAAAAAACAGTACAAGGCTGGAGAGACGGAATCCCAATGAAACGAGGCGGAAGACCGGAAGAAGTGGCTGATGCCTGTGTATTCCTAGGCTCAGAGATGAGTAGCTATATCTCCGGGCAGGTGCTTTCGGTAAATGGCGCGATGTATACCTAAAAATTTGAAATTTATTATTTGAAATTTGAGATTGAGCGGCTGGAGAGATTCAGCCGTTTTTTTTGTCTGGCATGTCATTTCGAAGGAAGTATGACTGAGAAATCACCTCGAGAGTTTATATTTTTCGACAAACATTTAGTTTTTCTTGGTCTAAAAGGCTTCTATTAATAGCATGAAAATTAAAAGAAAGCACTAAATGTTCAAGACCTTCGAGGAAATCCCTTGGTCGTTTCTCCTGCGTAATGACAAAGGTCAGTCAGCAAACCCACTGAAATCAATTTTATAAAACTCGTATTCATCCTCTGACTTTTGCGCGGGTTTATTAATCAGCAGTCCTTCCGAGATAGAAAAAATATTCTCAAAGCGAGTCCCTGTAGGATAAACTATTTCAAGCTCCGCCCGAAGCTTCCATTCAGAATCATAAATCAAAAGCAGATAAGTTTTTTCATCTAGAAACATTCTTTGTCTGGGATCCTTGATTTCTGTATTGACCTTCTTGTCTTTTACAAGTGTCATTCTCACATTCAGACCAGAGGATAGATCATGAATCAGGTGCAAATTGAGAGCTCCGTCGTCAGGCCTTTCCCAGGAACCCCTATTTCTATCTCCTACATAAATATCTGGATAATAGACAAATGGGGTCAATTTTGGCAATTTTCTACGGCTTATCACCTTACAGTTTTTGATTTGATAAAGGGAATCAGAATAAGGGAACATGGCCCAGGACTTCCCTTCTGCTACCATCCTCACCAATTTTCCTCCTGAGGAAGACTGGGAATAGGATTCATCGTATGGCGCTTTAAAATCAGATTTACACAGCAACTTTCCTTCACCATCAAATTCCCCAATCCAAGATTTGAAAGACAAATCCAAACCATCCCTCCCTTCACGAAATGCCATAAATTCAAATGGATTAAATGTCAATTCATACTTACCGTCGGCAAGCTCATGAAATGCATTTCTCTTATCTGCCAAATAAAGGTACTTATCTGGCTCGTACTCTTCCATATCCCGCATATAGGAAAGAGTTAAAGTATCATTCTTGTATATATTGGTGAAGCCAGTAGAGCTTGTGACAAATAATCCACCATCCTCTAATAAACCTCCAACTTCCGGCATTCCTTTAAACGCCATTGGCCCTTCCCTAGGAACCACATAAGTTGCTATTTTCCGACCGTTCTTGACATCGTAAAAACTAAAAATATCATTCCACTTAGTATAAGCTATTTCATTCCCGTCTTTAATTAAACTTCCTTGAAACCCCATAAAACCCGTCTCCGCATCCCGCTCAAAACTCATTTCTCCTGAGACATAATCTTCAAGTTTACCCTGAATAGGTTCTTTTTCTTTGGAACAAGCAAAAAATGTAAAGACCAGAAGAAGTAAGTATAGATGTTTCATTTACGAGAGTTCAGATGAATAACTAAAAATTCAAAATCAATTCAAAGTAGGTAAGCAAAAATAATTGGCACTTGATTTTTTCATTGGTAACCTGCCAAAATCCAATTTTTTAACTATTTGAAAATCAAAACAATATATTCCTGAAATTACTTTCGTATATTCTTATTGTTAATATACAAACCTAAAATATATCATTATGAAAAATTCTTTTCAAAAACTCATGAGCCTTGCTGTTTTGGCTTTTTTTGCCTTTGGCTGCCAAAATATGCAGGAAGAAGTACCCGTGTTGAATCGGTCAGTAGATGAAAACACTATCACTTCTGCAACAGATTCTGACCCTAATGCACGTAAAGGTCAACTGGCTGAATTCGGTGCATTTTTAATAGGATCGGAGGAAAACCCTTCTGTAAATTCACCTGGATCAGGTGCTGCACGAATTACGCAGGTGGATGGGAACACATTAAAATTTGAGGTGCGCGTTGCTAATACTACAGGGATTGTCGCTGCCCATCTTCACAATGCACCAATGGGAGTAAATGGTGGAGTGGTAGTCAATTTACAAAGTCAGTCAGGTATTGAGAATGGTGTAATCGCACAGGGTATGATCGACGCCTCAAACCTGTCTGGAGCATTGGCCGGAAAGACCATTGCCGACTTGATTACAGAGTTAGAAGCAGGTAGAATTTATGTAAATGTGCACACCACCACCAATCCTGGAGGCGAAATTCGAGGTCAAGTAAGCATGATCAAAGCCAATGACAACAAAAATTATAGTGCAAATTTAGCCGGAGCAAATGAAGTCCCTTCAGTAGATTCAGAAGGAACTGGTGTCGCCAAATTTAATTTTTCTAATGACGGTAGTGCAGCTTCTTTCCATGTAAATGTGGATGGAATTTCTGACGTGAGGTTTGCTCACATTCACTTTGCAAAAGCTGGTGTAAATGGAGGAGTCGTTTTTACCTTGAGAATGGATAAAGTGGTCGGGCCTGTTTCTGGAATTTATGCTAGAGGTGATATTTTGCCTACAAATTTCTCAGGAAAATTAGAAGGTGGTGATTTGCTTATACTCCAAGAGGCTTTCCGAACAGGCAATGCCTATGTCAATGTTCATACTGACATACATCCTGGTGGTGAATTAAGAGGTCAAGTGTATTGAGTTCCTTAATCTTATTTAAGTAGAAAAAGCTCAACAATTTAATATGCCCCCAAAAAGCTTGATGCTTCTGGGGGCATTTCTATGAGAAGAACATCCTATGCCACCGCAAGTTATCTAGTTGCTTTTATCAGAAAGATATCATCAGATCAGACTAAGGGTTTACTAATAACTAGCTCATTACCAATACAATACGCTGAATATATTATTGCGAAATGACAACGCTTTTTTATATAGTTTGTGTAGGAGTGCAAAACTGTCAGCAATTTGGATCCACGACTAATGAGAGTAGTAAGTAATTCCAGAAATTCCAGCTAAGGGATCAGAACACCAAAAGAGGCATGAAGGATAAACTTGTATACTTCGATTAGACTTTTGAAGAAAAATAGTATTATTCTATGAAGTATTTCTAAGCAAAATAAGTAAGGAAGAAAGTATCAGAGACAATTTTTTATTGTATAGAAATTTAATTTCTGGCATTTTTATTGGTATAAAGTGCATATTAGTATTTATAAGTTTTGAAATCACCCATTTCTCACCCAATTCAAAACCTATAAGTACTTAAAAATAATATGTTTATACCCACACCCAACTTTAAAAAAATATGAAAAAATCAATGCGCTCAAAGCTGAGCCTAATGACTCTAGCTGGATCAATCCTAATGGCTTCATGTACCACATACATGGAGGAACCAGTTCAACTTCAGGAGATTAATGATTCAGAACTTCTTGTCAAACCTACAACCTCCACCGACCCAAATGCTAAGAAAGCTGTAGAAAGAAGCTACTTTGAAAAATTCACTAATCAACTAACACAATTAGATGAAAATGGCCAATGGACTGCAATTAATCCCATCTACTTTCCGGGGCAAGGCGTAGGAAATTCCAATCATATGGGGAAAGCCCTTACTTTTCTAAATCAGCGTACTGATGGATTTGGAACTGTCGGTGCTCCAGTGACTCAATTTTATGCTAAACAATTAGAAGCTTTAGGGATTTTTGTAGATAATCCTGAAGTAAGTTCTGTGACTACGGATGGAAAAGGCAATTCTGTTTGGTTCAAAAATATTCAAAACATCGCTACTCCGGCTAGTGAAGAGAGGATAGAATTTAAAGCTGAAGTTGAAATTATAGGAGGAACAGGGAAATTTGAAGGTGCTACAGGCTCGGCAACTGTTGATGGCTATTTCAACCCCTTAAACGGCCAAGGCATGAGTACTATAAAAGGAAAGATAGTTTATTAATCACCCAGAGTAAAAGTAAAAAAGGCCAGCAAATGCTGGCCTTTCCTTTTATATCTAGTAATTGAAATTGAATATTTCTCAATCTTCTCCTAGGAATGGGTATCTGTAATCCTCCGGAGAAACGAATGTTTCCTTAAGCGTACGCGGAGAAACCCAACGTAGCAAGTTGATCATAGAACCTGCTTTATCGTTGGTTCCTGATGCTCTCGCTCCGCCAAATGGCTGCTGCCCTACTACTGCCCCGGTCGGCTTATCGTTGATATAGAAGTTGCCAGCTGCATTTCTCAGCTTTGTCGTAGCCAGCTCTACCGCATATCGGTCTTGAGAGAATATCGCTCCGGTCAATGCATACGGGGAAGTTTGATCAACCAATTCCAACGCCTCTTCGAATCGCTCCGAGTCATACACGTAAATCGTCAACACCGGACCGAAAATCTCCTCGCACATAGTTGTGTACATAGGATCTTGCGTTACAATCACAGTTGGCTCGATGAAGTAACCTTTTGATTTGTCGTAGTTACCTCCGGCGATGATTTCCACAGCAGGATTTGCCTTCGCATTGTCAATGTACTTAGCGATTTTGTCAAATGACTTTTCGTCAATTACGGCATTAATGAAGTTCGTGAAATCTTCAGTCCCCCCCATTTTCATGGTTGATAAATCAGCCACCAAACTCTCTTTTACCTCATCCCAAATATTGGAAGGAATATAAGCACGGGAAGCGGCAGAGCATTTTTGACCTTGATATTCAAAAGCTCCTCTCGCCAGTCCAACTGCAACGGCTTTTGGAATAGCTGATTTATGTGCGATCACAAAGTCTTTTCCTCCCGTCTCACCAACGATTCTTGGATAAGATTTGTATTGATGAATATTCGTTCCAATAGTCTTCCAAATATGCTGGAATACGCCAGTAGAACCTGTAAAGTGAATTCCTGCGAAATCACGATGCTTGAAAATCACATCTCCCGCCACAGGACCATCCACGTAGATCAAGTTGATCACACCAGCAGGAACACCTGCCTCTTTGAACACCTGCATAAGTACGTTAGCAGAATAAATCTGGGTGTAAGCTGGCTTCCACACGATGGTATTTCCCATCATAGCGGCAGAAGTAGGCAGATTACCTGCGATTGCAGTGAAGTTGAACGGAGTCAAGGCAAATATAAATCCTTCAAGTGGACGCTGCTCCAGTCTATTCCAAACACCATTTCCAGAAACTGGAGGCTGCTGCGCATAGATTTCAGTCATGTATTGCACATTGAATCGTAGGAAATCTATGAATTCACATGCTGCGTCAATTTCAGCTTGCATTGCATTTTTGGATTGACCAAGCATGGTGGCTGCATTGATTTTGGCACGGTAAGGTCCAGCCAAAAGATCTGCTGCTTTCAAGAAAATAGCTGCTCTCTGTTCCCAAGCTAGGTTTTCCCAAGCTTCTTTGGCGCCAAGCGCCGCATCAATCGCCTGCTCCACATGAGAAGCATCGCCTTCGTGAAAATGACCCAACACGTGTTGGTGATCGTGAGGAGGAGACATTTTGTGCGTATTTCCAGTTCTTACTTCTTCAGAACCGATATACATCGGCACGTCAACCTGCTGTAATCTAGCTTCTTTTAGAGCAGCTTGTAATTCTTTTCTCTCCGGACTTCCGGGAGCATAAGCTTTTACCGGCTCGTTAACCGGAATGGGTACGTTGAAAAAACCTTTAAGCATAATATATTTGGATTTTTGATTTTCTGTAGGCCAAAGATAGCCAGAAGCTCTTACTTGGCTAAGTGATTTGGCTACAAAAGAACCTCAGAGAAGTCTTTCTAGTTCTCTCAAATGTGAAATTGTGTGGGTAGGTAGAATATCAATTGACTTTCCATTCGGATTAAAAAACACCTGATCTATTCCTGAATTATAGGCTCCCAAGATGTCTGAGTTAGGATTATCTCCGATCATCAGACTAGTTTCTTTGGTTGCTCCAGCCATTGACAACGCATGTTGAAAAATTTTTGGGTCGGGCTTTTTATATCCCGTTGTCTCAGATGTAATCACAAGATCGAAATAGTCGGTCAAACCTGATGACTTCATTTTATTTGCCTGACTTTCGTCAAACCCATTAGTAATCACATGCAGTTTATATTTAGGCTTGAGATAATTTAAAATTTCGATCGTATGGGGAAAAAGATGCTTTTTACTCGATGTACGAAGCATGAAGTCACCTTCAAATTCTTCAGGGATAACTGCGTTGAGCACTCCGGCTTGAGCAAAAATCCTAGGAAAACGTGTAGTTCTAAGCTCATCTTTCTGCAGTTCTCCCTTATCATATGCTGCCCAAAGCTTGAAATTGACTGCATAGAATGAATCAATTAAGTGCTGAGCGGATGTAAGCCCGAGTTCTTCTAGCTTGTAATGAAGAAATAGCTCGGAAAGTGATTCTTGAACATTTCGATCATAATCCCAAAGCGTGTGGTCCAGATCAAAGAAGAGGTGCTGGTAAGTTTTCAAGTTAATTAACGTCTGTATTGATTATTCTGAATTTTATTGATTGCAAGCTCTCTATTGGATTTCAGAATTTCGAAAGTTTCTTGGTCCTTGATGAGACTTGCGTCTTTCTGAATAAACTTAAAAATCTGATTAATGATTTCAAGGTACTCTTCGAGGATGTAATAAAACACCCATTGATCTACCCTCCTACTTCCCAATAGTCCAGCATTCTTCAGATAAATAAGGTGCCTACTTGTCTTTGTTTGAGTAAAATCAAGGATTAGCTCAAAGTCCGAGATAGAAAGCTCTTTATTCAGCATCAGAAGATGAAAAATCCTCACTCTTGGCTCTTCAGAAAGCGCTTTGAAGATTCTAAGTCCGTAGTTTAAGCTGATATTTTTTAGCCGCATTAGTAAGATTTAACGGAGTTTATGAGGGTAAAACAAAAAATCACACGAAATTAGGGTAATATCGTGTCCGAAATAACAACCATTTGCCGTTCTATTAAGTTTACAATTTGTGAAGAACTCATTACTCATTAGCGCCACTTTCATTTTCCTAACAGGAATATTTTTTTCATCACTTGAAGTAAAAGCTCAAGATGTGCAAGAAAAAAAAGTAATCCAACTTTCGGGTATTATCCTTAATTCCGATAGCACAGATGCTGTTGCTGGCGTAAATATTTATGTCCCAACAAAAGGTAGAGGTACTAGCTCAGGCCGATTCGGTTACTTTTCCATGCCTGTTTTAGAGGGAGATTCAGTGGTATTTAGCTTTATAGGTTTGAAAAAACAAACCTTCAAAGTCCCCACCAAAGTAGAAAGTGATAGAATCAGCTTGATTCTTACCATGGAGGTAGACGAAATAGCGTTAGCTGAAATTGAAGTAATGCCTTATCCAACAGAGGAGGAATTCAAACAAGCCGTAATCGCGTTGAATGTGGTTGACCCAATGTCTATTTCCCGCGCGAACATGAGTCCAGAAATGCTTCTTCGCTGGGCTGAATCCATGCCAGCATCTGGCAATGAAAACTTCCGATATTTCCAACAAACCCAAGCCCAGCAAAATCAGGATCTCTATGGCCCAAGAACACTCAGACTCCTCGATCCTTTTGCTTGGAGTCAGTTTATTCGGTCTATCAAGCGGGGTGATCTGAAGAGGAAGGATTAGGAATTCTAATCTAAACCTCCCGCGAAGGCGCAAAGACGCAATTTTAAGTTTCAGTAAGACCATTCACAACTCGTCTGATTCCTTCTGTGAGTTTATCCTCATTGAAGTTTATTAGCATTCCAAGCCTGAGTCCCGTCAACCTAAGGTAGGTCCTCAGTTGCTTCGGATGAACTGGGAGAATTTTCTCTACAGATTTCAGCTCAATAATGACTTTGTCATTTACAATAATATCGGCACGAAAGCCTTGATCTAATTTTAAATTATTCCAAATCACCGGAATAATCACCTCTGTTTTTACCTCAAGTCCTTTTGATCTGAGCTCATATACAAATACGGATTGGTAAACTGATTCCAATAGTCCTGGACCTAGCCTTTTCTATATCAAAAAGGCGATATCTACGATAATCTTTGAAATCTCGTTTTCATGCATAAAGGTCTCAGGTAAAAATTAATAGAAAACATCCTTTTCAAGGCAAATCTAAATTCTGTTGAGCGAATGATAAGGGACAAAATATTTCGAGTTCGTGGTTCAAAAAAGAAACCTCAAATATTGCGTCTCTTGCGCCTTTGCGGGAGATTTCTAATCAATTTCCGGCAGCACCCACTCCTCCAGCACACTTGGAAGTCGCATCATCTCCTCGATGGCAGCGATGGTTCTTGGGGCAGCTTCGGATAGGTTAACCGCTCCGTCTTCGGTGATCAAAATATCATCCTCAATCCGCACGCCTATTCCCCACCATTTTGGATCACAATCAGACCCCTCAGGAATATAAATTCCTGGCTCAATTGTAAAGACAATTCCTTCCTTGAGTGGATCACGGGTACCACTGTCATGCACATCCAGTCCTATGTGATGGCTAGTCCCATGAGGAAAATACATGTGACTTTCTCCTTTTTTGATAATTCCCAATTTGGCAAGTCCGTCATTGATGATCTGACGGCCTGCAGCGTCGATCTCCTGAAAAGTAACCCCAGGCTTAGAAATTGCTATTCCTGCTTCCTGAGCTTGGTAAACTAATTCATAAATCGCCTTTTCTTCTGCATTGAATTTACCATTGATCGGAATGGTGCGCGTCACATCTGCAGTATACCCTCTCCACTCTGCACCCAAATCCATCAGAAGTAATCTATCAGTCAAATCACGTTTATCATTCTCGATGTAATGTAGAATACAGCCATTATTCCCACTGCCTACAATAGATGGATATCCCAGTTCCTCAGCACCATACCGCTTATAAATAAACTCATGAACACCCTGAATTTCACGTTCGGTCATTCCAACTTTCGCAGCTTTCATCACTTCTATTTGGCCTACGGCCGAAATCATCACTGCTTTTCTGAGCAGGGTAATTTCTTCAGGAGTCTTTATTTCCCGCAGCGTTGCCATCATACTTGCTAAAGCGGTGATATCAAGCTTTTGCTCAGGCATTTCCTCTTTTACCACCATTCTCTTCTCAGGAGACTCTGCATTCATGAAGGAACTTATAAATGGATCATCCATCATTTCAGGGTACTGATTTTGATATCGTTTGAGCATCTGTACCACTCGATCAGAAGTTTCCAGATCCGAGTTTTTGATCATAGTATACAACTGAGCACTGGCTTCAGTCAGCTTGTCTGGATACGCTGTGGCAGCTTTGAATTCATTCACCATCGTGATTAGAGGCTCATTTGAAGTACTCTCTTCGATAGATTCTGAGAGACTAAAAGTCAGGATCTTATCAAAATCCTGAAGATTAATTCCTGACTTTGCCCCAAAATCTGAGTTTAGCAAAGCTTCTTCAAAACCTAGCTCGTTCATCATTCCTTCTAAACCCAGACGTTTTCCGTTCCACATTTCAGCTCGGGGATCTCTGTTCTGTACAAAGATCAGCTCATCAGCCATTTCTCCATTTATTTCCCTCAATTCACTGAACAGGACAAGTACAGCATTGGGCTCGCGGAATCCTGTCAAATAGAAAAAATCCGTATTAGGATGATAGACAAAATCAACATCATTGGTTCGGTTTTTTACAGGATTATTAAAAAAAACTGCCACAGAATTCTCCGGCATAAGCTTTCTCAACTCATCTCTTCTGCCTCTATGCCACTCGGAAGTAAGACCGTCTTCAAAATAGGACTGAGCAAAAGCGCTCGCAGCGAACATCAGCATTACAAAAGTCCAAATAGTCTTTTTCATAAAATTAATTTAAGTATGGAAATCTAATGTCTGGCCTTTTGACCATTTAACAAAGTCTTAATCCATAGATTCCGGCATATCCTTATCTTTGGCTATTATAAAAATTAAATCTTGGAACCTTGCTCAACCAAATCGTCACGATTTAAGATAAATTTCGATCAAGCGAGATTCTCATAAGTTAAGTTAGGGACAGGCTATCTGACCATAAAAACCCAATTATATAAACAGATGAAAAAAATCGGGATTGTATTTTTGCTATTCATTTTGGCTTCCAGTCCTCTACTGGCACAGGAAGCATCCAAAAAACCCAAACTAGTAGTTGGCATCATCGTAGATCAGATGCGTCAGGATTACTTATATCGATTTGCAGACAGGTATTCTGAAGGTGGTTTTAAGCGGATGATGAACGATGGATTTATGATGAAAAACGGCCATTTCAACTACATCCCAACGTACACAGGGCCCGGCCATGCCTCTGTCTATACAGGCACTACTCCTGCAACACACGGGATCATTAGCAATGACTGGTATGCGAAAAGCATAGATAAAATGATCTATTGTGCTGGAGACACTACCGTGACGAATGTAGGCGGTTCAGAAAGCAATGGCTACATCAGCCCTAGAAACATGCTCACGACAACCATCACGGACGAGCTACGAATCGCGACGCAAAAGCGATCCAAAGTAGTGGGTGTGGCGATCAAAGATCGTGGCGCCAGCCTTCCGGCAGGCCACATGGGCGATGCCTACTGGTTTGATTCCAACACTGGAGAATTCATGACTTCTACCTACTATTACGATCAGCTTCCTAAATGGGTAGATAAATTCAATGACCGGAAACTGGTGGATCAATACCTTTCGCAAACTTGGAACACACTCTACCCCATCAAAACCTACACTCAAAGTATGGAGGATGACAATCCTTTTGAAGGAACTTTCAGCGGAAAAGACACACCTACTTTTCCTTATGACCTGAAAGCTCTTAGAGAAACTAATGGCAAATTTGGATTGATTTCTTCTACGCCTTTTGGTAATACGCTAACATTAGATTTTGCTTTGGCAGCGCTTGAAGGAGAAAAATTGGGCATGGGAGAAGAAACTGATTTTTTGGCCCTGAGCTTTTCTTCTACTGACTATGTAGGACATAGATTTGGCCCTCAATCCAAAGAAATCGAAGACACTTACCTACGACTGGACCAAGATATTGAGAGGCTACTAAACTACCTTGATGAGACTTATGGCAAAGACCAATATGTAGTTTTCCTATCTGCAGATCATGCAGTAGCTGAAGTTGCTACACACATGATTAGCGAGAAGGTACCAGCAGGTAATATTCGTACCGGCGCTGTCATGAATGAGCTTCAAAGCTACATTTTAGCGAAATATGGAGTAGGCAAATGGATAAAAAACTATTCAAATGGACAACTCTTCCTTAACCATGAGCTAATACAGGAAAAGGAGATAAACCTTGAAGATTTTGAAAATGAAATTGCACGGTATCTGTTGAAAGCTGATGGGATCAAAGAAGTCTATACTGGGACGGCAATGCGCACACGGGAATTTACACAAGGTAGAGCGATGCGACTGCAAATGGGATACAATCATAAGGCTTCAGGAGATATTCTGATTGTACTCGAACCGGCATGGCTATCAGGTGGAGATACAGGTACTTCGCATGGAACCGGCTATTCTTATGATACCAATGTCCCAATCCTATTCTATGGATGGAATGTGCCAGCAGGTGAGAGCTCCCGATATGCAACCATTACTGACATCGCACCTACGCTTTCTATGATGCTGAATATCAAGCTTCCAAATGGCTCAACTGGGGAGCCTATCTTGGAAATCACAGACAAAAAGTAAGAATTTATACTCCTCAAGCAAAAAGCCTCGATCCGTACAGATCGAGGCTTTTTGGTTTATTACTTTTTAGATAAACTAGCTTTACTCCGTCCAACTCATCGGATAATTTTCATCCACAAACGCCAGCGCGTCAGTCGTAAGCTGAAGTGATTTGAACGTATCTAGCATCACCGCATACTCATCGGTAGCTTTTGCTCCGATGGATTTCTCCACAGTTCCTGGATGCGGACCATGCGGCAAACCTCCCATATGAAGGGTAAATGAACCTCGGTCTATTCCTTTTCTACTCATAAATTCCCCTTCGGCATAGTATAAGACCTCATCCGAATCGATATTGGAATGATTATATGGCGCAGGAATAGAAAGTGGATGATAATCAAAGAGTCTCGGTACAAAGGAGCAAATCACAAATCCCCAGGCTTGGAAAGTCTGGTGAACTGGAGGTGGCTGATGAATTCTACCAGTTATCGGTTCGAAATCATAAATCGAAAGAGCATATGGATATAAGTACCCATCCCAACCTACAATATCCAGCGGGCTGTGGCCATAAGAGTATTGATGAAGCATTCCCTGCTTTTTGATCTGGACTAGGTATTCACCTTTTTTATCTTCGACATGAAGCTCGTGAGGCGGACGGATATCCCGCTCACAGTACGGTGAATGTTCAAGTAATTGCCCTACCTCATTTCTATAGCGCTTGACCGTCTCGATAGCTCCAAAAGATTCTATAATCAATAAACGTAGCGGGCCCTTTTCCTCAAATTCAAAACGGTAAATTGTAGTGCGAGGAATCACGATATAATCTCCTTTGTGCACTTCCAGTTTTCCAAACTGGGAATACATCACTCCTTCCCCATCGTGCACATAAATTAATTCATCTCCATCTGCATTTTTGAAATAATAATCCATTTTCCGCTGGCGAGGTGAACAAATTCCCATCATCACATCAGAGTTCATCATGAGATTTCTCCGTGCCGACAAGTAATCATCCCCAGTGAACTCCACATTGGAAGTTTTTAGATGAGTTTGCTTTAAACCATGCTCGGTTGCTGCCTTCCAGGAATAAGGTTTCGGTTTGCCTATTGCTGTTACTTCATTAGGATTATTGATATGATAAAGTGTAGAGTAGATTCCCGAGAACCCCTTTGAACTCACGACTTCTTCCTTGTAGAGACTGCCATCTGGCTGTCGGAATTGAGTGTGTCGTTTGGGTGGGATATTTCCCATTCTATGATAATATGCCATTCTTTTTGGGTTTATTTCTTAGCCTAAATTTAATCATTCCATCAAAAGGTCTCTACCTATGCGCTGAAAATGATTTTTTCTCTGCATATCTTTAATGCCGGACAATTAAAATGAGTTCAAAAAACATTCTCAATTTAGATTGAGTTAAAACTGGTAGGAAAATCATAAAAACATTACCGGTTTTGAAGGACCTTCTTGTTTAGAACAAAAAAAATTGGAAAGTCAAGGAGATATCCCTAAACTGAAAACAATTAAGAACCCAGCTTAAATCTATTTATTAATGGAAAACACTGCTTTCAAGAAAAGGAAAATTACAGCCCTAGTAATTATTGGAATTTTGATGCTTTTGATCTATGGTAAAAACCTAACAGAACGCCAAGCTTTTAAAAGTATAAGCAGCACATTCACAGAGGTATATAATGACCGATTGGTTGTAGAGGGGTATATTTTTAGAATTTCAGAAAACCTATTTAGGATTCAAAAGCTGGTAGATCACTGCGATTTGGGCTACGATTATTCCAAAGTAGTAAATGAAATAGCTATGCATGAGAAAAATATTTTGGATATAGTTATTGATTTTGAGCAAACCAACCTCACCGAAAATGAAGAGCAATATTTGACTGATTTCAAAAGTATAATCGAAAATGATTTACAAATCAAAACCTACAGCCTACTCTACTCAGACTCTTCTGGTGTGAATAAAAATCAAGTAAAACTCTACGATCAAAAAATAAGTAAAGCACAAAAGGACTTAGATAATTTGAGTAAAATCCAATTAGAGGAAGGTGAAAAGCTAATCAACAAAGCCAATATCATCATTAACCGATCCCAGATTTGGGCGCAATTTGAAGTGGCTTTGTTGATTATTTTAGCACTGGCAGTTTATTTACTTCTCTTTAGAAGCAAAGTACCTTTTACCTAATCTAAACCTTTAGCTTACTTAAGTACACAGCATTTGCTTCGGCTGCTTTAAGAGGTGTAGTACCTACAAAGCGCTCTTGCTCCACAACGAAATACTCCATTCCATACTTTTTGGACTTCTTGATGATTTCTGCGTAGGGCATTTCACCTGCTCCAAGTAGGACACCTCGATCGTGTGTATCTCCTCCATCTGGTTCAGCATCTTTTACATGACATAGTTTAAATCTACCTGGGAATTTAGCTATGTACTTTAACGGATCGTAACCTGCCACATGAGACCAATACATGTCCAATTCGAAATCCACTAAATCAGGATCAGTATTTGCCATCAAAATATCCTGAGGCAACTGTCCATCAAGCATCTTAAAAGTATAATCGTGGTTGTGATAGGCAAACTTCAGCCCATGGGATTTTAAAGTCGCACCTGCCTTATTGAATCTTTCAGAGATATTTTTCCATTCCTCTACCGAGTTCTGAGCTCCGATATATGGGCAAATCAAGTATTTCATACCCACTTCCGCAGCTTGCTCTGCCTGCTCATCGAGATTTTTGAACACATCAGCATGAGAAGAAATAAAATCAACACCAATATCACTTAATAAACTTTTGCATTCCGCTGGCTTCATTCCCCAGAGAATCCCTTTACCGCCATCAAACCCTTCAAATTGCTTGTAACCAAACCCAGCAAGCTTGCGCATGGTGCCAGCAGCATCCTTTGCCATCTCTTCCTTCACAGAGTATAGTTGAAGTCCAAATTTAGATAGCTTTGCAATTTCCGCCGATCTCGCGGCGATTTCGTAAGGAAATAATGCAGCTCCTACACCAAGCATACCGCCAATCTGAAGGAATTTTCTTCTTTGTTTATTCATAAAATAGGAAGGCCTGCCCTTCGAAAGAGCAGGCCATTTATATAGGTAAATTAATTAAACTGCGTAAGCTTTGTCTCCTTCGTTGTATGGAATACAGGGATCAAATCTCCCAGGTACTTCAACGTAATTTAAGGCTTGAGTCGCTCCGATTTCAGAAGTAAAGTAGCCAAGAACTGTCAAGTCACGAAGCATATTAATTACCTCTGGGCTTCTAGCTTCAGCGCTAACTTTATAAGCTTCATACATCCCATTTAAATAAGCTAATCTTTCCTCTGCAGGAGCTCCTACAAAGCTCTTACCATTAGCCGCTTTGAAATCCTTACCAAGCTTATTCACTCCGTCTACAAAAGTCTTTTGGCTATCTCCGTCGTAGGTGTCTTTCACCATCATTACCATAAAGGAACCAATTCCTACAGCTTTAGCTCCAGGAGTGTTGGTCTCAGGAATGATAGTATCTCCCAACTCGTCCAAGAAAGCAATGTCATTTGGATCAAAGTCCAAACCCTCTATTTGGTTTTCAGGAGTACAGCCTGTCATGATTGCCGTAGCGCCAACCATTGTGCCTCCCATCATTACCATGACGCTTTTCAAAGCGTCTCTTCTATTCATAGTCATAGTCTTGTCTTTTACGATTAGAGATTTTGCTTTTTCAATTCATCTACTGCGAAAGCTGCTGCTCTTGCAGTCAACGCCATATAAGTAAGTGAAGGATTTACAGCTGCAGCCGAAGTCATACATGCTCCATCAGTCACAAACACATTCTTCGCTTCCCAAACTTGGTTATTCCCATTCAAAACTGAAGTTTTCGGGTCTCTACCCATTCTTGCAGTTCCCATTTCGTGAATGCCTTGTCCGAAGGTATAGCCAGAATCATATTCATTGATATTTTTGAAACCAGCCACTTCAAGCATCTCTGCCGCATCGGCCATCATATCCTTACGCATTTTGATTTCATTGTCTTTGATCTCAGCATTCATCACCAAGGATTCCAGACCCCATTTATCTTTTACAGTATCACTTAGTTTGATAGTGTTTTCATGGTATGGCAAAATTTCTCCAAACGCCGTAATTCCCATAGACCATGGTCCTGGCTGTGTAAGTGCCTCTTTCATTGGAGCCCCAAAATTCAATTCAGCAACATCACGCGTCCATCCACTTCGGCTAGCTCCTCCTTGGTATCCAAAACCTCTTAGGTAATCTCTTTTATCACCGTTTACATTTCGGAATCTTGGGATATAAAGACCTGTAGGTCTGCGCCCAAAATAATACTTATCCTCATAGCCATCCATGGTACCACTAGCTCCCAAACGGAAATGGTGATCCATTACATTATGCCCAAGCTCCCCTGAACTACTACCTAATCCACCCGGCCAAATATCCGTAGCTGTACGCATAAGGATAGCTGTTGAGTTGAAAGCTGAAGCACAGAGGAAGACGATCTTCGCATCGAACTCAATAGTTTCGTTGGTTTGCCCATCGATGATCTCTACTCCCGTTGCTTTCTTAGTGTCTTTATCATAAATCAATCTTCTTACAATTGACCAAGGACGAAGCGTAAGATTACCAGTAGCTTCAGCTGCAGGCAAGGTAGATGCTTGAGTACTGAAATATCCTCCAAAAGGACAACCTAATGAACATTTGTTTCGGTACTGACAACCAGGCCTACCAGGAAGTGGCTGGGTAATATTTGCTGGACGGCCGATAGTCCATGTTCTGGCACCTTGGTAATGTTCTTTGATTTTTGCTGCGGCATCTGTCTCTACACAATTCATAGGCATAGGAGGCATAAACTCACCGTCCGGAAGTACATCTAATCCGTCTTTGGAACCAGAAACTCCGGCAAATTTCTCCACATAAGAATACCAAGGAGCAATATCTTTATAGCGAATAGGCCAATCTACGGCAACGCCTTCTTTTACATTTCCTTCAAAATCTAAATCAGACCATCTGTACGATTGTCTTCCCCAAAGAAGAGAACGACCACCAACTTGATATCCACGGAACCAAGTGAACGGTTTTTCTTCAACATAAGGTGAATCATCTTCGTGTGCCCACCAGTCAAGATTAAGCTCATTCAGAACATAATCTCTTCTTAAGTTTGGGTGATTTTCCAGCTGTTCCTGTGTTCTTCTACCTCGATGAGGCACTTCCCAAGGTGGAAGGGTAGCTGTTTTATAATCTTTAATGTGTTCTACATTTGGGCCTCTTTCCAGCAATAATACCTTAAGACCTTTTTCTGTTAATTCTTTCGCAGCCCAACCGCCACTTATTCCTGACCCAACTACAATTGCGTCATATGATTCATTTGCCATATATATGGGTGTTTGATTTAAATGTTAATTACACGTCACAGATTTGTACTCCCTGAGCTAAAGCCGCTATTTTATCTGCAGATTTTGGAATAAACTCATGGGATACATACCCCTTGAAACCTGTAGCTACTATAGCTTTCATCAAAGCTGGATAATAAATTTCCTGAGTATCATCCAGCTCATTTCTTCCTGGATTACCTGCAGTATGATAATGACCAAAGTATTGGTGATTATCATTTACGCTTCGGATCAAATCACCCTCATCGATCTGCATATGATAGATGTCATATAGTAGTTTGAAGTTTTCACTACCCAATCGCTTACATAACTCCACGCCAAAAGCGGATTTATCGCACAGATAATCTTTATGGTTCACTCTACTGTTGAGCAGCTCCATCTGAATGATTACTCCATGCTTTTCAGCTAAAGGGATAATTTTCTCAAGTCCTATTTGGCAATTTTTCAATCCAGTTTCATCATCCATCCCTCTTCGATTTCCAGAGAAACAAATTAGATTTTTGTAGCCTGCATCTGCTACTTTAGGAATCATTTCTGTGTAATTCTTGATGAGTTGATCGTGATATTTTACCTCGCCAAATCCTTCCGTCAGGCTGATTTCAGCGCCGTTACACATGGAGGAATCCAGACCATGTTTTTTAAGTATGTGCCAATTACTAGGTCCTATTAAGTCTATTCCTTTGATGCCAATTTTCTTTGCCTCGGCACAGAAAGCATCAAGTTCAAAATCTCTGAAACACCAGTGACAAACGCCATGGTTAATATTTCCTTTCAATTCGTATGGTTTCTCTTCCTTCATCTCGAACGAAGAAAGGGTGCTGAAAGCAGCGCCTCCGAGTAAAACTTTTTTGAAAGATTCTCTTCTTCCATTATCAATACGTTTGGTCATTAGGGTTTTAATTGAAGTTAATTTATTTGTTCCTTCTTGAAAAGAGCAGTGAAAAGTAGCAAAACCAAAACAGAAATACCAGAAGGAATTAACCAAATTGATTGCCAAATGTGTTCTCCACCATCATTCGAATAATAATTTGAAATCAAACCCGCCGCCCAGAAGCCAATTAGCATCCCTATTCCGTAGGTAGCCAAAGTAATTAAACCTTGAGCTGATGATTTATATTTTGTTCCTGCATGAAAGTCGGTATAAATCTGACCACTCACAAAAAAGAAATCATAGCATATCCCATGAAGAGCGATCCCAGCTAGAAGCATCCAAACGCCCTCATTTGCATCTCCTAAAGCGAAGAAAGCATAGCGTACTGCCCAAGCTATCATGGCGACAATCAAGGTTTTTTTAATGCCAAATCTGACGAAGAAAATTGGTAAAGCCAGCATAAAAATCACCTCTGAAGCTTGCCCCATTGCCATTTTCCCAGTAGAATTTTCCATACCTATCTCAGTCAGAAATGGGCTTGTGCTTTGATAGTAGAAAGCAAGAGGAATGCAGATCAGAATCGAGGAAACGAAGAAAACCGCGTAATTTTTATGTTTTAGCATTCCTAATGCATCTAGTCCTAGTGCTTCAGAAAGTTTGAATTGTCCCTTGACCCTAGCCTGTGGGGGAGTATGCGGAAGCATAAAACTAAACACCCCTAATATTAAAGAGCTAATGGCTGCCATCATCCAGGTATTTCTCAATAAACCTTCCCTTAATCCTACCTGACTATCCCATGACAAAAAACTGATCAATAACCCGGCTGTGATCCAACCTATTGTACCCCAAACTCGAATAAATGAAAATTCCTTAGCAGGATTTTTCATTTGATGAAAGGAGATTGAATTGACCAAAGCTAAAGTTGGCATAAACAGAATCATGTATAAAAGTAGGATTGGGAAAAATCCAGAGAAATCAGATGAAGTGTAGAGTACATACATCAGGCCAGCACCCATTAGATGAATCACTCCCAAGATTCGCTGTGCATGAAAATACCGGTCAGCAATCAACCCTACTATAAATGGTGCGATGATGGCACCGAATGATTGCGTAGAAAAAGCCAGAGAGACATCCTGATCTTTTGCCGTTAGATTTGATCCAAGAAAAGTCCCCATAGTTACATACCATGAACTCCAAATAAAAAACTCCAAAAACATCATTAAAGAAAGGCGAAGCTTTACGTTGATATTCATGGGTTTAGGAAAAGATTAGGATTACGATAACTATTAAGAATTAGGTATGGTTTAAACTTTAACCAATTTGAAGTATTTTAGAGCGTACAAACTACTTCATAAAGTTCTGACTTGAAACCAACTCAAAAGCCACTCATACCAAGATGAAGCTATTGGTCAATTATTCTATCAATTCAGTCGAAGACCGAAGGTTTTTCAATTCAGATTCAATTATTTCAAGTATTTAATCCTGAATATATAGTCTTTTTACATATGTTATCCTCAGAAAAATTAAAAATCGGACTAATAGGTGGTGGTCCAGGGTCTTTTATCGGAGCTATTCATTTAAATGGAGCATTGATGGACGGCATGTTCGAACTTGTCGCAGGTGCATTCAGCTCAAATCCTGAAAAATCAAAACAACGAGGGGAAGAACTCATGCTAGACCCTACACGTGTTTATGCCAGTTATGATGAGATGTTTGCCAAGGAACTTGAACTTCCAGAGTCTGAGCGAATTGACGTGGTTGCTATTGTGACCCCAAATAATGTCCATTTCGATCCTGCAGTAAAAGCACTTAAGCATGGCTTTCATGTCGCATTGGACAAGCCGCTGACTTTAAATTACCAAGAAGCTAAGGACCTCTACCATATTGTAAAAGCTTCTGACAAGCGTTTCTTACTGACGCATACTTACTCAGGGTATCCTATGATCAAGCAAGCAAAACAAATGATTGCTGAAGGTGAAATAGGTAAAGTGAGAAAAGTGTACGTAGAATATCCTCAAGGTTGGCTTTGGAAATTACTCGAATCAGAAAACAACAAGCAGGCAGAATGGCGGACCGATCCGAAGAGAAACGGATTAGCGGGCTGCATGGGAGATATAGGCACGCATGCATTCCACTTAGCAGAGTATGTTTCTGGAGAAAAGGTATCTGCTATTTGCGCAGATTTATATATTAAAATTGAAGGAAGACCCATCGACGATGATGGCGTAGTTTTGATGAGGTTTGAAAATGGTGCTTCTGGCGTACTTACAGCTTCGCAAACAGACACAGGTGCAGAAAACAATCTCAGAATTCGCATCTATGGCGAAAAAGGCGGCTTGGAATGGCAGCAAGAGTTAAATAACACGCTGATTGCCCGATGGCCAGACGCTCCAGCCCAGATTTTAAGAGCTGGAACAGGATACCTTGGGTCTCTGGCAAATGAAAACACCAGAACCCCAGCAGGACACCCAGAAGGCTACGTGGAGGCATTTGCTAATTTGTATAGAAATTTTGCACGCTGTATCTATGCAGAGAGAGCCGGAGAAATTCCAAAACCTGAATGGGAAGATTACCCTGGTATAGAAGATGGAATCAGAGGAATGGCTTTCATAGATCATGTATTAAAAAGCAATGAGTCTGATACGAAGTGGACACCATTCATAGTTGAAAAATAAATTCTTGAACCTAATATTTTAATCTAAGAAAAATGAAGACAATTAAAGGCCCTGCGATTTTCCTCGCACAATTTATTGACGACAAAGAACCATTTAATAATCTTAAGAACATTTGTAACTACATGGCCGACCTTGGCTATGCTGGTGTTCAAATACCATCTTGGGATGGTCGAATGATTGATTTGCAGAAAGCTGCAGAAAGTAAAACTTACGCAGATGAGATCAAGGGTACAGTAGAAGAAGCTGGCTTACAGGTTACTGAATTATCTACTCACCTGCAAGGACAATTGGTAGCTGTTCATCCGGCATACAACGAGTTATTTGATGGCTTTGCTCCTGATAATCTGAAGGGAAACCTGCAAGGAAAAACTGACTGGGCAGTGCAGCAATTGAAGTATGCAGCAAAAGCTTCTCACAATATGGGGCTCACCGCACATGCTACTTTTTCGGGTGCATTGATGTGGCATACGGTTTATCCATGGCCTCAAAGACCTGCTGGTTTGGTCGAAACTGGATTCACTGAGCTAGCCAAAAGATGGACTCCTATCCTTGATGAATTCGATAAATACGGCGTTGATGTATGCTATGAGCTTCACCCGGGAGAAGATTTGCATGACGGAGTGACATTTGAAATGTTTCTAGATAAAGTCAATAATCATAAGCGTGCCAACATCCTGTATGACCCAAGCCACTTTGTGCTACAGTGCTTAGACTATTTGCAATTCATTGATTTTTACCATGAAAGAATCAAAATGTTCCACGTAAAAGATGCTGAGTTCAACCCGACAGGGAAGCAAGGCGTCTATGGTGGATACCAAGGATGGGTAGAGCGAGCAGGTCGCTTCAGATCTTTGGGAGACGGCCAAGTTGATTTTAGCGGAATTTTTAGCAAACTTTCGCAGTACGATTATGATGGATGGGCCGTTTTGGAATGGGAGTGTGCGATCAAGCATCCTGAGCAAGGAGCCGCAGAAGGCGCTCCATTTATCGCATCCCACATCATTAACGTCACAGAAAAAGCATTTGATGACTTTGCTGGTAGAGGAGCAGACGAGGAATTCAACAAACGAATTTTAGGAATCTAATTACTTAAACAATTTATTTATAACATTTATGAAAATCACAAAACCAATAAACTTTGCAATTGCAGCAATGGCAGGATTGGCATTTGCCTGCGGTGGCGGAGAAAAAACTACTGAAACCGCTGAAACTGTCGCTACCCCAGCGACACCTGAAGTAGAAATGAGTTTGGAAGAAAAATACCAAGATAATCCAATTTACATCAAAGGTTTAGCAAAATTAAAGGCTTCTGATTGTACATCTTGTCATATGGTAGAAAGGAAGATCGTAGGCCCTTCCTATGCAGATGTAGCAGCTAAATACGAAGCTACGGAAGAAAACATCGAAATGCTGGCCAAAAAAGTAATTGAAGGTGGCGTGGGAACCTGGGGGGAAATCCCAATGCCTCCACACCCAGCTTTGAGCATAGAAGATGCTAAGGATATGGTAGCATACGTTCTACTTTTGAAAAAGTAAAATGAAGATTAACTATATCATCGTCGCAGCTTTGGCAGGAATCCTTGCTTCATGCTCTGGCGAGAAAACAGTCGAAACTGAAGTAGAAGAAGTGACTGTTTCTGAATCTCAGGAAGAAGAATGGGTTGATCTATTTGCAAATAATGATTTCTCCAAGTGGCATAAATACAATGGAGGAGATGCCATAGATGCCTGGAAAATTGAAAATGGTGAAGTCTATCTTGATGTAGAGAATATTGACAAGGAAGCCGGAGAAGGAGGAGATATCGTAACCAATGAAGAATATGAGAATTTTCATTTGAAATACGATTGGAAAATCGCCGAGAACGGTAATAGTGGTCTCATATTCTATGTACAAGAAGCTCCAGAATATGAGAACACCTATAATACTGGCTTAGAAATGCAGGTGCTAGATAATGATGGCCACCCTGATGCTAAAATCATCAGCCATAGAGCTGGAGACCTGTATGATTTGATTGTAAGCAGTGAAGAAACCGTTAAGCCACATGGAGAGTGGAACTCAGCGGAGATCATCTCAAACAATGGCCAGCTAGATCTTATTCTTAACGGAACCACAGTGGTAAGCACTACGCTTTGGACACCTGAATGGGAAGCATTGGTTGCTGACAGCAAATTCAAGAACATGCCTAATTGGGGTACGTTCAAAAAGGGGAGAATTGCACTCCAAGATCATAGTGATCTAGTTTATTTTAAAAATGTGATGATTAAGAAGCTTTAAGGAAACTTCCCTTTGAGTCTGCCCCCATTAAGTGAATAGCTTGATGGGGGCATTTTTTTTTCCTTCCATCCTACTTCCTTTAATGGTGAAGGAATGACACAACAAACCATAGAAATGCCTAAAAATAAGAAAAGCAGCCCGTTTGGACTGCTATCTAGTGATCCCGCTGGGGCTCGTTCCGACAACTGTACGGAACCAGGACCCTCCCGATTAGAATCGGGATGCCCTACTGTGCAGAGCAAATTAATTCTTCAATGTATTTCCTAGATTTCATTTTTTTGATTTGTAATTCCCTTCGCTTTGCAGAAGGTAAATCATCGAAAAATTCCGTATAAACTACTGTCCAAGGGATTCCAGTTGAAGTAAATTTTGAATGACCTATATTGTGTTCATAAAGGCGCCTTTCAATATTGGTACATGCACCAACATAGTATTTGTTAAGTTTTTCTGAAAACAGGATATAAACAGAAGCCATAAAAAGCGATTGCCATAAAAATAAGAAAAGCAGACCATTTCTAGTCTGCTTTCTTGTGATCCCTCTGGGGCTCGTTCCGACAACTGTACGGAACCAGGACCCTCCCGATTAGAATCGGGATGCCCTACTGAGTTGAGTCTACTAACGCTTCAATATATTTTCTAGATTTCATCTTTTTAATTTGGGATTCTCTCCTTTTGGCAGATGGTAGATCTTCGAAAGCCTCTTTATACACGACCCTCCATGGAATTCCCGTAGAGGTAAATCTGGAATGACCAATATTATGCTCATATAAGCGCCTTTCTAATTCTTTGCATGCACCAACGTAGTATTTGTTTAGCTTTTCAGAGAAAAGGATGTAAAGAGTGGCCATGGTTAAAAAAAGATTGCCATAAAAATAAGAAAAGCAGACCATTTCTAGTCTGCTTTCTTGTGATCCCTCTGGGGCTCGAACCCAGGACCCATACATTAAAAGTGTATTGCTCTACCAGCTGAGCTAAGGAATCATATTATATAATAGTGAATCATTATCCACTTTGTATTTCTTTTCTTTAACTCCAAACCAGTACCCTCCCGATCAAAATCGGGATGCTCTACCAGCTGAGCTACGGAATCGGTAATTAATAATAAAACAAAAAGCGGAACGTGATTCCGCTTTTGAATAGTGATCCTGTCAGGACTCGAACCTGAAACCTACTGCTTAGAAGGCAGTTGCTCTATCCGGTTGAGCTACAGGACCGGACAATTAGTGAGAAGTGAACTTCAAACTAACAATAATAAAGTCGGGGTGGCAGGATTCGAACCTACGACCTCCTCGTCCCAAACGAGGCGCGATACCGGGCTACGCTACACCCCGAAACTTTCTTTTTAACTCCTTGTAAGTTAAAACTGTAATTTTGTCAAGGCTTTTCTTGACGCTATCAAGTGATCCCGCTGGGGCTCGAACCCAGGACCCATACATTAAAAGTGTATTGCTCTACCAGCTGAGCTACGGAATCATATTGTTTTTAGTAGATCGTTATCCACTCGGTAATTTCATTTTCTTTGACTCAAACCCAGAACCCTCC
>NZ_QLLK01000015.1 GCF_003259505.1 Algoriphagus yeomjeoni | reverse complement strand
CCCGATCAAGGAGTCAGTACTGAATTTCTTGCGAACACTAGTGACAGCGATTTGCTAAATGCAAACATGAGGATAGTATCTGGATCCTGTGAAGGGGATTGTATTGAACCGGGAGGTGTAAACTATCCTATTTCCGACATGACTAGCCTAACGGTTGGCAAAAACACCAAATCGGTCAGCTACTATGCATACAACACGGAAACAGATTTTGTGGTGGACGTAACCTATGCCATCACTTCCGGACCTGCAACTGCAAATGCTACCATAGCGATTGATATCGATGGTAATGAAGTAGTTTTAGAAGATGTGAACTCAGGTAGCACGGTCAGCCATACGGTGCCGCTTACTGAGGGCTGGGCCGGATGCGATCAGGTTGCCTTTAGCGTGGTACAGGAGGGATTGGGCGCGCCCATCACCTTTAGTGAAAGCTATTCCTTAATCCCTGTTTGTCCGGAAGAGGTATTGGAAATAGGAATGGAATATCAGGGGGGTATTATCGCCTATATCTTACAGGAAGGTGATCCAGGCTATGTGGCAGGTGAAACCCACGGCCTAATAGCTGCTCCAAGTGATCAAGGTGAAGCTAATTGGGGTTGTTTTGGAACTTTAATTGGTGGTACAAGTACAGCAATAGGTTCAGGTGCAGCTAATACCAACGCTATAGTGAGCGCTTGTCCAGAAGCAGGCATCGCTGCTAGGATATGTAACGATTTAGTTATAGATGGTTATGACGATTGGTATTTGCCCAGCAAAGATGAGTTGAACAAACTTTATTTAAGTAAAGATGCGGTTGGCGGTTTTGCTAGTGCCTTCTATTGGAGTTCCAGCGAGGTCGGTGACAGGGGCGCTTGGCAGCAGGACTTCAGCAATGGCGACCAGTACTACACCTTTAAGGTCAACCCAAATAGTAGAGTTCGTGCGGTTCGTGCATTTTAACTATTTAACAGTATAACAACTGAATTTTGAAAAACTGGCAGGGAGTAAATCCTTGTCAGTTTTTTATTGAAAGAGTCAGTATTAATGAAATATCGTCTCAAAATGAGAAATTTGAAACCACAGCATGAAAAACCACCAAAGAAGAATTAAAGCGTGATGTTGGTCCTGTCCTAGGTGGGAAATATCCCGCAATATGGGCAAAGACCTCAGGGATTTGGCTGAACAAACCACAGTTATTTATCACATTAGGATAGAAAAATCTATATGAAAGAAAACCAAGCCCCTGAAAATGAGGAAGCCCATTCCAGCAAAAATGGAATTAGCTCTCTGAAAAAGAGAAATTGGAAGTCCTATTTCAAAGAATTCTTTATGCTTTTCTTGGCCGTTTTTTGTGGGTTTTTGGCAGAAAACTATCGGGAGTCTTTGAGTGTCCAAAAGATTGAAAAGGAGTACATGCTGTCACTAGTCGAAGACCTGAAATCGGATACTTCTAATCTCAAAACCTATATAGCTTTTAAAAAAGATAAGTCCACCCTAATGGATTCTCTGGCAGCCATGATGCTGTTGGAGGAGAGAAGTCTTTACGGAAATCAAATTTATTATTTCGCTAGACAGGTATTTGACGAGAAGCCATTTATCTATTCCGATGGCACCATTCAACAACTAAAGAATGCTGGAAATCTTCGCTTGATCCAAAAAAGAAATATTGTAGATCAATTACTGAAGTATGAAAAGAAAGTAAGGGAATTAGAAAAATGGGATGAAAACGACAATAAAACTAAATCCACATTTAGAGAGATGGGTGGAAAGGTCTTTAATTCCAATGAACTGAATGCCACTATGGATGCTAATATGAAGTTCATCCTACCTTCATCCAATCCCCAATTGATTACGGATGATTTCACAACTATTAATGAGCTTGCATTCCAGATTCATTTTTTATCAAAAATGTCGCTAGGAAATAGTTATAGAGCAGAAGCTCTCAGAAGAGAGGCTAGAAAATTAATAGAATTGATTCACACTGAATATAGACTGGACTCATGATGGCTAAATATTCAAAATTCAAAGTTCAGGAAGGCCTAATAATCCAGCAAAAAAATGTAAATAAATGAGATTGGAATTCCTTTATCAAAGAATTTTTGATGCTGTTTTTCACAATTTCACGTAGTTTTTTTGTGGAAAACCAACGTGGAGGTTAAAAGTGCTGATGTCATTGCCCAATACATTTTGGAAGATTTAAAGCATGACCAAGGAGCCATACGATTTGCTCAAGAAAAAGTCCAGTAGATCCAAAATTTCTTACAGATACTTCGCACACCAAAAGACTTTTGGGATACCCTAGCTTTTTGCAAAAGCATGATGAGAGTGATTTGCCCCCAAATAGTTAGACACTTTCTGGAGGCAAGCCCTCGGTTTGTTTTTTTGATGAATGATTCTGAGCTTTTACAAGCTTACAGTTCCATTAGCAACTTCACTTGCCAAGATCAAAGCATTGTATAAGTTGGCAATCTTGCCGGATTTTGAGATTTCTGAAAAAGACTTTTCAGCTCCTTCTGCTCCGCCAACTTGGACTTTTACCGAAGGTGAAATTCCTGATTCCATTATGACTTGCTTTACCTCCACAGCAGTTAGCTCTGGGAAGTAAGACCGAATCATAGCCGCCAAACCTGTCACAGCCGGAGCAGCCATAGATGTTCCCCCTTGGAATTCATAGGAATCATCGGGCATAGTGGAATAAATCTGATCTCCAGGGGCGAAGATATCCACATTCTCTTTTCCATAATTTGAAAAAACTGCAATCATATCCGCTCCAAAATATTGAGTCAAAGCACCTACTGTCAGGTAGTTGCTGGCAAAATTAGCTTCAACTCCATTTGGAAGATCATTGGGGAAGTTTTGATTCTCAGGAGAGTCCAAATCAATCCCGTCATTTCCTGCAGCATGTACAAATAATACATCTTTGGAAGCTGCATAGTTTAATGCCTCATATACCCACTCAGAATTTGGAGAAAAACCCTTTCCAAAGCTTGCGTTGATCACTTTAGCACCATTATCAGCGGCATAGCGAATGGCCAAAGCAATATCTTTGTCGTATTCATCACCATTTGGAACAGCTCTGATTGCCATGATTTTCACATTACTGGCAACACCTTCCACTCCTTTTTTATTATCTCGGGTAGCAGCAATAATTCCCGATACATGCGAGCCATGGCTTTCGCCAGGGTTGCTGTTAGTTGGATTCCCATTGCCATAGTCTTGATCGGAATAGTCGTAGGGATCATCTCCCACAGGAATTCTACCATTGAAATCCACATTCATATTGTAGTTCACCTGCGCCTCATAGTACTTGATGCCTTCTCGAAGGTCTTTGATTGCAGCTGGAATTTCCTCGCCCATGGTCATCACCTGCATGAGCATGCCTACAATACTTTCTTCTTGGGTGTTTTTTGGTTTGTATTGCTGCAGATCAGCTAGTGAATATTCTTCCTTTCCCAAGGCATTTTGGATGATTTTATCTGCCATGGTCACCATCGCTTCGATCTGCTTAAGCTGCGGAAGTGCGGCTTGTGCCTCAGGAAGCTTTTCATTCAATTTCTTCCGAGCAGCTTCTTGGTAGGCTTCGTCCCCGATTTTTAGACGAAGGATTCTTGCCATTTCCATTTGCTCATTATAGGATTCACCCAAGAAATTATATCCGTGAATGTCATCTATATAGCCATTGCCGTCATTGTCGATGCCGTCTCCAGGCTTCTCGCCAGCATTGGTCCAAAGCACGTCTTCGATATCTTCGTGATCCAAGTCAATTCCAGAATCAATCACGGCTACGATGACTACTTCGCCCTTTTTCTTTTTCAGAAGCTCGGAATAGGCACGGTCCACGCTCATGCCCGGAATGGTGTCTTTTTGTAGATCTAGATGTCCCCAGTGTTTGGATTGCTGATCTGATAGTTCGGCTACTTTGGGGCTGGTGTTTGTGTAATTGATTGGAGGGGCTGTCAATACTAATGAGGAATTACATCCCATCACTAGCAGTCCGATGCCCAGCCCTGCCATAATTTGAATCTTGCTTTTAATCATAGTTAAAAGTAACGCTCACTTTTAAAAGAGAGCTTAAAATTGAGTGTTAAAAATCGTGAAGTAGGGTTGTTTTACTTGAGCGGATGATTTGGTATAGTCGCTGGACTTTTTTTCTCCTAGCAGATCATTCCTTCTTTTTCAATTCCTCTACCTTCATTTTAGCATGTCCATTATTCGGATTCAGAGAAAGTGATTTTTCATAGTTTGCAATGGCTTTCGAAGTGTCGCCAACTAATTCATATGCTTCTCCCAAACTATCAAATGCATTGTAGGAGGTAGGATAATTTTCTGTATTTAAAATAAAGAATTCTAGAGCCTGAGACTTTTCCGCTTCGTCTCTGCTTTGAAGTTTACTATAGCCAATTCGATTCACTAGGTTTTCCGGAGGAGCAAAAGTCCAGGATAAACGATTCGAAATATCCTTAAAATGCTTTGTGAGTTGCTCCTTGTTCTCCACATCCCGATAAGGAATTCCATATCCTTCAAAAATGCTGGTGATGCCATTGTGAAAAGCAATCATGGGTACGGAACTATGATCCTCATTCTCGAAGTATTCCAATTTGGAAGGAAACTCTCCCTCGTATTGACTGTTTAGTGATTCAAACAATCGCACATGTCGGTCCCGGTTTCTGATATTCCTTTTCCCCCAATTCGCTGTTGCGAAATAGATGTATCGATTAAATGATTGAGGGCTTACTGCCTTCAATTTTTTGTCCATCGTTTTGGCATCCCAGGAGCCAAAACTTGGATCAATAGCCATAAATGAATTGAAAATTGTATTTTCTTTCATGTAAGCATGAGTAGCGAGTAGGCCGCCAAGGGAATGTCCAAAAAGGATCCGGTACGGTTCTGTTCTATACTCTTGATCCAGCTTGGGAATCAACTCTTTCTCTAGAAAAGCCAAGAAATTATCTCCACCTCCAAAATCATTCTCCCGTGCCGTGACGATTTTATCGGGAGTGAAATCGCGGGTTCGACTCACATTTTGAATCCCGACAACAATCATCTCTGGTATCTTTCCAATTCTCCCCATATAATTGACCATTCCGGTAACCGGATGATAAAAACTGCTTCCATCCAGAACGATCAATAGTGGATACTTTTTGTAGGCCGATTCTTCACTTCCATAAGATTCGGGAAGGCTAATCCAAAACTCCCTTTCTTCATCCAAAATAGTGGAGTAGAGTTGATGTTTGGCGCCAATTTCAATAGTGCTTTTATCTTGAGATTTTGCTTGCCCGATTCCAAAAATGAAGAGGATCAGTAGGAGGTGATATTTATGCATGGTTCTATTTTATTCAATCAAAAACTTCCAGTCCAAGCCATGAAGAACGGAAACAAAATTATTTTAGGTCTTATCCTTTACGTGTTTTTGGATTAGGAAGGTTGGGTAAGATTGAAAAAAGAGCAATCTCTGTTAGCAGGCATTTCCTATACCCTCTTCATGTCACGATAGCGGGCATTAATTAACAAAAATATGCCATACATCATCATGCCTATAGCAACCACTGATAAAGCGATAGTTCCGAATTCGTCTTGAAGAAAACTAAAGGCGTCCTTGGTGCCTCTAATTTCTTCAAAACTGTATGAAAAGGCGGCTCTGTAGGTCAAAATTGCAATCACGCCTATGACTATTCCCCTTGCCGTATGGCCAATTTTCCCAAGGGTAACCATCAAGTTTTGAATTTTAGGATCCAAATTTTGAGCTTTAATTCTCTTTTTGTACAAATTGGTGTAGGCAATGACCATTTGAAAAATGGCTCTTCCTAGAAAGACGGTGGCTATTATTAAAACAATGGCTTGCCCAAATGGCTTACTTAAGGCAGTTACAATCATGGATTTCTGACTGTCTCCATATCCGCCCCCAGAACCAATAAGAATTTCAATAGCCGAAAAGGCCATAAGACCATAAAAAACACCACTTGAAAAGAACCCTAAGCGGTTTCCTATTCCTTTAAGATCTTTCCCTTCCTTGTCAGGATCCATAATGGCCTGATAAAAACGCCAGAATACATAAGCGACTAATCCTGTAGCGGTTATCCCGAGTAAAATAGTTCCAAGCCTGTTATTCTGGAGAAACTTCAGCGCATCATTGCTCCCTGATTTGGAACCCCCGGAACCGATAGTAGCCATAAAAGTGAGAGCCCCAATTAAGGTGTACACAAAACCTTTGGTGGCAATCCCAAAACGCGCAATATTCTCTTTGTTAAAATCCATTCTTAATTCAAAAATTGCCCCTATTCGGCAGAAATGCTTATCGAAACAATTTAGGGGATTTTAAAGTGTTTCTAGGCTTTGAGGAATTTAAATGGTTTTCTCTTTTTTCGATTAGCCTAGATGTGCTTTTGAAATTCATTAAAAATAAAAACAGCTCGCCCTTCAACTTCAGATAAAAATCCGATACCTGAACAGCAAGAAAAATTGCTTTTTCACTCGTTACTCGTAAAAGAAGAATAGACTTTTAAGAGGATGGCGCTGGCATTATTTTCTATATCCCATTGGTTATAATTTCCTGCAGTGGTGACAATCAGCATCTTATTTTTGAGATCGTAAAAAATCCGCTGGTCTCCATTTCCTACAGCTGCAGGAATTATCAATGGTCCCGAACCGGAGGAGTAATCTATAACCCAAAACTGATATCCGTATCCGCCTTCATCCGGTCTTGATATGCTGGATTTTAATGATTCAGTCACCCATTCTGCCGGGACAATTTGCTCTCCATTCCACTTACCTTCCTGCAAATACAAGATGCCGAATTTCAACATGTCCCGTGAACTCAAACGTAAGCCTGAAGCTGCAGCTGGAGTGCCTGTGGCAGGTGAAACGGTCCATTCTGACTTAGAAATACCCAAAGGTTGGAATAAATATTCCTTAGCAAATTCATGCACATTTTGGCCGGAAACACGATGGATAATTTCTGCGAGCAACTCTGTGGTGCCTCCGTTATATTGCCAAACTGTCCCAGGTTTTTCCACCATCTCCCTACTTAACACAAACCCGATCCCATCGTCACTATTGCTCATCTGGATTTCACTGTTTTCCGGATTATCATAGGGAATATCCTCGTTCCACTTCAAGCCCGAGGTCATGGTCAACAGATGTTTAATTGTCAGGTCTTCACGGCCTTCAGAATTAAACTGCTGATAATCTTCAAAGAAATCAAAGATGGGTTGGTCTACAGATTTGATTTTTCCCTGAGCAATGGCAATTCCAATACAGGCAGAAACGATGCTTTTCGAAACGCTTCTCATATCGTGCAGCAAGCTATCATTGTAGGAGACGATCCCAAGATCATCTCCCCAGTTTTCATCCTTCCCGGAAAAATATTCTTCTACCACCAACTTATCATCTTTGTAGATCAGCAAGGAATGTCGATTCGGATAATTGCCTGTTTGGATACTGTCTATCAGTTCAGAGATTACTTGAGGATTGAGACCCACTTCGGCAGGCTTTGTAATGGTAAAGTCAGCATCTGCAACCAATGGCTCAACTACTGAGACTTTTTCGACATTTTGTTTACATCCCAAAAAAGAAAAAACAAGAATTAGTATTCCAGCAAAAATTTGGATCTGTTTCATAGTCTAAATGAATTTTCTCGTAGCTAAATATATCTGAATTTAGTAGATAAAATGCTGTATTTCTTCAGGTTGAGAGTAAAGTATTTGGATGTCTTCTTTTTTAAAAAGGAGGTATTAAAAAGACGTTTTGCAAATTAAATCCAGAGAAGATTCTTTCGATTTTATTTCGTTTTACCGTTCTTCCACACTTTTTCTACCTTTCTAAGGTTTGACAGGTCATTGATTGGATCACCGTTCAAAAGCACAAAAGTTGCCTTGCTTCCTTCCTTTAATTCTCCAATGGGCAAATTAAATGCCTTGGCTGCATTTCCAGTAGCTGTTTTAAGGACTTCAAGGTTGGATATGCCTGCCATTTTATATAGTTCTAATTCCAAAAAATAATCCTCCGCAAAATTCATTTGACCCTCTTGAGCATCAGTACCTGCTACAATGAGAACGCCTTTATCATGCATGTTTTTAATGATCAAAGCACGTTCTTCAGCATTTAGAAGGTTGTTATTGACCCATTCTTGTATAAAAGGTGGTGCATCCTCCATGGATTTAAGCGCCATTCCAGCAGTAGGGATAACAAAAATGTCGTTGTCAACCAGCTGAGTATAAAAACTGTCTGGAATAGGTAAGTCTTCTTTATAATCCAACATGTGCACAAAACCATCTGGCTTAAACGCTGCTATCTGCGTCATTTCTGCCAAGGTATTGGCATGAACAACAACCTTATAATCTTGCTTATGTGCACTTTCAATGAGACTTTTAATCTGTTCAAAACTTAATGACGGAAGAGGTGGATACCCCATCCATTCGTGGTTTTCACGGATCACTTTAATGTAGTCAACCTTTTTATCTATGCGGTGTTGCAACCAATCGGCAATGGACAAGGAATCGGAAATGGTTTCCATATCCGGACTAAATTGATTTGGGTGGCCACCGGGGACCGTAGCCGCATGGCCAGCTCCATAAAGCGTGGAAAAGCCAATTGAGTCTTTAGAAACTTCTTTCCATTCAAGTTCCCTTTCTTCTAACCCTGTGTGCATGTTTAAAAGGGTTAAAATACCCAAGGGATAGCCAGCTTTTAAGTCTTCCAAGCTACTGGCATGTACATGTGCATTGACTAGACCGGGAATCATGAATTTACCTACGCCGTCTATGATAGAATCAGCTTCTAATTTGTTTGTACTTATAGCCGCTATGGTATCATGATTAATAGCCACATTAACTGTACCTCTGTCTTCATGTCCATCGAATAAAGTGACTTTTTCAATCACGTAATCAAATTTAGGAGCTTCATCGCAGCCAAATATGATTGAAGCAATTATGGAAAAAAGAAGTAGTCTATACATATTGGAAGTTTTAAAGTCTACTACAATCTTTGGTAGGAGCAGTTGGGTGGTTTAGCGATTCCCTTTACAAGTTGATGCTACCAAAAAAATCAAACGGATTTTAAATCTTACGATCTTGATTCATGTGGAATCTGAACAGTGAGAAAAAATAATCCAACCAGATCTGAATCAATCCCCTACCTTATCCACCTTAATTTTCTCAATCTCCAAAGGTTGATACTTGACGTAATATTCCTCATAACCAGCAATTATAGGACTTATTTTAATCTCATTAGTTGAAGCCAAAAAATCAAACATCAACTCATTAAATTGATAATTGATATACCATGTGTCATTAAACCTACCTGTGACATTGGTCATTACTTTTTTATTTCTGTAGGAACCGGGTTTTAACTGAATAGTCACACGATACCGCTTACCCATTTCGGGTCTGAATCGTAAAACCAAGAATCTCATTTCAGGCAGAAATCCTGGCCTGCCACTATGGAACCTTGGATAGTATTTGTTTTCCGGATGTACATCTATGGTTGTTTGGTCTGATTTATACCATCCGAAATATTCCGCGACCACCATATCCTTATCCTTCAATTTCTGAGGGGTGATTTCCCAGGATTCGTTGGGCTTCAGGTTTATTAAATCATTCCTGTTTACTCTAAGCGCCGGTATGCTTGCGATCCCCTTTGGATCAAGCTTTTTCAATTGTGCATTCGAAATTCGATTTGACGGCGTAACCTGAATATCAATAGGTTTTATTTTCAGATTTTTGCTACTGAGATTACCAATGTTTCCAAACTGTTTTTTTGACATAATAAGCTTGTTTAAAAATGGACTTGGCTAATTCGTATCCTGATTGGATACAATTATTTTCAAATTTTCTGTTTAAAAAAGATAGCGCATTTTTTCTTTGGATGCAACTATTTGAGGACTAAGGAGTCATGCTATACAATTGGTAGTCAGAATATTTATGGGGTTACTGGTGGGGAAGATGGTTTCAAAAAATTAGATAGGTGTTTTACTCTTGACAACTGTCGAGGACTATAGCTAACGGACTAATTTTCGCTTTTATTCATTAATATTTCTAGTGATCTAATCCCGGAATTTTCGATTTCAGTTAGATTTTTTGAATTAATAATAAATGAAGTTTTTGAAATTTCTCCCAATATCGTTTTGCCAGATTGGGCATTTAAGGTCAAAGTATCATGCCGGATTGTATAATTTCCAGAGGATGTAATTTCTCTAGAGGAATAACCCATTTCCCATGTTTGATCATCATAAAGCGCAAGCCAGATTCCACCTAGTGGAGCTTCTCGGTATGCAGATAAAATTAAGTGATCTGATTTTTGATTGATTGGGAAAAGGAATAAATCAACAGTTATTATTAGTAAAATCACTCCAACTGTACTGGTAAAAGTCCATGCAGCAATTTTTAACTTACTTTTTTTATGTCGGCTGAAAATGAAGGTTATCAGAAAAAATAAAGAAGCTAAAGACCCTACAATCCCTACAAATAACTTAATCAGGCCTGAGATAAACATAATTTATGGGTACAATGAACCTAAAGATGATCAAGATAACTTCTGTTTATTTGGTTTTTTTTGAAGAAACACATCAATGGACAAATACAGGTAAACTAAAATCAATGGAGACAAATAAGTGAAAAATAATGGAGGAAATGCTATGGGTAGGCCAGAGACTCCAATTAATATAGACTTCCAAGGTTTATTAGCACTGTCTACTGAGTAGATAGTTGTTGAAACGTAATTTGGTAAGCCGAGAATAAATACGACAAACCAGTAAGGTTCAAGTAATGGGCTTTCAATAGTAAAATTAAGAATGACCCATGTGAAAAATACAACCTGTGAGATTATTGAAAATTGTTTTAAAGTTTTGATGGTCTATTGAGGTTTTGGGTTGATTTGAAAATCTGAAGATAGAAAGGTGTAGTTAAAAAGATAGTACCTACACCTAGCGGGGGAGTACTAGCGTTTGCCTCACTCTCATGAACGAAATTACTGGCAGCTTTATATTATTTATCACCTTTTTTCACTGTTTCTCATAAAATCAAAAGCCCCTTTTCTGAGTTGTATACCATACTCCAAATATGCTTTCATGCAGGCAAGAAAATTTGCCCATCCCCCAGAATTGTCTAAAGCCCATTTCAGGTTATCCTCTGTCAACTCCTTCCCGTTTTCGTTGACTCTGACTATCGTGCTGTTGTCTGGTAGTTTTTCCAATGTAATTTTCACCACTGTTTCAGGGTCCCAAACGAAAGAAATTGAGCGATTCGTTTCCACGCGTATAGCTGTTATTGGGAATTTGTCTGGAAACTCTGGGAATTTCCAAATCAATTCACTTCCAGAATCAAGCCTTCCACTACTTTCCGAAATGAAATAGTTAGTCATTTGGGTTGGATTCACAATTCCTTCAAAAACTTCTTCTATTGGTTTTTGTATCTGTATAGTTGCATTAGACTCTAATCTCATATTGTATGTCTATTATTTGGTTAAGCCAGACGGTATGCGGCACGGCGAAGTGATGTAATATAAAGAAAGTAAAGGTGCAATTAGGCTCCTTACTTTGATGAGGTTCAAATAGGAATAGATAATTCCTACTACAATATTTTAAAATAAATTCAATTCAAGTGGGATTTATTTGGTCTAACACAACACCTGAAATAATCGATATATGGATAGTCCCGTATTTATTGAACAATCCTTTTGGTAGGATTGAGCATTTCTAGCCTTTTTTTAGTGATACCAATCTGAGAAAGGTAATTTGTGATTCTTTGGTTATTATTTACTCTTTCAAGAATTTTCCCTGCTGTAACTGGACCTACACCACTCAGCACTTGTAAAGCTGAGAGTGCAGCGGCATCATTCGATGCACTGGTTACAGTTGCAGTTAAATTGAAATCTGTTCTGGCAACACCATCTGTTCTATAGTGAGAAAGTTGGCCATAAGAAATATCATTTGGTATAGGAACTACTACATTCTGTATTGAGCCATCATCTTGAATAAGATCTATCGAGCATTCAAGACTAGTAGGAACCATCATTTCAGCTTCTAGAATATTAGCTATTTGGGATAAATCTTCACTTTGGTTTAATCCTGTAGGCCAAGTATCATCCTCAGAGTCTCTTATTTGTGCCACCCAAGGCGAAATGGATCTACCGTAAACTGCCCTTACCGCAAAATTTGAGGCTTGCTTTTTATCATCGTTTACATGCTCTTTTGCTCGGCTTTCAAATCTCCTTTCATGATCTGCATTTGCATTTTGGAATAGTGGTGTAAGGTTCTGCCAATCATTTCCAGGCCCTCCCAAATGCCAGCTTAACAAGTGACCTCGGATATAAAATGCTCGGCTGCCTTGTTTTCTGGCATTTATGATTCTGTAATTAGTTGTAAACAAACTACTATTTGCCTCTGTCCCTTCCACATGTCCGTCTGCTAGCGAATCGACCCTAGCTAAAGAGCCAAAGTCGCCATACATTGGCCCGTAAACTGCGGGAGTGTTGTTGCCAGACGAAGGGATTGGAGCATTTTGAGTCAAGACCACCAACTCATTGAAAAGTGTTGCAATTCTTTCATTTTTGGCTGATTCTTCATCTGGTCCCACACTTCGTGACTGCTCTGTGGATATTTCTTGCGCCTTAGCCCTCAGAGGAGCAATTGAGGTGGCAGGGATATTCGGGTTTGATTCGAGTTCTGTAACCCATGTTAAATAATTTATTGGAGTAGAAGCAATTTTTAGTGTTGCGTTATTTCCTTCTCCTTCAAAATACATTTCATGTCTATGACCATCTCTAGTAGAAAGCTCTCTTCTATTGCTCCACCAATTTGTCACTGCATCAATTGCATTCCTCCCAGCCTGTAAAATCGCCCCTCCCACGCTTATCGCCCGATCAATCAACCAGTCAATTGCAGCGTTCACCCGATCTCTTAAGCCCCCAATCATTTCGGCAATTCTTGCTCCCAAACCTCTCAAACCAACTTGATTTGCCAAAAATCCGATTGCCACAGGAATTGCTCTCGCTAAAGCAGCCTCAAGGAAGTTAGCGGCATCTGCAATATTGCCTCGTGCGATATTGGCCACGCCAGCCACGAAGGAATTGACGATTTCCAGCATTTCCCGAAGCTTCTCAATAAAGGATTGTATGGCTCTGTAGAATGCAATAAAACTGTTGACCACTGCCATAATTCCCGTTGGATCAAGCATAGAAAGTAGGCGAGTGGTGACCTGAGTGATGATCTGCGTGACCACCCAATTCTGAACTTGCTCCAGCACCATGGACCATAGGTTGCTCAATTGCTCCTGCACGTATTCCCAGATGGCAATTGGTCCGCGTTCCCACACATCTTTGATAAAAGTCCAAATTCCAGTTAACGTATCAATGGCCCCACGGATTTGCGCTACCCGCTCTGGACCGAGTTTCATTTCCAGTCTTTCCCAGACGTTGTCCATGGTCAATCCTAGCACATCCAAGACAAATCCTAGGATGCTTTCAAAAGTCAAATCAGCTGGCGGATTGATACCAGCAGATGCTAGTTCGCCAAATAACCAGTCCCTCAAGCCGCCAAGTAGGTGAGTGAGAATATTATCAAAAAACTGTACAAACCCTTGTTTGACAGCACCAAGTAGATTTTTCAGAAAGCCGATCGGATCCCGCTTAATATCAGCAAAAGCACTCTGAGCATTGGCGATAATCTGCTGAATCGTTTCTATAGGGAAGCTCATCACCACCAGCAGTACTTCAATCAGGATTTGCACGATTGTGACAACAAAGGCAAAAAGCCTCTGGACTGGTGCAGCTAGCGTCTCCACAATTCTGAGGAAAGCATCTATTGGATGAAAGACATCCTGAATGGAAAAGCTATTCCAAAGGCCTAGGAAAAGTCCTGTGATATATGCCCAAGTAAAATTTAGTGTAGCTACTGCATCATCAATCCTGGAGGCAGTTTGCTCAATCGCTCCCGTTTCCTGCATCTGTTGGAACTGTGCTTCGCCGCCAGGCATGAGACTCATAAATCCACGAATCAAATTGACCGTAGTTCTCGGCACTACTTCTTCAGTAAATGGATCTTTTTCGAGAATTACAGTAAGCAAATGAAAGCCTTGTTGCTCTCTGGCATAGGCTGATAATTGAGCCAAAAGAGCTGTTTTGATAAACTCAAGAACTTTGATTGCTACATTAACTGCGAAAGTAAAAACACGGGTAGTGAACGGGGTGAAAATGGATACGGTCCTTTGAAAAGCAGCAATTGGATTTCGCAGATCTTCCAGTGAAAATGCATTCCAAGCTGTTTCAAAAAGTGTTCTAACTTCTTCAAAACTGAAATTGAGAGCAGCCAATTCCGCATCAATCCAATTGGCAGTTTCCTGAATGGTCCCCTCAGCCTGCATACGTTCAAGCTCTTCTTCTTTACCAATCAGGCGTAGAAAGTCTTCGATTTTTTCAGCTGTGGTAGAAACGACTTCTTCACCAGTGAGCGGATCGCGCCCAAGTAATTTGGTGAGTAGTGGATAACCAGGAAAGGCCTCTGCCAAAGTACGCAGGCCAGCCATTAAAGCCTCCTTGATCAATGTAAAAATCTGGTCTTTTACCCTACCGGCAAAAGTGACTATGTCTCGATAGAGCTGCCCAAAAGTCTCATCCAAAATCCGGATATTCCCATCCCAGCCCTCGGTAATGCCCATTCTATCCCAAGCTTCCTCTAAGGTATCTCCAAGTCTACTGGAAGTAAGATTGAGAGAGGACATTTCTCCCTGAACCCAGGTAAATGCATCGTTAATAATCCCCAGCTCCGTCAACTTGTTGAAAAGGAGCATTCCGAATACTGGAATCAATCCGAGAAGTCCACCGAGTAGATTTGGACCATTTCTTTCCACACTTCGTCCAGCAATAGGGTCATATCCTATGATCACTGTCAATAGTGAATAACCTGGAATATAACTGGCAAATCTTGCCAATCCCTCTCTTACTGCCCATGGCAAACGCTGGACTTGTGGTTCAGCAGAGCTGATTTGTTGGATAGGCATTCTCTGTATTGGTGCAGCTCCCTGTTGCACGGTATGCGTCAATTCATGAGCTAAAAGATGCTTGCCCTCGCTTGATTCCGGCTGATATTTCCCTTCATTGAAATAGACATCATTTCCATGGGTGAATGCTTGTGCGCCTAGCGCATTGCTCATTCCAACTGCCTGCGAATCGGTGTGAATGCTTACTCCACTGAAATCAGCTCCAATCTTACTTCCCATTTCAGCTTGTACTGGTGCTGGAAGTGCTTGGCCAGAGCCTTTGCTTTGCGTTATCTGTGAAGAAATCTGCGGGGAGGCTGTAGGTGTGCCATCTGAAGAAAGTTGTATAGTTTCTTCCTCTTCTTCCTGTCTTTGTATTGTTTTTGAAAAATCGGAGCTGAGTTGGACAGTTTCTTCTTCCTCCTCCATGGAGCTCAGTTGAAGAAAGGTAGTGCTTTCCGCAAAAGGCATCATTTGTAGCGTTTCTTCCTCCTCTTCTGCCTTCATTTGAAAAGCTGCCTCAGAAGTTGGTGCTGGACTCATCGCCAATGCTGGCGCTGCATTGGAAGGAGACATCACTACGTGATTGGCTACAGACTCGGCTTCCTGCTCGTATTTATCTCCAGGTCTGCCAATTTTTAAGCTTGGCTGAATCGTATGTCTTCCCTCACCATTTCTTAATGGCATAGGCAAAGGCTTACGTTCAGCGAGTGCTCCCATATTATTTTTTTACTTCAGCTTTCATGGGAGAGGCAGCAGCTAATGGTGTCATTGGCTCCTGTTCCTCTTCCACAGGCGTCATTTTCACTTCAGGTTTCTGGTCCTTCTCCTTCTCTTTCTCGGCTACTACTACCACCACATCTTCCTGATCCTTGTCTTGATCCTGCTTTTTTCTGACTTTCTTTTTCATGTGGTTATTATTTCTTTTTCAATGGTCACATGGAATCTCGCCTGGTTGATAATCATTCCCTTTATAAGAAGTTCAGGCTCGATTTCATATTGTCCTCCCCATTTTATGATATTCTCGCCTGACTCCTTCTTTGATATCCCCAAGCTTTACCTGGGCACTTTCCTGATCCAAAGCCATCAAAAGACTATGCTGAATCACCTGAATGATAGATCCTCCAGACAGCTCATAGGTTCTTGCTAATTCCTGCAAATCAATCCGATCTTCCAATTCAACATTGGCAGGAAACCCTTTTTTCCAGAGTTTTTTCCGTTCTTCTGGCTGAGGCATAGGGAAAAATACAGAAGCCTGAAATCGCCTCATAAAAGCTTCATCCAGGTTATTTTTAAGGTTTGTGGCCAAAATCACCAAACCATCGTAATCCTCAATTCGCTGGAGTAAATAAGAAATCTCTTGGTTTGCATAGCGGTCATGGGCATCTGATACTGAGGTTCTTTTTCCAAAAAGAGCATCTGCCTCATCGAAAAATAATATCCATCCCTTTCGCTCTGCCCGATCAAAAATCTTCGCCAGATTTTTTTCAGTTTCACCGATGTATTTTGACACCATTCGGGAGAGATCAATCCTGTAAACATCCAACCCTAATTTTTGCCCAAGCAAGGTTGTGGTTAGCGTTTTTCCTGTACCAGGTGGTCCATAGAAAAGTGCTTTGAATCCTGGCTTTAGTTTTTTGTGCATGCCCCATTCTTGAAGCAATTTGTCTTTATGCTTGAGCCAAATTTCAATCTCCCGTAGTTCCTCCTCAGTATGTGGATTGAGTACGAGATCATCCCAACTCATTTCTGTTTCCAAAAGTTGGGCAGGGAAATCGGCACTAAAATCAGGCTTGCGTACCGTTCCACTGGTTATTTCCTGAAGCGTATCTCGGGAGATATTCAGCGTTCCATTCAGATATGGATCATCCGCATCAGTTTCACTGAGCTTCAAGTGGCCTTCTTTGAAAAGTTTTGTTTCAGCACTGAGTAGGCCTAGATATTTGAATCTCTTAGCCAAATCACTTCCGGCAAGAATAAATAACACAGTCTCGCCGGTGGGTATAAAACCGTTATGGTTTTTCCCTTTTCTTCCTCCAAATTCTGTGAAAATCTGCTGGGTCAACTGATTTTTTCCCATAAACATATCCAACATCTGAGGCTTGATATGCGGGACTGCTGCCAATATCAACAAGAATCTTTCCTCTGCAGTCAGGTTAAGTCGCTGAATAAGCCTGGCATAAGAGCCAGACTCCTTTTCAACAGATGGAGCGGGAATTTCTAAGACGTCCCGAATACTCGAACCAGAATTGGCATTCATAGCCGAACGGGCTTTCAAAAGTGTCTGAAGCCAGTCAAGTTCTGCCTGAACGAAGGTTGCGTTATTTGGAGTTGACTTTACCATTCTACAGCGATTAATTCATCCATCCAGGGCAGCTTGATCATGCCGATAGTCCAAGGCAGGCGATCCAACAATAGATCGAAAGGCATTCGTTGGATTTGAAGTTGATAACCCTTGCTAACTCTCCTAAGCGATCCTTCCCGTTGAAAAAATCCCTCAGAAACCATTTTTCCGGAGCGGCTTTTTAAAGCTGTCCATTGCTCCGCCATGCTAATAAGAAGAGATGTGATTTCTTCTTTTTCAGACAACCTGATTTTTGGAAGTAAGCCGAGCGCTGCTGCAGGCAGAATTCCGCAAAGAAGCTTGTTAAGAATCAAATCTGTCTCGTCATATTCTTGATCTGTTCCGAGCATTTCCTGCAGAATCACTACTGCCCTCAATTGAGCTTGATCAGAAATGAATTTACCCTTCTTCACAAAGCCTAAATTTTCAAAAAATCTTGGTAGAAAAGCTGCAGTCAGAACTAATCCTGCGTTGTTGATAACTATCAACTCGTCTAATTCCGGCGCTTTGCTGTCCGCAACATTTTTCTCTTGAAATTTTAAGTCTTCCAGCTCTTTTTTGGCTGTGGATAACTCCTTTTTAAGAAAAGATTTTTTGCTTATGTTTTCCACAACGGTTTTCCAAAATGGAGAGTCTGAGGGAAGAATTTTATCGACTTTTGAAAAGTCAATTTTCTCACTCCTAATCAAATGGAGAGATTCTGAGGCTATTTGGCCGCTCTCTGAGGCAGATTTATAGCTACTGATTAGGACAATTACCTTGCTCATTAAAATCAGAAATTGCGCTGTTTCAAAAGCTTTCTTTTTGTCCTGCGCTGTCAAAGAAACAAATCCATTTTTGATTAAAGAAGTGAGGGCAGTCTTTCTTCCAAACATCGCAAACAAGACAACAGCGCTTAGCCAAAATCGAATTTCAGCTTTCTTGAGGCTTGAATTAGAAAGCAGTAATTCGAGGAATTTTATTACTAGTTTGAATTCTTGTTTAGTAGGTCCTGAGCCACTTTGAAATAGACTTTCCAGTTGTTTTTCATTATGGAGAACAGATAGTCTTTTTGCCGTAGCCAAGGAAATTGGTGTTTCCTTCAGCCATGATTTGAGTAAGGCTTCATTCTCTTTCAGTACCTGATTGAAAAGAGATTGAATAGATTTTTTGTCTATTGACGAAGTCCACCAAGGGAGTCTCCCATGAATTAGGTAAAAAGTGATTTTTTCCCAATCAGAATGATTTTTAGATGTTCCAAGTTCTTCGCGCTTGAAATTAGCAGTGGAGGTGGGATCAGCAAGAATTCCTTTTTCCAAGTAGATTTTTCTGAGCTGATCCTCCAGCACATCTCTCAGCCTTTCACGCATCATTTTTTCGGGTAGATCTGCAGGGAATCTTCCAAGATCAAGTTCTAATTTGTCTATTCTGAGCGACCAATTCTTTGGACTGTATTCATCGAAAACCTGCTCCATCAGTGGAATCAAGACATTCTTATAGCGTTCCTGAAGCAAGTCTTGCCCAGCTAAAGCAGTTTCCTTACTCTGAAAGTTTGCTTCTATAAGTTGCCGATGGATCAAGTGTGAAGCCATTATTTGCCTAGGATTTTTCCGATTAACACACTTTTGTTGTCTGCAGTACTGGTGGAAATAGACTTTTCTTTGAGAATATTGATCAAGGTGTCTTTCTTCAGAAGTGTCAGATCCTTTTCTGTCAAGGCTGAATCAGTGATGGCCGCCCTGTAAGTTTCATCCAAGACTGTTTTGTCGGCAGTTGGGATGTAACTGACCTTTTTTGAGTCCAAAATCACCTTGATTTCTTCAGCTGTTAATATCTCTGAGGATACTGTTCCCACAATTACCCGTTGAGCTCCGCAATTCATATTTTGGTATTCTTCGATCCTGTTCGCATACAGTTTTGGACTGATTGTAGCTGGGTCAATCCCTATGCTTTCCAAAATCATTTTTTGAATATCTGTAGAATTTGCGGTCGTTTCCCGAAGTTCGGTGGAGGTGAAGCCAGCGGTTGATCTCAGGCTTTCCAAAAGATTAGTGATCACTTCAGGAAGGTTTCCCGACGGATTGGTTAATTGCCGACTTCTTGCCAAGGTTCGGATAAAATTCTCTGGCCATTTAGAAATGATTGAATGGGAATAGCACTCCCTAGCAGGTTTAGGACTTGGGACCATAGTCACATCTGCTTGAGACTGGCTACAGATTTCCACTTCTTGATTTTCAAATCCATCAAATTCAAATAGTAAAGTCTGTCCAGGAGTTTGGAATTGGATTTCATAGAGACCTTCCCCATTAGTTGAGGTGACTATATCTTCTCCAACCACACTCACCCGCACTTTGGATAGCACATTTCCATCCACACCTGTCACCACACCTTTTACTCCAAGCGAAGTACATTCTGGAGTTTCTATTGCCCCACAGTTTTTTCCCTGATGATCAAGAATTGCCTGTTCCTGCTGCTGGTAGGTCATCTGGTCAGTTAGGAGACCCAAGCAACTAAGTAGCTGGCTTCTGGATTGCTCATCTTCCAATACACTGAACCTGATTTCATCAATAGAGAAGCCTTTGGTGTCTGTGAGACTATTCAGAAGTAAGTCTACCGCGCGAGAATCCGACTCGTTTGCAGCTTCAATATTTCTCTCTTTCAGTGTTTCTCTTACTCGATCAATTCCCCAGCAATTGAGTACCTCAACTGTATAACATCCTTGAGCTCCTTTTACTAAAATGCTGACTTTTCCCTGATCAGATTGGTTTGTTTCGGTATCTCGGAGGACATATTGGAAACTGTCGACCCCGGTAAATCCTGGAGCCGAAGTGTATCTGAAACTATTTGAATTTGGGTCTTTTTCTACTTTTCCATTCTGTGCCGAGGACGATCCAGACGCTAGAACAACATAGCTCCTGCCCGAGACTAAGGCATCATTAAGTGTGATCTCCAACTTGATAGGCTGCTCAGTATATGCAATTGCGTAATCTGGCCTAGCGAAAGGAGGCAAAGAAAAGCCTTGCTCTCCACATGCATCCAAGCATGGTGAGCATTCACAACAGTAATATGGTAGGCTGAAGTCACCGATAATCCGTTCTTGTTTTGGATCATGAAGTAAGAAGAATGTCCCAGCTTTCAATACACCCGCCTCATGAGAGAGTCCATTGTGGTTTTTGAGGTACGTGGAAAATTGATTTGCCTTGACAAGCTGTTGAATCCGATTTTCATAACTGGTGTAGATTCGCTGGAGCTTGGTAAAGAAAAATAAGTCCAATATCCTGTATAGAATTGGTGAAAGACGCATTAAAATACCGTTGTAGAAATCCAATTCTTTGGTGTTTTCGGGATCTGCTTTTATCTGGTTTAGCAGACCAGATTCCAGCAAAGCGAAGTCAATCAGATACTGAAGGAGTTTTTTATAGGTGTTTTGAAAGCTCGTCCACACCAAATCTTTGAGACATTCTGGCAAGGCATTCGCCATGCCTACAAGTAAATCCAGGACCTCGGATGCCTTTTGATAAAACTCATTTGAAGTGACATCTTCTTCCTCCATATCTTCAGCATATTCCGTCACATAGTCAAAAAGCTGCTTTAATTCCATAATCATCCCTAGCATAAAATACCGCTGGAACGCATATTCTTCTTGAAGATCTTTCCATCCACAATCCTCTATTAATTCTGTTTTACCGATCTCTCCCAAGTGAAGGGTTTCCACATGAATAGGAAGGTTGAATTGTAAAATGAGCTGATTCAGAAAGTTGATGGTGCTATCTAAAGGTTTTCCCAGGTGCCCTTCAATCCGCAGAAAAGGATATGATTCAATGTCAAAGAATAGGGGCGTTTCAATAGGGTTTTTGGCCTCTGTAGCCTCATCATCTGGCTGGTTGTCATAGGATTGTACGGGTATACGAGCTGGGTTGACCAGCTGAAGATTCCCTGGATCTACCCAACTATTTTCTAAAGAAAACCAAGTTGAAATAGCGCCTTTGGATTTGATATCGTAATAATATGGTAGCGCACGATTTCCCAAAACCCCCAATTTTTCTTTTGAAGGTGTGATTTTGATTGGGAATTTTTCAGTGTCAGCTTTTTTGAATAAATCTGTTTCAAGCTTTTCAATCAATAAAATAACCCGCCTGTGCCGCTGAATACAGGTTTCGGCTAGCAGTTTCTGTTGATTGAAAATTGGAGGCTGCACAAAACCATGACGATATTTTAGGAATTGTGCATGAGTTTCAGAACTAGTCTTTGCACGGCCGAGCATGAGATGCAATGGAAAAAGAGAACTGTCAGTCACACAATTGTACCAAAGCTCAACTGCAGAAGCACGGAATTCTCCGTATGCTTTCAAAAGGTCTTTTGCAAAATCCCACAAGTACTGAATCCCCTGAATTTCTGCTGGATTTCCCTCTACAAATGATGAAATGGTAGAGATCTTGTTTTGTAAAGAAGCATTCTCCAAGGGGTTTGAGAAGTTATATCCCTTGCTAAGTATAGGTTCAAAAATGGTGTATGAATTTGATAGCGCTTCAAAAAATTCCTTGCTCAACGCTTGAGAAATATATTTTTGATAGTGTTTTACAAAGGCTTCATTTTCATTTGATTCGGGATTTTCTGGGTAAAAGAATGGGGTTTGAGGGAAAAACTCGGGAAGGTCTAAGGCATTTGAAAACGGTCCACGAACGTTGGAAGATTTAGTCAGAATCTTTTCCAAATCCGAACCGCTAACCACCAATCTTCTCAGCGTAAGCAATCGATCTTGACCTCGATCATCGCAAGCATTCCCAAGACAGGATTTTAGGTCTTTGTCAAAAATTTCCAGAAAAATGAGGACGAATTTATCATTTAGGAAATTGGCGGGATTAGTTAGTTTTTTAACGCCAGTGCTATCAGTAGGAACTTCTGTCAGGAGTTCAAAAAGTGAAACTTCATGATCCACGTCCTTAAATGGCTTGTAAACTACGCCCTCTGGTAAAGAATATGGGCGATAATGTGTTGCATTGAAAGTGCCTCCTTGGATCAAAAAGCCTTCGGATGTGATTCCTAATCCCTTTGTTATCTGCAGTCCTTGCGGAAAGGGCTGAACCTGCATTCCGCAGACTACACCAATTCCGATGAGCTTTGATCGGGTGAGCCTGCCTTGCTGATCCAGGTAGGCGGAGAGCTGGTTGAGCTGAGTACTGGTCAGTACCTGGCTACCTTCAAAAATCGGATAAGTTGAAATGATCTGGCTCATAATCGTCGTGGTTAAAATTCTCCCAGTGATGAGGAGTTGAGAATGATGGAGTTTTCCAAATTGTCATCCTCGTCACAGTCGTGAAGAGTGCCTACAGGATAGACATTTCGGATTTGCGCCAAGGCATCAATTAGCCCTGCGAGTGTTTCAGAAAGCTTTTTGGGCTCCTGAGTAGATTTTAGCGTTTCGAGTAGCCAGAGTTTCCAGGCCAGTTCCAGCGCTTTCATATGGCTAGGACTAATCCAGCAAATTGTCAAAAACACATGCGCTGGAGTCTCCCTTTTTATCTTTTTCTCAAGAAATCTCCTGAAGTCTGTATTTGTAAAGCGACCTGCCCAATAAGGCAAAATCACGTGCGCCATGCAGGTATAAGGATCATCTAGTGTGCAGACACATTCTTCTTCAGAGTGCGGATCAAGTAGTTTATCCTCTAGGATTTCATTGACAAATCCGCCTAGCCCATCAGGCACTTTATATTTCCCTTTTACTTTTGGCCTGAGCAAAATATGCTCGATCAGGTGTGTCCCTTCATGCGAGAAAAACTCACTAACGAAAAATTGCTGTACTTTTTGAATGGCTTTCATTTCCGCACCTCCTAGAATTCTGAAAGAATCTCCAGTCACAGATTTAACCTCAAACTGTCTGCTGAGAATCACGAAACCACCGGGCTGCTCTTCGGCATTTTCAGGATCTTCTACTAGATCCGGTCTTTGCTTTTTCTTGGTAATCAAAATCGTGTTTCCATCCTCTTCTCTGATTTGATGGATGGAATAGTAAATCAAATGCTCGGTTTCGCCATGCATAAATTGAACTTCAAAGTCCTCGAAGTCTTCAAAAAGTGCGGCGTGTAGCCCTGCTATTTTAAATTCATGAGCTTCTACATCGAGACCAATAATCTCAAAAGCGCGTTCGAAATGAATCTGATCATATTTCTGAGGCGTTTGATTGGCTTTGAGTTGAATAAATGGACCAATGGCTGTGGCTTCCGTGATGTTTAATTCTATTGGTTCGAATCCAGCCTGAACCAGCCAAGTATCTCCCCAATCTTCATTTAAAATAGCGAGAGCCAATGGAGTATTGAAATTTGATTCCACACTTTTGGCGAGTACACCACCGCGAATAGGATCAGTTAATGAGAATTTATATGGATCAGTGAAGGGAGCAGGATCCGTGACGTAGGCAGCTTCCATTACTCCGGCAGTACATATCTGCCAAATAAGCTCTTCAAGCCGTTCTTCTGCTAGACCCTGAAGTTCTGGTTCTGAAGTGGCATCAGGAACTTCTACTTCCAAAGTCCCTTCGATCAATTTCGTTCCGGCACCAAAAGGAGCGTCAAAAAGTGCGTACTCCAACGTGTATTTTGGAGGTGCCGGAGCCATACTAACCGTAATTTCCGCTTGCCAAAATGCGTCCAATGCAAGACTTAAATTTTTACGGTTTGCTAGGGGATTGTTTAAGAATTCTTCTCGAAGAATCTCCCAAACTTCTGAAAGTGCAAGATCTGCATCACCTCCTTCGGTATCATCTCCAAAATCAACTTTTAAGCTTGATCCTACAATTTTTCCTTCCCAAAGTAATTCAAATGAGAAGCCCGAATCTCCAGTTTTGATCTGATAATTTTCTTTGCTTGCCCCGATCAATAGAGCTATTTCCAATGCCAAAGCAGCTTTTTCTTTACTAGGGAAAACTGCTTCTAATTCAAATAGAACTACATCTGAAGAATCTTTTACCTGAACTTTCCAGTTGCCAGAAGCTTCCACAAATTCAAATGCAGGAGAGAATCGGAGCCAAGAAGCAGATTTGGCCTTAACTCCCATCAGACCTTGGATTCTGTTTTCCAGACCCGATAAGTTTTCCCGATGCCAAAAATGATCTCCACTTTTAAAATCAAATCCTTTTCCCCGCTCTGAAGAGATTTTTGGGTAGGCATTGAGAAAAGCCATTTTATCTTCAATCAATCGTACTCGTCCTTCTTCAGGGTTTAATCGTAAAGCAAGTAATCCATAGTCAGTAAATTGCTCGGCGAATCGAGCCAGTAAATGGTCTAAGAAGCGATTTCTTCTAATTTGAAAGTCCTCGACGGACTCAGTAATTTCTTTGACAGATGGCTCAAGAGCTACTAAATCCTTCCAAAGTTCAGAACCATCAGGTGTTAGATTTTCTAGACTTTGGGAAAAATAGGTTGCATCTATGGTTGGGTTCCCAAAATCATCGGTGCTATTATCTATGGAAAATAGGTGTCTCGTATTGGCAAGTTGACTTAAATAATTCACCAAAAGCTGCTCAAAAACCATCAAATAAGCCTTCAACTGCTGGACTTGGGGTAGGTTAGGTCTGCCCTGGGATTTTGGAAGCATTCCTGCTTCTGTGATTCCATAGACTAGCGGAAAGTCATTTTGGATGGAATCATAGGCACCAGGATTTCTGAAGTTACCCTGAGGTAAGTCGAAATCCATTTTAGGATAATAGATCTTCTGCTTGCGTTCGCCAGCTTTATAATCCTGCAACAAATCCTCAACCTTTTCCCGATTTGCCCGAAAAGGCAGTTCTTCCTTATAGTATGTGATTTTCGAGAGCTCGGTATTTAGTCTTGGGACATAAAACTCATCGACTGCCAATTCAAGACACCATCTAACACTTTTAGAATGAATAGATCCACTGGCATTATCCTGAGGTTTGTTTGCAATTTGGATGCTTTTTACCGCCTTCACTCCAGGAATATCCATGATAATATGGATCAAATCTGTCACATGAATGCTGGATCTTCGGTCGGCCTTGACTAGTTCCTCTTCATCTATAAAGCCATGTTTTAAGAGTGGGCCTTCGAAAAGTTTCTCGGTTGGGACGCACTGAGATTCCTCCCAATTCCCAAGAAATACCTGATCATCATCCATCAAAACGGGCGATGGAAAATTGGGCGTAAGTAGGATCTCGCAGAGCTTGGAGTTTTTTGGATCTGTTCTTACTTCCAGTGCCTCATAGGTTCCCACGTTTCCTCCCGAACCGATTATGCTCAAGCTGGACTTAGGTTTTGGATAGTCTGAGGTCGGTATTTCAATCCAGATTTTAGCCGGGTTTTGCTGGATTTTTGCTATCGGCAATGCTTCATCTTTGCAGCGATTGAGCATTTCTTCCAAGTTGAAAAAATTGACTTGAGGAGACAGAAATGCACCTATTGCCTGAAAAATCAGTGCTTCTGTTTCATTAATCGGAGCATTTGGAGAAAGCTCGATGTCTGCACAAACGAGAATTTCTTCCACTCTCAAGGCATGAAAATCCACAAAATCCTCACATAGATTTCTATGCGCATGCAAACTCCCTTTTGCCTCTGCTAGAATCTCTCTGATTTTGGCTACTTTTTTCAGGTAAAATGCCAAAATACCCTCAGGACTGTCGAAAGTGAAGTTATTTACTTGACTGCTCAAAGTTCCAAGTCCCTCAAGAGGATCTAGTCCTTCAGCCACTAGTTTGTTACCTTTTAATTCAATGAGATTGCTTGGACTGAGGTCGAATTCAAGCGTAATCCCATCCGGCACATTTTGGAATTGAATGGAGATTGCATGTACATTTTTGCGGATGTTAACCGAATCTGCCCAATCGACTTTAGTATCATCCCATCTCGGGAATTCTATTTGAATATCGATGACCACTCCCTCCAAATCTGGATGTTCCTCAACTTCGATTTCCATACTGATCTTGTTCTCGTTGAGATCTCCAAGATTCTCACAAGAGTCAAACTCCAACAAGACATCGTACAATATCCCAAGCTGAAGAGCTTCTTCGGTAGGTGGGAAAGGCTTGTAGGCTAAGGTTTTTTCCTTCCGATCAGGATAAATAGCAATTTCATTGCTCTCACGAATGATAATCCAGGCATTTTTGATTCCTGCTCGTGGACATTCCAAGTCCTCTTCATCGAAGACTTCTACGTCCATCAAAAATTTCCGATAATCATTTATGGTGACTGGGGTAGAAGGAAGTATTTTGGATGCTGGGAAAAATTGGTTTTTCAAACTGCCAGATTCGTCCGCCAAAAGATCCTGAATTGGAAAATTACTGCGGTATCCCAAATCTGTTATTGCATAGCAAAGTACCTCAAGGATGGTGATACCTGGATCATGACTGTTGTAGTCAGTCCATATTTTTCCTCCCACGCGTTGGATATAGCTGATTGCTTCAGTTCGTAGCAGCTCATAATCCATGCTTTTGATGGTTGGTTTTGCTTTCGATATGGTTATTGACTGTTCCATTTTTTCAAGTATCAAAATGCCTCATCCAAGTCCTCGTCTTCTACAGATGCGATGCTCGCAGCTGGTTTTATTTCATTGTCCTCACAGAGGCAATCCTCAGTTTCTAAGACCTCGATGAGGTGATCTCCATAGGAATTCAATGTGCCAATAGACCCTAGTACCGATACGCCCCGACTTCCCTTAGCTGCCTCTACTCGGGTTTTTGAAAGAAGCTCACCCGAAACGGGGTTTTTGACGAGATGATAGAGTTCGAAACAAGTCAGATAGTCCACGTAATCCAGTTTTTCTACAAAGTGAAGAACAACAGAACTGTGCAAGGATTCGGTGAAAGTCCAATCGAAATCCGTTTCAAATGCCCATGGAGATAGAAATGCTTTCAAGTCATCTTCCAGTTTTCTAGCGAAAAAGCTCTTGTCCGCCCAGGAGTGGAATTTCACTTTTGTTTTGACCTGAATCTCTTCAAATACTGGATTGACCACATGAAGGAAAACTCCCGGAGGATAGATTTCTGTGATAAAATCTCGGATGCTGGAAAGTTGGGCTACACTTGCCTTCGGTCGAAGTGGGTCAATGGCATTTTTGTTTTGCACATTTGAGATAATGACCAATGTCACATTTCGAGGAGCTAAGGCACGGTATTTTGTAAGGTCGCCGTCATAGCTAGTATGATTGAGGCATTTCACCTGATAAACTTCAGGGAATTCCTCCAAAACCAAATGCTCATAATCCCAAGTTGTGACCGATCGCTGCTTATGGCGAATCCGCTCAGCAATTCGTTGGTAGAAATCATTGGAGGATTCAGCAGTTTTTCCACCAAAAGAAGAAAAAGGCTGCTGGATTTTGCTGATTGCACTATCACCGATTTTTAGTTTACCGATAGTTTCTGTTGGAATTGCTTTGCCCACCCGCAAAGGATCGTTCTCAATTGATTCAAACTTGGCTTTGACGGCTTGAGCCAAAACTGCAATAAAATCAGGGATAGCATCTGAATCGGAAATGACTGAAGCTTTCAGCCAAGTAAGCTGATCTGTAAGAATCGTATGCGTATTATCTGCCTCTCGAGGCATTGCAAAGGATACTAATCCACTTTGAATTAGTCCGTTTGTTTCATCAGTCAGTACGGAATATTTGTCAAATTCTTTCCATTGATTTCCTGCCAAATAGCTCCATTTGACTTGTGGAACAGGTTTTTCCGGATTGGCGGAGCCATCCAAAATCTGAATGAGGAGCTGAATATTTTGCGATTTTTGATGAGCAGAAAGTCCGATTAGCAATTCTCCTTCATCAGAATAATTGGGCAGCAGAGGCGAACGTTCTTTCTGTTCAGAAACCTTTGCTTCGCCAAATGCTCCTATATGAAAAAAACCATCCCATTTACTGCTTTTCAAATTCAATTCTTCCTCAGAAGTGTAGTCTAGGCTTACGGATTGAAGTTCTGGAGTATATGGTTCCTTGGGTAATGGATTATCATCATCAGTTGTAAGCGTAGCTTTAGAAAGAGCGGCGTTAGCAAAAAGTAACGGATATTCCTTATGCCCAAAATCTGGAGAATTGAGTTTTAATCGAAGAAAGCCACGGTTAGAAGCTGGAGTCCATTGGGTAAGACTATCTAAATCGGGATCTTTGGTGATGTAATCCCAAGAAGCACCACTGAGGTTTATCGTTTTGTCAATGCTGAGCGGAAGGCTATTGTTCCCTTGAAAAAGTGATTTGGATGAGTTGATGGGTTTCCAGGTTTTCTGATCCAAGAAATCTACAGCTGCAGTAAAACTCTGGTTATTTCGAGTTTCATATCCAGCATATTGATCAGTAAAACCAGTTCCCGCTTCTGGCAGTCCATGCCATTTGAATTTTAAGTCAATCGTCTTCGGAGATTTCCCAAAAACCTCCTTGCTGCCAATATAAAAATTTGATCCTTTGACCGGTCTGAATCCGAATGGCTGGATGTTTTTGCCAATTGGAAGCACCGTTTGATCATTTTGAAGAATAAGGTTTTCTACGCCCTCCACCTCAATTTTAATTGAAGCTTTTGTAACGGAGCATTCTTTCAGAATCTCATAGCTATAGCTTTGGATGGTATTTGCCAAATTCACTTTCATGACTGGTGAATTGATTTGAATTCTCTGCAACAGGACTTCTTCGTTATAATTAACCACTGCTGGATCCTCTGGTAAAAGCATGCAGTTGAGAATCAGGTCGATCCCGTTTGCTCCAGAAATCAACTTGTGCTTAGTGAGTTGGAAAGAATAGCGAAGGTCATTGATTTTGTCTGTGCCAACGCCACGGACTGCTTCAACTTGTTCCAAATTCGAAAACCTCTTGGTTGAGAAAGATTCTCTCCTACTAAGAATATTCTTAGCCGTGATCTCGCCGATGTCGTAGCCTTTGAATGGGCGGTGGTTGCCAAATTCAGGGTCATCAATAACTGGCCCGAATTGAGGTTCCAACCCAGCGATGTCCTGCCAGGAACTTGCATTATTTAGAAATTCCAGAACTTCTGCATCGACATTATCCTCAGAATTTTCCCATCCTATTGTGGCGCGAATCCATTCCTCTTCTCCGCTAAACCAGATTTCGAAGGTTTTATCCAGTGCTAGTGTTCGCAATTTTTCTAATAATCCCTCAGTTGGTTCAAATCGGATCCTTAAGGAAACTTTTCGTGTTCCTTCTCCCATCAGAAGAATTGGCGCTGCAAAAGCAAATCCTATGGTTGCTAGCTCTCGATCCTGATTTGGGAATTGTTTAGAAGGTTTTCCAAAGGTCTTCCATTGTTTTTCTTCAGACAGAATTTCTGCACCCGATCCATCTGCGGAATTGGCAATTGAGGATTTGTAAAGCCTTCCATTTTCATCTTTAAAAAGACTCATCAATGAACTGACCTCAGCCTTGTTGATGACGTTTGTATCTGTAGTTTGGAACAGAATCTCTTTTCCCAAGTCATCTTTTCCAGCCTTGAAGGCAGTGTCCTTGGCAAGAAAATGCTCTTGAATATGCTTTGCCAGTTTTATAATTAAATAGACCTGATCTGACTCAGCTGGTTTTTCTTTGAGGCGAAGTACATCACGATAATAAAAATCCAAATGCCTCTGGGTGATAGTATTGATATCCTGCTGCGCAAAATTGAAAAGCTTTAAAAATGCCAGGAAAAGCGCAAAATGAGGATTTGTTAATTGGTTTTCTTGAATTTTCTGATCGAAAAATCCAGACCAATCTCCCTCTGTCCAAGGATCTTCATTTTTGATGAATTTTAATTCTCCAGCAATTTTCACTGCGAATGACTGCAAGTCCTCCATTTTCCGCTCATCAACACGGACATAGTCAGGCAAAAGACCCTGAATCAGTCTTTGTGCTCGGCTAGTTCCGTTGCCGGGAAGGGTTAGATCGTTGCAGTCTTTACTCATAATTCAATGTCAGTTGCTTCGGTGAATAGATAAGGGTACACCAAGTTTCTTCGGTTGTTTGTGGCTATGATGGTATAAGTGACCAGGACTTCGATTCTTCCTTCGTTATAATCTGGCCTTAGATCTATGTCTTCAGTTTTTACTCTAGGCTCATGGAAAAGAATCGCCTTTTTGATGCGGTTTGCAATCATATTTGCTGTGGTCACATTTAGCGCTTCAAATAGTAAATCCTCCATATTTGCACCGTAATCAGGACGCATGATTCGCTCACCAAGCGTGGTGTTTAGAAGGATGATCAGGCTTTGCTGTATATCCTCCTCATCTTCGGCCATGTGCACTTGTTGGCTTTCTGAGCTGAAAGTCACTGGAAATGCCCAGCCTCTACCTAAAAATGATTTGTTATTTTCCATGCTATCCTATGATTACAGTTGGTTCTCCTACAGCTGCTGACGCACCGCAAATGCACGTGTCTCCAACCCTTACTGCAGGTTTTCCTCCAATTAATACTGTTGCGCTACCAGCTATGAAAGGGCTGACTGTCGGCTGATGCGTATTTGGAGGAAGAGAGCAGGCGTGATTATCGCCTAAGACTGCTGCCGGCATTCCGCCGATCAAAACCGTAGCTTCCCCTGGGCCAATGATGGTTCCCCCATGTGTAGTTGTATCTCCGAATCGCGCTGCTGCAGGCATAGTTTAGTTGATTTGTACTAGTGATCCTGAAATAACTGTCTGACCTCCAGAGGTAACCTCTGCTCCTGCTGACCCTTCTGCTTTGAGTTGGGCGCTGGCCTTTACTTCCACTCCGGTTCCTTCGATGGAGACATCACCGCTTGCTTTTAGAATCAGATCCTTAGCACTCTCGATTGTAATTCCATCGCTATTCATGCTGATCTTATTGCCATTTTCATCTTCCAAAAGGAGGGAACCTTCATCATCAGTGAGAAGGATTTTATTTCCATTTGGAGTCTCAATGGAAATCGTCTTTTTGTCGTCATCAAAGAGTAACTTGAGTTTGTCACGGGTGATAATCCCTTTTTCGTGATTATCATCTTTCTCTTCAATTGGTGATGGTTTGCTACTGCTGTGTAGCATTCCTAAAATCACAGGGTCTCGAGGATCTTCATTGATAAAAGCGACAATGACTTCATCTTCTATTTCTGGTCTGAAATATATTCCCCGTTCATTTCCAGCATCGGGTGAAGCAAATCTTGCCCAGATTCCTTCCTCATCTTGGCTTACCAAAGGAAGTTTTACTTTTATGCGGTTTTCCCCATCAGGATCTCCTTCCAACACGGTAACAATCCCGATATGAAGTCCTTTGATCGCTGGTACAAGTCCTGAAGCAGGTTCATCTATGATGTCGTCGTATTGCTGGGCAAACCATTTGGGGTCCAATCCAAGACCCAGATGTGTAAACCACTTTTGGTTAGGAGAGATTTCATGATAAACTCCGGACACGAAAGCCTTGCCATTGAAACGTGAGCCAAAGCCTTTCAACTCTACCATATCGCCAGCCTTTACTTTATTGTCACCAAGGATTTTGACTCTTCCCTGGATTTTCGAAAGTCGGCTTCGCATCAGGCCAGCATCAGTCCAAGCCTGAAGTTCTTCGTCTGCCAACAGACCACCATGCTGCATTTGGAAGGATTCCAGACCGATAACTGCAGCTAAATCATCTCCACTGATATCTCCCTGGAAGTCCATTGAGGGGCTAGCTCCTTCTTTTTCGGCGACTTCTTGCTTAATGAAATCCCAGCTAAATCCAGTTGTGGCAGCATACTGTTGCCTTGCATCCATCTCCGCCTCAAACTCGACTACATTATCTCCATATTGAAGTTCGATGATAGGATCAGCACTGGTCTGGGGCTTTTGGATAGTCACTTTTCCAGATTCGGTAGTAGCAATTTTTCCGTTTGCGTCAGCTCTGCTCAGGATGAAATCCCAGTCTGTTGCGTGGTATTGGACAATCTCAGCGTGTGATAAGTTGGTGCTTTCTACCTCAGCTTCCAGACCTGAATAGTTACCAATCAGCTCTTCCATCACATCGCTGTCTGAGCTATCGAAAAAGTACTTATTCTTTCTTCCAACCGTCATTTTGATCACGGGGTCGCGAAGCTCAAGAACTAGCCTAGAGGCTTTCTCAGAATTGATTTCTAGCCCGTGTTTGATGATTATTCCTTCAAAAATTGGCTCCTCTAGGTTGTGGTATCCCGCATCAATACGCAGGCTTACCCCAGGTTTGAATAAATCGCCTTCACTCCATTGAAATTCACCCGTAGCTATATCTCCATCGAAAAGAACCAGTTTAGCCATGGGGATTTTATTTACGCCTTTGCGCACAGCAATCATTGCCACTCCCACTGATGGTGGTAGCTCCTCCCCATTGGAATACACTTTATAGGTGGCAAGGTCGAGTTGTGTTTGAGTTGCTATTGGCACTAAAGGCATATCAGTTTTTTGCTAGAGGTGGAAAAATGAGTTTCTGGCCCGGAGTGAGCTTTCTGAAATTCCCTAATTGGTTGGCGCGAGCTACTTCCAGATAATACTCCTGCGTTCCATAAATTCTTTGGCACATCAAAAGCAAGGTGTCGCCAGCTTTGACAATTCGCTCATGAGTAAGATCAGGTGAAGTCCGGGCGGTAGTTGCTGCTTGTTCCTGTCGGGAAAGCGACTGGTCAAAATTAGCAGTAACAGTAGCTCTAATTGGTAAGCCTGAGCTATTGAAAAGCTTGTAATTAATCGTAGCTGAAGCCAAAACTCCCCGGAATTGATAGGCTCCCCAGTTAATTTGCAAATAGTTTGGTTTGTGTGTATCTGATTGGATGTTTTGGGTTATATCCAAGAATTTCTGAATAGCACGATCCACATGTCTATCTTGATTGATAAGTTCAATGGCAGAGATTTTATTGCCGGAGATACTTTCCAGATTTGGCTTGTCATCACCTAGGTAATCGAGATTAGTATCACCGGATTTGTCTTCACTGGGCGGGGAAGCTGCACTGGCATCGAAAAGAAACTCAAAGGAGACAGAATCAGATTCCAATGTCCTGAATTGATATTGTTTCCCGTCGGAAGGTCCTTCTTCTGGAATCCATTTGGACTTGAACTCCTGGCTGAAAGTTGTAGGGTTATACATCACCACATAAGTCGCTGTTGACTCATTGTAGTTTTCGTCCTTGAAAGCTGTGATTTTCAGCTTTTCTAAGCCTCCTTTTTGAGAGAAAATATCTAAAAGTGACATTTAGCTAAGTTTTAGCGTTCGTTTTTTTCTTTAATTAATCGGCTTAATTCTCGAATTCCGTCCATGACAGCACCTGTATCCGGAAGTTTGTTTCCCTTACCCGTAGGCTTGCTTTCAGCTGCATCTACAGTGGTACGAATGATTAGTTCTCTGATTTCTATGGGCATTTTCCTATGGTAAAAGGTCGTCTGGACTAATTCTCCTATAGTATTGGTAGGCGAATTCTATGTTTTCGATCATGATAGAATTCTCCATGGCATTGAATCCCTCGACTGACCATTTCACTGGCCAGGCATTGACAAAATTCCAAGCCTGAAGGGGGACTTTTTCCGGGCTCAAGAGAATCACAGTAATATCCTGCGTTTCAAACTGGAAGCCTTCAACACTGTCCTTGAACCATTTTGCGATTTGAGAACTGATAGCCATCCCTCTTTTTAGAACCAGATTAGGATATGCAATTGGGTTGGGCATCCTATGCTTGAATCGATTTTCTCCGCCTTCGGCATATTCCTCAACTCCTATCTCTACGCTTAATCCAGATACCTCTTGGAATCCTATATCAGGCAAGGCAGGGTATTTTAGCAAAAGCCCCTCAAACCTTACTAGAAAGTGAAACCCGGTTGGTGGATGAAATAGCGCCATGATTTATGGGGTTTCTATTGCCAATCCTTCATGGCAAAGTTCGATTGTTTCTATCGCCACTTCGTTTCCAGTAGAATTCAATGAAGGTCCTTCCACTTTGCATGGCCAAGCTTCTTTGACCTTCCAAACCATCACAGGTTCATGTTCTTCATTAAGCAAGCTGATGGTGAGGTCTCTACGTTCAATGTTGTTCATTTTCACTGTATTGAGCCATTGGAAAAATTCATTGTCAGCTCTGAAAACGCCTCTTTTGAGTGTGATATTGGAATATTGAGGAATCCCCGGCATTTTGCTCACATGGTATTCGAGTGAGCTGCCTTCACGATAGTCTATGCTTTGTAGCTCCACAGTGAGGCCTGATACTTCTGTGAAACCTATGCGAGATCCGCCCCATTCTACCTGAAAATGAAATACGGAAACTGGATATGCTACTGCCATAATATTTTGATTTTAAGTTTGCTGTAGATGAAATGTTAGGTTAGGATTCCTGAAGCTTATGAGAGAATTTCAGGATGATAAATTCGGCAGGCCGCACTGCTGCCATTCCGATTTCGATAATGAGTCGTCCTTCGAGAATATCCTGAGCAGACATCGTCTGACCGAGTCCCACTCTTACAAAAAATGCTTCTTCAGGTTTGGCTCCTGCCAATGCTCCGTCACGCCAGAGTTTAGAAAGGAAATTCTCAATCATGGTTTTGGCTCGGAGCCATGTATTGGCATCATTTGGCTCGAAGACCACGAATTCAGTCGCTTTTTTCACTGATTCTTCCACAAAAATGTAGAGTCTTCGGACGGGTACATAGCGCCATTCATTATCATTTCCTGCCAAAGTTCTTGCTCCCCAGACCAGCGTTCCTTTTCCTGTGAAAGTGCGGATTGCATTGATGGATTTGCCTGATGTAGCATCTACATTAAGGTCTGCTTGCTGATCATGGGAAACTTTGCGTGATGGGCCGATTACTGTTCGTACATCCACATTTGCTGGGGCTTTCCAAACACCACGTTGGCGGTCCACTCGTGCATAGATGCCCGCAACGGCCCCTGATGGAGGTAAAGTGATGTATTGTTTTTTGATCTCAGCCATAATTCCTCTAAAAAGGCTAGGATCACTGGTTTCAAGTGTTTCCAAGTTGAGTGTATCAGAAACCCCTGCTTCCGTAAGTGTGCCTCCAGAAGGAAAGTTATTGGTATGGGTAATCGTTTGATCACTTAGAGAGTAAGCGTAATTCAGAGATGTACTCAAGTTTGGATAATATGCCGCTCCATATTTTAGATTGGCCATTCCTATTCCATTATTTCTGAAGTTCTGTGCATCAGCAAATGGGTCAGCCGTGACATCCTTTACATCAATAATTACAAATCGATCTTTCAAAATGTCACATTGAGAAAGTGCTGCATCATAAATGTCTTTATAAACTGAGCCTACTGTCTCTGGCAAGACTGCAGGAATTACATCTGGGAACACTAATAAAGTTGGTTCGTCGATTGCTTTGATTGCTTCAAGACCTCCCAAAATACTCGCTGGAGTAGCAGAATCCCCTTTGACAGGTACATTGTCATAATCATTGACTGACACGATGTAACATGGTCCACCACCGTTGGAAAAATAGATCTGCATGCTGTAATAAAGCTTGTAAGGGCTAGGTGTGGCAGGGGGAGTAGCAGTGATTTTTCTCGTTGCTAATTTCTCTCCTGAACCTTTAGCCGCGTCATAGCTGTCCACCACCGAAATCGTGAAAGTCTCTGGGTTTCCTTTACCAAAAATCCCTTCGAATTCCAGTATGTTGGTTATACGAGTCGGTACTCCCCGAACGTCCTCGCCGTTTTTTTCAGCTAAATCAGTATGACCGATAAACGCGGGAATTGCTGTTTCCACTGATGCTACAGACGCTGGTAAGGTGGAAATTTCTTCTATATAAACGCCTGGTGTAGATTGAATTGACATGGCTAAATTTTTTAAAATGAAATGGATTAAGATTCCTGAAGTTTATGAGAGAATTTCAGGATGATGAATTCTGCCGGTCTCACTGCCGCCATACCGATTTCTACAATTAGTCGACCTTCCAGAATATCCAGCGGAGTCATTGTTTTGCCCAAGCCTATTCGTACAAAAAATGCTTCTTCAGCTTTGGCACCAGCTAAGGCTCCATCGCGCCATAGATTGCTCAGGAAGTTCTCTATCATGGTTTTTACCCGGAGCCAGGTATTGGCATCGTTAGGTTCAAAGACCACGAATTCAGTTGCCTTTTTAACAGATTCCTCCACGAAAATATAAAGTCTGCGAACTGGGATATAGCGCCACTCGTTGTCATTTCCGGCGAGCGTTCTAGCTCCCCATACCAAGTTTCCTTTGCCTTGGAAAAAGCGAATAGCGTTTATTGATTTGCCGGAAGTAGGATCCACATTCAGTAACCCTTGATCTTCAGCGCTCACCGAAATAACAGGCTTTATTACTCCTCTCACATCGACATTTGCCGGTGCTTTCCATACTCCACGCTGCCGATCAACCCGTGCACAAATACCTGCCATCGATGCAGATGGATAGAGTTCCATTTTTTTGGATTGCAGCTTTGCTACAATGGTATTATAAAGAGTCTTGTCTGGTGCTTGCCAGGAGAAAGTACCAGCGCCGGACACCACTGCTCCTCCATCGCCATTGTCGTCATAAGTTAATACGATTGATGCTCCTGCTATTCCTGGAGTTGTTGCTACTAATGTGAGTGTCGAGGTAGAAGGTGTGCGCGATGCTGTAAATAGTGGATCTGCTGCTGCATTAATAGCATTAAGCAGCGCATCAGCGGTATTTATATCTGTAGCACCTGGAGTAAATGTTGTACCTGCAGTGTATGCTGTACTTCCGATAGTAATAATATCCCCATCAATATTTGCAGTATTATTTATGCGGATGGTGGCAGTTGCAAAGGCATCACCAGCCCCAACAGCATTAAGCCTTTTATTGTGAAATGGTCCTAAACCCGCTCCACCTCTATTATCTGAAATAGTCAGTTTGGATTCGGAATAATACTTATAAAGTGAAGTTTTAAGCGAAGGATAATATGCTGCAGCATATTTCAGATCGCTGCTTCCTACTTCGTCCCGGAATGAATCACCATCATCTTTTACACTTTGTGTTCCGTAATGCAAAGCATCCATAAGGGCAAATCTGTCTTGGAGTTTGGAGCACTGAGCGATTAATGTGTCGTGTATAGTTTTGCGATCTGTAGGACTCAGAATCACAGCCTCGGGCACTACCAAAAGTGTCGGCTCATCTTCCTCTTCCAAAGCGTTGATTCCAGCAATCAACTCTCCTGGATCAATGGAGGTGGGAGCTGGATTTGGTCCAGCTACGAATCCGCCTACAGGAACTATGTAACATGGACCACCGCCATTATTGAAATACATGTAGACTTGGTAAGTCATTCGGTATGGAGAAAAATTCGTCGGGTCAGTTATTTCTACTACCGTCGATCCGTCAGCTGCTTCTGTCAAAGTCACGCCGTAATCTTCTGCATAGGATTCACCGAAAATCTTCTTGTATTCCAAATAGGAACTGACTCGAACAGGCTGATTTGCCGGTAAAGTCTCACCATTTTTTTCGCGAGTAGCGGTATAGCCTACGAATGCTGGGATCGCTGTCGCGACTGGTGCAATGGAGGCGGGAAGGGTTGATATTTCCTGAACATAAACCCCGGGGGTTTTAAAGTCTGCCATATTCGGATAGTTTGCTAGATGAATACATATATTTCTGAGTTAGCCTCTCCACCACTTTGCTTAGTCGGAGCGGATCGGGAAGGATTTGGAAGATTTGGTATTAGAATCTGATTTCCAGGTGTTCTTCTAAGCTGAAAATTGAGTTTTGGGATTTCGAAGTATGGAATCTTATTCTGCGAGCGAAAAACCACTGTATCCAAATTGTTAATTTTGACTTCAGCACTCGGACTAGTTCCAATTTGATCAAACGTATAAGAGCCATAGGGAACGCTTCCTACATTACCTAAGTCCTGGATTCTCAGCTGGGTGGTCACTAGATCTACCTTTTTATTACCATTGACGACGTAATAAGTCCAGCGGCTTTCCTTTCTTGAAAAGGAAACTTGATAAAATTCGGTAGCCCCATAAAGATGATTCGGTGTCGCTTGGAAACGCAGTTCAATCAGGCCAAATGGCTGCGAGGATGAAGATTCACCAAGCCAATACTTTTTGGACCACAAGTCATCGGTGTCTCCGGAATTTCGCAGTGTGAATGTGTAAACACCTTCTCTTCTTCCTTTGAGATCAAAAAGAATTCTAAAAAGACCATTTTGATCTGGCATCATTTCATATCCGTCAGGCAATGGATTGCCCGTAGAATCTTTTCCAGCAGACACTATTTCTCCTGCTGCATTTCTGACCTTGATCCGAACTGAAGCTGGGGTTGGGTCTAGTGTGAGCTGCAGAGAAAATGCTTTTGGCCGAAGCCCATCTAATAATTGATAGGACAGTTCCTCTGGATTTTCGCTTGCCGTGGAGGCATTTACCGGAGTATTTCGAAAAAAGGGAAGCTTGCCAGCTTGAAATTCTTCTGAACCGTTATCCAAGTCAGTTACTTGAAGAAAGGCGGCTGGATTTTCAGGTTTGAAAAAGAAGAAAAATGATTGCGGTAGTGTTACAGGAGTTAGTGGCGTAATTTCATCCTCTTCGGCTCTATAGAGTAAGACTATTCCGCCAGGTGTTTTTCTGAACAGAATTTTGCCATTTTTCATCAATTGCGCGGTTTCAGGTGAAGGCATGAGAATCATGTCTTTGGCCAAGCCATCGCGGTAAAAGTCATGGCGAAGCGCTACTTCGCCGAGGCGTGTGTAGATGATGCTCATGATTTATGAAGTGTATCGAGATGAATTTTTTCAATAGGATCGCCGCTTTCCTGAATTGCGTTTTCCTGAATTTTCAAGGTCTTAACTTTATATAAGACGGAGGGCAGATATTTTGCCCCTACTACAGTCCAGAAGTTATAGAGCTGCTCAAAAGAATAACTGTATAGCTCTACTACAATTTTTGAAAGCTCAGGATCGAAGTTTGCCAAGCCTGGACTGTTTTCTTTGGTAAATACATTCTTGGATTGGAAAAAAGCGATGGCGTATCCCAATTGCTTGAGCCCTTCCACATAATCATCCGAGGAATCGTTTAATTTTTTGTTCTGGAAATTCGCGGTGATCAACACATACAGATTCAGTTGAATCTCTGGGTTTCGCTTTTCAGTCTTACCTACAGCATTGATATAGGTGCTTCGCTGCTCTTTAATCGTGCGTTCTTCTTCTATATTTATTAGTGACAGACCAAGGCTTTGATCTGGAATAGCGAGCCCAGATTCATTAGTGACACTGGAGAGATAAATTCTATTCCCCATCGTATCGCCTACCTTAAGTTTGATAAAGGCGTTCAATTCTGCAGTCAAAAATTCCAGTGTAGAATGAATCATATCGCTAGAAAAAATAATGTGAAAAAGATGGTTAAAAACCTTTGTCAAGGTATTGAACCTAGCTCGAAATTGACAGGAAATTATATAGCTGAATTATGCAATAATTAAGAATTAAAAAATTACAATTAGCTGAAAATCATTTGATTAGTTTAAAAATATCTTTAATTAATGACATTACTCTATCTTAAAAATCAAGAAAGTTTTGATCGTTTCAAAAGATTCATTTGATTGGTAGCTTTGGAAATTAGGAAATTTGGCTATTCACCTTTGCGCTGATCCAGCTATCATATCGAATTAATTCAGAGGAGGCAGGTCTCCACTCCAAGCCTTCAATTTCATTTTGAAGATCACTAAGAATTGGATCATTGACCAGGTCTATTAAACAAGCTTTAAAAAGTGATTTTTGTAATTTTGAAAAAACTTGAAATGCCAATTGAATGCGTATAAGTTTCTTGCATTTATATCTTGAAATTAATTTCCTAAAGTTTTCAATTTTATATTCTAACCAGTCTTGATCATTTTGATCGAAAAGGATCATTATTTCCAGCATTTTTGAACCCAAATAATAGTCAGAATTATTCTTCAGGTATTTCTGGCAAGAATGAATTTCTTTCAATGCAGTTTTAAAATTGCCTTGTTTGAATTGAATATAGGCTTCTAGATATCTCCATTTTTTATCTTGATCGGAATCCAATTTCATCAAATTATTACGGAGGATTTGCTGTGCTTCGTCAATCTTATTTAAATGAAATAAGGCATACCAATGGTTTAGGGAGTATCTAAGTTTATTTTCAATTGAAAATTTACTTGGGTTTACTGAGTATATACACTCCTCCAATACTTCGGTATACTCCCGCTTAGCAAGAAGTATAGAAGTCTTCGTTAATAGTAACTCATCTTTTGTTCGGGATTCGTTATTTTGATTCAAATCCAATTCTGCCTCATTTACCTGAGAAAGGGCGTTTTCATAATCCTTGTGTTGTATTGATCGATTAATATCATCTAGAATTAACCAGGATTTTCGGTTATAATTAAGTTGACGGATCATCGTCTTTAAGTGCTCATTTTTTGACTCCGTTTGATCTTCTGGATTTTTATAGTTTTCCTTGATTAATAATTGCAAATGGCTTTTGATCGCAATTTCAAGTTCAGGAAGGTCATTATTATTCAATACCTCGCAAATCCCAAATCGCGCGGCGATACTGTAAATAGTCAGAACCAAGTCGTGAAAGCCGTTCTTTATAGCCATTTTTAGCCCTCGTTCTAATAATTTAGAACCTTCAGTCCGTATGCCTCTAGCCAGAATAAGCTCGCTTTTCAAAAGTAATTCTGAGCATTCGATATGAAGCTGATTTTCCTTTTTTATACAAGTTGGCTTAAGCAGTAGAAAAAGTTCTTCAAACTCATCTTTCACTCGTTTCTTGAGTTGAAAATAGGCTGGACCTTCCGGCTTTTTGTAGATTTTTTGAGAATACTCTGTATCGCTAAGCCCAGGTTGGTTCACAAAGAGTTTCATGAGCATCAATTTCTTTGAGCTTGGTGGGTTTTTGATTTTAGCAAACTCTACCAACTGGGTTTTTTCTGGTAATGTACATGCTTCTAACAATTGGTTGATAGATTCCATAAAAAAGTATTAAAGGCATAAAAAAGGGACGATTAGGCCTAAAGTACTATTTATTTATCTGATAATCAAATGATTAAAATATAAGTTCTCTTTCCAACCTTGGTGTCTAAAACAAGGGAAACCCTATTTTATCAAAGTAAATACACCTTTAGAAGTCTTGTTGTATTGGCTCTCCAATGCTGGAAATTGCTTCAGTAATTTCTCAAAATCGCCATTAGGGTCGAGCACTTTTGTAGGTAGCTGCTTTTGAAGCATTTGAAAAAGCCTTGCCTTTTCTCTTAAATCCCGATCTTGATCAAGATACAGCTTACTCAAGCGATAATTTAGAAATGGACCACCGATTCTGGCGTCAAGGTAAGGGGCGAGATCGTCTCCCATTACTAGGATAGCATCAGAATATCTAGCTTCATTTTGCCCTACAAAATATTCCGAATCTGCGATTTTTTGATTCCAATACCATATTCCAGTAGCTGGAAGACCTATAACCAAAAGGTAAAATGTAATCTTGACAATGATTTCCTTTTTGATAGTTAGGAAGAACTGAGTAATCAGGTAAGTCAGCCCGGGAATCAAAATCACTAATTGATATGCCGCCTGCTTTTTGATGATGAAAAATTCTGCTGCTGAAAACAGCAGCCAGATTAGGATAAGTTGCCTTTGCTTTTGCTGGTTGATAGTTGACCCACGTAATACTGTGGCTATAAAATAACCTACCACAGCTAAGGAAAGAGGAAATATTCCAAGAATCAGCCAATCTATGAGGGATTGATATTCATACTTTTCCGATAGAAAAGTGAGAGGCCAGATTTGGATAGCTTCTTCCAATCCATCGTTCCAAAAATAAAACACTGTAATCAACAAAATTGGCAGAAAATACCCAACTAAAGAGAGCATCAACTGCCGGAAGGAAAAGCTACTGATGGCAATTCCAGTGAATATCATGTAGGGCAAAAAAAGGATATAATTTGGCTGGAAGCCTGTGGCCAATCCAGCATAAATTCCAATTAACAAGGTAGATTCACTTGTGTCTTTTTGCAATACGGTTTGCGAAAAAAGCTGTCCAAGAGCAAGTATTAAAAATGTGCTACCCAATAATGCCGGGCTAAGACTCAATAGGTCAAAAGAAAAATGGAAAAGAGCAGCCATGACGATAGCTGGCAGATAGGTATTGATGTCAAAAGCCCTGAACTTGATCAAAATAGAATTCCAATAAAGGATCTGGAAGGAAATTAAAAGTCTTCCTACCACTTCATAAGCGAAAAGGCTACGGCCAAACAGTAAATCCATAATGGTGAAAAACCCCGCCGAAAGAGGACCGTTGTCATCTATGATGTCTTGATATAAATAATAACCTTGCCCTAAGCGCTCTCCAAGCAGCATCCACATTAATTGTGGATTGGTAATAGGGAAAGGATTTAGCATCAAATAGACGAATGTCAGCAGTAGAACGTATATTCCTATGCCAATTAGCCTGAAGGGATCATTTAATTTGAAAAAGCTGAACAAGGTGAATTTGAGAAGAGTGTTAGGTTGGTTTTGCCCGAAATTAAAGCTTGCCCAACTATTTCGCTAAATTTGTACCACAAATACTTCATATGGAAAGTAAAAGACAACAAAAATACGCCAAGCTGATACAAAAAGAGCTTGGAGATATATTTCAAAAAGAATCAAAACACCTAGTCGGACGTGCTATGGTGACGATTACTCGTGTAATGATGAGCCCTGATTTGGGCTTGGCAAAAGTTTACCTGAGCTTTTTATTAGCTGATCCAGAAGCAACATTTAATCTGATCAATGAGCACAAAAAGGAAATCAGGCACCAATTAGCCAAGAGAATTGGAAAATCAGTTCGGGTAATTCCTGAAATCGCATTTTTCCCGGATGATTCGGCTGCCTATGCTCAACACATGGACAAGGTGATTTCTAATCTTGCCATTCCGCCAGCACCTCCTGAGGAAGAGGATCAAGAAGAAGAGGATTAATCTAGCTATCGTTGAATCTCAGTTTTTTCATAGCCTCCAGATATTTTCGCAGTAAAAAGAAGCGAAACTTCATCACCATTTTGTCCAGGATTTCTATGATAGGAGTCGCAGTGGGCACCATGGCCTTGGTGATTGTGATGTCTGTATTCAATGGCTTGGAAGATTTGATTCGTGGTATTTTTGCCAGCTTCGATGCGGAGTTGAAAATTGAGGCGGCCGTTGGGAAAAGTTTTATGACCAACGAAGAATGGTTGGATAGTATCAAAACCTTGGAAGGCGTAGCAATTCTAACGGAGGTCATTGAGGACAATGTCTTGCTTGATTACAATGGCAATCAGATGGTTGGCAGAATAAAGGGAGTATCGGATAACTTTCTGGATCAGGAAAGATTCGCCAGAGGCTACTTTTGGGGAGATACTACACTAGGTACTGAACTTAACCCTGCAGCAATTCTCGGGAGAGGTGTAGGATTTTTTCTGTCAGTCAATCTGGAAAATGTCAATGTGCCTTTGAAAATCTATTATCCTAAAGCACCTAGAAGCGCAGCAACCATCGATCCCTCTCAGTTTTATGAAACTGCCTTCTTGGACCCAGTTGCCTATTTTAGCATTGATAGACAGTTTGACGATGAATATGTGATAGCGCCACTTTCTTTTGTGAGGAAGCTGCTAAAATACGGTGATAAAAGAACTTCACTTGAAGTGAAAGTTGCTGAAGGATACTCTATTGCTGAAGTCCACAAAACGCTGAAGGCACATTTAGGAGAAGGCTTTCTTGTGAAAAATGCAGATGAGCAACATGCCGGTTTGATTCGGACTGTTCAGATGGAAAAGCTATTTGTCTTTCTCACTCTTACCTTTATTCTGGCGATAGCCTCCTTCAATATTTTCTTCTCCCTTAGTATGTTGGCAATTGAAAAAAAGAAAGACATTGCTGTGCTGAAAGCTATGGGAGCACCCGAGAAATTAATAAGAAGAATATTCTTGAAGCAGGGCGCTATGATTGCTTTTAGTGGTGCTGTGATTGGGCTTGTGCTTGGATATTTGGTTTGCTTTCTTCAAGAGACATTTGGGTTGGTATCTCTTGGTATTTCATCAGCAGTAGTAGATGCATATCCTGTCAAAATGATCTGGAGTGACTTTTTCTGGATCAGCATAGCGATGATTGGGATCACGTTTTTAGCTTCTTCAAGACCAGCCTGGATTGCTTCTCAAGTAGATACCGTCAAGGAAATTTAAATTCTTTGGCTATGCAGATGGATCATTTTTCCCAAATTTGAATTCTGTATAAAAGTTGGAATTTTGTAGAGTCAAACCCTTTTTTAGTTTATGAATAAATAGCACCTCTCTGACAACCACAATCTCAGGCAAAAGAACCAGTCAATTTTTTCTGAGTACAACCATTTCAAAAATTATTTTAAAAAATCAAAATCAATATTTTTTATAATACGCTGCAAATCAATGTTTAGCAGCAAATTTGTTCTGAGGCCTTTGGTATACTTCTAAAAAATGGCCTTAAATTGTGAGCTAGGCATGTTTATTGAAAAAACACGCAATTCACCCTAGTTTGTAAATTACTTCCCAAATGAAAAGAATACTCTCCCTATTCCTTATCATAATTTTCTTTATTGCTCTCCCTTCATTCACATTTGCTCAAGAAGCTTCCGAAGATAAAGGATCCCTTGAATCCGGCACGATTGATAGTCAATTTGAATATATCTACAATGTGTCAAATAATTTCCAAGAATATAAGGTTGTAAAGCGGTCAAATTTGGATCAGCTCAAAGCTAATATTCTTGATTCTATGAGTACCATGAGAACCGAGGTTGGCGATCTAAAACTATTGATTGTCAATGAGAAAGACTCAATTAATAATTTGAAAGCAATTTTGGCAACCGCTGAAGCTGAGAAGTTAGCTGCAATTGCTGAAAAAGATAATTTTTCATTTCTGGGAATGGGAATCCACAAAGGGGTTTATTCTTCTTTGATGTGGATTCTGGTGGCAGTATTGGCAGGAGCGCTTGCTATTTTTTCTTTTCAATATTTCACCAGCTTCAGAAAAATCAAAAAGGCACAGAAGGATTTGGCGGAAGTTCAGGAAGAATTTGAAAATCATCGAAAGAATATGCTTGAACGTGAGCGTAAACTAAAGCGGGAATTGGTTGATGCGCAATTGGGCAGATAGTTGCCTCATTCCACAGCAGCAGCTATTTATTCTCATATCATTTCAAAAGCAATAAGAAACTTATTCAGTAGCCTAGGCTGATTTTGGTCAGTTTTTTCCGTTCTAGTATTTAGGATAGCTAAGGTGAAAGTGGAGCCCGATTATTAAATTGATTTAGTAGTCTAAGTTGATTGTCAAAGCTTTCACTTTTACTGAGGAAATCCTTACAAAAAAGCCTTAAGTTTGTGCCCTCAATACCAAAATTAACGGATGGCTAAGAAAAGAGGAACTGCTTTGGAAGAGAGTGAGAAGAGGAAGTTGAATAAGCAGAATTTAAGTAAACTGGGAGGCATTTTTCAGTTTTTGATTCCGTATAAAGGAACCTTCTTTCTAGGATTGATTTTCCTTGTATTTTCCTCACTTACGCTGCTCACCTTTCCTTTTGTAGCTGGCAAGCTTATCGACACCGCGCAAGGCACTGACTGGATTGTAAGCGACATCAATTCGATCGCTTTAATTTTAGTTGGGATTCTTGCTGTGCAAAGTATCTTTTCTTTTTTTAGAGTTTGGCTTTTTGCCTTAGTCTCTGAGAAGTCTATGCGGGATATCCGGCTTGCACTATACTCTAGAATGGTACGCCTTCCGATGACATTTTTTGATAAGCGCAGGACAGGAGAATTGATCAGCCGAATTACTTCTGATGTCAGTATGCTTCAGGACACTTTCTCTGTTACGCTTGCGGAGCTTTTTCGACAGGTTGTGACGCTTATTGCTGGAGTGATTTTCCTTATGGTGAATACGCCAAAATTAACCTTATTCATGCTAGCTACTTTCCCCGTTTTGGTGGTGATAGCTATGGTTTTTGGAAAATTTATCCGAAGGCTTTCCAAAAGTACCCAAGATGAATTAGCTGCTGCGAATGTGATAGTGGAGGAAACGCTACAGTCTATCAGTACAGTTAAATCATTTGTTGGTGAAGCGTTCGAGTCAGCTCGATATGGTACTGGATTGAACAGAGTAGTGGGTGTTGCTTTGCGTGCTGCTAAATACCGTGGAGCATTTATTTCCTTTATCATTTTCGCTTTGTTTGGTGGTATAGTAGCGGTGATGTGGTACGGCGCTAGCTTGGTCAGTTCCGGTGAAATGAGTGTAGGTGAGCTAGTCTCTTTTGTACTGTACACTACATTTATAGGCGGATCTATAGCTGGATTGGGAGATATTTATGGGCAGGTACAGAAAGCCATAGGTTCCTCAGAGCGGGTTTTGGAAATATTAGACGAAGAGCCGGAATCAATTGCAGGGCAAAAAGCGGATAATTTCCAAGGTAAAATTTCCTTTGATCAGGTTGGATTTCATTATCCGACCCGACCAGAAATGGAAGTGCTGAAAGATCTGACTTTCTATGTCAACCCAGGTGAAAAAGTTGCATTGGCAGGTCACTCCGGTGCAGGAAAATCTACGATTATTCAATTGCTCATGCGCTTCTATGATGTGCAGAAAGGGGCAATTAAAGTAGATGATCGTCAATTGAGTGAGTGGGATTTGCAAAACCTTAGATCCCATGTGGGAATGGTGCCCCAAGAAGTTCTGCTATTTGGCGGGTCGATACGTGAGAACATCGAGTATGCCAAGCCTGGAGCGACTGAAGAAGAAATTATAATGGCTTCTAAGAAAGCTAATGCCTGGCAGTTTATTTCTCAATTCCCTGAAGGGCTAGATACTTTGGTAGGAGAGCGAGGGATCAAGCTTTCTGGTGGCCAAAGACAGCGTGTTGCAATTGCTCGGGCTATATTGAAAAATCCATCCATTCTGATTTTGGACGAAGCTACATCTTCTTTGGATGCGGAATCAGAGCACTTGGTGCAGGAAGCATTAGATGAGTTGATGAAAGGAAGAACTACCATTATCATTGCTCATAGGCTCGCTACTATTCGCAAGGTGGATAGGATATATGTACTAAGCGATGGTGAAATAGTCGAGCAAGGCAATCACGTCGATCTGCTCACTAGAGAAGATGGGTTTTATGCCAACTTGGTTCGTTTACAATTTGCAGATTAACCCAAGTTGTGGGCGCATATTGATTTGATCATGCCCATGAATTTTTCTTGATAGATTTTAGACTCTGGGAAAAGTTGCTGCATTTCTTTTTGATCGAGTAAGCGAATTTCCTCCAAGTATTGCTTTGCGTGCGTTGGGTCCCATTTCTGAAGCCTACTCACTTTTGTTTTTGTAAGTAAAAAATAAAGCAACTTATGCGGTAAATATTGGGCAAAAGGGATTGCGTAATGCGCTTCTATTGGGAATTTCCTATTTGGTGTTTGGATAAAATACTTTTTACCCACGCGCATGATTTCATTCGCCATTTTTTGCTGATTCTCCCAAGTATACAAGTGTTCAATTACAGAGTTGGAAAAGACAAGGTCAAAGCTGTTTTCGGCAAACTCAGGCATACTTGTAGCATCACCAACGACGGATTTTATTTTAGGATGAGTGGTGTCTTCTTTGCCTAGGTTGAGAAGTGTGATTTCAATATTTGGCAGAGAAGGAAGGCTGCTGGTATCCCAGAAATACGAAGCTCCACCTACATCAAGAACGCGAATTGGATCGTTTTTGGAAAAATTCCGAAAGAATAAATCTTCAAAATCTTTTTGTCTTTGGTTTCTAAATTTGGCTCCCAAAGAATTGGGATTGTCGGAAGGTGAAAAGAAATTCGAAATAAAACTCATGCGTTGCCCTTAGGCGATTCAGCTAACAAATAATCACAAAAGTAATCAGCCTGCGGGATTCTTCGCTCAATTTTAAGATTGAAATGAATTTTGAGTAAAATCTAGGTTTATTAATTCAAATCTAAAAAGCTAATAAACTCGATTTTAAGTCTGTTAAGAAGTTTTTCTATCCTAACCTAGAGCTTCAAAAAAAAGCCCTCCAATATAATATGGAGGGCAAAGGTGATCAGGTATGTATTTTCTCAGTAAACTTCACTAGATTTTAAACAGCGCTTCAAAGAAGCCCATTGTTTCACCTTTTTTCTTGAAGATCAACATGGGCAAGCGGTTATTAACCAAAACTAGTTTCTCGGCTACACTACCAAGCAGGATTGCGGCTGACTTAGTTTTTCCTCTTGATCCTAGCAGTATCATATCGGCATCAATTTTCTCTGCCTCCTCTAATAAGGCCTTACCTTGACCTTCTCCGTTGTTCAAAATGAATTTACACTCAAGTTCTTTGTGGTTGAACTTTTGGATAAATCGTCTAAAGTCCCGTCGGGCATTTTCTTTCATAATGTCCGCAAATTCTTCAAAGGATTTTCCTGTTTTTGAATATCCATGAGGGACTTCATATAGATGGACAGGAATTAATTCTGCACCTAATTCTTCAGAGATTCTTTCACCAAAATCATAGATCAAATCAGTGTGATCAGAGAAGTCCGACGGAATCATTATTTTCTTTGGCAGTCCAGGATTTCTACCTTCCTGTAAAAGTAAGACTGAACAAGGAGCTTTTTTGGCAATCCCTTTGGCAAGAGAGCCTGTTCCTTGCAGTTCTTCTTTTCTACCCATAATAATTAAGTCTACATCCTTGATCTTAGCCCATCTTAGCAGAGTTTCTAGTTGGTTTGTGCCTTCTTCTGCAAAAACTTCGATATCCATCGATTCAGGAAAATCAAACTCCTCTAATTTCGTCTTGATCAAAGCCTCGATAGACTCATCGCCTGGAGCTAATAATTCTGGATGGTCTTTAAGGATTTCATCAGGAACTGCTAGGTTTTTGGAGACATGCACAAAATAGCATTTATCTATTCCTAAGAATTTTAGGAAAACTATCGTTTTTTTGATCAGGATGTCATCCATCTCGGTTAGATCAAGGCCAATCATAGCCTTATAAAAATACTTCATAGTTGTTTGGTGTTTATTCCCCTTAATTTAAAACTTTGATCCAGTTAATCGAATAGTTTTTCTGTTTTTACTTGATGAAATCCTTTTCAAGGTAATTTAGCGGGATGAAACTATTGCAAAAATATTTTTTGGCTATCGTGCCTGAAGGTGAGTTTGAAGAACGGGTAACAAATCTAAAGTTGGAGATCAAGCATCGCTTCCAAGCAAAATACGCTTTGAAATCTCCGCCCCATATTACAGTTAAAATGCCCTTTACCTACAATGAGGCAAAGGAAGAGAAGCTAATAGAGAGACTAAAAGGCTTTTTAGGCGATTATAAGCCAATGACCCTAACTATAAAAGGAGTGAAAACATTTGGGGAGCGGGTCATCTACCTAGATGTCCATGCCGACCAAGATCTATATGATTTTCAAAATGACTTAAAAAACTTTTGTAAAAGGGAATTAAATCTAGTGGATGAGCTGAGTGATCGAAATTATCACCCGCATATGACCGTAGCTTTTAAGGATATTAAGAAAGCTCAGTTTCAGAATATTCTTCACTTTGTGGCTGAAAGAAGACTGGTTCAGAAAATAGACGTTTCTAATATAATACTTTTAAAAAGAGTAGATAGGGTGTGGAAGTTGTATAAAAAACTATAAAAAGAGGCTCATTTTTATTTGTTGTTACTCATTTTAGCGAAATACAGATAAAAACTGAATTTTTTTTAATTCTCATTAAAACAAAATATATTTTGCGAAATAGATATAGTTCAAAATATTATTCTTTTTGAATTTTTTTTAAAATTTATCTTCTCAGATTAAATTGGAGGTTTTCTCAGTAAACTAATTGATTAAAAGAATTTTGTTTGGATAATTAGTCCAAAAAGAATTTTAGTGCATTAGGCCGTATTAATCATTTAGGTATAAAAGAATCAAATTCAGAATTTTTTAAGAGAAATTCAGATTTTTTAAGAGTAAAAAGTGAAAAATGAGAAATAAAAATCTGAGAAATATAAAGATGGAGAGCTTTGAAATTCTGTTTTTCAATTTTTAACAAATTTTCGAAATAAAGTATTTTATCAGGTTGATTAAGTGCAAGTTGTGGACTATTGAAATACCAACTTTCGGTTTAATATTCGCGTCAAATTTCACTCCACGTAAATGATTAATCTATGAAGAAAGTTTTATTAACCTTTGCTTTCGCGATTCTGACTTTGGTGTCAGTCTTGGCGCAGAGCAAGCCAATAACCGGTAGGGTTACTTCGGCTGAAGAGCCAGATGGTGTTCCAGGTGCTAGTGTAGTAGTTAAAGGTACTACAATAGGCGTTATCACTGATTTGGACGGAAGTTATTCGATCCAAGCTCCAGCTGACGCGACTACCCTTGTATTCAGTTTTGTTGGCTACTTATCTAAGGAAATGCCAATTGGTTCCAATTCCGTTATCAATGTGGTATTGGATGTGGATGTAAAAACCCTCAATGAGGTAGTAGTGGTAGGCTACGGTACCCAGGAAAGAAGAGAAATCACTGGTTCTGTTGCGTCTATCGATGCATCAGCGATTGAGAATCTAGTAGCTCCTTCTTTTGAATCTCAACTTGCTGGTAGAGCTCCAGGTGTGTCGGTAACCACCCCAAGCGGTATTTTAGGATCAGCTCCAATCATCCGTATTCGTGGCGTGAACTCCTTGACATCTAGTGCAAGCCCACTTTTCGTAATTGACGGAGTTCCATTAGTCAATTCCGACAGATCATCTGTCAACGATGCTAATCCATTAGCTAACATTAATCCGGCTGATATTGCCTCTTTCGAGGTATTGAAAGATGGTTCTGCTTCCGCTATTTATGGTTCTAGAGCAGCAAATGGTGTGATTCTAATTACTACCAAAAGAGGAGCTACAGGCAAAGCTAAAGTGAGTTACAGCACTTCAATGGGTATCAATGAAGCTGTAGATACTTTTGACCTACTTACTGGGGACCAATGGGTAACCATAGCAAACGAAAAGAGAACAAATGCGGGACAATCAGAACTAGCTGCACCAGGTGTAAATACCGATTGGCAAGATCTAGTATTCAGACAAGGATTTACTCAGCAGCACAATCTTTCTATTGCTGGAGGTTCTGAAGCTACTAAATACTTCTTCTCTTTAGGCTTCACTGATCAGGAATCTCCTGTAAGACCAAATGAATTAAGCAGGTATTCATTTAGAGGAAATGTGGATCATAATATCTCGAAAGCGGTAAGAGTAGGTACTTCTATGTCTTATTCATATACTGAGATATTTGGTTTAAATAACGGTTCTAACTCTCTTTCGGGAGCGATTTACAACTCTACACGTTCTTTGCCAAACGTTCCAATCTATGATGAAGCTAATACTGCTTTTGATGGATTCAATGTAACAGCAAATGGTGCTACAACTGGTTTTGGAAACAACCTAGCCGGTCCAGACAACAACATACCTAACATTGGTTTTGTATTGAAAAACAATATTTATAGAAGCCGTACGCACAGAATAATAGGCAACGCTTATGGTGAAGTAGATATTTTGGATGGTCTTACTGCTAGAACTCAAATCGGTGTTGACTTAACTATGGCGGACGATTTCCAGTCACTGGATGCAAGACATGGTGACGGTAGAAGTTCAAATGGTAGTGTGTTCATGGCTGCTAATCCTGCTTTCCAGTGGAACTGGCAGAATACCTTGAATTATCAGACAATTATCGCTGAAGACCACAATTTGAACTTTACTGCAGGTTTGGAATACCAATTCGCTAAGTTCTATGGATTCAGTGCTTCGGGTACTGACATCTCTGATGATTATTTCAGAAGAAATAACCTAATCACTGGTTCTTACAATAATCAATTCTCTGGTGGTGGCTACACCGAAAGAGGGTATGATTCTTATTTCGGTAGATTCAATTATTCCTACAAAGGCAAATACTTGGCTTCTTTCACGGTAAGAAATGACGGAATTTCTGATTTGGCAGTAGAAAACCAAAGAGGAACTTTCTTTGGTGGATCTGTGGGATGGAGAGTTTCTGATGAAGCATTCTTCAATTCTGAATTGATTTCGGATTTCAAAGTGAGAGCTTCTTATGCTGAAGTAGGAAATACAGGTATTGATTCTTTTGCAGCTTACGGTGGATATAGCCCAGTTTTGGGTGGTGCTGGTGCAGGTATTGGTTACAATAGAATTGCCAATGCTGATTTACAGTGGGAAACTTCCAAGAAGTTGAACTTTGGTCTTGATATGACTTTAGGAAGAATTACTGTTTCTGCAGATTATTTCAAAAATAATATCGACGGAATAATCTTAGCTGCTCCTACTGCACCTTCATTAGGCGTACCAGGTAACAGCATCAACCAGAACGTGGGCCAGATGGAGAACACTGGTTTTGAGCTTAGAGTAGCTTCCAATGTAATTAGTAGAGGTAAATTCTCATGGGATACTGATTTCAACATTTCCTACATCAAAAACGAGGTTACTAATTTGATCAGCCCATTAACTGGAACTTACAATAGAACTGAGGTTGGAAACCCTATCGCTCAGCTTTACGGCGTAGTATGGGAAGGAGTAAACGCTGCAAATGGTAACCCTCTATACAGATCTGGAGACAACATTGTGCAGTATAATTTAGTACGTGGTGCCTTAGGTTTTAAACAATATGACCCAGCTAATCCATCTGATGTGTCTGTGGCTGCTTCTGGTCCTACTCAGGAATACCTTGGAAACACATTGCCTAAGTGGCAAGGTGGCTGGTCAAACAATTTCAGATTTGGAAATTTTGATGCTGAAATCTTCACAAGATTCTCAGGTGGAAACTACATCATGAATGAATCTCTTAGAGGACTTCTAGGCCAAGGCTTTTCAAATAACCAAGCAAGTATCCTAACAAGATGGACTGAAAGTGGTCAGGTGACTGATATTCCTAAGCTTTACTCAGGTCAGGATCAAAATATGTGGCAAAACTCAGTCTCCAATTCAAGATTTGTGGAGAAAGGTGATTACGTAAGAATCCAAAACATTGTCCTTGGATACACTGTGCCAGTTAGTGCCTTACAGTCGGCTTTTAGTGGAGCAATTTCTAATGCACGTGTATTTGCCCAAGTTCAAAACCCTTTCACATTCACGGGTTATTCAGGACTTGACCCAGAAGCAAACTCTTTCTCAGGTCAACTTAGCTTTGGTGTTGATTCGAACGTAGCTCCGGTCATCCGTACATACACGCTTGGTATTAGCGTAGGTTTCTAATCACTCAAACCGAAAAGAATATTTATTATGAAAAAATTCGCGATAAAAAATATCAAATTGGCACTAGTAGGTGTAGCCTTATTGGGCTTTACCAGTGCATGTGAGGTAACTGAGTTGGTACCTGCAAACCTTATCCCTGATTCAGAAGCATTTTCTACAGGCGCTCGTATCGAATCTGCAGTATTAGGTGTGTATGAGTCAGCACAGAGAGGTTTCTATGCAAATGCGGTTCAGCGTGGTTATCCGTTCGGAGCAGCAAACGTGGAACAAGGTGACATGAGAGGTGAAGATATGTATAACGATCAGGCCTTCTACGAAATCACCTACAACAATTCCTATAGCCCAGTTTCTGCCAACAACGTTGGTATGTGGATCTCTCTTTACAGAATGATCAACAGGCTAAATATTATTTTGGAAAATCTGGATGTAGCTGTCACTAATGGTGTATTGACAACTGACGAGGGCAATGCATACAAAGGCGAGATGCTTTTCTTGAGAGCTTTGGCTCACCACGAATTGTTAATCCATTTTGCAAGACCTTATTCTGATAATCCTTCCTCTTTAGGTATTCCTTACAGAACATTTGGTATCGATGACGTGACCAAAGTTCCTGATGGGGAGGCTGTACAAAGAGGAACTGTAAGCGAAGATTATGCACAGTTGCTACAAGATCTAGATGCAGCTGAAGGATTTTTGCCAGAAGGTGGTGCATTTAGAGCAAATAAAGGTGCTGCAATTGCACTGAAGTCTCGAGTGAAATTGCACATGGAAGATTGGCCAGGAGTATTGGCAGAATATACAAAGCTGGCTTCCAAATATGCGATCACTGCAAACCCAGCTACTCCTTTTAGAGGTGGTACAAGTACTGATAATATTTTCTCCTTTGTAAACTCTGCTGAGGCAAACCCAGGGGTGAACGGTGCACTTCCGGCTATGTATGGCAACCCGAATAATGGTGCTAGAGGATTGGTGAAAATAAGCCCAATCATCTGGAGAGCAGACTTCTGGGATCCTGCTGATACTCGAAGAAGTCTTTTGACTTCTCAGAGTACAACAGGTATCTTCACTAGTAAATATCAGGATGCTGTGACTTACACTGACCCTAATGTTATCTTGAGATTTGCAGAGGTAGTTCTTAATGCCGCCGAAGCAAATGCAAGAACTGGTAAAATGATGGAAGCGGTTGATTTATTGAACTCAGTAAGAAGCCGTGCATTGCCTGCTTCAGTACCAATGTACACTGTAGAAGGATTAGGTGACGGTACACTACAAGCGATCTTGAATGAACGAAGAATTGAATTACTTGCTGAAGGTAGAAGATGGCCAGATATTCACAGATTGTCTGGAGAAGGCTTAATGTCTGGTATTCCGATGAAAGCAACTACAAGATCTATTACAAATATCAGCTTCTATCAGGGAGGAGTTATTCCAATGGATCACTCGCTAGAATATAGCAGCCACTTATTTGTTTGGCCTATACCACTGACAGAAATCCAAACCAATATCTCTGCACCGATAGAGCAAAATCCTGGTTACTAATTGGGAATGATCATAAATCAAAAGTCCGGCCTTAGGTCGGACTTTTTTGTTCATGAAAAATCTATTCCCTAAGAAAAGAAAAATATAAGTCAATACCGGAACTGAAAAGAGTTATGACTCAAAACCTCAGAATAATTAGTTAGTAAGCGAGGAATCTGATAGTAGCGAAAGCAAATACAGTTAAATGTCATGGCGAATTATACTTTAGCGCCTAAGATCAATTCTTTTTCAATATGCCTATTTCCTTTCCTTTACCGAGTATTATACTTTTTGGGCTCTTAGACTCGAAGTAAACTTGGACTACATTCTTTTGATCAGGAAAATCGTCGAGCAATAAACTATTCTTGATTTTAACAGCTGTTGGCTCTTTTACCTTTTCGGATTCAAGGTAGAACCAAGCTGCATCTTCCTCTACTTCATAGCCAATGAAAGTCAGGGATACTGATTTGTCATCAATCCAAATCGTATTTTTCTCTTGCAGATAGGATTCAATTTGCTTGCTGAGTTTTTCCTTATTAGCTGGATTTAGAAAATCAATGGATTCATCGTGAAAATCTCCCAGCCCAATCTCTAAATCATCCCAGAAAATCTTCTGCGAAATCTCTATATGCTCAGTCTCAGCATTCCATTTAATCTCTGTCAAGCTGATATGAAAAGGATGTGCAAATACCAGCCATCCCAAGCTGATCATGTATAAGTAAAACTGTTGCATTTGGTGTTCTGTTGCCTGTCTTTTCTGCCAATTATGACGTATAATTGCGCAATTTACTTCTTTAGAGGTATTTCACCCTTCTTATGAATTCATTTGAGTTATATTTTCGTCTAGGCCTTGAGCATATTCTTGATATCCATGGCTATGACCATATCCTTTTTGTTTTGGCACTTTGTGCAGTCTTTATTCCTAGAGACTGGCGCAAAGTCGTGATATTAGTCACTGCTTTCACTATTGGTCATTCTTTAACTTTGGCTCTGGCTACGTTTCGATTGATCAGCATAAACTCTGATCTAATAGAGTTTTTGATACCAGTGACTATCGCGATCACTGCCTTCATTACAATTCTCCGACCAAAACCCGCGTCTGGCAAAGGACTTTCGATTAATTATGTTTTCGCTCTGTTCTTCGGTCTCATTCATGGACTTGGATTTTCTATTTACCTAAGAAGTCTTTTGGGCAAAGAGGCAAGTATTTGGCAGCCATTGCTGGCATTCAATCTCGGATTGGAATTGGGTCAGTTGGTGATCGTGGGGATTTTTCTTCTAGCCACATCGATCTTGGTAGGATTGGCGGGTGTGAGCCGCAAAGAATGGACTTTAGTCGTGGCGTCCATGGTGTTTGGAGTGGCGCTAATGCTGATGTTAGAAGCAAAATATTGGTAAGAAATACCTTAGCTGCTGATTGATCGGTAGCTGATGAATTGAGATAAATAATAGAATTGAGCCTAAATAATTACATAATGAAAAAACTACTTGCACTTACAGCACTAGCAATTACAGGGATTTTTCCTGCTTTTGCGCAGCAATCAGAGCAGAATCATGCTGAGCGATTTGAGCAGCTTGGCCCGATGCTGCGAACTCCGAATGTTTACCGAACTGCATCTGGAGCTCCAGGTCACATGTACTGGCAGCAGCAGGCAAACTACGTGATCAACGTGGAGCTTGATGATGCAAATCAATCCATCAAAGGATCTGAGAAAGTCACTTACATCAATAATTCCCCTGATCAGCTGACGTACCTCTGGGTTCAACTGGAGGAAAACCAGCGCGGACCGGATTCTGATTCTCCCAAAGCAGCCGAAAGCTCTATTAGTTCTAGAATGACTCTTCGTACGCTTGAAGGAATCATTTGGGCAAATGATGATTTTGGGTACAAAGTATTGGAAGTAAAAGATGCGAAAGGCAATCCACTTCCGGTCACTGTCAATAAAACGATGATGCGTATTGATCTTCCTACACCTTTGAAGGCTGGGGATAGCTTTACTTTTGGGGTAGATTGGACGTTCAACATTACAAATAGAGTTGGCTATATCTCCGGTCGTCCAGGATACGAGTACTTCAAAGAAGACGGCAATTACTTATACACCATGGCTGAATGGTTCCCCAGAATGGCTGTTTATTCTGACTTTGAAGGATGGCAAAACAAGCAGTTCCTAGGCTCAGGCGAGTTTGCTTTGGTTTTTGGAAATTATGAAGTGAACATCACTGTGCCTGCTGACCACATGGTCGGAGCGACTGGCGAACTTCAAAATGCAAGCCAGGTGCTTTCTGCAACTGAGCTGAATAGATGGAATACTGCTAAGAAAACATACGATAATCCAGTGGTCATCCGTACGCAGGATGAAGCAACTGAATTGGAAAAGGGCAAATCTACTGCTAAGAAAACTTGGAAGTTTAAAGCTGAGAACGTTCGTGATTTTGCCTGGACTTCTTCCCGCAAATTTATCTGGGATGCAATGGCAGTGAAACAAGGTGGAAAAGATGTGATGGCTATGTCTTATTACGCAAAAGAGGCGAATCCACTTTGGGGTCAGTATTCTACCCGAGTAGTTGCACATACGATCAAATCTTACTCTGCTCACACATTCGATTATCCGTACCCAACTGCGATTTCTGTAGAGGCTGCAAATGGAATGGAATATCCTATGATTTGCTTCAATTATGGTCGTCCGGATACAGATGGTACCTATTCTGAAGCCGTGAAAAACGGAATGATCGGTGTGATTATTCACGAAGTAGGACATAATTTCTTCCCTATGATAGTCAATTCTGACGAGCGTCAGTGGACTTGGATGGACGAGGGATTGAACACCTTCATGCAATTCATGGCTGAGCAGGAGTGGGATCGCAATTTCCCTTCCCGTCGTGGTCCTGCGCACAAGATTGTACCTTATATGAAAAGCAGCGTGAATACGCTTGAGCCAATCATGACAAATTCTGAAAACATCATTCAGTTTGGCCCAAATGCATACGCGAAACCAGCTACTGCCCTTAACATCCTTCGTGAGACGGTGATGGGTAGAGAGTTGTTTGATTATGCATTCAAAGAGTACGCAAGAAGATGGATGTTTAAGCATCCTACGCCTGATGATTTATTCCGTACAATGGAAGATGCCTCTGCAGTTGACCTGGATTGGTTCTGGAGAGGATGGTTCTATGGCACGGAGCCTGTAGATATCGCTATAGAGAATGTGGCCTTGTACAAAATGGAGAACCGTACTCCAGCTGAGAGAATGGCAGCGATGAAGGCAGAAGCAGACAGAGAAGAAGATTACGTTTCCAAAGAGTTTAATAGGACAGATATCCAAGAGACCGTAATTGAAGCAAACCCAGCTACGCGTGATTTCTATACTTCTTATAATCCTTTCACAGTAACTCCAGCAGACGAGGAAAGCTATCAGAAATTTATGGCTAGCCTTTCTCCAGAGGAAAAGGAGCTGATGGAAAGTGATTTGAATTTCTATGAAATCACCTTCAAAAACGTGGGTGGTTTGGTGATGCCGATCATCCTGGAATTCCAATATGCTGATGGCACTTCTGAGATCGATCGTATTCCTGTGGAAATCTGGAGAAAGAATGAAACTCAGGTCACAAAAGTATTTGTGAAAGAAAAAGAAGTCACTCAAATCATTCTCGATCCAAGAAGAGAGACTGCTGATATAGATGAGTCGAACAATTACTGGCCAGCTCAGCTTCAGCCAAGCAGATTTGAGTTGTTTAAAGGTTCAGGAGCTGCTAGAGGAACATCTATTGGTAGCAACCCGATGAAGAAAGCACAAAACAATAAATAAGAAAAAAGCCGGCGAAAGTCGGCTTTTTTCATTTGAAGCAATATTTCAACTTTCTTAAAGTTCTCTTAGGATTGTTAGAACAGGACTGCTTAATTCAATGTTTGCTTTAGATTACAAATCAATTACCCATTCTTAACCTGAAACCTAAAAAATGAAACAATTAAAAACATTATCACTCGGTTTTTTTGCTTTTTGCCTGCTGCTCAGCTTTAACTTGGTGGCACAAAAAAGAGATATTTACGAATTGAAAACTTATCATATCGATTCGCCAGCTCAAGAGGCGATGTTGGATAATTATTTGGAAAATGCTTTTATACCTGCAGCCCATAGGAATGGCATTGCTAAAGTCGGAGTATTCAAACCTATTTCCACCCAAGCTGATGCTGGAAAAAAAGTTTATGTATTCATTCCATTCAAATCAATGGATGAATTTATGGGGTTGGAAGGCAAATTGGCAAAAGATGCGGCTTACCAAACTGCTGGCAGTGCGTATATCAATGCAGTCTTTGACAACCCACCTTACAAAAGAATAGAGACCTCAATTCTTCAAGCGATGACTGGACAGCCGAAATTTGCGGAGTCTAAATTGACCAATGACAAAAAAGATAGAGTTTACGAATTGAGAAGCTATGAGGCTGCGACTGAGCGTTTGTACAAAGCGAAAGTGAAGATGTTTAATTCCGGTGAAATGGACATCTTCGAGAAGCTAAACTGCAGTCCGATTTTCTATGCTGAAACGATAGCTGGGGCGAATATGCCAAACTTAGTCTACATGACTACCCATGAAAACATGGACATCAGAAATGAACATTGGAAGCAATTCGGTGCTGATCCAGATTGGGCAGGGATGAAAGACTTACCAGAATATGCCAATACGGTATCACGTAACGACACCAGACTGCTATACCCGGCAGAGTATTCAGATCTGTAATTGAAAGTAAAAAGCTGGCGCAAGTCGGGTTTTTAACCGCAGTGGGCACTGAGTTTTTCACAGAGCGCGCAGGATTTTCATTAGCTGAAAATGGCTGATTTTGCCCTAGTTTTAAGGGAGCCTTGTACCAAGCTAGTTAAGTGGTATGAGAACATGAGCCTGAAACTGATCACTGTGACTGTAAACTACTGTTGTCCTGCTTCTGCCTGTTGGCCTGCTTCTCTAGAAGCTGGACTTTAACCAGACCTTCCAGGTTTTCAAAGCCTGGAAGGTCTTTTCTTACCCATTCACTTCCCTTGCAATTCCCTCAAAAATTCTGATTCCTGTTTCAATAAGTTCATCTGGAAAATCATAGGTAGGTTCATGTAATTGGGGGCAATTCTCTCCTGAGCCTAATCCAAATAAATAGGCAGGACAACTTTGACTAAAAAGCCCAAAATCCTCAGACCAACGAAATGGTTCTGTTTTTTCTACTATCTCCAAGCCTAATTCCTCAATGCACTTTTCTGCAATTTCTGCCGCATTTGGATCGTTTTTCGAAACGGCAAATGATTCCACTAAACTGAATTCTATTCCAAGCTTCTCAGCTGAAGCGATTCTGCTGGCTTCTGTCTTTATCATTTCGATCAAGCCATCTAGATCTTTTTGATCAAAAGCCCGGATGGTTAAGCTCAAACTTCCCCTACCCGCACTAGTCCCGAAAGCCAAGCTTCCTAGCTCAGCATGGATTACGGTGACCAACGCAAAGTTCTTTAGCTTTTCTGGAAGCTTGGGAAGGGTTTGGATCAATCGTGCGGTGACTTGAGCAGGATTGATCCCTGCATCCGGATGAGCGGCATGTGCTGTTTTTCCTGTGAGGGCAATAGTCAAACCAGTGCTTCCTGCGGCAAATGTTCCTTTTCTGATCACTGATTGATGGAGCGGGAATCCCGGGAGATTATGCAGAGCAAAGGCAAAATCAGGTTTGATTTGCTCGAATTTCGGATCATCCAAGATCCTTTTTGCACCCTCTCCGGTTTCTTCTGAAGGCTGAAAAAGAAGAACGACTTCACCATGCTGAGGCCTTTGGGAAGCTAGCTTTTCTCCCAGCCCGCAAATGATCGTCATGTGGCCGTCATGACCACAAAGATGAGCTTTCCCTTCAGTCTTGCTTTTATAGCTTGGTTCACCTGTTTCCTGAATAGGCAAGGCATCCAGTTCAGCTCTGAACAAAATTCGCTTACCTGGATTTTCCCCTTTAAAAACGAAAGCAAGCCCATTTCCACCTAGATTTTGGATGGATTGATCTGGTTTGAGGTTTGTAAAAAAGGATAAAATCTTCTCCGCTGTGGCAGATTCTTCACCGGCAATCTCTGGGGTTTGATGTAAGAGTTGGCGAAGATTTATAAGTTCTGAAAGAGGCATTATTCTAATAAATTTTCGAAAGGTAAGTTTCTACTGCTCAGTTGGAATCATTTTTGACGAAAAAAATGAAGCTTTGATCAGGAACTATTCAAGATCGCTGGCTATTTTAGGATATCATTTCAACCCTTAATCTAACTTTTATGAGCGAAGCACAAATTCAAAACTACAACGAGCAAATCCAAGCTTTGGAATCACAAATCACCGGTGACATGTTTGCAGACATGGAGATTCGTGACAAAATCCACAACCTCAAGATGGAACGTGACGGTGTGAAGCCGACCGATTCCAGCATTGATTGCGTAGGCTGCGGCAGTTAATTAACTGACTTTGGCTAGATACTTCATTATATATAAGCCCTTTGGGGTTTTATGTCAATTTTCTGGAGAGGGGCAGACACTTGCCTCTCTTTTTGATTTTCCTAAGGAGGTGTACCCTGTAGGCAGGCTTGACAAGGACTCAGAGGGACTTCTGATTATTACGGATGACAAATCTCTAAATCATCATCTGCTCAATCCTCGATTTGGACACCAGCGGACATACTATGCACAAGTGGAGGGAGCTCCTGAACCAGAAGCTCTAAAAGGATTGATGCAAGGAGTGATGATCAATGTGGAGGGGAGAGATTACAAAACCAAGCCTGCGATCGCTAAGGTTTTGGATCCAATTCCAGCACTTCCAGACCGCGATCCTCCGATTCGCTATCGAGCTTCGATCCCGGACACTTGGGTTTCTTTGACATTGATCGAAGGAAAAAATCGCCAGGTCCGTAAAATGACTGCTGCCATTGGTCATCCTACCTTGAGACTTGTTCGCTGGTCCATGGAGAAATTGACCATTCAGGGATTTAAAGTAGGAGAAGTGCAGGAGATCGATGAAACAACGATTTATCATAAGTTGGGGTTGACAGGGTTTAAAAAGACGCAGGGGAATAGGTCGAGACGCTAAGCTTTAAAATTCTCGCTGCGTCGCCGCGCCGCCGCGAGAGACAATTTGCTGCCGCGAGAAATACCTTCTTAAAAAATCATAAAATCCCTTTAATCGTAAGGCATTACCGCTTCTAAGATTTAAGATTGTCCTTTGGGACAAAAACCTCTATTTTAGTCTCCGATTAAAAAGCACTCAAAGATTTAGATTCCATGCATCAGGAAAAAATAGCAGACGTAATACAGGAAGTAAAGAAAGTAGTCGTAGGCCAGGATAGAATGGTCAACAGACTTTTGATTGGACTTTTTACCAATGGGCACATTCTCTTGGAAGGTGTACCGGGCTTGGCGAAGACCTTGACGGTGAATACGCTGGCCAAAGTGCTTCATCTTGATTTCAACAGAATTCAGTTTACACCGGATTTGCTTCCAGCGGATTTGATCGGTACGATGATCTACAATCCTCAGGCAGCAAGCTTCGAAGTGAAGAAAGGTCCGATCTTCTCCAATGTGATTTTGGCGGATGAGGTTAACCGATCTCCGGCCAAGGTTCAGTCGGCACTTTTGGAAGCCATGCAGGAAAAGCAGGTGACTATTGGTGATACTACTTATTTGTTGGATAGACCATTTTTGGTACTAGCTACGCAAAACCCAGTGGATCAGGAAGGAACTTACCCACTTCCAGAAGCGCAGGTGGATAGATTCATGATGAAGGTTCACATTGACTATCCAAGTAAGGCTGATGAGATGGAAGTAATGCGCAGAATGGCGAATATGTCTTTCAGCTCTGAGGTGAATGCAATTCTTTCCAAAGAAGAAATTTTTGAAATACGTAATCAGATCAATTCAGTGAAAATGGCCGAGCCATTAGAGCATTATATAATAGAGTTGGTTTTTGCGACTAGATTTCCGGAGCAATATGGTCTGAAAGAAGAAGCCAAGTACATTCAATTTGGAGTTTCTCCCCGTGCAAGTATCAACTTAAACTTAGCATCTAAGGCGGTTGCATTCATGGATGGAAGAGATTATGTATTACCAGAAGACATCAAGGAAATAGCGGAAGATGTGCTAAATCACAGAATAATTCTCAATTATGAGGCAGAAGCTGACGGAATTAATACAAGGGATTTAGTCAAAATTTTGATGGAGAAAGTTCCCATTAACAAATCGGTAACATTGAAATAACTGCTATTTCTGCAAAAAAAGGCTTTTCGAGAGAGAAGCCTTTTTTTATGCACTTTTTGTTATTCCAATATTAAATTCTGTAAACAATATTAAAAAAAGCATAATTCGGAAAATTCTCTTGAGGGGAATAATTGAAGCAGATTTGCAGTGTCAAAAAAGGCAAACCATTTCAATTATACTATACCAATGAAAAAGTTCAATTCCCTATTATTCATGTTTGCAGCAATCGTGATTGGATTCACAAGCTGTATAGACGGAAATGACAAACCAGTAGATCCTGTAGATCCAGGAGCAGATAATGTTTTGCTGGTAAATACTAACATCACTTCCAATACAACTTGGGAGACAGGTAAAACTTATGTTCTAGGAGGTAGAATTACTGTTACTTCTGGTAACACACTTACAATTCAGCCAGGTGTAATCGTAAAAGGTGAAGTTGGATCTGGATCTAACGCTACTGCTTTGATCATCGCTAGAGGTGGTAAAATTGACGCACAAGGAACTGCAACTTCTCCGATCATATTCACTACAGTCGCTGATGAAATCATGCCAGGTCAGATTGCCTCTCCTAATCTTGATCCGGATCTTTCTGGTCTTTGGGGAGGTTTGATCGTCTTGGGAAATGCTAAGGCTTCCCTTGCAGGTGATGTTACCGAAGTGCAAATTGAAGGTATCCCGCCATCCGATACAAACGGACTTTACGGTGGATCAAATGATGAGGATAATTCAGGCACTATCAAATACATTTCTATCCGTCATGGAGGTGCAAACATCGGTGAAGGAAATGAAATCAATGGTCTTACACTGGGTGCAGTTGGGTCTGGTACAGTAATCGAAAACGTGGAAGTGATCGCGAATCAGGATGATGGAATCGAATGGTTCGGTGGTTCTGTAAGTGTGAAAAATGCGATTGTATGGAATGCAGGTGATGATGCACTGGATACTGATCAAGCTTGGTCTGGTACTTTGGATAACTTCATCGTAGTTTCTGGTGCTGAAACAGATCACGCGTTAGAAATAGATGGTCCAGAAGGATCTTTCAATGCAGGTCACACCTTAAAAAACGGAACTATAATAGGTAATGCAGTAGCTGAAATGGCCGACTTCAGAGATGGAGCCAGAGGTACTTTTGAAAACCTTTACTTTACAGGTTTTGCTGACCCAGCAACAACTGAAGGTCGTGGCGATTTATCACTAAGCGGAGACAAAACACTAGCGACATTCGCTGAAGGAACTTTGAAGTTCATGAATCTTGAAGCTACTCTAGCTGATGGCGTGACGTTGGCTACCGTCTTCAAAAATGGTACTGCTGCTTCTGCAACTTTGGTAGCTGCTGGTGCAAATACTGTAGGTGCAAATAAAGCTGCTTTTGCTAACACTTGGTCTTGGACCGCAGCCTCAGGCTCTATTTCTGATCTAAAATAAACAAACACACTTTTGAAAGAAGGGAGAAAGAACTTGCAAGGTCACTTTCTTCCTTCTTTCAAAATTTATTCTAATTGCTGTATGAAAAATCAATCTACTAATCCACTCATGAAGGGATTTCTGATTTTAGTTCTGCTAGTGCTTTCTCAAGTATTTGCAGGATTTGTTTTTGCCCAAAACGGTACCATTAGAGGTACTATCTTCGAAGAAGGCACAGGCGAACCACTATTTGGTGTTTCTGTATTAGTGAAAGAAACGTCTACTGGAGCCGTAACAGATTTCGATGGTAAATTCGAGATTAAAGTTGCTCCAGGAACCTACACACTTCAGGTTTCTTACATTTCTTACTCTACTATCAATCTTACAGAGGTGTTAGTAAAAGCTGGAGAAGTAAACGTAATCAGTGATCTAATGATGGCTGAGGTAGCTTCAGATCTAGAGACAGTGACTGTCTCCGCATCTGCGATCAGAACTACTGAATCAGCTTTGCTTTCTGTAAAACGAAATGCAGCAAACCTTCTTGATGGTATTTCTGCAAGCACGTTCCGTCAGATTGGTGATGGAGATGCAGCTTCTGCAGTAAAGCGTGTGACAGGTGTTTCCATAGAAGGTGGTAAATACATCTACGTTAGAGGACTTGGTGACAGGTATACCAAAACTGTTTTGAATGGTGTGGATATTCCAGGCCTTGATCCAGATAGAAATACGATCCAGATGGATATATTTCCTACCAATGTGATCGATAACATTATCGTTTCTAAATCATTCACTGCTGACCTTCCTGCTGATTTCACAGGTGGAGTGGTAGATATTGAAACAAAGGATTTTCCTGAGGAAAAAACAATGCGTTTGAGCCTAAGTGGAGGCATCAACCCATCCATGCACTTCAATTCAAATTATTTGAAATACGATGGTGGCAACACTGACTTTTTAGGATTTGATGATGGCACAAGAGCTATTCCTACAGACGGAAGTACCGATATCCCTCAGTACGGTGATGCAGTGGGTAATCCAACTGGTCCAAAAGGAATGGAGTATCAAGAGATTCTTGGAAACTTCAATAAAACATTGGGTGGCTACAGAGCAAATAGCTTGATGGATGTTGGCGTTAGCTTTTCCCTTGGAAATCAATTTACGAGATCAAAAGCAACTTGGGGGTACAACTTTGCCCTAACCTATAAGAATGAGACGGAGTTCTATCAGGATGCAGAATATAACCTGTATGCTAAGCCAAGAGAGGCAAATCAAACAGAACTTGAGCCTTTGGAAAGACAGCGTGGTGATTTCGGAGTGAATAACGTATTGCTAGGCGGACTTGCTGGAATCGCTTTGAAGACAGACAATTCAAAATTCAAATTGAACCTGATGCACCTACAAAACGGTGAATCAAAAGCAGGTCAATTCGACTTTGTAAACACAAACTTAGGAGCAAACTTCGAGGCCAAGCAGTACAACTTGGAATATAGCCAAAGAAGCCTGACAAATATTTTGCTTGCAGGAACTCATTACATCAATGGAAATGATTGGGAGTTCAATTGGAAGATTGCTCCAACTAGGTCAACAATCGCTGATCCAGATATCAGGTTCACAAGATTCAGAGAGCCAACTAACACTGTATCAACTGAAGTAGGACTTCCTGCTAGAATCTGGAGAGATCTTGAAGAGTATAGCATTGTAGCCAAAGGCGATATTGCTAAAAACCTAACGCTTTTCGCTAGAGAAGGTAAAGTTAAATTTGGAGGAAATTATGTCTTCAAACAGCGTGATTTCAATATCCAAAGTTTCCAGTTTGCGACAGGAAACTCAGAGTTTACTGGTGACCCTAACGAGATATTGGTTGATGAAAACCTTTTCTCAGCTGACAATAGAAACGGTGTGAGATATAATGCGGATTTTATTCCGATTAATGCAAATGCCTACAATTCCATCGCTACAAACATGGGTGGGTATGTATCTGTCGAGGCAAATCCTGCAGATAAATTAAAAGCTATCGTTGGTTTGAGAGTTGAGAAATACAATCAATACTACACTGGTACTAACCAGACTGGTACGATCAATTATGATCTAGTTGAGGTATTGGATGACATGGATTTCTTCCCAACTGTTAATTTGATTTTCAATTTGAAAGAAAATCAGAATCTAAGAGCTTCGGCTTCTAGAACGATCGCAAGACCTTCTTTCAAAGAACTTTCTTACGCAGAAATCCTTGATCCAATCACAGGTAGAACATTTATTGGAGGTCTTTATCCTGAAACTACCAATGGTGGAACTGAAGTTCTTTGGGATGGTAATTTGGTTTCTACTCACGTCAATAACTTTGATGTGAGATGGGAAGCCTTTCAGGAAAGAGGTCAAATGCTTTCAGTAAGTGCTTTCTACAAGACTTTCGAAAAGCCTATCGAAATGGTTCAGTTCTTGGCTGATCCAGGAACTTTCCAGCCTAGAAACGTAGGAAATGGTACGGTTGCTGGTTTGGAGTTTGAATTCAGAAAATCTCTGAAATTCATTGCTCCTAGCTTCGAGAATTTCTCCTGGAACACGAACGTAACGATCACTAAGTCTCAGATAAAAATGTCTGAATCTGAATTCAGATCAAGATCATTGACAGCTAGAGAAGGTCAGGTAATTGAAGATACACGTGACATGGCGGGACAGGCACCTTATTTGATCAACACTGGTTTGAGCTACAACTCATTTACAACTGGTTGGGAAGCTGGTGTATTCTACAACGTTCAAGGTTCGTCTCTTCAGTATGTTGGCTTTGGTAACAGAACTGATACGTATTCTGTACCATTCAATAGCTTAAACTTGAACATCAACAAGACGTTCGGTGCAGATGAGCGTTTGCAGGCAGGTTTTGGTGTCCAAAATATCCTAAATTCTAGAAGAGAGTTTGTTTACAAGTCATATGAAGCTGAAGACCAAATTTTCAGCAGCCTTTCACCAGGTACCAAAATGACATTCAGAGTAGCTTTCTCATTCTAATAAACCAACTATCACAACTGAAAAAGGCTCCCAAATGGAGCCTTTTTTTATGTCAATTTATTGATGATGCTTGATGAATCAGGGTATTTTTCTAGAAGATAGTTGGCTTCGAACAGTTCAAAATCAGCAAAATCAAAACCGGGAGATACCACACATGAAACTAACGCATAGCTGTTTGGCTCGTCCACAGAGCTTCCGAAAATTGTATTTGCCTCGACCAAATGTTGCGGAGCAGTGTTATTCCCACTTGATGGGATTCCAAGTGAAAGTTGCTTATGGCCTTTTTCTGTCAACTTATGCACAGTCAACGTACTCCCTTCGTGGAAAAACCAAAGCTCATCACTTTTGATACGATGGAATTTTGATACGTTTTCAGAAGTAAGCAGGAAGTAGATCGCTGTTGTTAGATTTCTTTTGCCAGAATTTGTTCCAATGTTCACATCAGATCGATAAGTCTCCGAATAGAAACCTCCCTCAGGATGTGGGGAGAGATTTAACTTGTCAACTAAAAAGGCAACTCGTTCTACAACATTCATTTTAGCCTGCTGGGTAAGGTTTTAATAATATAGCTACAATACGCTCGGCTGTTTTGCCATCCCAAAGTGGAATTCCTTGGTATTGCTTCCATTCCCCTTTCATGATTTTTTCCAAGTAAGGTTTTAGCTTAGCCGGATCGGTGCCAACTAGTTCGTTTGTACCGAGTTTTATGGTTTCTGGTCGCTCGGTGTTATCTCGCAGCGTAATACAAGGGACGTTCATGACCGATGCTTCTTCTGTAATTCCACCAGAATCTGTGATTACGCCTTTCGCATTTTTTACCAAATAGTTGAATTCCAAATATCCCAAAGGTTCACACAGGTGAAGATTTGGGGCATCTATTCCAAGAGACTGTAGATTCTTAGCGGTTCTTGGATGCACCGGAAAAATGATAGGTAACCCTTTGGTTCCTTCCAAAATAGCATCGATCATAGCTTTAAGCTTGTGCTCCTGATCCACATTTGCAGGGCGATGCATGGTCATCACGAAGTAATTTCCAGTCGCCAGGTTTTCAAAGATTTCACCTTCCGGTTTTTGGAATCTTGGCATCTGAGCCATCAATGTATCTATCATCGTATTGCCTACGAAGTGAATTTTTTCCTCGGCAAAGCCACTTTTTCTCAGGTTAGTATTTGCAATTTCTGAAGTCGTAAAAAAATGGTCAGTGATACTGTCAGTTACCATTCTATTGATTTCTTCAGGCATTGTCAAGTCACCTGATCGAATTCCTCCTTCTACATGAGCGACATCGATTTGAAGTTTTTTGGCAGTAATAGAGCAGGCAAGTGTGCTGGTGACATCTCCTACAACTAGTACAAGGTCTGGACGATTTACCAGGAGTTCTTTTTCAAATGCGATCATAATCGCCGCGGTTTGTTCTGCTTGTGTACCTCCGCCGCCACCTAGATTTGCATGAGGTTCAGGAATATTGAGTTGCTCAAAAAAGTCGCCAGACATTTTTTTGTCATAATGCTGTCCAGTATGAACTAACCGAAACTTGACCAGAGCGCCATCTTGTTGCTTTTTGATGAATTGGTGGATGATAGGCGCAATTTTCATAAAATTGGGTCGCGCACCTGCGACAATAGTAAAAGTAGCCATTGCTTGTTTTTATATTCAGCCCAAAAATAGTAAATCCTTTTAGAGGCATCGGCTAAAATTAGCGTTCTTTTGGTAAGTCTCATTTGGCTCCTTTTTTGTTTCTTTGCAGGGTTATATTTTCTTAACTATTTGAATTTGATGGATTATTATAATTGGTCAAAAGCCGTAAAGAAGCTTTTACTTCTTTTGACTTTGGGGTTATTTTTCTCATGTACTGAAACATTGGAGTCAGAACAAGTGGTCTATTTCAATGATTTTTCAAATCTAGATTTGGCAGGATTTGAAAACGGCAGGCTTATCATTTTTGAAAATGATACTGTAGTTGGCTATTATCATAATGAGGAAATTGCAGTTAATTTATCTGGCCTTCCTTCCCACAATCTATTAAAAATCACTCTTGAGGTCTTAGCCCATGATTCATGGGATGGAAATGCCTCAGATAATGGTAATGGCCCAGATCAATGGTTTTTTGGGGTCGATGGTGAAGAGGTTTTTAGAACTTCATTTTCCAATACCCCTTGTGAATCCACCTATTGCCTTTATCAATCTTACCCTGATAATTTCTTCAAACAAAATAGACCTAAAACAGGAGCGATTCAGACGAATATGCCGGGAATTTGTCTTTTTGGTGCATTACCAAATTATACCACCAGATATAGTATATCAAAGATTATTGACCATAGTAATCCCAATACAAGAGTTTATATGAATTCAGAATTAGTGGCAGATAATTCACCGGATCCCTTATGTGATGAATCTTGGTCTCTAGCTAAAATTACTATTGAAGCCCTTACCTTGAAATGATGATGAAGACAGGGAAAATTTTGAATAGTTTTTTTGGGGCATTATTGCTATTTCTTTTGCTCAATATTTCTTCTTTCGCTCAGACCGTCCCAGTAGGCACTCCGGTATTGGATGATTATTTAAGAAGAGCTCAGCTATTGGGACATTTGGACTCTGCATCTTCTTTTATGATCAGACCCCTATATCCTGTCGATGCCTTCGGGATAAAATATGGCTTTGACCTCGATAGCTCTGTGGTTGATTTGGGCGCCTCCAAAGTCAACAAGGTTTTTGGGAAGAATAACCAAGGTAAGTTTCTACTTCTGCCAGCGATTGCAAAATTTCAGTATAACTCTGCTTATGCTTTTGGAGTGAATGATGGTGCTTTTATTCCAAATAGGGGAATGCAAAGTTTGTATAGCGCTGGAGCTTATTTAGAATATGGTCCTGTAAGTCTACAATTTCAACCGGAATTGTTACTTGCTCAAAATAAAGATTACAAAGGCTTTCCAATAGATCATCAAGCTACTGTTTTGTTTTACTATGAGTATATGAACAGGATAGACATGCCAGAGCGATTTGGTGGGGATCCATATAATAGAGCATATTTTGGGCAGTCCAGCCTTCGCTTTAATTTCAGTGAATATTCAATAGGTATTTCTACAGAGAATCTTTGGTGGGGACCAGGAAGACGTAGCTCTCTATTGCTGGGTAATAATGCCCCCGGATTCATCCATATTACTGCAAATACCCGCAAACCAGTAAAGACAAAGATTGGATCATTTGAAGGTCAAATGATTGGAGGATTCTTGAGATCCTCTGGTTACCTGCCTCCTTTATCTGATTATAGAATTCAGGAGAATCCAGTGCTTATGCCAAAGTCAGAAGATAACAAACGCTTCTTGTCAGGCATAGTGTTGACTTATCAGCCTAAATGGGTGCCGGGATTATTTTTGGGTTACGGCTCCACTAATCACATGTATCGTAGTGATATTTCAACTCTTGGAGATATTGTTCCTATTTTCAACGGCAGGAAAAAAGCTCAAAACATAGTAGATCCTATTCAGGAAAGAAGACAGCAATTCAGTTCTGGCTTTTTCAGATGGTTAAGTCCGGAAGGGCACTTTGAGTTCTATGGAGAATATGGAACTCGAGACAATGATCGCACAATGAGTGATTTCATCATTACACCTGAGTCTGGTCGAGCTTTTACTTTTGGCTTTTCACACTTGATGACTTTAAAAAAACCGGGTCATTATTTTCAGATCAGTTCCGAGATGACCCAAACAGGTCAATCCATAAGAGAAAACATACGAAATCTTAAAACTTGGTACATCCATGACCATGTAGTAGAGGGCTATACCCAAAACGGTCAGGTGTTAGGAGTAGGGAATGGTCCGGGAAGTAATGTCATATTTGTAGAGTTTGCCTGGGTGAATAAGATGAATAGAATAGGTTTCCAAATGGAGCGAATTGTCTACAATAATGACTTTTATTATTTCCGATATGAAGCTTCCAAAGACTGGAGAAACAAATACGTGGATTTAGTTCCTTCTTTAATTGGAGACTGGAAGTTTGGAAGTGTTTTGGTAAATGCCAGACTACAATATGTCAATACATTGAATTACAAATGGTATCTGGAAAATAGTCCAGATCAATATTTTGTGCCGGGTTACGACAGGAAAAACTTCGTAGGTCAGGTAGGTGTGGCGTATGTTTTCAACTAGTAAAGTTTGATTCAATAGAATTATGAAAATAGAAAAGAATAAAGTGGTAGCAGTATGCTATGACCTGAAAGTAGATGATGGAGAGACAGGCATGGTTCCTTATGAAACTGTTCCAGAAGATAAGCCCTTTTACTTTTTGTTTAACGCCGGAGAGGTGTTTCCTAAGTTTGAAGATGCATTGCTAGGCAAGTCTGCTGGAGACAAATTCACTGCAGATCTTGGGTTTGATGATGCCTATGGGGATTATATGGAAGAGAAAAAAACCATAATTCCAAAAGCTAATTTCAAGGAAAATGGAAAGACTAATAAGAATCTTCTTCGAATAGGAAATGTAATTCCTATGCAGGATAATAAGGGTGGACAGATCAGAGGAGAGATTACCAAGATTGATTATAAAGGTGTTCATATGGACTTCAATCCCCCACTAGCGGGATATGACCTGTCTTTTGAAGGTAAAATCATCTCTGTTCGAGACGCCTTGCCTGAAGAACTGGAACATGGACATGCTCACGGTCCAGATGGACATCATCATCACTAAATTGACCCTTTCAAATGCCCTGTTCTTAGAATAGGGCATTTGTCGTATAGGGTGAGTTTACAAATCTGAATATTTTTGAGGAATCAAATGATCCTAACTCTTATGACTGAGGAGGTTATTATCGGAGTGATAAAAAAAGCTTTGCTCATTGGTTTCTTCGTGGCATTTATGGCCTAACTAATAATAAAAAATTGGAGTGAGGTTTTTTCGATAGACTGTTTGGACAACAGGGGTGATTGATCCAACAGGTTTTGGCCTCCTTTGGGAGGTCATTTTTAGTTGGAGGCTAGTAGATTAGCCTGCTCTTCAGCCAATGCTTTAAGGCCTTCAATTCTCGCAGAATTATAAAGCTTCAATGCTTTATTTAATTGTACAGAAGCCTTTTCAAAGCTTTGATCATTAAAGTGGGAGATTGCATCATTGTAATATTGTAGTCCTGCTAATTGAGTCAAATTGACTTTTCTAAAAATTGCATTGTCTGAGAGATCTACTTTTGGCGCCCCTAGTCGCTGATTAAGTGACTTGAGCTCTACTGAATCATCGGCTTTATAACCTTGTAAATAGGAAGCAACTTCCGTCGGGGCTGTAATCATTCCACCAATTGGTAGCGTACTTTCTAAAATAATGTCTTTCTCCTCGTGATTCACTACTATAAAAACATGGTAATCCGTTTCTACAACTTTGTATTCAAACCCATATCTATCTAAAAGAAGGGCCAATGCAGCGGAAGCACTAACACAATCATATTTGCCTTCTTCAAGCATATCATTGAATGTGGAATGTTGCTCGTAGGTTTTGAATAGCTGCTGATGAGATTTTTCGAAAATATTGCGGAGCACATTTAAGTGTGTTCCTTTCTTATCGTATTTCTTGTCCAGGTCAGCTAGTAAATTATCCCATTTGACATCAGAAAGAGATTTTTCAGCCTGCACTGCTCTAAAAAGTAAGAATGGACTTTGTTGACCAGCCTCCCAAAGCTCCTTCTCTAAATTATTGTCAAAACGTAAATCCTCAGAAATTCCCATACCATCCTGAGCCATGGCAAAAATGCCGATGGTGAATAATAAAAGATATGTGAGTATTACTTTTTTCAATCTGAGTGAAGCTAATGTTATTAAAAGCACGATCAATGTTACGTAAAGTTAACAATTTGGTAACATTAAACCAGATGATGATCCAAAACTTAACATTGGAGTAATGAAAGAGCTCAATTTTAAGTCTCAGTTGCATTAGCTAGAGAACAGGAATAGCTTCAAGTTTTTGAATAAATGTTGAGGTAGGTAGTTTGAAAGTTTTTTTGACAATAAAATACGCAGATGCTAAATTGAAATTGTCAATAGAAAATATAGAGATTGAATACTTTTACTCGTGGTGGTAAGGTTCATTTCTCAGAATAGTAAATCCCCTATAAAGCTGCTCTATAAAAAATGGGCGAATCATTTGATGCGAAAAAGTCATTTTTGAAATGGAAAGTTTACCGTTTGCGCGAGCATAAACTGCTTCAGAAAAGCCATAAGGCCCACCGATTATAAAAATCAATTGCTTAAGTCCGCTATTCATTTTCTTTTGTAGAAACTCAGAGAAATCCATAGAACTGTAGCTTTTGCCTCGCTCGTCCAATAGAATTACCTCGTCTGCAGGGATGATATTTTTCAGAATCAATTCACCTTCTTTTTCCTTTTGGAGGATTTCAGAAAGAGATTTAGTGTTTTTCAGGTCAGGAATCACTTCAAATTCAAACTTGATATAAAAATTCAGGCGCTTACTATATTCCTCGATCAGAGAAATGATTGCTTTGTTGTCAGTTTTGCCTATCGCGATAAGTTTTATTTGCATTCCCAAATATCTAGAATTTCTATTTATGGTCTATAAATGTATCTGAAAGGTCTAAAATTGGGGTGTCTGATACGTACATGTTTTTTCATCACCGAATGAAAGACAATTCTTAAAAAACTGAAAAACAATTGATTATAAGTAGTGTTATAGGGGTATTCAACCAATTTTAAAATTAACACTTAACAACAATGAAAAAATTAGGAATAGTAATGATGCTCACGATGCTAATAGTTGCATCTTCTTTTGCACCAAAAATGAATGCAGTCCATGAGACAAAAATTGAAGCCGATATTGTTGATTTGGCAATTTCTCAAGATTTCTTAACCACTTTGGTAGCAGCTGTGAAAGCAGGTGATTTGGTGGGTACTTTAAAAGGAGACGGACCATTTACAGTATTTGCTCCTACAAATGATGCATTTGCAAAGCTTCCAGCTGGAACAGTAGAGAATTTACTAAAGCCAGAAAACAAGGCTCAATTGGTAAAAATTCTTACTTACCATGTAGTGCCAGGAAAAGTGATGTCTTCTGACTTGAAAAACGGTCAAATGGCAAAAACTGTAGAAGGAAGCTCAATCAAAGTGACTTTGATGGATGGAAAAGCAATGATCAACAATGCAACAGTAACAGCTGCAGATATTGAAGCAGATAATGGAGTAGTTCACGTGATCGATACAGTGATCATGCCTCCAATGTAATTGAAAAGTTGTTTTCAACCCTTTGAAGCCTATCCTTTTGGATGGGCTTTTTTTTTGTGAAAGCCTGAAATGTTGTCTAGCTTTTAAAATCAGAGATAAAATTTTCTGTAATTTCTCGATTGGTAAATTAGATATCTATACCTGTAAAACGCAAAAAGCCTCCAATTTAAGGAGGCTTTTTGCGATGTATTGGGAGGTGCTTATTTGATCAGTTCCTTACGCTTTAGGATTGTTTCCATAAATTTTCGCTCATTATCTGAGTTGAAAATCCGGAAAGGAAGATGTATAAATTGAGCTTTGGACATATAAAGAACGAAAGCGTCTTTTCTTACTTCTGCATTTTTGATCATGTTCCATTGCACGGGCATGCCTTGTTTGGTATTGATTTTCATCAAGATTTGACGGCTGTCGATTTCATAAGCCATTTTATCGAAAATCACCTTGTTTTGCTCCATTTGAGTCACTCCTGTAAACTGGATCGCCCAAAACAGCACATAAAGTCCGTATGCTATCAATGCGCCGATGATCCACCAAATCGAGGGAATCCAAAAATAACCACACATAATTACTAATGCTATTGGGATAACCCACCATTGTTCCTTCAAAACATTGACCAAAGCCATTTTGATATAGGTGCCAGTAGGGAGTTGATATTTTTTTGTTTTTACTATCATCACTTTTCTTTTTCAGAGCGCAAATATCCACCTATCCAAGGGAATTAGCAAGCCCGCTTAAATCATAAAAAACATCTTTATTCGAAAACAAATCGGCTCTACCATTGATTTAAATCTTGTATTCAATTATATTATCTCAAACTTTTAGCGATGAGCAGTCTTGTAATCGATTTGATCCTTTGTGGTTTGGCATATGTCATCTTGATATATGTCATGGCGACTATGACTAAAAACTCTTTAAGAAAGGGTGGTAGGAGTGAAGATGATGGAGATGGCGGAGTAGAGGATTTTACACCACCAAAGATAGATTTACCTCCAGGGGTGCAATGGCCAAGTGATTCACCAAAATCGAGAATTCCTGAGCCCGTCGAATTTTAATGACACTTATTGCAAACTCCTTGCACCAATAAATTCATTTCCTTCTTTTTAAAGCCTGAGGGTAGTTTGATGCTCGGAAGGGTAATAGATTCTAGACAGGTAGTTTCTCCACAGATTTCACATTTGAAATGGACGTGTTCGTGATTATGATCTGCCTCTTCATGAGAGCAAAGCGCATATTTAGTGGCTCCACTGTCATCGAGAACTTTATGCACTACGTCTTTGTCTACAAATGTTTTTAGTGTGCGATAAATCGTCACCCGATCAAACTGGCTATCCAGCGATTCCTCTAAATCCGAGTGAGCCAAAGCCACCTGCTTGTCCAGAAACTCTCGGATAATCTCCTGACGACAATCTGTGATGCGTAGTTTATGACTTTGAAGTATGGAAAGTGGTGATGACATGTTCATGTGTTTGAAACAAAACTAATCAAAAATTGATTTCAAGACATTCGTTTCTCGCAGCGGAGTGGCGACGCAACGTTTTTTTTTACTATTACAATCACGGATTGTTGTGCCCAAATTTTTCAAAGGTGAGTTACTTATAAAAAAGCAGATCCTGATTAAAAAAGATAAAAAGGAAATCGCTGCGTCGTTGCTTCGCCGCGAGAGATCTTTAAAAAAAATGGGCGCCAAAACTGACGCCCATTTATACTTTATATTTTCAAACTCTTACTTCGGATCAAGAATAGTATTTACTCTTTCTAAAGCATCTTCTAGGTGAAGCTTAGACATTCTGTCTGAAGTTCTAACAATTGCTGATTTGATATCTCTCTGTAAGATTTTCAATTCACCTCTTGCCATCGGCCTGATGTCTGACTGTGATGCATTGATCTGCGGGCCTACATATCTTCTGAAGTTAGCTGGAATAGTTGGGCCATCGCTGGTCATCAAATATTCCATACGCTCAATGTAAGCTCTCTGTAATGCTCTTCTGTGAACATCAATTGTCTTACCGGACGATAGCTCAGTCCAGATGCCTTTTCTCAGGTCATCGAATAGCTCTGTCATCTTATATGCTTCATTACCATTCAAGGCTTCGTTTTCGATTACTCGGCCTAGTCTTCCTAAGTCAAGTACTGAATTCAACGTGCCTGCCTGTACTCCACGAATTCTTTCCAATGCTCCAAAGTCCTCTGTTCTGGCAAAGATGTCATCTTGCATCATCCATTCTGGCGTAGTGAAAAGTTCTTTGTTCAAGAAATCAACAGCTGACTTCTGAATTTCTTTTGAAGTATGTGTATACACTGGTAGATCCTGTCCAACAGCTCTGTAAACTTCAGCTACACCACCGATATTGGTTCTTACATGACCCATATATCTATTGAATTGCGTAATCACCTGTCCATACATTTCTTCCAGATCTTCGAAATCTTTGTAAGGTTTACTCGGCTCTGAAGTCCAATCCATCAGGTTAGGCATGATACGCTTCAAGTTAGCGATACCATACTCGGAAGCTTTCATAGAATTGTCCCCTAAATCTTCACTCTGAGCAGTAGGGTCATAGCTATTTCCCTGACGTCCATATCGGTAGATCGGGTCACCTTGTTTTTCTAAAATCCACTTATCCAAAGTTGCCAACTCATCTTCTGGAGTAGCAGCATCAGGAATTGGTCTATAGCCCCAAGCAACGGCATATTTATCATAAGGGCCTACGTTTGGCATTAAGCTGACACCTTCGTCCCCTGGCTGAGCGATGTAGTTAAATCTCGCATAATCCATGATTGAAGGAGCTGTTCCCATTTCTTTGGTAAATGCCGCATCTCTTAGTTTCTCCACTGGATAAGCATGAGAAGAGGCAAAGTTGTGAGGAAGTCCAAGCGTATGACCTACTTCGTGAGAAGAGACAAACTGTACCAAGCGGCCCATCACTTCGTCTTTGAACTGCACACTTTGTGCCTCAGGATTGATCGCAGCTGTCTGGATGAAGAACCAGTTTCTCAATAGGTTCATTACGTTGTGATACCATCCGATATCCGATTCTAATATTTCACCTGATCTTGGATCAGACACGTGAGGTCCATACGCATTTTGAATATCGGAAGCAAAATATCTGATCACAGAATATCTCGCATCTTCAGGGCTCCAAGTAGGATCTTCTTCTTTAGTAGGAGCTAGTTTAGCAACGATGGCATTTTTGAAACCTGCTGCCTCAAAAGCAACCTGCCAGTCATTCACTCCAGCGATCAAATAAGGGATCCACTGCTTAGGAGTAGCAGGATCTATGTAATAAACAATCTGCTTTTTAGGCTCTACCAATTCGCCAGCCTTGAACTTCGCCATGTCCTCATCCTTCACTTCTAGTCTCCATCTGTCAAGGAAGGTACGGCTCTGCGCTTTTTGAGCATCAGCTCCATAATCTACAATAGAACGGCTGAACCATCCCACACGCTGATCGCCCAATCGTTGCTTCATTGGCTCTTTCGGAAGTAGTAACATAGAAGAGTTCATCTCCAATGTAATTGAACCAGTGGAACTGTTTGATGGAGGGTCATTTGCAAGATAAGTCATCACGTACCGCGCTTCAATGTTGATTGGATACGTATTGATATGACTTATGTACGACCTGTCTGTATCTAGTCGAGTGACTTTATATTGCGTACGCTCATTTTTAGGTAGGCCAACTGCCTGTACATCTTTTGCCCATAGATCCGTCGCCTCTATCACGATTCCAGTAGAATCTGTAGCGAGAGATTTGATAGCAAACTTCTGTAGGATTGGCTCCAGGTTGGAATTTTTTACCGCTAAGGCGATAGGAAGGGAATCTGCTGCAAAATTATTTACAGAGATAACTTTCAAGTGAATATCGTTGTTGTACTTTTCCCAACGAAGCATTAGCGTATTGGTGCGCTCTCCACCATAGCCAATTCCATCGGCAGTTTTGGCAATGGTAGTGACCATCAACATGTCTCTTCCTAGAAGGGAATCTGGAATTTCGTAATAGTATTTGTCTTCAATCTGATGGACCTTGAAAAGGCCATCTTTTGATTTTGCCTTGGCAGTGATTACCTCTTTGTAAGGTTTTGGATCTGAATCATTACCTTTTGGTTTGGCAGGGGTTGCTGGTGTAGCCGCTTCTTTCTTGGCATCCTTTTTCTTCTTTTTCTGAGCAAAAGTATCCGTAGAATAAAACATCACACCCATTACACCAAGGACTAATGTTAATCTCCTGAGTAATTTGGGTAGCGTATTTCTCATAGTTATTATTTGGTTAGGTATTTTCTAAACCGTGAATTTCTAGAAAGGATCTGTAAAGAGCATCCATTTTTGATGAACGGTGTATATATAAATTTAAAGGCAGAACTGTGAACGATAGACACAATACAGTTGTAATTGGTGGTGGACTGGCAGGTTTGATTTCAACTTATTTATTGGCCAAGGCCGGACGAGAAGTACTTTTGGTCGAAAAGAAAAGCTATCCTTTTCATAGGGTCTGTGGTGAATACTTATCTAATGAAGTACTTGATTTTTTACAACGGGAAGACCTGCTGCCAAGTCAATTTGAATTGCCTCAGATCAACAGGTTTTTGTTTTCCGATACTGCTGGGAAAAGCGTTTCAACGCCTTTAGACCTTGGAGGATTTGGGCTTAGCCGCTATGTGCTAGATGATCATATCTACCATAAAGTGCTAGAAAAAGGTGGTGCTGTACAAACGGGAGTTCAAGTAGAGTCTGTGGTCTTTGATGAGAAAGAGAATTTATTCAGGCTCGAGTTGGCCGATGGATCACAGTTGAGGGCTGAAAATGTAATCGGAGCTTTTGGTAAGAGATCAAAACTGGACAAAACGCTAAACCGAGCTTTCATCGAAAAGAGAAGTCCTTATATCGGCGTTAAATATCACATAAAAACAGATTTCGATAGAAGTACTGTAGCACTGTATAACTTCAAAGGAGGGTATTGTGGATTGAATACCATAGAGGAAGGTAAAGTTAACTTGTGCTATCTCGGAGATCGGGAACAGCTCCGAAAATATGGTTCGATAGAAGCAATGGAACGAGAAGTATTGTGGAAAAACCCCAGCCTGAGACCATTTTTCACAGATAGTGAGTTCCTTTTTGACAAGCCAGAAGTGATTAATGAGATCAATTTTGAACGAAAAAAACCTGTGGAAAATCATATTCTCATGGCAGGAGACTCTGCGGGATTAATCACTCCACTCTGTGGCAATGGAATGGCTATGGCTATTCATGCTGGGAAATTGGCAGCGGAAGCAATTTTGGAAGGAAAATCCAGAGAAGAAATTGAAGCGCGATATGTGCATTCCTGGAAATCACTTTTTGAGCGGAGACTCTGGCTAGGCAGGAAGGTTCAGCGTCTTTTCGGTTCTTATCAAGCGTCAATTTTGACAAGAAAGTTGATTCAGCATGTTCCTTTTATTTCAGACCAAATCATAAAAAATACCCACGGAAAACCTTTTTAATAACCCAAAGCTTGTAATATCTGCGTGTTTTCCAGAAAGTAATAAATGAAAAATGCATTGAGTGCTAATGCCGAGAAATAATTCATCCCCATAGCCCAGTTATAATTCGCATACTTCGTAGGATTCAGTCGGATAAAACTAAACCAAATCAAAAAGTAAAGCATAATCGGAGTCATCGCAGCTAGATAAATCCAAAGAATATCGAGTTGATTTCGACCCAAAAAAAACCATGCGAATCCTGCGCCAGTCACCATAAATGTCAATGCAGAAAAGAGGAAAGTGCCTTTGATTCCTAAGAATAAGCTTAGCGTTCGGTCACCTCTCCGAGCGTCTTCTCCATGTTGATAAACTTGTGTCAGCGGATAGTTTCCCCATAGCATCAAGCTGGTCAATAGTCCCGGGATCAGTACATGTGGCTTGTAAAGTACTTCATAACTTAAATTGCTCAGGCCAGCATAAGCCGTGGCGAAGGTGAAATATCCCTGGAAAAATCCAGCAATGAACCAACTCAGCCATGGATACTTTTTGATCCGGATGGAAGGATGAGAATAGGCCATACTCACCAGTCCATAAATCAAAATCATAATCGCAACACTGAAATTGATACTTACACCGATTCCAATCGCAACCAGGAAAAAGACCAGTGAAAGCCAATAAAGGTCTTTGGTGACTTTTGGTGGATGCTTCAGCCCGCCGATACTTTCTTCGTCTTTATCAAAATAACTGTTGTAGCCATTACTTGATGGGTAGAGAAAAAGATGAAGTGCAATAAAAACCCAAAGTATTCTCGACTCATTATGATTGGGAGTGAGTGCCAAAGCAAAGAAAAAGATGGGCATCAAAAAGAGAGAAAAGGGAATTCGAAGATGCTTAAGGCTAGAAATAGAGATCATATCGTAAATGAGGTTGGGCTGATAACTATTCCAGAGGGAGATAGTTACCATGCATTCAGCCAATTTAGATATATTCAATTAACTTGATCAATAGAACTTGGAATTGGGTCAATCAATTATTCAAGGGTTTATTTAATGATAGAAGCAAGACCAACTAAATTTTTATACATGAAGTCAACTTCCCCAAACTCGAACTTCTCTTTATGACTAGTGGAATCGTAAGCATAGGCGTGTCAAATCCGGGCAATCCTATCAATCAGTCAGCAATAGCCAGCTTTATGCAGAAGGCGCATCAGTTGGATGAGGTGGAGTCAAGGAAATTAGGTTTTTTGTACAGAAAGTCCGGCATTACCAGTCGCTATAGTGTGTTGAATGATTTTGAAAAGTCAGACCCCAAGGACTTTTCTTTTTTTCCAAACTCTAAGGACTTCGAACCCTTCCCTGGCACAAAGGCTAGGATGGAAGTTTTTCGTCAGACCGCTCCGAATCTTTGCGAAGAGGCGGTGATAAATTGCCTTTCAAAATCTGATGTAAAAGCACAGGAGATTACTCATTTAATTTTGGTGTCCTGCACCGGAATGATGGCTCCGGGAGTAGAGCTGGCCTTGATGAAAAGTCTAAACCTAGAGGATACAGTGGAGCGCTATTGCATTCATTTCATGGGATGCTATGCTGCATTTACAGGGTTGAAATTGGCAGATAAAATAGTGAAAGCTGAGCCGGATGCAAAAGTGATGTTGGTTTGTGTGGAGTTGTGCACCTTGCATTTTCAGAAGGAATATGTGGAGGATAATATTCTTGCAAATTCACTTTTTGGCGACGGTGCAGCTGCGGCTTTGGTGATGCGGTCTGAAAAGGGCTTGAAAATCAAATCTTACCTAAGTCAGGTACTTCGTGATGGCGAGGAAGATATGGCTTGGGGGATCGGAGATTTTGGTTTTGAGATGCGTTTAAGTAAGTACATTCCAACCCTTCTGGATCAAGGTATTGGCCAATTGAAAGAGAAATTTGAGCAGAAATTCAAGTTATCCACAGTGGATAACTTTGCGATTCATCCTGGAGGAAAACAGATTCTCCAGAAAGTTCAAGAGGCATTCGGCCTGGAAGAATCGGTCAATGCTCATGCAATGGAAGTGCTCAAGCAATTTGGAAATATGTCGTCAGTGACCATACTTTTTGTATTAGAGCGAATGATGCGTGACGAGCAAATTCAAGGAGATATACTATCTATGGGATTTGGTCCAGGGCTTACGTTAGAAACTTTACTTTTGGAAAAGTGATGGGCAAATTTGCGCAGCGAAGTGAAGAGAAAGAATTGATGGATGACCTCAATTGCTCAGGGGAAGAACTCAATCAGACTTTGCGCGAGCTAAAAACCATTAACCGCTGGCTGGGGGGAAATTATGTGACTACTGCTGGCTTGGCAAAGATTTTTAAGAGCTATCCACAAGATTCCTATACCGTAGCAGACATTGGCTGCGGTGGTGGTGATATGATCAGAGTGATGAATAACTGGGCCAAAAGTCGTGGAAAAGCGGTTAATTTTATTGGAATCGACGCAAACAGGAACATTATTGACCTTGCGCGGGTTAGATTATTTGACTTAACAGAAGTCACTTGGGAAACTCAAAATGTCTTTGAAGCTGAATTTTCTATTGAAAAAGTTGATATCTCTACGTGTACGCTCTTTACACATCATTTTACAGACAGCGAGTTAGTAGCATTGCTGGACTCTCTTCGAGCAAAATCCCGCTTAGGAATAGTCATTAACGATTTGCACAGACATCCATTTGCATATTATAGTATTAAGTGGTTGACTCGGGTATTTAGCAAGTCAAAAATGGTTCGGAATGATGCATGTTTATCGGTTTTGCGGAGCTTTTCGAGATCAGATTGGGAAAGGGTTTTGCAGTCTGCACTTATAGAAAATTTTAAAATTAGCTGGCATTGGGCTTTTCGTTGGCAAGTGACTATTTATTTTAAAGAATCATCAACCAAAATTAATTAACATGGAATTTTCTCAGGAAACGGTAAATGCATTTTATGAACGTGCGATAGACTTGGCGTACTTAATAGTACCAAGAATCATATTTGCCATAATTTTTTACTTTATAGGTAAACTTATTGTAAATGCACTTTTAAAGGGATTGAGAAATTTCATGGAAAAGAGGGAGACTAATCCTTCTCTAAATGAATTTCTTTTTGGGTTTGTTAAAATCGTATTATACATCACTTTATTCATGGGTGTGGCCAGTATTTTGGGAGCACCACTAGGATCTACAGTAGCTATATTTGGTGCTGCAGGCTTGGCTATAGGTTTGGCATTGCAAGGTTCTCTTTCAAATTTTGCAGGGGGTATTCTGATTTTAGGATTTAAACCTTTTGAAGTCGGAGATGTAATAGTGGCTCAAGGTCATACAGGGACTGTAGACAAGATTCAGATTTTGTACACTCACTTGATGACTTTCGACAATAAAGAAGTCGTGCTTCCAAACGGTAGTCTTGCAAATTCAGATATCGTAAATATGAGTACCCAAGCAACTCGAAGAACAGAACTGAATGTCGGGGTGGCTTATGGCACTAACATTAAACAGGCTAAGGAAATAATCCTGAATATCTTCGAAAATGATCCTCGCGCCCTGAAAGACCCTGCACCTTTCGTAGCACTAACCAATTTTGGAGATAGCTCGTTGGACTTGGTGGTTCGTGTTTGGGCCAAATCAAGTGAATTGTGGCCTATGCACTTTGACGGGATGGAAGCGATCAACACGGAATTTGAAAAGGCAGGAATTGAAATCCCTTTCCCTCAACGCGTAGTACATCAAATTAAAGAGAAAGCAGCAGAAGAAGAGGCAAATTCTTAATTTGAAGCTCAATAAACAGAAAGGCGATCAAACGATCGCCTTTCTGTTTTTAAAACCTTTTTATGATTTCATCAAGTGACTTTCTTTTGATATCTGGGACGTAGGTTTCTGCCTTTGGATAGCCAACTGGAATTAGTAAATAGGGTTTTTCATTAAATGGTCTTGCAAGAATCTCACTCAGGAAATTCATCGGGCTTGGCGTATGGGTCACTGCGGTGAGTCCTGCTTGGTGAATTGCAGCTATTAGAAATCCACAGGCAATTCCCACAGATTCGTTCACATAATAGTGCTGTACCTTTTCACCGTTTTCCATTCCATAGGATTGCTTAAACACCACAATCAAATAGGGAGCTTCTTCCAAAAAAGGCTTTTCCCAGTTTGTTCCCAATGGTTTCAAATCAGATTTCCATTGATCCGGCATCCGGCTCGAATAGCTAATTTTTTCCTCCTCCTCGGCAGCATCTCTGATTTTCTTTTTGATAGCAGGATCTGAGATTAAGCAAAAAGTCCATGGCTGCTTGTGCGCGCCGGAGGGAGCTGTACTTGCTGTGAGGATGATGTTTTCCAAAAGCTCGATTGGAACTGGACGCGAATCGAATTCTCTAACCGTCCTACGTTGATCCATTTCCCGATAAAATTGTTCCGATCGCAAGGTCATTTCCTCAAGACTGAGCTGAGGACGCTCATATCTGACATGCTCAAAACCTTCAATTATTTTCTTGTCCATAAAAAAAACGGCTAAATCGAAAGATAGCCGTTTTGATTTTATTATTGGAATTGAATTAATCCAGTGTAACTGGCAACGATCCATTTGGATAGAAGATTGTAGCCATTTTATCGCAGGCTCCATCTCCGTAATCTACAGTAATATCAATACCATTGTACTGAAACGCCAATATGCCAGAACTTGGGATTCTCACTCCTGAATCAATACAGCTTTTTGTGTAAACCAATGCCTCAGTAACTGAAGTTGTATAGTTAAGTCCTTCACGACTTGTGCCGGAGGCTGTACCTGTAATGGAAGCTTCATATTCTCCTTGTGTACCAAGTTTGATGACACGGACTTGGTCACTTGTCAACGTGACAAACGTATTATCAGGCCAAGTAACTTTTCCATTTTGGATTTTTACTTCCAAAGTGATCGTGCCATTCTCGAGGCTCACACCTTTATTAGTAAGCGTTCTTGTGCCTTCGATTTTATAACCATTGACTTCATAGCCTTCAAATGTGGTGGTGATTTTTGCACCAGTTATTAATAGGTTGCCAGTGTAGGCCAAATTCACGACCCCTTTTCTAAGAACGCCATTCTCGCTGGTGCAGCCATCACCAAAATCAACTTTAATTGTCTTTGTGCTTTCATCTAAGGTGATTATTGCTCCTTCACAAATAGTAGAAGCTGGGATATTTACAGAAGTTCTTGCGCTGAGTCCGCTAGTGCTCAGAACTGAGAGTGTAAGGTTATCCAAATCCTCAAATGCCATATTGACTTCCACGTCTTCATTGACAACTGCAAGGTTTGGTACTGGCGGTTCTTCATTCATATCACAGCTGTATACGAGCATGATGCCGAAGATCATCAGAAATAAAATTGCGGGGTTAAGTGTGTTTTTCATGGTATTTTACGATAGATTTTGGTAATTATTTAGTTGGTTTCTTTATTGAACTGTTTGGCTTTTTGGACTTTCCGCCTACACAGCCTATGTTTTGAGTAAATGAGATATCGTCAGGTAGAATTCCCATTCCCTCCGAAAGGTCCCAGTCCTCAGGTTCTATTTCCTTTTCAGTCGTTTTTTTAGGTTTGGTATTTTTCATAATTCCAATATAGTTAATGATAAACGTCCAGGACTTGCTAAAAATTTGAATAGGTGTCAAGGATTGCGCCAATTTGATTAGTTAGCTTGATTCAATTCCTATCTTTGGGCATGAAAGGATTTGATTTTGAAAATTCTAATCTGCCGGAAAAGCTGAAAGCTGTCAAAAGTAAGGTCGGAACCTACTCTTTATTGCGTTTGCTAGTCTTTTTTGGTATGGGAGGATTATTTGTTTTGGCGGTAGCGGAGAGTCCAGTTTGGTTATTGTTTTTTGGAGTCTCGGTAGCCATTTTCATTTCTTTGATTAGAAAGTATAATTATCAAAAAGATCAGGAGGCTATTTATTTAGCGCTTGAGACCATGAATCTGGCTAGAGAAAAGCGAGTTGGAAGAAACCTAAAAGATCTTGATGCTGGTAATGAATTTCAAGAAAAAGCTCATCCTTTCTCCAATGACTTGGATCTATTTGGAGACCACTCCTTATTCCAACTCCTGAATCACACGGTCTCTAAGAAAGGCAAGGAAACCCTTGCTTCCAAAATGAAATCTGAGTTTGACTTGGACAAAGCAGGGGCATTTCGAGAAGCCTCCCATGAGTTATCCTTAAAATCTAAGTTTCTTCAAGCGATGGAAAGCATAGGAATTGCTTTTTACAATGAGGAGAAATCAAATTCTGGCTGGACCAAATGGCTGGAAGAAAGTGATAAGAGTACACTGTTAATTACCATGGGTGCTTTCCTAGGTCCAATTGGAGGTTTGACCCTTTCCGTTTTAATATTTATAGGAATAGTCCCTGGAGCACTTTTCGGTGTTTGGGTTTTGATTGGTATGGTCTTTTTGGGAATGGTTTTTAAACCGTTGAAAAAAGCCGCTGAGTCGATTCCAAGTCGTCATCAATTGAAAACCTATCGTTATTGGCTGGCTGTGTTGGAAAAGGAACAGATGCATTCACCCCTTCTGAAGGAGATGCAGGCTCCATTTCTCACCAAAGAGGTTAATGCTTCGACACTTTTTGATCAGTTGGATAGTTTAGGACTTTGGATTCAAAACCGGATTAATATCCTGTATATCCCGATCAACTTCATTTTTTGGACAGACTTGTTTTTATACGTCAAGCTAGTTTCTTGGAAGAAAAAACATGGTCATCTAGTTGCTCACTTTCCAGCTCAGCTAGTAGAGTGGGAAGTGTTAATTTCCTTAGGAGCATTTGAAAATGAAGTCGGTGGAAAAGGAAAGATTGTTTCTATAGAAAAGGGAATCAAAGCAAAGTCAGTCTCTCACCCGTTGCTTTCACCTGGAATTGCGGTTCCTAATGACTTCGAGATTGATGTGAATCAGCGAGTCATTTTGCTTACTGGGGCAAATATGAGCGGAAAGACCACCTTTATGCGAACGCTCGGGATTAATTGTGTGTTGGTCAATCTAGGTTTAAGACCTTTCGCTGAGGAATTTGGGTTTAGTGACTTTCAACTTTACACCAGTATGCGGAATTCGGATAATTTGGGAGAAAGTGTGAGCTCCTTTTATGCGGAGCTCAGCAGGATTAAGAAATTGATAGATCGGATCGAAAAAGGAGAGCAAATTTTCTTTCTGCTGGATGAAATCTTAAAGGGCACAAATACGGAAGATCGTATTGCTGGCTCAGAAGCATTGATTAGGCAAGTGGATGACACCAATGCGTTTGGAATCATCAGTACTCACGATATTGAATTAGCAGACTTGGAGGAAAGAATGAGTTCAGTGAGAAATTTCAGTTTTCATTCTGAGATCCAAGATCAAACTATTGATTTTGATTACAAAATTAAACGGGGGGCATGCCCGAGTTTCAATGCACATAAACTCATGGAGTTGATGGGAATTCGTTTTCATCAAGAAAAGTGAGTTCTGTTTCTTGAGATTATCTTATTTTTGATTACAAATAAACTATGGCAATACCATCGCAATCACCCATTTTGGGAGTCCTCGGAGGAGGTCAATTGGGCCGAATGCTTATTCAGTCGGCAATCAACTATAATCAGGATATCCACATTTTGGATCCAGATCCGAACGCGCCATGCAAGGATCTATCCCAGCGATTTACGGTTGGATCGCTGAAAGATTTTGATACTGTGTATGCATTTGGTCACGGCTGTGATGTAATCACGGTGGAGATTGAAAGTGTTAATACCGAGGCACTTGAAAAATTGCAGCGTGAAGGAAAGAAGGTTTATCCACAGCCTGATATACTGAGCTTGATAAAAGATAAGCGGAAGCAAAAACAGTTTTATCAACTGAACGGGATTCCTACTGCGGACTTTATTCTGACTTCGGATAAAGCCGAAGTTATCCACCATGCTGATTTTCTTCCTGCTGTAAATAAACTGGGTAAAGAAGGCTATGATGGACGTGGTGTTCAGGTATTGAGGTCGGAAGCTGATTTGGATAAAGCATTTGATGCTCCGGGTTTATTAGAAAAATTGATTGATTTCGATAAGGAGATTGCAGTGACTGTAGCAAGAAATGAGGCAGGGGATTTGATCGCTTATCCTGCTGTAGAGTGTGCTTTTCACCCAACGGCTAATTTGGTAGAGTTTCTTTTTGCGCCAGCAGAGATCAGTAAAGAAGTAGCAGAAAAAGCTGAAGAGATCGCTAAGGATGTGATTCTCAAACTTGGAATGGTAGGGATTTTGGCTGTAGAAATGTTTGTCACCAAAGATGGGGAAGTACTGGTCAATGAAGTTGCGCCGCGTCCACATAATAGTGGTCACCATACCATAGAGGCTAATTATACCTCGCAGTTTGAGCAGCATTTACGCTCCGTGATGAACTGGCCGCTAGGAAATCCTGACTTGAGATGCCCGGCTGCAATGATAAATTTACTTGGAGAAAATGGATTTACAGGGCCAGTTTTGGTAGAAGGGCAGGAAGAAGCACTTGCAGAGCAGGGTGTTTACATTCATTTGTATGGCAAGAAAATAACAAAGCCTTTTAGAAAAATGGGGCATGTGACGGTAGTATCAGATACCGTTGCAGGCTTGAAAGAAAAAGCGCAGCGAATAAAAGAGTTAATCAAAATCAAATCTATATCATGAATCCACAGGTAGGAATTATCATGGGCAGCCAATCGGATCTTCCGATAATGGCAGAAGCTGCGCAAATGCTAGAGGAATTGGGAGTAAACTATGAGCTAACAGTAGTTTCTGCACACAGAACCCCACAGCGCATGATTGATTATGCACATTCTGCTCGAGAGCGTGGGATCAAAGTAATCGTAGCTGGAGCTGGTGGAGCAGCGCATTTGCCGGGAATGGTAGCTTCGATGACTAGCCTTCCCGTAATCGGAGTTCCTATCAAAAGCTCAAATTCCATCGATGGCTGGGATAGCATTTTGTCAATTTTGCAAATGCCAGGAGGTATTCCTGTAGCAACAGTCGCGTTGAATGGTGGGAAAAATGCCGGGATTCTTGCGGCTTCAATTGTGGGATCATTCGATTCTAAAGTTGGAGAAAGCTTGGATACTTATAAAAAGACATTGAAGGAAAAAGTAGAGGAGTCAGCCGCTCAGATAGAAGCGAAAGGCTGGAAAGAGATTTTAAAGAAATAAAAAATGCGGCTCTTGAGCCGCATTTTTACTTGATGCTATGAATTGGAAAAAGATAATTCGATTTAAAATCGGAGATGTGCCTTGGGAAGTTCCGTTGGATGTGTTAGTCCTGATGGGAGTGATCACGTTGGTTTTGATGGGGGTAGGGGCGTATTTCGGCTTCCAATTTGGAAGTGGTTAATCCGTAAAGATTCCCCATCCGTCATCATTTCTCTCAGAAGAGTCAAATCCCTTTTGCCACTCAATAAAAAGCAGGCGATATTCCTCTACAGCTTCTCTAAGCAATTCTAGGTGCTCCTCTGCGTGGGTTTCTTCCATTCCTAGTTGATAAGTCATTGTATTAAGGCTTTTCGCATGAACTTTCATGATCATAGCCTTTTCCATTTTGAGTACGTAGTCAGAAATTGCTTCTGCAGCAGCGAATTTGGCACTCAAAACCATCGCGTCTTCCATCATGATATTGCCATAAAGCTCCTTTCGAGCCTCATCTAGACTTCCTACCAACGCTCTAGTTAAGGCAAAGATGTCCTTTGCCTTTTTCATTAATGGGTGCTTATAGATGTTTTCGTGTTCCTTGCGCGCGTCGAATTCATCGTCTTCATCCCATCCTGACTCATCATCATCGTCATCATCCCACATAGGACCGAAGTTTTTAGAAAGGTAATTTATCTTCTTCTCCATCCGAATGGAAAGTATCCATTTCAGGCATATTTGAAGGGGCCGATCCACCGCCATTTTTATCTACTTTGAAAGCCTTCACTTCAGTATACCACCGACCATTGTATTCTCTACTTTCTACGTCTATGCTCATGGTTACATTTTCACCTTCGGAAATGGCGAATTGATCGATTTTATCTCCCCAAACTGATACACAAACCTTTTTAGCATATTGCCCTGGGGTTTCCAGTATATATTCTTGCTTTTTCCAAGAGTTACCACTTTTTGATGTTCCACCTACTTCGGGTAGTTTTTGGATAATTTTTCCGCTCAATTCCATTGTATTTATTTTAAATTTCTATCTACGCGAAGTTACACAAAGCACTTGAAATGTTCTGTTTGGACAGGTTCAATTTACTTTGCTCTTAATGTGAATTTTAACATTTTTTGGCATAAACATTGGTTAATGAGTAGTCTGGATTTTGTATGTTTCAAATAAAATATCGCCTTCGTCTTTATTTGAAAAATAAAATTTGGATTGTGTTCTTCTTATGCTTTGTGAAATAAAATCCTTGAATTTTCTTTGCAGAGTTGTTTTCGAAATCCTACTTTTAAAAATCTTTCTTTTTCTTTCACCCTTACTGGATACTATGGCCTAGACCTTTACGTTTATAATAAACCAACTTAAAATGAGTAAACGAATTGGTCCTAAGGACAGCGAATTGATTGCACAGTATCGAAATGGTAGTGATGCTGCCTTTGATCTATTAGTAGATCGCTATAAAGGTAAAATGTACACCACAATATTTTTGATCGTTAAGGATCAGAAGGTAGCTGAAGATTTACTTCAAGATGTGTTTGTGAAAGTGGTAAAAACACTTAACTCAGACAAATACAACGAAGAGGGGAAGTTTCAGCCTTGGGTGATGCGGATATCTCACAATCTGGCTATTGATTATTTTAGAAAAGCCAAGCGATATCCAACCATACTGATGGAGGATGGTTCTAATATATTTAACTCGCTAAGATTTGCTGAGGAAAATGTGGAAGACCGACAGGTACGGGATGAGAATATTGAGCTAGTGAAGCGCCTGATCGAAGAGCTTCCCGAAACTCAAAAGCAGGTCCTGATTATGCGTCATTATCTGGATATGAGTTTCCAGGAAATTGCAGATCAGACAGGTGTGAGTATTAATACTGCTCTTGGAAGGATGCGATACGCGCTAATCCATCTGCGGAAGAAGATGAAACAACTAAATTTTGCATATGATAAAACCATTTACCCCAAATGATCTGGTAAGATATATTTATCAGGAAATGTCGGAGGTAGAACAAGAGCTCTTAGTGCAAGCCTTACACAGTGATGAATCACTGATGCAAGAATACGTAGAAATGCTGAGCACAATAGAGCAGATGGATCAAATCCAGCTTCAACCTTCGGAAAAAGTAGTACAGGCGATCAAATCGAGAGCCCAATCTACGGGACTCGAGCGAGTCTGAAAATATGGTAATCCCGCTCTTTTGGCGGGATTTTTTATTGCTGTTCCTTGATAAAGGCTGCTGCTTGCTGAAACAATACAGGATAAGTTTCTAAGGTAAATCCATGTCCCTGATTCAGGACTTTGGTAAATTCATGCTTTACACCAGCCTTAGATAATTTTTCTTCTAAAATTTCACTTTGGGAAAAAGGTACTACGTTATCTGCTGTGCCATGGAAAAATATAGTCGGAACTGACTCACCATCAATAAATGTAATTGGGCTGGAATTGGCATAGGCTGTAGGATTTTCCATTGGACTGCTTCCTAAAAGTCCTCCGAGACCAGTAATTGTAAGGAAGCTATAATCATATAATTCAGCTAGATCGGTGGGAGGGAAAAAGGCTACCACAGCTGTTACATTGCCAACTGATTCATGCTTGTAGGCATGTAATAATGCTAAATGTCCACCTGCACTTGCTCCTGCAAGTATTATAGTGTCAGAAATATTCCATTCAAGCGATTTGCTAAGGATATAGTTTATCGCCTTTATTACCTCATTTTCTTGGGTTGGAAATTTATTTGTGCCAGTTGTAAAGTTATATAAGCTGTAGTTGATAGATACAAAAGCATAATCTGGCAAAGCAGCCGAAAGGGATGATCTAAATTGTTTAAATTCTTCTTTGCTACCTTCTACCCAGGCTCCCCCGTGAATATATATTAGTAGGGGGGTATTTGTTGTTGATCTACCGGCAGGTAAGTACACATCCATCAATTGATTGGGTTCTGATCCATACGATTGATCGGATAAGTCTAATGATTCGAGTCTCTCTGATGGGGTCTCATCTCCATTGGAAGTACAGCTCCAAAAAGCGCCAAGAATAAATATTCCAAATGTGATTTTTTTAGAGACGCAATAAAACCTATTCCTCATTTTCAAAACCATTTAATCAGTGAAGCAATAATTTGTTTTGCCTTTATACCATAGGGTGGCCTTAGCAGAGTTGCATTATTAAGTCCGACTCTTTGCTTGAGCACCCCTTTTTCATTGCTGAAAGCTAAAAACCCATGATAACCATGTGCTTTTCCGATTCCACTATTATTTACACCCCCAAATGGTAATTCCAAATGGAGAAAATGGATTACACAATCATTAAGTACAGTATTCCCTGAGCTTGTTTCCTTTAAAACTTTTGAAGTATTTTCCTGATTCTTACCAAAATAGTAAAGTGCTAATGGCTTTGGTTTAGAATTGACATATTCTATAGCTTCTTCTAAGGTGCTGTAGCTTAAAATAGGTAGGATGGGGCCGAAGATTTCCTCCTGCATAACCTGCATTTCATCATCAACTTTGGTTAAAAGAGTTGGGTCAATGTAGCGGGTTTCTGGGTTATATTTTCCTCCGAATGCTATCTCAGTACCCTTCGATAAAGCATCTTCTATAGTTCCAATCAGTCTTTCAAAGTGCTTATCATTTATAATCCTAGCCAAATCAGGTGATTTTTCTATTCCAGTATAATCAGGATCGTACATTTTTTGTAATGCTACCTTCAATTCCAAGATGAGAGTCTCTTGGAGAGAATCATGGACTAATATATAATCTGGTGCAATGCACGTCTGTCCACAATTAACGTATTTTCCCCAAACGATCTTTTCTGCAGCATCTTTACAATCAGCATCCTCTGCTAGAATAACAGGAGATTTCCCACCCAACTCCAACGTGACTGAACTTAGATTTTCAGTTGCAGCTTTCATGACAATTTTCCCAACTGCCGGGCTTCCAGTGAAAAATATATGGTCAAAAGGTAGTTTAAGTAGTTCGGTTGAAACTTCAACTTCACCTAAAACTACAGCGACTTCACTTGGTTCAAAAAGCTCAGAAATCATTTTGGAGACCAGTTCAGAAGTATGAGGAGTCATCTCTGAGGGCTTTATCACGGCTGTGCAGCCCGCGGATAGGGCTGAAATCAGTGGGCCAATAGTTAGGTTAAAGGGATAATTCCATGGAGATATAATCAGTGAAGTGCCTTTAGGCTCTACATATGTTTTGCTGGATGTTCCTAGCATGGGAAGTGGAGTTGAGACCGATTTAGGTTTCATCCACTTTTTCAGGTTTTTAATACTATGATTGATTTCAGCAGTTACTGGGAATATTTCGCTGAGATCTGTTTCTGCTTCAGGCTTCCTAAAATCGTTCTTTAGCGCTTCACGGATCGCTTGCTGATTATCTTTTATCCAGTTTCTTATTTTTTTTAATCGACTTACCCTTTCCTCATAAGAAGAATTTCTCCATTCACGGGAAGTCTCACGCTGAGACCGAAAAATAATTTCTGGATTTGGGTTTTTTAAAGATGAGTCTGTATTAATCATTTTTTTATCAACAAGGAATTTAATTTCTCCCTAAAAATAGGATTATAATCTCATTTGGTTTGGAGAGGAATTCTGGTAAAATTAACCATAACTATTTAATTAAATATACTTTTAAACACAATAACAATAATTTCATATCTATAAAATTGCATTACATGTAATATTTTTTGCAGAATTATTTGGATATGAAATACAATTAAATGTACTTTTACGACATAAATGTGGCTATGATAATTGTGTGTGGTTTGATTTATAGGTTTACCGGGATATCAAGCCACTTTTTTTACCAGGAGTTTTTGCATTGAATATGTAGGTATTTCAATATAAAATTCTGATAAAAACAGTTTTAGAGCTTCTATCAATACATTAATAAGGTTATGAGAGAATTTTTACGTACTCGAGAAATTTTAAATACTAACGATATGGATCACATGTCAAACGATCATCCAATAGATGAGAATATCAGCAGCAATAATTTTTTAGGGGAAAAGTCTCATTTGAGGAAAAATCTCTTTTTGCTTTTCGCAATTTTCCTTATCTCAAGTTTTTCATTTGGGCAAGTAGTACCAGTTACTACTCCTGCAGGAGGATTTGAAATTGATGGAAATCTCATATCTAACTCTCCAACCAATGGGGCTGGCGACTGGGTTCAAGGTGGTTCTGGATCCGGTGGGTTCCTGTTTAATGCTAATGGGACCCCTGTAAATGTGGTTAGGACCGTTAGGTTTCAAGATCCATATTCACCTTCTACTGATAATGTATTTCAAGGTGGAGGAAAATTTAATGATAATCCAAATAACACTTGGAAATGGCAATTAAATAGTACTTCTGGAAAATCTGATATTGGGAATGTTTTTGTCCATCTTGCAGAAGACGCTACTAATGATCAATGGATCATTGTTGGTGCGGACAGATTAGAGACTAATGGTACTAGTTACATTGATTTTGAGTTTTTACAGGGGACTATTGCCGCAACAGGTACCTCAGGTAACAATAGACCCTTTACAGCATCAGGCCCACACAATGGAAGAACTATTGGCGATTTTTTAATTTCTGTTGAATATACCAACGGCGGGTCTAATCCGATAGTAAGATTTTACCGATGGAGTTTAATTTCAGGCACAAATTATGATTACATTGAACAATTTCCTGGTCCAATAGCTTTTGCCGCAACTAATAGTTCCGGCTCTGTAAGTGCACCTTTAGGAGCTTTTGGTACTAATACTTATTCTCAGTTTCAGTTTGTTGAGGCTGCAATTAATGTTAGTGCTTTTTTTACCGGGATAGGGAATCCATGTGATGGATTGACTATTGGGACTGTCTTTGTAAAAACTAAATCCTCTAGCTCTACAACTGCTTCTTTAGAGGATTTTGTGGCACCGGTTCCAGTGAAGTTGGTTTTAGGGAATGCTGAGATAAGTTATAGTCCTGCTGACCTATGCAATAGTTTTGCCGATGTAACGCTAGATGGTGTTCTTGGTGGTGTTTTTTCTTCAACTCAAGGCTTATCAATAGATTCTCAAACGGGAAGAATTGATTTGACTAATAGCACCCCAGGTACATACACAGTAACTTATTCATTTTTAAGCGAAGGATGTCCTAAAACAACAACTACAAGTGTAACCATACCAAATAAAGCGCCAGCTCCCGCTGTTGCTTCTTTTGATTATTGTATAGGTGATGGAAATAAGACACCTGTTGTTACACCCGCACAGGGATATACTATTAAGTGGTATGATTCGGCAATGAATCCCCTAGCTGCGGCGCCTAGTATTTCAACAACAACTGCAGGTACATTTACCTATTACATAAGCCAGATTAAGTCTGGAGAATGCGAAAGCACAAAGGCTTTAGTCACAATAAAAGTGGATTCATGCAGCCTTACTTTAGTAAAGGCTGCTACAAATGGACCTTCTGGAGAAGATTGTTTGGATCCGACTTTAAATCCAACTATCAATTACAGCTTTTTACTTACAAATAATGGAGCCTTTCCTTTAAGCAACATTCAGCTCTCAGATCCATTATTTCAGGCTCCAAACCCAGCTGTATCCTTTACTCTTTCTAATAATGGAAATGGGGATGCTATTTTGGATGTAAACGAAAGCTGGACTTACACGGCTTCTTATACGATTACTCCTACAGACATTGAAAATGGACAAGTAGAAAACCAGGCCACTGCTAGTGGAGTGGCGAATGGTAAAACTGTGTCAGATCTTTCTGGGACAGCTGTGGATAATGACACGCCTACGATTGTACCTATATGCCAGGAAGAAGAGTTTAGCATTACGAAACTGGCGACGCCACAGACGTATGATGCGGTAGGAGACGAAATCAGCTACGACATCACGGTGACCAATGATGGCAACGTGACGTTGGAAGGCATTTTGGTAACGGATCCGTTGACTGGCCTGAGCCAATTGATTACGAGTTTGGCTCCACAGGCGGACACGGTGATCGTGACTACTTATACGATTGACCAGGACGATCTGGACGCAGGTCAGGTGGACAACACCGCGACAGCGACCTTTGGTCAGGAAGAGCGCACTGCCGATGAGCAGGTGACAGCGATCCAGGAAGAAGAGTTTAGCATTACGAAACTG
>NZ_QLLK01000014.1 GCF_003259505.1 Algoriphagus yeomjeoni | reverse complement strand
CCGTAAGTGATGTCACCAGTTACCGCAGTTACTGCTAAATTCTTTTTTGAAACTACCAAAGTTCCAATAGTAGACGCTAAACTTCCTCCGTCCGAAAGTGTAACTGAAAAATCGTAAGAACCAGCATCCAAATCATTAGGAACGGTTAATTCTAAATTAGTCCCTGGAAATAGATCAGAACCTGTTGAATTGAAATTTACTAAAGAAAAAACACTAGTAACTCCAGGAGGTAATCCTGAAACAGAATATGTTCCATTAACATTTCCATTAGAACCTCTTGCAGAAGTAATGCTGTAACTTGTAGTTGTTGAAGTCCCATAGGTAACAATATTACTTTGAGTACCAATTAAAACAGAACCAATAGATCCACCTGTGCTTCCAGATCCAACAATCACATCAAATTTCCATTCCTTATTGTTAGTAGGATCACCAGTACTTGAAATTGCTATAGCCTGAAACTGATATGTACCATTAGGAACACTTGAGCCAACTGCAACTGAAACAGGAAAAGATTTTGTTACAACAGGTCCATTCGGCCCACCTGTTTCAAAAGAATTAGAGATGCTAGTTAAATTAATCTGGCCAGAACCCGAACCAATCCCAATTGTGGTACCACTTTGATTTGAGAAGCTTAAAGAAACGGTGAATGTTCCATTATTTTTTGGAGATTCAACATCAACGCTAAGCGTTGAACTGTTAATTGCCCCTGCTGTTGTAGACAACGAAGCATATTTGCCAGGAGTAGTAGTGTAAGAGAAATTACCATTATCAGTAAATAACCATTCTGCTTTCTCCCCGCTTAAAGAACCAATTGCAGTTAGCAATAAAGTAGCTCCAAATTCGTCTTGGTCAGTTGGGATATACCACGATGAGGAAATATTTCCCTGACCATCAGAACTTATAATCCAAGGTTGATGAACTTCAGCAGAATTATCTCCCCAATCATCATAATGGGTGATTTGTAAAGAAACTGTCTCTTCAGGCCAAAAACCATAACCCGAAATTAAAACAGTTGCACCAGGGGGGTAATCATTTTTGTCGGTCGTAACGAATACAGAACCACTTTGGGCGATAACTGAAAATGAATTCCCGAAAAAAAGCAGGAAAGACAGACTCAGAATTCCAATAATCGAGGAATTGTAGAAATTTTTCATAGGCTATTTTGTAAAAAATCTCAACCAAGCTATTGATTCACTTCACTTACTAAAAATCACAATACCTCAAAAGCTCAACTAGGATTATAAATGGTTTACAACCACATAACTAATAAAAAAAATTATGTTTTAAAAGCGATATTATGTTTTACACATAATATTTTTTGCTTTTCATTTCATTTGTTGTACTAATGGCAAATTTCGACTAACAAATATTTTTACCAGTGGATAATTTGAAATTCAAAAAAAGAAATTATAACAACTACTATCCTCCGACTGCACCCAAAATTAAAACTTCGAAACACTAAAAAACTGCTCCGAAATGGAACCGGATATCCCCTAAATTAATCTAAAACCAGTATCCTATATAGGGATATATACAGCTTTACTTATACATCTGAAATCTCTTTAAATTTATTTTGGCAAGAACTTCAAAATACATTTCTTTGAATAAGAATTGACCTGTACCAATCACCAAAAATCAGAGTTCATTCTAATCAGATCACCTACTTCTCGCCAATTCGATGATTAAACTAACTAAAGATATCAGCATTCAAAAACTTACGGCAGCCGATCAACCGGAGCTAATTGAATTGATGCGTGAAATCTATATCCCATCTTACAAACATATCTGGTCTGACACTGGCGAATGGTATCTACAACAAATGTATAATCCTGCAGTCTTCAAAAAAGATTTGGATGACCCAAGAAGTCATTACTATTTTTTGCTCTATGACGGATGGAAAATTGGCATTCTAAAGTACAATTATCCAGAATCTCCCGACTTCATAGATTTTCCGGATTCACTAAAACTGCATAGAATTTATATCAGTAAAGAATATCAGGGGAAGGGAGTTGCAGCTCAAATCATGAAGCGAGTTGAGTCTATCGCCAGAGAGAGAGGCCTAAAGTACATGTGGCTGGAAGTAATGGACACACAATTGCAAGCACAAACATTCTATAGAAAAATGGGCTTTGAGTGGCTTTTTACCTACCATCTTGATTACCAAAAGCTCCTTCCTAAATACAGAGGTATTCAGATTTTAAGGAAAACATTGACCTGATTTTGAAATTGTAGCCCTTTATTCAGTTTTAAATTCTTGGGAGAATGAGTTATTATAAAAAAAAGCAACCATGCTAAAATCTGCTCTCTACTCTCTTCTGGCTATCATTATTGCAGCATTAGTTATTTTTTTAGCTAAAGAAAACACAGAAGTTCCCCAAAGCCAATTAGCAAGTTTTGCCAGCTTCACCAAGCAAGCAAGTGTAGCTGAAGATGATGAACAAGTAGGTGTCTTTTTCATGCCTTCATGGAACACCTCGCCTGATCCAACTTTAGATAGGGATAGTTTCTGGTCCTGTCTTACTGGCCGAGGCGATTGTTCAAGCTTACAAAATCCAGGTATTTGGGGGCCAAAAGGAAGGATTTACAATGAAAACTATCCCTACGAAGGCCCTTATTTAGATAGAAAACCAATCAAGGAATTGAAAGGCTTTTACAAAAGAGATGATCCGGAAGTCATCAGAAAACAGCTGGAGTACATGAAAAGCTACGGAATTGACTTTTTTGCATACGACTGGTTTTTTGGCAGGAATTATTATTACCACTTAGACTTTGCGCCACAGTCAAAAATCTACTATCCCAAAGGCTGGAAAACAGATGCTACTATTTCTGGACGTGTGGCAGTTCCTGGCTTAGTGGAATGGGGCGATCAACTTGAAGTCATGCTGAAAGTCAATGCAAGCCTACCGAAAGAAAAGCAAATGAAATGGGCACTGAACTGGTGTGATGACAGTGACGAGCGCTGGATGGCTTGGCTCAAAATCGGGGCTCCTGAAGAATTAGCACGCAAGGCAAATTATCCAGGGGAAAAGCCTGACAAGAAACTTTACCTAAAAGTACATGAGAAAATCACCCTACTCTGGATAGATCAATACTTTGGTAGAGGAGATTACTTGAAAGAAAAAGATGGTCGACCTATCGTCTACTTCTATTTCCCACAAGACGCTGAGGCTCGCGCTGCTTATTACGGACTAAAACTGAAAGATCTTCTGGATCTATCTCAGAAAACTGCCAAAAATGCTGGTTTGCCAGGGATTAAGTTTATTGCTGTAATGGCGGGACCTATGCTTGAAAATGAGCGGATTTATGGGCTTCCTACCCAGTGGAAAGCCAACAATCCTCAGAAACCTTGGGAAGGTGGGACTTATCAGAAAAAGCAATTGCTCCAGGAATATGTCCCTAGACTGAAAAGCATGGGTTTTGAAGGAATGACGGCTTATGTGTACCACAATTTCATGAACAAGGACAACAAGTCCTTTGCTGATATGCGGGAGACTTACAAAGGGCATTGGAACATGTGGAGTGAGAAATTCAAAAACGACCCGAACTTCGAATACCAGGTCCCAACGGCCATGGGCTGGGATATGCGACCTGCAGGAGGTACTTGGCCACAACCTTCTGGATTCCCAAGTGAGCCACAAAAAGATCGTGTTCACAGTGATAAAAATTCCTTCACTGCCATGCTTAAAGATGCGCAGCAGACTTCAAAAAAATATCGTTCCAGCAACGGAAACACAGTGATGGTTTGCTGCTGGAACGAATATTTGGAAGGTAACTACATAGAACCCACAGAAGGTCATGGATTTGATTACCTAGAGGCAATACAATCAGTTTTTGGAAAGTAAGATGCTAAAGAGCTTCTTCTAGCTTTTTCATAATTTCACTGAAATCAGCCTTCATTTTGTCTTCAGATTTTATCTTATCCAAGACCGAGCTGATTATTTCAAAATGCTCTAACTCAGCCATTTTCTGACCTTTATTGCCCGCAAGCTTCCAAAGCTTCAAGTATTCATTTATGATATCTTCTTTTTTAGCATCGGAAATTCCCAAAATAAACTGAGTTAACATGATATTTACAAAATGAGCCATTTTCCAGAAATCATCTGACTTTGCTTCACTTGCTTTTAATTCATCATAGATTTTTTGAATTGCCTTTCTAGCATCCAAGTCAATATCCTTTAACCCACTTTTCCCTTGTAGTAAAAGATGGAGCCTTTTGAGCGTCAACCAATTAGTAAGGGGATAAGCATCAGAATAGCCTGAGATTTTGCTTGCTTGCTTATAAGCCTCCATTGAATCAGACATGGCTTTCATCAATTCTTCTGTTGAGGCATCCCCGAGAATATGCATTTTTCGTTTATGTGCGCTTCCAATCAAACTCCACCGCTCTGCACTTTCGCCAAAATGCTTGGCCAAGCCCCCTAGATCCTCAATGACTTTATCGATCATTTTCACAGCTTCTTTTTGCCCGATCTTCTTCAATCCAAATTGGTGAAGGGTAAGCTTTGCAAGTGTATTACAATACCGCTCAAAACTCTTAATTGTGAATGTAGATTTCTTGGATTTTAATAGCTTTTCATAGCAATTACATGATTTCTCATACTCCTGCAAGCCCGCATAAATAGTCGCAGATAGCTCATGAATTCTATCATTGAGCATATTCCTGCTTTGCATTTTTTCAAAAATAGAATCCAGTCTATTAAGCACTCCATTAGGATTATACTCATTTGCATCCATTGACTCCAGCGTATTCTGAAGTTCAATTTCTACTTCCTCACAAACCAGCAGTTCATCGTCGCTATTTCTCCAAACCCCTTCCTCAGAAAGCTTATAAAATGGGTCTCCGTAACATTGAAAAGCGCCCCAAGTATTTGTTCTGCGACCATAATCCTGATAAATCACCTTCCTTGCCCGCTTTACTGCCTCTCCGAATCCCAGTCCTTCAAACATATTTTCATAGAACTGTTTAGAGAATTCCAATGCCGCTGCGTCATCCACTGCCCAGCCTGCTACGATTACTGCTCGAGCTCCATTGTTGATTAGCTGGGTACCAATATTTGCAGCAAATTTATTCCTATACTGACTTATTTCTTCCGAACCTCTATCCATCAATCCTAGGTAGCAGCAATTCACAAAAACCAATTCAGCCGAAGAACTCATTCCTGCAACTTGAGCAGGAGTCAAAAAGGTATCATTGCCGATGACCATTCCAGTAGAGCGATTTGGACCATGTTTGAATACTCCATGTCCAGCGAGATGAATGATTTTATGGTTTTTGGAAAAAAGCTTCAGGATAATATCAGATGCATTGCTACTAATCAAACTCTGGACTTGATAATCGTTTTTCTTAAGAATATTGACAACAGCTTCTGCTTCACGTTTGGCTCCTGGAAGCTGTGGCATAAACTTATCCAGAACAGGATCTCCGACCACTAGAGCTGATTTTTCGGTGACTCTTGCTATTTTTTTACGGAATTGCATGCTGGTCAACTGACGAATCATCCCTGTATGCACACACAGCGGTACAGCATCGACGTCTTCCTGTATCATTTCCCAAGGATATTCTGCAGAAGGCAGATCCAATATCCAGGAGACATTATTTAGTCGCTTCACTTCTTCCTTAAAGTCATAAGGAATCAAAAGTTCAAACATCGTTTTGGCTATTTCTGGAGAATATTGGTTTTCCAAGGTCATTCGCTTGAGCAAGACCTCCAAAGTCTTATCGTTTGCCGGCATAAACTCCACCTTTTCACTTGCCCCGTTTGAAGCGATCGACATTCGGATTGCTTCTTCTACTTCATCCTGATCCTTGATTTTTAATTCATGGGAAACACTCACTCGAGTCCACCAGTCCTTTGTATTTTCATAAGGAATCCTCCAACGTCTGCCTAGTTTGTAATTCAGTCCCTTGTCTTTGAAAGCCACATTAAACTCTTTGCTATCATCCACTTCCAAGCGCTGGATGGTTTTCAAAATAGACAAGGCTTTATCATTGAATATTTCGATAATTTCTACCTCTTCAATGCCTTTTATCTTCCCCTTATATACTGACTTAATATTTCTATTTGCACGCTGAATACCTAAAATAATCGCTCGAATAGAACTCTCAGTGGACAATCCTCCATAAGCATTTGCAATAGCTATCACTGATATCCCGGTAGTCGCAGCACTAGTCCCATCACTCTGAACATCGGTATTGCCCTTTTTTATAGTTAGGTATCGGGCTACGCCTTTCTCCACCGAATTCATCAAGGCAAATCCTGATAGTTCTCCAGGAACGCCTAAACCTATGATTATACCACCTTTAAAGGATGATTTGGTGAAATTTTCATTTAGAATAATCTGATTGGTGCCAATTGGACCTGGATACAAGCCTAATCCGTGTAATCTGGCAAGCTCACCATCAAGTTGGCGGTCAATCGCAAGTTCTGTGGTGAGAATAGCATCAAACTCAAAATGCCCAGCCAACACAGGATATTTGGCATATTTCAAATCTCCATGGCTCACGTTTACCAAAATTGGTTTTTCTTCCTGCCATTTTTCGGCAACCTCTTCTATTCCCAAAATAGTGTTCAACACGTTCTCCTCGCTGATATCAAATACCTCAGTTTCTGAGGGAGCAAAGTCCTTTTCTTCACCCCGAGTTTTAGGAAGGCTATTTTGAAGTCTTTTTGTACTGCCAAAAATCAACAAATCTTCAATGGCAGCAAAGAGGTTCCGCTCCTTAGAAAGTCCGCCATGCGTCACATTAGCATAGTAAACTTGGTTCTTATCGTGAAAAGGCTTTGGAATCCCTGACATCCAAGTTACACTCTCATCTCCTGCATTCGTGGCATAGAATACCAACTCCCCATCCTCAATATCCAAATTGGAAATAGTGAAGCTTTTCTTGCCGCTTTGCCCTGCGATGTAAGTAATATTCGAGTAATCAATCGTATCAACATTCTCTAGGACGACTTTTTGATGCTTACCAAATTCTTCCAGGACTTTAGCCGAAGGTATTGGCCAGGAGTCATCTCCTGAAGCGGCACGCATTCGCTCCCATAAATTTCTATCAGAGAAATCATGTCTATTATTATTGCTGATCGGCAGGAGATTAAGTATTCCTGGGAAATTACAGAACACTTCCAAAAGCTCCTTGGTCGAGTGCCTGATATCGATTTTGCCTAAGAGTTGGATCAAGCTATCCTTGCCAAAAAGTACATAAGGGATACGATAGGAACCTCCTAAAGGTGAGCCTAAGAACACAGCTCGGAAGCCAGTTGAGCCATTGAGCTTTTGCCAGGTTTCTTTATGATAAACAATAAAGTCACGGACCAACACCCCTCCCATGCTATGTGCCACGATTTTAATGGGCTGATTAAAGCTTAGAAGTTCCTCGATTTTATTCTTGAAATCTTCAGCACTTTTCTTCAATGGAATTCTCCAATCAAACTGAAATGTAACTATATCATAGGTCTCAGAAAGTTTATCCCCCAAATTACCGTAGGAGGTTTTGATCAAGGAATGAGCGGATAGACCACTTTTAGAATCAGAATCGTAAGCTAAGCCTGTCAATTCACCCTTCAGGAATCGCCAATAATTAATCCAAAGCAGTTCATCCTTTTCGCCAATATTTGATCCCATAATGCCTGGAATCACAATAGCGATAGGTCGAGATCCTGAAACCTGATCCTTTTTATAAACTCCTATTTCTATTGCGCCTCTGTCCTTATCAACTAATTTCAATTCAAAACTATCCGGAATATCCCCAACTTCAGCAGACAGACCAGAGACCAATGCTTTGACAGTATCGGGATTTGAAAAATATTTGAAGTGATTGATGACGCCACTCTTCTGAATGTAAACTGCTACATTTCCAGAGGCGCGTCTTGCTCCCCACTTCATACTTTCCGTATCAACCACCAGGTCATTTTTCTTCATAAAGAAGAACTTACCCAAAATCACCACCAGCGTCTTAAAACTCAAACTCAATTCGCTACTGCCACCCACTACGAATAGTGGAAACTTGATTTCAATGTCAGAGGCCTGATAATTCATCGCCTTGATGAAAGGAGATTTGGGATTCATAGCTTCCAAACCCGGCAAGACATCCACATCATCTTTGCAGGCGACCGCCTCCATGATGAACTCCTTGAATGCTACAAAAATTGGGTTGCCCACATGACCGACCGCCAGGCCTAGCAAGTTGAACGTGACATTCAAGAAGATATTCAGTCGACTAGAGGCGAGTGTAGTACCATTGGCTGGACTGGCAACACGAACCATGGAACGAATGGTTATTTTTTTTGATTGGAGAATATCTCTGATCTCCTTGATTGTGCTGAGATCAGAAGCTCGTTCATGCTTGTCTAAAAGGGCTTTCTCTATATCATCAAACCCCTCCGAACTTGTAGAAAATCTCGCTAATAAATCAGCCAATAATCCACCACGGGAATGACTCAAAAGATCCAATTGAATTCCAGACGGAAGGCTCAAAACCAGTTCAAGAATATTCTCAAGTGGGCTTGTAGTTAGTGTTCTATGCTGAAAAGCAATCAAATGCTCTTTGCCATATTTCTGAATCAATTTCTGCCACTCATCTGATTCCTTTAATTCGCCAAAGGAACCGACAGTAGATGAACCAGTACCGTGCAGCAAAAGCAAATGCCGACTTTTCACATCCAGATCAGCCTCTTTTTCCTTATTGAATTTGAGAGGCGTTAGCTCGATTTCGGGAGAGCAGGCAATTAATAAACCATGCCTGACTTTCTTAAAATCCTCACCGGTAAAAGCCAATTGCTTATCCTCCAGATTTCTAGCCAGCTCCTTTATTTTTGGTTGAATGATCTTCTTTTTCACAAAGACCTTCAGGAGCTTTATTCCTATCTTTTTGAATACTCCTCTATCCTGCTCATCAGACTCCATTTCATCTGGCAAATAGAGCTCATCTCCATCTGCAGAGCGTTTTACTTCTAGCGGAAAAAGAGTTTTAATGGTCTCGTTATCCCCCATCCAGACCGTCTCATCCTCAAAATTAAACTCAACAATGTGGTTTTCATCAAGTTCGAGAACCTGCTCGGGTACATCCCCGCGTGTTGGACTTTCTATGGTGAAAGCCTGGGCAAATTGATAGAGTTCGAAGCCACTATCATCGCCGGAATGAAATGAAGAATGATCCTGTCCTTTTAGCTTGATTTTTAACTTAGCCATAGGTAAAAATTATAAATTTAATGATGATATATTCTATTAACAATGGAAAGCAATTGATGCTAAACTCCTAGCATTTTGCCCGATCAGTAAGCGAGAGATGAGAAAAAATCACCTCTGAATTTTCAAAAATTTAATAAAAGTATGACTTGATATAAAGACATAACTTCATCTGAAAACTCACTACAAATTAAAATTTATTAGCTTAAAAATATCATTAAGACCAAATAATCTGGCACATAGCCGAAAACAAACTATAGAATTTGCAATCAGCTTTATACAATATTCTGCCGGAAAGCAATACTAAAACCGGGCTGGACCCTTACACTAGAAAACGTATAAAACTCCCCTCAGAAATTAGTCCAAGGGGAGTTTTTTCAACTAGTTAATGATTTAACTTAACGCTTTTCGTAAGCCGGTCGAGCCGGTACTTTAAAGCGCCCTTCACTATTCAATAAGCGCATCACTTCTTTGATGGCTGCTTCCAGTTGCGCATCGGTTCCCTTGGCCAGGCTTTCGAAATCTTCTACCACTTCAATGTCTGGATCTACTCCATGCCCTTCTTTGAACCAAGTACCGTCTGGATTGTACATTCTAAAAGTTGGTACAGATACGGAACCACCATCAATCAAGCTAGGTGCACCTGAGATCCCTATCAATCCTCCCCAGGTACGGGTACCGATCAAGGGACCTATCTCTCTTTTTCTGAAGTAATCAGGGAAAGCATCTCCGCCGGAGCCTGCAAAACCATTGATCAACATAACTTTGGGTCCAAAGTTACCAGATGGAGGCCAAGCCCAATCTTGTCCGTCCCGAACTGCCCAGAATGCCAATGGCTCACGATCCAGCAACTCCACGAAGCGATCTGGGATCTGTCCGCCGTTATTAAAGCGCTCATCTATGATCATTCCTTCTTTTTCCAGCTGTCCATAGAACTGGCGGAAGAGTTCATTTTGTCCATCAACTCCAGTGCTTGGCACAAAGATGTACCCTATTCTTCCGTCTGTGGCCTCTTCTACTCTCAGTCGGAAGTTATTGATCCATGCCAGATTTCTCAGTCTAGCTTCAGATTCCAGAGGCTCCACCAAAATCGTCTTTGCACCGGACATTGAAGCTGAGCTATTGACAGTAAGCTGTACTGTCTTACCAGCTAATCCCTGAAGTGCGGCATAAATCGATTTAGTTGGATCGATTGGCTGGCCATTGATCGCGAGTAAATAGTCTCCTTCTTTGACTTCCAAGCCAGGCTTCAGGAGCGGAGATCTCACTTCTACATCCCAAGGAGCGCCTTGGATTATTTTTTCAATTTTATAGGCTCCATTCTCAAGTTTGAAATTAGCTCCTAAATATCCTACAGACATGGATGGTCCAGATTCCAGATCTCCTCCATTATTATAGGTATGTGAAGCATTCAGTTCAGCGATCAAATCACCTATGATTATATTGACATCCCGCCTAGAGCCAGCTTGGGCAACTAAATCACCGTAGCGCTTGCGCATCTGATTCCAATCGACGCCATGCATAGTTGGGTCGTAAAAATAATCACGCTCAAATCTCCATACATCGTTGAAAATCTGCTTCCATTCTTCAGCAGGCACAACAGTCATTTGCATTTCGTTAAGTGGAACTGTTTCTTCTATTTTCTGCCCCGGCGCCGGATCAATTACGGCGATTTTACCCATGGCAAAAACCATCACTTTCTTCCGATTAGCAGAAAGTGTAAACCCTCCTACTCCATCGATCACTGTTTTTGATTCCTTTTCTTCAAAATCATACAACTGTAAACTACTCTGGGAATCATCGCCAGCCCCTGTATTTGGTGAGCGTACGTATAAAAGTTTTCCTTTTAGAGCTGCCAATGAACCTATATTCCCAGTTGAAATATCAAGCATCTCTATGCGCTTTTCAAAGTTCGAAATCTCAAAATCTACCTCCGTCGATTCTTCTTCTTTTTCATCCTCTTTATCATCATCCTTCTCAGACTTCTCTTCATCCACTTTGATCTCATCATTTTTAAGCGAATTCAGGGAAGCAATGGATTGATTTAAAGTACCTACCGCGACACCAGAAGTGTTTGCATAGATGAAAGTATTGTCAATATCAGAGTACTGAGGATCAAAATTTCTATTGGTTGTAAAAAAGAGATATTTACCATCCTCGCTAAATGTTGGACTTTGATCTGAATAGAAACCTGAGGTAGCTTGAGAAAGCTTTGAGTTCTTCGTATCATAAACATAAATGGCAGAAGTCGCACGATTGATTTTGGATAAACCATAGGCTATATATCTGCTGTCTGGGGACCAACTTACTCCAAAGCCTTGGAGGTTTCCCTCAAACATGTATTTACCTTGGTCGATGATAGAAACCGCCCCTGAAGTGGCATCGATTAGCATCACTTCCATAGCTTGGTTGACACTCACTATCTTTTTACTATCGGGTGACCAAAAGAGATTATACCCAAAGCCATCTGTAAATTTGGTCAGTGTTTTAGTCTGTGAGTCTGCAGCCAGTGTCTTGATGGTCAGTTGATACTCACCAGTAGCGTCTGACCAGTACGCTATTTTTTTACCATCCGGAGCAATTTCTGGGTATCTCTCCGCTACTCCGGAAGTATTAGTAAGATTAGTAACGAAACCTTCTTTTGCAGGCAAATTGAAAATCTCACCGCGGGCGTTAGCTATAACGCGATTTCCGTCAGGAGAAAGACTAGCAGCCATCAAGTCAGACCCAACATTCACGATTTTTGGAATCATCGCCTTTTGATCCGAAATAATCTGGATTTCAACACGTTTAGACTGCCCCGAGGCAATATCATATAAATACAAGCTTCCCCCAGCTTCGAATACAATCTCGGTATCGCTATTGGATGGGAAAGTGATATCAAAGTCCTTAAACTCCGTCAGCTGAGTATTCTGCTTTGTTTTCAGATCATATTTCCAAAGGTTATTTCTTTTCTCTGGACCATTATCAGACATATAAAATACTGCATCTCCCATCCACATAGGCAGTTCATCATTTGCAGGATTGTTGGTTATGTTCTCTGTTTTGTAGCCAGCTAGGTCGAAAAGCATAATATCCGGTGCAGTACCACCTCTGTACCTTTTCCAGTTTCTATTGACACGGCTTTTATCAGTGTAGGCAACCCTTTTTCCGTCAGGAGAGTAGGAGGCAAACTCACCATATGGAACAGGCAGTTTAGTAGGTAGTCCACCCGCAGCAGCAACGGTATAAAACTGAGAAAAGCGCTCCTTGCCACTTTCTCTACCTGAGGTAAAAAGCACTGATTTACCATCGGGAGTCCAGCCTTGAACCATATCTGGCATTCCGTGGTAGGTCAGTCTTTCGGGTATGCCTCCGGATGTTGGCATTACATAAACGTCATAGTTTCCATTGTAATTTGCAGAAAATGCGATCTGCTTACCATCCGGGGAAAATCTAGGATACATCTCTGGACCAGCTGGAGAAGTGAGTTTTTGTGCTACTCCTCCCTGCTTAGGAACAACCCAAATATCATCACCGTAGGTGAAAGTGATTTGGGTCTCAGAGACATCGGGTAATTGCATCAGCCGGGCGTCAGTTTGCGCCTGACTCAAAAAAGGGACTGTCAAAATTGACAAGCCTAAGATGAATTTTCTCATAAGTATGTGTCTAGTTGGATTTAAATCATGTGGTTAAAATGGCTGTAAAACTCCTAAAGCCCAGATAAAGCACTCTCGTTGTTGGAACGAAGGTTGAATACATGGCAAGTATTGATTGAAAAGAATGTACTATACAGAAAAAATAGTACCATCACTTCTATTGTCAATTTAAGTGATTGATTTAAAGTATACTAAGAAAAAACCTTGAAATATGGCTGTCTTATAATCGTACAGATTTTTTGTTCGAATTCAAACAAATCAATCCCTCTGATAAAATATTAGCCTGAATTTTTCGTCTTGAGATAAGATTTATTTACAAAACATTTTCAAAAAAACAGGCAAATTGAAGCTACGATTTCTCTCGATTTTACTTCTTCTTATTTCGCATTCCCTGCATGCGCAAACATGGATTCCTACTGATTACAAACGCTTTACGCCTGAGCAGTTTTTTCGACTAGCGGCTGTAAATCAAACGATCAATTATAAAAAGCTTGACCGTGGACTCTTACAGGCAGCTATGTTTTTTGTGACTAATGAAGAGCGAATAAAGTACGGTTTGAAACCTTTTGAGCATTCTGAAGTGATAGAAAAAGTAGCCTCCGAGCACGCCAATGATATGGTGAGTTATAACTTCTATAGCCATGTCAGTCGGGTTTCAGGCAAGAAAACAATTGGAGAACGATTTTCAAGAGAAGGCTTGAAGCGCATGCTTATTGGTGAAAACATCAGTTCAAGTATTGGTCTGCAATATCAAACTGGTAGGCAAATCAATATTCCTCGAAGTGGTGGAATGTACACCTATGCAAATAATAGACGTGAAGTTATACTACCCCATACCTATTTAAGCTATGCACGGGAAGTCGTGCAGCTTTGGATGAATTCACCTTCCCACAGGAAAAGCATACTCAATCCCCGCTTCGATCAGTTAGGTTGCGGCTCCCAAGTTTACAACAACAGAGAGTTTTTTAATGTGCCTTATTTGATGGGAGTACAATGCTTCGGAAGTAAAAACTAAACTTATTTTGATAGGTAAGCGATTGATATTCTTTAAATAAAACTCAAGAAAAGGAAACAGCACTTTGTGTTTTCTGAATTTTTAATTGGATTACTTTTCCAATTTCTAGAAATTACATGAAATAAACTTTTAAAATCATGTTAGAACAATTGTTAAATATGGCTGAGGGTCCACTTCAGGAAATGCTTGCTGGAATGGATCAAAAACAACCTGGAAATTCCGCCTCTGTGCTTAAAGAGTCGATCGCATCCAGTGTACAAAAGCAGGTTGCCTCAGGAGATCTGGGCGCTATTAAGGAGATGTTTTCAGGTAGTGAAACCTCTCCCGGAGCTTCGGTGATCAATAACCTTCAAGGAGATGTTTCTGCAAATTTGATGGACAAACTGGGGATTTCTAAGGAACAAGCTATGAGTATAGCTGCTGCAGCGTTGCCGATGATTATGAATTTCTTCAATAAACGAGTGAATGATGCTCCTCAAGATAATGGGGACATCATGTCCTCTATTGTTTCTTCACTTCAAGGAGGCAAGGGGAAAGTTGATGCAGGTGACCTACTTGGTTCCCTTATGGGTGGAGGAAAAGGCGGAAGCGGCGGAATGGACTTGGGAGGACTAATGGACTTGGGTAAGGGGCTATTCAAATAAAATTGGTCCAATTATTAAATACCATCATAGAACCGCAATGATGAACAAATTAAAGATTATTCTAGGCCTATCGCTTCTATTCGTGCTTTGTGCGAATGTAAATGCTCAAATAGTAAAGCCAAAAATGAATCTTCCTGAAATAGACCTCTCCACCCAATTACTGGGAATACTGAATTCCACAGATGGTCTTGACCTTAATTCAGATCAAAAAGATAAGCTGACTAAAAACAATTCCAGCTTTGTTGATCAGCTGATGGATATCAGTAGTAGCGGCAAGTCTGATGAGGATAAGAAAGCGGGCTTTCTCGGCTTGAAGAACAACCGCACAAAATTCCTGACCAGTTTATTAGGAAACGATTTATTCAAAAAGTATTCAGGACAAATTCTGAAATCTATCAACCCACTGAAAAGTAAACTTGGACTGGCTGCACTGGCATTTTAGAAAGAATTACATATAAATATAAAAGCCATGGAATTTCCATGGCTTTTTTGGTGAAATAACCCTCCGAATTTCTTCGAAGGGTTCGTATTTCGCCATTCGTATTTCAACTTTATACCTTCGGCAATTCCCAGCCATTATGATAATGGGCCTTCATCAAGTCATTGGCTGCGGATGAGGTAAATTGATTTTTTGTCGCATCCCAATATACTTTCTCCCCAGTCTTGTAGGCAATATTTCCCATTTGGGCATTGATAGCTGCTACACTACCAGTCTGAATCGCACAATTGAGAAGACTTGGATCATTTGCAGTAACAGCCTCCACGAAATTCACAGCATGTAAATCCAAAGCAATTCCAACACCTCTAGTATGTGGAACTTCTTCTACTTTTGGAACCCTGTTTCCATCTACTGTTTCAGTTTCTGGAATCACCTTCCACCCTCCTCTATTTACTACTAGCGTGGCATTATTTCCTATAAAAGCTATGCCTTCTGTCGTTCCATAATTTCCACCATCAATCCCTGTAGCATGCTCCCAGAGCATGTTAAAGCCATCGTATTCATAGACAGTTTGCAGAGTATCAGGCGTTTCAGAGGCATCATTTGGATAGGCGAATTTACCTCCAGATGCCATTACTGATTTGGGCGCAGAAACACCCATCGCATACAATGCAATATCTATCTCATGTACTCCCCAGTCAGTCATCAATCCTCCTGCATAATCCCAAAACCAGCGGAAATTGAAGTGGAAACGATTTGGGTTGAAAGGTCGCTCTGGAGCAGGGCCAAGCCACATCTTATAATCTACTCCTGCTGGTGCTGGGCCATTTGGCAATACCGGAACCGGATTCATCCAGCCTTGATATGCCCAGCATTTCACTAATCGTATTTGTCCTAGTTTTCCGGATTTGACATAATCAATCGCCTCAGCATATTGAGTTCCCGATCGCTGCCACTGCCCTACTTGCACCACTTTGCCGTAGCGCTCCTGGGCTTTTACCATGAGCTGGCATTCTTCAATAGTATTTGCAATTGGCTTTTCCACATAGACATTTTTCCCTGCAGATACAGCGTCACACATGATCAGGCAATGCCAGTGATCTGGCGTACCAACAATCACAATATCAATATCCGGATCCTCTAAAAGCTTTCTATAATCTTTGTATTGCTTTGGGCGTGTGCCCCGAAGCTTAAACACATCTTCTGTCCTCTGATCTAGCACGCTTTGATCCACATCTGCCAAGGCAACGCAATTCACCTGCGGCATTTTGAGATGAGCATTCATATTGGACCAGCCCATGCCCTTGCAGCCAATCAGGCCATAATTAAGTTGATCGGACGGCTTTATTTTTCTGGTAAAGCGACCAAAATCGGATGCAGTTAGAATCTGAGGCATGCCCAAACCTGCTCCCAGTAACATGGTGTTCTGGATAAATTTTCTTCTTGATGACATAATATTTTGGGTTATTGAGTAAAGACAAAAAAAGAGCAGATAATCAACTTACCTGCTCTTCAAAATGGAATGGATTAAAGCTCTCTAACCCAAATATTTCTAAATCTAACTGGGTTTCCGTGATCCTGAAGTTTGATTGGTAACTTCTCAGGATGTGCCTTATAATTTGGAATACCGATATACTCAGTTGGACCTTTCAGCGTCACATGATTTTGAACTACCACACCATTCATAATCACAGTAACAGTCGCTGGAGAAGTCACAATTCCATCCTTGTTGAAACGAGGTGCTTTGAAAATGATATCGTAGTAGTTCCACTCACCAGGAGGTCTTAATGCCATGGCTAAAGGAGCAAATTGCTTATAGATACTTCCAGCTTGTCCATTTGTATAGGTTTTGCTTTCGTAGCTGTCCAAAACCTGAACTTCATAGATACCCATCAAGAAAAAGCCTGAGTTTCCTCTTCCTTGACCTTCACCCACAATCTCTGTAGGCGCAGACCATTCTACGTGATATTGAGCATCGCCAAAAGGCAATTTGGATTGTATATCGCCTTTCCCTCTGGTTACTACCAATTCACCATTTTCAATGGTCCATCCCGCTGGCGAGCCATCTCTCGCACTTACGAACCCATTAAGACTAGTACCGTCAAAAAGTACGATAGCATCTGAAGGTGGTGCAGTATTGTTGGCACCTGGGGTTACTTTCGGAGGAACTGGAGTGTAAAATTCCGTTGCCTCGGGTTTCATAGCTGGAGGGGTTTTCTCCTGGGCTTGCACCAATGGACTCAGTGTCAAAGCACTAGCAGTTATAGCTAGAGATAGAATTGTCTTTTTCATACAATAGACATTTAGGATTTATTATTAGAGTGTTTAAATTAAACCAAATCAAGCCAAACCAAAAACCATTGATGGATTTTAAATTGTTCTACTCCTGCTCTTTTGTAATTTCAAGAAACCTAATAGTTATGAAAAAACCACTACTCATTTTATTACTTGGATTCATCATGGCTGCTGGAAGTTTTGCGCAGTCCAGCTATTACTTTCCCGGAGAATCCTTCGACCCTTCTATTCCTTCACCGGAAGAATTCCTAGGCTATCCGATTGGCGAATGGCATACCAGATATGATCTGATTGTAAAGTATTATGAGAAGTTGGCCGAAGTCAGTGATTTAGCTGAGCTAAAAACGATAGGCTATACCCATGAGCATCGACCTAAAATCATTCTAACTATCGCTTCATCAACTCTTCTAGGGAATTTGGAAGAAATTAGACTAGCCCAACTTCAACTTGCAGATCCAAGTCAGCCGAAACCTGATGTAAGTGCCATGCCTTCAATTATGCATTTGGGCTATGGTGTGCATGGAAATGAACCTTCATCGGCAGAAGCTGCGATGCTTTCTGCTTATTGGCTACTTGCTTCGCAAAGTGAGCTAGCTCAAAACCTAAGGAAAAATGCTGTAGTTCATTTTGACCCAACAGTCAATCCTGATGGTAGGGATAGACATAGCCAATGGGCAAATAGCAACAAAGGTTTCCCTCCCGTTGCGGATCCGCTGGATAGAGAGCACAATGAGGCTTGGCCGGGTGGCAGAACAAATCATTACTGGTTTGATTTGAACCGGGATTGGTTGCCTTTAGCTCATCCTGAATCACAAGTCAAAATAGCTTGGTATCACGATTGGTATCCAAACGTCACTACAGACTTTCATGAAATGGGAACAGATGGAACCTACTTTTTTGAGCCAACCAAGCCTTATGGAAGTGAAAATCCGGTAGTTCCCCGTAAAAACTACGATGACATCAATGTACGCTTTGCCAAGTATTTTGCAGAATACCTAGACGAGATCGGTAGTCTCTATTGGACCAAAGAGGTATTTGACAATAGCTATCCTGGTTATGGGTCGACTTATCCTGACATTCAAGGTGGATTAGGGTTGGTGTTTGAGCAGGCAAGCAGCAGAGGTCATTTGCAAGCTAGCCAGCGAGGAGATATCAGTTTTGCTTTTACTATACGAAATCATGTCCGGAGTTCAATAGCCACTATGGAGGCTGGCTTGGATAACAGGGAATACATGCATGATTACCTGCGAGAATTCTTCCAAACAGCAGTTTCAGAAGGAGCAAAAGATCCTGCAAAAAACTATGTATTCGGAGATCAATTCGATCCAAGTAGAAACTCCCTCTTTGTGAAATTCCTCATGGATCACAAAATCAAAGTATATGAAAACAATGCTGATCTGAGCGCAGGGGGTTATGACTTCAAATCAGGCAAATCATGGATCGTTCCTACTTCACAGCCGCAATATAGAATGGTGCGCACGATGTTCGAAGATGTAAAAGAGTTTGCTGATTCAGTATTTTATGATGCTTCCGCATGGACTATGGCTAGGGCTTACGGAATGCCATTTGCAGCTAACACCACAGTCAAAACCGGTAACCTACTTACTGAAGCACCATCCCAAGACTATGATTTCCCCACTGGAAAAGCTTATGCCTACTTGATTGATTGGTCGGATTACTATGCTCCAAAGATGCTTTTTGATCTGCAGGAAGCAGGCGTACACGTGGAGGTAATAAACCGCCCTTTCACTTCAAAGACCCAAGATGGAGAAACTAAGTTTTCAGCAGGTACTCTAATAATTCCTAGTGGCTTCCAAAAACTTGAAACAGCAGAATTAAAAGATGTACTTGAAAAACTAGCGAAGAAAAACAAGCAAAAAATCTATGCAACGACCTCTGGAATGAACTTGGAAGGAATAGATCTTGGATCAAATCTGGTAGGCTCCGTCACCATTCCTAAAGTTATAATGGTAGTGGGCGATGGTGTTTCCAGCTATGAAGCGGGCGAGATTTGGTATTTGCTCGATAGTCAGGTAGGTATGCCAATCAGCAAAGTCAATTCTGATGACATGGGAAGAGTGAACCTCTTTGATTATACCACCTTGATCCTGGCATCGGGTAATTACAACTCTTTTTCAGAAAACTTCCAAAACCATTTGAAAGATTGGATCTCCAGAGGAGGCACTGTGATCTCCATGAAAAGCGCCAGTCTTTGGCTGAATGATAAAGAAATTATCAAAGAAGAATTGGTAGAAACAGAAGAAACTCCAGAACCAGAAAGCTTACCCTATGCAGTTCAGCGGGATTTTGAAGGGGCTAAATCTGTGGGAGGAAGTATCTACATGGCAGCCCTTGACCTGACTCATCCAATTGCCTATGGCTATCAGCGGGAAACTTTACCTGTGTACAGAAACAGCACAATTTTCATTAAACCAAGTAAAGACAAATACCTAACGCCGATTCGCTACACCGAAAACCCGCTTTTAGGAGGATATATTTCCGATTCCAATCTTGAAAAACTAGCTCAAAGTGCAAGTGTAATCATCTCCCCTGTTGGTCGTGGACGTGTGATTAACTTCTATGATAATCCAAATTTCCGCGGAACTTGGTTTGGCACCAATAAACTTTTCCTTAACGCGATCTTCTTTGGAGATATGATGGATTGAGAAGTAACAAAATCACTCTGTAATCAAAAGCCACTGAAACATCAGTGGCTTTTGAATTTTATCGGGTATAGGAAAGTATAATTTTCCCCTTCAGTGTTCCATCTGGAGTTTTTAAATCTACTTCATGCATCGTCATTAACTCCTTATCCGTGACTTTAAGTAGCGTATAGATCAGCTCCTCACCATTTACATAAGTGGTAATTAACTTGTCATCCTCAACTAACCAAGTTCCTTTTCCATTATCATATTCTCCAACCAACTTTTGAAAAGTACCATCATCGGATAAAATCAGCTTACTTCTCAGGTGCTGTTCTAAGCCTCCATTGATAGTCACCACGATATCTGGCCCTTCAGTTTTCTGAAACATAAAATCATAACCCTGCCAGGTTCCAACAACTTTATCTTCTAGATTAACGCTGCATGAAAAAATAGTGAGTGAAATAATCAGTAAAGAAATAGGCAATAAAAACTTGCCAACTAGTTTGGGTGTATTCATGGGTCAACTTGCTAAATAAGTTCGCTAAACTAGTTTATTTGCCCTTAAACATAAAAAAACATCCGAAGAAGCTTCGGATGTTTTTCACCTTTAATTAAAACTTAACTTAATGCAAATTTGATTGGGATCTTCATGATAGTATTAACAGGCTTTCCATCTTTTAGACCTGGTGTCCAATTTGTAGATTTCTGAATGACTCGCATGGCTTCCTCATCACAACCGCTGCCTATTCCGCGGACGACAGATACCTTTTCTATTGAGCCATCAGTTTTTACCAGTAGTTCAATAATTACCACTCCTTCCACTCCTTTTTCCTTGGCGGTTTCTGGATACTTTAGGTTTTCACCGAGATAAGAATACCAACCTTGAATGCCCCCCGGGGGAATTGGCATAATATCATTCTCCTCCTCAGTTTGAGCTAGAGCCGATTGAATAGGCAGTACAGCAAAGAAAAGCAGCGCAATCGTTAGAATTGAAATTGCTTTTTGCGGGAAATTCAGGATAGGTCGTTTCATAGTTTTTGGTTTAGATATATTTCACAATGAGTATGTTTTTATTCTTTCTAAAGAGTTCTGTCGACGTTTACAATCTGAACCTTACCGGAAGTCTCATTTTTACATTGACAAATTCACCGTCTTTTTTCCCTGGCGTCCATGTAGCAGATTCCTTCACCAGACGCATCACTTCCTCATCGCAGCCACCTCCTATTCCCCGCAGGATTTCAACCGAATCTATTTTCCCATCATCCCGAACAATAAACATAACGACCACTGTGCCTTCGATTTTCTTTTCTCTAGCCGCCGTAGGATAGGTCAGGTTTGCAGACAAATAGGAATTCCATCCTTCCATCCCGCCTTTTGGTTGCGGCTGAACATCCACTTCCAGAAAAACTTCCTCAGCTTCAGTTTGTGCTTGAGCTGTTTGATTCGGGAGAAAAGCGAAGAAAAGTACAGCCGTCGCAAGAATTGCAAGTGCTTTTGGAGAAAAATTATTGTCTTTCTGATTCATAGTTTTTGGTTTAGTTAGGTTGATTTCAAAAGGCTAATAGCTGATTAAGAATCGTTAAATACAGATTATCAATTAATTATAGGCTACCACAACTATTTCAGGCAGATTATCACTAGAAGAGGCTGAGGTTGATTCAATCTTAGCATTACTATTGGCAAGCTTGAATCTTATTGGCAACCTCATTCTAGTACTTACCACTCGATCTCTCTGCTTTCCTGGCTCCCAATTCTCTGCATTTTCTACAACTCTGATCGCTTCTTCATCAACTGCTCCTCCTAATCCTCTTAGGATTTCTACATTTGAAAGATTCCCATTCTCCTCTACTATGAATCCAACAATTACAGTTCCTTGAATCCCTGCGCTTCTTGCTGCAGCTGGATATTTAATTGTTTTTGAAAGGTATTTATGCCAAGCCAACATTCCACCTATAGGTTGTGGTGGAACTTCAACTACGTCAAAAACTTGATTTACATTATCGTTTAGTTTTCTTGCTGAGAGGTCAGCAGGACCTATGCTAGTCGCTTTTGACTCACCTGCCATCATGGGTCCTTCCATTTCTTCTTCAGGAGCTATTTCACAGGAAAACACAAAAAATAATGCTGCTAGGACAGGAATGGCGAGTAGAAACCTGCGCATTTCCTTCTTTTGAGATTGTGGTTTACTCATCATAATAATTCGCTTTTTGGTTTGAAACTGGTTAAAGTTATTCATGAAGTGCCAGCCTTGTCCTTTGGTGATCAGCTGGAGCAAAAGCCCCGAATATTCCTTTTTAGAGTAGGAAGAAGTCACCCCATGATCAGCCTGATATTCATGCACTTCCCGAAGGGATCTCTCAAATTGATAAATCAAGGGATTGAACCAAAAGATGATTTTGGCAAACTGGATGAATAGCAAATCCCAGCTGTGTTTTAAGCGAACATGCACAGATTCATGCAAAATGATTTGCCGCTGCTCAGCCCTATTCGGGTCAAATTCTGGTAATAAAATGTAATCAAAAAAGGAGGCTGGTATGAACTTAGGATGCACAGCGATCCAATAGTTTTGATAGTGAAGCAATTTTGATTTTCCAATCATCCGCTGAGACGTAAAATAGCCAAGGATCAGGTAAACTGACATGATGACGACTCCAGCCAAGTAGATCATAAAGACAATTTGTTGCCAGATTAGGCTTGAAGAATCCCGGTTAATTTCATTACCCACAACAAATTCAGGAAGTGTAATTTCAGCTGTAGCTAATGATGAAATGCCTACTTGAAATGAAAGAAGCGGAATAATAAATGAGAGCATCAGCATGCAAATCAGGAGCACCCGATTTAGGGTGAAGAATGTGAGTTCACTCAATACGACCCTATAGAATACAACCGTAATCCCCAGGCAAATACTGGCTTCAGTTAAGTATGTTAAGATGAAATTCATTATTCTGCAGGCTTGTCCATGTCATCAATCATCCGCTGCAAGTCTTCAATTTCTTTATCAGAAATCTTATTCTCCTTCACCATAAAGGACAGGAAATTCCCCACCGAACCTTCGAAATAATGCTTCACCAATTGATTCACACTTTTCTTGCTGTATTCAGCCTGTGAAACCAATGGAAAATATTGATGTGTGGTACCATAAGCTTTGTGATCCAAATACCCCTTCTTCTCTAGTAGTTTGATAGCAGAAGCCAGCGTGGTATAGGGCGGTTTTGGCTCTGGCAATTCATCAAGCACATCGCGGACCAGCGCTTTTTCAAGTTTCCAAAAAATGCGCATGATCCTTTCTTCGTTACTATTCAATTCATTCATGGTGTTGGGGTAAAGAGGTTTTTCGGGTATTGTGGACGAGTCTGCGATCTCTTAAATCCTTCAAGGACTTATCTTTGATTTTTATAACAACTGAGGTGATTATCCTCAATGATACCAGTAGCCTTAGGTTCTTTCCTTATCTGGTCGGAAGACCGAAGACCGAAGACCGAAGTGGCCTCAGTTTTTAATTTTAACATTTCCTTGATTGCTTTTGCCTATTTACTGGTAGAATAGCGGATATGTATAATAACTGATTTTCAGTCTGTCTGGTCAAATCAGCTTAATTTAAATCGAATAGGCAGTCTCATTCTGGTATTCACTGGATTGTCTTTTTGCTTTCCAGAAATCCAATTCGGTGCGTTTTCCACCACACGAACAGCTTCTTCGTCAGCACCACCTCCGATTCCTCTAAGGACTTCTACATCAGATATAGAACCATCGGTATTCACTACAAAGACTACGATGACAGTGCCTTCTATACCTGCAGATTTAGCCTGTGCTGGATAGGTCAAGTTTTGGCTTAGATAGGCATTCCAACCTGCCATTCCTCCCTGAGGTTCTGGCTGTGTTTCCACCACATCAAAGATTGGATCTCCATCCTTGGCCAGTGTTCTAGCATTGATGTTTGCCGGGCCTATTTTTACTTCTTTTACTTCACCAGCCATCATAGGCCCTTCCATTTCTTCCTCAGGTGTTATTTCGCAGGAAAACACGAAAAACAAAGCTGCTAATACTGGAAATGCAAGCAGAAATCTGCGCAGTTCCTTTTTCTGGGATTCTGGTTTACTCATCATAATAATTCGTTTTTTGGTTTGAAATTGGTTAAAGTTATTCATGAAGTGCCAGCCTTGTCCTCTGGTGATCAGCTGAAGCAAAAGACCTGAATATTCCTTTTTGGAATAGGAGGAAGTTACTCCACGGTCAGCCTGGTATTCGTGCACTTCTCTTAGGGACTTTTCAAATTGATAGATCAGTGGATTGAACCAAAAGATGATTTTGGCAAATTGAATTAATAGTAAATCCCAACTGTGTTTTAAGCGAACGTGCACGGATTCATGCAAGATGATTTGTCGCTGTTCAGCTCTATTTGGATTAAAATCCGGTAATAAAATATAGTCGAAAAAGGAGGCTGGAATGAACTCTGGATGCACAGCGATCCAATAATTCTGGTAGCGAAGTAATTTTGACTTTCCAATCATCCGCTGAGAAGTAAAATAGCCTAGAATCAAATAAACCGACATAAATACCACTCCAGCCAGATAAGTCAAAAAGACAATTTCCTGCCAGGTAAAGCTGGATGAATCTTGCTTTACTACATTACCTACCAGAAATTCAGGAAGGGTAATTTCAGCTGTGCTGAAAGAAGTGATGCCTATTTGGAAAGACAGCGAAGGAATGATGAATGAAAGCATCAGCATACCAATCAATAGTACCCGATTTAGGGTGAAGAAGGTAAGTCCACTCAATACCAAACGATAAAACAACACCGTGATACCTACGCAAATGCTTGCTTCGATTAGATAAGTTAGGATTAGATTCATTATTCGGTAGGTTTGTCCATGTCATCAATCATCCGCTGCAAGTCTTCGATTTCCTTATCAGAAATCTTATTTTCCTTCACCATAAAGGATAGGAAATTACCCACTGAACCTTCGAAATAATGCTTTACCAATTGGTTCACACTTTTCTTGCTGTAGTCAGCTTGTGAAACCAATGGGAAATATTGGTGCGTGGTGCCGTAAGCTTTGTGATCCAAATACCCCTTTTTCTCCAGGAGCTTAATGGCAGAAGCTAAAGTGGTGTAGGGAGGCTTTGGATCTGGAAGTTCATCAAGTACATCGCGTACCAGCGCTTTTTCAAGTTTCCAAAAAATGCGCATGATCCTTTCTTCGTTGCTATTCAATTCGTTCATATCTCTAAGATAAAAACGAATTTTTAATAATCCTACGATTTTTTCGTATTACTACGGAGATTTTAGAATAGCTGTGAAAAAATTTAGCGGTAAAACTAAATGTTATCGATTGTAACACCCTTTTAATCAATGGCTTGATGAACTTTAGAAAAAGCAAAAAATAACTCTGCTCCAATTTGGAGGGAGCGTTCTAAATATTTTTCTGTTTCAACAGGAGTATCATCAAAAGCCTTTGGATCCAAGTATCTTAATGGAAGACGAAGGTCAGCACCAGGTATGAAGGGACAATTCTCATCCGCATGATCACAAGTCATAATTGCAGCAAAGCCAGTTTGCGGATTGTTTTTATCGTCATAGGTCTTTGAAAAAGTTAGAATCGGTTTAGAGTTTGCACTTGAGTAAATAGAATAAGTAGGATTGACCGATCCTTCTTTGCTGATTTGAAAGCCACTCGATTCCAGGGCTATAACTGCACGCTCATTAAAGGCTGTGACTTCCACCCCACCAGAATAACACAAAGCTGGAATATCAAAATAATTCGCGGCCGTTTGCGCCCAAACCTGAGCCAATTGACTCCTTCTGCTATTGTGCGTACAGATAAAATTCAGGGCTACTTTTTCTCCATGCTGAAGCTTCTTGAGAATATATTCAGCCAGTTGACTAAGCATCTCCTCCCGCTCAGCGGAGAGAGCATGCCTAGAAAATGTATCAATTACAGATTGAATTTTTGGAAACATCTTAGTAGTGTTCAATTAGCAGCAACCAGAACCAGGTGTACAAGAAGCGGATTCATTTGCCAAAGTAGCTAATCTAACTTTAGGCTTAGCTGCAGGAATTCCGCATTTATCCTTGGCTAAGCAATCCGTCATTTTGGTAGTCAACACAAATGCTTCTCCATTGAAATCCAGGCCGTATTTGCCTATTGTATCACTTTGATACTCTACTTCCACTTCCAAATCTTGCAGCCCAAGTACCTTTTCAGAAAGCGAAATAATGTCCAATAATTTCTTGGCACCAAGTCTATGATCAAAGTCACCGTCTTCCCACAACTGGAAATTAACAGCCTTTTCCTCTCTAACCGTACCTCCACAATCGATGAATTTCTTATTGATTTGCCCCACTTCAGTAATATGGAAATGAGCTGGAACTTTTGCGCCGGAAGGAAGCAAAAATTGAAGTTCTGACAATGCAGGTAGCGCAGTTTTTATCTCTGATAGTTTCATAGTTTATTAGTTTAATTGTAATATTACGATAAATAAATTCAAATTTTTTTAACAACAATCCTTGCTCTCACATGCTTCAGCATGCTGATCAAAAAGACCATTGAATAGTCCTTTGACCGACTCCCACTTCGAAGAGTTAATGCAATAGCTCACTGACACTCCCTCTACCGTTCCTTTGATCAAACCAATTTCCTTCAGCTCCCTGAGGTGCTGGGAAATTGTAGCCTGAGCTAGTCCAAGTTCTTGGACCAAGGTTCCGTTGATGCAGGATTTAGCAGCTAGCAGATGCTGTAAAATTGCAATTCGGGCGGGGTGCCCCATTGCTTTTGCCAGTTGTGCCAGTTCATTTTGCTGCACAGTGAAGAGATCAGATTTAGTAATTCCCATAATTATATTGCAATATTACGATAAAGTAATTCTGAATAAAAAATTATTCTTCTTTTTCTTCAATTTTGATGGTTCTACTGAGCACGGAAGTAACATTGAAAAATCCCAAAACATCAGAATCACCTTTTACCACGCTGATATTGGAATCTGGATTTTGTGGTGGAGGTGAGAATAAGCCACCGTCATTAAAGAGTAAGTTTACCAATTGAGATATGTAATCAAAGGCACTTTCATTCATTCTATAAAGTTCAAGCCTGACTTTATCTCCTGCATTGAAGGAATAATTCAATTCAAGACCTTCTTCAAAAAACTTCAAACCGAAGGTATCATCGAAAAGCAAATAATCGTCCCGGTCGTTTTTTAGTGTATCGTTTTCGATGACCTTGATTCTATAATAATTATCCTCTTCAAAAGGGATCTTTCCATATACTTTGATGTAATACCCCTCCTCCCGAAACAATCGGTCTTCCTGGTATTCATAGGTCACACTATCGACAGTAGGAGGAGCCAAAAGTGTCCCTGAGGAAGTAAACTCATTATCATTCCAAAGCACAGTTAACCGATAGGTCTCCCCTATCTCAGCTTTCTCCCCGGCGTTGAGTGGCAAATAACTATTTGAATAAACATTAAAGCCAAAAGGGATTTTGCGAGAGCTGCCCTCTACTGAAATGAATACCTCGGCATCCGATATCAATTGAGTATCCAAGGTGTCAAAATAATTCTCGGCCAATGAGATCCGCACCTCATTGTAAAAGGTATTATCAGTCCAAACAGCTTCAATCACCGGCACATCCCCATCAATAGTCGCCAACGGTAAAAACACTTCCTCCTGACAGGAAAAAGCAGCAAATGCAAGTATCAAAATCCAAAATCTCTTCATGCTAAAACTGAAAATTGTAGGTAATTGATGGTAAAAATGTAAAGAGGTAAGTCATCACTATGCCTTGTCGGGTTGATACTATTGGTCCATCTTCACTGCTATTGTATCGGAAATCATCATTGTAAATCTCTCTGAATTCATAGGCAAAAGGATTCTTTCGCCCATACAGATTATAAACGGAGAAGTTCCAACTCCCCTTCCATTTCCTCCCCTTATCAGCATTTTTCCAAGTGACGGAAGCATCCATTCGATGGTAATCAGGAAAGCGGTCTTCATTTCTATAATCCGAATAAAGAGGAACAGATTGATTATCTTGTTCATAAACACCTATAGGAAATGACACAGCCTGCCCAGTGGTGTAAATAAATGTAAGACCTGCCGACCAGGAAGGAGAAAACTCATGATTCAGCACCAAGGTAATGTCATGCGGTCTATCAAATCGTGGATTGTATTTCTGCCCCTGTGAAATGCCAGCTATTTTTCTCCAAGTTCTAGAATAAGTATAGGCCAACCAACCGGTTGTTTTACCAATGTTTTTTCTTAGCAAAAACTCCGCGCCGTAAGACCAGCCATTGCCAGTGAGAAGCTCCGTTTCTACATTATCAGTAAACAATACCTGAGCTCCATTTCTCAGGTCAATCACATTCCTCAAATCTTTGTAATACCCTTCCACAGAAAACTCCCAGCGGTTTTCGTCGAAATTCCTAAATAATCCCAATGAAACTTGATCGGATCGAATCGGGGGAACATAGGTTCCTGCCAGAATCCAACGATCTATAGGCAATCCTGCAGAAGAATTTGAAGCTATCTGTACATATTGGAAATTGCGGTTGTAGGCAGCTTTGACGGAGAATTCATCATTGAATAGATACCTGAAGGCGATTCTAGGCTCAAAGCCTTGGTAAAATTTAATGTTCTCAAGTAACTCATAATTCAGCGAATCAGTAATTGGAATACCTGGCGCTACAACGTTGTTTTCATAGATATAATCAACACCTTTTCCTATCTGGTTGAAAAACCCCCATCTGAGTCCAGCTTCGGTACTTAATTTGGGAGTGATTTCGTAGGTGATTCCTGCGAAAGCGCTATTCAACAAACCATTTTTCGGATTAGTGACAATAGGCTGTATGTTACTATCAGCCGCTGGGTTTAATTCTATTGGGGCAAAATGATACAACTGGCTTTGGAAACCCCAATAGCTTTGGATTTTATCACTTTTAAGTAAGGTCCACTGCCCTTTTACACCAGTTTCTGAAAGTTTATTTTTCCACTCAAACCCTGTATTGGGATCATCAAATTCTACGCGATAGTTATATCGGGAATGGTATCCTTGCAAATCAAAGAATAGCTTTTCAGAGACATTTCTACTCCATTGAGCTGAGGAAATCCAGTTGGTCCAACCCAACCCAAACTGATCGTCAAGCCCTAAAAAATCACTTCCCTGATAACTGGAAACAGTCAACTTATCCTTCGCACTGAGTATGAAAGACAATTTACCACTCAAATCATGAAAATTGAGTTTGTTATTTCTGAGGTCTTCGTCATTAGAAAGTTTCAAAAACAAATCCGCGTAGGTTCGTCTTCCTGAGATGACAAATGTTGATTTATCTGAGAACAAAGGCCCATCCAAGGTCAAGCGTGATGAAATACTTCCAATTCCACCTTCTCCGTGGATTTGCTCATTATTTCCTTCGCGCAGTGTCACATCGATTAGAGATGATAGTCTTCCCCCAAAAGAAGCAGGCATATTTCCTTTGTAAAGCTCAACCTGATCAAGCGCATCTGGGTTGAAAACTGAAAAGAACCCGAAAAAGTGAGAAGCATTATAAATCGGCGCACCGTCCAACTGCACTAAATTCTGATCTGCCGAGCCTCCCCGAACAAACAAGCCAGTAGTCCCCTCTCCTGCGGTTTGAACGCCTGGAAGTAACTGCAAACTCCTGAGCAAATCCACTTCTCCGAAAAGCGCAGGTATATTTTTGATGGTAGCTATTGGGATAGTTGCTTTACCGGTCTCCATATTTCTGACTTGCTCATCAGGTCTTCTTTCTTGTATTATGATTTCGTCAAGAGACATTTCCTCTGGCTTTAGGAAAAAACGTTGCGTTTTCTCCAAGTCTTTGGAAGTAATGACCCGAGATGATGTTTCATAGCCTATGAAAGAAACGATCAGGCGAGCTGGTAAGGATTTTGTTTTTATACGAAAGACACCATTAATATCCGAGACTACTCCTGAAGAAACATCATTTTCCCAATAGACGCTAGCTCCAGGAAGAGGCGTTGTATTAGTCACATCAACTACATCTGCCGAGAAATAGCTCGTTTCCTGTGCACTGGCACTGCAAAACAGTAAAGTAAAAAAAGATAGGAAAATGAATTTGCTAAGCTTGCCAGTTGGCTTCATCCTTTGTTAATTAGAATTGTAATCTCAAAACTAGACGATTCAAAAAAATTAATGTTTGTTAATTATCAAGAACATTTGAATTTACCTTTACCACTTATCGTATTCTCGCTTTTAAAGTAATCTTTATTTTATAATTTCAGGCTATGATTTGGGCATATCCGGACGTAAAACTCACCCTCTTGCTAGCCGGCATATTCGGTTTGCTTTATTTTATTTACCTATTTCGCTACTGGAAGATCAATAGAAAACTAGTAGTAGAGAAGCGTAGGCTATTCACTAAGGTGGTCATTCGTACCGTCTATTTTGTTTTGTTTCTGATCGCTTTTGCTGGTCCTTCTATTGGAACTTCCTTGAAAGAAATCCAGGAAGAAGGCAAGGATATCTTCATCGCTGTAGATTTATCCCAGTCGATGAATGCAACAGATATCGGTCCTAGCAGACTTCAACGCATTAAGTTTGAATTAAAAAACCTGACCAAAAGCTTTCCTTCGGATAGAATTGGGTTGATTATCTTCAGTTCTGAAGCTTTCATGCAATGTCCGCTCACCTTTGATCAAAGCGTCCTGCAATTGTATATAGACGGCTTGAATACCGGCTTGGTGCCAAATTTTGGTACTGATCTGAATGGCCCGTTGAAAATGGCCGAAGAAAGATTTTTGAACGATGAAAGTCAGGAAGTGAAATCTAAAACGATCATATTGATTTCTGATGGAGAAAACTTTGGTGATGATCTCGACGAAATTGGTTCTCGATTGAATAGCGAAGGGATAAAAGTATTTTCCTTAGGCGTAGGGACAGAAGGGGGAAGCAGCATTCCTAGAGGAAATGGACTGGTGATAGATCCTCAAACTGGAAAACCTGCGCAAACTGTTCTCGACCGAACACCACTTCAGCAAATTGCTGCTGAAACTAATGGGCAATATTTTGAGATATCAGATGAAGTGCAGGAAATTGGCGATTTAACGGCCGCAATAGAACGTGTGGAAGGCGGAGTCACGGGCTCCAGGGTTGTGGAGGCTTCCGCAAATAAATATTTCTATTTTTTACTGGCCGGTTTAGTACTTTCTATGCTGGATATGATTTTACCGATCAAAACTATCAAACTATAAATGAGCTGGAGTAAGCTAACCTTAGCAGTTTTTCTTTTGATTCCCGCATCTTGGACTCGTGTTTCCAGGTTGAATTCCGCCATTGATTTGGCAGAAGAAAGCTACGCCAAAGCTGAGTACGAGCAATCTATTATTAATCATCAAGTTCTAATTGATGAATTTGGGTATGCTTCCCCTGAGTTGGATTACAATCTTGGACTTAGTAATCAATTTGCAGAAAAAGTGGACGAAGCTGGAGGATATTATGATAAAGCATCCATTTCTCCCAATAAGATGCTTTCATCCTTTGCCTATAATCAGGGCGGGGTATTACTAGGAGATAAAAAGGAGTATGAGCCAGCCCTCTCCAAATTCAAATCTGCATTAATTCAAGACCCGAATAACGAGGTCGCCAGATACAACTATGAGTTACTGGCAAGATGGTTGCAAAGAGACGAGGAACGTAAGAATGAAGATCAAAATAAGCCGGAACCATCGGAATTTGCGAAGCGTAAAAAAGCAGAGGCAGATCGGTTGGTGGAACAATTCCGCTTCAAAGATGCGTTGAACCTAATGAATGAAGCCAGACTACAGGATGAAACCATTGATGCATATCAAGATTTTATGACTAGTCTTCAAGAAATCACAGAGATCGATGAAAAATAAAATTGGAATACTCTTAGGATTAGCTTTCACACTAAGCATAGCTACATGTATCGCCCAAACATCCGGCGAATACTTTAACCGTGCCGCTCGATCCTATGTCAAAACTGAAAAAGATCAGGCATTGGCGACTGTAAACGATGGATTGTCTAAATATCCTGGGGATGCAAAACTACAAGCTCTTAAAGAGAAACTAGAAAAAGACAAGGAAGAGCAAGAAAAGCAGGATCAAGAGAACAAGGAGAATCAAGATCAGCAAAACCAAGAAGAAAAGCAGGATCAAAAGGATAACTCTCAGCAAGGAGAGGACGGTGAGCAGCAAGAGCAAAAGGAAGATGGTGAAAAAACCGATGAGGATAAAGCCAAAGAATCTCAATCTGGAGATCCTTCCGAGCAAAGTGAGGATAAGCCTGGTGAAAACGCCAATGATCAAAAAGATGCGAACCTAGCGGATAAACAAAAGGCTATGGAGGAGTTTAAGGAAAAGCTAAAAGCGATGAACTTGACTCCAGAGCAAGCTGCACAAATCTTGGAAAGCATGAATGCTGCAGAATTGCGCTACATACAGCAAAACAAGAAAAAAGCCACAGAGAGACCGAAGAGAGGTATTCCCGACTGGTAAAATGTCCGATGTTGGATGTTGGATGACCGATGAGCAATACACCGGACATCCCACATCGGTCACCAAACAATAATTAAACCCAAATAACTATGATTAAAGAAGTATATATTGTTTCGGCCGTTAGAACCCCTTTGGGTAGCTTTGGCGGGAAATTAGCTGGATTGACAGCAATAGAACTTGGTAGCACTGCTATCAAAGGTGCCTTAGAAAAAGCAGGAGTAAAATCAGAATCGGTTCAGGAAGTTTTTATGGGAAATGTAATTTCCGCTAATCTTGGTCAAGCCCCTGCCCGTCAGGCAGCTATAGGTGCCGGAATTGGTTACAATGTTCCCTGTACCACCGTGAATAAGGTGTGCGCGTCTGGAATGAAAGCAGTGATGTTTGGTGCTCAATCCATTATGCTAGGAATCAACGATGTAGTCGTAGCTGGCGGCATGGAGAGCATGTCCAATGTACCTTTCTATGTCCCGAAAGCTAGATTTGGCTACAAATATGGAAATGCAGAATTCGTCGATGGTTTGGTGAAAGATGGACTTTTCGAAGTATACTACAAATTCCCGATGGGTAACTGTGCTGATAACACTGCTAAAGAAATGAACATTTCCCGCGAAGCTCAAGATGCCTACGCTATTCAGTCTTATCAAAGATCTGCCGATTCTTGGGCCAAAGGATACTTTAAAGATGAAGTAGTGCCCGTGGAAATGAAAGGCCGAAAAGGTGAAACAATCGTCATCGATGAGGATGAGGAATATAAGAATGTCATGTTTGATAAAATACCTTCCCTTCGTCCAGTATTCGACAAAGAGGGGACAGTTACCGCTGCGAATGCTTCCACTATGAATGATGGGGCGTCTGCATTGGTTTTAGTAAGCAAGGAAAAAGCAGAGGAATTAGGATTAAAGCCACTAGCGAAAATCAGAGGTTTTGCAGATGCAGCTACAGATCCACTTTGGTTCACTACCGCTCCTGCCCTTGCCATCCCAAAAGCAATTCAGCATGCGGGGTTGAAGACTGAAGACATTGATTTCTATGAAATAAACGAAGCCTTCTCTGCAGTTGCTTTGGCTAATCAGAAAGAGTTGAACCTTGACAATGACAGAGTAAATGTCTTTGGAGGAGCAGTTTCCCTTGGCCATCCTCTTGGAGCATCAGGAGCTAGGATCATAAGCACCTTAAACTCGGTATTACATCAAAAAAATGGCAAAATCGGCGTTGCTGGTATATGCAATGGCGGTGGTGGAGCTTCTGCCATAGTCTTAGAGAAGATGTAATCTTATTACAATTTCACTTACCGCAGGAAAAATTCTCCTGCGGTTTCTTTTTACCTATGAACAAATTATTCCTGCTAGTCGCTTTCCTCCTGGTATCCAATTTTTCTTTTGGTCAGGACACTATTCGGACCTACTACGATGAGGAGGAAACAATACTCAAAGAATTATATTTTACTATAAATGGTGAGGCAAATGGAGAAATCAAGCGTTTTGACGAAGAAGGAAAACTCATTCAAATCGGCGAATTAAAAGACGGTCAGCGCAATGGAATTTTTGCTGACTTAGATCCTGAAACCGGAGACACTTTGAGGACTACTCCCTTTGTAGATAATATCAGATCAGGAGTTTCAAAGAGCTTTTACCCAAATGGAAAGCTAAAACAGATATCCACCTATTCAGACAATCAGATAGAAGGCGAGGTGATTACTTATTACGAATCTGGACAGATTAGCGACAAAACTACCTTTGCAGCGAATAAACCAAACGGGCTAAGCGAAACTTTTTATGAATCTGGCAAGACAGCCTCCAAAGTGAATTTTTCTGCGGGGAGATACGATGGCCTTTTCGAAGAATTTTATGAAAATGGACAGCTGATGGTTTCGGCTACCTATTCCGATGGAGACCTCGACGGAAGGGAAACTCAATACTATGAAGATGGACAAGTATTATCTGTCATAGATTATTCTGATGGGGTGTTGGATGGAGTTTATGAACTGAATTATCCAGACGGAGCTCCAGAAAGAAGAGGAAATTACAAAAAGGGGTATGAGGATGGTGAATTATTATCTTTTCACGAAAATGGGACGTTGAGGGAAAAATCAGTTTTCAAAAAAGGAATCCCTTTACAACCAACCGAAAAGTACTATCCTTCTGGAGAAATTGAGCAGAAAAAGACCTTTGATAAAAATGGTAATCTCATGATGGAGATCAACTACTTCGAAAATGGGCAAGTTTATTTTGGGATAAATTATCAAAATAATGAAGCACAAGGAGAAGTAAGGATTTATAGGGAAGATGGTTCTTTGGAAGAAATCAGACGTTTCCAAGCTGGAAAAATGCATGGAAAGCGAGAGTTTTTCGATGAACAGGGGAATCTGATTAAAACAGAAACCTACGAAAACGGAAACAAAACCGATAAATAATAGATCTTGAAAGAGAAGAAAGGAAAAGCTTTTTCTATTTTTGCCCAAACGATAAAAGGATGAGTAACGCAATCAAAGAAACCCATTTTCAATTCCCCGGACAGCAAGGATTTTACAAAGGTAAAGTTCGCGATGTCTATATGTTTGACAAAGAATTGGTTGTGGTGGCATCTGACAGGATCTCTGCATTTGATGTGGTACTTCCAAAACCGATTCCTTTTAAAGGGCAGGTTTTGAATCAGATTGCTGCGAAATTCCTGAATGCTACTTCTGACATTGTACCCAACTGGGTAACTTCTATACCAGACCCAAATGTTACGATTGGCACGCGTTGCGAGCCTTTTAAGGTAGAAATGGTCATCAGAGGCTATATGTCTGGCCATGCAGCCAGAGAGCACAAAGCAGGTAAGCGTGAGATTTGCGGCGTAGCCATGCCAGAGCACATGCGTGAGAATGATCCTTTCCCGGAGCCAATCATCACCCCTACTACCAAAGCGGACGAAGGTCACGACGAGGACATTTCCAGAGAAGAGATTTTGAAACAAGGAATAGTCAGTGAGACAGATTACGTGCAGTTAGAAAAATATACCAGAGCTTTGTTCCAAAGAGGTCAGGAAATGGCCAATGAGATGGGTTTAATTTTGGTAGATACGAAGTATGAGTTTGGGAAAGTTGGAGATAAAATCCTTCTGATAGACGAGATTCACACACCGGATTCCTCCCGGTATTTCTATGCAGATGCCTACGAAGAAAACCAGGCGAAGGGAATAGCCCAGAAACAACTTTCCAAGGAATTTGTGAGACAATGGTTGATTTCGAATGGTTTTCAAGGCAAGGACGGACAATCTGTGCCTGAAATGACTGACGAAATTGTAGAAAGCATCTCTGATCGCTATATTGAGCTCTTCGAAAAAATCACTGGAGAAATATTCCAAAAAGCAAATACAACAGAAATAGAGTCTAGAATCGAAAAGGCAATTCTTTCACATTTAGGCTAAAAGACCAATTATAACTTAGACATATGAAATCGAGCTGTGTCAAGGGACACATAGAGGGATAATATTAAACCCAGCGAGATTCCTCCCGATAGCTATCGGGATGACCTTAAAAAAACAAAAAACATACACATGAAATATTCAATTGATAAAAAAGAACAGTACGTTATCTTCACCCCACAGGAAGAGAAATTGGATTCATTACTTGCACCAGTTTTAAAATCTGAATTGTTGACGATTCATGCTGAAGGCTTCGAAAATCTAGTTTTAGATTTGAGCGAAGTGAAATATGTAGATTCTTCTGGGCTTAGCGCTCTTTTGGTAGGAGATCGTGAGTTTGGCAAAAACGGTGGGGTTTTCATCATTTCAGGCGTACAGGATCACGTAATGAAACTGCTGAAAATATCCATGCTGGATAAAAAGTTGAATTTGGTGAGCTCTCTTGAAGAAGCAAGCGAGGCAATTTTCATGCATGCTATCGAAAGCGGTGAAGAAGAGGAAGAAGAGGAGGAAGGTTGATACCGGACTTTGAAGTCACCATATTAGGAAACACCTCTTCCATCCCTGTGCATGGAAGACATCATACTGCCCAAGTCGTAAGATTTGGGCAGGATTTTTTACTGCTTGATTGCGGAGAAGCCATGCAGCTACAGGCCCGTGCTTTTAAAATAAAAGTCTCCAAAATCAACAATATATTTATCTCTCACCTGCATGGAGATCATTATTACGGATTGATTGGCTTGCTGTCCAGCTACAGTTTAGGAAAGCGTACTACTCCACTCACTATTTTTGGTCCCAAAGGTCTGGACGAAATTATTACCACCAATTTCAGATATAGCAACACCAAGCTCCCCTACCCCCTAAATTTTGTAGAAACGCATGACGATGGACTGAATTTGCTCCTGGAAGATAATAGATACGAGGTTTACAGTTTTCCGCTTAAGCACAGGCTGCCTACCACGGGTTTTTTGATTAGAGAAAAACATGGCTTGAGGAGCATGATTAAGGAAAAGCTTCTGCAGACTGAAGTGCCACTTGTGGCCATTCAGTCACTGCGAGCTGGTCAAAATTTCAAAGCTGAAAACGGTACCCTTTATAAAGTAAAAGACTTTACACACCCACTCCCGCCTTTAAGAACTTATGCTTATTGCTCAGATACCATTTTCAACCCAGAATTGAAACAATATTTGAAAAATGTAGATTTACTGTATCACGAATCTACTTTTATGGAAGACAATATCGAAAGGGCTGCTACGACTTTTCACAGCACAGCAAAGCAAGCAGCAGAAGTAGCGAAAATAAGTAAGGTTAAGAAGTTGCTTTTAGGACATTTCTCCTCCAGATATGTACATCTTGAACCTTTATTGGAGGAAGCCAAGAGTGTTTTTCCAAATAGTATTTTGAGTGAGGAAGGCCAGACCTATGCTATATGAACAAATCTCAAAACTCCCGAAAGACTAATCTTTTTATCATCCTAGGAAGTATTTTCCTGACCAATGCGATTTTAGCAGAAATCATAGGGGTTAAGATTTTTTCAGCAGAGAAAACTTTGGGTTTTGATCCAGTTAACTGGACTTTCTTTGGAGAATACTTATTGGACTTCAATCTCACTGCTGGGGCAGTAATCTGGCCAGTAGTATTTATTACTACTGACATTATCAATGAGTATTTTGGCAAAAAGGGCGTAAAGAAAATTTCATTTTTGACTGCCGGACTGATTGCTTATGCATTTATAGTTATTAGCGTTGTCACAGCATTAACACCCGCGGATTTTTGGCTGGATGTGAATGCAACCACTCCCGATGGAGAGAGTTTTGATATCAGCTACGCCTTCAATACCATTTTCAGGCAAGGCCTTGGAATCATCATTGGATCATTGACAGCATTCTTGCTTGGACAGTTGATTGATGTCTATGTATTTCAAAAGCTACGGGCTGTAACCGGAGAAAATAAGATCTGGTTGAGAGCGACAGGATCTACATTGGTGAGTCAGTTCATTGACTCTTTCGTAGTGTTAGGAATTGCTTTCTATGTATTTGGAAACTGGAGTTTGAGCCAAATTGTAGCAGTAGGCATCATGAATTACATCTACAAAATGACCGTGGCGATTGTACTCACCCCTTTGCTTTATTTAGCGCATGGAGTTATTGATCGCTATTTGGGTAAAGAGCTTGCTGAGGAAATGATCGAGGAAGCCAGTGAGAATAAGGCTTTTTTTTGATTGGGATTGGAAGATTGGAAGATTACAAAATTGAAAGATTAAAATAGTGTAAACTTCACCCTTTTCTTGCCAAAGGCAAGACCAGTAAAAGCCCAGAATGAAATTCTGGGTTAAATTAAATTGGGTATTTTATTCAGAGTGCCAACGGCACGATCAGTATTACAAAATCGACTTGCAACAAATTTTTATTCGCAAGAAAACCTCTCTATCTCTTCTAAACCAAATATTTACCTCCCAAAACACTCAATTTTTACAGATTATTCTAAATACTTTCAGAAACAGTTTGGTATTCAAAATAATTAATCTTACTTTTGTGCCGTCAATAAGACATAGAACAATTTTTCGTGCCGTGAATTCCTTACTGTCGCTTGTCGGGATATTTATTAGGACCGAATGGCAGGGAAATTAAGGAAACATCATGGATCAAACACTCAAGTTCTCAGACTTGGGAATTTCTGCGGAAATTCTTAAGTCAGTGGAAGAGATGGGCTATACCCAACCTTCCCCAATTCAATCACAGTCAATCCCTTTTATCCTACAAGGTAGAGATGTCATCGGACAGGCTCAAACTGGTACAGGTAAAACAGCAGCTTTTGCTATTCCTATTATCGACCTTGTCGATTCGGATTTCAACAAGCCTCAAGCAATCATTCTTTGCCCTACCCGTGAACTTGCTGTGCAGGTAGAAGGAGAAATCCAAAAACTTGCTAAATATCACAGACAGATTAATTCTGTTGCCATATATGGTGGTGAATCTATCGACCGTCAGATCAGAGTGCTTCGCAAAGGAGTTCAGATCGTCGTAGGTACTCCAGGTCGTGTACAAGATCACATCAACCGTGGCACATTGAAGCTTGATTCAGTTGGCATCCTAGTATTGGATGAGGCTGATGAGATGCTGGACATGGGTTTCAGAGATGATATCGAAGCTATCCTTCAAGAGATGCCAGAAGAGAGACAAACTGTTTTCTTCTCAGCTACAATGGCCAAGCCTATCATGGACTTGACTAGAAAATATCAGACAAATCCTGAGATTGTAAAAATCGATAAGAAGGAATTGACTGTTTCTAATATTGAGCAAACATATTACGAGGTTAAGAATCCATTAAAATTGGAATTGATGGCTCGTTTGATGAACGTTCATAACATCAACCTAAGCGTAGTATTCTGTAATACTAAGAGAATGGTAGATGAGGTTACTGAAGGTTTGATCGCCAGAGGAATCGCTGCTGATGCATTGCACGGTGACCTTTCTCAAGCTCAGCGTGACAAAGTAATGGGTAAGTTCCGTAAGGGGCATTGCAAAGTACTAGTTGCAACTGACGTAGCTGCAAGAGGAATTGACGTAGATAATGTTGAAGCTGTATTCAACTTCGACCTTCCTTTAGACGAAGAATATTATGTTCACCGTATCGGTCGTACCGGCCGTGCAGGTAGAGACGGTAAAGCAATCAACTTCGTAACAGGAAGAAGAGACAACTTCAAAATGAGAGATTTGGAAAGATATACCAAAGCTACTATCACGAAGATGTCCCCTCCTTCTGCAGCTGATTTGATTGAATTGAAAAAAGCTCAATTCGTAAAAAGCGTAACAGAACAAATTGAGAAATCAGAAGATAATCAACTTTTCGAAGCTACTATCGGACAAATGCTTGCTGAAGGTCTTACGATTGATCAGGTAGCTGTAGGTTTGATGAAATTAGTAATGGGCGACTCAGTGAAAGAAATGAGCGAGCAGAACTTCAGCATCGATACTTACGGAGGAGACAGAAGAAGAGAAGGTGGACGTGACGGCGGAAGAGGCGAACGTGGTGCAAGATTCGAAAGAGGTGGAAGATTCGAAAGAGGAGTAAGAAGTGAGCGAGGCGGAGAGAGAAGAAGAGAATTCGGAAGTCGTGAAGGTGGATCTAGAGACGGAGGTAAAAGACCTGAGAGAGCTCGTGAAGCGAACATGACTCGTTTATTCTTGAATCTAGGTAAAAAAGATAGAATCAGACCAAATGATATCGTAGGAGCAATTGCAGGCGAGACTGGTGTACCAGGACGTAGCATCGGTGGAATCGATATCTATGACAACTTCTCTTTTGTGGATGTTCCTTCTAAAGATGCGGATCAAGTGATCAACGGAATGAAGAATAATACCATCAAAGGCAAGTCTGTCAGCATGGAAGTATCAAAAGGATAATAGGTTATAAGGTTTATATGATACTAAGGCACATTTCTAAGGAAATGTGCTTTTTTTGTGTCTTAGAGATTTTCATATGCAGCTTTTTTTTCAAGAAAATATTTCTCCTCCTCTGATCAGTTTGGAGCCTGACGAGTCAAAGCATCTCTGTCGGGTGCTTCGCAAAAAGCAAGGAGATCAAGTTTTTGTCACGAATGGAGAAGGGACACTTTTCGAATGTGTGATCATAGAGGCAAACCCAAAAAAAACCAGCCTAAAAGTTATTAAAACCACCGAGGTAGAGAAAGAACCATTCCACATCCACCTTGCAATCGCTCCAACCAAAAGCCCAGATCGGATGGAATGGATGGTGGAGAAAATCACAGAATTAGGTTTCCATGAACTGACACTTTTAGAAACTATGAATTCTGAAAGGAGTTATCTCAAGACCGATCGACTGGAGAAAAAGATCATTTCTGCATGCAAACAAAGTTTGAAGTATCGAGTCCCAACGCTTCACCCGATTTCCAAACTAGATGAGGTTCTAGATCCTGGAGAATTTGAAGGCTATCAGAAATTCATTGCTTATGTGGATGAGCACCATGATCATCACTTATTTGACAGTGCAGAGCCAAATGGAAAATACCTGATTTTAATAGGCCCAGAAGGTGATTTTGACCCAATCGAAATTGAAAAAGCTTTTGAGGCAGGGTTTAAGCCAGTATCTTTGGGTAAAGCAAGATTGCGTACTGAGACTGCCGGACTTGCAGCAGTTCAGATGCTACAAACACTAAATCGATAAAATAATCGTTTTTTTCTTGTTGAGTAAAAGTTCTTGTTGAAGAACCTATCGCATTTTCATTAATTTAGAGCTAAAGATATTTTTACCGTGCCGTACAAAGAGCGAGAAATAGAAAAGAAATACCACTCCATCGGGGAAGTAGCACAAATGTTCAAGGTTGCACCTTCTTTGATAAGATACTGGGAAGGTGAGTTTGATATTATTCGTCCAAAGAAAGATAGAAAGGGCAATCGTCGCTATACCAAGGTTGATATCCAGAAGATCAAGTACATCTATCATTTGGTAAAAGAAAAAGGGTACACGCTTCAGGGCGCTCAGGAAGTGATCAAAGCCGGCAAAGAGCAAGGATTTGATAAGGTTCAGGCAGTGCAGAAGCTTCAGGAAATCAGAGATTTTTTAATAAATATTCGGGACGAATTCAATGCAAAATCAGGCTCATGAGGATCTAAGATATCTTCTCGCATTATCCCTAGCTCCAAAAATTGGTCCTAGCGTATTCAAAGCCATTATAGCCTATTCAGGTTCTGCAACTAATTTTTTCCAACTACCAAGAGGAAAGGTTGCCAAGACTCCCAAAGTCGGTGAAAAACTTCTTGCATTACGAAATCAAGAAAACGAGCTTCTCAGAAAAGCTGATGATTTGATCAAGGAGTGCCAAAAAAGAAATTTCGATATACTAAGTTCAATCCATCCACACTTTCCGCAGCGATTCAAGCAACAGGAAGATAGCCCTGTTGTGATATTTGCACAAGGGAAAACCAACCTGAACTTTGATCGAACTGTGGGCGTCGTCGGTACACGCAGCGCAACAAGCTATGGTAAATCTGCCACTCGCAAAATCATCGAAGACCTCGCTATTTATCAACCTGCGATAATCTCCGGTTTGGCCTACGGGATAGACATTGAAGCACATAGAGCCGCTTTAGCAGTAGGCTTACCAACAATTGCTGTAATGGGCTCCCCTATTGACCGGATTTACCCAGCTGTTCATAGAAAAACGGCAGAATCTATACTAGAAACAGGTGGGTTGATTAGTGAGTATGCCCCAGGAAGCACGATGGTTCCAGGTAACTTCCCTGCTAGAAATCGAATTATAGCCAGTCTTTCCGATGCCCTGATCGTAGTCGAAGCGGCTGAAAAAGGTGGAGCATTGATCACGGCTGAGATAGCCTATAGTTATGATAAAGATGTCTTTGCAGTCCCTGGAAACCTTCAATCCCAATACAGCGAGGGTTGCAACTTGCTGATCAAGAAAATGAAAGCCAATATATATACTGGGCCAAACGACATTGCTGAAGCACTTTTTTGGAGCAAACCGGGAGAAGTCAAAACTCAGAAGCCTAGTTTTGATTTAACAAATCGGGATGAAGATGAGCAAGAAATCCTTAAGCTCTTACAGGAAAAAGGCGATGTGGAAATTGATTCTTTGAGTATTTCCACCGAAATACCGTTGGGGCTACTATCCTCAAAACTTCTAGCATTAGAATTTGAAGGGATTGTGAAATCGTTGCCGGGGAAAAAGTATAGGTTGTTGGTTTAGCTATTTTATGGATTAAAAACAAACCCCGCCAGCTTCATAGCCTCTCCAAACTCCACTTTATTGAGCTTAAGATCGAAACCATCAGCTTCCAAAGCCTCAATCATAACCTCAGTAGCCATATTGCCCACCAACTCATCCTTTGCCATAGGGCAACCGCCAAATCCCTTTAGCGCTCCGTCAAATCTCCTACAGCCAGCTTTAGCTCCCGCTAGTACTTTTGCTGCAATATCTTCTGCCTTACTGTGCAGATGCGCTCCAAACTCAATATGAGGAAAGGCTGAAATCTGAAGACTGAGTAAGCTGGTAATTAATTCTGGATCAGCCACTCCTATCGTATCGGAAAGGGAAATTATTTTCACACCTAACTGATCTAATTTCTCAACAAATTCAGCAATTACTTCAGGTGAATAAGGATCTCCATAGGGATTCCCAAAACCCATACTCAGGTATGTTACCAAAGTTTTGCCTTTTACTTCGCAAAGATTTTGAATCTCTTCCACCGTATTTAAAGCCTGTTGAATACTTGCATTAGTATTTCTTTTCTGAAAAGTCTCCGATACAGAAAGTGGAAAACCTAAGTAATCAATTTCAGGGAAATGCATTGCATCTTCTGCCCCTCTTACATTGGCTACAATAGCCAGCAGCTTACTCTTTGCATTGTGCAAATCCAATAAACTCAGCACCTCTGCCGTATCACGCATCTGTGGGATTGCTTTCGGGCTCACAAAACTCCCGAAATCAACCGTATCGAACCCAACTTCCAGAAGTTGATTGATATAGGCTGCTTTGATGGCTGTATCTATAAAATCTGGAATTCCCTGCATCGCGTCTCTTGGACATTCTATAAGCTTGATCATACCCAAAGATATCCAACTTGATCTCCATACCAATAAATTCATAACGGATGCGTATCATTCTTCACAACTCAAGAGGAAAATAGAAGCAAATTATGTGGAGGGTTGGGAAATTTTTTTCATGAATTGTGGAGTATAAGTAGGATAAATTATCTGAAACTATTGGCTTAAACAGCCTAAAAACAGCCTAAAAATAGAACAGAAGCCATTTTATTGACTTTTTGAATTTATGCTTTTTAAGTTGGTAGAAGGATTGCACACTGAAGCAATGTATATAACCACTAACAACCTTTTTACAACAAAACCAACCTTAAAATGAAAACGAAAGCAACACTTATTATTGGAGCATCAGCGTTGGCGATGTTTTCCTGTGACACGAAGAACTACACTGAACAAGATCGTGTAGAAGTAACTACCAATCTTGAAAATTATGTGGATAGCGTAGAGACTGCAGTTAAAATAATTCCAGTTCACAACTGGTCAGTTATCGATGAACGATACGATAGCTTGGACAATAGAGCAGAAAAAGTTTATGAGGACTTGAAAGTCGAAGATGACAACTTGGAAATGATCGAGGAGCGCTATGAAACTATAGTGAAAAATGCCAAAGCTGAATCTGAGAACTTTGAAAGAACTGCCGAGATGCACATGGACAATGTGGAAACTTGGTGGGACAAAACTACTGCTGATATAGAAAAAGGCACCAAAAATACAGCTGAGGACATTGAAGATGCCACTCAGGAAAGCTTAGATTGGCTGGAGAAAAACTTTGACAAGCTAAGCGATGAAACCAAAAAAGAGTTTGAAGAAATCTCTTTGAAACTTCAAAAAGATTAAGAGTTTCAATTTACCAAAAAGCCTTCTGAAAATTAATTCAGAAGGCTTTTTGCTTATATTTTAAGTTTTAATTCTAGAATATTTCCTTCGCAATTTTATACGTAGTATCCGCTTTACTCATGGTGTAGAAATGTAGCGATGGCACCTGCTTTTTCACCAATTCCTTACACTGCTGAATTGACCATTCAATACCTACTGCTTTGACTTCTGTATTTGTTTTACACTTTTCCAACTCATCCATAAGCGGATCAGGCAAATCCAAAAAGAAAGTCCTTGGCAACATGGTAATCTGACCAATAGTCGTGATAGGCTTAATTCCTGGAATGATGGGAACTGTAATCCCGGCAGCTCGAACTTGGTCTACGAACTCAAAGTACTTCGCATTATCAAAAAACATCTGAGTTACGATATACTCTGCACCTTTCTCCACTTTTTCTTTCAGTCGCTTCAAGTCAAACTTAAGACTCGGCGCCTCAAAGTGTTTCTCAGGATAGCCAGCTACTCCCACACAGAAATCAGTCTGAAAACCAATCTCCGTCTCCTCATGCAAATATCTTCCTTCATTCATACGGACGATCTGCTCCACTAATTCACAGGCATAAGAATGACCTTCAGGTTCAGGAATAAACTTTCCCGAAGATTTTGGCGCATCACCCCGAAGCGCTAGGACGTTTTCTACACCGATGAAATTGAGATCAATCAAAGCATTCTCTGTTTCCTCTCTGGTAAACCCTCCACAAAGCAAATGAGGCACAGCATCGACTTTGAATCTATTCATAATCGCAGCACAAATGCCCACTGTACCCGGACGCTTTTTTGTACTCACTCGTTCCAGTAAGCCATTCGGATGCTTTTTGTAAATAAACTCCTCTCTGTGGTAAGTCACATCTACGAAAGGCGGCTTAAAATCCATCAAAGGAGCAATTCCTTCTAGTAATTCTCTCAAACTTTGCCCTTTTAGCGGAGGTAATATTTCGAAGGAAAAAAGCGTGTCTTTCGCGTTTCCTAAGTGTTCGGTTATCTTCATGAAGTAGGTTCTACTAGGGTTAAATTAGGTTGGTAAGCAAGGTTAGGAGATAATAAACGCTCAGCTTCCTTGAGTGTAATACCTTTTCGCTCAGCATAGCTGGCAACTTGGTCTTCTCCAATTTTTCCAAGGCCAAAGTATTTACTTTCTGGGTGTCCAAAGAAATATCCTGAAACTGATGATGTAGGATACATAGCAAAACTGGAAGTCAGTTCGATTCCAATTTCCTGTTCCATATCCAACAGCTGTGAAACCGTGGTCTTCTCCGAATGCTCAGGACAAGCCGGATAGCCTGGCGCAGGTCTGATTCCGAGGTATTCTTCACGTACCAAGGAGTCATTTTCCAGATTCTCATCTGGGGCATAACCCCAATATTCCTTTCGGACAAGCTCATGGATGTATTCAGCAGCAGCCTCAGCTAATCTGTCTGCTATGGATTTGAACATGATATCATTGTAGTCATCACCTGCTTTCTGGAATTCGGCAAGTTTCTTTTCCATTCCGATTCCTGAGGTGACCGCAAAACATCCCAAATAATCTTTCTCGGAAGGATGCAAATAATCAGCTAAGGAGCGATTGGGTACTCCCTTTCCTTTTTTGCCTTGCTGGCGCAAAAAGTGAAAGGATGCCGTCTGATTTCCAGTTTCATCAAATACCACTGCATCGTCTTCCGATCTTTGTACAGGATAAAGTCCAAAAACAGCATTCGCTGAAAGCCATTTTTCTGCAATGGCTTTGTCAAGCATTGCATTAGCTTCGTCAAAGACTTTCTTGGCTTCATCTCCGACTACAGGATCAGAGAATATCTTTGGAAACTTCCCACTAAGCATCCAGGTACTGAAAAATGGAGTCCAGTCTATGTACTTTCTTAGCACATTTAAGTCCAGATCTTTCAATACTGTGCGTCCCAATTTCTTCGGTACAACAGGAGAATATGAATTCCAGTCAATTTCCACTGGATTAGCTTTGGCTTCTTCATAAGAAACCAGCTGCTTCACAGATTGCTTAGCTTCATGCTCTACTCGAAGTTGAGCATATATTTCCTTGTATTTGATTCTATAAGCTTCCTTCGTTTCCTCAGAAATGGCCTCTCCAGCTATGGGAACAGACTTACTAGCATCCATCACATGGATTACAGTTCCACTATATACCGGATCGATTTTCACTGCAGTGTGAATTCTTGAAGTAGTAGCACCGCCTATGAGCAATGGGATTTTGATTCCCTGCCGCTCCATCTCAGAAGCCACATTGACCATCTCATCCAATGAAGGTGTGATCAATCCGCTGAGTCCAATGATATCAACCTTATTTTTTACGGCTTCATCGATGATTTTCTGGGCATCCACCATCACTCCCAAATCGATAATTTGGTAGCTATTACATGCTAAAACTACTCCCACTATATTCTTTCCAATATCATGAACATCACCTTTCACAGTAGCCAAAAGAATTTTTTTCAAGGAAGACTCCTCAGCTCCTTCTTCAGGTAAAGGCATAAATGGCTCTAAATAGGCCACCGCTTTCTTCATTACTCGGGCAGATTTCACCACTTGAGGAAGAAACATTTTTCCCTCGCCAAATAGATCACCTACCACATTCATCCCATCCATCAAGGGCCCTTCGATAACTTTCAGCGGATTTTTCAGCTCAAGTCTGGCTTCCTCAGTATCCTCTACGATAAAATCCAAAATCCCCTTTACCAAGGCATGCTCCATTCGTTTGGACACAGGATCAGAACGCCAAGCTTCATTAACCACTTCCCTTTTATCGGCAGACTTTACAGTTTCCGCAAAATCAAGCATACGCTCAGTAGCGTCCTCTCTTCTATCAAAAAGCACATCTTCCACTCTTTCAAGCAGGTCCTTTGGAATATCGTCGTAAATCTCCAACATGGTTGGGTTCACGATGCCCATGTCCATACCGCTTTTGATTGCATGGTATAGAAATGCAGCATGCATTGCCTCTCTGACTGGGTTATTTCCTCTGAAAGAAAAACTCACATTACTGACTCCACCGCTGACTTTGGCACCAGGAAGATTTGCTTTTATCCATTTGGTTGCATTGAAAAAGTCTAAAGCATTTTTCCGATGCTCGTCCATCCCAGTAGCAACCGGAAAAATATTCGGATCAAAAATGATATCCTGAGGGTTAAACTTTACCTGATCAACAAGTATCCTGTAGCTTCTCTCGCAAATCTCAATTCTTCTTTCGTAGGTATCCGCTTGTCCATCTTCATCAAAAGCCATCACCACCACAGCAGCGCCAAATTTCTTAACGGTCTTGGCTTGCTGTATAAATTCTTCCTCACCATTCTTGAGAGAAATAGAATTCACAATTCCTTTGCCCTGCACACACTTCAATCCCGCGACGATAATCTTCCATTTCGAACTATCGATCATGATCGGAATTCTGGAAATCTCAGGCTCTGAAGCGATCAGATTAAGAAATTTGACCATCGCAAATTCCCCGTCAAGCATTCCTTCATCCATACAGACGTCTAGCACCTGTGCTCCACCTCTAACTTGATCCAAGGCTACTTCCAGCGCCTCATCGTAATTTCCATTTAGAATCAATCGGGCAAATTTCTTCGAACCAGTGATATTCGTTCGCTCGCCTACATTGACAAAGTTAATTTCGGGTGTGAAAACCAGGGGCTCTAAGCCCGAAAGTTTCATGTAGTTTGTTCTTGCCATCTTCTCAGTCCAACGTTTCTTCTAATTCTTCTTCTTGTAATTTTCTAGGCTGAAAATTGGCAGCCATATGTGCTAATGCGGAAATATGCTCAGGAGTAGTTCCACAGCATCCACCTAGGATATTTAGCATTCCTTCTTTCAAAAAGTCTCTGACTTGGTCAGCCATTTCATTGGCTCCTTGATCGTATTGACCAAATTCATTCGGTAAACCTGCATTTGGATATGCACTCACAAAGAAAGGGGCCTTGTTTGCCAGCACTTTCAAATACGGCCTCAACTCTTTCGCACCCAGTGCACAATTTAAACCTACTGAAAGTAAAGGCACATGTGAAATTGAGATCAAAAATGCTTCTGTAGTCTGACCAGAAAGTGTTCTTCCGGATGCATCAGTGATTGTTCCAGAAATCATGATTGGGATTCCGCCTTCTTTTGGATCCAAAGGAATATTCCGCTCTTCGTAAACATCCTGGATGGCATACAGCGCTGCTTTCGCATTCAAGGTATCAAAAATCGTCTCCACCAAAATGATATCTGCTCCACCAGCTAGCAATCCTCTCACCTGCTCAGCATATGCTTCCGCTAGCTGATCAAAGGTGATCGCTCGATAGCCTGGATCATTTACGTCCGGGGAAAGGGAAGCCGTTCTATTGGTAGGTCCAATGGCACCAGCTACAAATCGAGGTTTAGTAGGGTTCTGAGCTGTGAATTCGTCTGCTACCTCACGGGCTAGCTTTGCTGATTCAAAATTGATCGTATACGCTAAATGCGAAAGGTCATAATCAGCCTGAGCAATTGTAGTAGCAGAAAAAGTATTCGTCTCTATAATATCAGCTCCAGCCTTGAAATATTCAGCATGAATATTTTTGATAATCTGAGGTTTGCTCAGAGATAGCAAGTCATTATTTCCCTTCAAAGATTTGGGATGATCTGCTAATTCAGGCGTTCTAAAATCTTCCTCAGTCAAGGTGTATCGTTGAATCATGGTACCCATGGCTCCATCGAGTATTAAAATACGCTGCGAAAGTTGCTGAAGTAGGGATTCCGTTCTGTTTTGCATACTATTTTTTTGTTGTTCAAAAAGCTTGTCGAGCAAAACACGGAGAGAAGTACAAAGTACTAGTCCGCTCATCTGTTCCCGATAAATCGGAATGGGAGTTAGCACCTTGGCTACAGGTTGCTAAGACGTCGTTGGGCCCTTCCCTCAGTCTTTCTCGATAAGCAGCCCAAAGTTAATATCATTTTGATAATATAACAGGAGTTTCGCTTAAAAGGCTTCACTAAAAAAGGATTTGTATTGAAGTAAAAATAAAATTAAGGCCTAACTCCTATTCCGAAACTCAAATAAGGTCCAGCCATATAACTTGACATACTTAGGTTGCCCAGCCTATAATTTGCCAGAGGAATTTCATATCCTGCAGCTGCAGTGAATACAAGTTTATACAGTTTACGCTTAGTCATCGGGATTCCATAATCCACAAAGACCTCTGGCTTCATCATCAAGCCACTATTTTTCAAATAACCATCAAATTTACGCTGCTCAAATAATTCAGGAAAATCAGGTTTATCTACTTTCAAAAGTGAATATCGAATATTGCCAAATCCTAAGCCGGCGAGTGCTCCCACCCCAAAATTTCTGTATTTGATCAGATTATATCCCATATTGCCGTAGACTCTAAGGCTATTCAATGAATGATTTTTTGCTTCATTTGCAGCTCCACTCAAAGCAAGATTATAGAGTTCTGCACCATATAGTATACGTTCAGTATTTCCCAAAATTCTCAAGCCCCAATTGGATGGCGCTCCATCCAAAGAATTTAACCCTGCTTCTTCCAGCTTAGCATTGAATTCTTTGGCGTTGCTGAAGTGAACTCCTCGAATTAGTGAAATGCTAATGCTGGCATCTTTATAAAAGAAATTTCCATCTGGCAGTGAAATGCCTGCTCCTACTCTGAGGAAAGCTCCATTTTGGGTATTGTCAAATGAAATACCATTCATGTTCCATTTACCCTGCAAAGGACTAAATGAATACCCCATTTTGGTGATCAGCTGCAAGGCCTCCTTCCTCCCAGGAAGGTCGAAATCATAGCTTAATTGAAAGCCAATCTCTGTTAGAAAATTCCCGTAATTAAAAGTCCCTTTATGAATATCTTTTTTCCGTAATACAAATCCCTGTTCAGGATTTGCTAAAAATGAATCAAGATTTTTTGAGGGCTGAGAGGGTAACATTTGAAAATTAAGGAAACCTACACCCAAGGACATGTAATGAATCAATTGAAAACGGGACTCTTCTGTAAATGCATAGCCAACATTCAACAACGCTCTGGAAGTCCTGTAATTCATCCTATAATCATCCAACTTGCTAACTCCTCCTCTATTATGAAGGAGATCCATACCTAGCACAAAGTCATTTATCCTAGTCTGATAGCCTACCCCAATAGTTTGGTATCTATTTCTAAGTCCTGACAATCCTCTGTCTTGAAGTAGTTTATCAAATTGATTGAGTTTGCCTCCAGAGGTTCCAAGAAGTGCATAGAAAGTCGGCCTTTTTGTAACTAGTTGTTGCGCGGATGAAGTTGCAACGATAATAAAGAAGAAAAAAAGGAAAATATATCTATGAAAAAGGGGCATTGATTAGTCGGTTTGAAATAAGCTGGTAAAAACCCACAGCTTATAGGCAAAATTAATGCTAAACCGATTTCAACTGAGATCTTTTGAAATAAGATGTTCAGTTATTTTTCCATATAAGACTTCAGGTGTGAAGGGCTTTTCTATAAAATCATTTATACTTAATTCCAGCATTTCTGATTTTATTTCTTGGCGAGATGCCGCAGAAAGCACCAAAATCGGTACTTGATTTTTACCTGAATCCAGGTCTTCCCGAATAAATTTTGCTACTGAAAGCCCACCAAGAATGGGCATCTGCAAATCTAAAAGTATGAGATCAAAATTAGTTTTATGAAACTCTTCAATGGCCTCTTGTCCATCTGAGGCCATCACAAGCTTGCCAATATGCCAATTTTTGAGAAATTTCTTAATCAGGATCTGATTGATCAGATTGTCTTCAGCAACTAGAATCGATACATTTTTTAAAGATTTTTCTTTGTAATCCTGTTGTTCAGTTTGATCCTTACTTTTTATTTCCACGCTTTTAAATTTCAATGTAAACTCAAAGGCACTCCCTTGATTCAGAGAAGTTGATACATTTATTTCAGAGCCATGAAGTTCAACTAATCTTTTTACAATAGCTAATCCGAGTCCTGTACCGCCAAATTTACGGGTTGTATCGGATGAAGCTTGTGTGAAAGCCTCAAAAATAGACTCTACCTTATCTTCTGGAATCCCAATTCCCGTATCCTCAATACTAAATTTAATTTCACAGAATTTACGGGTAGCTTTAACCACTTGCAGAACAGTTCTCACCTGTCCGATATCTGTAAATTTGACAGCGTTGGAAAGCAAATTATTAATAATCTGACTTATTCTTACGGAATCTCCAATTAACAATTCTGGAATTTCACCATCAATATCAGTCCTGATTTTCAACCCTTTTTCCTTGGCTTGAAAGGAGTATGAATGAACTATCCGATTGACTAAAACACGTAAATCGAATTGAGATTGCTCCAAATTAATTTTCCCAGCATCAATTTTACTGAAATCCAGTAAGTCATTGATAAGGCTCATCAGATTCTCTGCCGAGAATTTAAGCGTCTTTAAGTTCTCCAATTGATCTTCTCTGGGGTTTTCCTCCATAAGCAGATGAGTCAATCCTATCACCGCATTCATAGGTGTTCTGATCTCATGACTCATCATCGATAGAAACTGAGATTTTACAAGAGAATCCTTTTCTGCTCTTTCTTTAGCTTGAAACAAATCCTTTTGCGCCTGTTTTAATTCAGTAATATCTCTGGCAATTCCTGTATAAAATGGCTTTTTATCTTCGTGTTCATGAACCATCCTGCCATTTGAGCTAAACACCCTAAACGTCCCATTTTTATGTTTGATGCGGAATTCTAGGTGTTGATTTTCATCTAAAAAATCACCGATCTCTACACCAAAAGATTGGAAAACATCTAAATCTTCAGGATTCAAATAGTTTAAAAAACTAGTACCAATCACCTCATCGGCCTCATATCCAAGAAATTGCTTAACATTTGGTGAGATATAATAGAACTCAAGGGTGTCAGAAAGCGAGAAAATAATCTCTGTGGATTCTTCAACAAGTGTTCTATACTTTTCCTCAGACTGTTGCAACTCCTCTCTGGTCCGAGCTAATAGTTCTCCTGCCTTAGACTGAAACTTCAATGGATGACCTCTTACGATTAAAAATTTCTCAGAATAGCTAGATGGAAGATTTGAAAATGACCACTCATAATTAATGGAACTCAGCTCTTTAGGCCTTACCTTTTTAAGAAAGGTATTCTTAGGAACTAGGCCCGTTTTAAAAAAGTCCTCCAAAGACGTTACTAATTTTTTATCAGTTATGCTACTCCTCCAATCAAAAGGTATTTCTTGAAAGTGCTCTTTAAAAAATTTATTGAAGAAAATTATTTCCTCAGATTCTATGACAAACAACGGGGCATTTATCTCATTAAAAACATCTGAAATATCAAACTGATTGAATTGTCTCATAGGTTTAGCAACCTCAGGATTTTGGTTTTTTCAACAATTAAAATAAAGGCTCCTCGAATCATTAACTAAAAACAGCATCTAAAATATATGTATTTATCTTAAGAAATCATCTTCTTAATTTGACGATCTGACTTTGAATGTGTGTGAAAAACATTTTTCCTATGATCTAAAGAGAAACCTTTTGTTCTTGAAATTCGTGATCAAATGTGTACTTATTTTAACTAAAATACTAACTAACAACAATGATTGTAACTACCACCAACTCACTAGACGGACACAGTGTGGAGCAATATCTGGGAATAGTTTCAGGAGAAACTATAATTGGAGCTAACGTTTTCAAGGACTTTTTTGCAAGTATTACCGACATCGTAGGCGGTAGATCTTCTGCCTATGAGCGAGTTTTAAGAGAAGCTAAAGCGACTGCCATGGCAGAAATGGAAATGCAAGCTAGAGCTTTTGGGGCCAATGCAATTCTTGGAATAGACTTGGACTATGAAACTATTCGTGACGGAATGCTGATGGTCACCGCAAGTGGCACGGCAGTAAAAGTTGTAAAAAAGTAGAAGAATTAGTCCTGAGAAATCAGGACTTTTTTATTTGAAGTAATACTTTTTCGGCAGTGGTTTTTTTACAAAAATAGTCACCCACAATTACGTTAGGAGCTGTTTTGCACATATCCATACATTTGGTTTTGATGAATTTACAACTTCCTTTAAAAGGAGCTTCATCTGTAAGACTTTTGAGGTCCTTGTTAAGTTTTTTGGCGCCCGCTTTTTTACAATCGGAACCATTACACACGAAAATTAATTTTCTGAAATGTTTCATTTTTATCCTCCTGAAATAACCTGCATCATCAATCCACAAAGATACGCCCCATAAGTACCGGCAGCATACCCTAGAACAGCTAAGAGCACGCCAACTGGGGCAAGAGAAGCGTCAAATGCCGCTGCTACTATGGGCGCAGAAGCTGCACCTCCTACATTTGCTTGAGATCCAACCGCTACATAGAAGAATGGCGCTTTGATAATAAAAGCTACAATGAGCATAATGATGATATGGAAAATCATCCAAACGATACCTACTACAAATAAAAGCGGATTATCTAAGACTGCTCCCAAATCCATTTGCATACCGATGGTAGCAACCAGCACGTAGAGCAGAACACTTCCCATGCGTGACGCGCCCGCTCCCTCCAATTTCCTTGCCTTCGTAAATGAAAGCAACAGCCCGGCCGTGGTTGCAATTACTACAATCCAGAAGAAAGCTGAATCCAAGGAATACTGTTTCAGACTCGGGTAATTCTCTCCAATGTATGGGGCAACAAAGTCTGCGATCAAATGTGCCAATCCAGTCACTCCAAAGCCAACACCAAGAATAATCATGGTATCAGACAGCGTCGGAATCCTCATTATTCCCTTTCTGAATTCTTCAATTTTATCCCTTAGCTCATAGATTTTAGTACTATCCGCTTTGAATAGCTTATCAATCTTTTCAGGCTTTGCTGCCCAATAAAGTAAGAAAGCCATCCAGAGATTTGCTACCAAGACATCCACGGCAATCATCTGACTGAACAGTTCTGGACTAGGACCAAATACTTCCAACATCGCCGTCTGATTAGCACCGCCGCCAATCCAGGAACCAGCAATAGTAGATAAACCCCTCCATACCTCTTCCGGACCACTGCCACCCAATAACTCAGGGAAAAGAAAGCCAACGGTCATCAACGCTAGTGGCCCGCCTAGCATAATTCCTACCGTTCCAGCCAGAAACATAGTCAACGCTTTTGGGCCAAGTTTCAAAATACCCTTGATATCAATGCTAATCGTAAACAAAACCAAAGATGCTGGTAGCAAATACCTACTGGCGACCTTATATAAGCCAGAGCTCTCACCAGAAATCAACCCAAAAGAATTAGCCAACGCTGGAATAAAATAACAAAGTAAGACCGTCGGAACTATACTGTAGAACTTCCTCCAAAGAGGTCTTTCACTAGCTGAGGTAGCAAAAATCACTGCTAAAATTGCCATAAGCAATCCAAAAACTACAGCATCATTTGTAAATAAAGGGGTATTTTCTTCCATTTCATCAAGGATAATCGACTGCAACAATACCAACATTTGAGTAAAAAGACCAGAATTCTACTTCTTTCCATTTTCTAGAATCTGCAGAAACTCATTTAAAATCATCGCCGTCGCACCCCAAACCATCTCCTGATCTACTTCAAAATAAGGTGTATCCAACTGGAAATTATTACTAAACTCTAAGATTTTTTGTTTGCGGATTTCAGGTTCATAAAGTACACTGACGGCCGTTTGAATAATCCTATCCACTTCCTTTTTCTCAGGAACAAAATCAGGCACTTCTTCAGCATATCCTATTATTGGGCTTACCAAGAAATTACTGGTCGGAATAAACAATTCACTCATCCTGCCTATCAGCTTGACTTGCTCTGGCCGAATATTGACTTCTTCCCAAGCTTCGCGAAGCGCAGTCTCCACTTCATCAGCATCTTCATCTTCCATTTTGCCTCCTGGAAAGGCAATCTGTCCACTATGAACTCCCTGGTAGACAGGCCTTTTGATCAGTGGAAAAAAAGCTTTATCCTCATTAGGATAAAGCAGTATCAAAACAGATCCCTTGCGATGATTATCAGGCAGTTTTGGATCAAACCTCCTCAAATCAACAGGGTTTGGAGACATAGAAAGCTGCGCTTTTTTGCCAGGCAGAGGATGTTTCATTCCATTTACCAACAAATCTAAAACGCTCCTAAAGTCCATTTTTAACTTAAGTCTATCTGTTTAATTTTCTTATTGATGTAAGAATGTGACTCATAAGTCTGCGAAACCTTGGCAAATTGAAATTGCCGCAACTTATGACTTTCTACATTGATGATCCATGCCATGGGTCTGTATCCTGCTTCTTCCTGAAAATACCCAAACACTAAAAATTCCTCTGCATTTAGCCACATACCATCCTCAAACATCCCGGAAGGCCCCATAAAAAGTAAGCGTTCTTTCATCCCATCTTCTCTGTACCAAACTACCTCCGAATCAGGATTGAGGAATGGCTCACCCACAGCTTCCTGAGCTTCAACCTTGTAGCTATAAATATCTATCGTACCATTGCCTGTTGGATGAGGAATCTGATACGGGAAAAGTGGATCTCCTTTGAGAATTGGATTTCGCTCTGGCATTTCCATTGGATCTATAGAATCAGTCATCATCAATTCAAACTGAGAGGCGTCAAATTCACCTAGGTCACTGCTCCAGTGAGTATACCAATTTTTATTTTGAGCAAGTGCTACATCGATAAGCGCCCTGTTGCGACTTATTTCTTCCTCAGCAGCAGTGCTATTTTCAATACCCTCATTGATTTGTTTTTCATTGCTCTCGCAAGCCATCAGTGATAAAAAAGCAATGCTTAATATGGCAAAATAAGTAAGTGTAAATTTCGGACTCCTCATGGAAGATTTAATTCAGAAGGTTAAGCTAAGTCAGGACGACTAAAAATCAAAAAAGGTTGGAACATTGTTCCAACCTTTTCCTGCTCTCAAACCTATTAAACCTATTGTAGATATTCGTTTTTTGAATACCTGCGAAAATTAGAAAATGTTTTCATATCCACCAAACAATCGATTGCGAAAGATTTTCAAAATTTTATTTTCCGAAAGATTTTATATTCTAAACCCTTAAAAATCAATGAAATTATATCTTAGCTGATCGATAAAAATTTTCTAATTATTTTTTTGCTTTTACTCTCAGTCTGAACAGTCCATATCTATGAACTCGAACCTGCCACAGCAAGTCGCTAATAAAATTTACGTTGGGTTTATCACCTACATGGAGTTATTCAATACCTACACCCGACTCGCACCGCAATATTTCAGTGAAAAAGCTTGGCATGCCACCCATCTGAATAACAAACAAAGACTTCGACTATACAAAGACCTACTTTTCCCATTAGCTCATGACTGTACTGAATTATTGGAAGAATTAGCAGCTGATGCTGAGAGCTGGATGAAAATAAAATCCACTTATCAAAAACTTATCACAGAACGACTGGATAAGGAAATCGCAGAAACTTTTTTTAATTCTGTGATTAGAAAAAGCTTCCCGAAAATGACCATCGATGAAGATTTGATGTTTGTCATGGAAGGGTATGACTCCTGCGAAGTAAGAGAGTCTGAAGAACTTTTGAGAACCTATCCTTCCTTCTTAGGTTTGGAGAAAAATATCCGCCAAATATTGGATGATTACGATTTCGGAGCTCCCTTTATGGATAAAGAGCAGGATATCAAATTTTTAATTAGCAGTGTAAAGAATGTCATTTTAACAAGATACCGAGTAGGTCCAGATACCAAAACTCAAATTTTGAGGTCGGTTTTTTACAGGAATAAAGCAGCTTATCTTATAGGCAGGACCTTTCTTGGTCATAAATGGATGCCTTTTATTATCCCGGTTGTACACGGAAAAAAAGGAGTATTTGTGGATACTTTGATTTTTGATCCCAACTTGATGAGTAGCATGTTCAGCTTTACTCGTTCCTACTTTATGGTAGAAGCTGAAATCCCCTCTCAGGTAGTCAGCTTTCTCAACTCTGTCATACCACACAAAAAAATCCATGAACTCTACAATGCCATTGGATTCAATAAACATGGTAAGACTTTATTTTACCGGGACTTCCTTCATCACATAGATGCTAGCGAAGATCAGTTTGAAATAGCTGCAGGAATCAAAGGAATGGTGATGACGGTATTCACTTTACCCTCTCTCAATATAGTTTTCAAAATGATAAAGGATCACTTTGAACCACCGAAAACTATGACTAGACAAGAGGTGAAGGGTAAATATAAATTGGTTTCCCTCCATGACCGTGTGGGTAGAATGGCTGATACGCATGAATTTGAATACTTCAAAATTCCGATCGGAAGAATCAGCAAGGAGTTAATGATTGAGCTCCGAAAAACCACTAACTCACTTTTAAAAATTACCGAAACTCATTTAATTATCAAACACTTATATACAGAAAGAAGAATGGAGCCTTTAAATCTGTTCCTGGAGCATTGCAACACAGAAGAAGGGTTGAAAGCAGTAGAAGATTATGGGAGATCTATCCTACAGTTGGCACAGGCAAATATTTTTCCAGGCGATATGATGACCAAGAATTTTGGGCTGACGCGTCAAAAGCGGGTGATTTTTTACGATTACGATGAGATCGAGTTTCTGACCGATATGAATTTCCGAGTCAAGCCAAAAGCCGAAACTTATGAGCAAATTTATGCTTCAGAACCTTGGTATTCCATTGCCAAAAACGATGTATTCCCAGAGGATTTCCAAAGATGGATGATAGGTAGAAAGGATCTCAAGGAACACTTTCTAACCTATCATAAGGATCTTTTCGACCCTTTGTATTGGCAGGAAATCCAGCAAAGAATCACAGGCGGTGAATTAATTCATGCTTTCCCCTACCCGGACGAAATCCGCTTCCGACCTGAGGAAATGATTTAAGATCTGAAGTTTATTTCTTTGCTATCTGCGCAACAGTTATTTTTGCATTCTGGGTTTTACCCATAATCACCCACTGAATGAATTCTGAACCACAAGTAAAAACTTCAACACCTCAAATTAAAACCGCGAAAACCATACTACTGAATACCTCCGATGATGATGATAGACCGGTCTATTTATCTGGAAATTTCAATAATTGGACTACTCAGGATCGGCGTTTTCTGATGAAGAAAATCTCCAAAGGAAAGTATGAGTTCACATTTCCTGAAGGGCCAGAATTCGAGAAAGAGTTAATCTATAAATTCACAAAAGGCGACTGGTCTGAAGTAGAAATAGATCGCTATGGCAACCGTACACCAAACAGGGTTTGGAATAACGATAAAGCAACTAAAACAGAAAAAGTAGCAAAATGGCGTAAAAACTGGCTCCCTTATCGACCAAGCCAACTTCCAATTATTCGATTGATTTCTGAGGAATTTGAAATCCCTCAGCTCAACAAAACCCGAAAAGTATGGGCGCTTTTACCTCATGATTACAATACCAGCGAGGAAAACTACCCGGTGCTTTACCTTCATGATGCTCAAAACCTTTTCAATGAAAATGCTGAATTTGGAAACTGGCAGATAGATAAAAAGCTGGCTGTGATGTCCGATTATAACATTGGCAAGATCATCATCATCGCTGTGGAGCATGGGGAATCTGAGCGACTGCAGGAATATAATGTAGGCAAAACGGTGCTGGGAATCGGAAGCGGGAAGAAATACATTCGGTTTATAACAGATACTTTAAAGCCATTTGTAGATAAAACCTACAGAACCAAACCTGAGCGGGAATTCACCGGAATTGGAGGAAGCTCCATGGGCGGTTTGGTCAGTATATTTTCAGGCCTGATCTATCCAGAAGTATTTGGCAAGTTGATGGTTTTTTCTCCTTCCCTCTGGGTTATCCCAAAAATCAAGCTGGGCTTTATTGACTTCTTTGAACCTCAGGAAACCAGACTATACCTCTATGCAGGTGGAGATGAAAGTGAAACCATGGTCAAGCATGTTACCAAATTCCGAAAACGCTTACTCAAACGGGAAAGCTTAAAAGGCAAAATGAAAGTCCATCTTAGCATCAATGAAGACGGAAAACACAACGAGACTTATTGGAGTGATGAGTTCCCAAAAGCCATAGAATGGCTCTTTTTCAGCACTAAAGAAGATTAAAAGCGAAAGCGCCACCTTATGAAATTCAATATTCAGTCAAACTCTAGGAATAATTCAGGACTTTTAATCATCCCTGTGGTGGGTTCTAACTGGTCAGAACTACTCAAGGAAAAACTAGGGGGTAAGTCAGTAAATCCCTCGATTTTCTCTGGGAAAAAGGATTCTTCCTATCAATTAGAAATCGGTGGTAGGTTAGTTTTATTGATAGGCTTGGGAGAAAAAACAGATGTCTCAAGCATTGAAAAGTCATTTCGAAGAGTTCTTTCCAAAAATAAAGATCTGGTAGAAAAATCCGTTTCTATCGATTTTTCTGCCGAATTCTCAACCGAATTAATTGAAAGTGCATTGGTTGGTTTTCAACTTGGAGCTTATAACATTGGTTTTTTCAAGCAAAAGAAAGAAGATCAAAAAGATTTCGCAGAGCTAGAAGTCTCAGTGATTTCCCAAGAGTCGGGATTAGAGAAAACACTTGATCGAGCAGCCAAAATTGCGGCAGCCAAAATCGAAGGATTCAAATTGGTTGACTTGCCTCCGAATGTAATCACACCAGCCTATTTGGCAGATTGGGCCAAAAAATCAGGAGAAGAATATGGTTTTGAGGTTAAGATTTTTGATCAGAAAAAGGCAAAAGAAGAAGGTTTGGATGCGTTTTTGGCAGTAGCACGTGGTAGCGCAAAAGCTCCAAAATTCATCATTATGGAGTACAGAAGCCCTAATGCAAAATCCCATTTGGGATTGGTTGGCAAGGGAGTTACGTTCGACACTGGAGGCTTGAATATCAAAACCCAAGGGATGGTTTATATGAAATCTGACATGGGAGGAGCTGCCGCAGTTTTGGCAGCTACGCAGCTTATCGCTTCACTCAAGCTTCCAATTAATCTCACGGCCATCGTTCCAGCGGTAGAAAATTCGGTTGACAAAGATGCCTATCTACCTTCAGAAGTCATCGGTTCTCACGCTGGATTGAGCATAGAAGTGATCGATACGGATGCGGAAGGTCGCTTGATCTTGGCCGATGGCTTGTCTTATTTGGTGAAAAATTATCAAGTAGATCAGCTTATTGATTTGGCAACTTTGACAGGAAGTAGCGTGGGAACTTTCGGCTACGAATGTGGCGCTCTTTTTTCCAATTCAGATACAATTTCAGATTTACTTCGAGAAGCTGGAATGCAGTCTGGTGAGAAAGTATGGCCTCTTCCTATGTGGGAAAGCTATAGATCCGAAATGGACTCAGAGATAGCAGACATCAAAAACTATCACGGGAAACCTATCGCTGGAGCAATCACAGCGGCTAAATTTTTAGAAGCTTTTATCCACGAGCATCCATACTGGGCGCATTTAGACATTGCAGGCGTGGCATTCGGGGACAGTGAATTTGCAAAGACCAAATCAGGAACTGCTTTTGGAGTCCAATTATTACTTAAATTCATCGAAAATCAATTGTAATTATGGGTGATCAAGGCAAGACTTTTCTATGCATTTCTAATTTTTTCAAAGGGAATGCATTTCTAACACAACTCAAGAAGCAAGGCAATCGGGTATTTTTGATCACTTCCGAAAAGCTGAAAGACAAGCCTTGGGCATTTGAGTACATCGATGAGATTTTCTATATGCCTGGTCAGGATTTAGACTGGGACCTAGAACTACTGATGAAAGGTGTGGGAGGTTTGATGAAAAATCATAAAATCGAAAGCATCGTCGCCCTTGATGATTACGATGTAGAAAAGGCAACTTTTCTACGTGAAAGCCTGAGAATCCCAGGGATGGGTCAGACTACAGGCCGTTTCTTTCGCGACAAACTTGCCATGCGGATCAAAGCACATGACTCAGATATAAAAGTCCCGGCATTTGCACCACTTTTCAATGACGATGATATCAATCAGTTTGCGGATCATATCCCTGCTCCATGGGTACTAAAACCAAGATCTGAAGCATCCGCTCATGGCATCATCAAGGTTCATGACAAGGAATCTCTTTGGGAAAACATTCATCAATTAGGAGATAATAGACTCTATTACCTAGTGGAGCATTTCAAACCCGGGGACGTATATCATGCAGATGGATTGATGCTGGATGGGAGAAATCTTTTCTGCTCTGTATCCAAGTATTTGTCCACTCCAATGGAAATCTCCCAAGGAGGAGGGATTTTCCGTTCGGCAAATCTCAAGTTTGGCTCAACTGATGAAAAGGCAATCAAAAAAGCAAATACAGCGGTCATGAAGGCATTTGGAATGAAGTCTGGAGCTACTCATACAGAATTCATCAAGTCTCATGAAGATGGGGAAATTTACTTTTTGGAAACTTCATCCCGTGTCGGCGGAGCGCATTTGGCTGAAATGGTGGAAGCGGCAACAGGGATTAATCTCTGGGCAGAATGGGCGAAAATTGAAGATGCCTTGGCTAAAGGATATAAATACCAGCTTCCAAAAGTGTCTAAAAACTACGCTGGAATTTTGCTTACCCTATCCAAATTCCAGCATCCAGATTTGAGCAGTTTTGACGATCCGGAGGTTTACTTTAGAGTCCCACTGGAATACCATGCAGGTTTGATTGTAAAGTCAAAAAATCAGGATCGGGTGATGCAGCTTTTGGATGATTATGCTGAGCGAATTGCTCGAGAGTTCTCTACGGTAGCAGATGCGCCAGAGCTTAAGAAGTTTCATTAGCAAAGTCAATTGTTAGAATGATAATACCCAACATAAAAGGTATAATAGACAGGCGCATCCTTATCAACTTTCAGGTTGATAAGGAAGTTTTGGAAAGCTATTTACCTGATCCATTCAAACCTAAACTGATTAATGGAAAAGGGATTGCGGGTATTTGCTTAATTAGGCTTAAAGAAATTAGACCGTTTGGGCTTCCCAAACAAATTGGATTATCTTCTGAAAATGGCGCGCATAGAATTGCCGTTGAATGGATTGAAAATGGAGAGTTAAAAGAAGGTGTTTATATACCTAGAAGAGATACATCATCGAAATTAAATGCAATGGCTGGTGGTACTATTTTCCCAGGAGTACATCATCTAGCTGAGTTCTCAGTAGAAGAAGCTGAAGGAAAATATAAAGTTGCATTCCATAGTGATGATAAAACATCTTTGTCAATTGTAGCAAAAGAAACCCCCGAATGGAATAAGAAAAGTATTTTCAATAGTTTAGAATCTGTATCCGATTTTTTCAAAAATGGCTCTGTAGGATATTCTCCAGATAAAAACACATTCGAAGGACTAGAGTTAAAAGCACACAATTGGAATTTATCGCTATTAGAGGTAGATAAAGTTCATTCAAGCTTTTTTGAAGATCAGAGTATCTTTCCTAAAGGGTCAGTAAAGTTTGATAATGCTTTATTGATGAAGGACATAGAACATGAATGGATAGGTTTAAAAAGAATAAAAAGAACCAAAAACACTTTATAAAAACATTGGAAAGTTTTTAATGCTCATCAATATAGGCAAGCTATTATTCCCTACTCCAAACTTCTCCTCCACCCCTAGCCCAAAAAGTGCAAAGTCATACTTAACAGGATCAGCAGCGTCAAACTCCCGAAGTTTCGCTGTTAACTCCAAAGCTGTCAACCAATCTGTTTGCTTTCGGGTAATCATACCGAGTTTTCGACCTACTCTATCCACATGCAGATCACAGGGGCAGATCAACTGAGCTGGTGAGATTCTTTTCCAAAGTCCAAAATCAACTCCCTTTTCATCGTCCCGCACCATCCAGCGCAGATACATATTAATACGCTTGCAGGCAGCCTTTCTAGTAGGTGTGGCAATATGCTTTCTTGTGCGATGAGGCGAATCAGGTAGAGAAAAGAAAAACTTTTGAAATTTCGTTAAAATAGATTCCATTGAATCGACATCTCCAGTTTGACCAAGGAGAAAAGCTTCTTCAAGTGACTCATGTCGTTTGTAAAACCAACTTAAAAAGTGGATGAAATAAAGCGTGTCGACATCATTGAAGGTTCTATGCTTGAAATTCAGAAATGGCTTCAAGTCATCTTCCTGATGATTCAGCAAAAAGTCATGCGGAGCATTGTCCATCATCTCAAACAATTCTATGCACTTATTGATAATCGTTTTTCGCTGTCCCCAAGCCAAAATCGCAGCAAAGAATCCTGAAATTTCTATGTCTTGTTTCTTCGAAAAGCGATGGGGAATAGAAATTGGGTCCAGCGTAATAAATCCCGGCCTATTGTATTGCTCAACTTTTTCGTCTAAAAACCCCTTTAAATCCAGCATCAAAGGGCAACTTTCACTTCACCACCCTGTGTTCCATCAAACCATTTGAAGGAAAGCTCATTCTCAACTTTCTCAGACACATGCCAATCAAAGCATTTAATGGTAGTAAGCGAGCGCAAGGAATCCTCATCCGGATCATATAGACAAATATCAAAATCAGGTAAATCCTTAGACTCTGTGCTATTCCATTTCTCAAGAATAAATCCTTCCTCAAGTACCCGAACCTTTTTCCCAAAAACATAATCTGAAAGAACAGACGGAACCCCATCTTTCCTTCTAAACTTAAATCCAGAGGGTCCAAATACGATTTGCTTGATCAATTTGGCTTCTAACAATTCTCCAGAATATGGCAAATCTTCCCATTCTGATTCTTTCAAAACCACCTTTTTCCCTTCAGGCCGTAGTCTGTTCAGGAATCTCGAGAGTAAAGAGAAGACGTAAGTCACACCAATAAACAACAAGCCAAAACTCGCCAAGATCGGGTAGGAAATAATAAAAATAAGATTCCAGATAAACCGGAAAATATGGTGGAATACGAGTTGTACTTTATTCATAGCGCAAGCGCAAAATTAGCAGTGGCTTTTCGGAAACCAAAATTCAATCTTAAAACCTCTGCCCGAAAACATAGGTTCAAAACGAAAAAAGACCGCCAATCCGACGGTCTTCTTTTATAACTTATAATGGAACATCCTTTCCAAAAAAAACTAAGAGTAAATAGGATTGGCTAGACATTAGATTTGAGGCATCTTCGGTCTCCCGTCTTCCAGCTTCCAGCTTCCTAATACATCACCTCAACCGGGAATCTTCCATTCACTGCTTTCAACTGATCAAAAGCAGCCTGGGAAAGTTTGATCACCAATTTGGCATTATCGCCTGTTTCCGGAAGCGTTCCTACTACCCTAGCAAAAATAGTCACGTCATTTTCCTCATTTTTTACACGCATGATCGTACCCACTGGAGCTGTTCTATGCAGAACCAAGTACTTCTTATGTCCTCCAGTTCCTTCGATTAGCTCAGCCTGACCTGTTTCCTTGATGTTTTTAAATCCACCAGAAGTGTTTTCATCTGCTGGCTCTACCATCATTTCCTCTGCACTGGAAACAACTCTTGGAGTTCCAATCACTGGAACCGTAGATTCTTCCATCGCTCCACGACCCACTTTGAGCACTTGACCTTGCTGAAGATTATTAGATGTCAACGCATTCCAGGTAATCAGATCTTCTACTCTAGCTGAATATTGACTTGCGATAGAGAAAAGTGTTTCTCCGCTTTGTACAGTGTGCGATCTCCATTCTCCAGGAACCATAGGTTTACTAGTTTCCGCAACTACCTCCGGTTTTGGAGTTGGTTGTGTTTTCTCTTTTACTTTAGGAGTTTCCTCCTCCTTTTTAACTGACTTTTCTTTTGGCTTTGGCTCAGTTTTCACTACTTCAGTTGAAGTGGCAACCGCCACTACGGGTGCTGGCTCCTTCTCCACTGCGACTGGTACAGCAGGTTCTATGATTAACGACTGGCCGACACTAAGGTCATTACCTTTCAGCCCATTATCTTTCATTACGCTTTCCACTGTTACTCCATATTTTTTAGAAATGGAGAAAAGCGTCTCACCAGGAACTACATTATGCAAAACAGAACCTGCAGGAATCTCGGCCATGGATACAAAAGGAACTTTGATCCTCTGACCGATTTTTAACCCTTGCTTCAACACTGGGTTAGCGTTCACTATATCACTCACAGGAGAGTTATACCTACGTGAAATCCCGAATAACGTCTCTTTTGGATCTACTTCATGTAAAATAAATGACTGATCTCCTATACGCTGAACTCCAATCGAATCAATGGCATTAAGCTCGGAAGCCTTTGATAATGAAGCAGAAAGTGAGAATAGAAGAAGAAAGGACCAGAAAAACTGTGATCTATTATTCATAGGGATATACTGAATTGGGGGTAAACGAATTAGAAATACAAGATTAATTTCCAAAGTCGATTGGCGCAAGAATTATGCTAGAAATCGAGAATGACACAAGTGACACCGACGATTGGTCATAAAACAAGTGCGATTCCTCTCGTGTTAATTGGATGACATTTAAATAGAAATTATTAACCTATAAAGAGTAAAAGGCAGTCTTGACCATGTATTCGTCGCAAAGGTCGGAGAATAGCACGAGAATCAGAATTTACTTTCAGAAAATACGGAAACAAATCCAAGCGATGAAAAGAAAAAAATCAGTTTTTACGCGTATTTCGTATCTTTTATCATTCGAAAATGCACACCAACAATGAAAATCTATTTCAGCGCACTAATCCTATTCCTTATTATTTCCTCCCAACTCGTTCTGGCCCAAAGCGATACTGGGGTTGATAAGAAAGTTTTCACTTTCAAAATCGATACGGACATTGATCCTGCCATGACTCGACGTGTGAAATTGGCATTGGAAAATGCAGAAGAAATTGATGCGGACTTGATTATTATTGAAATGGACACCTATGGAGGCGCCGTAAATGATGCCGATGAAATCAGGACTATGGTTCTGAATTCTACTATTCCTATTTATGTATTCATCAATAAGGATGCGGCATCAGCCGGAGCACTGATTTCCATCGCCACTGATAGTATCTATATGGCACCCGGGGCAAGTATAGGAGCTGCCACCGTGGTAAACGGAGCAGATGGAGCTGCGGCTCCCGACAAATATCAATCCTACATGCGCTCTATGATGCGAAGTACTGCTGAAGCAAAAGGCCGTGATCCTAAAATCGCTGAAGCCATGGTAGATGAAAAAATTGAAATCGAAGGAATCTCGGAAGAAGGATCCGTGATTACTTTCTCCGTTTCTGAAGCTGAAAAATATGGTTTTTGCGAAGGACAATACGATTCTATCGAAGACATTCTAGCTTCTCAAAATCTCGGTGAGGCTGAAATAATAACTTATGAAACGGGGCTTTCTGAGCAGATAATAGCTTTTTTCCTAAATCCAGCTGTCAGCGGATTTCTAATCCTTATCATTATTGGTGGTCTCTATTTTGAATTGCAGACTCCTGGAGTTGGTTTCCCAATCTTGGCTTCTGTGGTGGCAGTATTTCTCTATTTTATCCCTTATTATCTCAATGGCCTTGCTGAAAACTGGGAAATCTTAGTCTTTTTTATTGGCGTGATCTTATTGGCTGTGGAGCTATTTGTGATTCCTGGATTTGGGATTTTTGGAGTACTGGGCATCATCGGGATATTAACAGGACTCGTTCTAGGCATGATTCCAAACCAGAATTTCAATTTTGATTTTGTCCCAGCTGCGGATCTGTTTGGAGCCTTGCTTACGGTGATTTTAGCAGCTATAGTTTCAGTTGGCTTGGTATTTTGGCTTACTCCCAAAGTCAATGAGTGGGGAGCATTCAAAACCATCACTTTGGCATCCACCCAGCAAAGAAGCGAGGGCTACACTTCTTCCTCTTACTCAGAAACTTTAAATGGCAAGACTGGGACAGTTCACTCCAGACTGCGACCAAGCGGAAGAATCGAAATAGACGGAGATGTTTATGACGCTTATTCCCGAGGTGAATTTATAGATCAAGGAGAGAAAGTGATTGTGATTTCCACTGAAGGCACTTCGCTGAAGGTAAAAAAATGGGAGGCTTAAGAGAAATTGGTAAGTTTGCGCCATGAATACTTCTCAGACGATTTATGACCTGATTGGTGAAAAGCAAATCCGTTTGCTTACTCAATTTTTCTATCAGGAAGTTTCCAAAAACGAGGATTTGAAGAGACTTTATCCCGAGGATTTGGCACCTGCAGAAGATCGCTTATTTCTTTTTTTACTTCAGGTGTTTGGTGGACCTGAAACTTATTCTGAACAGCGGGGCCATCCCCGATTGAGAATGCGCCATGCCAACTGGAAAATCGATGCAAGCATGCGTGATCATTGGATGAATGCGATGATAACTGCCTTAGACCAAATTCAAGTGGATCAGAACATCAAAGAAGCCATGTTGAGTTACTTTGTGAAAGCAGCAAATCACATGATCAATCATGCGTAATCTATTCGCAAGGCTGTATTCTATATACGCAGGGTTAATCTTTGCACTGAGTTTTCTGCTGATCTTTCCATTCATTCTGGTTTGTATCTGGATTCCAGGTTGGAAAAAATATGGCCGAAAAATCAATCGCTACTGGGCAAGGGCATATTTCATTTGCATTTTCCTCCCAGTGAAGATTCAGAAAAGCGACAAGATCCAAAAGGACAAAGCATACATTTATCTCGCTAATCATTTCAGCTACTTGGATATCGCAATGATGGGCTTTATTCCCGGTGATGTTCTTTTCGTAGGAAAAGCCTCCATTCGCAAAGCACCTCTTTTCGGATACTATTTCAAAAACCTCCATATCGCTGTTGATAGAGATCGGCTAAAAAGCCGTGCGGAAACGATGAAACGCACAGATCAGGCTCTAGAATCAGGCAGCTCCGTGATCATTTTTCCCGAAGGAGGAATTTTCACCAAGAATCCTCCAGAGATGATTGCATTCAAAAATGGGGCATTCCGTATGGCCATAGAGAAACAAATCCCGATCATCCCTGTCACTTTATCCTATAATCATCTAATTTTACCAGATGACGGGAAATTGCTGGTGCACTGGAGATCTGCCAAAATGGTCCTTCACGAGCCTTTATTTCCTGGCAATTTTGAATCTGAAAAAGCGTTGAAAGAAAATTGCTTTCATGTGATTCAAAGTCAACTCAATGTAGATAACTCAAAACCATGAAATCGAGCATGACAATAATCTCTCTGTGAGAGAGAAAAAAATTAAAATGCGAGATTCCTCCCGATAGCTATCGGGATGACCTTAAAAAATCAAATTATAAACACATGAAAATAGATACCAACTCAATTAAGAAAATCGCTCACCTTGCGCGATTGGAATTTGACGAAAGCAGCGCGGAGAAAATGTCTCAGGATATGAGTCAAATTCTCGACTGGGTTGAGCAGTTGAATGAAATTGATACTGAAAACGTAGAGCCATTGACTACCATGTCCTCAGAAGTGAATGACATGCGCGAAGATAAAATAGGTCATCAGCTGGAGCATGAAGCTGGCCTGAAAAATGCACCAAAAAGAGATTCCGACTACTTCCGAGTACCTAAAGTAATGGAGTAACCTACTTGACAACCACATTGAATACCTCAACCATCTATAAAATCCTAGCCCTCCTATTTATCATATCAGGAGGGCTTTTTGCGCTGTATTACCTGATTTTCGATCCTCAGCCTTATGTCAATATCCAGGCTGGAGCTTTTCTGGATACTGTTGCTATTCCTTTTGACTGGGTCCAAATAGGTCCTATTTCTTACCCTATTAAAGTTGATAATTACCTTGTTTTCCAAGAGTTCAAAGCGTTAGCCCCTGAATTACATAGGACTGAATCCTACATTTATGCAGGAATAGTCTGGCTCGCAGTAGTATCTGTTTTGACATTAGTAACTGAATTCAAAAAGGCCTATTTCATCATTGGAGGCATTATTTGGATTGTTCTGCTCACTTTCAGTGATTTCAATGGACTAAATATCGGTGGGCAAAATGCGAACTATCCGCTCATTATTCTTTTGGCTGGAACGCTTATCCCTTTAATCTACTTTCACATCTGGGGGCAAAGAAAACCTCTGGTTCTCAAGTGGATTGGAGTTTTTGCAGGGACTTTCTCAGCACTTGTACTACTCATTACTCAAAGTCCCATCTCCAATCCTGAAATCTATGTTGCTGAGCACAGTTTGACAATCGGGTTTGGTCTTGCACTAGCCTGGGTCTTTTGGAATGGACATGGCATCCTATCCGGGATTTACATTTTGCTCGCAAGAGTAAACCGTAACCTCAACCTGAACATCACTGTTCAGATCAGCCTCATTACTTTAGTCTATTTAGGCATACTATTCTTCTTGCTTTTGGCTTTGCAAGGAGAAATAAGACTGCCTTTCCCTGCCTTCTCTCCTCTTTTCCTTCTTATTCCTCTGGGGTTTTTCGGATGGATTTCTATAGGTGAAAAAGTAAGCCAAAGTGAGGATTTAATTTCTACACCTTCGGTAATAAAAGCTTTGCATTTAATCGGCTTTGGACTTGCCTTATGGTTAGTCTGGAAATTGAAATTTTCTGCCAATCAGCCAGGTGAAGAGCTTTTCAAACACCTTTTTGTCTACACTCAACTTGGTTTCAGCCTCTTCTTTTTCATCTACCTGATGGCAAACTTTATGTCTGTCATGAACTCTGGAAAGGCGATAGAAAAAATCCTTTACAAGCCTTATTCCCTTGTTTATTATCACATTAGGATAGGTGGATTGATAGTGATTTTAGTCCTCACTACCTATACAGGAGGGATAGTAGGCGTACAGGCTAATGCCATGTCAAGTAATATTCTAGGAGATTATTATTACCAAGTGGACAAAAAGCTGGAAGCAAGTATTCTTTATGAAAATGCTTGGATTCGCTATCGCAAAAACCCTAAAGCAAAATTCCTAACCGCTCAATTGCTTCTGGATCTCAAGCAGCCAACATTGGCAAAAGAGCATTTAGAAGAAAGCTTCACAGAGGTTCCTCAGGTAGATAATATCCTGCTCCTGAGCGACAGACTCCATCAGGAAAACAAAGAATTTGAAGCTATTTATTACCTAGAGAAAGGGCTCACTATTTTCCCTAATGAACCTCACTTGGTCAACAACCTGAGTTTGCTCTATACTAAGGTCAATAAAACTGCGGAAGCACTGGAATTGCTGAGTAATTCTGGAAGTACTGATCAAGTTTTGATGTCAAATCTTTCAGCTTTAAAAACCAAACTTGGCAAGCCCGAAATCAGCGCAGATCAAAATTCTGAGCTTATATCTTTGATTAATGAGCTGGCAGCATCCAACGCTCTTGCCAATATTCCTTCGGAAGAATTACTAAAATCCGTTAAAGAGGGAGTTTTATCTGAGACTTCTCCAATGCTAATCAATGCAGGATGGAGGAACGTGATGTCGGAAATAAACAGAAATGACCCAAGTTCAGACCTCACTTTGCTGGATAGCTTGGGCCAACAACCTGAAATGATTGCTTACCTGATGTCACTTCAGGAAACAGCTGTAATCAGGAGCTTGGCAGCGGGAAGAGTAACTGAAGCTGTGAAAAATTTAAATGGGTTAGCTTTTCGAAACCCAAAGGACGCTGCTTATTACCTTCAACTCTCAGGCGGAATTTTAGCTCAGAACCTCGATTTTCAAAAAGCTGCCAATGAGTTTATTGCTGCTGAAGAAAGAGGTTTTCAGGCATTTGATTCTCATCATTGGAGTATTTTTGGACTTGCGGGAATGCCAGAAAAAGCTGTTGAAATTCGCGAGAAATACAATGTTTTATTTCCTAGTTACCTAACTGATGAAGGTCCTAACATTCCAGATTATTTACAAATCATCAGCCGATTTCATCAGTCGCTACCGGAAAACCTCCTGTCACAATGGCGAACACTTGATGAAAGTGCTTTGAAAACGGACATGGCTATTCGCTTGATTGCATACAAAGCGCATGGCCTTAGAAAAGATGATTTGAAAGAATTGGAGAAATTTATCGCAAGTAAAATTGGCCCCCAAGAAGACCTCAAAACCTTTGTCAATAACCCTGACCTAACCGATGAGAAGTCAGTGTCCGCATTTATTTCTTGGATCAATTCAGGAAAGGAGTTGACTGCTAACCCGTACCTTAGCCCATTGATTATAAGCGCATTACAACTCAATAACGACCCTCTTTATCAATACGAAGTCTTGAATGCTGCCACTGAATTCAACCAAGATCCAATCCTTTGGCTGAGAAAAGTGGAGGCAGCGAGGGAAAGCGGACTTGATAATTATGCAGATGAATCCTTAGAATTTTTGAAACAATGGGTAAGTGAAGAAGAACTTCGACGCCTCCAATCCTTGAACTATTGATTCCTATTAACGTTTTTTGTTTAAGCGGAAATTCATTTCCAAAGCCAAACTAGTACCTTTAGCAAAACCATTAGCCATGAAGAAAATAATAGAAACCCACGAAATCAACAAAACATATAAGATGGGAGCTGAAATTATTCAAGCTCTTAAATCTGTCTCCATTTCAGTAAATAAAGGAGAATATGTTGCCTTCATGGGACCTTCTGGTTCGGGTAAATCCACACTGATGAATATTATTGGCTGTTTGGATACTCCTACTGCAGGTACTTATATTTTGAACGACAAGGACGTTTCTGACATGACCGAGAATGAATTGGCAGAAATAAGAAATAAGGAAATCGGTTTCGTTTTTCAAACTTTCAACCTGCTACCAAGAGCAAGCTGTCTTGAAAATGTTGCGCTTCCTCTAGTTTATGCAGGAATGAGCAAGTCTGATCGGGAAGAGATTGCATTCCAAGCACTGACAAACGTTGGACTTGGTGACCGAACTAAGCACAGACCAAATGAGCTTTCTGGTGGTCAAAGACAACGTGTTGCCATAGCAAGAGCATTGGTTAACTCACCAAGTATTATCCTTGCCGATGAGCCTACTGGTAACTTGGATTCAAAGACTTCTTACGATATCATGGAGCTTTTCCATGAGTTGCACTCAAAAGGCAACACAATTATCATGGTAACTCACGAAGACGACATCGCGCATTATGCGCATAGAATTGTAAGATTACGAGATGGATTGGTAGAAACTGACACAATAAATCCAAATCCTACGCGTGGTATTGCAATGCAAGCCTAATCACACCTTATAATTTCAAATAGATTCTTAATTTTGTCCTTATAGAATCAGGGGCAAAGAGATGAAAATTTATACCAAAACAGGCGATCAAGGAACTACATCATTGTTAGGCGGGGTACGTGTTCCGAAATCTAACATGAGAATTGATGCCTATGGCACTGTAGATGAACTCAACTCCTACATCGGTTTACTCAGAGATCAAGCTGTAAATGAAAAAAGAACTGATTTCTTAAAGGAAATTCAGGACCGCTTGTTTACTCTAGGAGCAGATTTGGCTACTGTACCAGGTAAAGACAAGGTAAAAAAACCTGATTTACACACAGAAGACATAGAAGTCCTCGAGCAGGAAATGGATCAAATGCAAGAATTGCTTCCTCCACTCACAGCTTTTATCCTCCCTGGTGGACATCAATCTGTTTCATTTTGTCATCTTGCCCGCACGGTTTGCAGACGAGCCGAGCGAATTGCAGTTGAACTAAACAGCCTAGAACCTGTTTCTGATTTAGTAATTCAATACTTAAATCGACTCTCCGACTTTCTTTTCGTACTTGGCCGAATGATGGCTCATGAACTTGAGGTGGATGAAGTAACCTGGAAACCAAGAAATTAATCATTAGATACCTGGCAAAACCAGATAACGGTAAAACCAATGAAGACACAACTTGCCCTACCGATAACTAAAGTTCAGAACTCTAGATTAGCGGAAACAGATTTTTCAAATTTAGTATTTGGACGTACACTTAGCGACCACATGTTTGTGGCAGATTACAAAAATGGTGAATGGACAGATCTCAGAATTGAGCCTTATGCACCACTTAGCCTGAATCCCGCTAATGCAACGCTTCACTATGGCCAGTCAATTTTTGAAGGTATGAAAGCTTACAGAAATGAAAATGACGAGATCTTAGTCTTTCGTGCAGACGCCAACTGGAAAAGACTGAATGAATCCGCAGAACGGATGTGTATGCCTGAGCTACCTGAAGAAATATTCATGGAAGGTCTTACTCAACTGATCGATTTGGATAGAGGCTGGGTACCTACAGCAAAGGGCGCTTCACTTTATGTAAGACCATTTATGTTTGCCACGGATGATTATATTGGTGTAAAACCATCCGATACCTATAAGTTTATCATACTCACTTGTCCGGTTGGCAATTACTACAGCAAGCCAGTAAGTGTAAAAGTGGAGACCACCTTTACCCGGGCTACGGAAGGAGGAACTGGCGCCGCAAAAACCGCCGGTAACTATGCAGCTTCTCTTTATCCTGCTCGTCAAGCTCAAAAAGCCGGATACGACCAACTCCTTTGGACCGATGGTAAATCACATAGCAAGATCGAGGAAAGCGGTACTATGAATGTCATGTTCAAAATAAATGGCACTTTAATCACAGCTCCTACCAACACAGGGACGATTTTGAAAGGGATCACCAGAGATTCTGTCATTCAATTGGCTAAGGATTGGAAAGAACCTTTGGAAGAACGATTCCTGACAGTTTCAGAATTAGAAACTGCGCTTCAAAATGGAACTTTAGAGGAGGCTTTCGGTACAGGTACTGCTGCTACAATTGCACATGTTCAACGCATCAATGTAAATGGAAAAGATTACATTCTTCCAAACAAAGCAGATGATGCTTTCTCGCATAGAGTTCTAGCAGAATTGGATGGAATCAAGTATGGCCAAGTGACTGACCCACATGATTGGATAATTTCTATTTAATCAATGGTTCAAAAGCTAGCAAAAAAGGCTGTCTATTTAATTAGACAGCCTTTTTTCAATCAGTATGAACAGGATTTTGTACCCTGAGAATCTTAAGTTTCTTTAGTCCTCTCGGTAATGCCCATTCAATCTCCATTCCTTCTTGGAAGCCTATTAACGCCACTCCCAAAGGTGAAAGTATGGAAAGCCTTTTTTCCTCTAAGTTTCCAAACTTTGGAAGCGTCAATTGAAAATTTAAAAGTTTTCCAGATGCTACATCTTGCACTTCAAAGTGGGAATTGAGTCGGATGACTTGAGGTTCTATTTTGGAATCAGGAACTTTCTTAGCTAGCTCAATTTCTTTTGCCAGCAGTGAAATCTCCTTCGTAATAAGATGATGAGGAGTATTTAGGATTAATTCTTTAATCGTATTATAGTCGGATTTTGCAAGTATTGGTTTCATGATTTTTAAAAACAAGTGGTTGGACCAAACAAATTGAGTTTGGAGTTAAAAGGATAAGCATTTCGGAAATTTTGCCCTCCTTACGTAATCCTAAAAATCACTGAGGGCTAAGAAATAAAGGCTTTACTCTTTTGGTAAAACGCACAATTATCCAACTTGGCAGCTTGAGCTGTCAAAAAAATAGGTAGAAGGATAGCTGTAGAGTAAATCATTGTTTTTATAAACGGATGAATCAAATTTCTTTTCAAACCTGAATAATCGCGAAGTAAGTTTAACGGATCAATGCCTGCTAGGTTTGGATTTAAGAGTTGAAAAAAAGGACGGTGAGCGAAGTCTAACCACGAATACTTGGCCATAGGAAGCAAAGTTCCTAACCTAGCCGAAGTACGGTTGCTGAGCTTGTCGAACCAGGGCCATTTAATGAAGCCAAAGCTCCCATTCCAAGAAAATCGACTTTTCTGAAAAGATTTAACATTTCAACGAAAGAAAACTTTCAAATTTGTTTTTATTTAGGAGTATGAAAAGACTACTAGTCCTTTTGATGATTTTTACAGCCTCGCTTTCCACTTTTGCACAGGGAACGGATTTCATTCTCCTCAAAAGAGGCACAAAACAAAAATCTCAGATCCGATATTATCCTGGAGAAACTATTACTTATAAGAGCAAAAAAATAGATTACTTCGTCACTGACGTGATTCAAAGTATCGATCAAAACTTCATTTATCTCTCTGAAAACATCCTATCACCTGAGTCGATTACTGAACTGGATATTCGAGATAAAGACCGCCGCAATAACACATTAAGAGCTTTAAACATGCTAACTCTAGGAGCTGGAATCATCCTATTAGGAGCAGAATCCATCAATAGCATCTACCACGAACAAAAATTCTCCATCAATAAAGGAGTAGGTCTTACTTCTGGAATCTTGTTAGGAACAGGCCTTGCTATGCTGCCTTTGCGATACAAAACATTCAAAAACTCTGGCAGAAATAAGATTCAGCTGATCCAAATGAGAATGGATTAATAGAAGTTTATTGGTTTAAACAGATATTTTTTCGGACTTTTGCCACCTAAATTTTAACCTAGACAGATGACTTCAGAACAACTGAAAGACTTGAAAGCCCGCACATCGGCTTTGAGGAGGTATCTTTGACTACGATCGTAAGAAAGCAGAAATAGAAGACCTAGAGGCCGTTTCGGCCCAGCCTGATTTTTGGAACAACCCAGAAGAGGCAGAAAAAAGCATGAAGCAAATTCAAGCTCGAAAAGCTTGGACTACAGCATTCGAAGATCTCAATAAGACTATCGAGGATCTAGACGTTTTGTTTGAGTTCTACAGCGCAGATGAGGTTTCTGAAGAAGAAATCAAAGCTGAATACATCAAAGCTGAGGCTGCGGTGCAAGAGCTGGAACTTAAGAAAATGCTCTCTTCGGAGGAGGATCAGCTGAATGCTGTATTGGAAATCAATCCCGGCGCGGGAGGAACAGAAAGTAATGACTGGGCCTCAATCCTCATGAGAATGTATATCATGTGGGGTGAGAAAAACGGCTACAAAGTAAAGGAAGTAGATATGCAGCCAGGAGAAGTAGCTGGCATCAAATCCTGTACACTGGAGTTTGAAGGTCCCTTAGCCTATGGGTTTTTGAAATCCGAGACTGGCGTTCACCGCTTGGTTCGAATCTCTCCTTTTGACTCAGGAGGGCGAAGACATACTTCTTTTGCTTCGGTATATGCTTATCCAGAAGTGGATGATTCCATAGAGATCGATATCAATCCTGCAGATGTGGAGTTGCATACTTCCAGATCAGGTGGTGCTGGAGGACAGAACGTAAACAAGGTGGAAACCAAAGTTCAGCTGACTCACAAGCCTACGGGAATCGTGGTAGTTTGTCAGATCGAGCGTTCACAGCTTGCCAACCGGGAAAAGGCCATGCAAATGCTGAAATCCCGTTTGTTCCAAATGGAATTGGAGAAAAGAAATGCGGAAATCGCCAAGATAGAATCCTCCAAGATGCGGGTAGATTTCGGTTCGCAGATCCGAAACTATGTGCTTCATCCATACAAGTTGGTAAAGGACAACCGAACAGGCCATGAAACCTCTGATACACAGCATGTGCTGGATGGAGGATTGAATGAGTTTATGAAAGCCTTTCTGCTCGCGCAAAGCGAGGAACAGGCGAATAAGGAATAAAAACAGTTGTCGGTTGGCGGTTTTCAGTTGCAGAAAACAGTCAAGAGCGTCTAAATTTCTTATATAGGGATAAGCAAAACAAAGTAAAGCATCAAGGCTGGGATTTGTTCCTGGCCTTTTTGGTTTTATGTTTTTTCAAACCGTAAAGTTCACAATTTAAGCCTAACGATAGGGCCTAAAGATCTTTCTGGTCTGGAGCAGACATATTGAATTTAAACCAAAGAAGATGCAAGGACCATCTCTATTAATCTCGGTTGCTATCTGGCCGTGGCTACAAAAATACCGTTCTTATGAGATTTTTTAAACTATTGATTCCTGGTTCTTGATTCTAATCTCTTGCTAACTATGTCTTGCTACTAGCTACTTATTTTTTCCTATTTTCGCCAGACCAATGCGAAGCTCTCCCTCCTTTTTTACTTTAGACTTCTCCCTACTCTGCCTGAGTTCTTTTTTGTTTTTTTCATCTTTTAATATGATTATCCCTGAGCTTCCGGCGTATTTGACATCGTTGGGTGGAGCTGATTACAAAGGTTTGATCATTGCCTTATTTACCTTATCCGCTGGACTCTCCAGACCATTTAGCGGAAAGCTTGCAGATAAAATCGGAAGAATTCCTGTGATGATGATTGGCGCTTCTGTCTGCTTTGTAGTGGGAATGCTTTATCCCCTACTCAGTTTTGTAGGCGGATTTTTGTTTCTGAGGTTCGCTCACGGCTTCTCTACTGGATTTACGCCTACCGGTGCTTCAGCCTATGTAGCCGACATAGTTCCCTATCAAAAACGTGGACAGGCAATGGGTTTATTTTCACTCTTCGGATCTATGGGAATGGCAGCAGGTCCAGCTATTGGCGGATGGCTAGCTACCCTATTCCCTATTGCTACAGTTTTCTATGTTTCTGCTTTCACTGCCATATTTTCTATTTTGATTTTGCTTAGGCTTAAAGAAACCTTGCCGAACAAGGAGAAGATCTCATGGACTATGCTACGGTTGAAAAAGGAGGAAATCATAGAAAAAAGAGTATTGGTACCCGCAGGAATCCTGTTTCTATGCTGTTTTTCTTTTGGAGTGGTGCTCACCATCATCCCAGATTTCTCCACTCATTTGGGGATAGAAAACAAAGGACTTTTCTTCGGGGTATTCACACTTTCTTCCTTGGGAATCCGGTTGCTGGCAGGCAAAACATCTGACCGATATGGGAGAATCCCGGTGATGCGAGCTGCCAGTGCCACGCTAGTTTGTGCGATGGTATTAATCGCTTTGGCAGAAACCAAATTTGCGCTACTCGGGTCAGGTGTTCTTTTTGGCTGTGCAGTAGGAATGTATAGCCCAACAACTGCCGCTTGGGTGGTAGATTTATCACTGGATCAATATAGAGGTCGAGCGCTGGCGACTATGTATATATTCTTGGAAGCAGGGATAGGAATTGGCGCTTTAGTCTCCGGTTTTCTATTTGCAAATAGCCCAGAAAATTTTCGATTGGTATTCTTGACCAGTGCAGGTTTTGCAGGGCTGGCGTTTGTGAGTTTGCTTTTTGTCAGCCGTCAGAAAAGCTAAATCCTCTAAAATCTATTTTACCACCTTACTATTTTCTAATGAATTACTGATCATGCCGTTGGCATTCATTTTTTCTCACCTATTCAATTACCCAGCATTTCATACTGGGCTGTTACAGCTCATGCCGTTGGCATGTGAAGATTTCTCAGGTGAAATTCACTACATAAAAACAGACGTTTATCAACTCAGCAATCAGGCCTCGCTCAGCCAACATCGGACACCTGACATCCAACGTTTGTCATCAATTCCCCAGATGAGCATTCACTCGCGGAATCGCAAAAATCTCCTTTTGTCTTCCGTTGTAGTAAGTCACTTTTTCCCCATCATATAAAGCTCCTTCCTCCAGCATGATCCGCACATCTTTATTCCACTCGGGCACAAACACTACGGCATTCAATTCTATTGCATAGCCAGTATTCGCATGGAGTGGAAAATCTCCAGCGCCAGGTGTATCGCCTTGATTGTCCCACATGCCGATAGTTGGCCCGGCAGAGTGTCCGTAAAAACCCAGTGGATGCGTGTAGATACTTCCTCGGATTGCCTCTGCATCCAAAACCTTGCGGGAAGCACGAAGAATTTCATTCCCAGTACTACCTGTCACAAAATTAGAAGTCAAAATATCCTGCACTCTATTTCCCTGGGCAAAAGCTTTGTTTAAATACTCAGGAACCTTGGTTTCTCCAGCTTTCAGCACATAGGCCATTTCCTGTGTATCGGTATTCAATCTCAGGTAGGTGATCCCAAAATCCACATGAAGTAAATCCCCCGGTAAAATCACCGATTCAGGAGATTTAGTGGCAAAGTTTCTATTCTGCTCATTATTGGCAGGATCTGCTCGCTGAATATCCACCGATGGATGAAACCACGTATCCAGTTTCATAGATTTTATTTTCTCTCGGTACCACCAGACCACATCTTCGGTTGTAGTCACTCCAGGGGTAATTACGGCTTCCGAGAGTCCTTCTGCCACGATTGCGTGCGCAATCTCCTGAATATGCTTGTAGGTAGCCATCTCTGGTTCAGTTCTGGTTTCTAACCAACGCACAGCCAATGTCTGCGCAGAGACGACATTTTCCTGAAGGTTTTGTGGTAAATACTCAAGAAAAACTTGATGCTCGTTGGTAGTCAAACCATCAGCATGTCCATAATCTTTGGCATAATTCAATCCAATTTTCTTTGGGTTTTTAGAGGAAATCAAATCCATTAATGCTTTCCATTGATCGGGTTGGCTCTCTGGATCCCAAGCTCTTTTGAAGGCTTTGCCCACATCGTATCGAGCTACGGCATAAGTTTCCACAGGAGCATTTGCCGAAGGCTGATACATAACCAGAATCGTCCTTCTCCTAGCAGCATGCCAAGTGGCAGGAAGCATGGTTCGGATCACGGGATCCTCATTGTATTCTCTGGAAATTACTACCCACATATCGATGCCTGTTTCAGTCATCAGGTTAGGAAGTAGGTTTTGGATGCGGAAATCCAACCAACTATCGATCACATCAGCTTGCTGGCGCTGGGTGAGAACGGCTACATTTTGAGCGAAACTTTGATTGGCAATTAGGAAAAGAGTAAATACGAAAAGTAGCTTTTTGATCATAGTAAGTGGATTTTTCATTAATATAAAACAAAAAGTAGAAAGGTAAGTCTGACTTAGGACTGAGTGAACTTAGTCAGTGACTATCGGTTTATTTGCTTCAATCATCCGGTTACTCAACTTGTGAAAACGGTAAAACAACACGGCAGCCGTCACACTTAAACCAATCAATAATCCATACCAAATACCTTTTTCAGCAAATCCCATTTCAAAGGCTAAGAAGTAACCCAAAGGCAGGCCAATAACCCAATAAGCTACTAACGTGATCAAGGTAGGGAATTTCACATCTTCAAGACCTCTCAAGACTCCCAGGCCTGCAACTTGAACCCCATCTGAAAGCTGAAATAATCCTGCGATGATCAGCAGGGAAGCCGATAAAGCAACTACTTCATTGTGGTCAATATATAGCGTAGGTAAATAAAACCGCAGGATAATAAACAGCAATCCGGTGATAGACATAAAAATCAAAACCATCCCAAAGACCACCATTCCTGCTTCACGCATCGCCTTGAAGTTGCCTCTGCCTATCTGGTTACTCACACGAATCATCCCTGCGGTACTCAGTCCAGAAACCATCATGTAACTGATTGAAGCAAGATTAATAGCAATCTGATGTGCGGCAAGTGCATTTACTCCTATCCAGCCCATCATGATAGCGGCAGCACTGAAGGCGCTCACTTCGAAAATATATTGAAATCCTGTAGGTACACCGATTTTCAAAATTCGGTTGAGAAGCAGAAACCTAAGCTTATCAATCCCCAATTTCAAATTAAACACATTGTACCGCTTTGATTTCATTACATATAATCCCATGGCTATTGGCATCATGATTCTGGAAATCAAAGTAGCTAAACCAGCTCCATTTAGCCCCATTTCAGGTGCGCCAAGTTTGCCATAGATCAGAACCCAGTTCAAGAAAACGTTAACCAGATTACATAAAATAGTTACATACATCGCTTGTTTTGTCTGTGAGAGGCCTTCGGCAAATTGCTTGAAGGTCTGAAAGATCATAAAGGGAAATAAGGATGCCGTAATAATATACAGGTAAGGAATAGTCAATTTGACCACTTCTTCAGGCTGATTGAGGAAATGAAGCCCTTGTGACAAACCAATTACGACTACAGTCAACAGCAGAGCAGTTGCAATGTTGATCCATAAGCCGTGCTGGAAAAGATGTCCTATTCTTTTGAATTTCCCTTTACCCTCAGCCACAGAAATCAAGGGAGTAATTCCCATAGAAATCCCCATTCCAAACATCAGGATAACGAAAAAAATACTATTTCCCAGTGAAGCTGCAGCCAAAGGAACCGCTCCTAACCGGCCCACCATCATACTATCTGCCACACCCACGGATACTTGTCCCAGCTGACTTAGAACAACTGGAAATGCCAATGTAAAGGTGATTTTAAAATGATCCTTGATTGTCATGTTATAAATTAAGAATCCTAGCTGCCTTAAGAATCCCGGCAATGCTGATTGCATCGGTAATCTCTCCATTCATAACCATTTCCAAAACTTCATCGAATGGCAATTTCTTGATTTTCAAAATTTCAGTTTCCTCAAAATCAGTATCACCTTGGGTGAGCTCTTCAGCTAAATAAACAAAGCCTACTTCATCAGTTACCGAATTTGACGTATGGATTTTCATAATTTCCGTCCACTTTTCGGCAAGAAGCCCAGTCTCTTCCTTCAATTCTCGCTTGGCACTTTCTAGCTTACTCTCGGACAAAGGTCCACCTCCCATAGGAATCTCCCAAGCATATTCATCCAAAGTGTAACGATATTGACCTATAAGCCAAGTATTTCCATTCTCATCAATGGGAATGATGCCCATTGCTCTGTTTTTGAAGTGTACCTTACCATAAATACCATCATTGCCAGCAGGATTAATGATCTCATGATGCTCCACTTTAATCCAGGGATTTTCATAAATCGGATTAATCTTCTTGGTTTTCCAGGGGTTTCGTTCCATTTGTTCAAAAAAAAAGGGTGACTTACGCCACCCCTTAACTATTAGTAAAGGCTGATTAAGCCGGAATTGGCATTACTTTAGAATCTTTGAAAGTAGATAAAATAACCATGGATTGCATGGAATCTACTTCTTTGATTTCAGATACCTTCTCAAGCATCAGACTTTGGTATGAAGTAATATCTTTGGCAATAATCTTTAGGATAAAATCTCCAGTACCTGTGATATGGTGACATTCAATCACTTCAGGAATAATATTAATCTCCTTCATGAAAGCTTCAATGTTCCCTTTATTGTGACCTATCAAGCTCACCAACACAAAAGTGCTGACTCCCAAGCCAATCTTTTCAGGATCAAGCTTAGCATGATAACTCTTGATGATTCCAGACTGCTCCAATTTCTTCACTCGCTCCAAGGTAGGAGCAGGTGAAAGGCCAATATCTTTTGACAATTGAGCATTTGTGATTTTGGCATTAGCCTGTAAGATTTCCAGAATCTTCCTGTCGATTTTATCGAATTTTATTCTTAAGCTATGATCCATGATCTCTTGCATTTACAAAATTTTATATCGCACAAAGTTAATATAATTGATGATTGTTTTAAACCATTCATCAGAATTTTAAAGAGGAAAATCAAAATTTTCTTAAGATTTAAAGGCCTATACACAAACAATCCTTTCAAAATCCCTTGCCTCCTTTAAAAAATTCAAATTATCTCCTGTTATTCTTTTTTAAAACGGTACTAATTGGATTAAAGTTTATTCTTTTTGATATAATCTCGAGCTGCTTGATGAGCAGGGTGTTTTCGCTTCGCATATTTCTTTACTTTTTTAAAATAGTCTTTTGCAAGCTGTTTATTTTTCTCCTCCGTAGCTAGCTTACCTAGCTGCAGTAAGGAATGAAGATAATAGCCACTTTCCTGAGACTCTGACTCTTCTCCATAAGAAAGTGTTTTGAGGTAATATTTCTTTGCTTCTGCTCGATTACCAATTCTCTCATTATACTGAGCCATATAAAATGCAGCATATCTCCCACTGTTAGACTCATAGCCTGTTTTCTTAGCATCTATTCTCTCCAGTATTTCCCTTGATTGTTGTACAGCTTCCGTCCACCGCCCGACGGCATAGAGGTGGCGAGCATAGGATCTATGGAAATACGGGTTTTCGGGAAATTTTGTATGCAAATACTCAGAGATCTGTAACGCTTTAAATGGCTCCTTTTCTTCGGAAGCATATAGTCTGAACAAAAAATACTGGGCTTCAATCCGCGTGTAAAATGCATTATTGGCAACTTCTTCAAGTTGTTGCAATCCCAGCTCTTTGTTCCCCTTCGGGAAAAGTGCCATTACAGGCCTCATAAGAGGATAATTTTCGGGGATCCATTCTGAGAAATAATTAAAGAGTGCATCTCCAAGTAATAATTCTGGATTGAACTCCTCTTCCCCCCTACTTAAATCCATGTATTTCAAAGCATTCTTTCCGGCCCAAGCTGCTTTTGTCCAGCTCTTTCTTTCGGAATACAGCCTTCCCTTAAACCCATAGCCAGCTGCTAGAAAAAACGCAGCCTCCTTATTGGTCTCATCCTCTTCAAAAATGGTCTCAGCTTTTTCAATAGCCCTGTCAAGGTATTTCAGGAAAACTGCATCGTATTTTTCATTGGTCACATCCACTTCTATCCTCCACCAATATCCCAACGCGACTAAAAATTCTGGCAAAGGGTGATTAGGGTATTGAATGGCAAGCACGGCGTAATCTCTTTCTGCTGTCGCAAAATCAAAATTGTACATGCTGTTGATAGCCTTAGTAATTCGAAACTGAAGCCCTTTGTCCAAGAGTAGGTACTTAGAAGGCGCAAAGAACATAGAATCAGTTTCGGCTTGCTGCGCCTGAGCAATGCCAAGCCCGGCAAACCAAATACTGAGAATCATTACGATTCGTGTTGACATATATTTATCTCTTTTTAGAACTCAAAATTAGGGGTATTCCCAAACAAAATTTTAGATTTGACCAAGATTCATCACTATAATGGCTAAAACTTTAACACCAGAAGCACAACGTCTGAAAGAACTAATTGATTTCGACAAACGAGTTTATTTTTTAGTACTGGTGTTTTTGTTTTTACTGATCAGGTATCTCACAAACACCTTAATTCTGGAAGCCATCCCAGATTATAATAACCTGGAAGCAAGGGGTGACTTTATGATTTTTCACATTTTTAATGCTTTAAACTACCTCTGGACTCCTTTTGCCCTACTCTGGAAATTCACCATAATATCTTTCCTCTTTTGGCTTGGAGCCTTTTTAATAGGATACAAAGTACCTTATAAAGAACTCTGGCAGTTTGCACTTATTGCAGAAATGGTTTTTATTTTCCCAGAGCTGATAAGACTTTTGATTTACATTTCTCCTTCCTCCGGAGTTACTTTTATGGAAATAGATGAATTTCGGCCTTTATCGGTACTCTCCCTTTTAGGATCGGAAAATGTAGCCCCTCAATACCATTATGCATTTGCAACTCTTAATATCTTCGAGATAATCTACGGAATTGTCTGGGTATATGGTTTTCATATGATCAGTCGTCGCCCATTTGCGGAGTGCGGATTAGTCGTGTTCATCAGTTATTATATTCCATTGGTAATTTGGCTCAGTTGGTATATTATGGTTTACCGTGGGTGAAAAAATGACATAAAAAAAGGGAGTAGTTCTTGAAACTACTCCCTTTTTTTATGCTAGTGAAAAATTTAGAATCCTAAACCTAAAGCCATTGAAGTAGGCGTAAAATTGAGATCTGAAACTTTTGAAGCCGCTCCTGACATCAGGTTTACTGAATAAACTCCAGAAGCAGATCCTACCGTAAATACTCCATAGGCAATATCGGAGGTCCCACCTATATCGAATCCGTTATCATCGATCAAATCTATACCTAGAGGTCCAATTGCCACGAGCACCCCATCATTTGGAGGAGACACCTGATATAACATATCATTTTGAGCATCTACTACGAATAACGCTGTAGAAGTAGTTCCTGCAAAGCTTTTGGTATATGCTGCTCCACTCGCCATAGGCGTACCTGGGTTGAGACTTCCGTCCACTGCTACTACTGTACCCAAATCTGGGTGTAGTCTTAGATTTTGTCCGGTCTCGGTGATCAGACGGATTCTATCCACTGTTGGATTAAAATCAAATCCAATATAAGATCCCATCGCAGCTGGCATTAGCGGACTACCGATCGCCGTAACTGCTCCACTTGATGGGTTGACGCTATATAACTGGCTCATATTAGAAACGGCAAGTAACTGACCATTCACAGGACGGAAATCGAGTCCAACGATCATTTCCCCAGCTTTCAATCCCATCATATCGACGGCGATTGGACTTGGGTTAGTAGGGTCAAATCGGTAAAGTTTGTTTGCTGCATCGGTTGCATAGGCAATTGGGTTAGTCTTGAATGCAATACTTACCACCGGCTGAGAAAATGTACCTACCCACATGGCTTTTCCAGTGTTAAGGTCAATTGTGTAGAGCCTTGATTCATCATCCTTTCTATTTACTGCCAAAGCCACAGAGTTATCAGGGTTCAAATCCATGTCACCAACACCTTCAAAGCCTACACCCAACTCACCTACTTCTTCCAGTCCACCGTCATTGGGAGGGACCTGCTTATAAAGTTTGTCTTGTTCAAAGTCAATATCAAAAAGCGTTGTCATGGTAGTACCTGAAAAGCTATTGGAGTACGCTACAGCACCGATTCTTGGATTCATTCCGCCATTGATTGATCCATCTGTTGCTACAACAGTTCCAAGCTCTGGGTGTAACCTAAGGTTTTGGCCAGACTCTGTAACTAATCTTACCCTATCTACTGTTGGGTTGAAATCTAAAGACGGATTAGCTCCCTGATATGCAGGAGTAAAAGCTCCAGTACCTAAGGCCGTAGCTGCTCCTGAGTTTTCATTGATATGGTACAAACGACTCATGGAACTTAGTGCATAAAGCTGTCCTGTAGCGGGTCTGTAATCAATTGAAACGATCATCTCTCCAGAAGCCAAACCGGAAATATCCACCGAACTGGAAGGAGTAGAAAGACTTCGTGCATCAAACATTAAAATTTTGTTGTCCGAGGTTAAACCTGTAAAGCTTACTTCAGGGGCTGTTCCTGGCAATTCAACTGCTGGAACCATGTCATCATCCTTATCATCGCAGGATAAAAATGCCAGAGAAAAGATCATACTGGCAATTAGTGAGGGTAAAATGTTTAATTTTTTCATTTGTTGAATAGTTGATTTATCGCATTTACGATGTCAACTTTTCAACTGGATTTTTCCAATCGGGAAAATATTTTAGAGAATTACTAAAACGCAGCATTAGCAAATCATTAAATCTGCAAACTAGATCCTTAGGGTTACGGTTAAAAACATCACATAGACATTAGTTCTTTAGTAATAATATAAATCCCCATAACAAGAACAAACCAACCAAACCCTTTTTTGAGGGCCTTTTCATTTATCTTTTTGGATAAAGAACTACCTACGAAAATCCCGATGATAGATAAGCCTGTAAAAATCAAAAGCATTTTCCAATCAATGGTTTGATTGGCCACATCTCCTAAAAAACCAATCAAGGACTTCGCTGCAATAATGAGCAAGGAAGTTCCAACAGCCATTTTCATGGGAAGCTTAGCTAAAAGAACAAGGGCAGGGATTATCAAAAATCCTCCACCAGCACCGACTATTCCTGTGATCAATCCTACTACGATTCCCTCTACAGCGATCAACGGTATATTGAACTTAACCTCGCTTTCTTCATCATCATTTACACTTCCATTTCCTTTGATCATAGAATAAGAAGCTGCAAGCATGATCAAGGCAAAGAATACCATGATTCCAATGCTTTTGGTGATCTCCAATCCTGCTAAGTCAAATAAAGGATCCGGCAAAGCTGGGACGATAAATTTTCGGGTTAAGAAAACGGCAATAAAAGAAGGTATTGCAAAAACTAAAGCAGTCTTGTAATCCACCAGCTGCTTTTTCATATAAGTAAATGAGCCAACCAGCGAAGTAGTACCCACCACAAAAAGTGAATATGCAGTAGCCAATACTGGGTCAATACCTAAAATATAGACAAGAACAGGAACAGTCAATATTGAACCTCCTCCACCAATGAGTCCCAAACTTACACCTATCACAACCGCCGCTGCATATCCAACAAAAACGATGATTTCCATAATGAATTTCTAAGATTTGATGGTACAAAAGTAGCAGTGATCCTTAGAGGACGAAGTGACAATTGTTACACTGGCTTCAAAAGCGACAAAATACTTTGATAATCTCATTAAGGTAATTTCGATAGCTCTAGTTGCAAAATAATTCTGGTTACACCTGCAGATTCATTCATTTATTCCTACACATTTGCTTAAATTATTGGTAGAAACTGAATAGCCATGAAAATAATTCTTCCGATAGATTTTTCAGATAATTCTATTAGTGCATTGGAATTCGCTATAGCACTTGTTGGAAAAAAAGATGGTGAAATAATACTCGTGCATGTTATAGAGGCTGTTTTCGACTTTGCATCTCAAGCCTCCATAGCTATGGAAAGCATGCATCGAGACGCAGAAGATTTGATGCAAGAGACTTTAGAAAAATATAAGGATTCCAACCTGATTTTTAAGACCATCATCAAAGAAGGAACTGCTTCTATTTCAATAGCTAGAATTGCAAGAGAACTAGATGCTACTTTGGTTGTAATGGGCACTCAAGGTGCCAGTGGAATTAAACTTGCTCTCATCGGGAGCACTACAGTCAACCTGATCAAAGAATCATCAGTCCCTGTATTAGTTGTTCCTGCAGAATCAATTGCAGCGGATATTCGAAAGGTAGCTTTGGCATTAGAGTTTGCAAGTCATGAGGAAAAATTCATTGACTGGGTAATAAATATGAGTAAAAGATGGGAACGCGGCATAGAATTCGTCCATGTACAAACCTCAAATGATTTCGAGGAAGACCCAGGAATAAAAAAATTGGAAAATTTAATTGGCACTCAATACCCAGGCTTAGCAGCTAAAATTCACACTTTTTATGCTAAAACACCCATTGAAGGGTTAGACCAGTTTTTGGAAGAAAATGAAAATGTCATCCTTGTGATGTGCCATGAACATAAAAACCTCTGGGAACAGGTCTTAACTAGGAGCCAAACTATTCAAATGGTATTCCATTCTAAAGTCCCACTTCTGGTAATGACCTGATCACTTACTGATCAACTCCTCAAAATCATCACGGATGTAGATCACATTTCTACCCAATTCTATCCATTTCTTTTTCTCTAATTGCTTCAAAAGTCGCGAAACAACCTCCCTCGATGTAGTTAGCTCATTAGCTATTTCTTGGTGGGTAGTATGAAGCTCATTAGTTTTAAGCTGTTTCATTTTTTTCACGATATAGCCCATTAATCGTTCATCCATTCGTTTGAAGGCTACAGCATCCAAGGCGACCAGCATTTCCTGAAAACGGTTCTGGTATGTGTTTGAAACGAAATCTTTCCATTGCTTGAAATCATTCGAAAACTGATCAATGGCGGTAATTGGTATAGCTATAATGGTAGCATCCTCCTCGACAACTGCTTTAATTTCACTGGCTTTTGAGGCAGAGCAGCAAGTCAGAGATAAAGCACAAGTTTCACCTGAATCTAAAAAGTAAAGAAACAACTCTCTTCCTTCTTCATCCATCCTGGAAATTTTTATTGACCCTTCCAGCACGATTGGAACCATTTTCATGAACTGACCAGGCTCCATAAGAACTTTCCCAGCCTTTAATTCCATAATCTGCCCCTTTTCCAATAGTTGCTCAAGCAATGCAGGGTCTGTAAAATTAGGCAGTGCTTCTTTGAGTTCTTCCGTTGTCATATCATTTTAAAAAGATGGCAAATTTAAAAATCTACCGTTTTTGGCTGAGTGATTTATATCACAATTTCTCGATCAAGATAGTTCAATAAAAATACCTCCCAATTGACTTGAGAGGTATTTATACTAATTATTTATCAGTCAACTATTCACATGTGGGGCAGCAGACAAATGGAACCTTAGTGAGAGGAGATGTTCTCAAAATTCTAAAATGTCCTAATCCTCTACTCAATGGACGCATTTCTTCGGGTGTGTTGGTAGGTGGGATTTTATCTTTGTCAACTTTCTCTAAAATTTTCTCCAATATTGGACTGTCCCGTACCTGTTGGAATTGTTCGAAGTGATCAAAAATATTGGTAATGTTACCAAAAACCTCGACTACCAAAACGCTGAGCGGACTATCTTCCGGTAAACCGAACATTTTCAATCTACTTGCAATTTCCTCAGAAGAAAATTTAGCTGTTCCTACTGGATGAAGCTCCTTTAGATTAGCCACCAAATGACCTTGAAGAATTAATGCTTCATTTTGAACATAAGAAGAGCTAACATTCGTAGGAACCTTATTTGGAGCAGAAGCTATTTTCACCAAATCTTTAAATTGCTCAGACTCTTCTTTGTCATCTACAATTTTTATCCCGATTTGCATTTCCTGTTCTCCCAATAATATATTCCTAAAATCTAGTCCGTCGGCTTGGTACACTTGAGCATATAACACCGCCCAAAGACTTGTTCTAGGTGGTTTTGAAGTGACATTTTTGCCATTCATTACTGCCTTTGCAAACGGCGCAGTGACATACATTTGCTGCTTTCCTCTATTCAATGTACACAGTAAATTAGGAGCAGGATGCTGAATACCTGTTACTCTAAGTGCTCTCCCAAACCTACCTTGAGCTGTGGACCAAAGATTATTTGTTTCACCATCAAAATGTGCATGCCCAACTCTAAATTCATAGGTAAAAAATCCAAAAAGCTCAGGGCTCTCTGGATGCATACCAGGTGGTATCGGCAGTATAAAATGCCGGTCACTATCCAACGATTTAGTCATTTGCTGCATGGCTCCTATTGCCGCCATATCATCGCCCTGACCAGGAGTAATTATTCTTGTCAGTTCAGGATCAAGATTCAATGGACTTTCTTCAGGCGCTAATAACTGCTCAGCAGAATTATTAGAAATCAACTGATCAGGTGCATTTGCCAGCATCCTACAGAAGTATAAGTCATCGGGATTCTCTACCGGCTCCTCAAACTCAATCCACAAATGTCTCCTTCGCACCTCAGTGGAACTATAATCATCAGATCTATCATAGGGAGAAAATGCCAGACCTACACTTTTCATTTTAGGCATTTGCGATGGTGCAAGCACTGTTGGCAAGGCTAATTCTTCAATTTTCTTTTCAGGGACACTGACGTGCTTAGGTTTGAACTTTGGTAAAATCGTATAATTAACCCAGATTTCATCCGGAAATCGAAGTTCACCCCCATCTCTTTTAAGGTCGTTTTTGGGTTCTATTGCATCTATAAAAACCAGTCGGGTATATCCTCTATTTATTTCCCCAAATCGATCTTCTTGGAGTGCTTCAAAAGAAACGGTATGCTTAAGTTCTATTTCTCCAGCATTTTTCAGGTTTCTCCATTCGCTTTCCAGGTCCTTTCTGAATTTGTATCTCTTACTGATTTGGAAGGCATCATTTTCCAAGCAATCCCAAGTCCAGTCTCTTTGCATTTTATAGCTTATCCCGCCAATCCAGTGCCCTTGCAATTCTGCTTTAGAGGCGAAGGTCACGCTACTCCCATCCGGAGCTAAAGAATGCTGAATTCGAGAGCTACAACCAAATGCTATTCTTTCCCCTTTCGGAGCCAGTATGGTCATACCTTTGGCTTTACAGCCTAGGGCATCAGCTAACCTGTTTACAATATCTGCTTCTCCAGTTTCTGTTACTCTTTTCAATAGATGTGAAAAAAGATTCTTCTTAATCGTTGGCACACGCTCTGGGCAAAGAAAAATCCCCTGCAATTCAGGCACATTTCCGTAAGGAAATAGTAATTGACTTTCCTGTAGGGGCTCCTTATAAAAAGCCAGTTGTGTCACTTTACCATACCTACTATCATTCTCAACGTCAGAATCAATAGATCCAAAATACTCATCTGGATCTTCCTCACTGCTGGCTAGACCTCGGAGTGTCACTCTAATATTTCTACCTGTAGGAAGTATTAATTGGGTCATTTCATCCAAATCTGAATTTTTCAAGTTATCTACGAAAAATGGATTGGCTTCTTCTCCGAGATTCAAAACAGGAACATCGATAAATTCAACAGGAATATCCAGTCTTGCATCAAAATCTGAGGGGAACAATCGTTTGGTTTGATACAAAGTGATGTAGCCGTCAGAACCATTCTGGCTTAAGGCATTATCCATTCTTAGTGATTTGACCTCTACCCTAATAGATACTTCAGTCACATCTGGATCTGCTAAAGCCGGTTTCAAAACTTTGTTCTGAGCAGCCACATTCTTCAGTTCTTCGATGGGATCCCGACCTGCCTTCTGATATTTTTGAGTAAAAACTACCGCTGGATATTCCAACAGTGGTCGATGAAGGGAAATCGTAGGATTGGAAGAAAAGGATGTTTCTGCGGGATCTGTGGAGTTAAAATATTCGCCAGTCTGTTGAAGAAGCTGCTTAGGCATGTCAATCCTAAGCATCCCCGGAATCACATAACGCTTGAAGGCTACATTTGTCACAGGATTAGGCGCACTGTTTAGAGGTATCTTATCCACCCTTGGCCCACCTCCACTAATATCAGTTAGGCGTATTCTAAAATCATAGCTTTGGCCATATCGCAGCACAGTATCAATTGGAGCAGGGATCAAAGTGGAATTAGGGTCAACTTTTTTCTCTTGGCTCCCTTTCAGAATAGCGCCATTTTCCTGATCATTTTTATAAATCAAAAGCGCATCAAGATCTTCAGTCACCATGCTTTTGCCAACCCAATGTGCATAATACATAGGCAACCAAAAATTGCTGGCATTCTTTCCTGTAAGCTTGGTAGGATAAACTTGGTAAGGAAGTTCGGTAGTAGATGTAGCCAATTCCTTCCCCAAATTACTTTCTGGATTGATCTCAACTTCATTTAGACTTTCCCATACACTACCTTCTTCTGCTTCTTTCACGTCAATATGATAACCCATCACACCCAAAGGAGCATCTAGTCTTAACCCGGAACCTGCAGCTTGAACATCCGTATTTTCTGTCAGCTGTCTGATGTACCACACTAATATCTGTTCATCATCCCAGCCTAATCTAATTCCTGCCTCAGTTTGAGGATGAAAACCATCTCTTTTTTCCTTTATGAGATTTCCACTTTTGGGCTGATTAGCATGGACTATTTTCGCAAAACCATCATCATATAACCTGGCCTCCTGAAAAACTTCATCCCAAGGCCCAAATGGAATTACCGGCGTTGGGTCAGTAGTTTTCTTATGTACTACAGGGAAAGTCACTGCCGCAAAAACTGGACGTTCGGTACCAGGTACCAAAGTTGGAATTCTGGCAGCGTACCGTTTAATTAATGGCCCTTCTGAGTCTTCTAATAATTGATTTTGAACTGAAGAATATGGCTCATTTACTATATCTGCATATAGAAAGCCTCCGTCTTCAAACCACGATGCTTCTATCGGGATAGTTACCTTATATACCATTCCACAAGCTTCTGCTAATAAAGGTTGCTTGAGAATTTGGGCGAAAATCTTTCCCCAACTTATCTTATCTACAGGAGCAACTGGCTGGAGAGGTAGTTTATCTCTTACGGCACATTCATAGCTATCATCAGTGATTGCATTCGGATGTCGAGGCTGAGTAAAATTAAAACTCTTTCTATAAGTTTCAGGTAGATACTTTTTAACACTCTTGGAAACGTCAACTACTGGTGGAAGTTTGTCGTTAGCGTTTCCAATTGTGAGTTTAAAACTCTTGGATACTTTATCCAGTAAATCCGCCTTTTTTGTCGCTTCTGTGACGGTGACTGGCACTAACACCGGCTTTCGATCTGGATTTAAAGGATTTGAAATTGGAAAGTCATCAGTCCCTCTGACAATTCCCAGACTGAATTGAGGGTGAAAATTAGCAAACCCAGGCACAGCATTGGGGCTTGCTGGAGCAGTATTCCAATTAACAAATGGATCCGTATTGGTTGGTACTACTAAAATATTTACAGACAAATTCTCCCCATCATAGTGCTGAGGAAGTGCCATTACCGAAAGAAGTTTTTTAAGTTCCATTTTCAAAAAGGTCTAGTTAAAAATAAGTATCAAGCGATTTGTCTGCTTTCCTGCCAAGTCTCTTCAAAATCAATATTGATGATAAAGCATATGCTGATCTCAAGTCCAAAAGTGACTGAAGCAGTGCATTCTGTTCGCTTTTCAGGAATGAGTCTTGTGACAGTACCACTGGCTTCGATATAAATGGTCACTGAGACCAAACCGCCAACTAAGCTTGCTTTACCTCTGAATAGCATAAAGGCAGTGACACTGATCAGATCAGCACTAGCGTACATTTCGCATCCAACCATGTAGGTGACAGACACATTCCCTACCACTGGTAACCCAACAGCTATTGTTGCTCCAAAACCAAGCTTCATTGTCAAACTTGGACCAATCTTAGTATCGCAAGCTACTTTTAGTTGGACTTCGCCGATAGCAAAAATCGTTGCTCCCCCTACGGTTACACACATCACTTCAAGCCCACCACGGAATTCGATGAATGCGCCAGCTGTTGGTAAAAGTTGTTTAGGGTCTGTAGTTACTTTGAGAGCAGCATTGAAATAAACCCCTAAAGCTAAGCCCGCTTCCAATTTCAGTGGCGTCTGTGCGGAGTTATACAAGTCCTCTTGTGGAGGGAATCGAACCAGAGGAATTTCTTTAGATGCTTCAAATTTATATTCCCAAATCTCACCCGCATTGCTCATCGCTATTTTGAGACCTTTTTGCATGACAGCTCCATAATCTCCCGTGCTCAGGGATGCTAGTAATTGTAAAATATCAATCACGGGCTGAAGCTCGTCGCTGAACTCAATCTCTGGAGTTGGCAATCCTAGAGTCGGAAAATCATCGTCCTTAAAACCCTCATAACCTGACTCTTTACCCTTCTGCGCATCAAAATTTCCTTTAATAGTCATTAATCGCGTAAACTCCCCCAAATCAACGACCATAGCAAGATTATTTAATCTGCTCTTCCATGCTTTGGCAGTATCACCTACTGCTGCTTTAATATCAAAATTCAGCTTGCTATCTACATAGGTATTTGGATTATCTTCCTTCTTACCCGTTTGATAATCGATATAAATCTTCAGTGCTTCCATTTTCACCAAAAACACTTGAGTTGGAGGAAGATCAAAAGCTACCGCCTTCTTTATGATGTCATTTGCTCCAGTAGACAAAAGCTCAAACCCCTGATCTACTATCGATTCTCCTTCTTTTTGGAGCTCTATTTTCAGCATTTCCAAAACTTTCACTCCACCATCTTGTAGACCATTCTCTTTGAAAATACTTGCAGCGGCTCCAACACCAGCTAATGCGCCACTGAATAGAACTGCTGCTTTTCCAAATTCATTAATTGCATTTCCAGAATTTGGGAAAATCCCACTACCTGCCATTAACCGATAAGCATCAGCATAAAGCATTGGAGTTTTACTTAGAAGTTTTTTTGTTCCATTTTCGAAGGAAGGAGTCAACACGAGGGCTTTCTGAGAAGCTGTAGTTTGGAGTATCCCGAAGTTGATTGTGCTGGAGTCAGGATTTCTTAATAACTCTGATGGACTTGCCAATCTCAACAACTTCGTATTGACATCAGCCGGTTTCACCACGATGTCTTTAACCCACTTCCCTGCTCTAATCAATGGAACAGGAATATGAGGAGGCAAAGGTGTAACATCTCCAGAACTCACGTTATGCTGAACCACAGTCCAACTACCAGTTTTTGGAAGGATTAAACTACCTCTTGAAGCGGCCACAAAAATTGGATCTGTATTCAATGGGCTTGTAGAATGTGAAAAATCAAATCGTGAAATCCGCATCTGCTGATCTGATTTATTAACATTCATGACACAGTTAATATCTCCACCGATTATTCCCCCCTGCAAATCTAACAGCTCTTTAAAGCGCTTAGGACTCAGCGGAACACCTGTTGGGGCTAATTGTACATATCCTAAAATCTTTTTGGAAGGAGTTCGGTTTTTAGTATGCCCTTGCACTAAGTTTTCCAGCTCAACATCTGCATCAAACCAAACTGGACGACAGATAATGGGTAATTCTTTATCCGTATTCTCGCCCCATGTTTGTTCTACGCCCAAGATATCTATGTACTTCTCATCCTTTTTTATAAAATCAGTTTGTTCAAAATCAGCTATGCTGGCATCCTCTTCAATATTTCTTATGTTGAACAAACCTCGCAGTGTGCCAGGATGGATTTCATAGGGATCTTCGTGTACCAGGCTGCCATTCCTTACGAAATCATACCCAAAATCAAACTTACCATCTGTCTCAGGTTGCCATCCACTATCCACACGATAGACAAAGCCAGAACTTGTACGAAATAGCGTAATCGTACGTACTACCCGTATTCCCCAAGGATAAACCAGACTTTTTACCTGAATCACCTCATGGCCAGTCCTGCCTAGCATAACATCAAATCGTGCTTGGCTCGTACTTGCAATCGCCGCAGAAGGACTTAACCAATTGCTAAACATACTAGCACCGTAGCCCGAAAAATCTATCGTCGATACCGGAACTCCCTTTGGATCACCATTTTGTGTGGAAAATTCTGTGTTAAAAATAGTTGTTACTGAGTCACCTAGTGTACTGGTATTGGTGTATGTTCCGTAAGCAGAAAGGACGTTATTCAACTGAAAAGTAAAACCATCAAACATCGGTAAGTCTTTTTCCAAAGGAGGCTTTTTGCCAGCATCACCACCTATCGCGCGAATTTGTATTCCTCCTTGTAGGCTATCTGGGAAATTTGGGTTGACGCCTTCCAGCCGTGGCAGCAAATCTTGGTATGGACTTTTTTGAGTGAGTTGAGCTACGGCTTTCAAACCAAATGGCAAAGTAAATTGAGCCAAAAGATCAATCTTCTTTTGCTTATACTGATCTAGTATAAAAGCAGTTAATGGTATAGGAGATAGAGTAACACTTAAATTACTTGTATTGATAAGTCGTGTAGGTCCACCATCATTGAGGTAATAATTATATCCGGCAGGTGGATCCATTGGTTGTGGTGGATCAGAAGGTGCAGTCAAATTCAATACAGGCTCCCAGGCCACCTGAGGTAATAGAAATACCCTTGCCAAATACCCCGGAACTTTGACCTGCATTCCCTCAACGGAAATTAGTTGCCCATCCTGTGCCACAACAGCTGCCTCAGTTTCCGTTTTGTGGGTTGCCAATCCAGTTACTTGTCGTTGAGATACTGCTCTCACATTAGTACCTAGACTTACCCCCACTTGATTTGCATTCGAACTTACATCGAGTAATGTGAAAAAATCCCGAGAGAAACCTGATACTTGCTTATCATACTCTGCTTCAAAGTCGGGGGTATTTCGATTAGTTGCAGTACTTCTTGGTACACCTGAATCGCTATTTATTCTATAAACTACCTTTTCAGACTCAGAATCTCCAGCTGCACTCATGACTACTCCCGCCACAGCATCATTTGAAGGACTAGAAGCTGCACTACTTAGCGCCTGCCCAAAGTGAAAAGAAACAGTTACCTCATCATCTTTCTCGGGAATTGGCTTCTGTATAATTCTACAAACCAACCAATTTTTAATATTATCCAAATTGGTACTTTTCCGATTGAAGGATCTACCTAATGACCCAATATTCGCTAAATAAGGGTCAGGCAATGTTGGTAAGTAGGCCAACATACCAAATACCAAGTAGGTTTGGCTTTCTACAATTCTTGTCCACTCATCATTACATTTGCCAAAAACCATGCAGCCATTTACAGGAGACACAGTGAATAATGCATTTTCTAGTGCTAAAGCAATGGATTTAAAATCTGGCACTTTATCAAATGGTAATTTATTATCCCACAGTATATTATCATCCAATAGTAAAAGTAAATTCGAAGTGTCATTTCCAGCTAAAATCAAAGCAGAATCCTTTGTCTTAATAGCAACTGCATGTCCATTAACTTGCTTTGGTCTATCGATATTAACCGATGTATTGCAGGTAGAAAAAATTAGCTCCGTTCCCTCTGCCAGACAGTTATACAAAAAAGTTGTTTGCGAAGTAAAAGCGATAGCAATAGAGGTTCCATATGGATTGAGTTCATCTTTCCAATGATCAACTTGCATCGATCCCCCTGATCCATTTGCAGACAGAGATGTGATAGCAATCCTTCCTTCTTCTACCAAAAACAGGCTTTCATTTAAGCTGATTTTTTGAACTTCAGCACTCTTCCATTTAAATAAAATACCTGGCTCCCATTCTTCCATCATCCCCCCAATTCCAGACACCTCCAAAGGTGCATTTACATCCAAAGAAGCTGCCGGTATGGCCCAACAGCTCGATTTCACATTGGCTTCTCCAGATAGCTCCACCCAATTCCCTTGTGTCTTTTTGGGAGAAAAAACTTTGCCTTTTGAATCCGGTACAAATGGAATACAGAATCGACTGAGTTGAGTATTATATGTAGCTGCTTTATTCTGATAGCTGAAAGAATTTGAATTACCATACACATTCCATTGCGCATTTCCTGCACCAACTATCTGACCTGTACCTGAGCCGGTAAACTTGAATTGAATAGCATCTGGACATTGAAGTGACATCTCAGCTGCGTCTTTTCCATACCTCTTTGTGCTCTTGCTTCCTTTTAAAATAGGTGAATCAAGCTCTAGATTGACCGTTACTTGAGTATTCGTACCCAAGAGTAGATTATTTCCATTAAGCACAGGTTTAGCTGTAAGTGAAATTGTCCCGGCCTTTATTTTTAGTCCAAAATACCGATCTGCTGGTGCATTCGAAGCAAACATTTTTGCTTTAACCCACACACTACCTGCTACTAATGTATAATTCTCTGTTACTTCAACTGGCTGACTATTAACTGGCTGTACTTTAGGTTTGGTGAATTTTGCTTTGAAAAATATCAAAGGTTCATTGGTTCCTTGTTTGCGTAGAGCTATCAGCTTTTCTACTCTGTAAACATCCACGAAAACCTGCAAGCCATCTACTCTCGTAATTGGTCCAATTGTTTTATTAACCTTTGCTCCAACCGCCCATGCTGGCACACTCTTTTTCACTTGACTAGTCCTAATAGGAACCTCACGAACAAATACTTTATTCTCTGGCTCAGCAGCTACTTTTTGTCTGGTGACTTCTTTGGAAATTTCTTCAATCTTTATTTTATCAGGCTTAGAAAGTCTGTCTTGGAAGAAAAAATCTGCAGATTGAACAGTTAATTTTTCAGATTGAATATCTGCTAGAGACTGATGTTGCAAGGCTTTCGCTAAAATTGGAATTCCTTCAGTAATCGATTTTTTTTCTTCGGAGTCGTTAGCCTGTAATTGACTAAAAACCTCTGTAAGCAAGGATTGAATCAGGTCTTTTTCCATGGTAAAAAGTGTTTAGACTTGTGAAGCCCTCTCATGATAAAACTGTCTCTTCTGCTACCACATAAAAATCAACACCAAACAATTAAAAATTAAAAGAGCGAAATAAATTTAAAAATAAATCCAATTAATCCCTAAAACTATCCAATCTATCTCATTGAAAACCTACCAATTACGATACAAATTTTAGTATTTTTTACCAATTCTATAGATCGAACAAATACTAAGATATAAGGTGCAGCCAATAATCAAAATCAGAACTCTTACAGCGAAGCAGGTATTACCATTTCACTTAAAACTCTATTTTGAGCAGTAGCTCTCGTCACCGAATTTTCTTTATCCAATAGCCCAAGATTCAAAAACATGACAAAAATCTTCTTTATTTTTCTTTAGATTCATTCCAAATAATTCTATTTTTGCAATCGGTTCAAAAGGCCGAGGTAATACTATGTTAATAACAGCTGATTCTATACCTGTCACCCGGGCAGCAATTATTCAGGAAATCTTAGATTCTCCGTTGAAAATAAACTTGATGGAACTCGGGTTTTTGCCTGGAAAAACTATCACCCTGCATCATTCCGCTCCAATGGGAGGACCAATGGCATTCAAGCTTGATGAAACAATACTTGCCCTAAGAAAAACCGAAGCTTCACTCATTGAAGTACAATTGCTCTGAATTTCATGCCTGAGTCTACCATTCCTTCCCAAGTCAAATCACCAAAAATCGCCATCATCGGGAATCCGAACGTTGGTAAATCAACTATTTTCAATCAACTCACAGGACTGAATCAAAAAATTGGTAATTATCCTGGAGTGACTGTGGATAAAAGGACTGGGTCGATGGAGTACCATGGGTCAAATTATGAGATCATTGACCTTCCAGGTACTTACAGTCTTTACCCAAACTCAGAAGACGAAATCATTGCTCACCGTGTACTGAACCAGCTGAGCGAAGATGAAAAGCCAGACTTTGTGTTAATGGTCATTGATTCCTGCCAGTTGTCGAGAGGTCTATTTTTGGCAACTCAGTTAATCGATTTGGGTTTAAATCTAGCCTTGGTTCTGAACATGGCTGATATTGCCACAAGAAAAAATATTGCAATCAAAACCTTTGAGATTTTCAAAGCTCTCGGAGTTCCTATTTTAAGCACCGATGCTAGAGGAGAAAAAGGTCTGGATCAAATTCGTGAGTTAATCCATCAACAAAACTTCAGTAAAAAATCATCTTTTATAACTATTGAAGAGGTAGTTTCTGGAACCCTACTGAATGAGGTAAAAGAGAAATTTGAATTCACTAACTCCTATCAGGCATATCAAATGCTTCGTTTTGGAGAAAAAGACAAATCCATTTCCCTCGAAAGTCGAAGTTGGATCAAGGCAAAACTTGAAGAAAACAAGTTTGATCTTGAAAAAGCACAGTTAGAGGAGACTAAGATTCGGTACAGAATTATCACTTCAATAGTTGAAAAAGCAGTAGTTAAAACTCCAGATGTAAAGAAGGAGTCTGGTATCGATAAAATATTACTTCACCCAGTCTTTGGATATCTCATATTTGGAGGCATTCTGTTAATTATTTTTCAGGCAATTTTTGCCTGGGCTTCTGTACCCATGGATCTAATTGATGGGTTCTTTGCTGAGCTTGCAGGTTCCGTATCCGACTTACTTCCTTCAGGGCCGCTTTCAAGTTTAATCACAGAAGGAATTATTCCTGGCATTGGAGGTGTAGTGATATTTATCCCTCAGATAGCCATGCTTTTTGGTTTTCTTGCAATTCTAGAAGACACCGGGTATATGTCCAGAGTGGTGTTTTTAATGGATCGATGGATGCGCCCATTTGGACTTCATGGTAAAAGTATAGTTCCCTTAGTATCGGGTGTAGCATGTGCCATTCCCGGTGTGATGGCAGCCAGAAACATTGGTAATTGGAAAGAGAAAATAATCACCATTATGGTGACGCCTCTAATGAGTTGCTCTGCTAGACTGCCAGTTTATGTGATTCTAATAGGATTGGTAGTTCCAAATGAGCTTGTTTTAGGTTTTGTGAATCTTCAGGCTCTGGCGTTACTTTCTCTGTATTTATTAGGAGTAATTGGGGTGTTATTTACCGCGTTGCTTCTGAAAAACATACTGAAAACCGAAGAAAAAAGCTTTTTGATGGTCGAGCTTCCTACCTATCGTGCCCCTCGCTGGTTAGATGTCTTGATGACTATGTATAACAAATCAAAAACTTTTGTTTTTGAGGCTGGTAAAGTAATTTTGGCTATTTCTGTGATACTTTGGGTTTTGGCATCTTATGGACCACCAGAGAGAATGGATGCCATCAGAGCTGAAAGTGAAGTTAAGCTCTCCCAAGCTTCACCTGAAGAGATTCCAGCAATAGAAAATGAAACTTCTTCCCTACTTCTTGAAAACTCCTTTATCGGAATTATGGGGAGAGCTATAGAGCCAGTAATTCGACCATTAGGTTACGATTGGAAAATTGGAATTGCATTGATAGCTTCCTTTGCAGCGCGCGAGGTTTTTGTATCCACAATTGCTACTATATATAGTATAGGTGCTGATACCGAGGATGAACTTACCATCAGACAAAAGCTAAACCAGCAAATAAACCCAACCACAGGTGATAAAGTCTACAATAAAGCTACAGCATTTTCGCTGATGGTTTTCTATGCTTTTGCGATGCAGTGTATGAGTACTGTTGCTGTAGTATATCGGGAAACTAAAGGTTGGAAATGGCCGTTGATACAAACAGCATACATGACAGTATTAGCCTATTTTTCGGCCTTACTTGTCTATCAAATTCTATCTTAACATGTGGCAGGAAATAGTAATTGGAGTAATAGTTATAGCAGCTTTGGCATTTTTGGTAAAGAAGTATTTCTTCAAATCAAAAACTGAAGCAGGATGTGATAAGTGCGCCAAGTCCTGATTTTTACCTCAAATAATCTCTTAATGCCAGTTTTTTGATACTTTTAAGCTCATGGGCAAAGTAGCCAAGCAGAGTATTCAAACCACCATTTTTTCTTACCTGGGAGTAGTCATAGGTTATGTCAATGTTCTTTGGCTTTATCCTTATGCCTTAGACGCATCTGAGTTAGGTACATTTCGAACAATCCAAGACATAGGTTTACTCTTTGTTCCCTTTGCCCAGCTGGGCGTTGGGCATGGAATCACACGCTTTTTCCCTCAACTCAAATCAAATCAATCGGCTTTTCTCAGTTATGGCTTAGCCTTATCGATGGCCGGGTTTGCAGTGGTTAGCGCCATATTTCTAGGATTCAGAACCCAAATCATCAACCTTTTTGCGGTTAACTCTCCCGAAGTAATAGACTTTTTCGGAGTCATACTTCTTATTACTCTATTTGCCCTTTTGAGTAGTATACTGGATGCTTACAGTCGATCTTTTGTAAAAGTGGCGGTCCCCACACTCGTTAGAGAGGTGTTTCTACGTCTTTTGACAGGGGTTTTGGTAGGAGCATATTTGCTTAAATGGATCAGCTTCCAACAAGTAATGCAAGGACTAGTGCTAGTCTATGGGTTAGCCTTTTTGGGAGTATTAATCTATTTACTTTGGCTGGGAGTTTTAAAATTTGATTTCCGCTGGAACACCTTTCCGAAAGGTTTTCGAACCTCCTTCCTTCAGTTTAGCCTCATTACTTTCTTGGCTACTGCAGCTTCCACTTTGATAATGAAGATTGATAGCATCATGGTGAGCTCCATGATCAGCCTAGAAGCAAATGCAATTTATACCATTGCTTTTAGCATGGCTTTGGTAATAGAACTACCTAGAAGAGCGATTTCTCAGGTGGTTATGCCTGTGATAGCAGACCATTTTGCCAAAGAAAATCTTGAAGAAATAAATGCCCTGTATAAGCAAATTTCAAACCGTCAACTTTACATCTGCTTACTCCTATTCGTTGGAATATGCGCCAATTTGGATGCGTTGTATTATTTTATTCCAAATCGGGAAATCTACGAAGCAGGTAAGCATGTAGTAGTTCTGATTGGTTTGGGGAAATTATTTGATGTCGTATTCTCCGTAAACAGTGAAATCCTGGTTTTTTCCAAGCATTACCGATTCAATTTGATTGCTACAATTGGAATGAGTGTACTCATTGTAGGGTTGAATTACCTTCTTATTCCAATCTATGGAATAGAAGGAGCTGCCTTGGCATCAGTTGCAGTGATGTTTCTGTTCAATTTTGTGAAATATTTATTCTTAAAAATCAGATTAGGTTTTGATCCTTTCTCCAGAGACACATTAAAAATAATTTTCGTTGGAGTAACAGCTTTTGGTCCTGGGTATTTCAATCCATTTTCTCTTTCTCCTATTCCAAACATCCTAGTCACCAGTTTATTGGTTCTTGGCCTTTATCTGTTTTGGTCAAAATTATTAGGAGTTGGAAATGAAGAGTGGAAATGGGTAAAAAATAAAATAAAAAAGTCCGGATCTTAGAGTGTTGCAAACCTCCTACTTGACAAGATTTGAGCTGCCTGTTAACCGCAAACTTCCACTGTTATCCTGACTCTTTCGAATCGAGGCCCCAATTTTCATCGGGGTGAGGCCTGCTTTTGGGAAGGGCTTCACTCGGTAAATTTGTAATTTGTGAAGTTTGAACATGTCGGCGATCCGGACAGTGCAAATATACGATTTATTACACGGCAGGTTGGCAAATCTGGAGGATGATTCCGAATATGTATTAGAATCATGTTCAAAATCCTTGGGTCTCAACCCAATAGTTCCGAATATTATTTCAGTTTTTCTACCATCTCAAACCACATATAGTTACAATAAGATGAATATCAGGATAATTCAAAATTATATTTTACAGATATCTTAAAGATTTACTCGTAATACTGTTAAATTTGCATTTCTAAAACCATTGGCGCTTTATGTATTTGATTAAAAAAATGGTCGTTTGCCTGGATCAAACCTCTCTGGATCAAACCTTGATTCAGCATGCAGCTTTTATTGCTCAGGTGAATCAAACCAAAAAAATCTACTTCGTAAATGTGATTAAAAACCTCAGTATTCCTAAGGAGGTACTTGAGGAGTTCCCGAATTTGATCGAGAATATGATCAATGAGAGGCAGGAAGCTATGGAATCAATGGTGAAGGAGCATTTCAATCACCCCAAAGGCATATCTCTGAACTACATAGTAAAAGAGGGTTCGCTTTCTAAAAAAATCCTGAAACTGGCTGAGGAAAAATCAGCGGACATGATCCTTATCGGCAGAAAAGTGCATTTACCTGGAACTGGAGTCGCATCCACGAGATTAGCTAGAAGAGCAAGCTGCTCTCTGCTAATAGTACCTGAAGGGTCTAAGACTAAAATGAAGCGCCTTCTCGTTCCAAGTGATTTCTCTGATTATTCAAAAGATGCATTGGAAGAAGCAATTATGATTGCTGAAAAGCATGGCGGACTTGAAATCGTATGCCAGAACGTATTCACAGTACCATCTGGCTATCACTACACAGGAAAGACCTACGATGAATTCACGCAGATTATGCGAATGCATGCTGAAATAAATTACAAGAAATTCATCCGGAAAATAGATACAAAAGGGAATAAAATAACCCCAGTCTATACTCAAGACGTCAACGATGATCCGGTAGAGGAGATCGTAGCAAAAGCAAAGGAAATAGATGCGGATGGGATAATCATTGGTGCCAAAGGACGCACCGCTGCCACTGCCCTATTCATAGGAAGTATGGCTGAAAGATTAATCCAGTACAATGATAGTATACCACTCTTGGTGACAAGACCTAAAGGGAAGAATGCCGGCATTCTAGATTATATCCTAGAAATTTAATTTCAATATCTTTCAGAATATTTCTCTCTGAAAACCAAGACTTAAACCTGATTTTTTACTGGCTCACTAAACCCTTTTCCTTAAATTAGGTCTAAAAGGCTAATGAATAAAAACGGTGACCAGGAAATCCTCCAACTCATACAAGATCCCAAAACAAGGGACGTGGGTTTCAGGCAGTTAATCCAGGCTTACCAAAAGCGAGTATATCATGTGATCAGGAGAATGGTTTTGATTCATGAAGATGCTGATGATATCACCCAAAACACCTTTATCAAGGCTCATCACCACATCGATAAGTTTCAAGGACAATCAAGCCTCTTTACATGGCTTTATAGAATTGCCACCAATGAATCGTTGACCTTCTTAGAAAAGAAGAAAAAAAGGAACTTCTTCTCGATTGATGATCATCAAGAGAAAATGGAATCTTATATTGATCAACCTGGCAATATAGATGGAGACGAAATACAACGCCTACTCCAAAAAGCATTGCTAACCCTGCCTGATAAGCAAAGGCTAGTATTCCATTTGAAGTACCAAGAGGAACTTACCTACGAGGAAATGTCTGAAATCACAGGTACCACTATAGGTGCGCTAAAGGCCAGTTATCACCATGCTGTAAAAAAAATCGAACATTCCTTAACATTAGAATAAACTATTGACCCTCAACCCAGTCTAAACTTATACCATGCAAAAAATTCCAAAAATAAAGGATTTCAAGGCACCCGATAATTACTTCGAAAGTCTCCCAGATAATATAATGGATAGAATCAAACCTAATCGATCTATCAACTGGATGAAATACGCAGCAGCAGCTGCAGTCCTTGTCGTTTGCTTAGGGGTTTGGCAATTCAACACTTTCAATTCTCAGGTAGAAGATTTTTCTATGGATGAAGAAGTTTCTCTATACATAGAAAGTCAATTCTGGACCGCTGAAGATGTACTCAGTATGGTGGATAACCCAGAAGAAATATTAGATCAAATCATTGCGGAAGAAATGATTTATGAAGTAGAGTATATCGATGAAACTGATCAAAATTGGTATTAATCTTAAAAAACTATAGCCTGACAACTTCATTAAGGCATTCCAAAATTCAGCTCGAAGAGGGATTATTAATCACCCAAAAAAATTCCTCCTGATAGCTATCGGGATGACAATTAAAAAATAAGCAGATGAAAAAAATTATAATAATAGCACTTATGTTTTTCCTGGTAATAGGATCTACTAAAGCCCAGCGCCCTGATGATAGATATGATCGTGAAAAACTAGAAGCGGCTAGGGTAGCTTTTATAACCACTAGATTGGATCTGAAACCTGAACAAGCACAAAAATTCTGGCCTATATATAATGTCTTCAATGATGCAAGGGAGAAAAGTCTCAAAGAAATGTCAGAGCTAGGAAGAACCAGAGACTTAGATTTGTCAGAAACAGAAGCTAAGAATAGAATTTCCAAAAAATTTGAAATCCAACGCAAGTTGATTACTGACGAGGAAAAATTCGTGAAAGATCTATCTGGGGTGATCACCTATAATCAAATCATTCGGTTGGATGGCCTTAACAGAGAATTTGCCAGACATATTTGGCAGAGACGAAGAGACGAGGATAAGAAATAAAAAAAGCGGCTTAATGCCGCTTTTTTTATTTGTTTACTTTTTTAGAAGATCTCTAATTTCTTCAAGCAATACCTCAGATTTAGAAAGTGCTGGAGGTGGCGGAGTTGGTGCTGCAGCTTCTTTCTTTTTCATATTATTGATTCCCTTCACAGCTATAAAGATTACCAAGGCGATGATTACGAAATCGACAACATTTTGGATGAAGATACCATAGGTCAGCAAAACTGGTCCCAGCTCTTCTCCAGCGGGGCCTATACTAGTCTCTTTCAGCACGATGGCCAAGTCAGTAAATTCTACTCCACCCAGCAGGACTCCTATTGGAGGCATTACGATGTCCTTGACAAATGAGGCGACGATCTTACCAAAAGCACCGCCTATTATAACAGCAACTGCTAGATCGACTACGTTGCCTTTGACAGCAAACTCTTTAAACTCTTTAAGAAATCCCATACGTTTTTGGTTAATGGTTAAATGATATAGGGAATATTTTAAAAATTATTTTCCAATCCAAGACATAAACTATATCTAAGTCATTTTAATAAATAAAAAGTGCAGTTTGTGCCTCATATTTGAACTAAAAAGCGAACTCTGACCCCATTTTTTTCCTTAACATTGCAAGCTTAACTACTCAATAAAAATGCAGGCACCAAAAGCCAAAAAAATAGCCCAGCTGCTAGAGACACACGGACATCAGCGCATTGATAACTATTATTGGATGCGAGAAAGAGAAAACCCAGAGGTTATAGAATATTTAAATGCTGAGAACGATTACTTAAAATCAAGTCTGAAATCAACCGAAAAATTTCAGGAAGAGCTTTTCCAGGAAATGAAAAGTCGGGTTAAGGAGGATGACGAAAGTGTTCCTTACCTCAAATCCGGGTATTACTGGTATGTGAAATATGAGACTGGAGGAGAATACCCACTGTACTGCCGTAAAAAAGGAGGTTTAGAGGCGCCGGAAGAGATTTTCTTGAACGTTAATTCACTTGCAGAAGGCAAGGCCTACTATCACGTTGGCGGAACGGCAGCCACTCCCAATCTTAAAACCCTAGCTTTTGCCGCTGATGCAGTAGGCAGAAGAATCTATGAAATACATTTCAAAGACCTTGAAACCGGAGACATCCTACCCGATTACATTCCTGCTACTACTGGTAATTTTGTCTGGGCTGCAGATAATCAAACGCTTTTCTACTCCAAGCAAGATCCTGACACACTTCGATCCTTTCAGATCTATTCACATAAACTTGGTTCACCTATTACTGAGGACCGCCTGATTTATGAAGAAAAGGATGAGGAATTTTCATGCGTAGTTCATAAGACTAAATCTGAAAAATACATTCTTATCCATTCTGAAAGCACAATTTCTTCTGAAATGAGGTTTTTGGATTCCTCCAATCCCAGCGGAGAATTCACATTGCTTCAAGCCAGAATTCCATACTTGGAGTATGCCGCAGATCATTATCAGGATCACTTCTGGATCAGAACAAATCATGAAGCACAGAACTTCAAGCTAGTAAAAGCACCCATCAACAGCCCTGGTATAGAAACCTGGGAGGATGTAATTGAGCATCGCGACACAGTATTGTTAGAAGACTTTGATATTTTCTCACATTTTCTGGTAGTCCAAGAAAGATCAAAAGGACTTTGCAAAATCAACATCAAACCATGGGATGGAACTGCTGGTCATTCCCTAGAATTTGAGGATGAAACCTACACCGCCTGGATAAGTACAAACCCAGAGTTTGATACTTCCATTCTGCGATTTGGCTACAATTCTCTTGTAACTCCAGCCAGTACTTTTGATTACCACATGGTGACCAAGGAGAAAACTTTGCTGAAGCAACAAGAAATCATAGGAGGTTATGATAGTACTCAGTACACTTCTGCTCGAATATGGGCAAAAGCAGATGATGGCGTCATGGTGCCAATTTCTTTGGTTTATAGAATCGACAAATTCTCTCCTCAGGGAGAAAACCCACTTTTACTCTACTCCTATGGCTCCTATGGTTTTAGCATGGATGCTTATTTCTCCAGCAGTCGTTTAAGTTTATTGGATAGAGGCTTTGTGTTTGCAATCGCACATATCCGTGGCGGAGAAGACCTCGGCCGAATATGGTATGAAGATGGGAAAATGCTCAAAAAGCGAAACACATTCACGGATTACATCACCTGTGCGGAATACCTAATATCTCAAAAATACACTTCACCATCTCATTTATATGGCATGGGAGGAAGTGCTGGAGGACTATTGATGGGTGCTGTGATGAATATGCGACCTGATTTATTCAATGGACTGATTGCAGCAGTTCCTTTTGTAGATGTAGTGACTACCATGCTGGACGAAAGTATTCCTTTGACAACAGGAGAATTTCAAGAATGGGGTAACCCAAAGAATAAGGATTATTACGAATACATGCTTTCATATTCGCCCTATGATAACGTAGAAGCCAAAGACTATCCCAATTTATTGATCACTTCAGGACTCCATGACAGTCAGGTGCAGTATTGGGAGCCTACAAAGTGGGTGGCAAAATTAAGGGAAATGAAAACCGACTCTAAGTTGCTGTTCCTACATACGAATATGGATGCTGGACATGGTGGAGCTTCAGGAAGATTTAATTCCCTGAAAGAAATGGCGTTAGAATATACCTTCTTACTTTACCTTGAAGGTATGATTCCAGCTTAACATTAAGTCTCGTTTAAATAATATCCGTCAGTCAGGAAGGGAAATATTTTTTCCTAACTTTGGCATAAACCTATTAGATTAATACTCCATGAAAATCGCTCTCATAGCCCATGATGGTAAAAAAGCCGACATGGTTCATTTTTTAAGTGGATTCCGCGAAAGACTGCAGAAGGCAGATGTGGATTTGGTTGCTACAGGCACTACCGGTTCACATATAGAAAAAGCTGGATTTGAAGTTGAAAAACTACTATCTGGACCCTATGGAGGTGATGCTCAAATTGCCGCTTTGGCGGCTCAGAAAGAGCTTGCAATGGTTGTTTTCTTTAGAGATCCACTTGACAAACATCCGCACGAGCCAGATGTGCAAATGCTAATGAGGATATGTGATGTGCACAATATTCCTTTGGCAACCAACCCGGCCTCGGCCGACCTAATGTTTAAGGCCTTTACACAAACCTAAGAAATGGAACCTAAAACCATTAAAAAAATTGGCGTTTTGACTTCTGGAGGAGACTCTCCAGGAATGAATGCTGCAATCCGAGCTGTAGTAAGAGCAGGATTTTACTACGATATAGAAATGTATGGAGTCTACCGAGGCTACGAGGGTATGATTTCTAATGACATCAAAAAGTTAGAATCAAAGCATATTACCCATGTACTCGAAAGAGGCGGTACATTCTTGAAATCTGCCCGCAGCGCTGAATTCCGAACTCCAGAAGGCAGACAGATAGCATATAACAATCTAAAAAGCCACGGCATTGATGCGTTGGTGGTAATTGGAGGAGATGGTTCCTTAACTGGTGCTCATTTATTCTATAAAGAATTTGGCATTCCTGCTATTGGTCTTCCTGGAACGATTGACAATGACCTTTCCGGAACAGATTCTACCATTGGATTTGACACGGCATGTAACACGGCTATCGAGGCCATTGACAAGATCCGTGATACTGCAACTTCCCATGATAGGCTTTTCTTTGTGGAAGTAATGGGAAGAGATGCTGGGTTCATCGCAATCAATGCAGGTATAGGAAGTGCTGCTGCTGCTATTTTGATCCCCGAGAAAAAGATGCCAATAGAGCACCTGGTTGATAAATTGAGGATAAGAACTAAAGCCAAGAAAGCGTCCAACATTGTGATCGTAGCTGAAGGTGGAAAAAGTGGTGGTGCAACAGAAATTGCTGCTCTAGTTTCAAAACATCTTCCTTATTATGACATCAAAGTCACTATTCTAGGGCATTTACAGCGTGGCGGTTCCCCGAGCTCTTATGACCGTCTCCTTGCCTCAAAACTAGGTGTAGCAGCAATAGAAGGCTTATTACAAGGGAAGTATGATGTGATGGCGGGACTGATCAATAACAAGGTCGTTTACACCCCTATCAAAAAAGCAATCGTCGATGACAAATCAGTAGATGAAGATGATTTCCGAGTTGCAAAGATCTTATCTACCTAATTATTCTTAAATATTCTGAAATTCAAAAGTCCAAGGATTATCCCTTGGACTTTTTGTTTTAGCTTAATCTTAATTTTAATCTACTGTTTAAATACACTTCAATGAAGCGACATTTTCTAATTGCTCTTATTCTTTTATCCTCCAATAAGATCCTAGCTCAAACTCCCTTAACCTATTTTAATTCTGAGGGGGAAAAGCACCTTGCTGGAGAATTTGATCTCAATATTTTAAGGACAGACACCATATTTCAAGGCTGGTATGCGGAGAGTGAAAAATTATTTCAACTTTCGGGAAAAAATACTGATTGGAAAAAGAGTCTGGAGAATACCGAAGTGGAGATTTTTATCGGAACATGGTGCGGAGATAGCAAACGCTGGGTTCCACAGTTCGTGAAACTTTGGAACGAGCTTGGGTTAGATGAAGACCAACTCAAATTTACTGCCTTATATGACGGAGAAGAGCAGTACAAGCAAGGTCCGAGCGGAGAAGAAAAGGGAATGCTAATCCATCGAGTACCGACTTTTATATTCAAGGAAAATGATCAGGAATATTCCCGGATTGTGGAATTTCCCGTGAATGATTTGGAAACTGATTTAGCCCAAATCGCGCTTGGTTATGCCTCAGAGCCTAATTACCGTGCTGCGACTTACCTTCTGGAATTATTTGATTCGGATCCTTTGGATTCTATCTACAGAAATGTCCAAACTCATTTCAACGAAGTGTATCAACGGGTAGGCAAAGAGAAGGAGCTGAATACCCTTGGTTATTTATTCGAGACTTCGGGTCGACTACCTCAAGCATTACTTACCTATGAAATCAATTCGGTGATCTTCCCTTATTCTCCACGCGTATTAAATAGTTATGCAGAAGCATTGACAAAAAATGGTCAAAAAGATCGCGCAATTGAAGTTTTCAAAAAAGTAGTTGCTTTAGAACCTACGCTTGAAAGTGCTATAGCAAAATTAAAAGAATTGGAAGGAGAGGTAAACGTAAATGAAAACTAGCAAGAAAGTCTGATCAATAGAAAAGGATTTCTTACCAGTTGTGTTGTTCACTTCATCAATACGACACTGGAGTTTTTACCCAGTTCAATTTGACCTCCTACTGACTCCACAGCTCCCAGAGAAAAGATTTCTTGATCAAAACCTTCAGGAGCATTAATTGAGATTTTCTTTTTCCCAAGGTTATGCAACACAACTACTTCTTGATCAGCGAGGGTTCTAGAATAAGCCATTACTGATTTTGGGTAAGAAGTTGAAGGCAGTTCCAATGAGCCAATTGCCAATGCAGGATTGGTATTTCTAAGGTAAATCAACTCTTTGTAATGATTAAAGTAGCTAGTTGGCTCATCTTTTTGCAAAGACAAAGGAGTAACCGTTGTATCTAGTGAATACTTTGGTTCTATCCATGTAGTACGTCCAGTATCTTTCTCTTTTACATCCCAGAGGAAAGGTTCTCTGATTTGCTCATCAGGCTTTAATCCCAACATACCAATTTCCTCACCATAATACAGATAAGGAGCTCCAGGCATGGTCATCAGAATTGCTATTGCTTGCTTGTATTTTTCAGGATCAGAACCTAGTTCATTGAGTAACCTCGGCTGATCGTGATTAGAAGATATCGTCGCATCAATAAAATCTGAGGTAATACTTTGGTAAAAATCAAGGACATCTTTCTGCTTCTTTACTAACAACATTCCATCCATTTTATTCAATGATTCTATCAATGTGTAATGAAAATCAAAATTGAATAATGCTGGAAGTCCTGGGAGAAATGGAGCTACAACTTCTTTTTTATCATACACCTCTCCCACCAAATAAACATCAGGTTTGATTTTGCTCATTTCAGCTCTAAAATCTATCCAAAACTCGTGGTTATCACTTGCTCTTTCATCAGGGTAAATATGCTTTGCAGCGTCCAATCTGAAGCCATCAACTCCGACCTCTTCCAGCCAAAATCTTCCTATGTCAAAAATCTCCTCTCTAACCTTCTGATTGTCAAAATTCAAATCAGGCATTCCTCCATAAAAAAAACCATAATAGAAATCTTCTCCAAAACCCGGATCATGCCATTGTCTGATGTTATCGGAATCCAGCGTGATGACCTTTTTCTCTATAAAATCTGCGATAGTGTCTTTTTGAGCCCATACATAATAATCTCTATAAGGATTATCCCTTCCTTTTTTAGATTCCTGAAACCAAAGATGATCACTGCTGCTATGATTGATAATCAGGTCGATTATAATCTTAATATCACGCTTATGCGCTTCATCCAACAGCCTCTTAAAGTCATCCATTGTCCCATAGTCAGTGTGGATAGCTTTGTAGTCTGTCACATCATATTTATGATAGCTAGGGGAAGGCATAATCGGCATAAACCAGATCGCATTAGCTCCTAACTCAGAGATATAGTCCAGCTTCTCCGTCACTCCATTTAAATCCCCAATTCCATCTCCGTCAGAATCATTGAATGACTGAACAAAAATCTCATAGGTTACACCAGCTTTCGGCCAATAATTTTCGACAGAAGGTGTGGGCTTTTGATTACAGGCAGACATTAAAGCTAATCCCATAAGAATTGAGGCTATTTCGGGTTTTTTCATATGGATTGGAGAAAAAAAAAGTCACTTCATAAAAGTGACTTTTTCGTTTGTTGTTTGTATTAATTTCTATTTACTGCATTCAGCATATCGAAAGCCAGCTCAAGTCTTTTCACGAAGTTCTCTTCGCCTTTACGCAACCAGTTTCTAGGATCGTAAAACTTCTTGTTTGGACTATCAGCTCCATCAGGATTTCCTAGTTGAGTTTGAAGATATGCCTCATTCTTTTTGTAATTATTCAAAATCCCTTCCCAGAACGCCCACTGCATATCTGTATCGATATTCATTTTGATAGAACCATAACTATTTGCTTCTCTGATTTCTTCAACTGTAGATCCAGAGCCACCGTGGAATACAAAGTTCAACGGCTTTCCAGTCAAACCATGCTTTTCTTTGATAAAGTCTTGAGAATTTTTCAAGATGATTGGCTTCAAGCTAACGTTTCCCGGTTTGTAAACACCGTGTACGTTACCGAAAGCTGCTGCGATTGTAAATAGATCTCCGATTTCTTTCAAGTGCTCATACGCATAGGCTACTTCTTCAGGCTGAGTATAAAGCTTAGAAGAATCAATGTCAGTATTGTCCACGCCATCTTCCTCACCACCGGTTACACCCAATTCGATTTCGATTGCCATTTCCAGCTTTTCGAATTCTTTGAAGTATTTGCATGAGATCTCTACGTTTTCCTCCAAAGGCTCTTCAGAAAGATCCAACATATGGGAGCTATACAGAGGTCTCTTGTGTGTTGCGTAATAAGCTTTACCAGCGTCCAAAAGTCCATCTATCCAAGGCAACAACTTCTTTGCAGCATGATCAGTATGCAAAATCACGGGAACACCATAAGCTTCAGCCATCAAATGCACGTGATGCGCACCTGAGATACCACCAGCGATACTAGCTTGTTGCTTATCATTTGCCAACGACTTACCAGCAAAAAATTGAGCTCCCCCATTTGAAAATTGAATGATCACCGGCGAGTTTAATTTCTTTGCAGTTTCAAGAACAGCATTTACCGAGTTGGTATTAATTACGTTCACTGCAGGCATAGCAAACTCATTCTCCTTAGCATAAGCATAAAGGTCTCTAAGCTCTTCACCGTATTTTACTCCAGGTTTAAATTTCATATCGTATTAGGTTTGTGTATTTCAAGTTAAAGCGCCCGAAAAAAGGCCCTATTTCTAACGTAGAGTTCAAAGATATAAATCCCTTACTTATAATTCCCCTCTTCTAATTCTAAAATATCATTCTTAAAAGCATTACTTTCTGCGCAATCGATTTCAAAACAGTAGATTTCAAAAAAAGAAGTGACTAGAAAAGTTTTAATCATCAGTATGTAGGATTCTAAACCGGAAAATGAAAAAATCAATTTCTACTCTGATTAAAGTAATCTTTCAAATGCCCTAAAAGCTGGATTAAAAGGGTATTTTTCAGCTCCTAGGAATTTCTATTCCCCGTTGATTAGTACATTTGTCACGAGTAAAATCTTCTCTTATGAAAACCCTTAGAATCACCGGAGTTCCTGAGCATTTTAATTTCCCTTGGAAAAAAGTCGTAGCAAATCAGCCTTTTGAGAAGGAAGGAATTAGACTACAGTGGACAGACGAATCAAGAGGTTCTGGACAGATGAACAAAGATCTGAGAGAGGATAAATGTGATATTGCACTAGTCCTTACAGAAAGCTTCCTTAAAGATTTCGAGGCAGGCAACCCATCTAAAATGATAGGATTACATGTCAAATCGCCTTTAACTTGGGGCATTCACATCTCAGCTGGTTCTACCGTAGATTCCTTGGAAGAGATCACAGAGCCAAATTTTCTCATCAGCCGAATAGGTTCAGGGTCTCAATTAATGAGCTATGTGCTTGCAAAACGTGAGGGCTGGGATGCTGATATGCTGCAATTCAAAATTGTCAATAACCTAACCGGGGCACTGGCAGAAATGACTCCGGAGAAGCCTGAAATGTTTCTTTGGGAGAAGTACACGACCAAACCTTGGGTCGAATCGAAACAAATGAAGCGGATAGGTGAAGTTCCAAGTCCATGGCCTTGCTTTGCAATCATAGCAACAAACAAGGCGATAGCAAAATTTGGAGATTTAATATTTAAACTCAGAGACTTAGTCTATTCAGAATCCAAAAGCCTTCAAACGAATTCCTCTACTATAGCAGACATAGCCATAAACTATGCGCTAGATGTCAATGATGTAAAAGAATGGTTTGCTCAAACATCTTGGGCTACTGAACCTGAGCTATCGAGAAGTCAGCTGAATCAAGCGATGAAAATGATGAAAGAATTAGGGATTATTTCTGAAGTAGTCCAGCTTGAAGATTTCTTGACAAGAGAAAAGCTTTTAATTATGGCATAATACTGAAAAATAGTTGGTAAAAACCTTATAACATCAATGATTATCAGGTAAATACAAGAGGTTTACTGAAACTGGTTTCAGTAAACTTTTTTTGTACTATGAAAACTCAAAAAAAACAGATGTTGGGCTTGCGGGAATTTGGAGGTTATTCGCTGGGGGAAGCAGGCAGGAAAACAGCGATTTAAATGTAAAAACTGTGGTCTTTTCTTCACCCGTAACTCTAAAGAACAGACACTTCGGAACCGTTTTGTATGGTTTAAAAAATGGGTTCTTGAGCGGCAGACTTTTAAGATTCTATGTCGTGAAAGTGGTCTTTCAAAAGATACTCTTCAACGTATTTTTTACGAATATCTTTCCCGCTCACCTTCAGTTAAAATCATTAAGCGCACGTCGGTAAATCTAAGGATGGATGCGACATATTTTAAGCGTTTCTGTCTGGTCTGCTATCAAGATAATG
>NZ_QLLK01000013.1:92179-133641 GCF_003259505.1 Algoriphagus yeomjeoni | reverse complement strand
AAGATACTCTCGAATCCCGGATTCTTAAGCATAATCAACACTTACATGGAAACCATCGTTTTACTGCAAAAGCTTCTGACTGGGAACTATTTCTTCAACTAGGTGCTGAATCATTTGCTCATGCCCGCAGAATGGAATTGACAATTAAAAAAATGAAAAGCTCAAAGTATATTAAAGAACTTAAAGAAAACATTCGCGCTCGCGAAGTATTGCTCGATCAAACCAAATAAGCAACTGACTCTCCCGATTCATCGGGACAGTAGGTGCCTCCAGGTGGGCCCACAAGCCATTCGTTAATTCGGATGGCATTTGTTGTATTATTCACCTAAAATTTACCTTTGGGTCTCCAGACAAATTCTCACATAATAAAAACCTCACACCTATTTCCGCTTAAAAGTAGAGTAAGTTGACGACTCCGAACTGAGGTAACAAAGTGTGAAATGGTTGGGACACAAAAAAATCTTATCATCTGACTTTGTACTATTTAACCAATTCTTATACTTATCTCACTATACTTAAGATGTTCTACATTAACCAAATGAAGAATAGGAAGACTCCTTCAATTATTAATCCTGAAAAATAATGGATTGAATCACTTCTATACTCAATGGCTTATGGAAAAAATTCTTGATAAAGTCATAAGACTTTGATCTTATAATATCCTCTTCATCGGTTGATGAAGAAACCAAAAAAACTGACACGTTCTTATCAATAATATTATTACTCTTTAATTCTTCTAGCATACCCCATCCATCTAAAACAGGCATATTAATATCCAATAATATAATAATTTCATTTTCTATATCAACCAAAGATTTTATACATTCAATCCCTTTTAAACCATTTTCACAGTGATGTATATTAATAGCAGGATAAACTATATATGCCATTTTCTCAATAATAAACCTGTAAATAGGATCATCGTCTATAAGTATCAAATGCTTATTCATTATCTTTCTTATTTAGTATTTGAGTATCCTTTACTATAGATTTTATAATTTCATCGAGTTCATTTGCTGATGTCCTCATGTGTTTTAGCCATTCAGACAATTCATTCTTGTCTAATGTCTCACTCTCAATTAAATTCATAATACCAAGCATTCTTGAAAGTGGAGCTCTGACACCATGTGATTGCATCCAAGCAATATTCCTCAATTTTTGATTTTGGATTTCTATTTGTCTGACATGACTACTCCTACTAATTGCAAATTCAATACTCTTTTGCAAAAGGTTCGGGTCCAATTCATCCTTTATTAAGAAGTCATAAATCCCTAATTCCAAGCTTTTTCTTGCAAGAGCTATATCACCATAGCCAGTTAATATAATTATAGGAGTGATAAAAATAACTCCTAATATTTTATCGATCAATTCCAATCCACTTAGATCAGGTAAATGGAGATCTAAAAATATTAAATCAATTTGATGATTATTTTCTGCAAGGAATGCTATCGTAGAAGCAGCATCTTCGCAGTGATAAAGTTTAATATTTTTAAATCTATCTAAAAGATAGTCTTCGATCAAAATAAAATCACCCGGATTATCCTCTATTACAAGTATAGAAATATTATTTATGTTTCTCTCTGGTCTAAACATAACCTAGTTAGATAGCGTGCATAATTGCAACCAAAATTCCTCTATTTTCAAAATTGCCTTCAAAAAATCATCCATATTAATAGGCTTTTTAACATAACTGTTCGTATGATTTTCGTATGCTTTTGCAATATCCTTTTCATTAGAGGAAGTGGTCAAAATAATTATAGGTATCTTTTTTAGTACTGGATCAGATTTTACCGTTTGCAGTACTTCATGCCCGTTAAATATTGGGATATTAATATCCAACAATATTAAATCCGGTTTTTTAGCGTCCTTAAAATCTCCTTTCTTAAAGAGATAATCAAGTGCTTCTTGCCCATTCTTGGCTACATTAATTACTGTTTTTATCTTACTTTCTTCGAAAGCTTCCCGGGTGAGGAGAATGTCTCCTTCATTATCTTCAACTAAAAGGATGTTTGCCAACTTCATATTTCTATAGATTTTTTATTCTTGTTTTTAGCTATTGTAAAAAAGAAAGTTGTGCCTTGGCCAACTGTCGAATTAAGCCATATTTGTCCACCTAAAAACTCAACACTTCTTTTCACTACTGAAAGTCCAATTCCTGTTCCATCATGCTTATCTCGATTATGTAATCTCTGGAAAATAATAAAAATTTTATCAAAAAACTGCTCATCTATCCCAATGCCGTTATCAGAAACTGAAAACTCCCATTCATTTTCATTTTCCTTGACCTTAATTTCAATGACAGGAGCAATGCCTTCTCTTGAGTATTTAATGGCATTATCGAGCAGACCATGGAAGATTTGAACTAGTACAGCATTATACGAAAAAATTGATGGCATATCTTCAGCTAGTATAACTGCTGAACTTTCTTCAATCACTTTTCTCCTCAATTGTTTATAGCTAGCTATGACTTCATTCAAATTTACTTCTTCAAGATCTTCCGTAGGCTTACTAGCCCTAGAATATTCAAGCAGATCCAAAATGATGTTTTTCATGCGCCTAGCACCATCATTCGCAAAATAAATATATTGCAATGCTTTTTCATCCAGTTCATTTTCATACTTCCTTTTGAGCTGATCCATAAAACTGGATATCATCCGTAATGGCTCCTGTAAATCATGTGAAGTTACAAAAGCAAATTGCTCCAATTCTTCATTAGAGCGCTCCAGCTCTTTCGTATACTGCTTTAGTAACTCCTTGTTTTTAACCTCTTGTGTTATGTCTGATGAGATACCGATAATACCTTGTAGTTCATTATTTTCATTGTAAATAGGAGAATTGGTAATCAAGACTGGGAACTGGGTTCCATCCTTTTTCCGAACTTCAAATTCTCCCGTCCATGTTTGCCCTTTTTTCAGCATTTCCATGATTTGCTGGGCTTGTTCTCTATTCGTATCCGGAGTGGTTAGCTCCATGATATTCTTTCCTACTGCTTCTTCTGTTTTCCAACCATACATGGTTTCCGCCCCTTTATTCCAGTAAGTAACTTTCCCTTCAAGGTCGGTTGCAATAGTTCCCTGCTGAACCATACTCAATAAATTAGCCTTAAATCTATCCTCTTCTTCTGCCTTCCTGCGCTCGGTAATATCCATTATTACGGCTAAATACCTTTGGCTTTCTTCAACCGCTATGAGTTGAAGATGAACTTCTACTGGGTAAAGGCTTCCATCTTTTCTTCTGTGCGAAGTGAAAAATATTATTTTTTCTTTCTCTTTGTTTACTAATGGAAAAACAAGTTTCTCAAAAGTGACCTTTGTGTACTCAGGCTTTACATCGATAGGTGTTAATTCTTTTATTTCATCTTCTGTATAACCTAAATTATCCAGTGCTCCTTTATTGACATAAATAAATTTCTTCGTTTCTGAATCAAAAACATAAATCTCATTTAGGCTATTTTCCAGAGTTAACTGTAGACTATTTCGTTCTTTTTCCGCTTCTTTTCTTTCAGTTATATCCTGAAAGTATAAAGAAAGTCCACTTGGAGTTGGATAAATATTTTCCTGAAACCACTTATTTGACAGTTTATGGTAATACTCAAATCTTATAGATTCTTTAGTTTCTTTTACTTTCTTTAAATTTTCTTCCAATTCTGTACCCAATAATTCAGGAAACTTTTCAAAAATATTCTCACCTATAATTTCTAAGGAATCAACTTGTAATAGTTCCTCACTACTGGCATTCATATAACTGAAGCGAAAATCTTCATCTAAAGCATAAAAATTATCTGATATACTCCCCAAAATGGTGTTTTTTTCAATCAACGCAGAATAAGCAGATTCTTCGGCCTCTTTTCTGGAAGTAATATCAAAGCGAATTGCTAAATATTGAAAAGGCTTGTTTTTTGCATCCAAAAACGGTACGATGGTGGTATCCACCCAATAGTAAGATCCATCTTTAGCTTTATTTTTTATTTCTCCACGCCAGATATTACCTGATGCGATCGTTTTCCATAGGTTTTTGAAGAATTCTGCAGAATGATAGTTTGAATTAATAAGCCTATGAGTTTGACCTATGATCTCTTCACGCTTATATTTTGAGATTGTACAGAAATTTTCGTTTACATAAGTAATCACCCCCTTTTTATCCGTCACGGCGACTATGGAAGATTGATCCAAAGCAGACTTATAATCTTCCAGAGCTTTTAAACTAGTATCTAATTGTATTGCTGCAAGTTTTTGCTCAGTAATATCCTCACAAATAGCAACGGTTCTAATGGGCTTACCCTTCTCGTCTCTTATGAATGCAAGGTGAATTTTAACCCAAACAATACTTCCGTCTTTTTTTATGTATCGCTTTTCATTCTTATATTCTTCTTCACTCCGGGCGGCTTTACTGAATAATTCCCAATCTTTTTCGCGGTCCTCAGGATGGGTAAGCTCTAAAAAGTTCATTTGTAGCATTTCTTCCCTAGAGTACCCTGTTATGATTTCATAGTAGGAATTAACCAATATTACACGCCCATTGGATGGGTCAACTTGAGCAATTCCCAATGTAGCAATCTCAAAAATGGTTCTGAATTTGGCTTCACTTTGCTTTAACCCTATTTCAGCTTGCTTACGCTCGTTTATATCCTGAAAACTACCATAAACCCTCACACATGAACCATCAACAAATTCAGCTTTTGCAGTAGTGCGCACCCACAGCTCTTTATTATCGGAATTGACAATTATCGCTTCAACTTCATAGGACTTCCCAGTAGTAATACATTCCTCAAAGTTTGATAGTGCTAATTGGCGAAAATCCTCCCTGTAAAAATTAATAGCATCATCTACTGATGGAACAAAACTATCAGGGTCTGTTCCATATAACGCGTGAATTTCCTTTGACCAAAAGAGATTTTTGGTAACTAGATTCATCTCCCAGCTCCCTATTTTCGCAAGTGAACCAACTTCTCGATTTAATTCTCTTAGTTTCTTTTCTTCTGTAATGTTTTTGGCGGTGGTATAGATTAGCCCCTCCTCAAGATTGGTGTTACAAAACCAACTTAACCAAATGATTGCACCAGATTTGGTTATAAACCGTACTTCAAAATTAAAGGTGGTTTGACCCAATGTTAAGCGACCAAGTTCCTTGAAGGCAATTTCTATATCGGCTGGATGGATAAATTTCTCAAAAGTCTGATAGAGAATCTCTTCTTCAGTATACCCCAATAGCTCACAACCTGCTTTATTTATCGTTAAAAACCTTCCTTGAAAATCACCAATAGTTACAATATCTGGAATGGCATCAAACAAATGAGTCAAGTCATTTTCCAACATTTTCCGCTTCAGTTCTGCCCCTATATAGCCCTCTAAGCGCTCGAAGACACGAGTATAGCTTGTTAAGTGCTTGGAGATTTTCTTGACCCCAACAGTTAGCACACCTATCACTTCATTATTGGATATTAATGGAATCCCCATGACAGATACTAACCCGATTTTCCGTGCAGCTTTTCTTCTTAAAAAGTCGTCCTGATGATCTATGTCATTCCACAGAATTTGCGATTGATCAGACCATACTTTACCTACCAAGCTTTCTGACCTTTGAAATGCCGTAGTTTCTGATCCAACAGAATAGAAAGTTTCATCCTCTTTAGCCGACACATAGTGATTAATCAATCTCATGTGACTTTTCTCAAGATTCAGGGTCCATAATTCTACCCAATCGAACTTTCCAAATGTGCTAATCGTCTTGCAGAGCTTATGGGTTGACTTTAAGTAGTCATTCTCCGGGTTAAAATTCAGACTTACTTCTGTTAAAAAATCCTTTTCAAGTTCCTTGTTTCTTTGTTCGGTGACATCTCTTTGGACCGAAATAAAGTGGGTAATCTTTCCAGTTTGATCCACTAATGGACTTACGCCGAAATTTACCCAAAATTCATTTCCATCTTTTGTGTAGTTAACTACGGTAATTTCTGCAGCTTCACCCTGCTTTAGCTTTTCACCAAGTAGTTTTAATTTCTTCTTATCGGAATTAGGACCTTGAAGAAATCTTGGGTTTTTTCCCAACACCTCTTTTTCCGTATACCCCGTATTTCTACAAAAAGCGTCATTTACAAAGATTATTTTGGGACCCGGTTCTTCTAAAGGCTCCGCTTCAGTAATTAAAATAGACTCTGAAGTATTATAGATGACCTTTTCAAATAATTTAAGTTTATGCTCTTCCTCTTTCAGCTTGGTCACATCTCTTGAAACAGAAATTATTTGTTGTACCTGTTCGCTGTCTTTGTATACCGGTGACACGATCACATCCCACCATTTAGGCGTGCCTTTTACAGTAGGACTGTAGGCCGTAAACTGTGCTCTTTCACCCGCCAAAGCTTTTTCTATCGAGGATTTTACAAGTGTTTGGTTTTCACTTCCCCAGAGTGACATCCAATTTTTGTCCTTATAAGCTGAAAAATCATCTATTTCCATCTGGCAAAGCCCGTTGTAATTCATATACTGAAGTCGGCCTTCTGTGTCCATTAATTTTAAGCAATCAGGACTGCTTTCTATAAGAACACGGTTAAAAGCTTCACTTTCTTCGAGCCTCTTTCGATTGTTTACTTCTTTCGTGATGTCTCTAAAATTATCAACAATCCCTCCTACCGCTGTGTCATGAAGCAAATTTGTTATGACCGGTTCTACCCAGCGCCAAGAACCGTTTTTATGCCTTATGCGGGAAACATGTCCCTTCATAGGGACTCCAGGGTGTTCTAGAGAAAGTGCCAATGCATTTTCTGCTCCTGCTAAATCTTCAGGATGAATCAATTCTCTAAAATCAACCTCCATTGCTTCGGTTGGAGTATAGCCTAGTATATTTTTTACCGAACCCGACACATAGGTAGTCTTACCTTCTGCGGAGATAATGATGGTGCAATCCATGCTATTATCAACTAAGGACTTGAACCTTCTTTGACTTTGCTCAAATTTCTCCTTCTGTTCAATTTTATCTGTTACATCTCTTGAATTAATAACAATGCCATTAATTGCTGAGTTGTCTAGCATATTTATTAAAACTGATTCTACCCATCTCCATTCATTTTTATGGTTTTTAGCGCGATAGGGTTTCATTATTACTCTATCCTCTTTTATTGATTTTCTCAGTTCGGATTGAGTTTGTTTAAGGTCATCGGGATGAACAAAGTCAAATGCATTTTTACCAATAAATTCTTCAGGAGGAATACCAGCAATAGCAGTAATTGAAGGGCTCATGAACAAATAACGTCCTTCAGTATCTAGCACTGCCACCAAGTCAAATGCCCCAGTAACTAGTGCTTTGAAACGTTGTTCACTTTTAAGTAACTTTTTCTCTTGTTCCAGTTTCTCTTTGCCGTCCCTTGCTACGGAGTAAAAGAGTTTTGTACCCTCATCCCATCTGGATGACCAGATATTATATGCAATCCCGCCGTCTTTTTTTCTATACCTATTAGAGAATGACTTTATTTCTTCTCCGCTCTTTATGCTCGCATCCACAGAATCTGTAACATCTACATCTTCCTCAATTACCAACGATCTATAGTTTGTACCTAGTAATTCCTCAGGTGTGTAGCCCCAGTGCCTTGTTGCTGCTTCATTAACATAAATAAACTGCCCTTGCTCATTGAAAGTACAGAAAACATCCAAAGAAGAATTCAACATTTGTTCGGCTTCCAATCGCTTTTTTACTAAGCGTTTAATGTCTTTAGATTGGCAAGCGACGGAAACAATTTCACTATTTTCGCCGGTGATTGGCTTAAAGGTTATATGGGTATATTCGATTTTTTCTAGTTCAGGATTGAAAAAATGCTCTTCAACTTCAAAGTTTTCTCCATTAATCGCCCTTTTATAATAAGTCTTCCATTTCTGAATGGTTTCTTCATCTAAGCCTGGTATAAAGATGGATTCATTGAGTTTTTGCTCCGAACCGGTAACTTCTTTCACCTGATCAAAAAATGCTTGGTTGGCATAAATCAACTCATAATCTGGATTTATCATCCAAATTAGATCATTGGATTGCTGAAAGAAGAGTTCAAGTAAATGATTGTGATCCATTTTGTAAAAGTATCGTAATTGTATTGGAGAAACCCACCTTGAATCTATTCAAACATATTTCTAAAATATAGATTTTCTTCGTTTTCAATTCCAATTCCTGAGTTTTATTGCTTTAATGACTTCAATTCCAGAAATACAAACAGAAAGCTTTCTATTAACTGTACATCATCTGGTTTTGAAATAGTTTTTCAAGCTAAGAAAATAGTGAAAGATTGAATTTTGATTCGTAATTCCTTTGGACTAAAAGAGGAAAACTTCTTCAAAATACCTAATCTATCATCATGGGCTTCCTAGAATTTAATAGAAAAACATCAAAAAAAGCATGATATACAAATAGGCCTAATTTCACGAAAAAGATTAAAAACCTCATTCTATGCTGATTATTGCAAGAAATAGAACTTGCATATTTTCAGTCAGCGAATTAGAATCTATTTTTAAAACAAGAAATAATATGAACTGGAAAATGGTATGCACTTTTTACCAGCTTTTGAAAGTGAGTTTTATCCTTCCAAAGTGGATTCATAATTGATCCTCATTAAGGGAAAACCGACAATTTCATTTTTCTAAAATGCTAATCATGAAAGAGCGAACCATAAAATCTTCACTTCCACTTAAAAGCAAAGTAAGTTGTTGGTTCATCGTTGATATTTCGGATTCCATGAACCGATTGGGATTCCATAAAATAAAAATCTCCAGCTTTGGCGGTGTATTCCTGGCCATCTATCATTTGGGCCGTTTCACCTGAGATCATTAGGATAATTTCAGTTTCATCATGAGCGTGTGGTTCATGACTAGCTACTTTTCTGTCCAAAGTAGTCACGTGCATCTCCAATCGTTCGCACATAGCAGTTTCCCTATCGAAATAGGAACGAACCCCTCCTACGCTTGTGGACCTATAAGGCAAAGAATCAGCGTTGACCATCAGCGAATTACCTGAGGCAACTCCTCTAGACACATCCATTTTCTTCTTTGATCTGTATCGGATGATGTAATAGGTAAGCGGAGTAGTCCCAACATTCTCGAGTGAGTGCATTTGTAGTGGCATCAGAGAGACAACACCATTTGCTCCTAGTATGGAGCTTTCGCCGTCTATAGTCACCTTCATGGTTCCTTCCTTTACTATTATTATCTCCTCTATATCCTCGTTTGCATGCGCTGTACTTGGTTTAGCACCTACATTTTGAGTGGTGGCATGCATCTCTAGGTAATCCAAATGTGTGGAAACTCCTTCCAAAATAGGTCTGCTTACCCTATCATTGTTTGGAATAACCTTAAAATCATCCCACTTAAACACGCCGGACTCTATGGGTTTAAGTTGTGCAAAAGCTGATAATGTCATAAGGCAGAATAGAGTGATGAGTGTATATTTCATAGGAATATTTTCAAGTAGCCGTTTAGAAATATATGAAATTGGAATCAAAAACTGGAGTGAGCTCCTTTCTCAAGCTGGCTTTTAACTTTTTCCAATTTACCAAAAAACAGCTAATCCTACCTTTTGAATAAAATTGCCTAAAACAGTTCTATTATAGAACCCTAGCTCGTTTTACTGCGTCTTATCCCCTTGGTTTCAAATCCCCATAAATCATTAAAACTATTAAACTAGAACTATGAAAATCTTTACTTTACTCTTCACCTTAGCATTTACAGCATTCTCAATTGTACCAGAAGTCGCGAATGTTGACACTTCAGAAAGTACGATCACCTGGACTGCTAAAAAGGTCACTGGACAGCATCACGGCAAAGTTCCGATCTCTTCTGCAACGCTCGACTATCAAAATGGCAAAATCCTCGGTGGAACTTTCGAAATGGATATGACCAACTTGACTGTTGAAGATATTACTGATGCTGGATCCAACAAAAGATTAACTGACCACCTAAAATCAGATGATTTTTTCTCAGTAGAAAAGCATAATAAATCCAAGTTTGTGATCACAAAAGCAACAACAACCAACGGAAAAGACTACGAGCTTACTGGCAATCTGACCATCAAAAACATCACTAAACCAGTTACTTTCCCAGCAAGTGTGAGTGCAAAAGGTGGCATAATCATAGCAACGGGTAAATTAACTTTCGATCGTACCCACTACGACATCAAATACCGCTCAGGTTCATATTTCGAAAACCTTGCTGACAAGATGATCTACGATGATGTAGAACTAGATGTGAAATTGGTAGCAAGCGAATAATTACTAAACTACCACAACATAAAAGGCTGGGAAATCCCGGCCTTTTCAATTTTATCGCTAAGCAACATCGGTCACCAAGCACCTAACATCCAACTTCCACTAAATATCCCACTTCACAGTAAACAGTCCATACCTAGGTTGCACCAAGTAAGAATAAGTGCTGATCAGGTTCTCGGTAAAGCTATCACGGCGTATAGAGCGTGTATCAAGAATATTCCAAACTGTTAGTCTGAACTCCCAAGGACTTGACTTTCCCTGATAACTCAGAAAAGCATTGAAGAAATCAAAGTCACTAGTTGTACCAGATGCTTTATTCATGTACGAATTGTAGGTGTAATCCGCATTCAATTTCAAGCCCTTCCAGATATCCCAATCTACTTCGATTTTTGGAGAAAAGGTGTTAAAGGTATTCTTGGCATTGGTAGAATTGTAAAAGTTCTGATTCCAGGTATATCCCAAATCTACCTCCACAGTTTTCATAAACGTGCTAGTGTACTTGAAGAAATATGAATGTGCAAATTGACTATTTTGAATCAGGATTTGATCGACAAAACTGTTGGTGGAGTAGTTATTCCAGTTTCCTCCCCCAGAGATTTTGAAGGTTTGAAAACGCTTATCCGCTTGCAGACTTGCAGTTAACGACTCATTCACTGGATCAATATTTTGTATACTCATGATTCGATTGATCCCGGCAAAGTTGGTCGTATTTACCAAGTCATTATGTTTTCTCGTCCAACTCAGGTTTCCAAATAAATTAAGCGAGGAGAAGAAATCAAAGTGGTTATAATTAAGCGATTGGGTGTAAAACAAGCCATTGTCTAACTGTCTGTTTCCTTGGAAAATGGCATTGTAATCTGAGATCACCAATCCCTGCGCGAGTTTCTGTATATCCATGAAGTTCGCCTGACTACTAAATCGGTATGTCAATGATCGATTGGATTTTATGCTCCACTTGGCATACATGCCTGGTAGAAGCAGGAGTTTATCATTACTCAACTCATCTTCCATTTGCACATCATTCCATGCATATCGATGCAGAAAAAGAGAGGGACTGATGACCACTGATTTCCATTTGGTTTTGTAAGTCATCCCCAGATACAAATCCTGAAAGCCAAAACGGGAATCATTTTCAAACTCTTCCATATCAGCCTGCTCATCTGTATCCGCCTGCTCCACAAATCCTACTAACTCCTGTCTTGTGTCGGTATATCCCAAATTCCAGTTAATATGATTGGTCGGATTCAGGATATGATAGTAATTGAATGCTCCTTCCAGCGTACGGGTTTTGATATCCTGATTTTGGAGAAAACGGTAAGTTTCACGGTCCACAATTGGGAACATCCCATTGAAAGGTTTTTGATTGGTAGTCAAATCATAGAGGGGATTCGAGTAGTTTTTCTCCCAATTTGCCTCCACGGAAAAGACTCTTTTGTCAGAAGGAGCATGAAACCACTCCCCTTTTTGCTGAACTGTGTATGGCTGCCGGCTTTGGAAGCTATTTATTTGCTGTCGAATCTGCCCAAAATCTGAATCCTGAAAATTCTGAGTGGCGATGTCAGCCAACTTTCCAAAAACACTGTACTTCACATAGGTTTCTTCTTTAGGAGTAAACGTCAATGCATATTTCATCAAGCCAGACTTATTCTCAACTGTGTTTGCTGAAGTGAGTGTCTCCTGATTATTTTCATCTGTTCGCAAATAGGTTCGCTGAGAAGAAGACCCCAATTCATTTTTGGAAGCGGAACCGATCACAAAGCCTGAATGCCTCCATTTTTTATTCGGATTATAATTCAAATTCAATGCAGCCAATTCTGTCCTCAGATCAAGGGCATTATTTCGCTGTGCCATGGGAATTCCCAGGTCATCCGAGCTCACGCTAAGAGAGGAGCCTGACTTCCCAGCCAAACCAGCTAATCCTCCACTGAACCTAAAGTAATCCTGAAGGGTAAAAGCCAATTCCCCTACATTATTGGCGTCTGAGATCAGATTGAGATTCACTTTTGGTGAATAGTAAAAAGCATTCGCATGACCCAAATAGCGCTCTTGAGGTCCCGCTCCTGCAGTCAAGTCACCAAAAACCAAGTTCTTTTTCCCATCCTTCAATTGAATATTTAGCGCCAAAGTCTCGTCATTATCCAACCCACGAACTGGGGCTATTTCATTGAAATTCTTCAACACTTGGACTCGATCCACCGCATTTGCCGGAAGGTTTTTGGTAGCCAGTTTGGTATCTCCATCAAAGAAATTCTTTCCATCCACCATCACTTTGTCCACTTTTTTTCCCTGCACTTTTACCTCCCCATTATCATCCACTTCGAATCCCGGAAGCTTCTCCAGCACATCTTTGAGCTTCCGCTCCGTACCTGTAGTAAATGCATCTGTCTTATAAGTCAGCGTATCACCTTTCATTGTGATTGGCAGTTCAGTTACCACTTCCACCTGATCCAGCATGGTTTCATCCTGACTTAGAATAACCTTTATCTGCTCTTGATCAGACCATTCAGTGATCTTTAGCTCGAATTGCTTATACCCGACGAAAGACACGCGGAGCAAATATTCCGAACCAGGTGCGAGTCCAATTTTAAACCGACCCTCCCCATTAGTAATACCAAAGCCCCCGATTTTCTGAGTAGTCTGATTGATTGCTACGACATTCGCGTAAGCTATCGGCTGATTCAAACTGTCCAGGACTTGTCCGATCAGGTTTTTATTTTGAGAAAAAGATGGAAAGGCAATCAGAAGAAAAAAACCAATCGCAAAAAACCGCTTTGCTAATAACATGGATAGAATTTTATAAGCGATTAATTACCGATTTTGATCACCATCTCATTGCCGCTTCCTGGTTTGCCGGAATAGCGCTTCATCATTTCCTGCATTTTCTCTTCCGACAGCGCATCATAATCCTTACTGCTGATCATTTCTCCTTTTTTAGGAACCTCTATTTCCACCGCTTCATTTGGATTCAAAACAATGCGCTCGGCGATGTAGGTCATCCCTCTATTTTGCAATTCCAGTATCAACCCTGGTAATCCCCAAAAATCATCAGGACCATGGCTGACTGGAATCTGCATCGTAAACCAAGCGGTTACGTTGACGGTATCTTTAGTAATCTCCATCTCATCCTGACCCATGGAAAAAGTCTTACTATCCACAATCCTTGAGTAAGTAGCCTTTTGGCAGGTGTAATCACCGATCTGCTTGCTTTCTCCAGTCAATTCCCAGTCGTAAGTGTTCAGACTATCTTTGACCAAAAACCCTCTTCCCATCAAATCTTCCTCTTTGATATAGCTTTGCTCAGCCACATTCTTATAGAGTAATCTGTCCTGATTCCCGGTATTAATCACTATGCTGGCTCCACCTGAAGAAGCCGTAGCTGGACCAGATCCTAGACTTTCGACTTGCTTCCAGTTGGATTCTGTTTGGGAAAAAGAAAGGATGTATTCACGTTCCATTTGCTTTTTCAGTTGCTTCTGAAGGTCAGCAATGACATCGGGAGCCATTTTGGTGCTGTCCATTGAAATCTTGAAACTGGAGGAAGTTTTATAGTATGCTCTACCGGTAAGACCTTGAGCTTTGGCAGTAAAGATCGAGCCCATCAGGGCAAATGCGAGAAATAGAATTCGTATGTTCATAGCTGTAAATTTGTTGCTACAAACCAATACAAACTGCCTCTGCAACTTAGTTAAGCACTGTTAACGTGTGTTAACATTCGATTTTATAAATTTCCTAGCATCTACTTTAGCACAGTGAAAAAGCTACATTTCAAGCGAATAAGTATTTTGATTGCCCTCACGCTGCTGGTGAGTATAGGTGTGCAGATCTACCGTAATGTCACTCAATTCAAGCAAAATGAAACTCAACTCAGCGCTGATATCCAGCAAAGTTTGGACAATGCGCTCGAAGTGTACTTCGCTGATTTGGCTAAAACAGATGTGATCACGCTCACAGAGAATAAAAGCTCTACTATCAAACTTAGGACAACAGGAAATGCAGAGTTTGACAGCACGGAGAATGATTTTTTTAAGAGAATTGGGGAAAGCAAAGTCCTTTTTAAAGCACTGGAGAAAATGGAAGCTGGTGACACTTCGAGCTTAAGTTGGTTCGGGGAATTTGATACCACCAAAAATCTCAGGTTTCATACAAAGATTGATACGTTGAATACGATTGATCCCCATGAAATACAAAATATCAATATTTTCAGAGGCCTGAATGCTGCCGACAGCATCAGGAATCTTAAAATGCTCACCAACCAGATTATTATCTCGATAACTCGGGATTCACTTGATTTTGAGAAAATCAGCAGGCTGGTGAAGGATGAATTGGATCGGCGAGATATCAGTATAAATTATGGCCTGCTCCAATACGAAAAAGACACCATAGCTGGTTCTTTTAACTATCCGGAATTAACAGAAATGCCTTTTTCCACGGTTTCAAAATCCACTTTCTTACCTCGTGGCCAGAAGCTGGAAATGTATTTTGAGAACACTGCCCTCACAGTTCTGAAGCGCGGAATAGTTGATATTCTCATGTCTGTAATCTTTCTTTTGATTATCTCAGGAGCGTTTTATTACCTCTACCAAACCATCAAAAACCAAAAGGAAATAGCTGAAATCAAAGAAGACTTGATCGGAAATATCACCCACGAATTCAAAACTCCCATCGCAACAACGCTCTCAGCAATAGAAGGAATCGAGCAGTTCAACCCTGAAAACAATCCTGAAAAGACCAAAAAGTACTTGGGGATTTCCAAAGGCCAAATGCTCAAATTGAACTTGATGGTGGAGAAATTGCTGGAAACTGCCACCTTGGATTCCGATCAATTTATACTTCAAAAAGAGGAGGTCGATCCACTTCCAGTTCTCAGGTCTTTGGTTCAGAAGTTTCAAACTTTGGCACCGGAGAAAGAAATAGAGCTCGTAATGCCTTCTCATATAACCCCCATTCAGGTCGATCCTTTTCACTTCGAAAATGTACTTTCTAACTTATTGGATAATGCGCTCAAATACGGTGGTGATAAAGTAAGAATTACAGTTGATCAGGGAGACAGCACTAGAATCAGGATTTGGGATAATGGTGGAAATATAGGTTCAGATCAAAAAGAACGGGTTTTCGAGCAGTTTTATAGAATCCCAAAAGGAAATCTTCATGATGTTAAAGGCTTTGGAATTGGACTTTATTATGTGAAGAAAATCATTGAAAAACACGAGGGTAAAATCGAGCTGGAATCATCCGAAAGAAGCACCTCATTTATTACGATTTGGCCATGAGTAAAGTCAGAATTCTACTAGCAGAAGATGAGATGGCGCTGGGAATGATCATCCAAGAAAGTCTGGAAAGCCGGGATTTCAAGGTTACCCTTTGCGCTGATGGACAGCAAGCTTGGGAAAGTTATCAAAACTCAAAACCAGAGGTACTGATACTAGATGTGATGATGCCGAAAAAGGACGGATTCACTCTGGCCGAGCAAATCCGAAAGATAGATCCTTACACACCGATTATCTTTTTGACTTCAAAATCCCAAACTGAAGATGTCTTGAAAGGCTTTGGGTTGGGTGCCAATGACTATGTGCGTAAACCCTTCAGTATGGAGGAACTTATCGTACGGATCAAAGCTCAGCTTGATCGACAGCAATTGCGCAAAAATCAGTCGGATTGGTTAGGTCTTGGGAAATATGAGTTCCACCCAACCAAGCAACTTTTAAAGCTTGATAATGAAGAATGTCACCTAACCGCCCGAGAATCCCAACTCTTGAAAATCCTTCTGGAAAACGCCAATCAGATTACCGATAGAAGTTTGATTCTCACGCAGATTTGGGGTTCAGACGACTTTTTCAATGCCCGCAGTATGGATGTTTTTATCACTAAGCTTCGCAAAAAACTGCAGGATGATGATCAAATCCAGATCTTGAATGTGCGGGGATTTGGGTATAAGTTGGTGTGCTAGCATTCACCATGTTTGTATCACAGGCCATTTAACCTGAACTATTTCGGTCTGTGAGACTGAAACCGAGGCGAAGTTTAGGCATTTGAAGCTTATCATCTTTTAAAGCTTATTAAGATAATCCGCGAGAATTTACCCTTCCTAGTCATCGTTATACACCCGAAGAGAATCTTAACCCTACTAAGATTTTGTGTGGAGAGAAGTCGGAGGCAAAGGCTGCTTGGAATTTTAGGAAAAGGTCCCAAGTAGTCGCCTCTGCACCACGCGATTTTTAATACTTTAACCAATGCATTAAAAAACCCCATCATTACTTAGATTTTTACAGAAAAAATCTTGAGTTTGAGGTAATAAAACCACCTCATTTCAAGCAAACATGCGGACTCAAGTCATTACTCTACTTTTTCTTATCAGCAGTTCTCTGGCTTTTGCACAGACCAAGCTAGACACCAAAACTCTTGATACTAAGCTAAAAGCACTTCAAGAAGCTACACAAACAGTTGGCTTTTCAGTAGCTGTCGTCAAAGGCGATCAACTGATTTATTCCAAAGGTTTTGGATATCGAGATTTGGAAAACAAAATCCTAGCGGATGAAAACACGCTTTATGCAATTGGCTCCTCTTCCAAGGCCTTTACAGTTGCACTTTTAGGAATTATGGAGGAGGAAAAAGGCCTGAAGTTTACCGACAGCCCGAAGAAGTACCTGCCTGAACTGGAGTTCTACAATGACGAATTAAATAACCAAGTCACTATTTTGGATATGATCAGTCATAGAACTGGACTTCCACGTCACGATATTTCCTGGTATTTATTTCCAACAGCAGATAAGGACAGCCTCCTGGCACGGGTGAAATACCAAGAGCCATTCACAGGAATTCGCAAGCAATGGTATTACAACAACTTCATGTATTTGGCACAAGGCCTGATTACAGAAAAGCTGACTGGCAAAAGCTGGGAAGACAATATTAGAGAGCGCTTCTTTAAGCCACTTAACATGACTAACTCCAATGTGAGCATAAGCGAAATGGTATCTCAACCTAATATCTCCAAAGGCTACAGTTTGGAAGACTTCACTACAAACAAAGCTATGCCTTACTACGATATAGCTGCTATCAGCCCGGCAGGAAGTATCAATAGTAGTGTAAAAGAGATGTCCAATTGGTTGAAGATTTGGCTTAACAAAGGAAAACTAGGCGAAACTCAGGTCCTTCCTGAAGCTTATGTGGCGAAAGCTGTCAATCCCTTGATGCTCGTAGGAGGAGGAATTGCCGACAAACAATTTCCAGATCAGCACCTGAACAGTTACGGCTATGCTTGGTTCAATTCTTCTTACAAAGGTCACTATAGGCTAGAACACGGAGGAAACATAGATGGCTTTTCTGCCAATGTAGCATTTTTCCCAACTGACAGCTTAGGCATCGTAGTCCTGACTAATCAAAACGGTTCTGCCTTGCCTGGACTGGTTCGTGATGCACTTTCAGATGAACTATTGGGATTGGAAAAAACTGATTGGGTGAGCTACTACAAAGAGAAGATCGGGAAGATTAAAGAACAACAGGAAAAGGCAAAAGCAGAGAAAAAGTCCAACACCATTCCAAATACTACTCCATCGCACAGCCTAATCGAGTACACGGGTAAATACTACCATCCGGGTTATGGTACTTTCACTATTGAATACAAAAACGATTCACTTTGGGCTCAGTTCGTAAGAGAAAGAGTCTATCTAAACCATGTGCATTACGATATCTTTGATGCTTTTGCGGTAGTAGACAACAAAGTAGACACGACTTCTGGCGGAGGTTTAAATTTCAATTTCCGAACCAACGACCTCGGAGATATAGAAGCTGCAAGTCTGAAATTAGAGCCGACATTGGATCCGATATCTTTCAAGCGTACTCCGGCAGAAGCAAAAGTTACAGCGGAAACTCTTGAGTCTTATGTGGGAACATACACGTTGGGAGGAACTGACTTGAAAGTATTTATGAAGGAGGAAAAGTTGACCTTGTTTGTACCAGGACAGCCAGAATATACGATCACTCCCACCGGTGAAAATGAATTTATCGTCAAAGGTTTAGACGGATATAAAGTACGCTTTGAAGAAAAAGATGGAGTAACTACCATGCTGCTAATCCAACCCAATGGAACGTTTCCAGCCATCAAAAAATAACTTCCAATGAAATCAATCACTGTGGTTGGTTCTGGAATAGTGGGTTTAACTTCTGCTATTTCACTTCAGGAAGCAGGTTTTCATGTTCGACTTGTCGCCAAAGAACTATATGACAAAACTCTTTCCAGCAAAGTCGGAGCAATTTGGTTTCCTTTTGAAATCCAACCCAAAGAAAAGACAAACCATTGGGCGACGCTTGCATATGAGCGCTATGAAAGTGAAATCAAGGAAGGAAATGGCGTTTCTTTTATTCCCTTTATCACAGCGTACACCCCAGAAAGTAACATAGACTGGACAAAGCAACTTCCAGAAGGAAAAGTCAGAAAAGCAAAACCTGAGGAATTACCAAAAGGAATGCAAATGGCATTTATTTCTGAAGTTCCATTGGCAGAACCCCAACTCTATTTGCCACATCTTTTCGAGCGTTTCATAGACAATGGAGGTTCTTTTGAAAAATGGGAAATTACTTCGTTGGAAGAAATGGCTGGTTTGGATGCCTTGGTGATCAATTGCACGGGCTTGGGAGCAAAAGCTCTCTGCAATGACGATGATCTTCATCCCATGCGCGGGCAAATTCTTCGCTGTGAGAAAATGGATATTCCATCATTTGCCGATCCCACTAAAAGAGGCGCACTCAGCTATGTGATTAATAGATCTGAGGATTCTGTGATTGGGGGAACTGACTATGAGAATGATTGGAATGAAACCGAAGATCCAGCTGATACCACATTAATTCTCGAGCGGCTAAAGGAAGCTAGCAATGCAGAAAGTCCACAATTACTAGAAGTGATGGTTGGACTACGGCCAAGAAGAAGTGCTGTTCGATTTGAGTTTGATGGAGTCTTCTCCACAGTTTTTCATAACTATGGACACGGAGGGGCAGGTTTTACAGTGGCTTGGGGTTGTGCATTGGAGCTTGCAGATTTGCTTGTAAAAAGGCAAAAGCATTAGTTCCTCAATTATTAACCTTATATTTTTTGTATGTTCTTGTCTTTGCTTCAATCTATTTTGAACTGCCTATGGCTAGACATTCATTACCTGAGGCGAAGAAGCTTTGAATTGTATCACATGAAAACATGAACTCAAGAATAATCCTAATCTTATTAATTTTTAATGTCTCGTTCAGTTTCGGGCAGACCTCTCTTGATGAAATTGATCTGGAAAAGGGGAAGTTTACGGTGGGTTTTCGACACTATGTGACTGCTGACAGCACACGTACTTACCAGAGAATTTACGATTGGAACAATAACACCATCCCCAGACCAATTCCTGTAAGCATTTGGTATCCTTCAACAGATCATCCGAAGCAATCTGAAGCAAGGACTGTTTTAGATTACATGCAAGTTCTAAAGGAAGAAGAGGAATGGGAATACCTCCCAGATGAGCAAATTCTGAACTGGTTTTATTATCCAAATACAGTTGAAAATCAACGACATCTCCAAGAGGTAACAAGAGCTTTTGCTGGAATCAAACCTGCCAAAGGTAATTTCTCAGTTCTAGTCTATGCTCCAAGCTATCAGGCATCATCTATTGAAAATTTCGCTCTTTGCGAATATTTAGCAAGCCATGGCTATATCGTGATATCAAGTCCAAGTCGAGGGACGGAAAATAAATTTCTTGAAGGAGGAACGGGAAAAGACTTGGAAACTCAGGCAAGAGATATTGAATTTTTGATAGCAGAAGTAGCCAAAATACCCCAGGCAAACCTCAACCAACTTGCGACGATGGGCTTCAGCTTTGGAGGCTTGTCTAATGTACTTGCACAGATGCGAAATGAGCAAATCAAAGCAATTGTAAGTCTGGATGGAAGCATTAAATATCAATATGAAACCTTAAAGCAATCACCTTTTTTCAATCTTGAAAAAGTGGATGTTCCCTTTATCCATTTTGCGCAAAAAGACATTCCAAAGGAGGTTATTATTGCGGACAAAATAGACCCAAGCTTAGATCACAACTTTGAATTTTATGACAGTTTGAGCAATAGTCAGGCGTATAGCCTAAAATTCCACAACCTATCGCATTCCTATTTTAGCACTTTAGGTGTATTATTCCAACCTCGGGATGAGAGACAAGATAAAAGTGATCTTGAAATCATGGAATCTTATAAATTGGCTTCTGTTTACACCTTAAAATTTCTGGATGCATTTTTAAAAGATGATCAGGAAGCATTGAAATTCATAACTAACCAGCCTTCTGATAATGGCATAAAAGAAGACCTAATAAGCTACCGATCCAAGCAAGCAGATATTCAAGTTTTCTCATTCCTGGATTTCAATGAACTAGCATCATCCCAGAATTATCAAAATCTGATTTCCCTATACGAATCAACTTTGAAGGAACATCCTGACTTGAAATTGCCTGAAGGAAACTTGAACAATCTGGGATTACAGCTTTTGTACAAGCCAGAGACAGCCCAGAATGGAATAAATATTTTCCTATTAGCTACCCATTTATATCCAGAATCAGCAAACCTTTTTGACAGTTTGGGTGAAGCTTATCTGTTTGTTGGGGACAATGAAAAGGCAATGGAAAATTTTGAAAAATCTCTTGAATTATATCCTGAAAACCAAAATGCCATTGAGCGTTTAAAACAACTTCGGAATTGAAGCTACTTCCATTACTAAAACCATATCCAGGTCTTTCCAAAATAGAACTCACAAGCTAATTCTGTAACCACCAAATTATTAGAAAGCTGCTTTTCTCTAAGGAAAAAACGCATTTCAAGAAAAAACAAAGAGTATTTAATATGATTATTCGCTATTCTGCCAGTAAAGAAAATTATAAAAGCAAAATTTGGTATTCAGTATTCAAATCGCATAATATCATGGTTAGCTCCGTCCCGATAGCTATGCGGGAGAGCAAGACTATTCATGACCCTGTACGAAGTGCAGGGTAAACGAATCGATAGCATTTCTAGCCCTGCAAGGGCGAAACTATAAAGTGACACCCCTTCGGGGCTTGTTAACCAAGTATTTTCTTTACCCCCGGCTCTGCCGAGGGTTATGAATTGTCTCAATCCTTCGGATCTTGCTTGTCATAGAATATTTGGCTTTTGGCACGATTCCATATAACCATAATATTTGCCCAGTACTTTTAATCCAGAATCAATTAATTTCCGAAATGAAAAAAACATTCTTAGCCCTATCTATACTTTACACAGGACTATTTTCCTGCACTCCCAAAATCGGCTCCATCATTACAGTATCAGAAGTTGCACGGGTGGAAAGAACTCTCTCTGCAGATGATATGGAAGGGAGAGGCATTTATTCTCCTGGATTGGAGAAGGCTGCCAATTTCATCGCTTCCGAGTTTGGAGCAAGCGGCTTGGAGTATTTCGGAGATAATACTTCCTATATGCAAAGCTTCGCTATGCTACTGGCAACTCCTGCAGAAGTGAGTGGAACGCTTGACAAAGAAGCTTTGAGTCCTAGCAATTTGGTTGTAAATAGTACGTCTGAAACTATAGAAATCAATTCTCTGTCAGAAATAGATGTGGTCAAAGTACCAAAAGATGCCGATTTCAATCAGTTGGTATTTCCTGTCTTGAGAGGTGAAAAGAATGCATTGGTTCTGATAGATCCTTCGCATGCGGCCAACTACGCAAGATTAGGAAGAATTGCAGGCAGGGCAAAATTCCCGATTGCACATTCACAGGTTTTCGTGATGACAGAAACCCTAGACCCTAGCTCTGTTTCACTTAAAATCACTAATAAAATTACTGAGCAAGAGCTGAAGAATGTCGTTGGTGTCATTCCTGGCAAATCTCTAAAGGATGAATATGTAGTCTTTGGAGCTCATTACGATCACCTTGGAATAGGTAGACCGGATGCAAGCCAAGACAGCATTTACAACGGCGCAAATGACGATGCAGCCGGAACTACCGCTGTTATGATGCTGGGTAAGTATTTCAATAAGATAAAGGATAATGAGCGCACCTTGATTTTTGTAGCCTTCACGGCGGAAGAGTCTGGTGGATTTGGAAGTACTTACTTCAGCCAGCAACTGGATCCTGACAAGGTTGTCGCCATGTTCAACATCGAGATGATAGGTACCGAAAGTAAATGGGGAACAAATTCTGCTTACATCACAGGCTTTGAAAAGAGTTCTATGGGCGAGATACTTCAAAAGAATCTGGAAGGATCCAAATTCCATTTCGAACCAGATCCTTATCCAAAGCAAAACTTATTTTATAGATCTGACAACAGAACTTTGGCAGCATTGGGAGTGCCGGCACATACCATCTCTACTTCCAAAATGGACGAAGCGCCAAACAACGAACCTAATTACCACAAAGCAAGTGACGAGTTCGAAACGCTAGATATGGAGAATATGACCGAGGTAATTAAAGCCATCGCACTCAGCAGCCAAAGTATTATCAGCGGGAAAGACAGGCCGACTAGAGTAGAGAAATTGGATTAAAAATCGATATGAATTTCCTAAACAATTATAAAAAAACCCTGTCAAAATCACTTTTGACAGGGTTTTTTACTTGGTGCAATCTAGTTCTTGGACTCTTTAACCTACACTACTGAAGGCACTTCAAAACCAGGTCTATATTCTCTGGTAAGCATAGCGTCTGCTTCTGAATCGTTGACAAATTTCTCTGACTTAGGGTCAAAGTCAAGAACACGTCCCAATCTATAGGCGATATTGCCTAAATGAGCCAATCCAGAAGATAAATGTGCGGTTTCCACCGGTCCATTTAGGATAGATTTATCATGCTTACGAACTGCCTCTATAAAATTGGTAAAGTGACCATCTGTCCCTCCTGCACCTCTGTCCATTCCTGAAGCTGCTGCTCCCCCATCGTCACCGTATTGCCCTGGAGTGCGGTCATTTCCCAAGTAGGTTTTATACTTATCGTAGCCATCGACCACCAGATACCCTTTGTCCCCATAGAAGATATTCCCAACAGTAGCTCCATCCTCTGCATTGGTGTACCAAGGACGAACTTCGAACTGTATGATTTTATCCTCATCAGGATAGTTATAGATAGAAGTTAAAACTTCAGGAGTTTCCTTACTGTCCTTCCAAAGGTATTTGCCTCCCATGGAAGTAATTTTGGTTGGGAAACCTACATCCAGTCCCCACATACAAAGATCAGTTTCATGGATACCTTGGTTTCCGACATCACCATTTCCATAATCAAAATGCCAATGCCAATTGTAATGTACCAGATCACGGGTAAAAGGAACCTTTGGAGCAGGGCCGGTCCACAAGTCATAGTCCAATCCATCTGGCACCGGAGAAGTCCCCTTGACACCTATATCACCACGCATTCTAAACACAAGACCTCGAGCCATATAAACTCTACCTATGTATCCGTCTCGCATCAATTGAATAGCTTCCTGCACTGCAGGTGAGCTCCTCAACTGAACTCCATGCTGCACGATCCGGTCATACTTTTCAGCGGCCTCGATCATCTTACGACCTTCAGAGATATTATGCGATCCTGGCTTTTCTACATAGACATCCTTGCCTGCTTGGCAAGCCCAAATAGTAGCCAATGCATGCCAGTGATTAGGAGTGGCCAAACTCACTACATCGATGTCTTTATTATCAAATACCTTTCTCAGGTCTTGCTCAATGGCTACATCTTTGCCGTATTTCTCCTTAAAAGCTTTCTGCGCAGGGGTCAGGAGGTTCATGTCTGGATCACAAAGTGTAGTGATCTCAACGTCTTTCTGAGCCATAAAGCCCTGGATATGACTTTTACCTCTACCATTAATCCCCAAGACAGCTGCATTTATTCGGTCATTGGCGCCAAACGCTGAGGAAGGGATAAATGTGGGTAGTACCATTGCTGCCGTCCCCGCTAGTGCGGATTTTTTGATGAAGGTTCTTCTAGACGATTCTTTACTCATGGTTAGATTTATTTTGGGTTGTTATTAAATTCAATTTATTGAAAAAATAGTATTTCTATGTATAAACTTATATGTATGGATGTTTTCAGGCAACAATCAATGCACTAATTAACTAATCTCCAAAATATCTTTTGTTTAGCTTGTAAGCAAATCTAAAAGAATGATTTTAATAGCCACGATTTTTTAGGGTCGGAAAAGCTTTCCTAAAAAACCATGGATTTCCTCCAATACAGAATCCCACCTATAAAAAAGGAATATGATTTACGCGAAAAACAGCTTATCCTTCCTCTAAGCGCAAACTATAATCTCCAGCTAAACATGAACCTCATTGGTTGAAAAATCTATTTTATAAGGGGCGGCATAGAAATATGCCCAGATGGGCTTCCTGCTATTCCTCCAAGGATTTCTACAATTGGAAAAATGAAGGAGTGGTGTTGGACCTCTACATGGGAGACCGCTGGAATGGGCAGGGGAAACTGGAATCTGAATACGTTTTTCTTCCGATTACGATAACAGAGGAAGGCGAAATGGAAATACACTGGTACAATGAGTGGGATCTGAGCATGTTTACTCCTGAGAAAAAGCAATAGCCTAGGCAGTCAGGAAAAATCCCTTTTTCATTTTACAAGTCATTCAAAATCACCTATTTTGTAGGTATAGTATTAAGCAACCATTAAACAGTAGACCAATATCAATATGAAGACATTTTTGAATACCTTTTTAATATTAGTTCTCACTTATTCAACTGCTTGCTCCCAAGAGAGACCATCGACTGGGCCAAGCCCTGATGCAAAACTGACAGTGCAAGAAGCCTTTCCTTCTTTAACTTTTACCCGACCTGTAGATTTCCAGCATGCTGGTGATGATTCTGACCGGGTATTTGTAGTAGAACAACGAGGAGTTATTTCTGTATTTCAAAATAACCCAGGGACAACGCAAAAGTCTGAGTTTCTAGCAATCGAAAGTAAAGTGGATGATTCTGGAAATGAAGAGGGTTTATTGGGTTTGGCATTTCATCCAGACTATCAAAGTAATGGGTATTTCTACGTGAATTATACTGCAGAAAACCCTAATAGAACTGTCATCTCCCGCTTTTCAGTTTCCTCTTCCGATCCAACTAAAGCAGATCCGGGAAGTGAACTAGTCTTGTTAGAATATGCTCAACCTTACTCAAACCACAATGGAGGTCAAGTCTCCTTTGGGCCTGATGGTTACTTATATATAGCTGCAGGTGATGGAGGAAGTGGCGGTGATCCACAGGGAAATGGACAAAACAAAAGCACTTTACTCGGAAGTATTCTCAGAATTGACGTAGATCAGCCGTCTTCAGCAGGCAATTACTCCATACCAACAGACAATCCTTTTGCAAATAATACGGAAGGCTTTCGGGAAGAAATTTATGCTTATGGCTTGCGTAATCCTTGGAGATTTAGCTTTGATACAGCCAATGGACAGCTATGGGTAGGCGATGTAGGACAAAATAAGTACGAAGAAATTGATATAGTAGAGAATGGCGGGAATTACGGCTGGAATACCATGGAAGGTGTTCACTGCTTCAAACCTGCCGATTGTGATATGACTGGACTAAAATTGCCCGTTTGGGAATATGATCATTCCAAAGGTGACATTTCTGTCACAGGGGGTTTTGTGTATCATGGTTCTGCTATTGAAGAATTGGAAGGCTTGTATATCTATGCTGATTACGTTTCTGGCAGGATCTGGAGTTTGGACGTCAGTGATCCAAGCAACCCAATAAACAATGAATTACTGAATGCTGATTTCCCTATCTCATCTTTTGGTATTGACAAAAACCAAGAACTGTATATCTGTGGTTTTGATGATAAAATCTACAAACTAGGGTACGAGTAAGAACTGAGTAAATTCAGAATATTCCCAACACTAACAGCCCAAGAAATAACCATAGATTAAGTTAGGCTTTACTTTTTATCATAATGAAAGTTTAGCTTATCCTTTTGCCTGAACCAATAGAAAATGGTTCAGGAAGACAATATATTCTGGTTATTAATAATTTATCTATGCACTTACGCAGCAGCTGTAATCTAAAATTTGAGATTTCTGAACCTACGCCTTTCATATTGATGCTCAGACCTAGAAGCGGAAGCCAACAATGGGTAGAAAAGGAGGAGTTTAAAATCACCCCCAGCATTCCTGTTTTTGAATTCACTGACGGCTATGGCAACCTCTGTCAGCGATTGATTGCACCTATTGGGATGTTCTCTATAGACACTTCTTCGGAGGTGATTACCTCAGATTATATAGATCAGGGCTTTGATGAGCCTTTTGTGGAAATCCAAAATTTACCTGATGCAGTTTTAAGCTATTTGCTTCCTAGCAGATACTGCGAGTCGGATTTCTTCAATGAAATGAGCATGGAAATCACCCAGGGTCAATATTTGGGCTATAATCAGGTTGCAGCCATTACCGACTGGCTTTGGGACAACATCAGCTATATTCCAGGAAGCAACAACCAGCCCATATCTGCCATTCAGGTTAATACAAGAAAGTTTGGCGTATGCACTGATTTGGCACATTTGGGTATTGCCATGTGCAGAAGCTTGAGCATTCCTGCCCGAATAGTAGTTGGATATTTGCATGAGTTAAAGCCCATGGATATGCATGCTTGGTTTGAAGCTTACATTGGAAACCGTTGGTACACCTTTGATGCTACTCAGGTTGGCAACAGAGGAGGATATGTAGTTCTAGGCTTCGGTCGGGATGCTGCCGATGTCGCCATTTTCAATCAATTTGGCACTCCTGTTTATCCCATTGAGCAGCGTGTGACTGTTGAGTTGATCGAATCTAGTTTTTAATTAAAGTCTGCTCAGGAATAAAGTCGGTATACTTTTTAATCAAGAGAATCCTAATCCCACTCTGATAACAAAAGGGAATCAGTCTACCCCAAGCAAGTATTACTTTTATTTGATTATCCGCATCCGATAGCTATCGGATGATGCCAGTCCCTTTGATTCTATGCTTGGTTGGCTGGAAGACCCCTGCCCGAACTGCAGGCGGGGATGACCGAAGACCGAAGTGGCCTCAGTTCTTAAGTTTAACATTACCTACATTGCTTTTGCTTCCTTACTGGTAGAAAAGCGGATATACATATACTTTTATAAACTATTAGGTCCAGCCAACTTTTTTGGTGTTATGATTTTGCTGGTAATTTCTGTATAATTCAAGGAGTTACAAATGAACTAAGAATCCTAAAAAATCATAAAATATTTTTTTTCTCCGAATACAAATATTTTATGATTAAGAATTTATTTTAACTGCTTTTTTATTAACCACACGTGTAATCACTTTAATCTAAAAAATATGCTACCTGATTTTTATAAGACACTCGCTTTTATTGCATTCCTATTAATTAGTGTTTCATGTTATTCACAGAATTCCGAAGTGCTGCCTAATGAAAAGAAGGGAATCTATAACACTACAATTGTAGTAAATCTCAAAAAGGATGTTGACAGAAAGTATTTATCCTCTCTTGGCCTGCGTAACCCGTTAGCTTTTGATCCGCTTTATCTCCCACCTCCTCCATTTACTTTAGATACTTCAGCGAATCTTAAAACCGTAATAAAAACCAATATCGAAAAGCCGACTTATTTGACTTTGGGGCATTATATATTTCATATTGAGCCTGGCGACAGCCTAAACATGGACTTTGAGGTCTTATCGCAACCAAAGGAGAGTTTTAAGAACATCATCACTATTAATCATGGAAATGTCTTTTTTATATGGAAGGGACCATCTGGTCTTTTGTTCGATAAATATTTAAACAGTATTACCAATTCTCTCAAAGATCTGAAAACGGCGGACCAAATAGCTGAACTCACCTCTAGAGAAAGCCTCAGGAGCATGGCTGACAGTTGTACGGCACTGATTTACAAAGATCACCCTAACCTGAAACGTGACAGTTCCACTTTTGAAACGGTAAAAAAATATGGTGCTAAAGAACTTCTCGGAAGACTAGCGTACAGGCTTGCACATCTTTATATCAACACCAAAGACGGATCAATAAGAAGTGCCATTGAAACTAGTCAGATGAATATGCTTGAATATGCTAGTTTACAAGAAGAGGATTATGATGACCCCGTGACTTTGGGCTACTACGGATCTGTCTTTTACTTTTTCAAGGAAATGGGTCTCGACGCACAAGCTATTCTTGAAAGGTTCTATAGCAGTAATGATACCGTTAAGCAGTATGTACAGCTCAATCTTTTTAATGACGGAATGTTAAGTGAAGAACAAGAACTAGCGCTAGTTGACCAACTAACCTATCCTGCTTTTAAGGAATATGCACTTCAGCTGGATCAGGACCCCAATCGGGGAATTGAAAAATCGGGCTATGTAAACAATGAAATTAGAGGCGCCCGCTTGTTTGATGTGAATGACAAAGAGCTTGCTTTTGATGAGCTGTTTAAGACCACAGCCCAGCCCTATCTATTATTTGATTTTTCAGGATCCTGGTGCAAGCCCTGCCTGGAAGAAATGGCTGTATATGAAGAAACAAAACATTTAGACAATTCTAAAAAAGTACGGCCTATTTGGCTGTTTTTCGAAAACGATAAAACAAAATGGCTCAATGTTGTAGAGAAATACAACTTAAAAAAGGAAAACTGCTTTTTGGTGGTGGGTGAATCCGGCAACATATTACGAAAGCAGTTCACTTTGTTGTTTGACTGGGAAGGGGAATTTCCTCACTATTTCCTTTTTGCCAAAGAGGGGGAAATAATAGAAAAGAGAGCAAGACCCCTATCCATGTTTGAGGAAAACGATGTGTCTAATTTGCCGCCAAGGGAAAAAAACAAGAACTCCGGACCTCCAATACCGCCACCAATAAAAACACCCTAATTATTCTTAATGTCTAGGTGCCCGATACAGTATTTTGAGGACTCTGTGATCAAGCTTATCCAGGTGATCAATTTCAATTTGAATTGAATCACCAGGTAAAAGGTAAACGCGCTTATCCATAATTTCTATGGTGTCAAGTTGCCCAGAATCAAAATATTGAAATTCATAGACAGTTCGAAACCCAATTACTTTCGGCCCATTTACTGCCCTAAGGTCTAATATTACTCCCTCAAATTTTTTATAGTCATTGAAACAGGATCCTAGTAGCATCGAAAAAAGCAGTAGAATAACGTGTGATTTTGAAAATTTCAAATCTCAAATCTTTAACCTCTAATTTCAAATCAACTCATCCTTCAATCTCTTCTACCAATTCCGCATACCAAGCTTCTCCATACTTCCGTATAAGCGCGTCTTTGAGGAATTTATAGATTGGCACTTTCAGACTAGCTCCCAACTGACATGCTGGATCGCAGATATGCCAGCGATCATAATTCAGGGCATCAAACTGATCGTATTTGGTAATACGAATTGGGTACATGTGGCAGCTGATAGGTTTCTTCCAAGTGATCTTGCCATCTAGGTAAGCTTGCTCTATGCCACATTTTAGAATTCCACGATCATCAGTTAAGGCGTAAGCACATTCTCGATTATCTCCAATGGTAGGAGTACCTTTGTCCCCATCCTTATCAAATACCCAAGTACCTTGCTTTTCAATTGCCTGACGACCTTCTTCTGTGATGTAATCTTTGACAATTGGGTATATATCTTCGATGATCTTGGTTTCCTCATCTTCCAATGGTGCGCCTGCATCCCCTTCCACACAGCAAGCACCTTTGCAAGCCTCAAGGTCACAGACGAAAAAATTCTCCTTTATATCATCCGAAAGAACGGTATCCCCTACTATTATCATGGTCTTCTTTATTTGCCCTCAAAGTTACGCAATCGAACGATAGGCTTACGGCTTAGCCAGGTCTTTTCTTCTCACATAAACACCTTTCTGCAGCTTGGCGATGATGTTACTCTCGGTATCTTTTACTTCACAAGGAAACTCAAATACGCCTTTTCCGTCACGGTCTACAGTCATTTTGATGGCCGCTACCTGTTCAGGAGAGAGTTTGAATTCCGCATAAACAGTCCCTTTACCAGGTTTTACAAACTCTATACTTGCTGTTTTATCCCAAACGATGTATTCATCACCAAGCTGAATGATTAGAATAAACATAAAGAATGGATCGCACATGGAATAAAGAGAACCTCCAAAAGCGGTACCGATTAGGTTCCTGTTGTACCAGGTGAGTTTGAGACGAGTACGGAAACTGGAAAAATCATCTGCATGGTCAATCACTTTAATCCCCGAAAATAAATAGGGTGGATACCAATTGACTAATCGAATCAATCTTCTGAACTTTTTATTTTTGTTTTTATCCATAAGAAAAAGATGATTCTACCCTGAATTTAATGGAAAAGCAAGTTGGGTTTTTAACTAATTTCTCTAGTAGAGAGTATAGGTTCTGATTATCATTACTGCTTTTTTCTTTCGGAAACTTAACATTTCTAACACATTCCCCCTTTCTCTATAGGTTTTTCTTTGTCACTTTTTGGCGGCCAAAAAGTAACCAAAAAGCCCTGAGCCTCGGCTTTTTCTTTCATGTGCTTGTAATTTGTTTTTCACTTGCCACATGGAATCTCGCATGTTTAGCAATCATCTTAGGGTGTGAAGATTTCGTAATGCTCAATTTCCGCTGTGAGGTGTAGTGCTACTTTATGCTGAGCAAACAGCGGAATTTTGTACTGCATTTCACACCTAAAAATGACTCCCTCCCACAACCTGGCCCAAGTCTAAAAATGCCTCTGGGCATTTTCTTTACGACTTGTCCTCTCGTACCTCGGGAGCTAAGTCATTTTCTTCACGGTGTTCAATTCAGTACAAAACCGAAAATCCCGAAAGGCTCACCCATCCGGATGCTAGCCTCCGGAAACCATCTTCACCAGTTAATCGATTATCAATTCCTCTAAATTCGTGGTAGTACCAAAAAGATAAGTGAAAAGAGACAGAAATAGAACTACTTACACAATCCCGTTCCTCAAGGTTTATTTCCAACCAAACATTTTCCAAAACCGATAGCCAGAAAATGCCGTACTTTGGAACGTGCAAGTCGTCTTGTCGTCCCGATAGCTATCGGGAAGGAAAGTCCGGGCAACATAGAGCGCCATACTTCCTAACGGGAAGGGGGCTGACTGGTGACGGTCAGTTTACAGCTAGTGCAACAGAGAATATACCGTCCCGATAGCTATCGGGATAAGGGTGAAAAGGTGGGGTAAGAGCCCACCGCTTCGATGGTGACATCGGGGGCATGGCAAACCTTATGGGTTGAAAGATCAAATAGGTTCCGCGCCGGATTCAGTTCCGGGAAAAGTTGCTCGCTTTTATGCGGAATGGGTAGATCGATGGACCCCGATTGCGAAGTCGGGGCTAGATAAATGGCAAGAAACTGACTCTGAAAATAGAGGAGGAAACAGAACCCGGCTTATAGACTTGCACTTTTTTATTTTATATTGAAACTATGTCGAAAATACTGATCATTGATGACGAGAAAGTCATCCGCGCCACACTCCGCGAAATTCTAGAGTACGAAAAATACACAGTGACAGAAGCCCAAGATGGAGAAGAGGGGTTGGCAAAGTTGCAGGAAGACGATTACGATCTTGTTCTCTGTGATGTGAAAATGCCAAAAATGGACGGCATAGAAGTACTGGAAAAGGCCAAAGGGCTTGATAAATCACCTCAGTTCATCATGATCTCAGCACATGGGAGCATAGAAACTGCCGTAGAAGCAACTAAGAAGGGGGCTTTCGACTTTATCCCTAAACCTCCGGATCTAAACCGTCTTTTGCTCACAGTTCGTAATGCTTTGGACAAAAAGAATTTAGTCACTGAGACCAAGGTGCTTAAGAAGAAGCTATCCAAGAAATTGGATATGGTGGGAGAATCTGCCGCTATTCATAAGGTAAAAGACACGATTGAAAAAGTCGCTCCTACTGACGCTAGAGTGCTGATCACAGGACCGAACGGCACCGGTAAGGAACTTGTCGCTCATTGGGTACATGCAAAAAGCAATAGATCTACACAACCTTTTGTGGCAGTAAACTGTGCCGCTATTCCTTCAGAACTAATTGAAAGCGAGCTTTTTGGACATGAGAAAGGCGCTTTTACTTCGGCTCATAAGCAGCGTCAAGGGAAGTTTGAACAGGCTCAGGGTGGCACCTTGTTTTTGGATGAAATCGGAGATATGTCTCTTTCAGCCCAATCAAAAGTTCTACGTGCACTTCAAGAGAACTTGATCAATCGTGTAGGTTCAGACAAAGACATCAAAGTGGATGTACGCGTGCTTGCAGCTACGAATAAGGATTTGAAGAAAGAGATTGAGGAGAATAAGTTTAGAGAGGATTTATATCACAGGTTAAGTGTGATTCTTATTCAGGTTCCAGCGCTAAAAGATAGAAAGGACGATATCCCTTTATTAGTAAATAAGTTTTTGGATGATATCTCTCAGGAAAACGGGGATGCACCAAAAAGTATCAGTAAAGCCGCATTGGCAAAACTGCAGGAATATCCTTGGACTGGTAATATCCGGGAGCTGCGAAATGTAGTAGAGAGACTGGTGATACTAGGCGAACCTGAAATTAGCCTGGAAGACATAAAAAAATACGCTGATTATTAGATCAGCGTGTTTTTTTAGCTATTGGCGTCCTGAGTAGTCGTCGCCTTGGCGTAAGCTGGGCAAGGCTTACTGGAAGCACAAGCTCCCAATGCTAATATCCCAATCAATAATGCTGCAGTGGCTAATTTTTTCATCTGTCTGTTTTTGTTTGTCAAAGGTCAAATATGTTCAATTATTAGTTAGATAGCAATTACTGCACCAATAGATTACAGCCCCTAATTTCGCTGTTGTCAAATCTCCCCAGCACTTCCAGCATTCCATTTTCATCAAATCTCCCCAAATCCTGAGTTTCAATAAATGCACAGGAATGAAAATTCGCCAGATCAATCACATTGATTCCTCCTTGGGAGCGCTGCGAGAGTGAAAGTGGATCGTTTACATCCCTAAGCATAACGCGCATAGAATCAGGAAGCGTATACTTCCCCGCAGCTTTTGAATAAGCCTGAGACATGAGTTCAGTCATTCCGTACTCTGAATGAATACTTTCCACCCCGAAAAAAGGTTTCAAAATATTATGCACTTCCTCCCTGATCATCTCCTTTCTCCTGCCTTTCATCCCTCCTGTTTCCATCACTAGTAGGTTGGAGGGTGAATTGAATTTCTTCCCTGACTCTGCCAAATCCAATAAGGCAAAAGTCACTCCTAAAAGCAGGATCTTTTTAGGATCTCCTGCCAGCAACTCCATTTTGTCGAGCAACTCATCCTGATTATAGAGGTAAAAACCTGAATGATCAGAATTGCTTTCCTTAATAAAATGATCAGCCATACTCACTAGGCTACTCCCCTTCCTTTCCAGATAAGCGGGCAAAAGTGCCAGAACATGAAAATCTTTCAGTGATCCAAATTCATTTTCAAAAATGCGCTGTGCATGATACAGATACCATTTCTCAGACCAAATGTAATGTTTGCTGGTAATCATCCCTGTAGTTCCGCTGCTGGAGAAAAACTCCGGAAAATCGCTTGTCTCTCCCGATATGACCTGATGATCCTTGAAAAAACGGATGGGTAAAAATGGAATTTGATCCATGGATTGCACCTTTTCCGTACTTAAGTTGCGAGCGGCTATATATTTCCTGTAAATTGGATTAGCCTGAGACTGGAAATGAAAAAGTTCCAGGGAAAGATTTTCGAATTCGACAGAACTCAAATTACTTAACCTGTTTGAAAAACTTTTAAAGTCCTGCATCGTTTTATATTTTGCATCAATCAACCAAAGTATTGGTTTAATTTGCTGGTAAATTTACTTTCGCCTTATGCGTTTAAAAAGCTATTTAGGAATATTCTTTTTGTTACTACTCGCGAATGCCTGTATTAACCCACCGGATAATTTCCCTTCGGTACCCAAAATCACCTTTGAATCACTTGAATACGTTCCTACTAACGGGGCTGACTCCCTAATCATTGGGATTGATTTTCAGGACGCAGAGGGAGATTTAGGCTTATCATCCACTGATGATGATCCGCCATTCCAAGATGTGGACTTCCAAAGAGATACAAACGGAGACCTGATCACTTACGGAACTAGACCTGCAGAAGCTCCTACCTACAACCCTATCGATTGGTTAATAGATCCAATAGTAAATAACCAAGTTGTTAAAGACACGATTTGGGTAAAGCAGAACCCTAATCAGTTTAATATTTTTGTCAAATTCTATATCAAAAGAAATGGGCAATTCACAGAGTTTAGGTGGCAGGACCCTCCGTACTTCACTACTTTCAATGGGCGTTTCCCAAGAATTCTTACGTCTGATGTAGGGCAAGCAGTTGAAGGGAATATTAGCTATGGAATGCTATCCTCCGGTTGGGAACCTATTTTCAGAAGGGATACTATACAAATTGCTGTTGAAATTCAGGATAGAGCGCTTAACAGGAGTAATGAAGTTTTAAGCCCTGAAGTCACACTCTCACAAATCACAAGACAATAAAAAAAGCCCTTTCGAAGGGCTTTTTTTATTGATTATTATCAGCTATTTAGATTGCAGGGTACTTCTTCGGATTCACTTCACTCATCATAGCATACACCTTCTCGACCACATCTTCTACGCTAGGCTTAGAGAAATAATCTCCATCCGATGAGTAAGCTGGTCTATGAGCCTTTGCAGTGAGCGTCTGTGGTTCGGAGTCCAGGAATTTAAATACTTCCTGACCTTCCATTACTTGCTGTAGCATAAATGCAGAACCAGCTCCAGGAACATCCTCATCAGCAAATATCACACGGTTGGTTTTCTTTATTGATTCCCCAATGATACCGTGCACGTCAAAAGGCAACAGCGTCTGCACATCAAGAACTTCTATTTCTATGCCCATTTCCGCCAAGTCATCAGCAGCTTCCAATACTATTCTACACATAGAACCATAAGTGACGATGGTAACTTCAGTTCCCTCTCTCAGTATTTCTGGCTTGCCTAAGGCAACAGTGTATTCCCCCAAATTATCAGGCATTTTCTCTTTCAGTCTGTAACCGTTCAGACATTCAATGACAATGGCAGGTTCATCAGACTTAAGGAGTGCATTATACATTCCAGCAGCCTGAGTCATATCTCTAGGAACACAAACTACCATTCCTCTCAAGGAGGACAATATCATACCCATAGGAGAACCAGAATGCCAAACGCCTTCTAATCTATGTCCTCGGGTACGCACGATCATAGGCACCTTCTGACCTCCTTTGGTACGGTAGTTTAGACAGGCAACATCATCTGCAAGCATTTGAAGTCCATAGAGCAGGTAATCCAAGTATTGGATTTCGGCCAAGGGTCTTAAACCACGTAAAGCAGTTCCAATTCCCTGACCAATTATGGTACATTCTCTTATTCCTGTATCAGCTACGCGCAGCTCTCCATGCTTTGCCTGTAAGCCAGCAAAGGCTTGGTTTACATCTCCGATTTTACCCACATCCTCACCGAATGTAAAGAAACGAGGGTCTTTTTCAAGTGTTAGGTCAAAGTAAGATTGTAGAATTTCCCTGCCATCTACTAAAGAAGACTTGTCGTTGAACTTGGCCGGTACTTCCTCCACATTCAAAACACTCCATTTTGACTGGCTATAAAGATGTGAATTGTATCTATCGAAATTTAAATCAGTTTGTTTTGAGAACCAGTTTTTCAGATCCGCCTTAACTGCAGGGCTATCCAATCTCAGGGTCAACAGTGCCTTTCGGGCAGCCATTACCACATCCTTTCTAATGGGATTTATAGTTTTGGAAAGTTCCTCTGCTAGTTGATTGAGAATTACTTTTCTTGTGCTATGCTGAGCAGTTTCCCTCAGAAGAGTCACCACTTCATTTAATTCTTTTTTGATTTCACTGGAAAAATTAGACCAGGCAGCCTCTTTTTCTTGCTTAACCTGAGCTTTGGCGCTAGCCTCAATTTTATCCAAGGCATCAGCATTGGCAATTCGATTACTCAGGATATATTCTCTGAATTTGGAGATACAATCCCAATCCTTTTCCCACTGAAGTCTCTTCTTGTCTTTGTATCGCTCATGTGACCCAGAGGTAGAATGACCTTGAGGTTGAGTCATTTCCTTCACATGAATCAGTACCGGAACGTGGGAGGTTCTTGCCAGTTCTCCTGCTTCCACATAAGCATTCAGTAAGGCCTCGTAATCCCAGCCATTCACTTTAATAATCTCAATTCCTTTCTGGGAATCTGTTCTGGCAAAACCTTCCAAAACCTCAGAAATACTGCCTTTAGTTGTATGAAACTCATTTGGAACAGAGATTCCATAGCCATCATCCCAAATGGAAATCACCATTGGGACCTGCATCACGCCCGCAGCATTGATAGACTCGAAAAACATCCCTTCAGAAGTAGAGGCATTTCCTATGGTGCCCCAGGCAACTTCGTTTCCGTTAACCGAAAACTTAGTCATTTCTTTCAGGCCTTTGTTTTCTCTATAGAGTTTGGATGCGTAAGCCAAGCCAAGAAGCTTAGGCATTTGAGCAGCTGTGGGTGAAATATCTGCTGCAGAATTATACATTTTGGTCAGGTCCTTCCAAGTTCCATCATCATTAATAGATCTTGTTGCGAAGTGACCATTCATCAATCTCCCAGCACTGGCAGGTTCTTCCTCCACATTGGTGTGGGCGTATAACTGAGAAAAATATTGTTGAACTGTCAATTCACCTATGGCCAGCATAAACGTCTGGTCTCGGTAGTAGCCTGAGCGAAAATCTCCAATTTGGAAGGCTCTGGCCATAGCTATTTGTGCTAATTCCTTACCATCTCCAAAAATTCCGAACTTCGCTTTTCCCATAAAAACCTCTTTCCTACCCATCAATGAAGCATGCCTACTAACCATGGCAATTCTAAAGTCTTCAAGTATGGCTTCTTTAGAAAGATTCGGAGAATTCAGGTTTTTTGGAACTGATTGAACTTCTGACATAGAGGTTAATTTACTAAAGTTATTTGGGTTTTACTTAGCTGATTTTTTGAATCATTCAAAAATAGCCAAATCCGCCTTCTATGCAAATTTCAACAATATAATTTATCAATCAAAAATTTTGAGCAGAGTCAGTAATAAGAATCAAAACCGAATTAAATTTTGAAAAACAAATAATCACCATTAATAGTAGCAGGGAAATCAAAAACCCTGAAGGCTATAAACCAAGCATTTAGCCAAATAAGCAGTTCAAAATTTAAAATGCTTAATTTTCCTTTTTTAAAATTTATTAAATGCTTTTGATAATAATCGGAAGATAATTTCGAAATCAATTTATTTTCGAAAGCATACCAAATACTATTCTTTGTTGTGCAAATTGGTAGCTTTTGACTTACTATATTTGTTGTCAAGTTTATTTAAATCCAAAATTTGAAGTCATGATTATAGGTGTTCCTAAGGAAATCAAAAACAACGAAAACCGGGTAGCTCTTACTCCTGCCGGTGCAAAAGAATTGGTAAAAAGAGGTCATTCTGTTTACGTTCAGCACACCGCTGGTGAAGGCAGTGGCTTCCTAGATGAAATGTATGTAGAAGCTGGGGCTACTATTCTTCCTACTATTGAGGCGACCTACGAGATCGCTGAGATGATTATGAAGGTAAAAGAGCCTATAGAAGCGGAATACAAACTGATCAAAGAAGATCAATTGCTGTTCACCTATTTTCACTTTGCTTCATATGAGCCTTTGACTAAGGCGATGGTAGCAAGCAAATCAGTTTGTCTTGCCTATGAAACGGTAGAGAAGCCTGACAGAAGTCTTCCACTTTTGGTTCCTATGTCTGAGGTAGCTGGTAGAATGGCTGTGCAAAAAGGTGCGAATTACCTTGAAAAACCACTTGGAGGAAGAGGAATTCTTCTTGGTGGAGTACCGGGTGTACTACCTGCTAAAGTATTGATTCTTGGCGGTGGTATTGTAGGTACACAAGCTGCTTGGATGGCGGCTGGACTAGGTGCAGACGTGACGATTATGGATCTCAACTTGCAGCGTTTGCGCTATTTGGCAGATGTAATGCCTGCCAACGTAAACACCATGATGTCCAATGAATTCAACATTAGAAAATTGATTCAGAATCATGATTTGATTATTGGTGCTGTATTGATTCCGGGTGCAAAAGCTCCTCACTTGATCACTCGTGATATGTTGAAGGATATGCTTCCAGGAACTGTACTAGTGGATGTGGCAGTAGATCAGGGTGGATGTATAGAAACATGTAAGCCTACTACGCATCAGGACCCAACTTTCGTGATCGACGATGTGGTTCATTATTGCGTAGCAAATATGCCAGGTGCCGTGCCTTACACTTCTACTTTGGCGTTGACCAATGCTACTCTTCCTTACGCCATGCAATTGGCTGATAAGGGCTGGAAAAAGGCAGCACAGGACAATCCTGATCTAGTTCCAGGCTTGAATATTATCAATGGTGATATTGTGTATCAGGCAGTAGCAGAGGCATTTGATATGGATTATACTCCAGTGATAAAGTATTTGGCTGACTAAGAGAAGCTGAATTCAAATTATAGGAATCCCTCCGGTGAAAGCTGGAGGGATTTTTTTTTTGGAACAAGGTTTTACCACAAAGTTCACAGAGGATAACGTGGAGGGCGCAGTTTTACCACAATGGCTACAGAGGATAACGTAGAGACCGCAGTTTTACCACAATGGACACAGAGGATAACGCGGAGGGCGCAGCTTAGATGTGAATCCAATCCGTGGAAATTGAAAATCTCCGATAGAATTCCTGTCTCGTGGGGATTAATTATGGATAATTCTTTTGCTTAAGTATGATGGAATAAATATTGATCGTGCCGTTGGCACTCTGGGATAATGTTTCTAATTAATCAACCCAGCATTGCATGCTGGGCTGTTATAGGTCTTGCCGTTGGCAAGAGGATGAAGCTTAGGTATATTTTTGATATCGAATAATCCAGCTTCTGGAGAAGCAGGATAGCAGGAAAAGTTTTTACCACAAAGTTCACAGAGGATAACGCGGAGGGCGCAGCTTAGAGGAACAAATGCCGATCGTGCCGTTGGCACTCATTTGTAAAATCACCTCTTTAATCAACTTTAATTAACCCAGCATTGCATGCTGGGCTGTTATAGGTCTTGCCGTTGGCAAGAGGATTGGAAATTAAAAGCAACAGTAAAATTTTAACAAATGAGTTGTATATCCAGCTTCTGGAGAAGTAGGATAGCGAGAGGATAAAGCTTAAGTAACCTTTTGACATCAAATGATCCAGCTTCTGGAGAAGCAGGATAGCAGGGAAAAACTAAGAGTTTACCTTCTAGAAGCTAGTGGGATGGTCAAACTGAATTCTGTTGGACCTAAACTGATCTGATTGACAATCTGCGGCAGTTCCTTAGCGTGGGTATGATGAAAGGTGTACATCACTGCATCAAATGTGAGCAGGAATGCTCCTTGGAGTATGATGGACTTTCCAAATCCTATAAACTTGTCCTTGTTTAGTCTTAATCCCCTTTCTTTTAGGTACATCCCCCCTGCTATATAGGCAATATCGAGAGCAGCATTGAAAAGCAATATTTTCTCCATATTCTGCTGAGCATCCATAGTTGCCCAAAAGTCAGTTCCGGGAGTATCCTTAGTTGCCTGCCAGTACCCAAATCCTGCGATGACTAAATTCACCGAATTCCAATACAGATTCATTTGGTGAAAAGCCTTTGTTTGTCCAGTCGTCTGTCCTGCGGCTATTCCTCCCCAAATCATATTTCCTACTGCCCATCCTCCAAGAATCATCATTCCCTTTTCATTATAGGAAATTCTGGTTTGGTTGAAATCCTGAAGCTCTGCAAAACTTTGGGCAAATGTATCCAAGGGTAGAAAGACCGCTGTTAGCAGAATTATAAGAAGTGCAAGTGAATAGGAAGGTGATTTATTGAGCATAGCTGAGGGTTGTCTGTTGTCGGTTGTCGGTTGTCTGTTGTCGGTTGTCGGTTGTCCGATGACGGGTGACCGATGTTGGATGTCGGATGACGGGTGACCGATGACGGGTGACCGATGTCGGTTGGCTGTTTTCGGTTTTCGGTTTTCGGTTGAGTAGGGTAACTGTTTATAACCTTGAGATGTTATTAATGATGAATGAAGAATATCGAATATCAAATAATGAAGTTGGAGGCATATAGCGGATGACAGTTGGCAGTTGCCCTGTGATAGGTCGGGAGCTTAACCTTCCAGTCAATCCTGCGTAAATTTAGTAAAGCAAAATTATCGAAATCATGAAACTTATTTTTCCTACCGAACCGATTATCAGCGCAGACATTCCTCATGATTATCCCATCCCTCCCATAGGAGAGGAATTTTATATCCGCTTTGAAACTTACGTGAGCGATCCTGAAGAATGGAAAAAAGTAAAGGAACTTTTGGATGGAAATGGGCTAACTGTAGAGAGGGTGGAAAATGGAAAAATATATCTCTACGAGGGTCAAAAAGTAAATCTACAGGGAACCATAGAAAGCGATGAGTATATGCCTTCCATCGTTCAATATTGGGAAAAGCATCCAGAGACTAGACCTGATTTTCCTAAGAGTAGTACGTAAGGTTGGGAGTTGGCGGTTGTCGGTTGTCGGTTGTCGGTTGGCGGTAGTCGGTTGGCGGTTGGCGGTTGTCGGTTGTCGGTTGTCGGGTGTTGGAGGTCGGGAAGTTGGAGGTTGGATGTCCGGTGACCGATGTCCGATGTTTGGAAGACCGAAGACGGGGACGCGGTGCCAGCAAGAAGGAAATTAAGAATTTAAAATGAAGGAATTGAGAATTTAAAATTGGAGGTTCGGAAGCAGGGAAGCAGGGAAGCAGGGAAGTTGGAGGTTGGTCGTGAGCCCGATCCCTACAAGGGAAGAATGGTATTTTTTAATTGATCTATGGAATAAAGCATGCTGAAGGCATGCAATATAATAGCCTAGGGTTTCAACCCTAGGTTTTAAGAATATATTCGTACCCCAGCGCTGGCCCACGATAGTCATTCGGAGACGGGGATCAGTTGCCAGCAAGATGGAAACGTAACGTTTTGAGATTTGGATCTTGGTAAGTTCGAATGATGAATATCGAATGTTGAATAATGAAGTTAGGGAAGCCGGGAGACTGCATTGAGGTGGATCCAAGTCGGGGAAGTTGGACCAGATTGGACAGCATATTTCCCCTTTCTTTTTGAAGGCAAAAAGAAACAAAAACCTTTGTCAAAATAATGCTTCTCCGCGCCAGGCCGGACGCT
>NZ_QLLK01000013.1:20756-91629 GCF_003259505.1 Algoriphagus yeomjeoni | reverse complement strand
TTAACCCGGCGTTTAAAGATGTATATGTACACCCAGCGCTGGCCCACGATCGCCTTGCGGAGACGGGGACGCGGTGCCAGCAAGATGGAAACGTATCGTTTTGGGATTTGGATCTTGGTAAGTTCGAATGATGAATATCGAATGCCGAATGATGAAGTTAGGGAAGCCAGGAGACTGCATTGAGGCGGATCAAAGTCGGGGAAGTTGGACCAGATTGGACAGCATATTTTCCCTTTCTTTTTGAAGGCAAAAAGAAACAAAAACCTTTGTCAAAATAATGCTTCTGCGCGCCAGGCCGGACGCTGGCCCGCTATTTTGACCTCCTCCCCGCCTTTCAAATAATCATTTGCGATAAGAAATAAAGGTATATATGGAAGCTTTCAGGAGACTGCATAATGAACCAGGTCCTGAGACTTGGATCAGATGGGGTGGTATAATGAGCCGTTAGTGGAGACACGAACGGCGGCGGTAGAAATTAAGAATTTAAAATGAAGGAATTTAAAATTTAAAATTGGAGGTTCGGAAGCAAGGAAGCAGGGAAGTTGGAAGTTGGTCGTAAGCCAGATCCCGATTGGGGAGAAAGGTACTGTGTAATTGATCTATGGAATAAAGCCTGCCGTAGGTAGGCAATATGGGTAGCCCAGGGTTTCAACCCTGGGTTAAATGTTGTGTTGATTTTCCAGCGCTGGCCCTATATCATCATTCGGAGACGAAGGCTAAGTGCCAGCAAGATGGAGACGGAGGAAATTAAGAATTTAAAATGAAGGAATTAGGAATTTAAAATGGATTGGAGAATGGAGGTTTGGAAGCAATGCCGTAGGCATGGCAGATTTTATAGCGGCGGGTTTTAACCCGGTGCTTAAGGATATATTCGTGCCCCAGCGCTGGCCCGGGATTTTTATTCGGAGACGTGAAAGTTATGCCAGCAAGATGGAAACGGAGGATATTAAGAATTTAAAATGAAGGAATTGAGAATTTAAAATGGAAGAATTTAAAATTTAAAATTGGCGGAAAGTTGTCCGGTGACCGGTGTTGGAGGTTTGGAAGCAGGGAAGTTGAAGGTTTGTTGTCAGATGTTGATTGCCCCGATAGGAATCAGGAGTTGTTGGTTGATGGGAAAACCCCAGCGGGGTGACAGATTTGTAGCGCCGGGTTTTAACCCGGCGTTTAAAGATGTATATGTACACCCAGCGCTGGCCCACGATCGTCATTCGGAGACGATGGCGCAGTGCCAGCAAGATGGAAACGTATCGTTTTGGGATTTGGATCTTGGTAAGTTCGAATGATGAATATCGAATGTTGAATAATGAAGTTGGGGCAGGCAGGATCTATAATATAAAATGGATTGGAGATTGGAAGTTAGGAAGCAGGGAAGTTGGAGTGCCGTTCGTGTCTCCACGAACGGCAGCGAGAAAGATTGGAGTGGGCTAAAGCCAGGCTCCTATTCAAAAGGGTTGTGCAATTGATTGGTTTTTTGTTCCGGATTGAAAATCCTATGGTTTGAGATTCGACATTACAAATGTCGAATAGCAGAATGTTGATTCGCCTCCACCCGGATAAATCCAATCGGATGGGCCTATCAGATGTGGGAATAAAAAAACCGATGAGGAATCCCCATCGGTTTTATGAAATTCAAAATCAATTTTAATTCATCATTGCCTTCTCAAAGGCTCCGTCATCGACGGTCAATTGAGAGATAGTTACCAAAACTGTTCCTGCTGTAACAGCATATCCGGCATAAGCCAGCAATACTGCAGGTACCATTCCTGGGGCGGTCAATATGGCTGTACCAGTTGCTGCGATGATCAATCCTGCCTTTTTTACCTTTTGGAAAAATGGCGGTGTGGGGGCGATGGCCCGTTGTTTTACTTCTGTTAGTATGTTCATTTTTAGTTGTCGGTTAGCGGTTATCGGTTTTCGGTTGTCCCGATCGGGACCGGGAGTTGTCAGATGTCAGGTGACTTACGGATAGTCGGACTACGGTTACGTTGAAGCATGGTCTTTAAAAATACCTGCTCGGCTTCCAGTCGGATAAAGAGCTCTTTGAGTTTTGTAAGCTCAATATTCAATTGTCTGAAATCCTGAATAAGGAGTTTCAGGAAGTAAGCGATGACAGAGAGGAGGAGTGCGATGACTCCTCCTGTGACTGCCTGAAACATCAATCCATCCATTCAATTTGATGGCAAGTGAGGTTTAGGGCATGTTCTGGATAGCTCCTTATCTCCAGTGTAGCCTTTTCACCTTTTTGAAGTGCCTGACCTATCAGGTGAGTAAGGTTTGCCAAGGCTTTTGGGCTTGGGACTCCCCTACCTTCTCCTGTAATTTCAGACACGAGGACGATGTTGCGTTGCAGTTGCTTTGTACACAGTTCAACTTCAGTGGGCTTCTCTGATCTGATTCCATTAGGGCACCTGAAGAGACTTATCCTCTGCTTAGTAGAGTCTGGGATAAAGTCTAATTCGTAGATGCCTTCAGAAATACAGACAGATTGCGGTTTGAAGAAGGCTGCGGGTAGCTCTATGCATTTGCAAAGGATTTTACCTTCGAGAATCAGAGAGCCATTTGTTCCTCCGGGATAATATTCCCGGTCGAGTACCAGATCCATGGTTTAGACCACTGATAAAATGTATGCGGGATTCTGCGACACATCATTTAGATCATACTGATTGCCGTTAACCTGAGTGAGGAACTCTAGGGTCAGGGCAAAGAAGTATTTCTCTCCAGCGACTGCAGGCTTGGGGAGGGTCAAAGTCAATTCCGGTGAAGACAGGTTATTGATCAACATCGGAACCACGGTACTTATCTCAGTATTGAAGGAATTTGCTTCAAAGTCCACTGCAGCCCTGATCAGCGAAAACCTGTAGTGTGTTGAGCCTTGGGAATAGAGCAAATACTTCATGGGAACCAATTCAGGAATGGTGACCGACACGTAAGCAGGGTCGTCCAAAATATCGGGCTGCTTTTTCAGCACATTGCTGAAGACTGCTTTTTCGGAAAACTCAAATCCAAGTAAGAGCGCCATATCACCCAATTCAAATTTGCGATCACCTCTTGCGGACACAGGGTCGGATTTCACCACTTTCATCGCCATGGAGTATAACCTGTTGTGAAGTTTGCCTCCATTAGATTTCAGCTCTATTTCCCGGAAAGCATTTTTAAGGAATTTGGCTGCGGTGGCTGCCTTGGAGAATTCCTGCATGTTTTCCCTGGTACGCTGAAACTTGGGATCTGTTAGAAGTCGCTTTTTGGTGACTCCTCCCTTACGCCTGGCGATGAAGTTACCATCGCGGTTTTTGTAAAATGAAAGGTCACCTATGGTTCCTTCCAGTTTGATATATCCAGCTTGTTTTGCCATGTTCTTGATTTGTTTAATTGTAAAACATGGCAGAAATCTGGAGGTATCTATCTGGAAATCAAAACGAAAGTAGATTCTGTGGATTCTGTGGATTCTGTGAATAATATGGATTAAATAGATAATGTAGAAGCTATAGAATAGCTGGAAAGTATGGACAAAAGCCCAAGTATCATGCCTTTATCTAGGGGGTATCATGCGGGTATCATGCCTTTATCATGCGGGTATCACGGGAGTATGTAGGGGGTTCGTGAGAATTTAAAATGAAGGAATTGAGAATTTAAAATTGGAGGAATTGAGAATTTAAAATGGAAGAATTTAAAATTTAAAATTGGCGGAAAGTTGTCCGGTGACCGGTGTTGGAGGTTTGGAAGCAGGGAAGTTGAAGGTTTGATGTCAGATGTTGATTGCCCCGATAGGAATCAGGAGTTGTTGGTTGGTGGGAAAACCCCAGCGGGGTGACAGATTTGTAGCGCCGGGTTTTAACCCGGCGTTTAAAGATGTCTATGTACACCCAGCGCTGGCCCACGATCATAATTCGGAGACAGGGATTAGTTGCCAGCAAGATGGAAACGGAGGAAATTAAGAATTTAAAATGAAGGAATTAAGAATTTAAAATGGATTGGTGGTTGGTGGTTGGTGGGAAAACCCCAGCGGGGTGACAGGTTTGTAGCGCCGGGTTTTAACCCGGCGTTTAAAGATGTCTATGTACACCCAGCGCTGGCCCACGATCATAATTCGAAGACGTGGACGAAGTGCCAGCAAGATGGAAACGGAGGAAATTGAGAATTTAAAATGAAGGAATTAAGAATTTAAAATTGGAGGTTCGGAAGCAGGGAGGCTGGGAAGTAGGAGGTTGGAGGTTGGATGTAAGGTGGCCGATGCCCGATGTCCGATGTCCAATGTGCCCCCGATCCCTAAAGGGGAGGATGGTATTGTTCAATTGATCTATAGAATAAAGCCTGCCGTAGGTAGGCAATATGGGTAGCCCAGGGTTTCAACCCTGGGTTAAAGGTTGTGTTGATTTTCCAGCGCTGGCCCTATATCATCATTCGGAGACGAAGGCTAAGTGCCAGCAAGATGGAAACCGAATCGATTTTGGATTTCGGATTTTGGATGTGAGATGTACGGCTTAGTAAGGAAAAATGGTCGGTGAGACATAGGCCATGGATGGAGGGGCTTTCGTGATTACAGGAACTGAGTCAAAAACCTTCGGGGTTGTGGAAAACCCAAAAGGTAAAAAAAAGGGGCGGCTGCTGTAAACCGCCCCCACAGCCCGAAACCTTGCAAGAATGGGCTGCAAAAAATACTTAGATAAGCATAATAGCCGATCGTGAGACACGAACGGCGGCAGAGATTAAGAAAGAACTCTTGGAGATTTTAAAAACCTCCAAGGGTGACGCTACAAAAGAGACTCATTTCTCTTGATAGCCTGGGGTAAGAGACAGGCTAGTACCCAATGAGGCTCCCAAAGGGAGATGCCGAAAACCCTTTTTAGAGTAGGCAAACAACCGAAAACGGTTTCCCTGTTTTTGATCTGTTAAAAAACAGGACATAACGATGAATACTTTAGTAAAAAGATTACCGCTGTTTGCCTTTGTGCTGGCAGCGTTTGCAGCATTTGCATTCACAGGTCCAAGTGATCCAGATCCGGAATTTGGACTAGATGGATCCACTTGGAGAAATGTTTCCGGATTGACACCCGGAGTGGACTATAATTGTAACTATAATCCTGAAATGGTTTGTACGCACATTGCTGAGGATATTGAATCGCCAGCTGTAAAACCAGGGATTTTTGTATTCCCTGCTGAATAACTAAGTTAATGGGGAGGGTAATCCTCCCCATTTTTTATAACTGATCATTCAATCTTACTTCCCTCGGAGGAATTGGGAATGTGTACTTTGAAGAATTCGGTTCCAAGCGATATTCTCTGTTCTGATATGTCCTCACATTGATTTTTGCCATGGCAGGATCTTGAAAGTATCTCTTCATATCCAACCATCGAACACCTCTATAGAGTAATTCTTTACGTCTTTCTTCTGCAATTCTCCAAATCAGGGAGTCTCCCGAGAGATCATCCAACTGGATGAAAGCTCCCTGCAAATAACGGTTTTTCAAAAGATAATTTAAGTCTTGCAAGGCCTCTTCTTCATAGCCTAATCTGGCAGCGGCCTCTGCATGATCCAATACTACCTCATCCGTAGCAAGTCCTCCAAATAGAAATGATTCTCCAGAATACCTTCCTTGCAAATTGTATAACCCCTCCAAAGGACTGGGAGCCATCAGACGGAGTAATCTTAAATCAAGTGAATCATAGAGATTGATCAGCTCAGGGTTAACATATGTCTGAGGGGAATTATAAAATCTTCCTGTTATCATATGTGCATGATGGATCACTTCCACATTGAACCTGGGAAACACGAACCTCAAACCTGAATCAAGGGTATTATAATCAAGCAACTCATTTTTGATTTCCAATGCATTACCTGAATGGAGGTAGGCCTTTTCGTAGTCCTGCATATAGAGTGAAACTCTACTGAGCATTGCTTCTGTAGCCCAGGCAGAGGCTCTAGTGGGTATTTCTGGAAAATCCGGAAGGACGCCGCTTGCAAATTCCAAATCTTCCCTGATAAAATCTAATGCTTCTTTCATAGTGACCCTGGGACTTGGTGCATTCAAATCTGCCGAGTTTCTGATGGGGATTCCTGGTGCAGTAGGGTTGCCAGGGTCATATGGTCCCATGAACTGCGCTGCAATCATAAAATGCCCAAATGCACGATGAAATCTAGCCGCGGCATCCAGTTCCGACGCACGTTGTATTTCAAATGGACTGGTTGGTTTGTAGTCCCTAATACCTTCAATCACCACATTGGCATAAAATACGCGCTGATACCCCACTGACCAATCAACTCCAGCAGCGTCCGGGGTGTAAAAATCCCCCTCCCATAGGTACGCTGCCCTTTCGTCCAGCGTCAGCAGACTCACTAAGGGATCGGCCATTACAATTTCATCCGATGCCAAAAAACCCATTTTGGTTATTGAATTCATCAGACGTGGTTCTGCATCGAGAATAGCTTGAAAATCATCCAGGGTCTTGGGTATAATCAGGGATTTTTCAGGCTTGGTATCCAAAAATCCTTCGCACCCGGAGATGGAAAGGAAAATTATAAAGTATATAAATTTAGAAAGTTTCATAGTTGTTAGAATTGGGTACTGAATGAGATGGCGGTGAACAACCACCGGACACATTTATGACGGTGTTTACTGTATATAACTACTTACTGCGTGTCTTTTACCTCTATCAGGACATTTTAATAATTTATTTTAAGACCAATTGAGTATGACCGTGGAGCCTGGACATTCCTAAAATCAGGATCGCGTACATCCTTGGCGGCTTTCCATAGCACTGCCAGGTTGTTAGCATAACCGTAGATCTGGATTTCGGGGGATTTCGGTCCCTTTGCCGGACGGAAGGAGTAGCTCATGCGGATATCCTGAAGGCGGATGTGGTCTCCTTTGCGGACTGACCTAGAACTCACCTGATCAAATATGTTTCTCTGAGGATTTGATATTCCGGGATCAGAAGGAATGTCAGTAATCAGTTCATCGCCGGGGTTCTGCCATCTCTGTTCAAAATCCGCATGACTGATTTCCCCACGGTTCAGGTTATCATACACAATACTTTCCCTTCGGAAATAATACCCCATGCGGTAACTAATATTAGCAGAAAGGTCAAATCCTTTCCAGATCAGTTGGTTTCTCAAAGCCCCGAAATGTGTAGGTATAGAGGAGCCATGAAAATTCAATTCATCCATGGTCGTCTCTGCCAGAATTCGGGAATAGTCGGCGCTTGGCTCTCCCTCAATGATTCCTCTTGGGTTCCCATTGTCAGGACCCAACGTGGCGGTGGGGAAACTGAAAATGCTATAAATCGGGAATCCTTCCACCGGGGATGGCCCTATACCCGACAGGCCAGAGGAATAAATTGCAGCGTTTGTCGGAACTGGATCGACAGCATAAGCTGTGACTTTTTCCCTGACATGACTGTAGAAAAAACTAGCCTCCCAAATCACCGGAGATTGGATTATTCTGGCTGTCAGATTAAGATCTAGGCCTTTGGTCTTTGTACTGGCATAATTTCTAACTACAGAGCTAACCCCAGAAGAAGGATACATAGGCTGACTACCGAATAGATCAATCCCATCCTTGGAATAGATTTCCAATCCTCCCCTTAGTTTCCCTCTAAAGAATTCAAACTCGGTTCCAAAATTTATAATCTTAATTTTCTCCCATCTGAGAGAGGGGTTTGGAGGATTAAGTATAGAGAGCCAAGGGAGACCTACCCATCGATTGGTGCCAGCCCCGAAATAGGAACCGGTTGTAAAGGCCGTAGATGCCGGGTTGGTATTTCCGTTGAATCCATAACTCATTTTCACTTTGAGGTAATCCAATACTTCCCAATCCATCCAGGATTCCTCGGATACTAACCAACCCAACCCGGCTGACCATAGCGGAACTGTCCTTTTGTTGGTGCTTACACCATAAAGATTCGAGGCATCCAGCCTGGCTGATCCTGTTAGCAAGTATTTCTCCTTAAACGTATAACCAAGGTTACTGAAATAGGATACATATCGGTTAATAGTCCCATTAAAGGTTTGTGGCAATGGTATACGTGAGGTATATCCAGTCTTAAGGTCAGGATAATATGAAGTGGGATCTATTTGCTGTGATACCCCCGTTTCTTCTTCATATCCATAAGCCCTACCCGATTTTCCTTCAGTCTGAAAATCTTTGATTTCATTCCCTATTAAGGCATTAATTTCATGAGGCCCTGTCACAAGGTTATAGTTCAGCTGGTTCCGCCAGTTATGGCTAAAGGATCTGCTGTCCGAATAGTTATATACAGAACCAAGTGGGACTCTGTTTATGACGCTTCCCGGTGAGGAGATTTCCGTAAACTGATTGATTAAATCGCGAGAGTAAAAGCTGTCTGAGCTGTTTACCTGATCAGTAAACCCTGTCCCAGTCCAAAACTGATAATTGGAATTAAGAGACAGCCCCTTGCCCAATTTCCATGTAATCCTTGGATTGATGCGGATTTCATTTTGACGGTTTATCGAGGGGCTCTGCCCTAGTTCTGCATAGGGGTAATAATCCCAGTCCAGAATACCTGTCCCTTCCAATTCCTGTTTGAGTCGGGCGCTATTTCTCCATAGAACCGGCAATGCTTCTCCCTGTATGCCTACTAGGGGGATATAGGGGTCCAATCCATCAAGCGGAGGAAAGGAGTTGACTCCCTTGGACTGGATCAGGTAGGTGCCGAGTCCAAATTCAAGTCGCTCGTCCCATACTTTCCAGTTTTGTTGTAGGGATACCGTTATTCTCTGTTGATCCAAACCTTGCTGAGTCTCCCTGTTTTCATCCCATCCCATTCCCAGCGCGTAGGAGTAATTCTTTGTTCCACCGTTCAGCTGCAAGGAATATTGCTGCCTAAGGGAGGGGCGGTAAAAGTACTTTGCAAGGTCTGAACGGGTATCGGTGGTCCGGTAGGCTTGTATTGCTGTATTGAGTTGATCCTGAGTAATCAGTCCATCCCTATGCGCAATCTGATCCTCTACCAGCGCCGATAGTTTCGGGTTGCCGTAAGCACCTTCCCTGCTGCCGTAGATGCCCGCTTCAAAGAGTTTAATTTCTTTGTCTACAAAGGAGCTTATATTCATCAAAGGCTTATAAAAGGGATCGAATGCATCTTGCCATGTGAGATTGGAGTTCCATTGTATCCGCAAGGGTTGGTCAAACTTCCCTGATTTGGTTTTGATCACGATTACCCCATTTCCTGCCCGTGCACCCCAGATGGAAGCAGCTGCGGCATCCTTCAATACGGTAATACTTTCCACGTCATTTGGATTGAGGTTTTCTATAGGTCCATCATAGGCTAGGTTATCCACCACGATCAAGGGTTTTCTATCTGCAAGCAGGGTGCTGTTTCCCCTTATGCTAATACTTTCACCTAGTCCTTTATCTGGCCTGTCACGGTTGAAAATCAGCCCTGGTGTCACGTCTTCCATTCTATCCAGTATAGAAGTACTGACACGACGGTTGATCAGTTTTTCATCCAGCAGGACGAATGATCCTGTCGTCCGTTCGGCAGATAGCTCCTGAAAACCGGTGGATACCACCCGAACCTCGGCCAATCCAAACACATCTTCCTGAAGGTAAATTTCAAGATCAGTATCACTTGGGACAGTCACTTGCAATTCACTAGACTCATATCCCACAAAACTTGCCACCAAGGTGATGGTACCGGGCCTTAAGTTTAGGGTGAATTTCCCTTCGTTGTTCGAGACAACACCCTTGGTAGTTCCTTTGACAATTAGTGTGGCTCCTACAACAGGAGCATTTGTCAATTGATCCAGCACCCGCCCTTTAACAGGGTGGCTCAGTTCCTGCATTCCCATTCCTAGGGTACTCCACAGGCATAATGCTATAACAAGCAGTTTTTTTTTCATGATTTTTAGATGTATTAAAGGTGGGAAATGGATTTGTTTTCACTTTCGAGCAGGGAGAGTACGGTTGATTTGAGTGCTCCATAGGTATCTTCTCTTACCCTTAGAGAAAGCAGGTTTCCTGAACTGTCCAGAAGAAACACCCGGGGAAAGGACAGGATCAGGTAATGGTCCAGCCAGTTTTTAGAATCCTTGATCGGCAGGTTTAGGTTAGTAAGTGTAGGATTGGAGTATTCAGCAATAGACTCTTTCCAAAGCTCCTGATCATTGTCAATTGAAATAGCCACTAAGTCCAGGCTTTTGGATACACCCAACTCCTGATAGAGTGGCCAGAGGTATTCCTGGAAGAATCTGGCACTGTGAGTGCAGGTGGAAAAATAGAAATACAGGAGGGTGGGCTTGCCCTGCAAGTCATCCCATGCCAAGGAATTACCATCCAAATCCGTCAACTGTGCTTTTTCCAAGGGAACTCCCAACCTAAAATTGGCCTGGTTGCTCTCAAGTTCATCTTTCCAGGGATTACTGCTGATCCAAGGCAAAAACTTATCTACGTATTTCAAGGGGTCATCCTGTCTGTTCATTGTGGCAAGTACATATTCCGCCAGGAGTCTTTCCCTAAGTGGGTTTTCAAACACTTCAGTGACTACTTCCAAAAAACTGCGTTCTGAAAGTAAGGCCGTGGTCTGCGCCCATTCGCCAAGAAAATTGAGCAATCCGGCAGTTGGCAGTGTAGAATCAAGCTTGTCAGCTTGATTTTTGAGGTGTTGCAATATTTCAGGTAAGACAATGCCTAGCCTTTCCAGCGCCTGACGGTCATTCCGCATCCGGGAAACCAACAGGTCATACCTTCTGGATTCACCCAAATAGCCGGCGTAATAGCTACTAACCAGTTCGGACATCAACAAGGAATACTGATTGTCATTCAGAGACTTGCGGTACTGCTCCAGGGTTTGGTAGCCTGGGATATCTTCTCCGGTATTCTTGCCAAGCAGTGAAAGGCTTCGGTCTATGGCGGTTTTCCCCTGCTCGAGGATTTCGAGTCTGGAACCAAACTGTGTTTCATTTTCCTGTAATTCCGAACGGTTATCAGAACGGGCAAGAAATTGTTCCCGGTCGAGTTCGACCAGCACTCTAGGGGAATTAAAGCGATCTGTTGCTATCTCCCTTTTTATATCGAATTGAGCTTGAAACCATTGCCGAGATGGTCCACCAAACAGAATCTGGTTGGTAAGTAGGTTTATTGAAATCATGATGCTATCGCCAGGCAGGACTAGGTACTCCTTAAGAATAGGTCTATCTCGCAGGTATAGATCCAGGTAGGCGAAGTCAGTAGTAAACTCCAGCTTACCCAGAAACTTTCTAACCCTGGCATCCACCACACCGTCGGTGAATGTTCCGCGTAAGGGGGTGATTTCATGACGGTCTTCTCCGAGACCTACCCGCTTGCCATAGGGATAAACAGTAAGCTGGATAGGCCCCAAAGAATCGGGATTGATTAGCTCTCCATAGATTATCACCGGAGAGGCCTTCCCCATGTGGGCAGAAGAGCTTTCGCCCTCCTGCCCTGGAATGCCGGAGTAATCAACCAAATCAGTCTCCGGGGGTGAATCAGCAACTTTTGCTGTGGATGTGCTTATGGGTACGCATAGGTATCCCAGTAAGCAGATGAGTAGTGTTTTTTTCATGTGCTTTTTGTTTGTAATGCTGGATGTCGGGTGACCGATGTCCGATGTCCGATGACTGATGTCGGTTGTCCGTTGTCCGTTGTCCGTTGTCCGTTGTCGGTTGACCGATGATAGTACCGTCATTGCGAGGCGAGGTACGAGCCGCGGCAATCTCAGTCGCAATAGGCAGTCTCAGTGGCCAGAAGGAAAGTCTGAAAGCTCAAAGCTCAAAGCTGAAAGTAGAATCACGAACACTTGGTTCAAGACGCTAGCTTCTTGACTCTAGATTCTAGACTCTCCCGACTTGCTTCTTGATACTAGCTACTTGCTACTTCTTTCAAGACATACCCTTCCCACCCTACCGATTTCCGATAGTCCAGCAATAATGAATAAATAAGAAATGTGTCAGCGCTACCGGCTACTGCGAGCTTGCTGACCTGAGTGTGTAGTAACCGATCTGCTCGAAGCTGCGCAACTTCTTAATCGGCGAAAAAACGAATCCTTAAATCGGATTCTTGGGCTTTAGAGGAAACAGGCGATCTACCGCGGTGATGCCGAGTTCCTCTGGTAAAAGGCTACAATAGATAGGTAATGAGCAATGTGTCCCAAGGTAAAATGCAGTCCTCTCCCCTTTCCAGAAATCAATTCCCGGGAAGCTTGGTAATCCAGAAAAAATCAAGGTCTGTTCCATAATACTTGAGTTATTACTATAGTCCCCAAGAAAAAAAGCCATTGGAGTGGACTCTCCTTCTTGCAAGAACTGAGGTACGGCCAAGCACCTTGGAACAAGCAAGCGAGTAGCCCACGCCAATGGCGTGAGCATTCCCACTTTTGTCTCGTTCCATAAAGAAAATTGGCCGTTTTCAGTTCTGAGACACTAAGTGCGAACGCTTAGAATTTAATTCGAATATCAATCAAAGTTATCCTTTTGAATAAAATATCCGAAATCGTTCTAAAATATTCAGCTTAAATATAAGTGTAACAATTGAATACTCCTAATTGGGAGTAATAATTTTTTAGACGATTTGCCTCCTTGCATTCATGGCAGAAAAAGATGAATCAAACCAAATAAAGGGGAAGCTATTAGAATCCATTGGGAATAGAATGGCCGAGTTGCGAAAAAAAGAAGGCTATACCAATTATGAAAATTTCACTACCGATAAAGGGCTTAATAGATCTCAGTATGGAAAATATGAATCAGGAACCAAGGATATGCAAATATCCTCTTTGATCCGAGTCATTTTTAAGTACAAAGATATGAATGTGCAAAAATTTTTCGATGGTGTTGAAATCCCAGAGGAATTCCTCAATATCATAGATGATTCTGAAAAGCCTGAATAGCCTTCTTAGAGCCATATCATTACTTACGAGGGGAAGAGGGTGATTTGAAACTTGTCCCTTTGATTGTATCTCAACTCTTCCCCATTTAATATACAATGGTTAGTTTTCAAACTCGACAAACTCAATAAAACTATTATTTGATAGGGGGCTACAAGCTCGAAGAAGTGTACACAAATTTGCTGCTACGAGTTTCCTTTTATTAATCTTCCCAAATTATACTTAAAACATATCCCTTGTAAAAAAGACATTGCTCATAAAACTTTCGATAAGTATCGTATTCTTGAACATAGTTAAACCAGTCAATTGCAAAAACATCTTGTACCTGTTTTGGAGATCGGTTCTTAGAGTAATATTCACCAGCCACTGTATCATCTGGCACCTTTGCTTTACCATGCTTCAACCATTTATAAGGAAAATCATGGCTATACCAATACCACTTAATTCTGCCTTTCAAAGAAAGAACCACCATAATAGGATGATTTCCAATATCAGCAAATCTAATAGCTGTAGCTGTTACACTTGTTTGATACTTTTTTGCTAATTCTTGAACAAGTTCAAATTTAAATTTCCTCTTAAAAACGTCAGCTTTAAAACGGCACTCTGGTAGTAGTAAACAGGATGCAAAATAATCTGCTTCTCTTTCCGCATAATTTTTTGATATAAATCCTGTAAAAGATGAATGACTGCAAAAGAGCACAAAATCGCTCCGCCAATATTTTCCGACACCCCTCCCGACTTCCAAGTAACCATTATAAAATATTCGGATACAGAATTAGAAAAGCATGGCCTAAAGGAAGCACTAAGAAAAATAGTTCTCCATGTACAAGAATTTAGATCAATCACAAATGCCGAAGTCCAGAAACTAAATAACGTCAGCAAAGCAACTGCAACCAGATACTTATCAGAACTTGAAGACGAGTATTTAGAGAAAACGGGAACTACAGGGGTGGGAACTCAATATAGGTTGAAAGGGCTCACTAATGGCTCATAACCTCCTCATTCTTCTGGCTACAGATGGCAAAAACATGCTCAGAGCCTCACATAGCACGGTTTTCTTTCCATTTTAAAGGGCTCATAATGGGCTCAAAAAATAAATTAGAAAGACTGTAATCTAAACTCTGTCTAAGACTAAGACTATATCAAACCGATAAGAAAAAAGATCTATACCAACAATGTCGTAGAAGAGTACCATAGACAGATTAGAAAAATGACCAAGACCAAATGGGCTTTTTCAATCGATAAGGCACTTCTGAAACTAGTTTATCTGGCCACCAGAAGGATCTTCAAAAATCCGCTTAACAATAATAGCCAGACATGCATTATCAGGATTTAACCAAGTGTTTTACAAAGAGTACAATTCAAAACGATGTATCAGCACCAAACAGTTTATTTCTGGAGACAGCTTAGAAATAAAGTAAAGAAGCACTTGTAAATCAAACTTTAACCTATATTTTAGCGTTGAACAATAATGACAAACCTAACGACACTATGAAAAATGATCACATTGCAGGGTAATTACCCAGCACCCATTGGAATAGTAAATGAATAATTTAATAAAAAAGCGCCCGATGGCGCTTTTTTGCATTTTAAGAAGTCGTTGAATAAGGAGATGACAGGAGGGCAAATGGTGTGAGGGTGAATTATTATTCGGCCTTAAAGGAATAAATGAAAGTTGGCAGGCTGCTGTTATCTGTTGATCCGAAAGTAGTTACTTTACCAAAGTTGGTTCAAGGGTAGGTTCAGAACTTTGAATTGATAGTAATGAAGAATGTAGAATATCGAATGTTGAATAATGAAGTTGGGGGCAGTTCACCAGGGATATAGTAGACTTTGGGTGTTGGGAAGGGCGTCTAATAGTAGTACAGGTAGCCTGAAAGGCCAGAATATTCTAGCGATGGGTGGAGCCCATCGCAAAATATGATATCCATGATTTCAAGCCCTGAAAGGGTGAAATAGAAAATATTCTTATAGCCATTTGTGGACCCAAGAACAGTGGGAGCCCTTATAGGAATCGGGAGTTGTAGGTTATTTCGAAAAATATAATGACTAAGGGAAGCTTGGGTGAAATGAAATGTGCCGTTCGTGGAGACACGAACGGCGGCGCGTGCACGATGGAAAGAGGAAGGAGTCGGTTGTCGTTCGATTGAAAATCCTATGGTTTGAGATTCGACATTACATATGTCGAATAGCAGAATAAAGCCTGCCGTAGGTAGGCAAGATGGGTAGCCTAGGGTAAGGAGGAACGACGCAACCCTGGGCAAAAAAACATCCGTATTTAATCAGCGCTGGCCCATGAGCATCATTCGGAGACGAAGGCGAGGTGCCAGCAAGATGGAAATGGATAGTTGGGTAGAATTTAAAATGAAGGAATTGAAAATTTAAAATTGGGGGAAGTTGTCCGGTGGCCGGTGTTGGATGTTAGAGGATTGGAAGAAGGGAAGTTGGAGGTTTGATGTCGAGAAGTTCGAATGTTGAATAATGAAGGATGAATAATGAAGTTAGGCACAGCCTCAATTTCATCAAGAGAATCCTTCCTAGTATATTGGTGGGATCAATTTTCCCAACAAGAAAATCAATCCCTTAACCATTCAATTTTTCATTTTAAAACAAAAGCATGAATTCCGGCATATTCTGCATATCCCTAGACTTCGAACTTCTTTGGGGGATTTTTGATAAGGTTGGGACAAAGTATAACCCAAAATATTTCGAGCATACCCGAAATCTTGTTCCTGATATGCTTCAGGTATTTGCCAAAAATCGGGTACAGGCCACCTGGGCAACGGTGGGGATGTTATTTGCCGAAAATGAGGAGGAATGGCTGGCTTACTCCCCTATTCAAAAGCCGTCCTATAGGGAGCCCAAGCTTTCAGCTTATGAGTTTGCCGATAAGATGGGTTTGAACCCTGCCGTGCATTTTGCGCCAGAATTGATCAAGCAAATCATAGAGACCCCAGGACAGGAACTCGGCTCTCATACTTTTGCACATTATTACACCTTGATGAGAGGTCAAAGCCCGGAGCAATTCAGGCAGGACCTTCAGGCAACTCAAAAAATCTCTCAGGATAAGTTTGGTATTACCTTGAAGTCCTTGGTATTTCCTAGAAATCATATCAACGAATTATACTTGCCTATTTGCCTGGAAGAAGGCTATACTCAAGCCAGAAGTAATCCTAAAAGCTGGTTTTGGCAGGAAACCCAACACGAGGATCTAAGCAAAAAATGGTTTCGATCTGCTGACTGTTTTATTCCCATCGGAAAAAACACTTCATTTTCTAAAGATGAAATGAAAGTCTATCCCAATGAACCCCTTTTAATTCCAGCCTCCAGAATCTTAAGGCCTATTTCCAAAAACAATCAGGTTTTTAACTCAGTCAGGTTAGCACGGGTAAAATCTGAGATGAGTTATGCCGCTAAAAACAAGGAAATCTATCATCTCTGGTGGCATCCACATAATTTTGCCAATGATCCTATACAATCCATGATTGAACTGGAAGAATTACTAGTGCATTTTCAGTTTTTAAAAGCTGAGTATGGGATGGAGAGTATGAATATGGAGGGGATTGGGCAATTGAAAATGAAGGAATTGAGAATTTAAAATGGAAGAATTTAAAATTTAAAATTGGCGGAAAGTTGTCCGGTGACCGATGTTGGAGGTTGTTAGGTGTCCCGATAGGGATCGGGAGTTGCCCCGATAGGAATCGGGAGGTGTTGGTTGGTGTTAAGTTCGAATGATGAATAAAGAAGTTGGGGGCAGTCAGGAGACTGCATTAATGCGGATCCAAGTCGGAGTGAAAACCCCAGCGGGGTGGTAGATTTGTAGCCCAGGGTTTCAACCCTGGGATCAAAAAGTGGAGTTATTCACCAGCGCTGGCCCGCAATCGTCTTTCGGAGATATTGCGTTTTGCCAGCAAGATGGAAACGAATAGTTGGGGGGAATTTAAAATGGAGGAATTGAGAATTTAAAATGGTGGAATTGAAAATTTAAAATGGAGGAATTTAAAATTTAAAATTGGGAGAAAGTTGTCCGGTGACCGATGTTGGAGGTTGTTAGTTGTTGGTTGCCACTATAGGGATCGGGAGGTGTTGGTTGGTGTTAAGTTCGAATGATGATTGAAGAAGTTGGGGGCAGTCAGGAGACTGCATTAATGCGGATCCAAGTCGGAGTGAAAACCCCAGCGGGGTGGTAGATTATATAGCGGCGGGTTTTAACCCGGTGCTTAAGGATATAATTGTTCACCAGCGCTGGCCCGCGATCATCATTCGGAGATATTGCGTTTTGCCAGCAAGATGGAAACGGAGAAAATTAAGAATTTAAAATGGAGGAATTGAGAATTTAAAATGGAGGAATTTAAAATTTAAAATTTGGGGAAGTTGGCCAGTGTTGGTTGCCCCGATAGAATCGGGAGGTGTTGGAAGTTTGGAAGTTGAATTTAGAATGATGAATGATGAATAATGAAGTGGAGGCAGGGCAAGTGAAGGAAAACGGGTAATCCACCAACTCCCTTTGATGACTGATTTATTTCCAAGCAAAATACAAGGCCAAGGGGGAGTTTGATTACGGTGAAATGAGCCATTCGTGGAGACACGAATGGGGGCATGGAGAGAATGGTGAATTTAAAATGCTGAATGTTGAATAATGAATAATGAAGTGGAGGCAGGGCAAGTGAACTATACAGGTAAAAAAATCAAGGTATTACACCTGATCAAGAGTTTGGGCAGAGGGGGAGCTGAGAAATTAATTCCTGAAACGGCTTTGGTTCATGATCAGAATAAATTCAATTTCCATTGTCTTTACTTCTACCATCAGGAAAATAATATCATCGACGAATTAGAGAATGCAGGCATTCAGGTTCACCTGATTCCCTCTGGAAACTTAGGGTTATTTTTTCAGGTGCAAAGAGTTCGGAATTTTATTATTGAACATCAATTCGATATTATCCATGCGCATTTGCCTTGGGCTGGAATTATGGCAAGATCCGTGGGCAATACGCTTAAAATTCCCATAGTCTATACAGAGCATAATACTTGGGAGCGATACAATAAACTTTCTTATTGGGGAAATAGGATCAGTTTTAAACGACAGGATGTGGCTATAGCGGTATCCAATGAGGTGGCCCTTTCTATGCGTCTAAACTCCATTTGGGATCCTTATCAAAGAGGGGGAAGAATGAATCTGAAGGTGATTCAGAACGGGGTGAATACGGAGATGTTTGTAAGGATGTCCGATGTCCGATGTCCGATGCCTGAATTATCAATTCCTAAGGATGCTAAGATTATTGGTATTGTGGCTGTGTTTAGGGATCAGAAGCGGCTTTGGCTTTGGGTAGAAGTGGCGGTAAGGATTCTGGAGGAATGCCCAGAGGCACATTTTTTACTGGTGGGAGATGGAGAATGGAGGGAGCGTATAGAGGAGCAAATTAAAAAATCAGGGAAAGAAGCACATTTCCATTTGGTTGGGGTGCAAAAAGAAGTTATCCCCTATCTATCCATCATGGATATTTATATGAGCAGTTCTGAGTTTGAGGGATTACCTATAGCCATGCTGGAAGCTATGTCCTGCGAAGTACCGGTAGTAGCCACCAGAGCCGGTGGAATCGGGGAAGTGATTCAACATGGAGTGCAGGGCTACCTTACCGAAATAGAAGATTGGGCGAAAATGGCAAGCTATGCTGTGGAACTCATTCGAAATCCTGTGCTTCAAAATCAAATGGCTAAAGCCGCCAGAGACAGGGTGATAAAAGACTTTAGTATGAAGAGGATGGTTGGTGAGTTGGAGGAGGTTTATTTATCCGTTAATCGTTTTAAAAGGGGATTGGGGGAATAGGGATTTGGGATTTGAGAATAGGAAACAGGGATTAGGGATTTGGGGAATGGAGATTAGAGTTTGGGGAATAGGGATTAGGGATTGGGAAATAGGGATTAGGGATTGGGGGATTGGGAAATAGGGGTTAGGGATTGGGGCTGTTCAGAAGTGCTTATTGTTTTGGTGGTAATTTATTTTTTTCAGTAAGGTATCGAATGTATCCATTCAGAATTTTTAGAGCTGTAAAACAGTCTTCCCGAATTGAAAGATACAAATCCATTGAAATGTATTTACAGTCATTTGCTTCTATCAAATGATCAAGAATTTCTCCTAAAGAGCCTCTAGAATTAAAGAAGAATTTTCGACTGTCTAAGAAGTGATAGCGTCCCCAGCCTTCAGCTATATTTGCAGTCGAGGACCTTGCTGCCCTCAATATCTGGGATTTTAATTCATATTTCTCTTTATCTGGAATTAGGTTAAGTACTTCATTCCTAATTCTATTTTTTAAAAAATTAGCAGCTTGCCAGCATTTTAAGTCCTCGAAAGTATCCATGTAAATAGGGATTAGGGATTGGCTTTTAGGGATTAGAGTAGAACACAAAAAGGAGTCAGAATTAGAAGTCAGTCTGAACTATGGATTTATAAGTTACCCTTTTTATGGTTCTCGGTGATATAAAAATATAGTCGTTTAGAATAATATGATGTTGATACATTCGGGTTGACATCTGAACCGCCAAAACAATATGAATGTGCCGCTATTTTTAACCAAGAGCTTTTCTACTCTTATCTCATGCTTTTCAACCTATCAAACCTAAGGTAGTTATCGGGATACCTATTCGCTTATTCCTGATCCCTAATCCCCTTTCCCTTTTCCCTTTTCCCTTTTACTAAACAATTTAAACAGACGATCCCTCCACCAACTCCGCTTCAGCGATTCGTTTTCGCTCCTCCTCTACTATCCTATTAAATATTTCGCCACGCTTTTTGATGCGATTGGTTTTTTGCCAGTCCATAAAGGCAACTACCACAAAGAGCATAAAGTACATGATCTGGGATTTTTGGCGGATGATAATTCCCAAATTAGACATCACAAAGGTCATGGAGATGGAGATAGAGATAAATACCACTGCCGACATCTTTACCATGGCAGGGGCAATCTTGATATAGGTAAGGAAATCCTTACGAACAATCTTACTAAACATGTAGATGTAGAGCGCATTCTCAAATGAAATCGCAATTCCTAATACATTTGGAGAGTCTATAAACAATGGCCTGAACCAAAAGGTAAAGAGTTTCATAGGCATGCTATAGGACCCCATATCGACTCCAGAACCTGATGTCACTAATCTTTCCCTATTTAAAGCAGATTCCTCTTCAAAGCTGTCGACCAAGTTATTTGGATCATAACCTAAATATACAATCAAATCTTCGTAAACATAGATGCTCATTCCTATCGCAAAAAACACAACAAAATACTTCTGATATAATGGCACTTTCTCTTTTCCCAACACAAACCCTACTCCCATACCAATCAAAATAGCAAAGAGAATATGTGGTCTTACCATGTAGCATAAAAAGCTACCAAAGGCTATATGTGGAATCCGCTTTTGAGGCCATGATAATCCATAGACCAGAAAACCAATACCTGCAAAAATCACTGCTCCTTTACCCAAGGATGCAGTCCAGAAGTGCATATTGGGAAGGAACATGAAAATGGTAATGGCATCCCAACCTTCGAATTTGGGATTGAAGCGAAGGTTTTCCTTGAAAAACAGGTAGAAATAAACGAAGCCCCAGAAACCCAACCAGGTGCTTAGGAACATCATCATATCGTAATTGAATCCTAACCAATTCACAAAAGGAAATGCCAACCATTCTATAAAGTCTGTACCCGCCGCAAAAGCATCAAACCAATTCTTCCAAACATATTTAGTATTATTGAAATAGTTTACAGAATCTGATCTATTGACCTGTGCATAAGTCCAATACACTAATCCAAAAAACATATGGTACCAGAAAATCTGGTTGAGCATACCAGCCTTCACCCACTTGTGCTCTTTTTGGAGAGCTCCAAGGATGGGTTGGCTGATGCCAAAAAGAAGGAGGATTAGGACTAGAGCGCCGAGCACTTTGGGAATTTAAAATTGATTAATTTGAAATTAAAATTAAGATATGGAATTCAACTAAAATATGATTGTCATTTCGAAGAAGGCAACGATTCATTTTTTTTATCACATCTCTTAATGCCGACTGAGAAATCTCCTCTTTTATTCTGATTCGTGGAGATTTTTCCCTTTGGTCGAATCCGATAGCTATAGTATGACCTCCAAATAAAATGTCTCGAATTGTTTTGAGATCTTTTCAATGGAATACTTATCACTTACCAATTTAAAAGCCTGGTCTAAGATCGTTGCTTTTTCTGTTTGATCCATTTGTAATACTTCTTGAACTGCAGAAATAAATGCGTTTTGATCTCCAGGTGGGATTAACCATCCGGTTTCCTTAGTCAAAACCTCAGAAATGCCACCAACATCATATGCTATTACAGGAATTCTATTTGCAAAAGCCTCTAAAATTACGGCTGGTATTCCTTCTATTTTACTAGGAAGTAAAAGTATAGAATTGGGTGGTATGGATTGGAAAGGGTCAGCTACATTTCCTTTGAATACCACTGAACTCTGAAGATCAAGTTTATGTATCTTTTGAGTTACTTTTTCCTTCAAAGGTCCATCCCCTAAAAGCCAGAGAGTCAAATTCGGAAAGGATTTGGAGATATTCCCATACATATCGATCAATTCGGAGTGGTTCTTTTCAAAAGTAAATCCACCAATATGAACTAGAATAGGATTTTCAAGTATAGGTTCGTTGGATATTTTATTAGGAATATTAATACCGATTGGAATAACTTTATGTAATTTTTCAAAATTGAAAACCAACCCGAAATCATCTGCAGATTTCTTACTTACTGATGCAATCCCAACTACACTACCATAAAGAAACTCGTTGAATCTTCTTGTCCACGGGTTTTTAATATATAAACTTACTTGTGAGGCATTTCTAAAGATGATAGGGACTTTCCATCCAAAGAGCTTCTTTGAAAAGACAGTGAATTTCAGTGTATCAGCTGCATTTGCCTGAATAATATCTGGGACTTCCTCTTCAACCAGTTTTGCAAAAGCCTTCCAAGCTTTCCAATCAACTAGTCTATTGGCAAGAGGCCTTTTTAAGTGAATTTGCTTACCAGAATAAGGCAGGTGATATTCTCCTTCAAAAATTGAAATCAGGGTTACCTCATGTCCTCGCTTTTGAAGTTCCTCGGAAAGCAAACAGGTAAATAACTCTACTCCCCTAGCCTGAGGCTTTTGTATAACTTGAAAGATTTTCACCTTCTATAAAATGCGTCAGAAAAAATCCACTTATCGGTAATACTAAAAGTATGTGTCCCAAGCCTCTTTTTGGAGTCATCTGGCTCAATAATTTCAACAGTTTTCTCAGCATATTCAGCTGGACTAAGTCTAAGAATTTCCTGGATTTTAATTCTATGACCATACCTTAATCCTGAATCTTGAGCTGGACGGTAGAGTTTATCATTCCTTTTAAAAATTCTGCCAGCAGGACGAGAAGAGCGGACATCGGACACAATTGGATTCAAAACGTGTGGAGTCCAATCAGGATTTAGCAATGTTGGAGAATGGTAGGCATACAATTCCACAAAAGCAGAAGTTCCTTGATGCGGTCTTTGATTGACAAAAAGCCAATACATATTATCAATTTTAAGAATCGTAGGATCGTATGCCTCTCCTTCCATCAGAACTCCAATTTTTTTCCATTGAAGAGGAAAATCAATCGCCTGATAGATAAAAGTTTTTTGGGCTTCTCCCGATTCAGGAATCATATAAAACTCATTATTCTCTTCCCATATAAACGGGTAAGAAAGATGCCAACTTTCTTCTAGTACGGTTTGTGGATCTAAGAGTGAATTGCCGTTCCATTCAGCTGCTACAATTTTTCCCTTATTAGTTTTTCCATCAAACGCCTCAAAAAAGACCCAAGTTTTCTTATTATGTTCTAGAGGAAAGGGGTCTGCCCAAAAGGAGCCTTTTGATAGGCTATTGCTGGGAGGTTGAATCGATTTGAATGCTAATTCAGAGAAATTCATATCATCAGGCTTGATATTTTCCGAAACCAAGATCTCCCAATACGGTTTTTTATTTAATTCATGAAGTTTTCTGAGTGAATTCCTAGTCATTAGCTTGCCCAATAAGCTTAGCATTTCAAAGAATGCAGGCGGGGTTAATAATGGAACCTGAGTTTTAGTAGTAGGTTGAAGTTTTTGCAATTCTAAGTTCCATTTATCCTCACCAAGAATATTGATCTGCCTAATAACCCTAGGAATAATGGCAGATGAAAGCCAAAAAATTTTATTGGCATTTCGTTGAACTGAAAGTGGATCAGTTTGGGAAATTGATTTATATAAAATCTGACCGCTATCCAACTCCTCTGATAGTCTTTGCAAAATTACTCCCGTGGTTTCCTTTTGGCTCATTACCTCCCAAAATGCAGGAGGGCCACCCTTATAGAATTGATTATCTCCATGATGAAAAGACCATACTCCCAAAGTCGAAGCTTTCAAAATCTCTCCTCTAAGAATCCGAAATCCAAAACGTAAAATGATATCTGGTCTATAGGATTTTATTATTGAAATATCCTCTTCCATAAAATAATCTGAATACTTCTTTTGAAGAGGCGAAATAGCTAGGATGGGTATATTCCAACCTTGAATACTAGTCAACTCTTTTTGCGCAAAAGCATCAGGATATTTTAGAAACAACCTTCTATCGAATCCTCTGTACGCTCGATACAAAAAGGGAGATTTCTTTCCACTAGCTTTAGGGTTTTCATTAATTACTGTCAATACTATTTCAACTCTCTTCTCTTGATAAACCTGAGATACGGCTTCCCACACCCAGGCAGAAACATTCAATGAGTCTAACAAAAGGACAACTCTCAATTCTGACAGATTAATTGTTTATAAATTCCGTAAGAAATGTTTTTTGCAATCATTTGAATATAAAATATTGCGATCATTACTACTTTGGACAAATTCTTGAATTTATCATTTTAATAACTGATCATACAGTTCCTCATATTGACATACAATATTTTTGACATCGAATTTTTTAGAAGCAAAATCAAAAGCTTTTGAAGTTCTCTTATCCCAGTCATTCAAAGCCATAGAGATTTTCATTACACTAAGCAAGTCACCCCAATCCCCTACTTTATGAAAAATACCCATGTCTTCGCTCAAGCATTCTCTATTTTCAGGAATATCGGAACATATAACAGGTACCTTAGCCATCATTGCTTCAATTAGCGCTCCAGGAAGTCCTTCATAAAAAGTGGGGAAAATAAACAGGTCCGTGTTTAAAAGTTCACGAGTAACATTTTGCACCGAACCTAAGAGACAGACTGAATCATTCAAATTAAGTTCTTCTATCTTTTTCAAAAGATTTGTTTTTTCTGGTCCGTCGCCTGCAATAGATAAAGTAGATCCAGGAAATTGATTTAGGAATTTTGCAAAAGCTTCCACAAGGCCAAAAAGTCCTTTGGAAGGGATTAGTCGGCCTACTGAAAGTAACCTCGGAGATTTAGATAATTTGGAATTGACAACTTCCAACTTTTGAAATTGAAGAGGATCACGACCTCTATAGATTACTTTAATTTTGCTTTCTGAGATTTTTGTTTCTTTAATGTAATTAGTTTTAATGACTTCTGAATTCGCTACAAAACAATCTACTTTTCTACTACTCGAAATATCCCAAAGTTTCAGAATCAATACTTTCAATTTCATCTTTAATGAAAGCTGACTCAACCTTCTATGGGAATATGAATTGCTAACCAAACTATTGACTTTAGGAAAGCCGATTTCTAAGTACCTCAATGTCATGTCCGAATAAAAAAGTGTGGAATGAATTAATACAGGATTTAGGACTCTTATAATTTTCTCTAATTTTTTAGCATTATTTTTAAATCGATAATTTCTCGGTAAAGGGAAATGTAAGACTTGTATTTCAGCCTTTTGATATTGTTCCAATAATTCTAGTGAATCTGATATCACACAAAAAATAGGTCTATATTTTTTTATTCTTTTAGCTATTTCCAAAAGACTTCGTTCTGCTCCGCCGAATTTTAATCCGTCTATTAAGTAAATAATTACAGGCTTATCCAAGAGGAATTGTTTTACCTTTTATGCCTCTCGCGTAATGGAAAAAAGCTAATGAAATATTTTTGAAATTCTTAAATCCATAACCGAAACCATAACGAAAACCATAAATAGCTTTAATAATCCATTTACCGATTAATCTCTTTTTCATAGAATTTAAAGTCAGTGAGTCTGATATATAAAGCAAGTTTCTTAAACTGTAATATTCACGGCTTAAATTATCTTTCCTTTGATAAACCGGTCGATTGAAATCCAAGCGTCCTGTCAATTTACGTGCTTCCAAAAAAAGATTGCAATCCACTATTAATGTAAAGCCCTTTCTGGCTACTTTCAGACAAAAGTCTAATTCCTCAAATCCGAAAAATAGATCCTTATCAGGAAAAATACCATTCTTTACCACGTCCTTGGAAACTAACATACACATTCCCCCCGCGATTGAATCCACTTCTACCCAATCTTTCTTTTCCAAAAGTCGCGTTTGTACTCTTTGAATCACCCCTTTTTTTCGATCAAAAAATTGGCCAACTGTCCCAAGTACACCACAGAATGGGTGTTCATCTCTAATAGCGAGTAATCTTTCAAAGCAATCGAATCTGAAAGGTGGATCATTGTCATCTCCCCAATAAATCCAGTCTGCTCCGCTTTGGTAACAAAGCTCAAGCCCTTTAGCTGCTGCACCCGCTGGCCCTGAATTATACCCCATCCGATAATATCGGAGGCGTGAATCCATTTGTGTCGCAATGGCATGATCAGTTTCTAAATTCTCTGAGTTGTCAATAATCCAAAGAAAATCTGGAGGATAGCTTTGAGTAAAGACTTTTGCTATCGTATCAATTATGAGTTCAGATCGATTATAAGTCACTATAAAACCTCCTAGCAAAATCATGATTTTATTTCCATAGGGTATATTTTCTTTGATAATGGTGGTATAAGTGAAATGCACAGACGAGCTAAGGTCGTTAATTTGTATGGTTTAATGTATAATGCTTTTAATAGTTGAGTCCTTGCCCTTGGGTAATTTTGAAATCTCAAGTAATTCACTCCTAATATCTGCCGATAAAGGTATTTGACATGCGGGGATAAGGTAGATGAGTGTTTATCCAATATGATCAAAAGTGAATCAATCATATTTTTAAGATTTTTCGAACCTCCGTTAAGGGATTCATAATAAATTAAAACAACTTCTTCAACGTATTCTATTTGACACTCACTTATGAAAATTCGATGAAACAATTCAGTATTTTCTGAAAATTTAAGAGTAGAATCGTAGGCTCCAAGCTCATTGAAGAAAGTTCTTAAAATAGCGAACGACCCAGAAAGGGTAGATTGAGGTTTATTATTTCTAGGGATATAGTCAACTTCCTCATTATCTTTGAGTTTTTTGAATCCACCTAAAATGGCTTTTGCTTCTGCATTTTGTAAAATTCTAGATGCAAAGTTTATTAATGCATCTGAGGTTAACTCATCATCTGCATCCAAAAAAACTAGCCATGTTCCCGAGGAAACTGAAACTCCCTTATTCCGACTAAAAGAGACTCCTTTATTTTCTTGCTTATAAAGAATCACATTTGGAATAGCTTCAAAAGATTTCATAGCAGAAAAAGATTCGTCTATGCTCCCATCATCTATTAGAACCAATTCCCAATCTTCAAAGGTCTGTGCCAAAACAGAATTGATAGCTCTAGCAACAGTTTTTTCGCTATTATAGACTGGGACAATTACAGAAAAAAAAGGTTTCATTTGCGATTTGACAAAATTCTTCCCCAAGCCATTAATGAAAATGAAAAGCTATCTAAAAACCACATTTGCCAAGGATAAGACTTTTTAAAAATAAACTTCATGGAATTAAATATACCGTGATACGCGCCAGTAAAGCTCAAATTTAAAAACAACTTAAAGACTTCAAAGTTAGTCAATTGACCAATTCTAGATTGGTAATCTCTCCCTTTACCAATTAGCCTTTTAACGTGCCATTTGATCTCGTATTTATAAGGAGCAACATAATGAGCAATCCTCCAATCTGGATCAAACCAAATCTCCCCTCCTAACTTCCAAATTCTTTCCTGAACCTCATTTTCTTCTCCATAACCAACTATGTCCCCTCGCATGCCTATATTTTCAGGAAATAGGCCTACTCGCTCTAGCCATTCTTTTTTAAATGCAGAAATCCCTCCAGCCACGAAAGTCCCCCTCAAAAGAGGGCCTCTATCAGATCTCAATACTGGAAACTGAATAACACTAGAAGGAATCCAAGCCACGGGGCCTTGACTATACCAAGGATAAAAAACTCCTCCAATTCCGTCGAAATTAAATTTCGAAATGGAATCATGAAAACGCCACAAAAAATCAGGCGCAGGCTTAGAATCATCATCCAAAAATACTACCCAAGGGGATCTTACTTTATTTATGCCTGTATTTCTGGCAATACTTAATCCAATTCTCTCCTCAAAATAATAATGAATAAATTCAAAACTTTCCCGAAATCTATAAACTTCTTCCTTGGTTCCATCTATTGATCCATTATCAATAACCAGTACCTCGAATGATTCGAGAGTAAAATTATTGGCAACAAGAGATGACAAACATTCCCTAAGAATTAAACATCTATTTTTAGTGCAAATCACTACAGAGAAGCTTAACTCTTTCACTTATTCAATAAATATTTCACATCCTGTTTGATTAGCTTTAGTCTCATGCGAGAATTTTTAATCCCCATTTGATTTAAAAAGGTATTATAAACAATGCTCATCATAAATTTCTTCTGCGGTAATTTCATTAACAGAAAAGTGAAAATCCCTTCCAGGATTTGCCCAGAATTTTCCGCATATTTCTTAGAGAACTTTTGATTCAAATCCGACAGACAATTGATCAGGATGTAAATTTCATTTTTTACCATTTGTTCGGAATTGCAAAAATGGTTGAAAGCAGTGAATTCCTTCTCATTCCAGCCAATTCCTAAATTGATTAAATAACTTTCTCTTATTTGATTCAATCTATCTTTAAGGCTATCGGGTTTGTTCTTACTAACTTGATTTGAATGTATTCGATACTTCATACCTGGTATCACCAAATTTCTTGCTTTCCCAAAACGGATTACTTCTGTCCATAGCTGATAATCTTCGCAACCCAAATAGTCATCCTTGTACCTCAATCCATGATTGTTCACCAATTCAGATCGAAACATAATGGTACTATGAAAAAACACATTATTGAAAACTAACCCGATCGCTATTTCTTGATCAATTAATGGGGGATGTTTCATTTGGCCAGAAGGAATCAATTCCACTGAACTCCCTAAGAATACATACTCTGGAAAGTTTTCTAAAAACCGTACTTGTTCTTCAATTCTATTATGGGCAGAAATATCATCTGCATCTATTCGAGCTATGTATTTCCCTTGAGCTGTTTCAAGTCCAAAATTCAAAGAGGCAACTAAACCGCGATTTTTTTTGAACGAAAAATATCTGATTCGGGGGTCATTAAAGTCTTTAATAACCTTCTCTGATTCATCAGTACAGCCATCATTGATAATCAATAATTCAAAATCTTTGAAAGTTTGATTAAGAATACTATTAATAGCTTCAGATATAAAGCTTGCCCCATTATAGACAGGTAAAACGACACTGACCACTACCAAATTACCTAAATCCAAAAATCAATTCACCATGATACTCAATCTGATAACCCCAGTCCTTCAACTTTCTTTCCAAAAGTTCTCTACCATACTCTGAATGAGGCTCAACAGTGATACATGCTACCTTTTCTAGAAACTCTGGTAATTTCTTATCAAGCTCGAAAACTTGCTCTTCCGCTCCCTCAATATCTATCTTGATAAAATCAGCTTCTGCATATTCTTCCATTGCTAATATCTGTGAGAGACTGATTCCTGACACTTTACCATTTCCATTACCTGGCTTATCGGATACCCGAATTGCCCAGGCTGAATCGTTATTATTGAAATTCAACTCTTCCGACCTCCACCACAGTGCCTTCTCCCAAAGAATCGACCTTAAGGGATCTAAATTAATTTTAGCAACATTACAATTACTTCCTGCGGCCTCCAGCACTAATGCCTTTAAAGCAGGAAAATACTCTTGCATATATCGAGTTGCTACTCCAATATTACCTCCAGCATCGATCATTAGCTGAGGTTCTTTTTTGATTTGCTTGAAGTATTCCACAACAGGCTGTAGCTCATAGGAAAAATAATGTTGGCGAACAACCAATGAATCGCTTGTAAAAGGTCTAAACCACATGCTAGATTTAGGAAAATTTGGAAGCCCCTGTAAATGGATCAGGTTATTTTTCCGTTTCAAAATGGCTTCATGTTTTACTCCCCATTCTAATAGTTCAAGAGAAGATTTGAATGCCTGAAGCTTTGGATAAAGAAACTTGTAAAGAATCAACCAAAAAGCTCCAATAACCCCAAATGCACGAATTACTTGATTAATTTTTTTCATGAAGGAAAAATCAACTGATGGAGATAGCGCTTACTGTGCGCTTTGAATGCTTTAAAGTATCTAAGAAGATATGATCGGTTTCTATAAGTTTTCGGATATCTATAAATATTTCGACCTGCCAAACTCAAGCTTTGCAAGAACTGATTGGCTTTCATGAGCACAAATTCATCTTTCCAACTATGATTCCAAAGGTGGACACAATAGCTATTATTTGTCAAAAACTGAGTGTAATCATCCTCCTTCTGCTCCATAGGCAATGGGTAAAAATATTCGGGCGGGTAGATGATAATTCCCTCTTGTGGATAATCCCAAACAAACATATCAAATACCTCTGGTATAGTGAGTGGTTTAAACACGTCAAAATCGAGAGTACGGTAATAATCAAGCATTTTACCTATCAAAGGGTGTTTGGCTTTGGCACCGATCACTGCTGCGTTCAATCTCCCGTGACTATATTCTCCTACAAAAAAATCTTGTTTTAATAACTCAGAGAAATCCTTTAAAATCAAAATATCAGTATCCAAATAAATACCTCCGTGTTCGTAAAGCACATGAAGCCGTATCACATCAGAAACAAATGCATATTTTCCATTTTCGAGCGCTTGTTTGGCAAATGGATATTGATTTATATTCAAAGAATCCTGAGACCAGAGTTTGATTAAAATATTGGGTAGAGCCTTACTCCAACTATCAATGCAAGATCTTTCAAACTCACCTATTGGATTATTACCAAACCAGCAATGATGGATGATTTGTGGGATATTTGTTTTCAATTTTTAGATCGACAAATAATCCATTCTGAGACGCCTATTCGTTCTTCAGAATAAAGATTGAATAGATATTTTCTAGGAATTCCAGCTTTTTTATGAAAAAGATAGCTCTCTGTTTTTGCCAAGTCGCTTATGCTATAAATAGAGGTAAGGTCATGAGTAAATTGAAACCTATCCTTTAATGTTTTGGAAATTCTTGAATCATAACAATCATGAGTTTCGATTAGGAAATCGCATTCAGAAAGGTCTGCTATGATTGCTTGAGTAAAAAGTTTCAATTCAAAACCCTCACAGTCGGACACAATCAGTGCTTTCTTTCTTACAGGAATTTTTTTTAAATCTGTTTCCTTGCAACTTCCATGTAAATAAACTCTTGAATCAACATTGTTCTCAATTGCCATTTTTTCACAAAGAATTTGTGCTTGAGGATTAATATCAAAAGCATACACCTTTACGTCAGGAATAATGAGTGCTAAACCAATGGCATAATATCCCTCGGCACAACCAACATCAATTATTTCTGAATAATTATTTCTAAGCAATTCTGAAATCTCTTGGTGCAATTCAGCTTCGTATGATCCGACTAATTTGGGCAGAAGAGCACTTCCATTAGTTACGTAGGATGGATATTTTAAACCAGAAAAAGGCCCTGACATCACTTGGTTAGTCGAAATGTAAGTTCGAAGGATCCTCGCCTTTTCCTTTTTAATTGCTAGGCTATGTAAGTAAGAGAGATATCCAAATTTATTCATTAATGGCTTTATTCTATGCCATGCTAAAAAACTCCAAATTCTTTCTTTCATTATTTATTCCGTAACCCTTGATGTTTTGATTAACTGTTTTGCATTAATTAGCCCCACAGCAGGTTTATCAATATTTTTCGAATACACTTCCAAAACTTCAAATGAAAATGCCTGATCACACCACATCCATTCACCGCTTTGATAATCTCCCCCTAATCCAACAGTATAAACTCCAGGCCTTAAGAAATTAGAAGGTATTTCGAATTCAGACAAAAACCTTCCGGCTTCAAACTTTCTATTTGATTGGTCGAAAACACTAAAAATTCGAACTCCATCTTTAAAAAGAGCAATCGTTACTTTGATATTGTCAGCAACATTTGTTTTTGACTTAATTTCAATTTTTAAAACATCGTCTGGTGACACTAAAATAAAAGACTGAAATGGGTCCTTGTCATTTAAATGAACAGATGAGAATATTAATGAATTCTGAGCAGTCCCATTAAAAGTCAAAAAAGAAATACTTGTATATTTTTCAACTTTCTTTTGATAAACATTTAAAACTTTATTAACATCCCCTACTTCAGAAACCTTACCATTTTCAAGTAAAATAGCCCTAGTGCATAAGCTCGAGACAGCTCCCAGATTATGACTTACAAATAATACCGTCCGACCATGTTTACTCACTTCTTCCATCTTACCTAAACATTTAGCCTGAAACTCAAAATCGCCCACAGCTAAGACCTCGTCGATAATTAGGATTTCTGGATCCAGATGAGCTGCCACAGAAAACCCCAATCGAACTTTCATACCAGAGGAATAAAATTTTACTGGAGTATCTATAAACTTCTCTATTCCAGAGAAATCAATTATCTCATCCAGCTTTTTATCGATTTCTTTTCTGGTCATCCCTAGGATAGTCCCATTCATGTAGATATTATCGCGTCCACTAAGCTCTGGATGAAAGCCTGTGCCTACTTCCAAAAGGGAGGCAACACGACCTCTTATTTCAATTTTACCTGAGGTTGGTTCTGTAATCTGAGAAAGAATTTTGAGCAAAGTAGATTTTCCTGCTCCATTCTTTCCTATTATCCCTAACACCTCCCCTTCATTTACCTCAAAATCAATGTCTTTCAAAGCCCAAAAAACAGATTCATTTTCTTCTCCGAAACGACTTAGTTCGCGTAGTTTTTTAAAGTTCTGAAAAGGAGAGAGTATAGCCGAACCGATTTGACTAATCAGGGTTTCAGCTTCTTTCTCCTTTAGTCCTAAACGGTATCTTTTGGATAAATTATTAACCTGAATTACCGAACTCATTCTTGAATTTGTTTAATGATATTCCAAACCAATTGATCAGGACGAAGATATTGGTTGTAATATTTAAAGTTTTCATTCATCATTTCTTGAATAACCGTAGGTTTCGTCAACAATTTATCTACCTGCATTATTAGCTCATCAACACTTGTGAATCCTAGAAAATTCTTACCTGTTTCAAAATCACCAGGTACATGATAATACAATGGTTCTGAAATAATTGCGCGAGACGCTGCGATATATTCACCCATTTTCCATCCAATTGAATTATGTAATCCAGTAGTTGCAATCCCTATTGAAGATTGCCGGAGAAGAGAAAAATAATACTCTCGTCGAGTGTGATCCGAATCCAATATCAAATCAGGACAAATTTGACGCGCGTAGAAAGAATCTGCAACGCCACCCAAGAAAAAATTCGGGAAATACATTTTTAATGCTCTTACACAGTTTACACGAAAATTATTGATTTGGGTACGCATATCAGCATTCAGTAAGTCTTTTGCCTCATCAGGATCCCAAAGCCGAACCTGAAAAAATATTTTAATATTTTTTGGTAAAATTGGCTCTACTTCAAATGTACGGTAATCAAAATACCCAGCTAACAAGCGGTAATAACGGGAACTCCAATATGGATTTTTTAAAAACTGACTGAATTGATAAATCTTTGGAAAAAAGGTAAGTCCCAAAGCATGATTAAAACCAAATGGTCTAACATGTGAATTTGGCTTAAGTGATATGAGGTCAGGGGAAAAGCTTCGTTTAAAAATAAAATCAGCATTAATCTGGGACTTAAAATATCCCAAGTTATCCTCTTTCGATCCTAATATCCAATTGAGGCCATCCAAGCAATCAATACAGAAAGATTTCCCATTTAAGTGACCATAAAGCAAAGGCAAAGAATTAGAACCTGCATCAAATTTGAAATCAACTTTAATTTTTCCTGCTTGACGAAGCAATTCGACACCAACATAAAAGCTAGAAAGCTGCTGATGATGAATATAGTTTATTTGTAAATCAACCATTGAAAATATTAAATTTTCTACCAAATAGGAATTTGGAATCTAGTAACTCAAAATAATCATTTTGATCCAACTCCTTTGGTGATTTAGATTCATCAGTCCACGAAAATAGTCGAAATTCCTCCTGATGGATTAATACATCATAATCAGGAATCTTCCCAATTAATGTAGCCAAAACAATCTCTTCTGGAATCTCAGAAAATTGAAGCCGAAAAGTGAGAAGCTTCTCTTTTTGAAATTGATTCAAAAGCAAACCCACGAAATCTCTATTTAAAGAAAAGTAAAATTCACTTTCAAAGTAATTGACACGGCTATCAAAATATCGAATTAGATATTTCCAAATTAGGCCCAAGTATCCCAAAAGAAAATGTGGATGCGGATTTCTAAGTGTGTATCTAACATCAGCTATAAAAAATTTACATTTTTCTAACCTTTTACTAATCTTATCAGAACTTGAATTGACTAAGTTGATAAAACTTTTATGCTTATTTTCTTCAAAAAACAAATCAATAAAATGATTGGATTTAAGTGGTAAATCCTGCCCCGAAAGATGAATAAAGAAATCAAACTGAATTCTGTGATTAAATGCTACTTCTAATCCCCTCCTCACAACTTCCACACAATTATAGCTTCCCCAATAAGACTTGGTTCGAGGCAATAGGTAAACTGAACTTTGGTATTTCGCTAGTATTTCTTCGAAATCAGCGAAATCAGACCTTAAATCAATATGAATGAAAAAGAAATGATTTTCGGAATTCAATCTCGACAATAGAAAGTCTAGCTGTTTGGGAAATTTATAGGCAAGGATTATAAATGCTATTTTCAACTCATTTCTTCTTTATAAATAAAATATTGTGGCGCATGAAAAAGAACTCAATTTCATTCTCAAATTTAAAATTCACCTCTTTATCGCGAATATAGATTGAATTAATCGAGTCCATTAATCCTTTGAAATATTCAATTGAACTTCCTTCCTTTTGAAATCCACCATTATATTCCTCCCAATAGGAGGTCTGTAGGTCTTCTATCACATAAAACCCACCAGGGGTAAGGAAAGGAAAGAGGTATTCAAAAGTGAAAATCACATGGGAACTGATATGGCTCCCATCATCTATGATAATATCAAAGGTTTCTACTTCGGAAACAACTTGATTTAGAAAACCAGAGTCAATTTGACTGCCTTTAAATGTTTTGATACGATGTTGGTTTAATTGACTTTTATCATAAAGATCAATTCCGAAAATTTGAGAGTTGCTAAAATAGTTCTTCCACAATCGTAAGGATGCACCGCCTAGCTTCGGATCATCATACCCACCAATTCCAATTTCTAAAATTCGATTCTTTTTCTTTCGAAGTGAGCTAAAAAAATGAACATAATATGGGATATAATTATGAACGTGAAATTTGTCAGAGTGAAATACTTGGGCTGCATATTTAAGATCGTTTCTAAAAAGAAAGAGCTTAAAACTAACGATTGATTTTTTTAGAATATGCAAAATAGAAAATGGATTGCTTTTGCGTAGAGACATATATTTAATTCATGATCTCACAAATTCCTTTTAGAATTATCATTTGGACTCGGAAATTTTAACTTTTTTGATTTGAAAGTATTTTTCAAAGTAAATATTTGATTCAAAGTTCGGATCGATATCTGAAAAACGACTGGTCCAATTATCATCCGAAAGTGGAATTGGAGCTAAAATCAATTCTTTATCTGAACCTCTGTTTGATTCTAAAATTTCAAATCGTTCATCCATTTGCGCTTTGACAATTCTTCCGATGGTCCACTGTTTGTAAATCTCCATGCCAAAAAAAAGCAGGAAGACTGTCAAGACAGTATTAGCAAGGCCTTGCATTCGGTGAACCCTAAGATAGTCTAGCAGTATCGCCCAAAACTGTACTCCAGCGATCAATAAGAAAGTTTGAAAGAAAATAACAGTATGCTTACTTGCAGCATTTGGCATAGGGAGAAAAGGAAGTATCGAGCATACTGCACAAATACCGAATAATACTGGCAGGTATAGAGAACTCTTTGGAATAAATGGTTTTAACACTAATGCCATCAGAATTGATCCTGGCAAAAGCCAAAGCGACATTCCAGAATATTCCTTCAGGATAGCAATTCCTCCGGCAATCATCGAACTGATGGAGAAATCTAGCTGTCCATTTGCCCTTGTAAAATTACCGGGTGCAATGATCACAAGTGCTAGGGTGATTAATCCAAACCCTAAATACAACCAAAAATATTTGGATTCAATTTTAAAGGTTTTCAAAAAAAACCCAAGAAAAAGAAAAGCTAATAGCATAATCCCATTATTCGGACCGGAACTAATAGCTATAAAAATCCATAGAAAATTCCAACTAGAGTTCGGGGTTTTGAACAATCTATACAACAAATAGATGGAGAAGAAATTAGCATGACTATATAAAGACCCAGTAGCCCAATATATTGTGCGGCTAAGGTGAGGTCGAAAAACCAAAATCAGCACGAACATCGTAAGAAAAGTAAAAATCAATTTTTGAAATATGGTAATCGTATTCCACTTATCTAAAACCAGAATTTTTAAAAGCAAATATGCCGTGCCGAAAAGAAAAGTCATAGATCCAATTGTAGCCAACCATGCAAATGGATAATCAATAATCCACAAAATCAAGAGCCGATCCGTATACAAAGGTGAAATTGCTCTTCCATCCCAATTCCAATAAAAATTCCATTGAACATGAAATAGCCCGTTATTCAAAATTTCATCTCGTAACCAAAAATCATCCATCCAATAAAAAGAATTGAAGGCTGTGGCAAGAAATAATACCACCCCTATTAGTACCAATAGAGAGATAAAGGATTTGGTGATTATTGAAATATTTAAATTCATTAGTTGTGAGATTAAATAATATCAATTAAATGCAGCAATACTTCAGGAGCTGTTAAAATCATAGTGGTCTATAATAAAAAACAGTATTCAAAGTCTTGGCCCTAACTTGGTAGCCATTTGCCATGAGTAACATATCTAAGGAGTTTGAAACACTTGAACGGAATGAAAAATCTAATATTTCAGCAAGAATCCAAATGGGAGAATATTTATCAAAATCAAAGGATTCCAAAACGGTAAATTCTTGACCCTCCACATCAATAGAAAGAAAATCAATAGTTTGATTTGGCGGTAGGAAATCATCCAAAATAGAATTTAGAGATTTACATTTTAACTGATGAACTCTTTTTAATCGATTTTGAGATTTATTCTGATCTTTGGCTTTCAAAGATTCAGATTCAAATCCATTAAGGGACTTATCTTCAAATTCAAAATAATTTACAAATTGGCCATCCTTCCCAATTGGTACTTCTATATTAATATCCCTCTTTCTAAATTTATTAAATAAAATCATACTTCCAGGCATTGCATCAATATTGATTCCTGACCAACCTCTTTTGTAAAAGAAATAAGTATTGGAAGCTTTTTTTGGATGAAAAGCACCTATATCTAAGTAAAAACCTTTATCCTGCCGATAAAATATTTTTTTAAGGATCATATCTTCACCTTCACTAGAATATGATTTAAAGGATGATCCATCTAAATAATTATAATAGAGGTTTCTCAAATAATTAAACATTGATTCTGAAAGAATATTTCGTAAAATGCTTTTCAATTTATAAGGAATTATAACAGAGATAATTTGTGAAGTCTAATATAAAAAATAAGAAAGCCAATTTAACAACTGAACACCTCTCCTAAATCTCATTTACATAAGTCAATTGTTAATTCAGTAATATAAAACAATTAGCTGAATATATGTAATACTGATCAAATAAAATATCAGAATAACAATCCATTAGTGAACCATTATTAATACTTGAAACAATATAGTCGATATCATTATCCAAAGAAAATTCAATCAAACAATCTAAGTTGGACAAATCAATTTCTCCACAATAATTAAATAAAGGAGAGCTATTACGGTATGAGTTCAACATAGACAATTCACTTTCGGAATCAATTTTTTTACTAACAGGAAAAGCACTTGAAACACTTAAAACATTCAAATATTCCCTTTTAAAATGCAACTTATTCAAATCATAATACATGTAATCTATATAGTCGTAAATTGATCGATCTTTATTAACATCAGGGATAAACAATATATTAGAATTTTTCTTAAGAGACGATTTAAAATTAACATTATCGAGATTAGGTACCGAAACAAACTTAAAGTCATTTAGGTAAAATGGAATAATAAAAACGCAAATAAAAACAAATGAGAATATTAATTTCTTATTAACTATTGACTCAACTATTAGAAACGTAACTTGTATACATAGTAAAGAATGAAATACATTACGAAAAAACTGATTAGAATTAATATTTTGATAAAACAAAACCCACAATATAAGAGAAGTGAGAATGACAACTAAAGAAATTAAGTAATACTGTTGCTTCAATTTATCGTTATCAAAATATTTCCAATTAAAAACAAAAATAGAAGTCCCTATAAATAAGCCAATAAAAATAACCTTAAGCAATATTTTGTAATTATTGAAGTTATAAATGTCAGCAAATTGAGTACCGGTAGAGAGATAAAGGCTATAGAGAAAAAAAAATATTAGAACAAGTAAAGGGTACAAATAAAATTTTAAAGAGTATTTATGAACTAAGAAAAAATACATACAAACAGCAGGCAAAACGACTGGGATAATCAAAGGGTAAAGAAAAACTAAAATTGAAAATATTAAAAATGAAAAATTCCTATCTCTTAATGAAACGAATAAATACAAAAATACTGGTATTATAAAAATATTTTTAATTGAAAGTATTGTATCACCTACGCCCAACATTGGCAAATCAACACCAATTACACTTACTATCTTGTCATATGGAGATGAAATGAATAGGATACAAAAAACAGAAAGTAAGGCAATCACAAAACTATAGGAGGAATATACTTGTCGAAATCCTAGGTAAATGATAAATGAAAAAATAGGACCTAACACAAAAACATAATTAATCAATAAACTCAATGAAGTAAAATATCTTAAAAATGCTATACCCCATAATTCAGTAAAGTGATAAATTTCATTCCTTAATCCACTCTGAAAAAAATTGTAAACTGACTTTGTATTCTCAACACCAACTATATCGTTATAATGAGCAATTCTTGAATAAATGATATAATCTTCATGGTATACACCAAATTTGAAATCATTAAGTATAAAATATAGTCCGAAAAAAATAAGCCATATCACTCCAGCAGCAACAATATCTCCAAATTTAGGCCGAGATAATCTCACTTTATATTGACCTTTAAAGATTGAAACTATTACTAAAATAAGCGGGACCCAATATAAAGTATGGCCACTTGTTTTTATAATGGCGTAACTAGAAACAATAAAAAGGTAAGAAACAACAACATTTTCGAATTTTACTTCATTATTAAATTGAACCGACAAAATCCCAAGTACAATTAAAAAATAAACACAAACTGAAATTACAACTTCCAATTTAATTCAGTGCTTTTAAAAATAAATCTATAAAAGAAAATGAACTTAGTACAATCATTGTCGAGAAAGTGAAATCAACTCTATTCCCAATTCAAGATTGATTGTAGGATTAGTTTTGACTTGATTAGAAAAACTCATGGAAGTAAAATCAATTTTACTCTGAAAACTAAATAACACCTTTTTACCTGTCGACTTGGCAATTAATCTGGTTATTTCCAAAATAGAAGTTGGCTTAGCGGCAACCAAAAATATTATTGACCTATTATTATTTGGCTGCAATAAAACATTTTCAACAATAGGCTTAGCCACATCATCTACCCAAATAAAATCCCTTAAGGTGCTCATTCCACCGAACACAGTAATCTTAGAATTTTGGTATACACAGCTAACCATCCTGCTTATTAATCCAAATCTGCTGCCAAGTTGAATAGGACCATAAACGCTGGATGGCCTATAAATACTATGAGAATTTGGGAATTTAGATGCTAGAAGCTGCTCTTGGGCAATTTTAGCATATCCATATGGTCTCTTAGGATTAGGCTGGGAGAAGTTATCAACCCCCAATTGTCCTTCAAAAAGGGCTCCTGCCGAACTAAGCAAATGAATTTTTAGCTCAATTGAAGCTTTTGATACGAGTTCTTCAAGTGATTCCAGGAAATTATTAAAATGAGTATTTTCCAATAAACATTCCTTCACAGAGGATCCAAATCCTGATTTGCCGGCAGACCATACTAAATCCAAATTTTTGATAGTAGGATTTAAATTACAAGAAATCCAGTTCAAAAAATCAACCTTAAAAAAATTACTATTTTCCCAATTTACCTTTTGTTGATCCTGAATTGTGCAGTTTAACTTTTTAAATCGTGATAAGATAGCATTCCCTATAAGGCCCAAACCAATCACAACAATCAACTTGTTGCTATTTTCTGGTTTTAGTAAGATCATTTGGAATCAATCAATTTAAACCATTTTAGAATGATGCTATCTTCTTTTCTATTAACTTCAAAAAATTTAGGCTTACCATGAGATTGCATCAAGAGTATGGAGATATGTTCTAAAACTAAACCAATTAAAAAAGCATTTACGCCTCCCAAAATAGAAACCAAAATTATAACAGAAGCCCAGCCCTGAGCAGTAATTAATTCTGGATAAAACACCTTAATAAAGATTACAAAAATCACAAAAATTATACCGAAAATAGTCGCAGAAAGTCCAAGAATTGTTCCAATCCTAAGGATTTTAAGTTCTGAACTTTGCACAAGCCGTCTAGCATGTGAAATCAATTTAACTAAAGAATAGCCACTAATTTTTGAATTAATAAATCTATCATCCTTTAGTGGAAAAGAAATTTGACTTATTCGAGTTGTAAACCAACCTAATGCAATATCAAAGTAAGTTTGATCAATCGAAATTGCAGCTGTGGCTCTGGCAATACTCCCTCTCATAAGTCTGAAGCTATTAAACATAACAACTGCTGGATTTCTAGTAATCTTTGAAATTAGAACTTTGAATTTTTTAGATGAATAATCTCTAAATCTAGATTCATGAACGGATTGTTCAGGATTAGCATAAACTACATCTGAGTTAGTAAATACAGCCTCTTTTAATAAAGTTAAGATAAATTTTGGATGGTGCTGTAGGTCTTCATCTAATGTAACAATCCAATCACCGCTTGAATGCAAGATTCCAGCAGTTGTCGCAGGATGTTGTCCGAAATTTTTTGATAAGGTTATCACAACCAACCATGAATAGGTTTTAGATAATTTTTCAAGAACTAAATCACTACCATCTATGGAACCATCATCAACGAAAACACTTTCTAGGATTCGAAAAGGAGCATTTATACCTTCCAACTCCTCCTTTACTTTAGCGATTTCATAAACCAATTTCTCCAAGAATTCAGAACCTCTATATACTGGTGTAACAGTACTCAAATAGATCATGTCGCCATTATTTTAGACTAATAACAAAATACTGTGCTCCCATAAAAAACCTTTTTAAATACTTTTCCAGGGGTCTTAAAAAGGCTAATTGATTCGGGAAAAACAACCTATAGGAATAGTCAATTTTATTGTACCCTGCATTTTGTAATTTTTGCACAAAATCATTTTTAGTGATCAAAACTGCATTTTCATCAAAAGGGCATTGATTAACTGTTCTTCGAGTGAGAGGATTTAGAGGATTATGCTCAAAGACACAAAGGACTCCATCTTTTTTTAAAACTCTTTTCATTTCACGAAGCCAGTGCATATGCTCATCTTCTGGGATATGATGAAAGACACAAGTTGCAAAAATTATGTCTATAGAATTATCGGCTAAATCAAATCCATTCTCAATAAGCAGATAATCTTCCTTCCCTGGATATCTCTTCTCAGAATATTCTAAGCTCTTACTTGAAACGTCCGAACATATCAATTTTGATTCTGGAAAATACTTGCGGAACCAAGGAATTGAATTTCCAATCCCCGATCCAAAATCTAGAATTAAATTCTTTTCCTTTTTATTATTTAAAATAAATTCATGTAAATCCCTAACCTTATACTCTGCAAAAAAATCAATCTCCTCTCCGAAAATTTGGGTGCTTTTCCCCAGATTAGCACTGTAATCTTCTGCATATTTATCAAATTCTGAAACTTGCAAGATGAATTGAATATTTAGTTTTTAAGTAAATTATTTTATCTTATTTCTATAATGAGATAAATCCTGCTCGTTCTCGGTTCTCCTTTGTCAGTTCTCAAGTAGAGCTTCGCCCGCTGAGTCCCAATCCTTTCCTCCCCGGAAGGGGAAATTGTTACTACAAATGCATGACTAGAAGTGGTGATTTGGTAGTAGCTAAAAGAAATTCAAACCTATGCATGCCAGAGTAATAAAACTACTCGGTCGAATTGGATTCACAAATTTTGGTATTAATAGTATTGAGGTAATTGCTAAATGTCATTTCGAAGAGGGAAAAACTGAGAAACCTCAAAAGGGCCCCCCTTCCTATTAGGCTTCTAGGTGACCAAGTCCAAATTTCAGTAGTCGAATCCGATCGCTATCTGAACTCCTTGGCCATCACTGTCCGCTTCCTATTGATCACTGCATAATGACCTACTCACTTCCCTTAATTCATAAAACATAGGCAATCTTAATAAGGAATCCGAATATCGATCGGAATTGGGAAGATTGCGTTCGAATTGAGCTGGGAAGTGGTTACGGGCATAGTCTGATTTATGAAGACTCTGGTAGTGAAAAACCGAAAGCACCTCTTTACTTTTAAGAAAACCGGAATAGTTAGCTCTATCAGATTCATTTTTGAAGATCAAATAAAACATGTGGGCATTCCCCTTGTTCTTAGTACTCTGCCAAGTAATGTTTAAGTCTTTTACTCCTTCTATAAAAAAAAATTGCAAAGTATCGGAGAGTAATTCAGGGTTGGTTTTATTATCCTTAAAAAGTTGAAAATAGGACTCCCAAAGAGACATCCTTCTACTTTGAATGAACTTTAGCTCTTCCAGTTGTGCCCACAAGAATGCAGCTGTCACTTCTGAAGGCAAGAATGAACTTCCAATATCTACCCAGCCATATTTATTTACTTCCCCCCGAAAAAATGCAGCTCTATCAGTCCCTTTTTCCCAAAGGATTTCTGCTCTTTTGATCATAGCAGGATCATTGATCATCAGCATCCCTCCTTCCCCACATTGTATATTTTTGGTTTCATGGAAACTCATGCATCCCAGATGCCCAATACTTCCCAAGGCTTTTTCCTTGTAAAAACTATCTATCCCTTGCGCTGCATCCTCAATAACCCAAAGTTTATGTTGAGCTGCGATACTCATAATAGCATCCATCTCGCATGCAACTCCTGCATAATGAACCACAACAATAGCTTTTGTCTTATGAGTTATTAGCTCCTCAATAAGACTTTCATCCATATTGGGATGATCAGGTTTGCTATCCACAAATACTATTTTGGCCCCACGTAATACAAAAGCATTGGCTGTGGAGACAAAGGTGAAGCTAGGCATGATGACTTCGTCACCTGGCTTAATATCGCAGAGCAAGGCTGCCATCTCCAGCGCGTCTGTACAGGAATTTGTAAGAAGACATTTTTCAATTCCATAGTTCTGCTCAAAGAATGCTTGGCAGCGACGAGTGAATTCACCATTACCAGATATCTTTCCAAGATCTACTGCCTGCTGAATGTAAGAAAGCTCCTTTCCCGTCAAAAAGGGTTGGTTAAATGGAATTTTCAAACTTCCTTTTCAATTATATAAATCGGGCGATTTTTCACTCCTTCGAAGGTTTTACCGATGTACAGTCCTACCATACCCAAAGTGGTCAACAGAAATCCGGTGAGCATCCAAATGGAGATAATAAGGGAGGCGTAGCCTGCCACTATGATATCTCCATCTAAATACCTATACAGGGTATATAGCGCAAATAGAAAACCAGTGAGTGCCACCAAAAATCCTAGTTTAACAGCCAATCGAATAGGTTTGTCAGAATAGGCAAGCATAATATCCAGCGCAAGGTTGAACAACTTTCTTAAACCGTAGGTACTTCCCCTGTCTCCATTTTCAGCATGAATCACAGGAATTGCAGTTTGCCGAAAGCCTACCCATTTAACCATGGTGGGAAAATAACGTATGGATTCCCTCATCCCAATTATTTCATTGACGACTTTTCTATGATACACCCCAAAGTTGGCGATACTTTCGTCCTGATGAGATCCTGTAAGCCAGGCCAGGGTTCTGTAAAAGAGTTTTGAGGAGAGTTTCTTAAAGAAGCCATCTTGCCTGTTTTCTCTTTTGGCTAAGACCACATCAAATCCTTTGTTGGCTTCCTGGTAGAGGTTTGGGATTTCCTCAGGTCTATCTTGAAGATCGCAGTCCATTACTATTATCCACTCTCCTTTTGCAGCATCCAAACCAGCTGTGATTGCGTAGTGCTGTCCGAAATTCCGGGAGAGTTTAATCCCTTTTATCTCGGGATGCTGTCTTGCTAACTCTTCGATTTTATTCCAGGAATTATCCGGGCTGTAGTCATCTACCAGAATAATCTCATATTCCTGAACCGGAATGCAGGCTTTGATCCGTGAGACGAGTAGGTCCAGGATATTTTCTGCGCGGTAGACTGGGGAGATGATGGAGAGATTCACTTGCTCGTTGTCAGTTATTAGTTGCCCCTATAGTGATCGGAAGATGCCCGATGCTTGTCGAGCGATGCGGTGTTTAGTGTCTTATCTCTTCCTTGGTACTTGTAACAGTTTAACTATTAACATTCACGCTAACAGGAGGATTATTTTGAACTCTAAGTAGTAATCGAGTTATCATTCTTTGTTCCTCAGCAGTAAGTGAATGATAGAGTGGCAGGCATAAAACTCTAGCTGCAATCTGATCGGAAACGGGAGTACATCCTGATGTGTAATCGAGGGTATTTAGTCCTGGATAGAAATATCTGCGGGCTCCGATGCCATTATCTGAAAGTAGTTTCATGCTTCTGAGCAAAGCGGCTTCATCCTCAAATAAGATTGGGAAATAAGAGTGGCTGTATGCTTCGATGTTGCTGGTATACAGAAAGCTTCCATTCAGGTCGGTAAGTAGCTCCCGATATAGTTGACACTGTTCTTCTCTCCTAGCGAGTATCTGCGGTAGGTACGGGATGTTCACCAGTCCCATGGCAGCATGGAACTCCGAGTTTTTGGCATTGATCCCTACCCCTTGGAATTTCTCAAAGCCATCATGGCCGAAGTTTCTTAGGTAAGCCATTTTCTTTAGGAGTTCCGGGTCTTTGGTGAAAACTGCTCCGCCTTCTATGGTATGAAAAACCTTGGTTGCATGAAAGCTGCAGGTGCTGATATCTCCATAGTCGAAAATTGACTTGCCCTTTATTTTTACTCCGAAGGCATGGGCTCCATCGTAGATTACCTTGAGCCTGTGTTTCTTTGCTATCTCGGCTATTGCCTCCACATCACAGGGAATGCCATAGACATGGGTAGCTAGGATGGCGGATGTAAGCGGAGTGATTGCTGCTTCAATCTTTGCAGGGTCTATGGTGAGTTGACCTGGTAGTATATCCACATAAACCGGTGTGCATCCTTCCCATACTATGCTGCTGGTAGTTGCCACATAGGAAAAGGGGGTGGTGATTATTTCGCCTTGTAGCTCTAGGGCTTTGATCGCTATCTGTAAGGCAATGGTGCCATTGCTGACAAATAGCAGATGATTTACATGTAGGTATTCCTTTAATCTAAGTTCCAGTTCATTAACTAGAGGGCCGTTGTTGGTAAGCCAGTTGCGCTCCCAAATGCCTTGAAGGTACTTATCGTACTCTGCTTTAGGGGGAAGGAAGGGTTTGGTGACTGGGATCACTTATTAATTTAAAATGAAATGAATTTAAAATTTAAAATGAAAGGAATTTAGAATTAGTTGTCGGTTGTCGGTTGTCGGTTGTCGGTTGTGGGTTGTGGGTTGTCGGTTGTCAGTTGTCGGTTGTGGGTTGTGGGTTGTTGGTTCTTCCAATTGACTTTTGCGGTTCTTCTTTACTTGTTTTGGGGCTCCCGTAAAGTTGTAAGGAGCTGTGAAGAATTTAAAATAAAGGGAATTTAAAATTGAGAATGTAAAATTTAAAATTGAGAATGTAAAATTTAAAATGATAGTGTTCGGAAGGCTCACCAACCGTGGTGATAGTAATTTTAAATTAAAAACATTTTAAATTCTTAATTCTGCCAAAGGCAGGCACAGCTTCGCCCTTTCACTCCCGCCCGAAGAATAGAGATCTCGTTAATTCCTTACAAATAGCTCCCCATTAGGGGCTGGGTGTTGACTGAGTAATAAATTTACTCGGTTGGATTGGATTCGCAAATTTTGGGCTTAGAATGTTTGAAAATGGGGAAAAGGAAGTGGGGATTGGGGATTAGGGAATGGGGATTGGTAACCATTGCTCCTAGTTGAAAATGAGATCCTAAACCTCTACAAAGGCTTAATCCAGCGAAGCGGTAGTTTGCGAAACGTATCTATATAAAAAAATAACTTATCTTTTTCAAACGATTGTAACCTTAGCCCTACATAGTATGCCCAAGATCCGATTGATAATTTGTTTTTTGATTTTACTATTCCAATCCCCTACTCTATTCGCCCAGGAATTTGATTTGGTGATCTATGGAGGTACTTCAGCCGGTGTTGCTGCTGGCATTCAGGCATCCAGAATGGATAAATCCGTGCTTTTGATAGTGCCCGGTTCCAGGCTGGGTGGGCTTACAACGGGTGGTTTGGGGCAGACGGATATAGGTAATAAGCAAGCCATAGGCGGTGTAAGCAGGGAGTTTTATCAGTTGATCAAGGAGTATTATAATCAGCCGCAAAACTGGACTTGGCAAAAAAGAGAGGAATATAAAGATGGGGGGCAAACGACCACTGCGGCAGGAGAAGATGCCATGTGGACCTTTGAACCCTCTGCTGCCCTGCATGTGATAACACAAATGCTGGAAAAGGAAACTATCAGCGTTGTCTATGAGGAAAGGCTTTTAAGGACTGCCGAGGGAGTGAAAAAATCCGGTGGAAGAATTCAATCCATTACCATGGAAAGTGGGAAAACCTATGCGGGCAAGATGTTTATAGATGCGACTTATGAGGGCGATTTGATGGCTAGCGCCGGGGTCAGTTACACCGTGGGAAGGGAAGGCAATAAGCAGTATAAAGAAACGCTGAATGGGGTGCAGGCCAATTATTACAGTCCTACCCTTCAAAACAAGGTATCCCGAAATGCGATCAACCATAATTTTGTACCGGGAGTAGATCCTTACAGGGAAAAGGGGAATCCAGCAAGTGGATTGCTTCCCTATATTTCTGAAGTAGGTCCCGGCATAGATGGAGCCGGAGACAATAAAGTGCAGGCATATTGTTTTAGAATGTGCCTGACTGATCATCCTGAAAACAGGATACCTTTTGCCAAACCTTCGGGGTATGATTCCTTAAACTATGAGTTGCTGATCCGTAATTATGAGATGGGAGAAACTCAGGTTCCCTGGATTAATTCCTCCATGCCCAACAGAAAAACGGACAGCAACAACCGATTGGGTTTTTCTACGGATTTTATAGGCCAAAACTACGACTATCCAGAAGCCAGCTATGAGGAGCGGGAGAAAATAGTAGCAGCACACCGAACCTATCAGCAGGGATTGATGTGGACACTGGCATATCATCCAAGAATGCCAGAAAAGATCCGGAGGGAAGTTTCCCGATGGGGAACCAGCAAAGATGAATTTGAGCGGGAGGATGGTTGGCAAAGCCAATTGTATATACGGGAAGCGAGAAGGATGATCAGTGATTTGGTAATGACCCAGCATCATGCGGAGGGTTTGGAGGTGGTGGAAGACGCTGTGGGTTTGGCGGCTTATGGTATGGATTCACACCATATTCAGCGCTATGTAGACGCGAATGGATTTGTGCAGAATGAGGGAAATGTGGAAGCACATGTTTCGGGTCCCTATCCCATCAGTTACCGGTCTATCATTCCGAAAAAAGTTGAAGCGGAAAATCTCTTAGTTCCGGTTTGCGTGAGTGCGAGCCATATTGCTTTTGGTTCGATCCGTATGGAACCGGTATTTATGGTGTTGGGGCAATCTGCAGCTATTGCTGCTTCTTTAGCAATAGATGAGGCTGTAGCGGTTCAGGATCTTTCTTATCCGAAATTAAAAGCTAGGCTTTTGGAGTTTAAGCAGAGATTGGAGTGAGGGGTGGCGGTTGGCGGTTGTGGGTTTTCGGTTGGCGGTTGTGGGTTTTCGGGTGGCGGTTGTGGGTTGTGGGTTGTGGGTTGTCCCGATAGGGAGTTGTTCGGAGCGGTGAGGAAAATAAAATTTAAAATGAAAGGATCCCGATAGCTATCGGGATAAAATTTAGAATTTAGAATGGAGGAGTTGAGAATTTAAAATTTAAAATGGAGGAATTTAAAATGGGGTTGGAGGTTGGGTGCCCGATGTTTGTCGAGCGATGCGTTGGGGATCGAATGACTAAGTTCTAACGCTGTTCGTAGTGATTAGGTAGTACGCTTAATAAATTGTGAATCAGCAAGCATGGATTTTCCTTTGTATAGGTATAATCCTGCAAAGAAAAAGCAATATTGAATGATATTTACGATATTCCTCATCCCCCAAATTTCCTCCATAATCCCTACAGACAGCATGAGGTCAATAAAAAAGGAGCCGAAGCAATAGAAAAATATTCCAGAAATAATCCAGAACCAGGGATATGTCAGGAGTTGGGAGACGCGCTCGGCCATTTGCAGGAGAGCAAATGCAGACAAAAATGAAATGGAGGCCAAGAACATCCCATCCATCAGGGAGTTTAATGCAGAAGGACGATATGGATCATCCAGGTTGCTGAAAAACAGGGCTCCTTTGATAAAGAATGCTGCAGTGAGCAAAACAAAAAAGCCTATTCTGATACTATCAACTTTCGCGTGCTCCAAAAATCCTGTACATAACCAGACAAAAAACAGTGCTTCGAAAAAAAGGTAGCAGTATTGAAAAATGCTATGAAAAGTATAGAGGTTTTTCAGTTCGTTGGAATAAATCAACCAGCCTAATCCATCCACACAGGCTCCCAGTAGTAGAAATAGAAAGAACAGGCGGATCCGTAGATCCCCTGTTTTGAATTTGAGCGCAGCTAAAGCCAATGGCAGAAAAATAGCACAGGTAGAAATCTCCCTTATTGGCAAAGTGGATATATCCATAGTGAAATAGGATTAAGTTTTAGGAGGCCAGGAGTATTGGAGCACATCATCAAATGATTTTAATTTACCAGTCCTAAAATGAATATTTCTACCGAGCTGATTTACTGGAGCTAATATTACCCGGATTGAATAAGGGGCATCATTTGGGTCATAGCTAAAAAAATATCTCAAGTTTCGGGGATTCTTTTTCTGAAAAAAATCTCTTAGGTAATTAGTCGGACCATCCATACCTACGAAGAAGCTATATGGCGAGTACTGAGGAAATCCATTCGCTTCCATAAAAGTTTTATAGTTCCCGATCCATGTATTAACAATTTCCCGGGTTTGGGTTCTTTGTCTAGCCGCTACTCCATCTTTAAAACGCGGAAGTTCTGTTGGCAAATCGTCTCTATTGTATAGATTCTCTTTTAACAATTTTTTTGGCACTAGCAATTGGTCAGCTATTGGTCTTCTATTTAGTATATCGGTTTCCTCATAGGTTATTCTTAATGGTTCGATTGCAATAAAAAAATCATTTCCAGCAAGGCAATACCAGCACATCAACCCTTTTACTTCATCGTCAAAAACCCAGTGTTCAATTGAATCAGCCCTAAATGTTCCACCAGCATTGTTATTAAGAACTGGGTGGTTTCCAAGACTGTTTTTATTTTTCTCAATATTAGAGATTAGTATTGCCGCCTCCTCGTATGAAATCGGACGGGTTTTGTCAGGATTTTTTTCCATGATTTTATAGTTTATAGTTTATAGCTTAAAATAATATCCATCTGTTTCTTTGCCCGGCTCTCCTACCCGCTTGGTGAGTTTGAACTCAGCGGCACTGGGTGAGGACACGGTAATTGAAAAAACTGATTTGAATCTGGCTTTGACAAACCAATGCAAACAGTAACTCTCCCCAGGTTTTAACTCCATGGAAGCTTGGTACTCACTTGGATGTAAAATCTCTACTCCATCCAGAAACAACTTAATTTGTCCCTCTTCCATAAATGCAGAAACCACCAGTTTTTCCATTGTTTTCTATTTTAGGCTAAGGTTTCAAAAGCATTTTTTATCTGCCAGTGCCGATTAGATATTGGTCATCTTTTCTTAGAAATCGGCAAGACAGCCATTAGTATTTGAGTTTGTTGAGGAAGTCCTCCTTTCTTCTTCTGGAAACGTCCACTACTGATCCATCCATCAACTTGACCTGTCCCCCTTCTCCTTTGAAATATTCTGTGATCAGGGCTAGGTTTACCAAGTGGGAATTGTGTACCCGGCAAAAGCCATAGTCTTCCAGCATGGCTTCCACCTCTTTGAGAGTTTTGGAGATAATGATGTGCTCCTTATTCTTAAAATAGAATGTGGTATAGGTATTATCGGATTCACAGCGAACAATATCTGCGATTTCCACAAAAGTATATCCTGTAAAGGTGGGTAAGGCCAATTTGGTTTTCAATTTGGGAGCAGAAAGGTTCTTCAGCAGTTGCCCAATTCTTAGTCCATCGGCCAAACTCTTTTTTCTATACTTCTCCAAGGCCATGCTGAGCTCCTCATGAGCTATGGGCTTAACCAAGTAGTCTATGGCAGCAATTCTAAAAGCCTTTACTGCAAACTCTTCATATGAGGTGGTGAATATGAGATCAAAAGGGATGTGATCCATAGTCTTAAGCCAGTCAAAAGAGGTGGCTGGAGGAACCATCACATCGCAGAATACCAGGTCAGGTTTTAAGGAAAGACAAAGTTCATCGGCCTGCTCCAAGGTAGTAGCAGTTGCAAGGATTTGTATATCGGATTCCCTAGCAATCAGTTTTTGCAAATTCTCCAGCGCATGGAGGTCATCTTCCACTATGATTATTTTGATTGGCATATTATTCACAGAGATAAGGGAATTTCAGGGTGACCACTTTGCCTCCGTCAGCAGGCTCTCCGAACTGAAATCCAGATTCATAGCCTCTCAAAGCATTGAGCGAGTCAAACCTTTCTTTCATTAACTGTAAGCCCATAGAGCTTTTATTGACCAGATTGGATAAATCATAGGGCATTTTTGCTTCAGAAGCTTGTCCTTGGTTTTCTACTTTGCATTCTAAATAAGTATCATTCAGGATTGCAAAAGACATCTGGATATGCCCATTTTTGCTTACTCCGTGCCAGACTGCATTTTCTAAGAAGGGCTGTATTAGCATGGGAGGTATATAAATTTCGGAGGTAGACAATGATTTTTCACATGTAAAATCAAAGGAGAATGCGCCATTGTTTCGCATCTGCTCCAATTCCAGGTAATTCCTATTAGTTTCCAACTCCTCCTCCAGAGAGACCCAGTTTTTAGAGGTGCTCTCCAGTACATAGCGTACGAGTTGTGAGAATTTAATCAAATAAATGCCAGCAGCTTTGGAGTCATTGGACTGAATGTAATGGTGGATGGAATTGAGGCAGTTGAAAATAAAATGTGGATTGATTTGGGCTTTTAAGGCTTTCAGTTCACCTTCCGCACTTTTTAATTTTAGGATGGTTTCTTTTTCTTTAAACTCCGCTTCTCTTTTTGCTCTATAAATAACAAAAACGATAAAGGAAAAAGCCACTACAATAGGGAGTAAGCCTAGAATTATTGCCTTCTCAAAATGATCTTCTGTTAAAGACGCTTCGACTGGAATGGCTGTCACCAAAAGTAGCGTGTTAATAAAAATAGTCAGATTCAACACAAGGCTTAAAATCAGGAGTTTAAAAGTATTTCAATATATGAAATTTGAATTAAACCCTTAATAATCTGCAGGAAAATATAAAAAAAACACAATTCAGGTAACTGGTGTGTTTGGTTTTGGGGAATCGTACCAGTAGCCAACTATTCTAAGACAAGCAAGATCTGAAGGATTAAGACAATTCATAACCTTCGGCGGAGCCGGGGGTAAAGAAAATACTTGGTTAACAAGCCCCGAAGGGGTGTCACTTTAAAGTTTCGCCCTTTCAGGGCTCGAAATGCTTTCGATTCTTTTACCCTGCTCTTCGTACAGGGTCATGAATAGTCTTGCTCTCCCGCATAGCTATCGGGACGGAGCTAACTATGGAATTATGCAGTTTGAATACTGAATACCAAATTTTGCTTTAATAAATTTCTTTACTGGCAGAATAGGATAATCGGATTCTTGTATATGATTATAGGCAATGATCCCAGTAGATCAAAATGGCCTAGAATTTACAGCGATGCTAAGAACCCAGCCGTGCCTTTAGGTACAGTTCTAAAATCGCGTTATAAACCGGAGGGCTGTACCTAACGGCACAGCTAAAGAGGCTGTTTGATTTTAAAGCTACCCAGAGTCAGTCCCTAAAGGGACGAAATAAATAACTTTGGCATGAATCCATCACAATGGCTTCGACTTCGCTCGGCCTCTGGGTTTGGGGTTAATGATGGGATGGGGAGGAAAATGCGACTGCTCTGCATTTTCCTCCTCCTCCCCAACTTAGAACAGCAACGGTCACCGAGCGAAGTCGAGGTGAACAGTAATAAAATTTGGCTACTGCTGAGAAAGCGGATATACATCTTGATCTAAATCCCATTCCAGATAACAGCAAAAAGATACCGATTGCTAATTGTAGCGTACCGAAATCATATTTGGAGGTTTTTGAGGGTTTGGTAGGTCTTAACTTTTTAGAAAATTTTTCACAAACCAATCCGCTATATCATGAAATCATACCTCTACCTACTGTTATCTATCGTTCTATTTTCCAGTCAAGTAAGGGCTCAAGAAGCCAGAGATTTGGGCTCGGTGGATTTATCCAAAAACAAAGACTATTACCTTTCCGCATTTGAGAAGGGGGGAAAATTTACTTACAAGCTTTTCAATCAGAATGAACCCTCCGTTGAGATTGCTTCTTTCAGTTTGGTAAACAACAATTTTGACAATTTCAAGGAGATGCTTGAATCGGTCCTAAAGGAAAACAATTTAACTGAAGGTATTAGTGAGGCGGAAATGGAGAAGTACTACTTCTATTTCACGACCCAGAATGCATTTCTGATAGAGAATGAGCCTGGCAAAAAAGCGATAGAAATGGTATTTAAGGATGCGCTAGCCGTGTATGCCTATCATCATTCAAACTTCGCCGCCATCACCGTCAAGGATATATATTATATGCTGAAGGAGCTTTTTCCAAAAGAAGAAATTGATGGGTCATTTTTAGATAATCCCTTTGATACTGCTCAGTACAATTTAAAGCTTTGCGACACGTGTAAGGTAATATTTGAAGATACTTTTAAAGCAAATCTTGAAAAAACATCCAGAATAAAAAATAAAAATGAGAGGCTGGAAACACTTTATAAAGCCATTAATAAGCAATACTATGATGCGATTCATAAAGAGATTAAAGAAAAACTGAGAGCATATGAGGAAAGGGTGGAAGGTTCTGTAAATGAATTAGAAACACAAATTAAGGAACTAAGACAAGGGAGACTTTTATTGGAAAGTGATTCCAATCTTTACAAATCAGAGATTGAGTTGTTACAACAAAAAATTAACATTTTAGAAAAAAGTATTTCTGAAAATGAAAAAAAAGTAAAGGAGCCTTTAAACAGATATGACTTTACTTTAGAAGAAGAGGGAATTGAGGCAGAAGGAGTGCAGGCAAATGAAATCTCTAGCCTTCAAGACTATATAAATGAGATAGAAGAAATCTATACTATTTTAAGTAGAAATCAATTGATCTACCTATCCACAGCGTCTCAAGATTTTTTTGATTCAAATGATATATCACCTGAAAACAGGTTAAAAAGAATTAAAACTGAGATCTCAAAATTAAAAAACGTTCAAGCTTCCCTGAACGCGATTAGACTAGAACAAAATCAGATCAGTTCAATTAGAGATTCTGTATCGATAAATAATGATAAACTCATTGCCATTAAGGACAACCTCAATCGAGTTGATACCGAACTTGGATTGCTCACCCAACAATTAAATGAGATAGAAATCGAAAAAAATGAGCAAATCTCTGTACAACTAGATCAGCTCTTCAAAACGAATAAATTTGAATTTAGTCCAAGCTCTGTACAGCTGGAGGTCAATAGGGGTTATTTGGAAAACATCGTTGTAAATGGGTCAGCAGCGATTTATGACTATAGAAAAATAAAGGAGAAAGACCCGAGTAAAGTCATTTCAGAAATTCATCTGAAATTCATCAATGATTTTCCGCTAGGCATATCCTCCAAAAAAGACATAGAGCAGTTGGGCAACTACAAGCTCTATGCGAGGTTTAGAGACGGAACTCATTATGAATTAAAATTGGGGGATTTCATAGATGTGATCACAGAGAAACTGGAGTTGGACAGGAAGGATTACTCTCCAAAGAATGGTTCCTATGAGTTGAGCCTTCCTTCAGAAAATAAAAAAACATTCTTTAAAGCAGATTCCAAGGAAATACTTCAATTGAAGATTTTCTCTGATTTTGTAGGGATACAGGACAACAATCCGAATGGGCTGATTCAATTGGAAATTGACAAGGAAATCCCACTGCTCACCAAGAGATTCCAAAGGCCTTATGCTGTATTTTTTCTAAGACCTTTTGTGCTCAACCAGGCCAATATTGGAGTTTTTAACTATTTCAAACCCCAGTTTATTTATTCCAAAATAGAAAATAACAACAAGTATCTGGAGGTAAGTAGCTTTCCATTGGAGGATGGTTCTGCATCCTACGGAGTATCTACTTTAGACCTTAAGCAGTATGAGGTATTTAGTGTGGGCGCAGATTTCAATCTATTCTTGTATGATATACCTAATACAAAATCCACGTTTTTATTCAACACTGGATTCCGCTTTGGAAGAACAGATCTGGCACTGGATAAGGATGAGCCAGAGGCACATGATTTCCCCCGGGGATTTACCAATACGATTCAGCCATCCCTAGAAGGTCTGCTTCGAATCAATGGGGATGAGCGATTTGGGTTTGAATTTTCCTATGGGATTAACTGGCTGCTCTCTGATGAGTTGTTTTTCACTCAGAAAGCTAAAGTGAGTGGCATAGATGACTTTGGATCTTTTTCACGTTCAAAGGAAAGCAATACGCTTCAAAGAGTAAGCATTCTTGCCTATCTCAATATCAATAAGGAGAGTCAGGGTCGATTGTTTTTCCGCTATAGGTTTAACTCTGAATTTGGGGATTTCAAGAATAATTTTGCCCAACTTCAGATAGGCTATACTACCTATTTAACAAGAGCTAATAAGTAAATTTGGGTTGGGGGTTCTCGGTTGTGGGTTGTCGGTTGTCAGTTGTCAGTTGTTGGTTGTCTGTTGTCGGTTGTCGGTTGTCGGTTGGGGGTTGGGGGTTGTCGGTTGTCAGTTATCGGTTGTCCCGATAGGGAGTTGTTCGGAGCGGTGAGGAAAATAAAATTTAAAATGAAAGGATCCCGATAGCTATCGGGATAAAATTTAGAATTTAGAATTTAAAATGGGGTTGTTGGTTGGCGGTTGGCGGTTGTCGGGTATGGGTTGTCGGGTATGGGTTGTCGGTTATCGGTTTTCAGTTGGCGGTTGTCGGTTGTCGGTTGTCGGGTATGGGTTGTCGGTTATCGGTTTTCAGTTGGCGGATGTGGGTTGGATTGTATTCTTACTGCCTACTGACCCACTGTTTACTCAACTCTGTTTACTGATCGCTGTCTACTGATCACTTGCCTACTGATCACTGCCAACTGAGACTGTCTACTGATCACTGACTACTGAGACTGTCTACTGATCATTGCCTACTGAGACTGACTACTGATCACTGCCTACTGATCACTGCCTACAGATCACTGCCAACTCCATTACTGAGTTCCGGTAATTCATAGAATAGGGGTAATCTCAATAAGCAATCGGAGTAGCGGTCGGAATTGGGTAATTCGCGTAAATATTGGTCTGGGAAATGCTCTTTGGAATAGTCTGATTTATGAAGGCTTTGGTAGTGGAAAACGGCTAGGATTCCTTGTTCTTTTAAGGCAGCTGCATAAGCAGTTCGGGAGGATAGGTTTGGGAAGAGGAGGTAGAAGAGGTGTGCGTTCGCAGATAATTTAAAATGTAAAATTTTTGAATTTAAAATTAAAATATCCTGACTACTGGTTGAAGCTGCATTAGATATTTTAGCAGGCTGAGTACCGGAGAGAGGAGAGTCTAGAGGTTCGAAACCGTTTGTCCTCGAACCTTTAGACTCCCGTCTTTCGGGTGCTCGGACTGACAAACCATTTTCAATTTTAAATTTCAAATTCTTAATTAACTCAATGTAATAAGTATTCAAAACACCAGGTTCAGCAACATCGCTGGTGAAAGCACTAGCGTAGTCTTCCCAGATGGCTTTTCTTCTTGCCTGGATCTTGTCTAAGTTCTCCAGCTGTGCCCAGAGGAAGGCGGCGGTGATTTCGGAAGGCAAAAAGGAGCTTCCTACATCTTTCCAACCGTATTTATCGACTTCGCCTCTGTAGAAAGCTGCTCGATCTGTTCCCTTTTCCCAAAGGATTTCTGCTCTTTTGATCATAGAGGGGTCATTGATCATCAGCATCCCTCCTTCCCCGCATTGTATGTTTTTGGTTTCATGGAAGCTCATGCATCCCAGATGCCCTATACTTCCCAAGGCTTTTCCCTTGTAAAAACTATCGATTGCCTGCGCTGCGTCCTCGATGACATAAAGATTATGTGGAGCTGCAATATCCATGATCTGATCCATCTCACAGGCAACACCACCATAATGTACCACCACAATTGCTTTGGTCTTGGGAGTAATCAGTGCTTCCAATAAGGTTTCATCCAGATTGGGATGATCAGGTTTACTGTCTACAAATACAATTTTGGCACCGCGGAGCACAAATGCATTTGAGGTGGAGACAAAGGTAAAACTGGGTATGATGACTTCGTCGCCTGGCTGTATATCGCAAAGCAAGGCTGCCATCTCCAGCGCATCGGTGCAGGAGTTGGTGAGCAGGCACTTGGGGAACTTGTAGCGTTCTTCGAAAAAGGATTGACACTTTTGGGTGTAGTGGCCGTTTCCGGAGATTTTCCCGCGGTTGATCGCGTCCTGTATGTTGTCTAGTTCCTTACCGGTTTGGTAGGGTTTGTTGAAGGGGGTTTTCAGTTGTTGGTTGTGGGTTGTCGGTTGGCGGTTGTTGGTTGTTGGTTATTGGTTGTTGGTTATTGGTTGTGGGTTGTTTGTCAGGCTGAGCGAAGTCGAAGCCTTTATTTATTGGTTGTGGGTTGGCGGTTGTTGGTTGTGGGTTGGCGGTTGTTGTTTGTGGGTTGTGGGTTGTGGGTTAAATTGTGTGGAGATAGATTGGTTGATTAGTTTAAAACTGTATTTTTATTAATATGAAGTCTTATAAAGATTTAGAAGTTTATCAAAGGGCATTTTCATTGTTTCTCGAAACCCATAGATTCACTATGATTCTCCCAAAGTATGAATTATATGAATTGGGGAGTCAACTAAGGCGGTCTTCAGATTCTGTTGTTTCAAATATTGTAGAAGGTTATGGGCGAAGAAGCTATAAGGCTGATTTCATCAAATTTCTGATTTATTCCCATGCCAGTAACCTGGAGACTATTAATCATTTGGAAAAAATCAAGGTGCTGTATCCTGATCTTGAGATTAAAGCCAATTTTCTGATCATTGAATACGATGTTTTAGGTGCTCAGACATTTAAATTCATTGATTACGTCAAAAAAGAATGGAAAACCTGAACAGGATTCTCTATTGTCAACCATCAACTAGCACCAGATGACACCCCACAACTGACAACTCATAACCCACAACTGACAACCGAACATTCACAACTACCCACTACCGACTATTTTCTCCACAATATAAATAGGGCGATTTTTCACTCCTTCGAAGGTTTTACCGATGTACAGTCCTACCATGCCCGAGGTGATCAGCAGAAATCCGGTGAGCATCCAGATGGAAATAATTAAACTGGCGTAACCTGCCACTATAATCTCGCCATCCAGGTATCTATACAGCGTATATAAAGCGAAAAGGAATCCGCATAAGGCTACCAGAAGGCCAAGTTTGACGGTGAGTCGAATAGGTTTGTCAGAGTAAGCCAGCATGATATCCAAGGCAAGGTTGAACAACTTCCTGAAACCGTAGGTACTTTCCCTATCTCCATTTTCAGCATGTATCACTGGAATGGTTGTTTGCTTAAAACCTACCCATTTGACCATGGTTGGGAAATAGCGAATAGACTCTCTCATGCCTATGACTTCCTTGATGACTTTGCGGTGATAGATACCAAAGTTGGCTATGCTCTCATCCTGCTTGGATCCAGTGAGCCAGGCTAGGGTTCTGTAGAAGACTTTTGAAGAGAGTTTCTTAAAGAAGCCATCTTTCCTGTTTTCTCTTTTGGCTAAGACTACATCAAAGCCTTCTTGGGCTTTTTGGTAGAGGTTTGGGATTTCTTCGGGTCTGTCTTGCAGATCGCAATCCATGACGATTATCCACTCTCCTTTTGCAGCATCCAAGCCAGCTGTGATGGCGTAGTGCTGTCCGAAATTCCGGGAGAGTTTAATTCCTTTGATCTCGGGATGCTTTCTTGCTAATTCCTCAATCTTTATCCAAGAGTTATCCGGGCTGTAGTCATCTACCAGAATAATCTCATATTCCTGAACCGGAATGCAGGCTTTGATCCGTGAGACGAGTTGGTCCAGGATATTTTCTGCGCGGTAGACTGGGGAGATGATGGAGAGGTGCACTGATTAATTTAAAATGATGAATGATGAATTTAAAATGAAGGGAATTTAGAATTTAAAATGAAGGGAATTTAGAATTTAAAATGTCTGTTCAATAATTTGGGTTGAAGGTTGGCGGGTTAAGGCAAAACTTGATTTAGGCTGAATGTTTTTTCTAAAGACCAGATACTTGCTTCTTCACATTAGGAATGATACCAAACATCAGATAATACCACGGTTCGACTTGGCACATTATCCTGATCTAATTTATGTTTCCCCGGCTTTGCAAAGACATCAGTTTTTACCCTATCATTTCTAACCAGAGTAAATTCTATGTATGGTGGGATATCTATACCCTTGATGACTACTGGTTTTTCCAGATTATTCGGATGAATGTGGACGATGGAATGATTGATCAAAAGTTTTTCGAAAGCGCGGTTTAAGTTTCTGAAAAACTGCTTTTCAAACATTCTATCAAAGGAATGAAATTCAATCACGATGATTCGAAAGCGATTTAAGAGTTGCTGACTCATAGAGAAAATCGTTTCATACTCAAAGCCTTCAATATCCATCTGTAGCAGAAGATCGGAAGAATTGTCTTCGGGAAGAGATTCTGTCAGCCATCGATCCATGCTCATATAAATCCCGTGATCAATTGCTCCCAGGTATTTTTTAGAAAAATGAAATAGAGGATGCGAGTGCTTAGGCTGAGTTACAGAATAATCAGCCAAAAACACTGGCATTCCACGTTCTGCAAGCTGTAGTTCAAACCTTGACTCCACATCCACTCCTGGAGAGAAGCAAGCCACTATACCTTCCATATCATCTGGAAGTAGGTATCCACCATCCCCATCAGGCCCCAAACGAATCAGGGGTTTGATACTTTCTTTAGGATGGAGCTTTTTTATAAAATCCTTTACCTGAGATGCAAAGACTCTTGGTTCTAAGGAAACATGAAAGTGGTCTAGTAATGGCTTTACTGCGTGGTAAATTAAATTTCGCATGTTGGTTATGGGTTGCCCCGATTGTCCCGATAGCTACGCGGAGGGGAAAATGGGCTTAGTGGTTAAAATTTAAAATGAAGGGATTGAGAATTTAAAATGAAGGGATTGAGAATTTAAAATGAAGGAATTGAGAATTTAAAATGAAGGGATTTAGAATTTAAAATGATGGATTTAAAATGGTTGCGTGGAGGTGGTAGGTTTTAGTCTTTTCGAAGGGGGTAATGAAAATTAGTGTTGCATATATTCTTAAACCCGACTGAGAAATCTATTGAAGTGTCAATGAGATTTCTCTCTCCGCAAGCTCCGTTCGAAATGACAAGACCGTAGGTTAATTCGAAGGAGGTACAAGGGGGAATATGAAGAGATCTCTCCTCCTTTCAGTCGTCGAGATGACCGAGTCCTCCTTTTGGTCGAAATGACCGGTATCTGACGACGTGAATTCACGGTCATTTCGAAGGAGGAACGACTGAGAAATCTAATTGCTTGGTTAGAGATTTCTCCTCTTCGTACCTCATCGTCGAAATGACGGGAAACGATGGTTAATTCGAAGGAGGTACGAGGGGGAATATGAAGAGATCTCTCCTCCCTTTGGTCGTCGAGATGACCAAGTCCTCCCTTTGGTCGTCGAGATGACCAAGTCCTCCCTTTGGTCGTCGAGATGACCAAGTCCTCCCTTTGGTCGAAATGACGGGAATCGATGGTCATTTCGAGGGAGGTCGAAATGACTAGTCTTCATTACTCACATTCAATATTTATAAAATCCCAGTTTGGGTTTTCTTTTTCAATTAAATTATTCTTCTTTTCTCTCCTCCATTTTTTAAGCTCCTTTTCTCTTGAGATCGCCTCTATAGGAGTCGCATACTCTTCAAAATAGATCAAGTGATGGCATTTGTATTTTGTTGTAAAAGAATTGGAGGCACCTAAACCATTTTTATGCTCATATAATCTTCTTTGTAGATCATTAGTCACACCTATGTAAAGTGTTGATTTTGTCTTATTAGTGAGGATATATACGAACACTATTTTTATTACTATATCGTGTTAAATGAGATTTCTCCCTTTGGTCGAAATGACCGGTATCTGACGACGTGAATTCACAGTCATTTCGAAGGAGGAAGGACTGAGAAATCTATTGAAGTGTCAATGAGATTTCTCTCTCCGCAAGCTCCGTTCGAAATGACAAGACCGTAGGTCATTTCGAGGGAGGTACAAGGGGGAATATGAAGAGATCTCTCCTCCTTTCAGTCGTCGAGATGACCAAGTCCTCCCTTTGGTCGTCGAGATGACCGAGTCCTCCTTTCAGTCGTCGAGATGACCAAGTCCTCCCTTTGGTCGTCGAGATGACCGAGTCCTCCTTTCAGTCGTCGAGATGACCAAGTCCTCCCTTTGGTCGTCGAGATGACCGAGTCCTCCTTTCAGTCGTCGAAATGACGGGAAACGATGGTCAATTCGCGGGAGGTACTACTTACAAATCAGCTTTTCCACCAATGATATACATGCCCTCGTTGTGCTGAGGTGTAGCCTAGAGATTGGTAGAGTTTGCAGGCCGGAAGATTAGTTTCTTGGGTTGGGATAAGCATTTCTTTTGCTCCTGCTTGATAGCATTTATATTCGGCAGCTTTGACTAGTTTTTTCCCCCAGCCTTGGCCTTGATACTTTTCAGCAACTGCGATCAAGCCAATTTTTCCTACTTCATGCTCTACAGAACAGGTTACCATTCCTGCCATATTGGGAGCGATTAGAATTTCTTGATTTTCAAATGCCTTATTTATCCAGAGTTTGTAGAGTTTTTCGAATTCATGGTTTTGCAGTCGGGAATCAGTTTTGAATCTGGAGTAGGTTCCGCTTAAATAAGCCAATTCGACTAGTTCCTCTTTCAGTTCAGCGCTTTGGTAGTTCTGGATTTCTTCAATTCTTCCGGCTGGTTCTAAGAACTTCTTAAAAGTGATTTTGGTATCTACCAGTTGAATAGCTGGATTAGAGAACGTTTGTTCTTTTTCCGAAAAGAGGTAGATGAGCTGATATGCCGGTGCCGCTTTAAAAAACTCCTGTTCATTCCAAGACTCATTTACAGTTGTTTTGCCAACTGGGTAGTTGAAGAGTCTACTATCGAAAGGGAGAGAGGAGATCAGGGATTAGGGAATTTAAAATGGAGGAATTTAAAATTTAAAATGTAGAATTTAAAATGTAAAATGTAGAATTTAAAATGGAGGAATTTAAAATGGAGAATTTAAAATTAAGGAATTGAGAATTGAGAATTTAAAATGGAAATGGGGTCATTTCGACGATGAGGTACGAAGAGGAGGAATCTCAAATCTCAACCCAATTTAACTAGGTGAGATTTCTCTCTCCGCAAGCTCCGTTCGAAATGATGCTAGAATGGAAATTTTAGTTTCCTGACAACTGATCAAGATACATCAGCAAAGATTCTTTCTATCCTCCGTCCCAATTACTTGTCAAATTGTATCTGCTCGGGACCGCCTCATGAATAGCGCTAGGCTACATCTGCAAAGATCCGCTCCATTCGGCGGAAATACATCATGCCGAAGATAAAGAGGAAGATACCCACCAAGGTTCCGGGCCAGATCCATTCCCAGGGCATAGGTCTGTTGAGGAAGGCAGCACGGAATCCTTCGATCACTCCTACCATGGGATTAAGGATATAGAATTTCTGGTATTGCTCAGGCACAGCCGTAGTACTATACACTACCGGTGCTGCATAAAGCAAGAGCTGGACTACAAAAGTTAAGGCATGCTTGACATCTCTGTATTTCACTGCCATGGCAGAAAGCATCATTCCCATTCCAAGACTACACATCAGGAGTTGGATGATCAACAGAGGCAGAACCAGCAATCCCCAGCCTGGAGTAATTTGATAATAGATCAACATTCCCACCACCACAACGAAGGCAATCAGGAAATCCAGCAGTTTGGACAGTATGGAACTAAGGGGTAAAACCATTCTAGGGAAATAGACCTTAGTAATCATATTGGCATTTTGAATCAGGGAATTGGCGGATTCTGTCAGGGTGCCGGAAAAGTAATTCCATGGCCAAAGGGCGAGGTAGGAAAATAAAGTATAGGGAATACCGTCTGAATCAACTTTGGCCAAGTTGCCAAAAACTATAGTAAAAACCAGGGTGGTGAAAAGCGGCTGTATGATGGCCCAAGCTACTCCCAGAACTGACTGAGCGTATCGAGCTTTAATTCCTCTCAGTGTAAGAAAATACAGGAGGTCCTTATATCGCCAGAGTTCTTTGAAGTCTATAAGTTGCCATCCTGAGGTAGGTTGGATGATTTTGATGTTGTCTTTCAAACGTAAAATTTAAAATGAGAAGAATTTAAAATGTAAAATGTAAAATTTAGAATGTAAAATGTAGAATGAAGGGGATTTAAAATTAAAAATTCACTTCCCGTAAACTAGGATCCCTTGAATATCACCGGGATCTGAGGTGAGGATAGATACATCTACTTTTCGTTGGACTTTTTCGTAGGTTTTTTCTTTGATGAATTCCAGGTACTCTTTGTCCAGATCATTGCCAATGAGGATCATTTGAATAGTTCCTGAATCTATGCCTTTCGCATAGTCTCCCACGATATAGGCCTTCTCTACCATCCCCATTCTTTTGACTATACGTTCCATCAGGTCATCCAGACCGAGGAATTTGGAAACCATTCCTTTGATTTCGCCGAAGAAGGGATGCTGGGTATTTGCCTTATACATTTTGGTTTTGCCCTCGTCTTCAGAGACTAGCAAACCAGCTTCAGTGAGTCGGTTGAGCTCCACCCTTACGGAATTGGTAGACTCGTCAAATTCTTTGGCCAGAGAGCGCAGGTATCCTGAATTGGCATGGGAAAAGAACTTGAGGAGAAGTTTAATTCGGGTTTTGGAGGTGACGAGGGATTCGAGCACTTAATAATTTAAAATTAAGGGAATTTAAAATGGAAGAATTTAAAATGTAAAATTTAAAATGTAGAATGTAAAATGTAGAATGTAAAATTTAAAATGGAGGAATTGATAATTTGAAATGATGGTAGTCTGCTATTTTAGATTTTCTCTTGATTTCTTTATGATTGAATTAAGGAGAAGTATTATTTCTTCTATTTCTGATTTCAAATATGGAAAAGAAGGATGATCACTAAGGAATTCATTTTTATCTAAAAGTTTTAGCCAGTACCTGGTTTCTCTGGCTTCTTTATTTGAGATTGTAAGTTTGGCAACAAAATCAAGCTTCGAATGGGCAGCTTGTGCTTCTTCTACGTTTGCGCCGATTGAGGTTCCTGATTTCACTAGCTGTTCGGCAAGCTTGTAATGCCCTTTCTCTTTTAAATGCAGGTAAACAATAATTATCTCCTGAGCAAACTTGAAAGTTTTGTCAACAATAATGTTTGCCATATTGAAAAATTTAAAATGAAGGGAATTGAGAATTTAAAATCTTAGTCTTCCAAGTATCTAATCAAATAAATTATGGCTACTGGCATCATTTCGGGTATTCAAAATTTTAAATTAGGATATTTATCAATTTTAAATTCAAAAAGCGGCGCTCGGTCACTCCCACTTTTGGAAACTAGCTGACTGAGTAGTTTTTTTACTCAGTTAAACAAATTTAAGTGCTTTTGGGAGTTTTGCAAATGGATGATTAAGGGAGAATAAGTGTAGGTTGGAGTTTGGAAATATATTCTCAATCTTTAATGCATGGCGATGGTATTTGTAAAAAAACAATATGACTATCCCCAATCTTACCCGTATAGTAATGTATTCAGTATAAAACTTTATGATTATCGGCAATGATGCCAGTCACCTTAGATTCTTTGCTTGGTTGGCTGGAAGCCCCTGCCCGAACTGCAGGCGGGGATGACCAAAGACCGAAGTGGCCTCAAAGCTAGGGTATACCATCTATTAAGTCGCTTTTATCTATTTACTGGTAACAAAGCGGATATACATATAAAACTTAGTAAAACGCAAATTTTTTCTCTAATTATGAAACTGAAGTTACACGTGGCTCCGAAGGTGCCAAACCATTCATAACCCTGTACGCAAGTGCAGGGAAGTTGATAAAGTAGTAAACCGCAGCCCTGAAAGGGCGAAACTTCAAAGTTTCGCCCTTTCAGGGCTGCAAAGGATATTAGTTTTATACCCCCGGCTTTGCCGAGGGTTATGAATCGTTTCAATCCTTCGGATCTTTTTCGAATTGTGAATTAAATTTATGATACATAGAAAGGTTATAAATTTGGCAACTGGTGAAAAAGCGGATATACATAAAAAAACAGTATGATTATCGGCAATGATGCCAGTTACCTTAGATTCTTTGCTTGGTTGGCTGGAAGACCCTGCCCGAACTACAGGCGGGTATGACCAAAGACCGAAGTGGCCTCAAAGCTAGGGTATACCAACTATTTAGTCGCTTTTATCTATTTACTGGTAACAAAGCGGATATACATATAAAACTTAGTAAAACGCAAATTTTTTCTCTAATTATGAAACTGAAGTTACACGTGGCGCCGAAGGTGCCAAACCATTCATAACCCTGTACGCAAGTGCAGGGAAGTTGATAAAGTAGTAAACCGCAGCCCTGAAAGGATATTAGTTTTATACCCCCGGCTTTGCCGAGGGTTATGAATCGTTTCAATCCTTCGGATCTTTTTCGAATTGTGAATTAAATTTATGATACATAGAAAGGTTATAAATTTGGCAACTGGTGAAAAAGCGGATATACATAAAAAAACAGTTAAGAGAGTAGGACTTTAATGGACTTTATAAAAAATAGAAAAGCTCTTTTCTTACTTTTTGGTGTATCAGGCCTTCTTTTCATCTATGCATACTTTTTCCACTTTCTGGATTTTGATTATTCACCCTACTATGGGGATGAAAATTTTTACTTTAAAAACTCAGAGAGTTTTGAACAAACGTTAAGTTTAAAAGCGCCTTTCACCTATAATGGGTATGGCTCCAGGATTGGCAATATTGATGCTCATGGACCTTCTTACCCAATAATTTATGGAGGGATATCCTTACTCGTTGGTTGGAGCAACTTGTCTATCATCTTCATAAATGTTGGTCTGTTAGTCATGGCTCTGCTGACCTTAGTCCTGGACAAAAAATCAAACCGGGAACAAAAACTACTGCAAGCAGTGGTGGTATTAGGGTCACCTTTTGTACTTTTCTACAGTATCAGTTTTCTGCCTGAACTTATCCATGTAGCTGGTGCAATACTCTTGTTTGTATTCGTTAATCGATATTTGCGTGTATCAGGCAAGGCAAATTTACTCCTAGTTATGATCTTAGCATTGGGGCTGGGTTTTATTAGAAGCACCTGGTTTTTCGCATTTTTTGGATTGGCTTTTATCATAAAACCCCCTAACTCAAATTGGAAATGGGTTAGTTTGTTATTGGGGTTGTCCCTACCCTTTCTAGTGCAATTCTATCTTCATGAGCAAGTTCCCAATACATTTTCAGGGGTAGTTAGCTTGACGCAATCAGGAGAATGGGGTGAGGCCTGGGCAAGCTTATACTTCAACATCAAGCGCAATATCTACTTTGCCCTTCATTTCACAGAAGGTAAATTCTATACGCTACAGAAAATATGGATTGGACTTACACTGATTTGTTCTGCCATTTTTCTTCAGAGGAATAAGCTATTAGTTTTTGGGATAATCACCTTAGTAACAGTCATGATGTTCAATATAGTTGTATATAAAAACTATGCTTGGACTGAATTAAGAATGTATATTCCTTTATGTATTCTTTTAAATCTTTCATTACTATCGTGCAATCGCAAGCTGACTTATGGCTTGATAGGTATAAATCTATTATCCTTCATTCTTATTTTGCCGCTACAACAAAAACTAATTCACCTAAGGACAAACCAGAACCTGAATGACATTCCAGAGCAAACTATACTAGAGTTAAAAGAACTATCAAAACCAACTCTTCTTTTAGACACATTGCTACTTCAAAATTATTCCCTGCATCAACTCCCTATTCTGACTAGCAGAGGAGAGGCAATATTTTATATTCTCCCCTATTATGAGATTGAAAAAAAGGCATATAGTCATGAATTGAATGTTTATCCTGATCAGATAAGGGTTTCAAAAGCAAAAATCCTTACCCAATAGAAAAGCCCGAAAAAACCCTGAATGAAGTAAGCGGCAATAATCAATCGGGTCCTACTTGTGAATTTTCTATCATTAGCTTGATAATCTTTTAGCACAAGGGACACTATACTCATATAATTTAAAAGTAGAGCGATAGGGATTTGCCAATAAAAGTTAGCATGGTATTGACGAATCCCTGTTTCGGAGAAGAGAAAATAAATTAAAAAGGCGATAATTAAAAGCAGCAATGTAAAGGTGAAGAAGGAATCTTGAAAGGCCGATCTAGGCCATACAATCAAAAAACAAAGCAAGAGTGAGATGCTGCTTATCATATCCCAGACAGGCTGGTGGGAATAGTGAAGCCAGATCTTAAATGGGGCAATGACAATGGTTGATATTTCACCTGGCTCATACAATTTCTCCCTCATGGGATCCCATGTGAAAATTAACTGTTTTTCCAGCATTAACAGGACAAATAACAGTAGAACTAGACCTGCGGATTTCCAAAATATTTTGGACAAAGCTTTGTCACGAGAAAGAATGTAAAGAGGCAGGGCAGGGATATAGCAAAACAAGAAACTAGGCTTGATGAGCAATAGGATCAATCCTAGGCCAGCGAGTATATAGAGTTGAGAATTCCTTGGATTTTCGATCCAGTTTAAGGTTTTCAAGCACAGAATTATGGCAAATGGAAATGAGGCTATTATAGTGGAATTGTGCCAGATCGTGGGTGTGAATTTACCTAAGTACCAAAGTCCCTCATCTACACCGGGTAGATAAATTGGCCCCAAGAAGAGAATAGACAAGGAAACAAGAAAGGTAGTCCGTTTGCTAAGTGGGATTTGGTTTTGCAGCCAGGAAAAAATCAAGCGATATTTCCACCACATAAAAAGCGTAATAACAAGTATGGAACTAAGTACAAATGAATACTTAATTCTAAGTATTAAATCAATCAGAAAGATGAGCCCATAATATCCAGGAGGAATGGGGAAATACCCTGCTTCTAAATAATCAATTAAAATTAAATTGTGAATTTTTATATCATTTAGGTAAGTGATGTTCTTTATCATGAAGGTGATCGTGCCCCCATAAAGCCCCACAATTAGAACATCATAGATCCAGGTTTTAGAAGATGATCCTATCTCTTTCATTTTATGGAATTAGTAGTATTTGTTCACAACTACTTGGCTGAGGAATCATACTTTTGAAGTATGATTTATTATTGGCATAGGTGGCTGAATCTACCAAATAAGCTCTGGTAGAGACCGAATCCATACTGTGAAGAAGCGTAGGCCAGCCTAATACCTGAAAAGGAAGGGGATTTTCAAAAACCAACTCATGGTACTCCTCTCCTGCTGCTACTAATACAACCTGATCAATTCCACTTGCTTTCAATTTATCAATTTGTGCTTCTAGGTTCTCAGTGGAAGGAAAATTCTCTGAGCTTTGAGTAAAGGAGTAAAAATGATAGCAAATACCCAGTACTAACAAAGTAACTCCTGATTTTACAAGAATACCAGGCAAGGAAGCCGTGGAAGATTGATCTAAAGCAATCAAGAAAAAAAGCAAAAATACAATTGAATAGATCTGAACCTTCAGTAGGTAGAACGGCGATAACATTACCATCAAGCAGGATAACAGGACAAATACAAGTACAATAGCTTTGTTTTTCCAAGCAAAGGTAAAAGCAAGGAAAAGCAGCATGATAGAAATTAAATAGTTTTCATGCTCTATATAAGTATACAATGCTGTGGATACTGCTGACAAAGAAAATTGTCTTGACCTTTCCGAATTTAGAAAGGTTTTCCATTCATTGAGTTTGTCTTCCAAATCAGGATTTTTGTGAAAATCGATTAGGCCGTTTGAATAATGATAAAGTTCCGAGTGACTTTCTTTCAAATCCTCCTTATTCAATTGCAATACCGGATGATCAAAAACCGAAGACCTGAGTTCGTTTGATGTTTTGAACTGTTGATCCGAGCTAATCAAGTTTAGGGAATAAGTGATCAATAAAAGTACAAAAGGGATGAACAGAGCTTTGTAAAGGCGACGCTCTCTAATTACAAGAAGATTTAACGCTGCTATTCCAAAAAAAATCAAGATGGGAACTTCCACTCGTATTAAAATCCCCACTAAAAGCATAATATCAGAGAAATATAATTTATACCATTTTGTATCACTTGCCCTAAAAGCATCAAATCTCAGTGATAATCCCGCAGTGATAGCAAAAGCTGCTACAATAGTAAACTGTAGAAAAAACAAAAAGTGAATTAATAAGCCGAAAAGGAAGAGGGTCCAAATAAGCTTTGTCCAGAATGTGCTTCTACTCTGAGCAATCTGAATTAAGAAGGCTAAATAAGCTAGGTAAATCACCAAAAACCAGGTCAAAGGGTACCATGGCACAGAAGGGAAGAAGGTGTAGAGTTTGGAAAAGGTCCAACTGAGAATAGGGTGAATAAAAACAGCGTAGGATTCGGGAGTTCCTGTATAGGCACCGGAAACGAGCCACATCATGATTTCATCATCATTGACCTGAAATCTCCAGGGAAGAAACCAGATAACAATCATCGCTGCTGCAGCTATCAAGGAGCATACTAGGACGAATGACTTGGGCTTTATTTTCTCCATAGAACCGATAACTTTTCTCCGTTTGGTTGAATGAATTCTTTCTGCTTCTCCCATTCTGAGGGATCAAAAGGAAAATCGTATAGACCATTAAATAGAATTAAATCTATTTCTGAGCCGGAATTTAAAAATAGTTTAGCTTGGGAAGGCTTCCAATATCCAGGGGAATAAAGGGAGTTTTTGCCTAAGAGGTAAAGTAAACCCGGGTTACTATAAAGGGAAATTATTTCAGAAGGATTTGAAGCTTCAATTTCTGAATTGACTAGTTTCAAAAGCTCAATTTGACTTGGAGAAAGCCAAATCTCCTTGCCGGGTTTGTATTCCCATTTTTTTGTTGCCTCCCAAAGATAGGCGCCTTCAAAGGGTGTTAGCCAGATTCCAAAAGCAACTAAAGTCAGCGAAATAACTGAGGCGAGAGCATAGCATCTTTCTCGGAATTCCTGGCTCCTGCCTTTTATCAATAGTACGTAGGCAAGTAGCCAGAATACCCAGTAATGAATTCCAAGCCTCATCCAGTACACATTACTTCCAAAATGCAGTAAGAAAGGAAGGAAAATTAAAACAGAAATAAATAGGTACTCCTTCTTAGCTAATTCTCCTCTACTCAAATCAGCAATTTCCCAGGAAATAGCTGCTATGCTGATCAAAAGGAAAATATGGCTCCATTCTGAGGTAATGAAAGTGAGGTAGAATACAGATGCCAAGGTCGCAAAAGCAAGCGGAATCAATATCCCATAAACAAAAGTATTAGTTTTTCTGAATTTTGAGGCAAGGAAAAAAGTGAATCCAGTCAGCAAAATCCAAAATCCCCCAACAACAGTATACTTGATCAGAAGTGTGATTGTATAATCTTGGCGCTGATGGATAAAACCAAATTCACCGAATAATCGAGCAAGAGCAGTTTCCTCAAATAGAATATAGAAAAGGCCTTCAAAAACTAAGAAAGGAAGTATTAGATAAGTTAGAGGGATAAGTCCTAACATTTTTAATCTTAAAAAATAGAGAAAAGTCAGTATGCCTAAGAGAATACCAGCAGTGACTTTTACATATATGAGCATGGCAAAAATCAATCCCAGCATAAGCCAATCCATGGCCTTTACATTTTGCTTGGAGACTAAGGCCAACCAAAAACACACAAGAACCACAGAGATGGAATTATAGGACAGTGTTGGGGGCAAGAAACCATATCCTGCAAACAATGCAGCCAAACTAAGTATAACTATTTGTGGTGAGAGGAGCTGTTCTGGGTAAAGATTCTTCCAAAAAATACCTAGAGCAAAGGCAGCCATTACATAAGAAATCAGGCGAATTATTCTGAGTCCTATAATCCCGAACTCCAAGCCCGTAAATCGATAAATGAGCTTGAAAAAAAGATCATAGTTAAATACACCTCCTATGTTTGGTTGATTTGGGTCCGCTAAAAATGCATAAAGCCCTTCATCGGAAAAATCAAAGCCACGATTGATCCCTAAAAGAATCAGTGAAAGTGATAAAACAGTGAAGGTAGTTAGAATTTTAGTCAAAGGGAGGTTGGCGGTTGGCGGTTGTCAGTTGTCGGTTGGCGGTTGTCAGTTGTTGGGTGTCAGTTGTTGGGTGTTGGGTGTTGGTTGTCAGTTGTCAGGTGTTGGTTGTTGGGTTTTGGGTTTTGGGAATTTAAAATGAAGAATTTAAAATGGAGAATTTAAAATTTAGGGAATGGGGAATTACGGGATATTTTAAAATATTTCAATTAGGTGAAAGTAGAATATCCATAACAAAACATTTAAAAATACAATTTTGTGGAAAACTTTAACCCTATTAAACCAAAAAATACCCTGTATAGGGTATTTTTTTGTAAGGTCGCCTATATACCTTTATGTCAGGGTGATTAAGCAACTTTTCCAGCACAACTTTTTCTAAGAAAATACTAAAGGGATTCTTTTATCTTATTTTTTAATCCCTTTTATCTTTTTTGCCCCCAGCCCCTAAAGGGGAAAAGAATCAAGACGTTAGATCCAAGACATAAGACGCTAGAATCAAGAGGTTAAAATCAAGATTTAGTGTTAGATCCATTGACCGTTCGTGAGACACGAACGGTGGCGGAGAGGATCAAGACTTAAGACGTTAG
>NZ_QLLK01000013.1:0-20167 GCF_003259505.1 Algoriphagus yeomjeoni | reverse complement strand
TACATTAACCGTTCGTGAGACAGGAACGGTGGCGGAGAGGATTAAGACTTAAGACGCTAGAATCAAGACGCTAGAATCAAGACTTATGAGGTTAGAATCAAGGTTTAGTATCCGATATATTAACCGTTCGTGAAACACGAACGGTGGCGGAAGATTTACTATTCGATAAATGAACGGTGCTTGAAACAGGAACGGTGGCGGAATTGATACTTAGTACCTGATACTTAATACTAATTACTACTCCTTAATAATACCTGACCTCGCAATCGGGGTTTGATTCTTTGAATCTATCGACAGCTCTGCTGTTCAATCGGGTATTGAAACAGGATAGTTTCTTCAGGTTTGGAAGACCTTCAATAGGCCTTAGGGAGCGAAGGTTTGTGCTAGCCACGTCAAGTTCCTCCAAGTTGATCAATCCTTCCAGTCCTTTTAAAGTTCTCAGGTTGGTACCGGAAATATTCAAAGTTTTCAAATTCATCAATCCTTCTATGGGCGATAGATCCTCGATTCCGGAATTGCTGATATCGAGTTCTTTCAGGTTGGAAAGGCTTCGCAATGGGGAGAAATCAATGACAGGAACCTGTGATATCTTTAATTTCTCTAGAAGTTTTAACTCTACAATCGGAGCGATATAACCCAGAGGTGCATCAAAAATCACCAAGGATCTCAAATTGACAAATACTATCAGTGCATGAATATCGTCAACTGATACACGCTCGAAAGTCAAAGCGGACTTTTCTGTCAAGGCATGCAGCTGCTCCGTAGATGGCTCTTCTGGCATGGAGAACTGCTTTCTAAAGATTTCTTTCCAAACCTCATCCAACTCATTCCACCAGGTACTCAACTCTTCTATCCGGTAAATAATAGTCAAGCTTGGTTTTTGAATCAGGATTTCCGGAACTTCTTCAGGAAAGATTTCAGATCCATTCACATTCAAGTAGGTCAAATTAGGAAGATTCACTACATCCATTATGGTGGTAACCGGACTTCCGTCAAGATCAATCTTTACTAATTCTTCATTTGATTTCAGTGGAGAAATATCTTTCACCTGAGAGTTTCTGCCTATGATTTCTTTCAATGTTTTGACTTCGCTCAGTGAAATCATCTCGGTAACCGGATTATCAGAAAAATCCACTTTGGTGAGTTTGGCAAATCGAGTGATTGGGTTAAGTGTTTGAATGCCGGCTCCGCTTAAATCTAGTTCTTCCAAACCAATAGTGCTTGTGAGTATTTCTACACTTGGGTTATCGGAGGTAATTTTAGGATTAGCTTTTTTCATACTAGCTTTCCAAGCATCAGAAAGTCCTGCCCACCAGCTTTCCAGATCTTTTACATGGTGGATTAATAATACCTTAGGGTTATTTCGTATGAAATTATCCGCAGCAATCACAGAAAGTTTTGTATCATCTGCCAAAACTTTACTCAGTTCTGGTTTAGCATTCAATGCGGATATATCAGAAACTTCTGTTCCGGTGATATCCAATACTTCAATATTTTTAAGCCCTACCAAAGGTGTGAGGTCTTGGATATTGGTATTTGATAAGTTCAAATTCCTAAGCGAAGCCAACTCAGATAACTGGCTGAAGTTGATTAGGTAATTGCCTGATAAGTCCAGTTCTTCCAATTTTGAAAGGTCTTTGATATTCTCAGCGTTATTAAAACCGCTTCGGGCAATATATAGGTTTTGCAGGCTATCAAATTCATTTAGAACCGCAAAGCTCAAAATTGGAGTTTCTTCCACTCTGAGAGAACGTATGGCCTTAAGATTTACCAGTTCACTAATGTCTGTAATCTGAGTTTTGGAGATATCCAGATGCTTTAGTCGATCAGAATACTTGATAAATTGTATATCCGAAGTAGGTGTGTTAGAAACATCGAGGTATTCTAGGAAGGTCACATTGGAAATAGGTCCAAGCTCGGTGATCTGCGTATTGCTGAGGTTGACGTACTTCAGGTTACGCATGGCTTCCATAGGACTGAGGTCGAGTAAAGAATCTGTCCCAGAAATATCCAAGGAGTCCACTTCTACGAATTTATATAGCCAATCCACATTGATGGAATCATATTGACTTAAAGCAAAGCGATCTCTGAAATAAGCTTGCCAGTGGGGATTTAAGACCGACCACCATTCTGCAAGTTCTTCGTCTCTACTTACCTTGGTGGTGTAAACGGAGGCGATTTTTAACTCCTGCGTCTTGCTATCCAAATTCACTTCAACAAATCGAGGCTTGGTATTCGAAACTTTTTCGTTGTTGATACCGGTAGCAGTAATAGTTCTATCTAAAGATGCCAAAAAATACACCTCTCCATTATCTTTCTGGTGTGCTTTTACATCCCTAATCTTAAACTTGAAGTTGACATTCTTGTAAAAAAACTCAATGTCTTTTAAATAGGCAGTTACATTCTTGTTTGTCACAACCTTTCTATCCAGCAACAAATCGTCTTCCACCTGCACTTCTCCATCCCGGAAAATCTTCAGGTAGCTTTCGCGAATGACCACATCCTTATCTCTAGGTTGGGTCTCTGAAGACCCAATAGTATTAAGCAGGTATTCCAAGAACCTAATTTGATCTTCCACTTTGGAAGAGTAATCATCTATTTCATCCTGAGTATAGCCTTTGATCGTCTGTGCGAATCCTGAGAAGCTCACACATAAAAGGATTAAACTTAGATATATAAACTTAGTTCTGATCATAAATGTATTTCTGTATAGTCTCCTTGTCTCCAGGGTTAAGTTTGACAAGGTTGGAAATCAGCCAACCTGTATTAAAACCAGGGCGGTTGAATTGGTTTACTTCAAAATACCAGCCTTCTATTTGAAAGAAGTGAAATTTAACATCTGTCACGGTCTGGTAACGGATGTTATTTTGTTTCATTTCGTAGAGAAACAAGGTCAGGTAATCTGGTTTAAAATTGGTCTCAGTGTAAGCTTCAGGGGAATTTGAATCTTGAAATGCTCTTCTAAGATTCATAAATCCCAGCTCATGACTGAGTGGGTGCAGGAAATCTTTATTATCTCCTACAGGCTTATTGAAAATGTTTTTAAATGGGGGAAATGAGACCTCATCTATGACCCATTCGTACCCCAAACCTTCCGGCTGGAGTTTTAATATCAGGGTGGCTGTTTCTCTTTTTCCTTTATAAATAAATTCAGCCTGTACTTCAGCAAGCCATCCTTCTCTGTGGAAGTTTATGTATTGCGGGTAAGAGGGTGAAAGTACAGCGTTAATAAACTCTGTTTTTAAGTCTGTATTAACTGAGGTAGTTTGATTATCAAAAAGTATCTGAAGAAAGCCCTTTCTCAGGGATCTGCTGTGGTATGCGGTATCACCAGGATAATAGCGCACATTGCCATCAGTGGGGGATTCCTCTGCATTAAATCTTCTGAAGAATTGGTTTAGTTGTTTGGTGGAGGCAGCAAATTTGCCATCATCTTTAATTGTCCCGGGGCTGCCTATGCCCTGCCCCGAGACAATTGAGATGCTTGCGATTAAAATCGCAAAAATAAAGGTTACTATTCTCATGCGGAAGTTTCTGTCACTCTCACGTCACCTAGCATGACGTCCCAGAATTCGATGGTTCTACCAGCGATTTGGGTTTGCTTTTTCTCAACGTAGATCGTGATATCTTTCTTTGTAGTGTCTTTGTAGTTCATACCTGTCTCAATAGAGGTACCTTCAAAACGTTGGAAAACAGTGACAACACCTACGTATCTACCGTCAGGCTGTCTTTCAAGGTCTGAAATGTATTGGATATCGTACCAGGTGATATTTACTCTATCGTAGTTCAAAGCCATCAAACGCTCAAAGTAACGTCTTACTTTGTAGTATGCGATTTCGCTTGTGTTGATGCTGGAAACGCCCATCTCTGCACCAGGAGAGAAAAGTTCTTCAGCACGATCCATCACTCGGTTTGCTTCAGAGAACTGTGTCTCTTTGCTTCCGATGATGCTGATGTACTTACTTAAATCTTTTACTTTTTCAAGCGCTAAAGAGTCAATTGCTTGCTTTCTTGCAGGGCTAATTGTTTCGGACTGAGCTAGAGCACTTACTGAGGAAGCAAGGAATAAGCCCAGGAAAAGGATCATTATATTTTTCATGTGTTTATAATTGATTTTTTTGGTCACATGGAATCTCGCATCTCGGATAAGTATATTTTGGTATAACTCTTTAGTCATGCTCGATTTCATATGTAAATTATTTTTTTCAGATGGGCTATTATTTTCTTCTAAGCTCCAATTCAGAGACCTTACCATTGGCATCCATACGGATATCGCTGATGTAGTTAAGATTCTTCTTGGTGTCTTTCAGGTATTCTAAATACTTCTTGATAGTAGTAGGCTCATCGTAATCTTTGATTCCATTTTCTTCGTGAATCACGATCAAAACTGGAGTTTCCTGATTTGAAAACATACCTAGCGTCTCTTGGATAGTCTGGTTTGCCATAGATGCATTACCTGCTGCGGCTACGCTATTGAAATAATTTTCCAACTTCTCAGCTGCTACTTCTTCTGCAGAAGCCACTGGAGCTGGTGGAGGAGATACTGGCTGTTCCACTTGTTCGACAGGTGCAGGTGGAGCAGGTTGTGCAGCTTTCTTTTTACTCTTACATGCCCCCAAAGCCAGCATAGCGACTAAGGCAATCATAAGTGAGCGGTTGACCGAAATAGAGAACAAATTTTGTTTCATTTTGGGGATTTGATTAAGATGATGAGGTTTTTTATTTAATTGTTAAAGAAAAAGAATGAATCTCCTACTTTTTGATTTGGGTGCAAAGTAAATAAATTCGTAGGATTTTATTTCGATTTTTATACATATTGGGTTACGCAAATGTTATTCCAATTCAAGATGCTTTTTGATAATATTTCTAAGTGATTATCCGTAATGCCATCGGTAAGCTTATTTTCTTTGTTTTACTGGCTAAAAAACCTCCTGAGCTATCTGTAGACCAATATCCAAAATTGCCTAAAATCTAGAGTTTACCTTATTCTTTGCGCTTTGATCTTTACTTGCAGCAAAGGGGATATACATAGATTTTTAGGGGTTCTTTGAGCAGTATATGAGTCAGTAGAGTGGCTAGAATATACTCTTTAAAATCCTCCAGACTTCGGGTGGGAGTAAATCGATAAATGATTCAATGATTTCTTAAAATATATATATTTTGGCAGTAGCAGGCCTAAATCAGGGAAAATGCTATTAAATCAGTGCAAAAATACCCAACATTGGGTATTTTTTTATCGCTTGATACCTATGACATTTGGATTAGCGTTAAGTTTTAATTAGGCAGTAGCCGAACAAAAAGACCCAGAGCATCTCTGGGTCTTTTTATTTGTGGTTGTCGGTTGGCGGTTCTCGGTTGTGGGTTGTCGGTTCTCGGTTGTCGGTTCTCGGTTGTCGGTTGGCGGGTGTCGGTTGGCGGGTGTCGGTTGGCGGTTGGCGGGTGTCGGTTGTCGGGTGTCGGTTGGCGGTTCTCGGTTGTCGGTTGGCGGGTGTCGGGTGTCGGTTAGTGAGAGTTGAGGCTAAAGTCTGAAATCTAATGACTTAACCAAGGACTTTTGAATATTTTTTCAGCAGAAATGCCTTAATAGCTATGTAGACTACACCTGTGATGACTATGATTCCCAAGCCTTCGAAAGGCCCAGGGGTTGTCCTAGGGTAGATGAAAAATCCAAAGTTAATTCCAAGTTGTAGCAGCGCGTAAATCAATGCGATATTGACATGTGATATCCCTGCCTGATTAGCAAGCATCTGATATAAGTGAGATCTATGTGGTTCGGAAATCTTCTCCCCTTTTCGGATTCTATCAAAAATGGTAATTGCTGAATCCAACCCGTAAATAAGAAGGAAAAGGATTACAGTCCATGATCCTGAGTATAGGTACCATTGAATCAAGAGGTAAATCATAACATAGGCAAGGGAAATACTCCCTATATCACCAGCAAACATCAATGCTTTCTTTCGAAGATTAAAAATCAAAAACACGCATATCGCGAGAATCTCGTAACGAATCAAATTCTGATCAAAGACTCCTAAATAGGTATCGACAGCCAGTACACTTCCTAGAAAGACCAAGCCATATAGTCCAGTGATTCCATTAATTCCATCCATGAAATTGATGCCATTGATGACGGCTAAGGAAATAAAATACAGAATGGGTAAGGCAATCCAGTTGATTTGAGCGAAGACACCCAAGTCATAAAACGCCATGCTCAGTGCTAAAAATTGCACCGCAAAGCGAATTCTGCTAGAAATAGTGTAGATGTCGTCAAGCAAACTAATGGTAGCAACCCACACAATACCTAATATCATCCAGGTATGTTGGAAATCAAAAGCCATCCACCAAAAAATCACAGCAAATGGAAATAATATCCCCCCGCCTCTTACGGTAGTATGCACATGTGAACTACGATGATTGGGCTTGTCTACAATTTTAAACTTCAAGGCCAACCTATGGTAGGTAAGCGCCAAAAGAAGCAAGATCAAAAAGACAATAAAATAATTGAGAAACATAAATACTTACTTCAAGATGCTTGCCTTTAATTACCTGATTAAAGTAAAAGTTCCAGTTTTTTGAACTTCCTCACCTGATTTGGTTTTAAATATACCTTTATAAACGTAGTTACCATTTGGAGTGGCTTTGCCGTTCACTGTTCCATCCCAACCAATACTTTCAAGTTGGTCAGTTTCATAAATGAGCTCACCCCAAGTATTAAAAATGTAGAATTCCATTGATACAATTCCTCTAAAGACTGGCTTGAAGAATTGGTTTTTAGCTCCTGTAGGAGTAAATGCATTGGGAATCATAACGAGGTAATCATCGAATGCCGTTACTATTTTTTGAACTTCTGCAATGCAACCAAATTGATCAATTGTAGTCAAGGTAATTGTATATGTTCCTTTTGACAGGTATTGATGCGTTGGGTTTTGGTCTGTACTTTTTGAGCCATCGCCGAAATCCCAATTCCAAATAACAACTTTACCTGTGGAATTATCATAAAAATTCACATCTTCCAAAATTTGGATTTCTGAATTTGGCACTATGATACCACCACCTAAGTCTGCATCATATGAGAAATCAGGAACCAATAATTCATCAGAAATAATCACTCTTATACGTTGTCTAGGGGACCAGCATCCGGTGCCTTTAAAGCTAGTTTGCACTATATAATCACCTGTTTGATTTACAGCATCTATATCTTCAAGTCTCAGCACCTGTCCGGAAGGATTTTCAATTCTGTAATCGTAATTAGAACTATTAAATCCTTCAATAAAATTACGCAAGTCTACAGTTTCGTTTGGATCGCAAATTATAGATGGGTTTGAAACACGTAGATTGGCAATTGCATTTACAGTGACATTTACAGGCAACAAATCAGGAGGGCAAATTCCTTGTCCTTGAACAGTCACATAGTAAGTGTACGGACTTTCAATAGCCTTTAACCCTGAGATATTAATTTCACCTGTAGGACTAACTTGAAAGCTTGCACCGTCAATAGTTGAACCATCAGAAATTGGTTGGTTACCAAGGGGATCTGAATACCACAAGAACTGAGGTGTTCCAGCGACTTGGGTGGTAGAAGGTACGAGAGTAGCAACTTCACCTTCGCAAATCACCTTATCATTGGCAATAATTGGTGTGTCCTGAGAGACTAAATCAATTGCACCACTAGACACAATACAGGATCCGTCAGAAACTTCTATTGTATAGGTACCTTCAGGTAAATCGACGAATACCACTGGTGAGGAAGAGTTTTGAGTGGCAATAACTTGCGTTTGATTTTTCAAAGTCACCGTATATCCACTGGTATATCCACCAGAGAAGTCTAGAGAAATAGTCCCTGATGCAGTATTACAGGTAGGATCCTCCAGTGTCGTGTTATCAATTGTTAAAGGAGAACTTGGCCCCAGAACTTCTACACCATCCAGTTGAGAAATACAGCCAGCGCTTTCTACATAGACCGAATAGATTCCAGGGACAACTTCGAACGTATTGTTAGACTGGTAAGTGACACCATCTATACTATAAGAGTAGGTACCATCGCCCAAGGTAGCTGCGATAGTAATCAATCCTTTTTCTCCAAAACAGGCTTCATTAGTAACATCAGTACTGATCTGAGGCTTAGTAAACATGGATACTATTGGAGTTGCAAGGTCCCCCTCACAAATCCCAGCACCTACCACTTCCACATAGTATGTGAGTGGTGATTCAGCCGGCGTTAATCCTTCAATCGTTAATTCGCCCTGAGTAGAAATCTGATAGGTTTTACCATCAGCAGCTGGGCTGGTAGTGGAAACAATTTCTTGAGATTTAGAGCTATCTAAATACCATTTAAATTCACCTGCTGCATTGAAAGGTGTCATTGAAGGAGTTAAGACAGCAATTTCACCCTCACAAATAGTCACATCCTCAACATCTACCCGAGTAGGTCCAAAGGTGAGTGTAATTATTTGAGAGGAAATGATGCAACCTCTATCATCAGTAACTTCAATATCAAAGTTACCCTCCAAAAGATTTTCGAATTTAAACTGGCCATCTGCTGATGTTTGGGTGCCCATCACTGTACTACCTTCAGAAATAGTAATCGTATAAGGGGCCCATCCTCCAACAACTTCTCCAGACACTATACCCGTAGGTGAGCCACAACTTGGATCGATAGCAACAATATTTTCGAAGGCTAAGCCTGCATTTGGACTCAATACCTCAATAGAGTAGAGTTCTGAAGGACAACCTACACCATTTTGCTCCACAGAAATTGAATATGTTCCTGCTGCAAATAAGGTGGCTTCCAAGGTGGCCTGGTCTACAAAAGAGCCTCCATTAATAGAGTAGATAAAGTTTGAATCTGCACCTGAAGAGACTGTAATCCTACCATCTTCTGCATCAAAGCAACTAATGGATAGAACATCAAATGTGACTTCAGGTGTAGGATAGACGATGACTTCGACCGGTAATTCAACACCAGTACAGACTACGTAGAAATAGTAGGTATAAGTACCTGCCTCTAGGCCAGAAATCGTAATGGAAGGATTTAGCCAATCAGAGTCGTCAATAATATAACTTACCTCTTGATTTTGGGAATCAGTACCGGAGAACAGCTGATCGACTTGCCCTGCATTTTTATACCATCTTACTTCGGTAGCTGCTGCAGGAGGAAGAGATGGATCAGGAGCTAAATGGACCGGTGAGATAGTTACCTCATCGCCCTCACAAATTTCTTGAGGCTGGATTAGCTGATAAACTGGGTCAGAGGATTCTTCTACTACGAAATCAAAAATCTCAGTACAGCCATTTAAATCTGTTACGATCAGGTAATAAGTATCAGGATTTAAATCAACTGCTCCTGTCATATCACCAGGCACTACTGTACCTGTAGCAGATCCTCTTCTCCACTCTACCTGATATGTTCCCCAACCACCAGATATTACAAGATTCTGAATAATACCATTTGGCAAGCCACAATTAGCTCTTAGGATATCCGGAGTATTTATAGTAATCGGAGCTGCCGGTCCTTCAATAGTGGCATTTTCAATTATAGAGCAGCCGTTTGAACTTCTTATTTCAATTGAATAATCACCAGGGCTTAAGTTCTCGAATAGATTTGAGCTCACAAAGGGACCTCCATCGAGGCTATACTCAAAGATTTCATTTGCACCGCTTGCATCAACAGATATTGTTCCATCTGAAACTTCAAAACATGTTTCATTTGTGAGGGAAAGAGTAGCTTCCAATTCTGGAAAAACAATGATGTCTGCTTTGAAAATGTAATCAGGGCATAACTGATCCCCTTCTACTCGATAGTAATATGCAAAATCTCCTTCTTGCAATCCGGAGATAGTCAGGCTGAAATCTGTAGTATTTATTTGATAGGTTAAACCATCAGTATCAGGAGTTGCGCTACTTGCAACGGGGATAGTAGCTTCTGCATCCTTGAACCAAGTAACCGTATAGTCTCCAGGGGTGGTAATTTGAGGAATCAAGGTAGCATCTGTACCGAAGCAGATTTCTTCTGCAATAGCCACCGTAGACAAGGGATCCAGATCATCATTAATCAAAGTCAGGGTAGGCGATGTAGTTTGGCAAAGCAAGGCATCATTCACTGCAATGCTATAGTCACCTGGCATTAACTCTTCAATCAGATACGTATTGCCGGTTACTGTATTCGTATAATCTGATAGTGGATTTCCATTCACTTGAACGTTATAAGCTGGAGTACCTCCAGATATAGTGAAGGAAATGGTACCGTTTGGATATGAACAGCTTGGGTTAGTAAAATCCAAGTCCAGGATTTCCAATAGGTCAGGCTGGGTAATTTCCACATTATCAACGAGCGTTTCGCAAGAAGTAACCTTATTAATTACTCTTATTTGATAGTTGCCAGCGGGTAAGTTGTTGAATAAAGGATTATCCTGAACCGGCGTAACTCCAACTACCTCATATGAAAAAGAACCTGGGTCAACACTAGCATCCATGACAATTTCCAATTCTCCGGAATTATCTTCAAAACAATCCAAATCTTTCGTCAAAACTTCCTGAACGGGCGGATATTCAGAAACTGTGACTGTAGCTATCAAATCTGGGAAACTACAGGTATTGTCTCCAGAGATGGATAAGATATAAGGAAAGACTCCTGCGGATAAACCAGAAATACTTAATTGATCCGGTGTAGTTGAATTAGCGTCATGATCTGCTAAAGTATAGGTAACCCCTGCTATGGTAGCACCATTGGTAATTACTGTTCCGGTTGGAGTTTTCCAAGTAAAAACCGGAGTGGAATTACTTATATCTACAATGGTTGGTAATAAGTTAACTACTTGACCTTCACAGGCCACTGCGTCATCAACTTCGAAAACTGGAGCTGGAATATCATTTAGTTGTAGGGGCTGGGACATAATTTCACAGCCATTTGCATCTTTAACAGTTAGGATATATTCCCCTACAGTCAGGTTGGTAAATGCAAATACTCCTGCACTTTGATTTAAGGTCGGGCTAGAAACAGGGGAACCATTGTGTGTCAGACTCACCAAAGAGTAGTCCGGGGTGCCTCCAACAACTTCCCAGGTAGCATAAGCGCTAGTAGTAACTCCACAGGAGGTACCATCCGAATCTATCAAGCTAATAGTAAGAGGCGCTGAAGGACCAGCGACAGTTCCTGAATCTGATACTTGGCAACGCGTACCACTACTTAAGTCTACAGTATAACTTCCTTGGGGAAGTCCATCAAATTCTGCCTGTGCTCCTGCCACGGAAGTTGGATTATAGACTACCCCTGTACCATTGTTGGTAAGGGTAAAAGTATAAGTTGATGGTCCGTCCCCACCGGTACCTTCCACTGTAATGCTTCCACCCTCTCCGAAGCAAAGTTCATCAGAGACTGTAACTGAAGCAATCTGAAGTGGAAATTCGATAGGTAAAATTGTGAAAGGAATTACATGACGAAAGAGTGGCTGACCGTCACTACCTGCTTGTCCTTCTCTAAACTCATCTCCTATTTGGAAAATGTAATCACCCGCAGGAAGACCAGCGTAATCAATTGACGTTTGGCCGGTTGCCAAAAAAGTCCAATCTACAATTACTGTCCCAGCAGCATCGATAATTCTCCATTTTTCATTTCCGGGATTGCCATTAGAGTCTACTCCTGTCACGGCTGCCCCGTCAATAGAAACCGCTATTTTCCCTAATTCCTGACAGGTTTCTCGAATAGGTGTATTATTGAAATCGGGATTTAAATCAGGCACTATTAGGAGTTCAACTGCTTGTGCTGAAGATCCAATACAACCAAAGGCCGAGGTAACTTCAACAGTATAATCACCAGCAGTAGTAGCTGTATAGCTTGTACCACTTTGTCCTGGAATTTGAATTCCGTCCCTGAACCACTTGTATGTATCACCTGGTACTACAGGCTCTATATTAAATAGCACTTTGATGTCGGCAGCCTCTTGCTGCTCCCAGACCAATGGATCAAGGGTAGTGATGATAGGATCCGGTTGAGGATTGATTGTGATTGTAATTGGCTTAGGATCGGAGACCTGTCCAAAGTTGTCTGTAGCTGTGTAATAGATGGTAGTTACTCCAGAGTACCCAGGTTGAGGAGTGAACCTCACTTTAGGAACCTCTAGCCCAGCCTCCTGAACAAGTAAAACTTCGAATTGCCCTGCAAGCTCTCCAGTTACATTATCATAAGCTGGTCTGGAAGTTCTTTCAGGGCGACAAAGAAGGTCCACACAATTACCCGTTGGGCAATAAGTAGATGGAGCTGCTACAGGAGGAGTTGGAAATGGAATACTGATTGCATCGGCTGCCACTACTGCTTCTGCCTCTGGTACTGTGTAATATAGTTGGAGACATCTAATGAAGGCATTGGCCGCGTCATTTCTTAATTCCACGTCTAGTTCAAAGGTATTTGTTTCTCCTTCACAAACCTCTTCGTCCAAGGAATCAACCAAAGGTTTTTCCAATTTATCTTCATTGGAAACCTGCACAGTTACATTTCTGATTTCATGGTAATTTGTCTGGAGTCCAGTGGAAGCGGCGAATCCTACTTTCAATGATTCTGGTGCTGCGAAGGGGTAATCGATAGGCCCGTCGAATACATTGACCAACTTAACAACCCCGCCCACATTGATCAGCATTAAGATTTCTATGGTATAGCCCTGAGTAGGGTCATTGATATCTTTAGGTGTTAGATCCAAGAATACTTTTCTATACCCTTCATCTGGACAGGATCCTGAAAAAGCATCGGTATCTATTTCAAATTTTTCAGTGTGTAGATAAGGAGCTACAGAGACCGGGGGGAAGGTTCCGGCAATTCCAGTACTGGCAGGATCGAAGATCCGACCATCAATAAACTTGTATGATTCGAACCTAGGAGCACCAACAGTACCTGCTATAAACTTGTTGGAGTTAACTCTATCCCAATCGCGAAAGGGAGTGGCAGGTGCTGCGGGAGGAGGGCCATCTACAGGACCTCTAACCACCACTGAATGTGGGAACAAGGGGGTGTTGCTAAGGGCGTCCAGGTTATTGGGATCTTCAAAACCTCCAAATTTACCAGTTCGAGAATTACCAAAATTACCTAATTCATCAAACCCAATTCCCAAATATGCTCCTTTTAGACCTGGGCTAATCAAGATAGCTTCATTAGCAGTGGCTCTTACGGAGGTATATCCTAGGGCTCCCCCGGTACCGCCAATAGAAAAATCGGCAACTGGAATGGAGCCATCGAACATGAAAAAACTTACGCCATCAGCACCTGATCCCCCGTAATTGGAGAATTCAAAGGAGACCTTTAGACCAAATAATGAGGAGAAAGGGATATCGACAAACATGTAACCACTTTCATCATTTGAAATTCCTGTAAGCTGTAGTGAGTTGCCTGTGAGTTTAACATCTGCAGCAGCATTGCCTCCAAATTCAATATTCTCTCGAAGATCGGTACCGATAAAAGTCTCACAAAATGGAAAGCCGGTCCGAATAGGAATCTCAATATCTGCCAAGGTACGCGCGTTACCATTGTCGGGAATTGTATCTAAAGTAGCTAGAGACAAAGCTTCGATCCTTTCAGAAAGTTGGTTTAAGCGATCAGTATTACTTCTAAATGGTGAGATAGCAAAAATGGCCCCCAAGCTGGAGAGCATTATTAGCAAAAAAATCGAAAGTTTTGAGTAGGAATTTTTGCTCATAATTAATTCTTGTGGTATTAGTTAAATACCGGCACTAGAGAAGGGTAATCTATTTACTGCCCTTAAATTAAATTAAGTCAAAAATAGAACCAGTTTGGCAGGAAACCTCAAAATATCTTCAATCAATTTTTTTTTGGCTCACAAAAGATCCATTCCATTTGAGTGGGTCTTTTCTCAGCAAGGATAGATATTTGATCTGAAAGGGGGATTTTCTGGATTTCAGGAATATTAATTTTTCTATACCGAAATATATCATCTATGCTTTTTATCAGATCAATAGAATGCGTGTTTTGGAAACGGCTTCTTAACAAATCTGAGACACCAGGAGATGTAAAATCATGTAATTCAACAATAAAATCCGATTTACTCAAGTGGTTAATCACTGCATCAGAGAATAGAACCGATTCATATCCTTCACAGTCCGAGAATATCAAATGTCTTTGTGAGGGGTCCAGACCTAAAAGAAAATCTGGCGTCACTTCCGCAATAACCCGAAACTTATCAGTATCCGCTATTCCGTTGGCATTAGCCATGACTTTAGTTTTCTCTCTGGCTTCAGGATTAATATCAGCCGCATAGATAATGGAGTCAGGAAATTTTCTGGCAAGCCCCACTGCATAATAGCCTTCTGCGCAGCCTATGTCCAGGATAGAGCTATAGGTCTTTTGAAAAACCTTTTTGAGGCTCTCATTCAGTTCAAATTCATAGCACCCCAGTAATTTTGGAAGCAAAGTAGAGTGCAAGGAACTGAAGAAAGGGTATTTCAATCCTTGAAATGGACCGTTTTTGACTTCATCGGAAATTAGGTGCTTATACTTTTCAAAAAAAAGTCGTTGGGCCTGAGCATTTTCCTCATTTTTCTTAGATATATAAATATCTGCATTCACCTCAGCAAGAGGCTTATAGAAACTCCAGACCCATTTGGAACTGGTGAATTTCATCAGCACAGTAGAAACTAAACGCTTAAGCTGTCTTTTCATTAATTGGAAAATATGATAGTTTACTTTCAATATTTGGTATTATTTATGAGAAAAAAAAAGGAAACAAGTAACGATTAGTTAGATTTGCAATCGTAAAATTCAATTTAAATCTCAGGATGAAGACAATTTTGATTACCGGTGGAACCGGTTTTTTGGGTAGAAACCTTGCTCTAAAGCTAAAAAACGAGTATCGGATTATTCTAACAGGTAGAAATAACAAACAAAATCTTTTTGCTTCAAAATACACTGGATGTCAGGTGGCTCCGCTTGATATCAGCAACATAGAATCGGTACGAGATGTATTTGTGGAATTCAAACCAGATGTGGTAATTCATGCAGCGGCTACTAAGTTTGTAGATTTAGCTGAGAAATATCCTATGGAGTGTGTAGATGTCAACATTCTTGGTTCACAAAATGTGGCTAGAGTCGCTGTAGAAAGGGAAATACCGGTTGTTGTGGGAATCTCAACAGATAAGGCTGCTCCTCCAGTGAGAAATATTTACGGGATGTCAAAAAGTGTGATGGAGAGAATTTTTTGTGCGATGGATGGCAAATCTTCCACCAAATTTACTGCTGTAAGGTACGGAAATGTAGCTTGGTCAACAGGTTCAGTTCTTACGATATGGAAAAAAATGTTGGAAGAAACAGGAGTAATTGGTACTACTGGGCCTGAGATGAGGAGATTTTTCTTTTCAGTAGATGAAGCTGTGAATTTGGTAGTAACTGCCATGAACAATATAGATATAGCGAAGGGAAAAGTTCTTTCAAGACATATGAAGGCTGCTCAAATGCAGGATATACTTCAGACTTGGATAGAGGAAAAAGGCGGTAAGTGGGAGAAAATAGAAGGACGACCAGGGGAAAGAGATGATGAGTTCCTTATAGGTGATTTGGAATTGCCGTATACTGAAGAATTAAATTTTGATGGCATAAAGCATTATCTGATTTCATTTAATGACAAAGTGGAAAAGCCGGTATCCTTTGGTCTCTCTTCAGCAAATACAGATAAGTTGACTCGTGAGGAGATTTTATCTATTATCAACAACCCTCCTATTGAAGAGCAATAAGCGATGAATAAGATTAATCACGCATTAATCATGGCAGCAGGAAGAGGGACCCGCATGGCTCCGCTGACCAATATAATTCCCAAGCCTATGGCTCCCTTGTGGGGTTCGACCTTGATTGCCAATGGGATCAAAAAACTGATTCCCTATATTGCCAATTTGCATATTACGGTGGGTTATAAGGGGGCAGAACTTGCAAAACACGTAATAGAACTCGGAGTTCATTCGGTTTTCAACACTGAAGGAAAGGGCAATTCTTGGTGGATCTTCAATACATTGATGTCCAACCTAAATGAACCTGTGTTGGTGCTGACTTCCGATAATGTAACTGATCTAACGATAGATCTTATTTTAGATGATTATAAAAGGTTAGGTGCTCCAGCATGCATGGTAGTTCCTGTTTTGCCAATAGAAGGGTTAGTCGGAGATTTTATTCATCATGAAAAAAATCGTGTGATCAAGCTTGACCGAAATGATCCAGCTGAAGCTTACTGCTCTGGTATACAGATAATCAACCCATATAAGATAAACCAGCTGATGTCAGCAGTGGAGGATTTTGGAGAAGTTTGGGGTAATTTAATTCAACAGGAAGAACTCTTCTGTTCTTCGATCTTTCCTGACAAATGGTTTACCGTGGACACAATTGAGCAATTGACTCAAATGAATAGTCAACAATCCTGAATACTCTCACCTAGAAATAGTTCATGCAAAATAAGTCTATAAAAATACTTGGCATTTCAGCATTTTATCATGACTCAGCGGCCGCTGTAACAGAAAACGGAATAATCATAGCTGCTGCTCAAGAGGAGCGTTTTACCAGAGACAAACACACTCCCGACTTCCCAGTAAATGCAATCAAGTATTGTTTGGAAGAGGCTGGGTTTTCTATAGATGAATTAGATGCGGTGGTGTTTTATGATAAGCCATTGTTAAAGTTTGAGAGACTTTTAGAAACTTATTACAAGTTTTCGCCCAAGGGATTTATATCGTTTGCCAAGGCAATGCCGGTATGGTTGAATGAAAAGATGTTTCTAAAAAAGCTAATTCGTGAAGGCTTGAAAGAAGTGGAAGAGTATAATGGTAAGGATTTGACCATGCTTTTCCCTGAGCATCACCTTTCTCATGCAGCGAGTGCCTACTACCCTTCTCCTTTTGACGATGCTGCCATACTTACCATCGATGGTGTAGGCGAATGGAGCACGGCAATCATAGGACATGGAAAAGGCGCTTCAATAGAAATTCTGAAGGAACTGAACTTTCCGCATTCTGTAGGTTTATTATACAGTGCTTTTACCTATTTTTTGGGTTTCACTGTTAATTCCGGTGAATACAAGCTTATGGGTCTAGCTCCATATGGCAACCCTGATTCTGAAGAAACTTCCAGGTTTGAAAAGTTAATTAAGGAAAACCTGATTGAAATTTATCCGGATGGATCTATTTGGTTGGATCAAAGCTATTTCAATTATGCTACTGGTCTTAGGATGGTTTATGACAATAAGTGGAAAGACTTATTTGGAATTGAACGCAGGGATGAAGAAGCAGAGCTAACACAAATCCACTGCAATCTAGCATTAGCTATACAAAGAGTGACTGAGGATATTGTCCTTAAAATGGCTATGGAAGCAAGAAGGCTGACCAACTCAGAAAACTTGGTGATGGCAGGTGGAGTAGCTTTGAACTGTGTGGCAAATGGAAAGCTTCAAAAATCCGGAATTTTTAAAAATATATACATACAGCCTGCAGCCGGTGATGCAGGTGGAGCATTAGGAGCTGCACTGGCAGCTACTTATATTTCTTTTGGACAAGAACGACTTAAGGCAGAACAGCCAGACTCCATGTCTGGATCTTACTTAGGCCCCTCCTATTCCAGTAAGGAAATTGAGCTGATGAGCCGCAAGGTCAAAGGAAATTACACGAAGTACGAAGACCTAACTGACCTCTATCCTGTGGTGGCCAAAGCGCTTTCTGAAGGTAAAGTAGTGGGATGGTTTCAGGGTAGAATGGAATTTGGACCTAGGGCATTGGGTAATAGAAGTATATTGGGCGATGCAAGAAACCCTGAGATGCAGAAGAGGTTAAATTTGAAAATCAAATATAGAGAAGGCTTTAGACCTTTTGCTCCCTCTGTACTTGCAGAAGAAGTGTCTACCTATTTTGACTTGGACGAGCCTTCTCCTTACATGTTGCTAGTAGCACCGGTAAAAGAATCAAGAAGAAAAGAACTTCCTGCCAACTATAATGAGCTGGGCCTTTGGGAAAGACTGTATAAAGAACGAAGTGATATACAATCAGTGACACATTTGGATTTCTCTGCAAGAATCCAAACAGTTCATGAGAACACAAATCCCAGGTATTATCATTTAATCAAGGAATTTCAGCGTCAGACCTCTTATGGGCTGGTAGTAAATACCAGTTTCAATGTGAGAGGAGAACCTATAGTCTGTACTCCTCATGATGCTTACCGCTGCTTTATGAGTACGGAAATGGATGTATTGGTAATCAATGAGTATGTGTTTTTCAAGCAGGAGCAACCTGATTGGGAGAATAAGGATAAGTGGATGGTAGCCTTTAAAAAGGACTAGTAATGGGATTGATAAGTAAAAGAGATATTAAATCATTCTTTACGATCACGGTACCCATGCTGGTGATAATGTTGGTCTTAGTAGAAATTATCCTTTGGTTCGTAGCTCCGGTAGCAGATCCTTTTGAGAAATATAAGAATGCTGCGCCCCTCAATAATCAGTATATAGAGTCACAATTTCCTAAGAAGGTCTCCTATACTTTTGAAATTGAGTCCGATTTACCTTTGATGGATTCTTCAGCCACTTTCACCACCAATAATATGGGATTTCGGGGAGACTCTTTGATTTCTCCAAAGCCAGATAATGAGTATAGGATCTTTTTAGTGGGTGGAAGTACCACGGAAAATCTATTTATTGACGATTACCTTGGTTTTGAAAGGCAGGTTCAAGAGAAACTTCAAGCAGAGAACCCAACTAAATCGATCAAAGTATATAATGCCGGGAAATCCGGAGATGCCAGTCCAGATCACTTGGCTATGCTTGGCCATAGACTGGTGCATTTAAATCCAGATTTGATCGTTCTCTTCCCTGGAATAAATGATTTGAACAGACTAGCTGCAGGATATGATTACCTGCACTATCCGGTTAAATCTACCGAAGTCGTCAGAAATTGGAAGGTGGATTTGAAGTTTTTCCTGAGCAATTTTCAGCTAGTTCGCAGACTAATCAATGTAATGAATCCAGAAGAGGAAAGTGCAAGGAAAGCTATCTTCCTTTCTACGAACTACAAGGATAAGGTCAAGGAAGTGCAGAGCTTACCACTAGAACCTTCTTTACCTGAGGTAGATATTTCCATTTACAAGCGGAACATTGAAAGTTTTGTGGGAATTTGTAAAAGTCAAGGTATAGACTTATTGCTTTTGACCCAGACATTTACATGGGATAGTCAGCAGGAAAACAACCTTTCCAATTCACATTGGATGGTCGGAATAGGTGACAAGAGATATCCCGAAGAAGTGCTAGCGGGAAAACTAAGTGAAATGAACCAGTCTATTATAGATCTTGCGGACAAAGATTCTGTAAACTTATTAGATTTGGAAAGTTTGATACCAAAAACCAATGCTTACTTCTATGACGATTGCCACTTCAATAAGGGAGGAATTGCGTTTAGTACAGACCTAATTACAAGTACAATTCAAAAAACATATTTTACAAATTGATATGGATTTCTTAAAAGACATTTGGGCCTTTATGAAAGAGCGAAAGAAGTTCTGGCTAGCGCCGGTGATTTTCATTCTTTTGTTGTTGGGCGTATTAATCATTTTTGGTGGGGGCAGTGCATTAGCACCATTTATCTACACCTTATTCTAATTCAACAGTTTAATGAAAGCATTAAAAAGTGATCCCAGCAAAACGGTTTTGGTGATTTGTACTGGGTTGATTTTAGTATACTTTATCTTTTCTTTAAAATGGATACTTTTCGTAGCATTTGGGATAGGGATATTAAGTATTCTATCTGAGTGGATTAGTAAAAAGATCGAATGGGTTTGGTTCCAGTTGACCAAGCTATTGAGCATGATAGTACCTAACATACTACTTGGAGCTATATTCTATTTGTTCCTTACTCCTATTGCTTTTTTAGCGAATCTTTTCTCAAAGTCAGATCCTTTGCTAATTAAAAGACCGGCGCATACAGCATATAAGGAAGTGAATAAGCAATTCAAAGCCGAGGATTTAAAGAATCCTTGGTAAGGTTTTTAACCGCAGATTTTTTTTAACCGCAGAGGACACGGAGGGAACGCAGAGGGCGCGAGGATTATCCATATGCGGAATGGAACGCGGAGGTCATCAAGATCAATTATTATTGACAGTTAAAATCAAAAAAAAGGCACTCCAGATGGGGTGCTTTGTTTATGCTTTAA
>NZ_QLLK01000012.1 GCF_003259505.1 Algoriphagus yeomjeoni | reverse complement strand
ATCCCAGCTACAACAAACGGCATAGAAGGGTACTTTAGCCACCTAAAAAACCACCTAGATATTCACCGCGGACTGAGTCTAAGACACAGGATAGACTTCATTAAATGGTATGTGTTTTTGTCCAATAAAAAATGAGTTTTCAAAGCCATAGAGCATATCAAAAAAAGTAAGGTCTGGCAAAAAATTACCAGACCTCTTTTTTCGTTTATGCGCTGACTTTATTGCTGACAAGTTGGTCTCCACCAGAGCCTGTTTCCTCTTCAAATCAACACTGGATATTAAGAAATTATCTCATTAAAGTCACCAACTATTTTTCAGTACATTACCGTTTTTTTCGGTTATGGAATAATTACGTCGTTCTGATTGCTTCTACTGGATCCATTCTGGCAGCAAGCGTTGCAGGTACAATTCCTGAGACTACTCCAATAATAGTAGAGACTCCAAGTCCTAGTATAATATTGCTGATGGATAATACGATTTCCAAAGTACCCAACTGGATAAAGGTTAGGAAATAGACAATAATTATCCCTGTCATGCCTCCAATTAGACTTAGACAAATGGATTCAAAAAGAAACTGGAAAAGAATAAAATAATTTTTTGCTCCCAATGACTTTTGAATACCTATAATGTTTGTTCGCTCCCGAACAGATACAAACATGATATTTGCGATACCGAACCCTCCCACAAGAATTGAAAATCCACCAATTACCCATCCTGCAATCGAAATTATATCAAATACTGACCCAATTGCATTTTGAATAAACTCCGTTTTGTTCAAAGCAAAGTTATCTTCATCTCTTGGTCTTAAACCTCTTTTTGCACGAAGTAAACCAGTCAATTCATTTTCTAAAGAGACTAACCCAATATCCTCTTCCATGCCTTGAACAGCGATTTCAGGCTCCAAACCATTTCTGCCTGTGTAATACATTTTTGTGAAAGCACCGTACGGAATCAAGCAGGCCTCATCTTTGGATGCTCCGCCAAATAATCCTTCTCCCTCTTCCTCAAAAACCCCGATTACGGTGAATTTCATCCCTTTGATTTTTATAGGTTTTCCGAGTACTTCTTGCTGTGGATAAAGTGTGTTGGCTATCTCTCTCCCTATGATTGCAAAATTTCTAGAGGCATTTATTTCTGAAGCGGTGAAATACCTTCCTTCCTCTATAGATAACTCATAGACATCCTGATAAGAGTAAACTGCTCCAGTCAGAGCCATGCCTTGGTAGGCATTGCTTCCTGCTTTTACCGTGGTGGAGGCCGATGCCGATATAGTCACTGCTTTAGCGGATGTGAGTCTCTCCTTAAGAAACTCATACTCGGCCACAGTACCAGGTGGTCTTCTGAAATATTTCCACCATGGGTAGTCTTGTGGTCCACTTGCAAATGGAAATCTATCGACCCGCATAACATTTGTTCCTAAAAATGAAAAGGATGACTTGATGTTATTTTCTAGGGAATCGACTAAAGTGAATACAGCAATGATGGCGAAAATACCGATTGTTACCCCCAAAAGAGATAATATGGTCCGGGTGAGACTAGTTTTTAATGCTGAAATCGCGAAGCGAAAACTTTCCCATGAGAGTTTGAAAAAGAGCATATGTGAATAGTTGGTTTAAAACAATTTGTCAAGTTAGCTGAAATTGCCTGATTTTGTTAGTATCTTTGCATTTTTTAGAGATATTCTAAATCACTCAAGACATCTAAAACTTATCTATGAAATCGAGCAAGTCGGAAACGATATATATTGGCATGAATATCAGCCATGCGAGATTTCTCCCGGTAGCTCCTGATAATCATCAGGACGGGATGGCCTTTAAAAGACTAATAATAAACATATGAAATTATCGGATTTCAAATTTGACGTTCCAAAGAAACTAGTAGCTCATTATCCAGCAGCCAACCGGGATGAATCCAGGTTGATGGTTCTCCATAGAAATACTGGTGAAATTGAACACAGAGTTTTTAAAGATATTATCGAATATTTTGGTGATGGTGATGTCTTTGTAACTAATGACACCAAGGTATTTCCAGCAAGACTCTATGGAAACAAAGAGAAAACAGGTGCGGAAATCGAGGTTTTTCTTTTAAGGGAACTAAATGCAGAACTGAAACTTTGGGATGTATTGGTAGATCCAGCTCGTAAAATCAGAGTTGGTAACAAGCTTTATTTTGGAGATTCAGATCTAGTTGCCGAGGTAATTGACAACACTACATCCAGAGGTCGTACCATTCGCTTTTTGTTTGATGGAACCGAAGAGGAATTTCATAAGACCATAGATACACTGGGGGAGACTCCTCTTTTGAAGGAATTCATTGAAAGAAAGGTAGAAGCAGAAGATAAAGAAAGATATCAAACTGTGTTTGCTAAGAATGTGGGGGCTGTAGCAGCACCGACTGCAGGATTGCACTTTACACCCCATTTGCTGAAAAGACTTGAGCTTCAAGGTGTAGACGTAGCTCCAATTACACTTCATGTTGGCTTGGGTACTTTCCGTCAGGTAGATGTGGAAGATCTGACTAAGCATAAGATGGATTCCGAAAACTATGAGATTCCTGATGGAACGGTAGATTTGGTGAATAGGTCATTGGACGCTAAAAAGCGAGTGGTAGCAGTAGGTACTACTTCTTTGAAAACTATCGAGTCGTCGGTTACTGCAAACGGTCGATTGAAAGCTAGCTCTGGATGGACTGATAAGTTTATTATCCCACCTTACGAATTCAAAATCGCAAATTCATTGATTACTAACTTTCACCTCCCAGAATCTACTTTGCTGATGACAGCGGCAGCTTTTGGAGGGTATGATTTGGTGATGAAAGCATACAAAGAAGCCATCAAAGAAAAATATCGATTCTTCTCTTACGGAGACGCGATGTTAATCCTTTAATACTTAAAGCTCCGAAAGGAGCTTTTTTTATGTTTACACAGATATAACTTTGTAGTAAAATCTAAGGACTGTTTAATCCTTAGGTTTGCAGAAAATTACTATGACAAACAAAGCTGCAATCCTGGTAGCAGGAGGAAAAGGTACAAGAATGGGCGGGCCCGTGGCCAAGCAATACATGCCCGTTGCTGGCAAACCAGTGCTGATGCGTACGCTTTCTGTATTTCACAAAGTAGACCCAACCATTGATTTAATACTTGTGCTTCCTGAAAGCGACTTCCTTTACTGGGAGGATTTGTGTGCTCAATTTAAATTCAAAATTCCCCATCGACTAGTTGCAGGTGGAAATTCTAGGTTTCAGTCGGTGAGAAATGGATTGCATTCTCTCTCAACCGATACCAAGCTCGTTGCAATTCACGATGGAGTAAGGCCTTTCGTAGCAGAGTCTGTTATCTCGGAGAGCTTTGAAGTAGCGGAGCAAGCCGGTAGTGCTATCGCAGTCATTGCTTTGAAAGATTCAATCAGGAAACTAAGAGACGATGGAAAGTCTTTTTACGAAGAGCGTCAATATTTCCGCTTGGTGCAGACTCCACAGACTTTTCAGGTTGATAAAATCAAGAAAGCTTTTGCCGTAACTGAACTTCAGCAGTTTACCGATGATGCTACAGTCTATGAAAATCAAGGTTGGCAAGTGACTCTGATTTCAGGAAATCCGGAGAATATCAAGATCACCACTCCAGAGGACTTGGGTTATGCAGAGTTTATTGCAGCGAAGCAGCTGTCCAATCGGTAAGAATTCTGGGTGAAATTTCACCGACTTTTTTGTGTGCTTTACCGACTTTTAGATTGAATTGGCCTTTTGTTTATTCCAGGAGCATGTCCTATCCTGTACTTTCGATCATCAATAAATTTTAAAAGAGATTCCAGCGAGTCTTTACAAATAAAAACATAAACTGATGAAACGAAATCGCATAAACAACAATGATGGAGGAATGATCTTCGGATTTATAATCCTCGCAGTAGGCGTCCTGATTTTACTTAGGAAGCTGGATATATTTTATCCTGAATGGCTACTTTCCTGGCCAATGATTTTAATCGCTATTGGGGTGATTACTTTGGTTAAGCATGAGTTCAAGAGTTTTTTTGGAGTAATGATGCTGGGGGTCGGAACCTTCTTTTTACTTGAGCAGGAATTTGATTTTCATTTTGGCTTACAGCGATTTATATTTCCCATAGCCCTTATTTTGGTCGGTATATACCTGATTACCAAAAAGCGAAAGGAGCAGCAGGTCTTAGATGATATTCAGGAAAAAATCAGAGCTAAATCTACGTCTTCCCCTGCATCAGGTGAAGAATATAAAATAGGCGAGGAGTATAACAAAGGAGAAAAGTCATCATTCTCTAGCCAAGCTTCTGGGGCTAAATCATACTCAGGAATGTCCGGTGTCTCTGGTACCAGCTACTCAGACAGTGTATCCATTGACTCGATATTTAGTGGGATCAATAAAAGAATGCTGACTAAGAATTTCCAAGGCGGAAAATTGACTGCTGCCTTTGGCGGGATTGACCTGGACCTGACTCAATCGGATTTTACTGGAATGGTAAATCTCCAAGTAGATGTGATATTCGGGGCGATCAAACTAGTAGTTCCTCCTCACTGGGATGTAAGAGTGGAGGTGACCAATATAGCAGCAGGAGTGGAAGATAAGCGGGTGTACCGTCAGTCTGAGGTAGATCAAGACAAAGTTCTGGTGATTAGAGGGACAGTCTTCTTCGGAGGTTTGGAAATCAAATCTTATTAACGAAATTCCTTCCATAAATTACTATCCTTTTGTTCTCTAGAGTATTTTCAAATCCTTCTAAAAGTAATTGGATCATCCAGGGAGCCGGATTAATCTGGTTCCTTGGTACGTTTGGATTGCTGATGTTTTATGGGGTGGATCAATCCGTTGCTATGGTAGATGCATTGGTATTTGCAATACTATTTGTTGTTGGAGTAAATGTCATTGATAGAACATTTGATTTCTATGTGCCGACTGGACGCAACAACAGCATGTTGTTGATATTTCCTTTACTCTATAGTTTTATAGCTATTTACTTTCACTATCATCTCCTGAAGTGGGTATTCGACCAGAATGAGCTCTATCAGTCTTTTCTTCGTGAGAATTTCCTGTTAAAGTGGGTATTCCTTGGAGTCGCTGAGATTTTTGTAGCAATGTTGGCTTTGGCAGTATCCAAACTTGAAGAGCAAAACGAAGCTCAAAAAAGGGAAGTGATGATGAATGAGCTTTCCCGGGAAGCAGAATTGACACAACTACGTCAGCAGCTCCAGCCCCATTTTCTTTTCAACAGTCTCAACTCGATCTCTGCACTGACAGTTTCCCAGCCTCAAAAAGCCCGTGAGATGGTACTTCAGCTTTCAGATTTTCTTCGTGGAACGATTCGAAAAGATCATCAGCAGTGGGTGAGTCTGGAAGAGGAATTGAGTTACCTGAAAATGTATCTGGATATTGAGCGAGTGAGGTTTGGTCATCGACTGGAAGTCGAGTTTGATTTGGCAGATGAGGTCAAGCAACTGCGCGTGCCGCAATTGTTGATTCAGCCTCTTCTTGAAAATGCGATAAAGCATGGACTATATGGCATCACAGAGGATGTGAAAATACTTGTCCAGGCATATAAGGAACAAAATTATTTGATACTGAAAATCGAAAATCCTTTTGATCCAGCCGTGGCGGCTCCCAAAGGAACGGGCTTTGGTTTGAGCTCCGTAGATCGTCGGCTTTTTCTGCTTTTTGGCAGAAGAGACCTCTTGGAGTCTAAAGCCGAGCACTCACTTTTTACAGTTATTTTAAAAATACCCCAACAGAAATGATTAAAACTTTAATTATAGATGATGAGCCTCTGGCTGCAAGTATAGTGCAGGAGTACTTGGCCAAATTCCCCCAGTTTGAATTGGTTGGAGTTTGTCAGAATGGATTTCAGGGACTTAAATCCATCCAAGAACATAATCCGGATTTGATTTTTCTAGATGTCCAGATGCCTAAAATTACCGGTTTTGAAATGCTTGAACTTTTAGATGAGCCTCCTGCGGTCATTTTTACAACGGCTTTTGATCAGTATGCTCTGAGTGCTTTTGATGCCAAAGCAATTGATTACTTGCTCAAACCATTTTCCCAGGATAGATTTTCCCAAGCCATAGAGAAGTTCCTTGCGCAGCAAGGAGCAAATAATGAATCCAGCCATAAGCTGAATGAATTGGCTGAAAAGCGAAACCGCTTAGTTGTAAGGGTCAAAAATGAGATCAAAATCATTCCGACCCACGAAGCTAGTTTTTTTGAAGCCGAGGACGACTACATCGCTATACATACAGCTTCAGGTAAATACCTGAAGAAGATGACGATGAAATCGCTGGAAGAGGCATTGGATCCCAATAAATTTGTGCGAGTGCATAGATCGTATCTGATCAACTTGAATGAGATCACCAAAATAGAGCCATATGAGCGTGATAATTACTTGGTGCTACTCAGAGGTGGTGAGAAAGTGCCAGTGAGTAAGACTGGCTATTCGAGACTACGTCAGGTGCTTGGGTTGTAGCTATCAGTTGCTAGTCCCCCTTTTACTTTTGGCTCAGCCTGGTGGTTTAGTGAGAGTCCTCTAATTTGTGCCTAGCTGAAGGAAGTATTCAGACTGCTATGTTGTGAAATTGACATAAAACCAGGTGACCTCTTTCCCGTATGTCCATGCCTGCTTGCTTTTGATAGTTCTGAAGAATTTATACTAGACCAAGATTACTTTTTCGCTCACACTTCGCTTCTCCCAATGAAGCCAATTGGTTTTACTTCTTGCTTCTGACATCTTTCTTCTTTCTTAATATTTTATAATAATCATTAACTGTTCAATTCTGCGCACTTTTCTATAGTTTTTTATTATTGAATCCGAATATTGTTCGCTTTTAATACGTAAGAAACTTTTGAAGAGATGAAAGTTTCCGTAGTTTTACGTCCTGAAAATTTAGTGTATTAGAATAAATGAGAGAGAAGATTCTAGGTATAGCGATTGAGCAGTTTAGCCAGTACGGTGTAAGGGCCATTACTATGGAGGATATTGCTCGACTGGCTGGAATTTCCAAAAAGACCATCTACCAAGAATTCAAAGACAAAAAACAACTGGTGAAAGAGTCGTTTTCTTTAGTTTTGAAGGAAGATCAAGATACACTGAATAAAGTAATGGAAGGTGATGATGGTGTCATTGAGCATTTGGTTTATACGTCCAAAATGGTTAGAGACCGCCTATCAGGATTGAATCCATTGGCTTTACTTGAGATCCAAAAGTATTTCCCTGAAGTTTGGGAGATGTTTAATGAGTTTAAGGAAAATGTTATTGTGACAGATATAGTCAATGTGATTGAGAAAGGTAAAACTCTTGGCTACTTTCGGCCTGAAATTAATGCTAAGATATTGGCCAATATGCGCGTGGATCAAATTTCGGCTGCTATGAATCCATTAAACTACAATAGAAATGATTATAGCTTATTATCTCTTCATATGGAGATGCTAGATCATTTTTTACATGGTATCTTTACCGAAAAAGGTAGGCAAGCTTATTTATATCAGCAGAATTCAGTTTAAAAACCCTTGAGAAAACTAGCTCATTTACCTAAAAAAACAGAGAACAGATCCCTTTTAGAATTATATCATGTTTAAATCAAAGCTTTATTTACTAACGATTGTAGCCTTTAGCTTATTCAATGTGGATGCCTTCGCCCAAGACGTCCAGCCTTTGGAGACACTGCAACTTAATCTCAAGGAAACCTTGGCTTATGCCTTGGAAAACAATGTGGATGCAAAGAATGCAAAACTGGAGATAATGGTATCTCAGACCACGATCAAGGAGGAGACTGCAGCAGGATTGCCACAGCTTAATGGTACTGTTGGGATAAACTATAATCCATTGGTGCAGGTGGTATTCTTACCAAATGAGCCACCTTTTGGCGATCCCACCAATCCTTCTGACGTAATACCTGCACGATTTGGAGTAAACTATTCAGCAAATGCAGGGGTTAATTTGACTCAAATGATATTTGACGGATCATTTTTCGTAGGGTTGCGAGCTGCCAAGACATATAAAGCACTGACCGAATATGACAAGATAAAGGTGGAGAATGATGTCATTGAAAATGTGAAAAAAGCCTATTTCGGTGTCTTGGTAAATGCAGAGCGTATCAAACTTTCACAGGCAAACCTTACTAGAATTGATTCACTTTTGGAAGAAACAAAAGCGCTGAATCAAGCTGGATTTACAGAAAAAGTTGACGTTTCGAGAATTCAAGTTCAACGGAACAATACCTTTTCTCAATTAAAGAGAAGCATCACCGCCTATGATATTTCTAAGCAGCTGTTGAAAATCCAACTTGGGTTGCCAAAGAATTACGACATACTAATCACTGAGACTTTAGCGGAGCTAAATCCCGCAGAAGACATCGCAGCTCTACAAGTCATGGAAGGCGCTCATCGTGTGGAAATGGATCAGTTGGAGACAAACCTTGAATTGACTCAGTTGGATCTTAAGTATAATACTTCTCAATACATGCCAACTCTGGATCTAAGTGCTAATTTCAATCGATCCGGTGCCGGAGATTCATTCAGTACCCTGTTCAAGTCTATCAATTGGTTCAGCTCTTCGATGATCGGCGTGTCAATGAACATTCCGATTTTTGACGGATTATCTAAAAGTGCAAGAATTCAGCGTAATAGAATTCAATTGCAGCAGCTGGAGAATCAGAAATTCTATTTGGGACAAAACATTCAATTGGAGATTTATCAAGCAAAGCAAAACCTAGCGAATGATTTAGAGGTATTGGCAGTGCAACGAGAAAGCATGGCCTTAGCTCAGGAAGTTTATGATATTTCTAAAATAAAATACAACGAAGGTGTAGGTTCCAACCTGGAAGTAGTCGAAGCTGATGCGGCCTTGATAGAATCAGAAATCAATTACCTCGGGGCTCTTTATGATGGTCTTATTTCCAAAGTTGATTTGGAAAAAGCGCTGGGGATTTTAAAAGAAGGAATCACTGACTAAAACAACTTTCTCTACCTGGCAAGAGAATAATTCAACAACGACATTATCAACAAATCATGAACGCAACATATAAATTTTCCCCCTTGATCGCACTTGCTTTGGTTGCCATTTCTTGTGCTTCTGAAGACGGAGTGGAGGCTAAAAAAGCTGAATTGGAAAAACTCAAGACAGAGTCAAGCGAGATCACTAATCAGATAAAAGAGTTAGAGGCTGAATTGATCCAGCTTGATCCTGAGTTTGCCCAAGCAAATCATAAATCAATTTTGATCACCACAGCCCAGGCTAAGAAGGGAAGATTTGAACACTACGTAGAAGTGACTGGATCGGTACTTTCCAAAAAGAATGTGAGCATTAGTGCAGAGACTGCAGGCAGAATTCTTGAAGTTCCGGCGATAGAGGGGATGAGAGTGGCTAAAGGTGAAGTTTTGGCACGAATTGACTCTGAGTCTATTCAAAGATCAATCGATGAGCTGCAGAATACGCTGGACCTGGCTACTACGCTATTTGAAAAGCAAGAGCGACTATGGAAGCAGGAAATCGGAACTGAAGTTCAGTATTTGGAAGCTAAAAATAGAAAAGAAGGACTGGAGAGAAACCTGGCTTCTTTGAAAACTGAATTGTCAAAGGCGGTCGTTCGTGCTCCTTTCTCTGGCACCATAGAAGCTGTTCAGGTGCGATTGGGAGAATTAGTTCAGCCTGGTGCTCCGATGTTTCAATTTGTTGGCGAGAGTGATTTGTTTATCGAAGCTGATATTTCTGAGTCCTATGTTGGTGTTTTGGCAAAGGGCGACTCAGTGGATATAAACTTTCCTTCGATCAATAAAGACATTCAAACCAAGGTGTCTGCAGTAGGTGCGATCATCAATCCAAACAATAGAACTTTCAAAGTGGAAGTTTACCTCCCGAATATCCCGATGGTGAAGCCTAATATGATTTCTGTTTTGAAGATTCAGGATTATGAAAATAATGATGCAGTCACAGTACCGAGTTATTTGATTCTAAGTGACAACAGAGGTGATTACATCTTTGTAGTAGTAGATGGGATGGCAAAGAAAAAATATGTGGAGCGAGGAAAGACTTTTGATAAGAATACTGAAATCCTCGAAGGCTTGGAAGGCAATGAAATACTTGTGGATAAAGGCTTCAGAGAGGTAGGAGATAATTTCAATGTGAATATAGCTCAGTTGTAAAAAGATGTCGGAAAATCAAAAACCAAAAATTACACGCGAGTTTGGGTTATCCAGTTTATCTGTAGATAACTCCACCTCAGTGGTGATCCTTACACTGATAATTTCTTTTCTTGGGCTGAATGCTTATCGAAATATGCCAAAGGAGAGTTTCCCTGAGATTGTAATCCCTACGGTATATGTGGGTACACCTTATCCAGGGAATTCGCCGGTGGATATGGAAAACCTGATCACTAGACCGATCGAGAAGGAACTCAAGTCTATCAATGACGTGAAGGATATCACTTCCACATCAGTTCAGGATTTTTCATCTATCGTAGTAGAATTTAATCCGGGTGTAGAAATCTCCAAAGCGATTCAGGATGTAAAGGATGCAGTGGACAAGTCGAAAAGTGAGTTGCCGACTGATCTCGATCAGGATCCAAATGTATTGGAGATCAATACCTCTGATTTCCCGATCATGAATGTGAATATTTCGGGTAATTACTCAGAAGCAGAACTGAAGAAATTTGGTGAGTATCTAGAGGATGAGATTGAGAAACTTGCGGAAATATCCAAGGCTGACCTAGCAGGAACCGTTGAGCGTGAGATTCAAATCAATGCCGATCCATACAAAATGGAGGCTGTTGGAGTAAGTTTTGGAGACATATCTACCGCCATTCAGTCAGAGAATGTAACGATATCTGGTGGTAATATTCGGGCTGGTGATTTTCAGCGTACACTTCGTGTAGATGGTGAGTTTACTGATCCGATGGATCTATTGGATATCATTGTCAAAACTGATAATCAGAAGATTGTTTATCTACGTGATGTGGCAGAGGTAAAAGACACATACAAGGAGAGAACATCTTATGCCAGAAGCAAAAATCTACCAGTAGTTACGATCAACGTAGTGAAGCGTAGTGGGGAGAATTTGTTGAATGCTGCAGATAAAATCAAGGAGATAATTGATGAAACTAAGGCAAATAGATTTCCTCCAGATCTTGAAATTAGTATCACAAACGATCAGTCAAAAGCAACCCGACTCCAAGTGTCTGACTTAGAAAACTCCATTATTTTCGGGGTGATTTTAGTGGTGTTGGTTTTGATGTTTTTCCTAGGTTTTAGGAATGCATTATTTGTGGGGATAGCGATTCCTCTCTCCATGTTTATCTCTTTCTTGGTGCTGAATGCATTTGGGATTACACTGAATCTGATGGTGCTTTTCTCTTTGATTCTTGCGCTGGGTATGCTGGTGGATAATGGTATCGTGGTAGTTGAGAATATCTATCGATTGATGTCCGAAGGCAAGAGTGCTGTTCAAGCTGCGAAAGAAGGTGTTGGGGAAGTTGCTTGGCCGATTATTACTTCTACAGCGACAACGCTGGCGGCATTCCTTCCGCTTGCTTTTTGGCAGGATACGGTAGGGGAGTTTATGAAATTCCTTCCTATAACCTTGATCATCGTACTATCATCTTCTCTTTTTGTAGCGCTGGTTATTAACCCAGTGTTGACTGCACTTTATATGAAGGTAGAGGATGTGACAAAAGATAAGCCGAAGCAAAAATCAATCATTGTAGCTGGAATTTTATTGGTTCTCTCAGCACTTTTTTATCTGATAGGATGGACAGCTTTTGGTTCTTTGATGCTAATTGGCTCGTTGCTTACTGTATTTAATATATTTCTACTGAGAAAGGCAATCCGTTGGTTCCAGACAGTCTTTTTGGTCAAGTTGGAAAATATGTATGAGTCTATTTTGACTTATGCACTGAATGGCAAAAAGCCTTACGGGTTTCTCGGCGGAACTGTACTCTTGCTTGTACTATCATTGATGCTACTGGTAGTGAGAGCTCCCGAGGTATTGTTTTTCCCGGATAATCAGCCCCAGTTGATCAATGTCTTTGTGGAATTCCCAATTGGGACGGATATAGAAGCGACGAATGACTTTGTGGATGAGATGGAAGACGAGCTTATGGTAGCCCTAGCAGATTATGAGGATATTTTGGAATCGGTGATTTCCCAGATAGGTGAAGGTACTGGCGATCCAATCGAAGGCCCAAGTAATCAGCCAACTCCACACAAAGCCAAAATCACCATAGGATTTGTTGATTACATAGACAGACAAGGAGTAAATACGAATGGTGCTATGGAAGTGATCCGAGACTTGGCTGTGAAATACCCGGGTGTTTTGGTAACTGTAGATAAGCAGAGAAATGGACCTCCAGTCGGAAAGGCTATCAACTTGGAGTTTGCCGGGGAAGACTACGATCAGTTGATTGCCTTTGTCAACAAAACGAAGGAATATTTAAATGATCAAAATATTGCAGGTGTGGAGGAATTGAAGTCTGATTTGTCACTCGGCAACCCGGAAGTAATTGTGGATATTGATCGGGAAAAAGCTAGGAGATTTGGTTTGTCTACTTCACAAATAGCGACTGACCTTAGGACTGCACTTTTTGGTTTGGAAGTGTCCAAATACAAAGAGGGAGAGGATGATTACCCCATTCAATTGAGACTGAAAGAAGGCTTCAGATATGATATCAATACCTTGGTCAATAAGAAAATTGGCTTTAGAGATAAGTTTGGTGATAAACGCGAAGTGCCGATTTCGGCTGTGGCCGAAGTGAAATTTGGTTCTACTTATGGATCGGTAAAGCGGAAAGATTTAGAGAAAGCCATAACGATTTATTCCAATGTGTTAGACGGCTATAATGCTACAGCGGTGAATGCAAAGATTCAGTCGGTTCTTCAGAATTATGAAGTTCCTGATGGTATCTCGGTGAAATACACTGGTGAGCAAGAGGAGCAGCAGAAGTCTATGGATTTCTTACTAGGAGCACTCGGAATTGCAGTTTCCTTGATTTTCCTAATCATTGTGGCGCAGTTTAACTCTGTTACTACGCCATTCATTATCATGGCATCGGTGGTCTTGAGTACCATTGGAGTATTCTTAGGACTAGTGATTTTCAATATGGATTTCGTTGTGATTATGACGGGTATTGGGATTATTTCCTTGGCGGGTGTAGTGGTAAACAATGCGATCGTATTGATTGACTACACCAACTTGGTACGTGAGCGAAAAAGAGATGAGTTGGGAATGGGGCCAAAAGAGCATTTGCCTTTCCCGCTGATGATTGCAAGCATCGTAGAATCAGGTAAAACTAGATTGCGTCCTGTATTACTAACAGCCATTACCACAGTGCTTGGCTTGATACCTCTGGCTATAGGCATGAACATTAATTTCGGGACTTTGCTTAGCTCTTTTGATCCTCAGTTTTATGTTGGAGGAGATAACGCCGCTTTCTGGGGACCAATGGCTTGGACAGTGATATTTGGGCTAACCTTTGCGACCTTCCTTACGTTAGTCATCGTACCAGTCATGTATTTGTTAGCAGATAAACTCAACGTGAGAATCAGCAAACTTAAATCTTGATTGGATTAAGGTTGGTGGTTTTTTTTGTTAAAACCTCCGGGGCTATGTCTCGGAGGTTTTTTGTGTTTTGAGGGCTATATTTTTTCCCTTTCAAGCATGGAATTTGTAAGTTCGCCATCCCAAATAGTTGAATGAAGAGATGGAAGAATTAAAGTGGTATGTGATGTACACAACTTCACGATCTGAGAAAAAAGTAGCTGACAGATTAAAGGAAAGAGGCTTTGAAGTCTATTTGCCTATGATTGAGGAGCTTCGACAGTGGTCAGACCGCAAGAAGAAAGTCCAAAAGGCCATGTTCAACGGGTATGTATTCGTTAAAACCAAACGCAACCAACTCTGGGAATGCCTGCAGGTACCTGGAGCAGTTAAGTTTGTGCATTTCTCTGGTCATCATGCCACTATCAGAGAGGAAGATTTGGATATTATAAAGCGGGTAATTGAAACTGGTGTAGGTGTAGAGTCAGATGGGTCTACGATTGATCCAGGGGAAAATGTGAAGGTCATCGGAGGACCACTTCAGCACATGACTGGAGAAGTTATTGAGAAAGGAAATAAAGATTACTTTCTGATTAGAATTCCAGGGATCTACCAGAATTTATTGATCTCAGTACCACGAAAATTCCTAGAGGTAGTGAATTGACTTGGTTTTGAAAAACTTTCTAAAATCTCTTGGATTTTTGTAGAAGAACTAAAGTCACAAATAGTTTTCTTTGCTTCCTTATCAACTTCTAGGTATAATATCCAATTAAATAATAGAGCTATTTAATCCTTGAATTTAGAGAAAAAGTATCTTCTGTAGACGATTTGACCTTGTGCCAAATGGTCTCCGAATCTATTGAAACCAACGTTTCCTTCCAGATTATCCGTAAAAGTAGTCAATAAGGTGCCTTCCAAAGCTATATCCGAAAAAGCATTTAGCGAATAGGTAATCCCTCCTCTGAGCGGAATATAGCCAGTTGTTATTTTTTCACGTTGGGGCACTTCATCCTTACTGAAGGATTTGGTTTGTTTGGTATTCACCGACATTACTCCTATGCCTAGCCCTGCATAGAAATTAAACAGACTCCTATTCATGTGGTTTCCAAAAGGCACAATGTAAAAGCTAGGCATCAAGTCAAAATAGTATGCTGAGCCGACCGCAGTAAATGCTGAATTATTTGCAGCCCAGATGTCGGTGACAGCTTTGCTTGGATCACCTCCACTAGAAATCCATTGTACGCCACCGGTAGCTTTCACCTCAAATCTGTCATTTAGCCTTTTAGTTAATGAGGCAGAAATAGAAGGCTTTATTTCAAAATTAATTGCTCGGTATTGTCCACCATTATCCAAATAGGCAAAGGAAGGACCTATGCCTATGCTCAGAATATTGTCTCTTGACTCCCTCTCCTTATAAAAGCTTTGGGCAGGTAAATTTATACTTGCAAAAAGAAATAAAACTAATGCGGAAAGTTTGAATAAAGTTGACATAATAGCGGTTCCTAAATAAGTAAAATGACCTTAGGGTAGGACTTGATTGCAAATTTGGCAACAAATATGCCAATCCCCTGCACAGAATTATATTTAAAACAGGGAAAAGGGGGAAAAAGTATATTCTGAATAATAAATTAGGCCCCTTCGAACGCTTTTTTAATATCCTCTTCTGTAGCCTTTAGCTTACTTCTACAGGCTTTTACGAGCTCAGCTGCTTCTTTGACTAATTCAGAAAGTTCGTCAACACTTTTCTTGCCTTCCTCTAGCTCAGCCAAGATTGTTTCCAATCTGCTCATGGCTACATTGTATTTTAGCTCACTCATTTTTCCTCAATTTGTGTAATAGTGCTACTGATTTTTTGATTGGAAGTGTAGGTTTGCAGTTCCTCGCCAAGTTGGAGCTTTACTGTTCCTACGGGTTTTCCGTTGATTTCTGTTCGGGTATAGCCTCTGGCAAAAATAGCGGCTGGGTTTAACTGGCGCAGGAGCAATTCCTTGGCTTCTAGCTTCTGATTATGCTTTTGTAAAAAACTATCCAATCCCCGAACCATATTTTTCTCAACAGATGCCAAATTATTTTCTTGGATCTGCAGGATATTTTTTCCTGAGATTCTAATGCGACTAACTGAAGAATTTAACTTCTCAGCTTCTAGTTTCATTCTTCCTTCTGATATCGCTTTTACTTGATGGGCTACTTGTTGGATATTATTTTGTTCTTCACTTAGCTTTTGCCGGGTCGCGCGATCAAGTCGAAGCATGGCTAATCCTAAGTTCTCTTCAAATTCCCGGAAACCAGAAAGTAAAAATTCAGCAACTGCAGTAGGAGTTTTAAGCTTGGTATGTGCAACCAAATCGGCAATACTTTCATCTCGTTCATGGCCAATTCCCGTGAGAACAGGCAAGGAGAAGTTTGCGATTTTGGCGGCAAGTCTATAATCGTCGAAACAATCCAGATCCAACTGAGCACCGCCTCCTCGAATCATCACCACGGCTTCTATTCCCAATTCCTCTTTTACAGCATCTATTTGTTCCAAACTTTTAATCAAAGATGCCACAGCTTCATTTCCCTGCATGGCTGAGGGGAAAAGCTTGTGATAGACCTGATATCCATAGCTGTTATTTTCCAGCTGGTTTACGAAATCACCATAACCTGCCGCAGTCGGACTGCTGATAATCGCTATTTTTTGAATTACTGCTGCTAGCGAATGTCTTGCATTTAGCCTTAGAAGACCTTCCTGGGTAAGCTTTTCTATAGTTTCTTGGCGTATTCGGGCTCTTTCTCCCAAAGAAAAAGAAGGGTCAATATCCTTTACATTGATGCTCAGGCCATATACAGGGTGGAAGTTTACAGCTACTTGAGCTAGTACTTTCATTCCATTTTTGATGCTGGAGCCTGTTACCGATTCAAATCTCGCCGCTACTGATCTGTATGCGAAAGACCAAAGATTTGCCTTGATTTTAGCTTGGACGGTATTTCCTTGCTTTTCTACCAGTTCAAAATAAGCATGTCCTTGAGGTGCCTGCCGGAAATCTGTGATTTCACCGATCACCCAAATCACCGGATCCAATTCCGTCTCCAAGGCCTGTTGGATCAGCCGGTTGAGTTCGGATATAGATCTGGCATTTTGCATGCTTACTTTAGATTTTGGAATTCAGCTTTGATCCTTTGGTTCAAGCTCAAACTTGCTCGAAGCATAGGTAATCTTACTTGATCATCACAGATCCCCATGTGGCAAAGCAAGTTCTTGATCCCTACAGGATTACTCTCTTCGTACATGAGGCCGTTCATTGGTAAAAGTGAGAAGGCAGCGTTCAGGCTTTCTTCTTCAGTACCATGGCATAAAGCCTTAAAAGTAGCAGGAAGTGCATTAGCCATTACTGAAATGATTCCTGATCCACCTATGCTATACAGCGCTTTGGTCATCAAATCATCACCAGAAACCAACAAGAAATCCTTTGGCATGTTCGCTGCGATTTGCATGCACTGCTCCAAATTCCCGCTTGCTTCTTTCATTCCGATAATATTAGAATGCTCGGCTAGGCTTAGTGTTGTTTCAGCCGTGATATTGGACATAGTCCTACCAGGGATATTATATAATATTACCGGGACTGGACATGCGTCTGCTATTGCTTTATAGTGAGCAATAATTCCTGCTTGGGTAGGTTTGTTGTAATAAGGACTAACAGAAAGTATAGCGGTAATCCCCGAAAAATCCGTTTTCGAAATATCACTCAATACGGACATGGTATTATTTCCGCCCATTCCATAAACCACTGGTACGCGGCCTGCATTGTATTCAAGACAGGCGTTTAACACTTGTTTTTTTTCAGAAGTAGACAGCGTCACGGTCTCCCCAGTAGTACCCAAAACCACCAAATAGTCCACTCCACCGTCGATAACATGATCGATAAGACGTTTTAGTCCATCGAAGTCAATCGAGTAATCATCATGAAATGGGGTGACAAGGGCTACGCCGGTTCCTTTAAGTTGGTTCATGGTTTATTGGTTTGGGAGGCTAAAGATAATGGGATGATAGGAATTGACATTCTGTTTTTGGAAAAAAAGGGATTACCAGTGTTCAGTCGCAGTAATCAGTCGCAGTTGAGGCAAATCTGAGACTGAGACTGAGACTGAACACTGAGGACTATGATTCACTTATCATCTTCAAAAACTCATCCTCGCTAATCATCGGCACGCCCAGTTTCTGGGCCTTCTCTTTTTTGCTTGGCCCCATGTCTTCGCCTTCGATGATGAAATCTAGATTTTTGGAAACGGAAGAAATGTACTGACCTCCATGTGCGATGACGGCATCTTTGATCTCATCTCTTTTGAAATGCACTAATTTTCCGCTGGCTAAAATTCGCTTTCCTTCCAGCGAGTTTCCAAGTTTGACAGATTCGCTTTCATCCACTTCGAATTTCAATCCGAATTCTTTCAGTCTAGTGATGATCTCTTTGTTTTTTGGCTGCGCAAAAAAGTCCTGAATACTTTGGACGAGCGTTTCGCCTACTCCATTGATACCTAGCAACTGCTCGGAAGTAGCGGCTTCCAATTTCTCAATTGTACCAAAATGTCTGGCAAGCAACTGAGCTGTGTTTTCTCCGATATTTCGAATACCTAGTGCGAATAGCACTTTTTCGAAAGGTTGGTTTTTTGAAGCTGCAATTCCTTCCATCATGTTTTTGATGACGCCGTCTTGGAAGGTGTTTGCTTTGAGTTTTTTGATGCGATCCGTTAATTCCTGACTGAGGTCAAGGTTGAGTTTAAGCAAAATTCCGTGAACCGTTCCTTCTTTTTTGCTGACTTCTAGCACCTGCTGGAAATCCACTTTTCTGCTAAGGAATAGGTCCAGAACTACAGCAACTGGAACGTAATCTTCAAGCTTGGGAAGGTTGTGATCTTTGAGATTCGAAATCAAGTAATCAATCATCCCAGTGTTGGAAGGGACTTTTTTCTTCCAATTTCTGATTTGATCCTGGAAAGCTCTTAGTACTTCTGCCAGTGGCAGCTCGGTGTGTTCGACCAAGAAATCATGAACCTGCTTAGAAGTAATTCCTTCAGTCAAAGCATAGAGCGCCTTTTCTAAGGTGATATAGAGTATTCCATCACCTTCGGTTTCATACTGATCTTGAGACATTTCCAGGCCGAGCAATTCTTCTTTTTTAGCTTCCAAAGCATAAATGTCAGATGGGTCAATGATGAATCCTTGGTCTATCAAGGCTCTGATACGCTCCGTTCCCATGGAATCTATATCCATGGCGCGTTTAGACACAAAGTGTTCAATTCTTCCCAGTACTTGTGGTGGGCAGGATTCCGCATTTGGGCAGTAATGTTTGGCTTCGCTTTCCTTTCGCTCCAGCTCAGTTCCGCATTCAGGGCAGTGGGTGATATAGGAAATAGGTTTTGCTTCAGAACTTCTTCGCTCAGGATTTACCGCAGTGATTTTTGGGATGATTTCTCCACCTTTTTCCACAAAAACAAAATCACCTTCATGCAGATCCAGGCGCTCTATTTCATTGGCATTGTGGAGCGAAGCTCGCTTAACGGTTGTTCCCGCCAAACTTACTGGAGAAAGATTCGCAACTGGCGTAATCGCGCCTGTTCGCCCAACCTGATAGGTCACAGAAAGAAGTTCTGTCTCAGCGCTTTCAGCTTTGTATTTGTATGCGATTGCCCATCTAGGATTCTTGGCGGTGAAGCCCAGTTCCTCACGCTGATCGTAATTATTGACTTTCAAAACCACTCCATCAGTATCAACAGGAAGCTCAAATCGTTTGTCTTTCCAGTCTTCTATGTAATTGATGACTGCATGGATGTCCGCTACTTTTCTATAGGTTTGAGAGACATTAAAGCCCCATTTCTCTATCAGTGAAATAGCTTCCGAGTGGGTACTCACGCTCAGATCATCGCCAAGAAATTGGTAAAAATAGCAGTTCAATCTACGCTTGGCGACTACGGTGGAATCCTGCATTTTCAGCGTTCCTGAAGCGGCATTTCGGGGATTTGCTAATAGCGCATCGCCAGCTTCATCACGTTCAGCATTGATTTTCTGGAATTCTTTCAAGGGTAAAAAGATCTCTCCACGCACTTCGAAAGTTGCAGGAATATTTTCGCCTTTTACTTCCAAAGGGATATTTCGGATCGTACGCACATTGGCGGTGACATCATCGCCACGGTATCCATCGCCACGGGTGACGGCTCTTATCAATCGACCATTTTCATAGACCAAAGAGATCGCAACCCCATCGAATTTCATTTCGCAGAAGTATTCAAAATTCGTGTGTCCGAGTCCCTTGACTACTCGCTCATCAAAGGCTACAAGTTCTTCTACAGAATACGTATTTCCCAGCGAAAGCATTTTGGTGCTATGTTCCACTGTTTGAAAATCCTTGGTGATCGTCCCGCCCACACGCTGACTAGGGCTGTCGGGATTCAGCAGATCAGGGAAACTGGTTTCCAGAGCAATTAATTCCTCTAGTAACTTATCAAACTCAAAATCAGAGATCTCAGGATTGCTGTCCTGATAATATAGGTTGTTGTGATGGTTGATTTCTTGGCTCAGTTGGGCAATTCGCTGTTTGGCTTCCTGTGGATTCATGGGCATTTTAGAAAAATTAGGGCCTGTAAAAATAATATATACTTACCGCAAAGTCGCAGAGATTGGGAAGAAAGGAGGGGAGAGAATTAGGGACCTTACTAAGTTTAGATTTGTCAGGTTTATTTATCCCAACTCAGATTTTTTTCTAATGGATGATCTGAAGTATAATATTTTTTTAATTCCACCTCATCAGGCTTGATCTTTTCTATGTATTCATTTAAAGATTTAATTCCTCGTATTGGAAAGGCTATTTTTAAAAAATCTGGAATTGATAAGTCACTAATTTCTTTTAATGCTAAAAAGGCTAAGTCGAAGATTTGGTCATTTTTTAAGTTTTTATCAGTCTTATCAACTATGGAAGCATGCCCATATCCAATTTCGAAAGGTACCCATTGAGAATTGATGGTCTTTTCAGAAATCACAACAATCATATGGGAGCTTAACCGGATGCCTTCTTTAATATGATGGGTGATTTTAATGGGATCATTTTTTTCAGCTGCATATTGTAATTCTTTGTCATAAATATCCAAGTAGTAATCAATTCCAGCTTCTTCTAAATATTTTCCGATTTTCAAACAGGCCTCTTTGTCTTCGTTCTTGTGACTCAGAAATACGCAAGGTTTACTACCATTCTTTAATTTTGTATCATTGTAGTCATCCGGAAAAATTGTAAAAGCACTACGAATTAAATCCTTGATTTTGTAGATCTCACTGGCTCGATTTATTCCTTTTTCCATTGCTTCAAATTATCAATTATTTGTGTTGCTTTAATTGAACACATTAACAAACGCTATCTCTCCAAATCCCAACATCGTTTCTGCAACTTGCACCAAGGTTCGTCAAAAATGTAACAACATTCTTTCCCTGAATAGAACATTCTACCAAAAGGTAGGAACACTAGTCAAAACTCTAAGAACTTCCCTAAAAAAAGTAAGACCGATCATTGAAATTATATGGTAGTTCCTCTCTAAGGTGCAATCACTCATCTTTGAGAACATGATTCTATGTTTTGGGATATAAAGTTTTGCGAATACAGCCTTAAAATGACTTTTTAGGAAGAGTCTCCTGAATTTTTGTTTTTTAAATTATTGGTTTTTTAATTTGAAACAGGATTAACCTGAAGCTGCCCGCCTATTGCTTTTAAGACTTTCATAACGGTGGAAAATTGAGGTTTGGCACCTTCTGAAAGTGCTTTATATAAGCTTGGTCTGCTGAGTCCGGTTTCTTCTGCAATTTTAGTCATTCCGATTGCTTTGGCTACGTGGCCGATAGCATTTATCACATCTGCATTATCTCCTTCTTCCAAAACTGTGTTCAGGTATTCAGCTATCATTTCTTTACTATCCAAATAATCTGCTATGTCAAATTTTGAAGTATCCATATTGTTATGTTTTTAACTTATTCCAGATTTCTTTCGCTTTCTTAATGTCATTCTGTTGGGAAGACTTATCTCCGCCAATTAGCAGAACAATTATAATTCCATCCTTTTCCTTGAAGTAAACTCGATAGCCTTTTGCGAAATTTATCCTCATTTCGCTAATTCCATCTCCTACAGGTTTACAATCTCCGAAGTGACCATCTCTTTCAATTTTCTGAATACGAAAAAGAATTTTAGCCTTGGCTTGTATGTCCTTCAGCTTTTTTAGCCATTTGTCGAATTCAATTGTTTTCTCGATGAAGTACATATTGTTTGTATCTACTTGGATACAAAAATACAGATTAATTTTTATTTTCTTTTACTGCAAAAACACTTAGTTATTTAAGTGTTTTTGCGTCTTGGCAGGGTAGTTTTCCTTTACAAATCCTTCAAGGTTCAAAAAAGGCCTCAAAGGTTATACGCGTTGCACTCACCGCAGCATTACTAGCAAAATCAGGAGCTTTGAGCTGCAGGAACTTTACATTGCATATCCTCCCATTATTTAGAATCTTTGCTTTTCCATTTCTCCCCATTTCCTCATGCCTGTTAAAGCCAATATTGAAAGCAAAATTCTAGATGCAGCGTACAAGCTTTTTCTAGAAAAAGGCTATAGGCATACCACCATGGATGATATTGCCCAAATGCTGGGGATGAGTAAGAAGACACTTTATAAGTATTATCCAGGGAAATTTGAATTGCTGGCCGCATCCTTTGAGGTGACCAAAACGAAGCTTACAGCCAAAGTGGAGGCAATTGTAGATAATCGATACATTTCTTTTCCCCTGAAGCTGAAATCTACTCTGACGGTAATGGCTTCCCTGCTAGGCCCAATTAATCCTGAGTTATTCGAAGACTTGCGGGAACATGCGCCGGAGATCTGGGAGGGTTTGGAGGAGTATATTAAGGAGTCTGCTTATACCCGATTCAAGCAATTGCTGGATCAAGGGATTAGTGAGGGGTTGGTAAATCCCGCTGTCAATGTCAATTTGGTGGTGATGCTCTATGCTACAGCAATACAGTCTCTTATGGATCCTAAGTTTACAGCACAGTTTCCCGAACCTATCCAAAAAGGAATGAAGATTCCTCCGGCAGACATCTACGATCAGGCAATCACTATAATTTACAACGGTATTCTAACAGATGAAGCACGCAATGAATTTGCAAATGCCTAAGGCAGCCTAAGCCTGATTTCCCTATCTTTGCGCCCAGATCTTGCGTTGAAATTTTTCTTCAAAGCAGATTTCCTATTCCGAATCTTAGATTGATCATGAGCAATACCAATTTCAAAAGATATACCATCACCTCAGCACTTCCTTATGCCAACGGCCCACTTCACATTGGTCACTTGGCTGGATGTTACATTCCCTCAGATATTTATGTGCGCTATTTGCGGAGCTTGGGCAAAGACGTAGCCTACATCTGCGGTTCGGATGAGCATGGAGTAGCGATTACCATCAAGGCCAAAAAGGAAGGTAAGACTCCACAGGAAGTGGTGGATCACTATCATGAGATCATGAAGGGGAGTTTTCAGGAGTTTGGGATCAGTTTTGATCACTATTCCCGCACTTCTGCGCAGATCCATCATGAGACTGCTCAGGGATTTTTCAAGGATTTGTATGAAAAAGGCGAGTTCCTGGAGCAAAGTACCGAGCAATATTACGATGAGGAAGCCAATCAGTTTTTGGCGGATCGTTATATTGAAGGAACCTGTCCGAAGTGCGGCAATCCAAATGCCTATGGCGATCAGTGTGAGAAATGTGGTAGTTCGCTTAGCCCAACAGATCTCATCAATCCCAAGTCAAAACTAAGCGGGAGAACGCCGGTTTTGAAAGAGACCAAGCATTGGTTTTTGGACTTGGCAAAGTATCAGAGCTTTCTGAAGAAATGGGTACTTGAGGACCACGCTGACGATTGGAAAAACAATGTACTGGGACAATGTAGATCTTGGTTGGAAGCTGGTGATGGCTTGCAGGCTAGATCTATGACCCGTGATTTGGACTGGGGAATCAAAGTGCCATTGCATGACGCGGAGGGCAAAGTCCTTTACGTTTGGTTTGATGCACCGATAGGATATATCTCTTCTACTAAAGAGTGGGCTTCGGAAAAAGGAGTCGATTGGGAACCGTATTGGAAAGATAAAGACACCAAGCTGGTGCACTTTATCGGAAAAGATAACATCGTGTTCCATTGTATTATTTTTCCTGCTATTCTCAAAACTCACGGAGACTACATATTACCAGATAATGTTCCGGCAAATGAGTTCTTAAACTTGGAAGGAGACAAGATTTCTACTTCGAGAAACTGGGCGGTTTGGCTTCATGAGTATTTGGAAGAATTCCCTGGTAAGCAGGATGTGCTCCGTTATGTGTTGACAGCGAATGCTCCTGAGACAAAGGATAATGACTTTACCTGGAAGGATTTTCAGACTAGAAACAATTCAGAGCTAGTTGCGATTTACGGGAATTTCGTGAATCGTGCCGTGGTGTTGACACATAAATACTATCAGGGAATCATTCCTCAGCGCGGTGAATTAACTGGTTACGATCAGGAGGTTTTGGATGCGTTGGCTGAATTTCCTGAGAAAATTGCAGCCTCCATCGAGCGTTATAGATTCCGTGAAGCATTGGGAATTGTGATGGATTTGGCTCGTCTTGGCAATAAATACCTTGCGGATACCGAGCCTTGGAAAGTCATCAAAACTGACGAAACCCGAACTGCAACCATTCTAAATATTGCCTTGAATATTGCTGCAAATCTGGCGATTGTATCAGAGCCATTCTTGCCATTTACTGCTGGGAAACTGGTTGAACTTTTTGGGATGGAAAAGATAGATTGGTCCGAAGCTGGTCAGGGAGAACTCCTGAAAGCTGGGACTTCCTTAGGCGAGATGGGTCTACTTTTCGAAAAAATCGAAGATGTAACCGTAGAAAAACAAGTACAAAAATTATTAGATGCCAAGAAGATGAATGAAGCTGAAAATGCACCCGTAACACCTATGAAAGAGATAATCACTTACGATGATTTTGCGAAGCTTGATATGAGAGTAGTGACAATTTTGGAAGCGGATAAAATGCCAAAATCCAAGAAGTTACTGAAGCTGAAAGTAGATACCGGGCTAGGTGAAAGAACAGTCCTTAGTGGTGTGGCTGAGCATTTCGAACCTGAGTTTTTGGTAGGAAAGCAAGTAACCATGTTGATTAACCTTGCTCCACGTAAGATGATGGGTATCGACTCTGAAGGTATGATTCTAATGGCCGAGGACAAAGACGGAAAGCTGAAGCTGATGGTGCCGCATGAGGGCACAGCTAGTGGATCGGGAATTTCTTAAGTAATAAGATTTAAGGATCAAGTAGCTAGACTTGAGAATTTGGATTTTAGAACCAAGAGTCAAGATATTGAAAGGGGCGAACAATGATTCGCCCTTTCTCAATTTATAACATACATCAAATTATTCCTTAAATTGATTTCTGTATGGAAAATGATATTCGTTGGAAGCAAAGATTTGAGAATTTTGAAAAAGCAGTGAAGCTTTTGGAAGAAATTCAATCACTTGATCTCGCTAAAACTTCTCAATTAGAGAAAGAAGGGATTATTCAGCGATTTGAATTTACCCTTGAGTTGGGATGGAAAACGCTTAAGGATAGAATGGAGTCTGATGGATTGGTTCTTACTCAGATATCTCCTAAAATGGTTGTGAAGGAGGCTTTCAAGGCTAAATATATTGATCAAATAGAAGTCTGGCTCGACATGATCAATGATCGTAATTTGCTTAGCCATACGTATGATTTCGCCGTTATGGAAGAGGTGATTCCAGATATCCAGAAGAAGTATTCACCAGTACTTTCTGCACTTTTTATGACATTATCTTGAATATCATATGATGAAATTTGGCTTATCAAATTCAGCGCACGATATTTTAATAGGCATTTTCCGAAAGTATCCGCAAATCGCTCATGTGCTCGTCTATGGTTCTCGTGCCAAAGGTAATTACACTAGCAGAAGCGATTTGGATCTAGTTATTGCCGATCAGGAGATTGATCGATTTACCCTAGGGAAAGTGCTTGCGGATATCAATGAAAGTGATTTTCCACATACAATTGATTTGCAAAGTTTAGATCGTATTCAGAACGAAAAGCTGATCGATCATATTCGTCGCGTTGGAAAAACCTTTTATAAAAAGGTATGACTTTCTGTAAAGCAGAGAAATCGTTCAGGTAAAATTAATAGTTGAGAAACAGATAATAAAACCAAGAGCCAAGAACTCGACTGCAATTCGAATTTCTTGGCTCTTTTCTCTTGGCTCTAAAATCTTAGTCTTGATACTTGAGTCTAGCTACGAATGTCTAATGCAACGGCCTCTTCTTGATCATCCCACCTTTAGTATCCTTGATAGGGTATTGAATCACAAATGCTTTAGCGTCAATTTTTTCGATTTCCACCAGCATTTTGGTGACTTCCAGTCGGGTGATTACGCAGAATAATACTTTCCTGTCTGGAAGTTGGTTGGCTTTGTCACCATAGCCTCCATCTGATTTTAAGACAGTGACTCCACGTCCTAAATCAAAGGAAATCATTTGTTTGATGGCTTCATTGTGCGAAGACATGATCATTACCCCTAGGTATTCTTCCACTCCATTGATGATAAAGTCAACTGTTTTGGAAGCAGAAAAATAAGTCAGCATGGAATACATGGCTGTTTCCAAATCCACGAAAATCGCTGCTATGATAAATAGGCAGACGTTGAATACGGTAATAAAATCACCAACAGTTAAGCTAGATTTTCTACTTACGGAGATTGCCAGAACTTCCGTCCCATCGATTACCGCTCCTCCTCTGATGGCGAAACCTATTCCACTTCCCAAGAAAAAACCTCCAAATACGGCTATCAATAATTTATCTGCAGTGATGGCTGGGACTTCAATAAAATGTACGAGTAGAGCCAAACCAAAAATAGCCAACGTGCTCTTAATTGCGAATGGAACAGATACCTGCTTTGCTCCCAATAAGATAAATGGTAAATTGACTAAAATGATTAAAGCTGAGAGGTTTACCGGAGTGAGCATTTCCAAAAGTAAAGACATACCCATTGCTCCGCCGTCGAAGAAACCATTGGGAAGTAAAAATCCTTTCAAGCCAATACTTGCCATCACCACCCCTATAGCGATGAATAGTCCATCTTTGACTTGTCTCCAAACCGTAATACGTTTCACAAGAGAGTTGTCCTGTATTTTTAAAAGTCTCTTAACCATGGTTCGAAATTAGAGTTTTTTAATCAACTGTTGTCTTTATAAATTTTCCCATCCCGAAAATTAATACTTAACTTAAGAGAGGAAAGTGAGGTGGGTTTAATGTTGATCTAATTAAGGAATTGGTAATTATTGAGCTGTATTATTGATTATTTTTGTTGATAATATGGAATTTGATAAAAATACGAACCTATTTTATTATTTTTTTTGACAATTAGGCTTTTTCATCTATCTTTTTGAGGCTTGTTTTATTTTAGATAAACTTATGAAGACTGACGGATATAACGCAGGAGAGCATTACGATGAAATGATCTCTGAAGACGGGAAGATTAGAGATCATTATGATGAATTTTATAGTCATCTGAAAAAGACGAGCTCTAGAAAAATGAATCATCTCCAACATTCTGCAAACCAAACGCAGCGATCCATGGGGATGACTTTTAACGTCTATCACGATAATCAAGGAATGGAGAAAATCCTCCATTTAGATATTATTCCGAGGATTATTCCTAATTCAGAATGGCAAAAGTTAGAAGCTGGTTTGAAGCAAAGAACTCAAGCTCTTAACATGTTTTTGCAGGACATCTACAATGAGCGCAAAATCCTTAACGATGGAATAGTGCCATCAGAGCTTATTCTGAAAAGTAAGGATTATCTGGAGCCTTGCATTGGTCTTACTCCTCCAAAAGGTATTTGGTGTCATATTACCGGTACTGACCTGGTGAAGGCAAAGGATGGAGAATACTATATTTTAGAAGATAACCTAAGATGCCCATCCGGGGTTTCTTATATGTTGGAAAGCCGTGAGATAATAAAACGTGTGTATCCTGATATATTCAATCAGAAAGGAGTGATGCCGGTTTCCAATTATCCTACGAAACTTTTGAAAATGCTTCAAAACCTGTCAGATAAGCCAAAACCTGTAGTAGGAGTTCTGACACCAGGAATATATAATTCGGCTTACTACGAGCATTCTTACCTGGCCTTGCAAATGGGAGTGGAATTAGTAAATGGCGAGGATTTGATTGTTGAAAACAAAAGGGTCTATATGCAGACTACCAAAGGCTTGCAACAGATAGATGTCCTGTATCGAAGAATTGACGATACGTTTTTGGATCCAGAGACCTTCAATCCAAAATCAATGTTAGGAGTTCCGGGATTATTCGAAGCCTACAAAGCTGGAAATATTGCCTTGGCAAATGCTCCTGGGACAGGTGTAGCAGACGATAAGGCGGTTTATGCGTATGTGCCAAAAATCATCAAATACTACCTTGATGAAGAGCCTATATTGAATAATGTACCAACCTATCTATGTAGAGAGAAGGAAGACAGGCAGTACGTACTTGATAATATTGAAGACTTGGTGGTGAAAGAAACCAATGCTGCTGGTGGCTACGGGATGTTGATTGGTCCAAAAGCTACTCCAGAGGAACATACCAAATTCAGAGAGTTGGTGAAGAGTAACCCTACCAATTACATTGCTCAGCCTACCTTATCACTGTCAACTGTCCCAACTTTGACTGATGAGGGCATCAGTGGGCGGCATGTGGATTTGAGACCTTATATTTTATATGGTCAAGAAATAGAGGTGATTCCTGGCGCGCTAACCCGTGTAGCACTAAAGAAAGGATCATTGGTAGTGAATAGCTCCCAAGGTGGAGGAAGTAAGGATACTTGGGTTTTATATTAAACAAACAGAAAGCATATGCTAAGTAGAGTAGCAAATAGTATTTATTGGCTGGGAAGATACCTGGAGCGGGCAGAGAACTATGCGCGATTTATAGATGTCAATTTCAATTTGATGCAAGATCTGCCTATAGATCTAAAGGAGCAATGGCATCCTTTAATCGCGGCGACTGGTGACTTGGATCTTTATGAGAAGAAATGTAAAGGCTATGAGAGAAATGAGGTCTTATTCTTCTTGGGTTTTGACGCTGAAAACCCAAACTCCATGCTCTCTACCATCAAAAATGCCAGAGAGAATGCGAGAATCATTCGAGAAAATCTAAATAAGGAAACTTGGGAGAAAGCCAATGAGCTCTACTATATGATGCAAGATGGCTTAGAGAAAAAGGTGTGGAAAAAAGAAGATCCAAGACCATTTTTCGAAAAGGTGAAAAATCAGATTTTGTTGATCTATGGCATAGCCGACAGCAGTGTAGCTAGGGTAGAAGGTTGGTATTTCAGACAGCTGGGTCAATACCTCGAACGTGCAGATAAAACTTCCAGAATATTGGATGTTAAATATCATATTCTTCTTCCATCAGACCAGCAAGTCGGGACGCCGCTTGATTTTCTTCATTGGATGGCTTTGCTCAAATCAGTGACAGCCTTCAATACCTACAGAAGATTATATGGAAATATAGAATCAGCAAATGTTGTGGAATTTTTAGTGCTGAATAAATATTTTCCAAGATCGATTTACTACTGTATTAAAGAAGCCGAGAAATGCCTTCACAATATTTCTGGAAATCTAGGTGGGGGATATATGAATTCATCCGAGAAGGCAATCGGTGAATTGCGTTCGAAGCTAGAGTTTGCAGAAGTAGGAGAGATTATAGGGTTTGGCCTACACGAATATCTTGATAACCTTCAATTGAAAATTAATGCTATTTCCAATAATGTGGATGCCAATTTCTTCAGGATCAGAGATAATCATACCCATCAAAACCAAACCCAGACACAGAGTTGATAGGTTCTGATAAAAGCTTGTTCAATAAGTATAAAAAATGCCCAAACAAATTGCTTGGGCATTTTTGGTTACTAGACCTATCGGTTATTCAATTAACCTAAATCGTATTATTCAACTGAACTGTCTTTTAGTACTTTTTCTCTCAAATTATCAAAGCTGAAATCAGCATTTTTAATTAACTGAATTGCTTTTGGAATTAATGCAGCCCCGACAAGCATCCCGCCAATGGAAAGGATATGAAGTGGAGCAGTGAAATAGCTGCCAGATGTAAAAACACCTAGAATCAACAAGGTGCTAAACGGCATTGATACTGCTAAAACGTTGATTCCCAAGTCAAGATCAAATGTTGGATTTTCCTTTTGGGCGTCATTTTCATATTCAAGCTTTCGGACAGCAGACATATGTGCAAAAGGCCAAAAACTCACTGCACTCTGAGGAAATACTACAGCAAGTAAGACTGCTGCCTCAGAAGGCATAGGTACAAGCCAGATGAATAATCCGCTTAGTAAGAAAGTGAACCCTGCTCTGAAAGTGAGAATAGATGCAATCATGCGAAGCTGATCCCATTTGAAAACCACTGCAATTCCAATGAATATGAGAACTAATGGAGTCATCATATCCTTCATCATCAGGATGGATGAACTAAGGAACGCTGGCATGCTTTCCATATGTAATCCAAAGCTCAGTAAACCAATAGCTACCAAAATTACCAGGTTGATTGGTTCACTTACCATCGCTAAAAGCAACTCTTTGACTTTTTGACCATTCGATTTAGCTTTTATCTTTTGGTTTTTGTAGTACCAAGACATAGCTAATAAATAGGCTAGGACTAATACAAATAGTTTGTTGCCGATATCAGCCAGCGCGGCCCAAGCCAATACATCATCTCCCAGGTATTCTACAATAAACGGGAAACATGTTAATCCTGGAGCAAGAGAAGGGAGAAGCAGCATCAGTGTTCGCATTGCCGGACTATCTGCTTTGATACCAAAGAATGGAAGCGAGAACTTGGTAATGATGATCATTACTATGTTAAAGATCAAAGCCAATACCGGTAGAATAAGTAAATCCGGATTGATTTCGATTTTCAACAAAGCCACAAAAATCATTGCCGGTAAGGCTATGTTTAGAATTATGGTTTTTAACCCCTTTTTCTGATCCTCATTTTGTAGTTTTTTCTGGAGAAATATCCCAATAACTATCAACAGAATCAGCGATAGAGTCTTCTGAAGTGCAATACTCATACGATTCTCTACTTACTAGGCTGTCACTTTTTTGAAAGCGTCTACGAAAATTTCCATTTCTTCTTTTGTGCCCATGCTTACTCTACACCATGGTTTGTCGTCGATATTGAATACGCGAATACCAACTCCGCTATCATACATGCCTTTCATGAAAGCTTGTCCTTCCATGCGAATAGGGAAGATCATGAAGCTTGTGTGTGATGGGATAATATCATATCCTAGTGAAGCGATTTCACCTTTGGTGTATTCTCTACAATCGGTGTTCATGTTTCTACAGCTCGTGATGAAACTTGGATCTTTCATGCTTGCAATGGCTCCATTGAGCGAAGTGACACAAAGCCCCATGGTGCTTCTTACTTTAGAAGTAATGCTTTCGATTCGCTCTGGAAGTGCAACCATGTATCCGATTCTGAGTCCAGCCATTCCGTGAACTTTTGAGAAAGTTCTGGCTATGATTACATCCTTTCCTTCGGCTACCAACCCTACCATGCTGCTTTCTTCTGGTTTGTCAAGGAACTCCAAGTATGCTTCATCTACGAAAACAGGCGTTTTTTCAGAGACAGTTGAGCAGAATGCTTTGAGTTTTGTAGCGTCTGTGATGGAGCCTGTTGGGTTATTCGGATTACAGATATAAACCAAATTAGTCTCCGAATCCACCGACTTTGCCATTGCCTCTAAGTCATGCTGATAGTCGCCTGTCAATAGTGAAGGCTTCCAGGTGGCACCGAGTTTTTGCGCTGTATTCATCAGTGACATGTAGGATGGATCCGCTGATACGACATTCCCACCATTCATGAACTGAACGAATGCAACTTTTTCCAATATATCTGATGAACCTGGAGATAGCATAATGTGATCTGGGGTCACACCTTCTTTCTCTGCGATCATATCGATTAGAACTTTTGCTTCTCCATGACCATATCTATTTCCTAAGGAAATAGAGTCAGAGATGGCTTTAATTACTTTAGGCGAAGGGCCATAAGGGTTTTCATTGGCATTTAGTTTGGCAACTATCCGTGCTTCATTGTAATTAAACATTGGAATGTGCTCATTTAGAATAGAATCTGGCTGATATGCGGCCAATGCTTTATTTTTTGGTAGAGCAAAAGCTGGAGCGACAGCCATTGTTCCCATTGCCATTAGGCTGGATTTGATCCAAGTTCTTCTGTTGATAGAATTGTTCATAACGATTTAATAAGGTTGTTAATAGATTTTTTGATTTTATAGATAGTGTTAATTGACTCTTACGGTGTGGTATTTTCTAAAAGGGACATTTTTATAGGTGCCTGCGAATTCTAACCTGACTTGATTTCCTGGCTTTGCGTCTGCTAGGCCTAGGTCTGCCCAAGAAACTACTAAGGCGGCACTTCCATCTGAGTCAGTGGTCAGTTTTGCCACTTCATTTGTGTTGTTGATAAAAACAGCAATGTTCAGATTAGGTACAGGGATAGAGTCAATACCTTTGGTGTGATCTAGAATGTTTGTTTTGTCCAGCTCAAGGAATTTGGACCCAACTGTTACTGAGGAGGAAGCGCTAAAAGAGGTCCCGTTCAGTAGAACCAACACTGGTGATGCTACATTTGGAGTGACCAAATCTTCCGCTTCCACGCAAGATTGAGTGAAAGCAAGTGTGGCGAATGCTGCCACTACTAGGTAAATATTGAATGACTTTTGCATATAAAATTGAGTTGAATGATTAGAGGATGATTTGATTATTCTACCCACCAAAGTGGAGTTCTCATATTGTCGGATCCGCCTAGTTTACTCACGCCCTCGTCCAGATTGGCTTTGTTGAGAGAGTATTCTGAAGTAGGGTACTCAATTCTGGTAGGAAGTACACCTTCGTTGGAAAACACAGAGCTTGGATGTGGAGTAGACATCATAGGATAGCCTGTTCGACGGTATTCATTCCATGCCTCAACGCCTTGTCCAAACAGAGCAATCCATTTTTGAGTCATGATACTCTCTTTAGTTACCCCGCCTATTCTGCTCATATAATCACCTGGCATGGTTAATCCTTGCTGATGGAATGATGCTTTTATTGCGCTTTCAAGAAATGCAGCAGCATCCCCATCTATATCTCCATCCAATGCAGCTTCAGCTTTGATGAATTCCACTTCAGCATAGGTCATCAAAACACTGGGAGCCGTAGGGTCCAAATATTTAAGTCCAATTCGTGAAGCGTTGAAGGTGCCAGCTGCGGCATCTGTGAGTCCATTTGGCAATCCAGCATAGGAACCATCTTCTAATGGCTGCGCATAAACTGTGATTCTTTCGTCGTCTAGTTCAAGTAGCTTACTGATGAGCGTAGTACTAATATTCCAATCTGATCGGGTGGAGAATACATCAAACATTTTGTTTCTGCTCCCAATTACATCGTAGTGCACTAGTTCAGCTGCCTGAGCATTACTCTCGATGATAGGGTATTTTACAGGGTCAGAAAGAATCTGCGTCATGATGGCACTAGATTCTGCAGGTTTTTTAGCTGCTTGGCGGTTTGCTATTCTCAAGGCAAGAGAATTCGTGAAGCGCTTCCACCTCATGATATCCCCGTTAAATAGTATATCCCCAACAACCTCTGGTCCCGATGTAGAAAGAAGGTCGTTTGCCTCCATTAAATCAGCTAAAATGCCAGCATAAACTTCCTCCATGGAATCGTAAGCGGGAGAATTAATAGCTTCTTCGGCTGTTCCTTTGAGAGATTCAGAATAAGGTATAGGGCCAAATACATCAGTGAGGTATGCAAAAGAGAAAGATTGCATGGTCATCGCTATCCCTAAGTAGTTGGAGTTTTCATATTCAGCTCCAGCTGTTGTTAGGGATTTAACCCGTTCGAAATTGATCAGCGATTCATTGTAAATACTATTCCAAGTGCCTGAAGAAATAGTAAGCGGTATTTCATAACTGTCTCCTTCAGCATTGATATAGATGTTTCTGGATAAATGTTGGATCCAACACATAGCGGCATCTATATTCAGGCGCTGGTATCTGGTACTGTGTCCCCAGTATCTGTCAACTACAACTTGTATTGCATTTGGCAGAAGGAGGGAAGGAGAAATAGAAACTGGATTGTTTGGATCGGTGTTGGTTTCTTCAAAATCTTTGGTGCAGGATGTAAGCGTACCAAAAGTGAGAAGAAGTATAGCGATGGTTGATTTATATAGTCTTTTCATGATAAGTTCTTAATAGGTAGGAGATTAGATCAGAATGTCACGTGAAGATTGAATCCCAAATTGCGGGTAGAAGGCATTTCTCCATATGAGAACCCTTGTCCGTTTCCGCCTTTGTCATCAACTTCTGGATCCATGTGGGGATGGTTCTTGTAAAGCATCGCCAGATTTCTTCCCACAAATGATAGCTTCATAGTTTGTATGAACTTATTGCCCAGGAAGTTTTTAGGGAATACATATCCCACAGACAGTTCACGAAGTTTTACATAAGTCCCGTCAAAAATTCCTGATTCATGGTAGGTTCTCGGATTCTGAGAATTCCAGAATGTTCCAGTGCTTGCTATGACATCATTTGGCACATAAACAGGTTCTTCTGAAGTGCCTATATTTTTTACACCTTGACCTATAACACCTTCTTCTCGACCGATAGCTGTTTCAGTATATTGTCCTGTTTTTCTGGCAAGACCAGTTCCTACATCGAAAATATCTCCGCCCATTTTCACGTCAATCAATGTGTTGATCTCTAATCCTTTATATGAAAATGAGTTGCTCCATCCGCCTATCCAGTCAGGCTGAATGTTACCCAAAATATGAGTCCCGCTTGCCAAAACTGGCAGGCCATTATTATAGATGATTTCTCCTTCAGGACTACGCTCATATCTTCTTCCATAAAGAGAACCATATGGCTGTCCAACCCTTGCTTCTGAAGTCAATGAGTTTTGAGTTGCTAAAATGTAGTTCTCCAAACCTTCGGCTAGTTCAACCACCTTATTCCTGTTTCTTGCAAAATTGAAAGCCGTGTACCAGCTAAATCCAGATGCAGTACTTATAGGAGTGGCGTTAATTGTCAGTTCAATCCCTTGGTTTGTGATCTCACCAGCATTAAGAATTTGGCTGGAATAACCTGAAGCTGTGGAGATAGAAACTGCTAAGATTTGATTGACAGTCGACTGGTGGTAATAGGTGAAATCAATACCGGCTCGTCCTTCAAAAAACCTCAAATCTAAGCCTACCTCTTTCCCGGTGGTTATTTCAGGTTTTAATGTTCTATTGGCTATTTCATTGGACTCAGCATAGGTAGGGGTAGTACCTGCCCAAAGACCTTCTGAAGAATAAACTTGATTTAGCAAATAGGGATCTGCGTCGTTACCAACTTGTGCTATACTCCCTCTTATTTTAGCAAAGGATAGAAAGTCTGACTGAACATTGAAAATGTCAGTTAGAACAGCACTCAATGCTACAGATGGATAGAAGAATGAATTGTTGTTGGTCGGTAAAGTACTAGACCAGTCATTTCTACCTGTTACATCTAGGAAGAGGTAATTGTTGTATCCGAATTGTGCAGACCCGAATACACTATTCACTACTTGTTTTCTGATGGTACTTGAAGGGGTGACAGGGCTTGCGTAGTTACCTAAGTTGTAAAGCCCATCTATTGTCAGCTGTCCTACATTCACCGAAGTGCTTTTGTAGTTATTTACTCTATTATTTGCTCCAGCTTGGATTTTTAAGGAAAGCCTTGGAGACAAATCCTTGTCGAAAGTCAAGATTACATCACTATTGGTTTCCTGACTGTTCAGAACTGCTTCAGTGTAAGATCCAAACCTTTTGACATTGTTTTTGAAGCTTTCAGCGCTGTTGATGTTGATGCGGGTATCTGACCAATAATCAGTTCCTGATCTTGCCATGATGCTGAAATTCTCATTTATGTCATAATTAAGTGCGATGCTACCTACTAAGCGGTCTTTCTCGTTGGAGTTTGGTAGATACTTTTGGTTGAAAAAGGGATTTGAAAAGTATTCGTGCTGCCAGTTTGCGTATGGATAGTTATCTCCTGGTCGGAAGGTTTGTCTTTGGATTTCATAGTACTCTTCCCAATTTTTCAGCTTGGTGTAATCAGTATGTCTGTGAGCCCAGATAAAGTCCTGGCTACCTGTAAAACCTCTGTTGTCTGATCCTGATTTTATGTATTCTGCATTTACACTCATTTGAAGTTTAGGGACAAACTTGTAGGAAGTGTTCAGCTTGAAGTTGTTTCTATAGTAGTCATTGTCAGCCATTATACTTGTCTGATCCAGTCTACCTATAGCAAGCCGAAAGCTGCCTTGTTCATTTCCTCCCGAAAGGGCAATTGTATTGGTTACGCTTTGTCCGGTCTCCCAAAAATCTTCCCAGTTGTTTGGTTGTGGAAGCAATGGCACACGCTCTGGAGCTGAATACCATAGAGGAACTAAACTACCATCCATCGGTGCTCCCCAGCTTTCATCTACACCCGCCGTTCCTCTAATCCCATCTGCATCAAAACCGTTTCTTCCATCTACGTACCAAGTTCTATAACCAGAACCTCCGCCATACGTATTCTGGAAATTTGGTTTAACTAATGGATTGTCCATAGTCATATTGCTATTGAACTCAATGCCAATTCCTTTGGTCCCTGAGCCATTTTTAGTAGTTACCATGATGACACCGTTTGCAGCACGTGAGCCGTACAATGCGGCAGCTGTGGCGCCTTTTAGAATAGTCATTTCCTTGATGTTGTCAGGACTGATTTCAGAAAGCCCGTTTCCGTATTGCCTGCTGGAAGTTTGCTCTAGCGGTACTCCATCCACTACCACTAGTGGTTGGTTATTGCCAGCTACAGAAGATGAACCTCTAATGACTACATGAGCGCCACTTCCTGGCATAGAATTGCCTGTTACTTGTACACCGGCGACTCTACCTGAGAGGCTGTTTGCTACGTTAGAAGGACGTGATTCTGTGAGAGCACTACCATCTACACTTTGGGTGGAATAGCCTAAGGCTTTTTTATCTCTTTCAAGTCCAAAAGCTGTCACTACCACCTCATTGAGTGCCAGATCAGAAGATGCTAATTCGATGGTGAAAGTTGATGTAGATCCCACCGTTATTTCCTGCGTGGTGAATCCAATGAAGGAGACCATAAGAATGGGGTTCTCAGTTTCGTCATTAAGAGTGAGTGAGAATTTCCCGTCAATATCAGTGACAGTGCCGTTCATTGTTCCTTTAATGAGAATACTAGCCCCTGGAATTGGGACTTGATCATCATCTAGTACAATACCTTCAATGGTTCTTTCTATATTCTCAACAGTCCTGGTGGCTATTTGGTAGCTAAAATTGTTTGCAGGTTCTGTTGGTGTTGTGGGTGCTGTGGTCTGAGAAGGTTCCAGCATATAAAAGTCTCCTGCACCTTTTCTGTAATTGATCTGACTTCCTTTAAGAATACGTTGTAAGTTTTCCTCTGCAGTTAGTTTGGAGTTAATAGCAGCAGGAATTTTTGTTTCAGGATCTACTAAAGAAGAAGGGTAGGCTATGGAAATAGCATAAAGATCCTCAAGTTCTTTAAGAGTTGATTCTAGATTTTTGTTTACCGACTTCACATTAGAAGTTGGACCTTTGGCAAATTGTGTGAGATTTTGGCCTTTTGCAGAGATTGGGAGTGCCAGCACTCCTGTTACCCCGGCAACCAATAGATAACGGGTAAATTTGATGAGCATAGATTAATAGGTTAGTGGTTAGAATGATTACTCGCGTTTATTTTGGGCTAATTGCTAATCATTCAATTACCTGAGTTTGGTTAAAACCTAGGTATCACTAGTGTAATTATCCAGCTTCAGGATTATCCAAAGCTGTTTGCTCGAACTAAAATTTCTATTGTAAATGGTTTGCTTACGATCCGGCCGAAAGGAAAGCGGTACTCTATTGTATTCTGATTAAATTTTTGTCAAGGTTGATCTTTGTATTGAAAAGTACTTCGATATTATTGATCACTTCATTGGGATTATCGGTTAGAGGTAAGCTTCCTGAAATAAGTTGGTTGGTTGGTGGTATTTTTTGATCTATTAGTTCCAAATCATATAATTCTGTCACCACTCCTAGGATATCTTCCAGGCTTTCGTTTTGCATGCGAAGCTTGCGATCCTGCCAAGCGAGAAGCCTTAGTGGATCAGGGACTTTTTTGGTTTCAATATGATTCTTTTCTAAGTTCAGTTTTATCGTCTCTCCTGGCACTACCATTCGATTTGTCTCACCTTTTTCTCCCTGATACCCCAATTTTACACTTCCTTCTATTAGGGTCAGTTTGTGAACTGGGTGCTGGTTTTTAAAATTAAATTCAGTACCGTAGACCTCCACTTCCATTACTTCTCCTTCATTGATCACAAACCTTTTGATGTCGTCATTTTTTGCAATATCAAAATATGCCTCTCCGGTTAAATCTACTTTTCTTTCAAAACCATTTATCCTAGTGTAGCTATAGGCTAAGGAAGAATTGGAATTTAGCAAAGCGGTGGAGCCATCAGGTAAGTTGATTTTCAAAGTCTCGTTTGACCCTGTTTTATAAAGTACCAGTTCTTGTTTTACTGAATGCCATAATCCAAAGCTTGTGGCAATAAGTAGTAGAAATGATGCTGCAATCTTTGAGTAGTAAATTGTTCTCGCTTTTCTTTTAGCTTTTTCCTCATTTCTTTTAATCCCTGTCTTTATTCCTACTAAGATTTTTTTTCTCAAGGCCTTTAACTCCTCCTCATCTAGTTGGTCTAGGTAGTTCGATTCGTGAATCTCCCCTGCCTCAAAGTGTTCTTCTTGAAATAAATTGGAACTTTCTTCTGTCATCAATTTTGTCTTATACCATATAAGTCAACTATCACGTGATTATCCTCCATTGAAGGTGGAAATAAAACCAACTTTTTTTAAAAATGAATTTTATGTGGTAATAAACTGATAGAAATTACCCTGGATCTGGATTTTTTGCAAATAAGTGTTTTGAGCGATTTACAAAGAAAATGCTACTATATGAAAGGTTATTGAGTTCTTCTTTAGGTAGAATGCTACTAGAAATAGACTGCTGTCAATAGTTTAAAAAGTGGTCTATGCCGAAGATGATACATGATGATAAGGTGAGTTCTCTCAGACTTATCCTAATGTCCTTTAATGCCCGCATTAGATGTTTCTCAACCGTACTTACCGATATTTCCAGATTTTGGGCGATTTCAATGTAGCTTAATCCCTTATTGAACCGGAGCTTATAGACTTTTTGACGTTGAGGAGGAAATCCGCCTACAACCTTTTTGATGTTCGATTTTAAATCGTTGTAGAGAACCTTTTCTTCAACTGATAAGCTGGTTTGTTCCCCTTTAGATTTTTCTTTTTCAGAATATTTGTCCCGTATGCTTTGCGATTTGTATTGGTTAATGATCCGATAATTGACAGCTGTGAATAAATAAGATGAGAGAGAAGTGTGGATTTCCAGTTTCCCTCTTTTTGACCAGAAATCAATAAACACCTCTTGAACTATTCCTTCAACAATTTCTTTTTTGCTCAGCTTTTTGTATCCAAAATTGAAAAGTCTTTCCCAGAAAAGATGATATACTTCAATAAATGCTGATTCGTCATCTTTTTTGATTCTTTCAACTAATTGGAGTTCGATTATTTCTTTTTCTGACATGGGGCGCCTCAGTTGGTAACTGACTTCATTAAATTGAATAAATAATAAAACTAGGTTGTAAATGTTCAATTAAAGCTAATAAACTATGCCAAATTATCAATAAGTGGGTATAAAAGGAATATAATTCATAGTTTATTTTGATAAAAATGTAAAAAATGGTTTAATACGGGGCCTGTCACTTTTATTCCATGTCTTCAATTTTTCAATTTCCTCTAAATCAACGAAATACGAAATCCGCTTCATTTTTGAATTACAAAGTTGATTTCAATCAGGTATGAATTCTTTTCTTCCCACTGCTCCTTGTAACTGTCTGATTAAAAAAGAATTTTAATTTTTCCTTAGATTAAATCTAAATAATTAAATACTTTTTTAATTTTGCCAACTGAATCAATACTCAATTCCTTAGAACACACCATTTATGCAGCCTAATAAAACCACTGCCTGGAAAAGTATCCGAAATGTTTTTGACCAAATACACCTGTATGCTGGATTGATTTCTGGACTGGTGGTGATTGCAGTATGTCTTAGTGGTACTATTTACGTGTACAATACAGAAATCCGGGAGTTTATGGATTCAGAATTATACTTCGTGGAGGAATCTGGTACTAGACTATCAGCAGATGAATTGAAAAGCGAGGTTGAAAAAAGCTCTGAATCGAAAGTAGTGGGATTGATGTGGAATGAGGATACAGATCGAAGTGTGCAGTTTACCTTAAAAAAGGAAGGTGAAGAGGGCAGAGGAAGTACTTTTTATGTGAACCCCTATACGGCTGAGATTTTGGGAAATAGTTCAGATAAAACTGCAACCACTGAATTCATGGGGTATATGTTCAGCCTTCACAGATGGTTGTTGCTGGATAGAATTGAGGAGCCGATTTTGGAAAGCATGGGTAACCGTGACTTGGGTAGATTTATTAACGGGGTGGCGACCTTACTATTTCTTCTTGGTGTGATTACCGGAATAGTAATCTGGGTTCCTAACAAGGTAAAAAGCTGGAAGCAGGGCTTAAAAGTAAAATGGTCTGGTAATTGGAAACGAGTAAATCACGATTTGCATAATACGCTGGCATTTTATTCATTGATTGCCTTATTTATAATGGCGGCAACCGGGCCTTTTTGGTCTTACACTTGGTATAGAGAAGGCTGGCAAAAGACCTGGGATATCTATCAAGAGCCTGCTCCAAGAGGTGAAAATGCTGAAAAGCCAAAGTCTGAACCAACTGCTGAAGTAATAGAAGCAGCAGAAAGTATTCCTGCAGTTCTTTCGCTCGAGGATATTTTTGCAAAAACTAATGCTGAGCTTCCTTATGAGGGAAATATCAGAGTGTCTCTTCCTTCCAATCCCTCAGATCCGATCAGTGTTAGTAAATATAAAACTGGTTTTTTTGCCAGATCAGGTTCAGATCAATTGAAGCTATCAGCTGCAGATTTATCAATAATGGAGGCTAATTTGTTTTCAGATTTACCTTGGCGTCAGCAAGTGGGTAGATCGGTTAAGTCACTACATGTAGGTGATATCTTTGGTCAATTTTCGAAGTTCCTTTGGTTTGTGGCCTGCTTGATCGCCACCTCTTTGCCGATTACAGGTACGTTGATCTGGTGGAATAAGCGAAAGAAAAAACCATCCAAGAAAAAGCCTGCTCAATCAAGAGTCGCTGAAATGGCATAATGCTTAGAAGACCCCCTGATTTCGGAGGGTCTTTTTATTTAACTTCAGAGTTCACAGAGGGTGACGCAGTGGGCGCAACTCTAGTTGGCTGTCCTGCTTCTCCAGAAGCTGGGCTCGGTCATATACCTTGTCGTTTTAGTATGAATCCTTACAGACCAGAATTCTTTTAGTGATTTTGAGATACAAACCAGGACGGTAATTTTGTCCCTAACGGGACTTTTGTCATTTCCCATAACAATTTAAGAGAATCTTAAGCTTCAGATTTACCGACCTTGATTTGATTTGCTAACTTTTGCGAAGCAAAAACAATTACAAAGTAGATTGGAAGGAAAAGAAACCACATCAATTTCCCTTCAAGCTATTCTGCTTAGCGACGACCTTTGCGAACTTTCGTGCACTTCGTGGCTTAAAAAAATTAACATGCGAATTCTAATCGTAGAAGATGAACCAGGAATTTCCAGCTTTTTGAAACAAGGGCTGGAAGAGGAATCCTATGCGGTGAATGTTGCTGAAAACGGAGAAAAAGGACTTCACCTTGCTTTGAGTGGTGAATACGATCTCCTATTATTAGATTGGATGTTGCCGCTAAAAAGTGGTGTGGAGGTTTGCAGGGAATTTCGAAAGCAATTTGCTGATACACCAGTTATTTTTCTTACTGCAAAAGATACTGTAGATGAGACCATCACAGGTTTGCAGTCTGGGGCCAATGATTACATCAAAAAACCCTTTCATTTCGAAGAATTACTGGAGCGAATTCGGGTGCAATTAAGGTCGAAGGTTAATACAGAAGAGAAATATACCCTTGGCCCCATTTCTCTTTATACAAACAGGCATCAAGTTTTTCTTGAAGAGGAGGAAGTCCAGCTGACGCAAAAGGAGTTTGCTTTGCTGGAATACCTAATGAAAAACAAAAATCAAGTTTGTCGTCGCACCCAGATTATCGAAGAGGTATGGGATATACACTTTGATTACAATACGGGTGTGATTGATGTTTTCATGAATTCACTTCGAAAAAAACTTCATTTCAGTACCAATGAAGACTACATCCATACGGTTCGTGGTGTCGGCTACATAGCCAAAGAATTATGAACATTTCATACAAAGAACGCATAGCAAGTAGGTTAACCTTGGTTACAGCCATGATCGTATTGGTGGTCTTTGCGATTATTTATTTGGTGGTGGATTATACTGTAATTCAAAATATTGATCGGGAGTTAAAACTAGAGACGGATAAGCATGTGGGGCAGATTTTTTTGGTAGAAGGTGAGATTCGTTTTGCGCACAAAGACGAATGGCAGGAGATGGAGCATAGTCAGATACAGCTTAATCCGATTTTCATTGAGATAGTAGACATGCAAGGAAACTCTATGGATAAGTCACCAAATTTAGGTGAAAATCACCTGAGTTTTTCTTTAGATAGAGGTGAGATGAATGAGACCCTGACATTGAAAACTGGTGGCAGGGAAGTTCGTCAGATGCAAATCCCACTAAGACATTCTGGGAGACTTGAAGGCTATATGTTGGTGGCGAAGTCCTTTGAGGATGCCCGGGAATTGCTCACAAATCTTAGAAATATATTACTCTTACTTTATCCAGGGATACTTATTTCCTTGTTTCTTTCAATGAGATTTCTGGCAGGAAAAAGTATTCAGCCCATTCAGAAAATCATTCAGAAGACCAATCTTATTTCACAGAGCAATTTAAATGAGCGAATTCCTGTGGCCGAGCCGAATGATGAGATTGCTCAGCTTACCCGATCCATTAATGAATTGCTGGCAAGATTGGAGCAGGCAATGACTCGCGAGAAGCAATTCACCTCTGATGCTTCACATGAGTTGAGAACTCCTTTGTCAGTGATGCGGGGCACCTTAGAAGTGCTGATTCGAAAGCCGAGAAGTTCTGAAGAATACGTAGAAAAAATAAAAATGACTTTAGGAAGTATAGACCGCATGTCAGAAATGATCGATCAATTGCTTTCGCTAGCTAGAGTTGGAAAGGGGAAAATGGTACGAGATGAAGTTGAGTTGATTTCGTTTACACAAAATATTGCGGAGCAGTCTGCCAAGGAATCTGGAAGAGAAATCCTGGTTGAGACTAATCTATCCAAGCCCATTTTCAGATTGGTGAATGAGAAATCTCTTCAGATGATTCTGAACAACCTCCTTCAAAACGCGATCAAATACTCAGCTCCATCCACTAAAATTTTGATGCAAGTAGGTAGTCATGAAGGTGCTCCATTTATTTTAGTAAAAGATGAGGGAAAAGGAATGGCGAGTGAATCTTTGGCTAAGATTTTTGATCCATTTTATAGGGAGCTTGATGAAACAGGGACAACTGTCCAAGGTACAGGATTGGGCCTTGCTATAGTGAGAAAACTCGCACTAGAATCCGATATTCAGGTCGAAGTGGAAAGTGAAAAAGGTAAAGGAAGCTCCTTTCGATTGATTTTTTAAGAGCTAGATTTAAGGCAATCTTAAGAGAGTTTTTAGGGCTTTGAGCAGCTAATAGTCCATTTTTGTGATTCAATTATTACCTCCCACATGTTAGATAGAATCATTCAATGGAGTATAGGGCATAAGCTCATCATATTCATTTTTATAGCAGCTTGGATAGGTTTTGGAGTTTTTTCTCTAAGTAATCTCCCCATAGGAGCAGTGCCAGATATTACCACAAATCAGGTACAGGTGATCACCACCTCTAGAAACCTCGCAACTGAAGATGTAGAAAAATACCTGACCTACCCAGTGGAACTGGAGATGGCAAATCTGCCTGGAATAGTCGAAATCCGCTCCGTTTCTAAGTTCGGACTTTCGGTAGTCACCATTGTTTTTGAAGATAAAATGGGGACCTATCTTCCGAGGCAGTTGATCGCAGAGCGGATCAAAATGGCTGAAAAAAGCATTCCTGCAGGTTTTGGAACGCCGATGATGGGGCCAATCTCCACGGGTCTTGGAGAGATCTTTCAATATGTGATCGATGTAGAGCCTGGCTACGAAAATGAGTATACCACAACTGATCTTCGGACTATTCAGGATTGGGTAGTACGTCGTCAGCTTTCCGGAATCGAAGGGGTAGTTGAAGTAAATACCTGGGGAGGGTTTCTAAAACAATACGAAGTTGCCATCAATCCTGAGCGATTGAAAGGCATGCAAATCGACATCGCTGATGTGTTTCATGCGATGGAAAAAAACAATTCCATAGCTGGGGGCGGCTATATTGAAAAAACCAATGAGAGCTTTTTTATTCGTGGAGAAGGGTTGGTTACCAGCTTAGAAGACATTGGAAATATAGTAGTTGAGGTAAGAAATGATGCTCCAATTTATATTCGTGATATAGCTGAGGTGGGCTTTGGGCATGCCAATAGATTTGGTGCCATCACGGCAAACGGAGAAGGAGAAAAAGTACTTGGTCAGGTGATGATGCTGAAAGGTGCTGATTCTAAAGGGACCATAGATCGGGTGAAAGATCGCCTTGAAGAAATGAAGAATTCTCTTCCTGAAGGTGTGGTGATAAACGGATTTCTAGATCGCTCTGAACTTATAGGTAGAACGACTTTTACGATTGCAGAAAACCTGATTTTAGGTTGTTTGATTGTAGTATTCGTTGTCGTTTTACTACTTGGCAATTTTAGGTCCGGGTTAGTGGTTGCTTCGGTTATTCCGCTGGCATTACTTTTTGCATTATCGATGATGTATCTCTTCGGTGTGGATGCCAACCTGATGAGTCTGGGAGCGATTGACTTTGGGATTATTATTGATGGGGCAGTGATTATCGTAGAATACATTGCCTACCAATTCACCCGGGCAGATCATCAGTTGGCTGGTCTTTCTCAAGCCAAAAAGCAAGAGGCTAAAGATGAAATATCCTTTAAGGGAGCTTCTAAAATGATGCACTCTGCAATTTTTGGACAGATCATCATCATCATCGTATTTATTCCGATTTTGTCACTTTCTGGTGTGGAAGGAAAGATGTTCCGTCCCATGGCTGAAGTGTTTTCCTTCGCTTTGGTCGGGGCTATGATTTTGGGACTGACGTATTTGCCGGTTGTTTCAGCTCTTTTCTTAAAGACTACACCTCCAGGTCCTAAGAATATTTCTACTCGAATTATTAACGCTCTTACCAAAGTTTATGATCCTGCGATTACCTGGGCTCTGGACCATGCTAAGGTGGTATTGATTGCAGCTTTTGGACTTTTAGTGGGCACAATTATGATATTCAGTACGATGGGTTCCGAGTTTGTGCCTACGCTGGACGAAGGGGATTTTGTTATTCAGCCTTTTTTGAAGACAGGAACAACACTGACAAATACGGTGGAAACGATCACTGAAATTGAAAAAATCTTAAAGGAATTTCCTGAAGTAAACCAGATTGTTACAAGAATAGGCGCAGCTGAGATTCCTACAGATCCTATGTCGATGGAGGAAAGCGACGTGATCGTGACGTTGAAACCTCGCTCTGAATGGACCACTGTGGAAACCAAGGATGAGTTGGCAGAGAAATTCAAAGAAGCTCTTTCTATTATCCCGGGGATGGAATTTGAATTTACTCAGCCGATAGAGATGCGTTTTAATGAGCTGATTACTGGAGTTCGGGCTGACTTGGCTATCAAAGTCTTTGGTGAGGATTTGGATGTGCTACTGGCTACAGCAGAGGAAATTGAAGCTGCAATACAGGGTGTAGAAGGTGCTGCAGATATTATTTTGGAAAAAGTGGATGGCTTGCCTCAAATGAAAATAGAATACAACCGAGGCAAAATTGCCAAGTTCGGATTGAATATTTCTGACCTGAATGAGGTAGTTTCTATGGGGTTTGCAGGGATGACAGCAGGCACAGTTTTCGAAGGCGAAAAGCAATTTGACCTTGTGGTGAGGTTTGCGGAGCCTTTTCGTAAGGACATCAAAAATTTGGAACAAGCTTCCATTCAGCTTCCAAATGGGGGTTCGGTGCCGCTTTCAGAACTTGCAACAATCAGCTATACCAAGGGACCGGCGAAAATTTCAAGGGATAATACCCAGCGAAGAGTAGTGATTGGAGTGAATGTGCGTAACAGAGACCTGCAGTCGGTGGTGGATGATATTCAGGCTATTGTAGCAAATCAAATTGAATTGCCGGAAGGGTACTTGGTCGATTATGGTGGGCAATTTGAAAACCTTCAAAAAGCCAGAAATAGACTTATGATCGCCGTTCCAGTTGCACTTTTCCTGATTTTCATTTTACTCTATTTTGCTTTCTCTTCCACCAAAGATGCACTGATGATTTACTCAGCAATCCCCCTTTCTGCGATTGGTGGAGTGCTTCTCCTTTGGGCGAGAGATATGCCATTCAGTATTTCTGCTGGCGTGGGATTCATAGCACTATTTGGTATCGCAGTATTGAATGGAATCGTACTAATCGAGCATTTCAAATCCATGGAATCACATTATATCAATATCAAAGACTTGGTGATTAGGGGTGCCAAAGAGCGTCTAAGACCGGTATTGCTTACCGCTTCAGCGGCCGCACTGGGCTTTTTGCCAATGGCAATTTCTAATTCAGCAGGGGCAGAAGTTCAGCGTCCACTAGCGACAGTGGTTGTTGGAGGATTGATTTCTGCCACTTTCCTCACGTTAATAGTACTTCCAGTTTTGTACGTTTTATTCAAAACTAAAACTGGCGGAGCTTCCAAAGCTTCCAAGAAAGTCTTGACTTCCTTAGTGCTCATTTCATTAATTTCTTTCACCGCAAATGGGCAGCAAACCCCATTAACACTTGAGCAGGCAGTGGAGATAGGCATGGAGCGAAATCTCAACCTTCAGGCTGAAGGCAAATCATTAGAGATGGCAAATGCTAAGATAGGTCTGGGCTGGAATCTTGATAAGACTAATGTTTATTATTCGGAAGATAGAAATGACATCGCCGAAAACGGAATTTTCAACAGGAAGTGGGGAATTAGTCAAACTCTGGCTTTTCCTACACTTTATGGGGCTCAGAAAAATGCTTTAGAAGCTGGAGCCGAGATGCAGCTCAGTCAATTAGAACTTCAGAAAAGAAAACTGAAAGGTGAAATCAGTAAAGGGTTTATAGCCGTAAAGTATTGGGAAGACTTGATAGAAAATTACAACTATCTAGATTCTCTGTATGCTGAATTTTCACGCGCAGCCACAAGAAAATTTGAAACAGGTGAAAGCAACTATCTGGAGAAGTTAACTGCGGACGGAAAGCGGCAAGAGATCGGGCTAAAGAAAAGCGAGGCGAATGAGAATTATCTGATGGCGCTGGATTACCTGAAATTAGTGTTGAATTGGGAGGGTGATTTGCAGCTTGCAGAGGAAGAAATTAAACTCGATACCTCCTTAATGCAAGATTGGTCAACTCATCCTGGCGTGGAATACTATCAAAGCGCGGTGAGCCAATCTGGCTATCAGATTCAGAGTGAAAAGCGAAAGTTTCTTCCTGATATCACGATGGATGTCTTCCGCGGAACAAACCCAGGCGCAAATGCTAAAGTTTACCCAGGATTTCACGCAGGATTGTCTATCCCTCTATTTTATGGAGCTCAAAAAGCGAACGTTCAAAGCAGTGAATTTCAGCAGCAAAAAATTCAATTGGAAGCAGAGCACTATAGAAACCAGCTGGAAAATCGCGCTCAGCAATTACAGAGACAACTGGATCAGAATATTCGAGTGATTACTTATTACGAAGAGGAGGGCAAAACACTCTCGCTTCAGATTCTGGAACAAGCACAGAGATCTTACCAAGAGGGAGAAATTGATTTTCTCCAGTATGTCCAGTTAATGGAGAACTCCAGGACGATCACCCTAAACTACTTGCAGAGCAAATTTGCATATCAACAAACAATTTTGGAAATCAACTACCTTCTGAACTGATGAAGAACTACACCATAAAATCATTCTTTTCCGCTTCTCTTTTGGCGAGCAGCTTGTTTTTCTTTCAATGCTCAGGATCTGGTTCTTCCGAATCTGAGGGGGTAGAAGTGGAAGTTGGGACAACTTCGGGCCCTTTTATTACGGTTTCAGAAAGGCAATTTGAGACTATGAAAATGTCTTGGGGAAGCCCGAAACTCGAGGAGTTTTCGGAAGGGATTTCTGTGCAGGGCATGGTAAAAGTCCCGGTTGAAGGCATACAGGAAATTTCAGCTTATTTCGGTGGATATGTCAGTGGATTGGAGTTGTTGGAAGGAGAAGCTGTGAAAAAAGGGCAAGTTCTTTTCTATCTGGAGAATCCAGATTTTATCCGTTTGCAGCAAGATTTTCTGGAAGCAAATAGCCAATTAAGTTATTTGGAATCAGAATATGAACGCCAAAAAACGCTGTATGGAGAAAAGATTTCTTCGCAGAAAAACTACCTTAAAGCAGAAGCTGACTTTCAATCTACTAAAGCAAAGGCTGAAAGTTTGAAGCGTCAACTGGCGATGATCAACATCAATACAGATCAATTAAAGCCAGAAAATATTCGATCCAAAGTACCTGTGTATTCTCCGATTAATGGGTTTGTGGATGCAATTCACTTAGTTCAAGGGTCCTTCTTGGACGTAGCAGGCAAGGCAATTACCCTGATCAATACAGCACACATGCATATAGAGTTGGTGGTTTTTGAGAAGGATGCGGCCAATATTCATAAGGGGCAAAAAGTAAAGGTTACCATTCCTGATCTCTCGAATACGAGCCTAGATGCTGAGGTACTTGTGGTGGGTCAGTCTATTAATAATGAGCGTCAGATTAACGTACATGCTGATTTGGTCAACGAGGAAGATGAAGCGAAGCTAGTGACGGGGATGTTTGTAGAGGCGAAGATGATCATGGACCCGAAGGAAGCATGGGTAGTTCCAGTGACTGCTGTGGTAGCCTCAGAAGGAGAAAACTTTGTATTGGTACAGCGTGAGAAAACCGAAGCTGGATTTAGATTGGAGAAAATTCCGGTACAAACTGGCTTGACCAGCGATAGTATGATTGAGCTATTACCAAATGCTTCATTTGATGCAAATACGGTGATTCTTGCCAAAGGAGGATTTAATCTTTTGCCTTAAATTTTGAATTCTACATTTACTAGAGTATCTCAGGAGTCGAATTTAAATTCCTGAGATACGATCTCGGCATTTGAATTAAGCGATTAAAAGACTGAATTTTATGCCTGACGATTTTCAGGTTTATTTTAGTCCCTTGGCATACTTCATTTTTTGATAAAGTAGACATAATCACCCTTGATCTGCATCCAATTACTTTTGGTAACTTGTCTTTTCACACATTAAGTCTCAATATTTCAATACTACTTATGTTTAAGAACTCGATTAGCTGGGTGGCTGTAGCACTCTTGTTTTTTCAAATAGCAACAGTAAATGCCCAAGATTACAAGACCGAAAACATCATTCTGATCACCTTGGATGGAATGAGATGGCAGGAAGTTTTTACCGGTGCAGATTCATTATTAGTTGATGATACTGGGATGATTGAATCTCCAGGCTCTTTATTGCCTGATTTTTGGGACGTAAATCCTATTAAGCGTAGGGAAATGCTATTTCCTTTTTTATGGAATACAATAGCCAATCATGGTCAAATCTATGGTAACCGAGCTTATGGGAATATGGTGAATAACAGTAATTCCATGTGGTTTTCTTATCCGGGATACAATGAGGTGCTGAGTGGTTTTGCCGATGATGAGCGTATCACAAGCAACAATAAAATCAATAACCCAAATGTGACTTTCCTTGAGTATCTCAACCAAAAACCTGAGTTCAAGGATAGAGTCTTGGCTTTTGGCTCATGGGATGTTTTTCCTTACATAATAAATGAAGAACGTAGCGGAGTACCCGTAAATGCAGGTTTTGATATTGCCGAAGGCGAAAATCTAAGCCCAGAAGAGTTACTCACCAACAAGATGCAATCTGAAATCCGTGGCCCTTGGGGTGAAGTCCGATTGGACGTTTTTACCCAGAATTATGCTATGGCTGCTTTGAAAAATAAGAAGCCAAGAGTACTATATATTTCCTATGGCGAGACAGACGACTGGGCGCATGAAAATCATTACGATCAGTACATTTGGTCGGCGAAGCAGACAGATGCATACATAAAGGAGATTTGGGATTTTGTGCAATCAGATCCTCAGTACAAAGACAAGACTACTTTGATCATCACAACAGATCACGGACGTGGCACAAGCAAAACTTCTTGGAGAGGGCACGGTTCCTCCATAGCAGATGCCGGACAAATCTGGATGGCGGCTATTGGTCCCGATACACCTGCTTTCGGTGAAATGAAATCCCAAGGGCAATGGGAGTCAGCAAGAATAGCCCGGACTATTTTTGAATTGCTGGGAATGGAATACCCTGATTCAAAAGCTGGAAAATTGATTGAAGTGATGGTGAAGTGAAGAAGGGGAAATGATAAATACATAGCTTGAGTTCTTAGCCCAGAGCATAATGCTTGGGCTATTTTTTTGATCACATCGTAAATTACCTGTTTTCAATTTGGTATTATCAGCTCCAATGACTTCCCGTCTTTCTCCGGATACTGTGCTTTTTTATCAGACATTTCTGATAACATAACTTCCATCATAATTTTCAGTTGGGCTGGATTACTTTCTGCTAGATTTTCCATTTCAAATGGATCGGTTTTTAGGTTAAAAAGCTCATAGCCAGGTTTCCCATCGATGGGATAGTGATATATGACTTTCCAATCAGATCTCACCAGGCTGGTAAAGTAATTTGAGCGGTGATTTCCATGAGGGAAATGATTTAAAAATAACTCCTCTCTACTTGTGTTTTCTTTGGAATTTAGCTGAGTGTGGAGTGAAGAACCATCTAAGGTGTGTTTTTCGGGAGTAGCAAAATCAACCAAACTAGCCAGCGTGGGGAATATGTCTAGGATAGTTCCAAGCTGTGTTTGAATAGCATTTTGGGCGATTGGTAAATTTAATTGGTTCGGTGAAGTTGAATCCGGACTTATCCAGGCAGCAATGAAAGGAACTCTCATCCCGCCTTCCCAGTGGTTCCCTTTTTTGCCTTTGAGCGGAGTAGAACTGCTGTAGTCATTTACAATAGGTAATGGCGCATCAGATCCATTGTCGCCCAAAAACAGGATCAGCGTATTTTCACCTATTCCAAGCTCTTTCACGTGCTGAATAATATCCCCCAACGACTTGTCAATTCCCTCGATCAACGTAGCATAAGCTTGAGCCTTTTCGGGCATACCAGAGTCCTTGTACTTTTCCGCAAATCTCGGATCCGAATAGAATGGTGCATGCACCGCATAATGAGCCATATTTAGAAAAAATGGCTTCCCTTCTTCCTTAGCCTGAGCTATTGCCGCATTGGCTTCCAGCGTCAATGCCTCCGTCAGGAATATGTCTTGCCCATGGTATTTCTCCAAACCTGGAACTGCTCTAGCTTTATTTCCACCAGTAAGTCCAAACGACTCCGTACCCAAATAGCTGCCTGGTTGCCCAATGGAACTTCCGGCTATATTGACATCAAAGCCAAGGTTCAGCGGGTTTTCTCCCTCGCTAGCAAATGGTCCAAAATGAGCTTTACCGACGTGAATAGTCTTATATCCTTTTTCCTGCAATAGCTTCGGAAGAGTCACTGAATTCTTGCTAAGTCCAGTCCAATTCCAATCATCAGGCCCAAATTCTGTTCTGTTGTTTTCCTCAGATCTGATCCAATTGGTGACCCCGTGACGCGCTGAATTTTGTCCGGTGAGAATGGATGTTCGGGATGGAGAGCAGACCGAGTGCGCATAAAAATTGGAAAAGCGAATGCCCTGACGCGCCAGCAGTTCCATATTCGGGGTGGAATAATAGTTATTGAGATCATAGCTTACCGGCTTACCCTCTTCATCTGTGAGAAATGGGACAGAAGTGTCCATAAGCCCCATGTCATCTACCAAAAACACAATGATATTCGGTGGAGAAATTGCTTCTTCTTTGCTGGTGCAGGCTATTGAGGAAATAGCTAAAAAAGCATAAAATGCTAGGTGTAAAGTCAATCTAAGTTTAGTCATTTCTTTGATGGGTCGGTTGACCAAAATACAAAATAAGTGATCATGTTAAACCGAGTTAGAATTCTAATTATATATCAGTGAGGGATATTAAAAGGACGAAACTTCATTCGTATGGTAGTTAGATCAGGGAATTTTTCAATGGCTAGTTTTCTTGAGATTGCTTTCAAATCCATTTTCAGACAAGTTGTTCAAAAGCAAAACTATCTCCTTTGGCTTTTTGATAGACTTTTACTTAGGTTTAGTTTTTAGAACTATACCCCACTCCATCAGTGAATAGAAGGAAGTTTATCAGGAATACCTTGATTGGTGCCAGCGCTCTGGGTGTAGGCACTGGACTTTATGCTTGGCAGGTGGAGCCGTTTTGGCTGGAGTTTGTGAAAAAGAAAATGCCAATCATAAACCTTCCAGATGAATTGAGTGGGAAAACACTGATGCAGATCAGCGATGTTCATATTGGAAACAGGTTTGACTATCAATACATCATTGATTCTTTTGCGAAAGCACAGCAACTAGACCCGGATTTTGTGGTGTACACGGGAGATTATGTGAGTTATGAAGATGAGCGTCAGTTCAGTCAATTAGCCGAAGTTTTACCGCATGCAGTCAAAGGAAAGTCGGGAACAGTGGGGATTCTTGGGAATCATGATTATGGTAAAAATTGGTCAGAGCAGGAAGTGGCAGATCAGATCTCTTCGCAACTCGATCAGGCTGGAATTCAGATGCTATCGAATGATAAAGTTGATTTGAATGGCTTAACGATAATTGGCCTGGATGATTACTGGGGTTTGAATTTCAATCCAAATCAAATAATGAATCGAGCTGATTTTGCCCAGCCTTCCGTGGTTTTATGTCACAATCCGGATGTATGTGATTTAGATATTTGGCGTCAGTATCAAGGTTGGATTTTGTCTGGTCATACACATGGAGGACAAGTAAAACCTCCGTTTTTGGATCCGCCTATTTTACCAGTAAAAAATCCTGTTTTTTCTTCTGGAGAAATAGATCTGAAAGATGGACGTACGCTGTATATCAACCGAGCGATTGGTCACTTATGGCAGGTCAGGTTAAATGTGAGGCCGGAGATTACTTTGTTTGAGCTAGAGAAAAAGGGGTGAGAGGATATTGGTTATTATTAATTAGTTTTTTAGCTGTTTTTTAACCAGGATGTAAAAAAATGCTTTAAGTGATAAACTCTTCCTAAAATTTTTCAGTTTTGCATCCGGGTAAATGAGTTGCTTCGTAAGGTTTATTGCCAATTCGAATTTCTCACCCAAAAAGAACGCATGACTAATACGAATAGAATTGCTCTGATAGAGCAGGAAATCTCTGGCTTGAGAAGCCAATTACAACATCACCCGCTTTATACTAACCTTCAGAATCTCGATGATATCCGGCTTTTTATGGAGAATCATGCCTTTGCAGTTTGGGATTTCATGTCCTTGCTGAAAGCACTTCAGATGAAGTTGACCACTGTGCAGATCCCTTGGACACCGAACCAAAATCCAGCCTTGGCGAGATTTATCAACGAGATCGTTCATGGTGAGGAAAGTGATATCAATGAATTGGGCGAGCCCAAAAGCCATTATGAAATGTATCTGGATGCCATGGGTCAGCTTGGTGCCAGCACTAATCGGATTGTCAGCTTTGTAGAATTTATTCAAGAGGGAAGGACGATTGCAGAAGCATTTGAAGATGTCCAAGTCGATGACTGTGTTGTCGACTTTGTGAAGTTTTCATTTGCTGTCATTGCCACGCAAAAACCTCATCTCATAGCTTCAGCCTTTACTTTTGGAAGAGAAGATGTGATTCCGGATATGTTTATTTCTATTCTGAAGCAAGCCGATGCAGAGAATATTCACTACAATAAACTTCGCTATTACCTAGAGCGGCACATTGAGTTGGATGGCGATGAGCATGGCCCTTTATCTTTAAAAATGATCTCAGAATTATGTGGTGAAGATGAACAGAAATGGGAGGAGACTTTGGAAGTGGCTAAACAAGCTCTTCAGCAAAGAATCTCGCTTTGGGATGGGATCGCTAGGCAAATAGGTAAAGCGGAATTGGTGTAGGTTTTTTTCTACCGAAAACTGCTTGGTATCATCTTGAAAAAAGTATAACTCAATAGCCAACACAGCCTTATTTGCAGTGAGACACACTTAAAAAGTTTATGACTTACCCAATCAGTAAAATAGCGCCGTCAGAATATCCAGAAATTGTAGCGCTGTGGGAGGCATCCGTACGTGCAACGCATGATTTTTTGAAGGAGGAGGATATTTTATTTTTCAAACCTCTGATCTTGAAAGAGTATTTGAAAGCAGTGGATTTGAACTGTGTCCGAGATGATGATGGAGTGATCTTAGGTTTTTCTGGTGTGGCTGAAGGAAATCTGGAGATGCTTTTTGTCCATCCGGATCATGCAGGAAAGGGAATTGGGAAAGCCTTATTGATCCATGCAATTAAGAGTCAGCTAGTCAGCAAAGTGGATGTGAACGAACAGAATCCGAAAGCAACTCAATTCTATCTGAAGAATGGGTTTGAAATCATCGGTCGCTCAGAATTGGATGGGACAGGCAAACCTTATCCAATTTTACATCTTGAGCTGCTCAGTAAGGGTTAAAATGTCAAGGCGTTTTTCATTCAGTCCATATCGGATTTGATGCTTATCTTGAGAGTCAGTTTTCTAAAAGTGTACAATAGATCCTATGACTCATGTCTAAGAGTTTTCCAACTTTTATTCTCTTTACCATTCTCACTTTCGCATGCCAATCCAAGTCTTCGTTTGAAAGTGCTATAGTAGAAAGCCCAGTAACATCTTCTGCAACCACTTCCATACTTGTGCTCGGAACCATCCAGGATGGAGGGTCTCCACATATTGGCTGCACAAAAGCTTGTTGTAAAGATCTTTTCGATAATCCAGACAAAGACAGACAAGTAGTTTCTCTTGGTTTATATGATGCTGCAACTGGTAAGAAATATCTTTTTGAAGCTACTCCAGACATCACTAGACAGGCCAAAGCATTGAAGAGTTTTGGGGTGGAATCTAACGATGAAATGCCGGATGGGATTTTTCTTACCCATGCCCATATCGGACATTATGCCGGATTGATGTTTCTGGGAAAGGAGGCGAGGGATGCCAAAAAAGTGCCTGTATTCGCCATGCCAAGAATGAAGCAATTCTTAGAGAATGATGGGCCTTGGAGTCAGTTGGTCAGTAATGAAAACATTGACCTGGTTCCCATAGAGGCTGAAAAGCCTATTAGTCTGTCCGGGCAATTGCAAGTGATTCCACTTCAAGTACCGCACAGGGATGAATTCTCCGAAACTGTGGGGTATAAAATCATTGGGCCAAATAAGAGTGCCTTATTTATCCCTGATATTGATAAATGGGAAAAGTGGGAGAAGGATATAGTGGAAGAGATCAAGAAAGTGGAATATGCATTTGTAGATGCAACATTTTTTAGCGGTAAGGAACTCGATAACCGGGATATGTCTGAGATTCCTCATCCATTTATTTTGGAGAGTATGGAGAAGTTTGCTGGCTTAGCTGCTGAAGAAAAGTCTAAGGTCATTTTTGTCCACTTCAATCATACGAACCCTGTGATTGATCCGACTAGCGAAGAGACTAAACAAGTGTTGGAAAAGGGCTTTCGAATAGCTAGAATAAGAGATTTGTATGAATTATAGCGTAAGCTAGATTTCGAGAAATAAAATAATTGGACCATGGAATTAAAATCAAATCCAGAAGTTGAAACAGTTTTTTTACAGTATCCAGACTCAGTTCGGAATAAGATGTTAAACCTTCGCCGGTTGGTATTGGAGGTTGCTGATGAGATTGGGTTGCCAAGTTTAGAGGAAACGCTTAAATGGGGTGAGCCTAGTTTTTTGGCCAAAAAAGGAAGTACGATCCGTATGGACTGGAAAGCAAAAAGCCCCGATCAATATGCGATGTATTTCAAATGCACGAGTAAGCTGGTACCGAGTTTCCGTCTGGCATACGATGAGATTTTTGAATATGAAGGCAATCGGGCGATTGTGTTTAAATTGAATGAGGAAATCCCAGAAACTGAACTGAAAAACTGCATCAAAGCTGCACTGACTTATCATCAGGTGAAGCAACTCCCGATGTTAGGATTGTAGATAGAAGGGCTACTAGTCTGTTAAAGGCTTCAATCTTTTAACCCAGGAAACATAATTTTAACTACTCAATAGTGCACTCAGCGTAAAGCTCTGCGCTCACTGCGGTAAAAAAGAACCATCAAAACAATGAATCCAAAAGTTGACTTTTTTTTCGATAAAGCTTCAAAATGGCAAGAAGAATACAAGCAATTGAGAGCCCTGGTTCTTGATTGTGGACTCACGGAGGAATTGAAATGGGGAGTCCCATGCTATACCTATCAGGGAAGTAATGTGGTGCTGATTCATGGGTTCAAGGAATATTGCGCACTTCTATTTCACAAAGGTGCTTTACTTAATGATTCTGAGGGGATATTGATTCAGCAAACTGAGAATGTGCAAAGCGCTCGTCAGATTCGATTTACCAATCCGCAAGAAATAGTGGAAATGGGGTCAAAGCTGAAATCTTATATTTTTGAAGCAATAGAAGTAGAAAAAGCGGGGTTGAAAGTGGAATTGAAAAAGACGAGGGAATATGATATTCCCGATGAGTTTCAAGTCAAACTTGATTCAGACCCAGATTTGCGAGAGGCATTTTATTCGCTGACTCCAGGAAGACAGCGAGGCTATTTGTTACATTTTTCTTCAGCAAAACAAGCCAAAACCCGAGCGGACAGAGTAGAAAAACTCATTCCTAAGATTCTCAAAGGAAAGGGATTAAACGATTAAGTTTTTGTCTCCATTAATCTGGAAATGCTAAAAAAGCTACCTGAAGCTCACCTATTTTTTTGTAACCATCTTCATTCATGTGAATAGGATCGGTGTAGTAAAGGTCCTTGTTATGAATATTGTATCCCCCTAGCGTAAACTGATCCAAATACGGGATGCCGTGCAGTTGACAGATTTTCTTCTGCATTTTCACATGCTCCACCATTCCATTTTCGACAAATGGGTCATAAGCTCCTCTATCATTGAATGCCTTGCTCGACGTGAAAAAGTAGATTTGTGCTTTTGGGTTGATCTCATAAATTTTTTTGATGCAATAATTGATGCCACCAGCTTGCGTTACCAACTTCTCTTTATCAAAATCATCGAATTCCGAGTAGTCAGTGTAGCTGCCTACTTCTCGATTATTAGTGTAATCGTTAGTGGAAGCCCAAAGAATATAAATGTCAAAAACCCCAGCTTCATCCACTTGCTCCTGCAAAGATTTCCCCTGAAGAGAAGAGAAGCCAGCACCCCCGACACCATAATTGGTCACGGTCATTCCCAGCTTTTCTTTCCACATGTTTTTAGCTATATCACTCTCTGGTATGACAGAAACCGAACCTCCAAAAACCGCGACAGATTTCCCGTAATTGTGGGATGCTTTTAGGTCCTGCTGCGCAAAAATGCTTGTTGACAATAAAATGAAGACGATACTTAAGTAGTATTTTGAGTAATTCATAGGTTGGGTTGACAGTTGTTTTTATTTGAAAATGGTAGTACAGTTTGTTTGCAGTTTTAGCATTTCGCTGGCATATCGTACTCCAAGTGCGCGGTAAGAGTCGGCATCGAAATGCGTATCATCTCCCTTGTGGTTCAGCCCTTCTGCCGTGACTAAGCCAATGCAGTCATTTGAATTGGTTATTTGACGAATTACTCCATTCATATCTTCTGCATATTTTGCTTTGGGATAGAAGAAATAGCCAATTTCACCCATCACTACAGGCACTGATGATAGACCTAGGTCTGATTTGAGAGCATTCAACATCGCATCAAACTTTTTAGTGTATTCATTAACTGCTTGCTCAGAATTGGAATCTGATTCTCCCTGATGCCAAATTATTCCTTTCAAAGTACCAGTTTCCATCGCTTTGTTTGCCCTTCGGATCATGTCATCATAGGGATAGGTATTGGTTTGTTGATATAGAGAATCAGCAAACCAAGCGTTAATCGGAGTTCCACCGACTGCTGTGGGAATTAGGCCAACTTTGATATTGCTGTCTTCATTGGCCATGATTTTCCCAAAAGTCAGGCCTAGGCCTGTGCCTGCAGCAGGTTTGTCGAAGTGGATAGGGTCTTTTGCCAAAACCCAATTCTCAGCCTTATCGAGCATAAATACGCGAGGATGGGTTAGGGTATCGATTGCTTCCACTTTTCCGCGTCCTGCCATATTGGATTGACCCATCAGGAGATAGAGGTGGAAGTTTTCTTTAGTAAAGTTGTTTGTGGAGGAGTCAGAGGTTAAGTTTTTTCCGCTGGAGCAACTAAGAACTAGTAATCCAAGAAGTAGGAGAGCGAGGTTATTTGGTTTCATTTTTCAGGCTTTGGGCAAGTTAAAATAGTAAATGTTAATCGGTCTGAATAGGACTAAGTGTTATTATAGTCGTTTTAGCTCGATTGAGACAATGTGCCCTGCCTATGGCACTTTGATGATTTATAGTTATAGTAAGTTGACTGGACTGAAGTCCAGCATACCAATATATATCAAGCTTACTGACTTTGGATGAACTAGGTATTGTTTGAGGATTAGCAGAGAGAATGTTTATTGAGTTAGTTTTTATACCTAAGTGCTTTTCCTTGGATTAAAGGATGACACTTGAGTAAAAGCCATAGCCTCGATAAATTTTGTAACGACGGACTTTAGTCCGGAGACAACTAAAAATTAAACAAGCAAGAGAGCCTTAGGCTTGGAGCGTTTTGCCAGTCTTTTTTTATTGAGATCTAACGAGTTTTTACAAGCGGAATAGGATTCTACAGGACACTTCATCCCCATTATTATTTCTATTTTAGAACGTATGAAAAATAATAGCCCCTTTCCCAATCTTCTTTTTTACGTGTTGTTTTTGGTGAGTTTCAACTCTTTTGCGCAGCAGGAAAGACCCAATATCATCTTTATCCTCACCGATGATCAGCGTTGGGATGCCTTAGGTTTTTCCGGAAATGACTTGATCCAAACTCCAGAAATGGACCGGCTGGCAGCGGAAGGAATCTATTTCAAAAATGCCTTTGTCACAACTCCGATTTGCGCAGCAAGTAGAGCAAGCGTGTTGACAGGGCTATACGAAAGGACGCACGGATATACTTTCGGGCAAGAGCTGCAGGAAGGATATGCCCAAAATTCTTATCCTGCTCAATTAAAAAAGCTGGGTTATGAGACAGGGTTTTTTGGAAAATTTGGAGTGAACTACCCTGGGTTTTCTACCCTGTTTGATGTTGGAGATTCTTACGATAGGGACGTGAAATACCCGGATCGCAGAGGGTATTTCTACAAAACCATCAATGGTGATTCTGTGCATCTAACAAAATACACCTCCTACCAAGCGCAGGAATTCATCAAGAATCAATCTGCAGATAAGCCGTTTATGCTTTCGCTGAGTTTCTCTGCGCCGCATGCCCACGACCCTGCAGCCGATCAATACTTCTGGTCTTCTGATGTCGCTGATTTGTATGAGAATGTGAAGTTTCCAAAGCCACTTTTGGCCAAGGATAAGTACTTTGATGAGCAGCCAGAATATGTGAAAACTGGGGAGAATAGGACACGCTGGTATTGGAGATATGATACGCCGGAAAAATACCAACAAAGTATGAAGGGCTACTACCGAATGATCTCAGAAGTAGATCTGGAAATCGGTAAAATCCGGAAGACGCTGGCGGAAAAAGGGATGGATAACAATACGGTGATCATCTTCATGGGAGATAATGGCTACTTCCAAGGTGAGCGGCAGCTCGCTGGAAAATGGCTGATGTATGATAATTCCCTTCGCGTGCCGATGATTATTTATGACCCAAGAAACCCAGGCCATAGAGAGATCACGGACTTTGCGCTGAATATAGATATAGCGCCAACAGTACTTGAGTTTGCAAATGGTGTTTTGCCAGAACAATACCAGGGAATAAGCCTCGCTGACTATGTAGTTGGGGAAAATCCAGCCATCGAACGAAATGAATTCGTCGCTGAGCATCTCTGGAAAGTCAAGATCATCGCCGCTAGCGAAGGTGTCAGAACCAAGGAGTGGAAATATTTCAGGTACCAAGATGATTTGGGCCATGAAGAATTATATAATCTTAAGAAGGACCCCTTGGAGAAAAACAATCTAGCTGGAAAGAAAGGCTATGAAAATAAGCTTATTGAAATGCGGGAAATTTTTAATAATACTGTGAAATGGCTGGAAGCGGGGGAAGATTAAGTAGTCAGTCGAAGCCGCAGTGAGCAGTCGCAGTGATCAGTCGCAGTGATCAGTCGCAGTATGCTGAATACTGAATACTGAGACTGAATACTGAATACTGAATACTGAGACTGAATACTGAATACTGAGACTGAATACTGAATACTGAGACTGAATACTGAATACTGAAATCTGACCACTGAGCCCTACTTTTCCGCCAAAGCCTCCCCTTCAAACCTGATTCCTTCCCATCCTGTTTTCATAAAGTTTCGGATGTTTTGGTGATCCGTACCTTCTGGATTTCCTAAAACGTCTGATCGATAATAATCTCCAAAAAGAGCCAGTGTCTGTTCATGAGTTAATTTTTCAAGCTTCGCAAGGGAAAAAATCTTGCAACTTCCACTATTTTGGCCAGCTTCATTTACAGTGTCGCCATTCGTGAAGCGGGTAGGAGTGAAGTTGAAATTGGCGTCTATATGGGCCATCACGTCTGTGAAAGCGATAGTCTTTGGGGCGAGGGAAATTTGTTCTAAAAGCGTCATGGGTGCAATGATAGTGAAATAAGTGATCAGTCGCAGCGATCAGTCGCAGTGATCAGTCGCAGTGAACAGTCGCAGTGAACAGTCGCAGTGAGCAGTCGCAGTATGCTGGATACTGAGACTGAATACTGAATACTGAATACTGAATACTGAATACTGAGACTGAATACTGATCACTGCAAAACTGCCCACTGAAAACTACTTCTCCATAGGATGCACTTTCAGCAAATCCGCAGGCTGGTAGAAACCTTCATGGTCTTTGATTTCCTCTCTTACTTTCTTCACCAAATCAGGAGAAATAGCCGAAGCCTGATTGCCGAAGGAGTTTCTTACGAAAGTGAGTACTGCTGCTACCTCTGAGTCATTCAACATTCCTTCGAATGGTGTCATTGGTACTTGACCCGGATAGTCTTTCCCAAGTACTGTAATTGGTCCCATTACACCTTTCAATACTATTTTGATCAAACGCTCTTCGTTGCCAGTTACCCAAGGAGTGCCGGCAAGTGGAGGGAAACCTGAAGCAGAAAGCCCTTGGCCATCCGGCTGATGGCAGGTACTGCAGTATCCTTCTCTGGCATATATTTCTTTTCCCAGAACAAATAGTTCTCGATCTGAACCCGTCAAAGAGGACTTGATATCCTCTTCTTTTTTCTCTTTCACAGACAATCCGGAAATATGGGCAACTGCCGCTTCATAAGCTGGTGTGATCCATTCTTCCATTTCGGTATCTTCTCCAGCGGAAAGTACTTCGAGACCTGCCTCTCGTGGCATCCAAGATGCTGCTACAATTGCTTCTAGACGTACACGTCCATTTTCATCTTTGATCGCCTCGGTCATCAGTTCTTTTTGATTGGTAACCTGATGACCCGTGTAGCGTAGCACTCTCACTGCCGCGGCTCTGGCTCTATAGTCATCTGCTTGTAGCAATTGCTCCAAGAGATCGGTATTTACTTTGTTGATTCCCCAACTAACCCAAAGTGCTTCAAGGGCATGATGTTCATAGCGAGGATCGTTTTTGTCCAGTTTTTCTACCCAATCAGCGACTGCATCATAGACCTCCTGCTGATCTCTTCCGCGCAGTTCCCGGCGAGTTCTGTAGCGGGTTCTGTATTCAGGAAGTTTGAGATTTTCCAATAATTCCGGAATACTTGCCCCGTCGATTTTGGCAGGAGTGACTAATGGTCTGGAAGGGTAGGTGATTCTATAGATTCTACCATGCTGGTGATCTCTGAGAGGATCACGGGCATTGTGCTGCATGTGACCGATCAGGATATTGTGCCAATCGACTACATATAGTGAGCCGTCAGGAGCGATTTCCATATCCACCGGACGGAAGTTTCTATCTGTAGATGAAAGCAAATCCTGTCTCCACTTGGTAGAAAAACCGATTTCCTCATCGATCATCTGATGTTGTTTAGTCCCAAGGAAACCAATGGTGTTATTTATTATCATGTCACCCTGAACATCATCTGGGAAATGTCTGCTGGAAATAAATTCCAATCCTGAAGTAGGGCGAACCATCTGATCCTTCTGAATCAGGTTTCTTCCTTTATTGTTTGCGTTACCATAGCGGGGGAGTAAGGAAGCTGGCATCATGTAATTCACATTTGGACCAGAGGTCTCTGCATAGAAGTTTTGTCCCCATTCGTCAAAGGCAATTCCCCAAGGATTAGGAATGCTTACTTGAGCTACCCGCTCCAGCTTATGTCTGCTAGGTGTATATCTGTAGAAACCACCATTTGTCGCTCGGACTGGACCATAGGAAGTTTCCACATTGGTATGAAGGAAAACGCCCTCTGCCATGTAAATCGCTCCCGACTCATCGGTAGTGAATGCCGAAATCGCATGGTGGGTATCGTGATCGTCAAATCCACTGAGTAGAATTTCTTTTCGGTCCGCCTTATCGTCGTTATTGTCGTCGTATAGAATCACCAGATTATTTCCCTGAGATACATAAACCCCTTCTGCCGCTAGCTCAAATCCAACAGGGATATGAAGGTCATCAGCAAACACTGTTTCTTTGTCCGCTTTCCCGTCATTGTCTGTGTCTTCATAGATCAACAATTTATCTGCTGGACGTGAATCTCCCGGCTTATAATGAGGATAGCTTGGCATGGTTGCTACCCAAAGCCGGCCTTTGTTGTCAAAGGAAAGCTGCACTGGGTTAGCAAGATTTGGCCATTCTTCTTCGGATGCGAAAAGTTCGATTTTGTAGCCAGGCGCCACGGTTAGCTTGGAAAGTGCTTCCTCTCCATACAGGTATTCCAGATTTCCATTCCTCTCCGGATTGTAATTCGTTTCTACTTCAGGCAATTTTTTAGTCTTTGCATCTGCAGCAGCCAAGTCTTTTCTTTCCCCCTGATTTGCCATCCAAATCGCCGTGTCGCGTATGGCTGTCATTTGGCGGATTTTTTCCAGTTCAAACGGGTAATTATCCGGACCAAAAGGATCGTATCTTCTTCCGAATACATGGACTCCATTGGGGATTTTATAGTCATTTCTCCAAAACCAGTTTTTCTCCTGAACAGCTTCATGCACCAATTCACGGTTAGCTTCATTTTTGATTGGTGTTTCACCAAAAATCTCATCTGCTAGAAGCACAGCTAATTTTTTATAGCCTGCCTCATTTAGTTGCGAACCGTCAATTGTAAGGTCTTCTTCAGATTCCAGATACCATTGTTTGCTTGGGTTGAAGGCATCTACAAACATTACTTCATTTTTCTCTGCGATTTCCTGCATTGCTACAGTGTAGAGATTCAGGTTTTCGTTTTCAGTTTTGCCGTCTGGGACGTCGATTTTTTCGGAGAGATCCTCAAAAGCTATAGGTGACACGATGACCAACTTGGGAGAAAGCGTATCGTGATATTTCTGACGCAGGGTGTGCTTGATAAATGCGTCCAATTCAGCCTTGTAGTTTTCTACTCCATCTACACCTTGAAATGATTCATTGTATCCAAAAAAGGAAATGATTATATCTGCCTGCAGTCTGGTCAACCACTCATCAGGTTTTTCCAAATGACCTATGCTGCCCGAAGGCGTAGCATATTCTGTTTGAAAGGCTTCAGCCCCGGGGAAAGCCCAAGGATCATTGGTTCCTGATCTTGGTCTAAAGCCTGGCGTGTCTCCCGGGTCAGCAAGGTTTCTGATATAGAGATTTTTCTCAGGATGTCGGAGGTGCATTTCCGTCTCGAAATTTCCATAGTCCATCATTCTAGACGCTAAGTTGTTTCCTATTAGGGCGATTCTTGCGTTTGGTTTTAATTCAATTGTTTCTTTCTGGGTGCATTGAAAAGAAATCAGTCCTAGTAGTAACAGGACGAAGAGGTTTATGGGTTTCTGTCGAAGCATATTCTTTATATAAGCATTAGGGATTTAATAATAGGGATAAACCTGCGGATATTCAATCTTTATTAGGGCTTTTGCCTAGTAGGGAAAAATTGAGTTAGGAGTTTTTCATAAATGGTAAATCGTCACCAATAAAGCTCTGAAAATTTGTTTTATCTGTCCTGTTCTATCTGTGAAATGTCCTGCTTATTTCTATGCGAATTTTGCGAAAATAAGGGTAAGGCTTCAAAGGAATTGAGCTAACTAGCAATTAGACTAACTCAATAGAGGTATCTGGAGGTCTTTTGTCTTCTAGCCCAACATGCAGATAAGTTGGGTTACTGGTATCACAGGGTATGGTCCTTATTTTACACTAGGTGATCGCAGGATGGTGCAGGATAGAAAATGGCAGTGTTTGTCATAAACTCACCAGAAAATTTCTTTTAACCAAAGTTGAACCTATCTGGGAGTGAGCTATAGCTTGGGTTTGCTATTGGATTCTGAGATTAATTTTCCGATAGATTCATTTAATTTATGTATGGTTTTACAATAGAATAATTATTGTTCAACTTAAAACTCTAACTACTGATATCAATTAACACGTACCCTATGCGACTAAATTATTCAATAAGGAATTTATTTCTCTTATCAGTGCTGACTCTCTTTTCAGTATCCTGCGCGTCTGATAACGAAGAAGAATCCAAAACAAGACAGCTTACTGGAAACCCAAAATTAGATAAGCTAAACCTGCCCGATGGCTTTGTGGCGGAGCACCTCTTAAGTCCAGGAGAAATGGACGAGGGGTCATGGGTCGCGATGACTTTCGATGATAAGAATCGACTGATCACTGCAGATCAATATGGCTTTCTCTACAGGCTAGAAATCCCTGAAATAGGAAGTGACTCACTAACCCCGAAAGTAGAAAAACTTATCATCGGTAATGTCGCAGAGCCACAGGTAGGAATGGGCTATGCCCAAGGATTACTGTACGCGTTTAATAGCCTATATGTGATGGTTAATCACAATGGGAATGAGACTTTTGAAGAAAGTACTGGTTTATATAGAATTCAGGATTTGGATGGGGATGATCAATATGAGTCGGTGACTAAGATCAAAGGCTTCACTGGTCAGCCAGGTGAGCATGGACCTCATAGCATCAAGCTATCACCAGATGGCCAGTCTCTTTTTATAGTAGCTGGAAATCATACAGATGTGCCAGAAATGGATTCTTACAGACTTCCAAATGTATGGCAGGAAGACAATCTTTTCCCGGAAATCAAAGATCCAAGAGGACACGCAAACAGCAGAATGGCTCCAGGTGGATGGGTGGCAAATATTGACCCAGAAGGTAAAAATTGGGAGCTGATTTCAGCTGGATATAGAAATCCATTTGATATTGCCTTCAACGAAGTTGGAGATCTATTTACATACGATTCTGATATGGAGTGGGACTTTGGAATGCCTTGGTACCGTCCAACTAGAATCTGTCATGTGACCTCGGGAAGTGAATATGGCTGGAGAACAGGTAATCAAAAATGGTCTCCAAACTACCCTGATAATTTACCTGCGACACAGAATATCGGACAGGGATCTCCTACCAATGTGATGTTTGGTACAGGTGCTAAATTCCCTGCTAAATACAGAAACTCGCTGTTTGCATTTGATTGGAGTTTTGGAATAATCTATTCTATGACTTTGAGTCCGAAAGGAGGTACCTATGAAGCCAATGCAGAAGAATTTATTTCTGGTTCTCCTTTGCCACTGACAGATGGGGTTATTGGCCCTGACGGAGCCATGTACTTTATGACTGGCGGTAGGAGATTAGAATCAGATCTGTACAGAGTTTATTATGAAGGAGACATAGAAGGAGACGAAGATTCATTGACTATGGCCGATCTTCCTGCTGAAGCAAAAACCCGTCGTGAACTGGAAGCATTGCATGTAGATGGAGCCCCTGCTTCAGGACTTGAGCTGGCTTGGTCACACTTGAATAGCCCGGATAGATTTGTGCAGTACGCTGCCCGTATTGCAGTAGAACATCAGCCAGTTAGTACTTGGAAAGCAAAAGCATTGGCAGAAACTGATCCTGCAAAATTAACCATGGCAATGATTGCCTTGGCTAGACATTCGGACAAAGGAGCTGGAGAACCAATGATCCGAGCTTTGATGGGGATTGATTATAAGAGTTTGAATGAAACAGGAAAACAGAATTTACTTAGAGCTTTTGAGTTGATTTTGGCTAGACAAGGTGAGCCAACAGGTTCTTTGAAATCTGATTTAGTGGCATATTTGGACAGTAATTTCCCAGCAAACAATAATAATCTTGACCGGGCATTAGCTGTACTTTTAGTGTATTTGGATGCTCCAAGTGCTGTGGAAAAGACGTTGGCTTTACTTGAAAATGCGAAGGATGATCCTGACTATCAGAAGACATTTACATCATCTTCCGATTTAATCATGAGAAACCCTCAGTACGGATTGGACATAGCAAATATGCTGGCAAATGTACCTCCAGCACAGCAGACATATCTTGCTACAGTTCTTGGTGGGGCTGAAGAGGGTTGGACACCAGAGCTTCATGAGAAATATTTTTCTTGGATTCAGGATGCGTTCAAATATAAAGGAGGCCGTAGCTATGTTGGCTTTATTGATAGAGCTAGAAAGATGGCATTGTCGCATGTAGCGAAAAGTGATTTCGATAAATACAATGAACTTTCTGGAGCTGCACTATTGACAGGAAATGGAAATGACCTGATCAATACGGATATTCAGCCAGAAGGGCCTGGCAGAAGATGGACCGTGGAGGAAGCAGAACCATTAATGGCAGATTTGAGCGGAAGAGATTTGGCTAGAGGAAAAGAAATGTTTGCGGCGTCTCAGTGTCTTTCTTGTCATACGATGGGGGGTCAAGGTGGAATCATTGGACCTGATTTATCCCAGTTAGGAACACGATTTTCTACAAAAGATATTTTGGAAGCTACGATCAACCCAAGTGATGAGATCTCTGAGCAATATGTAGCCAGTGTGATTGAGTTGAAAGATGGAAGCTCAGTGATGGGTAGAATAATCAACGAAGATGGCACCAGCTACTCAGTTTCTCAGAATCCATTCTCTCCAGATGTTTTGCGTAAAGTGGAGAAAAGTAATGTGGTACTTGTCAAAGATTCTAAAATATCCATCATGATGCCTGGCATGATCAATAGATTGAATGAGGAAGAGCTGAAGGATTTGATGGCCTATTTAGTTTCAGGCGGCAATCCAAATCATGAAGTGTATCAAACTAAAGCCCAAGCAGAAGAATGAAAAATCTATTAAAGTCTAAATGGTTACGAATTGAAGCGCTTGGATTTGGAGCAATGATGGTGATTGGATTGGTGAATTGCCAGCAGCCTTCGGAGAAAACTACTGCTGTCGAATCAATGATTAGTGCAGAAGCTGAGTTTGAGCCTATTTTCGATGGAAAAACACTAGCTGGCTGGGAAGGAGATCCTGTTTATTGGACTGTAGAAGATGGAGCAATTACTGGTACAATCACTCCAGAGACGCTATTGAAAGCCAATACCTTCCTGATTTGGCAAGGGGGACAGCCGGGAGATTTTGAGCTGAAGGCTGAGTTTAAAATCTCTGAAAGTGGGAATTCTGGAATTAACTATAGAAGTGAACTAGTAGAAGACGTTCCCTTTGCACTGAAAGGTTACCAAGCTGATATTGACGGTAAGAATAATTATACTGGTCAGAACTATGAAGAGCGTAAGAGGGCCACTCTTGCTTACCGAGGTCAAGAAACTAAAATTACTCCTCAGCCTGATGGTGTGGGAGTTCGTGAGTTTGTAGAGCGAAATGCCTGGAAAGGTCTTAATGTAGAAAAGGAAATCGGCGACCGAGCTGAGCTTGGTTCTTTGATCAAAGCAGGTGAATGGAACAGTATTCACATCGTAGCCAAAGGCAATGTGCTGAAGCATTATGTAAATGGCCAATTGATGTCAGAAGTTCATGATGAAGATCCTAAAAACAGATTGGCTTCAGGATACCTTGGTGTGCAGGTTCATGTAGGTCCGCCGATGACAGTTCAGTACAAGGATATTATGCTGAAGCAGTAATTAAGTTGTAAAAATGAATAGAAATTGGCCTTGGTTGAGAAACCTGAGCCATTTTTTTTTTTTTAATTCAAGTCTTAAGACTTGGACTATCTGTAGCTGATCCCTGTGAAGTTCCTGATGAAAATATCATAGGGCTGAGGGTGGATTGTGAGGAATATGTTTACGGTATTTTTGCAAAATTTGAAAGATTAATTCAAAAAATTAATTCTTGTGAAAGAGAGATAATACGGAATAACCTCGATCTTTTACTATCTATCAAGTTTCCAGGAATAGTATTCATGCTGATGAAACTTCAAATAGGTTATAGAGTATTTCTGAAGTAAAAGAAGCGCAGAATAATTGTGCTGATGCTTTTAGGCTTGCCTATTGGACTGCTTTAAATGTTATTTCAGTTCCGGGAAATTAGCTAAAGGAGTTGCGGACGCTCATGAATTCTGGGCGGCTGACGAAAAAGAAAAAGAATTGGATTTAACCTCTAGATTCTGGTAATAGATTGATGTCTAATTCTCAAAGAGTTGGTTGTGATTTAAACTGCAATTAATATGAAAAATATAATAAGTTTAATTGCCATTTTGTGCTGTATTGGGTGTTCTGGTTTAGAAGAATGCCAGTATGAAGTGCCTCAATTTGATTTGAATACTCCTTATGAAGAAGAAATTGACTTTGCGGGTTGCGGGGATAATATCCATTACTATAAATTGGATATTGAGGGAGAATTAAATGGGGAAATAGTCCTTCTAAATATCTATAAGTTTAAGGCCAAAGGAAGAATAGATACTCTGATTCGCGGCGATTATTATTCCAATAAATTTAATTTTAAATACAAACCAATAGGGCCAGTTGAAGGGGATTTGAAGTTTAAGATAACGTTGATTTAAGCTGAAATCTTTCTTCTTTAAAATTTTGAGAGGTTCAGGTCTTCGGACTTGGACCTTTTTTTCGTCAATTTGGGATCAAACCAGCTTTGGACTAGCTTAAGTTCTAAGCTACCTTTTAATTGATATGGGAAAAGCTCTGATATTAATGTCTAATTTGGATACGGTCAGTTGCTTGGATTTAGAGGAATGCAATCAGACGATTGGTGGTTTTGACCTGAATGAGAATAATGAGGAAAGATTAGACTTTTCGAATGATCAAATACCAGGTTAACCCCTACTGCAACTTAATTAATCGCACCTTCGAAAAGCATGACCTGAAAATGAAAAGTTATGTAGCTGTGCAAATGAAAACCCTAATCAACATCTATACATTATGGAAAAAAACATCCCAAATATCCAACTGAGCAATCATTGTATGCTTCCTCTCCGGTATCATAAAGGTAAAAAGTTTCTTAAACCTATAGTTTTTAAAGATAGTTACTTTAACCAAACTCCCCAGTCTTTCTGAACACCATCTTGAAAGCTTCGTTGAAAAGAATAGGCGTAAGCTGAGCTAGTAGTATCTCTTGTTGGGGATACTTTTTATTATCTAAACCACAAACCATGAATTACCATATCATCATTAATAAAGTACAAACAGTAGATGAATTACCTGGAAGTTGGAGCAATCAAGACTTGATTGAATTACTTGACCGTTTTGGTTTTCCTGATGCAGCTAATTCCTCTACTGCGGAGTTAAAGGAGTTGCTGAATATGGCAATCTCTGATTTTGAACCTGCTGAAGCAGCTGCGATTTTGCTCGATTATAGGCTGTCAGAAGAACTCAATGAAGGTCAGATTGATCAGATGTCTCACGATATGGTTTTGGATAAAATTTCTGAAGAATATCCGAAAATAGACTTGCATCATCAGTTATTCAATATCAACCAGCTTTTGCACAAAGCTTACAACGGTAAATTTCCAAGTGCCAAAGCGACAATTGCTGAATTTGAAATTAATAGCAAGGATGAAGGTGCTGAAGAAATCACCAAAGAGATTGTGTTGAAGGCGTTGCAGCACACGCTAAATGATAGCAACTTGATTAAACGTCTTTTTCCAGATCAATTGGAAGGCAAAGTCAATTTCGAAGAAGCGGATTCCATTATTTGGGTGTTGAGAAAAATAGAAGGTGAACAATATCAGCTAATCACTTCAGAATACTGGATTGCTCGAGATGAGTTTATGGAAGCTGAATTTGATGCGGAGGTACATCTATTCGAAGAGGAAGAGAGCGAGGATTGATTGGAAATTAGTTTTTCCTAACCCAAGTAACAGTAGCCGACTGTTTATGTTGAACTTTAGCTACAATGTTCTAAAGGCCCTTGTTTAAAAACTTGGGCCATTTTTTTAATCTTGCTTTAGTTCAAGTCTTCAGACTTGGACTTATTTTAATGCAGTCTCCTGACTGCAAAAGAACAGTCTGAAGGCTGCATTTGCATCAGGTCCAAGCCAGGGAGACTAGAAACAAGCTTTGCTGATTTATTCAATTAAAAGCACTTCAATTAACTTTTCTGGTAACCCCGCATAGTTGGATGCGCTGCTGTAAACATAATCCTCAGCAGAAAACACAATACCTGCAACTACTGGGTTTTGGTGGATATAGTTTAGGCAACGAGAAATTTTGTCATTTGAGTTAAGTTCAATTGGATGATTGTGTTGCTGCCAAATTTGAAAGGTCGAATTATTTGGGTTTCTAGCTCCGGCCTGCCTAAAGTGATGAAGTAAAAACTCTTTTCTACTTTCTTCAGGACTTCCTTGAATGGATTTCAGAATTTCGATTGCTGTAAACTTTTTGAAATCTCTAATAATTGCCTCAATAGTCTGTTCACCATTTCTGCCCATTATCAAATGAATATGGCTTGACATGATACAAAAGGCACATAAGTCTAGGCCCTTATTGTTTTGGCAGTATTTTAAAGAATCTATAAGAATGTCTCTGTAAGCTTTTCGTGTAAATAGATCGATCCATTCCACAATCGTAAAGGTCACAAAGTAAAGCTTGTCTTGGTCTTGGATTTTGTATTTTCTGCTCATTTAAAAAGTTTAGCTAGGCTAAGATTAAGGTACTTAAAACGGGAATGTTTTTTTATTAAGAAGATAGAATATTTAGCAGTCTGAAGACTTCAATATTTTTGGTCCAAGTCTGAAGACTTGAACCCAACCCAGCAGATTGCTTCGTTGTTCCTTCCTCAGGCCTCGCAGTGACGCAGATAATCCAACCAAAAGTCTCTCCATTTTTTTATTAATGGCTACATTCTCTCTTATAAGTTGCATAACTTATTCCCGTGCTTTCAAATCTGACCCATATAGGGCAGGACAGTGTCGGAAGGCCTTTTTAATAGATTACAGACTAGTCTAAAACCCACTAATGAACCTCTCAGATCCATCCAATTGGAAAGATAAATTGTCCAATTTTCGTCAGCTTGGCGGAATAGAAACTTCAATTCTAGATAACGGAGCAGGACGTGGAACTAGAATCGCATGGATCAATACTGGTTCAGGACTTCGATATAAAGTGGTGTTGGATCGGGGAATGGATATTCTGGATGCCTTTCACAATGAGCATAGCCTGTCATGGATCAGCAATGCAGGTCATGTATCTTCCCAACCTTTTTCCAATCAAGGAATAGATTGGTTGAGAACATTTGGCGGTGGACTGCTTACTACTTGCGGAATATCTTCCATGGGACCTCCGAACGAAGATGAAACTGGAAGCAGAGGCTTGCATGGAAACTACAGTAATACTCCAGCAGAATTGGTTTCCATCAAGCAACCAGATATTTATTCTGGAGATCTGAATTTTGAAATCGTCGGAATAATTCGCGAGACAACGACTTTTGGTCCAAGTCTGGAATTGAAAAGAACTATTTCCGGATCCTTAGGGAAGGCTGAAATCTCCATAAAGGATGAGGTTTTCAACCGAGGTAATTCCCCTGCTCCCCATATGGTTTTATATCATATCAATTGCGGTTGGCCTTTGATCAATGAAGGAACTCGGATAGTCTGGAATGGAGAAATCCAAAAAAGAGAATCAGACGATTCCATGTCTGATTTCAATAAGAAAAATAGGTTCACTAAATGCTCGGCTCCTTTGGAATCCCACTCGGCTTTTGGTGAAGATGTAGCTTTCATTGATCCAAAATCAGACAAAAACGACCAAGTCACTTGTGGCTATATGAACGATGCATTGGAATTGGGTTTAAGCATTTCTTTTTCCAAAAAGCAAATGCCATGGCTTATCAATTGGCAGCATTGGGGTAAGAATGAATACGTGACTGCACTCGAACCGGCAACAAATCCTCCAATCGGTCAAGCTGCTGCAAGGAAAGATGACACTTTGATTTTGCTTGAGCCTGGAGAAAGCAGGACTTATGAAATCAAGATGGAAGTGCTAAAGGGGGCTTCAGTAAAAGAATTTAAAATGTAAAATGGCAAAAATTTAAAATTGGGGCGGTATGAAGAATTTTCAAATTTTTCAATATTCCAATTTTTCAATCAATATCAAATCTCAAATTAATAAACCCATGAGTTTAGCAAAAAAAGCTCTCGAACAGGGAGAAGGAATACTAAGATTAACCCCAACTTGGGTGCCTCGGTCATTTTGTGTGCCAGGACGAAGGATCAAACTTCATCCCGATGATTATTACAGCCTCGGAGGTGAGCGTGGAGGAATTGACGAACGTTGGTTTTCTTCTACAACGCCGGCGGAAAATGGCCCGCTGACCAGCAAGAATGAAGGCCTAAGTCACATTGCTTTGGAAGATGGAGGAAAAACAGAGCTTTTCCTCTTGAAAGATGCGATTGACGAACTAGGGGCAGAGATCATTGGTAGTAGACTTTGGGATAAGTACAAGTCTTGGCCTATGTACTCTAAGTTTTTTGACAACATGGGGCCACTTCCGCACCATATTCACCCGAGTGATGAGTTTGGGAAATTGACTGGACAAAATGGTAAGCCTGAGGCCTATTATTTTCCTCCTCAAGTCAATAATCACGGCGGAGACTTTCCATATACTTTCTTTGGAATCGCTCCAGGAACATCTAAGGAAACCATTCTTGAGTGCCTAAAGAATTTCAACAAAGGCGATAATAAAATCACCAACTATTCTCAGGCCTTCAGACTTCAGCCAGGAACGGGTTGGAACGTTCCTCCGGGAATGCTTCATGCTCCTGGTAGCTTGTGTACTTACGAACCACAGAAAGCTTCAGATATTTTTGCGATGTATCAGTCATTGGTGAACGAAGCTATCATTCCAGATGATTTGCTTTGGAATGCTACACCAAAAGATCGCTGGGGAGACTATGAATTGCTGGTAGAGATGATTGATTGGGATTTGAATGTGAATCCGAACATCATGGATAACCATTACATGGAGCCAATTCCAGTGGAAGACAGAGCGGAAATGAACGCAAAAGGATACGATGACAAATGGATTTGCTACCGTTCTCATGACTACAGTGCCAAGGAATTAACTGTTTTCCCTGGGCAATCGGTAACGATCAAAGATGCAGCAGCATACGGGATGATCATGATGCAGGGCTTTGGGAAAATGAATGATTGGGACATTGAAACTCCTGCGCTTATCCGCTTTGGCCAATTGACACATGATGAGTATTTTGTCTCTGAAAAAGCTGCTCAAGCTGGTGTGAAAATTACCAACCACTCTAAGACTGACCCTATTGTCATGCTGAAGCATTTTGGTCCTGATAATCCGGATTTGGTTGTGAAATAGGATTGTCCACGGTCAACAGTCCATAGTCCACTGAGCCTCGGTGGACTGTGGTCAGTGGACCGTCGACATCTCTCAACTTGATCATGGTGACAAATACAATAAAAAATACCTTTAACATAATAACCACATACAATGAACAATTACCCAAAACTACACAATGCTACCTGGCCTGGAATCGTAGGCAAAGGAGCAGATTCTGAACCTGTAATTCCTTTCGATTCCCTTCTGGCAATGACAGCAGCAGCTGAAGTTGATGGGGTGAAATTTGATGGAGTAGATCTAGGTTTGCTAGAGCCACATTTCAAATTGGATAATTCGGATGAAACCAAGATCCTTGCAGAAAAGCTCCAAAAACATAATTTGGTTGCAGGCTCATTAGTTGCTCCGATTTGGGCGGGCTCTGCGATGGGAACGGCTGATCAGCGTAAGACTTTTGTTGACATGGTTCGCAATGCCTGTGAATTCGGGAAAAAACTTCGAGATCTTGGAGTGCGCCCTTATGGAGTAATAAGAATTGATTCTGCTGCTGGTGTAGAAGACTGGGCTAAGGATCCTGCTGGAAACACAAAAATCATTGCAGAAACATTTAGAGAGGCATGTGACGTGGCTGCAGGCTACGGCGAGAAACTTGCAACAGAAGGTGAAATCTGCTGGGGTGCGATGCACAGCTGGAAATACATGGTTGAGCTACTTGAGATGGTCGATCGTCCGAACATTGGTTTCCAGGCAGACATGTCGCATACTTTTCTTTATACCATGGGCTATAATGCTCCTGAGCATAGAATCCTGCCAAAGGATGCAGATCTGAATGACCGTGAGGCAGTAAAAGCTGCTTTGAAAACCGTAACTGATGCACTTAGACCGTGGACAATTGATTTTCATGTTGCTCAAAACGATGGTTCAGTATTCGGACAAGGCTCACATGACAAGACAGGAAGACATTGTCAAGCTACCGATCCAAATGGAGTTTTAGATATTGCTCATGATGCGGGTTATTGGCTACGTGATGATAAAGGTGAATTGACCAAAGCTTTCAAGCATATCTGCTGGGATGGCTGTATGTTCCCAAATTCTGTCATGGAAAGTCAACAAACCTGGAATGACATCCTTGCGGCATTGGTGAAAGTGAGAAATGCACACGGTTGGTAAAGCTGAAAGCTAAAATCAGAAATCAGAAATCAGAAATCTGAAAAATATGCGAACGAAGATGGGTGTGGCTGGGGAATTTTGAATCACTAATTCTAAATCAAACCTTAGTCGATTCAACACTCTTCAACCTTCCTACTTTGCAACTTTCAACCCAATCTTCCAATCTTTCAATTTTAAAATTTTACAATAATGAAGAATAAGAAACATATAAGAATAGGACTCATCGGTACTGGACTAATGGGCCGAATCCACACAAACGGATACAAGAGAGTTCCTGACTTTTTTCCAGAATATGAATACGTTCCGGTTTTGCAGGCTTGCTGCTCACGAAGAGAGGAAAAAGCACAGGCTTTTGCAGATCAGTGGGGCTACAAATCTGTGGAAACCGACTGGAGAGAACTCTTAAAAAGAGATGATATCGATGCGGTGGACATTTGTACTCCAAATGATACACACGCTGAGATTGCAATTGCCGCGGCCGAAGCGGGTAAAATGATTCTATGCGAAAAACCCCTTGCAAGAACTGTTGCTGAGGCAAAAGGAATGGTGGAAGCTGTGGAGAAAGCGGGTGTGAAAAACACCGTTTGGTACAATTACAGAAGAGTTCCTGCGGTGACACTTGCTAAGAAAATCGTAGCCTCTGGCAAGCTAGGACAGATTTTCCATTACCGGGCAAACTTCCTGCAAGACTGGACTATTAGCCCAGATCTGCCGCAAGGTGGAGATGCACTTTGGAGATTGGATGCTGATGCTGCAGGTTCTGGTGTTACCGGTGATTTGCTTGCACATTGCATTGATACTGCGATGTGGCTGAATGGTGGGATTAAAGATGTTTCTGCCATGACAGAAACTTTCATCAAAGAGCGCGTTCATCAAAGTACTGGAGAAAAGAAGAAGGTAACTATTGATGATGCCTGTGTTTTCCATTGCCACTTTGATAATGGTTCTCTGGGTTTATTCGAGGCAACTCGTTACGCTAGAGGTCATAAAGCACTTTATACCTTTGAAATTAATGGTGAGCATGCTTCCATCCGCTGGGATTTGCATGATTTGACTCGCTTGGAGTATTTTGATCACAGTGACGAAGGAGAAGTTCGTGGCTGGAGATCAATTCACGTGACAGATGGAGATCATCCATATATGGATAGATGGTGGATTCCTGGCACTTCTATTGGCTATGAGCACTCATTTATTCACCAAGTGGCAGATTTCTTCCATAGTTTAGAAGCAGGCGAAGCTTGCCATCCTACGTTCAGAGATGCATTTGAAACGCAGAAAGTTTGCGAAGCAGTAATCAACTCTGCAAATGAGAGAGCTTGGAAGGATACTGGAGTGGATTGGATTGAAAAGGTCTGAAATATAAAGTCAGAAGTCTAAAAAATCCAGGTCGAGAGGCTTGGATTTTTTTATATCTGGGTTTTTCTCATTTATATTTAAAAACATGCTGTTAGTTTATTTTCTAAAGATTTCTTTAGTTTTTTCTTGCAAAATAGAAACCAAAATAAGTTCTTAGAGATATTAAATTTTTAATACTATGTTATATAAACCAAACCAAACCAAACCAAACCAAACCATTATTTAGGTTAGTTGGAATTTTGATGGCAGTCTTTATGGGGTTGCTTGCGTCTTCCTGTATTGAGCAGGAAATTGAGGATGTTTCTGAGCTTGAAAACTCAGATATAATAGCGGCTAAATCTTGGTATGAAGGCTTTGAAAATCAAATTCAAGATCACGAAAATGCAAGAAAGCTCAAAAATGGAAAAGGAAAGCCTGACTGGTCTAAATCCAAAGTGTACCATCAATCGGATGGAAAGAAGGTTATTGAGGTTCAATTTGATTTTGAGGAAATTGCCATTCCAAAGCATTTGAAAACAGCTAAGCTGGAAAAAACATCAATACTCCAAACCTTAATTCTCTTTCCAAAGCAAGATGGGAGTTATGTCCCTTATTTTTTGAATATTTATCCAGATAGCCCGGATAAGAAATTCAAATTGAAAGATTTTATGGAGGGTGGATATCAAAAAATTCTGACGGATTTCTCTGGGGTGTATCGTTTTTACAGATGGAATGGTGATTTCATCAGTGGCTGGAGGATTAAAGATGGGGTAAAAACCCATAGGATTAAGGATTTAAAAAACCAAGAAAAGAAGGGGTCAGGAACGTCTGCAAGAACCTCCAACTTTCAACTTTATTGTTACGTAGTTGAGACCACCTGGTTCCAATATACTTGTTTTGAGGGTATTGGGTGTACAACCCCGGAAGAAATTGGTACTACAACGAATGGAATGGAATGTGAATTGGTGATGGCTCCTCCTACTCCTGGTGATACTGGTGGGGGCGGAGGTGGTGGAGGTGATCCCACTCCAACTGATGAAGAGTGCGAAGTTCCTGAAGGAAATTTGGAAGGAGTGACAGTGGATTGCGAAGAGGAGGAAGAGGAAGGGCCTGGAGATAGACTTTGCATTAATTCATTTGGAAATATTTCCGGAGGTTCAGATAATTCATTTTGGGAAGGGAATTTGAATGGTGTAAAATTTGAAAATGGTCAATCTATTAATCAATTTGATTTTTATTTTGCATTAAGTAATGGAATTAGCGATTTTGCTATGAATTATGAACATTCGGGAACAATTATAAATACTGCAGGTAGTGGGTCTGCAATTGATTATTTGCTTCAATTTTTTCCTGATATAATTTTAAGTGGAGATCTTTATTCAAGATCAGAAAATGGAGGGACATACTGGTATTTTACAAAATATGGAGCTGAAAGAATTCTTCAATTTTCTGCTAATGCATCAGCTCTTGGTGTAATTCAAACAGTTCCTCAGCCTCATAACCCGCTAAACACTAATACTAAAGCGTATTTTGTGGAGTATTTTGATAAATTTCTCAAAGTTTTCGCGCCAGGTTCGACTACATCAAACTTTCCTAAAAGGAATGTCACGAATTGTAGTTCCATCTATAGTCCAAATTGTTAATTTGATATGAATTTCTACATCAAAGAGTTAGTAAACTATTCTTATCCAATGCATAGAGATGATCTTTATGCAAAAAACGACGAGGAATTTATCGAAATCAATCAAAGAGACCAATTCGATATCGAAAGGACACAGAGGAACTTTGAAAAGTTAGCAAATGAAAGAATTGAATTGGAAAAATCTTGGTGTTCTTTTGTTGCCTGCATTAAGGAAAATGACCAATTTAAAAGGGTGACGGATCGCTCTTCTGGAGCTCACTCCTATTCATTCAAGCTAGAAATTCTTCTTCAAAGAAATTTGGGAATTGGCCTCTGCATCAGTCAAATTGGGAAGTTGGTTGGTATATATTTTACCAGTCAAAAGCCACAAGCAATAATTCCTTTTAAAGAATTCACTGCTACGGTTGATGAATTTTCCAAGGAATCGATCAATCCCTTTATCAGTTATTACCCTTATTCTGAGGAACAAGTTTATTTTGCTAATATGTTGATTAAGTGCTGCGAAGGCTTCTTTCCTGAATTTCAATTGTTCAACAATCTATTTGCCTCAAACAAAATTGAAGACATAGTTATTAGAGGAAAAAATATTTATAAATCTGAACTCTTCCAGGTGTTATTTGCGGATAACTTGGTTATCATTTGATTGAAAATCTAATTAACTCCAAGTTCATAGGATTGGGGTATTAGTATTATAAAAAAGCTAAAAGAACTGCATGCGATCCGTTATAATAACCATATTAATTTTATTTCTATTTCCTGTCCAGAATTTTGGGCAGGAAATAGAAGAATATGCAATTCCTCAAGATTTCAAGAAGTTAATCATTCAAAATTTGATCTTGGAAATTAGGCCTAATGAACAATTTAAGAAAAAGTACAAGGGTTATTTTTTGGTTTTATCTATCTCTGATGATAAAAAAATTTCGACTGCGATAATTGAAAGTGATGAAAGATTTTCCATGCAAGAAATTGATGAAACTATTTCATCGAAGTTGAACGAAAAATTTCAAAATCTTGGAATTGAATTTCCTTCAGGTTGCCTATATGTATTTCCTGTTTTAGTGGTGACAAATTCATATTTTGAATTAGAGGATAATTTAGAAGAAGGAATTATGAGTGTTTATCCTAATATTAAATTCAAAGATTTCGATTGTATAATTTCTGATAAAGTTACTATCGTGAAATTGACTCAAAGGACATGACTTCAGCATACTTCAAATCTATTTATCAGTTATTTCCCATATTCTGAAATTCAAATTAAAGGATACAGACAATTAATCGACTTTAGTAAAGTATGATGCCCAATGTTCCTTAATTCAAGAAACTACCGCGTCCTTTAAAAAAATCAACCTCATTTCAAGTTGAATCTATGATTTCTTTCTGGTAGATTAACAACTCACAAAATGGCTTACTTATGAAAACGGGTTGGTTTCTACTTCTTTCTGCAGCAATTATCTTTTCTTCCTGTCAAGCATCCAATCAAACTGAGTCTATCGAGTCAGAATCAACTTTAGATGAGTTTGAGGAAAGTATCAAGATGATCCCAATACAAACTCCAAAGGGAGAATTCAATGTTTTTACCCAGCGAGTAGGGGACAATCCAGACATTAAAGTCTTGCTACTTCATGGTGGACCAGGGATGACTCATCAGCAATATTCGAATTTCATAGACTTTCTACCCCAAGAAGGAATCGAATTCATATGGTACGATCAGTTGGGATCGGCATTTTCAGATCAGCCGAGTGATTCCACACTTTGGACAATCGACCGTTTTGTGAATGAAGTGGAGCAAGTGCGAGTTGCACTGGGGCTTAACAAAGATAATTTCTATCTCTACGGACAATCCTGGGGCGGCATGCTGGGGATAGAATACGCACTTCAACATCAGGAAAATCTCAAGGGATTAATCATTTCCAATATGATGGCGAGCCTAGATGACTATGAAAAATATGCTAAGGAAGTTCTAGGTCCTCAAATGCCTCAAGAAGTATTTGCTGAGCTGATGGAAATAGAGAAGAACAATGACTTCGAAAATCCTCGCTACATGGAATTGCTGGGTGAGCATCATTATCCCTATCATGTACTTCGCAAGCCTGCTGATCAATGGCCAGCAGAAATAAACAAGATGATGGGAGAGATGAACCCAGAAGTCTATGTCTATATGCAGGGGTATAGCGAATTTGGGATTACGCCAGGGGCTTCGCTGGAAGGATGGGACAGAAAGGCAGATTTAAAGCAAATTACCGTGCCTACTTTAGTCATAGCGGGCACTCATGACACCATGGATCCAGCTCATTTGGAGTGGATGTCAGAGGAGTTGCCGAATGGGCAATTTTTACTTTGTCCAAATGGTAGCCACCTCAGTCAGTACGACGATCCGGAGCATTTCTTTCCAGGTCTGATATCTTTTTTGAAAGAGGTAGATAAAAAGGAAGATTAAGAAAACGAAAAACCCTTTCAAATTGAATTTGAAAGGGTTTTTCGTTTGTATTCGATTTCGTTAGACTTAAAAAAACTGCTTCATTTTCTTCAAACCGGTATTGGCGACTTCCTGAGCATCCTGCGCCCAATAAGTTTCATTGAAAAGCTCAAGTGATAGGAATTTATCGCCACCCATTGCCTTTAAAGTAGCAGCTATTTCTTTCATCGGGCCTATGCCATCACCTGGATAAACCCGATCACTGTCCTTTTGGTCTAGCCTCGGTTTGGAAGTAAAGTCATTCATATGAAATACCTCGATGGCATTTCCATTGAGAAGTTTCAATCCTTCGAATCCAGATCCTCCTCTGAATAAGTGATATACATCAGGCAAGAGACGGGCATCGGGATCATTTGCTGCTGCTGCTGTGGCCAAAGCCTGACCCAACTGATGAAAGGGTTCGAAAGCTCCCCAAAACTCCAATTGAGGCATTACGCCGGTTTTTCGGCCTAGTTCCAATAGTCTAGCATATTGCTCACCCGCAGCCAGCAAGTCAACAGGATTGGTTGCTCCTATCGCTGGGGCAGCTATTCTTTTACATCCGATTTCCGCCAGCATTCCCATTTCCTTTTCCATCTGCTCAAAGCCTGCTTTGCTCTTGGCCACATCCTGAGCCATCCAGGGGGCAAAGCCAATAGCGTTTACAGGGATCAGCTTTGCATCCGAGAAAAGTTTCTTTAGGGAGGCCAAAGATTTTCCTGTCGCTAGATATGCTTCCAATTCTGAGATCCATAGTTCTATTCCATCATAACCTGCCTTGGCGGCAACTTCGATCATTTGATGTAAGTCCAGTTTTTGGCCACGTAAGGTGCTTGTGTTTAGAGAAAATTGTATCGTTGATTCCTTTTTCTTCGTAGGGGTAGCAAACGCTGAGGCGACAGGCAAAACTGTCGCACCAAGTGCCATAGATTTAAGTAGGTTTCTTCTTTCCATTATTGGTTTATTGAAAGTTGAGGGGGTTAATCCATTTAAGTACTATTTTTACCGTTCAGATGATTCCTTGAAAAAGAGAGGATATTCTACTCTAGTATAGCGCCGAACATATGCTAAAAATAAACTTTTTCACACCTTTTCTTTTGTTTTTTCTGATTGCTGCCAACTCGTTTGGGCAGTCTCAGACCTATTTGTCTTTATACAAAGATCAGCTTCCCTATTTTCAGGAGCTTATCACGGGAGGCCAATATCAAGAATCGCCAAGAAACTATGAAGGCGACCCGTATTATTTGGACAGGACTTTTGGAGAAGGCACACTGTCCATCAATAAAATTAAGTACACAGAGGTCCCATTGATATATGATGAAAACGCTGATGAAGTAATTACTTTTCATCCAATTCACCGTCAAAAGATTTTAATAAACGCTGAAAAGGTGGAAGAATTTCAACTTAAAGATGGGAGCGTTTTTAGGAAGTATGTAGGGAATGAAACCTATCTGCACGATAAGAATGGGTTCTATAGGGTGGAGAGTGATGGCAAGATCAAAGTATTGAAAAAATATTATAAGACTAAAGATCCAATAAAGGAGGTAGGCAAATTCACTCACAAATTCGAAGAGTTCTCAGACTTTTTCTATTGGTATGGAGGTGAATTTGTTCTTGTTAGGCGGAAAAAACAAGCCATTAAAAGTCTGGGGCTCAATAAGAAGGATGTGAGAAAATATTTCAAAGGCAAGTCTCTTTTTTTCTCAGGGGATAAAGAAAGGTATATCCTTGAATTAGCCAAGCTAAGAGAAGACAGTTCAAACACATTTAATGGCTTTGCTGAATGAAAAAAATTCTACTGCTGATTTTAGTTGTTTTCTTTTTTGCTGAGTTAAAGGCCCAGACATACAATCCTAAGTTTACAGGAATGTATTTAGGTATGCCATTTGAAAGATTTGTTGAAAGAATAGAGACAGAATCTACTTACAAGTTTTTCTTCAAAAAGGAAGATGTAGAGAATCTTCAAGTCAATTTGCAGGCAAATGATTCTGATGTCAAGATGATTTTGAATCAAGTATTTGCGGAGACCGGCTTGACCTATTCAATTGATATGTCGAATAGAATTTGGATCTCTAAAGGGCAGAAAATTCAGATTGATTTTCCAAAAGATTATTTTTTAGTTCAGGAGCGGCAAGATAATCTTGCAAATCCCGGAGATTCTTTAGGTGCATTTGATAAGAACAAGCGATTTGTGATAGGGAAGTCAGCCGATAATCCACAGTCAAAAACAGCAATATTAAGTGGTGTGGTGACCAGCATAGAGTCTGGCAAGCCAATGAATGGGGCGATTGTTTTAGAGAAAGTTGATTACAATCAAGTGTCAACAGATCAGAATGGAAAGTATCAGCTGACCCTTCCAAAGGGAAGACACACCATCTGGGTGCAAAATATTGGAGGCTTCCAAGAGCAGCGCCAAATTGATTTAAAAGGTGATGGAGTATTCAATATGAGTATTGAGGAGACCATACTTTCCCTTGATGAAGTAGTAGTAAGTTCTGGTGCGCTTTCGAACGTGAATAAGCTAGATATGGGCGTTCAGGCTATCAGTATTGCAGAGGTAAAAAGACTTCCTGCGGTGTTGGGTGAGGTAGATGTGCTCAAAGGGATTTTGATAATGCCGGGAGTGAATACAGTTGGTGAAGCTACTTCTGGGTTTAATGTTCGCGGTGGCGCAGCAGATCAAAACTTAATTCTATATGGTAACTCCACCATTTTCAACCCGACTCATGCTTTCGGATTTTTCTCAGCATTCAATGCAGACCTCGTAAACGGAGTAGAACTCTATAAGGGATCTATTCCTGTCAACTATGGAGGACGACTTTCTTCTGTATTGCAGGTAGATCCAAAATTTGGAAGAAAAGACAAAATAGGCGGATCTGGTGGTATAGGTATCCTTACGAGTAGATTGAGTCTGGATGGTCCGATCGGAGAGAAGACGACTTTTATGATTGGAGGAAGGACTACTTACTCGGATTGGGCCCTGAATTTATTGGATGAGGAAGCTGATTTGAATGATAGTAAAATCACCTTCTATGACATCAATGCAAATATTCAGCATACCATTAATGAGCAGAATACTTTAGAGTTGACCGCTTATTTGAGTCAAGATGATTTTCGATTTGACCCAGATACTACCTATTCTTACCAAAATGTAAATCTTGCCTTAGGTTGGAAGCACTTTTTCAATGACGCATTGGAAGGAAGGTTTACTGTTGGAAGCGATAGTTATGAATTTGGAATAATAGGAGTAGAAAACCCATTGAATTCCTTCGATTTTGGATTCAATGTTAATCAACTCTTTTTGAAAGCAGATTTTGAATACCGAAAGAGCGAAAAGCATATCTTCAATTTTGGTGTGCATGGCATTCAGTACAAGCTGAATCCTGGCAGAAATAGTCCATTTGGCACAGAGTCAATCGTTCTTGAAAAAGAGCTGGATGAGGAAAATGCCCGAGAGGTTTCCGTGTTTTTCGGAGATGAATTTATAGTTTCAGAAAAGCTATCAGTGAGTTACGGAGGTCGGTATATGTTCTATCAATTGCTTGGGCCAATGACCGTTAACCAATATGTGGAAGGTGCTCCAATTACCGACAGCAATGTGATAGGAGAGGTGACATTTGGTGATGGTGAAAATGTCAAGACCTATCACGGACCTGAATTTAGAGTTTCCGCGAGGTACACCTTGGATAACAGGTCTTCTGTCAAAGCTGGATTTAACACCATGCGGCAGAATATACATTTGTTGTCAAACACTTCCTCGATAGCGCCAACGGATTCCTGGAAGTTGAGCGATACGTATATCCGCCCCCAAACTGGAGGGCAAGCTTCTGTGGGTTATTATAGAAATCTTGCGCAAAATAAGCTGGAGTTTTCTACAGAAGTTTATTATCGTTATATGGCAAACTTGCTGGATTATCGTTCTGGAGCTAATATTATTCTCAATGAAAATATAGAACAGGATGTACTAAACTCTGATGGGAAGGCTTATGGCGTGGAGCTTTTACTTAGAAAAAGTACTGGCTTACTACAGGGGTCTATTGCTTATACTTATTCTCGTTCGTTGATGAGAACTTCAGATGACCCAAGTATTGAGAAAATTAACAATGGTGACTTTTACTCCAGTAATTTTGATCAACCGCATCACTTGGTCGTTACTGCCAATTATGAATTGAGCAAGCGGGTTAATACTTCCTTAAATGTTAATTACAGCACAGGTCGTCCGATCACATTACCGATTTCCAAGTTTGAATATGCAGGTTCTGAGCGCGTGTATTTCTCAGATCGAAATGCATACAGAATACCAGATTATTTCAGAGTGGATTTTTCAATCAATCTAGAGGGAAGTCACAAGATTAAAAAATTGGCACATTCCTCCTGGTCACTTGGAGTTTATAATTTGTTAGGTAGAAGCAATCCATACTCTGTTTATTACACTCCTGTAGAAGGTCAGTTGAGAGGTTATCAATTGTCAATTTTTGCTCAGCCTATTCCGTTTATTACTTACAATTTCCGTTTCTGATGAATAGACTCGTGCTTCTAATATTTTCCTGTATACTACTCCTTAGTGGATGCAGAGAGCCATTCAATCCAGAAATTGAACCTGCAGATCTGTCTGTTTTGGTAGTGGAGGGATATTTGGATACAGAGGGATTACCGAGCAAGTTGAAGCTAAGTTATACCCAGAATATTCAGACTACTGATTCTTTTGTACCTAGCTATCCATCTGCTCAAGTTTTTCTGAGATCAGAGTCTGGAGAGCAATATCCACTGACGGATTTAGGTTCTGGAGAATTTGAGTTTGCGAATGATATTCCAGAGAATCAGGATTACAGACTTTACATCTCTACCAATGATGGAAGAAGTTATACTTCTGATTTGCTTCGCCCTATTCTTACGCCTGAGATCATTGATGTTGGTTTTGTGCAAAATGAGCTGGGAGTTGAGGTTTATTTGACAACAAAAGGAGATGAAAACGCCGATGATTTCTTGTGGACATTTGAGGAGACCTATGCTTTTCGCCCTAAGTTCCCATCCTATTATAAATTTGATCCTGAGACAGCAGATATAGTTTTTAGGGGTCAAGATGAAAGAACAGATTTGTGCTATCGAGGTTCAGTGAGCTCTGATTTAATATTGGAAACCTCTTCAAGATTTGAAGACCAATTCGTTTTCAGACAGTCAATTACCCAAATTCTGGAGAATGACGAGCGGCTAGGATTAAAATATAGCATTTTGATTTCCCAGAAAGCACTGGATAAAAAAGCATCTGAATTCTGGGAGATTCTTCGAAAAAACTCTGATGATATAGGATCGATTTTTAGCCCGTTACCCTCAAATATTGGTGGTAACATCAACAATGATCAAAACCCGGATGCACCGGTGGTAGGATTTGTAAGCTTGGGTACGATTAGACAAAAGAGATTGTTTATCTCTGTGCAAGAAGTAGCACCTTGGATTGTATTTGAGCCCGCTTATGGAGGATGTTTTGTTGAACCTGATACCATACCCAAAACTGAGTATGCTCAATCATTTGCAAGCGGCAGCTTTGTTCCTGTATTTCCAATTTTTTCTGAGTTTAATGAATTGGAGCCAATTGGGTATCAAGGATCGCCTAGACCATGTTCTGATTGTACGCTTAGAGGAACAAATGTAAAACCTGATTTCTGGCAGGATTAATATGAACTTATCACATAAATGCCTCGCCATATTAATTTGTTCTCTGGGTTTCATCACAATGACCTTAGGACAGACTATTGAAAATGAAACAGTCTATTTTACCATTCCAAAAACAATCTATTTTGGAGGAGAAAGAGTTTGGATACATAGTAAATCTCTAAATGGAGACATTCCTACCGAATCAAAGATCATTTACGCAGAGTTGCTGAATCGTTATAATGAGTCAGTTGCGATTGCTAAGATGCCTTTAGAGGATGGTCAGAGTTTTAATTTTCTTCAGATTCCGCCAAATCTTCCATCTGATAATTATCTTCTTCGGGTATTTACCAGAATAAGTCCATACCAAAATTTAGAGGAAGGATTAGTTCAACAGTTCGTCACAGTATTTAATAAAACAGTTCCTCCTACAGTAGTTGCTGAGCGAAAGCTGGTTACAATAAATCAAGAGTCAAGTGAGATCGTGTTATCCCGACAAATCAATGAAGCTGGGAGCACCTTAAAAATTGAATTGCCTACCGGTGTTGAACTATCCAATTTGAGCATAGCCTCATTGAATCCTTTCTTAGCTGATCAAGGGATGATTTCTTCTACGTCTGCCTATGAGTCTATAGATGAGCATAATTTGATTCCAGAGCTTTTTGGGCATGTCATCGAAGCCAAACTTGATGAAGCTGCAGTAGACACCACCAAATTGTATTACATGTCTTTGCATGGAGAAAAGTCAGCGCTTTTTACAGATCGTCCCGATGCAAATGGAAGCATGTACTTCGATGCAGGAGGGATGAGGAACTGGAAGTATTTGGTTGCCCAAGCTGATGAAAATGGATCTTTATTGGATTTTGGAGTAGTTTCTCCAGCTCCAGCGACTCATTTTAAAAAGGATTTTATTTTTCCTCAACTTGAAATAAGTCCAGAAGATCAGCTTTATCTTCAGGAATTGTTGAAAGGCGGGCAGATAGAAGGCTACTTCGTCAATGAGTATGATGCAACACAAATGCCAGTAGTGACAGGGTTTTTGGAAGACCGAACCTACCTGCTTGATGATTATACCAGATTTGAAACTGTTGGTACGGTGATTAAGGAGTATGTCCCTGAGATTTCCCAAAAGAATATTCAGAAAAAGAAAGAATTTCGAATTTTGGACAACGTCATGAATACAGTGTTTGACTCCAATCCACTTATGCTTGTGGACGCATTGGTTGTTTTTAATTCAGATGAGCTGGCAGCATTCGATCCTACTAATTTCAAAAAGTTAGATGTGTTGACACGGACTTTTTTCTTAAATGAAGAGAAATTTCCAGGGGTAATGAGTTTCAGTTCTTATGAGAATGATTTTGGAGGATTTCCTATCCCTTCGAATTCCATCTATCTCGATTATGAAGGTATTCAGCCTAAAGTAAAATCTACCGAATCGCTTTTTTCAGCTCCAATGGACGATCAAAGAATTATGGATTGGCGAACTGTTATTTACTGGTCTGCTGTCCCAGATTCAGCGCCTGTGAGTAACTCAATGGAAATAAAGCTCCCTGATCTTAAAGGTAAATATCAGATCACACTGAAAACTAAAACTCCCCAAGGAGAAGCAAGAAATTACACACGAACCTTTGAAGTGAAATAGATTACTTAATCGTTTTTTCGCTTAAGTTCTGACTGAAGGAAGTCATTCAACTTTGCTTCATATCCACCGCTATATTCAGGGACAAGCGTCTTTTTTTCAGGAAAAGATTCCATGTGCAATGTCTGAGTAGGGAATGCAAATCGCACCCCGATTGAATTGGCAAGCTTCACAATCTTTACCAAAATCTCATGTCTGCATCTCAGTTCTTCACCCCAAGTAGGCACTTCGAAGAAAATGTAAAACATGATGTCCTGACTATAAGATGATAGATTGTTGAAATACACATGAAACATATCCTTTCGCGTATCTGGGTGAGCCAATACAATTTCCCGAAGACCCTTTACAAATTCATCGATCAAAGCAGGAGGTGTATCATAAGTGACTGTTAGTGTGGTGTAAAACCTTCTGTATTGTCTCAAACCATGATTGTCTAGCACTGCATCCGCTATTTTTCCATTAGGCACATACATGAGAGAATTTCTAAAAGTCCTGATTCGGGTAGATCGAAACCCTACTTCTTCCACAGTTCCATCGATATCACCCGAAGTGATCCAGTCTCCCACTTGGAAGGGTTTGTCAATGAAAATCATCACCGATCCAAAAAAGTTTTTAATGGTGTCCTGAGCAGCTAAAGCAATAGCTACACCACCTATAGAAAGACCAGTTAGGAATGGGATAATGTCGAGGTTCAGTCCATCTCTAAGGATGAACAGTGTACCAACGATGATGACGAAAGCTTTGAGGGTTTTTCGCATCAAAGGCACTAACTGATCATCTAAAGTAGACTCTGTCTTAGTTGCTAGCTTGGTAAAATAAGCCGCTACCACATCTGCCAATTTGTAAAAAATGATAGTGATCAGAAAAGGCTTCAGTGTTCTAAACACAATCACTATCCAAGACCAAATCTCGATTGGCAATTGCAGCACTCGGATGAAAAGTGAAAGTAAGACCACAATTAGATAGAAGCTTATCACTCGAGCGACGGGCAAAATATAATCTTCACCCACCTTGCCGTAGCCATACCTTTTAAATAGGTAAAGTATCAATTTGTCAACTACCAAAGTGAACACCCAATGTGCAAGAAAAACCAATAAGAGTAGGATGAATAAGCCTACCAATTGCCATAAATGGAGACCTAGATATTGCTCATTGCCGATTTTAGGTAGGATATTAAGAAGCTTTGCGGTACCGAAAGGATAAGTCTCGGAGTGCAGTTTGTCTATTTGAGTGACACTAAAAGCTGAATATTTCCAACTTTCACCGGTTTTTTTTAGAAATATTCCCGGCAGTTTTTTCTTATCGAAATAATAGATGTTTTCATCCTGTGCGGATGTGCTATCTGAATAGTTTTGCTCGTTTGGAATATCGTTAGTTCGAATTAGTATTCCTTTACCCTCAAATATCTGCTTCAGTTTTACAGCAAGACGCTCTCCATTTTTTGATTCAACATCTGAGAGGTCCAGTGTTTTCGCTGCATTTTCTGGCTTATAATTTCCTTCTTCCAGATTATAAAAAAATGAGAGTGTCGTATGATACGGTGAATTCAGATTTACTGAATTTGCAGCTTCATAAATATCCTGATTATCTAAAACCAGCTGCGCAAAAGAGTTAGTACTAACCCAAATGAGTAGGAGTATGGATAGGAAATACTTTTTCGGCATGAGTAGAATCTGTAATTTTTTGCAAGGTAGCCATTCGTCGGCCCAAGCCAAAGAAAATTTGGTTCAGCTTAATCTGCTAATTGAAATTCTGTAAGTGTGGAGCCACTTATCGTCCTAATCAGATATTGACCTAGGGATGACTGATAGGTAATCTGTATTGTACCAGTACTTTCTAGCGGCATGGTGGTCTGAAGATTTCCACTCATATCATACAGGTAACAAAATCCTTGATTGAGATCAGTAACTGCAAATAATTGCCTGTCAGATCCGAAGTCAAAATATTGATAGATGAGATTTTCGTCAGACACGCGCGTGCTGAAGAGGTTTTTTTCACTTCTATCAAGAACGGTTACCTCGTTATACTGTCGTGAGATAAAAACAAAATCGTTTTGTTTCTGATCCGGCACAAGCAGGAATTCACTATCACGATCGTCCTTGACAAGTTGGTTCCTATATCCAATCTCCCCATTGAAGTTGGTATGTATTACCTCTCCATTTGCAGTAATCCCCACCAACTGGCTGGATCTAGACTTCGGGTCGCGCCAGGATATCAGCCCAGACGTGAAAGAATCGCCTAATTTGATCGAAGAACCCGCTTGGCTTTCGCCTCTTCGGTTAAAAAGCTGAAGAGCCCCATTTTCAGTCAAAGCCACCATGTAATCTCCTTTTCCTGGTACGCGATAATGAGCCGGTGCACCAATAGTTTTGGCTCCAATTCGATTTGGATCCCAGCCTTCCAGCTTGTCACCCGTCTTGTCTATTAAATATAAGTTGCCGGCTTCGGTACTGATGAAAAAGCGGTAATCTTTTGAGTTGCTATAATCAACTAAGTTGAGATGTGTGATTTTCTCTCCGTTTGCTCCCAAGGGATAGCCTGGAAGTGGAGTGCCTAGCCTATCAATTCCATAGATTTTATCAGCTGTAGCGACCAATAGCTGAAGCTTTCCATTTTTGTAGTAATCAATTTGAAAAGCATCTGAAACTATAGGGCCTGTAAGTTGCTCTGAATAAACTTCCTGACCAGCAGAATTGATTAAATGGAGAACATTGTTTTGGTCCTGTACCAATAAATCTTCCGTATTATCCTGATAGTTGATGATTGATTTTGGGCCATAGATTAACTGGTTTTCAAAGGAAATTCTATTGCTCGGCTGCAGAGAAATAGCATCAGTAGTTTCAATAGTCGGTTTGGAGCCACCATCATATGGAAAGCTGAGCGTCGCTTCTGTCTTGCCCTGTAGCTGGTTTATTTTAAAAGAAACCCAAGGGAAAGAAAGGAATGCCTCCGAATATTTCTGCAAGAATGAACTCCAGGATGGATTTGCCTTTTTTGTCCAAGTGTCCCAAATATTATCTGTGAGATAAATGCGACTAAAGCCGGAAGTTGGGCTCAGGTCCTTTTTCGCTTCTGGAGCTCTAGAAGATTTTCCCCAGGTACTTCCAGAAGTGATATCGTCCAGCATCAGCTTCATTGCTTGCTGAGAATTGGTGAAGATTAAAACATCATTTTCTGAAGTAATAAAAGTTTGCCCAAAGCCTGTGAATTTTCCACCAAATAAATGTGCAGGGAATTCTTCCTCTGAAAGGTAAAGAATCTCATGTCCTGAATAGAAATCCGACCCTTCGTCACTCTCGCTTTCTTGAAACTCTTTGAGTTGCTGTATAGCAAGATCTGCATCTCTAGTTCGAGCCAACAGCGCGAGGTTTTGATCAGCCCCTCCAGCATTTTCAAGATCCAGTAAATACAATTCTCCTGTAAATGAATCTAAAAATCCCTTGTCTAAGAGCTTGCGCTGAATGTCTCCACTAAAAGTCGCCCTCGCTGTAAAAGCGCGATTGGTGATTTTCTGAGTTTCATAGATACTCTCTAAATTAATCTGAGTCAGTGCAAGCGTACGAATGGAGATGACATCCTCGATGGCTGCAAGATTTGCCTGGATAGATGGGGTGAAATTAACATCTTCTTCATAAACCACCGGTCCTTTGAAAACCATCTGATTTTCTTCTAAAATAAGGTCCAAAGACACCACTCCAGGCATAATTTCCAAAGCATCAATTGTCGGGCTTTCCCTCAATCCACCTACACCTTTTAGCAGGCTGGATAATCCTTTGCCGTCAATGATAAGTCTACCTTGTGCATCGGAATTATAAGGGATAGTTTTTGCGAGGGAGTAAAAACTTAATTGGTCTTCATTGACATAAAAACGGATGGCTTCTTCGACTAAGAAGGAGGAAGATGATATCACCGCCAAATCTCCTAATAATGTAATGCTCCAAAGTCGATTATTGTCAGCATTATAATATTCCAATACATCCTGATCAGAGTATTTTCGAGATTGAAATCTAGATCCTGTTGGGATTCTTGATTCAATTTCTTCGATGAAATCTGTAGTAGTGGATGGATTGAGATTGATGGTAAAAAGTAGTTCGAATGTCTCAATACCAGTGGAATGAAGGCTGATGGTAGCTTGTTGGCCGTTTAGAGATTTTGCTATTTCGCCTGATCCTCCATTTAGGCTGTCTAAGGTAATGAGTTGGTCAGATAGTCTTTGAAAAGCTGGGAATGCTTTTAAAATTTCCCAAACCGGATCATTTACCAGTGTGTTCCATTGATTTGCACCTTCGTATGTTTCAAAGACAAAGACGGCATTTTGGCTGATTACTTCTAAGCTATTGATTCTGCGAGTTGAAAAGTAGGATTTGTAAACCCAGAAACCTCCTGCAGCTAGGAGTAAGGTGATAAAAAGTATAAGAAGGCTTTTCCAGATCTTCACAGGTTCAACGATGGTTCAGGCGGCATATTACAAAAATCAGACCTAAGAAACCTTCGCAAAAGCAAGAGAATCTCAGGTCTGATGTATAAATAAACTAGTTTTACTTACCTAGTTTGTTCAATACTTCCATCACTTCTTTCACATGACCTCTAGAAGTCTCAAGAAGCGCTTTTTCTTCAGCATTTAAGTCTAGTTCCAATACTTTCTCGACGCCGTTTTTGCCAAGAATTACTGGTACGCCTAGGTAGCAATCATCGATTCCGTATTCACCTTCTAGTTTGATACAAACAGGGAATACTCTTCTTTGATTTTTCAAGATTGCTTCTACCATTTGCGCAGCTGCTGATCCTGGAGCATACCAAGCAGAAGTACCCATTAGCTTTACTAGCTCTCCGCCACCGAATTTCGTTCTTTCGATGATCGCGTCCAGCTTGTCCTTAGCTACCAACTCAGTTACTGGGATACCAGCTACTGTAGTATAGCGAGGGAGAGGAACCATCGTGTCACCATGTCCGCCCATCAGGATGGCCTGAATCTCTTTTGGAGAAACATTCAATTCTTCAGCAAGGAAAGCTCTGTACCGCGCTGTATCCAAGATACCAGCCATACCGATTACCTTGTTTCTAGAAGTACCTGCAGTGATGTGTGCCTGATAAGTCATTACATCAAGAGGGTTTGAAACCACGATGATAATTGCGTTAGGTGAATGCTTAATTACATTCTCAGTCACAGATTTCACGATGCCAGCGTTGGTTTCGATCAAGTCGTCACGAGTCATACCAGGCTTACGAGGAAGGCCAGAAGTAATCACAACTACATCTGAATTGGCAGTTTTAGTATAATCATTTGTGCTTCCAGTGGTACGGCTATCGTATTGATTAATTGGTGCCTTCTGGAAAATATCAAGTGCCTTACCTTCAGCAACGCCTTCTTTGATATCGATTAATACAATTTCCTCAGCGATTTCACGATAAGCCAATACGTCTGCGCAAGTTGCGCCCACGTTACCAGCTCCTACTACGGTTACTTTGCTCATTAGATTTATAGATTTTTTATGAATTTTTTGCGTTAAAAAGCGGCGCTAAGATATTAAACAATGCCTAGTATCGGAAACCGAGTCCAGAATTCTTTGGAAGTAATTAAGGATTTTTGATGAATATCGTCGATTTACCTATTTAAGGTAATAGATTCAAAATTGGTGGTTCTCAATCTAGAAGTTTTCGTAGCCGAAGTTGCGGTTTTTATTTTTTTTCAATCTTTCTTGAAAGGTTTTCAATGTTAAAAAATAGATAAAAGGCATCAAAAGCAATTGAAATCCAACCGGAACGATAAATGGAATAAAAAAAATCTTTAGACTATAATTTACATAACCTAGCCAAGAAAGAAGTATAAATAAAACTACTCCACCAACTCCGTAAATCAGGATATATTTTAAGTATAAAAATGGATAAGTGAGGTATGTTGAATCATCTTTGATTTTACAAATAATTACAGGTCCTAAACCTCTTCCATAGCTAGTTTCAATGTTTATCTGAAAGATTTTTTCATTCAATCTCTTTATTTGAAGTTCATTACCATTTGTAAGTCTGTATTTCCCAGTCCCGTTGATTGAAATTTCCCGAAGGTGCCTTATCAGACGTCTTTTTTCTTCTTTTAGATTTTCAAGGTTTTTCGTTTTAACTATTCCTCCCTTTTTAGCTTCTCCTTCGACGATTTCTATAAGTGGAGATTGATAATTTCGGTTTTTTAAAAGTATTGCAGCTGCATGCCTGGCGTCGAAAATATATGACCTTGAATCCGCAGCAATTCTTTCTAACTCCAGGTTAGATTTGGAATTTAACTTTTCTAAAAATTGATCTCCGGGCATCTATTTATGTTTGAAAAAAAGCAAGTTTAAATTTCGTTATTCAAACATTTGACGCAGGCTAAAAAAGCCAAAGGATTCTCTGTAGGATCGGAATAGTCGCTGATTGTTTTGGTTATAGTATTCCGCAAGTGAAGTCATCATTTTTGCCTTGATCTTTGGATTGCTGTCAAAAATCTCCTGCATCGCAAAATGAGGGATTACAATCAGTTCTGCCTCATCTGACACTATTAATGCAGTGTAAGTTCTCTTGGCATTTTCGATCAACGAATTTTCTCCAAAGGCCTCACCTCGCTTGATTTCAAGAATCGTTTCAAAATTATCCTTGATGTCAATAGTTAGGGATATTTCTCCGCTTTTAACCAAATAAAGCGCCTGACTTGGATCCTTGCTGAAGAAAACCACCTCGTCCTTCACATACTTTCGATGATGCATAGCAGGGATAAATCGAGCCATTTCTTTTTCCTTCAAGTTTTCAAAAAACTTAATCTGCCCTAGAAAATGGAACATGTTTTCCTCAGCTTCAGTGTATGTTTTAGAAAATGGATTCCGCATTGCTTATTGCTTTTTTAGATAAAGTAATTTCCGTGTAGCTGCTGTTGATTTTACCCAATCAGCTATTCTATATCCAATTACCCAAGCTATTTGATCTTCTGAAATTAGTACTTTTATACCTCGTTTTTTCACCACAGGCACCTTTAAATCTATCAAAAAGTCAGAGACTTTCTTTGCATTTTTCATGCCAAGAGGAATAAACCGATCACCTTCCTGCCAAGTCCTGATCTCGAGTGGAAAACTCAAGCGCTCTAAATCGAGCATAGCATTTTGCCGACTTTTGTCTAATGCCTCTCGGCCGTCTAATTTTAGGAGTTCATACCTGCCTTCCGGTATGGTAAATTCAATGTCACTGGCTGAAATAGAAATCGATTCAAACTCACTAGGGATAGGTGCCAAAATCAATTGATCACGATCAATATTTAGCAGATGTGTGCTGCTTTCGAAGAGTTTTCCAGATTCACTGAATTGACAAGTCTCTAAAATATCTTGCGCTTGATCAGAATTGAAACCGTATGGTCGAAGCCAAAAATACAGTAGGGAAGATGCGCCTGCATGTCGTAGAAGGTCCTGTGATGAAAGAATTTGAAGATCATCAGATTCTTTGATTTTCTCAGATTTCCAATTGTCAAAGAGTGCAGTAAATGCCTTTCCAGTATCTTTTAATCTTTCAAAGCTGTTTAGCAGGTTTGATTTTGCATCATCGCCAACCTCATAAAGTGCAGGTAAACTAATATGGCGAAGTTTGTTTCTCTTATAATCAGTCTTTTCATTTGAGCTATCTTCCCTCCATTCGATCTGGTTTTCCAAGATATATTCTTCAATTTCTTTTCGGCTAAATGGAAGCATGGGGCGGATCAACCAACCTCGGCGATCTGCCATTCCATAAATACCTTCTATACCAGTTCCTCGGAGTAAGTTTAGAAATATTGTTTCAATTTGATCGTCCTCGTGATGAGCAGTGATGATCCCGGCTAATTTTCTTTCTGATCTTAACTTTTCAAACCAAGCATAACGAATCTCTCTTGCCGCCATTTGCGTAGAGATATTTCTTTCTGATGCGAAAGCATAGGTATCAGCATGATGTACATGGAAAGGTATCTCAAGTGTTTTAGCCCAATTTCTTAGAAATTCTTCGTCCTGATCACTTTCCTCACCCCTTAATTGAAAATTAACATGGGCTATTTCAAAAGGTATTTCTGCTTTGGTAAGAAGATTGCCTAAGCACATGCTGTCTATTCCGCCACTACTAGCTAATAGGTAGGTTTTGGTGGGATCTAAAATTGATTTGTTCCGGATATGCCGGATAAAAGCTTCAACCATTGATCAAAAATATCATTTTCTACTAATTTTGCCCACATTCGTGCCGCTATGACTTCAGCCCTCTTTCGTATTTCCTTTATCCTTCTGACTTTTTGGGTCATATCATTTTCTTCTCAAGCCCAGGAAACATCGGTTTTGGAGATTAACGGCGCGGGTGAGTTGATCGGCAGTGACGGATATGAAAGGTTAGTAGGAGATGTAAAGATGAAGCATCAGAACTCGCTGATCTATTGCGATTCTGCACATTTCTTTAGATTGGAAAACAAAGCACGTCTATTTGGGAATGTGAGAATAGTGGATACGGAAGATCCTGTGCAGACTACCAGTAGATATGCTGAGTACGATGGGAATACTAAGCTTGCTAAGCTCCGAAATAATGTAGTTTTCACGAATCAAAAAACTACGTTGACCACTGAATACCTTGATTATGACCGTGAGGCGAACATTGCATATTATTTCAATGATGGAAAAGTAGTGGACTCTGTAAATGTGTTGACTAGTCAAAGAGGGACTTATGAAGTAACTATTGAGAAAATTACTTTCAAAAATGATGTGGTTCTAGTCAATCCTGACTACACCATGAAGACCAATGATTTGATTTATTTGACCATCCCTAAGACGGCTGAGACCAAAGGGTTGACCAACCTGATATCAACAGAAGGGAATACGTTGGATGCTCAAAATGGCAGTTTTTATGACACGCAAGGCAAGAAATTCAGGTTTTATGAAGGGGTTGTAGAAACAGAAACAAGCCGGATTAAGGCAAAAGAGCTATTTTACAGTGAGCTTGACGCCTATTATGAAGGCAAAGAAAATGTAAGCGTACTCAATAAAGAACGTCAAGTTGAAGTATTTGGAGATGTAGGAGAGTATTGGGATGAGCGAAAATATAGTTTAGTCCATGGGAATGCACTGGTAAGAAGGTATTTCGAAAAAGATACACTCTACATGGCCTCAGACTCCTTGATATCACAGGATGGAGAGGCTGATTCTATGAAATATTTACTGGCATTTAGGTCAGTTAGATTAGTAAAATCTGACATGTCCGGAGTAGCGGATTCCTTGGTTTATAATTATGCGGATTCTTCCATACAGCTATTTAAAAGCCCAGTAATGTGGAATCAAAAAAGCCAAATCACCGCAGATAGTATGGTTTTTTACATTGCAAATGAAGAACTCGAGCGTGTCTTTATGAAAGATAAAGTATTCGTCATCACTCAGGATACCATAATGAACTTCAACCAGATGAAGGGTAGAACCATGGATGGGTATTTTAGAGAGGGGCAAATGGACAGGATTGATATTGAAGGCAACGGAGAATCCCTCTATTTCGCTTTGCAAGCAGATACCATATCTCAGGGGATCAATAAAACGCTGAGTGCTAACATCAAGCTCAGGTTCAAAGATGGTGCGATTCAGCGGGTAACCTATGGAATCAAACCTGATGGCAAGTTCACCCCCTTACAACTCATTACGGAAGAAAATTCCAGATTAGAGGGTTTCAACTGGAGATTCGAAGAAAGGCCTACACTAGAAGATATTTTTTTGTGGAGAAAGCCTGACGAAATAGATCTTGATGCAGAAAATTTATTCAATGAACCGGATATAGAATTGATTCTGCCTACGGAAGAGGATATCCGAAAATCACTGGAAAAACGTGGTTGGAAACCAGAAAAAAAGATTCCATCACGGTTGTAGGCTTTTCCAGGTTTAAGCTAACGCACAAGTAGCTGAAAAATTTCATTAGGGTTAACAGATTTTAACCGCATTTTTATCTAAATACATAGCCATTGGTATAATTTTGTCCGTATATTGACTACAGTTACTATACTAAAGGCGTATCGATAAAAACTCTACATGAAACGATTACTCATATTTTTTACATGGCTTTGGCTGTTGGCTCCCGTATTTGCGGAGGCCCAACAGGTGCGTGTGCTGAGTGATGGAGTTGAGTTTCGTGGAGATTTAGGTTCGACAAAACGCAAAACTATTATCCTTCAAAACGAGTCCAATCAAGTAAAGACTTACCTTTTGAAAAGCCTACGTGGAAATATAGGGTCCTCCCAGAAGGTTAGTATTTGTATTGGAGATACATGTTACGACCCGAAAAAAGACTTAGCCAAAATCAAATTGAAATTGGAGCCAGGTGAGCTTCTCACAGATTTGTATTTAGTATTTGATATGGGAATAGCTGAAACGAGAGGATCTTTTGATTTATCATTTGTCAATGAGAGCAATTTAAGAGATCTGTTTGTCGTTGAAGCTAGGTATGAGGTTGATGATCCATCAGACAAAGTTGATGAGTTTGATTATAAGGATATCGTGCTTAGCGATGTCTATCCCAATCCTAGCGTGAGAATTGCCCAGTTTGATTATAACATCAAAAACAAATCGGTTAAGGCGAGAATATCGATAAATAGCTTTATTGGGAACCCAATAGCAGACTATGAACTAGATCCCGAAAGGAGCACGCTTCCAATTAATGTTGCAGACTTCAATCCTGGAATTTATTTCTACACCCTTTTCTTGGACAATAAAAATATTGTGACCAAGAAGCTCGTTGTCAAGAAGTAAGACTTGACTATCCAGCTAACATCCATTTGAATCCGAATTATTATCCCGTATATTTGCGGTCTTGAAAATGAAAATGCGCGTACAATCCATTCTATTACTACTTATTATACTTGCTACAAGTTCTTGTGGCCCATTCAATAAGCTTGAAAAGAGCACGAATTGGGAAGAGCTGTATGCAGGTGCCAACAAATATTATCAGGAAGGAGAATACAATAAAGCTATTATCCTGTATGACAAAGTGTTGCCAGTTATCAGAGGTAGTGAGAAAGCTGAGTTAGCAGATTACAACTATGCTAATTGCCATTTCAAGACAAAAAGATACATTGAGGCAGCTGGATATTTCAGTAATTTCTATAGAACATATAATAGGAGCCCTCTTGCTGAAGAAGCGTTATTTATGAATGCTTATTCCCTTTATTTGGATGCTCCGGATGCGAATCTTGATCAGCAGAGTTCACAGGAAGCAGTTTCTGCAATACAGCAGTTTGTGACCAAATTTCCAGCATCTGCAAGCTATGAGCGTGCAATGGAAATGCTAGTTGATTTGCAAGGAAGATTTGAGCAAAAAGCTTACATGGAGTCATCCATGTATTACAGACTCAAGGACGGTTTGTATCCAGGTGATTATTACCGGGCATGCATTATCAACTTTCAGAATTTCATGAAGGATTATCCAGATAGTAAGCATAATGAAGAACTTGCTTATAAGCTGGTTGAGGTAAGTACAGGCTATGCCGAGAATAGTGCTTTCCTAAAAAAGAAAGATAGATTAGATGATGCTCTAGGGTTTGCAACTTCATTTTATAGAAGATATCCGAATAGCGCTTTTACTGGGAAGGTGAAAGAAATTGAAGAGAAGGCCAAAGAAGAATTAGTCTCTCATTCAATTCTTTTGGCCGATTACAACGAGCGACTGGCTGAGCAAAAAGCGAGAGCATTAGAGAATAAGACAATAGAAGAAGTAGAAATAAAATAGAATTATAATCAAACAAGAATATGGCAATTAATCCATCAATCATTACAAGAGATCTTGATAAAATCGCTGATAAAACAGAGAATATCTACGAGTCTCTTCATATTGTAGGCCAAAGAGCAAAGCAAATTTCTAACACTTTGAAAGAGGAGTTGAATATTAAGCTTTCTGAGTTTGCTTCTACTGTTGATAATTTGGAAGAGGTATTTGAAAACAAAGAGCAAATTGAAATCTCCAAGTTTTACGAAAGAATGCCGAAGCCAAGCACATTAGCTATGGAGGAATTCATGGAAGGCAAAGTGTACAGCAGATTCCCAGAAGAGCCAACGGCTGAATAATTCTATGAGCCTTAAGGGTAAGAAAATTATCTTAGGAGTAACAGGTAGCATTGCTGCTTACAAATCCGCTTTTCTTACTCGATTATTAACTAAAGCAGGAGCAGAAGTGCAAATTATTATGAGCACTTCTGCTTTTGACTTTATTACACCGCTCACTTTATCTACGCTTTCCAAGCGACCTATCTTAAGTCAATTTCAAAAAGATGAAACAGGAGTTTGGAATAATCATGTGGAGCTAGGATTATGGGCGGATTTATTTTTAGTAGCACCTATTAGTGCTAATACCCTCGCGAAGTTCGCTAATGGTATTTGTGACAACTTGCTTTCTGCTACCTATCTATCAGCTAGATGCCCTGTCATGGTAGCACCGGCGATGGATTTGGATATGTTCCAGCATCCTTCGGTAGAATCAAATATTAGGAAATTAGAGTCTTTTGGAAATATTATTCTTGATGCGGAAGCAGGAGAATTAGCAAGTGGTTTGTCGGGCAAAGGCAGAATGATGGAGCCAGAGCATATTTTAGCTAAAGTTGAAGAATTCTTTGTCGTAAAGTCCGATTTCAAAGGAAAGAAAGTACTTATCACCATGGGACCGACACAAGAGGCGCTAGATCCAGTACGTTATATCAGTAATCACTCGAGTGGGAAAATGGGGGTTGCATTGGCAAATGCATTTCTTTCCAGAGGAGCGGAAGTTTTTGTTGTATCTGGCCCGATCTCGTTGAAAGTAAACAAAAGTAACTTTCATTGGCAGGATGTGAAATCAGCAAAAGAGATGTTTGAAGTAGCATCAAAAATCCATAATCAAATGGATATTTGCGTTTTTGCTGCTGCAGTCGCTGATTATGCACCAGCAGAAATTGCCCCTGAGAAAATAAAAAAAAGTGATACAAAACTTTCTATATCTCTAGTCAAAAACGTAGATATCGCAGCGAAGCTTGGTTCAAATAAAAAGCAAAATCAAGTTCACATTGGCTTTGCTTTAGAGACGGAAAATGAAGCTGAAAATGCCCAGTCCAAGTTAGCAAAGAAAAATTTTGATATGATTGTTCTCAATTCAATGAAAGAATCTGGAGCAGGATTTCAAGTGGATACGAACAAGGTACATATTTTTCATGCTTCTGGATTTGCTGTGCAGTCAGAGGTTGAATCAAAAAATAAAATAGCAGCGCTTATTATTGATCAAATCAAAAATATTCCAGTTTGGGTGTGAGCGTAGATATTTCCTTATTTTTAAGTCTATGAAGAAAGGAATTTTCCTCTTACTCCTGTTTTGCTATTCTTTCATTGGCTTTTCTCAAGAGCTCAATTTTACAGTGATCATTAATAGTGATCGTGCTAGGATTCAAAATACCAATGTTTTCGAGCAGATGAAGACTAGTTTTGAGCAATTTCTTAACGGAAGATCTTGGACAACAGATGAATTTCGCCCTGAAGAGCGTATCAAGGGAAATTTATTGATCACGATCAACGATGTGCCACAGGTTGGAACATATAATGCAACCGTTCAAATTCAGACGGTAAGGCCAGTTTATGGCACGAATTACGAGAGCTTGGTTTTTAATTTTGCGGATAGAAATTGGAGTTTTGACTACATCGAGTCCCAGCCGCTTGAATTCAATCGATTTACCTTTTTAAACAACATAAGTTCACTACTCGCATTCTATGCTCAGATAGCTTTAGGCTTAGATTATGACACCTTTGAAAGTCGGGGTGGAAGTGAATTCTTTGCGGCAGCAAATGATATAGTAAATAACGCTCAGCAATCAGGAAGACCTGGCTGGACCCAGAGTACCTCTGATCGTCGAAATCGATATGCTTTAAATAATGATATATATACTTCTTCTGTATTTTCAGTGATACGTGATGCATATTATTTGTATCACCGTCAGGGGTTGGATATTCTGCAGATAAGTCCAGAGGAAGCTTATGAAAATATCTTGGAAGCTGTGCGAATATTGGCAGAAGCAAACAAAACGCAGCCAAATGGAATATTTACTATTTCATTCATGGATGCCAAAAGTGACGAAATTACGTCAATTATGAAAAATGCTTCTTTGGAGATTAGGACAGAAATTGTCGAATTACTTCTTGAAGTTGATCCGAATAATGCGAGAAAGTATAATGAGCTGCTGAAAAGCTAAGCTCGATTTTTTAGTTTTGCCCAAACGAAATCATTACACATGCTCAAATCTCTCAGCATTTCTAATTATGCTCTGATAGACCAGCTGCATATGCAGCCAAGTTCTGCACTTAGTATGATTACCGGCGAAACTGGCGCAGGTAAATCAATTATGTTGGGTGCGGTTGGCTTACTTTTAGGGAATAGGTCTGATACTAAAGTCCTACTTCATGCAGATAAAAAATGTGTCATTGAGGGAGTTTTTGATGTGGCAAACTATGGGTTGAAGGAGTTCTTTGATCTCGCTGAGTTAGATTACGAACCGACCTGTATTATTAGAAGGGAAATCAGCCCGGCTGGTAAATCCCGTTCATTTGTCAATGATACGCCTGTCCTTTTAGATTCATTGAAAACTCTAGGTACTTATTTGATGGATGTGCATTCCCAGCATGACACACTGCAGCTAGGAGAAGGGAGCTATCAGCTTAGCTTAATAGACGCATTTGCCCAAACTCAGGATGAGCTTAAACAGTATAAATCCGATTTTAAAGCCTTTCAAAAAACCCAAAAGTCATTTAATGAACTGAGTAAAAAGGCTGTTGAATTGCAAAAGGAAGCTGATTTTAATCAATTTCAGTTGGAAGAGCTGAGTGTCCTAGACTTGAAAGAAGGAGAACAATCCGAGTTGGAGTCAAGCCAAGAGATCCTAGAGAATGCTGAAGAGATCAAGCTGAAAATCAATGAAATGCTTAATCTATTCCAGGATGAGCAATTCGGTATTTTACAGGGAATGTCTCAAATCCAACATGGAATGCAGTCTCTCGAGAGACTTGCGCATGTTTTTGCAACGCTGAAAGAACGATTTCAAGCTGTCAATATTGAATTAAAAGATATCGAAGAGACACTTGGTGATGAGGAAAGTAAGGTTGAGGTTGATTTTGAGAAGCTCGATGAAACTCGAGATAGGTTAAGTAAGATCTATCAACTGCAGAAAAAGCATGGAGTAGCTACTGTAGAAGAGCTAATGGAGCTGGAAAGAGAGCTGGCAGATAAAGTCTTTCAGGTTCAAAATTTGGACGATACTATTGCTGCCGCAAAGCAAGAATTGGATCAGGCGAAGATTCATGTTGCCAATTCAGGAAAAGCTCTTCGCAAGAAAAGACAAGGAAGTTTTAGTGATTTTCAGAAGTCTCTCGAGGCATTACTGTCAGGATTAGGGATGGAAAATTCCAAAGTAGTCATGGAGCATAAATCCATTGAACCTACAGTAAATGGATTGGATGAGATTGAATTGCTGTTTTCTGCAAATAAGGGGTCCTCTCCGCAACCGCTTAAAAAGGTAGCCTCAGGAGGAGAGTTTTCCAGGTTGCTTTTTGCGATTAAATACTTAATGGCTGATAAAATGGCTATGCCTACATTGATTTTTGATGAGATTGACACAGGGATTTCAGGTGAGGTAGCTCTAAAAATGGTAGGAATGATGCAGGATATTTCTAAAAAACATCAAGTGATTTGCATTACCCATTTGCCGCAGGTTGCTGGGCAAGGAGATCTACATTATTTTGTTTACAAAGACAATTCCTCTGAGAAAACCGTCAGCAAAATCAAGTTGCTGGATCAGGAAGAGCGAGTGCTAGAGCTTGCCAAAATGATTGCTGGGGCATCTCCATCTGCTTCGGCGATAGAAAGTGCTAAGGAATTGCTTCGCCGTTAATTGCCGCCACGGCTTAAATGCAAGGCTTGAATGATTATTTTTTCCTATTTTTGAACAATAATTTTTGAAAATAACCCCCTAGCTATATGCCAGATAATTTGCTAAAAGGAAAACTTGGAATCATCACCGGTGCTCTTGACGAGAACTCAATTGCGTGGAAAACAGCGCTTAAAGCGAAAGAGCAAGGAGCAAAATTTGTTTTGACAAATGCTCCAATCGCAATGAGAATGGGTGCCATCAATGACCTTGCAAAGGAATGTGATACCATCGTTATTCCTGCGGATGCTACAAGCACTGAAGATATCGAGAAACTTTACACAGAAGCCAAAGAGTATCTTGGAGGAAATTTTGATTTCCTTTTGCATTCCATTGGCATGTCCCCAAACATTAGAAAAGGGAGATCCTATGGAGACCTAAACTACGATTGGGCCATGAAATCATACGATGTGTCTGCAATCTCTTTCCATAAGATGATGCAAGTGGCTGAGAAGCAAGATGTCATGAATGAGTGGGGATCAATCATCGGTCTTTCCTATATCGCTGCTCAGAAAGTATTCCCTTTCTATACAGACATGGCTGACGCAAAAGCTTTGTTAGAAAGTATCGCTCGAGGTTATGGGTACAGATTTGGTAAGCTCAAGAAAGTGAGAGTAAATACCATTTCTCAGTCTCCAACCAAAACCACAGCAGGAACAGGTATCGGAGGATTTGATTCGTTTTATAATTTTGCAGAATCTCTTTCTCCTTTGGGAAATGCTTCAGCCGAAGCCTGTGCAGAGTATATCGTGACGATGTTCTCTGACTATACTAGATTAGTAACAATGCAAAACCTCTTCCATGATGGAGGATATTCCTTTACTGGGATTTCTGAAGACATCATGGAAAAGTTTAAGGATTTATAATTTCCACCAACAATCCTCGAAAAAGCCCTTTGGAAACTCCTTAGGGCTTTTTTGTGCTATAATTTTGTCAGTTATTCGCTTTTATCTGATTCTTTTTCACTTAACTTAATGATCTGAATAAGACTTTCTCCTATGAATAAAAGACTTTTACTCCTCGCCATTTTTGGCCTTTTCATTTCCTTTCCTACTTTTTCCCAAATAGAATCTGCGCCAGATCGTAATGAAGGTGACGGCCAATATGGACGCTTGATCCTAAGAGGAGTGATCTTAATCGATGGTACCGGTGCACCGCCAGTAGGTCCTGTAGATATTGTTGTGGAGAAAAATAGAATAGCCCAAATCCAGGTGGTTGGTTATCCTGGAATGCCAATCAATGAAAATCGCAGGCCAAAAGCTGGCCCCGACGATAAGGTTTATGAGTTGGAAGGGCATTATTTACTGCCCGGATTTATAGATTCTCATGGACATATAGGAGGCAGTGGTCAGGGCACTCCGGCTGAATATGTATTCAAGCTTTGGATGGCACATGGAATTACTACGATTAGAGACCCTTCAGCTGGCAATGGGTTGGATTGGGTGCTTGATCAAAAGAAGCGATCTGCAGCAAATGAAATCACCGCTCCTAGAATATTAGCCTATACAAGTTTTGGTCAAGGAGCAAAAGCTCCGATAACTAATGCGGAGCAAGCAAAAGCCTGGGTCAATGAAAATGCCAAGAAAGGAGCGGACGGAATTAAGTTTTTTGGAGCCAATCCAGAGGTAATGGAAGCTGCAATTTCGGAAAACAAGAGAATTGGACTTCGCTCTGCTATGCACCATCAGCAGTTGGACGTAGCTAGGTGGAATGTGTTGAATTCAGCTAGAGCAGGTTTGACATCCATGGAACACTGGTACGGATTGCCGGAAGCACTCTTTGAAAATCGTACCATTCAGGATTTTCGATTGGACTATAATTACCAAAATGAGCAGCACAGGTTTGCTGAAGCTGGTAAACTTTGGAAACAAGCCGCACAGCCTGGATCTGAACATTGGAATAAAGTGATGAATGAATTGCTTGAATTAGATTTCACCTTAGATCCCACTTTTAATATTTATGAAGCCAACCGTGACATGATGCGCGCTCGCACGGCTGAGTGGCATGAGGTATATACGCTCCCGTCACTTTGGAGATTCTATGCTCCTAGCCGACAGTCTCATGGCTCTTATTGGTTTGATTGGACTACAGAAGAAGAAGTTCAGTGGAAGGAGAATTATCAGCTTTGGATGACTTTTGTAAATGAGTATAAGAATAAAGGCGGTAGAGTGACCACAGGTTCGGACTCTGGTTTTATCTATCAGCTGTATGGGTTTGCTTTCATCCGTGAACTTGAATTGCTACGCGAAGCTGGTTTTCACCCATTGGAGGTTCTTCGCTCTGCTACTTTATATGGAGCGGAATTGCTTGGAATGGAAAAGGAGATTGGTTCCGTAGAGGTAGGAAAGTTGGCTGACTTCGTGATTCTTGAAGAAAATCCTCTACAAAATCTGAAAGTCCTTTACGGTACTGGTGCGATCAGGATAGATGAAAATAATAACCCTATCCGAGTGGGTGGCGTAAAGTATACAGTGAAGGACGGGATAGTTTATGATGCTAAAAAACTTTTAAAGGATGTAAAAGTTATAGTAGACAAGCAAAAAGAGTCAGAAAGCTTTTCTATTAAGCAGCCTGGGTTAGATTGGTAAACTAATATCAGATTAAATTTTAGAATGTTCTGCTTTCACATTCGGGATTAGCAGGTTTTAAAACAAATAGTAGAATGCCCCAAATCAATGTAAACGGAGTCGAAATTTTCTACACGGATCAAGGAATTGGAGAGCAAACTATCGTTTTTTCCCATGGGTTACTTTGGAGTCACAAGATGTTTGCTGATCAGATTGATTTTCTTCAGACACGATTTCGAGTAATTGCCTATGACCATAGAGGGCAGGGCCAGAGTGAGGTAAAGGGGCCTTTTGATATGGATACGCTGGCTGAAGATGCCGCTGCCTTGATCAAGGTATTGAAAATTGGTCCAGTTCATTTTGCAGGACTTTCAATGGGAGGATTTGTAGGAATGAGGCTAGCCTCTCGATATCCAGAATTGATCAAAAGCCTGATTCTACTTGGTACATCTGCCAATGCTGAACCTGTAGAAAATCTCCCCAAATACAAAACACTCAATGGAATCGTGAAATGGTTAGGCGTCGTGCCACCTGTAGCGAGTAAAGTGATGAAGATTATGTTTGCGGATAGCTGGCTTAACGATCCTCTTAACGCTCAGAAAATTGATTTTTGGAAATCTGAGTTGAAAGCAAATAAAAGAAATGTCACTGGGGCTGTAGAAGGAGTAATTTATAGAAAGGGGATAGAGCACGAGTTAGGAAATGTCACTTGCCCCACCATGGTGATTGTCGGCGATGAAGATGTAGCAACCAAGCCCTTAAAATCAAAGTTTATTCAAATGAGTATTCCTAAGTCTAAACTTCATAGAATCATAGGAGCTGGCCATAGTAGTTCCATAGAAAAGCCAAAAGAAGTCAATCGTCTGATAGGAGACTGGCTGATTGAAAGAAGTTGATTTTCCAGATGGAGATTTACTGCGTCTAAAAAAATAATTATTTAATGCATTTAAGGCTTCATTTGAGGCCTTTTCTTATTTAGAGTATTTTTTTTTTTTGCTTTTTGAAACCTTTTACTACATTTACATGTATATACATTAAATACAAAAACAAAAGTTATGGGGAGCCTAGAAGAAGCAATCAAGCAGAAGGAGTTCAAAGACCCCTATAATAAATTAGTGGTCAACCTTCTTTACACGCATAGTTATTTGGTGTCAGCACAAAACAAGATTTTAAAGCCTTTTGATCTTTCCCCAGAACAATTTAATGTGTTAAGGATTTTGAGAGGTCAAAATGGAGTTCCGACTACGGTGTCTTCTATACAAGATAGAATGCTTAATAAAATGTCAAATGCTAGTCGCTTGGTCGATAAACTGAAAATAAAGCAACTGGTGGAAAGAAGAGAATGTCCTGCAGATCGTCGTCAAGTTGATATTGTGATCACTGATAAAGGATTAAAACTATTAAGTGACTGCCAGACTTATATGGAAGGCTTTAATAATGAGGTTGTCAAATTATCTGAAGATGAGGCGATTTTGATGAGTAATCTCTTAGATAAATTACGAGGCTAAAAAATTTTAAACTAATACGTGTCTATACAATTAATATCAATACAAATAAAAACTAAACTAAAACAGCAAAAATTATGAGCACTACAAAATGGATTATCGACCCTACACACTCTGAAGTATCTTTCAAAGTTAAACACTTGGTTATCTCTACAGTAACAGGTTATTTCAGGTCATTTGAAGGTTCTGCAGAAAGTACATCTAAGGATTTTGATGGGGCAGCAGTTTCATTCTCTGCAGATATTGATAGCATTGATACTAATCAGAAAGACAGAGATAATCATTTGAAGTCTGGAGATTTCTTTGATGCAGAAAATCATCCTAAATTGACTTTCTCTGGAAAAATCAAGAATGAAGGAGGAGATTATAAATTAGTGGGTGACTTGACTTTGAGAGAAACTACAAAAACTGTAGAATTTGGAGTTGACTTCGGTGGAGTTGCAGGTGATCCTTACGGACAAACCAAAGCAGGCTTTGAAATCGAAGGTAAAATTAATAGAAAAGAATTTGGTCTTACTTGGTCAGCAGTGACTGAGGCAGGAAGTGTAGTAGTAAGCGATCAAGTTCGTCTACACTTAAATGTACAATTAGTACAGCAGCAAGTAGAAGAATCAGTTGAAGTAAACGGATAATCTAAAAGCTGCCTCTTGGCAGCTTTTTTATTTTAAAAGAAAGGAAATTCAATGCAACCATTAATCACTGGTATCCATCACATCACCGCGATTGCTGGAAACCCACAAGCAAATATTGATTTTTACACTGGAATTCTCGGGTTGAGACTGGTGAAGAAGACTATCAATTTCGATGCGCCGGGAGTTTACCATTTCTATTTTGGAGATGAGTTGGGTAGACCAGGCACAGTATTTACCACTTTTCCATTCACTGGTGCCCGTAAGGGTTCCAAAGGAGCTGGAGAAGTGACTTACACAGCCTTTTCTATTCCTTCAGGATCTTTGGATTATTGGATAGATCGCTTGAAAAAATACGGCATTGCTGTTTCAGATGTACTAACTCGCTTTGGCGATAAGCTGATTCGCTTCGAGGATCATGACAGCATGGGAATTGAGTTAGTAGCAAATGATCAGGATGAACGGACTGGCTGGTCCTATGGGCAAGTGCCAATTGCTCATTCCATTAAAGGTTTCTATGGAGCTACATTAAATCTGCGTGCTAAGGATTTGACTGAAAAGTTACTTACAGAGCATATGGATTATCGATTCATAGGTGAGGAAAATGGCAGATACCGATACGGGACTGCAGGCAAGCCTGGGGATATAGTGGATATTGTAATAGATAAATCTGGAAGCCGTGGAATGCAAAGTGCAGGCACAATTCACCATATCGCATTTAGAACAGATAATGCAGCGTCCCAACTTCAGGTTCAGGAGATTTTGATGAGAAATGGCTATCAGGTGACCGAAGTAAAAGATAGAAATTACTTTACTTCCATCTATTTCCGTGAGCCAGGTGGAGTTCTTTTTGAAGTCGCAACCGATGAGCCTGGATTTTCAATTGATGAGGATGAAGCCCACTTGGGCGAGTTGATTAAATTACCGGACTGGGCAGAGCCAAACCGTGAGAAGTTGGAAGCTAGCCTAACTCCAGTTAAGCTAAATGTAGCATCCTATGACTAAAATTAAAACAGCAGGAGTTCCATTGAATCAAGCCCAGAAAGCTGCAATACTGCTTCATGGACGAGGTGCAAATGCAGATAGTATTTTGGGACTTTCAAAGTATCTTAAGTTAGAAGAATATGCGCTTTTGGCTCCAGAAGCTGAAGAAGGCTCTTGGTATCCATATAGCTTTATGGCTCCTGATGAATCGAATAAGGTTGCTTTAGCCGCTTCATTAGAAATAATTAAGACTGCTTGGAAACAAATTGTTGATTCAGGAGTTTCTGCTGAGCATGTCGTCTTGATTGGGTTTTCCCAAGGTGCATGTCTAAGCCTAGAGTTTGCTGCGCAAAATGCTCAGAAACTAGGCGGAGTAATTGCCTTTACCGGTGGATTGATCGGGGAAAAGGTTCAGTCTGATAAATATTCTGGTGATTTTGGAAATACTAAGATCTTTATTGGCAGCAGCGAAAAAGATTTTCATGTGCCACTTTCCAGAATAAATGAATCAGAAACCCTACTGAGCAGGATGGGTGCAAAAGTGAAATTGTCGATTTTCAAGGATTCCAATCATACTATCCGTCAGGAAGAAATTGATTGGGTAAATGGGAATATATTGTAAATAGGTTTTCTTAATTCGAAAAATCCTCTGGCAGTTTGTCAGAGGATTTTTTTATGACCAAAATTTTATGGTTCAAGTTTAATTTTTTTACTCATCCCTACCATTTTTTAAGACTGAAATGAATGAAAATTGGCTTAATAATTATATCATAAGAGTCTGATATTAAAATAAATAGGTGGTATTTTATAAATTTACTCAATATAATGAGTAAATTTACGCTGGATAAAAAGTAAAGAAAATGAGTTATCAGCGATCAGAAAAAATCCAAATTCAAAAACGTCTTCATGATGAGCCTCGGTTGTTCATTCAGGTGATATATGGCCCTAGGCAGGTAGGAAAAACCACCCTCGTTCGTCAAATCATGAAAGATATCAATTGGCCACATACGCTGGTGGCGGCTGATGCGGTGCCGGCTACAGATAGGCTTTGGATAGCCCAGCAATGGGAAAATGCACGGATGAAGCAAAGCTCTGCTACCGAAGTCCCTTATATTTTGGTTATCGATGAAGTACAGAAAATCGATAACTGGAGCGAGCAAGTCAAAGCCGAATGGGATAGAGATACCGCCGAGGAGCGTGATATTAGAGTTGTGCTGCTTGGTTCATCGCGCTTAATGCTACAGCAGGGTCTGACTGAATCATTGGCTGGTAGGTTTGAGTCCACCTACCTGGGACATTGGTCTTACAAGGAAATGAAAGAGGCTTTCGGGCTTTCTCCTGAAGAATTCATCTGGTATGGCGGCTACCCTGGCGCTATTCTGCTGAAGGAGGATGAAGACCGCTGGAAGAATTATGTCCGTGATGCACTCTTAGAGACCAGTATTTCGAAGGATATTCTGATGTTGACGCGAGTGGACAAACCAGCACTGATGAAGCGCCTATTTGAGATAGGCTCATCCTATTCAGGTCAGGTGCTAAGTTTCACCAAAATCATGGGGCAGCTGGCAGATGCTGGTAATACCACCACACTCTCCAATTATCTGGAACTTCTGAATGAAGCAGGATTGCTAAGTGGGCTGGAGAAATATAGCCCAAACTTAGTGCGGAAGCGATCCTCAAGTCCCAAGTTCATGGTTCATAATACCGCCATCATGTCAGGAATTTCCAACGAAACTGTAGATACATTACAAGCTGACCATCGGGCCTGGGGTCGATGGGTGGAATCTGCCGTGGGTGCGCATCTGGTGAATCAATCCTTCAAGGAGCGAAAGCTGCAAATCTATTATTGGCGAGATGGAAATGATGAGGTGGATTTCATAGTAGAATATAAAAAGCGAATCATTGCCTTGGAAGTAAAGACTGCAAAAGTCGGAGGACTGGCAGGGATGAATGCTTTCACCAACACCTATCATCCCGAAAAATCCCTGGTCATCGGTACAGATGGTATTCCGTGGGAGGAGTTCTTGCAGATGAATGTGCTAGATTTATACACTTAAAAGACAGCTAATTGGCTGTCTTTTTTAGTTTTTCACCGCTGAGTTCACGAAGGTTTTGCAGAGACTGCTGATTTTTAGTAAAACACATATAATAGTTTGCTCTTAAGTATGAAATGCAGAGCTTTCCTTCATTATTTTAAGCTCTAATATGGAATATTTATCCTTAAAAATTATCCTATAAGTATTTGATATTCAATACAATTTGGCTGTTTTTAGAATTTTACTCAATGTACTGAGTAAATTTACTCATTAGATTGAGTAAAATCTGAAACTAGAATGAATAGCTCACCTGAGAGCCCAGCTCGGGATCGAGTTCCACATTAGCAAATACCCCAATTTCCTGCTGAAGATCTTCCACGTGAGAGATGATTCCGACGATTCGATTCTCATGACGCAGGGATTTCAGCGTTTCAAAAACCACCCGCAGTGCATTTTTGTCCAAGGCTCCGAAACCCTCGTCCATGAAGAAGAAGCTCTGATCTGCCTGATTGAGTGCTTTTACTTTTTCTGCCAAAGCCAAAGCCAGACATAAAGAAGCCTGAAAAGTCTGACCTCCAGAAAGCGTTTTCAGCAAGCGCTTTTTGCCTCCGTTAAGGTAGTCGATCACCCAAAAGGTATTGTTGTCATCGATCTCCAGACTTAGCCTGTTTTTGCAAAGCTTCATAAAACGCACATTGGCCGTGTTGCAAAGCTCCTTCAGGTAAATCGAACTTACAAACTTCACGAATCCACTGCCTCGAAACATATTGTCCAACTCCTTGAGGTAACTTTCTCTAATCTCAAGTTTGGCGAAGTCAGCCTGCAAACTTCTCTTTTCGGCTAATTTCCCAATGGCTTCCTGTATTTCTTTGTCCAGCAATAAGACTTGGTTTTGGAAGGTTTCAGCGTTGGTTTTCAAGCTTTCGAAGGAAGTGATAAGCTCCTGGAATGCTTGCTCCTGAAATTCAGAAACACCTCTTTCAGCCTCCAATTCCTGTATTCTATTCTCAGCAATGTCATGCTTACGGTCAAAGTCAGCAATGTCCCGAGCAACCTTCTCCGCATCAAGGGAATGCTGAAATAAGCGGATCAATCGTTCTTCATCCTGAAATCCATGTTGGGTTTTCAACGCTTTAAACTCAGCTTCAAGCTTTTCCAACTTCACAGAACTTTCGTCCCGAAGCTTGGTGAAACTGGATAAATCGGCCAGGTTTTTATCCGACCCACTGCGTTTTTCACGCAAGTGTTTTTGCTTTCCATCAAGTGCTTGAATTGCTTTTTCAATATCAGACTCAACTCCTTCAATGGTTGCCGTGATAGCCTGAGAGTCTTTCTGGAAGTATTTCTTACAGAAAGCCATATCTCTGATTTCTTCTTTCTTAGCCGAAATATTGCTGAGGACGGATTGTAGTTTTAGCTGTGCCTGTTGCAGGTCTTTTTCAGATTGATCAATCAAAGCCCGATCAGCATCCCAGTTTTTGCGATGGGTTTTGACGCTTTGGATTAGCCTTTCCCGAGCTAGACTACTGTGCTCAATGGATTGGATTTTCGCCAAAAGATTCTCGTGAGAATTAATGCCTTCCTTTAAAAGAGAGGATTTGATCGCACCTAGGTTTTGTTCTGTGGTCTGCAATTCATTCTGAATCGTAGCAGCGGTTTTTTGATGATTTTCCAGGTGAAAAATCAATTCATTGTGTGAGGTTTTGGAAGTCTGAATCTGCTCCAATACCTTCTTCGCTTGGTGAATTTGCTGGTCTTTTGCTGACAAAGCACTGCTCCCATCGCTTTCAAGTGGATTGGGATGCTCCACGGCACCGCACAAGGGACAGGCTTCACCTGCATTGAGCAGATGAACATGCGCCGCAAGGCCTTGCTTTTGCATCAAGAGATCCCGCTGTTTTTCCAGTTCTTGAATAGAAGATTTCTGAGCATTTTCCCATTTTTCAAAGGAGCCATCCTTAGCAGGAATAGTGTCTTTTAAAGCTTCAAGTTTTTCGTTGATGCGATCTACTTCCTTAGCTATTTCAATCTCCTCAGATTGAAACTTGCTCAATTGACTTTCGAGGTTTTTCCAGTCTTTTGCCGTGCTGATGAGATTTGCTAATTGCGAACTGTCTGTAGTTTCGAATTTTTCAGCTTCACTTTCCAACTCGGCTATTTTGGCTTCCAGTGCTTTCTGTGCTTGTTTTTTAGCTTCAATTATCGGTTGCAAACTGAGTAACTTGTTATTTGCTAGTTCTCGCTGCGACTCTAGGGACTGGATTTCAATGACTTTTTTCAAATCACGGATTTTGCTTTCCCGCTGTGGTCTCTCCTGATTTTTCTGTTTTAGCTCTGCTTCCTGCGCCTCCAGTTCTTCGATTTCTTTGGCAAACTCCAGTTTGAAGCGCTCACAATCAATCACGCTGACTTTGTACTTTTCTAGATCAGCGCTGGTATCTCGGATATTATCCCACACTGGCCTCAGGTGCGTTTTTGCTTTGATGAATTCAGCATGAAGCTGGCGCTGTTTTTCTATTTCTGGACGTTGAATGTTCAGGCTTTCTCGCTCTGCCTTGAACTTGGATAATTGTTGGTTTTTAGCCCGTAGGTTTTCTTGAAGACGTACGTCAGTTTCAGCATTTTTCAGCTGTTGCGAAGCGTCAGTAGCCTGGGTTTTAAGTTGGGTAAATTGACTTTGCTTTTCGTCCAGACCTTCTTCAGAGAATGCTTCCAATCCTTGTAATTGCGTTTCCAAACGGATTTTCTGTTCTTTTACAGCTTTGAGAAGCGTGCCTGTTTTGAAGGAAAGATCGAAGCGTTCCAACCCAAAAAGCTCCTTCATCATCTTGGCCTGATCAAGTGGCTTTTGATCAATAAACTCCCGGAATTTCCCTTGAGGAATGATCACCGTTTGCTTGAAATGCTCTTTTTTCATGCCGACGATTTCCTCGGCTCGGGCAGTTATTGGTTCCCAGTTTCCGTCAACTTTCTCATAGAAAGTATGCTCTGCCGGCTTGATGTCCTCAAAGTTCTTCGAGTTTCTCTTTGCAGAATACCGCGCTAAATAGGTTTTTGCATTGTTTTTCCCTGAGCTGAATTCAAAGTTCAAAAGTAGATGATCAGACTGCAGATTGACCATGCTGTTCTTTTCCCCCCGATCAGAAAGGCGCTCAGTACTTCCATAAAGTGCCAAAAGAATTGCTTCTAAAATTGAGGACTTTCCAGATCCTACAGCTCCAAAAATCCCAAACAAGCCCGCTGCGGTGAGTTTGTCAAATTCAATCGTCTGCTTCTCTTTGTAGGAATACAATCCCTGAATGTCAAGTTTAATAGGAATCATGCTTCGTCGTTTTGGCTGATGACTTCTTTAAAAATCGCGAGTAATTCCTCGTTTGGCTCTTGCCCTTTGTCACTTTGGTAGAAAAGTTTGAAGAGACTTTCCATGTCTTTACCAAGGTCTTCCACTTGCAGGCTTTGATTTTCTCTTCCCAAAGGATTTTTGATCTGAGGAATCAAAATCACAATTCCATCATGCGCTTTCATAATTGCTTTTCGCGTTGCCGCCTCGATCGAGCTTTCCGTCACATAGGTCAGTTCCACAAAACAACAGGGGTTTTCCTCCAACCAAACTATGGTATCGGGTAAATTATCAAAGCTTTTGCGATAAAGTGGTCTTCCTTCTTTTAAGCCGACTGGTGTATACGTAACTGGTTTTCCAGGTTCAGCTTGGATGATCACCACTTGCTTTTGCTGATCAGCTTCGCTGAAAGAGTAGGCGAGGGGCGAACTGGAATAAACTACAGGGCAATGCTCGTGTCCAACCGAATGATAGCGATGCAGATGCCCCAATGCTGCATACTGAATTTGAGCGGGGATATTTCTGGTGAAAAGTGCCTGTGTGCCGCCTACATGAAGAATCGGTCGCTCGGATTCAGGTTCTGGATCTGGTTTCTCTCCTTCTTTCATAAAGAAAAAGTGCCCAGCGAATAGATTTACTCCTTGCTCATTACAATATTGATCTGCGATTTTCTTCCAGTTTGCTCCCATCACATTGCGGAATTCTTCCTCACGATCTCCTTCTCCTAGGTAAGTTTTCATGGAAACTTCATTTGCATAGGGTGCCAAAATCACCCGAATAGGAAAGTCAATTTCAGGCAGTCTCATTTCCACAAAGCCTTCATCAGATTGTGTGATTTCTATGCCATTGTCCAGTTTCCCGATTGGGATGATCGTGTCGTATTTTCCATAGAAAAAGATCCCCATCTCCCGAGCTAGCGGATCTGGAGCTTCGACAAACTGCGTGCTGTCATGATTTCCAGAGATGGCAATAATGGGTCTTTTGCCTCCTTTAGAAAGTCTTCGAAGCGATTTGTAAAGCAACTCAACTGCTTCATGACTGGGATTGAAAGTATCAAAAATATCTCCTGCCAATAGAATCAGATCCACATTTTCCTGATCAGCAATCTGCTGGATTTCTTCCAAAACCAATTTTTGCTCGTCCAGTCTGGAGAATTCCTGTAGCCTTTTTCCCAAATGCCAATCTGCGGTGTGGAGGATTTTGATCATATCGTATCTAAAAATGAATGAAGAACTAAATTACTTCAGTGAATGACCTACTGCAAGCCATTTGATACAAATGACGTAAATTGGCATCTTTATTGGAAATGCTGGCGAAATTCAGATTACGTATGTGGAATTGGCTTCTTATTTTGGTGGCTTCACTTATTTCCGAGGCAAATCAACCGCAACTACCACCTGATGCTTTAGTGATACAAGAGGGTGTTGCCAGTTTCTATGGTCGCAGATTTCACTTAAGAAAAACGTCCAATGGTGAGATTTTTCATATGGATAGCCTCACAGCAGCTCATAAAACCTTGCCTTTTAACACCTTGGTAAAAGTAACTCGAGAAGATACAGGTGATTTTGTTTGGGTCCGGATCAATGATAGGCTTCCGAAAACTTCCAGGCGAATCATTGATCTGTCCCGAGCTGCAGGTACCCAATTAGGCATGCTTGATGATGGAATTACTCGCGTGCGAATAGAAGTAGCTACTATAGAGGAGATCGATAGACTTATAGAATACTTTGGAGACGACCCACCTGCTGCTATGCGCTTGAGACCTGTGAATCTTGCTATTAGTCCACCGTCCAAAGAAATTGATACTTCCTTGCCGGATTTTTAGAATCATTAACATCCTTTCTGCAATAAAAATTTTGACATTGAAGAATTAGTTAGTTTCTTATTCATCGAAACTACTTATTTCAATGAAAAACTCTACTCTACTACTTTTCGGTTTTTTAATTGTCCTGTTTTCTGCTTGCAAAGAAGATAAGGAAAAGGTCGAAGAAGCTCCCACAGAATCCTTTCGAAACGAAGTTGCCGCCACCGAGGTTAATGTTGCTATGGCTGAGCGAAAAAGCTTCGATTATCTAATCAATGCTACCGGAAAACTTGAAGCTGGAGCTGAAGTTCTGGCCGTGATAGAGCAAGCAGGTTACCTACTTGAAGTGAATGTCCGCGAAGGGCAGTACGTCAAGAAAGGTGATGTTATCGCTACACTTGATCCCACAGAAGCTGAGTTTAGGCTGGAGAAGGCAAAGATTTCTTTGCGCAATGCTAATGCAGAATATGAATCCCAGAAGATGGGGTTTGAGACCTTATTTGCCTCAGATAATACCGAGCAAAAAGCAATAGTCGATGAGCAGCTTAGGGCTAAATCTGGTGTTTTCCTGAGCGAGGTAGAACTCAAAGAAGCTCAGTTGGCATTTGATAGAAGTGTGGTGAAAGCCCCTATTTCCGGTCAGGTGGCGGATCTCAAATACAAAGCAGGAAGTTTGGTGGGAGCCAATACAGAGCTTTGCCAGATTTTAGGAACCAATGAATTCATTCTGAAAGTCAAAGTGCTGGAATCGGAGATTAGCTTAATTTCCATCAACCAAAAAGCAGAAGTCTATCCGATCTCTGACATTCAAACTGCCCTTAGTGGCCGTGTGACAGGAATTAATCCTAAAGTAGATGAAAGTGGATTAGTGCAGGTTTCCATTACTTTGGCAGCAAATAAAAATCTTCTGCCAGGGATGAATGCCCGGGCAATTATCCGTGCTCCGCAAAGCAACTCTTTGGTAGTTCCTAAAGATGCGCTGGTTTACAGATCAGGAAGAGCAGTAGTCTTTACTATTGAAAATAAAGAGTCCAAATGGAACTATGTGGAAGTGGGCAAAGACAATGGAGAGGAAGTGGAAATTCTCGAAGGTGTCGAAGAAAACAGCACCGTAATCACTTCCAACAACCTTCAACTTGCGCATCAAGCTCCGGTTCAAATCGTAAAAGAATAAGCCATGGTTAGATTTTTACTGGCCCGGCCTATTGCAGTTTTTATGACTTTTATGGCGCTGATGGTATTTGCCTTCATCGTCCTACGCACACTGCCAATTTCGCTTTTGCCACCGATCGATGTGCCACAAATAGTGGTGAAGGTCAGTTATCCCAATGCTTCTCCTGAAGCTATCGAGCAAAATGTCCTCAGTCCAATCCGGGAAGGATTGATCACGCTGAACGGCCTCGAGGAAATGGATTCCAAAGCCGGTTCTGAAGTTGGAACGATACGATTGACCTTCGACTACAGCACGCAAATGGAGTTGGCTTACATCGATGTCAATGAGAAAATAGACCGATTGACAAATGGGCTTCCCCAAGACCTTGGACGTCCTGAAGTCATCCGAATCAATACTTCAGATATTCCCGTGGCCCGTGTGCAGGTGGTGCCAAAAGAAGGAGCGGATGAAGTAGAAGTGAGTTTGCTGGCTGAAAATGTCCTCAAGAAAAGGATTGAGCAGCTTCCCGGAGTTTCTCTGGTGGATATCAATGGTAAAAAGGACCGAATCATCACAGTAAAGCCAAATGAAGAGGCTTTGTCCGCACTCGGAATGACGCAGCAAAATGTGATTTCCGCCATTCAATCCGGTAATTCTGAACTTCCAGGTATCTCCGTAAAAGACGGGCAGTTCCGCTACTACCTTCGTCTGGCTACCCGTGTTGACACACCAAAAGACATAGAAAGCTTACCGGTAGCAGCATCTTCAGGCGTGATCATTCCTTTGGGAAAACTTGCCGAAGTAAGTTATGAGACGCAGGAAACGCTGGGATATCACCTTTTTGGAACACAGGAAAGTCTGGTAATTACCGTTCACAAGCAGGCTTCAGCCAAAATGAATGAACTGATCCCTGCACTTAAAGAAGCGATAGAATTGTTCAAGGAGGATTATCCACAGGTGGATTTTGAGATCACTCAAGATCAGTCAAATCTCCTTAATGCTGCGATTTCCAACTTGGAAACGTCTTTACTTTTTGGTGGGGTTTTCGCTTTTGCAGTGCTATTTCTCTTTATGAAAGATTACAGATTGCCGCTGATTATTGGCGTGAGTTTGCCGTCTTCCTTGCTGATTTCTTTTCTTATTTTCTACTTTTTCGATCTTTCGATCAATATCATTTCCCTCTCAGGTTTGGCACTTGGGATCGGGATGCTGATTGACAATGCCATCATTGTTTTGGATAATATTACCCGGAAGCGGGAAAGTGGTTTGTCTATTTTCGAAGCTTGTGTGGAAGGTGTGGATGAGGTGATGGGAGCGCTGATTAGTTCTGTTTTGACTACGTTGGCCGTATTTGTTCCGCTGGTGTTTTTGAGCGGGATCTCTGGTGCTTTGTTTTTTGATCAGGCAGTGGCGGTGACGGCGATTCTCTCGGTTTCGTTGGCAGTAGCTTTTATCCTGCTACCAATGCTTTATTTTCTCTTTTTCTCCAAAAGCAAAAAAGCATACGATGATGGAGAGGGAGCGTTTTTCACCAAAGTTCTTGGATTGTATGAGTTTGGCTATCGCAAAATTACTGGCAATAGAAAGATCGCGATGTTCATCTTTATGTTACTGATTCCACTTGGTTTGGGAGTTAGCCTGCTGTTAAAAACGACAGGTTTACCCGAAATAGAAAAGCTGGATGCGACGCTTGATGTGGATTGGTCTGAACCGATTTCGGCTTCTGAAAATAGAGACCGTGTACTCACGCTTTTGAAAACCATGGAAGGCAAATACGACCAGGCAGAGGCGGATGTGGGAGTGAAGCAGTTTTTGCTATTCGATGGGGAAAACTCTATTCAGCAGTCCTTACTCTATTTTCTTTTCCCATCTGTAGAAGAAAAGGAAGAAGCGATCAAGGAACTCGAAGCGAATCTGAAAAAGAATTATCCGGAAGCATCCTTTACACTGGGCGATGCGCCAAATGCATTTGATCAGTTGTTCAGTTCTGACATGCCATTTTACGAGGTGAGATGGAAAGATCTGGCATCCAAGGAGCCAGTTCCCGAGGATAAAATGGATCCTTGGCTTAGTCAATTCCCCACACAAGAGTGGGAGCGGGGACCTGGTTTGATGAAAGAAGCCTCAGTGATTTTCACACTTCGGGCTGATAAAATGGCTACTTATCAAATCCCTGTGGATGCTATCCAAACTCAGATTTCCAGGTTATTTGGAAGTTATACGATTACCGATATACGGCGTTTTGGAGAGATCACGCCGATCCGATTGAAGGAGCCAAATGCGCGATTTGAAGATATTCTTCGGAATACCAGAGTCGTGGCTTCGGATACAACTTCCTACATTCTTGGGGAATTTATAGAATATGGATACGAGGATCATTACAAATATGTCACTGCGGACAAGGGCGGGATTTATCAATCGCTGAATGTGACCGCTGAGAATCCTGATGAGAATGTGAGTGCTTACAATCGCTGGGGACAGGATAAAAACCTAGGAGTAACTGTGGTAGGACAGTATTTCAAAGACAAAGAAAATATCCGACAGTTGATTGGTATCCTCTTGATTTCGGTCTTGCTACTTTACTTTATTTTGGCAGCGCAATTTGAAAGTTTTATCCAGCCATTGATAGTGGTATTTACCCTTCCGCTGGGAATCGGTGGAGCATTTTTGATCTTATGGGTTTTCGGAGCTTCGCTGAATGTGATGTCTGCCATTGGCTTGGTAGTGATGCTAGGAATCATGGTAAATGATGCGATTTTGAAGATCGATACCATCAACCGACTTCGGTCAACTTATGTGGAGTCGGATGATATTTCAGCTGCACAAGCCCTGGAAATGGCACTTCATAAAGCTGGTCAGATTCGTCTAAAGCCGATTTTGATGACTTCCATTACGACTATTTTGGCACTGATCCCAATCGTATTTAGCAGCGGTTTGGGCGCTGATTTGCAGCGACCTTTGGTCTTTGCTGTGATAGGAGGTTTGACTATCGGTACACTTACCGCATTGTATTTTGTGCCTTTGGCTTACTGGTTTACAGTTTCTAAGAAATCACTGAAAACGGCATAATATGACTCCATTCAGAATACTGATAGTCTTCGTAGTCGTTTCCATCCTTGGGTTTGCAGTGATTCCTATGCTTTCGGTAGATCTCAATCCCAGAGCCAGATCACCAATATTGTCGGTGAGATATAGCATACCAAATGCTTCACCGGAAATCGTGGAGAAACTGGCGACTTCTCCCTTAGAAGGTGCTTTCTCCAGATTAACTGAGCTGAAGGAAATCAATTCTAGTTCCAATTATAATAGTGGTTCCATCACGCTGACTTTTGACAAGAAGGCTGATATGGAAATGAAGAAGTTTGAGATCTCCGCCATGATTCGGCAGATTTATCCACAGATGGATCAGCGGGTAGGGTATCCCTCGGTTTCGCAATCTTCCCAGACTAGTTCGCAGGAGAAATCCCCGATTTTGACCTACAGCGTAAATGGGCCATTTGCATCTTTTGAAATCAAGAAAATAGCGGAGGATATCCTTAAGCCAGCCCTGACGCGCTACGAAGAAGTAGAACTAGTGGAAGTGCTGGGCGCAAATAATTTGCAGCTTTATGTCACTTACGATATTCAAAAGATGCAGTCTTTTGGTGTCACTAGAAATCAGCTGGCCAATAGCATTCAGAGCGCATTTGGGCTGACATTCCCCGGGGCGGTGATGAACAATGAAGGGCAGACACTCTTCGTACAGGTGGACCGCTCACTTCAGGACAAGGATCAGCTGGAAAACTTGGTCATTAGCGAAATTGGCGGAAAAGAAGTTCGACTTCGTGATGTAGCAAGCATGACCTTAGAAGAAGCTGAGGCGACCAGATACTACAGGATTAATGGGAATAATTCGGTAACGCTTACCGTGTACAACCGCGATGGAGTCAATAAAGTCCTGCTGGCGCAACAACTGAAATTGGCAATTGAGGACGCTGGGAAATCACTTCCAGCTGGGTTTGAGGTGCGTTTGGAAAACGACGACACGGAATACTTAGAGAAGGAACTGAATAAAATCTATAAAAGGTCGGGACTTTCTATCCTGATTTTAGTGGTTTTCATTTTTCTCATCAATAGAAATATCAAGTACCTGAGTATCCTGTTTTTAGGGATTTTGGCAAATCTGAGCCTTTGTGCCATTGTGCTTTATTTCCTCAAAGTAGATATCCACATGTATTCGTTGGCAGGATTGACGATTAGTTTTGGGTTGATCGTGGATAATGCGATAATCATGATTGATCATTTGCATAAACATAAAAATAGGAGAGTATTTCTGGCACTTTTGGCAGCTTCTCTGACTACTATTGCGGCATTGATGATTGTCTTTTTCCTGCCAGAGGAAGACCGCAAAAACCTTACGGAATTTTCCATTGTGGTTTCGGTAATGTTGGGTATTTCGCTTTTGATTGCCTTGGTATTTACTCCTGCATTTTATCAGGTGATGTTCAAAGAATCGGTGAAGCAAGGCAGAAAATTGACTCTTCCTAAGTTGCGGAAGCGCGTCAAGTATTTGAGAAACTATGAAAGAAGTATAGCCTGGACGGCCAAATACAGAAAGACATTTATCACCTTCCTTATTTTGCTTTTTGGGACTCCTATATTTTTTCTCCCTGCCAAATGGGATGAGCATGAGTGGTATAACAAAACTGTGGGAAATACTTTCTATCAGGAGGAAATCAGACCCTATGTAGATAAAGCTCTCGGAGGTTCCATGCGGATGTTTGTGCGTGGAGTGTATGAAAAAAGTGGCTATCGTGAGGCAGCCAAGACGAAACTTTATGTGTATTGTCGACTGCCATTTGGAAATACCTTGGAACAGATGGATTTTATCATGCGGGAGTTTGAATCCTATTTGGATGATGTGCAGGGCATAGATCAGTTTGTGACTTCAGTGTATAGTGGACAGCAGGGAAGTATAGAAATTACCTTTGATGAAGCCTATGAAAATGGAGCTTTACCCTATCAGCTGAAAGGGAAACTCTCTGTAAAATCAACCGATTGGTCTGGCGCTCAGTGGAATATTTACGGCGTGGGACAAGGGTTTTATACAGGAGGTTCCAGCGATCAGATTCCTAGCTATAGAGTGAAAATGAAAGGCTACAATTTTGATGAATTGGAGCGGCAAGCCAATGTTTTGGCAGAAAAGCTTTTGCTTCACAAGAGAATTCAGGAAGTAAAAACAAACGAACGGGCTGGCTACGGAGAGCAAAAAACTGAGGAATATGTACTTCGCTTAGATCAGAATAGAATGGCGCTGGGGCAGACGAATCAGTACGAGGTTTTGACCGCTTTGCAGGATATGTCCAAACCACAGAGAGCATCGACAATTCTGACGTTGGAAGAGAAAAACTACGGTTTGATGATTAGAGAACGTAAGGCTGCTGACTTCAGTAAATTTGATATGGAGCAGAAAGGACTGATCGGAGGAGAAAATAAAATCTACAAAGTCTCTGATTATGGTACACTGACCAAGGAAACGACTACAAATTCACTTCACAAGGAAAATAGACAATACATCCGGATAGTAGCTTTTGAATACATGGGTTCGAGAAAGTTTGGTGATGAATATCTGGATGAGGTTCTTGAAGAAATGAAAGTGTCCATGCCGATAGGCTATGAGGCAAAAAAGGATTCGTATAGCTGGAATTATGATCAGCAAAAGCGTCAGTATGGCTTATTGGGCTTGCTGATCATTGGGATATTTATGATTTGCTCGGTATTGTTTGAGAACCTCAAGCAGCCGGTTTATATCATTGCGATCATCCCGATCAGTTTCATTGGGCTATTTCTGATCTTCTCACTATTCGATTTTTACTTTGATCAGGGCGGTTATGCAGCCTTTGTGATGCTGGGAGGTTTGGCTGTGAATGCCGGGATCTTTATCGTCAATGATCTGAACAATAGAAGTCAAGGGCTTTATAATCGAAATGTCCTCAAATCTGTAGCTGGCAAAGCTATTCCAATTTTGCTCACGATTTTGTCCACTTGTTTCGGATTGATTCCTTTTATCATAGAAGGTCAAAATGAGATTTTCTGGTTCTCTCTGGCTATTGGCACGATTGGAGGATTGATTTTCAGTATGATTGGGGTGTTTTGGGTGTTGCCGGTGCTGTTGTGGAAAAAACCCATCTTAGAAAAGATAGCTCCCGCCAAGGCGCAAGGGCGCAAGTGGTTTTTCAGAGTTTTCTCGCGGCGGCGAGGTGGCGCAGCGGATAATTGTTGAGGTGTCATTCTGACGACGAGGGAGGAGGAATCTCCTCGAAGATTCTGCAGGTAAAGTCTCTATCCACCGCATTAAAGGTTTTGGATCTTAATTGTACTATGATTTAAAACTAAAACCTTACCCCCGTGATTTTAAGATAAATTTTTAAAATCACGGGGATGATTGTTTTTTATGCAAGTCATTGTCCTATAATCCCCACCTTTCTCGACTAACTTAAAACCTTAAATCATAACCATGACTAAATCTCCTTTTTTGATCCTTACCACACTTTTTGCAAGCCTATTTTTATCTTGCTCCGAAAAAGAAACCACTTCAACTCCAGCTAACCCAACTCAAGAACTTCAGTTTGAGGTTGTGGATTCTATTATGGTTGATGCGCTGGAAATGTTAGCGGTCCTAGACTATTTACCATCTAAGGACTTATATCTGATGAAGGAACTTAGAAAGGGAAACATTTTCTTAGTGAATGGGGAAGGGGAGATTATTGACAATCGTGATATAGCCGGTGAAGGCCCTGACCAGATTCAAATGGTGGCTGAGGGCCGATTTTATGGTGAGGAGGGCTATATTTTTAAGGAGTTTTCTGGCACGATGGATTTTAGTTTATATAATTTGGATTTCAAAAAGATCAAGAAATTTGATGGTACCCTTGTTGAATTGAATTCCCTCTCCATATATAATTACAAGCAGTCATTTTCTGTTTTTGAAGAAGAGGGAAAATCATTTATAGTAGGTGAGGAGCCTAATTCCTTTTCCAAAGCAGCTATTGATCATGAGAAGATTGGAGCGGATTTTTATAACCAAGCGAATACTGGATTTATTTATGATCTGGATCAGGATTCAATAACTTATGTAAATACTTATCCGGAGGATTGGGAGCCCAAGAAAATCCAAAAATGGGTTGGTGAGAGTTATCCATTCTTGAGCTTCAATCCCAAAACAAGAAAAGTAGCTTCTTTGCCAGTAAAAGGAAATCAAATGGGCTTGTACAGGTTGGATGGTTACGAACTAATATATGAAACAGGAGTAGAATTAAGTCATCCAGATAGAGAAGGGCATGAGGCAGATTCAGAAAAAGAAGGGATGATTTATCCTGGTTTCGCTGATATCAAAGCGTTTGGTGAATACCAATTAGTGCAGTTCTATACAGCTATGCCTGAGGATGTGTATAATGGCTTTAGAGCCAAAGGCGAGAATTTCCAATCAGATCCAGAATATAGAGATGCCATGATTAAGTATAGAAAACTGCGGAATATTGTCGTGAAAGGAGATCGTCAAATCGGAATTCTGAATGAGTTCCCGGTGGCAGGATCGGTAAATCTTGGTTTGCCAGATGGTACGCTAATCATCAAAGCAGCCGACGGAGAAGTAGAGCGGGATTATAATCTGTTTTATAAGATTAGGTTAGTGGAGGAGTAAATTGTAATACTGAGTGTAAATAAGTAATTAGATTTTTTAACTTATGAACTCAAACTTTTCCATGAAGATTAACTTTTTTTGATTTGCTTTCTTAGTTAAAAACTAATAGATTAAAAACAGTGGGGTTTACTTTCTTGTTTTGAATTTAATAGCTAAGGAAAAAAGTATCTAATTGACTATCCAATTTAGCATATGCGCTTAAATTATATTTTTATACTATTTATATTTTTTGGCTGTAGCCCGCAAAAGCCAGATGAACTTTCCTCAGCTACTAACCCCCAGCTGCTAAAAAATATTGTTATCACAAACTTAGAATTGGAGCAAGTCCAGTTTAACTATGAAGGTTTTGTTGGTAAAGGATCAGTAGAGCTTGAGGAGGATAAGCTACTTTTTTTGGATCGCCTCTCTATGCAGGTTATTGAATTCAATAAAGATGGTGAGTTTTTGCGAATCCCAATTTCTAATGGAGAAGGTCCATCAGAGATACCTGTTTTTCAGACCTATACTAGTTATAAAGGGAGGAAATATTTTATGAATGGATGGACTTTGTTTGAATTCAATGAATCAAACAGTCTTTTGAATAGAACACTATTGGACTTCAGTCATTCAAGTGATATAAAAGAAGTTGAATCAAATCCTAAAGTAGATGATATTGGAATATATGAGGTGAAATATTGGGGAAATCAACTGGAAGTCAGAGATGGATTTCTATATACAAAAATTGAATCCTCAAACCCAGGGTTCAATTTTGTAATGCACAAGGAGTATTATGAGAAAGCTCCGCTTTATGGCAAGGTAGATCTAAATACAGGCAAGGTGGTAGAGTTGTTGGGTAAAAGGCCTGCGATTTATCAGAACTACAGTTATTTACCCCATTTCGATTATTACTTCCATGATTTTTTGGCAGAGGAAATTTATATCAGCTTCGAGCCAGATTCGCTTATCTATATTCTGAATGAGGATTTTGAAGTTCAGGAGGCCTTTGGAAACAAAGGAGTCGGTATGGATCAAAGCTACCGGGAAGTTAGTACGGTAGAAGATTGGGAGGATTACTGGCGGATTAATCAAACTCAAAAGGGATTTTACAAATACATTAAAGTAATCCCTGAAGATGAATTGGTTTTCAGAACTTACACTGCTGGTAACCCTGATCCCAATTCCTTCGAGCTGGGAACTAACCCACAACGCATGCAGGTTTATCACCAAAAGCGTCTTGTAGGAGACGTTGAAGTTCCTAACTTCTTTAGCGTAATCGGTAAAATTGGGGACTATTACTATGCGGATGGCTCTTTGGACAATCCTGATAATGAGGAAATAGTGGTGTATAAGTTTAAACTGAATTATTAATGCGTGAGATTTTTGTGTGGATACTACTGATTTGTCTTTTTGTAAGTCCAGAGATTTTTGGCCAATCGTATTCATTTTCTATACGTTCTTACGACACAAATAATCCTATCGCCTATGCTCATGTGCAGGTAGAGGGAACGCTGAATGGAGCAGTTTCAGGTGTAGATGGTCGCTGTGAAATCCGGATCCAACCAGAGAATTCAGGTGGTCGATTGATTATTTCCTTTATAGGATTTCAGGCAGCAATTATCCCAATATCTGAGCTTAATTCTAGTCAGACTAATCAAATTCTTCTCAAAGAGTCGGAAATACAGTTGGATGAGTTTAATGTGATTGATATCGGTATATCTCCACAAGAGTTTTTGCGGAATACGATCGACCTTGCCGATATAACTTTCTATACCAAAGATTACATAGGGCTTGCTACTTACGAGGAAGAAGTTATTGAGGATGAAGAAACTACTTTTGCGTATGCGATGGATATTTTGATGGAGGCACAGGGTTTTCGAAGTGCCAAGGGAAAAAATAAGCACATAAGGAATGATAAAGCTTATTTGATCAAAGTAAATGAGCTGAAAGGAAACCAAAAATATTCACTTATCACCGTAGCTGAAATGGTGCACTTTACTTTTCCATTTGGCAAGCCTGAAGGTGATGATACTTACTTTATACAATTTCTTACATTAAAAAACACCTTAGAGAAAGCATTGTTTATCGATTCCAAGATGGTTTTTACTGGCGAATGGTTCTTTGAGGATTTATATGCTATCGGTGAAGAAACTTTTGTAAAGGTTACCAAAGAGTCCGATGGCTATAAGGTGTCTTTCGATATAGATCGAAATACCAATCACATCAGAAGTATAGAAGTGGTTTCTCCCTATAAGGAAGAGGGGAATTTAATGCAATCTTACACAAGAGGTAATGTGAGTTTCCGAGTAGATTATTTTAAAATTGAAGGAAGATCCTACCTTAAATCAGTAGAAATAATCAAGCAAAGCAGCATAAAAAGTGACTCAGTAAATCTTACCAAGCAAAACAGGGGGAAGTTGGTTTTTCATCGTTTAGTAGACGAGAAGCCAGATAAAAAGATGGAAATCGATGAGCAGTTTATACGAGAGAGGATATATAAGTGATTTTTCACCTAAACGCATCATAAACTACAATCCCCACTGAAGCGTTAATAAGCTGCAGCGGACTATTCCGAGGTTTATATTCAAATTCACCATCACCTTTATTAGGCAAATAATTGGTATCGCCTCTGGTTAGAAATCGCATAGTTCCTCCGTCTTGGTAAGTGACTCTCAGCTCCAGTTTTCCCCCATCTATTCCCGGAAGTGGAAATTGAACTCCCCCGCCGATTTTATAGGCAAAAGCCCAATCTTGCATGTCTTTTCCTGCTTCAAATACTTCTTCAAAAATAGATGCCCGAATTTTAAATCTTGAATAGAGATAGTTAGCACCTGCTTGAATCTCTATGAAGGGAGTAACTTTGCTCGTGAGGGAAGGCAAGTATCTAAAAACCGCCATTCCTGAGGTGTAATTGTTGTTTCTTCTCAGGCGAAATTCATCTGTATACCCTGGATACAGGTCGTTCCGCTTTTCTACTTTGGTTCCGTAAATGCCATACGCAACTTCCAATCCCAGTTGTATTGGCTGATTATAGAGTTCATAGAGTAAGATCCCACTGAGAGTTGGGAAGAAAGTTTTGTCCACTTCTTTCTTCAGTTTCGAAACAGGCAAGCCTCCATTGAGATGTCCACCAGCTATAAAGAATTGAGCATGCAAGCTTGTTGTGCTGATCAGAAGTAAAAGAATGAATAGGTATTTTCGCATAAGTAGAGAGTTAGTTATGCATACGTGAAAAAGAGGTGGTTTTGTTTTCTGAATCCCTGTAAAATAAAGAAGAAACCATCTATGTATTGTCTTCTGTAGGATTGGTTGACTTTAGTATCTTAATGATGTCAAACCTATAACTAACCCATGAATACCTCAGATTCCCGCAGGGATTTTCTTAAGAAATCTGCTTTGCTAGGCGCAGGACTTAGCTTGGCAGGAAGTACTTCACTTCCTGCTTTAGCCGAAGTAGCCAAATCCAAAAACAAGCTACCTGCCTGGAAAGGCTTTAACCTACTCGATTTTTTCTCAGATCATCCAGATCGTGGTAGGCCCACCAAGCCAGAATATGTGAAATGGATAGCCGATTGGGGATTTGATTTTGCCCGAATTCCTATTTCTTATCCTAGCTATTTAGATATCGATCGCTCTCGTCCGATTCGGCCAGATGAGGTATTGAATTTTGATGAAAGTCGTTTGGAGAAAGTGGATGAACTCGTCGAGCGCTGTATTTCTCAGGGATTGCATGTGAGTTTGAATCTCCATCGAGCCCCGGGATTTTGCATCAATGCGGGTTTCGTAGAACCCTATAATCTTTGGAAAGATCAGGAAGCTCAGGATGCATTCTGTGCGCACTGGGAGATGTGGGCAAATCGCTACAAAGGAATCTCCAAGAAGAACTTAAGCTTTGATCTGGTCAATGAACCCTATCAGCGTGAAGATCCCAATGATCAGCACAGTCCGGGTGGACCAGTAGAAATAGCCGATTATCACAGAGTGGCTGAAGCGGCGTTAGATACGATCAGATCTGTGAAAAAGTCCAGATTGGTGATCGCTGATGGGAATGGGGGCGGAGGTACGGCCATGCCTGAGTTGGCGGATTTGGAGCTGGCGCAAAGTTGCCGTGGGTATCATCCATTCCCGATATCACATTACAAAGCGGGTTGGGTTTACAAGGATCCGTCAACAGTACCACCAGTTGATTGGCCATTGAAGCAAGGCGAAAGAACGTTTGACATAGAAGAAATCCGAAGGTATTATGCTCCTTGGAAAGAGTTGGTCGATCAGGGAATAGGGGTGCACTGTGGTGAATGTGGCTGCTATAATGAAACTCCGCACGACGTATTCCTAAGCTGGTTCGGTGAGGTGTTGAAAGTTTTGAAGGAGAATGGAATTGGCTTTGGCATATGGGAATTCTCAGGAGCTTTTGGGGTGATGAACTCTGGCCGAAAAGATGTGGACTACGAAGACTGGTATGGGGAGAAGCTGGATCGGAAGTTTTTGGATTTGCTGAGGGCGCAGATTTAAAAAAGTCAAAGAATCAGAAAAATAAAAAGGTCTGGGACTTGCGCCTCGGTGCGTGTCTCACGCACCGAAACTACAAGGTTACTATATTTTTTTTCAGTTAGTGAGACACTAATTGCGGCGGAAAAGTCATAGAGCAAGTAAAAAAGGTCTGGGATTTCGAAATCCCAGACCTTTTTTACTTTAGAGAGCAGATACTTTGTAAAGCGGTATTTTTAACCCTACATACACATCTGCACTTTTGGAGGAACTAGAAATCAGATTTGTTAGAATAGATCCGGAACCTATGGTTACTGGACCAGCCCGGAAACCAAATCCCCAAGCAACGCTGGAATCGTATTGTCTTAAACTGATCGGGCTATAGACGCTGATCCATTTCATTTCAAATCGAGGAGTAACTGAGAAAGTATTGATAATATTGCTTACAGGAATATCAGAAATTTTTTTGACCGAAATAGCTCCCTGAGCACTCACGAAAAAGCGTTTGGTAATACTGTAATCTGCAAAAACCTGAATCGCGGTTGGAAGTCCAAACTTAGTTTTTTCAATCGTTTCTGAACCTTGATAATTGTCCGCAAGAACTTCCTCTAAGTCTTTTTCTTCAAATTCATTTGCATTGATGGTTGCATTCATATCGTAGCGAAAGTTACTCGTGCCACTGTAGTTGATCGCTCCAATGTCAGTCACAGAAAGTCCCACTCTGAGTTTGTAAGGATTTTCATCCCAATCGTCCGAAGCTCTGAATTCGTACACCACTCCTAAGTCAGCCCCAAAACCTCCAGTGACATCGGAAAAGTTGATTTCTTCTGAATCAAATCCAGAGGTATAGCCATAGTTAAGATTTCCTCCCGTAGTGAGTGCGTCGCTGGTTGAATTGTAGTTAGCCGATAAGTTTGGGCTAAATCCAAATACTCCACCTGCCCCAGCTAGGTATTTAAGCGTAGCTCCTGCTTTTAAGAAATGCTTATCCTGCTCCCAAATTACCCTGCCGTAGGTTAATCCAAATTCTGCCCAAGCATGAACAACACCAGACAAGTTATTCATTGATAGATTGAAATTATCTACATCAACACCACTATTTGCTACTTCGTAAAGTTCTCCACCAATATTATGAAGATTGAAAAATCCCCGAGCCCTCGTGGTCAGTGCGATGCTGCTTTTTTCATTGAGATTGAAAAGGGCAGAAGGACCGAGGATGTCCACGTTTCCAAAAAAATTGTTGTTGTCCATTGGATTCTTTTCCGCATCAGTATCAAAGTCGAAACCATCAGTAAAGTTTTTAAGATTACTTAAATCCACACTGATGAAATCGTTTCCCACAAAAGCACTGGCAGAAAATAGGTTGATGTCGAGCTTCATTCTAGAGTCCGCGGAATTGGCAGGATTGATTAGCACGGATTGAATTCCCGCATAATTATCAACTGTACTTCCAACAAAAGATTGTGCTTTGGAGGTTGATATAGAAAAGATGAACAGTGCGGGAAGTAGAACTATAAAGTAGTTTTTTCTCATAGGAAATGGTGGTTAAAAAGGATTATTGAAATGAAAAGGATTAGAGAAAGTTGTAATCTGAAAAACAGGATAAACCTGTGGTTTATGTAATTCAGTGAAAATTACAAGTAATCTGCTTTATGCCAAAGGCATAGGTAGATTTTGGTGTATTTGGATTAGAAAATGGTGTTTAGTTTATACCTCTTGTGAGTCAACTAAAAACTCTAATCCTAGAGTTAGCTTAAAACTCAATTAATCGATTGAGTTTTTCTTTAAATCGCTCCACCGGCAGAAACTGCTTTTCCAAACTTGGCGCAAAAGGAACCGGCGTATCCAGACTTCCTTCACGCATTACAGGAGCGTCCAGATATTCAAAACAATGCTCAGAAATCCATGCACAAATCTCTGCGCCGATTCCTCCGGTCAAGCAATCCTCCTGAAGGAAAATCACTTTGCCCGTCTTCTTCACCGTGGCTTTTACAGCTTCTTTGTCCCAAGGTAGCAATGTGCGCAAGTCTAAAATATCAGCTGATAAATTCAGTTCTTCACTAGCTTTCATTGCCCAGTGAACGCCCATGCCATAGGTGATGATCGATACATTTCTCCCTTCTTTTGCCAAAGAAGCCTTGCCTATTTCTACCGTGAAATAGTCATCAGGAATCTCTTCGCTGATGGATCGGTACATTCCCTTATGCTCAAAATAGAGGTAGGGATTTGGATCTTCCAAAGCTGCATTGAGCAAGCCTTTGGCATCGTAAGGATTTGAAGGGTAGACAATTTTCACCCCTGGCGTATGAAAAAACCAAGCTTCATTGGACTGGGAGTGAAAAGGTCCGGCGGCCATTCCAGCACCGGTTGGCATGCGGATCACGACATCGGCGTGCTGTCCCCAGCGGTAATGTATCTTGGCTAAGTTGTTTACAATCTGGTTGAAACCTACTGAGACAAAGTCGGCGAATTGCATTTCCACCATGGCTTTGTAGCCTTTGATGGAAAGTCCCAATCCTGCTCCGATAATGGCGCTTTCGCAAAGAGGCGTATTGCGAACTCGGTCGGCACCGAATTGGGTTTTGAATCCGTCCGTGATTTTGAAAACTCCTCCGTATTCGCCGATATCCTGACCCATTAGAATGAGGTTTGGATATTTTTCCATGGATTGACGGAGTCCATCAGAGATCGCATCTACCAGCCGTTTTTCGGATTTTGGAGAGTTTGGAGCAGGAGAGATTAGTTCCTGCGAAAATGGTGCGTAGACGTCACTAAGTTCTGTTTCTAAGTTTGCTGAAATACTTTCTTCGGCAAAGGCAATTTCCAATGCCTCATTGATCGATTTTTTGATTCGCTTGTTGACTTTCTCCTTGGTCTTTTCATCCAAAACTCCTATCTCTTCTAGATAACTCTCGTAGTTTTCTACCGGATCTAGTTTCGCCCAATCTTCCATCAATTGCTTTGGAACGTACTTGGTGCCAGAAGCTTCCTCGTGTCCTCTCATCCGAAAAGTGATTGCTTCTACGAGAATTGGGCGAGGGTTTTGGCGCACATCTTCAGCCAGTGTTTTGATCTGATCATATACTTCGAGCACATTGTTTCCCTGAATGCGAATGGCTTCCATTCCATAGCCTGGGCCTTTTTCAGTGAAATAATTGAATGCAAATTGCTCTTCGCTAGGCGTGGAAAGCCCATAGCCATTATGCTCTACCACAAAAATCACCGGTAATTTCCAGACAGAAGCCACATTTAATCCCTCATGAAAATCCCCTTCCGAACTAGCCCCATCCCCTGAAAAAACAACTGTTACTTTCTTTTCCTTCGAAAGTTTATCTGCCAACCCAATACCATCTGCAATAGCCAACTGAGGACCGAGATGAGAGATCATCCCTACGATATGATGCTCGATGGACCCAAAGTGAAAGGAGCGATCCCGACCTTTGGTAAAGCCGGAAAGTTTACCCTGAAACTGCGCGAAAAGTCGCTCCAATGGCATATTTCTCCCCGTGAAAATCCCTAGATTTCTATGCATGGGAAGTATGAATTCATCTGCTTGAAGTGCGTTTACCACGCCTATGGAAATTGCTTCCTGTCCCCAGCCACTAAACCATTTGGAAATTTTGCCTTGGCGTAAAAGAATCAGCATTTTCTCTTCAATTCGTCTGGGCATAAGTAAAGACTCATATAGCTCCAGCAAAATTTCGTCGCTGTAGTTTTTTCGATTAAAAGTCATTTTTTGGGAAGTCAGATCAGTTGTTTCCATGGAATTGGGATTTCCTTCCTAAGGTACAGCATGGAAGTAAATTGCCAAAAAAATAAAACTTGGCGCCTCGCAAAGGGCCCCGACATAAATCGGGGCGAAAAATAAATGCAAGGAGTTAAAAAGTTTGCTGTACATCTCAAAAGTAGAAAAAAGCATTTGCTCCAACTCATGAAGATGATTAAGCTTAGTTTAACATTATGTTGTGGGAAGTGATCTTTAGATAATATTGGCGTAAGCAGGTGAAAAAATCATCTTCTAATAGACTGATGTCCAAAAGAAAATGGAAATTGTGGACTTAACGTTGATCCAAAATTTATCACTTATGAAACTCAAGTCACTTGGCTTTTTAAGCTGTATTTATCTTTTTTCAGCAATTATTGCTTTTACCCAAACAGCACCTAAGACGGTTGTTAGCATCTCTTCTGATAAATTTCTCATCAATGAGGAGTTGACTTATACAGGAAGAAGTTGGAATGGATATCAGATAGAAGGTTTGCTGATGAATTCCAGAATGGTTCAAGGGGTATTTGATGATCTGAATGAGGAAACGGTAAAAAATTGGGCTTATCCAGATGCCAAGACCTGGGATGCAGACCGGAACACGGATGAGTTCGTAGCAAATATGCCGATTTGGAAATCTTATGGGTTGTTGTCTTTTACTCTAAATCTCCAAGGTGGAAGTCCGTATGGTTATTCCCAAAGTCAGCCTTGGATCAATTCCGCTTATACAGAAAGCGGTGAGCTGATGCCTGAGTATTTTGCTCGGCTAGAGAGAATATTGGATAAAGCAGATGAATTAGGAATGGCACCAATACTTGGGTTGTTTTACTTTGGGCAGGATGAAAATCTAGCAGACGAGGCTGCCGTCATAAATGCAGTGAGCAATGTGATCGACTGGCTTCATAGCAAAGATTACCAACATGTGCTGATTGAGGTGAATAACGAATTTAATATTCGCTACGATCATGACATACTCCAGCCTGAGCGGGTTCATGAGTTGATAGAGTTGGTGAAAAGTAAGGATAAAAATGGGTTTAGATTTCTGGTGAGTACGAGTTATGGTGGAGGTGCAGTTCCAAAGGAAAATGTGGTGAAAGCTTCCGATTTTATTCTGCTACATGGGAATGGTGTAAAGGATCCAAACAAGATTATTGAGCAAGTAGAAGCGACTAGAAAAGTGAGTGGATACAGGAACCAACCCATCGTTTACAACGAAGATGATCACTTCAACTTCGATCAGGAACTGAATAATTTCACAGCAGCTGTCTCAGCGTATGCTTCCTGGGGATATTTTGATTATCGTATGAAGGATGAGGGATTTGAGGAAGGTTACCAGAGCGTTCCTGTGGACTGGGGGATCAATTCAGAGCGGAAGAAGGGTTTTTTCGAGTTGCTGAAAGAGATAACGGGGTATTAGAGAATTTAAAATTTGGGAATTTAGAATTCTGAAATTTCTTTCACCGTCATTCATGAATTTTGATTTGTTCTCGCGACGGCGCACCGGCACAGCCAATTTCTTTTAACCTTTGAGGCTTCCAAAACCTCGAAGGTTTAGTTAAGAATTATTCCCCAATCCTTAGAGTTTTTACGTGCAAGAATGGAAAGAGCTGCCTTTTAATCAAAGCAGTCTGAAGACTGCAATGTGGTAAGCACAAGTCATGAGACTTGCGCTAGGTGGTTATTTTAAATTTCAAATCCTCAAATTTTAAATTCAAAAAAGGGCGAAGCTACTTTTTTGTCTACCTTTGCAGCCTCAAAAAGTAGGAAAACTGTGAAAGCGAGAACGTTAAAAAAAGACAAAGTCAATATTGTAACCATGGGTTGCTCCAAGAATCTAGTCGATTCAGAGGTGCTACTCACCCAGCTTCGAGGTAACGGAATCAACGCTAGCCATGAGTCGGGGACGGATGACAATAACATCATCATTATCAATACTTGCGGTTTTATCGACAATGCAAAGCAGGAGTCAATCGACACTATTTTGCAGTATGTGGATGCCAAAGACCAAGGTTTGGTGGACAAAGTCTATGTGACAGGTTGTCTATCGCAGCGCTACAAAGATGATCTGGAAAAGGAAATTCCGCAGGTTGATGCATTTTTTGGTACTAGGGATTTGCCAGCGATTTTGAAGAAATTCAAAGCAGACTACAAGCATGAATTGGTGGGCGAGCGCTTATTGACGCACTCTTCGCACTACGCTTATATGAAGATTTCTGAAGGTTGTGATAGACCTTGCTCTTTTTGTGCGATACCTATTATGCGCGGAGGACACATTTCCCGTCCGATTGAGGAATTAGTAAAAGAAGCGGAGCATAAAGCTGCCGGAGGCACGAAGGAGTTGCTGCTGATCGCTCAGGATTCTACCTATTACGGATTGGATATCTATAAGAAGCGTAACCTTGCTGAATTGATGCGCAGGCTATCTGATGTAAATGGAATCGACTGGATTCGTCTTCATTATGCCTATCCTACGGGTTTTCCTATGGATGTGATCGAGGTGATGAAGGAGAGTGAGAATATCTGTAATTACCTGGATATTCCTTTGCAACATGGTTCTACAGATGTGCTGAAAGCGATGCGTCGAGGTACAACCCGTGAAAAGCAAGAGAACTTAATCCATAGCATCCGTGATATTTTGCCGGATATCGCTATCCGAACTACGCTGATCGCTGGTCATCCGGGCGAAGGCGAGAAGGAATACCAAGAAATGGTTGACTTCGTGGAGCGGATGAAATTCGAACGTCTGGGTGTATTCACTTATTCACATGAGGAAAATACGCATGCCTTTTCTATGGAAGACAACATTCCGCAGGAAGTGAAGCAGGAGCGAGCAAATAATCTGATGGAGATTCAGGAGCAGATTTCTTACGATCTGAATCAGGAGAAAATCGGAAAATCCTTCAAAGTATTAATCGATAAAAAAGAAGGAGGTCACTTCGTAGGTCGTACAGAATACGATTCAGTGGAAGTGGATAACGAGGTATTGATAGATGCTTCCAAATACTATTGCCGAGTTGGAGACTTTGTAAATGTAAAAGTGACTGATGCAACAGAGTTTGATCTGTATGCTGAGGTGGAGGAGTAGGGATTAGATTTGCTGATTAGCTAGCAGAGTTAAAAATTGAAAACTATTTTCAGGCATTTGATCGTTAAAAAAATAGTACTGATTAGATATTTGCTATTTCAAAATGTTAACTTCCTGCTATGCTTACTATTGATCCTAAATACATCACCGACCGAACTGGTAAAAAAATATCAGTTGTCCTTCCAATTAAGGATTTTGAGGCGATGATGGAGCAACTCGATGATATTGAGGATGTACGTTTATATGACGAGGCTAAAAAATCCAAAGATCCTTCCGTTCCGATAGAAGATGCATTTGAAATGATAGAGGCTATTAGAAAAGAGAAATAGTGACGTATCAGATCGCCATTAAGAAATCAGCGATAAAGTCTCTTGCCAAGATTCCTGAACCGTATTTTTCAACTTTAAAATCAGCAATTTTTGATTTGGTAGATGCGCCTCGACCAAATGGCTGTAAGAAACTGAAAGGTCGAGAAGCCTATCGGATTCGAGTCGCTGACTATAGAGTTATCTATGAAATCCAAGATAAAATCCTGTTGATTGAGGTAATTGCTATTGGGCACCGAAAGGATATTTATGAGTAACGACCGAAAATCTAATAATTTTAGCCAGAGTATATTAGATAAGCAATGTTGATTTTAGTTGGCTTAGCCATATTTGGATTGGGTGTTTATTTATACAGAAAGGTTATTCTTTCTGACAAAGTAGGCTTTCACAAGTTTAATTATTTAGACAAATTTCGAAGAAATGCTTTGATATACTTCCTTTTGATTGGAGGATGTATTTTGGTAGTGAGAGAATTGATCATTTGGATTTGGTTTTAGCTTAGTATTCGTAAGGTGATTCTTGACAATTCACTTTGCGCTTTCTTCGTGGTCTTTGCGGCTTTAATCCTTCCAAGCCAATCCTCCTTTTTTGCCCTTTCACCCGATCTGCCTAATTTAGCATTCTAAAATCACCCGAATGCAATTGATCGAAGTCACCAAGGCGGCCCATCAGAAGGAGTTTATTGAGATGGCAGTGAGGTTGTATAAAATGAGAGGTATAATTTTAAGGGAGGTTTATAAAGTCTATAAATGCCACCTTACTTTAAGGTGGAAAATTTTAAACGCACACTCATTTAACTATAAACTTTACTTTAATTCGAATGAAAATTCGGATAAATAAACAATTCCTTCCTTTTTATTTGTTAAATCTGAATTAATAAAATAATAATGCCCTTTGTTTTCTGCTACTGTTTTGTGAAATAAGGAGTCTGGAAGTGGGATTTTAAAATTGACACTCCGATTATCCCTGTTTAAGATATAATTTATGATAGGCTTATTTTTATCAAAATTAAACTTCTCATTCCTAAGCCTTATAAGAGTACTATTCTTTTTCAAAGAATAGTAATAAAATGATAAATCAAATAAATAAAATGGATCTGAGTTAAATTTATCCAAATCAAAATTTTCGCCAAAATATTTGTCTAGAATTTCAATTTTTTCATTTTGATTTTCATCTATATTTATTATCTCCCCTTTATCTAATGTCGGAAAATAAACTTCCAACAAATTATCTTGTAGAATAATAGAAGGAGTATAAAACATAATTGGGATTTTAGATAACAAAGGTTCATTAAACTCAAATAAGTTTTTTCGTTTTCCAGAATTTAGATCTATACTAACGATTTTTAAAAGTCTTTTTCCTCTTTCGTAATCAAGGGCAGGTAATACCAATTCCTTTTCTATCAGTTGCAAATCACTACCATTAGGAAACAAAAGCTGTTCAGAATGAGAAGAGAAATCAACCAATTTAATGTCTGAAAAACTTTGATCTCCCACAATCCCCTTATTTTCCATAGATGAATAAAGTAAAAAGTGGTCCTCACCATATTTGTAAATCTGGTTGAACCGTTCATTTAGGTCAACAAAATGATCTTTTATTTGCCAAATATTAACTAATCTAAAACTATCGTCATAAACTAAAATTTGCTGTCCTTTCGCGTCCAAGAAAAAAAATTGATTGTTAAAGACCAAAGAACTTGTTGGATAAAACGCAGTCGTTGGTAATGGAAATTCAAGCTCCTTTACCTGAAGATGATATTTCCCAAAGCTTTCATCTGAGGGGGATTTGCAGCAAAAGAATAAAAACACTGACACCATACTGATAGTCAGTGTTTTTAAGCAGTTTAAATTCATATTTTTAAAATCCCTTCAAAATTTTGCATGACAATTGAATTTAGTATAGGATTCTTCCTTCCTCCAATAACCGGAGGTTCAGGATCGGTAGTTACGGTGTGTTGGCATCTACCAAACTGACAACATTTACAACCAATTATTTTGGAACTATCATCCTCGTCATATTTAAAACTGCAACATGAGCAATACAACAAAACACTATCAGATTCACCATTACATGTATGCTGTTCTCCACTAGCCATCAATTCATCATATCTAAATAAATCATCTTCCCCAAAAAGTAGAGATGCTACTTTAACTGAGTTTATACCGTCAACATTTTTCTTAAAAAACTTAATCTCGGTTAATAAATACTTAAAACTCTCTGGTTTACCGATAACCTCTGCTGTGATAACCTTTCCTCTATTTCCTTGAAAAGTCACCTCAGAATCAATGAGTTTATCTTTATTGGGTATGACTATTTGACCGTTTGCCATATACCCTATTGGGATTTTATTAGAACTATAAATGTAATCCTTTTCTAAGTTGCTGTCATTAAAATTACAGGATGAGATACTAAGAATGAATAAACACAAGTTTAAATAGACAATTCTTCTCATTTTTATTTACAAATTAAGATAATAGGCAATTTTCAGCCTGACTTTTAGCTGCGAAAAAGAAAAATACCGGTAAAAGTCTTTAACTTTTTAAAACTATTTTTTTTTTTTATGTATATCCGCAATGACACCAGTGACCAAATAAGTTCTTATTGACAGTTGGTGACAATTACTTTAAAGAGCATTTAACTCATTATAAATTAGGTCAAAATAAACGGTTTTGACCATGACTATTATCAATTTCATTAATCGGTTTCCAGACGAGGCTTCCTGTATTGCATTCATCAAGGAACAAAGGATACAGGAGGGAATCTTCTGTAAGAAGTGTACTGGAAACAAGCATTATTGGCTTGAAAACAAGCTTTCCTTTCAGTGTGCTTCCTGTGGATTTAGAACCAGTATCAGGAGCGGTACAGTCATGCAGAGCTCAAAT
>NZ_QLLK01000011.1 GCF_003259505.1 Algoriphagus yeomjeoni | reverse complement strand
CTAATTGCCCAAAAGCTTACCCTACGTTTGTTACAGTTTCTGCAAAGACATGTTATTTACTTAAGACATTAGACAAAAGACGCTAGACAGGAGACTGGTTGAGATACGAAAGAGATCTTGCTACTTGCTACTAGCTACTTAAGTCTTCCAATTTAGGCGGCCTAGCGCAGGGGTCCCACCTCTTCCCATCCCGAACAGAGAAGTTAAGCCCTGCAGCGCCGATGGTACTGGGGTTACACCCGGGAGAGTAGGTCGCCGCCTCATTTATTCAAAAGCCAGTCCCGATATCCTTCGGGACTGGCTTTTTTGCGTTACCCCCCTGTTTTGGTAAGGGAATACAAAACCCGGAAGAACAACCACCTATAGGAATCCGAAGCAGCCTCATTTATCCTAAGCCCGATGGTTAATTCCATTGGGTTTTGGTTTTATATACTTTTTTGTATGCCAACTCAATACTCTGTTAAGACATTTGTATTGAGTAAGTTATTTTTCTTTTGCAATAGTTTTTTCTCTTCCAATTGCAAAGACCAAACTACTAGGCATTTATTCTCGAATATGATTTTTGTCAGCTTTTAGTATAGTTTATGTCAAGTACCACCATTTTTTACTCACGTAGTTTTGGTGATCCAATAGATTACAAAACCTCAAGAAGATCTGGAGTTATTCTTTCCATTTTTTCTTCAAGTAATTGGTGATACGTAATCTTTAAACTAAGAATTAACCATAATTCGTTTTGGATTTTATAAATTAATAGAGCAATAGTTATATAAATGGATAAAAAACTACCTGCACATGAAGTTGTTTCTTGCTATCACTGCGGTGAAGATTGCGAGAATGTGCATTTAGTAGTTGATGATCGTAATTTTTGCTGCCAAGGATGTAAACTAGTATATGAGGTTCTCTCTGAAAATGATCTCTGTAATTACTATGATATCGCTAATCATCCAGGAAATAGCCAGAAGAGCAAAAAACTTCAATCTAATAGATTTGATTACCTAGAGGATCAAGAGACGGCTAATAGCTTACTCGATTTTCAAAATGCCAACGAAAGTCACTTAACCTTTTACATCCAAAATATTCATTGTGCGTCTTGCATCTGGCTGCTGGAGAATTTAAATCAAATTCACTCAGGTATTTATTATAGTAGAGTTGATTTCATCAAAAAGAAGGTTCAGATAAAATTTCTTAAGGATAAAATCACGATTAAAGAATTGGTGAGCTTGCTTTCTACCATAGGCTATGAACCCAAAATAAACCTATCAAATCTAGATAAGAAGCAAGTTCCTACCTATGATAAGCGACTTATCCAGAAGCTCGCAGTTGCTGGATTTTGCTTTGGAAATATGATGCTATTTAGTATTCCTGAATACTTTTCAGAAGCTGAGCTCATCGACCCTTCTTTTCGGGGTTTGTTTAGCTATCTAAATGTTATTCTGGCTATTCCAGTAGTCATTTACTCCGCTAGTGATTATTATCTCTCTGCATGGAATTCGCTCAAGCAAAAGCGAATAAATATGGATGTTCCTATTGTATTAGGGATAGTAGCCTTGTTCGTTTATTCGCTTTGGGAAATTTTTGCTTTTCAAAGATCGGGCTATATGGACAGCCTAGGTGGATTATTGTTCTTCTTACTATTGGGGAAAATCTATCAACAGAAAACTTTTTCAACCCTAGAGTTTGACAGGGATTATAAGGCCTATTTTCCAATTGCAGTTACCCGAATATCAAAAGACCAAGAGTCAGTAATCCCTTTATCCAAACTCTCGGTTGGTGATGTGATTATGGTTCGTGATGAGGAGTTGATCCCTGCTGATTCTGTTTTGTTGAGTGCCAACGCTAGTATTGATTACAGTTTTGTGACTGGAGAAGAGGTTCCAGTTCCAAAACAAAAAGGAGAATTAGTATACGCTGGAGGTCGTCAGATGGGTGGTGCTATTTTGCTGACAGTCCAAAAATCTCCCTCACAGGGATATCTCACTGATTTATGGAACAATGAATCTTTTGAGAAAGGCAAAGAAGGATTGCTCGAACCCATATCCAACAAAATCAGTGCTGTTTTCACTTGGTCAGTTTTAGCGATTGCATTTATCTCATTTGCCTATTGGTCTTTCACTGATTTATCCCTGGCAGTAAAAGTATTCGCGTCAGTGCTTATCGTAGCTTGCCCCTGTGCTTTGGCGATGTCTACGCCTTTTACTTTAGGTAATACACTCAGGATTTTTGGCAAAAGTAGGTTTTACTTAAAAAATGCGAATGTTGTTGAGCGATTGGCTTTGGTTGATTCAGTAATCTTCGATAAAACTGGTACCCTCACAGATCCTTCAACAGCGAAAATTAGTTTTATTGGTGTACCTCTTTCAGAAGAATCTAAAAGTATTTTGAAAGCTTTGGTCCAGCGCTCTACCCACCCACTCAGTAATCGTATTAATTATTGGCTTGAGGGTCAAAATGCTATTTCAATAGAACAAGTAAAAGAAATCAAAGGAGCTGGGGTCCAAGTGACCTATAAAAACCAAGACTTCAGAATTGGTTCTGCTGAGTTTACAGGCTTTAAAACTCAGCCAAAAAGTCAAGTTGGAAACATTGTATGCTTCTCTGTAGAAGGCCAGGAATTAGGTTATTTCCAAATTGAGTCTGGTCTTCGAGAAAAGGCGTCTGATGTAATTAGTGAGCTTAGCGCTAAATATAAGCTGCATATGTTGTCGGGAGATTATCCTCACGAACAAACATACCTGGAAGAAAGGCTTGGACATAAAATCACTTATAATTTCCAACAAAGTCCAGTCGATAAATTGTCCTATGTGAAGAACTTGAACAAAGCCAACCATACTTTAATGATAGGAGATGGCTTAAACGATGCTGGAGCTTTGCAAGAGAGTGAAGTGGGAATAGCAATATCTGATCGAGTGAGTCATTTCTCCCCAGCAAGCGATGCGATCATGGATTCTGAGGTATTTGGTATGATTCCTAATTTTCTGAGTTTCGCCAAATCAAGCAGACTTATCATAAAGGCAAGTTTTATTTTGAGTTTATTTTATAACTTAGTTGGACTTGGGTTGGCAGTTCAGGGGCTTTTGAGTCCGGTAATCTGCGCTATTTTGATGCCTTTAAGTAGTATTTCAGTGGTCGTGTTTACTACCTTGACCACCAATTTTGTTGCCTGGAAGAGGGGAATGTTAACTTCAAAACTGTTCTAGCATGGAGGTTATTTTTCTATTAATCGCGATTAGTCTAATACTGGCAAGTACATTTCTCTACCTTTTTTTTAAGGCAATGAAAGACGGCCAATTTGATGATAATTACACTCCTTCAATAAGAATACTCTTCGATAACACATCGAAAAAAACCAAGAAAGATCAACCATCAAAACCCGATTCCTATGAATGACACTATGCTGGAGAGGTTCCAATATGACAATAAAATTGTCAAATATTTTGGGGCAGCCACAATTATCTGGGGCGTAATAGGGATGCTGGTCGGCGTTCTTGCGGCGACACAGTTATTCTTGCCTGAAGCTAATTTAGGCAACCCCTACACTACATTTGGGCGAATTCGCCCGCTCCACACTAATGCGGTAATTTTCGCTTTCGTTGGAAATGCAATTTTCGCCGGGGTTTATTATTCTATGCCTAGGTTACTTAAAGCGCCGATGTGGAAGAAATCACTGAGCTGGTTTCACTTCTATGGCTGGCAAATAATTATTCTTGCGGCTGTTCTGACTTTGCCTTTGGGATTAACCTCTTCGAAAGAGTATGCTGAATTAGAGTGGCCTATTGATATTGCAATAGCTGTTGTTTGGGTGGCTTTTGGAGCCAATATGATTGGTACTATTCTCAATCGTAGAGAGCGTCATATGTACGTTGCTATATGGTTTTATTTAGCATCATTCATTACGGTAGCCGTCTTGCATATCGTGAACTCCTTGGCGTTGCCGGTTACCTTATTTAAGAGTTATTCTGCCTACGCAGGTGTGCAGGACGCGTTGGTGCAATGGTGGTATGGTCACAATGCTGTGGCATTTTTCCTTACTACACCTTTCCTCGGCTTGATGTATTATTTTCTACCAAAGGCTGCAAATAGGCCGGTTTATTCCTATAAGCTTTCTATTATTCACTTTTGGTCCCTGATCTTCCTTTACATGTGGGCAGGACCTCACCACTTACTTTATACTTCACTTCCTGAGTGGGCTCAAGTATTGGGGACGGTTTTTTCCGTGATGCTTTTGGCTCCATCTTGGGGCGGGATGGTTAATGGTCTTTTAACCTTGCGGGGAGCTTGGGATAAAGTGACAAATGATCCCGTCCTGAAATTCATGGTAGTGGCGATCACAGCTTATGGTATGGCAACTTTTGAAGGCCCGATGCTTTCTTTCAAAAATGTCAGCGCAATAGCTCACTATACCGATTGGATTATAGCACACGTACATGTAGGCGGATTAGGATGGAATGGTTTCTTGACTTTCGGAATGCTGTATTGGATGTGGCCTAGATTATTTAAGACAACCATTTATTCAACTAAGCTGGCTAATACACACTTCTGGCTTGGAGTATTGGGAATCATTTTCTATGCCTTGCCAATGTATGTAGCCGCTTTGACTCAATTCTTGATGTTGAGAGAGTTTGATGAGATGGGTAAACTGGCTTATGGTAACTTCCTTCAAACTGTAGTAGAGTTAGTTCCAATGTACATGCTTCGGGCATTTGGTGGCCTGCTCTATGTGAGTGGTGCAATTCTGATGGGCTATAATATGTTCAAAACTGCTAAGCAAGGTACGTTTGTAGCAACCGAAGAAGACTCAGCACCGGCACTGACGAAAAGCTACAATCCCCAAGGAGAATTTTGGCATCGGGCATGGGAGAGAAAACCAGTTTTCTTTGCCGTATTAGCTACTGTTGCCATTTTGATAGGTGGCGTGGTAGAGATCGTTCCTACTATTTTGGTAAAATCCAATATACCTACTATCAGCTCTGTGAAACCTTATACTGCTCTTGAGCTTGAAGGAAGAGATATCTATATCAATAATGGATGTGTGGGATGTCATTCTCAAATGATTCGACCATTTAGGTTTGAAACTGAACGATACGGAGAATATTCCAAGGCAGGTGAATTTGTATATGATCGACCTTTCCTCTGGGGATCCAAACGGACTGGTCCAGATCTTCATAGGGTAGGTGGTAAATACCCTGATAGTTGGCATTATTTCCATATGGAAGATCCTAGAAGTATGTCACCTGGATCTTTGATGCCTCCATATCCTTGGTTGAAAACCAATGAACTTAATTATTCTGATTTACCTGCCAAAATCAGAACTATGCAGAAACTTGGCGTTCCATATCCTGAGGGGTATGATCAGCAAGCAGTGGCAGACTTGGAAGCTCAGGCTGTTAAAATCGCTTTAAACTTGGAAGATGCAGGAGTGGCAGTGATGCCAAATACTGAAATAGTTGCATTGATTGCATATCTACAGCGATTAGGGACAGATATTAAAGTTTCATCATCTAACTAGCCGGAAATCATGTACAAAGAAGTATTAAGATCGATCGAAAATGTGGAAGTATTCCCGGTGGTTTCACTGGTGATATTTGTTCTGTTTTTTATAGGGATTACTATTTGGACTATGCGTGTTCCAAAAGATGTAATAGACCATATGAGTTCTTTGCCAATGGATGATGATAACGAATTAACCGACAAACAGCCATGAAAAAATTACTAACCCTTTTTACATTCAGTGGACTTTTGGCTTCTAATCCACTTTTGGCGCAGGAAGTGTCAGGGGGATTGGCAGCTATGGACTCTAATCAAATGACTCTTTTAATAATTATTGGGATCACTATCGGAGTAATTATTTTGCTCTTGGTTCTGATGATTTATTTGATGTCGTTTATTTCTACCGTTTTCCGCAAGGAAAATCCAGAGATAGCCGAAGAACCTAGCTGGTGGGAATCATTTAAGTTGAAGTTTGTCACAGGTGATATCGAAGAGGAGCAAACAAAAGATAAGTTGATGAACGATCATTCGTATGATGGAATTCAGGAGCTGGACAACTTTATGCCCCCATGGCTTCAATGGGTATTTACTGGAACCATCATAATAGCATTTGTGTATTTTGGTTATTACACAGTTCTTGGTTATGGAAAAACTGGTGTTGAGGAATATCAAGAAGAAGTACGGATCGCAGCGATAGAAGCTAAAGCTAGAGGTGAGAGTGCGCTTGCTTCGCTAGATGAAACCAACGTGACTCTTGATGATTCTGAAGCAGCTTTGGCTACAGGAAATACTATTTTCCAAGCGAACTGTGCTGCTTGTCATGCTGCTGACGGCGGAGGCGGCGTAGGACCGAATCTAACAGATAAATATTGGATACACGGCGGCGATATCAAAGATCTATTCTCTGTGATAAAGTATGGTGTGATATCGAAAGGGATGGTCCCTTGGGAAGATCAGCTTAATCCTAAGGAGATTCAGGAAGTGGCAAGCTTTATCCTGAGTCTTCAAGGCACAAGTCCTGCTGCTCCAAAAGATCCACAAGGAGAATTGTATGAAGAGGGAGCTGAAGAACCTGCTATGGATTCTGTTTCTCCTGCAGATACAACTTCAGTTGCGAGCGATTCAACGGCGATAGCCGAATAAGTTAATCCTACCGGGAGTCATCCGATTTCCGGTAGAAAATAGCCTAATCTTATGGCAAAAAAGAACCCACATTTAAATCCTGAGACCTTTAGAGACTCATTGGCTACTGTCTTGGATGATGGGAAGCGGAATTGGGTCTATCCCAAAAAAGTAAAAGGGTTCTTTTATAAGTACCGGACCTACGTTTCTTGGGTCCTCTTGGGGATTTTATTTGCTGGACCATTTATCAAAGTAGACGGCAGGCCTTGGCTTCTGTTCAATATTTTTGAGCGGAAATTCATCATTTTCGGGGCAGTATTCTGGCCTCAGGATACCTACCTGCTCATTTTTCTTTTGCTGATATTCTTTGTCTTTGTCATTCTCTTCACGGTAGCTTTTGGAAGAGTATGGTGTGGGTGGGCATGCCCGCAAACGCTATTTATGGAAATGGTTTTTCGTAAAATAGAATACCTGATTGAGGGAGATGCTAATCAGCAAAGAGCGTTGAATGCGCAGCCTTGGAACCAGGAGAAGATAGTCAAGAAATCAATTAAGATCAGTGTCTTTGCTTTCATATCACTCTTGATTGGTCATTTGGTGATGGCCTATTTGATTGGAATAGAAGCGGTGCTAGACATCGTCTCTTCACCCCCTACAGCACATATGGCCGGATTTATAGGCTTGATTGCTTTCTCTGGCATTTTCATGTTTGTTTTTACCTGGTTTAGAGAGCAAGCCTGCTTGGTGGTGTGTCCTTATGGTAGATTACAAGGTGTGATGCTAGATAACAACTCCATCAATGTGATGTATGACTATGTTCGTGGAGAACCGAGAGCACCTATCCGAAAAAATGCTGCAGAGAATGTAGACAAAGGAGATTGTGTGGATTGTAGCCTTTGCGTGCAAGTTTGCCCGACGGGAATAGATATTCGCAACGGAATACAGATGGAATGTGTGAACTGTACGGCATGTATAGATGCCTGCGACGAGGTAATGGTGAAAGTAGATCGACCAAAAGGCTTGATTCGATATGCATCAGAGAATAGTATCAAACAAGGCTTTCAAAAGCTACTGACTGGAAGAGTAAAGTCTTACATCGTAGTTTTGGTTTTGCTGTTAACTGTTTTCGTTTCCTTAATTGCTACCCGAGATGATATTTCTGCGACGATTACTAGATTTCCAGGGATGACTTATCAAGAGCGGGAAGATGGAATGGTTACTAACCTCTATCAAATCACATTGATCAATAAAACCTTTGAGCCTCAGGAGGTCGAGTTGAAGTCCCTGGCTGAAGGAATGAATGTGGAGATTGTGGGAGCTCAGCATTTGGTTTTGGAAGCTCAGTCTAAATTTGAAGGAAGGTTCTTTCTGGTAAGAAACCAAAATGAGGTGAAAGTGAATCAAGAAAAAGTAGAATTGGCTCTTTTTCACAAAGGAGAGGAGATTGACCAAATTGAGACGAATTTCACCGCACCAATCAAGTGAGTTTAAAATTTAATCAGATGCAATTATGGATTGGGGAAAAGGAATAGTACTTACAATTATTGGCTTTGTCGTATTGATAATGACGATGGTGGTGATCTCTGTGCGAATGGATGGTATCGAGTTGGTTACAGAGAATTACTACGAAGAAGAAATAAAATATCAGGATAGAATTGATGAATCTAAATCTGCTGACGATTTAGACCGAGAAGTAATAGCGTATAATGCGCAATCCAAAACCATAGAACTTGACCTTCCGGATGGTGCCAAAGGCTTCTTGCAGCTTTTTCGACCTTCCGATTCTTCTTTGGATCAAAAAATAAACGTTGAAGTAACGCATTCTGGAATTACTCAAATCCCATTGAAAGAACTTAAAGCTGGTTATTGGAAGGTTCAACTCAATTGGTCTGAAAATGGAATTGATCACTATCAGGAAAAAAAGATCACACTATAAATGCTCTGGACTGCCTTCATACTTGGGTTTTTGGGTTCATTTCACTGCGTGGGAATGTGTGGTCCCATAGCTTTAGCCGTAGGCGGAAGTGGGAGCAAATCATTCTTCTATAATAAGATTCTCTATAACCTTGGCAGAAGCGTTACCTACGCTATTCTTGGGCTAATTATTGGCAGTATTGGTTTTTCCTTATCAATGGCAGGAGTACAGCAAGGTTTCTCTATTGCGATGGGCGTACTCATTCTGATTATGGCGCTTTCATACAAAAAAGCCGATCAATTTTTAACTATCCCTGCTCTTTCGGGAATAGTGATTTGGGTAAAGAGACAATTAAATCGATTTCTGAAAGCAGGAGGCCCATTTGCTTTCTTTGGTACAGGGTTAGCCAATGGCCTACTTCCCTGCGGAATGGTCTACATGGCGTTAGTTGCTGCTTTGGCATTCCAAAGTCCGCTGCTTGGGGCCACCTATATGTTCTTTTTCGGTATTGGTACAATTCCTTTACTCCTTGTGCTTATGTTCTCAGGGTCTTTGATTCCGGTTGGAGCAAGGCAAAAATTCCAAAAAGCCATTCCTTACCTCGGTGTGCTTATAGGACTTCTATTTATTTTCCGTGGACTTGGTATAGGAATGTTTTTCAGTCCTGACCTACACGTTTTCGATTACGGTAGTCAGCAGGTCGAAATTACGATGTGTCGCTAAACCGTCTTGCTGAAAAGAGCTTTTTTAGCTTGATTTTTTGCCAAACGAAGATCTATCTGAGAGCAGATGTTTCTAATGAAACTCATTCCTTTTTCAGATACTTTGAGTAGAGGAGAGTTTATTGAAATAAGACCGTCTAATTCCATTTCTTTTAGGTTCCAAGCTTGATTTTCTGAAAGTTGCTCCCAGATTTCAACTGGGATTTCAGCTTCTTTTTTACAGATCAACTCAAGAATTATACTTCTGATTTGTAGGTCAAGTTCGCTGAGTGTGTGCCCTTTTTGGATAGACCATTCTCCTTTCATCGTCTCAGCTTTATATCGCTCAATAGCTTTGTCATTTTGGGCATAAGCATAATACACGTCACTGATGCTACTGGCTCCCAGCCCAATCAGGATTTTGGAAGGCAAAGTAGTGTAACCCATAAAATTTCTATGCAATGAGCCTTCGTTTTTTGCTAGGGTCAAAGGGTCGTTTGCAAGCGCAAAGTGGTCCATTCCTATTTCTACGTATCCCATTTTCACAAGAAGAGCTCTTCCGAATTTGTAGAGTTCACTCTTCTCAGTTTCTGTTGGTAAAAATTGCTCGAAGCTCCTCTGCGCAGGAAATGCACTAGGCAGATGTGCGTAACTATAAAAAGCTATCCGGTCAGGTTTTAACTCATTTACTTTTTCAAAGGTGTCTTTGAGGCTTTTGATGGTCTGATGTGGCAACCCATAGATCAAATCAAAATTTATAGAAGTGTAACCTAAAATTCGTGCAGAATCTGTCGCGTATTTCACTTTCTCAAATGGCTGGATCCGATGGATGGCTTTCTGAACCTTCTCATCAAAATCCTGTATTCCATAGCTTACACGGCTGAAGCCCAGATCGCTCAGTGTTTTTAAATGTTCAAAACTAGTGTTATTCGGATGTCCTTCAAAGCTAAACTCAGCATTAGGGCTGATTTCTGAGCCTTCCAGAATAGTTGAAATCAAATGATTTAGACTTGAGGGGTCAAAAAACGTGGGAGTTCCTCCGCCAAGATGGATTCCTGATATTTTAGGTTGAGCCTCAAAAATCGCTTTATATTTTTCCCATTCAGCAAGCAGTGCTTCGATGTAGGGATCTTGGACTTGTTTATTTTTGGTGATTCGTTTGTTGCAGCCACAATAGGTGCACAGGCTTTCGCAATAAGGCAGATGGATGTAGATTGAAATACCTTCTTTCTCGCCAAAGGTCCTGAAAGCTTTCTTTACAAGGTCATTCCAATCCTGTGGTTCTAGGTTATTTTCCCATAGTGGAACAGTAGGATAAGAGGTGTATCTGGGTGCAGGACTGTTGTACTTTTTGACTAATTCGGCTGAATTCGGCATGTGAATTTGCTTTTTTGCAAATAACGCCTTTCGTCTTTTTAGACTAGATGATAACTGAAGTCAAGTTTAATGACTAAAATCAGGTCACAAACTTTCTCCAACTCTTGCTCATTAAAGTAATTAATCGAGTAGGAAATTATTTAAGAAACTGCTTTTCAACCCAAGCCAAATAAAGAATAAAATCAAACCCCAAAATAGGTATATGCGATAGTAATCGGCTGTTTCCTTGTAGCGATTTTCTATCACTTCAGTCTTTTCTAAGGTGTCTATTCTATCAAAAATAGAAGCTAAGGTGCCTCCATCAGCAGCTCTGAAAAATTCTCCATTTCCTACTTTGGCTATTTCTCGAAGTGTGGATTCATCCAAATAGCTTTCCACCATCTGAGGTCTTCCGAAGAAATCTGTACCGTATGGAACAAGGCCATCTTTACCCATGGCGATCGTATAAAGCTTAATATCCAAAGCGGCAGCTAGGTTTGCTGCAAACAAAGGGTCCACATTTCCTGCGTTACTTTCACCGTCACTAAGCAGAATCATTACCTTAGAAGCAGACTCGGATTCCTTCATTCGATTGGTACCGGCTGCTAACGCTGAGCCAATTGCTGTTCCTTTTGCTTCCATCATGCTGAAGGAAATTTCTTGCACTAAATCTGTTAGTAGCTCATAGTCATTTGTTAGAGGAGCCAATGAATACGCCTCTCCAGCGAATACCACCATACCAATCCTATCGCCAACTCTGCCATTTATAAACTCAGTAGCAGTGGCTTTAGCCGCTTCAAGGCGATTTGGAGTGAAATCCTGTAAATCCATGGATTCCGAAATATCCAAAACCAGCATGATGTCTATGCCCTCCGTATATTGCTCTACCCGCTCATTGCTTCGTTGTGGCCGTGCCAAAGCAATTACAAGCATAATGAGGAAGAGATAGAAAAAGCCAGCAGGTATTAGGCGTAAATAAGTCCAAGGGTTGTTATTCGCGATGCGTTTTGGAAGTGAAAGCTCTAGAACTGGGTTTTTCAAGAACTTAACAAAAGTTCTAAAAAGGATGAATACTGGAATAATCCAGATCAAATTCAATAAAATCGGATTTTCCCATTCGAAACTTTTGAAGGTCTCAGGCAGAAACCAGGACCAGCTAAAGAATTCAGACAGCTGCTCTCTCATGCTTGATTTTGGTTTGTTTTTCCTGATATTTCTCTCTTGCCACTTCTAATAAATAGCTTGTTGCTTCTTCGCTTTCAGAAGATTCTCCGGCATAAATAATCAAATCTATTGCTCTGAGCGCTTTGAAAATCTCAAGATTATCCAATCGCTCACCGATTTCGCTGGAAGTCCACTCCTTAATAGGAAGATTGGTGATGCTCTCCATATATCCTTTCCAAAGACCAATTACCTCATCGGCAGATTCAATGGAAGGGTTTTTAGTGAGCAATGCCGTCTGGGTTTTCCATCTTTTTTCAAACTGCTCCCAACGTCTTTTCTCTCTTCTTTCTTTCCAATATTCTTGGAATTTATCTGCAAAAAGGAAGTAAATAATTCCAAGGAAAATCAGAATACCACCTAGAATAATACCTATAATAATCCAGTTGAAAGATTTTTCGAGGGATTGGTAAATGTTGTTTTGTTGGAAGACTAGCTGCTCAGGAATGCTGTCTAATGTTAGTTTAAGTTTCAGTTCTGCCTCCATTGGATAATGGACCACACTATCATACCTAGCAAGTTCATATACCGGCAAAGTCAGATAAGTACTCGGGTCTAACGAAAAGTTAGATACAAAATAAACTGTACTGTCTTGAGTAATGCTGTCCTGAGTAGAGGATATATAGGTCTTTTTTTCTAGAAGGACCATTGGAGAAAAATCGAAGGTAGAATCAGGAAAAATTATCTGGGTGGATTCTGGGTAAGTTGCCTTCAGTACATACCCCACTCGCTCACCAATCTTAGCAGAGTCTTGCATGAAATAGCCATCCACCTTGACTTGCTGCGCATTGCTCAGAAAAGGAAGGAGTAGAAATAAAAAGATTTTGAGCGTTTTAACCACGTTTCATACTTTTGTTTCGGTACTTAAATAGCTCCAGTAGAGGCCCAACTATATCTTGGGTGGTATCAATAGTTAGGTAGTTTATTTGGTTCTTTTTACAAATATCCTTCAAGTTCTCTCGCTCAGAAGTAAAGGTATTCGCTATTTTTTTAGAAAAGCTCCCAAAGGCAGTGTTCACCCATGTTGTTTTGCCCTTTTCTTTATCATAAACCGGTATAATACCCAAGGAAGGTAATGCCGACTCACGAGGGTCGGTTAATTGTATGGCCACTACATCATGTCGCTCAGCAAGGGCTCTGAATGGGCGCTCGTAACCGTCGTCGATGAAATCAGAAATAATTACAATTACAGCTCTTTTTTTAATAAGATTCAGGGCAAACATAAACATGGAGTTCAAATCTGTTTTCAAAGAATTGTTTTCATGGTCAAATATTCCTCGAATCATCTTTACGCCTTGCTTGCTTCCTTTTGAAGGGAGAATCAGTTTTTCCCGTTGATCTGAATAGCTGATCAACCCAACTTGGCTTCCATCAAAAACCGCAGCAAGTGTTAATACTCCCGCGATAACCTTTCCTTGATCGATTTTCTTATTGCCTGGCTGTCCGATATCCTGACTGCCGCTAATGTCTAACAGAAAGAAAACTGACTGTTCCTTGTCTTCGCGAAACGTTTTGACAAATGTCCCGTGCCCCTTTGCAGATACTTTCCACTCAATGGTACGAATGTCGTCTCCATACTGGTAAGGGCGGAGATCATCAAACTCCAATCCCGACCCTTTGAAAAGCGACTGATACTCTCCTTGCAGGTGATTATTGGCCACCTTTCGGATCATGATTTCGTATTTTCTGAGCTTGCTGAATAATTCGTTCATGAAGGATGATTTGAACGGCCTAAGTTATGCTTCTAAGCTGAATTATAAAATTTCAGTTACATGAAGGGTGGGGAGATTTTCCGTTAAAAAAACCTAATTTTGACCTGTGAAAAGATTTCTGATACTAAGTTTTTGCATCATTTCCCTTTTAAGTTGTAATTCTAGCAATAAACCAACTGGTCTGTTGCCCGAAGATAAGATGGTGGAAGTGTTGATAGATATTCATCTTACTGAGGGACTTACGAGTGCTATGCCAGTAGCATATGATTCGTCCAAAGTACTTTATAATTTGCTCGAAAAAGATGTTTTCATCAAACATCAGGTAAGTGATTCAGTTTTCACACAGAGCATGTTGTATTACCTCCGTGATCCTTCAGAAATGGAGCGAATTTATTCTCGCGTGGTAGATTCCCTTATGGTAAGAGAGTCTTCCGGCGGGACGATAGACCAATTCTAATGCTATACCCACGCAATCTCGAACAAAAAGTAAATTTTATCAAAGTCAAAGAACTCCTCAAAACGGAGTGTAGCTCTCCACTTGGAATGCAATACGTGGACCGTTTGACTTTCTCTTCAGATTTTAATTTGGTGACCAAATTGCTCGATCAAACAGAGGAATTCCGCCAGATTTTAATCTCAGGAGACCTTTTTCCCTCATCCAATTTCACCAATCTGAATCCTTATTTAGAGAAAGCCAAACTGGAGAATGCTTTCCTTGACGTGGAGGATTTTTATGAGATAAAACTTTCTCTGGATACACTCAGAGGCTGTATTTCCTTTTTTCAGAAAAGAGAAAATGAATATCCAGTGTTAAGCCAGCTGCTGGGATTACTGATGGATCTCGATATGAGTTTACTGAAAGCGATCGAGCTGATTATCGATGAGAAGGGCAAGATGAGAAGCAATGCCAGTCGGGAATTACAGCTTATCCGTACGCAGATCTTGTATGAAGAAGGCCGTCTGCGAAAGGTGATGGATCGGGTCTTCAAGGAAGCCAGAGCAAAAGGACTTACTACGGAAGATTCCGCTATTACGGTGCGTTCAGGTCGATTGGTGATTCCTATTGCTGCAGAAAATAAGCGTAAACTCAGAGGTTTCATCCACGATGAATCTGCGACGGGTCAAACGGTATTCATGGAGCCAGAAGAGGCTTTGGATATCAATAATGAGATTCGAGATTTGGAGTATATGGAACGCAGGGAGATTATCAAGATTCTCATTCAGCTGACTGATAAGATTCGGCCTGCTATTCCTGCCTTGAGGAAGGCGACAAATTTTCTTGGTCTAATGGATTTCATCCGAGCTAAAGCAAAATTTGCTCAAAAGACGGATAGCTGTAGACCGGAAATCACTAAGGAAAGACAATTAACTTGGAGGAAAGCGAGACACCCACTTTTGGAAATGGCGCTAAAGTCTCAGGGGAAAAATGTCGTTCCGCTTGACGTAAAACTCAGTGGGCATGAGCGTTTACTGGTTATCTCTGGTCCAAATGCCGGAGGAAAATCGGTGACCCTAAAAACCGTAGCACTGCTTCAGTACATGCTGCAGTGTGGAATATTGATTCCTGTTCACCCAGACTCCAAAAGTTCGCTATTTGATAATTTTTTTATCGATATAGGGGATGAGCAAAACTTGGAAAATGACCTCAGTACCTATAGCTCGCATTTGATGAGCATGAAGCATTTTTCGCTTTTCGCCAATAAGAAAACTATCCTTTTTATAGATGAATTCGGTACCGGCACCGAGCCTCAGTTTGGTGGATCAATAGCAGAATCCATTCTTTTGGCATTGAATAAGCTCGGGGCGTATGGCGTGATTACGACTCACTACGGTAATCTGAAACAAATTGCCAATAAGAATCAAGGAATGGTCAATGGTGCCATGCGCTATGACGTGGATAAATTGGAACCACTCTATCAACTGGAAATCGGCAAGCCCGGTTCTTCTTTCGCATTGGAGATTGCTTCCAAAATTGGTATACCTAAGGAAATATTGAAATATGCCAAAGAGCAGATTGGCGAGGAGCGCGTTCGTTATGATCGTTTGCTCACACAGGTTGAGAACGAGAAAAACCAATATTCCACTTTGCTGGCGGATGTGAAAGCAAAAGAACGTTTGTTGAAAACGCGTCTTCAGGAATACAATGAGCTGAAAGAGACAATGGAGACAACTAAAAAACGCTATCTCCAAGAAGCAAAGCAGGAAGCAAAGCAACTATTAGATCAAACAAATAAAAAGATCGAAGCCACTATACGCGAGATTAAAGAAGGCAAGGCGGAGAAAGAGGTCACAAAGTTGGTCAGGAAAGATCTGGAAGATTTCAAGGAAAAGGTCAAGCCTGAGAAGAATGTCATCAAGAGTCCTGAGATAAAAGTGCTGGGAGGGAAAATAGCTGTAGGAGATTGGGTTAGACTAAAAGATAATGGAGCGATAGCCGAGGTGCTTCAAGTGAAGGGAAATGAAATTGAAATTTCCATCGGTGAACTTAAATCGAAAGTGAAGCTTTCGAGATTAGAGAAAATATCACAAGGTGAAGTAAAAAAAGAAAAGAAGGCTGCTGCGTCGAGAAGTGGATATAATACCAACGAAAAGATGATGGATTATTCGCCTAATCTTGATTTGAGAGGAAAAAGAGGGGAAGAGATACTCTCAATGATTCAAACCTTCGTTGATGAAGGATTTATGCTTGGGTTGAAGGACCTCAGGATTGTCCATGGAAAAGGCAATGGGATTTTAAGAGATTTGACACGTAATTTCCTGAAAGATATGAGTCAAGTAAAACATATGGAGGATGAGCATGCAGACCGAGGCGGCGCTGGAGTCACACTGATTACGCTGAAATAAACTAAAATGGGGAGCAATATTGCTCCCCATTTTAGTTTATAGTCTGATTCAGGTTATTTCTTAAGCAGGTTGAAAGTGTAATTTCCTGCAACTGCTAAGACACCATTTATCCTTGCTCCCGGTGCTGGAATTGTAAAGGTGAGGGTTAAGTTGCTGTTGTTTTGCGTAAAAGAAATTTCCCTTCCGGCGACCGGCTTGATTCCGGAAAGCATAAACTTGTCGAAGTTTGTGCCTGCAAAACTCCAGGTTCCTGAGGCATCAAAAATGTCGTTGTTGTTTTTGGACGTGTAGGTTTTAGATGCTCCAGACTTTAGCACCAATTCAAAGCCTGAATATAGATTTGTGACTGCCGCACCATCACGAAAAACAGATCCACCGCCATCAATACCCCAAGTCTGAGTACCCGTTCCTGTCAAGGCTTCAACAGCTAGTTCTTCTGCTGTTTTAGCAGGAGGAGTAGGGTTTGGGTCGTCTCCACCGCAACTTTGAACTATGCACATGGCAAAAGCGAGGATGCAAAGTCTAATTATTGATGATTTCATATGATTATTTCTTAAAGGTAATTTGGCATCTGGCATATAATTCCTGAAATGATCAAGCAATTGAAACTTTCAACTGTTTGTCTGTTCCAATATGTTCGATTTGATATGCTGGATAGTTGTCAACCGTGAATTTAAAGATAGGAATTAAAGTTTAATGCTATTGTTTACTTATAATCTTCCAGTGCTATTTTTTGTTTGCAGAATTCGTACTCTCTAGGCTCGTTAGAACATATTATCAGCGTTCTACTGTGAGCATACTGATTTATCATTTCCTGATACCATTCTATTCCCTTACGGTCAAGGTTAGAAGTTGGTTCATCTAAAAGAATTAATGAAACATCTGAAAAAAGCGCCAGACCAAGTTTAAGTCTCTGTTTCATACCAGAGGAAAATTGACTGATTTGCTTCGACCTATGCTGAGTTAAGTAGAGCTTTTCTATGATTTCATCCAAAGAAATTGAATTCAGCGGCTTTTTAAATTTAAAGTGGAAGTTGAGCAATTCTACTAAACTGAATTCTTCTGGAACTTCCATGTAAGGAGCAGAGATAGCCAGATGGGTAAACCAATCAGTTTCTGAAATAGACTTTTCATTAAAGCAATAATCTATTTTTCCCGAAGTAATAGGGATTGCTCCACAAAGGCACTTCAGCAATGTAGATTTGCCGGATCCGTTACTCCCCGTAATAGCCAAGGAATTCCCTTGAGTCAATTCAAGGCTGAGATTCTTAAAAACCCATTCGTATTGGAAGCGTTTCGAAGCTTCTTCTAAGTGGATTTTTAGCATTATTAATTGATGTAGCCTTTCATTACACCTCGTTCGGAAGAGCGAATGAAATTGAGAATTTCATCTCTTTCTTTTGTTGCAGGCAGATTTACTTCGATTTCTTCCAATGCACGGCTATTATTCATACTATTCAAGAAAAGGTAGCGATAGACTTCCTGAATGTGGGAAATGGACTCACTGGAAAATCCTCTTCTTCGTAATCCAAGGGAATTTACGCCTGCATATGAAAGAGGCTCACGCGCAGCTTTAGTAAATGGAGGAACGTCTTTTCTAACTAAAGACCCGCCAGAAACCATGGCATGCATCCCAATTTTTACAAATTGATGAACTGCACTTGATCCACCCACAATCGCCCAATCGTCAATAGATACGTGACCGGCTATTTGTACCGAATTAGCGATGATCACATGACTTCCGATCACGCAATCATGAGCCACATGCACGTAAGCCATTAATAAACAATTGCTTCCTATTACTGTAGTTTGCTTTTCTACTGTTCCTCGGCTGATTGTAACACACTCCCGTATGGTCGTATTATCTCCGATCATTACCGTAGAGTCTTCACCTTGGAATTTCAAATCCTGAGGAATTCCGGCGATTACCGCGCCTGGAAAAACCTTACAATTTTTACCAATACTGGCTCCTGAAAAAATCGTTACGTTTGGTCCAATCCAAGTATTGTCTCCAATAGTGACATTCTCGCCAATCATCGTGAAAGGATCGATATGAACATTTTTTCCTATTGTTGCTTTTGGGTCGATATGTGCTAAAGGACTGATCATGATTCTTTTCTGGTTATGCTTGCTGTCATTACGGCCTCACATACTAGTGTATTTCCGACATAAGCTTCACCACGCATTTTTGCAATTCCTCTTCTTATCGGGGCCAAAAGTTCACATTTAAAAATGAGAGTATCACCAGGAAGAACCATTTTTCTAAACTTACAGTTTTCAATTCCCAGAAAATAGGTCCAGTAATTTTCTGGATCATCCACTGTACTCAATACTAAAATACCTCCTGTTTGGGCCATTGCCTCCACCTGCAATACGCCTGGCATCACTGGGTTAGCGGGGAAGTGCCCCATAAAGAAAGGTTCGTTGATCGTTACATTTTTTACTCCTGCCACCACCGTATTATCGAGATAGATGATTTTATCAAGTAGTTGGAAAGGATATCTATGCGGCAAAATGCTGCTGATCTGATTGATATCCATCACTGGCGGGAGCTTTGGATCATAATATGGGATGTGGGAGGAAGATGATTTTTCCATCGCACGCTTGATTTTTTTGGCAAAAGCTACATTAGCCGCGTGACCAGGTCTTGCAGCCATAATTTGCGCTTTCAATGGGCGGCCAACAAGAGCTAAATCCCCAACGACATCAAGTAATTTATGTCTTGCAGGTTCATTTCGGTAGCGAAGATCGACATTATTCAAAATGCCTTCTTTCTTCACCTCAACCTTTGGCTTATTGAACATCTTGGCCAAATTGACCAATTCTTTTTCTTCGACAATCCTATCCACCACAACGATGGCGTTATTCAAATCACCACCTTTGATAAGATTAGAATTGTAAAGCATTTCTAGCTCATGCAAAAAACAAAAAGTACGGCAAGAAGCTATTTCTGATCTGAATTGGCCAATATCCGTGATCGAAGCATGTTGGCTTCCTAGGACGGGTGAATTATAATCCACCATCACTGTCACGCGATAGTTGTCTGTTGGTAATGCCACCATTTCTACTTCGCGAGCAGTGTCCTTGTACTGTATACTCTCCTGGACTTCATAGAATCTCCTTAGTGCATTTTGCTCCTCAAGTCCCGCTTCTTCCAGTACTTCGATAAATTGGATAGATGAACCATCCATAATTGGAGGTTCAGGGCCATCCAATTGGATTAGCACATTGTCTATTTCCAAACCCACCAAAGCGGCTAATACATGTTCTACAGTATAAACCCGGGCTCCATTTTGCTCCAACGTAGTGCCTCTCGAAACATCTACCACCAAGTCGCAATCTGCGTCTACGGTTGGTCTGCCTTCCAGATCAATTCGCTGAAATTTATATCCGTGATTTGGAGGTGCAGGAAGAAATGTCATGTTTGAAATAACTCCAGTGTGTAGTCCCACTCCGGATATTTCCACCTGCTTTTTAATGGTGTGTTGTTTTACTTTCATCTGATTTTTGAACCGTTCAGCATGCTAAAGGCTGCAAATTTACTGCTTTTTTTCTAGTTCTCTTATGCGGTCCTCTATTGAGCCGAGCTTTTTGAAGATTGAATACGATTTCAGGAAATTCTTCATATCCATTGCCACGTACCCAAACAGCGTAGTTCCTGATTCTTTGATCGATTTACTTATGCCTGTATTAGCACCGATAGTGGTGTTGTCTGCGATTTTTATATGTCCTACAATTCCAACTTTTCCAGCGATTATGCAGTTTTTTCCTATTTCTGTTGAACCCGAAATGCCAGTTTGAGAAGCTATGACTGTATTTTCACCAACTATTACATTGTGTGCTATTTGCACCATATTGTCGATTTTTGCTCCCTTTTTGATCAAGGTAGATCCCATCGTTGCACAATCAATGGTGCTGTTTGCACCCACGCTCACATTGTCTTCTAGAATTACATTCCCTATCTGTGGAATGGTCTTGTAAGTTCCGTCTTCTTGGGGTGCAAAACCAAACCCATCTGAGCCAATCACGGCTCCAGGATGTATTTCGCAATTATTGCCAATAACTGTGTCAGCGCAGATTTTTGCGCCGGGATGAATAATGGTGTTATTGCCGATTTTCACTCGATCGCCAACATGTACATGACTGTGGATTTTGACTGAATCTCCGATTGAGCAGTTTTTGCCTATATAAGAAAAAGCGCCTCTATAGGCTTGTTGTCCGATGCTAGAACTGACATCCAAATAGGATGGTTCTTCAACTCCTACTTTGCTACTCTTCATGAGCATGGAGTAAGCTTCAAGGAGTTTAGTGAATCCGTTGTAAGCATCTTCAACGCGGATTAGATTGGTTTTTAGAGCCCTTGTCGGAGTGAAATCTTTGGAAACGATAACTGCTGTTGCCTCCGTTTCATAAATATATGGGGTGTACTTTTCATTAGCCAAAAAACTGATGCCTCCTTGCTGACCTTCTTGGATTTTATCCAATCGGGTTACTTTTTGGTTTTCATCGCCTTCTACTTTTCCTTGTAGTATTGCAGCAACTTGTCCGAGAGTAAATTCCATAAACAATATAAACGGAGTTAATAAGTTAAATTTAGGCTTTTGGCCTTACATACATAGTGTTTCTCTACGATTTTACTCATGACTTTGATATTTGGTAAGTCTGCGGCCTGTGCAACATCAATTACCTTTCCTTTTTTTGTCAAGATATTAATTCTATCCTTGGCCAAATACCCATAATTACTAACTGCGCCATGCGAAAAGAAATAAACCAAATCACCTTCAGGTATTTGAAGTTTGCTAATCGTTTTCTCCTTTAACTGTTCTATTTCCTCAGCAGAAAAAGGCTCATTGGTAAGGTTGATCTTAAAAAGGTTTCGAGTCAAAAACATCTGAGAAATATTTCTTAACACATAATCCGGATGGTTTTTCCAAAGCTTAATAGCTCCCCAAATATCCAAATCATCCATTTCGAGAAATAAGGTCAAAAGATCTGGTTTAGTTCGGAAATCAAGTAAAGTGGGATCATTCAATAAGAAGAAATCAAATTCCTCAGTGACGGTGAATCGATCTCCAGACTGCCGAAGGAATTTAGCTCTTTCAATAAGCTTGATCAACATTTTCTCTGCACTGACGGTGGTCTTGTGTAAATAAACCTGCCAATACATTAGGCGTCTAGCGCTCAAGAAATTTTCGATAGAATAAATCCCCTTTTCTTCGATCACCACCTGATCATTCTTTACGTCCATCATCTTGATGATGCGATCTGCTCCGATGGTTCCTTCTGATACGCCGGTAAAGAAGCAATCCCGCTGCAAGTAGTCAAGTCTATCTATATCCAACTGGCTGGAAACCAGTTGATGAAAGAATTTTCGCTCGTATTTATTCTTAAATATTCTTAAAGTAAGATCTAATTTTCCGCCAAACTCCTGATTTAAGAGTTCTATAATCAGAAGGGAAAGGTCTTCATGGGGTACGCCTTTCAGTAGACTATATTCCAAGGCATGTGAAAAAGGTCCATGTCCAATATCGTGCAAAAGAATAGCGATTAGTGCCGCTTCATATTCTTCATCTGTGATTTCAGTGCCTTTATTTCGTAGATTGTCTAGCGTAATGCTCATCAAGTGCATTGCCCCAATCGCATGATGAAATCGGGTATGAAGAGCGCCGGGATAGACAAAATCAGTCAGGCCCAGTTGTTTTATTCTCCGTAATCGTTGAAAATAAGGATGGTCAATAATCGTAAAAATCAACTCGCTAGGGATTGTTATAAATCCGTAAACGGGGTCGTTAAGTATCTTCTGGCTTTTCAAGGAGGCCTTTTTTGTTTGCCCCAAAAGTAATTATAATTTTAAAAGAAACTGAACCTGAAATGTCTCAAAAATTCAAGATACTCTGGGCCGATGATGAAATCGACTTGCTCAAACCTCATATTCTTTTTCTAGAACAGAAAGGATATGACATTACTACAGTGAATTCAGGCGTGGATGCTATCGAAGAGGTAGAATCCAAAAACTTTGATGTAATCTTCTTGGATGAAATGATGCCGGGAATGACAGGTCTCGAAACGCTGCAACAAATCAAACAAATGAAGCCTCAGGTGCCTGTGGTCATGATCACCAAAAGTGAGGAAGAGCATATCATGGATGATGCGATAGGGGGAAAAATCGCTGATTACCTGATCAAGCCGATCAATCCCAGCCAGATTTTACTTTCCGTTAAAAAGCTTCTCCAAAATAAGCAGTTGATAGACGAACGTACGACGCAAAGTTATCAGCAGGATTTCATGAATATTAGTATGGCTTTTGATGATGCAGATGATCATCAAGATTGGGCTGATATTTACCGTAAGTTGACATACTGGGAAATGCAGATCGATGATACGGAAAACAAAAACATGCTCCCTGTTCTAGAATCTCAGAAGATCGAAGCAAATGCAAATTTCTCCAAATTCATAAAAGAGAATTACCTGGATTGGATGGAGGAGAAAAATCCTATAAAACCGCTACTTTCCCATCAGGTGATGAAGAAAAAGGTTTTCCCACAGCTACAGGAGAAAAAACCGCTGTTTTTTATCGTGATAGACAATTTTCGATTAGACCAGTGGGAGGATATTGAGTCGATCATTGCGCCTTATTTTAATATTAAAGACAAGGATACTTATTATAGTATTCTCCCAACTACGACGGCTTTTGCGAGAAATGCTCTCTTCAGCGGCATGATGCCCATGGATATGGCGAGGTTCTATCCGCAGTTTTGGGAAGATGAGGATTCTGATGAAGGGAAAAATAACTTCGAAGACGAGTGGCTGAAGATCAACTTGGAGAAGAACCGACTTTCGATTAAATCCAGTTATAACAAAATTATTCAGGCTCATCAAGGAAAAGCAGTATTGGAGCAATTCCATACCTTTCTTCAAAATGATCTCAATGTCTTGGTCTATAACTTTGTGGATATGGTTTCTCACGCTAGAACAGACATGAAAATGATACGAGAGCTGGCTCCGGATGAGTCCGCCTACAGGTCATTGACTACAAGTTGGTTTGAGCACTCCTCCTTGTTTGAACTACTGAAAAAGATCCATGATGCAGGTGCAGAGGTTATTATTACCACAGATCATGGCACAAAAAGAGTAAATAAACCCTATCGAATCATAGGGGATAAAAATGTTACTACGAATTTGAGATATAAGCAAGGTAAGAACTTAAACTTTGAGCAAGGAAAGGTCTTTGAGATCAAAAAACCTGAAGACGCGAAATTGCCAAGATTAAATGTGTCTTCTACCTATGTTTTTGCCGTTGAAGATTATTTCTTTGCATACCCCAATAATTACAATTATTATGTGAACTTCTATAAGGATACCTTTCAGCATGGAGGTGTATCTTTGGAGGAAATGATCATTCCGATCGTTCATTTGTCACCTAAATAATCAAACATTTGACCCAGTTCACCTACGAACTAGATGAGATAGATAAGGCTGTACAGGCTATACTAGCGGTAGCTTCGGAAGAAAAGGTATGGGTGTTTCAGGGCGATATGGGAGCGGGAAAGACTACGCTCATAAAAGCGCTGTCCCGAGCTTTTTCTATTACTGATCAAGTTAGCAGCCCTACATTTGGCATCGTCAATCACTATGAGAACCCAAGTGGTACTATTTTTTATCACTTTGATTTTTATAGAATGGATGATCCAACTGAAGCCTTGGATATCGGAATAGAAGAGTATTTTTATAGTGGAAATTATTGTTGGTTGGAATGGGCTGAAAAAATAGCTGCATTTTTGCCTGAGAATTTTCTATTAGTTCGGATTCAAAATGATTCCGCTACCAAAAGAACCCTGAACCTACAACACGTCGAGAATGCCAACTGAATTAGACCAACTCACCGCTGTGGGACTGATCCCAAAAGAATCCCCCGCGAAAGTGAGAAATAGAGACAACTCTTTGGTAATTGGACTACCAAGGGAAGTGTCTACTCAAGAGAAGCGGATAGTAATTACACCTGAATCTGTAGGTTTGCTTTCAAACAATGGGATTAGCGTGGTAGTGGAGGCAGGTGCAGGCATGCAGTCCAAATTTTCAGATCAGGATTTTTCTGATGCTGGAGCGAAAGTTACCAATTCTAAAAAGGAGGTCTTTGAGTCCCAAGTAGTGCTTAAAATTGATCCGCCTACAGAAGAGGAGTTGAGCTACATGACTACAGGAAGCTGTTTGATGTCCGCACTCCAACTTGAGCGTCAAAGTCAGGAGTTTATTCAGACACTAAATCAAAAGAAAATCACAGCTGTAGCATTTGAATACCTGGAGGATAAGGTAGGAGGCATGCCAGTTGTTCGTGCGATGTCAGAGATAGCTGGAAGCACGGTAATGCTGATTGCTTCTGAGTATCTTTCTAGTGAGAATGATGGGAAAGGGTTGATTATGGGTGGAGTGACAGGTGTGCCGCCTACTCAAGTCGTGATTATCGGAGCAGGTACGGTGGCAGAATATGCCGCTAGAACGGCACTAGGTTTAGGCGCAAATATTAAAGTCTTTGATAACCATATTTACAAGCTGCGGAGATTAAAGCAGCTTCTTGGCCAGCAGATATATACGTCCACCATTGATAATTTTAGCCTTAATCAGGCACTTTCAGAAGCAGATGTGGTCATAGGGGCGCTTCGTGCAGAGAAGGGGAGAAATAAAATAGTGGTCTCTGAGGAAATGGTGGCCAATATGATGCATGGAAGTATCATTATTGATGTTGCGATTGATCAAGGGGGTTGTATTGAGACAGGAAGGATGACCTCGCATGATGAGCCTGTATATCAAGTTCATGATATTATCCATTATTGCGTACCAAATATTGCTTCTCGAGTTGCCAGAACAGCCTCATACTCTTTGAGTAATATATTTACACCAATAATTCTTCAAATGGCAGACCTTGGAGGTGCCGAAGAAATGATATTCAATTATAAATGGTTTTTGAGAGGCGTATATACTTACAGAGGAAGTCTTACTAATGCCTATCTAGGAAGGAAATTTGGGATGAGCCACAAAGAGTTACAATTATTGTTGGCGGCTAGATATTAAATTAGGATAGTAGATTCTGTCGTAAAATAAATTCCAATTGATCATTGGCCTTAATTAGTGCTTTGGTCAATTTTTCATTTTCTCTACGAAGCTGATAAATTTCAAACGCATTTTTGATTACAGTTCTTAAGTAATCTTCTTCCCAAGGTTTTGTCAGGTAGTGATATACTTGTCCTTTGTTGATCGCATCAATTACAGCTTGGATATCAGTATAGCCAGTCAGTAATATTCTTATTGGGTTCGGATAAATTGGAATAATTGATTCTAAAAATTCCACACCAGTTTCGCCAGGCATTCTCTGATCCGTGATAATTATGTCAACTTCCTGCTTAGAAAGCACCTCTCGGGCTACTGTAGCGTCGATTGCGAGAAAAATTTGGTAATCTCTTCTAAAAGTAGCCTTGAATGCCTGAAGGTTATTTTCTTCATCATCGACATAGAGTATTTTTATTTTTTCTTGAGGCGTAGTTTCCATTTAACAAATTTGTCTAAAACAATCGATACGTTACGATCAAACAGTATTTTTTTATAAAAGTAACTATTGAAAACTATTTTCTAGAACTTTTTGAATACTAATATAAAAAGATACACTATAAAGGGTATTAAAAAATTGGACTTATAGTTGAAAAAATTAACTTTACTTCAATTTGTCACCCCCGATAATACGAAATGTTTAGCAGTACACAGTTTCATCTTGATGATCAGGTTTTTCCCTCAATCTTTAAGCCTTCAGATTTTTCGGATTCTTCCATTTTTAATGAATTGTATCATAATTCTGAAGTCAGCTTACTTGACAAGCTAGATGACCAAGTAGCTGAATTGGTAAAAGTGGACAATCCAACATTGTCCTTCACCAAAGAAGAGTTGTCTACACGTGTTTCTCATTTTTTTGTTGAACATGATAGAAGCAACTATGGTAATTGGGTTTACTTTCCTTGGAAGAAAGTATTGGTTAGGTTACTTCCTGAAGAGGATTTTATTCGAGTTAGGACCGCGAGAAATAATTACAAAATTACCCCGCAAGAACAGCAAGAGCTAAGGAAGAAGAAAGTTGGAATCATTGGACTTTCAGTAGGGCAAAGTATAGCATTTGCGATAGCTTTGGAACGAGGATGTGGCGAATTAAGATTGGCAGATTTTGACACCTTGGAGCTGAGTAATCTTAATCGGATCAAGGCTGGTGTGGTTGATTTGGGAGTAGAGAAGGTTATTTTGGCTGCAAGAGAGATTTTTGAAATAGACCCTTATCTGAAAGTCACTTTGTACAGAAAAGGGGTAAACGAAGATAATATTGATGATTTCCTGTCAGATGGTGGGGATTTGGACTTACTGATAGATGAGTGCGATAGCCTCGATGTGAAAGTGCTGGCAAGAGAAAGAGCCAAGGCAAAAAAGATTCCGGTGCTAATGGAGACTTCAGACCGCGGCATGTTGGATGTTGAGAGATTTGATAGAGAGCCTTCCCGAGAAATTTTTCATGGCCTATTAGGGGATTTTAATTTTTCAGATCTAAAAAATTTAACAAGCCAACAAAAGGTTCCTGTGGGCTTAAAGATTATAGGTTTAAGCACTATTTCGACACGAATGAAGGTTTCTTTGTTGGAACTAAGTCAGTCAATTTCATCATGGCCACAATTGGCTTCTGCAGTTTATTTAGGAGGAGCTACTGTAGCGAATGCATCTAGAAAATTATTGTTGGGAGAAAATGTAGAATCAGGCAGATACTATGTTGATTTGGATGGATTAGTATTGAGCAAAGGCGAAAAGCAAGCTCCAGATACTATCAAAATTCCCTATTCAGACTATGATTTTATAGACTTTTTGCCTAAAACTAGTTACGTTTCTAACTATAAAATCTCTAAGCAGGATTTAATCTATTTAATAGGAAAGGCTAATACCGCACCATCAGGAGGGAATAGTCAGCCATGGAAGTGGATATACGATCAACATGGGGTGCTCCACCTGCTTCATGACAAATCTAAAAGTGAATCTTTACTTGATTATCTAGGCACTGGCTCATTATTGGCATTTGGCGCAGCATTGCAGAATTTTGAACTAGTGGCTTCCTCGATGGGTATTGCACTTACCATTCACGAGCATATTCAAAATTTTGGAGAGGAGCTAATTGCCTCCATAGAGTTTGATTCAAAATCAAACGAACCAGTAAATGTCCCTAATGGAGATTTAGTAGACGGTATTGATATGCGATGTACCAATCGTAAAAATGCCGATAGAGTGCTTTTAGAAAAGGAGAAGCTTGAAGAGTTCCAAACAATTGCTTCATCAGATGGGGTAAACTTAGAAATCATTGACGATCTTGAGCGACTAAGAGCACTGACGCCAATTGTAGGGGGAATGGATCGTCTAAGATTGCTACATGACCAAGGGTATGAAGATTTCGTGAGTGAAATAAGATGGTCAGAAGAAGAAGCTTTAGCTACAAAAGACGGTATTGATATCGCCACCCTTGAGATGGGAAAATCAGAGCGAGCGGCGGTAGGATTAGTACGTGATCCAGGAACCATTGAGTTTTTTAGAAAAAATGATTTGGGGTATGGATTGACGAAAATTTCTGATCAAACTATACTTTCTGCATCTGCAGTCTTAATGTTTACTGCCGATAAATATACGCCGGGTGCCTTTTTGAAAGCAGGGGCAGCCATCCAACGAGTTTGGATAAAAGCTAATTTATCCGGCTATAGTTTTCAGCCTATTTCAGCTTCTCTTTTTGTTTTTCATAGAGTATTGAGGGAAACTGTAACAGGATTTACAGAGAATGAGAAGAGGATGATTCTACAGTTTAAAAATGATCTTAACCAAATTTTTAATAAAAACTTAAGCAATCAAGAGGTATTTATGGTAAGGATTAATAAAGCGAGCGAGCCTTCAATGAGAGCATTTAGAAGAGATGTTTCAGCTAGTTTGATTTTCTTGTAATCCTGATGTTCAAATTAATCGCATTTAGAGCAATAAATGACCCTGAGCGGTGCCAGAAGTTCATAGAAGGACATCGACAGGTACTGGAAAGCATAGGTGTTAAGAAAGTGACTTCTGCCAACAATAGTTGGATAAATAATCCCGACGTCATTGTAGTAATCGTGGAGTCAGATGAAGATGGATTGATCTACGGGGGAGCGAGAATCCACCGGGCAAATAAAGATTACCCGCTACCAATGGTTGAGGCAATTGAGGAGTTGGATAGCAGTATCAAAGATGTGATCGAAAAGGATATTGATGCAGGCACTGGTGAAATTTGTGGTATGTGGAATTCAAGGAAAATCACTGGTCTTGGAATAGGCGCAATTTTTATGTCTAAAGCGTGCTTAGCACTCACTCCAAAGCTTAACCTTACTTCTTTGTATGCATTATTCGCTCCGGTGACCGTTAAACTTGGTTTAGAAATGGGCTATGAGATTTTGACGCAGGTTGGGAATAATGGGACATTTTACTATCCAAAATTAGATTTGATCGCTACAGCTATGAAAATGTATGATTCTGAAAATTTACCTATGACTACTCAAGAACATCGAGATTCCATTTTTAAAATCAGGGATAACGATACCTTAGAGATAGAGGAAAATTATAGAGGGAGAGAGATTAAATTGACTTATACATCGTATGTGCAATGATAAAATATATATATATATTTTTAGCGTTGGTATTACTGTCATCTTGTGGCGAAAAGTCTAAGAATCAATTTGAATTTATAGGCTGGACTGCTGAATCTCAAGAGATTCACGATATAGAGGATTTTATTGCTATACCAAATTCCAACCTCCAGAATTCCGATGGTGAATTCTTATCCCTTGGCTATTCAGACTCTAGTTTTTGGATACGAATAGTGCTTACAGAAGCACAAAAGAACTCCGATAACCTTATTCTCTCACTAAGCAATCCTATGCTAAATGAGATTGAGGTTTACAATGCTGATGGAGTACTACTGAAAAAAATGGGAAGGGTTAATGTAGTTGATGAGGACTTCAACTCACTGTTTAATTTTGCAGATATCTCAGGCGATAATTCCTTGACTTACAACCTGATGGTTAGGAGTTTTGGTAATGTAAATGTCCCAATATCCTTGCTTAGTGATAAAAAAGAGTATTTGACTTTAGATGAACGGAACCTTGTTTTTGGAATCTACTTCGGAATTGTGTTGGCTATGTTCTTTTACAATCTCTTTTTGTGGGTTTCTACAAAGGATAGCTTATATGGTTTATATATCACCTACATATTTTTTGTTGGTGTTACCCAAGGGATTTTAGGTGGGTATGTCGATGCATTATTATGGCCAAATAGTGTTTTTCTAAAAGAATACGGATTTTATGTCAGTACTGCACTTGTCAATATTGTTGGGATATTTTATTCCTTGAGTTTTCTCAAAATTAAAGTCTTTAACAAGAACTTTTATAAAATTGGAGTTAGTATAATTGTTGTTTATGTATTCATTTTATTAACCTTTTTATTTGACTTTGGCATTGGTCAATTGAAGTTCAGATTTTTACAGGTCTTCTTGGGTATTGTGCCTTTTTACTTGCTATTTATTTCATCTTACAGCCTTTCCAGAGGATATAGACCCGCAAAGTTCTTTTTAATTTCCTGGTCCTTATTGATCTGCAGTATGATCATATTTTTACTGGGAGATTTAAATATTTTACCAAATAGTTTCTTCACTAGTTATGTGTTCACCTTTGGTTCTGTATTCGAAGCGCTTTTACTGTCATTTGCTCTGGCCGACAAAATAAATATTCTAAAGAAAGAAAAGGAAAAAGAACAAGCCGAACGTCTAATCGTCCTAGCTGAAAATGAACAATTAGTTCGTGAGCAGAATTCTATGCTAGAAGAAAAAGTCAAAATTAGAACAGACGAACTCGAGCAGGCACTTCGAAACTTACAAAACACCCAGAGCCAGCTAGTGAATCAAGAAAAAATGGCTTCTCTTGGCCAGTTAACTGCGGGTATTGCACATGAAATAAACAACCCGATCAACTTTGTTAGTTCTAATATTATGCCGCTCAAGCGGGATATTAAGGATATTATGGAAGTGATTGAGTTTTATAGAACTACCGGAGCTAAGGAATTTACTCCAGAATCGCAGAAAGAAGCCAAGCAGCTCGAAGAAGATCTTGAATTGGAATACGTGCTCGATGAAGTTGACCAATTGCTCAAAGGTATGGATGATGGGGCAAAGAGAACTGTGGAAATTGTAAAAGGTCTCCGGTTGTTCTCTCGTGTGGATGAGCAGGATATGAAAAAGGTGGATGTGCATGACGGGATAAACAGTACAATTATCCTGTTAAATAGCACCATGCCAACCAAAATCCGCATTGTTCGTGACTTCGGTGAGCTGCCTTTGGTTGAGTGTCTCGCTGGTAAAATCAACCAGGTTTTTATGAATATTATCAACAATGCTGTTCATGCCCTAGCTGACCATGTAGACACTATTGCTGATCCAATAATTGAACTTCGAACCAGGTCATTGGGAGATTTTGTGAGTATTGAAATTTCAGATAATGGGCCAGGTATGCCTGATCATGTAAAGCAACGAATATTTGAACCTTTCTTTACTACAAAGGCAGTTGGTAAGGGTACGGGTTTGGGGCTTTCAATTGTTTACTCTATTATTGAAAATCACAAAGGAACGCTGGAAGTAATTACGGAAGAGGGCCAGGGGACTACATTTAAAATAACACTTCCTATTTACCAAAGCTCTCAACGCTATGAATGATAAAATCCATGTCCTTTATATAGACGATGAAGACAACAACCTAAAGTCTTTCAGGGCTACTTTAAGAAAGGACTTTAAAATTTTTACAGCTATAGATGCTGATGAGGGTTTAAAAATCGCCGCGGAGGAAGAAGTCCATGTAGTAATTGCCGATCAAAGAATGCCAGGAATGACTGGTACCGAATTCTTTGAGGAGTTGGTGAAGTTTAATCCTGATCCCATCAGGATACTGCTTACTGGCTATTCTGACATCGCCTCAGTTATTGATGCTATTAATAAAGGCGAAGTGTATCGATTTATTGATAAGCCTTGGAATATTGAGCAAATAAAAAACTCTATTAAAAACGCTGCGGATATTTACTTTATGCGTCGAGAGCTCAAAGACAAAAATCTAAAGCTCAAAAAGCTTCATTCTGAGATGAATCAGTTTGTTTACAGCTTGTCACATGAATTAAGAGGACCATTAATGAGCATTTCAGGTGTTTCCAAATTGGCTAAAATGGAGCTTAAGGACCCGGCCGCTATGGAATATTTTGATATGATAGATAGTGCAACTGGTAAGTTGGACGATTATATCTACAAAATGCTTGACTTCTATAGATCAACTAAGATTGATAATAAAATCTCTGAAATCAATTTCAAAGAAGTTGTTGAGCAACAGCTTGTTGCGTATAAAGCGAAGTTTATTATTGACCACATTCAGCTTGATATCCAAATTAATCAGCCTAGTCTTTTCTATTCAGATGACTCGAAAATCAGAGTTATACTGAATAACCTATTTAGCAATTCGGTTCAATTCCAGAAAGGAGATCAAACTGATAATAAGATAAATTTGAATATTGAAGTCGATGAAAAATTTGCAACTATCACTCTTTCAGATAATGGTATTGGCATAGAAGAAAAGCATCACCTCGATGTTTTCAATTTATTTTCCCGAGCAACACAAAAGAATGTAGGAACCGGTTTAGGTCTATATATGGTAAAAGAAGCAGTAGAGCAAATGGGCGGGAAAGTAGATCTGTATTCGGTATTTGGAGAAGGCAGTACATTCAAAGTCGTTTTGCCAAGCATGAAATAGTAGGTGATTTCTGGTCATTTACGAGCTAAACTGTATCTTTGCCTGAGCTCTTAAAAAGCTCGACTTTTTATTAACTAATTCAAGATATTATGATTAATCCCTGGCATGACGTCAACATCGGGAAAAATGCCCCTGAATTCGTAACAGGTGTAATTGAAATACCTAAGGGTAGCAAAGGTAAGTACGAGTTGGATAAAAAAACCGGTATGCTGATGCTTGACCGTGTGCTTTTCTCCGCGGTGCATTATCCAGCAAATTATGGATTCATTCCTCAGACTTTCTGCGAGGATCATGATCCCTTGGATATCCTTATAATTTCTCAGATTGATATTCCATCCATGTGTTTGGTTGAGGCCAAAGTGATTGGGGTAATGAGAATGATCGATGGTGGAGAGGCGGATGATAAGATCATCGCAGTAGCAGCTGGAGACCAGTCCGTGAACTATATTGATGATATTGATGATCTTCCACCACATTTGATGAAAGAAGTTCATCGATTCTTTGAGGATTATAAGAAGCTCGAGAACAAAGAAGTAAAAGTAGAAGACTTCCTTGGCAAAGAAGACGCCATGCGAATCATCAAAGAAAGTGTTGATTTGTATGATCAAAACTTTAGAACTAAACGATAAACTGAAAGCCTGAGATTGATCTCAGGCTTTTTTCGTTTAATTTTTTTTACCACAAAGCATGCAGAGGATTTCGCAGAGGGCGCAGCTTCTTTCGTTGTCCTGCTTCGTTTGTTGTCCTGCTTCTCCAGAAGCTGGACTTTTTTTTAACCGTTCCTGAGACACGAACGGAGGCATTTATTTATTACCAAAGGAGACACGAACGGAGGCGAAGATTTTACACTTCAGATTTCAGACTTCAGACTTTCCACTTACTACATTTTACCAAGTACCAGCATCGGTCATCCGACACCGGACACCGGTCACCAGACACATCACTTCTTCACCTTCTGCTTCCCAGCTTTTTTAGCTAAATACGCCACTAGATCTTGATAGGCTTCGTGCTCATGATTGGAAACTGAGATGGACTGATGATCCGAAAATGCAATAGTCACTTGACGGAATTCCTTTTTGTTCGCTTTCACAATTTCTTCTTCCCAAGCCAGAATCTGAGAAACAGGATAAGTTTTGCTGTATCCTCTTAAAGGTAATTTGACAATAATTTGATCCCTGCCTGCGGTGATAAACCGGTACCCTGCCAGCATTTTCACCAAGAGCATCAAAATCACCAAAGTGATAATAGAGCAGGCAATCAAATAATACCAGATCCCGAAACTCCCGGTGTAAGCGAAATCTCTGAGAATATACACTAAACCCGCAATTAGGATGAGTAATACTAGGCTTAATGAAATATATGTGGATACTTTTGGTTTAATGACCAGCATTGGAATGTTGAATTTCTAGTAATTTTTCTCGTGCAAAAGTCTCCAAATCCTTGAAGAAAGCGAAGAATATCACTGCAAATTCTGCTTCTTTTTCAATTAAGGAAAGATGTGCTACTTCCATTTTGGAAGGAAAGCGAGTTCTACGGGACATTCCGGTAAGCGTTTGTCGTATGCCATCCATATCTCTGTATTTCAACAACCAGTTATCTTTTTCCATCCATTCAAACATGTTAGCGAAGCGATCTGGGAAAAGCTGTCTGTGATGTTTCAAAGTAGAAAATGTATTCTGTGTAAAGTCTTGCAAAGGGATGTCAGAATACTTCTCCCAATTCTTCGCAAGAAAATGATCAAAGAAAATATCTGTGATGACCGTGGAATAATGCCTGAATTTGGGACGGAGATAGGTTTGTCCAGCTTTGACCAGCGGATGTGTGTCCGTATAGAGGTCAATAGCCCGATGTAACTTGATGCCATTTTGAACTTCCTGAGGAAAGGTATCCATCATCTTTCCCTTCACAAAATCCCCAATGAAATTCCCAACGAGCACCTCATCTTGACCAAAAGAAAGATAGGCATGAGCGAGGTAATTCATAGGATTAGCTTAGTTGGGAAAACTCGGGAGCTTTTCATTAGTTTCGTCTAAAATACGGATTGATGGACAAAGTCACTGAGGAATTAAAGAAAGGTCTGAAACTTTTGAAATTGGAATGGCAGGAAGATCTGGCCCAATACAAGCAGAAATTCCTGAATTCTTCTCTTGCAGATAAGAAAAAAGCCGGGATCACTTGGCACCCGATTCAATTGAAAAAGAGTAAAATCGGGATGGGTGAGCGCCTAATCGTAGAGGTGGAACGGGCTGATTCCAGTTATGCCTCGGCTTTTAACTCGGGTAAATCAGTTTCTTTCTTCAGTACGCATGAATATTACAACGCTACTGAGAATCGTGTGAATGGCGTCATAAATTTTGTCCGGCAAAACGTCATGGCTGTCACCCTACAGGCGGATGAACTTCCAGAATGGATGGATGGCAGCAAGTTGGGAGTTGATTTACTTTTTGATGAAGCAAGCTATAGGGAAATGGAATTTGCGATGAAGAAAGTGATTTCGGCTGAAAACAAACGAGTGGATGAGTTAAAGGATATTCTGCTTGGTGAAAAAATGCCACAGTTTTCTGAAAAGCAGATTCATGCAAAACCCAATCTCAATTTTTCCCAAAATCAAGCCTGCGAACTCATTGCAAATGCCAAAGATGTGGCGGTAGTTCACGGACCTCCGGGCACAGGAAAGACTACAACGCTGATCGAAGCAATTCAAGATTCAGTGATTGCTGGAGAATCGATTTTAGTTTGTGCTCCAAGTAATGCAGCAGTGGATCTATTGGTAGAAAAGCTAATTGACCGGGGAATAGAAACCTTACGTCTTGGTCATCCGGCTAGGGTGGAAGAAAGGATTCTGAATCAGACGTTGGATGCAAAAACAGTATTCCACACGAGTTACCGAGATCTGAAGAAGCTTCGTAAAGAAACCGATCAATACTTGAAACTTGCCAAGCAGTACAAGCGGAATTTTGGTCCTGAGGAAAGAGCACAAAGAAAGCTGATGTATGCGGAAGTCAGCCGATTAAGAGAAGCTTCCAAGTCGCTTGAGGAATACATACAATACGATATTTTTCAGAGGACAAAAGTTTTTGCCAGTACGCTTGTTGGGGCGTCTTCATACAATCTGAAAGGGATGGAGTTTGATGTGGTCTTTATAGATGAAGCTGCGCAGGGACTGGAAGCAGCAACTTGGATTCCGATTTTGAAGGCAAAGAAAGTAGTCTTTGCTGGTGATCACTGCCAGCTTCCACCTACGATCAAATCCTATCAATCGGCGAAGGATGGACTTGCGGAGACGCTTTTTGAAAAAGTGATTGCAAGAAAATCTCAAGCGGCGCAGATGCTGCAGGTGCAATACAGAATGCCTGAAGTAATTATGGGCTTTTCTAATGAGCAGTTTTATCAAGGGAAACTGATAGCTGACGAAAGTACTAAAGTTCATGTTTTTGCAGCTGAAGGAAATGTGATAGAATGGATCGATACGGCAGGGGCAGGTTTTACGGATCAAAAGGAAATGGAAAGCCTAAGTACCTTCAATCCCAAAGAAGCTGGATTTGCCTGTCGCTACCTGAATGAGTTGATCTTGAGAATCGGTATTGCCAATTTCAAGGAGAATCGATGGACAATTGGTCTGATAGCGCCCTATGGAGCACAGGTTCGCTTACTGCGAAGTATGATTTTTGATGGATTTGAGTATCCGAATGTAAGATCACTGGCTGAGTTGATCACTATTGATACGGTGGATGGTTTTCAGGGACAGGAACGAGATCTGATGATGATTTCCTTGACTCGGTCCAATGACTCGGGAGAGATTGGGTTCTTGGCCGATGAGCGAAGAATGAATGTGGCTTTGACCCGCGCGAAGCGCAAGTTGGTACTGATCGGTGATAGCAGCACCTTAGCTCAAAATCCATTTTTTGATCACTTACTTCAGTATGTTGAGAAGAATGAAGGGTATAGAAGTGTTTGGGAGTTTATGTCGTGAATTGAAAAATTTGAAAATTAAATATTGGAAAATTCACATTCCAGAGGAAGATGATCACTAAGTTTTAACCAATTTTCAACACTTCCGATTTCTAGTTTTTGAAGATTATTTCTGAAAGTAGAACTTCCGAAAATGTAATCGATATGATATGGCTTATTTAGATTTTTCTGAAAATAAAAAGTAGGATGGTTTTCATTTCCTTGAATTTGATTTCCATTGTAATGATATAAGCTTGTGATATTTAATTCTTCAAGCTCCCTTATCACTTCACTATGATTCCAAGCTCTTTTTGGTTTGTCCCAGATTGAATTGCTGTTGAAATCCCCGACGATTAAACAGTTTTTGAAATTTACTTTATGAAGTTGAAGGTATTTCCAAAATTGGCCGATATATCCAAAAGTTGGTGAGCTATTATAATGAGTCCAAACAGCAATTAGGTCGAATTCCGAATTTATCTGACAGGGTAAAAAATGCTTTATTGGATTTCCCTCGTATTCATTAGTCCAATTTAGAGGGGTGAGAGTTGTTTCAGTTTTTGCAAAGATTCCTAAACCTTTATGTTTAGTGTCCCCGATCCAGAGATAGTTTTTTGCCCATTCTGAATAAGCAGGGTGTTTTACTTCTGCTGGATTTTCACATTCTTGAATTACGTAGATATCAGCATCCAATTCATCTATAAAGTTGAATTTTCGCCTAAAAGCACCATTGCAATTCCATGTGACAATCTTCAAATTTTTCAATCTTCCAATTTTCCAATTTAGTTTTTCGATATCGTATTCTTCACTTTATAGTGATAGCTCAGCGTGCTGAGAATATCCCCATAAGCATCCGCGGATTTCAATTGTTCTTCAGATACTTTTTTGCCTAAAAGTCGACATAACAAAAGTCCGTAAACCCCATTCAGGCAGATTTGAATTTCATTTCCCAGATCTTGTCCTTCAGCCTGCATCACCGCCTCAATTATAAATGGCTTGGCTTTACCATAAGCTTCAAAGTAAGTTGGATCGGATTTGAGTAGATTCCAGTGAATGTGTGCCAGTTCAGAAACCAAGGTGTTTAATTCCTCCAAATGCCCCTTTTCCAGAATTTTCTGACCTTTCATTTTATCAAGCAATGCCAAATACCAATCTGATATTTCTGCTTTTTCCTCATCCGAAACCGGATATTTTTCAACAACAAAAGTTTTGATTTCTCCCCTATTTCCCTGGTAGGATCGGATCAAATCCTCCATTTGGTACATGTAAATAATGTATTCAGCGATGTTGTTTGACTTCTTGTTTTCGGCTACTGATTGCATGAGACTGGTTTTTGAAACTGCAATTTAGCACATACTATTGGTTCAAGACTTCAGTCTTGGACCCAAAAAACTGCAGTCTTCAGACTGCCAAGTAAGAATGGTTAGTTTCAATGTTCAAAGATGAGAATTTCAAAAGCAGTCTGAAGACTGCAGCAAGTTTGGGTACAAGTCATGAGCCTTGCACCACAGAATGTGCAGGTTAAACTTGATCATTGAGTTTGAAAATTCTCTTATCTCCTAGTTATTTACTATTTTTGCGCCCGAAATGGATATGAAAAAAATAAGGAATTTCTGTATCATCGCCCACATTGATCATGGGAAGAGTACATTGGCGGATCGATTACTGCAGGAAACTGATACGATCGCTGATCGTGACATGCAGAATCAGTTGTTGGATAATATGGATCTGGAGCGCGAGCGTGGTATCACGATCAAGTCTCATGCGATCCAAATGAAATATACTCATGAGGGTGAAGTTTATACACTTAACCTGATTGACACCCCTGGTCACGTGGATTTTTCCTATGAAGTTTCCCGATCCATTGCTGCCTGTGAAGGTGCTTTGCTGATCGTAGATGCTTCCCAAGGGATCGAAGCACAGACAATTTCCAATTTATACTTGGCGCTAGGTCACGATCTTGAAATCATACCCGTACTGAATAAAATTGACCTTCCTGGAGCAGATCCTGAAGCTGTTGCCGATGAGGTGATTGACTTAATAGGTTGCGATAGAGAGGATATTATTTTGGCCTCCGGCAAAACTGGTATTGGTGTCGACGATATTCTGAAGGCTGTAGTCAAAAGAATTCCTGCTCCAACTGGCGATCCTGAAGCTCCGCTTCAAGCGATGATTTTTGACTCGGTTTACAATCCATTCCGTGGAGTGGAAGTAATCTTTAGAATTTTCAACGGTACGTTCAGCAAAGGCGACAAAATCAAATTTGTCAATACCGGAAAAGAATACGAGGCAGATGAAATCGGAATTTTGGGTTTAAACCAAATTCCTCAACAAACCATGAGCGCCGGTAACGTAGGTTACCTGATCTCTGGGGTAAAAGTTGCCAAGGAAATCAAAGTGGGTGATACCATCACACACATCAAAAGACCTTGCGATAAAGCTATTCAGGGTTTTGAAAACGTAAAACCAATGGTGTTTGCAGGTATTTATCCTGTAGAGACTACGGATTACGAAGAACTGCGCTATTCTATGGAGAAGCTTCAGTTGAACGATGCTTCACTTGTTTGGGAACCTGAAACTTCCATGGCTTTGGGCTTTGGATTCCGTTGCGGATTCCTGGGAATGCTTCATATGGAAATCATCCAGGAGCGTTTGGAACGAGAATTTGATATGACTGTGATCACGACTGTGCCTTCGGTTCAGTTTAGAGCACTCATGACCAACGATACCGTACAACTCATTAATGCCCCATCCGATATGCCTGATCCTACTCGGATGAAGCACATCGAGGAGCCTTATGTGCGAGCGTCCATTATCACTGCCTCCGAATACGTAGGCGCTGTGATTACGCTCTGCATGGACAAACGTGGGCAGATTAAAAATCAGGTTTACCTGACTGCTGAGCGAGTGGAGTTGACTTTCGATATGCCGCTGGCAGAGATTGTCTTTGACTTCTTTGATAAATTAAAAACCATTTCCAGAGGTTATGCCTCGTTGGATTATGAGTTGAAAGGTTACCAGGTTTCGCATATGGTGAGACTTGACGTGATGCTAAACGGCGAGCCAGTCGATGCTTTGTCAGCAGTAGTTCACCGGGATAAAGCTTACGATTGGGGAAGGAGACTTTGTGAGAAACTCAAAGAACTGGTTCCTCGTCAGATGTTTGAAATTGCCATTCAGGCAGCTATCGGACAGAAAATCATCGCTAGAGAAACAGTGAAAGCAATGCGTAAAAACGTATTGGCGAAGTGTTACGGTGGTGATATTTCCCGTAAGCGCAAGCTCCTAGAAAAGCAGAAGAAAGGTAAAAAGCGAATGAGACAAGTCGGAAACGTCGAGGTACCTCAGGAGGCGTTTATGGCTGTACTCAAGCTTGATTAAGGTATTTACGAATTACGATTTTGGATTTACGAGATTTATAGCACTTCGCACCTCATTCTCCATAGTTACATTTTCTTATATTAATAGAATATAAAAGATGTAATTATGAAAAATGAAATGATCCGAAGGACAAAGCAATTTGCTATTGATGTTTGGAGATTGTGTTCAAAATTGCCTCATTCTAGAGAGTTTAATAGTTATGTGAATCAGTTAATAAGAAGTTCTAGTTCGGTTGCTGCTAATTATCGAGCAGTTTGCAGAGCTAAATCAAAAGCTGATTTTATTAATAAATTGAAAATAGTAGAGGAAGAAGCAGATGAAAGTCAGTTCTTTCTTGAAGTGATAGACGAAATAAATACTGATCTTGAATTATCACCCGAGATCAAGAGACTAATTAAAGAAGGAGATGAACTAGTTGCAATAGTTGTTGCCAGTATAAAAACATCAAGATCTTCTTAATCCATAATATAATTTGCGGTTGGTGTATAATAGCAGGATTGAAGTTCCAATTGACCCCGTAAATCGTAAATCAAAAATCGTAAATCAAATGATCTTAATCGACGGTAAAAAAACATCCACTGAAATCAAATCCGAAATCGCAACCCGTGTAGCGGAAATAAAAGCGGAAGGTGGTAAAATCCCTCATCTCGCTGCGATACTCGTGGGAAGTGATGGAGCTAGCCAGACCTATGTGAATGCAAAAGTAAAGGCATGCGGAGAATGTGGTTTTGAATCTACCTTGGTAAGACTGGAAGACAATGTCTCAGAAGAAGAATTGTTGAGAGTAGTGGAAGATATCAATAGCAATCCTTCTATAGATGGGTTGATCGTGCAGCTTCCTCTTCCAAAGCATATTTCTGTCGAGAAAGTGACCGATAAGATCAAGCCTGAGAAAGACGTGGATGGGTTTACTCCTGCAAACGTTGGTCGTATGGCACTCAATTGGCCAGCTTACGTAGCTGCAACTCCTTACGGAATTGTAGAGCTTCTGAAGAGATATGAAATTGAAACTTCAGGTAAGCATTGCGTGGTGATCGGGAGATCACACATCGTAGGAAGCCCCATGAGTATTCTGATGGCTAGAAATGGCTATCCTGGAAATGCCACTGTTACTTTGACGCATAGCCGAACCAAGAATTTGGAAGAAATCGCCAAAACTGCTGATATCCTGATTGTGGCTTTGGGCAAACCTCATTTCGTGACCAAAGACATGGTGAAACCAGGAGCTGTGGTAATCGATGTGGGAATCCACAGAATTGAAGATGCGAGCAAGAAGTCAGGTTTCAGATTGGTAGGGGATGTGAAGTTTGAGGAAGTTTCAGAAATAGCTTCAGCGATCACTCCAGTGCCAGGTGGAGTAGGGCCGATGACGATTGCCTCCTTGCTTTATAATACGCTTTTGGCGGCTGAGAAGAAAGTTTACGGGTAATACCCAAGAAAATAACTGTAAAAGGTTAGCATCGGGTTTGCATGGAATAGGCAAGTCTGGTACTTTTGCAGACTGTTAACCGCGCACGTGGTGAAACTGGTAGACACGCCAGCTTGAGGGGCTGGTGCTTTAAGTAGTGTGGAAGTTCGAATCTTCTCGTGCGCACAATCAAAGCCTTGATCGTTTATTCGGTTGAGGCTTTTTTTATTGACGATTTGGGAAGTACGTCCCGGTGGCTATCGGGATACGAGGTTTCTGATGAGCTTTGAGGTTTTTTCGAACCTCGAAGGTCTTTTTTTAACCGCAGTGGACGCGGAGTTTGACGCAGAGGGCTCAGAGTGAAAGTTGTCCTGCTTCTCCAGAAGCTGGACTTGGTTGAATGCTCTAGCGCCTCGTTTTTTATTTTCACAAATCGTAATGGATTTTTTCATTACTGATCGTGATAAAAGAACGGTTTGAAATTGACTTTTTTCCACCATCGGCATCTCTCCTCCCCAATATTTTTCCTACATTTTCAGCCTAATAATACATCTATGACTCGATTATTCGCTTCGGCTTTCTTCTGCTTTGCTTTTTTTGCTACTCAGTTTTCATTTGCTCAAGAAGCGCAATTCCCGTTAGTGAAGGGATTTGGTGGGATCTATGAAGTTCCTGAGGCAACCGAAAGGCCAGATGGAAGTTTAGATTATTACATCCTAATCGATATGACTACCGGAGCAGACGATAATGCCAAAATAAGTCGATGGGTGGACAATATTGCCAGGATGATGAATCTTCATGGCCTTGCGGGTGTTACGCAGGATCGCATGCATGTAAAAGTTGTGATTCACGGAGGTGCTATCGCCACCGTTATGAATAATGAAGCATATCAGAAGCGGTATAATTCTGATAATCCGAATATTCCGGTGTTCAAAGCTTTGGAAGAGGCAGGGGCGGAAATATTGGTTTGTGGACAGTCGCTGCGAGCCAGAAATCTGCAAAAATCTGATTTATATGAAGGGGTGAATGTAGCCTTATCAGCTATGACTACAGTGACTACTTATGCTCCAAAAGGCTACACAATCTTAAAATTTTAATCCCCAATTGGAATAATTATTGGTTCATGGGGTAAAGTGTTTTTAATGAATAAGAAATCCCCTAGTTCCAATACTGCTGGGAAAGTCGTTACTGGCTTTTTCATAGCCGCTATTTTCCTGATTGGAATGGCAGGGTTGACGTATTATACTCAGAATAGGCTCCTTGAAACCATGAAGGAGCTTGCCGAGCCCAATCAAAAACAGAACCTGCTTAATAATCTCCAATCTGAGATTATCCAAATCACCCAAATGGATCATTCTACAGTTGATCAGGACTTTAGGGTTCAGGATTCAAGTGTGATTTCGCTCAAGCTTAAGCTTCAGGAATTAGCCTTATTGGCTGAAGACTCCTTAGAAAATAGCTATATACAAAGCGTAAAAACTAATCTGGATACCCTTATTCTGGGTTATGTCAACCTGTATGAGGTGAAGACAAGTTTGGCAAATAGAAATTTCACCCAAGAAGCCCTGAACAAAGTAGAGTTGGGAATCAGAAGGCGAGCGGCGAGTCTGGAGCAAAAACCCATAGAAAAGATCAATCCAAAAGCCTCTTTGTTCAATGAGCTGGAGGAAGAGATATCTTCTCGCCAAGAGGCAAAGACGGGCAAAGTTCAGCAGAAGACCATCATTGCCACAGAGGACGATAAATCCATTGCCTTCCTACGTGATTTACAAAAGCAAAACTTCAAAGATTCCAATATGCCTGAAGGGCAAACTCTAGATAGTGTTCTTTACAGCATCAAAGGAGTGATCAACAGGGTCAATCGGGAGGAATCATTTCAGCGGCAGAAACTGGCAAAAATGGAATCTGATATTTCCGCCAGCCAAAGTAAAATAATCAACACGATTCAAAGTTTGGTAAGTACGCTACAGCAGCGAGCAATCGAGAAATCAGATCGCCAAAACGATTCTGCCTATCAGCTCACCTATGACATGACCTATTTCCTGATCTTGATCGTAGTTTTGGCAGTGATAGGCGCGGCGGTTATGGTTTATTCGATTTTGAAGGAGATCCAAGTGACCAGGAAGTATCAGGAGAATCTAGAAATCTCCCGGCAGAAATCAGAGCAATTGGCTAGATCAAAGCAGGAGTTTTTGGCGAATATGAGTCATGAGATTAGAAATCCTCTGCATGTCATACAGGGGTACAGATCTGTTTTGGAAAAATCAGAACTAAACTCTAGTCAGCAATCACACCTCCGAATGATTGGTTTTGCCTCGGATACGTTAATGGAAATCGTCGATGAGGTACTCGACTTTTCAAAGCTGGAAGCAGGCAAGTTGAAGCTGGAAGCTCATCCATTTGATCCAGAATCACTCTTCTCTTCCTTGCAAAGTTTCTTTGAATTGCAGGCTGGGGAAAAGAAAGTTGATTTTGAATGGACTTTGGATCTGCCAGAAGATAAATGGCTGATTGGTGATCAGCTTCGACTGAAGCAAATACTGAATAACCTGCTGAGCAATGCCTTTAAATTCACTTCGGAAGGCTCGATCTGTGTAAATGTGGGGTGGGTAAAAAATGTACTGACTGTGGAGATTAAGGACACGGGTATTGGAATGTCTCCAGCTGTACTTGAGAAGGTGTTTATGGAATTTGACCAAGCGGATACCTCGATCTCCCGAAAATATGGTGGAACAGGACTCGGATTGGCCATAGTTCAGCGCTTGGTATATCTGATGGGAGGAGAGATGACCGCCAAAAGTGTGGAGGGTGAAGGGACTGATATGTTGGTGAGTTTACCTATGGTAGCTACAGAAGCTCAACGAGCGGAGTTTAACCCAGATGAAATTGCAACCATCGATCTTTCTGGGCTGAAGATTCTTCTGGTAGATGACGATAAGGTGGGGATAAGGTATTTGGAGACTATCCTAAGTTACTTTGGAGCTTCGATTATCGCATATCCTGGTGGAGTGAATTTCCGTGATGAGTTTGTTGCAGTCGATTTTGATTTGGCGATTTTGGATATTCAAATGCCTGAATTTTCAGGATTTGATGTGGTGGCAAAACTTCGATCTATCGAAAAGTATAAAGAAATTCCTATCCTCGCGATGACTGCGAATGTCTTTGTGGAGGAGCGCGATAAAATGATGGAAAGCGGCTTTTCTGAGATTATTTTCAAGCCCTTCCAGGAGCGAGTATTGATCGAATGTTTAGGCAAGTTTTTTCCAGATCACGTTGTGAAAAACTCTCCTTTAAGTCATAAAATCAGCGAGTCGGATAATAGCCTTTTTCAATTAAAAGATTTAGCCAGGTTCTGTATGGGCGATGAGTTATTGCTCCAAGATATTGTGCGTGAATTAGTTGTAGAGACTAAAAAGGATCTCAACAAATTGAAAAAGGCTCGATTGAAAGATGATTATGATCAGATTTTAGAGATCTGCCATCAGTTGGGGAGCCGCCTTGGTCAGATAAAAAGTACTGCAGGCCATACTGCCAGAAAGGTGGAGAACAGTTTGAAAATAGGAAACAAAAATGGTCTCGGTGATACCCTAAATCAGCTGGATGAAGAAATTAATATCCTGCTATCAGCGCTTTCCGAGACCATTGAAAAAACAGCGGATTTACCTAGTTAATCCAATCCGTATTTTTCCATTTTGCTATAAAGGGTCTTACGATCCATATTTAAAATCCGGGCAGTTTTGGACTTGTTAAACTTGGTGTCCATCAGTACTTTTTGAATCAATTCCTTCTCCTGCTCTATCCACTGGGATTTGTAATCCTTCGGAGAAAGCATGTCAGTTTTGCTTGTTATTGAGGAATAGCTTCCGTTTGACCCAACCAAACTGATAGATGGCTCATATAAGTCTGCAGGCAAGGATTCTTTCTCTACATGAGATCCTGAAGTCAAAAGAACCGCCCGTTTGATGATATTTCGCAATTCCCGTAAGTTGCCTGGCCAGTCATACCCAAGGAAAATCTCCCAAACTTCCGGAGAAAATCCCTTGACATTTTTGCCTAGCCGCTCATTACTTTCTTCTAAGAATTGATCTGCGAAATCTTCTAAATCTTCTTTTTTACTGCGGAGAGGGATGGCACTGAGGGTAAATTCATTGAGTCTGTGGTACAGATCCTCACGGAAATGTCCATCTCCAGCCTGCAATATCAGGTTGTCATTGGTGGCAGCAATAATTCGTACATCTATCTGAATTTCTTTATTGCCTCCGATTTTCCGGATTGTTCTTTCTTGAATCGCTCTCAGTAATTGGATTTGTACCTCATAGCTAAGGTTTCCGATTTCGTCAAGGAAGATGGTGCCACCATTGGCCATCTCGAAATGCCCCGTTTTGTTTTCTAAAGCTCCCGTAAAGGCACCCTTTACATGGCCAAAAAGTTCACTACCAGCTAGTTCTTTGGGCAAAGCCCCGCAGTCAATTGCAATGAAAGCCCCATCTTTTCTGGTAGAGAAATCATGAATTCTTCTTGAAATAAATTCCTTTCCTGTTCCCGTTTCCCCTAGTACCAGTACGCTCAAGTCTGTTGGTGCGACTAGTTGGATATGCTTTTCAAGTTTTTCTGCCTCAGCAGAACTGCCAACAACATAGCTACTGTTCACCTTGTTTTTGGCTGATGAACTTAAGGGAGCTGTTATGGTGTCCGAAGAAATAGGGTCAGGTATTTTGGCGGAAAGAGATTCCTTTACAGTTGCCAAAAGCTCATCAGGATTGATCGGCTTGGTAATGTACTCGAAGGCTCCCAGTTTCATCGCTTTAATTGCAATTCGTATATCGGAATAGTGAGTGATCAGGATCACCTGGGTTTGAGGATAATTGCTTTTGGACCATTGCAGCAATTCCATGCCGGTGCCGTCCGGTAATCTGAAGTCGGCAATGATCAAATCAAACTTAGAGTTGCTAAATAATTGCTGGGCTTCCTTGACTTTGACAGCAGTCTGAATGATGAATCCATTTTTCTCCAAAAAGGTCTTGACGATCCTGGAATAAGTCAGATCATCTTCTACTAATAATATACGCTTCATGAATATCTTTCTTTGTAGAGCTAGTTAACAAAAAAAGCACCAGACAAGTGCCCGGTGCTTTTTAACTTTAGGGTTTAAGCAACTAGTCTTTTATTTCATTTCCTTCTTCGTCATATTTTTTGGTCAGTTTTTCTTCTGTACCATTATCAAATACAACTTCGAAATGTGTAGTGCCATCTACCTTGCTTACTTTAAAAGCTTCAGCAATCACTAAGGCTTTTACTTCTTCATTAGCAGCTATGGAAGCTTTTATTGGATCAGGAAGTGCATCGGTTTCGATTTTCACCTTCTCTTGCTGGATTTCCATTTTGGTAGTAGCATTCAAGGTTGTGGTACTCACTGGTGAAGCCATGGCAATTCCAGCAAATAACATAGCGGACATAAAAAGAACTTTTTTCATGATAATAGTTGGTTTAGGTAATTTTAATTAATCTGTTGTTAGAGTCCGGACTCTTAAATCCAAAACCTATGTTTTGAATCTTTTAGACTAGATGCAGAGGGTATGCCAATTAGTGAAAATGCGGTTTAGAGCAATTTGTTGATAAAAATCAAAAGTTATTTTGTAGAAAAAAGCCTCAGATTGTTCTTAAGAAATCTAAAAACACCCAATAAAACATAGGCTATCTCAGCTATTTCGCAGCTTATTCTGAATGGACAGATTTGACAGAATATATAATCTTGAAACCGAACTTTTTTGAGGGAAAATTCTTTTAAAAACTAGTAACTTTGATTCTTCAAAATAACATTTGCCATACTCTATGAGTGACGCCATCAAACACGAATGCGGCATAGCAATGATTAGATTGCGAAAACCTGCCCAATATTACATTGATAAGTACGGGACAGCCGCTTTTGCTTCTAACAGATTGTATGTCCTGATGCAAAAACAAATCAATAGAGGTCAGGATGGTGCTGGAGTCGCTAATGTCAAAATTGACACCAAGCCTGGGACTAGATATATCAGTAGATATAGATCAATTGAGCCTTCAGCAGTTAATTACATCTTTGATAAAATCAACCGCAAGTACAAGAAAGCAAAGAAAATCGGAGGTCATGATGCATTGACTGACGGAAACTGGTTGAAAGAAAACATTGCGTTTACTGGAGAAGTTTGGCTAGGGCACCTGAGATACGGAACGCATGGTGAAAATTCCATAGAGACTTGTCATCCTTTCTTAAAGCAAAACAACTGGAGAAGCCGTAATCTAGTAATGGCCGGTAACTTCAATATGACAAACGTGGAAGAGCTTTTTGATAAGCTTGTTCAGCTAGGTCAGCACCCAAAGGAAAAAACTGATACTGTCACAGTGATGGAGAAAATCGGTCACTTCCTTGACGAAGAAAATCAACGAATTTTTGATAAATACAAGCACCAATTCTCCAATGAGCAGATCACCCAATTGATCGAGAATGAATTGGACATGGCTAGAATCCTGAGAAGATCGTGTAGAGATTTTGATGGTGGGTATGCTATGGCTGGAATTGTGGGAAATGGTTCAGCTTTCGTGGTGAGAGATCCTTCAGGCATTCGTCCAGCTTATTATTACGCAGATGATGAGGTGATCGTAGTTGCCTCTGAAAAGCCGGCGATCAAATCTGCATTCAACATTAATTTCAATTCCATCAAGGAGATTCAGCCAGGGCATGCTTTGGTAATCAATAAGGATGGATCTTTTGCAGAATCTGAAATTATGCCTGCAAGGGAAAAGAAATCCTGTTCTTTTGAGCGAATCTATTTTTCCAGAGGAACTGATCCAAATATCTATCAGGAGCGAAAAAATCTAGGTAAGGCTTTAATTCCTCAGATCTTGAAAGCGATTGATTTCGATCTGAAAAACACCGTGTTTTCATACATTCCAAATACCGCTGAAACGGCATTTCTTGGAATGATCGAAGGCCTGGAGGATTACTTGGCAGCCAAAAGAAGAGAAGTCTTCGTGGACGGCAAACCGCACATGGGGGATCTTGACGAGCTATTGAATTTCCGCCCAAGAGTAGAAAAGCTTGTCAGCAAAGATGTGAAGTTGCGGACTTTTATCACCAACGATGAAGACCGTGATACCATAGTCGCAAATGTGTACGACACCACTTATGAAGTGATTAAGTCAGGCATAGATACACTTGTGGTAATTGATGATAGTATCGTAAGAGGTACTACGCTGGAAAAGAGCATACTTACCACTCTTGATAAGTTGAGTCCTAAGCGAATTATTATAGTTTCTTCAGCTCCGCAAATTAGATTCCCTGATTGTTATGGAATCGACATGTCGAAGATGAAGGAATTCATTGCTTTCAGAGCTGCTTTAGCTTTGATCAAGGAGAGGAAAATTGAGAACACCTTGGATCAAGTTTATGATGCTTGTAATGCACATCCTTATTCAACAGAGAATTTTGTGAAAGGTGTGTATAGCTCATTTACTGATGATGAGATTTCTGAGAAAATCTCTGAGATTGTAACCAATGATGATATCAAAGCTGAAGTGAAAGTAATTTATCAGACAGTTGATAATCTTCACAAATGCTGTCCAGACCATCTTGGCGACTGGTATTTCACAGGGGATTATCCTACTACAGGCGGGATGAGAGTTGTCAACAGATCTTTTGCGAACTTCATGGAAGGCAAGACTGTAAGAGCTTATTAATACATTTTAATTGGTTTGTGATGCTCCAAAAAGAGTAAAGCAAATCATAGTTAAGGCACAGAGAAGTTATTCTTTGTGCCTTTTTCACTTTCAAGACAGTTCAAATTATTAATTTCACCTAATTAGAAAAAAATAGAAAATGAACATTAACGTAGCCCTTCTTAAGGAAATCTGTGAAATCGCCGGAGCACCAGGTTTTGAGAAAAGAGTAAGAGATTTAGTGATTGATTTGGTCACTCCACTAGCCGATGAAGTCAAAGTTGATAATATCGGGAATGTAATTGCCGTCAAGAAAGGCAAGAGAAATCCTGACGGAAAGCGGGTAATGATCGCCGCACACATGGACGAGATAGGTTTTATCGTCACACATATTGATGACAATGGCTTTTTGAGATTTCATACCTTGGGTGGGTTTGACCCTAAGACTTTGACCGCGCAGCGCGTGATCGTTCATGGTAAAAAGGATCTGGTAGGCGTGATGGGAAGTAAGCCGATCCACGTGATGTCTGCTGAGGAGCGTACCAAACTTCCAAAGACAACAGATTTTTTCATCGATCTGGGAATGTCTAAAGAGGAAGTGGAAAAATACATCACTGTAGGAGATCCAGTGACCCGAGATAGGGAATTGATCGAAATGGGTGATTGTGTAAATTGTAAATCCATCGATAATCGGGTGGCAGTTTTTATTCTAATTGAAGCCCTTAAGCAACTTGAAAACCCTGCTTATGACGTCTACGCTACTTTCACCGTACAGGAAGAGGTTGGTCTGAGAGGAGCAAATGTAGCTGCTCACGGCATTAATCCGGATTTTGGAATTGCGCTGGATACCACGATTGCCTTTGATGTGCCTGGAGCACAGGCTCACGAAAAAGTAACAGAACTCGGTAAGGGGACGGCCATAAAAATTATGGATGCGATGACGATCTGTGATTACCGCATGGTGGAATTTATGAAGCAAACTGCTGATAATGCAGCGATTTCCTGGCAGCCGGAGATACTTGTGGCTGGAGGAACCGACACAGCGGGAGTTCAGCGAATGGGTAAGCAAGGCGCTATAGCTGGAGCTATTTCCATTCCTACCCGACACCTACATCAGGTTATTGAGATGGCTCATAAGCAAGATATAGCAGACTCAATAGCGTTGTTGAAAACCTGTTTAGAAGAGATAGATCAGTACGACTGGAAGCACTAATCGAATATGAGCCTTTTGGGAAATCACCTCCAAAAGGCTCTTTTGTTTTGAATTTTACAGATACAGCCTGATTATTGATCTAAATGGGTAGAACCAACTATCAATTTTCAGTATGGCAATAGTCAAGCGCGACAAAATAATTGTAGAACCATTTTTAGCGATCGGTAATGATGAAGTCGTTTTTTTAAAAGGCCGGGTGATAAAGGCCTATAAGGAAAAGAGACCTTCATCAAGAAATAATTGGCTAAAGAATATCTTGGCAGCTATCAGAAGATATTCTGGTTCATCGGTTCCGATGGCCAAAGTAGAAATTACTTTTCAGGAAAAAAGCTATGTGGTTGCCACTGACGAAGATGGGGTGTTTGAGTTACAGATTGGGGAATGCAAACCTAGTGAGAACCTCAGTGAGATAGTTCTATTCAAGGTGCTAGAGCCCACTTCCAAGAAATCTCAGTCTGCGCAATTAGAAGTAGTAAGATATGAAGGTGGCACAGGAGTGATATCTGATATTGATGATACAATTATCATTTCTCATTCCACGGATATTGGGAAAAAGTTTTGGTTATCGATTTCTAAAAATGCTTTTACCAGAAGACCACTTCCAGGCGTATCTAGTTTTTACAAAAAGCTGACAGGAAATGGTTCAAATCCTATATTTTACGTTTCCAGCAGTGACTGGTCACTATTTGACCTAATTAAAGATTTTCTCAGATTCCGACATATTCCCGAAGGCCCCATTTTGCTGAAAGACAAGCATATAAACTTGAAGAATATTTGGAAATCGGGAGGTGGCAATCATAATCACAAGTTCGAGAAGATAGAATTGCTTTTCAATCTTTACCCTGAGATGTCTTTTTATTTGATTGGAGATAGTGGACAGGAAGATCCTGAAATCTATGCTGAAGTTATTGGGAAACATCCTAATCGAGTGAAAGGTACTTTTATTCGATTAGTGGAAAAGTTTGATCCAGATAGAAAAGAAAAACTCAAGCATATTATTTCATTGGAGCATTTCCACTTCATTGAAAGCTCAGAAGAAGCCATGCAGATTTTAGAAGAAGAATTAAGCTTTAACTAAGTTAGATCAGGTTATGAAGAATTGTCTTTTTGTATATAATCCAATTTCTGGGTCAAACGATTTTGATAGAGATGAGATTAATGAAATGCTTGAAATAAAAGTGCCAGGCTTTACTCCCTATATCATAGAAACCACTGGTGAAAACGATGAGGAAATGGTTTTGGCAGAATTTCAAAAATATCAACCAGATTTAGTTTTGATTGGTGGAGGTGATGGTACTGTAAAGATGGTTGCCAAAAGCTTAAAAGAACAAAATGCCAATCTTCTAATTGTGCCTATGGGATCTGCAAATGGATTGGCGAAATGCATGGGGATTGAAATGATTTCTGATGCCTGGGAGGCTGTTCGGGATTTCAAAGTTCATCAGATCGATGCGATTCTTATGAATGGAGAACTATGTCTTCACCTTGCAGATTTTGGAATGAATGCCAACCTCATCAAGAAATTTGAGCAGGATGATGGTAGAGGAATGTTCGGATATGTGAAAAATTCTTTATCAGAGATTTTTTCTTCTGAGGCAAAGAAATTCCTGCTAAAGTTTGATCATCAAACGATCGAAATCAGTGCAAAGATGATTGTGATTGCCAATGGGGATCAGTACGGGACCGGCGCAATAGTGAATTGCAAGGGGGTTATGGATGACGGAAAGTTTGAAGTTATTTCCCTCAATCCTGAGACAGCCGAAGATTACGTGAAAATGACTATGGCATTTATGAAAGGTAATTTGGATGAATTGGAATGCATAAAGACTTGGAGTGTGTCCAGTTGTCAGATCGATAATTTAGAAGGAGCGGAGTTTCAAATAGATGGTGAAATGATGGGCTGTCCTGACTCCATTTCTGCCAAAATAGGAAAGCATGCCTTTCAGTTTTTGACAGGTAAGTCTTTTGCTTCCTGCCGCACTTCCTAGAAAGAGCACATTCATCCAAAAGAATTCAGGAGAACCATAGAATTCCTTACCTTACTTTTATCTTTTTACCTCAACCCTAATTTCCATGTTTAGAAAAGTACTATTTGCTTCCCTGATAGGTAGCATACTCATTTCCTGTAGTTCTGAGAAAAAAGAAACTCAGGTTGCAGAAGAACCCAAGCCTGAATGGACAGAAATGTTTAATGGTCAAAACCTCGAAAATTGGACTCCGAAAATCTACCATCACGAGTCTGGCGATAACTATCAAAACACTTTTCGAGTAGTAGATGGCACGATAGAAGTGAACTACGATGATTATAATGAGGGTTTTAATGATCGCTATGGACATTTGTTTTATAAGCAGCCATTTTCATCCTTCCATATGACTTGGGAGTATAGATTCACGGATCAATGGTTAGAAGACGCGGCGAGTTACACCTATAGAAACAGCGGAGTAATGTTCCACTCTCAAGCTCCGGAGACGATTTTGAAAGAACAGGATTGGCCAATCTCTGTAGAGTGGCAAATGCTGGCTGAAGAAAAAGAAGGAGTGCCTAGACCAACTGGAAATATGTGTTCACCTGGTACGGATGTGTTTTTCGAAGGGGAAAAAGATCCTCGTCACTGCATCAATTCCACTTCTCCAACCTTCAAATGGGATGAGTGGGTGAAAGCTGACTTAATCGTTTATGGAGATTCGTTGGTGATTCATCTTGTTAACGATGAAGAGGTGCTTCGATACACCAAACCTCAGATTGGTGGAGGAGTAGCAAATAACTTTGATCCGCAGTATAAAGTGGATGGGAAGGCGCTAACGGAAGGGTACATCGGCCTGCAGAGTGAAGGACAGGGCGTGATCTTTAAGAATTTGAAGATTAAAGAGCTTTAAAAAGTAGCAAGTATCAAGACATAAGTAGCAAGATTTTAGAATGGAGAACCAAGATTCTAGAATCAAGAATTAAAGATTTGCTAACTGATTGCAGCCGTTCGTGCCTGCCTACCGTAAGGAAGGACCAAACGAACGGCTTTTTATTGGTCGCTCATTCATGTTAGCCAAAAGTTAAAGCATAGTGCTCTTTGACTTCCAACTTCCTACTTTAAATAAACCGTCTTTCCAGTCTTCGCACTTTCCACCGCAGCAGATAGTATTTCCACTACGATCATATTGTTTTCCAAAGAAGGAAGAGCATATTCCTCAAGAGTTAGCTCACCATTAATCACTGCAAGAAATAGCGTAAAAGGATCCTCAAATGGGGTGTTCTGGTATTCAAGTTTCAGCTTTTCTTCTTCAAAACCTGAATAGCCTTCAGCCTGAAGAACTCGAACATCAGTAGGATTGTCTGCATAAATCACTCCGGTAAGCCCGTAGATTTCCATGTCTTTTCTGCCAATTGGCCAGTTCCAAGATGCCTGGATAATGGCTTGTGAATTCTCGTAATTTAAGATAATTGTGGCCTCATCATCCACCTTTGGATTGTTTTCAGGCTGCAACTGCTGAGTGACAGCAGTAACAGAAATTGGACGCTTCCCACTTTCTAGCCAGGTGACCAGGTTTGCTCCATAGCACCCAAAATCGATGATAGCTCCGCCTCCATTCAGTTTTGGGTCAGTCAGCCATTCTAGGAATTCGTCGCTTACACCAATTTTTTTCGGTCCTCTGTGACCATCGCGTACTACTACTTTTCGCAAGTCACCCACTTCTCCACTTTTGAGGATTTCATAAGCCTTGAAAGTGCTTGGGTACCAAGTAGTCTCGTAATTAGTGATGAGGTGGATGTTGTGTTTTTCTGCAAGTGCCTTCATCTTTTTAGCATGATCTAAGCTTACCGCCAAAGGCTTTTCCACCATGACATGAATGCCCTTCGGCGCACATGCTTCGACCACAGCCAAGTGATCGTAGATATTTCCAAATGCAGTCACAGCCTCAGGCTTCGTTTTTTCAAGCATTTCTTCCATGGTGTCAAAAACCAAATCCATAGAAATTCCATGTTGCTCAGTCAGACGTTTTGCCAACGCTCTATTCGGTTCAGCAATTCCAACAATTTCCAGATCAGCACGATCCTTTGCATTCAAAATCCAGCCTACATGCCCGTGCGTGAGCCCTGCTACTCCGATTTTGGTTCGTTTTTGCTGCGCCAAAGATTGGAAACTGAAGAATAAAAGGCAGAGGAAAGAAAGTAGTATGCGGGAGGTCATGGGGCTTTGATGTTAGTATGCTACAAACTCGAGAAATTGAATTGACTTTGCAAGAAGGCCATAGATTTTAGTAATTGTTGCTCAAAACTAAACAGCTATATTTAATGTGCATTGTCACGACAACTTTTTATAAATGAGCAATTCAGATAGGGTTCAACTTCCATTTCATTTTGATATTCTTACGCTCCAGTCAGAAGTAAAAAACCTGATTAACATTGAGTGGATCGATCATTTTGTGACACAGAATTATGACGGTAACTGGTCTGTGATTCCGCTGACGGCACAGGCAGGTGTGACTCACCCTATTCAGATGGCAGCTGCTATTCCCGGAGATTATGATTTTGTAGCTACTCCTTTTTTGGAACTTTGTCCCTATATTAAATCTGTTTTGGCTTGTTTTGAGGCAGAAAAATGTTCCGTTAGATTGATGAAACTGACTCCAGGATCGGAAATAAATGAACATCGGGATTATGACCTAGATGAAGGAGAAGTTAGAGTTCACATTCCTATTTTCACCAACGAAAAGGTAAGCTTCTTTGTAAATAACACTAAAGTGAAGATGCAGGAAGGTGAGTGCTGGTACCTTAGGCTATCTGATCCGCATCGAGTCATAAATGAAGGGGAATCTGACAGGATTCACTTAGTGATGGATTTGAAGGTTAATGATTGGCTAAGTGAAATACTGACTAAATCATTAGCCTAGTTCAAATAATTGATTTTCAGTCCATTTGAGTTTTTCCCATCAGCTCCAGACAAGACAAGGTCGCATCTTCGTTAAAAAATTGGATATCTAGTAGGTGCTTTCTAAATAATGCTTCAATCACATTTGTAGATTGGGAAATTGAACGGATCCAAATGATTTTGGGCAGGTGCTGCCGCACAATTGAAAAATGGTAGAAATCAGCATCGAAGGTGACAATTATAAAATTTTCGCGCTTGGCATATTCCCAGATTTCTTTATCTGAAAAATTTTCAATTCCTAGCTACCTAACCTGCTTTGCTTTTGGGTAAATATCTGAAAGCCATTTTACAATTTTGAAGGAAATGTTCTGATCGAACAAGAGCTTCATGATGCTATTCCTAATTGTTTTTCTCTCGTTGCTGCAAATAACAAACAGGCGTGAATGCTGTCTACGGACAGCTCTGGAAAATCGGAAATAATTTCCTCTTTGGTCATTCCGTTTGCTAACCAGTTTAAAACATCTGCTACTGAAATTCTAGTACCGATGATAGTTGGTTTTCCAAAACGTTTGCTGGGATTGATTTCGATATATTTATTAAATTCCATAGCTAAATGTCGTAAAATCAGACAACAATGTCTACGAAATCGTATTGATGTTGTTTGAATCTAATCTGTATACTACATCCTCGATATAGTCATTCCGCCATCAACACATATCACCTGACCAGTAGAATAGGGGAGATCTCCCTTTACTAACGCAGCTACTACTTTGCCAATATCCTCAGGAACTCCCATTCTTCGCTCTAGCGTCATTCCGTTTTTTACTCCCTCGTGGTATTTCTCGCGGACTTTTTCGATCATATCCGTTTCGATAACGCCTGGTCGAATCTCATAAACTGGGATGTCATATTCTGCCATTTTCACAGCCAACACCTTAGAAAGCATGGATAAAGCAGACTTGGACATGCAATACGAAGCCCGAGTGGTGGAGGCTACTGTAGAGGAAATAGAGGTAATATTGACTATAGAAATTTCCGAATCAGGATTGGTCGTTTTCAAATCCGCCATCCATTTTGCTATAGCTTGAGTCAAGAAAAAGGTGCCTTTTTGATTGATCTCCATGAGATGGTCGTAGTCTTCCTCTGTAATATCAAATATGTCACTTCTGGTTCTCGGCGCTACTCCGGCATTGTTGACAAGGATATCGATTTTACCAAATTTCGCTAACAAACCTTCAACGATTGCTTTCCGATCCTCGCTAGAAGCAATATTCCCTTGTAGGTATTCTACCCGAACACCGTATCCTTTCAGCTCTTCCAAAGCCTCTCTGACACTGGTCTCTTCGCGCACTCCGTTTATCGCTAGGTTTATTCCAGCTTCGGCAAGTTTGCGTGCTATTCCCAATCCAATTCCTCGCGACCCACCCGTGACTAATGCTACTCGACTCATGATGCTTTGATCGTTTTAAGTGTTTCGTGTATTTCCATTTTTTTGTAAAAAGGATCTAAGGGGAAACAGCCAGAAATCATTCCGTTTCTTGGGGCCGTTGTACAATCTGAGAAGGTGCGGCAGATTTTAGCACGCTTCATTGGAGTTCCTTCCAACACATCTGCCGGCAATTCTGGATAGCTCAGCACCATTCTTCCCAAACCTATGGAATCCGCTTTTCCTGCGTCCAATACATTTTGAGCCACATTTGGTAGCCATTCTTGCAGATAAGAATATCCTGAGCCAACCGTATAGAAATTTGGAAATGCCTTTTTTACTTTACTCACAGCAGAGATTTGACGCGCCACGCCATGAAGAGGATCTTCTGGCGGCATATAGCCATCTGATGGTGGGAAAAGTGCTGGGCGCTGAATATGAGGATTGTAATACGGACTGCCTGCTGTGGTGCATAGCAGTTCAATATCCAAGTTTTCCAATTCCTTCAGGAACTGAAAAGATTCGCTAAGATCTTCTCCTTGACCAGATTCATCTCCTCCAAAAGCGTATTTATAAGGAGCTTCAGTTGCGGGGATCCCAGTTCCCTCGGGGCCTTGCTTGAATGGCATCCAGTCAAAAATACTCATGCGAACACCAATCTCCAGTCCTGGTGCTTCAGCTCTGATTCCTGCGGTGATTTCTCTTATGAAACGGGTGCGGTTCTCTAGAGATTTTCCATATTTTCCTTCTCGATCATAGGCACTGAGAAACTCATGTCCCAAATAGCCATGGCAATGTTTGATGTCAACGAACTTATATCCAGTCTTTTGCGCACGAACGGCAGCGATCACATACGCATCGATTAATTCTGAGATTTCCCCATCTGTCATCAGCGGATAATCCTCAGCCAAACCAAATTTCTTATTTAAAACCGGGTGGGAATAAAGAATCTTAGGCTCCATTTTGGTTTTGCTATTAGGCTTGCAAAACCTGCCCGAATGTGTCAATTGCAATCCAGTGAGTAAATCATCAGAATTACCAAAAGCAGTTTCATGTTCCCGCTTCACAAGTTGGTACAGCTCTTCAAAGTCACCCAAGTTCTTCTCATTGATCATGAGTTGGTTAGGGTTAGCTCGTCCTGCAGGCTGTACGGCCACTGCTTCACATCCCCAAAGTAGTTTCGCTCCAGAGATCGCAAAGTTTTTCCAACGTCTTTTGGTGAGTTCGGTAGGTTTGCCATCCGTTGTGCCGTCCCAGCCTTCCATTGGCAGGATGCAGAATGCATTTCCAATGCTGTTACCAGCGCGCGTGGTATGAGTTTTCGCGAAGGGTGAGTTTGCACCTGTTTTTAATTCTTTGTCAAAACCCATCTCAATCCCTTCTTTTAAAAGGTGGTCACTTAGGTCTTCTGCAGTCTTTAGTTGGGCGACTCTTGGGTATTGAGGTTTGTATTTTCCGGTGCTCATTGGCTTACACAGTTAAAGAAGCTGTAATTGTTCTCACCCTTTTGCATGCGCTGAAGTAGTAAAGCAAGTTCTCGGGCATGATAATCACCCCACATACAAGATTCTCCATAAGGTGCTTTGTCAGCCTCAGGGCGATGATCCCAGCCATTTGGTTGATGATAGATTGCATGCAAAATCAACCCTTGATGTGTTGGGTCGGTAGAGATATAAGGCTCAGAGAAAAGGTTTTTGGCTATTTGAATTCCTGCTTGGATATACTTTTCCGAAAGTTCAGGATCTGAGCTTTTTAGCCAATTTCCAATTCTGATTAAACCCTGCGCGGTAATGCAGGCAGCAGAGGAATCGATTGGCTCATGGGGATTGTATGGATCTGATTTCTCGTTCAGGTAATCTCCCATTTTATGCAAATTTGGTGCTCCTGTATCCCAATAGGGAATGCCATCAGTAGGTGTGTTAGCTAGGTAAAATTCACAGGTGGCGATAGCAGCTTTTTTCAATTCTGTGATGAAATCGTTCTTAGAAATAATGGATGAGTAGTCGCTTTCATCAATTTTATCCAGAATTTCCAGTGTTTCTCCTATTCCGCAAATTGCCCAAGCCAAGCCACGAGTCCAAGTGCTAAAACCTGTATAGCCTTGTTGGGAATTCGGACAGCGGTAATTTCCGTCGTTTGTGTTGAAGATGATTTCATGAGCCGTTCTGCCAGAGAGATCGTAGGTGTCTCGACCTTCTCCATAGTAAATAGAATAGCGAAGGGTGCTCAAAATATGCTGAATTGCCCGCTGGATCAGTGAGATTCTCTTGTCGTTTTCACCTTGTAGCACATGGCCTAATCCATGAGAAACAACCAGAGCACGACAGGATCGAATGGTATCCACAAAAAGTGAATGCGGGCCATTGAATGAGTAAATATAGCCCCCATTAGTTGTGTTGGTCCAGCGCATTGCTTGCACAGCTCCACTGACTTTGAGTGCCAGTTCATAAAAGTTTTTCTCCCAGTCGGCACCTTTTATTTTCCCTTCTTTGATTAGGCGAAGCAAATTGCCATAGGTACTCACATTATTGAATCCATGGTCATGCACTCCGGTGTGGGTGAGGTGAGGTGCCATTTTGTTCAGGGTGCTGTCTCTACCGATTTTCAAGAACTGCTCATCTCCAGTTGCGTCAAATTGCAAGATCGCCGAGCCGTATTGAAAGCCTTGAGTCCATTCTGTCCAGCCTCGGGTGACGTATTTTCCTTTTTCTGTGAAAACAGGCGCACCATTCGCAGTGTCGAAATTGGATTCGATTAGGTTTATTTTTTCTCCGGAAAGCTCCCAAAATCTTGTGAGAGAGGTCTCCAAATCATGTATTGAAATAGTTGAATCAAGCTTCATGAGTAGTTTTTTGAGTCAAATGATGGCGAAGCATCAAGATAAAAGTGATAATAAAAAGAATGCAGTACATCAAGAAATCCAGTGGATATCCTGCGATAATCGAGGGGACAATTCCAACTAGGGATGATACAAATGTTACCAAGGCAAGAGTTGAAAGGTAAATCAATTCTTTCGGTGGGTTTTTGAACATCACCGCTCCCAAAACCACCGGAGCAATCATAGAAGTACCTGCAAAACTTACGCGAGCAAGCAATACCAACTCATCACTCATATAGGTGGAAAATACCAAAACAATCAGTGAAAATACTAGGATGGATATCTTCGTGATTCGCATGTTGAATTGGTCTGAACCTGTAAGCATAGATCTTAGCTCGGTGCCCAAGGCGAAAATCTGGGCATTCGTAGTAGAAAGACATGCAGCAAATAAACCTACCACTGCGAGTGCGGCCACTGGAACTGCCTGATCAAACAAAAGCGCATTGGTCAGGAAATCCGCAGTGCTGGCCTCTGGGTATTTTATCGCACCATAAAGTCCGATAAAAGCTGTTGGTAGTATGACCAAGATGGCAAAAATCCCAACAGCATAAGCCATTCTATGGACTGATTTCAGATTTTTCATGACAACCAACCGGGTAGTAAACTGAGGCTGAGACACCGGGATCAGGACAATGGCTATCGCTGAGGCTATAAGAAATGGACTGGTGAATAGCCCTTTTGGACCGGGAAGTGTTAGCAGGTCTGGGCTGGTAGAAGCTACTGTAGCCAGACCAGCTTCTAGGCCTCCGCTCATTTGTAGGCAGGTCACACCTATAATCCAAATTACGGTAAGCATGATTACGCCTTGAATAGCATCGCTATAGACGATGGCTTTTAGTCCGCCGATCTCAGAATAGATTAGCATGATAAACACCAAAAGTGCTGACCAAGACCAGTACGGAAGCATATCAGGGAAAGCCGCATCCAAAAAGATGGAGATTCCACGGATTTGAATCGCTACATAAGGGATTAGGAATAGGAAGGCACTAGCAAAGACTAAATACCCTGCAAACGAATTGCCATAGCAGGATTTCATTAGTCCGGCAACCCCTTTATACCCATTGATAGAAGCGCGCTTTCTTAAGGCGTACCCAAACCAAATCAGGAAAAAGACCATCAAGGCATCCGAAAAAGCTAAGAAAATCCAAGCACCCACACCGTGAGTTCGGAAGAAATCCGGCATGCCCATAAAAGTAAATGCAGAGAATAATGCTGCCGAAAAGGTCAGAAAGCCTAATATGGTTCCAATGTTTGAACCTGCGAAAATAAAGTCGTCGGAGGTTCTTTCTTTATTGTAAGATCTGTAAGAGGCGTATCCCAGCATGGCCAGGAACAGCGTGAAGAAGAATATTAACCAACCGATCATTGCTTCTTCGGATCTTCAAATGGAAAAAATTTTGATCCCAAAAATGTGGCAAATACAACTAATGCCGTAATAAGAAATCCTGTCCAAAAGACAAAAGGGATTCCAGCTAGGATAGGTTCGAGTTTGTTTTCTTTGAAAAGAAATAAAAAGGAGCCGAGGGTCAAACATATGACTACAAGCACCAAGATCTTCCATTGTTTGGATTGCATGAGAAAAGGTTAAGGTTATTTTGGATAATTCGGGTTTTACCTAAAGATCATTTTAAGATTGGCTTAAAATAGCAATTATCTCTTTTAATACTAACCTGTACTGATTCTCAAGCGGAGAATTATTACGAAATGGATTTCATAAGTCTAAGTGAAAAATGCATGTGGTGACCGGTCAAAAGTGTCTGGCTAAGCTCTACTACTATTTATTAGAGAAATCCCCCTTGGCCCTCTTTTGAAAAAGAGAGGGCTGCGAAAGTTAACTTCATGAATTCATACCTTTTTTTTTTACTTAAAAAATTTAATCTGCTTTCTCCAAACTCACACGCACCGACTTACTAATAGGTGTATTACTCTTATCAGCGTATTCTTGGATAGGGATAAGTGGGTTTGTTTCTGGATAATAAGCGGCGAGATTGCCTTTGGGTATATTGTAGGGGATCACCAAAAACTGAAATACTTTTCGTTCCTGCCCATCATAATTGCTTAGGATATTTACCACGTCCATTTTCTTCAGGTTCTCCTGAATCATATCGGATTCATTCATAAAGAGCACACGACGCTCATTGTGAATGCCTCTGTAGCGATCGTTCAAACCATAAATCGTCGTGTTAAACTGATCGTGTGAGCGAATACTCATGAGTAGGTATTCGTTTTCTTGTAGGTCATGAACAGGCAGAGAAGTAGTTGAAAACTGTGCTTTTTGATTTGGGAGTTTACTGAAATCCAGTTCTCTGACATTATTTGGTAAGTAATAACCAAAACCTTCCGATTTGGTATTCATGTCTTTGAAGCCCAAAATCACTTCGCCTAATTTCTCTCGCAGCAACTCGTAATTAGATCCAAGCGATTTCCATTTTACAGGGTGATCTTCCCTGAAATAGGCAGCAGCAATTCCAGCAACTATCTCTGGTTCACTTTTGATATTGTCAGAAATTGGATCGAGAAAGCCTTTGGATTGGTGGACAATACCCATGCTGTTTTCCACGGTGAAATGCCGTGGTTTCCCATCTTTCAAGTCCTTATCAGATCTCCCTAGGGTAGGTAAAATCAGTGCAGTTTTGCCGGTAATCAAATGACTGCGATTAAGTTTTGTGCTAATCTGTACGGTGAGATCGCAGTTTTGAAGCGCTTTGGCGGTGTATTCAGTGTCCGAAGCAGCAGAGACAAAGTTGCCGCCTAAGCCAACGAATATTTTTGCTTTACCCTCATACATGGCAGGAATGGCTTTGACCACATCCACGCCTTCATGATCTGGCGCATCAAAGCCAAAAGTTTTTTTGATCGCTTCATTCAGTTCTTTGGACACAAAATGCATGATGCCGACACTTCTGTCACCTTGCACATTGCTATGTCCTCGTACGGGGCAGGTGCCAACTCCCGGCTTTCCCAAACTCCCTTTGAGCAAAAGTAAATTGACGCATTCCTTGATGTTTTCCACCCCGTTTTTATGCTGGGTGAGGCCCATCGCCCAGCAGATGATGATTTTACTTTTTTTGGATAAAAGGGCGACTGTTTCATTAATTAAGTTCTCATCTACTCCACAAAGCTCCAGTAATTCTTGTTCACTGTGAGTTTCTAAGTGAGCTAAAAATGATTCAAATCCTTCGGTGTATTTTTCGATAAATTCATGGTCAAAAACGTTTCCATTCGCTTTTTCAAGAGCAGCTAGCTTTTTCTCAATCAGTTTCAACAGGGCAACGTCCTGATTGATTTTCACCTGAAGATAAATATCCGTCAACCCATGGCCATTGAGCAGCATTCCGCTGATTTCCTGAGGATTTCTGAATCGTATCAATCCGGCTTCCTGAAGTGGATTGATGCTGATGATTTTACCACCGTTTCTCTTACATTTTTCCAATGCAGAAAGCATTCGGGGATGGTTGGTTCCAGGGTTTTGCCCAATTACCATCACAACTTCTGCTTTGTCAAAATCTTCTAATTTCACTGAGCCTTTTCCTATCCCAAGGGTTTCCGAAAGTCCGATTCCACTGGATTCGTGGCACATATTGGAGCAGTCAGGCATATTGTTCGTGCCAAATGCTCTCGCAAAAAGTCCGTAGAGAAATGCTGCTTCATTACTGGATCTACCCGAAGTATAGAAAATAGCCTGATCGGGATTATCAAGCGCGTGAAGATGGTCTGCGATAAGTCTGAAAGCTTCTTCCCAAGTGCATTCTTCATAGTGGTTGGAGCCAGGTTTGAGGAGCATCGGCGCAACCAAACGCCCACTTTTTCCGATTTTGAAATCCGACCATCTAGAGATTTCCTGCACAGAATAGTTTGAGAAAAAGGCGTTGTCTACCTCTTTGTTAGTAGCTTCTTCAGCCAAAGCTTTAGCGCCATTTTCGCAGTATTCGGCTACTTTGGAAGGATGCTCAGGATCTGGCCAAGCGCAACCCGGACAGTCAAAACCATCCTTCTGGTTCATATGAGAAAGGGTTTGCAAAGACTTAATCGCGCCCATTTCCTTGAAGGTATGTTGTAGCGCCACTTTCACTCCCGTAAATCCAGCGGCATAGTTTGCAGGTTTTGTCAGCTCGATTCCTGTGAATTCGGCAGAGCTTTGGGTTTGGATGTTTTTGCGGATTGGAAAAGGCATATGCGTTAATTCTGAAGGTCCTGTGCTTAAAGTTAAAAGAAATATGTAATCCAAAATGTTTGGCAATAAGGTGATTTATGGTTCTGGATAGCCTAGCGGAGGAAGTTCTTTACGCTAAAACAAAAAAGCGGATTGAGCTTTTGCCCAATCCGCTTATTGTATTTAGAAAATATGTATATCCGCTTTTTTACTAGTAATGAGGCTAAAGCAATATAGTATATGTTAAACTTTAGAATTAAGGCCACTTCGGTCTTCGGTCATCGGTCTTCCAACCAGATAAGCAAAGGATCAAAGGTGACTGGCTTCATTGCGGATAATCATATTAGAAAATATTTCCAGTTAGATTACTGTCACAAATTTCTCTTTCGGCGTACGTACTTTTTTCATGTTCACTAGCCAGTCTCCTTCTTCATTTCTATAGCCCAGAGGTAAAACGATCACAGATCGGAGTCCTTTCGATTTTAGATCCAAGATTTCATCCAAGGCTGCTGGGTCAAAACCTTCCATAGGAGTGGAGTCCACTTCCTGTTCGGCGGCTGCGATCAGTGCAGTACCAAGTGCGATGTAAGCCTGCTTCGCTGCGTGAGTGAAGTTTTCTTCTGCAGTTTTCGCAGTATAGCTAGTCAGAAGCATGTTGCGATACTCATCGGTGACAGAGTCTGGAAGATTTCTTTGCTCGTTGTTGTATTTGAATACTTCGTTGATTCGCTCTTCCGTGTAATTATCCCAAGCTGCGAATACCAGTACGTGGGAAGCGTCTGTGATTTGGCTTTGATTCCAAGCGATAGGCTTGATTTTTTCCTTTGTAGCTTGATCTGTGATGACTAAGATTTCATACGGCTGCAATCCTGAAGATGAAGCCGAAAGCCTGACAGCTTCTAGAATGTAATCTACTTTTTCCTGTGGAACGGGCGTTCCATTCATTGACTTAGTGGCATATCGCCAATTCAAATTTTCTAAAACTTGCATAAAATGTTGGTTCAGTTTTCATTCTCCCAAGCTACCCTTCGGGAGTTATGGATACTAAACAAAGCAAGTGTATGAAAGTTCAATGTATAGGAAATAAATGTATATACATTGTTTTAGTACTTTTGATGATTCTTGTTAATCGGTGTTGTTTAGTGAGTTGAAGGTTTGCTTTTTGTAAAAAGCTTTTTCCCAAAATGAATAACCGCCCAAACAGCGAAACCTACGACTAACCCTACAAGAAATTCTGTAATGATCGATGGGATGGAAGGGAAAAGGTGATGCATGAAATCTAAGTTGTGAACGAAGATTCCACCAGAAACGAGGAGTAATGCGATGGTGCCGATGAAACCCATTGCTTTGATTATTTTGGGCAGTGCATTTACCAGCAACAGGCCAACTTTGTCTGAAAAGCTATCCTTCTGATCGTTCATGGCGATGAGTTTAAACCCAAACTCGTCCATGCGAACGATTACTGCGACTATCCCATACACCCCAACTGTAGCGATCAGCGCAATTATTGTAACGACTAGAATCTGTTCAAGAATTGGCTCATTGACCACAGTTCCCAAGGCTATAATCACGATTTCGACAGACAAAATAAAGTCTGTAACTATCGCAGATTTAATCTTTTCATTTTCCCGTCGGAGAACTTCTTTTTCAGAAATGTCTTCTTCAAGCACTATAGTTTTGGTGTGCTTATTAGGTGTAAGGTATTCGTAGATTTTTTCTGCGCCTTCGTAGGCAAGATAGAGTCCTCCTATGATTAAAATAATCGTCACTGCTACTGGGACAAATGCGCTAAGCAAGAAAGCTACGGGGAGTATGATAATTTTATTGAGCAAAGAGCCTTTCGTAATCGCCCAGAGTACCGGAATCTCACGATCGGAGACGAAGCCGGAAGCTTTTTCGGCATTTACAGCCAAATCATCACCTAAAATCCCGGCAGTTTTTTTTGCTGCCACTTTACTCATTACCGCTACATCATCCATCAGCGTGGCGATATCATCTAGCAATGCAAATAATCCTGAAGCCATTTTTGTTGTTTAAAATCTATGAAAATTGTTGCCTCTTTGGGGCAAAAGAAAGTGAAGATAGTTTGCTCAATCGATGCGCACAAATGCAAGTTTCCTAAAAACCGAAATTGCAGAAGGGAGCTAATATCTTTTTACCTTGGATTTAAATACACGTTTTATTCCAAAACTCAGATCATGATACGTTTTGCTTTTGTTTTCTTACTGCTCATTCTTCCAAATGTTTCTGTTTTTTCGCAGGCGAATTATGAGATCCCCGCAGATACGCAGCGAATAGTTTTTTTTGGGAATAGTATCACTTATTCGGGTCAGTACATCAGTTATGTGGAGACGTACTATCGGTTGAAATATCCAGACCGAGAATTGGAATGGGTCAATCTGGGACTTCCATCTGAGACGGTTTCTGGGCTATCTGAGGAAAATCATGCGAATGGTGCTTTTCCCCGACCAGACCTTCATGAGCGATTGGATAGGGTATTCGAGCAATTGAAGCCTGATTTAGTAGTTGTGAATTACGGGATGAACGATGGGATTTATCTGCCATTTGATGAAGGAAGATTTCAAAAATATAAGGATGGGATCAACTGGCTGGATGGTAAGATTAAAGAAATTGGAGCTGAGGCAATTTTCGTGACGCCACCTGTTTATGATCCCGTAAAAGGACCGGCTTATGCTAATGTCTTGAATAATTATTCGGATTGGTTGTTGTCAAAAAGATATACTGATGGGTGGACAGTGATGGATATTCACTGGCCAATGCTTAACTATCTGGAAGATCAGCGTGACTTGGACAGCACTTTTTATCTGGCAAAAGACGGCATTCACCCAGGAGAAATGGGGCATTGGTTGATGGCAAAGGAGATATTGCTGGGCCTAGGGCAATCTGAGGTAAAAAACTATGCAGACCTACATGAGGCTCTCGCATCCTTTCCTAATGGTCAAGAAATTTTGGGTTTAGTCGCAATAAGGCAAGCCTTACTTAGAGATGCATGGCTAACAGCAACTGGACATTTGAGGCCGGGACTTGCTGAAGGAATACCTTTGAAAGAAGCTGAGGAAAAGGCAAGGGAGATAGAAGTGCAAATCAAAGAGCTATTGAGGTAGTACTCAGCTAGTTTTGGCTATTGTGAAAAAAGCCGTTGAGGAAAGAGAGTGTAAAGCATTTTTTGGAGCCTTATTTCTTCGAGGAAAAGGCCTTGGTTGAGGTTAAAGCAGAAAAAATCAGCTTAGATTTGTGGCAAAATTGAAGCGCTTCTGAGAAAGCGAGTTTCTTAATATTACTATTGCCGGATGTCCTATTTGATCAGAAAAGCCAATTTTGCTGACTTGAGTTCTTTGTTAGAAATGGCTAAGATCGCATTCCTTCAGGCCTTTACTGAAGGAAATAAAATTGAAAATGTACACGCTTACCTTGAGGAAGCATTCACTGAGGAGCAGTTTACCGAGGAAATCGAGAATCCAGCATCCGTTTTTTTTCTTCTGGAAGTAGATGGCAAATTGGCTGGCTACGCGAAGGTTAATTTCGTGCCCGCGCAAACTGATCTTCAAGATAATTCAAGCCTAGAAGTTGCCCGTTTATATCTTCTGGATCAGTACATAGGGCTTGGTTTAGGGAAGGTTTTGCTGAATCACACCATTAATTTTGCGAAGCTAAATAAGAAAAAATACCTCTGGCTGGGCGTATGGGAGAAGAACAAGCGAGCGATTAAATTCTACGAAAAAAATGGCTTGAGCATATTCAGTTCACATCCTTTTCCTTTTGGAGATGAAATTCAGACCGATTTTTTGATGAGAATTCATTTTTGAATGAAAAAATAAAAACTAAAAAAGGCGACCAATGGTCGCCTTTCGAATCTATAAATAGGGATCGATCAGAGAAAATTTATTCTCCAATTTCTCCTCGTTCAGCCATTCTTTGCATTTTCTTATTAGCGTAGATCGCAACTTCCACTCTTCTGTTTTGTTGGCGACCTGCTTCCGTTTCATTCGTGGCAATAGGTTGCATTTCGCCGTAGGCTGCGATTTCCATTCTTCCTTTGGATATACCATTTACAGTTAAGTAATCCTCAACAGAATACGCTCTCCTACGTGATAGATCCATGTTATAGTCATCTTCTCCAGTACTGTCAGTGTGACCTTCTACCAATATGTTGGTTTCTTCATACTTCTTCAGCGTCTCTGCCAATTCGGATAAGTTTTGTTTAGAAACAGCACTTAATTCAGATTTGTCAACAGGGAACATCAGGCCAGAGTCGAAGGTGATTTTAATCCCTTCCCCAACACGCTCTACAGTGGCGCCCTCAAGGTCTCTTTGAAGCTCTTCAGCAGCTTTATCCATTTCGTGGCCGATTATAGCACCGGCCGATCCACCGATTGCTGAGCCTATCAATACTCCGATAGCGGTATTGTCCTTGCCAGCTATCACTCCACCAAGTACTCCGCCTGCTGCTCCGCCTATTGCTCCGCCTTTTACGGCATTACTTGATTTGCAACTGATGCCTCCTAGAGTGATAGAAGTGATCAATGCCGTTGCTAAAAGTTTGTTGGTCGTTTTCATATCTATAGTAGTTTTTTCAAAGGTGATATGGAATCTCGCGAGATTGATTTTGCACTTGAATAAGGACAGTTTCAAACCGCTTGATTTCATATCATTGTTTGTTTGATGGTAGGCTTAATTCCAATTCACGTACCATATCGTTTATTAGCTAAATAGAGCTGTTTTGTGATATTCTTTATGGGAAAATATTCCCGATTTTGCGGGTGCAAGGGATAGAATTGAACTAGGATTCCCCGAAAAGTGATAGTTTGTAGTTGTGATTTTATCTCCAAAAAAATCCTGATCATCCAGTGATGTTTTACTTCCTTTTTGCACCAAATCTAGTTCTGCTCCAAAAGGATTTGCTTGAAGACCTTTCCTATTTTAAAGGGAGTGTCCCGTAAACCCACTTGATTTTATCAAACTGTTATTAGTGACAATCGGATTGTATCACAAAACTACAGGAGGTATTTTTGGAGAAAGAATATGCCATGAATAGATTCTGTTCGCTCTTACTGTTTGCACTGCTTACATTTCCATTACTTACTTTTTCCCAAGAAAATAAAGAACCTATAGTCATTTTGATATCACTGGATGGTTTTCGATACGATTACGTGGAGCGATTTAAGCCAGAGAATCTAAGTCGCTTTATTGCCGGTGGTGTGGCAGCAGAGAGTATGATGCCATCATTTCCAAGCAAGACTTTTCCAAATCACTACACTATCGCCACTGGTTTGAAGCCTGAGCATCATGGGTTGGTAGACAACTCTTTTTATGATCCGAAGAAAGATTTGACTTATGGGATTGGGAAAAAGGAGATTGTCCAGGACGGGACTTGGTATGGAGGTACGCCACTTTGGGTGCTGGCAGAGCAAAATAATATGATCGCGGCAAGTTACTTTTTCGTTGGGTCTGAAGCGGATGTGCAAGGAGTGAGGCCAAGCTACTATTATGATTACGATGGAAATGTAAGCAACCTAACCAGGGTAACGGAGGTGTTCAGGTGGCTGGAATTACCGGAAGAAAAGCGTCCACGATTGATTACTATGTATTTTTCTGATATGGATGATGTAGGTCATCGCTATGGGCCTAGCAATGATGAAAAGCTTTCTGAAAGGCTGACTCAGCTTGATCATGAGTTGGGAGCACTCTTTGAAGGCATCAAAAGCTTTGACTTAGATATCAATGTAATCGTGGTGTCAGATCATGGCATGATGGACGTGACTCCGGATCACTTCATCGATTTGACAGCATTAACCAAAGGTATTCCAGCTAGAATTGTCAATAGTGGTGCCTTGGCCCATTTGTACCTAGAAGACCAAAAGGACAAGGAGAAAATAATCAAGCAGCTTGAAAAATCAGGACTTCCAATTCATATCACAGATGTGGATGATAAGGAAAATTACCAGGATTTGATGTATAAGGATAGGATTGGTGATATTTTGATCATTCCGGATCGATATTATTATTTGGCTTGGGAGACCACATTGACCCGAATGCGAGACAATATGGACAGATTAGACACCGATACTTTTGGTGAGCATGGCTATAGTCCGGCATATAAGGATATGCATGCGATTTTTTATGCAAATGGCCCGGCCTTCAAGTCTGGGTTGGAAATTGAAACTTTTCAGAATATTCATGTGTACCCCTTAATATGTAAGATCTTGGGACTTCCTGTACCAGAAAATATTGACGGAAAACTGGAAGTGCTGGAACCGATATTGAAGTAAAAAAAATGGATAAGATTGATATCAAAACGAGGAAGGAAGTTGATTTTTTGGTGAGGCGTTTTTATGATCAAATACGTCAGCATGATACGTTGGGGCCGATTTTCAACGGAGTAGTCAAAGATTGGGACACTCATTTAGTGCATCTCAGTGATTTCTGGGAGATGATTTTACTCCAGACAGGGCCTGGTGCAGGCAAGTTTAATCCAGTCCGAGTACATCGCCAAGTAGATGCTGAAGTGGATAATAGTATAGAGCAGGCTCACTTTGGGAATTGGCTTGAGCTGTGGTTTCAGACCTTGGACAGATATTTTGAAGGAGAAAATGCCAACTATGCCAAGGAGCACGCACGAAGAATGGCGCATATGCTTTTTATGAGAATCTGGGAAGCGAGGGTGAAGTAGTGGTCAGTTGTCAGTTTTCAGGTGGTGCATGTCAATACCTAGACCAAATGCAGTCTGAAGGCAGCTAAATCAACTTTCCTACTAATTTAGAAGTCTGAAGGCAGTATTATTTTTGGTTCAAACCCGCCTGTAGTCGGACAGGACTGAAGTCATAAACTAAACTGTAGGAATAGGTCTCTCTACTTGATACTTATTGCCATAAATAGTATTTGAGGACGTTCATCATGAGAATTGAAGTATTATTTTTAGCTTAAGGAATCTTTACCACTATCCCAAAATCATGAAAAGAATCACCTTTATCCTGTTTTTTGCTTCAATTGTTTTTTTCGCCCAAAGTCAAACCATCAATCTCTTTGATGGAAAAAGTCTGGAGGGCTGGCACATGGATGTCCCGGATTTGGAAGCAGATAGTTCGTTGAGAATCCCTTTTATCATCCGCGATGGGTTATTAGTGAGTTTGGGAAACCCTCAGGGGCATTTGATCACCGATGTTGAGTATGATAATTATACCTTAGAGCTTGATTATCGCTTTGCTGGAGAGCCGGGCAATTGTGGGATTTTGGTTCATGCATCTACTCCAAGAGCACTCTACGACATGTTCCCAAAGTCCATTGAGGTTCAGCTGATGCATTCTAATGCCGGGGATTTTTGGTGCATCGAGCAAAATATAGAAGTGGAGGACATGGAGGCAAGACGTGGACCAAAGGAGAATTGGGGGGTCAATGGCAGAAAGCTGAGAAGAATTAAAAATCTTACAGACGATTCCGAAAAGCCCTTAGGCGAGTGGAATCATATCAAAATCCGCTGCGATGAAGATAAAGTAACTGTTTGGTTAAATGGGGACTTAGTCAATGATGGATTTAATGCCACTACTACCCGGGGTAATATAGCTTTGCAGGCAGAAGGAGCAGAGGTAGAGTTTAAAAATGTTATGCTAACAAAGCTTTAATATCACATGACCGTACCTCAATCAATAGAAATATTATCCATTAAGTCCTGAAAATGTATACCTTAGAAAGGTTAAATCAGGCTTGAATAGCCTAATGGAAGTAGTTTAATTTGTTTTTTTAAGCTTAAAATATAGGAGTATGAAAAAGTTTTTGTCCCTCATTTCTTGTTTCATTTTTATTTCTCTTGTTGCAATCGCCCAGCAAGATGAGCTATTGTTTGATTCAGATGAAATTTTAGAAGTTAGCATGAAGTTTTCAGTGAAAAAGCTTCGCAATGAAACCAATGATTCCACGCTATTGGATTCGTATTTAATCTATAAAAACACGGATGGTTCCCAAGATACTTTGGATGTGGGACTTAGGGTAAGGGGTAACTTCCGCAGGGAAAATTGTTTTTATCCACCCGTCAGAATGAGGTTAAAAAAGAGGGAGGGGAAAGGGAATATTTTTGATGGAAGTAGAAATTTGAAAATAGTTTTCCCTTGTGCTACTAATAAAAATGCTGATTCATTTATAGTAAAGGAATATCTCTGCTACCAACTCTATGAAGAAGTGAGCCAATACACGTTCAAAACACGGATGATCCGGGTCAACTTTCAAAATGAGGACGATAAAAAAGGCCGGACCGAGCAGTTTTTGGGCTTTTTGATTGAAGATGACGATAAAGTTGCTGAGCGTTTCGATGCAGAAGTTTTGGAAAATAAGAAAGTAGCCGGGACTTTTCTGGAGGACACTGCAGCAGTTCGTCATGATTTATTTCAATACATGATTGGCAACACAGACTGGTCGAGTCTATACCAGCATAACATGAAAATCCTAAAGCTGGACTCGAAAACTGCTATTCCCTTGGCCTATGATTTTGACATGACCGGCATGGTAAAGCCGCCTTATGCACAAGTCAGTAGTCTAGTTGATATCGACGACGTGAGCCAACGATTGTATAGAGGGTTTTGTAGGGATGAGGCGCTAATGAAAACAATTAGAGATGAGTTTTTGAGCAAAGAGCAGCTTCTTTTTGATCATATTCAGCAGCTGGCACATTTGGTGCCTGATCAGGAGGTTAAGAATATGACTACTTATCTGAAAGAATTTTTTGTAGTTCTGAAAGACGATCGGCTTTTTGAAATCAATATTTTATCTGCCTGCAGAACCTCCGAGTAGTTTTTCTAGTTGATCCTTGACTAGACAAGGAAAGTTGATTTAAAGGCTTTTGTTTGCTTCTAGTCAATTCTGATTAATTTAAGACAAAGAGCACCTGTAACCACCGATTTTAATGGCTTGGAAAAAAGAAAAAACTGAGGAGCAAGTTGCCGAAGAGCAGCAGAAAGAAATTGATAAAGAGCTAAGAAAGTCAAAGTCTAAGGGTTCTGATTCTGCCAAATCCCATGGAGAGATTCTTCGTGATCAAATTGTAGATGCGCTGGAAACGTATGACAAAAGCTATCAGAGCTTGTTTACGAGTTCTCTTACTGCAGGACTGGAGATTGGTTTTAGCTACCTACTGATTTGCTCACTTTACTTTTTTTTGATTGGCTCAGTGGCTGATAGTTCCTTGATCCGTATTGTGTCATTGGTTTACCCGCTGGGATTTATTTTAGTGGTTTTGGGACAAAGTATTCTTTTTACTGAGCAAACGGCTTTGCTGACGCTACCTGTTTTGAATAAAAAGAGAAGTGCCGGCAGTATGTTTAAGCTCTGGGGAGTAGTAATTGCCGGAAACCTAGTTGGAGGCTACATAATCGCATTAATTTTACTTTGGTTAGGCCCTCATTTGGGGATTTTCACATCAGAAGTTGTTGTTGAAATTGCTTTACATGTCATTCATCCAAGTACAGCGGTGATTTTTGTCAGTGCGATTGTAGCTGGTTGGTTGATGGGTTTACTTTCGTGGCTGCTTGCTTCTTCCAGGGACACGATCAGTAGAATCGTGATAATTTTTATCATAACCGCGGTCATGTCATTCACAGGATTGCATCACAGCATTATCGGTAGCGTGGAGGTTTTTTCCGGAATGTTAAGTTCTCCTGATATTTCACTTTGGGACTATATAGCTTTCCAAAGCACAGCCTTGATCGGGAATGCATTTGGCGGAGCCACTTTCGTGGCTTTGTTGAAGTACCGAGCTTTTGTATTCAATATAGTAGCGAAGAACTGAGTTAAGGTAATTTAACTTAGTTAATTAGTTCGGGCTAATTACCTTGGAGAATGAAAAGACTGATACTCCCAATTATTATAGCGCTGTTATATTTTTCATGTAGTCAGAAAGATATTAACAATCCACAGAAATTGGTATCCGACGGGCAGCTTGTTTCCCTTCCCATTGACAGTCAGACTTCGAATGTAAGTGGTGGTTTAGTGGCTTTTCAGGGAGAGGATCGTTCTTGGCTTTTCAACGTGAATCAGACAAATAATGAGGTGCAGTTATATGATCTGGATTCAAGAAAAATGGAAAAGCGAATGATTTTTGATCTGGAAGGACCTGAAGGAGTAGGAGCGATCTTGGGGATTCATGTCCAGAATTTAGACAGTATTTTTTTATTTGGATATCCTAGTCTCAATCTCAATCTTACCGACACAAGCGCTAAAGTCAAGGCAAAGTATACCTATGAGCCACCAATTGACTATTTGGCCGCTTTTCTTCACAATGCCCACTACAATTACACGCCAATTCTTAGCGGAAGTAAGTTGCTGGTAAACGCAAAGTTTGAAGGAGACCAGAGAACTATTTCAGATGATACACTTGCCTCAAAAAAGCTTAGCTATGTGATTGACTTGAAGAGCTCCGAAGTAGAGCTATTGCCTATCACTTGGCCAGCTGGCTATAATACTTCAGGGCCAAAACTATTGGATTTCAGTATGGCTTCTGATGGAGAAAAATTAGTCTATTCGCTAGTCGCCGACCACAACTTATATGTCGCGGATTTAGATGGAAATCTAATCAAACCTGTGAATGCCAAAAGCCAGTTTGTAGATCAGGGCTTTCTTAGTTTTCAGGAAGCAACTGATAGATTTAGCACGATGAAGTACGTCTTTGCCTCGGACCGATATGAGCGAATTTTGTACGATGAGTTTCGGGGAGTTTTTTACCGCTTTGTTTACCCGAAAGTAGTAGTGGAAAGTGAGGGTGAAATTGACCAGCTTAGAAGATTTCCCCGAAAGTTTGCTGTGATGATTTTGGACAAAGAACTGAATGTACTAGGAGAAACGCTCTTCCCTGAAAACACCTACTATCCTGGAAATTCCTTTGTGAGTCAGGAAGGACTTTATATTTCCATCAGTCACCCTGACAATCCCAAAAACGAAGAGGATCTGATGCGTTTTGAGGTGTTTAGATTGGAAGAAGTGGAGTGAGGAGTGTCTGGTGTCTGATGCTGGATGTCCGGTGCTCGGTGTACCATTGCAAAGCTTAGATGCCTTGGGTCTAAAAAAGCTAGAAGCAATATAGAAAATGCTTAAAACTTAAATTGAGCCTACATCGGTCACCCGACACCCATCACCCAACTATTTCAACTTCACCAGCGGATAATTCAATCCATTTACCAGATTCTTTACCAAAACGTATTTGTCCAAGTTTTTGAATAGCTCCGTGAGATTTCGGAAGCCATAGGATCTAGGGTCAAAGCTGGGGTCTATTTTTCTCAATGATGCCCCGATCTTGGCAATGTGGATTTCTTCTTCTTCATCTGAGGAGATTTCAAAAGCCTTGTCGATGATACTGAGATCAAGTTCCGCACTTTCTTTTTCAGGTTGTTCTTTTTTGATTTCTTCGTTCACGACCACATTTTTGCGGGCAGTATTACTTTGAGTTTTCTCTGCTTTTTTGGTAGTCGATTTTGGTTTTTCTGCAGGCAAAAGGTTCTCAGCGTAGGTAAAAATCTCACAGGACTGTACAAAAGCTTTTGGTGTGATCCTGCGTCCGATTCCCATCACAAACATACCTTCTTCACGTATTCTTTTTGCCAAACCCGTGTAATCTGAATCCGAAGAAACGATGCAAAAACCGTCCACACTGCCGCTGTGGAGGATGTCCATGGCGTCGATGATCATGGAACTGTCGGTGGAGTTTTTACCAGTGGTGTAGGAGAACTTCTGGATGGGGCTGAAAGAATGCAGGTTGATCATTTCCTTCCAGCTGTTCATATGTGGGGTGGTCCAGTCTCCGTAGATTCTTCGGATGGTAGCCTTACCGTATTTGGAAACCTCTTCGAGAATTTCCTTAATCAATTTCGCTTGTGCATTGTCGCCGTCGATAAGGACAGCGATGTTGAATTTATTGTTATTCATGTATAAAAATATAAGTTATCTGCCCTAAAGTTAGCAATTACTAGGCCGAGGTTGTGATATGGAAAGGAAAGTGCCAGGAGTGATATACCTGGCACTTAGAATAATTGATAGAAGTCTTCTTACCCCATCTTCTCCTTAAAAAAACCAATCGTTCTATCCCAAGCCAACGTTGCGGCATCTTCATCATATCTCGGTGTGGTATTGTTATGAAATCCGTGGTTCACATCTGGATAGATAAAGGCCTGATTTTCCACATTATTAGCATCTAGCGCTTTTTCGTATGCCGGCCAGCCTGCATTTACCCGCTCGTCAAGGGCAGCAAAGTGCAGCATCAGTGGGGCTTTGATTTGCGCAGCTTCTTCTGCTGATGGTTGGCCTCCATAGAAAGGAACGGCGGCATTTAGTGTGGGGATTCTAACGGCCATCATATTGGATATCCAGCCCCCAAAGCAGAAACCTACCACAGCTACTTTTCCATTGCAGTCAGGGTGGCTTTTCAAATACTCATAAGCTGCGATAAAGTCCTCTAGCATTTCATTCCGATCACGCTTGCTCTGCATCGCACGGCCTTCGTCGTCATTGCCGGGATAGCCACCCAGTGGAGTTAGTGCATCAGGAGCCAAAGAAATAAAACCAGCTACCGCCGTTCTCCTTCCCACATCTTCTATGTAAGGATTGAGACCTCTGTTTTCATGGACGACTACTACTCCCGGAACTTTGCCGCTCATTCCGGCAGGAGTGGAAAGCAATCCTTTGATTTTGCCTCCTCCTTTGGGAGAATCGTAGTTAATGTAGTTTGATTCCAAGCGAGTATCATCTGCTTTGATTGTGCGGGTGTCTTCATAGTTTGGCATCATCGCACTCATCAGTGCAGCTACGGTCACACCACCAACTGCATAAGCAGAAAGCTTCTCTATAAATTGTCTTCGCTCCAGTTTATTGTGAGCATATGCATCGTATAGGTCAAAAACGCCTTGATCTATGTCTTCTTTTTTTAATTCCTTCATGGTATTGGTGTTATGGGTTGTTGTGTAATTTACAAGAAATTAGTACTAAGTATCAAGTACAAAGTACAAAGTATCAAGATCCAAGCCGCCAACCGACAACCGACAACTGACAACCGATAACTGATAACCGACAACCGATAACCTCCAACCTCCAAACTTCCCACTTCCAACTTCCTTTTATTCTTCCGAACTTGCATCCCTAATTCACCCACATAGCATTTTGGTACAGAAAATCCTCTTCATCACCTCGCCTTTTACCCAGCTGAACACGCCATACCCGGCTACGGCATATCTGAAAGGATACCTCAATCAGATTGGCGTAGCTTCAAATCAGGTGGACTTGGGTATTGAAGTGATTTTGGCCCTTTTTTCCAGAAAGGGTTTAACCAATATCTTTGCCGAAATAGAAGCAAATGAGGCTGAAATGTCTGATAACATCGCTCGGATTGTTCGCTTGAAAGCCAACTACCTACAGACGATTGATCCGGTGATTGCTTTTCTTCAGGACAGAAATCCTACACTAGCTTATAGAATTGCCGAAGGAGATTACTTGCCGGAAGCGAGTCGCTTTGAGCAATTGGATGATCTGGAATGGGCTTTTGGTACGCTGGGAATTCGGGATAAGGCAAGATATTTTGCGACACTCTATCTGGAAGATATTGGAGATTTAATCTCAGAGCAGATCGATCCGCACTTTGGATTTAGCCGCTATGCCGAGCGACTGGGCATGTCAGCCAATTCCTTTGACGAAATGGAGGAAGCCTTAAATAAGCCTTCAGGTTCGATTGATGAATTGCTGTGTGACTTGCTGGAGCAAAAGATTCAGCAATATCAACCTACATCTGTAGCTTTCTCGGTTCCTTTTCCCGGTAATCTTTACGGTGCTTTCAAATGCGGGCAATACCTGAAAAAACATCATCCATACTTGTTGCTTTGGATGGGAGGGGGTTTTCCAAATACTGAACTTCGTTCGCTGAAGGAGTCTCGAGTTTTTGACTATATGGATTTTATCGTCTTGGATGATGGGGAAGCTCCGATTCGCTTGTTGCTCGATCATTTGGCTGGAAAAATCCCTGTGGATGAGTTGAAGCGAACCTTTACCAGGATTCATGGTCAAGTGAAGTTTTGCAATAACAACGCCGTCAAAGATGTTTCTCAGCGGGAAGTGGGCACTCCGGATTACAGCGATTTGCTGATTCGGGATTACCTCTCCGTGATCGAAGTGGCCAATCCCATGCATAGACTTTGGTCGGATGGTCGCTGGAATAAAATGACATTGGCGCACGGTTGCTATTGGGGAAAATGCACGTTCTGTGATGTTTCGCTAGATTACATCGGAAGATATGAGCCGATCACCGCCTCGATTCTGTGTGATCGGATCGAGGAAATCATAGCCCAAACGGGTCAGAATGGTTTTCACTTTGTAGATGAAGCAGCTCCGCCTGCTTTGATGCGGGACTTGGCGATCGAGATTTTGCGAAGACAACTTTCGGTGACTTGGTGGACGAATATCCGCTTTGAAAGTAGCTTCACGGCAGATCTTTGTCGCTTGCTGAGAGCGTCTGGATGCATTGCTGTTTCCGGCGGTTTGGAAGTGGCTTCGGATCGTTTGTTGGCTTTGATCAAAAAGGGTGTGACTGTTTCGCAGGTAGCTCAGGTTACCAATCACTTCACCCAAGCGGGCATCATGGTTCATGCCTATCTGATGTATGGTTTTCCTACGCAGACAGCTCAGGAGACGATTGATTCATTGGAAATGGTGAGACAGTTGATCCAGGCAGGTGTAATCCAATCGGGTTTCTGGCATAGATTTGCGATGACTGCCCACAGTCCTGTTGGCTTGGATCCAAAAGCTTTTGGAGCAGTGAATTTGATGCCTGTTGCCGGTACATTTGCAAATAATGACCTTCCTCACAAGGATCCTACAGGAGCTGATCATGAGCTGTATGGAGAGGGGCTGCGCAAATCACTTTTCAATTACATGCATGGCGTCTGCTTTGATGTGCCACTTCAGGACTGGTTTGAGACTAAGGTTCCGAAAACAACAATTCCAAAGAATTATATAGCAAACGAAATTAGAAATGAGCCTTCTACCGAATACAAAGATCGAAATAGAATCTTGTGGATTGGTGCTCAGCCGGAATTACAAGTTTTCGAAGAGGACGAACTTTCTGAGTTGATTTTCTCAGGTAAAAAAGAAGACTTCGCAATGGAGCTTCCACTTGAGTTAGGAGAATGGGTCTTCGAAATGTTGCAGACTGTTGGATATACCCAAAATCTCAATACGCTGAAGCCGATTCGGGAAAGCTACGAGTCGGAAATTGGTGACTTTGAGGAGATGCTGGAATCAGAAGTTTGGGAGATTCTGAGGGAGCATGGATTGTTGGTTTTTTAGGGTAACATTCGACTTTTCTTGGAACCGTAGTTAAGTGGGAAATAATCTGGTTTTTAGTATGTCAGAAAGGCAATCAATGATTTCCTCTTTGATATGATTTTGAGAGGAAATGTCTAATTTAAACTCTCTCTGAGACTCACCGCCTCTCGGTAAATTAATTTGTAAATTCAGTTCGAACAACTTTAAAGAAATGGAAGAATTTTTGGAACCAAAGAAAGATAAAACAGAAAGAGCAACTCAGACTTTTTTTAGAGTGACTTTTATGAATAATTGTAATCTACTGCAGATTGCTGACAACAAAGCTAATATTGTGATCAGCATCAATGCGCTGGTGATTTCCTCTTTAGTTGCTATTATTGGCTACGGAACTATTTCCCAACAGTTTGATTATCAAAAGACAACGACCTTGATTCCAATCATGGTTTTAATCACGACTTGCCTAGTGTCTACTATTTTGGCTGTGCAGGCCGCCCGTCCTAAATTTCTAGGGAGGAGAAAGAATCATGAGGAGGAGACTAAGTCAAGTGTGATGTTTTTTGGAGTTAGCTCCCATTTTACGCTTGAAGAATATCTCACTGAAATTGATCAAATCTTGCCTTCCAAAAAACAAGTTCAAGAGCAAATGGCCATTTCCTTATATTATCAAGGCAAGGTTTTAAATAGAAAATATAAGCTTTTGGCCCATGCCTATACAGTTTTTATCATTGGGTTGGCTGTAGGAGTAGTTACTTTTTTTATATACTTAATCGCGTTATAAACCTTGTTGAAGAGGGTTTTAAGCTTAAGTTGTTAGAATTAACCTGGACTTGAGTTTTTTTGAGTTACTTCAATTTGGTCATCAAAATTATTCCTGTTGACCAATCCATTTTGGTCATGCAAAAGTCTTCTCGTTTTTCCAACGTTGAAACTAGATTTTGCACTTTCTGTGCATGTCCCTCAGGCCAATTTGGTTGCTCGTTCATATCATCAATCACATAGATGCCACCTATTTTGACCAAATCCAGCACCTCATCTAACTCGCTGTATTTTCCAGGCCAAGCATCTGCAAAAATCAAATCAAATTTATCACCTGAATAGTTTTTAATCCATTCAGCTCCGTCTTGACAAAGGATATTGACCCTTGGGTCAAGCATAAAAAAATTACTGACTATTTCTGTGAGTTGTGGGTCAGTGTCAATAGAAATGATGTTTCCACAATCGTCCATACCATCAGTCATCCAAGAGAGAGATAGTCCAATTCCTGTTCCAAGTTCGAGGAAATTACCACAAGGTTTGCTTGCAACTAGTGATTTTAGTAGAGTGCCTATATAGATATCGGAAGGCATATCAAAGCCTATTTCCTGAGATTTCGCTTCTATAGTTGCATGCGCTCTAGGTCTATTAACAATTTCTGAAAGATTCATCAAATAAAAATTTTAAAGTTGGAAGAGCACGAAGACTCAAAAAGTAACGTAAAAATCCGCTTTCGCGGATTTCAATTTAGTAAGTATATTTCACATATACGCGTTTTTGCAGACTTTGCTCATCAGGATTTAGCAATGGAGGAGCTGAAGCTGCATCTGCACTGGTCCGCATCATTTCCATTTTCGCATATGCAAAAGCCACAGGTTGTGATTCCAAAGTGACGCGGTGCACTCGGATAGATTTGATGCCCAAAGTCTGAGCGATCAGTTGAGCTCTGCTTTCAGCATTTCTTAAAGCTGCAGTAAGCAGTTCATCTTCTAGAGACTTTTGAGTGGCCTCAGAAATCCGGAAATTCAGATTAAAACTCATATCGCCTGAACCTTGAATGGATTCTACTATCTTCTGAAGGTCTTCATTTTTACTGTTTGTCACCACTCGTAATGATTGGCGCGCTACATAGCCGGAATCTCGCTGTGTTCCTCCTCTGTATACACGATTGACATCGACCGAATAATTGTCTGCAATTAATTTATAGTCCTTGATTTTTGCTTTTTTCAAGGCGTCAGCGAGTAATTGTGTTTTCTTATTTATTACAGCTACTGCATCTGTAACTTTCATTGCTTTTTCTTCCAAATTAATCTGGAAAGTCGCTTCGTCAGGTGCAATCTTTTTTTCGCTAAATCCTTCCACTTCAATCAAAGGCACAGTCATGTTGTCCTGAGCAAAAAGTGGGGCCACCATAAAAAAGGCAAGTAGTAGAGTTATGTAATTCTTCATGTGTGTTTGGTTAGTTTCTACTTTAAGTATTCAAAATGAAAGCCAGTTTTATAAAAAAGTATTTCAATTAAGGGAAATTAAGGAAACAGAGAGCCCCCATATTCTATGATCAATGTTCAATTCCCGAATTTAAAATCAGCCAAAATCACTGATACTTACTTCCATTCCATGACTTCCATGGTATTTAATTCTGGTCCGCCACCGCGTTTTGCGCTACCTGCAGCTACATAAAGCTTCCCTTTGTGGTAAATCACTCCAGTACCGTGTCTTCCTTGGTTTAAATCTGGAAGTTTTGACCATTCGCCAGTATGCGTATTGAGAATTTCCACTTCAGCATGAGATGGCTCCTGAACTGTACTTTCGCCATTCATGACTAGTAAACATTTCCCTTTCGCAATGGAAGAAGTTCCCCCTCTTGGGGTGGGAAGTCCAGCTTCTACTGTACCCCAGGAATTGGTTTTAAAATCAAAGAAATCAACTTCAGGAATCACCAAGTCCAACACCTTTCCTATCTCAGCATGGGAAGTTCTTCCCCCGGCAGCATAAATTTTATCCTCTACCAGCACAGCACCGAAGTGATCTCTAGGCCGTGGTGCATCTGGAAGAACTGTCCATTTACCTGTTTTCGTGTCATACTCATCAAACCAGGGAACAAAATCGGCATAGTGTCCATCGACGATTCCGCAGACTAAATAGATTTTGTCTCCACGGACTGTTACTCCCACTGAACCTCTTCTTCTATCTTCTGGGATTTCTGCACCTTCCCGCCAGGTATTGGTTTTTGGGTTGAAAATCAAGAAATGTGTCAACGGAGTCTCATGTGGATATCCACCAGTCAGCGCGCCGATTACATAAATTTCATTTTTGAATGATATGGCTTGAAAGTGGTGAAATTCGATGGGAGCCATAGCCAGTGTCTTCCACCTATTTGTCTTTGGATCGTATTCTTCAATTGGTTTGATGCCTCGCCCACCAAGGAGATAAAACTTACCATTGTTTTCCACAAAGGAGTTTTCATGCCTTGGAAGAGGATAATTGACCATTTCTACAGTGGTCCATTGATCTTCAGTTTGGGAAAAAGCAACTGTAGAGATCAGCAGCAGGGTGAGCGTGAAAAAATGTTTCATAGGAAGTAAGGGAATAGTTTTTTGGATGAATAATGCCATCAGAAAATGTCTATCTCATAGAATAATCTTGAGGGTTTTGATGCGTATGAATTATTGCGAGGATAACAATTTGACCTTTGGGGCTCTTAATCATATAATGAATATGATAAGGAAATTGGTTGAGAAGTATTGTCCTTACTTCTTTGTATTTAATTTGAAAACCTTTAGGTGATTGAGCAATACGATTTTTAGCTTCTCGTATGCGATATAAAAATTGCTTTGATAATTTGGGATCTATTTCGCTGTAATAGCCAATAGCCTTTACTATGTCATTTTTGACTTTTGGTCTATTGACAAAGCTGAAATTCATGGCTCGCTTTCAATATTTTTAAGCGTTTCTTCAAAATCATTGACATTGTCAGGATCACTGTAATAGTCGGAGAGACGGTCGTCAAGAATCTCCTTTTGCCATGACGTTAAATCCGGCGAATTATCAAAATCTTTATTCAATTCTGAATATTTTGACTTTAAGGCTTGCCATTCCTCGATTGGGATTATGACGCCCGTGGTTTTTCCTTCCTTATCTTGAATGTATTGAAGTGCCATTGCTTTGTCTATTTAATTGGAACACGGTATTAAGATACTGATTTAATGAATTAAAGTTTATACCTTTTTTTCAATTTAGCTTCTGGATAACTTTTTGCTATTTCATTCAAACACATCAAAAACCCCATCTTTTTATCCCCAATCGAGCTTTTCCATTATTTGAAATCATACATCCGAAATTAGAAATCAACTCATTTTTCCAAATCCAGAATATCCCCAATCTTATTGATTTCAGCCATATCATCAGATAATCCTTGTCCGTCACTAGCCGAAATCTTATCACGGAATGCTGTCAAATTCGAAATATAGCCATCTAAAGCTGATAAGATATTATCCTTGTTTTCTGTAAAAATAGGCGACCACATGGCCGGGCTAGACTTTGCCAGACGCACCGTGGAAGCAAATCCAGAACCTGCCATGTCAAAGATGTTTTTCTCATCTTCCATTTTTTGCAGTACAGTTTTGCCAAGCATAAATGAGGAAATATGCGACAAGTGAGATACAAATGCCAAATGACGATCATGCTCCTCCGGATCCATAAATCTCAATTTCAGATTCAATGCATCAAAAAGCTCATATGCCTTCTCCTTCAATTGCAAATCAGTTTGCTCTAGCTCACAGACGATAAGTACTTTGCGGTCCAGCAGACCTGCAAATGCTGCTTTTGGCCCAGAATACTCCGTTCCGGCAATCGGGTGGGCAGCTAGATATTGTTTTCTTTTTGGATGCCCCGCCGCCAAAGCACAAAGTTTTGCTTTGGTAGATCCCACGTCAAAAACTAAGGTGTTTTCACCAATTTGATCAAGAGTTTTCGAAAGTAAATCGCCCAAAGTGTCTGCAGGAGTAGCCAATATGACGATATCAGTATCTGCATCTGGTGCATCTTTGGACTCTTGAATGATTCCAAGATTTAATGCATCCTGAAGATTTTTCTCACTTGCATCAGTGCCTGTAATAAGAATTTCAGGAAATTTATTCTTTGCTGCCAAGCCAAATGAACCTCCAAGAAGTCCCAAGCCTACAATGTGTAATTTTTTCATATGCTTATTTTTTAATTTTTTTCTACTTCTCCTAAAGCACAACTATATGCTTAACTCTAGTGTTGAGGCATCTTCGGTCTTCCAGCCCATTAAACAAAGAAAATAAGCCCAATAGTATGACTGTGGTTAATATTTACTTAATCCTGTTTATTGCTTCCAGTATTTTAAACTCAGGCATACACAGCGAAAAGCGAACATACCCCTCGCCGGCTGATCCAAAGATCTTTCCTGGAGTGATGAATATATTTCTCTCATAAAGTAATTCGTCAACAACTTGATCTGACGATTTCCCTTCAGGCACTTTGCACCAGACAAATAGCCCCGCAGCATTGGTGTCATAGCTCAGATTTAATTTGTCAGCTAGTTTCCAAACCAGTTTTCTACGGCTCTGGTAAGTGCTTTCGATATCAGAAAACCAGCTTTCACCAAGATTAAGTGCTGCAACAGCTCCTTTCTGAATTCCCAGAAACATCCCGGAATCCATGTTACTTTTCACTTTCAGCACTTTCGAAATCCAGTCTTCCCGTCCAACCAGCATACCCACTCTCCAGCCTGGCATGTTGAATACTTTACTCAGAGAATTTAGCTCCATCGCCACCTCTTTCGCTCCTGCAATAGACAGAATGCTGATCGGCTCTTTTGTCAATATATGACTGTAAGGATTGTCATGAAGTAAAACGATCTCATGTTTTTTGGCAAAAGCCACCAACTCTTGCAAAATAGCTCTGCTTCCAGTTGCGCCAGTTGGCATGTGTGGATAATTGATCCACATCGTTTTCACTTTACTTAGGTCCTGATTTTCCAATTCTTCCAGATTCGGTCTACCAGCTTTACTTAGGTCAATTCCGTAATAAATTGCTTTGGCTCCAAGTAAATTGGTAACGGAAGTGTAAGTCGGATAGCCTGGATTTGGGATCAAAACCTCATCTCCGGGATTCAGGAACGTCATGCTCAGATGCATGATACCTTCTTTAGAACCCATCATTGGAAGGATTTCCTTATTTGGATCTAAGCTCGCGCCATATTCCCTTGAATAGAAATTCGCGATGGAGGTTCGCAGCTGTGGAATTCCTTGATAACTTTGGTATCCGTGCGCCTGCGAATTATCTGCGGTGCTTTTTAGCGCCTCAATCACATTTTTGTCTGGCGCTAAATCCGGGCTTCCAATACCTAAGTTAATGACTGGTTTTCCATCAGCAATCATCTGATTCACCTCTCTGAGCTTGGCGGAAAAGTAGTACTCTTCTACACTGTTTACTCGATCTGCAAAGCCTTTCATTATTTCCTACTTATGTATTCTCCAAAAATTTTCACCTCTCCAAAACTAGTCCGAATTTCCTCAATTGTCTGCGAGAAAATGGAATGATCTTCAAAAACCAAGTCTATGAAGAATGCATATTCCCAAGGTTTTTCTATCACAGGAATCGACTGGATTTTGCTTAAGTCAATCCCATTTTCGGAGATCAACGTCAGCAACTTGGCCAGTCCACCTTTTTGGTTTTGAATGGTCACTTTAATTGAGGCTTTATTTGCCCCATCTGATGGCTTTACATCTTCTTTTTGAAGGATTATAAATCTTGTAAAGTTACTTTTCACCGTCTGGATATCCTGTGCGATGATCTCCATGCCGTAAATATCAGCTGCAATAGTAGATGCGATTGCTGCAACACCTTTTAAGTTTTCTGCGGCAATATCTCTCGCTACGGAAGCAGTGTCGGTGTCTTCTTTCAGTTTGATGTGTGGATGCTGCGCAAAAAAAGCTTTGCACTGCAACAGCGCCATAGGGTGCGAGCGAACCTCGTTAATGTCAGAAATCGTATGGCCCGGAAGCGCCATGAACTGGTGCCCAATCGGCAAATAATATTCATCCTGAATGTTCAATCCGTACCGATCAATCAAATCATAATTTGGTAAAATCGCTCCGGCGATGGAGTTCTCAATCGCCATCACGGCAAAATCTGCTTCGCCATTTGCTACCGCTCTTGCCACTGGTTCGAAAGTGGTGTAATCAAGAATTTCTATATCCTCACCAAAATTGCGAAGCGCGACTTGATGGTGAAAAGATCCAGGAACGCCCTGGATGGCTATTTTTAAAGTACTCATAACTTAAGCTTGGCTTACGATGGAGATTCCCGCAAGCTGGCAATGCTTCCAGAAACTTGGGTAAGATTTATCCACCACGGAAGGATCTTCTATACTTACTCGTGTTTTGGTGATCAAAGGCATAAATGCCATCGCCATTCTGTGATCATCATACGTATGGATCTTTACTTCAGTAGGCATAGTTACAGAAGGAATCACCTGATACACCTCAGGTTCGATTTCCTTCAGATCTGCGTTGAACTTCGCCAGCTCTTGCTGCAATGCATAGATTCTATCCGTCTCCTTGATTTTCAAACTTTCCAATCCCGTAAACGTCGCATTTTGCCCTAAGATCGCACAAGTCACTGTGATGGTTTGGGCCAAGTCTGGGCAGTGAGTGAAATCCCAATGTGTTAACCCTTTTACCGGTTGCTTTTCCAGTAAAACTCCACCATCCTTAAATGTACTTTTTATGCCAAGCTGCCCCATGATTTCTACCACGGCCGAATCTCCCTGGAGGCTGTTTTCTTTCAATCCAGATAGAAAAAGCTCACCAGAATCGGCACAGGCTAATAAGCTGAACCAGTATCCAGCACCGGACCAGTCACTTTCTACTGCGAATGTAGTAGGCTGATAAGCTTGATGGGCAACAGTGATTTTGTTGTCTTGCCATTCGTAGCTGATTCCAAATTGAGACATAGAATCCAAGGTCATTTCTATGTAAGATCGCGATCCTACCTTGCCTTCCAATTCGAGCTCCAAGCCCTTGGGCAACAAAGGAGCAATCATGAGAATTGCGGAAATGTATTGGCTGGAAACGTCTCCTCTGATTTTTATTTTATTGCTTTTCTGCTCTGTAAGTCCATGAACAGCCATGGGTGGATAGCCTTCCACTCCCAAATAATGAATCTCTGCACCCAATGTTCTGAGCGCATCCACCAAAATTCCAATCGGTCGCTCACACATCCGTGGGGTTCCAGTCATGACCTTGTTTTGGTTGGTGATCGTAGCGTAAGCAGTCAAGAATCGCATTGTTGTTCCCGCATCTAGCACGTCAAAAACTGGTGGGTTTTTCTCCAGCAAAGAGATCATCGTCTGCGTATCACGAGCTTCAGCCAGGTTGCTGAGTTCATTTTTTCCTTCCGTGAGCGCATCAATAATTAGCACGCGATTAGACTCGCTTTTGGAAGAAGGAAGAGGGATTTGTGTAGCCGAAAAATCTGTTTTCTGAGCCAGATGAATCGTTTCCTTGGTTTCAGTAGTCAAAATATTGGTAATTAGGTCTGAGGTAAATTTTGGTAATATTGGATTGCTTCTTGTATTTCCTCCCTAGTGACAGGAATGTTGTACGTGCAATCTCCGATGGAACGGAGTAGAGAAAACATCAGTTCTTTGCCTTCATTCTTTTTGTCTTGTAGGCAAAAATCTAGAACAGCCGGAAGATCAGTTTCCAGAATTTCTATTTTGCCATATACTTTCAAAAATGCAGATTGGATTTGCTGCAATTCTTGCATTGAAAGGTCTAATTTCTTGTGTGAGAGCCAAGCTTCGCAAATCATTCCGACAGCAATGGCTTCTCCATGTAATAGGTGTTTTGGTCCATCCAAAAAATACGTTTCAAAAGCATGACCTATCGTATGCCCAAAATTCAGGATTTTGCGCAAGCCAGCTTCTTTCGGGTCTTCTTGGACCACAGATTTTTTGATCTCGACAGAATGATGGATCAGCGGAGTCCAATAGGAATTTTCCCAATGCTCAAAATCCAGACTCTCGAAATATTTCTTATCCCGGATCAAACCATGTTTGATGATCTCAGCAAAGCCGGATCTTAGCTCTTGTTTGGGCAAAGTCTTCAGGAATTCAGAAGCTACAATGACCGTCTCTGGCTCATTAAAAACGCCCAAGTGATTTTTCAAACCTTCGAAATCCACTCCCAATTTTCCACCCACACTTGCATCCACTTGAGACAGTAGGGTAGTCGGCATATTGATAAAGCGAATTCCCCTTTTGTATATGCTGGCGCAAAAACCACCCATATCACCTAAAACCCCTCCTCCAATATTTAGAAAAAGCGCTTTTCTGTCATGTTGAGCTTCCGTCATGGCAGCCCAGATTTGCATGCAGGTAGCTATGGTTTTATTCTTTTCGCCAGATTCAATGGTGAAAAAAGTACTGTTGGAAGGGAAAACTTCTTCTACCAAAGGCAGGCAATGAGCCTTGGTGTTTTCATCTGTTAAAATAAAAAGACTGGAGTAGTTGATTTCGCTGAGTACTGCGGTCAAATCTACAGATGCATTTTCAGAAAAGATTATAGAGTCCACGAAGAAGAGATTTTACTGAGTCTAAAATTAGAGTAAAAATCTGAGGAGAAATATTCCCCTCAGATTTACTATAAGCTCAGTGTTTATGAATTTTACATTTACTGAATTCCGCATTTGACTTAGTAATGCTCAAAGTGGCATATTGGACGATGAAACCAAGCGAGAGGGCGACTTCGGTCATCGGTCTTCCGTCTAATCAACCACTGAAAATGAGGCTACTGGGATCATTGCGGAACCCTCTTTATTTCTTCACCGTATCCGCTTCTCTAAGTTGCTTTTCCTGACGCTTTACGGATTCCTCGTGGATACAATAAAGCAACTCACGCATGAATTTCTCGCTAAGGTTTTTCTTAACTCCCTTTTCGGTACGGCCTTCCATTACTTCTTTCCAGCGATTGGATTGAAATACGGATAGGTGATGCTCTCTCTTATGGGCTCCGATCTGGTCGATCACTGCGAATCTTTCCTGAAGAATATCCAATAGCTGATCATCCAGGTGATCTACAGCTCTTCTCAAGTCATTCAATTTTTCGCTTGGCTGCTCAGATTCCAGAGGTTTTTTGAAATCTATAGCTGAAAGAATTTCTTTCAAACGAGCTGGAGTTACTTGCTGCTTAGCATCAGACCAGGCTTTGTCCGGATCATGGTGAGTTTCGATCATTAAACCATCCAAACCGAAGTTCATCGCTTTCTGAGAGATTTCAAGGATTCCATCTCTTTTTCCTACGATGTGAGAAGGGTCATTGATAACTTCCATGCCAGTCCACACACGTTTCAGGTGCATCGGCATAGACCAGTTTGGTTTGTTTCTATATCTCTTGTCGTATGCGTCAGAGAATCCTCTGTGGATCGCCGCCAATTTAGTCAGGCCTACTGCGTGGAATCTCTCAAGTGCACCCATCCAAAGATCAAGATCAGGGTTCATTGGGTTTTTTACCATCACAGGAATATCAGAACCAGCTAATGCGTCAGCAATTTCCTGTACTGCGAAAGGATTCACGGTAGTTCTAGCACCTACCCAAACGACGTCCACGTTGTTTCTAAGGGCGATTTCCGCGTGAGCTGCATTTCCTACTTCTACAGTGATCGGGATATTTAGGTGGTGACGAACGATCTCCATCCACTTTAGGCCTTCCTCTCCGATGCCTTCGAAACTTCCTGGTCTAGTTCTTGGCTTCCAGATTCCGGCACGGAACATAGATGGGATGACATTGTTTTCTTTCATCTCGATACAAATCTGTTCGATTTGTTCAGGAGTCTCTGCGGAGCAAGGCCCTGCGATGATGGTTGGTCCTGTGAGTCCTAGACCCCAGTCTTTGATTTGCTTGTGTTCTTTCATGTGTTTGTTATTTATTTTCAATGGTCACATGGAATCTCGCATGGTTAATATCATCGCACTTTGTGATGTTTTTTGTCATGCTCGATTTCATAATTACTGAGCTTTAAATGAAAAAAGCCCGACTCTTGCGAATCGGGCTTTATGTGTTATATTTTCTTTTTAGTTTAGGCTAGGCAATACACAACTCCGATTCGATTTTGTCTTCGAAAGTAAAAGTAAAAGAAGCTAAAATATGTTGGGGCTGTGTTTAACATGTGTCAAATGTAAAGTGGTGATTTTTAAAATCAAAATTAATTTTTTGCTAGCTACTTTAAACAATCTTCAAAGAATCAGGCTAATCCTTGCATTTTTCAAAATCAAGCCAAAAAACCAGGTGCTTTCAGAATTATATTCTGATTTTTTGTAAAAAAGGTTTAAATAATGCATTTAAATATTTTTTGAAATAAGTTTAAAAATGTTTGGAGCAGATAACGGGAAAGGATGTTGGTTTTGAAAGTTCCAAAATATAAATGAATTGCTGCAACTGATTTTTGATAAGTAGGAACCTCTCTAGAATTTTTGATCAGAACAAAAAGACCTTTGAGCTCTCGACTTTGCTCGAATTGACGCAAATCTTAAGTATTATATCTCCTGTCTTGCGTCTCTTTTTACCCCTCAATTATCATAACAAAAGGAACCCAAAAGCAGTTTTTTTGATATCTTTGCAGCTTTATTTCTGGAATATGCCCACCAAATCCACTATTTCTTTTGACAACTTAAAAGTTGCCTTCGCTTCGAAAAGCAATTCAGAGCTTAGGAAGATGCACCTGGTGTTCGCCATGTTGAATAACAAGTTTGTGTCTGATTTGGGTATTGCTTTGACCAACATAGGCTTTAAGCTAGGTTTGCCTATCAAAGGAATAATGAAGCAAACCATGTTTGGGCATTTTTGTGGAGGTGAAACAATCGCAGAAACCATTGAGGATTGTAAGTCACTTGCCAAATTTGGAGTGGAATCAATCTTGGACTACTCTGTGGAGGGAAAAGGTGACGAGGAGAGCTTTGATAAAACCTGTGAAGAAATCCGTCAGACAATGGTGGAGTCAGCCAAAACTGATTATATGCCATTCGGTGTAATTAAGGTGACAGGCTTAGGTGATTATCATATTTTGATCAAAATCCAGGCAGGTGAGGCTCTCAATCCAGCAGAATATCAGGCGTATGAGCGTTGCAAAGGAAGAGTGGATTTGCTGTGTAAGACGGCTTACGATTTGGGATTGAAGATTCTGATCGATGCCGAAGAGTCATGGTTTCAGGATGTGGTCGACACGCTGACCTACGAAGCCATGGAGAAATACAATAAGGAAAAATGTGTGGTTTATAACACATATCAGATGTATCGCCACGAAATGCTTGGAAGATTGAAGGAAGCGAAAGTATTGGCTGATGAGCTTGGGTTTCTTTTAGGAGCTAAGTTGGTGCGTGGAGCATATATGGAGAAAGAGGCAGAGCGTGCAGAAGAAATGGGCTATCCAAGTCCGATCCAGCCCAGCAAAGCAGCGACTGATATGGATTACAATTTTGGTGTGGAATTTTGCATAGCAAATGGTGTTTACTTGGTCAGTGGATCGCATAATGAAGCAAGTAATCATCTCGTAGTAGAGTTGATCGAAAAGTATGGAATAGATAAGGAGTCTGACCGTGTCTTCTTTGCACAGCTCTATGGGATGAGTGACAATATTTCCTTTAATCTAGCGGATGCTGGATATCGGGTTTTGAAATATGTGCCTTATGGACCCGTGGAAAAGGTAATGCCTTACCTGATCCGTAGAGCTTCAGAGAATTCCAGTATTGCTGGACAAAGCAGCCGGGAGTTTTCTATGATCAAAAAGGAAGTAGAGAGAAGGAAGAAGAGTAAGTGATCAGTTTACAGTGGTCAGTTGGCAGTCTCAGTGTCATTCAAAAGTGAGTATAAAGAAGTAGTAAAAATATTCAGTAACAGGAACACATTTCGAAATTTGGCCAAGCTTGGTGGAATTCTGAAAATTTTAAATTTTAAATTATTAATTCTCAAATTATAGCATGCAACTTTTGAGCGAGCAGGAAATAGAAAGACGTAAGGATCGGGAAGAACTGATGAAGCTGGGTATCAATCCCTATCCTGCAGAGGCATTCCCAATCAATGTCACTGCGGATGATATTCATCGCAACTACGAAAACCGAAAGCTGGACTATAAAAATATAGAGATAGCTGGCCGCCTAATGAGCCGTAGAATCATGGGTTCAGCTTCTTTTGGAGAGATTCAGGATGCTACTGGGCGATTGCAATTCTATGTGCGTCGCGATGATATCTGCGAAGGCGAAGACAAGACTCTTTACAATACAGTATTCAAAAAGCTCTTGGGAATCGGTGATTTTCTTGGATTGAAAGGCTATATTTTTACTACTCAGACTGGAGAGATTTCTCTTCATGTGACTGAGTTGACCGTACTGTCCAAGTCTGTAAAACCACTTCCTGTGGTGAAAAGAGACGAAGATGGAAATGTCCACGATGGATTTACTGATCCTGAAATGAGATACCGTCAACGCTATGTGGACTTGACGGTAAATCCCGAGGTGAAGAAAACTTTCATTACCCGCTCCAGAATTATCACGCAAATGCGTCGCTATTTTGACGATCATGGATGGTTGGAAGTGGAGACTCCGATCCTACAAGCTGTTCATGGAGGTGCTGCAGCGCGCCCTTTTGACACGCATCACAATACCTTGGACATGCCGCTTTTCCTCAGAATCGCAAATGAGCTTTATCTGAAAAGGCTGATCGTAGGCGGATTTGATGGAGTTTATGAGTTTGGGAAAATGTTCCGAAACGAAGGCATGGACCGAACGCATAATCCTGAATTCACCTCCATGGAAATCTATGTAGCCTACAAAGACTACATCTGGATGATGGAAATGGTGGAAGAACTGATCGAGCAGGTAACTCAGGCCATTCATGGTAAAACCAAAATCACTGTTGGTAAAAATGAGATAGAATTTGCCGGACCTTACAGAAGACTAACCATGTATGATTCCATCAAGGAATATGCGGGAATCGATGTGAGCAAGATGGATGAGGAAGGCTTGCGCAAGGTTTGTCTGGATATGGGAATTGAAGTGGATGCTACTATGGGCAAAGGCAAATTGGTAGATGAGATCTTCGGTGAGAAGGTAGAGGCCAATTTGATCCAGCCAACATACATTACTGATTATCCTATTGAGATGACTCCTTTGGCGAAAAAGCATAGAACTGAGCCGGGCTTGGTAGAGCGATTTGAGTTGTTTGTGAATGGTAAAGAAATCGCAAATGCTTACACGGAGCTAAACGATCCGATCGATCAGCGTGAGCGATTTGAAGATCAGTTGAAACTGGCCGAAAGAGGCGATGACGAGGCAATGGCAATGGATGAGGATTTCCTTCGTGCTTTGGAATACGGCATGCCGCCAACTTCAGGTTTGGGAATCGGAATCGATCGTCTGACGATGTTGTTGACTAATAATACGACGATTCAAGAAGTACTTTTCTTCCCGCAGATGAGACCTGAGAAAAAACAGGTAGAAATGACTGAAGAGGAAAAAGGGATCTTTGAATTGCTGAAAGCAGAATCTCCAGTGGCTATCGCCGACCTAAAAGGAAAAGCCGGGCTAAGTGGAAAGAAATGGGATGTAGCGATGAAAGGCCTGACAGGAAAAGGCGTCGCGAAAGTAACCAAAGAAGGTGACGCTGTGACGGTGTCTCTGGTCGACTAACCCTAAAGATTATAAGTATAAAACCGAGCTGAGAGGCTCGGTTTTTTTTTATTTTAATGTCACCGTGAGTGTCTCAATCACGGTTTTCTTTGAGGTTTTTAACTTCAAGAACCAAAGAGTATAGATCGGATGGGCATGGAATATATTCGTCGACTTGCTTATTTTCTTTCAGCAATTTATTGGAATGATATTTTCCCTATGAGGGGTAAATAAACTACCCAACCCTCTGATATTATGAAAACATACACCGATTTTCTAAAAATATTTTCGGTTCTGCTGCTCTTAAGTTTGAGTAGCTGCGCGATCAATCCTGTCACTGGAAAAAAGCAGTTGGTATTGATGTCTGAAGCTCAGGAAATTGCCATGGGTCAGCAAGCCGATCCGGAAGTAATTGCTTTTTTTGGACTTTATGAGGACCCACAGCTCCAAGAGTTTATTACGGAAAAAGGGAATGAAATGGCAGCCATTTCTCACCGTCCAAAATTAGCCTATGAGTTTAAAATCGTTGACTCTCCGGTAATCAATGCCTTTGCAGTCCCTGGTGGTTTTGTGTATTTCACCAGAGGGATTATGGCACATTTCAACAACGAAGCGGAGTTCGCAGGAGTATTAGGCCATGAGATTGGCCATGTGACTGCAAGGCACTCAGTGATCCAGCAGCGCAACCAACTTTTAGGTCAGATAGGTTTATTGGCAGGGGTTATATTGGTGCCTGAATTAGGTCGGTTTGTGGAGCCTTTATCTCAGGGAATGCAATTGGCTTTGCTAAAGTTTGGTAGAGATGCAGAGCGGCAATCCGATGAGCTAGGTGTGGAATATTCTTCTCAAATCGGGTACGACGCAACAGAGATGGCGGACTTCTTTGAAACCCTGGAAAGACAACAGGCAAATACTGGCGCCAATGAAATCCCACCTTTTCTTTCCACTCACCCATCCCCAGACGAGCGAAATGCCACGGTGGAGGTGCTAGCGCAAAAGTGGCAGGAAAAGTCTCAACTGACAGATTTTGAAGTAAATCGAGATAGTTACCTTAGGAGAATCGATGGGTTGATTGTGGGAGCAGATCCTAAGCAGGGTTTTGTAGAAAATAATGCATTCTATCATCCGGTACTGAAAATCCAGTTTCCTGTCCCAACAGGATGGCAGCATCAGAATAGTCCACAACAATTTCAAATGGCACCTGCAGAAGGTGATGCAGTGATGATTCTCACCTTAGCCTCTGGAGCTAACTTGGAGGAAGCTGCCAATGCAGTTTTGGAGAATTACGGATTGACACTGGTAGAATCTAAAAAGGAGACTATCAACGGAATGCCGGCAATACTAATGGTTGCCGATAATGTGCAAGAGCAAGCCACTACCATCCGGGTTCTTTCTTCTTTGATTCAGTTTGAAGGGAATATCTACAGCCTGATGGGAGTGACCGATGTGGCTAACTTTAATTCTTATCAAGCCCTATTTTCAAGAACTATCAGAGACTTTAAGGAATTGCGAGATTCGGAAAAGTTGAATCGTAAACCTGACGTTTTAAAGATCAAAACCATTCCAAACTCCATGTCTTTGGAAGCGGCGTTTAGGTATTACGGAATGCCAGCAGAGCGATTTGAAGAGCTTTCTTTGTTGAACGGAATGCTTTTGACAGATCAAGTGGATAAAGGTATGCTGATCAAAGTAGTAGGGAAATAACCGCTGTTTCACACCCTGATAAACAAGAAAGCCGAGCTACAAATTAGCTCGGCTTTCATATGCCTGAAATGTTATTTCTTTTAAATCCCAGTCCCAGTTCCACTTTTAGCTCGTTCCGCATAGCCAAAAACTTTTTGTAGTAAAACTGTACTTCTGGCAGCCACATTTTCCCTGATTTTCAATTCTTCTTTAGCGATTTCATAAAAGAGTCCATCAATCGCTTTTTGTGTAACATACTTAGATAGATCGGCCTCTATCGGAGTCATGAGAGGGATTTTATTGTATCGGGTGATTACATCACTCCAGTATTTTGTCGCTCCTACCTTAGTGAGACTACTTTCAATAATTGGTTTGAACTTCCCTTCCAATGAATTAGTAGTTTTATTCTCAAAGTATTGCGTCGCGGCATTATCAGCTCCAAGTAGGATATTTTTCACATCTGCGATACTCATATCTTTGATTGCAGCTACGAATATAGGCTTCGCCTCTATAGCTGCATCCTCAGCAGCACGATTTACGCTGGTGATTACCTGATCGCAAAGGCTTCCTAATCCTAAAGTGCGAAGGGTGTTTTCTACTTTTTTAGCTTCTTCCGGAAAGGCAATTTTGATAGCCAAATTCCCTAAGTAGCCATCTTCCTTCGATAGGCGCTCTGAAGCATAGCTGGTTCCATATTCCAAGGCCTCTTTCAGTCCTGAATTGATTTCAGATTCTGTAGGTGTTCCGAGGTCCAAAGCTTTGCTTAACTGGGTTAGCGTATCGCAGCTTCCAAGAAAAAGCGCACTGGCCAAAGTAAAAGTGAAGGAAAGTTTTTTGAATGTTGTATTTTCTAATTTCATTGAAATTGGCTTAGTTGAATCTATTTCTATTCAACAATGATACCCCATTTAAATTCCAGGTAATTGTTGTAGGAATAAATCTTAAATTAAAAGCGCATACTTTCAACTTTATTTTTCATTTCCCTCAATCAAAAGCTTTAATTTTTTGGAAAATGGCAACAATTCATTAAAATAGATAACAAAATGCTAATTAAATGAACCTTAGACTTAATTCAGAATTCGGGACGCTCAAAGCTGTCTTGATGCATAGACCGGGGAAGGAAATTGATCGACTAACTCCCTACAATAAGGAGTTTTTGCTCTTTGATGATGTTCCTTATTTGGAAGCTTTGCAGAAAGAGCACGATACTTTTTCAAATCTAGTAAAGGCATCTACTGGTGCGATGGTTTATCAGCTTAGAGAACTTTTGATTCGCGTGCTTTACGACCAGCAGATTCTACTAAAGTTGATGCAAAATGCACTTCAGCGTTCAGGTTTATCACATTTAGCAGAGGCAATTCTCGAGCGATATTCTACTGCCGAATGTGCGGGGATTCTTACAGGTGGTTTGAAGATTCATGAGTTGAAGCGTAAAATTCCAAAACTGAATTCTGGGGAATTGATGGATTATGCTTTTGCGATAGCCCCTTGTCCGAATTTGTATTTCCAGCGTGATCCTATGGCTGTCACTCCTGGGGGAATTATTTTTTCCAGTATGAAAATGGAAGGAAGACAGCGAGAGGCGGATTTGTTACGGACAATTTTTGAGAATCACCCTGACTTCAAGGACAATATCAATAAGCTTTATCCTGCTGAGGGAATGCATAGCCCTCCGAGTATTGAAGGTGGTGACGTTATTATTCTTTCGCAAAAAGCGGTTGCCATTGGGAATTCTGAGCGAACAGAAGAGAAAGCGATTTATCATGCAGCAAAAGCCTTGCTCGGTGAAGGTACTGTGGAGCGGGTTTATGAAGTTCACCTTCCCCAAAAGCGTCAGTATATGCACCTGGATACGGTGTTTACCATATTGGATGAAAATCTTGCCCTGACTTATCCTGACGCATTGAATTCAGTGTTGCAGACTTCGCTTTATACGTTGAAAGAGATCAGAGATGATAAGGTGGTTATCAAACGAGAAGTTCTCAAAGAATCCTTGCTTACGATCTTGGAGCGGGAAATCCCACATCTGGAGGTTCTCCATACCGCAGACGGAAATCCCGATTACGCCATGCGTGAGCAATGGTTTGATGGGGCAAATGTCTTTGCTATTGGCCCACGCCGAGTTATTTCATACAATAGAAACATTCACACCAACCGTGCACTTCGGGAGAAAGGAGTAGAGGTTTTGGAGATTCCTTCTTCTGAGCTTTCCAGAGGTCTGGGAGGACCAAGATGCATGACTATGCCGCTTAGCAGATCGAGAGTTTGATAAAAGGCTGAAATCAGAAATATGAAACCTGAATTTTTTTTCCAGACTACAAAATTTAGGGTAATGAATTGATTTACCTGTCAAAAAACGATCGTCGCCTAGAAACCTTCAAATCCTGAAGAATGGTTGACTTCACTCGGATGTCGATATTGTAGGATGTGAATGCCCCAAAAGGAACCCAGTTCACATTCATTTGCCAGCAATGCAGATCCCTTGCAATACCGACCATCGTCTGCGTCAGTTTTTTTGTTTGGGCATCAAAGCCTGTGTTGAAGTTGATTTTCCATTTTTCAGATAGGGAAAAATCACCTCTTACACTGACTGTTTGCGTGATTCTTTTGGTTCCTGAGACCTGATTGCTATAGGAAAGCACATAGCCAAACGACATATTCCATGGAATATTCCAATCAATGTATTGACTAGGGTCAGTCGAAATTCTATTGATTTCACTTTCTACAAACTCATTCATCACGCCGCCTTGCTGCATAAATTCATTGGTGAGTTCATCTCGCACTTCACCTGGGTTTTGTGCACTACTTGGGTTGATCGAGGCATTCATATTTAGCGAAGCATTTCGTATGGTGCCTAATCCTTGACCATTTTTCCAGGCAAATTGATTGACAGACCTTGTGATTTCAGCACCGTTTGTATTAATAAATGTTCCAGTTGCATAGGGGTCAAGCGTCGAACTCATGTTTACAGAGAGCTTTCTGTCAAAAAAGCTGGTTCGGGCGCTGATTCGAATAGGAGCAAGCTTAAAGGAATCTGCTGCAAAATTATAGCTGGAGTTCAGATCGATATTTTCAAGTAAAGGTATTTTCTTAGTAGCATTCTCCTGGGTTGAATCTTTTTTATCGATAACCTTTGCTTCCAACACACTGCGGATACTAAATGCCATCGCTCTGCTTTCTCCCATTGGAGCACCACTATAAGAGAATCCTTGATATCTATCAAACAAACGTGTGTCCCCTTCATTGTTAACTCGCACCTCTTGGAAATACCCTAAGGAAGGATCTGAGAAATCGGGAGAAAAATTAACACTCAAGGAAGGTTGAATATGCTGGCGTATGGTCTGGATTTTTCCTCTTTTGAAGTTGAAAAAGCCATAGATGTTGGTGTTTAAACTGAATGAGCTAGAATAAAAAGTAACCCGATTAAAGCCGTCTTCTATGATTTTATCTACTCTCTCTTCAGATGGATTATAGAAATAATTAATCCTTTTGAGGTACCATAGCTCAGTTAGGTTGGCAGATGCTGTACCTGTGAAATATTTAAAAAGTCTAAAATTTGAGCTGATAGGAATTCTGTTTCTGGCTCCATTTTTTGCATTCTGAAGTAGATAGCCAAAATTTGCGGGGGTAAAATCGACCAAGTCAGGAGTGTCAGTGTTTTCCACTAAATCTGGATTGACTCCGAATTCCTGAGTCACTTTGTTAGTAATGGAGTTTTGGAGGTCAAAGTTGTATGCAATATTTAATGTCTTCAGCGGTTCAAATTTCATATTCTTAAACGGGCTTTGCCTATTCATGCTTAAGTTCATGTTAGGTAGACTCAGCTGAACTTCTCCCGTCTGCACACTTTGAGAATGTCTCATGCTCGCACCGAAAGAAAAAGGAGTTCCGGTGAAAGTCTTAGAATATTGGATATTCGAAGATAAATCCGAGGTTACATTATTCGTGAAGTTGTTAGGGTTGACTATGTTGTTGAAGTAACTCGTGGAACCTGCATTTACCGAAGCTGAGAATCGGCTGTTACCTCTTGATTCAGGGTTATGAGACCATTGGATTCGGAACGTATTGTAATCGACTGGATTCAGTTCAGTTTCCGGAGATCTAAACTTTTGAAAGTCAATATTAAAAGACCCGGCAAACCTGTAGCGCTTTTTATAAATGGATTGTGATTTCAGTCCCCAACCTCCATTAGAATAGATGTCACCAGTTATTCTAGCGTGTATGTAATCATTGATGGCAAAATAATAACCTAAGTCACGGAGGTAAAGTCCTCTTTTTTGCTCTTGTCCATAGCTTGGAAAAATCAAGCCTGAAGCTTTCTCCTCTGGAGTATTTGGTATTATCCCAAAAGGCAACCCAAGTGGTGTGGGAATACCATTAAAAAAGAGATTGAAAGGTCCTGCTACTACTTGACCTCCTTCAATAGATTTAATTTTATTAGCCGCTACATGGTAATGCGGAGTAGTGAGCGTACAAGTGGTGTAATAACCATTTGCCAAGTAAATACTACCGTCAGCGGTTTTCTTGATCGTTTCACCTCTTAGTATGCCGTCTTGCTGCTCGGTGACGACATCTTTTATAATAGCTTTCTGAGTTTTGAAATTATACTTCATCTCCTTCCTGATTTCATAGGAGGAATTTCCGTCTTTGAAAAATGGATTTCCTCTTACATTTCCCAAACTATCCGTGACGCCGGAAGCGTAGAGCTCTGAGTTTTTCCAGTCAATTACAATCAAGTCAGCTTCCAAACGCATCGTTCCGTATTCGAACCATGCTTGGTTATAAAGATATATTTTGTTTTCTGTAAAATCTGACACGATACTATCTTCTCCGTAATACCTAATATCTGTAGTGATATCACTCCTGGGCATAATTTTTGTCGAATCAGTAAGAGCGAGCGTATCAGCAGTATTGGGCAAAGTATCCATAGCCATCAATTCTCGCGAAAGTGGCATTAGCGAATCTGGAACCGCTAGTGGTTTTTCTTCAAGCTTGCGAACTGGGTCTTGCGCAGTCGCTAGTAGCGGAACAATCAATAGCCCAAAAAAGCAAAATAAAAAGAGCCTGAATCCCTGCACTGTTGCTTACGCTTTATTTAATTTGAGTGAAATTTCGTGTAAAGTTAATTTTATTGCCCTCATGGAACGGTCCAAAAACAAAAAAATTCTTCTTAGTCTGATATTATGCATTCCCTTTGTATTTGGCGGCTTTATCACTAATGAATCCATGGTACCATCTTTTAAGATGACAAAGATCGTCTTGGATGCTGGCCACGGAGGTAAAGATCCTGGTAATCTGGGTTCTAGGTCAAAGGAGAAAGACATTAATCTTGCAGTTACACTTTTAGTCGGAAAATACATCAAGGAAAACCTGCCTGATGTAGAAGTGATTTACACTCGGGACGATGATAGTTTTCCTGCACTTAAGGACCGTCCAATGATCGCCAATAATAACAAAGCACATCTCTTTGTCTCTATTCACTCCAATTCCGCTGCTAATAAATCAGCGTTTGGAACAGAGACTTTCGTGATGGGAACAAAGCACTTTGATGCAAACTTTGATATCGTAAAACGAGAAAACTCGGTGATCCTATTGGAAGATAACTACGAGGAAAACTACGAAGGGTTTGATCCATCTTCGCCGGAGTCTTACATGATGTTCAATTTGATGTCAAAGGTTCACTTTGAGAATTCTGTGACTTTGGCGGATAATGTTGAGACTCAATTTAGAGATCGAGTTGGGCGCAAAAGCAGAGGCGTGAAGCAAGGGCCGTTTTATGTGCTCTGGACGCCTTCAATGCCATCTGTTTTGGTGGAATTGGGATTTTTGTCCAATAGCAATGAGGAGCGATTCCTGATGAGCCAAGAAGGCAAGGAATACATGGCCTCAGCGATATACAGATCTATTAGAGACTATAAAGAGTCTATAGAGAAAAATTGATTTTCATAAGATTTAACAATTGCTAAGCCCTTTTTCGATCGAAGAAGGGCTTTTTGATTTGAAATTAAAACTGCATTGTCCCTATAGGTCTAGATCGCATGGGCCCCAAATAAATACTTAGTATTACTTTTTCAAATTGCTGTTTTAAGACTGAATACTGAGACTGGGACTTTGACCACTACAACGGTTAGCTTTTTCTTTTTTAACTTCGGGACTTAACTAATTGCAGTAAGCACTGGTTATGACATCTAAACCCAAATTTGACTAATGACAACTACTACCGGAAATTCCAATTCATCTATGGATAGTTTACTCCAGGATTTACAGGCAAAATATGAACAGGTAAAACTAGGTGGAGGAGCCAAAAGAATAGAAAAAGAACACGCTAAAGGGAAGCTCACGGCCCGTGAGAGAATTGATTACTTGCGGGATCAAGACACTGATTTTTTAGAAGTAGGAGCATTTGTTGCAGATGGCATGTATACCGAAGAGGGTGGATGTCCATCAGGAGGCGTAGTCACTGGAATAGGTTATGTGAGTGGGAGAATGTGCATGATCGTAGCCAATGATGCTACAGTGAAGGCTGGAGCTTGGTTTCCGATGACAGCTAAGAAAAACCTTAGAGCTCAGGAAATCGCCATGGAAAATCAGATTCCTGTGATTTACTTAGTAGATAGTGCAGGAGTATTTCTCCCAATGCAAAATGAGATTTTTCCAGACAAAGAGCATTTTGGCCGTCAATTCCGCAACAATGCAAAAATGTCTGCAATGGGTATTATCCAAGTTGCAGCAATAATGGGCAGCTGTGTGGCCGGTGGGGCATACTTACCTATCATGTCTGACGAAGCAATGATTGTTGATAAAACGGGATCTATATTTTTGGCAGGCTCATATCTCGTAAAATCAGCTATCGGTGAGACAATAGACAATGAGACATTAGGTGGAGCCACAACGCATTGTGAAATATCAGGTGTGACCGATAATAAATACGATACAGATCAGGATTGCCTGGATGCGATCAGAAAGATTTTTGACAAAATAGGTCATAATCCTACTGCAGGTTTTGATCGAGCAGAATCGCAAAAAGCTGGTTTGGAAGGCGAAGAACTTCTGAAATCTTTTCCAATTGAAAGAGTAAAGCCTTACGATATGTTTCAAATCGTGAAAGGTTTGGTAGATGGGGGAGACTTCGATGAGTACAAAGAAGAATATGGGAAAACACTGATTTGTGGAACTGCGAGAATTGATGGTTGGGCTGTGGGCATAGTTGCAAATCAGCGGAAGATCGTCAAAACAGCCAAAGGTGAAATGCAGATGGGCGGGGTGATTTATTCTGACTCAGCCGACAAAGCAGCCCGATTTATTATGAATTGCAACCAGCGGAAAATCCCACTTGTATTTCTTCAGGATGTGAGCGGATTTATGGTAGGGAGCAAAGCAGAACACGGTGGTATCATCAAGGACGGCGCGAAAATGGTAAATGCTATGGCAAATTCAGTCGTTCCAAAATTTACATTCATACTAGGCAACAGCTATGGCGCAGGTAATTACGCCATGTGTGGAAAAGCCTATGATCCCCGCTTGATCTATTCCTGGCCTACAGCTCAGATGGCTGTAATGTCTGGAGCTGCCGCAGCAAACACCTTGCTTCAGATTAAAGTTGCAGGCTTGAAGAAAAAAGGGTTGGAGATAACTTCAGAAGATGAAAAACAATTGCTGGATGAAATTACTTCCAAGTACAACGAGGAACTAAGTCCTTACTATGCTGCGTCCAGACTTTGGGTAGATGGAGTGATAGATCCTCGCGAGACTAGAAAAGTGATCAGCATGGGGATAGCCGCAGCCAATCATGCGCCGATTACCGAAAGATTTAACGTTGGAGTGATCCAGACATAAGACGATTTTTAGTATCTTATTTTACAGTTTAATGCCATTAACCGTAGCCTTTTGACTATGAGTGATTTGACACCCGGAGAATTAAATGCCTTGGTTTCCTTGTTGGACGATTCCGATCGTGAAGTGAGAATGCATGTGCGGGATCGGATTATTTCTTTGGGAAACGATATCATTCCTTTCCTGGAGAAAAAATGGGAAAATAGCTTCAATCCTGATATTCAAAAGGAGATAGAAGAACTGGTTCATGACCTTCAATTTTCTTTGCTGAAAACTCGACTGATAGATTGGAGAGATACAGATGATAGAGACTTGCTCACCGGACTTTGGATTATCAATACCTATCAATATCCTGATCTGGAATATTCTAAACTGAATGCAGAGATGCATCAGATTTACTTTGATGTGTGGACGGCTTTCAAAAATGATCTGACGCCATACGAACAAGTGCGCGCTATCAATAATGTGCTGTTCAATACGCTTCGATTTTCAGCAAATACCAAGAATTTTCATTCACCAGCGAATAGTATGCTTTCTTCGGTTTTGGATTCGAAACGTGGGAATCCCTTGACCCTCTGCTCGATTTATTTGCTTGTCGCAAAGAAACTAGGGCTGCCGATTTACGGAGTGAACCTTCCTAACCTTTTTGTTCTCACCTATAAATCTTCCGATGTCACTTTTTACATTAATGCATTCAACAAAGGCTTGATATTTAGTAGGAAGGATATTTTTAATTACCTGGAGCAGTTGAAGATTGAGCCAAAAGATGATTATTTCGAGCCTTGTGCACATCTGCAGATTATGCTCAGGATGTTCAGAAACCTAGAGAACTCATTTGAGAAGCTCGGTGAGGCAGATAAAGTGCAAGAAATTAAGGAGTTAATTGCCTTGTTGAACGATCAATAGGTCCGGACATTACAGCCAACAGCTCTTACTTGGCTCGGAGTGGGAGCTTCGCCCTTTAGAATAGAATCCAATGCTTTATCTAAATACTTTGAGGACACTGCACTTTCAGCCTGTGGATTATTATCAAGTGCTCCTCTATAACTGACGACCGCTCCGGAGGTGAGCAAAATAACTTCAGGGATTTTGGTGATTTTAAAGAATTTGGTTAGTTCCTGATTTTCATCAACCAAGTATGACATGTTCATGTCTGATTGGTCTATGTAGCTTCTCAGGGCGGTTTGGTCTTCAGGCTTTTGACTGACTTCAGGATTTACCAGCATAAAAGTAAATCCCTGATTTTGGTATTTGCTGCGCAAAGCAATCAGGCGCTTTTCATACATCTTGGCAAAAGGGCAACCTAAACTATGGAAAACCAGAATCAATCCTTTGCCTTTTACCTGGGTGGCTACATTGACCTGTTTGCCTGTTACTGCATCTGTGAGGATGATCGTTTCTAGACTTTGGGCGGAAAGCCCGAAAGCTAGAGAAAAGAGAATAAGGATGGTTAAGCTAAGCTTTTGCATTTACCAAATAGTGTAAGTAAGTACTACGTCTGACATCACGCGAACTTGTACTGTGTAATGATGGTCTGTAAAATCCGTACCTCGGATCTTGCCTTTAATGATTCCAGTCTTTGAATCAAAAGGTTCTAATAGGATATTTTCCCGAAAAGAAACACCTCTTTTACCCTGACATTTAAAGATAGACTCTTTAGCCGACCATGCCATGGTATAATGTAAAGGATCCTTTTCTAAGAAGTCTAATTCAGATTCGTCCAAAAAGCGGAATCCTATTCTCAGGATTTTTTCGCGTATCAAATCCATATCAATTCCTACAGGATTATCTCTGTGATAAATGGCACCTGCATAGCCCATGGTATGAGAAAGTGAAATAAACCCATGACCATTCATCGCTTGGGATTTGCCATGCTCATCTTTGAAAAAACCAGGATATGGCACATGAAGTACATCTAAAGCATCTCGGATGGCGATTCGTGCTGTGGCCCATTCTCGTTTTTTCTCCTGATGGGAAATGTTAGCGTAACCGAGTTTCTCTCTAAAGCTGAGAAAATCCAACTCATTTTCATCCTGAGTTTCGATAATCTTGATGGCCAAAGCCGAGGAGGAATCTATTTTTTCTATTTTTGTTTGCATACGCCAACAGGGCAACCAAAGTCTCAGTCTAATATATGTCAAAAATAGAAGTTAATAAATTACAAACACTAACAGGGCACAATGACTGCATCTATGCACTGGTGGAAGGTTGTGATCCTAGATTTTTTTATACTGGTTCTGGAGATGGGATGGTTGTGGAATGGGATCAGGACACTCCGAAAGATGGTAAGTTGATCGCTAGACTTCCGCACTCAGTTTATGCCTTAGCCGTTGACTATTCAAGAAACTTACTGTTCATTGGTCATAATTTCGAAGGAATTCATGTCATAGATCTGAATGAAAGCAAGGAGATTTGGTCCCTGAAATTGACAGATCAGGCGATTTTTGACATTAAGGTATTTGGAGATGAGGCCTACATAGGCACTGGAGATGGAGTACTTATTGTAGTTGATGTCAATTCCAAAACAGTAAAAAAACACATAAAACTAGGTGAAAAGAGTATTCGTGTAATGTCTTTGGCCAAAGACAAGCGAGAGTTGGCAGTAGGTCTGAGCGATCACACAGTAAAAATTCTAGACCTTTCAGATAATTTCAAACCACTTGCAAATATGACCGGGCATACCAATTCGGTATTTGCCCTTTCGTACTCACCGGACGAGTCAGTTTTGGCCAGTGCAGGGAGAGATGCGCACCTGAAATTCTGGGAAACGGATACCTATTCCCTTCAGGAAAACATTGTGGCACATATGTATGCCATTAATTATTTATATTTCAAGGAGGACGGAAACTTGCTAGTCACCTGCTCCATGGACAAGTCTATCAAGGTTTGGGATGCAAGGCGCCGAAAACTCCTCAAAGTCATCGACAAAGCAAGGAATGCAGGCCATGGCACTTCAATAAATAAGGTGATTTGGAGTAGCTATCAAGGCAATTTAATTTCCGTGTCAGATGACCGTACTATTTCTATTTGGCAAATTGAAGCAACTTAACCCATGAAATCGAGCAATACTTCAAGTTTCAAAACCTGGAGATTATAGACATGGTAGATTCCACAGCCTGCCCCGTGTTTTCGGGGTGGACTTTAAAAGACAAATTATAGACACATGAAGATCACACCAGCAGCCATTCGGCAAAAAACCTTTGAAGTTGGTTTCAGAGGATATGAGAAAAAAGAGGTAACAGCATTTCTGGACGAAATCTCTGAAGTGGTTGATCAGCTCCACAAAGAAAATATGGAGCTTAAAACTAAGCTTCAAAATACAGAAACAGAGGCAAAGCGATTGAAGGATGTGGAGGAATCACTTTTCCGAACCCTCAAAACCGCTGAAGATACCGGAGCTGCAATAATTGTTGAAGCTAATGAAGCTGCTGATTTGATTATCGCCGATGCAAATGAAACTGCGGATAATGCGACCAAGCATATAGATCAAATGATAGCAGAATCCAGAAAACAAACTGAGGATCAAGCGGCAGCAATTATTGGAGCGGCCGAGGCAAAAGCAAAAGAGACTATTGTGGAGCTACGAGAAAGTATGCAGGGTTTAGTTCGCTCCTATGAAGGCTTAGCCGAGCAAAGAGAAGCTATGGTTAAAAGTCTGAAGCGAATAGCCCAAGACACGTTGAATCAAATAGATCTATCGGAAGCGCATTACACAAGAATCGATGCAAAGGCTCATGCCCGCGCGATTGATGAACTGAGTCGGTCACAAACATTCACTTTTGGCAATCTTGAAAATCTTGGGTACGAAGAAGAGGAGCTGGTAGAGGAAGAAATCGAAGATAGCCCATTAGCTGAAATGGAAGTGATAGAAGAAAACTTGGAGCTAGAGGACCACGATTCAACTCCTGACTTGGAAATGGAAAGGGAACCGGATCCAGAAGAAGAGTTGGAATTAGAAGATACCAAGATGCAGCTAGAAGACGAGGTTTTAGAAGAAGATATAGAAGAACTTGAAGCGGAGAAAGTAAAAAAACCATTAGAAGAACCTATGAAGCCTCAGGCATCTCAACCGAAATACACGGATGATCCAAAGAACCAATCGGGTTCATTCTTTGACCAATTTGACTAATGGGAAAAGTAAGCTTAGAGGGGATTGAATTTCATGCTTACCACGGAGCCTATCCAGAGGAGTCTATTTTAGGAAACCGATTTACATTGGACTTAGAACTGGAAACGGAGTTTAGACAGGCGATGCTGCATGACGACTTGAGTGCTACTGTCGATTATTCCAAATTGTACAAACTGATCAAAGCCAGAATGGATGTGAAAGTGAAATTACTGGAACATCTGGGGCATATGATCGTGACCGATATACTGGAAGCCTATCCCAAAACCACACAAATCAGATTAACACTCAAAAAGCATCACCCTGCACTTGGCGGATTGGTAAGTTTCTCTTCCGTACAAATTAAATATCCTGAAGATTATGCTTAAGTATTTACTTTTAGCCCTAGTTGTTTTGGTTTCTTTTGGAAATCTCAGAGCACAAGGAGAAGCCTACCAGTTTTTTACCAATAAAGGAAAAAAAATTGAGCTAAAAGATGTGTTGAAGCAAGCAAAGGATGTGGATGCAGTTTTCTTTGGAGAACTTCATAATAACAGTTTGGGTCATTGGCTGCAGCTGCAAGTCTTGAAAGGGTTGCATGCCGAAAACCCTGATTTGGTCGTAGGCTCTGAGATTTTTGAGCGTGAAGATCAGTTGAATCTGGACGAATGGTTTTCGGGTCAAATAACCGAGAGCAATTTCGAAGCTGAGGCGAATCTTTGGAAAAATTACACCTCTGATTATCGTCCTGTTTTGCGATACGCAAAGGAGAAGGGATTAAGATTTATTGCTACAAACGTTCCAAGAAAGTACGCCTCCCTTGTCAGCAAGAAAGGACTAGCCGCTTTAGATTCCTTATCGCCTCAGGCTAAGAATTATTTTGCAAAGCTTCCCATAATGATTGATATGAATATGCCTGGATATGTAGCAATGAAAGATATGATGCATGGTGCTCCAGGTAATTCGGATTTTATGATTCAAGCCCAAGCTTTGAAAGATGCAACCATGGCAGAGTCACTTTTTGGGTCAATTTATGAGGGAAAGCAGATTTACCATATCAATGGATCTTATCATACCAAAGATGGAGAAGGTATTTTATGGTATTTGAAAAGAGAGTTTCCAGATCTGAAAATTTTGGATATCCATATGGTCACTCAAGATCAATTGGATAAGCTGGATGATGCAAATGCCAAAGCCGGAGAAATTGTTCTTGTCCTACCTAGCGATAGCCATACAACTTATTAATCTTGTACAATAAAGCAGAAACATCGAGAATCCGATCGGAGTTTTGGATTGCTTTTGGGCAATACATGAAGCCAATTCCGAATGCAGAAGGAAGAAGAATCAACTGGCCAAATTACAAGACAGGAGTAAGAAACATCTATTTTCGGATGAAAGCCGAGAATGATTTTGCTTCAATTGGAATCGAAATTGGCCATCAGGATGAGGAATTGCAGGAACTGTATTTCGATCAATTTGGGCAATTCAGGAAAATGCTTGAGTCGATAGTCGGAGAAGAATGGGATTGGAAATTATTGGACCAAAATGAATTTGGACAGCCAGTTTCGAGGATTGAAAAAATCTTGACTAATGTGAATGTGATGGATTCGGGCGATTGGCCAGCGATTATCTCATTCCTTAAGCCCAGAATCATTGCATTGGATGAGTTTTGGAGCAATGTGAAACCAGGGTTTGAGAGTTAAGATTGCCCTTTCGCACAAATAGGTTCCATCTAATCAAAACTACATGGGTCTAGAGATATTTGTTTTGCTATTTTAGAGTAGATAAATTGTTTTGAATCTCCCAATTCCCTGCAGATTTCAAAAGCCCTGTAAGGGCTCAATAACAAAGCGATGGGTGCAGCCCATCGCAATAGTGAAGCATCTCTAGAACAAGAGCCCTGAAAGGGTGTAATTAAAATTAATAAGACTAATTTCCATTATCCCCAAACATATCTCTCATCATAGTCCACTTTATATTTTTTTAAAAATGCTCTGTATTCCTCTTGAAAAGTTCTGCTTACATGATGCTCTCGTTGGTTTTGAATATAAATACTAACAGTATCAATCTGGCTCGGATTAACTGAAAATGCGCCGTAGCCATCTTGCCAATAAAAATTACTAAGTTCTTGATCACGCTTTTTCATCCATTTGGAGGAATCCGTTTTTACTTCTTCCAATAAGTTAACAATAGTCATGTGCTTACTAAGAAGACATAGAATGTGAACATGATCTAAATATCCGCCTACTTTAAGTGGAGTACAATCATGCGCTTTGCAAACTCCTCCAAGGTATTTGAAGAGTTCATCTTCATAGTTTTTTTTAATAAACGGTTGCCTGTTTTTTGTGCTAAAAATAATATGCACAAAATTTTTCACGAGTGATTGTGCCATAGCTTATTGCGCCCTTTCCGGGCTTTAAAAATGAAATCTACTTATTTCTAACAATGGCCTATCGACCATTGCTGAAATATATTACCCTTTCAGGGCTAATAAATATAATCTAAAATAATGCGTTTCAGGTGTCTTTGAAACTGATTTCATAAATCCGACTACCTTCAAAAAGATCATGGAAAAGTAAAAGAATATCTAGCCCTTCCATATCTGTGGTGCTTTAGATTTCCTAGAAGGATTGTTTCTTTAGTTATTAAAAGAAATTGTCCTCAACGGCCTCAAATCAAACTTTATTTAACCTTTTTGGCAAGAGATTAAAACGCTCGCTTTACATACTTCAACTCTTCAATTGTCCGTACTCCATTTTCTGTCATTGCCAGCCATAGGTTAATTTCATTGCCCTCTCGCTTCATTGTCAAGCCATGAAAGTACACAGCATCTTCCCCAACTTCCACCAATCGAAAAGTGGTCCATTTGTCTTTTTCCTCCCATGGAGAAAGGTCGGCGTTGAAATGTTTGAGTTTTAGAGAAAAAGTATCTCCCTCTTGGACGATATTCATGAATTCAGAAAAGACAAGTTTTCCTTCACTCCAAAAGCGAAAAGTCCCAATCATATTGCCATCTACCGCAGGCATCCAGACTTCCTCACATTCTCCACCAAATCCAGTTCCTGTCCAAAAACCTTCTAGCCAATCTAGGTCAGAGACATTTCCTTTTCCGGGTTCTTGATCTTTTTCGAGTTGCTTTACTTGAGAAAAAGCTAAGAAGAAAGTGAAAAATAAGAAGGATGTGAGGATAGACTTTTTCATTGTAGAGGTTTTGTGCCGGATGAATTTATTAAAAAATCCGTGGATAATCCTCAGCTAATGAAGAGTCATATTAGTCCTGCTTCTGGAGAAGCAGGTCAACTTTGTCAATTGCGACCTCTGCGAAAAACTTGGTGTTCTCTGTGGTTAAAAGAAAATTAAACATCGTGACGCTTCGGGATTTCTGGATTGACGAAAGTAAAGCCACGGGCTTCGTCACCTTCAAAAAAATCTATCTGCATGCCCATCAGAAACATGTAGTGCTTTTTTTCTATCAAAACTGGAATTCCTGCCAATTCAAATTTTTGATCTTCCTCTTTTGGCTTGTCAAAACCTAAAGCGTAGGACATACCGCCACATCCACCGCCTTTTACCCCAACACGAAGATGATAATCGGCAGGGATATTTTTATTGGCCATGATATTTTTGATCTCAGCTTCTGCTTTTTCGGTGATCTTGATTGGAATTATCATGTGGTGAAAATGTTTTTGGCAGGGAATTGGTTCGCGAGAATACAAATTTACATTCCCTCGAAGTTTTCTAACGGGGATAATTTGTGCAAATTCGAGTTTAATCCCCAAAAATGGAATACGCAGTCGATTTATTGAAAATTCTTTTGCCAGCTGGCATCGTCCTTTATGGCATGTATCTCGTGGTTGTTTCTTTTCTTTCCAAGGAAAGAGAAAAAACACTGGTAGAGTTGAAAACCCAAAATTCTCAAACCATTCTTCCCATAAGACTACAGGCCGCAGAGCGGATTTGCCTTTTCTTAGAGCGAATTACCCCAAATAATTTGGTGAGAAGATCTAATCCAGGAGGCCTTACTTCCGGTGAATTGCATTCGCTTTTGCTTGCAGAAGTGCGTGAGGAATTCAACCATAACTTTTCCCAGCAGGTATACTTTTCCGAGGAAACCTGGGAAGCAGTGAAGCGTGCAGTGGAGGAAGTGACGACTATCATCAATCAAAGTCGCCAAATGCTAAATGAGGAAGCTACTGGGATTGATATGGCAAAGGCGATTTTTGCGCAAGCATTGGAGAGGAAAAACGATCCGATTGGATATGCGTTGAAACAAGTGAAATCAGAGATTCAAATTTACTTTTGAGAATGAGCAGCTTCAAAGCAAAGACTTCCGCAACTATCGATAATGCCAAAGCACTTTTTGGCAAGAAGGTAGATGCACTCGTAAAACAAAAAGAAAAAGTTACGGAGTTAATTGCTGGAGTTGGAAGTAAGATTTCAAAAGTGGGTGATAATCCAAAAGTAAAAAAACTGATAGAGCCTGTTTCTATATTTATCCGAATGATAAAAGCGCATTTCAGTGGAGTACATAAAATGACCAACAGTACGCTTGGATTGGTAGTTTTGGCTTTAGTTTACTTTGTTTCGCCGATAGATATTATTCCTGACTTTTTGGGATTCTTTGGCTTTGCAGATGACCTGAGTGTAGTCTTGGCTATTTATGCAAAAGTAAAAGATGAGATTGAGGATTTTTTGGATTGGGAGAGAACTCAAGACTAGATACTTCTGTTAGGTCCCAAAATCACAGGGAATGCTAGACCAAGAAACTACTTTGATCACGCCTGCGCTTTTGGCGACAGGTCAGACATATTCAGAATTCCGGGAAATGACGGTGCGTTTGGTAGAAGAGAATAAAACTACTGGCCCAAATCAGTCCGAGAGTTATTTGAACTATACGAAGATGAATTTACAGCGAATGAATCGCTGGGACAAAACAATAAAAGTTTCTCCAGAGCTGGAGAAATTAGTAGCTTCAATTTCTTCTCCACAAGTTTGGCTGGTGATTTCTGAAGCCTGGTGCGGGGATGGTGCTCAGACGATACCTTTTATGGCTAAGCTCGCAGCATTGAATCCGATGATTAATTTGAGAATCCTGATGCGTGATGAGAATCCTGAATTGATGGATGCCTATCTAACCGAAGGAGCGCGTTCAATTCCTATTTTGATTGCCTTAAGTGGTGACTTGAGTAAAGAGCTTTTTGTTTGGGGCCCGAGGCCTCAGTTTCTTCAGAATCGCCTGAAAGCTTATAAACTCGATCCTCAAAATATAACGTCCAAAGAGTTCTCTGACGGAACTCACCTTTGGTACGCAAGAGATAAAAACAAAGCGATTGCAGAGGAACTGACTCCGTTGATTGCTGAAACGATATAAACTATGCGAATCGCCCTAATTTCCGGAGCTTCAGGCCTTGTAGGAAAGGCATTACTTCACCAGATTTTTAAAAGCGAGGACTACGACTACGTCTTAAGCGTTGGTCGAAGAAAGCTTGCTATCAAGCAGCAGAAGCTTATTCAGATTGAAGGTGATATGGCGAAAATTGACAGCTGGGATTGGGAAGGTAAAATTTCTACACAGAGTTTGAGTGGAGAATATTTCCCACTAATTGAAGGTTTGAAGAAAAAGGAGGCTGAAGTACATGCTTTCTGCTCATTAGGGACAACCATCAAGCAAGCAGGGTCGAAGGAGAAGTTTTTTGCGATAGACCATGATCTGGTCATTTCATTTGCTGAGTGGACAAAAACTTTGGGGGCATCCAAATTTCTCTATGTTTCTTCCTCTGGAGCTGACGCTAAATCTTCGATCTTTTACAGCCAGACAAAAGGTAAAACGGAGGATGACTTAAAAGCTATAGGCTTTGATTATCTGGGATTATTCAGGCCATCCTTACTGATGGGGAACCGATCTGAGTTCCGATTAGGTGAGCAAGTAGCCCAAGTAGTGATGAAGCCTCTGATTTGGTTGAAGCTTTTTAAAAATCTCCGCCCGATTTACGATTACCAAGTTGCCAAAGGCATGGTAAAAACTGCTTTAGCCACTAAATCAATGTCTGAAGAAATTATAAGCTCTGGGGAATTACAAGATCTAAGCAAATGATAATAGTTATTCAACGTGTATCTAAAGCATCAGTAAAAATTGATGGAAAAATCAAAGCAGAGATATCAACTGGATTGATGATTTTAGTGGGAATTGAAGAATCAGATAATCAAGAAGATATTGGCTGGCTTTCAAAAAAAATCGTGAACCTCCGTATTTTTCCCGATGAAAATGAAGTGATGAATAAAAGCGTGCTAGATATCAACGGCGAGATTTTATTGATTTCTCAATTCACCTTACACGCCAGCACCAAAAAGGGGAATAGACCTTCTTACATCAAAGCTGCGAGACCGGAAATTGCTATTCCATTGTATGAGCAGATGATTCAAACGTTGGAAGCGGAATTGGGCAAGCCAATCGGCACGGGGGAATTCGGAGCTGATATGAAAGTGTCTTTAGTTAACGATGGCCCAGTCACGATTTTGATGGATAGTAAGAATAAAGTCTAACTCATCGACAGGTTAGAACAGGATAGGATGTGGTCTGTTTTATCTACTTTAGAGAAGTATAATTTAGGTTTTGCTTACTCTAATCCTCTTTCATGAAAACCCAATCTATCCTTAAATTTTTTGCTTTTTCTCTACTCATTACTCAATTGTTTTGCAGCTGTAGTAAGCCTAGTCAGGAATCCAACGAAAGCCAAGTAAAGCCGAATGTGATCATCATTCTTGCCGATCAATGGAGAGCTCAGGAAGTCGGATACATGGGAAATACACAAATCAAAACTCCAAACTTAGATAAGCTTGCTTCAGAGAGTTTGATTTTTGAAAATACCGTAACCACTATGGCTGTTTGTGCGCCGTGGAGAGCGAGTTTTTTAACCGGTCAATATCCTTTGACCCATGGTGTGTTTTACAATGATAAACCCTTGCCAAATGAAGCTCTGACCATGGCGGAGATCTATAAGGATCAGGGATACGCCACTGGGTATATTGGAAAATGGCATTTGAATGGCCATGAGAGAGGAGAGCATCATTTCAGTTCGAGGGATTTGCCGGTACCAAAGGATAGGAGGCAGGGCTTTGATTACTGGAAGGTCAGAGAGGTGACGCACAACTATAACAATAGCTTTTATTTCGACGAAAATGACGAGAAGCACACTTGGGAAGGGTACGATGTTTTTCCTCAGACGGATAGTGCGATTAGTTATTTCCAAAAGAATAAAGAGAATCCGTTCGTGTTGATGTTGTCCTATGGGCCACCTCATGACCCTTATTTTTCTGCACCTAAAGAGTTTCAGGATTTATATGACGCAAGTACATTGGAAGTTCGTCCCAATGTCCCTGAAGCTTTACAAGACTCCGCGAGAAGGGTTATGGCTGGTTATTATGCGCATGCTTCGGCGATAGACTTTGCGATTGGGAATTTATTGGATGCGTTGGATAAAGCGGGAATTGCAGATAATACGATTCTGGTTTTCACATCCGAGCATGGGGATATGCTCATGTCCAAGGGAGTTCTGAAAAAGCAAAGACCCTATGATGAGGCGATTAAAGTCCCGATGTTGATCCGTTACCCTGCAAAATTTGGAGAGAAAAGCAGAAAAGTGAATGACCCAATTGGTACGCCAGATTTATTGCCTACCCTACTCGGGTTAAGTGATATTGCTTCGCCTGAGAGTATAGAGGGTCAGGATTTTTCCGGTGAGTTGTTAGCCGGAGAAGATTTGGGAAATGAAGCTGCTTTAATTATGCTTCCCGTGCCTTTTCACGAGTGGAAATTCCAAAACGGAGGAAGAGAGTTTCGAGGTATTCGGACCAAGAGATATACTTACGTAGAAGATTTAAAAGGTCCTTGGTTGCTCTATGACAATGAAAAAGATCCTTACCAGCAAAATAACTTAGTCAATGATCCGGAATTTTCGGAACTGCAAAATCAGCTGGAAGGTATTTTGATGGAAAAGCTGAAAGTTACAAATGATACTTTCCTGCCGGCTGATGAGTATATGATTCAGTATAATTATCTCTATGATGCACAGGATAGCCTCCGTCAACCGAATTATTTGGAAGTTAATCGATAGCCCAACTTGTTTTAATGAAGTTGGATTTTGACCGTTTCGGAGATTTTGCCAATCTTCAATTTTCAAACCCCTCTATTTTGTCAACCTCACTTCTTAGCATTCATTCCGCACAAGTTCTAACCAAGGGAAAACAAGTTTTTGAATCGCTAGATTTCAATTGGGAAACCGGGCAGCAATGGGCGATTATTGGGACTTCTGGTGCAGAGATGACTGCGTTCATAGAAACCATACGAGGAAATGCAGTGATTCCAAAAGGGGAGATCAGGCGACCATTCGCAAAAGAGTACACAGAAGAGAAAACTCAGTCAGGTGAAATCAACTCCTTCCGAGATCTGATTGCCTACGTTTCGCAGCGCTACGAAATCCGCAATAAATCCAATCAACAGAACTTCTATTTTCAGCAGCGATTCAATTCTTCTGAGTCAAATGATACCGCCACCGTACGAGAGTATTTGGTAGAAGTTAACTCGAAAGTTGGAGGGCCATGGACTTTGGAAACCATATCTGAATTGCTGCATTTAGAGAATCTATTGGATAAGTCACTGCTTTTGCTTTCCAATGGTGAAACAAGACGATTAGCTTTAGGTATGGGGCTGATGCGTCAGCCAAAAATCTACCTGATGGATCAGCCGATGACTGGTTTGGATGTGAAAAGTAGGGCAGAGTTTGGTGAAATTTTGAAAGTTATAATCTCCAAAGGAGTTCAAGTGTTGATGACTACTTCTGCAAATGAAATTCCAGAAGGCATTACTCATGTAGCCAAATTAAGTGGAAAAGGAATAGAGAAGAGTTGGCAGGTAGATGACTTTCATTTGACAACAAAGCAAGAGCAAAATCTCTCTTACGATTGGGAGTTGTTGGATTCTTTAATTCCAAAATTCCCTAATGAAGATAAAGAGGTGATCCGTCTGGAAAACCTCACGATCAAATACGGAGAAAAGCAGATTCTTAATAATCTCAATTGGGAAGTACGATCTGGTGAGCGCTGGCTGCTAAAAGGATCAAATGGCTCTGGGAAATCTACTTTAATCAGTTTGTTAATCGGAGAAAATCCCCAAGCCTATTCACAGAATCTCTGGCTTTTTGGGCGTAAAAGAGGAACCGGCGAAAGCATCTGGGATGTGAAGCGACCTACGGGTTTTGTAGCTCCCGAACTCAGCCGATTCTTCCCCACCAACCAAACCTGTCGCAAAGTCATCCTTTCAGGACTTTTCGATACCATGGGTTTATACAAAAAAGTAACAGCTGAGCAGGAAACGTTAGCTGATTCCTGGATGAATCTTTTTCAACTGGAAAGCTTTACAAATATTCCGATCAATCGACTTTCTCTGGAAAACCAACGCTGGACTTTGCTGGCTAGAGCGCTGATCAAGGAACCTAAATTGCTGATTCTCGATGAGGCCTCTCAGGGAATGGATGAGTTTCAGCGAAGACTTTTCAAAGATACGGTGCAGCAAATCTGTGAGCGTAGTAGTATTACTCTGATTTATGTCAGTCACTACGCTGAAGATGTGCCGGAGGCGGTGGGGAAGGTGATAGAATTGAAAAGCTAACACTTTATTCCATATAAGTCAGGTCAATAGTAAGGCTTCCTAAATCTAACTAGTGCAAAGTTATTTATTTTCTAGTTGGATGAATTATAAACCTCAATACTATGTATAATTTTACATTAATTAATAGATGTATTATATTATTTATTGACTAGTTTGATTAATGCTAATATTGTTATTGTATAACATTTTTCAATAAAATGAGTATACTTAGTATGTGTCAACCTTTAAAAAACATACAAATTCTTGCTATTTTAATTATATTTTTTGTTTCCTCTTGTAGCAAACCTAAGACTAAATCTATGGAGGTAGTGGCTACTGCATATAATTCTGTAACAGCCCAAACTGACGGTGATCCGTCTATTACCGCATGGGGAGATACTTTAGAACCAGGCATGAAAGCTGTGGCGATATCAAGAGATCTTCTCGATTCAGGGCTTTATTATAATATGGACATTACCATAGAAGGTCTTGAAGGAAGGTATAAAGTTCTAGACAAAATGAATAGAAGGTGGGTTAATAAAATTGATATTTACATGGGGCTGAATGTACTTGAAGCTCGTCAATGGGGTAAGCAGTATGTGACTATAAGCTATAGACCTTCTGAATAGTTGTTACATATAAATTTGATTAGAAATTAAATCTATCGAATCTATCGAAATTAATTATTTGCGATAAGATAGATATAATTAATAATAGAGCTTTTTATTTTCTATTAACTTTTACATTTTTAAACATCCAGTCATTATCACTAACCCTCAACTCATTTCCGCTCGATGTAGTCACATTCTTTAGCGTAACTTCTTTAGTTAGCACATAAGGGAACTTCTCCTGGTAGGTTTCATCAATTCTTTCTGAATTGAAATTCCCGAATATAGCTGGTCCTTGATAGTCCTCTGGATGATTGGAGTCATCGATTTTTAGATTTTCAACAATGATCTGTTCAGGCATATAGCAGGTGTATCCGAAATCGTGTTGGCCGGAATTATAGCCATTAATCAGGGAAGCGCTGTAGGATTTACCACCATTTGGAATAAATGTACAATCACGGATTATCAATTTCCCCTCCCATGTGCTACCGTAGTCGGAACGTAGGTTGATTAGGCTCCTTCCTCTTATCTCCGAGTTTTCTACTGTGAAAGTTCCAGTGCCGATGGCATTGATACCCATGTGTCCAAGTTTGGAATTTCGGATAGTCGCATTGGCTACCCCCATGTGCGCATCAAATCGGGATAGGGTGCATTTATCGAAAAGCAGATTCTTACTATAGTTTGAACCCATAATCCCCCAATACGTGCTGTCATCGATGTCATTAGTCTGTTTACAGTTGATAAATGATACATTCAGAGATCGGTTGACGATAATGTCGTAAGTACCCATAGTTACCGGCTTCCCTGCGGCGCCTATGGTTGAGAAGGTTTTGTGGCCTGTTAAAATGGTGTTCTTCACCGTGACGAATGCAGCTTTGCTAATATTGATAAACCCATTATATGGAGCACCATGATCGCCTTCTCCTATGATACGATGTTCTAAGGAATCAATCATTACATTGGAGCGCTGTATAGAAATATTTCTACTATAATAGTTGTACTTCGATTCCTCCTGATTGGCAATTGTCGTAAAATGTCCACCGGTAATTGTCAGCAGCTTTTCATCAATTGGAAGCACAGCGATATCAGTAATCTCATCAAAATCCCAAATGATAGGAGCGTTGCTGTCTATGTTGCCGTCTTTATCCACCAAGAAAATATCCGTTTGCGGAGCGCCATTGTTTTGGTTCAGACCATATCGGATATACTTCATCTTATTGGAATTGGTGACAGTGATCAAAGAAGGACTGGGTAAAGAGATATCGATTTTTTGCTTGTTTCTTTTCAGCGAAGAAATTCCCTCAGGTTTAAAATGTTTAAGGCCCGAACTAACCAGGAAAACTGAAGCAGTACGATTTTCGACTTCCCTGTCGTCAATTATGAATTTTGCTTGGCCAAAGTCAGTGTCAGTTTTTATGATCACTGGTTGATCTTTTCCACTTATATAATAAGTTGCGTCATCGTCTGCCTTCACCTTTAGCTTGTGTTTGTTGGCAAATTCATGAGTCGCTGAGATAGCAACTATATCATCGGTTTTCCCATCGCCTGTGGCACCAAAGTCACTGTATTTTACTAGCCCAGCAGCTATTATTTTTGTGGAAGCAGCTGTTGTCAATGTTGAGTTTCCTATAGAAGCTTTTTCCTGATCAGAAAGCCAAAGCAAGGGAAATCTCACCGGCATATTCCGAATGACTTCGGGTGTATCAAAATCTGCTTCAAGGGTATTCCAAAGGGCAAGATATTTTTCATTCTGATATGCCATGCCTCCAAAAAGCAGGAACGAATGGCGTACGGGCCATTTATCCCAATACATCACATCTTTCTGATAGGGCCAAGTGTTCTTGTTTTCTACATAAGGAAAGAGGAATGAGATGCCTTTAGCCAGTGATTTACCGGTTGGAGATTGATAAGAGAATAAGTTCTCCTCATCTTCAGCATAGACCTGACAAAGCGTTGCCATGGCGTCCAGTGTAAAAAGGGAATAGCCATAGGGTTTGGTGCGTTTCAACTCAAGTGGGAAACTTCCGTCTTCTGCCATTTGGTCTGGGAGAAGCACGGTTTTATACATTTCCTTACAGTAGTCCAGCACTTCTTGATTACCCACAAGTTTGGCGAAAACAGCCGCCTGCATCGCCCAGCACACACTATGATTATTGCCATGATCTCGCTCATCTATCCCATAGGGGTGTGTCGTCATCCAAGTCAGATATTCAGCAAACCAATTTTTCATCAGTTGGATATCTGACCTGGAAATCACTCCGGAGTCTTCCACTGCCTCTATTGCTTTGGCCACTTCCATGAGTTGGATGGTATCAATGATGCCAATTCCTCTACCTGTGACTTTTCCTTTGATCGCTTGGGCATAAAGTAGGTTTGGGTTCATCTTCGTGTCCTCGTCGATAAACCAAGCCTTGAGATGTGGTGCCAAAGCTGTGACATATTTATCGTCCTTGGTAACCAAATACGCCGAAGCTAGAGCACCTGAAATCTGGCTAAAGCGAATCATCGCCTCTCTATGTGCGGTGAAATTTTCAGGGTTTGTCAGTCCATCCCGCTGAATGTAAGGGCCGTCTGGATTCTCGGGATCAGGCCACCAATAATCTCCTTCGGAATAGAAATCATGGATCTCTCCGGCACTTCTAGGACTGGATTCTGCGGTTACGGTGATAGGTTTTTCTTTGGAATATTCATCCGCCAGTTGAATCACTCGAGTTCTTTCTTTTGCGAAAAGGTTTCCTTTTATATTCTCAGCTTTTTGCTGATTTAAGAAGGTACTGAGTGTAAAAAATAGAATAAGGATGTATTGAAGCATTTTGGGTTATGAGGATAAATTGCAACGAGAACTTTAAAATGCAATTTAATCTGAGCTTTTGAAAGTCAATCCCTTTTTCTCCATAGCATCCTTTAGCTTAGGTATTGAGCTTTTTCCCATGCCGTGCAGAGAAAGAATGTCTTGTTCAGTAAATGAGGTAAGTTTTTCCAAGGTATCAATTTGTTTCGATTCAAGTGCCCTTCTAGCAGGAGCTGGGATTTTGGACATAAATCCCTCTGTAGGTTTTCTCTCTTTTTGGCAGATCGGGCAAGTGGGACAATCACTTGTCTTATAGAATTGATGGCCTTCATCGCAAGTTTTGAGTGGCATGGGTTACGATTTTTTTTCTAAATAAATCCTTTTTGAATTATTTACCAATTCGGAAATATGATTTCCTAGTGTAAATAAACTTTATACGATGTGGTTTCGTATTTTTGTAGATAAACTATATAAATATATGAAAGTCACTGCGTTAATTGAAGATGAATTGATCCAAGATGTGATCGATATTTCAGGAGCGAAGAATATTACTGAAGCCTTGCGAATAGCTTTGAAAGATTACCGTTCTAGAAAGTTGATGCGAAACTATGCAAATAGTATTGCGGCTGAACCACTGGAGTTTACTTATGGAGCGAAGGAACTTCGTGATTTAAATCAGAAATGAATCGGGTATTAATTGATACCTCTATCTGGATAGAGTTCTTCAAAGCAAACCCGGTTTATTTTGAACCTTTTTTAGAGGTCATTGATCATGCGGAAATTTTCTCGATTGAATTGATTTTTGCAGAACTTATGCAAGGAGCAAAGGGTAAAAGAGAGATCGAAATGATTGATAAGTTTTATTTACAAATGAATATCGTTGATAGCCCTGGGATTATTTATCAAGCTGGAATTTTTGCAAGAGACAATAAACTGTTGAATCGTGGAATAGGATTGGTTGATTCTGTTTTTATTTCGACAGCGATCAGTCTTGACTTGGAGATCTGGACATTGGACAAGAAGATCCTAGATTTTGTGGAAAAGAAGAATATTTTTTCAGGATTGACTTGATTCTCCGATCAACCTGTTTTTTCAACTAGCTGGTAGCATTGGGTTTGATTTATTGAAGATCATTTTTTAAATCATAGAATAGCCACAAACCTTATGACAAGTAGAAGATCATTTATCCAGAAACTTAGCGCAGGAATTGCAATTCCAGGCTTATTCTCCTTTAATTCGCCACATCACATTGCTTCAAATACGATAAACCATTCAATACAAGGCGAGGAGTTTTGGAATGATGTGCGAAAGAAATTCCCGCTTAAGGACAGTAGAGTTTACCTAAATAACGGAACCTTTGGCCCATCTCCTCAGGTGGTTTTGGATGCGTTACAAAGCTCTTTTGAAGAAACAAATACTTCTGGGGAATATGGTCATATTGAGCCAGAACGGGAGAAATTGGCTGCTTATGTAGGGATAAAAACCTCCGAGATTTCACTGACTCATAATACTACTGAGGGGATTAATATTATATGTTGGGGGCTTCCTCTGAAAGCCGGTGATGAGGTGATTATTACTTTGCATGAGCATGTGGGGAATGCCTTGCCTTGGCTCAATAGAGCCAAATTGCATGGCATTATTCTAAAGCCTTTTGAACCCAAAGCTACTCAAGCTGAGAATTTGGATCTGATCAAAAGTCTGGTAACTCCCAAAACGAAAGTTATCGCTATTCCCCATGTTACCTGTACAACGGGATTGGTCTTTCCGATCAAAGAGATTTCAGCTTTCGCTAGAAGCAAAGGAATATTTACCGCAATCGATGGGGCTCATGGAGCAGGAACTTTTGATTTAAACCTCAACGATCTGGGTTGCGATCTTTATACCAGCAGTTATCATAAGTGGGTTTTGGGGCCAAATGGGACTGGGTTTCTATATGTGCGAGAGGAAGTTTTGGAACAAGTTCAAGCTTATCAAGTAGGTGCGTATTCGGATTTGGGTTGGGATATGTATCAAAATCCGCCCGAATTCAAAGGCTATGTGCCAACTGCCCATCGTTTTGATTATGGCAGTCAAAGTTTACCTATGATGAAGGGAGCTGTGGCCGCGACGTACTTTCATGCAGAAATTGGCAAAGGAAAAGTTGAAGCCAGAGTTCGAGAATTGAATCAATACCTCTTCGATGGGCTAGTTGAAATGAATTCGTTACTGGATGTTTTAAGTCCTTCAGAATCGGAATCGAGAATCTCTATGGTGACTTTCAAGCCTAAGAAAATGAATTTCCAGGAAGCTGCTGGCTTGATTAGCAAAGAGGGTTTCCGGATTAGTCAAGTTCCTGAAAGCAAGTTGGATGCTATCCGGATTTCAACTCATATTTATAACAGTAAAGCTGAGATTGATAGTTTTTTGGAGGCAACTAAAAAGGTGCTGGGTTAGGTTTTTATACCGTAAAGCGGACCGATTTTAACCCAAAGAGCACAGTACTTTATCAATCAAAAGGGCGTCGAAGCTTTAATAATTACTTTTTCTTCTTCGCTTTTGCCCTTTGTTCAGCTTCTTCAGCTCTGAATTTTGCAATGTCAGCGATTAACTTCAAAGGCAAGGGTTTGTCATAAGGAATCTGAATTGCTCCTTTTGAAGTCACGAAACCTTCCAGTTCTTTCTTGAATTCACTCACGCCACTATTTGTAGGATAAAAGCCTATGTGTTTTTTCGCTGCAGCAAAATAAACCAAATCTTCCGTGGTCTTGTATGCTGGCATGTGATAACTGATCACTTCTTTGGCTTTTGGAAGTGCATTCAGAATTGTATCACGAATTTGCTCCAGCTTTTCCCGAATTTCAGGAGAGCACCAGCTTAGGTATTCTTCGACTGAGGAAGGTTTTGGGTTCATCAATTTTTTGAGATGTTAGATATTAGACTTAAGATTCAAGACTTTTCTTTCTTATAATAATTCATCCTGTTTAAACTCTTTGTTTTCAATTTGTTCTCCTTCTTTCTCAATATTAATTGAGCTTAATTCGCCGTTTTCATAAAAATATTTACTCTCTCTATACTGTTTTTTACGGTCATATATTTCTTCATTGCGCAGATACCAACCATCTGTACCTTTTGAAAAAGACTGAAATCGAATCTCTTCGCCTTTATTATTATAAAAGATAATTGTACTAGGTTGCGATTCTGGCCCAGCTAAGCTATAATTAATGGTTTTATCCACCTTATGACCTTTACTATAACTTGATTTAGTAGCTGGTTTTCCAGAGCGGAAATACCAATTAAAGTCTCCATCCAATATTCCTTTTTTGTAGGAACCCTGACCATAAATTTTCCCATCTGGGAAAAAGTAAGTTACTGACCCATTTCTTTTTCCTTTTTTGAAGTGTAGAACTCTTTCGATATTACCATTTTCATAAAACATGGTATCGGGTCCGGATTCTGGAAAATCTTGTTTTTTATCTATGTTAAAAGCACTATCTAAGAAAGCTAATTGCTTAAAGCCACGTCCATGTTCCCAATCTCGATATCCATCATCAGCTGTGTATAATATTGTTCTTGAACATGGCTGTATAATCATTCCACCCTCTTTTGTTTTTCCAAAAATTAACCACTCCTGATTTTCCTTCATTCCAAAATCACACGAAGTCCATATTTCTGATAAGTAATTCCCTCCCCTTACCACTAGGCTGCTGTTTTTCTTTCCTTTATAATTTCGGATTTCTTCAATATCCATTTTGAATTCTATATCAATGGATCTTGAGATACCAGAATCTGGTACATGAACAGGATAAACTTTTATTACTTTAACCAAGGCTATGTAATCATTTTCTTCTATGTCTTTGCCAGACATTTGGCCTAGAAACGCACATTTGCATGCGATTACCTCAGAAGAAAGGGCTAAAGAAAAAAGGATTAATAAGAGTTTACCAAGTTTATTCACACGATTTACTTTTGTAGTTTGTCAGCCGCAGGAACCAATTTAGCTTTTAAATCCGGATCGGCCATATCCTTATCCAACGGGAACATCGGGCGATTGATACGCTTGTAGCCTAATCTCTCCAAGTCCTGATCTACTCCTCCTGGAGTCAAAGCCATCACCCAATCTGCTCGCATATCGTAAAGTTCCGGTACCAAATACCCGATTTTCACTACTACAATATCCGCCTCTCTTGGCTTCAAACCTAGATCTGTAAAGTCACTTTCATTGTGATAAGGCTTACGCTTTTTGGTCACGATTACATGCACAGAACCTACTTTCACTACAACTTCAACTTCCGCTGCGCCATCACCTTCTTTGATAGCTTCCACAGTTCCATTTAGCATTACAGGCGGAGCAAATCTATCATCAATCGCTGCCCCGGCAGTTCCTTCTACTTTTCCACCTACGCCTGCTTCAATTGCTTTCTCGACAAACTCAGGTCCTGGAATAGAAGCATAAATCAAAGTTGGGCCATTTTCAGATTTGAACTCTGGTCTCTTCAGGATTTCTGTCAAAGTCCAAGTCACATCACCGGCACCACCTGCAGTTGGGTTGTCACCCATATCTGATATCATGAATGGCTTCTTGTCACTTGCAATGGCCATGTCTAGGCTTTCTTCCAAAGTAGCTACAGGCGCTACAAATTCAAATTCATTCCGCACATCCCAAAAGCTTTGAGCCAATTCTTCGGCAGATTCAGTTACTGCTTTCTCATCATCTCCAGTCACCATCACCACTGCATGATTTCGAGGTTCATCTGCCCAAGCATAGCCAATCCAGATCGCTGCATCGATCACGCCTTCCTTTTTGGTCATGGGATCTACTTTTGCATAAAGGCTTTTGCCTGGGTCAATTCTCGTACTTGTCTTTTCGCCTGGAAGTAGGATTGGAACAGGGATCCAAGCCTTGTAAGCAGGTTTTCCTTTTCCACTTTCCAGTCGATCCAGCATGTTTTCAACGGCGCGTTGCTTAGATTCCAAAGCATCCTCATGAGGCGCCATTCTATAGCAAGTGATCAAATCGGTATTTTCTGCCAATCTCCAAGAGACATTTCCGTGCAAATCCATAGAAGTGGAAATCAAGGTCTCCGGCCCAACTACCTCTCGAACACGGATAATAAAATCACCCTCAGGATCATCCAATCCCACCACACTCATGGCTCCATGGATATCGAAGAAAAGTCCATCGTAAGGAAGGTTTTCTTTGAGCATATCTAGGGTCTTCCCCACAAGCTCTTCGTATGCTTCACGAGTAACAATACCACCCGGGATGGCATGACCACGCAAGGTTGGGAACCATTCCGCTCTTCCTCGATCTGTCGATGCGGAATCTAAGAAAGGATAATAATTGAAAATATCGTCCCCCTCTCTAGTCCGGAAAGCAGCCACATCACTAGTTGCTGGCGAAAAAGTACTGGATTCTATAGCCAAACCTGCGATGGCAATGCGTGGAAGTGGCCTTGATTCCTCCTTCGTCGAGCACGAAATGCTAACTAAAATGGTGAAAAGAATTGCGATAAATTTGTTCATAGCTGATGGCTAGTTTATGTTTCAAGTGAAAAAGATATTTGCCTATATCAGCTTTCAATTTAAACTAACATCTCGAAACATTATCAAAATTTTCTAAGAATGATCTGATTCTAAATCAATATTTTTTTTAAAGATCTCTCAGTTTCGATCTGATCGACTTGCAAGGATCTGGGTGGTATGTGCAAATCTATCCAGCCAGCCTCGGTGATCTTTTCTGATGAAAGTCACTAAGACCGTACCTACAAACCAAATCGCCAAGAAAAGCAGGTAGAGGAAAAGATAAAGTCTGTTGTCAAATCGAGTATCGATCAGAAATTTAGAAACCTCACCAACGAGAAAAGGCAAAATCAAAAATATGCCGTAGCGTGCAATTAGATCTTTGTAGGTAAGGGCCAAACCATCCATTCTGATGATTCGGATTCCGAGTAACTTTTTTCCAAAAGTCTGACCGTTAGTGATTTTGCTTACGAAAATAAAGTAAAAGAATATCAACCCTACTTTCATTAGAGAAAGTACCCATACGTTCTCAGTTAGACCTTCTATGACATAGGAAGTAAATAAAATTACCAGTAGAGAGTCTACAAAGATTGCTAAAAATCGCTGGGTCAAAGTTACATTGCTTCGATTCAAAAGAGGTTTGCTGGAAACATTAGGAAGGACATCTGAGTATCGGGCAATTACAAAACCTATAAAACATCCAAATGTATTGGTGATCAAGTCATCCACCTCAAAATGGCGGAATCTGCATGGATACAAGCCATAAATCGCTGTGAGCTGCGTGACCTCAAAGAAAAGTGAGGTCAGAAATCCGATCAAAGTCACCAGCCAGGCATTCTTAATTTGGAACAAATACCTGAGAAAAAAGCCCAAAGGCATCAATAGTAAAACATTGAATGCAGTTACCTTGAAGGTGGTACTTTTCACTATACCGAATAGGGAGATATTTCCCTGAACTTCTCGAAAGGTGTCTTTGATAAAACGGAAGGGAAAATAACTTGGGATAAATCTTCCAGCTCTTACTTCGCAGAAATCAGCAGTTATTTCCGGTAAGGGAAGCAACGTCAAAAAGAATGCTGTCATGGAGTAAAACGCAAAAACATAGAACACCAAACTCCTGTTGAACTGGACATATCCTATTTTCTTATATTGAAAGTAGGCGTAGGGTACAAAGCTCAAAACAGCTGCTAATGGAAAATAGAGGATGGATGTTCGAATAACCTCAAAATATTGATTCATGCACTCTGTTTTAGCGTCACTGAAAGGGCTTTTATTTTTTTGCACCTTTCTATTAAAAGAAAACAGTTAACAATAACTGATCCTTTTAGACACGAAATCAACAGATAGTACAAGGATAGATTGTTAATTTTGACTAAATCATACCCGCACTATGAAAGACGAAATCACATTAAAAGAAGCTCAAGCTCAAGTTGATCAGTGGATCAAAACAGTTGGTGTCCGATACTTCAACGAGTTGACAAACATGACCATATTAATGGAAGAAGTGGGAGAGTTGGCCAGAATCATGTCCCGAACGTTTGGAGAGCAATCGTTCAAAGAATCAGACAAAGGGAAAGATTTAGGCGATGAAATGGCTGATGTGCTTTGGGTATTAATTTGCTTGGCAAATCAAACGGGCGTGGATCTCACCGAGGCTATGAAAAAGAATTTTGAGAAAAAGAATGTTCGTGACATCGATCGGCACAAGAATAACGAAAAATTGAAATAGGAATCGTATTATTTTTTGTTGTAAAGCCCAGTATTTCCTTCTTGCCATAAAGGCATCAAATTCGCCACGATTTCTGGATTTTCCGCCGCGATATTGATAGATTCTAACGGATCTTTTTGATGATCGTAAAGCTCAATTGTCGGCTCAGCACCTCTAAAATATTGCGTTAATCTGTACCGATCTGTTCTCAAAGAAATTCCATTTTTATAATAGGAGTAGGCTACATTTCCAGTTTGAGATTCTTCAGATTTAAGGAGCTTCGCAAAGCTTTTTCCATCCAAGCCTGCAGGCTTCTCTATTCCGGTCAATTCCATCAGCGTTGGATAAATATCCACAGACTCCACTATCGAATCATCGATTTTGGAAATGTTTGAAGCCGGGATTTTAAAGATCAGCGCCGAATTTAAAGCATTTTCAAAAAGTGTATGTTTACCCCAAACCTGTTGCTCTCCCAAATGCCAACCATGATCTCCCCAAACAATTACGATGGTGTTTTGATCCAGCTCGAGAGCTTTCAATTCATCCAGAATCAACCCGATCTGAGCATCAGAATAACTAGCTGCTGCATAATATGCATGCTTGATTTTTCGCGCATACTCATCAGAAAGTACATTGTCCAATCCAGCTTTTTCCTCACCCAATTCATAGCCATTAAACTCGCCACTTTCTTGTAAGCTAGCCTTTGCTACATTTTGCGGTTTTTTAGGGTTTTTGGCCAAAGAGATTTGGTCCTTGTCGTATAGATCCCAGTATTTTTGCGGAGCAGTGAAAGGAAGATGAGGTTTGAATAGTCCCACACCTAAGAAAAATGGTTGAGAGCTGTTTTTCAATTCCCTAAGTTTTTTGATAGCTAATTGAGTGGTCAGTCCATCAGGATAGCCTAAGTCGTCGACAGCTGCAGCCTCGTAGGGTTTAACTTGCCGATTCATACTTTGCCGGTTTTCACCGTTTGCATAGGCAAAAAAAGCATTCCAACCAGTCCCCCACTTTCCAGGATCGAAAAGGAATTCATCCCAACTATAGGGAAGTTCTTTTTTGTCAGAAACCTCCTCCTCATAGCCATACACATAGCCATCTACCGAATGAGAGATTTTTCCCATTCCTACAGTGTAATAACCATTTCTTCTGAGATGATGGATAAATGTCTCTGGAAGTTCAGTTTCCTGTTTTACAGAAAATTCGTCCTGCATGATGTTGTTGCCCAATTCCGCAATTCGCCCAGGCCTTTTTCCTGTGAGAAAAGCAGCTCGAGATGCACCACAGGTTGGTACTTGCACAAAATGATTGGAGAAACTTACCCCTTGCGATGCTAGTTTGTCTAAATTGGGAGTGATGATTGTACTTTTTTCAAAATGACCCAACTCAGCTCTAAAGTCATCTACAGCTATGAAGAGGATATTTGGTTTGGTGAACTGAGCAGTTGAAGTTAAGCTGCAACTTATAAATCCAAAAATAAAAATAAGGTGTTTTGGGTTTAGGAAAATGTTCGTCATGGCAGATTCTAACCAGAATTTTATATCGAAATACTGTTCAAGTTAAGGGAATCGCCTTAGTTATTGGATTTCAACCCTTTTTAGTGTTCCATTATCTACTTTTCCAATAAGGCTGAAAAGATCTAAAGTCAGGCAAAAATCAATGTCCGAATCAATATTGTGATTTTGAAGTCGCTTTGCGTGGGAAGCTTGAGAAAGAAAGCCTTTTAAATCGTGTCCTTCTTTTTCATAAAGTGATTTCATCGCAAGGGCTGCATCATCTTCAGCTTCATGTGTTCTTTCAAGCGCTTTCACCAAGGCACCGGCATACAAGGAGTCTTCTAAATTGAATTTACCTTTCCAACCAGCGCAATGAATTAGGACATCTTTTTCTAGGGATTGAAGGTAGCTGACGGTTGCCTGAAGGTTTGGAAAAGCGCCAATCAGAATCTCATCGGCTCCGGTAGATTTGGAAATTGCCAAGGTCCCATTTGTAGTGGTCATTGCGAGTTTTTGGCTCTGGTATTCGCCAGTTAGATAAGCTAGAGGAGAATTCCCCAATTGAAAGCCATCTGCTTTGACCCCATTTCTCTCGCCGGCAATCAAATACCCTGAAGTTGCCATGGCTCTGCATTCTTCCAGATCAGCGCATGTTTTTATTTCCGATATGCCATTTGCAAGTGCTGCAACCATGGTGGAGGTGGCTCGAAATATATCGACCACCACCACGATTTTTCCCTGCAATTCATGCAAATGAATTAATTCTGGACTGAAACAGATTTCTACTTGTTGCATTTATTTTTTCAATAGTGGAAGTTTCTCCACTTGAGCTTTAAGGTTCTTGTTTCTTACTTGAATGAAAATTTCGGTGCCTGGTTTGCTGAATTCTGTTTTCACATAACCCAAACCAATTCCTACACCCATACTTGGAGACTGAGTTCCTGAAGTCACTTCGCCGATCACCTCACCAGCTGCATCTACAATAGGATAGTGTCCTCTAGGAATTCCTCTTTCCTGCATGATAAAGCCAACCAATTTCTTAGAAACTCCAGCTTCTTTTTGAACTTTAAGTGCTTCAGAGTTCGTGAAATCCTTGGTGAATTTGGTGATCCATCCCAAACCAGCTTCAAGTGGTGAAGTGCTATCTGTGATGTCATTTCCATACAGGCAATAACCCATTTCCATTCTGAGAGTATCTCTTGCACCAAGACCGATTGGCTTGATATCAAAGTCTTTTCCAGCTTCAAAAACCGCATTCCAAACGTTCTCAGCATCTTCATTTTTCACATAGATCTCAAATCCTCCGGCACCTGTGTAGCCAGTTCCAGAGATGATCACATCCTGAACTCCCGCAAATTCACCAATGGTGAAATGATAGAATTTAACTTCAGAAAGGTTCACAGGAGTCAAATCCTGAACAGCTTCGATTGCTTTTGGACCTTGGATTGCAAAAAGGGAAATCTCATCAGAGATATTAGTCAGCTTGGCCCCCATGGTATTGTGCTGATTTACCCAAGCCCAATCTTTATCAATGTTTGAAGCATTTACGACTAGCATGTACTTTTCGTCTTCGAACTTGTAAACGATCAGGTCATCTACTATTCCACCAGTTTCGTTTGGGAAGCAAGAATACTGCGCTTGGCCATCGACGATTTTGGAAGCGTCGTTGGAAGTCACTTTTTGGATCAGGTTGAGCGCCTCAGGGCCTTCCACCATGAATTCTCCCATATGGGATACATCAAAAACTCCGACGCCATTTCTCACGCAAAGGTGCTCTTCATTATCAGAACTGTAACGCACAGGCATATTATAGCCTGCAAAAGGCACCATTTTACCACCAAGGGCAACGTGCAAGTCATTGAGTTGGATTTTTTTGATTTGCTCTTCCATAATCTGGGTTAATTTTCTAGTGGGCAAAGGTAAGGAATGAGGCGAAAAATGCACTAAAAAAGGCAACCTGATCAGGTTGCCTTCTAATGATTATCTTGATTTAACGCTTATACGGAGAAGCTTTCTCCGCATCCGCAGGTTCTGCTTGCGTTTGGATTGACGAATTGGAAACCTTTTCCATTTAGTCCGTCAGTAAATTCTAAAGTAGTACCTGCCAGATAAAGCAAGCTTTTTCTGTCAACGAGGATTTTCACTCCCTTATCTTCGAATACGTGGTCAGTTTCCACTTGATCGCCGTCAAATCCCAAGTCGTACATCAGACCTGAGCAGCCACCACCTTTTACAGAAACTCGAATATTTTCATTTTCTGCGCGTCCTTCCTCTTTTTTGAGCTCTAGGATACGCTCTTTGGCTTTGTCAGAAACGATTATCATATCTTTATTGATTACTTTGTCTTAAGTTGAAGTATTGGGAAAACAGTAACGCTCCCAAAAAGATTCACTGCAAATATAGCAATTTTAACTATGAGGAAAATCGAGCACATCGGGATAGCGGTCAAAGATCTGGAGAAGTCTAATTCACTTTTTGCGAAGCTGCTTGGAAAAGAACACTTCAAAACCGAGGAAGTGGATGGTGAAAAAGTAGCGACTTCCTTTTTCCAAGTGGGAGAAACCAAAGTAGAATTACTTCAGGCAACGGATGAAAGCAGTCCCATTGCTAAATACTTAGAGAAAAAATCTGAGGGGGTTCATCATATCGCGTTTGATGTGGAGGATATTTTGGCAGAAGTTGAGCGATTGAAAAGCGAAGGCTTCGAAATCCTGAATGATACTCCTAAACTTGGGGCAGACAATAAATTAGTGGTATTTTTGCATCCGCGGAGCACGAATGGGGTTTTGATTGAGTTGTGTCAGGAGAAGGGTGTTTGATTGAAAAATTGTAAGATTTGAAAATTGAAAAACTCTTATCGTGAGAAGTTCGAGTGGTAAAGTTGGAAAGTGGTAAGGTTTGTAAATGAACCTCAACTCTACTATGCATCTCGTCAATCGTAATTCGAAATTCAAAAATACTCAATTGTACCGAGCAGGTTAAAATTAAAAAATAGCGCCTCTGCGCCTCCCGATAGCTATCGGGAGCGGGAGGTTATAAAAATATGTCAGAAAAGAGAACAGAAATAAGCGATTTGGGTGAGTTCGGCTTGATCGACCACTTAAATGAAAAAGTAATTATTAAGAATTCCAGCACGGTAAAAGGCATTGGAGACGATGCTGCAGTCATCGAAGCTGGAGAACTAGTGAAAGTCGTAACCACGGATTTATTGGTTGAGGGCGTTCATTTTGATCTTTCCTATGCACCGCTGCCTCACCTAGGTTTCAAAGCTGTGGCAGTAAATGTATCCGATGTGGCTGCGATGAATGCTGTGCCTAAGCAGATTACGGTAAGCATCGCTCTATCCAATAGATTCTCTGTGGAGGCAATTGATGCGCTTTACGAAGGTATTCATGCCGCATGTGAGCATTATGGTGTGGACTTGATTGGAGGAGACACTACAGCATCTAGAAGTGGATTGGTGATTTCAGTTACTGCCATCGGCGAATCAAAGCCTGAGCAAGTCTCTTATCGATCCGGAGCCAAAGAAAATGACATACTTTGCGTGACGGGTGATTTGGGTGCGGCTTTGGTTGGTTTGCAAATCTTGGAGCGTGAGAAGGAAGTCTTTCTTGCTAATCCAGAAATGAAGCCTGATTTAGGTAAATATACTATTGTGACAGGCCGTCAGCTTAAGCCGGATGCTCGTGTGGATATTATCCATGAACTACGGGAGATGGAAGTTGTGCCTACGAGTATGATGGATATTTCGGATGGCTTGGCTTCGGAGATTTTTCATATCTGCAAAGCTTCAGGAGTAGGAGCTACGATCTATGAAGATAAACTTCCAATTGATAAGCAGACTTTTGATACAGCAGTTGAATTGAATCTTGATCCGATCACTTGTGTGATGAATGGGGGAGAGGATTACGAATTGCTATTTACGATTGATCAAAAGGATTTTGCGAAGCTGGAGAAGCATCCCGATATCCACTTTATCGGTCATATCACCAAGTCGGAGGAAGGCAAGTTCTTAGTTACAAAAAGTGGAACGGCTGTTCAGATCAAAGCTCAGGGCTGGAAGCATTTTTGAATCAGCCGTAACTCTTGGTTCAAGTCTTCAGACCTGTCCGACGCCAGGCGGGCTTGGGCCTCATTAATTTTAAAAACAACAAAAACCTCTTCAGAATCAACTGAAGAGGTTTTTTTATGAACAAGAGTCTTTTAAGTCTCCTGCTAAAGGATTATTTTTTCAGCATTAACCATCCCCTAGGATCGACAATAGGTTGAGTGGTGCTATTAATCAAAACAGGTTTCCTGCCTAGTCTCATAGTCTCTATTCCCTCATCGGTTTTTACTTCTACGGGTAGCTGGAAATCTATTCCTTGAAGAGAAACCTCAAAACCTTTGTTTCCCTTTTTTGAGATTTTCACTTCTGGGATATTTGTGGAATAAAGGTATAGCTGAAAAAAGCCTTCCAAATCCTCTCCAGTAAAGGAATTGACAAAATCTATGAAATCACGAGTATTGACTTGGTTTTCATAAGTAAATCGAGGGTCATTTGCGAAGGCTTTCAACATCGGGAAGAAAACCTCATCACCTAAAATCCCGCGTAGCGAATGCATGATATACGCGCCTTTGGTATAAATCTCTGAATGATAAGCTTCCTCTTCAGTGCTGTTAACAGGACTGGCCACTGGTTTGGAATGGCTGATCGATTTTAATGTGCCATTCACTTTTTCGAAGTAAGCCTCTTCTCCGCCATGCTCTAGATAGAACAGCCAGTCTCCATATGCTGTGATCCCCTCATGAATCCAGAAATCCGCCCAATCTCCCACTGAGACCTTATTTCCGAACCATTCATGACCCAGCTCATGGTGCAATAAATTGTCGTAATTAACGCTTCCCATTCTCACAAAACGATAGAAGTTTCCATAGGCATTTATGGTCTGATGCTCCATGCCGAGATAGGGAGTTTCAACGATGGCAACCTTATCATTTGGCCAAGGGTATGCACCAAAATACTTCTCGTGAGTTTCGGTGGACACCTTTAGCACTTCCAGAATATCCTGTGCTTTGTCTTTGTTTTCCTGCAAAACCCAGACATGCATGGGGATTTGATCACCAGAAACAGAGGTGAAGGTTTGCTTTTCCTCATGAAAAATTCCCATGGTGAAGTTGATCCCATAGTTATTAATAGGGTAATCTGTGGACCAGTAATAAGTTTGTTTTTTTCCGTTCTGCTTGACCTGATCTAAGACTCCGTTAGCGGCTACGAAATAAGGTTTCGGAACGGTGATCACTAGATCTACGCCTTCTGAGGGTTCTGAGGAAGGGTGATCTAGGGCAGGCATAAATATCTTGGCACCTTCACCTTGGGATGAAAGGCCCATCCAGTCATTTCCAAGATTGTCTTTTTTCCAGGTAAAACCGCCTTCCCAAGGTGGATTAATTGCGATTGGGGTTATTCCTTCATAGAAAATCTCCACCGCATCACAAGAACAATCAGTGATTAGAATATCAAGAAGATCGCTCTTGTGTGAAAACTCCATTTCGACTCCATTTGCCTGCACGCTTGTTACTTTATACTCATCGATAAGGTCTAGTCGAAGAGTGTCTAATTGTGTGTTGGTAGAAAATGTAACGGTACTTTTACCTTTGATGGATTTGCTCTCCGGGAAAAGCTCTAGTTCCAAGCGGTAATGCTTTACCTCAAACTTTTCTTGAAGTGGATCAATTGGCCCACCCCAATCCCAATTTTGGCCGAAGGCAAAAGAAACTGAAGTGAGTAAGAGAATACAAATTGATAGAATGGTCTTCATAAAGTTGGGGTTGGGATTTAAAGAGGCAAATTCTTAAAAAATTTACTGAATTGCTATTGATTTGAAGTTCTTACCTCAAGTGTCTTCAAGATGAAATCGTCCTTTGTAAGGTGTTTTATTGATAATTCACCTTCTTAAGGAAAAGCCTAGTTTTTTGACTAGAATCACTTTAACTCCCTTTAAAGAAGGGGAAATAGATAATTTGAAGTTCTAATATTAATTCAATATGTATATCCGCTTTTCTGCCAGTAAGGTGGCATTAGCAATGTAGGCAATTTTAAACTTTTGCATTGAGGCCGCTTCGGTCTTCGGTCATCGGTCTTCCGGCCCGTTGAGCAAAGAATCTATGGTGACTGGCATCATTGCGGATAATCATATAATTCAAATTACATGCCTGCAGTTAGCCGAAAACACTTATAAAAAAACCTCTTCAAAATCAATTGAAGAGGTTTTCTTATGGTTTAGAATCTTTTCGGATTAACCGATAGAAACTCTTTTGAATGCAGATACAGTCATTCCTTTGCTTACGCTGTCAAGGTACTGCGCGATAGTCTTGTTGTTATCTTTTACAAAAGACTGGCTAAGAAGAGTATTCTCTTTGTAGAACTTGTTCAGTTTACCCAAAGCGATTTTCTCAAGCATTTCTTCAGGCTTGCCTTCAGCTCTTGCTTGCTCTTTACCTACTTCGATTTCTCTTTCTACTACAGAAGAATCTACTCCGTCTTTGTCAAGAGCTACTGGATTCATCGCTGCAATTTGCATTGCTACGTCTTTACCAGCTTCTTCTACGTCAGCTCCAGAAGTGTTAGTCAATCCTACTAATACACCTAATTTACCATTAGAGTGGATGTAAGGAACTACTGTTTCGGCAGAAATCACTTCGTAATGAGAGATCTCAAGTTTCTCACCGATCTTACCAGTCATCTCAGTGATTTTCTCAGCTACAGTGATGTTTTCGAAAGGAAGGGCAAGGATTTCTTCTACAGAAGTTGCGCCGTTTTCTACTGCAAGGTCAAGTAGTGTGTTTGCAAATGCACCGAATTCTTCATTTTTAGCAACGAAGTCAGTTTCGCAAGTCAAAGTAAGCAATGTTCCTTTAGCGCCATTTTCAGTCACTTTAGTTACAGCTACACCTTCTTTAGTCTCACGATCAGCTCTGGAAGCAGATACTTTTTGACCTTTCTTTCTGAGGATGTCTACAGCTTTTTCGAAATCGCCTTCTGATTCGGTTAGCGCTTTTTTGCAATCCATCATACCGGCACCGGTCATTTGTCTCAGTTTGTTTACTTCTTGTGCAGTAATTGCCATTGTATTGTCAGTTTAAAATTAAACGGATTATATTTTTTTGAAAAAACATCAGTAGGCAGTTGAAGGCCTTTGAGGTTTTATACTTTATAAGTGGGAGCATTTTTCAGCTTTGAGAAGACTCAAAGGTCAATGCAGGTAAAACAAAAAAATTGAACATAGGCCGAAACCTGATGTTCAATTTTCAATTTATTTCAAATCAAGGTGTGGATTATTCTTTTGTTTCAGCGTCCACAGCTTTCTTAGCTTCTTCCTCTTCAGAAAGTTTAGCTTCTTCTTTGTCTTTCTTGCGCTCTGAAAGACCTTCTTCGATTGCTGCGCCGAACGCTTTAACTAGTAAAGAAACGGACTTGAAAGCATCGTCATTAGCAGGGATAGCGAAGTCAACCTCGTTCGGGTTAGAGTTCGTATCAACTAATGCGAAAACAGGGATACCAAGCTTTTTTGCTTCAGCAATTGCGATGTGTTCTCTTTTGATGTCCACTACGAAAAGAGCTGCAGGGAGTCTGCTCAAGTCAGCGATACCGCCAAGAACATCTTCCATTTTGTCTTTCTGACGGGAAACCATCAAACGTTCCTTCTTCGCAAGGTTCTTGTAAGCTTCCTCTTTCATCAATTTGTCCAAACCGGACATTTTCTTCAATGATTTGCGGATCGTAGCGAAGTTAGTCAACATACCACCTAACCATCTTTCGGTTACGTAAGGCATGTTTAGTCTTTTCGCTTCAGTAGCTACAAGATCTTTCGCTTGCTTCTTAGTAGCAACGAACATCACTTTTTTGCCGGAGCGTACGATTTGCTTGATAGCATTAGATGCTTCGTCGAGGCTAGCAAGCGTTTTGTTTAGATCGATGATGTGGATACCATTTTTCTCCATGAAAATGTATGGAGCCATTCTCGGATCCCACTTTCTCGTCAAGTGTCCGAAGTGAACACCAGCATCTAGTAAGTCTTTATATTCTAATTTGGCCATAATATAATTTGTATATTCTGAAGTAAATCCAGATTAACGTTTTGAGAACTGGAATTTTCTTCTTGCTTTTCTACGTCCTGGCTTCTTACGTTCTACCATTCTTGGATCACGAGTAAGGAAGCCTTCTTTTTTCAATGCAGGTCTGTGCTCAGCGTCGAATTCGCACAATGCACGGGAGATAGCCATACGAGCTGCCTCTGCCTGGCCTGTACTTCCGCCACCATCTACATTGATTTTGATGTCGTAGTTACCTTCTACGCCTACTAGCGTAAGCGGCTGCTTCACTACGATCTGGTGAAGTTCAAATGGGAAGTGAACGTCAAGAGCTCTGTTGTTCACGGTGATTTCACCTTTACCTGGCGCCATGTAAATTCTGGCTACAGAGGTTTTTCTTCTACCGATTTTGTTGATAATATCCATTGTAGTCGATTAAAGAGTGATTGCTTTAGGCTGCTGTGCTTCGTGCGGATGCTCAGATCCTTCATACACGTACAAGTTGCCGTATAATTTTCTTCCCAATCTGTTTTTAGGCAACATGCCTCTTACAGCTTTCTCGATCAAGATAGTTGAAGACTTGTCTTTCAATAATCTTGGCGTAGAGATACGCTGTCCACCTGGATAACCTGTGTGTCTCACATAAACTTTGGAGTCCCACTTGTCACCAGTTAGTCTGATTTTGTCAGAATTGATTACGATGACGTTGTCACCACAATCAGCGTGAGGTGTGAAGCTTGGCTTCGTCTTACCTCTTAAGATTTTTGCTACCTCACTAGCCAATCTACCCAAAACTGCTGCTTGGGCATCCACTACCACCCATTGCTTATCTGCAGTCGCGGCATTGGCTGATACGGTCTTATAGCTCAAAGTATCCACTGTGTAACTGTTTAATATTTAGCTTGTTAAATTTATTTCACCCTCAAAAAGGGACACAAAGATAGGAGTATTTTATTTTCGATGCAAAATATTTCCAATACTAAGTCCTAATTTTCACAGGCTTAGCGTTTTACTACCAATCAAATGCGGTCATCTCTTACTCTTTTTCTATCGGAATTTCTTAGCTGGTTTTCTCCAATTGAGTAACCAAAACCTTGAAATCCTTCGGATAAGGCGCATTTACGAATAATTTCGTGCCGTCCAAACCCTCAAATCCAATCGAATAAGCATGAAGCGAAACCCGCTGCATAATCGGTAATTCTTCTGTCTCTTTTTTTAAATTGAAGCGACGCTTGATAGAAGAAAGGTATAAAGGGTTGCCTCCATATAAGGTGTCACCACAAATGGGCGACTTCAGGTAAGCCAAATGAACCCTGATCTGATGCAGTCTCCCAGTGATGGGTTTGCACTCGACTAAGGTGTGTACGTAGTAAGTCTTCAAGGTATTGAAAACTGTCTGCGCCGGCTTGCCGTCTTTACTTACTTTGGCGATTCCTTTGTTGTTGGCTAAGAGATTTCGGTCCACCAGCTCATCGCTGAATTCCTTGATCCCTTCCACCACTGCATGATAGACTTTAGTTACTTTTCTGCTTTCAAACTGCATAGCCAAATGCCTGTAGGCCGCTGGATTCTTGGCAATCACTAGACATCCTGAAGTTTCCTTGTCCAATCTATGGCACAGCTGGGCATCGGGGGTGTGTGCCTTGGCAAGGTCTAGGATGTTCTGCGCTTCGTGTCTGTCGTCTAAGCTTGACAGATACGGCGGTTTATTGATTACCAGGTAATCCTCGTTTTCAAACAGAATAAGATTTTCAAAATCTACTTTCTTCATGGATTCTCCTGCCTCTTTCAATTGAGGCTGCAAAAGTAGGGAAAAAAGGATGGGTAAAAAACTTCTCTGAGTTTTATTCTTAGAGAGTTATCACTTTTAATTTCTCTTCAGGAGAGTCGATTTTTATTATAGGAAGAGAAAAACTAAAAATAGACCCTTTGCCCACCGTAGAGCTTACAGAAATCTTGCTTTTGTGGCCTTCGAGGATATGCTTGACAATAGCCAGACCTAAGCCTGTACCACCTTCTTTTTTGTTCCTGCTTTTCTCCACCCGATAGAATCGCTCAAAAATCCGCTTTAGGTCTTCCGGAGGAATTCCAGGCCCATCATCGGTGATATCTACCTGGATGGTGTTTTTATGTGTTTTCAATAGTACCTGCACTTCACCGCCATTGTGGTTGTATTTCATGGCATTGAAGATTAGGTTCTGGCATACCCTGTATATTTTTTGACGGTCACCTTTGGTCCAGTAGGTTTTTCCCTCTTCGAAGTCGAACGTGATGTGGATTTCCCGCTTGGAAGCTTTATGCTCCAGTTCTTCCATCACTTCTTCGATGAGTTCCTTGAGATCAAATTCAGAGAAATTGAATTTAATCACCCCACTTTCCATTTGATTCAATGTCAGAAGATCCTGAACCAACACATCCAAAGAGTCCAGGCTTTTTGCGGCACGCTTCAGAAAGCGCATGCGGACTTGCTTGTCATCGATAGCGCCGTCAAGTAAGGTATGAATGTACCCTTGGGTGGCAAAAATTGGAGTCTTTAACTCGTGGGAAATATCCGCGATGAACTCCCGTCTGAACTCTGCATTTTTCTGAAGCGTATCAATTTCCTTTTGCCGGGCTATCGCATAGGAGTTGATGACTTTATTGATTTTGCGTAGCGGCGAGATTGACCCCTTTCTTCCTTTTTCGCTGATCTCTGAGAGGTCTTTTCGCTGGATTTTTTCCAAAAGAGAATAGATGTCACCGATCTCCTTGAAAATCAAAAACTCCAACATGAAAGAAATCAATAGATAGGAGGAAGAAAATGAAACCCCCCAAGCGACTAGGAGCAAAAGTAGATTTGCTCCATCCATTAACGATAAAAAAGCCACCACCAGAGCCGAGATGGCTAAAGCCAGGATCAAAGAAATTCCTCTGGAAGTGGTAAACATTTATTGCCCTAATTCGAATTTGTAGCCTACACCTTTGACAGTAGTGATGTAGTCTTCTCCGATTTTCTCACGCACTTTACGTATATGTACATCCACTGTTCTAGCCAATACAAACACATCAGCACCCCAGATATTCTGAAGAAGTTCATCTCTACTGAAAACGATATTAGGGTTTTTGGCTAGGAAATACAACAACTCAAATTCTTTCTTAGGCAGTGTAATTGTCTTCCCGGATTTATCAATGGTGTAGCTACCTCGATCGATAATCAAATCTCTGATTTTGATCTGAACCTGCTCCTGCTCTTTTTTAGATTCTCGTCTGAACAAAGCTGAAATACGGCTCATCAGCGCTCTTGGCTTGATCGGCTTGGTGATGTAATCATCTGCTCCCACATCAAAAGCTGCCACTTCAGAGTACTCTTCCATACGGGCAGTCAGGAAAATAATAAACGTGTTTTTGAGCTCGGGAATTTGTCTTACCTGCAGGCAGGTTTCCACTCCATCCTGATTTGGCATCATAATGTCCAGAAGAATCACATCAGGTAAAAATTTCGCAGCAATTTTTACTGCTTTAATTCCATCTTCGGCGGTTGCTACTTCGTAGCCTTCCTTTTGAAGATTATATTTCAGGATTTCAACAATATCAGGTTCGTCGTCAACTACCAGAACTTTGATTTTTTGCTTGTCGCTCATCAGTGATTTCTTAATGTTTGGTTTAAAATTAAGGAATATTTAAGGATTGAAGCCAAACAATAGATTGTTCATGTACGCGCTACACAATGAAAATGACAAGAAAATTTGGTATTAGCAGTACTATGTTATCTTAATGTTATGATCTTTTGAATTAGTTATTTTTCAGTCCCTTCGCAGATATGATGTCTAAATTCAATGACCCAATAAATAGATTCGCTTTGATTTTTACTGGAATTTTGTTCTGATCCTTTGTAACCCAGACCTTCACTGGATAATCACCTCTGAATAGTTTGTTCTTTGGGAGTTGAGGTGAGAAAATGTAAGTTTCTTTCGTGCCAAGGTTGGTGTCAATGGTCTCGGTGCCTTCGTAGATTAACTTTATGTTATATATTTCCTTATCAAAGAATCCACGAATTAAGATTGCTTCTCCTTCCTTCAAATTCTTCAAATCTTGTGTTCTCAAATAATAAAAACCACTGACTAAATCCTGAACTTGTCCCGGCAAATCAAAATCTTTAGTTTCTTTTAGGTTTCTGTTTTCTTTGTCAAAAAGCTTCATCGTAGCTTTCTTATTTTTCTGATCAAAGTGAACGAACTCATGCTTTCTGTATTTCCCTTCTTCAATATGTCGGTAGGACACAGAAGGTAAATTGGTCTCTACATCTAAGTACGTTCCCCAATTATCATTCACTTTTCCGAAAATAGTGGCAGCACCTTTAGTCTTACCATATACATCTATTTTATAATGTGGTTTGTCATTCTGGTCTTGTGGTCTTTTGGAAACCTGCATTTTTGCGTCTGCTAGATTAAGCCAACCATAAGAAACCTCAAAGGACAATTCCTCTCCAAATGTAAAGGGAGAGTTGCCTGCAAATCCCTGAGCTGAGAGATTAGACAGGGTAATGAAAATGAGTAGTGTAATTGATCCGAGGATTCTTTTCATAAATTTTAATGACAATACCTGACGAAAAGGTGGGTAATCTATAGGTATTACGAAAAAACGTGCCGAAAGGCGATTAAAATTACGAATTTGGCTTTCCAAAACAATAGTAGAGGACGTCTTGCTTATAGTCCACTGTTTATTTACTTTCATATAACTATAGATTCTAACCAAATAAAAGCATGAGTAATAACGCTGAAAAATTAAAAGCACTGCAACTGACCATCGACAAGTTGGAAAAGACTTACGGTAAAGGAGCTGTAATGAAGCTAAGCGATAATAAGGTGGTTGATATCCCGGCCATATCGACGGGTTCATTGGGTTTGGACATTGCCTTGGGCATTGGAGGGATCCCTCGTGGCCGTGTGATAGAAATATATGGGCCTGAGTCTTCTGGTAAAACTACGCTAACCCTGCATTGTATAGCTGAGGCTCAAAAGGCAGGCGGACTGGCTGCTTTTATCGATGCAGAGCATGCTTTTGACAAGACCTATGCTGAAAAGTTGGGGATTGATACAGAGAATCTTCTCATCTCTCAGCCTGATAATGGAGAGCAAGCGCTTGAAATCGCTGAGCATCTGATCCGTTCTGGGGCGATTGATATTATCGTGATTGACTCAGTAGCTGCATTAGTTCCAAAAGGTGAACTTGAAGGCGATATGGGGGATAGCAAGATGGGATTGCAGGCACGATTGATGTCCCAGGCTTTGCGTAAGCTGACTGGAGCGATCAACAAGACTGGCTGTTCTTGTATTTTCATCAACCAGCTTCGTGAGAAGATAGGAGTGATGTTCGGTAATCCTGAAACTACCACTGGTGGTAATGCATTGAAATTCTATGCTTCCGTACGATTGGATATTCGTAGAATCGGTCAGATCAAAGAAAGTGCAGACAACATCCTCGGTAATAGAACCAAGGTGAAGGTGGTGAAGAATAAAGTTGCTCCTCCGTTCAAGGTTGTAGAATTTGATATTATGTATGGGCAAGGAATCTCCAAAGTGGGGGAAATCATTGACCTAGGTGTAGAGCTGGATATCATTAAGAAGGCAGGTTCTTGGTTCTCTTATAATGGAGAGAAGCTTGGTCAAGGTAGGGAGTCTGTGAAAACTCTGCTTTTGGATAACCCTGAATTGATGGAAGAGCTTGAAGTGAAGATCAAAGCTGCTTCTGGATTATCCAAAGGAGCTAGTGAAGTAGTTATTGAAGAATAACTCCTTTCAATATAAACCAAAAAGCGGTTCCCAAATTGTTGGCAACCGCTTTTTGTTTTTTTGGCATAATACTGAAAAATAGTTGGTAAAAACCTTATAACATCAATGATTATCAGGTAAATACAAGAGGTTTACTGAAACTGGTTTCAGTAAACTTTTTTTGTACTATGAAAACTCAAAAAAAACAGATGTTGGGCTTGCGGGAATTTGGAGGTTATTCGCTGGGGGAAGCAGGCAGGAAAACAGCGATTTAAATGTAAAAACTGTGGTCTTTTCTTCACCCGTAACTCTAAAGAACAGACACTTCGGAACCGTTTTGTATGGTTTAAAAAATGGGTTCTTGAGCGGCAGACTTTTAAGATTCTATGTCGTGAAAGTGGTCTTTCAAAAGATACTCTTCAACGTATTTTTTACGAATATCT
>NZ_QLLK01000010.1 GCF_003259505.1 Algoriphagus yeomjeoni | reverse complement strand
CTAATTTATAATGAGTTAAATGCTCTTTAAAGTAATTGTCACCAACTGTCAATAAGAACTTATTTGGTCACTGGTGTCATTGCGGATATACATAATAATAAATAATGCAAAAGAAAACCAAGAACTAGCCTCCCTTCGAGATTGGCTATTGCCTATGCTGATGAATGGACAAGTGACGGTGGCAGATGCGGAAGAAATAGTGGAGGAAAAGTTGGGGATGGTGGCTGAGGAGAGGGGGAGGTATTCAAGGGTTGCAAATAGATAGAGTATTATTTGAAAATTTGATTTCACCAAACATGAAAAACTTTTTATTGAATATTTTGCCTCGGGTTAAAACTTACTCCAAAGAGTTAGATATAATGGAGGATATTATTGATAAACCTTGGGTTTGGATTACAGATAATATAGCGAAAGAAAAATTAATCTTTAGAAGAGGTGGTTCGTTATTAATGGTTCAAGATGGTAATGTCAAAGAAGGTAAATGGGAATTAATTTCTTCAATGAAATCCATACTAATTGATAGGACACAAGATAAAATTTTAATGAACTATGCGTTTTTTGATAAGTCAGTAATTTTATTGAGAAAGGATGGGAGCGAAAATGATATTTTTGCATTCGTTAATGAAATAGAGATTCCAAATTTGGATTATACGAGCTATTTGAATGATTTATTAATTCATAAAAATAATTCCATTTCCGAAAATCAAAAACTAATTTCTTTCGAATCATCAAGATTAAGTGATGAATCAAATATCCAAGAAAAACCAAATATTAAACTCAATTTTACTGTAAATAATTTTAACGAATATTTCAGAGTATATATAATTGTAGAGGAGAGTATTCTGCCAGATTCACCTCATTATTATGGTATGCTTCAAGCAAATATGTCAAGGTATAAAGTTTATATTCAAGGTACTGGAGAATTATTAAAATCAGGATTATATAAAAACCCTGTTTATTACAGAAAGGATTATGAAAAATATTTTGAGGAATTTCCAGAGTCTTTTTCGCACTTAAATAATGTATATTATTATGTAAATGATGGGCTAGTTCTTGGGACTTACGAAACTACACCTATTGATTATGTATTAGATGGTAAAAACGTTAATGTATATCCTTTTAAACTTATAAGAGGATGTCCGGAAGATTACAATAAGAATAGCTTGAAATTCGCCTTAGTGTTACATAAAGGTTCTTTAAAGCCTGTTGAAACTGGTAGGTATAAGACATCTTGGATTGAATCTTGGACAATTATAGAAGGTATAATTATTGTTGATGGATGGTTTTAGAAATATGTTATAACTATGATTTTTATTAATTTAAATTAATCTACCTTGAATGAAAATTTTAGCAATAATACCACTAAGCGAAGAACATTGTAAAAATCTTAAATTGGGAGAAGTTTATAAATTTTATAATGATTATAGAATAGAGCGAACAGAGAAAGGCGAAGTTATTGTAGAAAGAATTGGAAAAAGTTATTTTGATTTATACAGAATCCCTTCAGCTCATTTTATTAATAGGAGTAATGTAAATGTTAATATTTCTGCCATTGTGGGTAAAAATGGTAGTGGAAAAAGTACTCTTTTAGAAACCCTATATATTTATTGCTTTATTCTAAGTTCTAAAAAAGGAATATTAAAATTAAAAGAATTTTACCAAGATGGTGTCATTCCAGAAAAAATCAGTAATCTCATAAATAGATTTAAGGTTGAGATCATTTTTGAACTGAATGATAAGGTTTTTCTAGTTTCTTATTATGGTAAATCTACAACCTGCAAACAACTTGACGACACTAAATGGAAGGGTGTAAGGTTTGATTTTGAAGATTTTTTTTATACTATAGGAATTAACTATTCTCTTTATGGAAATAATTCAATTGTAGATGAGTGGTTAACACACTTGTTTCATAAAAATGATGGTTATGAAACACCTATAGTTTTAAATCCTTTCAGATACGATGGGTTAATTGATATTAATTTAGAGCATCATTTGGCCCAATCTAGACTTTTGTCAAATATAACCTCCTATGAAGAAACTAACCCTTTACTAATAGATGGTAAAAGGATTGATAAATTGGATTTTTTATTGTTTCCTGCTGATTATGAAAATTTGAGAACCTTTAAAGTTTATAATATAATAGAAGAATTTCAGCGTTTTCATGGGTTTAAGCTTTATGAATTTATTGATAAAGTAATATATGAAATAGGAGGATTTCATTTAAGTGAAGGACAAATCTCGAATTTTGAGAAGAGGCTGTCAGATGAAAGGGAAAAAGAAGGGCGATTTTATGATATTGTTAACTCTCCAAAAAGATTGTCCTATGACATGATTGAGTATGAAGTTATTAAGTATATAATTAGGAAGGTTTATAAAATATGTTGGAATTATAAAGATTATAGGAAACTATTTGCTGAGCGTGATGAAGGAGAAAAATCAAATTTAACTGAAAGGGTTAAAACTCTTATTCCTGTTGTTGGTAAGCCAAATCAATTAGGCAAAAAATTGGGAGCAGATCGGAGTCATATTACATTAAAATTAAGACAAGCAATTTTTTCTTTAAAATCCGGGTTTTTTGAAAATTTGAAATTTGAAATAATTTTCGATAAGAATCAAAAGAAATTTGGGTTTAAATCTGATATGTCTTTAGAGGAATATACAAGTTATGTGAATGATTTATTTTTGAATGAATCTCAAATAGCAAAAATCCAGAAAGTTGATGTTATTCCTGGCGCAGTTGTTAGACCTGTTTTGCATTTTTTAGGTGAATCTCAATTTTCCTCTTTAAGTTCTGGGGAACTACAATATTTGCACTCTTTCCATTCAATTATTTATCATTTAAATAACTTGAAATCGGTTCATGAAGATTTCTCTGAGAGGATCAGTAAATCAAAAAAGAATAAATTTAGTAACGTGAATATTGTTCTCGATGAAATAGAATTATATTTTCATCCAGATTATCAGCGTAGATTTATCAATGATCTTCTTTTGGAATTGGGTAAATTTAATTTTGGTAAAATTGCATATATAAATTTCCTTTTTTCTACTCATTCGCCGTTTATCTTATCAGATATACCTAATTCAAATATTCTTTGTTTAGAAAATGGAGCTCCAGTTCCTGTTGGGTTTGATCAGAAAACGTTTGGTGCAAACATTCATGATTTGTTGTCCAATCAATTTTTTCTCAAAAACGGGTTTATGGGACAATTCGCCAAAGTCAAGATCAATTCTTTAATTGATTTTCTAATTGCACCTGACAAACTTCAGGATGAAAATTGGGATGAATATAGAACAAAAGAATTTATAGGATTAATAGGTGAGCCATTATTGAAACTTGATTTAACTGAGTTATATATTAAAAAATTCAAGGACACTTCAATAGTAGACCAACAAATTCAAGAACTTCAGAAACTAAAAAACTATAACAATGATCGCAATTAATCAAGATTTAGTTTTTTTTGCATATAAAAATCATAAAACTGAAATAGATCATTTTATCCATTCTACCGAAAAGAAGATTAAATCTTTTAGAGCCAAACCAACCCGAACTTTAAAGAAGAAAAAGGTTGCGCTCTTACTTACTCCTTTACAAGAGGATTATTTAGATTATTTATCTGCAAATTTTAAAGACATAATACTTGGGACACCTGATGATCTATTAAAGTTTGCAACTCACTTTGAAACAATTATTAAAGCTGTTGATCTTGGCAAGGAATCTAAACCATATATTCATCGGGTTTTTAGGGATCGATTGTTGTGTATAATGGGATATAATAGTCAAAGAAATAAATTTTACTCAAAATATTTTCAAGGGCTTGGAATTAAAGCCTGTGTATATTGTAATTCTCAGCTAACTATAAGTGTTAAAAGACAAGGTTTGAAAAATAAAGCTCTTTATCAGGTTGATCACTATTACCCAAAGTCTTATTATCCATGTTTTTCGGTGTCTTTTTTCAATCTTTATCCTACATGCGCTAATTGCAATCTTAGTAAGAGTAATAAGCCTTTAAAATTTGTTCTCTACTCTAATAATCCTTTACTGTTCTCTAAGTCTGTCTTTCAGTTTTCTATTTCTCAAATTTCAATCACTAATTATAGGGTTAATTTTGAAAAAGAAAAACTTGAAATTGAGTTTAAAGGTGGCAATTCTAAAGAAATGAATAAAATTTTTGCTGTTGAACAGATATATAATACTCAAAAGGATGTCGCTGAAGAAATTTTATTGAAATCAATTATTTATAATGATACGTATAAACGATCTTTAGAAAAATCGTTCAGTAAGCTATATAATAAGAAAGACCTTAACGTCCAACGTTTAATTTTGGGCAATTATACTCTTGATACAGAGATTCATAATCGACCAATGTCAAAGTTTATGATGGATATTGCAAAACAGCTTAAGCTTATTTGAACGTACTGTTCTAATTTAAAAGTTGATCTTCACTGAATCAAAATGAAGCCTCTTATGCTCCTCAATGGATTTAAAACATAGATGACTTTCATTGTTATGGATGATTTTTTGGTCTTCCAGATGCTGATTTTTTAGATAGCTATTTTAAAGAACTATCGAATCAACATCTAACTTCAGCTCATTCAAAATTGGGGTCAGAATATCTTCTGATTCTGTCTCAATACTGACAATTAAGCTATACCGGGACGATTGTTCATATCTTTTATGGATGGGTCTGGTTTTCCACCAACCACCAGTAGGGATAACGGCTAATTCGTTTTTAGTTGCCAAATCCGCTGCATTGCCAATCCAGAAATCCCGATGGATTGATCCTTTGTCTCTGATTTGTTGGCCGATTACCCAATTTTCTTGGCCCTCTTTTTCATAATCTCCTTCAAGTGCCTTTCTGGCTTCTTTATTTATTCTTGCCATAAAAGCTGAAGAGGATTCGTTTCTGTCCTTAAGTTTAAAACGAAGCCCGTGGGAAGCATAATTATTGGCATTAGCATAGCGTTTGTTCCCAGGGTTTGGCTCAACGAAATAGGACAAGGTGATATTTAACTTTATTTGTACTTCTCCTAATTCCAAAAGTTGCTCTTGTGGCCACGGAAGAGTAAATATGTGACATTCATTCGCTTTAACCCTGCTTTCTTCAAATTTGTAAGGCGTTATAGTTTCTTGGATTACAAGGGAAACAGAATTCTGAAGCGTGTATATAGCGGATGGAAGAAAAGGAACGCCATATCCTACGGAAGTTAACAGCTTTATCTTTTCCTCTTTAGATAGATCTTCAATTCTTCTACCTTCTAACATTTGATCGGTCCACTGCGCAGAATGAACCAATAGAGCCCTAATAGTTTCCTGCCAAAGCTGTGGATAGATTTCCAGAATAGACGCTGCAAACTTTGTGGCAAAAGCTGTGGCAGCCGAAGTATCTCCAAAGGTACAAAATGGAGGTTTGGCCAATCCACCTTTGGAGATGCTTAAAGGAAGTAAGGTATCTGGGTCACATAGCCCACCATTCCACATTCCACAATTTCCTCCTTCGAAAACGATCTCAGGTTTGTTTGGCCAATCACTATCCCATGAACAACTGGTACTACTCGAAGGAGAAAGTTGACCTCGTTGTGCCAAAAGACTTGCACCTGGATACTTTGTTGAATCGATCCTATCTTTTAGGGTGTAGGCTCCAATAGTTAACGCATTGAAGGCCTGGCCAGGATCATGGATGCTGTATTCAAAATTTGAAGTTGGATAATTTGGCCAATGTTCATTAGGGATATTTCCGGCTGAAATAAGAATTAATCTTTTCCATTCATCCTCACCAAATGCTGATTTATCAATAGCTGCAGACCAAGACGATGGTTTGCCTTCATGAACTACGCCATCTGCCGTAATAGCAAGGCAAAACACTCTTTCTGAGATGCTATTGATGAGTTCTGCTCTAGCAATTGCTTCTTCGGTGATAACGCCGTAAAAATTTGGATCAGTTGGATGAGTATGATGCAGGATTTTAATGCTTTCTAGTCTGTGGAAAATTCTTACTGAATCTTTGTTTAAAAACGTTTCAGTCAAGTCTCCAAAAAAGATGATTCCTGCCATAGGATTACCATGGCCAGAATTAGGCCAGCTATCATCTGTGTTCCAAGATGGCTCTACGGTATCTGAGTGAATTATTGACTTTAAGTTAGCTAGGAGGGGATGAGCGTCATTGATTCCAGAGTCTAGCAAGCAAACGGATATAGAACATTCATTATTAATTTCTAACCTCTTGGCTAGATCTCCAATCCACTCCTTTTGTTCAGGGATATGCATGGAGGTAAAAGTATCTGCCAATTCTACAGGTTTCCTTAATTCATCCAAGTAAGTGGAATGGAGTAAAGGTTCCATTATCCTAGTTGGGCTACCCTTGATAAGTATCACCAAATGCTCGGGAAATAGCAGATGCCTTGTTGCTAATTGAACTCCATACTCGGCTAGCTTGGTGGTTATTGCATTTTTTACGGTATCTGCAGAATCCACTGTAATGTCCAACCATACCTCCCACCAAACTTCTTCATCCTTATGTGGAAACGGACGTTCCGGCTCCTGCCAAAACGATTCTAAGGTGGCTTGTTTAATTGATTCAATATTTGAAAGGAGGCTCGCGTTTTTAGGATTACCTTTTCCTGTATTCTTTTCTAGATTAGAATAATCATCAATCTTTCTTAAAAAATCATTTATTCCCTTTTTGGATAAAAAGACTGAGCCTTTGGACTTGATAACACCGTCTTCATTCACCCCTTCTTTGATGTTTGCTATTCTAATATCTCCATATTTTCCTTCGAATTTTGTCAAATCCAATTCAAAGCCAGAGAAAGCTTCTATGTCGACATAAACAAAATTCCCTGGTTCTCCCTCCCAAAAGTCAAGAAAGGCCTCGTTAAATTCAGTCTTTAGTTTCCCACCATGTTTTGCTTGATTAATATTTTCATTGGTAGCAAATCTTCCAGAACCATGTGGGGTAAAATTGCTTGAGGTGGGTTTGTTGTCTAAAAATATATGCTTAAAAAATCCGTCCATAGTTAGCTGTTAGAAGGTGCGTTTCCTATTTTCTATATATTGAATTATTCTTGTTTCAGTGACATAATCTTTTCCGTAGATTAAAAAATCCTTCCAAATATCTTCACAGATTTTGTGGACTTCTGCATAACTAAGCCCTATTGAAAGTTGTGCAAGCTGTTGAAGATCCCAGTTTAAAGTAATTCCAGTCTCATCTATTCTTGAAGAGTAGATTTGGAGTATTTGATCCAAAGAAGGATTTCCATATTGAATAATATCGTCAAATCTTCTAAACAATGCAGTATCTAAACTTTCTGGAAGATTGGTGGCTGCGATAATTAAACTGTTCGATCTATCTTTTTCAATCTGAAGTAAAAAGCTATTCAGCACCCGTTTGATTTCTCCTACATCCTGTCCCTGAGTTCGGTTACTACCAATGCTGTCAAACTCATCAAAAAGATAAACTGCTCGAAAATCCACCATGGCATCAAAGATCAATCGAAGCTTTGCAATGGACTCTCCTAAATATCTGCTGATCAAACCGTCAAGTCTTATGATAAATAGAGGAAGTCCTAATTCTCCCGCCAATGCATGTGCTGTCATGGTTTTCCCTGAGCCTGGAGTTCCAACCAACAAAAGCTTTCTCCTAGGCTGAAGATTGTGGCTAAGTAGCTTTTTTAGATGTCTTTGCTCATGAATTACCTTTGCCAAGGTTTCCTGAATCTCAGATGACAAAACCATGTGGTTCAGTTTGATTTCTGGACTGACTAGTTCCAGTAAGTCATTCAACTCTTTTTGGGCGGCATTTACAGGAAGTCTCTTGACGATAGACGTTGAAGATTTGCCTTTATCAATGAGTTTTTTTAGTTCCTCCGCAATTGCGACATGCCCTTTACGTGCTTCTGCGGCAGCAATTTGCATAGCGGTAGCATAAAAGCGGGATTCATCCCCCTCTCCAAAAGATTTGATCAAACTTTTTATTTGTTCTGCCGCTGCCATTTCAATTTTTGTTGCAAAGGTAATTTATCCTTCCAAAGGAAATTACTAACTGTAGATTTATAAACTCTTATTCAAAAGTTTGATATCAAGCACCTCTTCTAACTGTACGAGGGAATCCAGTGTGAAATTATACGTTCCAGATAACCACTTCCTGATCTGCAAAAGACTTGTTCTCATTGCTTTTTGCAAATCTTGGTTGTGCCAGTCTTTGGATTCCATTGCGATAGCAATCCTAGCCGCAACATCCATTTTTGTGTCCACCTTAGACTGCTCTAGCGGATCGATTTCCGATAGTAAAGATTTGAGTAACTGATTATTATTTGAATACATACTGACTCGATAAAAACATAAATCGTGCTATTTCCAAAAAAAACAATTGGCTCTCCTATAGAGATTTACTATTTCACTTCCCAATTAACTTCTCCAGCCTCGCCATCATCTCATCCTTTTCCTTCAACATACGCTCATACAAGGCGATTTTTTCTTCGTGAAGCTTTTTGATTTCATTCAAAGATTCAATCCATTTTTCCATTGGATTTATATTGAAAGAAGGGTAGTAATTGTACCCGTTTGACTGATCGTTGAAAGTATTCGAAATAAAATTCACCGCCTGTTCCTCGTCAAAATTCTTAAAGGCATCTACTGGGAGTTTCAGCACATCGGCGATCTGGGCTAGTAAGCTTTCTTCTATTTCTTCCTTTTGCTCCAGGGCTGAAATTTTCTTTTGACTCCAATCCTCACCGAGTTCATAGGCTAGTGCTTCCTGCTTGAGGCCGAGCATCTCTCTGAAACGTTTTACATTACGGCCTTGGTGTATTTGTTTGGATGAAGTGTCGCTCATAAGTGGATGGTTTATTTCGGTCTTTCGCGCCCGCCTTCGTGTCTCCACGAAGGTGTGATTCTTGTTTTAGTTGTAATTCCGCAAACTGCGGCAGTGTTTTAGATCTGTGAGTGAAGACACTTACAGAGGCTAGCTGTTGGTATGCTTTACTTATTTTCGGTCTGTGATGATCCGCCACGGCGGACAGGCACAGACCGAGGCCGAAAACTGCGGCAGTGTTGTTGGTATGTGAGTGAAGACACTCACATGGGCAAGGTTTCTTTTTAAGATTTGTTACTGTAATTCTTCTTAATCAAATTTAAGAAATTTACACTTTTAAACTTAGTTTATTGCTTCCAAGATCAAGGTAATTTAGAAAATATCAGGGATAATTTATCCCTTGATTGATTTGAGTAGCAAAAGAGAATAGTAGACCTTTCTTCTAGGCTTTTTACAAGAAGTCAACTTGAAGACTTAAAAGGATTTTTGCTATGAAAACATTTAGTGATGAAGAATTCAAAACCTGTCTAGAAGAAATGATTCTAGCGGATCTCAAACATTCCCAATTGATCCTGGGATTAGCTAACATTGGCTTGGATCATATGGATAACCATTATCTAGGAATCGCAGATCTAGTTGCTCAATTGATAGGGACCCAAACTGATCAAGGAAAAGATAAATTTATGGAAGTCTATCTGGGCTTTATGCAAAAGAGTACTGAGGTTCCTGTTTCATCAGGAGGAGAGGAATTGAGGATGGTAAGTAAAGAATGCTTAAAAGTCCTATTACAAGAATTTGATCAAGTGTATAGTAATTAGACGACTTTTGGAGTTGATCTCCACTGTTACTATTTTCTAATCAAAAAGGCAATGTCTGAGCATACTTTTCAATGTGGGGATTTACCCAAATATATTATCACTTCTCCCATTCCATCCATTTAAATACAATTTCCTTGTAATCATCTCGCTCATAGAGGATGCCTAGAGTTTGCGGGTCGAGCAGAACCAAGTCGCTGTAGGCAGTCCAGGTTATTCCTTTGGGAATGTCTTTTCGGTCAATCATAATAGATTCTGTCCAAGATTTGCCCAGATCTCTGCTGATTTTTAACGTCAGATTATTTCGGTCTTCCGTGTCAGCATTATTGGAATGCGCGAGAATTGTATTTCCATTTTCGTCCTCAAAAGATAGGATAGAGCCTTGACATACTGGATCAGGTAGGCTTTCCTCAAAGTATTGTTCGCTCCAAGTTTCGCCTCCATCATTGGAATAAGCGAGAATTCTACTGCGAATATCTCCCCGTTGATTTCGGATACTGATGATCATATTTCCATCTGGGAGCTCGGCAGCAATGGATTCATTGGAGCCTGGGAATTTGATAGATTCGGAGACTTTAAAGGTCTTGCCATGGTCATCAGTATAGAATCCATGAGCTTGATAATCTTTGAATTCATCCTGAGGATCACCTTTTGAGTGATTTGCCGCAACGTAGATTCTTCCTTTGTATTCTCCATTTTGAAATTGGAATGCATGTCCGGGCGTATTGGCGTAATGCCTCCAATCTGCTGGATTCGTATAATTGGGATTAAACTCAGGATTATTTGGTTTGTGAACTTGGCTGGTGATGTTGACAGGCTCCTCCCATGAATGCCCCAGATCAAGTGAGCGAATCATCCATACTTCCCGAACTCCCTTATTCATTCGGATGTCATACTCATGATTGTTACCCGTGTTGTAGAATAAGTAAACCACTCCTTTTGGATGTGCTGGGTCAAAAAGATCGATGACAGGAGCAGGATTGCCAGCTTGCAAATCGTCGTAATCAACTATCGTTTGGAGTGCAGACCAAGTTTTGCCTTTATCCTTGCTTCTTTTAAGAACGAGATTTATATCACCATAGTCATTGGAGCCATTGACTCTGCCTTCGGCAAAAGCCAAAAGTTCGCCATTCGGTATACCTATGATCGCCGGGATTCTGTAAGTAGCATGGCCTTCTTGGCCGCCTTGATAAACCACAGTTTCTTGAGCAAAAGCTGTTGTAAAATGAAAAAGTAAGAAGAAGGCTAAGAGAAATTTCATGATTTTGGGTTTTTACTTTTTGAAATTACTAGTTAATCACCAATTCATCCACAAAAATAAATCCTCTCTGGACATTTGGAGCTACAACTTTGACGTATCGTGCTTCTTTTCCTGCCAGAGAACCTTTGAACTCCTTGACTACCTTTTCCTTTTCGGAAACAGGAATATCGTTGTCAATTCTAAGTATAGTTTCAAAAGTTTCTCCATCATTAGAAACAGCCACTTCCAGGTATTCAGGCATAAATACACCGGGTCCCGCTGCTTGCATAAATGTAGCTGAGATAGAATTTAGGATAGTTTTTTCACCCATATCCACTGTGACATCAAGGTCGTTGGTGAACCCTTGCCAAATGCCGTCATTGTAAGATTCTCCGCCTCGGTAACCATCGGTCATACTTCCGGCATCTCCTGCTGGATAGGATTTGTTCCAAGGTTTGTGGTACTCCACTGATTTCCCTATTGCCTTATGGTAATCCACTTGTTTACGAAGTATTGGTTCGGTGGGCTGTCCATCTTGAAAAACTGCAGCTACTATCTCAGCACTTCCTTTCACAAAAAACTCACCTTCATACAGGTTAGAATCAGTGGTAGGCTGTGTGCCATCTGTAGTAAAATATATGGTTGGCTCACTGATCTCACTTTCCAGCGTAATTCCAATTTGCTGTAGATCAGTATCCACATTCATGAAAGGAATAAGCTTGGTCGTAGGGTTGTAGGCATACTTCACACCTAATAGATCTAGGCGGGGAAGCTGATTTATGAGACGGGTTTTGAATGAATTCCAGTCCTGGGCAGACTCAGGAGACCAAGCTCGTTCTGCTAAGGCCAAGACATTAGGGAAAAGCATAGCATCCGCTAGGGCTTCAGAAGGAATGGTTTCTGTCCACAGACATGCTTGAATACCTTTAATTTTATATGTGAGCTCTTTAGGGAACTTAGAACCTAGCAAAGGCTTGTTATAAATATCAAAAAGCTTTGAGTTAGGCGTAGAGAAATAGAATGGGTCTCCAGGAGCCAAAATCACTTCATTGCCATTCTGTACAGCTTTATCTGGTACACCTGCAACCCAATTTCTCCAGTACATTACATTTAGATTGGCATCGATTCCTCCTGCCATGGCATCGTCCCAGACTACTACTTCTTTCCCATTTTCTTGGAGAAAAGCTGATACTCTGTTCACAAAATAGGATTGCAGTTCATTCACGTTCTGCATGCCATTTTCCTTCATGAATTTCTGGGCAGCAGCTGATTCTTCCCAGGTCTTTTTCTCCACTTCATCTGCTCCAATATGTATGTATTTGGAGGGAAAAATATCCATTACTTCTGTCAGTACATTTTCTACGAATGTGTAAACCTCTTCATTCACGGGACAAAGAGGAGTCGAAAAAAGATCGCCCCAGGCGGCTTCGCCATTACAGGCAAGTTCTGGGTAAATCGCAATGGCTGCCATCATATGACCTGGCATATCTATTTCTGGAACAATCTCTACATGTTTTGTCTGAGCATAGCTCACAAATTCTTTGAGCTCCTCCTGAGTATAATACCCTCCATAATATGGAGTTCCATCCCTCATTTCTATGTGCTTTGGCTCCAAAGCAAAGCGAGGATCTTCTTTGGATTTTTCTATGCAAATGGAATCCTGTTCGTTGTATGTCCTCCAAGCACCTTGCTCAGTGAGTTCGGGGTATTTTTTGATTTCTATTCTCCATCCTTGATCGTCCGTAAGGTGAAGATGCAGCTTATTTAGCTTGTACAGAGACAATAAATCTACGTAGCGTCGAAGGTAATCCATAGAGAAAAAATGTCTGGAAACATCCAGATGCATTGCCCTCCAGCCGTATTGTGGCTGATCGTAGATTTCTAATTCGGGTAAAGCTATATCATTAGAAACTTCGCCAGACTCCATGCCTGTAGGCAGCAATTGGCGTAAAGTCATTAATCCATAAAACAGACCCTCGGCAGCTCCAGCCTCCAATGTCATTTTGTTAGCTGTAATTTTCAGATGGTAAGCCTCTGGATTTTCAGAACTTTCAGTTTTTCTGATTTCAATGATGTTTTCGCCTGATTTATCTGAGAGCTTTTGGCCTATGGCCTGCTGCATCATGGATTGGAAAAAGGCTATTTCTTCCGAAAAATCTCCCTGATCGTCGATAATGAGCTGGGTGCTTGAACTTAGGTTGAAGCGATCAGTTCCAGTTTCCAATGAACTTGGATAAGGAACTAGTGAGATTTCAATTGGTTCTGGCGTGTTGCAAGATGCAAGTCCTAAGAAGGCTGCGGCAAAAAAAGCAAGATACTTCAAGGCGAATGATTCTAGTTGAATATCAAAGGTAGAGTTGATTTCCAAAAAGATGAAATGGAATCTTCTTTAAAAATGCTACTTCATTAACTTAGTTAATCTTAAGAACAGAACCTACCTGAGCATCTTTTACCAATTCATCATTCAGCAAAAACTCGTAATCAAATCGGTAGCTATAGGTTCCTGTAGGACTGTCCTTGCCATTAAAACTTCCATCCCATGGCGTGTTTCCTGCATAAATCAACTGTCCCCATCGGTTGAAAATAGTAAGCGTGAATTGTAGATCTCCGCAATTAGAAATTGGTCCAAATTCCCCCTGTTCCGAATTAAAACCAGTTGGAAAGCGGAATTTTGGAGCGACTTCCAGAAGCCTGATGCTTCCAATCGCAACACAGCCTTGCCCATCTTTTACTCTGACCTCGTATTCCCCACTTGGTAGCCCCTCGTTCAATTGATTCGTGCTGCCATCACTCCATTCATAGCTATATGGGCCACTTCCAGCAGGGAGTTCTGCTAGAATTGATCCATTGGAATTGCCGAGGCAAGGGTTGCTGACTACAGTTAACTCAACTTCCAATGGATCGGGATCGGTTAAGGCAATCGAAACTTCTACTTCACAATTTTCGGCATCGATTATCTGAAATAAATAGTTTCCGCCCTCCAAATTATTCAAAGTCAGTAGATTTTGATTGACTGTATATTCAGGGTTGAAAGATCGATAGGGAGGTGTTCCTCCTTGAATTTCAAAAGAGATACTTCCATCAGTATTTCCGAAGCAAGATGGATTAGTCTGCTCAATAGTTATTATTTCTAAAGCTTCGGGCTCTGAGATTTCAAGATCTTCAAGAATGATTTCACAGCCTTGGCTATCCTGAATTGTGGCTGTATAGGTTCCTGGAGGCAAATCAGAAGCTAAAGGGGAGTTGAGGTTTTGGTCGTGAGACCAGGAAAAAGTATATGGTGCAATTCCTCCTTCTATTTCTAGGATAATTTCCCCGTCTTCCGCACCAAAACAGCTGACATTCGATTGTGTACTGATATTTGCTAGAAATCCAGTATTGAGGGCTATGATTAATTCAGGTGAGGTTCCCTCGCAGAACTCATCCAAGATGCTAAACTCACGATAAAAAAGAATTCCCTCGCTTTCTGTTTCATCCCATCTTACACTTACCTCCGGGCCTATATTGCCTCCGGTAAAAACTCCTCCAATTATCTCCCACTCATAGCTTCTCATGGAGTTGATCTCTGGCACAGTGTACGTGTAATCTATTGACAAGTCACAAATGAAGACAGGTCCCAACGGTAATTCCGGTTCTAGTTCCTGTTTGATTACCACGTTTAATTCAATCGGAATTCCCATACAACCATTAGTTCCTACAGGAGTTGCCTGAAGGATGGCATTTGGATTTGTGGCTCCCCAACGGACTACAACTTCCTCGTTGGTTTGGGAAATGATTTCACCACCAGTGGCCTGCCATAAGACTTCTGCAATTTCACCCTCTCCTTCAAATAAATAAGTGAGCTCTTCTACATTTGGGCAGGCAGTTGTTGGTCCGGTAAGTTCGCCTCCAATTTCGAACACTTCCACTTCAAATTCATGGAGTTCGGTTTCCTCACATCCAGAATCATCCAAAGATACAAACACCTTAACCAGGTAAATTCCTGCTTCTGTGTACGTATGAGTCACTTCCTTTCCTGGTTTTTTAGAAGATTCATCCCCAAAGTCCCAAAGGAAATAGGAGTAGGAGGGATCTGATACGTTGACACTCCAGGTTCCTTCCTGATCAATACAGGCAATCCTTGGTGATCCTGTGGTGAGATCATCAAAACTCGAAAGGATTTCGTAGTCATTATTTTCAAAATCTTTCCCAAAATCAACAGCATAAGACTGGGAAGGCCCCAATGCGTAGAAATAGCCCGAAAAACCAGCTGGATTGCTTAGTGTGTGAACTCCCGCCAGGAGGGGAATTTGAGCATAAGAGTAGTCGGGGTTATTGGCAACAGGACTGAATTGATTTGCCACAGATACTCCATCTATTTGCATTTGTCCTACATCACCGCTTCGCGTGACCAGTTGTGCAAAATGGATTAAAGTGCCATATACTTTTTGGAAATTTACAGTGAGTTGAGTTTTGGGAACGTCAAATGGGGCATAGTTTACCATCTGCGGGTTTCCGTAATTTGCTACATTGGCAGGTGCCAGAACAGAATTTTCATCAAGGATCTCGCAGGAATAGGATTTGCCAAAGCCGAAAACTCCAATTGGTTTTGAGGAGGTGAAGTGTAGCGCAAGGTTATTCTGCACGTCCAAAGTGTAAAACTCCCCGGCATCGATTGTTGCTATTAGATCGGTTCCATTGAAAATTTCTGTATTATCAAATGCTGCGATGAATTTGACCAATTCCCCTAATTCTCTATCCTTAAGAGGAATATGGAAAAACTCAGTTCCCCAAGAAGATACTGGCTCATTTTGATTGAAAATATGAGAGGTGGAAAAGGGACCGCACACTGGCTCGCCAATGTCAGCATACTTATTACCTGAGAAAACTGCAATGCGGGAACATTGCTCAGTAGAGTTAATGACTGAAATTTCGGTGCCTGTCAAATCACCTTTGGATTTGAATTGATAGGTCTCACCAGTATCTAAGGTTATAGTGAATGGGTCGATCGAGCCATTGATGGGGGAGGAGGGGATTATTTGTACTTGGGTGTTATCTTTAGTTCCCACAATCAGAACTTGACTTTCGTTATTGAATTGTCTTTGTGAAAGCCCTATTCCCTCGGTTTGATTTTCGTAATGGGAAGCTATAAAATAGTTGGAGCCCAATTGATCCAAGGGAAGAACTAGGCTGCCATCAAAAGTACCTGGCTTAAGGCCCAGGGCATAAACTGATACTTCTCCTTCTGAGTAGATATGTATTCCCTTATCTTCAATAACACGATTGGTTTGAACCACGAGATTGGTATTCGCTTCAAACTCAAAAATTTCACCCAATCCCAGAGCAAAGGGCACAGAGTTTCCTCTAAATTCAATTACCCCTTCAACATTATCCTCTAATGCTGTAATTACCAAGGTAGGCTCTAATGGATCACCTACTTGTAAGTTGTCCATAAATCCTACGAAATAGTGATTTACTTCCTTGGTACTCGGCAGATTTTGGCTTTGAGCAAAGGACGACGTAATAAACGTAAGGAGGATAAAATGGATAAGTACGACGAATGCTTGCTTGAGCATTTAGTAAGAAAATTTTAAAAACCAGTTAATAGGTTGTGATTAAAGAAGATACGTAGGTTTATACCTTTTGATATGAGAACTCCTTAATTTTTAAATTTGGATAGAGATGCTGTGAAATGCAATAAAAAATTAGATAACCTCCTTGTTTCTTTAAAATTACCCATTTCGTTTAGAATTCTTCCTCCTCTTTAGGCTCAGTGATAAGCCTCAAATCAGTATGAAATAAGGCTTTATAGCTACTTCTCAAAGACTTCCCCATAGCTATCGCGGACTTGGATCCTCTGAAAATTCACCCAGCATTTAGGACTGATCCGGGATCCGTAGTATGTAAATAAAAAAGTCCATACTAAATTTAATAAAAAAGCCTCAAATCGTAAGATTTGAGGCTTTAGGAGCTCCTCCTCAAGGACTTGAACCTTGGACCCTCTGATTAACAGTTCTAAATTTGTAGTTTTTCTATTTATTGTTTATTTTTAAATAGTTGTATTACAGTCCTTTACATGTTTTAATAGCTTAGTCTATTTACGTGTTTTAGTGCTTATTAGGGTAGTTTTTTTGCAAATTTTTTGCAAATTTTATAGCTGTATATGATAGATAATAAGAGAGTTAAGTCAGAAAAGCGAGCGATTTTATCGTTAATTTTAGATGTAAGAAGAAAAAAATCGGATGGATTATATCCTTTAAAAATTCGAGTTTATGATACATCTGTTCAAAAAAACCGGTATTATGGAACAGGGTATGACATGGATTTATCTACTTATAAAAAGGTATTTGAATCACCGAAACCTAAAAGAAATGAACGGGAAATCAGGGAGGAAATAGAGGAGCTTTTGTATGAATATAAAATCGTTGCTCAATCAATTGAGAATTTTACCCATGATATTTTTGAGGAGAAACTTTTTAAGCCTAAGGGAGAGCCCCAAGATGCTTTTTACCAGTATAACATTAAGATTGAGGATTTAAAATCTCAACACAAATTGGGAAGTATATCATGTTATAAGTCTAGTTTTAATTCCTTGAAATCGTTTTTATCTGAGACAAGATCCCGAGTTCCAAAGCAATTACATTTTTCAGAAATAACCCCCAAATTCCTTCAACGCTATGAGAAATGGATGCTTGACAAAGGAAAGTCAAGGTCGACGGTAGGGATTTATTTGAGACCTTTAAGACACCTTTTTAATGTTGCTAAACCCTCTAACTATCCTTTTGGGAAAGATGGTTATGTCATCCCGAAAGGGAGAAACAAAAAAAAGGCAATTAATAAGGAAGGACTCAAACTTTTGTTTGAAACACAACCTGAAAATGAATTTCAACAGAAAGCCAAAGATTTTTGGTTCTTTTCATACCTCTGCAAAGGGATGAATATGAAAGACATTCTCTATTTGAAATGGGAACAGGTTAAACCGAACCATCTTGAATTTGTAAGGGAAAAAACAAAGACCACAACAGATGAGGTTATCGTTATCCGTGTACCGCTTACAGATTTTTCCAAAGGGGTAATTGAAAAATACTCCAGTAATCAAAGGGCTAAGAATGACTATATATTTCCTGTCCTTAACCATTCAATGAACGAGGAAGAAAAATTCAAAGCCAAGCAAAATTTCACAAGGTTAGTTAATCAGCACATGAAGCGCTTTGCCAAACATGCTGGATTTACAGAAGATATTAGTACTTATTGGGCTAGACATAGCTTCGCAACTATGGCAATCAGGAAAAATGCATCAATTGAATATGTAGGAGAATCCCTTGGTCATGCAGATATTCGAACAACTAAATCCTATATCGATAGCATCATGGATGAAGAAAGTGAGCAGAAACTGATAGAGGGGATGATGGATTTTGATTAAAACTGCGGAACTAAATTAATTTACTTTTTCCAGTAATAAGGTGCCTATGAATATTTGAGAATACGAGTGCTAAGGAAGAAAATATTATTGAGTTCGACATTTTTGGAAAGAGTAACTTTTCAGTCTGAAAAGTTCAAACTCTCTAAGTCAATAAATTTTTTATTCATAAATACCTGATTAATATAGAGTTGTATAGTAAAAATAAATGCAAAAATCCTTCAAATATGGATTTGTCTCGTCAGGAGGAGCTGGTGTTACAGAAGTCGAACTCTTTTGAGGCGGATTTGGAGTTATTGGGGAGGCTTTTCAATTACCTCTAAGTGATTAAATTTGGAGTTTCTAAAATAACTTCCTGAGCAGTATACTACTTATCAAGATCTTCAGAATCTATTTCCCCAAAATTCTCTCCAGCGCATTCTTCAATTTCCTTAATTCTTCCTCGGCTTCAGAATGATTGCGTGGGAGGGGGGGGTTAAATGTATTCCGTTTTCGGCTAATAATTTCAGTACATCTATCTCATAAATCTCTCCCATCACAGAAAGTTGTGCAACAGATGGCTGACTTTTGTTACTCTCTATATTAGAAAGTGTCTTTTGTGAAACGCCTAAAAGATCAGATACTTCATGCTGGCTTAGTCTTTTGGATTCTCTGGCTTTTTTTAATTTGTGGCCTATTTTCATGGCTTAAAAGGTTAATTGGGTTAGTAAAAAGTTACTGAATGTTAGTAAATACGGTATTGTCTTTTAAAAAGGTAATTCTCAAATTTATTGAATGATTTTAAATATCAAAATTTTAGGTGAAGTTTTTATTGCTAGTCAATGGATAACTGTTTAGTCATTTGCAAGAGATTACTGGAATCACTTAAGGTGCCTTATACTGGCAAATACCTTAAAGAAAAAATTTTTACCCATCCCCAATATTCCAGCTTACTTGGTATATCAGACACTCTAGAGGATTATGGAGTTAGATCTATGGCAGTCAAGCTTGGACCGGATCGGTTGGATGACTTTCCTCTACCGGGAATAGTGCAGGTATCGCTGCCCAATGGCAGCTATTTTAATGTGATCACGGCTGTTTCTGAAAATTCAGTATCCCTATTTGATGAAAAAGGGAAGCAAAAGGACGTATCCCGGCTGGATTTCTTAAAGAGTTGGACAGGTGTGAGTTTAATGGTAGAAGCAGGGGAAGATGCGGCAGAACCGGAAATCAACCAAAAGATTCGGGATCAGAGGATCATCCAAGGTATAGCAATAATTTGTGGAGCTAGCTTTCTGTTTTGGCTTGGACTTAGAGTAATTGAAATTGGGATTTCAGGATTACATCTATTCTATTTTGTTCTTAAACTACTGGGATTGTCCATTTCGGGTGTCCTACTATGGTATCAGCAGGATAAGCATAATCCTATCCTTCAAAACCTGTGTTCCAGCGGAAAAAATGTGGATTGCAATTCCGTACTGGATTCAAAGTCCTTTCAACTGCTGGATGGACAGATCAACCCCAGTCTGGTAGCATTCGCCTATTTCTTTACAGGGGCGGGTTTGCTTGTAGGCTTATCCTTCTCATACATTACATTCCTTGCATGGCTTAGTGCTCTAACCATTCCGGTAGTAATCTACTCCTTCTATTATCAGACTAAAGTACTCAAGAAGTGGTGCAGGTTCTGTTTGCTGATCCAAGGAGTATTAGTAATGGAGGTTATGGCAACAGGTGGAGAAGCATTTTGGTCTGGTGGTATTGATGGTAGTGTAGTCCTTTTGTTTCTGTTTCTTTTCACAGGAGTGATCTTGGGAGGGATTTTCATCAAGCCTTTGCTTGGAATCCAAGATGAAATCTATAAATCCAAAAGACAGCTTGCAAAGCTAAAAAGCAATAAGGAGTTATTTGAATTATCTCTTTCCCGATCTAAAAAAATGAAGAATGAGCCTCAAGGTTTGGGGATAGTGATGAAGGGTGAAAAATCGAAATACCAAGTCTTAAAAGTATGCAATCCTTATTGTGGTCCTTGTGCCCGAGCACATCCGGTATTGGAAAACCTTTTTGCAAAGGGGAATATAGACCTTCAAATTCTTTTTGTTCCAGGTAATGGTGACGATCAAAAAGAAAGAACAATTCGGCATTTACTAGCTATAAAAGATAAAGGTGATTCAAAACTTATGCACCAAGCTTTAGATGATTGGTACGGAGCTGAGAAGAAAGATTATAGTTTATTTGCTGCCAAATATCCGATGAATGGCGAGCTGATGCAACAAGAAGAAAAATTAAAGGCTATGGAAGAATGGTGTGTTAAGGAGGACATCTCTTATACACCAACTTTGTTCATTGATGGCTATGAGTTACCTAAGGGGTATAAAGTTGAAGATTTACACTATGTTTTGGTGTGAACGACGTGAATTAAGTTGATCATTTGTTTAAGGCCACTAAATTTTATTTAAAAGGAAAGATGAACAAGCAAGTATTTTTGTATTTAACTCAGAAGACAACACCTAGTCTTATTGAACCATTTAAGAAATTAACTTTTGAGGCTCAATCCTTTGGAGATCTTTATCTTCTTTATCACAAGAAAAGTTTTGAAGTTCCTGAATTTGTGAAAAACGAATCGCATTTCACATTTACAAATGAAATACTTTTTGAGCTTAATTATTTCCCAATAGGATTTAGTTTGGTTCCTGGAAATAACCATTTTCCTCTTCTAAAATTTTATCAGGAATACCCGGATTATGATTATTACTGGTGCATAGAAGATGACGTACGTTTCTCAGGAGATTGGAGTAATTTATTCTCTTGTTTTACAGAAGTTTCTGCTGATTTTATCAGTTCGCATATTCAAAAAGCTCCTATTGTTCCAAATTGGCCTTGGTGGGATACGCTGGCTCATCCATATAAAGTAATCCCATTTGAAGAACGAATAAGATCTTTTAATCCTATCTATCGGATATCTAATGAGGCGCTGCAATTAATTCATAAAGCCCTTCAAAACAAATGGTGTGGACACCACGAAGTTTTATTTCCTTCTTTGATTTATCAGGCAGAGCTTGAAATTTTTGATTTTGGAGGAATGGGGGAATTTGTTGCTCCTGGATTTGAAAATAGGTTTTATATAGAAGAAAGAGATGATGACTACAGGCTATATAAGGGTTCTTTAAGGTTTAGACCTGTTTATGATGAAGTAGGCAATGTTTCAAATAAATTATATCATCCTGTAAAAAACTAATAATGGAAAAATAATTTGATTCAGTATCACTAATGGATTGATAAAGAAATTCTATCGCGATGAATGGGTGTATGCCTAGGCACTCTTAAATGACTGGGAAAATAAATAAATTTTAAATAACTGAATTATGAAAAAGTTGAGTTTAGGTAAATTAAATCTTCTCTCAGATGAAGTCCTTGAAAGAAGTCAATTGGCTATGATTTATGGGGGGTCAGGTGGATGTTCTGCTTGTGGATGGAGCGGCTACGGTAACCTCCCACCAATATGCGACCTTACAATGAGCGATGCAAAAGCACATGCTGAGGCCTGGCCAGGTACATATTGGTGTTGTGATCAATGTAGTACTACTTCCTATTGTGGTAGTTAAATTCAATATTAGGCTGCCTATAAATAGGCAGCCTTTTAACTCAATTTTCCATATTTCATTTACATCATGAGAAACTCAGCTGTTTTATTGTTCCTTTTCCTACTTTTAATTTCATGTGATCCCACAAGCAAGACCACTTCTTTAGAGCCTAATTCAAAGATTACTTTAGAAAAGCGGGACAGTATTCAAATTAATTATGTGGGTAAATTTAAAGTACATGATTTAGATCCGGTGTCTAAAACTGTTGTATTTGATGGAGGTGATGGAAATACTTCACAGATTATTGTATTAGCAAATTTCAATGGGTCAATCATCAATTCATTTTCCAAACTTGGGGATGTACCTTATGGTTATGGAAAATTGATGAGTTCAATAAGGTTGTTAGGTGAAAATCAGATGTTGGTTTTTGGCTCTAAAGGCTTTACAACCTATGATTTTGATGGAAATCTCATCTCTCAATTTAAGGCAGTTGATTTCCAACCTTTAAATTCTGGACCAATAGGTATGGGACAGGGTATTGAAAAATTTGGTGATCGGTATTTACATGTGAATCAGGATCTTCCAGGAAACTTGGGATATTCGGATAAGGAGATTTATGAGGAAATGTATTTATTGAAGTGGTGGTACCCAACTACAGGCCAGCAAGAATCGTTTGCCCAATTTCCAGAAAGTAGTGTTTACAGAAATGGAAAATACTTTTATCCAAACTCTTGGGCTCCTATGTATAGCATTTCTGATGATAAGATCTATGCGGCATTTGGATTGGAGCCAGTAATCTATGTTTTCGATACCAATCCACCTTACTCTCTACTTTCCAGTATTGCACTTGATCTTCCGGAATACCGCTACTTTGAAGGAATGGATAAGTATTCAAGAGACCTAAATTTTTTCTTTGTAAGCATAGTGACTACAGGTAGAATATTAAACATAAAGGAGGTTGATGGGTGTTTTTTGGTTGCATATACTCAAGGCTACAGCCCTGAAGATATAGAAATTCGAATAGCAAATAAATCCGAAGAGGAAACTATTGATTTCAATGCCAGAATGGCTGAGAAATATCCTGTACATCTCGCTATTCTCGATTCACTCGGGAATTTAGTAAATGATATTGTTCCTGATGGTTTAGAGGCTCAAAGTATGTTATATCGCAACGGTGAACTTTGGATGCTGGAAACACCAAACAAGGAAGTGGAGCAGGATTTTTTCAGACTGTTTCGCGTGGGGCTGAAAGTAGAGTAGTAGTTCAATTGTAGGGAATTCAATTCTTTATTGGTAATAATTATTTTGTGCAATTATACACAAAGCTGTTTATAGATGCTGTCTATATGATTAATAAAAATTTCTGATGAGTAAGTTTCCATTCTACAAACAGCCCGATGGGAAAGATTGCGGTCCTACATGCCTACGCATTATAGCAAAGTATTATGGAAAGCTGATATCATTGCAGGAGATTAGGGGCCTTTCCGAAACTACACGGTCTGGTAGTAATCTTCTCAAACTTAGCGATGCCGCAGAAGCAATTGGGTTTAAGACGTTAGGAGCGAAGTTGGATTTTAAAAGATTGGAGCACGCTCAGTTACCCCTGATTGTACACTGGGATAAAAATCACTTTGTGGTAGTATATAAAATTAATAAAGGCAAGGTCTATTTATCTGACCCAGCTCATGGATTGATTCAGCTTACAAAGGAAGAGTTTATCTCGCGTTGGATTGGTAACAATGCTTCGGATGAGAGTAAGGAAGGAATAACGTTGCTACTCGAAGCGACCCCTCAGTTCAAAAAAATGAAGTGGGAAAGCGTGGATAAACGCTCACTGGGTTTCCTTTTCCAATATCTGTTCAAGTATAAAAGTCTGATTATACAACTGGGTATTGGTTTACTTGTAGGAAGTTTGCTTCAATTGATTTTTCCATTTTTAACTCAGAGTATTGTTGATATTGGGATTCAAAACCAGGATATCGGGTTTATCTACCTTGTTTTGATAGCACAGGTAATGCTATTTTTAGGACGGACAAGTGTTGAGGTATTCCGCAGTTGGATCCTACTCCACCTTAGTACCCGGGTAAATATTTCCTTAGTATCCGATTTTTTTATCAAGCTGATGAATTTGCCTATTTCCTTCTTTGACACAAGGATGACTGGGGATATTATGCAGCGGATTGGGGATCATAGGCGTATAGAAAACTTGCTTACTGGTACGGCATTGAATACCTTCTTTTCTTTTTTCAACCTCTTTGTTTTCGGTGGAGTATTGATTTATTACAGCCCTATGATCTTCATGATATTTATGGGAGGAAGCATAGTTTATATCCTATGGATTTTCTACTTTCTAAAACGTAGGAAAGAACTGGATTACATGCGCTTTGCCCAGCTCAGCCAGGAACAAAGTACCGTGATCGAACTGATCAATGGAATGCAGGAGATCAAGTTGCACAATGCAGAAACCCAAAAACGCTGGAAATGGGAATTTGTCCAGGCCAGTCTTTTTAATGTTTCCATTAAGACTCTGGCTCTAGAGCAGACCCAAGGAGTGGGATCTTCAGTTATCAATGAGCTAAAAAATATTTTAGTCACTTTTGCCTCTGCTCTTTTGGTAATAGAGGGTCAGCTTACATTGGGGATGATGCTGTCTCTGCAATATATTATAGGCCAACTCAACGGCCCGATTATGGGCCTCGTGACTTTTGTCCGTACCTATCAGGATGCCAAGATCAGCCTGGAGCGACTTAATGAGATCCACGACAAAGAAGACGAGGAAAATAGGAATAGGCAATTGGTTTATAAGATTGTGCCTGGCGAGGATTTAAATGTTAGTAAGCTCAGCTTTCGATATCTAGGAGCCGAGGAAAATGTCCTCAAAGAAATAAGTCTCACTGTTCCTAGACAGAAAATTACAGCAGTAGTGGGCGCTAGTGGATGTGGGAAAACCACCTTGATGAAACTCCTTCTAAAATTTTATGAGCCAAATGAGGGTGAAATCTATTATGGTAAACATAGTTTTGATTCCATATCGCCCCGCAGTTGGAGAGACCATTGTGGAGTTGTGATGCAGGAAGGCTATGTGTTTAATGATAATATCGCTGCAAATATTGCAGTGGGAGAGGAAGTTGTTGATCTCGATCGATTGGTGATGGCTTCAAAAACTGCCAATATCTATGACTTTATACAATCCCTTCCTTTAAGATTCAACACTAAAATAGGAAATGAAGGGGTTGGAATCAGTACTGGGCAAAAACAACGTTTGTTTATTGCACGTGCTGTATATAAAAATCCGGAGATCTTGTTTTTTGACGAAGCAACCTCTGCCTTGGATGCTAAAAACGAACGGATTGTAATGGAAAACCTAAACCATTTTATGAAAGGAAAGACGGTCTTCATCATCGCTCACCGACTAAGTACAGTGAGAAATGCAGATCAGATCATCGTAATGGATGAAGGGGGAATTAAGGAGACAGGATCCCATGAAGAATTGGTTTTACAAGAAGGAGTTTATTACAATCTGGTCAAAAATCAATTGGAACTGGGAAAAATTAGAGAAAACTAGGAATGCCTGAAAATCTCCATAATATTGACAATCTGCAGCTCAGATCTGAAGAGGTGCAGGAGATTATTACAACTCCTCCTGCATGGCTGATCCGGTGGGGGATCACTATGGTTTTTTTAATAACCTGTGTTTTGATTTTTTTGTCCTTTTTCATCAAATATCCCGATTTTATCATGTCTAGGGTGATGGTTACCACGGTAGAACCAACGGAAAAGATAATAGCCAGAACTTCAGGTCAGATCGATAGGCTTTGGGTGGACAACGGAGAAAAAGTTCAGGCCGGTCAGCCATTGGCAAGTATTAAAAGCACTTCTGATGTTAGCAGTGTAATGTTACTGAAAAAGCTACTGAATGAGGTTCCATTTGGAGAGAGAAATAGGTTTTTCTTTCCGATAGATTCTCTTTCGGATGTAGTCTTGGGAGAGATTGAACTGGCATTTGTGGAGTTTGAGCAAAGCTACATGGAATTCAAACTACTAGAAAGGCTTCAGCCATCTCAGGTTCAGCTCGAAGGGAACCGGCAGTCAATTCAGGAAATTCATGGACGACTTACAAGCCAATTGGCTCAAAAAGAAATTCTGGAGAGGAAGGTTAGCTTGGTAGAGAAGGATTTTAATCGAAACAAAAAACTCTATGAAGGTGGTATAATTGCTGCCAAAGACTTTGAGAGCCGAGAAATGGAATACCTTCAGATACAAGAAAATGTCAATGGAATGGCGATAACCATTTCTCAGCTTCGAGAAGCTTTGGTTAATGCGGGGCAAACCCTAAAAAGTACACATGTGATCAAAGAGCAGGATGAGTCTAGGTCATTAATTAATCTGATCCAGTCCTATCATGGTTTGAAACGGGCTGTAAAGGAATGGGAGCGTAATTATGTGTTGGTTTCCTCCACCGATGGTGAGGTTAGCTACCAGGCAGTTTGGGGGGAGCATCAATTTGTCCAGTCCGGAGAGCACGTCTTTTCCATATTACCTGACCAGCGTTCTGAACTTCTGGGTAAAATGATTGTCTCTTCGCAAAATACGGGTAAAATCTTTATGGGACAGCGAGTATTGATCAAGTTGGATAATTTTCCTTTTCAGCAATTTGGAACCCTTAGGGGGGAAGTAGGAAGTATGTCAGTCTCCCCAGATGCAGAGGGTAATTATGTAGTATATAGCTCCCTGCCAGAGGGGACGAAAACCTCCTATGGAAAGGAGATACAACTAAAGCAAGAACTACTGGGTACGGCCGAGATCATTACAGAAGATCTGAGTGTAGCTGAAAGGCTGTTTTTCAAACTGAAATCAGTGACTGAATATTAAAAATAGATGAATTATATGGTAAAAGCATTGGAAAAACTTCAGGAAATCAACGGGTGTCTGATGGGAATTGCAAAAGGAGAAAATGAGTTAGGGTTGCTGAATGGGAAGCTGGGTTTGAGTATCTACTTCTATCATTTTGCAAGGAAAACCGGAAACCCCGATTTTCTGGAAGAAGCTGAGAATCTGATAGAAGAGATTTTCGAAAAGCTAAGTGAAGCAAAACTTCCGGCAGATTTCGAAAATGGTCTGGCTGGTATTGCATATGGTATCAGCTATTTGGTTAATTTAGACTTTGTTGATGCGGATCTCGACAATACCTTGGGAGATCTAGACGACAGAATTTTTAAGTTTTTGGAAGATCAAAAAGGCAAGCTATCAGCGAATTTAAGGAATGGGCTCCTCGGATACTTAATTTATAGTCTTGATAGACTGGAGAGTTCCTTGAAATCAGGGCATCAGTCAAATACATATATTTTTCAAAAACTCTCAGCAGGACTAATCAATCAACTGGGACAATTGATTGAGGAAGAAAAATTTCAGGACAGGGAGCCACAATTATTCAATATCTTTTGGGATCTACCAATTGTACTGATTTTACTGGCAAAGGCAAAAAGTTTAGAGATAAACGTGTTTAAAGTGGACCGGATTCTTGACTTCCTCCTTCCAAACTTGCTAGCTCTTTACCCTCGTCTAAACAGCAATAGATTGTATCTGTTGCTGGGAGTCGAAACAGTGTTAAAGAAGATTAATCATCTTGGTTTAAGAAAACATGCCTTATTTTTAAAGGAATCCATTGATATGGAGACGATTTTCAACTCTGAGTGTAAAAACCTTAATATTTCAGTTACAGATGGTGCTAGCGGCTTGCGGCTTATAGGAGAGAAACTAAACAAGATTTACGGGGATATTGAATCGATTTTGATCTCAGATGAGCACGTTCTTAATAAGATCAACAAGTCAGCATGTTGGGGTGGGAATGATTTTTATAACCCTTTCAAAAAAAGTATTGGCTTGTCTTCCGGTCTGTCAGGAGTAGCTTGGGCTTTAATTGAGATGTTAGAAGTAGAAGAAAAATCTATGAGAGTAAACCTTTAATATTATGGATAAGTTAAACTTAAATGATTTTACTTTTTTGATTCCCTTGCGAATTGATACAGTTAATCGCCTGGAGAATACCTTGGTTACCATTGAGCATATAATGAGTAATTTTAAAACTGAGGTATGTGTATTAGAGGCTTCGGGAAGAAATACCGGATTATTGCATAGGTTATTGCCTCGAGAGGTAAATTATGTATTTATAGAAGATATGGATACGATCTTTCATCGGACTAGGTACATCAATCATCTAGTTAAGTCTGTTGACACTGAGTATATCATCGTGTGGGACACGGATATCATAGTTCCCGTTGAACAGATCGTTAAATCAGTTGATTTGTTGAGAAAAAAGGAAGCTGATTTTGTTACTCCGTATAAGGATAATTTTTTGGATACTTCTGAAACATTACGGGAGCTCTACATCCAGACACGAGACCTTGGAATTCTTGAAATGCATCAGGGTAAAATGAAGGCATTGTACAATCCCAATCCTGTAGGGGGAGCATTTATGGCTCATAGGCAAACCTACATTGAAGCAGGAATGGAAAACGAAAAGTTTTACGGTTGGGGAAGGGAAGACGGGGATCGGCTGAACCGTTGGAAGATTTTGTGTCATAAACATGAGCATGTTGAGGGGATTCTTTATCACCTGACTCATGAGCGTGGAGTAAACAGCACTTTTCATAGTCCCAATCAAGACAATAGAAAGATGGCAGAAATTCACAGGTCTGTAGCTATGTCCAAAGAAGAGCTGAAGGAGGAAATTAAAATGTGGAAATAATTTAGAAGAATAATTAGAAAATTTTCTACTTTTTTGATGCGAATTCCTTATATATGATAAGCCCACAAATCTCCATTATAATGCCTTGCTTCAATGCCGAAAATTACCTCGATTCAGCTATAGAAAGCATTATTTCTCAGAGCTTTTCAAACTTTGAACTCCTAATTATTGATGATGGATCTTGTGATAGTTCTACGAATATAATTCATAGTTTCAATGATGATAGGATTTTTTATTTTCGATTAGAAGAAAATATGGGAAGTAACTTTGCGAAAAATTTTGGAATTCGTAAGGCAAAGGGAAGGTATATAGCTCTGGCTGATGGTGATGATATTTCTTTGCCGGAAAGATTGAAGACTCAGTACGATTTTATGGAGAATTCAGATGCTTTTTGCATTGGATCCCAATATTTAAGTATTGATAAGGAAGGGGATTTAATAGATAAAGTAATACGTCCCTTGGATTTTGAAATGGTAAAAATTTTTTTACTTGCAGATAATTACATTCATCAGCATACTTGGTTTTTTAGAAATCCTTTCCTTTATAAACATCATTGTCTATTCAAGAATTTTTTTCAATACTCGGATGGGTATAACTTTATAGTTTCAATTTCGCAATTTTTTAAGGTTCAAAATTTACCTGACTTCCTTGTGAAATATCGGGTTCACAAGGAACAATTATCTATTCATGAAAGTCGTAAGCGCACTATTTCAGGTGATAATATCAGAAGAAGGCAACTTGAAAATTTTAAATTCAAATTTACAAAACAAGAATTGTCCCTCCATCTTACCTTGCTACGCCGAGGGTATTTAGATGATGTAGAAATCTCGCAGATTGAGAACTGGATCAATAAAATATTAGAGGCCAATGAAGTAAGAAAGATTTATGATAGTGATCTCTTATATACATTTTTTGCTGATCTAGGGCTAAGAGCTATTGAAAATAATAAATTGGGTATTTGGTCTATAGAAAAGACCCTTCTGAATTATCTTAATGAACTTTCGCTAAAACCCTTAGCTATTCTTGAATTTGGATCTGGAATGGGTACTGAGGCTCTTCTAAAGAATCATAACGTAACCAGTATTGAGCATAATATTGAATTTTGCACGCAAAGGTCAGAACGACATCATTGTCTTCTAGCACCGATAGAAAATGGGTGGTATAAAGTTGAACAGGTAGAATCAGTTCTAATAAAGAAAAAATATGACTTTGTTTTAGTCGATGGCCCCCCTGGGGATTTAAGAAGTGGGATTTTAAATCATATTTCTCTTTTTAGGTCACTCGATAGTGTTTATATTTTTGATGATATTAATAGAAAGGAGGATTTTGAAATTATGGAGAGCTTTTGTAGTAGTTTGAGTTTGACCTACAAAATCATTGAAGGGGATAAGAAAAAATTTGCAGTTTGCAGTAAGGAGAATTTTTAACCTTTATGAAGTTGACAAGAAGTACTCTTAAATATTCTCGACGTTATTTGATAGTGTCATTTCTGAATAATGATAATCAGGTTATTCTTATTTTTTTATAGTTAGAATTCACCACTTAACCTTCTTTCTTCATAGTGCTAAAGTTAGTGTCTTTTAAGCGTGAAAAATTCCTTCCCCTTTCTGATTTCAGTGTGACCTTTCCAACACACACTACCACACTTTTGAGCTTCATCAAAAACGATAATCGTTATGAATCTCGAAACTCAGAATCTCAATTTTTCAAGAAACGTTCCACCGACGCTGGAACAAGTACAAGCCTACTTTAACTCTCTTCACGTCCCTGTTACCGAAGCAGAGGTTTTCTATTTCTATTACCAGGGAATGGACTGGCGTAATGAAATGGGGTCAGCTATCCGTGATTGGATAATGGCCGCTGACGACTGGGTTTGGAACCTGGAAAACTGATTCTTTTTAACACGTAAATAATTTTCTCCATCTACAATCAAATGCTATCCTGCTGATAGTAGTATGCATTGCGTGTTGGCAATGAGCAAGATGTAGGATTGTCTGACGCCAATCCGATCTTGCCCACAGCTGCCGGAGTTGCAGTGGTGATAAAATACTCCGAAGTCGCATTTTAAATGAGTGTCTCATGAAGAAACGAACGGTTCACTATCCGGTAAGAAAGACTATTCGATTTAAGTCAGAAGAGGTTGAAAAGTTGGAAGGCCTTTTGAAAAAAAGTGCGTATTGCCAGACAATAAGTGAGTTGGTCAGGGCAATGCTTTTTAAAAGAAGGCTGACTATAAATTCTAGGAATGAGTCCTTTGATCAAGTCCAAAATGAGTTAGGTATACTTAGGAATGAGCTCAACAAAATCGGAGTGAATATCAACCAGATTACACACTATTTTCATATGAAGGCTGAGCCTGAAGAGAGAAAGTTTTTTGTTGCCGAATTGCTTCCACACCTGGAGCTTACCAAACGTAAGATAGGCGAAGTCTATGCTTTGATTGAAGGGTTAAAAAGGATCAAATAAGTTGGTTGCAAAAATCATAACTGGAAAGACAATAGGAGGAGTGATCCGATATAATGAACAGAAGGTGTCATCCGGACAGGCAAGCTTGTTAGAGATGGGAGGTTTTGCATTCCAAGAACTTTCAGTGGCCGAGAAGATCAGAAACTTTGAGCAGCTGCAGAAACTAAATTCTCGAACAAAAACCAATGCAGTTCATATTTCATTAAACTTCTCCTCAAGGGATAAGTTGGACGAATTGAAAATGCAGCAGATTGCGTCTGATTACCTGATTGGAATCGGGTTTGGGGAACAGCCGTATTTGCTTTATCAGCATTATGATTCAGCCCATCCCCATGTGCACGTTGTTACTACCAATATTTCAAGGGATGGAAAGCGGATTGAAACGCATAACCTAGGCAAGGTGCTGTCAGAACAGACCCGAAAGGAAATTGAGCGCCGATACCATCTTGTAAAAGCGGAAGAGCAGCGAAAGCAAAAAGTCAATCTGCTTAAGCCTTTGGAAAAAGCGAGTTATGGAGCCCGGGAAACAAAAGCAGCTATTTCCAATATAGTGTCAGAGGTAATTAGAACCTATAGTTTCACTTCTTTACCGGAACTGAATGTGGTTTTGGGCCAATTTAATGTAGGTGCCTATCGGGGTGAACCGGATAGTGAAATGTTTAAGAATAAGGGGCTTGTCTATGCAGTTCTCGATCCAGAGGGGAATAGAATCGGAATTCCCATCAAAGCCAGTTCTATTTACAGTAAACCTACTTTGGCTAAGCTTGAATTAAGTTTTGTGCGAAACAAAGAGAGCCGTAAGCCTTTCAGAAATGCCGTCCGTGAAGCTGTGCTCGATGCATTGGGTGCATGTAAATCTCAGGAAGACCTTACAGCCAGACTCAGAAGTAAAGGCATCCGACCGGTATTCAGAGTCAATTCAGAGGGTAGATTGTATGGGATAACCTATGTGGACAATGTCAGTCGTTCGGTGTTCAATGGTTCGGCTTTGGGTAAGGAATTAGCTGCTAATGCGCTTGCTGTTAGATTTTCGATGGACTCTGCTCTTCCCAATGGACCGGAAATACAGCAGGAGGTAAGAATAAGTGGGCAGCAAAGTGAGCCAGACACAAGAATTCCCAGTCTGGATATTTCTTTGGATTCTTACCAACCGGAAGGCCCAACCCCTTATGAGCTGAGGCAAAAGAAAAAGAAAAGGCGCAAAAAGCGAATTCAATAAACGAGTCTATGCAAACCGGAGAAAATACGGAGGGGTTAAGAAAGATCATTGATCTTACCAGGAAGGCAAGTATTGGAATGCTGTGTCTGCATTGCTATTACTACTGTTATCATTCCTTCGATCAATGGGGACTTACGCATCCTGTTTCAGAAAGACTTCTGGTCAATATTCGGGATACGGGCGTGTTTAATGAATTCTATATTACCAAAGCTTTTGCGTTGGGCCTTTTGCTGATTTCCTTGATCGGAGCGAAAGGCAAGAAGGATGATAAACTCAGAATAGCTCAGATACTCTGGCCACTGATCTGTGGCTTGTTAATTTATGCGGGCAGCTTTTTTGTCTTTTTGCTACCCTATAATGAGGATACGGTAAGTATTATTTACATAGCTATCACCAGTCTTGGGTTCATTCTTATTCTGAGGGGAGGAGCCCTTCTCAGCCGGTTGCTGAAGAACCGATTTGATCAGGGGGTGTTTAATCATTTGAACGAGACATTTCCTCAGGAAGAGCGCTGCTTGGAAAATGAATACTCGGTTAATCTTCCTGCACAATACCGACTGAAGGATAAGGTCAGAAAATCATGGATCAATATCATCAATCCCTTCCGAGCATTATTGGTGGCAGGTACGCCAGGTTCTGGAAAAAGTTACTTTGTGATCCGACATGTGATTACCCAACACATCAGTAAAGGGTTTTCCATGTTTGTCTATGACTTCAAATACGATGACCTCTCCCGAATAGCCTACAATACGCTTCAAAAGAATTTATCTGCCTACCGTATAAAGCCTAAATTCTATACTATCAATTTTGACCGCCTGTCACATACCCATCGGTGTAATCCCTTAGAGCCGGATACCATGTTGGACATTACAGATGCCTCCGAAGCAGCCCGTACTATTATGCTTGGACTGAATAGGGAGTGGATCAAAAAGCAGGGAGACTTCTTCGTAGAAAGTCCGATTAATTTTCTTACAGCTATTGTCTGGTTTCTCAAAAAGCACAGGCAAGGAAAATACTGTACGCTACCCCATGTGATTGAGTTAATGCAAGTCGAATATGAAAAGCTGTTTACTGTGCTCCGAACCGAACCGGAAATTGAAGTTCTGGTGAATCCTTTTGTCTCTGCTTTGGTTAAAAAGGCATTTGATCAGTTGGAAGGTCAGGTGGCAAGTGCCAAGATTACCATGGCACGGCTATCTTCCCCCCAACTGTATTATGTGCTTTCAGAGAGTGAATTTACACTTGACCTGAATAAACCTGATGAACCTAAAATCATCTGCATGGGAAACAATCCCCAAAAGCAGCAGGTCCATGGGGCAGTTTTATCGCTTTATATTTCAAGAATAGTGAAATTGGTCAACCAGAAGGGGAAGCTGAAATCCAGTCTGGTGTTTGACGAATTTCCCACGATTTATTTCAACGGAATTGATAACCTGATTGCCACGGCAAGATCCAACAAGGTAGCTACCTGTTTGGGGGTACAGGATTATAGCCAGCTTCGAAAGGATTATGGCAGGGAACAGGCGGATGTGATTATGAACACCGTGGGGAATTTCATCAGTGGTCAGGTTTTGGGTGATACAGCCAAACAACTTTCAGAGCGTTTTGGTAGGATTATTCAAAACCGGGAGAGTATCTCGATCAACAGTTCAGAGACATCGGTAAGTAAATCCACGCAACTGGATCAGGCGGTTCCGTCATCAAGGATATCGTCACTCTCTTCTGGTGAATTTGTGGGAATGGTAGCGGATACTCCAGATCAGAAGATTGAACTGAAAGCGTTTCATTCCGAAATCATCAATGATCATAAAGCTTTGAAGCAGGAGGAAGAAAGCTATCGCCCAATCCCTAAAGTGCGGGATATCTCACAGGAGGATGTGGAGGAGAACTACCGGAGTATTAAGCGTGAGGTGGAAGAGATTATCCGAATGGAAATGGAAAGGGTGTTGGATACGCCCGAGTTGGGACATTTGATTATTAGGGGTTGAAATCTATAAACTTGACGCGTTTATGACACTAATCAGTAGAGAAACATCAATTTAATGATAGTTTTTTGTCACAAATAGTAATAAGATTTGTGACAAAAAACTAAGGTGATTTTTAGAGGGGATAATTGAAACTCTAATAGAACAATCCTTGTAGGAGTAAGTGGTTTTTGCTTTTGCTCAATTTTATAATCATACTGGCTCGAAATATTCTTAGATAGTTAAAAACATATTATTTTTTCTATTCCTTCTTCAGCCAATTTAGCCTGATCCGGTCACACGAGGCAAAAGACTTCGGTATAAAGCCAGAGCTCTTGCCTATGCTGGTTTATTCCGTTTCCTCTTGCAGGTAGTGACGGTCTCAGGCTGGTGCAGCTTCATAAGTATTTGTAAAAACCTAAACACAAAAGACTATGAAGACTGAATTAAAAACATCAACAAACTGGTCTTTAAAAAGAAGAAGCCTCTCTCGCAAACTACGATATGGAAAATAGGTAGTTACTTTTATGACAATAAAAGTAAGGAGCGCAATCGGAAGATAATGGCCACAACACATCCGGGGATAAGCTAGCAAAGCCGACCCCGAAATCATTGGAGATCCTGCGACAAGCTTCCTGCCCCAAAATTTAAGCGTTTCGGGAAAATTGAAGAGGTTTTTATGGGAATTGATTTTCTGTCGATTACTCGTTTCACACGAACAGGTAGTACTTAGTTAATTGTTTTTGTTTCACAGACGTAATCGAATAATTTGTCCGATCACGGACGAAATTGTCCGAGCCGTAGATTTTTTTGTTTCTAAATATGCTTTTCGAATTGTTCTGAGGCTCTTTTTAGTGGCACAAAAGTGGAAATACTTTTTTAGACTCAAGAAGTAAGACATCAGTATTCATTATCAGGGGATAAGAATTGAGACATAAGAAATAAGAACCAAAAAATTAAGTAATAACCTAGTTGGGGGAACAACCTTCCAACTTTACCACCTATAAACCTTTCAACCGCAATGATCAAAAACTATATCAAAATAGCTTGGAGAAACATTCAAAGAAGTAAGGGATTTACTTTGATTAATGTCGCTGGACTTGGAATCGGGATGGCGGCGTCGATCTTGATCCTTATCTGGGTTCAATTTGAACTATCTGTAGACCGCTTTCATGAGAATTCGGATCGGGTCTATGCAAACTGGAGAAATACTGAAATGCAGGGTGATATGTTTACCTGGGATTATACACCTGCGACCTATGCACCTACAATAAAAGAACAGTTTCCCGAAGTGGAAGTGGTGGCAAGAATCACCGAGTGGGATCAATCACTTTTGACAGTAGGGGAGAGAAATTTTTACGAGGAAACTACCTTTACTGATCCCGGATTTTTCGAGATGTTTAGCTTCCAAGCATTGGAGGGGGATCCGGTAGCAGCCTTGACAGAACCGGGGAATATTGTCTTGACATCCTCTGTGGCTAAAAAGCTGTTTGGAGAGGCCTCAGCTCTGGGTAAAACCGTCTCGGTGGAAAAGCAATGGGACTTTGAGGTAAAAGCGGTAATTGAGGATTTGCCTGAGAATACAGACTTTCCTTTTACCGTCTTTTTGCCTTTCAAAAAACTGGAGGCAATGGGATGGGTGGATGATTATTGGGGAAATAATTCGTTTCGAACCTTTACCATGCTAAGTGAAGGAACTAACATTACTTCTTTTAATGAGAAGTTTAAGGATTTCACGGCCAAAAACTCAGAAATGGCTGAGGTCTCTGATTTCCTCTTTCCGATCAGGGATCTTCATTTGTATTCGAAGTTTGAAAATGGTAAGTCCGTAGGGGGGAAAATTGAAATGATCCGATTATTTGGGGTAGTTTCCATTATCGTCTTGCTCATAGCCGCCATCAACTTTGTCAACCTGAGCACTGCTCAGAGTGACAAGCGATCAAAAGAAGTAGGGATTAGAAAAATCTCAGGAGCCGGGAGAGGAATGTTGATTGGTCAGTTTCTGGCGGAATCGATTTTAATAGCTATTACTGGCTATTTGGTAGCAATTGTTATGGTTAACTTAACTTTTCCATGGTTCAAGGATTTGGTGGGACAGGAACTGGAAAATCCATTTAACCAACCTTATTTCTGGTGGATTTCTATTGGGTATGTTTTTGTCACAGGAATTTTGGCCGGAAGTTACCCTGCATTTTTGATGAGTTCGTTTCAACCTGCGATTGCAATGAAATCAAAGATGAATTCCAATCGAAGTTTTGGAATCAAGCCGCGGGAAGTTTTGGTGGTTTTTCAATTTGTGATAGTGGTAATTTTGATCTCTAGTGTTTGGATTGTGCGAGATCAGCTCAGTTACGTGCAAAATAGAGACTTGGGAATTGACAAAGACAACTTGATTTTTCACCAGGTCACAGAAAGTATTCGAAATAATAAAGCAGCTCTTCGAAACGAATTATTGGCTCTGCCAGAAGTAGCTGAAGTGAGCTATACTTTTTCTCCATTGACAAATATACATAGTGATACAGACGGCATGGAATGGCAGGGGAAAGATCCCGAGTACAGCCCAATGATTAGCAGAATGGGAACTGACGCTAACTTGGTGAAAACTGCTGGAATGGAGCTTATAGCAGGTAGGGATATTGATATTTACACATATGCAGGCGATAGTCTCTCGGCAATTGTCAATGAAAAAACGGTGGAGGTAATGGGATTGGATGATCCGATTGGGCAGGTGATTAAGGATGATTCCTTTGAGTTTACTATTGTGGGCGTGGTAAAGGATTTTATTATGGAATCACCATTCGATGATGTCATACCGATCATGGTAATGGGACCTAAGCGTAACTTAAATTTCATCCATATCCGATTTGCCGAGGGAGGTAATTATGTGAATGCTTTGACAAATGTGGAGGCTGTTTTCGATAAGTTCAACCCAGACTCTCCCTTCGATTATAAGTTCGTGGATCAGGAACATGCCCGCAAATTCAGTTCTCAGGAACGCACCGCCAAGCTTGCTGCTCTATTCACTGGATTGGCTATTTTGATTTCCTGTATGGGGCTATTAGGATTGTCGGCATTTGTGGCAGAGCAGAGAAGTAAGGAGATTTCCGTGCGGAAGGTTTTTGGAGCTTCTGTGGCAGGTTTGATTCGATTGATTTCTTCCGATTTCACCAAGCTTGTTTTGGTTTCAGTTGTGCTGGCAATCCCCGTGACCTGGTACCTGATGGATTCCTGGCTGGATACATTTGCGTATAGAATATCAATTGATTGGAAAGTATTTCTATGGACAGGAATTGTCGCAATGGTTCTTGCATTTATTACAGTGAGCTCTCAGGCGATCAAAGCGGCACTGGTAAACCCAGTTGATAGTTTAAAGAATGAGTGAGGCACGCAAAAGTGAAGAGGAGTATGAGCATTAAAGGTTGGCAGCTAATAGTGGGAAACGCTGGGGCTGATCTATTAAATTTTAAAGGCTAGTATCATGTTTTACCATTATCTCAAAATCGCACATAGGAATCTTTGGCGGAACAAAGTGTTTTCGCTGATAAATATTATGGGATTGGCAGTCGGCATGGCTGCCTGCCTACTGATTTTTAGGTACGTGGATTTTGAACTGAGCTACGATGACTTCCGAAAGCCCACGATTTATCGTGTCTCGAGTAATGCATATATGAACGGGGAACTAGTGGGGAAACGGGCCCAGACTGTTCCTGCGCTGGCACCTGCCTTTCAAAGGGATATTTCAGAGGTGATTCATGGAGCCCGTATCGTGCACACTGCTCCATTGATGTCAGATCCCGTTTTTCAAGTAGGTGATCGGAGTTTTCATGAAGAAAAAATCTATTATGCGGATTCTTCATTCCTCTCCATGTTTTCTTATAAGGTGTTGCGGGGGGATATCCAGACGGCACTTACCCAACCTGGTAGTGTAGTCTTATCTGAATCGATGTCAAAAAAATATTTTCCCGACGGAGATGCAGTAGGAGAGTCTCTAAATTTTTATATGGGAGATAGAGGTCAGACACAGTTGCTTATCAGCGGGGTTTTTGAAGATATTCCTAATAATTCCCACCTGCAATCAGATTTTCTTATCTCCTTCATTTCCTTGCCTTGGAATCTTAATGAAGATTGGGATTGGGGGAACTTCTACAATTACATCGAGATTTTGCCAGGTAGCGATGTGGCGATAGTAAAGCAAAAAATTCATGGGGTACTGGAAAAATACAGAGGGGAGACACTAGCTGAATGGCGTAAAGATGGTTATTACGAGGAGTTTGAATTGCAACCCATCCAAGGAATCCATTTGGACTCAAATCTGGAAGCGGAGGCGGAAGTAAATGGCAGCCGGCGTACCGTAACTTTTCTTATACTTATTGCTTTTTTTATCCTCGTTATTGCCTGGATCAATTACCTAAACCTGACCACTGCGAAAGCTATTGAGCGGGCAAAAGAAATTGGAATACGGAAAGTAGTGGGATCAAATAGGGGACAGTTGATCGTCCAGTTTTTGACGGAATCATGTTTGATTAACTTGGTTGCCGCACTGATGGCCCTGCTAATTTCAAATCTGCTGATGACCCCCTTTCATGACCTCACACAGGGGCATTTTGCAAAGGGGTTTGATTTAGAAATGGGGCTTGGCATCATGGGCTTGTTTTTATTCGGTATCCTTATTTCGGGATTGTACCCTGCGATAGCACTGTCATTTCAGCCGGTGCAGTTGATCAAGGGGAATTTAAAAAAAACCAAGGGTGTACAGCTCAGGAAAGCACTTGTTGTGTTCCAGTTTGCTGCATCGATTGCCCTGATTGCCGGAACATTTGGTGTACGTAAGCAGCTTGACTTTATGCAACATCAGGACATGGGTTTGGATTTGGGGCAAACGCTTATCCTTAAAGGACCTGGGATTAAAGATTCTACCTATCAGAGCCAGCTTACATTTTTCAAAAATGAAGTGCAAATGCTACCTGAGGTTGAATCTGTAAGTGTCTCTTCCAATATTCCGGGACAACAACTTAGCTGGGGAAGGTCTTTTTATCCACCCGCAAACCCAGAATTCAGGAAGGGAGTGAAAATAGTCGCTGTTGATGAAGATTTTTTCGAATTATATGGCAGAACATTTCTTGCTGGACGTAACTTTTCCCCAGAAATCACCTCTGATAGAGGAGCGGTGATTTTCAACGAAACAGCCATCCGCCAACTAGGATTCAACAGTCCAGAAGGTGCAGTCGGTCAAACAATCATTTGGGATGAATCTGATAATGATCAACATGAAAAGGAAATCTTGGGTGTGATCAGCGATTTTAACCAGCAATCTCTGCATAATGAAGTAGGTCCTATGGTTTTTGCACTGAAAGAATACCTGAACGCTCCTTGGGCAGGGGAATATTATTCATTGAAAATCACTTCAGCTGACTACCCCTTTGCATTAGAACAAATCCAAGCTAATTGGAGTGAAGCTTTTCGGGGAAGTCCCTTTGATTACTTTTTTCTTGATACCTATTTTGATAACCAGTATAAATCTGACAAGCAATTCGCAAAAGTGTTTAGCCTGTTTGCTGGTTTGGCTATCCTGATCGCGTGCCTGGGCTTATTTGGGCTATCTTCTTACATGACATTGCAGCGCACAAAAGAAATAGGGATAAGGAAAGTTTTGGGAGCCTCAGTGTTTACCATCATGTCTCTGCTTTCCCGGGAATTTATCGGGCTAATAGGTATAGCCAGTATAGTCATACTCCCGGTAGTATGGTTTTTTATGAAAAAATGGCTTGAAAATTTTGCTTATCAGATGGAGTTCCATTGGTGGCTTCTAGCGTTACCCGTGGTTCTAGTCTGGTTTATGGCTCTTATTACGATCAGTTTCCAATCCATCAAAGCAGCACTGATGAATCCGGTGAACAGTTTGAAGAGTGAGTAGCAATGGAAATAGGAATGATGAGGATTAAAAGTTCAAAAAAGAACTTGTCCCTTAAGTGCGAGTGGGATGTGCGAATGGGTGCATGGTGAATACCTCCATACTTTTTGAAACAACTTATTGATCCGTTCCTAGTTGGGTTTGGTTTTGGACTTAAATACGTTGACGCACTTAGCGTGATTTTTTTGAAAACCTGTATGAATGCTTTTAGGTAAGCAAAACCCACATCATATTTGAGTTGGTTGACCCGTGTCATTGCGATTTCCAAGATCTTTTTTGCTGCTTCAATCTCTCACTAATTCGGACCCGCGTTATTTTTCCAGCCTTTGAGTCAAAGAAAATTAGGCCTTTAATATGATCGCTTCTTTAATTCAAAATGTTTTATTTTTTCCATTCCTTCTTCCGCCAATTTAGCCTGATACCGTCACACGAGGCAAGAGACTTCGGCATAAAGCCCGCACTCCTGCCTTTGCTGATTTATTCCGATTCCTCTTGCACTTAGTGCCGGTCTCAGGCTGGTGCAGCTTCATAAGTATTTGTTAAACCAAAACACAAAAGACTATGAAGACACTAGCAAAATCATCAGCAAAACCATCGGTTAAGAGAAAAGATGGAAATGACCTTGGAAGAAACAAGTGGACACCACCAGTAAAAGGCTCATCGGATATCTATCAGAAGTTTACCGACCTGATTATTGAGAAACTGGAGCAGGGAGTTATTCCCTGGAGACAGCCTTGGCATGAGATGGGAATGCCAGCAAATTACCTGACTAAGAAACCTTACAAAGGGATCAACCTCTGGCTGCTATTATCCTGTAACCATCAGTATCCCTACTACCTGACTTTTAAACAGGCCAACTCACTGGGAGGTAAGATCAAGAAAGGTGCAAAGGCACTGCCGATCTGCTACTGGAACTTTGCCTTTCGGGACAAGAAGACTGGGAAAGTTATACCAGAAGATAGAATAGGAGAATATGATCTCAAACTGGTGAGTAAATCCGGTTTTCTCAAGGAGTTCAAGGTGTTTCCCATAGAACAGATTGAGGGAATAGACTGGGAGTTTCCAGAAATCAGCAAAGAAGAGCCAGTGCCTGATAATGAACAATGCAGGAAGATCTATGAGGAAATGCTGCGGGCACCTGAGTTGATACATTCCGGTTCCTCAGCCTACTACCGGGCAGACTTGGATCAGATTACCATGCCGGAGAAAAAACTCTTTGCATCCGCTGAGCAATATTTTGCGGTATTGTACCATGAGCTCGTCCACAGCACAGGGCACCCTTCCAGATTAAACAGGATAGGAGTTTCAGAACCTCAGCAATTTGCGTCAGAATTTTACAGTCGCGAGGAGTTGATCGCCGAGATGGGAGCGGGGTACCTGAACAACCTCACCGGGATATTGGATGAGAATCTGCTGGAGAACTCTGCAGCTTACATTCAAAACTGGCTAAACGAACTTCGCAACGACAAGCACTTACTGATAGAGGCTGCGAGCAAAGCACAAAAAGCGGTGGATTACATCCTGATGGAACCTCCGTTTTAGAACTAGGGGAGAGATCCCCTTTTTTGGTTATGGCTGAATGCTAAACAGGTTTTGGTCTGTCTAAACTCAGCATTTAAAAATGAAGAAATTGAACATTTGATGTACCTGCTGAAGTGTGTACTATGGAAGCCTTTAGGACGTAAAATTCAATTCTGTAAATTATTTTTTAATAGAAAATATTGTCAATACTGAGGCTTATAATAGAAAATATTTATCTTTTTCGATTTTCAGAGCACTTGTAATGGAAAATATTTGCGAAAAATGACTTCCACTATCATAGAAAATATTTGTAGAAATATCATTCAAAATAGAAATTATTTGTCATATTGATCTTGAATCTGCTTTATAATGGAAAAAAATATACCAATCCACTTACAGGAAATTATATATAGTTCCTCTGACCCAACTATCTCCAGGTATGTTTCAAAACTGGAAAAAGAAGGAGCAATTCGAAAGATAGCGCCTAGACTATATTCGGCTAATTTCGACGATAGTCCGGCAGCTATCATAAGAAGAAACCTGTTTTCTGTTCTTGGAAAATTATATCCAGGAGCGGTGTTAAGCCATCGTTCTGCGCTGGAATTTAAACCTACGAAAGCCGATCAGATATTCCTGACATATAAATACACCAGAAAAATTGAACTTCCGGGCATAATGATCCACTTTTTGAAAGGCAATGGGCCAATAGAAGGAGATAACCCATTATCTGGGGAGTTATATGCTTCCCAACGCGAACGGGCATTTTTGGAGAACCTGCAAGTCTCAAGAAAGCCGGGTCCAGATTCAAAAACGCTAACATTTCCTGAAATCGAAGATCGTCTGGAACAAATTATAAGAGTAAACGGAGAACAGGAGCTGAATAAAGTAAGAGACCGGGCTAGTATCATAGCCAAGGAATTAAATATGGAACCCGAGTTTGATAAACTGAACAAGATAATCAGTGCACTACTCACCACGCATCCATCTACTATAATAAAATCTCCAATAGCTGCCGCACGGGCATTTGGTAATCCTTATGATCCTGCCAGGATTAGTTTATTCGAAATGCTGTTTCAGGAATTGACTCAACAGGAATTCAAATTCAGGGAAGAGCAAAACGTAAGTAACAAGTCTTACCGGAGTTTTGCATTTTTTGAAAGTTATTTTTCTAATTACATCGAGGGTACCGTGTTTGAAGTGGCGGAGGCAAAGCAGATTATCCAGACCCAACAACCACTGGTAAAGAGAAATGAAGATTCGCATGACGTTTTGGGCACCTATAAGATTGTCTCAAATAAGAGTGAAATGAGTACAACCCCCAACTCTCCGGAAGAATTGCTTACCATATTGAGTTACAGACACCAGCTATTGTTGTCAGCTAGGGTAGATAAGAATCCCGGAAATTTTAAACATATAAATAATTATGCAGGTCAAACTGAATTTGTTGATGCTTCACTTGTGAGGGGAACACTTATTAAAAGTTTTGAATTTTACCAAGCACTCAAGCACCCATTTGCGAAAGCAGCCTATATTATGTTCGTTGTAAGCGAGATTCATCCGTTTTTGGATGGAAACGGCCGTGTGGCCAGGGTAATGATGAATGCTGAGCTGACAAAAGCGATGCAATCCAAAATAATAGTACCTACTGTGTATAGGGAGGATTATTTGGGATCCTTAAGAAAATTAACCAGGCAAAGTGATCCTAAACCATACATTAGAATGCTTACCCGTACCCATGAATTCAGCGCCACAATAGTAAGCGAGGACATGGACAAAATGCAGGCATTGTTGGAACAAAGCAATGCCTTTTTGGAACATACGGAGGGTAAATTGAGGATTATTGGCTAAGTGTAAAGTAGCTATAGTAACTAAATCCAATTGATGTTAAAGTGTATCCATTCGGACATCACTTGCGGCACTAGGCTTCTTCCGTTTTCTGTCTTCCCTGCGGTTCAGCAAGAAAATACGGCTATTGGCATTATTTAGGATAATCAGATTAAAGAATTTCCTCTGAATTAATTTCTGGCAGGTCTTCCAACAGGTTATGGAGGTATCCGTCTCCCTGGGCGATCAATACCGGGGGTTGATTTTCTTCTTGCCTGATCCGCACCGGGATTTCATTGTTGTTGGCCAAAATAAACAGCTCCCACTGCCCGGACCGGATTCCTTCTATGGCTTCTTTGGTGCTGATCGCCCATCGCTGACCGGTATTGTTTACTCCCCCGATCTTCAGGATCTTGATAGCTTCCTTGCTTTTTTTGTCCTTTTCTATAAAATGGACGGTTAATTTTCTCATGCGTCTCTACTTCTCTGCTGCAAATATGTAAAATACTCCCCAAGTTGTCCTCCCCAGTTTACCTTAAACCATATTTCTCTGAGGCGGAAAACACCCATCAAACTTGTATTAAGCACTATTCCCTCACAGATTTCAGCTTGACTCCTTTTTCTAACAGTATTCTCAGGATCATCTCAGCATCTTTATCCAAATCCTGTTCCATCAGAAGACAAATGGATTTTAATAGGCGATGATCTCCTTTCCCTAACTTTTATGAAAAAGAACCAGCTTTTGTAGGCAGCCTACTTAAATCACACCATCAGGAATTGGTAAATCCTGATTTTTTTATTGTTGATGTAAGGATAACAATGGCGGTAACGCTGCGGTCTATAAGGCCCTTTTTCCTATATTGTAAAGGATTTGCACATCACTTGAGCCACTAATAATGACTATATGGTTATAGTTGTGACTTTATTCCAATGGCCCTATCAATTCAATAAAGATACCATCTGGATCCTGTACCAAAACAAAATGTAAATTTTCATTTAATGGCGTTGGTGTACTTCCCAATAATTTCACCCCTTTTTCTTTTAATCGTTTGATCACGGGGTTTAGCGCTTTTACATTGATGGTGATGTACTGAACGCCCGTTCCATCTTGGATATATTCCGGTTTAGTTTCAGTTTGTTCATTGCCAAAGCTCATTAGCTTCCATTCATTTGCATTTGGGCTATTCTCTAATTTCAGGACACTTACCTCGACGGCCACACCATTTGAAAGGCCCGAACGTTTGGAAAACTCTTCGTTGATGGTGAAGTTATATGCCTTGACCATACCGATTCCATCCATGTAGAAATCTAAGGAACGATCTAGGTCAGATACCACCACACCCGAGCCTATTAAATTACTGCTGAAATTAGACTGGGAGTGGGCAGTATAAGTAATCATCATTCCAGCGACAATACCAAAAATTTTTAATAGGGGATTTTTCATAAATTTTTAATGCAATAGGTTGAACAATTGTTATTTCGTCCAATTTAGCAAAAAAAGAGTTTTGAAGATTGAGTCTACTTAGTCTACGAAGGAGATATAGATAGAGTTAAGCAGCTTAAAATCCCGAAAGAGATTGAGTTTAAATAAAAAAGACACTAAATAAATTGAGCTTTATATTAGGTGTGAAATTGAAGGAGTAGGGCCAAGAAAGGAAATTTGGGAGATTCCCGAAACGGCTCTGAAAGAAGCTATCCTTAATGCAATCTCACACCGAGACTATTACGACAAGGAGGCGAAAATAACCGTTGAGCTTTTTAAAGACCGTGTGGAGGTCAGTGATCCGGGTGGATTGAGCAGTGCTATTTCTTTAGTTGGTTTTGGTACCAAAAGCCACAGCAGAAATCCCTTGATTTTTGGTTTGTTTCTCCGTATTCATATGGTGGAACAGGTGGGCTCCGGGATTGACCGGATTAGGGATTTGATGAAAAAAGCCAATCTTCCTGAACCTGTATTTAAGACTTAAGGGATGTTTTCAGTAGTTCTCCATAGGACTGTGGAAGAAACTGTGGAGATAATACTGAATGCTATGAAATCAAACCCTAAGATAACATCTATAGAGTTACAAGAAAGGAAAGGACTGACAAGGAGAGGCGTTGAATATCAGATAAGCAAACTGAAAAAGGAGAAGAAAATAATGCGTGTTGGATCTACAAAAGCCGGAGAATGGAAAGTTTTGAATTAAAAGTATAATTCGGCTTTGGGTTAAAATAGTAGTTTTCATTTGTTCCTTTAATTTATTTCTCTTTAATTAATGATGTAAAGTAATTTAGGTTTTTATTGTTCTGTTGGGTTTTTTATTGGTATTGAATTTCACTGCATCCAAATCTCAATAGGCGCATTTCAAACCACTTCTTTCAGTTTATATTTTTAAAGCTAATACCGATGAGCACATATCTAGAGATTATTCAGTTTGTATTGATTTGCTTGATAGTTTTTCTTCTAGTTTATTTTCTGTATCATAAACAAAGGAAAACCCATCTTAAGATGAAGGGTGATCATCTATACTCTGCAATGGCCAACCTTTTAAAACTCTATCCGCTTTCCCACGAAATGTATAAAATACCGGATCTCGACTTTGGTAATGAAGGCAAGGATGATATTTCCAATGAGGGGAAGCTTTTGGTAATTCAGCATACGCTTAAGCGCCAACAACTGGTCAGTACAATGCTTGATTTGAGAAACAGTATAAGGACTGACTTGGAGGATTCCGGAGAAAGGGAATTTCGGGAAGCATACAATGATTTAGAGAATGTGTATTCCGACCTTGATTCTGTCTATGGTAAGTTTCTAAAATACTTACAGACAGACTACAATCCCAGCAAATTAAAGAAGATGTACCAAATCATACCTAAAGGTTTTGCAGATGAAAATAATTTGATCACTGATGGTGTAAACGATATTTTCTTTGGAATGATAGAAAAACTACGTCAGTCAGGTTTTGACCTTCAACTAAAGATTGTTGACAAGTAGATGGATTGGTAACTAAAAAAAAGATTAATGAAACCTGTATGGGAAACTCTAAACCCGAAATTGTTCAAGCCCTATGATGAGGTATGGAGCGTAGAAGATCATCAAAGATATCAGCTGATTCTTGATTATCCCGTGGGAAAAATAATTAAGCTGCTACACAGCTCCTATAATAGACTGTTTAATTCTGAAGGTTTGTTTAATCCATATCTGAGCAAAGATAAAATTGAGAATATTAAAGACAGGTGGACGGTTGATTTACCTATTGATCCGCCACTTCTTTTTTGGGATTATTCTACAAAAAGCACTATGATTGAAAATGGGATCCATCGGATAGATTATGCCATAGAATTACGCACTACCCACCTCCCTATTTTAATCCCAAGAATCGATTATGCAATATTCTGTTTGATGAAGTAATTGAAAAATATCAACAAAAGAATTGTCAGATAAGAATTCCTTATAACTGCGAGAAATTTCGCTATATACACTGATGGGATCCTATTACGGATTAAAAATGGGTGTTTGGGAGCAATGTCAACTCTCAACAACTGAGTTGAGTGATAATTCTTTATAACAAATCCAATATCTAACAAATGGAGGATATTCCAGCGCATTGCCTCTCCCGAATATCGGGATTGACCACTCTGACGATAGCTTTGGTTGTTAGCCTCTATTTTCTTTAGCTTATAAGCTAATTCTGCTGGCAGACTAGAAAACACCGCATTTCCTTCACATTTTCCCGCATTTGAAATTTCAACCTTTATTGGATTGGAAGCCGTAGGAGGGTGCTGGAATTCTTTAGCGATGACTCTGGGTAATTATACCAGACAATTGCTGTATAGCAGTTACCAAAGGCAGGAAATATTCGCCTGTTCTGAGCGAGAGCTATGATACTTTAGCCGGGCATTACAACACTACAATTTTTCCTGTAAGACCAGGTCACCCTAGAGAAAAATTCACCTATTAACAGGAGTCATTTGTTACTTTTTTACCTGAAATATTTTCACAGCAACTAAGCTTAATAACAATATTTAACAAATTAGTTTCTTGCCATTATTTAAATTATCACTAAACTAGCAGTAGTAAAATAATAGAAACTAGAATACTAATTAAGTATTTGCTGATTTTTTATTACATGGCACTACTTGATTGAAGGAATTTTTGATTTGTTTAAAAAGATAACTATTCGAAGGATAGCGAAGTGAAGGGGATATATACAAGTAAAATTTGAGGCTCAATAGTACTATTTAAGAAGGTCGTTAAAGCGTGCATACAGTAAAAGTCACTCTTCTTCAACTTTTTTAGCTGGATTGAAAAGCAATTCAATTATTGCTGAGCCTATCATCTCATACTACCAATTCAACATATGAAGATGAATTGGTAGGGATTAATGGGATAGTTTTTAGTCATGGAAATGATTGTTAAAAATATAAAACTGAAAAAAATGAAATTCCTCATTTCATGCCTTCTCCTGGCTGCCATCACTTTTGCCTCCCATGCCCAATCCAAACTTACTATTCGGGGTGTGGTGAAAGACACCACTGATACTCCGCTAGATTACACCTCAGTGTTACTTCTTAGCCCAAAAGACTCGGCTTTGGTGGCATATACGCTGACTAATAAAGAAGGAGAGTACCAATTTAAAAACGTAGATAGGCAACCGCTGCTCGTCAAAGCCACCTATATGGGCTACCTTCCTGTCCAAAAAGAACTTGTTCTGCCCGAAACAGGGGACTTGGAAGTGGAAGAGATTCAGTTGATGCCCATCTTACAGGAACTTTACGAGGTGGTGGTGAAGGCTGCCAAAGCACCTTTGATTATGCGGGGAGACACAATAGAGTACGATGCTAGTAAATTCAAAGTACCGCCTGGAGCAACCCTGGAAGAATTGCTCCGCAAGCTACCGGGGATAGAGATTGACAAGGATGGAAATATAGTTGCTCAAGGGCAACAAGTGCAAAAGGTAACAATAGATGGAAGGCGTTTTTTTGGAGGAAACACCAAAATGGCCACGCAAAACCTGAATGCAGAGTCAATAAGCAAGCTTCAGCTATACGATGACAAGTCAGAACAGTCCAAGCTCACAGGTGTGGAAGATGGAGTGAAGGAAAAAACGTTAAACGTTGAACTGAAGGAGGAAGCAAAAAAGGGAGGTTTTGGCAAGCTTTCAGCGGCAGGGGGTACAGACGGAAGATGGACTACAAATGCCTCTTTCAATAAATTTGACAAAGTAAACCAATTTTCGGTGATCGGATATGGCAATAATGTCAACCAATCAGGTCTGAGCTGGGATGACTTGCAGGAGTTTAGAGGGAGCAGTGCTTTCCAATTTGGAGACACTGGGGACTTTGGTTTTAATGGAAGCGGTGGGATGAATATTATTTCGATTTCAGGTGGGGATAATGGAGAATCCTTCGAAATCCCCTTCAACAACCTCAACTCCGGCTACTCCAACAACCAAGCCATTGGCATCAATTATAATTACCTGAAGGACAAGAAGGATTTCAGTAGCAACTACTTCTATAGCCGCAGTGATCAAACGGTAGAGAGCTTTAACAGCAGGACAAACTTCTTACAGGACAATTCCTCCTTCACTTCCACTGACCAAAGCTTACAAAATAACATGGCAGGTCACCATCGGGTAAACCTTCGTTTTCAAAACGAATTAGACAGCGCCAACACCATCACCATTAATGCAAAGGGAAGGCTAAGTTCACTCACTACATCATTGTTCAGCCATCAGGAGCTGATTCGAAGTAGCACCGAGCAAAGTCAAATGGATCGGGACAACCAATCGGATAGATGGTCAGGAGCCTTTCAGGGAACAGCACTCTATAGGCATAAATTCAAAAAGAACGGACGAAACTTTGCTGCCAGCATCAGTGACACTTGGAGCAAGGCAGACCAGGAGGGCACACAAAAATCCGTGGTAGATCTGATGAACTCAACAGACCCAAATACCTATTTCCGAAACTTGGATCAATTAAACCAGGCACTGAATGGCTCTAACCTAATCAAATCAAGTTTACTCTTTGTTGAGCCTATCAAAAAAATATTTTTCTGGGAGACTTTCTACAATTTCAGCCAGTCAAAGAGCGAAACAAACCGACAAGTATACGATGTGGAATCAAGTGACACCCAAGAACTAAATCCAGACCTCAGTCGATTTTTTGACAACACAATTACTTACAACAGGTTTGGCTCCAGCATCCGATATGCTAACAAAGGCTCTAACTTAAGCTTGGGTTTAGCCGCCTCCAATTACCGGTTGAATGGACAGTTTTCAGTGGTAGAAGATAGTGAGATATTAGGCCGAGTGGATAAGAGTTATCTCAATCTCACTCCTAATGTGTCTTACTTTAAAACAATGAAAGGCAACAAGCGTATCAACGCAAGCTATGCAATGGCCGTCACTCCCCCAAATATCGCGGATTTGCAGCCATTCAAGGACATATCAAATCCATTGTATATACGTGAAGGAAATCCTGATCTGGAGCCCCAGGTATCCCATTCTTTCAATACAGGATATAGTATGTATGATCCTGCCACATTTATAAGTTTGCAGTTTTCATTCAATTCAACATTCTATCAGAATCAAGTCGTTCAAAATCAAACCATAGACCCCGAAACCTTTGTTACGACTTACAAGGCAGGAAATGTTTCAGGCGGACAGCGTTATTACCCCTATTTAAGTTTTGGTTTTCCCATCGTAAAAACCAAGGCCACCGCGTTCTTATCTGCAAATCCATCCTATTCAAAAAGCCTTTCCCTCATCAACTCCATAGAGACAGAGACCGAGACTTTAAGCCATAACTTTGGGCTAAACTTAAACTTGACCCCTTTAGAATGGCTCAGCCTATATACAGGGTCATCGTTTCGTCTGAGCAAAACCAAATACGAACAAAACCCCTCCCAAAACCAGGATATCATAAATTGGAGTGCTTATAGTAATATGAACATAAAATTTCCCAAAGATTTTTACTTAGACGTGAAATTCAACTACAACCGATACGAAAACGAAAGTTTTGGATTTGATCAGAAAGTCCCTATCCTAAATGCATTTGTCTATAAATTACTCGGCAAGGCTAAAAAATGGGAAGTCAGACTATCCGCTTACGACATCTTTAAGCAAAATCAAACCATCAGCCAGTATGCAGGCCAAAACTACGTTTCCACAGGAAGGATTGAAACGCTATCAAGATATTTCCTACTTGGAGTGACCTACAATATGCGGGGAGTAGAAGTGAAAAATAGAAGATAGTTTAAACTAGCAGCCAACCTTAATAACCATGAAATTAAAATATCTTATAATCCTTGCGCTAATTCTGATTTCCACAGGACTTAGAGCCCAAAATATAGTTGGTGAGGTAGAATACAGATACCGCATTTTCTATGATAAAATCTATTCCAACCTACCCCACATTACTCAACAGGAAAAGGATAGAATTCTACTAACTTGGAGTAACCCTGAAGGTTATAGTACCCGGATGAAACTCCAGTTTTGGCCAGAAAAAAGTATCTACACTTTCGGGGAACCTTATGAGGTAAGCAGTTACTCTTGGCAAGTGCAAGACTATTTTATTGAAAATAATTTAGAAGATCAGACCTATCTTAAATACATGGATCAAATGGGTAAAACTTACATCGTTCGTGACAGCCTAAATAGTCCAAAATGGAGGGTTATGAACGAAATACGAGATATTCTCGGACACATGTGTATGAAAGCCGTGGCTGAAGACAGCATTAAAGGCCAAAAGATCACTGCTTGGTTCGCCTCTGATATTCCAGTTTCAGTCGGTCCTGAAGAGCAATTCGGGCTTCCGGGTTTGATTTTGGCCTACGACATCAACGACGGCATGCTTATCGTGGAGGCCGAGAAAATCACTTTTGGGGAACCGGAGGAAATCATTACTCTGCCAAAAAAAATGAAAGGGAAGGAGGTTTCGGGTATTAAATATCAAGAACTAGTCAGTGAGTTTATCCAGACTTCTATGGAAAGGAAGCAAGCTTGGATGTGGGGCATTCGCTATTGAGAAGGTTGAAAAAGTACAAAGGCGAAAAGTAGGAAATTGGATGGTGGAATTCTGATCTGTGCCACAATATGACCCGAGTAAAGGAACTCACGCTGATCCATAATAAACTAATTTAGCCAAATCCAAAGACCAATGGCAGTGATGCGCCCTAGACGCAATCGGATAAGTAGGAATTCGGGAAGAGGGTTGAGGTGAGGAAGGGGACCAAATTTAAATTGGTAAGGATTGGAGGGTAGGACATGGCGTTAATTAGTCTTCCTCTGGAAGACTTTAGACTTGAGCCAGGGAGCACGAGCAGCAAATCCCACCCAGTCAAAATGACGAATTGACCACAGCCAGGCGTGGCTCGAGCTAGACGGGGTACATTATTTTCTGAAGATTCAGTATTCGGAAAAGTGGTATTTATAATTGTGGTTCTACCACGAATTTAATGGAAGTCCGGTAAGAAAATCTACCTCCTTGCTGAATAACGCTTAAAGGAGCCTAATATTCAGTCTTAAAATGCTCTTGGCCTTTTCTCCATTGATATTTAAGGCTAACAAGAACCATGTTTTCCACTAACTTAAGGGTAGAACCCCAAAATATATATTACCATTTTTCTCTGTTACCATGGATGGTATATGTTCATAGCAAAAGGCTGCGTCCATTTTCCAAGCAATCGGTAAGTATTCCTTGCTGGTGGCATAAGGCACAATTTCATCATTCATGGTTTTGCCATTGATCCAATTTTTGTCTTAAGAAATACCAAATGATTCTCGGACAGTTGCCTCATTGCTCCGCCATAATTCTTTGCCAGAATGAATATCAAGTGCAGTTGGATAGCGGTCTGGAGCAACAATGGATACAATACCGTTGTCTGTCACTGGAATGTACATGACCGTGGAGTAGATTCGGTTTGGGGAACCGTTATTCCAAGCCCATTTCAATAGCCCTGTATTCTGATCAAGCGCATAGAGGTTTTTGTCCCAAGCCCCAAAAATTACGAATCCCTCTGATAGCAGAGGCTTGCTTACTACCACTCGCTGAAGTCCTTCAAATTCCCAATTGACTTCACCAATCGATGCAGATAAAGCTCTGAATTTGCCATCGCTTCCTCCTATATGTACTGAATCACCTTCAATGATAGGTGATCCCAGTACGGCAGCTCCAGTTGTTACTTTCCATTCTAAATCTCCATTTTCAGTGTTTAAAGCATAAATATTACCATGTCCATATCTGAAAATGACTAAGCCATCCATTGCAGTAGTAGAGTAAAAGATACCTGCAGAAGTTTGGTAAGGCCAGTTTACTTGGCTAGTTCCTGCATCCAATGCTTCGAATTTCCTTATACTTTTCCAAAAAAAGACGTGATCGTCTTTCACTAATGGAGTTGAAATTACATTGGCGGAAGAATGATAACTCCATCCAAATACTTTTCTGCTGCTGCCAAGAAGAAAAATATATCCTGTCAATTGCTTCTAATGTATATGGATCTGCTGTAAAAGTAACCCTCCGCCACCCAAGCCCTTTCTACAAGCTATCAGGCATTTGATATGCTATTAAGCCATTTGGGTCAATTTTGTGCCAATCAGAATCTTAAAAATTTGGGTGGCCCACTCCAAATTATATCCAAGTTGATAGTGCCAAGCTTCTTTGAATTTTAACTCCAGTAACCCTTTCTAAAATTGGCTGTTATCCAAATTTGGATTTTGGCCATAGGAATCTAACGTCTCAGAAAAGAAGAATAGGAAGGCGGATAAACAGCTGAAAAAACATCTAGAAATTTTGAACTTAAGTGGCGTTTGGAGGCTAACCCGCATCTTCCAAACATAATTGTATTTGTCGAGATAGTCAGTTTCTCACGGCTTTTTAGCATTCGATAATTATAAACTAGTGGTAAAGTGAAGTTTTATAGTGAACCATTTTTCTGCCAATCCTTCCTCCGAAAAGTATTCCCTTGCATTTGGACATGTTTTGGTACAGTTTGTCCAAAGCTTGGGACTTTGAAACATTGGTTTTACTACTTTATCCAATATAAAACTAAGCCAGGAAGTCATGAAAAAAGTAGGTATCATCGGGGGTTCAGGCTTTATTGGAAGCTACAACACCCAAAAGTTCTTAAATGAAGGATACCAGGTAAAAGTATCTACCACAGACCTTTCCAAAAAGGAAAAGTATGAACATTTGCTCAGCCTCAAAAATGCTGGGAATCTGGAAATCGCTCAATTGGATGTGGAAAACAAAGAGGAGCTTTTGGATTTTCTGAAAGACTGTAACATAGTGATCCACGGAGGAACACCATTTCAATTGGATGTGAAAGACCTCCAGAAAGAGCTGTTTGACCCGACCATCAAGGGAACGGAAAACTTTCTAGAAGCAGTTCTTAAGACTCCCGGGATTGAGAAAGTCGTGTTCATTGCTTCCGTAGCTGCTTTTAACACCAACTTTCCATTTTTACCTGCTGGAAAAGCAGAAGGTGAGCAAATCACTGAAAATGATGCGCCATTTATGAGCGAAGAAGGCATTCCCTATGCCCAAGCTAAGTTTATAGCCAATCAGGCGGTTAATAAATTCATCGCCGACAACTCTGATTTAAGTTTTGAAATCACATCCGTTTCACCGGTGGGAGTGATGGGCAAATCTTTATCAAACAGACAGGATTCCACTTCTACGGGAATACAATTTCTGTTTAAAAATAAAATTGCTCCCAACCCCTTCATACAAATGATCTATGACGTGGATGTTTTATGGGCATTGGTAGATGTAGAAGATGTTGCCGAAGCGATTTACAAAGCGACTACAACCAAAAACATCCATGGAAAAAACTATCTCTTGTCAGGGGAAAGTTACAGGGTATCGGATGTGACATTGATGCTCAACAATCAACCTCCTGCAGGTACCCCTGAAATCGTCTATAGTTCTGTTTTGGCAATAAAGGATTTGGGAATAGCATTTAAGCCTGTCAGCAATCCTTTGAATAACTATTCCTCCTAAGAAAATGAAAAATAACAACCCTTCTACCCGCAGAGATTTTATGAAATCTTCCATGGTCCTGAGTTCAGGTACATTAGGCCTGTCAATGATTCCAAACGCAATCCTTGCAACTGCCTTTAAGTCCGATGAACGTGTCAATGTCATCGGTCCGCGCGATGGATTTGCTCCCCAAGTCGGTACACTCTTATCTATGATGACTTGGATGCGGGGAGTAATATTAATGCCTGTCATGGGCCTGACTGTGGATCAGCTGGATTATATCCATGATGAAAACTCCAATTCCATCGGGGCTATGCTGCTTCACTTAGCTGCTACAGAGCGTTTTTATCAAGTCCATACTTTCGATGGGAAGGAATGGGGAGATTTTAGTAAGCAAGATTTAGATCGGTTTGATGTGGCGATGAATCTTGGAGAGGAAGCCAGAAAAACAATCAAGGGCAATAATCTTGAATACTATCTGGATATTATGAAGGAAGTGAGAGAAAACACCATAAAGGAATTTAAGAAAAGAGACGACGAATGGCTGATGTCAGTCGATGAAGAATGGCCATGGGGACCTACCAATAACTATTGCAAATGGTTCCATGTCTGCGAACATGAGTCCAACCACAACGGGCAGTTCAAATACATTAAAAGCAGGCTGCCGGGACTTAAATAGCAGGAATTAATTGTCAGGTAAATTGAAAGTAAGAAAATGAAAACTTCGAAAATCAACATGCGCAAAAATTAAAAATCAGTGAATAGAACCTTATTCCCACATATCGAAAAATGGTTATTCTTATTGATACCTTTAATATTCTTTGGCTTTTACCCAAGTTATTGGAGTAAGTTGACAGATAATAAAACAACTGTACAGCATATTCATGCCTTCTTTATGTGCTTATGGGTAATCATGAGTATTGTGCAGCCGTATTTGATTTTAAAAAAGAAGATCCACGCACATAAAATGATAGGCAAAATAAGTTATGTGTTGATAGTTCTAATAGTAATTTCCGGATATACACTAATTCAGGCACGATATGACAGAGTGCTTCTACGTGTACAGGACAGAGTGGAAACCGGTGAACTTCAGCTTTCTCCTCAGGAGGTGCTTGAAAGAGTAGCAAGTTTACAAAGCATCGGAATCCTGTTTTTGCTTTTACTCATCATCTGTTACGTACTTGCCATTGTCCATCGCAAAAAAATCCTTCCACATGCCACCTACATGATAGGGGCTATTTTTACCTCCATTGACCCCGCTTTAGACCGACTGATTGGGTTTTGGTCCAATTCCTTTGAACTCGAGCCCAACTTCTTCCTTACTTATGCTTCCCAATTATTTGCCATGATCTTGTTAGTTGCCTTAGCAATTTTTCAATGGTCCAAGCAACTCTCGCTCAAACCTGTATTGGTGGTGATTGGTCTTTATACCATTGTTTTCCTGATCAACAACAACGCAAGTGAAACTGCTCGCTGGCGATGGTTTGCAGAAACAATATTATTTCGATAAAAAACAGGAAAGCCGAAAACTATCTAGAGTAGGCAATATTAAATAAGGGAAATAATGAAAATATCTCATGTTATATGTGTTGTGATAATGTTGGTATCATCCAGCTCTCTGTTTGGACAGACGAAGAGTGATTCTTTATTAATCAAAGAAACCGCTCTAAACTATATTGAAGGTCTATGGACAAATAATTATGAGAGAATGGAAAAAGCAATACATCCAGAATTGGCAAAAAGGGTAATTAGAAAAGATGACAAAGGGAATTATCGATTAAGTAATATGGGGTATTCAGAATTACTGTTTTACACAAAAACTTTAACGCCCAATGATGAAAAACCAGAAGAACCTTTTAAAGCGGATGTTATAATCTTTGATATTGCATCAGATATCGCAACTATAAAAATAACCCAAAATAAATATAGTTTCTTTGACTATGTTCAGTTAGGAAAGATAAGTGGGGAATGGAAAATGATAAATTGGCTATGGGCGAATACAAAATAAACTCATAGTAAAAAGAGATAACCGAAAACCTATCAAAGTAGGCAAAACACAATTTAATACAATGATGAAAAAATCTAAAATCCATTTTTTCTATTTGATTATTGTCTTTACCGGCTACAATCAAATCTGTCTGAGTCAAATCAAACAGAAGGCGGAAAATACAAGCGATTCTTTAAAAGTCACTAGACCTACTGATAATCAAATTATAGCCTACAATAATTATTTTGACCAGAATTATGAAAGGCATATTGATGAATTGATAGCTTTAATTTCATACCCCTCTTTATCTATGCAAGCTGATCATCAAAATGATTTGATAGAAGCAGCAGAATTCCTTAAAAATAAACTAATCAATATTGGCTTAGAAAAAAGCCAAATAAATTTCTCCTATGGCTTGCCGGTAGTCATTTCGGATTACAATCAGCATATAGATCAGCCTACTGTCCTTTTTTATGGACATTTTGATGTGCAACCTGTCAATAGCGAGCAATGGCAGAATGATCCCTTCAAAGCGGAAATCAGAGATGGTCGATTGTATGGTAGAGGAGCCACTGATGACAAAGGCCCTATCATAGCCTTAATAAGCACTCTTGAAGCCTTAATGACTATAGATGGGAAGCTTCCAGTAAATATTAAAATCCTTTTGGATGGAGGAGAAGAAATCGGGAGCCCGCATTTACCAGGCTGGTTAGCCGATCACAAAGATTGGTTAAAAGATATAGATTTCGGCATCAATGTAGATGCCGCCATGTATAGTGATGAGCAGGGTTTGATATGGAAAGGCCTTCGTGGTGCTTCGGATATAGAAGTCACTTTAACCTCCGCCAATACTGATTTACATTCAGGCATCTATGGAGGAGTTGCACCCAATGCTGCAGTTGCTTCCTCCAGAGTAATTGCTTCTATGTATAATGATGATGGGTCAGTCGCCATTGAAGGATTTTATGATGATTTAAAAATATTCTCTGAGGGGGAAAAAATAGAAATCGCTGCTTCTGTAGACAAAAACCAAGAAGCAGATGAATTGAAGAAATTTGAAATTGATCAATGGATTGGAGAAGCCGACTACACCTATACTGAACGAACATGGATTCGTGGATCCATGGATATCACTGGTCTCAAATCAGGTTATACTGACGGAAAAGCCTCTATTATACCGCATACAGCCTGGTTCAGGATCATGACACGATTGGGGCCAGGTCAGAACCCGGAAAAAATTAACAGCTTGATTAAAAGCCATATCGAAAGAAATATTCCCTGGGGAATCCAAGCAGAATTTAAAGCAAGTGGAATGGCAGCCGCTACTGTCTTAAATGAAGATGATATGGGGTATAAGATTGGAAAAAAAGTGCTAACTGACTTCTTCGGAATTTCCCCAAAAATTCTCTACATAGGTGGAACTGTCCCAGCCCTATCTTTTATCCCTGATGCAGGTGGGCCTGATTTGGTCTCGATTGGCTTTCAGCGAAGTGATGAGAATTTTCATGCCGATAATGAATTTATGAGAATTGCTAGCTTTAAAAAAGGTCAACTCATTTATGCGCAATTATTACATGCATTTGTCGATCAAAATCGCACTGATACCAAGTAAATCTATAATTAGAAAAGCCAAAAACCGGTTAGAGTAGGCATTGGATATAAAAATAGCACAATGGAAAAATCATCAGACTTATTGAACCGAATACTTGTAATTCTAATATTGTTGTTCAATCTCAATCCGGGCAATCTTTTATTTGCACAACAAATAGCCGGATATGAGGTATTTAAAGACATACCTTATGGTGAAGACATGGAACAGAAGATGGACATCTATCTTGCTGAAAAGGAAAAAGCCAATGGAAATAAAGGCTTTACTATTGTATTCCTTCATGGAGGAGCCTATTATTTAAGTGACAAAAGCCAGGAAGAAAGATATATTGAGCCATACCTCAAAAAAGGCTTCCATGTAGTCAACCTCAATTATAGATTAAAAAGAGGAATACCACTAGCGACAAGTGACCTTACCAATGCACTCAACTTTCTCAAATCTAATAATGGTGAATACAATTTAAATCTCTCTCAAATTATTGTAACAGGCTTTTCTGCGGGAGCACAAATTGCCACGAATGTAGGATTAGCTCAAAACAACCCTATGTTTCCTGATAAGCTGGAAGATGAGATTGAGATTATTGGAGTTATAAACGTCTCTGGCCCTGTAGATGACTTAGATGTTATAGAAAAAATATTTGTAGATCACGAATACGAGCTATTTAGTAAAGCCGGTAATGCGCTCTTTCCCTCAGATGGCTACGCTAGCAGAGAGGTGTTATCGGTTTACGAACCTGTAACCTATTTTGATGATAATGACCCCCCGGTTTTTCTTTGGCATGGAGGCCTGGATGACCAAATTCCACCTGCGACTTTCGAGCAGTTTGTTTCCCTGATGAGGAAGGGGAAAGATACCAGGATGTTTATCCCTAACGGAAAGCATAGTCCTACAAAGGAAGAACTAGCCAATGCCTATGTGGAAATATTCAATTTTTTAGAAGGCTTATAAAGAAAATCCAATACCTGTCGGATTGCACAAATTCCCTTGATAAATCATGAAATATCGGACAAAATACGAACCCCAGAATTGGATAAAGAACGACAACAAAAGCCAGTCATCTTATTATTAAATAGTCAACCATAACTATGAAAAATTTATCAGCACCTGTTTTAATTACTTTTGCGCTCATCATGGGCTGTACAAATAATCAAAAGGAGACGGCCGGTTTTACTGAATCGCATAATAACCATCAAAAAACAGGAATAGCGATTGGTGGGATAAATCAATCTCCGGTATTTACTCCTTCCGAACTTCCCTATCCTTTCTCCAGTGCAGTACAGGTAGGGGATATCCTTTTTCTTTCAGGTGAGATCGGAGATGCTGGAGATGGAACTGGCCCCGTGCCGGGAGGCATAGAACCTGAAACACACCGCATGTTCGAGCGCATTAAGGCAACACTTGCCAGCCACGGCCTGGGTCTGGAGGATGTCTTCAAATGCACAGTAATGCTGGCTGACATGTCCGAGTGGCAGGCCTTCAATAAAATATATGCAGGTTATTTCGAGCTGGGCCGATATCCTACACGCTCAGCAATGGGAGTAAATGGCCTTGCCCTGGGTGCTAGGGTAGAAATGGAATGCTGGGCCTATAATCCTCAAAAGAAATAGTAACGCTCACTGCTGAATTTATTCAACCTCTATTATATCTGCCATAAGCGCCTAATTAAAATAAATTATGAAAAAACTTCTTCTCTTACTCACATTACTACTGGAAATCTTTATCGTCCAGGCGCAAACGAAAATAATAGACATGCATGTTCACTCTTATTCACCAAGTGATTTCGGAGATAGACAACCAGCCACAGATCATTATGGAATCAAAGGTTCAACAAATGCAGAAGAACATCGCCTAGTGACTTTTAAGTATTTTGAGCAATTCAATATTGTGAAAGCGATGGTCAGCGGAAATCCTGAAAGCGTAGTAACATGGGCAGATAAGGATAATTCCGATCGGGTGATTAAAGGGATATTACAGTTTGCTCCGGATAGTTACGACATGGATACCATCCGCTTTGAGCAAATGATAAAGGACGGGGAAATTGAAATTTTCGGGGAATTGGGACCTTACTATAGTGGCACCACACTTAGTGATCCTGAATGGCAACCTTACCTGAGGATTTGCGAAAGATATGATATTCCTGTAGCCGTACATACTGGTGGAGGTGAACCATTAGGCACCCAAACATGGGCTCCCAAAGCAAGACTTCAATTAGGTGATCCCTACCTGATTGAAGATGTGCTGGTCAACTACCCGAAACTCAGAATTTATATGATGCATGCAGGTGGTGAAGACTGGCCCGAGCATGCCATCAGATTGATGGCCTATTATCCACAGCTCTACACTGACCTAGGTGTCATGCTGTGGGTGGAACCCAATACGCAACGCTATATCACAGAATTTCTGAAAAACATTAAGCATGCAGGCTACTTGGATCGAGTTATGTTTGGTTCTGATCAGATGATCTGGCCTTACGCAATCGAGAAGTCTATTGATTTTTTGAATAGTCTTGACTTCCTGACAGAGGAGGATAAAGAAGGGATATTTTATGGAAATGCAGCGAGATTTTTGAAGATGGAAGAGTAACCTCATCCCAATTAAAATGACCCTATGAATAGAAAAATAATCCTTCTGACTTATTTGTGCCTGCTTGGATGTTCTGAGAAACATGAAAAATTTAACTCACCTGTTAAAGCTTTTGGATTCGATGAAATTCCTGATTCAAGCTTTGTGATACAGTCACAGATACGATTTGACACATCTGATTATATTATTGATCCTAAGCATTTAAAGAAATATTATGACCATCCTGGTGAACTTGGTTACATAGCTCAGGGTGAAGATTATGATTTTAAATCCCTTTCAGTAATAATGGCAATGGCAATGCCAAATGGAGGGCCACCATTGCATTCACACGGCATGGAAGAATTACATATAGTGTATGATGGCACTGTGGAGTACATGATCAATGAAAAGCAATTTACGGCAGTTGGACCCTACATTGTGAAAATTCCAGCAGGCGCTCCCCATGCATTTATGAATCGAGGGGAAACTCCAATAAATATTGTGGGCATATTACCCGAAAACAACACTAGCTATCAAGAAATTGGTCCAAATCCTCTATTGGAGAAATAAGTTTACAACTTATTGAGTGGTGGATTACAAATCAAAAGCATAATAAATACCGACTGACAGAAAATAAATCTAGATGAAATACATACTATTTGTAACCTTATTCATGAGTTATTCACTGGTTTTCGGCCAAAAAGCTGAAGATAAATATGCCAAAGATATTCAATCCATCGATGCCATTATCAATGCATATTATGATGTAGTCTCAGGTTCGAGTCAGGAACCTTGGCAATTTGAAAGAGACCGCTACATTCATTCCCCAAATGCTGTGATAACAAGAATTGATGAAAACGGGCAAGCAGAATCCCATGCCCTAGAAGCTGAATACATTCCGCTTGCACTAGCTCCAAAAGAAGATTTTTATGAAAAAGAACTGAAAAGAAAAGTCAGCCAATTTGGTAATATGGCGCAGGTGTGGAGTGCTTTTGAAATAAGAACTGAGCCCGAAAAGGAATCAACCCTACGCGGACTGAATAGCATTCAGCTCCATTATGAGAATGGGAGATGGTGGATTGATAGTTGGACTTGTGAAATGGAAACTGAAAATAGTGCTGTCTTCACTGAATTTATGGCTGACCAATGAAGCTTACCCATAACCATGATCTGATGGCCAAAAGATTTATCAATTAAACGAAAAAAGAAGAGCTAAACATTTTAAAATGAAACATATAATCCGATTATTCTCAACTTTTATAATACTGCTTATTTGTTCGCCATCCTACGCCCAAAAACCACGAGCGAGAGATTTGGGAGTTCCCTTTAATGGCACAACTGGTCAATTCAATGCCATCACCGATGTAAAAGGTGTGGAAGTCGGATACAGCACAATCATTTCTGGAAGTGGTGAAAACATTGTAGGAAAAGGTCCGGTAAGAACAGGGGTCACTGCCATTTTTCCACGGGGCAAAACTCAAAAATTTAGTCCTGTATTTGCCAATTGGTATAGCCTGAATGGAAATGGGGAAATGACCGGGACCACATGGGTCACGGAATCCGGCTTTTTGGAAACACCAATTATGATTACCAATACCAACAGTGTTGGAGTGGTTCGAGATGCTGTTTTGAAGTGGTATGTAGATACTGACTGGTATAATGGCGAAGAGTGGTGGTACACCTATCCGGTAGTGGCAGAAACTTACGATGGGTTTTTGAATGACATCTATGGATTTCATGTCAAAGAGGAACATGTGCTGGAAGCTATCAACAATTCATCTGGTGGTCAAATAGCCGAAGGAAATGTGGGCGGAGGCACCGGAATGATGGCTTTGGGTTTCAAAGGTGGAACCGGGACATCCTCAAGAATGATAAAGATTATGGATTCCACTTACACAGTCGGTGTTTTAGTTCAGGCTAATTTTGGCAGGAAACCTTCCCTCACGATTGCAGGAGTCCCTGTAGGAAAAGAACTAATGGATACCTTAAATAATGAATTGAAATTGCCTCCTCAATCATACAGGAAAGAAGGAGACGGATCCATCATCGTGGTGGTCGCGACCGACGCGCCTTTGCTGCCTCATCAGTTGAAACGGATTGCCAATCGTGTTCCGATCGGAATTGGATTGACAGGTGGAATAGGTACAAATGGCTCGGGTGATATTTTTGTAGCATTCTCCACCGCAAATCCAAATGCTTTTCAGCGCTATGATTTCTCAGGTGTTGACATGCTGCCAAATGATTTGATCGATCCGCTATTGGAAGCGACGGTGCAGTCTGTCGAAGAAGCCATTATCAATGCCATGATCGCAGCAGAAACTATGGAAGGAATCAATGGAAATAAGTCTTATGCATTACCTCATGGATTGCTAGTGGACTTGCTGAGGAAATACAATAAGGTTGAATGAATAATTGTGAAAAATGTCGTTAAGTTGCTTTTCCAGAAGCAGTTTGTTAATCCAAACCGGAGTCCGGTTTCTGGAGAAGTAGGACTGCTCCTTCCGCCCCGAATTTCCCGACCTCGAAGGGGTTGAATTTGAAAATATTCTTGATAAAACCACCAATCCCACTTTGCCTGAAGAATAATCTGGTCTGTTGGGGAATAAATCAAGGCAGTTCGTCCTAAGTGGAGGCATAGTGGCTTTTGATTTTTTTATCTTTTCCAGCATCTCCTAAATCAAATTTTAATGAAAAATCATTGAGATAAATTTTTTAAAAAACCTATGAAAACCACCCAAGAAGGATTAAAACGAGAAGTCGGCGTATGGGGGCTCTCAGCCAATATTGTCAATATCATGGTAGGGGCCGGCATCTTTGTTTTGCCTGCCATCATCGCCGAAACCATGGGGGCTTCAGGGGTCTTGGCTTACCTTTTTTGCGGATTGCTGATCGGTTTGGTGATGCTATGCTTTGCAGAGGCGGGTAGTAAAGTCACCCATTCAGGAGGGGCCTATGCCTATGTGGAGACCGCATTTGGATCATTTCCCGGATTTTTGATTTCGGCGTTTTTTCTGACAGGATCCATTTTTGCGGATGCGGCAGTTTCCAATGCCCTCGTGGAAATTTTAGCTTTGATTTTCCCTGTTTTCAAAAATCCGACAGTCAGAGTGCTTTCCTTATTTTTCCTTTTTTCTGGATTGGCCATTCTCAATGTCATTGGTGTCAAACAGGGGATCGGTTTGGTCAAAATCACCACTATTGCCAAATTGATTCCGATTGTTTTATTGATCACTATTGGTTGGAAGGATGTGCAATGGGTCAATCTTGCTTGGGAATCAGAACCGACTATCCAAAAGCTGGGAGAAACATCCCTGATTTTGTTTTTTGCTTTTATGGGTGGGGATGCAGGATTGGCCATTGGAGGGGAAATCAGAAATCCCCAAAAGACTGTTCCACGTGCGATATTTATCGGTATTTCTGGTGTCTTATTGCTTTATGTCCTGATCCAATTGGTTTCTCAGGGAGTCATGGGAAGTGAACTGCCAAATTTCAAGGAAGCTCCTTTGGCAGAAACAGCTCAACTTGTTTTCGGCCCAATAGGCTATACCCTGCTTTTTGTGGGCACAGGCATATCCATGTTTGGAATGATCAGTGGACAAACCCTGAACAATCCAAGAGTGATATTTAGATTGTCCCGGGATGGCGTGATCCCTTTCAGCAAGTTGGCTTCTATTCACCATAGGTTCAAAACCCCATATTTAGCGATTTTGATTTATGCTGGGCTGGGCTTCACGCTCGCGGCAATAGGTGAATTTAGGCAGCTTGCAGTGATTGCTGCTTCAAGCGTACTATTGGTTTATTTTGGGGTATCGCTCTCGGTCATCGGTCTTCGGAAAGGAAAGCATTTGGAAAAAGGAGGTTTCAAAATCCCTTTTGGTTACACTGTTCCTCTGCTTTCTGCAGGAATCATTCTTTTTTTTCTGTCCAATTTGACAGGATCTGAGATAAAGGGAATGTTGCTCTTGATAGGGATTCTGACTGCGGTCTATTTCTTGGGAAAGGTTTATAGAAAATGGAGGAAAAGCTAAAATATCTAGCTAAGGTCAAGGGTATCAGATTCCAATTCTTTATCCTATTTGGTTGGACGGAAGATGGAACACCGGAGACGGAAGATAATTTGACCTTACCTGATTTTGGTTTAAATTTTCAACCGGATTAAAGTATTGAAATCATTGGCAAATAATGGAAGAAAATCAAGCCCCCGAAACTGAAAAAGATCTCTCCAACAATGAGGTAATTAAATCTTTGAAAAAGACAAACTGGAAATCCTATTTCAAGGAATTTTTTATGCTTTTTCTGGCGGTCTTTTGCGGATTTCTGGCAGAGAATTATCGGGAATCTCTCAGTGCCCAAAAAATTGAAAAAGAGTATATCGTCTCTTTGGTAGAGGACTTAAAAACGGATACGACCAATCTTAGCGGGTATATCTCCTTCCGGAAAGAAAAAAGCGTACTCATGGATTCATTGGCAGGAATGATCCTATCAGAAGAGCGGAGTTTGTTGGGGAATCAGATTTACTTTTTAGCCAGACAAGTCTTCAATGATCAACCGTTTTTCTATTCCAACGGCACCATTCAGCAGCTTAAAAATGCCGGGAACCTTCGGCTACTTCGCAAAAGAAATGTCGTCAATGAATTGCTTAAATATGAGAAAAAGGTAAAGGTGTTGGAGGAATGGGATGAAAATGACAACAGAACCAAATCCACTTTTCGCGAAATGGGAGGAAGGGTTTTCCATTCCTCGGATTTGAATGCCACGATGGATTCAAATATGAAATTCGTGATGCCAACGACCAATCCTCAATTGATTACAGATGATTTTGGGATCATCAATGAGATTGCTTTTCAGATCCACTACCTATCCAAAATGACCAAAGGCAATAGCCTCCGAGCGGAATCCTTAAAGTCTGACGCAGTTCGCTTACTGGAATTGATTCATTCAGAATATAAACTCGACTGAACATGGAAAATCAATCCATAAATCAAGATCAGAGGATCGAAGAGCACAATCCAAATAAGCCGATTGTCTAGAAAAAGAGAAACTGGACCTCCTATTTCAAGGAGTTCTATATGCTGTTTTTTGGCTATTTCCCTTGGATTTTACAGCAGGCACTGTAGTGGATGTAAAGCTGGTTTATGCAGCTGCCATCAAAGCTAATTCAAGTTCCCTGATCTTAGCCCATTGCCATCCGTCTGGGAATCTACTACCATCAGAACAGGATAAAATATTAACCCAGCGAATCAAAAAAGCAGGTGAAACCCTGGATATCCTGGTACTTGATCATTTGATTATGACAGCCGAAGGATATTATTCTTTTGCGGAAGAAGGAGAGCTTTAGGGCTCTTCTTCTTTTTTTAGTTTCCATGAATTTTCCGAAACGGAAAATTCATGGAAACTATTCGTAGGCATTCATTTTTTTAAAATTGCGATTGATGACAGATTGCTATAAAGGCGTATTTCCAATATTGAGGATTCCTGATTCTGTAGCTACCTGTATGTTTTTTAGCTGTTGCATATGGGATTTATAAGCTTTGATAAATCAGACTGCCGGTTAGGAATTTCTCCTAGGCCAATAACAGGACTTCTTATTTTTTCCATTCCTTTTTCCGCCAATTTAGCCTGACCCCGTCACACGAGGCAAGAGCTTACGGCATAAAGCCCTCACGCTTGCCTTTGCTGGTTTATTCCGTTTCCTCTTGCACTTAGTGCCGGTCTCAGGCTGGTGCAGCTTCATAAGTATTTGTCAAACCAAAACACAAAAGACTATGAAGACGCAAACAAAAAAATCAGCAAAAACATCCACTAAGAGAAAAGGGGGAAATGACTTAGCAAGAAACAAGTGGCGCAGTACACAAAGCCCAAAAGGCTCACCGGATATCTATCAGAAGTTTACTGATCTGATCATCGAGAAACTGGAGCAGGGGGTGATTCCCTGGAAGCAGCCTTGGCATCAGATGGGGATGCCCTCCAACTACCTGACAAGGAAGCCTTACAAAGGGATCAATCTATGGCTTTTATTATCCTGTGGACATCAGTATCCCTACTATTTAACTTTTAAGCAGGCGAACTCACTTGGAGGCAAAATCAAGAAGGGAGCGAAGGCACTTCCGATCTGCTACTGGAACTTTGCCTTTCGGGACAAAAAGACGGGCAAGGTGATTCCAGAAGATAGGATAGGAGAATATGATCTGAAACTGGTGAGTAAATCCGGTTTTCTCAAGGAGTTTAAGGTGTTTCCCATAGAACAGATTGAGGGAATAGAATGGGAGTTTCCAGAAATCAGCAAAGAAGAACCACTGCCTGATAATGAACAATGCCGTAAGATCTATGAGGAAATGCTCCGGGCTCCTGAGTTGATTCATTCTGGTTCCTCAGCCTACTACAGGGCAGACCTGGATCAGATTACCATGCCGGAGAAAAAACTGTTTGACTCCGCTGAACAATATTTCGGGGTATTGTACCATGAAATTTGCCATTCTACAGGGCACCCATCCAGATTAAACAGGGTAGGAGTTTCAGAACCTCAGCAATTTGCGTCAGAATTTTACAGTCGTGAGGAGTTGATCGCCGAGATGGGAGCAGGGTACCTGAACAACCTTACAGGGATATTGGATCAGAGCCTGCTGGAGAACTCGGCAGCTTACATTCAAAACTGGCTAAGCGAACTTCGCAACGACAAGCACTTACTGATAGAGGCTGCCAGCAAAGCCCAGAAGGCGGTGGATTACATCCTGATGGAACCTCCGTTTTAGAATTAGGGGAGAGATCCCCTTTTTTGGTCATGGCGATCTAGCTAAAGATAGGCTGATTGTTTATTTTCAGGAAAGCAACCAATCAACTTCAATCTGATGAAACTTACCAAAGAGACAGCAAGCGATCTAGACCTTTTAATTAAAGAGTTGGTTGCGGATAATTCAAAAGTTGCTTCAATAGAAGATATGAAGTCAGTTCTTTTTCCTGATAAACCTGAAGCGTATTTGATGGCTCTATTTCATCACTTGAAAAGCCATAGTCCTAGTTTGTTTTTTCCAGAGCCAGAACCAAGTCCTGAATTGTTTTTGGCAAGTGATTATTTGCCTGCTTTTTATTACGAGGGGTCGTTTACAGCTATTTTCGAAAGTCAGGAAAAAGAAAGGTTGGAGACGGAGGAGAAGAAAAAGCTGGAACTCGAAAAATTGAAATTTGATGTCAAGAATACCAAGAGGATTTATAAGACCTATTGGTGGACATTCGTATTTGCCTTGATCAGTTTTGTATATGTGCTGATCCGCCTGGGTACTTGGCTTTTGGAAGAGCGGACTATAGAATAGAAGGGAAGATGCAGGTATTTTGAAACTTCTTTCCTAGTTTTGGGCTGTTATTGAATTATTCCCCATTGTAAACTTTTGGATATTGGAGCTGGAACATGGATTTTACCTGAAGTCAAAAAAAGAACGGATTTGGATTCAGGTAAGAATAGGATTTATTGCTTTACTCATTTTCCTGTTGGTTTTTCTGATTTGCTGGAACACTGGCTTTTTTCTTCCCTTAATATTAGGCCTTCCCATCACCCTGCCACTAGTAGCTCCCTTTTTTGATGTGCCTGCCCTGAAAAAGAGCGGGGATTTGGTTTATTATTCCCCTTTATTTCTGGCTGAAAAGCCAAAAAATGGAAAAATAAATGTTCATGGAGGAACCTTGTTTGATTATGTTTTTGTGATAGACCGGAGTCTCAACGGCAGAGAACGAAGCAAGTTGATTATGGAGCAATACCTCGAAGGCATGGTAAACCTGATTGATCACCTGCAAAAAGACAATTCGGATAACCTTACTATCCGTGGGACTAGCTATATCCTCAATAAGAGAACAGCAAGCAAAATCGGCTTTCAGGTAGTTCAGACTGATTTTTTGCAAAAAGTTATTTTGATATACAATTACTTCAACCTTGTATGTGCCAATTCCCTGGCAAAAGGTAAACTGACTTTTCCAAAACTTGGCGAAATCCAAGCCTTTGAGGCAAAACTTGATAAGCTGATGGAAAGAAGGAATTTTATCAACAGTTTGAATAAGAAATTGAAGCAAAGCCAAATAGTTTGAGCTTCCGGCAAATCAGATTTCATTTGATTTGGGTAGCGTTAAAATAAAAAGAGAAAATTGGTGAGGAAAGTTTTGCTAGGCGATGGCAACACTCGGTAAATCTTTGATTAAGGCACTAAAATCACTCCCTTGAAGCGCCCTTAATTCTCCGAAGGAGTACTGGATCAATAAAGGGACAGGACAGGAATTACTCTGGAGTTCTATACCCTTTGCTATAAGGTAGATGCAGTGTGTCTACGATGCTCCTTCGATGCTTCTACGATGCATGTCCGATCTGGTATCGAAGAAGCATCGCCGATTGACTGGGATTAAAAGGTAGAAGCAAGGGACTTCTTGTAACTATAATTAAGCTCCGGAAAAGGAGCTATGGCAATATTCCAGCCAGTTACAGTAGCGTAGCCTGCTAAGGTATATTCCTATCTTTCAATTTACTTGCGAAGTAGACCAATGGTTCTATACCTTCGACACTGCATCGAAAATAGATTGACGATGGTTCTATATTTCATCTCTAGGTTGGCGAAGAAAAGTGGACTGACAGCCGGGCTAGACCGAATGATGATGAAGGTTTTCTATTCCATTTATCATCTTCGTGGAGAATTTTGAAAGGTGTCATATGCCTGACAATTGTATGCTGAGGAAACCCGGAGCATGTAGCAACATTCCCTTTATGTACTTCTACAAAAAAATCGAAACGCACGGTTTATTCCTCTTTCTGGCTTGGTTCTGCATCGGAATAGACTATCAAGACGAGGCTTTGGTGGTTCCTATCATCGAACTGGATGCGAATCAAGTGGTATATCCTGCTATTTTTCAATTATTTACAATGCAGTTAGGAAGAATTAGAGGACAGGTTCAATTTGTCTCAAAATTTCAATTCAATTGAATTGAATCGAATTTGAATCTTCGAACTGTATGAGGTGTGTGAGGGATATGAAATGTACGAATTGAACGCCCCTTATTTTACTTTAAGAATATGTTTCTTAGTTGATTTATTCTGGGCTATTATTCTGCTAAAAATCTTTGTCCAGAGTAATGTTCACAATTTTATTTAGGCACATTTTTTCCTGCTGTCCATTCAGCTCAAATGGTTGCATTTGATTTTTCACATGGGTATTTCCTATGATTCCTGACAAAACTCAGTATGTCCAAATTTTATTTATAATTAATCTAGATAATATTTGAATTTAGATCTTTGGATTTTACATTTGTGCTAACTTGTAATTAATCTAAATAAAATCAATACTAAATCCAATGAATCTAAAACAAGCTTCCTTAATAGTCTGTTCAGGAATTTTGGCTTTTTCGTGTATCGAAGATGATATTCCTCAGAATGAAGTAATCAATGCACCTGCTACTTATGTTTTCGAAAGAGATGGAGCATCTACTGTCAATTATCAAGGCCAAACAGACCGCTTGAATATGCTTTCTGAAGTGAAAAGCTATCTGGTGACCGGAGACCAGGGTCAAGCACTTTCCCTTCAGAAATTGTTGGACATGTACTCTAATACCAATTCCCCTTTTTCCAGCCAAGAATTGAATCAGGCTACAACCAAACAGCTTGAAAACAAAACCAATGCAGCTCAGGTTGATTTTTTCAAGGGGTTAATGGCAAATGCAGCTGAAGTCAGCGAGGACGTAGCCGCAAATAGTACTGCTGCCGGTGAGGGAATTGCAGGAAGGATCGAAAGGGGTAATACCGGAAATTTTGTCAACGTAAACGAGAAGGGTTGGGAATTTACCCAGCTAATAGAAAAAGGATTGATGGGAGCTGTTTTTTACGATCAGATCTTTAATTCTTATCTCACCGATGCAAAAATCGGCGATGCTGTGGACAACGATAATCTTGTCGAAGGGAAAAATTACACGACGATGGAGCATCATTGGGATGAAGCTTTCGGCTATTGGGGAGTACCTACTGATTTTCCAAAAGGTGACCCCGTTTTAACGCCTGAATACAAAAGATTTTGGGCTAACTATACCAACGGCAGAGATGGGTTACTTAATGTAAACCAACCGCTGATGGATGCCTATATTTTAGGAAGGGCTGCAATTGTAGCAAATGACCATACTGTCAAAAAAGAACAAGTCGAGGTAATCATCGATCTCCATGAATTGGTATCTGCCGCAACAGCAGTTCACTACATTAATGATGCTATGGACTATCTATCATCAGGCGATCAGGGTAACCTTTTTCACTCCCTGTCTGAAGCTTATACTTTTGTAAGTGCTCTCCAGTTTAGCCCACGCAAAAAAATCACTCAAAGTGATATTACAGAGATTCTCACAAGCGATTTCGGAACCGATGGGGATTTTTGGAAAATAAGCAATGAAAGTTTGCAAAATGCCAAGAATAAATTGACGACCGCTTATCCTGAACTAAACGATCACGCCGATGTGTTGTAAGCATATTTCTTCATTTGGATCTATGTTGATGGTAACATGCCTTTTGGGCATGTTACTTTCTTGTGTTGACAATGCCGAGGAAAAAATAGAACAGACTACCGCTAGACGACCTGTTTTGGAGAATCTGGCAAGTACTGTGATCATTCCAGGCTATGAAAACCTGCATTCTTTGCTTTCTAAGTTAGATCAGTCAGTGAAAAATTTCACCGCCGGACCGAATGCCGAAAACTTGACATCACTTAGGGGGGATTTTATGGATGCTTACGCAGCATGGCAAAAAGTTTCTTTTTTGGAATTCGGCCCTGCCTTTTCCCAAACCTTAAGAGCCGAGCTCAATACTTTCCCAACGGATAATTTTTCTATTGATAATGCTGTTCAATCCGGGGAATTTTCCTTCACTGGATTCAGCACTCAAAACCGAAGAGGTTTGCCAGCCATGGATTATCTGCTATACGGAGTTGCAGATTCTGATGAAGGAATCCTTGAGAAATACTCCACTGATTCCAACGCTGAAAATAGAAAGCAATACCTTTTGACAGTGAGTCAGCTTATGTTGACTAAAGTGGATTTGGTCTATAATCAATGGCTTCCTACCGGCGGTAATTATCAGGAAGAATTTATCCAAAGCGATGGTACTGATGTGGGATCATCCTTTGGTGAAATGGTCAATTCGATGTCACAATATCTGGAACGATTCACCAGAGATGCACGGATAGGCATTCCATTGGGCAAACGCTCTCAGGGAGTGATTATCCCTAGGAATGTGGAGGCATATTACAGCAGTCAGTCAATTCCTCTTTTCCAGGAACATGTCTCGGGAATGAAGGACTATTATCATGGTAAAGGCGGGAGTCAGGATAGTAAGGGTTTTTATGAATTTCTTCAGGAAATCAAAGCAGGAGAAGATGAACGGTTGGCTCAGCGGATTTCGGATCAATTCGATTTGATCCTCAGTAGATTGGATCAGGTACCTTCACCGCTCGCTGAAACTATCCGAACCAATCCGGCTCCTGCAGAGGCTGCCCACGTGGAATTACAAAAACTGGTCATCCTATTCAAAACAGAATTTTCCTCTGCTTTAGGTGTACTGATTACTTATCAAGACAATGATGGGGATTAATTAGGTTAAAGTGAAGCCATCGATAAACAGTTGTATAAACAAGCCGATTTCAATAGCACCCTTGATTCATTTCAGGGTGCTTTTTGGCTTGATTATGTTTATCAGCGTTATCAGGTTTGTCTTAAATGGCTGGATAAAAACCCAATACATTGATCCCGAATTCCATTTCAGCTACTATGGGTTTTTCTGGATCAGCAACCCTGGTGAAGCAGGGATTTATCTGCTTTTTACCATCATGGCATTGACATCATTGGGCGTTACCCTAGGCTTGTTTTACAGGATATCGGCAGTGCTTTTTTTTATTTCCTTTACCTATGTGGAATTGATTGATGTGACCAATTACCTCAATCATTATTACTTCGTAAGCCTAGTTGCATTTTTGATGATATGGATGCCTGCACATTTAGGATTTTCTTTTGATTCAAGGAGAAAAGGTTTCTCAATTACTCAGATCCCTTATGGGTATGTATTGATTATTCAGTTGCTTTTGAGCATGGTTTATTTTTATGCAGGACTTGCCAAATTGAATCCAGAATGGATGTTGGAAGCGCTTCCATTGAGAATTTGGCTCCCCATGTATAGCCATTTACCGCTTGTTGGCGGACTGATGAATGAGCTTTGGATGGCTTATGCCTTCAGTTGGTTTGGTGCAATCTACGATCTAAGCATTCCTTTTTTACTTTTTTACAGTAGGACGAGGCCGTATGCATTCATTGCAGTTGTGGTCTTTCATATTTCCACTTGGTTGCTATTTCCGATCGGCATGTTTCCCTTTATCATGATTCTTGCCACAACTATTTTCTTTTCCCCCAAGAGTCACAAAAAAGTCTTGTCCCATTTGAAAAGTATTTTTTCGCAGAAAGGATTTTTGAATCCCATTTCCAGACGTACCCTATATAAAACAAACTATCAGAAACTAATCTGGAGCATTTTTACTGTTTTTCTAATCGTACAGATGGCCTTGCCGCTAAGAGCTTTTTTATATCCGGGCAAGCTTTTTTGGACAGAGCAGGGATATCGCTTTTCCTGGAGGGTCATGTTGATAGAAAAGGCCGGATATGCCATCTTCCATATCAAGGACAAAAAGACAGGCAGAGAATGGGAAGATTATGCAAGCGATCATCTGAGTGCGATGCAGACAAAACAAATGTCAACACAGCCAGATCTGATTCTTCAGTTTGTTCATTACTTAAAGCAAAGATGGGCTGACCAAGGGTATGAAGATGTAGAGATACGCGCTGAAGTATATGTCAGCTTAAATGGCGGAGTGAATCGCTTGTTGGTTGATTCCAATATAGACCTAACCCAGATCAAAGACAGTTTTGGTCATAAAACCTGGATTTTACCTTACTAAATAATTTATGAAATTCTTTTTGCTTATCCTTCTTTTCATTTTGATCAATCTGCCTTTGCATGCGCAGGTTCTGGTAAAAGGTTCGGTGGAAAGTTTGGGTGAAACTCTCCCCGGAGCCAATGTTTACCTGAAGGGAACAGCCTTTCAGACGGTAAGTGATCAGAAAGGAGCATTTACGCTTTCCTCAATTCCTCAAGGGGAATATACCCTTGTCGTGTTTTTCTTGGGAAATAAAACATTCTCCCGAGACCTAACTATTGGGCCTAAAGACAAGGTCATTGAGCTAAAAATTCAAATGGAGGAGATCAGCGGTGAATTGAATCAGGTAACTGTCGAGGGTAACAATTCGGATTCCTATGGTATCATAAGGCTAAACTCAGTAGAAGGCACGGCCATCTATGAAGCTAAAAAAAATGAGGTCATTCAGCTGGATAATATCACTGCAAATTTGGCTACAAACAACAGCCGGCAGATCTATGCTAAAGTGCCGGGACTGAATATCTATGAAAGTGATGGTGCTGGATTGCAGTTGGGGATAGGGGCAAGAGGTTTGGATCCTAATAGGACTTCCCATTTCAACGTTCGCCAAAACGGTTATGATATCAGTGCTGATGCTTTGGGATACCCCGAAAGTTACTATACTCCAGCTACCGAGGGAGTGGCGCGCATTGAAGTGGTGCGAGGTGCGGCATCTTTACAATACGGAACTCAGTTTGGGGGATTATTGAATTTTGTAATGAAGGATGGTCCGGAGGACAAAAAGGCTAAAGTAGTACTTAGGAATACGGTTGGCTCTTATGGGTTTTTGAATACATTCAGCAGCGTTGGTGGCACTTTGGGTAAATGGAATTACTACTCATTTTTCCAATATAAAAGAGGAGATGGTTGGAGGGAAAACAGTGGGTTTGATTCCAAGATGGCCTACACTTCACTTTCTTTTAAACCAAATGAAAGGTTTAAGGTGAAGTTGGAGTACACGGTGATGGATTATCTTGCCAGGCAGGCGGGCGGCCTTACTGATGCACTGTTTGCGCAAAATCCCAGACAGTCCATCCGGTCTAGGAATTGGTTCAAGGTGAACTGGAATCTTTTTGCTAGCCAATTGGATTTTAAAATCAACAATCAGCTTAAACTCAACCTCAGGAATTTTGGGCTAATCGGAGGTCGGGATGCACTAGGAAATCTAGGTAGAATTGACAGGGTCGATGATGGTCTGGAGCGAAATCTCTTTGTGGATGATTTCCGAAACTTCGGTTCGGAGCTCAGGCTGATTTATAACTATCGTCTTGGAAAGCAGGAAAATGCATTTTTGATAGGAAGTCGCTATTACAATGGATTTACAGACAGAAAACAAGGATTGGGCTCAGCAGGGAATGATGCGGATTTCCGTTTTCTCAATCCCCAAAATCTTGAGGATGCAGATTATGATTTCCCTGGAAGGAATTTTTCTGTATTCGCCGAAAATGTGTTTAATCTGAGTGATAAAATCAGCCTGACACCAGGTATCCGAGTGGAATATATCCGAACAGCTGCCAACGGTTATTATGCTGGGAATACCTTGGTTCCAGATCCAGCTACGGGGTTTGCGAGAGATTCCACTTTTAAAGTGTTTGAAAAGCTGGATAGGAAAAGAAGTTTTGTTTTTGGCGGTTTGGGCTTCAGTTTTAAGCCAAAAGAAAACCATGAATTTTATGCCAACTTTTCACAAAACTATCGCTCAATCAATTTCAATGATATCCGGGTTAACAATCCCAATTTGGTGGTTGATGAAAATATTCAGGATGAAAGAGGGTATAATTTTGATTTGGGAATCAGGGGAAGTCAAAACAAGAAATTCAATTATGATGTCAGCTTTTTCTATTTGAAATATCGGGATCGGATCGGTGCTATTTTACGAACCGACCCTGAGAGTTTTAGGATATTCCGATACAGAACCAACGTTGCGGATGCCTACAGTTTAGGATTGGAGGCTTTTGGAGAATTTGATTTGCTTCGCGTGTTGGAATGGGATGAAAAATATAAGCTTAATTTCTTTACTAATATTTCTTTGATTGATGCTCGTTACCAAAGCTCGGAGGAACAAGTACTGGAAGGAAACAGGGTGGAACTGGTGCCTCCATTCAGTATCCGATCGGGTGCAACATTTGGAGTGGGGGCATTTAATATGACTTATCAGTTTTCATTTGTCGAGGAACATTTTACAGATGCCTCGAATGCAGTGAGGACGCCATCTGCTGTAGAAGGAATTATACCTTCTTATCAGGTCATGGATCTTTCGATGAGTTATTGTTACAAGTTTATTAAGCTGGAAGCCAGTGTCAATAATCTGACTGATAACCTGTATTTCACGCGGAGGGCAGCAGGATATCCGGGACCGGGAATAATCCCTTCAGACGGTAGGACATTCTTTCTAACGCTGGAATTCAATTTTTAGAAAAGAATTCCTGTAAAATAAGTATACTAATTGGTGCCTTCAGGCGTCAGAATTCGAAAAATCTTAAGTAGAACAACAAAAAGGGGATAAAAAGAGGGACCGATATCAGGGTAAAATCAAAACAGTTGGAAGAATCTTTAAGCTAAACACATAAGGGAACAGCAAGGGAATTACTCGGGAGTTCTAAACACTTTGCCTATAGCTGGATACCTAGTTTCTCCGATGCTCCTTCGATGCTGGTACGATCTGGTATTGAAGAAGCTACGGAGATTGATTGGGATTTGAAGGTAGTAGTAACGGACTTCTTGTAACTATAATTAAGCTACGGAAAAGGAGCTATGGCAAAATTCCAGCAAGTGGCTAGAGGTAAGCGAGCCAGATCATTTGCCTATCTCACTATAACATACATGCTAAGGATTTATAACCAAAGGTTCTAGTCCTTAGGCTCTGCTTCGACTTTGCACCGACCTTGGTTCTACTTTTCATCACTGCGCTGGCGAAGAAAAGTGGACTGACAGCCGGGCTAGACTGAAAGATGATGAAGGTTGTTTATTCATTATCATCCTAATGGAGGAGAGGATTATGGGGAGGGAGCAAGTGAGAATCTTAGTGTTAAATTACTTGAGAAGTACGGTAAAGCGGTTGCTTAACCCGTCTGTCAGAGCCAGATTTCAAATGGAAACCTATAATCCCGACAATCCTCTGGATAAAATCCCGCTTGGGAATTTCATTTTTCAGCAGTGGAAGAATACGTGGGACAGGTGAATTATGAATAAAATTTGCATAAAAAACGTAAATTTTTACTCTAAAATCACATAAATATATTTTTTTCACGTAGCATTGTATTCAAATCGTAAAGCCATGATCGTTCATTTTTCAGTTCAGAATTTCCGGTCTATCAAGGATCGGGTTGATATCAGTTTTGAGAAGACGGGATTAAAAGGGTTGCCTTCAAACTATTTTGCAGCACCTGCTAAAACCCAGCTGTTAAAGACTGCAGTACTTTACGGACCAAATGCATCAGGGAAAAGTACCGTACTCCAGGCATTCAAAGCCTTGGAATATTTGGTGGTTCATTCGGCAGGGTTTAAGCCAGACCAATCCATACCACCCTATGAGCCGCATCTATTAGACAAAGGTTTCCGTGAGGAGGCCGTGGAGCTACACGTGGTTTTTTATGGACAGGACAGCATCAAGTATGAATTTAATCTAGCCTTTCTTGAAAAAAAGGTGATTAAGGAAGAAATGTATTTTTACCCTAATGGTGTGCAGTCTGTCCTGTACCAGCGTAGTTTCGGTAAAGAGATCAAGTTTGGGGAAGGTTATAAAGGTGCTAAAAAAGCAATCGAAAAACTCTTGTTGCCCAATCAGCTGTTTATTTCAAAAGCATCGGAAAACAACGTTGAATCCTTATTGATTCCCTATCATTTTTTTGATCAGGGTATGATGGTCTTTCCGTTTTTAAGCGAGGATCATGAATCCAATCTGAAAAGACTCTATGCAAGGCGCTTGGCAGAACAGCAGGATTCAGGATTTACCAGAAAGCTGAATGCATTGATCTGTGCATTAGACACTGGGATTTTGTCAGTTTCCTCCAAGGAAGTGGATTCACATAGTTTTAAATTTCCTGACAATGTTCCCGACGAGATCAAGCGAAAAATACAAGAGGACTATAAATACGATATCAAGACTTCCCATCCCTTGTACGATGGAGGGAAGCTGGTAGGGCAGGAGCTTTTTGATGTAGAAGAGGAATCTACGGGGACTAAAAGCTTGTTGGTGATCGGAGGGATTATTTTGGATTCATTGGAAACAGGAAGAGTGTTGGTTGTGGATGAGTTTGAGAAAAACCTGCACCCTTCCATTACCAGTTACCTGATCAGCCTTTTCCATAATCCCCTGACCAATCCAAAAAATGCGCAATTGATCTTTGCGACACATGACATTACCCAACTTGCAAATGGGGCGTTTAGAAGAGATCAGATTTGGTTTACGGAGAAGAATGAATTTGGAGCCACAGAATTATACGCCTGTTCTGATATCAAGGGGATTCGGACTGAAAATCCCTTGGATAAATGGTATGCTTCAGGGAAATTGGGTGCGACACCTATCATCAATGACGTGGATTTTTTGATTAAAATGCAGGAAGATGTCCTTGAGGAGACCGAATAAGCGGATTTTGATTTTATGTGAGGGGGTGACTGAGAAACTGTATGCTACCTCACTTCGGGCAGAGTTGGGTAGAAACCTACAGAGGAGTATAGCTGTGGAGGTAACACAGGGAGATCAACAGAATCCTTTGGACCTGGTGAGGGAGGCTATCGCAAAAAAGAAAAAAGCCAGAAAGGAAAAGAATCCATACGATGACATCTGGATATTTTTTGACCATGACAATTGGCCGCAGTTGAGAGAAGCATTCCGGTTAATAGAGACGGAGGAATTCAAATTTTCTTTTACCGCGCTTTGCTTAGAGCATTGGTTTATCCTTCATTTTGAAGAGTGCGGAAGGGCGTTTCAGCGGGGGGAAGATGCGCTTAGTCATCTTAGAAGGTTATGGCCTCAATACCATAAAACCAAACTGAACCACTTTGCTGAGTTGAAGGAAAAGCTGCCGTTGGCCATGGAGCGTGCCACTAGGATGAATAGCAGGCAAGAGGAAAATACCGTCACAGAGAGGAACCCTTATTGTACCATAGCTGATTTGATTTCCTTTTTTCAATCACTAGAGGCCGGATGATTGGGCGGAATTGCCGCTGATCTAACTTACATAATTCCTGTCGGGAAAGTGATACGAGAAAATAGCAATTCGGGATCCACTTACCTAATTCTTGTCCTTAAGCTTCATTAAAAGGAGGATCAATTACCCTGTCACTTCAGGAGAGAGCCAGTCCTGATGTTTAAATCTCGAAAACGAAGTGATTCGGGAAGCAAAGCAATATCGGTAGCAGTGGAAGGGTTAAAACAACCAATAAAGTGATTTGGGAAGGTTGGGAGAGGTTAAGAAAACCAATTGCAGATTGCCAAGAATTACAGGGTAGGGCAGAACCTAAAGAAATCTTTCAAGGAAAAACTTTTCTTAAAGTTGATGTTACCGTCCAAATTTCCCAACCCTTAGGATTGTGCACACAGCGTGTGCACAATTGAAAGCTTGAATCACTTGTCCTGGCGTATTTCTTTAATAGAAATCTTTTAAATATCCTATTGAGCTTAAAAAGTGACAAATTGCCTTTTCTTAGGGACGAACTTTTATATCTTTAATACTTAATCAATTTCGGAATTTTTTAAATCAATTGTGAGCTTAGTTTTTTGGCTTACCGGAAATTCCGATGCTAATGTAGTATCCTAATAAATACCCATGCCACCAATGGCTAAAAAAGCAGCCCAAAAGAATCAAAAATCCATGGAGGAAACCCTCTGGGATTCAGCCAATAAATTAAGAGGAACGGTAGAGAGTTCCGAATACAAACACGTAGTACTGGGCCTGATATTTCTGAAGTTTGCTTCGGATAAGTTTGAAGAACGAAAGGCCGAACTGATTGCTGAGGGTAAGGAGAAATACCTGGAGATGAAGGAATTCTACAATATGAAGAATGTCTTCTTTCTGGCTCCGGAAAGCCGCTGGAACCATGTCATAGCCAATTCCAAGCAGGATAATATCGCCTTGATCGTCGATACTGCCTTGCATACCATCGAAAAGAACAATCCTTCGCTGAAGGGCGCATTGCCTGACAATTACTTTTCCCGACTCAATCTGGATCCCAGCAAACTAGCCGCGCTACTGGATACAATCAACAACATCGACACCGTAGGAGACGAGGAAGAGGATGTGGTGGGAAGGATTTATGAGTATTTCCTCGGTCGCTTTGCGGCAGCAGAAGGAAAGGGCGGGGGAGAATTCTATACCCCAAAGTGTATCGTAAATCTGATCGCCGAAATGCTGGAACCTTACAAGGGAAAGATCTACGATCCCGCCTGTGGTTCGGGTGGGATGTTTGTGCAGTCGGTGCAATTCGTCAAAAGCCATCAGGGCAATACCAAGGATATCTCCATCTACGGACAGGAATATACCGCAGTTACTTACAAACTGGCTAAGATGAATCTTGCCATCCGTGGCATTTCTGCCAATCTTGGCGATGTGCCTGCCAATACCTTCTTCAAAGACCAGCATCCTGATCTTAAGGCCGATTACATCATGGCCAATCCACCTTTCAACCAAAGTCAGTGGCGGGAAAAAAGCGAACTGGAAGATGATTCACGCTGGGCGGGATTCACCACGCCACCGGCTGGGAATGCCAACTATGCCTGGATTCTGCATATGCTGAGCAAGCTTTCCGAAAACGGAACTGCCGGCTTTGTTCTTGCCAATGGTTCTATGAGTACCAATACTTCAGGGGAAGGAGATATACGACGCGAACTGATAGAAAAGGATATGGTGGACTGCATGATCGCCTTGCCAGGACAATTATTTTATACCACCCAGATTCCGGTTTGTCTTTGGTTTGTGACCAAGAACAAGACAAGAAGACCACATCCAGAAGATCCGGAAAAGGAATTTCGGGATAGGCGAGGAGAAACCCTCTTTATCGATGCCCGCCAAATCGGCAGCATGATTGACCGCACCCAAAAAGAACTGACCAAAGAGGATATCGAGCATATTGCTTCTACTTACCATTCTTGGAGAAACGTCATTGCGAGCGACGAAGGAGCGAAGCAATCTCAATCTCTCGATGGAACAGATTGCCGCGCTGCGCTCGCAATGACGGAATCCTACGAAGACATCCCCGGCTACTGCAAATCCGCCACCCTCTCCGAAATCGCAGCCAACGACTACGTCCTGACTCCCGGTCGCTATGTAGGCGTAGCCGAGGAAGACGACGACGGCATACACTTCGAGGATAAAATGACCGAGCTAACTGTAACACTGAAAAAGCAAATGGCTCAAGCTGAAGAATTAGATCTGGCTATTCGGGAGAATTTAAAGGTATTGGGGTATGAGTGAAGTTTCTAATCATATTAAATTCGGGGAGCTTTACTTAGTTCCTTCTAGGAATGGTCTATCCAAACCGTCCAAAATTCGAGGAGAAGGGATTAAATTCATAAATATGGGCGAGATTTTTGCCTATGACCAATTTGTAAATACTCCAACGGATAGAGTTCCTATTACGGAAAAGGAATGTGAAACTTCTCTTTTAGAACAAGGGGACTTGTTGTTTGCCAGACAGTCATTGGTCTTGAGTGGGGCTGGAAAATGTTCGATTTTTATTCGAGATGATGAAGATATTACCTTTGAATCACATCTAATAAGAGTGCGTTTAATTAAAGAAAAAGCATACCCACTATACTATCATTATCTTTTTAAAAGTCCTTATGGTCGAGGGTTAATTTATACGATTACAGAGCAAGGTGCAGGTCAATCTGGAATAAGAGGTTCTGATTTATCGACACTAAAAGTTCCATTACCCCCTCTCCCCGAACAAAAAGCCATAGCCCATATTTTAGGGACTTTGGATGATAAGATTGAGCTAAACCGTCAGATGAATCAAACGCTGGAAGCCATGGCGCAAGCCTTGTTTAAAAGCTGGTTTGTGGACTTCGATCCGGTGCTGGATAATGCACTGGCATCAAATCAAGAAATCCCTGATGAATTGCAGGCGATGGCGGAGAAGCGAGCGCTTGTTCCAAATTCAAAGAAACTAATCACAAAGTCCCCTGAGCTCGCCGCACTCTTTCCGTCTTCTTTTGTCTTTAATGAAACGCTGGGGAAATGGATTCCTGAGGGGTGGGAGGTGAAGAAGCTTCAAGAATTAGTAAAAGTCAAGTATGGCAAAGATCACAAGAAACTTGAAGAAGGAGATATTCCTTGCTTTGGTTCTGGTGGTATAATGAGATATGTTGAAAAGGCATTATTTGAGAATGAATCAGTTCTAATTCCTCGAAAAGGCACCTTAGATAATGTAATGTATGTCAACAAACCGTTCTGGTCTGTTGATACAATGTTCTATACTGAAATGAATCAGAAGGATTTCGTGAAGTACTTTTTCTACGTAGTGAATAAACTGAATTTTAGTGAAATGAATGAAGGTTCCGCTGTGCCGAGTATGACAACTGCACAATTAAATGCTATGGATATTCTTCTTCCTACTTCAAAAATTCTTTCAGAATTCGAAGCATTAATTTCAAAGTATTTTTCAAAAAAAGAGGGGAACAACTTCCAATCAGAAACCCTTACTCAACTTCGAGATAGATTATTGCTTGAGTTGATTAGTGGGAGGTTGCGTGTTCAAAATTTTAACTAATGTCAGATATGAAGAAATTTTTTAATACCCTTTATTTCCATGTAAGAAAATTTCTAGCGACAAACACCTTTGAAATAGCAAGAAATCTAAATGAGCCCATTCTAAAACAGGAGATCGAAGAAAATCCTCCAATCCTCTCAATGGCTCCAAAGATACTATTGGAAGAAAAGGAACTAAAATTAGTTAATCCATACTTGTCGCATTTGAAGAAAGCAATGTTGGACAAGGATATATTAAATATTGCTATAACAGGCAATTATGGCTCAGGAAAGAGTACAATAATTAAAACTTTTCAACACTTAAACCCACAATTTAAATATCTGAATATTTCTTTAGCTTCATTTAAAGAGGATTCAAATAAAGATGAACTTGAGAAAAAGTTAGAAATAAGCATTCTACAACAAATATTTTATCACGTAGATCCGTCAAAAATCCCAGATTCCAAATTTAAAAGAATTAAAACATATGGATGGGGAAAACTAAGCTTTGTTTCATCGATGTTAATTTTTTGGATTTATTCAGCGTTTGCTATAGTTAACTTTGACTTGTTAAAGTGGCTAAACCCTATAAACTGGAAATTTGATGATAACTTTGAATGGACAACATTTCTATTTTATACTATTTTTATTATAGGTGTGATATTTATAATGAAGGATATTATTAGAATATGGTCGAATTCAAAGATAAATAAAGTGAATATAAAAGGAGAGTTTGAGATTGGAGAGAAAACAATAAAATCAATATTTAATGAGCATTTAGAGGAAATTCTATATTTCTTTGAGAAAACAAACTTTAATACTATAATATTCGAAGACCTTGATAGATTTGAAAATACACAAATATTTACAAAATTAAGAGAAATAAATACACTTTTAAATAATTTTGAATCTATTAAAAACAAAAGAAATATAAAATTTATCTATGCAGTTAAAGACGAAGTCCTAACTGATAAAACTTTAAGGGTTAAATTTTTTGACTTAATTATTCCAATAATCCCATTTATTAATCAGTCAAATGCTTCTGAACAATTAACTACTTTAATTCGGAAAAGTGGATTGGAGAATTCACTTTCCTCTGAATTTACTGATGATGTAATGACTTTTATTAATGATATTGACATGAGGCTATTGATAAATATCTTTTTAGAATATAATGTATTTAAAGAAAGTATGAGTCCTGATTTAAATCAAGATCAATTGTTCGCTTTGGTGACATATAAAAATCTATTCCCTGAAGACTTTGCAAAATTATATAGAAATGAAGGTGATCTATATCAAGTACTAACGGATAAAAATATATATCTTGATTCTATAAAAACAGAGGTAATAAACGAAATTAAATCTGTTGAAAACAAAATTATTGAAATAGAAAAGGAGAAAATTGAGAGTGTGGAGAATTTGAAAAGATTATATTTTTCAAAAATTATAGAAACCTATCCAAATATTTCTGAGATATCATTGTCAATTTTGATTCCAATAGGAGATTTACTTAAAGAAGAAAATTTCAACCAATTACTTGAATCAAATGAAGTGTCCTATTATTTTACTCAATTTCATTCTGACACTCATTACAGAAAAAAAAGAGGTGCCTTAAGATTCTCAGAGATTGAAAACTCAATCAACTCTGAGAAATCCTACAAGGGGAGGATGGAAGTAATTAGAAATAAAGATAAAAATCTTATCAATTTAAGGAATAAACTAGAAACATTAAATAAAGATATAATTGATTTTGAATCTTTAAGTTTGGCAGATATTTTTCAAAAAATATCTTTAGAAGATTTTTTGTTTGGATGCACTGCTAATGATTTAGTAAAGAATTTGATTATCAATGGATATTTAAATGAAAACTATCAAAATTACATTTCGATTTTTCACGATGTAAGCATAACAGAAAGTGACTTTAAATTTTACAATACCCTTTTAACCGGAGGAAAACTTCCTTATGATTATAAATTAAATAAAATTGAAAATTTAATAAAAAAAATTAATTTTAAGTATTTTAAAAGAGTATCTATACTAAATTTTGAAATTTTAGATGAACTTCTTTCTAAGAATAATTTTGATAATCAAAGATCAAATATATTCATATTTTTAAGTAGCGAGAATAAAGATGGTATTAGCTTTATATATCAATATATAAATAGAGGTAAATACCTTAAAGAGTTCTTTTATCATTTGTGCGCAATCTGGAAAGGGTTCTGGGATAATATAATAAGTAGTAACTTTTCTTATGAAACAAAAGATCGTTATTTTGGAAACATTATTGAGTATGGTGAAATAGATGATATAATAAGATTCAATAGTGGGTCTTATAATTTGATTGACTATATTCAAGAAAGAGGTAATTTTTTTAAGCTTGTTAGTGAGTCTGAGAATACGAAAAAAGTTAAAAAAATTATAGATGATTTAGATTTTAAGTTTCTTAAGATTGAAAAACAAAGCTCGGAAAATAAATGGATTTTTGATTATATTTATGATAATAATTACTATGAAATTAATATTTATAATATTTCAGTCCTATTAGATAAAGATTTATATATAGACTCTGTTTATACATCTATTTTTAATTCCAATTTGCTTTCATTGTTGCATTACGTTAAGGTGAATATAAATAGTTTTGTGAAAAATGTTTTAATAATTAGTAGTGAATCTGTTCAAGAATCTGTGGTTGCAATTTTAGATCTTTTAAATAACCCTGATTTATATCTCGATTTAAAACATATTGTTATTAATAAACAAAATGGTTTTATTGAACAACTTTCTGATATTTCTAATTTAGAGGTAAAGAAACTATTATTAAATGAATTAAAAATAATTCCCTATTGGGTAAATGTTTTTGACTATTTTAAATTTCTGGAAAAAGATAAAGGTTTAGATGATGTATTGGTGACTTATCTAAATAATCCAGTTGTATTTGAAAAATTAGCAGATACAAAAATTAACTCTGTTAGTAATGTAACAAATGATGAGATTGAAAGTTTGTCAGAAACAATTCTTAATTCAAAAGACCTAAGTTTTGAAAGTTTTGCGGCAATTAGGAAATCTATTCCTTTTAAATATTCTTGGATTGATTATGGGAGTCTTTCTGAAGAGAAAGTAAAACTTGCAATTGATTCAAAATTAATATACTTAGATATTGATGGAGTTGAAAAATTGTCTGAAATATATCCCGAGCTTAGAATAAGGCTTTTTGAAGGATCTCAAATTGATTTCCTAAAAAGCTATTCTGATTTGGATGTTTCTTCAGAAGAAATTGTACAGCTTTTAGAATCAAATAATCTAGATTTAAGCATAAAATTTGAAATAATCAAAGAAATGGACCAAAGTCTTTTAATAGAAGACCTTAAAATAGCTAGAAGAGCATGTGATATTTTGGCTAACTCCGTGTACTATCCCTTAAGTTTTTCTCAACTTGAATTTATGTTTAAATATAATTTTTATTGGGAGTCAAAAATCAAATTATTGATCATTCACATGGAAAAACTCGATATAGCTGAAATTCGCTCGCTTTCTAAATTGTTAACTTCTGATGGGTATTATTCTGAGTTGTTCGAAAAACAACACAAACCAACATATGATATACATCCACTGAACAAAAAATTCTTTGAATTATTAGAGAAAAGATCCTTTATACGGAGTTTTGACACTAGTCGCTGGAACAAAAACAAATATCGAGTTATTGCTAATTATTAATATCTGGAGCTTTTCTTTCAATAAATAATGAAATTCACCGAATCCCAACTTGAACAGGCCTTTATCTCGCTTTTGGAAGTGCAGGGTTATCCCTATGTGCCGGGTGAGGAGATTAGCAGGGGCAAAGAGGAAGTTCTGATTCGGGTGGATTTGCAGGCATTTCTACAGAAGAAGTATGCAGATCAGAAGATCACTCCGGTGGAGATCTTTGGGATTATCCGGGAGTTGGAGAAGTTGCCAGCTTCGGATCTCTATGAGACGAATAAGACGATCATGAATTGGGTGCGGGATGGTTTTCTGCTGAAGCGGGAAGATCACAAGCAGAAGGATATTTTTATCTCCCTGATCGATTACGAGCATCCTGATAATAATATTTTTAAGATAGTAAATCAGTTGGAGATTCAGGGATTTGAGAAGCGTATCCCAGATGGCATCCTCTATGTAAATGGTTTACCACTGGTGGTTTTTGAGTTTAAGTCAACCATACGGGAGGAAGTAAGAATCCATGAAGCCTATCGTCAGCTGACGGTTCGGTATAGAAAGGATATCCCGGATCTATTTAAGTACAATGCCTTTTGCGTGATCGGGGATGGGGTGAATACCAAGGCAGGAAGTTTTTTTGCTCCGTATGAGTTCTTCTATGCCTGGCGGAAGATTGCAGGTTTGGATCAGGAGATCGATCCCAAGACTGGTCTCTCCACCAAGGTGCATGGTATAGATTCTATGTACACGCTGATTCAGGGAATGCTGGACAAGCATAGACTCTGTGACATTATCCATAATTTTATTTACCTGCCGGATAGCTCCAAGAAGGATGAGAAGATTGTTTGCCGCTATCCCCAGTACTATGCGGCGACTAAGCTTTTTGAGAATATCAAGTTGCATCAGCTTCCCCATGGAGATGGCAAGGGAGGAACTTACTTTGGTGCGACGGGTTGCGGGAAGAGTTTTACCATGCTTTATCTCACCAGACTGCTGATGAAGAGCGTGGACTTTGCCAGTCCTACGATTGTGTTGATTACGGATCGCACCGATCTGGACGATCAGTTGAGCGGACAGTTCACCAATGCCAAGGGTTTTATCGGAGATAATGTGATCAAGTCAGTGAGCAGTAGGGTAGAGCTGCGGGAAGAACTGAAGGGAAGAAACAGCGGGGGAGTGTTTTTGACCACGATTCATAAGTTTAATGAAGATACCGAACTGCTTACCGAGCGAAGCAATGTGATCTGTATTTCGGATGAGGCACACCGCAGTCAGACCAATCTGGATCAGAAGGTTCGGGTGACGGAGATAGGCGTGAAGAAGAGTTTTGGCTTTGCAAAGCACCTCCATGATTCCCTGCCGAATGCCACCTATGTGGGCTTTACCGGTACGCCAATCGATGCGACGATGGATGTGTTTGGGGAGATCGTGGATACCTATACTATGACCGAGTCGGTGATGGATGAGATCACGGTGAGGATTGTCTATGAAGGAAGAGCAGCGAAGGTCTTGCTGGAAAATCAAAAGCTTCAGGAAATCGAGAACTACTACGCCAGTGTCGCCGAAGCTGGCTCGAACGAATACCAGATCGATGAAAGCAAGCGACAGATCACGCAGATGCGGACGATTCTCGGTGATTCTGGACGAATAGAAGCTATCGCAAAAGACTTTGTCAAACACTACGAAACTCGAATAGAAGAGGGAAGTACACTTTTGGGTAAAGCGATGTTTGTCTGTAGCACCCGGGAGATTGCTTACCAGCTGTATCAGCAGATCATTGGTTTGCGACCAGCTTGGGCAGAAGTTTTGTTCGCAGAGCAAGGAGTGGAGTTGACAGAAAAAGACCGTAAAGAATTGAAGCCAATGGCTCGGGTGAATATGGTTATGACCCGAACCAAGGATGATGAGAAAGATCTTTGGGATCTTTTGGGTACGCAGGATTACCGTAAGGAACTTGACCGTCAGTTTAAGAATGGAAAGAGTAATTTCAAGATTGCCATTGTGGTGGATATGTGGCTCACAGGTTTTGACGTGCCATTTTTGGATACCATGTACATCGATAAACCGCTACAGGAACACAGTTTGATTCAGACGATTTCGCGGGTTAACCGGAAATTTGAAGGAAAGTCAAAAGGTTTGGTGGTGGATTACATCGGGATCAAGAAGCAGATGAATCTGGCCCTGAAGCAGTATTCTACGATTGACAGCCAGAACTTTGAGGATATACAGCAATCCATCATTGTGGTGAAAGATCATGTGGACTTGTTGGAAGCGATCTTTCATTCCTTTGATTACAAGCAATACTTTAGTGGTTCACCGCTGGAGCAATTGCATACTTTGAATAAAGCTGCTGAGTTTGTTCAGTTGACACAAAAGCTGGAAAAGCGCTTTATGAATCTGGTGAAGCGGATGAAGGCGGCTTATGATATTTGCTCAGGTTCTGCAGCCTTTACCAATGAAGAAAAAGACAAGATTCATTTCTTTATCGCCGTGCGCTCCATCGTCTTTAAACTCACCAAGGGCGAAGCTCCGGATACGGATCAGATGAATGCCAAAGTGCGGGAAATGATTCAGGAAGCAATACAGAGCGAAGGAGTAGAAGAGATTTTTAAGTTGGAAGAAGATGAGCAGAAAGAGGTGGATATTTTTGAGGCAGACTACCTGGCTAAGATCGATAAGATCAAGTTGCCCCATACCAAGATCAAATTGCTGCAAAAGCTATTGGCCAAAGCCATAGATGACTTCAAGCGGATCAATAAGATCAAGGGGGTGGACTTTTCCAAAAAGATGCAGCATCTGGTGGAGAAATATAATGAGCGGAAGGAAGATGATGTCTTGCGAAGTGAAGTATTGGAAGACTTTACCAATGAGATTATCGACCTGTACTATGCCATGAAAAAGGAGAAGGAGTCATTTACCGAGCTGGGAATTGACTTTGAGGAAAAGGCATTTTATGATATTCTCAAGGAATTGGCCAGAAAGTATGATTTTGTCTATCCCGAGGATAAGCTGGTTCACCTGGCTCAGTTGGTCAAGGATGTAGTCGATGACAAAGCCAAATACACCGACTGGAGCAAGCGGGATGATATCAAGGCAGAGCTGAAGGTGGATCTGATTATTCTATTGGCAGAAAACGACTATCCTCCTGTAGATCGGGATGAAGTTTACAAAGAGATTTTTGAGCAGGCGGAGAATTTTAAGAGGTATCAGAGATGATAGAAAGAGCAAATGCATTTAATACAGGAATTGCTAGTGAATACTTGGTTCTCCATAAATTATATCGGCTAGGATTAGAGGCACACTTAAGTCAAGGGAATAAAAAGTCAATTGATATCAGAGTTGTTCTTAACGATCAAAAAACTTTATCTATCGATGTTAAATCGGTTAGAGGATACTCATCATTAATTGTCAACAATGTAATAGCGCGAGACAATCACTTTATAGTGTTTGTAGTTTATAACAATAAGTTTGATGAGGTTGGAGTAATTCCAGAAATATTTATTGTTCCAAGCCAAGATGTGGTAACACTATTGACAGACTTCAGTGGGCAAAAACGAATAATGAAGGGTAAAATTCTTGATTATAAGGATAAATGGGAAATTTTACGAGGGTGAGTTGGAAGATTTATAAGGATTTCAAGTGATGAAGCAGAGAAAAAATATTAACTTATTCTCGTACACTTTTAGAATTAAGCTTCATTGGTTACCAAACACCGGGCTGGTCTAGACCAGCCCGGTGTTTGGTAACCAATAGGAACATCTTTATACCGACGCTTGCGTCGGTATAAAGATGTTCCTGAGGAAAAAGTTCCAAAAATGATTTTTATTTTTAATTGTAATGTTAAAATGTCCAGTTTTTTAATTAAAAAACTGGACATTTTTGTATTTTTGATGGTGTATAAAACTTATGAAAATCACTGATTATATAGCAGATAGCATTGATAGGCTCTCTAAAGGGTATGTGTTCACCTATGCTGATTTTATGGGGGAGGTGAAAAGTAAAGAGGCTGTCATCAAAGCATTGAATCGGATGGTGTCCGCAGGTAGAATTAACAAACTATCGAAAGGAAAATACTTCAAGCCCGAGAAAACAGCTTTTGGAGAATTGGCACCTCCTCAATATCAGATTGTCAAAGATTTGTTGGAGGAAGACGGAAAGGTCACAGGGTATCTGACGGGGTATAGTATTTATGCGAAACTCGGATTGTCCACCCAGATTGGAAATCTTATTCAGATCGGTAAGAATGAGGTGAGGCCTGAATTCAAAAGAGGGAGATATAAAATTTCCTTCGTTCGTCAGCGGAATACCATTACGAAGGAAAACATCCCTCTTTTACAGATATTGGATGCAATGCGCAATGTCAAAAAAATCCCTGATGCCACCATCTCTGAATCCTGTTTCAGATTTATTGAATTGATTTCGCAATTGAATGAATCGGAAGTGAAAACACTGGTTCGCCTGTCTCAAAAATACCCTCCCTCATGCCGGGCGCTATTGGGGGCTATTTTGGAACAACTCAAACGTATTGAATATTTGAATATGCTTAAGAAATCGCTCAATCCGATTACTCAATATCAGCTTCCTGGTGCAGGAAATGTTTTGTCCACTTCTCAAAATTGGAATATTATATGAATCTTCATGAAAATCCGTCATTATTCCGAGAGGCTGTTCGGTTTACAGCAGAGCAAATGGGGATATTGGATATCTATGTGGAAAAAGACTACTGGGTGACTAAAGCACTGAGTCTTATTTTTTCTGATCCAATCGGCACAGAGGTGGTTTTTAAAGGAGGTACTGCACTTTCAAAATGTTATGGGTTGATAGAGCGATTCTCTGAGGATATAGATTTGGTGGTTCTTTCTAAAGAAGGGGAGTCGGGCAGTAAGTTGAAGGGCAAACTGAAAGCTATTTATAATGTTGTGGAGAGGGTGATGCCTGAAGTTGAGATTGTGGGAGTAACCAATAAGCTGGGGATGATCAGAAAGACTGCCCATGAATATCCGATGATTTTTTCAGGGAAATTTGGGCAGGTCAGAGACAAAGTAATTTTGGAGTCTTCTACACTAGGTCACTATGAACCATTTCACGAGCAGACAATAAACTCTTTTATCTATGATATGATGAGGAGTACTAATCAAAATGAATTGATTACTCAGTATCGTCTAGAACCATTTACTGTTCAAGTACTGGATGTGAAAAGAACCGTGTGCGAAAAGATATTGAGTTTAGTCCGCTTTAGCCATTCTGAAAACCCCATAGCTGATCTGAAAATGAAGATTCGTCATCTTTATGATTTACATAGAATATTGGGGGAGGAAAATATCAGGGCTTTTATACTATCCTCGGACTTTGAAGTGATGATCAATAGGGTAGGGCAGGACGATGTGATAGGATATAGAAGTAACAATTCCTGGCTGAATCTTCACCCTAAAGAGGCTTTGATTTTTGCGGATGTAGAGGAGGTATGGAAAGAACTGGAGCCTACTTATTCTAGAGATTTTAGCGGATTGGTTTATGGAGACTTTCCATTACCACAGGATGTATTGGCTTCTATGAAAATTTTGGCTGATAGACTAGATGAAATTATTTGGGAGGTTAGAGTAGATTGAATTTGGATGGGACGTTTAGGAATGGGCTTGATTGAGGAAAGTAGCTCTAACAACTTGCTGCTAGTATTTTATTTAGACAACTAAGTGGTTTCAGTCCAAAGAGATTATCCATTTCAAGGGTAAGAATTAAGAAGTAGAGTTTAAGTTTGAAATTGTTTTTTAAAAATTATTTATGTCAAAGAGAAACCTGATAAATGAGATTCATTCAGTAAAATCTAGATCTTTTCATAATTCTAGATATGACTATATGCAGAGGGTATTTAGGATTGATGGTGCAATACAGGATTTAGAAGAAAATAATGGAAGATTTAAAAATGAACTCCTTCGCTATATCCCTATTTCAATGGTTGCCTGTTTCGAAGCATTTTTTAAATCAGCAATTCGGGATTTGGTTGATTTTGGCAGCCCATTCAGTGATAATGTTAAAAAATTTAACCAAGCCCAAAACATCAAACTTGATTTTGACGTGTTGGGGGCTATGCAAGCCAAATCTCTTACCATAGGTGAGTTGATTGCTCATATTTTGCCGTTTAACAATTTGCAGGATGTTAATTCAAACATTACTACTTTGATAGGGAAGGATTTTATTTCGGAATTGAAAAAGTTCAAAAAGAAATCGCGATTTGAATCAGAAAATGCATTTAGAAGTGATTTTGTTGATAGAGCGGGTGAAATTTTTCAAAGCGTTGATCGGGTGTATAAAATTAGACATATTTTTTGCCATGAATCGCCTACTGGTTACAAAGTGGATTATGATGAAATAATCCAAGACTACCAAAATTGTAAGGCTTTTTTAGAGCAATCTAATTCATTGATCAATGAGTTTTTGTATCCCGACGCTCCAGAGACGCAGACGGACATGAATATTCTATCCGGACAAAGATTCGAGGAGAAGGAAGTCGAATTGGAGGAACTTATTTCGGAAATAAAATCTAAAAGTTTTGAAGATGAACCTATGTTAGATTTTAATCATGACTTATTTGATGAATGTATGGATAGGTGGAGAGAGTACCGTGAGTCCCATGCGAATTATAAAGCTGATGTTGTTCGTGGAGGAACAATTCAGCCCCTGATTTATGCTCAAGATATGTTCCATACTACAAATCAAAAAATTAAAAGTTTAAGGGAAGAATTTGAATTGGTTTTAAGTAAGAAGAGACTATACTTTTTTGATTGACTTTAATTTTAGAAGCTTTTTAGTTAAGGTTTAGAAATCTTCTAATTAGAGGTTGGCTGTATATTAAGTTTAGTTGAGGGAGGGTTTAACTCTAATAATTTGAATAAATGAGCTCAAAGATTGATTTATCGAAGGCTTACGAAAAGCCTGATAAAAAATGGCGAGCCTACTTATGGAGTCCTGATGATCCAGAAGAAAAAGCTCCCTGTACAATATCAGTTGTTAATGGTAAACCAATTAAGGTTGAATGTTGGAAGAATATCGCAGCATTTGGTCAGTTGTTTTCTGATTTAAATTTTCATAATCCTGTGGATTGTTTGCATGGGCAATTCGAAGATGGAAGAGACTTCTCCTTGTTTTATTTGCAGCTTGAGAATTTCCGTTTGGGAAGTGGGATACCATATGTTTGCTTATTTGGTAAATTTTTGGTGAGAGGAATTCATTTACTTGAAAAAGAGAAGAAAATTGAGGCTCTTTATATTAGGCAACAATATATAGATGAATGGAGTAACAAAACTCCAATTGATGTTAAGCAGTCTGATGATGGTACATTCGGAAGGTTGGATATTCAAGTAGATGTGCCGGAGAAAACGATTCTATTTCAGTCTGATGAAATGGAAGTTTTTTTAGGTCATGAAATTTCATACTCATTGCAGAAAGTTAATAGAATGGTTCTTTATCCATTGCCAAGGCTTGCATTAGTATTTAGTTCTCCGATCCTTTTGGTAAAGGCTTTAGAACTTAGAGAAGCGGTTAAGCATCTTTTGAAATGCTTTATAGGTAATGAATGTGGGATAGTAGAAACAACAGTTAAAACTGGGGATTATCAAATCCAGGAAATTTTTACTTACGAGAATAAATTGAAATTGAATTACAATTCTTTCAATGACCACAATATTTTTCTGAATATGGAAGTGGTTATGTCATATTCAAATTCAATTCTCGACAATTGGTTTAGAATTTTCAGTGAAAATCAAATTGCTATTAATGAATATTACAGGATTTCTGGTGAGAGAACGCTAGTCAATCAACGTGAAATTTTTATGAATGCCATACATGGTGTAGAAATGTTTTATAAAATTTTGGAGATAAAAGTCAAAATCGATCCAAAGTCCACAGGTGGAAAAAAAAAGGGTGAATTATGGAAGAAGTTTGAATCAATGCTTGTAATTCTTAATGACATTATTTGGGAAGTTATTCCTGATAATGAAATCTTTTTAAAGAAAGTCATAGAGACTAGAAACCATTTTTCACACTATAACTTAAAATCAAGAGATAATGATCCTCTAATTATTCCACAGCGCTTATTAGGCGTTTACTCCAAGAGGATAGAGCTTATTTGTAGTTTGTGCCTATTAATACAGCTTGGGCTTCCCGCCGAAATTCTTAAAGAGAGATTTAAAAAGTATCTTCATTTTTTTGTATTGAAAGGAGAAAATAGGTATTTGAAAAATTGAATCACAGGCGGTATGGTCTTAAATAATTTACACGTGTTATGAAGTCGCGGTTCTTTAGAAGTAATATGCCTTTTGGGATAGAAAAATCAGATCAAGGTTATTGGACATCATTCAATAATTATTTCAAGACATTGGAGGATCAAAAACTGACTTTTGTTGATCATGATTCTCTCCCCATATTACAACATCGCTTGGGTTGTAAGTTTGTTGGTCTTGAGGATTCTGACTTGATTGGGATGGCATGCGGCCTTGAAATGGTTCAAAGGGATAATACTGATTTAATTCGCCGGGTCTTCTTTTATAATGATCTTAATAATCCTACCAAAACCAAGAGCACCGAGGATTGGAAGAAGTACTTTTCCAGATTAAAATTGTTGTCTAAATTTTCAATTAATAGATAGATGTTTTATTTAAATCCGACCAAAAGAGGTGTAGGTGTAGAACTATGGGGGACTTCCGCTGATTTGAGGATAATGTACCAGGTTTTTTCAGACTTGTGGGATTTGGATGATGACAAATTAACCGAGAATATTCTAAGTGCTTTTTTATATGAAGTTCGCCATGCGGAACAAGGAGATAGATTAATCCGGGAGAACAGCCATTTTTCTATTGAAAGAGAGTCACATTTTGGTTGTCAAATTTCTTGGGTCCAGCTACTATATTTTATAGCTTTTGTCAATCAAAAGAAATCCCTCCATCCAATGAATAAACTCGTGGACGCAATAATTCTTCAATTAGAATATTGGACAGAGATGGCTTTAGTTGAATACGATGGTAAAACGGGTCAACTGATGCTGACTTATGTGGGCAAATCTCTTGATGGTTCAAATCCCTACCTATATTATTTTATGAGATTGGCCAATCTTAAATTTTTTGAGCTCAAAGGGGGTAAAAGAGCATTTCATCAATTGCCGGAACTGATGAAAGGGGGAGTAAAGGGAACTGTGGCATACAAGACTATTAGAAACAAACTTATAGTAAAAGCTAAAGAATTGGGATGTGATCCGGGTGAACTTGATATGGATGAGGATGATGCAGTGTATGACATTCAATGGTAAGGTCTCCGGATTATACCTGAGTGTAGAAAAGCTGCTTTTTTAAAACTGATTGTGAGACAGTAATTGTCATTATAAGTGAATTGAGTTACAAATTCCTCTACAGATTCCCATAACTTTATCATTATCAGAAAGGTAAACTGTACCAAATCACACAAATCATGGAAACTAGAAACGGTATCAAACCAGGACCAAAGAGAATCGCAGATTCAACAGGAAAACCCGACAGACGGCAACGAGATAATAAGGATACTCCTAGGAATACCCCTTCATTGAAGCCACATAAGCATAAGCAGGGAAAGTAAATGATTCCGCGATTGGATTTTGAAAAATACCTTAATAAAGGGTTTCAAATCTTTAATATTTCCCCCTTCGTGTAGCTGTTCTTATCTACCAAAGCTCTCCTTTCTAAGGTTTTTAAGATCTCAGGATATATTAACTATTATTACCCACCGGCCTTAACTTCAAAACCATATATTACATATGAGTAGGACATTTGCTCAAATAGAAAAAGACGGCTACGATACTTTGACTGAAGAGGAAATTAGCAACTTTAAGAGTACCCTGTTGTTATTTCATAACGCTGTTCATCACAAGTGGCCTAAAGAATGGGGTGAGGCTTCTGATGTTCTTCTTAGAGATTATGGCTGGCACATTCGTTTATGGATGCATCCTAATGATCTGATCCCTTTTATTAAACTCGGGGATGATGAGGTGGACAAATACTTTGTCAGAAAGCTACGCTGGGCCGCTCTTAGAATCCAATGGCAAGCTGGAAAACGATTTCCCCATAGACGGAAGATGATCAACAGTGCTTTCAACGCACATTGGCAAGGCAACTATTTGGCATCGATTCCACTTTTTCTAACATTGTCGGAAGGTCTATTTAGGGAGCTAACCGGTGAAGACCTTTTTTCAAAAAAACCTAAATCTAAGATGGCAGGAGTAGTTAAACGGCGTCAAGAACTGAAAGTCGTTCCAATGATGACCCATATTATTGATGCAGTGAGCAATGGCGACATTATTGGACTTCGCTTCTCTAACGACGAATACCTGAGGTATCCAAATGTTCTAAGTAGGAATAAGATCCTCCATGGAGCTGATTATGCTTATGGTACTAAAGTAAATGCTTACAAAGCCATTTCTCAATTCGAATTTGTGACTGAGAGTGTGCATATGGCATTGACTGGTAAAGAGTAACGACACATGACAAATTATATTAAATGGAGTTCATAACGGAAAAGGGAGAAGAATTTATTTTGGTATCTGATCAAACCCATTTGGAAGAATTAATTACCAGAATTTCTGAGGGAGAACAATTTGCATATCAATTTAAATTTTCCGAAAGAGATTTTTTTATTAAGCTACTGGGATCATTAAGGATTAATTATGAAGACTTTACGACCAAGTACTATCATTTCGATGCAAATAGAAAACTTCACATAAGTGAAAGCGAATTTGGCTATGTATGGATAAGTACCGTGGGTTTAATTGCAAAAAACAAGTCGACTACCAACCGCGCTGTAAATTCGTGTTTAAATCAACATACGGTAATATCAATGCTTCTAAAAGAGTCTATTGAAGTCGTTCAAGACGAAAGGGTTTATGATATCGATTCCTATAATTTTGGGCTTCTTGCCAATTTGTCGCCAGCTATCTATCACAACTTAGCTTTCTATGTGGAAGTTTTCTGCAAGGCTTATTTATCGTTAACAGGTACCCAAGCTCCAAAATCCCATAAATTATCTTTGTTATACCAAAAAACTGTAGAAGCGATGATTAGCAACAGCCACAATGATTCGCTCTTTCAAATATCGGTACTTGAACCACTTTATAGTTTTGTAGAACATCTTGGTAAAATTCCAGGAGACTTTAAAGAACATTTCATTAAATATGATGATAATCCTCAAGATGATACAGTAATTCTATTCGAAGTGCCAAAATTGATCGAAATGACATACCTGCTTGAACTAACTGCTGATTTTATTTCTGACTATTATTACATGGGTGCCGATACTCACTATTTAAGGTCTAATGTGTATCAAAGAATGCTTGACAAGGCAGATACAGAGGAAAAAAAGGAAAGAATTCATGCTTTGTACCCACATCTCGCAAAGAACATTAAATTTCCAAATACATGACATATCTTCAAGAAATGATGTGGATACTACTCAAGTTTTTATCTCACATTCGGGCTTAAATCCGGGAAGTATCAAATACCTTTTGATTCTGATATCTTGATGAATAATAAACAAGTGCCCTTTTCTTCAGAGCTTGTTCCGAAAATCGGGAAGAAGGATAGGATGGGATAGAACAGCCAATTACAAATTGCTTCGGATATCAATTTGGAAATACAAATCCCACTCCGCCATTTATTGCGATTTGAATATCCCAACTCTTAAAAATCGAATATATATGGAAGTGTCTATTTTAAAAGGATTAAGGAATGCATTTACTGTAAATATTGAGTTGCGAGGCTTTGATTATGCTAATCTGAAACCAGAATACTTATTAAAATATAAAATTGCAACCCAAATCAAATCTGATTTTCCTGACTACAAGATTGAATTAGAAGCAAGAACTGAAAAATTTCATCAGAGAAGTTATGAAATTGGGGATTTCATAACAGAACCAAGTTTCTACAACAAATGGGAAATAGAAAGATCTGGTTTTATCGACATCGCAATTTATAATTCGGATTTCAAGGCAATTTGCCCCATAGAAGTCAAATTGATAAATCCACAAAAGATATTAGTTGAAGATGATTTGATACGATTGTTAGATTATCTAAAGGCGTTTGATAGATCTTCGATCACAAGTGCCTACTTTGTCTACATTTACAAAAAAAATATATTTGAAAGTTTAGAGCAGATACAGAAGGATATTGATTCAGCGAAAGTCAGAGCTAAAAATGTGATTTGTAATTTTAGCCATGAAATTAAAAGCAGGTTAGCTTACGATTTTTTTTGTGAATCGATCGGCGAATTCTCGAATTTTGAAAATACCTATGACATGAAGGGTTTAGACCAATTTGAGTTAGGGGAGTTAATAAGAGAAAACTTTCACTATGTTGGTGTGGTAATTAAAATTAAGGTTGTTAAACTATTTTAAATTGGTTCAACCTTAAGTGCTTTTAGTTCTAGGCGATTTATAAACATGAAGAGGCGTGTGAGGTGAGAGTCTCAAGCAAGGTTCTGTGGGAAGGTGAGGGTGAAATTCCCTTGCCTGACCCGATTGTAGGCCATGCAGAAAAAGCCGACCGCAAAAATAGCACATTTGGTTTTTGCCAACACGAAAGCCATCATAGAAAAGCCAAAAGAGCTATTTTTTGCCAACTCTGGACAGAAATAAAAGAGAATGAATAAACAGAAATATAAGCCATGCCTGAAGCACAACTAAAAATAATGGTGTCTTCTACGGTATATGGTTCAGAAAGTGATTTGGATCAGATACATGCCATTTTAAAAGGATATGGCTATGAAGTGGTGATGTCAAAAAATGGGACGGTTTATGTGCCAATCGGAGTTTCTAATGAGGAAGCTTGCTTGCAAGCAGTAGAAGATTGTGACTTGTTTCTCGGTATCATTTTTCCCAGATATGGCTCAGGCATTACTCATAAGGAGTTTTCAAAGGCCATAGAGCTTGATAAGCCAAGATGGTTTATTTCACACCATTACATCGAGTACACTCGGCAATTAATGAAACAATTCATGTTTGATACCGAAGGAAATCGAAAGGGTTTTGAAATTCAGCGTACATCAGTTTTAGATAGTATCAAAGTGATTGACATGTACAATGAGGCCATTCAAAATCACTTGGACTCTGACAAAAGGAGATCGCATTGGGCTCATCCCTTTTTTAAAACACCTGAGACATATGATTTTCTAAAGACCCAGTTCAGCAATATGGGCAGACGCATGAATGAATTGAATAAATTGAATAACAATGAATAGCGAACAACTCATAAAAAGCCTCCTGAAACAAGGGGAGAGCGATCAGCTTGAGTTTAAACAGGTTGTTCGCAAAGATGCTATAGGCAAAAGCATTTGTGGCTTTCTCAACCATGAAGGTGGTCAGGTGGTTATAGGGATTTCTGACGATAAAAAAGTGATCGGCATTACTGATGCTGAAAATTGGGAAAAGGAACTTAACCAATATCTGAACACGACCATCATTCCGGAAGCACCGGTAATGGTTTCTGTAGAGCAAGTGGGTGGCAAGCAAGTCTTATTGCTAAAAGTATGGGCTGGCTCGAAGCAACCCTACATTTTTGACGGAAGTATCTATTTCCGCAGAGGGCAAAGCACCGTTAAAGCCACGTCACAAGAGATTTCAGACTTGATCCACAATCGTCAGATAGACGAATTGCACTGGGAGCGCCAGATGGCATTGGGTGTGGAATTGGAAGATCTGGATATTAACGAAATCCAAAAGACAATTGACCGATCCATCAATGAAAGTAAATTGGATGAAAGCAAAAAGAATCCGATTGACTTCCTAAGCCATTTCGGCCTTTTTCAAAATGGACATTTTACCAATGCAGCCGTGGTACTTTTTGCTAAGAATCCTGCTCGGTTTATTCCCCAAACGCGTGTTCGAGTAGCATTTCTCGAAAAAGGAAAAACGGCTGATGAGTTTGTGGATGATAAAATTCTGGATGGTAATCTTTTTAAGAACATCTTGAACGTTCAGGACTTCTTCGAGAAGCATTTACGAACTACCAGAAAATTCAGTGAAAAGGAATGGGAGCGGCAGGATGATTATGTGGTGCCAATGTCGGCATTACGTGAAGCCGTGATGAATGCCTTGGTGCATCGGGATTACAGTTTTCCCTCAGCCTCTATGGCTGTTATCATTTACAGCGACAGAATTGAAGTCTTCAATTCAGGTAAATCCCCATTGAAAGCGGCAGAGCTTAAAAAGAGTCACTTATCGCTTCCGGTAAACCCTGACATAGCCCACATGGTATTTTTAAGAGGCTACATAGAGAAGATTGGCAGAGGTACTATAAAGATTATGAATGCCTGTAAAGCTGCCGGGCTTAAAGTACCTAAATGGACTACTACAGAAACAAGTGTAAAGCTCGCTTTTCCTCTTAATGTGAAACTTGGCGGAGCTACTGACGGAGCACATGACGGAGCTTTTGACGATTCTCTCAATTCTAAACTTGACGGAGCTATTGACGGAGCTATTGACGGAGCTATTGACGGAGCTACGAAAGCTACAAAAGGTAAACTTTCCGTTCTTCTTCAAGCCATAGTTAACAATGAAGGTAAAAGAATACCTGATTACAAAGAAACTACCAAACTAGGTAGCGAAAGAACTATGGAAAGATATGTAGAACAGTTACGTGAAGCCGGGTTTATTGAGTTTAAAGGATCTGCAGCTCAAACTGGCGGGTACTTCATTACTGAAAAAATGAAAAAAATCATACGCTCATGAATCAGGAAGTCAGGAAGTTTTTAATTGACCAATGCGTTAAAGGACAGCCAATCTATTATGAAGCAATTGGCCAAATACTGGGGTTGGACTTGGATTTGGAGTCACAACGACAGATTCTAAGTAAAACGCTTGGCGAGATTTCGGCTTTTGAGCATGAACATGGTAGACCATTAATCAGCTCTATTGCAATTTACAAACAAAAGAATGATCACGGTTACGGATTTTACAATCTGTGTGAAGAGCTAGAAATCGGTAAAGCCTCTAGACTCAGTCAAGAACTTTACGGCTTCACGCAGATTGAGGAATGTAAGCGCTTTTGGCAGAAACCAGAAAACTACAAGGCCTTTGCAGAATTAGCCGATGAAAAGATAGTTCATGAGCTTAGTTTTTTCACAGAATCAGAAATTGACTTCTTAGCAGATTGGAGAGATAGAGTTTATGACAAAGACGACACAGAGCATGTGGCCGCCAAGAATTACATCATGAACTCGCTCGGTACAAAAACCCAATATTGGTCTAATCACTTAGCCAAGTCAATTCCTGGCTTAGATACTTTTAATTGGCGAATGTGGAGTCAGAAGGGTTGGGAAGACACACCAAATGGCAAAGTTCGTGTTGCTCGTTTCAAACCCTACACTTGGGCTAGAATTTATCGTAAAGGAGACGATAATAAGGACATTTTCTTCACTATTGGTGCTGATGGCAAAAATAAGGAACTGGTTTACAAGCTAGATTATTACTTCGAAAAGAATTCCCATTTAAGTGCTAAGCAAAAAGACATTGTTGACAAGAACATTCCAAAGGAACTACGATGGCAATCTATTCCAGCTGCTGAATTAGAAAGCCACGATTGGGATACCTTGTTAAACTTAACAGCTTCATTTATTTCCGAACACCTACATGTTTACGACAAGCTGATCAATTTAGCTTGGGGTGATTCACAACCTGAAGAAATTTTCTCAAATTTTTTAAGACCTCAAGAACCTCCGAAAAATGGACATTTAATTTTACCGGAATACAGTCCAAGTTTCGGTGGAGTTGAAAAAGACTTTATTCAAGAGTCCATTGACAAAAAGGAAATCGGTGATGCAGGTGAATCACTTGTCAAACAATATGAAATCCAGCGCCTAAAGAATATTGGTTATAAGGATTTATCCGAACAAGTAGAAATTGTGAAAGATGGAAAGGGCTATGATATTCTCTCTTTTGACGAAAAGCGGAAACCAAAATACATTGAGGTTAAGACAACATCGGGTAAAAGTCTGACACCTTTCGATTATACAATCAATGAAAAGACATTTGCCGAACAGAACCAAGAGTCGTATTTCATTTACAGGCTTTACAACTACGATGAAGAAACCAATACAGCAGACTTCTTTGTCATAAGTGCGTTGGAAGAAGAAGTATTAATGAGGCCGACAACATTTAAGGTCTACTTAAAGAAACGAAATTGAATATGAGTAAAGTTCAGATTACACCCTCAATCGACCTAACCCTATATGGAAATGCGGGGTGGAACAGATCTCTTAAACTATCTTATTAGGCTCTCGTAGGTTGCTTTTTCTCAATTATATTCCAGCAGTTTTTAAATTTCTTGGAACGCTCCCCTTGTATTGATTTTTTAGAAATCAATTCCGAGAGATTTTTTCAAGGCTTCTTCATGAGAAACACCAATAGAATTTTGATAATCTGAGAAAAACATATTATTCACCTCCAGTTTAAGACTGCTTTTTTGAGAAAGGGATTCAGCATTCATTAGATTTGAAGCGTCTAAAATGTAAGATGTTAATCTAGCTGGGATATTTTCACCATGAAAAGTTATTATAATTTCAATTTTCGGTTCCTCTTGGAGAGCCCTTAAACTAGTTATCATCTGGTGAGAAATTTGAATTGGTTCACCTAGTGTTACTGTTTGAAATTCTTCGAAATCTAATGATTTTCTCCTCTTTTTTATATCGAATTCGGGGGCTTTTAAAAGAAATACGCTTCCTGCCACACCTATTCTAATTCTTATTTTTTTTCCATTTTGGAATGGCGAAAAATTAATTAAATAAACATTGAAAAAAATAAAGGTGTTTTCCTTTTGATGAATAGCACTATCAATCTTTAAATAAGCTTTTATATCGGGAAATGTAATTCTTTTCATCATTGCTTCAATTAAATAATGCGGAGCAGGTGTTTTTTGCCCATCGATTCTAATTTGGTAAACATTGTCCGTTTGATGAGGCTTTGTTTGGCTTTGCTGAATCTCAAAAACACCTACAAATCCGTCAGGGAATTCCACCTCTTTTAATCGGACACCAACAGGCATAGGAACAATACCTCCGGATATTTTACGGATAATAGTATCGTGTTCGCCGAGAAATCCATTTTCGTATGGCTCTATCTCGCCTTGAAATGGATTGTCTGGATTTTTCTTGTTCTCTTTTGGAGCTCCATAGATTAAGATACCCCCTTCTGAATTCAAAAAAGAACAAATTCCAGGCTTTAGTGTGTTAGAGAAAACCTTGTTTGGATTCCGCTCTCTTGAGCTCTTAAATTCTAGGAATTGAGTTTCCTTCTGTGGTGTGCTGAAAAAATAGATTAAGTCTTCAGCAGTAAGAACATCAAGGTCTTTTTGAAAATAGATTTGAGAATAATTCATAGGAATTCGATCTTATTGCGGTTACAATATTCTTCAATTGTAGAGTGTATTAAAACTCCTGATTTTTCCATGTCGCCAAGAACCACAAATATTCGAAATTGAGTATGGGATTGAAGTTGTGAAAGAGCCATCAATACTGCATCTTGGTTTCTAAGGGAATTGCCGAATGTGGTTGCAAAAAAGTTTGCAGGGGCGAGAAAATTTACATTGGCAATAAACCCAGACAATAGATTTAAGTCATTAGGTCCAATAAAAGTGTAGTCACCATCATTTAAGTAAGGTTCAAACCTTACTTTGAGATCAATTAATTCTTGAAGAGTCATTTTATTTAAAAATAGGAAAAATCTTTGAAAAAGGTGTTTGATTAAAGTTCATAAGCACTCATTTGAGTTACCAATATTATTTTCTTTTTAATGGTTAAAATACAGTTTTGTGCCAAAATATTTCCCCGATTTATCCAATCACGTGATATAAAGAACTAATACCTATTCCCTTTCCTTCTTCACCCAATAATGGTTTATAGGCCTATCACCTTCTTCCCCACTTTTAAGAGTTTTGATAGATTTTTCTACCTGGAGCATCTTTACTTTGGCTAAGTTTACTAACTTATAAGACAGGTCATTACTGGTATAGAAGTATCCTAATTCCTCAAATTTTTGAAGAATTTCCTGAGAAGTTCTTTTGGTATTAAAGAAATCTTCCTTTATCAGTCTCTTTATGACCATTACATGTTCTTTTTCAGTGGCTAAATATTTTGAAATATCTGCTTTGGAATGATTCTTTAAAAATTTCTTAATAGGCCCTTGTATCTTTTCTTGATCAAATTCTTTAGTTAAATCGAAAAATGTTCCTTCTTCAAAGCCAAAAGCATCTTCAATTTTTTTAGGTAGAAATTTGGAAACTATTTTATTACCACTTTTTATCGCACTCATATATTTCCCTTCGCTCTTGTATTTGAGAAACACTTCAAATCCTAAGAAAGTAAATCCAGTAAGATCGATTAATTCCAATAATCTTTCTTTTTTCTGTTGATGAGTTAATTCGTTACTATTTCCCATCCCCGAAGGGATAAAAAAGTTTACTGTAAAAAGTAAACTTTTTCTTGATTGATAAATTTTATTTTTAGAAATTTAGATCATCATAATTCTAAGAATCAATTTCTTGGAGTATTAAAAGAGCAATTATTAAAGAGTCTCGATCGCAAATTCCGACCTTTGTTATCATGAACGAGACGGTAGGTAACTGCTCATAGTCTTGTTATGCTATATTTGCATAGCTATGACTGTGGGCACCTATCGATATTCCGTTTCATGAGGTGTCGGAACCCTGCGATGCGGTTGATAGGAGCCCCGTCATAGCTTCCCCTCAATCTTCAAAGACTCGTTTTACCATTTTTCATTTCTAATGAAAACGAGCATGATTGATTTACTTCCTTTTCTGTTGCAGACAGTATCCTGTAAGATCCACAGGGTGGAAGGGTATGCTCTGAGGGTAAGCGGGTCAGTTTGTTCTCCCCGGCTCAGTATTGGAGAGAATACCTATTACGTCCTTCCAGAGGTACAGGGCATCATCGCATCAGATCGCCTGTATCCCCTGAAGCCCAAGAATCCGATCTGAGGATTCATTTTTCAGACCGTGAAAGGGGAGGTGCACATCCCTGAGCAGATCGGTTACTACACACTCACGTCAGCAAGCTTAGAATAGCTGGTAGAGCTGACACATTTCTTAGTATTTATTTATTGCTGGTTGGCCATTTAGGCTAAGGTGGAAAAACTATGTCTTGTGATAAGTAACAAGTAGCTAGTAGCAGGTATCAAGAGGTTAGAGCCAAGAGTTAAGAAGTTAGAGCCAAGAAGCTAAAGTCAAGAGTTTGAAGATCTACTTTCAGCTTTCATCCTTGAGCTTTCTGACTTCCCACTTCCATCCTTGCGTAAAGGAGCTAACCCGCTTCGAATCCGCTTAGCGAGACAAGCTTCCGTCTCCCGTCTCCGGTCTTCCAGCTTAAAATCGTAAAAGCATGAAAAAACATCTATTCACATGCTTCCTGGCATCGCTATGCCTATACGGAAGCACACTCACAGCACAAAGTAAAGGTGCGGATTCACCCCCAGACAAGGATTTGGTTTATCAGTCTGGATTCCCAGGGCAGGAGAGCTTTCGCTCTTCTGCCTCTTTGGGGGAAGCTGCCCCGGTGGTGGTCTATGTGGAAACCAAGAGAATCGAGTCTGTTGATTCCCTGCTATTCCAGCTTTGGGATCCCTACCTCAATGAGAATGATCTTCCGCTTCCTGAGGTAGCCCAACTTGAACTAAGTCAAGGCACCATGTACGATGGTTCCAGGGCTACGATGCGGGGACAATGGGAATCCAAACCCATCAGTGGCTATGGCAGACTCAGTCTCAGGTTCAATAAGTTTACCTATTTGGATAGATTCCTGGTCGAGCCGGGTGACAGCGTTCGTATCAGATTGGATTTTGTTAATGCCCGTATGCTTTTCTCCGGTCCTGCTGCGGAGAAATTTAGGGTTCAATACGAACTCGCCAATGCCTATGAAAATTACCGCTACGATCAGAATCCTACCATGTTTACAGGGGATTCAGATTACTGGGGCTATAGCACGGAAGATTCCCTTTCTATTCTCAATATAAAAAATCAGCAGTCTTCCATTCGTAGGAAAATGGAGTTTGTCAGTCCCGGGCCGGTTGGCTTAAGCCATTTGGAAAATATATTCTCCATGGACATCAGTTCCCATCCGGGATTTGATATCCTGGATTTCTATCAGGGAAAAGTAGGGGAAGATTTCCTTGAAATCCTCCGGGCTGACCTGATAGGCAGACTGCATTTTGACCAGGTTTTCAAATTCAGCACCTATTACATGGAAGACAGTTCCCATCGGGAATTCTTTCAGGAAAAGATCCTGGGCAAAAATATTCCTATACCTGCAGCAGCAAAGCACTCTGCTTATTTTCCTGAGTATATCTACCAGAAACTTGCCATTGAGTCGGCACTTTCCAAAGAGCCCTTCCGGCATCTTTTGGGTCACCTGCCGCAGGAAGTCCATGACCAGGTCTATGCCATCTACATCATTAAAAATTACCGTCTGTTTAAGAATAGCAACAGGCAATTTGAATTGGCATTGGATCAGATTCAAACGCCTTGGGTAAAGGAGGAGATCAACAGGCTTTATTCGGCCCAAGGCATAGGCCAGACGATTTCTGAGATCCCGCTGGTTGATCGACAAGGCAATGAAATCTCGCTCAACTCACTTCAGGGTAAAACGCTACTTATTAGCTTCTGGCTTCCCGGTTGTCAGTTTTCCTCCAATGCATATCAATCGCTCATTAAGCCAACCGAACAGTACTTTACCGAAGATGAAGACATTGAATTTGTGTACATATCTCATGATAGACTTCCGGAAAGATGGAACAACAACATTGAATCAGGCAACTATTCCACCGAAGAAAGTCTAAACCTCAATGCTCCTGGGCCACCTCATCCTTTTATGGAGTATTACAACATCCGCTACTTCCCAACCTTCATGGTGGTGGACAAGGATGGAACTGTCCAAAATATCGGGAATATCCCTGATTTAAGTGAGGAGCTAATCCACTACCTGGAGTCCATCAATGCAGAATCAAAACCCAACCAATCCAAATAAACAGGATGCAGCGCAGTTTGCCCTTGGTGGGCTGCGTTGGATTTTAAAAGCTAAAATATGATGAAAACAACATACCTCACCATTCTATTGACCTTTTTGCTGGGAGCCGTCTGGGCTCAGCAAAACCAGGTTGACATTGTCGCCCAAGTGTTCTCTTTAGAAGGGAATACCCCGCTTGCCGGAGCAGTAATCAAAGAAAAAGAAGGGACAAAGACTGCCATTTCAGATCAAAATGGCCGCTTTGAATTGTCTGGACTAGTTCCCAATTCCGTGCTGGTCGTGTCTTTTATAGGTTTTGAAACAGTGGAGTTGACAGCATCCGAACTCCAGGCAATGGAAGACGGGATACTGTATCTCCAAAACGCTATAACCGACATGGATCAGGTCACTGTCTTGTCCACCGGGTATCAACAGATCCCCAAGGAGCGGGCAACAGGTTCCTATGTTTCTGTGGATAAGGAGCTGATTAACCGGAAAGTCAGCACCAATCTACTTGACAGATTAGAGGATGTTACTCCCAGTCTCATTTTCAACAGGGGAAATAGATCCAGTAATGATGCGATAAGTATCCGGGGAAGAAGCACCCTGTTCGCTGAGACTCAACCCCTCATCGTCATAGACAATTTTCCTTACGATGGACCCCTGGAAAACATCAATCCCAACGATGTGGAAAGCATCACTGTGCTCCGTGATGCGGCTTCAGCCTCTATTTGGGGAGCTAGGTCCGGCAACGGTGTCATTGTGATCAAAACAAAGTCAGGGGCCTTCAACAGTCCTATGAATATTAGCCTCAATGCCAATATCAACATAACAGAGAAGCCAGACCTTTTTGCAAGACCGCAGATGGCTATTGGTGATTTTATTGCTGTTGAGCAACAACTCTTTGACAATGGCTCATACAACAGCAGAATTAACCAGTCAGCACGACCGCCTCTTTCTCCGGGAGTAGAGGCTATGTTGGCATTTAGGGAAGGCCAGATTACCGAACAGGAGAAAAACAATTTCCTGGAAGCTTACAATACATATGACAGTAGGGAACAGCTATTAAGCCATTTCTATAGACCCTCCCAAAATCAACAGTATAGTCTCAATATCAATGGGGGATCAGCAAAACATCGCTACAATATTTCTTTGGGTACCGATTTCAACCTGCACGAAATCCCGGGAAACCAAGACCGAAGGTTTACCCTGAATTCCCAAAATGACTGGAAACTTCTAAAGGATAAATTGGAAATAGGAAGTTCCGTTTCGCTGGTACAATCCAGCCGCCAAACTGGCAATACCCTACCGGACATGGGGCCTTATGAAAGACTCGTCGATGAATCGGGAAATCCTTTGCCGGTAATCCGGGATTTCAATACGCGTTATGTTTCTGCTCTTCCGGAACAAGGCTTCTTGGACGGCAGCTTTGTTCCCCTCAATGAAATCGGGTTAATCTCGGATAGGGGAGACCAACTTGACCTTCGGTTGAATACTACGTTGGCATACCGGATTACCCCTTGGATAAAGGCGAGTTTACTGCATCAATATTGGAACAATACAGGAGAAACCCGGCTGGTGAAACCAAGTGATAGTTATGATGTGCGTTGGTTGATCAATCGATTCACACAATTTGATGATGCGGGATCCCCATCTTACCCAGTGCCCTTAGGAGGAACTTTAAATCAACGGTTAACAAAGTCAACCGGAAATTATTTAAGAGGGCAGTTAACCTTCAGCCCAAGTTGGAATGGAGTGCACCAACTCAATGGTATTGTTGGTGGGGAAATGAAGGACGTTTCAACCCTGTCCACCGGGTCCCTTTTTTATGGTTACGATGATGATTTTGGGTTAAGCCTACCGGTTGATTACCAAACCAGATTTCAGATTAATCCCAATTCCTCCTCAACCATTCCAAGAGGGGACAGCCATTCAGGTACCATTGACCGGTTTATTTCCTTATTCGCCAATGCCTCATATAGTTATCAAAAAAAGTATATCGTATCGGCAAGTGCCAGAAGGGATGCCTCAAACCTCTTTGGGGTCAATACCAATATGAGGGCTGTGCCGCTCTGGTCAGCAGGTTTGGGATGGGTGCTATCGGAAGAGAATTTCTTTCAATCAGGGTTCCTTCCTTACCTGAAGCTTAGATCTACTTTCGGATACAATGGAAACGTGGACAGGTCCACCTCGGCATTTACTACGGCTAATTATTTCATCACCGCCTCTTTTTCCCAAAACCCGGGTGAACGGGCAGCGGTTATCCAGAATCCACCCAACCCTGACCTGAGATGGGAGCGCGTGAAGATGTGGAATACAGCGCTGGATTTTAGCCTCAAAAATGATGTAGTGGATGGGTCTATCGAATTCTACATCAAAGATGGGATTGATCTCATTGGAGATATCCCGGTGGCGCCTTCCTTGGGTGAGAGTATCTTCAGAGGGAATTTTGCCAGTACCCAAACCAAAGGCTTTGACATTGCCCTTAATGCACGGCCTCTTCAAAGAGCAATCCAATGGGATGTCAATTTCTTTATTAGCCACCTCAAGGAAGAAGTAACTGACTATGAAATCCAACCCCAAGTCGATCAAATGGTCTCGGGTCTATTTACTGTTCCGGTCACTGGCAATCCGCTTTTTGGATTATACAGCTTTCCATGGGGGGGACTCGATCCAGATACCGGGCAACCCAGAGGAATTCTTGACGACGAACCCAGTACCGATTATCGGGGAATCAGAAGGGGAACTAGTCCCGAAGACTTAATTTTTCATGGGTCTACAAGACCAACTTCTTTTGGTGCCCTTCGGAATACGCTTTCCTACAAAGGCATCAGCCTGTCAGTGAATGTTTCCTATCGATTGGGGTACTACTTCCGACGAAACTCGGTTGACTATTCCGCTTTGCTCAATGGTAGAATAACACATGCTGATTTCGATACGAGATGGCAGAACGCTGGTGACGAAGTAACCACTTCCATCCCCGGTTTACCTGCAGACCTGAGAGTCAATGCCAACAGACAATTCATTTATAACAACGCCGAAGTCTTAGCCGAAAGAGGTGATCATATACGCCTTCAGGATATCCGCCTGGCTTATAGACTTGATAGAGGTACACACCCATGGTTACCTTTTTTCAACGCTGAACTTTACAGTTATGTCAATAACCTTGGGATAATCTGGAAGAAAACCGAACACGATATCGACCCGGACTTTCAGAATATTCCCCCGGCCAGGAGTATCGCTTTTGGGCTTAGAGTCAATTTTTAATTACTGATATGAAGATTGCTAACCGACACAGCTTCAGATCAAACTATCTAAATACTACAAACATGAGAACGTATAAACTTAACATACTACTAGTGATAATCTTTGGGTTTTCCTTTGCATCTTGTTCGGGATTTCTGGATGAAAAACCTTCCAAAACTATTGTAGTTCCTAAATCTGTTGAAGACTTGCAAAGTATTCTAAATGCAGTAGATGGGGTGAATATCTCAGATAGTTTCGGGTTGATACTATCCGACGATATCTTCATTACGGATGATGGCTTGTTGGCTTTACCGGATAATATTAGGGATGGATACCTGTGGAAAAGGCAGCTGAGTGATGCTCAGGGATCAATGCCAACCTGGTCTTTTGCTTATGGGAATATCTTCAAGTTTAATGTGGTGCTGGAAGAAGCTGAAAAAATAACTCCCGCCAATGAAGCTGAAAAATCCCAACTGGATAGAATAAAAGGGGCTGCGCTTTATCTCAGATCCCAAAATTATTTTGAGTTGCTTCAGATCTTTACCCATCCTCTGATTTCTCAGGCAGATCTTGGGAAAGATGGAGTTCCCCTGATGCTTACGCCTGATTTTTCAGCACCAAAAGGCAAATCAACAGTCGGGGAAGTATATGATCAAATCATCGAAGATTTGATTAAGGCGCTGGATTTACTGCCGGAAGTTCCTGTGGATGCCCTACGCCCATCCAAGGTGGCCAGTTATGGCTTGTTGGCAAGGATTTACCTTCAGCTCGGTGGATACGATCAAGCGCTCAATTTTGCCAATCAAGCGCTTTCGATCAAATCTGATCTCATGAATTTGAATTCAAATTCGTATTTGTCGAATCTTCCCATTACACTCTATACTTATCCCATACCGAGATTTAATGAAGAAGTCGTACTTCATATCTTAGCTGGTTCCCAAAGCTACATGTATTCGAATTTAACATTTGTAAATCAGGTGGTTTATGATTCCTATGACGAAAATGATATCCGTAAATACCTCTATTTTACAGCTCCTGATCAACTGGGAAGAGTGAATTTTGCGGGTAATTTCTCAGGGGAATATCTGGTGTTTGCGGGGATCACCACCGGGGAACTTTATCTCATAAAAGCTGAGGCACTTGCACGTAAGGAAAGGGAAGAAGAGGCACTTCAAACGCTTAATATCCTTCTTGAATCAAGGTTTTATGAGGATACGTTTATCCCTTACACGGCTGAAAATGTGGGGTCTGTTTTAAAAATAGTATTAGAGGAAAGAAGAAAAGAAATGATCTACCGTGGAATCCTGAGATGGACCGATATGCGAAGGTTCTTGAAAGATCAAAATTGGTCCGGGGTTGCTCCTCGGGTAGTTGAGGGAGTTACCTATGATCTCGGAACTTCACCCGAAAATTACTTCCTGGAAATTCCATTGAATGAACAAGAAAGAAATGAAGCCCTATAAAAGAATGAAACAGCCATTGGAAACAATCCAATGGCTGTTTATTGAATTAATCCTCAATTGGAGTCAGACCACTACCCGGAACAAACTGACCTTCACTGCTAGGAATAGGAGTGATCAAATCAGAATCCTCATAGAGGCAATCGCTTTGCGAAAGATTGCATTGGTACTGTAGCGCTCCCGGCCCCATAGTCCGGGTGGTTACATTATAAACCTCACCATTTGCCGATCCGAATTTAGGATCATTGGCATTGGAGGGATCTGCGAAATTCATGGCCATAGCCAGAGTTGCCCCGAATACTAATCCCAGTGCAGGGAGCATTTTTGTTATTGATTTCATAATCGTGTTGGTTAAGGGAGTTGCCTCCCGGTTGAACATGGTTGTATTCAGTTCCACTGATCAGGAGTTCCTTCCGAGGGCATCATCCTCCATGAGGAAGCCACCCAAGAACTCCGGTTCAGTCTGTGAACCGTCCGGGTAGTCCCGGTTTTGGGAATCGGTTCGGATCCCTGTACTGCCGAGTGTTTGCAGGTCTTCCAGCTCCCTGCGTTAGGAAGAAGCAGTACGGTACTAATGATTTAATTTCCTTTGACTTGTGGTACTAGGTTTTGTCTTTTTGGTATTTTTTGCAGCCCGTGCTTTAGAATTTGTGGGCTGTGGGCGGCGGGTTCAGCACCGTCGCCCTTTATTGTTCTAATTTTCTTGTGGTTATGTATAGATTATTAGAATTTTAGTTTAAATTTGTTGCGCAGAAATTAATGTTTCTGCACTAGTTAAAGCTTAACAACTTGTTAAAGGCCTGGGGCAACTGCCTCGGGCTTTTTGTTTTGGGACTGCTTGAGTCCGACTACTGCCAATGCGATGAATAGTAAGTTTAGAATCAAGTGCTCTAACCAGCCCAGACTTTCTAGAATCCCTGCGCAGTTGCAGGGGACTCTGGGAAAAGCCCCTACCCAGATCAGTCCCACATAGGTAGTGAAGACAGTGAGGAGGAGGATACTTGCGAGGTGTCCCCACCATCTAGTAACTGAAAAGAGTAGGAGTAAGGCAATCAGCAACTCAGTGATTGGTACTGCATAGGCCAATACATCTGCCAGCTCTACAGGAAAGGTCTGATTGTGAAAAGCGTTTTTACTTGCCTCCCAACGCAAGACTTTGTCCAGCCCGGTATAGATCCAGAGTAGAATGAGGAGTGCCGAAGGTAATTTTGAGAGTAAGTCCATTTTGTTGGGTATAATCCGTGATGGCTGGTTTGAATACTAGGTTTTTATACGTTTGTATTCTGATTTAATAATCTGTAAATCAATAAGTAAACCTGCTTGTCTATTCTCTTTTGTACTATGATAAATGTCGGGAGAATCAGATTTCAAAAGCAAGAATTTGGCGAACATGGTAGGGTTATCGGTGAAACTTGCAGGCAATTGGTCATCTTTCTTCCTATTTGAACTGTTTTTTAGGGTAATTCATGGCTTGGGAGATAAGTCCGGTTTTCGGGGGTGCACTCGTAATTGTTTCACGGTTAGTGGATTAGTTCTTTGTAAAAAGTCAGGAATTGGGGAGGTAGTATTGCATACTAAGTTATAATGATTAACTTAGTTACTCTAAAGCACATATACATTTTTGCACTAGTCATTTCATAGAAGCGTGATTCTTCCAGTTAATGATCAGGTGGTTATGTTTGCAGTAGGTTGATATGTCTGCCGGAATCAAGCTGTATTGGTGGATGAAGCTGCAAAACAATAAACTCAAATGCTTTTGGATTTTTCCATTTGCTGTCTAAAAGTATATGGGGATTTTTAGCAAGGCAACAGCTGGGCTAAAGGTCGTGTAAAAAAAGAACCTGCCTTGAGGCAGGTCTTTGAGGGCCGGATTATTTTTTGGATAGTGGTTTACCTTCAAAATTTCCGGTACAGCTGGCGACTTCAGTTGAAGTCTTTCTTAATCAATCCAGTTAGGATGTAGTAATTATACACGAGTAATGGTGGTACGGCATTCCCTGAAGAAGCTACCGGTCACGCGGCCTTGGGCATTGTTGTTACTTTCCTGATAACTGATTTTGCGGATGGAGAGCAGTGCTTTTTGACATTCCTCCATTGTTTGTTTGTTGATCATAAGATGTAATTTTTTGTACGATGGAAACTAGTAAATCCCAGCTGAACTCTGGGCGTTTAGGTGAAAAGAGCAGGGTTTTGGGTGTAATTGACCTAATTTTCAAGCCTGGCAAACAGCCACTCTATTTACTTTTTCTAATTTTTCTTAGTTACGCGCTGCTTGATTTGCTATCAACCTTTATAGAATTTGGTGAGGTTGACGGTTGGTTAATGGCTCAGTACCATTTTATAGCGGGATATCTGATCTGCGCAGTTTATTTTAAACTCGTCCTTCCCGAGTACTTTATCCTGAAAAGGCGAATTAGGGCGATAATATACTTTCTGTTGTTGCTTATCCTATTGGTAGGGATAAAGCTTTTGGTGCATAATGTGTTTTTGGGGACCCTCCCCTTAACCAAAGGTTTTCTCGTAGGTGAATTTAACCGGCTATTTAATTTCTTGATTTTAACTTCCGTGGTCTGGGCGTTTTATAACATCCTTAAACTGGGTAAGAGTAAATATGAAATAGAAATAAAGCACGAACAATTGAAGGTTATGCACAGATCCATGCAGCTGAGTTCCCATTTTGTATTGAATTCATTAAGTATTTATCTGTCAAAAATCATCAAACTTTCTCCTTCCCTGGCCGCTGAATTTTCCAAGCTCACATCTTTGCTCAGGTACAGTTTCAAGGAATTTGAAGAGCCTAATTTTCTCAATGAAGAAATAAAAGCAGTGGAAGAATACCTTCAGATTCAACGCATGCGGTTCCCTCAGCTTTCACTAGATGCAGCTATTGAGGTTCCTCCTATCTCAGAGGAGTTACCCATGCCCAAGTTATGCCTGCTAACTTTGGTTGAAAATGTATTTTTTCACGCGGACTATACCGATAAAGAGCATCCTTGTTTGATTAAGTTTAAGCTTGTCCGGGAAAAAGCTACCCGAAATTGGCTGTTTACAGTTTGCATCACCAATAAGGTTCAAAACAGTAGGGAAAAACCCCGTACAGGCTTTGGAGCTTCTTCTGTTTTTCGTGTGCTGAGACATGAATTCGGCGATGGATTTTATAACAAAGTAGTATCGGATGAATCAAATTATTCCCTTTTACTGACTATAAACTATGGAACAACAGTATAAAATTGGTCTGATTGACGATGAGGAGCATGTCCTGGAACTCTTGGCCGTAGAAATCTCCATGCTTCCGGGTTTTGAGGTAGGGTTTGCTACCGTTGATCCCCTCGTGGGGCTGGAATATGCCCGGGATGGAATGGCGGACATCCTGATAACAGATATCCTGATGCCTGAACTGGGTGGATTGGAATTATCCAGAAAGCTGATAGATTCCGGGATTCCGGTGATTATCTGTTCGGGACATTCCAAATATGCTTTGTCTGGGTATAAGGTGGATGCATTAGGTTTTTTGACCAAACCACCTGAATCTGTTGAGCTAGCAGAAGTGCTGGAAAAGGCTAAAAAGAAATTGGATTCCCTGTATTGGGTCAGAAAGGAGATGGAGGACAACTATAATGTAGTGGGGGATAAGTTGGGTTATAGGCAACAGGTATACAAGCCGTCGGAAATCCTGTATATGGAGCAGCAAAACAAAAAGTCCACAGTTAAACTGGAAGATGGAAGTGAATTCGTGCTGACTTCCCCATTTTTGGAAAGTCTCAAAAAGCTACGTAACAGGTATATGGTTAGAGTACACCAATCTTATGCAGTCAATATTCTAAAAGTTAAAAACCTTTACCCGGAGGAATGTGAGCTTGTTTCGGGGGATAGGATAGCCATGAGCAGGAGTTATAAGGAAGATGTGAGACGGATTTTTGAAAACAGAAGAATTAACTGAGAGGCTTCACTATTAACCTGAATCTATTCTGCCTGTACACCTTGTTCATGGGCATAAATTTCTCTTCCAATTTCCCTGTAAAGCCTATATTTTATTCTACGTTCAAAATTCAGTGTTTCCAGAGGAAAAAACCGATTGACCATCATGTGCAGGTGGTTGAAAACCAAGGATAGGGATGAATCTTCTTCGGCATGAAAATGTTCATGGCCGGTAATTATCTCAAGGTATTTAAATGAATTAAACTCCGAAGTTTTCATCGTTTTATACGGGTTAAAGGATGATTTATACTCCTTTACTGATTCAAAAGGCATGCGTTTTACATCCGATTTAAGCGATTCAAATATGCTGGAGAGATAAGGGGATTGTGAAAATATGTTTCTCCATAACTGGACAAGCAGATCTTCCCTGTACTTTGCCGGATAGTTTAGATAAAGCATTCCGCTGGATTTATCGGATAGAAATAGGGATTCCAAGTGAAAAAGTTGGTGCGAAGTTTCCAATCCCTTAACGCCGTATTTAGCTGTTTCAGGAAAATAAGGAGCTGTTTTCCAATTCAGTTCATTTTGGAAAAAGAACTCGGAAAAAAGGAGGAGTAGGACCTTTCTATCTTCTTCATTTATATCCAGCACCCGTAGACGGATTTCGGTGGCTCCGTTTTTCCCATAGAGTAAATAGAACCACAGGGGGGATCGGGAATGGACCTGAGGTTCACCCATGAAGTAGACTAGTCGCTCTAAGGCTTCAGGGAGTTCAGTAGGGTTTACTGTGCTTGTAAAGCAAATGCAATTTTTCCGGGTATGGGTTATAGGATTAAATGAGCTTAAAGGTTGGTGCGAAGGCTGGGGTCTGGAAAGCTGGAACACAAACTGTGGAAAGGCAGCGGTACCGTCATCGGAATGGAAAAGGCCTGAGGGGTACCATGCCGGATCATTCAGGGTAAGCATTTTATCCCGTTGAAGCTCCTGCCAGAGTATTTTTAGATCTTCGGGGATGTAACGGTTTAGCAAAAGTTCCCTGTCTGTATGGCCAGCCAGTACTTGAGGTGGTATTTGTAGTTGATCCAGTCGTTGCCCGAGTGCTGAAAGACTGGGAACATTGGACTTTTTCAGTTTCCATTTTCTGCTTTGAAGACAAATTTTCCCCCAATTCAGTTGTGGGCAATACGGGAGTTGGGAAAGGGTACTACTCTGGTAGGGTAGGAATCTGAATCTACACTGATGGGCTGTCTCCCAAAGTAGCCTGAGGATAGGGTGGGTGATTTGTTCACCGTTGAGCGGGTGCAAAATAACAGGGACTACCTGCCTGCCAGTGTGCTTATGGATAAGTTGGATACGGGTATCCCGAATCCCAATGTAGAGTTCATTAAACGCCAGTTGGCTTGGCTCCTTTGCTTCAAAGGGGGTGATCTCATAGGCAAAGATGTTGTCGACATTGCAGATATGCTGGATCGGTGCTGATTCGAGAAGCTGGACATGGGCATACATTACCTCAGGATCTATAAATATTCTGTTTTTGATCCTTTGGGTTTGTGTTTTGATTTCAGGGTTTCTGTTAAACCTCCCGGTATAGACGAAGGGGCGGTTACAGACTATATTTTCTATAATAGGATTGCCCATAGTATCTAAACGGAAAAGGAGCTGTACATCGTGGATGTCGGTATCAAGGTCCTTAGCTGGAAAGAACTGCTGTAGGTCAATAGAAGCCTGTGTATGCTTTGACAAAATGGCTGAAATGATATCGTCTTCTTTACCAACTGTATCGTCTTGCAAAAATTGGCCCGACAGAAAGCCATTATGGGTCATTAGCTCATTTAAAAGGATATGTCTGTCATCAAATTGAGTGGTAAAGAATTTCTTGAAATCCCTGATGTAACGAGTTTCTTCCTTTGAAAATAGACTTCCTACTGAAGAAGTAAAAAGCTGCAGCTGTTCCCTTAGGGTTTCGGGTAAGTTGAGTCGGTTTTTTACCACCGTATCCACACCGGAAGTAGGATCTTTGATTGGATTTTCTGGAAAAAGGAAACCTGAAGACAGGACTTGATTCCATAGGAGCTTTGCCTCTTCGCCCGATATACCAGACTGCTTGGGAGAAATCAATTGTTGGAATTTAGTGAAGTTTATAGAATCCGTGGACATTGTTTTGAGCAGGGCATCAAATAGGGGGTTGACAGGAAGCTTGCATCCTTTCCAGCTACGGCTTTTATGGTCAAAAATAAGGGCATGATAATGCTTTTGTTTAATTTGAATTCCAGGAATCAGCTTATAATTGGAATGCAAAGGATCTGCAGGAAATTCGGATGGTTTACTATTTTCATCTGCGTGGCCCTGAGTAATTTCAGAAGCCTGAACCGGGAAATCTAAGGTTATTTCTTTGGCCCAGCTGCCTAGTCCCACGCCTGCAAACCTACCGAACGGGGTAGGACGATAGCGACCTCTGAGCAGGTATTTTCGAAGTTTAACCCGTTGTTTATGGGTCAGCTCTGATACTGTTTTTCCTTCCAATTCCCTGTGAAAAACAATTGAGGAAAGTTTAATGGCACTGAGAATGAAATTCCATTGCTGATCTAAAACAGCATCTTGTTCATGATCAAAATGGAATAGGGGGAGTCGGTATAGAAATGACATAGTGGATTGATAATTTTCTTCAATCCTAGCTGAATTGGCAATCGGCCTGACATTTCCGGTGAAGACGGTGGGGTTTTCGGTGAAATTAACAGAGGAAAAGGGAGCTGTAGGATATTTAAGTTTCTATTTTTGGGATAAAAGCTGACAGATTATTCCTAAATAAGTGGTTTTAAAAATGGATCTGTTTTTTAATTGGAGGAGTCAATTTTATTAGATGGATTTATTAATTCTATCCAAGGCAATTTATGTTATGTCCTAGAGTTTTTGGCTGCGTCTTCAGGCAGCTGTTGACACCAGATTGTGGTTCCCAGGAACAGTATTTACAATAGGATTTTGAAATCCCTTGAAATTCTAGTTAGAATTGAGTCTGGGATTCCAAGCTCCTTGGCTTTGCTTTCCCAAAATGGAATCAATGCTTGTGTTTCCAGGATGATCTTCTTATAGTTTTTGATCGTGAATTTTTCTGCAACCGTTTGAACATCCTTAAATTGAATGTCTGATTTTTTACCGTTGACTGACAGGGCTCGATAGGTCTTTTTATAGTTGATTTGAGGGTTGAGCGAATAAGTGAGGTCATAGGCTGGTGCCAGCCTCCAGTCATCGCTTTCTTCATTATAGATTAAACTCTGGTTTTTCAAATGATCGTCCTTGTTGCAGAAGATAATATTGAATACCATTCTCATGAATAACTGTACCGAGTCTACTTGAGGTAAATTTAAATAGTGTAATAAGTTGAAAATATTCTCGTAAGTAGACTGATCTGAATTGATTTGGGTAAAGTCCCATCCGGTTAGACCTGATATGGTCAAGACATGTTTCTTTGTTCCATTGACCCTGTCGAAACGTTGGGTTGCGAAATGCTTTCCTTCAATCATTTTGGAATCCATCATTTCAATTCCGCATTTTCTTGCTGTTAAGTAATAACAGTATTCGATGAGTTCTCGGTTATAAGGAACCTCATCTAAATTGAGTTTGACCAGATAGTGGTAGTATTGATCCGAATAATTAAGGTCACCAGGGATGATTGATCCATCTTCTTTGTTTTCAGAAATCAGGATTTTTGGTCTGGCTCCACCTGCTGAGGATCCGATTTTAAATAAGGTCAATAGTGATTCATGGTTCAGGATAACTGCAGAAGTTCTTTCCTTGGTGTCCAAAACTTTTATAAGTACTTCAACAATTTCGTCAATGTCAATTGTAATATCCTTTGGTATATCTTTTCCTGGCCTGAACTCCAGGGCTCCCATGCCACGATTGGATACATATGCCAATTGTTCCAATACAGTGATTTTGGAAAAGTTTTTTTTTGTGTTTTCCAGCCATTCCTTAAAAATGATATTCCCAAACATATCTGGAAGCGAATCAGCAATCATGGGAGGGAGACCACGGAATGTATCATTGCTATAGTTTTTAAATACCTGAGTTGGGACTATTCTTTTGATAATTCCCAGTTTTTCAGGGAATAGATTGATCATTTTACCTGATTCGAGGTAAGCTGGATTGTATTGGAAAAAAGAAATGTTTTTGGTTTCATCGAAACCAACTTTACCTATTTCCTGCCCAAAGCAATAAAGCGAGATAAGATTGTTTTTTGGCATTAATACAATGAGTCTGGTTTGTTGTATTCAGATGATTTTTCTTTTAGGAAGGAATAGAAGCTCTCCAATTGGTTGAAATGTTGAAAAATGAGTAGCAGGGTGTCAAAGTTGAAATTCTTACCGGATTCCACTTTTTGGATAGTGAGCCGGGAGAGATTCAGATTTTCTGCAAGGCCTTCTTGGGTTAAAGAATTTGCTTTTCGCATTTTCTTGATAAGACTGCCTAGCTCCTTTTTCAGGTCTTCTATTTTTATGAAATTGAAAGTAAGCATTGGGGTTTGTTTTTTTATCAATATGTTAATTTTTGTAAGCAAAAATACGTTTTATTGTATTAAAAGTTTATTTTAATTTACTTTTTTCTTTAGATTAGGTGGATGCCTGTAAAATTTATTTTTGTCTATTAATATATACATTTATTATTTTTTTACAGTAAAAGTATATTTTGATATATAAATTAGTGATTTTCTCTGTTTTCTTTCTTCTTCTGAGAAAAATGATTTTACAGTTCATAAGAAAACAGGAGTTAGGTAATTCTTTGATATGAGATTTGTATCAGGGTATTTATCGTTTAATCCATTCTTTAAATTGGGTGGATCGGTTTTGACTCACTGTCACTTCTCCTGCAAAGGGGGGCTCTAGGTTTAAAATTAATTTACCATGACCGTTAGATTTGAAATTCAGGCATGCCCTGTAATGGATAATCATTTTTCGGTTTACTCTGAAAAAATCCCTATGAGGCAGGTTCCTCTCCAGTTCATCCAGCGTCTCATTGAGATAAAATTTTGATTCTTCGCAAGTGACTAGGTAGTTCATGCGATTCTGATGATAAATGAACCTGATATCTGTAAGAAAGATGGGGATCGTTTTTGTTCCCTGTTGGACCAACAGTATTTCATTGGATGAAGGTGTTTGTTCTTTATCCTGCTTATTTCTTAAAATGTGATAGTAGAAAAGATAATAGACATTGAATAGAAAGACAGGTAATGCCATTACTGGAAAGGAGCTTTGTGCACTGGGATCTTTATACATCGTATTTATTCCAAAATACCACTGATAGATAGATAGAAAGAATAAATCGATGATCCCAGGAAGCAACATCCCCAGAGCAAACTGAAGTAGCAACCTGACAAGAGGTTTTTCCTTCCAATCATAGCTCTTATCCAATTGTACCGTTACCCTGTGGACAAATTCAATAAAGAACCCAGCTATCAAAAAAGCTGCTAACAACTTAATGAAAAAGGAGGTGTTGGAAAGTGAATCCAGGTAACGTGCGCCTGTCCCATACATCCCCACAAGAAATGCGGCGATTATGCATAGCAGAGTCCGGATTACCTGATCATTATATCTAACGGGAATGTTTTTTTTAGCCAAAATCAACAGCGTTGCGGCCCCTGGCAGACCGGAATAAACAATAGTGAGCCTCCCAAGATGAGGAAGTACTAGTTTATAAGTTAATAAACTCTTTGGTTTTTTTGGGATATGGCCGTCTGGAAGCCATTATTTATTCTTTAGGAGTCGGGTTTCTAAAGCTTGTTGTTTGGGATGTGTGGAGGTTTTATAGTTAATTAACTATGCTAGTTTAGTTTTCATCCTGATGTGATACCATTTCATCCAGCTAATCACCTGATTCATGTTCTCTGTATAGGGTTTTTTTGAGTTTATTTTGTGCAGAAGTTATGTTTGTACAGTACCTGAATGGGTACTCAGGCCTACTGATTTTCAGACCCGCGGGCAGTTTTAACCAGGGATTAGTTCCCATAAAATTGTCAGAACATGATAGCTAATGAACATTTTAACCTGCTTTATCTAAGGATGAAGGAGGAGGTAGGGGCTATAGGGTCATCTACCAGTAACCCACTTCGTGCGGCAGAACAATCCTACCTGATTGTCAGTAACTACTGCGACCAGGTAAAAGCTGAAGAAACCTTTAATTCTCCTGAATCAGAGGTAGCGTTTTTCAAGAAGATCAGACCGGGCTTTGAAGCCGAGCTCCTATATTTTGGTGAGCTCTATTACATTCTTTCCACTCTGCCAAAAAGAAGGAAGGACAGAATCAGGCATTTTGCTAAGCAGTATGCTCCGATTCGGTTGTTTTTCCGAAGATATCAGTTGCTATATGAATACTGGAGTCTTGGAAGATCGGATTTTGATATTCAGTTCTTTACCCGGGATAAAGTGGATGCTCCGCTGCTGATCGTGACTCCGCTACCGCTTGGGGATAGCCATTGTACCCCTGCTGGAAAAGTCTTTGCGAGATTCCGTGCATACAGTGAGCTAGACGGATTTCTGGAAAAGGAAATTAGCCGACTGGAAAACAAGACAGAGAAGGAGAGCCAAACACTTAAATGGACAGCTACCAAGGCAGCCTTGGTCGAACTTGCCTATGCGCTGAAAGCTACCGGGGCTGTTAACAACGGCAATGCTTCCATCCGGGATATTGCTACACACCTGGAGCGGGTATTCGGTCAGGATCTTTCCCAGTTCTACCGTACGTTTCAGGAAATCCGTATCCGAAAAAACAGCAGGACTACATTTTTGGACCGCATGAAGGATAAACTGGAACGTTGGATGGACAATACAGATCTGAACAGCAGGGGGGAAGACTGATTTTTTATCTTTTTTTTCTCCCCCTTCGGAATTCGGTGTGAACATTTTTTCTGATTCCGGCGCAGGTTTGTAACCACAAAATCAAACGCTTATGCTGGAAAATGTTTCATGGGGAGTCTTTCTTAAACTGCTTGGAATAGTCCTGACTTGCTACTATGGGGTTGTAGTTTTCCGCTACTTCCGGTCAGATATTTCCGGTTTTCTGCTAAAGGGAAAAAGAATGGGACTGCTGGGTAACCAGGGTAAGAATAGGGCTGAAAGTAAGCGCTCTTCCATCGATAAGCTGTATGCGTTGTTGGATGAAATAGACCCTGAACTGATGGCCAATGCGGAGACAAAAGCTGAATTGATTCAACTCCTTCGTCAAAAAGTAAGGCACTATGGATTGCCTGATTCCAACACGGCACGCAAAATACTGCTGAACCACCTGCTGTTGGTGGCCAAGGCCGAACAGGTAGATCTTGGAGAAGAGGATCTCCTGGCCCTGTTCAATACCTAACCAAACTGATTATTCAAACCAACTAAACTCACATTCGATGAAAAGGATTACTAAATGGATTAGTGTTATGTACTTCTTGCTACTCGCAGGAATGGTGAAAGCCCAGGACGGAAATGCGGGCATCAACGAGGCCACCCAGCAGGTACGTGGATATTTTCAGTCGGGTACAGGATTGATGTATGCCATAGGTGCCATAGTTGGACTCATTGGCGCAGTCAAGGTTTTCAACAAATGGAATAACGGGGAACCGGATACCGGAAAAGTCGCTGCCGCATGGTTTGGTTCCTGTGTGTTTCTGGTCGTGGTAGCCACAGTACTTCAGAGTTTCTTTGGTGTCTGAAACTATGCTGGATATGGATCTGCTCAAACAGCGAAAAATGGGGATACTTCCGGAAATTGACATTGCAGGACACGCATATACGGTTGATTTGAGGCTCAATGAACTCCGAAATGTGGAGTTGCCCAACAAAAAGCTTTCACTCGATGAAATGGTGACGGCTCCAAATGGAAGACATTACCTGTTCTTCTATGATATTGAAAGCCGGTCCATTCTGCATGCTTCTTCGGACATGGTAACCTTGCCGACGAATGCTGTCTTGGTGGAAATTCCGGATGAACTGGGGCTGGATCCGGTAGGGATGGCCAGAAAGTACGGACTGAGTGACGAGTACTTCCTTAAGATGCATCCTTATGAAAAAGCGGGTAAGGCTACACTTACCTCACTGGATAAATCGGGACTGCCTGAGTTTGTTGTGGCTAATCAAAAACTACTTCAACAAGACCTCCAAGATCCGCAGAAAATAACCTTCCGCAAATCCCCATAGCTGCCTGTTGAGCACTGGCGTTCCGCTTGAGCACATTGCGATTACCAACTCTATCTTATTCTGAACCTTAGTTAAGAAGCTATAGCATGATCAAGTACCCTGTCAATAGAGGCATCAACAAGCCCATGGAGTTTAAGGGACTCAAAGCACAGTACATCGGATACCTGGCAGCAGGACTGGGACTTACACTGATTGCTTTTGCAATCGGGTATGTTCTAGGGGTGTCCATGTATCTGTGCCTGACAGTGGCTGTAGTGTTGGCAACAGCGGATTTTGTACTGGTGTTCCACCTGAGTGCTACCTATGGGGAATATGGTCTGATGAAGAAAATGGCCCAAAATCAGGTGCCAGCCAGTGTGGTCATCAGAAGTAGAAAAATCTTTTATAACCTGATCAAGCGCTGAGCATGGATTTAGAAAATTTATTTCCAATCTACAAAGTGGAGCATGAGCTGATCCTTTCCCGGGTGGGGGACATGACAGCGGCCTTTGAGGTGGAATTGCCTGAACTGTTTTCCCTGAGTGCTGCGGGATTCGAAGGGGTGCATCATGCCTGGAATAAGGCTGTAGGGGTACTGCCAGGAAATACCGTGCTGCACAAGCAGGACTGGTTTACAGATGCCGCATATCAGGGAAAGTTTGAAGGACAGGATCATTCCTTCCATTCCCTTTCCAGTGAGCGCTTCTTTGCGGAACGGCCGCATCTTAACCACCGCTGTTTACTGTATATCACCAAAAGACCCAGGGGAAATAAGCTGGGGAATTCGGCTGTTTCCAATTTGCTGAGAAAAACGCTTGTTCCGATAGAACTGTTGGAAGTTAATGTACTGGAGGAGTTTCAGAATGTACTTGGCCAGCTTGTCCAGATTCTTGGGGATGCAGGAATTGGGTTGAGGCGCATGAATGGGGAACAACTGGCGGGAACCCCGTGGAAGCCGGGTGTTTTGGAGGAATACCTGAATTTGGGAGAGGTGGATCTACTTCAGGATATTCAGTTCAAGCCGGAGTGGAAAATAGGAAGCAAGTATGTACAGCTCTATAGTTTGGGGGAGGTGGATAATCTGCCTTCCACAGTAAGTCCCCATAAAGCTTATGAACCCTATGGAACCGATCAGACGGATTTTCCAATCGGTTTTTCCACGCCTGTCTGTGCCTTGCTACCCTGTAATCATATCTATAACCAGTTTCTGTTTGTTGAAGATCACCAAAAGAAGTTGAAAGCCCTGGAATCCAAGCGGCAACGACTGGAATCTCTGGCCAACTATTCCAGGGAGAATGCCATTGCACGGGATGCTACAGCGGAGTTTTTAAATGAGGCTATTGCCACAGGAAGAAAGGCAGTAAAGGCACATTTTAATGTGATGTGCTGGACTGATAGATCCCAGGAGGTAGGGATGCTGCGAAATCTGGCAGCGGGTGCGCTTGCCAAAATGAATGTGGTGCCCAAACAGGAAACCGTTGGTGCACCGCAGATTTTCTGGGCAGGCCTTCCGGGAAATGAAGCTGCTTTTCCGGTGAATGAAACCTTCGACACCTTTATTGCACAGGCTACCTGCTTTTTCAATCTGGAAACCCACTACAGGAGTTCCCGAAGTCCGGTCGGAATTCGGCTGGGAGACCGGATTACCGGGTATCCTATCCATGTGGATATTTCCGATGAGCCGATGAAGCAAGGGCTGATCACCAACCGGAACAAATTTGTTTTGGGGCCTTCAGGATCGGGAAAATCCTTTCTCACCAATCACCTGATGCGCTCTTACTATGAACAGGGTACACATGTGGTATTGGTGGATGTGGGGCATTCTTACCATGGACTCTGTGAGCTGATCGGGGGATATTACTTTACCTACGAGCAGGACAATCCCATCCGCTTTAACCCCTTTCATGTGGAAGGAAGAAAGCGGCCGGAAACCGAAAAGAAGGAAAGTCTCAAAACCCTGCTCATTGCATTGTGGAAAAAAGAGGATGAGGTATTCAGGCGCTCAGAGTATGTCGCAATTTCCAATGCGGTGTCGGGATATTTTGAGCTGTTGGAAAATGACCTGGAGCTCTTCCCCTGCTTCGATACTTTTTATGACTACCTGAGTAAGGAATTCAGGGAGGTTTTAAAGCGGGATGGGGTCAGGGAGCATGACTTCGATGTGGACAATTTTATGTACGTGTTGCGCCCATATTACAGGGGTGGTGAATTTGATTACCTGCTGAATGCACGGGAAAATCTTGATTTGCTGCAGCAGCGCTTTATCGTCTTTGAACTGGATAACATCAAGGATCATCCCATCCTCTTTCCGGTGGTGACCCTGATGATCATGGAAATCTTTATTTCCAAAATGCGCAAGCTCAAGGGGGTCAGAAAGATCATCCTGATTGAGGAGGCTTGGAAGGCCATCGCAAAGGAAGGGATGGCAGAGTACATCAAGTACCTGTTCAAGACGGTCAGGAAATTCTTTGGGGAAGCCATTGTGGTGACCCAGGAAGTGGAAGACATCATCTCCAGCCCGATCATCAAACATGCGATCATCAACAATGCCGATGTCAAGATCCTGCTGGATCAGAGCAAGTACCAAAACAAGTTTAAGGACATCCAGGAGTTGTTGGGTTTGACTGATCAGGAGAAGGCAATTATTCTATCGATGAATAAAGCCAAAGAGCCAGGCAGGAATTACAAGGAAGTATATATCAGTATTTATAAAAAGGTGTACAGGGTGGAAGTGAGCCCGGAAGAATACCTCACTTATACGACCGAGGAGCGGGAGAAAATGAGGGTTGAGGAATTGACCAAGAAATACGGTAGCCGAAAAAGGGCGATTGAGGTACTCTCGAAAGAACTTGAAATCAACTAGCTATGAAAATCAGAAAACGAATTGTGATGGTAGTCCTGCCGCTGGTCATCAGTCTGACTGCATTGCCCATGCAGCAAGCAGCTGCCGTTCCCATCGCTGTGATTTTGGAAGTAATAAAGGCTGGGGTGAAAAAGGTCATCCAGGCAATTGATCTGAAAATCCAGCGCCTGCAGAACCAGACGATCTGGCTTCAGAATGCTCAGAAGGTGTTGGAGAATAAACTGAGTGAGCTGAGGCTTTCAGAGATTTCAGAGTGGAATGAAAATCAGCGAAAGCAGTACGATGAACTCTTTGAGGAACTCTGGAAAGTCAAGCGGATCATCGCACAGTTTCAACGGGTGCGGGATATTGCCGCTATGCAAAAACAGTTGGTCAGGGAGTATCAAACTACCTGGGGAATGATCAACAATTCTCCTGCTTTGGCATGGGAAGAAAAGAAGTTGATCTCAGGGATATATCAACAAATCCTGGAGGAGTCTATACAGAATCTCAGCCACCTGAGCGGGGTGATGACTTCATTTACCGCCCAGATGAATGATGCTGACCGGCTGGCTTCCCTTCATCTGGCAGAGGACAGAATCCGCAAAAATCTCGTGGATTTAAGGTCGCATAATTCAAGGAATATGCGCCTGATCCGTTCCCGTGAATTACTGCCACTCAACAACCTAAAACAGAACTATGATTTGGATAGAAAATAACTATTCCTGGAGAGTAAGCAGGGTGATTCTCCTGCTGGTAATGATGAGTGTTGGACCGTGTGTAACCGCCCAGACTCTGGAGGAGTGGACTAAGCAGAAAAAGCTGCAGACCAGCTACAAACTCAATCAGATAGCTGCACTGTCTGCCTATCTGGAGGTGGCAAAAAAGGGATATGAAATAGCCAAGGCAGGATGGAGTCTGGCCGGTGACATTCAGGCCGGTGAATACTCACTGCACACCGACTACTTCGGGAATTTGGTTGCAGTTCATCCGCTAGTCCGGGATTACCCGATTGCGCTGGAAATACCGAATGTATATAGGCAGATCAACAGGGAGGTGGATTGGATGGATAGATTTCTGGCTGATCAAAGCATGCTGGAAGAGGGAGAGATAATGGCTGTCAATAGATTCAATAGGGGAAGTAAAGCGCAGGCGGATGTCCTCATGGATGAGCTCCATGAGTTACTGTCTTCGGATTCTTATGCTATGGATGATGGGGAAAGGCTGGCTGCGATAGATGGATTGTACGCGGGAATTCAACAGCTTTTTCAAGGCTTGAATGTCTACAACGGGAGAATCCGGTCACTGGATTTGCATAGGAAGCGAAAAGAAACCCAACACCAACAACTAAACAGTTTCTATGATGTCAGGTAAAATCAAACAGGTCATTGGGCTGGGGATGCTGCTGCTTGGGTTGCTGCATCCCTCTCCAGGGAACAGCCAGACCCATGAGGCTACACAGCTTTTGCTGAATTACGAAAAGCTGATGCAGCTAAAGGAAATCCTGGACCAAATGCATAAGGGGTATTTTGTTCTGGAGCAGGGATATTCTAGGGTGAAAGGAATAGCTGAAGGTAATTTCAAGCTCCACGAGGCATTTTTGAATGAACTCCTTAAAGTCAGCCCTGAGGTCAGAACGTACTACCGTGTAGCTGAAATCATCCAATACCAGCAGCGGATTTTGGGCGAATATAAATCCACCTATACGAAGGTTAGCAAGGGAGATTCTTTTACTGCTGCTGAGCTCGCATATCTGGCAGAAATGTATGAAGGGCTGTTTAAGGCTTCCCTGCGTAACCTCGATGAGCTGGTACTGATTCTTACCGCAGGGGAGCTGCGCATGTCGGACTTCGAACGGTTGGAAGCCATTGATCGCCTGCATGTGGAAATGTCAGGTCTGTTGGTCTCTCTGCGGGATATAAACACAGAGATTAATTCACTTGGAATTCAACGGAACAGGGTTAGAAATGAACGAAAGTCAATCTTGGAATTAAACGGAATAAAACCATGAGGAAACAAGCCATTTTACTGGTGGGAATGGTATTCCTACTCACCGGATCTGTCCAGGCACAGGCTATTTCCGGAAGTGTCGAAGGCCTGCATGAGGTATTGGATCAACTCTACGAAGAAATGATTCCATTGGCCAATGGGCTGATTACCGTTGCCAGAGCGGTGGCAGGATTTGCGGCCATCTGGTATATCAGCATGCGGGTCTGGGGTCATATTGCCCGCTCGGAACCTATTGATATGTATCCCTTACTTCGCCCTTTTGCCATAGGGTTGGCTATTATGCTCTTTCCGCAGGTATTGGCGGTGATTAATGGAACCATGAGCCCAATCATCAGGGCTACAGCTGAAATGGTGGAAGGAACGAACGAAGCTATTTCCAATCATATCTATGAAATGGAGGCTGAACAGCTTGAGCCTTATATCAACCACTTGCTCGATAGTGGTGAGCAAAAATACCCTGAAAACCTGAAAGACATGGGCTTTTTTGAGCGCTTGGCAAACGAGGTTTTTGTTTTTAATCTAAGAGCCATTGTCAGCAAACTGATATCAGAGTTTTTGCAGGTGCTGTTTTTCGCCGCTGCCTTATGTATTAACACCATCCGCACCTTTCAGCTGATCGTACTGTCCATTCTTGGTCCGCTCGTCTTTGGTCTTTCTGTCTTTGACGGGTTCCAGCATACCCTGGCAGCTTGGTTTGCGCGCTACATCAATGTGTCCCTGTGGCTCCCGGTAGCCAATATCTTTGGTGCAATCATCGCCAAAATCCAACTCAATATGATGGTACTGGATGGGGATTTCACTTCTTCGTTAGGCTACTTGATCTTCATGGTTATTGCCATTATCGGTTATATGACGGTTCCCAATGTGGCTGGATTTATCGTGCAGCCGGGTGGTAGGGATAGTTTGCTTAATTCTGCCACAGGGGCAGCCAAGTCCAGTGCGTTGGGTGGAACCCAGGTTATTCATCAAGTCATCAAATAAGGTACTATGTTTCAAAATCTCAAAAATCTGGATACTGCTTTCCGCCATGTCAAATACCTATCCTATGCAGTTACCCTGGGTTCACTCTGCCTATCAGGCTACCTGGGGATGAGGGCAATGGAGGCAACCCAGGCAGCACAGGAACGGATTTTTATCCTGGCAGAAGGAAAAGCATTGGAGGCTTTTTCTGCTACGAAAAAAGAAAACATACCGGTAGAGGCAAGGGATCACGTGAGGATGTTCCATCATTATTTCTTTACGCTGAGTCCGGATGAAAACTTCATCAGGGAGCAAGTGTCCAAGAGCCTTTATCTGGCGGATGGTTCTGCCAAAAGCGTTTATGACAACCTGCGGGAAGGGGGCTATTACACCCAAATCGTATCAGCCAATATGAATCAGACCGTGGAGACGGACAGTGTGAGTATCTCGATTGATTCCTATCCTTTTGATTTCAGGTTTTATGGAAAGCAAAAGATCATCCGGCCTACTTCGGTGGTGACCAGAAGTCTAATCACCAAAGGAAGGCTGCGGCACATTGACCGCACGGATCAGAATCCCCATGGATTTCTGATTGAAAACTGGGAAACCCTTTCCAACGAAACGATAACGGTGAAAAAGCGATGAGAATACTGGGGATACCTGTTTCTTCCGCAATTCAGGAAAGTGCCTTTCTTGAAAAATATGTTGCTCTGTTTTCTAAAAAGGTCAATCGAATCCCGGAGCCCGCTAAAAAGCGATTGATACTCCTGTTTATACTGCTTTGTATAGCGGTGCTAGGGGGTAGTTTGATACTGGAAATGTCCATAGAAACTACCACTTCCCTGCGTATTCCCGCATGGGAACCTCCGCTGATTTACTTCGACTCCCTTGACTATGAACCAAAAACTTTAAACCAATAACTAAACCATACCATGCAACAGCTAACTGAAAAACAGAAAAAAGAACGCAAATTTTTGCTTGTACTTCCCATCCTTACCCTACCATTCCTTTGCCTAGCCTTCTGGGCTATGGGAGGAGGTACCGGTGAACCAAGTATAGGAGAACAGCAGAAAGGACTGAACATGACGCTGCCGGAAGCCCAAGTAGAATCGATTGTGCTGAATAAACTGGAATCCTATGAACATGCGGAAAAAAGGGCTTCGCAGGTACGGGAACAAAGGAGGATGGATCCCTTTGCTGATAGTGCAATAGAGAAGGAGGATACTTTATATCGTTCTACTGCATACACAGGACAGAAAAGTACACTTCAGGAAACCGAAAACGAGGTGCAGGAAAAATTGCTTGTCCTGGAAAAACTACTCAACCAACCGGATATGCAGCAGGAACCCGTCGGTCAGGAGGTTGTCTCAGCTGAATCACCGGAGCAGGGTAGCGCTTCTGCCGATCCTGATCTACAAAAGCTGGAAGCTCTGATGGCAACCGTTACAGCCCCTGAAATAGAAGACCCTGAGATGAAGCGGATTGATGCCATGCTGGATAAATTACTGGATGTACAGCATCCGCAACGGGTTCATGATCGCATGTCACAGATACATGAACGGGAGGGGGAAACTGTTTTTTCTGTCAGTCTGGGTGAACATAGTACGCAAGCGGATTCTCCTAAGGAATCTGCCTATTCTGGGAGAGAACGAAATGGGTTCTATTCACTGGATAGTAAAAAGCCCTTAGCCTTTGCAAGCGTTCGGCCTGCTATTGCTGCCCAAGTGACCAAAGATCAGGAAGTGGTATCGGGTGCTTCCATCGAAATGGAACTGACCCAGTCCCTATTCATAGATGGGGTGGAGTTTTCAGCAGGAACGCCTATAACCGGAGTCTGCACATTGAACGGAGAACGGCTGAATATAGCAGTACGGAGTATCCGTTCCGGGAACTTGATCATTCCAGTTGATATGGAAGTGGTGGATCTGGATGCACTTCCCGGAATAAGGATTCCCAATGCCATCACCCGTGATGCAGTCAAGCAGGGAGCAGGTGATGGAATACAGTCCATGAATAGGATGGGTATGTCAGCCTCCTGGGAGGCGCAGGCCTCCATGGCCGGGATGGAAACAGTGAAAGGCATCCTGTCTAAAAAAGCAAAACTGGTCAAGGTAATGGTCAAGGCAGGCCACCCACTGCTATTGGCTGATCAGGCTGTTAATTAATCTGTTCACTTTAAAAGCATTTTCTATGAGAATTATTATGGTATTGATAGCGTTTGCGCTATCCCCGATTTGTTGTGCCCAATTCGTTCAGGAGGCACAGATGGAAACCTATCCGATTCAGATCGGATGGGACAAAACTACGGTGCTGGTTTTTCCTTATGAGGTAGTCAGTGCGGATTTTGGAAGTCCGGCCGTGCTTTCTGAAAAGGATAAGGCCGCTCCCAACGTGCTGAAGCTGAAAGCTGGAATAAGGTATTTTAGTTCTACCAGCATGTATGTGATAACCAGCGAAGGAAAGCTGTATCCTTTTACAGTGGACTTCACAGACTATCCGGATGCCAGACCTATAGATATCGGGAAGCAGCAAGAGGTCGAATATGCCAATGCATTGTTGGAAGGGTCGGCTATGAATGCGGCTGATATTTCTGCTGTGATCAATGAAATGTCTCAGTGGATTCCCAATAGATTGTTCTGGGGAAAAAAGAGGGGTATGGTCCGGCTGGGATTGGGAGAACTAATTGAAAAAGACGGGTTACTGTTTTTTCAACTGGCAGTTGAAAATGAAAGTTGGGTGGACTACCTGGCAAAAAAATGGAGGTTTACTGTTCAGGACAAAAAGCAGACAAAACGCACGGCAATCAGAGAAGTATCCATCGAGCCAATTTCATTCAGTCCTTTTCAAGGCGTTGCCGGTAAATCTGCAGGTGTGGCTGTTTTTGCATTTCCCCGGTTTACTATAGCTGATGCAAAGGAACTTTCCATTCAGGTTTTTGAAAGCAATGGTGACCGCAATCCGGTCGTGAAGCTATCAGGGAAGAAACTACTTCAGGTTCAACCCATTTTAATTTCAAACCAAAAATAACCCAATCATGACAATCAAAGAAAACATACAGGAGCTACAGGACCGACTGAAATACTCAGGATTCGGAGAGACTCTAAACAAAGAACTGGAGAAACAGGTCAAGGCTAAGAAAAGCGATTTTGAGCTGAACCTGACCAAGGATATTGGGGATAAAAAACTAGAGTACGGCTTACATTTTAGAAAGTCGGATGAGGGCAGGTATTATTATAATGGCTTTGATGCCAAATTAAGTACGCCTGAAGGGAAAGAGCAGTCCCAGCGATTTTACCAAAATCAGGGGGTTTCAGCCAAAGAAGCCTTCAATCTATTGGAAGGAAGAGCAATTTATAAAAGTCTGTTCAACAAAGAGGGGGAACGATACAATGCCTGGCTTCAGTTGGATTTGGGGAGTAAGGATGAGAAGGGACAGCATCCGGTCACCCAATACCACCAGAATTATGGGTTTAAACTTGAGGATACGGTACAGAAGCTTCCTTTAAATAACATGGGGTCACCAGACCAGCTTAGCCTGTTACTTTACAGCCTGAAGAAAGGAAACCGCCACGAGGTTGATATTATAGGCAGTGATTCGAGGTTTTTGCTGGAGGCCAATCCTAAGTACAAAACAATGAATGTTTATGATGGGGAAGGAAAGCGAATGAAAAACAGTGATTTGACAGAAGTCCAAAACCAGGCTAAAGCTGTGGCTGAAAAGATCCCCGAGGCCCAGAGGAAATCGAAGGGAGTGAAGGTGTAGGGTTGTTAGCCTTAATTTAAGTGTTGGTGAAGTTTTACTTTAAAGCCCGGTTATAAACCGGGTTTTTTTGTGTCTTGTTTTTTTGAGATTTCAAGAATTACTGAGTTGAATAGGAGGGAAGTTCCGGTTCTTATTATTTCGGTACAAAGCTAGGCGTCCCGGTCGGGGCGGTCAGCAGACTACGGCATAAAGCCGCTTGCTGCGCTGCGCTATTTATTCCGTTTCCTGCTTCCTTGCTCCCGGTACACCTGTGTATGGCATCCTAAATAATTTCTAACTTAAACGTAGTTATCATGGAAGCTGTAAATCAAATTATCAATCTCAATGAAGTAGCAGAAATTACACTGGGCTATAGTCCAAAAGTAAAATCATCCCAACGCCCAAAAGTAGGATGTTCCAGACAGGTGTATGAAGTGCTATATAGCTTTTGGGATAAGGATACCCTGGAGCTGGCTGAACATTTTCAGGTCATGCTGCTTAACCGAGCCAATAGGGTACTGGGGATTTGTACGATTTCAAAAGGAGGAACTGCGGGCACAGTTGTGGATGCCAAACTGGTTTTTGGTGCGGCATTGAAAGGATGTGCCCAGTCGATTATTGTAAGCCATAACCATCCTTCCGGAAACCTGTTGCCCTCTGATCAGGATAAAAGAATGACCAGAAGATTGGTGGAAATAGGTAAGGCTTTGGATCTGCCTGTTCTAGATCATGTTATTGTTACAACTGAAGGCTATTATTCCTTTGCAGATGAAGGGGAGCTCTAAGGCTCTCTTTTTATTGAATTAATAGGCACTTCTGTTGATGCTTTTTAGTATTAAAAGTGATTGAGTAGCTATTGCAATTTTACTTTTGCTAGGGCTGTGAGGTTTCAATTATTTTTTGTAAAGTCATTTTTGTCACTCTAACTAATTTTTTTGTATAACTCAAGCTTCCTGCTTTTTATAGTTAGAAAAATCGAAAATAAGTATCTAAAGTTTGTTGAGAGATTCAATTACCAATTGAATGTTTTGATAAAATTGAGTTTTAGGCAGAAAATAAATATTTAACAAAAAAAATGCTAAAATTTTTAACGCTGATTACAAATGAGTTATGTAATAATTCAGTCTGCAGTCATTTTAAAAATAAAGTGCCTTTTTAGCCTTATATATACAGTATTTAACATTTTATATTTTGATGTAAATTTACTCACACTTCCAATACCTTGTATAGGGTATTTTTTTATAATCAGGATTTTGATTTCTATTGTGATGTATAACAATAAAGTCTAAATATGAATAGGAATATACTGTTTTCTTTTGCAACACTTTTTATTGTATTTAGCTTATGTGTTAGCACATCTTGGGCGCAAAGTTCTAGTCAAGAAACTGATAAGGCAAAATCTGATACAGTAAAGAAAGAACAAGAGGCTTTGACAATGAATATGTTTTCAGAGCCATTTAGTTCAGTAGAACCTTTTCGAAAGATGCAAGTCCCACCCTCTCCTCAAATGGCTTCTTTGGGACAGTTTGGTGAGACCCCCGTTAATCATTCTACAGGGGTTGCCAACATCGGAATTCCTATTCATACTGTTACTGTAAATGGGTATTCACATAATATAGGACTCTCTTACCACGGTGGCGGGATCAAGGTGAATCAGGTTTCTTCAAATGTAGGTCTTGGGTGGGCACTGAATGCCTCTGGTGTGTTAGCTAATACTGCAAATAAAATTGGGGGGGATTATGTTCAGCTTCCTACTAATTTTTCAACGTTTAATCCTCATACGACTACCACTTCCTTTCCAGATAGTAGGAATAATGTTGATTACATGTGGGCACATGATGGATTGAATAACTGTGTCGATACTGAACCTGATGTTATAAATTTTAATTTTGGCAGCCATTCTGGAGTAATGGTTCCAGTTTATCAAGACGTTTATAGGGAAGTGCCCTATACAGGATTGACTATAGTGGATCTTGGGAATTCTTATCTGGTAATTGATAAAAATTATACGCAATATACTTTTGATGTAGTTGAAACTACTTATCTGCCTCCTGGATGCCCTGGCTCTCTTTATTTGGAATCCGGAGGATGTGTCAATGTTGGAATCTATAATAATTCTTATTACTTATCAAAAGTAGAATCAAAGGAAGGTGGAGTCATTAATTTCTTTTATGAGGATGAGAATTATTCCTATGCAATTAACAGAACAGAACAAAAGTATTCATGGATTACAGGAAATGGATGCCAGGCAGATAATAACTTAATTGATGTTAACTGCATTCAAGAAAGTTCAGTTTCCGGGAAAAGGCTTATCAGAATTGAGACTTCTGAGAATGAGCAGGTAATTTTTAAATATAAAACTGAATCTACCGGTGATGGGACCAGGGAAGATTTACCAGGTGCAAAAGCACTTCAGTATCTTGAAGTTTATAATATGGGTGATGTAAGCCCGGTTAAGAAAATCGAGTTTTCAACTTCCTATTCTTCTTCTTCAGGTACTACGGGACCGAACCATCAAACAGCCTGGGATAAAAGACTGAAATTAGATCAGGTAACAGTTGATACTGATCAGATTTATTCTTTTGCGTATAATGGTAATCTTTCTCCTAGGTTGTCCTATGACCAAGATTATTACGGATATCACATTTACAATTATGTTTATAGTGCTATTCCGACTGTTTCTACCCATAATCCCAACGGGGCAAATAGGGAGCCGCAAGCTAGTAGGGTAACAGCTGGGATGTTGAACCGAATAAATTATCCAACAGGTGGTTATTCAACATTTGAATATGAGCAGAACCTAGTTTACTTTTCTAATTTAAATAAGGTTGGTCCTGGAGTAAGGATAAAAAGAATTAATTCCTATACCGATTCAAACGTTTTAGCTAATTATAAGGACTATAAATATATTTCAGAAGGAACATCGAATTCTTCAGGACTCATTGATAATTTACAAAGCTCTGTGAATTTTATTGATGCTCAGAATCAATGGCAGCATGACTTAGACACGGGACCTTACAAGCTGGATTGTCAATTTTTTATGGTATCAAGTGACGATCAGTTATCCCAATTTATGGGAAAAACCTATAGTGTTTCTTATTCGAGAGTTGAAGAGATTATGAATGACGGCTCTCAGGGCAAGGTAGTTTATCATTTTTCGAAAATTGGTGATATCGTACCAAATCCTTCAGTTTCTGTTGCTAGCATTAACTATGATTGGACCTATGGAATCCCAACAAAAACTGAAACCTTCAAAGGTTATGGAGGGGCTTTGGAGAAAATTGAGGAGACTGCTTATCAGTACAAAACGTTTGTCACCAATAATACACAGTTTCAAAAAAGTGCAGGTCCAAGTTCTTTTTATTCTTTTGGAATGAAACTAAATAGGGAGCGAGCTGAAGTGGAACCGGGACAACAATGGCTTTTTAAGCCCGCTGTTTATAATCTTTTCAAATATGGGTATATATCAGCTTTAGTCTCAAAGACAAAAGAAACAAAGAAGATATTCCGAAGTGGGAAAGTATTTGAAACCAATGTTTTCTTTTCGATAGATTCACTTAATAGCCAAACCACCAAGGCAGTATTCAGAGATACTAATACCAGTGGAGAGGCAAAAAGTAGATATTATTATTATACGGATGAAATAGGAACACAAGGAAATTATACTTTGTATAAAGAGCCGATTTTATTTTTGGATAAAAAGATTAGAGGAACTACTGAATATACTGTTGGAGGAGGTTACTTTCCACTTGAATCAATTAATAGTAAAAGGGTTCATTCTAAATCTTATACTATTGATTTGCAAGATCCAAGTAGCTCTTATAGTTTAAATCTGTCTAATCCGGTTTTAAGTACAGGAATAAGGCTTGTATCAGAAGTTTTATCATACAACACAAAAAATTACCCTACTTTAATTAGGGATAATCAGGTAAAAACCAAAATTCTATATGATCATTATGATTCAAAGCCGGTAGTATTCCTGACAAATTTCAATGCTACTGATACAGATTTGGCTTATACCAGTTTCGAAAGTAATTTCAAAGGAGGATGGACATATACTATTCCTTCTACTCCCTTGAATACACCTGCATTCACGGGTTCAACGGTTTTTGCTATTTCTTCCAATTCAATCTCCAAATCTGGTTTGAACTCTTCATTAACCTATGTATTGACATTTGCGGTTAAGAAAAATGGAAGTGAAACCCCAAATTTAATTGTTAAAAAGGGCACTACAACCGTTTCTGATTCAGGAATCTCCAATTCGGATATTAACTCGAGTTGGTTGATTTATCAGTATAAATTCACCGGAGTTACTTCTGTACTGATTCAAGGCTCGGGTATTTTAGTCGATGAGGTTAGGTTACAGCCAGCAAACACTCGAATGCAAACGTTTGGATATATTCCTTTTGTAGGATTGGCGTATGAAAATTCACAGGAAATGTTGCCAAGCAATTACTCCTACGATAGTCAAAGAAGATTGGTGATGAGCAAGAACGGCTTTAATGAACGGTATAAACAGTTTTTTTATCAATACAAAGCAGCTTTTAATTATTGATTATGAAAAAGTTAATTATGGGGTTTCTACTTTTATTGCCTAGATTGATTCTTGGACAGAATTTACCCACTAGCATTACTACCTCAACTGCTTTAAGTCCGGAGACATTATCGATTCCTTCTATCTCTTCGACCGCAAATATCAATGTAGTTAGAGAATGGGCCTTTAAAGTTCCCATAGAATTGATTTTAAGTAACCCGACTAAAGAGCAGGCTTTAACTACTACTTATTATACAGATGGGCTGGGAAAACCCCTGCAAGAGGTGTTTTATCAGGTTTCACCAACAGGAAAAGATTTGGTGAGGCCATTTGTATATGATGCCTATGGAAGGTCCAAATATGGTTTATCTCCCTATCCTTCAACAACAAATTCCGGTAAAATTGTTCAGACTCCCGGGTCTTCTTATAACTCTAGATTGTCGACAATTTATTCATCGGAAGCCAATTTCTTTGAGAGAATTTCTTATGAGAATTCCCCTGTTGGGAAGGTACTGAAAAACTCTGCTCCTGGGAATTCTTGGTCGGGATCTAACAAAGGAGTTACCGTGTTTTCCGGGGTTGGTTCCAGCGCTTATTATGTTCGTTGATTTGTGGTTGTACCCGGACGATTTTTTGCTAGTTATTTGGGGGTTTATGGCCATGCTTCGTTGTTTATTTCTCGCGTGTCTGCTGGGGATGGCAGGCTTTTTGTGGTGTTCTCTTTTTTTTTAGGGCTTACAATTCTTTTTATGACCGTGCTTTTAGGCTGTCCTGGGCGAGTTTTTTTGCCTTGGGTGTGGCCTTTCTATTTTTTGTTTCGGGAATGACGTCTGGTTTCTATGTTAATGTCTGTTGGATGGAATGTATGTATTTCAGCTGTTCCTTGGACTGTTGTGTTGTTGATTGTTTAGGGTCTTTTTTTCATATATTTTTTCGTTGGTTGTGCTAGGTTCTGTTTAACGATCTTGGTCGGCGTTGTCTTGCTCGAGTTTTTTTGTGCCGGGTTAGGGCGGGTTGTGGTTGCGATGAGTGGGGGGCTTTGGTGTCGCTCGTGGTGGATGGTTTTCCCGTGCTTTGCTATGGCTCTCTCTGTCTGCCTTGGGAGGTTATTTTTTAGAGTTTGGCGCAGTTTCTTTTTGCCTACTGTGGCCCATGTTCTAAATTGTCTCAGCGGTTTTTCATTAGCCTTGGCGGCTTGATCCAGTGGCTTTGTTCCTTCTTGTATATGGTGTTGCTTGCCTGCGTTCTGTATTTCCTTTTCTTTTAATTTGTGCGCTTATTTGCCGGCGTCGATGGTTTTTGGGGGGAGTTTTACTTTTAGGATCATGTGGGTAGTTTGAGCGGGTTATTGTTTGCCGGAGGTGTCCTTTTTTTTTTGTCGAGGATGTATGCTCCGGATGCAGTCGCTTAATCGCTGGGGTTTTCGATGGTATCGTACTCTGGAGTGTGCTTTTCGTGGCATTTTGTTACAGAGTTTTGAGGTTATGTTTCCTGGTTGTGTGGGAGCAGGGTCAGCTTTTTATGTCCTTGACGTCTCTAGTTATTCTCTTGGGGAGCGATTGTGTGCTTTCAGGTAGATGGTAAATTCTTGGCTGGCACAAACTATCGTGCGGTTTTCGTCTGCTTTATTGGGGCTGTTGGTCAGGAAAGACTGGTGTGCGCTTTGGACTGTTTGTTGTTAGTCCACTCGCGTGGTTTGGTTGCCTCCTCTTTATGCTTCCTTCCTTTCTCGGTTTTGCTGTCCTTTTGTGTTGTGGATTTTTTGGGTTTTTGGGTTTGGTTGCTGTATTTTCTATGGGATTATTTCTGGGGTTGATTTGAAGTGTGCTAGGGATTCTTTTCAGAGAATTTTTGGGTCTTGTTTTGATTTTTGGAAGAGGTTGTTTCTGTTTTCTTTTGCTGCTTTTTGCACTTCTTTGTGGTGGGCGTTGGTTCGGTGGTCGTTTGGTTTGACATTTTGTTGTTGATGCGTTTGTGTTCTGTGATTGTGTAGGAAAGGGACTATTTCTTCTGGTGGTTGTTACTGTCCGGTTTGGGTTTTGAGTTTTGGTTTTTCTGGGCATATGTTTACTTGTATTGCGGATGGGATTTGTTTTACTTTGGGGTGTTCTGGTTTTATGATTGGGGGGTCTGTATGTATGGTGTTTCGGTTTGATGATGGGGTGTTTTTGATTTGTTGGGCGACTTCGGGGATTGGGTTTCTCCCTTCCACTTTGTATGAGTTGCCCCTCTTGATTGGATTTGTCGTGGTTTTGCATTTGATTGGGTGCTTTTTTGATGCCGAGGGGGTTATGTTTTGTTGTACGACTTTCACTCTTGGTGTTTTCTTTCTGATTGTCTTTCTGGGTGGGTTTGTTTATGTATTTAGTGTGTTCTTGTCGTTTTTTGCCGAGGTGTTTCGTTGTATGTTGTTTTTTGATATTTGGGTATTTTTTTTTGTGTTTTTCTAGGTGGATTGTTTGGTTTTGGTCCGTCTGGTTCTGGGAGTTTGGGTGACATGATTGGTGATATGCCTTTTGGTGTCTGTACTTTCTGGAGTAGTCTTTACGGAGTTTTGGCCAATTTTTGTGTTTCGACTTTTGGGTTTTGTGGTCACCGATCTTTTTTGGGGGGGTTCGGTGTTTTGGTTGGAGGGTTGCCGTGTGCGGGTGTTGGGACCTTGTTGAGTGTAATTCGTTCTTTCAGGGTTTCTTTTGTTGGTGGGTTTGGTGGTTCTCTTTTTTGGAGCATGCTGCGGGTTTGTTATTTGAGTAAGTTTTTTTATAGGTGGGTTTATCCTGTTGTTTGGTGGTCATATTCTGGGTTTAGTTATTTGTTTTCTATTGGGGTTTCTTATTCTTTCATTTTTGCTTTTGTCGGTGCCAAGGTTGTTTTTGGCAGGGATTAACGTTAGGAAGATTCTTGATAGTTTCTTAGTTTCGGTTTTGTTCGATTTTGTTGGTGTCTTTTCTGAGTGGGTAGTGTTTTTGGTGCTTCATGCTGCAGGGGGTAGTGATGTTCTCTTTTTTAAGCCCCTGTGGGTCGGGAGAAATGGTTTTCTGGAGTCGTTTGTCGTCATTGATGGTTTTTCGAATGTTTTTTTTGGTCTTCTAGTGGTTGTTTGTCTTTTTGTTCTTGTTGTTCAGTTGACTTGTTGTTATTCATTTGGGATGAGAATAGCTGGTTTAGTTTGTGTTTTTGCTTTTCCTTTGCATCGGTTCTTCTTTTTTGTGGAGGAAGTGTTTGAGTTTTTTGTTGTTCAGTATTTTGTCTATGGGGTTGGGGTTTGTGTTTCTGTTCTCGTGTTCTGGGTTGTTGTTGAGCCTTTGGTGTTTTCTTGTTGTGTTTTCCTCGCTTACGATTTCGGGGTTGATATCCCCGTTGTATTTACTGATCTTTCTTTGATGTGGGTTGCGGGCCGTGATGGGGGTTTTTTTGCCTCTGTTCCGGCTTTTTTGTTCAGGTTTTTCCGGGCAGTTGGTGTTTTTTTTCTTTCTTTGTTACTTGCATTTCAACGTGATTTTGGAAGTGTTCTTTGGCTGGGTAGTTGTGTAGGAGTAGGTGGGGTTGGTGTGACTGTACCTTATCTTGGTTTTTTGGTGTGGGTCGTTTTTGGGGTCGGGTGAGGTGGCTTTTTGGGTTCAGTTCTTCTTTTTATTCCCCCTTGCGATTTTTCTGTTGCGGTGTTTTGCCAGCTTTTGGTATATTTGGGCGGTTCAGGGTTTGTGTTTGTGATGGTGTTTGTGGAGGTGGTTGTGGTGGTTTTCATACTTTTCGGGTTAGTCTTTGCAGGTTGAGTTGTTGTAGTAGAGCTTCTGGATCAGTTTGCGCTGTAGGTCCTAATTTTTCACCCTTTGTCTGGACTGGTTTTAATTCTATGGCTTTAAGTTGTTTCTGTTTGGTGGATTGGTTGGGTTATGCTGTGTCATTTAGTGGCCTATTGTGTGGTCCTTTTTTAGAATGCTTTTTGTTGGTTTTTGGTGTTGTTGGTGATTGTTTTTTTTGGGTTTCAATATTGGTCATTGTTGTTATAGTATTTTGTACTTATGGCGCGCCCTTTGATGTTTCAATTGGTGTTGGTGTTGATTTTGTTTTGGGTCTTTTGTTTAGTATGGCGTATTTTGTTGTGGGGGCATTTGGTTTTGATGAGTTCTCTAATTTATTTTTTTTATTTGATGTAAAGGGTCGATCAATTTGGTTTGGTTTTCTGGTCTTTGGTGTAGTGGCCAACGCTTTAGCTGCTGATTGTTTTTTCCTTGTTATTTTTGGTTTTGATTTTGTTGGTTTTCTTCTTTTTCTTTGTTTTGGTTTTTTTTGCATTGGGTAGGGTTTTTTTTTTTTCTTTTTATATTGAGTTGATGTTGGCCTGTTTTCCTATTTTAGTCGTTTGGTTGATTTTGATAATGCGTTGTTTGTACGATCTGTTCCGTTCCGTTGGGGTAGGTGTGTTTTTTCTTCCTTGATGTGAATTTAGGCTTTTATTTCTCCCTGTTGGTGTAGGGGTACGTGCATCGGTGTATGTGTAGTGTGTTCCAATTGTCTTTTGTTTCTGTTTTTTTCTTTATCTTGTGTTTTGCGGTTGGAGTTCAAGGTTTGCTGGACGTATTTGTTACGTTTCAGATAGATAACTTTCCCCTTTTCTTTTAAATTATTTTTGTATTTTTATTTGGTTTGACAATTCTGTCCTGATTAATGTTTTTATTTTTGTTATTTTCTTCTTTGTTTCGTCCTATTTTTTGTGCGTTCAGAGTTTATTTTTTTTCTTTCCTTCATGGTTTCCTCCTCTTTTTTTTTCGCTTTCTATTTGTGTCGTGGCTTGCATTCTAGGCTTCCCTTACTTTGGATTTCTCATTCTGTTTCTGCTTTTCCCTCCGTCGCATGATTCCCTTATGTGTGAGCTCTCGCGGATCTTGACTCTCTTGAAGTCTTTTGTTTTTCTGTGGTGTGAGCTCTCAGAGCTTTGGGGGATATCGCGTGAGAGTGTCCGGCGTGTTAGCGTCTTTTCCTTGTGGCAAGTGAGAGGCGCAGCGGTTTTTTGGCAGGGGAGCGTAACGCTGTGGAGCGTGTTTTTGTGTGTGGGTATCTTCGGGGAGGCGATCTGGAATGTTGTGCAAAACACCTTTTGTCGGGTGTGTGTGTTTCCAGCGCGGTTTTGGCCTATCTGAGGTGTGTGTGTGCTGTGGTCTCTGTTGTTTCCGAGTACTGCGAATCTCTCGGGGCTCTGCCCTGTGTGTGTCTTGTGCCCACTGTGGGCGCACATCTCTGGGGTGTTGTACGATGTGTTTTTTCTTCGAGGCTCGGCGCTTTCTGAGTTTTCTGTTGGAGGTGTGTTGTGGGAGCTGTGCCCAAAAATGGATTGCCTTCTGAAGTGCCTTTTGATCAAGCCAAAGCACTTGCAACCGAGAAAGCTGGGCATATCAGTGAAGAATACATTCAAAAGGCAGGTAAAGATTTTTCCAAACTGAAAGTTGATTCCCTTGGGAATATTAAGACTATTTCATCTGACATTAATAAGAAAAAGGAAGAATTTTTTGAAACAAATCAACTGGCTGGACAACCATTTTTTCACCGTGTCGGTATGGTTCTCTGGTATGATCCGCTGACTTCCTTTGGGGATGGGTTGCTGTTTGATTATGGACTTTCCTATTCCTTTTCCCAGCAGTTATCCATTTTGGGAGGGGTTTCTTGGAAAAAGCAGTTTGATGCCGATGAACAACTCAGAAGAGAAGGGTTCGGTGTATTTACCTGCTTACGTTTCAGTAAATGGAATTGGTTTGCTCAGGGCACGGTAAACCGCAATCAGGTGACCATCACCAATCCTGCGGGATATGAATCAAGGAATTTCGATGGAAAAGCTTGGGCATCCAGCTTCGCGGTTGGTAGAGCCATCCCTATAGGTAAGGTAATCCGCTCTGTGGTGATGGGATCCGTTGATCCATTTTTTGACGAAAAGTCAAGTTTGTACAAAAGCAGGGTTCAGCTCAAGATCGGCTTTGAGATCGGTTCCTTCAGGGAGATCAAAAAGGAAGTGAAGGAGTTGGTTCAGATGGATGGGTTGAAAGAAAAAGGAAATGAGAAGGTGGAGTATTATTTTAAAGACTTGGATGGTTTGGGTCATTAAATGCATTGGCTGGCACTACTGGTTTTTTGCGGTAACCAGACCTATAGTTA
>NZ_QLLK01000009.1 GCF_003259505.1 Algoriphagus yeomjeoni | reverse complement strand
CTGAGCCAGGATCAAACTCTCCATTGTAAATTATCATTATTTATACACTGTCCATGAGACCGCACGAAGCAAATCCCATAAACGTCTCCCTGTCTGTTCTCAGGTTACTATTTTTTTCGTCTTACATCACTTCAAAGAACTTAACACCACGCATTTGTGGTCTTGGTCAGATGCCTCAATCTTACGATTTCCGCTCCGTTTTTTTCCCTTCCTTGCTGAAGGGAGTGCAAAGGTAAGAGCTTATTTTTAAACCGCAATAACCTTTGTGAAATAAATTTGTAAAGTTTTTCAGAGGATACTCTGCCCCTACTTCACCACGCTCCTCAGATCGGTGCGCAAAGGTAAGAACTCATTTTCGACTTCCAAACCCCCGCAGCAAAATTAATTTCTTACTCGTATTTTCAATCTCTCAACAGCTAGCTTCAGCCGCTTCCCTGACACCGTCTGCGTCGTTTGGGAGTGCAAATATCTACCTTTTTATTTTAAGGGCAAGAGAATATTTGAGATTTAAACCCCCACCGAGATAAGCTGCTGATAGAGACCAAGAAAAGTTTTACAAAATAAAAATGCCCTGATAATTGAATCATCAGGGCATTTTATCTATTTCTTTTGGGATTTTACAGCTTTTTCAAAACAATGTTTCGCCAGTAAACCTTTATCCCTCCACCATCATGGATCTGAAGACAAATTCCACCTTTTCCTTCTCCTATTTTGGCATCTGAGAAGTTCACCATTTCTTTTCCATTCAAATAAGAAGTAACGGTGTCTCCTTGGACAACGATCTTCATTTTGTTCCATTCGCCGAACTTCAAATACTTGTCTTTTTCTGGATCCGGCTTCACTAACCAGCCTCTGCCGTATGATTCATAGATCCCGCCAGTGTCACTACCTGGAGGAGCTACCTCTACTTGCCAACCCGAAACTTTTGTTCCTTCTACCGTAGATCTAATAAAAACACCAGAATTACCATTCGCCTCTTGCTTGAATTCAAGTGTGATTTCAAAATCATCATATTCTTCATCCGTCCCTAAATATCCGTATCCTTTATCGGGGCCACTTTCAGAAATCAGCAATCCATCTTCAACATACCATTTTTCGGTACCATAGATAGTCCAGCCTGTCAGATCCTCTCCATTAAAGAGTTTTACTTTATTCTGAGCATATGCAAAATTCACAGATGCTAATAATAGCATCATCACTAATACCTTCTTCATAGTTTTTTAATTTTAATGTTTTTGAACCACGTCTCGGCTCCATGATCTTGAAGTGAAATCAACCCAGTTTTTGAAATTGCGTAATCAGGAAAATCATTCCACTTGCCTGAATTACGAGCAGCAGTCCATGCTTCTGAATAAGGAACAAACTCAACAGTCTTCTGACCATTCAAATAATAGCTGGATCCTTCTTCTGAGAAAATGATTTTCGATGTATTCCATTCACCCGCTGGTTTGACGGCTCCTTCATAATCAGGCTCGGTCATTGCATAATCCGCGCCAATTGACTGCCATTTCTCCAGAGGTTCTGCAAAACCCAACTGATCGATCATCTGATACTCAGGTCCTGTCTCATAGGGAGCTTCATATTTCGGATCTTCCACTACATGATACAAAACGCCACTGTTTCCTCCCGGAGCGATTTTCCAAGACCATTCCATCTCAAATTGCTCAAATTCCACTGGGCCAAACACTATATCTCCACCGATATCTCCGCCTTTACCCAATGCTTTTAAAGCTCCATCTTCGACTGTCCAGCCATCCGAAGGAAAGCTATCCCCATTAAATGCTCTCCAGCCATCTGTATTTTTTCCATCGAAAAGTAGCATCCAGCCATCCGCCTTCTCTTCCTCTGTGAGGGAATTTTCAGGTGTCAAAACTTCCTCTACTATAGTTTCGGTTACTGAATTTTCTGCTGGCTTAGGCCCACAAGCCCAAACTAAAGCAAATAATCCAACCCAAGTATATCTTGTGTTTTTCATGTTATGTTAAGTTTGAAAATATTTAGACTCAAAAGTTAATTGAATTTTTTAAAAAAGTCCTTCAGCTAAATATATTTTTTCATGAGCGGTAATGCCTGAAAAAAGAATTTGATCCTATAAACTTTCTAAATAGACCTTTGCTTTAAGTAGTCTACTACCGTACCAAGAAAACATCTCTCCATCAACTAATCTAATATTAGCCTTCGGTAAAAGCGATTTGAAATACTGAAGGTGTGACTCTTTAAAAGGATAAGGCTCTGAACTGAGTAATAAATGTTCAGGATTTAACTCTACCAATTCCTTTTCTGATAGCTTTGGATATCGCGAAGTTCGAACTAGGTTCTCAAATCCAGCAAACCCCAACATTTCATTAATAAAAGTATCGTTTCCTGCTGCCATGATAGGATCCTTCCATATAAGATAAATAGCATTTCCCTTCTTTGGTAGCGAAGAAGCAAAGTCGTTTTTCAACTTCTCTACGAGCTGCTCTGATTTGGTTTTTTTTCCAAGCATTTGTCCAAAAGCCCCAATCATCTCCAAGCTATCCTCCAAATTTAAGATATCACTCATCCAAACCGGGTACTTCCCCATCAATTCTTCTATTCCCGATCGCTCATTCTCCTCTTTGTTACCAATAATCAAATCAGGCTTCAGAGATTCAATCACTTCCATTCGATAGTTTTTAGTGCCACCAACTATCGTTTTACGCTTTTGCAATCCACTCGGATGCACACAAAACTTGGTAACTCCTACTATTTTTTCCTCTAAATCCAAATCTACCAATAGCTCGGTCTGAGATGGAACAAGCGAAATAATCCGCTGGGGAGGTGAAGAAATAATAACGTTACGCTTGAGTTGATCTGTGTATTCCATACCAAAAGAAAAAGTCCACAGCCGAAATGACCGTGGGTTTTGACCCTATTTTATGTATCTAAAATCGAAAGCGGGATCAAAATCCAGCAAGAATTCATACATCAAATTGATCACCTGCTCGATATCATCCTTGCTTGCAGTCTCAACAGTAGTATGCATGTATTTCAAAGGGAGGGAGATCAATGCCGATGGCACACCTTCATTAGAATAAGCAAATGCATCCGTATCTGTTCCTGTGCCTCTAGATGCCGCAGCTCTCTGGAAAGGAATCTCTTTCTTTCTCGCCGTGGCAATAATCAAATCCAACAGCTTCTTGTGAATTGAGGCACCAACTGGCAACACCGGGCCTTTGCCTGCGGTGTAATCTCCACTTGTGACCTTATTATAAAGCGGAGCAGTGGTGTCGTGACAAACATCTGTGATAATTGCTGCATTAGGTTTGATTTTGGCAGCGATCATTTGAGCTCCACGAAGACCTATTTCCTCTTGAACGGCATTTACTATATAAAGTCCAAATGGCAATTTCTTTTTCTCTTCTTTAAGTCTCTTGGCGACCTGAGCAATCATATAGCCTCCTATTCTATTATCAAGGGCTCTACCTGAGTAGAATTTGCCATTCAATTCAGTCAACTCATCCTTGAAAGTGATCACGCAACCCACATGAATCCCCATTTCTTCAACTTCCTCCTTTGATCTAGCTCCCACATCTATGAAAATATTATCCAAAGTTGGCGCATCCTCCTTGCCTTCTTTCCTAACATGGATAGCTGGCCAGCCAAATACCCCAGGGAGTATTCCTTTGTCTGTATGGATATTTACCCTCATGGATGGAGCGATCATGTGATCAGAACCTCCATTGCGACGAACATAAATATAGCCATCGTCTTTAATATAGCTTACAAACCAACTGATCTCATCCGCATGAGCCTCGATCACGACTTTATATTCAGCCTTTGGGTTAATTACCGCAACAGCAGTTCCGTAATTATCAGTAAAATAATCATCAACGAATGGCTTAACATAATCCAGCCAAATTTGCTGACCTGATGCTTCAAAGCCTGTTGGGGAAGCGTTGTTTAAGTACTTATATAAAAAGGTATTCGAATCCATTGAAAATTATATTTGAAAATTGGTAATTGAATTTTTTACAGCGGAATATTCCCATGCTTCTTTCTAGGGATCCTATCCACCTTGTTTTCTAGCATTTTGTATGCTTTGATAAGTTTGATGCGGGTTTCCGAAGGCATGATGACTTCGTCAATAAAACCTCGGTGCGCTGCACGATAAGGATTTGCAAACTTAGCAGTGTACTCATCTACTTTTTCCTGAAGTTTGGCTTCTGGATCTTTGGCTTCTGCAATTTCTTTCTTGAAAATAATCTCTGAAGCCCCCTTAGCTCCCATGACAGCGATCTCTGCTGTTGGCCATGCAAAGTTTAGATCGGCACCTATATGCTTAGAATTCATCACGTCATAGGCACCACCATATGCCTTTCTGGTAATCACTGTGATTCTGGGAACTGTAGCCTCCGAAAAGGCATAAAGCAGCTTTGCTCCATTTGTAATAATGCCATTCCATTCTTGATCAGTACCAGGCAAAAACCCTGGGACATCTACCAAAACTAAGAGTGGAACATTAAAACTGTCGCAGGTCCTCACAAATCTGGCAGCTTTTACTGAGGCATCGTTATCCAAAACACCAGCCATAGACTGCGGCTGATTCCCAACCACTCCTATACTTCTACCCGCGATCCTTGCGTAGCCAACAACAATATTGTCCGCAAAGTTTTCATGTACCTCCAAAAATGAATCTTCATCTACTATTCCTCTTACTGCATCTCGAATATCATACGGTTGATTGGGATTATCTGGAATCAAGCTGTCCAAATCCTTCCGACTTTCATCCTTTAATAATTCATATGGATAAACAGGAGCGATTTCCTCACAATTTTGAGGCATATAGCTCAAGATCTTTTTGATGTGTTGAAGGCATTCTAATTCATTTGCGCAAGCGAAATGAGTTACCCCACTTTTGGTACTATGAGCCGAAGCTCCTCCAAGTTCCTCGGCGGTAACATTTTCCTGGGTGACAGTTTTCACCACATTTGGTCCTGTCACAAACATATAGGAGGTGTTTTCCACCATCAATATAAAGTCTGTAATTGCGGGAGAATAAACGGCTCCACCAGCACATGGGCCCATGATCGCTGAGATCTGAGGCACTACTCCAGATGCAAGTGTATTTCTATAAAATATATCTGCATAACCGCCGAGCGAATTTACTCCTTCTTGGATTCTCGCCCCTCCAGAATCATTCAACCCTACCACGGGAGCACCATTTTTCATCGCCATATCCATGATCTTGCAGATTTTCTCCGCGTGGGTTTCGGAAAGGGATCCTCCAAAAACTGTAAAATCCTGGGAAAAAACATAAACCAACCGCCCATTGACTTCTCCGTACCCGGTAATCACACCATCACCCAGATAATGTTCTTTGTCCAGACCAAAATCCTTTGCCCGATGCATGACGAATTTATCAATCTCCTGAAAAGTACCTTCATCCAACAATAACTCCACACGCTCACGGGCGGTGAGTTTACCTTTCTGGTGTTGAGAAGCTATTCTTTTTTCTCCTCCACCGAGTAACGCTTCCGCATTTTTCTTTTTCAGCAACTCTATCTTGCCTTCTTTTCCTGGTAAAGTATAATTGGGTTTATCTTTTTTGCTCATACGATAGTTTTTAGACTTGCTCAAATATAGCAGGCTTTGTCAGCTATGGAAAGGATTGTTTCCAGATGTAATTATTGTAAAAAGAAAGTAGTAAAAGCTGTTAGGAAAAATCCATAGCCAAGGAAGCTTTCGCCAGCACAGCTTCAGTAGGCTACTAGTTGTCACTGTTCATCTCCGTGAAACCTCAGCGCGTGTTGTAATGAACTAGTGTTTAGAAAAAAAATCAGGCAATTAAATTTATATGGAAAGACCTCATTTCAAATAACTTTCTATATTCGCCCATCTTTAAAAATTGGCAGCGTATGAGTACCCGAAAGGCGGCGGTAATTGACATGGGCACCAATACATTTCATTTGTTATTGGTAGAATTGGATGATGTAACTTTTAAAACAATTTACAAGGAGAAAATCCCTGTCAAATTGGGAAAAGGCGGAATCAATCAAAATAATCTTGCTGAAGATGCGGTAAAAAGAGCATATCATACGCTTAAACACTTCAAAAACCTGATCGATGGTGAAAACATAGATCAGGTTTTTGCTTTTGCTACCTCTGCTGTCCGGAATGCTGAAAATGGTCCAGAGTTCGTCAAAACTGTCAAGGAAACTATTGGAATTAACATTCAAGTGCTGTCAGGCGAGGAAGAAGCTCAAATGATTTACCAAGGAATTCGGCTTTCCGGTTCTTTAAATGGACAAACTGAACTAATGATGGATATCGGCGGGGGTTCTGTAGAATTCATCATCGGTAACAGTCAGGAGTCTCTTTGGAAACAAAGTTTTGAAATAGGCGGTCAACGTCTGTTGGAGCTTTTTCACTACCATGACCCAATTCTTCCAGAAGAAATTGATAAGCTGGAAAATTACCTGGAAGAGAAACTTCAGCCTTTGATAGAAGCTATCAAAACCTACAAACCATCAGGCCTAGTCGGAGCTTCCGGGACTTTTGATACCCTTACGGATATTTATTTTGAGTCCATGCTCCAGTGCAAACTCACCGGACGACATGTATTTGAGCTTCCTGTGGAAGAATACGAAGCAATTCATCGCATGATTTTAAGCAAAAACAAGGAACAACGATTACTCATTCCTGGGATGATTCCAATGCGAGTTGATATGATCGTGGTAGCATCCAGTTTGATAGAATTTATTTTGCGCTACATAGAGGTGGATTTTATCACCTGCTCGCACTATGCACTCAAAGAAGGAGCAATTGCTTCTTTGCTAATTCCTGAGCAAACCGCTATTTAAGCCTTTCTGAAAAATTTCATTTCTTATATTTAGCTGCTAATTATTTAACAGTTTATTCCCTCTATTGCTATGACTTATTCTTTTGAACAACTTCACACTTTTACATTAGGCATGCTTACCAAAATCGGCTGTCCGGCAGATCAGGCCAAGACAGCTGCTGACGTATTGCTTTCGGCGGATCTTCGAGGAGTGGACAGTCATGGCGTTGCACGGCTTTCGGGCTATGTTCGTTTGTGGGAAAAAGGGAGGATAAATGCAACGCCAAATATCAGAGTAGTACACGAAACTCCCTCTACGGCAGTAGTGGACGGAGACGGAGGTTTGGGTTTGGTGGTAGCTCCTTTTGCCATGAAGGTTGCTATCGAAAAAGCTAAAATCGCTGGAACAGGCTGGGTTTCTGTGAAAAACTCGAATCATTACGGCATTGCAGGATACCATGCTATGCAGGCTTTAGCTCATGATATGATCGGAATTTCCCTGACGAATGCGAGCCCACTAGTCGCTCCTACTTTTTCGCAGGAAAGATTATTAGGAACAAATCCAATTGCTGTTGCAATACCTGCTAAAAACCAACCCCCTTTCGTGGCGGACTTAGCAACAACCACCGCAGCGAATGGTAAATTGGAAATCTTGCAGCGCAAAGGAATGGATACACCAACTGGCTGGGTGCAGGACAAAGAAGGCAATCCGACCACTTCCGCAAATGGAGTGAAAGATGGCGGAGCTCTACTGCCACTGGGTGGAGATAGGGAACATGGTTCTCATAAAGGTTATGCCTTGGGTTCCATTGTGGATATTTTCTCTGCAGTACTATCGGGAGCCAATTATGGCCCATGGGTTCCTCCTTTCGTGGCTTTCTTAGAGCCAGATCCAAATCCAGTCGGAGAAGGAATTGGTCACTTTTTTGGCGCTATGCGCGTAGATGCTTTTCGCCCAGCAGATGAATTCAAAGCGCACATGGATAATTGGATCACTCGATTCCGAGCTGCCAAGCCAACTCCTGGAAATGAAAAAGTCTTAATCCCAGGTGATCCAGAGCGGGAATTGGAAGCTATCAGAATGAAAGAGGGAATTCCGCTGCTTGATCCTGTGGTAAAGGATTTGACGGAATTGGGGGAGAGATTTGGGGTAATGTTTTAGGAATGTGGGGTATAGTCGGTTGACCGATGTTAAATGTTAAAATTTAGATTTTATATTATTAACTGAATGATCTTAAAATGATGCAAAAACAGCACCCAATTACTCAAGATCACATATCTATAAAAATCTTAAACTTGACTTTTTCAGGATTTATAATTCTTTCCAATATTTCAGTTTTCTTTCCTCACACATTCCGAATTCTAAAATCTGGGGGAGGGCCATTTGGCTACGGAGTACTACTGCTTCCTGTTACATTCATCGGTATTTTATATCTAATTCCTGCTTTATTAACTTTTAAAAGGAAAAACCACTACAACAGAACTTTGCTTTGGATCAATATAACAGGGATAATCGGATGTGCTTACTGGGTTTACTTTTTCAACTCTTCTTTATTTTCTTAAAAAATCTTTCAAAGAAACACGCCTTCCTTCATCTAATTGTTTGATCCCAAGCAATAGTCCCTGATGCTGTTCTTCAGTCAAGGAATTTTCGCTATTCGTCATAGTGAGTAAATTCAACAGTGCTGAGATCAACTTATCATCATTGATCTCGAGTATCTGCTTCACCAAGCGTAGTTTTTCAACTGCTAGTTCCATGATTGTGTTTCTGATTAATTTAGCTTTTTCAAAATAAAAGTGCTCAAACCCCGTCTCTTTTTTAACTTTAAAGAATCCTATCCAAATCAACAATGTCCGACCTCCCTAAAAAATTCAAGCTCAACCGATCTGCCTTTCATGCAAGAAATGCCTCCGAACAGGTCAATTACGGTAAAGAATATAAAAATTTAACTTGGCAGGAAAGAATGCAAATTCACAAGTATCTCAATAGTATCGCCTACGGATACGACATAGATAATCCTCCAAGAATGGATAAAACGGTTTTTAAAGCGAGGTCTAAGGATCTAAATGATTTGTAATAATTTTGGATTAACTAGGATATCAAAAATTGCCAATGCCCATCACTCCCCTCACCTCCCGCCCCTCTTTCGAAGAAAACCCGAAACTTGCCAAAGCTGCTAGTAACCTGAGCACACTCATTGCTGCCATTGAGCAAAAGAAAATCCCACAGGCTCAACAACAGAAAATCAACGAGATCATCGAAGGAGTAAATGACTTCCCAGGACCAGATCCAGAATTGCTGAAGCAAATAAAATCCGCACAAGCAGCTATCATTAAACTGCTCGATCAGGAACTCAACCTTGTCCCACAAAATCACTATCAGCTCCAATGGCTCGTTCTTGGAATGGCTACTTTCGGGATCCCGCTAGGAGTGGTATTTGGCATTTCCATAGGAAATCTTGCTTTTTTGGGAATAGGTCTGCCAATTGGAATGGCGATAGGCATAGCTATTGGAACGTCTAAAGATAAGCAAGCAGCAGAAGAAGGCAGGCAGTTGGATTGGGTGGCTAAGTGATTTAAGCCTTTTGCAAGCTATTTTTTCAAATTGAGTTTTATCAACTTTAACCGATGATCACAAACTGATTAAAAACCACTTGATGAAGACTGTGCTTTTTGTAATTTAAAGCACCTATACCAAAAACCCATACCCTATGAACCCATTAAATCGAAGAGAATTTTTAAAAGGAAGTACAGCCCTGATGTCGTTGGCTAGCTTCGGCTTACTTGGCATGGATTTCAAAGATCGCGAAGGGCCGCTTCAAGTTGCGCTCATAGGCACAGGCTGGTATGGGAAATCTGACCTTTTTCGCTTGATTCAAGTGGCAGATGTAGAAGTTGTTGGCCTTTGTGATGTGGATAGCAAGCAACTAGCAGAGGCAGGAAGATTGGTTTCGACTCGTCAAAAGTCGGGTAAAGTCCCAACTCTTTATGAGGATTACAAGGAGCTTTTGGCAAAAGAAAAGCCAGAATATGTTCTGATCGGAACTCCAGACCATTGGCATGCGCTCATGGCAATTGATGTCGTTAAGAGTGGGGCACATTTGTATTTGCAAAAGCCAATTTCGGTGGATGTGATCGAAGGTGAGGCGATTCTGGCGGCAGCCAGAAAGTATGATCGCAAAGTACAAATCGGCACTCAGCGTAGAAGTACCCCGCATTTGGTACAGGCAAAAAAAGAAATAATCGACACCGGAAAACTCGGGAAAATCTCTCATGCAGAAGTTTGCTGCTATTATCATATGCGAAATAATAGTAATCCAGAGGTGATGCCCGTTCCTGAGAATTTGAATTATGAGCTTTGGGCGGGTCCTGCTCCAAAGTTGCCTTATCGCGGAATTTTGCACCGAGGATGGAGGGCATTTATGGAATACGGAAACGGAATAGTAGGAGACATGTGTGTACACATGCTCGATTCGGTACGCTGGATGCTGGACTTGGGATGGCCACTGCAAGTGACTTCGACAGGTGGGATCTATGTGCAAAAAGACAGTGTAGCGAACATTTCGGATACCCAGACTGCTCTTTTCGAATATGATGAACTGAACATAGTTTGGCAACATAGAACTTGGGGCAATCCCGTGGATAAGGATTACCCATGGGCTTTTAAAATCTACGGTGAAAATGGCATGCTAGCTGGCAGTCCAATGCGTGCTGATTTTTATCCCGAAGGAAGAAATAATGGTGAACCAATTCACTATCCGGTGGTTTTGGAAAAGGAAGAATATCCTGAGGATGTAACTGAAAAAGACAATGAGGTTCATGCGGCACCAGCCACAAGGGCGCAGTTGAGAGATTGGCTTCAAGCCATAGAAAAAGACACTTTGCCAGTGGCTGATGTTTTGGAAGGGCATATTTCGACTGCCTCCTGCATCTTGGCAAATATGTCAATGGAATTGGGAGGTAGACCATTAAAATATGACCCAAAAACTATGACTATTGTTGGTGATGACGAAGCAACTGCTTTGCTGAGAAGACCATATCGAGCAGGTTATGAGCATCCTGAACCAAATAAAATCTGATAAAAAATTGATACCATAAAACCGAGCTTCGTAAAAAATGGCTCGGTTTCCTTTTTTTAATCCAATTCGGATAAATTGAGACTCCACTACCATGATTCAAATAAAACAGGCGTCAAAAGAAGAATTAATTCTAGTTCAATCCATAGCTCAACGTACATGGCCAGATACTTTCAGGGAAATTCTAAGCCCTGCCCAAATCGACTACATGCTAAATTGGTTTTATGATATTCAGCATCTCGAGAAGCAGTTGGATGAAGGTCATATCTTTTTACTAGCATTCGAAGATGACGTAGAATTAGGATTTACCGGAATTCAGCTCAATCAACTACCAGGTCAAACCAAAATCCACAAGATCTATATTCTTCCTACAGCTCAGGGAAAAGGAGTTGGCAAGAAATTGATTCAGAAGATCAAAGAAGTTGCGCTGGCAAAAGATCAGAAAAGTCTCCTCTTGAATGTCAATAAATACAACGAGGGTGCGATCGCTTTTTACGAGTATTTGGGTTTTAAGAAAATAAAAGAAGAAGTCATCGACATTGGCAATGGGTATGTGATGGATGATTATGTGTTTGAGATGAAGCTTTGAGTATTTTCTTCTCTCGCAACGGCGCAGCGACGCGGCGTGAGATAGATTTTAGTTGTTGACTTCATTTATATTGGCGCAAGTCTATTCTGGCGCAAAGTCTTCAGACTTGTGCCTGCAAAAATGCAGTCTTCGGACTGCTTGCAAAAGAGGGAATGATTCAGTCTGAAGACTGCACTATTTTGGGTCCAAGTCATGAGACTTACGGACCAAAGCTTGTATTAAATCTCTAACACCGTTTCCCAAAGAACTAATCCATTTGCCGGAGCGGGTGGGAGATTTGGAAACTCCCCGTCCGGATTTTCAAGACGTGAGATAATGTCTTCCAGTTTCCATTCGCCAGAGCCTACATTCCAAATCGCACACATCATTTTCCGGACTTGATGATGGAGAAAACCAGTTCCGGTGATTTCGAAGTAATAAATATCCTTAGGAAAAAACTGCCCTAGAAATTCATTGGAGACAAAAATTCCTGAAGAAAGAACTTCGCGTTTATAATCCGTCTTGTTTTCTGAAGGTTTGCAAAACGCCTTGAAGTCATGCTTTCCTGTAAATAACCTACAAGCTTCTTTTATCTCTTTCCAATTAAGGTCGCCACCCACATTGACAAGAAAAGCTGAAGCGAAGGGATGAAAATCAGTGGAATTAGCAAAATAATAGCGATAGGTTTTTTCCTGAACGGATTGAATCAAATTGAAGTTGGTTGGCACTTCTCTCACGGAATTCAAACGGATATCCTGGGGAAGATGCTCGTTAAACTCTGGCAAAAGTGCTTCCATTTCAACTTTTTCCCTAAGGAAAAGCTGCACATATCCGCCTATACAGGAAACTCCCGAATCCGTGCGACTAGCCCCAATCAATGAAAAATCCTCATGTCCGAGTACATGCCTAAGTACTCTTTCTACTCTTCGCTGAACCGTTGGCTGATTGGGCTGAGGGGCCCAACCTTTGTATCGAGCACCAAAATAGGAAATAGAAAAAAGATAGGAATGTGGTCGGGATTGCAATGAAATAACGATTTGTGATTTGAGGTTGAAATTAGGGGCAATTTCGTTCAAATCAATCTACTACTCAAGAATTGCAATTACTTCCCTGTCACTGGCTGTGTCCAGGCCGTTTCTTTATCGCCGATCTGATAGGGATTTTCTTTTGGTTTAGAGGAAATGATTTTTGCCCGCACATACATATCGTCATCCTCTAGAGAATAAGATCCGGAAGTACCAGTTACCTCACTCAGCAATATTCCGCTTTCTTCTGGTGAAGATTTTTTGGTGCCAAAGAATTGGATTTCATAAGATATTCCTTCCTCCGCCTTCACTTCGACATTTAGCGTTTTTCCACTGAAGTCAATTGATTCCAAAGTAACACCTGTACTTGAATAGAAATCTCCACGCTCCATAGCTTCAACCAAAGATGCCGGGTCTAAGCTTTCAGACAAAACCATTACCCATCCTCTACCTGGATTGCTACTATTTTGATCAAAAACATGATAATTATGCGCATCATCTACAGCCAAACCATAAAGCAATGGCTTCCCCGCTTCCAAATAGGCTGCTTGAACTTTGTCCCAAAGCACTTCCATACTTGGCCTCAAGGAATCACCATAATTATTGACCTGCGGATGACCATTATACACTTCAAAAAATCGCTCACCTTCCAATGCGATAATATCCTCAGGCGTAATCGCCCACACGAAATTTGGATGGTTGATATGCAAAAACATAGGGACTCCTGTAGAATCCCGCTGAGCTTTGACTCTATCCAAGCCATTTTGCAAGATCTCTGGAATGGAGTTCCCTCCTTCAGCAGGGATCAATTTCTGGATATTCGTCACGTTCATATGCAGAGGTTTACTTTCAAAACTCTCCGTAAGTTCTTGGGATTGAATGATCAAAAACTCCCCTTTCTCTTCAAACATCGGAGCATATTCAGCTAAGGTTTTCAATCTTACTTCTATCCTACCCGCTGAATCTTCTCTGTATTGAACCTTGTCTCCATATTTATCCAAGTATTTCTGGAAACCCATTTCATGGGATGGGGATTTTGGAATCAACTTCCATTTTTCTCCAACTGCCAACGTATTATGATCGGAAAGAACCACAAAATCGTAGTCATGCGACTTGTACCAATCCATGATCATCTCAGGATAATCGTCACCATCTGACCAATAGGAATGGGTGTGCAGGTTGCCTTTGTACCATTGTTTTTTCGAAGAAGTCTCTTCTTGAGAAGTACATGATATCAAGAAAAACAAAGAGAGCGCAAAAATGGTGTAGTAATGTTTCATGTGGTTGGGGTTTGGAATGCTAAGATAGGAAACTCCAGGTGGCTGGAGGTTAGATTTGGGTTAAGGATTTGCCTAGTACCAGTTCTGCTTGTAGAAAAACATTATTAGATATGCTCAATTACCTTTCTATTTAATAAATTGGATTATGCCAACTGTTCTTTACATCTCAGGCTGGAGACTTTTCTTCTATTCAAATGAAGGTTCAGAACCAATTCATATTCATGCGCAAAAAGCAGACATGGAATGTAAATTTTGGATTTTAAGCGAGGAAGTAGACATTAAGGAAGCTTTTTCGTATAATTTGAGTACTTCAGGGAGAAAAGAGGTTCGTAAGATAATTTTCAAGAACTTTGATTTAATTGTAGACTCTTGGAACTCCTATTTCAATAAATAACATGAAAGTAAGCTATCATATTTCTGACATCAACTTCGTCAATGACAAAATGATCCTGTCAGTCGATGAGCAGGAAATTGTTCTTGATATTGCTGATGTATCCAACAAGCTGTTATTAGCGTCAGACATGGAACGCTCGGTGTATAAAATCTCTGCTTCAGGATATGGCGTTCACTGGCCACTTATCGATGAAGACATTTCCGTGAATGAATTGGTGAAGAAATATGAATGATTTAAATCCTAGTAAAAGCTGGGCAGCAACGCCTCACCACATTGAGTGAGTTCCTCCAATAGTATACTTCTGCTTCATTATCATACTTTTATTTCTTGGGCTTTACATTTATTATAGAATTAAAAAAGAAAAGCTAAAACAAACACCTAGTCTTAAGCAGCAAATAATTATGAATGCTCTCAAATCAACAAAAAAACCACCTCATTCCTGAGGTGGTTTTCCATTTAGTAAAGCCTAATTATTTTAAGCCAAAATCTTAGCTGCTAGCCAATCGCCAACCTCGGAAGTTTTGTAAGCTGTGCCGCCATCGGCGATATCTTCAGTTACATATCCTTCATCAAGAGAAAGGTTAACCACATCAGAGATCAGCTGAGCCTCTTCCTTCAAGTCGAAAGCATAATCAAACATCATCGCTGCAGAAAGAACTGTAGCCAATGGATTGGCAATGTCTTTTCCGGCCGCCTGAGGATAAGAACCGTGAATTGGTTCGAATAATTTGATCGAAGTCCCCAAAGAAGCAGAAGGCATCAAGCCCATAGAACCTGAAATTACCGAAGCCTCATCTGTTAGGATATCTCCGAACAAGTTTTCAGTGATCAAGACATCGTACGCTTTTGGCCACTGGATCAATCGCATTGCTACTGCATCTACGAATTCATATTCCACTTTCACGTCTGGATATTCCGGGGCCAATTCCTGTACGGTTTCTCTCCAAAGTCTGGAAGTAGCCATAACATTCGCTTTATCTACACAAGTCAAGAGTTTTCTTCTTTTTTGCGCAGCTTCAAAGCCCATTCTCGCTAGACGAGTGATTTCTTCTTTACTGTACACATTAGTATCAAAAGCTTTTGTGCCTTGCTCGTTTCTTCCTCTTGGCTCACCGAAGTAGATTCCGCCAGTCAATTCTCTGAAGAAAACAAAGTCAACACCATCTACGCGATCCAACTTCAAAGGTGACTTATGCACCAAAGACGGGAAAGTGAAGGTAGGACGAACATTGGCAAACAAGCCTAATTTCTGACGCATCAACAACAATCCCTGCTCAGGACGCACCTTAGCTTTAGGATCATTATCGTATTTTGGATCACCGATAGCTCCGAAAAGCACTGCATCGGAAGCTGCTGCGATTTCGTGGGTAGCATCTGGGTAAGGTTCACCAGTCGCATCAATTGCGGCGGCTCCTACTACTGCTTCTGTAAAAGTGATTTTGTGTCCGAATTTTTGGCCGATAGCTTTCACTACTTTCACAGCCTGGTCGATTACTTCAGGTCCGATGCCGTCACCCGGCAACAGCGCGATATTCATTTCCATAAAACTTGGATTCTTCTTTCGTTGGTGTTTGATTGAATGATTCGACGATGTTCAGCATTTTCTCTGTGGCCATCATCGCAGCCACTGTTTGATCGGGATCAAGCCCTTTCGTTTTAAATATTTTCCCATAATCCCAGGTGATGACAGTCTCCACAAAAGCGTCTGTTTTTCCTCCAGGAGGAATAGAGACATGGTAGTCAATCAATTTAGGAAGTTGTCTTTTTCGTGATTTGTAGATTTTTTTGACAGCTCGCATGAAAGAATCATACTGACCATCTCCTGTAGCGGTGGCATCGTAAGACTTCCCATAAATATTCAATCTCAACTGCACCGAAGGCTTCAATCCTTTGGAATGAGTCATGTGATAGCCTTCGATAAAAATATTTTTGGAAATTGAATTGTTTTGCAATACATCAGAAATAATGTACGGCAAATCTTCCGTAGTCACACGCTCTTTTTTATCACCGAGTTCGATGATTCGTTGAGTCACTTTCGTCAGTTCCTCTTTTTCCAAAGAGATCCCCAGCTCTTCCAAATTCTTTAGAATATTGGCTTTGCCAGAAGTTTTACCAAGGGCATATTTCCGCTGCCGACCAAATCGCTCTGGAAGCAAATCGTTGAAATATAGATTCTTCTTATTGTCACCGTCAGCGTGGATTCCTGCAGTTTGGGTAAACACATTTTCACCTACTACAGGCTTATTTGCCGGAATATGCTGACCGGAAAACTGCTCTACCAGTTTGCTAACTCGGTAGATTTTCTGCTCTTGCACGTTGATCTGAAGATCAGTGAAATCTTTAATCACAGCAATAACGGATTCTAAAGGGGCATTTCCTGCTCTTTCTCCCAATCCATTTATTGTCGTATGGATTCCGGATGCACCGTATATGATTGCTTCCATCACATTGGCGACAGAAAGATCGTAGTCATTGTGCGCATGAAAATCGAAATGTGCTTTCGGGAATTTGGTTGAGATCTGGATAAAATATTCCTTGGTTTCTTCCGGAGAAAGTAGCCCCAGAGTATCAGGAAGCATAATCCTTTTCACAGGAAGCGTAGTCAGAAAGTCAACTAGCGCAAGCGTATATTCGGGTGAATTCCGCATTCCATTTGACCAATCTTCCAAGTACACATTTACATCTATCCCATTCTCCTGAGCGTATTCTATGCTCTTTTGGATGTCTGCAAAATGCTCTTCCTGAGTTTTTTTTAGTTGGTAGACAAGGTGATTAAGTGAACCTTTTGTCAGTAGATTCATCACTTTGGCACCAGCTTTCAAAAGCCAATTCACCGACGCAGGCGTATCTACAAAACCCAAAACTTCAACCCTATCGAGATAGCCTTTCTCAGTCGCCCAATGTGTGATTTTCTGTACCCCCTCTAATTCCCCCTCTGAAACTCTAGCTGAAGCCACCTCAATTCGATCTACCTTCAATTCATCCAGCAAAAGCTTAGCGATCTGCAGCTTTTCAGAAGGCAAAAAGGAAACGCTTGAGGTCTGTTCACCATCCCTCAGCGTAGTATCCATTATTTCAATGCGTCTGCCAACGGCACCCTCCAAGGGTGTGAAACCCTTGGAGGGTTGACCCTTTTGATTTCCATTTGCCTTCATTTTATAACTTATTTACTAGCTGCAAAAGCATCGATTTCCTCCGACATATTCAATAAATAGTCTATGTCGTCGAAGCCATTTTGCATATTATCTTTCTTGTATTGATTGATGTCAAAAGATTCAGACTCTCCAGTGGAGTCCAATGTTATCTTTTGAGAAGGAATGTCCACGGTAATAGTCGCAGCGGGATTAGCAGTAATTGTATCTAGGAGTTTGTCAGCAAAAGCTGGAGAAACTGTCACTGGAAGTACGCCGATATTCAAGCAGTTATTTTTGAATATATCTGCGAAAAAGCTGGAAACTACGCATCTAAAACCGTAATCATATAATGCCCATACTGCATGCTCTCGACTTGATCCAGAACCGAAATTTCTCCCTGAAACCAAGATTTTACCACTGTAAGTTGGATCGTTTAGTACAAAATCCTTTTTAGGGTTTCCCTCCACATCATATCTCCAGTCACGGAAAAGATTGTCGCCAAAACCTTCACGCTCAGTAGCCTTCAGGAATCTAGCTGGGATGATCTGATCTGTATCCACATTGTCTGTCGGTAATGGAACCGCAGTGCTGGTGAGAACAGTAAATTTATCGTAAGCCATTTTATATAAATTGAAAGATTGGAAAATTGGAAAATTGAAAGATTTGATCGGTGCATAAAACTTAGTTACCGATTCGATCTGTACTTTCCATTTCTGACTTCGTGTTTTTAATTTTGGAACACTTCTCTAGGGTCGCAAATTTCGCCTGCTATGGCTACTGCTGCTACTGTCAAAGGAGATGCAAGCATAGTTCTAGCTCCAGGTCCCTGACGGCCTTCAAAGTTTCTATTGGAAGTAGATACGGCGTATTTTCCAGAAGGAATTTTGTCATCGTTCATCGCTAAACATGCAGAACAGCCTGGCTGACGTAGTTCGAATCCAGCTTCTTCCAAGATCTTTACCAAACCTTCTTCATGCGCCATTTTTTCAACCTCCCGAGATCCTGGTACAATCCAAGCAGTAATGTTATCCGCTTTTTTGTGACCTTTTACATAGGAAGCCACAGAACGGATATCTTCAATTCTACCGTTTGTGCATGAACCAACGAATACGAAATCAACCTTTTTGCCTTTGATAGCTTCACCCGGCTCAAAGCCCATGTAAGCCAAAGATTTCAGGTAAGAAGACTTATTACTGCCTTCCATTCCCTCGGTAGTAGGTATATTTCCTTTCACTTTGATACCCATTCCAGGATTTGTGCCGTACGTGATCATCGGCTCTATATCCGCAGCGTCGAAGTGATATTCTTTGTCGAAAACAGCACCTTCGTCAGTTTTCAAAGTTTTCCAGTGAGCTACAGCTTTGTCCCATTCTTCACCTTTTGGAGAATATTGTTTTCCTTTTAGGTATTCGAAAGTAGTCTCATCCGGAGCGATCAAACCTCCACGTGCTCCCATTTCGATAGACATGTTACAAACTGTCATTCTAGCTTCCATGGAAAGGCTTTGGATCGCAGATCCTGCATATTCCACAAAATATCCAGTAGCACCAGCTGCAGAAATCTGAGCGATCACATAAAGAATTAAATCTTTGGAAGTCACACCTGGTCCTGCTACGCCATCGATGGTAATCCTCATTTTCTTAGCCTTGGACTGCATGATACACTGCGTCGCCAAAACCATCTCTACCTCAGAAGTACCGATTCCGAAAGCAATAGCTCCGAATGCACCGTGCGTAGAAGTGTGGCTATCACCACATACGATCGTCATTCCTGGTTGCGTGATACCAAGCTCTGGACCGATCACGTGAACAATCCCGTGATGAGCAGAACCCAAATCGTGAAGTTCGATGCCATATTTGGCACAGTTCTCACGAAGTCTTTCTACTTGCATGCGGGAAAGCTTGTCCTTGATCGTTTTATCCTGATCTATAGTAGGAACATTGTGATCAGGAGTAGCGACAGTTCTGCTTGGGTTTTTCACTCCTATTCCACGCTTTTCCAAGTTTAGGAAAGCTACGGGAGAAGTTACTTCATGGATAAAATGCTTATCGATGAAGAATACATCTGGTCCAGCCGGAACTGATTTCACTACGTGAGCATCCCAGATTTTATCAAATAATGTTGTCTTTTCCATAATTATGCGGTCGCGTATTCTTTGACCGGGATTTTATTGAGTGCATCTACAAAGGCCTGAGCTGAAGCCAATACGATGTCTGTATGTGAGGAAAAGCCATAGTAAGGCTTATCTCCTTTGATTAACCTCATGTGAACTTTCGCCACATCGTCACTGCCATGTGTAATAGCCTGAATCAGAAATTCTTCCAATTCAACAGCTGGCTTGGCAATCTTGTCTATTGCTTTCAATACTGCGTCTACTGGGCCATTTCCATGCGCAGTAGAAGTATGAGACTCGTCACCGATTTTCATTTCTACCTGAGCTTGAATGGTTCCGTTGGATGAATAAGTGACTTTTCCCAATTCTATGAAATTTGAATCTGTCACAAACTTACCTACCAAGCCCATCAAATCTTTACGACCAATATCACGCTTGCTATCTGCCAAAATCAAGAACTCTTCGTAAACTTCTCTTAGAGCCTCCCCCTCCAATTCTACTCCCAAAGCATCCAAGTGATGCTTCAAAGCAGCTCTTCCAGACCTTGCTGTCAAGACGATAGTTGACTCTCCGACTCCAACATCTTTTGGATCGATGATTTCATAGTTTTCTCTATGCTTCAACACGCCATCTTGGTGAATTCCTGATGAGTGCGCAAATGCATTTCTACCAACGATAGCTTTGTTTGGCTGAACTGGCATGTTCATCAATTTGGAAATCAGGCGACTGGTATTATAGATTCTCGGGGTGACAATCTCTGTATGCACTGGAATAGATTTGTGGCATTTGATTGCCATCACTACTTCTTCCAGAGAGGTATTCCCCGCTCTTTCTCCAATACCATTGATGGTCACTTCCACTTGACGAGCTCCATGCTGTACACCGGCTACAGTGTTAGCGGTAGCCATACCAAGATCATTATGACAATGTGTAGCAATGATTGCTTTGTCAATGTTTGGCACATTATTCTTCAAGCTGGCGATGATAGCACCGTATTGTTCAGGAAGCGTGTAACCTGTAGTATCAGGAATATTCACTACCGTCGCTCCTGCTTTGATCACTTCTTCGATGATTTTATTCAAGAAATCTGGCTCAGCTCGTCCAGCATCTTCAGCGTAAAACTCCACGTCGTCTACAAACCTTCTGGCAAACTTCACCGCAGCTACACCCCGAGCAATAATATCCTCGGGAGTAGAGCGCAGTTTGTATTGAATGTGATAAGGTGAAACACCGATACCGGTATGAATACGACCCTTTTTCGCGAATTTGAGGGATTGAGCCGCTACTTCGATATCTTTTTCTACAGCTCTGGAGAGGGCGCAGATAATCGGGTTAGAAACTGCCTTTGAAATCTCGAGTACAGAATTGAAATCTCCTGGACTAGAAATTGGAAAGCCGGCTTCGATAATATCTACACCTAATTCTTCCAGCGCTTTTGCTACCACAATTTTCTCCTGGGTATTCAGCTGACACCCGGGTACTTGCTCCCCATCTCTCAGGGTAGTGTCAAATATCCATAGCTTCTCACTCATAATTCTTGGGGTTTTTGTGTTAATTATTTTCTGGTCTCAATTGACGGACGACAGCACCTGCCTGCCACATTTCAGAATCTCTCAATTCTTTCAATTCAGCTTCTAATTTCACTCTATAATCTTCTTTTGAATTAGAGTCGATAGACTTTTGAGCTTCTTGACCAGTTTTTACACTGTTATATAATTCTTCGAAAACTGGCTTAGTAGCATCTCTGAAAGGCTTCCACCAGTCAAGTGCACCTCTTTGAGCTGTAGTGGAGCAGTTGGCATACATCCAATCCATTCCGTTTTCAGCTACCAATGGCATCAATGACTGAGTTAATTCTTCCACTGTTTCGTTGAAAGCTTCAGATGGAGAGTGACCATTTGATCTCAATACTTCGTACTGAGCTGCAAAAATACCTTGAATAGCACCCATCAAAGTACCTCTTTCGCCAGTCAAATCGGAAGTTACTTCACGGTAGAAATCTGTTTCAAACAGATAGCCTGACCCAACTCCTATACCTAGTGCAACAACACGATCATAAGCTCTGCCAGTTCCATCCTGATAGATTGCATAAGATGAGTTCAACCCTCTACCTTCTACAAACATTCTTCTCAAGGAAGTCCCAGAACCTTTAGGAGCTACCAAGATCACATCTACGTCAGAAGGAGGTATGATACCTGTTTTTTCTTTGTAAGTCACACCGAAGCCGTGAGAGAAATAAAGTGCTTTACCTGGAGTAAGATGCTTCTTTACCGTAGGCCAAAGAGCAATCTGACCTGCATCGGAAAGAAGGAACTGAAGGATAGTACCTTTTTCGCAAGCTTCTTCCAATTCGAAAAGTGTTTCGCCAGGAACCCAGCCATCAGCTACAGCTTTGTCCCAAGTTTTGGAGCCTTTACGCTGACCTACAATCACGTTGAAACCGTTGTCTTTCAAGTTAAGCGCCTGACCTGGACCTTGGACACCGTAACCCAATACTGCGATCACTTCGTCTTTGAGTACTTCTCTTGCTTTTTCCAGTGGAAATTCTTCCCTAGTTACTACGTTTTCTTCTGTTGAGCCGAATTTTAATTTCATCTGTTTTTTATTTATTACTAGTGTTTAATAGGTTCCTGCGGAAGCCTTCTTTGGTTTATTATTATTTGACAAAACTGTCAATGGTTAACATTCTTTTCGCGACAGCTACTCTACCTGACCTGGCAAACTCTAGTAGACCGTAGCCCTTTAAAATCTCGAGCAATTCTTGAGTTTGCTCCTTATGACCTGTCAGTTCCAGAACCACGAAATCAGGTTCTGCCGCAATTATTTTGGCATTGTGTTGACGAATGATTTTCTCCAGGCCTCCATCTAGACGTGAAACAGGGATTTTATACAAAGCAATTTCCTGATATACCACGCTTTCATCTTCATGATAAAAAGCCTTAATCACATCGATAATCTTCTCAATCTGATTGACCAACTGAATGACAGTATCCTCTGAAGCTGTCACCTCGATAGTGATCCTATGGATTCCTTCCAATCGGCTTTCCGAGGCTGTGAGGGCATCGATATTGATACCTCTACGGGTAAAAATAATGGTGATGCGATTTAGAATACCGATGAAGTTTTCGGTAATAACGAATATGGTATATCGTTTCATGTGATTATAATTTTCTTTCAAAGGCCACATGGAATCTCGCAGGAATCATATTCATCCTTCTTGGCGGTAACTGAATTTTGCTCGATTTCATTTGTTTGAATTAGCTAAGTCTAACCTCTTCCACTGAACAGCCAGTGGCAATCATTGGGAATACATTATCTTCTTTTTCCACTACCACTTCGAGGAAATAAGGTCCATCGTGAATCAGCATATCTTCGATAGCTTCCTGCAAATCACCTCGTTCAGTGACTTTTTGAGCTTGAATATTATATGCTTCAGCTATTTTGATGAAATCCGGATTGTCAAGTTCGGTAAATGAATAGCGTTTGTCAAAAAACATTTGCTGCCATTGCCTTACCATCCCTAAGAAATTGTTGTTAAGCAGGACAATCTTCACAGGAGCCTTGGTCTGCATGATAGTTCCGAGTTCCTGAATAGTCATCTGAATCCCACCATCTCCTACTACACATACTACCTGTCTGGAGAAGTCATACATCTGGGCTCCCAATGCCGCAGGAAGAGCAAAACCCATCGTCCCTAAGCCACCGGAAGTGACTTGAGTTCTTGGTTTTTTGTAATTAAAATACCTCCAAGCGATCATTTGATGCTGACCTACGTCAGTCACTAATATCGCATCATCTGCTTTGTATTGGTTGACCCGATGGATGACTTCTCCCATGGTCAAACCATTTTTGGTTGGCATTAAATCTGGCTGAATGACTGTAGCATTTTCTTCATCAGCAAGCTTTTGAAATTTAGCCATCCACTCAGGATAGGAATTCTCTTTAACTGCTTGAGTCAATAATTCTAAACTATCCTTACAACTTCCTAAAACCGCTACTTCACATTTCACATTTTTATTGATCTCTGCTGGGTCAAGTTCCAAATGAATCACCTTGGCTTGCTTGGCATAACGCTTCAAATCTCCCGTCACCCGGTCATCAAATCTCATCCCTACAGCGATCAAAACATCACATTGGTTTGTCAAAAGATTTGGCGCATAATTTCCATGCATCCCGAGTTTACCAACATAATTTGGATGATCCTCAGATAATGCTCCTGAGCCCAGCAAGGTGCAGGCTGCTGGGATTCCTGATTTTTCTAAGAATGATTTTAATTCGGCCTCCGCTTGTCCCAATACGACACCTTGACCAAAAAGAACATAAGGTCGCTTAGCCATATTGATCAGAAATGCAGCTTCTTGAATAGCAGTTTTTTCTATTGGAATGTGCGTCCTATAAGACCTGAATCCTAAACATGGCTCATAATTAAACTCACCAAAGTTTGTCTGTGCATCTTTTGTGATATCAATCAAAACTGGCCCTGGCCTTCCTGATTTAGCTATATAAAAGCCTTTCGCAATGGCTGGAGCAATATCTTCCACTCTTCTGACCTGGATATTCCACTTGGTACCTGGCATAGATATACCTACTACGTCAGTTTCCTGAAAAGCATCAGTTCCTAGAAGATGAGAAGCGACTTGTCCTGTGATGCAAACCAAAGGAGTGCTATCGATTTGGGCATCGGCCAGACCTGTAATCAGATTAGTAGCACCTGGACCAGAAGTAGCAATACAGACACCTACTTTACCAGAGACGCGTGCATAGCCTTGAGCAGCATGGATCGCACCTTGCTCATGGCGTGTAAGTACATGTCTCAACTGATCATGATAATCATGCAATGCGTCGTAAACGGGCATTATTGCTCCTCCGGGATACCCGAAGATTATTTCCGCATTCTCGGCAATGAGTGATCTAACTACGATGTCAGCTCCTCTTATCATTGAATCCTTCATGGGCTTAGAATTTGTCTGTTACGCAACCTTCGGATGCGGTAGATACTAGTTTGTTGTATTTCTTTAATGTCCCTTGCAATTCAGGCATCTCTTTCTGCTTCCAGGATTTTTTCCTTTCAGCTAGCTCTTCATCAGATACTGCGACTGTAAGTTTTAACCCATCAGCATCGATCGTAATTATGTCTCCATTTTGGACGAGTCCAATTGGTCCACCAGACCATGCCTCAGGAGTCACGTGTCCTACGACAAAACCGTGAGTACCTCCAGAGAATCTCCCATCTGTGATCAACGCCACGTCCGAACCTAAACCAGCTCCAATAATCATAGAAGTAGGTTTCAACATTTCCGGCATTCCCGGCCCTCCTTTTGGACCAATATTTCTGATGACGAGTACTTCACCTTTTTGCACTTTATGATCACGGATCGCATCATTTGCCTCTTGCTCCGAATCAAATACGTGAGCCGGGCCAGTAAATGAACTTCCTTCTTTACCTGTGATTTTAGCTACGGCTCCCTCGGGTGCCAAATTTCCATCTAGTATGCAAAGGTGCCCAGTTGCTTTTATAGGAGTTTCCAACGGGTGAATCACATTCACCATAGATACGGTCACTGGGGCTATATCTTTTAAATTTTCTGCTACAGTTTCTCCAGTAACGGTCATGCAATCTCCATGAATGAAGCCGTGCTGCAGCATATACTTCATAAATGCCGGAACCCCACCTTGCTCGTGAAGGTCTTCCATCATGAATTTACCAGAAGGCTTGAAGTCACCAATCATTGGCGTCTTCGCATTGATGGCTTTGAAATCTGAAATAGTGAAATCTACTCCGGCAGTTCTAGCAATTGCAATGATGTGCATCACCGCATTAGTACTTCCTCCCAAAGCGATTGCAACTGTTACAGCATTTTCAATACTCTTTCGAGTAACGATATCACTTGGTTTGATGTCTTTTTCTAACAAAATTCTCATGTACTTATTGACATCACGGCATTCCTGAAGTTTCTCGGGAGAATTTGCAGGATTAGAGGCAGAATACGGCAACGACATGCCCAATGCTTCAATCGCTGAAGACATGGTATTTGCAGTATACATTCCTCCACAAGCACCAGCGCCTGGACATGCATTACGAATTACACCATCGTAATCTTCGTCCGAAATATTTCCATTTACTCTTTTTCCAAATGCTTCAAAAGCCGAAACAATATTCAGTTTTTCACCTTTATAATTACCTGAAGCTATCGTGCCTCCGTAGACCATAATAGAAGGTCGATTAATACGAAGCATTCCCATGACAGCACCGGGCATATTTTTATCACAACCAGCAACTGCCACACAGGCATCGAATGAGTGACCTAATATAAAAGACTCAATAGAATCAGCAATTATCTCTCTGGAAACCAATGAATAACGCATTCCAAGCGTACCCATAGACGTTCCGTCAGAAATCCCAATGGTATTAAAAACCAAACCGGTCAGATCTTGATCCTGTGAGGACTCTTTGATCAGACCGGCAAAGTCATTTAGATGCATGTTGCAGGGATTGCTCTCATAACCACAACTGGCTATCCCTACAAAAGGCTGTTTCATTTTCTTATCACTCATTCCAGTGGCATACAACATTGCCATTCCTGCTGGATGCTCAGGATTATCACTTATTTCCCAACTGTGTTTTTTCAGGGTCATATTCATAGGGTATAAAAAAAGTGCCTCAGGTTAGTGAGGCACTTCAGATTTTTTTTTATTTCATTATAAAGAATAGTCTAGTGCCTCACATTTAGAATCCAATGAGAATAATTAAGCTTAGCAAAATGACTACTTTATACATACTGTTTTTCAAAATTATCTCCGGCTCTCAGCCGAAGTACTAGACAAACTTAAAACCGAATTTTCAGACTTACAATATTTAATTTTACATTTTTAAACTTACTCATATAAAAAATGTATGTTAAATTAATTTTTTCAAAATAAAAATCTTATAAACCCACCATTTACCCCTGTTTTTCAGCAAATGATTTGTTGAAATTTTCGATTCTCAAAATTTTGTACTGATTTCTGTTTTTTTCAAATTTTAACAAAAGTTATTCTCTTTTTTTTAATAAGAAAAATGATATACCACAATTACTTCAATAAATACTAGATTTTTTACCGAATTCTCAATTTGGAAAAGCTTCACTTCCCCTGCTTTTTGTTTTATTTTTGGCAAAACACTAAATCCAATGATTTCATTTCCAAACGCTAAGATCAACCTAGGACTTCATATCACTGCCAAAAGAAAAGATGGATACCATGATATTGAGAGTTGCATGATCCCGATTCCACTGAATGACGCCTTGGAAATGATCGTTAGCACCAAAAAAACAACATTTGAAAGCACCGGGCTAGAAATTCCTGGAAATCCTAAGGAAAACCTTATCCTCAAAGCTTATCAGCTTTTGAAGAAAGATTTCCCAAACTTACCTCACCTGAACATCCACTTGCACAAGAATATTCCGATGGGAGCTGGACTTGGCGGAGGCTCAGCAGATGCTGCATTTGCGCTTAAGCTGATGAATAATCTATTTGACCTGATTTTGGATGATTTCTTTTTGGAAGAGTATGCTGCGCAACTTGGAAGTGATTGCGCCTTTTTCATTGAAAACATGCCAAAAATCGCCCGTGGAAGAGGTGAGCTTCTGGAACCGGTGGATTTGGATCTGGGTGGCACTCATTTGGTTTTGATCAATCCCGGGATTCACATTGGCACCAAAGAAGCTTATGCAGGCGTCACTCCAGCTTCCCCAAAAGTTTATCTCGAAGAAGTACTGGCTGATCGAAGCAGATGGAAAAGCGAGCTTGTAAATGACTTCGAAGCGAGCATTTTCCCGAATCATCCTGAGATCGCAGGTATAAAAGAAAAGCTTTACGAACATGGAGCTTATTATGCTGCTATGTCTGGATCTGGTTCTTCAGTTTTTGGGTTGTTTGAGGAGAAACCAGAGGGAATTGATTGGGATAAAGGATATTTTCTCTTTGAAGAAAAATTATAATTCGCTTAAAATAAATAGGTTGCATTCCAGTTTTATGTTTTATATTTGTAATTCATAAACATAAAACGCAATGGCAACTTTCACTAGTACACTTCCAGACGACCTGCTCCAGCGACTCGCTGATTATGCAAAAAAGCTTTCTCTACCAAAGAATAAATTGATGGAAAATGCACTTAATCTCTATCTCGATCATCTAAAAAGAGCTGAATATGTCAAATCTTATAGACAAGCCGCTCAGGATGAGGATATCCTTATGGTCGCAGAAGAAGGAATGGATTACTATCTAAAGCAGATCGAAGATGAGGCAGGGTGAAATCTGGATGTCAGATCTCAATCCTGTAATAGGTTCTGAGCAAGCAGGAAGAAGGCCGGTGGTGATCCTTAGCGGAAATCTGATGAACAAATTTCTGCAAGTGGTGATCACAGCTCCGCTAACTTCCAAAATAAAAAACTATAAGGGAAACCCAATTTTGGAACCATCAACTATAAATGGGCTGAAACTGGAATCTGAACTGATGGTTTTTCATATCAGATCTCTTTCAAAGGATAGATTAATTGAGAAAATCGGAGAAATATCAGCTGAGGAATTGAGTCAGGCGCTAGCTACACTCAAGGATATAACTACAATGTAGTTTACTTATCCCAACGGCCTTACTGGCTTTCTTCTTTTATTTATATAATTCAACACAGGATAGGTCAGCACCGAAACCAGAATTATACCCGTTCCCAGATAAAATTGTGGAGTCATTTTTTCGCTTTCTCCAAAAATCAAAACCGCTAGAATAATACCGTAAACAGGTTCTAAGTTAACAGTCAGATTGATTGAAAACACTGAAAGTCTCTTCATCAATTCCACCGAAACTGAAAAAGCATAAACGGTGCAAATCCCTCCAAGGATAAACAGCCAAAACCAATCGTATCCAACCCAAGCAAGTTGTAGACCTTCCTCAGTCATAAAATTGGAATAGAATGGCATAAATAAAATAGTGAAGAGACATGCCCCGGCCATTTCATAAAAGGTGATTTGATATGGATTGTGCTTATGTGCAAGTTTCCCATTCAATACTGAGAAAACGGCAGCAAGAAAAGATGAACCAAGCGCCATACTCAGTCCTAGCCAATAGCCTGATTCGAAACTGAAAATTACTAACAAACCACAAATCACCATCAGGCCAAGCCCAACTTCGTACCATTTGATTTTGGTGCGATTGAATAAGGGCTCCACGAAAGCTGTCCAAAGTGAGGTCGTTGCCATTCCTGCGAGACAAACCGAAGCTGTAGAAACTCTGGCAGACCAAAAAAACAATATCCAATGCATCGCAATTACAAATCCAACCCCAGTAACTCTGATCATAGAAGGGAATGGCATAAGAAGATTTTTCTTTTTCAATAGAAAAAGCCCAGCTACTCCCACGGATGCAATCAATGTCCTATAAAACACCAGTTCTATCGCAGGCAAACTAATAAGCAGTCCCAGAATAGCGGTAAATCCCCAGATCAGTACAATGAAATGAAGCATCAAGTAATCCTTGATCGTTGAATTCATCTAGCGAGGGACAGTTTTATAAAGTAAAAGGCCAGTAACAGCAAAAATGATATTGGGTAGCCAAACTGCAAAAATCGGATAGGTAGCTCCATTTTCAGCAAATGTCCTAGCGAGAATAAACAGTATGATGTAAATAAATGCTAATAGAAAACCCATCGCAATCTGAAATCCAGAACCGCCTCTTGTCTTCTTTGCAGACATTATTACTCCGATAAATGTCAGGATTATTGCCGCAAAAGGCGACATAAAACGAACATAGCGCTCGATTTTATAAAAACCCACATTGTCAGCTCCCCGTGCTTCTAGAACTTTAATCTGCTTCCCTAATTCGGGAAGCTTAAGCGTCTCATGATGGTTTGGAGGTAGATCAAAATCCTCCGGACGGATAGAAAGCATGGTATCGAGCTCTTCACCAACCGTATATTCTTCTGTTCTACCTTTAAGTTTGCGTAGCCTCCAGTTGTTTATAGTCCAAACATTCTTGGCAGTGTCCCATTCTATATTATCAGCAGTGAGCTTTGCTAAAAGCTCTCCGTCTTTTATGGTTTCTAAGGTAAAAGAATACCCTATTAATGAAGTGTTATAGAAGCGACTGATGTATGCATAAGATTCTTCGCCTACTTTAATATGAATATTTGCTTCAGAGGTGGTTTTCTCCTTTTCCAAATAATTAATGCGGAATTCAGTAACACCAGCAGTAGCTCCAGGCAGAACCCAACCATTCAGTAAAAAACTAGCTCCACCAATCATACTTGCAGCAAAAAGAAATGGCCGAAGCATTCTCATAAAACTTACTCCACTGCTCAGAATTGCAACAATTTCCGTTCTTCCAGCCATTTTGGAAGTGATGAAAATAACTGAAATAAATACGGTGATCGGTGTGAGGAGATTATTCAGATACAAGCCGTAATTGGCCATGTATTTGAAAATTTCCCTTGAAGGAACATCATTCCTAATGTAGGTGTCGTTCTTTTCGGTGAAATCCAAAACCAAAACCACCAGAACTAACATCACCACTACGAAAAAGTAGGTCTTGAGAAAATCCTTGATGATGAGCTTGTCTAGTAATTTCATAATTAGAGTCTGGTACTCACTTTTTTTACCATTTGATCTTTCCAAACGGCAAAATCACCTGCAAGGATATGTTCTCTAGCTTGGCCAACTAGCCAAAGATAAAAACTTAGGTTATGGATACTGGCAATCTGCGCAGCCAAAATCTCCTTACTGACTGTCAAATGCCTCAAGTAAGCTTTAGAATAGAATGTACTGACGTAGCCGCCGATAGCTGGATCTATAGCACTAAAGTCTTCCTTCCATTTTTCATTACGGATATTGATGAATCCCTCAGAAGTGAAGAGCATTCCATTTCTAGCATTTCGAGTGGGCATTACGCAATCAAACATATCAACGCCGAGAGCAATACATTCCAGAATATTTGCTGGCGTTCCTACTCCCATCAAGTACCGAGGCTTATCCTGTGGTAAAATATCAGTGACCAGTTCGGTCATCTCGTACATCATTTCAGCAGGCTCGCCTACTGATAGGCCACCAATTGCATTTCCTTGTTGATTGGTAGAAGCTATGAATTCCGCACTTTGCTTTCGCAAATCCTTGTAAACAGAGCCTTGGACAATGGGAAAGAGCGTTTGATTGTATCCGTATTTTCCTTCAGTTGCATCAAATTGATTAATACAACGCGTCAACCAACGATGAGTCATTTCCATGGAATTTCTCGCGTATCCATATTCGCATGGGTAAGGAGTGCATTCATCAAAAGCCATGATAATATCAGCACCAATCGTCCGCTGAATATCCATGACATTTTCTGGTGTGAAATGATGCTTCGAGCCGTCAATATGAGACTTAAACATCACGCCATCTTCCTTTATTTTACGGGTGCCAGACAGCGAAAAAACCTGATATCCTCCACTATCTGTCAAAATAGGTTTCTCCCATCCGTTGAATTTATGGAGCCCACCAGCCTTTTCAAGCACATCCAGCCCTGGCCTTAAATACAAATGATAAGTATTCCCAAGAATAATTTGAGCCTTGACATCTTGATCCAACTCCCGCTGATGAACAGCTTTTACAGAACCAGCCGTGCCTACGGGCATAAAAATCGGTGTCTGAATATCACCATGATCAGTTTTTATTACACCTGCTCTGGCTTTACTCTTGGAATCTTGTTGGGCTAAAGTAAACTTCATATCGCTAATGGGTTGCTGTTGAGACATTCTACACCTTGTCTCTTTCAGCCTACAAAAATATACGCTTATTCTTAAATGGTTTGCTGAATTTGATTTTATATTTGCTCAGCAAAAGCGACCTATGGGCCTATTTTTACTTTGGTTTTTCTTCGGTGTTGGAATCCTTATCCAAGCAGTTTACCTATTGGTTATTTTCGGAAAATCAGCATTTTATGTGGGTAGCAAATCCCAATCTAATTCTGAAAATGAGGAAGGGGTTACGGTTGTAATTTGTGCTCATAATGAATTTTCAAATCTTAAAGATCTAATCCCTAAGCTTTTCGAGCAAGATTACCCAGCATATGATGTAATGATCGTCAATGATCGATCCAACGACAGGACTAAACGCTTGCTGGAGCAAATGATGGAAATTTATCCCAAGCTTAGATCCGTCACAATCAAATACACACCTGCTCATGTCACCTCCAAAAAGTATGCACTTACCCTAGGTATTAAAGTCGCTAAAAATGACGTTATACTTCTGACAGATGCAGATTGCGTCCCAGAAACAAATCAATGGATCAGAAAGATGACAGCTCCAGTGCGAAATCAAGACAAAACATTTGCTGTTGGGTTCTCTGGGTATGAGCAAAAACCTGGCTTTTTAAACAATTGGATTCAGTTTGAGACCTTGCTGACTGGTTTATACTATTTGTCTTTTGGCCTGTGGAAAAGACCTTTCATGGGAATCGGTAGGAACTTATGCTATCGCAAGGATTTTTTTATGGAAGTAAAGGCTTTCAAAGGTCTTTGGCACATCGAAGGCGGAGATGACGACCTTTTCTTAAATCAATATGCAAGCGGAAGAAACACTGCAATAATTTTGGATCCTGAGGCTAATACTATTTCCAAGCCAAAAGAAACGCGCAAAGAGTACCTCATTCAGAAAAAAAGGCACCTGCATGTGGGTAAATATTATCGTGGAGAAGACAAGAGAAAGATTGGATTATACTCCTTTTCACATGCATTATTCTGGCTTGGGGGGATAGGATTGCTTATTTATTTCGGTTTAGACCAAAGCTGGGAACATTTTTCAGCTGTTTTCGGTATTATCCTATTAAGGTCTATTCTCGTAACGCTGATTTTCAAAGCAGCTGAGAAAAAGATTCAAGGTACTAAACCACCGAAAAATATCTGGATGCTAGATTTCTTGTATTTAGGTTATTTTTGGATTTTAGGGACAATCTCCCATCAGGCAAAAGACATCCAATGGAAATAAATGAACGCGGTTTTTCTAAGAAAGCACTTGAAGATTTTGAGTTAATTGATCAGGCTGTAGATCAAAAAGACCAGCAAGCCTTCGCTTCTTTGATGAAGCGATACAAAAAGGCAGTTTATTACATGATCTTAAAAATGATTCGGGATGCAGATGATGCCGAGGATCTGACGATGGAGGCTTTTGCGAAAGCATTCAAAAACCTACACCGCTTTAAAAAAGATTATACTTTTTCCACTTGGCTTTTTAGAATTGCCACCAATAACACCATTGACTTTATCCGAAAAAAGAAACTCAAAACCATGAGTTTGAACACGACGATGTCTGATGATGGGGGCAATTCGGTGACCATCGATGTGGAAGATGATGACAACAATCCGCAAGATGAATTCATCCGTACACAGCGAATCGAAATGGTGAGAATCTTCGTGGACAAGCTTCCTGCGAAATATAGAAAACTGGTTCAGCTTCGCTATTTCGACGAGCTTTCGTATGAGGAAATCGCCCAAGAACTCGAAAAACCACTGGGAACTGTGAAGGCTCAACTTCACCGATCCAGAGAATTACTTTACGAAATTGCCGCAGGCAAACAAAAACATATTTGATGAACTCTGGCACTCAGCTTATCCAGTCCTATTTTCCTGATCTCACAGAATCTCAACTTTCACAGTTTGATCAGCTTCAGGAGCTATACGAAGATTGGAATTCTAAAATCAACGTGATTTCCCGCAAAGACATGGAGCAATTCTATGTGCATCATGTGCTGCATTCCCTTGGAATTGTGAAAGTCATGCCATTTGAGCCAGGAACGAAGATTTTGGATATCGGCACTGGTGGTGGTTTTCCTGGAATCCCATTAGCCATCATGTTTCCTGAGACCCATTTTCACTTGGTGGATTCTATTGGGAAAAAGATCACCGTGGTCAAAGACGTGGTGAAGCAACTGAAGCTAACCAATGTGGAAGCACAACAGGCAAGAGCCGAGCAGTTGATCCGTAAATATGACTTTGTGATCAGCCGGGCAGTGACCCGAATGGTCAATTTTTACCCTTGGGTGAAAAATAAGATCCGCAAGGAAGACATCAACGAATATCCTAATGGCATTCTCTATCTCAAAGGAGGGGAAGTAGATGAAGAGATGGAAGAACTAGGAAAATCTTATGTGGTTTATCATTTGGAAGACTACTTCAAAGAAGAATTTTTTGAAACAAAAAAGGTGATCTATATGCCTTGGGAGGATAAGAGGTAGATTGGGTGTCGGCTGTCGGGTGACCTATATATACCATGCGGCAAATCTGCTCTCTTGAAAATACACTTTTAGATAGAAATTCTATTCTACTTGATACATTCTCTGATTTGAATCTGTACAAATTCAAAATAGACCTTGTACAATTTCAAAATAGAGATTCCCCCTGATTCTAAAGAAGCAGTACATTTACTATGCTCTGTGCCCTCAGCGCAAACCTCCGTGTTCATCGTGGTTTAAAAAACTTTCGCAAAATTCCCTGACAATTACCCCCGCTTCGCTTGCCTCCTTTCGGAGATTAGCCCTAATTTGAAGTCTCAATTACCCAAGCTGTATGTATTTAATTTTTGATACGGAAACCACCGGTCTTCCCCGCGACTACAATGCTCCCATGTCCGATGTGGACAACTGGCCACGACTGGTTCAGCTAGCCTGGCAACTGCATGATGGGAAGGGAAATCTGATCTCAAATCATAATTACATCATCCGACCTGAAGGATTTACAATCCCCTATAATGCGGAGAAAGTTCACGGAATCTCTACCAAGCGCGCGCTAGCAGAAGGTCACGACCTGAAGCAGATTCTTGGAATATTCGAAGGCGATGTGAAGCAAGCCAAATACTTGGTCGGTCACAATGTGGAATTTGATGTGAATGTCACCGGCTCTGAATATTACAGAGCGGAGGCTACTATGCCGCTGACGGCACAGCAGTTGGATACGAAAGACATTTCCACTGATTTCTGCGCCCTTCCAGGCGGTCGAGGAGGCAAATACAAATGGCCAACGCTTACTGAATTACACCAGAAACTTTTTGGGAAAGGCTTCGGTGATGCCCACGATGCAGCCTATGATGTGGATGCGACTGCTCGCTGTTTCTTTGGATTAATCACCCAAGGAGTCCAAGCGCCAGAATCAGGAATCTCTATTTCTGAAGTTATTTACGAAGCTCCAAAACTGGAGGAAGCGAACTTTGCGCAAGCAAAAGACGCTCAAAAAGCCGCTGCTAAAGATGTATTAAAGCAAGCCGGAAAAGCTGATATTTCGGACCTCACCGACATTCCATTCACCCACTTGCATGTGCACAGTCAGTATTCTGTGCTGCAGGCGACTTCTGAGATTCCAGCGATGATTGCTCGCGCAAAGGAGTTGGGAATGCCTGCGATAGCAATGACTGATCACGGGAATATGATGGGTGCTTTTCACTTCGTAAAAGAAGCCTTAGCAAAGGAAATCAAACCGATTTTGGGTTGTGAATTCAATCTTTGTCGCGACAGAAAAAACAAAGCAAATAAGGATGATGGCTATCAGACAGTACTCCTTGCAAAAAATAAAGCAGGTTACCACAACCTAGCAAAACTAGCTTCCTACGCAAATATCGAGGGTTTTTATTACGTCCCACGAATTGACAAGGAGCTTTTGGTTCAATACAAAGGAGATCTGATTGCAACTACTGGTGGCCTTTGGGGTGAGATTCCATTTCTGATTCTTAACGTAGGTGAAACGCAAGCGGAGGAGGCTTTTGTCTGGTGGAAAGAACAGTTTGGAGAAGACTTCTATGTGGAGCTCAACCGACATGGAGTTCCTGAAGAGGAGAAAGTAAATGAGGTGCTCTTGGAGTTTGCGAAGAAATATGACGTGAAGTATTTCGCAGCAAACAACTCTTACTACAGCGAAAAGTCAGATGCCAAAGCGCATGATGTCCTGCTTTGTGTGAAAGATGGGGAACTTTACGATAAGCCTAAAAAATACATCGGTAAGCGTGGACGTGAGTTTCGCTACGGTTTTCCAAACGATGAATTCTACATCAAAACTCCCGATGAGATGAAAAAGCTTTTCGCAGATTTGCCGGAAGCTATTGAATGTACGAATGAGATTACCGAGAAAATTGAAACCTATAAACTAGCTCGGGAAGTACTTCTTCCAGCTTTTGAGATTCCTGATGAATTCAAGCATGCAGAAGATGAAGTGGACGGAGGGAAACGTGGGGAGAATGCTTTTCTAAGACATTTGACCTACGAAGGAGCAAAAAAACGCTACCCAGTAATCACACCCGAAATCGAAGAACGCCTAGATTTTGAGTTGGCAACGATCCAAAATACTGGCTACCCAGGCTATTTCTTGATCGTTCAGGATTTTATTGTAGAAGCGAGGAAAATGGGTGTATCAGTAGGCCCTGGCCGTGGTTCTGCTGCGGGTTCCGCTGTTGCATATTGCACAGGCATCACAAACATTGACCCAATCGCTTACAACCTGCTTTTTGAGAGATTCCTAAATCCTGACCGAGTTTCACTTCCCGATATTGATATTGACTTTGACGACGAGGGAAGGGGCTCGGTGATTGATTACGTAATCAAAAAATACGGTTCCAATCAAGTTGCCCAAATCATCACCTATGGCACCATGGCTGCAAAGTCTGCCATCCGTGATACCGCACGCGTCTTAAACCTACCACTTCCTGAAGCTGGAAGACTTGCCGGCTTGGTGCCAGACATCAAGCTAAAAGCATTATTTGGCTTAGCTGGAAATCGAGCTGCACTTTCAGATAAGCTAAAGGGGCAGGGAGAAATGATCGCCAAAGCAGATGAACTGATCCGAATTTCCAAAGGCCAAGATGATTCTGCAAAAACGATCAACCAGGCTACCATGCTGGAAGGTTCTGTTCGGAATCTTGGAATTCATGCTTGCGGTGTCATAATCACTCCGGCGGATATTACGAACTATGTGCCTGTAGCTTTGGCGAAGGATTCTGACATGGTTTGTACGCAGTTTGACAACTCTGTGGTGGAATCTGCCGGCTTGCTGAAGATGGACTTTTTGGGATTAAAAACCCTAACTCTGATCAAAACCGCTGTTCGAATAGTCAAGGAACGACATGGAATCGAACTGGATGCTGATCATTTCCCAATAGACGACGCGAAGACTTACGAGCTTTTCCAACGTGGCGAAACAGTCGGGATTTTCCAATATGAATCTGCCGGAATGCAGAAATATATGCGCGAGCTTAAGCCTACGGTTTTTGCGGATTTGATTGCCATGAACGCCTTGTATCGTCCAGGACCATTGGCGTACATTCCTTCTTTTATCAAAAGAAAGCATGGAACTGAAGCGATCGAATACGATCTGGATGACATGCAGGAATACTTGGAAGAAACGTATGGAATTACCGTTTACCAAGAGCAGGTGATGCTTTTGTCCCAAAAACTTGCTGGATTCACCAAAGGTGAGGCGGATGTTTTGCGTAAGGCGATGGGTAAAAAGCAGAAGGATGTACTCGACAAAATGAAGCCAAAGTTTGTCGAACAAGCTTCCGCCAAAGGTCACGATGCCAAAAAACTTTCGAAGATCTGGACTGACTGGGAAGCTTTTGCATCCTACGCATTCAACAAGTCACACTCCACTTGCTATGCTTGGATCGCTTATCAAACAGCGTATTTAAAAGCTCATTATCCAGCAGAATACCTTGCTTCGGTTTTGAGCAATAACATGAATGACATCACGCAGGTGACGTTTTTCATGGAGGAATGTAAGCGTGCCGGAATTCCTGTTTTAGGCCCAGACGTGAATGAATCCAAAAATGGATTTACGGTAAACCAAGCCGGAGAAATCCGATTTGGAATGGCTGCAATCAAAGGTGCAGGATCTGCGGCAGTAGATGCGATTATTGAAGAGCGGGAGAAAAACGGTCCGTATAAAAACATCTTTGACTTTGCGAAGCGGGTAAGTTCCAAGGCTTTGAATAAGAAAACAATGGAAGCACTAGCAATGGCAGGTGGATTTGACTGCTTCCCACAGCATCATAGAAGACAATATCTGGAATCTGCAGATGGAGATTTGAATTTGATCGAAAAAGCGACCAAATACGCTCAGAAAGTACAGCAGGAGGAAGAAAGCAACCAAGTGAGTTTATTTGGCGGAGGTGCTGGAAACATGGAAGTTCCCCTTCCTACAATTGCTCCGATGGAGCCTTTCACGCAGCTACAGCAATTGAACATCGAAAAAGAAGTGGTTGGGCTTTATATATCTGGTCACCCACTCGATCAATTCAGATTAGAAATTGAGTCTTTCACCAATGCTTCCTTGCCTGATCTGAATGACTTGGAAAGTCTCAGAAATAGAACTGACATCAAATTGGCTGGCTCGGTTTCGACTTTTGCTCACAGGACGACTAAGAATGGTAAACCTTTTGGCACGCTGACGCTGGAAGATTACCAGGGTGCATTCACCTTTTTCCTTTTTGGGGACGATTATGTAAGGTTCAAAGAATACTTTATGCCAGGCTGGTTTTTGTTCATCAGCGGAACTGTAGCGGGTAAGCGCTGGGCTGAAAATGAGCTTGAATTCAAGATTGGCAACATCACTTTGCTGGACGAAATCCGGGGAAAAATGGTCAAGGGTCTCCGTGTCAATATTAATCTGGATGATTTGACGTTAGATTTGATGGAAAAGCTACAAGTGATCACCGAGAAGTATAAAGGCGATGCCAAGCTGTATTTTGATGTGATTGATCGCAAGGAAAATATTGCGCTGGAGCTTTTCTCTAAAAGATTCTCCATCGATCCAAGTGCGGAAATGATTACGGAACTGAAGCAAATTCCGGAGGTGATGTATAAGGTGGTTTAAAAGTAAGTCCGATGTTTGATGACCGATGTTCGGTGTCCACATTAAAATTTAGCTCAGTGAATTCAATTCACAACTACTCCAAATTAGCTATAGGAAAGAAATTAAAACCTTTACCATCATCGTTTTTGTCAATCAATCATTGACAAAAAAATCAAATCCCTCGGAACTTATTAATACGCTATTGGCTTTTGGTCATATATTTGAAATCCGAGAAATTTTAAACCAAACATACAATGTCAAAAGCAATAGAAATTACTGACGCAAACTTTGAAGAAATAATCAAATCTGAACAGCCAATCCTAGTGGATTTTTGGGCTGAATGGTGCGGACCTTGTAAAATGATCGGTCCAGTAGTGGAAGAGCTAGCCGGAGATTATGATGGCAAAGCTGTCGTAGGTAAAGTAGACGTGGATGCAAATCCAGGTGTAGCGCAAGCATTCGGAATCAGATCTATTCCAACTCTGCTCTTCTTCAAAGGTGGAGAAATAGTAGATAAGCAAGTTGGAGCTGTTCCAAAATCTGTATTATCTCAAAAACTTGATGCTCAACTTTAAGTAGTTGACTATATTACATTCAGAGCCGCAAGGAATTCCTTGCGGCTTTTTTTATCTTCAAACTTTATGGCCGAGCAGTTAATTACTTTAGATGAATTTTGGAGTTTGAGAGATCAATTTCCTGTGATCGATGCCCGCAGCGAAAAAGAATTTGATCAAAGCCATATCCCTGGCTCCATTAACATCCCAATTCTGAATAATACTGAGCGAATTCAAGTCGGCACACTTTATAAAGAAAGAGGCCCAGAAGAAGCGACCATCAAAGGGTTCGAATTAGTTGGGCCTAGATTCCATTTAATCATAAAGGACACTGTCAAGCACTTTCCTGAGAAAAAAGTAATAATCTATTGCTGGCGTGGAGGGATGCGAAGTCATATTCTTGCTTGGCTATTGACCATGGTAGGTTTTGATATTTTTCGCCTCAAAGGTGGCTACAAAACTTACAGAACTTACAGTTTTGATTTAGTCAGAAAAGACTGGAATCTGATCGTGCTAGGAGGAAAAACAGGGACCGGGAAAACCAGATTACTGAAAAAACTTCAAGAAACTGGAGAGCAAATCATAGATTTGGAAGGCTTAGCCAATCATAAAGGATCTTCCTTTGGCGCTATTGGACAGCCCGCTCAACCTTCCGTGGAGCAATTTGAAAATGAATTTGCTGAAACCTTACATAAGCTAGATCCAAAGAAATCTAGCTGGGTAGAAAATGAAAGTAGGAAGATCGGACGGTTGATTCTCCCAGACAATTTTTATCACCAAATGCTAGCTTCTCCTCTGATCGATATTTACAGAACTGAACAAGAGCGAATCAATTTGATTGTTGAGGAATACGCAGGCTTACCTTCAGATGAATTAATTCTCGCCGTTTTACGCATTAAAAAGCGATTAGGAGGTTTACGAACCTCAGAAGCGATACAAGCAATAGTGGAAGGAAATCACGAAGCCTGGATCTCGAACATGCTCGTCTACTACGACAAAGCGTACAACTTCGACTTGGATAAGCATGAATCAGGAAAAACAATCCAGTTAGACCTTTCTGGAATCGACGAAGAAACATCAACAAAAAAACTACTTGAAGCAAAATCTCAATTCCATGGAAAACACACCGACTCGACTGACTGAATGGAGTGAAGGCTCTGGCTGCGGATGCAAAATTGCACCGGCAATATTAGACCAAATACTAAGTTCAAGTGGCTCATTAACTCAATCAGACCCAAAACTTTTGGTTGGGAATTCAGGAAAGGATGACGCTGCAGTATATCAAGTTTCAGAAGATTTAGCTGTTATAAATACAGTCGATTTTTTCACTCCGATCGTGGACGATCCATTTGATTTTGGAAGAATCGCTGCCGCCAATGCACTCTCGGATGTATACGCGATGGGCGGTAAACCAATTTTTGCAAATGCTATCCTGAGCTGGCCTGTGGAAAAACTAGCTCCTGAACTTGCCGCCAAGGTAATGGAAGGAGCAAAATCTATTTGCAAAGCAGCAGGAATTGAATTAGCTGGCGGACATTCTATTGCTGCCAAAGATCCGATTTTTGGACTTTCAGTGAACGGAGTTGTTCATCCACATAAAATCAAAAAGAATCAGGGTGCCAAAACAAGAGATATTATTTATCTCACCAAACCTCTTGGAGTTGGCGTTTTGGCGACTGCGCTGAAGCGTCAGAAGATCTCTGACAAAGATTACATGAACCTACTTGATACCGCATGTCGATTGAATTCTATTGGCGAGATCATCGGAAACCATGAGGAAGTTCATGCGATGACAGATGTCACTGGCTTCGGATTGTTGGGGCATTTAATAGAAATGTGTGAGGGTTCTGGACTTTCAGCAGAAATCGATCTCTATAGGTTGCCGATGATAGAAGGAGTTCAAGAATACATTAATCAGTTTATTTTCCCAGACAATACTTACCGTAACTGGAATGCCTACAGCGCCAAAACCAAGGGAGTGGTGGGAATGGACTTGGTTAAGCTCTGTGATCCTCAAACTAGCGGAGGATTAATGCTTGCGGTAGATCCTGAAAACCGGGATTGGTTTGAAGAGGCAATGAAGCAACATAATCAGGTGATTTGGGAAATTGGGAGGTTCATAGAAAAGGCTGAAAAAACAGTAGAGGTAAAGCAGTAGAATTGGCTGATACAATTTTGTTCAAATTTCATTCAATGGTAATTTTTGAATTAAACCAATGGCGAAACCCCTCCACTCACCATAAACTTCATCACATCAGAGCTCTTCACTCCTAATAGCGGAGTTACTTTATCTTTTGGCACCAAGAATACATTCCCAGAAACATTGTAGCTATGAGGGAAATAAACAGCAACCATATCAGGCTCTCCCACTATCCCCATATTATCCTGCGTGATGAATCCCAAGCGGATAAACGTATCACTCAGCTGCACTTTGACAGGTGAGGAAAACTTCTTTTTGTCCCCAACAAAAGCACCCATCAGATCCTTGATGCTGGTATAAATCAAATTCACCAGTGGAATCTTGATCAGTCCCCGCTCAAACCAATCAAAAATAGGTTTGGCAAAGAAAAGGCTGGCCAGATATCCTACAAAAGTAATCAACGCCAAAACCATCAAAATACCGATCCCAGGTAATGGTACCGGGATCAAGTTATCCAGAAAAAGGATTGTCTGATAAATGATGTAAAAGGTGACTGCTAAGGGAGTCACAAATAACATTCCCCGAAGGAAATAAGAGAGAATACGCTTGTATGTAAATGTCATGACTGTAAAATGAAAATCCTGATTATTAGTCAATAATAATCAGGATTTATACTGTAAGATACTTTCCGTTTAAATTTCTTTAGATCAGTCTGGAAGGAGTTTCACCTTCACACTTTTATAGTAGATCACAGACTTAGGATCATGAGCCTGAAGAGCGATTGTTCCGTGGTCAACTTTCTTTGTACCTAGACCATCTTTACGGTTTTCATCCTTAGACTGATCATATACATTGACTGTTTCGCCATTGATCTTTACTGTCACAATATCACCTTGCACGATGATATGCTCAGTGTACCATTCTCCATCTTCCACATAGACATCTCTTACGTCTTGGAAAGAATACACACTGCCCGTCTTTCTCCAGTCACCATGACTTTGATTGACTTGAATCTCATAGCCAACATTTGGCCAGCCGTCTTCTTGGTATTGGGTATGGATAAAAATGCCTGAATTGGCTCCAGGCATGGTTTTCACTTCAGCAATTACTTCAAAGTTATTGAAATCATGATTTGCTACATCTCCATTGTAAAACGCGTGTCCTCGTGGTCCAGCTACTTTAATCACGCCATCTTCCACTTGAAAAGATTGTGAGTTTTCAGAAATCTTCCAGCCGTCTAGATTTTCACCATTGAATAGTTCGATCCACTCTCCGCTTTGTGCGGCAGCCGAAAATGTAAGTGCTATAAAGCAGCAGAATGTTAATAGGGTTTTCATAAGAGTCAGGGTTATTGAATAGTATATTAAAGGTAAAAGTTACGAGCTATTAGACAAAATCAAACACCACTAAAAACAAAAGCCCCGAGATTTCATCCCGGAGCTTTCGAATATTGTTGTTAAAGGCTGATTACAAATCAATCCCCATAAAGGACATGAATGCGATTCCCATCAAGCCTGTCAAAAGCATAGTAATACCCAGTCCTTTCAAGCCATTTGGAACATGAGAATATTTTAATTTCTCACGAATAGCAGCCAAAGCTACAATGGCAAGACAGAATCCAGTTCCAGATCCGAAGCCATAAACTGTAGATTCAGCAAGTGTGTAATCTCTTTGAGCCATGAATAGGGAACCACCTAGGATCGCACAGTTTACAGCGATCAAAGGAAGGAATATACCCAAAGCACCGTAAAGTGCAGGAGCAAATTTCTCAACCACCATTTCCACCAACTGCACCATCGCTGCGATAATCGCAATAAACATGATGAATCTTAGGAATGAGAGATCTATGTCTGCTAAGCCTGCATTCACCCAGGATAAAGCACCTTCTTTAAGTACATACTCATTCAATAACCAGTTCACCGGAACAGTCACAGTTAATACAAATATTACTGCTGCGCCAAGACCGATAGCTGTAGTTACTTTTTTGGAAACTGCCAAAAAAGAACACATCCCAAGGAAGTAAGCGAAAATCATATTGTCGATAAAAATCGACCGAATACCTAAATTAAATAAATCCATTTCTTCAGTTGGTTTTAGTGTTCAACATATCCAGTTTTGGTACGCTGTACCCAAATCAATAATCCCAAGACCATAAATGCCCCTACAGGTGACACCATAAGGCCGTTCGTTGCCAATTGGAAATCAGGACCAAATAAGCTAGAGACATAGTCGTAAATAGGGATACCAAATACTGCACCTGATCCTAACAATTCTCTGAAGAAGGCCACCGTTAGTATAATCCAAGAATATCCTAGAGCAGACCCAAATCCATCAAGAATGGAATCGTAAGGCTTATTACCCAAAGCGAAAGCTTCTAAACGACCCATTACTATACAATTGGTAATGATCAAACCAACGAATACGGATAGTTCTTTGTACATATCATATGCAAAAGCTTTCAATACCTCATTCACTAAAGTTACCAAGGTAGCTACTACTGCAAGCTGTACGATAATCCTAACTCGGCTAGGAATAGTATTTCTCATAAGAGAAATTAAAAAATTGGACATCACAATTACGAAGATAACCGCAATAGCCATTACCAAAGTAGGTTTCATTTGCGTGGTAACTGCAAGAGCAGAACAAATACCAAGTACCTGGATAGTCACCGGGTTGTCATCGATCAGAGGATCGCTTACCAGTTTTTTCCTACGCTTGGAGAGTAATGCCTCTGCAGGCTTTTTTTCTATAGTTTCAGCACTCATATTTAATAATTATTGAGTTGAATAGTTCGATTAAAGTGTAGCTACAGACGAAGAAGACTTCTTATTTTCAATGTAAGCTTCATAGTAGCCAAGATAATTCTTAAGCATATTATTAACTCCTTTTGCAGTAATAGTAGCCCCAGACATACCGTCTACTTGGTGAGGATCGCCAGAGTAATCTTTGCCTTCTCCTTTTTGCATCTCTACTGCCACTAACTCTCCTGACTCATTGTATATAGTCTTGCCCTCATATCTCTCTTGTACACCTGGCTCCGTGATTCTAGCTCCAAGACCTGGAGTTTCTCCCGCATGGGCTAAGGTAATTCCTCCTACTGTGTTCATATCTGTCTCCAAAGCAACATATCCCCAGATAGCGTCCCAAAGACCTGCTCCGTAAAGAGGCAAAATGTAATTTTCAGCGGATTCAGGACTTCCCTCAGCATGGAAAATATATACTGGGTATAATCTTTCCTCAGCTGGCTTCTTATAGTTCTTGGCAATATCAACGGTCTCAGCAGTGACTGCGACACCATCGCGCTCAGTAACTTCCTTACCTGTAATATCCACTACAACGGAAGCAATTCTGTTACTGTAATATTCATTAACCTGTTGAGGAGTCATGGCTGCAATCTCCTCGCCAGATATAACTGCACCCAAGATTTGTTTTTTGTTGTCCAACGCAATTGCTTCTTTTTGCAAAGGACCCAAAACTTGAGAAGTACCTGAAAGAAGTAATCCCAGAACTACCGTCAAGATGACGGAGAACGTAATAATATAAGTATTAGACTGTTGCACGTTGTAACCTCCTTGTTTTATTTGCCTTAACTACATAATAATCGATCAGCGGAGCGAACACGTTCATGAATAGAACCGCTAGCATAATTCCCTCAGGGTAAGCTGGGTTAGTCACTCGAATGATCACAGTAAGCATACCTATCAAAAGACCGTAAATCCATTTTCCGACCTCTGTCTGCGCTGCAGATACAGGATCAGTTGCCATAAAGACAATACCGAATGCCAAGCCACCCATCACCCAGTGGTACTGAGGAGGCAATGACATATATTCATTTACTGAGAAAAGATTCATCACAAAACCCATAATGTATGCTCCAGCAAAACCTGAGAAGATAATCTTCCAGCTTGCTACTCCAGTACCGATTAGGATTAATGCGCCAACCAACGCCATCAAAGTAGATGTCTCACCAATTGATCCTGGTATCCATCCTATGAACAAGTTTGTGAATTCATACAATCCAGATCCCAGTGCTGTGTTGTGGCTTGCTAAAGCTTCGACAGCTGACTGTGTACCGTCCACGCCAGCATTGTAAACTACTGATAGAGCAGTAGCTCCAGAGAAGCCATCAACTGGCATTTTATCACCTAAGTAAGTCCAAACCTGATCACCAGAAATCTGTGCTGGGTATGCGAAATACAAAAATGCTCTTGCTGTCATGGCCACGTTCAAGACGTTCATACCAGTACCACCAAATACTTCTTTAGCAATCACTACAGCGAAAACAGTTGCCAATGCCACTTGCCATAATGGTGTAGTTGCTGGCACCACCAAAGGGATAAGCATCCCTGTTACCAAGAAGCCTTCGTTGATTGGGTGCTTACGTACAATTGCAAAAATAGCTTCAACCATACCACCTGCTGCATAAGCAACTAAGACGATTGGTAAGACTAAGAATGCGCCTGTACCTAATTTCTCACCAAAATTTTCCCAAAGGCCAGCAGTTCCGCCAGTTGCCAATAAATGCTGATGACCTGTATTGTACATACCAAAAAGCAAACATGGAATCATAGCGATTACCACTGTGATCATCATTCGCTTCAAATCGATAGCATCTTTTACTTGAGCACCTTTGATGCCGGTAGTATGCTTAGGGCTGAACATGAATGTCTCCCCTGCCTCAAACGCGTAATATAGACTTTCAAGCTTGCCACCTTTTTCGAAAAGTGGCTTCTGCTTGTCCAATAAATCTCTTAGAAACTTCATATGGATTAACTGTATTGGATTAATTCAATTCCTTTTCTAACTAACTCCTGCACAGGATGCTTTGACACATCCACAAACTCGCAAAGAGCTAAATCTTCTTCCACGATCTCATAGATCCCCAATTCTTCGATTTCGTCAAAATCTTCAGCCATGATAGCTTTCAATAGATAAACTGGAAGTATATCCATTGGAGTAACAGATTCAAAAACACCAGTCTGAACAAATGCTCTTTCTTCTCCTCTACCATTAGAGTCCATGACGAATTCTTTGTTTGGAGTAAGGAAAGACAATAATCCTAATGCCCTGTGGTAGCTCAATCTAGTGGTAGGCTTTGCCCATCCCATGAATTCATAGTAATCACCCTCAGGGATAACTGTGATCTGGTTGTGGTAAAAGCCTAAGAAACCTTCCAGAGAAATTTTCTCACCAGTAAGCACATTTCCAGATATCACTCTTACATGACCAGAATTAAGATTGCCTTTTACGAAAGTGGAAACTGAAGCGCCCATGTAAGTCTTTACATAAGCTGCTTTGGTCAATTCAGAGCCAGTTACTGCGATGATTTTAGAAGCATCGTACACACCTTCCAAAATTAATTTACCGATCTGAGCAAGTCCATATGGAGAGACAGTCCAAGCGATTTCACCTTTGTTCATAGGATCTAAGTGATGGATCTGTACGCCTACGTTTCCTGCAGGGTGAGGACCCGAAAACTTATTTACCTGAGCTCCTTTCAAGTCTGCAAAAACAGATGGAGTAGGCTTTGAGCCATCCACATTCAAGTGAACTTTACCACTTGTAAGTTTTGCAAGAGCTTCGATTCCTGCCTGAAGATATTTCTCTTGGCCTTGCAATGCGAAAGCATAGTCCGGAGCAAGAGGATGTGTATCAAAAGCAGAAATAAAAATACTCTTAGGAGTATCTGTAGGGTTAGCTACTATTCCGTAAGGACGTTGTATGATGTTTGGCCAAACACCACTCGCTGCCAGTTTTGCTGCTAAAGCATCCCTATCCAGAGAAGCGATATTCACAGCACCTAGTTGCTCGTGGTCGATGGTAGCATCCGCCAAAATACTGATTTCAAGCAATTTCCTACGATCTCCACGCTTCACTTCGACGATTTTGCCGGAAACAGGAGCCGCATACATTACTTGATCCAATGCTTTGTCGATCAGGATTGGAGTACCTGCCTTTACGGTATCTCCTTCATTGACAAGAACTTTAGGGCGCTGGAGCCCGATAAAGTCTGTCGGCTTAATTGCGAAGGTTTGAGCCGGGGCGAAATCAGCAAGCTCTTGCTTAGCCTTTCCCACCAAGTTGATGTCAAAACCTTTCTTAAGCTTCACTATTTTAGACATATCTGTTTTTGAACTATGAGCTTTTGAAAAACGCCCCAAATCTAATAAATAACCTTTTTAATTTGAGGGTATATGAACTTTAATGTTTGAACTTTTGGAAGAATGGCTTCCTAAGTTTTTAAATATCTCTCTTTTATACTGAAAGCACCCCTTCTTCGAGCGATTCCACGTAAGATTTAACCTGTTCCATCAGCCACATGGGAGTAGAGGTAGCTCCGCAAATCCCAACTTTCTCATCTTTTTGAAACCAGTCTGGATCAATCTCTTTCTCATTTTCAATGAAATAGCTTCTTTCGTTTTGTGCTAGACAAACTTGATGAAGAGCCTTGCCATTGGAGCTTTTCTTTCCCGACACAAATAAGATCACATCATTTTCCTGAGAAAACCGCTGCAATTGAGGTTCTCTATTGGAGACCTGACGGCAGATAGAATCATTTGTATTGTAGGATTCTCTAGTTATTTCTTGTTTTGCGGCTTGTATACGCTCTTCTATTTTTTGAGAAATCTCGTAAAATCCTTTCGTGCTTTTGGTGGTTTGGCTGAAAAGGGTCACAGGCCTGGTAAAGTCTATTTTATCCAAGTCAGCATCTTCCATCACCACGATGGCTTTTTCCAGTGTCTGACCTGTCAAACCAATTACTTCCGCGTGGCCTTTTTTGCCATAGATGACAATCTGACCTTCCTCACGCTCCATTTTATCGAAAGCGCTTTTCACACGATGCTGAAGCTTCAGTACTACTGGGCAAGAAGCATCAATCAACTCAATATTATTTTCAATGGCAGTTCTGTACGTCTCAGGTGGTTCACCATGAGCTCGGATCAACACCTTGCAATCGTGGAGCTCTGACAATTGCTCACGATCTATCACGACCAAACCCTTTGCACTTAGACGAGTAACCTCCATATCATTATGAACTATATCACCCAAGCAATATAGCTGATCACTTTGCTCCATTTCATCCTCTGCCATTTTGATGGCAAATTCGACACCGAAGCAATACCCAGAGTTTTTATCAATGCTTACTTGCATAGCTCTCTTTTTTATCAATGATTTGTCTCGCTAGGTGGACAATCTTCCCCACTTGCGCCGCAAAGGTACTATTACTTGTATCTACCTCCACTGCATCTGGCATTTTCTTTAGTGGACTCTCTGATCGGGAGGAATCTACCCGATCTCTTTCAGCTAGATTAGTTTTAATCGCTTCCAACTCAACCAACTCACCTTTTTCTAACAATTCTTCCTGACGTCTAACTGCCCGAGTATCCAAATCCGCAGTCATGAATACTTTCAAATCCGCATCAGGAAAAACCACAGACCCGATATCCCGACCATCCATGACCACCCCTTTTTTCTTACCCAATCGTTGCTGCTGGGCGACCAGTTCTTTTCTGATGGCAGCAACCGTTGCGATTTCAGAAACTTTATTAGAAATGCGCATAGTACGGATCTCATCCTCCACATTCAAACCATTCAAATAGGTCTCTTGTTTGGCCGTTTCAGGATTGAGGTGAAAAGAAATCTCTAATGACTTCAAACCCTTTTCGACATCGTGCGGATTGGTTGGGGAGAGAAAATGATTCAAAAAGTGTAGTGTTGCCGCTCTATACATAGCTCCGGAATCGATGTAAGTATATCCCAAATCCTTTGCTACTGCTTTGGCCGTGGAGCTCTTTCCACATCCCGAATATCCATCGATGGCGATGACGATTTTATTCATTCAAAAATCCTTGTAATTGGCTTTTTTTATTCCTGTGCAAATATAGTAGTTTTAATCCAAACCAATCCCCAAACCTTGGAATCGAATCGCTTATGCAGATTCTCTCCATCTAATTTCCCCCTAATTTTTATGCAGATTCAAGGACAATTCGTCGATATTCCAAACCGTGAGATTTATGCTGTTTCACTTAGTACCCAAAATGGTATAATAGCAAAGCTTGAAAAAATCGAAGAAGATCCTTCCTTGCCTTTTTTGATGCCTGGCTTTATCGATGCGCATGTACATGTGGAGAGTTCCATGTTGGTTCCTGCCGAATTTGCAAGGCTAGCCGTAGTTCATGGAACTGTTGCAACCATTTCCGATCCGCACGAGATCGCCAATGTCTGTGGAATGCAAGGCGTGGAATATATGATCGAAAATGGTAAGCAGGTTCCTTTCAAATTCTACTTTGGTGCTCCTTCCTGCGTCCCTGCCACTCCTTTCGAGACTGCAGGCGGAGAAATAAATGCAGCAGACATTGAAAACCTGATGTCTAGGCCCGAAATTCATTACTTGGCAGAAATGATGAATTGGCCTGGCACGGTGAATCGGGATGAGCTGGTGATGGAGAAAATCCGAATCTCGAAGAAATACGGTAAACCTATAGACGGTCATGCTCCCGGATTAAAAGGTGAACTTGCAGAGAAATATGTCAGTGCAGGCCCAAGCACCGATCATGAGTGTTTTACCTATGAAGAGGCATTGGGCAAAATCAAACTGGGGATGAAAATCGCTATCCGTGAAGGATCAGCAGCTAAAAACTTTGAGGCTCTGATCGATCTGATCGATGAATATCCTGAAATGATTATGTTTTGCTCTGATGATAAGCATCCGGATAATTTGGCAGTTTCTCATATCAATGAGCTAGCCGCCAGAGCTGTCGCAAAAGGAAAAGATCTTTATAACGTGCTTCAGGCTGCCTGCCTGAATCCTATTACTCATTATTCTATGAATGTGGGGCAACTCAAAGAAGGTGATCCCGCAGATTTTATTATGGTAAAAGACTTGAAGGATTTCAAAGTCATCAGCACTTATATAAATGGAGAAAAAGTTGCGGAAAATGGAAAGACGTTGATTCAGCCCATCAAAAATGACATCATCAACAATTTCAATACTTCACTCAAAAAGCCAGAAGATTTTCAACTCAAAGCAAACGGTTCCAAAGTCAGAGTGATTGAAGCATTGGATGGACAATTGATCACGCCGGAAATCTCTGGAGAGATTCTAATCAAAGACGGATTTGCAGAATCGAATCCAGCGGAAGACATATTAAAAATCACCGTAGTCAATCGCTACGAAAATGCTCCACCAGCTGTGGCTTTTATTAAAAATTTTGGATTGAAAACCGGAGCAATCGCTTCCTCCGTTGGCCACGACTCACATAATATCATAGCAGTAGGGATCGATGATGAATCCATCTGCAAGGCTGTGAATCTTTTAATAGAGGCGAAAGGCGGAGTTTCTGCTGTAAATGGAAATCAGAAAGAAATTCTTCCACTTCCTGTCGGAGGGATTATGTCTCCTTCTGATGGCTATGAAGTTGCTTTTGCCTACACGAAGATTGATAGACTTGCCAAGAATATGGGAGCTACGCTGAATTCCCCATTTATGACTTTGAGTTTTATGGCGTTATTGGTAATTCCCGATTTGAAGTTGAGTGATAAGGGCTTGTTTAATGGGCAGAAGTTTGTATTTGAGGAGGTGTTTTTGGAAGATTGATTGGAATTGTAAAGAAATACGATAGAAATGAAAGAATCAGAATCGACAAAATCAGCAAGAACACAAGGTATTATACTATTGATTGGAGCATCAATAGCTCTAATCATTTTTTTACTAAAGAGATAATATTAGGCCGTTAAAACCTACTCCTCATTATTTAATTGCATCCTAATACACTAACACCGAACAATTATCTCAAACATTTCAAAGTGAAAAACACGAATGTCAATATTTTATCTCAAATCCAAAAAGCCCAGTCCATTGGATCTGTGGTGACGTTGATATCCTTTGTACTAAACGTCTTTGTGAGTAGAATGAAGTCGCTGGAATTCTTGACTCTTCCATTGATTATTGTCGTTTCCTTGACGATTGTTGGTTCAGGCTATTTCCTTTTCCAGACTGTCAAGCACAGAGAAAAAATAGAAAATCCGCGAAAAAACATTGTGGCTTTTGCTTTTAGAATACTTATCAACGTTGTGTTGCTCGTGCTGATGATGCTTTGAAAAGTACAATATGTATAATGTGGAATAATTCGGAATTAGATTCCGAATTTTTTCAGTTTTACCATAGAGCCATAAAAAAGCAAACCTTCCAGGTTTCCAAAACCTAGAAGGTTGCCAAAATCAAATATCCGATGTAAAGTGGAACTCTATTTCAGGATAATTATCCATCACCATCTGAAGCCAGGCCTTTGACTCGGCCATAAAGACAAGTTTACCGTCTTTGTCATGAGCGATATGACGGTTTTTGGAGCGGACAAATTCTTCCAACTGCTTCTTATCCTTGCTGGTGATCCAGCAGGCTTTGTATAGGTTCATTGGGTGAAACTCCACCGTAGCGTTGTATTCGTTTTTCAATCGGAACTGGATTACTTCAAACTGAAGTTGCCCGACTGTACCCACTACTTTTCTCGAACCCATATCGAAGGTAAATAACTGAGCGACTCCTTCTTCCATGAGTTGCTTCAAGCCTTTCTCCAGTTGCTTGGTTTTCATCGCATCCTTATTCACCACTTCCCGGAAAATCTCCGGAGAGAAACTTGGAATCCCCACAAACTGCATGTCTTCGCCATCAGTCAGCGTATCGCCGATTTTCAGGTTTCCCGTATCATACAATCCCACGATATCTCCTGGGAATGCCTCATCAATCATCTCCTTATCCTGCGCCATGAATTGTGTCACGTTGGAAAAACGAAGCGGCTTCGGTCCACGCACGTGATTGTAAGGCTTATTCCGCTCAAAAGTACCAGAGCAGATTCTCAAGAAAGCGATTCTGTTTCGGTGATTTGGATCCATATTGGCGTGAATCTTAAACACAAAACCTGAAAATTTCTTCTCGTCAGGTTTCACTTCACGATCCTCCGTTCTACGGCTTTTTGGTGCAGGAGCTATTTTGATAAAGGTATCCAGCATCTCATTAATACCGAAGTTATTCACTGCAGAGCCAAAGAATACTGGTGCCACTTTTCCTTCCAAATACTCAGTAGGATCGAAATCCGGATAAACTCCCTCGATCAATTCCACATCTTCCCGAAGTTGGTCTGCGTAGCTTTTCCCAATCAATCCTTCCAGTTCAGGATCATTCACATCCTCGAAAGACTGGCGCACATCGCTGAGTTTCCTTTGAGATGGGGTAAAAAGATTGAGCTTGTGGTCAAACAGGTTATAAACGCCTTTGAATGTTTTTCCCATTCCGATAGGCCAAGAAAGCGGACGGCACTGAATGTTCAGCTTTTGCTCCACTTCTTCTATCAGTTCGTAAGGATCACGGCCTTCTCTATCGAGTTTGTTGATAAAGCAGATCACAGGAGTATTTCTCATCCGGCAGACTTCCATGAGTTTCTCCGTCTGAATCTCCACGCCTTTCACGCAGTCAATCACCATAATGACCGAATCGACAGCAGTCAACGTACGGTAAGTATCTTCTGCAAAATCCTGGTGACCAGGCGTATCAAGCAAGTTGATTTTGATGTCTTTGTATTCAAATCCCATGACAGAAGTCGCCACGGATATACCTCTTTGCTTCTCTATGGCCATCCAATCCGACTTGGTTCCGGTATCGATTTTATTCGATTTCACCGCACCCGCCGTCTGGATCGCTCCACCAAAAAGCAACAACTTCTCAGTCAAAGTGGTCTTTCCTGCATCGGGGTGAGCAATAATAGCAAAGGTTCTACGCTTCTGGATTTCTTCTTTCAAACTCATGGGAGACATCAAATTAAGGCTGCAAAGGTAGGAAAAAAATGGGTGGTAAGGTGGTAAAGTTAAAAGTTGGGTTTTGATGTTTGATTTACGAAGTACGATTTACGCGGTTCGCGAAAGTGTTTACCTCATTCTTCATTTCAGTGGTCTATAAGAAAAGTATATTAATCTTGTCGCGAACTCATCCTTACCTCAAACTTCATTATTCGCTATTCTTCATTCGACATTCATCATTAAAAAGTTTATTTTGATTAGGGAGTTACATCCTCGCGAGGCACCAACCAATCTCATTATCACAACCAGACTGCTTCCGCGTACCGCGTCGCAGTGGTAAGCGGAGACTTCATCATTCAAAATGCACAAGGGTTTACTGCGAGTAGTAACGCTTGATTTCCAAATTGCCCTCGTAAATCGTAATTCAAAAAATCGTAAATCCCCAGTCAATACTCAAGAATTCCTTCAGTTATAAACTGCGATGCTCCCTCATGACTTCCATGGAGCAAAATTCTAAAAGTAGTTCCTTTCCCTACTTCAGAATGTTTGACGAAAATCTTCCCTCCGTGATAGCCTTCCACAATTCTTTTTGCTAATGTCAATCCAAGTCCCCAGCCCCGCTGACGGGTAGAAAAACCAGGATTAAACACCCGTCTATACATTTTCTTCTCCATACCTTTGCCAGTATCAGTGATATCGATGATCACAAACTTGTCACTGTCTTGAAGAATTTCTATATCGATTTGACCTTTTCCTTTCATCGCATCTACGGCATTCTTACAGATGTTCTCGATCACCCATTCAAAAAGTGGCTTATTCATCATCGCATCCAAATCCTTGGAATCTGCATGAATATTCAAATCAACCTTGGTGGAAATCCTCGGACGCAAGTAATTCATCGTTTCCTCGATGGTCTCATAAACATTCCCGGATTGGATGACAGGCTTAGATCCTATACTACTAAATCGCTCTGTCACCATCCTCAGCTTCACCACGTCTTTATCCATTTCAGTGATAATTTCCTTATTTTCCTCCCACACAGGAGAATTCCTGAGATAATCTATCCAAGCCATCAAGGAGGCTATCGGCGTCCCGAGTTGATGAGCTGTTTCTTTGGTCAATCCAGCCCACACACGGTTTTGCTCTGCGATTTTACTTTGATTGAAGAGTGCATAGGCAAAAGCACCAAAAATCAGAATAATCCCAAGCTGCACGTAGGGGTAGTATTTTAGATTAATCAGCAGCTCAGAATTCCTGTAAAAAACCTGAATATCTGCCTCTGGTAGAAGAATTGGCTCGTATTCTCCACGCATTTCAGCCAGTTCTCTCTCGAGAGTTTTAACTGAATCTTCCGCAGTGGCATTTTTTTTAAATGGAATGTTTCTGAATTCTATGGGGTTTTCGGAGTCATCCACCATAATAATCGGAATGGAATAATTCTGTTGGATGATCTCTTGGTTGATGAACGTGAGATTCTCCATCGTTGTAGCCGCATATTCCAGGGCACTGGAAAGCAATTCTATCTGCCTTCTTTCTCGCTCCCGCAACTCCTCCACAAGACTATTGGTATACCAAATCGACCCGGCTCCAATAATCAAAGAAGAGGCAACCACAAGCCACTTGACTTGCTTCCTATTCGTGTAAAAATCTAGAGAGGTAAGGTCCTGAAATCGTTTTTTCATTAATCAAACTTGAATTACTATCGTTACTAACTACCTATTCAAAAAGATAGTATCATCGGGATACAGAATTTATTAGACGGAAAGGCACTGCTTCTGGAGTAGGATTGTGATATTTCTTAAGTAGGTAATACTCTTCAACTCAATCAAAAGATAGGAAATTTGAAGATCAGCAGTCAAATAAAGAAAATATTTGAGAGAAATACTTTCATTGATTTCCAACAGAAAATCCAGACGGTTATGTCTGGATTTTCTGTTGGAATCTAATCATGGTACTCAACCGTAGTGCAGTAAATATCAATTATTTGTCTTAATCCACTTCCAAAGTGTCTTATAGCTTGGCTTTGTTCCATGCATGAGGATTCCGATTCTATAGATTTTGCCAGCTACCCAAGTAGTGAACAGAAAACCAACAATCAGTAATCCCATTGATAAAGCTAGCTCCCAGAAAGGAACACCATAACTCACTCGACCCATCATCGCGATCGGAGACGTGAGCGGAACGACTGAGAGCCAAAATGAAGTCGTACTAGTTGGGTCGTTCAGGACAAACACAAATAAGCCCATGTATGCAACAATCAATGGAATAGTCACAGGTAACATAAATTGCTGGGCATCTGAAGGCGCATCTACTGCCGATCCAATTGCGGCAAACAAAGCTCCATACAGCAGATATCCTCCCAAGAAATAAAACACAAAACTTAAAGTTATTTGCACGTAATTGATACCTGCAAGAACAAGAAGTATATCTCCCATTTCAGAATTCTGCGCCATACTCTGGGCCAATTCTGGATTAGCCATTTCCATGGCTTGCTGCTGCGGCATTTGCATTCCCAGAAAACCTGTCACTAGTGTAGTCAAGGTTCCGACTAGCACTATCCAAATCAAAAGTTGAGTAAGTCCGACTCCAGCAATACCAATTATTTTACCCAGCATCAGCTGAAATGGTTTGAGTGAAGAAACCAATATCTCTACGATTCGGCTGGATTTTTCCTCAATCACGCCCTGCATGATCTGATTGCCATAGATGAAAATGAACATGTAAATCAATATCCCAGCTACAAAGCCAATCGCATAATTCACTGTCGCGTTGCTAACAGTTTCTGTTCCTTCTTCATCTAGGGTTATAGATTTGATCGCTACTTTTGTCCGAACTTCATTGATGATTTTCGGATCAATTCCGCTTTCAAAAAGACGTTGTTCTTCGATTTTTTTTCGCAGATTATTCTCCAAGTAGCTAACCAAACTCATGCTTGGATTTTCTTCCCCATAAAATGAAATCCCTTGGGGATCCTTTATATCAAACTTAGGGATATGAAGAAAACCGTAACGATCTCCATCCTGTACTAATTTCTTGGCTTCATCGGAATTTATATCCGAAAATGAAAAAGCATATTGCTCCGAACTCTCAAGAAAGAATAGCTTATTATCATCTACCACTTCTATAATCCTTAGCGCTTGGTTGTCGTCTTCTTCCAAAGCAATCCAAACGAAAATCCCCATGATCGCAGGGAATATCAAAGGTGTTAATAAGGTGACAAGTAAAAATGATTTCTTTTTAACACGAGCGACATACTCCCGCTGTATGACTAACCAGATCTTATCCATTCTCTGTTGACTTTACCTGGTGAATAAAAATTTCTTCCATGCTAGGGATGAGCTCCTGAAATCGATTCACTTCCCCGTACTGCATCAATTCATTTAGAAGTTCATTAGGAGTTTTACCGCTCAGTGGGAGCGTAAAACTGTAGCTTCCCTCATCTTCTTTGGATATCCATTCGGTAGGTAAATCCCTTTTGATTTGGTCTAATGTAATCGAATAAACTTCAGGTCTATAAATTGATTTCACCTGTTTAATGGTGCCATCAATAATCTTTTTGGAGCGATTGATCATTGCTACTTGATCACAAAGTAACTCCACAGATTCCATTCTATGCGTACTCAGGATCACGGTAGTTCCCTTTGCTTTTAGCTCCAAAATCTCATTTTTGATGATCTCAGCATTCACTGGATCAAAACCGGAAAATGGTTCGTCAAGAATCAAAAGTGGTGGGTTATGAATTATGGTAGAAATAAACTGGACTTTCTGAGCCATGCCTTTAGAGAGATCTTCAATCTTCTTATCCTTCCAAGTTTCCATTTCTAGCTTTTCAAGCCAGTTTTTGATTTTAATCTTGGCTTCCTGAGGACTCAGCCCTTTAAGTCTGGCGAAATAAAGCATCTGATCCCAGACTTTCATTTTCTTATAAAGCCCACGCTCTTCAGGCAAATACCCGATCAATCCAATATGCTTAGGTGCCAAAAGCTCACCCCCAATGTAGACTTCCCCGCTATCGCTGTCTATAATCTGATTTATTATTCGGATTAGGGTGGTTTTCCCAGCTCCATTTGGACCAAGGAGACCAAAAACTACCCCTTCGGACACATTCAAATCCACATCTGTCAATGCCTTATTGGCTCCGTAGGATTTATTAAGCTTTTTAATTTTCAGCATATTCCAAAAAATAGGGATTATTCTACAGTTAATGAACCCACTCCTACATCAATGATCAATTCCATTAATCTTGGGTCATCCGCTTTGTATCCTTTCGTGATGTAAGTTCCTTTTTCTAAGGTTTTTAGATATTTCGGTAAGGTAGTTTTACACATCGCCGTTGTTCGCATTTTTATTTTGATTGGAAAAGAGTCTGAAGGCAAACGCAAATGAAGCGTACCTGCACCTACTGCCGCGATTACATGGCTAGCATTATGCATCCCATCTGAAAAATTCAAATCAATTTTACCATAATTCACTTCGAATATCATTCGTTTGGCATTCGTGAAGTTGGCATTGGAAACGACTACAGATCCCATGTTGAGGGTCACCAACAGTGTATCCATTTGAACCTGATTAGGTGACTCGCTACCATAATGTATCAGCACATCTGCACTAGCACTTTTCACTTTCAACTGGCTAATGGTGAGATTCGCTAAATCTAAGTCTGACTTGCCCATACCCAAATTGAAATCCAGATGATACAGGAAATTGGTGCTTAGGGCTACATTCCAGCTATGATCAAAATAATCAGAGGAACCCGAAAAAAGTTTCGAGGTAATGCTTTTCCCTAAGTTTTCAGACTCCACATTCTTGTGAATCAAGGATGTCTGAAGGACATTATTTGATACCTTCTGAGAAAATACAGGAAGGATATTCGTTTGATTAAGATGTCCATGAATATAGACAGGATCGGAAGATTTAGTTCTTTTAAGTTGAGTTGTACTTTTATAAGAAGTAAACTCTAGAGCAACCATATCAAAACCGTTTCTTTCTGTCGCCTTGAACTCTTTGACGAGTTGCGCCTTACCCACAGCTACCCATCCAATCATCATCAGGAAAAGCAGACACAATTTTCTAAGCATACGGTTAGGTTACGAGGCGACTTTGAAAAGGTTTTTTAAAAATATAAAAAAAGCCAGAATTGCTTCCGGCTTTTTTTGTATTAAAAGAACTCTTTCATTTTATCAAAAAAGGATTTTTCGCTGTTCCCTGGGTCCGGTTTGAAATTATCTGAATCCCTAAGCCCTTCCAGCGCTTCCTTTTCCTCTTTAGATAAATGCGTAGGAGTCCACACATTTACCATGATCAGCTGATCACCTTTGGAATACCCATTGATATCCTTAATGCCTTTACCTTTTAATCGAAGCATTTTACCACTTTGGGTTCCTTGCTCTATTTTGATTTTAACTTTTCCTTCTATTGTTGGTACTTCGATCGAAGCTCCTAAAGCTGCGTCCACAAATGAAACATATAGATCAAAAATCACATTGTTTCCATCACGCTGAAGAACCTTATCTTCAATCTCCTCAATCACAATAAGAAGATCACCAGCAATTCCACCTGGAATTTCATTACCTTTTCCAGACATGCTAAGCTGCATTCCTTCAGCCACACCTCCTGGAATATTGATAGAAATAACTTCTTCTTTTACAATGAGACCTCTTGCATCAGCATCCGCAGGTTTTTTATCGACTATCTGACCACTTCCTCCACAAACACCACAGGTGCTTGCCGAAACCATCTGTCCCAGCATGGTATTGACTACTTTCTTCACTTGTCCAGAGCCTTGGCAGGCAGAACAAGATTTAAAAGTCACACCATCAGCAATCAGATGGCGCTTCACTTTAATCTTCTTCTCGACACCATTAGCAATTTCAGCAAGTGTTAGTTTCATCTTCACACGGAGATTGGTTCCTTTCTTTGTTCGTCGACCACCGCCGCCGCCGCCGAAAAATGAACCGAAGCCTCCACCGCCACCGCCGCCGAAAATATCGCCGAACTGTGAAAAGATGTCATCCATATTCATTCCGCCTCCGCCAAATCCTCCGGCACCACCTACTCCTTGATGACCAAATTGATCATAACGTTGCTTTTTCTCCGGGTTACTTAACACTTCATAAGCCTCAGCTGCTTCTTTGAACTTGTCTTCAGCTTCTGGATTGTCAGGGTTTTTATCCGGATGATATTGAATCGCTAGTTTCCGATACGCCTTTTTTATTTCATCGGCAGATGCGGACTTTGTTACTCCAAGTACTTCGTAATAATCTCTTTTCGCCATAATATTATGCTCCTGTCACCACTTTAGCGTAGCGCACTACTTTATCTCCTAATAGGTAACCTTTCTCGATTACATCAACTACTTTACCTTTCAATTCTTCGCTAGGTGCAGGAATTTGAGTGATTGCTTCCTGAGTCTCGGGATCGAAGGGCTTTCCTACTAAGTCATCCATTGGCTTTAAGCCTTTTGAACCAAGTATTTTACCTAATTTCTGAAAAATTAGGAGATTCCCTTCTCTTACCTTAGCACCTTCAGCCTCATTTTCACTAGCTTTTAAACCCCGCTCAAAATCATCTACAATAGGGATAAGATCCCTAATAACATCCTCAGAAGCTGTGGAAATCAAATCCAATCGCTCCTTAGCGGTTCTTTTTCTATAATTCTCAAAATCTGAATAGAGACGAAGGTATTTATCTTTTAGATCGGCTACTTCATACTCCAATTTATTCTCTTCTGATTCAGTTTGAGATACTTCCTCTTCAATTTCCACCTCAGGAGAAGTATTTTCTACCGTTTCTTCATTGACATTCTCGTCCTTAAGATTCATTTCTTGATCCACTTGTTCTTTATTAGTCATAATTGAAATAGACAATAGTTGGCGTTGACCCTGCAACAATATTGTTGCCACAGCACTTTCTCTGACAAACTGACACCTTACCCCTCGTGTATAGCCTGCCAGATTAGATCTTTGAGCCTGTCAAGATTGTATTGGGAGACAGATGAGATGAACACGTGGGGAATGCCTTCTGGCACTTCCTTTTCCATTTCTTTTACCAGCTCTTCATCCAACATGTCTGCTTTAGATATTGCAAGGAGTCTTCGCTTATCGAGTAGTTCTGGGTTGTACTTTTCTAGTTCCCCTAGTAAAATCCTGTATTGATCACCAATATTAGCAGCATCCGCAGGCACCATGAATAATAAAATAGAGTTACGCTCGATATGGCGAAGGAAACGTATACCTAAACCTTTACCTTCAGCGGCTCCTTCAATAATACCCGGAATATCAGCCATCACAAAAGACTGATCTCCTCTGTAGCCTACCACACCCAAATTTGGAACGAGGGTAGTAAATGGATAATCGCCAATCTCTGGCCTCGCTGCAGAGATAGAAGAAAGTAGCGTGGATTTACCAGCATTTGGGAATCCGACCAAGCCAACATCTGCTAATAGCTTTAGCTCGAGAATAATCCATTCTTCTATTCCTTCTTCGCCAGGCTGTGAATAATGAGGTGCTTGATTGGTTGAAGTTTTAAAATGATCATTGCCCAATCCTCCTCTACCACCTTTAGTAAGCACTACCTCTTGACCATCTTCAGTGATTTCAAATCGCTTTTCTCCAGTTTCAGCATCTTTGGCAATGGTGCCAAGTGGCACTTCCAGGATCATATCCTTGCCGTCAGCACCAGTTCTCCTTCCTCCCTCACCACTTTTTCCAGCCTCAGCGATTACATGCTTTTTGTATTTTAAATGGAGTAAAGTCCATACTTGGGTAGTACCTCTTACGATAATGTGCCCACCTCTACCACCGTCACCACCATCTGGACCTCCTTTAGGCACATGTTTTTCTCTTCGAAAATGTGTCGATCCTGGTCCGCCTGCGCCTGATCTGGAACAGAACTTTACGTAATCTATGAAATTTGAATCAGCCATTTTTATAAAGAAAAAGGCTAAGCTTACTAGCCTAGCCAAATATGATTTGCAAAATTAGGGAATTTAAGGCAATCAGTAGCTATCAATCACTGAAGTGATGTCTGAGAAGATCTGATCGATCTCTCCTACGCCATTGATTTTCTGAAGTTTCCCTTGTGAAGCATAATAATCCGCTACTGGAAGAGTCTCATCTAAGTACACTTTAATACGTGTATTGATTTTCTCATCATCTTGATCATCTACTCGGTTTGAAGTTTTACCACGCTCTTTTATTCTTACCCTCAACACTTCTTCTGGCACATCAAGTGCAATCATGCCATTGATTGCAAGATCGTGTTTTGCCAGCATTTCATCTAGTGCCTCTGCCTGCGCTGTTGTGCGTGGGAAGCCGTCAAAAATAAACCCTTTAGCATCTTTGGTCTCATTAATTTTATCCTCTACCATTCCAATAACCACTTCATCAGGAACCAATCTACCTTCATTCATGTACTTTTTAGCGAGCTGGCCCAGTTCTGTACCCTCTCCAAGATGCTTTCTGAAAAGATCTCCAGTTGATAAATGAGTGAGACCATATCTCTGAATCAATTTTTCACTTTGAGTGCCTTTGCCTGCACCCGGAGGACCAAATAATACAATGTTATACATTAGTAAGTCTATTATTTAAGGAGTACTGAGTTGGTAAATATCAGGTAGATTCCTACCCAAACCATCGTAATCAAGGCCGTAACCAACCACAAATTTATTGGGAATTTCAAAACCCACATAATCCAAGGCGTAATTAAACTGAAAAGCCTCCGGTTTGTGAAGTAGCGTAACTATGGAAATTTTGGTTGGATTGAGGTCAGAAAGTGACTTTAATAAATAATCCATGCTGATTCCTGTGTCTACTATATCCTCTACAATCAGGACATTTTTGCCTTCAATCTTTTCTTCCAAACCCAACACAGAGCGCACTTTTCCTGTTGATTCTGTTCCTGCATAGCTACTCACTCTTATAAATGAGGTAGAAATAGGCAAATCAATTTGCCTGCATAAATCAGCCATAAATACAAAAGCACCAGTTAAGATGCCGACAACTATCAGCTCTTCTCCTGCGAAACCCCGGCTTATTGCTTGCCCGAGTTCTGAATTTCTTTGGCTAATCTCATCAGCACTCAAATAAACTTCAAATTCCTTATCCTTTATAACGATACTCATTTCAGTCTTTTTAAAGTCTTTCCATTAGGTATGGATAAATTTCGAGCATTGCTTCAAAATCCACCAAAGAGACTTTCTCATTTGGAGAATGTACATTTTCTTCGGCTGCTCCAATAAAACACCAATCAATTGCATACGGTGAAAATTGCACTTCCCTACCATCACTTCCGCCATACTCCTCCACTTCAAGCTGAAAAGGAATACCACTATCCTTAGCAAGGCTTACAATTCTATCAATAAATTTTTTGCGCGGGATAAATTTATCGCGAATGGATATTACTACACCATTGTGAAATTGTACACCCTCTGTAATCCAAGTAATATCAGATATCAATGCCTGCTTGATGGGAAAAGTTTCCTGAATAAACTTGAGTAAAAAAGGCATGCTCCCTCCACCATGTTCCTCATATGTGGAAAATACCACCCAACCATCGGAAATATTTTCGCAAAGTTTTAAAGCAGCATAAACTCCCAATCTATTATCCAGATATGCTGCTTGAATAAATTCTTCATCTACTCTTATATTCTGAGCAAAAGATAGCCGTGTACCTGGCTCAATTCCCCTTGGAAAATCATGTGAAATATTATTTTCGTCACCAGATATTTTACACGATATTTCTCCCAAAGAGTCTCTCCCCTCCAAAATAGCACCTTCAATTATTTCAGGACCACCTATGCTAATCAACTGATTATTATACCTTGACATAAAACCAATAGTATCAATATGAGCAAAAACAGCAGTTCTAGGTTCCCCGAATTTCAACAAAATACAATCATGAAAATCTTCACCTGAATAGATCTCTGGTAAAACTTTCCAACTTTTCTTCCGTTGGTCTATATGCTTTAATATGAATTCAGACGTTTGAGATTCATCTCCCGAAACACTATTTTGTTTAAGGATTTCGAATAAAAATTTCATTATGGCATAAATTATGTTAATATTTTGACGTTATATTTGAAAAAAGACTGGAATTTATTTTTTATCCTCAGTGGGTTCTAAATATTTCAGCTAGATTTGCAGTAAATTAAAAGTTTATAAATTTGTATTCACATCAATCAACACTTAAAATTTGAACAAAAATTTTTTGTTATGAAAAAACTAATACTATCAACAATTATCGCAGGCGGTCTCGCATTCGGAGCAAATGCACAGGAATTCGACAAATTCTCTCTCGAGGTTGGCGGAGGTTTTAACAAACCTATGGCACCATTAGCAGGAGGTTTTCTGTCCCCTACTCTTAATCTAGGTCACATCGATTTCGGTGCTAGGTACATGTTCAATGAGAAATTTGGTTTGAAACTGGATTACGGTTTCGGATCCGTAAAGGAAGCAGGTAACGAGGACGCTATCACGGGTTCCTTTGACACCAAATACTTCCGTTTAGACCTACAAATGGTTTCTAACCTTGGTAGAATCATGAACTTCGAATCATTCACCAGATCTCTAGGCTTACTTGGCCACTTTGGTGGTGGTATCGGTAATGTGAAACCTCAAGAAAATCAATTTGCTGGTTTTGATGATGATGTTTACAATTTAATGGTAGGTATTACACCTCAATTGAAATTAGGTAAAGGTGTTGCTTTGTATGGTGACATCAGTGCAATCATGAATGGCCGTCAAACTGTTACTTGGGATGGATCTACTCCTGTTGGTCCAGCTATTGATAATGGTTTCTTCGGAGCTAATAGTGTTTTGTGGACTGGTACACTTGGACTTCAATTCTATATCGGAGGTAATGAAGAGCATGCTGACTGGTACATCGCAGCTGATAAGTATGCTACAAAAGAAGAACTTGCAACTCAAATCAACGGAATCAAAGATATGTTGAAGGATTCTGATGGTGATGGCGTTCCTGATTATTTGGATAAGGAGCCTAATACTCCAGCTGGAGCAAGAGTTAATTCTGCTGGAATGACTTTAGATTCTGACGGTGACGGTACTCCTGATCATATGGATAAGTGTCCATTCCTTCCTGGCCCAGCATCAACTAACGGATGCCCAGTTGAAGAAGTACAAGAGCAAATCGATTTCTTCAAGAAAGCTATCAACGATGGTTATGTAAACGTTTACTATGCATTCGATAGCGATAAGCCACTTGGATACTCTACTAGCGCAGCTAATTATGTTTCTAACTTCTTGAAGAAGAATCCAGGTGTAAGTGTTGAAATCAAAGGTTATGCCGACGAATTAGGCCCTGAAGATTACAACATGAAACTTTCTGAAAGAAGAGCTAAGTCTGTTTATGACATCTTAGTAGCTTCTGGAGTTGACGCTTCAAGATTATCTTACAAAGGATATGGCGAAGATACTAGCGTAGATAAGTCATCTGCTGATGCAAGACAAATGGCTAGAAGAGCTAGTTTCGAAGTGAAGTAATTAGCACTTAATACATAAAATGAAGGGGTTCGATAGTATATCGAACCCCTTTTTTGTTGAGGTAAAACCTATTTTTTTACTTTTTACCTATTGGAAACTTCTAATTGATTCTGAAGCGTATTTCATTCTATAACCCAAAACCCATTTATAGTTTAATCCAATCAGATTTTTCATCTTAAACTATCGAGCTCTAACTAAGGCTAAATGATGTAAACATAATTGTAGAATCTCCCTCACCTTGTATAAGTGAAATACCTGAAACCACTTTATTAGCACTGATTTTAGTCCTAAAAGCGTTTAATCGGGATAGTATGAATAAATCACTATCTAAAATATCTTCTAGATGGAAGCACAATCCATTTAAGGGCGTTGAGATCGGAAGGATTAGCAAAAAAATAGTCGACAAAACGTCGAATATGCCTTAAAATATTCTTGAAATAAATTAATCATCACTAACATTGAGATAAGAATATCCCATCTGATCTAACATGATAAAGGTGGTCTTTGCTGATATCGCCATTTTGACGATTGGCGTAATATTCTCAGTTTTCAAGTTGTAGAACGCCATGCTTTGACCGCAAACGTAAAATTCAACTCCTACTTCTTCAAGAGCTTTTAAGGCAATCAAATTAGGGTTAGGTAGACCATAATTAGTCAGGTAGTCTTCTTCCTTTAAAATAGCCTGTACTAATCCTCCATGGATTACTGCAGCTAAATGAATCTTTTCAGCAGGTACTCCATTTGCAATAGATAGGTTATAAGTCCGAGCTACTTCCAAAATAGCAGGGTTGATTGCTGTAGAATCCTTCACTTTTCCATACAAGTCCAGTGCAACTTTATAGTCAAGATTAGAATCATAGGTCATAGCCGGGTTGACAACTGGCACGACTCCTACCCAAGGATGAAAATCCAGGACTGGATAAGTAATACTTTCCTTGATATGTGGAGGCATATTGTCTTGAGCCAAAGATTCGCCACTTGAAAAAGTAAAAGCGAGTAATAATACTAAGCAAAATAGTTTCATAATATTTTGTTATTTAGAGTCTTAGGAAAAGTATCAAATAAAAATAACAAAGCAATCTTAAAATGTAGGATAAAAACAGTCCGTATTTTATCTAAAAATATTTATTGGTACAGCATGAAATTACCCACATTTTTCATTCTACTTTTGATTGATTTTTTAAAGCGTTATGCTTTAAAATAAAAATCAATCAAGCTATGATTCTTCAAAGTATAATTCTTATTGCCGGTCTTTTACTGTTAGTAAAGGGTGCTGATTGGCTAGTAGATGGCGCATCGGTATTAGCAAAAAAATACAAGGTTTCGGACTTAGCCATTGGTTTGACGATAGTTGCTTTTGGCACATCTGCCCCAGAACTAGTCGTCAACTCAGTTGCTTCCTCGGGAGGGTATCCAGATATAGTTTTCGGAAATGTAATTGGATCAAACAATTTTAATCTCTTTGTCATTCTTGGCATAGCCGGATTAATCACCCCACTATCCGTTCAATCTAGTTCTGTCTGGAAAGAGATTCCCTTTTCTTTTTTAGCTGCTATCATCCTATTGCTGATGGCCAATAACTATTTTTCTGGAACTGAAACGAGTTTATCGCTGATTGAAGGGTTTGCTCTGCTGGTATGTTTTGCAGCATTTCTCTATTATGTTTTCACGCAACTAAAATCAGAACCTCCTAATCAAGAAATCGAGCAAAAAGTCTATTCAAATCTAAAAATCTGGGTTCTGATTTTTGGTGGGCTTGCTGGTCTTGTACTGGGCGGAAAATTAGTGGTGGACAATGCAGTTGCAATAGCAAACAGTTTAGGAGTGAGTGAAAAAATCATCGGGCTCACCATCATCGCTGCCGGTACATCCCTACCTGAATTAGCTACCTCCGTAGTAGCAAGTATGAAAAAAAACAATGATATCGCTATAGGCAATATCATTGGTTCTAACATTTTTAATATTTTCTTGATCCTGGGTGTTAGCTCCATCATTAACCCTTTAACATATCAACTTTCATTTAACACAGATATCTATCTTCTTTTGGGTGGCACACTTTTTCTATTTATTGCCATGTTCACTGGCAAAAGAAAAAGCTTAGATAGATGGGAGGCTGCCATTCTACTATTTACATACCTTGGATATACTACCTACTTGGTTAGTATGGAACTTTGAATAGTTATTAACATCCCTTAAAATGATCATAGAATCGATTTTTTCATCCGAATTGCCCATTACCAATCCGGTGATCAAATTCCTATTGATTTTATTGATCATCCTATTTGCTCCCATCCTATTAAATCGAATTAAAATCCCTCCATTGCTAGGGTTAATAATAGCTGGAGCCTTCGTTGGTCCAAATGGCTTTGACTTGATTGAACGCGATAGTGGAATTATCCTTTCTGGAACAGCTGGGCTACTCTATATCATGTTTCTAGCAGGATTAGAGATTGACTTGCAAGACTTTAAGAAAAACAGGAATAAGAGTCTAGTTTTTGGCATGTATACTTTCATGATTCCCATGACATTAGGAATCATTTCAGGACTTTATCTTCTTAATTTGTCATTGATTTCCTCAGTTTTGCTTGCAAGTATGTTTGCCTCGCATACCCTGATAGCCTATCCTTTAATTTCAAAATTGGGAATTGGAAAAAATCGAGCCGTGAATATTACCGTCGGAGGCACATTGATCACAGACACGTTGGCTCTATTGATTTTAGCAATTATAATTGGGTCTACAAAAGGCGAAGTAAATACAGCATTTTGGCTTAAACTTATACTCTCCATCACCACATTTGCTTTAATTATCATCTTTGGGTTCCCGAGGCTAGGTAGATGGTTTTTTAAAAAATATTCAGATAATTCTTCCCAATATATTTTTGTATTAGTTCTGGTTTTTCTGGGTGCCGCATTGGCAGAATTGGCTGGAATCGAAGCCATAATTGGTGCATTCCTTGTCGGTATATCCATCAACTCCCTGATTCCTCACACTTCTCCCTTAATGAATCGGGTCGAATTTGTAGGGAACTCGATATTCATTCCATTTTTTCTAATTGGAGTAGGAATGCTGGTCGACTTTAGGGTTTTCTTCGAGAGTTGGGAAACGATCTGGGTAGCGTTTGTGATGACAACAATTGCTATCTCTGCCAAATGGCTGGCAGCATTTGCAACTCAAAAAACATACAAATTCACCATAGATGAGCGGAGAATTATTTTTGGGCTTAGCAATGCACAAGCAGCAGCGACTTTGGCAGCAGTAATCATTGGATATAACACATTTTTAGGTTTTGATGATTTAGGTGAACCTACCCGACTTTTATCCGGATCTATTTTGAATGGGACAATCATCATGATACTTATCACATGTACCATTGCATCTTTGGAAGCTCAAAAGGGCGCTAAGAATATTGCGCTAGCCGAAACGGTTATTGACGATATAAATGAAGAAAAAGAAACTCCCGAGCGCATCCTTATTCCTGTTAGAAATCAGGAAACTTCAGATGAACTTATCAATCTAAGTATCTTGCTCCAGTCTCCGAAAAGAAAAAGTAGTATGTATGCTTTGAGCATTATCAATACTGATCTGCAGGATTCTGCTGCGGAAATGAAAGCTCAAAAAACTCTAAACAAAGCAAGTGAAACAGCATCAGCCACTGACCATTTTCTGATCGAACTACTTCGCTATGACACCAATGTCGAGCAAGGAATCACTGGAGTAATTCATGAAAATAAGATTACCGATTTGGTCTTGGGACTTCATGAAAAACAAGGTATGGACGACAGCTTCCTGGGAAATCTCACTGAAGGTCTGCTAAGCAAATCGAATACAACGACGTTTATTTACAAATCCCATCAACCCTTTGATACGCACAAGAGACATTTGATTCTTGTGCCTCCAAATGCAGAAAAAGAGTTAGGTTTTCCGTTTTGGCTGGTCAAAGTCTGGAATATTGCGAGAAATACCGGAGCACGTATTATTTTCTACGTAGCACCTGAAACAAGGGAATATCTAGCCGACATCCTAAAAAATTACCCAATCAGGGTTGATTTTCGCGCTTTCCCAGATTGGGAAGAGCTTTCAAACCTAAATATTCATCTCAAGCCAGATGATAACTTAATCATGGTATTAAGTAGAAAAGGTACTATCTCCTACCATACAAAACTTGAGCAAGTCCCAAGCTTAATCAATACATGGTTGCAGCATAATAGCTTTATCTTAATCTATCCCAACCAACCCAAATTCGCAGGAATGGACGGAATGGAAATGATACATGGCTCCCTAATTGGCCCTATTGAGCGATTTGATTACACCAGCAGATTGATCAACAAGCTATTTAGAAGGAAATAAAAATTTAATTAGTTGGAAAAAGAAGAAATAGTAATTCCTAGTTAATTTAGCCTTGTTATGAAATCATGCTATTTGCTAAGAATTGTAATTCTTCTATTTTTTGGGCTATTGTCTTCGATAAACTTTGCTCAACAGATTCTTGAGCTCGACAAAAGAGTGTTGATAAAGACTTCGCCAATGGCACTTTTGGAACCTGAGACTATTATTATTCAAGGAGGAATCGAATACTTTTTAAGCCCCAAATTTAGCATTCAGACAGAACTAGGAGTGAACGCGGGGCTTTTTGGTATTCCTTCGGGTAGAGGGAAAAACGAACAATTCTCTATGTGGCGAACAAAGAACGAATTGAAATTCTATTCTAAAAAGAACTATTGGGGGGTTGAATTATTTTTTGTGAGTAAGGATTTTATTCGAACCGACGATTATTATGTTACTAACAGCAATAAAATCTGGTATGACAGAGCTCACATTGATTTTCAGATTTTTGGAACTGGGTTAAAATTTGGGCGGCAAGAATTTGTCTCCGAAAACATTTCACTAGACTCCTATTTAGGGATAGGGATTCGCTCAAGATATCGACTAGTGAATGCGCTTGATATTTCTCCAAATCAAGTACGAGATGAATTAAATGAAAATTTTTTAACTGCTGACCGATACCGATTCAATAGATGGGATAACATCCCACACTTAACTCTGGGTATAAAAGTGGGAATTCTTCCACAGAAAAGATAACAGGGAAGCAAACAGTCCATAACTTCAATTTCCAACTACCATTTAAGACCTTTGGTCAATTATTATCTGGATATTCAGATTTTTCAAAATATATTCCCAACATCTACCCTCAAGTCAATATTTGATTTGGAAGTTCAATAACCCAAAATCAAAACCTCTTCCAGCAAAATGGATCGCGCTACAATATTATGTTTAGGAAAATTCGGGACTTTACTCGTTTTAGTTTTCCTTTTAGGTACAACAGGATATTCTCAACAAAGCAAGACTAAACTTTCTGGTGTGGTCAAAGAAAAAGAAAGTGAAAACCCCATGGGATTTGCTACTATTGGTATTTACTCAGAAAGAGATAGTCTAGTGGCCGGAGGAATTACTGCAGAAAATGGAAAGTTTTCTATAGATGTGCCCGTAGGCAACTTTTATGCTCTAATAGAATTTATGGGTTTTGAGTCTCATAAAACCAGGACGATCAATTTCACTACTACAAACAATACGATCGACCTAGGTCTGATAGAAATGGAGTCAACCGCTGGAGACCTAGACGAAGTAGTAGTCCAAGGTGAGAAGACTATTATGGAGCTTTCTCTGGACAAAAGAATCTTCAATGTTGGGAAAGATCTGGCAAATGCAGGAGGCACAGCAAATGATATTTTGATGAATTTACCTTCAATTGCAGTAGATCCAGAAGGAAATGTACGATTGAGAGGATCTGCGAATGTTAGAATTTTGATTGATGGAAAACCCTCTGGATTGGTGAGTTTCAAGGGAAGTAGTGGGCTTCGCCAACTTCCTGCCAATATGATAGACAGAGTGGAAGTGATCACCAATCCCTCCGCACGCTACGAAGCGGAAGGTATGGCTGGAGTGATCAATATCATTTTGAAAAAAGAGAATAATCAGGGTTTCAATGGTTCTTTTGAGGTTATTGCCGGAACACCAACTAACCTGGGTTTTACAGCTAATTTGAATTACAGGCACAAAAAAATCAACTGGTTTATAAACTACGGGCTCGCTCACCGCCGATCTCCAAATGTGGCGGATCTCTACCAAGAAGTTTATGGCGAGGACACCACTTTTATCTCCAATCAGACTAGGGATGGCAATGTGGAAAGTTGGAATAATAACATCCGAGGTGGGCTGGACTATTATTTCAATGAGAATAGCATCCTCACTTTTTCCTATTTGTGGAGAAGAAGTGATGCACATCGAATCACAGACATCCGCTACGAAGATTCCTGGAACAGCATCGGCAACCTTCAAAGCTATACGCTCCGGAGACAAGATGAAAAAGAACAGGAGCCAAACTCAGAGATTTCAGCGAACTACAAGCGGACATTTGAGGAAAAAGGCCACGAGCTCACTACCACTTTTACCTACCTGAATTATTGGGAAAACTCTGATCAGATTTTTACACAGAACACTTTTTCCCCTGATGGAATCGAAAATCAAGCGCTAGAAGAAGTCCAAACTTCCCTAAATGACGAATACGAAAATCAATATTTGCTCATGCTGGATTACGTCAGACCTTTTGGAAAAGAAGGAAAGTTTGAAACGGGCTTTAGAACGAGTTTCAGAAGAATGAAAAATGATTACCTCGTGCAGGAAAAAGGTGAAGATGGAGAATTTACACCGATTCCAGGATTGGATAATATCTTTCTTTATGATGAAAACATCATGGCTGCGTATGGCATCATTGGCAATAAGACGAACAACTGGAGCTATCAGGCAGGTTTAAGAGTAGAAAACACAGATGTTAGAACTATTCTGAAAGAGACAAATGAAGAGAACCCAAGAAAATACACCAACCTTTTCCCAAGTGCTCATTTGACCTATAGCATCACCGACGAAAATGCTTTTCAACTCAGCTATAGCCGAAGGGTTCAAAGACCTGTTTACAATGATTTGAGTCCTTATGTTACCTTCTCAGATGCGAGAAATTTCTTCAGCGGAAATCCAGATTTGGATCCAGAATACACCGATGCATTCGAATTGGGCCACATCAAGTACTTTGAAAAAGGAACCCTCTTTTCCACCGTCTATTACAGGAGTACTGTAGAGAAAATTGAGAGAATTCGAACCGTAAATGAAGATGGTCAATCGATTACAAGGCCCTATAATTTGAACGGGGAAAACTCATTTGGAATAGAACTAAGCGGAGATTACCGCCCAAAAGACTGGTGGAAAATTGACCTAAATGTGAATTTCTTTCATGCTACAATCGATGGAAGCAACATTCAGGCTGACTACACTGCAAAAACCTATTCTTGGTTGTTCCGTCAAACTTCCCGATTTACTCTAAAAAATGGGCTGGACTTACAGTTTCGTGCTAATTATGAAGCAAGGCAAAAGACTGCTCAGGGAATCAGAAAAGGGATTTTCTTTATGGATTTATCCGCTAGTAAGGATATAATCAAAGAACGGGGAACTTTGACATTGAACGTGACTGACATTCTAAATTCAAGGAAAGACAGAACTATCACTGAAGGTGTGAATTTCTATACAGAATCCAGCTCTCAGCGTCAAATGAGACAAATCAACTTGACAATGAGTTATCGCCTAAAGCAGTAAATACGAGTTTCATTAGTTTAAAAAGTACAGTAAACAGGTCACATTGATCTGTTTTTCGTTTGAATTGACCTCTATTGAAAAATCTTGGGATATTCCCTTATTTTTGAAGACATCAGTTTAAACTAAACAAGTCATGCGTTTTACAAAACCATCACAACTGTTATTCTTCCTTTGCTTCTTTATAACAAGCTCAATTCTTGCCCAAAAATCAGACTTACTCACACTAGAACGAATCTATGCTTCGAGTGAATTCCAGCAGGAAAGACTTCAACCCATCCAATGGATAGAAAATGGAGCGGCTTATGTGACCGTGGAGGACGGAAATGAATTGGTGAGATGGGATAGTAAGAGTTTGGAGAAAAGTGTTTTCGTGCCGGGTTCTGCGTTGCAAAACAATGGCAAACCAATCACAATCGAATCCTTTAGTCTTTCTGATGATGGATCTAAAGTCTTGATTTTCAACAATTCCAGTCGGGTCTGGAGATCAAATACAAAAGGAGATTACTGGGTTTATGATTTGGAGAATGAGGATTTAAAGCAACTTGGAAATGACTTTGAGCCTTCGTCTCTGATGTTTGCAAAGTTTTCTGCCGACAACTCAAAAGTCGCTTATGTGCAGAAGTTCAATCTGTACCTGGAAGACTTTCAAACTGGAGAAGTCACCCAATTGACCTCTGACGGAACAGACAAAATCATCAACGGAACCTTTGACTGGGCTTATGAGGAGGAATTTGGCAAGCGGGACGGTTTTGCATGGAGCCCTGATGCGGAGCACATCGCTTTTTGGCAGATCGACGCCTCGGAAATTGGCACTTTTTACATGATCAATAATACCGACTCGGTATATTCTAAGCCCATTCCACTTCAGTACCCAAAAGTCGGTGAAGAGCCGGCTGGAGCCAAAATTGGGCTCATTGATTTGGCTTCAAAAAATACAGAATGGCTTCCTATTCCAGGTGGAGAAAAGGAAAATTACTTACCGGGAATGCAGTGGATCAATGAAGATTTGCTTCTGATCCAGCAGATGAACCGAAAGCAAAACCAACTGACCATCTGGACCTATAAACCTTCCAACGAAGAACTGAAAAAAGTGTATGTGGAGACGGAGGAGACTTGGGTAGATCTAGCCTATCCTGATTTGTCCAGATATGGCTGGAGCGATAATAGCTTGCCGCTGGTCGATGATGGAAAAGCTTTTCTACGCATGACCGAAAAAGACGGATGGAGACATATTTATAAAGTAAATATTGCTTCCGGAAACAAGACTTTACTCACACCAGGGGAATTTGATGTCGCCTCATATGGAGGACTTTCGGACAAGGAAGTTTTCTTTATCGCTTCACCAGATAACGCCACCCAGCGGTATCTATATGCGATTGATCTAGCTGGCAAAGGAAAACTCCGACGAGTGACACCAGATGCTTTCGAAGGAGTGAATACCTATGACATCGCACCAAACGGACAAGTTGCGGTTCACAATCATCAAAGCACTTCAGATCCTTTGACCACAAGATTGGTTGCCTTGCCTGATCATAAGGTCGTAAAATACCTGGTAGAAAATGAGGCTTACAAAGCAAAATTAGCTTCGCTCAAAACACCGGAAATCAAATTCACAACCGTGACTACATCTGAGGGCGTAACCTTGGATGCGCGGGTTATTTATCCGGTGGATTTTGATGAGAAAAAGAAATACCCAGTGGTTTTCCACGTCTATGGCGAACCTTGGAGCACGGTGGCTACAGATACGCAAGTTGGACTTTACAATATCATGCTGGCGCAAAAAGGCTACTTCATCATTGATATGGATAATCGAGGAACCCCGACGTTGAAAGGTAGCGAATGGAGAAAGAGTATTTACCGGAAAATCGGTGTGATCAATGCTCGGGATCAAGGTTTGGCTGCTAAGGAATTACTGAAACTTCCTTACTTGGATGAATCTAGAGTAGCCGTTTGGGGCTGGAGCGGTGGAGGTTCTATGACTTTAAATTTGATGTTTAAATTCCCTGAAGTGTATCAAACTGGAATGTCGGTAGCTGCCGTTTCGAATCAACTGATTTATGATAATATCTATCAGGAGCGTTACATGGGACTCCCTCAGGAGAACATGGACGACTTTGTCAATGGGTCTCCAATTACTTATGCCAAAAATCTCGAAGGTAATCTCCTGATCGTACACGGTACAGGCGATGACAATGTCCACTATCAAGGGGCAGAAATGCTAATGAATGAGCTGATCAAACATAATAAGCAATTCCAGATGATGCCTTACCCAAACCGATCTCACGGAATAAATGAGGGAGCTGGAACGTCCCTTCACTTGTATACACTATTAACAAATTATTTGCTTAGAAACACTCCAGTTAACTAATTATCAAAAGATTAGGATTAATCAACTATTTTATTTTTCTTACTATTAAAATTTAGTAGGACTATGAAAAATACATCGATTGATTCACACAAACGTAAGTTAAGGAGGATAAATATTGGGGTGATCGTCTCATTTTGTTTATTTCTTGGAGGATTAGCCTTTTCTATCTCCAAGCTTACCGCAGCTCCTGACACGGAACAAGTAGAATATGAAAAAACTGTAAAAGGCCTTATTGTTTCATCAGAAAACAAGCCAATCCCTGGCGCGGTCATCAAAGTCAAAGATGCAACTACCGGAACTGTTGCTAACATAGAAGGTAATTTCTGGTTGGATTTGGAAAAATTTAATGAAGAAACTGTGACCTTAAAAATCTCAATGATTGATTACGAATCCACAGAGATGTTGGTAAACACAAAGAAATTACCAAAGGACCTGGGAAAAATCACCCTGAAAAAAGAAGTAGAGTAGCTTAATGCTCGATTGATTTTGCTTCAAAAGAAACAATTTCATTTTCCTCAATTGTGATCTGAACCTCAATCGGATTACAGCAAATTTCACAGTCCTCAATATACTTTTGGGAGGCCACGGAAGGATCAATCAACATAGAAATCTCCTCGAAGCAATAAGGACATGGAAAGAAATGCTCAAGCATATCAGAAGATAATCAATTACATTTCTTTAATCAAATGACGCTATTCACATTAATTCCGTCAGTCAACTGACGCTATTTACGTTAATTCCATCAGCTAACTGACGCTATTTACGTTAATTCCGTCAGTTATCTTTTAAATTCTAGCAAAAACAATTTACTTTGTGCTGTATTTCAATAAGATAGACAGTGCAAAATATCCCCAGAGCATTACGAGCCGATTTTGATCGGAAACTCATACCGAATAAGGTATTGATGATTCTCGGTCCACGAAGATCAGGGAAAACTGCGCTTGTACGTCAATTTACCAAAGATGTCGATCCTCAGCAAAGCCTGATCCTTAATGGAGAAGATGTGCTCGATGCGGCGCTTTTACAAGAAAGATCAGTAGCAAACTACAGCCGTCTGCTAGCTGGCAAAACGCTTTTGATCATCGATGAGGCACAACATATCCCTGAGATTGGGCTGATTTTAAAGCTGATTGTAGATACGATTGAAGGAATACAAGTAATAGGCACTGGCTCCTCATCCTTCGACATGCACCAGCAAGTAGGCGAACCCCTGGTAGGGAGAAAAAACATGCTATTCCTCTTTCCTTTAGCCCAGATGGAATTTGCTCAAGTGGAAGATTTCAAAACTACGCTGGAAAAGCGCGAAGAACGGCTGATATTCGGAGGCTACCCTGAACTGACTCGCTATCCTGATTGGAAAGACAAGGAAGACTACCTCTATCAGATTATGAATGATTACCTGTTGAAAGACATTCTGATGGCGGATGGGGTAAAAAATTCTGACAAGCTCTACTCGCTACTCCGGCTAGTGGCTTTTCAGGTAGGAAAGGAAGTTTCGCTGGAAGAACTCGGTAAGCAACTTGGCATGTCCAAAAACACCGTGGAGCGCTACCTGGATCTCCTTTCCAAAGTTTTCGTGGTCTTCAAGATCGGTGGATACAGTAGAAATCTTCGCAAGGAAATCGTCAAAAATAGCCGCTGGTATTTCTATGATAATGGTGTGCGGAATGCAATTATCCAAAACTTCAATCGATTAGAACTTCGGGCTGATGTGGGAGAACTTTGGGAAAACTACCTCGCCGTAGAACGGATGAAGTTTCAGAATTACAGTCATATTCGCTGTACTAATTATTTCTGGAGAACATATGACCAGCAGGAAATCGATTGGGTGGAAGAAGGGGCTGATACACTTCGGGCTTACGAGTTTAAATACAAAAGTACCAAAGCTCCCAAAGCTCCCGCTGCTTGGACAAAAGCCTACCCTGACTCCACATACGATGTGATTCATTCAGGGAATTACCTGGATTGGATCGGAGGGTAACAAAAAACCCTCGAAGCTACTTGCTCCGAGGGTTTAACGCTAACCAATAACCTAAATTACACTTCTATTTCAGAGCCGACATTTTTAAAGTAAACCTGCTTATCAGCATCCAAATCCACCAAGACCGCAGAGTCGTTTTTGATATAACCTGCCAAAATCTGTTTGGAAAGCTCGTTGAGTACTAATCGCTGCATGGTTCGCTTCAGCGGCCTTGCTCCGAAATTCGCATCAAAACCTACTTCACCTAGATAATCCAAGACGTCTTTGGTCGCTTCTATTTCTATACCTGATTCGGATAAACGATGCTGAATCTCTCTCCATTGAATATCCACGATCTTACGGATAATCTGCTTGTTCAGCGGCTCAAACATAATCGTTTCATCTATTCTATTTAAGAACTCTGGACGAACAGACTTTTTCAACAGCTCATAAACTTCTGTTTTGGTCTTATCCAAAACCTCATCTTTATTCCACTCCTCCATCTCAGCAAATCGCTCTTGAATCAAGTGCGATCCGATATTAGTTGTCAAGATGATAATCGTGTTCTTAAAATTGGCAATTCTGCCTTTATTATCAGTCAATCTACCGTCATCCAAGACTTGCAAGAGGATATTAAAGACATCCGGATGCGCTTTTTCAATCTCATCTAATAAGATGACAGAATAAGGCTTTCTACGGACAGCTTCCGTCAGCTGACCACCTTCATCGTATCCTACATAGCCTGGAGGCGCTCCTACCAATCGGCTGACTGCATGTCTTTCTTGGTACTCTGACATGTCGATTCGCACCATGGAATTCTCGTCGTTAAAGAGGTATTCTGCCAAAGCTTTCGCAAGCTCAGTTTTACCAACTCCAGTCGTACCCATGAATATGAAGCTACCAATCGGACGCTTTGGATCCTGTAGTCCAGCCCGGCTTCTCCGAACAGCATCTGATAAGGCAGTGATTGCTTCCTTCTGACCAGCTATTCTTCTTCCTAGTTCTTCCTCCAAGTGCAATAACTTCTCACGCTCTGACTGGATCATTTTGTTCATTGGAATTCCTGTCCATTTAGACACTACAGCTGCAATATCCTCCTGATCTACCTCCTCTTTCAGCAAAGGAGAGCCAGCTTGCATTTCCTTCAACTGGCTCTTGAAAGACTCCAATTTCTGTTCTGATTCACCAATTTTACCATATCGGATCTCCGCTACTTTGCCAAAATCTCCAGCTCGCTCAGCTTGCTCAGCTTCAACTTTATAATTGTCAATACGCTCTTTTTCACGTTGAATACCCGTGATTACAGCCTTTTCACTTTCCCACTTCGCTTTTACACTGTCACGCTTTTCAGCCAACTCAGCCAATTCCTTACTTAATACTGTCTCTTTATCCTTGTTTTTTTCCCTTCGAATTGCCTCTCGTTCGATCTCTAGCTGCATAATTCGACGATTCAACTCGTCTAATTCCTGCGGCAAGGAATCAATTTCCATCCTTAATTTGGCTCCGGCTTCATCCATCAAGTCAATGGCCTTATCTGGCAAGAAACGATCGGAAATATATCGCTGAGAAAGCTCTACTGCCGCAATTACAGCATCATCTTTAATTCGCACACCATGGTGCAATTCATACTTATCCTTAATCCCTCTAAGGATCGAGATCGCATCTGCAGCATCAGGTTCATCTACGATTACTGCCTGGAACCTTCGCTCCAGCGCCTTATCTTTTTCAATGTATTTCTGATATTCCTTCAGCGTAGTAGCTCCGATTGCATGAAGTTCTCCTCGTGCCAAAGCTGGTTTCAGCAAGTTGGCCGCATCCATGGCTCCTTCTCCGCCTCCACCTGCACCGATCAAGGTGTGAATCTCATCTATAAATAAGATTATCTCTCCCTCAGCGTCAGTCACTTCTTTGATTACTGCTTTCAGTCGCTCCTCGAATTCTCCTTTGTATTTGGCTCCTGCCACTAGCAAACCCATATCTAAAGAGATAAGAGTCTTGGATTTTAGGTTTTCAGGCACATCTCCAGAAACAATTCTTTGCGCGAGGCCTTCCACAATTGCAGTCTTACCCACACCTGGCTCACCTAGAAGAATCGGGTTATTTTTGGTTCTTCTAGCCAAAATCTGAAGCACTCTTCTAATTTCTTCATCACGGCCTATCACAGGGTCAATTTTCCCCTTTTTAGCCATCTCATTCAGATTCTTAGAGTATTTCTCCAGTGCCTGATATTTACTTTCTGCATTCGGATCAGTCACCTTATTTCCTTTTCTAAGTTCTTTAATTGCCTCGATCAATGCTTTTTCTGAAATACCTTGATCCTTCAATAGCTGAGAAGTAGCATCACCTGAGGCCAAAATAGCCAGCAACAAATGCTCTATTGCAACATATTCATCTCCAAAAGTCTTCAGGTAATCCTTTGCTTTTGTAAGCACTTGATTAGAATAATTCGATAAATGTGGCTGCTGTCCGCCGCTTACTTTCGGCAGTCTCGCCAATTGCTCATCTAGTCTTTGGGAAATGAATTGCTTATTTGTCCCAAGTTTTTTGAACAAAAACTCAGTTACATTTTCATCCTCTGAGATAATTCCTTTCAGCAAATGTGCCGGCTCAATATTGGGCTGTCCAGCTGAAGAAGCTATCTCCAGAGCCTTTTGAATCGCCTCCTGAGATTTTATAGTGAATTGCTTAAAGTCCATAGTATAGTTGGTTATTAGTGGTATCTACTTTTACTAGTCAAGGCCAAATGATTCAATCTCTGGACTTGCTATAATCCTTATTATCAAAACTACCTCCAATTGCTTTTCTCGGTCACAATGGCTGGAAAAATTGAATTTCACCCTATAAAACTGAAAAGTTGGCAGAATTTTATTCGGAATATGATGATTTCACGACATTATGAGTAGTTAAAAGAGGCTATTTCTATATATTAGTTTACACTTTTTAAAACAATCATTTATGAGTGAGCTTTTAAATGAGGAGCAGGTACTACAGCTCATTCACAAAATCCGAAATCAGAAGGTAATGCTGGATAGTGATCTGGCGGAAATGTATGGTGTAGAAACAAAACGACTTAACGAGCAAGTCAAAAGAAGTCTAGATCGCTTTCCCGAAGATTTTATGTTTCACCTTACTTCAGATGAATGGGCAAACTTGAAGTCGCAAATTGCGACTTCAAGTTGGGGAGGTCGTCGAACCTTGCCATATGTTTTCACAGAACAGGGCGTTGCTATGCTTTCATCAGTGCTAAACAGCCCTAGGGCCATTCAAGTCAATATTTCTATCATTCGAACATTCGTAAGGATCAGAGAATGGGCGCTTAATTATTCAGAGCTGCAGGACAAAATTCAAGCATTACAAGATGCAGAATCCAACCAAAATCAGCACATCAATCATATTTATCAAATGATAGAAGAACTTCTGAAGCCAAGTTTAGGGGAAAGGAACACAATTGGTTTTAAAAAATAAAACCCTGTTCCATACATATGAAACAGGGTCAAAGTAAATATATCTTTCAAATTTTTATCCCTTTTGAGAAACTGCATAATCCTCCACAGCCTGCCATACTCTGAATATATTTTTATAACAAATCTTTTCAATTTCCTCCCGAGAGTAACCACGCTTTAAAAGTTCCGCAATCAGGTTTGGATACATAGAAACATCTTTCAATCCTGTAGGCAAAGAATCACCAACGCCATCGAAATCGGAACCCAAACCTACGTAGTCAATGCCCACTAAATCTTTCACATAATCTATGTGATCGGCAACTCTCTGCACTGTTGGGAATGGATTGTTAGCGGCTGTGTATTCAGAAATATACGCCTGAGCTGCGGAATCTCCTCTCGAAAGATTATTTTCTGCTAGGTAGTTAATGAGATGCTCACGTACCGCTGAACTTCCCGCAGCATAGGCAGAATCAATAAAAGTACCACCGAAATTAATCATCATCACTCCACCATTTTTGGCCATAGCCTGAATCAACTCATCACTCATGTTCCGCTCAAAACCAGGAGTAAAAGCCCTCACAGATGAGTGCGAGGCGATGGTAGGAACTTTGGTAATCGCCAATGCATCCTTAAAAGTATCATCTGAAACGTGTGACAAATCAACCATAATACCCACTCGGTTCATTTCAGCCACTACCTTCTCGCCATATTCGCTCAAGCCATTATATAGTCTTACTGTATCATAGCTGCTGTCTCCAATCAGATTGGCTTTCCCGTGAGTTAGTGTGATGTACCGAATACCTCGTCCGTGAAAATATTCCACGTTTGAGATATTATCCTCTAGTGCAGATCCATTTTCCATTCCCATTGGAAGAGAGACTTTGCCTACGGCAAAATTAGCTTCAATATCGGCGGGGCTATATGCCATGGCAAATTGATCTGGAAAAGTCTCAGCCAAACGTTCTGTCATTAGAATGAGAGAATCTGCCAAAGCCTTGGAAGAACCTGGCGTCTGCTGAAGTCCAGCAGGGATATAAATAGACATAAAAGGCGCATCAAGACCGCCTTCTTTGGCTCTGGGAAAATCAAAGTTCCCATCAGGTGTACGGACCGACACATCCAAAATCTCGCGTTGCAGTGTAAATCCACCTACTTTCATTCGGTAGGGTAAATCCACATGGCCGTCTACCATGATAGTTTCATGTGCAATTTGTGTTGCTATCTCAAGGCGCTCTTCATCAGATAGAGCTGTGTAATCGACTGCAGTTTCTTCTTCCTTTGGGGCACATGCAATTGCCATGGTTACCAATAAGACAAGGCTTAAATATTTTCTCATAAGTTGGTGGGTTAGATTAATCCGTAAGATAAGTGGTTTTTCTAATTGAAATCCCATTAATCCATCAATGGCGTTTTGAACCATATTATTATCGATTCTAAAGTTTATAAAAACCAATAACCACTAGAATCAATGGGAAATATGTAAATTCCAACACAAAACCACCCAACATGAAACAATTCATCTATTTTGCCCTAATACTATTTGCAAGCTGGGCCTGTACTTCTCCAAATAATTCTCAAATCGAAATCGAAATTGATGAATCTCTACAAACAGAGCTAAGAGATGGGCGAGTGCTCTTGATTTTTTCTACAGATAGCACTTCAGAACCTCGATTCGGAATCAATGATAATGTGGGTACAAATCAGGTTTTTGGGATGGATTTTGAAAATTATGAAGCTTCGAAAGCAATCGTTTTCGACATTGAAAGTTTTGGATATCCAGTAGAAAGCATTGGGGAAATGGAAGATGGCACCTATTATGTCCAAGCTTTTATCCAAAAGCACGACACCTTCGAAAGAGCTGACGGACACACCGTAAAACTTCCCATGGATCAAGGAGAAGGTAGGCAGTGGGCGCGGGCTCCAAAAAACATTTACAGCAATCCAGTTAAAGTGGACTGGAAAAAAGGGCAAATGCTAAGCTTGACGATTGAAAATATTATCCCAGAAGTCACTCAGCCCGAAGACACAAAATACATCAAGCATATTCAATTCAAATCAGAAAAACTTTCAGAATTCTGGGGAAGAGACATGTTCCTTGGCGCAAACATTTTGCTTCCAGAAGGCTATGATGAAAACCCAAATCAGTATTACCCCTTGATGATTTTCCACGGGCATTTTCCTTCGGATTTCTCAGGTTTTAGAACAATCCCACCCGACCCAGACCTATCTGAAGATGATTACAGTGCACGGTTTGGAATTTATGGCTACGAAAAAATTCAGCAGCAAGAAGCCTATGATTTCTATCAAAAATGGACTTCGCCAGACTTCCAGCGCTTCATTATTATCGAGATCCAACATGCAAATCCTTATTATGACGATAGCTATGCTGTTAATTCCGCAAACTTAGGGCCCTATGGTGATGCCATTACTTATGAATTGATTCCCCATATTGAGGAAAAATTCCGAGGTATAGGCGAAGGGTGGTCACGCTTTCTCTATGGAGGATCTACCGGTGGATGGGAAGCTTTAGCGGTACAGGTTTTTTATCCTGATGAATACAATGGCTGTTTCGCAGCATGCCCTGATCCTATAGATTTCAGAGCTTATACGTCAATCAATCTCTATGAAGATCAGAATGCCTATTATCAGGAAGGCGAATTCCGGAAGACCCTTCGCCCTGGTCATAGGGACTATTTAGGCCATATTTCTGCTACTGTGCAGGATATGAATCATAAAGAACTGGCTATAGGGGGCAACAAAAGTAGGTCCGGAGATCAGTTCGATATTTGGCAAGCTGTTTATTCGCCTGTGGGCACAGATGGTTATCCAAAACCAATTTGGGATAAATATTCAGGAGAAATCGACTCAGAAGTTGCTTCCTATTGGAAAGAGAATTACGACCTTCGCCATATCATGGAGCGGGATTGGGATACTTTAGGACCAAAACTTGAGGGAAAAGTAAATATATACTGTGGGGACATGGATAATTATTACCTAAACAATGCAGTTTATTTGACAGAAGAATTTTTGGAACAAACCCAAAATCCATATTATGATGGCACAGTCGCATACGGTGACCGCGCCGAGCATTGCTGGAACGGAGATCCTACTCTGCCAAACTATATCTCCAGACTAAGGTATAATACACTCTATCTGGAAGAAATAGGGGAACGTCTAAAAGAAACAGCCCCAGCAGGATTTAATCAATACAACTGGACACTAACTAAAAACTAACTAATATGAAATCATCTGCACTAAAGCTTGGTCTTCTCGGACTTTCAAGCGCATTCTTATTTGCAAATTGTTCCTCTCCAAAAACAGAAGAAACGACTGAGGAGGTAGTCGTTGAGGAAGTAAAAACACCAACACTTACTAAGATTTGGGAGACAGATTCGACTTTGACAACTAATGAATCTGTACTATTCGACGCTGCTTCTGGCAAAATCTATGTATCTAATATAGAAGGGCAGCCTACTGATAAAGATGGAAAAGGTTCTATTTCCATCATCGATAAAGAAGGAAACATAGTCACTCAGGAGTGGGTCACTGGATTGAATGCACCAAAAGGTATGGGCATTGCAAACGGAAACCTTTACGTAACTGACATTGATCAATTGGTCGAAATCAACTTAGAATCAGGAAAAATCTCCAAGAAATACCCTATTGAAGGTGGACAGTTTCTCAACGATTTGGCTACTTATGATGGCAAAGTATATTTCACAGATATGAATACTGGCAAAGTACACATGCTCGATGGCGGGACAATTTCTACCGTAACTGAAGGTCATGAGTCTATCAATGGTATTGCTATTGGAGAAGATGGGGCATTATATGGTTTGGATAAATCCGGACTAGTTGCGCTCAACTCAGACGGATCCGACATGATTATGAATAGCACTGTCACAGGTGGTGATGGATTGGTGATTTTGGGAGATGGCAATTATGTAGCTTCTCGCTGGGCAGGAGAAATTTACTTTGTAAACGCAGAAGGAGAGACATTGCTATTAGACACTAAAGATGTTTCGTCCAATACTGCAGATATAGGGTTTATTCCAGAAGACAACATTGTTTTGGTCCCTACATTCTTCAAAAACAAAGTTGTAGCCTATAAATTGGATTATTAATCCTCCCTTACTAATCTTAGAAAAAAGCCTTCCTTTGGAGGCTTTTTTTAGTTAAGTGAACGGGAAGGCCTGATTTTTCCTTATATTAATGAACATGCCTCCTAAAGAATCTCACCCTTTTTGGAGCACCTAAAAGCAAAACATGCACTATTTTATGAATAATATCATGTTTTGTATAGTTAAACCTCTGTAAGTTGACCACTTATAGAATGACAAATCATTGATAGGTACTTTCTATCAGAAATTTGTTCAAATGTGAGTAAATTTGTCCTAATTCAAAACCATACCGAGTTAGCCATAATTCGGACTTAAATTTATCCATGATGAAATCAGGAGAAATAGATTACGAACTAGAAAAAAACATAGAGGTTATCTCTCAGCTGGATGGTCTTGTTGGCGAAGCCGTAGATAATATCCTAGTTGATCCAGACAAATGCTGGCAACCATCAGATTTCCTACCCGACTTTGGAGATCCGGATATTCATGATCAAATAAAACTCCTTCAGCAACGATCTGAAGGTATTCCAGATACAGTTTTTACTTCCCTTGTTGGCAATCTGATAACTGAAGAAGCACTTCCAAGTTATCAGACTTATTTCAATCTCTTAGAAGGAATCAATCCTGAAAGAAGTTTGCTTTCTCCTTCTGGCTGGGTGAGATGGTCTAAATCCTGGACAGCTGAAGAAAACCGTCATGGTGATCTTCTTAATAAATACCTCTACATGACTGGAAGGGTAGATATGAAAGCTATGGAACAAACTATTCATAGATTACTGATGAATGGTTTTGATGCGAATACTGGAGGCGATCCTTATCAAGCCATAGTTTACACCTCATTTCAGGAAAGAGCAACGAAAGTCTCTCACGTAAATACCGGGAAACTGGCAGATATCGCTGGAGACCCAGTTTTAGGAAGAATATGTAAGCAAATTGCTGGAGATGAAGCGAGACATGAGAAAGCCTATAAAAGCTTTATGTCAGCCATTTTTGATATTGATCCTAATGGAGCAATTCTCGCTTTTGAAAAATTAATGAGAAAGCAAATCGTAATGCCTGCAGTGCTGATGGGAGAAGGTGGCTCAAACCCTTCACTTTTCGCTGAATTCTCAGCGATCACTCAGAAAGTAGGAATTTATACCGGATGGGATTATGCCAGAATTATTGAGCATTTGGTGAGCCTTTGGAAAATCGAAAGTCTAACGGGCCTAAACGATGTAGCTTCAAAAGCTCAGGATTACCTAGTCAAACTCTCAGATAGATACATGAGGTTGGCTGATAGAATGAAGGCCCCAGAAGAAGTTAAACTGGCTTGGTTGAAATAGTCATGAACAATATTCAAAAAATCCTTTCCACATCGGAAGGGATTTTTTGATTAAGGACAGTTTAAGCTAACTTATAAGACTGATATAAATCTGGACGTGATTTAATAATTATGAAATACATATTTTGCCTGCTTCTTTTATCCTTTTCAGTTTCTTGCTTGAAAGCTCAGGGAACTCACTCAATTCTAGTAAACCAAAATCGCCTTTCTGGTCTGATCAAAGAACTGTCAACGTATGGAAAAAATGAAGCCGGCGGATCTGATCGAGTTGCCTACAGCCCCCATGATATTGCAGCCCGTAAATTTTTAATTCAAAAGTTAGAAAAGCTTGGATTGGACGTATCGGTGGATTTTTCCGGTAATATCATCGCAAAAAAGGCTGGAAGCAATCCTAGATTGAAGCCCATTATTTTCGGATCTCATATCGATGAAGTTCCAAACGGTGGCGATTACGATGGCCCAGTTGGCTCTATGGGTGCCATTGAAGTCATGGAGACATTACTAGAAAACAATATCACCACACTGCATCCGTTAGAACTCATTCTTTTCACCAACGAAGAAGGCGGAGTCGTTGGTAGTCGGGCTATCGCTGGACAACTTTCTCCAGAAGCTTTACTAACAAAAAGTAGTAGTGGTTTGACCCAATCTGAAGGAATCAGAGCAGTAGGAGGAAATCCAGATCGTATCATGGAAGTAAAAAGAGAAAAAGGTGACATCGCTGCGTTTCTAGAACTTCACATCGAGCAGGGTGGGAATCTTGAGAAAAATCAAAAACAAATCGGAGTAGTAGAAGGGATCGTCGCCATAGAATGGTGGCAATTCACGTTTAAAGGAATGGCAAACCACGCTGGAACTACTCCAATGAATATGCGAAAAGACCCGATGCTTCCTGCTGCCAAATTTATTTTGGCAGTGAATGAAACGGTTAAAACCTACGAAGGAGCTCAGGTAGGAACCGTAGGGAAAATAGAAGCTTTCCCAGGCGCAGGAAATGTAATCCCGGGAGAAGTAACTTTAAATTTGGAGTTGAGAGACCTTTCTTCTGAGAAAATCTGGAAAATCTATACAGAACTTGAGAGCAAAGCGAAAGTATTTGCTGAAGAAAGTGGTACTGATCTCAAGATTGTTCATCAAGAAGTGGCTAGCAAGCCAGCATTAGCTAATCCAGCTATCCAAAAAGCAATTGAAAGTTCTGCCTCTTCTCTTGGTTTGAGCACCATGTACTTACCAAGTGGTGCAGGACACGATGCACAGGAAATGGCCAGACTAGGTCCTATTGGGATGATTTTTATCCCAAGTAAAGATGGAATTAGCCATTCCCCACAAGAATATTCTTCGCCAGAGGACATTGCAAATGGAGCGAATGTCTTGCTTCAGACCCTTCTTAGAATTGACAAAGAATTAGACTAATATCGCACCCAGTTAGCGGCCAACAAACCACATTTAGCAACTCCATGGACAATACGCAAGTAGAAAACATATCATTATCCTACCTACAACCTTCTGATTACGCAGACCTCAAATCGGCGATGATCGAAGCATACAGAAGTATGCCTGGTTCGTATTGGAAAGAAAGTCAAATTGAAAGTTTAATCACCAAGTTTCCTGAAGGGCAGGTGGTAATTCGAATTAATGATAAGCTAGCCGGCTGTGCACTATCGATCATTGTGAGCGATTCCGATCTGGAAGGTGAGCATACTTATAAAGACATCACGACCAACTTCACTTTTGATAATCATAACAATGGTGGAGATATGCTATATGGTATTGACGTCTTCATCAAACCAGAGTTTCGAGGCTTGAGGCTTGGCAGAAGATTGTATGATTACCGAAAAGAGCTTTGTGAAAAACTGAATCTAAAAGGGATAGTATTTGGTGGTAGAATCCCTAATTACCACAAGTATGCGGATCAAATGGGGCCAAAGGAATATCTGGAAAAAGTAAAACTTAAGGAGATCTACGATCCTGTATTGAATTTTCAGTTGGCGAACGACTTCCATCCAGCGCGGATCATGAAGAACTACTTGGAAGGAGATGCTGCATCAAGTGAGTTTGCTGTCTTGTTGGAATGGAATAATATTTTCTACGAAAAGCCAAATAAAAAAGCCTCCACAAACAAGACTATCGTGCGCCTGGGTCTGATTCAATGGCAGATGCGCTTGTATGAAAATCTCGACGAACTGATGCAACAGGCTGAATATTTCATCGATGCTGTGTCAGGATATCGTTCGGACTTTGCACTTTTCCCGGAGCTTTTCAATGCTCCGTTAATGGCAGAATTCAATCACCTGAGCGAAGCACAGGCTGTTCGTGGATTAGCAAAATATACAGATGAGATTGTCAAGCGTTTTGCGCAGCTGTCTGTCTCTTACAATATCAATATCATCACCGGCTCCATGCCTAAGATCAAGAATGATAAGCTGTATAATGTAGGCTATCTCTGCAAACGGGATGGTTCGGTTGAAATGTATGAGAAGCTGCATATTTCCCCACTTGAAGCGAAAGTCTGGGGAATGCAAGGAGGAACTCAACTGAAAGCTTTTGACACAGACTGCGGTAAAATTGGCATTCTGATTTGTTACGATGCTGAATTTCCAGAATTGAGCAGAATTCTTGCTGATGAAGGAATGGATATTCTTTTCATTCCATTCTTGACAGATACCCAAAATGGCTACTCTAGAGTTCGCAACTGTGCAATGGCAAGAGCTATAGAAAATGAGTGCTATGTAGCCATGGCCGGAAGTGTAGGGAATTTGCCAAAAGTTCATAACATGGATATGCAATACGCCCAGTCCATGGTCATCACTCCTTGTGATTTTGCATTTCCAAGCAATGGCATCAAAGCTGAAGCTACACCTAATAGTGAAATGACTCTGATTGCGGATGTTGATCTATCCTTGTTGAGGGAGTTAGAGCAATTTGGAAGCGTGAGAAATCGCAAGGATCGTCGAACAGACTTGTTCGAGCTCAGACTCAAGGATATTTCAAAATAAATTGGATTTATGTAAACCAAATTCACTTGAAAACCATTACATGTATATACATCAATTGAGTCAATCATGAGAGAAATTAAAAAAATACATAAAGCGGAATACAGGCCTATTGCGGATTTGGTGACTTATAGTCCTATGCCTACTCGGCAGCTCCAGCAACTGGACCCTTTCATTTTCCTAAACCATCACGGTTTCCAAACCTATCCTGCCCATAATCAAGGATTGCCTTTTGGTCCGCATCCACATAGAGGTATGGAAACAGTCACCTTCATTACCGCAGGAGATATTATGCACTTGGATTCATCTGGTCATGAATCGGTCATTGGTCCAGGAGGAGTTCAGTACATGACTGCTGGGAGTGGCTTGATTCACTCGGAGGTGAGTAGTTCAGATTTTAAGAAAAACGGAGGAGATTTAGAAATCCTTCAGCTTTGGTTAAATCTCCCGGCAGATAAAAAAATGATGAAGCCGAGCTATGTTGGCTTGCAGGAAAATGAAATTCCGAGTTTTACCATGGATAATGGCAAAATAAAAGTCCAGCAGCTTTTCGGAGAATGGGATGGAAATGGCGGCGCTTTTAAAGGCAATTTTCCAATTACGATGAGTACGATTTACTTAGAAAAAGGCGGGAAATTCGAGAAGGCAATTTCTGCTGAAGAGAATATTTTCTTTTACATCGTACGAGGTGTGCTCATGGTAAATGGCGAGGAAATCAATTTCAGAAACTTGGTAGAATTTGAAAATCAGGAAGGATCAATCTCAGTAGAAGCTACCGAGGATGCTATTCTGATTCTAGGTCATGCAGCACCTTTCAATGAACCAATGGTCGCACAAGGTCCATTTGTGATGAACACCCAACAACAAATCCAAGAAGCCTATCAAGACTACCAAGCAGGGAAGTTTGGTACTTGGACCCACTAATTAACTATCTATAATATCCTGGGAGATAAGTCGGTAGATTTCAGCGATAGATTCGTTGTAATTCAAAAACCGATGATGATCTTCCAGGGTTTCATAATCTTCCCGAATTGCTGGGCCTGTTTGGGCAGCCTTTGCTCCTAATTGAAGACTTTTGGAAATTGTCTCAATAATCAGTGGCTTCAGCATCTCGAAGTCCAATCCTTGCCTGTGCATCACTTCCTCAGCAATTCTAATCATGTGATTGGAGAAATTACTCGCGAATACCGCAGCAATATGCATGGCTTTTCGATCTTTTGATCGTACAGTATAGATCAGTGGAGACAGACTTTTTGCTAATTTTTTGAGCTTTTGTAATGTCTCTTCATCATCAGATTCTAGCAAAAAAGGCACCTCATCAAATTCGATTTTTCTTCCTTTGGTGAAAGATTGCAAAGGATAAAATATACCTGTGTAGCTGGCTGAGCTATAATTCAACATATCCAACCCTACGGATCCTGAAGTATGTACAAGAATAGAATCCTCTGGCAAAATAATCTGGTCTGCTACTCCCATTATAGCAGAATCTTTAACTGCCAAAATAAAGATCTCAGCCTCACTTGCCGAGAAATCTAGCTCATCTTTAGCTTCTCCTGCATAGACCCGACCTGTAATAGTCTCTGCACTTTTCATGGTGCGCGCATAGACTTCTGTGATGATGTGACCTGCGTCTTCTAAAGCTGGCGCCAAATGCCAAGCGACATTTCCAGCACCAATTAGGGCAATTTTAAACTTCATACGCTAATTAAACCAAAAATTCGACCAAAGAAAAAGCCATTCGAATCTCTCCAAATGGCTCATTTTAATTCTATATTTTCAAACTTAAATATGCAGCGCTCTATTATCAGTAGCGGCCAAACAAGCTTCTTTGAAAGCCTCTGTATAAGTCGGGTGAGCATGAGACATTCTAGCGATATCCTCAGCAGATGCTCTGTATTCCATCGCTACCACCGCCTCAGCAATCATATCAGCCGTTCTTGGACCGATCATGTGAACACCTAGGATCTCGTCAGTCTCAGCATCTGCCAAGACTTTTACCAGACCATCGGTATCCATGGAAGCTCTCGCACGGCCAGAAGCCATAAAAGGGAATTTCCCAGTTTTGTATTTGATACCCTTTTCCTTCAATTGCTCTTCGGTATATCCTACAGCAGCCACTTCCGGCCAAGTGTATACTACACCAGGAATCAGGTTGTAATTGATATGTGGCTTCTGTCCCAAGATCGTTTCTGCCACAAATACTCCTTCTTCCTCAGCTTTGTGTGCAAGCATTGCGCCTTTCACCACATCACCGATTGCATAGATATTTGGCACATTAGTCTGCAAATGATCATTTACTTCTACTTGACCTCTGTCCGTGATTTTCACACCTGCTGCTTCCGCATTCAAGCCATCCGTATAAGGTCTTCTGCCAATAGAAACTAAGACATAATCACCTTTCACCTCTACTGTTTCACCTTTTGAATTCTCTGCTTTTACAGTAACTTCTTTGCCTTTGCTTTCTACAGCTGTTACTTTATGCTTTAGGAAAAACTCAAAACCGATTTTCTTCAAAGACTTCTGAAGTTCTTTACCCATTGTACGATCCATGGTAGGAATCAGTGAATCCATGTACTCGATCACGGATACTTTCGAGCCCATTCTACCGTATACAGATCCAAGTTCCAAGCCAATAACACCACCACCAATGACTACTAGGTGCTTTGGAATTTCTTTCAAATTCAATGTTTCGGTAGAAGTGATGACTCTGTCTTTATCGATTTTAATAAAAGGCAAAGTAGATGGCTTTGATCCAGTTGCAATAATGATATTCTTGCCCTGAATATCAGATGCGGTTCCATCGTCTTTAGTCACCTTCACGGTAGTTTTATCTACGAAAGAGCCAACTCCTTGATGAACATCGATCTTATTCTTTTTCATCAGATAGTTAATACCATCTGTATTCTGCTTTACCACATCTTCCTTACGTGCGATCATTTGCTTCAAATCAACTTTCAAATTACTCAACTTTATTCCATGAGTTTCGAAAGAATGAGCAGCATTATGGTAGTGCTCAGAGGAATCCAACAAAGCTTTGGATGGGATACAACCTACGTTCAAGCAAGTCCCTCCTAGCGTTGGGTATTTTTCAACAATGGCTGTTTTCAGTCCAAGTTGCGCACAGCGAATCGCTGCAACATATCCACCTGGACCAGAACCTATAACTATTACGTCGTACATTTTTTTTTAGATTTTAGAGTCTAGAACCAAGAGCCAAGACTGTTTAAAATGAGGGCTGCAGTTCCTCAGCCCATCGTAAATCGTAAATCAGAAATCGTAAATCCTTATACTCCAAACAACAATCTTGTTGGATCTTCAAGCAATTCTTTTACCCGAACAAGGAAGCTTACTGACTCACGTCCATCGATGATTCTATGATCATACGAAAGTGCCAAGTACATCATTGGAAGTATGACAACTTCACCATTCACTGCCATTGGACGCTGCACTATGTTGTGCATACCCAAAATAGCGGACTGAGGTGCATTAATGATAGGAGTAGACATCATGGACCCGAAAATTCCTCCGTTAGTCAACGTGAAGGTACCACCAGTCATTTCCTCTATTGAGAGTTTATTGTCTCTTGCTTTTCCTGCAAGTCTCACCACTTCTTTTTCTATCTGATCAAAGCTAAGTGTTTCAGCATTTCTGATTACAGGAACCACAAGTCCTTTTGGAGCAGAAACGGCTATAGAAATATCACAATAGTCGTTGAAGACCATCTCATTTCCGTCAATCTTAGCATTTACTGCAGGCCATTCTTGTAGGGCTACGCAAACAGCTTTGGTAAAGAAAGACATAAATCCAAGTCCTACCCCATGCTTTTCTTTGAATTGCTCTTTGAATTTGGATCTCAAATCCATGATTGGCTTCATGTTCACCTCATTGAAGGTGGTTAACATGGCCGTCTCATTTTTCACAGATACCAAACGCTTAGCAACCGTTTTTCTCAAAGAAGACATTTTCTCTCTACGCTCGTTCCTTTCTCCGGCAGTTGGAGCAGGCGCAGAAGCTTCAGCTGATTTATTATCAGCTTTTGCAGGAGCAGGAGCTGATTTTTGAGCAGATTGAGCATCTTCTTTGGTAATTCTACCATCTTTTCCAGTTCCTTTTACAGACTCAGGAGAAACTCCTTTTTCTGCCAAGATCTTGGAAGCAGCTGGCGATGCATGTCCTGTGGCATAGTTTGTATTTCCTGAGTCAGCGGATGCTGATGCAGGAGTTGAAGAAGAATCTGAAGATGATGCAGCACCTGGCTCGCCTTCCGTCACTTCGATTTTACAGATCATTCCGCCAATCTCAAGCACATCACCTTCTTGCGCTACATGGCGCAAAATTCCCGATGCCTCAGCTGGCAATTCAAAAGTCGCTTTATCAGAGTCCACCTCAGCGATGATTTCATCCAACTTCACATAATCTCCGTCTGCTTTGATCCAGTTTGCTAAGGTAACTTCCGTGATAGACTCACCTACAGTAGGCACAACCATATCTTTCACTTCTCCTGTTGACTTTGCTCCAGAAGATTTTTCCTCAGTCTTAGGTGCTGATTCAGCCTTAGGTTCGTCTTTGGTTGGCTCAGACTTTCCTGGAACTCCAGTTTCGTCGATTTCACAGATCACAGCTCCGATTTCCAGCACATCACCTTCTTGGGCTTTGATTTTAAGCACGCCCGCAGCTTCTGCCGGCAATTCAAAAGTAGCTTTATCAGATTCCAGTTCACATAGGACTTCGTCCATCTGAACTTCCTCCCCGTCTTTTTTAAACCATTGGCCAATAGTGACTTCCGTGATGGACTCTCCTACCGCTGGGACTTTAATTTCTTTGCTCATAAGTTTTTCTTTTTTTCTCTTTTGTAGTCAAAAAGAGAGGAACAAAATGATACGATTATTTTGGATGTCTTTATAAAAAGAGCTGTGATTATTTCAATTTAAGTGCTTGAGCAATAATGTTTTTCTGCTCTTCTACGTGTACTTTATTGTATCCTGTTGCAGGTGAAGCACTGGCTTTTCTGGCGATCACCTCCATTGGAATTTCCTTATAAAGTAATCTTAAGATATAATTCCAATACCCCATGTTTGAAGGTTCTTCCTGAACCCACACGACTTCAGCTTTTGGATAGCCAGAAAGAACATCTTGCATTTGTTTCTTTGGAAGTGGGTGGAGTTGCTCGATTCTCACGATAGCTACATCTTTCACTTTCTCTTTCTCGCGAGCTTCTTCCAAATCATAGTAAATCTTGCCGGAGCAAAGCACAACCCGCTTCACATCTTTGGCATTTACAGTAGTATCTGGAAGCACTTCTCTAAATGTACCTTCGGTAAATTCGGAAAGTGGTGAAACCACTTTAGGATGTCTAAGCAATGACTTTGGTGACATCACGATACAAGGCTTTCTGAATTCCCACGCCAACTGTCTTCTCAACAAGTGGAAGAAGTTGGAAGGCTCAGTTACGTTTGCCACCACGGTATTGTATTCAGCTGCTAGCTGAAGGAATCTCTCAGGACGCGCATTGGAGTGCTCTGGTCCCTGACCTTCGTAGCCGTGAGGAAGTAGCATCACCAAGCCATTCATTTTCTGCCATTTTGATTCACCAGAAGTGATAAACTGGTCAATCATAGTCTGAGCGCCGTTGGCAAAATCACCAAATTGTGCTTCCCAGATCGTCAAAGAATTTGGGTTTGCCATGGCATAGCCATATTCAAAACCTAATACTGCATACTCAGAAAGTAGAGAATTGTAGATGTAGAATTCACCTTTTCTATCCTTCATTTCCTTTAGGGAATTGTAGGCTTTATTCGTATTGGCATCATGAAGTACAGCGTGACGATGCGAGAAGGTACCTCTTTGCACATCTTGTCCAGTCAGTCGAACTGTCTTTCCTTCCAAAGTCAAGGAACCGTAAGCCAGTAATTCTGCTGCTGCCCAGTTCAATGATTTAGACTGGAAGAACATGTCTTTACGCTGCTTCAACTGCGCTTCAATCTGTTTTAGCGGTTTAAATCCTTTTGGAATTACTGTCAGCGCTTCAGCTACTTTTTCTATTTGCTCCTGAGTTACCCCAGTTTGTGGAGATTGATCAAAATCTTCTGGCTTGGACCTTCTCAAGGTACTCCATTCATTTTCAAAGCGAGTTGCCTGATAAGGAAGTGGCTTTTCCTTCACCAAATTTAATCGATCTTGAAGAAGCTGTCTAAACTCCTCATCCATTTGCGAAGCTAATTTTGCCTCCACATCACCACGTTCTGCTAGACGCTTCACGTAGATTTCTCTAGGATTTGGGTGCTTAGAGATAATGTTATATAGTTCTGGTTGAGTGAATTTTGGCTCGTCAGATTCGTTGTGTCCATGACGTCTGTAGCAGACCATATCGACAAAAATATCTCGGCTGAACTTCTGTCTGAATTCTGCAGCAAGTTTTGCGGCAAACACCACTGACTCAGCATTATCACCATTCACGTGGATTACTGGTGCATCAATGATTTTAGCTACATCTGTACAATAGATGGAGGATCTGGCATCATCAAAATCAGTCGTAAAACCTACCTGGTTGTTAATTACAAAGTGAATTGTCCCTCCTGTATTATATCCTTTCAGGTCTGCCATCTGAGTAACCTCATAAACGATCCCCTGTCCGGCAACGGCTGCGTCTCCATGAATTAAAATTGGAAGAGCCTTGGTCTTATCTCCTTTATACTCAGAGTCAATTTTCGCTCTCAAAAATCCTTCTACCACTGGATCTACCGCTTCAAGATGTGATGGGTTTGGAGCAAGCTTCAAGTGGACTTTATTTTCATTTGGAGTCACTATGTCACTTGAATAGCCCATGTGATACTTCACATCACCATCACCCATAGTTAAATCCGGCTTTGCAGTTCCTTCAAATTCAGAGAAAATCTGCTCATAGGTTTTGCCCATTATGTTAGCCAAAACATTCAGACGGCCACGGTGAGCCATACCGATCATTACTTCTTTTACTCCTAACTGAGACGAGGTATTTATAACGGCATCCAAGAATGGGATTGTGCTTTCTCCACCTTCCAGTGAAAATCGCTTTTGTCCAAGGTATTTGGTATGTAAAAAGTTTTCGAAAACTACCGCTTGGTTAAGCTTCGAAAGAATTCTCTTTTTCTCTTCATGAGTTGGGTTAAATGCTAAAGCATCTTTTTCCACCTTAGTTTTAAACCAATCCAGCATCTCCGGATCACGAATGTATAAGTATTCAAAGCCTACTGAACCTTCGTAAATGGATTTCAGAGAATCTAAAATTTTGGAAAATTTCGCAGTACCAATTCCAATTTCGTTTCCAGCTTGGAATTCAGTATTCATATCTTCTTGACCCAAACCGAAGTCCTGCGGATCAATCAACGCTTTTCTATCACGTCGCTCTCTTACTGGGTTGGTCTTTGATCTCAAGTGAGCTCTAGAGCGATAAGCGTGTATCAACGCTCTTACCTTGATTTCTTTAGGCAGCTGCTCCATGTCCATGATGGTACCTGGTGTCGCAAGTGCGCCATTTTTTGCTGGAGCAGCAGCTTTTCCATTCGACGAAGGAGGATTGTCTTCGTCACTGTAGTTTGTCAGCGCAAAGTCAAAGCCATCAAAAAACTCTTTCCAGCTTGGGTCGATTGATTCTGGGTCACTCTTGTAAGAAGAGTAAAGCTCATCGATATAAGACACGTGAGCATTAGCGATATAAGAAAACTTATCCATTGTTAATTATTCAAGAAGAGTTCAAAGCTAAGGCCTTAAATCTATAATAAAAAATTGCTTATTTGCCTTTCCGAATATGTAGATTGCTCTTACAGTTTTATTTGGCATATAACAGCGAAACCGTAGATTTTAGAAGTAATACTCCCAATTTCTTTATTAAAAGAAGTTGATCAACTCAACTTGGATGGAAAAACCTTCAATGTTGGACGCAGACAAATTCATGAAATTATTTCCCAACAAAAACCAAAGGATCGGTTTTAAATTGTTTCCAATCTTCCAAAAGTGCTTTATGGAGATTCGTTACCTGATCAGTTTGGTATTCTAAAGGTAGTTTTTGTATGTACTTGATCAGATTGTAACAAGTAGTAAACTGTCCACATGCAATAAGGTTATCTTGACGATGTACTTTTAAGTCTTCACTATCCCACCAAAGCGTGGTTGGCATCTGAGAAGCGATAAGAGCTGACTCTTTAATTCTTCTGGAAATAGTGATATCATCCGCCTTTTCCTTTTGCTTTTCATCACTGATAGTATTTTGCTTCCCATTCAATTGGTACACTGTGGAAGTTATTCGGCGATTAGCAAACTTCGGGGAGGTGTACAGCAAGTCAAAATTCAACCTCCTTATTTGTCTCAGGAATATTTCATTAATCATCAGTAAGGCAGAAGTCCACCTATTAATTATCATTTTCTTTACCTGGTTCACTTCTAAATCAGCAAATCTTTCTACATCATCCACCAGAGCAGAAGGCAAGACATTTTTAATCGTACCCTGAACCTCCTTTTTAGCTTTTTTCACTAAATAATCACCTAAAAAACCCAAGCCGGTCAATAAGCCAAATACTCCAATCAAGCCACTTGAAATACCATAAAGCAAAATCCAGGTTTTCTCAAAAAACACATCTATAAAACTTGATATGATCAAGCCAAAGACGCCGATTAGCAGACCAATCCAATAAGCAGGCTTTAACTGAAGGTATTTTAACCAGCCTGCAATAAAAGATGAAAGCGATTCTTTTCCTTTAGTTGAATTCAACCCTTCAAAAGGAGTCCAAGGAGGCATAACGAAACCATCTACATCATTCACGATAAGTAGATCTAAAGGGAAGCCATCCCGAGAACTTTTATCAAAATTCACCATACTGCCAATTCCCTGATTATCCACAATTCCTCCATCCATAACGCCTACTCCCTTAGCAAATTTGGGGACAGTGATTAAGTCAATATATTCTTGACTTTCATGATTTTCTATATAGTCGTTAGGGAATATCATTGGGGAAAAACCAACAGGAAAACAGGAAGAGGATGCGATCGCATCGGCAATACGTATGTCTTTCAAAACCGCCTGAATCTGGTCACATTTCAATTCATAATTCCCAAATTTATTGACGTTTTGAAATCTAAAAGTTAACCCATAAGAGAACTCGGTGGCATTGAAACAGACATATTTTAGGTGACCTTTTATTTTCTCCGGCTTCAAATCCTCAAAGCTTTTAGCGACTAACTTCTCATAGTAAGTGAGCGCGAAGCCATTAATTACTGAACGACTCCGAGTGGTTGTCTTCCAAAATTCATCATCCATGAACTTTGCGGTCGCCTCATCTACCAACTTATCCTCTTTCAGGAAAGTATAAAGTTTTGAGTAAAAAGTATCAAAGGAATCACCATTTGCATTATTGGCTGCAAACAGCCCAGCTGTGATGGTCCCCCCACTTACCGAGCTTAGAGCAATTACGTTTTCAAGAAGAGGCTTACCTTCAAACTCTATTCTATTTAGGTAATCCATAACCCCTAAGCTAAATGCGGTTGCTCGATATCCACCGCCACTGAAACATACGCCGATTGATTTCAGAGGAGTTAAAGGTTGCGAAACATCATCTGATTGCGCCATAAAAGTGTAGTTATAAAAAGAGACTTAATTAAAAATTATATTTTAATATACCGATAAAGAGCGATATAAAATATAAACACTAATAAAAGCAGCACCTAAATAGACGCTGCTAAAATCAAATAACATTTTCACAAGTTTGAATTACAAAACCTCACTATAAAGCTCCGAGCTTACCGAAAGTCACTTCAAGCTACAATGAATACCTCAGCGTAAAAGCAACTTCATCTTCCCAAAACTTAGTAAAGTCAGTGAAATTATAGGCAGGCTTCCAATAGAGTCCGACGAAAAAATTACTCTTATTGATGTTGTATTCCACTCCAGTGATTGCATCGATTCCAAAAACATTGTAATCCTGATCAATCTTGTATACCCAAGGTGGCTCACCTTTTCCATCCTTCCAAACTCCGTAATGAGCCCCACCACCAAAATACCATTCTAAGCCTCGAAATTCACGAATATCCAAATGGTGTTCATATAAAGCAGCGGCTACCCAGCCTTTCCATCTCCTGTATACTAAAACATCCACTGCCCCATTGTATGAAATAAATTGTTTTACAGTTCCACCAATGTTAGTTCCGCCTACTACTCCAATCATCGTATTGTAATCCGCAATCTGTGCTCTGGATTCATCTACAGATGAAAAAAGCATAAAAACTGTGACAAAAAGGAGGAGTAGAGTAAATCGCATATACAGGACTATTAATTCAAGGTTAAAAAGTAATAATATTTTCTGGCGTAATGCAATAATCAAGTGGGATATCATGCAATTCAGCTGGAATACTTAGCTCCGGGGCAAAAAAACTCAAACCTACCTTAATTACAGAATGATCTAGGCTAGCTAAAAAAACATCATAAAATCCTTTCCCAAAGCCAATTCTATTTCCTTTTTGATCATAAGCGAGTAAAGGCACAAAAACCACTTGAATCAACTCATTCGAAGTTATCTCATACTCCTCAGGAATAGGAATCCCCCAACTATCCAACTGAAATTTTGTCTTAGCCCTCAATAGCAAAGTCTTCAATTCCAAAGATTCAGAATCAACTTTTGATGTATATATCTTTCCACCAATTTCTTCTAGGTAGTCCTTAATAGGATAAGTATTTATTTCTAGCTGCTTTGAGATAGGAAAAAATAAGTGAAAATACTTGATGCCTTTCCTTTCACTCAAAAAATCAATCACATTCTGAGAGATCTGAAGAGACTTATGTTCTCGTTCCTCAGCGGACATAGCTGCTCTCAATTTCTTGTAAAAAACCCTAAGTTGATGTTTATCACGACTCATCTGACAATACCATCATTCTAAAATCCAATGGGTCAAAACAATCCAACAGCTCAGTAATCAAATCTGGATTACCTAAATAAAACTGCATCATATTGACGACACGCTCCTGTGGACTTCCTCCAGGCTTTACAAGTTCCTGAATGCAACTGGCACGTTCTATTTGTGTATGCAATCTTCGCTCTTCAGCTTTACGAAGTTTTCGCGCCATTTGATCCAGGATCTTTAAAGCACGGACCTTTCCAGCTGCAAAAGCATTCTCAAGGCTTTTCTCCAAATGTGCAGCTTCTTTCCCCTTCAAATCAAACAGCGCAGCGATAACCTCCTTTTGCTTTGTGAGCTCTATATCCATGCTAGCCTCCGCTTTCACAAAAGTCTTTTTCCAATGCTCCACATCTACAAAAAGATCCTCAACACCCCAATTCAACTGCGCCATTTTCCGCTGCACCTTCGTATTTAGAAGTAGGGCAAAATTACGAGGCAATAAGACAGGGAAAGGAGTATTAAAGTGCTCAAAAACGCCCTTCAGTTGAAGCCAATAAACCACTTCAGCCGGGCCGCCTAAATAAGCTAAATTCGGCAAAATCATCTCTTGGTATAAAGGACGCAGCACCACATTCGGGCTAAATCGCTCAGGATGTTTGGCTACCAAATCCTTCATTTCCTGATCTGAGAATCGTAACTCAGTGTTCACCACACCAAAGCCTGAATCCATCTTTTCAATTCGCTCCCGAACACCTTTGTCTAAGTAGAAGAAATTCACCTCCCTGGGGAAAATCTGACTACTATACCCCAGTTCTTCCAACTTTTCTGTCGCCTCGGTAGCTCTCTCATAGGAAGTATGCTCAAACAAATCTGAAAGAATCACTTCTGAGAATTCTCGCTTCAAGTTCACATCGTCCCCATCTACAATCAGCAATCCTTCCTCCCCGAAAAGTGAATTCACATACTTGCGTACTGCCTCTGCTAGTGTCTCTGAAGAAGAATAAGCATCCACAAACACATCTGGGGCGAATGATACCGTTTTCAAAAACTCTTTAAAATCTTTACCTAATTCAAAATCACCGACAGCACCGGTTTGATCAGAATTCCACTGGTATTTCTTACCATCTAGTTTGAAGTAATTGATCTCATCAAAATCATGATCCTCCGTCGCCATCCAATACACTGGTACGAACCTATGCTTTGGATAGGTTTGTGCTAATTTCTTAGCAAGATTGATGGTAGATACAATTTTGTAGATGAAGTAAAGAGGTCCTGTGAATAAATTCAGCTGATGACCTGTGGTGACTGTAAAAGTTTGTGCCGAGGATAATGATTCTATATTCTTTGAAACTGCATAGCTCACTTCCTGGTTGGCATATTGAGTCTGCAGCGCCGCTACCAGTATTTTGCGATTTTCTTGAGAAAAAGTCTTCTGGTCAATTGCTTGCTTAAAACTCTCCAAAATGGGAGCATGAGTATAAAATGGTTGTAATTCTTTTTTCCCTCCGATGTAATCCAAAAAAAATTGTGAAAACTGTCCGGTCTCGTGAAGTTCTACGCAACGTTTTAACATAAGGGAGTTGAGCTGAGGGTTATATTGGAAAACTAACTTAGGCAATCATTCCAAAGTTCGTTTTTTTTTCTGAAAAATGAGGAATGCTTATACCAATGGGGCTTAAGCTGATTAAACATTAGAATTCCGTGGAAGGTTTATTTAAAATAAGCTTTCCTAATTAGCCAGAATTGCCAATTATCTTAGCTTTGCAAGCTACAATTATGCTACCCTACACAAGATTTTTCTTAGATAACGGCTTAGAAGTGATCGTCCATGAGGATCACGGCAGTAAAATCGCTGTTTTCAACCTGCTTTATAAAGTCGGATCCCGAAATGAAAAGCCAGGAAAAACTGGACTTGCCCACTTCTTCGAACATTTGATGTTTGGAAGTTCTGCGAATGTCCCTGTTTTCGACCGAGAATTAGAGCGTGTCGGAGGTGCTTGCAATGCATTCACTAGTCCAGACATTACTAATTACTATATCACGATCCCAGCGGCAAATTTAGAAACTGCCTTTTGGCTAGAATCTGACCGAATGCTGCAACTCACGCTGAGCGAGAAAACAATAGAAACCCAGCGGAAAGTAGTGATGGAAGAATACAAGCAACGCTATCTTAATCAACCTTATGGCGATGTATTTCACCACTTGCGCGGTCTCGCTTATGAAACACATCCGTATCGTTGGCCAACTATAGGTCAGAATTTAGAGGATATTATCAACTATACCCAAGAGGATGTTTGGGCCTTTTACCAAGCAAATTATCGGCCTGACAATGCTGTACTAGTCGTCGCTGGTGCAGTCACCCAGGCTGAGGTAGAGCGTTTGTCCAAAAAATGGTTTGAACCCATTCCTAATCTTTCTGAATCAAATCACCAAATCCCTGCCGAAGCACCTCAGCTCACTAAAAAGACCAAAACAGTGGAAGCAACAGTGCCCACAGATGCGCTATACAAGGCTTATAAAATGCCGGCAAAACTATCGCCGGGATACTTAGAAGCTGATTTAATAACTGACATCATTGGCTTTGGAAAGTCTTCCTTGCTTGAGCAAACCTTAGTGAAAAATGGGAAGTTGTTTGCGGCAGTTGGAGCTTATGTGTTAGGATCAGTAGATCCAGGACTGCTGATTTTCTCAGGGAAAATGGAATCAGGCGTTTCAGCTGAAGAAGCCGAAAAAGCATTGGACGATGTAGTTTCTAAATTCCTAACTTCAGAAATCTCAGATTACGCGCTGCAAAAAGTAAAGAATCAAGGTGAAGCTATGAAAACCTATGAATCTATTCAGGTATTAAACCGGGCTATGAATCTGGCAAATTATGCGCAGCTTGGAAACCCAGACCTTTATTACCAAGAATTCGAAAATAAATCCAAAATAAAAGGAGACGAAATCATGATGTGGGCAAACCGCCTTATTCGTGAAGAAAACTCCTCTGTCTTATATTATAAATCTGTGCCTGCATGAACAAATTCAGAATAGGTTTTGGCTATGATGTCCATCAACTCAAAGAAGGATATGACTTCTGGCTGGGAGGAATCAAATTAGAACATGAGAAAGGTGCTGTCGGACATTCCGATGCAGATGTTTTGATCCATGTGATTTGCGATGCCCTTCTCGGTGCTGCAAACTTACGTGACATAGGATATCATTTCTCTGATCAAGACCCCAAATTTAAAGGTATTGACAGCAAAATTTTACTTTCAGAGGTGATGCTTCTGATCCGGGAAGCTGGCTTCGAAGTAGGTAATTTAGATACGACGATTTGCTTGCAACTCCCTAAGGTCAACCCACATATACCAACTATGAAAACATGTCTGGCTGAGGTGATGAATATCTCTGAAAACGACATTTCCATCAAAGCTACTACAACCGAAAAACTAGGTTTTGTTGGTAGGCAAGAGGGAGTCTCGGCATATTGCACAGCTTTAATTTATTCGGTATGAGCGACAACTTAAAAATCATCACTACTGAAGACGGTTCCCATTCTCTTTACAACGAAGAGCTAAAAGAAACCTATCATAGCTTTCACGGCGCTTTCAAAGAATCCATTCATGTTTTCATGCTTTATGGACTAGATTCATGGGTAATAAATAACCCTAAGAAAAAACCACTGAGGATTTTTGAGGTTGGTTTTGGGACAGGCTTGAATGCTTGGTTAACGCTCGTTTGGGCAGAGCAAAATCAGATTCCAGTCCTATATCATAGTATTGAACCCTTTCCATTAACCGAGGATATTTATTCCCAGCTCAATTACGGTGATATGGACGATGCCATATTTCACTATAAGCCATATTTGCAGCGATTGCATAAAGCGGACTGGGACAAAGGCATCATCATGTCTGAGTATTTCAACATGAAAAAGGAGAAAACTACACTGGAAGATGTAATTCTTTATCCAACTGACGTAGTATTTTACGATGCTTTTGCGCCAAGCAAACAGCCTGAAATGTGGTCAAAGGAAGCTCTAAGTAAGGTTTGTGAGACCCTGAACCCAGGTGGAATATTCACCACTTATTGTGCAACTGGACAGCTAAGGAGAGATTTGAAAGATCTCGGACTTGAGGTAGAAAATCTGCCTGGCCCTCCGGGCAAAAAAGAAATGACCCGAGGCTGGAAACGATAAAAACAACAAGTTTAAAGCTGTTTAGAAAACGAGTAGCAAATCCCTATAAATTATCCATTGGTAATGCAAATCATTGAAAAGGATATCGTCATTACTAAATAGATGCAATCACAAAATTAAATTGAAGGGGCTTCAATTCGTTCTAGATAAATTGGCATTCTCTTTCCTTTATATTCGAACCAAAGTGAATTTTTTACTCCCTGATTCGTTACTACTAAGTCCTTTAATATCTGAAGAAAAATGATCCTAATAGTACTTCTTACTTTTCTAAATGCATTTACACCCCAATTCACTGAGGCAGGTAAAGCCAAGTTGGAAAAAATGGTACAAGAGCGTGATGCACTGACCCAACAATGGAAGGCATCTGAAAGTAAAAAGTCCGGAATCTTTGGTAATCGGACCAAAAAGGACATGATCGAAACCAATGAATGGCTGGAGCGCATTATTGCAAAGGACAACCTGATTATGGATGAACTACGAATGATTGGGGATATCGAAACCACCGTTGCCACTCAGACCGGGGAAGACTACAAAGCCATTGCATTCAAGCAAGAAAAGGACGTCCAAGCGCTAAAAAGAGCAGTTGCAGAAAGAGACAAACAACTCGAAGAAAAGCTTTCCGAAAAAAGAACTTTCGAATGGATCAGTCTGATTTTATTTCTGATTACGTTGGGGCTTGGATTTGTGGTGTACAAAAAAGTCATCAAGGCATAAAACCAAAAAAGCTCCTTATTTGGAGCTTTTTTTGGTTTTATAGGTTTCTTAAAAAGTTACGCTTTCAATCTCGCAATCGGAGTTCTTCCACCTTTAGTTTTCTCTTCTAATCCTACCAATATCTCAGCATCTAATGGAAGGTAGACATCCACTCTGGATCCGAATTTGATAAAGCCAAATTCACCACCTGAGGCCAATTCGGAACCTAGCTTCACATACCATTTGATTCGTCGTGCCAAGGCACCTGCTACCTGTCTTACCATAAGTTTTGTTCCATTCTCATGAGTCACGACCATGGAAGTACGCTCATTTTCCGTACTTGACTTTGGATGCCAAGCTACCAAGTATTTACCTGGGTGATATTGAAAAAACTCAACTATTCCTTTGATCGGAGATCTAGTAACATGCACGTTGATCGGAGACATGAAAATCGAAATCTGTCTGCGGTTTTCTTTGAGATATTCATCTTCGAAAGTCTCCTCGATTACCACGACTTTACCATCCACAGGGGCATATACCAAACTTTCGTCAGTAGGTAATTTGAAAATCGGACTTCTGAAAAACTGTAGGATAATCAGATACAACACAATGCTTCCTAATACAGCAATATTAGAAAGTACTCTGGCATCTGGCATAAAGTAGATGATAAGATAATTTCCAGCCACTAAGACAATTAGCAACCAAAACAACAAAACTTTTCCTTCTCTGTGTATAGTCATAATTTTCAAAACTAAAAGGCGTGGAGATATCCCCACGCCTCAAAGATAAAATATTCTTTCGATAGAACAGGCTTAGAAGCCTCCTCGGAATGTATATGTCTTCGCTACTTTATCGATAGCGACGATATACGCTGCAATTCTCATCGGCACATCGTACTTCTGAGACGCCTGATAGACCATTTCAAAGGAATCCTTCATGATCCGGTCAGAGCGTCTGTTTACACGGTCAGCAGTCCATTTGTAGCCCAATCTGTTTTGTACCCACTCGAAGTAAGAAACAGTAACACCACCGGCATTTGCTAGGATATCTGGTACAGCCATGATGCCTTTTTCATTGATGATGGCATCTGCTTTTGCTGAAGTCGGACCATTTGCACCTTCTACGATGAGTTTAGCCTTAATATCGTTTACGTTGTGAATAGTGATCACATCTTCTACAGCTGCAGGCACTAGCACATCAACTTCCAAGGTGAGCAAATCGCCTGCATCTAGCATTTTCTCGCCACCTGCGAAGCCTTCCAAATTATTGTTATTCCCATCCCGGTAGGCGATAGCCTCCAGAATATTGATCCCATTCTCATTGTAAAAAGCACCGGTATGATCTGAGATTGCTACGATTTTCAAACCTCTTTCTTCCAACAGTCTAGCCGCCCAAGAGCCCACATTTCCAAAGCCTTGTACTGCACAGGTAGCTTGGAAAGGGTTGATTTTCAGTTTTTGCATGGCTGCCAAAGCGGTTACCATCACACCTCGACCTGTCGCTTCTGTCCTGCCGAGAGAGCCACCCAACACAAGGGGCTTACCTGTTACAACCGAACTTACCGTCATACCCTTTGCTTTGGAATACTCATCCATCAGCCAAGCCATCTCTCGAGGACCAGTTCCCATATCCGGAGCAGGAATATCCTTATCCGGACCGAAAACATCGATCATTGCCATGGTATAAGCTCTGACAAGACGCTCGATTTCACCCTTAGACATTTCCCTTGGATTACATCTTACGCCGCCTTTACCTCCACCGTATGGAATGTCCACTACTGCACATTTCCAAGTCATCCAAGCCGCTAATGCACGCACCTCATCGATGTGTACATCTGGCGCAAAGCGAATACCGCCTTTTGCTGGGCCAAGAATGTTGGAGTGAATTACTCGGATCCCCTCGAAGACCTGAATCTTACCATTGTCCATGGTGATAGGTAGGGATACGATTACTTGTTTGGCTGGATTTTTCAGGACATTGTACACCTCTTCGGAGAGGCCTAGCTTTTCAGCTGCAATGTTGAATCTTTCCATCATTGACTCCAGAGGATTTTCTTTATCCTTAATCGGAGCCGGTTCAATGTAAGCCATATTCGGGTTTGATTTAGTTATTCAAATGCGGTGTAATATTAAGCAGATTTTCAATCAAGAGGGCTTCAAATTAGAAGATTTTCAAAAAGGCTGTGATAAATGGGGCCGAAAGTAACAATCCATCAAAACGATCCATAAATCCACCATGCCCAGGAAGTCCTTTTCCAGAATCTTTAATCTCAATTGATCGCTTGAAAAGCGACTCTATAAGATCTCCATAAGTGCCGGCAATAATTATGATTCCGGCAATTACTAACCACTTCCAATCTTCGATCACATGGAAGTATCTCGTCAAGGCAAAAGCTACTCCTATTGCGGAGAATGCTCCCCCCAGAAATCCTTCCCATGACTTCTTAGGTGAAACCCGTTCGAATAACTTAGTCTTTCCAAATTTTGTTCCCGCAAAGTACGCGCCCGTATCACTGGCCCAAAGAATCAACAAGCAGCCAATAATGATCTCATAATTATAGGTAGCATCTACTGAAAATACCGCAAGATTTAGCAGAGAAAATGGCACCGCCACATAGAAAAGGCCCAAAAAAGTATATGCGACACCAGTGAAAGGTTTTTTGTCTGTTTTGCGATAAAGTTTAATAAAGAAAGTAATGGAGACAATCGGAAAAATCAAAAAGAAATACTTATCTGATAGATGTTCCTGCTGTACCAAAAAGGTGAGACAGAATATCATTAGCCCTAGGAATGTACCGAAACTTCTCAAAGGAAGCATGCCATCCAATCCGCTAAGCTTGTAAAACTCCATTTGTGAAAAGCCCAGAATTCCTGCAAAAACCAAAAAATAGGTGTATTCCGAATAAATGCATCCACCTACGATAAGCAAGGCTCCAAACAATCCAGTGATGGCCCTCTGCCCTAGATTACTGTAATTATTGATACTAAAACGTGATCTCATTCTGGACAAGGTTATTCGCCTTAATTAAATCTTTTTGCTGCACTAGTACCTCGTAGTTTCCAAAAATCTGATAAATAGTTTCTTTTTTGTTCAATACCACAGCTTGAATTTGGTTCTCCTCCAAGACTCCTTTTACAATCTCCGCTCGCACTTGCATTGAGCTTTCAAATACCTTATTCCAGTTCTCCATTGGGCTTATTTATTTTCTTAAAGTAAAAGATTCCTGCCAAAAGAACTAATAATCCAATGATTGCAGCAGGATATGACACCGTGTCTGTGGACTCCATATCAAAATCAATCAATCCTTGATTAGAGGCGTAAACCATCAAGACAGTCACTGTATTATTCAAAATATGAGCTAAGATAGGATAGGTAAGACTTCCAGAATAATAATAAAGGTAACCAAACATACCTCCCAAAAATAAGCGAGGAAGAAAGCCGTAAAACTGGAGGTGAATTGCTGAGAAAATAAAAGCCGTCACCCAAACACCAGCATGACCATTCCCTGTATATAAATGCATCTTTGGCTGAATTAGCCCTCTAAAAAACATTTCTTCACCTATTCCTGCAAGAACACCAATAACCAGAACACCCATAAGCAACTCGGGAATTGTCTGAAAATCAGTGAGATATTTAGTCATCTCCATCAGCTGAGTTTCCATCTCCAGCATCCAAATCTCTAGGTCAGAAAAAACCTCTGGAAGTACCAGTTGAGAGTTCCAATACACCAATAGCCCATTGAAAAGCATACCTCCTATAGCGATCAGAAAAACCAAACCTGCACCTTTGGCATTAAACCTTGGCAACTGAATTTCCCAATGCAAATCTGCTTTATCAATAAAATGCATGACTACATAAGCTGCTAACCAGAATCCTATTCCAGAACCTAATCCCTGTACAAAATACATGGCCATCCGCCCATTTGGAGGAGAATAATCACCAGTCATAAGACCAATTATCTCTTCCATGGTGATATTAAATAGGAATGGAGCAATTGCCAGCGCCACTACCTGTAGTACTATCAAAACACCTAATCCTACTAAAACAATGACTATCAAGGACAAAAGCCAACTCTTTCTCTTGGCAATTTCTGATTCCGTTTCGTATATCTCCATAATTGAGGTAAATTTACGCGCAAATTTAAAATAAGAAGTGGTTAAGATAGGAAACTTGGAGTTAGGAGACTTCCCATTGTTGCTTGCACCGATGGAAGATGTGAGTGATCCGCCGTTCAGAGCAGTATGCAAACAAAACGGTGCAGACCTCATGTACACAGAATTTATCAGCTCAGAGGGATTGATTCGTGATGCTGCCAAAAGTGTGGCTAAGCTCGATATTTTCGATTATGAGAAGCCTATTGGGATTCAAATTTTCGGAAATGAAATTGATTCCATGCGTGAAGCAGCAGCTATCGTAGAAGAAGCTAAGCCGGATATTTTAGATATCAATTATGGCTGTCCTGTGAACAAAGTAGCCTGCAAGGGCGCAGGAGCCGGGATTCTTCTGGATATCGACAAAATGGTCTCCATGACCGCTGAGATCGTAAAAGCTGTGAATATCCCCGTCACTGTGAAGACTAGACTCGGCTGGGACCAAAACACCATTCGTATAGTAGAAGTCGCTGAACGTCTTCAAGATGTAGGAATCCAAGCAATCAGCATTCATGCGCGCACTAGAGCTCAAATGTACAAAGGCGAAGCCGACTGGAGTTATTTGAATCTGGTCAAAGACAACCCACGCTTACACATTCCAGTCTTTGGAAATGGAGATATAGATACACCGGAGAAAGCGCAGGAATACAAGAATAAATACAACGTCGATGGAATGATGATCGGCAGAGCATCCATAGGATATCCGTGGATATTCAATGAAATCAAGCATTTCCTTGCCACAGGAGAAAAACTCGCTGCTCCAGGGTTGGACGAAAGGATTGCTGTCGCAAAGAAGCACTTAGACTTTTCAGTTCAGTGGAAAGGCCCTAAACTTGGCATTCTTGAAATGAGGAGACACTACACTAATTATTTCCGCGGTATGCCAAATTTCAAACAGTATAGAGCTGAGATGGTTACTGCAGAAACTTATGAGCATGTTTGCGATATCCTGAATCAGGTTTCTGACGTCTACGCAGATCATGTTTTTTAGAAGAAATAGTTAAAAAGTTGGAAGGTGGTAAAGTTGGAAGGTAAACTGCAACTTTACCACCTTCCCTACCTTACCACTTCTCAATTTCCTCAAATGTCAACTACCACCAACGACGGCAACCTTAAAAACTGGGGTTTACTAATTCTACTATCCTTGATCTGGGGCAGTTCATTTATTCTAATCAAAAGAGGCCTGGAAGTTTTTTCACCTGGAGAAGTGGGAGCCTATAGAATAGTCGCGGCCGCCACTTTCTTGTTACCACTTTCTATTCCAAGGCTCAAAAATCTTGATAAAACTCAGATCAAAAATTTGATAATCGTAGGTCTTGTCGGAAGTTTCATCCCTGCTTTTCTTTTTGCAAAAGCACAAACTCAACTCAGTAGCTCCCTAACTGGTGTTTTGAATGCACTCACTCCTCTTGCAGTGGTTGTGATTGGTGCATTGTTTTTCCAGTCTAAAATCACTCGCAGAAATGGAATAGGCCTTGCCATTGCTTTCGTAGGGGTTTTTATTTTGGTTACTGTTAAAGAAGGTTCTGGATTTGGAGCATTTACTGATATCAACGCCTATGCTTTCTTTGTGATTTTAGCTTGTATTTGCTATGGATTTAACCTGAATATCATCAAATACCGCTTTCAAAAATTAAAGCCGATTGAGATCACAGCTATTTCATTAATAATGGTTTTGCCTGTCGCATTACTCTATTTAATGGCCGGCACTCAGTTTTCTTATAAGGTCGTAAATATCGAAGGTGCATTGCCTGCCTTGGGTTATATCACATTACTGGGAGTGATGGGAACAGCTATTGCCTTGATCATTTTCAACGTGATGGTAAAGACCGCCACACCTGTTTTTGCATCATCAGTTACGTATCTTATCCCAATTGTGGCAATCTTCTGGGGAGTGCTTGATGGAGAAGTGCTCCTTTTCGGTCATTATGTTGGGATCGTGGCAGTGATTATTGGTGTTTGGTTCGGAAATAGAAAGAAAATAGTTCAACCTTGAATTTCCGCCTTATACTAAGTGGTTTTGCGATATAGGAATCAGATGGCGAAACCCAATAACTCGCATCATAAAAACTATAGAATTTTTATAAAAAAGCTTGCTTACAAAGCTTTATAAAATCAGCTAGCTTAACCTTATAAATTATTCATCCGCTCCCTCCATGCAAATGCCAACTTAGGAAGCTGCTGATAACTATTTATCCCAGCTTTGACGCCTTGAGTTTTTAGAAACACGTCGTTAGTTTTTCTACTTATCTCTAATGAAAATGCCTGAATTGAATCACTGTTTCGCTTGATGGACATCATGTCGTTTTTGATTCCAGGATCTAGATTTTTAAGCCACTCTCTGTAGTCTTCAGGTGCCATTCTATAATAATCCCGGATCTGATACATCAGCAACCTCAGCTGACCTGAATACCGAAGTAATTGATCTTCGCTATTGGTGCAGATTACCCAAGCGATAAAGTTTGCCTCTCCTTCGTCAGTCACACCATAACTATGCGCCATTTCATGGGCGACAGTAAAAGGTTGTTCTAAGGCGTGCAGCGTAGGGTCTATATAACTTTCGCCAGTAAAAGGAAAATAGATTCCTAGGATACCCATTTTCCTCATAAATCCAGGGGGAGGAAAAAGCTTGGTTCGGGGTCGCCCAGTAAAATTCAATCCAAGCATGTCTAGGTTGTCGGCAATGTTAGCTCTCACCAATTTTTCCAGCTCTGGATAAGCCAAAATACTTTCAATAGCAGCAGTATCCTGAGTGATCGAGTTCCTGTATTGTTGTGCCAAGCGCTGAGTAATGAGAACTTCATTTTGCAATTCCTCCAAGTTCATGGCGCGTGGACTTAGTCCGAGTTGCTCCACTATAGGTGTCCGCTGATAATTGAAACCCCAAAGAAACAGAAAGAAGAAAATCAGGGCCCCAAGGCCATTTGTCAAAGCTCGAGAGGAATATAAGACTCTATTTCTCCAACCTACTTTTTTGCGAAGCTTAAAAATATAAATCCCGATGATCAGCATCACCGAAAGGATAAACAAATAGACGCTGGGAAAAGGCATTCTTCCCAGCGTCATATCAATTACATTCCGGATTCCCGGAAAGAAAATTCTAGAATAAATATCGTCAGTTGCTTCAGGATTTTGAGCCGCCAAATAACGTATTCCCAAAGCAATAACTCCAAGAATCGCCCAGGACCAATCTCTTTTACCCATAAAAAACAACTTAAACTCCCTCAGCTACTACTTCTTTCACTTCAGGAAGCATTCTGGTTAGCAGGTTTTGAATTCCGGCTTTTAAGGTCACCGTACTAGAAGGACAGCCAGAGCATGAGCCTTGCAACTGCACTTTCACCACGCCCTCATGGAAAGAATGGAAAACGATCGCTCCACCATCTTGCTCTACAGCAGGACGAATGTACTCATCCAAAATCCCCTTGATTTTTTTCACCACTTCTGAATCATTCTCATCGAAAAGCGGATCCTTGTCAAATCCAACAGGAACTGGAGCTTTTCCTGCCTCCAAATATTGCTTGATATGATCACGAACGATGCCTTGAACTTCTGCCCATTCTACAGATTCAGATTTGGTAACAGTCACAAAATTAGAAGCTATAAATACTCGCTCGACAGCAGCAAAATTAAAAAGCTCTTGAGCTAGAGGACTGATTTTGGCACTTTCAGCATCCGGGAAATCAAAACTTACCCCCTCATCAACCAACATGAAGTTGGCTACAAATTTCAGGGAATTTGGGTTTGGATTGGCCTCCATGTAGAGGTGAACAGGTCTTGCTTGTGCTTGTAGCATGGTATTCTTGATTTTTGTTTAGAAAACCGATTTGCTGGCATTAAGTTCCAGCAAATCCAATTTTCCTGCAAATGAATTATTTATACGGTTCGCCAGTCGCTGCATACCAGATTCCTCCGTATAGGTGCTTTAAGAAATCATCCTCTTCCCAGGCTGACTCCACATGGCCCAAAGCAGTATAAAACACTCTTCCACCGTCAAATTCATGGTACCAAGCCATCGGGTGATTATCTCCATTCCCTCTAGCTACTTTATAGGTGCTTTCATCAGCTTTGATCAGCACTTTGATATCAGGATTGATTTCTCTGAATTCATACAGTTCATCAGTCCACAACCAGTTTTTCGGTAAATGCCAAGTCGATGGGTGAGTTTGATCGACTACATCAAGCCTTAATGTCTGCTGAGCGGGGTGAGAAAGGAAGTAAGCTCCAATCATTTTGTTATACCAAGGCCATTCATATTCGGTATCTGTAGCAGAGTGAATGCCTACAACTCCTTTTCCACTTTGCACAAACCGCTGGAAAGCTGCCTTTTGCTCCTCATTGAAAATCGTCCCGGTTGTGGTGGTCAAAATCACTACGTCATATTTTGCCAGTTTTTCATCTGTGAATTCACCAGCATCTTCTGTAGTATACACACTGAAAACCTGTGTTTTTCCCAATTTCTTCAACGCCACAACAGCATCAGAAATGGATTGATGGCGGAAGCCTGCGGTCTTGCTAAAAACCAGCGCTCTAAATTGCTGAGCATTAGACATCAAAGCAATGCTGAAAATCAGCGAAAAGGTGAGAAATATTCGTTTTAAGTTCATAGGGTTTGAGTTGTTGGGTTATTGAATTTTGAGTATTGAAAATTGATAATTGAATATTGAAGGTACTATTTGATTATTTCAAATTTTTCTCCAGCTTCTTTTCTGGAATATGCATTGAAATGCCACCATTCTGAGCCTATTCCTGTAAAACCGTTTGAAGTCATCACGCGGCGAAGAATTTCCCGATTTGCGATTTGTAGGTTGGTTATTTTTCCTTCAGCGAGCATTTGCTCTTCACGATCTGGATAGGCTTGGTAGCCAAAGAAATCATAACCCGTTCCCATATCCAACGTGGAATCAGCTTTGGTGTCAAATATGGTCAAATCTACCGCAACTCCGAAGTTATGTAAGCTACCTATTTTAGGATCTGCCACATAAAGCGGTTTCAAACTATCTGGTTTATCCAAATTATCCCAAAGTATCTGCTGCACACTGGCAGGACGCACTCCATCATAAACTAATAAAGTATAATCAGGATACTCTGCCTGAAGCATTTCCTGAGCTTTTTTCAATTGCTCTGCCACTTCAGGTTGGAGAAAAGCCTTTGTCAAATCCCCATAAACATCTTGACCGAAGAAATTGTCGGTTGTGGAATATTTCAATTCCACTTCAATCTCAGGAATAAATCCCTCCAACTCTACCAATCCTTGTTCTCGAAGAGTTTTTTCTAACTCTGGCATTTCCTCCACAAGATCTATTTCCTGTATAGGATCAAGTACTTCCCGCTGCTGCTCGGAGAATATCTCCTGATCGCTCTTTTGGGAAGTGCCACAACCAAGCATTAGTAGTAAAACAGGTATGTAAAGCTTTCTCAAAATTTCTAATTTCTATTGACAAGTGTAGCGGAAGCTTGAGCTGTTGGAAGAACTACCACATCAGCAATCGTTACATGAGGAGGTCTAGTTACAGCAAATTCAATAATATCCGCAATATCCTGAGCTACCAATGGCTCCATTCCCTGATAAACAGTCTCTGCCTTACCTTCATCTCCTTTAAATCTTACCAGCGAAAATTCCGTCTCCACTAATCCTGGATGAATTGCGACAACGCGAATACCAAAGGAATTCAAATCTATCCTCATCCCTTTAGTAATCGCATCTACCGCATGCTTGCTTCCGCAATACACACTTCCATTTGGATAAACTTCCTTTCCAGCGATAGATCCTATATTGATGATCATTCCTGATTTGCGAGCTGTCATTCCTGGAATAATTGCTCTGGAAACATACAAAAGTCCTTTCACATTGATATCCATCATCGCGTCCCAATCATCGAGACTTGCTGACTGCACAGGATCAATTCCGTGGGCATTTCCTGCATTATTGATCAGGACATCGATTGCTTTCCATTTTTCGGGGAGATTATCAAGAACCTCCTTCACATTTTCACGATCACGCACATCAAAAACCAATGGCAAAAAATCAATTCCCTGTGGTAATTCACTCTTTAATTCTTCCAGACGATTTCCACGTCTTCCAGTGGCGATGATATCAAATCCAATTTTAGCTAGGGTTATTGCAGCAGCTTTACCAATACCTGAGGTTGCTCCTGTAACTAAGGCGATTTTATTTTTCATGAAGGCAAGTTAAAAAATTATCAATGGTCGATGTCCAATTTAAAATGTTACGCCTCAAACTAGGTTTAGCAAAATCTTACAATTTTTCAATATTCCAATTTTACAATCCCTCCTATTGGAAATTCAGATAAAGCGTAATACTCTTTCTTTTAATAGACTCGATTGCTCCCTGAAGTTCAGGACGGGTGTTTTCTGCTTGATAGGCATTCATCAGTCCATGTGAAAAACGAACCTCTGGAGCAAACTTGAAGTATTTGAAGTAAAACTCGAATCCCATTCCCGCTTCTAGAGAAAAATCCTGTCCGGTCATCACGATGTCATCCACATTAGCTTCATCCTGTCCCTTTGTCCGAAACTGGTAACTCGCTCCGCCTACCCAATACATTCTGGTGTTATTAAACCGAACTGAACGATACTTGAATAGAAGAGGTAGCTCGACCATAGTAGCTTCAGAAGTGAAAACTTCTCTGCTAAAATTATTTGGGTTTGGCCCATCTATCACTTCATCACCAGTATTAGGTAAACCTGGTTCAGTCACATTGAAATAAGTCACTTCGGTTTTGTACTCATAAAAGCCAACCTTCGGCATAAACATCAAAGAAACTTGATCATGAAATCTCAGAATCCCGATAAACCCTAAGGAAAACCCGGCAGAAAATAATGGCTGAATACTTCTCACATTGTCAAACTCATTCGCAGAGGTAGAATTAAGAAAAGCATCCGTATATTTTATGCGAAGCGTGCTATTGTGGCCGGCCAAAAAGAATCCATAGGACAGCGGTCTGTTGTCTGAGGCTGATGCTGAGGTCAAGCCAAACATTCCTTGTCCAAACGTTGGGATCGCCGCTAAGAAAAACACTAAACCCAGTAGGATTACTTTGTTCCTACGTAGATTGAGCTTATTCCAAATGTAAGTGGTTTGCATAAGTTGCTTGTGAATCCGACACTATTCATAATTCTCAGGAAATCCATTCCATCTGGAAAGGCCTGTACTGACTCAGGAAGGTAAGTATAAGCAGAATTGTCTTTCGACACAATTTTGCCAATCTGTGGAAGAATAGCTTTGGAGTAAAAAGCATACGCCTGCTTCATTGGAGCTTTGGTAGGCTTACTGAATTCCAAAATCACCACTTTGCCTCCAGGCTTGAGCACGCGATACATATCTGCCAACCCCTTCTCCAGATTCTCAAAGTTCCTAACTCCAAAAGAAACGATGACCGCATCAAACTTATTATCTTCAAAAAGTAGTCCTTCCGAATCTCCAAGCTGAAGCTCGATTTTATCCTCAAGACCTTTTTTCTTCATTTTTTTTCGACCTTCCTCCAGCATACCTTCGGAAATATCCACTCCGATGATCTTATCTGGATTCAACGATAGTGCTTCAATTGCAAAATCTCCAGTTCCAGTAGCAATATCCAAGATCAATTTTGGCTGATCGTCTTTCAGGTATTTAATTGCTTTTTTTCTCCAAGTGATGTCAATTCCCATGCTGAGCACGTGATTAAGCAAATCATATTTGCCTGAAATGTTATTGAACATCTCAGCTACCTGATCTTTCTTGGAATCTTGCTTGTCTTTATAAGGTACTACGGCCATCTGAATTCTATCTTTGAAAGGACAATAATAGGCAAGAAACACGAGGAATGGAAAATTGTTAGACTTCGACTTGACCCTGCCCTTTTCGGATAATGTCGTACTTTTGCAAACAAATACCAGCAGATGATCCAGAAAGCCACCTTTGTAATCAGTAATTCGAACCCAGGAAATTGCCCTAAGCCAGACCGAGCTGAGATTGCTTTTATCGGTAGATCCAACGTAGGAAAAAGCTCACTGATCAATATGTTGGTCAATCAAAAAGGACTGGCAAAGACCTCCCAAAAACCTGGTAAAACTCAGTTGATTAACCACTTCATGATTAACGATAAGTGGTATCTTGTCGATCTTCCGGGTTACGGTTTCGCCAAAGTAAACCTAAAAGTGAAGCAGGGCTGGGAAAGCATGATTACTACGTACTTGACTAAGCGAGAAAATCTTTGTGGGGTATTTGTTTTGATCGATAGCCGACTGCCACCACAGCAGATAGATTTGGAATTTTTGCTTTGGTGCGGAACTCAGGAAGTCCCTACAGCTTTGGTTTTCACTAAAGCAGACAAACAATCCAAATCAAAAACCGACCAGAACATTCAGAAGTTTTTGAAGAAAACCAGAGAGATGTTCGGAGAGAATCCAGACTACTTTGTCACCAGTGCAGAAGCCAGCACAGGCAAAGAAGAACTGACGAAGTTTATGGAAGAACTAGTAACAGAATATAATGCCAGGTGAATCATTTAATTGATAATCCTATATTTGCAGCCTCGAAAAAATAAACCAAATGAATTTTAAAGATCTTGCTACCGTAGCCGGTAAACCCGGTTTGTTCAAAGTTTTGAAACCATCACGCACAGGAGTCATTCTTGAAAGCATGGATGCAAAAAAAACTAAACTCGTTGCCGGCATGTCCCAGCGTGTATCTATTCTAAGCGATATTTCTATCTATACCTTGACAGAAGAAGGCGCGGAGCCTTTGGAGTCTGTCTTGCAAAAAATTGAGGCCGAATTCCAAGGCGATCTTGGACTGGATGCCAATCCTGATGATGCTGAGCTTAGAGCATTCATGAAGCATATCCTTCCAGAGGTCGATGAAGCTAGAGTTTACACCTCAGATATTAAGAAGTTGATCACTTGGTATAAATTAATCCGTGAGCAGGCACCTGAAGTCCTTCAACAATCTGAAGAAAAAAAGCCAGAGGAAGTAAAGCCTGCTAAGGAAAAAGAACCAAAAACTGCAAAAGAAACTAAGTCTGATAAAAAATCAGAAAAATAAAACTAAAGCCCCGGTTCAACTCGGGGCTTTTTTGGCAGTAATATGAGCGAATCACTTTCTCAAGACACATTTTCATTGCTCAAAATGGATTTTGAACTTCCAGAATTCAATTCAGAATTTGATGAGCAAAAGGCAATTTCGATACTTTCCAAGGTAATCTCATACCTGCTAGATCGGGAATTTGAGCGCTTGCTACAGATATGTTACCGCATAGATTTGGGAGAGGAAAAGCTCAAAAGTATCCTACACGAATCTGATCCTGACCGTATTGCTCCTGATTTAGCACAGGCTCTTTGGCATCGCCAAAAACAAAAAGTAGAAATCAGAAAACGATATTCGGCAAATGAATAGGCCTATTTTTAAGGAATTGGGCCTATAAAAAGTATTTTTCCTTATTTTTAATTTTCACTCCAAACTAATTTTTCACTATGAAATTACTTTTGAAAATCAATTTTCTTTTGGCGCTCACTTGCTTGTTTACTTTAGGCTCTTGTAGTGATGACGATACTGATCCAGCGAAATCAGAAGCTGAAATTATCGGTTCCGGCATAGCATGGAAACTAAGCACTGCCAAGGTGGGTATCTTCAACGTAATCTCAGAAATAGATGCCTGCCTTCAAGACAACGAGGTAACATTTAATTACGAAACCAGTGTCAAGCTTGGGGTGTTAGATGCAGGGCCTACCAAGTGTAGCTCTACAGAGTCGCAGACTGTTAATTTTATTTGGGACTATAACGAATCAACCAAAATCCTGCTTGTCGACACTGAGATCATTGATGTGCCTGGAGCCGAAGGAAATATGATCGTTGAAAGTGTATCGAATAATGAACTCGTGATTTCTCAAAACATTTCTGTTTCTGGATTTACCCAAAAATTAGTGGTGACCTTTGTACATTAATTATTCAAGACAAAATAATTTATATGTATATCCGCTTTGTTACCAGTAAATAGATAAAAGCGAATTAATAGATGGTATACTCTAGCTTTGAGGCCGCTTCGGTCATCGGTCTTCCAGCCAACCAAAGAAAGAATCTAAGGTGACTGGCATCATTGCGGATAATCATAATAATTTAAAGGAAATAGCCTAGCCCTGTATTAAGGCTGCAGTTATTTCCTTTTTTCTTACCTCTCAATACTCCCAAAATGGCAAACCCTATCTGGATCATGACTTCTGCTTTTGATCAACTCAACTTAGATCAGACGATAGATAAAGCAACAGAAATCGGCGTACAAGGCCTTGACTTATGTGTTTTCAGAAAGGACGGGACGAGGGATGACTTTGTCGCCACACATCTGGATTATGAGAATTTTGGGCCTGAAGAAGCCAAAAAACTCATCGAGAAATTCAATGGAGCCAAACTTCGCCTTTCTATTGGGGCTTTTGAGAATCTAATCGGAGGAGATGCCGAACAGCGGGTTAAAAATCAAAACCATCTATTACGATTGATCCGCATGGCTCACCTGCTTGGTGGAGATGAAAATGATGTCAAAGTCGGAACCTTCGTCGGCTACAATCATGAATTGGGAAATCAAGATGGGGGATTTGAGAAAAACCTGCTGGAATACCAGCGAATCTTTGGGCCTATTATCCGCTACGCAAATAGCCTTGGGGTGACTGTACTTTATGAAAACTGCCCCATGGAAGGCTGGAGAAGTTCAGGTCATTTCGGAACTTTCAATAATTTGACGGGAGTGTTGGCTGCAAGAAAAATCATGTACGAACTTGTGCCTGAATCTAATCATGGAGAAATCTACGATCCGTCCCACGATGTCTGGCAGCATACAACCCCAGTTGAAGTGATTAAAAATACCGATATGAATCGGTTAAAGCGTATTCACGTCAAATCCACACGAAACAATCCTGATCCTTTCTGGGGAAATATGTATCCAATGCAGGAAGTAAATGCGGATTGGGCTAAAAAAGCTGGCGTTCCTTCAAGCAACAATCCTTGGGACAGACATCATTATGAAGCTACGTTGCCAGGCTTCGGATTAGGAGATTCGATGGATTGGCGAGCTTTTGTGAATATCCTAAAAGAGAAAAAGTTCTCCGGTCCTTTTGAAATAGAAAACGAAGCCGTTCTCTCCAAGCAAACAGGAAATATGGGAGCGATAGTCCAAGGCTGTAAAGCTGCTGTTCAAAATTTAGCTCCATTGCTTTATAAGTTGGGAGAAAATGGATGGGTCTATCCTGAAGCGGAATACAAACCACTTTTTGAAGTAAATCGGGAGGATGTTCCGTTGATGACGATGGAAGAATTATAAAATCTAAAGTGTGAAATTTAAAAGAAAAAATCAGACGAGAATAGTTTACGTTGACAACGTAAACTAGTGTCTTTAGCAAAAGAAACTTTCAAATTGATAAGCGTCAGGTTGGACCATTCCCTAGGAACGATTGGTGACAATCGATTCACCAACCATCCTAACTGAAGTCCAAAAAATAAAATACAGTGAGTTCTTAAGGGCCGTACCTAAAGGCACGACTGATAACTATGTAAATTCAATTCCTACCCATAGGTTGGTCCCTAAAGGCACGGGCTATAATGTCAAGATTGGACGCGTATTTAAACTAGAAAAAATGACACAAATATCATCTTTGCGCCTTCTTCGCGTCCTTCGTGGCTAAAAAAATCTATAAACTCGCTTCGTATCCTTCGTCCGGCTTCAGATCAAATCCTTCTGCGGCTTGCACCGCAAGCACATCACATCTCTCATTCTCGATATTGCCAGCATGGCCTTTTACCCAAATAAATTTAGGCTTGTACTTCAGATGTAGCGGAATATAACGTAACCAGAGATCTGGGTTCTTTTTGTCTTTGAAGCCTTTTTTCTGCCAACCCCAGATCCAACCTTTCTCTACCGAATCAACTACATATTTACTATCCGAATAAATCTGGACAGGAAACTCTGTTGTATTAATGGCTTGTAGCGCACGGATTACTGCCAAAAGCTCCATGCGGTTGTTGGTGGTCAATCGGAATCCTTCGGAAAGTTCTTTTCGGTGCTTGCCGAATTTCAAAACGGCTCCATATCCTCCAGGGCCTGGATTTCCTTTGGCCGCACCGTCAGTGTAAATGGTAATCATGAAACAAAGTAAGTGAAAATAGGTCAGAGAAAAGATTTAAATACCCGAATCCACTCCTATCGGAAAGGCATTTGTCTTGAAAATCTTGACAGCGATGGAAAGCAAAATAATCCCGAAAATCCTTCTCAACACATCCAGACCTGTCTTTCCAATTTTACGTTCCAGCCAACCGGTGCTTTTCAAAACTATATAAACCAAAATCAAATTGAGCAGAATCCCAATTGCGATATTGATCTGAGCGAACTCAGCTTTTAGGGTCAAAATAGTAGTAAGTGTCCCAGCTCCTGCGATCAGAGGAAAAGCAATCGGTACGATGGAAGTCCCAGCCTTAGCTTCTGGATCAGACTTGAAAAGCTCAATTCCCAAGATCATCTCTGCACCAATAGCAAAAATGATCAGTGCACCAGCGATAGCAAAGTCCTCCACTCCTATTCCGAAAAGTCCCAAAATTGCTTTGCCTCCAAGCAGGAACAGAATCATCAAAAGCCCTGCAGCAAGCGTTGCTTTTTCGGACTGAATATGGCCTACTTTTTGGCGGAGGTTGACAATAATCGGGATAGAACCGAGGATATCAATTACCGAAAAAAGGATCAGCGACACGGATAATATTTCCTTCAAATCAAACATCCCGCGAAAGTATACATTTAACCTTTGAGGTCTATAAGACCTCGAAGGTTTTTAGATTAAAATAATGTGTAGAAGTAAGGTGTCAGCACCTTTGAGGTCTATCAGGCCTCGAAGGTTAGACTACTATAATGAGGCTATCCCTCTAAAGAGTACTCGTCATATAAATACTCCTCCATAGCACCTTCATGTACTTTTAGAAATTCAGAAATACCTCCAAACCATTCTAAACCCAACTCTCTCGACACTTTGGAAGTTTTATAGGTAGTCTAAGCAGAAAAAGAAGAATACTTCCACCCTTTGGCTTTCGTCACTAGCCCATGCTTAATGGGATTTAAGTGAATGTAAAGGATGATTCGACTCAGGTAATTATCGTTATCAATTAATTTGCGCTTAAACTTTCTTTGGAAGAGCCCTCCATTCCTACTAATGGATTTATTAAATGCTTTTGCGTAGCAATTGAGAAAATTTGAGAATGACTTTACAATTTCTAGGTCCTGCTGATTTTCTTTAACTCTAACTAAAAAATGAAAATGGTTGGGGATTAGACAATAGGCAATTGTGTCAAAACATACTTCGCAATATTGAGAATATTTGATCAGGAAAAACTTATAATTTTCATCTTTTAGAAACAATTCTTGATTACTAATTGACCTAGAGTAAAGGTGATAAATTATACCAGATTCAAATGTTTCAGAGAAGTTTTTCATCGTTAGTTAAAAAGTGATCTAAAATAGAAAAATTCGATAAGGTTTAATAGCCTCAACTATTATTAAAAACAAACCCTCCGAAGTCATCAAAAGACTTCGGAGGGTTGCAAGCAAAAGACCTTCGGGGTTTTATAAACCACAAAGGTCAACATACTACCAAACCTTCGAGGTCTTGTAGACCTCAAAGGTTACACGGTTAAAACCTTCCCAAAAACTCAATTAACTTATCCATTTCAGCATTGGTAATCGCCGGGAAATTGGCGATCCTGAAGCTAGTTGGCTTATGCGGACCATAGCCAGAACCCAACTGCATTCCTTCTTTTTCAGCAGCCTTTTTCACGGATGAAATCAAATCTTCAGGACCAGTCACAGCCAATACCGTAGTACTTCTTGTCTCTGCATTATCAACCAGCATTCGAAGAGACTTGGATTGGGCAACGGCATTCTCTAGTTTTTGCATACGCTCACGAAGGTTTACGTCGATGTGTTGGATTTCTGCCAAATCCTTCAAAACCCGATTGAGTAAGTAGATCCCAAGTACATTCGGAGTATAATGCGTTTGGTAGCCCGCGGCATTTTCCAGGATAAAACTCAAAGAATTATAGCGTCCATTTTCTCCTTTACTTTCGCACTTTTCAATGGCTTTCGGAGAAAGAATCAAAACTCCCAAACCAGCTGGAAGTCCGAAGCATTTTTGCACAGAACCATACCAGATGTCCGCCAAAGAAAAATCAAACTCTATCCCCGCTATGGAGGAAGTGGTATCCACAGCGATCATTTTTTCAGGATACTTTTCTTTGATTGCTTCTATCGCTGACATCGGAACTTGAGTCGCATTGGCCGTTTCATTTTGCGTCAGCGCGATCACATCAAAGTCCTCAGAGATCTCTAAACTTGCCACATCGATCACCTGATTTGCCTCGATTTTCAAACCGTCAGTTGCTGGATTGATATGCTTTGCGAAGCCAATCCACTTCTTCCCGAAGGATCCAGAATAGATATGAAAGCTTGCTTGCTGTACGATAGACTGGGTGATGATCTCCCAGTTTTCGGTAGCGCTGGAGGTAAATAGCAACTTGTAATCATCCGGCATGTGCAGCTTTTCACGCATCAATTGCTCAGTTTCCTGATACAAATGCATGAAAGCATTACTGCGGTGATTGGCACTCAGAATACCTGCAGTGTAGGCATCTTGCAAATAAGTGGGAAGGGCATCGTAAACTTTAGATGGCCCGGGTGCAAAAGTGAGCATAGGGAAATAGGTTATTGAAAGTATAGGATTCCAAGGGCGTAGCCTTTCAGGCCAAGTCCAGAGATCATGCCGACGCAGGATTTGGAAATAATGCTTTTGTGACGGAATTCCTCGCGTTTATAAATATTCGAAATATGGATTTCCAGTGTAGGAGTCGTCACACTGGCAATGGCATCAGAAATCGCCACGGAAGTGTGGGTATACCCGCCGGCATTCAGCAAAATGGCATCAAACGTAAAACCAACCTCGTGAATCTTATTGATAAGTTCACCTTCAACATTACTCTGGTAATAATGTAGCTCAACATCTTGAAAAGCTTTCTTCAAGCCCTCAAAATATTCTTCAAAAGATGTGCTTCCATACACTTCCGGTTCTCTTTTACCAAGAAGATTTAGATTAGGCCCGTTGATGATCAGTATTTTCATGTGTTTGATAATTGATTTTTATACGTCACATGGAATCTCGCATTGGTGATAATAATCGGAATATGTGACTCTTGAGTCCTGCTCGATTTCAAAACAATATTCGGTTTGATGATTGCTGGTTCAAAGTTAATCGGAATTTCAGGTTTTAAAGTGGTAAAGTTGTAAAGTTGTAAGGTTGCGATGTTCCAAACCTTCTAACTTTACCACTTTGCAACCTTACCAACTGAATGTCAAAAATCTGGCAAAACCACATCAAGCAATTCCGCCATTATCTCAAGCTGGAGCGATCCTTAAGCGGTAATTCCATAGAGGCCTATACGCGTGATGTGGAGAAATTGGCAGCCTATTCGGATGCGAATTTCCCAGAGAAAAGTCCCTTGAATTTAGAATTAGAGCATTTACGAAGGTTTGTGAATGACTTAGCGAAACTCGAAATATCGGATTACACGCACGCCAGAATCATATCGGGAATCAAAGCCTTCTACAAATACCTGATGTACGAGGATGTGATCTCCGAAGATCCAGCGCAACTTCTGGAAGCACCGAAACTCGGGCGAAAACTTCCTGACACGCTCAGTTATCAGGAAATCGTGGAACTCTTGGAAGCAATTCCTCTAGGAGAACCTGAAGGTCATCGTAATCGAGCCATGCTGGAAATGTTGTATAGCTCAGGTCTGCGGGTTTCTGAATTGATTGAATTGAAAAAAGGGCAGGTATTCGAAGACGTCGGATTTCTGAGAGTCACTGGAAAAGGCAATAAAGAGCGACTAGTGCCTATCGGAAAAGATGCGTTGAAATACCTGAATATCTATAAAGATGAGGTTCGGGTGCATCAAACCATCGCAAAAGGGCATGAGGAATATGTATTTCTAAACCGCAGAGGTAAGAAGCTTACACGAGTCATGATTTTTCTGATTATCAAAAAGACTGCGGAGCTAGCTGGAATTGAAAAGAACATTTCTCCACATACTTTCCGTCATTCCTTTGCTACGCATCTCATCGAAGGCGGTGCTGATCTTCGGGCGGTGCAGGAAATGCTTGGTCACGAGAGCATCACCACGACGGAGATTTACACACATTTGGATCGAGATTATCTGCGGCAGGTGCTGACGGATTTTCACCCAAGGAAATAAATGTTGGTTGCTGGTTGCTGGTTGTTGGTTGTTTGAAAATTAATAATTTCGTAGAAGCCTTTTTATTTCTAAATTAACCTAGGTAATTACTGAAAACCCTACCATGACCAATCTTATCTACAAACTTTTCCCACGCCTAAACAGTCTCACCAAGCGTCAGAAACTCATGTTTCGCCTTTTGCTTCTTAGTGTGAGTATGATGCTTTTCGGAGCTTATTTTAAAATTGGCGGTAAACCTAATACTGATTTAATTCTAGGCTCAGCAATGGTTATTCATGTTATTTCAATCGTTGGATTGGTGAGCAAATGGGCGAAGTATCGTACCGTAAGTGAGTTTTAAAGTAAATAATAAGCACATTTTGAAAAACAATTAATCCTGCTTTTTATCCTAATAACTATTTCTGCCTGTACTTCTACGAAAATTAACTTTGGAATAATCAGAAACAGAGGATCAAAACAAATTATTTGCAAATACTCATTTTTTAGCTCGAACTAGCCATTTCCTGCTGGAAAGTGAGCACAAAGAATTCGGCAGGATGTGTCAGAGCTACTCTAATACTAACATTCATATATCCATCCATAATATCCTGCGCTGTCATTGTCGTTCCGAGTCCACACTCCACAGAAAATGCATCGTCGGGAATCGATCCAGCCAAGCCTCCTTGTTTCCAAATACCTGTTAAAAAGTTGCTAATCATAGATTTCACTGCGGTCCAAGTATTTGCATCATTAGGCTGAAAAACATAAGCTTCTATAGCAGATTTGCAGGACTGCTCAAGAAATATAAGGGTCCTCCGAACAGCAATATATCGGTAATCCTGACTATTCCCGTCTAGCGTTCTCGCTCCCCAAACCAGTACGCCTTCACCTATGAAAGACCTAATTACATTTATTGATTTCCCGCTGAGTGGATCTACGTTAAGCGGTCCCTGCTGATCATTATTCAGATGAATAGGCAGGTCTTTAACTTGGTTGATTCCGATATTTGCAGGAGAATTCCATACTCCTTTGACATTATCATTCATAGTGATCAACCCAGCCATCGCAGCACTTGGAGGTAAAGTATTAGCAAAATCCAGTACTTTGGCGAAAAACGAAGCATAAAATGCACTCGATTTAAGCAGAGCATTATTGAGCTGACTGACACTGATCGATTGATTATGGATATCATTGATCATTTCAAAAACACTTGTGACTGAGGCATCGCTGTTTTTAGGATTGATTAGCTCAGACAATTGATCCAAATCGCCTCCAAAGAAATTCGTATAATTCAAATCCTCCGGCTGAAGAACTGTGGTTCCCAAAAACGGAAAATAAGCTGCGCCATAGCAAAGCCCAATGCTTCCAGTGTTATTTCTAAAATTCTCAATTAATTGAAGGTAATTCTGCTGGCTAGGATTATTCCCTCCTTGCACATCAAGCAAACTCATGGTAGATCCAAGCTCTTCACATTGAAGAAGCATAGCTTGCATTAGTGTGGCATAATTGTCAATTGAAAGTAAAGTTGCATCAGGAAACACATACAGGGTAGGCTCAGGCTCCTTTTTCAGCAAGGAAAGTCCTATTAGCAATGCGTTCAAAGAAACATTCTGATTTATCAAGCGATCATTTGAGCCAAGTGGTCTGCCCGATACTTTACCATATGTTCCTACAGATACGATGTAAGCTTCACCTCCACCATTTTCAAAAAACAGTTTCACACTTAAAAATAGATAGTAAATGGTGCTAGGATCGGGTAGTATTAGATAGTCGCCCAAAGCTACACTGAAAGAATTGACAGCTACTTGACTTTTGGGTTTGTTAACCACAAAATAGTTTGGACTGTACTGCTGTGGTATTTCTCTTTCTTTTTTGGGGAGGCAGAAAATAGCCAAAAATTCATTCCATGAGGAAATTTTAATAGGAACATTTAAGTAGGACTTACCCTGATATTCTGCCTGTGGCGTATAACCTACAAAAGCAGGAACAGCTGTAGGTACAGCCACTACTGATTTGGGAGAGGCATTCTTTTCTTCTTTATAAACTCCTGGTTTCTTATACTTTGCAGCCATGATTTGAATAAGTTGAAAATGGAAAATGTGAAAAAGAAAAAGATGGACTAAAATTGATTCCAGAGCAGAATTTTCACGATTAACTATGAGCACAGTAATTTTGGAAGAAAGCCTCTTCAATTCTAAAATAAGGTTTATTTCAAACTATACCTTAGAATCAGCCGAAGACTTTCCCACAAGTTTGCTTGTAATATCCTCCACAGAGGAGTTTGTAGCCTCATGTAAAAACCATCCATTATGTAGACTACCAAAAAATCTCAAACTATAAATTCTCTATCTTCAATCTTATGAAGCAAGTGTTCATTTTACTATTCTTGATATTGGTGAGTTTAATTCCAAAAGATTCTCAGAAGATGCAGAAATCATTTTTCGAGGACTTTTCTTCCTCAAAATCAAAAATTTTCCGCTACGGTTCTACAGGAATGCCAGCCGATTTCAAATACAAAATGGGAATCTCATCTCCCTCTGAATCCGAAACTAAAATTCTTTCTTTTAAGCTAAACCCAGACGAGACAGCAGGCCCAGGCAAGGGTCCGGAGATCATCTCTAAGAATTTCACACACTTTGGAAGCTACTCTGCAAGATTAAAAGTGCCAGATGTGCGCGATAAGCAGCCGAATGTGGGAGCTGTAGTAGGATATTTCACCTATCATGAAGACGAGAAAGAAGGACTGAGCGAAATTGACTTTGAATGGCTGATTGCTGATCCAAGAATTATCTACGTCGGGACTTGGACTGGTAAGCCTGGCAACCTTCAACGAATTGGTCGGATCATAAATCTGGCTGAAGGGAAAATCATAGAAACGATCTCCAAAGTGGATTACGATGGGACACCAACTCCCTTAACTGACTTTCAGAATATCCCGGAGAGTATTCCAGCGATCAAAAATTACGATGCCTCTAAACAGTTCTATACCTATGGATTTGACTGGGAAAGTGAAAAAATACGTTGGTGGATGCTGCATCCTGAAACTGCAGATACTGTCGTACTTTGGGACTATCAAGGCTCGCAACTTGGAATCCCCCAACATGCGTCCAAGTATAGAATGAACTTTTGGCATACGAAAGACTGGGCTGTCGAAGGCAATCCTAATTCACTTGAGAAGCCGGAATTCCCCTTTGAGCTGGAAGTGGACTGGATGGGCTATAAGAAAAAATAAGCTACGCTAAAGAACTTTTGAATAGATTCGGCAGATAAGGATATTCAAAACAACTTGTTAAATTTTGCAAATAGCTGTACCTCAGCATTTCATAAACAGACCTTTTTTAGTTAACTTTTAGTTCAAACTAATCAGCTATCCTATGAAGAAGGCGCTTTTATTCGGAATCCTATCAGTCTTTTTATTTTCCCCTGAGCTTTTTGCCCAATCAAAAACAGAACTAATTACCGTAGATGGAAACCAAATGCGGGCTAAAACTTCAGGTTTAGCGGAGCGAAAAGCCTTTCAACCCATTGTAATTTTGGAAGCTGGAAGTGGAGAAAGTTTAGAGGTGTGGAATTCAGTATTTGAGCAAATCGCTGAGTTCTCCCCTGTGCTATCTTATGATCGACTTGGCCTTGGGAAGTCTAGTGATTCTAGAGAAAAGCCTTCAGTAGTTGCACGTGTTCAAGAACTGGAAGCACTTTTGACAGAAATGAAAATCCAACCTCCATTTATCCTAGCAGGGAATAATTGGGGCAATCTTCTGATTCGTGAATTTGCCGAAGATCATCCGACTGAGGTAGAGGGAATGATCTATGTTGATCCTGTTTTGGATACAGAAAACTCAGAGCAACTCAGTGCATACTTGAGCGAAAAAGGTTTGGATGGTGATCAATTGATTTCCGAATATATGGATTATCAAAAATTGAGAATGACTGGAAGATCAACAGGAAATAAGGAGGAAGCAGAACTGTTTTTGACGATGCTCAAGGACAACAAGTTAATCTGGTCTTCACAAGCGGTTCCGGAAGTCAACTCATTGGTAATTCTAGGAAGTAGATTTAATACATTCCCAATGATGGGTTCGCTTTCAGCAAATTCTGGTGAATTTTTCAACTTATTGATTGAGTCCAAAAAGAAATTTCTAGACGAGTACACACCTATTCACCCCGAATATTCTGTTCTTCTCTCTTCAGGATCATTGAATTCACTTCTTCTCCAAGAGCCTACACAAATAGCACAATCAGTCCGCCAAGTAATTTATGCTGATCCAAATAAGAAAATCGCGAATGCTGCACATAAGCTCGGCCCAGAGGAGTTTGATACATTTATCACAGATCTTTATTCCTATCTGCCAGGCTCGTTACTCACGGAAGAGAATATCAACATGATGGGTTATAGCCTCATGCGCTTTGATAAATACAAGCAAGCGGTTTCGCTTTTCCGAAAAAACCTTGAAAATCATCCAAATTCAGCCAATGTCTATGATTCTTTAGGTGAAGGTCTAATGGCTTTAGGACGAGTAGCAGAAGCAGTTCCGCTTTTCCAAAAAGCAGTAGAAATGGGTGCTGAGCCTCAACATCGGGACTATGAGCTTTTCAAAAAGAATTTGATCAAAGGAGAAGAGATGCTGGCAGGGATGGATAAATAATTCCGTACATATTATTCTTAATTCTAACTAGCTACAAAAACTAAGGACATTCCGTAATCACCTTTTTCACCGCTAGCAAAAATCATTTTAGAGTTTGACAATTCCACAAGTTGCAAACTAAAAAAGTTGTTTTTAATGACTCCATTAACTAAGGAAGCCTTGCTGATCGAAATGAAAATGAGACCTTCCTGCTCATAAAATTGATAGGAAGCCGTGGTGATTTCATCCTCAGGATCGATGTCGCTACAGCTGATTTCTCCCGAAACAACCTGTATTTCATTCGTTCCTTTCTGGAAAACAAAAATATCATCACTAAAACAGGCGTTTTTTGCACTTAGCACTTTCTGATTGTAGTTATCATAAAAAGCTTCAATTCTCCAATCCTTCAGATCAGTACCATGCAACTTGTGTAAATCTTCAGATGTGTATTTTTCTTGAAAAAGAGGCTCTTCATCAGGACTACAAGCAAAAAGAATGAGAAATATAAAACTGGCTAAAAATAAAGAATGAGAAATTTTCATTGGAAGGTAAATACGTTTAAGAGTTGGGAAAAAATGCTTCTCAAATCCTAAACCAATCTTAAAAATACCCGAATTATAACTACAATTAATTTTAGCTAGACATGTAATCGCCTGATTCTTTGAAACAAAAAAACGAAGCACTTTTTGCCTCGTTTCATAATTTTAAAACTCAACTCTATAACTCAATATCGGAATCAGCGGAGCCTGATAGGAAGTTTTGATCTTGTTTTCCATTGGTTCGAAGTATTCTCCATACACATTCTTCCGATTTGTTGCATTTTGAATATCAAGTGCCCAGGTACGGGTGGATTTTGGCTTGTTTTTCTTAAGACTAAAGCGCAGATCGGCTCGGAAATAATTCGGGCTTTTTTCCGAATAAAGCTGATCTTCAATATAAACGCCTTCACCTTTTTCGATAGAAGCTGCCAAATCAATAGGAGTATCCCGCAAGCCACCACTGTAAATAGCACGGAGGTTCACGCCGAAAACCCTATTTTTCTTCTGTTTATACTCCTTTCCAGCTGTGAAAGTCACATTGAAATTGCCATTGTAAGCGGAATTTCTCCAGACATCTTCATTGGTTTTATACAACGAATTGTAAAAGGAAGTGGAAAGCAAAAAGTACAAATCATTATGCGTAAACTGCTCCAAGGTCAGTTCAACCCCATAGTTTTTCCCAAAACCTTCATTGACCAGCGGATCAGTGGCAAAAGTCCACTGCTGATTGATGATGGAATAGGTTTCATCAGCACCGCTTTTGATCGGGATATTGAACAAATGCTGATAATAGGTTTCCACTTTCATGCGTAAATATGGAGTGAACGCGCGATCAAAACCCAGCACAAAATGATGTGATTTGCTCAGACCTAACTCTTTGTTAGGAAGCGTAATTTGCCCATCAACTTCCTGCTCCGCAAAGTAAGTCCCGAGCGGCTGCACCTGGGAATGTAAGCCGTAACCCACGCTCAAACGCTGCTTTTCGTCCAGCGCATAGGAAGCACTGAATCTAGGTTCGATAGACTTAGAATCATTCAGCAAAAGTTGCAAATAATGTAGGCCAACATTGATTGTTAGGCGTTCACTCGCTCGGTAGTTCAGCTGGGAAAAAGCTTGAATACTCTGCGTGTTTCCTTTGGAATTGATATTGGTTTGCAAGTTTTGATTTTCTTCTTCAAAGTCATCTTCACGAAGATTGTAATACAATTGATTTACATAAAACCCAGATCTCAAACTTGCTTTAGCCGAAAACTTTGTATTCAACACTGAGCTCAGTGTAACTTTTGAATTGCTATAATTCTCGTAAAAACGATCTTGCTCCTGCATCTCATCGGTCAATCGAAACTCGGTAGTTCCCAAAGCATTTCCTGAAGCCAACACTGTAGTTTGGAGGAAATTTGACTCGTTCAAAATGTAAGAATGCTTGATTCCAACGGCTCCAGTATTGGAGAAAAACGTCCCACCGTAGCGATCTCCCTCGGATTCCCAGTCCAAAGAATCAGTGATCGCATCACCATCTTGGTCGCTTAGTCCACCAAACCCAAAGAGTGTAATCGTGCTTTTCGGACCCGTCGGCAAATAGACGTTAAAGGATAAATCCTGGAAATTGGTAACAAAATCACCCAAAGGAAGTCCGATTTTTGAAAGGACAGAAAGTGTGGAATAACGGTAATTGATCAAGTAAGAACCTTTGTAGTTTATTGCAATTGGCCCCTCTGCCGCCACATCCAAGCCTAGAAATCCTGCCTGAAGTGTAAACTCCTGATTTTCATTATTGCCTTTGCGCAAGCTAAGGTCAAATACGCCCGAAAGTGCATTTCCATATTCCGCAGGAAAAGCTCCAGTCAGAAAATCAGAATTAGCTAATAACTGAGAACTTAAGATAGACACACCTCCGCCTGAAGTGCCAGGATTTACAAAGTGATTGGGGTTAGGAATTTCTATTCCTTCCATTCTCCAAAGCAAGCCGTTGGGACTGTTGCCACGAATTGAGATATTATTGTTTCCATCATCAGTGCTGGTGACTCCAGAGAAGGATGCTGCCATACGTCCAGGGTCATTTACTGCAGCGGCAAACTTCCTAGCTTCCTCCACAGAAAATGTGCGTCCACTCACCTGAATCATATCATTGATCGTTCGGTCTTTGTCTGTGGCCGTCACCACCACTTCATCGATCTGGGTGATATCTTCTTCCAAAGGAATTGTCAATACTACTTCCTTCCCGGAGTTCAGTTGAACATTCGGAAGGATTATCTCCTTAAAGCCCATAAAACTCACTTTTAGCGAATAGCTTCCAAGCGGAAGAGCAGGAATTTTGAAATCACCAGCTACATCCGTAGTCGTACCGATCACTGGATCCGAACCCATAATCATCACGGTCGCGCCGGGCATGGGAGCCTTGGTGATTTGATCGATCACGGTGCCACGGATAGTTTGCGTGAGTTCCTGGGCTTGTAAAGGATTGATCGCCATGAAAAATAGAACCCCAAAAATCTTTATAAACGAATTCATACTAGTTGGTTTAGTTTGATTCTATGACAAGGGGTTTGGGGTTTACCCTTAGTGCATGGAAGGAATTTCTCGCTGAAGAGAAAATTTTTAGCTCGCGGCGGCGCTATGGCGTGGCGAAAGATTCGTAACCTTTGAGATGTCACCCTGAGCGAAGTCGAAAGGCTTATTAGAACCTTTTAATGAAATCTCCCGCTAAGGAGCAGGAGGCGCAATTTTCGATATTCAGATTGCGTCAACAAAGGTAAATGAAGCATTGAACCTGTGATATTTACAATTACCCAACTTCCTACTTCACACCAATTTCCAGATTTAAAATACTTACTTTTGCGCCCTTGTAAGCTTAATACCATGGAAAAGGAATCAGAATCTGTAACACCAGTGAAATTCACCGCTGAACAAATCGCTCAAGCTATTGCAGTTCTGGAAGGATTGAATGCGGATACTGACCAGATTTTTGATATCCCGAAAGAAAGTAGGCTTGCCCTTCTCATGGCAGCGGGACAGTTTTCAAGACCGAGCAAAGAAGAACTTGCGGAGAGAAAAAAGGGTGCGAAAAAGATTCATAGAAAAAAAGTCGCAGATAAAGATAAAACTGCCAGAAAAACTACGGGAATTCGATCTGCAAGAGAAGCGTCAATTTTCATCGCACCAACTATGCTGGAATTGACTGGAAAAGAAGCTGATGAAGCCATTATTCTCGAATCACCTCGCGAATGCTATGTCTGTAAGGAGTCCTTTGATAGACTGCATCATTTTTACGACACCATGTGTACGGGTTGCGGGGATTTCAATTATGCCAAGCGTTTTCAAACCGCAGACATGAAAGGTCAAGTTGCGTTGGTGACGGGTTCTCGCCTGAAAATTGGCTACCACATTACGCTAATGATGCTTCGCGCAGGAGCAACTGTAATTGCCACGACCCGTTTCCCGGTGGATTCAGCTTTGCGATTTGCCAAAGAGCCTGATTTCAATCAATGGGGTGACCGACTTCATATCCATGGGTTGGACCTTAGACATATTCCGAGTGTGGAGATTTTTTGCAATTACATCGAGCAGAAATACCATCGACTGGATGTATTGATCAACAATGCCGCCCAGACTGTTCGTCGACCTTCAGGCTTTTATCAACATTTGATGGAAAATGAGGCCCTGGAATGGGAAGATCTCTCTACTGCTTCGCAAAAGTTACTTACTGATCATCATTCCTGCTTGCAAGAAATTAGAATTCTGAGCCAGGAATTTGCCGAAGGCGAAAATAAAAACCTACCCGTTTCCTGGCATGGAAAGCAATTAGGAATAGGATTGACATCTTCTGCTCAGCTCACGCAAATTCCCTACAGCATCGATGATTCTTTGAGTTCTGAGGAGATCTTTCCAATTGGAAAACTCGATGCAGATCTACAGCAAGTAGACCTTAGAAAGACAAATAGCTGGAGATTGAAGTTAGGAGAAATCCATACCAACGAAATGCTAGAAGTGCAGCTGGTGAATTCTGTGGCACCTTTTGTTCTTTGCAATCGCCTCGTGAACATCATGAAGAAGGATAATACGGGCAAAAAACACATCATTAATGTCTCTGCTATGGAGGGAAAATTCCATCAGTTTCACAAGGAAGCCCGACATCCCCATACGAACATGGCGAAAGCAGCTTTGAATATGATGACATTGACTTCTGCGGCTGAGCTTCCAAAATTCGGCATTTACACCAACGCTGTGGATACAGGCTGGGTGACGGATGAAGACCCAGCAGAATTGGCGAAGCGAAAGCAGGATTTGCATGACTTTCAGCCCCCGTTGGATATAGTCGATGGAGCAGCCCGGGTGATGGATCCGCTTTTTGATGGGATCAACACGGGCAAGCATTGGAATGGGAAGTTTTTGAAGGATTATAAGCCGACTAGCTGGTAGGAGTTTCTCGCGGCGTCGCTCCCGACAGCTGTACGGGAGGCGCAGAGTTTAATTGCTGCGTGTCATACTCACACTCGTTCTGTGTCACACTGAGCGAAGTCGAAGTGTCTCCCGCCTCGCAATAGGCGATAGTTTTTAAAGAAAAAGAATTTACCACATAGACACATAGCAAAACATAGTTTTACTTGATGTAATTATCAGTCGCTATGATCTCTATGTGGCTATGTGGTTTTATTTCTTAAAATTATCCTGCCTCTTGAGAAGCAGGACAACTGCCTTTAATCCACCTTCCTCACCACTTCCTTAATAATCTCTGCCATTACAGGCTCGGCAATTGCGGCAGCAGCAAGCACTTCGGCAATAGTAACTTTGGTTATTTTCCCTTCAACTCCCAAATCTGTAATCGCAGAAATACCAAATACCTCTATTCCTGCCTGTCTAGCTACGATCACTTCAGGAACTGTACTCATGCCAACTGCATCCGCTCCAATTCCACGTAGGTATTTGTATTCTGCTGGAGTTTCAAGATTTGGACCCTGAACGCCGACATATACCCCGGTATGAACCCGGAAATTGTTTTCTTTAGCAAAACCTAAAGCAATTGCAGTTAAATCAGTAGAATAGGCATCGCTCATGTCTGGAAATCTTGGACCAAATTCTTCGTAATGCTTGCCACGAAGTGGACTCTCGGGAAACAAATCAATTTGATCCCGAATCAGCATGACGTCTCCAACTTCCTGTTCTGGATTCAATCCTCCACTTGCGTTTGAGACAAGCAATGTTTTTACACCGAGCTTTTTCATCACACGAATAGGAAAAGTAACTTCCTGCATGGAATAGCCTTCATAGTAATGAAAACGTCCTTTCATTGCCATCACTTTTTTCCCTGAAAGCTCTCCAAAAATCAATTTACCTGAGTGACTTTCTACAGTAGCTAGCGGGAAATTGGGGATATCTGCGTAATTAATTTCCTTTTCCACTGTGATCTGCTCACCCAAATGTCCAAGTCCGGTACCAAGAATAATTCCTATTGATACTTGGCCAGAATATTTGGATTGTATGAAAGAAGTTGCTTCAGAGATTTGATTTAGGTAGTTCATAAGGTGTAATTTGCCAGCCCTAAATATATAAATTACCTCCTAGCTTCAAACTTTTATAGTGCTAAGAGTGTATTGCATTTAGAAAAAACAAAACATGATCAAAATAATCGTAGGAACTAACCGTAAGAATTCTGTTTCAAAAACTATAGCAGAGCTTTATCAAAGCATTCTTAAGGAGAAAGGCGAGCAATCAGAAATCCTTGAATTGGAGGATTTACCCAGTGATTTTATAGATAACGCACTTTATGAAAATAACGGGAAACATGATTTGTATAATGAGTTCCACGATCAATTAGTGGATGGGAAAAAGTTTGTGTTTATCGTCCCAGAGTACAACGGGTCCTTTCCGGGAATCTTGAAAACCTTTATAGATGGGATGACCTACCCTAATACCTTCAGGAATAAAAAGTGTGCTTTGGTGGGTATTTCATCTGGAATAGGCGGGGGTGGCATCGCTATGAGCCACCTTACCGACATCTTCCATTATCTGGGAATGCATGTCCTTGCTCTCAAGCCGAAACTGGCTAAAATAGAGCAAAATATGTCAGATAACCTGCTCACCAACAGGTTGTACTTGGACTTGCTGCAAACCCAGGCAGACATGCTGCTTGAATTTTAGGACTTAGTCCACATTATCATGCAGAAATCTATTATTTCCTAGAATCTCATTGTCATCGCTCAAGTTGTACTTACTGATACTTGGCTCTGAGCTATGCTGAGGTTCGTTCAATACTACATTTTTACGCTGATAAGCAGGCACTTCCATTTTCTCCTTCAATTCTTCTGGAGTTGGATTGAAAGCACGGTTACCTTTTAGCTTTTCAAAACGCTCGTGCGCTCTTTGAATCGCCTTTTGCTTCATTTGCTCATAGTAATCATTTGCAAAAGCTGGAGTAGCTGGCTCTTCTTTCTTAGGCTCTTCAGCAGTATTTTTCTCCTCCTCTTCTTCGAAAAGATCATGTACGATTTTCTCTTGAGCCGGCTTTGGAGCCTCAGCTTTCACTTCTTCCTTTGGCTTCATGAAAGAAAATAGGCTTTCTTTCTTTGGAGCTGGTTTAGGTGCTTCTATTGGCTCTTCTCTCTTAGGAGTTTCAGCCACTGGCTTCACTTCTGGAGCAGGAGTTGGCGTAGGAGTTGGAGTTTTTGGTATTGAGAATACAAAAGTAGATCCATTAGCAACTGGCTCTTCTTTTACTTTCTCGGATTTACCAGAATCCAAATTGATAACCGTCTTTTCTTCCTCTACTTCCTGCACTGGAGTGCTTGGAGTTGGAGCAGGAGATGGTGCAGCAATAGCCTTAGCAGTTTCTTCTCTTTTGGTTCCGGCAAGTCTATCCATTTGGAAACCTGTAGCAATTACAGTCACTCGGATAGCTTTGCCCAATTCCGGATCAATACCTTGACCGAAAATTACCTCTGCATTGTCACCCGCTTTCTCCTGTATATACTCAGTGATTTCGCTCAATTCGTCCATTGACAATTCCTCGTCTTCGCCGGACATAATGGAAAGCAAAATTTTCTCTGCTCCTTTGATATCCACGTTGTTCAACAATGGAGAAGAAATGGCTGCACCGGCAGCGCGGATCGCACGACCTTCGCCTTCTTCAGTTGAAGAGCCCATTACGGCAGCTCCAGCGTCTTTCATTACTGTCTTCACATCTTCAAAATCCACATTGACATCCTGATGAACAGTGATGATCTCAGCGATAGATCTTGCAGCAGTAGATAGAATATCATCCGCCTTGCTGAAAGCAGTTCTGATGGCAAGATTGCCATAGATCTCTCTCAATTTGTCATTTAAAATAACCAGAACCGTATCGCAATTCTCACGAAGAGCTTCAATACCAGTCTGAGCTACATTCATTTTCTTCTTTCCTTCGAACATGAATGGAGCGGTCACTATACCTACAGTTAGGATATTGAGCTCTTTCGCAATTCTAGCTACCACAGGAGCTGCACCAGTCCCGGTACCTCCACCCATTCCAGCCGTGATAAATACCATTTTGGTATTATCAGCCAATAGTTCTCTGATTTCATCCTCAGACTCTATCGCTGCATTTTTACCTTGCTCAGGATTTGCACCAGCACCTAGACCTTCGGTCAAATTGGCGCCAAGTTGCAATCTCAATGGAACCGGGCTAGACTTAAGTGCTTGAGCATCGGTATTGACTACCACAAACTCTACGTCCTTAATCCCTAGACCGAACATGTGGTTTACGGCATTAGAACCGCCTCCACCTACGCCGATTACTTTTATAATCGACTTCGGGTTTTTGTGTAAATCAAATCTGTAATCTTTCATGTTATCTGACATATTTATTGTTATTGGTGAAATTTTCTATGGTTGTTTGTAGTGGTTTTTTAAAAAGGGAAATTGACAGCAAAGCCGACAATCTCCCCAATCATAAGCCCTAGTAATTAATATCGTCTCCGATATCATCGCTGAGAATCCCTTTCAGTCTTCCGGCGATTTTATCGAATATGTCTTTTGGATTGATATCCATACTTTTCGCTCTTTTCAAGGATTTCCCATTGGCAGTGCGGTTCGTATATCCCTGATCTCTATCGTCGAGTGCTTTAAATCCTGCCAGTACCAAACCTACGGAGGTTGCATACATTGGACTTTTCACTTCTTCGATCACTGACTTGCCCAAGTGTTCATTTGGATAGCCAATTCTAGTATCCAGTCCAGTCATGTATTCAAACAACTGGCTGATAAATTGCAATTGTGAGCCACCGCCCGTCAGGACAATCCCTCCTGCCAGTTTCTTGTAGTGGCCACTTTGCATGATTTCATTTTGGACGATCTCAATGATCTCCTCCATTCTTGCCTGAATGATTGAAGCCAGGTTTCTAATGGAAATCTCTTTTGGAGCTCTATTTCTTAAGCCTGGGATTGATACGATTTCGTTAGGATTTGCCTCCTCAGTGATGGCTTTGCCAAATTTTGTTTTTAGCAATTCAGCCTGGTTTTGCATCACCATGCAGCCTTCTTTGATGTCTTTGGTGATGATATTTCCTCCCAAAGGAATCACAGCTGTATGACGGATAATGTTCTCGTAGAAAATGGCGATGTCTGTGGTACCGCCTCCTATATCTACCAGGCAAACGCCTGCTTCCTTCTCGTCATCACTCAACACAGAAAGTGAACTTGCCAACGGCTCCAGAATCAGTTGCTTGGAAACTAAATCTGCTCTGCGTACACATCTGTTGATATTATTGATAGCGGTGGTCTGGGCTGTGATGATATGGAAATCAGCTTCCAAACGAGTACCCGACATCCCTACAGGATCTTTGATACCACCTTCGTAATCCACGGTATAATCCTGCGGCATCACGTGAATGATTGTATTTCCCGGAGGGATCAGGATGTTTTCCATTTCACTGGAAAGTCTCCTTACGTCTTCAATCGTGATCTCATCATCCGTCGGCTGACGCATGATACTTCCACTTTGGATTTTACTTTGGATATGTTGTCCTGCAATACCAACTATGACATCAGCGATGTCCACATTTGCCATTTCTGACGCCTCCTCTACTGCTTTCTCGATGGCGTGCACAGTCTTGTCGATATTGGTCACAACGCCTCGGTCAACTCCGTCCGAAACGGCTTTGCCCATTCCAAGCACCTCGAGTTTGCCATACTCATTTTTGCGGCCTACGATGACACAGATCTTGGTTGTCCCAATATCCAGTCCTACTATTAATTCTTTGTTTTCCATATCCAAGCTATTATTCACAGACGATTTGATCCTTAAACTTCACGCTTACACGGTTGTAAGCACTCCACCCCTTGCGAGGCAATATTTCCTTATAAAAGACCGATATCCGGTCAAACTTATTTACTATGTCATGTGCATCTCCGAACTCGATGATTTGTCTCCCAACCTGCTGATAAAGGCGGATATCATCTCTGGAATTCAATTCCACTTCGGTGATTTGAGCATTCCAAAACTCATCTTCCGTGATGAATGTGATCAAGTCCATCAACTCAGGCATATCCGTATTGATTTCGCCTTTGTCCATCAGCTTTTCAGCATATTCTCCTTCCAAAATCAGCACTCGGCTGGTGTATGAAGTCGAGGTAGGAATGACTTTCCCTTCCGTGGTGATATATCCATCTGCACCTAAAGGCTGCGCAATTCTTGCAATCGGCTGATGCTGACTGATTTTCAAATTCAAAATGCCTTTCTGCCCCAGCATCGCCTCAGCCGACTTCACAAATGGATGCCCCAGTAGTCTAGCTTCGATTGCCTTCATCGGAACTTCTTCCAGCATCAACCCAGCTTTCAAGTCTGGAAAGGCTTCACTGAGGATCTTGGCGATCTCAGCATCTTCCACGAAATAGACTTCACTTACTCCTTCAATGTCAATCTCAGTCCCTTGGAAGGTTTTATAGAGGGTTTGCTTTTCCACAAAACCAATAAACCCTACCAGCACCAATGTGAGCACTACAAAAGCAAGCACTTTCTTTATTTTGGCCTTCTTCATAATGAGTATCGGTTAAGTCCTTCTTTCATCCATGATGCTATTTCTGGCACCAGACGATCGATATCGCCAGCTCCCAGTGTCACCAAAACTTCCGGAGAAGTCTGATCCAAATGGCTTATCAAATTCTCTTTGGACACCAATTCTTTATGGCCTGTATTAATGCCTTCAAGAAGCATAGCAGAGGTAATTCCCTTAATTGGAAGCTCCCTAGCTGGATAGATATCCAACAAAATCACTGAGTCCGCTAAGGATAGACTTTCGGAGAAGCCTTCGGCAAAATCTCTCGTGCGGGAAAACAAGTGAGGTTGGAAAATCACTGTCAGCTTTTTAGCTGGAAACATCGCACGAACAGAACTCAAGCATGCTCTGATCTCCTCAGGATGATGCGCATAGTCATCGATGAAGACCTGATTTCCTTCATTTACATGAATTTCAAATCTTCTCTTTACTCCTTTGAAAGAGCTAATTCCTTTTCTGATTTGCTCCTCAGATATCTGATGATCCAAGGCAATTGCAATAGCAGCCAAGGCATTTTCCACGTTATGAAATCCTGGGATGAACAACTCTAAACCCTTGATTTCATTTTTGCCATCCACATAATCAAATACAAATGACCCTGGTCTTGCCTGAATATTCTCAGCACTAATCCCTGAAGATCTTAACCCATATTCTCGGGTAGCAACTTTTGGAAGTTTGCCTTCTCCAAGTCTTTGCCCAGCCTGCTGCTGTATGTAAAGTCTTCCTTTTTTATCCACCAGATTGACAAACTCAAGGAATCCGTCTAAGATGTGCTGCTCGTCTCCATAAATATCCAAGTGATCTGGATCGGCACTTGTCAGCACTATTTCATTTGGATGAAGTCTTAGAAATGAGCGGTCAAACTCATCTGCTTCCACTACTACTAATGTGGGTTCTTTAGACTTTTTGCCTCCCAAAATCAAGTTGCTCTGGTAGTTTTGAGTGATTCCGCCAAGGAAAGCCACCACAGGTTTCTTTGCAGATTTCAGCATGTGAGCGATCATGGAAGAAGTGGTTGTCTTGCCATGTGTCCCAGCTACTGCGATGGTGTAGTACTTATTCGTTACTATACCTAGCACCTCAGATCTTTTCTTGATTTGGAAGCCATGATCTCTGAAGAAATTTAACTGAGCACTTTCCTTCGGCATAGCAGGAGTCCAAATAATCAGTGATTTCTCAGGATTTCCTGTAACTGAACTCGGGATAGTTTCTTGTTTGTCATCGAAAGAAATTTGCATCCCTTCAGTGATCAGCTCATCGGTCAGCGGCGAAGGTGTACGGTCATAGCCGGACACAGCATATCCTTCATGGCGAAACCAGCGAGCCAAGGCGCTCATGCCTATGCCACCGATACCGAGCAAATGGACGCTATTTATTCCTTCGAAACTCATGCAATCAATAGTTCTACTTCCTCCACTATGGCGTTGGCCGCATTCGGCTTAGCCAGATTCTTTATATTTTTCCCTAATGACTCAGACAGTTGAGTGTCCTTCATTAGCTCCGTTACTTTTTGTTCCAAAGCGCCTACGGCTTCTGAATCTCTCAAAAGCAATGCGGCATCGTGGCTTACATAAGCCATGGCATTTTTGGTCTGATGATCCTCAGCCACATTTGGAGATGGGATGAAAATCACCGGTTTGCCCACGAGAGAAAGCTCAGAAACTGACAATGCGCCAGCTCTCGACACAATCACATCAGCCGCCGCATAAGCCAAATCCATCTCGCGTATAAATTCATTCAGGTGAATATTCTTCAATCCTGACTCAGCCAGCTTGGATTTCATTTCCTGGAAATAAAACTTACCGCACTGCCATAGCAACTGATAGCCCTCAGCCTCCAGCTTTTGCATATCGGCGAGTACCGCGTTATTCAGTGTTCTAGCTCCAAGTGAGCCTCCCAAAACAAGGATTGTTTTTTTATCAGTATCAAGTCCGAAATGGGCAATTGCTTTCTCTCTTTTTCCAGATAAATCCAGGATATCCTTGCGAACTGGATTACCTGTGTAGGCAATTCTGTCAGCTGGGAAAAAGCGATCCATTTCAGGATAAGCCACACAGATCTTCTTTGCTCGCTTGGCCAAAATTTTATTAGTCAAACCGGCATAAGAGTTTTGCTCTTGAACCAGCGTTGGTATTCCTTTCCTTTGCGCAGCATAAAGCACCGGACCACTTGCATAGCCTCCGACTCCTACTACCGCATCTGGATTGAAATCCTTAATGATTTTCGAAGCTTGGGTCAGGCTTTTCAATAATTTGAAAGGAAACTTTAGATTTTCCAGAGACAAGCTTCTTTGCAATCCAGCCACCGGAAGACCTTTGATCTTGTATCCGGCTTCTGGTACTTTTTGCATTTCCATTTTGCCCAAAGCACCCACAAATAAGATCTCGCTGGCCGGATGCTTTTCCTTCCAGGCATGGGCAATAGCGATAGCCGGATAGATATGTCCTCCGGTACCTCCACCACTGATCAAAATGCGATATGTGCGCTGTGCGTTAATAATTATGCGGTTTTAAGTCTAGATCTATTTCCAATTGTGGGGCTGCTTGTCTGCGATTCATCTTGGTGATCTCCGCGACTAACCGAGAGAATAATTCCCAGCGATATCCCGGTGAAAACCAAAGAGGTCCCCCCCATACTTAGTAGTGGAAGTGGCAAGCCTGTTATCGGACCCAAGCCAACGGCCACAGCCATATTCACTAAGGCTTGGATCACCAATGCGAAACTCAATCCCGCAGATAGCAATCCACCAAATGCTTTATTTGAATTTGCCACGATACGCATGCCTCGGTAAAGCAAGGCGAGGTATAGGAATAGCACGGAGAATCCTCCGATCAGACCATATTCCTCGATGATGATGGCATAGATAAAATCCGAGTAAGGATGCGGAAGCGAGTTTCTCTGCTCAGAATTTCCTGGGCCTTTTCCTCCTATTCCTCCAGTTGCGATTGCGATGTAAGATTGCTCGGCCTGGAATGGGATTTCATCCTTGTTCATAAAGTCTTCAACCCGGGATACAAGAGTTGCTCCTCTTTGTCCTATGAATCCAGCAGCTGTCAATCCTAATGCGCCAACCATTAACACCATTGCTAAATATTTCACAGGAACTCGCCCTATGAACATGATGAGCAGGCAAGTAATCAATAGAAGAATTGCCGTTGAGAAATTCGCCATAGCGATCAATCCACTGATCAATCCTATCGCAATAATGATAGGCACGAAAGTGCTCTTAAAGTCCTTGATATTATTTTGACGTCTTGCAAGCATACCCGCAATCGAAGCTATCAAGGCCAATTTTGCCAAATCTGAAGGCTGAAATGCTTGGTTGATTACCGGGATGGTAATCCAGCGATTTGCCTCGTTGATATTGGAACCAAACAAATAAGTCACCAGCAAAAGTGGGATAGATATAATCACTCCCAATCGAGCATAAACTGCATACTTTCTGTAAGGAATTTTATGGGCAAACCACATCACCACCAGCGACACGAAAATCAACATGGAATGTCTGATTAGGTAGATCTCAGTATTTCCACCAGCATATTTATACGCCAAAGAGCCCGTAGCGGAATACACTACCAGAATACTGAAAAGCGACAATAGAATGACAATGCCCCAAATGATCGGGTCGCCTTTGAAATTCCTATCTATCCATGCTTTAAATTCACTCATGAGATGGCTTTGGGTTTAAGGTTTTCTACTGCCGCGCGGAATTGATTTCCGCGGTCTTCATAATTTTTGAATAGGTCAAAACTTGCACATGCAGGCGATAGCAATACAATATCTCCAGGCTTGCCTAGTTCTTGGCCCCAACTCACTGCTTCCCGGATATCCTGAGTTTCGCGGATATCAGCTATATCTCCAGCAAAAGCTGTTTTTAGTTTATCATTGTCCTTGCCCAAGCAAATCAGCGACTTCACTTTTTCATTTACCAAAGGCTTGAGGACAGAATATTCGTTACCCTTATCCACCCCACCAGCGATCCAAATCAAAGGATTCTCATAGCTTGCCAAGGCATAAGCAGTAGCTTCCACATTAGTCCCTTTGCTGTCATTGATGAATTTCACGCCGTCGACTTCTCTGACTTCCTCCATTCGATGCGGCGCGTTTTTGAAGGTTTGATAACCTGCGATCATCTGAGATTCGGTTACCCCGGCGCAAAGCGCTGCAGTTCCTGCGCAAAGTGCATTTAACACATTATGCTTCCCTTTTATGGAAAGAGAATCCATCGGAATTTGAGCTGATTTCCCTGCTATTTTCATCTCAAGCGTGAGTCTGGTTAAATAGCCTCCACTTTGCTGCGCTTGCTCGAGTGAAATCCAGTTTTGGGTTGCAGGAATTGTTTTGGTCTTCAATCCTTCCAAAGTCAAATAGTCTTCTGCAAAGAAAATGGCTTGATCAGCTGAAGTCATATTTTTGAAGATCCCAAACTTGGAATCCATGTACTTGTCAATCTGATAATCGTAGCGATCCAAGTGATCAGGCGTGATATTGGTCAGAATCGCAATGCTAGGCTTGAAAGTCTGGAAACCGTCTATTTGAAAGCTACTGCACTCGATCACCCAATAGTCATGATCTCCTTCAAGTAGTTGGCCAGCCCAGCTTTTACCTACATTTCCAGCTAGTCCAACATCCAAACCCGCTTCTTTCATTAGATGGTAAGTAAGCAAAGTCGTGGTAGTCTTTCCATTGGTTCCAGTAATCGCAATCACCTTTCCTTTGGAATAACCGAAGGCAAATTCCAATTCATCGATAATTGGAATCCCAATGATCAATGCCCTAGCTACGATTTCTGTTTTTGGAGAAATCCCAGGACTCTTAATGATCAAGTCGGCACTCAACACTTTAACTTCGGAATGTTTGCCTTCTTCATATGGAATTTCCAATCGCTCCATTTCTTCCTTTCTAGCGGGAGAAATCTGCCCAGCATCCGATACAAAAACGACATAGCCATTCTGCTTGGCAAGCATTGCTGCTCCCACTCCGCTTTCTCCTGCACCCAGAACGACTATTCTGTTCATATTTATTATCTAAGTTTTAGTGTTGCCAAAGTGATCACTGCCAAAAGAATCCCTACAATCCAGAATCGGGTTACGATCTTGGCTTCAGGTATATTTTTCTTTTGGTAATGATGATGAAGTGGAGACATCAGGAAAATCCTTCTGCCTTCCCTGTATTTTTTCTTAGTGTATTTGAAGTAGCCCACTTGGAGCATCACACTGACATTTTCAATTACAAAGACTCCGCACATTACTGGAATAAGTAATTCTTTGCGAAGCGTCAAAGCCAAAACCGCAATCACTCCTCCAAGCATCAAGCTGCCTGTATCGCCCATAAAAACCTGGGCCGGATAGGCGTTATACCAAAGAAATCCCACACAGGCACCAATGAATGCCGCAGCAAAAATCACGAGCTCGCCCGAGTTGGGGATGTACATGACATTGAGGTAAGAAGAGAAAATGGCGTTACCGCTGATGTATGCAAAAATCGCAATCGTCAAGCCGATAATGGCGGAGGTTCCCGCCGCAAGCCCATCAATTCCATCGGTGATATTTGCACCATTTGAAACAGCCGTGATAATGAACGTCACCACGAAAATGTATAGAATTGGAGTCATCGCTTCGCCCATAAAGCCCAGCAAAGTCTCGTAATTCAACTCATTGTTTTTGGTAAATGGAATGGTGGTTTTAGCAACTTTGACATCTCTATAAACCGAGGTTTCTACCACACCTTCCTCTATAGAAACAGAATTAGGGAATTCACGGATAACTACACTTTCGTTGAAATAAAGCGTGGAACCTACGATAATTCCGATTCCGATCTGACCGATGATTTTAAATCTTCCGGCAAGTCCTTCCTTGTTTTTCTTGAAAACTTTGATGTAATCATCCACAAAACCAATCCCTCCAAGCCAAACTGTGGTGATGAGCAAAAGGATGATATAGATATTGTTCAGATCTGCGAAAAGCAAAGTCGGGATCAAAATGGCCGCCATGATCATCAAGCCACCCATAGTAGGCGTACCTTTCTTCTCCTGCTGCCCTTCCAAACCTAAATCTCTTACCGTCTCACCGATCTGTTTATTCCGGATCCAAGCGATGATTTTGTGGCCAAAAGATATGGTAATGATCAATGAAAAAAGCGATGCCATACCGGCTCGGAACGAGATATATCGAAACACCCCTGTCCCCGGGATATCAAGTACTTTGTCCAAATAATCAAAAAGTGGATATAACATCTCAGCGCTGTGTCAATTGTTGTAAAAACTCGGTTACTACTTCAGTATCATCAAAGTGATGCTTCACCCCTTTGACCTCCTGATAATCCTCATGGCCTTTGCCAGCGATGAGGATGATATCTCCTTTTTGCGAAAGCATACAAGCAGTCTTAATTGCCTCTCTGCGATCCACAATGGATAATGTCTTTCTGATTTCAGACGGAACTACGCCAGCCTGCATATCTTTCAGTATTGCTTCCGGCTCCTCAAATCGAGGATTGTCAGAAGTAAGAATTGCTTTATCGCTTTCCTGAACGGCTATTTTTGCCATCACAGGACGCTTGGTTTTGTCACGATTTCCGCCACAGCCAACCACTGTGATCAATTGCTCTCCACCAGTTCTTGCGCCGTTGATAGTCTTTAGCACATTGTCCAAAGCATCAGGAGTATGTGCGTAATCGACGATGGCGGTGATGCCAGCAATGGAAATTCTATCGAATCGACCTTTTGCTCCGCGGATGCCAGAGAGCTCACGAAGTACTTCATCTTCCTCTTCCCCCAAAAGAACTGTGACGCCCAAAACACCCAAAAGATTGTAAGCATTGAATGCACCTATCATTCGGAACCAGATCAATTTCCCATTGATATCCAGCTCAAGGCCTTCAAGTGTATTCGATATGATTTTTGCTTTGAATTCTGCAGGAGACTTTAGTGCGAAATACTGATGTGATGCTTTGCAATTCTGAAGCATCACTGCTCCACGCTTATCATCTCCGTTTACCAGTGCAAAAGCGTCTTTAGGAAGCTCATCAAACAACTTCTTCTTTGCTTTTATGTACTCGTCAAACGTGCCATGGTAATCCAAATGGTCATGGCTGATATTTGTAAAAACAGCCCCTGCAAGCTTTAGTCCTGCTATTCTCTCTTGCACAATCGCGTGAGAACTCGCTTCCATAAAGCAATGCGTACAGCCTTCCTCCACCATTTTGCGAAGCAAAGCCTGCACACTTACCGCGTCGGGTGTAGTGTGAGTTGCATGAATTACAGTTTCATTAATCTTATTTTCTACAGTGGAAAGCAAACCCGTGCTGTAGCCCATCCGCATGAAAAGCTGATGCAAAAGCGTAGCTGTGGTGGTCTTGCCATTCGTGCCTGTAATGGCGACTACTTTGATACTTTCCGAAGGATTATCAAAGTAATTGCTAGCCATAATGCCTAGTGCTCTGGCAGAATTCACTACTTGCACATAGGTTACGCCATCTAGTATTTTCTCAGGCAATTGCTCACAAACAACGCTCTGAGCTCCAAGTCCAATAGCTTTCTCTATGAATTCATGGCCATCTACCTGCGTACCTTTGATCGCTACGAAAGCACTTCCCTCAGTCACCTGACGGCTGTCAAAGACAATATCTTTCACCCCCAACTCCATATCTCCAGTGGTAGAGGTAAGTGATACTTTATATAATATGTCTTTCAGTACTTTCATTTATCCCAATACCAGATTAATTGTTGCATTTGGAGTCAAGGCAGAACCAGGCGAAATCGACTGCCCTTTTACTCTGCCTTTTCCTGTATAGTTGACTTTCATTCCCTTGTTTTCCAGAATGAAAAGTGCGTCACGAAGCGGAAGTCCCGACACATCTGGGACAAGTGACTTGTCCGTGTCATTGACATTCATTTCCACGCTCGCTTCACGAGAAACTGTCTTCACCCACTCTTCTGGATTGGCTGCCGAGGCTTTCAATCCTAATTCTTGGAATATCTCTTGAAGTTCTTCCGCTTTCCCAGCCTGCACATAAGGCAATTGCGTACCCTGAGCTTCAGCTCTAAAAATCTCTTGTTGATTTTCTGGGTTCAGCTCAATATCCAGTGCGTAAATTTTGTCTGCTATTTCTTTGAAAACCGGTGCAGAAACATCTCCTCCATAGGCTGCAAAGCCTTTTGGACTGTCAATGACCACGACCATGGAATACTTAGGATTATCGGCAGGGAAATAACCAGCGAAACTGGTGTAATAAACTCTCGTGTATTGCCCATTGACCAACTTCTGGGCAGTACCGGTTTTGCCAGCGATTCGGTAATCAGTGTTGGCGATATTTTTTGCTGTGCCTCGTACCACCACACCTTCCAAAAGTTCTTGGAGAAGTTTGATGTTTTTCTCGGAAGCAATCTGCTTTCGAACCACCTCAGGCTCATACTGTTGCTCAATCCTGTTTCCTTTGGAAATAGATTTCACGATGTACGGCTTCATCATTTTTCCACCATTCGCCACTGCATTGTACAAGGCAAGGGTATGAAGTGGGTTTAGCTTAACTTCATATCCAATAGAAATCCATGGAAGCGAAGTTCCATACCAATCTTTTTCACCAGGTTTTTTGAAAAAAGGCTTGCCTTCGCCGATCAGCTGAAAACCAAAAGGCTCTCTCAATCCAACCTTATCAATGTAAGCCATGAATTTGGAAGGGCTGGAGCCAAAATGCTCGTCTACCAATTTTGAGATCCCAACATTAGAAGATTTCTCAAATGCCTCACGAATGGTCAAGGTTCCGTAACCACCATTCTTTGCATCACGCATGGTTTGGTTATAGAATTTATGAGCACCATTTCCCGTTTCTACCGTTTCGTCCAGCGTGATCTTGTTTTCTTCCAAAAGCGCAAGCATGGAAAGTAATTTGAAAGTTGAGCCAGGCTCTGTGTTTCCCTGATCTCCAATGGCAAAATTGTAGTTTTCACCGTAGCCATTGCCACTCGTATTTCTTTGCAAATTGGTGATCGCCTTGATTTGACCGGTTTTCACTTCCATCACTATCACAGAACCAAATTCCGCATCACGATCAGTCAGTTGACGTCTCAAAGCTGTTTCTGCCACATCTTGAATGTTCACATCTAGCGTCGTAGTCACGTCGTAGCCGTTCTCGGGCTTCACATCTTCTGCATCGAAGACCGGCTTCCAGCTTCCACCAGCTAAGCGTTGAAAAAGTGCTTTCCCATCCTGCCCTTGAAGGTAATTATTGAAACTGTACTCGATTCCTGCGCCATATTGGTCTTCATTCAAAAAGCCAACTGTACGGCTGGCAAGGGAATTAAACGGTCTATATCTTTTCTCTACTTTCTCGAAAATAACTCCACCTCCCAGTCTTCCTTCTCTGAAAATTGGCCAATTGGACATTTCCTGCATGCCTTGATATCCGATCTGCTTTCTGTTCAGCACCAAATACCGTTTGTTGTCTAGTCTGGCATCATTAATCATTCTCTTATAAGAGTCAGCCGACTTATCCTTATAGTATCCGGAAAGCTTTCTAGCAAGCGAATCAATTCCGGCTTTGTAGCGATCAGACTTTGCGATAGTTGGATCTAGTGCAACTCTATAAAAAGGCAAACTGGTAGCTAGTAAGCTTCCATCAGCTGCGTAGATATTGCCACGAGTAGCTGGCACTTCCCGATATTGGAAGTTGATTGTTTCGGCTTTTTCACGCCATACGTCTCCATCCGCCATTTGAAGCTTGGCGATTTTATACGGGATTAGCGCAGAGATCAGCGCTATGAGGATGAACACCACCCGTACTCGGATCAATATGGATCGTTTAAAATTCACTATTCTACCTCGATTTTAATCGGTGGTTGATTGAGTTCTACTATTCCTTGCTCAGCTACGCGCTTCGCTACTTCTGACTGCATGCTGCTAAGCATGTATTCTGCTTCCAGCGTAGTCACATCTGCTCTTAGATCTTCTACTTCCTGCTGTGCCTTTTCGATTTTGCGCACCATATTTTCAGCGCGGTGATTGCTCCAGATGTAGACCAAAGCCAATAAAGCCACAAATCCAACCGGTGGAACCAATTGGACTGGCACTCCTTCACCCAAGATTCCAGTAACATCGAGCTTCTCTTCCATCCATGTGAAAATGGATTTGCGAGGACCGCCTTTTGGCTTGTTGCCTGATTTCAATTTTTTCCTGAATGTGTTATTGCTCATATCCCCGTCTTCTTAGCAATTCTGAGTTTCGCACTTCTTGCTCTTGGGTTCGATGCTATTTCTTCTGCATCTGCTACAACAGCACCTCTGCTGATTGGCTCGAGAGGTCGTATTAGATTTCCGTAAAAATCCTTCTCCACCTCACCTTGGAATTTCCCTTTGATCATCAGGTTTTTCACCAAGCGATCTTCCAAACTATGATAGCTCATCACCACCAATCGCCCTTCTGGTTTGAGAATTTCTACTGCTTCACGTAGCATTTCCTCCAAAGCCCCCATCTCATCGTTCACTTCTATTCGCAAAGCCTGGAAGACTTGCGCGTAGTATTTAAAGTCTTTGCCTTTTGGGGCGTATCTTTTCAGAAAAGATGTAAAACCCTCTGTTGTCTCAAATTGCTGTGAGGTTCGTTCAGAGACTATAGCTTGCGCCAACGTCTTCGCATTTTTCACCTCACCATACATCCCAAGAATCTTGTGAAGCCGACCCTCATCGTAAGTATTCAGAACTTCTTTTGCAGAAACCTCTGCCGACTGATTCATTCGCATATCCAAGCTTCCACTGAATCGGGTAGAGAATCCTCGGCTCGGCTCATCGATCTGATGCGATGAAATCCCCAAATCTGCCAAAACCCCATCAACCTTTTTCACTCCATGAAGCCTTAGGTATTTTTTCAAATCCCTGAAATTGGCAGCGATGAAGGTGAAGTTGTCTGATGCAGGAATATTTGCTTCAGCATCCACATCCTGATCAAAGCCATACAAGTGACCTTTGTCCAAATGCTTCAAAATCTCACGGGAATGTCCACCTCCGCCAAAAGTCACGTCTACATAAACCCCATTGGGATCAATAGACAATCCTTCAGTGCATTGGGCTAGCATCACTGGTATATGATAAATAGACTCCGTCATGAGATTAAGAGAGATGCTTTTCCATCAGGCTAGACAAGTCCGCCGGATCCTTGATTATATTATTCAGGTAGTTTTCAGTATTCCAGATCTCTATACGAGTTCCGTTTCCTACTACCATGATGTCTTTCTCTAGCCCTGCGTAGATTTGAAAATGCTTTGGCACCAGCAATCTGCCAGCGCTATCCAATTCCACGTCAGTTACTGAATTGAAAAAAGACCTTTGCAACAATCGCTGTTCAGCGTTATTGATGTTCAGAGACTTGATTTGATTCTCCAGTTTTTTGTATTCCACTATGGTATAAAGTGCCAGGCACCTATCTTCAGCCATGCGAAGCATAAGCGCACTCCCATTAGCCTCCGGTATTGCCGCCTTTATCTTGGCCGGCAAAACCAAACGCCCTTTGGGGTCTAGCTTGCAATCGTATTGACTGTTGAACATAATTTCCTGTACTCTTTAGAATGATGAGTTTGTGGTAAAGACAAAAGTAATAAAATGACTTTCACTTTCTACCACTTTCCTCCACAATTTCCCACTTTGACTTAAAAGTAGGCAAATCTTTATTCCATCCCAATATTTATATGAAAAATTCACTGTTTTTTTTCATTGTATCCTATTGATTAGAAAGAGGTTAGATCTTCCCCAAAATGAGGCAAAACAGAGCGTTTTAGCCATTTTATCTGGCTAGAAAAAAATATCTATTCTATTATGGGAGTGAGAACAAAAGAAAAGTGGGGGGATTTCCCAGGATTTACTAAAAATCAAGAGTAAAGTGGGGAATAAACCCACAGTGCAAAAATTCGAGCATTAATTTTAATAAAAACCACAACTACAGAGTTCACTTTCATAAAGCTTTAGAATTAAAAAATCTTTCCAAATGTTATGGCCTTTTGATCCGAAAATTCATTTGGCAATGCACAAAAAAAAACACCCTCGCGCTGAGAGTGCTTTTATTAATTGACCTGATTTTTTGAAATTAGATACTATCTATAAAGGATTTTACTTCCTCTTTGGATTTACCCGTTTTCTGCTGGATTTTTCCTAAAAGCTCGTCTGCTCTCCCTTCGTCATGCATCAAGTCATCCTCGGTCAATTCACCGTATTCCTGCTTCAACTTACCTTTAATTTCGTTCCAATTTCCTTTTATTTTATCTTCAAATGAACTCATGATATTTTTCGTTTAGGTTAAAAATTAATTTCTTACCCTATTAAATCCACATCTTGTGCCAAAGCAATAGTTATTCCCTAAAACAGCCCCTAAACACTCCTAAAGGTATTTTATGAAGGATTCACCGGAAATTACTTAACGTTTTTTCGTCAAGTTGGGGAATCACATTCGGGAATTGAGGATATTTTTATTTGATTAAAGAGATTTTAAAAAGTTGAGGTTGAATGGAATTTCTTTAAATCTTAACGGTCATATACATTTTCCCGTCATGTTGGTTAAGAGTGTAGTGCCACATAGCTGACCCATTTGATTGAATCCCGCGATTGGTCATTTGATTATTCTTTAGCTAGCTATATTAATCTTTGAAAATGAAGCAGTCAGATCTTTTAATCTTCAACTCTAAGGGTATTTACTGCCCAAAAGCCCAAGTTTATATTGATCCATGGAGGCCTGTCAACAAGGCTATCATCACGCACGGACATTCGGATCATGCTAGGTATGGCCACAAGAAATACCTCACACACCATAGTAACGTCCCCATCATTCGCCATAGACTTGGAGATATAAATGCCCAAGGAATTAGCTGGAATGAGCCTTTTCAAGTTAATGGAGTCAGATTTAGTCTTCATCCTGCAGGACATATTATTGGCTCTTCTCAAGTAAAAGTAGAATACAAAGGTGAAGTCTGGGTTTTTACTGGAGACTACAAAACCGAAGATGACGGAGTCTGCACGCCCTACGAACTTGTTAAGTGCAATACCATGATTACTGAATGCACATTTGGACTTCCTGCTTTCAAATGGAAGCCCCAAGAAATCGTTTTTGAAGAGATCAATGCTTGGTGGAAAAGCAACAAAGAAGAAGGAAAAACTTCAGTATTGTTTGGCTATACTCTTGGAAAAGCTCAGCGGATTCTCAAGCATTTGGATCCATCCATCGGGAAAATCTACACCCATGGCGCCGTAGAAAATATGACGGAAGTCCTCCGCCCACAATTACAATTGCCAGAAACACATCTGATTACCAAAGACACTTCATCTAAGGAAATTCAAGGAAGTATGGTAATAGCACCACCAAGTGCTCATGGTACACCTTGGATGCGGAAAATGGTGCCATTCGAAACAGGAACCTGTAGTGGCTGGATGGCTTTTCGCGGAGCAAGATCACGCAGAGCTACGGATAAAGGCTTTGTGCTATCAGACCACTGCGATTGGCAGGGTTTATTGCAAAGCATCAAAGAAAGCGAAGCAACTCGAGTGATTTGTACACACGGGTATACGGATATTTTCAGCAAGTACCTTCGGGAAATCGGATATGATTCCAGCACAGAAAACACTGATTATGAGGGAGAAAAAGAAGATACTGCTACGACTGAAACCATCCAATCAGCATGAAACAATTCGCTCAACTGATCGAAAAGCTGGACTCAACCAATAAGACAAACCAGAAAGTCGCTGCTTTGGCTGCATACTTTGCTGAAGCCAATGAGAAAGACAAGCTCTGGACTATGGCAATTCTATCTCATAGAAGGCCTCCACGACCGGTAAATACCACTTTACTTCGCACTTACGCAGCTGAACTAGCCGAAATCCCACTTTGGCTTTTTGAAGAAAGTTACCATATCGTAGGCGACTTGGCAGAGTCTATAGCCTTAGTCGTACCAAATGATTTCCACACAAGTGAAAAATCACTGAGCACTATTCTGGATGAACTGATTTTATTAAAACCCCAAACTGATCTAGAAAAAAAAGAATATGTGCAGCGTATGTGGATGCAGCTGGATTATTATTCCCGATTTGTTTTCACCAAGCTCCTCACTGGATCATTTCGAATCGGAATCAGCCAAAAGCTCATGACCAAGGCACTTTCTCAGGTAACTTCTGTGCCACCAGATGAACTTGCTTATCGCATGATGGGTGATTGGAGTCCCGACTCAACGACATTCGAGGAGCTAGTTTTTGGAAGAAATGAACAAGCATATGTGTCAAAACCCTATCCATTTTACCTGGCTTATGCCTTAGAAAATGACTTGGACGAACTTGGCGATGTGGCCGATTGGGTAGCGGAGCACAAGTGGGACGGCATTCGCGGCCAGGTGATTTCCAGAAAAGGTGAGATTTTCGTTTGGTCCAGAGGTGAGGAATTAGTTACAGATAAGTATCCTGAAATCGCAGAATTGGTGAATTTCTTACCAAAAGGCACAGTCATCGATGGGGAAATATTAGCATTCATCGACGGTCAAATCGGGCTATTTAATGACCTTCAAACTCGAATAGGAAGAAAAAGTGTTAGCAAGAGTATTCTACAAAAAGTCTCCGTAATTTTTAAAGCATATGACCTTCTAGAGTATAATGGCGAGGATATCAGAGCATTGAGCTATCTGGAACGAAGGGCTATCTTGGAAACTTTGGTCATGAAAACAAACCATCCAGCTTTGCATATTTCAGAACAAATGCAATTTTCCTCTTGGGAGGAAGTAGCTTCCGAGCGAAAGCTGTCAAGGGACAAAAGAAGTGAGGGCTTGATGTTGAAGAAGAAATCTGCATCCTATCAAGTCGGCCGGAAAAAAGGAGATTGGTGGAAGTGGAAAACTGATCCGCTCACGATTGATGCCGTGCTTACTTACGCGATGCGTGGCCATGGAAGGAGAACGAATCTATTTACTGATTATACTTTTGGTCTTTGGCAACCCAATGAAACTGGAGAAATGGAACTGGTAACTTTTGCCAAGGCATATTCAGGCCTGACAGATAAAGAGTTTGCAGAAGTAGATAAAATCATCAAAAAAACCACTTTGGAGCGATTTGGACCTGTTCGAAGCGTTGCACCTACGCTCGTATTTGAGTTGGCTTTTGAGGGAATTGCTTTTTCAAACCGCCACAAAAGTGGTGTAGCCGTTCGCTTTCCACGAATTCACAGATGGCGACAAGACAAAACCATCGAAGAGGCAAATACTCTTGAAGATCTGAAGGCATTGATTCCAAAGTGAAAATTTCATGTAGGACTACAAGAAAAAAGACCTGTCCAACGGGCAGGTCTTTTTCAAAGCATCAACACACAATTACCTTTTCAGGTATATCTTGAGAAGAACGTCAGTTCTATTTGTTATCTTCTTTTTTCTTTAATGCCTCTTCCAATTTTTTCTGGTAGGCTTCGATTTTGGCGGCGTTCTCCTTTTGCCAAACTTCCATTTTACGTTGATACTCCTCCATTTTTGGCTGCATCTTAGCCTCCCACTCTTTCATCTTCGCCTCGTACTCCTTCATTTTTGGCTCGTTAGCTTTTTGCCACGCTTCCATCTTAGCTTCGAATTCCTTCATTTTAGGTTCATTTGCTTTCTGCCATGCCTCCATCTTCTTCTCGAATTCCTCCATTTTTGGCTTCATAGCCTTTTGCCATGCTTCCATCTTAGCCTCAAACTCTTCTTGATGAACTTCCCATTCTGCAGCTTTCAATTCAGCTGCTCTTGCCCACTCTATTGAACGTTTATCAATTTCCTTTGCCCACTTTTCCTTTTGCTCTGGAGTCATATTTTTGATGGTGTCGGCATTAAAAAAGAAGCCCGGCCCATTTTTTCCATCAAATTCAAAAATCATTGGATGATCACCCATCTCGAAGATCATCTCTGGCATGGAGCCCATTTCAAAGTCAGGCATTGGCGCCATTTCAAAATCCATTGGAGGCATAGGTGCCATAGCAAAATCCATCATTGGGGCCATCGTCTCAGCAGGGAAGGGAGGCATTGGGGCTAAATCCAATGCTGGCATATCTTCTAACACCATCGTCTTACCATTTTGCTTATATACGTAAGAGCCGTTCTTACCTTTCTTTATAACTATTGTATCACCTTTTGTAATAATGGTGTCTCCTTTAATCAGAACATGCTCCGGCTTAGCGTATTGATAATCTACGACTTGATTTTTAGAGTTTACATAAGTTGGCTTCCCATCAGTGATCACAACTTTTTTAACTTCATTATCCACGATAGTATCAGCGGATACCTCCAGGTTATTATTGATGTTTGAATTGACATTAGCGTTAAGATTTATATTATTCTCAACTTGAGCAATTGCCTGTAATTCGGTATTCACATCAACAGTGACTGGATTAACTTTTTCTGCAGAGACGGAAACGTCCTGTTGTGCTGTAGCCATCAGGCCAGCGCTTAATAAGAGTGTTAGTAGCATAGGGATAGAAATAATAGGGTTTTGTGGATAGGTCTGAGCCGGGTGACCCAGGATTCTTCTGATTCTTTGAAGGGTTGGATTCCTTCTTTTTCCAGCAGCAAGTGCTAGCTCTGGTGGGTTTTGCTTCGCAAAGTTCAGCACCTCAGCAAGACTATGTGCAAGCTCCTTGGGAACTACACCTACCTGAACTGCTAAGTCATCAGCTGCATTTTCCCTCAGCTCCTTGACGGTCTGACTCATCCACCAGTAACAAGGGTGATAAAAGAAAAGCACTTCTAGAGCTGATTGAAATAGATTTACCAAATAATCATTCCGCTTCACATGTGCCAATTCATGGGCGATGATCGCTTCCAATTGCACAGGTGTGAGCTGCAAAATAAGTCCTGCAGGAATAAGTATGACAGGTTTGAGATAGCCAAATGTAATTGGCGAAACTCCATAGGACGTCAATCGAAGCTCAACGTTCTTGGATATATTCATCTTGCTCACCAGGCGATAAAGCATTTTCTCCAACTGGAAATCCTCTGGATCTGAAGATGATTTTCTAAGCGTTCGGACTTCAGAAAGACTATTGAAAAGACGGAAAAGGAAGAGCAAAGCTCCCAAAAACCAAAAATTCACTAACAAGGGTAATTGAAGCTCAATCCATCCCACTGCCAGGTAGATAAATTCTTCCATTCCAATGCTAGAAGAAGCTTCAATAGTCTGCATCGGGATAAAAGATCTATTAATTCTCTCGAAAAGTGGTGTAGGTGTAAAACTTGCAACTTCGTAAATGAAGGTTCCAACTGCTGCAACTACTGAAAGACACAAAGCCGCCAAACCTAAATTATACTTGAAGTCGGCGCTTTTCTTGCTAAACACCTTCAACATGAACCAAAGTCCAGCACCCAAAATAACAAGTTGCCAGAGTGAGTGCACTAGCGTCCAGCCGATGGCATACACTATACTTTCCGATACCCAGTCGTTTAAAAGATCCATTATTTCTTATTTTCTAGTTGGTCTAAAAATGCCCTTATTTCATCTAATTCCTCTTTGGAAGGGTTTTCTTCACCCAATGCCTGGAGTACCAATTTTTGCGCAGAACCACCAAAAGCAGTTGTTACCAAATTCTTAAGCAGCGATTTCTGAGTGTCCTTCTGATTCGTAGCTGGACTATAGATATGTGTGCGCTGGGTTTCATTTCTACTGACCATCTGCTTGGCATGCATGTTCTGCATGGTCTTCAGCGTAGTCGTATAGCCAGTATCTTTTGTCTCTGAAAGTCGCTCATGTACCTGGCGGACGCTGGCTTCCTTCATTTCCCACAATAGGGAAAGTATTTCTAATTCTGATTCGGTAGGCTTACTCATAGGAGTTTATACGATAACTTTCGTAGCAAAGATATACGAAGAGAATCGTAAGTTCAAAATATCTACGATAATAATCGTATTAAAAAGTGTTAAAAAACTGTTTATCAGTATTTTATCATGATTAAATAAACTTAAGAAATATTATAAGGCAAATAAATAACCCGATCGTCACGCGCTATTATGACAAAAATGTGTTCGTTTTTATTCATTGGAAAGGTTTTGAAGGCATAATAGAAAGAATTACGATTTATGCCTAGAGACAAATATTTAGGATTTTCAATGAACTTTACCGTCTCGACATTAGTTGTATAGACACGGAATTTTTGAAATCAAACCAACTTTCGAAATGAATTACGATCAAGCATTGTTAAAACCTATTTCACTAGCAGGTGGACTAGAGTTAAAAAATAGAGTATGGATGGCCCCGATGACTAGAAGTCGTGCAGATAATCCATCGAATAAACCTTTTGATATTCACGAGAAATATTACGCACAGCGAGCATCTGCTGGTCTTATTATTACGGAAGGCTCCCAAGTTTCCAAAGAAGCAGTAGGCTACATTAATACTCCTGGAATTTATTCAGCTGCACAAGTAGAAGGATGGAAAGGAGTCACAAAAGCAGTGCATGATAAGGATGGAAAAATTTTCATACAATTATGGCATGTAGGAAGAATCTCGCATCCAGATTTTCATGGTGGAGAATTGCCATTGGCACCTTCCGCAATCAATCCGCATCAAAAATCCTATACTCCGGAAGGTTTTAAAGATACTGTCACTCCGAAAGAAATGACCCGTGCAGAAATTAAGCAAACGATTCAGGATTTTAAAAATGCTGGTAAAAATGCAATGGAGGCAGGTTTTGATGGAATTGAGATTCACAGTTCAAATGGCTATCTACTACATCAATTTTTTAATGCAACCAGTAATACCCGAAGGGATGAATATGGGGGATCAATCGAGAATAGAGCAAAAATCCTTTTTGAAATTATTGATGCGCTAAAAGAAGTGATGCCAGAGCAAAAAATCGGATTGAGATTAAACCCATCACTTAATGGGGTTTTTGGAATGGAAGCTGATGAGGAAACTATCCCAACTTTTGAATACATCGTTGAAAAATTGAATTCCTACGATCTTGCCTATTTACACTTATCTGAGCCATTTTCGGATGTTTCAGACATTCCATATTTAGTAAGTGAAATAGCCAAGCATTTCAGACCGTTATTTAAAGGAACTTTGGTCATTAATGCTGGTTTTGACCAAGAGAAAGGAAACAAAGTGATTGAAGAAGGATATGCTGACGCCGTGGCTTTTGGCACGTTATATATTTCCAATCCAGACCTAGTAGAGCGCTTTGCTGAGCATGCAGAACTAGCTAGTCCTGATAAAGACACGTATTACACACCTGGAGAAAAAGGGTACACTGATTACCCCAGCATTGAAGAATTAAAAGTTGGATAATCACCCTAGGGCCGGAAATTCCGGCCCTTTTCTTTATTTTTAGCCATGTGTCTTGTAGCTTTTTCCTGGAAAAATAATCCCAAGTTCCCTTTAATCATCAGTGCCAATCGAGATGAGTTTTTCGATCGGCCTAGCGAAAAAATCCATCTTTGGAAATCTGGTTTTTATGCCGGAAAAGACCTGAGAAGTGGCGGTACTTGGATGGGTTTTCACCCAAATGGCAGATGGTCTTTACTGACCAACTATCGGGATTTCAGCAATCCTAGGAGTCCTAAAATTAGCAGAGGCAAACTAGTCCAAGATTGGCTGGAAACTAATATCACTCCTGAAGAGTATTTGAAAGGCATTCAAGAGAACCAAAACCTTTATGACGGCTTCAATTTGCTGGTGAGCGATGGACACAAGCTTTTTTACTTGAGTAATTACGCACCTGAAGTTCTGGAATTGAAGCCTGGGATTTACGGACTTAGCAATGGTTTATTACATGATCCTTGGCCAAAAGTTGAATTGGCCAAAACTCAACTTAAGCAACTAACCCAAACTGCCTTTTCCACCGCAGACCTTTTATCCATTTTGAAGTCAACTGAGACCTATCCGAAAGAGAAATTACCTGATACAGGAGTGCCGTTGGAAATGGAAACTTCTCTTTCTGCACAATTAATCAGAATGTCAGGAAATTATGGAACGGTTTCGGCGTCTGCCGTGGTTCAACATACGTCTGGGCTGGTGCAGCTCAAACAACGAAGCTACCAATGGAATCCCGAGTTATATGATGACACGGATTTCCAATTTCAACTCGATCAAACCTAAGACCTAATGGCAGAAAAAATATATGATTTGCTCATCGTCGGTGGCGGACCTATTGGTCTTGCTTGCGGCGTGGAAGCAGGAAAAGCAGGATTGGATTATGTGATTATTGAAAAAGGCGCATTGACTAATTCTATTTATAATTACCCAATCAACATGACTTTTTTCTCCACTTCTGACCGATTGGAAATGGCTAATATTCCCTTTATGTCAATTGGAAATAAGCCGACTAGAACAGAAGCGTTAGAATATTATCGCAGAATATTTTCCCACTTTAATCTAAATATCAAGCTCTATGAGCCCGTTGAGACTTTGGAGAAAAAAGAGGAGCTCTTCCATATCAAAACGTCCAAGGATGAATATCTGGCAAAGAATATAGCAATGGCTACGGGCTTCTACGACTTGCCAAATCTGATGAACATCCCGGGCGAAGATTTACCCAAAGTTAAGCATTACTACAAAGAGCCCTGGCCATTCATCAACCAAAATATTGTAGTAGTAGGAGGAGCAAATTCCGCAGTAGATGCAGCACTCGAGACTTGGAGAAAAGGCGCTGAGGTAAGTATGGTTTTGCTGGAAGATGAGGTGGATCAGGCAGTAAAGTACTGGGTTCGACCAGACATCGTAAACCGCATCAAAGAAGGATCCATCAAAGCTTTTACCAAATCGACACTCAAAGAAATCCGTGAGCATGAAGTTGTCATTACTACTCCGGAAGGTGAAGTGACAATAGAAAATGACTTTGTCTTAGCAATGACTGGTTACAAACCTAATTTCGGATTATTGAATCAATTGGGTGTAAAATTAAGTGAAGATGAAAAATGCCAACCTGAGTACAATGGACAGACGCACGAATCAAATGTACCGGGTGTTTATCTTGCTGGCGTGGTTTGTGGAGGTCTCAATACCAGAGAGTTCTTTATTGAAAACAGTGTGGTACATGCAGGGATGATTGTGAAAGATATTGTGGAGAAGTCAAAAGTGAGAGGTATCAAGTAAAAAGTATTAGACTATGCTGCTGGACTAAGCACCTAATTAAAACAAAAGAGCCTGATCGAATCGCTTCGATCAGGCTCTTTTTATTTTTTAGCCACCGTTCGCGTCACACGACCGGTTTTAAAACTGCTTTGAATCTACTATTCTTTAATTTCAATCACCTTAAACTCAGTTCTTCTATTCGTCTGATGCTCTTCTTCTGTACTCGCATTCTCGATAATCAACTGACTTTCTCCATAGCCTCTCGCAACTAACCTGTCTGCAGAAATACCTTGAGAGACGATGTAATCTACAGCAGATTGAGCTCTACGTTGAGACAAATCCTGATTATAAGCATCACTCGATCTATCATCGGTATGTGAACTCAATTCGATTGTGATTGAAGGATTGTCTTTAAGTATTTGTACCAATTTATCCAACTCCACAGCAGCATCAGGCCTGATCTCCGCTTTATCCAGATCATAATAAATATTTTCCAAAACGATGGAACGATCAAGTACCAGCTGATCCAATACAATCGTGGTATCCAAGGTAATGTTAGTCACATCCTGTACAAGCGTAGAAATATCAGGAGTCTTTCCAGTAGTGGTATAAGGAATTGACTTAGAGAAATATCCACTCTTGGAAGCGATAATCGTAAAGTCAGAATCCGGTGTCAAAGTAAATCTCACGCGACCGCTAGTATTAGAAAAATCTCCCCCAGCTTGCTTATTCAAACTATCGTAAAGAACCACTCTAGCTTGCTCCAAAACAGCATCATCCTCTCCTGCTACACGCTGCTTGGTATAAACATTCAGCAATACATTGATGATTTTTGGCTTAGGAGTTTTATCCTCAAAGAAGTAAATATCATCATCTCCAATTCCGCCTTCACGGTTGGATGAAATGAAACCAGCTTTTGGATAATCTGTGAAGAAAAGTGAGAAATCATCATTGTTGCTGTTGAAGTTTTCTCCAAGGTTTTTAACTACCTGTGTTCCAGAAGCATCTTTTTCGGCTACGAAAAGATCAAGTTTCCCATAGCCCGGATGTCCATCCGAGGAAAAGAAGAATTTACCATCTCCCATTGGTCTAGGAAAAAGCTCATTGCCAGGCGTATTAATAGTAGGCCCTAGGTTCTTTGGATTGCCGAAGTCACCGTTTGCCAACTTCGTGGCTTTGTACAAATCAATTCCTCCATATCCTCCTGGTCTGTTCGAAGCAAAATACAATTCCTCTCCATCTTCGGAGAAAGCTGGAGTGGAATTCCACCAAAACTCATCTTCATTCACAGGCATCCAAATCGGCTGGGTAAAGCCTCCACCTCGGAAGTATGAAACAAAAAGCGCAGTTTCAGGAAGATCCTTATCTGAAGTAGAATTACCGCGGGCATAAATAATGGTGTTTCCATCCGGACTGATCGCAATGGCAGCCTGATTCAACCCCTCTTCATTTTTGAATTCGGGAAGCGCCTGAGCACCGCTCACATCTACCCGAAGTCCGTCAGCTCTAGCTCTGAATAATTTGGTATAGGGAGATCCATCAGCAGGGTAAAGTCCGCTGGCCTGTCGTCCGGAAGTAAAGTATATAAAATCTTCCGAAATGACAGGTGCATAATCTGGTCCTGCCGTATTTAAGTCTTTATAGTTCAACAGCTCATGATACGGCCAGTAATCTTCGATTCCCTCAGATAATTTGATTGCTTCTAGTTGGCGTTGGGTCTCCGCTAAAAAAGTCTCATCCTGAGTATAGCCCTTTGCTTTCTCGAAAGCTTCTTTAGCTTCCTCGTCCTTACCCTGAGCTTTCAAACTTAGGCCCAAGCGGTAATAGCTTTCAAAAGTAGGGTCCTCTTCTACCAGCTTCTCGTAATAAGGCGCAGCATCTTCAATCCGATTAGAAAGTCTGTAACTCTCAGCTATGACCTGATTTGCCTCTTTGTTGTCAGGGTCGTCTGCCAGTATTTGGGAAAAAGAGTTGATAGCGTACTGATATTGCCCAGAGAGAAACTGCTCATTCCCTTTTTCCTGAAGGCTCTTGCAAGAACTCACTCCTACGAGGAGTAAAAGACAAATCCACAAAAAATGGTTTTTCATCTGTTTATATTTTGATTTTCATAGGCCATACAGCCTGTCTTAAACTCGTTTCTGGAGAACCTTACATGATAAATAAATTTCCAAGTATATGATCCTTGAGTCATGCTCGATTTCATCTGAAAGGGAGATTGATGATCTATTCTGAATATTACTAAATTAATTTGGAAAGTATCGGTTCAGCCAACTATTCCCTGCCAAAATCCACACACTCTCCAGGTCTTTTTTGCTTTTCACCTGCGGGTTGATCACGAAGGTTTGCGAATCAATCTCACCAGAGGTGACTTTTGACTTGATCCCTAGAGCAGAAGCTACGTTGATTTCACCTGAGTTGGATTTAAATGTCACTTTGCCTTGATCTGTGATATTATTTTCAATCTCACTCTCCAACTCTCGCAATGTTCTGACTGAACTATCGATCGAGCAACCACTAGCTCCCAACCCAGACTCATCCACTGCCAGCACCAAAATCTGATTATCCAAAATCTGAAACGAGGTAGGCATTCTATTGCCGTGAGTATTCCACCCGTCGCAGAATGTGGACAATCTAGCTTTGATTAACTCTTTTTCCTGAGCAGAAAACTGACGTGCTGTCTGGTAAATCCAAACCCTCGAATCTTCTGAAATATCTTCAAATGGTACGTACATACAAGTGATTATTACTTTGGCTAAGAAAAACCCTTTCTACCTAACGGCAAAAAGGGTCAAATTGATTCATTGAAAAACGTAAATGCTTATCTACAATTAAGCCACTGACCATAGTTTCTTTGATTTACTGGCTGGAAGACGTATGACTGAAGCGGCCTCAGTTATTTATATATCCAAATCTTTAGATGCTTTTGACTACTTACAGGCTGAAAGACAGCTTATCTACTAATCTAGATTCCCATATCCTTGGCAATCATCTCAGCCAGGTCATAGACTTTCACTTCTGCTTCCTTTTCCTTGTTCTTTACACCATCCGTCATCATCGTCAGGCAGAATGGACAGCCAACTGCTATTGTACTTGCTCCAGTGGCCAGAGCTTCCTCGGTGCGCTCAATGTTAATATCTTTTTTGCCTGGTTCTGGTTCTTTGAACATCTGAGCTCCTCCAGCTCCACAGCAAAGACCTTTGGTCTTGCAGCGCTTCATTTCCACCAGCTCCACATCAAGTGCCTTGATTACATCTCTAGGAGCTTCATAGACATTATTTGCTCTGCCTAGATAGCAGGAATCGTGGAAGGTAATTTTCTTTCCTTTGAACTCTCCTCCACCTTGCAGCGCTACTTTTCCTTCATTTATGAGTTGCTGAAGAAATTGGGAGTGGTGAATCACTTCGTATTTCCCACCCAAAGCTGGGTATTCGTTTTTGATGGTGTTGAAGCAATGCGGACAGGCAGTTACTACCTTTTTAATATTGTAGCCATTCATCACCTGAATATTTGCGACAGCTTGCATCTGGAAAAGAAACTCATTTCCGGCACGTCTTGCTGGATCTCCAGTACAAGCCTCCTCAGGACCCAGAACGGCAAAGCTCACTCCTACTTTATTTAGGATTTTCACGAAAGCCTGTGTTACGGCTTTGTATCTATCATCAAATGAACCGGCACAACCCACCCAGAATAAGACTTCTGGACTTTCTCCTTTGCCGGCCATCTCGGCCATAGTTGGTACTTTATATGTTGACATAAGTTGGATTTACGATTTATGATATTGGATTTACGAGGCCATTTTCATGATTGACTTTTGCTCTTAAACCTCGACCTTATTTCAATTTCTCTACTTATTCAGTCCACTTTCCTAGTGAATTCTGAGACTGAATACTGGTAACTGATCACTTTATTTCTTCCTCTTTCACTTGCTCCGCCCAGTTAAATCTATCCTGAGGGCTGAATTTCCAAGGAGCAAAGCTAGTTTCCATGTTTTGGAACATCGCATTCCACTGCTGTGGCGTTCCGGACTCTTCCATGGCTACATAGCGGCGCATATCCAAGATGATCGCTAGTGGATCGATATTCACCGGACAAGCTTCCACGCAAGCATTGCAGCTGGTACAAGCATTCAATTCCTCCTTGGTGATGTAGTCTCCCAAAAGCGACTTTCCGTCTTCCAAGCCTTTCCCTCCTGCGTCTAGACTCTTCCCGACTTCCTCTGCACGATCACGCACGTCCATCATAATTTTACGAGGAGAAAGCTTCTTTCCGGTCAAGTTTGCTGGACATTCTGAAGTACATCTTCCGCATTCTGTGCAAGAATAAGCGTTCATCACGTTAATCCAACTTAGATCGTTGATGTCTTTGGCTCCAAATCTTCCTATTTCAGCAGGTGGATCAGCCGGAGCATCAGTAGGAATCCCAAGCATCATATTCACCTCATTGGTGACAGCAGGCATATTTTCCATTTCTCCCTTAGGTTTCAAGTTGGAATACCAAGTATTTGGGAAGGCTAGGAAAATATGGAGATGCTTCGAATATGTCACATAAATAGCAAAAGCTAAAATCCCAACGATGTGAAACCACCAGGAGGCTCTTTCCACGAAAATCAGAGATTCCGTACTCATGCCAGTGAAGACCGGATGCAAAATGCCACTAAAGAAAAGGTTACCGACCACTAGGTAATGCTCGGCTCCACGAACGGCCAAAATCTGATCGGTAGCATTCATCGTCAAAATTGCCAACATCAGCACAATCTCAATTACTAGAATCAAATTGCCGTCTAATGCCGGCCAACCCTTCATTTCAGGCTTAGTGAATCGTGGAACTTTGACCACGTTTCTCCGGATCAGAAAGATCACGCAGGAAAGCAAAACAGTGAAGGCGAGAAATTCAAACAGGTTCATCGCAGCTGTATAAACACCTCCTAGGAAAGGCGCAAATAACCGGTGAGTGCCCAAAACTCCATCCAGGACGAACTCCAGTACTTCAAGATTGATCACCAAGAATCCTACATATACAAAGAAGTGAAGAAAAGCAGGGATAAATCTCTTGAACATTTTCTGCTGACCAAATGCTACCAGCAGCATAGTTTTCCATCTTTTGTCCGGCTGATCATTTCTAGTTTCGGATTTGCCCAAAAAGATGTTTCGGCGCAGGAATTTGACACGTTTGATCAAAAAGAAGCTTGCAGCTCCCAGAATGATCAAAAATATTAATTGCGGTAAAAAGCTCATAGTTACTTTATTAGCGTATTTCTTGGGTTTAAATCTATATTTTTTTCTAAAATGGCTTGCTTGAAAAACTGAAATATCTACCTTTGCATCACTTTACAACAAGGTGATATAGCTCAGTTGGTAGAGCATCGGACTGAAAATCCGTGAGTCGGTGGTTCGAGTCCACTTATCACCACAAGCCATGAAGCAATTCATGGCTTTTTTTATGCGGTTACTTTTTACCGAACAGGACACAACTCGATATTTACGTGAAAAATTCGATTCATCCATTTCCTTATTAATCCCAGTTTCAATTACCCAATCCATCATTTATTCGACTTGATGATTCCAATTTAGGGAATCATTTTTTCTAAAATAGGAAAGCAAATTAATAAATAGTCTGCATGCATACTATTTCCAACTCTTATTTAGAAGAAATTTAGTCTAGCTTCAGTTTGTATATTATGGAATATGTATATCCGCTTTGTTACCAGTAAATAGATAAAAGCGACTTAATAGATGGTATAGCCTAGCTTTGAGGCCGCTTCGGTCTTCGGTCATCCCCGCCTGTAGTTCGGGCAGGGGTCTTCCAGTCAAAGAATCTAAGGTGACTGGCATCATTGCGGATAATCATATTATGTAACATCTTGATCTATTCAATGTTGAGGCCAGCAGAAAAAAACTTTCATTTTTTTTTGCCTCAATTGTAACATTTGCCTTTTCCATGCATAACCGTAATGAATGAAGTCATTTTTTGAAGCACATATCTGGCCGCAAAGAGGCAGGCTCTACCGGCTGGGATATCTCTGGGTGAGGGATAGATCCCTCACTGAGGATATGCTCCAGAATGTCTTTGAGAAATCTTTCGAACGGGAAGAGGAACTTCGTAGTCACCCGAATCTGATTGGATGGCTGGTAACAAGCTTGAAAAATGAAGCCTTAATGCATTTCAGGCAATCCAAAAAATTGGACTCTCTGGAAGGACTGGAAGAACTCAAAATGGAAGAGACTGTATCGGAGGACACAAAAGATTCCATTCGCCAAGTGATGAATCTTGTAAAAGGTTTGCCTTTGCGACAGCAGGAAATTTTCCACCTGAGAGAAGTAGAAGGGCTGAGTTACGAGGAAATTACTGAACACCTAGAGATAAGCCTGGAACAAGTGAAAGTGAATCTTCACCGAGCCAGAAAAAGCATTCGAGAGCGGATGCTCAACCAAAAATCAACCAAATGAAGAATCAGCGAATAGACGAATTACTCGAAAAGTATTGGGAAGCTGAGACAAGCTTAGCAGAAGAACAGGAATTGAAGCTTTTAATTCAATCTGCTGAAGGGTACGAGGAGGAGAAAGCTTTGTTTACTGGTCTTATGGATATTTCTGCAAAAGAACCATCCATTAAAAAGCCAACTAAGACCGTACTTATCAAATCCAGAAACTGGATGAATTGGGCTGCATCTGTAGCAATCCTAGTTGGTTCTGTTTGGGGATGGACTGTATATGAGCAAAAGCAAGCTGAGGAAGAAGCATTCATGGAGGTAATGCAGGCCTTTGCCCTGATTCAAACCAACCTCTCCAAGGGTCAAGAAGAAATGGGTGTGATGAATGAAATGAAATACCTAAATACAACAAACCAATTATTTGGCAATCCTATATCAAAATAAGCCATGAAGAAATTTATACTAATTCCGCTTTTGCTCTTCGCCTTTATAATAAAGGTGCAGGCACAGGACGATGCCATACAGCGGTTTTTCTCCAAATACATGGATGACGATCGTTTTTCAAGAGTCTATATCAGCCCTAAGATGATGCAGATGGCTGGAGGTTTTCTGAAAAGCAACGCTGGCACCGATAAGGACTCTGAAGATTTGGGTGTCTTGATTCAAAAAGTAAAAGGTATCCGAATTCTTTCCTCGGACGAGGTAGATGGAATGGCTTTCTATAAAGAGGCGATGGGAACCCTTACTAAAAATAAGTACGAAGACCTGATGATCGTCGAAGACAAGGGCAGTAGCCTGAAGTTTATGGTGCGCGAAGAAGGCGGACTGGTCAAAGAACTCATGATGATCTCAGGGGAAGCAGGAGACTTCACCTTACTGTCGATGCTGGGAAGTTTCACCTACGAAGACTTAAACTTGCTTGCTGAGAAGACGGATATTCCAGGAATGGATCTTTATGGGAAAGGAAGTAAAGGACCAAAGGGGCCTAAAGGAGTTAAATAAGTATCAAGTATCAAGTATCAAGTATCAAGTATCAAGTATCAAGTATCAAGTATCAAGTATCAAGTAAGGCGAAACTGAAAGACAGCAAGTAGGTTTCACAATTCGAAAATAATTAACTACAAACCACACTTTATAATAAACACATGAAAAAGCTATTCTTAACCCTAGCATTAATTGGAGCAGTGATATCCGTTCAGGCGCAGAGCAAAAGTGTCAAAGCACTTTATGAAAAATACAAAGGTGAAGACGACTTCTTCCACATGGAACTTGGCGGTAACTTCATGAACTTTGCCGAAGGCTTCAAAATCGATATTGATAAGAACGATATGGCCACAGTGGCCAAGTCAATCGAAAAGCTAAACTTTTTCACTTTGCCCGATCATGTGGATGATAGCAGGGTTGAATATAAAGCCTTGCAAAAAGGCTTGGAAAGGGAGCGCTATGATTTACTTATGGAGGCCTCTGAAGGAAAAAAAGGAGGAGTGATGGTGTATTCCAAAGGAGGAAATACCATTTCTGACTTAGTTGTTCTTGTCGGCGGTGATGATGGCGACTTGATAGTAGTAGAATTGAAGGGTAAATTTGACCAGGAATTGGTCGCGAAAGCCACAAATTATAAGGGAATTAACTAAATCCGGGAGAAAATCAGGACAAGTCACATTTCAATTTATGTAAGAATGACCAAAATGGGTTTAGAATTGAATATCTAAACCCATTTTTTTTGTCAATTCCCAACAACACGGGTCAGATTAGGGTAATAATATCAGCCAAAAACTGTTGATTTTTATCAAATCGGTTTCATATCTACCCATTTGAAAAAGCCTTTTGAAAAAATTTCTAATTTTTTTTCACAAAATTTCCATTGGAAATCCATAGATAATCTCGTGAACCGTAATTACAATATTTTGTGATAATCAATTTTGCCAACTAATATTTTTTAAAATAGGTAAAACTCAAAACACAGGGAGTTCCGCTATCGATTGCGGGAGCATTTTATTAAATCGGCAATAATTACAATGATCTGTTACCATATCATTAACAATGATCTTTTTTTATTGAGGTATTTGCAATTGATGTTTTCAGTCGTACCTTTGAATCGTAATAACAAACCAATCGGTAACCGAATTGAATTACAGCCCAAATTTCCCCACCTGAGACGGAGCAGCCGTCAGGCGGTTAATTTGAAAAATTAGAACCTATTCAAACCAATTATTAAAATGAAAAAATTATTCACATTGCTTTTCGTAGCGGGGATCGCTGCAGGAGCGTTTGCCAAATCAGAAGGTACATCTGTCCTAATTAGACAAACTGAAACTACTAAAGTGGCAGTATCCTTCAATGAAGCACCACAAGGAACTGTGATCGTAAAAATCACGGATTCAGAAGATCGTTTGATCTTGAGAGACAGAATCACTAAGAACGAAGCATTTGCTAAGAAATATGATCTTAAAGCGCTTCCTCAAGGAAACTACTCTGTAGAAGTAATGGACGAGTCAGGCGTATTGAGAACTGCTTCTTTCAACAATTACTTAGTAGAAGCTCCAACTGTCTTCTCTCGAGTATCTCCAATGGGAGACAATCAGTACAGATTGCTCGTAAGCAACCTAGACGCTAAAGATATCGAAGTAATGATCTATGATGGTGACAAATTGATCCACACAGAGAAAATCGATAATCCTCAGGGCCTACACAAAATCTACACTATTGATAACGGAAGCGGAGCAGGTATCAACTTCAAAGTGAAAACTGCATCAGGATTCGAAGGGTACGTAACAAGCCTATAAGCTAAACCAACTTCATATAAACTAACCCCGCTTGAGCAATCGAGCGGGGTTTTGTTGTTTAAGGGGAATTAACCACAGTGGTCACGGAGGTTTTCGCAGAGACCACAGCTTATTTCTACCCTGCTTCTCCACAACAAGGACATTTTATATCTATTGAATAAATGTTAGCTAAAGCCGTACCTAAAGGCACTGCAGATTGTTCAATAAACACCATATTCTATCCATAGGATGTTCCTTCGGGAACTTGCATCCAACTACCATAAACTTGTGACCTCTATGTTAATCTCAGTGTTCATTGCGGTGTAAAAAAAAATGCGAAGCATCACTGCTCCGCATTTTATACTATTCATCAAATTCAATTTGACTGACTACTGCCACTGATCACTGAGACTCTATTTCTCTTTCTTCCAACTAGCTTTTCCGCCTTTGGCCGAATCAACATTGATGGAATAATTTGACCCTGAAGACACAATCCACTTCACTTTTACTCCAGTCATTCCAGGTACATTATCTACCAATATTTTCTCAGGATTGTTCTTTTGCTCTTTGAGCTTATTGAAATCCTCATCTTCCACTACAAAACCAGCAAGCACTTTGGCTCCAGTAATGGTCACATAGTCAGGTCGCTCGATATTATATTTGAGATCCTGGCTAGCGTGAGTAGGCATCAAGCGCTCGTTGAAGATGGTAGCGGTAATAGATTTCAAACCTCCACCCAAATCTTCTTCCTTCACATCCATCACAGAGAGTTTTGGTGTGTGATAGCCATGGTAAATAGTGAAAGCAATATTTCGATGCGCATCCTGCTCGAGTAAGAACCCTGGATGAGCACGACCGAAGTTTTTCTTAAATCCGCCGATTTCCACTGTTCCAAATTGTGGATGCTCAAATTCGTTCCACATCACAAAGGCATCTCCCATTGTCAGGAACTCATCTACTTCGAACATTTCATTTTGTCCACCGCCTTGTTTGTGGAAATACAAGTAAGGAACCATCAGCTCATTGGAAAAGGTAAAAACTCCTCTCACTCCATAAAACCAATCAAGCTCACCACCGAAAACAGAATACAAATCTTTATAAACCGTCAAGTATCGATAGCCAGGAATCATCTCCTCACCTTTTTGCCCTAGCGCATCATAGATTCGGATATCATTTCGGTTATAGGTACTTACATCCTCTTCAGCACCTGGACCTCTTAGGATCATTCCGCCAGAATTGTGGAAACTTTGAGCTCCAGCGATATTCGGATGCTTCATGACAAACTCCATGATGGATCGGTTCTCAGGAAGTGTAAATGGATACTTCAACGCTCCCCGCTGTATGTAATCAGGCTGCCAGTTCCATCCCCAATCCCTGTTCGGGTCATAATATCCTACGCCATCGTCATTCACACGACCATCCCCATCTCCATCTGTACCTTCCTGACCCAGCATTTCGTATTCACCTACTTTATCCGCACCTACCATAATCAGCTTACGCGGATCCTGCGGATCTTTGATGTATCGGCCGGTTGGGGATTTTCTGATCATCATTGTGATGTGTCCATCACCATCTAGATCATCCATTCCATCTTCGCCAGCTACTCCATCGCCGTCATTATCCAAGATCATCATCCCAGATCTTGGTGAATTGGCAGTGTTTGGCTCCAAAAAGAAGTCATTTCTTGCATCAGGATTGATCGTTGGGGTGATATAAAACACCTTATCCTTCAAGAGCTGCTGGATAAATTCATTATCCGCAAACATCTCCGTCAGGTACCAAGCACCATAAAGAGAGAATTCACCTCCCTGAATTTCGTTGGAGTGGATATTTCCATCTATCCACATTCCGGGCTTATCTGTGTCTTTTCCGGTGGAAAAATCCGTGATCGTCAGCGTCCACATATCCCGACCTTCATAGGATTTTCCTATCGATTCGAGTTTGGCGATATTCGGATGCGCTGCCGCAATTTTTTTCATATTATCCACCAATCCTTCATAAGTATAATACCTGTTGAAAGCGATATCTACTTTAGGGTTGTGGGGAGTACCCACAGCACGGAAAAACTTCTCCTGCGCATCTGCTTTATAACTTCCTAGGCTAAGTGCACCTATAGCCACGGCAATGAGTAATATTTTTGATTTCATCGTTTTCATGGCTTAGAGTTTTACAGTTGTGGAAGTGAATCCGGCATGAGAAGCGCCGGCTTTTACAGTCACATTTCCCGAACCACGAATGATCCAGCTGAAACTTGCTTTCTCATAAGCTCCCAAAGAATCCATCAATTCGATTTTATTACCTGAGACAATTTTCTCCGCATCGGCATCTATGTCAATTCTGACTTTGCGCAGCCAACGGGAATTTTCTCCCATTTCAGAATGTGTCGGGATAGCTGAATTATTAAAAAGATCCATGGTCACTCTAGTCAATCCGTTGCCCAATGATTCAGAGTTCACATTATGAATCTCGAGCTTTGGTTGCATCTCAGCAAGCTTCAGGATAAAATCTGTGTGCTGATCAGCGATTTCCTCTACTTTATCAAAAGAAGGAGTAGTCATCACGAATGGTTTGATACCTCCTATTTCTACTTTTTTACCCGGAAAATCCGGATGTTGAATTTCCGCCCAAGGAACAAACACGTCTTGCATGCCCAGCGAATCTGCCCAAGCCAAGTAATTGGCTTCTGCATTTGATTTGCCTTTACCTGTCGAATCTTTGTATTCAGGAACCCAATAACCCGGAGTACCGAAGCTCAATCTACCAAAGTGGAAATATGCCCACTGAAAGAAATCCCCATCAGTACCTTGATTATCCTGCTGGTAAGCTTTCTGCTTTACCGTCTTTTTATAGACATCAGAAATCATTGTGTTTAATGCCTGATCTTCTTCCAAAATAGAAGTGACAATTCTCTTTTTAGCATTTCCTGCATTGTACTTCAGCGGTGTAGAGAGATTATTTGCCGGAGAAAAAGTAACAAAGGCAAAAATATTCCACTGCTCAAACAAGTAATCAAGCAAAGCTCGGGATTCTTTTTGGGTCACTGGCATATCACCAGCCAATGGCTCAAAAACTGGGAATTTATAAGTCAAGGACTTATTGAATGCTATTCCTTCCTTCAAGTCTTCAGCAAATTCGCCGTCTTTATCATCATCTTTTGATTCCTTATAAAGAGCGTATTTTCCTGATTCACCTTTTGATTTATCCGCTTTGACAAGCACTCGATCATCCTCTGGAGAAATTAAATAATCCCCTGTTGGATCTTCTACACGCATCATGGTGATCAGACCATCACCATTCAGATCGGTATAACCACTTCCGCCTGGAATCCCATCCCTATCATGGTCAATAGCAACTGCATTTCCTTTTCGCTCATATTTTAGCGAAGCGTGATACTGCTCGTAAGCATCCGGAGACATGTTTGGGAAAATGTAAAAAGTGGTGGCTTCAAGTGCCTCTGCATGATCTGAGACTAGCTTTTCTGCAAATTGAACGGCGAGCTCTACGCTTAGCACTTCATATCCTTCCACTCCACCTACTACTGCGATGGCAGGTTTTTCATCCAGTTTGCCAGTACCTATTTTGAGCACCCAGATATCTTTGCCTCCTTCGGTTTTGGTGAGTGAGGTGAGTTCAGCGGAGGCATTGGAAGCCACACGCTGCAAACGCTGATTGAGCTGACCAAGCGTAGGATAATCCGACTGCGCAAATGCAGCTCCTGATAATCCCATACCCCCAACCAGCAACCAACTGAGTAGTGTTTTTTTCATAAATCGTTTGGGTTTTAATTCTCTGATTTCAACAATCTCGAAAAAGATTGACCCTAAATTTTACTAAAAATTCGGGACAAAAAGCCTCTTCCTTTTTCGGAGTGCTTAAATAACACTTGAATGGATCGGGATCAGGATAAATGGAGTTGTGATAAAAGTATTGTACAGATGCGGAAAATTCGCTTATTTAAGGTCATTAGCTTTTTCAAAATGTATCATAAAGTAGCCCTTGCCATAGCTTTTTCCCCAAGGATGGAAGCTTTGATTTCAGAAACCAAACGACTTGTTCAGCTTTTCGGCTCCGAACTGATTTTAATTCATATTGGTAAGAAAACTGATGAACTAGAAGCCAAACTTGGAGAGATCATGGTAAAAAACGGCTTGGATGATGCCAAAACCAAGCTGATCTGGAAAGAGGGAAAGCCGGTAAAAATGATCATCGAAGCCTGCAAGGAAGAAAATGCTGACCTATTGGTAGCTGGAGCATTGAAGCGTGAGGGATTTTTGACCTACTACATGGGTTCTGTAGGCAGAAAAATCATCCGAAAATCCCCTTGCTCAGTTTTGACTTTGATCGAACCGAAAGTTCAATCCACAGTTTTTGAAAAAGTAGTACTCAACGGAACTCAATTGGAGATCACAGCTAATGTGATCGAGTGCGGAATAATTTTCTCCAAAGCCGTGAAGGCAGATCAAGTTCACATTTTGAATGAAATAAAAATGTATGGCCTCCAAATGGGCACCGCCAGTGAAGACTCTGAAGAGGAAGCCTCCAATACCAGACGGCAATTGGTGCAGAATGAAGTGGAATATGTAGAAGGGATTTTAAAGAAAATTGATCAAGGGAATTTGAAGATAAACATTAAAGTGACTGGCGGAAGATGGGCTGTTGAGTTGGCTAGATTTTGTGAAAAGATAGAAGCAGACTTATTGGTAGTGGGTGATGATCAAAAATTGAATTTTTTCGACAGGATTTTTCCACATGATTTGGAAGACTTGTTGAGCACTTTGCCTTGTAATTTATTAATCGTAAAAAATTAAACCTCCATGGAAACTTTAGACCATAAGGAGGTAATTAATTTACTCCTCCAACTCGCATCTATACTTATTCTGGCAAGAGTATTTGCAGAACTAGCCAGAAAATTCAAGCAACCTGCTGTAGTGGGTGAAATATTTGCAGGGATCATTTTGGGCCCCACCATCCTTGGAAATTTCTTTCCCGGAGCGCAAGAATATCTCTTCGGAACACATGAGATGACTAATATAGCCTTTGATGGTTTTGTGCAAATCTCAGTCGTACTGCTGCTATTCATTGCAGGATTGGAGGTGGAGTTACATATCGTATGGAGCCAGGGAAAAAAGGCACTTTACATAGCTGTGGCCTCGATGATCTTGCCGATAATCGCTGGTTTTGTCGTGGCCTACGCATTCCCTGAGTTTCTGGGAGTGAATATCAATGACAGAGTAGTAGCCTCCACTTTCTTCGGTTTAGCGATTTCCATCACAGGATTGGCCATTGTAGCCAGGATTCTAATGGATCTCAACCTCTTCAAAACATCCTCAGGCCTTCTCATTATTGCAGGAGCAATGATTGTTGACGTGCTTGGTTGGCTGATTTTCTCTGTGATTTTATCATTATCAGAATCAGGAAGCGATGGGCTGGGAGTCTGGCCTACAATTGGTCTAACCTTGCTATTTACGTTAGTTATGCTGACTATTGGAAAAGGATTGATCAATAGAGTTTTGCCTTGGATCAATAAGAAACTGGCCTGGCCAGGAGGCTTACTTTCCCTTTCACTTGCACTTTGCTTTTTGGCTGCTTCCTTCACTGAATTTATCGGAATCCACGCAATTTTTGGAGCATTTATCATCGGAGTGGCACTGGGAGATTCGGAGTATTTGACCGAAAAAGCGAAGGAAATTCTACATCAGTTTATCAATAATATTTTCGCTCCTATCTTCTTTGTTTCCATTGGACTCAAGGTAAACTTCATCACTGGATTTGATCCGGGAATTGTAGGAGTGGTAATTATTGTAGGTCTTTTGACAAAATATTATGGAGCTTACTTTGGCGGAAGACTTGCTGGTGTTTCCCGCAAAGAGTCAATCGTAGCCGGATTTGGTATGAGTACCCGAGGAAGTATGGATATCGTACTGGGACTGATTGCCTTAGAGAATGGATTGGTCACTGAACCACTCTTTATTGGCTTGGTTATTTTAGCGATTATTGCCAGTATGAGCGCAGGACCATTGATCGGCTGGGCGAGAAACCTGAAAGTTTAAAAGCTTTTTTCAATAACTGATTCTCAGGATCAATTGGCGAAATCTAACAATCGGACGTATTTTTGGGTTCTGAATCGCAAATCCTCACAATAGAGCTCTCATGAATAAATCCGGAAAAATCGGCGTCCTGCTGGTGAACCTAGGAACTCCAGACAGTACCGCTACCGGCGACGTAAGAAAATACCTCCGCGAATTTCTAATGGATGGACGAGTGATCGACATCCCGGTTGTCTTTAGATGGATGCTGATCAATTTGATCATTGCTCCCTTTCGGGCACCCAAATCTGCTCATGAATACCGAAAACTTTGGACAGATCGTGGTTCTCCCTTGCTTTTCCACACCGAAGATCTAAGAGACAAACTGATCGAAAAACTCGACTCCAAGCAATACAAAGTAGCGATTGCGATGCGCTATCAGACTCCTTCCATAGAAGCTGGTCTGGAAGAATTGCGAAAAGCCCATGTGACCAAAATAATTGTACTCCCACTCTTTCCTCAGTATGCTTCTGCCTCTACAGGTTCCGTACAGGACAAGGTGATGGAAATAGCCAGAAGCTGGCAGATCATTCCTGATATTTCATTTATCAGTAATTTCATTGAGCAACCGCTGTTTCTAGAGGCTTGGGCGGAGCGTGGCAGAGCTATGATGGAGGGAAAAGACTACGATAAAATCCTTTTCTCTTACCACGGACTTCCTGAGCGCCATATACTTAAAGGCTCTGTAGACGGCTATTGTCAGTTAGGTGCATGCTGTAATAAGTATGGAGCAAAAAATCATTATTGCTATCGTGCACAATGCTTCAAAACGACTCGTTTGATCTGCGAGAAACTTGGAATCCCAGAGGAAAAAGCTGTGAATTGCTTCCAATCCAGACTAGGAAAAGATCCTTGGGTGAAACCTTACACAGATGATGTTATTGAAGAGTTGAATAAGCAAGGTGTCAAGAAAGTATTAGCTTTTTCACCGGCTTTCGTGGCCGACTGTCTTGAAACCACCGTGGAAGTAGCCGGAGAATACAGAGACAAATTCCTGGAAGGAGGCGGTGAAGAATGGGACTTGGTGCCAAGTCTGAACTCGGAAAACACCTGGGTGGAATGCGTGAAGGAAATGGTGCTCGAGCATTCTTAAGAAAGGATTTTAACCACGGAGAGCGCAGAGTTTTGCGCGGTTAGCACGGTTGTCCTGCTTCTGGAGAAGCAGGACTTTTTATATTTAAAACAGAAAGCAGTCTGAAGACTGCGGTAATTTTAGGTCCAAGTCATGAGACTTGAACCAAATAAGTGGTCTTGAACCAAGTTAATTGCTGAATTTTAAATTGCGCCACTTTGTGTGAGCTTTGCGTACTTTGCGGACTTTTCGGTTAAAATTATCTACCAAATAAGCAACCCAACTTTACCCCTCTTATTCATCCATTTTGCGGAGAACCTATTAACTTTGCCCCCATGAACGAGCGATACATGCAGCGCGGAGTTTCCGCCTCCAAAGAAGATGTCCACAAGGCAATATCCAATCTTGACAAAGGACTTTTCCCGCAGGCCTTTTGCAAAATCGTAGAAGACACCCTCGGCAATGATCCTGAGTATTGCAATATCATGCATGCTGACGGTGCCGGCACCAAATCCTCTTTGGCATATTCCTATTGGAAAGAGACTGGTGATGTAAGCGTTTGGAAAGGTATCGCGCAGGATGCGATCATCATGAACACGGATGACTTGCTTTGCGTGGGTGCGATCAACAATATTCTCGTTTCCTCTACACTTGGAAGAAATAAAAACCTGATTCCTGGCGAAGTGATCTCAGCGATCATCGAAGGTACTGAAGAAGTTCTACAGATGCTCCGTGACAACGGCGTCAACGCTGTACTCACTGGCGGAGAAACTGCCGATGTGGGAGATTTGGTACGCACGATCATCGTGGATAGCACGGTCACATGCAGAATGCGTCGCGATGAAGTGATCTCCAATGACCAGATTCAAGGTGGTGATGTGATCGTAGGTTTGGCTTCTTTTGGTCAGGCAAAATACGAAACAGCATACAACGGAGGCATGGGAAGCAACGGACTTACTTCTGCCCGTCACGATGTGTTTAATAAAGTATTGAAAACAAAGTATCCTGAGAGCTTTGACCCTTCTGTACCGGAAGACCTGGTTTATTCAGGAAAATATAACTTAACTGATCCGGCTCCAGGAGCTCCTGTGAATATTGGTAAGTTGGTACTTTCTCCTACAAGAACTTACGCACCTATCATGGTGGATGTGCTGAACTACATGCGACCTAGAATTCATGGGTTGGTGCATTGCAGCGGTGGAGCACAGACTAAAGTCCTTCACTTTGTGGACAACGTGCACGTGATCAAGGACAATTTGTTTGAAACTCCTCCCCTTTTCCAAATCATCCAGGAAGAAAGTGGTACGGACTGGAAAGAAATGTATAAAGTCTTCAACATGGGGCACAGAATGGAAGTTTACCTAGACGAACGCTACGCTGAGGAGATCATCGACATCGCAGAATCTTACGGTGTAGAGGCACAGATCATCGGTAGAGTTGAGCCACATCAAGGCAAAAAAGTAACGATTAATAGTCCTCATGGCACTTTTGAATATTAATAATTTATCTGTTAAATCGAAATCATGCCAGTATCAGCATTTTCTTTGCTTATCTGGCGGGAAGACCGATGACGGGTGACCGAAGTACCGGCAAAGCTAGTGTGTACCATTTATTCTGGCACTTTTGGCTTTAATTGATAAAATTGAGGAACCCAATATTTAAATGGCGTTGAAAGAGAAAAACATCTTACTAAAAACAACAAAAGTCCTAAGCTGGACTTTTGTTGTTTTGGTAGTAATCGGACTAATCACTTTGACCAAAGTAGATCGATCTCCTATTCAGGATCAGGGTTTTTATAAAGAGACTTTGGAGCGATTAGATCAAAACACTTTTTCAAATTCCCAAGGCGACACTTGGATCGCTGGCTGGTCAAGTGTCAACATGACACCTGATGAACCTGCGGATCTTGTAGGTTATGCGCCTAGAGGAAAATATGAGTTCGTGCAAGACAGCAGTTATGTGAAAGCATTGGCTCTTTCCAATGGGAAAACCCGAATTGCATGGCTCAATTATGAATTGCTGATCGTGCACCCTACGCTTGCAGAGCAAATTCAGATAGCCATCAAGGATACCAATTTACCCGTGGATCAGGTGATTTTCACGGCAACACATACGCATTCAGGAATGGGTGGATATATGCCAGGCCCGATGGGGGAAATTGCTTTTGGAGGATTTGATCAAAGGATAGTAGATCAAATGGTGTCAAGTAGTCTTTCTGCTTTGCAAAATGCTATTGCCACCCAAGACACTGTTTCTATCACCTATCGAAAGTCCGATGCTGGCGCATTGGTGGCAAATAGATTTGTAAAAGACGGTCCGACAGATCCTTTTGTCCGACAACTTATTTTCACCAAAAAATCTGGCAAAAAAGCCACTTTCCTCACCTATTCAGCACATGCTACGGCGATGAGCACGAAGTTTATGGGGTTATCCGGAGATTATCCATTTTACCTCACAAAGAATCTGGAAGCTGACGGGTTTGACTTTGCTCTGTATGCTGCGGGGACAGTAGGAAGTCATCGACCACTACGCCCAGGAAACACACCGGAAATGGTCGAGCTATACGCCCATCAATTGGATTCTACCTTGAATCTAAGAATGACTTATTTCGCAACTCTAAAAAATCATAGCATTAAAACAGGCTACTTGCCGATTTCACTTCGTGAACCACATCTTCGCGTTTCAGATAATCTTCGCCTTCGCCCTTGGCTTTTCAATTACCTATTGGGCGAGACAAATGCGCATCTAGATATTTCTCAGATCGGCTCAACTTTGATGATCGCATCGAGCGGAGAACTCTCTGGCGTATTCTATGAAAAGTGGGAGAAGCTGGCTCAAAGCAAAGGATTGAATCTGATCATCACGACATTCAATGGTGGCTACATTGGATACATCACGCCTGATGAACTCTATGATGAAGACTTCCATGAGGTGCGGGAAATGAATTGGTATGGACCGGGAAACGGAAAATATTTTGACAACTTGATCGAAAAAGTCATAGAAAAGTCAAATCCCTAATCATCTCAATTGTCCTATTAGAAGTGTTTTTTATCCAGTTTGTTTTAGGCTTCAAGCTTTAATTTTGTCAAAACTTAAATGCCATGATATTCTCCACACTGAAAAGCATCTATCAATGCAAATGCCCTCGCTGTCATCAGGGAGATATGTTTTTACGTGGTAAATTATTGAGCCCAACCAAGTTCTCCGTGATGAATAAAACTTGCTCGCACTGCAAGCAATCATTCGAACCAGAGCCAGGCTATTACTTCGGAGCCATGTTCGTAAGCTACGCCATTAACACCGCCTTGTTTATTGCAGCTTGGCTGGCTTTGACAATTTTGAAACCAGACTATTCGCTTTCGCTTCTGCTTTCCTTACTGGGGGTCGCAGCCATCGTTTTTCTACCTTTCATTTACCGCATTAGTAGATCCATCTGGATATCGATTTTTATCCAATACCAAGGAGACGAGTTTCCGAGCTCTTCCTGATTTCTTACTTCAGACGAACTGGGTATATTTGAGAACTCCTGCAAAAGAAGTTTTCCAGAATGCCGAAAAGTCCTCTGCCCATATTTCACATTCCCGATTTCGGACCGGATGCAATTGATTCATCTCATTTCTATTACGCTGGGCTGAAGAGCCATTTGGCCACACATCAGTTTATCCAAAAACCGCATAAGCATGACTTCTATATTATTGTGGTTTTTACGCACGGATCAGGCAGTCACACCATAGATTTCAAAACCTATGCTGTAGAACCGGGATCTGTGTTTTTTCTAAGTCCAGGACAGGTTCATTCTTGGGAACTGACTCCAGCCACAGACGGTCATATTATTTTCTTCAGCGGAGAATTTTACACCTCCACTTTCCCGAGAAAAAGACTAAATACCTACTCTGTTTTCAACTCAATTGTGGATTTTCCAGCATTGAAAATCGGCTCTGAGGAAGCAAAAGAGGTTTTATACTTAGTTGAAAAAATTGATCAGGAGACGAAAAAGCCAACTTGGCACACGAAGGAGCTTTTGAAAAATTACATTGATACCCTCCTAATCTTTTTCTATCGCTACAAAGGGAGCAAAACATCTTTTTCTAAGAAAGAGAAACTGTTTCATGAGCAATTTCAGGAATTGGAACTCTTAATTGAAGATCATTTCAAAAAGCATCGAGAAGCGAGTTTCTATGCTGATAAGATGAACTTAAGTTTAAAACAGCTGAATAGCTTGTGTAAAAACACGGTATCCAAAACCAGTTCCCAACTCATTATGGATCGAGTGATCTTGGAAGCTCAACGACTTCTGACGCATTCGGATCTGAACATTTCTGACATTGCTTATGCACTTGAATTTGACGATGCTTCCTATTTCAGCCGGCTCTTCAAAAAGAAAACGAATATGACGCCTGAGCAATTCAGGAAACAACTAGATGCCAGTTTCTAACTTCCACTCCTGAGCTTTCACCCAGCCTTCCATAAATTCCTTTTCGGAAGTTTTCACCCAACCTTCTGAACCTAAGATTTGCTCATAATCGGGAAGATTTGCCCGCTTGTGCTTCGTCACCAGCCTAAAAAAACTAATCATGGCTTGATGTATAATTCGATGAAGAGTGTTTTTTGGAACAAAAAAATCAGCCAGGTAAATCTTCCCTTCCGGTTTAAGGCTTTTCCTAATTTCTCCCAAAAGGCTTTCAATTTCTTTGTCCAGCATGGTATCCAACACAAAGTGAAGCCAGACTTCATCAAAAACTTTCCCTTCCTTAGCCTGAAAAAAGTCCAGATGGAAGGAAAGATCACTTTTTCCAAGATTTACTTTTGCCCGATTGAGCATGGATTGGGAGATTTCCCAGTATTCTCCTGACAAATTCTCTTGTAAAACCTGATAATCAAGTCCATCTCCACCGCCTATAATTAAGATTTTCTTGCCGGTAAAATTTGATCCAAAACACCTTTTAGCCAGCATCAATTGCTCCCCAAAAATGAGTTTGGTCAGGGGATTGTAAAAAGGAGTAAGGAAACTGTAATTGTCTTTCACTAGTTTAAAGGAATGAACTAATTCCCAAAATAGATACCTATGAAAAATCTTTTTAGAAATATCAGTGGTTTGCGCAAACTTTTGTCAAGTGTAGACTTAGGCCAAATCTCCAAACTTTCCCAGAAAGTGGATCTTGCCAAGATGGTAGGATTGGTGTCGCAAATGAGTGAGGAAGACCTTTCAAAAATGATGGGAATGATGAAAGGAGGCAGCCGTCCGAAGACTATCCCGCCCATCAATGGGGATTTCTATGAATTGGACAAAACACTTGCACCTCAGGAGCGCGAGATTCAGTTGAAAGTGCGGGAATTTATGGAACGGGAGATTAAGCCAATTGCCAATGACTATTGGAACCGTGGGGAATTCCCCATGCAGATCATCCCGAAAATGGCAGAGCTGGATATTGCCGGATTGACTTACCAAGGCTATGGTTGCCCGGGACAATCCGCTTTGTTAGAGGGATTTATAGCCATGGAAATGGCAAGAATAGACACCTCGATTTCTACATTTTTTGGCGTGCAAAGTGGCTTGGCCATGGGCTCAATCTACCTCTGTGGATCAGAAGAGCAAAAGCAAGAATGGCTTCCTTCCATGCAAAAATTGGAGAAAATCGGCGCATTTGGTTTGACGGAACCCGAAGTAGGATCTGGAGTAGCTGGAGGATTGACTACAACCTGCAAAAGAGAGGGTGATGCCTGGGTGCTGAATGGGCAGAAAAAATGGATTGGAAATGCTACGTTCTCAGACATGACAGTAATCTGGGCGAGAGATCTGGACGATCAGCAGGTGAAAGGTTTTATTGTCAGAAAAGATAATCCAGGATTCAAAGCTGAGAAACTGGAAGATAAAATGGCGCTGAGAATAGTACAGAACGCCTTAATCACGCTGACAAATTGTGAAGTGCCGGAATCAGACAGATTGCAGGAAGCAAACTCTTTCCGAGATACTTCCAAAGTATTACGAATGACTAGAGCTGGTGTCGCTTGGCAAGCGGTAGGTTGTGCCCGTGGCGCCTATGAATTGGCTTTGGCTTATACGAATGAACGCAAGCAATTCGGCAGACCTATCGCTTCTTTCCAACTCGTTCAGGATCTTTTGGTAACCATGCTCGGTGATCTTACAGCTATGCAGACGATGGTTTTTCGGCTTTCAGAAATGCAGGATGGAGATATTCTAAAGGATGAGCACGCTTCCCTTGCTAAGGTATTTTGTACCCTTCGGATGCGTTCAATCGTGGATCATTCCCGCGAGCTTTTCGGAGGAAATGGCATTTTGCTGCGCCATGACATTGCAAGATTTGTAGCAGATGCGGAGGCCGTTTATAGCTATGAAGGCACCAAGGAAATCAATTCCCTGATCGTGGGACGTGCGATTACCGGGCACAGCGCATTCGTTTAAAGTAGAAGTAAAACGGCTGGAGTCAGAAATGCGATTTCCATTCGCATTCTGACTTGCTCGGGTCTTTGTCCAGATTTGAAAAAACTCAAATAGTGTAACAGCACCATGATGAGTAATAAACTCGGAAAGATTCTAAAGAATGAGTTTACCAAGAACAATCCGATTAAGGCAACTAGAATTAATCCGATTGCTAGCTGGCGGATTCGTGGATAGAGATTTTCATGAGGAATAATCGTGGCGATGGAGACAAAGCCGGCTTCCTTATCTGACTCAGTATCCAAACTGGAAAGCATAATCAAGTTCAAATAAGCCAAGCCCATGTACAGGATTGTCAGACCAAAAGCCGTCCAGGTATAATCGATTTGCGGAGTCTCGTACCAAGGAAGCCATGAGATCCCGATTACATAAAATACTGCTGAGCTGAGTTCTTTTAGGCGAACTTGCTTTTCCGCAAGCTTCCGAACTGCGAGCATTATTCCCAGAATCACGAGTCCTAAGCCTGCTCCAAAAAACAATTCCTGAGAAAACCCGAAGTATTGTATTGCCCAGACCAAACCCACTGCGCCAACTATTCCGAGTAAGGCCAGCAAGGGCTTTTGATAGTTGAGATGAAAATAATGCCGATTCTCTGTGTGATCTGAGTCCAATTTCCTAGCATCCATTAAATGATCGGCGGTGTAAATACACCAAACAGCCATGCCTAGCAAGGCATATTCTTGCCATTCCAAATCAACTCGAAGCAGTCGCTCAAAAAAAAGCATTCCGGCCATAGCGCCGAGAACCACATCCAAAGAAAGCCAGGTAAGCCGCTGATAGATTTTAAAGAGAAACTGCACGGATTAAAGATAGGGGGATTAGGTAAAAGTGCCTAGCTAGATCGCAATTGCGTATTTATTTTGACTAGGCTGTAATCAAACATTTGCCTATTTTGGAGATCAATTCTCAATCCCAAAACCTCAAATAATGAAAAGAACCAGTTTAGTACTACTCGCACTTTTAGCTTTGAATTCCATTTCCCTAGCACAAGCTCCTATCAAAATAGCCTGTGTGGGAAACAGCATCACCCAAGGACCAGGCAGAGACAATCCAGATAGCTGGCCGCTACAGATGCAGGCAATACTTGGAGATGCCTATGAAGTTGGAAACTTCGGAGTAAGCGGAAGAACGCTTTTAAGAAAAGGAGATTATCCTTTCTGGAATGAACCCCAGTTTCAGCAGGTGAAAGACTTCAAAGCCGACATTCTGATCATCATGTTGGGAACCAACGATTCTAAACCTCAGAACTGGCAATACGCATCAGAGTTTAGAAAAGACTATTTGGATATGATCGCCGAGTTCAAAGCAACCATGCCGGCCGACGGCAAAGTGTATGTGGTCATGCCCGTGCCAGTCACCCGTGAAAACTTCGGAATCAGGCCAGTAGTGATGAACAATGAGCAGCGCATGATGATCATCGATATTGCGTTGGACTCCGGATCAGAACTAATCGACCTGTATACCCCATTTATGGGCCATGAGGATCTACTACCTGATGGCGTACACCCAAATACTGAAGGATTGGGGATAATGGCGAAGGTGGTGGCGAGGGCGATTCGATTGTAGGATTTCTATTGTCGGATGTCCGATGCCCGGTGTCACAAACCCTCCAGGTTTTCGAAACCTGGAGGGTTTTGTTTTTTTTAGAATTCTCCTTTCAACTGACAAAAACTCCTTTTCGTTTTCGAGGTAAATGATATCTTTAGGAATCAATTTTTACCAATTACCCGAAGATGCCTCTTTTTCAAAGTTCCGTTCTTAAAAAATACAGTTCCGCTCAAGATCAATCACTGATTACTACAGCCTACGACGCTTACAAAAGCTATTTCTTCAATCCCTTAATTCAGGAGAATATCCGTAATTCCAAAGAGGAACAGTTTCAAGAGGGATTTCTACGGGAGTTGTTTGTGAATATTCTAGGCTACACGATCAATCCTAATCCGGATTTCAACCTGACCACAGAGCTGAAGAATATCAAGGATGCCAAGAAAACCGATGGCGCAATCCTTAAAGACGGAAATGCACTCGCAGTCATCGAACTCAAAGGCACCGACACCAAAGACCTGGATAAGATCCGCGATCAAGCCTTCAACTACAAAAACAACCAGCCCGAATGTGCTTTTGTGATCACCAGCAACTTCGAAAAGCTGCGCTTCTACATTCACAATGCCGTTGATCATGAGGAATTCCACCTCTTTACATTAGGTCGGGAACGCTTCGAACTGCTTTGGCTACTGCTGGAAAAGGATAATCTACTTAGCCGAATTCCTGAGAAGATCAAAACCGAATCCCTACTCGTAGAGGAGCAGGTCACCAAGAAACTTTACTCGGATTACTCCTCCTTCAAGCAGGCACTGTGGCAGGATATGGTCATCAAAAACCCTGAGGTGGATGAATTGCTACTCTATAAGAAAAGTCAGAAACTGCTGGATCGCTTTCTCTTTATTTTCTTTGCGGAGGACAAGGGACTACTCCCGCCAAATAGTATCTCGGAAATCGCCAAACATTGGGATACCCTGACTAATTTGGATGCCTACGTGCCCTTATACGATCGCTTCAAATTGTACTTTAGGTACATGAACACAGGTCGTCCCGGGGGAAAGGATAAAGCCGAAATCCATGCCTACAATGGGGGATTATTTGCGCCCGATCCTTTGCTGGATGGCTTGCTGATAGACGATCAACTGCTCAAAAAACACACAATCAAGCTCTCTGAGTATGATTTCGACACCGAAGTAGATACCAATATCCTTGGGCATATCTTCGAGCATAGTCTGAATGATATCGAGAATGTCCGGGCTCATCTCGCAGGAGAACAAGTGGACAAGAGCAAAACCAAGCGCAAGAAAGACGGGGTATTCTACACGCCCAAATACATCACCAAGTACATCGTGGACAATACAGTCGGCAAGCTCTGCGCGGAAAAGAAAGCTGAAGTCAACTTGGTAGATGAGGAATTTGCGGAGGGGAAAAAGTCTAAGAAGAAACGAGCCGAGCTGAAGGATAAACTAGATACCTACCGTAACTGGCTACTCGAGATCACCATCTGTGATCCTGCTTGTGGTTCTGGGGCATTCTTAAACCAAGCCTTGGAGTTCCTGATGGGAGAGCATAGATACCTGGACGAACTGGAGTCCCAACTTTTCGGAACTCCTATGGTACTTCCCAATGTAGAAAACCACATCCTGGAGCGCAATATCTTCGGAGTAGATATCAATGAGGAATCCGTGGAAATCGCCCGACTCTCGCTCTGGCTGCGCACGGCTAAGAAAGGCCGAAAACTCAGCAGTCTAAGCTCCAATATCAAAGTAGGAAACAGTCTGATCGATGATCCCACCGTCGCAGGAGACTTGGCTTTCAACTGGGAAGATGAATTCCCACAGGTATTTGCCAAAGGTGGGTTTGATGTGGTGATTGGGAATCCGCCTTATGTACAATCTCACGCATTAGATGAAGCCACAAAGAATAGTATTTATTCCACCTATCTTACTGCTGAATATCAAATCAATACTTATGCAGTTTTTATAGAAAGGATAATAACTATTCTTTCAAATGAGTCGCTGTACAGCGTCATTATCCCTAATTATTGGTTATCAACACAATATGATGCTAGATTAAGGGAATTAGTGTTTTTGCAACATCATTGTCATGAAATACTTAATGTATTTAGTGTTTTTGAAGACGCTACAGTTGACACATTGATATTAACTGGACAAAAAAATCCAACTCCTATTTTTCCAAAAACAACATATATAAATGCTGTAGATAAGGACTTGAAAACCATTCAAGAGCGATTAGGTAAAATTGCTGATAAACTATGGCAAATAAGTCAGGAAAGAAATTTCACTTCTTTAAAGGATGATACTCTGCTATCTTTTGAGTTAAAGCTTGATTTAAAAGGTGAATATTCAGTTCGAGATTTATTAAATGGATATAAAGGAATGCAACCTTATGAAAAAGGCAAAGGCAATCCAGCTCAAACCAGAGAGATGATGAACAATAAAGTTTATCATGCCGATTATAAAATTGATGAATCTTATTTCCCTCTTGTTGGGGCAGGTAATGTACAAAGGTATTTACTTAAACCTCATAAGGAGTTCATAAAATATGGGGTTAATCTTGCCGCTGCTAGAAAGGAGGAAATATTTTCTAATCCTAGATTACTTGTAAATAGGATTTTATCAAAAGACACTATTGATATTACCTATCAAGAAGAGAAAGTAATCAATAATACAGATGTTTTTAATTTCATTTCTAAACCTACGAAGGAAATTTATCTAAAGCCTTTATTGGCAATTCTAGCAAGTAAAGTGACTGCTACCTATTTTAGAAAATCAAATGTTAACTTGAGTAGGGCTGCATTTCCGAAATTGAATGTCAATAATATTTTAAGTTTTCCAGTTCCAGATATTTCAAATTCATCAATTGAATTGTTGTCCAATCATGTGGATTCAATGCAAGATTTATATAGCTCACTCTATTTGCATACATTAAATCTAGTTGGGTTAATCCAATCCAAATTCTCCATCGAAAAACCATCTACCAAACTCCAGCATTGGCCGGACTTGGATTTCAAGGGGTTTTTGGGAGAGTTGAAGAAAGCCAAGGTAAAGTTGAGTCTCAGCGAAGAAGCCGAATGGATGTCCTACTTCACCGAGCAAAAACAAAAAGCACTTGCCCTCCAATCCGAAATCAACCGCATCGATGCTGAAATCGACCAGTTGGTGTATAAGTTATATGGATTGACTGAGGAGGAAATTAGGATAGTGGAAGGGGGAGAGGGATGAGCTGTTTTATTGAACAAGATATAGTATCTAATAACACTAGTTGGATTGTTGAAGTTTCAATTACATTTTTAGCTTTTTTTCTAGGGTTATTATCAACTTTTTTACTTAATAGATTGGCGGAAAAAAAGAAAAGAAAAAGACTTAAGAATTTTTATATTTCTTGGATTGAGTTTTCTTTAGAATCTATTGAAAGACAAACAATTTTATTGAAAAACCATGTTTATAATATTGAGAAAAATAATTTTTCGAAATTGGAATTTAATAATAACCAGATTCATAAGCTAAAAGATATTAATAACGAAGAGTTGTTTGATGCATTTGTGATTAGTAATAGGGGTGAATCAACTGAAAACTCAAGAAAATTACATAATCTTGGAAATCATATTGAGTTTCTTATTACAGCTATAACAGATATAAAAGATAAATTCTATGATTACAGAACTGATTTAAAAAATTGGAATGAAGATTGGAATGTTTCATTCCTGGAATTTGGAATTATAATAGATAACTATATTTTAACTCATAAAAACAATATGGGTAAAAATGTTCAAGAAATTATAGTGTTAAAAAATAAATTCAATCAATTTGATAAATCTGACGGGCCATCAACAGAGTATATATTAAAAAACTTCATAACCCCCGTAAGGATTGTCTTTGGAGATCACCTTCACTTTGATAATGATCCACAGGCTAAAAAAGGAATAGAAATAAGTGATTGGTTAAATAAATTATCACTTCAAAAATCCAAACAAACTGAAAGTTATACTAATAATATTTCAAATTATTGTGAGCAATTTGAATTCACTATAATGAAGATTAAGGAAATTATTGATTATTTCAAGAATCAAAAATGAACTAACCTGCTTATCATAAAATTTCTTGGTCTAAGCTTAGATTTTATCTACTCCACTAGGTGTAGAACCAGCGTTGTCTAAGCGTAGCTTATATCTACACTTTTCTATTTTTTGGAATTTGTAATTCCATTTTCCAAAAGTTTAACCCCTACGGGGTTGCCATTTCAAATCATACACCTCCTATCCACGGGTTGCACCCGCGGTTATGAAAAGTTGAACCACCCCGAAATCGCTTCGCTCATCGGGACTGTCGCTTCGTGGTCGTGCGTATCACGGCAAAAACCCAACGCAGGACCCCGAACGGGGTCAAACCATCAATAACCATGGGTGCAACCCATGGAAAGTGACCAACAAACGATTTCGCGACCCTGAAGGGGTCGAACTTTTTCTCGCTTACCACGCCCTTCCTAGACCCTGCATTTTGCTTCTCTCCTATAGGACTGAAACTGAATGCACCACTGGTGCTATGGATGCCTATGGACTTCAAAAGTTAACCCAACTCACCTTTAACCTAACTCACCCGATATTTTACCTGACCGCAGTTACCATTTCTATTCAATTTCGGCGTGAAAAGTTAACAGAAGTCATGAAAAAGTTGACTCGTCGGATGTTTTACCTGACTGCGGTCATCTTTTTTATCAGATTTTGGGTTGGAAAGTTGACACGAGTAATGTTTTAAAGGACTGCGGTTAACTTTTTTATAAGCTGTGTTTACTTTAGGCTTACTCTTGGGTGGAAAACCATGGGCTGAGTCGGTTAGGAAGATGAACAACACTATCCTGACACAAAAAAGACCGAGTCGGGAAAGACTCGGTCTGGATGATTAATTCGCAACTTTTCTAACTACTTCACATCTCGGGACCTTTTCGGTCTCCTTGACTTTCATAGCGTTTGCGTAGCTCATCATAAAGTGCTTGTGCTCCTGCTATTCCCATTTTCGCAGCATACTTGACAGAATTGTAGAATATCCTGGCCTGATCGTAAGCTTCCGCTCCGGCAAGTGTGGAGGTATTCGTAAAATCGTCCTGCAACTGCTCTGCTGCCACAAAAAATGGCTTCAACTGAATGTAGGCTTCCAGATCCTTGCGCATCTCGACCACGTCCAGAAAGGGCGGGTTAAACTGTGGGTTGGACTCTGCAAACTCTGTTGCCTTCTGTACAAAAGGCAAAGTGCCATCAGACATCCGGGCGAGGTGCTTCGCTTTGCCCTTGCTGAGCTCTGCGAAATACTGACCCATGATGGTGTTGATGGTGGCAAATGCATCCCGGACTTGCTGTAGTTCAGCGGGCGGGATGGAGATGGAAATGCGATTCTCCATAGTGTTTGTTGTTTAAAAATGAATAACAATTATTAAAAACTATGAATGAATTTAAACAAACTGAATTATAAATACAATATTGAATTAAAAGTTTCTTATTACTGACTATCAATAGAATAGAGAGAGATAAAAGAGATTGGGTACTGGACATATTTTAGCATAAACCCTCCAGGATTTAAGAAATTTGGTCGGTTTTATAACTTATTCCCCCGCTAGGTGTAGAACCAGCGTTGTCTAAGCGTAGCTTATATCCCCCCCTCTAGGTGTAAAATCGGCGTTGGTCTAAGCGTAGATTGTATCTACGCTTTTCTATTTTTTGGAATTTGTAATTCCTCTGTACGGATTCGTACGCAAGTCCCTTTAGGGACAAACTATAGGTAGAGAATATTTCAGGAAACGATCTCAGCCGTGCCGTCAGATACGGCTCTAGAAACAGAATACAAATCTCAGGGCTGTACCTACGGCACAGCTAAATACCCTAACTAATTCAAAGCTACCCATAGAAAGTCCCTAAAGGGACAAGTGAAATACCATCCCCTACTTTGAGTAGAAACTTTGTCTAAGCATAGAGTGTATCTACGCTTTTCTATTTTGGGAATCCCGTACAGCTGTCGGGAGTAATTCCATTTTCCAAAAGTTTAACCCCTACGGGGTTGCCATTTCAAATCATACACCTCCTATCCACGGGTTGCACCCGCGGTCATGAAAAGTTGAACCACCCCGAAATCGCTTCGCTCATCGGGACTGTCGCTTCATGGTCGTGCGTATCACGGCAAAAACCCAACGCAGGACCCCGAACGGGGTCAAACCATCAATAACCATGGGTGCAACCCATGGAAAGTGACCAACAAACGATTTCGCGACCCCGAAGGGGTCGAACTTATATTAAACAACAATCAAGAAATAATCTATGGCAGAATGTATTAGCCCCTCTAAGCGTAGCTTATATCTACGCTTTTCTATTTTGGAAATTTGTAATTCCTATCTCAAACATTCAACTCCTTCAGAGTTGTCTTCCCCATCAACATTCAATTACCCCGCATTTCATACGGGGCTATTCATGGTTTGACCACCTCGTGGTCACGCTTAAGAGCCAATGAAGAATCTAATGCACCTGAACTAGGTAGAACTATTATTCCTCCACAAACCCAATCTGCTTCCACTCGCCTTCGATCTTGTCATTGGCTTGTGGAGCACCAGGAGTGCTTCTGCCCTCTTTGATGTACTTGGAAAGAAGAGTTTTTAGGGAAGCTACTTTCTCAGGATTTTCCGCCTGAAGATTGATAGTCTCACCCGGGTCAGAAGCTAAATTATATAACTGTACTTCTGGAAGCTCTGCTTCAGCGGGATCATTTGGCTTTGGGAAGCTCCATCCTCCAGAACCTTTAGCCATAATCAGCTTCCAATCGCCTTGACGGATTGCGAAGCTGCCGTTGATGGAATGTGAAACTGTTGCTTCACGAAATTGCTCCGCTTTTTTATCGGCATCAAAAAGCGAAACCAAACTGTAGCTGTCTTCGCCTTCATTGTCTTTCAACTCATAACCGGAAATCTCCGCACTGGTTGCCATCAAGTCAGTCAGGCAGATTGTTTCAGATCTGGTAGTTCCCGCTTGGATTTTAGCTGGCCACTTAGCAATGAATGGAACACGATGCCCTCCTTCGAAAATATCTGCTTTGTGACCTCTATAAATATAGCTGGAGAAATGACCTGCTGCCTGCATCACATCCAATCCTGCCGCGGGTGAACCTCCATTATCACTCGTGAAAATAACCAACGTATTATCGGCAATTCCCGCTTCTTTTATCGCCTGATTTACTTTTCCCACATAGTCATCGATCATCATCATAAAATCACCAAATGGAGCCAAACCACTTTTGCCCTGCCATTCAGCTGGAGGTAGAATCGGAGTATGCGGTGATGGAAGTGCTAGGTAAAGGAAAAATGGCTTCTCCTCCTTTGCTTGCTCCTGAATGTAGGCTATAGATCGCTCAAAGAAGTTTGGAGTGACTTTTTCATGGTCAAAATCAGGAGAGGTTGGGCCTTCGCGCCACCAGGAATATTTGCCTGTATTCACGGTAACGGTATCAGGAATCGCGGTCACTTTGCCATTCTCCACATACACATAAGGCGCCATATCCAGTGAACCTGCATGTCCATAGGCATAGTCAAAACCCAAATCATTTGGAGTGTGTTTGACAGGTTTGGCAAAATCAATATTTTCAAAATCATTTGGCCCCCAACCATCAGCCGTCAGGGAATCACCATCAACTGTAGCCCAATTCCAACCCAAATGCCATTTGCCAATAAAAGCTGTATGATAGCCCTGACCTTTCAACACAGAAGCAATCGTAGTTCTATTATCAGGAATCAAAGCAGTAGAATTCCCTGTAAGCACACCACTTTTCAGCGTACTTCGCCAATTATACCTCCCCGTCATAAAACCATAGCGAGTAGGAGTGCACACTGCAGATGGCGTGTGAGCATCTGTAAACCTCATGCCTTCAGACGCCAGTTGGTCTATGTGAGGAGTCTTGATTTTGCTTTCCGGGTTAAATGCCTTGATGTCACCATAACCTAAATCATCTGCAAGAATAACAATGATATTTGGTTGCTTGGGCTGTTCTTTAGCCACCTCTGAGCAAGAGAAACTGCTAAATAATAGACAAAATATGGCCAAAGACTGGATGGTGTTTTTCATTGGAGTTTAGGAATATAATTCGATCAGACAATTTAGGGCGTACGACCCAAGTATAAAAGGAAAATCTGTTGAGTAGTTAGAACTATGCAGACAGGGAAAAATAATAGGGTTTATTTATGGTATTTGGGCTAAAAAAAACACTAATCAACAACTTCTTAAGGTTTCGACTTCGCTAAATCTGACAAAGATTAAAAGATACTGGTGTAAGAAGGTTCGACATCACTAAGCCCGATAAGCGGGGTAACTTCAAAGTGGTGTGGGGATTTGTAGATGAGATGAATCCTACTTCTGGAGAAGCAGAATAACCTGGAATCTTGTTTTCATAATCAGCGCTAAGATATTTTAGGCTTGTAATCCAAATCATATGAAGAGACAGGAAAAAACAAACCACATAGACACATAGAAAACATAGGCTAAATGGAAGATCCCGAGTTAAACCTATGACTGCTATGTGTCATTTGTGGCAAAAACCTTGGTGCTATCTTCGTGGCCTTCGTGGCTAAAAAAACCACAACCCTTGCGAGTTGTGGTTTCGGAAAGTAGGTCTATCGTTTATTACTTACCTCCAAGTGCATTTGCACCGGAGACAATTTCAAGTATTTCGTTGGTAATGGCAGCCTGACGCGTTCTGTTGTACATCAATCGAAGTTCTTTCAACAATTCACCAGCGTTTTCAGTCGCCTTATCCATCGCTGTCATTCTGGCGCCATGCTCAGAAGCATTGCTTTCCAATACAGCCTTATAGAATTGGATCTTCAAAGAAGTAGGAACCAATTCTTCGATGATGTATTTTCTAGAAGGCTCCATGATGTAATCTACCTCAGGTGCTTTTTCTTCTTGGGTAGAATCTTCCTTTGCCATAGGCAAAAACTGCTCAACAACCACCTCCTGGGTAGCTACGTTTTTGAATTCATTGAATACCAAAACTACCTGGTCGTATTCGCCAGCGATAAATGCATTCATTGCAAATTCAGCAGCGTTTCTTGCATTGTCAAACGTAAGATCCTGAAAAAGCTGAGAGTAATCAGAAACCAATTTGAAATCACGTTTTTTGAAAGCTTCGAAAGCTTTTTTTCCTATAGGAAGAATCGTGATATCCTTATCGGAGAATTGCTTAGCAACAGCAAGGTTTACAGCTTTGATAATATTGGTATTGAAAGCACCGCAAAGTCCTTTATCTGAAGTCACAGGAATGATCAATACATTTCTCACTTCTCTTTTTTCAGCAAATACGATATCCGCAGCTCCGTCTGAAGCAGCTGATACATTATTCAGGATTTGGGTCAACTTCTGAGAGTAAGGACGCATCTGGGTGATTTTGTCCTGTGCTCTTCTAAGTTTGGCAGCGGATACCATTTTCATGGCCTTAGTAATCTGCTGGGTTGAGACTACTGAGGTTATCCGTTCCTTTACTTCCTTAAGATTAGCCATCTTGGTTGCTTTGTGCTTGGGGTATTAACTAACCGGAAGACACACGCCTTCCGGAATTTTAATCAATTATTTCGCGAATTTAGGAGCTAACTCAGCAGCTGCCTTGGAAAGAACTTTTCCAGCTTCGTCTACATTTCCTTTCAAGATGAAGTCTAATGCCTCAGGATAAGAAGTATCCAAAAGGGTATAGAATTCTTTCTCAAAGGCTCTAGCTTTTTCAACAGGAACTGTATCCATTAAGCCTTTTGTAGAAGCATAGATGATAGCAACCTGATGCGCTACAGATACTGGAGAGTACTGGGCCTGCTTCAAGATTTCTTGATTTCTTCTACCTCTTTCGATGGTACGCTTAGTAGTCGCATCTAGATCAGAACCAAACTTAGAGAATGCTTCCAATTCACGGAAAGCTGCCTGGTCCAATTTCAAGGTACCGGCAATTTTCTTCATTGACTTGATCTGCGCGTTACCACCCACTCGTGATACCGAGATACCTACGTTAATCGCAGGACGGATACCAGAGTTGAAAAGGTTAGTCTCCAAGAAGATCTGACCATCAGTAATAGAGATTACGTTAGTCGGGATGTATGCAGAAACGTCACCAGCTTGAGTTTCGATAATTGGAAGTGCTGTCAAAGACCCGCCACCTTTTACCAAATGCTTGATAGAATCTGGCAAATCGTTCATTTCCTGAGCGATTTTATCAGACTTGTTGATTTTCGCAGCTCTCTCTAGCAATCTTGAGTGAAGGTAGAATACGTCACCTGGGTATGCTTCACGTCCTGGAGGTCTTCTCAAAAGAAGAGATACTTCACGGTAAGCAACTGCTTGCTTAGAAAGATCATCATAAACAACCAAAGCTGGACGACCTGTATCTCTGAAGAACTCACCAATCGATGCACCAGTAAATGGAGCAAAGAATTGCATTGGAGCTGGATCAGAAGCAGGAGCTGCTACGATTACTGTATATGGAAGTGCGCCACCTTTTTCAAGGGCTGCAACTACACCTGCAACGGTAGATGCTTTCTGACCGATTGCAACGTAGATACAGAAAACTGGCTCACCTTTATCGTAAAATTCTTTTTGGTTCAAGATAGCATCGATAACCACGGCTGTCTTACCAGTCTGACGGTCACCAATTACCAATTCTCTTTGACCTCTACCGATTGGAATCATCGCATCGATAGATTTAATACCTGTTTGAAGAGGCTCAGTTACTGGCTGACGGTAGATTACACCTGGAGCTTTACGTTCCAAAGGCATCTCATACAATTCGCCGGTGATAGGACCTTTACCGTCGATAGGATTACCCAAGGTATCCACTACACGACCTAGCATTCCTTCACCTGCCTGAATAGAAGCAATTCTTTTAGTTCTTTTTACGGTATCTCCTTCTTTTACAGATTTGGAGTCCCCGAAAAGTACTGCTCCGACGTTGTCTTCTTCAAGGTTCAGTACCATTGCTTTCAGACCATTGTCGAATTCTAGCAATTCACCGGACTGAGCCTTAGAAAGTCCATAGATACGAGCTACACCATCCCCCACTTGAAGGACTGTACCTACTTCTTCGAGTTCAGCTTCGGTTCTTGCACCAGAGAGTTGTTCTCTTAAAATTGCCGAAACTTCATCAGGTCTTACTTCTGCCATGATATATAGATTATTGCTTTTTGTTAGATTTTACTTTCGTAATGATTTGTGATAAACTGAGTCTTCAACTGCCTCAATTTGCTACTCAATGACTCGTCAAGCTGACGGTCATTTACTTTCAAAATATATCCACCGATTAAGTCTGGATTTACTTTCTCCACCAATTGTACCGTCTTCTTACCAGAAATTTCTTTTACTACTTCAGCAAACTCCTTGCGTAGTTTATCATCAATAGGGAAAGTAGTAGTCAACTCAGCTACCTGAATAGACATATGAAGATTGTACTGGTTTTCAAATTCTTTAGCCACGTCAAGAAGAATCTCCTCTCTGTTTTTTCGGGAAATAATCTCGAAAAAAGTCATTGTAAGCGGATCTGCGCCCTTAGCAAAAAGAGCCTTAAGCACATTCAATTTCTTATCTGAATTGACAATTGGGTTTTTCAAAACTAACCTCAGCTCATGGTTGCTTTCTGCCAAAGCAGTCAGTCTTTGAAAATCTGTATGCACCTCGGCTAGTCTTCCTTTTTCCAAAGAAAGTTCCATGATTGACTTGGCATAGCGGGATGCTACTCTCTGGTTTGACATGGAGGTGTATTAGTTAAGCTTAAGTTCTTTGATAAATCCTTCTACCAGATCCTTTTGAGACTTGTCGTCGGATAGATTTGCTCTTAGGAGCTTTTCAGTTACTGCGAGAGAAAGGCTAGCAACCTGAGTTTTAACATCTGCCAAAGCAGCTTTTTTCTCAGTCTCAATGACAGCTTTTGCATTTTCGATCATCAAAGCACCAGCCTTCACAGCCTCAGCCTTTGCATCATCGACCATTTTCACAGAAGCGTCCTGAGCTTTCTTCAAAATAGTATCTCTTTCAAGTCTGGCATCAGCAAGAAGTTTTTCATTCTCAGCTTTCAAATTTGCCATTTCATTTCTAGCAGTTTCAGCAGCTTTCAATGCATTGTTGATGCTACCTTCTCTTTCGTCCAAAGCAGCTAGCATAGGCTTCCATGCAAACTTGATTAGAATGAAGAGTAGGCCTAAGAAGCCAAATAATTGCCAGAAAATAAGACCGGTACCTGGTGTAATTAAATCCATGGGGTATGTATTATCTCAGATTGTTCAATTGAATAAAGAAAAGGGAAAGGCCTAGCGCCAATCCCTCTTCTAGTAAATTATGCGATCTCCGCGATGTTTAGCGCGATCAACAAACAGATTACCGCTGCGAACAGGGAAACCACCTCGATCAAGGCTGCAATAATCAACATTGCACCCTGGATTTTACCAGCAGCTTCTGGCTGACGAGCAATAGCTTCCATTGCCTGTCCACCAATACGACCGATACCAAGGCCTGCGCCAATCGCAACAATACCTGCACCGATACCAGCTCCCATAAGAGCGTAACCAGCAGTCAACAAGATAATAGTTAACATAAACTTAGATTTATAAATTGAACAAAGAAATTACTAATTAATGATCTGCATGAGCATGCTCAGCTACTGCCGAACCAATGTACATCGCTGAGAACAGCGTGAATACATAAGCCTGGATTGTCGCCACCAATAACTCAATTAGATTTATAAAGGTAACCATCAGGGTACTTGCTACACCGATAGTATACGATTCGAAGATAAAGGCCAAAGCTATAAAGCCTAGGATTACAATGTGACCTGCTGTGATCGCTACAAATAGTCGAACCATCAAAGCGAAAGGTTTGGTAAACAAACCGATAATCTCGACAGGAACGATAATCAGCAACATTAATGGAGGAACGCCTGGCGTCATGAAGACGTGCTTCCAATAATCCTTATTTCCATTGACATTGGTAATAATGAAGGTCAAAACCGCCAAAACCAAGGTAACTGCGATATTTCCAGTCATGTTGGCAGCACCCGGGATAAGTCCCAATAAGTTACCAAACCACACAAAAAGAAAAAGGGTAATCAAATAAGGTACAAAACGCTTGTATTGCGGCCCAATTGATTCTTTTGCAATATCGTCTCTTACGAAAATAACAATTGGCTCAATGATCGCAGCAGCGCCTTTCGGAGCTACAGCGCCATTTTTCTTATAGAAAGCAGCTGCAGAAAGCGCTAACCACCCAACAAAGATCAATACTATAAATAGCATGACCACGTTCTTTGTAATCGAAAACTCTATAAAGCTACCGTGGTCTACCCTACCTAAATGATCATGCTCATCTATATAGTATCCTTCATGAGCAAACTCTTCACCAAATGCATGCGTCTCGTGATTTTGGAAATCTGAAGACTTGAAAAACTCCAATCCTCGATCTCCTGAATAGACAATCACTGGAAGTGGCAAAGTCACGTGTGTATGCCCAAAAGTAGCGAAATGCCACTCGTGAGAATCCTTTACGTGATGCATAATGAAGCTCGTCTTATCTTCTTCTCCACCTGCAGCTTGAGTATTGCCGGTAAAACCAAGCAAGAATGCTGAAATTAAAAGACTTAGTGCCAGTATTTTACGCGTCATTAACTCTATTATTTGAGGGCTACTTTGAAATCGGGCGCAAGTTAGACAGAAAGGCGTAGATATCAAAAACTAAGTAGAACAAAAAAACAACGAAGAAATCTGCTATAAACAGAATAATATTTTCCATTCCAGGCCATACAGCCAATCCAATAAAAACAATTGTGGCTATAAATCTCAGAATCATAGCTAAAACTAGGATATTGAAGAAATTTTCAGCAAATGATTTCAGCAGAAACGCATTCAATATGCTGATCAAAAAAGACAGAATTAGCATAAAAAAATAAATGTTCCAGATTTTTTCGTGGACGATAGTGGGCAATAAAACACTAAATAAACCGATCAACCCTGCAACGGCTGCTGAGAAAAGAAGGAATTGAAGGTGCATATTTTTTGGCAAAAGCATAATAGTTGACTGTTTGCCTGCAAAATTACTTCATTTTTTTAAACTCAATTATTATCCTGCTTCATGGACATCCAGAGTTGATAAAAAGCGATGATAACGGAAAGGAAACAGAATAAGAGGAGCCAGAGAGGAAACTTCATTTCACTTCGCTGCTGAAGCCACCACCCAAACCAAGTACCCGCACCTATTATTCCAAATAACTGGAAAGATAGACCAATGTATTTTACATAAACTGGTGTACCGGTTGGCTTGGAATCCTTTTCTTCTGGGCTCATAATTGCGCTGATTGAGGTTATTTTTGTTAAAAATTGCTAGTTATATCTTAGTGAGTCAGGTGGACACAAATAATAGACCACAGTATTCGTTCACTAAGTAAATCAAAAAACCTATTTTGCTACTTGAATTGGGCAAAACAACTCATGAAGAAATTTTCCAGGCTTATAGTAGTCATTTTATTTTTTTGCGTAGCGTGCTCTTCAGAGCGCAACACCTTTACGAACAGGACTTTCCATAATGTCACTGCACATTTCAATGCCTATTACTTAGCAGATGTGAGATTAAAGGAGGTAGAAGCCGAAGTTTATCAAAACTACAAAGAAGACTATACTCAGATCCTTCCTGTCTTTATTCCTCTTGATTCGGCAACTATTCAAGCAAACGCTGAGAAATTGCAATCATCCCGCGAATTAGCCTCTAAAGCCATAGAATGGCATAAAATCAGCAATTGGGTAGATGATAGCTACTACATTCTCGGAAAGCTAGATTATTACCAATCACACTTTGACGATGCACAAAACACGTTTAAATACATTAATGTAAATTCAAAAAGTGATGACCTGCGCCATAAGACCTTAATTACCTTGCTTCGTCTCTATGTGGATCAAGGGGAATTTGAAAACGCCAATTTCACTATAGATTACCTCTCCAAAGAATCTGGGATTTCTGATGAAAACAGGTACGAGCTATACAGAACATTAGCCTATTACTACGAAAGGCGAGGGGATAAAAGTGGGGTAATTGGCGCATTAGATAAGGCGATTGAGTATTCTCGGAATAATAAAGAAGAATCCCGAATCAACTTCATTCTGGCTCAGCGTTATCAGCGGGAAGGCTTTGATGCCTTAGCTCACGAATATTATGAAAAATCACTCGCTGGAAACCCTCCTTATGAGCGAAGCTTTTATGCCCAATTGTATGCACAGCAAGTTGCGGAACTAAATGCCTCAAAGGATCTCAGAAAGGTACGTAAGTACTATGACGACCTCTATGAAGATCCAAAAAACAAGGATCTAAAAGATGTAGTGATTTATGAAAAAGCACTATTCGAGGCAAAGCAAGGTGACACTCAACTTACTCTTGATTTACTTCACCAAGCAGCTAAAGAGCCTGGAAGTAATCCCAGAGTAAAAGGCTACATATACCAAAAGCTGGCGGAAATAAATTTATCTGAATTTAAGGATTACAGAGCCACCAAGTACTACCTGGATTCTGCACTCACCTACATTATTGAGAATGATCCGGTAGCGATACAAATTACAAGTCAAAAAGAGTCTCTTGACCAATATGTCTTTCACTTTGAAAGAATCCAAAACAATGACAGTTTGTTAAGATTAGCCGACTTAACACCTGAAGAACAAAAGCTAGTTGCTGAAAACTTTATCAAATCAGAAGAAGAACGACTGATGCGGGAAGCTGAGGAACTTCAGAAGCCTAGAAGCACAAGTGTTTTCGACAATCTTTTAGCATTTAGTGACAGAGGTTCTGGATCATCGTTTTACTTTGACAATAGCGTCGCTATGCAACAAGGAGCTATTGATTTTAGAAGAACCTGGGGCAATCGCCCGTTGCAGGATAATTGGAGAAGAAGTGCTATGAGTTTCCAAAGTTCAGCTCCTACAATTACTGAGCCCACTGAAGGGGACTCTATTTCCACGGAAAAAGAAAGTCTTATAAGCCAATTGCCAACTTTAGATAATCTATTGGCAGAAATCCCAAATACAGCCGAACAGATTACAACGCTAAATCTTGAATTAGAGGAATCCTACTTCGAATTAGGAAAGCTTCTATATTTTGAGCTAAAAGAAACCGAGCAGAGTGTTGACAATCTTGAAACTTTGGTTCGGGTATATCCTGCCTCTTCAAGAAAACCTGAGGCATATTATTTATTATACTTGGCACAAAAAGATTTGGGAGGAAATTCCCAACAATATGTTAGCCGCCTGAACAGGGAATTTCCAGAATCACAATACACTTACTCTGTAAATAATCCAGATGCTGCATCGGGTAATTTGGCCTATGTAGAGTCCTCCAAAAGATACGAAAAGGCTTATAACGCCTATTATGATGGGCAGTATCAGTCTAGTAAAGCTATCATAAAATCAACATTAGAAGATTATCCACTAACTCGAAATACAGAACGACTCCTGCTGTTAGATATCATGGTCTCTGGCAAAACTGAAAGTAGAGCTAAGTACCGAGAGCGCTTAGAAAATTATATAGAAAATACGCAAGACGAAAATTTGGTAGAGTTGGCAAGGAATATGCTAAAACCTATGCTGTCTCAGGAAGAATTAGCAGAACTTAATCCAAAAGAAATAGTAGAAGGTGATTCCACTTTAGTTGAGAATAATGCATCGGAAGAGGTAGAAGAAAATGAAGGAGCATCTTCCTCACCCTACAAATACAATGAGGCGGCAACGCATATCTTTGCACTGGTGATGGATCCCAGTCTTTCTGAAACTGCAAAAAGTCTTTTACCCGATATCGAGAGTTTTCATTCATCGAATTTCTCCAAGGAAAGATTGAGGACAGGGGACTTTAATTTCAACAGGGAGAACACGATTTTAATTATTAGCCCTTTTTCAAATGCCGAAAAAGCAAAAGAATATTACAGTAAGTTTCTAAAAGAATTCCAATCAGAAGGACTTCCAGATGAGGTAAAGTCAAACTCATTTGTGATATCGATCGAGAACTTTCAATTACTGAGTAAAAGCAAAAATTTAGAAGAATACAGGACTTTCTTTAAGTCCACTTATAAGTAAACTATGAGTAACAAAGCAAAACCCCAAACATCCTCTTGGGTATCCAAGACCATAAAATACCTCTGGATCGCCTTTATTGCAGGATTTTTTGGTTTCATCCTGTTTGTCTGGATGGTCAGTATTAATTTTCTAGGATTATTCGGATCTCTTCCAGACTTTAAAGCCTTGGAAAATCCTGATTCTGAAATTGCATCAGAATTATATTCTACGGATGGAGTTCTTCTAGGGCAATATTTCCGTGAAAACAGAAGCCCTGTCAAATACGAAGAACTAGCTCCTAATCTAGTTAATGCATTGATATCGACTGAGGATGTGCGTTTTGAAAACCATTCAGGGATTGATATGCAGGCGATGGCTCGTGTTTTTGTCAAATCAATTCTCCTTGGCCAAAACGCCGGAGGTGGATCAACACTAAGTCAGCAAACCGCAAAAAATCTTTTCAAAACTAGGACAGATGCTTCTCAAGGTTTACTGAGTTCTATTCCAGGCTTAGGAATGCTTATTATCAAAACGAAAGAGTGGATTGTAGCAACCCAATTAGAAAAAGCCTATACTAAAAACGAGATACTTACACTCTATCTCAATACTTCTGATTTTGGATCTAATGCGTTTGGGATAAAAACTGCCGCTAAGACATTTTTCAATAAAACACCTTCAGACCTAGCTGTCCAAGAATCAGCCGTATTAGTCGGCTTATTCAAAGCACCTTCCTATTACAGCCCTGTTTACAACCCAGAGAATTCACTTCGCAGACGGAATACAGTTCTATCTCAAATGCGTAAAAATGATGCATTAACAGATAGTGAATATGATTCTTTGTCAAAATTACCAATAGAACTTAACTACAGTGTAGCAAATCAAAATAAAGGATTAGCCACTTATTTCAGAGAAATCGTTAAAGCAGATTTGATCAAGTGGACAAAGGAAAACCTAAAATCTGATGGAACTGCCTATGACCTTTACGGTGATGGACTTAGGATTTATGCCACTATCGATAGCCGTATGCAGCAATATGCAGAGGATGCAGTTGCTGATCACATGGCGACTTTACAAGCGAAATTCTACAAAGAAATGGGTAAGAACGACCCATGGATAGATGAAAACCGTCGTGTTATCCCAAATTTCATCGAAGATGCTGTGAGAAGGACTGAAGCGTACCGTTTACTCAAAGTGCGTTATGGTAATGACACAGATTCTATAAATATCAAGTTGAATGAAAAGAAGAAAATGAAGGTGTTTTCTTGGGAAAAAGGAGAAATAGATACGCTCATGAGCTCTATGGATTCCATGAGATATTACAAGAAATTCCTACAAACTGGTTTTATGAGTATGGATGCACATACTGGGCAAATCAAAGCTTGGGTAGGTGGATTGGACCACAAGTATTTCAAGTATGATCACGTACTCCGAGCGAAGAGACAGCCTGGCTCTACGTTCAAACCCTTTGTTTATGCGGCTGCCATTGAAAACGGCTACAGCCCGTGCTATAGCGTTATTGACCAACCAGTCGAAGTCTATATTCCAGGTCAGCCGGCATGGAGTCCCTCAAACGCAGATGGGAAATTCAGTTACGAAAAAATGACTATTAGACATGCTATGGCTGAATCTGTGAATTCGATCACTGCATATATGATGAAGAAGCTAAGCCCGAAAATTGTGGTTGAGACTGCAAGAAGGTTGGGTGTTACTAGTGATTTAGAAGAAGTTCCAGCTTTGGCTCTAGGAGTGAATGATGTCTCTATTTTTGAAATGGTGGGAGCCTTTGGGACTTTTGTCAATCAAGGTGAGCATACGACACCATTCTACATCGACAGAATTGAAGATAAAAATGGAAATGTAATTCAACAATTCACCGCCAAAAAGAGACCGGCCATGAGTGAGGAACACGCTTACTTAATGACCTATATGCTCAGAGGTGGATTTGAAGAAAGTGGCGGAACAAGTCAAGGGGTGGATTGGGAATTAAGACAGGACAATGAACTAGGAGGAAAGACTGGAACTACACAAAATGCTTCCGATGGCTGGTATATGGGAATTAGTAAAGATCTGGTCAGTGGTGTATGGGTAGGCGGTGATGATCGTGCCATCCACTTTAGAAATTGGTATGATGGACAAGGTGGTAGAACTGCAAGACCTATCTGGCAGAATTATATGAAAAAAGTGTATGCTGATAAAAGTCTAGGTTATACTAAAGGACCATTCCCAAGACCTGAACGTCCATTGAGCATAGAGATAGATTGTGATGTCTATGAAAAAGAAAGTCAACGGTTTGCTGATTTTGATTACGATGCCAAAAAGAATGACTTTTAAAAATTTATAGAACCTCTTTCAAAAACAGCCTTAAACCGAGGCTGTTTTTTTTTAATTTTATACCATGCAATCATCCTCCTTTTCACCTACTGATCACTTAACACTCCCAGATAATCCAGGGGTTTACAAGTATTTTAATGAGGAGAATGAATTGATCTATGTAGGTAAAGCCAAAAGCTTAAAAAAGCGAGTTAGTAGCTATTTCAATAAAAATGCTGGCGTTAATCTGAAAACCAGAAAGATGGTCAAGGAGATACGAAGAATTGAAATCACTTTAGTTGATAGTGAATTTGACGCGCTCCTTTTGGAGAATAATTTGATAAAAAAGTCTCAACCAAAGTATAACATTCTACTTCGAGACGATAAGACCTACCCATACCTCCTTTTAACAAAAGAGAATTTTCCTCAAATTTTCCCCACACGGAAAATGATTCCTAGACGGGGTACATATTATGGGCCTTTTGCAAGTGTCAAAGCAATGAATAATGTGTTGGATTTGATCCGAGAGCTATTCACGATTCGAACTTGCAAGCTCGATTTATCACCTTATAAAATCGCTGAAGGGAAATATAAAGTATGCCTAGAATACCATATAGGGAATTGTCAGGGTCCTTGTGTAGGGTTACAAAATGAAACAGATTACAATAAAGATCTAGAGCAAGCAAAACATATCCTGAAAGGAAACCTTGGAGTGGCTAAAACCTATTTCAAGCAGGAAATGCAGCAGCATGCAGAAAATCTTGAATTTGAAAAAGCTCATAAACTGAAGGAAAAACTGGATTTGCTTGAAAAATATCAGGCAAAGTCATTGATAGCAAGTCCTTCCATTAATAATCTGGACGTGTGTACCATCGTTTCCGATGAGAAGAACGCCTATGTAAATTTCATGCGTGTGAAGAATGGTTCGCTTATTACTTCGAAGAATGTGGAGCTTAAAAAGAGACTGGATGAATCAGATGAACAGTTGCTCTTAACTGCATTGATTAGACTTCAGGATCAATTCCAAAGTGATGCCGAAGAAGTCCTGCTAAACATAGAATTGACAGAACAAATTGAAGGATTGAATGTATTCCATCCGAAGATTGGAGATAAGAAGAAGCTTATCGAGCTATCATTGAAAAATGCACTTTACTACAAAAAGGAAAAAGCATTGCTGATAGGCTTAAATCAAGATAAAAAGGATCGTGTGATCCGACAACTACAACAAGACCTAAGTCTGCCCGAAATCCCAGATCACATCGAATGTTTCGACAATTCCAATATTCAAGGAACAAATCCTGTTGCTAGTATGGTATGCTTTTTAAACGGTAAACCTGCGGTTAAGGAATATCGACATTATCACATCAAAACAGTCGTTGGGCCAGATGACTTTGCTAGCATGAAAGAGGTCGTTGGGCGTCGGTATAAGCGCTTAATAGACGAAGGCAAGCCAATGCCTAAGTTGGTTGTAATAGACGGTGGTAAAGGTCAGTTATCATCCGCGGTAGAAGCTCTGAAGGAATTAGGAGTTTATGGTCAGATGCCAATCATAGGTATCGCTAAAAGGCTGGAAGAAATATACTTCCCAGGTGATTCTTACCCAGTACATATTGATAAAAAATCAGAGAGCTTAAGACTATTACAAAGAATCCGAGATGAAGCCCATCGATTTGCCATAACATTTCACAGGAATATAAGAAGCAAAAATGCTTTTGGTACACAACTTACAGCAATCCCAGGAATAGGAAAAAGCACAGCAGACAATTTACTAAGCCACTTTAAATCAGTTAAGAAGATAAGTGAAGCAAGCGAAAAAGAAATAGCTGCAATAATAGGGACTAGTCGGGCAAAGGCATTGGTAGAATGGAAAGAAAAAAATAAAGGGGCTTAAAGCCCCTTTTTATATTACCACTCCCATAGGGAGTTTTCATATTCTAGCAATTTATATTCAAATTCAAGTGCATCTACGTAAGCCTGCATATCTGGATTAGGATGATCTACAGCCACAAGGTCAGCTATCAGAGCCTCTTCAGAGTTTGTAAATCTCCTTACTACAGATCTAAATAACCTTGTTTCAAAAGCTTGGTCATAGGTTAGACTCCTAGCCATATTCTGAAAATTAAGCCATCTAGCTTCAGGATGATCTTTGAAATAGTTATAGAAATCTTTATATCGAATGAAACCAATAGTCTTCTGACCAGCATTAGAGTTCGTCTCAGACGGCATCACCAATTCAAGATATTTGATATCAAATACCATGTCTGAATGATGCTTATCAAAAACAAAATCTTCTCTGAAATCCAGATAATAAAGTTGCTTTGAGAAAATACTATCTCCAGTCGCATTCAACCAAAAGTTTTCCTGAAATTCAGCGATAGACAATGGCTGCGTAAAGTCCTCATCTCCGAAAACTTCTAGAGCATTTTCCTCTACGATAGCATCATAAATTTGATTAATAATGCCATTATCTTTGGTATCTCCTGATCCATAAAGAGGCATATTGTATTTCTCTCGCAGGTCGATTCTTCTCCAGACACCAATTTGATACATTTTATCATCTTCTCTGATTCTCTTTGCAGAAAAGATCGTATCCATATCAAACTGACGATCACCATATCCAGATGGACTTACGCTAGTAGCAGGGATTTGCGCCTGACTAACAAGAGGCGAAAACCCTATAGCGATGAGTAGGGAAAGGATTAATTTTGTCAGAAACTTTTTCATAATCATTCGTTTATGTTAATCCAATACTCGAATTACTTAACTCGAATAGTGATAACTTGTCTTAATTCTGAAGGAATTTTATTTCCTCTGAAATTTGTTCTGGTGACTTGTCTAATTTCGAATACCACGACATCTCCAGCTCTAGCACTTTCTAATAACGAACGCATCGCTAAACTATTACCATTAGAGATAGGAGTAGTTTGTCTCGGTACTTCGTTTCTCAATAATCTCATTTCACCACCAGTCACTTCAAAAGCAGCATCTTTGGACATTGTTCTAGCAAAAGTTGGTTCTGCTTTGGCTAGCATCTTAAGCCCCATTAGAGAACTGATTGCTTGTGCTTGACTCAGATCAATTTCAGTGCCGTTAGAAGCAGCTGGAACCAAATTAGGCAAAGGAACAGGTTTGATATCATAATCGACTGTCCCAATCTTATTTCCGCCACTACTAACTCCAATATTGACTTTTCCAGATGCACCCGGAATAACAGTCAACTGGCCAGGCTTATTTCCTTTTATAGACTGACCGTTGCTTACCGCAAATTCTGGGGAATAAGTATTGCCAAGAGCAGGCACTTCAATCAAAAGCTCATTAGCACAATCAGCATACAACTGCTGAACAACTTCAGATGAAACCTTAATTACTGGCTGGGCTACAAAATATTCATATTCTACTGGCAGAACTTTGTCTTCCCCGCCTACATTAGTGATGATTTCGCCGTTGATAACTCTTCTTGCCAATCCTCTGTCATCATATTCCGAAGCAGGAGTCACATTAAATTCAATTTTACCAAATCCCGAAGCATCTACAGGCACAGAGCGACCATCTATCGTCATAGTAGGCGCTGCTGAAGTAGAACTAGAAGCTATAAACATATCAGCTTCGAATTTAGTACCCGCTGCTACTACATTTGACAGCGCGGCAATTCGAGCTTCAGTAACATCTGCCTTGAAAAAGAAAGAACCTATTGAATTCTGTATTGCCTTCAATGACTCACTTTCTATGTTCAAAATTTCATTTTGAAACTGAGATATAAGGGCAATAACAGCTCCAACTGGTGATTTCACGAACGTCAGCGCAACGAAATCCTTATTCTTCACTTCTCTATCATTGGCAAAAAGCTCAATATCTTTAGCATCTTTCGCGATTGGCTCAAATTGCATATCTGGAAAACCAATCTTTGTCAAAATTGCAGAAATCTGCTCCGGATAAGCATTCAACTTTTCCTTCATCTCAGCTCCTCTGCCGTTATTTGCAAATAAATTTCCCGTGATTTCGGTATTTTTAAGGTTTGCATTGACAAAATTCCCTTCGTCATTCTTGGCATTCGACTGAATAATCAAGTCTTGCTTTAATCCTTCTAAGTAGTCATAAATTTCCTTAGTAGCATCTCGTACTTCTTGAGAGGCCGCAACTTTTGGCACATCTACTTCTTTATTGCCTTGTTGCTCTACTGTATAAGCTATTGACTCTACTGTAGAAACGTTCTTACCGATGAAATTTCTGGAAGTTCGTTCCATTCCATCATTAATTAATATAAATTTTTGGAGGATTTGGTTGCTTACCTGTAAGGCCAAAAGGGCCGTTAATACTAGGTACATCATACCAATCATCCGCTGTCTAGGTGTCTCTTTAGCTCCTGCCATTTTTAAGTTTTAATGGATTTTAAAATGAATTGAAGAGAAATTAACCTTTCATAGCGGATAGCATTCCACCATAGATCTTATTCAATGAACTAACGTTCTGATTCAATTTTGATAATTCTGTTTTGAAAGCTTGAGTTTCTTTACCTGCTTCAGTAAGACCTTCCATTGCAGCAGTCATGTTAGCATAGAATTTATTCAGAGTCTTAACATGGCTATTAGCATCTTGAAGTTCCATCTCGTAGACAGAATTAAGCGCAGAAAGATTTTTTGTAACAGTTACCACTTGGTTATGATAAGCCTTGGCATCTTGCGAAGCTGCAGACATTTCAGTCAGGGCAGCAGCAGTTTTGCTGTACGATGCATTCATGTCCACCAAAGTTTTAGCTGCTGACTTTACATTAGTAGCATACTCATTCGTTGCAACAGCTGCGTCTGATAAATTACCCATTTTCTCAGCTGAAGTAGCTAAGTTTTGCATTCCTTTACCAAGGCTTTCAATCAATTCAGGGCCTACTTTAGCTTTAGAAAGCATTTCATCTAACTTTTGAGAAACTTGATCTCCACCTGCAACTACTCTTTGGGCTCTTGGCGCTGCCGGTGCATCGCCTGCTAATTCAGGATATACTTTAGACCAATCCACTTCTTCAGATTTAGGTTCGAAAGCGGAAAGGAAGAATATTAATGCCTCAGTACTAAGTCCTACACCAATCATAAGATTTGCAAATTGCCAATCTAAGATTTTGAACATTGCACCAAGAATAACTACAGCAGCACCAATACCGTAAACCTTCGGCATTATGCTGGAATAAAATTTTGCTGAAAACGAGTTGCTGTTGCTAGCCATGTGTTATAATGTAATTAAGGTTTTAAGGTATTTTATGTGTGGGGATAAATTTCTCTTATCTTCTTCTTCTTGTTGAACTTTTCACATCCATCGATCCAGAACGGCCAATGAATGTCATTTTAGTTCTAAAACCAATGTGAGCTTGAGCCACATCTTCGTATTCATATGTTCTTGTACTAGTTTCAAGGTAGTGGGCGATGTCCTTCCAGGATCCTCCTCTTACGACTTTCCTAGGCTCATTTGGATCTTCATATAGTGGATTCAAATCCCAGGTAATTGAACTAGAAGTTGTAGCATAAGCATCAAGTACCCATTCGGCAACATTTCCAGACATGTTATACAGTCCGTAACCATTTGGTGCAAATACATCAACAGGTGCTGTGTAAGGGAAACCGTCATCTATGTAGTTACCACGTCCAGGCTTGAAATTAGCCATTAAGCAACCTCTCTTATTCTTCAAGTAAGGACCACCCCATGGATATTTAGCTACCTCTTTTCCACCTTTAGCAGCGTATTCCCACTCTGCTTCAGACGGAAGTGTAAAGCCAGGCCCATCAAAATCAACCTCATCATTTGCTCTCATGTGATATGTTTTCCATTCACAATATTTTTTAGCCTGATCCCAAGTAACTCCGACAACAGGATAATTATCAAAGGCTGGATGATCAAAATAGAATTCCATCAATGGATCTCCATAATGATATGCAAAACTTGTAGACCAAACTGTAGTGTCTGGCTTAAGCTCTTCATAATTTAATTGAGGAGGATCTTTTAAAGTTGTTGGAGTACCTGTTTCATATGTTCCGCTTTTGACGGCCTCTAAAAACTGACGGTACTTGTTATTGGACACTTCATATTTGTCCATAAAAAATTCTGAGATGGTTATTTGCTTGTTCAATGCAGATTGCGAGAATGCAATATCTTCATCAGCTTGCCCCATCCAGAATGTTCCAGCTTTTACTGGAACCATATCATAAGGAAGATTTTGTTGCCAGTTTGTACGCTTAGGAACACCTGTTACTTCTCCTCTTCTATTCATCTTTTCACTAGCTGATCCTTTCTTACTAAAAAGACCGCAACTAGGTAAAAGTGTCACTAGTGCCAACCCTAAAGTAAGAGGCAATAAGCGAGCATTCATTTTTTTATACATAAATGACGTTTTTTCGTTCATCAAATAATTACGATGTGTAAAGTATTTTCAAGATTCGAAATTTAGCTGAATTTGGCACAATAATGCAAATAACCTGCCAAAATATGAGGTTTTGATATTAGTTTGTTTTCTCAACTCAACCATCGTTCCTATTGAATTTCAGCTAATTTAAAATCTAAACCTTGGTGTTCTTTGTATCACTCTTTGTACTTCCCTACTCACATTGGATAAAGCATATCGAAGCATAAGTTCATGACTTGTGGGAGATTTAGCTTCAACTCCACTAAACACCAAATCAAAGGCATATCCCAATTTCAATGAATTATCTTTTAATAGGGTATAGCCTAAAATTAATGAAACTGACTCTTCTCCTCTAAACCCTATCCCCCCACTTATTTTATTCTGATGAGTAGCAATAACGCTAGCTTCATAAGAAAAATTATTAAATGATACTGATTTTAACAGAAAACTTGGCTCAATAACTAATTGACCGACCGGTCTAAACCTATATCCCAAGAGCAAATACGAATGATTTTTCAATTGATTTGCATAGGAACCATCTCCAAAATCAAAATTAGGCTCATTTATATGTCTACTACTGAGACCTATGTAATAATTTCGAGCATCTAGCAATAAGCCTGCCCCAAAATTAAAGTTCAATTGACTTTCTTTTCCAGCTACCGGTAGATTCGGTTCAGGATTAACAACAATTAGTTCTCCATAATCTAATGCACTGGAGAACATTCCAAAATACGCTCCTACACTTAAAGTTGATCTGTTGAGCTTTTTATGATAAGCCCCTTGTAAATTGATCTCTAAGTTACTAGTAGCTCCAATTCGATCATTGACAATGGTAAGACCATATCCAATATTTCTCCCTTCTATCCTTCCTTGACCACTCACCAACTGAGTCACAGGAGCTCCACCTTGACCAGTGCTGGTTGTGTAATTCAACCATTGAGAGCGATGCAGTGCAGAAAACCTCAAACCTCCATCTTTACCAGCGAATGCGGGATTATAATACATCCCGTTGTACATGTACTGAGTAAATTGAGGGTCTTGCTGGGCCATCAGCGAAGAAACCTCAAAAAAGAAGAACATGAGAAATGTGTATCTCAAAAAATATAAACTATGGCCTCTTTTAAACATTTTGTAGTGGTTTCGTCTAATATATTAGCTAGTGTAAGAATTTAAACTGAAAAACCACAGGCTTAGGTTTTATGTTTTACAAATTATTTGCCTTTTTAATATAAAGCTCCAATGCACCAGTCATACTTGGAGCATTTGGCATAGGTGCCTCAATATCCAAAAACAAATCCAAATCTCTTACAGCTTGAGCTGTGGTAGGGCCAAAAGCAGCTATGCGAGTGGCTCCCTGTTCGAAATCCGGGAAGTTAATTTTCAATGATTTAATACCTGATGGGCTGAAAAAGGCTAATATATCATACTTGACGTCAGCCAAATCTGACAAGTCTGCTTCTAACGTATGATAAATGATAGCTTCTGTAAAGGCTATCCCATTTTTTTGCATGTATTCAGGAATATCGTCTTTGCGGATATCAGAGCAAGGGAAAAGATACTTTTCAGATTTATGTTTTTTAAAGTAATCAAATAAATCCTGTGCTGTCTTTTGACCTACGAATAATTTACGTTTTCGGATTACAATATACTTCTGAAGGTAATGTGCAGTTTGATCTGAAATACAGAAATACTTCATATCTGCCGGCATTTCGATTTTGAAATCTTTGCAGATCGCAAAGAAATGATCTATAGCATTACGGCTAGTGAAAATCACCGCAGTATGCTTCAAAATATCAATCTTCTGCTTGCGAAATTCCTTTGGAACTACAGGCTCAACCTTAATGAATTGACGGAAATCAATCTTCAAATTATACTTTTCTGCCAATTGTACATAGGGAGAATTCGCTCCCGCAGGGGCTGGTTGAGATACTAGGATACTTTTTACTGGTCTAAACCTGTCTTTGGTAACTGTGCTCATGCTTCTTTTATTCCTTTTGGTGATTATCGCAATTAATAACCCAAATCAAGCACCAATTTGGCCAAGATTAAAAAGGGCACTAATTCTGCGATGCAAAGGTAAGTAAATAAATGATATTTCTTAAAGCCGAGTCTATTCACCATAATTAGGAATAATCCTAAAATCCCGGAAATATAAATCCAGAAAAACCCTACAAATGATGCCTCTAAAGCAATCCTAATTGCTGAAAAATCATTAAGTAAAAAAAACGCGCATATAAAAATCAATACTATAGTCGCTATCACTACTAGGCGGAGCAAATAAAAAAAATGAGGGAACTCTAATTTACCTAAATCGAATAAATATGATAATATCCTGATAGCTGTAAACTTTAGTATAGTCAGCACCAAAAGCAAAAATGAACCTAATAACCATAAAACTGTAAGGGAATTGAAATTCAATTCCATCCTAACTTCTAGCCATTCTTGACGAAAGATCACCATAGAAGTCACCATTGCTAGTGACAAGAGTGTATTAACAATAAATACGTATAACAAAATATCTCCTGAAAAAAACTTCTGTAAACTCCCACTTTCAGAGAAATCTTCTGCATTAAGCAGAGAAATAGGCTTGATCATCATAGCAAAAATGAAGGGGTATGCCAGTTTATACAAGGTGATCAATAGTAAGCAAGAGATCATCGCAACGATAAAAAAATCACGAATACCTTGTCGATTAAAATCTCTTTTATTGGAGAAGAACCCTTCGCTAGTCGAAATGACGCCTAACGGCTCAGACTTCAAGACCTTCATCACACTTGCCTGTTCTGAAGAAATTCCATTCTTAAAAACTGTTAGACTTACTTTTGACTCAGAAAATACTCTTTTGAGCTCCGTCACTTGCTCCTTAAATGTCGTATCTCTTTCTGTGAAAAACCATAGTTTCTCACCAATAAAAACCACAGAATGATCTGGGAATTCAAATGAATAGTAGGCAAGCGGAAATGTTTCCAGATCCAACTCTAAAATCAACCTATCATTTGAACTGAACCAAGTCTCTCGCTCCCCTTCTTGCCACATTGGATTGTAATCTTCCAAAACCTGAGCAAATGCTACTTCTCCTACTGTCAAAAGAAGTGTAAAAATAAATATTGACTTACTGATCAATTTTTTCATACTCAAAATCTGGCTAGGTAGCCAAAATGTATCCTAGAATAGGAGAATTGTAAAGGTTGAAGGTTTGATTTCCCAACACCATAAATAAACCGAAAGATACCAGAACCAGTATCAAGATTGATCCCTGCTCCAAACGATATCGGTTTATCAATGGAAGTTGCAAAGTACGGGTTTTCCAGAATGCCAAAGTCAGCAAAAACCATGAGAAATGAGTTTTCTCCAAAAAAAAGTCTTTGTTCCATATTCAGGTACCCGTAAGACTTCGCAAAAAAGTAATTCTCATTAAACCCACGGATGCTTTTCAAACCTCCCAGACGGAAAAGGTCATTCAGAAGAAGGTTTTGATTTTGGGTAAAACCTCCACTTCCCTTCAACCACATTCCCCAAGTCGGTCTAATGTAGACATGTTTTTCAATTTCCAGTTTGCCTAGGTATTGTGGACTTTTCAAGTCAAGATTGTCATAAACCTCAGCCGGAAATCCTGTATTCTCTAAAATCCTTTTGTTGCCTAGGGCAAATTCGCCAGTGATCAGAAAACCTCGTCTTGTAAAAAATGGAGAATCCCTCCCATCCCACGACCATCCAATCCCATATTGGTTCCAGCGATAATCTGCTACCTCAGGTAATTCAGTCAATTCATCAAAATCCTCAGTATTCAGCACATCGCTGGATTGCCTCCTAGTAAAAAATCGGAGATAACTCATTTGGCTAATATGGTATCCAAAGTCCAAACTCAAGAATCTATTTAGAAAGGTAGAATCTTGCTTAAGTAAGCTGAATCCTACACTCACGTCTATTGGAGAATTAAATAAGAAAGACTCCTTGGCCGATATTTCCAGCGATTGAGTGGCTATATTCAGACGCTTCCAATGGAGAGCCACATCTCTTCCTTTACCACCCAGATGATATAATTCTAAATCCAACTGTCCCGTGATGAGCATCTTGCCTGGTTCATTCTGGTTTGGAAGTAACCCGATTACTCCATCCAAAACATTGGTATTTCTATCTCTCAAAGTGAACGTGGGCTGTGCCTGTTGTATTTGAAATTCGACCTGAGGAGCTTGTGTCTGAACAAAATAAGGCGATCGAGTCAATGCCAGCGTTGCGGCGTCGAGTTGCTTTTGCGAAAAAGGAGTACCTGGTCGGATCCCAGTTGTATTTTGCAAATAACTTTCTTGAGTTTTTGTCTCGCCGGCTACTTTCAGGCTATCCCAAAGAATCAAAGGACCTGAGTCAAAGTAAAAAACTGCTGAAAGCAAGTTTCCCCGACGCTGAATGCTATCAAGTTTAATTTGTGCAAATGGGAAACCCCTATTCTCAGCATTAGAAATAGCTTTCCTCATCCATCTAGTAGCGGAACTGTATTCGGATGTGATAGGATCAATATTTTCAGAGAATTCCTTTGGAACATTGCCGAGAGAAATTGATTCCCAGCTATACTTTTCTCCAAGAACTATTTTCATCAGTAAGGAGTCTTTTGAAACTTCTTCCTTTACCAAAAGAAGAGAAAGATAACCGAGCTCTTGAAGTGATTGTTGCAATGAATCAAGATACTGATTCCCCTCTAGCTTATTAGAATATGAAGTCCAATCCGCAGATTCCTGGACTGGATCAGTAGTCCATTTGATCCAATATGCACCTTGGGCTTCGCATAGCTGTCCTCCGGCAATGAAAAAAAGAAAGAATGCCAAAAGGAAGGTTTTCAAAGGGATCTTAGGGAATGATTATATTCGCAAAATAATAGAATTCACTTTGGCTGGCATATACATCCATATTCCTTTTTGCAGGCAGGCGTGCCATTATTGCGATTTTCACTTCAGTACAAATCTTGGTAGAGTCGAACAGATGGCTGATATGATTTGCCAGGAAATTAAAATGAGAGCTAATTACCTGCAGGGCATGAAGCTTGAAACGGTCTATTTTGGCGGAGGGACGCCTTCACTTTTACCTCCACTTTTGATTGAAAAAATACTAAATCAAATTTCCCTTTCTTTCAATTCTGACTGGAAGGAGGTTACGCTTGAGGCAAACCCGGATGATCTGAGTGAGAATAACTTAAACTCATGGAAAGGTCTAGGTATAGACCGACTGAGTCTAGGCATACAGAGTTTTGATGAGGAAGTATTGAAATTCTATAATCGGGCACATACTGCGAAAGAGTCTAAATCTGCCATAGAAAAAGCTAGAAAAGTAGGTTTCGAAAAATTCAGCCTGGACTTAATCTATGGTTTTCCCCAAGAAAACCATTCCCTTTGGAAACGTGATTTATCAGAGGCTATCAGTCAGAATCCTGGGCACATTTCCAGCTATGCACTTACCGTAGAACCTAAAACTGCACTTGGCAACTGGGTGAAAAAAGGTGATTTTAAACCAGCTGGTGAAGATTTCGTCGCTGAGCAATTTGAAATCCTACAAGAACAAACTGAAAAAGCCGGATATATACAATATGAGGTATCTAACTTTGGAAAGCCTGATCAATTCGCTCTGCATAATACCAATTACTGGAAAGGTGTTCCCTACTTAGGAGTTGGGCCCAGTGCTCATTCTTTTGATGGACAAAATAGGGGTGCAAATCCCTCCAATAATTCCCTTTATTTGAAGAGTTTGGAAGGTCAGACTTTGCCTTTCATTGTAGACAATCTTTCCGAAGACGAGAGACTAAACGAATACATGCTTACTGGATTGCGAACCTTGTGGGGAATAGATTTCGAAGAGATAAACCGAGTTTTTGGAAGAGATCTTCTGACTACGAAAAAAGTCATATTGTCGCAGATGGATTCTGAAGGCTGGCTCATTTGGAAGGATAAAAACCTATCTTTGAGCAAAAGCGGAAAGCTACTTGCAGACAGCATCGCAGCAGCACTTTTTGTTTAGGATTAATGCAATTATGAGTAGAGACGGATATTACAGCAGAAAAAAAGAGGTCGCTCCACTTGAGTCAGCTTTCAACGATTTGCTGAAAGCATACCGCCTAGAAGGTAAATTCAAAGAAAAGTCTCTGGTTCATGATTGGCCTGAAATAGTAGGAAAGACTATTGCAGATCGAACTTCATCGGTTTTTATCCGAGACAAAAAACTCTTCGTGAAAATAAACTCGGGTCCGATCAAGAAGGAATTGCTAATGAATAAAAGCAAAGTAATTACGCTAATAGAAGAGAAGTACGGAGCTGGAGTGATCGAAGACTTAGTCTGTATGTGAATTTCTTTGATTCAGAATCTGAGTCACTTCAATTTACACTTTTTAACAACTACCAGCATTCACTAAGCTCTCTACCTTCATTTATTTCCAATCCGAATGAGTATTATTGTGGCAGCGCATTCATGATCAAACTACCGCAAATCCATATCGGAAAGCTAAGCCTGCTGCTCGCCATCCTCGTATGGCTGGGTTTGCTATTTGTGAATTTGGTCAGGCTGGTAGGGATACTCAATGAGATGGATTCCGGAATTGCCATCGAATTCACGTGGATCTTGCAAATCCTATATTTTATTACTGTTTACAGTTTTTATAAATATTCGATCAATAAAAGTACCCAAAGCGACTTTCTGAATCTCATCTGGCGAGGTGCGTCGACTGGAATATTCGCTGTTTCTGTCTATTTAATCATAGGTTTTTTTTACACGTCTCTGGGCGAAAGTAAACTCGCCGGAGATCCATTTCTCAAAACTTTCTTTTATCATGTCCGCTTTGGACTGATGACTATTTTTCTGATCTCTTCCTCATTATTATGGCAGCATCTTATTCTTTACCAAAAAACTAAGCGAGTTGTAAAACAATGGCAGGCTTATGAAATTGCCCTGCTTATAGCAATGTTCTTAGTGTTTTTTGATAGAGAGGCTTATGAATACAGCTTCTATTTTGGCATGGTCCTACTAGGGATCTTAGCAGTGATACTCTCTACTAATTTGAAATGGATTCCATATCTGACTTTCAAGGAGAAATGGAAATCACTTCTGTTCCTTGCCATTATAATTTTATCCATTAGCTACATACTTTGGTACACTATTTCAGTGGATATGGAGTACGAGTATTACCCAGCAAACCTCATGGGTAACTTATTCCTGATATCGCTTTTTTGGTTTATCCTGGTTTATGCCGTTCTCAGCTTTTTAGTAACATTATTTAACCTTCCAACCTCCTCAGTATTTGAGCAAAAGCTGACTGAAGCGATCAATTTCCAACGACTGAGCCAGTCTATACAGCCAGAAGAAAATGAGGAGCAAGTACTGGATATTCTTATGGACTCCTGTATGAGTGCTGCCTATGCCGATGCGGCATGGTTGGCAATGAAAAGTGATGAATTCCCAGAAGGTTATTTCCAGGAGAGATTTATAGATCGAAAGACAAGAGAAGAAATATCTGTATTGATCGAATCTCAGAAGGCTATTCAAGATTGGGAGTCTGAAAAGCGACCAGATAATTTAAGCCCTATTAATCTTAGGATTGCTCACTCAAAATACGAATCTATCCTCTTAGTTCCTCTGGTCATCAATAAATCGGTCATTGGTAAAATCGTGCTTTGTAAGGAAGTACGGGATGGCTTCAACAAGGAAATGCTGAACATCATTAGCACTTTTGGAAGGCAGGCTTGTATTGCAGTGGAAAATCATCGTTTGCTCAATCAAGCCATCCTAAATGAACGGTACCAAGAAGAATTGAAAATTGCTCAGCGTGTTCAAAAATCCCTACTTCCTACCCAATTAGATCATAACGAGTACTTTGACATTTGCGCTTTTTCCAATGCAGCGGATGAGGTAGGTGGTGATTATTACGACACTTACAAGCTTGATGAAAATCGGTATGTATTGATTATTGGCGACGTATCAGGAAAGGGAACTTCAGCTGCTTTTCATATGTCTCAGATGAAGGGTATTTTCCAAAGTCTGATTCAGCTGAATCTTAGTCCCTCGGAATTTATGATCAAGGCGAATTCAGCTCTAAGCAAATGTCTGGAGCGCAACCACTTTATCACTGCATCCATATTTATCATTAATACTGCAAAACAAACCATATGTCATTCTCGGGCAGGTCATGTTCCTACTTTAATACATAAGAAAAAATTAAACAAATCTGAGTATTTGGAGATTGATGGGTTAGGTTTGGGAATTTTAAGAAACATGCAATATGAAAATCACGTTGTGGAAAGAACATTCACTTATCGACCTGGAGACGTATTAGTCTTATTCACAGACGGGATAGTGGAAGCAAAAAACAACAAATCCAATCAATTCGGTTATGAGCGTGTTAGGACCTTATTGGAAGTTTACAACGAACTAAATCCACAAGAAATTCAGACTAAAATTATTGATTCACTACATGATTTTGTAGGAAGAGATAGATTGATTGACGATGATTATTCGATAATGGTAGTAAAATTTACCGAACATAATAAAGCAAGCTAAAAGATGCTATCAATAGAAACACAGGAAGAGAACGGCCATACTATATTGCTACTCAAAGGCGAAGTAGATGCTAGCAACTCAGTAATACTTGATGAAGCAATCACTAAAGTGGTTGTCGATGGTAGTAATTCTATTTTGGTCGATGGCGCAGGGCTAGAGTATATTTCTTCGGCAGGATTAGGCGTTTTTATGTCCTATTTAGAAGATTTTCAGGAAAAAGAGATTGATCTGAAAATCTATTCTCTTTCTGAACGAGTATATGAGGTATTTAAAATATTGGGCTTGGATCAGTTGATGAGTATTTACCCAAACAAAAAAACTGCTTTAGAAAGCTGATATGAAACATCAGATGAAAATATCTTGTCAAACAGCAGCACTCTCCGAACTGCGCGTCTTTTTAAAAAAGACGCTGGGAGAGTTGCACCTGTCTGACGTAGACCAGCTCCAACTTATCTTGGCAGTGGAAGAGGTATGTGCTAATCTGATCATTCATTCACACAAGTGTAATGCGCTAGACTTTATTCAGTTAGACATTAAACAAAATCCCGGGAAGTTAATTTTTGAAATTACCGATGAAGGTAAAGCATTCAATATGCTCGATTATGAGGTACCGGACCTAAATAAAGTTAAAGGAGATAAGCGAAAAGGAGGTTTAGGCATAATTTTGGTCAAGAAGATAATGGATGAAATTGAGTTTGATTCTACCCGAGGCACAAATACCTGCCGGCTGATCAAATGGTTCCAGTCCTAATTCATGTTAAAACCTTAGTATTCGGGACTTTTGACTTTAAATCCTAATAAATTTGTAAAATTGCAATCCAATTCTGGCATTCACCACATGACAAACCGAACCATTTCGGCATATATTATCACATTCCTTGTAGCATTTGGATCCACCGCATCTGCGATGGCGTTTGTGCAAACGCCAAATCAGGGTGACCCCTTATTGACTTTGGGTGGTAAGCCGGTAGCTAAGGATGAGCTGATTTATTTATTATCTAAAGGAAATAAGTCTGAACCTGGTACTCCAGGGATGTCCAGAGACGAATACGAAGAAAACCTTGACCTTTTTATTAATTACAAATTAAAAGTTAGGGAGGCCGAAGCGCGGGGACTTGATCAGACGGAGGAATTCACAAGAGAATTTGATTCGTTTAGAGAAAATCTAAAGGCTCCTTTCCTGATTAGGAACTCATTGGAAGAGGGAGAATTACGGAAAGCTTATTCAAGAATGCAGGAGATTATCCGTGCGAGTCACATTTTGCTTCAATTTCCGCCAAACGCAAAAAAGGAGGACAGTTTAATTGTCCTACGAATGGCATTGAAAATTGAAGACGAAATAAAAAATGGAGGTAGTATTAATGAGTTGGCATTAAAATATTCTGATGATCCTTCGGCTCAGGTAAACGAAGGTGACCTCGGTTATTTTACAGCACTGCAGATGGTTCAACCATTTGAAGACGCAGCATTTTCACTGCAACCTGGACAGGTTTCTGATCCCGTTTTAACCAATTTTGGCTACCACATTATTAATGTGAAGGACCGCCAACCGAATCCAGGACAAGTAAGGGTATCGCATATACTCGTAAGAATCGATGAAAATGCTGAAAATGGCGAAGACCTCGCTAAAAGAAAAGTAGCAGACATCTACACTGAAATTCAGAAGGAAAATACTATCTGGGAAGATATAGTGAAAAATTATTCCGAAGACCCTTCAAGTAGTCAAAAAGGAGGTATTCTTCCTTGGTTTAGTGTTGGGTCAATGATTCCGCAATTTGAAATGGCTGCTTTTTCGCTGACAGAATTAGGTGAAGTTTCCCCGCCTATCCGCACCAAATATGGGTATCATATTCTGAGGCTGGAAGACAAAAAACCAGTTGAAAGCTTTGAATCCATGGAGGAGAGTATTCGCTCTAGAATATTAAGAGATTCTCGTTCTACGATGATTCAGTCCCAGGTGATGGCGATTCAAAAATCCCGCTACAACTTTGATGAAAACGAACAGAATGTTGCCAAATTAAGAACTGAATTAAGCTCAACTTCTAAGAATGATGTGGCGCAAGTTGTTGCGGATAAAGATTTAGCTAGTGACCAAATCTTTTCCCTACAGGGCAAAAGTTTCATCGCTCAGGATCTTGTCGATTATATGAACGAGCAAGAAATCAGAATTCAAACTAATGACGGGGTTTTCGATGCTTGGTATGAAAGATTTGCAGCTTCCGTTTTAAATGAAGCTGAAGAGGCTGACTTGGAAGCAAATAATAAGGAGTACCAAATGCTCCTTAAAGAATACAGAGATGGAATTTTGTTGTTCTCACTCATGAATGAGGAAGTATGGCAAAAAGGTCTAATGGATTCAATTGCACAAAAGGCCTATTTTCAAAATAATATTGGGAATTACCAGTGGGAAGAAAGAGTAAATGCATACATCGTCAAAGTTCTTGACATGACTCAACTGGATGCTGCTAGACAATTGCTGCAAGGAAAATCACTTTCCGATGAACTCATCTCAACTTTTGAGTCAAGCTATGAAAGCATCAATCCCTTAGCGTATCAAACTGAAGCAGGCACCATCGAATACGCTGAACATCCTGTCCTATCCAAAGCAGATATGGATTCAAACTACCAGGAAATAGAAGCCAATGGACATTTACACATTGTAATCTTAGGAGAAAAAACAAGTGCAGGACCTAAGGAATTCGAGGAAACTCGAGGATTGGTAATTCGAGATTATCAAGAATACTTGGATAAAAGTCTAGTTGAGTCTTTACGAAAGAAGTATCCTATCAAGATAAATCCAAAAGCTAAGGAAGAAACATTCATAGCTTTAAATCAATAATATTTTACATAAGAAAACCGTCAAATTAGAACCAAAAGACGGAAAAACTCCCATGAAATTATTAAACCGACTAACCTTTACTTTAATAGCCAGCTTGCTGGTTACCGCATCATTTGCTCAAGAAACAACGCCTACTACAGGCCAGGTACTTGACAAAATTGTGGCTAAAGTGGATAATTATATATTATTGGAATCAGACGTACAGAAAGCATATTTGGAAGCTATTTCCCAAAATCGACAGGGTCAAGAAGCGCCAAGCAGATGTCAGATATTTGAATCTCTGATGATCAATAAACTGATGGTAGCCAAAGCAGAAGTGGATTCTGTAATCGTCACCGACGCAGAGGTTATGCTTCAAACTGAACAGCGATTCAACATGGTACTCCAGCAGTTTGGAGGAGATGAAAATACACTTGTAGAAGCCTACGGTAAGACTTCAGACCAACTCAAAGCTGAGATTGAAGATGTGATCAGAGAGCAATTAATTGTGCAACGGATGAGAAGTCAGATCACCGAAGGATTAACTGTTTCTCCAAATGACGTTAGAGAGTTTTTTAATAGCATTCCTACCGATTCTCTTCCACTATTCACATCTGAGGCTACTGTCGGGCAAATAGTCGTCAAACCCGAAGTAAACCCCCAAACCAAACAGGCCCTTTATGATCAAATGGTCCAATTCAAGAAAGATATTGGTGAAGGCAAAGCTGACTTTGGCGATTTAGCGAGAAGATATTCTGAAGATCCTGGTTCAGCTTCCAATGGAGGAAATTTGGGGTTTTCTTCTAGAGGACAAATGGTTCCGGAATACGAAGGAGCTGCATTATCCCTAAGACAAGGTGAAATTTCTGATCCGGTAGAAACTGCGTATGGTTTTCATATCATCCAGCTATTGGAGAAGAAAGACAACACCTATAACACGAGACACATTCTAATGTCGCCAAAAGCTACTATAGCAGATATAGAAAAGTCAGAGAGATTTCTTGATAGTCTTAAAACAGAGATTGAAGCAGGAAGAATGGAATTTGCAAAAGCAGCTAAAGACTTTTCTGATGACAGAAGCACATCAGATAATGGCGGTTTCTTCACCGATCCATCCAATAGTTCCAATCGTCTTTCTTTAAGAACGCTTGAAGACCCAAGTCTATATTTTATGATAGATTCCATGGAGGTAGGTGATATTACTCCACCGATGCAGTTTGACGACCCAAGAGAAGGTAAAAAAGTTCGTATTATCTATTACAAAGCAAAGTATCCTGCTCATAGAGCTAATATGAACGATGACTACGAAAAACTAAAAGCAGCAGCGCTACGCAAAAAAGAAGATGATTTGCTCAGCAAATGGTTTGTTACAGCCAAGGAAGATATTTTCATAGATCTTGACCCAGCTTACGATCGATGCAATGCACTAGCAGCAAAATGACGAAAAAGGCCCGAGAATTTGCTCTCGGGCCTTTTTTGATATCTTGAGATCTTAACTTTTCTTCTTACCAAAAAGAGCTTTGAAAGCTAATCCTATTTGCTTAAGGCCTTCCTTCAAAAATCCTTTAGATTCTTCCAATTTAGGCTTGAAATCGTCAGAACGCTCTTTAAATTCTCGTTCTAAAATCTCTTTCCCTTTTTTAAATTCAGCTTCAAGAGACGTTTTATTCTCTTTCAAATCCTTAATTTTCTTGTCTATTTCTTCCTTTGCATCTGAACCAGCATCAGCTCCTTTTTTTACTAATTCTTCAATTTTATCGCCAATCTCCTTGAGGACTTTTTCTAGGTCTTGGGTGGTTGATTTCTTCTCCGTCATAACTAAAAATTTTAAGATGAACTGATACTCTTCAAGTTAATTACTTTTTTCAAAATGCCACTTTTCTGAGTTATAATATAGATAGAAATCATTAATTATCAACGGATTCTCCTGCCTGAGTCTGTTTTTCGTAAAGCTCAGCATAAACTCCCTTTTGGGCCATCAACGTCTTGTGATTCCCTTGTTCGATTACTCTGCCATCATCCAAAACGATAATCTGATCTGCCAGCTTAGCTGATGACACGCGATGGGAAATAATAATCGATGTGCGATTTTGCATGATATTTTTTAGAGCTGTCAATATCACATTCTCAGTCTTAGTATCCACTGCAGACAGGCAATCATCCAGAATGAGGATCTTTGGCTCCTTGGCAATAGCTCTAGCAATAGAAACTCGCTGTTTCTGCCCACCTGAAAGGGTAATTCCTCGTTCGCCTAGCATAGTCTCAAAGCCTTTCGGAAATTCAATGATATTCTGATAGACATCCGCATCCTTCGCTGCTTGCTCTATAATCCTTGGGTCTGACTCCTCGATTCCAAAAGCAATGTTATTTCCTATGCTGTCTGAGAACAAAAATACATCCTGAGGCACATAACCAATTTGCCTCCTTAAATCTGAAACAGAAAGCGAATCAATTGGCTTTCCATCCACTTTGATCACACCTGAGTTAGGATCATACATTCGCATTAACAAGTTGGCTATAGTAGATTTCCCTGAGCCTGTTGTGCCAATAATCCCAAGCGTTTGTCCTTCTTTGATTTTAAAGCTTACATTTTTTAGTGCTTGGATCCCAGAATCCGGATAGATGAAAGAAACATTATCCATTTCTACTGTCCCTGTAATTGTTGCCTTAATGTCGTTAGTATTAAGAATATCATTCTTTTCATCAAGAAACTCATTGATACGGGTTTGGGATGCAGCTGCACGCTGAACAATACTCGTCACCCAGCCTAAAGAGGTAACTGGCCATGTCAGCATGTTTACATACAAAATAAATTCTGCAATAACCCCGTAACCTATCTCTCCGCTGATTACCTGCAAACCACCTACATAAACAGTGATAATTGTAGAAACACCAACAAGAGCCATAATGATCGGGAAGAATAGCGCATTGACTCGTGTCAGCCTAATAGACTTCACCTTATAATCTTCACTTGCTGTTGCAAAATCATTTACACTATCACTCTCTCTGACGAAAGCCTTTAGCACCCTAATCCCGGAGAATGCTTCTTGAACAAACGTGCTTAACCCACTCAAACTTCGCTGAATCTTCTCAGAACGCTCATTGATCATGTTATTCACATAATATATACTTAGCGAAAGTACTGGTAGCGGCAATAGTGCGTAAAGTGTCAACATTGGATTGACCGTGATCATATACGATATCACCAAAGGGAAAAGAATCAGCAAGTTCAATCCATACATGATTGCTGGTCCAAGATACATTCGCACGCGGCTCACATCCTCCGTGATTCTTGCCATCAAATCTCCGGTGCTATTTTTTCTATAGAAGCTAAGAGGTAGTTTTTGGTAGTGATCGTAGATTTCATTTTTCATGTCATACTCTACCTTCCGGGACATGATGATGAGCGTCTGACGAATAAAAAATAAGAAGATCCCTCTCAGTAAAGCCATTACTAAGATCAATATTCCAAACACAAACACGAATTTTAGAAAAATATCTTGAGCCTGATTACCCATACCACCCTGCTCTAAAGGCTGATAAATTGAAAAACTTTCAACAACATAATCTATTGCAAGTCTTACTAATTGTGCGGGGATAATTACGAAAATGTTTGAAATCACCGTAAAAACTATCCCCAAAAGGATTAAGCCCTTGTATTTGTACAAATACTTATTGAGTCGCCAAAGTGGTTTCACCAAATAAAAATTTTAAAATGAAAGAAATAGATTAGGAAGACTGGGTATATTAATCCTTTGAAGGCCAATAAAAGTATTTAATTTTGTATCGGTCAATTTCGCAAGGAGTACCCAAATATAACACATTCTAAAAAGCTAAGTTCACATGTTAGAGATTAAAGCTACCGAAACAGTACGTGAAGGTTCAATCTTTGGCCAAATCACCACGATGGATCACGAACAACTTGTGATCTGCCACGATGAAGCTACAGGCCTTAAAGCATTGATAGGAATTCACAACACCACGCTGGGCCCTGCTTTGGGCGGAACCCGTATGTGGCCTTATGCTTCTGAAGAGGAAGCGATTACAGATGTCCTTCGTTTATCCAGAGGAATGACATTCAAAAATGCGCTGGCTGGATTGAATCTTGGCGGTGGAAAAGCTGTGATTTTGGGTGATCCAAAATTGAAAAATGAAGCTTACCTAAGACGCTTCGGGAGATTTGTTCAGAGCTTAGGTGGCAGATACGTAACCGCAGAAGACGTAAACATGAACACCTCGGATATGGAATTCATCGGCCTGGAAACTCGCCATGTCACTGGTCTTCCTGAGATCAAAGGCGGTGGTGGAGATCCTTCTCCAGTTACGGCTTATGGTGTTTACATGGGCATGAAAGCAGCAGCGAAAAAAGCTTTTGGATCTGAATCCTTGGCAGGAAAAAGAATTGGTGTCCAAGGTGTAGGGCAAGTAGGCAAGTATTTGATTGACTATTTAGTAAAAGAAGGAGCCAATGTGTTGGTAACGGATATTTTTGAAGACAAGCTACAGGCAGTTGCCAAAAAAACAGGCGCTCAAGTAGTTGATCCAAATGTGATCTATGATTTGGAAATGGATATTTATTCGCCTTGTGCCCTAGGAGCCACTGTCAATGATGAGACGGTTGACCGCTTGAAATGTGCTGTAATTGCAGGTGGTGCAAACAATCAATTAAAAGACGAAGCCAAGCATGGCAAAATTTTAGTGAAAAAAGGAATTGTATACGCACCTGACTTTCTAATCAACGCTGGTGGTGTCATCAATGTAGGCGCTGAGTACTTCGGCGGATACAATAGAGATACAGTTTACAAGCAAACTGAAAAAATATTCGATACTTGCTTGAGTATTTTAGATAAATCAGAAAAAGAAAACATACCAGCTCAACAAGCAGCTATCGAGACAGCTAAAGCTAGAATTGAAGCTATCGGAAGAGTAAAGCTTTCTTTCTAAGACCACATACATCCTCATCAAAACCACCGGAAATGGCTTTCGGTGGTTTTTTTGTCTCATCTACCTACATGATAGCCACCTCAAATTACCTATATTTGCAACTCATTTCGAAGACATGCTAAACAGAAGAATACTCAGAGTAAAGGCTTTTCAAAACTTATATGCATACGAACAGTGCAAAGGTTCTAACCTAAACTTGTCAAAAGATTTCATCCGCGCCTCATTCATGCCGGATCTGAACAGTATGGAAGTGCAAGATAAAACTGCACTCAACAAAGAAGCTGAGGAGGCTATCAAGCTTTTTGAGCAGAATCTCACGTCAAAAGATCTGCTAAAATCAAGCGAGGCAAATAGAAAAGTAAAACAGGTTGTTTTAGATGCTTTGAAAAAGTATCATGAGGCAAACGAAAAAGATCACCAGTTTTTGTTAAAAAACATGGTGGTATCTGCCGAACGAATTCCACAGCTATATTTGCTTGCGATTGAGCTTTTACAGGCGTTTGCAAAGCACGTAGAAAAAGAAATTGAAAAGAAGAAAAAATTCGCTTCCAACAATCCAGTTGGATTTGGGAACGAACTCAATTTCCCCAACAACACAGTTCTTGCTTCCCTTCGTGAATCTGATTCATACAGAGCAGCGATTGCGAGAAACAATGTTAACCTGAATGATATAGAACTGGAAATCAGAGAATGGTTTAGAGATTATATTAAGCCTTCTGAATTCTATCAGGAGTATCTTCAATTGGAAAGTCCAACTGTAACCCAAGATTTTGAGCTGGCTGATGATCTCTTAAAGAAAGTTCTGTTCAAAAATGAAGTGATCTTGAATTTCTTCTCTGAAAAGGATTTAAACTGGACAGAAGATAAATCGGTAGTTAGGAGCCTAGCTTCCAAGGTATTGAAAAATGCGGCTAATCTAAACGAGGAAAATGAAAGCCAAATGCCTGAGATCGCTATGAACTGGGACGAGGATAAGGAGTTTTTTCAAAATATCTTTAACTTCACCATTGAAAATGATGTAAACAGTAAGGCCCTTATTACTCAAAAAACCAAAAACTGGGATATTGACAGACTTGCATTTACTGATAAAGTGATTATCTCGATGGCAATAGCGGAAATGAAAAACTTCCCGAGTATTCCCGTCAAAGTAAGTATAAACGAGTATATCGACATCTCAAAAACATACAGCACACCAAAAAGCAAGCAATTTGTGAATGGATTGCTAGATGTAATGGCAAAAGAGTTAACCGAAAGCGGAGAAATCCGTAAGAGCGGAAGAGGACTTTTAGACAATAAATAACTTAACTATGAGCAAGAGCAGTAATTCACTCATCGCATTCCTAATAGGCGCAGGCGTAGGCGCAGCAGTTGGAGTACTTTTTGCACCAGATGCAGGGACAAATACCCGTGATCGACTTTCTTTCAAACTTTCAAAATACAAGAAGGAACTAGAAGAATTAATCGATGATTTGGTAGACGGAAAGGAAATGCACCTTAACGAAGCAAAAACCGAAGGAAAAAGAGTAATAACAGAAGCAAAAAACAAAGCTGAGAACCTTCTCAGTGATGTAAACAAATTAATAGATCAAATCAACCAAGGAAACAATTAACAGATATGAAATCGAGCCTAAATTATCACTCCCACTGAGGATTGAAAATCGATCAGCGAGATTCCATATGACCACTTAAAAAAATATAAATAGGTATGAAAATCAACGTAATTAATATGGCGGTATTTTCCGTCATGCTTGCTTTGGGAACTTCTTGTAACCAAAAAAGTGATCAGGATGAGAAAATCGCTGCACTTGAACAAAAAATTGCCCAATTAGAAACTAATAGTCCTGTAGCAACACCTGTTAATGCGCAAGCAACACAGGCTGCTGATCCTTCTACTTTAGGTTCTTTCTCCTTCCCAGAAGAGGAGTACGACTTTGGAGTCATCAATGAAGGTAAGGTAGTAGAGCACATATTCAAATTTACAAATAATGGACAGGCTCCATTAGTAATCTCCAACATTACTGCTTCTTGCGGATGCACTAGTCCTGATTGGTCTAAAGCACCTGTAAAGCCAGGAGATGAAGGATTTGTGAAAGTTGTATTCAACTCATCCGCCAAATCAGGTGCACAAGCCCCTACAGTAAGTATTCAAGCAAACACTAACCCAGCTGTTACCAGATTAAGATTGAAAGGTACAGTTACTCCAAAAATTGCAGGCGCAGCTACTCCAGTAGGCCCAGTTAAACGATAATTATGATTTCTACAGTACTAGCCCAAGCTGTCGCAGGTGGCAGCGGAATTTTAGGACAAGTTTTCCTTTTCGGTTCTATTATTCTGATCATGTATTTCTTTATGATCAGACCTCAGCAAAAAAAGCAAAAGGAAAGCAAAAAATTCATTGAAGAAATCAAAAAGGGCGACGAGGTAGTAACTATCGGCGGACTACATGGTAAAGTAAGCTCAGTTGAAGGCGATGCTGTAATGCTTGAGCTTGACAGAGGACTAAAAGTCAAAGTGGAAAAATCTGCTATATCATTAGATTTCTCGAAAAAGACAGAGACAAAAAAATAAATTGAATTTTGCCGGAAACTAAAAAATCCACTAAAAGGATTTCTCCAAAAAAACTCTCTAATCTGAAAGTGGTAGTCCTCTGCATCGCAGCAGCTACCACTTTTTGGATTTTAAACGCCCTCAATAAGGACGATTATAATACTGTTGTCGATTTTCCCATTGAGCTAGTTTATGACCAAGATCAGTATGTGGCTGTCGCTGGTCTTCCAACTACTTTGGAAATTGAAATCTCAGGAAATGGATGGGATTTGCTCAGGAAATACTTCAATTTCAATAGTGACTCTTACCCTGTTGAGCTTACAAATCCAGCATCAAAAAATTACATCCTTACAGCTGACCTTAAAAGATCCTTAGGCGAATTCCTTTCCCCAACACAGCTTAATTCTGTTCTTAAAGATTCTTTGAAATTCAAAATTGACAAAATTAAAACTGTCAAAGCCACCCCTGTCCTGGATTCTACAAGCTTCTCGTTGGGTAAGAATTTTAGAGTCATTGGGCCTGTTACGTTTAGTCCAAGCGTTATAACAGTCAAAGGGCCTAGCTCAGTAGTGGATAGTGTAAAAACCATTCCAATTGCTTTAGAGGAAAAGCGTATTAACAAATCAGTTGATAAAGAAATAACACTAACGCTACCTGAAAACCTCGGTAATCATGTGACACTTGAGGTAGATAAAGTCCAAGTTAAATTTGATGTTGTCGAATTTTTAGAAGGAAATAAACGCCTCAAAATCAAAAAAATAAACTTCCCGAAATCAGTCACTCTACAGAATGAAGATGTGGTAATTATGATTTCTTATTTGGTAGATGAGCGAAAGTCAGCCGAATTAAAGGACCTTGAATTCGAAGCAATTTTGGATTATTACAAAAGGAACAAAACGGACAGCACGATCACCGTTCAGGTAAAACCAATGCCTGACTACCTAGAACAAGTTGTAGCTCAACCTGCAATCTTAAAGCTCAAATATGAGTAATACCTCTCCCATCTTAGTGGGTATAACTGGCGGAATTGGCTCAGGAAAAACAACCGTAGCCAAGATTTTTTCTATACTTGGAATTCCCGTTTATTCAGCTGATGATCGCGCAAAGTGGCTAATGGGAAATGACGAAGAACTAAAGAATCAAATTAAAAATGCCTTTGGATCGGAATCTTACCTTTCTGACAGCAGCTTAAACAGGAGTTTCCTGGCAAATGAAGTCTTTTCAAATCCAGATAAAGTCAAAACAATCAACTCCCTAGTTCATCCAGCAGTTGGAAAGGATTTTTTGACCTGGGCATCACAGCAAAATTCCCCTTATGTGTTAAAAGAAGCTGCTTTAATCTTCGAAACTGGAGGTGAAAAAGCGCTTGATTATGTGATTAATGTAAGCTCACCACTGAAAATCAGAATCGCAAGAACGCTAATGAGAGATCCCCATCGCTCCGAAGAGCAGGTAAATCAGATCATCAATCAGCAACTTCCCGACGAGCAAAAAAATAAATTAGCTGATTTTATAATTAAGAATACCGACAACAAACTTTTGATTCCTCAAGCGTTAAAAATTCATCAGCATTTAATTGCAGCTAAGTAAAAAATCACCTCCTGTGATACTAGCTGTTAAATCCTTATTTTTCTTCATCCACCCCAAAACCCTTTTCAAAATAGTATGAAAGGATACAACCCCAAAGAATGGTTTCAGGTGATCTTCTTGATTCAGAAATCTGACACTTTAGTCAAGTTAGGTCCATTTATGGTCATCATTTTCCTTTATTCATTAGGAATTGCTTGGTTAGAAATGGACTTCCTGAAGATTGGAGAAGATAGTTGGGTGCAAAACATACCAATCATGCATAGCTTATTAAGCTTTGTGATTTCCATGTTGTTGGTATTCCGAACGAATACCGCCTATGACAGATGGTGGGAAGGCAGGAAACTATGGGGACAACTGGTAAACAACAGCAGAAATCTAGCACTTAAACTCGCTGGAATGCTAGACAACTCTGATGAAGAATCCAGAAAATTTTTCAGAAGGACAATCCCCATTTATGCTTTTGCACTAAAGGAACATTTGCAATCCAAAGTGACACTTTACATGCTGGATGACAAGGAAGATGAGGAAATAAAACCGGAGATTGACCCAGAAAAACATGTGCCAAATCAAGTTGCCAAATTGATGTTTGCTAAGGTGAATGATCTTTACAAAGCAAAGAAAATCACCGGTGATCAATTGATAGTATTGAATCAAGAATTAATGTCTTTCACTGATATCTGTGGAGCATGCGAACGAATCAAGAATACACCAATCCCCTATTCTTATAGCTCTTTTATCAAGAAATTCATCCTAGCTTATGTCATCACATTGCCATTGGGTTATGTATTTTCTTTGGGATATTATGCAGCTCCCATAGTCACATTCATATTTTATGTGCTGGCGAGTTTGGAACTGGTGGCCGAAGAGATTGAAGAGCCTTTTGGAACTGATGCTAATGACTTACCCATGGGTAAATTATCTGCAAACATCCAGAAGCATGTGGAAGAATTGATTTAGAACTGATTCTTTAACTTTGGACTTTCAAGCTTTACCGAAAAGCATCAAATGGATACTAAACTTAACCTTCGCAAGGTAAACGTGACCCGTTATATTCTACCCCTTCGGGAAGGAGGATCTCTTCCTGCACTTGCCGATGCAGATGACGGTTTCAAATATGTATTGAAATTCCGTGGAGCTGGCCAGCGGGAGAAAGCACTTATCGCTGAACTATTAGGTGGAGAAATTGCGAGAGCTTTAGGACTGAAAGTTCCTGAATTGGTCTTCGCCAATTTGGATCCGGCTTTTGGTAGATCTGAGGGAGACGAAGAAATCCAGGATCTGCTCAAAGGTAGTCAAGGGCTGAACTTAGCCTTGCATTTTCTATCCAGTGCAATCAATTACGATCCAATAGCAATGAATACCGATTCCTATTTAGCATCCCAAATTGTATGGCTGGATATGCTGATCACCAACGTGGATCGGACTTTTAGAAATACAAATATGCTACTCTGGAATCGTGAGCTGTGGCTGATCGACCACGGCGCTTCGTTTCTGTTTCAACATGCATGGATCAATTGGAAAAAAAATGCTGAAGGCACTTTTCCCATTATAAAAAATCACGTGTTGCTGCCTGTAGCTTCTGAACTAGATGCTGTAAATGAAGCCTTCAAAAAGCTTTTGACACCTAAGAAAATCAGCACAATTATTAATACCATTCCAGAAGAATGGCTACTTGCTGGGGGCGATTCTGAAGATCCCAATGAAGTGAGAAAAGTTTACCAAGACTTTCTAAATCTTCGCCTTTCTTATTCTGATCAATTCATAAAAGAAGCTCAAGATGCAAGAACAGCACTTATATGAATACGCCATCATTCGCGTAGTACCGCGGGTGGAAAGAGAAGAATTCATCAATGTTGGTGTAGTGATCTGTCATTGGAAAAGAAATTTTCTAGGCTGCAAGATTCATTTAAACACTCAAAAATTATTGATGCTAGATCCGCAAGCTGATGTAGAAATGATAGCACTTAACTTGGCTTCTTTTGAAAAAATATGCCAAGGATCTACAACTGGTGGTAATATCGCAGCTATGGATCTAGCCTCCAGATTCAGATGGCTAACTGCTGTGAGAAGTTCCATTATCCAAACTTCAAGGCCGCACGCCGGACATGCGGATGATTTGGAGAAAATGCTGGAGAGGCTTTTTGAGGAGAATGTAGTGTAAAATAAAAGACGTTCGTGTGACACGAACGTCGGCGATAAAAGTAATTGGCGCAAGTCTCATGACTTGTGCTTAAATCAATGCAGTCTTCAGACTGCTTACATATAAAAGCAATTTTTTATGGTAATGTACTGAAAAATAGTTGGTGACTTTAATGAGATAATTTCTTAATATCCAGTGTTGATTTGAAGAGGAAACAGGCTCTGGTGGAGACCAACTTGTCAGCAATAAAGTCAGCGCATAAACGAAAAAAGAGGTCTGGTAATTTTTTGCCAGACCTTACTTTTTTTGATATGCTCTATGGCTTTGAAAACTCATTTTTTATTGGACAAAAACACATACCATTTAATGAAGTCTATCCTGT
>NZ_QLLK01000008.1:276827-278108 GCF_003259505.1 Algoriphagus yeomjeoni | reverse complement strand
TATAGTGGTTGCCGATACCCAATTGACAGCTGGTGAAACGAGCCAGGTGACGATTACTTTCTCAGAAGCGGTTACAGGATTTTCAAGTGCTGATTTAACGGTAGCCAACGGTAGTCTTTCCGGCTTGAGTTCATCGGATGGCGGGATTACCTGGACAGCAACCTTAACTCCAAGCGCTGGTATCACCGACGCGACCAATTTGATTACTTTGGATAATACTGGAGTCGCTGACCAGGCAGGAAATACAGGTTCAGGCACTACAAATTCCAACAACTACGCGATAGATAATGTCGCACCTACAGTAACCGATCCCGAAATCAGTATTTCAGGAGCATCAGGAACAGGTGGAGCTTTCAAAATTGGCGACACAGTCACTGCTACTTGGAACAATACCGCTGATGGGGATAATAATAGTGATGTCATCAGTTCTGTCACAATAAACTTCTCTCAATTTGGAGGAGAATCCGCAGTTGCTGCCACAAATAGTTCAGGAATCTGGACAGCCACTTACACCATTACTGCAGGAGCAATAGATGCCAGCAATAGAAATATTAGCGTCACAGCGAACGACAGTGCTGGGAATGCAACCACTACAGCAGATACAAGCAACGCCACGGTGGATAATATAGCCCCTTCAGTTTCTGTATTCAGTCCATTAAATAGTGCTATTGAAGTTGCTCTTCAGCCTACGCTGACCATCACTTTTGATCAAGAAGTGACTCTTGGAAATGCAGGGATATTTAAGCTTGGTAAAGTTGGTGAAGACGCCTGCACTATTGAATCCATTATAGAGTTTGACTTAAGTGATTCAGCAGTGAAATCACTGTTTGTGCTGTCCGAAGATAAACTTACACTTTCTCTGGAAATCACTGAGAATCTACCGCTGAATACGCAGGTGATTATGGAGATTCCAGCAGGATTTGTTTCTGATGCCGTGGGGAATTCATTTGCTGGATTTAGTGGCTATTCCTACACTTGGTCTTTTACGACAATCACCAAGAATTCCCAGATGATTACTTTCCCTGAGATTGGTGCCAAAACTTATGGAGATCCAACCTTCACTTTGGGCAATGCTGAAACTGATAGGGGATTAACGGTAACCTATACCGCCGCTGATCCAACAGTGGTTAATATTACAGGAAATCAGGCTACGATCCTGAAGGCTGGAAGTACCACGATTACTGCTACCCAAGAAGGTGATGAATCAAATTTTGCGGCTATGGAGGTGGAAAGAACGCTCACAGTAGGCAAGAAAGCGTTGACGATCACTGCCAATAACGA
>NZ_QLLK01000008.1:0-274652 GCF_003259505.1 Algoriphagus yeomjeoni | reverse complement strand
ACGTTGACTGGTGGAACGGATCAGAACTACACGATTACGCTGGTGAATGGAACGCTGACTATTGGTAAGAAGGAAGTAACAATCACCGCAGACAACAAGTCCAAGACTTACGGTGAAGTAAATCCAACGCTTACCTTCAGTTATGACGGCCTAGTCAATGGCGATACAAAAGTGACGAACGAACCAAGCATCAGCACGACTGCAACTGCAAGTTCGAACGTGGGGACTTACCCAATCACGCTGACTGGTGGAATGGATCAGAATTACACGATTACGATGGTGAATGGAACGCTGACGGTAACCAAGGCAACGCTGAAAATTCAGGCCAATGCACATAGTAAAATCTTTGGTTCAAGCGATCCTGAATTGACATTTATTGCCACAGGATTTAAGGGGACTGATAACATTACCTCGCTGACTGGCAAACTATCTCGGGAAGCAGGAGAACTGGTCGGCTCTTACAAAATAGTTCTAGGCACATTGATTCCAAGTAACAATTACGAGGTTGAGTATTTCTCTGCTCAGTTTGAGATCATCCCAGCTGAATTGATTACGATTTCTGACCATGAATTGATTACCACGCCTTGGTCTGTTAGCCCTTCATTGCCAATAAATTTGAGTGTGGTGACAGCTGACGGACAAGTGGTACAGTTGCCGGTTACATGGGATCAGACTCCGCTTAATATCTTTAAGCGTGGAGCCTACTTCCTGACCGGAAAACTCACCCTACCTAGTGGCATTCTAAATCCAGCTGAATTGATGGCCACGGTAGAGGTGAATGTATTGGCGAAGCCTGCACCTCAGGATGTGATTTTGAGCAATAATGATTTTGATCCTGATCCGGCTAATTACTTCCAGGAGATCGGCAGTTTCACGGTGATTGACCCGATTGACAACGTGCATAGCATTACGCTATTGCCTGGTGCGGGGGATAATGAGCATTTTGAAGTGAAAAGTGGAATTCTGTTCTGGAGCAGTGCAGACGAGGTGTCTGGCAAGACCGAGTTTACGGTAGTGATACAGGTAGCTGACCGCGATGGGAATGTGATTGAGAAACAGTTCACGATCAACCGAGGGCGAACCGACATCATGGAGCTTGAGATATTCAACAGTTTCACGCCAAACGGCGACGGGATCAATGACACCTGGGGTGTACCTGACCTTCGCTACTACATCGGTGTGAGAGTCCAAGTCTTTGACCGCAACTCAGAGCGCATGTTTTACACCGAAGATGCAGATGTCCGATGGGACGGAACCTACAAAGGCAAAGAAATGCCGGTTGGAACCTACTTCTGGGTGGTCGAAGTCATCGAGACGGGTATTATCCGCAGAGGTATCCTCACTATCCTGAAAGATTAAAGTACTAGGGAATTCAATTCTAATTTTAAATCCGAAACGAAATGACACGTTCAAAATATCTACCGCTTACTTTCTGCTTTCTGTTGATGCACGTATTTTCGGTTGCCCAGTCGCGCAAGAACATTTCCCAGTTTTCGCACTTCCAGAGTTACTTCAATCCCGGCTTGACCGGGTATGAAGGCTCTACTGTACGAGGATTTGTGAGAAATCAATGGTCGGGATTTGAAGGCGCACCGCAGACCTTTTTCTTCAGTGCAGAGCTGGACTTTGGGGAGCTTGCGGGAGAAGTGGACCCGGCATTGATGGGGAAAAATGCCATTTCGGTCAACCTGCTTCACGATACCTACGGTGCATTTCGAGACAACGAGCTGATGATCAGCTATGCGAGCAGGGTACGACTGACAGAGAATCACAACCTCAGATTGGGTGTGGGGGTCAACTATCAAACGATCCGACTGGATGGTAATGCGATGACTACCGAAGAACAAAACGACCCTACTATGGGAAAATATTTTGGTTCTTTTTCCAACATGCAGTTTCTGGACGCCAATATAGGAATGGCACTGACCCATCGTAAGTACTATTTTTCCTATGCAATCCATAGGATTAATGGGGGCAAAGCGAGCAGTGGGGACAACTTCATGGATGGCTACCCGGCGGAGCAATTTGTTCAGGTAGGATTCCGTGAGACCGTGACGCCAAATCTGGCAATTATCACGAATGCCTTCTTTCGAAGCCGCAAGGATCTTCCCAATGTATTTGAGATGAATTTCAAAGCTTTGCTGATGGATAAGGTATGGATAGGCGGAGGTCACCGGATAGACTATGCGAGCAACGTGCAGGCTGGTGTTTTAACCCCGAAGTTGCGGATCGGCTACCTGTATGAGTTTCCTATGGGCAGTAGCTACCTGCTGCCAGGAAGTACCCATGAGTTCACGGTGACACTAAACCTGTTCAAATCCAATGTGAAGAGCAAGTTTGAAAAAGATGAGATATTGATCTGGTAAGTGAAAATATAACTTGTTTTCCTTAGTAGGTATTACTATTTCCAGCTTCAATTTCAAATTAAAATTGAAGCCTCAAAAAAGACTTTAAAGTAATGATAAACAGGGGATTAATGTTGGTATGTAAGCTTCGATAGTTAGGTGAAAATGAGGGAAGGTTTTACTGAGTTCGACTTTTTCAAAATAAATAACTTTTCAGGATGAAAAAGTTTGAACTCCCTAAATCAACATATTTGTAAAGTTTATCTATCTGATTAATAGCGAATTGACTTAAAAAAAGAAAGGCACAAATCCTTCAAAATTGGATTTGTGCCGTCAGGTGGAGCTGGCGAGATTCGAACATTGCTTGTAAAGTGTTGGTATTCAGTAGCTTTGAAAATAAATTTTTACCTACTACACGATTTACGCAACGAGTTTTTTAATCTTTTGTCTTTGCCTGATTTTGCCACAGAATATTTTTTCTGAATTGTGCCTACACAACTGCTATTTGAATGAACTTGATTTCGAGTATCTAAATTTAAGAAAATAAAATTGCCTTCAAATAGTGTCTAACGTTTTAGGCTATTTCAAAATTATCTTCCCAGAGACGCTGGCGTGTCATGCCTTTTTTGCGCAGCTGTTTGACTATTCCCGGCAAAAGGGGAAGCAGTACTTCCAGCTTGTCACTTTGATGTAGTGGAGAAGGAGGACCCAGGATCAGTTGGGCCAGCCCCTCATCGGAGAGTTCGTTTACCTCGTCGAAAAGCATCCCGGTTTCCTGAAACCTTCTCAGGTAGGACTTGATGGTGTTGCGGGAAACTCCCGTCAGCTTGCTGAGCTGCTTGCTACCATGAACTTCAAAATGGCCACGTAAAATCTGTCTGATCTTGTTCATAGTTATGGGGCGATTGGCCATTAGAAGTGTGTTGTTGTACACCATTCCAACAGCTCCTAAAAGCCTACCATTCCATCTTAAAAAAATCACCGACCGAGGGGGTCAATTTGCATCACCAAGCCGGGGTCAACTTAAATCGTCAGCAGGGGGTCAACTTCGTCGTTTTTTGCAAATGGTTGATTGAAGCTCACTTGATTCCTTTTTCCATGGTTTTCTTTAACTCTTTAAGTTTCAAATAGTAGTTGAAATAACTAAAATGAACTAATTAGAAAAATCCTTTCAAAGACCAGTTCAAAAGCTATTTCAAAAGGAACTTTGGAAATAAGAGGCTTTCTTAAACTCTTAGCACAAAAAAACTCTGCCATCTTACCGCTATCCCTGGCTTTCCTGACCATAATACAAAAGAAAAATCACACCTGCTATGCCGTAAAAAGTAGCGGCCTGCCTCCATCATTCTTCGGGCTCTTGCAGTCACCAACCTTGCTCAATTTGTAGGAGGCTCGCATAAATGGCTTCGCCTGGGTTTACATGCTTTTACCCACCAACCGCATAAATCAACCCCACTCCAATTGATTATTAAGTATTTGCTTAAATAATAAAACTATTTATATTTATTGCGTTACTTAAACCAAAAGGGAGATATTATGGAAAATAATCAATCGTGTATAAGAGTGTTTGCCGACAAGGTTCAAATAGACAATTGTAGAGAAATTCTTCAAACCAACGAAAAGGCATTCACACAACTGAGTGGACTTTTAGCATTAGCAGGAAACGAAGTAAGGTTGAAAATCTTATTTCTCTTGGAAGAAGAAAACGAACTCTGTCCCTGTGACCTTTCGGATATTTTAGGGATGAGCATTCCCGCTGTTTCACAACACCTTAGAAAACTAAGAGATGGAAACGTCATTGAAGGAAGAAGAGAAGGACAAACCATTTTCTACTCTTTGAAACAAGAGCAACTGACTATACTTAGACCATTCTTTAAACACATCATGAACAACTCAGAAAAGGAAACGGTATGAACAAAAAATCGAACAAACTTGTCGGAGCGGGAGTGCTTTCGGCAGTTGCAGCTTCACTTTGCTGCATTACCCCAGTGTTAGCACTTATTTCAGGAGCATCAGGAGTGGCATCTACATTTTCGTGGATGGAACCAGCAAGACCTTTTCTCATCGGAATTACTGTTTTGGTATTGGGTATTGCCTGGTATCAGAAACTCAAACCAAGAACAGCCGAAGAAATTGAATGTGCTTGCGAAGAAGATGAAAAACCTTCATTTTGGCAATCGAAAGGATTATTAGGTATTGTAACTGTGTTTGCAATCTCAATGCTTGCTTTTCCAAACTATGCGCACATTTTCTATCCTTCAAACGACAATAAGGAAGTCATAATCGTAAATGCTTCGGACATACAAACGGTAACTTTTGAGGTAAAAGGAATGACTTGCAATGGCTGTGCTTCGCACGTAGAAAATGACGTCAACAAATTACCGGGCATTGTTAAAGTAGATGCAAGCTATGAAGAATCAATAGCCAAGGTAGAATTTGACCAATCTAAGGTAAGTTTGGTAAAGATTGAAGAAGCCATCAACGGTACAGGCTATAAAGTGGTAGGAAAGAAATAGATTTTTTTTGCCTCCTGTATTTAAGAACTTAATTAAATAATTACACAATGAAAAAGAATTTGATTGTACTGAGTGCATTGTTTCTGATTGTAATTACTCATGTTAATGCGCAATGTTGCAAACCGACTGACAATGAAGTACAAGAAACAACTACAACCCAACAAGAAGGCAAAACCCTAAAACTGAAAATCACGGGAATGACTTGTGCAGGTTGTTCCAACCATATTTCCAATGCGCTAAAAGAAGTGGACGGCATTATTGAACACAAGGTGGAATACCCAGGGGATTTGGCAACTATCACCTACAACCCTAAAAAGACAACCCCTGATGCAATCATTGAAGTGATTGAAAAGACAGGTTATAAAGCTGAGATTATGAAAGAAGCTCCAAAAAAGAAATCCTAATGAGACAAGAAACTATAAAACTCCACATCACAGGCATGACCTGTGACCATTGTGCCTCTGGCATTGAAAAACTTCTTTCGAAAAACGAGGGGGTAAAAGAAGCCAATGTGAGCTATCCGAAAGCCACATGTGAATGTTCTTTTGACCCTGCTAAAACCAGCAAAGAAGAGATCATCAGCACCATCAACGGAACAAAAAATTATAGGGTAAAAGGTGAACTCCCTGAAAATGGGAATAGTGCAAATAATCAATTTGATTTAATCATTATCGGTGGTGGTTCGGCTGCATTCTCGGCAGCCATAAAGGCAGAGAGTTTGGGTTTAACTACCCTTATGGTAAATGGCGGATTAGACTTTGGCGGTACTTGCGTGAACGTTGGTTGTGTACCTTCCAAAAATCTAATTCGTGCAGCCGAGACGGCTTATCACGCTACCCATTCCAATTTTGATGGTATCAAACCAAAAGGCGTTGACATTGATTTCGCTCAAATCATCAAAGACAAGAAAAAATTGGTAGCCACACTTCAAGAGAAAAAATATATGGACGTAGTGAGCGACTTTCAGAACCTAACCTTACTAAAAGGTTGGGCAAAGTTCAAAGACAATAAAACTATTGAAGTGGATGGAAAGGAGTACAAAGCCATCAAATTTTTAATTGCAACCGGAGCTTCTACTAACATTCCCAATATTGAAGGATTGGACAAAATTGACTACCTGACCAATGTTTCGCTTTTTGATTTAGAAGACAAACCGGAGAGCCTGACTATTATGGGAGCCGGATACATAGGTTTGGAAATCGCCATGGCTTACAACCGCCTGGGTGTGAAAGTCCGCATCATTGAATTTACAGATCGTGTATTGCGAACACAAACACCCGACATCAGCGAAGCATTGGAAACACAAATGCGAAAAGAAGGCATTGAAATCTTACCAAATTTCAGAGCTGTAAAATTTGAAAAAAACGGAACAGATACTATAATCCATTGCAAGTGTCCAGATGGTTCAATTAATAAAATCCTAGAGAAAGGAAAAGTAGTCATTGCCACAGGAGCGAAAGCCAATACAAGCCAATTGGGATTAGAAAACATTGGATTGAAACTCACTCAAAGTGGTCACATTGCGGTGAATGAAAAAATGGAAACCAATCTATCCAACATTTACGCAGCAGGTGACGTAACTAACACCCCTGCCTTTGTCTACACAGCTGCATTTGAAGGTAAAATTGCCGTTGAAAATGCTTTCTCAGGAACGGACAATAAGGCAGATTATTCTTCATTACCTTGGGTGGTATTTACTAACCCTCAAATTGCAGGCGCAGGCGTAGATGAAGTACAAGCAGAAGCCAAAGGCATTCCGTTTGAAGTTTCAAAATTAGAGCTTAAAGACGTGCCGAGAGCCATTGCAGCAAACGACACCAGGGGATTTATTAAACTGATTCGCAATACCGAAACCGATAAAATGATTGGAGCAAGAGTAGTTGCACCCGAAGGCGGAGAATTGATTCAGCAATTAAGTATGGCTATCAAGTACGGCATAACAGTGCAAGACCTGGCGGATAGCTTCTATCCTTACCTGACTTTGGGAGAAGGAATTAAATTAGCAGCGATAACTTTCGGAAAAGACGTAACGAAATTGAGTTGCTGTGCGAGCTAAATCAATATCCTTCGATACGTTCTTTATAAATGCCATTCAAGAATCGAATTGTGTTTCAATTATTTGAATGGTGGCGAAACTGTAACTAACTGCTTTAAATTTTCAATAATCTCTCAAACATAAAGCAAAGTTACAGGCATGCGGATGTGAGTGTTTACAAGGGTTCGCTACGCCAGTTTCAAAAAAATCTCCACACCTACGGGAAGTATTTTTTCTTCACTGCCCTTGCCACAATCACACCGTCCTGTGGTTAGGCACTATGTTTAAGTTATTATTTAGAGTTCGTTTCGGTAACAGGTGGCTATTGGCGGGCGTGCTTCTGGTTGTTCATTCTTCATGGGCATTGTTCGGTGCAATGTAGTCTATTATACTATTCAGCTCTTTTGGTTAGAGTTTAGTTTCTCAAAGCTGCCCTTTTTAGGTGGCTTACTTTGTTCTTTATAATGTCTGCCTTAGAAGAATTCAATTATAATGGTTAATGTTTCAAGGTTTCGTTTTTATTAGAATAAAATTAAACGTATTGATAAAGAGGTTTTTATGCCCTAGATATCAGCTTTGTTTTATTTGAATCTTGTTTATTAAATTTTCGACTATAGATTTGCGTACTATTTGTAATAAGTCTAAATAAAAATGAAATACTGTTTAACAATAGTTGCGATATTATTCTCAATTAGCGCATTCTCCCAATCTGTCTTAACTGGAAAAATAACCGATCAAAAGGATCAGCCACTTATTGGGGTTAGTGTCTATGTCCAATCTTTGCAAAAAGGAGCAGTCTCGGACCATACTGGTAAATTTGAAATAGCAGGATTGGACAAAGGAACGTACAAGGTTTCATTCAGTATGATCGGTTATTTGACAGAAGTAGTGGAAATTTCAGTTGATGGTGAAGGAAAGTTAGAGTGGTTTCAGGTTCTTATGGAAGATCTAGCCAACCTAAATGAAATAGTCGTGTCTGCGAGCAGGCATTCAGAATTTCTTTCGGAAATCCCCGCTTCCGTTACTGTTGTGAATGAAAAACAGTTGGAAGACCTGAGTCAATCTACAAGTAATATCAGTGAAATTCTGGAATTTACGGTTCCAGGTTTGGGTGTTTCCACAGGTACTTTTTCCAACTGGGGGCAAACATTGAGAGGTCGTTCCCTATTGGTAATGGTCGACGGGATTCCCCAATCTTCACCTTTGAGAAATGGGCAACTCGGAATCAAATCTGTCAGTCCTTTGGATATTAGCAGAGTAGAAGTGATCAAAGGAGCTACTTCAATTTTTGGTAACGGAGGAAACGGAGGGTTTATCAACTACATTACCAAAAGACCGAATGCTTCAAGAAAAATCGAAGGCACCACAAGTCTGTGGGGCACGTCCAATTTAGCTAAAACCAAGGATGCATTGGGATATGGGGTTTACCAATCCCTAAAAGGGAAATTGGATAAATTCAGCTATTTAGTAAGTGGTAGTTTTGAACAAACTGGAAATAAATACGATGCAAATGGTGATGTGATCCTGCCAACTTATGGATTGGATAATACCAAAATCGTAACCGGATTAGCCAAAATTGACTATCAGCTATCAGATAAACAGTCAATTACTTTGGGAGGGAATATTTATAATTCACGTCAGGACACTCCTTTTATACCTGGTCCAGCGAGTTTTGAGGTACAGGAGAATGGTGATTATACCTTTACTCCAGGATACGGAGTCGAGGGATCCATTGAAGGAGAGGAACCAACTGGCTCAAAATTGATCAATGGACAGTTAACGTATAACTATTACTCGATTTTTAGAGGTTCCACCGATTTTGCCACCGATCTATATTATCAGAACACCAAAAATGTGTTCTTTTATTCAGACAAATTCGAGAATGGAGGGCAATCTGTGATTAATGCAGAAAAATTCGGTATCAGACCAAATTTCACCTCCAATTTCCCAACCAAAGGCTCCACAAACATTACTTTGATTTATGGTATAGATTTATTGAATGACAAAACGAACCAAGGTCTTCTCGATGGTAGATTATGGGTTCCCAATATTGATATGTTCAGTTGGGCTCCGTATTTGCAATCTACCGTCAAGTTTGACCAAAATTGGGTGCTTAAAGTTGGGATGAGGTATGATGATATGCGATTGAATATTGATGATTATAATACCCTTCCATATTCTGCCCTTAGCGACGGTAATTTTACTCCTTCAGTAGCAGTCGAAGGAGGTGTCATTGGGTTTAATAACCTATCATTTAACGCAGGGCTTAGATTTATTAAGCATCAGGAATTTATTCCATATGTTAGTTATTCTCAGGGTTTCTCTATCTCTGATTTAGGCTCTGTTTTGAGATCTGCTACGGCATCTAATATCAACGATATTCAGCTCGAGCCGGCCGTGACTGAGAATTTTGAATTTGGGTTTACTTCCATGTTCAATAATTTCAAACTGGAGGCAGTGGGATATTATAGTACGTCAAATTTGGGTACCGGGGTAGTATTTGACGAATCCATTAATTCCTTTGTTCCCTCAAAACAGCCACAGAATATCTATGGGGCTGAAGTTGCATTGGACTATAGAGCTTTTGATAGTAAACTACTATTGGGAGTGAGCTATTCTTATGTTGAAGGGGTCAACAAAAGTACTGACAGTGGAAGCACCTTAACCTACCTTGGCGGTGATGTCATTAATGCTCCCAAATTGACAGCCTATGTTACCTACAACCCAAGTGATAAAATCAGTACCTCACTTCGGATGACCTCTTTGGGAGATAGAGATCGATTTGATCCATATCTGGATGGAGCCGGAAATTATACCTATAGACATACCCAGTTTCCAGTAGAAGGATATACTCTTGTAAATTGGTCTGCTAACTATCAAATGCTAGAAAATCTAGGCCTTTCTTTGGCTATCAATAATTTGTTGAATGAGTTTTATTTGCCAGCCAGATCACAATGGGCAGCTCCTTTAAAGACTTTTTCTGGAACAGGGGAAGGGATCAATGCGAAGTTAAGCCTGCAATACAATTTCTAAACAGAAATTGATAAACAACAAGTATGTTTTAATTCAACCCAGAGCCTATTAAGCTTTGGGTTTTGTTATTAAGAAATCAGATTGACACGCTTCCAGAAATTCAATAGAAAACTCCATCTCTGGTTAGGAATAACTTGCGGATTGATTGCATCATTCTCGGGTTTAACAGGTTCCATGTATGTATGGCAGCCCGAAATTTCCGCATTTTTAAATTCTGATTTATTGGAAATCCAGCAAAAGGAGGAATTTGATGAGAGTTGGCTGTTGAATACGATGAAGTCCCTGATTGAAGAAAGGGGAGGGGAAATCAGTCAAATCCATTTGCCTTATAGAGAGCAGCAAACTATTTCAATCGATTATAAAGATGGAAAAACGGAGTATTTTCATCCTTATTCGGGTACGTATCTCGGTGAAAAATCGAATTCAATTAAATTTTTCGAAAAATTATTGATTTACCACAGGACCTTGGGAAAAGCCGATTATGGTAAATATATCATCGGTACCAGCGCCTTGATTTTTGTGTTCCTCCTTTTAATGTCTGGATTGAAAATTTGGTGGGATATCTATGGAAAGAAGGTGTCAAGTGGATTTAAACTGAAATGGAATTCGCCAAAAAGACTTTTTAATTATAATTTGCATAAAGTCCTGGGAATTTTCTTCTTCCTTCCATTAGGTTTTATGGCTTTCTCAGGTGCATATTTTACCTTCAATTCTTCTTACAAAGAAGTCATGCAGGTTTTTGATTTGCCTAAAAAAGTGAATCAAATTTACGTAGATCATAGCCTACCGACTTATCATTCAATTGGTGAATACTTAACTCATTATGATGAAACTTACTTCATTCGAGCCATATATTTTCCTGTGGATGGAAATGGGAAATATAAAATAAGATTGATAGAGCGTCGGGAAATTCAAACAGGACTAAGAAAAACCAAGGAAATGGAGTTGCATCAAGATGGAAGCGTCCTTACACTATCAGATTTTCCTAATGATCCCTTAAGCTTACAAATGGCCGGTCAATTCTACCCCATCCATATTGGTGAAATCGGAGGGATAGTTGGTCGTTTTTTAGTGTTTATATCAGGATTTATCCCTTTAGTTTTGCTGGTTTCTGGTTGGAAAATTCATAATTCAAAAAAATAGAGGATGGATATATTCCCTAATAAAAGGATAGAAGTTTGCTTACCCAAATAACATGTTACTCTAATATAGATTCAAATTTGCGATCAAATAATCCTTTTGTCATCATTCAATTTGCCTCTATTTCTCTGAAGTTTATACTGAATAATTTGATTCCAGCGAAAAGGTGAAATTTCAATTTGTTAAATAAATTTGAAACTGTACCCATGGAAATTAATAAGCTGTTGAAAGAATTTCTAGTAAAACCAGTGTCTTAATTATTAATGAATATTAGATTTTTTATCTAGTAAGTAATCCGCTCAACCTAAACTTTGTTCCTACGGAGATGGATTAATTTTTTTTATAAAATATAGTTTCGAATGGAAGGTTATTGTCTCTTGGAGTTTTGGAGAATGTTGTTTTAGTTTTCCTTTAAGCACTTCAATCTCACTCCACTCCCCAATCTTGGATGATAGGAAGGATTATATTCTACCAACCCTCGATCTTTTAATTCGGAGATACATTTATGATAGGTAACAATACTTTTTACTCCAGATAGTTTCATGATTTTGCGTCTGGAGATCTGAAAAGGATTGCAGCGTTTCTGCTCTTTCCAGAGTTGTAGCATGGCTAAAAAAACGGATACCCGCGTTGGTTTGATATCCCTTTCTTTTACGATTCTATCCACGTAATATTCCATTTGGAGAACTTTCATAACTGGTTACTTTTATTGTTTGAATAAAGATTTCAACTCTTCGGATTTGTAGTAATAGAGACCTGAAATTTTTACTGGGTGAACCACCCCTCGAATTCTTAAATTCTGTAAAGCTGCGTCGGAAATACTGAGTATCTTTTTTACTTCCTTGCTTCTTAACCATTCCTTTTCATCTGGTTTTGATTCAGCTGGCTTTTCCAGGAGTTTTTTGAGATCCGCAATCAATTGAAGTCGGAGAGTCTCCAAATCTTTTTTAGTGATGGAGTCCATAAGCTGAGAGTTGAAATTTTATTGAGATAGGCTTCGGTTTTTTAGAGTTCTTTGGCAAGTGCTACCTTACTTTGGCTCATTCTGTTGAACGTAGGCAGGTAGCATATGTATCCATACTCATCGAGTTGCCGGATGATTTTGAAGTAAGTGGCTGTGCTGGATATCTTTGCCGCTTTCATAAGCTTTTTCCTTTGAATAGGAAAGGGTTCAATACCTCCATATTCTTCCCGTACATGAAGCAGCACGGAGAAAACCCCGATATGGGAAAGGCATATTCTGGGATCTTTCTCAATCCCTGCCATAAATTCCTCCAATGCTTTTTTCATCTGAATTTGTTTTTTAACTGGTCAGATGGAATCTCGCATGCTAAGTAATACTTCTAATGTATTGCGTTCTCTGTCATGCTCGATTTCATCTGCTCCATTTTGGGTGAATCAACCTGCTACTCTTGCACTCTTCCTTTTTCGAGTCTTCTTCGTGGGACTCTCATCCGATTCTTCCTTGACTTCCTGTTTTTGGGATTTGCTCTGTGATTCACTTTTGCCTTCCCGCTGAGTTTCTGAGGTGCGTACCTGATTGGAATCGTAGGTATTCACATTTTTGAACTGCGGGTTTGCTTCTACAAAGCGCTTTTGTTCGCCTTCACTGCCAGTAAAAGTCACCGATTGTCGGTTTCCCTTTCTTAAGGAATCCATCAGCTTGCTTTGGTCTTCAGGATAACCAAGTTCTTTTATCGGGTGCTTTTCCAATGCCTTTTGCAGATCAAAGCCGTAATTCTCATGGAACTGCTTTAGTTTAAAGTTTCCTTGATTATCCGTTTCCTTAAAGTCCAGTTGGACCCAGGCATTATACTTTTCCTGTTCCTTGTTTACCAGATCTTTGTTTACTGCACGTCCGTCCAACAGATTGTATCCTTCCTTCAATGTGATGTTGTTGTCCTTGCCGATGTAAAAGGTCTGATTGATCGCCGGTTCATCCTGTCCGGATTTGGTCAGACTCAGATCGTACTTGTTAAAGAAATACATATCAGTCATTTCTGACTTTCGAAAATGCAGGTTTGAATTGACGGTATCCCCTCCAAAATTTGCTTGATGATTTAGCGTGAAATTGGATTCTCCCTTGCTGATCTTTTCTTTTAATTGAGGCTCCAAAGCTTCGCCGAATCCGGTGTACTTAACCTGGTTTTTGAGGTAATCGAAATTTTGCTCGTTCATGATCTATGTTGTTTGTGGTTAACTGATAAAGATTTATTGATTGGTTTTTCTGTAGGTAAGGAATCTTACTCTACCACAGCTGCCTGGATAATGTGGTTGTTTTTGACTTTTATTTTCAAATGTCTTCCGCCTTGTTGTTCCATTAATTCAATTCCTAAATGCTTTTGGTCTGGAATGGTAAACTTGGGAAGTGCGACTACTATAGTCTGGGTTGATTGGGCAGGAATTTGTGCTGTATTGCCAAGAATCTGAATGGGGATTTGCTCCAGTTCCTGTACTGCTGTTCGTTTGTCTTTTCTGTTGTCCCGGATAAAAAAGCGGAACTGTTCCACATCGTAGGTAATATTGGTTTGGTTCTCCAGCCTGATCTGAAAATAGAGTAGGTCTTCTTCGATGTAGATACCGGTCAGACTTAGCCCGGTCATGTATTTACGTTGTCTGATCGGCTTAATTTGCCTGTTTTTTACAGCTACTTTTTGAGCTGTTTCTAAAACGGCCACTTCATTGGATGTCCCCTTTGGGAACTCAGCTGCAGGTTTTTTGGAACCTGGAATTACAGTCAAATTGAGCTGTTGGGGATTTGCTGAATAACTTACTTTAAATGAGTAAAACTTACCGTCCGATGTGATCACAGTTAGGTTGCTATTGTTCATTTCGCTTGTTTCAGCCTTCACCTGAAGGATGTTTTCAACGGAATTTGCACGTTGAACCATGATTTCTCGATTACCTCGGTCCACACTTTTGATGGCCTGCGGGAAAATCAGGTTGGTAGTGAGCTGCTCGCTGATCTGTAAGGAAACAGAAGGGATTGCTTGCGTAGTAAAGGATGAATTTGATTGGGCTTTTACTCTATTGCCAACCAGAGAAGTTATTCCCACAAGCACTAGTGTGACGGTCCATTTTGTGAGTTGATCGCTTTTCATAGTATTGGATTTAGAAGTTAGCGTTGGTTTTTTCATCACTGAGCCAGATCTGATAACCTGCTTTGAGCGTAAACTGAATCAGTTTGGTCTTTTTGCTTAAGAAGGTTTTTGCCGTTTCGATTCCCGCACTTGCAGCCTGAGCTTCCAGTGAGGTATCGAATGTGCTGATCCCAAATCCCTGAATTGCCCGATCACTAGCTTGTGCAGTCACTTCTCTTGATAGTGATCCTGGGATGTAAATTCCTTCCATTCCATCTGCATCATGAACTGTCAAAGCCACGGGTAGAATCTGGTCATGTACCCGAATGTGATGGATTTCAATTTTTAGACGTTCTCCGTTGAGTGAAGCGGTGCCATATACCAGCTGATCTTTGGGAATAGTTAATCCATTGATACTTGCTGCCTCAGTCAACCGAAGTTTCACTGTAGCTCCTGATGTCAGTGTTTGTGTTTCATGGATTACAGCTTTAATGGAGTTTGACTGCTCGTTTATATCGTCTGGACTTTCTAAGCTAAAGAAGCCATTTCTCCCTGCCGTTTCTATTTCTCCTACAGTAGCTGCCTCAGTAGGGTCTAAACTGGAAATATGTTGAGTATTAGAAATTGGGTTTACACTAAATACCTGGTTTTGCTGCTGGATCTGGTTGGAGCGTATTCTGGCTTGTACACGTTCAGGATGCTGTATGTCCAGAATCTGTTCGAGTAACTGGCTCATTTGCTGCATTTCAGGATCTGTGCTTGCATTTCCTGCCTGCATCTGCTGCATCATGTGATCTAGCCGATCTAAGTCTGCGCTTAGTGTTGGATCACCGGCAGTTTGAGTGAGTTGGTTTGTCTCAACTTTTTTATCGAGGACTTTAGCAATCGGCTTTTCCATAAGCGTTTGATTAAGTGCTTCCAGTTTTTCCATAATCAACCGTTCATTCGGGTCCTGAAATTCAGCCATAGGAACACTTCCCAACCTGCCATTTTCCAAGGATTGGGAATCAGTTAGTTGATCTTCAATACCGGTGCTTTTTTCCGGTTTATAAGCCATGCGATAGTACGGGTCATTCTTTACTGCCTGTAGAAATCTAGCAGAGTCTGTTTGGGACTTTTTATAATGCCCTAGCTTGTCAAGTACTTGGGTTTTATTATCTGCAATACCTGGCAGCTCCATGTTGATTCCACTTTGCTGGCTTTGCATAGGATCAGTTGCTATCCCGTTTCCACCGCCGAGAGCCCAGAATGTAAAAGTCAAAAAGGGTACTGTGAGCAGGGGTAGCATTAGAAGAAATTTTCGTTTCTGCTGTTGTTTTTGGGTTGTTGTGTTAGTCATGGTTTATATTGTTTTGAAGTGTTAGGGTTTGAAGTGAGACTGTCGGGATCGGAATTTGAATTTCCCAAATCAGGAAAGTAGGGGAGGTTGGTTGTTGGTAATGGTTCTTTTGGAGGAGAAAAGGAGGAGCTTTTAAAAACAAGCAGGTAGGCACATCCACTTAATGAAATGAGGAGAAAGAGAATTAAGTATAGGTATTTAGCTCTTTGACTGAGTTTCTCAGTTCTGTGGTGGAGCAGTTCCGCGAATTTTTGGGCTTGGAGTTGCCCAAATTCTTGGACTGCTTCGATGGGATTGGGATGTGTTTGAGGGGTATTCATGCTTAGCGGTTTTGAATATGTGTATCTGTATTTTCCAATGTCTTCCAGCCTTCGATCAGGAAACCATGAGGATTATTATCACTGCGGGACACCTCGCGCAGGTAACCTTCAGTTACTAGTTTTCGGGTAACGATGGAGCCTGTCCGGGTCAACTGTTGGGTACCATAATACCGGAAGTAAGACGGGGTTTGCTGCAGATCAATGGATACACTGTCCATGTTGATTTCCTGACTGATATTCCCTGCAATGATATTTGAGTAGTAATTGCTTTCCGTCAGGTTATCGTATTGACGTTTTGCAGAAGCATCTGCCAGATAGAGTGCTTTGGCTGTATTGGCGATGATGACTTTTTCATCAGGATCGAGTGTGAAGAAATACCGATGAAAGGCGGATATATGATCTTTTGCCTCGACTAGAATATTATCCCTGCGGTCTGTTGCAAAAGCTTCCAAAGCCTTTCCATTGGCCAGGATGTAGACTTTTTGCTGAAGCGATGCGGTCAATTGCTGACTCTTGTAGAGGGTGAAACCTGAAAAGAGGAGACAACCGAGGATTATCGTAAGTGTGAATAACCGGATTTGTCGAAAGGCGGTGTCTATGTTTTTTGGTTTGCTGAACATGGGTAGTAAGATTAAGAGTTGCCTTTAAGTTTGCTGGATTGATAATCACTGCCATCCTTGAAATAACCGGCAGCCGTACCACGTGAAGCCATGGACTGGTTCATGCTTCCTGCCTTATCCCCATAGGAATCAGCAGACATACTTGATCCTCGTGTTGTAGCTATTTTGGCGGCGGAGCTGGCCATGGAAACAGTGCTGAATGCAGCTTGAGTGAAAAAGCTGGATGCTTTATGCGGAAGTGCTCCACCTGAAGCAGCATGGACAATGTAGTTGGCTACTGAGGGTACTGAGAAATAGCCTATGATACCGATCACCAAAAAGATCAGGTATCCTGTATCTGTGGCAGAGAAGAAGGTGTCCCCGGTGCTTTCGATTTGTCCTATGTCCAGCACGAGCATTTTTTCCTGTACGGTGCTGATGATGGCACCGAAGATATTGGCCACGGGTAGCCAGAGGTAGATATTAATATAGCGGGCAAGCCAGACCGTAAGAGTATGCTGGAATCCATCATAGACAGATAGACCGAAAACCAAGGGACCCAGAATGGATAGAACAACCAGCTGAAAGGTTCTCAGGGTATTGATGCAAAGCGCGGCAGCTTCAAATAGCAATTGCAATATTTCAGCAAGGGCTTGTTTAATCCAATGTTTAAAATTGAAGCTCCATTTTGCATTTGAGAAAAGTTCGTTGTTCCATAAAGATTCTAAAAAACTTTCCTCCGGAGCAGTAGCTTCCTCAGGCAAACCCTGAGTGTATTTCAACCATTTTTCATAATCCCCCTCCCTGTAATTACTTCGGTACATTTGGCCTTTAATAGTCCCTTTAACGACTTCTTCTTTATGCTTCAGAAGGTTTTCAATAGCTTGGTTGGAATTGTCCATCATCGAGGCTGTAGCGTTGACAGTTGGATTCATCACTCCATTGATCAGGGAAAGAACAGATGGGAATAGCAGGATACAAAAGCCGATGGCAAATGGCCGGAACAAGGGATAGAAGTCTATGGGCTCAGCATTTGCTATGGATCGCCAGACTCTGGAGGCGATATACCATAAAGCTCCAAAGGCAGCAATTCCCTGAGCCACGCTGATCAATTGACTGCATAATGGCATCATCTCAGAGTAAAGGTCTTCCAACACGCCATGGAGTCCTCTATCATAGCCCACCTGGGCCTGAGTAGTCAGTGGTAGAAGGATGGAGAATAAAATGATAGCTATGGATTTAGGAATTACTTTCATGGCGATGGTTGAGCTTAGTTGCCTATTTATTGATAGAGGTTTTTGATTCCATTTACTTCCTGATTTGCCTTGATTCGGCTAATTGCCAGAACCTGGTTCTCCTGATTGAATGCAATTAGAAAAATCAGCTGGTCTTGCATGTGGGTATGGATCTGATCAATGGCTGCCAAGCGTTCCTCATCTGACATCCTAAGTCTATTTGCAGTTAAGACTAAGGTTAGTTCGTCGAGCTGTTGCAGACTTTTTTTGAAGAGATTGTTATACACTGAAGAGAGGTAAGAAATTTCCCTGCTCGTGAACTGACCGGAGTTTTTAAGTTTCGTAAAGGCCGATTTGTAATCCTTCACCAACTTGATTTGAAAACGGATAATTTCTGCGACTTTGTAATAGTTTTTTACCGTTGGATTTACTTGTAGCAAGCCATCCAGGAAGGCTTCATGGATTGTGAAATTTCCTGACGCGATATTTGAAATCTGTGAATAGCCAGAGCTCAGTGTGGTGTATCCTTTTTCCAGATCGCTGAGTATTTGCTTGAGCTGGCTCAGTTTGGTGACATTGAGTAATAACTGAGCTATTTCGTCTGCCTGTGCTGATGCTGGCTGAAGGTTTATCGTGAAAATGAGCGGGAAAAGCAGTATCAGTAATTTTTTCATGGTTGAGTAGGTTAGAGTTGATCAAGGGTATGAAAGTTTCTTGCTTGGCTAATCCCGTTTAGTTCCTGTTCTCTAAGGCTGGATAATTGAATGGCTTCCTGCCCAAACCGCATTGTATAGGAATAGATGATTTGCGTGTACAGGAGGAGTTGTTCCAGTCTGATGATGCGCTCTGAATCAGACAGGCTGAGTTCACCGTTTTGCAAAAGTGCTTGTAGCTCAGTGAGCAGTTGCCCAGTTTCTTTTTGTATGTTTAAAAAGACATGGCTGACCACATTTTCTTCGGAAATATTGAGCTGATTGAGTGAGTTAAGTTGCTTTTGGTATTGTCTTGACACCCGTTGAATAGTTGAAGCTAACCCTATTATGTGCTGGGTGTCTGGATGTTTTTTTACTTTAGAACTTACCTTCGAAAAAGATTGGAAATGGTCCTTATGCTGATCAAAGTCTCCATTTGTGATGGTACTGACCAAGCTGAGCCCTTGTTGGCTAACCTCATAACCTTCTTTAAGTACAGTACGGTAGGATTGTAATGCAATAATCTGCTCAGCCAGATACTTCTTGTTGGTCTGCTTTTGTTGAAACCATTCCTGGAAGTTCTGTGCTGATACTGGCAATGCCGCAGCGATGAGGTAAAGGAAAATAAGTAGCTTTTTCATAGGAATAGGGATTTAGGGTTTGATTCCGTAGAGTAACTGTATGTGTGAAATCTCTGTGTTGCTTCTCGCCCGTTGTAGACTCAGCTGTCCGTTGCTGCGGTTAAATGAGAGCAAGTCCTGGTAGTTTTGGTCAACCTGTAGAGCAGTCTCATTCAGTAGGGTCAGTCTTTCCCCATCACTCATTTGAAGTGTAAATGATTTGATAAGGATTGACAGTTGATCCAGGTTTTCTACCGTAGCTTCCAGAATTCCGGCATATACCTGCCCCATGTACTCTTTTTCCTGGATGGTGAAATGATCATCCTGCTGGATTACTGCCCAGACTTTTTTGTATTCAGTGACAATCAGTGTTTGTTTTTGGGCGATGTCACGCACCCGATGGTAGCTGGAAATCGCTGATTTGACCTGTTGGAGCTCGTCGAAATATTTTTCGTAGAGTTCGCGTTGCTTTTCTGTCCAGCTGGAGATCTCATCCAACTTGAGTTTGGACATGGTGTTTTCCAATACTTTTTGGGCATTCTGTAGCCAGATCACTTTATTTTGCTGCCTCTGGATTTGAAGATCTACTGCAACGATGACTTTCTTGACAGCAGCCTTAATTATCTCTACAATAGGAATTGTTGCTGCCGCCTGAGTCCGGGTTGGCGGAAGGATAAATGCTACACAAAGTACCGTGAGCAGGACTGTACGGCTGATGTTTTTATGGGAGCTAATCATGGCTGTGTTTTTAGTGTTGGACTTGTTCTACTGTAAGTGCTGCTATTCCTTTTTGTATGGAGCCGTATCGATGGGCATAATCCATTACCTTGATTTTCTCGGTTTCTTCAGTCGTATAGGCGAGGTACTCTTCTTTGGATACCTCGGTACGATACACTTTGGAGAGCATTCCTCCCAGACTGATGAATACCTCCTTGTAGATGCGATTGGGATCATTGGCCTTGTTGACTGAAAGTACCATTGCCCGTTCCTTGTCAGTTAAGCCCAAGAGTTCCTGTATCTGATCAAATTTGTTCTGGTACTTGGACTGATCCAGTAGGATCTTGCAGTCACTGTTGTTGATGATGGCTTGCTTAACCACAGGGGAGCTGATGATATCCTCGACTTCCTGGGTGACTACAATGGCTTCCCCGAAGAACTTTCGGACTGTTTTAAATAAGTATTTGATGTATTCAGCCATGCCTTCCTTGGCAATGGCTTTCCAGGCTTCCTCAATGAGAATCAGTTTTCGGATGCCTTTGAGCTTGCGCATTTTGTTGATGAAGACTTCCATGATGATGATGGTCACAACTGGGAAAAGGATGGGATGGTCTTTAATATTGTCCAGTTCAAAGACGATAAAACGCTCCTGAAGCAAGTCCAGGTTCTCGGTGGCGTTTAAGAGGTAATCGAATTCTCCCCCTTTGTAATAGGGGCGAAGAACATAAAGGAAATTGCTGATGTCAAAATCCTTCTCCTTGACTTTATCGATTTGAAGAAGAGGCAGAAAGTCTGACTTCACGTACTCGTAAAAGCTGTTGAAACTCGCAAACAGGGATGAATCGGAAGCAAGTTTTTCGTAGTAGCCTTTTAGCGCATTGGAAAGGGCGACATATTCGCTTCGGGTGAAGGTTTCGTTGTCTTTTTTCCAGAGTGCAAGCAGCAGCGTCTTGATGCTTTCTTTTTTTTCGGTATCCAGCTGGTCATCTTCAGCAATGTAAAAGGGATTGAATTGGATGGGGTTTTTCTCATCATAAGTGAAGTAATAACCTCCGACCAGATCACAGAGTCCTTTGTAGGAATGCCCCACATCCACAAGGACTACATGTGTTCCCTGCTCGTAATAGCTGCGGATCATGTGATTGGTGAAAAAGGATTTGCCGCTACCACTTGGACCAAGGATGAATTTGTTTCTGTTGGTGCAGATGCCTCTTTTTACAGGTTCATCGGATAGATCCACATGAACTGGTTTTCCGGTGAGCCGGTCTCCCAATCGAATTCCAAATGGACTGAGCGAATTGCGATAGCCAGTTTCCAGATTTAGGAAACAACTGGCTTGCTCCACAAAGGTGTCAAAGCTATCATTCATCGGAAAGTCGGCACTATTACCGGGGATTCCTGCCCAGAAGATCTGGGCAGCTCCGACGGTTTCTTCCCTTGCAGTAGCCTCCATCTGGGAGAGGGCAGCGCCAATCTGCTTTTTGATTTCAGGAATCTTTAGTGGGTCTTCTGTCCAGGTTAGGATATTGAAGTGGGCTTTTACAGGTATTCTTTGTTCACTGATCGCCTCATTCAAATAGTCATTGGTAGCATCCCTTGCAATGGTATTTTCCCTGCTGTAATTGGCAAGTGACTGGAGACGGAGCCGTTTGGATTCCAGTCTTTTAAGAGTTTGCTGTACATCTTCAATAAAGATGTACTGGTTGTAGATGTGGTTGCAGGGTAAGAGTTGCCCCAGCGCTGAGGCAAAGCCAACGCTGAATTTGGTAGTGTCCGTACTGTATTTGTCGTAGTTGATTCTGCTTCCACAAAGTGCAGGCAAATCGCTGGAATCGAAAAGGGTGAATAAACGGCAATGTTTGTTACCAATGCTTAGGCTTGGTTTGAAGTTGATGTCTGAAAGCCAGGTTGGTTCCTTGGATTCCGAGAGACTACAGTATTTTTCCAGTATTCCCTTTTGGGTGCGAGTGCTGTAAATGTCGAGTTCTTTTAGTCGCTTTATATGCACAAATCCACTGTCGGTCAGGATGCGTTCGAACTGTCCGCAGGTATCCAGAAAGTTGGGAAGGGTATCAGCAAGAATCAATTCCTCAGGTACAATATGGGAGCGGAGTAGGGTGGAAAACAGGCTGCTTGAAACCTTCCTGCTTTTAGGGCTTAACGTTAAGTATAGGTAACAGCTATGATCTAAATAGGGACGTTCGTGAAAGAAGCGTTCACTGCTTCTATGCAGAAAGCTTTCTTCGGATTCCGTGAAATTAGCTTGATGGCGGCTGTCTATAAACCAATCCTGTTTGTGTAGAATACTGTGCTTGGGAAGTGATTTGATAGCCTTGATCCACACCTGATGAAAGGCTTCGTATTCCTGATTACTTAAGGTAAAGATCTCAGGAAGTTCTGCCTGGAAAGCGACCGTGATATCCCCTTGTTTGGAAAGGATACAGTCTTGCTCTATACTCAGGATAGGAAAATGGGTTTCAAGTAGTCTTTCCATGGATTGGTTTTATTTTCTCTTTGGGAATGAGGGGTTTTGTGGGTTTGATTGGAGTGGGAGAGCTATTTTTTGGTTTTGGGTTTCCGATAGATTCCTCTTGATTTGATGCGGATGGCATGTGGGATCTGACGGTGGGCAAGCTTTTTCATCATGCCGTGTTCCCCATATTTATGGCTGAGTTGATAGACCTTGACGACTAAAACTGATCCTGAGATTGCGATAATGATCAGACAGATAAAAGGATTTGCCCCAAGAATAAAGAGGATGGCGAAGCTGACAAGTAGTGCCAGCACACCGGCACCTAGGTACCAGATGTACTGGGCTTTTAATCCTTTGAATTCGATGGACTTATTGATGCCTTTATTGATTTTGTATATGCTAGTTCCCATGGGTGTGTAAGTTTTGATTATACCCCGAAGAAGGATTTGATGACTGTGGCGACTACCACGAGAAACACGCAGCTTCCAAACCAGGCAGCTGCCACTTTTCCGGTGTCCGGGTCGCCTGCATTCCATTTTTGGTAAACTTTAACTGCGCCGATCAATCCCAGAATAGCGCCGATGGCATACATCAGACTGGTGCCTGCATCAAAGTAGCTTCGCACCTGTCGGTTGGCTTCGTTGATTCCTGCAAGACCATCCTGGGCTTTTGCAGTCAGTGTAGAAAAAACTAGCAGTAGGGCAGACAAGCCTGCTCTTGACTTGGATGAGGTAAGGAGTTGCTGGTTCTTTTTCATATTTGCTTTATTTAGTGGTTGTTGTGATGCTGTAAAGTTTTGGGAGGGTTATGCTTGATTGGAATTAAGGAGAATGAGCAGCCCAAGCTTCTTCGAGTTCTGTTTCGCTGAAGGAAATCCTGCACTGCTTTTCAGCGTTTTCTAAAATGAAATTGATAACGGCAACCCGGTAGGCGGGCTCCCGAAGCCCGGTGTGGTTTGACAGCGCCTGGATCAGCTGCAATAGCAATGTTTCCTTGCTTGTCCTATTTTGCCCCGCCTTCCCGAGGATGCCGCTTAATTCCGCAACTGTTGCTTCCAACTCTTCAAAATGATCAGTAGGCTTTCCATCAGTCCTCCTGTGGTCCTGCTCCTCTTCCTGCTGACGGTTCTGACTGATCTTATTTATCCTGCCGGAAAGCAGGTTGCGAAATTCTTGTGGATAGTGTGCTACCAGTATGGTTATATAGTAAGCCGCTATGCCTACTGCCAAGGTGCAGAAGTATGTGTTCCAGGTAATTGCTTCCAACATAGTGTGACTGTTTTGAGTCAGCGTCCTTGTTTTGTCTCGCTGACAGAAGCAAATGTGGGTATGGTAAATTCCTGGTTTTTACACCGATGTGGTAGCTACCAAAAAAAATAATGAAAGTATTTGGATTGGGGAATGTGTAATTACTGACACCTTAACTAATTGCTAGGTATATATCTAGATGGTTAATTGGGATTTATTCTAGGGAATTTGATGGCAAAAAAAAATGAGAGTTTTGGCCTCTGAATTCCTCACCAAGTTAGTCCTCTGGGCTCTGGGCGACCGAAAGCTTCCGGCATAAAGCCGCTTGCTGCGCTGCGCTTTTTATTCCTTTGCCTTCCGGTCTTTGTCGCCCACGGCCTGATGAAGCTTCATAATTCATTGTTCCACAAAAACGAAAAAGATTATGGAGACCCAAGAAAGAAAAATTGATTTGTTTGAAGTAGCTGAGATCAAACTGAGCTATAGCGCAAAAGTAAAAGCTTCACTTCGTCCAAGAGTAGAAAGCTCAAGGCAGGTGTATGAGGTTTTTGCCAAAGCCTGGGATCAGGACAGGATAGAGTTTGTTGAGGATTTTAAAGTGATGCTGCTGTCCAGGGCAAACCGGGTTCTTGGTATCGTAACTATCAGTTCTGGAGGAACAGCAGGAACTATTGTAGATGTAAAACTAGTCTATGCAGCAGCTATCAAATCAAATTCCAGTTCTGTTATCTTGGCTCATAATCATCCGAGCGGAAATCTACTTCCCTCAGAACAGGATAAAAGATTAACCCAGCGGATTAAGCAAGCCGGTGTTATTCTGGATATTCCAGTGCTGGATCATGTGATTATGACTACTGAAGGATACTATTCCTTTGCAGATGAAGGGGAGCTTTAGGCTTCCTTTTTTATTTTTCTGAATTCAACTCCGTTTTTCATTTTCGATCAGTACGTATGTTTTTATTCAAAGTCATTTTTGCTTTTAGATACGATAAAAATGTGATTGTGATTTCAATAAGTTGACCTATTTCAAAGCAGTAAGTCATATAGAGCAAGTTTTTCAAATGCAATTTTGAGGGTTCTTTAGTGTAATGGTTCTTTAGGGGTATTGTGTGAGCCTACAGTAAAACTTTAATTTTTTCTATTCCTTCTTCAGCCAATTTAGCCAGAACCGTTCACACGAGGCAAGAGACTTCGGCATAAATCCCATGCTTTCGCCCCTGCTGGTTTATTCCGATTCCTCTTGCACTTAGTGCCCGGCTCAGGCGGGTGCAGCTTCATAAGTATTTGTCAAACCAAAACACAAAAGCTATGAAGACTGAAGCAAAAAGATCAGTAAGTGAGACTTCTATAAGAAGGAAGAGCCGGGAACCCTATTCAAGTAAGGCTGTAAACTCAAGACAGGCAAAAGGATCATCGGATATTTATCAGAAATTTACCGATCTGATTATCGAGAAACTCCAACAGGGTGTGATTCCCTGGAAGCAACCTTGGCATGAGATGGGATTGCCTTCCAATTACCTCACCAAGAAACCTTATAAAGGGATTAACCTCTGGCTGTTATTATCCTGTGGACATCAGTATCCGTATTACCTGACTTTCAAACAAGCCAATTCATTGGGAGGTAAAATAAAGAAAGGTGCAAAGGCTCTTCCCATCTGCTACTGGAACTTTGTCTTCAGGGACAAAATGACAGGGAAGACGATTCCCGAGAGCAAACTGGACTTCTATGATCTCAAACAGGTGGGTAGATCCGGATTTCTCAGAGAATTCAAGGTCTTTCCCATAGAACAGATAGAGGGGATCGATTGGGAGTTTCCAGAGGCATCACTTAAAGCCCAGTTACTGGAAAATGAGGCCTGCCAGAAAATTTATGCAGAAATGGTAAGGCCTCCCGAGTTGATTCATCAAGGTTCCATGGCATATTACAGAACTGATCTTGATCAAATTACCATGCCGGAAAGGAAATTGTTTCCATCGAGCGAAGCCTATTTTGGAGTGCTTTACCATGAGCTTTGCCACGCGACAGGGCATTCTTCGAGACTTAATAGGACAGAAATCACAAACCCACATTCATTTTCTGATTCCGGGTATGCAAGAGAAGAACTTTTGGCGGAAATGGGTGCAGGTTACCTAAATAACTACACAGGGATATTGGATGAAAATCTGCTGGAAAACTCAGCAGCGTATATCCAAAGCTGGTTAAAGGAACTTCGGAACGACAAACATCTACTAATAGACGCAGCCAGCAAAGCGCAGAAAGCAGTCGATTATATTCTCAATGAGTGTCCATTCTAGAGAAAGGGGAGCTATCCCCTTTTTTTGTCATGACTGGATACGGAAAAGGGTTTGGTCTATAAAAGATCCAAATTTAAAACTGAAGCTATTGAGCAGTAGATGGATCTTTCGAGGTGTAAAAGATGAAAACATATGCTACCAATGGCCACGTGACTTACTGAATTGAAAAATTCAATGTGGCCGTGTAAGCGCAAGAGTTAGTGAAGAATTACCGGTGTTTGTCTTTTCAGAAGTACCCAGAAATGTTTTTTTTAATCGGTTGGAATTGTTTAGTGGTGGAAACTTATGATGGTTTTCTTAAGGAAGGACTTAGGAGTTCAAGCTGGGATGATCTATCTATATTGGAAAATATTCTTATTTTGAACCTTTATAACTGAAAATATTTAACATTTTCAGTTAAAAGCGCTCTTATATTGGAAAAAACTTGCAAGGATAATTTTCCTTATAATAGAAAATATTTATCTATTAGTTACTTATAATAGAAAATATTTGTAATATTGAGCTTCAACCTGATTTATAATGGAAAAAAACATCCCAATCCACTTACAGGAAATTATATATAGCTCCTCTGATCCAACCATTTCCAGGTTTGTTTCAAAACTGGAAAAAGAAGGTAAAATCAGAAAAATTGCACCTAGATTATATTCAGCTAATTTCGAGGATAGCCCAGCAGTTATCATCAGAAGAAATCTGTTTTCTGTTCTTGGGAATTTATATCCAGGAGCAGTATTAAGCCATCGTTCTGCGCTGGAATTTAAGCCTACGAATGCAGGTCAGATATTTCTGACGTATAAATACACCAAGAAAATTGAATTGCCGGGCATAATGATCCACTTTTTGAAAGGTAACGGGCCAATAGAAGGAGACAACCCATTATCTGGCGAGTTTTATGCTTCCCAACGTGAACGGGCATTTTTGGAGAACCTTCAAGTCTCAAGAAGACCTGGGCCTGATTCAAAAACGTTGACATTTCCTGAAATAGAAGATCGTCTGGAACAAATCATAAGGGTAAACGGAGAACAGGAACTGAATAAAGTAAAAGACCGGGCTAGGATCCTAGCAAAGGAATTAAATATGCTAACCGAGTTTGATAAACTAAACAAGATAATCAGCGCACTACTGACAACGCATCCGGCAACTATATTAAAATCTCCGGTAGCCGCCGCACGTGCATTTGGTAATCCTTATGATCCTGCCAGGATTAGTTTATTCGAAATGTTGTTTCAGGAATTGGTCCAACAGGAATTCAAATACAGGGAAGAGCAAAACCTAAGTAACAAGTCGTACAGGAATTTTGCATTTTTTGAAAGTTATTTTTCTAATTACATCGAGGGTACCGTGTTCGAAGTGGCGGAGGCAAAGCAAATTATCCAGACCCAACAACCACTTGTAAATAGAAATGAAGATTCGCATGACGTTTTGGGGACTTACAGGATTGTCTCAAATAAGAGCGAAATGAGTACTACTCCCAATTCACCGGAGGAATTACTTACCATATTGAGTTATAGACACCAGCTATTGTTATCTGCTAGGGCAGATAAGAATCCCGGAAGTTTTAAGCATATTAATAATTATGCCGGTCAAACTGAATTTGTTGATTCTTCACTTGTAAGGGGAACGCTGATCAAAAGTTTTGACTTTTACCAAGCACTAAAGCACCCATTTGCGAAGGCAGCCTATATTATGTTCGTTATCAGCGAAATTCATCCGTTTTTGGATGGAAACGGACGTGTGGCCAGGGTAATGATGAATGCTGAGCTAACAAAAGCAATGCAATCCAAAATAATAATACCAACAGTATATAGGGAGGATTATTTGGGAGCCTTAAGAAAATTAACCAGACAAAATGATCCTAAGCCCTATATTCGAATGCTTGCCCGTACCCATGAATTTAGCGCCACGATTGTAAGCGAGGACATGGACAAAATGCAGGCACTGTTGGAACAAAGCAATGCCTTTTTGGAACATACAGAGGGAAAATTAAGAATTATTGGCTAAGTGCCCAGTAACTATTGATAGCTACATCCAATTGCACCTATTCGGATACTATTTGCGGCAATGCCTCTTTCTTATCCTGTACTCTGTATTACCTAGGGTTAGGTAAGGAAATATGGAATCTGGCATTATTCCGGATTATCAGATTAAAGAATTTCCTCCCAATTGATTTCCGGTAGGTCTTCCAGTATGTTGTGGAGGTAACCGTCTCCCTGGGCAAATAATATCGGAGGTGTGTCTTCGGTCTCTTTGATTCGCACCGGGATTTCATTAGTGTTTGCTAAAACAAACAACTCCCAATTTCCGGATCGTATCCCTTCAATAGCCTCTTTGGTACTGATCGCCCACCGCTGACCTGTATTGTTGACTCCCCCGATCTTCAGGATAAGAATTGAATCTTTACTCTTGGAATCCTTTTGTATAAAATGGACGATTAATTTTCTCATGTGTTTAATCTATTCTCGTACAAATATGTCAAATAATATAGAGGAAGCATTAGTTCGTCTACCAAATGCTGATTTATTCTGTAGTCGTAGTGCAAGCGGTTATATGATTTTTTTCGCTCTATTCCCTTACCGACTTTAGTTTTACTCCCTTTTCCAGAAGCATTTGTAGGAGAATAGAACCATCCTTTTCATTATCCTGCTCAATAAACCCTCGGATGGCTCTGGAAAGAGATGCAATTTCATGCGCCTTTTTAAAGCGATCAAAAGGGAATGGATCTGGATTTGTGCTTATAATCAAGCTTACTTTTATTTCCACACGCTTCTCGATCCCTTTTAATTCACTACATATTTCTGCCCAGTTGTACATGCGATATTTGAAATGATTCTTATCACAATATCGAATGACTTTGAGTGAATAATTTGGTTCTGCCTTGTTTTAAATTCTTTTTGAACTAAACTGTCTCAGTGATTTTGAAAAATAAGGGAAGGGCTGTGTGTTCGCCATAATCTTCGTGGCAATGCCTCTTTTATCTTGGTGTTTAAATTAAAAAGCTAATAAATTTCCCCGACCAAGTCATCCCGGAATTTGAGACTGAGTTTGTTGAATTAGTAAAGTGTTAACGGTCACTTCTCAAAAACTATCTTATATTTATATGGGTATAGATAATTAATAATGAGGTATTTAAATGGTTATTCTGATTGGGAGGATAGAAGAGATAGGGAAATCGCACTGATTGAGTCAGAAACAAGGTCTTTAAATGTGTGGTTTTTTAGGGTCTTCATCCTATTCCCTATTATTGTACTAGTTTTAATTATTACAAATGAATTACTGGGTAATTCTTACACTGCAAAAGGAACTGTAGTTGGATATTCTTTTTCTGAGGGTGAATGGGTGGGGCCGCCGTCAATGTTTTCTGATCATCCTAGTATGATGTCTTCATTTACTCATTATAGAGAAGATGCATATAATGTGATTGTCAAAATGGAATCAGGGCAAACCATATCATTTTTATGTTTTTCATGTAAAGCATCCAGTTACAAAAGTGGTGATTCTGTTGATTTCATCATTTCCGAACCCTTAGTAGGCCGAGCAAAGTATTCAGAAGCAGAGAAGTAGCTTTCGGTTTATATTAAACTGGATTTTGAAGCAAATGATTGTTGGCTCACTGGCTTGAATTATAAACTAGTAGAGGTCATTCATATAGAAAAAAATAAAACACACCAAAGAAATAGCTGGTGATCTGGATCTAGTGATCAAGGAGCTGATACCAACTAATTCTAGAATAGCCTCCGTGGAGGATGTGAAGGCAGTTCTTTTTTCGGATAAACATGAGGGTTATTTGATTTGCAGAATACCAAACAGATCAATAAGACGTATTGGTGGACTTTTACTTTCTATTGACCATAATTTTTAGTTTTAATCAAATACTCGTTTAGAATTTTAATTTCATTTTTTAGTAATACGCGTACTTAAAAATAAATTTTCCATTTTGTGTTTTTTTTAAGAATTTCTCCTTAACTATGTAAAATCGTAATTGATGTACTAAGAAATAAAATTGAAAAAAGCACTCAAAAATATAGCGTCCATAAAATCCGGTGTTTTTCTAAAACCCCAGGCTCAAGGTGATTTGGTTTACTTGCAAGCTAAGCATTTCAATGCTGATGGCGAGCTTGACTCCGAGCTTTTCCCAGACGTTCAATGGCAGGATATTTCGGAGAAACATGTATTGAAGCCTGGAGATATCTTATTTTCAGCAAAAGGATTGAAGAACTTTGCAGCTGTCTATGAATCACGGAACTTGCCTGCGATAGCTTCCACATCATTTTTGATTATTTCTATTTGGGAGAAAACGGTGGATCCTGAGTATGTTACCTTGATTCTTAACTCGAGGCATAGTCAGGAATATTTGAAAGGAGTCGCTAAAGGGACTTCGATTCCCTCAATAAGTAAAAAGCAATTGGAGGAATTTGAAGTTGTGATGATTCCAAGGGGAATCCAGCAAAAGTTGGTCGCATTAAGTAAATTAAAAAAAGAAGAAAATGATCTGGTTTCAAAGATAGAGCGATTAAAGAAGCTGAGTTTTGAGCAGGATTTAAATACTATTATACAGCATTATGAGTAAAATAATAACGCAAAAAGACATCAACGACGCGGTCTGGAGAGCCTGTGATACGTTCCGTGGAAGCATTGACCCCAGTGTCTATAAGGATTATGTGTTGACCATGCTTTTTGTCAAATACCTGAGTGATGTGAATGATGACACAGAAGAGGAATACTTAAAAAAATATCACGGAGACCAAGAGCGTGCAAAGCGAGCCATGCGTCACGAGCGATTTATTGTTCCAGAGCATAGCCATTTTAAGTATTTGTATGCCAACAGAAATGCGGTAAATATTGGAGAGTTGATAGATATTGCCCTTGTGGACCTGGAAGAAGCCAATCGCCAAAAGCTGTATAGTGAAGATGGAGCAGGGATTTTTAAAAATATCAGCTTCAATAGCAGTGTATTGGGAGAGCCAAAGGATAAAAACAACCGACTCAAAAATCTACTTTTGGACTTCAATAAGCCTGAGTTGGATTTGAGGCCATCTCATCTTTCTGGGGTAGATATCATTGGGGGAGCTTATGAGTACTTGATTTCCAACTTTGCTTCCGATGCAGGAAAGAAGGCGGGTGAGTTCTTTACACCAAGTGAAGTCTCGACTTTGTTGGCTAAGTTGACTAAATCAGCTCCAGGTTCAAGGATATGTGATCCTACATGTGGATCTGGATCCTTGCTGATCAAGGCAGGTCAGGAGGTTGGTTCGTCTAATTTCTCGCTCTATGGTCAGGAAGCTAATGGTAGTACCTGGGCTTTGGCGGTAATGAATATGTTTTTGCACGGATTTGATAATGCTACCATCAGATGGGGAGATACCATACGGAATCCTAAACTGAAAGAAGGAGATTCTCTGATGAAGTTTGATACTGTGGTTGCTAATCCACCTTTCTCCTTGGATAAATGGGGGAAAATCGAGGATAAAGATGGAGAAATAACTACGGTAACTTGGGATCCTGAAACGGATCTATATAATCGTTTTTGGAGAGGGGTGCCACCAAAAAGTAAAGGCGATTGGGCATTTATCACCCATATGATCGAAACGACCTATGAGGGAAAGGGGAAGGTTGGAGTGGTTGTTCCTCATGGAGTACTTTTTCGAGGCAGTTCTGAAGGACGTATAAGACAGAAAACCATTGAGGAGAATCTGCTGGAAGCAGTGATCGGTCTTCCTGCAAACTTATTTTTTGGAACGGGTATTCCAGCAGCAATCCTGATTTTCAACCGGGATAAAAAGCAGGGTAAGAGCGTCTTATTCATAGATGCTTCTCAACATTATGCTGCTGCCAAAAATCAAAATAAGCTTCGGGATTCGGATATCAAGCATATTGTAGATACCTACCGGAATTTTAATGAAGGTAAATCCCAGCCTGGTGTGGTAGAGGATAAATTCAGCTATGTCGCCACATTTGAGGAGATCAAGGAGAATGACTTTAACCTGAATATTCCACGATATGTGGACACCTTTGAGGAGGAACCTGAAGTTGATATCCAGGCAGTCCAGCAGGAGATTAAAAAGTTGGAAGGAGAACTGAAGATTGTTCAGGCTAAGATGGACGAATACCTCAATGAGTTGCTAAAAGGATAAAGGATGAGCCAATTTCACCATATTAGACTCAAGTCTGGGGTTCGGACTCCCCATCAAGTGCCAATGAGAGAGGCATGGACATTTGCGATTAACAAACAGGCCAGATTGATTTTGGTGCCCTTATTTCGCCGACTTATCGTTGATTGGTATGTAGAGGATGGTGTGAAGTTTCCAATGATTTCCAATATGGCTGCGAATATTTTTAGACGGGTTGTTGATTTTGGGGATTTTCCTGTTGATGAATTGATTCCAGTTAGAAAAATTATTAAGGACTTTGTTCATACGCTAAAACCTTCAGATTTAGAGTTACTGAAATTCTATTTTTTAGGATCGGAATTAGAAGAGAATCGTTTATTTCAACATAAACAGAATCCTGATCTTAATTCACTTGAGGAAAATCTCGTTGAAGATGGGAGGATTTTTTTGGAACAAATTTCTGCCTTTCCTGATGAAAAGCTTGAGTCATATATTTTACAAGAACTCACTGAAATTGAAAATATAATTTCAAGTGGGGATTGCCTCAATTACCTGAAAGTGGACGATATCATTCGAATCAATGAGAATTTATCGGAATATTTGGATATGCCTTATCGGGAGATTGCATTGATTGAGGTACCGGCGGAGGAATGGGATTATTGGGAAAGAGTGTATGAAGAAGAAAGAAAGACTATAGGTAAAAAGCTGAATTCCGATGATGGTCCTGAATGGTTGGAATGTTGGCTTTTACCTGATGGGAGTTTTAAGGTAAAAGGTGATCTTTATTTACCTGAGACAAGAGACAATACGGCGAAAAAGTGGATTCATGAGGACCTGGAATCTGTTTTGGTGATGTTGGAGACTCGTTTGATTGAAGCCTATGGAATCCGGGAGCAAGACATCAATTACACTTTTTTTACAAAAAGAAAGAATTTAGAAAATGTTGATTTGTCCACGGGCATGAACTTTTTTAAAGATCATATTGAGCAATATGGAGCAGATGATTTTGAATCAGGAATCAAATACCACCTAGTTAGGGAAGTAAGGGGTGACCATCAGATCTGGGGAGCGCAAACTAGCATTATTATTAAGAAGCAATTTTTTGAACTGGAAGATCAAATGGATTTAGTTTCCGCTTGGGTGATCTATGTGGACAAAGAAGTATTTCAGCTGGAGAGCCAGTTGTCTATGCGTGAAATGGAAAGAGTGATCCAGATGCTATTTGATAAAATTAATAAGGACTACTTAAAGCATTATGGTAACTGATGGGAGAAAATAAATTTAAGAAATCAGTTTCTGGAATTGAGGTTCCGAAGGGGTGGTCAATTGATCTAGTAGGAAATGCTTTTGAAATTTGTAACAACCTCCGATTTCCAATCAGTGAATCGGAGCGAAAAAATATGCAAGGCGAGTTTCCCTATTATGGTCCAACAAAAGTTCAGGATTTTATAAATGAATATAGGGTCGAGGGTAAATATGTCCTGATTGGAGAAGACGGCGATCATTTTTTAAAGTGGAGTGAATTACCTATGACTCTTTTAGTGGAAGGCAGGTTCAATGTCAACAATCACGCGCACCTAGTAAAAGGAGAAGATAACCTCACTGAATGGTTTTACTACTATTTTCAACACAGAGAGCTTACCAAATATTTGACTAGACAAGGAGCTGGAAGATATAAGTTGACCAAAAATGCTCTCTCGAAAATCCCAATTCTTCTACCACCTATTTCTGAACAACAATCCATAGCTGAAATTTTAGGGACAATTGACCAAGCTATCCAGATCTCAGAAAGGCTAATCGCCCAAAAGGAACTTCGGAAGAAGTGGCTAATGCAGAATCTGTTGACGGGGAAGAAACGGTTGAAGGGGTTTGAAGGGGAGTGGGAGGATCAATCTCTAGAAAAAATATGCAAAATCACCAAAGGGGAGCAATTGAATAGATTGGATCTTGGCAAAACAGGGATTTATCCTTCCTACAGTGGTGGTATTTCTCCATCTGGTTATACTGATGAGTGGAACACGCCGGAGAATACAATAATTATAAGCGAAGGGGGAAATTCCTGTGGATATGTGAATTTTGTTACAACTAGATTTTGGAGTGGGGGCCATTGTTATGCACTTTCAAAATTGACAAAGATTATTATTAAAGATTTCCTGTTTCAAATCTTAAAGTTTAATGAACCTTCAATTATGAGGCTTAGAGTTGGATCTGGGCTGCCCAATGTTCAAAAAAAGGATCTTGAGAAATACAGACTTTTTATTCCTCCGATAGAAGAACAAAGCGCAATTGCACAGGTACTTCAGACTTCTGATCAGGAAATCAAATTGCTTAAAGAAAAAGTAGAAAAGCTTAGAGTGCAGAAGAAAGGAATGATGCAGCGATTGCTAACGGGAAAGGTGAGAGTGAACTTTAAAGACTAATAAAAATGGCAAAATTAAGTTACGAGGATAAAGTTTACCTTGAAAAGTACCTCCAAATGGAAGGAGGATGGGTTCTAGATTTTAACAATGAATCACTTAAAAGATTCATCTATGAAAACATTAAGCTAGACATTTCAGATAAAAAATATGAAATCATCGGAACTTCAAAAGCTAAAAGATTGAGAGCACTTTGGGATCTAGAGCCTGATTATCAACTCGGCAAATTGATTAAATCATTTATCCTGTATTATAAGGCAAAAAGGTTAGTTAATCCATCTCTTTTCAATGCATCTGAAGACCTAGAGAAATCTTGTGAAAAAATAGGGGAAAAACTTTTTCAGAAAGGTGTAAGCCCTCATATTGATTCAATAAGTCCAATTGATGATGACCATGATTTTTCAAGATTAGCAATTACAATCAAAGATTATATTGAGAAGAATGAGCCTGAATTAGCACTGGATAGATTACATACATTTTATGTCAAGTTTATACGTGGTCTTTGCGCTAGGCATAAAATCCAATTTTCAACTTCAGAGTCTCTCAATGCCATTTTTGGAAAGTACCTAAAGTTTGTAACAAATCTGCGAATAGTAGAATCAGACATGACGATTTCAATTCTCAAATACAGTATTAACATTTTAGAGAAGTTTAACGATGTGAGGAATAATAGAAGCCTAGCACATGATAATAAAATTTTAAACTATAGAGAGAGTCTTTACATATTTGATGCTTTAGCAAGATTAAAAGGATTCATTGATGGTTTAGAAGATGAAATTTCGCTTGAGAATAAGAAGGGGCAAGAAAATGGTTTACTTGACAAAGGCGATTTATTTTAGCCTATATGATTACTTCACCCCATACCAGGCTTGACCCAAAATAATCTAAAATCCTTTTAGAGAATTTAAAGGGAACGAAAATGAATTTGATATGAGCATTAAAAACATCTACATAGACGAAAGCTGCCATCTGGAAAATGATGGATTTCCTGTTATGTGTATCGGTTATCTGAAGATTGAGGCGACAGATTACGAAGACATCAAGGCGGGAATCAAATCCATCAAGCTGCATTATAAATCACCTACTGAGATCAAGTGGAATAAGCTGTCTATTTCCAGAATGCCGATGTACCGCACATTGATAGATTTCTTCTTTGATCAGCCGATATTCTTTAGATGCCTCCTGATGAAGTATAAGGATCGATTGCATCATGAGGATTTCAACAAAGGAGATCATAACAGCTACTATTACAAGCTGGTTTATTTTGTCTTGAATTCCATGACAAATCCACCCCGGCAAAATGAGTATCGCGTTTTTATGGATATTAAAGATACCAGGGGACGGGAGCAGCTAGAACAAATAGAGCGGGTCTTTGTCAACAAATATGCTGGAAACTCTCCATTTACTCATTTTCAACACATCCATTCTGATGAGAATGAGTTGATGCAGCTAACTGACCTTTTTATTGGTGCTATTACCTACAAGGCGAGAGGGGAGCATCTTAAAAATGGCGCGTCGCAGGTGAAAAAGGAAATAATTGATTATTTGGAGAATAAGTCAGGTTATTCATTGGATGAAGGGACAGAGCCTTGGGAGGAGAAGTTCAATATTTTTGATCATCAACCCAAGAATTTGAAGTGATGTTGGATTTAGATGACCTGGAAGAATTATTTGATGACTTGGGATATGAAGAACTTACCAAAGACCAGCTTGACGTTTTACTGAAAATTTTTCAAAAGGATTTTATTGATGAGCCATTTGAGATAGACGGTAGAAGAGTGAAAGTCGTGGATAAACCCTCTTTCAATCGGGAATTTAGAGGGTATCCAGAGACGTTTGTGCACCTGATTACCAGGGAAAGCAAAATGAAAGGACAAAGAATGTTTGACCCGGCTAGGACAAATTGCCTCCATTGGATAAAACCCATTTTACTTCATTTTGAAGATTCTAAAATTAAGTATTATGAATTCACAGATAATAAGGGAGTATTGAAAAAGCACTTCTGGTTTCAAGAAGCTGATTTTATGGTAGTTTTGAAACCAATCGGAAGTGACTTGTTAGTAGTCACTGGTTTTAAAGTGGATGTATTGGAAAGAAGAACCTATTTAAAAAGGTATAGGGATTACCATGGTCTATAAAAAAGAAAACCGCATTTCGATGAATGCGGTCCGCATTTACGGATCTGCGGGCAACCAGGTCTTTCACCCTTTGGGCGATGACAATGCAAACTTGATCATTTCACATGAATTACACAATAATTTCACAGTTTTTGTTTAAAATCAGTCTAATTAGAGAAGAAAACAGCTCAGATTTTAACCTTTTTTAACAAGCCATATGGATACTCCCAGTTTCAAAGAAGATCATATTTCACAGATTCCTGCAATACAATGGCTCTGCAAACTTGGGTTTGAGTACCTGCCGGAAGGAGAGGCTTTTAAACTGCGTGGAGGAAAAACTACCCAGGTTTTGCTGGAAGAGGTACTTCGAAAGCAACTTCGTTTGATTAATTCTGAAAAGAAAGTCAGTTCCAGTCGTAACACTTACATCAGCGAAGCAAATATTGAAAACGGAATCCGAAAACTTCAGGAGATTCCTTTGAACGAAGGCTATATCCATTCCACCGAAATTATCTATAACCTGCTGACTTTGGGAATGGCCGTGGAGCAGACTGTGGATGGAGATCGGAAAAGTTTTACCCTACAGTACATAGATTGGCAAAATCCCCAAAACAATAAGTTTCAGGTTTCAGAAGAATTCAAAGTCTTACGTAGCAACGGCAAAGATCATTACATTCCGGATCTAGTGATTTTTATCAACGGAATTCCCATTGTTGTCTTAGAGTGTAAGCGACCGGACATGAAGGAGCCGATCAAGCAGGCTATCTCCCAACATTTGAGAAATCAGCAGGAGGACGGGATTAGAAATTTTTATGTGTATGCCCAGCTGCTGGTATCATTGGCAAACCAAGAAACAAGCTATGCTACCAATGGTACTCCGTTGAAATTTTGGGCGCAGTGGAAAGAAAAGATTTCATCCGATTTGAAAAGGAAGGAATATGAGGATCAATTAAGGGTAATCAAAAAAGAGAAACTAGATCCTACCACACACCAGAAACTGTTTTCGGATCGCTTTTCCTATGTCAAGCGATATTTTGAAGACTTGGAGAAGGAAGAAATACAATTTACGGCGCAAGATGAGTTTTTATTCAATCTATGTCGACCGGAGAGGCTTCTTGATTTGATATACAACTTTATTCTGTTTGATGGTGGTACGAAGAAGGTCGCTCGATATCAGCAGTACTTTGCAGTCAAGAAGACATTGGCACGTCTTAAGGTTTTAGTAAAAGATGCAAAAGGTAGGGATCGACGAGAAGGTGGGGTGATTTGGCATACACAGGGAAGTGGTAAATCTCTTACGATGGTCATGATGGCGCAGGCGATTGCCATGGAAAAAAGCATTTTGAATCCAAAAATCATTTTGGTAACGGATCGGACGGATCTGGACAGACAAATTACCAGTACGTTTCGAAAATGTGGGATGGCAGTCAATAATGCTTCGACTGGAACGCAACTGGTACATTTGCTCGAAAGTCCAAGTGATGCTGTAGTCACCACGATAATCAACAAATTCACCGCTGCGGTAAAGAAGATTCAAAAGCCGCTGGAAAATCCGAATATTTTTGTTTTGATAGACGAAGGACATCGGACCCAGCATGGAACCTTCAATATCGAAATGCAAAAGACCCTGCCAAATGCATGTTTTATTGCGATGACAGGTACTCCTCTTTTCAAGAAAGAGAAGAGTACAGCTGCCAAATTTGGGGGAATGATCGATGCCTACACTGTAGATGAGGCCGTAAAAGATGGGGCGGTCGTCCCACTCTTGTATGAGGGGAGATTGCCATATCTAAAAGTGAATTCAGGTCCTCTAGATCGATTTTTTGATATGGTTTCGGAGCCTTTTAATGATAGGGAAAAGGCTGATTTCAAGCGGAAATTTAGCCGTGCCGATCAGATCAACTCTGCTGAGCAAAGAATTTATGTGACCTGCTGGGATATCAGTAGACACTTTAGGGACAATTGGCAAGGAACAGGGTTTAAAGGTATGTTGGTCTGCGACAAAAAGCTAAGTGCTATCAAATACAAAGAGAACTTGGATGAAATAGGGCTGGTAAGCTCTGAAGTTTTGATTTCACCCATTGATGATCGGGAAGGAGAAGACAATGCCTATGAGCAAAGCAGTGACAAAGTGCAGAGGTTTTGGAAAAAGATGATGCAGGAGCATGGATCTGCCAAAAAGTACGAGAGCCAAGTGATCAGTCGCTTTCAAAACCTGCCTGATCCAGAAATTATTATTGTCGTAGATAAACTTTTGACTGGTTTTGATGAACCTAAAAATACGGTTCTTTATTTGACCAGAAATCTCAAAGATCACAAACTGCTCCAGGCTATTGCCCGGGTGAATCGAGTAGAAGAAGGTAAAGATTTCGGATTTGTGATAGACTATTATGGAGTCATTGAAAATTTGGACGATGCATTGAAGATGTATGCTGCTTTTCAGGAGTTTGATGAGCTCGATATGGAAGGAACACTGGTGAATATAGAGATAGAGATCAACCGACTTCCGCAAAGGCATTCTGAACTTTGGGATATTTTTAAAAGTGTAAAAAACACAAGGGATGCGGAGGCTTATCAGCTTATCTTGCGTGACGAGTCAGTTAGGGTGATTTTTTATGACAAGCTCACTTCTTACGGTAAAAGTTTGAAACTTGCCCTTTCGACCATTTCCTTTCATGAGAGAACTGACCCAAAGGAAATCGATCGGTACAAATCCGATCTGCTTTTTTTTATGAAGCTACGTGTCGCAGTTGTTGCAAGGTTTTCTGACCGGATAGATTACAGTCGATATGAAGAGCAGATTCAAAAACTGCTGGATACTCATGTGACCGCAGAGGAGGTAGAGCCCATTACTGATTTGGTCAATATTTTTGACAAAGACAGTTTTGCTAGTGAAGTTGAGAAGACGGTGGGAGAGGCGGCGAAAGCAGATAAAATCGCAAGCCGGACAGCCAAATATATCTCCGAAAAGATGGATGAAGATCCCGCTTTTTATAAGAAGTTTTCTCAACTCTTATCCCAAACAATTGCCGACTATGAGGCTAGGAGGATTTCGGAAACCCAGTATCTTCAAAAGACAAAAAATGTCATGGATGCGGTGCTCAATCATACAGACTCAGACATTCCTGAGCTGCTTAAGGACGAGTCGGTGGCAGCTGCTTTTTATGGATTGACGAAGGAGTTTTTGGATGAAAAGATTTCCAACACCGATGCGCTAAAGTCTATCTGCGAAACTTCTGCATTGAAAATAAATCAGCTTATAAAAGCGGAGGTGTTTGGTCAGGGGCAGAGCCCTATTGTGGAGTGGGAGTCCAAAAGAGAGATTACCGGTAAACTTATTATCGAGATAGGGGACTACCTGATAGATGAAGTCCGTGATAAACATGCGAGGGAGATTTCCTACTCAGAGATCGATTCCTTGGCTGAAAGAATCTTGGCCGTTGCCAAAAAACGCTATCGATCATGAAAGATTCAATTCAGTTTGGTTCTAGGGTGATTGATTATGAAGTGAGTTTTTCGGATCGGAAAACCTTGGGAATAACTGTCACACCTACCTCCGAAGTCTTGGTCAAAGCACCTGCCTCTGTCAACAGAGAAAAGATCAAACAGGTTTTGCAGAAACGTGCTGCATGGATTATCAAGCAGCAGAGTTTCTTTTTGTCATTCCAGCCGAGACTAACAGAGCGTAACTATGTAAGCGGAGAGACTCATCTATATCTGGGAAGGCAGTACCGATTGATGATAGAAGAGGCAAGTCAGGATTCGGTGAAGTTACTTCATGGAGAAATTCGTGTAGAAACTACAGATCGTGGTAAAGTGAAGGAATTGATGAAGGCTTGGTATCTACAACTAGCTCGGAAGAAATTTGAGAAAATTGCTTCTGAGTTAATTCTAAAATTTAGATCAGAAGGTGTGGCTCCAGATTCAGTGGTCATACGAGATATGGCTTTGAGATGGGGAAGCTGCACTCCAAAAGGAAAAATAATACTGAATCCTGAGTTGATCAAAGCACCCAAAGGATGCATAGAATATGTCATTATTCATGAGCTATGTCATTTGGTTCACCCGGACCATTCGCCTGCTTTTTTCAGACTTCAATCCCGTTATATGCCTGATTGGGAAAAATGGAAGGAAAAACTGGAGAGGATGATGGCTTAATATTTTTGTCTCTGTTTTTGGTTGGTTTATAGAACCAAATACCTCATTTATTGAATTTCAATTCGATAAGTTATATACCTTCTTTAATGCGTCATTTTGTGTCGAATATCTAATCATCTGCTTTGTTTTTCAGCTAATATTTGTAACTATGATTCTTATAATTAGCTAGTTGTATTCATTGTTTTGTCTTCTGTAGAATTGGTAAAAATTAAAATGGGGAAATTTCGTAGGACAATTGATGTAGCACGGTGTAAGGAAACAGGTGAGATCTTCAGAGCCAGTGAAAGGTTCATTGAAACTAAAGAAGCTTTTCTTTATCGAAGACTTTACCATGAGAAATCTATTTCTTTTGAATGCATTGACTGCGGTCAGCATTTAAGTATTTCAGGAAGCAAAAATGATAAAATACATTTTAAGCATTTTCCAGACCATGATCCATGCTTTCTAGTTCAAAACAAATTTAATCCAGAAGTACAAAAATTTTATGAAAGAGCCTTAATTGCGAAAGAAAGTGAAAGGCATAAAGAATTAAAGCAGAAGATCGGTGATCGACTGGCATTTGTTGAAGGTGTTGAGGCAGACTCAATATCAGTAGATGATAAGTTTATCATTAAGGGAAGAGATCGGAGAAAGCCAGACGTTTACTGTAGGTACAAAGGAAAGGAACTGGTTTTTGAAATCCAGTTATCAGAGCTTTCACTAGGATATATTCTGAGTAGGCATAATTTCTATAAAAACTACGGTATCTACTTAATCTGGATTCTGGATACTTATGATATAAGGGATCAAGGAACCAAAGAGAAGGATTTAAAGTATCTTTCAGATCATCAGAATTTTTTTAAACTGGATGAGTCAGTCACTGACTTCAAGCTAATATGTGACTACAAATTTCCATTCCTAACTAAAGAAAATGCTTTGTTAACTCCTTGGCGAAAAAAGTCTATTACGCTGGACCAATTAAGTTTTGATGTCCAGGCTATGCAAACATATTTTTTTGATTTTACCGAAAACCTAGAAAAGATTAAAGGTCAACAAATAATTAAGAAAGAAGCTATTAGGGTCGAGGAAGAAAGAAAACTTCAAGTTCAAATTGAAAATGCTGCCCATTCAAAAGCCCAAGAAATTTGTCTAGCTGACCAGGTTGCTTATGATCTTTGTAATAGATTAGATAATAGGGATTTAGTGGATGATGTCTTTTACAACCAAAGGCTACTTTTAATATTTGAATCGATTAATCAGAGAAAAATAATTGGATTTAATTACGGTGAAGATAAGTGGGTGTCATTTGCGAACAATGCTATCGAATATTACCAAAATCATTGGCGTAAAATTGAGCTCGCATTAAGACGAGCGGAACTGTGGGAAATGGTTATTGAATCTGACAAAAAGAAGACATTTTCAAAAAAGCTTGAAAAATGGAATTCAATCTCCCCTAAACAAGATAATCGGACAAATGAATTGCTTTTTGATCTTTTTCCATATTTGATCTTTCAATAATTAATAGTAGAATCAATACAATTTAAAATGACAGAAGAACTTTTATACCATTATACTTCAATAGAAAGTTTGCACAAGATTCTTCTCGGTGATGGTGAAAATATTGTTCTCAGGGCTACCCATGCAAACTTTATGAATGACCCTGATGAATTTGAATTTGCAAATAAAATCATTACCAAGACTCTACTGGAATATGAGTCAGAAAATAGTGTTTCGGAAAAGAAAAGTGATAATTTATTTGGTAGAGGAGGAATTTTCGGATCCTTCGCTTACTTGCCCGGTGAGCCTTTTATTTTATCGTTATCAGAACACAAAGATCATTTGTCCATGTGGAGAGCCTATGGGCATGATGGAAATGGAGTTTGTATAGGATTGGATAAAGAAATGTTAACGAGCTATTCAAAGGATCCTGAGGTAATAAATACTACCCTTTTGAAATGTGAATATCGAAAGGAGATTGTGGAGAATCATTTCCGAAAGTATTGGAAGAATAAATACGATGATTTCAAAATAGAGAAATCAGAAAATGGACAGATAACCACAGGATATAATGATACTAGCTTGTTTTTCACTATGCCAAAAATTGGATTTTCAGCGAAGTCTCCATCTTATTCCTCAGAAGCTGAATGGAGACTATGCACCAATGAATGGAAAAACTATCAATTTAGAACAAAAGGAAATCTATTTGTCCCATTTATCGAGCATAAATTCCGGAAAGAGATTTTGAAGAAAATCGTTATTGGACCATGTTTGAATGGCCTTCAGGTTGAGCAGGGGATGAGGTTTTTTCTAAAAAAGCACAATTTTCCGGAAGGAAAGGCCTTTATAGAAAGATCTAAAATTTCGTATCGTCAGGTATAGGATTTGCCTATTAAAAGCCTTTCGGTACCAAGTATAATTTTGTTCAATTTTATCGAAGTCCTATTATGGCCCATATCAAACTAAAGCCTAGCAAAGAGCATATCATTAAATTCAATCCAAATGAATTAGATAAGATAAAGTATCCACCGGAAAGTCTGGAATATGCCAAATCTTATGTAGAGTCTAATAGGTTAGCGGAACATGATGAAATGGACATAATGCTTTTGTTTCCCGATAGAATTCTTTTTGGCTTTGACTATTTGGACGACAAAGTTAAAAGGGTTGTTGTCGAACTTAATCCAGTGACGATATTCTTTTCCAATGCTGTAATGTGTTCCGGTCAACTGAAGTATTATAAAGATTTGCTCCTCTCTCAGGCTCCTGATGTAAAGGCGATAGGAAAAGGTGGAGAACCAGTTAATTTAAGTCATGCCGGGATGTATTTTCAATTAGCTATTAATTGTATTATTAATCTTCAAGCTGCTTTAGAAAGCTTTGCCAATAGAGTTATTCCAGATGACTATAAATTTGTCGGAAGCGATGGCAAAGAGCTAGCCTCAACTGTTACATTAAAATTATACAATTCTATTCCTGCAATTAAGGGTAGAAAATTCCGACCATCAAAGTATAGAAGATATAATTCCCAAATTGATAACTTGATCAAACTTCGAAATCACATTATTCACCTAAAGCCCAATGGTTTAACTAATACTGGATATAAGGGTGTTTACAGAGATTTGCTGAATTTTGACTATTACAAAGCGATTGAATCTGTAAGGGTATTCATTAACTTTTATGAAGAAAACCTGATTGAAGAATGCCCTTGTGGAAATGACTTTTCTTTTATTGTTGGACAAGATAAATAGTTAAATGGAATATGAAAATGAGTAGATCAATGATCCTATTGAAGATATGTTGGTGAAGTTTCAAACTTCCGCCAGTGGCATAAGGACGTTTTGATTACCCCCATTATGGGATAATTAAAGCCTAAATGAATCTTTTCATTTTCCTTAATCTCTAAATCTTAAATATTTTTTACTATTCACCGTCTATAAGATCGATCGCCCTCTCTTTCAGGAGAGAGCCTGTCCCGATAAGGAATGCGATATCGGGAGAAGGGATCAGGTCATCAAGCCAATTACAAATTGATTCGGATAGCTGGGTGGAATTACAAATCCCACCCAGTGCGATTACGATTAAACCACACCTAGACGTGGAATGCTGAGCCTAAAATAAAGACCTTATAACGGCAACCAATTTAAGAGATTGTATTAACCCACCGTTGTATTTGGTGCTGATCACTGTTATACATTCTGACGGGCTGGTCTTATTGGTCCAGTTTCCTGCAAGCAGTCAGATTCATGACCATTGGGGTAAAAGCAATAAGCTGATATCAAGATATTTATAATCCTAAAAGCTATGAGGTTTGAAAGAAAGGCTGGAAATATCCAAGAAACACCATATCTTGTGGTCGATATCACTAAAGGTTTTTGCTTAAAAATTCATTTAAGCTATGGTTTTGTCACTTTTCTATGGACAAGGTTATCTACATTGCAAGTTTACACAGGCCTTTCAGTCAACAGCTTAAGACGTCCAAGTGGGTTTGCAATTATGTCTCGTCAAACAAAAACAAGATAACCAGTTCTTTTTTGAATCTGGGTTTCTATTACTATTTGATCAATCTTCTTCATAAAGAATATCAAAAGGCTATTCCAGAAGAATTTAATGGGTTGCCTAGTGATGCTGCTATTTTAAATATCTATCAATACCTTAAGTCAAAAAGTAAAAAAGAGTTTATTGAGGAAATCCCGAATATCATTAAATCGAGAACTACCCCTCTAGAGAAGCAGATATATTCTACCTATAAGGCGGCATCCTATTACGTAAATCTTGCTAAAGATAAATTCGGTTTAATTGATGACAAGAATAGACTCACGGAAGATGGAGGCTATCTGATAGAACTTCGCTCAAATTTTTTTCGCCTATCGACATTGGAAAAAGTGTTTTTTTTCAAAAAGATTCTTCAAGCAGATTTTCACTTATTCATCACGCATTGCTTGTTCGCAAAACTGGAGAGGCGGTATAATTTGAAACGCACTATTGAAGATCAGAAGGAATTTATTGATGAGTTTTTGTTTATCCGTCATTTTAACTTTACTTCTGCCAGTCTCGAAAATTACAACATTGTCCGCACTTACTGGATGGACACGCTAGGCGTATTAGATTCGGCGCGTAACATTAAAAAAAAATATTTGAATATCATCTTCGAAAACGAAGAGTATAGTAAATTATTTGCAGAGCTATTGGTTTTATTTTCAAGATTTGAAAAGGACAATTTCAAGATTAAAAAAAAGTATCTGGAGAATAAGGATAAATTTTTGAAGGGCTATAAAGCTTGCCTTAAAACAAGTATCAGTGACCTTGGCTTTATCAATTTATATGACATCAAGGGAACTATGCACATATCCGCGACAAACTTTCAATTGTTCCTAAATGACTTTTATGAATTGGAAAAGAACAACTTAAATATATTTTTTGGCAATACTGTAAATTCAATAGACAGACGAGAACGATTTTTTATCCGCAACCGACCTGTTATAAAAATTAAAATCAAATAATATGGATACAAACCATTTATGGGAAAAACTGCCGCTACCAGACAATAGACTCGCTACATTCAAAAAGGATATTTCAGAAGGAAAAGTCCCTGAATTACCCTTCTACATTATTGGTCAGTTGGATTTAAAGAAAACGGTAAAAGAACGTATTGAGCAAATCGATTCTGCTAGGATGATCACTAATCTAATCATCGCTGAATATGGTAATGGAAAAACCAATCTGCTTAAATACTTAGAGCTCTTTTATAAAACGTATCCTGAGCTAGGTGTCTCGGTTCAGTACTCAAGAGCTGACGTGGAACGAACTGACTTGGTGTTATTCCTACTAAAGATTGTCCAGGACAAATATCTGCCAGATTTAATCAACATTGTTAAGTTACTTCGTCAAACTACTGATGCAATTCCAGGAATGGTTAACAATTATGAAAGCAACTTTCGCGAAATAAAGGATTATACTCAAGAATTATTTAAGCAGGAGCACAGTGATGAAGTGATCACGGAACTACTCTATCTAGGTACTGGTCGACTATATAATAAAAGATATTTTGATAAGTTTAACTTGGAACAATTAAAAGATTTTAATCGCAGGGAAATATTGGTCTTGTTCTTGAATTTGTTATCGAATCACTCAAAGTATATAATTTTTGCAATTGATGAGATTGAGAAAATCAGGGAAAAATCAAAAATAAGATTTAACCACTTCCTTACATCTTATCGTGAGTTGGTTGATCTGTTTAACCAGATAAAAGGGCATTATTTGTTAGTAAGCTTTACAGATAGCGTCGGTTCTTCCGAGATAAGTAAAGCCAATGATGCACTTTATACCCGGATAAAGAATGACATAGTAAATATTGAAGCTTTAAAAGCTAAGGATGATATTATTGAACTGATTGAATACCTGAACGAGTTATTTGAAACAAAAAAAGTGGTCAGTGACATCTACAGTAGTTTTATCAAAAAAGGTGCTACCAATAATCGGGTAGCCATCCAAGAAATTTCCAAATTGCTCTACGAACAAGAACTTTATGAGTCCTTTGAAACACAATTGGAAAAAGCCAAACTGACTTCGCTGTTCGAACAAACAAAAGCCAAACTGGAAAATGATGAGGCCTTCAAAAATTTGCACCGAAAGTTTTTTGATCCTTTTGAATACTATATTGATTCTCTAGCTTTAGATTCCGGAGCTCTTAATAAACAGGAAAGGACTTTTGTTGACGTTAGGTCAGAAAAAGTACATTATTTTATTTTTAATACCTATTTGGAAGATTTTGATAATGAGCGTATAAGGGTATCTAACTTAATAACTGAAAATCCCGACTTCGACATTGTAGTGTACGCTCCAGTTAAGCTTGAATTGACGCATAGTAGATTAAACCTGAACTCCTATGATAAACTTGAAATTGTGGATTTTGACCCTCGGATCTTGTTTATTTTATTTGTTATGTACAAGGAAAACTATGACTATCAACTTTCTTTAAGTGATATCATAACAAAGTATACCAGAAATAAACTCTGATCATGTTTGATAATACGAGCAATATTTTTCTTTCTAATTATGAGGTTCAGCTTGATAACATCGTGGGGGCTATATGCGATATTTCCTACGATATAGGAAAACAACTGGAAGAGATTATCGAGATTCATAGTAAAGAAAAAGGATTTACCATCATTGATCTTTTTACAGAGAGTTTTATAAAGGAAATATCAAATATCAGATTAGAATCTTTAACCGGTCAAACTACAGAGGATGTTACAACCACAGGCTACACTATTCAGGAATTCTTTTCTATTATAGCTGATCATTTTAATAAAGCACTTTTTTATGATAATGAGTTTTTAAAAGCTCTTAAAGGCTCAGACATATTACTCGTCGACAAGGAAGCAACCACATTCCTGGGAATCGGCGAGAAAGCGAAAGATCGACTTATTCCAGCCTTAAAAAGCGCTAAGATCCTTAAAAAGCTTATATCTAATCTTAAAAGTGATAAAATCCAGCGTAGTCTGCAAAAGATTGACACTTTTGAAAATGATATTTTTTATAAGAACACTATTAAAGCTTCCAAGCTCGAAGGCCAACCATTGCTGCCTTATCTTAAGCTTTCCATCATAAATGAGACTTCAGTTCATCATAACATAGTTGACAGAGGTAATTACTGGATCAACGATACAGCCTATTTGACTCTTGGTGTTGATTTGACTGGGGATGTTGAATATTCGGTTTTGACCGACATTGAAAATGACAGGATAATAGGCTTAGTAATTAAAGGCATCTTAATACCTTACGCAAATGTCGATTTGGTCAAATACATCAAAACAGAACAGTTATACAATTATTATTGGACTTTATTCGAATATAGCTATTGTACAAAATCGACCACATTAAAAACGGCAACTGATCAAATGTTGGAAGAATTCAAAGCATTGACCACAGATGCCGAGTTGAATCAACTCCTTTCTCACTTAAAAAATAATTTTTATATAAAGGATAAAGAGAAGATTAATAAAAAGTTTGTCAAGTTCTTTAATGACGTCGTCATTCTTGAAAAGCTTGATTTTCTAACTAATTATTCATTTTTGATGTCTTCCAATTATCAAGATGAGACGGCTCTGGGGGTTTATAGCAATGAAAGACCTGAAAAGAGCTATAATTTATTACATTGGCTCAACCATAATGGGGAAACTAAAATTAACCACTTTCGCAGTCATGCGCCGAATGAAATAAAGAAGACAATTATTCATACATTAAAACCAGCTATTTGTTATTACTTCTTAGAAAAATATTTTGAAGATCTGTTTCAAAAATTGTTGGAAAATAACAATTATACTTTTTTGGCCAATCAAAAGTTGTATGAAAAAGGACAGCAGTTCTGTGAAATAGATTTTCTAGTACGAACTGAAAAGAAGTTTTATTATATCGAAACGAAAACGAAGCTATCTAAATTTTATATAGATGATTTTCTTAAAAAGACATCCAAAATGATTAAAAAATTTCGACCGATGACCGATAACAGCATCGAAATTGAATATTTCTTAATTGGCGGTTATAGTGATAATAATGTAGATGAATACCAGTATTTTATTACAAATAATGGAAAAAATACCGATGAGATCTATAATGTTCCGCGGCCTAATTTAAATACAAAGCCATACTTTTTTACTGTTCCGGTTCCTGATCAAGAAGGCAAACAAATTACGTGTATTGCAGAACCTGAATATAACAATCTTCAAAATCTTTTTCTTTCCTTATGCGTGAAATAAACCTACCAGTTACTAGATATTATGGTTCAAAGCGCAAACTAGTAGGAAGGATTTGGAGTGAGATCGAAAATCTGGATCTTGCTTTTGATTCAGTTTTAGATCTATTTGGTGGCACGGCCATCTTCTCTTACTATGCGAAGGTTATGGGTAAGAAAGTGATTTATAATGATATTTTTAGCTTCAATACTGCTATAGGTAGAAAATTAATTCAACAGACCTCGAACGATTTAAGTTATGAAGAAGCTCTAGCGCTATTACAGCCTAATCCCGACTATTTATATAAAAAAATCATACAGGAAAATTTCCGGAATATTTACTTTACGGATGCTGAAAACGAACAGATCGATATTTTTATTCAAAATGCCAACGAGCTGAAGGATGAAAATAAAAGGTTAAGTGCCTATTATATTTTATTTCAGTCGTGTATTATAAAAAGGCCATATAATCTTTTCCATAGAAATAACCTAAACATGCGCCTAAACTATAATGGGGGTAACTTTGGAAATAAAAAAACTTGGGAACGATCTTTTGAGGAACTATTTGAACGCTTTCTTAAAGAATTGGATGAATTCACTTTTGACAATGGTCGTGATAACTTAGCGGTTAACTTCAATGCTTTAGATTGCCAGGAGACTGCGGATTTGATTTATATCGATCCTCCATATTTCAGCTCAAGCCGCAACCATACCACCTACCATGCTAAATATCATTTCTTGGAGGGCCTGGCAAATTATGACAAAATAATTGATCACATCAATCACGCAAAGAATAACAAAGAAATCACAATTAATAAAAGCGATCACTTTGAAAAATCAGCAACATTTCTAGCCGACCTTGAAAGAATTGTACGGCGCTACAATGACTCAATTATAGTGATATCCTACCGGAATAATGGCATTCCAAGTGTACAATCCATTAATGATCTTTTGGTGCTATGCAGGCCTGACAGGAGGGTGCATACCTTAGACTTGGGGCTCTATGGCTATGCCTTAAACAAGGGCAATCAATTTAATAGTGAATTTTTGATCATAGGTACAAATAATATTATTTAAATTAACTAATTTTTGAATACTTATGGCCTTGGTGGAAAATCAAAATTATATTTCATATTCTTTTTATAAATAGATGTTCAATTTGTTTAAATTAAAAAATGGAAACCATCTGATGGATCCTGGATATCGTCTTTGAGTTAAAGTTCCGAGTTCTTGTATTTAGAAAATCAAATTTTTTGAGAATTAAGCATGAAGGGAAGTTTAGTTAAACCACCTCTTTCTCTCCTCAGTAATCACAAGCCATTATTCAGAACCACTATCGTTTACCTATTGATGGCAGAATGGGTTTTACACAAAATAGTAAAAAGTTATTTTGTCTTTTTGCCTGGATATAATTTTTCCATTTTTTGACAATGGGCTAAAGCTTTATTATCAGGAATTTCTAGGTAAAGCTTACCAAAAGTTTTTAAGTCTATATCAAAAGTGTCAAGGCATTTTAGAATAGTTGTAAAAAGAGGAAGAGATTGACACCTCATTATTGCCGTGATCGTTGCATTTCTCATTTCTATTCCAAGAGCCAGTTCTGAGAAGTTATAGATGAGACCAATAGGTTTGGGGTCACCTGCTTCCTGAAGCTCCTTTTTCCTATCGTTCAAATCAGCAATTCTAGACAAGAATATAATTGAAATTTTGCCTTTTACAATCTGCTTATTGACCTTTCCCATAGCACAATCAAAAAAATCTTAAATTTTTTCTTTTACGCTGTAGCGTAAAAAGAATTAATTTATTAGATTAGCATTATGTTAAAATCTGATTATTAAGGAGTAACCTTTTATTAACTATAGTATTTAACGGTACTGTTTTACGAGCCTCGTCACAAAATCTGACAATTTTCCGAACGAGGGTAAGTGAGACGGGCCTTAGCCTTATATTTGTGCATAGGGCGGGCTCTCTCCTTATTTATATTGTTCGGACCTTTGCGAAAGCAGGGGTGGCTTGTCAGAGCCATGTGGCAATAGAGTTTGGAGTTTTGCTTGCCCTTACTTTTTTGTAAGTGTTTGATGTCCATTTCTAAAAGACTCGTTTTACCATTTTTCATTACTAATGAAACGAGCATGATTGATTTACTTCCTTTTCTGTTGCAGACAGTAGCCTGTAGGATCCAGAGGCTGGAAGGGCATGCACTGCTGGTAAGCGGGTCATCTTGTTCTCTACCTATTACACATTATCTATTACCAGAGGAACTCGGCATCACCGCGGTAGATCGCCTGTATCCTTTGAAGCCCAAGAATCCTATTTGAGGATCAGGGCACTTTTTCTCTCTGATTGCTTCCGATTGGGCTTTGTATGTTTGGCGGAACGATCCTTACAGATCAGAGAGTGACGATTATTTCGTCATTGCGAGAAAAGCCCCTAGATGAAAAGAGAGGGGTTGCCGAAGCAATCTTATGAAGGTTTGTACTTCACACTTTGAGACTGCTTCGTCGTTCCTCCTCGCAGTGACGACAAAATGGAGATCATCTGCTGCAGCAGGTCAATAGCTCCATTACTTCTGTTTATTTCTTATTCATTAATGCTGGTTGCCTGAGAAAGGCAGGATGGAAGAGGTATGTCTTGAAAAATGTACCGAGTACCAAGTACAAAGAGCCAAGAATCAAGAAGTTAGAGTTGAGAGATTTCTCATTTGGAACTCCTTCGAAATGACCTGAAGGTCGGTTGTAAGGATTTTAGATTTCTTACTTAAGCTTTTAGCTTTCTGACTTCTGCTCACTGCGACTTCCTGCTTCCAACGCCGGACATCGGGCATCCGACACCGGACACCTTTCTTCCATCTTCGGTCTTCCGTCTTCCAGCTTAAAATCGTAAAAGCATGAAAAAACACATACTCATATGCTTAATGGGACTGCTATGTCTACCCATAAGCACCACCACAGCACAGGTTGCTGATTCACCTACTCCAGGGCAGGATTTGGTTTATTATGCCGGAGTCCATCGGGGCGGGGAGACCCGCTCCGATACCTTGAGTATAGGAGACCAGATTCCTAAGGGCATCGAATTCTCCGAGGTCTTGAAGTTTGACTCGGATAAGCTCCGATTGGACGATTACCGCGGCAAATACCTCATCCTGGAGTTTTGGGCGCCTACCTGCACAGCAAGTATTGCTTCATTGCCAAGGATGGCAAATCTGAGTCAGGAGTTTAGGGATCAGATTGCAATTATTCCTATGACCATCTTTGAAGAAGAGCGGGTTTCCGAGGTTTTTGCCGGTTACGAATCTCTTGTCGGGGTTGATTTACCCCTAGTGCTACATGCAGGTAAGATGCGAGAGCTGTTTCCGCATTCCACGATTCCTCATTTTGTTATCGTGGATCCAGAAGGGAGGGTGATTGCAATTACAGGTTTGGAGGATCTGACTAGTTCCAATCTGGAAAAAATGCTCACAGGGGATGCTTCGGTTTTCCGCTACAAAGAGGACCGTAAAATACTACTGGGAAGGTATGACAAACTGATTTCTGAAAGCCCCCAGGTACCTTCTAAAAACATCTGGTTTCAGTCTGCGCTGACAGGATATATCCCCGATGTATCGGGTTCTATCATTCAGGCATACGAGGACCTTTCCCATATCCGCATCGTCAATATGCCCTTGATTAGGCATTACCAGTTGGCATTTTCGGAAAAGGATCTGGTGGATTATTATGGGAGAAACCGTATTCAGACCAATGGATTTGAAGCCGAAGAAATCTTTACCAAAAAGACTGGAATGGATTACCTGGACTGGAAAGAACAGGGCAATCATGTCTTTGGCTATGAGTTGATCGCTCCTCCTTCTCAGAATCCCTATGCGCTGATGCGGGAAGATCTAAGCAGGTACTTCCCACATATCAACGCTACAGTCAAAAAGGAGCTACGGAAGGTGTACGCGATAATTCAGCAGGAAGGGGCTAGCTACCCCAAAGCACAGGAAGTAGAAAGCAGCTATCAAGCCGGAGCCTTTGGGCTTAGTATGCAAAATTATCCTTTGCAGGGCTTTGTCTATCACCTGAATGTTTACTTCTACCAACGCTCAGAATTCCCTATCGTCAATCTGACCGGGATAGATTACCCAATTGATCTGGAACTGGAAGCACAGCTATCCAGTATTTCCAGCCTGAAGCAGGCGCTTCGTCAGGTGGGTTTGGATCTGGTGGAAAAGGAAGTGGAGATCAACGTATTGGTTTTGGAAAAAATAGGGGAAGCTAAACTACTAGCCTTATGAAAAATCTACTTGTTTTAATTTTTGTTCTAGCCTGTTCCTCACTGGAACTATGTGGACAGAACCTGCAAGTTGTCGGAAGGGTGCAGGATCAGACTAGCAGGGAAGCGTTGATAGGAGCTTCGGTGCGTGTTATGGAAAGCGGTACTGGGAAAATTACCAATGAGGAAGGTGTATTCCGTTTTCAGTTGGACCCAGGAACCTATACGCTTCAGATCAGTTACCTGGGTTATACTGCCAGGGAAATCGAAGTGGAAGTTCCTCTTTCGGAAGAGTTGACTATCCTACTGATGCCTGAGGACTTTGAGTTGGGAGGGGTGGAAGTATTGGCTACTGGCTATCAGGAGATTCCTAAAAGCAGGGCTTCAGGTTCATTTGTTTCCCTGAATGAAGAGTTGGTGGATCGTAGGGTAAGTACAAACTTGATTGACCGAATGGAAGATGTTACTTCTGGTCTGATCCTAAACCGTACAGGTGACGTGGGGAGAGATCCCATTTCCATCCGAGGCAGAAGTACCTTGGGAAGGTTTTCCCAGCCCTTGATTGTTATAGATAATTTTCCATATGATGGGAATCTGGAGGATATCAATCCCAATGACGTATCCAGTATTACCGTATTGCGGGATGCCGCTGCAGCCTCTATCTGGGGGGCTCGTGCAGGAAACGGGGTGATCGTCATTACCACCAAATCAGGAAAGAACAACCAAGCAACCCGTGTCAGTTTTACAGGTAATGTCAATTGGATACAACCAACTGATCCTTTTCTTGCTCCAAATCTAGGAGTTGATGATTACATCGATGTGGAAGAAATGCTCTTCGGTCAGGGCTTTTATACTGCCTTGGAATCAGATTTTGGAAATGAGGTATTGAGTCCGGTGGTGGAAACACTCATCGAAAAAAGGGATGGCTTGATCTCAGCATCGGAAGCGGATGCTAGGATAGCAGCATTTCGAAGTTATGACCTCAGAAATGAGCTGAAACAATATATTTATCGTCCCCAACTTAATCAGCAATACAATCTGGGAATAGCTGGGGGAGGAAATTACCATACCTACCGGATTTCTTTAGGTTTCGACGATATACGACCGGAAATCAGTGGGGATGCTTCCAATCGGATTACCCTTTCCCTCAAAAATGATTTTTCATTTCTTTCGGATAAGTTGAAGGTACAGACAGCTTTTTATGGGGTGAAAAGCAAGTCTACGGATGCCCATATGGCAGCAGATGACATTACTTTCAGCAGTTATGCAGGAACCTATCCCTACGCTAGACTGGCAGATGATTCAGGAACTCCATTGCCACTAAATCGGGATTATCGCAATAGTTTTAAGGAGGAAATGGAGACTTTGGGCTTTTTGGACTGGTCTTTTGTTCCCTTGGAAGAAAGAGGAAGATCAAATTCAAATTCAGTTCGGGATGATTGGCGGGTAAATTTGGGATTGACTTATGAAGTGCTTCCAGGTTTATCAGTTCAGGCATTGTATCAATATTGGCAAAATACTGGTCTTACAGAACGTCAGTATCAGGACAATAGCTATGATGCCCGAAACCTGATTAATCAATTTACACAAATGGCAGAAGAGGGAGCTTTGTCCTATGCAATACCATACGGAGGTATTTATAACTACTCGAATTCGAGAGCTAATTCCCATTCAGGTAGGCTGCAAGCCAATTATGCTAAAGATTGGGAACAGGGGTGGAAATTAAATGTACTGGCAGGAGCGGAAGTAAAAGCCTTGGAGTCCAACGCCTTTTCAGGGAGATATTATGGGTATAATCCTGAATTGGCTACCACACAGGTTGTGGATTATGTGAGTTTGTTCCCCTTGTCTACCAATTCTTTTGCTACTGCACGTATTCCCAATACAGATGGAATCAGCTTAATGCGTGATCGATTCTATTCAGGTTTTGCCAATGCTTCGCTAATGTATCAAGAACGATACCTGCTCACTCTAAGCGCCAGAAAAGATGCTTCCAATCTCTTTGGCGTTGCTGCCAATCAAAAAGCTGTTCCGCTCTGGTCTGCTGGTTTGGGGTGGACGTTGAGCGAGGAAGGCTTTTATCACTGGAATTGGATGCCGTTTATGAAGCTTCGGGCATCCTATGGATACAATGGAAATGTGGACCGCAGCCTGACCGCCTTTACCACAGCGCGTTCCACTACATTTAATCCTATTACACAAATCCCGTATTCCATCATCGTAAATCCACCCAATGAAAACCTACGATGGGAACGCATCAAGATCCTGAATCTGGGTCTGGACTGGGAAAACAGATCAGGCAGGATTATGGGCACTTTTGAAGTCTATAAAAAAGAAGGATTGGATCTAATTGGAACAGTTCCTTATGCTCCGTCCACGGGAATTACGGCTTTTTCAGGGAATAACGCCGCTACGCAAACCCAAGGTTTTGACCTCTCACTGGAAACGGTCAATCTGAAAGGGAAATTTACCTGGTCTTCGGTACTATTACTTAGTGGAATTAAGGAAAAAGTCACTTCCTACGAAGATGAGATCAATGTGAGTAACCTCCTGAACTATGGTATAAACGGGTTGGGAGGAGCCTATTTTCCAATCGAAGGAAGACCGCTTTTTGGGGTTTATTCCTTGCCTTGGGAAGGTTTGAATCCTGAAACAGGAGATCCTGTAGGCTTGCTGGATGGAGAGGCGAGTGAAGAATACCGGGAGATTATTAATGAAGCTACCCTGGAATCGCTGGTTTATCACGGTCCTGCACGTCCTACTGTGTTTGGCTCTTTCAGAAATACCCTCAGCTTTCAGGGTTTCACTCTTTCAGCCAATATATCCTATCGTTTCGGGTATTTCTTCCGCAGATCTTCGGTGCAATATGAATCTATTTTGCAGGGTCGGGGCGGTCATTCTGATTATAGTCTTCGCTGGCAGGAAGCAGGGGATGAGTTGATTACACAGGTGCCTTCCATGCCAGAGGAAAGGGATGCATTTCGAGATCAGTTTTATAGAAGCAGTTCGGTCTTGGTGGAAAAGGGGGATCATATCCGGTTACAGGATATACGGCTCGGCTATAAAATCCCTTCCTCATCAAATAAGGCTGGGATGTTCAACAATGCTGAATTCTATTTATATGCGAATAATCTAGGCATGATCTGGAAAGCTACGGATACAGACTGGGATCCTGATTTTGGAACGTTTAAACCCAGGAAAAGCATAGCGGTGGGAGTTCAGCTGGATTTCTAAACAGCGAAAAGATCATCAAGAATTAAAAGGGGACTGGTCATACATTTTCTTAATCCTCAATGGCAACCGGGAAGTGAGGGAGGTTCCTCTTTTAGATCTGTGAGGGGAGAAATTCATGGCCCTATTTATCTTATAAACAATCAATCAAATGAAAAATATACTAGAACAGATGAAACGAAAGAAAGGAAGATTGACAATCCTGCTGTTTTGTTTTTCCCTCATAGGGCTGATGTCCTGTGAGGAGTTTTTGGATGCCAAACCGGATCAAAGCCTGGTTGTTCCCAAAACTTTGGCAGATGTGCAGAGCCTGCTGGATAATACGAATGTATTCAATGGGCAGGCAACTTTACCTAGTATTGCATCCGAAGAAGTCTGGATTTCCGATGCAGGCTATGCATCCTTAAGTAATCCTATTGAGCAAGCGGTATATATCTGGTCTGATGATCCCTATCCCTCCGGGTTCAGTGGAGACTGGAACGGGTTATACGAACAGGTTTTTTATGCCAATGTCGCATTGGAAGTTTTGGAAGATTTCGAAGGGGAGAAGACTGAATTGTACAATGTCTTGTTGGGTTCGGCTTATTTCTACCGTGGCTATGCTTACCTGCAATTGGTTTCTGAATTTGCGATGCCCTACCAGAAAGTAGGAGGAAATGAGTCCCTTTTGGGTATCGTCCTGAAATCCACAGCAGATGTAAATGAGAACCTGGAGCGAGCTAATCTACAGGAAAGCTATGATCAGATTTATTCAGATCTGAATAGAGCGGTAGAGCTGCTGCCTTCTACCAATGCACCCAAAACCAGACCAACCAAAGCAATAGCTTTAGGAGTGCTCTCCAGAGTATATCTAAATACCTTCCAATATGAATTGGCAGCCAAATCCTCTATAGAAGCTTTGGGGATTTATACTGATCGTCTGGATTTTAATAATATAGATGTAGAAGCTAGAAGACCTTTTACACGCTTTGATGAGGAGACTATATTTTACTCCACCTTATTTAGTTATTCCTATTTGAGATCTACTCAGGTATTTGTGGATTCAGCCTTGATAGATCTTTTTGAGGAAAATGATTTAAGAAAACCTGCTTTTTTTGATGAGACATCCTCTGGAAATTTTAATTATACAGGAAAGCTTTCTGGGGCTACACAGAATTTTGGTGGGATCAGTGTAGGGGAACTGTACCTGAATGCTGCGGAAGCATTGGTCAGAACAGGCGAGCATGACCAGGCATTAAGTATGCTCAATGACTTGCTTTCCTTAAGGTATCAATTAGATTCTTGGGTGCCATTAGCCGAATTGAACTTAGAAGAGGTATTGGAAAGAATTCTGCAAGAGCGGAGAAAAGAGTTGATAGGGAGAGGGTTGCGCTGGATGGATTTGAGGAGATTGAATCAGGAAGGTGAAACAGAAACTTTGGTGAGAGAAGTGAATGGGATTCGATATGAATTGGCTCCTAATTCTCCTAGATATGCATTTCCTATTCCATTGGATGAAATCAGCAGAAGTGGAATAATCCAGAATCCTTGATCCATAAAAACCCAAGGCTCAGCAGAGCCTTGGGTTAGTGCCTATAAGTTTTAAATTATAATTCTACGAATTCTCCTTCGCTCAGGACGTTAGGGATACCAGTCGCAGGGTTATCGTTGGAGAATTCTACCAAACAATCCATTTCACTGGCATTACACTCATAGTCTTCGGATTGAACCTGAATAGTGACATCCCGGTAGCCATTAGGTTGGGAAGTGTCTGGGGTCCAGATTTTAGTTGCCGTAGGTTCGCTGCCTATGACAGGAGCATTGAATGCAAATGCAGCAAAGGCTGCTATTACAAATGCAAAAGCAGGTAATCTTTTAATTAAAGTATTCATCGTTGTGTCCTGTTTTTTAACAAATCAAAAACAGGGAAAACGTTTAGGATTCCCGGATTGAGCTACATGCTGTTTACCGGAAGTGGTTAAAATACCTACTCTGTTTAAAGGGTTTTCGGCATCTCCCTCTTGCACTACCCAGTATAGTCTGGAGTCTCCACTTCCAGATTCGGAGACAGGTAATGCGGTAAATTGAGTTGATTTTCATTAAGCTATTTTTTGGGGTGGGATAATGCCTTTTCCTGCCCCGTTTTTTCAAATTCCTAGTGACAAGTCTTTATTCTTCAGAGCGATAGTGTTTAATTATTTACTCTTTAGATGGTGGTGTAATTAATATTTAGTTTATATTGTTTAAGGAAATAGTTGCTATCACCTACTAAAAACTTAACGCCTCAAGGCGGGATCTGAGGATTCCGCTTTTTTGTGAAGTATAGTCCGATGATACTTATTCCAATCATTCCACTGTTAAGCCAGAAATGTGCTTTCCAACTTAAGCTTTCTAAAACTCCCGCACAGTTGCAGGGAACTCTGGGAAAAGCTCCTACCCAGATCAATCCCACATAGGTGGTGAAGACGGTGAGGAGGAGGATACTTGAGAGGTATCCCCACCATCTACTGACTGAAAAGAGTAGGAGTAAGGCAATCAGCAACTCAATAGTCGGTACTGCATAGGCCAGTACTTCTGCCAGCTCTGCAGGAAAGGTCTGGTTATGGAATGCTTTTCTGCTGTCCTGCCAGTGTAGGATTTTGTCAATTCCAGTATAGGTCCATAAGAGGATCAGCAGGATGCTTGGGATAGCTGATTTTTCTGTGTTTTCCATTCATTTTAATGTTCGATGGAAAGTTGGGTATTATAAAAATCCAGAATTCACAAGGTGGGTGATAAACTTAAAAAGTGTATCAATTATACAATTTTAGATGGTTTTGAAAAATAAGTGATTGATTAGTTGGTTTTTAGATGTCGGAATTTTAAACTGGACTACTGTTTTTTTAGTGAATAATAGAACTAAGCAAGTTCGGCAGTTGGATCTCCAACTGTAAAGGCAATTTAAATGTAAGCTCTGGCAAGGAGTTTTGTTATCGGAAGTACTGTGTAATCTAAACAGTCATCATCATGAATGGGTATGATTTGGATCCAACGTTTTTAAAGAAACTTTTCGGACTGGAAGGTAAAGTGAGTGATAATGCTTTTGAAAAAGTAGGTGAATTTCTGGAAATAAGGATTGCTAAACGAAAAGCTACCATCCGTCATGCCGGTACTGTGGAAACCGAATCCAGGTTTCTGGTGGAAGGAATGATCGGGATGTACTATATGGGTAAGTTGTCCAGACTCTACTTTCCGGGTGATGTCTTTATGGATTTTGAATCCTATCAAACACAGATGCCCAGTAAATATCGCTTTAGGTCTTTGGGAGAATCTTTTTATATAAGCCTTTCCTACCTAAATGAAACGCTATTGCTGAAGGAAATACCTGAGTTCACAGACTTTTCAAAATCCCAGATTGCAAAAGTCCGACATTCTGATGTGGAATGGCATGCATTTACCCAGATGAACTACCGGGACAAACTCAAGGTGATTGAAGAGAAGTTCCCCAAGTTCACCTATGATCTGACCAATAATGAAAAGGCGAGCCTTCTGGGGGTAAGCTACGCTACAGCAGCACGTATTAAGAAAGAGTCCACTGGTAAAAAACCTGCTGATAAAAGTGGAAAACTTGGAAAATTGCTACACTATCCATTTCCTGCCTATGTCCACACTGATGCAGCTGAAATCGAGGAACAAACTGTCTCCTGGGCTTTTCACTTCCATTCAATCCTTAGGAACAACGTTGAGATCGCCTATTACAAAGAACAAAAATTCAGTTACCTGTCCTCCTGCCTGTATCCGGAAATTGATATTGAAAAAGGGGTTTGGATTTCCAAGCTCTACCTCTGGCTGTTTTATCTGGATGATTTGACAGATGATTTGCATGTCGGGCAGAAAGCAGGTTTTTGGGATTATCTACTGACTGGGGTTGATAACATCATGGGGGGTAAGCCATTGGGATTTAATCCTGATCGTATAACAGTTTTCCTAAATGCTTTTAGTGATCTGGCTACAGAATTCGATGCGCTGGTTTCTGGCCATAAGGAACTGAAGGGACTGATATTTTCCGAGGTTCTGAATTATATGCAAAAGAATAAAATTGAAGCGGAATTTAAGGACAAAAAGACTCTGCCTAGTTGGGAAGAATACCAGGTTATCAGGCCAGCTTTTTCAGGAGGAAATCTAGCCTTGGCCCTTTGTGCCTTTGAATCAAGTGAGAATTTTTCAAGTGATTCTTTTGATTGGAAAGAAACATCCGATCTCCGTGTACAGGCTGCCAAGCTGATCTACTTATCCAACGACTTGATATCTTACCAAAAAGAAACTGATAGAGGTGATTTTATGAATGCCGTGGCGTTATTGATGCAACATAAAGGAATGAGTTTCAAAGAGGCCCAGCAGGAAATTTTGAACCTGCATGCGGAAACACTGGAGGAATTTATGGTGCTGGAAAGAAGATGGAGAGAGGAATACAAGCCTGAAAACAGTGGTATACTGAAATACCTCAAGCAGATCAAATACAAGATTGCAGGTTCAGTGCATTGGTCACTTTCGATTTCTCCACGCTACAGGAAGAGTTGATTCTTCACTTAAAATTCTAATTTATGAGCATTCTCGCGTTTTCGGACCAGATAATCTCCAGACTGAAAAATGATCTGGAGGTTTTGAAAATGGATGGAGAAAACAAGCTCATCCAATTTGAATCTGCCTTTCACCTAGTGGATAGGGCTTTGGATAAGATCAAACTGTTCATGGATAAATACGAATTTGCGTCTGATACGGAGGAGATAGAATTCTTCAAACACCATATGACCTACCTCCTAAGGGAGTCTGTCTATTTCTCCGAGCTTTTCAATATGGAGTCTGTCAAACCGGCTGGGTCGGAACATGAAATCAGAAAATTCTACGAAAAGGAATTGCTGAGTGTACAGGAGTTCTTACAAAGCAACCAGAACCTTTACAATTATCTCCTAATGAGAAAAGAGAACCAGGACAAGGTTTTTTTCTTAAGAAGTGCTCAGGCGCCAGTATATAAGCCGAATTTATTCTGGCATACCCTGGATACCAGATATTGTACTGTCTATACTTTGTATTGTGCCAGGATCATGGGCACTCTTTCATTGGCAGGCTATATCCATGATCAACTATTGTTCTTACATGACGCCAAGAGCCCAGTTAATGAAGGTAAAAATCCCCAATTGCTTTGGACTGGGAAAAAGGCGGACTTGGTGGAATTGGTATATGCCCTGAAAACTTCAAATGCAATAAATTACGGAAATGCCAGTGTTACGGAATTGGCAACCATTCTTGCAGAAGTATTCGGTAGGGAACTGCAAGGGTATTATAGAACCTTCCTGGAAATTAAGACGCGTAAGAAAAATAGGACTGTATTTCTCGACAAGTGCAAAGAAAGTCTGGAGGCTTATATGAGTAGTTTTGAAGCTGCGAAGTAGTAATCATTCCCTACGTATTAGGATTAAAAAAAGGCACTGAATGAGTTGAGAGGCAATCAGAGTTCTGGAAATAAATAAGGAGGATATGAAAGCATTTGTAGAAAAGCTTTTTGAGGAGATGGAGTTGTCACTGAAAGAGGTGGCGAAAGAAACTTCAAGCGAAATACAAAAAGCTGAGAAAAGTGGAAGAGCTGTCCATGCTATTTTACTCAAACTTAAATTGTTTATGGGGGGATATCAATTTGCTGATAGTACCGAGGAGATAAAGTTCTTTAAGGAGTACAAACCTCTATTTTATAAAGAACTAATATTTTATTCTGAGCTTACCTACATTGAATCAAGAAGACCTATAGGAAAGAAAGAGCTTATCAAGTCGTATTATCATCATGTAATGGATCAGATTCAGGATTTTTTTGCTAGAAACCATCAGCTCTATATCTACCATCAGTTGGATAGGAGTGACCAGGACGAACAGCTGTTTTTAAGAAATTCTCTCCCTGTTTCATTTATCCCAGATTATTCCTTTGATTTTGACCCGGAGTTTTCTACAGTGAACAGCAGTAAGTTGGCCAAAATAATGGCTTATGAAAGTCTGATTGAATATATGCAAGAACAGTTAATAAAATTAGAATTGGGGCTAGGTAAAAGTGGGGACAAAAATTCAAACCATGAATGGACGGACTCAAAGTCTGCATTGATTGAATTGGCTTATGCGCTGCATTCAAGAGGCTCTGTAAATCACGGAAAGAGTGATGTGAAGATGATCATATCGATTCTGGAGAAAATCTTTCATGTGAAAGTTGGGAATTTCTACCGCACATTCCAGAGCATGAGGGGCAGAAAAAAAGGGAGAACAATCTTTTTGGATGGTCTGAAGGAAAGCTTGGTGAAGCGGATGGATGATACGGATATGGGATATCAATAGGACAAATTATGTTTTGGGAAAATTTATTTATTGTATCGGTAGGAATTTGTCTTTTGGGAGGAGGCTTTGCGTTGAGGGTATGGGTGAATCGTAGGAGGTTTTACCGGCGAGGACCTGGAGGCTTGCAATATTATTCCAGATATAGCAAAGCAGTTTTAAGTTCTATGGTTGAAGGTTTTATGATGTTTGTGAGTATTCCAATGATGATCTTGGGAATGCTGATTATATTTTTATGGAGCATTTATCTGATTGACAGAGGTAAGTATAAAATTCAAGACTCTGATAAAACAGAAAAAAGTCAAGAAGATCCCACAGCCCACTTCCTTGTTCCGGCGGAACAGGGCTTTGGCAAAAGATTGATCTACCCTTTACAAACCGATTCATTCCCTCCGTCAATGAATCGATTTGTATAAGGTAGGTTTGATCATTGTAATGATACCTAAGCTTTCTGTATTTTTTAGCAATAAGTAGCCTGTTTCTCCTAGCCTTGACTTGTCAGCCTTTTAAGTTTGGAACTTAGGGTAGTTAGTCCCGCTTTCTCCAAGCTATCGGAGATAATAGCATTCAGCTCTTCTTCTGATTCTTTTGAAATACGAATAGGGTTTTTACCGGGTTCAGATTTTTGTTCCATTCCACGTGTGATTACTTCACTTAGTAATAACACGGTTTTGCGGGGAATTTTCAGATCGATTTTTACTGTGTCATTCATGCCTGGAACGGCAAGTAGGGTATCGTAAATTGTTTCAAGAGATGAGATAGCCATGGCTTCTTTGGTTTTGAGTTGGAAATAATGTTTTCCTAAAACTACTGTCTATCAATGAAATGAGCCTATTTAGAAATTGATCAGGATAGGTAAATGATCCAAGCACTTTTTATACTTGTATCACCTACTGACTGGGATTTTGAAATGGACCAGAGATTTTTCCAAAGCTTCAAAAACCTTAAAAAGCTAACGGGATTTCCTGTGTCCTCCGAAATCGGCAAGATGTACGGTTGTATCACAACCGGATCTTGAAACCCCTAACTCCGAAGTCGTGGGGTTGGAATTTGTAAAGATGTAGAACAGTGAAAAAAGATCGTGATGAAGGAAGAAAACAAGAGAAACAAATGGCTGCATGTTAGACTGACACTCCAAGAATATGAGAAAATCCAAACTGCATTTGGGCAGACAGTCCATGAAAGCCTAAGTGATTATACCAGAAAATTGCTTTTGAAAAAGCTTGTTATCGGGAGGTATAAGGATACCGGAATGCAGGAACTTTTGGCCGAGTTAACATCGCTGAGGAGAGACTTGCATGGTATTGCTACCAACTATAATCAGTTGGTGAAAAAGATAAATTCAACTGCTGGAAATGAACTAAAAATTCACCTTTCTGAGGGAAAGATATTACAGCGGGTGATTGAAGATTCACTGAAATCGGTTACCCTTTTTATCAATCAATCAGCAGCGAAATGGTTGCAATCATAAAGACCAGCGCTTCTTTAAGACGACCATTCCACTACAATGAAAATAAGGTAGAACAAGGAGTGGCTGAATTGCTTTTGATCCAGAACTATCCGGTTGAGGAAGCGGTCAAGTCAGCAGATATTCGTTTGAAATACATGCTTAAACTGACTGAATTGAACTCCAAAACTTCAGTGAATTCAGTGCATATTTCTCTCAATTTTGCTCCTGGAGAGGATTTTGAAAAAGAAAAATCACAAAAGATTGCCAAGGAATACATGCATGGGATTGGGTTTGAAAACCAACCTTATCTGGTGTATAAACATACCGATGCAGGTCACCCACATCTGCATATAGTCACTACGAATATTGGCTTGGATGGTAAGCGGATTGCTCTCCATAATATCGGAAAACTCAAGTCTGAACCGACCCGAAAAGCCATCGAAAAACAGTTTGGTTTGGTGCCAGCCGAGTCTCAGAAACAGGGCCTTTTTATAGCAAAGCCTGTGTCGATTTCCAAACTGGACTATGGTAAATCTGAGACTAAGAGAGCTATTGGAAATGTATTGCAACATGTGTTAAGAAACTACAGCTACACTTCCTTGCCTGAACTAAATGCGTTATTGAAAGGCTATCGGATTTTGGCTGACCGTGGGACTGAAGAATCACGAATTTTCAAAAATAGAGGACTGGTTTACCGGGTGTTGGATGGTCAAGGAAATAAAGTTGGGGTACCTGTAAAGGCAAGCAGTTTTCATTTTCCTGCTACACTTAATGCCATAGAATCAAAGTTTGAATTCAATAAAACAGAACGTAAGAAATATATCAATTCCATTCGCTCAGCAATTGATCTGACTGTATTGAAGATGCATAAAAGCAGTTTGGATGAGGTAATAAAATGCCTGGAGAAGCAGGGCATTGTCACGGTCAAACGGGAGAATCAAGAAGCTCGATTGTATGGGGTCACTTTTGTGGACCATCGAACCAAATGTGTGTTTAATGGAAGTGCATTAGGTAAGAAATACAGTGCGAATGGACTGTTGGATCGAATAGGAAATAATCAGAAAAATGACACGGTCGCTCCCAAATCATACGTCAAATCAACAAGTCAATCGCAGGAAAACCCAAGAGATCAGCGACTAATTCTACCTGTTCCTGATAAGGAAACCAGAATTTCCAATAGCTCTTCAAGAGGTATGTTGGACACAGTAATAGCTCCAGAGGAGACGTATAGTTATTTGCCATTTGAATGGAGGAAGAAGAAACGGAAAAAGAGAAAGCAAGTAAAATAAGAGGGATAAACTAAGAGGGTATGGGGATGCAAACCGGAGAGAATGAACAGGGATTACGCAAGATTCTGGATATGACCAGGGTAATGGGGGTTGGGGTTTTGGGACTGCATTTTTATTACTACTGCTATGCTACTTTCAGGGATTGGGAACTGGTTTCAGATCTGACTGATGGCGTTTTAGATAACGTAATTAGTACTGGTCTCTTTGAGAATTTTTACGCCTCCAAGCTTATTGCGATTGCCTTGCTTGCTATCTCTCTTTTGGGAATCAAGGGTAGGAAGAATGAAAAGATGAACGCAAAGACAGCTTTCGTTTATGGCTTTCTGGGTATGGGATTTTACTTCGGGAGTTACATGGTAATGCACTGGAAAGCTCCAATTGAATTGATTTCAATTGCCTATATGATAGTTACCTCCCTAGGTTTTTTGCTTATACTTTCGGCTGGAACAAAGCTCTCGAGAATTATTCATGACAAACTCAGTACTGATGTTTTCAATTCAAAAAATGAAACCTTTCCTCAGGAGGAACGGCTCTTGGAAAATGAATTCTCAGTCAATCTACCTGCAAAATATAGCCTGAAAGGAAAGGTTAGAGACAGCTGGATCAATGTCATTAATCCATTTCGTGGCCTGATGGTGTTGGGAACCCCAGGATCAGGAAAGAGCTATTTTGTGATTCGTCATGTGATTACTCAGCACATCAAAAAAGGCTTTTCCATGTTTGTGTATGACTTCAAATTCGATGATCTGTCATCCATTGTTTACAATACCTGGCTTAAAAATAAGGCTAGTTATAATGTAGTTCCAGCATTCTATGTTATCAATTTTGATGATCTTACACGGAGCCATCGCTGCAACCCATTGGCACCGGAGACCATGTTGGATATTACTGATGCAGCAGAATCAGCCCGGACGATATTGATGGGTTTGAACAGGGAATGGATCAAAAAGCAAGGAGACTTTTTTGTGGAATCACCGATCAATTTCCTGACTGCTATCATCTGGTTTTTGAGAAAATACAACGGTGGAGAATTCTGCACGCTGCCGCATGTCATCGAGTTGATGCAGGCTGATTACGATGAGTTGTTCACAGTATTGCGAACCGAAAAGGACATTGATGTGCTCATCAATCCTTTTGTAAATGCCTACCTGAACGATGTGATGGAGCAGTTGGAGGGACAAATCGCTTCAGCCAAAATATCTATGGCCAGGTTGTCTTCCTCCCAGCTGTATTATGTGCTTTCTGGTAATGATTTTACGCTGAATATCAATAATCCGGAGGAGCCAAAGTTGGTTTGCATGGGAAACAATCCCCAGAAAATCCAGATTTATGGAGCCGTACTTTCACTTTATGTAAACCGTCTGGTGAAGCTGGTAAACCAAAAGGGAAAGCTAAAAAGCAGTCTGATTTTTGATGAATTTCCGACGATCTATTTGAACGGCATGGACAGTCTGATTGCTACGGCAAGGAGTAATAAAGTTGCTACTACTTTGGGTGTTCAGGATCTTAGTCAGCTTAGAAAAGACTATGGACGAGAGCTTGCTGATGTGATTATGGGCATAGTAGGAAATATCATTTCAGGACAGGTGAATGGGGATTCTGCCAAACAATTATCGGATAGGATAGGGAAGATCATGCAGGACAGGCAGAGCCTTTCCATTAATAGTGCAGATACTTCTGTCAGTCGATCAAAACAATTGGAGTCTGCTGTTCCACCTTCTACCATATCCTCTCTTTCATCGGGTGAATTTGTAGGGATGGTAGCAGATAATCCAGATTGCAAACTGAGCCTAAAAGCATTTCATTCGGAAATTATCAACGATCATAATGCCCTGAAAAAGGAGCAGGATAACTACCAGCCCATTCCTGAAATCCGAAAGCGGGACAATGCTATCGTGCAGCGAAATTATTTGCAGATCAAGCAGGATGTGCAGGATATTATTCAGGCTGAAATGGGAAAGTTATTGAATGATCCAGGGAAGAAGCATTTGGTGATTAGGAAGGGTAATTAAAAATCACTCTTAATTATTCGATGTGGGAATAGGGCAATAGTAATGTTTACATTCAATGGCTTAATAGACTAAAGTAAAGAATTTTTTGAGCGTAAATGGAATCATATTATTATTTCCATTATGTCGGTCTTCGCTTTTTAATTCGAGTGATATTTAACCTCATTAAATACATTGGAATTGATTCGAATTTCTGCCTCGTATTTCTCGTACATTTCCAGGGGTACGGACTGTACGAACCATACGAATTCTGAAATATCATTTTTTGGCAGTCTTCATTCGAACACATGCCTGAATGATGTATGCGTCACTGAATTTGAAGGACGCAACCCTTGAGAGAAAAAGGTTTCCAAAAATTATTTATAAAAAATGTATCCTTTTCCCCACTTTCTGGTCTACTAAGTGAACCAAAACAATTAAAATATGAATTCTTGTACCTGTACATCCTGTTCCTGTGATCAATGCAATTGTGTGGATTGCTCAAAGAGCAATTGTCCCTGTGAAAAATGTAATTGTGAAACCTGCTCCTGCTGTAATTAAAAGGAACAATCTCAGGATTAATTTCTAATTTACTATCTATGGATTCCGAAGAAATTTATCAGAAATATTATTCAACCCTATTCTTCTTTATCCTAAAAAGGGTGAAAGATGAGGTGGCAACAAAGGATATTCTACAGACTACTTTCCTGAAAATCCATGAAAAAAAGTATCAGCTAAAGGACAGGAGTAAACTCAAGGGCTGGCTATTCCAGATTACCAGAAATGAAATAGCCAACTATTTCAATTCACGTGATTCCCAGCCTGTAGAGGAACCAATTTCCGAGACTAATGTGGAAACTCCCTGTTGTCTGGACCGGTTTATTGATGAGCTCCCTAAACTTTACCAAACTCCTGTCCAGCTGGTCTATTTGGAAGGAAAGTCCCAACAGGAAACTGCAAATCTTCTAGGGATCAGTTTGGCATCCACCAAAGGTAGGATTAGGAGGGCAAAGGAGATATTAAAGGAAAGATTCAGGATCTGTTGTAAATATCAGGTCAATGAAAAAAATCAGCTTGTCGGAAAATCTGACTGTGAAGTATGTGATAACTGAATAGGCTATTCTTATGCTTTTTTTACCTCGAAGAAGTGGGAGTAAAACTCTAAAGATAGACAGTTGATTTAATGCAGAAACACCCTTTTTCTAACTATTGGAGCCAGTTTACAACAAATCAGAAATTCATGCTCATCTGCTTATTAAAACATCCCAAAAGGATACTTGGATTTTACTATAGAATTTTCTGCAATAGCCTTGCACTACTTTATTTTGTAGCTTTGCAAATATGAAACGGCTTGGAAATAAATCATTTATTGCGCTACTCCTTTTGGGGATGTTGTCGATGAATTTGGATTTATGCTGTCAGATACAAAAGCTTCCCTTCTTGTTTTCACATTTTGGAGAGCATCAGAAGGAGCATGGTGATTCAGTATTAGACTTCGTCGTTGAAGATTACATAGATCACGGGAATGATAATACAGGTCATGACGAAGAAAATCATGAGAATTTACCATTTCACGGAAATCATACCTGTTCCCACCCTTCAATCTATTTCTCCTCCATTGCTGAATTTGTAGTACCTCAGTCTTTTACTGAGAAGGTACAAGCAGAAAGCTATTATAATTTCCTTTTTACCTCACCGGTTTTAGGTGAACTTTTTCAGCCTCCTCGGGGCTAATTCCCTCATTTCATTTCGTAGCAATTTATCCTGATCAGAATACTTGATATTCCTGTTTAGGATTGCTGTGAGTGCTTTTTTCTTTGGGCAAATCTGCCCACTTCCATTTTAATTCATAAAACTTAATTCCTTATGCTGGATAATATAATCCGGTTCTCAGTTAAAAATAAACTGATAATCGGGCTACTTACCATAGGATTAGTCATTGTGGGCGGGTATTCACTTACCCAACTTCCCATTGATGCAGTTCCTGATATTACCAATAATCAAGTACAAGTAATCACTACTTCCCCGTCATTGGCGGCTGAAGAAGTAGAGCGTTTAATCACATTTCCCATCGAAATCACGATGGCCACTATTCCTGACATTGAAGAAATCAGAAGCTTTTCGCGTTTCGGGTTGTCAGTTGTTACCATTGTGTTTAAGGAGAATGTGGATGTCTATTGGGCCAGACAACAGGTAAATGAACGCATGTCCGAAGTCAAAGAACAAATACCTCCGGGGATAGGAGCTCCGGGGATGGCTCCGATTACCACAGGGTTAGGGGAAATTTACCAATATGTAGTTGGTGTAGAACCTGGCTATGAAGACAAATATGATGCACGTGAACTTAGAACTATTCAGGATTGGATAGTCAGAAGGCAGCTACTGGGTACGCCAGGGGTAGCTGATGTGAGCAGCTTTGGAGGGTATCTCAAACAATATGAAATCGCCATAGAGCCTGATCGGCTCAAATCTTTGAATGTATCAATTGCTGATATTTTCCAGGCGCTTGAAGATAATAATGAAAATACCGGTGGAGCCTATATTGAGAAGGATCTAACTGCTTTATTTATTCGAAGTGAAGGCTTGGTAGGTTCTTTTGAGGATATCAATAATATCCCCGTACGGGTAAATGAAAATGGGATTCCAGTTCTCATTAAAGATGTCGCAAAAGTACAGCTTGGTAATGCTGTGCGCTATGGGTCTACCACCAGGAATGGTGAAGGTGAAGTAGTCAGTGCGATTGTAATGATGCTGAAAGGTGAAAATTCGGCAGAGGTTATTGATAACGTCAAATCAAAAATCGAAGAAATTAAAGAAACATTGCCCGAAGGGGTGACTTTAGAGCCTTTTTTGGATCGATCCAAACTTGTGGACAATGCCATTGGCACAGTTAGTAAAAATCTGATTGAGGGCGCCTTGATTGTCATTTTTGTTTTGCTGCTTTTGCTTGGCAATTTGAGAGCAGGGCTGATAGTGGCTTCGGTAATTCCACTTGCCCTGCTTTTTGCTTTCTCACTCATGAATCTATTCGGGGTGTCTGGTAACCTGATGAGTTTAGGGGCAATTGATTTTGGATTGATTGTAGATGGAGCCGTCATTATAGTTGAGGCAACCATGCATCATTTAGGTTTGGTGAAAAGGAAAACAAAGCTGACACAGCTGGAGATGGACGAAGAGGTGTTTCTTTCTGCAAGTAAAATCCGAAATTCAGCTGCGTTTGGGGAGATTATAATTCTTATCGTATATCTACCAATTTTAGCATTGGTTGGAACTGAGGGTAAGATGTTCAGACCAATGGCGCAAACAGTGGCTTTTGCTATTCTTGGTGCATTTATACTCTCGCTTACTTACGTGCCCATGATCTCTGCACTTTTTCTAAGCAAGAAGATCAGTGACAAGCCTAATATTTCTGATAAAATCATGGGGTTTTTCCATCGCTTCTACGACCCTTCCATTCGATGGGCTATGCATCATAGGGGAATAGTCATTAGTGTAGCCTTGGTTTTATTGATTGTTTCAGGTTGGGTTTTTTCCCGTATGGGTGGAGAATTTATACCTACTCTGGAAGAGGGGGATTTTGCTGTGGAAACGCGGGTGGTCACTGGTTCTTCCCTTCAGAATACCATGAAGGCTACAACCCAGGCAGAGAAGATTCTTTTGGACCAATTTCCAGAGGTAGTGGAAGTTGTATCTAAAATCGGGGCAGGTGAAATTCCAACGGATCCCATGCCAGTTGAAGCTGCGGATATGATGATTGTCTTAAAGGATAAAAGTGAGTGGACTTCAGCTACCAACAGGGAAGATTTGGCAAATAAGATGTCTGAAGCTTTGGAAGTTTTGCCAGGGGTCAACTTTGGATTTCAACAACCCATACAAATGCGCTTCAATGAATTAATGTCTGGGGTGCGTCAGGATGTGGCTGTCAAAATTTATGGAGAAGACCTTGAAAAACTATCTGAATACGCCAACCAGATAGGACAGATAGCACGAGGTGTAGAAGGAGCGGAAGATATTTATATAGAGGAAGTGACGGGAGTGCCACAGATAGTCATTGATTACAAAAGGGCTCAACTGGCTAAATATGGACTAAGTATAAAAGAAGTGAATCAGTCTATACAGGCAGCATTTGCAGGTGCTTCAGCCGGGAAGGTTTATGAGGGGGAAAAACGGTTTGATCTGATAATAAGACTCGACCAGACAAAAAGAAATGATATTGAGGATGTTCAGAATCTTTTTATCGCCCGGGCTAACGGAGAGCAGATCCCGCTATACCAAGTAGCTGAAGTTTCAGTAAAAGAAGGCCCCTATCAAATCCAGCGGGATGATACCCAGCGGAGAATTGTAGTCGCATTCAATGTGAGAAATCGGGATGTAGAAAGCATAGTTAATGAAATAGAGTCCAAAATTGAAAATGCTGTAACATTTGAAACGGGTTATTTTGTGACATTCGGAGGCCAATTCGAAAATTTGGTTGAAGCTAAAGCCAGACTGGGGATTGCAGTTCCGCTGGCCTTGTTATTGATTTTTGTCTTGCTGTTCTTCACATTCGGTTCTATCAAACAGAGTATTTTGATCTTTACGGCTATCCCTCTTTCCGCCATCGGAGGGATTTTCGCTTTGACCTTACGGGGAATGCCTTTTAGTATATCTGCAGGAATTGGGTTTATTGCACTGTTTGGCGTAGCTGTACTTAATGGTATAGTTCTGATTGCTGAATTTAACCACCTGAAAAAGGAAGGGGGCACCGACATATTTGAAAGGATCTATTCGGGAACTAGAACCCGGTTAAGACCCGTAATTATGACTGCTTCCGTGGCATCTTTGGGCTTTTTGCCAATGGCACTTTCATCTTCAAGTGGAGCGGAAGTTCAAAAACCACTGGCTACCGTAGTGATCGGTGGACTGATCACGGCCACCATCCTGACTTTGGTTGTCTTACCTATATTATACTATTATTTCGAAAGAGGTTTGAGAAGACCCAAAGGCACTGTAGGGTTATTGGTGATTGGATTCTTGGCCTTAGGAAATTTATCTTCCTATGCACAAACTCCAATGCATGTTACTTCCCTGGATCAGGCAATAGAACTGGCTTTGGAAAACAATCCAAGTGTCAAAGCTGAAGGACTTAGATTGGAACAACAGCGGGCATTAAAAGGGGCAAGCTGGAATATTGGGAAAACAGCTGTGGACATGGAATATGGCCAGACAAACAGTGCCTTCACCAACGACAGCCGGTTTTCGGTTTCCCAGACTTTTGAGTTTCCGACCACCTATAGCCGACAAAATGGATTGGCTGAATCTAAAATAGTTTCTGGTGAGTTGGCAGTGGAGATGAGTAAAAATGAATTGATCAGATCCGTGAAATCCACTTGGTATGCGTTGTGGACTGCAAGGGAAAAAGGGAAATTACTTGCCAGGCAAGACAGTATTTATGACCGGTTTGCATCTGCAGCTTCCTTGAGGTTTGAGTCTGGTGAAACCAATCTTTTGGAAAAGGCAACCGCAGAGACCCAGGTGGCTGAGATCCAGGCTATGATAGCTCAGAACAATGCCGATGTGGAGATCAATACCAAACGGTTGAGGATGCTTATCAATGCTGAAGTTACGATTGAGCCTGAAATGGGAGAATTGAAGGAAAATTCACCTCAGCTTTCTCTGGACCAGAATAGTATCGCCGACAACCCTACATTAGCCTGGGTTCAGCAGCAAATTGCCATTGCAGAAAAGGAAAAGTCAGTCGAAAAATCTCGGTTGATGCCAGACATCAAACTAGGGTATTTTAATCAGTCCTTCAATGGGCCAGGTCAAACCATGTCTGGAGACCCTGTAGTTTACAGCTCAAAAGACCGCTTTGATGGATTTCAGGTGGGTTTAGCCATTCCTATTTTCAGTTTGAAGTCACAATCAGCGATTATTAAATCAAAATCAATTCGGATTGCTGAAGCAGAGGAACAAGAAACAGCATTCACCAATGAGCTCGAAAACCGATTCACCTCTTTACTTCTCGAGTACCAAAAATTCCAGACCAGTTTGGATTTTTATGAAGATAGTGCTCTTCCTCAAGCAGAGCTTATCCTAAAACAATCCCAGAGAGGTTTCCAAAGTGGTGAAATTGGCTATGTGGAATACACACAAGGACTCAATAGAAGCTTGAATGTGTACTTCAACTATCTGGATTTACTGGACAAATCCAATCAAACACTTATTCAAATCGAATTCTTATCGGGTATCAACTAAAACCGATCAAACGGAAATAATATGAAATCAAGCATGAATATAAAGTCAGATTCTAAGGTGATTAAGGAATGCGAGATTCATATAACCATAGCAAATCAAACTATAAACAGATGAAAAAATATATCATAAATAGTCTCTTCACATTACTTGTTCTTGGAATTGCCACGTCCTGTGGGTCTAAGGTTGACAGCATTGAAATTCAGGGGGATCATGAGGAAAATGAATCTAGGGTCGAACTGAGTCAGGCACAATTTGATGTCACCGGGATTGAGCTAGGCAAGCTGGAATTTAGGGAAATTGGCAGCGAACTGATGGTCAACGGGGTGATAGACGTTCCGCCTCAAAATAATATTTCCATCACAATGCCTTATGGGGGATTTGTGAAGAATACTACACTCCTTCCTGGGGATGAAGTGAAAAAAGGCCAACTACTCGTGACAATAGAAAATCCTGAATTCATTCAGTTTCAACAGGATTATTTGGAAAGCCTGGCAAACAGTTCTTATCTGAAGTCTGAATATGAACGCCAGGAGAAATTGTACAGTGAGCAAGTGGCATCCGGAAAGACATTTGAAGAATCCAAAAGTAATTTTCTGGCCAATGAAGCTAGAATCAGAACCTCCAAAGCCAAGTTGACCATGATTGGCTTTGATCCGGAGAAAGTGGAGTCCGGGGAAATCAAATCTGTCGTGAATATTTACTCTCCTGTGGCTGGAGCTGTGCTGGATGTATATACCAATATTGGCAAATATGTAAACCCACAGGATGTAATCATGGATTTAACGAATTCAGATGATCTCCATGTGGAGCTTTCTGTCTATGAAAATGACATCCCAAAAATCAAGAAAGATCAGCGCATCAAATTCAATCTCGCCAATACGAATGATGAATGGAGAGAAGCCCATGTGTTTTTGGTTGGTAAGGGAGTTCGAAAAGATAGGTCGGTGACTGTTCATGGGCATTTTGACAGTAAAAACACCGATTTGCTCCCAGGGATGTATGTGACAGCAAAAATAGAAACTGCAAGCGAAGAAGTCTTGGTAGCACCAGATGATGCGGTGGTAAGATTTGGGGAGAAGCATTTCATTTTTTCTTACTTGGGGCAACGGGACGAGAATGGAGAGCCCGCATATGACTATGAAATGATAGAAGTAGAAATGGGTAATAAGGAGGACGGATTTACGCAGGTGACCCTTTTGGATTCCAGTCTTGTCTATCAGGATATTAAACTGGTGACAAAGGGAGCATTTACCTTACTTTCAAAGGCAAAGAATAGTGAAGAAGAAGGCGGACACCATTAATCATTTTGTGAAAAACACTACTAACATGAAACTTAAATAGAAAACCTATGGAACAGGAAAAAGTGGAACACTCTGGGATATTCGGAAAGAATAGTGAATTGATTTTCTCCATTTGCTGTGGAGCTCTTTTGGGAATTGGGTTTGGCCTGAGTTTTTTAGAAGATGTGCCTCAATGGGTAAGTCTTGCCATGTATATAGGAGCCTATTTTTTTGGGGGCTTCTATACCGCGAAAGAGGCGATAGAAACCATATTAAAGGGAGGTTTTGAAATTGATTTTCTCATGTTGGTCGCAGCCATAGGTGCTGCGATCCTGGGAGAATGGGCAGAAGGTGCATTGTTGCTGTTTCTATTTAGTCTTGGGCATTCATTGGAACATTACGCTATGGGAAAAGCGCATAAGTCCATTGAATCACTTGCAACTCTTGCACCAAAAACCGCCTTAAAGAAAACTGAAGGCAGTTCGGTGGAAGTGGGAATTGAAGAGTTGGAGGTCGATGATATCATCATTGTTAAGCCTAATTCCAGAATTGCGGCAGATGGGGTTATTGTAAAGGGAAGTAGTGCTGTGGATCAATCTCCTATTACTGGAGAAAGTATACCTGTGGACAAGGAAGCTATAAAAGAACAGGATGAACAGCATATTTCCCTAGATAATGTGCCTCAGGAAAACAGGGCATATTCAGGAACGATCAACGGAAACGGCACCTTGGAAATTAAGGTGTTGAAAATTGCAGAAGACTCTACTGTTGCCAGGTTAATTACCTTAGTCAATGAAGCCAAAGCGCAGAAATCACCCACTCAGCTGCTGACCGATAAATTTGAGAAGTATTTTGTCCCATCGGTTCTGGTATTGGTAGTACTACTGTGCTTTGCCTTTTTGGTGTTGGATGAGCCTTTTAGTGATAGTTTTTATCGCGCAATGGCAGTTTTGGTGGCAGCAAGTCCGTGTGCGCTAGCAATTGCAACACCTAGTGCGGTATTGAGTGGCGTTGCCCGGGCAGCAAAAAAAGGAGTTTTGATTAAGGGAGGAAGACCACTGGAAGATTTGGGTGTTCTAACCGCAATTGCATTTGATAAAACGGGAACTTTGACAGAGGGAAAACCAAAAATCACAGAGGTAATCGCATGGAATAGTATTTCAGAAGACGAGTTGCTGGGAACCGCAGTTGCGGTGGAAGGGCTAAGTGATCACCCCTTGGCCAAAGCCGTGGTGAGAGACGGTAAAGAAAGGATGGAAGGAAAGGAAATCCCAGAGGCGGATTCATTGGAAGCCGTACTTGGCAAGGGCATAAAGGCAAATGTGGGAGCAGATAAAATTTATATTGGCAATCTGGATTTGTACGAAGCGCTGGATGATAACAAACCCTCACAAGAAATTATCGAGAAAATAGAATCTTTGGAATCCAATGGGAACACAACCATACTGGTGAGGAAAAACGATACTTATATTGGTATCATCGGGTTAATGGATACTCCAAGAGCTGCGGCAAAGTCCACCCTTGCGGCGCTCAAGGAAATTGGGATTAAAAAGATGATTATGCTCAGCGGGGACAATCAGAAAGTAGCAGATGCAATAGCCCAAGAGGTTGGACTGACGGGGGCAAAAGGAAGTCTGTTGCCTGAAGAAAAGGTTGAGGCTATCAAGCAATTAAAGCAGTCAGAATCCAAGATAGCTATGGTAGGTGATGGGGTGAATGATGCTCCGGCTATGGCAGCTAGTACTGTTGGTATTGCAATGGGGGCAGCAGGGTCTGATGTAGCTCTGGAGACTGCCGATATAGCTTTAATGGCTGATAAGTTGGAAATATTACCTTTTGCAATTGGACTGAGTAGAAAGGCTAAAGGGATTATCAAACAAAATCTGTGGATCAGTTTAGGTGTAGTGGGACTTTTAATACCTGCTACAATTTTTGGATTCGCATCTATTGGAGTTGCTGTATTGATTCATGAAGGTTCTACCATTGTAGTTGTAGTAAATGCATTGAGACTGCTTGGCTACGAAAGGAATTGATAATATTGAATGAATGAGCAGCCGTTTAATTATTTTACTAAATGGAGAAGTCACTATTTGAAATAAAACAGATGGATTGTCCTTCCGAGGAAAATCTGATTCGGATAAAGTTGGATGGAATTACTTCTGTTAAAAACCTGGAGTTTGATATACCCAACAGAAGATTGATTGTCTTTCATATGGGGGAAATAGAACAGATTGAAAAGTCAATTTATGAATTGAATTTGGGAAGTAGGAAACTATCCACAGAACTTACTAACCAGACTGATTTCCTTGAGGATTCCAACCAGAAAAGGCTCCTCTGGTATGTACTTGCAATCAACTTCGTTTTTTTTCTTATCGAAATGGCTACAGGAATATTTTCCAAATCCATGGGGTTGGTTGCGGACAGTTTAGATATGCTTGCAGATAGCTTAGTGTATGGCATTAGTATATTTGCGGTGGGAGGGACTATTCGGAAGAAAAAACGAATTTCAAAACTTGCGGGGTATTTTCAAATTGTACTTGCTCTAATAGGTTTTTCAGAAGTGTTAAGTAGGTTTTTCGGGATGGAAGAAGTTCCCAATTTTTCAACGATGCTTATAGTTTCAATTTTTGCACTACTCGCTAATGCTCTTTGTCTTTACCTTTTACAAAGGTCAAAAAGTAAAGAAGATGCTCACATGAAGGCAAGTATGATTTTCACCTCCAATGATGTAATCATAAACTTAGGCGTTATAGTAGCTGCTCTTTTGGTCAACTGGTTGAATTCCAGTCTTCCAGATTTGATCATTGGAGGAGTAGTTTTTGTTTTGGTGGTCCAGGGTGCATTCAGAATTTTGAAATTGAGCAAATAGGGAGTTATATAATTTTAATAAACTTTACTCAACATGGAGAATTCTATTTTTTAGAGTGCCTTTTTTTCTTAAGAGTCATGATGAATAAAGTGAAACCTGACCCTACAGCCGCTAACCCAGCAAGAGAAAATATCCTTAAGAGGAGGTTGTTGAAGTTGTCTCTCCCCGCATAGTCCATAGTGTGGAACATCCAAAGAAAGTCAAACCAACGCCAAGCTCGGTGCCTGACTTTGGTAAACTGGCCACTCTTAGCATCTACATATGCTACCAGATTTTCAGAGGTATCGAAATGTATTGCCCATGCAGGAAGCGATGTACCTCGGTATTCGTGATGAGCCCCAGCATCAGTCAGGTAATTAACTTCCCTGATTTGGAGATTTTCTTTGATATAAATTTGAGCGATTTCTCGTGCTTCAGCCTCAGAAATCTCTGAATGAAGCTTTCCTGATTTAGCATCAAATAGCTTGCTTTCATTCACCCAATAGTAGGGTTCATGATTTACAAATCTAAGTTCTAGGGTTGAGATCTTTAGGGTGGAATCGAGCTGATTGATGTCGATTAGTTCGCTAGCATTTTCATGCATCATATGATCATTACGAAAATGATCTCCATGTATTTCATCGATATCTGTCCAACTGAAGTATAGCCCGGAAATAGTCCAAAAGATAAATTGGATTCCTATAAATACACCTAGAAATCTATGGATTCTCCGTGCATAATATTGATTGTTTTTTCTCATTATTCAGCGTTCACTGCTTCAAACGAGACCTTAGTCTTGTCCCATGAAATTGCGACTGTAGTTGTTTTGGCATCTTTTTCTTTGACTTCGAAAGTCAGCGCTTCCACAGTTTCATTTAATTTTTCTGGTTTTACATTGATCCTGATCAGATCATTGGAAGCATTATAGTCATCTGCCAAATGCATGTCCCAATCCTGATTCAGTATTATTGTCCATTCCTCTTTTCCTGGGATGGTAAAAAGCCCATATTGGCCAGCCTTTATCGTTTCGCCGTTTATGATCACATCTTTGTCAAATTTGATATTGGTAGCTTTGTGGGCACCTGTCACCCAGACTTCATTATAAGCCACAAGCCCGCCAAAAATCTGTCTCCCTCTTACACTTGGGGCACTGTAATCAATATGAATATGATTACCACCTGTCATGGCCATAGCTGAAGTTCGGGGGCTTTTGGGTACTTCCGCGGGCTTCGCCTCATGAATTTCATGTGATTCTGATTCCATTTGATGTTCCATGTGATCCATTTCATGGTTTTCTTTATTTTTTGGATTGCAGGCTGTAGTCGCAAATAAGGCTAGTAATAATAGTTTGATTTTCATATAGTTGGGCGTTTTTATTATTGAATTGTTTTGGTGACTTCTCCACAGGAGAGCATACCTTTTCCAAAGTATGGGTTCATAACTTTTTCCTCCAGACTCAGCCAATCAGCACCTTTGTTGGAATCTGCCATTGGACAATGCTGCACATAAATTTTGGAAGCCAAAGGCGTGAAATTTTCGGCCAAACCAACCATTTCATCTGAGATAGAAAGAAATGAATTTCGGATATCTTCCAGTGATTTAGCACTCTTGATTTTAACCAAATCGACTTTAATGTTTTTTTCGTAATTCATCCATTCCATATGGGCATCTCCTTTGAACTCGGACATATTTACTTTTTCCACTGAAGCAAGCATTGTAGCAGCGCTAGCTTTGGCAATGGACAGATCATCTTTGGTCAAAGCATTTTTTAATTCGAAATAGCTGTCAAAAATCAGCTTCAGCTCATCTTTAGCTTGGGGCGTTAACACTACCGCACTTGGCGATGAGTGATTAGTAGTTTCCATTTTCATTCCAGGCATTCCACCATGATTGTGTCCAGTCATTGCAGCTCCTCCATCAGGAGACATCATACTCGGTTTCCCCGCAAGTTGAGCGGCAGCATCAATGCTGAATGTGCCATTTACTGCGATTTCTTCTCCTGATTCTAAACCTGAAGTAATGACATATTCTGAGCCCAAAGATGCGCCAAGAGTTACTTCCCGAAGCTTAAAACTTACTGCTTGATCTGAAACATTCTTCACATAAACCACAGATCTCGTTCCTGTCCACATCACAGCCGTTTTTGGAACTATGATGCTGTTATCTATAGACTTACCGTTACTTTCCACTTTCCCGGATACAAACATTTCAGGCTTGAATTTCAGGTTAGAATTACTCACTTCCAGCCTTGCTTTTGCTACTCTTGTCTGAGGGTTGATCATCGGGTCGATGTAGCTGAGTTTTCCGGTGAAAGTCTCACCAGGAAGGGACTGAACAGTAAATTCGATTTGATCACCTTTTTTCACCCATTGCAATTCTGATTCATAGACGTCAAATAATACCCAGACTTTGCTGAGATCAGCAATTTGATATATAGGTTCCCCTTTGCTCACATAGTCGCCCAGATTCACCATTTTATCAGTGACATATCCTGATACATTCGCTAAAATTGGTAGTTGCTCGGTTACTTTTCCTGTAGCAAGAATTTGTGCTATCTGGGAATCAGTCAGTTTCCAATTTTTAAGTTTTTCTTTGGCTGCATTGAAAAGCGCAGGTTGGGAATCCTTGATCTTCTGTGCCTGAAAAAGTTCTTCTTGGGCGGTAGCCAATTCCGGTGAATAAATTTGGCCTAATACCTGGCCTTTTTTTACATATTCACCGGTGAAGTTTACAGACAATTCTTCAATCCTTCCCGGTATATGCGCTGATTGTGTATAATTCTGACGTTCATCAGCTTGAATTTTTCCGTTCAGACGAATTGACTTTCCAGCATCAGCATTACCAACTAGGATTGATTGTACCCCTGCAAGTTGCATTGCAGTAGGAGACATGGTTACAGCCATAGGATCAGCATCAGCATTATCATTCTCCAATGGGATTAGGTCCATTCCGCAGATTGGACAATCACCTGGCTCATTCTGTCGGATTTGAGGGTGCATGGAGCAAGTGTAGGTAATAGGGATTCCAGCGATCGACTCGACATGCTCATGTTCATCGGCTTCTAGTTTTGGAGAAGGAGCAGGCTTAAGTAGCCAACCTATGGTCAGTCCGATCAGCAAAGTGACAGCAATCAGGACAAATTTGTTATTGAATATATTTTTCATTTTGTGTATTACTTAGAATTTTTAATCCTAATGTTTACTATGTCAAATTCAATTTTTAAACTAAAATCATGAATTTGTTAAATTCCATTCACTGTAAGTTTTGCAGGTAAGCAACGAGTTCCTTTCGGTCTGAGTCAGATAATATTGCATCCTGATGTATGAGAGTGTATGAGGAAATAGGCATTTTTTTTTGCTCAATTTGTTTAATCATACTCTCTAATTTCATTTTTTCCATTCTCCCGGATAGTGATCCATATTGAGAAAGATTTAATTCTTCCTTACCCTCCCGGATATGTTTTTCAAGTAACCAAGCAGCAGGCTGAAGTTTGCTATACCATGGGTAGTTGATCTGATCACTATGGCAGTTGTAGCATGAAGTTTTAAGCATCTTTCCAATTTTCACAGGTGGATTATTAAGAATTATGAAATCATTGGAATCTGTAGGCAGGTAAGGATTTTGATTGGTGGGAATGAATTGAATTCCCACCAAAACAATAAGGAGTAAGGTTATAATAACCCCGACTACTTTTTTCATCCGATTTCTATCACTTGCTTTACAGCTCCACAGGTTTTCATTTTACCGGCAAACAAGGGATTCTTTATTTCTTCTGAATCACTCAGCCATATGCCACCTTCATTCTTATTATACATTGGACACTGCTGCTGATATAGCTTTCTATCCGAGCCTACAATTGCCAATAGATCTGTGAAGTCTTTTCCCATTGCCTCAAAATGCTCAATCTGATGATCCATTTCACTTTTGGCGATGTGCTCACTGTGTTCTTGGATAACTTCCAATATGCTACTTACTTCGGATTTCTTTTCATCGGTTAACTGATCGAATGAAATGGTTTTTGCATACTCAGCCAGTTTAGTTGCTGCTTTTGCAGCTTCTTCCTTACTGTTGTTTCCAAGAGCTGTTTTGATTTCCAAGTACTCATCTATTAGATCAGTCTTAGTGGCCGGTCCACTCATGTCCATTCCTTTATCCATGTTGTCCATAGATTCAGACATTGCATTATGGTCTTCTGATCCCATGGTATGATCCTCTTGTTTCTTTTCTCCACATGCAATTAGTGAAAAAGAAAGTCCAGCAATTAATGCCAGCGATAGAATTGTTTTTTGAGTTTTCATTTTACTTCATTTTGAATTTTACGGATACTTAGTTTTATTTATTGATGTTTACCTATGCTTTAAGTTTCTTATCTAAGCGCCTAGCAGCCAGAAATCTTATGTGCCAATGGGTGGTTTATGTATTTCTTTTTTAGATAATGTCAGTTAAGATTTGATCTGCCGTTTTAATAATTGTGCGTTGAAGGCCACGATGACTGTACTTAAACTCATCAGAGCTGCACCAATTGCTGGGCTTAGAATAATTCCGGCGCCAGCCAATACTCCTGCAGCCAAGGGAACGGCTACGATATTATATCCTGCTGCCCACCAGATATTCTGCATCATTTTTTTGTAAGTAGCAGTTCCGAATAGGATCAGGTTGGCGATGTCTATTGGGTTGCTATTGACCAAAATGATATCGGCAGTTTCAGCAGCAACGTCAGTACCTGATCCAACAGCGATTCCTACATCTGCCTGAGCTAAAGCTGGGGCATCGTTGACACCATCTCCGGTCATAGCCACGAATTCACCTTTAGCTTGTAGGTCTTTGATGATCTTTTGCTTGTCTTCCGGCAATACTTCTGAATAATAGCCGTCCAGCCCGAGTGTCTCACTTACTGCTTTGGCAACTATTTCATTGTCGCCGGTAGCCATTAAGATCTTAATTCCGTGCTTTTTAAGTGTATTGATAGCTTCTTGAGACTCATCACGGATTTCATCCGCTAATGCGATGTAACCAATAAGCTTTTCATCCGAAAGTACAAAGACTACTGTTTCATCTTCTGTTTTGAAAGCACCTTCAGGTTGTTCTATTTCTTTTTGTTTTAACCCGCCCGGGCTTAAAATACTAATCTCTTTCCCGTCAAGATTGGCTTTTATGCCCATTCCAGTGATGTTTTGGAAGTTTTCTGGCTTGCCTAGTTTTAATTCTAGCTCCTTTGATTTTCTTACAATTCCAGCTGCGATTGGATGTTCAGAACTATTTTCAAGTGCTGCTGCAATGGCGAGTAAGTCTTTATCTTCCATTCCCTCTGCTACGCTTTTGAATCTAGTCACTCCGAATTCACCTTTGGTCAAGGTTCCTGTCTTGTCAAAAATGATGGTGGTCAGGTTCCTTGAATTTTCAAAGGCAGTCCTGTTGCGAATCAACAAGCCGTGCTTAGCAGAAACGGAAGTGGAAATAGCAACAACCAATGGCACCGCCAGACCTAATGCATGGGGACAGGATATTATCATGACCGTGACCATTCTCTCCAGGGCGTAATTGAAGTCTTTGCCAAGGCTTAGCCATACTACCAAGGTGATAATTCCTGCTGCCAAAGCGATGTAGAACAACCAGCCTGCAGCTTTGTCAGCCAAATTTTGAGTATTGGACTTCGTTTTTTGTGCCTCTGTAACTAATCCTATTACTTTGGACAAGTACGACTCTTCTCCAGTGTGCTTCACTTTGATTTTTAGGGCACCATTATCATTCACTGATCCACCGATCACTTCATCGTCTTTCTGTTTTGCCACTGGTTTGGACTCACCTGTAAGCATGGATTCATTTACATGACTGCTCCCTTCCAGGATTTCACCATCAGCTGGAATTTTTTCACCTGGTCTCACTAAAATTGTGTCTCCAGATTTTAGCTCTGCAATAGGAACATCTTCGGATTCACCATTTTCCTTTATTCTCCTAGCTTCTGAAGGCATCATTTTAGCCAGTTCCTGAAGAGCATTAGAAGCTCCCATCACTGATTTCATTTCTATCCAATGTCCTAGCAGCATGATATCAATCAAACTAACCAATTCCCAAAAGAATATTTTTCCAGAAAGGCCAAAGACTACAGCTGAGCTATAGAAATAGGCTACTGAAATCGCCAGTGCAATCAATGTCATCATGCCTGGTTTTTTCTTTTTCAGTTCCTCTACCATGCCCTTTAAGAATGGCCAGCCTCCATAAAAGAAGACCACCGAGGAAAGGGCGAATTGCAAGTATCGGTCTCCTTCAAATCTGAATTCATAGCTCAAAAGCCCTTGGATCATTGGCGCCAAGACTACTATTGGCAAGGTGATCACCAGAGAAATCCAGAATCGCTTTTTGAAATCTTGGATCATATGCATATGATGCATGCTATGGTCATGACCTTTCATTCCATGCTTTCCCTTTTGATGGGATTCATGTTCCTTATGTTTATGGTCTGAATGTTCCATTTTATCTTTGTTTAAATAGCTGTCTAAAAGATTTTAAAATCTAACTGTCAATCCACCACCGGCGCCAAAACGATTGTCGTAACTTCCCATGACAGAGAAGTTTCTGGAGAAAATATAACTAGCACCCGCTGACCAGGTAGTCTCCCCTTTGTAGTTGGAGTTTTCGCCTGATTCGGGAAGGGTATTTGTCCATCCAAAATCCATTTGATATTCATAATTAGCGAAAATGGTAGTTCGTGGGAAAATCATGATTTCTCTGTTGATTCTGAATTCTGGTCTGAGTTTGCTATCAAGCCTTACATCGAGATTGAATAAGTAAGGTGTGAGGAATCGAATCCCGACCACTGCCGTAGCATTGATCTTATCAAGACTTTCGGCCACCTCATTTTCCAGGTTCACTCCAGCGAATACTCTGAAATAATCATAGAGATATCGTTCGTAGCTTACCTCTGCTTCAAAATTCTGGTTATATCCATATTCCAGATCCAAGTTGAACTGATTGCGAATATTTGAAGACATTAGGTTTAGACCTACCATTTGGGAGGCTACATTCGCAGTTCCCCAGTTAAAATATTCATCACTTTCTTTAATAAGTTTTTTTAGCGGAAAGCCTTTTAATCTTGGATCTCGTGGGGTTTCGTAAGAGAATATCCTGGCCATTCCACCCATCATATGATAAAGCACATGACAGTGGAAAAACCAATCTCCCTCTTCGGTACCTTCAAATTCAATAGTGATCTTTTGCATTGGAGGCACATTCACCGTATGCTTGAGAGGTGAATATTCTCCTTTATCGTTGATTACTCTGAAGAAATGGCCATGAAGGTGCATCGGGTGATGCATCATCGTGAGGTTGTTCAAGGTAATTCGGGTCACTTTTCCGCCTTCGATTTTTATCTTATCAGCTTCAGCTAGTGGTACTCCATTCATGCTCCAGATGTAGCGCCACATATTTCCTGTAAGATTCAGCAGGACTTCATTTACAGCTTCATTGGCTGGGAAGCTGGTTTTTTCGGGTGATTTTAGGTAGTCGTAATTGTATTCGGCGAACATATCCATACCAGGCATTTTGTCCATAGACGCACCCATGTCCATTTTACCATCCGTTTCCATAGGTTTAGCCATTGGTTGATTGTGGTCCTTTTTGGAATGATCCATACCTTGCATAGTAACTTTTTTAGAAGAATCACTTGAGCTTTTCTCTTCCATATTCATCTTGGAATGATCCATTGTCATTTCAGTCTTCTCCATCTTCGAGTGATCCTTATTCATTTCATTAGGATTCATTTCGTCCATGTTCATCTTATCATCCATTTGCATTCCCCACTTATCCATCATTTCTATTGGATTCTCTTCGGAAGGTTTAAACTTCATGGCCGGGGCTCCCATTTTCATGTCCATCTTTGCCATTTTCATCATCATTCCTATTTTGTCTGGACGGGGGACATCTGGCGCACTGAGGATATTTCCATTTCCTAAGAAAGCAGACGTTTGTCCGGAGCCGTCTTGTGCTGTTGCTCTGATTTCTATCTTTCCAGAATCTGGAATAGTGACAATGAAGTCGTAGGTCTCGGCGATGGCGATAAAAGTCTTATTGTGGACTACTGGCTCCACGTCCAGACCGTCAGCAGACACAAGCAGGGGATCCGCTCCTCCGAAAGTCAACCAAAACTGTGATGATGCAGATCCGTTGATAAACCGTACACGCACTTTCTCCCCAGGTTTCAAATCGGGGTACTCGGAGATAGACTGGCCATTTGTAAGGAAAGCATTGTAGTAAATGTCTGCAATGTCAGCACCTTCCATTCGTTGTTTCCAAAAATTCATCTGAGCACCGAAGCCTCCCCTTGCTATCACTTGATTTAGAGGGGTTGCAGTGCCTTTTTTGATGTTATACCATTCATTTCCTCGCTTTAGGTTTCGCATTACATTCATGGCTTTCTGATTGGTCCAATCAGACAGAAGAATGACCAAATCTGTATCGTATTCCAGCGTTTTCTCCTTCGGTTCAATAACTATAGAGCCGTAAACACCACTTTGCTCCTGAAGCATTGTATGCGAATGGTACCAATAGGTTCCAGCCTGCTTCAGAGGAAACTCATATTTTTGGGTTTCTCCAGGCAGTATCGGAGGTGTGGTCAGATAGGGGACTCCATCAAAGAAATTCGGAAGAAGGATCCCATGCCAATGAACTGAAGTTTCCACATCCATTTCATTTTTGACATAGATGACAGCATATCCACCTTCCTGAAAAGTCAGTGTAGGGCCTGGAATTCCACCATTAACAGTCATAGCGGGCACAGGTTTTCCAGCTTTGGTTACCATATCTTTTTTTATAGATAAAGTATAAGTCGCAGTGTCAGCTGGTGTCTGATCTGCTTTTGCCAAACTGCTGTTCTCGCCCATGCAAAGAAGAAACAGAATGGAACCAATGAGATATTTTAGCTTAAGTCTCATCGCTTATTTAGTCGCCTCCAGTCGCTCAATCATTGCCTGCATCTGAGCGATCTCCCGCTGCTGTGCTTCTATGATATCCTGCGCCAATTTCTGTGCTTCTGGATCTTGGAGATGAGCTTTTTGACTTACCATGATGGCTGAAGAGTGATGTGGAATCATGGCTTTCATCCACTGCACATCTGCAATTAAGGTTTGATTTCTCAACATAGTCAGCGTACTTATGAAAACGATTAGGGAAGAGGCTAGAATAATGTAATTGGTCTTTTTATTCTCATACATTCCCCACATAAATAGAAGCATGGAAATGGCCATAGGGGCAACCATCAAGATGGTCATATAGGTCCTGGTAGTGCTCAGCATGACATGCTCGAATAAATCTGCATTTAGAAACATTACTCCATACATAATGACAAAGGAAACTGCCATCATTGCTGCGAATTTTAAATAGTTCTTACTTTTCATAATCAGAAGGTTTTAGCGGTTATATAATTGATTTGAGCCAAGGAAGTTTGATAAGCTACCGTGGCTTTGAGTTTCATTTTTTGGTATTCCAACAGTTGTTGCTGTACCCTCAAGACCTCTTCAAAGTCGTTTCCTGAATTGCTATAGGCAGAATAAAGTAATTCCAGAGTTTGCTCGGATGTTTGCACTTGTTTGCTATACAGCGAGATCAGATTCTCCTGAATCTCCATGTCGGTGGAGAAGCGGTAATAGGAGCCAAATAGTTTATTGTTGAGTTCGTCCTTCTCCAGTTGATAAGATTCCTGCATAAGTTTGGCTTCCTTCTGTGCACCCTTATATTTCCCTCTGAAAATCGGTAGGCTCATCGTGACCATAGGCATCAAGACATTTTTCCCGTTATCTGGGATGTCCATATCTGTTCTTTCGCCGACAAGTACATAATCGACACCTGCACCTAGCTTTGGCATTCCTTGCTTTTGGGCAACACGCACGCTTGCTTCACTGGCCTGAATTTTCAAATCTATACTCCCCAACATGGGGTTTGCCTGGATTGAATCAGTTGAAATCTGCCGGTCAGCATCCGTGATTTGGAGCATCTCAGAGATCTCAACGGGGGAATCATGAGATCTGGAAAGCAGGGAATTGAACCATGAATTTCTTCCTTTGATTTTCATCTGTAGCACTTCGATGTTAGTTTTGGTTGCCTGAATCATAATTTCTACTCGTAGTGCATCTGCAAGAGAACCTTGGCCGTTTTCGAATTTTGAAGTAGCTAATGAGTAATAAGTTTCAAGGATTTTCAGATTCTCCCGTTCTAGGTTTATCAATTCGTGCGTTTCTACCAAAGGATAATAAACAGTGGCCAATTGGCTGTATAGTTGGTTCTTAGCATCCAGAAATTCCTGATATTTTGCTTCAGCCATGAAGGAAGCTACATCTTTCTGAGCTCTTAGCGTACCGAACCAAGGGAACATCTGCGTCAAAGAAAAGCGGGCATTCTGAGGACCAACTCTGGTTTCAACCGGAGATATGAAATATCCAAAAGACAGGTTTGGATCTTGTAAGGATCCTACCTGCGGGATTTTTTCCATGGCAGCTTCAAATGCTTTGTATTTAGCTTGAAGACCTGGATTGTTTTCAGCGCCTATTCGAAAATAGTCTTCTAAACTTTGCGAACTAGCTGAGAAACTCATACCCAGAAGCAAAAGAATGGAAAGTGTGATAGTTTTCATTTTCAGCTTTTTTTAAGTTTTCGTTCTTCCCGGATGGAGTATAAGACAGGTACAATAAAGTAGGTGATAGCAGCCACGATCATTCCTCCAAAAGCCGGAATAGCCATCGGAATCATGATATCTGACCCTCGTCCCGAGGAGGTTAAAATCGGAAGTAAGGCTATAATGGTAGTAGCCGAAGTCATGACTGCCGGTTTTATTCGACGCTGTCCAGCTTCCACAATTGCCTTTCGTATTCCTTTAAAATTGTCAGTTTTGTTGCGTTCAAAACTCTGGTCCAGATAAGTAGCCATCAGCACCCCATCATCGGTAGCAATACCAAAAAGCGCAATGAACCCAACCCAAACCGCTACGCTCAGATTTATTTGGTGTACTTGGAACAGGTCCCGCATATTTGTGCCAAAGAGGTTAAAATCAGCAAACCAAGGCTGGCCGTAGAACCATAGCGTAATAAAAGCCCCGGAGAACGCCATAGCAATTCCAGTGAAGACCATGAAAGTGGTGCTTACGGATTTGAACTGGAAATAAAGAATCAAAAAGATAATGACCAACACTGCCGGGACGATGATGCTCAGGCGTTTTTCTGCACGAACCTGATTTTCGTAGCTACCGGAGAATTTGTAAGTCACTCCAGTTGGGACTTCCAGCTCGCCTGAATCAATTTTGCTTTGGATCAGCCGTTTGGCATCCTCGACTGTGGTCACTTCAGAATTCCCATCCCGCTTATCGAAAAGCACATAACCCACCAAAAAAGTCTCCTCACTTTTGATTGCCTGAGGTCCCCGGACATAGTCGAAGTCAACAAGTTGCCCTAAAGGGATTTGAGCTCCTGTAGGGGTAGAAACATAGATTTTGGACAAGCTCTCAGGATCATCCCGTAATTCCCGTGGATAGCGAACACGGACAGGGAATCGCTGCCGTCCTTCTACGGTGGTAGTGATATTCATGCCTCCAATAGCCGTTTCTATTGTTTGCTGTACATTTTCTATTGTTAAACCAAATCGGGCGATTTTCTCTCGGTTTATATTGAGCTGTAGATAGGGCTTCCCGACAATTCTATCAGCGAATACTGCTTCTTCTTTGACTGAGGGAACCTGCTTTAATATAGTTTCCAGTTGAATGCCAAAGTTCTCTATGGTCTGCAAATCAGGGCCATAGACTTTGATTCCCATGGGTGCCCGCATGCCAGTTTGGAGCATAACCAGTCGGGTTTCAATGGGTTGGAGCTTAGGTGCGGATGTGATTCCTGGGATTTTTGTGACTGCAATAATTTCATTCCAGATATCATCTGGGGATTCTATATGATCGCGCCAGTTTCTGTAATACATCCCATTCTCATCAGGGATCAAATTTTTTGTAGACTTATTTTGTGCAAGAGCGTCCTGATTCGATAGGGTGTCACCAGAGGCAAATATGAACCTACCTTCTTTATCAATTTTGAAACGCTGTTTATGCCCTTTGGAGTTGAGAAGATATTCTGACTTGTAATTAATGATATTCTCGTACATGGAAATCGGAGCTGGATCGAGTGCAGATTCTACTCTTCCCAATTTCCCAACTGTCAGATCAACCTCCGGAATGTTAGTCAACAGCATATCCAATTGACCAATAATTTTTCTATTGTAAGCAATGCCAGAGTGAGGCATCGCAGTTGGCATGAGTAGGAAGCTTCCTTCATTCAGAGAAGGCATAAATTCCTTTTGCATCCCCGGGAAAGTATGTGATAAGCTAGACCATGGTTTACTGGATTGAATATCCCAACCTATGAGATTGGTGGCTTTGGGAATTAGTCCAAAGGCGGCATTAAAGCCAAGCCAAACGGTTGCTCCCAACAAAATTAAGGCTGCAGGAATACTGAGGAAGGCAGTTTTGTTGTCTAGGCACCAGGTTAATACACGTTTGTAATTGTATTCCAATATGGAGAATGCACCTAAGATCAGGCTAACCAAAATGGCGACAAATAGCACATTGGCAATAATAGAATGAGAAGCTCCTAGTGGTAGCCAATAAGTAGCTAAGAGCCATACCACTCCTACGATTGCCAGAATAATTTCAAGTTGATTGTATACAGGTAGAATGCGAGTTGGGATGGTTCTCGCTTCTTTTTCTACATAGAATTTTGCAAAAGAAATGATGCTAAAGAATACCAACATTATCCCTGCCCAAGTATAACCGTAAATCAGAGCTCCAATACCGAGCATAAGTAATAAACCATTACCTAATAGCTTGTACCGCTGATTTTTGACTTTGAAACCAAAAAATACATGAGCTAACATAGGTAGAATCAATAATGAAACTATCAAAGCTGCTATAAGAGCAAAAGTCTTGGTATAGGCTAGAGGACCAAATAGTTTTCCCTCTGCAGCTTCCATGGTAAAAACAGGAATAAAGCTCACAATAGTTGTAGACACTGCAGTTAGAATTGCAGTAGCTACTTCGGAAGATCCCTTGTATATGGTCGTGATTAATTTTTGCTCAGGTGGAGCTTCGTCAATGTGTTTGATGATGTTTTCAGAAAGTATAATTCCAAGATCCACCATAGTTCCGATAGCGATGGCTATACCTGAAAGAGCTACGATGTTTGCATCTACTCCGAAGTAGCGCATGGCTATAAAAACCATGAGAATGGCGATCGGTAATAAACTGGAAATCAAGATGGAAGCTCTGAGATTATAAACCATCACGATTACCACCAAAATAGTAATCAGGATCTCTAGCGAAAGAGCCTCTTCCAACGTTCCTAAAGTTTCCTGGATCAGGGTTGACCTATCGTAAAATGGCACTATAGTCAACTGACTTATACGGCCATCTGCCAAAGTCTTTTTGGGAAGACCCGGAGCTATTTCGTTGATTTTCTCTTTGAGGTTATTGATGACCTGAAGGGGGTTGGAACCGTATCGAGCGACTACAACTCCGCCTACTACTTCAGCCCCATCTTTATCGAGAAGCCCTCTTCTGTTTGCAGGTCCTAGGCTCACTACGCCGATATCCTTTATTCGGACCGGAACGTTTTGCTCGACAGCAACTACAGCCTCTTCCAGATCTTCTACCTTTTTGATGTAACCTAAGCCGCGGACTAAATACTCTGCTTGATTGATTTCTATAGTTTTAGCACCTACATCCCGGTTGGATTGCTTTACCGCCTCCATGACTTTCATTAAGGGAATATTGTAGGCTTTAAGTGCGTCAGGGTTAACATCCACTTGATATTCCTGTACAAATCCACCAATAGAAGCTACTTCAGAAACGCCTTCGACTGCATTTAATCCATATTTCACAAAGAAGTCTTGGACAGTTCTGATCTCATGGAGATCCCAGCCCCCAGTAGGATTTCCTTGTTCATCTCTACCTTCGAGTGTGTACCAATATACTTGCCCCAGTGCTGTGGCATCGGGTCCCAATCCTGGTTGAACAGCTTCTGGAAGTAGCCCTGCCGGTAATGAACTGAGTTTTTCCAGAATTCTGGATCTTGACCAATAAAATTCTGTGTCTTCATCAAAGATGATGTAGATGCTTGAAAAGCCAAAAATAGAGGAACTGCGGATGGACTTGACACCTGGAATTCCTAATAAGTAAGTCGTAAGTGGGTAGGAAATCTGGTCTTCAATATCCTGGGGAGATCTTCCTGGCCATTGTGTGAATACGATCTGTTGATTTTCGCCAATATCTGGAATGGCATCCACTGGAACAGGATCGGAAGGTAGAGCACCTACTTTCCAACCAAATGGAGCAGTCACTATGCCCCATGCAATCAGAGCAATCAGTAAGAGTACGGTAACGAGTTTATTCTCAAGAAAATACTTGATAATTGAGTTAAGCATGATTTAATCCTGGTAAAAGGGGAAACTAGAATAAAGAGGCTAGGTAGTTGAAAGCTACTAGGAAAAAAGAGGTCGGATGACCGATTACCAGGAAGTATTAAATCAGGAATGATTGAAAAAGAACTGTGTAGTTTTTTTCAATCGAAGGGGGGGAAATAAATGGATTTATATAAGCTTTAGTACTTGTTAATTCAATGCCAAAGATAAAGGATTGGGTAAATGCCGCAACAAAAATTAGTTGGGCTGAATCTAATTGAAGAACTTTTAATTGTTGATCCCCATCGTTATGAACAAGTTCAAAACTATTTTGACAACATGGGTTTGCTTCACTTAAGCCCCCTTCTTCAGAAGAAGAAGACTTTTGGTGTTTCATACCACAATCCAAATTTTTGGCAGAAAGACCTATTGCATTTAACATTTCAGATCCCATGCATATATGACTGCTTTTCGCCAAACCGATGTTTGTGAAAAGAAGTAAAAATGCTAAAACTATGGAAAATGATTTTTTCACTAATACAATTATAGGATAAATTCCTGAGGCTTTGAAATAATTTAGCTGAATCTTAATCTACGCAATTTTCTTAATTGGGTTTAAGATTTCCTTTAAACTTTGCAAAGAAATATTTTTTGCAACTTCTGACTTATCTGAAAGCATGTGAGAATTGGAAGTGTATTTGGCTTATTGCAATGGTTTTTAACAACAACTTTCGTTTTCTTGAATTAGTGAACAAGGTACTGTTCCATATAGAAAAACTGCCATGCATTTTTTGGCAGATCCTCTGATTTTTTATGTCTGCAGTTTGGACAATTTATTTCTGGTTTTAATTGAACTACCATTTGTTTTCATCTTTGTCGGTTACGCTATAGACTGTTGAATTAATTGCTTTCTCGATTTCTGTTTTTTCAAATTCAATAATTACATTTCCATTTTCAAAGGACGTTTTTGAGTATACGATTCCGTTGAATTTATTTAAGTCGTGACTTAAGTGGACTTAGCAACTCACACAAGTCATTCCGTTGATTTTGGTTTCAGTTGTTTCAATGTCCGATTTTTCGGCAATGAATAGGTCCATTTCTATATTTGGGTAAATTAATTTTGAAAAATATGGTTTGTTTACTAGATAGTTTACTATTTAAACTTGACCTCAATTATAGTTTCCCCCTCCCCATCAATTCCCTGGCATATTTTGATTTTCCGTTGTTCTTGTTCAATGTAAGATTCATTTTTGAGTTTTGGACTCTCCATAAAATAAGCTGTATTCTTAATTTATTTTAACTTATCTCGGAGTGCCTTCATGTCAAAACTTATCTTCGTATCTAGGATTTTGGCATAGTGCTGTGTCTGCTTAAGGGATTTGTGTCCGAGCATTTTTGATACGGTTTCGATAGGGACTCCGTTGGCAAGCGTGATTGTTGTCGCAAATGTGTGCCTTGCTATATGAAAAGTGAGTGGTTTATTGATCTCGCAGACATCTGCGATTTCCTTAAGATACGAATTCATCTTTTGGTTGCTCAATACTGGTAGGACATGAGCCCCGTCCTGGCATTGAGGATGGTTCTTATATTTTTCAATAAGCTCCAAAGCTTTTGGTAATAAGGGCAAACGGGTAGGAGAATCTGTTTTTTGTCGATGGGTATAAATCCATTTTTCCCCATCTATTCCCGTAGAAATCTGATTCCTTTTTAGATTTTTGACATCTATATAGGCTAGTCCAGTAAAGCAGCTAAACAGGAAAATATCCCTAACCTGGCTAAGACGTTGTATAGAGAATTTTTTCTCTATTAAATTTTCTATTTCATGCCAAGTAAGAAAAACCCTGTTGTTGACTTTGGTCGCCATCTTGAAACGGATGAATGGGTTTCTGTCAAGCCATCCATTATTGATGCAGATTAGAACTACTTTTTTAAAGTTGTTGAGATATTTTACAGTGGTATTGTGATTGCAATTTCTAATACTCTTAAGCCAGAAAGCGTAGGATGAGATAAACTCGTAATCTAACTGCTTTATGTCCATATCCTTTTTCTTGTACTTCCAGTTAATAAATGAGCGGGTGTGGTCCAGCGAGGTTTTGTAGCGTAGCAGGGTCCCTTCTGCGAAATCCTTTCCTACCAATGATTCTAAATTATCATTGTGTTCTTGGAAGATTTCCAGGATCATTTTTCTTTTTTCTCCAATACCAAGGATAATATTTTTCAAGGATTCGGCGGAAATTTCCTTGTCTGATTCAAGTAATTGTTTTTTCGCCTGAAGTACTTTGTGATGGATGGTGTCCAAATAGGCATTTAATTCTCTGGCATCTTCTTTTGTCCCCTCTGCTCTACCAAAAGAGGTATTCCATCGTGAAACTGCCCACAATCTTTTGGTAGACAGTTCTTTTGATTGACCATCCACGGTAATCCTGAGGTAGACATACCTCGCTGATCCGGTTTCTTTTTTGGATTGTTTCAAGAAGAAGTGCAATCCGAAGCTTTTTTCTAACATGACAAATTAGTTTAAAGTTAAATAAAACTCGAAAATCAGGCTCTAAATAACAAGAAGCTCAATATATGAACATGTTCATAATCAGTTAACTATGACTTCCAGCCAGCGTCTTTTTTTTGGGAGAAGCCGAACTACACGAATGACGCAACTGAATTTTGAGTAATTGTGAAGATTTTGGTGGTTTTAGCCACAAAAAAAAGCCTGCAAAGAGTCTTTTTGCAGGCTTTAATTTTACAATTCTGAAAAGCTAAAATCTGATAATCTAAAATTAAAAGACTGTTAATCAGCTATTTAATTCCTTTTAATCAATTTATTGAAGTCATTTTGTATAATTTCTTCAACTTTTTTTTAGCTTTTTCCGTGGAGCTGGCGAGATTCGAACTCGCGTCCAGATAAGGAAACAACGTACCGTCTACATGCTTAGTTACCTGTTGGGTTTTCGATCGAAATATGCTGGGTAACACACCTAGTTTCGACTTAGCTACTGGGTCTTAAGCCTGCATAATAGCATCACAAGCAGCATTCTGATCAAGTCGACACCTCAGATCCACCCGGACCAGACAACGGGCGGTGAGATGTGGCCGGGGAATTACTCTCGTAACTCAACCCTTCAAGCGATCTATCCTATAAAGGTTAGATTAGGCAGCCATAGCGTAAGATTCTTCGCCATTTATAGTGCGTATGAATTTTTCAAGGCCGTACATACTCCAGCCTGCATGCGAGCCCGATCTTTACACTTACTGTCAAAACCGGTCAGCCCCATTTGAATTAGGTTGACAAAAGTAATGGAAAAATAGTTCCGACATGAAGTTGGTGCAATTAAATTGATTAAGTCAAAGATCAGTGTTCAGTGGCCAAGCTGAAAACTGAACACTGATCTCTGAATACTGTTTTAAATTCTCCAAAAGGATGGGCTTCAAACTCAATTCTTTACGGAAAATCTTTTGAATAGCTTGGATTTCAGGCTTCCTGAGTATAGAGTTTTTTATATCTTGCGGTGATGGAAAATTTCGTCGTTTCGGCAAGAAAATACAGACCGGCAGATTTCAAGAGCGTAGTAGGGCAGCAGCATATCACTACCACGCTTCAGAATGCTATTAAAAACAATCACTTAGCTCAGGCTTTTTTGTTTTGTGGTCCACGTGGAGTGGGTAAGACTACCTGTGCCCGTATCCTTGCCAAGACGATCAACTGTGAAGATTTGCAAGCAGACTTCGAAGCCTGCGGCAAATGTGAATCCTGCGTTTCCTTCCAAAATAACAGTTCCTTCAATATATACGAACTCGATGCTGCTTCTAACAACTCCGTAGATGATATCCGTAACCTGGTCGATCAGGTACGCTATGCTCCGCAAAAGGGACAGTACAAAGTCTATATTATTGATGAGGTTCACATGCTTTCAAATCAAGCCTTCAATGCCTTTTTGAAGACTTTGGAAGAGCCTCCTAAGTATGCCATCTTTATTTTAGCTACAACGGAAAAGCATAAAATCATCCCAACAATACTTTCCCGCTGTCAGATTTTTGATTTCAATCGAATTCAGATAAAAGATATTTCTGGTCATCTCCAGTACATTGCAGAGAAAGAGAAAGTAGATTATGAGGAAGAAGCGCTTAGATTGATCGCGACCAAAGCAGATGGAGCACTTCGGGATGCACTTTCCATGTTTGACTTGATTGTTACTTATTCCGCGGGGAAGAAGGTAACCTATCATGAGACTATTGGCAATCTTCATATTCTGGATTACGATTATTATTTTAAGGTGCTGGATGCTTTGGTCACTGAAGATCTTTCTCAAGTCTTATTGATTTTCGACGAGATTCTGAAGAAAGGCTTTGATGGACATAATTTCATTGTTGGCCTTTGCGAACATTTAAGAGATTTATTAGTAGCGAAAGATCCTGCTACTGTTGAGTTGATAGAAGTATCGGAATCTGCTAAAGAGCGCTATTTGCAGCAGACAGAAGCGGCTTCTGCTTCCTTTTTACTTTCTGCATTGAACATCGCCAATCAATGCGATATCCATTATAAGACGTCAAAGAATCAGCGTTTACATGTGGAGTTGGCTCTAATGAAAATGGCCAAACTTCCTCAGGCCTTCCGTCTTTCTATGATGGCTGCAGAGGACGCAAAAAAAAAAGCCTGACAGCCCCAGAACCTGAATCTCAAAAGCAACCAATTCCTTTTCCGTCAACTTCAAGTACAACGAAGACTAGTCTTTTGCAAAAGACTATTTCTATCCCAAAAAATCTAGGGCATACAAAGCAATTAGCTGATCAGAAGGCTAAGAATGAAATACAACAGGCTAAATCTAACGAGAGTGAGGAGGTAGTTGAAGTTAAAATTGAAGGAAGAGATCTTACTCAGGATATATTAGATCAAGTCTTCCCACAGGTGAGGGAGCACTTTCAGAAGCTTGGGAAAAGTATGGAATTGGCGATTCTTGGCCAATCCATCAAGATGAACTCAAACACAGTTATTCTCGAAGTGATGGGTCATGTGCAAGAAGAGATTGCACTGAAAATGAAGCCGGAGTTAGTTCGAATTATCCGGGAGTTAGGTGAAGTCAATCACTTTAAAGTAGAAGTTGAGATAAAAGAAGAATTGGAATCTGAGCGAAATAAGCTCTATACGAGTACCGACAAATTCAATTTTTTAAAGGAAAAACACGCCGCATTGGGTGAGTTTCAACGTAGGTTTGGATTGGAGACTGACTTTTAAAAATCCAGCGAAATTCCGAAGTTTATGAGGTTCTGAAGCTGCACAGCTTGCCTGGACGTCCCGTCATCCTGTTTGATAAACACTTCCTCATCATAAATAAGCACCGTCTCAATCCGGGTAGAAATGAATTTATTCACCTGCATTCTAATCACAGATTTAAAATTGACCACCATATTTCCAAACACCTCATAATTAGAGAAAAGGTTGATATCTGATTTCCAGGTGACATTTTTCATCAGTTGAACGTCTGTCACTGAGGCAGCAACTGACACCCCGGCCTCAGCTCTAACATTTTCTCCAGGTACTACACCGAATGCACCTGCTCGACTGAGTGAGTCATCCAATACAATAGTAAATCTACCGGTGAAAGGGGAAAGTATAACTGAAAGCTTACTCTTGTCTTTATACGTTTTTCGGTAGTTAAGACCCGTGGAAGACTGCACATAGCCAGGAGACAGTAAGTCTGATATTTTTGTTCGGATTTCAACATCACTTCCCGCTGGTCTGGAAAATTTGTAACCAGCAAGCAGCTGCGTCCTCGCATCTAATTGAGTGGATAAGTAGAAAAATTCAGAAAGCTCCCGACCGTAGTTACTGACAAAAGTGAAATTGTCATTCGTCTTTCTGGTTTTAAAATCCCTGTCGTCCTGTCGGTTGAAACCTAGACTTACAGTGAGCTGAGTGTCCCAAACCTTATTATCTTTTTTGTAATTGGCGAAAAGCGTTAAGCCAGAGTTCATTGCAAAAGTACTTGCGCCACCGGCTGCCCAGTTTGATAAAGTGACTTGCTGAATATTTAGGTTATAATTGCCCCCCGTTTTCCAGAAAATTTCTTTTACAGGCTCCTCAACAAACAGAGAATCTCCAAGCATCAATAAAGTGTCCCCATTGATGAGGACAGTATCAGGTATGTATTGCCTGTCCTGAGCCTGCAAAGTGTGGCTGAGGCATACTAGAAGTAATCCAAAAATTAGGAGATATTTTGACATTTAAAAAGCGTGGAAAATTGCAATTTAAGGGCGAAAGATAACCAATTTCTGCCCTATGGATATGATGTTTTGGGTCCCAATATTGTTCCAACTTTTCAACTGGTTGACAGTCACACCGTATTTCTTACTTATAGCAAATAATGTGTCTCCACTGGAAACGGTATGTGTTATTTTTGAGCTAGAAGTATTACTAGTATCCGCAGTTGAATTACTTACAGCCGGTTGATTTGTAGCTGGAGTTGATGTACTAGCTGCTACAACTTCTCTTGTTGGTGCTGGATTATTGAGTTTCACCACTGGAATATCCTCTCCACGTTTTCTATGTTCTTGAAGGTTTAGTACCATTCCAACTTTCAAGTCTCTGTCCTTTCTGATTCGGTTCTTAGACTTCAGCGCGGAGAGTTTTATGCCATATTTCTGCGAAATGCTCCATAGGGTTTCGCCTGAGCGTACGATGTGTGTGGCTACTTCAGCACTCGCATTCTTTTTCTCAGTATAGTAATATTCACCAGCTTCGATTCGCTCTCCTTTGTCCAAATCATTCAGTCTCCTGAATTTATTTTCTCTTATACCCACTCGGTCTGAGAAAGTACTTTGAGTGGTCGATTGAGCAGCTTGGACACCCTCTAGGTTGTTCACTGTGATCTGATCTGGCTGAGATGCTTTGGTCGTATTTCCTGAAATTCTCGGGTAAGAGTTCGCTTGCTTATATGCTGGTGAAGTAGAAGTAGTGGTCGAGCTAGGACTTTGAGTGCTGGGCTTTGCTTCAGTGATAATTGCCGGCTTCGTAGGTAGCGAACCGTCTTTCACATAAATCACCGTATAGACTCTATCTCCAGGGATTTTTCCATTTTTCGTCCAGAGATTGTAATCTTTTAAATGCTGCTCGGTCACCCCATACCTTTTAGCTAAAGCGGCCAAGGTAGTTGGGCCTTGTACCCGCTCTTCTGCCATGTACTGTCCACTGCTAACGAGCATGGTTTTTTGACTTCCAAATGCGATCTTATGAGCTAAGAATTTTTTGAAATACCAATGTGTGTTTCTGTCAACATCTACGATTCGCTTTCCATTGTATTGGGTGCCAAAGTAAGCCTTCGCACCTCCTAGACCCATTTGATAGGACACCAAAGCACACATCCAATTGTCGAACGTATTGTTATGTTTTTGTAAATAGAGTGCGGCACCTTTGGTTGCATTGACAATATTTTTCCGATCATCGATCTGATTGTCTACTCTGAGAAAAACCTCCTCAGCTGTACCCTGTTTGAACTGCCAAAACCCAACTGCATTGGAAGTGGAAACTGCGTCTCCAATCAGGCCGCTTTCCTGAATTGCCAAGTATTTTAAATCTAAGGGCACACCTGAATTTCTAAGCTCCCGCTCGATGATCGGCATATAGAGATTGACTCGATCTTGCTTTACTTTGAAATAGGCAGGATTTCGGTATTGTGCATCTACGTCTAGCTGGATTTCACGGCGAGCCTGGGGGTTGATTCTTATGATAAGATCTGCAAATTCCAACTCAGCAGGGACTTGCGGTATTTGGGCCATGGACTCTTGGCCAAAAAATACTAGCAAGATGAAAAGAAGGTAGGGAATACTGTAGGTTTTCATTCGAAAAAGGCTTTCATCATCGATTCTGCCTCATTTTAGCAAAAATGATTCCCCTTTTCGCTTCAGCTAGATTTTTCTTGCCATCATCACCCCATCCCGGATTGGAAGTAGTGCGTTTTCGACGCGAGGGTCGTTTTGAATCATGGTATTGAAGTCCAATAAGGCTTGGGTGTCTTTGTCGATTTTTTGCCCTTCCTCGACTAGGATTTTACCTGACCAGAGCACATTATCTGCAAGGATGATCCCCCCTGCATTCATTTTTTCTATGATCAAGTCGTAATAATTGGAATAATTGATTTTGTCAGCATCGATGAAAACCATGTCGAATGGCCCAGAAAGCGTCGGAATGATTTCCAGCGCATTCCCAAGTCTATAATCAATTTGCTCTGCGAGTCCGCTTTCTTCAAAAAATCCCCTGACCATCGTCTCCAGCTCATCATTAATATCTAGCGTAATCAGCTTTCCATCTTTTCTCAAACCTCTAGCCAGACAAAGCCCTGAATAGCCAGTATAGGTACCAATTTCAAGAATAGTTTTTGGATTCTGCATTTTGGTGAAAAGCTCGAGCATTTTCCCTTGCAAATGGCCAGAGATCATGCGTGGCATCATGACTTTTGCCTGAGTTTCCCGGGTGATTTTCAGGAGTAAATCGTCTTCTGTTGAAGTATGATCTTCACAATATGCTAAAAGCGCTGGGTCGATAAATTCCATGATTATTGGGGAGTATAAGTTAGGAAAGTAAGCTGTTCAGGATTGAAGATGTCTTGGGCGATTCCCTGAAGTTCTGTTGCAGTGGTATTTTTGATCTGGGCGAATATTTTGTCCAGGGGATCCACTTTTCCATGATCCAGAAGACTTTTACCATAAACCAACATCAAGGCGGAGTAATTTTCCTCTGCCATCGCCATCTGACCAATTGCCTGCTCCTTCGCCATGTGAAGTTGGAGTGTTCCAAGCTTTGTGTTAGTCAATTTGCTCATTTCTTTTAGGACAAGTGCTTGTGCTTTTTTCAGCGTTTTTCCTTCCGTGCCAAAGTAAATCCCAAAGAAACCGATATCCGAAAACGGCTGATAGCTGGACTCTATACTATAGACATAACCATGTTTTTCGCGGAGCATTAGATTCAATCGGCTATTCATACTTGGTCCCCCCAGGATGTTATTGAGCAGGTAAAGTTTGAATCGATTGGGATCGTAAAGTGAAAAAGCGGGGCGGCCGATTGCACAAAGCGATTGGCTGATATCTCGTTCTTGCGTTTTTATTTTGGGGGAATAGTTATTAAATCCATTTCTGACGTAGAGGCTTCTCTTGGTTTGTATTTGGGACAAAGGGCTTTCAATTCCTTTCAAAACTTTCTGAAATGAGATATTCCCAACCACTGAAAAGATAAGTCTGGAAGTGTCCAAACGTGTGGAAATAAAATCAAAGAAATCCTGTTGCGTAAAACTTCCGACGGTTTGCTCTGTACCGAGGATATTTCTTCCCAAGGCATGATTTTCAAAGACTAACTCATCTAACTCATCCTGAATAGCATCGTCTGGAGAATCCCGGTACATCGCCATTTCTTCCAGGATAACTTGCCGCTCCTTTTCGATCTGCTTTTCTGGGAACGTGCTATTGAAGGTAATGTCAAAAAGTAACTCGGAAGCTTTGCCATAATGCTCCTTCAGAGTAGAGGCATAGAAGCATACTTTTTCTTTGGTCGTGTAGGCGTTGAGTTCTCCGCCGAGTGACTCCAGACGGTTGAGGATATGGAAGGTTTTACGTTTTTGAGTGCCTTTAAAAGCCATATGCTCCCAAAAGTGTGCAAGCCCTTCTTGCTCTTTGGTCTCATCTCTACTTCCTATGTCTAATATAAATCCGCAGTGAACAAGTCTGGTATGGGTAACTTCCTGATGGACAATCCGAATGCCGTTACTAAGTTCTTTGATGTTTAATTCCATGCTTTATTTTACCCTGTCGGTAATATACAAAGTAAAGCAGGAAAATGGTTCCAGAGGAATTTCAAACCTGATTTTAGCCCGAGAATTTGTAACTTTCCACCTTATAAGCCTAAGAAAAATATGAAATACCAACCTCTTTCCAGTTCCCTTTACATTAAGAATCGCGAGAAGTTTTGCTACAAACTTGCAGAAAGCAGTGTGGCAATTTTCAACTCCAACGACATCATGCCTACCAATGCTGACGGGACGATGCGCTTTCGTCAGAATAACGATTTGTTTTATTTGACAGGAATAGATCAAGAGGAAACCATACTTTTAGTAGCTCCTGATTGTCCAAATCCAAACATGCGGGAAGTTCTTTTTCTCCGCGAAACGAATGAGCATATTGCCATCTGGGAAGGTCACAAATACACCAAAGAAGAAGCAGAGGCTACTTCTGGAATCAAAAATATCCAGTGGCTTTCGAACTTTAATCAGGTATTCAATACGGTGATGGCGCTTTGCTGCAATGTGTATTTGAATACCAATGAGCATCTGCGTGCCGGTGTAGTCGTAGAAACACAGGACGCGAGATTTATAAAAGAATGCAAAGAGAAATTCCCGCTTCATACCTATCATCGAGCTGCTCCGATCATGCATGAGCTGAGAGGAGTGAAGGAAAAAGAGGAAATCGAGCAACTTCAAATAGCTTGTGATATTACCGAAAAGGGCTTTAGAAGAATCCTCTCTTTTGTGAAACCTGGGGTGACAGAGTATGAAATCGAAGCTGAATACTTGCATGAATTTGTAAGAAATCGAAGCAATGGTTTCGCTTATCAGCCAATCATTGCCTCAGGAGCTTCTGCTTGCGTGCTTCATTACATCGAAAATCACAAGGCTTGCGTAGCTGGCGAAATGCTTCTCATGGACGTAGGTGCAGAGTATGGGAATTACAATGCTGATATGACGAGGACAATTCCAGTGAGCGGAAGATTTACCGAAAGACAGCGTGCTGTTTATGATGCTGTTCTGAGGGTGCAGAAGGAAGCTTCTCGGATTTTGATGATTGGAACAAATATCCAAGATTACCACAAGGAAGTAGGACTAATTATGCAAAGTGAATTAGTTGGGTTGGGATTGATCGATCAGACAGACATAAAAAATCAAGATCCTGCATGGCCGGCTTACAAAAAGTATTTTATGCATGGCACCTCGCACCACTTGGGATTAGATGTGCATGATGTGGGTACTATGCATGGACCGATCAAACCTGGAATGGTATTCACAGTAGAGCCAGGAATCTACATTCAGGAAGAAGGGCTTGGAGTGCGATTGGAAAACAACATCGTGATCCAAGAAGGCAAAGGATACTTCGATTTGATGAGAAATATCCCAATTGAAGCGGAAGAGATTGAGGAGTTGATGAATGGTTAATTTCATTATATGCAATTATGCCAGAAGCCTTGGTTTCGTTGGTGATCTGGCTGGAAGACCCCTGCCCGAACTGCAGGCGGGGATGACCGATGACCGAAGTGGCATCATTTTAAAAGTTTGGCAACCCCTACATTGCTTTGAACATTTTAATAGTAGAAAGCCGAATAGTCATAATAGCAAGTGCAATCTTATCTTACTAAAAACAAAAAAAGCTTTACCGATTCATTTGGTAAAGCTTTTTTGTTGGTTTTGATCTTAATCGTTTGGATAAGGAATGTAAACAAAACTGGTAAAGGCCCCGTCGATCACAAATAAGCAGCAAAATTCATCTGGGTCTTTGTAAGCATTTTGGAATTCCTCTACGGCATCTTCTCCAATCAATTTTCGCTGAATAAACTCATCGAGATAGGTAATGAAGTAATTCCAATCCAAATCTTTCTCAGCTTTTCCGATAAAGATTTTACCGATGGGTTGCATCTCTTTGGAGATAGGGAAGATTGGGTATTCAGAAAATTTGCGTGAGCGAATCTGGTAAGAAGCTTCCTTCAACGTATCAGAAATCTTCACAAAATCACTGGTAATCGTTCCCAAATATTTCCCGTCTAATTCGGGGGCATTTTCATCTCTCATCATTTCCTTAGGGTTAAGCTGATTACATTTTCTACATGATAGGTCTGCGGAAACATGTCCACGGGTTGAATTTTTTCAACGTCATATTTTTCTGCCAAAAGTGCCACATCTCTAGCCTGAGTCGCTGGATTACAGGAGACATAGACGATCTTCGGCGCATTTAATCTCAAGAGCATTTGCACGACTTTCTCGTCCATTCCTGCACGTGGAGGATCGGTGATGATCAAGTCTGGAGCAGCGTGCGTCGCGATGAACTCCTCGTTCAGCATGTCTTTCATATCACCTGCGTAAAACAGCGTATTGTCAATCCCGTTGATCTGAGAATTGATTTTCGCATCTTCTATCGCTGCAGGTACGTATTCGATCCCGATGACTTGCTTGGCTTTTTTGGCTACAAAATTGGCGATAGTTCCAGTCCCGGTGTAGAGATCATAGACCACTTCATCGCCTTGCAAATCGGCGAAATCTCGGGCGACTTTGTATAATTCGTAGGCTTGCTCGGAGTTGGTTTGATAGAAAGATTTTGGTCCAATTCTGAACTTCAAGCCTTCCATTTCTTCTTCGATGAAGTCATTTCCTGAGAAAGTCACTAATTCCAAATCATGGAAAGTCTCGTTTCCTTTTGTGTTGATCACATATAGCAAAGAAGTGATCTGAGGGAATTTCTCATGAAGGAATTCCATTACTTTTTGGATTCCTTCCTGATCATTTTCTCCAAACTGTACGATGACCATGGATTGCTCTGTGCTAGTGGTTCGGATGATCAAATTCCGAAGTAGTCCCACTTGATTTCTGATGTCGTAGAAACTCAAATTGTTAGCTAGCGCAAAAGTTCTCAGTTCATTTCTGACATCGTTGGAGATATTTCCCTGCAAGTAGCAATGATCCACATCGACGATCTTGTCAAACATCTTTGGGATATGGAAACCCAATGCATTTCTGTCAAAATCTTCTCCAGACTGAATCTGCTCTATGGTCAGCCACTTCTTGTTGGAAAAAGTGAAATCAAGTTTATTTCTATAATATCGGGTCTTTTCAGAGCCTAAAGTTGGCATCACTTCTGGGATATCCACTTTAGCTATTCGCTGAAATTGATCGAGGACTTGCTGACGCTTGTAGGTTTTCTGTAAATCATAATTGATGTGCTGCCATTTGCAGCCGCCACAGATTCCGAAATGCGAGCAAAAAGGATCGATGCGTTCTTTAGAATACTCGTGGAATTTCACCGGTTCACCTTCCATAAAGGAGCTTTTTCCCTTCGTAATCCGCACATCCACCACATCTCCCGGAGCTACACCTGTGACAAAAACCACTTTTTCCTCATGATGTCCCAAGCATTTTCCCTCCGAAGCTATACGCTCGATATGCAGGTTGGTGATCACCTTGTTTTTCATTTTTCGCGACATGGGCGCAAAATTAGGGAAAAAAGGGCGTAAGACCTTTGTGCAACTTAAATGAGAGCGTAGAAATTAAGAATGAACTATGTAAATTACTTTCTTAATAAGGCTATAAAATATGGCAAATACCTATCATCAGATTTACATCCAATTGATTTTTGCAGTACAGGGAAGACGAAGCCTTTTGAAAAGGGAGTTTCGTCAGGATTTTTTCAAAGTTATGTCTTCGATGATTCAAAATCTTGGTCACAAATCCATTATAGTCAATGGAGTGGCTGATCATGTCCACTGTTTTATTGGGTTAAATCCCGACAAAACAATTTCGGATTTGGTTGAAAAATTAAAGACATCATCCAATCATTTTTTAAAAGATAAGAACTGGGCTGACGGAAGTTTCTCCTGGCAGAAAGGGTATGGCGCTTTTTCGTATTCCAAATCCCATGTTGAACGGGTGTATCAGTACATTTTAAATCAAGAAGCGCATCATCAAAAAATTACTTTTAAAGATGAGTATATGATGCTTCTAAAGAAATTTGAGATTGAGTTTAAAGATGAATATTTGTTCGAATTTTTGGATGACGTACCCTTATAAGTGAATGTATGGTGAGGATCAAATCGCTTCTCAGAAGCTCGTTTACTTTAGTAATTATTTTTTTACAATCAAAAAGCTTCTCCGAAGCTAAAAATGATTTGCAACTAGTTTGAAAGACTTGCAAATGCCTTAGGTTGCTTTGTATGGAAGCAGCGCCAGCGGCGCACTTTGATTGTAGGAATGTGATCCAGAATTAACCAGAGCACCAGCGGTGCAATTTTTTATGGAAGAAAATCGCTTTTCCGAAGCTCATGCTGTTAACATTCATCGTTTTTTTACAATCAATAAGCTTCTCTGAAGCTAGAAGATCTTACAAGCTGCTAGTTTTTGAAACCATTTAGCTTTTGAAACAAATGGTGTTTGGAAAGCGCCAGCGGCGCATTTTGACTGTAGCATTGTGATCCAGAATTGGTCAGAGCACCAGCGGTGCGATTTGTTGCGCCATCCTTTTATCTCAATTGAAACCTATCCTATCTATTTTTTGTCATTTCTCTATATTTGCACCATCAATGAAACAATATAGCCTAAAAGATAAAGTAGTAATCATCACTGGAGCTTCCTCAGGAATAGGAGAATCATGTGCTTTTGCATTCGGTAAAGCAGGTGCTAAAATCGTCATTACAGGCAGAAATCAGGATAAGCTGGATTCTGTCAAAGCCAAAATGGAAGCTGAAGGCATAGAAGTGCTAGCCATCACCGCAGATGCGGCCGTGATTGATGACAATGAGCGAATGGCTCAGGCTACTTTGGCGAAGTTTGGTAAAATTGACATTCTGATTAACAACGCCGGAATAACCATGAGAGCGTTGTTTGAAAATCTAGACTTCGAGGTGTTTCATAAAGTAATGAATACAAATTTTTGGGGAGCAGTCTATGCTACAAAGTTTTGCTTGCCGTCAATCTTAGAGCAAAAAGGATCTGTGATTGGAATTTCTTCAGTCAACGGATTTCGAGGCACGCCAGCGAGAACTGCCTATACAGCCAGTAAGTATGCTATGAATGGGTTTTTCGAATCTCTTAGAACGGAAGTGATGAAAAAAGGAGTTCATGTACTGGTGGCTTGTCCTGGATTTACTGCCTCAAATATCCGTAAGAACGCGCTAGATGCGCACGGTGCTTTGCAAGGCGAATCACCACGAGATGAATCAAAAATGATGAGTTCGGAGGAGGTAGCAGAGAGAATCCTGAAAGCCACTTTAAAAAGAAAGCGCGATCTGACATTGACTACTCAAGGATGGTGGCTGAAATTCCTTAATAAATGGATGCCAGGAAGGTTGGATTACATCGTTTACAATCAGTTGAAAAAGGAAAAAGACTCACCATTCCAGTAAATGCAGGAATCGATCTTTCAGACTTACCGAAACCGTCTTGTCGACCTGTCCACCAAAAACAGGTCACTTTATTTGCCAAAGGCAGAAGGTTTCGGAGTTGTAGATCTGAAAGAATTAGATTTTTTGAATGGGGAAAATAGCTTTGAAATCATCAAGAAGGCTATTTCTTCAAATAAACAAATTTCGTTAATTCCAGAATCAGACCCTCGGCTTGCTGACGTAAATAGTATTTCCAAGGCATTTTCCAGACTTTCCTTTCGAGATCAACTTACACAGGAAGAGACAGGCGAGCAAACCCTTTATCTTGGTTGGCCATTTGTGGAGGGGAAATTACTTAATGGACAAGTTCTTCGTGCTCCTTTGTTGCTTTTAGGAGTAAAGCTAAAAGTAGATAAAGAACAGTGGAATCTTTCCAAAACAGATGATTGGCAGTGGAATCCTGCTTTTCTTTTGGCCTATAGTCTTGCATACGGCAAAGCGCTAGATGAGGAAGTTTTAAATCTGGCCTTGCAGGAATTGTCCAACGATGCGACAGAATTCCGAACTGCACTTACCGTGCTTCTCAATGAGCATTTTTCGATTCAGTTGAGTTCTTCCCTTTTCGAGGATCAGCTCGTCTCCTTTCCGATTTCCCAGTCAAGCCTTGATTCTAGTCTCTTTCAAGATGGGAAACTGGTTTTGAAAAGCTATGCGCTCTTAGGTTTGTTTGCTCAAAAAGGCAGTTTTCTATATTCTGATTATGAAAAGCTGGAGATAGAATTTGGAGAAAAGACCTTGGATGATTTATTCACTGAGCATTTCACTAGTGATGAAAATCAGCCTGTTCCAAGAGAAGATCAGCTTTTTCCTGTTTTTCCACTGGATGCTTCGCAGGAGAATGTATTAGTGAAAGTTCGCAAAGGAAAAAGCCTAGTTGTAGAAGGACCTCCAGGTACAGGTAAGTCTCAATTGATAGCTAACCTAGTTTCTGACTATTGCTCTAGAGGCAAAAAAGTCTTGGTAGTTTCCCAAAAGCGAGCAGCTTTGGATGTTGTATTTGAGCGATTATCAAATGCAGGTTTTGGAGATTTTTTAGGTTTGGTGCATGATTTTCGTGCCGATCAAAAGGAACTTTTTCATAAAATAAAAGGGCAGATTGAGTCAATTGACAGCTATCAAGAGCATAACCGGGGATTTGATTCCATAGAACTAGAGCGGGAAATTTCAAATTACTCCAAGACTATTTCCAGACTTTCAGAGAAGTTTGAAAACCTACGAACTGCGCTTTTTGATGTGAATACAGCAGGTATTCCAATTAAAGGAATGTATTTGAAGGCTAGTTTGAAGAAGTCCTTCTTCGAGCATGAAGGGTTAATAAAGCTTGATTTTCAATCTGCTCAGGAGTTTGAGAGGTCTTTTAATATTTATCATTCGTACCAAAAACAGTTCAGCGGGACATTCTGGGAAAAGCGAATTTCCTTTGCGCATTTTGTGCCAGCAGTTTTTCCAAGAATAGCTCAAAGTTTGAAAGAGGTCGCTGACTTCAATTCTAAGTATAGGGAGTATTCAGAACTTGATTTTGAGAGTTTGGTCAGACTTATTCTAGCCGATTCGAATTTTTCTAAGAATGTTGAGAAGCTAAACTCTTCCTTTTTTCAACTGGAAAAACCGCAGTTGGCGATTTCTTCAGTGGTAGATACTGAGTGTTTTGAGAATCTGGCAAAGATTCAGGAATGGTCTACTAAAACCATAGAGAAGCTTAAAAACTATTCGTTCGGGATTTCACCTGCGGACCAAAACCTTTCCATTTTAGAATTAGAGTTGAATACGCTTGAGTCTAAAGTAGGCTCTTGGTTCGGTAGGCTTCAAGCGAATTTCAATAAAAGTAAGTTTCCGCTGACTTTTTCGATACTAGCTTCTGGTAATTTAAAGCTTAATTCAGTGGTTTTATCTGACTTGCAAAGAGAGCTTGAGGGATTGAAATTGCTAAATCAAGAGTTTGAGAAGTTGCCTAAAATTGATGGGTTAGAATTAAGTGAGCTTTCTATCGAGGGTTTACAAGGTATTCTCGATGAGGTAAATCCGGTGTTAGAATGGGTTTTAAGCTGGAGAAATCAGAGTGATTTTCACAAACTAGCAAAATGGAACATCTCTGACTTCAGGACTCAAATTAGCGAGCTTTGGGCGTTTTCTGAGTTATTTTATACCAAATCAATCCAATGGAAATCTTATCTAAGTATTCCCCAGATTTTGGATGCATACAAAAATGGAATACCGGAAATTGGTTCTGAATTAGAGCTAAATCAGACATTTTCGGAACTGGTTTCATTTGATCGATTTCTGGATAGTTTGGACCAAATCACTCTTGACCTAGCTGGAAAAATTGCTGAAGAGTACTCTGAATTGAGTGTTTTGGATCAGACCAGCGCTTTTTGGAATTCGTGGTATTTGGCTTGGATAGCTCAGTTGGAAGCTAAAACTCCTGTTTTGGCAGAAGCTGGAAGTTTGACGATGCAACATGAATTGGAAGAATTGAAGCAAGGGATTCTAGAGAAAAGGAATATAGCCAGGCATATCGCTTTGCTCCGTCTTAGAGAACAAGTTACTTCTGAGCTAGACTATAATCGCTTGGGCAATCGACTGACTTATCGGGATTTGTTCCATCAGGTGAGTAAAAAGCGTCAGCGTTGGCCGATTCGGAAGCTGATGGAAGAAATGGGAGAGGAAGTTTTTCGCTTATTACCCTGTTGGTTTGCGAGTCCAGAAACTGTTTCTGCCTTATTTCCACTTGGTCAAGAATTCGATTTGGTGATTTTTGATGAGGCTTCTCAATGTCAGGTTGAGCGAGGGTTACCTGCTATGCTCCGTGGCAAGCAAGTGGTTGTGGCAGGTGATTCCAAACAGCTGCGCCCTTCGGATTTCTATCAGGTCAAATGGGACTCGGATGAGGAAGGCTTGGAGTATGAAGCGGAGTCTCTTTTGGAATTGGCTGGGAATTTCTTTGAAAAGCATCAGCTAAAAGGGCATTATCGTTCGGCTGATCCTGCTTTGATTCATTTTTCCAATACACATTTTTACGATAATCAGTTAGAGACATTACCTGATTTCTCTACTTCTATGGCTGCTGAACCTGCATTTACTTGGGAAAAAGTCCAAGGAATATGGGCTAGTCAGGTTAATAAAATGGAGGCTGATGCAGTGGTTTTAAAAGTAGAATCAATTTTAAGCTCAAGCCCAACTGATACTATTGGGGTAGTTACGGGGAATTATTTCCAGATGGAGTTAATTCGCGAAAAACTCTGGACTGCTGGTTTTCAGGATTCAAAGATCAAGGTTCGAAACATTGAAAATGTGCAGGGTGATGAGTTTGATCAGGTGATTTTATCCTTGGGATATGCTCCAAACCCGGATGGGAAGTTGGTGACCAACTTTGGGCTGTTGGGTAAAGCTGGGGCTGAAAATCGCCTTAATGTTGCGATCACCCGAAGTCGAAAAAAGATGCATATCATCAGTAGTATTGAGCCTTCAGATTTTCGACCAGGCCAACTTAAGAATCCTGGATTGGTCCTATTGAGAGAGTTTTTGAGTTTTGTACAGAAGCACAGTAAAAGTGCCTTAGTTCTTGCCCCAGAGCCTACTGCTAAAGGCTATGAGATTGATTGGAGCTTAAAAAATATATTGATGGATCAAAATAAAGGCTATACCAAAGAAACCCCTTCAGTTGTGATGGACTTGGTTTTTGATGATTCAAAAGGAGAAATGAAGGCAATCCTTACAGATGATCAGCGATTTTTTAATACGCCTACGGCAAAAGCAGCTGTAGCATATCATCCTATTTTACTTGAACAGAAGGGTTGGCGGTTTGAGTGGAAGTGGAGCAGGCAACTATTTATCAAGAGGTACTAGTTATTTTTGACTTATAAGTCATTCCTTAAGTCGTATTTTCATTTCAAATGAATGAATTATCATTCATTTGAAATTTTTATAATTGTATGATAATTCATTCGATAATATGTATATTTGAGGATAATGAATGATATTTAAGTCATGGATTACAAGCAATTAAGCGATTTAGGAATTCTACAAAAGCTGGGAGATTTTGTCAAGCATCATCGCATGGAGCAAAACAGGTCTCAGGAGCAGTTGGCGAAAGAGGCTGGTGTGAGTAGGTCCACCCTGAGTTTGTTGGAGCGTGGTGAAAAGGTGAATTTGATCACTTTGATCCAAGTGCTCCGAGTGCTCGATCAGTTACAATGGCTGGAGTCATTTGAAGTAAAGCCAGTCATTAGCCCTATGTCCTACATCAAGCTTCAAAAGAAGCATGAGCGTCAACGGGTGAGGAATAGCAATATGGCAGCTGAAGATCCTCCTTTAGAATGGTAGTAGCGGCAGAAATATGGATATGGGATAAGCTTGCCGGTGCTATCCTCTGGGATGATTCTGAGCAATTAGGAAGTTTTGAGTTTGACCAAAATTTTCTCCGCTCAGGTCTCGATATATCACCGATAAAAATGCCTTTGAGTCAGGGGAAAAGGATTTATTCATTTCCTGAAATCCGTAAGTCCCGGGGTGATGTCTTCGATACATTCAAGGGTCTTCCGGGTTTGCTGGCCGATATGCTTCCTGACAAATATGGGAATCAGCTTATTAATGCTTGGCTCACCCAAAATGGCAGAGCGGTTGATAGTCTGAATCCTGTTGAGCAACTGTGTTTTATAGGGAAGCGTGGGATTGGGGCTTTGGAAATCAGGCCTTCATTCAGAACTGAGGCAGTGAAAGCAAGTGCGATTGAGATTGATAGTTTGGTTGATATTGCAGGTAAGATTCTCAATTCCAGAGCCGATTTTCAATCAAATTTGACAAGTGAGGAGCAATCTGCTCTTTCTGATATTCTCAAGATTGGTACTTCTGCAGGCGGTGCTCGTGCAAAGGCTGTGATTGCTTTTAATCCAAAAACAGGGGCAGTTAAAAGTGGGCAAGTGAAAGCTCCAGCCGGATTTTCGTATTGGATTATCAAGTTTGATGGCGTTCATGATTCTCAGTTTGGAGCCACGGTAGGGTATGGAAGGGTGGAAATGGCCTATTACTTGATGGCTGTGGAAGCTGGGGTTGAAATGAGTGAATGTCGATTGCTAGAGGAAAATGGCAGAGCACATTTTATGACCAAACGTTTTGATCGATTGGAAAATGGTGAGAAAGTTCACATGCAAAGCTTATGTGGAATTCGTCATTTTGACTTCAATCAAGTTGGTTTCTATAGTTATGAGCAAGTTTTCGAAACTATGAGAATGCTTCGACTCACTTATCCTGAGGCGGAGCAAATGTTCATTCGTATGGTATTCAATGTGCTGGCGAGGAACTGTGATGATCATACCAAGAACTTTGCGTTTTTGATGGATAAAACTGGAAAATGGAGACTTTCTCCCGCCTATGATATCTGCTATGCTTATCGTCCTGGAAGTCTCTGGGTGAGTGCTCAGTCGCTGATGGTGAATGGGAAGAGAGAAAATATTACAGGTGATGATTTTTTGGAAGTAGCCAAGAAAATGAATATCAAAAAGCCGGAGGAAAAGTTAGAATCAGTGAAGGCTGCTATTCGACGATGGAGGGATTTTGCGGATGAAGTGGGAGTGGAAACTGAATTGAGAGATGGTATTCAAAGCACTTTACTGATTTGATATGAGTGAAGACACTCACATCGGCAATTCGATTCAGAATACATTATTAGTATAGTGTGAGTGAGTTGTCAAGTGATCAGTGAGCAGAGGTTTACGGGACTGGCTTAATTTTCGGGTGAGGCTCAGGTTGAGCATTTTCTTTATGTTTCTTACGTTGTTTGATTCGGTGACTTTGTTAGTTTGACTGCTGTGCTGCTTCTGGAGAAGCAGCACAACGCGGAGTTAAAGTCTCGCCATCCATCTCGCTAACTGCACTTCGTGAACCAGGTAATTTCCTTCGTCTTTGATCACCAGTTCCAGTCTTTCTAAGGCTTTTAAAGCCGTGCTCACGGTACTTGCTGCGCCGAGCTTATGCTTTTGAAGAAAATCTTTGCTTAAGGGGTTTTGAAGCGGCTCTTCTTTGGCGATGGCCCGGAATACATTCCACTGCGTGCGGGTGAGCATTTTTTGGAAATTGGCATAAATCGCCTGCTGCTGAACTAGAATTTGATTAAATACCGTGTCAACATCAGCATTTGTGACTTTTTTGTAGTTGGAAAAAAGGTGATTGCAAACCAACTGAACTGTGTAGGTTTGGCCACGACTCCAAGTATAGATCTTTGCTATAGATTCAGCTTCGATTGTCTTTTTGGCTGCTTGAAAATGCTGGATGATAAACTCAGTATAAGCTTCCAAGGAAATGGGCTGTAGAGATTCCAGCATTGAACTTTGATAGAAAGGCCGCTTTTTCTCTGTGAACATATCTTCCATCAGTGTGCGATGGCTTCCGCTGAAGATAAAGCGAACTTCAGGAATCTGCTGCACCCACGCTCGGAATACGGCTTCCGCTTTCTCTCCTTCGTAGTCGTTGATTTGCTGGAATTCATCGATTGCGATTACAATCCGTTTTTTTCTAGAGAGCAGAAATTCGCCCAATGCAGCTAAAGACTGTCTTGGCTGCTCGGATTTGTTTACTCCAAGTGTGAGCTCGGGAGTTCCAGATATTGGATTAAAGCTAATAGTCGCGCCTATGGAAGCCAGCAGTTTTTGAATACTTGCGCTGATCCCACCGCTTGTTTTTCCATATTTCTGATAGATCGCAGCCGAAATAGTTTGGATGGCTTCATCGATATTTTGCGTAGCGAGAAGGTCGATGTAGAGTGTTTCGTAATTTTGAGAAGACTCTAATTCATCAAAAAGTCTATGAATAAGTGCTGATTTTCCTAGTCTTCTCCAGGCATAAAGCACTACATTTCTATCATTTTCTATGTGAGAAATGAGCATTTCTAGATCGTTTTCGCGATCACAGAAATACTCTTTTCCCTGATAGGTGTTGATTACGAATGGATTGAATGGTTCTTTCATTTTATCAGCTACGTTTATTACGCAAAGTACGTTACGCAAAGTACGTTACGTAAAGTACGTAATAAATTGAAAGATTTACAATTCCATTTCACAATTTTCACTTACATATAGCCCACTATCTTGTACACCAAAATCCCGATCCATTCCTTTGACAGTTTGTGCCAGTTTTCGATCGAGGTAGGGTTAGGATAAAGAAAGGCAGGGACATCGTACTGTGTATCGTGACCATAATAGTCTGTAGGGAAAGTCTCAGTTTTTAACCCAACTTTGTCAAAGCAGCCTCTTGCACGATACATGTGAAAAGCTGAGGTAATCAATAAAAATTCCTGATCGGTGTTGATTCCGTTTTTAATTAAAAATTCCTTCGTGAACTCAGCATTCTGAGCTGTGTTTTTGGACTGATCTTCTATGAGTACCTCTGCCTCTGGCACTCCAGTCATGAGTAGAAAATTTTTTAATAGTAAAGCCTCTGAATTTGAATTGGTTGGGTTTAATCCTTGACCTCCAGTAATGAGGATTTTTTTGATTTTTCCCATGCGATAAAGCTGGAGCGCATGAGTGATCCGGTCTGCGCCTTTATTGAAGAAAGTGCGGTCATAGGCAGTTTTGCTGAGGTTGGTCACACCAGTAAGAACAATGCCTATTTCATAATTTTTGATCTCAGAAAACTCTTTAAAATCCGGTTCCCAAGCTAGCATGGCTTGGTTTGAGATAAACTGGTTGGAGAAAAACCACAATAGTATTATTCCTGTCCAGAGACTTCTTTTGCCCCATTTCTCTTTCACATATAAAGCCCCAATCACGATCAGCAAACTGATGATAGTTAGAGGCATTGCCAAGAAACTCAGAAATTGGGAGAGGTAGAAGAACATGGTTTTGATTTGATCAAGAACCAAAGAAAGGAGAGAATGGCGGAATTATCAATTCTCAAGGTTCAAATTCAATTTCCAAGTTTGATCCATTGAGCATTGAATTTGAAGATTGATCATTTGTAAATTCTTTTCCCTCAACTTTTCCTTAATTCCATCACATCGGGTTATTTTTGGGCATGTCTTCAAACCAGCCTAACTTATTGCCTTTGCTTCAAGAACTTTCCGCTCAACTGGAAGGAACCTTGCAAGTTGATTCATTAACAAAAACTCTATATGCCACTGATGCATCAGTCTATCGGGAAATGCCGCTAGCTGTTGCTTTTCCAAAGACTGAATCAGATATACAGAAGCTGATACTTTTTGCTTCCAATAATGGCACTTCTCTGATTCCTAGAACTGCTGGCACCTCCCTTTCCGGGCAATGTGTGGGCAACGGAATCGTAGTGGATGTCTCCAAACATTTTACTCAAATACTGGAATTGAATGTGGCAGAACGATGGGTTCGAGTGCAACCAGGGGTAGTACGTGATGAGCTCAATCGCTATTTGAAACCACATGGACTTTTCTTCAGTCCGATTACTTCTACTGCCAACCGAGCGATGATTGGTGGAATGGTGGGAAATAATTCATCGGGAACCACTTCGATAGTCTATGGAGTGACACGGGACAAAGTCATTTCTCTTGATACGATTTTAAGTGATGGGAACCCGGTGAAGTTTGAGGCACTTTCGAAAGGTGAGTTTGAAAAGAAAACCAAACTAAAATCACTCGAAGGCGATATTTATAGAAAAGTAGTAGAGGAGTTAGGAGACGAAGAAGCTCGGCAAGAGATTCATGCACAATTCCCGAAGAAGTCAATTCATAGAAGAAACACGGGTTATGCTGTTGATGAATTGCTGAAAGCTGATGTTTTTGAGGGAGAAGAAAAATTCAACTTTTGTAAGCTCTTGAGTGGCTCAGAAGGCACATTGGCTTTTACCACAGAAATCAAAATCAGTCTTGATCCACTTCCTGAACCTATCGAAATCGTAGTTGCAGCACATTTTGAGACGATTCATCAGAGTATGGTTTCTGCACAGACGGCAATGAAGCATCCAGCTACAGCTGTTGAGTTGATGGATAAAATTATTTTGGACTGCACCAAAGAGAGTATTGAATATAGCAAAAATCGCTACTTCGTTGAGGGTGATCCTGAGGCGATTTTGATGGTGGAGTTTCGGGGAAAAACTCTAGAAGAAGCTATGGCGAAAGGCAAGGCTTTGGTCGATGATTTGATTGCCACTGGACTTGGTTACGCCTATCCGATTATTGAGCCTGCGATGGTTTCTACCGCTTGGGCTCTTCGCTCAGCGGGATTGGGACTTTTGGCAAATATTCCAGGCGATGCGAAGGCTGTTGCTTGTATTGAAGATACTGCGGTGGATATAGAAGATCTGGCGGATTACATTGATGAGGTCGGAGGAATGATGGATGGCTTTAATCAAAAGCCGGTTTATTATGCACATGCTGGCGCTGGAGAGATACATTTGAGACCTATTTTGGATTTGAAAAAGTCCAAAGACGTGGAGGAGTTTTACAATATTTCTAAAGCCTCTGCCGAATTGGTAAAAAAGTATCAGGGTTCCCTGAGTGGCGAGCATGGTGATGGTCGAGTTCGTGCTGCATTTATTCCGCTGATGGTTGGGGAAAAGAATTACGAGCTTTTCCGAAGGATCAAATTCTCCTGGGATCCACAGAATATTTTCAATCCAGGGAAAATAGTTGATGCTGCTCCGATGAATAAATTTCTGCGCTACGAGCCGGATATGGAGACACCTACGCATGATACGTTGATGGATTTCTCCAATGTAGGTGGAATACTTCGCTTGGCAGAAAAGTGTAACGGCTCTGGAGATTGCAGAAAATTGCCAGGTTCTGGTGGTACGATGTGTCCTAGCTACATGGCGACTCGGAATGAAAAGGATACGACTCGTGGCCGAGCTAATACCTTACGTGAATTTCTTACGATGGACCAAAAGGAAAACGCCTTCAACCATCCCGAAATCAAGGAAGCGATGGATTTGTGTCTTTCCTGCAAGGGCTGTACTGCCGAATGTCCTTCCAATGTGGACATGTCCAGCATGAAAGCTGAATTCCTCTATCAATATCAAAAGACAAATGGAATACCGCTTCGATCCAGAGCTTTTGCCTACATCAATGAACTGAATGAGCTTGGCTCAAAAACTGGTGGGCTGGCGAATTTCATGTTGGGAAATAGGCTGACTGGAGGTATAATGAAGTCCATTTTGGGTGTAGCTCCGCAGCGAAATCTCCCTGAGATCAGTAAGATTAGCTTGCGCAAATGGTACAAAAAGAATTATCAATCTTTGCCAAGTGCTACGCCACAGATCAAATCGGTTTACTTTTTTGTAGATGAGTTTACAAATTTCAACGATACTGCGATTGGAATAAAAGCTATTTCTCTTCTTAAAAAGCTAGGGTACGATGTAAAAGTCGTGGATCATGAGGAAAGTGGTAGATCGGCGCTTTCTAAGGGCTTGTTGCCAAAAGCTAAGAAACATGCTGAAGCAAATGTGTCCATTTTCTCAAAAATCATTGATGGAAATACTCCTTTGATTGGTTTGGAACCTTCGGCTATTCTGAGTTTTAGGGATGAGTATCCGAGAATTGTAAAAAAAGAATTGGTGGAGGAAGCGAAGAAACTGAAGTTTCATGTGAAGTTAATCGATGAGTTTTTGGCTCAGGAAATCGCTGCGGGAAACATAAAATCTGATTCTTTTACCACCAAAACCCAAAAGATAAAACTTCATGGTCATTGCCATCAGAAAGCACTTTCTTCCATGACTTGGACTCAGAAGTTATTGTCATTGCCAGTCAATTACTCTGTGGAAACTATCCCAAGTGGATGCTGTGGAATGGCCGGAAGTTTTGGCTACGAAGCGGAGCATTATGAAGTTTCACAGCAAGTAGGAGAGTTGGTACTCTTTCCAGCAGTAAGAAGCGCCGAGGCTGAAACCGTCATTGCAGCGCCAGGTACTTCCTGCAGACATCAGATTGCCGATGGGACTGGGCGAAAAGCCAAGCATCCCGTGGAGATTTTGTGGGAGGCATTGAATTAGGAAAAGTGGTTTGTAAGCGTTTAAAAAAATAAGGCCGGATATTGATCCGGCCTTATATGTTTTGAAACGACCCTTTTTAGGCCTGAGCTATAAATAATCCAGCTATGGTCAAAACCTCTTCGGTGGTTAGTGGTTCATCAAAACTCTCTGTAATACCATCAGAACCTATTGGAGTAACGGTAGTAACATCGACTCCCCCTTGGATTAAATTGTCTTCTCCGTTATAGACTGCCTGTGTTGCTGCAGGCATTCCAGTCCCTCTTTCCGCTTGAGTGATCCAGCCTTTCAGCCCTCTTAGTCTTCTGACTTCAGATGCGTGTCTCGCTTCTACTGAGTGGATTTGCAGTGCAGCTGTCAGGGCGGAATTCTCTTCTATAAGATTTCCTGCCTGACCTTTATAGGCTCGTACACCAGTGTCTTCAAATGCCTGAGCTAAGATTAGAAATTGTTCATAATCGGTAAATGGTGAGAAATTTCCTCCAGCCGTAAAATCGAATGTTGGTTTTTCCACTGGAGTTCCACCATAACTTGCAATTGCTGCCTTCAGAAAAGCAACATGATCTACTTCATGCTTTTCGATGGTTTCGAAAATAGCCATGTCTTTGCCAGCTGGAATCAGTCCCGGAGAATTGATACCAGTAGTGTAGTATTCTCCTTCCAGGTATTCTAGCGTGAGTGCAAAGTTGAGCACATTGATTACCGTAGGAATATGCGCTGCAGATGCGTTCTGTGTGCTTCCAGCGACCATTCCTGCAGGAATTGCTGCAAATGCCACGCTTTTTCCAAAGCTTGCCAGTTTCCTGAATGCTTCACGTCTTGAGGTAAATGCATCAAGCTCTTCTGTCTTGATGTCATATTTTTTAAGTACTTCTAATATTTTCATGTTGTGATTCTTTAAGGTTAGGAAGTAGGAAGTTGATTCGCAATGATTTTATTCATGATGAATGGTGCGGCAGCTTCCAAAACAGTAGTAGGTGAAAAGGCTCTATCCAATCCATTTGCATCAATTATATCATCTCCCGCAAAAGAGGTGAAATCATTGTCATAAATACTTCTGATGGCTGCGGCATGGCGAGCTTCTACAGAGACGATTTTACCTGCAATTAGTAGGTAGTCAGGACTTTCTAAAAGTTGGCCAGCTCCATTGTAGGCAGCCACTCCCAAGTCTTCAAAAACTTTAGCGGTAGCTAATACACTATCTCTATCACTAAAATCTACACTGCTAAAATCAAAATTCAGGTCGACAATGGCATTTTTCCCTAAGGCAGCTTTTAGAAAATCTCTGTGTGCTACTTCATGGTTTTTGATATCTTCCATCATTACCATTTCCGACTCAGAGATTCCTGAATACATCGTAGCGACAACTTGCAGGTAAAATGCCGCTTCCAGTTGTTCTAAAGCGTAGGCATAATTTAGAATACCAATGTCTCCTTTTCCAAGTGGCACTGATCGCATTGCAGGTCCTTTTCCTTCAGTTCGTGCATTCGGTAGTGCTTCGAATACTTCCTGACAGCCTGATAATAAAATTCCAGTGGTAGCAATAGCTGCTCCACTGAACTTGAGAAATTTTCTGCGGTCGCCTTTGTTTTGGCTCAAAGCAGCATTTGACTCATCTAGTAAAGTTTGTTTTGACATGATGATTGTTTTTAAATGGTTAAAATTATTCGAACAATCAGAGTACCTCAACCCATTATTAGATGGGTAATTTTAAATTCAAAAAAGAATAAAATATATACTAAACTACTCTGATTCCTATCTATAAAAGATTAAAAAATAATACCATTTAAAGCCTTTAAGCTCTCTTCTTAAAATTTGCTAGATCTTTTAAAAGGGCTTTTAAAGCGTTTAAACTCTTCTTTTTTATATACGAAGTGAGTTATGAGATTGGATTGAGGGATTTAAAATAAAAATTGCCCGAAGGCTTTGAGGAAAAAAGTTTGGATATGTAAAAGGGGAATTAGCAAGAGAAATATTCTATTATACACCCTTTTGCAGTAGGTTTTCGCAGAACATGTATGGTCGGGCTAAAAAGTTGCGGAATTACTTAAAAAGAAATAAGGCTTTTTATGTCGATTACTATAACTTCAACTTGCAACTATAACTTTTGACCTATTAAATAAACCAAAATGAAAGAGAATACTAGATTAGTCCAGCTTATCCATCCAGTAAAGGGGAGAAAAGTAGCAGTAGTAGCAGAACCTTTCCTGGTTTTGCTGAATGAATTCACTTCTATTTACCAGTTAGCTTTAAAATCACTGGACTCTGAGGTCTCGATTCATATGCTTTTACAGCAACAACTTTCAACTGAAAAGCTGGATTACGATAAAGTTTATTTTGGAACAAGCGAATGGAGGTTGTTGCCGTCTTTCGATAATCCAGATGTAGTTTCAAATTGCATGGTATCTGGCACAGGCTTGACACATCACAGCAGCGCGATGAATCGAAATGTCATGCATCAAAGCGAAGCGGGAAACGCCTTGACAGACAGCATGAAGGTTTATCAGTGGGGAGTAGAGGGCGGAAAACCTTCGGACGGCAAAATCGGTATTCAGCCAGAATGGTTCTATAAAGGAACTGGGTCTATTCTAAAAGGACATGGTGAGGCCTTGGATGTTCCTGCTTTTGGAAATGATGGTGGAGAAGAACCGGAGATTGCTGGTATTTATATCATAGACAGAAAAGGCCAGCCGATTAGGATTGGGTTTACAACAGGTAATGAATTCTCAGATCATGTCATGGAAAAGCAGAATTACCTCTACCTGGCGCCATCCAAATTGCGTACTTGCTCCATCGGTCCTGAACTCGTTCTTACTGATGAGTTTTCGGATTTGAGTGGAAAGGTAAGTGTGTCCCGTGGAGAAGAAGTGCTATGGTCCGCCGATCTAAAAACTGGTGAAAACAACATGGCCCATAGCTTAGCTAACCTGGAATATCATCATTTTAAATATCCTGATCATCGTCAGCCATTTCAGGCACATGTTCATTTTTTTGGTACAGGAGCCTTTAGTTTCGGCGCCGGCATTAGTTTGCAAACAGGTGATCAGATGAAAGTACAATGGGAAGGAATGGGGCGCAGTCTGGTTAATTCAATAGAATTTGAGGGTAAAAATCAAGAGTTTATACGAGTAAAATCTAACCTTTAATGTTGATTTTCATTTTGCTGTTTGGGTATTATTCGTTGTTCTGAAAGCGTTTATCTCTTTAGTATTCAGATAAAACTCTTGAAAAGTACTTGACCCTAAGGTTTCTGGGTGCCAAATTCACCTAAAATTCTTGTCATTATATAATTAATATTGCAATTGGTATTAGCGAAGTATATATTGAAAAATTAGCTTTAAGCAAAATTAATTCATTATATAAAATGAAATTCCAAAATACCCTAAGCCTATTAAAAAGTCTCATTATTGTTTTAATTCTCGGGACTAATTTCAATTGTACATCTGACCAACAAAACGATCATACTACCTGGTCGCATTACGGTGGCAGTCCAGATCAATCCAAGTATTTCAACGCTTCACAGATCACCAAGGAAAATGTGAATCAGCTAGAAGTAGTCTGGAATTATCCCGTAGAGGATAATAGCTTCTACAGTTTCAGCCCGATTATCGTCGATACCATCATGTATGTGTATGGGAAAAACAACTCCCTGATTGCCTTGAATGCAGTCACGGGGAAGGAGCTCTGGATACATACGGACTTGAGAGGTTTGTCTAGAAGAGGGATAAACTACTGGGAAAGCAGGGATAAAAGCGATAGAAGGCTCGTATTTACACTGAATAACTCGCTTCAGGAAATCGATGCGCTCACAGGCCAAAGTATCACTGATTTTGGAACTGGCGGATATGTAGATTTACGAATAGGTCTGGATCGCGATCCGACAAGTATTCGTCGAATGCAATCAATGATGCCGGGTGTTATTTTTGGTGATTTGGTGATTTTAGGTTCCGCACCAGGAGAGACGTTTTTTTCTCCACCTGGTTATGTGAGGGCTTATAATGTTGTAACTGGAAAGTTAGAATGGACATTCCACACGATACCCCAGCCCGGTGAATTTGGTTATGACACTTGGCCAAAAGATGCCTATAAGTACGTAGGAGCCGTCAATGTCTGGAGTGAAATGACAGTGGACGAAAAACGGGGGATAGTATTTTTACCTATAGGCTCACCAACATATGATTTTTATGGAGCAGACCGTGAAGGCACAGGTCTTTTTGGGAACTCTCTGGTAGCATTAGATGCCAAAACCGGCAAGCGAATCTGGCATTATCAAACTGTACATCATGACCTTTGGGATTATGATTTGGCTTCAGCACCACAATTATTGACAATTAATAAGGATGGAAAAGAGATTGATGTGGTCGCAGTAGCGACTAAACATGGGTTTGTTTTTGTTTTTGATAGAGATACTGGAGAGCCGGTCTTTCCAATTGAAGAAAGACCATTTCCAGCCAGCGAAATGCCAGGTGAAAAAGCTTGGCCTACCCAACCTATACCTGCCGTAATTCCGGATTTTACCAGGCATGAAGTAACGAAGGAAACCTTAAACCCATATTTCTCCGAAGAATTGAAGCAACAGTGGTATGCTCGATTGGATACCGCAAAATCAGGATTGTATATTCCTCCGTCTGATAAATATGAAACCGTCACTATGCCAGGTGCTTTGGGAGGCGCCAGCTATGGGAATACGGGAACAAACCCTGACAAAGGAATCATGTACATCATGGCCCAAGACTATGCATCAATCTATAAACTTTCAAAAGTAGTTCCGGTGGAGCCGGTTCTTTCGGATGATGAAAAGAATAAAATAAGTACGCTTTACGCGGGGTCTTGTCAGACCTGTCACGGAGAGGAAATGAAAGGAGGAGGAGCTGGTCCCTCGTTAATAAATGTAGGTGCACGGTATTCATACGATGAATTTAAAACCCTGCTTTCGGAAGGCAGAGGAAGAATGCCAGCATTTGTCCATATTGAGGAAGCTACTGTTTTGGCAATGCACAGATATCTTGGCGGATCCCCAAACCGGTTTAGAGGAATGATGAATGCTTCAGAAGCTCCTGAAATTACTGGGCCGATAGTAGCTTCTGGAGGCGTGAACATCCCAGAAGACACAACTCGTGCTGCCCCTTTAGAGGATTATCCAGAGGATGTAATTCACCCAGAGGATAGATATACTACTGCTTACGGTACAGAGTGGCAAGCGCTAACCGCTCCTCCTTGGGCATCTATATTTGCGTATGATCTTAACAATGGAACCATCAAATGGCGACAGCCAATAGGGCTGGATTCTGCTTTTACCAATGGAGATAAAACCACAGGTGCTCCAAGCGGAACGATAAGAAAAGGAATGGTGATAACTTCAACAGATCTGGTTTTTGCCACTGGCAAAGGAGGGATTGTCTATGCATTCGATGCTGATAACGGAAAAATCCTCTGGGAAACTACCTTGGACAACGAATCGACCGGACAGCCTGGAATGTACGTGGTAAATGGAAAGCAATATTTAGTGATCAATGCTTCCAACAGGTTTGACCCTACGAGCTACGATTTCTCCAAAAGGCCTGGGGCTTTGCCAAAAGGATACGTGGTTTATTCTCTACCAGAGTAATAACCTGAACTGATAAAGGAGCAGCTTAATCCTATTACTTCTATTCAATCTCTTAAACCTAGAATAAAATGAAAAGTATTTTAACCTTAGCCATTTCTCTTGCCACGATGGCATCTTGGGCTCAGCAATCTGAATCCAAAGAACGAATAATCCATAATGACCCAGCAAAGTACCGGGAACTATCCGCTGTACATGCAGGGGCTGGTAAAATGGGCTTTACTCAATTGGTTGGGCGAAATGACCTATCTACTAATTTTCTCTACCTGCATTCTGGAGTGATTCAGCCAAAGTCGGGCATCGGTCACCATTTTCATCATTCGATCGAGGAGATGTATATTCTACTCGATGGTGAAGCTGAGTTTACTGTCAATGGACGTACTTCTACACTCAAGGGACCTGTGGCAGTACCCTGCAAGCTGGGAGATGCTCATGCCATTTATAATTCTAGTGATAAACCTTTAAAATGGTTGAATTATGCTGTTTCGGAAAGAAAAGCTCAGGGTGATGCTTTTGATCTGGGTGATACCCGGGAAGGAGCAGAAATAGATAAGGTTCCTGTTTTTGTTTCGTATGAATTCACAAAAGATAAACTTCGGGCTGATAATCACCCCTATTTGGGAAATGGTGTGCTTGCCCGCAGAGCTTTTGGTCCAGAAGTATTCAGAACAAGCTGGAATAGTGTAGATCATTTGGTGATTCCAGCGGGGAAATCTGTTGGTCCTCGGCAATTGGAAGGCATCGAGGAGGTTTATTATGTTTTGAAAGGTGAGGGCAAGTTATCCATTGATGGTGTGACGAATGAGATTGCAGCTGATGATGCGTTCACAGGATTGTTGGGAGAAAGTATTTCGTTGGAAAATACGGGTGCTGATGATCTTGAATTGTTGGTCATTGGCGTGTCAGTTTCTGCAGATAAAAGTGCCAATTACTCTGGTGGATCGCCTGAGCCGATAGCTATGGCTTTGCAAATGGATTTTGTGGTTTCGCTAGAAAATGCAGCCGCTTTTGAGAAAATGTATCACTCTATATATGTCCCGGCCATGCTCGTTCAGGATGGATACCTGAGCTCCAAATTACTTCGCCTTTTTCCAGAGGAGCAAGCAAAAGGTATAGAAGCAGAGCCTACGGCCTTCAATTATCAAATCCAGATTTCCTTTGATACAGAAGAAAACAGAATGAAATGGGTGGCTAGTCCACAGCACCAGATTGCCTGGCCGGCTGCTTCTCAACTAGCAGAGTCATATAAATGGCGTGGCTATGATGTGATGGGAGAGGATGATCAGCGGTAAGGTTTCAGTCGATTTGGTCTGAGCCAAATCAATATCTAAATTCCTCAATAGTATAGAAATAGAAAAACCTCCAAGAAATGGATCTCTTGGAGGTTTTTTAGGCTTAATGAGGCGGAGTTTATCTCATCTTCATTTTGAGTAAATACTGTTCGGCTGTTATATAAAGTGTTTTTCCATCCGGGGATAAAGTACAATTTGCAGCGGAAGCTCCTTCTAATTTAATCTTCCCTAATAAGTCACCTGATTGATTGAATATCCAGATTCCTCCTGGGCCGGAGGCAAATACATTCCCCTTTTTGTCAATTTTGAATCCGTCACATAAGCCCGGCTCTGAAGCATCGCTGGCATCATGAAAAACTTTCCCGCTAGTTACTGAGCCGTCTTTTGCCAAGTCATATGCATACCATTTCTTTTTGACAGGATCAGAGTTTGACACCAATAGGGTTTTTTGATTTGGGAAAATAGCTATTCCATTTGGCTGATCGATGGAGTCAAGAAGTAAGGTGACGTCTCCGGTAGGGCTCATTTTGTAAACTCCCTGATAGTCAATTTCCTTTTCTGCATCACTTGCCAGACCATAAGATGGATCAGTAAAATATAGATCCCCAGCTTTGGATAAAATCAAATCATTGGGACTATTTAGTTTTTTACCGTCAAAAGAATCCACTACGGTACTGTAAGACTCATTAGGCTTTGAGAGGGGAGCGTCCATCTCTGCGATCCGCCTGTCCCCATGCTGGCAAATCCAAAGCTTGCCATCCGGGGAAAGTAGCAATCCATTTGGTCCCATAAAACCCCCTCTTTCCTTAGCTCCGGTATAACCACCTGGTTTTAAGTAAACTTCTTTCCCTTTTTCCTCAGTCCATTTGTAAATCGTGTTGGCTGGAACGTCTGAAAAGAGAAGCATTTTTTCCTTTTCTATCCAAAGAGGACCCTCGGTAAATTGAAATCCTTCGGCGATCACTTCTACAGTTGCATTCTTTTGAATAATTCGGGAAAGATCCTCAGACAGGAATTCTATAGTCGCTGTAGGCGTAATATTTTGCGCATTGGCCGAATAGAGGATGGCAAAGGCGAATAAGGTTAGAATAGGTTTTTTCATGGGTATAGGTTTATTGTATTTAGGTTTTCTTTGAGAATCTTAGTCTCTTAATTTTTCATTTTCACTTGATATTTAATAAGAATAGGATCTTCGAAATCTCCAAGTTCTCCAATCGACTTTTCTAGCTGTTCAGCATATTTGCCCAGCGTCCCATTTTCCAAAGCGTAAATCCAATCATCCGTTCGAAGAACGTCATAGAAATAGCCATCTTTTGCATCTCCTTTGCCATTCGACCAGCCGGCTAATGATTTGAATGCGGTGACTTGATTTGTCTCATGGTTTAGAAAAACTTCATGCACAGGAAATGTTCTCATGTTAGTGATGTCCATGTCAGGATTCTTTGCGAGCGCAAAAGTTTTTATTCTAGAGATAGAATCAGTCTGCCATATTTTACCCATGTTGATTACAAAAGGCTGATTGGTGACAGTTGCTTCTAGCTGTGCCCCGTCCATTTTCAAATCATCTGCGGATGGTTTTCTCTCCCCGAAATCCAAGCTGGCATAGGGTGTCACTTGGTCATTTTTATATTGATATATGGTGTCTGAAAATGCATAGTTCAGTAAATAACTCTGTCCCAATTTTGCGAATTCCCCCTCGCTGATTTCTGCAGTCAATGGAGTTGCTCCAATTGGCAATTCGACTGTTTTACCGTCGGAGCTGTCCATTATTTTGTAAAGTTTATACTCCCCATTTTCATCCAATTCCCCAGTATGCATCGGTGCGGTTAGCCACTTGGTTTTTGAAATCTTGGTGAAATACGGAAGGAACATTGCCTCTTTATCCAAATTAACTGTCCCAATAAACTCAAAATCAGGAAAGTGGTATTGTTTGATAAGGCCCGCACCGACTGTAATGCTAAGTGTGTCTTGATTTAAATCTATTCCTTGCATGATTTGATATTCCTCGGGACCATTTCCGCTTCTTTCGAAGCTTTTTAGATAATTTCCGTTATGGTCAAAAAGGTGGATTTTTGATTCAGGATTGCAAAGAGTCGTATAGACCAAAAACTTTTCGGTGACTTTCAGATTCCAGACACTGCAATTCAGATTTACAGGTTCATCTGCTTTGTTTTTCAGTGGGATAAATTCAATTGAAGTGACCACCTCATCAAATGCGGAGATGTCTGACTCCGAAATTGCGAAAGTCTGAATTTCAGAACCTTCTTCAGAAGATTGGCAACTAAAAAATGAAAATATTAGAATGATGAAAAAGCTGTGGGATAGATTTTTCATGAAATTGCAAGTTTGTTTTATGTGTCGTTTAGTCTTTGAGGGCTAACACCTTCCTTGCTACATACTCGGCACATCTGGCTGCCAATCTGGAAGTTGCTTGATCATGATCAAATGCTGGATTTAACTCCGCAACATCCATTGAAATGAGTTTTTTTGATGAAGCGAGTAATTCGAAAACCTTGAAGGCAAACTCAGGCCGGAAACCCATAGGAGAAGGAGCCGATACTCCTGGAGCAAAAGCTGAGGAAAAACCATCCATGTCCACACTGAGATAGATTTTGTCTACTGAGTCAAGGAACCAGAGGATTTTTTCCTGGATTACTTCCCAGTTATTCATCCTGAAATCTTCCATTACCATCCATTTTGCTCCAACACTTTCCGCGGTACTAAAGAGCGATTTTGGATTTACAGAGCGCTGTACTCCCAAACATAAATATTGGAAAGAATCAGGGTTTTCTTCAGCTAATTGAAAAAATGGAGAGCCAGAATGTCCTTTGCCATCTAGGGTAGGACGAAGGTCAAAGTGAGCATCCATGTTGATTATACCCAATTTTTGATTTTTGGAAGCAAGGTGCCTGTAAATCCCTCTTCCGTGAGCTAAAGCCAGATCATGTCCACCGCCCAAAAGGATAGGAAAATGCTTTGTTTCCAAGAGATTGAAAACAGTCTCTGAAATCAATTTATGGCTGGACTCCATATCATCGTCCTCTGTGTAAATATCACCATAGTCGAAAATTCTACTTTTTTCAGGTAGGTGAAAGGCCAAGGTGCCTAGATTCTTACGTATGGCATTTGGACCTTCTGCAGTTCCCAATCGTCCTTGATTTCTTTTCACCCCTTCTTCACCTGCATATCCTAATATGCCGACTTTAGGGGTGTCTTGCTTATCGTCTAGATTCAGGTCTTTGACAGAGATAGTTGCCTGATGCCAGTATTCAATTTCTTCGGATTTTCTTCCAGACCAAAGTGAAGGATTAGGGTTTTGATGCAGCATATTGATGATGGTATTATTTTATAGTAACTTAAAAAACGCGATTTGATACTTAAGATACCAGAAATTATGTATTTGGTTTTTAGGTAGTATTCAAATTTTCAGTTAGATCGTATCAGAGGTTATGAAAGAATATAGAATTCCCCAAAAAGAAAAGATTGATTTGGATGCTTTCAATGAGCCTGAAGGAGCAGTATATACTTATGCAGATTATTTGAAATGGGATTTTGAGGAAATCGTTGAGCTGATCAAAGGGAAAATTTTTGCCAAAGCTGCCGCTCCGAATCGTAGGCATCAGGAAGTCTCAGGGAATATATTTAATGAAATATTCAATTTTCTGAAAGGTCATTCCTGCAAAGTATACTCGGCTCCTTTCGATGTAAGGTTTTCTAAAAATCCAGAGTATTCGAAAACAGATTCGGTAGTACAGCCCGATATTTCTGTGATTTGTGATCTTAGCAAATTGGACGACAAAGGCTGCTGGGGAGCTCCGGATTTAATTGTAGAAATTCTTTCTCCGGGAAATAGCCGGGTGGAAGTTCAGAATAAATATGACTTGTACGAGGAATATGGGGTGAGAGAATACTGGGTAGTTCATCCCACCGATTGTACCGTTTTGATTTATACATTGGTCAATGGAAGATTCGAGCCTTCTAGGCTTTTTACTTCGGGAGATCAGATCAAGTCGATTGTTCTTCCAGGTTTTTCTCTCAATCTCGAAGCTATTTTCGAAGGATAAATAATTAATGAATCACGTTAAAACCTTATCCTGCTTCTCCAGAAGTAGGATTTCAAGAATCTAGATCCAAAATCTCATCATCCACGAGATTAGGAATAGTAACTTTCAACCCCGGACTTCGATCCATTTCTCGTTGAATAGCTTCCAAAGAACCAGGATTCCTTGCCCAAGCTCTTCTCGCTATTCCATTATTCACATCGTAGAAAAGCATAGACTTCAGCTTTCGCTCCGCATCTTCTGACCCATCCAGCACCATCCCAAAACCCCCATTCATCACTTCCCCCCAGCCAACTCCACCTCCATTATGGATCGAAACCCAAGTGGCACCACGGAAGCTATCGCCAATTACGTTATGAATAGCCATGTCGGCTGTGAACTTGCTTCCATCGTAGATATTGCTCGTTTCGCGGTATGGAGAATCAGTTCCGCTGACGTCGTGATGATCTCGACCAAGAACGATTGGAGCTGAGATTTCGCCGGATTGTATCGCATCATTGAAAGCTTTCGCAATTTTTGCTCTTCCTTCGGCGTCTGCATAGAGAATACGAGCTTGGGAGCCCACTACCAATTTGTTTTTCTCAGCCTCTTCGATCCAAGTAATATTATCCTGCATTTGCTGTTGGATAGAAGCAGGAGATTCTTGCATGATTTCTTTCAAAACTTGAGCAGCTATCTGATCGGATTTTCGCAAATCCTCAGCTTTTCCAGAAGTACAAACCCAGCGGAAGGGACCAAATCCATAATCAAAACACATGGGACCTAAGATGTCTTGTACATAGGAAGGATAGCGAAAATCAATTCCATTCTCCGCCATGACCTCACCACCAGCTCTGGATGCTTCCAGCAAAAAGGCATTTCCATAATCGAAAAAGTAGGTTCCTTTCTCCACATGCTTGTTAATTGAATCAGCATGGCTTCTTAAGGTTTCCTGAACTTTAGCCTTGAACTCTGCGGGATTTTCTGCCATCAATTGATTGGATTCTTCGAAAGTAAGGCCAACAGGGTAATAGCCCCCAGCCCAAGGATTATGAAGGGAAGTCTGATCAGAGCCAAGTTCCACGAAAACATCCTCAGTATCAAATCGCTCCCATACATCAACAACATTTCCAATGTAAGCGATGGAAACCACCTCATTGTTTCGCTTGGCCAGTTGAGTGCGGAGTACCAATTCATCCAGATTCTCTAGCAATTCATCCACCCATCCCTGTTCATGTCTTTTCCTTGCTGCAGATGGATTCACTTCTGCACAAATGGTAATGCAACCAGCGATATTTCCAGCTTTTGGTTGCGCTCCACTCATACCGCCAAGACCTGCCGTCAAAAAAATCTTACCCGCTGGCTTTTCTCCAGTTTTCAGTTTTTTGCGAAAAGCATTCATCACCGTGATCGTCGTGCCATGCACAATTCCTTGCGGACCGATGTACATAAATGAACCCGCAGTCATCTGTCCGTATTGAGTCACGCCAAGCGCATTGAATTTCTCCCAATCATCGGGTTTGGAGTAATTTGGAATCATCATTCCGTTAGTGACTACTACTCGTGGGGCTTCTTTGGAAGAGGGGAAAAGTCCCATGGGATGACCTGAATAAATATGTAAAGTTTGCTCCTCAGTCATCTCCGAGAGGTATTTCATCACTAGAAGGTACTGCGCCCAATTCTGGAAAACTGCCCCATTTCCACCATATGTAATTAACTCTTCTGGATGCTGAGCGACTGCAGGATCTAGGTTGTTTTGGATCATCAGCATGATGGCTGCAGCTTGCTGGGAATTTGCGGGATAATCCTGAATCCGTCTAGCTCGCATTTCGTAATCTGGCATAAACCGGTACATGTAGATTCGACCAAACTCCTTGAGTTCGGCTAAAAATTCACTTGCTAATTCCGCATGCCATTCTTTCGGGAAATAGCGTAGCGCATTACTTAAAGCCAGTTTCTTCTCGTCCGTCGAAAGAATGTCCTTTCGCTTAGGAGCATGGCTTACCGTTGTATTTCTATCTTTTTTGGGAGGGAATTGTGAAGGAATACCTTGTGATATTTGCTCTTTAAAAGTCATGCTATTTACGATTTTTGAATTACGATTTACGAGCTTTATTTGAACCTCTGTCGTAATTCTATGATCTGAAGTTTATACTGAATGTCTTGATTCTTGGATCTAAAATCTAATGCCTAAAGTCTCAGATCTTACTTCCTCTTTTCCAGACTTGTGCTGGTTTGAGTTTACCTTGCTGATAAAGGATTTCTTGGTAATTGTCAGTTGGGAAAAGGTTGAAGTCTGCCATCATTCCCTCTTTGAGAATTCCTCGATCTTTTAATCCTATAGCTGCTGCTGCTCGCAAGGTAAGTGCTGCCAATACTTCTGCAGTACTGAGTTTTTCGAAGGTTGCTAAAATTGCGGCTTGAGTGACCAAGTCACCCATGGGAGCAGAACCAGGATTCCAATCGCTTCCAATGGCCACCGAACCACCTTGATCTAAGATTTTGCGGGCGGGAGTAAAGGCACAGCCCAAGCCAATCGAAGCTCCAGGAAGTGCTACGGGAATGGTATTTGATTTGGCTAAAATTGCTATTTCTTTTTCAGTGGAAGCTTCCAAATGGTCTGCTGATTTCGCGTTGAATTTAACAGCAACTTCAGATCCGCCACTGGTAAACTGATCGGCATGAACGGTGAGATCAAAGCCTAAATCGATTGCCTTTTGGTAATAGCTTTCTATTTCTTCCGGTGAAAAAGCACTTTTCTCAATGAAGGAATCTATTCTGTTCGTGAGGTTTTCTGACTTAAGAATGGGGAAAAGCTCCTGAGAAATCAATTCCAGATATTCCGCATTTGTTCCGGCAAAATCACGTGGTTTCATGTGAGCTGCTAAGCAAGTTGAAATCAAATCAGCTGAAGTCTCTTTGTTGGCCTCCTTGATGGCACGTAGCATTTTTACCTCCTCATCTATCGTCAGACCGTAGCCGCTTTTCACCTCAATCGTGGTCACGCCTTCATTTAAATGGCGATTAGCATTTTTAGCGGTTCTCTCAGCAAGCTCTACTTGAGTTAGTTTCCGAGTTTGAGTTACCGTGTCCCAAATGCCACCACCAGATTCAGCGATTTCCAAGTAGGTCTTTCCAGCATTTCGCATGGCAAAATCCCTAGCTCTCGTACCTCCAAAACAAATATGTGTATGGCAATCTATCCAGCCTGGAAGTGCGACAAACTCACCTTCCAGTTCGATGATTTCAATATTGTGAGCCTTAGTTTTTTTCAAAAGTTCAGTAAAACTTGCGACTTCCAGGATCTTTTCATCTTCCATCAAAATCCCAGCATCTTCTAAGATTTCCAGTTGCTCGTCTTTCAAAGCTCCTTTGACTGGGAGATTATTCAGTGTTAGAAGTTGAGTTATTGGGCCGATTAGTTTTACCATAATGAATCTAATTTAAAGAATTGAGAACTAATGTATTTGTTGTGAAATTTGGATGGTTGTGGACTGTGGTCTGTTGACTTAAAGTCTAAATATCTCACTCCACTCCGTCTCAAACGGCAATCCTTCTTGCGTTGCTATGCGATTTGCAAGCTCGATCAACTCACCACTTTGAATCATCTCGATGGCGGTTTCCATATCTTCGGTCATCACTCGGTCATTAATAACAGGAGTGATTTTGGTACGCACGTGCTCATGGATGGCTGTCATGACTTTTCCTGACTTCAGCGGAGCATGAAAATCCATCGCCTGAGCAGCATTAAATAGCTCAATTCCCAGGATTTTCTCCACATTCTCTATAACTCGTAAAGCTTTCCTTGCACCGATTGAACCCATACTCACGTGATCTTCCTGACCAAGCGAGGTAGGTATGCTGTCCGCAGAAGCAGGGAAACAAAGTCCTTTGTTTTCAGATGCCAAAGCTGCGGTGGTGTATTGTGGAATCATCAAGCCGGAATTCAAACCAGTCTCTTTCAAAAGTAATTTTGGCACCCCTGGCGTGTCACCCTCAAGGGAAAGATAGATTCTACGATCCGAAATATTTCCCAATTCCGAAGCTGCAAGACAAGCATAATCCAAAGGCAAAGCGATAGGCTGACCATGAAAACTTCCGCCCGAGATGGTGTGATCCTCGCTGAATACAACCGGATTATCCGTGACGGAATTGATTTCTGTTTCTATGGCATCCTTCAAATGTAACCAAGCATTTCTCGATGCTCCATGAACCTGCGGCATACAGCGTAAAGAATATGGATCCTGAACTCGAGCGCAATCCAAATGTGAATTGACTATTTCTGATTCATGGAGTAAGTTCAAGATAGTCTGAGCGACATGTTGGTTTCCTGCGAAAGGTCTTAGCTGATGCAATTCAGGTGAAAAAGGTTTGATAGAACCCATCAAGCCTTCGATCATCATCGCACCGGTGATATCAGCATGAACTAGCAAATTATGCAAACGGTCCACGATTTTTACGCCGTAGGCCGCCATGAACTGGGTGCCATTTATTAAGGCTAAGCCTTCTTTCGGGCCCAGGGAAAGGGCTTTTACTCCAAGCTTTTCGAAGAGTTCTGAAGTTTTGAAAATGCTACCTTCATAATGCACTTTTCCCAAACCTAATAGAGGTAGAAACAAATGGGAAAGTGGGGCTAAATCGCCGGATGCCCCAACTGATCCCTGAATAGGCACTACAGGAATTACCTCATTTTCCAACATCCAAAGCATTCGATCCAAAGTCTCAAGCTGTATTCCTGAGAATCCCTGAGCTAAAGCCTGAAGTTTCAGCACAAGCATCAATTTGGAAATTTCAATCGGGACAGGTTCCCCCAATCCGACGGCATGACTTTTCAATAGGTTTTCCTGTAAAGTCTGCGTGTCAGCAGCTGAGATTTTGCTGGTGCAAAGCGGGCCGAATCCTGTATTGATTCCATAGACGGCTTTTTCGCCTCTGGCAATATTTGAAACTGCCAAAGCAGAAGCTTCTACTTTACTGCGAGTTTCAGGGTTCAAAATCCCTTTGATCTCTTTCCGAGCGAGCTTCATTGCTGTAGCTACTGTCAGTTGGTCTAATCCGTAGTTGAAAGTTTCCATAACTATTTGGGTAAATATTCTAGGGTCTGTGTAAAGATACCAAGCATTAATGATAATTTTTGATATCAATATTGTCATTATTTGATACCTTTGAGGCATCATGGAATTAAGACATTTGAGTTATTTCAAGGCAGTTGCAGAGGAATTGAATTTCCGAAAGGCAGCAGAAAGACTATTTATCTCCCAGCCAGGATTGAGTAGACAAATCAAGCAATTGGAAGAAATGCTGGAGGTAAAACTTTTTGAGCGGGATCAAAAGCATGTGGAACTGACAGCTGCAGGAGCATTTTTCAAGGATGAAGTAGATTTTGTTTTGAACCACTTGGAGCTTACTAAAAGCCAATTGAAATTGATAGCTAAGGGAAAAGTTGGTGAGCTGAGAATTGGGTTCTTGGGATCAGCGTCCAATCAGGTTTTGCCGGATTTGCTTTCAAAATTGAATGCTCATCAACCCTTGATCAGCACAAGTTTGGAAGAGCTCAGTAACGCTGTTCAAGTGGAAATGATAGAAAAAGACAAGTTGGATCTGGGTTTTGTAAGGTTGGCGTCGGTGCCAAGTGATCTCGAGATGAAGGTGGTTTTACGTGATAGTTTTTCATTGGTAGTTCCGAAGGATCATCCAATTCAGGAACATGACTTTACCTCAGTCAGTCAGTTTAAAGATGAATCTTTTGTGCTTTTTTCCTCAGATTATAGCAATCTATATTACGAGCAGATTATCGGCATTTGTCGTGACTCGGGCTTTTCACCTAGGATCAGGCATAAGTCTGTGCATGCGCTGACGATTTTCAAATTGGTGGAAAATGGGATGGGAGTGGCAATTGTACCAACTTCTTTAAAGGAAGGATATGAACTGAATGTCCGATTTATGCAGATTCCGCATATTCCGCAATTCACGGAGCTTTCCGCAATTTGGAAGGCGGGAAATAGGAACCCGGCGCTAAGACAGGTTTTGCCATTGATTTAGGTAAATCCTTAAATTGAGCCTTTAAACCCTAATGTCGGGCGAATGTCGGGTCAAAACCGAGCCTATTTCGTCCCAAGTCACAGTTCAAAAACAGAAATTGCCATGGTAAATCAAACTATACACACGATGAAACAACCAGAACTTGGCAAGAAAATCTCTGAATTGAGAAAGGCAAAAGGATTGACTCAGGAAGAGTTGGTCGAACTGTGCAACCTGAATGTGCGGACCATACAGCGCATCGAATCAGGAGAAGTGACTCCGAGGAGTTACACGATCAAGGCATTATTTGAAGCGTTGGGTTTTCAAGGCATACCGGAGCAATTAGTAACTCAGCCTGCTAAAGCTCCTTGGGTTTTATACTTGGGGTTTGCTGCGGGCATCGTCTATTTCTTCGCTTCGATCTTCGAAATCAGCATGGAGGCTGAATATGTTGCTGGAGAATACTCCTTTAAAATGATTGGTTTTATTCTGGCAAAAAGTGCCAGTTTTATTGGTTATTCGATATTTATCTATGGCTGGATCAGGCTAGTGGCTTTTTATAAAAATGAGCTATTGAAATATGCTTTATGGACCATGCTTTCCTTTACTCTGGTTTGGTATGTGACAGATATGGTAGCCATGATTTCCCTCGCTTTTGAGATTAGTGATTATTATTTTGTCAAAATCAGTTCATTCGGTTTTGCATATGCATTTATTGGGATTGGATTTTTAGGCTACAAAAATAAATTCTCCTCCATTCCTATGGTGATTGGAGCCTTGACTTTAGTTGCAGGGGTGTTATTGTTTTCGGGGATAGGCGCACTTTTAGCCTTGATTCCTTTGACTTTGGCAGAATTGGGGCAACTTGGTTTGATGATTTATTGGATTCAAAAAATCGGGGGAACCAGTTCTCCCGATTCTACTTTCAGTTCTCAAGTGACAGCTTAATTTTTTCTTTCACGGCCTTCAAAATTTCGGCATTTTCAAGACTTGAGGTCTCGATCTCCAGGATTTTGGGATGAAGTGATTCTTCATAAAAATCGGCTAGTGAATCCTCCAACTCTTCCCCATTCACCACTTTGGAATAGAAGAATCCAAACTCAGTTGCCAGATGCTGCCCTGTTAACTTTTGTTTGGTTTCAAAATATTCCTCCAACTCAGGCTGGTTTTTTGGCCCGTCAATCAATCTAAAAATTCCTCCAGCGTGGTTATTGAGCAAAATAATCCTAAGATTTGGCATCGCGTAATTATGCCAAAAGGCGTTGCGATCATAGAAGAAAGCCATGTCGCCAGTGATTAGCGTTACGATTTCCTTGGTCGTAAACGTGCAACCGACCGCCGTGGAATTAGATCCATCGATGCCACTCGTGCCACGGTTACAAATGATTTCTTGACTTCTTTTTCCCATCAAATTCAAATAACGGACAGCCATGCTATTGGCTACATGGATTTTGGAAAGGGTGGGAGTTTTACTCAAGCAGTAAGCCAAAGCTGGATATTCCCCAAAGGCCTGTTTTTCTAAGGTTTGCAGGAGTTTATGGCCAGTGGATTTTTCTAACCAATGCCAAGCCTGATAAAACTCAGTATTTTGGGCTCCAAGATTTTGGCTTAGCCAATTCATGAAGTATGCTGGTGAAGATGCAATGTTCCTCGTCAGTCTCTGGAATGTGTCTTTTGCATTTCCGTCCTCTTGAATGTGCCAATGTGAAGCTTGAGTTTTTCTTAAGAAAAGCTTAAGTGACTTTGAGATGACAGACTTCCCAAAGCTGATAATCAGATCAGGTTTCAAACCTTCTGAAATTACTTCATTTCCCAACCAGTGATCATGAAATGAGATTGTGTGATCAGATTGAAGATTGCTGATCGTATCAGTGACGATGACCGCTTTTTTATTTTTGGCAAGCTCATCCAGTAAATTCTGGAGTTGGGAATCAGGTCGCTGCTGTCCCGGGATGATTAAAACCCGTTGGACTATCTCCAGCCTGTTTTTAAGCTTGATCAGGGATTCATCCGTTAGCTGAATTTTGTTTTTTACTAAATTAAAAACCCGAGGTTTTTCTGGGAAAACTAATTTTTCGTCTTTATCAGGGTAGAAAGGTTCTCTCAGTGGAATATTGATATGAACTGGCCCAGAAGGTAATTGCTTGGAAAGATTAACCGCTTCATTTACGATCCTGGATGAGTGCCAAAGTTGATCTGCATTACGGACTGTATCAGGCAACTGAAAGCTTCCTTTCACGTGCTTTCCGTACACTTCAGGCTGGAAAATCGTCTGCCCATCGTATTGATCGATCCACTCTGCAGGTCGATCTGCAGTCAGGATCAATAGAGGAATCTGCTGAAAAAATGCCTCAGCTACAGCGGGAAAGTAATTCAAAGCAGCTGACCCGGAAGTACAAACCAAAACCACAGGTTCTTCTAGTTGCTGAGCCATCCCCAAAGCAACGAAAGCCGCTGAGCGTTCGTCAGAGATTGTTCGGGCATGAATTTCGGGATGTCTGGCAAATGCCAATGTCAAAGGCGCACAGCGCGATCCAGGGGAGAGGATTACATTTTCGATGCCTTTTTTGGCACAAATGGCCACTAATTCTGTGATCTGGGAAAGAATCAAGCGCTTGGATTTTGGATGAATTTACCGATGATTTGACACTTGAGTTCTGTTTCTTCCCATTCTTTTTCAGGATCAGAATCTTCGGTGACTCCCGCACCTGCATAGAGCGTAGCTTCGTTGTCATGAAGACTGGCAGTTCTCAGGTTGACATAAATAGAAGTTTCTCCTTGAATATTTACAGGACCTAAAAATCCAGCGTAAAAGGAGCGGTCAAATCCTTCAAACTCTTGGAGAAAATTGTGAGCTTCGGATCTAGGCATACCGCAAACAGCAGAAGTAGGATGGAGAAGACCTAGCATGATGGATCCAAGCTCAGGGAATCCAGTTTCTTGCATGTTGATTCTAAAATCTGATCGTAGATGGAGAAGATTCCCTGCCAGAACTGTCTTTGGGCCGTGCTCTTCGTATTCTCGCAATCTGATTTTTTTGAAGCAAGAAACGATGTAACGACTTACTAAAGCTTGTTCCTCAATTTCCTTTTGGGTCCAAGCCACTGATTTTAGAGGGTTGTCTCTAGTAGCTTTCTGGGTGCCTGCAAGGGACATGGTGCAGAAAATATCTCCTTTTGTCTCGATTAATGTTTCAGGCGAAGCGCCTACCCAAGTGCCTACATGAGGTAGGTGAAAGAAGTTTATGAAGGCATTTGGATAGGCTTCCATCAAGCTTAACAAGGTACAGCCTAGGTTGAAATTTGGTGGAATAGAGATAGTTTTGGTTCGCGCAGGAACTACTTTCTCAAGTTTGTTTTCCTGAATTGCCTTAATTCCTTCTTTTACCAGTTGGGTGAAGTGATCTTTATTTTCACTCAGTTTTGAAGTCTGTACTTTACTAACCAAGGTTTGATTGATCAGCAATTCTCTGATTTCATTAGGGGAAAGCCTTTCTTGATTTTTCAGTTGGATTTTAGCCCATTCAGGAAGATCCTCTGTAGAAAGTGGTTTTTCAAGGTCAAAAGAAAAGTATTTGTTAGCCTTAATGAAGTAGGCTTGATGATCCGCTTGGTCGACAAAGGGATGTACAATAAACCCTGGCTCCAGATTTTCAATTGACAAGTCAACTTTAACGGGTTCCGCGGTGTCATTTAAAACAATTTCTACGGTATTTGATTTTGGCTTTCGCCAGATAGCAAAAGAACCAGCAGAAGTCAATCCCAACTGAAGTAAAAGTTGAAGTATATCTGCTTTAGTATGATTTGTAGCTACGTTAGTATGCATTACTTTTTGTCTAAAATCGCCATTGTGATCCTACTGATACAACAAAGCTGACCTTGCTCATTTGTGATTTTTATCTCCCAGATTTGTGTGCTTTTTCCAATGTGAATAGGTTTGGTTATTCCGGTGACTAATCCAGACCTAACGCCTTTTAGGTGATTTGCGTTTATTTCCAGCCCTACACAAATTTGTTTTTGTAAATCAATGGTAAGTGAAGCTGCCACACTTCCAAGAGTTTCGGCGAGCACTACATTGGCACCTCCATGTAACAAGCCCATGGGTTGTTTTGTTCTTTCATCGACAGGCATGGTAGCACTCAAGTAATCATCACCAACTTCAGTAAATACTATTCCCAAATGATCCGTCATCGTGTTTTTCCCATTCTGGTTGATTTGATTCAATGAAGCCTTTTGGGAGAATACCATGAATTTTAATGTAAATGAGTTTTCTTTGGGGTGACGACAAAAATAAAGAATCTTGAATCGAAAAAAAATTTACTTAGTTAGGCACGGTCAAACTGATTATAATCTCAAAGGTGTGGTGCAGGGAAGTGGAATTGATGCTCCCATCAATGAGAATGGCAGAAAGCAAGCAGCGGCTTTTTTTGAAGCTTACAAAGATATCCCATTTGATCAGGCTTATTATACCGGACTACAGCGAACAAAGCAGTCTATTCAATCTTTTTTAAACTTAGGAATCCCAGCAATTTCTACTACAGATTTGAATGAGATTTCGTGGGGGGATTACGAAGGATTGCCGATGTCACCAGAAGAAAGCCAGTATTACCAGCATATGTTGGATCAGTGGCAGCAGGGAAATCTGGATTACTGCATCGCAGGTGGAGAAAGTCCGAATATTGTGGCAAAGCGCATGCAAAGAGGAATTGATGCGATCATTGCCGGGCCGGGCGAGACAATTTTAGTCTGTATGCATGGGCGTGCGATGCGGATTTTCTTAAGCTTGATAATGAAGCAGGATTTGTGTCACATGGATATGTTTGAGCACAAAAATCTGTGTTTGTATTTGATCGCAGAAAAAGTAGATGGGACGTTCGAATTACTGAAAAGAAACGACACTGAGCACCTTAAGGAGCTGTAGCATTTCGTTTATCGTTTTTTTCCTTTTTCTGACTTTCTTCGAAGGCAGATAAGTAGGTGTTCAATGACTTTTTGTTAGCAGTCATATCGATCAACCTGAAGGCAATGTCCTGAAGCTTTATTTCTCTGTCTTTTTGTAGCGAGACCAGAAACTGTCCGAGAAAACACACATCAAATTCACACTCTGGAATGTCAATTATAAGTGCTAGTTCCGAATTGCCCGAATAGGTTTTCGTTTTGAAATCGGAAGAAAATTGGGACTGAATATCCTTTAGTGAGGTGTTCAGAGATTTTAATTCTTTTGATTTGAATAGGACCAAAAAAGTTTTGGGTTCGGTCTCTTTCGCAAATACTGAAAGGGAGAGAAATAAGGTAATCGTTAGAATTCCAAGACTTTTCATAGTTGACAATATAGAAAATTATCTACGAGGAAAACAAAAAAGTAGATCAAAAAGAAACCCCAAGATATTAGCTAGGGGTTTCTTTGAACTTATAATTTTTAAGGTCTGGACTTAAGCTTTTGCTTTAGTTGACTTTGTTGCTCTTTTCTTTTTAGGTGCTACCTCTTCTACGATCTCGTCTTCCACACCTGCAAGGATTCTACCGCAATGCTCACAAACGATCAGCTTTTTCTTCTCGCGGATATCAGCTTGTCTCTGTGGAGGAACTGTGTTGAAGCATCCGCCGCAAGCTCCTCTTTTTACTAATACTACAGCAAGACCATTTTTGGCATTAGCTCTGATCTTGGTATAAGATTTTAAAAGTCGCTCATCAACTTTCTTAGTTGCTTTTTCACGATCGTTTTTAAGTTTTGCTTCTTCAGATTCGCTTTCAGATACAATCGAAGTCAATTCGCTGTTTTTCTGATCTAAATCTTTTTGACGGTCCTTCTTCACTGCACTTAATTCCTCCAAGTCAACTTTCTTGGTGTCAATTCTATAACCAGCCTCAGTGATTTTTTTCTTAGCTACCTGAATCTCTAGATCCTGAAGTTCAAGCTCTTTAGTGATTGCATCGTATTCGCGGTTATTGCGAACATTCATCTGCTGCTCCTGATACTTTTTGATCAGTTTCTCAGATTCCTTGATGCTTTCTTTAAGCGCCTTTATTTCGTTTTCAAAAGAATCTATTTCACTTTGAAATTTCTCCAATCGAGTTTCATAACCAGCAATCTCATCTTCAAGATCCTGAACCTCTTCTGGAAGAGCTCCGCGGACTTTAATGATGGCATCTAGTTTTGAATCTAAAAGTTGAAGGTTGTGAATAGCTTCGAGTTTCTGTGCTACTGTACTTTCCATGTACTATCGGTAGGATGTGGGATTTGTAACTACTTTTGTCAAATAGAGTGCAATATTAGGAAAATTTTGTGACAAAAACTCCCTGAGTAATTCTTTTGTGAAAATTTCGCTCTCATAATGTCCGATGTCACAAAGAATTAACGCTCCGTCAGCATCAAAAAACTCGTGGTACTTCACGTCTGCGGTGATAAAAACATCTGCACCAGCTCTTTTTGCATCATTCAATAGGAAAATTCCAGCGCCACCGCACACTGCTACTTTTTTGATTTTCCGGGATATAAAACTTGTGTGTTTTATTACTGTCAAATTCATTTTGATTTTCAAGTAATCTAGAAATTCCGCTTCATTCATCTCATTTGGAAGAATTCCAATCATTCCAGCTCCTACTTCTTGATTTTCATTTTCAAGACTTTGGACGTAGTAAGCAACTTCCTCATAAGGATGAGCTTGGCGCATTTTACCTAGGACTTTTGGGAGAAGGTGATTCGAAACCAGTACTTCTACCCTGATTTCAGCCTCTTCTTGAGCTTTTTCACGTTCACCTATGGCAGGGTTCGCTTTTGCCGAAGGAGTAAAAGTCCCTGTACCTTTTACTTGAAAGGAGCAATCCGAATACTCACCAATTTTGCCCGCTCCTGATGCATATATAGCCTGAAGCACCTTTTCTTTTCCTGGCTCTGGCACGAAAAAGACAAGTTTGCTCAGCAATTGCTTTTTTGGCTGTAAAATCGTGGTGTCCAACAGTTCCAGCCGATCGGAAATCCGCTTGTTTACTCCATGTGCGACATGGTCTAGATTGGTGTGGATAGCATAGATGGCTATGTTGTTTTTAATTGCCTTGATAATAGTCCGCTCTACATAATTTTTACCGGTGAGACTTTTCAAACCTTTGAAAACAATCGGATGATGAGCCACAATTAGATTAGCTCCCAGCTCTATGGCTTCTTGTACTGTGGCTTCTATGCAGTCAAGGGAACAAACAATTCCAGTTACTTCCGCACTTCTGTCACCGGTGATCAAGGTGGCATTATCGTATGACTCCTGATAGGATGGAGGGGCGATTTGCTCTAAGTAGGAAATCACATCGCTAATCTTGTATCCCATATTTTTTCTGTTTATTTGATCAAAAATAGTAATTCTGGAATGCGCTGGTACGCTTTTTTGCTTTATCCTTTTGCTTTATTATACGATTTGGTCACTCGAATTCGAAATTTATTTTTTGATATGGGTTGGCTAAAAAGTGTTCCTGCCTCAATGCCAACTGTAGTAGTTGGGAATTTAAGCGTGGGTGGGACTGGCAAAACTCCAATGGTGGAATACCTGATCCGAAAGTTTTACAAGGAACTGAAGGTAGCGACTTTGAGTAGGGGGTATGGGCGTAAAACTAAGGGGTTTCTCCAGGCAAGCAAACAAGTTATTCCTGAAGAAATCGGAGATGAGCCTTTCCAGATTTATCAAAAGTTTGGAAATGAGATATCGGTATGTGTAGGAGAAGATCGAATCAATGCACTTGAAATAATAGGGTCAAAGACAGACTCTCCTGAGTTGGTGATTTTAGATGATGCCTATCAACATCGCTATGTGAAAGGGGATTTGACGGTTCTTTTGACTACCTATCAGCAGCCTTTTTTCTCTGATTATCTTTTGCCCATGGGCAGATTGAGAGAGAGTAGAGCTGGCGCAAAAAGAGCTGATGTGGTTTTGATTACCAAATGTCCAGATGATATTTCTGACTTGGAAAAGAGTAGGTTTGAGGAAAATGCTTCCTTTTGGAAACGTCCCGATTCACCTGTGCTTTTTTCATTCATTTCTTACGGAAACCCCACTCCATTATTCGTATATCACCGTTTTTCTTCTAAAATCATTTTGTTGACTGGACTGGCAAATGATCGGACGCTTGTAGAATTTGTGGAGCAGAAATATGAATTGCTAGATGTGATCAGATATGAAGATCATCATGACTATACTTCTGGTGATTTCAGTAAAATACGAGGGGTTTATAAGCAACTGGCAGCACAAAATCCCGTTGTACTTACGACTGAAAAAGACGCTGTGAAAGTTAAATCTAATGCACCCAAAGGTTTTCTGGAAGAAATTCCGATTTTTGTGCTACCCATAGAATTGAGTTTTTCAGCTGATGACGAACTTACTTTGGTCCAACTAATCCAACAAAAAGTCTTCAAAAAAGGCAAAAGCTAAGTGAATATACGAATACTCGGTTTCATATTTTTCTTCCTTGCAGTGAGTCTAACCTCCACTTTTGCGCAGGTGATTGCCCCTCCGACACGGAAAAACCCAAATCAGCAGAGAAGTGAAGAACGAGTCCTTCCTGTTGAGGAGGAGGAGACTGAAGGTAGGAGATCATTGCTGGATGATAGCACCAGGATGGTTTATGGGCCTACGACGAGTTTGTACTTTTTTGAAAAGGATATCAAGAGAAATAACCTGATCCTATATCCTCAGGACACTGCCTTGAATAATTTTCATAATTATGATCCTGTTGCTAAAAGTAACTGGAAGTATCAGGACCTGGGGAATATTGGAAGCGCAGCCAAGCCAATTTTCTATGAGATTCCGGATGTTATAGGAACTAGGTCTGGGTTCTCGGTTTACGATTTATATTATCACGCCCCAGAAGACAATAAGTATTTCGATACGAAATCACCTTTTACGGAGATGTCTGCTTTTTTTGGAGGTGGTCAACGGAATATGCTTGATCTAGCCTTTGCCAGAAATATCAACCCAAGGTGGAATGTAGGGTTTAATTTTCATACCATTCGTGCTAGAAAGACGCTGAATCCCAATGCCCGTGACGATAATATGGTGGTACAGAACTCTTATTCTTTGCATACCAATTACCGGTCAGAAAATGGGAAATATTGGTTTCTAGGTAATTTTTCCAGAATGCTTCATGAAGTGAATGAGATTGGGGGCATCATTCCTCCTGAGGAAGATAGCACCTCGGTGTATTTCACTTATGAAGATGCGAAAGTATGGCTCAGTAATACCCAAGCCAGTGATCTGCGCCAAGAGTATCGATTTTATCATGAATATAGTGTTCGTGATGAGTTGCAGATTTACCATATTTTTGATCAAAAAAATAAGGACTTTACCTTAACTGCAGCATTAGCTGGAAGTGATTCATTTTTTTACCCAAGTGAAAGATTAAATGCACAGGAAGATAATACACAAGAGGACACCACAAGAAATTATAGCGACTTCAAGGAATGGGGTAATGAAGTAGGTTTTAAGGGTAGTTTCAAGGGCTTTTATTACAATGCTTACGGAAAATTCAGGGCAGGTAGAATGGAAAGCACTTTTTACCCTGATAAAAATATCTTCAATGAAGTTTATATTGGAGGGGAGCTGATTGGTAAGATTTCAGACCAGTGGTCTATCAGTGCGGATGGAGAATACTTGATTCCTGGCGCTTTTAGACTTCATGGTCTGTTTATTTCGCCATGGCTCGAAGTGGATTACACCAAGGCTGTTTACAAGCCTACCGCAATGCAGCAGATGTATTATGGAAATCACTATCAATGGGATAATGACTTCAATAACATAGGTGTAGATCAAGTCAGGGGTGTGTTCAAATTGGATTTTAACAATATCAAACTTAGGCCTTCACTCACTATCAATCGAGTAAATAATTACGTTTTCTTCAATCAAGGCAGGGAAGCGGAGCAAGCTAGCGGAGAAGCTTTTATGTTGATCCCAGGGCTGAAGTCCAGCATTAGAGTTGGTCAGAAATTCCAATGGGATACTGAAGTTATTTTCACCCAGATCTCAGGTGAGTCTAGTGATAATTTTAGGATTCCTCAGCTCTATGCGAATAGTAAATTCTATTTCGACAGCCCCATGTTTAATGAGAATGTGTATGTCCAGCTTGGGCTTGATATACGATACCATTCGGATTATTACGCAGAGGCATATAATCCTTCTACCCAGCAATTTTATCTTCAGAATGACTTCAATGTTTATGCTTATCCCGTTGCCGATATTTTCCTTGATTTCCGGATCAATCGTACCCGGGTTTTGTTGAAATACAATCATTTGAATAGTGGATTGATGGAGAATGAAGGATATTTTGTTACACCAGATTACACTGGATATAAGTCTTTTATAGACTTGGGAATTACCTGGTATTTGTTCGATTGATGATGAGTTGGGAAGAAAGCACGAGACAGAAGATGTTGAATTTGAAACTGCCGACTGATCCTAGATGGGTTGGTATAGCAGAAATGAATTTGCAGGATGTGCTTACCGACCACGCTTACTGTGAGCAAAAAGCGGCTTCTTCCTGCATCAGTTTGATATTGAGGTTTAATGATTTAGATGAATTGGTTGATACGTTAACTCCAATCGTCGCTGAAGAATGGGGGCATTTTGAGCGCGTTTTGGAGCAAATCCGATCTAGAGGATTGAAGTTTGGATTTCCAAGAAAAGACGAATACGTAGTTCAGCTTACCGATTTTGTCAAAAAAGGCGGAAGTAGAATACAGCAGCTTACTGAACAATTATTGATGAACGCCTTAATTGAAGCAAGGAGTTGTGAGCGATTTAAGCTGCTCTCTAGTAACCTGACAGATCCAGAATTAAAGAAATTTTATTATGAATTGATGGTGTCTGAGGCGGGACATTATGTCACATTCATCGAGTTGGCCAGAAAATATGATGCCCCAGAAAAGGTGAACAAACGATGGAATGAATGGCTTGCTTTCGAGGCAGATGTGATCAAAAATCTTGAGGTACGTGGCGACCGGATTCATTGAGTAACTCTTAAATTTTCTAGTCAAATAGTCATTTCCCCCGTATTTAATTATTATTGACTTATCGAGTCGCAATTGCCATAAAAATCCGTTCTATTACGAACATACTATGAATCTGATCGAAAACGTACGAGAAGCTGTACGATCCATAAAAGTAAATTTATTACGTACTGTACTCACAGGAGCAATCATTGCAATCGGCATTTCATCTTTGGTGGGTATGCTTACAGCCATCGATGGAATTAAGGCTCAAATCGCCGAAAGCTTCTCTGGTCTGGGAGCTAACTCATTCGATGTTAGAAATAAAGGATTCAGTGGAGGAAGGGCGATTCAAGACGGTAAAATAGAGAAAAGATATCCAAACCTCACCTATCGAGAAGTGATGAGCTTCAAAGAGAAATATAATGAAATAGGTATTTCCAGCGTGTTTGTATCTGTGAGTGGATCAGCTGAAGTCAAGAGAGGTTCTAAAACTACTAACCCAAATGTCCGAATTCGCGGGGGTGATGAGAATTATTTGAGTATTAAGGCGATGAAGTTAGAGGATGGCAGGAATTTCACCAGCTTGGAGGCACAGAATGGATACAATATTTGCATTATAGGCAAGGAACTGAAATCTACCCTTTTCGAAGAAAATGAAGATCCGCTTAATCAAAAAATAACTTTTCTAGGTAGGCCTTATACCATAGTTGGTGTACTTGAAAAACAAGGAGGAGTTGGTCCAGATCAAGGTGCGGATAGGCAAATCCTTATCCCGATTGAAAATGCGAGTCGTCTTGATCAACGAGGGAATTTTAACTACAACGTTACTGGAGTAGCCTCAGGTCCAGAACGAATTGACTATGAAATGGGGCAGGCTATCGGGATGATGAGGGAGATTCGACAAGATCGAGTAACTCAGGATAATTCTTTTGAATTGGCTAAAAGTCAGTCGGTTGCAGAAAGTTTGGAGGAGGTTGCAGGCTATTTGAGAATGGGCGGATTTGGGATTGGGTTTATTACTTTACTTGGAGCCTCTATAGGATTAATGAATATCATGCTCGTGTCTGTAACGGAGCGGACAAGAGAGATCGGCATTCGAAAAGCACTCGGAGCCACTCCACTAAGAATCAGACAACAATTTCTTCTGGAAGCAATCATGATCTGTATCTTAGGCGGAGCCATGGGAGTTATGTTAGGGATTGCCATCGGAAATATTATTGCCTTGGTTATTGGAGTAGGAGGGTTCTTAATTCCTTGGTTGTGGATGATTGTAGCCTTCGTAATTTGTATAGTGGTAGGATTGATGTCAGGATATTTTCCAGCATTCAAAGCTTCCAAATTAGACCCTATAGAATCGTTGAGATACGAATAGAAAATACCTCCAATAAATGTAGAAAGGTCCTTCAATTATCGAATTGAAGGACCTTTTTTAGTTAATAGTCTGTATTTGAAGTAGACCTTATTGAGGTAAAAGAGTATGATATGTTTTACTAAAAAGACTGGCTTTTAAACCTAATCTTTTTTAATAAAAACCATGCTTATTCAATCCACTTGTGCTAATTCTGATTTTAGGAAGTGGCGTTTCGGCATTTTTTATGTATTAAATGGAGGAGAAAGCTGATTTACGGTCATTTGGTAAAGCAGAAAATTGCCTTGCTGAATACCTAAAATCCATAGTATCTAACCATAAACTCAAGGTAAAATGACTAAGAACCATGGTCCAAGCATCAAAAATGATGAACAATACGAAGCTCTACGAGAAGAAGGAATGAGTAAAAGCAAGGCTGCCAGAATAGCAAACGACCCCAATTCGGGTAAAAAAGGTGGCAAAGCTGAAAAATATGAGGATAGGACAAAGAGTGACCTTTATGCCAAAGCTCAAGAAATTGGGATTGAAGGAAGAAGCAAGATGAGTAAAAAGGAATTGATCTCAGCCCTGCGAAACTCATGATCTAGCATTTCATTTCGAATCTTTTTAGATTAAAGAATACATTCGATTTAGAACACATCACCTATGAATTCCAATAAAGTCCTGCAGATTTTAACATTCCTAATTATAGGAACCTACTTTTTGATATTGGGAACCATTGAGGCTGCTGGATTTTTTAAGCCGATTTCAATTGCAATACTGTTGACTTTGATTTGTATTCCTATTTGCCGAAAACTTGAATCTTGGGGTTTATCCAGAGGGATCTCAGCGCTAATAAGTGTTTTATCTAGTTTTGCAGTTTTTATTTCTTTTTTTGTCATTATTTCTGCCCAGATATCAAATATTTCGGATCGTTGGCCAGAGATTAAAAATCAACTTCGGCCTAAACTTGAAGACATCCAAGTCAGTTTAAATGAAAAGACCGGTATAAATCTAAAACAGCAGGTTGAAATGCTTTTTCCTTCTGTAGATTCAGGTCGGACTGAGGCTCAATTAGATGCAACAAATTCCTCAGCACAAAAATCTTCAAACGCTTCATCTCAAGGTAAAATCGTAACACAAGCTGCGAAGGAAATAGGTGTTATTGTTAAAAATCTCTTCTCGTTTCTAGGCAGTGCTGCACTTACATTAATCTATCTTTTTTTCTTTTTGGTCTACAGGAATAAGGTGAAGCGCAGTATTCTAAAGTTTATTGATAAAGAAAATCAGGAAGAAGCAAAAAAGGTAATGGGGAATTCCATTGAACTGGCTTTGGACTTTGTGGTGGGAAGATTCATTTTAATCGTTTTTTTAGCCATCATTTATAGCATAGGCTTATCTATCTCAGGAATTGAAAATGCTTTATTAATTAGTGTTATAGCTGCCTTGCTCTCACTAATCCCGTTTATTGGAAACATAATTGGATTTGTGTTGGCCATGATTATGAGTGTGATTTCAGGTGCTGATCTGTGGTGGTTTGTTGGGGTTTCGGTGACATTTGCAATAGCTCAATTTATAGAAAGCTATATTCTAGAGCCCTATGTGGTAGGTAGCAAAGTGGAGATCAATCCACTAGTTACCATTATTGTTGTGATTCTTGGAGGCTCCATTTGGGGCATTGTAGGAATGATATTGAGTATTCCGTTCGCTGGTATAGCTAAGATAATTTTTGATGCTACCCCAATGCTGAATTCCTTCGGCTATGCTCTTGGCGATGAAGATATCGCAGACAAAAACGAGCAAAACTTTCTCAATAAATGGGGTGAAAAACTTTGGAATAAGATTGCTAAAAAGCGATAGTCATGATCTTATTATGGCTATATGATAGATTGATTTAGGGTTTTTCCAGTTTTGAAAGAGCCTTAATGACTCACAATGGGTATTTTTCTTCACAGCAAATAAGTTGACTTATTCGTTTTTCCCATTACGACTATGGATTCAAGCTTTGATATAAGCCTTCAAAAGCGGGTTGTTGAAAAAAATCATCTTTCTTATGAGCCAGGCATCTATGTTGCTTTTAAATAAGGTGAACAAAAACGTTGATATTATGAACAATCCAGAAAAAGATCAAAATTCTAAAAATAAAACTAATAAAGAACTTGTGGAAGATGCTAAAGTTACAAAAGAGGACTTGGAAGCTTTAGGGCCAAAAGATGCTAACTTAAGTGACGATGGTGGCGCAGACGAGCAACTGATTGAGCGAAAGAAAAAAGTTGACTTTACAGGAGATGACTTGGATGTTCCCGGAAGTGAATTGGACGATGCTCAAGAGAGAATTGGCTCAGAGGATGAGGAGAATAATTTGTACAGCAATGTTGATAAAGATAAAAATAGGAGCTAAGCGTGAGTTGTATTTCATCTAATCATAGACTCGACCCACTTCGTTTATTTATTAAGATGATTGTCTAAATTTATTCCTCCATCGGTGGGGGATAATCGTGCTAGTCAATTTAAATTCTCAAATATATTTTTTGGTCTTTTATCCTTTAGTTTTAAAAGGAACTTCGTAAAATTTTTAGTTAAAGTCTCTGTAGAATTCGATAGATTTCGATCTTAAAATGAATTTCGAAACAGGCTTAACGGCCTTTTGACGCAAATTTTACACATAGATGAAATCGAATCAGTTTGATGCAATAGTGGTAGGCTCAGGTATCAGTGGGGGCTGGGCGGCGAAGGAGCTTTGTGAAAAAGGCCTGAAAACCTTGGTCTTGGAGCGAGGTAGGGATGTGCAACATCTAAAAGATTATCCTACCATGACTGCTGCACCCTGGGAGATGCCTCATCGCAATAGAATTCCTCTAGATGATAAATTAGAGAATCCTGTAGTCAATCGCTGCTATGCTTATAAAGAAGATACAGCGCATTTTTTTGTAAAAGATTCAGAGCATCCATACATACAGGATAAGCCATTTGATTGGGTGAGAGGATATCAAGTTGGTGGTAAGTCCCTGATTTGGGCACGTCAAACTCAGCGGTGGAGTAAATATGATTTCGAAGGACCAGATCGGGATGGCTTTGCTGTGGATTGGCCGATTCGGTATGAAGATGTAGCACCTTGGTATAGCTATGTGGAGAGATTTGTGGGAATAAGCGGAAGTTATGAGGGGTTGGACACTTTGCCAGATGGAGAGTTTTTGAAAGCATGGGAAATGAACTGTGTGGAAAAGGAAATCCAGAAACGCATTAAAGCTTCATACAATGACCGAAATGTAATCATAGGTCGGTGCGCGCATCTCACCGAACCAAAAGACGTCCATCTCGCCCAAGGTCGTGGCCAATGTATGGCCAGAAATCAATGCTACAGAGGCTGTCCTTTTGGAGGGTATTTTAGCTCGAACTCATCTACTTTGCCAACTGCCGCAAAGACCGGTAATTTGACTGTTCGACCGGATTCGGTGGTTCATTCACTTATTTACGATGATCAAAAAGGCAAGGTCACTGGAGTGCGAATCGTCGATCGAATTACAAAGGAATCGTCAGAATATTTTGCTGATGTTATTTTTCTAAATGCTTCTGCGCTTAATACAAATTTGATTTTGCTGAACAGTATATCAAAGCGCTTTCCAAATGGTCTGGGAAATGACTCTGGAATCTTAGGCAAATACGTTGCTTTTCATAATTACCGCGGATCGATCAATGCCAATTACGAGGGTTTTATGGACGAATATTACTTTGGAAGAAGGCCAACTGCAGTGATGATGCCCAATTTTAGAAATGTCAAAAAGCAGGAAATGGACTTCTTGCGAGGATATATGACTTTTTATACCGCTGGAAGGGCAGGGTTTGGGCATGCTGATGTCCCTTTTGGTCAAGATTTCAAAGAGGCAAATTCCACGCCCGGTCCTTGGTCAGTTTATATGATGATGCAAGGAGAAACCATCCCTAAAGAGTCAAATCACGTTACGCTTAGCCCGGATCAAAAAGACGAATGGGGGATTCCATTGCTTCAGATTAGTGTAGCCTACGATGAAAATGATGAGAAAATCCTAACGGACTTTTATGAGCAGGGGGAGGAGATGCTTACCAAAGCTGGGTGCATAAATATTCGAAGAGGGGATAGCAAGCAATCACCAGGATTAGATATTCATGAGATGGGAGGAGTTAGAATGGGTAGAGATCCTGATACTTCTTTGCTTAATGGCTTTAATCAGATGCATTTGGCTCCAAATGTTTTTGTTACCGACGGAGCTTGCATGACTTCTACCGGAACTCAAAATCCATCAATCACCTACATGGCTTTGACGGCTAGAGCTGTTGATTATGCAGTGAAAGAGATGAAGAAGGGTAATATTTCTTAACGATGTATCACGATTTTAGCGATCGTTCAATCCTATTCCTTCGAGAATCTTTGGTGCAAACTTTTCTATTCTAGATTCTCGGGTTATGGATTGCTTGGGTGCTGAGAAATATAAGATATAACCTCGCTGTCTCCCGGGAGTCAGTGCTTCAAAAGCTGATTTGAATACAGGATCATTCTCAAGCTTTGTTTTCAACTCTTCTGGAATAGGTTCAGGATTTTTTTTGAACTCAACCACTAATCCTTCTTTTTCTATTTCAATTGCTTCAAAAATGTATGCTTTTATTACAGCCTTTAGCTCTTTGATTTTTTTTACATCCGTAAACTTAATTAATCGTCCCGCCTGCGTGTTCTCTCCGGGTTTTACAAGGATTTTGTGTTCATCGCTTAGTAGTGCGCCTTTGAAAAAACTAATTGAGCAATACTCCTTAAAAGCTGCCAAGATGAGCACGTTTTTTTTCTGAAAGGTATATGTGGGAACTCCCCATTTCGCTTCCTCATTCAGACCAGAGTCAAGAATTAATTTTCTTAGAAGGGACAGTTCTTCAGTCCAACTATGGACTTTACACTGTGGCGTGCCGCCTAATTGACAACGGCCACAGCCTTCTGAAAAGTATGCTTCCGCGGAGGTGTTCATATTTTCTCTAATACAACCACCGTTCTATTTGGTACATAGAGTTGTAGGCTATCGTGCTTGTCAGTTGGGTAGTTTATATTTTGATCCAGACGCTGGAAACCGCCGAACTCTTTTTCATCTGAATTGAGTAGAATCTTGTATGTACCGGCATTTTTCACATGAATAGGCAAACCAAAAAAAGATTCGGTAGGATGGAAAGAGAACACGAATATCAAACCAGCTCTTTCGTAGGCTAAAATCTTTTTGTCTGGGTCTAAGTAGAGTTGAACAGCGGGGGCTGAGGCTAGAAGTTGATAGTCAGTAGCCAGCTTGATGATAGACTTATCCCATGCGTCAAGCTGCCCATATCGCAATAATGGATCATCCACTAGGGACCATTGTCTTCGCGCATGCTGATGGCTCCAGTTATTCCCTTCTCGTGGAAAATCAACCCAGTCCGGATGTCCAAACTCATTTCCTATGAAATTCAAATATCCTTCCCCACCTAGCGTAAGTGTGATTAGTCGTATGAGTTTGTGCAGGGCAATCCCTCGATCAACCACTAAGTTTTGCTGAAGTTGAGACATGGAGAAATACATATCTTCCTTCATCAATCTGAAGGCAAGTGTTTGGTCTCCGACAAGGGCTTGATCATGACTTTCAGCGTAGCCAATGGATCGTTCTGCAGAAGGACGATTGGTCAGTTGGTGCCAAAGCTCAAACATATCCCATTCCTCGTCCTGCTTGTGCTTGAGCGTCTTAATCCAAAAATCAGGAACTCCCATAGCCATTCGGAAATCAAATCCAATTCCTCCATCTGCAATCGGGCGGGCTAGTCCAGGCATGCCACTCATATCTTCCGCAATGGAAATATTCTGAGGATTTAGACTATGAATCAAAGTATTTGCTAGCTGCAAATAAAGAATCGCGTCCTCATCCACGTTAGCATCGAAATATAGATCTACGGAATCAAAATCCATGAATAATCCATGGTGATGATACATAATTGAGGTTACCCCATCGAATCGAAACCCATCAAAATGGAATTCCTCTAGCCAGTAGCGGATGTTCGAAAGTAAAAACTGCTGCACTTCACGTTTGGCGTAATCAAATACTTTGGAATCCCAGGCTTCGTGGTAGCCTTTGTCTCCGGGATGAAAATACTGATGATCACTCCCGTCAAATTCATTCAATCCTTCATTGACATTTTTGATCGCATGTGAATGCACGATATCCATCACCACGGCAATCCCCATTTCGTGAGCCTTATTTACCAGGGACTTGAGGTCTTCAGGCGTGCCAAACCTGGAAGTGGGAGCAAAGAAGTTAGAGACATGATAGCCAAAGGATCCATAGTAAGGATGCTCCATTATTGCCATTAACTGAATGGTATTGTAGCCAGCAGCTTTGATTCTAGGAAGGGTAAATTCCTCGAATTCTTGGTAAGACCCTACTCCTAATTTCTCCTGAGCCATTCCAACATGGCATTCGTAGATCAAAGGCTGATGAAGACTGTTTTTTGTAGTAAAAGAAGTATCTGTCCAGTTGAAATCCTCTGCAAACCAGAGCTGGCCAGCCACATCATGAGTTATTTCGTCCTGAATTACACTTCGTATATAGGCGGGGATTCTGTCTAAGGCGCCATTTTCAGCGATGATATGAACTTTGACTTTGCTTTTATGTGTGAATAAATCCTTGTATTGTTCATAAGGAAGGAAAATCTCCCAATCTCCACGACCACTTTTTTTCATGGGATGGGAAGATCGATCCCAATCATTGAAATCGCCGAAAAAATAAAGTTGTTTGGCAGCAGGAGCCCACTCTCGGTATACCCATCCTTTCCTCCATGCTTCGAAATGTATCCCGTAAAATTTGTGCACTGAGGCATATTCAAGAATATTCCCACTGAAGTCATTGATTTCTCGGATTGCGTCCTTATATCGATCAAATCTCCGCTGAATTTGCGGTTCGTATTGCGTAAGCCAAGGTTCTTCTCTAACTAAGGCGATTTTATGTGAATCTTCCACTGCTATTATTTTTGCTGATTTGAATTTAGAAAAATGTGCGAGTAAATGCGCATCAGATTTAGGATTCCCTTTCGATTCTTTCATCTAAAAAAGCAAAAGCGGTATAGAAATATTACTTTCTATACCGCTTTGAATTGCTGAGAAAAGAGGTTTATCAATTTTCATTTACACAATATCTGTTTTCCTCGGGTCTGGACCATATTCATTTGGCCCATCTTGCCCTTTTTTTGCTGCTAGCCAAATAAAGCCAATAAAATTTATTGGGGGCGGAATTAATAAGTATAAAGCGTACTTCCAATCCAATCCTATATCATGTAGTCTTTTGATTGCTTGAATTAATAATACCGCTATTGATGCAATCAGTGCTACACCGGCCCCATAGAAAATAGCCCATGACTCGGATTGGAAACTGTCCCAAATGATCATTAGGCACAGGATATTAATAAAATAGAAAATGATAAACATCACCAAATACAGTCTTCTGGTGATTCTTCCGTCTGGTTTAAATAAAGAGTTCATACTAAACTAACGAGCTTCAGAAAAAGTTGTTTAGGAGTTAAGAATAAAATTAAATTTGGCTTTAGTGCTTTTCATATACCAATTCAGGTTCAAAAACCTCTACATTTCCTTTTTCATTGATCTGATCTAAGGTAACCTGCTTCAATTCGTTGATCAGCATTGGGTCATATTTTGCAGCTACGCGAATGTAGTTTTCTGTGAAGCCATGGATCTTTCCATCTTCTATATCTTCTTCGAAAAGTACCGTGAATGTTTTGCCTAAATTCTCAGTATAGAATTTTCTTCTCTTTTTCTCGGAAAGAATACGAAGCATTTTTGAGCGTTCATTTCTCTTTTTCATAGGTACTACTTCATCCATTTCTGCTGCTCTAGTATTAGCACGCTCAGAATAGGTGAATACATGTAGGTAGGAAATGTCTAATTCATTCAGAAAATTATAAGTTTCGAGAAAAAGCTCATCTGTCTCACCTGGAAAACCAACGATCACGTCTACGCCAATGCACGCATGAGGCATTAGTGTTTTGATCTTGGTCACACGATCCACATATAATTCGCGCAGGTATCTTCTACCCATTTTTCTCAAAATGGTATTTGAGCCAGATTGAAGTGGTACGTGGAAATGTGGAACAAATCTTTTGGATTGTGCTGCGAAACTGATGATTTCGTTGGTCAGTAAATTTGGCTCGATAGAAGAAATTCGTAGGCGATTAATCCCTTCTACATCATCAAGTGCATAGACAAGATCTGCAAAGCGTTCATTACGTTTGCCATCTACGATTCCGAAGTCGCCGATATTTACCCCGGTAAGGACTATTTCTTTGACGTCAGTTGCAGCGATTTCGCGGGCTGACTGAAGCACGCTTTCTATGGTGTTGCTTCTACTTTTGCCCCGGGCAAGAGGAATCGTACAAAAAGCACATCCGTAATTACATCCGTCTTGGACTTTCAGGAAAGTTCTGGTGCGGTCATTTATAGAGTAGGCATTATTAAAAACTGTGGCTTCTTGGATTTCGGAGGCGAGAATTTTGGTGTCCTGTGCTTTCGCAAAATCATCCAATAATTCGATCAAGCGGAATTTCTCTGCTGCGCCAAGAACGGCGTCTACTCCTTCGATTTCAGAAATTTCCTTTGGTTTAAGCTGAGCGTAACAACCTATTATAGTGACATAGGAGTTTGGTGAGATCTTCTTTGCCTCTTTTACGATCTTTTTACACTTCTTGTCTGCATTCTCGGTAACTGAGCAGGTATTGATAATGAAAATGTCGGGATTTTCCTGGAAATCGACTTTCAGATACCCTTTTTCTTCAAATTGGCGACTGATAGTGGAGGTTTCAGAGAAATTTAGCTTACATCCTAGTGTATAAAAGGCTACTTTTTTCACAATTACGCTTCTGACAATGAGATTGCAAAGGTAATTAATCTTCTCTTGTTTTCAATTCTCCAATTTTTTGAGGCAATTCACAGTATTTAACCGAAAATGGTGTCTTTTACTCATGTTTTATTGAAAAAAGTGTAATTTTTTCGAAAAATGAGGTCAAAAATCAGTCAAAAGAGATTTCATATACATATTTTTCTATTTTTGTGTGTATAATTTTAAACCACATATTGTAGAAATGGCAACACTCAGACAACAAGCCTTAGGAATGGTGCAGACTAGACAGCGAGTAGCTGTAAAGGCCCCATCAAACAAAATTTCGGACTTTTTTGGTACCAATACCTTTGGGACCGCTCAAATGAAAGTGTCTTTGGCACCTTCAGCTTATAAAAGGGTAATGGAAGCCATCGACAAAGGAACCAAGATTGACGCTGCTACGGCAGAAGAAGTGGCATCCGCTGTAAAAACTTGGGCCTTATCCAAAGGTGTAACACATTATACTCACTGGTTTCAGCCATTAACTGGTTCGACCGCAGAAAAGCATGATTCGTTTTTCGATGCATTAGGTGGCCTAGAGAAATTCAAAGGATCAGCTCTAGTTCAGCAAGAGCCAGATGCTTCTTCTTTTCCTAATGGAGGTATACGTTCTACTTTTGAAGCTAGAGGATACACTGCTTGGGATCCTACTTCTCCGATTTTTATCTTCGAAAACACACTTTGTATCCCAACAATCTTTGTGTCTTACACAGGTGAGGCATTGGATTACAAAACACCTTTATTGAAATCTATCGAAGCGATCAATGAAGCAGCAGTAGCTATTTGCCAACTGTTTGATAGAAATGTGAGAAAAGTACAGCCTTCTTTGGGTGTTGAGCAAGAATATTTTGTCATCGACAAAGCGCTTTTCGCTGCAAGACCAGATTTGGTAATGGGTGGAAGAACTGTTTTCGGTCATAGCCCGGCTAGAGGTCAGCAATTGGATGATCATTATTTTGGTTCTATCCCTACAAGAGTTAAGGATTTTATGGTGGACTTCGAAAACGAGGCGCTTAAACTTGGAATTCCTGTAATGACAAGGCATAATGAAGTTGCTCCGGGTCAATTCGAAGTTGCGCCGTTATTTGAGGAAATAAATAAAGCTACAGATCACAACCAATTGTTAATGGATGTGATGGAGAAAGTGGCCGAGAGACATGACTTGAAAGTCCTTCTTCATGAGAAACCATTTGCAGGAGTAAATGGTAGTGGTAAGCATAACAACTGGTCATTAATAACAGATACTGGAGTAAATCTTTTCCAGCCAAGCAACTCAGCAAGAGAAAACCTTCAGTTCTTGACTTTCCTAGTAGCGACTATTAAAGCGGTTTATGATCACTCTGATCTATTGAGAGCTAGTATCGCTTCTGCAGGCAACGACCACAGACTAGGTGCTAACGAAGCTCCTCCTGCTATTATTTCTGTATTCTTAGGCGCAACGCTTACAGAAGTTTTGAATGAGCTTGAGAAAAACGGTAATATCAAAATTGAGAAGGGGGACAATATGTACATGAAATTAGGTATCTCTAAGATTCCTGAAATCATCCTTGATAATACTGATAGAAATAGAACTTCTCCTTTTGCATTTACTGGTAATAAGTTCGAATTCCGTGCGGTAGGTTCTCAGGCGAATGTGGCTGGACCAATGACTGTACTGAATGTAATCGTGGCAGATGTATTGGCAGATATGGCTAAAGACATCGAGAAGGAGATGACTGCCGGCAAGGAAAAGAAAATTGCGATTGTTAATGTATTGAGAAAATACATCAAGGATAGCAAGAAAGTAAGGTTTGAAGGTGATGGCTATTCTGATGAGTGGGCTGCTGAAGCGAAGAAAAGAGGCTTGTCTAACTTGAAATCTACTCCGTTGGCTTTGGATGTATATGCCGCTAAAGCAACAAAGGAGCTTTTCGAAAGACATAATGTAATGAATGGTATTGAAGTTCATGCCCGTCATGAGATCATGCTAGAGAACTTCATGAAGAAGATTCAGATCGAAGGGCGTGTGATGGGAGATTTGGCATTGAATCACATTATTCCAACTGCTATTCTATACCAGAATAAAATCATCCAAAACGCTAATGGTTTGAAAGGCCTTGGGTTGGATCACACTGCTGCAGTAGAGACAATCAAAGAAGTGTCTAGACATATCGAATCCTTGAAGGCTAATATCACTGCAATGGTAGAGGCACGCAAGAAGCTGAACAAAGAGACTGATATCGTCAAAATGGCAAAAGGCTACCAGACCGACGTAAAAGAAGCTTACTTCGACAAGATTAGATACGCAGTAGATAAATTGGAGCTATTGGTTGATGATGAGTCATGGCCACTAGTGAAGTATAGAGAAATGCTTTTTCTTAGATAAGCTTTACTTTCAATATTAATCAAAGCCGCCCCGAGAGGGGCGGTTTTTTTGTTTTTACTCAGATATATAACTTTTTTAAACAAGCCCCTCCCTCTATTTAGGACATTTTTAAATAATTAAGAGTGTAGTAGTGTTCTTGCTCTAAAAAAACCATTTCATTTTATAAAATGATGTTAAAAAGTGAAAGAATTACTGTTCGATTTTGAAAAAAAAGTACTCTTTATTTATTACTTAACATAAAAAATACAGTAAGATCATCAGTTTTATAGAAAAAAAACATATGTATGTGTTTGATACATAATTCTTTTTTCTAGATTTATGATGTGCTAATCATCTTTGACAGTGGTAGATAGGAAAATTGTTAGGGAGTCGGCACTAGAAAATTTATCATAAACCCCCAAATTAAACTAGTATGGAACATCATTTACCGTTAATCCATCCCGAAAGTCGGCCGATGGAGAATGACTTCAAGTTTTTATTGCTAACCTCAAATTACCAGCTATGAAAAAATTTTTATCAATTGCATTTACTTTGATTGTGATGTTGGCCCTCACGGTGACAGCTCATGCTCAAAAGCGAATCTTAACGGGAGTAGTTACTGTCCAAGAGGATGGTCTCCCTATGCCTGGTGTCACAGTCTTGGATAAGACAAATCAGACCGGTACCACTACAAATGTAGATGGTGAGTATTCTATTTCAGTAGGGCCTAATTCGGTACTAGTTTTTTCTTTCATTGGGTATTCAACTCAAGAGGTTACGGTTGGCAATCAATCGATAATCAATATCTCGTTAAAGGAGAATGAAAGTGAGCTTTCTGAATTTGTCGTATCTGCATTCGGCGTGGACAAAGAAGAAAAATCTCTAGGGTACGCTAGTAGTGTAATAAAGGCAGACGCGTTAGTGAAAGTAGGTAACCCAAACGTTGCATCGTCATTATATGGAAAAGCTCCTGGTGTAAGGATTCAAAGCGGAGCAGGTGGAGCAACTTCTCCAGTTAATATTCAAATTCGTGGTATTAACTCGATCACAGGTAAAAGTCAGCCTCTAATCGTTTTGGATGGAGTTCCTATCCGAAATGAGGAAGTATCCAATAATAACTATTGGGGAGATCAGCGTTTGAGAGGTAATGGTTTGCTGGATATCAACCCAGCAGACATTGATAACATCTCCATATTGAAAGGAGCTTCTGCTGCAGCACTTTATGGTTCCGAAGCTGTTAATGGTGTGGTCCTGATTACTACTAAAAAAGGTAAAGCGGGAAAAAATGGAATGCAGGTTGATTTCAATACAAATTACTCTGTTGATAATATTGCTTATTTACCTCGATACCAGAATGTAAGAGGTCCAGGAATGCCATCTCATATTCAGAATTTGGGACAGGCTGAAGACGGATTTAATTATACAGCTGGTGGCCAGAGGACAGTTCCTAACACCACTACCAACTATGGACCGGCATTTGATGGCCAGCCTATGATTGCTTGGGATGGGATTGCTAGACCATATGTGGCCCAAGAAGATAATTATTCTGCACTATTTAATGATCCGGTAAGTTCTCAGGTGAACGTATCCATTGCTAACTCAACAGAGAAATCAAACTTTCGTCTTTCTCTGACTCGTCAGGACAATGAGGCTTTAAGTTTGAATTCTAAAAACAGCAAGAATATTTTAAACCTTAATTCTAGCTATCAAGTAAATAAAAGACTGAAGACCGATTTGATGATTAATTACATTAATCAGAACACTAAAAACCGTCCATACTCTATTGATCGAATGATTAACAATTTTGGCGGAATGATGACTCGTTTTGATAATGGAGCTTGGTACTTAGATAGATATCAGACTAGTAGAGGTTATAGATTTGTAACCGGTAACGGCCAAAGCTTGACTCCTGAAGAAAATATTACTGGAAATGGATTCAGAGGAGATATTGCAGATTATGTATGGCGAGTTAACAAAAATCTATCTTCTGAGGTAAGTAATCGTGTAATTGGTAGTTTGACTAATACATTCGAAATAACCAATGATTTGAATCTTAGAGCTCGTATATCTACTGATTTTACTAATAGATATAGTGAAAACAGTAATTTCTCAGAAAGACCTTTAGCATTTGGTCCTTCTGGTGGCTTTGGAATGAATACAGAATTGTTTAGCATATTATATGGAGACATAATGCTAAATTATAAGAAAGCAATCACTGAAGATATTTCTATAGGTGCAATGGCAGGCTATACTGCTAGAACTGAAAAATTCAGTAGCATTAGTAGAAGTACCAACGGAGGTCTGAGTACTGAGAATCTTTTTGACATTGTTGCTTCGACAAATATCCCTAATAATGGTTCTAGTCGTCAATTCAGAACGATTGATGCATATTTAGGTACTGTAAATTTAGACTATAAAGGGGTTTGGTTTGTAGAAGGTACAATCCGTAGAGATAGAATCTCTACTATGAATCCTGACAACAATGCTTTCATCTATCCATCAGTTAATACTGCTTTTGCTCTATCTGATGCTGTTAAGTTGCCTGAATTCATCACTTTCTCGAAATTAAGAGGATCTTGGGGGATTGTAGGTAACTATCCAGATATCTACAGAGCCAATATTGCTTACAACCAAAACTCTTTGGGTGTACAGCAGCCAGGTGGTGCTAACGTATTATATACTAATTTGTCATCTTCTTTTGGTAATGACGGCATCAAACCTGAGCAGAAACACGAATTTGAATTCGGTCTGGATACCAGGTTCTTCAATAACAGATTCGGTATAGATATCTCTTATTATAATGCCCAGATCCGTGACCAGATCTTGCCGTTGACACTTCCTGCCACATCCGGTGCAACTTCTGTATTGACAAATATTGGTACCCTTAGAAATACTGGTGTTGAAGTTCAGTTGAGAGGTGACATCATGGCTACGCCTAACTTCCAGTGGAACCTAGTTGTCAACTTGGCTAGAAACGTAAACAAAGTTGAACAACTTGCAAACAATGCCACAGAGCTGCTACATGCTGATTACGATGGAAACGCTGCTCAACTTAGATCAGTGGTTGGTAGACCCATGGGTGATTTTTATGCAAGACCAATAGCACTAGATGATAATGGTAATAAAATTGTTCAGCCGAATGGCTTATACAAGATTGATGATCAAAATTGGGTACAGGTTGGTAATGCAATGCCAGATGCAGTAGGTGGAATTATCAACGATTTCAAGTATAAAAACTTCACTCTATATGCAGCAATGGATTTCCAGATCGGTGGCAGTGTAATGCCTACAGGTATAAACTGGATGATAAGCCGTGGTCTTACTGAAGAAAGCTTGAATAATATGGATGAGGCAAGCGGAGGATTGGCTTACTATCAGAACGCTAATGGTCAAGGAATTCAAGTACCTCATTCTACAGCGCAAGGTCCAAATGGGGAGACGGTTTACCATGATGGTATGTTAATGGACGGTGTTGTCGCTGATGGGTCAACTAACTCAAATGTAGTATCTCAGGCATTCTACTATTGGAATACTTACAACTGGGGTGGTCCTCAGTATAGCCAGTCTAGATATGAATTGTATATCCAGGACAACGATTACATCAAAATGAGAGAATTGTCATTGGCATATACTATTCCAAATAACATCACTTCTAAGATCGGCGCATCTAATGTGAATATTTCAGTATATGGCAGAAACTTGTTTTTCTTATATAGAAATATCAAAGACCTAGATCCAGAAGTATTAACTGGAGGATCTAGATGGACGCAGACGTTGACTAGTGCGGGTACAAACCCAGCTACCAGAACATGGGGTGTGATGTTAACAGCTAGATTCTAATAGTTAGATAAGATAAAAACATATGAAAATGGATATTAAAAGAATATTTATATATGCACTACTAATCAGTGGCTTAGCTAGCTGTACAGTAGATGATTTTGCGGATGATTATACAGATCCATCCAAGCTTGCGGAGACTACAATTGGTAAGCAGTTTACGGGAATGATAATGTCTAACCGTCAGTCAGTATTACCATCCTATTGGGATTATTTTGTGATCAAAAGAATCACTTCAAACAGATATACGCAGTCAGTAGGCTGGGTAAATGTTGAAAACCAATACGTGCCTGGATCTGCAGCTGTTAATGACAAATGGAATAACTACTACGGCTTTATGGCTCAGTATAGAGAGTTGCAGAAAGTATACAATGGATTATCTGATGAGAAAAAGGCAGACAACCGTGTATTTATGATAGCTGCTGCAACTTACTTCTATGATCATACTCAGCAAATGGTGGATTTACATGGTGATATTCCTTGGTCAGAAGCTGGTATGTTGAGCATTAATGGGGGTGATTATTCAAAATCCTATGCGAGTTATGATAAGGCCACTGATATCTACACTACTATGTTAGATGATTTAGCTGGTTTTGCTACAGAACTTAGCTCGTTACAGATTAACCCTGCTACTACAGTAGAATTTAAAACTCAGGATTTAATCAATAACGGAGATGTTAATATGTGGAGAAGATATGTTAACTCCTTAAGATTGAAAATGTTGACAAGAGTAAGTGGTACTAGTGAATTCAGCGGCAGAGCTAAATCAGAAATTGCTGCAATTTTATCCAACTCTACACAATTTCCTATAGTGGCAGATAATGGCAGTAATATTATGTGGGATATCTTCTCCTTAGGTACAGTGATTGGAGCAAATGATTTTCGCAGTGGTTTAGAAGATTGGAACGGTAATATTGCTGGAGAAGCAATTTTGAATCATATGGTTAATAATGATGATCCTAGATTGACTTATGTATTCCAGCCAGGTTTGAATGCGAATGGAGAATATTTGGGTCTAGATCCTTTGATGAATCCTACCGACCAAAACGCTTTAGTATTGACCCAAACTTTAAGTCTCTACAATTTCTCAACCATCAGTAGAAACCAATACTTTCCGGGTATCCTTATTACTGCGTCAGAAGTTCATTTGATGGCAGCAGAATTTTACCTGAAAGAAGGTCAAGAGGCTATGGCAAAAATGCACTACGAAGAAGCAATTAAGCAATCAATTGGGTTCTATGTATATCTGAGAGATATCAGTAACAATGCAGAATCAGCTGCTCCTATAGAACCAACAGATGATGCTATAAACAGTTACTTGTCAATGGATGGAATTTCTTGGGATGCTGCTTCTGGAATGGATGACAAATTATCCCTCATCGCAGACCAGAAATGGCTACACTTCAATGTCGTTCAGTCAAATGAAAACTGGAATGAATTAAGACGTCTAGGTAAAGTGGAATTAGATTTCTGGGTTGATAATTCAAACCAGCAGAGCCTTCCTCCATTACGTTGGATGTATCCAGGGTCAGAGCAGACTTACAATTTGGAGAACTATTCTGAAGTTCAGCCTCAAGATAAATTGAACAACACAGTTTTCTGGGATATGAATTAATAATAGATTGGGTTTATTAATTGGAAAAGGCTTCTCATTTGTTTGAGAGGTCTTTTTTTTTGGATTATGAAAATTTTGGCTTCTTAAGATTAAGTCCTATAGACTTCCTGATTTCTGATAAAACGACCTTTTTTTCTATGCGAAATGCACAGTAGGCAGAAACTGAAAAAAAGGTGTTTTAGGAATTTTCTTATCTTCTTAACCTACATATTTAAAATCTTTTGGATTGAGAAATAAAAAGCATTAAAACAATTAGGGCGGTCGCTCAAATTTTCTGCTAATTCGGCTACTTATTAAATTTTTTCTACTAAGTGCTATTATATTTAAAGAAAAAATCACTTAAATTTTTTTGATAGAGAGTTGTTTTTTTTAGCTTTAGGAACTGTATTCAAATTTCCTCATCAAAAAATTTGATGAGGCATTATTTTAAGAGTTTTTATTATCCTACTAGACTGAATTACTGGTAATGAATGGCCCTCTAGTGCGCAGAGGTGTGTGTTGGTGCACGATTAGCAAAATCATTTTATTTCTAACAACTATTTTCAAACTATGAAAAAAATTCTATCAATTGCTTTAGCACTTGTTCTGACCGTTGGCCTGCTGGCTAATGTGCAAGCTCAGACGAGGGTGCTGAAAGGCGTCGTTACCGCAGCAACGGACGGCTTGCCTATGCCAGGGGTTACTATCCTGGATAAAAGTAATCAGACAGGAACCACCACTAATATTGATGGTGAGTATTCCTTGTCAGTCGGCCCAAACTCTGTTTTGGTTTTTTCCTTTATCGGTTATGCTACACAGGAAATTCCTGTTGGTAACCGTTCAGAATTAAATGTATTGCTAGAGGAAGATGCGAGTGAGCTATCAGAAGTGGTAGTAACTGCATTGGGTATCAGCAAGGACAAAGAAACGCTAGGTTATTCTGTTACGCAGGTAGGTAGTGAAGCATTAACTACTGCGCGCGAAACGAACGTGGCGAACTCATTAGCTGGCCGAGTTGCTGGTTTGGTGGTAAAAGGAACAAGTAGTGGACCAGGTGGAACATCTAAGATCACGTTGAGAGGATTACCAAGTATCAGTGGTACTGGATCACCTTTATATGTAATCAATGGTATCCCAATGGATAACACCCAAAGAGGTTCGGCTGGACAATGGGGTGGAGCAGATGGTGGTGACGGTATTGGTAACCTGAGCCCTGATGACATCGAGACTATGACTGTATTGAAAGGGCAGGCTGCATCCGCACTTTATGGTTCCAGAGCTTCAAACGGTGTTATTTTGATTACTACTAAGAGTGGATCAAAGGGCGACGACTGGTCTTTAACTTATACTATGAACGTAATGGCTGAAAATCCTGTAGATTTTACAGATTTTCAGGAAGTTTATGGCCAAGGAGTTGGAGGATTGAAGCCAACTACTGCTGTAGACGCTCAGACTTCTGGTCGTTTGGCTTGGGGTGCTAAGATGGATGGAAGCCAAGTGATAGGTTTTGATGGAAATCAGTATCCATATTCTCCGTCAAACGATCGTTACATTGACTTCTATAGAACAGGAACAAACTTTACAAACACTGTATCTATTTCAAAAGGACTAGGTAAGGATGGATCTTTCAGAATGTCAGCTTCCAATCTTGATGCGAAATCAATTGTTCCTAATAGTGGAGTAGATAGACTATCTCTCAATTTGAACGTGGAACAAAACATTACTGAAAAGTTTAATGTAACTGCCATGATCAACTACACCGATCAGCAATCTACCAATGTGCCTAACCTAAGTGATGGTCCTAAGAACCCAAACAATTTCTTGCTTCTTGCTCCAAATATTAGACAAAGCATTTTTGCTCCTGGCTATAATCCTGATACTGGTGCTGAGACAGTATTTAGTGATGATATCTATGTGACTAACCCTTATTTTATCTCAAATCAAGGTGTAAATGATATCGGAAGAAAGCGTACCATTACTGCACTATCTACGAAATATAGCTTTACAAAAGATATATACGCGTTGATTCGCTTTGGTAACGATGCTTCTAACGATGACTTCTTTAGTGTAGATCCTTCTGGACTTGCATATTCTGCAAATCTACAAGGCGGTCTGGGCGGCAGAGGTCAGTCTACTAGAGTCGAAACCAACATCGACGGTATTTTAGGTGCTAATTTTGAGTTAACAAGTAAGTTAAATTTGGATCTTATCGCTGGTGCGAATAGAAGAAATAACAAATTTGAGTCGGTAGGAGTAGGCGGAAGCCGATTTGTAATTCCTTACTTATATTCTCCATTCAACGTAGAGGCGTTCAACAGATCTTATGGATTCAATGAGAGAGAGGTTCAGTCTGCATACTATTCAGTTGGTATCGGCTATAACAACATCTTGACGCTAACAACTACAGGTAGATATGATGTGTATAGTACATTACCTACAGACAACAACAGTATATTTTCACCATCAGTTGCCGCTGCATTTGTGTTTGATCAGTTGATCGATATGCCTGCTTTGGATTTTGGTAAGGTTAGAGCTTCTTACGCTGTGACCAGTGGTGAGCCATTTGACGCTTACCAAAGTACATTCTATTATAATTCTGCAAACTCTTATAATGGAATTCCAGCTGGATCATCTCCTTTATCTCTTCCTAATTTGAACCTTAAGCCGTTTACAACTAGTGAATTAGAGTTAGGCGTTGATTTGAGCTTTTTCAATAACCGTTTAGGTTTTGATATTGCTTATTATGAGAAGGAGACGCATAACGAGATCATGAATGCCAACCTAAGTATAACTTCTGGTTTCAATAGCTCTGTAGTTGCAACTGGTTCTACCAGTAACAAAGGTTTGGAAGTTTTAGTGACTGGTACGCCTATCCAAACTCCAAACTTCTTCTGGAAGTCTTCATTCAACTTATCGAGTGTTAAGAGTGAAATACTAAGTACTGACCCTAATAACAATCCAATCAACTTGGGTCAAAATAGAGGTACACTTGGAAATGCTATCACTTCTTATGTAGTAGGCGAGCCTGGACCTCAGATCAGAGCTTATGATTACGCATACAATGCTGATGGAAGCATCATGGTAAGCGAGGCAGGACTTCCTGTTCGTGGAGAATTAATCAATATGGGCTCAGTATTACCAACTCTATATGGTGGATGGAATAACGAATTTAATTACAAAGGTGTTTCTTTCTCCTTCTTGATAGACTATAACTACGGTAACAAAGTGCTTTCTGCAACTGAGTTTTACTCAATTTTCAGAGGTCTTAACCAAATCACTCTTGAAGGTAGAGAATCAGGTGTGACAAATGGAGGTGTAACAGCTCCAGCTCAGGCTTACTACCAAGCGCTAGCACAGAATGTAACTAGTACCAGCGTCGTAGATGGTGATTTCATCAAATTGAGACAATTGACTTTAGGTTATACTTTCCCTGCAAAATGGTTTGGAAATGTTCCTGTCCTGAAAGGCTTGAGTGCATCTCTAGTTGGAAGAAACATTGGTTTCCTGATGCGTAAAGCTAAGAATATTGACCCTGAAGCTAATTTCGGTTCAAATATTAACTACACTGGTATTGAAGGTGGTAACCTTCCAAGCACTAGATCTTTTGGTTTTAACCTTAATTTCAAATTGAACTAATATGAAAAAATATATAAGCTTATTTCTTACGGGTATTCTATTAGCCGTATCAAGCTGTGACGGTGATTTTGCGGATATTAATACAGATCCAAACCGTGCTGCAGGGAATGTCTTTGACCCTAACTTGATCTTGCCTACAGTTTCTTATAACTATGGTAATATGATGACCGGTTATACCGGAGCGATACTTTTCCAAAGTATGTGGGTACAAGTAATGGCCTCTACTTCAACAGGAGGAGCTAACTACTATTCAAATGCTGATAAGTACGTAGCTTCTGGAAGTACGAATAGCTACATCCAAAGTGTTTGGAATGACGGCTTCGCTGCTGCTTCTAGAGTGTATCAAATGCAGTCTCTTGCTGAGACAAAAGGCTTTTCTAACTTGGTAGCAGTAGGTGAAATATGGAAGGTTCTTACGCTTTCTTTTGTATCTGATGTTTACGGAGATATTCCATATAGCGAGGCTCTAATGGCTGAAGCTGGAATTACCCAACCTAAATACGATTCTCAGTCAGCAGCTTACATGGCAATGCTTTCTGACCTGGAAGGAGCTCTTTCCTCTATCAATACTTCTGGTGATCCTATCAAAAACGATGTATTGTATGGTGGCGATCTGACTAAATGGAAGAAACTAGGTTATTCTAAAATGCTTCGTATGGCCATGAGATTAGTGGACGTGGATCCTTCTACAGCACAGTCCTATGTTCAAAAAGCTGTTGCTGGAGGAGTTTTTGCCTCTCCTGCAGATGAAGCAGTATTAGTTTCAGATCAGAACAATGGTTACGCAAATTCAAGTGCAAATGCGTTGAATGTAACTGACGATGTGTATGAGGTCCGTTGGTCAGAAAAGTTGATCGACTTCTTGAAGTCTAATGATGATCCACGTTTATCAATTATAGCTGAAGTACCACCTGCTGGACTCGCTGCTAACCGTAATGGAAACGTAGTTGGAAATAGTGATCCTAGTGTTCAAATTGGTTTGCCAAATGGCTTTGATTTGAAAGGCGGAGCAGAGGACATTACTAACTATGCTAAGTATCCTGGACCAACTGGGACTGGTGGAGACGTTGCGCCAATAGGAGCATATTCTAGGCCTACAGCAATTTACAGAGATAGAAACGCTCCTGTATTTATTCTCACCTACGCTGAAATTCAGTTTTTATTAGCTGATGCGGCTGTAAGAGGCTTCTCTGTTCCGGGAACAGCATCTTCATACTATACTGCTGGATTGCAAGGAGCAATGACTACTATTGGTAAATTCGGTGGAAGATCTGTTGCGCCAGCTGACGCTCTTGCTTTTGCTACTGCAAATCCGTTGGATACAAGCAGTGCTGCTGCTTCCTTAAAAATGATTAACGAACAAATCTGGGCTACTACTGGTGTCCTTGCAAATTTCGTAGAGTCATGGAATAACTGGAAAAGATCTGGCTATCCTGAGTTGAATGCTGTGAATTATACCGGCAATTTCTCTTCAGGTCAAATTCCTAGGAGACAAGTATATCCAGCATCGGAAAGTACTACTAACCCTGAAAGTTTAGCAAATGCTATCTCTAACATGGGAGGCGATACTTGGATTAATTCAGTATGGTGGGATAAGTAATATCCTTTAATAATTTTGATTTTTGAAAGAGGTTTCGATTAGTTTCGAAGCCTCTTTCTTTATGTCTAAATTTGAATTATAAACGTATTAATGTTCTTATATCTGAGATGAAACTTATCGGAGTAGATATTGGCGGTTCACACATCTCAGCAGCTCATGTGGATTTAAGAGATGGAAAGGTGGTTTTTCATAATTTTCAAGAAGCTCACGTGAATACATTCGGGGACCAGGATTCAATTATTAGGGTTTGGTCAAAAGTAATATTACTTGCTTCTAATAATTCTAAAGACATCAAAGTTGGCATTGCTATGCCAGGTCCATTTGACTATGAAAAAGGTATTTCTTTGATCAAGGATCAAGGAAAAATGGCTTCCTTATATCAGTTATCTGTCAAGGATTTGCTAGCCGATAGTCTCGAGATTTCGCCTAGTCAGATAGAATTTACTAATGATGCTGAGGCATTTTTAGCTGGTGAAAGCTATGCTGGTGCAGGCAAAGAATTTCAAAATTCTATGGGGATCACGTTGGGGACAGGGTTAGGTTCCGCAATCAAAGTTCATGATGTCGTGAAAGATGCAAAGCTCTGGACGGCACCCTTCCGGGATGGAATAGCAGAGGATTATTTGGGGACTGCATGGTTTGTGAACTATAGTTTTGAACACTTTGGATTACAAGTTTCTGGAGTGAAAGATCTTCTTGATGAGCGTTTTGACTCCGCTATTTCCAAGCAGATTTTTGAGACATTTGGCAGAGCTTTGGGGGAATTTTTATTTCCATATTTGATTCGCTTGCATTCTGAGGGAGTAGTGTTAGGAGGAAAAATTAGCTTGGCTGGAGATCATTATTTACCTACCACTAGTTCATATCTAGAGACAATGGGCTATCCTGTACTAATAAATAGATCAATTTTAGGCGAAAGGTCTGCATTGATTGGTGCTTGCTTAACCTTTATCTAATCACCAAAATAAAATGAGTAAAATTAGATTCAACACAATTTTTATTTGGCTCTCCCTATGGTTTGTCACACCTGCTTTTGCACAGGAAAAGTATGATTTAATCATTATTGGAGGAGGCGCTAGTGGGACTTCGGCTGGTATTTCAGCTGGAAGATTAGGGACTAAAACATTGATTATCGAGCAGACAGTTTGGCTAGGAGGAATGCTAACTTCTGCAGGAGTGTCTGCAATTGATGGGAATCATCGCTTGCCATCAGGGATTTGGGGTGAGTTCAAAGCAAAATTGGAGGATCACTATGGGGGGGCAGAAAAGCTCTCCACGGGCTGGGTGAGCAACACACTTTTTGAACCAAGCGTCGCGAATAAGATTCTTCAGGATGTGGCAAAATCAGTTGATGCTTTAACTGTATCCTTCGAAAGTGAATGGAAAACTGCTGATTATTCCAATAATGTCTGGACTGTGAGCTTTCTGCATAAAGGAAAGCTGATCACTGTGGAGGCGCCTATGTTAATTGACGCAACAGAACTAGGAGATGTGGCTGCATCTCAAGGATTATCTTATCGACTTGGGATGGATGCACGCGATGAAATTGGAGAGAGCTTTGCGCCTGTAGAAAGTAATGATATAATCCAGGACCTCACTTATGTTGTAACTCTCCAAGATTATGGAATAGGGACTGATAAGACAATCCCGAAACCTGCCAATTATGATTCAGCAGAATTTGCCTGTGCCTGTGCTCACTCAGATCCGACTACCGATTTGGCAGCGACTTCGGACTGTGATAAAATGCTGAATTACGGGAAGCTTCCTAATGGGAAATACATGATCAATTGGCCCAACTGTGGCAATGATTATTATTTGAATAGTATTGAGATGAACCCAGAGGATCGCAAAGTTGCTTTGGAGGCTGCAAAACAGGCAACACTCAGGTTTACGTATTATATACAACATGAGCTCGGATATGCGCATTTGGGGATAGCTGAAGATGAATATCCTACGGAAGATGATCTGCCCATGATTCCGTATCACAGAGAATCCAGGAGATATTATGGGTTAGTAGATTTCACCCTGCCTTATGTAAGAACTCCTTATGAAGCTCCGAATCCTTTGTATCGAACTGGAGTTGTGGTCGGTGATTACACCATAGATCACCATCACAAAAAAAATCCTGAAGCTCCGGCAATCGACTTTATCAAGATTCGCGTCCCTTCTTACAATGTCCCTTTGGGTGCTTTGATTCCAAAGGATTATCCTGCTTTGATCCTTGCAGAAAAGAGTATCTCGGTTTCAAATATTGTAAATGGTGCTACAAGGCTTCAGCCGGTGGTTTTGGGTATTGGCCAGGCTGCGGGAGTACTGGCGTCGGTTTCCATTAAAGAAAAGCTAAATCTTGATGAAGTTTCTATAAGAGAGGTGCAGTCTGTTTTGCTCTCTCAGAATGCTTACCTCATGCCATTTATCGATATGAACCCAGGCGATGAAAACTTTAAAGCAATGCAGAAAATCGGCCTAACTGGAATATTGAAAGGGGAGGGAGTTCCATATCTCTGGGCAAATCAAACCTGGTTTTATCCAGGTCGCTTGGTTACAGAATATGAACTGGTCGATGGATTAAGACCACTTTATCCTAGCCTGAAAGACCATTGGGGTGCTTCAGGGGATTATTTGACGGGGCAGAGATTTCAAATTTTTCTAGAAATGATTAAGCCAAATACGCCTCTTGTGGAAATAGCTCAAGCTTGGAAAAGGAGAGAATTAGGAGGTGAATTTACTACAGAGGTGAAGCTGAACAGAGAGCAAGTGTCCGTATTGTTAGATGAGATATTGGATCCTTTTTCCAATGAAATTGATTGGAAAGGATATTTTGAAAATTAGAGCTGCAGATTAGGCTGATAGTCGTAATCTATTCTATCGCTTTAAGGTTAATGTGTTAACTTGGTTTTAAGGTTGTCTACCTACTTTTTCCCATATCATTTCTCCGATTTTTTCACCTTGCTTAACGCCCTCTTCTATGGCATCTCGAAAATGAATTCCACCATAAAGTCTGGAAATAGCGGCTTCCTCTGAAGCATAAAGAAAGGATGGAAAAGGCCTTTCCGGTAAGCCAAAGTAGGTTTCCGAGCTGTCTATAAAATCAAAATTATCTCCGAAATATCCGGTTAAAACTACAGCCGATGCCCTACTGATGACGGAGTGTCCCGAGGTATATTCTGGAAATGGAGGTGTCTGCAAAAGTGGTCTCCAGCGTTGATCTAGTTTTTGATTGATTACAGTTTCAGGTCGAATTCTATCGGTGTCGTATTTGGCTTTCCAACAGGAAATAAACGCATCATGGAGAGTCATCCCGACTAGTGCATGCACATATGCTGTCTCTGCAAATGATAGCTCAGCTTTTTGCGCAGCAATACCCGTAATACCGATCCAATGTCCACCTGGAGATATTTTTTTTACGCCAATGGCCATATGTCCTGAAAATTGAACTTTGAATGGATTGCAATCCCAAAAGTTGGCAATCAGTTTTCTTTCTTCGTCAAGTTCTTTGGTGACGGTATAGACCTCCATCAGTTGAGTGTGGAAAGAGCTACCCTCATTCATGTCGAATGGAGCCATAGGAGCGGGTTTAAACTCTTCCAGATTTTGAATGAAAAAGGGTTTAATTGTTTCCCATTCTGGTTCTACCGCAGCGATGTAGGCAGGCGGAGTTGGGTACCAAAAACCTTCTCCCTCTTGAGGAGTGTATCTAGTCAGCGTAGAAAGTTGTAGGTATCCATCTTTTTTAGCTACATCCATTACTTTTTTTGCAACTGAGGATGCGTAATCAATATGTGCTTGAAGCGACTTCTTATTGATGATTTTTGCTTTTAATGCAGTTTCAACCCACTCTTCCTGTTTTTCTTTCAACAGATACCCAGAAGGCATAATGGATTCACCGACTTTCAGCAGCGCGTAGATAGCTGCAAACTCTGGAGAACTAATTTCCGGATCGGTAATTCCCCAATCATAATCTGCTAAGTAAGTTTGATCTAAAATATTCTGGTTTTCAAACCTTTTACCGGATTCCTTTGAAATCAGGTATGCAGCGAGGTTGGAATAGGCATAAATTCTGGCTGCTACAGGAGGGCTCGCCACATCAGTCACCATCACTTCGGTGATGTGAAAGAGTTCTTGAGTGTACATTCTCGGCCAGTTGATATCCTTTGGCTTCCCCAGTGAATTACTTATCACCAAGCAAATGAGTATGATCAGGCTAAAGGATTTTTTTAAATATCGACTCATCTGATTTTATAGCTTACCAAAGGTTCCTGATTGATTCCAAAAAGAAGTTGCGTTTCTTTGGACGTTTTGAATGGCAAAATAGATTTTATATCTCCTTTTATGGCTAAGCCAGATTCGGCAGGACTTAATGGGGAGAAGTTTCCTTTGCCATCACCAATTAGTACTAAACCTAGCCCAGCATCCATTAATCCAATGCGTATGCGAGTATAAGATTGATTACCTCCTAAAATCAAATCCATATTTCCATCCTGATTCAAGTCTATAGGTAGAATGCTAAAGACAGGAAATGATTGTGCAATTCTAGGTAATGATTTGACCTTGAATCCATTACCTGTGTTTTCTAAAATTACTGATTCTAAGGTGTTTGCTTCCAGAATTTGGGAGCTTTCTAACTCCTTCATGGTAAAAAGATCAGTCATTGTCGCTTTGGAGTAGGAAGCGTAATCCGTGAACCGACTTCTCATACTTGCCATTTGATCTAGCAGTTCATCACGACTTGGATATGGATACATTTTGTCTCCCACGAAGCACTCCAGAATAGGATCGATTGATCCATTTTGATCGAAATCAGCGGCATACAATCGAAGCTTTTTATTTTCATTCGCTTCAAATTGTGAGTTTAAACCAAAATTCCCAGCGATCAAATCCATGTCTCCATCATTGTCAATATCTGCTTTGGATAGTGTGTTCCACCAGCCTGAAAGATCTGAATTGAAATAAGTTGAGGTTTGGTTTTCGAATCTTAGCCCAGTATTTAGTAAAACGGTGATCGGCATATATTCTCCAGCAAGAATCAGATCCATTTTGCCATCCGAATTCAAATCAAATAACTCTGAGGAGGTGATTAATCCTATCTTTCCTTCATTAGGTAAATATTCAAGAGTCTGATCGGTGAAATTTCCTTGACCATCATTGATGAGCAATTTACTTGCGGGGATAATTGGATATCGGCCAGGGATAAGTCTAGCGCCCACAAATAGATCCAAGTTTCCATCTCCATTTGCATCAAAAGCCTGGGCAGTTCCTGTGCTAAATGTATAAGCTGGATATGAAGATTGTCTAGTCAAATTACCCAGTCCATCATTCAAATAAAGTCTATCCTGAAGGGCTTCATCCGAACCTAAATAGTCATGATATCCGCCACTGGCTATGAATAGGTCTTGCTTTCCATCTCCATTAAAATCCTCAAAAATTGCGACAGCATCGGTAAATTCATTAGAAGATCTGAAGCCGGTATAGTCCTTCCAAGTACCATTTTCATAGGAAATCATTTTGCCAGGTTGTCCTTTTGATCCGCCAATAAATAGCTCAGGATTGCCGTCTCCATTCACGTCTCCTTGGGATAAAATTGGACTGATGTAGCTCGGCATAGTGAGCATCAGCGGCTGACGCTTGAAGTCATTGTATTGATTTGGCTCAGGGGTGTATTCTGGTGCAAAGTTGCTTTTATCCAGGACAGGAGAAGGTTTTGTGGAGGCTTGTGCTCCTTGAGAACTTTCTTTTTCAATGGTTAGATGCTGATTGGATGGTATATTTTCAAGGAATTGTTGAGTGCCATCAGGCCAGATAATTTGGATAGAAGGAATGGTTGAGAGTTCGCCTAACCCAAATTGAAGTCTAGGGCTGACTGAAGATTGAAACCCTCTGACGGGTTGTTCTTCTAAAGTTTGATTTTCATCACCTGTGTATAGTTCAGCTTTTGCTCCTAAAGCAAACGAGTTTAAAGAGTTGTCTTTTAAAGAAATTTGTAACCAATTTTTCGAAGGACTAACATTCTCATAAACAGAAGCTTGCTCATTTAAGTTATTGACTACCAAATCGAGGTCACCATCATTGTCCAGGTCTGCATAAACTGCTCCACTCGAAAAGCCCTTTTCTTCGAATCCCCATTCCATTGATCTATCAACGAAATTTAGTTCTCCGGTATTTTCAAAAATGTAATTATGAATAGGAGTGGAGGTCATCGTGGTGACCAGGTGTAGCGTATCTGCTTTCTCATTGGCAATTGCCTGCTTGAAATAGTAATCTCCTTTGTACTTCAGAAAGTCTCGATTGGTATAGTCTCGGTAGTAGCCATTGGTTATAAAAAGGTCCTTTTTACCATTGTTTGTTGCATCAAAAAACAAAGCTGACCAACTCCAATCACTGTTTGAAATTTTCGCAAGTTGACCCACCTCGGCAAATAATCCATCGCCTTGACTCAGTTGGAGCATGTTTCGCATACTTTGATGGTAAAAGCCTTCCTTTATCATCAAGGCATATTGCTCGTAGTTTTCTGGTCCATAAAGTAGTTTTTGGCGCTCATTGTCCTTTGGAAGCATATCTAAGGTATAGATATCCGGTCTCCCATCATTATTGATATCCGAAATGTCAGCCCCCATAGAAAAGTGCGATATATGCTGGAAGTACTCCTTCATTCGGTCGGTAAATGTACCATCACCATTATTGATATAAAGATAATCCGGCTCTATGTAGTCATTAGTAATCAGGATATCAGGCCAGCCATCTTGATTGATGTCTGAGGAAACTACGCCCAATCCAAAACCTAAAGCAGAGCCCTGAATACCTGCCTGTTCACTTACATCTATGAATTTACCATTGTCATTTCTAAAAAGCTTATCCCCTGCATAAGGGTGTCTAACAGTTTTAACCTCACTAAATTCAAGTTCATTAATAGCTTCAATGTGGTGATTCAATAAATACATATCGAGATCACCGTCCCGGTCAAAATCAAAAAATAAGGCTTGAGTGCTATTTGAAGGATCTGCAAGTCCATAAGCCTCTGCTTCGTCCGAAAAAGTAAAATTGCCTTGATTGATCCAGAGTTCATTTCCTCTAGAATCTGGATTTCCCTTGCCAGAATAGCAGACATAAATGTCCAATAGGCCATCTCCGTTGACATCTGCCATACTGACTCCAGTAGTCCAAACATCCTTTCCACCCACTCCAGCTGATTTGGTTTTGTCGTCAAATTTCCAATTACCCAGATTACGGTAAACCTTATTGGAACTCATATTTGCTGTGAAAAATAGGTCTTCCAAGCCATCATTATCCAAGTCCCCTACAGCTACTCCACCGCCATTGTAGAAGTATTCGTAGCGCAGAATATTGTTCTTTTCATCCTCTTTCAGCTCGTTTTTGAAAGTAATCCCAGATTTTTTATTGGAGATCTTTTCAAAATTGGGGGAAGAAGATTGAGCTTGAAGAAGGACGACTGGTTTAAGAAATATGAAAGACCCTAAAGTCAGTAATAAGACTGTCTTAGATTTATGAAGGAAATTCATGCGCGTTTACAACTTCGAAGTTAAGCTCCAATCAATTGATTACATCTTCGAATAGTTTTTCGTTTACAACGGCGACTCCACCTAAAAGACCAACATCTTCCCCTAGTTGATATAGGGCGATCTTAGACTTTTCACGTGACTTAGCCATACTGTAAATATTTAAAGCCTGTTGAATTGGAGTAATTAAATATTGATTTGCTTCTGCAACTGATCCACCTATTATTATTAATTCGGGGTTTAGAACTTGAATAAGCATGGAAATGCCTCTGCCTAAGTCCAAACCTGCTTCGGAAAGGATGGTAATTGCTCTTTGATCACCTGACAAGGCTGCATCTACCACAAGATTTGGCATGATATCACCTTCGTGATTTCTAGCCATTCTGGCCAGTATACTGTCTTTGTCCAGCTTGATAGCTTCTTCAGCCATTTTCACAATAGCTGTACCTGAGGCTACTGCCTCCAAGCAACCTTTTTTGCCACATATGCAGGTGACATCTCTAGATTCAAAGATCGGAGAATGGCTAAATTCTCCAGCGAAACCTGATGCTCCTTGATATAATTTTCCGTCAATGATGATTCCCAGTCCGATTCCCCAGCCTATAAAAAGGCCAAGAACATTCTTATGACTTCGATCTGTTGCAAATTTATATTCTGCTAGCGTCATTGCTCGGGCATCATTCTCAAGAAATATTTTCTTAGAAAATCTAGATTCAAGGTTTTCTAATAGGGTTTTATTCCCAAACCTTAAATACGTATAGTTCACACCACCAACCGAATCTGTTAAGCCTGGCATAGAAAAACCCATTGCAATAACTTTATGAGCTGGAATACCTGTCTTTTCGAGGTATGCTTCTATAAAAGTACATATGCGATCAAATGTTTCCTTTTCGTTGTCTAAGCTTATTCTATGACTTTCTTTCGTGGTAGTGAGGGTTTGATTGCAGGAGTAAAGCGCAAGATTCATGTTGAACTTTGATAGATCGACAGAAAGTACATAGAAGGCATCAGGAGCCAATCTATATAAGTCTGGTTTACGTCCACCTTGTGATTCCGCGCGTCCCTGTTTGATAACTTCTCCACTGGTAATCAAATCACCAAGCAGTGAATTGACAGTAGGCAGGGAGATTCCGACTTCAGCACATATTTCGCTGGCTGTATTTGCACCCTTTGTATACAGGTTTTTAATAATCTTAATTTTGTTTAGGTAGCTTTTTATTTCTACCACTCCTTCCATTTTCTGGATTATCTCTTGCGGATTTATTAGGTGCATAGGTGTAAGTTATGCCTGAATTACGGCAATTTTCTAGTTTCAAAAAAGTACTTTTTTAAAAAAATAAGTTAACGGTAGATTGTAAGTCGTGATATCGCCCAATTCTAGGTGGTTTGGTTATGGTTTTTTTGCAAAAGATTCGAAATGTGATATTTTTTTTAAGGAATGCGTTTTCTCTCTGAATTAATTATTTTTGACCTTCACATTTTTAAAACAGATATGGATTTACTTGATAAGAATAGCCAACTAAATGAAAATGAGGTATTTCAAAAAGTAGAGGACTTTTTGGAGGTAAAAGGTTTCAGAATTGGAGTTAAAGATGATAAAAGGCCTTGGGGCGGTTTTTTTGCATTGGATGAAAAACAAATTCGAGAATTTGCAGCAATGTTTTTCGAAGACGTTGAATTTTCTGAACTTCAATTAACACAGAAACTAAGTCCGAAATTGCTATTGGTAGCTCCTGGAGCTCGGCTTTCATGGCAGTACCATCATCGTAGAGCTGAAATCTGGAAGCTTATTGATGGAGAGGCCGGTATAGTAAGGAGTCCAACAGATGAACTTGGCAAACTGGAGAAAATGGATCTTGGAGAGACTATTTTCCTAGCACAAGGCGAAAGGCATCGATTGGTTGGATTGGATTCATGGGGGATAGTTGCAGAAATTTGGATGCATACAGATCCTCAAACCCCGTCAAGTGAAGAGGATATTGTGAGAGTGGAAGATGATTATGCTAGAAAATAAAAAAGCTCGGATTTTAGTCCGAGCTTAAAAAGCTTTAAAGTTTCCGTCTGTTGCTCAGTCACCCTGAGATAAACTTCTAGTCATTAATAATCCTACAGGACTAGCCTATAGAATGATTGATCTTTTTTCTAAATGCCTGAACTTTAAACTATTGTATTTTATAAGTAGTCAGTGTTTTATGAATAGCTTTCTATAGGGAATCTATTTTTTTTGCTATTTCTTCAGCTTCTGCAGCCAAGCGATCAGCTTCCTTTCTATTTACTTGTGATGCTTTGTGCACCTCAGCAAGTTTTTTAGAATAAGCTTCCTGTAGTTTTTCTTTCTCTGATTTCTTATTAAATAATCCAAACATGATGAGTTTTAGTATAGAAACTCTGAATTTTCAACAATGTTTTCCATTAGTTGAAATTGAGCAAACTGTTTAATGGCTCTTCCTGAATCTCATCGTTTTTGTAGTTAATTAAATCTTCTAAGCGTCCAGCAGGATTATAGTACCTCCATGGTCCTTCCTTTCTACCATCTTTCATTTGACCTTCGGAAGCTTTCCTGCCATTTTCATGGTAGAAAACCCAAGTTCCGTCCGCCTTACCTAAAACATAATTTCCTTCGGATTCTTTCTTGCCAGTTACATAGTAGGTAATCCTGGTGCCGTTGCCGTCTTTCAGCGTGCCTTTGTCAAGGGTCGAGCTCCCCTCATACGTATTATAGTCACTTACATTCATCAGGCGACCATTGTCCCAAAATTCTTCTTGAGTAAGTTGTTTATTGTCATAAAATAGACCCCAAATACCATCTTCAAAGCCAATATTGTAACTACCTACAGATTTAAGTTGCCCACCATCGTAATAATACACCCACTGCCCATCTTCCAGTCCTAAACTATATTCTCCCTCTCCAACAAGAATTCCAATCTTATTGAAATATTTCCAAAGACCTGTTTTTAAGTCATTTCGATATTCTCCTATAGAGTAAATCTCTCCATCTGGGAAATAATTCTTCCAAACACCCGTCTTCATGCCGTTAGCGTATTGCCCTGAAACTGAAACTTGTCCTGAACTGTGATATTCTACGTATTCACCGACGGGAACTCCGAGTTCGTAGGTTTTACGTTTTGCTATTGATTTGTTAGGAAAATACTCTTCCCACGTTCCTACAGCAATTCCATTTTCATATTTCTCAATTCTCGCAAGTCGTTGGTTTTCATAATAATATTTCCAAGTCCCAACGCGATTGCCATTTTCGTCATAATACTCTTCTGATTCTTTGGTTTTGGTTCCTGGGAAATATCGAACCCATTCCCCTACTTTCTTACCATTATTATAATTGCCTTCCTCAACTATCAGATTTGGGTAAGTAAATCTCTTAAATGTTCCATCTAATTCCCCTTGCTTATATAAAGCCTCGGTGACTAGGACACCTTCTGGGTCATACTCTAAAAATGGTCCTTCTTTCACTCCATTTACATAGAATTCTCTGGTAGCTACCTCACCAAAGTCATAATATTGTACCCACTGACCAGTTTTTTTGCTGTTTATATATTGGCCTTCTAGTGATATTTGAGTTGCATCTATGTAATCTGGCACTCCAGTTTTGCCGAAATATTCTATATACTTACCCACAATAACTGAGTCCTGAAAAATCATCTCTTTCTTTAATGCTCCATCTGCATCATAAAGTTTAGAAGGCCCAAAAAGTATCCCGTCTTTATATTCTGCTACTACTTTTCTTTTACCATCTGGGTAAAAACTGGTCCAACTACCTTCTCTGACCCCATTTTTAAAGGTTCCTTCAGTGAGTAAGACATTTGTTTTAGGATTATAATATTTCCATAATCCTTCTCGCAATGAATTAGTAACAATACCTGTAGCCATCAGCGTAGAGTCAGAATTATATTGCCGGACCATAGAGCTTTCTTGGGCCAATACTGGCGTGCTGAAAAGGATTATTGCGATTAGGATGTATTTCATGTGTTTGTATTTTTTTTTAAGGCCACCCCGACTAGTCGGGGCAGGCTATGGAATCTCGCAAGGTTGATAATCTGCTTTTTAGGTGAAGCTTGTATTATGCTCGATTTCATATGGTTTTTATTTCGTCTAGATTCCATGGGTTAGTTGAAATCTTTCAAAAGGATAATCTGAATAGTTTACGAAGGATCTTCATTCCTGTTTAAAAATAAGTTAATTCCAGCTTTATCCCATTTTTTCCAAGAGTAAGTAATTCAGATTTTTTAGTTCATCCAAAATTCTGGTCTTAATTTCTGAGGCAGACTTAATAGGAATTGGTTTGTGCCATTGATAAAACGATGAATTTGCTATTTCATTTTCCGTAGGCGTATTAGTCGCTGCAAAATTCAAAAGGATTTCTGGATAATCCCATGGTGTTTCTGATAAGTCAAACAGCCAATTCTCACTTTTCAGTTGATTTAAAGGCGCTTTTGGGTGTTTATTACCTATCAATATAAATAGGAAAATACCATGTCCAAACCAGTTTAGCAGGCGAATGTTTAGCCCGTTATCTTGATCAAAATCTCTAATTAAATCCAAAACGTGGTAAGGGAATCCTAGTAGGTTATTTCCTTTGGATAGTTTGACACCGCGACTGCTAGAATGAATTTTGACCAGGTCTTCTGAGTCTATTGCGTTACCTATATCAGAGAGGATATTCCAGAATTTAGCTTTTAACCTATTTTGGCGTGGGATTACCTCTCGGTCAAGCCAAAGTTGCAAGTCTATTTCATTCGGATTTTCCGCCATTTACCATTGGAGTAATGCCGAAGCCCAAGTGAATCCAGACCCAAAGGCGGCAAGACAAATCAAATCTCCTTCCTTGATTTTGCCCTGTTCCCATGCTTCGCTAAGCGCAATAGGGATAGTGGCTGCCGTAGTATTTCCTTTATCCATGATGTTGTTGAAAACCTTTTCGTCAGGCAGACCCAGCTGCTTTTGAATGTATTGGCTGATCCGAAGATTGGCTTGATGTGGAACGAGTAAATCAATTGCGGATTGATCCAGCTGATTTGCATCAAGGGCTTCTTTGATCACTTCCATGAATCTCACTACAGCATGCTTGAAAACAGCATTTCCATTCATTTTGAGAAAAAAACTTCCAGATTCGATCAGTTCCGGAGATATCCTGACCTCTCGACTACTTCCAGGATCTTTGCAATATAATTCCTCTGCATGCTCCCCTTGGGAATGTAAGTGTGTACTTAGAATTCCCGGTTGGTCAGATTCTGCAGCACCAAGGACTGCAGCACCGGCTCCATCCGCGAAAATGACTGAACTAGAGCGACCTTCGTCACTTTTGTCCAAAGCGGAAGATTGGATCTCAGCACCGACAACCAGGATTTTTTTGTACATCCCAGTTTTGATGAACTGGTCAGCAATGGAAAGTGCATAGATGAATCCAGAACAGGCGTTTCGGATATCTAGAGCTCCTATAGTTCCTAGTCCTAATTCACGCTGGAGTAAGACTCCATTTCCAGGAATGAAATAATCAGGAGTGATGGTGGCAAAAACAATAAAATCAATCTCAGAAGCCTGAACTCCAGCTCTGTCCATGGCCATTATTGAGGCCTCTTTTGACATGCTAGTGACTGTGTCTACCCCTGGAGTAAACCAGTGGCGAGATTCTATCCCCGTTCGTTCGACGATCCACTCATTATTCGTGTTCATCATCTCAGAAAGTTCATGATTGGTCACACTTCGCTTTGGTACATAGTGGCCGACTCCTAAAATCCTCGATTTTTGCATGTCAATTTGGGTTATTCATAAAATTGAATGACAATATCGCGAGATCAATTTACTCTAGCAAAGGCGAGAAGGATTAGCGGTAGAATTAACCAAACAGCGTATAATTTCCATGCTGATCCATAGGGGAGGTCTTACGGATGACAGCTGGACTATCATTTTGAACGGAATTCACTAAGGGTGAAACTGTAAAGCCCAACATAGAATCAGCAGAATAAGGTTTTAACATGGTCAAAAGCTCTTCTTCAGCAGCGTAACTATCCAGCCATTTTTTTTCGGCATCTCTATCTAAGATGACAGGCATTCTATCATGAATTTCAGAGACTACAGAATTAGGAGAGGTGGTCAGGATCAAAAAAGTATGCTGAGTTTCTCCATTCGCTGACTCATATTCCTCCCAGATTCCTGCAAAAGAAAATAGCTCGTCTTCGCGTAAAGTAAATCTGTATGGAACGGAGGTTTTCTTCCCAAGTCGCTTCCATTCGTAAAAGCCATCTGCTGGAATAATGCATCTGCGTTGTCTGAAGGCTGTTTTGAAAGAAATTTTTTCATTTACCGTTTCAGCTTTGGCATTGATGAGCTTCTGCGCCACAGGTCTGTTTTTGCCAAATTCCGGCGTGATTCCCCAATAGAAATAGGAAAATCCTTTCGGGCTCTGGGAGGTAATTACAGGGACTAATTGAGTTGGAGCGATGTTATATCTTGGTTTTAGATCAGTCAGCATTTCTGCTTTAAATCTCTCTTCAAGTTCTTCTTTGCTTTTGCTTAGGGAATATCGTCCACACATAATTTTATATTGCTGTAATTGGCAGGAAGTTAGATAACAGCGCTTATAAATTCAACTGCCCGTCGTTCCGAATAATAAGGTTTTGATGAGTTTTCAGGAGAAAACCCCACATGACCTCCATGTTTTGGGAATTCGAAATGGACCTGATCAAGCGATTTAGCGAGATTTGTCGGGAAGCATTTTTCACTTAGAAAAGGGTCATTTAATGCGTTTAAGACCAATGTTGGGACTTTTATCTGATCTAGAAAATACAAAGAGGAATTGACTTCGTAGTATTCTTCGGCATCTGCAAAGCCGTGAAGTGGTCCGGTAAAAAAATCATCAAAATCAGCCAAAGTTTTAATATTTCTTAGGGTTTCTACTGGGATTTGACCCGGGTGAGCTGCGGATTTTTCTATTACTTTCTTTTTCAAGCTTCGCAAAAAGCGCTTGGAGTATAAGGTGTTTTCTGTTTCAGAGATTTTTCTGGAAGAACTTCCTAAATGCAGCGGTACAGAAATGGCTACACCTCGATGAATTTTAGGAAGGCTATTTCCTTTTTCTCCCAGATATTTCAGCGTCAGGTTTCCACCTAAACTAAATCCAACTAGGTTAATTTCTTCATAAGAATCATAGCCATGTTTTACTACCAGATCCAGGTCATACGTGGCACCAGAGTGATAGAAAATCACCTGCTTATTCATCTCGTCGCTACAGCTTCGAAAATTCCAGGTAAGCACATCGTAGCCTTTTCCCAGAAAAGTATTAACCATCCCAAGCATGTAAGCTCTAGTGCTATTGCCTTCCAGACCATGACTGATTATGACTAATTTCGACTTGTTTTGGCGGTACCAATCCAAATCAAGAAAGTCACCGTCAGAAGTTAAAATTCTCTCTTTAACTGGATTAGGGGCTAAAACCTTCCTGAAAAGTGATGGGTAAATAGTTTCTAAGTGTGCGCTAAACAGCCACTTGGGTCTGGTGTAGGTGGAGTTTTCTAATAATGGCATATCAGGGAGATAGGGTTTGAAGGCTGAAATGCTTGGGGAAATTACTAGTTTTAAATTTGATTAAAGCCATTATAAAAACTATTTTTGGACACTTTAAAAACGAACTAGCGCGGAATAACCTATGGCCGAAATAATAAGAATGCCTAAAATGAGCGACACCATGGAAGAAGGTGTGATTGCTGCATGGTTGAAAAAAGTTGGAGATTCAGTGAAACCGGGTGATATCCTGGCTGAAGTGGAGACCGACAAAGCAACGATGGAGCTTGAATCCTACGACGAGGGTGTGCTTTTATATATTGGAGTTAAAGAGAAAGATGCAGTGCCTGTGAATGGCGTGATCGCTGTGATCGGAGAGAAAGGTGAGGACTACCAGCACCTTCTTGACGGTGGTGAAGATTCTACATCAGACAAAAAAGAAGCTCCTAAGACAGAAGAAAAGGAGGAGGAGTCAGAAGAGAAAGATAAAAAAGCTGGCTCTGAAAAATCCGAAGCTCCAGCTAAGAAAATTGATACTTCAGATATCAATGCAATGGTGATCACCATGCCGAAGATGTCTGATACCATGCAAGAGGGCACGATTGCATCTTGGTTGAAGAAAGTTGGAGATGAAGTGAAATCCGGTGAAATAATCGCAGAAGTAGAAACGGATAAAGCGACGATGGAACTTGAGTCTTACGACGATGGAACATTGCTATATATAGGAGTGGAAGCTGGAGATAGTGTGGCTGTGGATGGAGTGATTGCTGTGATCGGTGAAAAAGGTGCCGATTACGAGACCCTGTTGAAAGCTCAAAAAGCTGAATCATCCGAAGCGCCTGCAGAAGCTAAATCTGAACCAGCTAAAGAAGAGAAGAAGGAAGAAGCCCCAAAGGCTAAATCAGAATCTTCTACAAGCAGTGCTCCTGCCACTACTGCAGATGGCGATAGATTGAAAGCTTCACCTTTAGCTAAGAAAATGGCTGAAGATAAAGGTATAGACATTCGTACAGTCAGTGGTTCAGGTGACGGTGGAAGAATCGTGAAGAGAGATGTAGAGAACTTTGTGCCTGCTGCTGCTCCTCAAGGAGGTGAAGCTGTTGGTACTGCTGCTCCAGGACTTGGTGTAGAAAGCTTCAAAGAGGAGAAAGTTTCTCAGATGAGAAAAGTGATCGCTAAGAGACTTGCAGAGAGCAAGTTTGGCGCGCCTCACTTCTACGTGACCATGGAAATCAACATGGACAAAGCGATCGAAGCTAGAAAAAGCATGAATGAAATCGCTCCGGTGAAGATTTCCTTTAACGATATGGTGATCAAAGCTACAGCAGCAGCTTTGCGTCAGCATCCTAAAGTGAACTCTAGCTGGTTAGGTGATAAGATCAGATATAATGACCATATACATATCGGTATGGCAGTGGCTGTGGATGAGGGATTGCTGGTTCCAGTGATCCGGTTTGCAGACAGTCTTTCACTTTCTCAGATTTCTACTCAGGCGAAAAGCCTTGGCGGAAGAGCAAAAAATAAAGAATTGCAACCTAAGGATTGGGAAGGAAATACCTTTACCATTTCTAACTTGGGTATGTTCGGAGTGGATGAATTCACAGCGATCATCAATCCACCTGATGCATGTATCCTAGCTGTAGGAGGCATCAAAGAAACTGTCATCGTGAAAGATGGTCAGATGCAAGTTGGTAACGTGATGAAGGTGACTTTATCTTGCGACCACCGAGTGGTAGATGGTTCTATTGGAGCTGCCTTCTTGATTACATTGAAAAGCTTACTCGAAGATCCAGTTAGAATACTGGTTTAAGAAAACTATAAACTGCCAAAAAGTCCTGATTTCAGGACTTTTTGCTTTTTGTACGTTTATTGGTAAGTACCCAACACACAATAACCACAGACATGACAAAAATTAAATCAACAACTGTAGTTGCAATTAGACATAACGGAGAAGTTGTAATAGGAGCCGATGGGCAGGCAACTTTGGGTAATACCGTAGCGAAAAGCAGCGTAAAGAAATTGCGAATATTGCAGGGAGGTAAAATTGTTACTGGATTTGCAGGATCCACAGCTGATGCTTTTACACTTTTAGAGAAATTCGAAGAGAAGCTTGGAGCATTTGGAAATAATATGAAGCGTTCAGCCGTAGAGCTTGCTAAAGAGTGGAGAACGGACCGGATGCTTTCTAAGCTGGAAGCCATGATGATTGTGGCAGACGCCGATGATATTTTGATTATTTCTGGAAACGGCGACGTGATCGAACCGGATATGGAAATAGCTACCATCGGATCTGGAAGCATGTATGCCCAGTCAGCTGCTAGAGCGATGAAGCAGTTTGCTCCGCAAATGACCGCTGAAGAAATGGTAAGAGAAAGCCTGAATATCGCCGCTGATATCTGTATATATACTAATCACAACTTAGTGATAGAAAAAGTCTCTGGCTAAAGCCGTATATAGAATTGAGTATCAAACCGAAGCTAATCACTTCGGTTTTTTTTATAGGTGGAGAATAAGCGCTATGCATTATGATTGCGAATTGGATGTATTGTTTTTAGATTCAGTGAGATTACAAGTCTCGAATAGCTGAATAGCTGATTGAAAATACTGCAAGTTCGGTATTCCTAGGCTATTGGTACAAGTTCAGGCTATTATCCTTAAGATTCAGCTTCTGAGTATAAACATTGAGGTTATTATCCTGAAGCTTCAGGCTTTGAGTATAAATGTTGAGGCTATTATCCTAAAGTTTCAGGCTCAGAGTATAAATGTTGAGGCTATTATCCTGAAGATTCAGGCTCAGAGTATAAATGTTGAGGCTATTATCCTAAAGTTTCAGGCTCAGAGTATAAATGTCGAGGCTTTTATCCTAAAGTTTCAGGCTCAGAGCTGGAAGTTTATAGGTTTCAACTCAAAATTGAATCTTGCAGCGATGAATAATCTTGAGTTTGTCCTGCATGGCTCTTATTTTTATCAAAGATTGTTTGCTCACCCTATCTTATATCTAAAGTTCATAATCAATGAACATCCAAATGTTTTTCACTTTTTCTAAACCTGTTGTGCCTCTTGACTGTTACTGAGTAGTAAATATGAATTACTATGGAATCTACCACTGTTAAGAAGACAACCAAAAAAGATTATAGAATGGTGATTTTGGATGGATTTAAAAACCATGTGCTTGAGCATGGTGAATTACCCAAGTCAGTTTTCAAGTTTGCAAAGGATTTGAAGATGAAGGAGGAGGAGTTTTATACTTACTTCACATCTTTTGATGCAATCAAGTCAACGATTTTGGTGGATATTTTTGATGAAACTCTCGCAGATATTGAAAAACAAGGTGTTTTCGAAGAGTATTCTGCTCGTGAGAAGTTTTTGAGCTTTCTGTTTACCTGGATTGAAGTCTTGAAGAAAAACAGGTCTTATTTATTGAGTATGTACGAGAATAAGGCAAAGTCAGCTATGGCTTTACCCAAAGAATCCTCCGAATTCAAGGAGAAGTTCAAGGGTTTCGTAAGTGAAATAATATTAGAAGGGAAGGAGACCGAAGAAATCGCAAGTCGGCCGGTGATTTCAGACCGATATGATGAAGCGCTCTGGATTCAAGTCGGGTTTGTGTTTCGCTATTGGCTGGATGATAGATCCCCAAGATTTGAAAAAACCGATGCGGCAATTGAGAAATCAGTGAATTTAGCTTTTGACCTAATGGGTAAAAGCGCACTGGATTCATTTCTTGATTTTGCAAAATTCATGTATCAGTCTAAATAAGCCATGACAGAAAACTTAAATGAGCAACAGGCAATCCCTGTCTCAAAAGTGCAGCGTGCTGCCAAATTCATTTCTACTGGAGCAAAAGTAGGAGGCAACTATGTGAAGCATTACGCTAAGAAAATGGTGAATCCAAGCATGGACAGGGAGGAACTGCATCAGAATAATGCAACTGACATTTACTCTTCGCTCAGTCAGCTCAAAGGCTCTGCGCTGAAAGTAGCACAGATGATGTCCATGGATAAGAATCTTTTGCCGCGGGCCTATCAGGATAAATTCACCATGGCGCAGTATTCTGCTCCGCCACTCTCTTACCCTTTGGTGGTAAAGACTTTTCAGAAATATTTTAGCAAATCTCCAGATCAGGTTTTTGATACGTTTACCCGTTCCGCTGTAAATGCAGCTTCCATTGGGCAAGTTCATCAAGCTACGCTTGGAGATAAAAAGCTAGCTGTAAAAATCCAGTACCCTGGTATAGCAGATTCGGTGAGTTCAGATTTGAAACTGGTAAGGCCATTTGCTTTGCGGATTTTGAATATGAATGAGAAAGAACTTGATCATTATATGGAAGAGGTGGAGGAGAAGCTTATTGAAGAGACAGATTATGTGTTGGAAGTGATGCGCTCCAGAGAGATTTCCGGAGAATGTAGCCATATTCCTAATTTAAAATTCCCTGTTTATTACGATGAATTAAGTGCTGATCGGATCATCACCATGGATTGGATCGAAGGTGCGCACATGAAAGAATGGCTGGCAACCAACCCAAGTCAAGAATCTAGAAATCAAATCGGACAGGCACTTTGGGAGTTTTATCACCATCAGGTACATAACCTAAAGCAAGTTCACGCAGATCCACACCCTGGTAATTTTATTATTCAAGAAAATGATCAGTTGGGAATTATAGACTTTGGTTGCGTTAAAATCATACCTGAGGATTTCTATCAAGGCTATTTTGCACTAATCAAAAAGGATTTGTTGATCAACAATAGTGAGCTTGATCAGGTTTTCTTCGATTTGGATTTTATATCGGAAAAGGACAGTCCTGAAGAGCAGCTTTATTTTAAATCTGTCTTTAGAGAAATGATTTCTCTGTTAGGCAAGCCTTTCCATGTTGATAAATTTGATTTTTCAGATGACGGTTTTTTTGAGAAAATATTTGCTTTGGGAGATCGTATTTCAAACGATAAGATGTTCAAAAAATCAAGGCAGGCCAGAGGTTCTAGACATGGATTATATGTCAACCGAACCTATTTCGGCTTGTACAATCTGCTAAATCAGCTACAAGCCGAAGTAGTTACCACTAAGCCAGATTGGCTGAAGTAACTCGTTCTATCTTTAGGAATGCAGTTCTGGCTGATTTATAGTCCCGAAAGGGACGAATTTTATATTTTATGGGAAAAAGCGAATTTTTATTTGCTAAAAAAGTTAAAATCTTATCATTCAAGAATTCTAAAAAAGAATCAAATTATATTATCTAACTGATAAAACTATTAGATAGAATATAGTCTGTTCTATTTCAGATATATACAAGAAAGTGTTTTCTTTATTGGACTTTTAGTCGATCCTGATGAAAAATGAATATAAGTAAATTGTTAGGATTAAAATGCCGTAAAAATTTTTCCAGAAAAAGTATAATTTTTTTGATTTTTCTTTGAAGTAGCCATCATTTTTTTGGCTGTAGGTTACAAGTCTATTTATCAATAGATTGTGCCAGATTTTAGGTTTTCAGCGAATAAAAATATCATTGAACCTAATAATTTGCCCAGATAAACCCGAAATGAATTTAAAATGGATAATTTCAAGATCTATTTTTGTTTGCCCAAAGTAATTAAGTGGAGCTTTATTTTTACGATCACATTTGTGGCAATAATACTAACTGGGCTTCCTGCCCAGAGCCAAATAAAGGAAGTTAAGCCCGATCTAAAATTCCAAAGGATAAGCGATGGGCTTATTAATAACAGGATTTCGGCTGTCTTTCAGGATAAACTCGGTTTTATTTGGGTTGGCACTCACAGTGGACTACACAAGTACAATGGCTTGGATTTTCAGGTTTATGTATCTGATTCAGAATCTACTAGTATCAACAATAAGTATATTGGGGCGATTTTCGAGGATAGTGATAATCAATTGTGGATAGGAACTGGAGATGGAGTAGCGATTTACAATAGAGAATCGGATGATTTCACTAGGTTTAAGCTTATTTCCGAGGATAGTGCTCATGCCGGGGAGGGTAACTTGGTACACAGCATTTTAGAAGACAGTAGTGGGAAAATATGGGTTTCCAGTATTGCTTCAGGTTTGTTTTTTTTTGATCCCAATAAGAACCAGTTTCTGTCTTATAAAGACGGCCAACTTGGTTCAATAAATGGAATGGTTGCCGGAGATGATGATGTGTTATGGCTTGCAACTCAGCAAAATGGTCTTATTAAGCTAAAGACTTCAGGTGGGCAGATGATATATTTTCAGCATGATCCTACCGATCCACATTCGATCAGTTCGAATAATATTAAAACGGTTGCCATTGATGATGAAGGGAATCTTTGGGCAGGAGCCCGGAGTAAAGGGCTCAATAGAATGATAGTGTCAGATGATAAGGTCAGTTTTGTGCGGTACCTTCATGAACCTGGAAATCCGCTTAGCCTTAACAATAATACAATATTTAAGCTCTACGTAGATCCTAAAGGAAATCTTTGGTCCTGTAACGAAAATGGCGGACTCCATCTATACAATAAAGAAAAGGATGGTTTTTTCAGGTATTTACATGACCCCACAAATCCTACCAGTCTCACTCATAATTCCATCTGGAATATTTTTCAGGACAAGCAGGATAGGTACTGGGTGGGTACAGCTCAATCTGGTATAAACTTAGCTGATCCTTATACCTCCAAGTTCACCCATTATTACAATAATTCATCAAATCCGGAAAGCCTTAATAATGATATTATTAGGGATTTTTTGGAGACTAAAAGTGGAAATATCTGGATAGCTACAGACGGAGGTGGCTTAAACTACTTCGATAGAGCGAAAGGTAATTTTAAAACCTTTACAAACGATCCTCAAAATCCGAACTCCATGAGCTCTGATGCTGTGATCAGTCTGAATGAGGACGAGGCAGGAAGGCTTTGGGCAGGTACTTGGGCCGGTGGGATTAATATTTTACTGGATGAGGAGAATGGTGTATTTACCAGTTTTAAGGATTGGATAAAAAATGACACGTATCCGATCCAGCATGTTTTTGATGTGCATTTTGATGAGAATTACATATGGATAGCCGCATTCGACGAAGGACTGTATCGGTATAATAAAAGCACTGCTGCGCTTAAACTTTTTAAAAAGGACGAGAATGATGCTGAAAGTATTTCCTCGAATCAAATATTGCGGATTTTTGAGGATAGTAAAAATAACCTATGGATTGGATCGCATTCTGGCTTGAGTGTGATCCAATCAAAAGACAAGGCAATAGGGAAATTCAAAGTTTATAATCCTTCTGATTTAGACCCAAATAGTATTCCCAGCAATTATATTCGGCAGATCTTTGAAGACCAAAAGAAGAATATATGGATAGCAACTGAAAAAGGGCTGTCGAAGTATGACCCCGCGGGAGATAATTTCCTCACATTCACGCAAAAGGATGGGTTGCCAGTGAATGAAATCAACTCCATAGTAGAAGATGATCGTGGTTATTTATGGCTCGGTACTATTAAGGGAATAGTGAAATTTGATCCAAACAATCTGGAATTTACGAAATTTGAAAAGCAAGATGGTTTGCAGGGAAATGAATTTTCTCGGTATTCGGTACTTAAAACTAGAACTGGTGAATTGCTTTTTGGAGGAATGAATGGTTTTAACCTTTTTCATCCCGACCGCTTAAACTCGAATCCAAATGTGCCTCCGGTTTACTTTACGGATTTTAGATTATTCAATCAATCAGTAGATTTTAAAAAAGCCGATTCTCCTTTACAAAAGCATATTTCTCAAACCGATTCTATCACACTGACTTACAAAGAAAATGTGCTCACCTTTGAATTTATAGCCCTCAATTACACCCTTCCTGAGCAAAATCAATATGCTTATATATTGGAGGGATTTGAGGAAGAATGGAATTATGTAGGTGCGCAGCGCAACGCTACATATACCAATCTTAACCCAGGTACGTATGTATTTAGGGTAAAATCTTCCAACAATGATGGCCTATGGAATGAAGCTGGAGCTTCATTGGTATTAGTAATAACTCCACCTTTCTGGAAGACAGAATGGTTTATTATTTTGTCTTCACTGCTAGTTATATTTCTCTTACTACTTGCTTATAAATGGAGAGTCCGTACAATCAAAGCACAAAACTTGCAGCTAGAAAACACTGTAAAAGAGCGGACCACTATGCTGAAACACGCTAACCTAGAATTGAAAAACCATATCAATGAAAAGGACAAGCTCTTAAGTATCATCGGCCATGACCTGAGAAATCCTTTCACTTCTATCATTGGTTACATGGAGCTTTTGGAGGATGAATTTGAAGACTCTGGGAATTCACAGCATCTGGAGAATATTCAATACCTCTTAAATGTCTCCCGTAATACGCATAACTTACTTGAAAACCTGTTGCACTGGGCAATCAAAGAAACTAAGTTGTTTGAAATCAAAGCTGAAGTAATTCAGATGAGTAAATTAATAGAGACCGCCAGTGCGATGGTTTCTTCTCAGGCTGACTATAAAAAAATCAGACTGGATAAATTCTGTTCAGAGAATATTTATGTGTCTGCTGACCAGAATATGATATTGACGGTGATGAGAAACTTAATTTCCAACGCTATCAAGTTTTCCAATCAAAATGGAATAATAGATATACATGTTCAGGAGAAAGAAGGAGATGTGGTCATTTCTGTGCGTGACCATGGGACAGGAATGGATGAAATAGTGCTCAATAGGCTTTTTTCAAAATCCATTCAACAAAAACGTGGGACCTTGGGAGAGGTAGGAACTGGTTTGGGTTTGGTCCTTTGTCAGGAAATAATTCAAAAACATGAAGGTGAAATTTGGGTCGAAAGCCAACTCGGCAAAGGAAGTACCTTTAGTTTTTCGCTGAAGAGTTATGTGAATTATGAAGTTGAAATCAAGTGCATGGGCTGAGATTCTATTTCCTTGTAGTAATTAGGAATTATGTAAATCCGCTTTTTCACCAGTTGCCAAATTTATGGCCTTTCTATGTATCATGAATTGAATTCACAGCTCGAAAAAGATCCGAAGGATTGCAACGATTCAAAACCCTCGGCAAAGCCGGGGGTATAAAACTAATATCCTTTGCAGCCCTGAAAGGGCGAAACTTTGAAGTTCCGCCCTTTCAGGGCTATGGTTTACTACTTTATCAACCTCCCTGCACTTGCGTACAGGGTTATGAATGGTTTGGCACCTTCGGCGCCATGTGTAACTTCAGTTTCATAATTTTAGAAAAAATTTGCGTTTTACTAAGTTTTATACTGAATACATTACTATGCTGGTAAGATTGAGGATAGTCTTATTAGGGTAATCATATCCTATGAAATAATAATAGAGCGTTGAAAAAATACCGCCAATATTCTTGTATGTAGAAGTTTGTTAGATTGAAAAAAGGGAAGCAATTGCTTCCCTTTTTTATGCGTTAGTTAGCCGAATAAGTGACCCGATAGATCACTCCAGCCATATCGTCGGAAATCAGCAGACTTCCATCTTTCAACTCTTGGACATCAACTGGTCGTCCCCAAGCTTCCTGAGCTTCCTCATCTAGCCATCCTGTGGCGAAATCTTGCTCGCCAGATGCAGTTGCACCATCAACATTTAACGAAGTAAGCACATAGCCTGATTTCTTACTTCTGTTCCAGGAGCCATGTTTAGCTATAATTACTTTGTTTTTGTATTCCGAAGGGAACATGCTTCCTTGGTAGAACCTCATCCCTAAAGGTGCTACGTGTGCACCCATTTTGGCTGCTGGAGCAACATAATCACTGGCAGGACCACCTTTGTCTCCAAACTCAGGATCTTTCACAGTTCCTTCATGCCAGTAAGGATAGCCGAAGTGCTGTCCAGCTTCAGTTATATGGTTTAATTCACAATTAGGAACATCATCACCCATCATGTCCCGTCCGTTGTCGGTAAACCACATGTCTCCAGTTTTCGGGTCCCAATCAAACCCAACAGAATTTCTCACGCCATGAATATATACTTCTGGGGTAGGATTTGCAGAGTTGACATCCATTCTAGTTATCGATGCAAAAATTTCATCCTCAGATTCACAAATATTACATGGTGCTCCGACTGGTACGTAGAGCATTCCGTCTGGGCCAAAGTCTATGAATTTCCATCCATGGTGGGTTTCTGTAGGGTATTCATCATAAACAATTTCATATTTTGGATCATTAAGATTGTTTAAGATGTCTTTAAACCGAATGATTCTACTCACTTCAGCCACATAGAGGTCACCGTCTTTATATGCAACTCCGTTAGGCATCTGGAGATCTTCTGCTAAGATAAATTTGGTGTCAGCTTTCCCGTCGCCATTCTCGTCAATTACAGCATAAACATTTCCTTCCTGTCTGGTGCCTACGAAAACAACCCCTTCTTCAGAGATTGCCATCTCACGGGCATTTGGAATATCAGCTGCCCAAACATCAATTTTAAAATTCTCAGGCAACATGATTTCGTCAAGTTTCACATCTGCTTTTGCTTCGCTGATATCACGTTTGTTCGCACTATTCGGAGTTTCAAAGCTTTGAGCTTCAGCTTTTTGGTTTTGCTCACAACCAAAAGCTAGAAGGGTAATTCCTATTCCAAGAAGGATTGAATAATTAGTTAAGTATTTCATAATTGGGTGTTTCTTTGATATAGTAAGTTAAGAAACATTCAGAATGTTTGGGAATGAAAAGGTTATGAGCGGGTTAATGGTTAATTTTGCGCCATGTTATCGATTTCCAATCTCTCTTACTTCATCGGAGGGCGTCCATTGTATGAAAACGCCAATTTGCACATCAAGCCAAAGGACAAAATTGGCCTTGTAGGTCAAAATGGTACTGGTAAATCCACGCTCTTGAAAATTATCAACGGCGACTATCAGCCGAGTTCAGGAGAAGTCCAAAAGGCAAAGGATTGTACCATTGGTTTTTTGAACCAAGATTTGCTTTCCTACCAGTCTGACGATAGTATTTTGAATGTGGCCTTGGCGGCTTTCAAGGAAACTTTGGCGCTTCAAGATGAGATAGATGAGATCTTGAAGAAGATGGAAACGGATTATTCCGATGAGATGATCAATAGGTTGGCATTTCTTCAGGAAAGATTCGAAGCGAATGAAGGCTATACGATCAAAGCCAAAGCGGAAGAAGTGCTTGAAGGAATTGGTTTTAAGTCTGCAGATTTGAATAAACCGCTACGAACGTTTTCCGGTGGCTGGAGGATGCGTGTAATGCTTGCCAAGCTTTTGTTGGAGAAACCTTCCTTGCTGATGCTCGATGAGCCTACTAACCACTTGGATCTTCCTTCCATCGAATGGGTGGAGAATTACATGAAGAACTACGAGGGCGCTGTTATCGTCGTTTCCCACGATCAGACATTTTTAGATAACTGTATCAGTAGCACAGTGGAAGTGGCGAGTAATACACTGACATTATATTCCGGAAATTATTCCTTCTATAAAGAAGAGAAAGTGGAGCGGATGGAAATCCAGCAGAATGCCTATGAGAATCAACAGCAGATGATCAAGCAGACTGAGAAGTTTATTGAGAGATTCCGTGCAAAAGCGACGAAATCCAATCAGGTCCAGTCTAGAATCAAGGCGCTGGATAGATTGGATCGAGTACATGAGGTAGTGAGTGATGAGGTTTCAGTGAATTTCAAATTCAAATTCACAAAGCAGTCTGGGCGTGATGTCATTACTTTGGATAACATCTCGAAGGCTTATGGTGATAATATAATTCTGAAAAATACCACCGCGCGTATCGAAAGAGGGGATAAAATTGCCCTGATCGGAGCAAACGGAAAGGGTAAGTCAACCTTGCTTAGAATCATCGATGGATCTGAAAAAAATCTACAGGGTGAAAGAACTGAAGGCTATAATGTCAATAAATCATTCTTTGCGCAGCATCAGTTAGAGGCTCTGACCTTAGATAATGAGATTTTGCAGGAAATGGCTCAGGCAGGCAGTGCGAAATCTGAAATGGAGCTTCGTGGTGTTTTGGGGTGTTTTTTGTTTACGAATGAAGAAGTGTTTAAAAAGATCAAAGTATTATCTGGAGGAGAGAAATCCAGAGTTGCTTTGGCCAAAACATTGATCTCAGAATCTAACTTTTTGCTTCTGGATGAGCCTACCAACCACCTTGATTTCCAGTCGGTAAATATATTGATTCAGGCATTGCAGCAGTACGAGGGTACTTTTGTGACTGTTTCTCACGACAGACACTTTATCAGAGGTGTGGCAAATAAGATTTGGTACATAGAGAATCATGAGATCAAGGAATACTTGGGTACTTATGCGGAGTATGAAGCTTGGCGTGAAAAACAAGCTGTAGTAGCTCCGGTACAAACTGTACAAAAGCCAGAGAAAAAGGAACAGCCTAAAGCCAAAGCTCCAGTAATTAATCCTGAAGTTCAGCAAGCTAAGAAAGACCTTAGAAAACTTGAGGAAGAGCTTGTAAGGGTAGAAAAAGAAGTGGAAAAACTGGAGGAGAAAAAGTTAGGATTGGAGCGCAAAATGGCTGATCCAGAACTTTACTCAAGAGAAGAGGAAGCTCAGGAAGTTCAGGAAAATTACCAAGGAATTCAATCCAAGCTGAAAGCGTCAAATGAGCAATGGGAAGAATTAGTTGACAAAATTTCCAATCTACAGGAAGTCCTTTCCTAGTAAATTTTAGATATGGTCTTCATTTTGCCTATTTTTCAGGATGAAGACCAAATCTGTTTTTTTCAGCTTTTTACTAAGCATATCAGCTATTTTCCATCTTTTTGCGCAGCAACTGGAGGATAAAGTATACAAGGATCACATACAGTCAGTCCGTTTATTTCCTGCTGGAGTGACTTTTGATGCGTCTATTGATGCGCCAGTCGTTCCACTGAGATCTGGGAAGCCATTGGTTTTGCTATTTGATGATTTGGCTTATGATCCAGAGTTGTATACTGCCAAATTGATTCATTGTGATGCTGATTGGCAGAAGTCTCAGCTCAAGGACAATGATTTTTCACCCACCTTCAACGAGTTCAATATTCAGGATTATGAATATTCTGTCAATACTCGAATCCCTTACATTCATTACCGATTTGAACTTCCTAGCGTTTTAAAATCAGGGAATTATATTTTAAAAGTTTATAGGCAACGGGATGAGTCAGATGTGATTTTGACAAAACGCTTTATGGTTTATGAGGAGACTTTTCGAGTAGGAGCATCGATTGTTCCGCCATCGCAGACAGCTGATCGAAGTACTTCCCAGCAAATAAATGTTGTAGTAAACTACTCTGCTGGAGAAGTGACTAATCCTGATGGACAGATCAAAGTGCTTATTCGCCAAAATCAAAGTTGGGACAATGCGAAATTTTTGGCTAAGCCAACTTTTATGAATGAGAGTTCAAAAATAGTAAGGTATGAGTCATTTGATGGAAGTAATACATTTGATGCTGGTAATGAATTTCGCTTCGTTGACTTGAGGTTCATCAGGGCAAATGGAGTAAATATCGCAAATATGAGAGTGGAGACAGATGTGATATTTGCTGATGGAAACATTAATAAACCAAGACCAGAGACAGCATATTCTCAGTATTTGGATTTGAATGGGCAATATATAATTGAAACAAAGGATCGCCCGGGTGGAAATCCAGAAATAGAAAGCGAATATATGCTAATGACTTTCAGGTTAGCTAAAGAAGAAACATCAGATCCTGTTTACCTCCTGGGGTCATTGACCAATTGGGGAAAAGCCCCTGAGTCAAAAATGGAATGGGACCCGAAAATGGGGGTTTATGTAACCTCTCTCCTTGTAAAACAAGGTTGGTATGATTACCAATATGCCTACTTGAGAAATGGAGAATTTGAAACAAAGCCTTTTGAAGGCAGTTATTTTGAAACCGAAAATGAGTATGAGGTCCTGGTTTATTTTAGAAATCTTGGGTCACGATACGATCAGCTGGTAGGTTATATTTACTTGCATCCAAATCGTCGCAGGCTTTAAAAGAAAAATCCCTTCCGAAACCGGAAGGGATTTTTTTATGATTCTTCTGAAGTAGAGGAATCTTCATTATTTTCCTCAGCCGGTGGAGCGACGTTTTCACGTGTCCGCTCGCCACTTGGCTTATAAGGAACAAAGCCTTCTCTCTTGAATTTGTAAGTTGTAGTTCTTGGCCCAGTTGGGTGATTAGCCAAATCTAGCATACCAAAACCTTTGTGGGTAAATGCTCCCAAACCACATTTGAATACGAAGTCCTGAACTTCAGGTGCTGCGTACAAGGTAATTGGAAGGGTGTATCCTCTCACTTCATACTTCACATCCATGTCATAGACGGCATAGATTCTAGCAAATTTCTTCTGAGCTTCCTTGAGTTTATTTACATAAACCATATCTGGAACTACCTGGAACTTGTAGAAAGTTTCCATTTGCTCTGGAGTGTACCAGCCTGATCGCTCCATTCTAGTAAGGGTTGATTCATAAAGTAGGTCGGAAAACTCATCGCTATCCGGGCTAATGAAACGTTTACCTGCTTCCTCATTGAAAGCTGGAGTGATCAAGACCAATGGGGAAATACAAACAAATTTGTTTGAAGTCTCCAACACCGGCTCTACTTCGATTTCAGTATATTCAGGGACCATTATCAGGTTACCAAGCTCGATTTTTGGGGTGGCAAAAACCTGCTCTAGCAGATAGTCCATGAAGTCTTCACTTTGGGAAGACAATACTAGGGTTACTAAACTGGAATAGTAGTGCAATCCACTTCTACTAACTTTAGTCTGGCCTTTTAGACCAGAGAAATTGAAGTAGTTATAGTTGTAAAACTCTTCTCTTCCACCTTTCACAATAAGACCTTTAAGGAATTGCGCCAGAATATACTGGTGGTGAAAAGGCAGGTACGAACCCTTGTTTTTTAGGGAAAATATTAGTCTAACTCTCACGGTAAATTAAAAATAAAATGAGACAATAAATAAGATAAAATCGTAACGTATTGGGTGAATAAGCAATTACAAAATTATCATTTTTTTTGAGAAAATATTACACATTAAACCTAAAATGCATAATGTCGCCATCTTGAACTACGTATTCTTTGCCCTCGATAGCGATTTTTCCATTTTCTCGACATGCTGCTTCAGTTTTGAACTTCTGATATTCAGCTAGTTTGATTACTTCAGCTTTGATGAATCCTCTCTCAAAATCTGTATGAATTACTCCTGCTGCTGCCGGAGCTTTCCAGCCTTTTTTGATAGTCCAGGCTCTAACTTCCTGCACACCAGCTGTGAAATAGGTAATCAGGTCTAGTAGTGAGTACGCACCACTGATCAATTTGTTTAGCCCACTTTCTTCCAAGCCGTATTCTCCAAGAAACATTTCTTTCTCCTCAGGGTCATCAAACTCAGCGATTTGCTCTTCTATTGCGGCGCAAAGGACAATTACTTCAGCATTTTCATCCTTCACTTCTTCGCGAAGTTTGTCAACGTATTGGTTTCCTGTTTGTAGACTTTCTTCATCTACATTGGCTACATAGATTACAGGCTTAATAGTTAGCAAATGCAAATCCCGAACGGCCTCCAAGTCTTCCTTTTCCACTTCTACGGATCTAGCATTCTTGCCATTTGTAAGTGCTTGCTTGAATTCCAATAGAGTTTCCAATTCTTTTTTGGTTTTTGCATCACCTGCTTTAGCTACTTTTTCGGTCTTCTGGATTTTCTTATCCACTGATTCCAAATCCTTCAATTGAAGTTCGGTATCGATTACTTCCTTGTCAAATATTGGGTCAACTCCGCCAGCTACATGAACTATATTTTCATCGTCGAAGCATCTTATTACATGAATAACTGCATCTACCTCGCGGATGTTTGCAAGAAATTTGTTTCCTAGACCTTCTCCTTTGCTGGCTCCTTTTACAAGGCCAGCAATATCCACGAATTCAATCACAGTAGGGAGGACTCTATTTGGATTTACAAGTTCTTCAAGGATTTGAAGTCTTTTGTCAGGAACGGTCACAACACCCACATTTGGCTCGATCGTGCAAAAAGGGAAATTAGCTGCCTCAGCTTTTGCACTCGAGAGAGCGTTAAACAGAGTGGATTTCCCTACGTTTGGAAGTCCAACAATGCCACATTGTAATGCCATTAATTTGTTATTTTATTTGAAATATTCTGTATGATTTATACCCTTTATAGAACTCCAAAATAAATACTCTAAAGATCGTATAAACCGGTATGGCAAAGATCATCCCGAGAACTCCGGCGATTTTTGCCCCGGCAAAGATAACAACAAATATTTCAAGGGGATGCGCTTTTACAGATTTAGAAAAGATCATTGGCTGTAGAAATATGTTGTCAGTGATCTGTACTAGGCCAAAAACAGATAGAATTTTGATTATCAGGTAATTTAATTCTGCATTTGTTTCAAAAGCTCCAGAAGAAATACCAACAATAATACCGAATAAAGCTCCTAGCAATGGTCCTGCATAGGGGATCAGGTTTGCGACAGCTGCAAAAAGGGCAATGGTTAAAGCATACTCTACACCCATAAGGGTTAGGCCAAAACTTGCTAATGAGAAAATAGCTAGCATCTGCAATAATAGCCCTGAAAGATAATTTGAGAGTAACTTTTCTACTTTGGTAAATGTCGCTACTGAAAGTTCGAAATATGGGTTCGGGATCAAATTCAGTAGATTTCTGCGAAGCAAACCATTTTCCAGAAGTAGGAAAAAACTGATAAAGGCAATGGCCATAGTGCCAATAAAAAGGCTACTGGTAGTATTAATGACTCCGCTGATGAAAGAAGTAAAGTCAAAACTCTTGATCATTTCTATCATACTCGTTTTCAAGCTGCCAAATAAATAACCAGGTTGACCTTCCAGTAATTCATGCCTTAAAAGAAAACCCTCGACTCTACTCACTGGAAGTTGTACTTGCTCATATATTCCGTTCAGATCTAGTTCACTGAGGATGATGATTTGGTTATTGATTAGTGGAAAAAACAGAAAGCTTAGTAATACTATTAAAAGAACTATCGCAGAGTAGGATAGGAGAATGGCGGACCATCTTGGAATATGCTGACCTAATAAATGGAAATCATTCAACTGATTTGTCAATGGGCGCAATAGTGCGGCGAGAATCAGAGAAATAATCAGGTAAAGTGTAATGTTTGAGAAATACCAACCAAACAGCAAGAAAACTGCTATGGATAAAATGAGATAAATGAAAAATCGCTGCATATTCTGAAATAAGAAAAGGAGACAAATCTGCCTCCTCTAATATACTATTTCTCTATTTTGAAACTATAAATCTGATGTATCCAATCAACTTATTCCCACTTGAGTTCATCGTTATACTCAGACTCTTCTTTCTCATATTGCTCGAAATCTACATCGGGAAGAAGTTCGCTTTTAACGTAATCAACAGATTCATTAAGTGCTTCAGCGAATTTGAAGAAATCTTCTTTGTAAAGAAAGATTTTATGCTTCTCGTAAGTGAAATTTTCCCCATTTACCTTTCTTTTACTTTCAGTAATAGTAAGGTAATAGTCATTTGAGCGAGTAGATTTAACATCGAAAAAATACGTTCTTTTGCCCGCTTTTACTTTTTTGGAGAAAATCTCCTCTCTGTCATAGCCTCTTTGATCGTCCACAATTCTTTATGTTTTAAGTATAAGGTTGTATAAAATTCAATCCAAGATAAAACATTTAGACCCGAGATTTCAAACCAGACCTTTATTATTTTTATCCATTAAGCTGGCTTATTAGGCTAAAACGTTAGAAATATGAAGCAAATTCTACTGTAAATCTATTTATTCGCCGTGCATCATGGCTTTTTTGGCCAATAGCTCTTCCTCAGTTTCGCGGTGATCAGGATCGTCTACGCAGCAGTCTACAGGACATACTGCCGCACACTGTGGCTCTTCGTGAAAGCCATTGCATTCGGTGCACTTATCGGTCACGATATAGTAGAATTCATCCGAAACAGGTTCTTGCTTTTCATTTGCATCTATTACAGTACCGTCTTCTAATGTCACTTCATTTAAAGTAGTACCGCCTCCCCAAGTCCACTCTACGCCACCTTCATAGATCGCAGTGTTTGGGCATTCTGGTTCGCATGCACCACAGTTGATGCATTCGTCGGTAATCATTATAGCCATAACTTCAATTATTTAATGTTCAAAAGTAATAACCTTAAAGCTGTGAGGCAATAAAAAAGTTGTCACACTAACTAATTTAATTCGATTCTAAGGTTGCTTCCTTTCAAAAAGCCTAAATTTGTGACTTTAAATCCAAAGTATGAAGCCAGCAGAACGCATATCCGCATTTGTCAAACTAGGTGAAACAATCGACAATTTAAGTTTTGAGCAAAAAGATGAGTTGCTTTGGAGAGCTGAGAATAATAATAATTGGTTTACAAAAGAATCAGTAGAGTTTGCGCTTCAAGGTATTTCCTTTATGCTTTCTCAAGAGAAATTAGATTCTTGGCTATCAATTTATGAGTTGAGCGAAGTGCAAACCCCAAAATCAATAGGATTGATGCTTGCAGGCAACATTCCTGGAGTTGGGTTTCATGATCTTATGTGTGTTATCCTCGCTGGTCATCAGGCAGTTGTTAAGTTAAGCTCATCTGATGAGGTCTTGATGAAATGGCTACTCAATAAGCTGATCGAAATTGACCCTAGACTTGAGTCGCAGGTACGAATAAAAGATATGCTAAAAGGAATGGATGCCTATATAGCTACTGGCAGTGATAATTCTTCTCGATACTTTAATTATTATTTTGGAAAATACCCTCATGTTATCCGCCAAAATAGGACTTCTGTTGCTGTTTTGAAAGGAGATGAAACTCGCGAAGATTATGTCAATTTAGGGAAGGATATTTTCCAATATTATGGTCTTGGCTGTAGAAACGTTTCAAAAATCTTTGTGAAAACGAAAGATCAACTTCAGGATTTGCTGGGAGCTTTGGAGGTTTATGCATCGGTTGGCGCACACCACAAATACCATAACAATTATGATTACAATAAATCTATATACCTAGTTAATCTTGAGGATCACCTAGATAATGGTTTTTTGCTTTTAAAAGATAGTGAGGATTTAGTATCGCCAATATCAGTTCTTTACTATGAGGTTTACTCAAGTGAGGAGGAATTGGCTGAAAAATTGGATGGTTTGAAAGAGAAAATTCAATGTGTTGTTGGGAATGCAGATGGTCTTGTTCCTTTTGGTGCTGCCCAAACTCCTGAGCCCTGGGAGTACGCCGATGAAGTAGATACAATGGCATTTCTTGTGGAATTATAAAGGCTATTCTTGTGTGCTGATGGGAAGATATATGCAGAATTTGGTGCCTTTGCCCTCTTGTGAGAAAACCTCGATTGATCCATTATTCTTTTGAATATATTCTTTTACCAAAACGAGGCCTAGGCCAGTTCCAGACTCATTATTTTCGCCAACCGTCGTGAAGGAAATTCCTTCATTGATTTTTAAAAGGTTTTCTTTGGAAATTCCCTTTCCGTAATCTTCAATACAAATTATCACGAACTGTAATTCATCGTGAGTGGAGATTTTGATTTCTCCTCCCTTTTTGGAAAACTTGATCGAATTACTGATGATGTTTCTGACTGCTAGTTCAATCATGTTTTTGTCAGCTGAGATCAAAGATTTGGCTTGAGGCTTTATTTCTATTTCAAGTTGCTTTTCGTTAGCTATTCGTTCCAAAATGCTTTTTTGCTGCTCCAAGATTTTGTGAATGTCAAATTCCTGAGGTTTTACTCGTTCACCTCCTTTAAGTTGAGAGCTTGACCAAGCCAAAAGATTCTCTAGTAACAAAGCTACTTGTTCCATATTTCTGGAAACTTCCGGCAGCATACTCATAAATTCATCTTGAGCAACCATTCCCGAATTTGTTAGGTGGATTAGCTCTTTGATTCCGAAAATTGGGCCTTTAAGGTCATGTGATATAATACTGAAATATTTATCCTTAAGGTCATTAAGTTGTTGAAGTTCTAGTTTTTGGTTTTTTAAAGTCTGGTTTATTGATTTTTGCTCAGTAATATCTTCAAATAGTACTATGAGACCATTTTTATTTGACTTTCTGTTTAAAAGCGGAATTGTCTCAATCTGGAAAAAACGCCTATTTCCATCACTAGTGATTTTACTTTCTATCCTGTTTGCCACTCCAGTGGTAATTAGCGCTAGAATATCACGTTGATTCTGGAAAATATCCTGTACTTCAATTGAGATTTTGACCTTTTCAGTTGAGATACCAAAAGCTAAAAAAGCTGGATTGAAATCCACTATTCTATCCTGCGCGTCTACCAATAACACTCCTTTTGTGATTGCCTCTATTACTTTGTTATGGGCGATGGGCTTAATATTGAAGAGTTGGTATTTTAGGATAGCAAAGCCTAAAATAAGATAGGTAAACAGAAAAGAGAATGGAGTCAAATCAATAACTTGAAGAGGGATTATTATTTCAAATTGATATAAAAGATTGAATATCATCGGGAAAACCCCTGCTAATAACATAAGTCTAGTTTGAGTTTTGAAAAGCTGATCAGAAAACCGAAATCGCCACCAGATTATGAGATATCCTAATAAATATAAAGTGTAGGTATAAATTAAATTCACAATGTACCATGGTCCTATTTCGATGTTGGCTATTGAGAGCGCGCCGGATTCAATAATTGAAATTGATTTATAAAAAAGCTGATGGGAATCATTAGTAAGAACAAGGATATAAGTCAGGATAGGTATCACCAATACTAGAGCGAGTATTATACCATAGTATTTGGGTCTAAAACTGGTATAAATCAAGCTAAAAATTAGCCAAAACGCTCCTAAAAATGAAATCCCTACGTATTCAAGTTTAATGAAAATCAGAATGGCTTCCCGGGTAGAAACGCTAAGTTCGAGTCCATAAAAAAAACCCCAAATAGACGCACAAAGCATGGTAAGTGCAATCAATCTAGTAGATCCTTCCACTTTGACGGAGATATAAACAGATAATGCTCCTACAAGTAATCCGGAAATTATTAACGTTAATGAAAATGGATTCAGAATAAACTCCATTCAAGTAGTTTTTTGATGCTGCAAAGTAAATATTATCTGCCTATAATTATGGCTGAGATTTTTTTCCTTTTTGATAGGTGTCACAGTATAAATTTTTCTTTTTGGCAGTGACCTTTTGACATGAGATTTAGCAACACTAGTTCAGTAGAAATTTAGGACGAAGCTAAAATGGTTTTAAATAAGGAGGAAGGCGCCTTTACAGTGGTCGAATGGTTACCTATTATTGGGCTAACTTCCTATATTTGCGGTCGATAAAATCGAAACTTTTACCAAACAAAAAATCCCTATACAATGGCTTTTGATATTGAAATGATCAAAAAAGTGTATGCCCGATATCCAGAACGTATCGAAGCGGCTCGTAAGGCTGTGGGGCGTCCACTTACTTTGACTGAAAAGATTCTTTACGCACACTTGAGCGAAGGTGCCGCTTCCCAGGCATATAGCCGAGGTGTTTCTTACGTTGACTTTCAACCAGATAGGGTTGCAATGCAAGATGCAACGGCACAGATGGCATTGCTGCAGTTTATGCAAGCTGGTAAAAATCAGGTAGCTGTCCCTTCTACTGTACACTGCGATCACCTTATTCAAGCTGAAGTAGGAGCTGTGAAGGATTTGACGAAGGCAAAGGATAAAAACAAAGAGGTTTATGACTTCTTAGCTTCTGTTTCAAATAAATATGGTCTAGGATTCTGGAAGCCAGGAGCGGGTATTATTCACCAAGTAGTGCTTGAGAATTATGCATTTCCAGGCGGAATGATGATTGGTACAGATTCTCACACCCCAAATGCAGGTGGCCTAGGAATGGTAGCGATCGGTGTTGGTGGAGCTGATGCATGTGATGTAATGGCTGGACTACCTTGGGAACTGAAATTCCCAAAATTAATTGGTGTTAAACTTACAGGTAAACTTTCAGGCTGGACTTCAGCGAAGGATGTAATCTTGAAAGTGGCAGGTATACTTACTGTGAAAGGTGGAACCGGAGCAATTGTAGAATACTTCGGAGATGGAGCTAGATCACTATCTGCCACAGGTAAAGGCACTATCTGTAACATGGGTGCTGAAATTGGTGCAACTACTTCTATTTTTGGTTATGACGAAAAGTCTGCTGCTTATCTAGCTTCGACTGAGAGAGCTGATGTAGCTGAATTGGCAAATGGAATCGCCGAGCACCTTACTGGTGATGAAGAAGTTTATGCTAATCCTGCAACTTACTTCGATGAAGTAATTGAAATCAACTTGTCTGAATTGGAGCCACATGTGAATGGACCATTTACGCCAGATTTGGCTTGGCCTATCTCGAAGTTTGCTGCTGCTGTGAAAGAAAATAACTGGCCGGCAAAATTGGAGGTTGGTTTGATCGGTTCTTGCACCAACTCTTCTTATGAAGATATTTCCCGAGCCGCATCTTTAGCGCAACAAGCGGTAGATAAAAAGCTAGTAGCAAAATCTGAATACACAATCACTCCCGGATCTGAGCAGGTAAGATTTACTGTTGATAGAGATGGTTTCTTGGATACTTTCGGTCAAATGGGTGGAGTAGTTCTTGCGAATGCTTGTGGACCTTGTATCGGTCAGTGGGCTCGTCATGGAGCTGAAAAGCAGGAGAAAAACTCCATTATCACTTCTTTCAACAGAAACTTTGCAAAGCGTGCCGATGGAAATCCAAATACCCACTCATTCGTAGCTTCTCCTGAAATTGTGACTGCTTTGGCTATTGCTGGTGACTTGACCTTCAATCCAATGACCGACAGCCTTGTTAACGAAGAGGGTGTTTCAGTTATGTTGGATGAGCCAAGCGGACTTGAACTACCAACAAAAGGTTTTGCAGTGGAGGATGCCGGATATCAGCAGCCAGCTGAGGATGGATCTAATTTAACTGTTGCTGTAAGCCCAACTTCAGATCGTCTTCAATTATTGGATTCATTTAAGCCTTGGGAAGGTACAGATCTGAAAGGTCTTAAACTCCTGATCAAAGCAAAAGGTAAGTGTACTACAGATCATATTTCTATGGCTGGACCATGGTTGAGATTCAGAGGACACCTTGATAATATTTCCAATAATATGCTTATCGGTGCTGTGAATGCCTACACCGATGCTACAAACTCAGTGAAGAATCAGCTGACTGGAGCATATGGTGAAGTACCGGCAACGCAGCGAGACTATAAAGCCAATGGTATAGGTTCTATCGTCGTGGGTGATGAAAACTATGGTGAAGGTTCTTCTAGGGAGCATGCTGCGATGGAGCCTAGGTTCCTCGGTGTGCGAGCTATCTTAGTAAAGTCATTCGCGAGAATTCACGAGACTAATCTGAAAAAGCAAGGGATGTTAGGATTGACATTTGCTAATCCTTCAGACTACGATTTGGTACAAGAAGATGATTCAATTGATATTATCGGCTTGACTACCTTTGCTCCAGGTCAGCAATTGCAGGTGGTTTTGAATCATGCTGATGGATCTTCAGATACGATTCAGGTAAATCATACCTACAATGAGGGACAAATAGAATGGTTTAAAGCAGGGTCAGCACTCAACCTGATCAAAGCTAAAGCCTAACAAATATTAATAGAGTGGGAGCCGTAACTTGACTGTTACGGCTTTTTTTGTGTTGCTATTTCCAGCAAAATCTAATTTTTGCACTAAACTAAGCACTACTGGTCAGGAGTATTATTTTTTTTAGTTAACTAATCATCAAAATATTATCCAATTAATGTATTTATAAATCAAATAGCTTGCTACGAAATACAATTTGCTGTATGTTTACGTCATAATCGATCAGCCCTAGGAATTATGGTTTTATCAAGATCATAACTCAAGCCAAGTAAGCACTATTTCAATGCAGGAAAGAGGAATCAACAGTACCTTTAAGAAACTTATTTACGAGTCATCAGAGATGGTGTTTCTTGCAGATGATACTTTCCCGTATCCTATTTTTTATTCAAATAAAGCTTTTGAAGATCAAATAGGAGAAAAGTTGATAGATAGAAGTCTCGTCGGTTTGGGGATGGATATTAGCAGTTTTATTTTCAAAGAAGCGCTAGAACTGAGTCATAATGGAAATAAGTATGATTTTCATATTGAACTTCCTCAAGATAGCTCAACAAACTATTTTCTATTTTATAAGGGTGAAAAAGTCAGAGACCAAGGCTTACCTACTAAAGAGGAATTTCAAAAGTTTTTGTTGGAGTTCCCAGACCCACAATTAGTCCTTAAGCCAGATGGTGAGGTATTTCTTTCGAATATTGAAGCATTAAGCCTTTTTGGATATTCTGAGGATAAAAAATTACACCACCTAAGTGAAGTAGAAGGATTATTTGATGATTCACTTCAATGGAAAAATTGGTTGAGTAATGCTGTTTCTGAACATACTATACATCGATTTTCTACTAATCTTACTGATCCCCATGGATCTCAATTGAATCTAGAAGTTGCATCAAAGCAACTCAGCGTTGCTGGTGTTCAATATGTTTTGCTGTCGTTTAAGAATATTTCCGAGAAGGTTATTCTGGAGAAGAATTTGGAGGATAGCAGCAATTTCTTGATGAATCTTACTGAGCAAGTTCCAGGAGGTTTGTATCAATTGGTGATGGATTCGCAAGGGAAATTGAACTTTTCATTTTTATCCAAAGGAATTGCGCAGGTATTGGGATTGAAGCCTGAGGAGCTTGATAATTTCACCGATATTTCATTAGCAATCTCTCGGGTGCATCCTGTTGACCTGCCACAAGTCATAATGAGTTCCATTGCTTCAGCAAGAAAAGTAGAACCTTGGCAATGCCAATTTAGAGTCAAATCTGACCCTAAATCTGAAGATTATCGCTGGATTTTGGGAGCTGCAAGGCCACAAGCTCTTGAGAATGGAGACATGGTTTGGTATGGATATTTGACAGATATCAGTAACCAAAAGGAGTTTGAAGCAACCTTGGATGAATCAAGGAAGGCAGCAGAAAAGGCTAATCAGATTAAATCTGACTTCCTTTCAATGATTAGTCATGAGCTTCGTACGCCATTGAATGCGATTTCAGGCTCTACTTATTCATTGATTCACGATCATCCTCAAGTCCACCAAAAATCAGAGTTGGATACGATCAATTTTGCGGTGGACAATTTGATCATTATGATCAATGATTTGCTAGACTTTCAGAAGATAGAAGCAGGTAAATTAACTATAGAAAATGCACCTTTCCACCTGAGCTCTTTTATAAATCAGATAATCAAAGGCTTGACATTTCACGCTAGAGACAGTAAAAATAAATTGGAAGTTAAACTCTCCGAAGGATTGGATATTACAGTCTCTGGAGATAAAACCCGCCTATCTCAAATTCTAAATAATCTGATTACTAATGCACTCAAATTCACTAATGAAGGAGAAGTTAAGGTTACCGTTAATTTGATAAATAGGAGCAATGGCAAAGCTAAAGTCTATTTCGAAGTAAGTGATAATGGAATCGGCATCGCGCCAGAGCATCAGGATAAGATTTTCAATGATTTTGATCAAGTAAGACCAACCTTTAGTACAAAATATGGTGGAACTGGCCTGGGCCTTTCTATCACAAGAAAGTTATTGAACCTGATGGGAGGAGAAATTGGGCTTGATTCTGTGGTTAACGAAGGAAGTAAATTCTACTTTGAATTAGAGTTCGAAATTGCTGAAATACAACTTGAGAGACCTACACTCCCTAATACTTATGCAAATCAAAATTCAACCCTTCACCTATTGATGGCCGAGGACAATGATGTAAATGCTTTGGTTTTAGGTAAAATTATCAGCAAGTGGGGCTTTACCTACGAGCGTGTAATCAATGGTGTGGAAGCGGTTAATGCCGTAAATCAAACTAATTTTGATTGCATTTTAATGGATATTCAAATGCCTGAAATGGATGGTTTTGATGCAACTCTAGCTATCAAAAAAATCTCCGAAACACCAGTTATTGCGCTTACAGCTGCAGCCAAACTTGAAATAAAAGACAGAATAGAAGAATGTGATTTTGATGGTTTTGTAGCCAAGCCTATTGATGCTTCAGAATTGCAGAAGATAATTCAGGAAGTTATTCTTGAGAGAAATCAGAGCGCCTGAGCTTTTTCTAAATATTCTTCTACTAAGTCCATTTCTGGATAATTTTGGCTCAATTCCACTAAATATTGCAAGGCCGAGATCTTATCTCCCTCCATTACATAGTAAATACCTTTATTTCTTAATGCAAATGGATTATTTGAATCCATTTGTATGCTTTGATTTATCAGATCCAAGCCTTCCTCTTTTTGATCTAGAAACAGAAGATATAGTCCTTTATTATTGTAGAAGTAAGCTTGACTTTTATCAAGTGAAATAGCCTTCTCCACAGCATCCAATGCTTCAGCATAATTTTGCTCATCAAAAAAGATCATAGACCGCAGATTATGCAAATTTGGCTCAAGCGGATTAACTGCCATTGCTCTATCCAATACCTTTTTTGCGCCTTCATAATCCTTCTGATAATAAAGTATTGTTGCTTGGTTTACGAGTAGATCTGAATTCTCTGGATTGAGTTTGGAGGCTTGATCAAAAGCTGCCATGGCATCCGGGAAATTAGAAAGCTTTTCTTCCACTAAGCCTGTTAGAAAATAGCTTTTCCAGTTCTGGTTATCCAGTTGAACCAGCTTTTGAGCATCTGCTCTGGCGTTATAGTATTCTCCATTATCAAGGTAATTTAATCCTCTCTGAAACAAAGCATCGTAATAATCAGCCTTGTATTTAATAGCTAGACTGAGGTCTTGGATACTCTCCGAAAGTTGGTTTAGCCGTAAGTGGGCCAGCGCCTTATTATAGTATGCATCGGCATAGGTAGAATCTATTTCCAGTGCTTCACCGTAGAATTCCATTGCTCCTTTGGGATCATTCTCCTCCATCTTTTCATTTCCCTTCAATAGAAACCTTCCTTTTTTAGTATCGTCTGAATCACATGAAATTGATATTCCAATTAGTGCCAGGAGCAATAAGGTCTTAATCTTTTTTATCATCATTTACTTCTTCAGCTTCAATTGTGTCTGTTTGGCTCTTTTCTAAATCTTTTTCTTCTCCCAATAGAAGCGCAAATGGTCTTGTGCCATCACTTAGATCAAATATTTCTCTCAGGATTGCCATACTTGGTATGATCAAGATCATTCCAGCAACTCCCCATATTGAACCGCCTACTATCAATCCTAAGAATGTAATAAATGCATTCAGATTTACATTTCCACCCACGATTTTTGGGGTGAGAAAGTTTCCTTCAATCATCTGAATAACCTGATAACAAACTAGCACTCCAGCTGGGTAGAATAGGCTGTCTTTAGTGAGAAACGAATATATCATAGGAAGCATCGCTCCAAAAAATGGACCTACGTAAGGTATGATATTCAAAATCGCCCCAAGTGTACCAAAGAAAACAGCATGTTTAATTCCCAGTAATGAAAATGCAGTAATATTTAGAATTGCCAGAATTCCCATCACCTTGATTACCCCTACGATGTAATTTAGAATCACCTTCCTCAAATTAACTATGCGCAGTTTTACCAGTTCAGGATCTTTGTCTTTATAAATATGGATGATCACATTGGTAAGGTGATTACGGTACAGAAGAAAGAAAAACATAAATACGGGTATCAATACCAGTCCTGTTAATGACCCCACCGTTTTTAGAGCAAAGTCACCAATACTCGAACTATGTTCTGTCAGCAGGTTTTTCAAATAGTCCGTATTTGCTTTTTCTGCTAAAGCAGTGTCGTACGAAAAGTTATCCATTGCCCATTCATCTACTGCATGCGCATATTCTGTCAATCGGCCTGAAACATCATCAAAATCTTGAGTGAATTCTGCCACATTGCTGATTACAAATGTCAATAAGCCCCCCACAAGTGCAGTCATCATTAATAGTGAAATGATGCAGGCAAGTATTTTAGGAACTTTTTTTGACTCGAGCCAAATAGCAATAGGAGTAAATAATATTGCAAAAAAACCGCCCATGAATAAGGGTACAAGCAAGCTTTTTCCAACTATTAATAGAAAAACTAATACAATAATGAAAATCATTACTGAAAGAGCCCGGAGGTAAGTAGGAAGTTTGTTGCTTGAAATCTCCATCAAGGGTTGAGTTTTGATACTAATTCGTCCTTACAAATTACTTTAAAGTAAATAAACCAAATTATTCTGAAATCAATCCAGCTCGTTTCAATAGGGCATTTTGCTCAGGTTCTCTTCCTCGGAACCTCTTATAGAGAATGGACGGGTGTTCACTTCCTCCTGCAGACAAGATATTTTTAGCAAAAGAATCTGCTGTAATCTTATCAAAAACGCCTTTCTCTTGGAACAATTCAAATGCATCTGCATCCAGCACTTCCGCCCATTTGTAGCTATAATACCCAGAAGAATACCCTCCTTGGAAAATATGAGAAAATGAAGTGCTCATCAAAGTTCCTGGTACTTTATGAAGCAGGTCTGTGGCTTTCATCGCTTTTTCCTCAAAGTCAGGTATGCTGATTATATCACTTGGATCTTTGCTATGATATGCCATATCCAAAAGGGCAAAACTTATTTGTCTCAGCGTTTGATAGCCTTGCTGGAAGTTTGATGCTTTTTTGATTTTCTCTATTAGCTCTTCAGGGATCTTTTCACCGGTTTCATAATGTCTCGCAAATTGATCCAAGCATTCTTTTTCGTAGCACCAGTTCTCGAAAATCTGAGAGGGTAATTCTACAAAATCCCAAAATACGCTGGTCCCCGAAAGTGACTCATATCTTCCTTTTGCCATCATGCCATGAAGTGCATGCCCAAATTCATGAAATAAAGTAGTCACCTCATTGAAGGTCAACAGACTTGGCTTTGATTTGGTCGGCTTAGTGAAGTTGCAAACGATAGAAACATGCGGGCGAATATCCACTTCACCTTTCATACTTTGGCCCTTGTAGCTTGTCATCCAAGCTCCATTTCTTTTGCCAGGCCTAGGGAAAAAATCCGCATAGAATACGGAAAGGTATTTTCCGTCCTTATCCGTCACTTCGTATGCTGTGACATCTTTATGATAAAGAGGAATGTCCTTTCTAGGAGTGAATGTAATTCCAAAGAGTTTCTCGGCTGTTTGGAATACTCCTCCAATTACTTTCTCTAATTGGAAATAGGGTCTTAGAAGCTCATCATCGAGGGAATACTTTTCTTTTTTCAGAAGCTCTGAATAATAGGCGAAATCCCACTTCTTCAACTCCTCGAGCCCATCAAGTTCCTTTGCAAAAGCTTCCAGCTCTTTGATTTCAGATTTGGCTTTTGGCTTTGCTTTTTCTAGTAATGCATCCAAAAAAGAAATTACCTGGTCTGGACTTTTTGCCATACGCTCCTCAAGTACGAAATCAGCATGACTTTTATATCCTAAAAGTACCGCTCGATCATGACGAAGCTTCAAGATATTCTTTATGATTTCCTGATTATCCAGTTCATCTCCTTTTGCGCATCTGCTGCCACTAGCCATGAATAATGTCTGACGCAATGCTCTATTTTTGGCATAGGTCATCGCTGGAATATAGCTTGGATAGTCAAGCGTAAAGGCCCATTTACCCGGCTGCTCCTTTTCTTCGGCAATTTGTGCCGCAGCTTCCTTGATTCCATCAGGTAAGCCATCTAGATCAGACTCCTGATCTACAAAATGAACATATTTGTTTGTCTCAGCCAGTAGATTTTCACCATATTTCAACGATTTTTGAGCTAGTTCCTGATCTATTTTTCGTAGTTGATCAGCTTTGTCTCCTTTTAGTTTGGCACCATTTCTTACAAAGGATTTATAAGTTTTATCCAGCAAGGTTACTTGCTCTGGTGATAATTCCAAATGGCTTTTTTGCTCAAAAACTTGCGCTACTCTTTGGAAAAGTTCTTGATCAAGTAAAATATCATTTCCATGTTCAGTTAACAGCGGAGAAATTTCCCAAGCTAGTAATTGGATTTCTTCGTTTGTTTCTGCGGAATTTAAATTGAAAAAAATACCTGCGATTATACCCAGCCGTCTTCCAGAGCCATCAAGAGCCTCAATTGTATTTTCAAAAGTTGGTAATGCTTCAGCTTTAATTTTTGAAATATCTTCTTTTGCTTCAGCAATTGCAGCTTTTATAGCAGGAAGAAAGTGGTTTGGAGAGATTTGATCAAAAGGTGCGGTATCAAATGGTGTGGCAAACTCTGCCAGTAGTGGGTTATTCATAAATCTAAAATCGTTTGGCTATCTAAACAGGGGCTTTCCAAGAAGGTTCCATCAAATGACCTACTTTGGTCAATCCAGCAGCTAATTTATCGATTTGCTCGCTAAAGCTTTCCCACATCCAGATTGGATGCGGGATATTTTTTGCTCGCTCTTTGTTTTCCCGATAGGTATCAAATTGGCCAAGCCCAAAATAGGCTTCAGCTCGGTTTACTGATATCCAGAATTTTTGAGTATTGTAATAATTCTTTAATTCATCACCATCTATCGTGTTAGCATTCAAGCTTAATTCGTCATTTTTTTCTTTTACTATGACTATTGGCCAATCGCGGTCACATAGATAAAGGACTCTAATCCAGGTTCTTTTTGCCATGACCAGGTCTGCAATTTTTTCAGTTTCGCTAGCTGCAAGTCCCGAGTTAGCTCGGTAGACATAAGTGAGAGCGAGATTTATTCCATTGTAGCGATTGTTTAGCGTGTAGTAGCTACGCAAAAAGTAAAGAAGAGCCTCGTCTAAATGTTCTTCACCTTCACCACTTTCGTAAAGCTTCTTTTCAATCGCACCAGCTAAGGAAACCGTCTCTGGATCGTTAGTATGTGCTAAATTGATGGACTTGAGGAGTTTCATCGATTCATTTAGCGAACTTATCAAATCAGGTTGGGCCGACTTATAAGTTGTAAATGCTAGCCTATGTGTCAAATAGGTATCTGGCTGTGAATTATTCATGTTGGCCAGGACGATTGCTGTTTGAAAGAGAAGTTTTGCTTTTTCAAAGTCCTTCTGCTCTATCAATTCTTCTGCGTCTTGAATAATCTTTGATAATGCTTTCCCGGTTTCTGTAGGAGTAGCTTCAGTATTTTCAGCTTTTTCAATTTCTTCGTCTATAGCGTCCTTGATTTTAGGAGGAATCAAGGAATTTAAATAAGTATAAACGGGACTGTCAGATTCATTTTTATTGATTACGGCATCTATTTGTTTTCCTAGCCCTTCTTTGAATCGTTCGGCCTCTTCGATGTCAATGGCATCACCGAGATGGTTGTAGCTATTTATAAGGATGTGATTTAGATCAAAGGGATAAGCAAGTTTGTCTTCGGCGACTACGATTGTGGTATATGGACGTAAGGCATGCCTGATACCGAGTTCATAAATCGCATTACTATTGGATGTGGAAAGATCCGCAATCACCAAATCAGCCATTAATAGCTCCTTGTACATTTGCACATCAATGGAGCCAGAGTGTAAAATTTCATCTGCTCTCACACATTCTATTCCTTTGGATTCTACTACAGGTTTGATGAGGTATTTGTAGGATTTATTTAGATCTAGCTTTCTTCCACTTACATAATCGGTTTTGGTACCAAAACCCATCACTACAAAACATCTCTTTTTAGACTCTCCCATAAAAATTTCAGCTTTAAAATTCCAATATAAACTTTATCTATTTCGGGTTCAATGCCCCAATACAATAAAAGCCGACATGACGTCAGCTTTTATTGTAAAGGTATTTCTAAAATAAATTAGTAGTCAAAGTCGCAACTCATAGATTCCATTCCTATAGGCGAACCGTCAGGAGCTTTCAAGGTTTCTTGCGGATTCAATTCTTCTGGTAGGTCCAAAAATGCAACTATTTTTTCAGCCAAGTAAGATTGGTGCTGGGCTCTGGGATTTGCCCCTAATAATAGCGGACCACTTACAGAAAGCTGCCTTAACCTCCCTCTGGCAATCGCTCTAATGGTATTGGAGACATCCGCATTTTTAGCTAATACAATCAAATGATCTACATATTTTGCTTGAGTCATTAGGATTATCTCCAGGTTAATGTCTTCGGCTGTGTAGTTTTTGAAAATCTGCTTCTCAATACTTGTCAACATATCATTAAGCCCAAAAAGATTACTTTGTTGTAAATGTTGTAGGTAAACGCGGTTTACTCTAGCTCCATCCAACAGGAAAGCAAGCGTTAAATCTACAACAGTTTCTGCCGGCGCAATTGGATCAAAGATTGGATTTACTCTTGATACGAATGTTTCTCTATTTCTTCCGTAGCCAAAAGGACGTGGCGGAATTAATTTCAAAATATGGTCAGGAACTCGAAGCTGATCTGGAGAGATGGCGAATAGTAGTGCGTTCAAGGCAGCTTCTTGCTCAGCCGCATACACCCAGCCATGGTTAGGTTGGTTGTCACCTTTTACCTTATATCTGTAATCCACGCCACCTAAAAGCTTGCTCGTAGCTTCGATCTGGAATCTGTGCATGAGATAAAGTGGCACAAAAACCTCCTCTACTAGTGCCGTAGGCTGACCTTCTTCAATGGCATTCAACCCAAATGTCTTCATACGATTTTCTCTCAGTTTCAGCATTCTCATTAATTCATCAGAGGCTGATGAGCCATTATCCCAAAGATGAGAGGTAGGGTGTGCTCCACTTGGACTTCTCGAGTCAGAGTCCGTGATGAATTGATGCCCATCATCATAGGTGTCTTCCAAAGTTTTCTTGAGAAATGCAGCTTCATTTTGTCCTTCTGGAACTACAGCATATCCATATTTGATTGCCCATTTGTCCCAATCACCGATTTTGTCATCATAAGCATTACTCAGATCTAGCTCTCCATTTGCTGTCTCGGTGATCAATGGATAAGGATAATCCATTACTGAGGAGCGATTATTTGCAGAAGTAGCATAGCTATGTGCCAGACCGATCGTGTGCCCGATTTCATGAGCAGATAGTTGCTTCAATCTGGCAACAGCAAGTTCTAGCATTTTAGGATTTGCAGGAGCTCCCTCTTCGAATGGTTGCAAAAGTCCCTGGGCGATCAAATAATCCTGTCTCACCCGAAGTGAACCTAGCGAAACATGACCCTTTAAAATCTCTCCAGTTCTTGGGTCCCGTACACTAGCTCCGTAGGACCAGCCCCGAGTAGATCGGTGAACCCACTGAATTACATTGTATCGCACATCCATCAGATCCATGCCTTCCGGTGCTAATTCCACCCGAAACGCATCAATAAATCCTGCAGCTTCGAATGCTTGATTCCACCAGTTTCCTCCTTCTATCAATGCTGACGCAACCGGCTCAGGAGTGCCTCGGTCGAGGTAATAAACGATTGGTTCAACAGCCTCAGACATTGCGGCAGTAGGGTCTTTCTTTTCCAATCGATGGCGAGCAATGAATCTCTTCATAATTGGCTCGGAGATCGGTGTAGTGAAATCCATGTAAGCAATACTTCCAAACCCTGCTCTTGGATCAAATTCACGCGGCTCATAGTTGTCGTCGGGAAGCTCAATAAACGAGTGACGCTGGCGTACGGTCACCGCATCTGGACTCGGTGTTACAGACCTAAGATTTCCGCCAGTGGCTTGTCCTGTTAGCGTGATTGTCATTTCTACCTCGGTGTTTTGAGGGAAATTTTTAGTCATCGGGTAATACAAACCTGATCTGCTAGCATCTGTACGGAAGGAGCCCTGACGACTTCTGGTCAAGGTTTCTGCTACTCCGTGCGTATCTTGTAAGTAGAAACTGGTAGCATCGACGATCAGCTTATCTCCATCTTTCTGAGCGATCTCAAATCCCCAGATTATAGATTCTGCAAAAGCATCCTTGATCGATTGGACTTCCGCAGGATTGTCGGAATAGGCTCTGAAATCATAGTTTTTATGAACCATAAAAAGCTTATTTCCAGACTTTCTAAATTCTACAATCCGAGTGTCTCCAAGCTGCCCACGATCCAGCCCGATATCGTTTGATCCTATACCGGCTGTCAGTGAATTCACATATAGAAATTCCCATTCAAGCTTGTCAATCTCAAGGTAGATTTTGCCTTTTTCTTCATCTAGGTAAAAAGGAATGAATCCATCCTTTTTGGTCATTTTGGTTAAATCTAGGCTTTGAGCAAAACCAATATTTAATGAAAAGGCGGTGACTAGAAGTAATAGTAGGTGTTTTTTCATACAGGTGGTAGTTTGAGTTCAAATTATCAAAAAAGCAGATTCTTCTTAATACCATTGATGGAAATTTAGTGGTGAAGCATGTATCTGATCAGTAAAGTGGTTTCGGTTTGCGTTGGGCCATTAATCTCCTGAAGCCCCGAGCTTATAGTTTCTCTGTCGGTGTAGGAAGTTCTGGCAAAACGGAAATATGTAGTCAACTGGGAGTTGATTTGGTATTGGGCAAGGAGATAGTGACGCATGCCCTGACCGGAAAAAGCGGGAATGGAGAATGTCCATAATACATTGTTTTCAAATGCATAAAGTCTCGTATCGTAATCATCCGTGTCAAAAAGTGCGATTCTTCCTGTGAGTCTGAATTTGCCAAAACTGTACTGGGCATCTTGAAGGATCATAAACCCGGCTGACTTTTGGGTATCAAAATTCACTCTACTAAAAAGAATTCTGGATCTAAAAAAGAATGCTTTGCTAACCTGATATTCAAGGCTGAGAAGTCCATTGATTTTATTTATTGGTTTGATTTGATAGGGGAGTGCAGGTTCTCCTGAATCTGATAAATTTCGATCTTTTTGTTCCTCTCTGATTTGAAAGAAAGCTGTTAGGTTTCGATTGGGTTGGAAACTAATTCTTGCAAGCCATTCATAGCCCTTGGAAGGAGCATATACGCGATATCTCATCCAGGGAAATCTGAAGAAATCGTAATAAGCATTTACCTTCCATTTAGGAATTGGCTTGATTTGGATTCCCAGATAAACTCCATTTTCATTGGCAGGCCGGGTGCTTTCTGCGAAAGCATTTCCGTAAAAGCTGTGGAAATTTGTATCGTATTTTCTCCACAAGACAGAAAAATCTACCTGCTTACTCAGGCTGGAAATAAACCCTGCCACATTACCTTTTCCACCAGATTGTGACATAGCAGATTCACCAAAAAGGAAGAAGTTTTTCCAGTTGTAATTCAAGTAGACACTTCCCACGCTGTTGCTTTGTCCAGTAAAATCAAACTGGTTGTAAAGCGTTTTTTCTTTGATCCAGGGATGATTAAATCGTGTGAAGAGGTAATTTGTGCCTGCTTGAAATTTGCCGGATTTGGACGAATATTGGAAGTTTCCACCAAGAGTTAATTCGCGAAACTGATTTTTGGTACTAAGCTCGCTGGATGTTCTGTGAAGGCCACTTTGATTAAACGAGTTGATTGTTAAATCTTCGGAGGTCAGTGTGTCAATACTTGCAGCTGCGCGACCATCTCTAGGAGCATAAGAGGCAAGCAGGCTACTTTGCCAACTTCCATTTTGATAAGTAACACCTGCTCCCCGAAAGAATCCAAACTCTAGCGCAGCTGTATAGGGAAGTATGCCAACACTACCTCTTCGGACAGTCGGGACAGTTTCTGCACCTTTTCCCAATGAATATCCAGCACCAAAAACCAATCCTTGACCGAACTGAGCCTGGAAATCTCCCAAAGCGATGGTCTTCCATTTGCCAACAAAATACTTCGTGAAGTGAAAGGATAAAAAATTGAAGCCATATCTGGCAGTTTTTCCGTCCCAACTGAATTTCTCACCGGGGTCTTTATCCAGAGTGAAACCCATACTGAAATCCCGAGTATGCTGAATTCTAAATCTTAAATATATTTCGTTTGGATCTCCTAAGTATCGACTTGAAACCTTACCAGTAGAGCTGGTGTCAGTTGGTGTAAATCCTTTGCGGGTCTCCCAAGTCCTACGATGCCGTAATAGAAAATAAGCCTGCTCCTCAGTCAAAACTCGTTTCCAGAAAGCTTGGGTTTGATTTGAAATGCTTGTTCCCAGCGTTATAAATGGAAGAATTTGCGTTATTGTTGTGAGATCAAATCCAGGGATTGCCTGAAGTTCATAGAGTGATATGAATGGTCCGAATTTTTCTCTATAGGCAATCAAACTGGTGATTTGATTGGGGTCAAGTAAATAGCTAGATGCTAATACTTCGGCATTTGCACGGTTGATATCCATAGGATTCAAATAGAGCTGCAAAAGTACCTCATAAATAGATTCATAGTCCAGATCTTCCTCTTGAACAGGGAATAGCCGCTCCATAAATGATTCCAGATCTATTTCTTTTTGAGGCGGCTGCTGGGCAATAGCTTTAAAGAAAAGGAAACTCGAAATGCATAAATATAGAATGGCAGCTTTCATTAGTTTTCAAAAGCAAAGCCTAAACTCAAATGATTTGTAATTCCCAGTGCCTGATTTTGACCAAAAGCATAATCCAAACTCATGCTTTTTGATCTGAGTCCCAAGCCAAAAAATAGTCTGCTTGGATTGCTGTTGATCCCAGTTCTGAGAAATATCCATTCTCTGATGCCATATTCAATTCCGGCTTTTACGATTGGCTTGATCTGAATATCTTTTTCTACCTCTAGATGAATTTGAAGCTGTGAAATCGGAGTGTAAAAAATACCTAAGCTCACACCGGTTGGTAGCCTTGTTTCGGAATATTTTGAGAGTTTAGATCGGCTGAGATTGGAAATGCTAGCTCCTACAGAAAAATTAGGACTGAGCTCAGCCATACCACCCAAGCTGAAAATCACGCTACTTCCACTTCCAAATCCTTCAATTTGGGTTTGAAACCATTCTAATTTTCCTCCTACACTTACAATCCCCAACTGATTTGCGAAAGCTACCCCAAGAGATTGCTGATTAAATAACTTCCCGCCATACCTGGAAATTCCAAATCCTAAAGTTCCAGCATTGACTTTCCAAGCACCAACGAGATCGACAGAACTCAGCTCTTTGAGTCCAAATCTAAGATCAGAGCCTGCCGCGATTTCTGATGATTCCAACTTAGCCAGTCCTCCTGGATTATTGAAATAACTCCAAGTATCCATTCCATGAACGCGAAGATTACCCATTCCCTGGCTTCTAGCGCCATGTACTTGTGTATGTGGGTCCGTTTGTGCTGTTGAAATAAAAGGCAGACAAAACAGGAAGCAGAAAAAAATCAATTGCTTCATAAATAGATTGAAAAAAGCCTTAACTAATTTAGTTAAAAACTTGATAATCAATTCATGTAACTAGATTTTTTTGACGGAAAAGAATTAGAAGGGTGTTGAAAAGTTAAAAAAGAAGTTGCCTTCTCCGCTGTTGTTTAAAGAATATTCAAAGCGAAGAACAGAATCATAAAAGCCAATTAGATCGATTCCCGTCCCATAACCCATGAGGTATTTGTTTGCAAGTCGAGAGTTTTCAGGGATATTATTTCTATCCTTCACAAACCCATGATCAAAATTAGCACTGAGGTAAAGTCGAATCGGGATGGTATTAAATTGCTCCAATGGTATCATGTTCGAAATATCAATTTGCCAATCAACGAATTTCCATCGGAAGCTGTTTTTATGGACATATAGTTGTTGACCTTCGATTACATTCAGCTCATAACCGCGTACGAAGTTTGGATTATACCCTATCCCTCGCACTAAAGTGTATGGTTGGCTTGCACTCAAAAACCAATCGGCGGTCAAACCGGTATTGAAATGAAACTTGTCAGAAATTTTGAAATACTTATTAGCAGTTAGGTTCACCTCTACTTCATCAAGTTCCTCGGTGTATATTATCCCATATTTTGTAATGGAAAGGTCCAATAATTCCCCATCAGTGGCATAAGAGACATTGTCTCTACGATCATGTCGAAAGGTATAAGTAGCAAAAACGTATCGGAGTCTATTATCTCCTGACTGAAAATAGTTGGGGTTTTCGGTCAAAACATCATCGCTGACCCAAGTACCGCTATATCCCAAAGTTAGGAAGTGATAGTTATAATAACTTCTTCTGTACGTGTACCTTAAGGCCGCTGCGAAGCTTTTCTTAATGATATCTTCGTTTTCATTCCCATAAAAAACTTGCTTATTGAAAGCAGATCTAATTGGGATCGTCTTATTTTCCTTAAATGTAAGCTGGGCAGCAAGTCCGTGCTTCTGATTTTTATCTATATAAGGTTTGCTGTATTGCAGATCTAAGGCTTTGGTAAACCCAAGTTGACCTGCGAATTTTAGCTTTTCATTCCTGCCACCTACGTTGCTATGGCTCATTCTTAGTCCATAATTTACCCTTGAGAAATCCCTGTTTTGGTTGGTCCACCACTCGGAAAAGTTTCTATCGGCGAGCTGAAAAATAACCTGAGGGACTATATACCATCGTTCTTTTACTGTTATCAGGATTTCCACCTCATTATCTCCAGTGAAAAGTGGTGTTATTTCGACTGATGTAAACAGCCTGAGATTATAGATTTTCTTTTGATCAGCAATGAGTATTTCTAGAAAGGTATTCCAATCGTAATAGAAGTCTGTAGTGAAATCTAACTCTCTGAGAATTACACTTTTTTTTGTTTTTTCATTCCCAACTATAAAAATGTTATTAACTCGAACGCTGTCTGGAGTACTTGTACTTTTAGGAGCAAAAGTTGTATCAACCTGCTGTGCATAGCAAATATTAGCTCTAGACTCTAGTAATAGAGCCAAGCACAAAATTGATAAGTAAAGGATATTTGGTTTCTTGAGGATCAAGAGGGAATTCTAAAATGATGTTATTGGTTAATTACGTAACGACCACAATTATAGGACTAATTCATGGCAAAATCCATACTTCGTAAGATAGCTATATTTCCAGTCTTGGTGTATCAATACACCATTTCTCCCTTATTTCCTGCTAGCTGTAGGTTTACACCGACATGTAGTCAATATATGAAGGATGCTATTATGAAGCATGGAGTTTTTAGCGGTGGATGGATGGGATTGAAGCGAATTGCCCGTTGCCATCCTTGGGGAGGCCACGGGCATGATCCAGTTCCTTAATTTTTTATAGGTTTTAAGCCGTTTTTCAGCGCACGAATCACGAGAATTATCCCTCCTATTACCAGTGGAACGCTCAACAGTTGTCCCATATTGAACGCCATTCCATCTTCAAAGGCGACTTGGCTTTCTTTGAAGAATTCCCAGATAAACCTCATTCCAAATACTGATATCAAGAATAATCCAAGCAGAATTCCTTCTGGCAATCTTTCTTTGTATTTGTTCCAAAGTCCGAAAAGGACCAAGAAAATCACGAAGTAGGATAGGGACTCATAGATTTGTGTTGGGTGTTTTGTTCTCCCAAATGTCTGAACTGTAACTAAGTAATGGTCTCCTTTATCTGAGATGGCCATGTTTAGTGGGCTTTCCACAGGTTCCGCTAAATAGTCTTGACTTGAGCTAAACTGAGTCAAAGCATATTTAATATCACGTCTCAAGGTCGTTTCTAGCTCTTCAAGGCTGTAGGATCCTTTGTTGATTTCCAAATCAATATTCAAAGGAACGATTCCATTGCCCACCAATTCGCCCTGACGATCTGCAGGTTTGTATGGGTCGATTGATTCTACGGGGACTTTCAAAGTAGAAAGTAATTCCTCCGTATCCCATGCGTAAACAATTCCATAATCGGATCCGGTATCTTTTCCACCGATTTCAGAATTCATCAAATTACCAAATCGGATCAATGCCCCAGTCAGGGCGGTGACGATTACAATTCGGTCAACAACCCAGAGATAGCTTTGGCCCGGAGTTCTTTTGGCGTAAAGCCAAAGTGCAAAGAGAATTGCTATAGCGGCGCCATGACTAGCAAGCCCACCTTCCCAGACTTTCAAAATCTCAATAGGGTTACTTAAGTATTTTGCTGGCTCATAGAACAGCACGTGCCCAAGTCTCGCGCCAACTATCGTCGCAATGACCATGAAGATAGTCAGTTTATCAACTAACTCCGGATTTTGCCCCTCTTTTTTGAAAAAGTGAACCATGAACTGCTGAGAGATCACGAATCCAGCAGCAAATAGGATACTATACCAGGGTGGCCTTTCCCATCCAGGAATCACGGAAGGGCTAGGGTCCCAGACGATATAGTTCATGATTAATTCAAGCATAGTTGTTGATTTATAGTTGATCTAATTGTGCAAGTTCTTCAGCAAATCCACCCGACAAAATCGGGAATCTGTACCAGGATTTTGGATCTACGTTGAATTCGTCCAGATGAAAAGAAGGGGCAAGACGCTCTCTCTTCCATTGATTTCGGGACCAAAGTTGGAAGAATTTTTTGATATAGCCTTTCAAAGTGTCAGGTTCAAGTTTTAATTCTTCGGAAAGAATCAAATAAATATCTAGTGGTGAACGTCGGTCACGAATGGCAAGTTTTTCTATCTCGACAATAATTGCGTAGGGCATTAAATCCTTTTCGTCAGTTTGGGTCCTTTCCAAAGGTCGAAGTTCCGCAGTTGGCTGAAGTGAATTTACTTTAGCTAAACCCGGACGCTCAAGATTTTTCTCTGCCCAGCTTAGCCAGTTAAGGATAAAATATTTATCTACTGCCGCAATGGGAGAAATACTACCAGATGTATCACCATCCATAGTGGCATAGCCTACGTCTCCTTCGCTTCGATTTGAGGTAGAGAGCAAAAGTGCATTGTTAATATTTGCGAGCATCCAGATAATAGGGGAGCGGGTTCTAGCCTGGATGTTTTGCAGGGTAATGTCGTCCTTTTCCCAGGTCAATTTCCTGCCAATTGCCTTTTCTATTTTGGCTGTGTAGGATTTTACTTCTTCGTCTATCTCCCAATGGTAAAAGGTGGCGCCGATACTTTGGGCAAGGGTTTCTGCAGAAGAAAAGGTCTCGTCTGATGAGTTTTTAGTTCCCTGGTAAGCAGTCGTCAGAATCTGCTTCATCAATTCCTTTTCAGGATTTGCAGAAGTTGGGATGTTTTTAATACCAGCTTTTTCACAGAAAGTCTCCAAACCCAATTCATCAATTCCCCGCTTTACCATCTCAGCTACCAAAATGGCGATGGAAGATGAATCTGCTCCTCCAGAAAGCGAGAGCACAAATCCAGTACTTCTGCTTTTTCTCATATAATCGAAAAGAGCCAAAGCTGAAGCTTGGACGAATTCTTCATATTTGGAATTTATAGGGGCTATTTCTTGTGTCCTTGATTCTAGGTAAAAGCTTTTTACCTGAAAATCTTGAAAGGAAAGAAGTCTGTTTCTGGAGAGTAATTTTCCTGATTTTGCCAGCATGATTTCTCCATCAAAAATCATCCTGCCAGCTTCATTTCCAAGCAAATTTGCGTAGCAATAATAGCAGTCGAAAATAGAGGAGCTTTCTTCAAGTAACTCTTTACGCAGCTGAGTCTTGCCCATGGCAAAGTGACTTGCGCTGGGATTGAAAATCAAATCAACCTTGCGTTCACAAAGTCTATAGCCAGGTCTGAGTTTACCTCTCCAGGCATCTTCGCAGATTTCAAATCCGTAATGAACGTCTTTATGATAAAAAGTCAAGTCTCCAAAAGGAACTTGTTGATTTTGAAATTCTAATTCAATCACTTCATTAGCTTGCCATGGCGTAAACCAGCGGAATTCGTAATGCACTCCATCGATTGCCATGAACTGTTTCGCAACAAATCCTTTTACAAATCCATTTTCAATGAGGGCAACACAGTTATAAACTTTGTCTTGAATTCGTACAGGCAACCCGACAGCAACAGTTATTTCTTGGCAATGCGGCAGTAAAAGCTCCAGTTGCGCAATCGCTTTTTTTGGATACCAATAGCTTAAAAATAAATCTTCGGAACCATAACCTGTGATAGCCAGTTCAGGCAAGCAAAGGATTTCGACATCTTGTTTTTTTGCTTCTTCTATAGCCTGTATGATCCTTTTTAAATTGCCTGACCAATCCAGTGGTGTTTGATTGACGGTAGCTCCTGCTATTTTTATTGAAGACATAAATGGATATAATTGATCCTAAAATTACGCAGCTATGTGGCAATTCTTAGTGTTTCGCAGGCATTTTTGGAGGCTTCCTGCTCAGCTTTCTTTTTGGTGCTTCCTTTTCCTTGTGCTACTTCATCTCCCTCTACCTGCAAAGCAACCCTAAATTCCTTGAAACGCTGGTTTCCGCTAACGCTTAGGACTGAAAATTCCACTTGCTTATTTTCTTTTTGGGACCACTCGATGATTTTACTTTTATAATTCGTCGTAGTAGCGATCATACTTTCCACGTCAAAGTGAAGTAGGATTCTATGGGTGATGAAATGTTTGGTGAAATGGTAGCCTTTATCAAGGTAAATAGCTCCAAGAAAAGCCTCTAGCATATCTCCATAGAGTGACTTATTTCCTGTGAAACTCCGTTCGCCAATTTCCATGTCCAATGCTTTCCGTAATCCAATTTTAATTCCGGTATCATTTAGGGTTTCCCTATTTACAAGCTTTGAACGAGTTTCGGTGAGAAAGCCTTCATCGCGAAAAGGGAATTTTTGGAATAGAAACTCAGCTATCACCGCACCTAAAATTGCATCGCCAAGGAATTCTAGCCGCTCGTTAGAAAGTCGGAATCCCTGAGATGTTTCTTCCCCTAGGCTGGAAGGGGTTAGTGCAAGTTTGTATAATGATAAATTAAAAGGCCTGCTCCCCGTCATCAATCTGATGGAGGCAGCAAGCCTTTTGTCTTTTTCGCTAAAGAAGAGATTAGAAAATCCGAGCCTTTGAAATAATTTCAAAATTCAGATTAATTATATTTTTTGAAAATTACTGAACAGTTGTGTCCACCAAATCCAAACGTATTACTCAACGCATAATTTATCTCTCTCTTCTGCGCTTTGTTGAAAGTCAAATTCAATTTTGGATCAAATGCTTCATCATCTTCGAAGTGATTGATCGTTGGAGGAACAACCCCCTTATTGATAGCCAGGATACAAGCAATAGCTTCTATAGCCCCCGCTGCACCCAATAAATGGCCAGTCATTGACTTGGTGCTACTGATATTTAACTTATATGCATGCTCTCCAAAAACTTGCTGGATAGCCTTAGTTTCTCCTACATCACCTAGTGGCGTAGATGTACCGTGAACATTGATGTAATCTATGTCTTCAGGTTTAAGGTTTGCATCTTCCAAAGCAATTTTCATCACACTACTGGCACCCAGTCCTTCTGGATGAGGAGCAGTGATATGATGGGCATCCGCAGTCATTCCGCCTCCTACTAGTTCTGCGTAGATTTTGGCTCCTCGTGCTTTTGCATGCTCTAATTCTTCCAGGATCAATGTTCCGGCTCCTTCACCTAATACAAAACCATCACGATCTTTATCAAAAGGGCGAGATGCAGTTTCAGGTGAATCATTTCGTTGAGAAAGTGCTTTCATCGCATTGAATCCACCAACACCTGCTTCAGTAACTGCTGCTTCTGATCCACCACTGATGAAAATATCAGCTTTACCCATTCTGATGTAAGTGAATGCATCAATAAGGGCATTGGTACCGGAAGCACAGGCAGAAACGGTTACAAAGTTTGGACCACGAAAACCATATTTAATAGATAAAAAACCAGCGCTGATATCAGCGATCATTTTGGGGATAAAGAAGGGATTGAATCGCGGTGTACCGTCTCCAGTAGAGAAGGCAGTCACCTCGTCTTGGAAAGTTCTTAACCCTCCGATTCCTGATCCATAAATTACTCCAGCTCGTGATTTATCGATTTTTTCAAGATCCAGTCCTGAGTCTAGCATGGCCTCCTCTGCAGAAATCATGGCATACTGAGTAAATGGATCCATTTTTCGAGCTTCTTTTCGATCAATAAACTGCTCTACGTCCAGGTTTTTGACCTCGCAGGCAAATTGGGTTTTGAAAAGGGTAGCGTCGAATTTGGTAATCGGCGCAGCACCGCTCACACCATTAGTCAGACCGTGCCAGAATTCTTCTGCGGTATTGCCTATTGGTGTGAGGGCACCTATACCTGTTACAACAACTCTTTTTAAATTCATAGAATGAATTTAGGAATTATTATTTTACGTTAGCTTCCAAGTAGGTAACTGCTTGTCCAACAGTACCGATTTGCTCAGCCTGATCATCAGGAATAGAGATGTTGAATTCTTTTTCGAATTCCATAATCAATTCTACAGTATCAAGAGAATCAGCACCAAGGTCATTGGTAAAGCTCGCCTCCAAAGTAACTTCAGACTCTTCTACGCCAAGTTTGTCAACGATGATGGCTTTTACTTTTTGTGCAATTTCAGACATTTTGTGATCAGTTTAGTTATTAACACTTCGCAAAGAAATATATTTAATGCCTAATTGGCAAAGAAAAGATTCAAGTAAATTTTAATACAATTTGCTGCACCTTGAAGTTGAATTATATTTTCTAACTTTGTTTTCGTTGATTTTTTGACTGAATGAAGAAGGCCAAGTTACTAATTGAACATACCTATGATTTCGAGCTTTTGGGGCTTGTATCGCCTGTTAAGGACTATAAAATGGCCTGGCTTATCAACAGGGATTTAGACTTGAACCTTATTAAATCTGAAGATCTTTTATTGGAATTTATGACCCTTCCAAGCCTAAAAATCTCCCAATATTTCCTTTCTTTACCACATGGATTTGTTCAACTTTTAAAAAATAAAGCGCTCAACTCCACAAATCAAGTGTCTTATCTGATACCAGAATTGAAATCAATGGATTATTTCCTTTTGGTTCAAGACGAGACCTTTCAAATAAGTATTAATACATTTGCGAACCAGCTGGCTGAAAATCGCTACATACAAAATGTCATGAAGCTGGATGTGAGTAAACTTAAATCAAAAGAAAACCTATTAACTTATTAATCCCCTAATGAGCCAATTCAATAAGACAAAAATTCTAGCAACTATAGGCCCCGCTTCAAATAATTACGAAACAATCAAAAGCTTGGCAGCTGCCGGCGCCAATGTATTTCGTTTAAATTTTTCACATGGTACACACGATATCCACGCTGAAGTAGCAAGCATAATAAGACAGATCAATAAGGACGAAGGGTTAAACCTTGGGATTCTTCAGGATCTTCAAGGTCCGAAAATCCGGGTGGGTGAAGTAGAAAATAATGGAGTGGAAATCAAGCCTGGTGAATTGATCACCATCACCAATGATCCAGTGGTTGGGACTAGCCATTTGGTGAGTACGGTTTATCAGAACCTTCCAAATGATGTTGTAACAGGAGATAGAATCTTGATCGACGATGGTAATTTGGAAGTAAGAGTAAATGATACCGATGGTAAAAATGTCAATTGCACTGTCATCCACGGTGGTATTCTGAAATCCAGAAAAGGCATCAACTTACCGAATACCAAAGTTAGTGCACCATCGCTTACGGAGAAGGATATTGAAGATTTGGCTTTTGGCTTGGAGCAGGAAGTGGATTGGATCGCACTTTCATTCGTGAGATCTGCCGAAGATATTATTGATCTAAGAGAGCGGATTGAAGCAAAAGGAAAAGTTTGCAAAATCGTTGCTAAGATCGAAAAGCCAGAAGCTCTTGATAACATAGATGCAATCATCGAAGCTACAGATGCAATTATGGTCGCTCGTGGTGATTTGGGAGTGGAAGTTCCTATGGAAATCGTTCCTCTTTGGCAAAAAAGAATTGTAGAGAAATGTAAGCTTGCTTGCAAACCTGTGATCATTGCTACTCAAATGATGGAGAGCATGATTACCAATCCTCGTCCTACCCGTGCAGAAACAAATGACGTCGCAAATGCAGTGCTCGACGGTGCTGACGCGGTAATGCTTTCTGCTGAAACTGCCTCAGGTAAATATCCAGTGAATGCAGTAAAAGCAATGAGTAGCATCATTAGCTACCTAGAGAAAAATGCTGATATCTATCACAACCTCTACAAAATTCCTGAGGATGATGATACCTTCTTAAGCAACAACTTGATTTTGATGGCATCAAGACTTTCACGAAATGTAAAAGCAAAAGCTATTGTGGGTATAACCTCTTCTGGTTTCACTGGATTCAGAATTGCTTCTCACAGACCATCGGCAAACATTTTCGTATTCACTAGAAATAGGCCTTTGATTACTCAGATGAGCTTAGTTTGGGGGGTAAGAGCATACTTCTACGAAAATCAAGTATCTACTGATGCTACGTTTACCGATATAGAAAATACGCTGAAAGCAGATGACCACGTGAATTCAGGTGATATCATCGTAAACACAGGTAGTATGCCACTCAAAGCCAATGGAAGAACCAATATGCTAAAAGTGCATATTGTAGAATAACGCTTCTGGTAAATATTAACCAAAGGGTTTCGGGTTTCCGGGACCCTTTTTTTGCTTTTTACATTTCTAAATAAATAAAGAAGTAATTAGAATTATAAAGCTTCGAGGCTTACAAAACCTCCAATGTGTCAATACTGCGAATTGCAACTGACAACTGTAAACTGATTAATTTCCCTTTCCAAAAATCTCTTCTGGACCTTTGGGAATGACCATTAGGACTTTTTCTTTTTCCACGACGACTGAACCGGCAGGAGAACCTTTTACTTTTCTCACATATTTGGCTTCAGTATGAATCACCGGCGCAAGGGATTCATTTTTGTTTTTAGAATAAAAAGCAGCCAATGAAGCTGCGGTCTCTAAGACGGCCAATGGGATGCTTTTAAGCCCCGAAGTCTTGATAAGTACATGTGAACCCGGAACCATGCGCGCGTGCAGCCAGAGGTCGTCTTTCTTGGTGTAGCCACGAAGCATTTCGTCGTTTGCCTGAGCAGACTTACCTACCCAGATAGGAAATCCCTCAAATTCAAAAGTTTTGAACGGTAAAATGACTTCCTCCTTTTGCAAAGCCTTGTCCTCACCGTGAGTTTTCTTAAAGGCTTTTAAGGATCGGAAATCATCAATTGCATTCAATTTCTCAATTTTAGATTCGAGCATTTCAGCTTGGGTGATTTTTGCAGAAATAGTTTTTTCCAATTGCTCCCATTCCAGTTTCCGGTTTTTACTTTTTCTGTATAATGAGGCTGCGTAATCCTGCGGTTTTTGGTTTGGTTTGAGTTTGACGAGGATGTTTTCTCCAGAATAAAAATCCATCAATTCGGCTTCTAGTCGTCCGTTTTGAAAAACATGCAAATTAGCCATAATCACATCTGCCAGATTTGAAGGAGGAGGAGAGTTGCGAAGTTCTTCAAGTTTTTGCGTGGACTTCTGGATATACGATTTGGTGCGCTTGAGTTGCTCTTGGTATTTTTTGAGTAAGGAGTTTTTGTCTTTCTCAAAATTCCCTCGGACCAGAGCCAAATAAAACAACTCATTGACTGCTTGAATAGGATTAGAGAAGCTTTTGACAGGATTGTCATTTGGCAGAAGGCTTAGCTGAATCTCTCCCTTTTGGTCTATTAGAGAAAAAAGTGGCGTTTCCAGCATATCCAACAACTCCTGCATGAGTTCCCATTTACTCTGCAGATCTGCATCTGGATATCCTCTTTCCTTAAGCCAGCCTCTTGGAATAGCACCTAAAGTGGGCAGAAATTGAGAAGCATTTCCTTCCAGTTTTTCAAAATTCCCCCAACCTAAATCATAATTTTTATTCAGTGTTCTCCAATCCAAATCGCGATCTTCTGTAATGCCATTTCTAAATAATTTAAATGGAATTGCTTCATCATGCTCATAAAGCAAAACGTTACTTCGATTCGCATGTAATTTGAAAAGGAGGATTTTACCTGAGCTAAGGTTGAAATAAAAGGCCCGCTCAAAACTCAAGACCTTACAAACCAGGATCTTTTCTCCGATGATTTCCTTGAACAGGTTAATGCTATTTCGCTTAGCGCGCTGGAAGTTTTCTGGAAATGAAAGGTAAATCTGAGGTGGTAAAAAATGCGCTCGGACGAATCGCGACTCTTCAGCATCTTCCGTTTCCATGATCAACTCATCTTTATTTTGAGAATAGCAGGCGGTTATTGTCTTTCCTTGAAAAGCTTTTTCCAGTTCAGGACAGAGGTATTGTAGGAAGTGAAAATTTAGATGCATTTGCCCAAAGTTAGCTGAAGCCCGTCATAGGCCAAGGCTATTCCTTCAGGTAATTCCTTGTCGACTGTATCATGCAGGCCAAGTTTATGCGAAATATGCGTAAAGTAGGTTTCCTTGGCCCCGATTTTATTTGCCATTTCAACCGCTTCATCTAATGTGAAATGTGAGATATGTGATTCCTTTTGCAAAGCATTTAAAACCAGAATTTCAGTTCCTTCAATGAGTTTTAGAGATTCATCAGGGATATAATTTGCATCTGTGATATAGGTGAAATCGCCGATTCGAAAACCTAAGATGGGAAGCTTATAATGCATCACAGGAATGGGAGTAATCCTGATGCCTTTAATTGTAAATGGATTTTCATCTATTTCAATAGGGGCTACCTGAGGTACACCAGGATATCTTTTTCCGCTGAAAATATAAGCGAATTCACGTTTGATTTGCTCTATTACTTGAAGCTTTCCAAAGACAGGCATGTCTTTTTGTTGCTTGAAATTAAATGGACGGATATCATCTAAACCAGCGGTGTGGTCTTTGTGCTCGTGGGTGAAAATCACTGCGTCTAGATCGGTGATGCCTGCCCGGAGGATTTGTGTACGGAAATCAGGCCCCGTATCGATTACTACGCTTAATTTTCCCGCCTGCACGTGGATGGATGATCTAAAACGCTTGTTTCTAAAATCTAATGATCCGCATACTTCGCATGTACAGCCAATCACTGGCACGCCCTGAGAAGTTCCGGTTCCTAAAAAGGTTACTTTCAAAATTTTAATTGTGTTTGCCTCAATTCTGTGAGGAAGTCATGATTTGCTTTATCCTTAAAATCGGCTGGGTCAAGATTTAGTTCGATGAGAATATCAATCAGAGCGTTGATTTTACCTTCCAGCGGAAAATATTTATTGACGATTACGATTTTAGCATCATTCAATACACAATAGCCAGATTTGAAATTCCCCTTTTCATAACGCAACATATAATCAGATGAGGCGAATAGATTTTCGAGTTTGTCCAAAAAGTGCTTGGTGTATTTTGTTGCCATATTTATACGAGGAATTTTTTGACAGTAACTAGTAATTTGTCGTAGTCCAGTGGTTTTTGGATAAAATCATCAAATCCCAATTTCCTGAATTCATCCATGGTATAATTGTTCATGTTGCCGGTAATTGCAATGATCGGAAGTTTGGATTTGCTTTCATCATTTAATGCCCGGATCATCTTTGTGCAGGTAGCTCCATCCAGGACTGGCATATTTAGATCCATGAGAATAAGATCAAAATCCTCCTTTTCCAGCATGTCCAGCACTAGTTTGCCGTTTTTAGCAGCTTTCATTTCATATTTTTCAAATGAAAGAATGCTCTTAGTCAAATTTAAAATGACTGAACTATCTTCCCCAACAAGGATTTTTTTTGATTCATTCATGAGTTAAAAATAGTTTCTTCTTCAAGATATTTTTTAAATATAACACGTTCATTTTTGAGGGTTTTTATCGTTGATTCCAAAGAATCCCATTCCTCGGCACGTGCTTGCAAATCTGCATCACTAGAAATTGTAAAAATGGTCTTGGCTCCAAAAGTACCAGAATTACCTTTAATGGTATGAAAGTTTTCGATCAGCGATTGCTTATCCTTTTCTTTTAATGCCTTCTCTATTAGGCTCATCAGCTGATCGAGTTCTTCAATGAAATCAATATACAAAGACCTTAGAGTAGTTGGGGGATTAAATTTAGATAGTTGATTAAATACGGTTTTATCCAATATTTCGGGAGAATCATGAAAGCTTAGCTTTTCGTCATCAGTGCAGGAAAGAATATCTGATACAGCTTCCAGAAAATGTTTAGGACGAATTGGCTTTGAAATTACATCATGAAAACCCATTTCCAACAAACATTTTCTGGAGTTTTCTTCAGAAAAGTTTGAAACAGCGATAATTGGGCACCTGTAGGGAGATTTTCTCCAGATTGCCTTAGCCGTGGTCATACCGTCCATTACCGGCAGTTGAATATCCATCAAGATCAAATCAAACGCTACTTGGCTAGTTTTCTCAACTGCTTCAAATCCGGTTTTTACAGATTCAAATCCACACAACTGCTCGATCAAGTTTTCTATTAACCGCCGATTCATATCATTAGCATCAACAATCAATACCTTTTTGGTTTTCATTACAATACTTTGGATTTTTGGCTTTCGGCTACCTATCTAATCTATTTTGTCAAATCAATCCTATTTAATCTTAGTAGTGGGTCCCACTTCAGTGGGTAAGACTGATTTATGTCTAAATCTAGCCAAAAAATTCAAGACTGAAATCGTCTCCTGCGATAGCAGACAGTTTTATAGAGAAATGAATTTGGGAACGGCAAAACCCAGTGCTGAGGAGTTGAAGCAGGTTCCTCATCATTTCATCAACAGTCTATCAATAGCCGATGAATATGATGTCAGGAAATTTGAGCAAGAAGCGTTGGTTGTGCTGAATGATTTGTTTGCAAAGTATCAGGTGGTCATTATGACTGGAGGCTCAGGACTTTTCGCAGATGCAATTGTCGATGGGTTGGATGAAATGCCAGAGCTGGATCCAAAGATCCGCAAGGGGATAATTCTGGAATATGAGGAAAAGGGCTTAGCGTTTTTACAGGAAGAGATTGCTAAAAATGATCCGCAGTATTTTGAAAAAGTTGACCAAAAAAATCCTCAGCGATTGATGCGTGCCTTGGAGATTTGGCGAGGTACGGGAAAGAAGTTTAGTTCATTTAGAGTGAAATCAAAAAAGGAAAGACCCTTTCAAACGATTAAAATTGGTTTGGAAAGAGATCGAGAAGAGTTGTACTCCAGAATCGATCGAAGAATGGATCAGATGATCCAAACAGGTTTGTTTGATGAGGCAGATGCACTTTTTGGAAAAAGGCATCTGAATGCATTGCAAACTGTTGGGTACTCAGAAATCTTCGGGTATCTGGAAGGTAAGTATGATAAGGAGGAAGCCGTCAGATTGCTCAAAAGAAACTCTAGGCGCTATGCAAAACGTCAGATGACCTGGTTCAAAAAAGATGAATCAATTCATTGGTTTACTCCTGAAATGCAAGAAGAAATCCAAGCCTTTGTAGAAGATCAAATCGCCTGAAAACGAGCGATTTTTCCAACCCAATTGTAAGGAGCTTTTTTTAGAAGCTGGTTGTATTGAATTCGATTGACCTTTAGATCCCTAATGATTTTCAATGCTTTTTCAGTGATGCCATTCTCTGTCTTTTTATCCTTTAGCGCAGCTATAAGTAAGTCTGGATCGGAGGAATCATCGACCAGAATACCCAATGCTGGATTCAAGGAATTTAATTTAAATAGCAACTCTTTCTGCTGATTGAGTTTACGCTGCAGCTCATTTTTCACAGTAAGGAAAAACAGGAGAGCACCGCTTCCTAGCATGATGAATAGTGGTATAAAACCCATCTTATATACTCAAGATTTTCATTAATTTAAGATGATCGGCAATCAGCGGCTTATTCATTCCTATGCAATCAACAAAAGGGGTAAATACGACTTGTTGATTGACAACTCCAGCCATGTGAAATTGATGACCGGCAAGTAACCCTTCTACTGCCGACATCCCACATCTACTAGCTAAAACTCGATCACGGGCTGTAGGGTTTCCGCCTCGCTGAATATGTCCAAGAGTGGTCACTTTAAAGTCTTTTGTAGGGTCATTGACCTTATTTTTAACTATTTCCATCACCGTTTGTGCATTGCCTGCTTCATCACCTTCTGCTACAACAACAATACTGGAGAATCTGTTTTTTCTATTATTCTTTAGGGATTTCACCACATCGTTCAAATCAGTTTTGGTTTCCGGTACCATCACAAATTCAGCTCCTCCACCAATTCCAGATTCCACCGCAATAAATCCAGCATCTCTACCCATCACTTCGATGAAGAATATCCGATCGTGCGCAGCTGCAGTATCACGAATTTTGTCAATTGCTTCCAAAGCAGTATTCACAGCTGTATCAAATCCAATCGTATAGTCAGTACCATACAGGTCATTGTCAATAGTACCCGGACAGCCAATCGTTGGTATACCATATTCTTCAAAAAAGATTTTTGCTCCAGTGAATGTACCGTCTCCGCCGATAGCAACAAGACCTTCAATGCCATGTGCTTTCAGATTGTCGTATGCTTTCTTTCTTCCCTCGGGAGTTTTGAATTCCATTGATCTGGCAGATTTCAACACAGTTCCACCACGCTGAACAATATTACTTACTGAGTGAGATTGGAGTCGCTTGATATCTCCATCAATCATACCTTCATATCCACGATAGATTCCATATACTTCCAGCCCTTTGAAAATAGCTGTACGAACGACCGCTCGCACACATGCGTTCATGCCAGGACTATCCCCTCCAGAAGTAAAAACTGCTATTTTTTTCATAAGTCAATTAGTGTGTTTAATAGGTCATTAAGCTTTTCCCAAACTCATTTCGGGATGATCCTGCATGGTAAAAGTATGGTTAGATTCATGCTCGCTTTCATTTTACATAGGTTTGAGAATCCAAAAATAGGGATTATAGAAAGAATGCTTTCAGTTTCTCAAATTATTAAACTTTTAATAAATCCAGATTTCCAGTAGAATTTGAATTCCATCTTTAAAAATCAGAATTTGTGAGAATGGAAAAGAGAAAATTACCAGCCTTAGATTTTGAAATTAGTCCTATCGCTTTGGGATGTATGTCGCTAAAGGGCAACCTTAAAGCCGATCAAAAGGTTATTGATGCTGCAATTTCTGTGGGTATTGATTTTTTGGATACGGCTGATTTGTACCAAAAAGGAATGAATGAAGAAATTATTGGGGAGGTCATACGCGACAGGAGAAAAGATATTGTCCTAGCCACTAAAGTTGGGAATGAACTGCATGCAGATGGTAACGGATGGGACTGGAATCCTAGGAAGGATTACATTCTAAGAGCAGTGGAGCAGAGTTTGAAAAGACTGCAGACAGATTACATAGATCTTTATCAATTGCATGGTGGGACAATAGAGGATCCCTGGGATGAAACGTTGGAAGCATTTGAAATCCTAAAAAGTCAAGGTAAAATTAGAGCATTTGGCATTTCATCCATTCGTCCAAATGTGATCCGTAAAGTTCTAGGTATGAGTAGTCCAGCGACCATCATGATGCAATACAGCCCGTTGGATCGCAGGCCTGAGGAATCGGTTTTTCCTTTGATTGCAGAGTCTGACACTAGGGTGTTGGTCCGCGGAGCTTTCGCAAAAGGGCTTTTAATAGACAAGTCAGCACAATCATTTTTGGACTACTCAGCTGCTGAGGTAAAAGATATACGTGAGTTGATCGCAGATTCAGGAGTACTTCCAGAAGCATTTTTGATCCGGTTTGGTTTGATTCAGCCGGCTGTGGGTTCACTCGTGATAGGTGCCAGTTCGGTACAGCAAGTCGAGAAAATTAATTTCGCATATCAACAGCATTCTATGATTTCAGATGAGCTGATAGCCGAAATATCAGCTAAAATACCGCTGAACCTATACGAGCAACACAGGTAAAATACCAATTGCCTAAACTCAACAAATAGTCTATTTTGGAAGAATTTATTTTATCCAGCCTTTAAAAACACCCAAATATGAAGCTTAGATTGTTAATTTTTCTTTTACCAGTTCTAATCTGGTCTTGCGAACCCAAGGAACTAACTGAAGCGGAACGCTGGGAAGATACCGCCAGCCGAGTGGAGATCCTTAGAGATGATTATGGCATTCCACATATTTATGGAAAAAGCGATGCAGATGCAGTATTTGGTTTGTTGTACGCGCAGTGTGAGGATGATTTCAGGAGAGTTGAGCGCAATTATATCTGGGCTACCGGCCGGCTTGCTGAGCTGGAAGGTGCGGAAGCTATTTATAGCGATTTGCGAGCCAATATGTACATGACTGAAGCAGAAGCAAAAGCTGCCTATGAATCTGCACCTGACTGGCTGAAGGACCTTTGTGTTGCTTTTGCCGACGGCGTCAATTATTATCTAGCAACACATCCTGATGTGACTCCTCAGGTGATTACAAAATATGAACCTTGGATGCCGATGTTTTTTAGCGAAGGATCTATTGGAGGCGATATAGAGCAAATTCCTACAAGAGGTATTAGGGCTTTCTATGCCGAAAAAGAACCAGATGTGATGGCTATGCATGAACCAGAATTTGCGAATGAATCCCTTTTAGACGAGCCAAAAGGATCTAATGGAATTGCGCTGAATGGCAAAATGACTGCTTCGGGTAATGCGATGCTGCTGATCAATCCACACACTTCATTTTACTTCAGACCGGAGGTTCATGTAGTAAGCGAAGAAGGCTTGAATGCCTATGGCGCGGTGACTTGGGGACAGTTTTTTGTATACCAGGGATTTAATGAAAAAACAGGTTGGATGCATACTTCTACCCAAGTGGATTTTATTGATGAGTTTGTGGAAGAGGTCACTGAAAAGGACGGGAAATATGAGTATCAATATGGAGGAGAAACTAGAGCTGTCGAGGAGCTTCAGGTCACTTTGAAATATAAAGACGGTGCGGAAATGAAAGAAAAGCCTTTCACTTTCTACAGAACGCATCATGGGCCGATCACACATAAAATCGAAGACAAATGGGTGGCTACCAAGATCAATTGGGATCCAGTAAATGCCTTGATCCAAAGTTTTACACGTACAAAACTCAGCAATCATGAGGAGTTCAAAAAGATGATGGACATCCGTACCAACTCATCAAACAATACTGTTTTTGCAGATGCAGATGGAAATATTGCCTATTTCCATGGGAATTTTATCCCAAAGAGAAATGAAGGGTTTGACTTCTCCGAGCCTGTGGATGGATCAGATCCTGCTTCAGATTGGCAAGGTTTACATACAGTGGATGAAAGTATTCTAATCTTAAATCCAGGTACAGGATGGATCCAAAACTGTAATTCCACACCATTCACGGCTGCAGCTGAATTCAGTCCAAAAAAGGGAGATTATCCGTTTTACATGGCGCCAGACCAGGAGAATTATCGTGGAATACATGCGATTAAAGTGTTGAACGATACCTCGGGTTTGACTTTGGATGGCATAATCGAATTGGCTTACGATCCTTATTTGCCTGCATTTGAGCACTTGGTTCCTATGCTGCTCAATGCTCATGAAATGCGTGGTGTGGGAGATCCGCAGTTTGCCGAAGCAATTCGTGTTTTGGAAGCTTGGGATTATCGTACTTCCAAAGAATCAGTAGCGATGTCTCTGGCACATTTCTTTGGGATGAACTTTATGAGAGAATATGGCAGCATCAATAACTTCATTCCTTTTAATCAAGATGAAAACACAAAGATCCCAAACCCATCGCCAACCGAACTTTTAGCCACTTTTGCCAAAACATTGGATCAGATGAATGCGGACTTTGGAACTTGGAATACGCCTTGGTCCGAAATCAATAGATTCCAGCGCTTGACAGGGGAGATTGATCTGCCATTTGATGATGAAAAAGAATATACACCAGTGGGAATGGCATCAGGAACTTGGGGTGCTTTGGCGGCTTTTGGCGCCAGAACTTATCCTGGAACGAAGAGATTGTATGGCTACAGAGGTAACAGCTTTGTGGCAGCAGTGGAGTTTGGGGAGAAAGTAAAAGCAAAATCAATCCTCGCAGGTGGACAAAGTTCAGACCCAAATTCCCCACACTTCTATGATCAGACTCAAGGGTATGTAGATGGTGAGTTCAAGGATGTGGCCTTTTACAGAGAAGATGTGGAGGCAAGAATGGAGGAAAGATATGTACCGGGAAAGAGGAAGTAGGCAGTGATCAGTGGCAGTATTCAGTTTTTGACCGTTGAGATTTTAACGGGCGAGAAGACCTTACTTTTGAAATATGCCTCGAAAACGAATTGAATCTTTAGATCAGTAAGTCAAATCCCGCCATTTGATTTAGTAGTGACCAACTAGAAAAAAAACTAACCAACTTATGAGAAAAATACTTTTTTTTATGCTCCTGAGCTCAACTGTAGCTTTTGCGCAGCAAGAAAAGCCTCTCCGAAAATCCATAGAAACGGATACTCGGGCGATCAGGCAAGATGTCCCAATGACGAATTCTATTCGCAAAGCTTTTGAAGAAGGCTCGAGAAATTTCTTAGGCAAACCGGGAGAAAACTACTGGCAGCTGGAAACGGATTTCGTCATTAAGGCAAGCTTAGATCCAAGTACGCAGACCATCACTGGATCTGAGAAAATCTTGGTACATAACAACAGTAAGGATGATTTGAATGCTATCGTTCTTCGATTGGATCACAATATTTTCAGAGGAGATGTGCCTCGAGGCAGTTCAGTTCCTGCGGAAAACACCGAAGGAATGATCGTGACTGCGATTAAAGTTGGAGGAGAATCTGTGAATTTGAATGCTCCATCAAGAAGTAGTAGAAATGATCCAGCCATTCTAAGCGTGAGAGGTTTGCAAAGTACAGTTGCTACAATTACGCTCGTTGACCCGATCAAAGCAGGATCTACTGTAGAAGTAGAAATTGACTGGCATACCAAATTGCCTGGGGGAGATGGTGGCCGTGGACATAGAATGACTCAGCGTTTTGATAGCACCTTGTTTCAACCAACCCAATGGTTTCCAAGATTGGCGAAGTACGATGACCTGCGAGGATGGGAGAGCAGTCTTTACTTAGGTCCGGCGGAGTTTCACAATAATTTTGGACGTTATGACGTCTCGCTTACTGTTCCAGCTGGCTGGATCGTGACAGGCACAGGAGTTTTGCAAAATCCAACTGAGGTATTGACACCAACTGTAGCTGAGCGATATGCAAACGTGCTTGACTCCGATGGTGAAGTGACGCTGGTAGGAGAAGATGAAAAAGGTCCTGGTAAAGCGACCAAAGCTGGGGATAACTTGACTTGGCACTTTGTTGCAGATAAAGTCAATGATTTTGCTTGGGCTACTTCAGATAGGTTTATTTGGAAGGCTACTAAAGCGGATATTCCCGGTAAAGGAGAAGTACCAATTTACATGGTGTATATTCCGGAGAGAGCGAAGTATTTTGAAAAAGCAGGGGAAATCACCAAACATGCCTTGGAGTTTTATTCCAAGCTTTGGGCGCCCTATCCTTTTCCCCAACTTACTCTCCAAGACGGCCCAAGTGCAGGTATGGAATATCCTATGGTGATTAATTCCAGCCAGTTAGCTGCAGATCATGAAGCTGCGCATCAGTGGTGGCCAATGATGGTTGGGACCAACGAAACCCGCTACGGATGGATGGATGAGGGATTCAACCAATACATGAATATTCTTTCCAGTGCAGATAGCAGAGGAGTAGATTATAATCTGGATGGTTTGGGACAAAACTACGGTCGAATCAGTGGGAGGGAAGATGAAGCTCCGCTGATGTGGAGTGCTAATGATGCGGGCAGTATGTATGGTTTTCAAACCTATTCGAAGACACCGTTGATGCTTTCTATGTTGGGTGGCATTGTTGGTGATGAGGCGGTGATTAATGCAATGAAAAAATATACCACTACTTGGGCGTTTAAGCATCCATCACCTTGGGACTACATGTTCTTTATGGATAATGAGTTGGGCGAAAATCTCGGATGGTTCTGGTATTACTGGCTGTTCACCACCGAATCTGTAGAAGGTTCTATTCAGGATGTGAGTTCGGCAAATGGCAAAACTACTGTAACTGTGCATCAGGCAGGGGAGATGCCATCACCAGTTGTGTTACAAGTAGAATTTGAAGGTCCAGCGAGCGTCATGATGCCAAATGCTAAAAAGATAAATGATACTACTGTTGAACTGACCTGGCCGGTGACGGTTTGGTTTAATGGAAGCAGGACATTTGATGCGGTTATGAATTTGGGAGATGCAACGATCAAAAAGATCACCTTGGATCCCCACGGACGTTTTCCTGATAAAGACATGGCCGACAATGTTTGGCCAAAGTAATTGGAATGAAAATGAGGTTCGAAGGAGCCTCATTTTTTTATAACAATGAATTTTTGGTGATTACACAACCCCCTGCGCTTGCATAGCTCTAGCTACTTTTGAAAAGGCAAAGATATTTGCACCTTCCAAATAATTTCCCGGGACGCCATAAGCTTCAGCTGTTTTCAGACATTCGTCATGAATATCCTTCATGATATTCTTTAGCTGCTGGTCCACTTCATCTCTGTCCATATATACTCCTTGGCGATTTTGGGACATCTCCAATCCCGAGACGGCAACACCCCCGGCGTTGGAACTTTTGCCTGGTGCGTACAGGACTTTCGAATCCTGTAAAATCTCAATTGCTTTTGTACTGCAAGGCATATTGGCACCTTCGGCAAGCAAGATGATTTCATTCGAAACCAAGTTTTTGGCATCCTGCTCGTTGATTTCATTTTGCGTGGCACAAGGGAAAACACATGATGCTTTTACTTTCCAGAGTGGGTTAAAATCCTGGTCTTTTTTAGTCTCATGATATTCGGATTCAGGATATTTGTCAGCATATTCCTTGATCCTGCCTCTCTTTTCATTTTTCAGTTTTTTGATGAAATCAAGTTTGGCAGTATCTATCCCGTCTTTATCTATAATGTATCCTGAAGAATCCGATATACTGATAGGAATTCCTCCAAGTGCTATGATTTTTTCGATGGCAAATTGGGCAACATTACCGGCACCCGATACGAGACATTTTTTATCCTTAATTGAGTCATCTTTGACTTCTAGCATGTTGCTGGCAAAATAAATCAATCCGTAACCCGTAGCCTCGGGTCGGATGACACTTCCTCCCCAATCTTCGCCTTTGCCTGTGATTATGCCTGTGAATTTGTTTTGAAGCTTCTTATACATTCCAAAAAGGTATCCGATTTCCCGCGACCCAACACCGATATCTCCTGCAGGGACGTCTGTGAAATCGCCGAGGTGACGGAAAAGCTCCTGCATGAACGCAAAGCAGAAGCGCATGATTTCGTTATCTGATTTCCCTTTGGGGTCAAAATCGGATCCTCCTTTTCCGCCTCCCATAGGAAGGTTGGTAAGTGCGTTTTTGAAAATCTGCTCGAAAGCCAAAAACTTCAATATGCTGATATTGACTGAGGGATGAAATCGCAATCCGCCTTTGTAAGGTCCTATGGCAGAATTCATCTGAACCCTATAGCCCCGATTGACCTGCACCTCTCCCTGGTCATCCTTCCATGCGACTCTGAAAGTGACGACCCTCTCTGGCTCGATCATTCGCTCCATAATTTTGAGCGTATCAAATTCAGGATGTTTCTCCAAGACCTTGCTCACAGAAGGGATGACTTCCTGCACAGCCTGAATAAATTCTGTGTCGTTTGGATCTCTCTGCTTGAGAATTTCGATGATTTTATTTCTTAGATCACTCATTTTTTTATTTTTCTATAGTTAAAACAACTAGGTAAAAATGTATCGCTTACCTGGGAATAATGGTTTAACTATATAAAATGGCGAACTGTTCCGGCCCATGCAGGAAGCCTGTACTGTTTTGGGATGCTCCAGTGCGTTAAAAGCAATGATTTTTGAGGTTTTCAACGGATTTTGTTCAAGCAAGTCCTTGTTACCAATGAGCAAAAAAATAAGAAGTTGAAGTTTCATTTCAGTCCAATGAAATATCATTCTTTCGACCCCGACTTAGAGAATGAAAACGAGATGGTTCGCCAATCTAATCTTTGTTTGGTAATTCACTCATTTCCAATTCCCAGTTGTCCTGCTTCTCCAGAAGCTGGACTTTATTTGGTCATGAGTCATTTATTATTTTTCCGTTCGTGAGACACGAACGGGGGCGATGGTAAGCTATGAGAACTATGATTCTATGTGGTTAAGTAAAGACGAACTATTTTCAACCATATAACCGCATAGTAAAACATAGATTCAATTGTGTTTATCTGTTGTCCAACTTACTCCTAGGCTGGACAATATTTGGTCAGTTTTCAATTATTGCTAATTACCCTTCGTGACACGAACAGGGGCGAATCTACTTATTAGGACTTTCGCTCATCTCTAATTTCAACTCACCACCACCTGTGATTTGGCTATGCGAAAGCTCAAGATTGCCAAGGTTTTGATTCTTCCAGTTTGCAGATTTCACGAAAACATTAGATGGGCTGTTTGACTCGGTTTTGATGATGAATTCCTTTCCTGAGTAATAGTTAGGGTTCAACTGAATCGTGATTTTGTCAAAAATCGGACTGCCAATTTGATAGGCTGGATCAGCTTCGGTTCCTCCGTTCATTTGGAATAAGCCTATTTTCATCAACACTGCCAAGCTTCCCATGAGCCCTTGGTCTTCATCGCCGTTGTATCCATTTTCGGGACTTAGGTCAGAATAAATTCTTTTCACTATAGCCCTGGACCAATACTGAGTCAGATCAGGTCTTCCCAATTTGTGGAAAATGAATGCTGTCTGAATGGAAGGTTGATTTCCATAATTAATCGGAATTCTACGGTATTCAGGATGTGTTTCTTGTGAGTGAGAGGTACCCGAAGTGAAGCCAAGCTTTTCGGATTCTTCGAATGACCTGTTCAATCGCTCGATGGCTTTTTCTTTTCCACCCATCAAGTCAGCCAGTCCATCCAAATCATGAGGAACAAACCACGTTCCTTGACTTCCATTCGCTTCGTTGAAACCAGCGTTGTACTCGTAAGGATCAAATGGCGTTTTCCAGCTTCCGTCCACATTTCGAGGACGCATCCAGCCTGATTCTGAATCAAAGGTGTTTTTATAATTTTCTGATCTCTTCAAAAACTCTTGCTCGCCAGCCGCGTCACCTAGTGCTTTTGCCAACTGTGCCAGCGTCCAATCCTGATAAGCATACTCCAAAGTTAGACTTGGTCCATCCTGATGGTATCCGAAGTTTCCCTCCGGAATTGGCCAAGGCACATAGCCGTTTTGTAAATAATAGGACAAGCCGCCACCCAGCGAAGTTTTGTGTTCATACCCAGCCTTTTCCATGATCCCACCAGGACGGTGATTTTTCTTGAGACCTTCGTAAGCCATCTCAACTTCATAACCACGAATTCCTTTTTGGTAAGCGCTGACGATAAATGGCGTGCTCGAAGCCCCCGTCATCACGTAAGTATAATTTCCTCCAGAAGGTCCTCTCGGGATCAAACCACCATCTTGATAGTATTGCAACATGGAATTGACAAACTCCTCGGTGATCTCAGGATAAACCAAATGCCATAATGTATTGATGGTCCACTGAGCTCCCCAAAACGAATCCGAATTGAAGTGACGGAACTTAGGTTTGCCAGTTGTATCCAGTGGAATTTGCTTGGTCATATGTGTTCCGCTGGTCAGGTCTGCATAGTAGCCATTTACGTCAGAGATAGTTCTTCTTCCTTGAAGCGCATGAAAAAGATCTGTATAAAACCTTCTCCTGTCCTTTTCTGTGGCACCTTCTACTTTAACCCTTCCCAAGTAGTCGTTCCATTCTGCAAAGGATTCTTCCCTCACTTGGTCAAAGTCCCAATGCGCTAATTCCGTGGTGAGATTAAGCATAGCTTGCTCTGCACTCACGTAGGAAATCCCAACTTTCATGAGTAATTCATTCTCAGAATTATCGAAAGTCAGGAGCGCACCTGAGTCTTTCCCTCTGATCTCAGAAAGGGTGGGAGTGACTCCATTCTCTGACCAACCACTGATCTCTGAGATTTCTTTATTGAGTTTGATCGCAAAAAAGATAGGGGTGTCATTGGGTCTTCTTACCGTTGGACCGATGATAATATGTCCTTGGAGTGTGGTTTTATTGATCTGGATGATTTCTCCGTCTATGATTTCAGATGGACCGAGCATTCCACCTAACCTGATCATGATTTGCTGCTGACTGTTTTTCGGGAAAGTATAGCGATGTAACCCAACACGTAGGGTGGAGGTGAGTTCTATATTTATTCCATATCGATCAAGTATCAATCGGTGATATCCCGGCTGTACTATTTCAGTTTTATGGGAAAAAGGGGAGGCAAAGTTTCTTTCTGCTTCCAAACTCACCCCTGAGACTGGAAGTACAGAAAGTGCCGAAAGTTGCCAGGCATGTACGTGACTGAGCCCTTTGATGGAATCACTGTCGTATCTGTAGCCTGAGCCCCAAGCGCCGCCCGTGTCCGTGTCAGGACTGAGATTCACCATCCCGAAAGGTCTGGTTGCGGTATTGAAAAAGAACCAGCGGGAGTTTTTGCTATCTACGTAGGGATTTACTAGATCAGCCGGGGTCAAGTTTGATTGAGCAGAAGCTAAAAGTGATAGCTGGAAAAATAGAAAAGTAAGGCATAATCGAAGGTTCATCTTTTGAGTCAGTTGATTGGGAAGTTAAGTAAGTTTCAAAACTTCATAAAACAAACCTGAGCGTTGAGAGTAATTACGGAAAGGATTTCTGAAACCGTTGATTTATAGAAATACAAAAAATAGCTGGAAGTATGAACTTCCAGCCTTTTAGCTTTAATGGTTTCAGGATTTCCCTTAAAAAGGAAGGTCAGCTTCTTCATTGACTTTCGCCGATTTCTCACCCATCAGCAGAATGTTGTGAACAATAACCTCAGATATGTACCGCTTGATACCTTCTTTGTCCTCGTAGGAGCGGTTGCTGAGTTTGCCTTCGATGGCTATTTCCGAGCCCTTGTCAGTGTATTTGTCTAATAGTTCGGCTTGCTTACCCCAAGCCACGATATTGTGCCAGGTGGTTTCTTCTACCCGCTCGCCTTTTTGGTTTTTATAATACTCGTTCGTAGCGAGGGATACTTTACCCAAGGTCTTGCCACCTTCTAGGTTTTTGATTTCTACTTTGGATCCTAGACGTCCGATTAGCTGTACTTTGTTTCTTAGCGTATTCATGATGTTTGTTGTTTTGGTTAGAAAATTTGTTTGTCGTTTTCGCTAGAGGAAAAACTGATGGGTCAAAGTTGCAGGATCGGTCTGCGCAAAGTCGGTACATAGTCGTTTGTATTCGATAGTAGCCGTTTGTTGTCGGATAAAGTGGGTTTGGGTGGGTTTGGGTGGGTTTGAGGATGATTGAGGAATCAAAAAAGTTTAGTAGGTTTAGTGAGTACTATTCGCAGTTGTGGATGTATAAGTGGTGTATAGCATTTCCTTCATATTATAGATTTTAGTGAACAGATCATTATCTCTCATATTTTTCCTTCTAACTACTTCTATCTGCCACGCACAAATTGAAGTTAAGGGAACTGTCATATCAGAGGAAGATGGTTTAGGTCTCCCCGGTGTTGCAGTTGTTGAACTTGGAACAGAGAACGGAACTTTAACTGACTTGGAAGGGAACTTCCAAATAACAGTATCCAATCTGAACACAACACTGGAAATCTCATTTGTTGGATTCATTCCCAAACAAGTCGATTTGAATGGTGATAATTCTGTCTCAATTAGACTGAAACTTGATTGTAATAAAGATTTTTTTGATTCTCAGACTATCAGTGTTTACGCTTTATCTGGAATTTTAAATAATCCGATTGGTGGCCAGCTTGACTTTGCATTTCCAACCTTTAGCCGAGGAACCTTTATAGCTGGTTTTTCCTATCAATCCGATTTTGAAGACAAGAATTTCATTAATGGAAAACTTGAATACAAACATTTCATTTTCAACTGTGATTTGGATTTTGACCTAAATTGGTATCACAGAAGAGTCAATTTCACAGATTTCAGATCTTCGACCAATTCATTTGAAACAAACTTCAATTACGGAAACTTCAGACTTACTGCCGGATACAGTAACCTCAACTTTGATGATCGAGTTTTGGATGATAATAGCAATTTTTCCGCTCCGGTGGTTGGTTTCGGAACTTGGATTAACACTGTACCTGTACGAACCTTGCTAACTGGAAAAGTAGCTTTATATAGAAATCGGACAGAAATTGTAGGTGAAGTCACATTTTTCACTAAGTACGTTGAGCTCTTTGTGAACTACTATCAACTCGACTCATTTTCCGAACTAACAATTGGAATCGGAAAGGAATTTGGATATTGGCTGAAGTCTCAAAAACAATATAACCAGCAGCGTAACAATCGCTAACAATCTTTTAGGCTTTTGATCTTCTTGCAAAGGGCACTTGAATCTGATACTTTTAAGAAAGTAACATAGTCAGAGCTTACGGCTTTTAGCTTGGCATTGCAATGAGTAATTCCCCAATAACCAAAACAACCATGACCATCTCCAAAACATTTTTATCAGTCCTCTGTATTCTCCTACCTTTTATCGGTGAAATTTCTGCCCAATCAGCAGATAATCCAATTGAGATTGAAGTTGATTTTGCCAGTGAAAAAGGACCTATGAACCCTGTCTGGGCTTGGTGGGGGTATGACGAACCCAACTATACCTATATGAAAGATGGGAAGAAGCTACTCGGCGAAATCGCGGAGCTAAGTCCAGTGCCGGTTTATGTGAGAGCGCATAGCTTGTTGGTGACAGATGAAGGACCACGGGCAGCTTTGAAGTGGGGATCTACCAATGTTTACACAGAAGACGAGCAAGGCAATCCTGTTTATGATTGGACGGTCATTGATCAGATATTTGACACCTACATAGAACGAGGTATGAAACCTTTTGCTCAGATCGGCTTTATGCCCAAGGCGCTTTCCAGCAAGCCTGAGCCTTATCGGCATTTTTGGAAGCCAGGTGCCAAGTATGAAGAAATCTATACAGGCTGGGCCTATCCACCGAATGATTATGAGAAGTTCGCCGAATTAGTATTCCAATGGGTGAAGCATTCTATTGACCGCTATGGAAAAGAAGAAGTGGAGAGTTGGTATTGGGAACTATGGAATGAACCAAATATTGGATACTGGCAGGGAACTACAGAAGAGTACATCAAGCTCTATGATTATTCTGCGGATGCTGTCAAGCGGGCTTTGCCTACGGCAAAAGTTGGAGGTCCGGAAGGCACTGGTCCAGGCTGGGACAAGGCAGCTGAGTTTCTTACCACTTTTCTTGATCATGTCAAGGAAGGAACAAATTATGCCACTGGAAAGAAGGGAACGCCTCTGGATTTTATCACTTTTCATGCGAAGGGTAGTCCAAAAGTAGTAGATGGAATCGTTCAAATGAACATGGGCGCTCAATTGAATGATATTGAGAAAGGATTTGAAATTGTTGCTTCGTATCCAGAGTTTAAAAATTTGCCGATCATCATCGGGGAATCAGACCCTGAAGGATGTGCTGCCTGTTCAGAGGCAGATTATCCGCACAATGCCTATAGAAACGGCACCATGTATTCAAGTTATACAGCCGCATCTTTTGCCCGCAAATATGCTCTTGCAGATGAGTATGGGGTGAATTTACTGGGAGCAGTTACCTGGGGTTTTGAATTTGAAAATCAGGCTTGGTTCGCAGGATTCAGGGACATGGCTACAAACGGAGTGAATAAGCCTGTATTAAATGTCTTTCGGATGTTTGGAATGATGGGAGGGAATCGAGTGGAAGTAAGCGGTGATTTAGCTTATGACCACAACAGCATCATAGAAAGTGGAGTCAGAGGGGAGCGCACAGATGTCAATGCACTGGCAACTAAAAGTGAAAATTCTGCCAGCATTATGCTTTGGAACTATCATGACGATAATACTAAGATAGGCGATACCACTTCAGTAGAGATGAGACTCAAAGGCTTGGTAAAAGGGAAGATGCTTCTGGAGCATTTCATCATTGATCAAAAAAACAGTAATTCCTACGCACTTTGGTTGAAAATGGGCTCACCACAAAACCCAACAGCCGATCAAATAGCTCAACTAGAAGAAGCTGGGCAATTAAAATTGGCAGCTTCGCCAAAGTGGATTACTACCGAAAAAGGAGAAACAATCCTAAAACTAGACATCGAGAGGCAAGGAGTTTCTCTGTTGAGATTTACCTGGTGATATCCTACAAGCGGAATAGTGACAATTTCAAGTTCTAAGGAAAAGGTCTCAATCTATCTGGAACGTTGAAACTGTAGAGACCATATTGTTTTTGAATCGGTCTCTTATTTTCCGTAGTAGCCTTTTGTATTTGGATTAAGAAGGTTTGATTGGCTTGGAGTCGGTTAAATATTTCAAATGTTTTCAGTAGGTTTAGGAAGAGGTAAATACAGTTGAGGTATTTTGGCTATGCTTTACATATATAAGCTTCTGCTCATAAGTGAAAAATATGGAAACAGAGAAATTTAATAATAATTTTTTCAACCTTAACCCGCTTCCGTCATGGATTTATGACGATGAAACGCTTGGAATTTTGGAGGTAAACCAAGCAGCTATAGCGCATTATGGGTATACTAGAGAGGAATTTTTAACCCTCACTTTGAAAGACTTGAGGCCACCTGAGGAAATTCCCAAGCTCATGGAGTCCCGTACAGTTGTAAAAAACATTGAAGGAAATATCTACATAGGAATTTTCATTCACAAAAAAAAGAACGGTACGCTCATCAAAATGGAAATCAACGGACATAAGTTGGTTTTCAACGACCGCCAATGCATGCTTGTGGTGTGTCAGGATGTAACGAAAAAAATCAAACAAGAAGAGCTATTGCTTCAAAGTGAGCAACGCTTCAAAGCCTTGGTGCAGGAAGGTGCTGACATGATCAGCATCATTGATACCGAAGGTAAATATAGCTATACCAGTCCTACTACTACCTCCATCTTAGGGATTACACCAGAAGAGTTTGAAGGCAAAACGATATTTGACTTCATCCATCCGGATGACAAAGAGAGAGCTTCCGGGTACATGCAGCGGATCAGTATTGAAAACAAGGTTGTAGTAGAGCCTTTTAGATTACGGGATGGTAAGAATGAATGGCGATGGATTGAATCAGTCTTGACAAATATGATGGATAATCCCGCTGTGAATGGTATAGTAGCCAATTCGAGGGATATTACTGATCAAGTAAATGCGCAAAGGCAACTTGAAGCCAGTGAATTGTTTAACCGAACTGTATTGGAAAGTAGTCCAGATTGCGTAAAAGTAATAGATACCGAAGGTTGCCTTCAGTATATGAATTACAATGGATTGTCTCATATGGAGATTGACGACTTTTCCCATTTTAAGGACAAAGCCTGGTCTAAATTGTGGGGCAGCGAAAATGAAGCTATAATAAATGCGTCTTTAGCTAAAGCCTTGGCTGGAGAGACTTCTCAATTCACTGCATTTTGTCCCACAGTGAAAGGCACCCCTAAATGGTGGGATGTATTGGTCTCGCCTGTAAGTAATTCCGATGAACCCGTTAAGCAAATCATAGCTGTTTCCAGAGACATCACCAAACAAAAAGAGGAAGAATATCGGCTGAAACTGCTTAGCAGTGTCATCACAAATACCAATGATGCGGTTTTAATTACTGAAGCGGAACCTCTTGACGAACCTGGTCCGCGAATCATTTATGTGAATGAGGCTTTTACCAAAATGACTGGCTACACAGCCGCAGAAGTAGTCGGTAAGTCACCTCGAATTTTGCAAGGACCAAATTCAGATCGAGTTGAACTGGAAAAATTAAATAAAGCACTTCGCAATAGGGAGTCATGCGAGATCACCACCATCAACTACAAAAAGAACGGGGAAGAATTCTGGATTAATTTTACCGTTTCACCGGTAGCCGATGAAAATGGCAGGCATACCCATTGGATTGCCATTGAAAGAGATGTTACCGAGCAGAAACAAAAGGAACTGGAGAAAGCACTTTTGGTGAAAATTAGCTTGAATTTCTCTTCAGAAAATGATCTTCTCACTTCCTCCGAGGCACTTTGCGAAACTATAAACGCTTATGGGCATTTTGATTTTGTAGAGATTTGGTTACCCAATATTGAATACAATAAGATCCACTTGGTTGCTTGCAATTCAGGATCTGCCAATGCTAAAACTTTTTATGAATGCAGTAAGGAGATTCGAACCTTTACTCAAGACGAAGGACTACCCGGAATGGTCTGGGGTCTAAAGTCCACCTTACTTTGGAAGGATATCAGTAAAGTAGATGATTTTGTCCGTAAAGAAGCCGCACAGGTAGCCGGTATTCAACATGCATTAGGCGTTCCACTGCTTTTCAACGAAAAAATTGTGGGAGTGCTAGTAGTAGCTACCCAAGGGGAACTATCCCACTTGGAAAAGTATGTTAAGCTATTTACGCAGTTTGAAGATTTTATCGGGTCTGAGATCAATCGGAAAAAGTTGGAAAATGACTTGAATCATTTATATCAAGCCATTCCAGATATTTTATGTTTGGTGGATTTTCAGGGGAGGTTTCTGAAAATGAACAAGGCAGGGTATGAATTGCTGGGCTATAGTGAAGATGAAATCCTGTATCAAACATGCGAAAACTTTGTACATCCAGAGGATCATGAAATATCTATCAATGAGATTGCACAGTTAGCAAAAGGCAAAAAAACCTTCAAGTTCGAAAACAGGTACATCACAAAAAGTGGTGAAATAATCTGGCTGAATTGGATAGGCAACTCCTCAGTGGAAGAAGGGCTCATTTATGCCACAGCAAAAAACATTACCGAAGAAAAGAAGCTGAGAGAGTTGAATAGGCAGTCCCGCAAGCTTGCCAAAATCGGAAGCTGGGAGGTGGATATGATCAATCAAACACTCTACTGGTCAGAGGAAGTGCACCAAATGCATGAAACTGATCCGAATTCCTTCGTGCCCGATTTGGTAAATGGCATTAACTTTTATCGAGAGGATTTTAGGGCATTGGTAGATGCCAATGTGGAGAAATGTATAAGAGAAGGTGAACCTATTGATTATGAGGCGGTATTGGTGACTGTCAACAAAAAAGAACTTTGGGTACGTGTCATTGGGAATGCCGAGATGGTCGATGGAAAATGTCAGCGTCTATACGGCAGTTTTCAGGATATCCATGAGCGAAAGGAAGCAGAAATTAGACTGTTATCGCTTGCTGATAACCTACCAGGTGTAGTTTTTCAATACAACATTTACCCAAATGGTACAGACCGTTTAAAGTCTGTAACCAAGGGTTCTCAGGAAGTTTGGGGCTTTTCTGCTGAGGAAGTAATGGAAAATAATCTTCTGGTTTGGAATCAAATTGCTGCTGGTGGTGATTTAGAAGAAGTACAAAAAAGTATTTCAGAGTCCGTTGTAAGTAAATCTAAGTGGTCAGCCCAATGGAAATATGTGCTACCCACCGGAGAATTGAAAACTCATTTGGGTTATGGATCGCCCAGTTATTTGGCTGATGGTACAGTCGTATTTAATTCTGTGATTTTGGATGTGACTGCAGAAGCCAAAAACGAAGAACTTCTGGAACAGGTATCAAAACTGGCGAAAATTGGCAGCTGGGAAATTGATATAGAAAAAAATGAACTCTACTTTTCTGAAATTGCCCATCAGATTTTAGAAACAGATCGCGAAAATCATAGGCCAAACCTAGAGACTGATTTTAATTTTTATAGGGAAGATTTTCGCTCCATGGCACAAGCTAAACTAAAAGAATCCACAGAAAAAGGCACAAGTTTTAATCACGAAGCAGTAATCGTTACCAAAAATAAAAAAGAAAAATGGGTTAGTGTTTTTGGTTCTGCAGAAATGCACCTTGGGCAGTGTAAAAAGATCTATGGAAGTGTACAGGATATTACCGAGCGCAAGGAAGCTGAAATAAGGTTGCTTTCCCTTTCAGACAACATTCCCGGTGTAGTATATCAGTATTATATATATCCCGATGGGACAGATGCACTAAAGCATATCTCGGGAGCCGTAGAGCAGTTGTGGGGCTTCACAGCAGAGCAAGTTTTAGAAAATGTAAACTTAGTTTGGGATCAGATAAAGGCAGCTGGTGATTTTGAAGAAACCAAAGCAAGTATTTTCAAATCCATAGAAACGAATTCCAAGTGGTCAACCCGCGTGAAATACCTGATGCCAACAGGAGAGCTACGAACGCATCTGGGTATCGGCACACCTGTATTCTTGGCAGATGGCAGCATACTTTTTAATTCTATTTTACTCGACGTCACGCAGGAGGTCAAGAATGAAATGCTACTCCGCCAGGCTTCTGAAATGGCGAGAATCGGCAGTTGGGAAATGGATCTATTGTCTCAGGAAGGGGATAAAATGTTCTGGTCGCCGTTGATTAAAGAAATTCTGGAAGTGGATCAGGACTATGACACAAGCCTTTCCGGAGGCCTTGAGTTTTATACTGAAGAGAGTCATGAACGTATTAAAAAAGCTTTATCAGATTTAATTGATGAAGGAGTCGAGTTTGATGAAGAATTATTACTGATCACTAGTAAAGGGGATGAACGCTGGGTCAGGGCAATTGGAAAAAGTGAACGGATAAACGGTAAGTGTACTAAAATCTATGGCAGCTTTCAGGACATACACTTTACAAAATCACTTGAACTGCATATTTCTGAAATATTGCGGAGTATTTCAGATGCTTTTTATGCTGTTGATTCAAATTGGAATTTCACTTATTTCAATAAAGAGTCGGAAAACTTACTGAATCGAAAAAGTGAAAATGTCTTAGGAAAAAACATTTGGAAAGAATTTCCTGCTGCAATAGGTACCCCACTTCAGGAAATATATTTACGTGTAGCTCAGACAGGAAAGTCTGAATCCTTTGAATACTTCTTCCCTGGTAATGGTAACTGGTACGAAGTAAATGCCTATCCTTCCAGTGGAGGAGTCTCAGCGTATTTCAAAAATATAGATGGGCGTAGGGAAGCGGCAGAAGCTTTGCAACAAGCATTTGAAGAAAAAAATAATATTCTCGAAAGTATCGGGGATGCGTTCATTGCACTGGACAAGAACTGGATTGTTACTTATTGGAACAAGGAGGCTGAACTGGTTTTAGGCAGAAAGCGGGAGGAAATGATAGGTGAATATATATGGGAAAAATATGCGGATGCCATTGATTCTGATTTTTACCGGCAGTATCACAAGGCTCAGAAGACGGGCGAGAACGTAAGCTTTGAGGAGTATTATTCCACGCTAAACAAGTGGTTTGAAGTAGCAGTCTATCCTTCCGAAGAAGGCTTATCCGTCTATTTCAAAGATGTGACGCTCAGAAAAGAAGCAGATATCCGGCTAATTCAAGCCAACGAACGATTTGAAAAAGTAACCGACGCTACCAACGATGCGATCTGGGACTATGATGTGCTGAAAAATGACCTTTTTTGGGGGAGGGGTTTTCAAACGTTGTTCGGATATGACATGGATGAGACAAAACCTTCATTTGATTTTTTGGTATCACTTATTCATGAAAGTGACAGGGAACGTATTGCAACTAAAGTTGCACAATATATGCAAGACCCGAAGCTGACTAGCTGGTATGAAGAGTACCGATTTTTAAGAGCTGATGGCTCGTTTGCATTTGTAATTGACCGTGCCACATTTATTAGAAACAGCCAAGGTCAGGTAATACGGGTGATAGGTGCGATGACGGATATTTCGGAAAGGAAGAAATTTGAACACCAGCTAGTTGAGCTAAACGAATCACTGCAAACCTATGCCAAGGAATTGGAGCGCTCCAATGAGGAATTGGAGCAATTTGCCTTTATCACTTCTCACGATCTACAAGAACCCCTGCGCATGATATCCAGCTTTATGGATCAGCTCAAGCGCAAATATGAAGATCAGTTGGATGAAAAAGCCCTCAAGTATATTCACTTTGCTTCTGACGGTGCCAAGCGAATGAAACAAATTATCCTTGATTTATTGGACTATTCAAGAGCAGGAAAGCCTAGTGACTCTTTGGAGCTAGTGAATCTAAATATGATACTTTCAGACTTCAAACAGCTGAGAAGAAAAATAATTTCCGAAAAAGCGGTTAAGATTTCTGCTTCTGAACTACCTACCATCTACACCTACAAGGCTGGTATTACACAAGTTTTTCACTCACTAGTGGACAATGCGATAAAATATTCGAAGGCGGGAATAGCACCTCACATTGAAATAGATGCGACTGAACAAGCTGATGAATGGACGTTCTCTATCAAGGACAATGGGATTGGAATTGATCCAGAATTCCATGATAAAATATTCACCCTATTCCAACGATTACATAACCGGAATGAATACGATGGAACAGGAATAGGGCTTTCCATAGCTAAAAAGCATGTGGAGTTCCTGGGAGGTAAAATTTGGCTTGAATCCAGTCCAGGTAAAGGAACAATCTTTTATTTTACTATTGAAAAGAAACATTTAACCATTTGATATAAAAAGGATTAACTCTTTTTACATCCTCCTGTTTCAAAATAACGAAGGCGCTTTTTTGCTTTCACTTTATGCATTTGAAGAAAGTAAATTTCAACCTGAAATCAGGGTAGCAAGAAATAGAATAGAGTCACTTGATTTCCTTTTCAAGAGGGATACTTTTATTAATTCAGAAAAACCGGAGCTTTTATGCTGTGATTTCAATTGTTAGATGCTTTTCATTAAATATTTATCGAAAAAGAATTTATATTTATTGAATAACAATAAATAATTAGTATTCTTGTGACATAATTATATCCATCACAGTTATGTCAAAAACAAACACTTTCATTTTCAAAGGGCTGAGGGTTATTGCCTGGGTCATCTTCGTTGGCATTTGTATAGAAGCAGGAGGCTTGCTTGTGAATTTCTTTTTCAGTTTATACAATCCGGACTTCGTGTCCAAGCTTTATCAAAAGCTGGATCTAAGCGAAATTTATGAACGAAGCAAATGGGCATTCTTTGGGATGTACAGTTTTATCCTTTCCATTGCCTTACTGAAAGCTGTGCTATTTTACATAGTTATCAAGTTGGTGACAGAAATTAATCTGCAAAAACCCTTCAATGAATTGGTCTCGAAGCAAATTTTGCAGATTAGTTACTACACATTTTCTATTGGGCTGTTGAGTTATATCGCGAGGCAAACGGCTAAGAACCTCGAACATCATGGCTATTCTCTGGATGTGTTGGATCAATTCTGGGGGGACAGTCAAGCCTTTATCCTGATGGCTGCAGTGGTGTATGTTATTGGAGTTATTTTCGCCAAAGGCGTAGAAATCCAAAACGAAAACGAGTTAACTGTCTAGGGTATGGCCATTATTGTAAATCTTGACGTGGTCATGGCTAAGCGGAAAGTGTCTCTAAATGAGCTTTCTGAACGGGTTGACTTGACACTTTCCAATCTTTCAATCTTAAAAACTGGAAAAGCAAAAGCCATCCGTTTTAGTACGCTAGAGGCTATTTGTAAGGCTTTGGACTGCCAGCCAGGTGACTTATTGGAATTTGTGGATGAGGGAGATTGATTTTTTTTCAATGTTTTATACTTCCAATAGAGCTATTAATGAATTCCATTTTATGGCAAGTGTCCTTACATTAGAACAAAAAAAAATCCAAATCCATGAAAAGTAGTTTAGTAATTCTCCTGCTCCTGAACAGTATAAATTGCTTTTCGCAGGAAACTAATCGATCTGAAGTTACTTCGGTACAAACTGTAGTGAATCAATTTTTTGAATCCTTAGAAAAGCAGGATACTGTACTGTTGAAAAAAGTAGCTTTCATGGAAGGCCAAATCTGGACGATGAACAATACAGTAAGTCCCGCCAGACATCGAATGCGGTTTTTCAAGGATGATCTGAAGTCACTTAAATCCAAGAATACCTACTTAGAAACTGCCAAATCAATGGATATAAAAATCCATGAAGGAATGGCCATGGCGTGGGTTCCGTATGAGTTTAGATTGAATGGAGAATTTTCGCACTGTGGTGTGGATGTTTTTACCCTTATTAAAAATGAGGGTGACTGGAAGATTATCAATCTGTCTTATACGATAGATAAAGAGGGATGCGAGGAAGTGAATATTACGAGTAACTAATTTGAATATGGTTACTAAAATTAATCAAGGGAGCTGGAGAAAGCGTCTTGCACTTTTTGCTTCCAATGCATGTATTTTCATTCTTCTTCTTTTTCTAACCCATTATTTCATGGACGGGGAACCTATACCATGGGGTAGCTTGATTTTTCAAGGTGTATTCTTCGGACTGTTTATGACCATTGGGTTTCCTTACATTTTTAAGAAGTTGGGAAATAATCTAGGGAAGTCTATACATCCTGAACTGAGTCCCGATGAGGAAATAGAAATGGAAGGACCGGCAAATCTTTTTAAGGGAGCCGAAGCTGTGGGAGGGAAGCTTTTCCTTACAAATCAGAAGTTGATTTTCAAGTCTCATTCACTCAATATCCAGACGGGACAAACTGATATTTCTTATGAAACGATTTTTGAGGCTACTCCAAGAAAGGCAGCCAAGTTCGTTGATAATGGCATGTGCTTAACACTAATAGATGGCCAAGAGTATCATTTTGTTGTCTCAGATAGAACTAGCTGGATGGAAAAAATAGGAACAAAACTCAAAGCTGACTGATATTCTTTGAGGTTTTTGCGATGCTTTTGGAACAAAACGATGTGATGTTTTACTGATTTCATCGGACATCGGACATAGGTCACCCGCCATATAAACATTTACTACTCCTTCAGCTCATACCACTCAATATCTGTAAGTGGAACTCGTCTTCCTCGCGGCGCTTCTGGAGCATAATTAGCCGCTAGGTAATCCAGGATAATTGATTCGTTTTCGCCAAGCGGCCAAAGCCCTTGAGTCTCTTGCATCCAAACAATTTTCTCGTGCCATCCTTCCCGGGTGAAGCGGTTTTGGAGAATAAGCGCACTGGAGTGACATGCAGTGCAGTGGGCTTTTACCAGTTCTAGTCCATCACCAGCCAGCAATCCAGTTTCCACATCTTTTCCATCCACGAGTTCGGTAGAGAAATCTGTCAGAGGTTGAGGGTTTTCTGTGCTTTCTTCAGATGTAAAAGTGCTTAACCTAGCAGAAATTTCAGGTTGGAATACCAATAAAAGAACTAATCCAATTAGGATTACAACTACTGCCACGAGTCCTGCGACAGACTTGATCAGCCCATCAAATAGTTTGCGTTTTTCCTTTTGAGTTGAAGAAGGGTTTCTTTCATGTGATTTGCTCATGGCTTAGCTTACTTTTACGGCGATTCTATGACAGGCATTGTTCAGGTAGCCTTTTGGATTCCAACCAGGAATGACCATAGGTTGCGAGATTCCTTGATCGTCCGTTGCTTTAGCCCAGATCTCATAATAACCTGCCTGCGGAAAGCTCAATTCTATTGACCACTGCTGCCAAGCGAGTCGATTGACTGGCTTTTTCAAACTGCATTTTTTCCAGGTTGCGCCAAAATCTGTGCTTACCTCCATAGCACTCACTTCGTTTTCTCCGGCCCAAGCGTGTCCTTGTACGCTTAGTTTTCTGGAAGTACTAAACATAGCTCCTGACTTAGGATAGGTGATGATTGATTTCACCGGCATGGATTCTATGATTTTCATGTCTTCGTCTGGTACTTTATCACCGGGAGCTACTGGATATTTTGGAACCCGATAGGCATCACCCATCATTTTCTCCCCATCATGCACTTGGTTTCTAACGACGAGTTTATTCAACCATTTCCCTGAGACAGACGCTGGCCAGCCACCACAAACCAATCGAAGCGGATAGCCATGCTGAAGTGGAATGTCCTTGCCATTAAGCTGAAAAGCTAATAGTGTTTCGTCTTGTAGGGCTTTTGCCATGGGTGCGCCACGGGAAATCACGACTTTGTTTGGATCTCCATTGAGGTGCTTGTCAGTTCCGTAATATCCCACATAGACTGCATCGGGTTTTATCCCTACATCTGCCAACACGTCCTTCAATCGCACGCCGGTCCATTCTGAGCAGTAAACGGCTCCTTCTTCCCATTGATTTCCAGAGGCAGGAGGATAAAAGCCAGCTCGGCCATTCCCACCACATTCTAGAGTGAGCTGGTACGTGTAGGACTTGAATTTCTTTTTAAGCTCCTCGAGTGTATAAGTTTTTTCCTTCACTACGGACTCTCCACCAATTGTGAGAGTCCACTTTGCAGCATCTACATCCTCTGGGATCAGCCCATTATTTCTGATGAAAATACTTGAGAAAGGCGTGATCGCATCATTCAGAAGATGAGGTGCTGGCTCCACGTTCCAAGGCTTTTCATTACGGATGATCATCCCTTCACTTTTGCCTTTCATCGGGTCAAAATCAGCCGGCAGCATCACAGGAATGTATCCTTCGGGCATGCTGGCGGCATGGATAATATCCGTGCCTAGTGCTAAGGCCATCGCCGCCAATGTTCCTTTTTGCAAAAAAGCTCTTCTATCTTGAGAAATATTCAGCTTTTTTGTTGAGCTATTCGAGTCTTTTTTTGACATGGTGATGTTGGGTTGAAAAGTGCCTAAAAGTTAAAAGTAAAAATCTTAATGAGTAATGCCTTAATCATTCCTTATTTTGATTAGCAGAGCAAAAAAGATTTTTGCGTTGTGGAGCGTCTCGATACAGAAACTGATCGCTGGAACTATTGAATACTGTTTGAAAAACTTTGCCCACTAGCGGACAAAATCGTCCGATTGGTTTTTCTATAGAATGGCTTATCAAGTGAATTCAGCCTGTTTTACCAGTTTTTTACTGGCACAGAAATTTGATGGTAAGGAGAAGTGAAATTCTATGTTTTTGGGGTAGTGCTTCTTTATTCCAAATCATGAGCTTCATTTAGTAACACTTATCTGGCATTCATCTTTTATGTGGAAAAACTATTTTAAAATCGCAATCCGTAATTTGTCCAAGAACAAGTTGCACACCGGTATCAATTTGATCGGGCTGACCCTTGGCTTGGGCGTAAGTATTCTCATATTCTTTTTCGTACAGTTTGAGCGCAGTTTTGATGATTTCCATCAGGAGAATGAGCAGGTTTTCCGAGTAGAACGTCATCAGATCGAAGAGGGTGAAAAGCAATCTTCCTTTTCTACACCTCTTCTAACTGCTCCCACTTTTGCTGCCGAGTTTCCTCAGGTGACGCTGGCTACGCGAATGGTCGGAGGATCAGCACAGGCCTATTTGGATGAGGAAACCACTCAAAATCAACTATACCTCACTGTAAGTCCTGATTTTCTAGAGATTTTTAATTTCAAACTGCTCCAGGGAACTAAAGAGCGGGTTTTACAGGATAAATTCGGTGTTGTAATTACAGAGGAAACCGCTGAGAAATTCTTTGGTGATAGTGATCCCATGGGGAAGTCTATTCGGATGCGGATGGGCGACAACTATGAAGAGTATAGGGTGACAGGGCTCCTGGAGGATTTGCCGGCGAATTCCAGCATTCAATTTGAAATGCTGATGAATGATGAAAATCTTGCTTTTACCGTCGATCAGGAGAGTATGGATTCATGGTTTAACGTCTATGGCGACACCTATTTGAAACTCAATGATCCAGAGTCCAAGGAAGCGGTAGAAGCCGGTGTGGAGGCGATGATGAAGAAAATGCTAGGCGAGGAATATGAGGAAGGATCCTACCTGTTTACGCTACAGCCAATCACTGAGATGCACCTGACCGATAATCCGAACTCAGGAATGGTAGAGTCCACCAGACCGTCACTGCTATGGATTTTGGCGGGAATTGCATTTTTGATCCTGTTGATTGCCTGCATCAATTTCACCACTATGGCGATTGGTCGATCTACTACCCGTGCCAAAGAAGTTGGCGTTCGAAAGACTATGGGGGCAGATTTTGGGCAGTTGGTTTTCCAGTTTTTGACGGAAGCATTTCTAACGACTATAGCTGCTTTAGTCTTGGGGTTATTATTAGCAGAATTGCTTTTACCTACTTTCAATGATTTATTTGAAAAGCAACTTGATTTGGTTTATGGGACTACGCAAATAGCAATAATCCTTGGCTTGGTTGTTTTGATCACGGCCATGGCAGGCGCGTATCCAGCTTTTTTTATGTCCAGTTTGAAGCCTATCAAAGTCTTGAAAGGTAATCTGTCTATCCGTTTTGGAAAGCAGGCGTTACGAAAAGGCTTGGTGGCATTTCAGTTTTTTATTTCCTTTTTGCTGATCGCTTCTACACTGATCATGGTAAATCAGATGGAGGCAATCCGTGATTATGATTTGGGTTTCGATCAAAAGATGGTTGTGATCGTAGATGTTCCAGAAGTGCCGAGCACCAGTTTCGTGACTTCCATTAATGCTGGTTTTGCCCAGGCAGAGAAATACCGCCAAGCGTTGGCCAGCAGGTCGGAGGTTCAATCTGCAGGCATTACCATCGCTACCTATGGAGATGATGCTTTTTGGGATGGTGGGTTTCCTACACCGGAAGACGAGCAGTTCAATTTCCGTTTGAATTTTGTAGGAGGGGATTATGTGAAGACGCTTGGGCTAGAGATTGCCAAAGGACGTGATTTGAACCCGGTACCTGGCTCGGATAGCAGCGCAGTACTGATCAACGAAACCTTTGCCAAAGCTTTAGGTTGGGAGGATCCCTTAGGCGAAATGCTACCGAGTACTAGGATTGGCAATCATGAGATCGTAGGCATAGTGAAGGATTTCAACCACAATTCACTGTATAAGGAAATCGAGCCTATTGTTTTAGCAAAAAGCCCAGAGACTATTTTCAGTGGTATTAATATGCTGATGATTAATTCTGCTGCCAACCCTAAGGTAATTGTGAAAGGGAATGGAACTGACTTTGAGGCATTCCGAACTTTACTTGAAAGCGAATGGGAGCAGGTATTTCCACTGGAAGCTTTCAGCTTTAGTTTTCTGGATGAGGCTGTTCAGAAAGAATATGTTGCAGATGAGCGACTTGGGAAAATGGTCTTCTTGGCGGCTTGCATTGCAATTTTGATCGCAGCTATGGGCTTGTTTGCGATGGCAGCACTGAGTATAGCAGGACGTACCAAGGAAATCGGAATTAGGAAAGTGCTTGGCGCATCAAGTTGGAGTATTTCCTGGATGTTCAATAAGGAATTTCTAGTGATTACCATCGTGGGAGTTATGGTGGGTTTGCCACTGAGTTTGTACTTTATGCAAAGTTGGATTGAACAGTTTGCTGTGAAAGAATGGCCTTCTTGGCTGAACTTTTCGATTTTAGGAGTCGCCGGGATCCTGTTCACTTTAGTGATAGTATCGGCACAGTCCTATCGCGCTACGCAAATGAATCCGGTAAAGACGCTGAAGGACGAGTGATCCGATTTCCGATTTCGGATTTCTGATGTAGAATCGCAATGTTCCAATTTTATAATAATTCAATTTTTCAATCGATAAAAAAAATGCTAAAAAACTATTTTAAGATACTCTGGAGAAAGTTGGTTTCTGACAAAGTCAACTCCATAATCCATATTGGTGGTCTGGCAATAGGTATAAGCGCTGCGTTGATCATTTTGATTTATGTGAATTTTGAGCAAAGTTATGATTCAGATCTCATGTATTCTGATCAGCTATATCGGGTGAATCTAACCTCAATTTCCAATGATGGACTCGTAGAAAAAAGTGCTAGAACTTCACCGGCAATGGGCGAGACCTTTGCAAAAGAAATAGCTTCTGTGGAGGATTTTAGTCGGGTTGTGATCTTAGGAGAAGTTATTGCTGGCTTTGAGGAGCAATTTGTCAGAGAGGAAAATATCTTCTTGACTGATCAGCACTACTTTGAATTCTTTGATGTGGATTTGATTAAGGGTGATTTTGATCAAATGAATGAGCCTCTGAAGGCAATGTTGTCAAAATCAACAGCTGAGAAAATATTTGGAGCCTTAAACCCTGTTGGAAAGACGTTGGAAATCAACAGCACCAATTTTGACGGAACGGTAGAATTCCAAGTGGTTGGGATTTATAATTCAACTCCCACTAATCGCCATTTAAGACCAGAAATTCTTATTTCCTATGCTACGCTTCATCACTTTATCGGAAAGGGAATTGATCAGTCTTTTGATTGGTTAAATCAATTTTCATTTCTGAAATTATCTCCAGCGGCATCCGTACCAGAAACAGAACTGGCAATCAATAAAAGTCTTCAAGCGCACTATGGAGAATCTTTGAAAACTAGTGGGTCGAACTGGGATCTGAGTTTACAGCCTGTGAATGCTATCCATACTAGTTTGGAGTATACGGGCGAATATGAAAAGGGTGTAGATGGAGAGAAGCTGAATTATTTCCTTTGGATAGCAGGGTTTGTTTTGCTGATGGTTTATCTGAATTCCATCAATATTTCAAACGCTAAAGCCATGACTCGCGCCAAAGAAATAGGAGTGCGGAAAGTTTCTGGTGGAGATCGGATTCAGATATTTTTTCAGTTCCTATTCGAAAGTTTTCTATTAAATCTTCTTGCCAGTGTATTAGCCACCTTATTGGTGCTTAGTTGTGGTGATTTATTGAATTCGGTGTTGGACTTGGGTTTACCAAAAGATATTTTTCAATTTGACTCCTTTGCATCCTATATCCTAGCGTTTTGGGTATTTGGAACATTGTTGTCAGGGATTTATCCTGCTATTATTCTTGCCTCATTTTCTCCTGCCGGAGCTTTGAAAGGTACACTTAAGTTTAAGCTGAAATCGGCTTTCGCTAGACCTCTTTTAGTAATTCAATTGGTGTTTTGTTTGGTAATTATAGCGGGAGTTTTAACCGTTTATAAACAGCTCAATTTTATGAGAGACCAGAATTTGGGGCTTAGTTTAGAAGATAAGTTGGTCTTTCGCTCGCCCATGCTGTTTGTGGAAGGGAGTGGTAATTATCAAGAGCAAATTCAGAATTCTATTGGATCACTGAACGCAGTTACAAGTATTGGAGCTACTAATGAGATTCCAGGTAATGAAGTGTATTGGCGTTCTGATGACTATCATGTAGAAGGGAAAGAGAAAAATGGGGTCATGTACACCTCGCTGAGTGTTGGTGAAGGATATTTTGATGTTTTTGAGATTAAATTTTTGGCAGGAAGACCATTCAATTTGGCCCTAGATCAAGGATCTGAAGCTATAATTAATAGAAAGGCACTTGCAGCTTTAGGTTTTCAAAATCCAGAAGAAGCAATTGGAAAGCTATTGGAGTCCAGAAATGGAAAGATCCCAATTGTGGCGGTGGTCGATGATTATCGGCAGCAAGGAGTAAATGTAGAGATTGATCCCATGGTGCTCAATTATTCGCCTCAGGATCTAAATTATTATGTAGTTGATATAACTGGCTCAGATCCAACTGCTTCACTTAAGGAAGTAGAACGAATTTTCAAAAAGGCATATGTAAGTTCTCCTTTTGAATATTACTTTCTTGATGAGCATTTTGATAAACAATACAAAAGCGAGCAGCAGTTTGTGCAACTATTTGGAATGGCTTCGTTAGTGGCGGTTTTAATTGCCGTAATGGGGATTTTAGGTGTAACAAACCAATTGGTTCTCCAGAGAAATAAGGAATTGAGTATAAGGAAAATCCTTGGTGCTACTCCGTTTCAGCTTTTGAATTTGATTTCAGGCGAATACCTGGTTTGGCTAAGCGTCTGTTTTCTAGCTGGGATTCCAGTTTCCTATTTTATCCTTTCAGGCTGGTTGGAGAAATTTCATGTTCAAGTGTCTTTGGGTTTATGGTTTTTCTTAATCCCTTCCCTTTCGATACTTCTAATGTTTTTGATAGCGACTGCTTACCAAACAGCGAAAGCCGTCTTTGTCAATCCTGCAGATATATTGAATGATGAATAAAATGCAGTTAAGTTTCGTCATTGTGAAGAACGTCCTGTCATCATAGGTCGGGTAAGCAATCTGTATTGAAGTAATCTCCTTTACCTATTAGATTGCTTCGCTCGTGCCTCGCTCGCAATGACGATTAAAATGAACCATCTAATCTTCCAATTTTAAAATATTCCAATTTTTCAATCCTCTATAAAAAATGCTAAAAAACTACTTCAAAATAGCCTATAGAAACCTCCAAAGAAATAAGCTAAGAGCTACAATCCACATTTTAGGTTTGTCGATTGGGATTGCGATCTGTTTTTTGATTTTCAACGTGGTGATGCATTCCTATAGTTTTGATCAGTTTCACCCGGATAAGGATAGGATTTTCCGTATCAACACCCTGACAGACTGGGGAGATGGGGGGAGTTTTCCTAATTCTGGAACGCCGGGTCCGCTTGGTGAAGTGATTACCGATGAGATAGCAGGTTTGGAAGAAAAAGGCAGGCTTTATACCATGTATCAGGCTTTAGTTGCATTGCCAGCTACGGATAAGGTATTTGGGAGGACTAATGAAGTCACTTTTGCAGACCCTGGTTTCTTCAAGATATTTCCGAGAGAGTGGCTTGCAGGGAATCCTGAAACTGCTCTGCTTCAACCGGAATCTGTCGTGATTTCTGAAGCTAGTATGCATAAATATTTCCCTGGTTCTGAGGCTTCAGATGTACTTGGGCAAGAGTTGATGTTTGTGGATTCGGATTCTATTTATGCTAAAGTCACTGGTGTGATTGCTGATTACACTGAAAATACTGACTTCATTTTCAGGGATTTCGTATCGCTGAGTACCATCCGAACACAGGAACAGATCGAGTGGTATGGCTTGCACGATTGGACTTCGGTGAATTCCAGCAGTCAGCTTTTTGTCAAACTTGCCGAGGGTGTCACTCCAGAATCAGTGGATGAAGCTTTCAAACCTTTGATAGTAAAAAATATGGAGGCTGAGGATGACGGTGAATACGCCACAAGTTTTTTCACCGAGCCGCTTTCTGAAATGCATTTTCAGCCAAATTATGCAAGTACCCACGTATCCAAGACATTTTTAAAGGGCTTGATTTTTATAGGATTGATCATTCTGGTGCTGGCTACTTTGAATTTTGTGAATTTGGAAACGGCGCAAGCGATAAGTCGATCTAAGGAAGTTGGGATTAGGAAGACAATTGGTGGAACAAGATTTCAATTGATCTCACAGTTTTTGGTGGAGACATTTTTAATTATTTTCACGAGTACTCTTTTGGCTTTGGCCTTTGTGGAAGGGCTCAAGTTGATTTTTTCTACCTATCTGCCACAGGATTTTGCGATAGCTTACTTTTCGCTTACGAACATCCTCTTTTATACAGTATTCCCGGTTTTGTTGACCTTGATCACTGGTATTTACCCTGCGTTTATTCTTTCCAATTATGATCCTCAGCGGGCGCTAAAGGGAGAAATGACCCGAGATGGGAAATTTTCGGTAGGTGTTTTCCTGAGGAAAAATCTTACGGTCATCCAGCTTTCCTCCTCCATAGCCTTTATTATTTTGGTGTTGGTGCTAAGCTATCAGTTGAAATACGTGACGAGTCAGCCGCTTGGGTTTGACAAGGAAGCGGTGCTGTATGCCCACTTGCCATTTATGTCTGATCCGGATAAAATGCTCCAACTTCAGGATCGATACAATCAGGAAGCGATGGTGAAGCGTACCAGCCTGAGCGGTAGTTTGGCGTCCTCAACGAGTCTGTGGACGTCCATCGTAAAGGTGCCAGTTGATACCACCTTTGAAGAGCTTTCGATTCAGGTGATGAATGTGGATTCGGCTTTTGTAGGGGTGAATGGCATTCTGATTTTGGCAGGTGAGGCTAGTATAGACCGGGAGGACGAAATCATGGTCAATGCCAAATTTGTGAAGGAGGCCGGTTTCTCAAGTCCTGAAGAAGCCATCGGAGCTGAAATCGGATATAGTCAGAAGCAAGTGAAGATCATCGGAGTGGTAGGGGATTTTCATTCCAGGTCTATGCGTGAGGAAATCCGGCCTTTATTATTCACTTATAATGCTCCTTACTTCCAATCAGTCAATGTAAAGCTAAACTCTGATCAGAATTTGGCTGCGGCCAAGGAGCGACTTGAGGAGATTTACCTTACAGTTTACCCTTACGAGGAAGCTTCCTTTAGTTTTTTGGATACGCAGATTGACCGATTCTATCAGGAGGATATGAAGATCAAAAATGTGCTGGGATTCGCCTGTGCCTTGGCGATTTTGATTTCCTGTTTGGGCTTGTTTGGACTTTCCAGTTTCACCATTGCCGAGCGAACCAAAGAGATCAGCATCCGAAAAGTATTGGGAGCCACCTTGCAGCAGATCATTTTCCTGCTTTCTAAAGAGTACATGATTTTGGTTGGCGTATCATTTTTGATAGCGATTTTCCCAGCGTATTATTTTCTGAATGACTGGCTGAATGGATTCAATTCGAGAGTCGATATGCCCTATTTGATATTTGCTTTGGCTGGTTTGGGAGTGATGGCAATTTGTTTGCTCATCGTTGGGATTCATTCCTATGTGGCTTCGCAAACGAATCCTGCGAAGGTATTGAAGAGCGAGTAGCTTAGTAGGCATTTATCAGTCGCAGTGAGCAGTGTGGGGATGGACTGCGATGCAAGGTGTCTTTCGCAACGGCGCAATGGCGCAAATTTTTTATACCACTAGCCAAAAAATATAACCTACGGTAGAGTATTTTGAAGCCTTGACTTGTTTTTTTAAACCACATAGATACATAGTTCACATAGAGATGAGGAGCCTGGATTAATGTAAAAGCACCATAGGTACGGTTTTTTTGTAGCCCCAGGTTTCAACCTGGGGTAATAGGATCGTATGCCGAATCGGGGTTTTGGCCGGAATGATGTCAATAGAGATGATGACGGCTCGCCAAAACGAAGGGAGGGTAAATATTTCCTACGAATGCGCATCGGCGCAAATTTTTTATACCACTAGCCAAAAAATATAACCTACGGTAGAGTATTTTTGAGGCTTTGCTTTTTTTTTTTAACCACATAGATACATAGTTCACATAGAGATGAGGAGCCTGGATTAATGTAAAAGCACCATAGGTACGGTGTTTTTGTAGCCCCAGGTTTCAACCTGGGGTAATAGGATCGTATGCCGAATCGGGGTTTTGGCCGGAATGATGTCAATAGAGATGATGACGGCTCGCCAAAACGAAGGGAGGGTAAATATTTCCTACGAATGCGCATCGGCGCAAATTTTTTATACCACTAGCCAAAAAATATAACCTACGGTAGAGGATTTTTGAAGACTTGACTTGTTTTTTTTAACCACATAGACACATAGTATACATAGAGATGAGGAGCCTGGATCAATGTAAAAGCACCATAGGTGCGGTGTTTTTGTAGCCCTTTCTGAATCCTGCCCTTTGCACCATTTCCAGATATCATATATACAATTCCTCAGGCAGACTTGATACTTGTTACTAGCTACTTTGTACTGACTTCCCTCTCCATCTTTTCCAAAAAAATCAATAAATAACCTCAAGAGTAAATAAAATTTTTAATTAAGTTAAACTACCAGAATTTGCCCATAAAAGTTAAATTGTGCCAACGTTTTATCCATCATCGATTTATTTCATCTCGATATCGCCATGACAAAGACCAAAGCTTTCTTCTTTACCATTATATTTTTGGCAGTAATTTTTGGGGTAAAAGCCCAAAGCAAATCAACTGAATCAGGCTTCACCTCGCTTTTTAATGGTACTAATTTGGAAGGATGGGTTGGTAATAAGGAGTCCTATAAAGCTCAAGATGGAATGATCGTCATCGATCCGCAGGGTGGAGGGGGAGGTAATCTCTACACCGAAAAAGAATATGGTAATTTCATTCTTCACTTTGAGTTCAAACTAACCCCAGGAGCCAATAATGGTTTGGGAATTCACGCGCCACTTGAAGGAGATGCTGCTTATGTTGGCAAAGAGCTCCAGATTTTGGATAATACCGCGGATAAGTATGCGGAACTTGAAGTCTACCAGTATCATGGGTCCGTTTATGGAGTTATTCCTGCCAGACGTGGCTTTTTGAAGCCGGTAGGAGAGTGGAATCAACAAACAGTGATAGTGAACCATCCGAAAATTCAGGTAATCGTGAACGGTACTACCATTCTTGAAGGCGATTATTTGGAAGCAAGTAAGGATGGCACATTAGATCATAAAGATCATCCAGGCTTGGTGAAAAGCTCAGGGCATATTGGGTTTTTAGGGCATGGAGATGTTGTCTATTTTAAGGATATCAGAATCAAAGAATTATAAGCAACCAAGAAATAACTATAATAAGAAAATGAGTAAGAAAATTTCAGTAATGGATCGCCGGGACTTCGTCAAAAAAAGTGGTATTGGTTTATTTGGAGCTGCATTGGCACCTTCGTTTTTAAGCAACCTGAACGCTGCAGGAAGATTAAGAACTGCTCACATTGGCCTTGGCGGTATGGGGATGGCAGATTTGGACGCAATTTCCTCACATGAATTAGTGGATGTAGTTGCCTTATGTGATGTGGACAGTATCAATCTAGCCAAAGCCAAAGCTTTACATCTAAACGCAAAAACCTACGCGGATTATAGAGAATTGCTCAGGGATATGGGGGATGATATTGACGCAGTAATAGTCTCTACTCCGGATCATACGCATGCGCCAGCATCTATTATGGCCATGGAATTGAACAAGCCTGTGTATTGCCAAAAACCGCTTACACATCATGTGAGTGAGGCTAGAGCGATGAATAAAATGGCCGCTGAGAGGAATTTGGTAACTCAAATGGGCATCCAAGTTCACTCGTTCTATGACTACAAATTAGCGACGCTACTTATCCAGTCAGGAATTATAGGTAAAGTACACACGGTAAGAGCTTGGTCTCCTAAAAACTGGGGATATGATGGCCCTGGACCAACGGGATCTGATCCTGTTCCGAGTACCTTGGATTGGAACCTATGGCAAGGAACTGCTGCTGAGCGTCCATACAAGGAGGGGTTTTATCATCCGGGGAACTGGAGGAAGGTCATGGATTACGGCTGTGGTACTCTAGGAGATATGGGCGTACATATTTTTGATACGCCATACAATGCGCTTCAGCTTGATGTGCCTGAGACCATCCTTAACGAATGTCGTCTTCCTACTGGTTTTGGATTCCCTGAACACAATATTGTTACGTATGAATTTCCAGGCACTGATTATACAGCTGAAAAGCTAAAATGGGTTTGGTATGACGGCGGAGGAGCACCCTCAAATCACCTAGATTTAGTTTTGCCAGATGGAGAAACTTTACCAGACCAAGGAGCTATGTTTATGGGTGAAAAAGGCAGGTTGCTTTTGCCACACTTCCAGCAGCTACCTCGAAAAATCGTGGATGGTAAGTATGTGGAGATGGACATAGAATCATTCAATTTGGGTAAGCCTGTGAAGGATTATGATGCTGAAAGCAAGAAACATTACCATCAATTTGTGGATGCTTGTCTAGGCAAAGGGGAAACTACTGCGCCATTCTCTTATGCAGCGAGATTGACCGAGACGATTCTACTTGGAGTGATTGCAGGTAGATTCCCAAATCAAACATTGCACTGGAATAGCAAAAAAGCCAAGTTTGATGAAAAAGAACCGAATGAGTTTTTGGACGGGAAGTATCGTGAATTCTAGTACCAAGTAGCAAGACATTAGATTTTAGAGTCAAGAATCGGGAATCAAGAAATAAGGCAGTTTTAGAATTGAGACGCCGTGTAAGGTCGAAGTCGAGACCTCGCTCAGCAATAACTTTGACTTTACTCTTTGGGACTACTACTTTGTACTTTGAAAATTGAAACTTGATAATTTCTTTTGTTCGCTGGCGAACAAAAATGTTCGAGAAAGCGAACTAGATTTATATTAAAAAATGCCTCTGGAGTCAATCCAGAGGCATTTTTTGTGGCATAAATGTGGAAAAGAGAAGTTGGCTGTATTCAGTGGCAGGTTACAGTAGTCAAGGAATCCGGGCAGCTTAGATGCTAGTGAGTACAATTAAACTAAGTGGTTTAACGGGCTAGTTTAATCTTCCAGTTTTTCAATTTTCAAATACTTCAATTAAAAATGATACAACTTAAGAATTTAGACAAGTACATTGAATCACGATTTCAGCGTGTTTTTATTCTCAAAGGCATAAATCTTACCATCAACGAAGGAGAGTTTATCACCCTTATGGGGCCAAGTGGCGCAGGGAAATCTACACTTTTAAATATCCTTGGATTACTGGATGAAGACTATGAAGGAGAATACTGGTTTGGGGATAGAAATCTTGCCAAAATGAAAGAACGGGAGCGTTCGGCACTTCACAAAAGTGAGTTTGGATACATTTTTCAAGCTTATCACCTGATCGATGAATTGACGGTTTATGAAAACATCGAAACGCCACTTTTGTATAGAGGAGTGTCTTCCAACGAGCGTAAGAGTATCATCGCTGACCTTCTTGACCGCTTCAATATGGTGGCCAAAAAGGATCTTTTTCCAGCTCAATTATCAGGTGGACAACAGCAGTTGGTAGGTATCGCAAGGGCAGTAGCAGGCAAACCCCGTGTGCTCCTAGCTGATGAACCTACGGGGAATTTGCATTCAGGTCAGGCTAAGGAAATCATGGAAGTTTTTCAGGAATTGCACGGTGAGGGGACTACTATTATTCAGGCTACGCATGCCAGGGAAAATGCAGATTACGGCACTCGATTGATCGATATGCTGGATGGTAAAATTGAAAAAGATGAAGCGATTATTCATGTTTAAGAAGTACATAGCGCTACTAATAGTAGTGATGATAACGGGTACAATTCAAGCTCAGGACACCTTAAGAATTGATTTCAGAAAAGCAGTGGATTTAGCTTTATCTGCAAATGCTGCTTACCAAACCCAGTCCAACAATATGGAAGTATTGAAGCTGCAGAAGCAGTCAGCCTTTCTTTCCCATTTCCCAAATGCCAATATTAACAGCTCCCTTTCGCAGCAGTCAGGACAGCAATTTCAGCAGATTGAAGGAGAAATCGTAGTAACGAATGTGACCAATGAGATTGTAAATGCTGGTCTAAATATGAGCATGCCTATTTTCAATGCTGGGAGAAGGATATTAGATACTCAGTCTGCGAAATTGGCCTATGAAGCTGGTGAGAAAGGGCTTGATAGAGCTTCCCAACAAGTAATGTTTGATGTAGCTAGAAGGTATCTTCAAGTGCTTTTGGATCAGGAAATAGTGAGGATTTCACTAGAAAACCTGGATAATCAAAAGGAGACTTTAAGGCAAATTGAAGGTTTTGTGGATGCTGGACTTCGCACCCTTTCGGACAAGTATAATCAGGAATCAGAAGTCGCACGGTTAGAATCTGTGCTGGTGGATGCAGAGTTGCAATACGAAAATGATGTTTGGGACTTGTCAGAATACCTGCTACTGGAGCCAGGGGTAGTGCCTGTTTTGGAATCTGTGGATCCTAAGTCAGGTGAGTTAAGATTTGATGGTATGGGGATGCAGGAGTTGTATGAAATTGCTCAATTAAATAGAGCAGATGGTACGCAGCAGGATCTTTTGGTGACCTCTTACAAAAAGGATATGCAAGCGATTAAAGCCATGTACTACCCAAGAATTGGGGCGTTTTATAATTACAATACTTTCTTTACCTCATTGGATGATAGGAATCTCCAAGATCAGCTTTGGAAGGTATATCCACAAAATACGCTAGGACTTAGCCTTTCCATTCCGATTTTCAACAATTTCCAAACTAGGCTGGATGTGAGTAGAAGTAAAGTGGCTTACAAGAATCAGATTTTGCAGAAGGAATCTGTGGATAGAAAAATATATCAAGATGTGAAACTAGCCTATCTGAACTATATGGCTGCTGTGAAGAAGGAAACTAATACGGGGATTCAAGTATTGGCAGCGAAAGAAGCACAAATTGCGATTGCAGAACGCTTCCGCTTAGGAATTTCTAATTTCGTCGATTTAGCTACTGCAAACCAACAGTTAGTGGCTGCTCAGTCAGATCAAGCCCAGGCGATTTACACTTTGTATTTCCAAGAAGTATTGATGCAGCATGCATTGGGAACATTGGAGGTATTGGAGTAACTAGCTTTTTTCATTTAAACCACATAGATACATAGATAACAATAGTTTAAGGGCTATATAATCCATTTATCTACGTGGTTTTTTGTTAAAGCCTTTTGGAGCTTGTGCTGTCTATAATTTGAAATATTCATTATCAAGCATCTCAAAGTATTTATTCACAATGGTCTTCTGACAATGGTGAAAAATGTTAACCAAATTGAAGTTTATAAGTATTCCTTTGGGTGATTTCAATTCATTATTGTAGTGGATTACAGGCAATAAATACCTTATTCTTTCAAGAGGCTTCTATGCAGCATGAGCTGGGTACATTGGAGGTATTGGAGTAACTAGCTTTTTTCATTTAAACCATATAGATACACAGAAAACAATAGTTCCAAGGCTATGTAATCTATGTGTCTATGTGGTTTTTTGTTGAAGCCTTTTGGAGCTTTTGTGGTAATGTACTGAAAAATAGTTGGTGACTTTAATGAGATAATTTCTTAATATCCAGTGTTGATTTGAAGAGGAAACAGGCTCTGGTGGAGACCAACTTGTCAGCAATAAAGTCAGCGCATAAACGAAAAAAGAGGTCTGGTAATTTTTTGCCAGACCTTACTTTTTTTGATATGCTCTATGGCTTTGAAAACTCATTTTTTATTGGACAAAAACACATACCATTTAATGAAGTCTATCCTGT
>NZ_QLLK01000007.1 GCF_003259505.1 Algoriphagus yeomjeoni | reverse complement strand
AATCAGGTGACCATCACCAATCCTGCGGGATATGAATCAAGGAATTTCGATGGAAAAGCTTGGGCATCCAGCTTCGCGGTTGGTAGAGCCATCCCTATAGGTAAGGTAATCCGCTCTGTGGTGATGGGATCCGTTGATCCATTTTTTGACGAAAAGTCAAGTTTGTACAAAAGCAGGGTTCAGCTCAAGATCGGCTTTGAGATCGGTTCCTTCAGGGAGATCAAAAAGGAAGTGAAGGAGTTGGTTCAGATGGATGGGTTGAAAGAAAAAGGAAATGAGAAGGTGGAGTATTATTTTAAAGACTTGGATGGTTTGGGTCATTAAATGCATTGGCTGGCACTACTGGTTTTTTGCGGTAACCAGACCTATAGTTATAATATCCGAGGCTGGTTAAAGACCCTAGGAAGTTCATTGACCGATGGCTATACCCAGACGAATTATTACCAGGAAAGTGGAGCCACAGCACCACGCTACAACGGGAATATCTCCCGGATCGACTGGGGAGGGAAGGAAGGTTCCGGGGGAGCCTTTAAAACAAGGACTTACAATTACATTTATGACCATGCCAACAGGCTGAAAACCGCGAATTTCACGGCCAGTGGTGAAGCCAATAGATTTAATGTTACGGGAATCACCTATGATGCCAATGGGAATATCTATTCCATGGTAAGGAGGAATCAAAGAGCCACCTCAGACTATAATGTTGTTGATGATTTAGAGTATTCTTACAATAGATTCAGTAATAGACTATCCCAGGTAAAGGATAACAATCTGAGTACAAATTATACTGCAAAAGATTTCAAGGACTGGGGAACAGCAGCGTATGGCTACGATGAGAATGGGAATATGACGGCCAATGTGGACAAGGAAATTACCCTGATCACCTATAACCATCTCAATCTGCCCCAGGAGATCACCTTTGAGAGTGGGGCGCAACTTCGTTTTGCTTACGATGCTGCAGGAAATAAACTGACCCAGAAGGTGTACAACAGCAGTGGAACCTTGACCAAAACACAGGATTACATCGGGGAGATTGTTTTGTTGGATGGAGCCCTTGATTACCTGATCCATGAAGAAGGGAGACTAGTGGCAGAAGAAGATGAACTCTGGGGAGAATACTACCTCAAGGACCATCTGGGCAATATCCGTCAGGTGCTGAGGGAGTCAGAAAGCCAGGTTTATATAGCCACGATGGAATCCGGCAGTGCAGCAACAGAGGAGATGGCCTTTTCGATGATATCCGAATCCAGACAGACTGAGCCTGAGCATAACGTAACAGTAGGCGGGAACCAAGTTGCCTGGCTGAATGCCAACAGGGGCAGAATGGTAGGTCCTGGACGTACCCAGGAAATCTATGCAGGTGACAGCCTGAGACTCCAGGTGCACGGCAAGTACCTGGAAGACAAAAAGCAAAAAGCAAATCCTGCCAGCTTTATGGCAGCAGGTGGCAAGGATAGACTGATTGCCGATCTGAACGAACTGGTACTGAGCAACCAGCGTGCAGGAGGTGCAAACCCGATAGCTTTACTGAACCTGGCAGATATCCTTGCCAAGGATCTGCAATCCCGATTCCTATCGGGAGGAGCTCCGGAGGCCTATTTGATGTACGCACTCTATGATCAGGATAGCAACAGATACGAAATAGGCAAGAAAGTCCTTTCCAAAAATGCAGCAAACCAGCATGAGGTCTTGGAGGAGAATATGTATATTTCCAGAGACGGATATATGGAAACCTTTGTGGTAAACGAAACTTCAGAGGATGTCTGGTTTGACAATATGATGGTGATGAGCACCACCCCGGTGATCGTTCAGGAGACACACTATGATCCCTGGGGCTTGGAACTGACAGGACTGGGATATCAATACGGAGGGATCAAAGCGAATAAGTATCTCTACAACGGCAAGGAACTGATCGAGGACAACGGTCTTCAATACTATGACTACGGGGCTAGGATGTATGATGCGGCGATAGGGAGATGGGGTGTTGTGGATCCGTTGGCAGATCACCCAAATCAATTGTCCAGTTCTCCATATAATTATGGTGCTAATAATCCAGTATTCCATACCGATCCAGATGGAAAGTGTCCTCCTTCAATTTGTGGTGCCATCATTGGTGCTGGCTTGGATTATGGACTTCAAGTGACTGAAAATATACTGAGGAATGGAGGACAAGTAACTTTAGAGGCATTTACTAATATTGATGGAACTTCAATTTCAACCTCAGCATTAGCTGGTGCAACTGGTGCTGGACTTGTGACTAAATTTAAAAAGGCTCATACCTTGATAAGGTTGGGCGTTGAGGTTGCGTCAGACGGCGGGGCTAGTGCTTTAAACCAATATGTCAATGAAGGTGAAGTTGATTTGGCGGATGTGGCCATTGATGCGACTGCTGGGCAATTGGTGGGAAAAGGAGTTAGTAATTCTTTAAAGGGGAAGGCTCAAAATTCGGAGGTTGCAAAGGCTTTGCAGCGCGATGCAGATAGAGCACAAAGAGTTGCCGATCAGCCTAAGAGAAGTCCTGGCAGACAAGACGCAAAACAACAAAAAGCTAATACGGCAGCAGAAAAATCTGATTCGTATGGAGACTCAAGAGCAGCAGCTGCGGGGACAGCCAGTGCGGGAGCGGCTTCTTACACGGTAAAAAAAGTCAAAGAAGATGAAAATAAGTAAAATATCAGGTGATAGGTTGAGAATTAGAAACTTGGCATCTTACATAGTGGTCGTAGTTTTGATAATTGTAGCCTCTGAAAAATATGGATATGGGCCAGTTTTAAAAGGATTGAGCATATTTATTGGGATAGTGTTGTTTAACTTGGCTGTAGTTAGGTCTTATCAGGAAATTATGGGCTTTTTTAAAACAAAATCTTGGGGGATATCAACTCTTGTTACTATAGTTTTGATATTATTAGTAGTTGGTATTCCTTTTGTTTTTGTTGTTTTTTTGAAAAGCACATTTGTTATATTGGGATCTGTGCTTAGTGCCTGTGTATTAATTGTCTTACTAATATATGATATAGGAAGGAGAACGTTTGGTTGATGGGTAAGCTAACAAGTACCTCTACAACGGCAAAGAACTTATTGAGGACGAAGGTCTCCAATACTATGATTACGGGGCGAGAATGTATGATGCGACGATTGGGAGATGGTCGGTTGTGGATCCGTTGGCAGAATTAGATAGGAAATCATCCCCATATTCTTTTGCTTTCAATAATCCCATACTATTTATCGACCCAGACGGAATGTTTGGTGATTTCTATGATGAAAGAGGCAAAAAACTGGGGACAGACGGGAATGATGACGGCAGAATTTATGTAGTCCCAAACAGACAAGAAGCCAAATCAATCCAGGCAACAAATCAATCGGGAGGCACGACACAAGTCAGCTCGGTTTCTTCTGCCGTTGAGCTGCCAAGCGCCTATGTGAGAGGTGAAATGGGGGTAGCAGTTGAAAATGCCAATAACCCAAATGCATCAGTTGGAGATACACAGGGAGGCTTCCATGAAGAAGGGGGAATGTTTGGGACAGATGCAAACGGGAATGAAAAGGTGGTACACGCCCAACCGGGTCAAGTAGCAATTCCAGGTCAAGATGCGGTTGCTACAGTAGACGTATTTAGTGGAGAAACTGCTACAAATAGCTTAAGTAGTATTGAGGGGACTTTCCACACTCATCCAAGTGGTACTAATGCAGCAGGAGGGTTTGATCAAAGTCCTTCTGATTTTATTGACAAAACCACAGGACAAAGAAAGGGAGATATTCCATCTGCCCAGTCACAAGCTAATCCGGGAAGTGTATATCACGTGAAAGGAAATCATTACGTACTTGGGACTGGAAACAACAAAGTCACAATTTACAATGGTGGTAATCCGAAGGTTGCCACTTTCCCACTTAATAAATTCACCACTATCGGCGTCAAAAAATGAGGTACATAATACTAATAGCCAGTTTCTGTTTAGTAGTGGAGACTAAAGGCCAAACGATGTATAATACAGAAAGACAAGATTCTACAAATGTTTATCATAAAGCATTGATTGAGTTTTGTGGATACGTGGAAAAATACTTTCCCGAAGTTGCCGAGGTTACGGTTGAGTCAACACCAATGATTACTATGTTCCCTCAAAAAATGGGGAATCTTAAAATAGAGTACTTACCCAGATCAGAAGTAAAGAAAGAGTTCAAAAAGAAAGGTTTGAAGTACTACTGTGTCATTACTCCAATGCTGTTAAAGTCAGGAGAATTTATTGTAAACGTTATCCCCTTCAGGATTGATTATCAGAAGAATTTATGGACAAAGTTCAAAAATAATGAAATTGGCTATGTCAGTGATGGGGGAATAAAGAGTCGGTTTAAGTATGATTGTCACCAAGAAAACTTAACCTTTTTAGGTTCAGAAGGTGGTTTTGGGAGGATTGAGTAATAATTAAAGGAATGGCTCAAAAAGAATGTAAAGGTAAAGCCCGGGACTTGTCGGACTTTTTCCTTACCTAAAAGTCAGGGGTGTTTAAGTGTGGATCCTTTGGCGGATCAGATGCGAAGAAATTCCCCTTACAATTATGCCTTTAACAATCCGATCAGGTTTATTGACCCGGATGGTATGGCTCCTGATGATTTTTCAGATTTATTAAAAAGAGCAGCTAATTATGCTGCTGTAAAACAAGGCAATTTGTAAGTGATGCAATAAGTATTACTTTCCAAAGTATTATAAATACTGCTAGGGAAGTTATTGATGATACTAGAATCGAGCTAAAGGCCGAAATTATTGTATCACAAGAAATTGATGCTAACGCAGAAATTAAGGGAGTGGGAGGTGGAGGAGCATCTTTAACTACTTTACTTCCAAAACTTCTCTCACTTCCACTACAAGTTTAGCGCTTAGTAATGGTGAATTTTTTGAATTTTTTTAAGGTAGTATGGACCACTTATCTATTATTACAAAAAGCTATTGCCTCATACTTCTGGTTCCAATGTGATAAACCTTGGGAACCAAAAGCTAAATTCAAATAGAAATAATTACATCTCTTTTTTCCATCACAACAATCTAACCTACAAATGGAATTAAAATTTGAGGATTTACCTCATGCTATCGCTCAATTAATTGATCAAAATAGCTTGATCTTAACAAGAATTCAAGAAGCTGTTGCTTCTGATTTGGGAAATGAAGAAATATTGACGCTTGGAAGAATTTGTGAATTATTGGAGCTAAAAAGACAGACTATTTACAGCTATGTTTCTAAGGGAAAGATTCCTTTTCATAAAAGGGCTGGAAAACTTTACTTTTTTAGACAGGAAATTAAGGAATGGCTCAAAGGTGAAACCAAAGACTCATTAGTGGAAGGAATTAGTTTCAACCCAAAAAGAAAATTTCGTGGTAGAGGATTCAAGAACTGAATACCATAGACTTCCCCATTTTGTCCACTCATTCTGAGATTGTGCTTTTACCAAGGCATTCATTGGTTCTGAAACGTCTTAATCTTATGGAGCATCTCTGTTTCAACAATGTGGGTTACTCAATTTTTTTTCTTTTCGAAGATTTTCACCAACTCGGATCAAATAACTTGACCTAGTTCCAGATTTTTTTAGCCAAACTTTCTAGCAACTGAAAAAAACATGCTAGAATGGTGGGAAAATAATTTGATTTTCTTTGTGCAAATCATATGCAAATGAAAAAGAAACTAACGAAACATTTCTCACAAGTGCCTGATTACCAATTTTTCAACTCGGAATGGAGCCAAGTACCTGCTTGTTTTTATAAAAGAGCTAAAGAAATAGCTAAAGTCCTTTATGATATTGTTTGTAAGGGAGCTTCAGGAAATTTTATCCTTGGTTATTCCTTATTCACCTGATCTTAAAATTCTGCAAAGGTGAAATATGCATTTACAATATTTTGCAAATTTTTTGCAAATAAAAAAGCCACTTACAATTTGTAATCGTAAGTGGCTGATTATCAGCTCCTCCTCAAGGACTTGAACCTTGGACCCTCTGATTAACAGTCAGATGCTCTAACCAACTGAGCTAAGGAGGAATTTGGTGTTTTCCGCTCTAACCTCCCGATAGTTATCGGGATGAGCTAAGGAGGAATTTGGTGTTTCATTCGGAGCTTGTTCCGAATTGGTGATGCAAATGTAGGAGCCTAATCCAATTATTCCAAACCACCCTCAGTAAAAATATATGATATTATGCAGTCTTGGTTGTTTTTGCTTCACTTTCAGAGACTTAATTTTTAATGTTTTATCAACTAATAAAGTGGCTTTCTAATAGTCTCATCTCTCCTATTCTGAAACTAAAATCAATTTGGAATTTTATAAAATAGATCTTAGGCACTAGTCGTATTCGCAAATCCATTCTTTTTCATGTCTTACAGAAAAAAAATAGATAACTTATACAGGTAAAAATCTAAGATATATGGCTAGTTATAAATTAAACATCAATGGCGAGACAAAGGAAGTAGAGGCAGTTGAGGATATGCCACTACTATGGGTGATCCGTGATTTGCTAGATATGAAAGGCACCAAGTTTGGATGTGGGCAATCGCTCTGTGGAGCCTGCACTGTTCACCTTAATGGGGTGGCTGTTCGTTCTTGCTCAGTTCAAATTTCATCTGTGGGCGATGGTGAAATCACTACCATAGAAGGCCTTTCTGAAAATGGAGATCATCCTATTCAAAAAGCATGGGTGGAGCATATTGTTCCTCAGTGTGGCTATTGTCAATCGGGTCAGATCATGAATGCTGCAGCTTTATTGAACTCAAATGCTAGCCCAAGTGAAGATGATATTGTAGCCGCAATGGCTGGGAATCTATGCCGATGCGGTACATACAACCGTATCAAAGAAGCAATCATGACTGCTTCAAAATCTCTATAATTTCCTCCTTAAATCAGAAATCAAATGCTTCCAAATATTCCATTTCTAAAAAATAAAAATAGAGAAGATCAGAGTAAGGTCTTTTCACCTTCACGAAGAGACTTTTTGAAATTTGGGTCTCTCGCTACAGGAGGTCTTTTTCTAGGGATAAGTTTCCAATGTTCTGGACCAAAGGGTGAAACTGTCACTTTTGCTCCAAATGTATATATAAGTATCAATTCAGATAATGAGGTGACCTTAGTCGCTCACCGATCTGAAATGGGGACTGGTATACGTACCACATTGCCTCAGATCATGGCAGATGAATTGGGTGCTGATTGGTCCAAAATCAAGATTATCCAAGCTGAAGGTGATGAAGAAAAGTACGGTAACCAAAATACCGATGGCTCTTTCTCAGTTCGTATGTTTTATGAACCGATGAGAAAAGCTGGTGCCACGGCCAGACACATGCTAATTGCTGCTGCAGCAGCTGACTGGGGGGTAGATGCCTCCGAGTGTGATACTGAGAATGGGATGGTGGTCCACGCTGGAAATGGGAAGAAATTAAGCTTCGGCGATTTGGCTAGTAAACTTAAAGATGCTCCTCTGCCGGATCCAGAGCGTGTGGTATTAAAAGATTTTTCCAAGTTGAAGTTGATTGGAACTGATGTGGCCATTTACGATGTAAATGATATCGCCAGCGGTAAAGCAGTGTTCGGCGCCGATGTGAATTTGCCAAATATGAAAATTGCTGTCGTCAAGCGAACCCCGGTGATTGGAGCTACAGTTATTTCCTATAATGATGAAAAAGCATTGGCAGTACCTGGAGTAGAGCAGGTGGTGAAAATAGAAGGTTCTGGTTTTCCTCCAGGACTCGATAAAGCTTTGGAAGGAGTTGCTGTAATTGCAACGAATACCTGGGCTGCTATCAAGGGTAGAGAAGCTTTGGAGGTTGAGTGGGATTTGGGAGAAAATCAAAATTACAACTCCGGCCAGCAACTGGCGGAGATGCTTGAAAGTACCAAAGGAAAAGGGAAGGTGAGAAGGGAAAGAGGTGATTTTGATACAGCTGGTAGATCAGCTTCGAAAACCTTAGAAAGGACGTATGAGGCTCCGTTTTATGCACATGCTACCATTGAGCCTCCAGCTGCCATTGCTGATGTGAAGGAAGATGGATCCTGCGAAGTTTGGGCTCCAAGTCAGCATCCCCAGTGGGCTAGAGGTGCTGTAGCTGCTGCCTTGGGGGTAGAAATTGCAAACGTAAAAGTTAATGTGACTTTGCTTGGAGGAGGATTTGGAAGAAAATCCAAGCCTGATTTTGTGGTGGAAGCTGCCTTGCTTTCCAAAGCTGCAAAAGCTCCAGTTCGTGTGCAATGGACCAGAGAAGATGATCTTCATTTTGACTTTTTTCACTCGCACAGCGCACAGCGGATCAATGCGACACTGGATTCCTCGGGTGCTTTGACCGGTTGGAATCATCATACCGTTTTCCCAGCAATTGGGGCGACAGGCAGTAAGGAAGAGCTTCATCCATCTGATGGGGAGATGGGTTTAGGCTGTGTTGATTTTCCTTTTGATGTGCCAAACATTCGGATAGAATCTCACGAATCTACCGGAAATACTAGAGTGGGTTGGTTGCGATCTGTGAGTAATATTCATCATGCCTTTGCGATACATGCTATGATGGATGAGATAGCTGAAGCTCGAGGAAAAGATCCAATTGAGAACGCACTTGAGCTCTTGGGAGAGGACCGAGATATAACCTTTCAGTCCGAAATGGTAGGCGGAGAATACGGCAACTATGGTGAGAAAATCGAGGATTACCCATGGAATACCGGAAGGATGAAAAATGTCATTCGAACAGTGGCGGAGAAGTCAAATTGGACTGCAAATAAGGCAGCTGGTAAAATTATGGGCTTTGCTGCTCATAAGAGCTTTCTGACTTATGTAGGTTGTGTGGTTGTTTTGGAGAAAGGAAGCGATGGTAAAACTATAATTTCTGATGTCTACTATGCAGTTGATTGTGGAATTGCCGTGAATACAGACCGAATAAGGTCTCAGTTTGAAGGTGGCTCTCAGTTTGCGACTAGTTTAGCGACTACCTCGGCCATCACATTTGAAAAGGGACAGGTGCAGCAAAATAATTTTGATACATATCAAATTATTCGAATGCCCGCTTCGCCAAAAACTATTCATGTGCACATCATAGAAAGCCAGATCAAGCCTACAGGTGTAGGAGAACCTCCAGTTCCTCCATTTATTCCTGCTTTGGCAAATGCCATGTACCAAATGAATGGCCAGCGAATTTATAAACTGCCTTTTACCATTTAAGTTCTAGATTAGTAAGTAGATCAATTGCTGAGTCAATTGGTATGCTTACTGGTTTTATTTTACTTCTGGTTTTTAACACTGAACTTCCTTGACATCGCTTTTATGAATTTGGTTTTTCGGAAGCGCAAGGCAGACCAGTCTTCATTGATAGCGATCTGACGAACTCCTTCGTAATCAAATTCGCCTAAATATTTCCATCCAGAATCACGATTGATTTTGGCTTTGTATCGTTTGGAGGTTCCTTTTGGATAAGCCAACCAGATTTGTTGGTCGTCTGGAGCGAGTGCCTGCATTTCAAAAAAGTATTTCTCTACATCGGCTTCAGTTTGGACAAAAGCCAACATAAAATCAGGTTTGACAGCTGGTTGAATCAAGCCATCTTTTTTCCAATTAGTAATTAATTCCTCAAGTTCCTGTGGGCTGTTCCAAACTTGGATGTTCATTCCCTCTTTCCAGGTCATTTTTTTTAGAATAGGATCCATTTTCTAGCTGTTTATTTTACTTGTTATGTGAAATTAATATTTCTAAGCTGGTTTAGATTGCAAGGCTACTGCTCATTTTTTTTACTTTTAGCTAGTTATTAAATCTACCCCATGAAAATATCATTAGGAGTAATCATTATGTTTTTGTCTTTTTCCTGTGTAAGTGCTCAGGATGAAGTAATTATGAGTTTTGGGGAAGGTGTTCCTGTCGCCACACTTAAAAATGATGAGTTGGATGAAATTTCAGGCTTGGCAATAAGTAGGGTTTCCCCCGGAGTCATCTATGTTCATAATGACAGTGGCGGTGAAGCGGCAGTTTATTTATTGGATTCTTTGGGGGGAAATCTAGGGAAAATTGTATTTCTAGAGACCGAAAATAGAGACTGGGAAGACATAGCAATAGGCCCAGGATCAGATGGGAAAAACTACATCTATGTTGGTGAAATTGGTGATAATAATGCTGTGCATGATGAAATTGTCATTTACAGGGTTCCCGAGCCAACTCAAGTAACTTCTACGACCCAGGTTTTGCCCGAAAAAAGAGCCATTAAATATCCGGGAGGATCAAGGGATGCAGAGTCCCTAATGGTTGATCCAATTTCTGGCGATATCTTTATTATCTCCAAGCGCGATAGCGTTAATACCCTTTATCGTCTTGCTGCAGATAAGTTTAATGGTGGTCAAGATGAATTGGAAGAGTTAATTAAGCTTCCATTCACCAGTTCGACTGCTGCTGATATCTCGGCTGATGGAAGCCAGATTTTGGTAAAAAATTACCTGGCTATTTACTATTGGAAAAGGAATACTGGAGAATCTGTAGCCGAGGCTATGAGTAGAAAACCAACAGAACTCCCTTATTCGCCTGAGCCGCAAGGCGAGGCGATTGGATTTAGACCTGATGGTAAAGTCTTCTACACGCTCAGTGAAAAACGATTCGATTTGGATCCCGTTCTTTATAAGTACACAGCAAAAATGCCTTAATGCAAATCACTTCTACTATACTGATGGTTCGTCCAGCAAACTTTGGGTTCAATCCAGAAACTGCGGGAAATAACTTTTATCAACAATCAGATGGAAGATCGCCTGAAATTATCAATTCACTGGCACAGAAAGAATTTGATTCCTTTGTGGCTATGCTCAGGGATCAGGGAGTCAATGTGATTGTGGAAGAAGATACTTCTATGCCTGTAAAGCCGGATGCCGTATTTCCCAATAATTGGTTTAGTACACATCCCGATGGTAAGTTGATTTTGTATCCCATGTACTCGCCGATTAGACGGCAGGAGCGCAGAATAGATCTCATAGAAAATTTGATAAAACGTAAGTTTGTAGTAAATGACGTTATAGATTTAAGCTTTTTTGAGGATGATGAGCAATATTTAGAAGGAACTGGAAGTATGGTTTTGGATCATCATTCCAAGACTATTTTTGCTTGCTTCTCAGAACGAACACACAGAATTCCTCTTGATTATTTAGGCAAACTGTTGGGCTATAACATTGTAGGTTTTCATGCGAAGCAAGAAAATCAAGGTGTGCTCAGCCCCATTTACCATACCAATGTGATGATGCATGTTGGGACTGATTTGGCTATTGTCTGCTTGGATAGTATACCTAAAGCATCAGAGAAACAGGCAGTACAAAAATCTTTGACACAGGCAGGAAAAAAAGTAGTCCCTATTACTACAAAACAAAAATTTCACTTCGCAGGAAATATGCTGGAAGTTGGAAATGATGGAGGAGAAAAATTCACCGTCATGTCCGACACTGCGCTGGATTCTTTGAATATTGGACAGATCCAATTGATAGAAAAATACTCAACCATCATCAGTCCTTCCATTCCAACCATAGAAAAGCTTGGTGGAGGAAGTGCGCGCTGTATGATGGCTGAGATCTTTTTGCCCTTGGCAACTAATTGATTGAAGTAAATCCTAAATCTTACTAACGCCTTGGTGAGTGTCTTCACTCACCAACAAAATTCTATGATTTGTATTCATTGTGTCTGCGACCACGTGAGGGTCTCACTCACGGATTAGCTAAGGTTCCTTAGTTTTCGAAATTGTTTGATTTATAAAATAAAGTTCAATTATTGGGTCTTTATAGCTTTTATGGAATTAGACAGGATTTATTTTTTCACGGCCACAATTCACAATTGGATTCCTTTGTTTGATAGAGCTGGTTTCAAAGAGATTCTACTTTCCAGTTTGAAATATCTTGTAGACAAAAAATGTCTTAAAATTTATGGCTTCGTGATTATGCCAAATCATATTCATCTCCTATTTGAAAACACTAAAATGAATGGTAAAGAGTTGCCTCATGCTAGTTTTTTAAAATTCACCAGTCATAGCTTTCTGAGAAAACTAAAAGAAGACATTCCTGAATATTTAAATAAATTCATAGTTAATTTTGCGAACAAAGACCATCAGTTCTGGCAAAGAGATTCAATGGCGGTAGAGCTATATACTCCAAATATGGTTTACCAAAAATTGGATTATATCCACAATAATCCATGTAAAAAGAAATGGATGCTCTCCAATAATCCTTTAGATTATACTTATTCTTCTTACAAATTCTATGAGACTGGTGTTGATGAATTCGGGCTGTTAAGCCATGTAGGTGACCGAATTTGAAAAAGTTGAGAGCTTAGGGATTACTCATAATTTCACATTGAACTTGTGATTTTACCGTTCGTGAGACACGAACGGTGGCGGCCAAAAAATACTCAACCATCATCAGTCCTTCCATTCCAACCATAGAAAAGCTTGGTGGAGGAAGTGCGCGCTGTATGATGGCTGAGATCTTTTTGCCCTTGGCAACTAATTGATTGAAGTAAATCCTAAATCTTACTCAATTCCTGGATCTACTTTCTTCTTTCTTACTAGTTCAGTTTTGCCCAATTCTGTGAGGTTTTTTACTGACTCAGTAGCTGCATTTGTAACTTCATCTGTCGATGTAGAAGTTGTTGTTTTTTTAGTTTTCATAGCATTAAGAGTTAAAGAGTTTATATTCTAAAAAGCAGTTGATTGTATTTAAACTGCTATTTATACTATTTGTTTGGAGTAAATTACGGATAATTTATTAGAAAAGTACAAACGAAATGGCTAATGTGTAATTCAGTTTGCAAAAATTGAATATAACAGAACCAACGTGACGGGTAAAAATTCTACTTATTTTTTCGGTAGGCTTTAGCAAGTAAAATGTATTTCTCACGCTTTACTTCCTATTGGAATTAATAACTAGTTAATCTATGATTGGCGATTATTTTCCTAATTAAATTTTGAGCGTATTTTTTTGGAAGATGAGTCCATAAAAGTAGGATTTAGATACACCAAAATAATCGCTTTTTCATCCTCAATATCATACTTGGCGAGAAACTCTTTGTCTTTTTTGACTCTAATGGTATCTATTAAATTACTATCAATTTTCGAGAAAAAGTCTTTTGATTTTTGATTTGCTGGAAGGAACAGAGTTTTGCCATCACAATAAATAAGCATAGATACAGGAGGTACATCCCGTGATTTGCATATTAATTTAATGGTGACAGGTTCTTTTATTGTGGTGTCAAGACTGGTTTTTTGTCCTAATACCATAGTACTTATACTACAGAAACTGAAAAGTAATAAAAGAGAGAGATGGACTTTCATTAAATATGGTCTTTAGTTATAAACTAACAACGAAAAAATTATTTTTAGGTTTAATTGATATAATTTAGGCAGGGAAAAAATTAAAGCTGAGTCTAAACAGTCTCAGCTTTAAAGGTATGGTTCGTTGTAGATTTCAAACTTAAATTATATTCCTGTATAATTAAATGGAGAAATCACACTCAGCTCCGCCTTCAACTCATCAGAGATAGGAAGATTAGCAATAAACTCAGCAATTGATTTTTCCGTGATTTTTGTATTCGTTCTGGTGAGGTCTTTCAGTGCCTCATACGGTTTTGGGAATCCTTCTCTTCTCAGTACGGTTTGGATCGCTTCCGCTACTACCGCCCAGTTTTCTTCCAAATCTGCCTGAATTGCAGCTTCATTCAACTCTAATTTTCCAAGGCCTTTTAGCAAAGATTCAAAGGAAATCAACATATGCCCCAGAGGCACACCGATGATTCTCAATACAGTGCTATCTGTCAAATCTCGCTGAAGTCTAGAAACAGGAAGTTTAGCCGCCAAGTGCTCCAATAGGGCATTGGCGATGCCCAAATTTCCCTCAGCATTTTCAAAATCAATCGGGTTGACTTTATGAGGCATGGCTGAGGATCCAATCTCCCCAGCTTTGATTTTTTGCTTGAAGTAATTCATGGAAACGTAATGCCATACGTCCTTGGATAAATCCAACAGGATGGTATTTATTCTTTTCAGTCCATCAAAAATGGCAGCAAGATTATCGTAGTGCTCGATTTGGGTAGTAGGGTAGCTTCTTTCCAATCCTAAGTATTCTCCTACAAATTGGAAAGCAAACTCATTCCATTTGAAAGATGGGTAAGCTACATGATGCGCATTCATATTGCCGGTGGCTCCGCCAAACTTTGCTGAATAAGGAATGTGGTGAAGTAATTCAAGTTGTTTTTTCAATCTGACAACAAACACCTCGATTTCCTTTCCTAAACGTGTAGGAGATGCTGGCTGGCCATGAGTTTTAGCTAGCATTGGAATATCCTTCCAGTTATCGGCCAGCACTTGCAGTCTATCTAAAACCGCATCTAACTGAGGTAAAATCACGTCATTTAGTCCCTCTTTCAGCATCAGAGGAGTTGCTGTGTTATTGATATCCTGAGAAGTCAATCCAAAGTGAATGAATTCCTTGTGTGCTTCTAAACCAAGTGCATCAAATTTCTCTTTCAGAAAATATTCGACTGCTTTGACATCATGATTTGTGATCTTTTCAGTGGCTTTGATCGTGTCGGCATCATTCATGGAGAAATCAGTTACGATCGATCTGAGGTTTGAGAACAAGCTATTATCAAAACCTTTAAGTTGAGGCAATGGAAGTTCGCAAAGGGCAATGAAATACTCTACTTCTACATGAACTCGATATTTGATTAGGGCAAATTCAGAAAAATAGGCTCTCAGAGGAGCAGTTTTGCCAGCATAGCGTCCATCTACAGAAGTCACTGCGGTCAATGCATTTAATTCCATCTCTTTTTAATCAATTTGGTTTTAGGAAGCTGCAAAGTTAATTTTTTGAAGCCAAAAGTCCGGTTTTAAGATGTCTAATTCGGGAAATATCCTTCAAATAATTCGAACCACTCTAGCATTATCTGAGTTATCATGAGCAAATAATCAATCCCAAGCCATAATATTTGGCTTTCAGGGTTAATTTTGCAACCGTAAAACAAATAAAAGCTCAGATCAGGAATGTTCAATTTATTTAAGAAAAAGAAGGAAGAGGTAAAAGCTCCACAGTTTTTACCTCTGAAAGTGAGAGAGGTAGTAAGAGAGACAGAAGATACAGTAACCTTGTATTTTGAGCAGCCAGAGCCATTTTTGGATTACAAGCCAGGTCAGTTTCTGACTCTTGTAATGGATTTTGAAGGTAAAGAGCAGCGAAGATCGTATAGCCTGTGCACCTCGCCCTTTGTGGATCCCTTCCCCGGGATTTCTGTAAAGCGAGTACCAAAAGGCAAGTTTTCTAACTTTTTAAATGAGCGTGTCTTCCCGGGTAAAACAATTAACGTACTAAAGCCACTAGGGAATTTCACCACTGACTTTCATTCCAAAAATAAGAAGCATTTCTTCCTGGTAGCGGCAGGAAGTGGGATCACACCAATCATGGGTATTTTAAAATCCGTACTGGTGAATGAGCCAAATTCCAAGGTTTCCCTGCTTTACTGTAGCCGAAATGAGGAGCAAATTATCTTCAAAAAAGAGCTTGGGACTTTAGTCGAGAAGAACCCAGATAGGCTGGAAGTCATTCATAATTTGAGTCAGCCTTCTGATTCTTGGAAGGGGATGAAAGGTCGCTTGACAAAAGAAAGTATTCTTGATTTTGCGAAAAAAGCCGAATTGGATCCTGAGTTTGACAAGGAATATTTCGCGTGCGGTCCCGAAGGAATCATGGATAATGTGGTTGCGGTTTTGGATGAATTAGGTGTGTTAAGGGATAAAGTTCATCGCGAGAGCTTCTATTCCTCCGCCGCAGATAAGGCTCATGAAGACGCTGCTCATGGGATTACTGGAGGTTTGTTGACTAGAGATGTTACCGTGATTTTGGATGGTGAAGAGAATGCGGTCACTGTGTCTCCTGATAAAACCATTCTTGAAGCTGGACTTTCACAGAACTTGAATATGCCATACAGCTGCCAAAGTGGGTTGTGTACCGCATGCAGAGGTAAATTGCAAAGTGGGAAAGTGAAAATGGATGAGGATGCAGGTTTGAGTCCAAATGAAATCGAAGCTGGCTATGTGCTGTGTTGCGTTTCACATCCATTGACAGATGATGTCAAGATCAACATTGAATAGGCCAGAGAGTCATAATGAAACTCCCATTCTGGAAAATCAAGAATTCAGGCGGGTTTATAAGAGCCTAGATCAACTTATTTTGATCCTGTTGATTCTGGTTTTGCCTCTATTTGGGATGATCTATTTGTATCAATCCAGCGGAGAAATTACCTGGGACTTGCCTGAATTACCGATGTTTTTTGGACAACTATTATCAGGTGCTGGAATTGGGCTTTTGCTTGTTCAATATTTTCTTTTCAATAAAAAAGTCAAGGCGGTTTTCCTGACGGATGATCTTTTGAAAAAATTAAAAATCTACGCAAATGCGACCAGAGAGCGATATCTAATCCTTTTTGTGATCGCTCTGATTTGCTCAGCTGGATTACTGTTTTTCGGATCAGCTATCTTCAACGTGATATTTGCTGTGGCACTTTTCTTCTTTTCTGTTGCCAAGCCAACTCCGGAGCGAATAAAAAAGGTGTTAAAACTGAACAAGGAGGATGCTGAAATTATCAGGTTGGCATCTAGACCTGAATGATAGTTAAGATGTTAGACACAAGACGTTAGATTTAAGATTTAAGAATCAAGAATTTAGAGCCAAGAATCTAGTACATAGTTGAATCAGACGATCAAAATATGGTTGTAAAACGTGGCATAATGTTTAGAGATTTTTTATTAGAAAAAGCTGAAATTACTAGTTATTAAAATCCATTATTCTAAGCGTTCTCTGCGTAAAGCTCTGCGGACTCCGCGGTAAAAAAGGAAACAAAAAAGCCAACCCAAGTGGATTGGCCTTTTCGGATCATTATAGCTAATGTTTAATTCTCGATAGAAATATTTCCTGATGAAATAGATCCTTTTACCCAGTCAGAGGCATCATTATCGATTTCTAAATTTTTACCAGTATTGATTCCACCTACTCTAAGATTTCCTGAGGAAGCTCGTAAAGAGAAATTGTATTTTTTCAAATCAGAAGATGTTTGGATTTTGAAATTTCCGGAGGTTCCACTGAGATTGGTTCTTCCACTCAAACCTGCATTGGTAGCACGGATATTTCCAGAGGTGAATTTCATAGAACCTAAAGAACCTATGTTGCTCAATTTTGCATTTCCTGAGGTAAGGGCAACACTTAACTGACCTTTTACTCGATCTGCGGTCAGAGAACCACTTGTTGATTGGTAGTCAACACTGCCGCCCACATTGTTGATATCTGCATTTCCCGAAGTTACTCCTGCTTCAATATCTCCCGATACTTTGTCTATATAGAGTGAGCCAGAACTAGCTTTGATAGCTAAATCCCCAGAGATATTCGTTGCGGTGATTTTGCCTGATGATACTCTCAGGTTGGTCTTATCACCTACTACTTTGTTCACAGTGAGTGTTCCTGAGGAGTTTCTCATATCCAGGTCTATATTCATTGGGCCAGTGATTTTGATGTAGCCTTTGTTTCGGTTGTTGCTCCAAGATGAATTGGTTGAGCTTTGCTCATACGAGATTTTTAATACATCTCCCACGGTTACAAAAATGATGTCCTGGTTTTCGTTTGAAGATTCCAGAAATGCTTCCACATTCACGTCTGAATTTGATCCTCCAGTGAAAGAGACGTCCAGCCAGCCACCACTGACTTCTATAGCCTTGATATTGGAGTAGTTTTTATTGGCGTCTACCAATACTTTTTGCGCAAAGCTGACCACTGAGATCAGTATCATGGCTAAGGCCAAGCTCGAAAATTTGAATAGTCTGTTCATAGTTCTGGTTGTTTATCTGATAGTGACTCCGAAGCTGATTGCCTGTACTTCAAGGTCTGAATTTTCTTGGAAAAGGTTATTTAAATCGTAGTTAAAGAATAAAGTGACATCACTGACTCCGATCTCAGCACGAGCGCCATAGCGGAAGTTTTCCACGTACATGTTCGACTTTTCAAACTGCTTCTGCTTTTTGCCATTTTCATCGTCATAAACAAATTTGCCTCGTCCACCAATTCTCACTCCTGCGTAGCCACCCAGACCAAGTCGAAGTTTTTGGTTATTGGTGAGAATAGTAGGGACCAAAGTGAAATTCAGGTAAGAAGCTGAGATTTTAGATTTAGTGCCAGTGCCTGGTCCTGCAAATTCTTCCCAAACTATTCCGTCTGGGTTTTTCACAGCAATCAGATTTCTATCCTCTAATTTGAAATTGTACCAGTTAACGCCAAGGGAAGTGTTGATATGAAAGTTTTTAGAAACTTTAGTTATTCCCATTAAATTGATCGCATAATACCAAGATCCCCATGGTTTCACAGTTGGCATTTGGTCAGTGGGAGCTACCTGGTTGATCCCAAGTTCTGTATCTAAGCCAACACTGAATTTTCTCATTTTTTGAAGTTCTGAAATTTTCACTTCATCGTTTTCTTGCACATCCAGAATCCATTTACCGTCTTCTTTCTGCTTGTAAGACCAAGTGTTTCCAAATACTTTGATCACCTTGGTTTTAGTGTAAATGATGGTATCAGGTTCGCTCTGCGCAAAAACTTGGCTTGCAATAAAGACGAAGAATACTAGTGGTAGTAGTGTAGTTTTCATTGTATAAAAGGTTTAAAAAAACTCGTTTTTTAGGTGTCAGGCTGAGCGAAGTCGAAGCCTATGTGACAGTTAATTTCGACTTCGCTCAATATGACCTTAGTATTGATAACACAGTATTCTAGAATACTATGCCGAAAGTGATCGGGTTAAGCGCCGGTCCTTTGTCATCCTGGAACAACTCATTTAGATCGTAAGTGGTGAAGAACTTAACTCTTCCGATTCCCAGTTCTCCGCGGACACCATATCTGAAATTTTGAAGATATAGTCCGGTATCCTGCTTGTCTTTCTTACGTCCAGATCCACCTAACTCATTGTATACATATTTGGATTGTCCGCCTAGTCTGTATCCCACATAGGGTCCAGCGGCGATTCTTACTCCTCGGCGCCCATTGTCATTCATTTTACCAAAATCCAGCTCCAGCATAGTCATGGCTGTAAGGTAGGACGCAGAGATTTTGCTCTTGGACCCATCTACATCAGTTCTCTGGAGGAAACCAATATAATTATCACCTCTAATTGCTTGGTAGTCTCTGTTTTCAAATTTGAAGTTGTAGAACTGAAACCCTAAGCCAAAGTCCCAGTAGAAGCCTTTTGAGATACGCTGAGCAGCCATCCAGTTGAGTCCAACATTCCAAGATCCCCAGCCTTTAACTGAATAGGGCTTATCTGAAGTCGGGAATTTGCCATCTTCCAGGTAGTTATTTACTCCCAAATCAAGATTGAAATAGGTTCTGAATGGAGGATCACTTCGTCTTTTTAATCCAGGTTCAAATCGGACTTTTGTATTCTCACCGGTTTCATCCACGAGTAGACGCATATTTCCAATATATACTTCTGTCTCCGCTCCATCTTCGGTCACCTTTACGACCTGCTTGGATGTACCATCTTTTTTCTTGATTTCAACGATGGTTGTTTCCCCTGTATCTACATTTTCTTCCAGGTCAAGCTCACGGATGATCTGATTGATGTTCATCAGTTTTAGCTTTTCAAAATCCTCTTTGCTATTCACGGTGATTACTATTCTACCGGATTTTCCGAATTCTACCACTACACTGTCACTCAGGACGCTGTGGTCTACCGATGGCATGGTTCCGGCAAAGCCTAGTTGCACGATGGCCATCAAACAAAATAATAGAAGGTATTTTTTCATTGGTATTTAGAGTTTTCTATCAAATGGCATCCTGCATTTTGGGCAAAAGGTCTCCCATTGATGCATGGATCATGTCCAATTTAATGTTGAGTTTCGAATTATGTGAGTTGGTGAAGTTTACTTTTCTGCTTTTGATTTTCGGGTTGTGATGGAAGCGAAGAGATTGTTTTTTGCATCCTGCAGGTCTGCAAACCCTTGATCTACTTTGCCCAACAAGTCCTCTACTTCGTTGACAGTTTTGCCGATTTCGGCGATTAGGTTTTTATCTTTTGGTTCTTCAGTCAGTCCACTGGAGTAGATTTTGACCCGATAAGTCGGTTCTTCCATGGCAGGCTCACTTGCTTCTGCCACAGCTTTTTCCAGTTTTAGTGCAGGAAGTTCAGCTTCTGTGAAATTAGGTGTCTCTACTTCTAATTTGGGAGCTTCTACATTCTCTACATTCCCTTGCTTTGGTTCCTCTTTTGTCTCGGTCATGGCGACTAGATTTTGAGGAGTTGTGGCTGGAGATTTCTGTATTTTAGAAGAAGAATCAGCAGGCTTGGAATTAGATTTTGTGGTAGTAGTTGGTTTAGTATTCAATTCCTCAGTTGCCTGCTGATTTTCAGTTTCATTTTCTGCTTTTTCAGTTTCTACTGGAGTTGTTTCTTCAATTTGAATTGGTGTTTCTATTACTTCCTCAGTGGTATTGTCTGCAAGCATTGACTTATCTACAGACACATTTCCTTCTCTTAATACAAAGTATCCAACTGTAAATAGGATCGTCAAAGAAGCAGCAGCTGCCCACCAAATTCCTTTCTTGGATTTTGATTGCTGAGGAAGCTGAGATTCCAGCCTTTCCCAGGCGAGCTTGCTTGGTCTTTCTGTATGGTTTTCCAGTTTTTCTTTGAAAAACTGATCGAGGTTATTTTTTTCCTTAGCCATTGATTCTCCTTTCTTTTGGTGTTTGACTGGCAATTTTTTCTTTCAAAGTATTCCTTGCCCGATTGAGCTGGGACTTTGAAGTGCTTTCTGTGATTCCCAAGAGATCTCCTATCTCCTGGTGCGAGAAACCTTCGATAGCGTAGAGGTTGAACACTGTCCGATATCCTACCGGGAGGCTTTCTACCATTCTCATCAAATCTTCAGTTTCCATGTGATTGAGTTCGTAGTTGTGATCCTGATATTCAGTTTCATTTTCCATGTTGATCTCCATCATTAGATGACGATGACTTCTCAGCGTCATGAGCGCTTGCGTGACGATGATCCGTTTCATCCAACCTTCGAAACTCCCCTTTGACTGAAACTGAGGTAGTTTTTCAAAAATCTTCATAAAGCCTTCGATCATCACATCTTCCGCATGTTCCCGGTCTTTTAAGTATCGGATACAGATGGCCAAAAATTTTCCAGAATACTGATCATACAGGTGGCGCTGCGCCATTCTATCTCCTTTGAGACATCCTTGTAATAAATCTGATTCGTTTGAAAAATTGACTCTGCTGAACATTTGAATTAGCTTTCAATTAGGTAGATGCCCGTTTTGAAAAAATGGTTGCGTGGGTTAGTGAAAAAAAGTTAATTGTTTTTCTAGAGTGAGTTGCCTTCGGTCTTATTTTATTTGTAATCGTCTTAAAGTAAGTAGTTTATGGGTATTTAAAACGATACGTTTTTCTGTATTTTTTATTTTATCGAAAATAAGAATTAAAAAGAAAAGGTCTCCACTCGATAAAATATATTATCAAGTGTAGACCTTATTATTGGTGTTCGTATTTCTCAGGTTTAGAATGCCGCTTTATAATTCACCACAATATCAAGTAGCGTCCATTCATTTTCTTTCACTGTGACAGGCTGAATATTTCCATCTCCATCAAAAATGCTCGCGAAAAGGCCGTCCTCTTCTACAGTAAGAATGGAGTATCTGCCTGGACTTAGGTTGATAGAATATCTGCCGTTTTCGTCGGTTTCGAATTCGGTTATTGGCTTGGCTGCAACCGACTGGAACAAGCCATTTTCCAAGGTCACATCAGAGATTTTAATTAATGGATAAACCCGAACAGTTCTTTTCACAGGGGTTCCAGTATTTGTATCCTTATCTTTCTTTCCTTCCTCCAGCACCATAGGCATTTGATTGCCTTCAAGCCAGGTTATCTGACCTACCACACCTTGACCTTCGGGTTGATATGGCGCACATTGAAAAAGAGCGAGGGCAAAAATGGAAGCAAAGATAATTTTAAGTAGCTGGTTCATGAGTTTATAGATTAGTTGGTTCTTGCGAGAGTAAATACGCTTACTTATCAGATTCCCTCAAACAGCATAAATGATTCCAAATAATTAGGAATGATGGTATTCCAACCTAGTTCATCTTTAAGTTTTTGAGCTAACACGCCTGCGCTCCTCTCTTCTCCGTGAACAATAAAAGCGAGTTTTGGCTTTTCTCCGAATCCCTCAGCCCATTCCATCAACTCATTTTGATCGGCATGTGCAGAAAGTCCTTCCACGCTATAGATTTTAGCTTTTACAGGGACCTCTTGTCCATATATTCTTACCTCTGGCTCACCATCGACCAAACGCCTTCCGCGAGTTCCTTCTGCCTGATAGCCGACGAAAACAACTCCATTCTTTTCATTTGGAAGGTGGTGAAATAAGTGGTGAAGTACACGACCACCTGTAGCCATGCCACTTGCGGAGATGATAATTGCCTTTCCTTTGAGCTCATTGAGGGTGCGGGATTGCTCCTGCTTTCTGAAATAGTGCAACTGCGAATGTTGGAATGGATGCTGATCCGTATCATCTAACACCCCAATTAATTGGTGATCTTGGTGAAAATCTTTGTATAAAGTTGAGACATTGATGGCCATGGGTGAATCTAGGTAAATAGGCACATCTGGTATTTTTCCCTTTTTCACCAACTGATACAAATAGTACATCACCAGCTGTGTCCGACCTACCGCAAATGCTGGGATAATCACCAGGCCGTCTCGGTCGAAAACGTCATTAATAGCTCTGGCGAGTTCTTCTTCTGGTTTGACAGGTGTTGAAATACGATCGCCATAAGTGGATTCTATCCAGACAACATCTGCTTCAGGAATTAGGGTAGGAGGGTAAAGAATGGGATCGTGATATCTTCCCAAATCTCCTGAGAACACTAATTTTTTGGTTTGCTTATCTCCTTTGATCACAATCTTTACAATAGCAGCTCCCAAGATGTGCCCTGCATGGTAATAGGTCACTTCCACAGATGAGTGTATGGAAAAAGGCTTTTTGAAATCTTTCGGAACGAGAAGTGGAAACACGGCTTCTGCATCTTCCACAGTATACAGTGGTGCTGGATTTTCATGACTTGAATAGCCCTTCTTTTTGGCGAACTCTGCTTCTTCTTCCTGTAGCTTACCAGAATCTAGCAGTAGAATCTTCGCTAACTCGGCCGTCGCAGCTGTGCAATATATTGGTCCTCTAAAACCATCTTTCACCAATTTTGGCAGACAACCAATATGATCCATGTGCGCATGAGTAAGCACAATAGCTTCCATGTCTGTCGGTGGCATGGGGAATTTGTCCCAGTTTCTGCGCCGAAGTTCTTTTCTGCCTTGAAAGAGTCCACAATCAACTAGGAATTCAAAATCTCCCAGATCCAACAAATACCTGGAGCCAGTGACTGTGCCTGCTCCGCCTAAAAATTTTACAGTAACATCCATGATCTTTTGTGTTTAAACCAAAAGATACAAAAGCTTCATGACTTAGGGTTTTTGAATGGATATAGATATGAATGTTTTATTGAAGAATAGTTTGTTTCTGTTTTTACCGATCGTGCCGTTGGCACTCTTATGTTTCAATTTGGATTAATTACCCCGAATTTCGCTTCGCTGTATTCGGAGCTTATTCGGGTTGTGCCGTTGGCACAATGGTCGCCAGAACTCATTGTTTAAAATGTCCTTTTTATTTAATAATGCATCGTCCCGCTGTCATTGTCAATTTCAGAAAAATTGATTGATGATCTCCTTGCCAAAGGCAAGGTGGGTAAAAGGCCAGAATGCAATTTTGGGTTAACTGGAAGAAGTATATTTATTTAGAATGCCGAGGGCACGATCTAGTATGGTTTGAAGAGGTGTTTCTAAAAGAAAAAAGGCACCCATGTGGATGCCTTTAATATTAGTCAATTACTGATGAGCTGTCTGCTGGAGCCTTAGACTGATTGAATTTTGCCCGACTGATGCTGTCTAGCTCAGCGCGGTTAAATTCTCCTGTATCAGGTTCTTCTACTTCAAAGTTTACACCTTCAGATTCTTCATTATCGTTCAGTTCTTTCTCCTTTTTGCAAGTCAGGCAAACCAAGCCCTGCTCGTTAAATGTCCAGATCGTATTTTGAGAAAGATCATTATTTCTATACCCATTTCTATTGATAGTATTACTTAGGATTTCGAGAAGGGAACGGTCCATAATAAATGGTTTGTCATAAGGAACTTCCAAGTAGAGATTCAATTGTTGATCTCTGAACTTATCCAAGTTGGAAATGTCATAGCCTTCATTGAATGTAACGATAGAGTCAAGCACCGTATAGTTGTAGGTGATCATTTTGGCATTATCCATAGCCTCTGCTTTTGTCTTACCTCTGGCAAAGAAATCCTCGCGAAGTGTAACTATACTATCAGAAGTACCTTCGATTTTCAGATTTACATTGTTGAAAGTAGATTCTTCGCCGATTGGGTTAAGTCGCAGAATCATGATTCCTTCAGTTACGGGCACTGTGTTTTCGATTTTATGCCAGTTTTCTTCTTTGAATTGTGCTACGATCAATGGGATCTGGAAGGCACAAATTCCTACACAAAGCAACCATAATCCAAGTGCTACAAATCCAAATCGTGAGCCTATCAGGTTCTTTTGCATCAAAACACTTAAGCCTAGAAGGATGATGATAATGCCTGGAATGATCATCAGGAACGATGCTCCGATCACAAGCCATATTGGAATCAGATTGGAGAAAAGCTCGATTGGGAAGTTATCCATAAGGACGCGGTAGTCGTCATTGGTGAATATTCCCAAGTAAACTGCCATCGTAAAGATCGGAGTGATAGTCAAGCCTAACCCTAAGAAAAAAACAAACAGACCGAAGATCACTCGGATCACATTCAGGAAGAATCTTCCCAACGGCCCCAAGGCTGATCCAATCGCTTCTATCACTTGACCTATTATCCTGAATGGAGTAAGCAGGATTTGTCTAGTTCTTGACTCTGGTGCTTTTGGAATAGGATTTATATTTTCCTTCAAGGTAGAATCTATATTATCCAAGGTGATTTCCCCACCTTTCATTCGGATACGCTCTGTGATTGAACTGGCCACTGGGGTGATAATCCATAGAATAAGATAGATTAAGAATCCAGATCCGCCGGCCAAGATCAAAAAGGCCAATGCCAATCGGGTGTACACCACTTCTATCCCGAAGTATGCCGCCAATCCACTTGCTACACCACCGATTACCTTATCATCAGGATTTCTATAGAGTTTCTTGATGTTTTTATCCTCTTCTATTTCATAGGAAACAGGAAGAATAATCCAAAGTACGATGTATGCGATGGCTGCAAAGATCCCAAAGCTAAGGTTCAGCCTGAAGTCATCAAATGGCCAGATATCCAAGAAACCAAAGTTGAAACGCAGGTTGCCGGAGAAAAGCAACAGGATAGCGATCAGCCTCGTCCAAAGTGGATCAATAGTGAAATAATGAGCCACTCCGGCACATACACCACCTAGGATTTTTTTATTTTCCAGGCGCATTAATTTTTTATACCCTTTTCTCTCAGAATCCGGAGGTGTGACAAACTTGTAGAAATCCTGGTCCTTAGCGCTGTTTTCTTCTTCTTGGTCATAGTCAATTTTTTCCTCTTCTACTGAGGCAAAATCCGCTATGGTACCCATCTTCTCGATAAGTTTATCTACGTTTTCGGCAGAGATTACCTGCTTATTGTTTTTCAGATTGCTTAGAAAGATCTCAGCAATTCGATTTTCAATATCAGAGATGATCTCATGATTATCTTTATAGGAAGAAAAGTGCTGGTTGATTGCATCCAGATACTTTCGGAGCGTGTCGTAGCCGTCTTCCTCGATGTGGAAAAGAATCCCACTGATGTTTATACTTATAGTCTTTTTCATCTGTTTATAATTTTCTTTTCACAGGTCAGATGGAATCTCGCATTACGGATGATCTTTCCTAATTGTGTGTCTTGGGAAATGCTTGATTTCATGATCAATTCTTTGAGGTGATAAGAAGGGTGGAATTGACTAGAGAATCCCAGGTGTTGGAGAGTGTGCCCAGAAAGGCTTTTCCTTCTTCTGTGATGGAGTAGTATTTCCGAGGAGGTCCAGATTCGGACTCAACCCAGCGATATTCTACCAAGGAGGCAGACTTCAGTCTATTGAGTAGTGGGTATAGTGTGCCTTCTACTACAATCATTTGAGCTTGGGTCAGCTCTTCGATCAGATCTGAAGTATAAACCTCGCCTCGAGAGATGATATGCAACACGCAAAACTCTAAGAGTCCTTTGCGCATTTGAATCTGTGTGTTGGCGACATTCATTGTTAAGGTGATTATGTGTCAATGTTGCGGGAAATACCTATTCCCGTCCTTTCTTGATAGAGAAAAATTATACCAATCTTTTCCAAGCTACCTTGTATAACCTAATTCCTTGCCATAAGCAGGTAGTAGGTATAGGGAAATAGCTGTGAAAGTCCTCCTAATTCGCTCAGATCGATGTTTGTGATTTTTTGATCCTGCAGTGGAAAAAGTTTTTCAAAAAATTATAGGCTTTTCAACTTTAATAAAATGTTAAATTTCTGAACATGTTTATGTACGCGGGCGGACAGGTGAACATGACTTTTGCAGAAGCAAATTGATCACTGATCGTGTCGTTGACCCAGAATTGCATTCTGGGCTGTTATTGGCCTTGCCGTTGGCAAGGGTTTTGCCAAGGGCAAAATCCATATCAGCCCCGAATACAGCGAAGCGAAATTCGGGGTAACAAAGTGAATTAAGGATTGCCAGAGTGCCAACGGCACGATCAATAATAAAGGATCCTTCTCAATTAATCCCAAACATATTTTAGGTCATAATCAATTCCATACTCTTCCAAGAACTTGAGGTATTCTTCTTGAAATGTCATATGCTTATGATGTTCTTCCTGATTTTGAATATACTTTTTGACAATGTCTAATTTTGATTGACTGACTGAAAATGTGCCATATCCCTTTTGCCAATGGAAATCCTTTGGCCCAATTTCAGTCATTTTATTAGAACTCGGGATTTTGACCTTCTGAATCATATCCGCAATTGTCAATGTCCGAGGAAGCGTACACAACCAATGGACGTGATCAGAGTTCATATAAATTCCTTCTGTGTAAATCCCCAAATTGGAAGCTACAGAAACTATGTAGGCTTCCAGAATTGGTTTTGTTTTCGGGGTTACAAATGGCTTTCTATCCTTTGTGGAAAATATCACATGTAAATAGACTTTTGCTAAAGATTGTGGCATGATCGAAAAGATTATGGTGAGAAAAAATATGGATCGTGCCGTTGGCACTCTATAAATATAACTAAACGATACATACCCAGAATTGCATTCTGGGCTTTTATTGGCCTTGCCGTTGGCAAGGGTTTTTGCCAAGGGCAAAATCCATATTAGCCCCGAATACAGCGTAGCGAAATTCGGGGTAAAAAGGTGTATTGAGAATCCCCAGAGTGCCAAAGGCACGATCAATAATTAATCGGAATCATGATTTGCATTGATAGAAAAATATAGATCGTGCTAACAGCACTCTATAAATATAACTAAACGATACATACCCAGAATTGCATTCTGGGCTGTTATTGGCCTTGCCGTTGGCAAGGGTTTTTGCCAAGGGCAAAATCCATATCAGCCCCGAATACAGCGAAGCGAAATTCGGGGTAACAAAGTGAATTAAGGATTGCCAGAGTGCCAAAGGCACGATCGGTATAATTCTGACTTAATTATATGGTTAACCCAAGCATTGAAGCTGCTTCGGTCTTCGGTCTTCGGTCACCCCCGCCTGCAGTTCGGGCAGGGGTCTTCCTGCTAATTAAGAAAAGAAAGTAAGCTTGATGGCATCACTGGAGATAATTATAGTAGCATTATTTCATTATTTTTTACCTGAGTTGCCATTGGACTGATTATTTGGTTTATTTTGAAAGGTGAATTTTAGCAGAGCAACTTCAGTTTTTTATTCCTTTCTCTTATTCCTTCTAATGGCGGGGAGTACGCGTGTTTTTTCCCAGGATTTGTCGCCCAAGTATTCCAATGAATTCCTAAGCATAGGAGTAGGGGCAAGGGCACTTGGTATGGGCGGTGCCCAAGTCTCAGCCGTCCGGGATGTAACGGCGGCTTATTGGAATCCGGCTGCTCTGATGGGAGTTCAGCACAAATACGAATTCAGCCTAATGCACTCAGAATACTTCGCAGGGGTGGCCCAATATGATTACCTGAGTTTTACCACACCAATAAAGGATAAAAGCCAAGTTGCTGTTTCTCTTATCCGCTTCGGAGTGGATGATATTCCCGATACCAGATTTCTGTACGATGCCAATGGGGCTTTGAATTACAATAACATACAGTTTTTCAATGCGGCAGATTATGCCATGCTTCTGAGCTATGCCCGAGACCTTTCGGATAAATTTAAGGTTGGTATGAATGCTAAAATCATCCATAGAAATGTGGGAAAATTTGCGCAAGCTTGGGGATTTGGGTTGGATGTGGGAGGAATCTATGTGAAAGACAAGCTGACGCTGGGCTTAATGGTACGTGATATCACGACGACTTTCAATGCCTGGTCGCACAATGCAGAATTGGTACGCGAGATCTACGCCCAGACTGATAATGAAATACCTGTGAATTCTGTGGAGCTGACCTTGCCAAGGGCGATTTCCTCTGTAGCTTACACGTTTGAGTTTGGGAGCAAATTCAATTTACTGACGACACTTGACTTGGATATGACATTTGATGGGGAGAGAAATACGGTGATCAGCACTCCTTTGCTAAGCATAGACCCAAGGTTTGGATTAGAAGCTGGTTTTCAGAATATTGCTTTCTTACGCGCAGGTGTTGGTAACTTTCAATACATCAAGGATTTCCAAGGGAATGAAAGCCTGAATATGCAGCCAAGTATGGGGATCGGGGTTTTTATCAGTGAGCGATTTCAGATCGATTATGCACTTTCAGATATTGGAAATGTTTCTGAGACACCTTATTCCCATATATTCAGTGTGAAAGTAAGTTTGGAGAAATTGGATCCTGATTTCAGGGAATTTAAAAGCTGGACAGACAAATGATAAAAAAACTCACGTTCATTTTTCTGGGATTTCTCGTGCTTTCCAACTTAGCTCTAGCTCAGGAGCCGGTTTGGTACAATTACAACCAAACGTACTATAAAATCCCAACTGGCTCGGATGGCATTCACCGGATCTCTGCCTCCTCCTTAAGTGGTTCGGGGATCAATCTCACCGGTTTAGACCCAAGAAATATCCGTCTTTATCATAGAGGACAAGAAGTTGCGATTCATATAGAAGGAGAAAATGACGGGAGGTTTGACGGGGACGATTACATAGATTTCTTTGGGCAACGGAATGATGGTACGCTTGATAAATTGCTGTACACAGACTTTGAAAAGATCCCAAATCCATATTTCAATACGAATTCTGACTCCACTGCTTTTTTCCTAACTGTTACCACCGGACAGAATGGAAAGCGGATGGTCCTACGATCTGCACCTGAGGTTGCTTTGCCGGCAGCCACAAGCTATTCCTCAGAGAAATTGCTGGCGATAGGTGAGCAGTACTCGCTGGGAGTGGGATATGCACTGGGTTTTAGGTTGTCAAAGTTCGATCAAGGACAGGGATGGATGTCTGGCATCATCACAAAAGGGAGCACCCGACAACTCACACTAAATGAGCTGGGAGTGATGGGCGCTGGAACCGCCAAGCTTGAAATCGGTTTGGTAGGAAGGTCTTTCAATCCTCACACCACTAGAATTTTGGCTGGACCTACCCCGACAAATCAACGACTGGTTGGTACAATTTCCAGTGTTCAGTTCGAGTCTCCGCAAGTTACGCTAGACCTAGCCATGAGTGACTTCAATTCCGACGGGAGTATAGTCATTGGCGTGAATTCGGCAGGACCGGAATCTGCCGATAATATTTCTGTGGCTTATGCCAAAATCACTTATAGAAATAATGTTAGTTCTGGTGATTTTGCTTCGAAGCTGTTCATTTCCCCATCCGGAAATCAGAGAATCCAGCTCTCGGGAATTTCCGGTAATTATTCAGCTATAGATATCGCGGATCCAATTAATCCTCAAAAAGTACAGCTCAGCAAAACTGGACAGACCTTGTCTTTCAGGTCTTCTATTCAAAGTGATTCGAGCAAAGTTTGGGTGCAAAATGAGGAAAATATCATCCCCATTGCTAGGCTTGAGCCGGTCAAATTCAGGAATTACTTAGCGCAAGCCGCTAATTACATTTTGGTTGGTCATACCGCCTTGGAGCAGCCGAGCACGCAGTTTGACAATCCACTCAAAGCCTATGCAGATCACAGAGCTTCTCCTGCGGGAGGAGGTTTTGATACGCTCATTGTGAAAATGGAGGATTTGTACAATCAGTTTTCCTATGGAGAATATACTCCCGCTGCGATCTATGAGTTTTTGAGAGCCTATTATCCAGTGCATAAGCCTACGCACATGCTTCTTGCGGGAAGAGCCTTAGCGGTTTTTTCTACTGCTAGAGCAGGTGGAGTCACTTATTTCTACCGAAACAACCCCTCGGCTTTTAGCTTTCGTGATCTAGTTCCTGCAGGTGGATTTCCTTTTTCGGATAATGTGTACACCCTTGGGCTTGACCCAGACAAACCTTTGGCTCCCGCTCTCGCAGTAGGAAGGATTCCAGCTAGAAATTCACAACACTTGGCGGATTACCTGAGCAAAGCAATAGAAAAAGATGAAGTTGGTATTTCGGATTCTTGGCAAAAGGAGTTGATTCACCTATCGGGCGGAGTGTCAGAGTTTGAGCTGGAGCGCTTTTTCAATTTCATGAATGGCTTCAAAACCATTGCTGAGGGACTTTATTTGGGAGGGAATGTCACCACCTATCGCAAGCGGTCCAATTCTACCATTGAGGTAATTGATATCACAGGAGATCTAAACGAAGGCCGATCCATGTTGACGTTTTTCGGCCATGGATCACCGACTGTTATCGATATAGAAATAGGTTTTGCCTCTGATCCCACGCTGAATTATCAGAATAAAGGCAAATATCCGATCATGCTTTTTAACGGTTGCGACTATGGAAGTGCCAATGGAAATAGCTACACCCAAGGTGAGGATTGGGTGATCACGCCGGAGAAGGGAGGGATCTCGGTTATGGCCAATTCCTCTATCGGGGTGGATGTCTACCTGCGCCGCTATACCGATATGTTTTACAAAAAGGCCTTTTCAGACAGCACACTCATCTATCGCACGCTTGGTGAAGTGAAAATGGAGGCTGAAACTGCCTATCTTGATGAGTACGGAACAGATCCTCTTTCTTATTCCCATATGGAGCAGATGATCAATTATGGTGATCCAGGAGTGCGGATTTTTCCTGCGGACAAAGCTGATTATGCGGTCAAACTGGAGGAAGTTTCTCTTGATAGTTTTGACGAAGTGCCGATTTCCGTGCTTTCAGATAGTTTGAACTTGAGTTTTGTCCTGAGAAATATCGGTAGAGTCGATACAGATTCCATAGAATATAAGGTGAGTAGAAGATTGCCTGATGGAACTATTGAAAACTTTGACCCGATAAAAATCCCCTACATAGCAAGAATTGATTCGCTCAATTTTACTATTCCGAATATCGGCAGGAATTCAGCTGGTGAAAACACCTTTACTATTGAGGTGAATTCGAAAATGGAAGTGGAGGAAATGACCTTTGCTAATAATTCGGTCAGCTACACCAAGTTTATTCCACTCAGTGGCACGCTCAATCTCTATCCACTAGAGTATGGTATTGTGAGTGGAACTGAGACGAAGCTAGTCGCTCAGGCGCCAGGCAAAATCATTGATGACCGGACCATCATCATTCAGTTGGATACTGCGGCAGCATTCAATTCCGCGTACCGCAGAGAAGTTCGGGTGACCACAAGAGGGCTGGCAGAAATGCCTTTGCCGCTTACTGCATTCTCGGACAGCACGACTTTCTATTGGCGATCAAAATTTCAGGAGGCCAATCCTGGCGAGACGGATGCCTGGACTAATTCCAGTTTCTCTTTTATCCCATCCGGTCCTGAAGGCTGGACTCAGCGTACGACTTACCAGCTTGATGAGGATCAGTTGACCAATTTGGAGCTCAAAGAGTCAGATCGAAGCTGGAAATACCTGGATCAGCAAGCTACTATTGGGGTCTTTACGGTAGGATCGGCTGTGGATACCCTATCATTCCGAAACACGCAGTTCTACCTAAATCAGATTCCGCAGATCATCGATAATGTGAACAATGCCAATAGCCGTCTCTGTCCGAATGGCTCCTTGGGTTTGGTGGCTTTTGAGCAAAAAAGCCTCATGCCATATTTGGCGATTCCGGTTCCTGGATTTGATATACTGGATTCCAGAGCTTGTGGTCGAGTGCCGCAAATGATTCAGAGTATTCAAAACTCATGGATTACTACGCCTGGGCAAACGATGCTAGTTGACTATGTGAATAATGTAAAAGCCGGGGATTATGTGGTGATTTTCTCTGTGGGCAATGTCACCTTTGAAGCTTGGCCAGATATTGCGTTTGAAAAGTTGAAGGAATTTGGAGCAAGCGAGGCTACGCTGAGGGCTTTGAAAACTGGTGAGCCTTATATTCTTTACGGTAGAAAAGGCATGCGTCCTGGGGAAGCGATTGAGATTGTAGGGAATAAAAACATGGAAGTTCCGGCTTCTCAGCAAACTCTTTCCTTTGATACCGAGCTTTCGGGATACCTGACTTCAGGGATGATTTTGACACCGAGAGTTGGTCCTGCGTCATCTTGGGAGCGTTTCTTCCAACATGTAAATGCCAGAAACTGGATCAATGAGGAAGAGAGAACTTACTTCGACATCATCGGAGTAAAGGATAATGGCGAAGAAGAGCTTTTGATTGAGAATACCTACGACCGGGAAATGGATCTGTCATTTATCAGTACGGCTACTTATCCCTATTTGAAACTACGCTATAGTATGAACGATCCCGAGTCAACGGCACCTGCTCAGCTAGACAAGTGGCAGGTGAATTATACCGGAGTGCCAGAGGGAGTTTTGATTCTCAAATCCGCTAAGGAGCAAGTGAATCTGCGCGAGGGAGAAACGGGCTTGCTGGAATTGCAGTTCAAAAATATTTCAAAATACAACTTCCTGGATTCTATTCAGGTGGATTGGAAAATGACCAATCTGACGAGTAAAAAAGTGGAAGAGTTCTCAAAGAAATTCCCAGCACTGAAAGCAGGGGAGGCATTTGACTTTACCATAGAATTCAATTCCATAGGAAAGGCAGGGGAGAACGAACTGGAAATTTTTGCGAATCCTAGAATACAGCGGGAGCAGACTTTCCGCAACAATCAGGTGGATCTGGGTTCCTACTTCATCGTGGAGGGGGATAACTCCACGGCGCTGCTAGATGTGAACTTCGACGGAATCTACATTATGGACGGAGATATAGTCTCACCAAATGTGCTGATCACGGCTTTGTTGAAGAATGATCAAACCCTGATTTATAAAAAAGATACTGTCGGATTGGAGCTCTTCCTGAAGCAAAACTGTGAATCCTGTGACTTCAAGCGGGTGAATTTCTCCAATCCTAACTTGACTTGGACACCAGCATCAGAAGACGAAGACTTTAAAGTTTCCCTGATTCCTGGACCGCTCGAAGATGGGATCTATACGCTGAGAATCACGAATGAGGATTCCAGCGAACCCTATGAGATCACCTTCGAAGTGATCAACGAATCCCAGATCACTAATTTTTATCCTTATCCGAATCCATTCAGCACCTCGGTGCGCTTTGTCTTTACGGTGACGGGTATGGAAGTGCCTGACGAGATCAAGATCCAGATCATGACCGTCACGGGCAAGGTCGTACGGGAAATCCTGCAAAACGAACTAGGTCCGATACGAATAGGAAATAACCTAACCGAGTACGCTTGGGATGGCAAGGATGAGTTTGGCGACCAACTCGCAAACGGCGTCTATATCTACCGAGTTCTAGTCCGCAAAAACGGCCAATTTATGGAGCACAGACCTACCGCCGGAGACAAGGCATTTAAGAAGGGATATGGGAAGATGTATTTGTTGAGATAGGTTTATTTCAGGAATCTGCTTTGTTAAGGTAATCTGCAATGTTTTAGGTCATGGTGTTTTCTTATGTGGACGGAAGGCCGAAGACGGGAGACGGAAGTGTGTTTACGCCGAGGCAGGGTGAATTGGCTTGAAGCTTGAGTTTACCATGCTTACGATGTTTTTGAGCATCGTTGGCGGATAAAAGGGCATACATAAGAATTTATGGGATTCAGTATTTTTTTCTTGATATATTAGAATTATGGATTTAGAACTTCAAAACAAAAAGATAGAATTGATACAATGGTTATCCACTTTGGAAGACTCCTCTTTAATTGATAAGCTGATGAAGTTTAGAGAAAGAGAGAAATCCGATTGGTGGGGGGCAATTTCTGATGAGGAGAGATTATCAATTCAAAAAGGGATTGATGATGCGAATGAGGGTAAACTAAAGCCAAATTCTGAAGCTCAAAAAATATATGGGAAGTGGCTTTAAGATTTTTTGGACTGATCACGCTTTATCTGAGTTAGAATCTACTTTTAAATATCTAGAAGATAATTGGACTGAAAAAGAACTAGTGAAGCTAGGCTTGAAAATTGAGCATACTCTGGAACTGATCTCAAAAAATCCTACAATTTTTCAAGAATCGCCTGACAAAAAAGGAGTGCGACAAGCGGTAGTGGCGAAGCATAACACGATGTACTATAGAATAGTGAAGGAAACAATAGAAATCCTTTCCTTCTTTTCGAATCGACAAAGCCCTAGCAGAAGAAAATTTTAAGGTTATGCGCTTGCGGGGTTGTTTTCCCTCTCATATTTCACCGTTTGGGACCAACAAGCCAACGGCGTCTATATTTACCGCGTCCCCCACTGAGGGTAGTCTAGGCATTGAGATCCCTAGATGTTGATTGTATCTACACCTTTCTTATTGTGCCAATAGCATAGGACACAGACTCACTTAACCAGATTTTTTTACTTGAATGTGTCAAATCGCTACAAAAGTGTACGAAAATCGCGCAGAGTTTTTAATGAACAATTGGTATAACTCTGATAATTAATACAATGTGTGTTAGCGTGGATTTTGCCACCTTCTTAGAGTATAGTCCCTGATCTTAGTATCCCGCCTAAATAAAATAAGTACATCAATGCTTTAGTTATGATAAAGAACAATTTAAGGCTTGCACTCCGAATACTCTGGAAAAACAAACTTTTTTCATTAATCAATATCATTAGCCTGTCATTGAGTATGGCGGTTGGTGTTATCATTTTTACAGGGCTAAAAGCCACTTTCGATACGGACGGGTTTCATCCAGAATTAAATCAACTCGTGCGAATACTCACGCAGCAAACAATAGCCGGGGAACAAACAAAATGGGCAACAGCTCCATTGCCATTGGCATCTCAGCTAGAATATTTCTCCTTTGTTGAAAATACGGTGAAAGTGCGTGTGGCAGGAAAATATAACCTTCAAACGGACAAAGGTGACGTGCCAATTGATATTAAGTTTTCTGAGCCTTCCTTTTTTGATGTTTTTGGCTTCAATTTGTTGTCGGGAAATGCACAGAACCTTACCACTAATTCCAGTACTCTTTTTTTAACTGAAAAGACAGCGGAAAAGATTTTTGGAAGCGCTGATGCAGTAGGTCAAACAGTTCAATTTGAAAAGTTAGGTTCTTTTACTGTAGAAGGAATCATCCAAGACCCACCTTTAGAAACACATTTACCGATAGAGGCAATGCTATCCATTAACTCTGCTGAAATGCTTGAAAAAAATGGAGCAATCAGTAGTATTTCGCAAGATTGGGGAGAGTTCAAGGGTGCAGCGATATACGCACGTTTGAAATCCGAAGATAATTTTAGCCAACTCAATACATCGCTTCAAAATTACAATCACCAACTGGACAACAGTAAGCTTCAGTTTATTGCCCAACCCGTAAAAGATATTACCCCTCGAAACAATGACATTAAAAATGATTCTAATGCGGGAGCCGATTGGGCAGCTATAAAAATCCAACTTTTCATAATTCTGTCCTTAACCCTATTATCTGCTTTTAACTACATCAGTTTGTCACTAGCCCGTGCCTTCTCCCGGGCGCAGGAAGTAGGTGTCCGCAAAACGATAGGCGCAACAAGAGGGCAAATTATTGGGCAATTTTTAACTGAAGCCACCCTTATTTCCTTATTTGCTTTGTTCTTGACTGTACCGTGTGTCCTTATTTTAGCCCACTATATACCCGATATGGATGACTTGGCTTTTTCTTGGGACATAGGTCTAATTCTATGTTTGTTAACCTACGCCGTTATCACAGGATTAGTAGCAGGAGCATTTCCTTCATGGCTTTTGTCAGCCTTCAAGCCTATTGAGGTTTTGCGTAAAATGAAAAATATAAAGCTGTTCCGGGGTGTTGCTGTTTATAAAGTCGTGATTGTCTTACAATTTTCAGTGACCATCATGTTTATGATATTGGTTGTCATAGTAGGCGATTACGATAGAAAAAACAAGGCAGCCATTGACTCAAGTATTTCACCTAATGTGCTCACGCTTGATTTGAAAGGTGAATCATATGAAAACTTGCAAAACGAACTAAGTCGATTAAATCAAGTGGAGACGATTTTGGCAACTAACTGGTATTATGAACCGATGCGTATGAGTAAATCTTCTGTAACATTTCAGGATAAAATTTTGGAAATGAATTACGTAAGTATTGACCCGGAAACAATTGAAACAGAAGGCATCAGCTTAAAATCAGGACAGAATTTCCCTAAAGATATGCCCCAGAGTTCAGAGCAATATGTGTTGGTGAATGAAGCTGCTTCAAAATTATTCGCCCCAGGGTTGGAGAATCTAGTAGGGCAAAATCTATTACTTGACTCCGCCTATGTACAGGTCATTGGCATCATGCCTAATGAAAATATTGGCGAACAACGCCCGCTAGTATATCGGTATTTGCCAAATGAGATAGCCACCTTGCTTATAAAAATAAAGCCTAATACAGAAGTGGAAGCAACAAGAGCCATTCAATCCTTATGGAAAAACAACTTTCCTGAAAATACAGCAAATCTATATAACCTAAAAGCGCAGCGTTATCCAGAGAAAATCAGTGGAGAAATGGAGATTTTTGGTGGCTTAGCCCTTATAGTTTTAATAATAGCTTCTTTGGGCATTTTAGGCATAGCAAGTTACTCTGTCGAAACGCGTACTAAAGAACTGGGCATAAGGAAAGTAATGGGTGCAAACAGCTTAAAGCTGATATGGACGGTTACCGGGAAATTTGGTTTACTAATTCTGATTGCTGGACTTATTGGCGTTCCATTGGGCTTGTTTTGCGGTGATTTATTAAAAGAGGAAACGGGCACTCCTCTTGATTTGGGTCTTGTAAACGTAAGCTTAGGCTTTAGTTTGATAGCCATACTCGGGATTCTGGTCGTCCTATCCCAAACCATTCGAGCAGGGCAAATTGAGCCGGTAAAAGTTTTAAAATCAGAATAAGAAGAGTAAAATTTATTTTGACAGCTTTGGAAACTTTTACTCAGCGACTCGCTGTGAGAGAAATCTAATGGTCTCTTAATTTGCTATTCATTCAAATTCTAAATCTAACCTAACACTCTGGCTGAGTGTAGTCTAGGCATTGAGGCTGCTAGGTGTAGATTGTATCTACACCTGTCTTTCCTTATCAATTTGAAGTTGATAGTGATAGTTAGGAGTTTTGGAAGGTATCAATTTAAATAGATTCGACCCCGTTGGGGTCGTGGGGATGTCAAAATGGTTGTCGTTTTCCATGGGTTTCACCCATGGCTATTCATGGTTCGATCCCGTTGGGATCATTAGATTGAAGCGTTGATTACTGTTGGTGTTATATATTTCATAGATCGAGCATGAAGCGACAGTCCCGATGAGCGAAGCGATTTCGGGGTGGTCAAACCATGATTAGCCCCGTATGAAATGCGGGGTAATTGAATTTTGATGGGGATGACAACTCTGAAGGAGTTGAACTTTTGAGATAGGAATTACAAATTCCCAAAATAGAAAAGCGTAGATATAAGCTATGCTTAGACCAGAAGATTCATCGACAGTGAAGCCTTAGAACTGTTTTGGCCAAGTTGAATTAAAAATCCAGAAAAATAAAATGAGTATGTCTCATAAGTCAATTCAAGAGTCTGAGATTTGGTTGTATGAAAATTGACTCAGATACCGACCCGAATAAAACAGAGGCTGTCCCTACTTATGAGACAGCCTCTAGTCAAATTTAATGCTCTAAACCCCCACTGTGCGTAGTCTAGGCATTGAGGCCGCTAGGTGTAATTTGTAATTACACCTTCCTATCCTTATCAATTTGAAATTGATAGTAAGGAGAGGGCGAAGTTACATCTGCATACTTTTCTGTATTCTCAACCCTGAATGGGTTGAACATTAAGTACATTTGAGAGAGAAACCCCTTCTTTGAGCCTACCAGCAAGCTATTGATTTCACCCAAAGACTAAAATCACCCGAATTACTCCTACAAGGAAAGTTTCAAATCTACCTCAGGCCTATTTCTGACGAAAGGTATCTGATACAAATGATAACACTTCAGGAAGGGATTCTCTCCAATAAGTCCAATTATGTGCGCCATCCCTTATTCTGAACTCATGGGGGATTTCTTTTTTCTTCAATGCGATATGAACTAGGCTATTTCCTTCATAAAGAAAATCATCATCCCCACAATCAAAATACCATTTCACAGATTTCATCGCCTCCAATTCATTCAATTCGATTTGCCTTAGTGCCGAATGTCGGTCATAATAGCCTTGGAGGGAATTAGTATTCTTTACTTCGGTATTACTGTTTTGAAGTCCTTGATTGAATTCTTCAAAAGTGTTACTCCTCAATGCTGCACTTAAAGGGCAAGCGGAAGAAAACAAGTCAGGGCGGTGCATGGCGTAGAAAAATGTGCCACCGCCTCCCATGGACAAGCCAGCTATTGCCCTGTACCTTTTCTCAGATTTGATTCGGTACTTTTTTTCTACCTCAGGCATCAGTTCCTCAAAAAAGAAATCTTCATATCTCCAGTCATTGTTGACATCATTGAAGTAACCCCGCTTACCAGTATTGGCATCAGGCATGACAATGATCATGGCCGTGGATTTTCCTTCCAAGATGGCTTTGTCAGCAATATATTGGACTTCTCCAAACTGCACCCAACCTGTCTGATCATCTCCGCCTCCGTGGAGGAGGTACAAGACAGGGTAGGAGCGCTGCGAGGTCTCATATCCCGGTGGCAGATAGATCGCATACTTGCGCTCCATATTGAGAATTTTACTCTGCAAAGTCATTTGGTCAAAAACCTTACTGTCTTGTGCAAAAGCAACAATTGAAAACAGTAAACAGAAGGATAAAGCAAGTGAGTATTTTTTCATATCGGAATGGGAATTTGGGTTTGAGTTGAGTAGCTGTTTGATTTTTTGGACAAAGAATCTTTCAATGCATTAATCTACCATAAAGATGAATTTATAAAAACCCTTACTTTTTTTGTGGTCGGGAAGTTTTTCTGATGGTCAATTCCCTCACTGAGTGTAGTCTAGGCGTTGAGGCTGCTAGGTGTAATATTTAATTATCCCTTCAAGTCCCTATCAATTTGAAAGGTATCTTGATAGTTAGGGTGAAATTGCAAACTTCGCCCAATGATCATCACGAACTTTTATAGTACGAGGGCTAGGACTAGCTATTTTCTACTATCTGTAATAAACAAGCTTGACTGAAAATAACCTTCGGAGATTGAAAAATAGCCTGACTTTAAGCTAATTGAAAACCCATTTATTCCTGCAAGTCTTGTATTTTTATAGATAGGAGGGAAACACTTGGCTACGTATCGAACGGTCAAAATTGACCTGTATTAGTGAATAGAGGTTTGGTCGAAGGCCTAAGTTTAATTGGGTTTAGCTTTCTGGTTAGGCAGACTTTGAAAACCCATATTGAAAAAATATAAGAGCATATCCTGCTATCAAAACCTACATGCAATAGCACGATTCAGGACGTTAGTGCTCCTAGTCAGCTTGTACTATGTGCCATTGTCGAACTTAAAGATAGGAATAATGAAAAATCGTTATCTGATTAAAATAGTACTATCGGCAGTTCTGTTAGCCTTTCTTTTGGTCCCAATACACACATTTTCCCAAACTAATTCTGGGGATTTAGAAAAAATAGTTGACAGTCTATTTATTGGATATTCTAATCAGAATGAGCCAGGAGTAATAATTGGAATTATGAAAAATGATTCAATTATTCTAAAAAAAGCCTACGGGAGTTCCAATATCGAGCTCAATGTTCCAATATCGAATGAGACAAAGTTTCATATTGCTTCTTTAACGAAACAATTCACAGCATTTGCTATCGCTCAATTAGAAGGACAAGGTAAATTGTCTTATCAGGATGATATTCGTAACTACCTACCTGAATTAAATGATTTCGGTAGAGTAATTACTATAGATCATCTCTTACATCATACTTCGGGTCTAAGAAGCTCAAACAGGTTACGCTTACTGCAAGACGATTTTTATGAAACGATTTTGACACAAGAAAATGCCCTTCAACTTATTTTTGCTCAAAAGGAATTAAACTTCGACCCAGGTTCCGAATTTGGTTACAGTAACTCTGGATATATACTTCTAGCAACGATCGTTGAAAGAATTTCCAATATGAAATTTTCAGAATGGCTAGAACAAAATGTATTTCAGCCACTAGATATGAATCAGTCGATAGTAGTATCAGGCCAAGCTCAACAAGACCCTAATAAAGCTATACCATATGAAAAAAATGGAGATGGATATAAGCAAACAATGGGAATGGACTGGTTAGATTATGGGGCGACAGGCATATATTCTACCATCGAAGACCTAGTGAAATGGCAGAGATACCTGCATAGCCTGAATTATATGTGGTTAGGTGAGAGTTCCTCCAGTTTTCCTTATGGTATGGGGCTTTATGTTGTGAAATCTAGTGAAGGAGATATTGAACAGATCTATCATACCGGAGATGGTGTAGGATACATATCTTTTATGTCATACTATCCAATGGAACAGTTAGATGTTATTCTATTGAGTAACCTTAATAGTAATGAACCAATAAGATTGGCTGAGGAAATTGTGGGTATTTTAAATTCAAAAAATAAGAACTTAACTACTGAAATTGAACCTCAACTTGAGGTTCCACTAGAAATCCTGGAAATTTATGCAGGTACTTATGATGCCGAGCAATTTAAACCAGAATTTGAAATTAAAGACAGTCAACTTTACGCTTTAAGTTCTCAAGGGGCAGATTTATTGGTTGCTTTGAATGAAACGACATTTGTAATACCCAATACTCCCGTACAATTTGAGTTTGACAAAGCAGGGCAATATGTGATATTAAAAATGCCAGATAATGAATTGAAATTTCCCAGAATCACACCGGAAGAGGTTTCTCATACCATTGACTTATCTGATTATACAGGAATTTATTATTCACCTGAATTAGATGTCAGTTACTCTTTAAAAGTTGATAATAATCAGTTAGTTGCCGAGTCGCCTAAGAACAGACGAATTGTTTTCGGTTCGATAGCAATGGATACAACTGAAAGTGAAGACCGATATTTTAGGAATATTCATTTTTCTAGAGATGAAAATAACAGAATTAATGGCTTGAGAGTAACTGATATAGATGGTAGGGTTCGAAACCTATGGTTTGAAAAGAAGGAATAAAAAACTACTAAAATATCACCTTAGGTACTTAAAGCGTTACTGGTTAAATCTATGACCTATTAGTTAAGGGAAACGCAAGTATAGAATTTGACCAAACCAAAACTGACTGCGTAAAACTAATGAAAGCTATTGAAGCAACTGGGGATTCAGTGATAGACAAGAAAAAAGTAAAATGAACGTGGTTCTAAAATCAACAATAACCTGCCCTCACTGCGGCCATAAAAAAGAAGAAGTTATGCCCACAGATGCTTGTCAATTCTTTTACGAGTGTGAAAATTGTCATCAAGTGATCAAGCCAAAAAAGGGAGATTGTTGTGTCTATTGTAGTTATGGGACAGAAAAATGCCCTCCCATGCAACAAGGATCAAGTTGCTGCTAGTTCATTAAGCGAAAATGCTGGTATAAGTAGGTAGAATAAGAGACTTCTTGGGTAATCACTTTACTTTGAGTGTTTGGTAAGTTAAAGTTGGATAAGAAGTCACAACTTTTGAAAGCTCAGTTTTCTTGGTATTAGCATACTTGAGTAGTTTTCACTAGCACTCAGTAGACTAGGTAGAGAGCCACCAAGGGAAATTCATATAGGCTTTATTATTTATCCATTCGACAGAGCTTTTAAGCTGTTAAAATGCTATAAATGAACAGGTCTTGTTAGTCTGAAATAGTAGTAAGGATTTTAATTTCCATTTCAATTGATACTTTTAAGAAAAGGGATTCAGATGTGGAAGAACAAGGCCTTGTGATTATTATTCTGAATTCATTATTGTAGGTCTTGGCTTTTCAGTATCACAGACCGCTAATCAATGAAAATTTTTTTTAGAAAAATCTGCCAAAGCTTACTTTTAGAATGCAATGCAGGAAAGAACTTGAAGTATGCTATTGCTTAATTTAATCAAGTCATTTCTGCCTTTGGCAAACAGCTTATTTTCAGTACCTTGATCAAAACCATTTCTTTTATTATGGCAGCTTATAAACTTGAAATAAACAATCAAACACATGATGTAAATGTGGAGAAAGGCACCTCTCTACTTTGGGTGCTTCGAGAGCATTTAGGCCTTACTGGGACAAAATATGGTTGCGGTATTGCACAATGTGGCGCTTGTACCATTCATATCGATGGCAATCCAATGAAAGCTTGTGTTCTGTCGGTTGATGACTTTTCAGATGGACAGAAAATCACCACTATTGAAGGTTTATCTAAAGATGGAGACCATCCTGTACAACAAGCCTGGATAGAAAAACAGGCTCCACAATGCGGTTATTGCCATTCTGGCCAAATCATGCAAGCCGTTGCTTTATTAGAAGCAAACCCGACCCCTTCACGAGATGAAATTAAAGCTTTCATGAATGGGAACTTATGTAGATGTGGAACCTACCTACGCATCATTGAAGCCATCGAAATGGCAGGTAAAACTATTGCCGCAAAATAAGCTGATCATGAAAAAAGATTCAAAAAACTCCATGTCTCTTAATCGAAGAGAATTTTTAAAATCCGGTAGTGGAATTGCCCTTTTCATCGGAGCCTCGGGATTATTTCCAGTCTTGGTTTCTTGTAGCGAAAACAAAAAGATCAATGAGCAATTAGAAAAGCATCGTGTGTCTGCATGGGTAAAACTATCTGAGGATGGAGAATTAATCATTTACAATCCTGCTTCAGAAATGGGCCAAGGTTCAATGACTTCACTCCCTTTGATTTTTGCAGAGGAAATGGATGCAGATTGGTCCAAAGTTCGCGTTGAATTCTCACCTCAAGAAAGCGATATGTATGGCTCTCCGGGTTGGTCTCCTGATACCAAAATGATGTTTACAGTGGGTAGCAGAACTACAAACAGCTATTTCTCAACTATGAGAAAGGCTGGTGCACAGGCCCGATTTATTCTACTCAATTCAGCTGCTCAACATTGGAATGTACCGGTAGCAGAACTCACTTCATCAGCAAGTGTCATCACCCATGAAAAAACAGGTAAAGAAATCAGTTATGGTGAACTAGTTCCTTTTCTTGTCTTGCCGGATGCAATTCCAGATTTTTCAGAGGAGCAACTCAAACAAGTCAAAGATTTTCGGCTAATCGGAAAAACCGTCCCTCGAACCGAAATACCTGCAAAGGTTGATGGCACCGCACAGTTTGCCATTGACGTTAGACTTCCAAATATGGTCTATGGAGTCCTAGAAAGAGGGAATTTGCATGGCTCTAAACCAAGCTTGTTAAATGAACCCGAGATTTTGGAACTGGAAGGCGTCATTAAAATTGTGCCTTTTGACTATGCCATTGGAATTATAGCGAATAATCTGGAGCTGGCTTTAAAAGCTAAAAGTCTTCTAAAAATAGACTGGAGCACATCACAAGCAACAGGTTTTAATTCGGAGGAGATTTATGATGATTATGAAAAAATAGCTAACCGAACTGAGAAAGGTTCTATTGTTTCTGAAAAAGGAGACTTTAGCAACTCTCTAAAATCTGCTTCCAAAATCTACACTGCTGACTTCAAAAATGATTATGTATATCATGCTCAACTGGAACCCTTGAATTCTGTCATTCAAGTTTCAGAAGATCTGCAACATGCAGAAGTATGGGTTGGTAGCCAACAGGGTTTCGATACAAAATTGGGCGTCCCAGGAGTGTTAGGCATTCCTCCTGAAAATGTGAACGTTCATCTACAGTTTCTAGGGGGAGGCTTTGGAAGAAGAAGTATGAGTGATTTCGTGGAAGAGTGTGCAGTTTTAGCGAAAGAAGTTGCTCCCAAACCAGTAAAATTAATTTGGACTCGGGAAGATGATTTGAGGTATGGAACTTATAGACCTCAGTCCTTGCAAAGAATTACTGCTGCTGTAGATGCTGATGGAACTATCGCTGGTTTCTCGCATGTCGTGGTTGGAGATGGCGGGAATTTGGTCGCAAGTGGAGTTGATAATAGTCACTATGCCATTAAAAATCAGCTGGCAGAATGGCGAGAAACTACACACGGTATTCGATTAAAGCATTGGCGATCTGTAGGGCATGGCCCAAATAAATTTGCCATCGAGAGTATGATAGATGAGATAGCATTTGATCAGAAAATCGATCCTGTTGTACTCAGAAGGAACTTAATGAAAGAGGCTCCAAAAGCTTTGGCCACCTTAGAAAAGGTAGTTGAAATTTCAAATTGGAATGCGCCTCTTCCTGAAGGTCGTGCCAAAGGGATCTCTTTTGTGGAGCATGGTTCGCTAGGAACTGGAGTTTGTGAAATATCAGTGGACCGGAATACTGGAAAAATCAAAGTCCATCATTTTTGGATTGCTTTGGATGCAGGGATAATTGTCCAACCTGACAATGTCAAAGCACAGATGGAAGGTGGTATCATGATGGGAATTAGCAGTGTATTAAGCGAAAGAATCTCGATTGTAAATGGTCAAATCCAGCAATCTAATTTCAATGATTATTCTTTATTGAGAATGGAAGATATTCCTGATAGTATTGAAATTTCACTTCTGGAATCCACAAATCATCCCGAAGGTGTAGGAGAAACAGCCACTCCAATGGTTGGAGGAGCCATAGCAAATGCATTTTTGAAATTAACAGGAAAACACCTTAGGCATATGCCTTTTACCCCGGAGCGTGTCTTGGAAGCTTTGCGTAGCTAAGTGCTTACCAAAGCAATGTGGGATTGCGGTACTGATGAAAAAAGAAGGGTCGTAGAAATGAAATTATGAACCAAGAACGATTAGGCGATTTGCCTATAGTCAAGTTGTAATTTTAAATAAGCCAAAATATGGGTGGAGGATTTAATGATAGAACATTGACAGGTATCAACTTTATAATTGTCGGCTATTTCATCTTCCTTTGGCTGGCGAATTACTTTCAGTTAGACTTTTTTATAATTGGATTTTTTGTTGAGCTATTGACCATTCCATTTCTGTTCGCTCAGCTTGTTTTTTTATTCATTGGCGTAAAATTCATCTTACAAAACGAAAGACCCGCCTTATTAATGGTAAGTCTTGTGGCGCTAGCATTATGCACAATAATTACCATCGGCAGGTTCATTTGGTAGGAGCAGATTCATTTCCAATCTGAGTGATTTTATTTAAGTAAATCTGCATTCCTCAAAACATTTCTGACGACTGCTTGCTTTAAATCTTGTAAAGAGTAAAAGCAAATTTTCTCGAAAAATGAGTTTTACAATATGAATTCTACCAATGACTGAGCGAGAGACAGATAGAATAATAGAAATGGCCTGGGAAGATAGGACGCCATTTGAAGCCATAGAGACACAATTTGGAGTGAATGAATCCGACGTGATAAAGCTGATGCGAAGGGAACTCAAAGAAAGTTCCTTTAAAATGTGGCGAAAGCGTGTGAATTCAGGAGTGAGTAAGAAGCACTTAAAAAAGAGAAATCCTCATATTGAGCGATTCAAGTGTTCCCGACAACGAAGTATTTCCTTGAATAAAATCAGCTAGTGAATCATTTTCCCACGGATTTACCCTCAATAGAAAGCAGGATTCAAGCGATCGATCCCGTAAGATATGCCTCCTCGCGCAATTATAAAGAAGGAGCAGTTACGAGGTTGAGCCCTTATATCTCGCGCGGTGTGATTTCCACCAAGCAAGTATTTGAGTATATCAAGACGCTGGATTTAAAGTGGTACCAAACTGAAAAACTCATTCAGGAATTAGCTTGGAGAGACTATTGGCAGCAGGTTTGGATAGCAAAAGGGGAGGGGATTAACCAAGATCTCAAGCAGGAGCAAGCTCCAATTTCCAATCATCAAATCCCATCCGCCATTCTCAACGCCGAGACTGGAATCAATGCCGTTGACCTGGCGATCAAGGAGCTATACAAGACTGGCTATATGCATAATCACATGCGAATGTACGTCGCATCGATCTGCTGCAATATCGCTAAGTCACATTGGTTGCAGCCTGCACAATGGATGTATAGCCACCTGTTGGATGGAGATTTAGCGAGCAATCAACTGAGCTGGCAGTGGGTCGCAGGCGCTTTTTCAAGTAAGAAATACGTTGCTAATCAGTGGAATATCAATACCTATTTTGACGATAACCAGAAAGGTACTTTCCTAGATGTGGAATATGAGGAATTTGAGAATATGCAGATTCCAAGTCAATTGCTTGATACCAGCCCTTTCCACCTGGAAACTATCCTGCCATCTCTTGATGATCTAAAAGTTGCAATGAATAAGACAACGCTTATTTACAATTATTACAACATCGACCCCTATTGGCACCAAGATGAAGATGTACAGCGAATTTTTTTGCTAGAACCTTCATTTTTCAAAAAGAATCCAGTGAGTCAAAAGTGTCTGGATTTCGCACTCGATCTCACAAGAAACATTCAAGGAATTCAACTATTCGTAGGGGAGTTTTCTGAATTGATGGAGTTGATAAACTCAGAGCAAATTATTTACAAAGAGCATCCCACGAATAGACATTTTCTAGGAAAGGAGGAATCCAGAGAGTGGATGAGCAGTGCAAAAGGCTATTTCCCGTCTTTCTTCGCTTTCTGGAAAAAGTGTAAAAAGGAAATTAAATACGAATCTGATAAGGAAAAGTAGATTCAATTATTACCACTATGCAACTACAAAAAGAAGAGATAGAGCGCTTAGAGCGTACATATAGACTGAACTTGATCAACTCGATCAGTGGAATCAAACCTGCAAATTTGATTGGAACAAAGTCACCAACTAACAAGGAAAATGTAGCTATTTTCTCATCTGTGGTACATTTGGGATCAAGTCCAGCTCAGTTGGCTTTTATCATGAGGCCTCAAACTGATATTCCCCGCGATACCTATCCCAATATTATGGAAACTGGGTTTTATACGATTAATCATGTCTCAGAAGCTTTTATTCAGAAAGCCCATTACACTTCAGCGAAGTTGGAGAAAGGAGAGTCTGAATTTGAACGAATGCAGCTTGAAGTAGAATATATTGGAGACTTCCATGCGCCTTTTGTAAAGGAAAGTTCAGTTAAAATCGGGATGAAGCATGAGGAAAGTATTCCTCTGCCCAACGGGTGTATTTTTGTGATTGGTTCGGTGGAGATGATTATCTGCCCAGATGATACTATCAATGACTTAGGGCAACTGGATTTAGAAGGCTATTCAGGAGTTGGGATTTCTGGTTTGAATACCTACTATGGATTAAAAAAACTGGATTCTTTTCCCTATGTGAGAGAAAATGAAATTCCTGAATTCAAATGAAAAAATCTGACTTGCCTACCAAGCTTTGCCTAGTTTGCAAAAGACCTTTTGCCTGGCGAAAAAAGTGGGAAAAGAACTGGGAAGAGGTGAAATACTGCAGTGAACGATGTAGGAGAAATAAAGCAGAAAGACTCTGATGAAATTATAAATCAAATACGAGAACCTAGAATTGGTGTCTAACCTTGGCCATTGAATATTGAGGACTGCAGATTGTTCATTTTTTCTTTTTCCTCAGGTAATTATAAATCCCCGCCACACCGATTACCAAAAGTGCAAGTCCAATGCCCCACTGTAATGGACTATTCATAGATTCTTTGGCAGCTAGATAAGAACTGGCAATCACACCTGCGGCGAAAGCAAGAACTGTCCGAGTCAGCATCCCAGGAATGCCATATACCAATACTTTCCAAATCTTGATGTTCATCGAGGCAAAGAGGAAATTTGAAACGGCAAAAGGGACAATCGGTGAGATCCGTACGAAGAAGACCAAAGAGCCTTCTTTTTCCTTTCTGGATTCTATTTCTTTCCTGAATTTCGGATTTTTCTTAAAAAGTAATTCTGTGAATCCCATGTTGGTGATTTTACCTAAAACATATCCCAAAACGGAAGCTAGTGAGTAGCCCAAAATCAAAAAGGGTAAGGATATCCAACCAAAATAGAATCCGGAAGCCAGCGCGATAAGCGTAGTAGGCAGCAGCGCCAAACCCATCAGCAGCGCCCCAATAGCAGTATATATGAAGAAATCTAACCCACTTTCAAGTTGATATGCATCTAACAGGTTATATTTTGTAGCAAAAATCACACTTCCTATAAAAGGCATGGTAGTCACCCAAAGCCAAGCAAAAATTCCGGCAGGGTGACTGCCGAAGTACCTTCGGATAGTTTTGAATATCCTGCCCTTTTTTGTCATATTTGAACTCTCACCTATTGGATTTACTGGGAATGTCTGCAAGTTTAACACGCACTTCTTAAAATTACCCTGAAAATCGTAACTGATTTTCATTTTCCACTGATCCAAAATAACCTAAACCAATTACGAATGAAATTTGGAACAAAAGCGATTCATGCCGGAATAGAGCCAGATCCTTCCACAGGAGCGATCATGACACCGATATATCAGACTTCCACTTATGTGCAAAAGTCACCTGGTGATCACAAAGGCTATGAGTATTCGCGTACGCATAATCCTACCCGCACAGCTTTGCAAAACAATCTGGCAGCGCTGGAAAATGGAAAGCATGGAATTTGTTTTTCCTCGGGACTGGGAGCTATCGACGCAGTACTCAAGCTATTTAATCCGGGTGATGAAATCATCAGCACAAATGATCTTTATGGAGGGACATACAGGCTTTTCACTAAGGTATATGAGCGATATGGGATCAAATTCAAGTTTGTGCCTATGTCAGATGCAGCCTCTATTGCTGATCATCTCACTGATAAAACTCGTATGATTTGGGTGGAAACGCCTACTAACCCAATGATGAATATCATCGATATTGCTGCAGTAGCAAAGTTGGGAAAAGGCAATAAAATCATTGTAGCAGTAGATAATACCTTTGCTTCACCTTACCTGCAAACTCCGCTGGATCTTGGTGCAGATATCGTGATGCATTCAGTGACCAAATATCTCGGTGGGCATTCCGATGTGGTAATGGGAGCTTTGGTGGTAAATGATGATGAGCTGGCAAAAAAGCTGATTTTCATCCAGAATGCTTCAGGTGCTACACCTGGACCACAAGACTGCTTCTTGGTAATCAGAGGAATCAAAACCTTACACCTAAGAATGGAGCGCCATTCTCAAAATGGAAAAACCATTGCGGCATACCTGAAGAATCATCCAAAGGTGGAAAAGGTCTACTGGCCGGGTTTTGAAGATCATCCCAATCATGAAATAGCCAGAAAGCAGATGCGTGATTACGGAGGAATGATTTCCTTCACACTAGTTGGAAACAAAGAATCTGATGCTAGAAAAGTGATGGAAAGCTTTCATTTATTTGCCTTGGCAGAATCACTTGGAGGAGTAGAGTCACTTTGCGGTCACCCAGCTTCTATGACTCATGCAAGTATTCCAAAGGAAGACCGAGAGAAAATAGGATTAGTAGATTCCCTCATCCGACTAAGCGTAGGTGTAGAGGATGCCGAAGATTTAAAGAATGATTTGGCCAAAGCCCTTTCAAAAATTTAAGATTTCTGTGTTAGAATAGTTTAGCCGTTCGCGAAAAGCGAACGGCTTTTTTTTTAAAACCACAGTGATCACAGAGGTTTCACGGAGATCGCAAGTTTAGGTCGAATACCGATCGTGCCTTTGGCACTCTTGCGTTTCGTTCTGACCTTTTAACCCCGAATTTCGCTTCGCTGTATTCGGGGCTGTTATGGGTTTTGCCTTTGGCAAAAGTCAAAATTAGAGTGCAAGCCTATCAGGTTTAGAAAAACAATCAAAATGGCTAAATACCTGTTTACTATCTATTTTATCTATCGTGAAAGATCATATTCAACCCCAGACCCCTTGCCAACGGTAAGGCCAGTTAAAGCCCAGAATGCAATTCTGGGTTTTCGTAGATATTGATACATTTAATGAGTACCAAAGGCACGATCGGTAATATAAATCTCAACTCTATTCTGTATTTCCGATTTTGCCAAACTCCGCAAGATTCGGGTTTTGCAATTTCCCTATTCCGGGTACTTTTGGATAACTTAGCATCTAGAATATGAGCGAGAGCCAATCCATTAATTACCAACGCATCGCAGAAGCGATTGAATATCTCCAAACGAACTTCAAAAGACAACCTTCTTTAGATGAAATAGCGGAGCAGGTTCACCTCAGTCCTCACCATTTCCAGCGCATCTTTAGTGATTGGGCAGGTGTGAGCCCCAAGAAATTCATGCAGTACCTCAGCGTGGAATATGCCAAGCAGCTTTTGCAGAGTAGGGAAGTAACGCTTTTTGAAGTGGCGGAAGAAACTGGACTTTCCAGTACAGGCAGACTACATGATTTGTTTGTGAAAATTGAAGGAATGACTCCCGGCGAATTCAAAAATGGTGGAGAGAACCTAATAATCAATTACAGCTTTGCTGAAACTCCCTTTGGGGAAATCATCGTTGCCTCAACTCCAAAAGGTATTTGTCACCTCGCATTTTACGAAGATCAAAACGAAGGAGAAGCAACGATGAAAGCCCGCTTTCCAAATGCAGATTATCATGAACTGCTAGATGAAATTCAGCAGGAAGCCTTGTTTATTTTTCAACACGATTGGAACAAACTCAATCAGATCAAGTTGCATTTGCATGGGACTCCATTTCAATTGAAAGTGTGGGATGCGCTTTTGAAGATTCCTTTGGGGAAATTGAAAACCTATGGAAGTATCGCGACTGAAATTGATAAACCAAATGCTTCCCGCGCCATTGGAACTGCCATAGGGAGCAACCCTGTTGCTTTTTTGATTCCCTGCCATCGGGTAATCCAAGCTAGCGGCAAGCTCGGTGGATATATGTGGGGTAACACAAGGAAATCAGCGATTATTGGATGGGAAGCTGCCCAGATCAACATATGAATTTATAGTGAACATGGATTTATTCAATCAGGAATCGAAAGAAAATGTAAATCTGCTTCCAAAGGATGGTATGGTGAATTACTTTGGAAAAATCATGCCTACAACTCAGGCGTTAAGCTATCTCGAATACTTGTTGAATGAGATTCAATGGAAGAATGATGTGGCGATAATTTTTGGGAAGAGAATAGAAACCAAACGAAAAGTAGCATGGTACGCCGAAGAACCTTTTGAATACACCTATTCTAATACTACAAAAACTGCCTTGCCTTGGACCAAAGAATTATTAGAATTAAAAGAGTTCGTCGAAATGAAATCTGGAGAAACTTTCAATTCTTGCTTACTGAATTTATATCACAACGGATCGGAGGGAATGGCCTGGCATAGTGATGGGGAAACTGATCTGAAAAAGAATGGAGCGATTGCTTCGGTGAGCTTCGGGGCTGAGCGGAAATTTGCTTTCAAGCACAAAGTAACCAAAGAGACGGTTTCGCAAGTCCTAGAAAATGGGAGTTTGCTGGTCATGAAGGGAATCACACAGACACATTGGGTGCATAGATTGCCTCCAACTAAGCTTGTGTCCAAGCCAAGGGTCAATTTGACTTTTCGGACGATTGTGAGGTGATCTTTTGCTGAAAACTAGTTCAAGTCCCTTGGCCTTTCCGAGGATTGGACAGGCTTGAAACTGAAAAAATGTAGTTGCTAGACGGCTAATGTTCTAAGCAAAAATCCAAAATGGAATAAGAGTTCAGACTATTTAAATCAGTTTTCTCTCCTTCGGTATTCACCATTTTCGAATATCAAAACCTCAGTTTCCAGCTTTTTATTGATGTTTTTCTCTTCACCTTCTATTAACTGGTAGTTGGATACAGAATCCTTTACCATCAAATCGAAATAACCATTAGTAAGAACTGAACTTGGTTCAATCGCTTTGTTATGTACCTCAAACTTTCCATTAGTCATTCCATCGGTATCCCCATTAAACTTTAAAATTTCAAAGTTCTCGAGTAGAAGGGTTATCTCTTCGCCTTTCCTTTCATACAAACTCAGCTCCTCAATTCCACTTAGATATACACTACTGCTTCCTTCATACTCAATAGTGATTCCAATGGTTTCAGAAGTAGAATTTAGCTTGTATGGTTGGTAGCTGATTTCAAGACTATTAATTTTTAGAGCGTCCGTTAACCAAGCTTTCTCTTTATAAAAGCAAGATTTGATAGCTCCATTAGCACTGTTTACGACAAGGATGTGACTGTTTAGCACAACATAGCCTTCACCCGATTCTGCTATCTCAGGTATCACCAGAATTGTTTCCTCATTTGAGATCTCTAGGCAATTGACTAAAGGCATATAGCATTTGTCTTCTTCAACATCCAGCTGAGCAAGCACATGCTCAAATAAAGCAGGGCTGAGACATTGACTAAATGAATTCTGAGATAAGCAAAAAAGAATTGCGAGTAAGAATGGCTTGAGCATCTGCGCTAACATACTAAGATTTATTTTTGGCCGTAAAAAGCATATTATAGGAAAGAGTTAATCAGATTTAACACTATAGATTTTAGAGTTAGTAGGGTGAAATATTTAAGAATCCCGTGTAGTCAAAAGGGATTTTTCAATTTGCACCCTGATTTTTTACCGAGTCTGTATTTTTATTTTTCTTAATCCAAGGATAAGAGTACTTTGAGAGAAGTATTAAACCCATTGTAATTTTAGTAATATAAACCATACACGTTAAAAAAGGATTGATTGAAATCGAACATGACACTATGCCCCACATAGAATAATGAATATTCGTTTTGAGAGATTCCAAAGACTTCCCCGATTAATTGGGGTGACCAATCAAAATCAAATAAATAACACAAGAAATCTAGCCTATCTGAGATAGCCAGGCATGTCGAAGGCGAGACACACTGGGATGTTCATTGGAGATGCGAGATTCCTCCCGATAGTACTGGGATAACCACAATAAATCAAATTACAAATAGATGAAAAGAAGAGATTTTATCCACCTTTCCGGAATGGGGCTCGGCGCTCTAGCCACATCCGGCTTAGTCATGATGGGAAATCCTGTCTCGGCTGAGCAGCTGCTTATACCAGGAATGGATCCGGCTGCCAAAAAAGTACTTGCAGACATTGCTTTGAATGCTGCTAAGTCCAAAGGAGCTACGTATACAGATGTTCGGATCGGAAGATATCTGCGCCAAAACGTAAGCACACGAGAGAAGAATGTTCAAAATATCTCAAACTCTGAGACGTTTGGCGTTGGTATTCGAGTGATAGCAAATGGCACATGGGGATTTTCTGCCACTTCAGATGTGACCCCAGATGGAATTAAGAGCTGTGCAGAAACTGCTGTAGCTATCGCAAAAGCTAATTCCAAATTGCAAAAAGAACCCGTTGTGCTAGCTCCAGTAAGCGGCCATGGTGAAGTGACCTGGAATACCCCGATTCAGAAGAATGCGATGGAAATCCCTGTTAAGGATAAAATCGATCTTTTGCTAAACGTCAACAACTCTGCGATGGACAACGGTGCTGCTTTTGTCAATTCCGCCTTATTTATAATCAATGAGCAGAAGTATTTCGCTTCTACAGACGGATCTTATATTGATCAGGATATTCATAGAATCTGGCCAACGTTTTCAGTCACTGCAGTAAACAAAGGAGCAGGCGGATTCCGTAGCCGACAAGCATTAAGCGCGCCTATGGGAATGGGCTATGAATACATGGATGGCTTGGAAAAGGATAAAATGATGAATCCTGCAGGCTTTAACAGCTACAAGAATTCTTATGATATGGTGGAAGATGCAGTCAACGCAGCGAAACATGCCACCGAGAAAATCTCCGCGAAATCAGTGATCCCAGGAAAATATGATTTGGTACTCGACCCTGATCACTTGGGACTGACGATTCACGAATCTGTAGGACACCCGCTTGAGTTGGATCGTGTGCTGGGCTATGAGGCAAATTACGCAGGTACTAGCTTTGCCACGCTGGACAAATGGAAATCAGGGGACTTCAAATACGGTTCTGACAAAGTAAATATTGTTGCAGATAAGATTCAGCCTTATTCCCTTGGAAATACAGGATATGACGATGAAGGAGTGAAATGTAAGGAGTGGGATCTGATCAAAGATGGCATTCTGGTGAATTATCAGGCTATTCGTGATCAGGTACAAATCTTGGGTGAAAATGAATCCAATGGATGTGCTTTTGCAGACAACTGGAGTTCAGTGCAGTTCCAACGTATGCCAAACGTTTCTTTGCGTCCTGGCAAAGAAAAGTTGAGTCCTGCAGATATGATTAAAAATGTTGAAAAAGGAATTTACATCCTTGGAAGAGGTTCTTACTCCATTGATCAGCAGCGTTACAACTTCCAATTTGGAGGTCAATTATTCTACGAAATCAAAGATGGCGAAATCACCGGTATGCTGGAAGATGTAGCCTACCAGTCCAACACGCAGGAATTTTGGAATTCTTGCTCCCAGATATGCGACGAAGATGATTACAGGTTCTTTGGGTCATTCAATGATGGCAAAGGCCAACCTTCACAATCATCAGCAGTTTCTCATGGCAGTTCAACTACCCGTTTTGACGGGGTGAACGTGATCAATACGGGAAGAAATATTTAACCTCAACGCGGAAATTATGGCCATATTAACTAGAGAACAAGCAATGCAAATTATAGATAAAGTACTTTCCTATTCCAAGGCGGACGAGATGGAAGTTTCCATTTTCGGGGGAAGAACAGGCAATATTAGATACGCCAGAAACACGGTCAACACCAGTGGTGAAACCAACGAAATTCGACTAAGTGTCAATTCGGTGTTTGGCAAAAAAGTGGGATCATCATCCACCAGTGAACTAGATGATGAATCGCTCAAAAAAGTCGTAGCACGAGCGGAGGAAATCGCAAAGTTAGCTCCAGAAAATCCGGAGTACATGCCGATGCTTGGACCCCAAACTTATCCTGCAGCAGCGACATTCAGTGCGGCTACCGATAAAATTGATCCAGAATTCCGTGCTAAGTTAGCTGGAGATAGTATCGAAGTGAGCAGTGTAGGAGATCTGACGGCTGCAGGTTACTTGGAAGACTTCTCAGGGTTCGTAGCAACTGGAAATAGTAAAGGGCTATTCGGTTATAATACGAGCACCTCGGTGGATTTTTCTATCACAGTGAGAACTACCGACGGGACAGGATCTGGATATGCTACACGTGATTTCAATGATGTCAATCTTTTGAACTCGAAAGATGTGACCAGCATCGCGATGCAAAAGGCGCAAGCTTCTGCAAATGCACAGGCAATCGAGCCAGGTAAATATACCGTGATATTGGAGCCTACAGCAGCCGGAGATTTGCTAGGCTTGCTCACAAGAGGCTTTGATGCCAGAAGTGCTGACGAGGGACGAAGCTTTATGAGTAAAAAAGGCGGTGGAACCCGACTTGGAGAGAAGTTATTTGACGAGCGTGTGACCATCACTTCTGATCCTACCAATACAGAAATTCCTACGTCTCCTTGGGATGGCGATGGCCTGCCACGGCAAAAGACTACCTGGGTAGAAAATGGAGTGGTAAAAAATCTTGCCTATTCGCGCTATTGGGCAGAGAAGCAAGGTGTACCACCGCTCTCAAGTCCCGGAAGAGGTGGCTATATCTTCGCTGGTGGAAATGAATCCATTGCAGATATGATCAAAAGTACCGAAAGAGGTGTGCTTGTGACTAGATTCTGGTACATCAGAGCTGTCGATCCTCAGACCTTGTTGTTTACTGGTTTGACCCGTGACGGTACTTTCTACATTGAGAATGGTCAGATCAAATTCCCTGTGAAAAACTTCCGATTCAACGAAAGTCCGATTATCATGTTGAACAATATTGAATCAATGGGCAAACCTCAGCGAGTAGGAGGTGATCTAATTCCTGCGATGAAGATTCGGGACTTTACGTTCACTAGTTTGTCAGACGCAGTTTAAATCAGTTTACAGTTTACAGTGGTCAGTTTACAGTGGTCAGTTTGCAGTCTCGGTTTACAGTCGTCCATGATTACGATTTGTTCACTGCGACTGACTACTGCGACTGACTACTGTGACTGACTACTGCGACTGATCACTGCTTACTAATCACCGAAATGCAACCTTTCTTTTTCACCAGAATAAAATACAATTCCGGCAATTGGGACACAGATCAGCGAATGCCGATCAACCTGCTCAATTCCTTGGTAGAATATACTACCATTCCAGTGGATGAGAAGGAAAAAATAGTTGAGCTGAGTAGTAAGGAGATTTTCAAAAGTCCCTTCTGCTATATCAGTGGACATAAGTTGGTGGAGTTCTCTACTGAAGAACGTCAGAACTTCAAGACTTATGTAGAAAACGGAGGCTTTGTCTTTGCTGATGATTGCAATCATGACATTGATGGGCTTTTCGCAAAATCCTTTGAAGCCGAAATGGCTAAAACCTTTGGAGCTGATGCGCTCCAGAAAATCCCCAATAACCACCCAATTTATTCCTGCTTCTTTGAATTCGAAGATGGCCCGCCGGCTACTTCATTCGAGCTTAACGGCTGGGGAGATGACCTCATTCATGATTACTTGAAAGCTATTGTCGTAAATGGCAGAATTGGAGTTCTTTATAGCAATAAAGATTACGGCTGTGAGTGGGATTATGACTTCAGAAACAAGCGATTCTTAAAGGTTGATAATACCAAGTTTGGAGTCAACATAGTGGTTTATGCAATAACATAATGATTTTGGAAAACACAGATTTAACATTATATCAGGAGCTGGTGGCTAAGATTCCTCAGCTCAAAAAGGAGATTGCAAAAGTAATCGTCGGTCAGGAATCTGTGATCGAGGAGATCATCATTACCCTTTTTGCAGGCGGTCACTGCCTTCTTGAAGGTGTTCCGGGCTTGGCAAAAACCTTGATGGTAAATTCCCTTTCACAAGGAATGGAGTTGAATTTTAAAAGAATTCAATTCACTCCAGATCTGATGCCAGGAGATATTTTGGGCACTGAGATCCTGGAGGAAGATCACGAGACAGGAAAGAAGTTTTTCAAGTTCAATCGTGGGCCTATTTTCGCCAATATGGTATTGGCAGATGAGATCAATAGAACTCCTCCCAAAACCCAAGCTGCCTTGCTGGAAGCGATGCAGGAGAAGGTAGTGACCTACGGAGGGCAGCAGCATCCGCTTCCGGTTCCTTTTTTGATTATCGCTACGCAAAATCCCATTGAGCAATCCGGCACTTATCCGCTTCCCGAAGCACAGCTCGATCGCTTCCTTTTATACATCAAGCTTGGCTATCCTTCCGAGCAGGAGGAATTGGATGTATTGGAAAAAACGACAGGAACTTACAAGGGTAAGCCTGAAGTAGTTTTTACCGGTTCAGATATTCAACACTTGCAAAAGCTTACAAGAGAAGTTCATATTGATTCTCAATTGCTCGTTTACATCAATAAGTTAATTCGAGCTACTCGCCCTGATACTTCAGAAATACAGTCTGTTATAGACTATGTAGAGTGGGGAGCTGGTACACGCGCCGGGCAGGCATTGATTCTTTGTGCCAAAGCCAGAGCACTGGTGAAAGGACGCTATTCTGTCACTCCAGAAGATATCAAGGTATTGGCTTTTCCTGTTTTGAGACATAGACTTTCCCTGCATTTCAGGGCAGAGGCGGAGAGCGTCCAAGCTGATGCGGTTATTTCCCAAATCCTAGAAGCGCTTCCTATCCATGCAGGCAAGTAATCTTGAAATCATCAAACTGAACAACTTGAAGCTAGCCGCTAAGATCATTAGTGAGCAGCTTAAAAACGGACTGCACCTTGGAAAGCGAGTTGGTGTGGGTTCCGAGTTTGAGCAGTACCGGTATTACGAGCCCGGTGATGATCCCAAGCGCATTGATTGGAAGTACTTTTCCCGCTCAGGGAAATACATGATCAAAGAATCCCAGACAGAAAGCCATTTAAGCATACGTATGATGCTAGATCTTTCTGGATCGATGAACTATACCGAAAACGGAATTAAACGGCTTGACTACGCTAAAAACCTGCTTGCTTCGCTTTCTTATCTTGCGCACTTGCAAGGCGATTCCTTGAATTACTTTGCGCTCAAGGATGGTAGGGTAGAGCAGAAGGTGGCGGCATCGCCAAAAGCGTTCCAGCGCATTCTATATTTTTTGGAAGAGGAGACAGCCGCCGGAGCATGGCCTGTGTCTCATCAGGACTTTCCGGTTTTGAAAAGCAAGCAAAAGGAATTGATAATTCTCGTTTCTGATTTTTTGCAAAAGGGAAATGAGTGGCTGGACATAGTGGAGCAAATGCGACACCCGAAAAAAGAAATTGTCTTGTTCCAGATTTTAGGAAAGCAGGAGGAAAAGTTTGAGCTCAAGGGGAATTTCAACTTCCATGATTTGGAGTCAAATCGTTCAGTAATTCTGGATAACAAGGCAATAGATAAAATCTATAATGAATCTATAAGAACTTATTTATCAGGATTTAAGAATTCACTACTTCTACCTAAAGTTCACTTGTTTCAAGTGCGATTGACAGATTCGATTTCAGCTGTTCTTAGTAAATTTCTTTCCGAAAGATCCCTATCCTGATGCAGTTTCTTCAGCCCATATTGCTTTGGGGTTTGCTTGGAATCAGCATCCCAATCCTCATCCACCTGTGGCAAGGCAAGAAAGGTCAGGTGATTCATTGGGCGGCAATGCACTGGCTCTCCGAACAGGAAAGTTCAGTTGCTAAGGGGGTTCGATTGGAGAATTTCTTGGTTCTTTTGCTGAGAATACTCATGCTGATATTATTGGTTTTGCTGCTGAGTCAGCTTTATTTTTCCTCCACAAATACCATTGCTGAGCCTAGAATCTTTCATCTATTTCAGCCCGATATGCAACTGGCAGAAGAGTATAAATTTGAACTTCAGCAAGCTTTAGAAAATGAAGAAGAAGTCTATTGGGCAGATGAAAACCTGACGCCAATTGAAAGCTTGGAGGATTTAGAAGAGGGTGGAAAAGTGTTCGATTTGCAAGCTGCTCTAGACAAGATCTCTCCTGATGCGACTTCGCTCAATCTCTATCTGAGCAATTCTGTGAATGCCCTGAAATCTGATTTCTACCTAAGTCCTCTTAAGCCAAATCTCTTTCTAGGCAGTGCTGAACTTCTCAAATCAGGGACTCAAGTGATATCAATTGATGGAGTAAAAGCTCTTGAAATAGGTGAAAATGGGTTACTGGATTCTATTTCTGATGCCTTAGGAGAGGCTTCAGTGATCAACTTGGACAAAGCGCTTTTCACTTACTTTCTGGGCGAAATAACCGATTCTGAGCGAGTATTTGTACAAGCGTCACTTGATGCGATTACCGAGGTTTATGGGTTTGATTTTGTGGAGGAGGAAAGTATGGAGGATGCTACTTTGATTTTTACTGCAAATCCTCCAAAAGTGGATACTCTAGATAAAATCTACTTTGTCTCTGATACTTTCTCTTTTGCTGAGCGATCCAATCTGATTTCCTTGTCGGATCAATTGGACTTTGAGCACTCAGAACTAGTTCAATCAGGAAAGCTTCCTGAAGTGATTCTCGAGAGGTTTTTAGACTTTTCTGGTGTTGAGAAAAAAGATGTACCACTAAGTCGAGGGCAACTGGAAAATAGGTTTTTGGTGGAAAGTGAGCGTGCTCAGGAAAAGAGAGGCAATCTCAATTTGTTGTTACTAGGGCTTTTCACGGTGTGTTTTGCTGCGGAGCGATTCTTAGCTAACCGACAAGGGATATGAGCAAGATCGAGCAGTATATCGTAAGAATTGACAAGCAGCTGAGAATACAAACTGCTCTGAAAGCTTTTCTTGCAGGGTTATCCGTAGCCATATTTTCGATGATTTTCACGACTTCTACTCTGGCTATTGGTTTAGTGCTTTTAGCGAGTTTTGGTGTAGCAGCTCATTTTCTGGGATTGTTCCGAAGTAAGCGATTTCAGGCAGTTCGGGTGATGCACGAGCAGTTTCAGGATTTGGAATTCAGTTTGGAACTCCTTGATAAAGCTGATAAAAATACAGCTGAAAAGCTTCAATTCGAGCGGGTGAATGAGCAATTCCGAGGTGGCGATATTAGTCTTTGGTTCAAGAATACAGGGCCATTTTTGGTTGCGTTGGCGATTGCATCAAGTGTTTTTGGGTTATACCACTTGAGTTCTCCAGAGACAAATTCTCCACTTACTCTGTCTAAACATGAGTATAAATCACCAGCAATTGCAGCGGTCAATTTACCAATTGAGCTGACATCTACTGAGGTTAACATCGTTCCTCCGGGATATACTCGCTTACCAAAAGTGACTCAATCAGAACTTGAGATAGAAGCCATCAAAAACTCTGATGTAGAATGGGTTATTTCGCTTTCAAACTCACAGGACTTAAAGCTTGAACTCATTAACTCAAATGGAGATGGGCTTGAGTTTGCCAAAAATGAAGATAGTTTTACTCTCCGTGACCGCGTGGTAAATTCAGGGATTTATGCTCTTAGGGCCAGCAAAGATGGGCAGGTCGTTTTTGAGACTGGTTTCTTTCCACTGCAGGCGATAGACGATTTGGCTCCAGTGATTCAGCCAACTGAAAAAGAACTCTACAAATACCACTTTACCAAGGATCCAAAAACCATTTCAGTAGCCGCAAAAGTCTCGGATGATTTTGTTGTTAAGGAGGTGTTTTTGGTAGCTACGCTGGCAAGAGGCTCCGGTGAAAATGTGAGATTTAGGGAAAGTCGTATACCCATTCCTCAGCAGAATTTTAAGTCCCGAGACCTCACTGTTACCCTTGATTTGAATTCCTTTGATTTCAATCCTGGCGATGAGTTATACTACTACTGGGCGGCTATGGATAATAGATTGCCTGAACCCAACTTTTCGCGAAGCGACACCTATTTTATCAATTATGTGGACTCTACGGGTGTGGATGAACAGGAATTGATAGGGATGGCAATTCATGTGATGCCGGAGTATTTTCGTAGTCAGCGACAAATTATCATTGATACGGAGAACTTAATTTCCACAAAAAAGAGCAAGTCTGAGAAAGAGTTTAATTCTACTTCCAATGAAATCGGGAGTGATCAGAAGCTTCTTCGGATGCGCTATGGGCAGTATTTGGGTGAGGAAAACTCAGACACAAATGCTGGCTCCGAGGCAGTAGATTTCCTTGCAGGACACGATCATGATCACAGTCATGAAGGAATTGTTCCTAATCTTACTCCTACCAAAGAAACTGCAACTAAAGACAGCACTGCTGTAACAGCACCACAGAATACAGGTGAAGATGGGCTTGGGGGGCTTATGAGTGCATTTCTGAACAATACCCAGACTAAAACCAAAGCTGAGGTTGATCAAACATCCTCGCTATACCTGCTGAAACTTGCCATAGAGGAAATGTGGGAATCTGAGTTGCACCTTCGCTTGTTCGAACCTGAGAAAGCATTGCCTTTTCAGATAAAAGCGCTGGAGTACCTTAAGACAGTACAGCAAAAATCTCGGGCTTATGTGAAAAGATCGGGTTTTGACCCTCCACCGCTTAAAGAAGAGGAAAAGAGACTGACTGGTGATCTGGACGATCTAAAAAATCAACTTGAAAAGGAGCAAATAGAAGTGGAAAATCGCCTCGCACCTTTAGCTTCTCAAGTGTTAGGATTACTTCCAAAGCAGGAACTTTCAGCAAATGATAAAGCAGTGGTGCAGAAATTCGGTGAGCTATGGACTGAGCGAATGAATTATACCGGAATGCAGGATTGGTCGGTTTTATTGGAGCTTCAGGAGCTGAATTCTGGTAAAATTGATGAAGAGGGCAGGAAGCTACTTTTCCAAAAACTCTATCCGCTGATCGCTCAAAGTGAAGGTGTAAATGCATCTTTTCTCAAAAATCAAAAATTGGAAAAAGCCTTTTGGAGCAAGCTGCAATGATTCATTTCGAACCTATACTATCATGGATTTGGGCTTGGCTATTCGCCGTGGTGATTCTGACTATTTTGGTGGTTCAGCTCTTTTGGATTGGAAAGTCGGATTTGAAACCTTCGGGAAAAGCCATAAAAGGCAGCTTGAATGCACTCTTCTCACTACTTTTGATTGGGTATATTTTTCAGCCTAGTTGGAGGTCAAGCAATCCTGAGCAAGCCGTTTTGGTGTATTCAGGATCTACCCAAAAGAGTACCCTCAATTATTTTCGGGATAGTCTGGATCTGAAAAAATCCTATGATATCACCAAGTATAAAGGAGAAGGAAACCCTGTTTACTTACTTGGTAATGACTTTTCCAAGGTTGATTTATTGAGTTTGGGTGAGAAGGAGATTCTATGGATTTCGGAATCTGAACCTAGTTCAATTTCATTTTTAGAATGGAAAGGAATCCTCCGAAAAGGTGAAATGCAGACTATAAATGGGAGAATTGTAGCCCAAGATTCCTTGAAAATCTCTTTATCTCAGCAAGGAGAATTGCTCAGCGAAACAAGAGTAGCACCAAGTTCAGGTATCTTTTCAATTCAATTTCCAGCTAGCATTTTGGGAAGAAATCAGCTGGATTTGATGGTTAACGATAGCCTTTATGGAAGTATCAACTTTTTCACAACAGCAGCCAAGCCTATTAGATATAGCTTGCAATTTGCGTTTCCAACCTCAGAGATCCGCTTTTTGAGCCAGTTCCTTATTGCTTCTGGTGAAAATGTGAGCGAGAAAATCGACATCTCCAAAAGCGCAACTATCACATCAGGAAGAGCGGAAACGGATTCTCTGCAGTTTTTGGTTATAGATCCGGCCCAACTGAAAAAGAAATCAATTCAGGAAGCAATTGCCGACGGTGCTTCGGTTTTGGTGATGAACCTAACCGATGTAGCAAATGATATTTCTTCGATTAATAAGGCTCTTGAGACCAATTTCAAGACCAACAGAAGCACGAATGAAGAAAGTCGGAGGATAGAAACTGATTTGGAATCAGCGCCATTTGAATTCGAAGAAGTCATCGCACAAAAAGTACTTTTTGAGAAGGGATTTGCAGTGCAGCAAGTCGGAAATGCGAAAGTGGGAGTGAGCCTACTTGGGCAGACTTTTCCTGTCAAATTGGCTGGCGATAGTCTCAGGTATCAAGAGATTTGGCAAAAAATTCTTAGCGCAATGTTGCCACAGCAAGCAGGCGGAATAGAACTAATGCAACCTGTTTTTACGGGAATGAGTGGAGAAGTTTTGGTAAATAAGAAAGAGTTTGAAGATAATTTTATAAAAATTGAATCTGATTCAGTTTTTCTTCAACAGTCCCTTGTCAATCCTTTTTCTAAGTCTGGGAGCTTTGTGAGCTTGGATTCCGGGTGGATCTCAATTGGCGATAAGTTGGAGATGTATAGCTATCCTTCGTCTGAATGGGTAAGTCTGAAAACAGCCAAGCAGAGAGCTGACTTTTTATCTGATCATACTGGAAATACTACTAGAACTCAGGTTTCCGAAATCGAAAAGAAGATTTCAGATTGGCTTTGGCTTGGGATGTTTTTGTTGGTTTTAACCTTGATTTGGCTGGAGCCTAAACTAATTCGGTAGCAAATTAGGCTTAGGCTATGTGCAATGAACTCTAGAATAAAGTACAGTGGAATAGCCTAAGTCGTTAATCTTTACATCCTCAAGTTTTCCATTTCCATGAGTTTTGGCAGGAATGGCTGCTCATATAATCTCTTGCCTGTTGCCTTGTAAAGGGAATTTCCCAAAGCTGCAAACACAGGAGGGAAGAGTGGTTCACCCAGTCCTGTAGGTGCCTCATTGTTTTGTACAAAGTGAACTTCGATTTTCTTCGGCGCCTCTTTGTGACGAATCATTCTGTAAGTATCAAAGTTTGATTTGGTAGGAACACCGTTTTCAAAAGCCATTTCTCCATAGAAAGCATTCCCGATTCCATCTACAATCGCTCCTTCGCCCATATTGGCGGCGGCATCAGGATTGACTACAATCCCACAATCCACAGCTGCATAGACATTCTCAATTACTGGCTGATTGTCCTTCATGCTGATTTCTATGACTTCTGCTACATAGGAATTATGGCAGAAATAAGCAGAAACTCCTTTGTGAATTCCTGGAGTTGTATTGCTCCAATTTGACTTTTCACGGACCAATTCCAAAACTCCGGCGTAGCGTTTCGGTATGTAGTCATTGTCTTTTCCCACTGGATTTGTTTCAGCTCTTTTCAGCAATTCAAGCCGGAATTCAATCGGATCTTTCCCCATTTCCTCTGCCAATTCATCCAAGAAGCTTTGTTCTGCTCCCGCAATAAAGTTTGAGCCAGGTGCCCGAAAAGCTCCAACGGTAATGTTTGATTCGATTTGCCAGCCTTCAGCCAAGTAATTGTCAATAGCTCCTGCTGGGAATCTATTCGCGTGAATCGGTGATTCAGGAATTCCTCCCGCCTTCACATGCAGTGCTAATAGGTTATTGTTTTCGTCTAATGCCGCTCGATAAGTCGCTGAGTAAGTAGGTCTGTATACACCTGCAGTCATATCATCCTCACGGGTATACACCATTTTGACAGGAGCCTGAATTTTTTGAGAAATCAATGCTGCTTCCGTCATATGATGGCAGTAGGCCCTTCTTCCGAATCCTCCGCCCATCCGGGCAAGATTTATCTGAACGTTCTCTTTTTCTAACCCAAGGCTATTGGCTATAGTACCATGGATAAAATCTGGTATTTGCGATGGACCATAGATAATTGCTTTATCGCCTTTCACATCAGCAAAGCAATTGATTGGCTCCATGGGATTGTGAGCTAAAAAAGGTGCAGTATATGTTCGTTCGATTACCCGATCAGCTTTCTTGAATTCTCCTTCAGGATCACCGTCTTTTCTAAGAATATTACCTGGTTTGGTGATGTATTCAGCCATTTTTTCAGCATGGGTAGATGAGTTTTCCAGCCCACTAGGGACTTTTACTTCTGAGACACCTGGTCCCCAACCACCCATTTTGAAATTACTTTCGGGAGCTATTTCCCAATCTGCTTTCAATACTTTCTTAGCCTGCATCACTTCCCAGGTGGAATTTCCTACGATGGCGATGATCTCTGGAAAAGTAGTTGTATCAAAAGCATGTCGCTCAAAACCTTCCTTAAATAACTTGATCGAAAATACGTCCTGAATCCCTGGCAGGGAGGTCACAGAAGCTTTGTCAAAAGACTTTATTTTCATTCCAAAAGCCGGAGGATGCACAATGGCGGCATATTTCATGCCTTCCACTTTATGATCCATTGCATACATAGGTTTGCCGGTAACTATCTTCAAACCGTCAACATTCTTTTTAGAATTACCAATGATCTTAAAGTCTGATGTTTCTTTCAGCTTAACTGTTTCAGGATCTGGAGCATCTAAGGTTCCGGCCAAAGAAGCTACTTCACCATAACCTACTCTTTTGCCACTTCCCTTATGTTCCAAATAACCAGCATTGGTTGTGATTTCGGAAGCGGGAACATTCCAGGTTTGGGCTGCGGCATTCACAAGTAACTGTCTCGCTGTTGCCCCAGCCGTTCTTAGCGGAACCCAGCCTGATCTGATGCCTTGGCTACCACCGGTAAACTGACGGTCATATCGCTTAGGGTAAAAATCTGCCTGTTCTACAAATACGTTCTTCCAATCTACATCCAGCTCTTCGGCGAGAAGCATAGGAAGTGAGGTTTTTACATTAGAACCAAATTCAGGATTTGGGTTGAAAAGGGTGACTGCTCCGTTTTCTCCAATTTTGATATAGCTATTGATTTCAAACCATTCTTTTGGCATCGTCAATACTTCCTCTGGAGTAGGTTTACAACCTGCCAACCAGCTAAAGCTCAGCATCATGCCACCTCCTGCAAGTGTAGAAACTTTCAGGAATGATCTTCTATTTATTTTTTTATCGATTAAGGTCATGATATCTGGGTTTAGGCTGATTGAGAGGCTGTTTTAATGGCTGCTTTGATACGGGTGTACGTTCCGCAGCGGCAGATATTTCCATTCATCGCATTGTCAATATCGGCATCGCTTGGAGTTGGATTATCTTTAAGCAAAGCAACAGCCGACATGATTTGCCCAGCTTGGCAATACCCACACTGTGGCACATCATGCTCCAACCAAGCCTTTTGAACAGGATGGTCACCTTTCTCAGAAATACCTTCAATTGTAGTGATCTCAGCATTTTCAGCAGCCGAAACTGGGAGTTGGCAGGAGCGAATAGCAGTGCCATCTAAGTGAATGGTGCAGGCTCCGCATTGAGAGATGCCGCATCCGAATTTGGTGCCTACCATGTCTAGATGATCCCGTAGCACCCAAAGCATAGGAGTGCTTGGATCGACATCGACTTGTTTGGTAGCTCCGTTAATTTTAAGGTTGTATTGTGCCATGAGTTTAAGTATTTGATTCTAAGTTAGTGATTTACAATGCTTCGGGTCTTACGAATTTCAAACGGAATGTATTATTAAAGCCACTCTTCCACTATTTAAAAGGGTTCTAAAATGTTAGCTAGCTATATAATTGATTTATAAATACCCAATGCATTTTGGATAATTATTGAGCGTTATAGACATCATCCGTTACAGCTTCCATCCAATTGACAATTCCTTTCTCTGTGTTTGGAAGGATATAGATTTGTTGCATGCCCGATTCTGGACTGGCTCCATGCCAGTGTCTCACGTCGGGAGGACAGGTAACTGTATCACCTTTTTTCAACGCTTGTTTTGGTTGTCCTTCGATTTGGTGAAAACCATTTCCTGAAGTGATGATGAGAATCTGTCCTGCTGGGTGGGTGTGCCAGTTACTTCTTGAACCGGGTTCGAAATATACATTACCAACCAGGGTTGTTAGCGTAGTGTCATTTGGAACTAAGTTATACGCGTATGCTTTGCCTATGAAGTTTTCTGCTGGTCCTTGATTTCCTTGTGGAAATATGGTATCAACGTCTCCATTTTCCGAAATTCGTTCTTTTTGAACTTCTTCTGAGTTGCAAGAAAAAAGTAGAAATAGGATACCTGTAGATAAGAATAAATTTTTTGCGTATTTCATAGGATAATTTTTGGATGAAAGGAAGAAGTTTCTGTTTTAGACTTAAAATGTCTCTAACGAGAATCTTCGATGGTCTTAAGGATTTTTGCTGGAATACCACCAACTACCGTATTGTCTGGAACATCTTTGGAAACTACTGCTCCGGCAGCTATTACAGAATTTTCACCAATGGTTACCCCAGGTAAAACTATTGCACCAGCTCCGATCCAAGCATTTTTCTTAATCAAAATTGGCTTGGCCAGCATTCCTCTTCGAAGTTTTGGATCCAAAGGATGATTTTCAGTAACCAATTTTACATGTGGCCCGATCAGTACTTGATCTTCGATTGTAATGCCGCCAAGATCCAAAAAGGAACAGCCGTGATTGATGAACACATCCTTCCCTATGCTTGTGAATCTCCCAAAATTGGTAGTAAAAGGAGGGAAGAGCGTCACCGACTCATGCAGTTCCTGCCCTGTGATTTTGCTCAGGAAATCTCTAGCCACTTCGATTTTTCCTGAGGCATTCATCTGTGCTACCAAGACAAGTGACTCTTGGACAATGGAATTGATTATCTTAAAAGCAGGATGACTTAAAGGAGTAGGAGTATCTGAGTAAAGTTCTTGTCTGATTTCCACCAATTTTTCTTGGGCTTTCAGTTTATTTTGATTTTCTGCCATTTGTAATTCCATTGATTAATATGTTACTAAGCGCTTGAGTCCTTTGTGGAATTATTTTAATTCTTCATTGAGAAAGCGAATCACCTTAATTCTAATCTCTTCCACATCGAACATGGGGCCGAAGTGAGGAGCATCTTTGACGATTATCAATTCCGTGGGAACTCCTTTTACTTTAAGCCAGGAATTCAATAAATGTGATTGGTTTGGAGAAACCAAGTCATCCTTTTCGCCATGAATGATCAAAAAAGGAGGATCGTTTTCATCCACATAACTGACTGGACTTGCCATTTTTGCCAAGTCAGGTCTATCCAATGGAGCCGCTCCAATCAATAATCCTTCTGGGGATTTGGCATCGATCGCACCCGGAAATAGGGTCAAATCAGCCGGTCCATAAAAGTCTACCACTGCTTTGAAACCAAAAGATCGATTGATATTCGGTAAATAAAATTCATCCACCTTATTGTTATTCGCCAGTCCAATCATAGACGCTAAATGACCACCGGCCGAAAATCCCATTAAAGCCATGCGCTCTGTGTCAAATCCATAGTTGTCTGCATTGTCAACCAAATAAGAAATAGCCGCATTACAGTCTAGCATTTGAGCAGGGAAAACTGCCTGCGTGCTGAATCTATAATCGATAGAAGCCAAAGCATATCCGCTTTCCAGAATTTCAGAAACGGTTTCTTTCATATATCCCATGTCGGCATATTTATCATTGCTGAGCCATCCACCTCCATGAATAAATACAATCAAAGGAACTTTACCTGTGGCATTTGCAGGTAGATAAATGTCCAACAAATGCTTTTTCAAGGTGTCGCTTTGGTAGGGGATATTGCCATGCAGAATTGTTCCTTCCGGGAATAGATTCATGACACGGTTTGATTGTGCAAAACTTTGGCAAGCGATGAAGCAACTTAGAAGTATGCCTAAAAATGTATTTTTCATTTTATTGATAGTTTGAGTTGAGTTGGAGATACTTATAAGGTACTTCAAGTGAGTGGTTTAACAAAGGGTTTTCCGACTGAACAATCTATACTGAACTTCAAATATTGAGTTAGAAAAACCAAGCCCACCTGGACTTAGGCTTTCTTGTTACCAGATCTATCTATGTTTTTTCAATTATCGGTTAATGATTTGCGAAATTGTGAGGGATTCATTTCCATTTCCTTTTTAAAGAAGTTGTTGAAATGTGTCACTTCTGTAAAACCTAAGGCATAGGCAATTTCTGATACATTCCAGTCGCTTTGCTTTAGAAGACGCTTGGACTCTGCCAAAATTCTTTCCCTGATAATCACTGATGTTGCCTTATTGAAAATAGATTTAACACTCCTGTTAAGATGATTAACATGGATATTGAGTTTTTGGGCAAAGTCCGAAGCTGCTCTTAGTTTAATTGTATTCCGAAGATCTGTCACAGGAAATTGACTTTCCAACAGTTCCATAAAATCTGTACTGATCCTGTTTGCGGCAGTATGGGTTGACTTTTCAGTTTTATTCCTTTCTGGAGTTTTAATTGCTGTCTTAATCATGAACATTTTGGATTCCGCATTAAATATTCTTCGCCATAGGGAGTGTTTTCACCCACTTGTGTTTTTGTTCAATTTATTAGCGATATTAAAATGAGTGAGGAGGTTAATAATAAATCAATGTTCAATCTCATGCGTATCCCGAACGCTGCTGAAGGTCAATGCGTGCATTTTCCAGTTTTCACCTTGCTTTTGGTAAACTTCCGTCACCGTAAATTCGGTCACTACATCTGCTCCCCGTACAAATGCTGTCAAGGTGATGCGATTCCAAACGATTGCCGTATTTCCTGATATCTCTACTGCCGTATCGTGCACATCCGCTTTTTTGTACCAAATACTCCCTGACTCAATGATCTCTAATTCACGGTCTTTTTTCCAGCTACCGCTCATATGGACGAATTTAGCTTTGTCGTCAAAGAGTTTTTCCAACTTTGCCACATCCTTGTCTGCCATCCACTGCCACTTCTCCATGGAGAGTTTTGTGACTTCCTGCTCCGTAGATGACTGCGCCAAAAGCAAGGAGGAACTCATGAGAGTTAATAAGAGTGCTATTAATAACTTTTTCATAATTGTTTGTTTCAGTGTTAAAATTTTGAAGTTCAGCGTGCAAAAGTCTTGTAAGTCCACTTAATCAATACTAATAGACGAAGTATAATCATATCATTTGGATGAAATCAATAGAAAGCAAGGTTCTCTCACCCAGACAACGGATTTGATCTACGAATGAAAATTACTTGTTTGAATAGACTGCAAAATATCTTGGCGTTTGCCACTTGTGGGATAAAGGAGGTCTTCTGTAGAGTGCAGCTGTCAGTTGGATGATCGTTCAGATTTGATGTTATTTAAAATCTTAATTTTCGCAATGCAAACTAACTTACTATCGCGTCCAATATTATACGCGTTGCATATCCTTTTTTGGTTATGCTATGGAGCAATCCTTTTTGCCTCTATGAGTAATTGGGTGGTATCTACCACAGAGCTATGGCACATAGTTATTTCTGATGTGTTGGCTTCGTCGGCTATCGCTTACCTGAATTACTATTGGCTATTGCCAAAGTATTATGGAAAAGGGAAATATGGTTTGTATGTGATATTATCTGTTCTATTGATTGCATCAATCGTTATAGTCCGGGTGAGTATCATAGGCCTAAGTCACCGATCGATGACCTATACCTATTTTATCAGATCGGTACCGGCAATTGGCTTTTACCTCATCACTACGGTCGTTTGGTTTTTTGCCAATTTGATCAAAGCTCAGCGAAATGAAATAGAACTTAGAAACAGCCAATTAGCTTCCGAACTTAAGTTTTTGAAGCTACAGCTCAGTCCCCATTTCCTTTTCAATACGCTAAACAATATTTATTCAATGGCATATTTCAAGGAAAATAACACCGCTCCAGCCATCATGAAGCTGTCCGAAATGATGCGCCATATGCTATATGAGGATCAAGGAAGGTTTGTTTCACTTTCTAAAGAGATCACATTCATGGAGAATTTTATTGAGCTTTGGAGACTAAAGCTCGATGAGAAGCCGAAGATTATTTTTACACACCAAGGGATTAAAGACAGGCATCAAATTGCTCATTTGATATTTCTCGTCTTTTTGGAGAATGCCTTTAAGCATGGGAATACGATTGATGGGACTATTGAAATTAACCTGAATATCAATGCTGGTGATAGGTTGTTTTTTTATATTAGAAATGATGTGATAGCAGGAAGAAAGACTGCTGAAGAAGAAAGTGGAGTAGGCCTTACGAATGTGAAGAAGAGGTTAAACTTAATTTATCCTGCCAAACATGAATTGGAGCTTGACCAGAATGCTACCTCCTTTGAAGTGAAATTAACCATAAACCTGCAATGAACTACCGGATACTAATCGTTGACGATGAGCCTCCAGCTAGGAAGTTACTTTCGGACTATGTGTCCAAAGTTGAAAATCTTGCATTGGCCGGCGTATGCAGCAATGGGGAGGAGGCATTACGCTTTTTAAAGCAAAATCCAGTTGACATACTCTTATTGGATATTCGTATGCCGCTGATGACAGGAGTGGATTTGCTGAATGAACTACCTGAAAAACCCTTAACAATTTTTGTAACAGCTTATGAGGAATATGCTTTGAAAGGATATGAACTGGATGTGATCGATTATTTGATGAAACCGGTTTCTTTCGAGCGATTCACCAAAGCCATTGAAAAAGCTACGGAATACCTTTCAGTACAAGTTCGAGCTGATGAAAAAACAGACAAACCTGAATACTTTTTTATCAAAACGGATACTAGAATTGTGAAATTCCTGTTTTCCGAGGTGCAGGCAATCGAGGCACAACGGGAATACATTAAGATCATCACTCCGACTAGGAAAGTGCTTTCACTAGTTTCCCTGACCAATATTGCTAATGCATTGCCAAGTGAGTTTGTCCGCATTCATCGTTCATTTATAATCAACATGCGACACATCGATGAGGTACAATCCAATGAGGTTTTGATTGGGAAAGACCTATTTCCAATTAGCAGAAATTATAGAGATGTATTTCTGGCAAAGCTTGAGGATGGGAAGTTGATATAAGGATTTAAAAGGTCACACCGCAAATTCTGTTAAGAGTTAACTGATCCAAACCTCCTTTTCGGAGCTTCTATGAGCTAATTTCTCCTAGCTTTTTTATGGTCTTTATTCTATTTCTGAAAAAAAACAGCTTGATATTCGCTTGTCAGGAATTGTCCTGATACAAAAAGCTAAAGTAGAATTTTGTTCCCCGATCCTGTCGGTAACTACGTAGGAATTGGGAACTCCTTGGATGTGCTTGCAGTTGACCCTAATTGTTGCCTGTATAAAACGTAAATGAAATATGTTTTCCGTGGAAAATAGTTCATTAAATAGTTAACCCAAACCCATGAAAAAAGGAAATAATAAGTTGTATGACAGCTGCTTCTTTCTTAGAGAAATTTATCCATGAAATCTTCTCTGTAAGTTCTTCCGATCGGCAATATGCTGCCATTTACCAAGTAAACTTGGTTTCCGCTGATCTTATTGACCCGGTGTATATTGACCAAATAAGATTTGTGAATTCTGTGGAAACTTGCCTCATCCAGAAGCTCTAGCCACTTTTTCATAGGTTCAGACGATAAATACTTTTTGTCTTCCAAAAACACCTCACAATAGTCCCCATCTGCTGCCAAGTAGATTATATTTTCAAAGGCTATCCTTACGTGCTCATACCCAATTTTGATAAAGTGCTCTTTTTTAGATTGAGTTTCCGGTTTGATAGTAGCTTGCGCCTCTCGTTTTACTTTTGCAACGGCTTTTACAAATCGCTCGAATGAAAAAGGTTTCAGTAGATAATCTACCACGTCGAGCTCGTATCCGTCTAGGGCATACTCAGAAAAGGCCGTTGTGAATATGACCTGCGGTTTGTTGGATAGACTTTTTAGAAATGAAATACCGGAAAGTTTGGGTAGGTTAATATCGAGAAACATCAGATCGACAGTTTCCTTTTGAAGAAAGTCTATTGCTTGAATAGCATCTCCAAATGTCCCGACAAGATTAAGAGAGCCAATATCATGAATGTATTTTTTCAGGATTCTCTGTGCCGGTGGCTGATCTTCTATGATGATGCAGTTCATTCCTTATTCAATTGGATTTTTAAGCACACAAAAAACTCTGTATTGGTAGGTTCTATTCTCAATTCGTGGGTATTGGGATAGAGTAGATTGAGTCTTTTCTTGACGTTTTCGAGCCCTATGCCTTTTTCCTTAGTCTGAGTAGCGTATTCAGGAAGGAAATTGTTTTTACAGGTGAAGGTTAACATGCCTTTCCTATCCACAGATACGGAAACTGTTAAGTTGATTTTTTCTGTTTGGCTGGCTTGACTATGCTTAAAGGCATTTTCCACAAATACACTCAGAATCAACGGAGAGATCCGGTAGCTTTCTTCTATGTTATCCGTGTAGAAATCAACCGTTCCCCTTCCCTCGATTTGCAATTCGTAGAGTTGGATGAAATTGAGCAAATGATCGATTTCCTTGGTCAAGGGCACCGTTTCCTCTCGGCATTCGTAGAGCATGTAACGCAAAACACCACTAAGTCCCAGGATGAGTTCAGGTGTTTTCGGGGATTTCTCCACTGCATAGGAGTAGAGATTGTTGAGATTATTGAAGAGAAAGTGAGGATTGATCTGAGAATTTAGAAATGACAATTCACTTTCTTTGGCCATTACCCTTAATTCATCCATTTCCCGCTGCCGATGGATAGCATCCCAGGCGATTTTCATCCCTACCAATGCAACCAAAACGGAGAGAATTTCTCCCATACTCAATAAAATACCACTGAAATCCGCACCTCTTGTAAACGGGAAATAGATTTTTTCCAAAACAAACTCCTCGATCAGAATCACCACTACCACGCAGCTGTAGGTGAGTAGGCCAAATAGGAGGTACTTTTTCCTGTACAAAAATTTTGGTAAGAGTACATAGCTGATCAGAAGATTAGCCCATATATAATTCATGAAAAAAGCCAATTGGTACCAATAGAGTTCGTAGATCAACTGCCCTTGTTTGTGATCCATAATCACAAAATGGAATACCAGTAGATGCAAAATGATCTGAAATATCCATTCTCGTTTGGCAGAGTTCGGTTCAAGTTTGATTGATTTCATCGATGCAATGTAAATCCAGCTAAGTTGAGTAGAATAATTTAGCCGTTGAACGGCAGCTTTTACCTGCCAAACAACCCAAAAGCTCCGGGTATGTTGTTTGGCTGGAAAGTCTGGTCGTTCATCGGATATATTTTTAGGTGCGCTTTTTTACTATCAGTTTTGACTTGAATCTAATCGACTCCGACATGAAAAACATTCTTAGCTGCTTCTTATTTTTTATCCTTGCTATAGCCACAGCTTTTGCACAAGGTATAGAAATATCAGGAAAAGTGGTGGATGCTAAAAGTCAGAAAGCGATTGAATTTGCAACGATCAAGATCCTTGCTAAGGATTCAGATCGCATGCTGGCAGGTACGACTACACAGTCCAATGGTACTCTTTTACTCGCTACAGAGAGCAAGGACTTCACCGTGGAAGTGAGTTTTATCGGGTTTGTTACAAAGCAACTTACTGATTTTGAAGTAGTCAACAATCGAGTGGATCTGGGTACTATCTCACTGGAGGAGGATGTGCAGCAAATGAACGAGGTAATAGTTCAAGGACAGCGATCTACGACGGAGTTTCAGCTGGATAAGCGGGTGTTTAACGTGGGTCAGGATCTGAGCAGCACCGGAGCCAGTGTTTTGGATGTGTTGAATAATGTGCCTTCGGTGACTGTAAATATTGAAGGTCAAATTCTATTGAGAGGTACGGGTGGTGTTCAAGTGCTGATCAACGGCAAGCCTTCAGTGCTCACCGGAGATGGAGGGAATGCCTTAGGAACGTTGACAGCTGATATGATAGAAAAGGTGGAGGTGATCACCAATCCTTCGGCCAAGTATAATGCGGAGGGGACTTCGGGCATTATCAATATTGTGCTGAAAAAGGAGGAGAAAAAAGGCGTAAATGGCTCCATGAGTCTAAATACAGGTGTTCCCAATAACCATAGTTTGGGTTTTAGTATTAATAAGCGTACGGAGAAATTCAATCTTTTCAGCCAAATCGGAATAGGCAAGCGTACTATGCCAGAAGACTTTGAAACAATCAATCGAAATTCCAGCACATTGAATGAGGTGCAAAGTGTCGGAGATGTAGAGAAGAATGAAAATTTTGTCAATCTGATACTGGGGACAGATTACTATTTCAATGATAGAAATGTCATCACCGTTTCCGGTAATTATGCATTTGAAGCAGAAGCAGAATACTCCAGAGGGGAATTCAGCACCTTTGATGGGAACATGGCTCCCATGTCTGGATGGCTACGTGAAGAAACTACTGAGGCAACCAATCCCAAATGGCAATATGAGATGCAATACAAAAGTGATTTCTCAGATGAAGAAGAACACTTTCTCCTGCTTTCTGCGATAGGAAGTTCGTTTTCGAAGGACCAGTCATCCGATTTCACCAACAGCCCAACCTTTGGTGAAGGCGCAAGGTCAGATGCTCAATTGAGTGACAATGACTTCTCTCAGGCAGAATATACATTTCAAGCAGATTATACTCGTCCATTTGGGGAGAAGTTCACCTTGGAGACGGGTGGTCAGTATTTCATTACAGAAGTCAAAAATGATTATGCTATTTCTGAGTCAAATGATGGTGTATGGGTAGTCATTCCTGAACTTTCCAATAACTTCTTTTACAAGCAAAAAGTACTTGGACTCTACGGAACTGGAGCTTATGAGAATGATAAGTTTGGGTTGAAGCTAGGACTGAGAATGGAAAATACAAGTATTGAAACGCTCCTCGAAGAAACCAACGAAGAGAATAATCAGAACTTCGCCAATTTGTTCCCTACGCTTCATGCCTCCTACAAAGTGGCTAAAAATTTTTCTGTCCAAGGTGGTTATTCCAGACGGATCTCCAGACCTAGATTCTTTGACCTGAATCCCTTTGTGAATATCCGAAATACCTTCAGTGTGTCTACCGGGAATCCAAATCTGTTGCCGGAATACACCGATAGCTATGAGGTCACAGGTATCTTTGATCATCCGCTTTTCTCGCTTAGTTCATCGATTTACCATCGCTACATCACCCAGACTATAGAGGATGTAACCACTTTTGAGAACAATATCAATATTACCAAGCCTATGAATATTGGTACCAATAACGTGACTGGTTTGGAAGTGAACGGCAAAATGACTCCATCAAACTGGTGGTCAATGAGTGCTGATTTTAATTATAATTATTTCGATAGATCAGGGACCTATGAGGCTGTGCCTTTTGGCTTCAAGTCAAATCAGTGGACTGCCAGGCTGACCAACAAGTTTGAGTTGCCAGCTGATTTTTCCTTGGAAATAGTTGGAGACTATCGTTCTTCTTACCAGACTTTTCAGCGGGATATTTCAGGGTTTGCTACAGCAGATATAGGAATTCGAAAGAAAATTGTGAAAGGCAAGGTGATCGTCAATCTAAGTGTTAGAGATGTATTTGCTTCGAGAATCTCGGAGAGCGAAACACTGAATCCTGACTTCTACCAATATAATTATAGAAGGAGAGGACGCTTCGTGACCTTAGGGGTGAGCTACGGCTTCGGCAAAGGTGAAGCCATGGAATATAGTGGCGGAAGAAGAAGGTTTTAAAAGAAAAAATTTAATACAGCATAGGGTTTTATAATTAGAAATTCCAAGCTCATTTGAGCTTGGATTTTTCTTTGAAACGTGAGTTAGCTCGGTAAAACAACTACTCAATCTTCATAAACTCCTTAAAGTATTTCACTAATTCTTTGTATTCCTCTGAGTCAATTTTGCCTTTTGAGATTGCAGTGGCCACTACTTCGTAGATTTCATTAAATGGATAGGTTTCGCTCAATTGATTATTTTCATCCATCCATTTTTTGAGCATTTCTATCTCATACTTATTGATGTCTCCATCCGCCATGATACCATAACAGACGCCTTGGAGAAAGTGAAGATCAGCTTTTGTTTTATCCTTTTCTTCGAAGTTCAACGCATGTTTTTTCAGAATTTCTTTGAGTTCATATATCTCCTCTGAGCCTACATTCCCAGTTTTTACTTTGGTAGATATTTCCTCAAAAAAAGAGTTGAAAGGTTCCTGAGAGCAAAGTCCCTCATGCGTGTGGCACCAAGCTTTGAGTGCCTCATATTCGTTTCTGGTGATTCGGCCATCGATGGCAATACCATTTACTAAGCCATTTAAATTGTGAAAAGCTACTTGGGTTTGTGTTAAAAAGTTTGTTTCCATAGTGTTTACAGTTTCGTATAAGATACAAAGTCTTGATAAACAATGAAATGAAGTTGGCGTGGTATTTTTCGAAGGTGATGAAAAGTTTAACCACATAGTCACCTAGAAAAACAAAGCAAAGCGATCCACCATTGATTGTAATTAAATATAAAAAAGTAGTCAGTTTGAAAATGAGAGCACAATTAGTCTAAGCTAGCCTAGTGTCGGACAGGTTAGAAGAACTGAAACAGCTCGATCTGCTACTTCAATTCTATGGACGCTATGATTCTATGTGGTGAAAAAGGAATAAACCACATAGTCACATAGAAAAACCTAGCAAAGCGATCATTCTATAGGTTGTTATTAATTTTAAAAAGTTATCAATCTGAAGAATGGGATATGTTAGACCTAAGCCCGCCGCATTTTGTACAGGTCTTAGACTCCTTAAGAGTAATTCCAAATTGTGGCCTCTGTGTTTCCCTCCGTGGGCTCTGTGGTTAAAAACTATTTTCTACAAAAATCAAAAACCATCGAGGTTTTGAAAACCTCAATGATTACCTGAAATTCATCGTAAATACAGTCCGCTCATTCGGAATAGAAGTCACTTCCAAACTTCCTTTGTGCAAGTTCATGATCTGTCGGGAAATCGCTAATCCAATGCCGCTACCAGTCTTTTTGGTAGAGTAAAAAGGCACAAAAATCCGCTCCAGAGCTTCAGGAATAATACCAGGTCCTGAGTCTTCTACCTGTATCATCAAGCCTAAGTCTCCCTGTCCAATAGAGGAAAGCCAAATCATACGATCAGCTTGATTTTGTAGGGATTCAGAGGCATTTTTCACCAGATTGATCAAGATCATAGTGATCTGATCCGGATCGCAATGGATCGTCAAATCACTTGGATGAATCTTTGTTTCTATTTTCACTTCAGCCGATTTTAGGTCCTCTTTCATCAGATTGAGTACATTTTCGAAAAGCTGACAGACAGGCATGGTTACCTTTTTCGGAGCTGGAATATTCGTGTAATCTCGGTAGGCATTTACAAAATTCACCAGACCCCGACTACGATTTGCAATCGTGTCTAAGCCTTCCTGCATGTCCATAAACCCATCTCTTTTGATCAAAAATCCTTCCTGCTGCACATAACTATCCTCATCCAAAATTGTACGAAGTGACTCCACCAAACTGGAAATCGGCGTAATGGAGTTCATGATTTCGTGGCGTAGCACCTTGGTCAGGTTTTGCCAAGCTTCGAGTTCGTTGGATTGAAGTTCTGCATTGATGTTTTGCAAGGAAAGCAAGGTCCAACTTTGCCCACCCATCTTCAGAGAAGTGGACTGAATGATCAGGTGAAGAGAAGGATTGACTTTTTTGGAAAGCCGCTGTCCCGGCTTCATCTCCATCACATCTTCGAGAAGTTTTGGAGATAATTTTCCCAAGTCCGTGATATCTCGGAATTGTGGAATCTGAAGCAAATGCTTCGCAGCATTGTTGATAACGCCGATTTTTCCTGCAGAATTGAAGGAAATAATCCCGGTATTGATGTGCTGAATGATGACCTGCAGGAAGAGCATCTGTTCTTCCTTTTCGGCACGGGTTTGCTTGAAAACCTCCATCACCTCATTGAAAGAGGTATTTACCTCCCTGAAGGAGTTGCCCATTTTACTGTCTGATGTAAAGGAACTTGAGAAATCAGCATATCGGATGGAATCGAGAAATCTCGCCAATTTATGATTGATCGCGTTGACATAATAAATCATTTCCCCAATCTGAATCACTGCAATCAGGCCTAAAATAGCCGGAGCCAACCAGAGCTCTTGACTGTAATATAGCCAAAGAGCAAGGTAGATATTCAGGATGATTCCGATTATCCGAAGTCCAACGCCGAAGGAAAACCGCTTATAAACCATACTTCTCCAGTCTGCGATAAAGTGAGGAGCGAGTTAATCCAAGTTCTTCCGCTGCTCTGGTGATATGCCCATTGTGCTTTTGTAACGCCTTGCGAATCAAGATTCGCTCCACATCTTCGATGTTCAAATGCTCTAAACTTACCGATTCATCCTGACGCTCCGGTTGAGCCATCTTCTGCAAAAACAGATCTTCAGGTTGAAGCACATGGTGATTTGACATAATCACGGCGCGCTCGATGCTGTGCTGTAGCTCACGGATATTGCCAGGCCAGTGGTACTTGGTCATGCGCTTCACCAGCGGTTCCGAAGCTTTTCGGATGTCTTTGTTGTATTTTTTGGAGTAAAAAGCAATGAAGTGATCGGCCAAAAGTGAGATGTCCTCAACTCTTTCCCGAAGTGGTGGAAGCTGAATTTCTATGGTGTTGATACGGTAAAGCAAATCCTGACGAAAGCCATTTTCATAAACCATGTTATGGATGGGCATATTCGTAGCGGAGATCAGACGGATATTTACGTCCACGGGACGGTTAGCGCCCACGCGTGTCACTTGACGGTTTTGAAGTGCTGCCAAAAGTTTTGACTGAAGCGCTAGAGGCAGGTTTCCTATTTCATCTAGGAAAAGCGTCCCTTTGTGTGCCTGCTCAAATCTACCAGCTCGGTCTTCCTTTGCATCGGTGAAAGAGCCTTTTTTGTGTCCAAATAGCTCCGATTCGAAAAGCGTTTGCGTAATGGAACCTAAATCCACACCTACGAAAGCCTCGCGATTTCTACGGGAATGCCTATGAATTGCACGTGCAATCAATTCCTTACCCGTACCATTTTCGCCCAAAATTAAGACGTTTGCATCGGTCACAGCCACACGCTCAATCGTCTCAAAAACTTTCTGCATGGCAGGACTTTGACCAATGATATCCTTGAACTTATTATCCATGTCTTTCTCCATGGTCTGCTTCTGATCTCTCAGCAGATCTACTTCCATCTTCTTTTTGCGAAGCTGCAAAGCAGAATTCAATGTGGCCAACAAGCGCTCGTTTTCCCATGGTTTCAGTACAAAATCAGTTGCACCTTCTTTGATTGCCTTCACCGCAAGATTTACATCGCCATAAGCCGTAATCAAAACTACCACCGCAGAAGGATCAAGCTCAAGAATTCTATCCAGCCAATAAAACCCTTCCTGGCCCGAGCTCACATCTTTGGTGAAGTTCATGTCCAGCAAAATCACGTCGTAAGATTCATTATGCGTGAGGATGGGAAGTAGGTCTGGATTGGTCTCCGTATCAACCTGAGAAAAGTGCCGCTTTAAAAAAATCTTCGCTGCTTTTAAAAGGTCTTCGTTGTCGTCTACTATAAGGATCTTACCTGTACGTTGCTCGCTCATGATTAAAAGAATTTGGTCAAGGCCGGAAAAATATCCGTCGTGTTGTGGGCAGTTGTTCCAAAAGTATACCGAAAAAATAGATGATCTAAATTTGCTTCGAAACGTTTGATTTCGGACAATTTGAGCCTGTTTTTGGTAAACTGGGAAGGATTATAAATTAGGAATAAATTATTCGACTTTGAAATGTTTTGTTCGCTTGCGGACGAAAATGTTCGCGAGTCAGGCTGTCTTTTTTTGAGAAATCAACGAAACTGGCTCTTAGAAGGTATTTTTTGCATGGCATACCATTTGGCATAATGGGGGTAGCCCGAAAATGGCATTTACACACAATGGATAGAAAATTAGCTAAGAAAACCTGGACCCCTAGAAGAATCGCCTGGATAGTAGGTGGAGTAGTTTTAGTTGCAGGAATTATTTATCAAATCGGATTTGCAGATCATCGCTCTACTATGAATGTGGAGAAGGATCGATTGAGCATTGCGACTGTTTCGAAAGGGGAGTTTACCGATTATATATTAGTATCAGGACAGATAGAACCAGCACAGACTTTTTTCCTCGACGCAGTCGAAGGAGGTATGGTAGCAGAGATTGTACGTGAGTCAGGTGCCGTGGTGGAAGTGGGGGATACGATTTTGATTATGGCCAATTCTAATTTGCAGTTGGACGTCATGCAGCGCGAGACGATGCTTTATGAGCAGATCAACAATTTGCGTCAGACACGGCTTTTCCTGGATCAAAATGACTTGAGTCAGCAAGGACAATTAGCAGAGATCGATTACCAGATCAGCTTGCTGGAGCCGCAGTACAAAAGATTCAAGGAACTTCATGAGAAAAAACTGGTCTCTGATCGTGAATTTGAGGAAGTCGCTGAGCAATACCAGTACAACCTGAAACGAAAGGAATTAACCTATAAATCCTACAAGAGTGATTCTATTGCAAGAGCGTATCAATTGGCACAACTTCGTCAATCGGAGAACAGAATGAATGCCTCGCTGAATGGAGTAGGGCAGATCCTGAATAACCTAGTGATCAAAGCACCAATCGCAGGTCAACTAGCCATGGAGCAAATCGAGGTAGGTCAGGCCATCAACTCCGGTGAGCGATATGGACAGATCGATGTGCAGGACGAATTTAAAGTGCGCGTGCCAATCGATGAGTTGTATTTGCCGAGAATCGGTCGTGGGCTGAGAGGTAAATTTACTTTAAGCGGAGTAGACCATGAGTTGGAGATTATGAAGATCTATCCTACGATTACCAATGGACGATTTGAAGTGGATATGAAGTTTACCGGAGAAAGTCCACAAGGAATCCGACGAGGGCAGAGTGTAAGGATTCGTTTGCAGCTCAGCGATAGCGAGCAGAGTTTGTTATTACCAACTGGAGGATTTTTCAAGGATACGGGAGGAAACTGGGTATTTGTGATCAATTCAGATGGAAATGCAGAGAAGAGAAGTATCAGACTTGGCAATAAAAACCCAGAATATTACGAAGTGCTGGAAGGATTGGTAGAGGGTGAAAAAGTCATTATTTCTGGGTATGAGAACTTCGGGAAGAATGAGATTTTGGATTTGAAGTGAGAAAAAGACCGAAGACGGGAGACGGGAGACCGATGTCGGATGTCGGATGACCGATGTTTGATGCCGGGTGTCGGGTGACCGATGTTGTGAGTAGTAGATTGATGATTTCTAGACTTAAAATGAATAGTTATGGAAGAGTATGTGCCTCATTTCAAATTCGAAAAGCTTCAGATTTGGCAAAAATCTATGGACTTTGGAGAGGATATATTTAGCGTTTCTAAAGCTTTCCCAAAGGATGAATTATTCAATCTCATTTCGCAGGCTAGACGTGCAGCAGATTCCATTGCGCTAAATATCGCTGAATGATCTATCTCCCAAAGTAACCCTGAATACAAGAAATTCTTGGGTTATGCTATTCGATCCCTAGCTGAAGTAGTCACTTGCTTACATAAAGCAGAAAGAAGGAAATATATTGATAAAGAGCAGTTTAATGAATTATATGCAGAGGCTTTTCATCTAATGAACATGATGCAAGCCTTCAAATCAAAAATAAATTAAGGATCGAGGTTCCCAAAACATCGGGCATCCGACATCGGACATCAAACATATTTAGTAACCAACGATAGAGGTTCCCAATACATCGGTCACCCGACATCCGACATCCAACAATAAAAAACATGAACGTAATCAAAACAGTAAATCTCCGCAAAATGTACGCTACCGAAGAGGTAGAAACAACCGCTTTGGATAGCATCCAGATCGAAATCAAAAAAGGCGAATTCGTGGCCATCATGGGTCCTTCAGGTTGTGGTAAATCCACCCTTCTGAATATCATCGGACTTCTGGATAATCCGGATGATGGAGAGTATTACTTTCTGGACAATGAGGTAGCTAAGTTCTCCGAGAGACAGCGTTCCTCGCTTAGAAAAGGAAACATTGGCTTTGTTTTCCAGAGCTTTAATCTGATCGACGAACTGACTGTATTTGAAAATGTGGAGCTGCCGCTTCTTTACCTAAAAGTTCCTGCAGACGAGCGAAAGAAAAAAGTGGAAGAAGTGCTTACACGCATGAATATCATGCATAGAAGAAACCACTTTCCTCAGCAGCTTTCCGGTGGTCAGCAGCAGCGTGTGGCGATTGCCAGAGCGATTGTCGCCAAGCCATCTGTGATCCTTGCCGATGAACCTACAGGTAACTTGGATTCCACCAATGGCGAAGAAGTAATGCGTCTTTTGGAAGAACTCAATAACGAAGGAACCACCATCGTAATGGTAACTCACTCCCCTCATGATGCGAACTATGCCCACCGGATTATCAATCTATTCGATGGTAAAGTGGTGACTGAGAATATTAGAGAGCAGTTTCACGTTTGATTTTGCCCGATGTTAGGTGAGGGAGGTCGGGTGTTTGCACCGGTCATCAGACATCAAACATCGGTCAGCTTATACTTCACACATCATTAATAAACTAAGCCACTCCCCATGCTCCGCCACCAACTTACCCTTGCCTTCCGCAGTTTCATGAAGTTCAAAAAGTTCTTTGCGATCAACCTGTTTGGGTTGGCGATTGGTCTGACGACAGTGGTGTTGATCATGCTGTGGGTGAAAGATGAACTGAGCATCAATCGCTATCATGAAAAAATAGATCGTATCTACGCGGTGATGACCAATCACGATAATAGCGGTGGAATAGTCACCATAGGGGTCACCCCTGGTGATATGGCAGAAGCCATGAAAGCTGAACTTTCTCAGGTGGAATCGGCTGCTGGGACCTCCCCGTTTATTGATGGGGTTGCTTTTGAAAATGGAACCACCAAGATGACAGGAGCGGGGCTTTTTGTAGATCAGGACTACTTCGATATTTTCGACGTAGATTTTTTAGAAGGAAATCCAAGCCAGATGATGACAGGCATCAACAGCTTGGCGATATCAGAGACCATGGCCACCAAACTTTTTGGTTCACCAAAGGAGGCATTAGGGAAATCTGTAAAATGGCAAGTTTTTGATTTTCACAATGAGGTGGAAGTGACCGGCGTCTATCAGGATTTCGGTTCTATGGATGTAGATAAACCTGACTATTTCCTTTCATTTTCCTATTTCAAGCAAATGCTTGGAGACGCGCTTCATTGGGACAACTACAATGCCTCTACTTATGTATTGCTTAGTCCAAACACTGATGTAGCTGCTTTCAATGACCAAATAGCAGGTTTTATCAAAGCTAAGGCTGAAGGAAGTAATGTCTCGGCATTTGTTCAGCCCTATGGAGATACTTACCTGTATGGCACGTATGAAGACGGAAAAGTAGCGGGAGGAAGGATCAGTTATGTGAAGCTTTTTTCCGCTATCGCAATCTTCATATTGATCATCGCTTGCATCAATTTCATGAACTTAACCACGGCTAGATCAATGAGTCGATTGAAGGAAATAGGAGTCAAAAAGTCTATGGGAGCGAGTAGAGGAGGACTATTTGGACAGTTTATGGTGGAGTCGTTTCTGTTGACATTCTTTGCTTTGGTGCTTGCAGTTGTAGCCACATACCTCCTACAGCCATTTTTCAATCAGGTGACTTCCAAGACACTAAGCATGTCATTTCAGCCAGAACTGATCCTTATTTTACTGGGAATCTGGATTCTTACCAGCTTTTTGGCAGGGATTTATCCGTCCATTTATCTCTCCAAGTTTAAGCCTGTGGAGGTGATGAAATCTAATATCAAGGGAAGTTTTGGAGAATTGCTGGCGAGAAAAGGGCTGGTGGTATTTCAGTTTGCGATCTCTCTTTTGCTGATCATAGGCATCTCTGTGATAGGCAAGCAAATGTCCTTTATCCAAAATCAGAACTTAGGCTATAATCAGAGTCAACTCCTACAAATCAATTCTTCTGGAATCAATCCAAATCAGTTGGATTCCTTCCTGGCAGAACTTAAGAAATCTCCCGGAGTGGAAAATGCCTCCAGTTTGAGTCATCCTTTGGTGGGGTTAAACAGCTCGACGATTGGGCTTACCTGGGAAGGGAAAAACCCGGATGAGCAGGTGAAGTTCGAAAATGTATCGGTAAATATGGGATTGATCGAAACCATGGGTTTTGAACTGGTGGGAGGAAGATCGTTTTCACCGGAATTTGGAGAAGAAGGTTCTAAGATAATTTTGAATGAAGCCGCTGTCCGCACGATTGGTTTTGAGGATCCTGTGGGTCAACTTGTGAATCTTTGGGGAGAGGACAAAGAGGTGATAGGGGTAGTGAAGGATTTTAATTTTGAGTCCTTGAGAGAAACCGTCAAACCTGCTTTTTTAAAATATGATCCGGGTTTTGCGCAGCGAATCATGGTGAGAATCAGGCCTCAAAATCAGCAGGAAATCATCGCTGGCGTTAACGCTCTTTTTGTAAAGCAAACAGCCCAGCCAATGGATTATACCTTTATGGATGCTGATTACCAATCGCTTTATGCCTCTGAGCAGCGAGTTTCCAAGCTGGCAAAATACTTCGGTGTGATGGCGATTTTCTTGAGTTGCCTAGGTTTGTTTGGTTTGGCTGCCTTCACCGCGGAAAAGCGCAAAAAGGAAATTGGCGTTCGCAAGGTAATGGGTGCATCTACTGTTAGTATTCTGACTTTGGTATCGAAAGACTTCGTGCAGCTCATCTTGCTTGCCATACTTGTCGCTGTTCCTCTGGCTTGGTATTTCGCTAATAACTGGCTTCAAAGCTATGCATATCAGACGAATCTGAGTTGGTGGATCTTTGCTGGATCGGGCATTCTGCTGGTATTTATTGCTGTAATTACAGTAGGAGTACAGGCTTATAAAGCCGCTTCTGAAAATCCGGTGAATTCGCTCAAGAGTGAATAGGAAGTAGAAAGTATCAAGACCTAAGTAGCAGGTAGGAAAGCCAAAATTAAAGTCTGGAGGCTAAAATCTAAAGTCTGAAAAATCGCTTGGTTTAACCTTTGAGGTTTTCAAAACCTCGAAAGTTTTTGTGTTTTTGACTTCCTCTTTATTGTGTTTTTAATGGACTGGTGGGGAAAAGGTTTAGGGGAATAAGGTGAGGATTTTTAGCTCATTGCAAATGAATAGCGATATCAGGATGGAACTACAAATTCCACCCAGTCTAAAAGACGATCTGACTTAACTTAGGTGGGCTTAAAAATTAAGCTTGAACTAATTAATTTGCTCCTATCAGTTTAATAGTTTCTATTTTAGTACCCCATTCTATTTTTAGAATAGATAGTCCTTTTGGGATTGATCCGAACACAGCGTTTAAGTCAATGACACCCGAATCATCCAGAATTAGATCTTTTGCTTGTAAGAGTTGGTATGAATTTAACAATTCAAGACGAACATTGCTTGGATTTTCGTTTTCAATAGTTGTTAAGATTATTTTGCATTCTGAGCAGGGGTTTGGATATACCTGCCATGAGTTTTTGCTTTCTAAAAAATCTTGTTTTTCAACCATTTTTACTGGGCTGTAACTGACTTCTAAAGATGATGTTTTGGCGATTCTATAGTAAAACCTATTCTCATAGAAAGGGTAAGATTGATCGATAAATGAATAGTTAGTGAGAGTTGATTTTGCCCCATCACCACTTACGGTACCTATTGTGGAAAATGCCTTTGCATTGCCATTACTTCGTTCAATTTCATAGACAGAATTCTCTGTTTCACTTGTTACTTCCCAATTAATCAGGATTTTTGATTTTTCTGCAAGAACTTGAAATTTTGCCAGATTAAAACCGAGGATGCTCGCTATATCAAGTGTGTATTCTTCTGTTTGTTGACAGCCATTTGAATCTGTAACAAGTAGATTATAAGTCCCATCACTCAAGTTAAATATGTCTTTTGAAGTGCTAGTGTATCCATCGGGCCCTGTCCATGAATAAGTATACGGTTCTGTGCCTCCGCCTACGGTGGTGTAAATCATCCCAGATGATTCATCTTTTTTGGTAGGGAAAATATCCACCGTTATTCCAAAATTGGGGTCTATGTAGATGTCCTTTTGTATGGTAGTTGTAGTAACTCCATCATTGGCAGTCATGCCAATGGTGTAAGTCCCAGTACCAGGAAAGTTAAAAACTGGATTTGCTCCAGTTGCTGTGCCTAAGCCACCAAAATCCCATTGATAGGTATAATTATAAGGTGGCGATCCGCCTATGGTCTCACTTGTAAATTGAATAGTAGTGTTACAAATTCCATTATCAGCAAAATCAAACTTAGGGAACAAAGGAACTGCAGCAGTGAATCCAGTTGGACTGGAGTAGCACTGTGAGGTTTTCTTTACTGCGCCAAAGTCACAGGTAGTTCCTGATTTTACAGTACCCGTAGTCCAGTCTATGAAAATATTTTTGACCTCGATGACGTCCCCCCAATTCCAGCTAATAGGTCTAACTCTGACCCAGGTGTTTGCTAATATTTCGGTTGCTATAAAGAGGCAATCTTGTTGATCCGTTGCTGAGATATTGTTATTGCGGTAGAGGTCATAAAACATTCGCATATTATACCCTCCTCCAGTATTGTTTGTCAACGTCACCCACAATTCTCCTGTAACTGGGTCACCCAACTCATAATCATCGGTTACACTAAACGGTTGGCCTGAAGAGTTTCGTAGTTGATAGTTGGTTGCAACTATGTTGTTTTGGGTACATGAATTTTGAGCATAAAGCATATAAGAATTTGTAATTGCTATTGTAATAAATGCAATTACTATTATTATTTTATGCTTTAATGTTGTTTTCATTTATTTTGAAATCCATTAAATGAATATTGAAAAACAATATTATATACTCGTAAATATTTTTATATTAAGATTACCTTTTAAATACAACAGGCTACTTCTAAATCTGATGAATTTATATTTTTAATTAAATCAAATGTACTATTTGATTATACAATATGTAAGGTGCAAGTAAGTAATATTTTTCAAAATATCTTATAGGACTAAATATTTTTTATTTTAAAAAAAAATCAGCTAGGTGTATGTTCAGACAATAGACCTATTTAATTACCATCCTATTCATAAAAAATAAACGTAATTGAAGTTTAAGTAAAATTGAGGTTTAATGATTTTTATCTGTTTATAGAACAAAAACTGAAACCTGGAAAATTATGAATAGCAAAAGATGGAAATTGAGCATTTGATTGACTTTGAACAACTTCTATGATGGTTTTGTCTTGACGTGCAGAAAGCCAACTTACAGAATGAGCTGAAAACTGCTATAATAAAGTAGGCTGATTATATATAGTGCTTAGGCTGATTTCCAGATAGATCTTTGACAAGTGCTGTTGCAATCTTAGTTAGAAGTTTTTTGAAATAAGCAAAATGGCCTTCTTATTCTTAGAGCTCAAATCAAGCGATTTGAATAAGTTCTATTTTGCCTGTGTCAGCTTTTTTTACACTTAGACTCCCAGCATGTCTCACAGACCACGATAATAGCCTATATTCACGCAAACCCCTGCAACTTTGCATCCTGTAGTTCTGTTTACCTAACATGCATACGCTTGAGCCATATTTTAATTGGAGAAATCTATACACCGCTGCGGAGGATCCACGTTCGCCTTTCTATGAATACGAGAACAGCGAGGTTTATTTCACGGATACCATCTACAATTTCCTAATTCACCCACAGTGGGATAGCATGGAATCTGAGACGCTGTTTCTGAAAGTAATCTATGCAGATTATAACCTAGGTTTTGCAGTGATCGAATTGATGGGAGAGTGGAATGACCTGTTGAACAATGATATTATGACTTTGAAGCGAAATATCATAGAATTGATGACCGGAGAGGGGATCAATAAATACATTCTGATCTGCGAGAATGTGCTCAACTTCCACGGCGATCTGGAGGCTGATGATTACTACGAGGAATGGCAGGATGAATTGGAAGAGGGCTGGATAGTCACGCTAAACTTGCGCGATCATGTCTTGTCTGAAATGAGCAAATTCGGGATCGACCGATACTTGGTGATGGGAGGAAGGTTGGATGATGTAATTTGGCGGACTCGTCACCCCAAGCAGCTTTTTGAAATAATTGATGCGGTGGTGGCAAGGAGGTTGGGATTGTAGTGCGATCACGATTCGTGTTGGGGCGAAAGATTTTTCGCCCGTACTCAGGTTGTGCATTCCTCAGACCATATATCATTTACAGGGATTGGAGAAAAACTTATTTAATTCTGGACATTCCATATGAGCTCTAAAAAACAATTATAAACAAATGAAAAATACTGGAATCAACTCAAGTACACTATCTGAAATAACCTCTGTTTTTTCCAGCTTCCCTGAAGTAGAAAAGGCAGTTCTTTTTGGCTCTAGGGCAAAAGGTAACTTTTACGAAGGTTCTGATATAGATATTGCTGTTTTTGGAGATAAGTTGGATTTTGAGCAACTACTGAATATTTCAATCGCAATGGATGATATTGAGTTGCTTCAGGCTGTTGATCTGGTTCATTTTGAAAAAATAAAGGAGCCAGAGTTAATAAAGCATATAGAACGAGTTGGGATCAAGATCTATGATTTGGAACTAGCCTCTAAAAGTTAGAAATTTTTCTTGGTGGTGGGTGGCTTAGGGATCTCGGCGAGATTTGGGTAAGGGCGAAAGATTTTTCGTCCTAACTAGTTGGGCATATACCTCGATCACATTTCTTAGCATCGATTCTATCAATATCTTTGAAGAATTAGAAAATCACATTCCCCAAAATATATGAAATCGAGCTTGTCGAACGCGATACACACTGGGATGATTATCCGCCTTGCGAGATTCCATATGGCCTCTAAAAGACAAATTATAAACATATGAAATCCATTTCACTTTTTGCGCTCAGCATACTCCTTTGCTTTTGTACCACCAAACTTCCGGCGGAGCAACCCGAGAAAGCTCGTGAAGAAATCAAAACCGGAGCCGATCAAACCGAGCTTTACCTTCCTCTTTTGAAAGGTAAGCGTGTTGCAGTCCTTGCCAATCAGACCTCCATTATTGGCAAAACTCATCTAGTGGACAGCTTACAGACTTTGGGGATCAACATCGTGAAAGTCTTTGGGCCAGAGCATGGGTTCAGAGGAAATGCCAGCGCTGGCGCAAAGGTGAGTGATGAGAAAGACGAGCGTACCGGGATTCCGATCATTTCCCTGTATGGCCGAAAGAGCAAGCCTAGTAAAGAAGATTTAGCAGATGTGGATATTTTGATCTATGACTTGCAGGATGTTGGCGTACGGTTTTATACCAATATCAATGCCTTGGCGCGGCTGATGGAAGCCTGCGAGGAGAATGGCAAACGCCTGATAATATTAGACAGGCCAAATCCCAATGGTTACCTGATCGATGGTCCGGTGCTGGATATGAATTACAAATCTGGGATTGGTATGTTTCCGCTACCGATGGCTCATGGATTGACCGTGGGAGAATTTGCGATGATGGCAAATGGGGAAGGTTGGCTTGCCAATCAAGTGAAAGCTGATATCCAAGTGATCCCGGTGGCGAATTATACCCATGACATGCGGTATGAATTGCCGGTTAGTCCTTCGCCAAACTTGAATACTCCGCAGTCCGTGTTGCTTTACCCAAGTCTTTGCATGTTTGAGGGTACCTATATCAATTTGGGTCGAGGTACATATTTTCCTTTTACCGTATTGGGAAGCCCTGCTTACAAGGGAATTTATGAGTTCAGTTTTACACCAACAGGCATCAAAGGAATGGCAGAAACTCCACTTTTTATGGATCAGGTTTGCTATGGAATTGACCTACGTGAGTATGATACTGAGAAATTAAGAGCTTCTGGGCAAATCAATTTTGATTGGATCACAGAACTTTACAATGCCAGTCCTGAAAAGGAAAAATTCTTTGATTCTAAGCTCAGCAACCAGATGAATACCATAGAAATGCAGATCGGTCGAGGCGATTTCCGGAAGCAGATTATCGACGGAGTTCCTATGGAGACGATCAGAGCAGGTTGGGAGCCTGGGCTAAAGGATTACAAGGAAATGAGGTTGAAGTATTTGTTGTATAAATAAAAGAATGACTCTAAAAAGGTACAGAAGTAACTTCTGAGGGCAAACAGTTCACAAAAAAAGGTACAGAACTACCTTCTGAGGCTATCCAGTTCACAAAAAAAGGTACAGGTGTACCTTCCGAGGCTATCCATTTCACAAAAAAAGCTACATGACTACCTTCCGAGGGTACCTAGGTCACTAAAAAAGGCACATGACTACCTTCTGAGGCTACACAATTCACCAAAAAGGGTACAGGACTACCTTCCGAGAATACCCAGTTCACCAAAAAGACTAACTGACTAGCCTCTGAGGCTACTTACACCCACCCTATGAAATTCACTTTATCTGCACTACTCTTTTTGTTGTCTTGCGCCCAGCTTTTTGGCCAAGAAAACGCCTGCTATGAAAATGCCTCAGGTTCCTACTGGCCGGTCAAAGCGGGTTTGAAGAAAACGCTCACTTACGGCAACAATTCTTACCTAGCTAGCTTTAAAGGCGATAGTGTGGAGTTCGATGGAAACTATTACCTGGAAGAAACGCAGACATTTTCAAATGGAGATGTCAAAGCCCGGTACTGGCGTGAGGAGAATGGCGCGGTTTATAGCTGGAGTCAGGAGAAGAAAATAGAGTCTTTGGAGCTGCCGGAGACACATGAAGTGGGGACAAAGTGGTCAAGTAAAGATCAAGAATGGACATATGAAATCCTGAGTTTGACTAGCACGTATTCCACTCCATTTTGTGAATTTGTTGATCTTTTGGAGGTGAAAACTGAAAGTTCGCTGCGGAAGGGGACTGTTTACAATTTGTTCTATAAACAAGGTGTTGGAATGGTAGGATTGAATGTGAATGGACAGCCTTTCTCCTATATCAAACCCGATCGAAAGGTGAACGAAAAGAGTTTTATCGCCTACGGCTGCGAGGATGCTGGCACTTCACAGGAGATTGATAAATGTACCAACGCCAAAATATCCCAGCATATCAGAGAAAATCTCAAGGCTCCCCAATCTTCAGTTAAGGGGAGAATTCTCCTGAACGTGCGCATTGATGAACTTGGTGAGGTGAGTGAGGTGACGGTTTTGGAGACTGTTCCAGGCGGAGAAGCACTGGAGGCAGAAGCCATTAGAGTGATGAGTTCCTTGCCTAAGTTTATTCCTGCCCAAGTTGACGATAACCAGCCGATTGCGACGAATCTAAAGGTACCTTTTAGGTTCTAATGGTGAGTAAATAGTGATTTTAACTCACTAGAAGCTAGAGTTTAACGTGTGAATGAGTGCGATTTCGGATGTTTGATTTCGGATTTAATTCTCCCAACCCGGAATGAAAGCGTTATACTCCCACAAACCTTTTTTCTTAATTAAAACTGCTCCATTGCCATACCCAACGCTTCCCATACCGTTGGTATAGAAATCATATTCCATATAAACTGCCGAGGAGTCTGAATTAAAAATTGGAGGGTAAAAGGAATACCATGAATTTGGAATTTTATTGTTTATTTCTGATTTGACTAAATCAAGTCTGTGTAATTTATAGTTTTTAGCAATTTCTCTAGAATTTAATAGTTGATCCTTTACATGGGCCATAGAAGCGGAGTCATTAAAAAATTGTGTCAACTCAAATAAATTAGCAATGTCGAATTCATTTTTCGAGGCATTTGGATTTATTGTAGCTGGAGGTGGCGCTAGGTACCCATCTTCTGTAAATTCCTGGTCATAATATTCGTAGGGCAATAAATATTCATTAATTGTTCTGGCATTATAGAGTGAATCATGCGCAATAAATTTCTCTATTAGCTCTATAATCAATTTTGAATCTTCATTTTCTGAAATCTGCTTGCTTGTACTACATGAAAGAATAAAGAAAGTAAGGACGAATAAAAGTTTGTACATTGCTCCGGAAATTAGTTAACCCTCTCCAAAACAAGCAACCGAACCTCTATAAATTCAGAACCTTTAATTTCACCAGCCTTCATGATAATTGGATGATGTCCTTTGTCTAGTTGTATAATTCCGATTTCCAAAGGCATGTAATCTTTTTCGTATGATTCATCTCGAGGAGAGCGATCATAATCCACGTTTAGAAAATCTGAATCATGAGATACTTTGATGGAGGTACTGACTTCATTATCACCCTGCCTCAGTTGTAGGATGGAGCCAACAGCGGAGTCTTTGCAGGTGTAATAGACCGTGGCTTTATATTTACCGGAAGTTAGAATGTCTGTATCCCAAGTCAGGCTGTCGGTTGTGGAAGTCCAATTGGTGAAAAAGGATGAGTTGGGATGAATACTGGATCGCTCAATACCACCATGCGGAATACCATCTCTAGCAGGCAAGAGCGTAAATTTGCTGTCTTTATATCCCACTGGGAATATTTCCTGTCTGTTCCGGTCAAGTTCTGATAATACTGAATTGATCCAATCTTCTTTGGCTCTAGCTATAGGCGCTAAAATGGCCTCAGAAGGCTGCTCGATCGGATGAAACTGTCCGGGATCGGCACTTAAATCAAAGAGCTGATTGTCCTTATCCAGCATGTATTGCTGATTTCGGATGCTGACATTGCCACTCCAATGACTATAGACGTATCGATCTTTCCATTCTTCAGGTGCTCCGGTAAGCAGTGGTTTTAAGCTCATTCCGTCTAGAGAGTTGTCAAATGGATTTATGATTCCGGCTAAATCCATCAGCGAGGGCAAAATATCGATCGTGCTGGCAATCTGGGAAATGATTTTCGGTTTCAGTTGCTCCTTCCAATACACTATAAAAGGAGAACGAACCCCACCTTCATCTGTGCTTCCTTTGATGCCTTTCAGTCCATCATTCCATCTCCAACCGTTTGGCCCATTGTCAGATAGGTAGATGACGATCGTGTTTTCCAGAAGCTTTAGGCTATCCAGTTTGTCTACGACTCTGCCAACATTCCAATCTAGATTTTCGCATAAAGCATAGGCTGCCCGAGTTTTGTCTATCTTTTCTTTGTCAGCATAGCGATGCGTTGAATCGATGGGAGCGTCTTTGTATTTGTCCCACCAGACATCAGGAACCTGCATGGGACTGTGCGGAGTATTGTAAGCCAGGTAAACAAGGAATGGATCATTTGAATTTTCTACTATGAAGTCCATCGCATGATCTGTGAGGTCGTCAATGATGAAGCCTTTTCCTTGAGTCACTTCTCCATTATGCTCAAGCATGGGGCTGAAGTAATTGCCCCAATGTCCAGAAGCAAAACCATAATACTCTTCAAATCCTCTGTTATTGGGATGATAGGGTGGTTGGGAACCGTTATGCCACTTCCCAAAAGCTGCAGTTTTATATCCACCTGCCTGAAAGATCTCGGCAATTGTTTTTTCGTCCAAATCCAATCGCTCGCCACCTCGCGAAGTAGAATAAACTCCGCCACGTGGATGATATCTTCCAGTGAGAATTTCTGCTCGGGTAGGAGAGCAAACTGAGTTTACATAAAACCTGCTGAATTGAACACCATTGAGAGCGAGTTTATCAATGTTTGGGGTTTGCACTTGCGGATTCCCATTTATACCTAAATCGCCCCATCCTTGATCGTCAGAAACGATGAGGACAATATTGGGTTTGCGTATTTCTTTCGTATCAGTTTTGCAGGATTGGAAGAGCAGAAGTCCAGCAATTAGATAGAAAATGCAAGTTGAACTTTTAGTCATGGTGGGATAAAGTTAAATGTGCTGAGTCCATATAATTTAAGGAAATACTCATGACAACTTAGGTAGAATTGTCTTAATCAAAAAAAGCCCGAATCAAATTCGGGCTTGAGTACTTTGAACCAGGGATTTTGACTTAGAACACTCCCTTGAATTGCTCCATTTTTTGAGCCACTTGGGTATCTACCTCAAACCAAAGCATCATATCTGCCCACATGAAGGTAACCGTAGCTACTTTGTTGTCTTCTGCTGAGATGAAGTAAGCCAGTCTTTCGAAAGTTTCAGGAGCAGGAACGGGAGTTACTTTGATCGCTACCGCATCGTCTTTTGCTACTGCCGCTTCATCGATTTTACCATCCTTGGTGTAAGCATAGACTGCATTTCCTTTGCTGTTCAAGTGAACAGTCCATTCGCCTGATTCCTGCGGCGTGATGAAAATGGAATATTTGCCCGGTCCGATATTTTTGCCTCCTATACTCACTCCAGTACTGAATTCGATGATGGTAGGGTTGTTTGCGCCAGCTCTCCAAGTCGAGCCGAATGGCACTAATTCTCCGAATACTTTTCTGCCTTTGACAGCTGGAGCAGAGTAGTCTATGCTGATTTTGGTGAAGCCTACATTCTGAGACACATAAGCTGCAGGGCTAGGAGCAGGAGCTTGTAGCTGCGCAAAAGAAGTCGTGGAAACTGAGAAGAAGAGAATTAGCGCAAATGCCGATAAAAAGAGTTTATTGATTTTCATGAGTAAGTGAAATGTTATTGGATTTATAATTGTGGAAAGCTAAATCAAATTTGGCTAATATTATGAAAAGAGTTTATAAACTGATCACATGAAGGACCTTTTGGATTCGCTGATTTTGTTTTTAATGGTTTTCATCAAGTCCTTTGGGTAACCTCTACGACCGATATAAATATCTGTCATGAAGTTGATGGCATAGTCCCCATATTTTCTTAAGAGCATGTTCCGGATGATTCTATAGCTATAGAACCATTTGGCTGCTGTCTGAGAGGTACTGATTTCTGGAAGAAGATCCTTTTCCAGCTTTTGATGATATAATGCTCCTGTTTTTTCTGGGTTCAGCTTAGACTCTATAATCGCTTCAGCGGCTAGTTCCCCACTCCAAAGTGCATTGGAAATTCCCTCTGCTGTCACTGGATCTGCAAAACCTGCGGCATCTCCAATCAGTAATACATTTTTCCTGTAAAAACCATCGGTACGTGGTGTAATAGGGATCTGAAAACCATGGGCTTTTTCGCTCAGTACTTCCTTGATCTCCAGCTTTTCAAGGTATTTTTTGTAGTAAGCTTTTAGGTCAATTCTCTTTCTGCGCGTAGAAGCGATACCCAGTGATAGGTGATTTTCCTTTGGAAAGCTCCATGCGTATCCATGGGGAACGCTATCCATATCAAAGCGCACTTCTTTGGAAAGCCGCTCAAAATCTGCAGGATTTACTTCGACTTCATATTCTAGCGCAGGAATGAGTTTGCGGGTTTCTTCCCAGCCTGCAAGTTTGGCTGTAGGGCTGAGGGCCCCGTCTGCTGCTATGATTAGCCTTACTTGAATGTCACCTTGGCTTGTGTGAAGGATGGGTTTTTCACCAAAAGTGATGGAAGTTAGCTTATGTTCTTGCTTGAGAATTGCTCCTGCTTCTCTGGCTTTTTCGATCAGAAAATTATCAAACTTATCGCGCATGACCATGCTGATGACTGGAACGTCTCGAACTGTAGAGAGAACTTTTTCCTCACCTTCCATATAGACCTTCATCCGGTCAAACTCACGCTCCACAACTGATGAAATATCAAAGGGTAATTTGCGTCTTCCTCTGAAGACCAATCCGCCACCACAGGTCTTATACCTTGGTAAGGTTTCTTTTTCAATGATAACTGTAGAAATCTCTTTTTTAGCTAAATAATAGGCTGCCATAGCTCCCGAGGGCCCACTGCCTATGACCGCAACATCATAATAATTCATGCGTGCATTTGAAATCAATGTAAATATTCAGCGTAAAGAAAATGCAAAATTGAAACATTGCTCCAAGTTTGAAGAAAATATCTCAAATAGACTTGCACTTGAGGAGATGAGAGTGAATTCGATTTCCTTAGTTTTTTTCCAGTTCTCGCTTGATGAATGCTACACTGATTGGGATTTGGGTAACTGATCTGGAGCTTTCATCTTCTATGGTCAAGTATTCTGTTCCTTGCTTTTTGGCTTCCTTGATGATTCCGGCAATGTCTATATCACCAGTTCCTAGAATTACATTTGATTCTACATCACCTTGCCCATTTTTGGAGCCTGGAGTTCCTTTTCTACGATCTTTAAGATGGAGGATAGGGAATTTTCCTGGGTATTTTTTCATAATCTTCAAAGGGTCACCTCCTCCCATTTTCACCCAAAAGACATCCATGTTGAAGCCGAAGTTTTTAGCATTTTCGAGCATGTAATTGAATCTCACTTTGTTTCTATCCTTAGCAAACTCGTACCCATGTGGGTGATACAAAAAAGTAATTCCTTCTTTTTTCAAATCTGCTCCTACAGCATTGAAAAGTGCGGTAGCTATTTTAAGTTCTTCCATAGATATAGGTCCTTCCGCATGCGGAATCCAGTAGCAGATCGCATATTTAGCGCCATATTTTTTTGCTTGATCTATGATGGGCTGTATGTCCTTGGTGAGTTGAAGGTATTCTGCACCTACGCCAATGATCCTGAGATCATTATCGGCCAGTAGTTTTGAATATTCAGCATCAGTCATTCCATAAGTGCTGCCACCTTCGAGCGCAGAGATGCCCCATTCAGATATAAGCTCATGGTATTTCACCGGGTCTATTTTCATTTCATTCCGCAGGGAATAGAGCTGCAGGGCAATTTCCTGTGCTTGAATTTGTACTAGTGGGAATAATGCAATTAGAAAGAGAATTAGCTGCTTGTAATATATTTTCATCTTCTTTTTAGTTAGGGTTTGACCTAAACTATAGAATATTATTCAATTTTCGTAAGTAATTGTTAAATTCCAGTCATAACCCTTACTTATGAATTCCGATCGAAGAAAGTTTATCCAAAATACCTCCCTGATGGGACTAGCTATGACTATTTCACCTTCTTTATCCATTGCCCGTAGACCAGATCAAGTAATTGGTCATGGTGATTTTAAATATCAAGTTGATGCCAAATGGGGCCTTTTGGACCCAGCCAAAGTTCCAGTGAATAATTGCCATGAGATGGTAATGGATCGTAAAGGTAGGATGATCATGGTCACTGATGAGCCTAAAAATAATGTAATCATATACGATCAATCAGGCAAATTTCTCAGAGAATGGACACTTGGGATGGACCGCGCCCATGGACTGACCTTAGTGGATGAAGGAGATGCTGAGTATTTATGGATTTCCGATAATGCCGGCAGGGTGGTAAAGACTACACTTGAAGGCACTTTGGTTTCAGAGATTACAGCCCCGGTTAAAGAAGGGATTTATACAGAGAAAATGTCTTTTGTACCAACTGAGACCACTGTAGGGCCAAATGGTGACTTGTATGTTGCGGATGGATACGGGTCTCAATATTTTCTTCAGTACGATAAAAATGGAAAATTTATCCGAAAATTCGGAGGAAGCGGATCAGGCGATGATCAGTTTAGTACAGCTCATGGAATCACAGTAGATCAGCGTGGCGGCAAAGCGCCTACTTTGCTTTGTACTTCTCGGGGACATAATTCCTTCAAGCGATTTACTATGGATGGGGAGTATGTGGAAACGATTTTCCTACCAGGTGCTTTCGTATGTCGTCCGGTGATTCATGGGGACAACCTTTATGCGGGAGTATGTTGGTCTAGGCTTCGATATCTGGAGCAAACCCCTGATTCTGGTTTTGTGACTATATTAAATAAAGAAAATAAGGTCGTTTCTAATCCAGGCGGCACGGCCCCTGAGTACAGAAATGGTGAATTACAATTGATGGTTCAATCCGAGCCTATCTTTAAGCATTGTCATGATGTGTGTATCGATCAAGATGAAAATATTTATGTGTGCCAGTGGAATGCGGGTAAAACTTACCCGATTAAATTGACCCGCGTGTAGCTAGATTGACGTTTTTTGAGTTAGTTAACCTTTTAAATTCTCTATTATGAAAAATGTAACTGTAGGCTGGTTTGAAATACCGGTTAATGATATGGATAGAGCAATTTCTTTCTACCAAAAGGTCTTTAATTGTACCCTTCAAAAGATGGATATGGGTGACTTTAAAATGGCAATGTTTCCAGGCGAAGCAGAAGGAAGCGGCGCTGGCGGTAGCTTAGTTTCACATAAGGATTTTTACAAATCAAGTGAGCTAGCTGGTCCGCTTATTTATTTTTCATGTGAAGATGTAGCTGATGTGCTGGGAATAGTAGAAAAAGCTGGAGGTAAGGTGCAAATCGAAAAAAAAATGATTTCTCCTGAATATGGTTATATGGGTGTTTTTCTGGACTCAGAAGGTAATCGTATTGCTCTACATTCACTTAGTTAGAATTAAATTTTTGAATGTGATTTTTAACTTTTAAGTACAGTTTAAGAATGCCCAGGTTTTGTAAGGGGCTAAAGTTTATTATTTTCGAATCTAGTTTGTTTACACCCACTTTTATGCTGATCACAAAAGGTTTAATGCTCTCGGAGGAGAATGTCACTGATCTAGGATATATCCAAAGACAGATGGCTAAAATATTTTCGCTGTTGACTTTCTTCTTGTTATTGATCTTAGGTTTTTCTGATTTTATGCTTGGGATGTCCCCAGTAATTTATTTATCTAAAATCGCGCTTTCCTTTACATTCATTCTTTCCTATTACTTAGTTTCAAAATATGGGAAGTCGCAGCTGATAGTCAATATACTTTTGATAGTGGCTCACGTAATTATTTGCATCAATTTTAAATATAATGATGGAAATGACGGACCCACGATTTATGCTTTTTTTTTAATGCTTGTTGTGTCTTCCTTGCTTATTCAGGGATGGCTCAAATTGGCTTGGTATTTAGGGTCAATATCCATGTTTTTCATTCTTTTTTATGGTGAAGTGAAGGGGTATATACTTGTTGAGAATTTTTATAGTGGAGTAGAGAATCAGTTTGTTGATCATACGCTCGCAATTTTGTGGATAAGCGCTTTTATTTTTACAGTATTACACTTTTTTATTAAAAGTTATCGAAACCAAAGTCAACTGCTTCACACGATCAAGGAAAGGCAGGATCGCTCACTCGAGGAAGTGAAGATGCTTAATGATCAGAAAAACAAGCTCATTGCATTGCTTTCGCATGACTTGAAAAATCCTATAGGGATGCTTCACACTACGCTAGGTCTAGTAGAGAAAGATGCTTTTGAACCAGGAGAAATGGAGCAAATCCTTTTTAATTTGAAAGGGCAAAGTTACCATCTGAATAAGGTGCTCAACAACACATTAAGTTGGGTGATGACTGAATTAGAAGATACGCCTATACAACTTCATGAGATTAGTTTGAGTGAATTGACTAAGGAGATGAAGGATATGATGGCAATGCAGGCAGAGGAGAAAAATCAAACGATAGATTTTTCAATAGAAGGGGACGATAAGAATATTTCGTTAGAGATCAACGAGATTAAAATCATTCTAAAAAATTTGATGGATAATGCAATCAAATTTGCACCGGTTAATTCAACTATTCACCTCAAACTTAAGATCAATGAGGATAAATTAAGTTGGTTAGTATGTAATCAAGGGGCTACCATCTCTGCTGCTGATCAAAAGAATTTATTTGATTTCAGGGCTAGAACTTCATATGGTACGAGGAAAGAAAAAGGAACCGGAGTTGGTTTGCCTCTTTGCAAAAGAATTGCGGATAAGATCAATTTTCAATTGAAATATTCCAGCAGCAAGGACTATAAGAATTGCTTCACTTTATCTAGAAAGCTTGCTTAGAGTATCACCACTCGGAGGCTCATGGCACCATGAGCACCAACAACTAGAGACTGTTCTATATCAGCCGTTTTCGATGGCCCAGCTATGAATATTCCAAACCCAGACTTTGCCAGCCCTATGCGATCATACGCTTGGTGCATATTTCCGAGGATATTTTCTTTTCTGATCACAATCACTAAATGAGCTGCGATAAAGGGTAGGGCCCTAAGGGCTAAATTGCTCTCGTCCAACCAAATAGCAGCATTCTCAGCAGATGCAGATTGTCCTTCTATAATCGCCAGGTCTAAGTCAGCAAAATCTGCTGGATGCTCAGGTACTTGGCAGTTGCTATACTGTTCAAATACAGGCGAAGCACTGTAAATTTTCAGAAATTCAGTTTCTGATATCAATTTTTCAATTTCTTCTTTGCTCGCGACGGTTCCCTTATTGGCTTTGAGAGAAAGACTAAATGAATCAACTAAGTCTGAGGCAATCTCAAAATCCGGGATATCTGGCAGAGGTTTTTCCTCCAATTTCAGTCCTTTTATTGCTGCTAATATGGATTCTTTGCTGCTCATGGTCTATTCTTTTTGTACCAAGCTTTAAATGATTCTTCGGGTAAATCGGGTAGATCTCTGCCTTTTCCCCAGGTGTTCAATGGGTTGTAAATAATGCTATCAGGCAAGTTCTTCAAAGATGCCCGCATCATTTTGCCAGAGATTCTGTAGGCCAGTGGACTCTTGAAAATTCCATTTGCCATTTTCATAGACAGACCCTTTAGGGATGATCCGTTTGCTTTGGTTATTTCTTGACGCCATTCATAGAGTTGCTCGTGGATGTTGATTTTCACGGGACAGACGTCAGAGCAGCTGCCGCAAAGTGTGGAGGCAAAAGGTAGGGTGCTGAATTTTTTTAGATCTATCCCTGGTGAAAGTATGGAGCCAATAGGGCCTGGAACAGTACTTCCATAGCTAAATCCGCCGCTTCTGCGGTAAATCGGGCAAGTATTCATGCAGGCTCCACATCGGATACATTTGAGGGAATTTCTGAATTTTTCTCTTCCAAGTTGCTTTGTTCTGCCGTTGTTGACCAAGATCAAGTGAAGCTCCTTACCTGGAGACGGACTTCTGAAATGCGAATTATAATTTGTGATTGATTGGCCAGTGGCGGATCTAGCTAATAATCTCAGGAAAACACTAAGGTCTTTTCTTCTGGGAATAAGTTTTTCGATTCCCATGCAAGCGATGTGGGTATCCGCTAAATGAACCCCCATATCTGCATTGCCTTCGTTGGTGCAGACCACAAATTCACCTGTTTCTGCTACCGCGAAATTAACGCCTGTGATGGCCACTTTGGCTTGGAGGAATTTCTCACGTAAGTGAAGACGGGCTGCGTGCGTCAAATAAACTGGATCTACGTTTCCTTTTTCTGTGTGTAGCTTTTCGTGAAAAATATCCGAGATATCAGACTTTTTCAAGTGGATAGCAGGCATTACGATGTGACTTGGCGGTTGCTTTAGGAATTGGATAATACGCTCACCTAAGTCAGTATCTACCACTTCTATGCCTCGTTCTTCCAAATAAGGATTCAAATGACATTCCTCGGTGAGGATAGATTTACTTTTTACAATTGCCTTGCAATTTTTCTCCTCTAATATTTTCGCAACGATCCGATTGTGTTCTTCAGCATTTTCAGCCCAGTGCACTTTTATCCCGTTTGCGGTGGCATTTTTCTCCAGCTCTTCTAGATAAAAATCAAGCTTGGAAAGTGTGTGATCTTTTATTTGAGATGCTAATTCCCGAAGCTTCTCCCACTCAGGGATTTGATGGATAGTTGCATCGCGTTTTTCACGAACTATCCAAAGTGTCTCATCATGCCATTTTGCACGTGCTTTATCCTTCAGAAATACTGTGGCGTTCTCTGGATGACTCATGAGATGGCTTGGTTTAGGATTTCCGCAAAATGCATAAGCTGAATAGATTCGTTTTCCCGGGCTGCAATTCCCTGCATATGCATGATACAGGACATGTCTCCACCAACGATAATTTCTACGCCTTTATCAATGTGATCGGCAAGTCTATCCTTTCCCATTTGTACTGAAATAGCTTCTTCACTAACTGCGAAAGTCCCTCCAAATCCACAGCATTCATCTTTTCTCGTGAGTTCGACTACTTCCATCCCTTTTAGATCGCGCATCAATTGGAGTGTTTTATTAAAAGCGGACTCATTTCTCTCTGAATCACTCGCTAGTCTCAAACCCCGAAGTCCATGGCAGGAAGCATGAAATCCAATCTTATGCGGAAAACTCCCTTGAATCGAGTCAACTTTCAGTATATCAGTAATAAACTCGCTGAGTTCGTGGATATTCGATTGTATGTGTTCCTGATTCTTTTTAAGGTTTTTGATCTTAGGCGAATGGTCTTTGACATGCAAAACACAGCTTCCTGAGGGAGCAACTATGTAGTCAAATCTGGCGAAATCACGGATAAATTTGGAAGTAGTCCCCTCAGTATCAGCTTCAAATCCTGCATTCGACATGGGCTGCCCACAGCAAGTTTGACCTAAAGGATAGGTGACTTTGCAGCCTAGTTTTTCCAGCAATTCTAAGGTTGCTATTGCGACATTGGGATAAAACTGATCAATGTAGCAAGGGATAAACAGGCCAATATGAGGAGATTCTATTTTCATCTACTGAGTAATTTGATTTTCGCAGGACATCGCGATGTAATTATGGATTATCATACTTTCCTGTACCGCTCGAGTATAGCTTGATTTCAATTGTGATGTAAATTAAACCATCTATTCCATTGATACCAGCATGGCTGCTCCTAATGCTGATCCATTAGGGAAGTCACTTGGAATGATCTTTAATTCAGGTAATTTTCTCCGAAGCATCTCTACAAAAATATCATTTGCATTGAAGCCGCCATCAATAAATAGCCTATCGACAGGAGCATTTTTCGTTACTAGTTTGATAGCTGCAGTTTGCAAATCTGTCAGCTCATGAATAAACGTGTAGTAGGCTTCATTGAATTCAGAGAAACATGACCAATCATTTTCCTTTGCTTGATCTAACCCATAATCCTCAGGCTTTAAGTATTGAAAATGGACTTTTTTGGACTTATTGTCCCTTACTTTTTCAAATAGAGTAGAGTTGAATTTTAGTTTCTTGTAGGTTCCTAAAGGCATTTGGAAGTATTCATACAGCTTCTCTACCTGATATTTATGTTCCTCCCCGATGAAAAGTCGTGAGATTTTGATCGGGTCACCTTTGATGCTTAGGAACTGTAGGCAGTCACGCTTAAGCTCTTTTTTGGTGAGTGTAGTTTTGTTGAATGGATTGAGGCAAATAGCCCAAGTACCTGTGGAAAGCAGAGCAAATGGTTCTATCTCTTGCTTGATATACGGAAGTAAAGCTGCAGATGAATCATGTACACCTATCCCACATGGGATATTTCCGAGCTCAGGTTTAGTCTTCAAAAGCGTATTTCCAGGGACAATTGGAGGTAATAATCTTCTGATTTCTTCCCGATCTACCCAGGCATGGTAATCGTTTGCTTCATAATCCCAAAGTCCAGTATGGCAACCTATACTGGTATAATCAGACACCATTTCTCCGGTGAACAAGAAGCTCAAGTATTGAGGGAAATGAAATGAGTGTTTGATTCTCTTGAAGAAATCTGGTTTTTCGTACTTGATGAAATAAAGCTGAAGACCAGAATTTAGCATCGCTAAAGGCGGGGAGGATGTAGCTCGGCAGAAGGTCATTTTTCCACCATTCTCTTCATAAAACCTGCTAAGAAGTTCATCTGGAAATGGCTTTAGGTAGTCATAAAGAGGAGTTGCTGGAATTCCGTTTTCATCTGTGTGTACAAATGAAGCTCCGTGGCAGGAAAAATTCAGTCGTCTGATCAGATATTCTTCTGATTTTAACGCCTCTTTAAAAGTCTTCAGCATCCATTCTTCAAGTGGTGCTAAGGGCTCACTAGGAAAATTATCTTCATCCGGAATTGCGTCTAAACGAATATAGGAACTGTAGACTTCGGTTAAATTTTCATCAAAAAGAAAGAACTTTTTATTGGTCTTGCCGATATCAAAAACAGCCGTTACTGGAATTTTACTCATAGCTACGCTATCAAAGCGATTTTCGAATGATCATTTTGAATGGACTTTTCAGAGGGATTTTATCCTCTGCACCTAGGATCTGGTTTGCGATGGTAGTCCCCATTTGCATAAAGTCAGTAGAAATAGTCGTGATTCCCTCTGCCAATATCTCCTTGAGAGGAGTCTCATTATAGGAAATAATCCCTATGTCGCTACCAAGTTGTAACTGCTGTTCCCGAGATTTTTTTACGATGTTGGCAAGGTCAGTTTCTGCTAAGACGATAAATGAATCTCCTTCGTAAAGTGGTTCGTCATCGATTCCATCTAGGATGAGATTGTTGAAGTTATGGAAATAACAGAAACGTTTGAAACCGTCAATAATCTCTACTGGGTACATGTCTCCCTTAGGAAACACGAGGATTAACCTGGAATATTTTCGCAAGTGAATGATACCCGATTCCAGTGCTTCGAATATATCTCTGGCAAAATCCTGATAAACTCCCGGGAATTCATTTTCATGATTCTTAACATCACGGTCCATGATCAGAAGCTTATCTTTTGGAATCTGCTGAATCAAGTCATAGCAGGTTTCCGGATGATTGTTTTCATCAAAGAAATGCGGTGCTAAGACATAATAGTTGTAGTTACCCAAGTTTCGTTCTAATAAGTTTTCGAGAATGGTGCGGTTATAATGGTGGATTTGAAGATCCACCGTCGCTTGGTTTCCCAAAGTCTCTATGATGGAATAGTAGATGATTTTCTTATAAGAACTCAGTTTGTTGAAAATCAACAACACCTTCAATTTATTAGCCATGTTAGTCGAATTAACGTAGAAACCCTTGCCTCTTACGGAGGTGATTATTCCACGGTCTCGCAGTTCATTGTAGGCTTTTTCTACAGTATCCCTAGAGAGCAAAAAGTCGAAACTGGTTTCATTGATAGAAGGTATTCTATCGCCGATTTTCAGTTTACCACTATCTAGATCGTCTAGAATTAGATTGACCACTTGCATGTACTTAGGAGTTCGAGAATCCGTTAGGATCTTTTCTGATTTATCGACTAACATGGCATTTTGGGTTATTTTGGAGGTATTAGGGGTAATCGAGGTTTATTGATTCATAATCTATCTTGGGAATGCAGCGGCTAATCCACCATCTACATTCAGCATATTACCTGTTGTTTTGCCAAGCTGACCGCTTACGAAAACGAATGCAGCGTTTGCGATGTCGCTTGTCTTTACACTTTCTTTTAATAAGGTACGATTAGCATAGAACTGAGGCAAATCCTTCACATCAATTCCATAGGCTTTTGCGCGATTTTCGCCCCAGCCACCTTCCCAGATGTTGGAGTTTTCGATCACAGCGTCTGGATTTACCACGTTGACTTTGATTTTGTCTGCAGCTAATTCTGCAGCCATCAGCCTTGACATGTGTAATTGTGCTGCTTTGGCAGTACCATAAGCCACATTTTTTGCACCTGCGACCAAGCCATTTTTACTTGCAATGTTTACAATGTCTCCACCATGACCTTGAAGCTTCATGATTTTTACTCCAGCTTTTGAGATATGGTATTGACCCATTACCAAGATGTCGTTCAACCTATCCCAATCTTGATCCGTGTGATCTTCGAACGATTTGCTTATAGAAATACCGGCATTATTCACCATGATGTCCACTCCGCCAAACTGAAGACAAGTAGCTTCAATCGCTGCTTCCAAGCTTTCACCATTAGTTACATCTAGCTTCACAGTTAGAAATGCGTCTTTTCCGTATTTTTTCAAAAGTGCATCTCCAGTGGTTTTTAATCTATCGCCATCAATATCTGTGACCACGACGCAAGCCCCTTCCTGTATGAATTTTTCTGCAATTGCCAATCCAATTCCTCCTGCACTGCCCGTCACCAAGGCCACTTTTCTAGAGAGTGGTTGCTCCTTAGGCATTCTTTGAAGTTTTGCTTCTTCGAGTAACCAATATTCAATATTGAAGGCTTCTTGTAGTGGTAAAGAAACGTATTGAGAAACTGCCTCAGCACCACGCATTACATTGATTGCATTGATATAGAACTCACTAGCAACGCGACTTGTCTGCTTGTTTTTTGCGTAGCTAAACATCCCAACGCCAGGCCAGATGATGATTACTGGGTTTGGGTCCCGCATCGCTGGGCTATTGGAATGCTTATGATTTTCGTAGTAGTCAGCATACATTTCTCTGTATGACTGAAACGCGAGACTGATTTGTTCTTTCAACGCCGATAGGTCAGACAGATCCTTGTCAGCTGGAATATCAAGAACCAAAGGGGAAATCTTTGTTCTCAAAAAGTGATCTGGACAACTTGTACCCATCGGAGCTAGTTTGCTTAGATCATTGCTGTTGATAAACTGAAGTACTTCTGGAGCATCAGTGAAGGTGCCCACCATTAGATTTTCAGAAGATGCAAGACCTCTCAGCAAGGGTGCAAGCTTAGCTGCTTGACTTTTTCTCTGGTCTGGAGCAAGAGATTTTACTTTTTCTCCTCCGAAAACTGGACGGGTTTTGCCATAATTCTGTGCTAAGTATTCCGAAGCAGTTTCGATTACTTCCAAACTATTGATATAGCATTCGAAAGCAGTATCTGCCCACGTGAAAAGTCCGTGTCCACCAAGCATAATTCCTCGGATCCCAGGGTTTTCATCAAGCGCCTGTTTCAATTGTAAGCCCAAATCAAAACCTGGTTTTTGCCAAGGTACCCAAGCGATTTGACCATCCCAAAGATCTTTAGTGATCTGCTCTCCATCTTTGGCAGCAGCAATTGCAATCGCTGCATCAGGATGAAGGTGATCTATATGCTTGAATGGAAGGAATGCATGCAGCGGGGTATCAATGGAAGGAGCTTTGGATTTGAGATCATAGATACAATGGTTGAATAGTTCGACCATCTCATCTTCAAATTCCAGCCCTCTATATATACCTTTCAAAGCACGCAGCTTGTCTACATAAAGTCCAGCCAAACCAGCTTTAGTTAAAGTCCCGATATCGCCACCTGAGCCTTTGACCCACATTACCTCTACCTTTTCGTTGGTAAGCGGATCTGCTTCGTAAGTTTTACAGCTGGTATTTCCACCTCCGTAATTGGTGATTCTCAGATCAGCTCCAAGGATATTTGATCGATAAATTAGAAGGTCAACTTCATTTCCCTCAAGTTTAGATGCTACGGCATCATCCCAGAGGTAACTTACATGCTTAAAGTTTTTTGTTGTTATGCTCATTGCGTTTAGCAGATTGTTCTGAAAGTGAATATGGGTGAAAAGTTTGCCTCAGGTATCCTGTGCTGTCTTGAATACCTAAAGCTTAATACTATTTATTTTGAGTTTTATTGCTACTATATTGTGCAAAACATCATTCTGTTAGATATTTATTCTTTAGACTACTAAAAGTCAGAATTAAATTTTGATTGAAAGAATCTGACTAGGTCTATAGTATTTGATTTTCTATTTGTACTATTTAATTCTAAAGTTTTGCTACTACCTACAGTTATATTTTTATGACTGTAATCTAAAAAGTATAATCCAAAATCCATAAAGATCACGGGGCCGGATTGCAGGTAAAACTTTGACTCAATTCTTTTTCAACTTCTAGACTTTTGTGGTTTAATGCTTATTTCATTGGTGAGAAATTGTTTCAATTAACCTTTTTTTTGGCGACCAATTTGATGACTAGTGAATATAACAATCGCCAATGCTTTCATTGATTAGGAATGGATTTCAATGATTTTTCTCCAAATAAATCTGATGTGAGAATGCTCAATTAATAAGGTCTTAATTTCTCTAAAAAGCTGATTTCTGCTGATTTAGGATGATTTAGTTAATGAAAGAGTAGTTAAAAAGGAAATGAGAATCAGCTTTTTACCAGTTTTCAGAGAAAAATTGAATTCTAAATCACATCATTTCTCAATCCAATTCGGAAGGTTTTTGAAGCATCTATATGCCTGATTTTTGGCCTGTTTTTGAACAAAATGAGTAAAAAAGTTACAGTACCGCCTATTCTATGAAAATAACTGAGGATCAACTAGCATCATTTTCTACCAATAATTTTCATTACAGATCACTAGATCTGTTGAGAGTTAGACTCTCAAATCAGCGATTGGATTTTGATGACATCATACGTAAGATTCAAGGGTTTCAGATCGCCATTCCAAGTGCTGCATTGGGAAATGGTAGGGCAGGTGCAAAAATGCATAGAACAGGAGGAGAGCCTAGAAATCTAAATGAAAAACTAGAAGATGTCGGTCTTTTGCAACAATTGACCAGAAAGACTAATTCTATTTCTGTTTATATCCCTTGGGATATGCCTGAGGATTATATGGAGACTAAAGAGTTAGCTGCTGATCTGGATCTCGTATTTGATTCAATGAATAGTACTAGTTCTCAAGATGAAAACAAGCAGAAATATGCCAATTTAGGATCTTTAGGAAATCCTGATAAAGCTATCCGACAAGAAGCTATCGCTCATAATGAGGAGGTGATTAGCATAGGTAAAAAACTTGGAAGTAAAGGATTAACCGTCTGGATGGCTGATGGAAGTAATTTTCCAGGTCAGTCAAATTTCAGAAATACCCTAGGCTGGACTGAGGAGTCACTTCGTGAAATATATGAATTCATGCCTTTGGATTGGGATTTGATGCTTGAGTACAAACCCTATGAGCCTAATTGCTACCATACGGTGGTTCCTGACTGGGGCACTTCCTGTATGCTTGCAAAACGGTTAGGGTCAAGAGCCAAAGCGCTTGTAGATCTAGGATATCACCTGCCTAAAACAAACATAGAACAGATAGTAGCTACGCTGATGTATCAAAACCTCCTAGGAGGCTTTCATTTCAACGATAGTAAGTACGGAGAAGATGATTTGAACCCAAGTAGTATCAAACCATATCAACTTTTTCTGATTTTTAACGAGCTTATCGGAGGAGCCCAAGATGGTGCTCAGGCCTGGGAAAGTATTTCCTGGATGATCGATGCCAGCTACAATACTCAGGATCCTTTAGTCGATTTGATTCAAGCATTGGAAGCTATTACTAAAGCATATGCTAAAGCATTGCTGGTGGACCGGGAAAAGCTCAATGAGTGTCAGCAGAATGGACAAAGCTCCGAAGCTCAAGAAATTTTGCAAATGGCGTATCTGACTGATGTGAGACCTTTGGTATGCGAAGCGAGGCTTCGCTCGGGTGGAGTTGCCGAGCCTTTAGAGGCATATAGAACCCTGATGATTCGCAATAAACTGGTACAGGAACGAGGAGCAAAATCATACAGCTACTTATTTTAGTCAGAACCATTTCTTATTATCTTGGGGCATGATAAAAACCCAGAATCTCCCTTTAACCTCCCTGTTGCTTTCTGTTTTCTTTGCTTTTTGCAGCTGCAGTACCAGTCCAAATCAGACGAAAGTAATAGAAGAAGAGAAAAAGACTAATATCATTTTTATTCTCGCGGATGATTTAGGGTATGGAGATCTTGGGTTTTTGGGACAGCAATACATAGAAACTCCCAACATTGATCGTCTCGCGAAAGAAGGGATGTTTTTCACCAATCATTACTCTGGAGCCACGGTCTGTGCACCTTCTAGGTCATCGTTTTTGACAGGGTTGCATACCGGTCACACGCCCATTCGAGGCAATCGAGAAGTTCAACCAGAAGGCCAGTATCCAATGCCAGATTCTCTTCTTTCAATAGCCAAAGTGATGCAAAGTGCTGGCTATACGACCGGAGCTTTTGGAAAATGGGGCCTAGGTTTCATTGGTACCACAGGTGATCCGAGCCATCAGGGGTTTGATCAGTTTTATGGCTACAACTGCCAGCGTTATGCCCATCGTTACTATCCAGCTCATGTGTGGCACAATGACGAAAAAGTGATTCTCGAAGGAAATGGATGGGAAGAGAAAGCGGTTTATGCGCCAGACCTGATCCAAAAAGAGACTATTTCTTTCATAGAAAAGAATAAGGATGATCCCTTTTTCCTATACATGCCAATCGTAATGCCGCATGCAGAATTAGCGGCTCCTGATGATGCAGTATTTCAAAAGTATAGAGAAAAATTCGGTGAGGAAAAGGCTTTCCCAGTACGGGAAGGTTCAGAATATGGCCCTGATGTAAATATCTCAGCCTACCAATCACAACCTTATCCCCATGCGACCTTTGCAGCCATGGTGGAGCGAATAGATATTTACGTTGGAGAAGTACTAGCTAAACTTGATGAATTGGGGTTGAAAGAAAATACCTTGATAATCTTTGCATCTGACAATGGTGCACATCAGGAAGGTGGTGCGGATCCTGACTTTTTTGATAGTAATGGGCCATTTCGAGGATATAAAAGAGATTTGTACGAAGGTGGAGTTAGAACGCCAATGATCGCTTGGTGGCCAGGTAAAATCAAAGCAGGAACTAAGAGTGATCACATTTCCGCATTTTGGGATTTGCTACCAACTTTTGCAGATGTAGCAGGAGCTACGATCCCTCAGGATATTGACGGAATTTCGTTTTTGCCAGCACTTTTTGGAGAAAATGAACAGAAAGAGCATGAGCATTTATACTGGGAATTTCATGAGCAAGGAGGTAAACAGGCTGTAAGACAAGGAAAGTGGAAAGCTATAAAACTCCATGTTTTTGGTGGGGGTGAGCCTACCATTGAGCTTTATGATTTAAGTATTGATATTGGGGAGGAGAATAATATTGCTGCTGAAAATCCAGAAAAGGTGAAGGAGTTGGAAGGTTTGATGAATTCATCACACAGCTCAAACCCAATTTTCGGTTTATTGCCATCCGAGCGGAAGTCTGAAAATTAATTTGTTTTGAAAGAGAAATGGCCAAGATTCACCTTCACTTGCTTTGCTCAATCATTCAAGCCATAAAACTCGTAAAGAGTGGATTTTTGATGAAGAATCGGTCTGATGATTTTTTAAAGTCCTTTTGATGTATTTTCCTTTTAGTATAACCCTATTGTAATCTATACTTTGATACAAATGAAAAATTCAAATTTCCTATTGCTCCTTATCCTAATCTCGGGATGTTCTAATCCCAAAACTTCAACCACTAATGAAGTGGATGACTTCAATTATCAAGCTGTTGGCTCCATTGAAAGATTGGACACGGATCTAAATGAATTCCTATCTGAAGATGCCAAGATCGAAGTAATCGCCTCTGGTTTTGAATGGTCTGAGGGGCCACTCTGGCTGGAAGATCAAAAGGCATTAATCTTCTCAGATGTGCCAACCAATAAAATATGGAAGTGGACGGAGCAAGATAGTTTAAGCTTATTCTTGGAGCCTTCTGGATATTTGGGAACTGAGACCAATAAGAAAGAACCAGGATCCAATGGCTTAGCATTGAATGCAAATGGAGAGCTAATACTTTGCCAGCATGGAGAGCGACAAATAGCAAAGATGAATGCTTCCCTTTCAAGCCCTAAAGCTGATTTTATTTCTTTAGTTTCCGATTACGAAGGGAAAATGCTCAATAGCCCAAATGATTTAGTATTCAATAAATCAGGACAGCTGTTTTTCAATGATCCTCCCTATGGTTTGGATCCTTGGAACACCAAGGAGTTGGATTTTCAGGGTGTGTATAGGCTAGATCCTGATGGGAATTTAAACTTGCTTGTGGATTCACTGAGCCGGCCAAACGGTATAGGGTTGAGTCCTGATGAGAAAACCTTATACATCGCACAATCTGATTTTGAAAAAGCGAGATATTATGCTTTTGATTTGGATGAAAATGGTGATGTAATAGGAGGGAAGGTTTTAATGGATGCTACATCAAGTATAGGTAGAGAAAATCCTGGATTACCAGATGGCTTGACAGTTCATAGTTCAGGGACATTGTTCGCTTCGGGTCCAGGTGGGATTTGGGTGATCAGTGCAGAGGGAAAACATTTGGGTACTATAAAGACCGGGCAAGGCACAGCTAATTGCGCTTTTGACAGTGAGGAGAAATATTTATACATGACTGCAGATGCGTTTCTAATGCGAATCAGGTTGAAATAAGGAGAAGCTATTGGGAGAATTAAGCAGTATCTCGTAAAAATGTGATTAAAAAGTTGATAACCATATAATTATGGTTGATAAGTCTGTTTGTTTAGAAGATTATTTGGTGGAAAGATAGTGGGAAACTAAGTGTCTGAATCTTTGCGATTAGGCTAATTTAAGGAGATATTTATTAAACCAAGTAAGAGATAAAAAGACCGAGAATACGATCTCGGATAAAGATTGAAAACTCACAATTAACATGAAAGGTCAGCGTCCTTAGGGATTTTGTCTGAGATGGTTTTCCACAAAAGTGTTTATTGAAATCTTCAAAACCGAAAGGTGAAGAAGACGGAGTTAGTAGATCGGTATTAAAAATCCGGGTAACTGGAGAAAAAGTCTTTTAACTGTAGCTTGGCTCTTAAAGCTAACTAAGGTTGGTTATAAGAGAGAGGGAAGCGTTCGCAAGAGGGTTTCCCTTTTTGTTTTACTGGTTTATTACTTTTTCAGGATTTTCTTTCTTAAGCATATTGGGTGATTTTGGATATTTCAAGCATTCCAGTAGTATAGAAAATCACTTTTCACCTTACTCAGCTAGGCTTCCATAGTTTTTAGTATTTTAAGGTTAATAAAATTCTCCGTTTTATGTAGTTTTGGACAAACCCTTGAAATATTATGAAGTTTAACAAAATCTATTTTGGCATCTGGATTTTCATATTCGCGCTTTTTGCTTTTTGGCAGTTCAACGACCCCGACCCTGAAATCTGGGTGAGTATTTATGGTGTAGCAATTATATTCTGTCTGTTGGGTGTACGCGGTATTTTCCCCAAAATTCCATTGACTATTCTTGCAATAGCTTGTGTCCTTGGTGCTATCTATTACTGGCAAGGAGATGTGGGAGGTTGGATTTCTGAAGAAGTGAAGCAGCATAATTTAAGTATGAAAACTCAGTCCATGGAAGAATCAAGGGAGACTTTTGGTTTATTAATTATCCTAGTTGCGTTGTTTCCGGCAATCTGGAAGGCATGGGAGAAATAGACTTTATCTTCTACCATTGCTAAAATATCAAAGGAATTAGCCGGAAAACATGGCTTTTATATTGCCCTAAAAACCCACTACTCATGAAAAAAATTATCTTCAGTATGATTGCAATGCTTTTTGCCTTCGCAGGCTATGCGCAAAAGTTGAGTGATACTTCGACTTACTTCGAAATTAGAAAGTATTATGCCAATGAAGGAAAGCTTCCAGATCTGATCAAGCGTTTTCAAGATCATACGCTTTCGCTTTTCGAGAAAAGTGGGATGGAAAATATCGCCTATTTTCTACCTGTCAATAATGAAGATAATTCACTGACTTATATACTTGGCTATCCAGATGAGAAGTCAAGAGATGTGATGTGGGGGAGATTTTTGAACGACCCTGAATGGAAAAAGGCCTATGAAGAATCCAGGGTAAATGGAGCTTTGGTGAAAAGCATAGATCAAACTTTTATGAAACTTGCTCCTGGGTTGAATGAGACACCAATTCCACAGGCCAGCGGGATTTTTCAGATGAGAATCTACACTTGCTTCGATGGGAGACTTGATAATTTGATAACTAGATTCAAAGACCACACGCAGGAATTGTTTGCGGAGCAGGGCTTGAAAAACTATCCTTATTGGATTACAGTCGAAAAGGATGGAAGCCAACCTAAATTGGTTTATCTATTGGGTGACAGAAATCAAGCTTCTTTTGAAGCTAATTTTCAAAATTTCGCTAAAGATCCAGCTTGGATAAAAGCAAAGGAAATGTCTGAAGCTGATGGGAAGATCGTTGAAAATGTAGATGCTGTGTTCTTCAAAACCTTGCCTTTTTCACCGATGAAATGAACCGAAAGGTAGCGTTCGGTTTATTCGTTTCGTCATGGGTTTAACTTCTTTTTTCACTAAACCTACTTGTATGAAAAAGTTAATTTACCCGATTTTCTTATGTTGCCTGTTAATTAGCGTTTCCTGCACGGAAAACGAAGATCCTGCCATGGCTTGTGGGGTTTCGGATCCTATTGAAAACTTGCCCTGGCTAAAACAAATGGCTGAGAATGCATCTAGTGGAGGGCTTTCAGAGTTTGCTTATATAGCAAAAGCAAAATATAAAGGAAAGCGAGTATTTTATTTGGGATCTTGCTGCCCCAATTGCAGTTGGGCATTGATACTGTATGATTGTGAGGGAAAAACTTTAACCAATGAAATCGGCTTTGATGATCTTGAAGATAATGAGGTGATTTGGCAAACGGCCGACAACCAGTGTGCTTTTTCAGAGTAAGATTACCTGAGTAGGATATGTTTTTTACAAGCTAAATCCTAATAAAAAAAGCCATTCCCGTGAATAGGAATGGCTTTTTTTATGCATTAAGATTGGTATTATTTTGCGTTGAAAGTGAAAGATCGAATTACAAACCTTCCTTCATCGCCAGAGTTTTTTGGTTTAGAAACCAAATACACCTTGTGCATTTTTCCATCTGCACTTCCAGTGAATGGAATAGTCAGCGATCCTTGGTTTGGCGCTCGGCCGGTGGAGGCTGTTGGGCTGAAGGTACCTTCTCCTACTAAATCTCCAGATGGACTGTCTAGCCTGAGTTCAAAATCATAAGTGCCAGTTAGCGGTCCTATTGTAAAGGTGCTCAGGGTGACCGAGCCAACATCAGTCAAATCTACTGTGCTGATAAGAGCTGAGCCATCTTCTTTAGGAACAGTTAGGAAGTTTGCTCCTTCATAACTACTGACAGCATATCCACCCATTAGTTCTTCGGCTTTACCCAAATCTATCGTATTGCTCTTCAGAAATAGGGTAGAAGAACCTGAAAGAGGTTTAATGTTTTCTCCCCCTTGATCAGTATAAGATGCACTCAGCATCAATACTCCTGTTGCTGTTGGCTCTTTGCCTGCGGTAGGGTCCACCGTTCCAGAAGCAGGAAGAGAAGGTGTCGTCACTTGGTCTAAGGAAAGAATGTATGCTACCAATGCATTCAAGTCAGAGTCTTTCATATCCGGATTTGCAGGCATAGCTACTTCACCCCAGACTCCTCCGCCTCCATTTTTGATTTTATTCTTTAGGTAATCGGCATCTCGTTGATTGTATTTTTTAGCCACATCAATGTATGCAGGACCCACAGATGCCTCAGCTTCTTTGTGACAGGTTTTGCATGTCAAGGTGGTGAAGAGTGATTTACCCATCATCGCTTCAGTCATGACTTTGTGCCCCATATCAGATTCTGCCTGATCTAATCCTTCTATATAATCTGCAGATACATACAGCGTACTCATGTCTGAAGCTGCCTCTGGATTATCAGCATCTTTCACGGTTACGCTATAGCCTACTTTTTTTCCAGGGAAATAGAAAGACTGGTTACCTTCTAGAGTGATGGATACTTCTGGAGCAATATTTCCTGAGTAAATGCTTTGGATTCCACTGTTACCCGTCAAACCAGCAGGATCTTTTGCGGTTACTTTTATCTCGTACTCACCTATGGTCCCAAAAGTATGCGTAAGCGTGGGTACATCGGTGGTTTTGGTTTCCCCATTTCCTAAATCCCACACATAGGTCAACGGATCATTTTCAGGATCAGAAGCTTCGGTGGTGAAAGTGACGGTTAGAGGATTCGTTCCTGAGGTTTTGTCAGCGGAAATTTGAGTTACAATAGGAGCTCGGTTTCCTCCATTAAAGTCAATTCTTGAAAGCCCTGAATCTGGATTTTTAGCGAACCAGCCATTTCCATATTCTAGGATATATATCCTTCCGTCAGGCCCCATTTCCATATCGATAATGGAGTTGAATTTGGTGCTAGGCATGAAAGCTTCCATTTTATCATAATCTCCATTTTCCTTCAGGGTTACCGCTTTGATCCATCCTCTGATCCAATCGTAAATAAATACCTTGGAATCATAGTAGTCTGGAAACTTAGTGTCCGCACTGTACATGTCAGCATAGTAAACAGGTCCAGCCATTGCGTTTCGTCCTCCTGTCCCTAACTGTGGAAACTCTTCAGATTCTCCATATGGATACCAAATAAAGGCAGGCGCCAAAGCAGGTAAATTCTTTCTGCCTGTATTATTTACAGATGTATTAATAGGTTCCTTGGGATCAAAAGCAGCTCCTGATTCCCCAGTTACGTAGTCATATTCCCGGTAAGGATAGTTGTTTCCCACGAAGTATGGCCAACCGAAATTACCTGCTTCTCTGGCTTGGTTTACTTCATCATAGCCTCTAGGACCACGTGTTTCGAACATGTCTTCATTGGCATCTGGGCCAACTTCCCCCCAGTATAAGTAGCCGTTTTTCTGATCTATGGAGATTCTGTATGGGTTTCTGTTTCCTTGGACGTAGATCTCAGGTCTGGTTCCTTCAGTTCCAACAGGATATAAGTTTCCTTCTGGAATGTCATAAGAACCATCTTCATTTACTTTGATCCGAAGGATCTTACCTCTCAGGTCATTGGCATCGCCGGAAGATCTTCTCGCATCATATTGCTCAAAACCAGGCCTTTGATCTAAAGGTGCGAAACCATTGTTTTTGAACTCAGAATCAGGCTGATTGAAAGGAGTGGAGTTGTCTCCTAAAGAAAGGTATAAGTTGCCTTCTTTATCAAAAGCTATAGAACCTCCAGTATGACAACAGATATCTCGATCCGAGTGAATATCCATTATTACTACCTCAGAGCTCATGTCCCAGGTATTATTTTTGAAAGTAAATCTGGAAAGTCTATTGATTTCTTCGTCTCCTGAAGGGGAATAGTAAACAAACACATATCCATTTTCAGCATAATTGGGGTCTTTTTGAATTCCCATTAAGCCTTCTTCAGCATTAACTCCCCTTACATCAGTTTTCCAGTAAACGTCAAATTTTGCCACTTCAGTAAGTTCTTCTGTCTCGTGGTTAAAAAACAAAATCTCTCCTCTTCTTTGCGCTACAAGTATATCCAAATTTGGAAGAATGGTCATTTCAGTAGGCTCTGTGAATTCTGCACCTACCAGCGAAGTTTTGGTAAACCTATTTTCCTCTGGTACTCTTTTACTTTTAGCCTTCGAGTAATCCAATTCGGAATTATTGCCAATCGCATACTCAATGCCTGCCAGTACATGCTTTAGGTAAAGTTCTTCTGAATAAGATTCATCTGTATGGCCGCCTCCAGTGTACCAGGCTCTCCCTCCATCATAATCGTGATACCAGGCGATAGGATGCTCACCCATATCCATTCCACCTTTATAAGAGGCTTCATCCAGTGTCAAAAGCACATTGACCTCAGGATTCATGTTTTTATAGCTGTACCATTCGTCAGTTCTTGACCAAGGGCTTGGGAGAAACGAAGTAGAAGAATGACTTTCGTCCACCACGGTGATTTCGCCCGGTTGAACGTTTGGATTTGGATCATTGATACCAGGATGGTCAGCGAAGTTTCCACCAACTAAACGAGCATACCAGCCCCAATCGTATTCTGTATCCGCAGCTGCATGGATACCCACGAAACCTCCTCCTGCCTGAATGTATCGTTCGAAATCGGCTTCTTGGTAGTTATTCAATACATCTCCGGTCGTGCTTAAAAAGATAACGGCTGAATATTGCGCTAAATTTTCTTCAGTGAACATATCCGACTGAGTAGTCGTATCCACCTCAAATTCATTTTCAGCTCCTAGTTTTTGGATAGCTGCGACACCTTGGGGAATAGAGGCATGATAGTAACCTGCGGTTTTGCTAAAGACGAGCACTTTTGGTTTGCCAGAGCGAGAATTACAGCTCCAGAAACCTACGCTCGCTATCATTCCAAGTAGCAGTAAGCTTCTTAGGTTTTTTGGGAAATTCATAGGTTTAATGTTATTAGGATAATAGGCAATTATACTCAATTGAGAGTTACGGCTACAAATTGGCGATTTTTTTGGAAAAACTTTCAGGAAATACCTTCTAAAGACAATAGAAACTGTGAGCGGTAAATTAGCCCAGAATTCTAGCCCCTTCGGAAAGTGCAACTGAAATGAAATCAGCCTCTATACCGAATTTTTCTTGGTAGGCGGTTCGCATTTCAGTTTGGAAACTTTCCAAATTCTCGTTGGAAATCAGGTTGATAGTGCAGCCACCAAAACCGCCACCCATCATTCTAGAACCTAGGACTCCTGCTGACTTCCACGACTGTTCTGCCAAGAAATCCAACTCGGCGCAGCTGACTTCAAAGTCTTTGCTCAGACTCTTGTGAGACTCTTTTAGTAAGCTCCCAAAGGCAGTTAAATCACCTTCATTTAGAGCTTTTGAAGCTAGCTTAACTCGCTCTATTTCGGTGATCACATGCTTTGCTTTGGAAAAAAGCGCGGCAGGTAAGATATCTTTGACTTTTCCCAAATCTTTAGCCGGTATATCTCTTAGTGTGGTTGCGTCTGGGTAAACTGACTGCAGTATTTTCACACTTTCCTCACATGATTCTCTACGTTTGTTATAGGCTGAATCAGCGAGGTTATGTTTCACTTTAGAATTGACTAGTAAAAGGGAATGTGAGCCGAAATTCACAGCAACATCTTTGTGCTGATTGGTACGGCAATCCAAAATTAGTGCATGATTTTCTTTGCCGAAGGCGGATGCATAAGGATCCATGATCCCGCATTTCACACCTGCAAATAAATGCTCTGACTTTTGAGCGTAAAGTACAATTGACTTTTTGGAAATCTCCAAACCAAATAATGCAGAAAGTGCAGTTCCTATAGCGACTGAAAGGGCTGCAGAAGAGGATAGTCCTGAAGCTGGAATATTTCCTCCAAAAACCAAGTCAAACCCTGCCAGTTTATAGCCGGCTTGCTGAAATTGGGATACCATTCCCATGGTGTAATTGGCCCAGTGTCCTTTTTTTGGGGAAAAAGAATTGATGTCAAAAACAAACTCTTCACGGAAATCCTCCGAGAAAATTCTGGATGTGGTAAGATCGTTTTTTTGTATAGCTACCCAGATGCCCTGCTCTACAGCAGCTGGAAAAACAAGACCATCTTGATAGTCTGTATGTTCGCCGATTAAATTGATTCTTCCAGGTGCAAAGGCCAGAATAGGTTTCTTTCCAAAGAGATTCTCAAAGGATTGGGCAATTTTATCTTTCATTAATTTAAAGTGCTTTTGTCGATTGACGGGGTAGCAGGGTGGTTTCTAAAACAATGGAAATAGGATCATCCGAGGCCTGACCTTCCAATTGATCGAGTAAATGGGTGACTGCCAGTTTGCCCATTTCATAGCCAGGCTGAGCCACGGTAGTCAGTGGAGGTTCTATTACTGCTGAAGCGGGGTTGTTGGTAAATCCAGCCAGGGCCATGTCGTCAGGGATTTTAATTCCCATAGGTTTCCAGACGAACATTAAATCCAAAGCGATCGGATCAATCATGCAGAACACTCCATCTGGACGTTGTTTCATAAAGGCGATTTCATTGGCAATTTTCATGTTGCCTTCTGAAGTCAGGTCAGAGATTTTTACCAATTCTGGGTCAGGTGTGATTCCAAACTCCGCCAGTGCATGAAGGTAACCCTCTTTTCTTTTCTTGCTAATGTATAAGTCCTCTGGACCAGATACATACATCACCCGCTTGCAACCCGTTTCTAGCAGGTGTTTGGTTACTTGATAAGCGCCACCTTCGTCATTAAATGTCACACGGGATACAGGAATGTCCTCATTCACCCTGTCAAACAATAGGAAAGGAATTTCTCTATTGTATAGGTCCAGTAGGTGATCGTATTTATTTGTTTCTCTACTCAGGGAGATCAGCAAGCCATCTACTTGCGAGCTAACCAAGGTTCTGATATTTGCTTTTTCAAGCTCTAAAGTCTCGTTTGATTGACAAATCATCACATTATAACCACGCTTGTTGGCATAATCCTGAATGCCTGAAATACAAGAGGCGAAGAAGTGGGAAGTGATCTCAGGGACGATTACACCCAGTGTATTGGTGCGACTGATACGAAGGCTTTGTGCTAGGAGGTTTGGCTGATAGTTCATCTCCTTCGCCATTTCCACGATTCGCTTTTTAGTGTCGGGGTGAAGCTCTGGAGAATCTTTTAGTGCTCTGGAAATAGTCGATACAGAAACGCCTAATTTCTTGGCGATTTCTTTCATCGTAACCTGATGACCTTTCTTCATGGGGCAAAATCATTTAACTATCACTTCAAATCTTCCAGATTGGACGATTCTAAGATGGAAAGATAAGCTTTTACTCTTGGTATACGGTAAATAAAACAGTTTCTCCTACGGCTTGCAAAGTTCTGCGGTCAATGATTTCCATTGTATCACTGTGCTTATGGTGATACTGCGCAAAGCCAAAATCTGGGGAAAACTCGATTATATCGATCATTGGGATTTTAGCAAATTCATTGACAAAAGCATGGTCATCCAAAATCTCAGGAGCGTCTTTATAGATAAAAAAGTCTCCTTGGCCTATCTGGTGGGCATTATCCCATACTTTTTTCAAAATCCCTGAGGCATATTGGCGTGAATAACCTTCTCTGTAGAAACGCGCGCCTTTGGCACCTACCATGTCCACTAAGATTCCGTAATAGGCTGAGTAATTCGGTTTATGCTTGTTTTTGGACCAATGCTGAGAGCCCAAGCACCACCAGAAATCTTGCTCATTATTCCTAGCCTGAGTACCTTCCGGCTCCCCGTCATCTTCCCCATCAAAAAGGATGATGTCAATGCCGACATCTGGCTTTAGATCCTGAGAAGCAATGGTTCGCGCGATTTCCAGTAAAACTCCCACACCGCTAGCACCGTCATTAGCCCCATCTATGGGTTCATCCAATCGTTCGGTGTCTTTGTCCGCGATTCTACGGGTGTCCCAATGCGCGGCAAGAAGTATTCGTTTGGTAGCTTCTGGATTATGTGAAGCAATAATATTGCTCAGGTCCCAAGTCAGGCCATCGTAGGTTTTTGCTTGGAAATCCTGTGTTTCTACCGCAAATCCGTAACTCTCAAATTTACCCAAAAGCCAATTTTTGGTTGCTTCGTGAGGCGCGGTTTCAGGAACACGTGGACCAAATTCCACTTGCTTCTGCACAAATGCATAGGCAGAATCCGGGTTAAAAGTAGGGTAGGGCTTTGCTGGAGCTTGCTCAACTGCCTCAGTTTTTTTCTCTGGACTGCTACAAGCCCAAGCAAGCGCAAGCAAGCCGACCAACCAAAATCTATTCTTCATATGCCCAGTCAATTTTATCTTTCATGTCTTTCACTACAAACCCTAGCGCTTTTAATCCTGCTCTGATCTCGTCCACTTTCCCGTAATCACGGGCGGTTTTAGCCTCAGAATAGAGTTGTAGCAGCAAATTCAGCATTTCATTTTGACTGTCTGATTTCTCTTCGATCAATCCTAAAATATCTGAAATGAAAATGGTGTATGTTTCAATCAGTTTATTGAAAACCTCTTCGCCAAAGACCGAGGACTTCAGCTGTCCGGTGTACATGGAGTTGATTTTCTTCAGCAAATTGAACAAATGCCCAATCGCTTGCGCGGTGTTGAAATCATCGTCCATCGCTCGGTAGGCATTGGTAATGATTTGTTCCACTTGCTTGATTTGCTCTTCATCTTTTTCGTCCTCGCTCACTTCATATTTCAAAAGCTTGGCGATTCGGAGTCCATTTATAAGTTTTTTATAGCCTTTTTGCGCAGCCTGAAGTGCTTCATTGGAAAAATCCAAAGTAGAGCGATAATGTGCCGTCAGAATAAAATAACGGATGGTCATCGGACTGTAAGCCTGATCCAGAAGTTTATGATTTCCGGTAAAAAGCTCCTGCAAGTTGATGAAATTACCCAGCGACTTGCCCATCTTCTGACCATTGATGGTGATCATGTTGTTGTGCATCCAGTATTTGGCAGGATCCTGATGATTGCAAGCATTTCCCTGAGCGATTTCACATTCGTGGTGAGGGAAAAGTAAATCCATTCCGCCTCCGTGTATGTCGAATTGCTTGCCTAGGTATTTGGAACTCATAGCTGTACATTCAAGATGCCAACCCGGAAAACCAATGCCCCAAGGTGAATCCCACTTCATCAGATGCTCAGGGGAGCCATTTTTCCAAAGTGCAAAATCCACAGGGTTTCGCTTTTCATCTTGACCATCCAGCGTACGGCTTCCGCTCAAGAGATTTTCCAAATCACGTCCTGAAAGCTTACCATAATTGCTCGTTTCGTTGTATTTCAAGACATCGAAATAAACAGAACCATTGATTTCGTAAGCCAATCCTTCTTTCAAAATAGCTTCCACCAAAGCAATCTGCTCAGGAATATGACCAGTCGCACGAGGTTCTATGCTAGGTTTCCAAGTATTCAAAAGAGCCATGTCACGGTGGTAGCTGTCTGTATATTGTTGGGCAACTTCCATCGGCTCCAGCTGCTCTAGCTTCGCTTTTTTGGCGATTTTATCCTCGCCCTCATCTGCATCTCCTTGTAAGTGACCTACATCGGTGATGTTTCGAACATAACGAACTCTAAAGCCTAGGTGAGTCAGGTAGCGGTTGACTGTGTCGAAAGTGATAGCAGGTCGACCGTGCCCCAAATGAGCGTCACCATAAACGGTTGGACCGCAGACATACATGCCTACAAATGGCGGATTGATGGGTTGGAACTCCTCTTTCTGACGTGAAAGTGTATTGTATAATTTGAGATTATGCGATTTCATGTTGAGAATCAAGATTCTAGTATCAAGAACCAAGAACAGGGAAAGCCCATAATTGATTCAGCCTGCAAAATAGGGGATTCAGGCGGGGAAATGAAAGGGAATGAAAATAACCTTTCGGTAAGGATACCTATGTTTTTTCAATCAATAAGAATTTGCTCTGAGGCCATAGTGGACCAGCTGATCTCAGCAGCTCAATCAATTCCGTTTTGAGGTTATTATAGAAATTTAAACTGAGACTAATTTTATATACAATTTAAAAAGTGTCTGCCACTTTCCGTTTTTACTTTAGCATAAAAACAGAGTAATTTTAAGCATGCATCAATTTCCCTTTAGGGACAGGGATGGATCTTCCTAAAGATTTTGCTGTTTCAATCCATTCCGCAATGACGATTTCAACATTGGATAATGCCTCTGAGTATGATTCTCCATCGGCCAAGCAACCAGCCAATTCTGGCACTTCTGCAATGAATGCTTGATCTTCTTCACTCCAGTAAATGATTATCTCGTAGCGAGGGTTAATTTTCATTTTTTTCATGTTTGATTTTGAAAGATCATATGATGTAGGTAAGGATAAAATCATGGTTCTAAATGATTTTATTAGTCATTAGCAGCTTCATCATCTAGCCTTAATCTATACTTCAATATAAGATTTCTTACTTGTTTGACCTGATAAGGTTTAGCTTTTCCTCCTTTTTCCTGAATATTGATAATTTCTTCTAAATGAGATTTAGAGAAAATATGGTGACTGCCCTTAATTCTTTCTTCAAACCCAAAAACGAGTAATAACCTTTTAAGATCTTCAAAATCAATGTTTTGATCTGATGTGCCTCTAAGGATTTTCAATAGGATCTTCTCATACTTTCCCATGAATAAATATATAGAAACTTCTGATTTCCAACGCTTTTCACAGTCCTAAAATCTTTCCTGAATAAAAAAAGACCTTCGGAATGTTTACTTCCGAAGGTCTTGAATCTTGATTCTATAATCTAGTAATTAATGCTTAAAATGTCTCACACCCGTCATCACCATAGCGATGCCGTTAGCGTCACAGTAGTCTATGCTCAACTGATCTTTGATCGATCCGCCTGGCTGAACTACTGCGGTGATGCCAGCTTTGCCAGCGATCTCAACACAATCTGGGAAAGGGAAGAATGCATCGGATGCCATCACAGCACCGTTCAGATCAAAGCCAAATGCTTTCGCTTTCTCAATTGCCTGAAGTAAGGCGTCCACACGGGAAGTTTGCCCAACTCCGCTAGAGAATAATTGATTGTCGTTAGAAAGGATGATCGTGTTAGATTTGGTGTGCTTGCAGATTTTGGCTGCGAATACCAACGCATTTTGCTCAGCTTCTGTAGGCGCTTTTTTGGTAGCAACGGTGAAATCAGCCTTTGATTCTGTAGCCAAATCCTTGTCTTGCTCGATCACGCCATTCAATAGCGTTTTGATCATTTTAGTACCAGGAAGATCCATTTTCTGCTTCAGCAAAATTCTATTTTTCTTAGCCATCAAGACCTCCAAAGCCTCTTCCGTGAAGTCAGGAGCGATCAACACTTCGAAAAACAAGGAATGCATTTCTTCAGCGGCATCCTTATCCACGGTTTGATTGGTGATCAAAACACCTCCGAATGCAGAAGTAGTATCCGCGTCAAATGCTTTTTGATATGCCTCTTTTACCGTAGGTGCCAAAGCCACTCCACAGGCGTTGGTATGCTTCAAGATAGCAAAGGCTGTTTCTCCTTTGAATTCTGCGATCAAATTCACCGCCGCATCTACATCGACTAGGTTATTGTAAGAAAGCTCTTTTCCATTCAATTGGTCAAAAAGTGCTTCCATGTCTCCATAGAAGTGGGCGTTTTGATGTGGGTTTTCTCCGTAGCGAAGGGCTTTTGCTTTGGTTTCAGATACTTTCAAAGCAGGGATATTTTCCTCAGCATTGAAGTAATTGAAAATATGAGTGTCGTAATTGGAAGAAACCTGGAATGCTTGTGCAGCAAAATAACGACGGTCGGCTAGGGTAGTAGCTCCATCTTGAGAAGTCAATCTACCTTCCAATTCGGTGTATTGATCCTTGGAAGCGATGATGGTCACGTCTTTGAAGTTCTTGGCGGCAGCACGGATCAATGAAATTCCTCCGATGTCGATTTTCTCGATAATATCTTGCTCAGAAGCTCCAGAGGCTACCGTTTCTTCGAAGGGATACAAATCCACAATGACCAAATCGATCGCCGGAATGTTGTATTCAGCCGCTTGGGCTAAATCGCCTTCATTTTCTCTTCTATAAAGAATCCCTCCAAAAACAGTAGGGTGAAGGGTTTTTACCCTGCCTCCAAAGATAGAAGGATAGCTGGTCAACTCTTCCACTGGGATAACTTCCGCACCTTGTTCCTCGATAAACTTCTGAGTACCACCGGTAGAATAAATGGTGACATCATGTTTTTTCAAAAGGGCGATGATTGGTTCAAGGTTGTCTTTATAAAAGACAGAAATAAGTGCGGATTTTATTTTTTTTGTTGCCATTTGGAAATGGGTTGATTAGAAAACTTAGCAAGCTGCAAAGGTAAGAAAATTGCTTGGAAGGGAGGTAGAAGAAATTTGAATTACAAAATTCGAATTTAGATTTACTCCAAAGGGTAAGGATATGTTAAATGCCTTTTAGTTTGCAGCCTTATAAATGGCATCAAGCAAACTACCTTCATCCTTAGTGTCGTTTCCTAATTCCCAGAACATGATTCCACCTAGACCTTTTTCCATCGTGTACTTGGTTTTTAAAGCCACAGAAACTGTGTCGTCGTAGGATACAAATAGGCTATCAGTCGCATTGTACATATAAGGCGCCTCTGCTTTTTCATCCCAAAAACGCTGAAAGTTGCTGTCTTTTTCATACTTCTCTCGAATCTGGTGATAGGCCATCCAGCCAATGTGTAGCCCACCACTTAATTGGTGTAAACCCTTGTTCACAGGTGGTACACCAGCCCATACACGGCCATAGAATGCTGCACCAATCACAATCTGTTTTGGATCCACTCCTTCTTCAATAAGGAAATCAACGATTTTCTGTGCAGATCTTGGATCTGGATCTTGATTGTTTCCATTTGCGAACAAACTATCGAGATGTGCCTGAAAGGGAGTTCCTTCTATGTCTGCACGTTTTACATCTCCAAGAGGCGTGTGGTGACCTGTATAAATGGACACGCCAGAGACTTGGTCATAAGTCATCACATTGGTGTAATCTGCGTATTTCATCACTTCATCCATATCCACAAAATCGTAGTAGCGCTTCCAGCCTGCTGAAGCGAAAGTCAGTACTTTTGGGGAGTCAAACTCATCCAGCATTTCTCTCAGGCCCTTCATTAATTCTGTGAAATTTGTAGTGTCCTCTGGACGAGCCATTGTGCCAGCACCGGATATTCCAGGGTATTCCCAGTCCATATCCATGCCGTCAAGTTGATATTTACTGATGAATTCAGAAGCACTTTTGATAAATTTTGCTCTGCTTTCCTCCGTCAAAGCCATATCTGAGAAACCGTCTGCTCCCCAACCACCACAGGCGATCATTACTTTTAGATCAGGATTTCGTTCCTTTTGAGCTACTAGCGCTTCAAGCTTAGGTCCAGCGACTTCTTCATTTCGGAATTTCATTTCTCCGCCAATCACATTCGTAAAGGAGTAGATGATATGAGTGAGTTTTTCTACCGGAATTTTTTCTGGTTGATAATCACGCTCCGCTACATAATAGGCCATGATTACTGGATCAGGGGTCAAAAAGGTTACTTGGGGTTCTGTAGTCTGATTGTCAGCGGGCGCAGAGCAACTGAGGATACTAAAAAAGAGAAGTAAGTAGGAGAAGTTAAGGTTTTTCAAAGGAGTAGTGGGTTATGATACTTATTAAATAATTTCGAATAAGTTGAAATTACTTAATTTAAAATATTCACCACTAATTCACAGGTTAAAAGAATAGAAGTTGGCAATAAATTTCATTCAAATTGGAATGATCACATTTATCCACCCTGCATTTCTTAAAATTCTAATCTAAAAGTTGTGCTTTTTCCTAGCTCGCTACTTACAGAAATAGTAGCACCGATGCTATCCGCGAAATCTTTGGATAGCATTAGTCCTATTCCAGTACCTTGTTCTCCATTGGTTCCTGAGGTGGAATATTGTTTGTTGTTAAATAGACTGTCTTGTTGTGACTGATTCATTCCTACACCACTATCGCGAATTATGATTGTTGAAAGATGGTTAGGGGCAATTTCCACACAAATGTCTCCTCCCTGAGGAGTGAATTTGATCGCATTGGATAGAATGTTTCGTAAAATAAAATTCAGTCTATCCCGATCTGTAGTGATGGTGAAGTCTGAAGGGATCTTGTTGTTCAGCTTTAGGTTTTTCTGTTCAAGTTGCTTAGCAAACAAGTTTTTATTTTCCGTGATTAAGTCAGCAAGAGCAATCCCTGAATTTTTCACTTTATCTGAACTCATCTGCGTACGTGTCCAGGTAAGCAGATTTGAAAGGAGATTAGAAGCTGCATTTGCATCTAAGGCAATAGATGAAAGAACAAAGTCCATATCCTTCTTACTGAGGTCGCCTGATTCCCAGAGTTCGAGAGAGGTGCTGAGAGATGAAAATGGCGCACGTAAATCATGTGAAATAATTGAGAATAACTTATCCCGGAAACTATTAGCTTGTTTCAGCTCAAGATTAGTACTGGATAATTGATCAGATTGCTGCTGTATCCGCTGATTTTGAGCTTGTACTTTTGAGTTTATTTCTTTGAGCGCTCTATGGGCTGCATATAGTTTTTGATTGGTGTTCAACTGGTACCAAGCAAGTCCTATTAAGAGAATAGCTACGATGATAAAGGTGAACAGTAGCTCATTTTTCCTTGTGATGGCTAATTCGGATAGTTCCTGATCTTTTATAAGCCTTTGATTCTCGAGTTCTTTTTTCTCGCTTTCATATTGAATTTCCAGTTCAGTCCGGATTTTCTGTCTCGAATCATTGAATATGGAATCATTGCTAGCTTCCTTGACCCGTTGAAATTCGTAGGCTTTTTCGAAATCCTTATTCAAGGCAGAGAGGTGAGCCATCTTGCTCGCGGCTATACTTATCTGGTAATTTGATTTGGTTTGTTGTGCCAGTTCATAGGCCTGAGCGGCGTAATCTAGTGCTTGAGCCAAGGATTTGTTGTCTCGATGGTAATCTGAAAGTGTTCCCAGGGCTGATAATCTCCCTTCGGTATTATTCAATTCTTCGGCAATGTCAAGTGCCTGTGTCAGTAGGCGGATTCCTCTCTGCTTTTCCCCTGATTCATAGTAGAGTTCTCCCAGCTGAAGTAGGGTATTGGTAAGACTGCGTTTATCGTTTAGTTTTTCCTTGATAGCCTTTGATTTCTCCAGATATTCCTTGGTCTTATTGAAGTCTTCGGCTTCTTTGAATGACAGCCACCTATCCAGGTAAAAGCTACCAATGTTATTGTAAAGCAAGCTCATAGCCCGCTCATGATTGATCAATTGGGCCAGTGTTAGGGATTTTTGGTATTGGACAACTGCTTTCTCGGGTTCATGAAGACGGTAATAAATATTTCCAAGATTCATGGTGGATTCGATGATCCCAGTAGTATCCTGTAACGTTTCCCGAATACCAAGTGCTTCCAAATGAGTACTTAAGGAGCTTTCATAATCTGATTGAATCAAATACGATACCCCTACAATATTCATAGCATTAGCTTCTATTATTTTTAAACCTCTTTCTTTTGCTATTGCAATGGCTTCTTTTCCATAAAGTATCGCTGTGTCCTGATCAAAGGTGTAATAGAGTTTACTTAAGTTATACAGACTCGAAGCTTTTAGAGAATCATTATCAGTCGTTTCTATAATCTTTTTCAGACTATCTGTCTGTGATTGTTGGACTGGCAAAACGAAAGGTAAAATCCAAACCAGTAAGTAAGGAATCATAGGTAGGTTTTTGAAAGTAATCTATCCAACAAGGATAAAAGGATGATTGGGTAAAGATGCATCTGCTCGCCTGAAAATCAAATGCCTAAAATTAAATTGCCAACAACATTTTTATTAGTTGAGGGTAGATAGCTGTTTTTCCTATGTTTTTTGATTACAATTTTGAGGATGAAATCTAGATTTTGTTGTCCGCATTCGAACAAAACATCGCTTACTCGGACAGATTGTAATTTGTAAGTGCTGTTCAAACGTGCTTAAAGGCATTGTTTTCCCTTGGCACAATGTCTGAAAAGTAAGTACAGGAAATAAAACCAAATCCATTATGAACTTCTCAAAAATCACTTCCCTAGTCCTCTTTCTATTTTTCTTAGGTTTCTCCGCTCAGGCTCAAACCGAAACCCGAACCCCAGGGAAATTTACAGGAGTAAGTTCCGAAGGCTCATGGGATGTAATAATCACTATTGGTGATATAGATCAAGTCAAGCTAGTGTCCAAAGGATTTGACTTGAGTGAGGTCATCACAGAAGTGGATAATGGAAATCTTGAGATCGAACTCAAAGACGATGACGATGACAATAGAGACTTTACAGTTTATGTAACCATCAAGAAACTAGAAACTTTAGGATTGGCTGGCTCAGGGAATATCATGGTTCGATCTGATGTCTATGCTGATGAGTTCAGCATAGGTCAGGCAGGATCAGGAAATGTCGAATTGGAAATGTTACAGACAAAGAGTTTGAATGTTGGGATGAGTGGAACTGGAGATGTCGTTATTTCCAAAGGAAAAGCTAGTGATGTTAATATTGGTCAAGTAGGCTCTGGCGATTTTAAGGGAATTGACCTGCTTTGTGGAGATATCAAAATAGGTAAAGCTGGCTCCGGAGATATTCATGTTGGCGTAGAAGGAGAGCTAACTGTAGGCTCAGTTGGATCTGGAAACGTGTATTACAGTGGAACCCCGACAGATATTACCAAAGGCAACTTAGGCTCTACTAAGGTGATTAAGAGATAAGTAGCAAGTATCATGACATAAGACTTTAGAACCACTTGTTAAGAGAATATATGACACAAAAGAGATCAATTGTAGGGTGTTTAGTCCTTGAGAAAACGGATAATCAAACTTTACCACCTTACGACTTTTCGACCTTCATGACATAATTTTCCAATCTTACAATTTTCCAATCCCACAAAATCATGCTCAAAAACTACCTAAAAATCCTACTTAGAAATACTAGAAAAAGTCCACTCTACATGTTCATCAACGTGTTTGGGTTGGCAGTGGGAATGGCAGTAAGTATTTTGATATTTTTGTTTGTTCAGCATGAGTTGAGCTACGACAGATTTCACGGAAATGCGGATCGAATCGTACGGGTTTCTCGGGCTTGGTTTAATCCAGACGGAGAAGTAAGCCTTCATCTTGGGCATACTGCACCTCCATTTGCGCCTTTGATCGCTGCCGACTATCCAGACGAGGTGGCATTTGCAGGAAGAATGCTAGAAGGAAATCCGCTGGTGACAGTAGGTGAGAATAAATTTATTGAAGACCATTTTACTTTTGCTGATCCTGAAGTCTTTGATATTTTCAGCATTGACATTCTTGCGGGAGATCCTAAAGCTGGGCTCAAGGAAAATGATGGCTTGATCATCTCCGAGGCCACTTCCAAGAAATATTTTGGATCAGAATCTGCCTTGGGAAAGGAAATGTTGATCAACCTCCAAGGGCAGGAATTCACTTATCAGGTTAGGGGTGTATTTCGGGATTTTCCGGATAATTCTCATTTTCATCCGACCTTTTTCGCTTCCATTTTTCCTGTTGTGATGTTTTATGGTGGGCAGGAAGCTTTCATGAGCAACTTTGGAGGGAATAATTTCTCTTCCTATCTCTTGCTCAACGAAGGGGTAGACAGGGCGAATTTCGAGGCCAAACTTCCCAACTTGATCGACAAATACATGGGTGAAACTCAAGCGGGGACCCCTATGTCGACAGGAACTAAGCTATTCCTCTGGCCAATCACAGACATTCACCTTTATTCTAATTTGGACACAGAGATCGAGGCCAACGGTGACATTGCTTACGTCTACATCTACCTTGCCGTAGCACTTTTTATTTTGCTGATCGCTTGCATCAATTTCATGAATCTTTCTACTGCAAGATCTTCGCTTAGGTCTATGGAAGTTGGGCTTCGCAAAGTAATGGGGGCAGATAAGGGGCGTCTTATCAGACAATTTATGGGTGAATCCTTTATGCTAACATCCATTTCTATGATTTTGGCTGTGATTTTAGTCTATTTGTTTTTACCAACTTTTTCAAATTTTACCGGGAAAGCATTGAGTATGAACTTCGTGGATAATCCGGAATTTCTTCTTGGACTCGTGGGGCTGGTGGTTTTTGTAGGAATCATTTCAGGTAGTTATCCAGCGCTTTTCCTTTCGGGATTTCAGCCTGCGTCAGTCCTAAAAGGAGCCTTTAAGGCAGGGAAAAGTCATGAGCAATTCAGGTCATTTTTGGTGATAGGACAATTTGCTATTTCAGTGGTTTTGATTGTGGCTGTGTTGGTTGTGGTCAATCAGCTCAATTTCATGCAGAGCAAGGATTTGGGTTTTAAGAAAGAGGATATTGTTCTACTTCCTACCAGTCCATCAATTGAGGAAAACTATCAAATCGTAAAGGATCGGCTGGAGAAGTATAGCGGAGTCCAGGCAGTTTCCATTTCGAGTAGAGCACCATCTGGAAGGTTGTTGGACTCACAAGGCGGGACTGCCGAAATTAACGGTGAGATGACTCAACTACAGATTCGAATAGCCGATATACATGTTACTCACAACTTCGTGGATACTTATGGGATACCGATTGTTGCGGGAAGAAATTTTGATCAAAACCTTGCCAGTGACTCTACGGAGGCTTTTATTCTCAATGAAACAGCCATTCGGGAGATTGGTTGGGCTAATCCTGAGGAAGCAATTGGAAAGCAATTTTTGTATGGAGGCAGAAGAGGTTTTGTGACTGGAGTGATGTCGGATTTCCACTTCGAAAGCCTGCATCAGCCGATTGTTCCTATTGTATTCATGGTTAGTTTAGATCGGAATAATTTGGTGAGCCTGAAGATAGACGCTGACAATCGTGAAGAAACTTTGGCCTATTTGAAAGAAGAGTGGGCAGCACTTAGACCTAATTTTCCTTTTGAGCCAAGATTTGTTGACCAAGGATTTAACGAACAGTATGCCGCGGAGCAGCGGGTGAAAACGATTTTCACCTTCTTTTCGGGATTGGCGGTTCTGATTTCAATCTTGGGATTATTGGGCTTGGTCACCTTTGCGACAGCTCAGCGTACACGCGAAATCGGGATCCGAAAAGTGATGGGAGCAGAGACAACAAACATCTTGATACTCTTAGGAAAAGACTTTCTAAAGCTTGTTTTAATAGGGTTTTTGATTGCTATCCCTATTTCCTGGTTTGGAATGTCCAGTTGGCTGGAGGATTTTGCCTACAAGATCGGTATCAGTTGGACCGTGTTTCTCTGGGCAGGGTTAATAGCCGGAGCAATAGCAGCAATCACCGTAATGGCGCAATCATTAAAAGCAGCTTGGGCTGATCCGGTGAAGAGTATTAAGAGTGAGTAGGAAGTATTAAGTATCAAGTACAAAGTATCTAGAGCCAAGAATCAAGAATCAAGAATCAAGAGCAGAGAGCCTAGAATATAGGTTGTAGATGCAACCATTTGAATAGTTGCTGCATCTACTAAATGGGGCTTGGATTTTAGTTCGTTTTCTACTTTCCAACTTTCAACTTTACAACTACATAATTTTACACTATTTCAATTTTCCAATCTTTCAATACAATTACCATGAAAATCTATTCAAAAATCTTCGCATTTGCATTGACCGCTTTGGTGATGGCATCCTGCGTGCAGGCACAATCTACAGAAACGAGAACTCCGGGACATTTTACCAAAGTTCACTCTGGCGGAAGCTGGGAAGTTATTCTAACCGAGGGTGATTCTGAGGAAGTTAGAATCGAAGCTAAAGGTGTTGACCTAAGTAAAGTGAAAACTGAAATCGACGGAGATGTCCTCAGTGTGGGCTTGGTAAAAGGAAATTACAACAATGTCAAATTGAAATTTTTCATCACTTATAAGGAACTTGAAGGAGTAAAATGCTCTGGTTCAGGATCTATGGAGGTTACTTCACCTGTGATGACAGATTCTTTCTACGCGGCACTTTCTGGCTCTGGAGATATTATTTTGGAAAAACTGGAAGCAAAGAAGCTATCCGTAGGTATTTCGGGTTCGGCAGATATAGCCATCAAAAGCGGGTCAGTGGATCAAGCTGAAATCAAGCAATCCGGTTCAGGTGATTTTAATGGAGAGCGCCTCGCAATAGGGGAGCTGGCTGTAGGCAAATCTGGCTCCGGAGACACCCATGTAGGTGACTTGGGCAAATTATCAGTGAGCTCTTCAGGATCTGGAGATGTGACATACACAGGTTCTCCACAGTTGGGAAATATTAGAACATCAGGCTCAAGTAGCATTACAAAAAGATAAAAAGCTTAGATCAAAGCAAAAGTCCCTCAAGCCAAAGTTTGAGGGACTTTTTTTATTCGTTTTTTTTAACCGAAGGGTACGCCGAAATACTTGAAGAGTGCATTATATCTTCCCACTTTTTCACCTTCCACTTTCCAACCTTTTAACTTTCCAACCTCTCAACTTACTTACATCAAAAACCCATTTTCTGACTGATATGGACCTGGGATATTTTCCTCATCCAGCATTTCGAGCAGATCAATTTCTATTGCTCGGGAAATGGAAGAAATAGGAACATCATTGTAGCCTCCTTCGAATGGATTTTCTGAGTAATCACCGATTCTATCTACTACAAAGAATGTCCAAATAATAATAGCAGAAAATGGGATAGTCAACCAATAATGCAATGCGGTGCTTTGGGCGAAAATATCTAGTAAACCAAAGGGAATCAACGCACAAAATATATAAGTAATCCAAAGTCCAGTGGAAGCATATTGTCTAGGAAAAGGAAAATTCTTGATCCGCTCACTCATGCCTTGATGTGTGTAGAAATTCGATATTATCTGATGTATCCAAACTTGCTTATAATCAGAGATAAAGCCTTTTTCCTTCAATTCAGCGATTTCCTTGCTTTGGATTTTTAGCAACTGAGATGGAATGTTTGAATTGTCCCTGATGGTAGTTAGCTCTTCTTCAGAGAGGTATTTTTCGATTTCAGCAAAAATGCCGTCATAATATTCCTTGATGAAACCAGGAATGAAAACCAGTTTTTCTACAGGTAAATTATGCTCCCAAGTTTTTTCCTTCCGCATCACATGTTTCAGAGCAAGAAGCCAAGCGAGGTGCCTGTATATAATTTTCTTTCTTTCCTCTTTGGGCAAATCAGGATTGGGCAGACTGAGAATAGCAGTGGCAAAAGTTCTGCTGTCATTGACTATTGCTCCCCAGATTTTTCTTGCTTCCCAAGTTCGATCGTAGGAGCTGTTATTTTTGAAGCCCAAGAAAAAGGCTACTGCAATACCGATGACTGATATCGGCTGCCAGGGGAGAGAAAATGGTATCGAGGTAATCTCATACAATACGATGACTACGAAAGAATAAAGTACTCCATACATTAATGAATATTTGGACCAGCGAACTGTCATCCAAAAACTGTAATACCGTTTTACGTACATAAAAATATTTTTTTGCAATTAATCTACAGAATAATGTCAAAAATCCATTATTCAGACCACTGATTATGGATAAAAAGTGAAAAATCTACAGAAGCTTATTTCTTATTTTGGTCCCAAATAATTGTATATCTGTGAGGGACTGCTGGGGTTCATCTATAGGTGAATTTTAATTCATCAAACTTGAACTAATCGCCTTATTTCAGCGTCAATTCTATGACTAGTTTTACACTTTCAGTCTATTATTGTTGACTGAATCAAACCAAGTAGTGTGCATGGAAGATCTTTTTGCTGCTCGTTCCCAGATGGCTCTTTCTCTGGGTTTCCATATTATTTTCGCCTGTATTGGCATGGTGATGCCATTCTTCATGGCGACTTCCCATTTTAAATATTTAAAAACAGGAAATTCACTTTACAAGGATCTGACCAAGGCTTGGAGCAAAGGAGTTGCTATTTTCTTTGTGACAGGAGCAGTGTCCGGTACCATGCTTTCCTTTGAACTGGGTTTGCTTTGGCCGGAATTTATGCTTCATGCAGGACCTATTTTCGGAATGCCTTTTTCTTTGGAGGGAACGGCATTTTTTATTGAAGCGATTGCCTTGGGATTCTTTCTTTACGGTTGGGGCAAATTTAAACCTTGGTTTCACTGGTTTACTGGAGTAGTGGTGGGAGTAAGCGGACTCGCATCTGGGATTTTGGTTGTCGCTGCGAACGGTTGGATGAATAGTCCAAGCGGTTTTGATTATGTGGACGGCAAGTTTCTCAATATAGATCCGATCGCTGCCATGTTCAACGATGCTTGGTTTACTCAAGCATTACACATGACATTGGCAGCATTCACAGCCACAGGTTTTGCGGTTGCTGGAATTCACGCCTACATGATTCTGAAGGGTCAGAATCAGGAATTTCACCGTAAAGCTTTTACTATCGCATTAGTCTTTGGAGCTGTTGCGGCCTTGCTTCAGCCTATTTCCGGAGATATTTCTGCTAAGGATATTGCGGTACGTCAGCCTGCGAAATTAGCGGCAATGGAAGCTCATTTTGAAACAAGTAAGTCCGCGCCTTTGATCATCGGAGGGATTCCTGATGAAGAAGCGAAAGAAGTGAATTATGCGATTGAGATTCCCGGAGCCTTAAGTTTCTTGGCCCATGGGGATTTTGATGCGGAAGTGATTGGTTTGGATCAGTTTCCTGAGGAACATCACCCGCCAGTAGCCGTGGTTCATTATGCTTTCCAAATCATGGTGGGGCTGGGGATGATGTTGGTTGGCTTGAGTTTGCTCTATTTTATTTCCCTTTGGAAAAAGAAAAACTGGCAAGTTCAGCGTTGGTTCCTTTGGCTATTTGTAGTGGCGACACCGCTGGGATTTATTGCTTTGGAGGCAGGTTGGACAGTGACTGAAGTGGGACGACAGCCTTGGATCATTTATGAAATCATGCTGACCAAGGATGCCGTAACGCCTATTCCTGGTATCAAATATTCCTTTTTCATATTTACGGCTATTTATGTTTCGCTTGCGGCAATAGTTTCTTTCTTGCTCTATAGACAGATCAAAGCCGTGCCAGCATCTTTGAAAGAGAATTCTAACGTATCGATTGACTATTAAATTGAACTTATGCTTTACGTAGTTATCATTTTTCTCTTTTTATCAATTCTACTCTATGTGATTTTGGGTGGAGCAGATTTTGGTGCTGGGATTTTGGAGATTTTCACACCTGCGTCTTTTCGGGATGAGCTTCGAAATACAACTTACAAGACGATCGGGCCGATTTGGGAGGCCAACCACATGTGGCTGATTATTGCCATTGTGATTCTATTTGTGGGTTTTCCGCCTATTTATACAACTCTTTCGGTACATTTGCATATTCCACTGGCACTGATGCTGATCGGGATCATTGGTCGTGGAACAGCCTTCGTTTTCAGACATTACGATGCATATCAGGATGAAATGCAGAAAGTCTATAATTTCATTTTCACTTATTCCAGCTTTATCACGCCTTTCTTTCTTGGGTTGATTTTCGGAGCTGCAGTTGGCGGGCAGATAGATCCAGAAGCTGATGGATTTTATGAAGCTTACATTCAACCTTGGTTCAATTTATTCAGTGTAGCTGTTGCTATTTTTACCGTGGCTATTTGTGGATTTTTAGCTTCTGTATTCTTGGTTGGCGAGGCCAAAAAGCATGAAGTCAAGAATGTGGTTGTAGGAAAAGCAAAGCTATTTATCCTATTCACAGTGCTGGCAGGCGGATTGGTTTTTGCTGCTTCGATTATTGATGATGTGCCTTTGGTTGGCTTGATTCTTACAGAATGGATTACTTTAGTTACGTTGGTCTTGGCCACTCTGGCAATAGCTTTACTTTGGGTGAAATTAGGAGAGGGAAATACGATTCTCGTTCGCTTTCTAAGTGGGTTTGTGGTCACTGCAATTTTGCTTGCTTTCGGCTATCATTATTTTCCGGACCTTATTATTACCAAATCAGGAGAGAACCTGTCTGTTTTTAATTCCGCGGCTATTGGCAAACCAATTGATACCTTGGCCTGGGCACTTCTGATTGGGAGCTTGTTTATTTTGCCTTCGCTTTTTTATCTTTTGTATAGTTTTCAGGGGAATAAGGAAGTTGAAGAGATTGTTTGAGTAAGAAGCATCAAGTAGCAAAAGTTCTAGAACAAAGGACCAAGATTCAAGACCTCAGATTTTAGAAATAAAGAGGAGAATCAGGGTAACCTGAGGCTAAGGGTTTTTTACAACCTTAAAACCTCGCCACTTTCCTCATTGGTACATTTGCCCACCAGCGGACAAAACTGTCCGTGCTTTAAAATCATAAAATCAACAAAAAGCCCTTTTTGAGCGATCTAGAGTAATTTTTTAGTGGCACAAAAGTAGATTAAGTAGCTAGTATCAAGACACAAGTATCAAGAGTCAAGACATGAGACATTATATATTAGGACAATAAGAAGGATAAACTAAGACTAGGAATACTTTCCCTCCTTCCAACCTTAAACTTCTAAACCCAAAATCTTCCAATCTTCAATTTTTAAAATTTTCCAATCCTCCTAAAAAATGCTCAAAAACTACTTTAAAATCGCCTGGAGAAATATCCTTAGAAGTAAAGGTTATGCTTTCATCAATATCGGAGGATTGGGTATTGGGATGGCGTCTGCTATTCTGATTTTGCTATGGATCCAAAATGAGGTTAGCATGGATCGGGAGCATCCCAAATCAGACCGAATCTATCGAATGTATAACAGAGATACATTTAGCGGTGAACTATGGGCATGGGGAACGACTCCCAAAATAATGGGTCCAACCTTAGCGAAGGATTATCCTGAAGTAGAGCATGCAGTTCGGATCAATTTTGCCAATTTCCTATTTACTGTTGGAGATAAAAAAATGAACGAATCAGGTTCTTTTATCGATCCTGAGTTTTTGGAGGTTTTTGATTTCCCTATGCTGCAAGGCAATAGTTCTACTGCTTTGGAAGACCCGTATAACATGGTGGTCACGGAAGATTTTGCCAAAAAACTGTTTGGTACTGAGATGGCGGTGGGGCAAACGGTCAAGATCGATAGTACGGATATTTTCACCGTAACAGGAGTGCTGGAGAATTTACCAAACAATACCCGCTTTCAGTCGGACTACTTTCTGTCTTGGGCCTACATGAAAAAACTTGGCTGGGATGATGAATGGTGGGGAAATAATTCCGTCGAAAACTATGTGTTGCTCACAGAAAATGCTTCCCATGAGGCATTCAACGAGAAGGTCATAAATATCACCAAGGAACATACCAACGGGGAGAACACCGCAGATGTGTTTAGCTACCCGCTTTCACAGATACATCTATATGGAAAAAGCGAAAATGGCAAGCTCGTAGGGGGTAGGATTGTAACTGTTCGCATGTTTGGCTTTATCGCATTGTTTATTCTGGTCATTGCCTGTATCAACTTTATGAATTTGAGCACGGCTAGAAGTGAAAAGAGAGCCAAGGAAGTAGGGTTGAGAAAAGTGGTCGGTGCCAGAAAAACTTCTCTTATCGCACAGTTCATCGGAGAAAGCACGCTGATAGCGTTGATTGCAGGTGTTCTGGCAATTCTCTTGGTAGAGCTGGCACTTCCTTCCTTTAATACCCTGATTGGCAAGCAGCTATTTCTTCCATACAGCAATATGATTTTCTGGCTTCAGTTGATCAGCTTTATATTGCTTACTGGGCTTTTGGCTGGCAGTTATCCTGCATTTTTTCTATCGTCTTTTAGTCCAGTGAATGTGCTGAAAGGAACTTTTCGTTCTGCTGCCTCGGCGGTGAATCCAAGAAAAATACTGGTCGTGATCCAGTTTAGCTTTGCTATTATTCTAATCGTCTCTACGATTATCATCCAGCGTCAAATAAGTCATGCTCAAAACCGTGAGTTGGGTTATAACCAGGACAATCTCATCTACATCTCCATGCAAGGTGATATAGAGAAGCATTATGGAGCAATCAAACAAGCCCTTCTTTCTAGTGGCTCCAGTCTTGCAGTCACGAAATCGATGAGTCCGATTACCCAGCGCTACAGCGATGGCTGGGGATACTCGTGGGAAGGAAGCACGCCTGAAGATGAGAAGCTTGATTTCATACGGTTTAGTGCAGATGCTGATTTCATGAAAGTAATGGGGACCAAGTTAGTAGAAGGTAGGGATATAGATATTTATGAATTCGCTAGTGATTCTACTGCAATTTTATTGAATGAAACAGCGGTAAGAAAAATGGGATTGGAAAATCCTGTAGGTCAAATAGTCTCAGATGGAGAAGATAACTATACCGTCGTAGGGATTATTGAGGATTTTATTTTTGAATCCCCTTATGATCCTGTGAATCCTTTGATGGTATTTGGGCCATCTTCCTGGTTCACTTCGCTGCATATCCGTCTCAATCCCGATCAGCCTGTCGCTGATAATCTAGCGAAAGTTCAGGGTGTATTTGAAGAGTTCAATCCAAATTTTCCATTTGAATACCAATTTGCCGATGAGCAATATGCTAGGAAATTTGATGATACCGCTAGAACGGCGAAGCTTTCCTTAGTCTTTACCATTCTGACTATAGTTATTTCCTGTTTGGGTCTATTTGGACTTTCTACTTACATGACGGCCAACCGTCTGAAAGAAATAGGAGTAAGAAAAGTCTTAGGAGCGAGTGTGGGCAGTATATCTCTATTGCTTTCTAAGGATTTCCTAAAGCTTGTCGGGATTGCCTTTCTGCTTTCTGTTCCTATTGCTTGGTATATTATGGATCAATGGCTCCAGGATTATCAATACAGTGTGGGAATTGAATGGTGGGTTTTTGTCGCCACAGGTACGGTCACGATGCTTATCGCATTGTTTACGGTAGGCTTCCAATCGATCAAAGCAGCGCTGACGAATCCGGCAAGGACGCTGAAGAGCGAGTGATTATAGTAGCAATTAGATAGTATCAAGACATAAGGAGCAAGAGTCTAGAACCAAGATTAGAGCCAAGAGTCAAAAGTCTAGAACCAAGAATCAAGACTTCTGCTTCGCTCAGTCTGAAACACTTTACAACTTTCTACTTTGTTCAGGATGACACCTTAAAACTGTCTGAACTCCTAATCTTCCAATATTTTAATTTTCCAATCTTTCAATCTTAAAACAAATGTGGAAAAACTACCTGAAAATCGCCTGGAGAAACTTGCTTAGAAGCAAGGTCTTTTCTTTGATAAATGTAGGAGGATTGGCATTAGGACTGACTTGCTGTATGCTAATTCTACTGTATATCACGGATGAAGCAAGTTTTGATCGATTTCAGGAGCAGGGAGCTGACCTCTACCGAATCAAGGTGACCTTTGCCTCGGACCAGGATACCTCAACCATTGCCAGTACCAATGCTATCCACGGACCAAGTTTCAAGATGGAGATCCCCGAAATCAGAGAAGCCATCCGGACACAGTCTCAGGAGACTGTCTTCAGAAAGGATGGGGAATTGCTTTCCTCTCAGGTGCTTTTTGCTGATCCTGGCTTTTTCAAGGTCTTCAGTTTTCCCTTGTTAATCGGGGATGCAGATAGAGTGCTGTCTGATATCGGATCGATCGTGCTGACGGAAGATATGGCTGAATCTTATTTTGGTACGATGGACGTGATTGGTAAAGTTATAGAGATCAAATTGGGAGATGATTTTGAGCCTTTTACCGTATCCGGAGTAGCCAAATCCATTCCCCAAAACTCCTCCATTCAGTTTGACAGCATTATATCCTTTCAATTCCAGGAATCAAAAGGCTGGACGGATTCCGCTTGGATGGGATTTTATATGAATACGTTTGTTTTACTCGATCACCGGGCGGACTATCATGAACTAGGTGCGAAAATGGATCGGGTTTTCGCTGCCAATACAACGGAAGGGGATGCTCCTGGGGAGGGACAGCAAGTGAGTTTTGGCCTTCAGCCCTTTTTGGATATTCATCTCGATGCCAACTTAGCAGGGCATCGTAACGGACTGACCTATGGCAGTAACCCGATCTATTCTTACATATTGGGAGCAATCGGTCTGTTCATCTTGGCAATTGCCTGTATCAATTTCATCAATCTTGCCGTGGCGAGATCGCTCAAGCGTGCCAAAGAAGTTGGAATCAGGAAAGTCGTGGGCGGCAAGCGTAAGCAATTGATATCCCAATTTTTGACCGAGTCTTTCTTTCTCACATTTATTGCTTTTCTTTTGGCATTTATACTGACGCAGCTAGTCTTACCGACTTTCAATGAACTTTCCAATAAACACCTGGCTTTTTCTTATTTGTTGAATATCAAGTTAATAGGCTTGTTTACTGCTCTTTTTTTGGCTACTGCGCTGATTGCAGGTTTTTATCCAGCGGTAGTTCTATCTGGGTTTAGTCCTTCAAAAAGCCTGTATCAAAGGGGGAAACTGGTACGGCAAAGCTTCATCAGTAAGGGGTTGGTAGTCTTTCAGTTTACTTTGTCGATTTGCCTGGTGGTGGGTACCATCGTGATTTTCTCCCAGTTCAATTACCTCACTACAGTTGACTTAGGCTACAATGACCAAAATCTTGTGCGCCTCAATGGTTTCAGAGGTGTGAAAACTGACCTGAAAGTCATTCAACAGGAATTTGAAGCCTTGCCGGGAATAGAATCCGTAGGCATTTTCAATGGTAATTATAATGGTACAGGAGCTAAAATAGGTGAGGAATCAGTTAATTTTGGGTATATAGGTGTGGACGAAAAGTTTTTGTCCACTATGGAAATACCTGTGGTGGAGGGGAGAAATTTTTCTTCAGATTTCCCTTCAGATCCTACGGAATCTATCATAGTGAATGAGGCTTTCCTACAGGAAATGGGATGGAATGAAGCAGTAGGGAAGGAGGTTAATTTCGAATGGAAGAATAAGAAAATGACCATAGTGGGTGTGATTAAAGACTATCATTACGCCTCGCTAAGGGAGAAAATTGCACCTCTTGTACTTACTCAAGATCCAGACTACAGGCTTCAGTCTTTTTTCCTAAAGTTGAATCCGACTTATACGGGTGAGACCTTAAAAGGTATTGAGGAAGTTTTCAGAAAGCACGTTCCATACATGCCTTTTGATTACAGCTTTGAAGATCTCAATAATTTTAAACGCTACGAAAGTGAGGCAAAATGGAAGGAAATGGTGACTGTAGGAGCAGTGCTTTCCATCTTTGTTTCTTGCATAGGACTATTTGGACTAGCTGCTTTCAATACGGAATCCAGAGTGAAGGAAATAGGAGTCCGTAAGGTGATAGGCGCATCCATATTTGGGATTGTGAAGTTGCTGTCTGTGGATTTTATTAAGATGGTTTTGATTGCCATTCTGATCGCTTTTCCTGTTAGTTATTTCGGGGTACAGATCTGGTTAAGGGAATTCGCTTATCAGATCGAAATTCAATGGTGGTTCTTTGCTCTCACGGCAGTTTTGGGAATAGGGGTCGCGATGCTGACTGTGGGAATCGAAGCCTTTCGAGCAGCAAGAATGAATCCGGTGAAGAGTTTGAAAAGTGAATAGAGTAGCAAGTAGCAAGACATAAGTATCAAGATAGTGGAGCCTAGAATCAAGAACCAAGATGAGGCAGCTATGACTATGAAACCCCTTCAACTTTGCTCAGAGTAACTCTTTAAAACCTAGCTACCTTATAAACTTCGCTCAACCCGTACTTTCATACAAATAGTAAACTCTTAGCCCTGCCTCAGTATCTTTTCCATTTTACGCCCTTTAGCTAACTCATCTACGATTTTATCCAAATAGCGTACTTTCTGGGTGAGTGGGTTTTCTATTTCCTGCACCTTATAGCCACAGATGGAGCCGGTAATTTGGCTAGCGTTGGGGTTTAATTCTGCCTCTGCAAAGAATTGCTCAAAACTTGATTTTGCATCGATCTGCTGCTGTATTCCTTCTTCATCAAAGCCGGTTAGCCAGGTGATCACCTCATGCAATTCTTCTCTCGTCCTTCCTTTGCGCTCTACCTTGGTGAGATAATGTGGGTAGACAGAAGAGAAGGTCATTTTTGCTATTTTATCATCGTGATGACTGGTGCTGCTCATACTACTTTGAGGTTTGGTTTTGATGGTACAATATACTAGCGCTCAAAGCACTTTGTCCAAGTACGGGCAAAATTGTTCGCTGATTTACCTTTAATATGACTGGTTAATGCCAATCAGATCCGTTTTGAGGGTTTTTAGATGGCATGGGATGTGGAGGAATAGAGAAGATGAAAGTAGCTAGTATCCAGAAGCAAGAATCAAAAGTCAAGATTACCATACGAGCTTCAAAACCTTTCAATTTTAGAAATCTCCAACTTTGCAACTTCCACTTTATCACCATTGCATGAATTAATCCTTACCCAAAGCACACAAACCCATGAGTCACATCGCTATTCCAATCCCAAACCTACCTGGAAAACAAAACATTGACATCCAGGTGATCATCAATAATGAGGTGAAGTCACTTCACTATAAAGTAGAGTTGTTCTACTGGGATGATTGCAAGAATCCCACTTCGCATCGAGCAGATTGCATCTCCGAAATGCTAGCGAAGCATGATCCTAACTGGACGGTTTACTTTATCGGAGCACCTACGGATAAGTTTGTTCCAATCACTTTTGTGGACCGGGAAAGTAAAAAGTGGATGCAAGTCAGATGAGGCTTCGACTTCGCTCAGCAAAAGTTTACTATTAATGATTTCCTTTTTGCAAACATTGCAGGAATGCGGCAATTTCTTTTTGATATTCCGAAAAGAGATTACTTTAAAGTGATACGAAAACAACTGAAGCAAAGCTGGTTAAGGTGAACCAGACTTCGCAATTACATTCTAAGTTTGCCTCTCCAGGTTTGTATGTTATTACTTTCCAGCTTGCTTAGCAAAACCAAAGACTTTTTCGAGCAATGGAGAGGATCTGGCCGAAATGTTTTCCCGGATTTTCAACTCCTCCTTAGCTATTTCTACAAATAAGCCGTCGATCGCTTTTTTGGTCACATAGGCGGTGAGATCGGTATCTACTTTTTTCACAAAAGGGACTTTGTTGTACCTGGTCATTACATCTTGCCAGTATTTCGTCGCGTCAGTTTTTTTCAGACTGCTGTCTATGATAGGGGAGAATTTCTCTGTGAGCGCAGGGGAAGTAGTGGTGTTGAAATAACTAGTAGCCGCATTTTCTTCGCCTAAAAGAATGGTTTTCACATCTGCAATGCTCATTTGCTTGATCGCATCAGTAAAGATGGGTTTTGCTTCTAAAGCAGCATCTTCCGCAGCACGGTTCACACTGGTGATCACCTGATCTACCATGCTGTCCAGTCCAAGAGAGCGGAGGGTTTTTTCAATGTTTTTAGCTTCTTCCGGGAAAAGGATTTTCACGTCTAGATTTCCTAGGTATCCATCTTTGGCACCCAAGCGCTCGGCACTTATTCCGGTAGCTTTTTCCAATGCTTCCTTTATGCCGGAATTAATTTCCGTGTTACTTGGAATCGTGATTCCCTGTGCCTTTGAATCGTTTATGGAAGAAAAGCTAAGTATCGACACTAGGATAAATCCGATAATTTGGCCTAGAGAAAAGTGATATTTCATGAGGAGTATTTAGGAGTGATATTTTACAAATGTGAGAAAGTAAACTGAAGCCTCACATTTGCTTTGAATAAGTAACGAAGCTATCTGCAAGGGGGATTACATGTCCAAACGAATAGTTTTCGGTACAGTTCTGCTAGGTTAGATTTTTAAACAAATTGGCTTGCTTACTTTTAAAAAAAAGGAGAATGGATATTGATATAATCAAGTTACAAAAGTCCTTCAATCACTTCCGGAAAATGCTTGTGCTCTAGTGCATGGACTTTTTCGGCGATAGAATCAGGGGTGTCTTCTGAAGTCAGTGGGGTAGAGGCTTGAAATACAATCCTCCCTTCATCATAATTTTCATTGACCAAGTGAATGGTGATGCCCGTTTCGGTTTCACCGGCAGCTTTTACAGCTTCATGCACGAAGCTTCCATACATCCCTTTTCCTCCATATTTTGGCAAAAGCGCAGGGTGAATATTTACCATCCGGTCTGGAAAAGCTTTGGTGAGTTCTATTGGGATTTTCAGTAAAAAGCCAGCCAGAATCACCCAATCAATGTTTTCTTCTTTTAGTTTCTCCAGCAAAAGGCCTGCATCCATTTCCTTTCGCGAAAAAGTAAACGTGGGAACATCAAACTTCTTGGCTCGCTCCAGTACAAATGCATCAGCCTTGTTGGAGGCAACTAATGCGATTTCTGCTATTTCGGAATTCTGAAAATGCTCCATGATCTTTTCGGCATTGCTGCCAGATCCAGAAGCTAAGATTGCGAGGCGTTTCAATGTATTGTTGTTTTGATGGGTTACTGCGAAATTAAGGTAAATCTCCCGCAATGGCGCGAAGAGGCAACCTGTTTTTAAAGATGGAGTTTAGTGTTCAAAGTCTATCCTGAGGGCAAACGGAGAAGCAAAATTTGGGTTGGCACGTCAACTTTACTCAGAGTGACTAACTCTGCAAGCTGATCACTGAAAACTGAAAACTATTGTCTAACCTGTCCATTTCCTCTCACGATCCACTTATAGCTGCAAAGTTCTTTCAGTGCCATTGGTCCTCGTGCATGGAGTTTTTGGGTGCTTATTCCTATTTCAGCTCCCAAACCGAATTGAGCACCGTCGGTGAAAGCTGTGGAGGCATTTGCGTAAACTGCTGCTGCATCAACTTCGAGCAAAAAGCGATCAATAGTTTCTTGATTTTCTGCGACAATCGCTTCAGAATGTTTAGAAGAATAAGCTGCGATATGATCTAGTGCTTCATCAAGATTAGCTACAGTCTTGATGGACATTTTCAGTCCGAGAAATTCTGTTCCAAAGTGTGATTCATCAGCTCTTGATATTAACTCATTTGCATTCAACGCAGCAAATGCTTTTTCATCTGCAAAAACCTGAACCTTACTTTTCAGCATAGGCTGAATCAAGTCATTTAAAACTGGTAAGTGGGCTTCATGAATTATGAGACAGTCGAGCGAGTTGCAGACGCTGGGTCTACGGGTTTTAGCATTGAAGGCAATTTCCTTGGCTTTCGCCAAATCTGCGGATTCATCGACATAAGTATGCACAATACCAGCTCCAGTTTCTATCACAGGGACCTTTGCATTTTCTCTAACAAAATTAATCAATCCTTGCGAGCCACGTGGGATAATCACATCCACAAAACCTACAGCTTCTAAAAGTGCTTTTGTCGCAGCTCGATCTGCAGGTAAAAGTTGGAAAGCAGAAGTTGGAAGCTCATTGACTTCCAAAACCTGATGAATCAAACTCATGATCGCACGATTAGAAAAGTCGGCATCAGAGCCGCCTTTCAGTACGAGACCATTTCCAGATTTTAAGGCAAGCGTAAACACATCAAAAGTGACATTTGGCCTAGCTTCATAGATTATCCCAATCACACCAAGCGGCACGGTGGTTTTCTCTAAGGAAAGTCCGTTTTCAAGGGTTTTACTTTCCAAGACATGATGAAGAGGACTTGGCAAGGCACTCACCTGAATAATTTCTCCGGCGATATTCTGAATGCGCTCTTCAGTCAGCAACAACCTATCGTACATAGGGTTTGTTGGCTCCATGCGGTCCAGGTCTTTTTGGTTTTCTTCCAATAAGAAATCTGTGTTTTCAACAGCCAGAATTGCTAGGTTATGCAGGACCTGATTTACTTTTTCATTGCTAAGTCCAGTCAGTTTTCTAGACCCTTGTTTTACTCCTTCAAATATATCTTGGTACTCAGTCATGATCGAAAATATAGAGGTAATCGTAATGGATTAAAGCTTTTTGGTTCTTTTGGCCTACACGTTCATTGGCTACTTTAGAGGAATACTCTGCTCGACCCAAGCCGATTTTATGGCCAGTTTCGTCTCTTATCAGAAGTATGTCTCCTTTGGAAAACTCTCCTTCGAGTTTAATAATTCCAATTGGCAAAAGACTACGGATCACCTCAGCTGTCAGTGAGCTTTTTGCACCTTCATTAATGGTGATTTCTCCTACGTAGTAATGTTCCCCGTGAGCCAGCCATTTCTTCGCACCGTGCTTAGCTTTCTGTGGTTCAAACCAAGTGCATCTCAATGTCTTATCTGCAAATTCCCCCAAGACGTTTTCCCGCTTTCCATTGGCAATGACCACCTGTATGCCTAAATCAGCAGATTTCTTTGCCATGGCATATTTAGTCAGCATCCCACCACGACCGAAAGAGGACTTGGAAGCAGAGATGTATTTGGAAACTTCTGGCATTTTGGATGCTACTTTCTCGATGAGTTCGGAATCCGGGTCAGACGGATTTCCAGTGAAAATCCCATCTACATTTGTAAGCAGCATCATGGTGTCCGCATTGATCATCGCAGCGGTCAAGCTTGCCAGTTCATCGTTATCGGTGAACATCAGTTCTGTAATTGTAACTGTGTCGTTCTCATTGATGATTGGTAAGATGCCCTGCGAAAGCAACGCCTGAACGCAGTTTTTCATATTCAAGAAATGCTTTCTGTCTCGAAAATCTTCTTTTGTTACCAAGATTTGGGCAACAGGCTGCTTATGTTTTTCGAAGAAATTCTGGTATTGATTGATCAGGCGGATTTGACCCGTGGAGGCCCAGATTTGTTTTTTGAAAACCGGGTTGAGTTTCTCCGGTAAGGGAATTGTCTGTCTCCCAAAAGCCACTGCACCTGAGCTGACGAGGACAACTTTCTTTCCTAGAGCAGTCAACTCTTGGATCTGCGCAACCAACTCTTCCATACGCTCCAAATCAGGAAGTCCATTTTCCTGAGTGAGCACATTTGACCCGATCTTGATTACAAGTAATTTGCTATCTAGCATGATTGAAAAATTTGGGTGAAAATAAGGAAGATTTACGACTTATGATTTTGGAATTACGATTTACGGCCCTGTTCACTCATCTGAAAAGGGATTGAGAGGAGATGAACTAAGGTTGTATTTTGTTTTCATCATATAACACTAAAATTCGGATGGAAAACCCAGAAATAGGATATTTCAAAATCTGAAATAATAGAATATATCTTTTTTTAAATTTAATTCTTACGTTTATAATACCGTCTTGCCATATTGACTTTTAATTAGCGCATGACATAATGTGCGAAAATGAAAATCTGTTTTATTGTCTTTTTATTTTTATGAACTACAGACCTCAATTAATATTTATCTGTTTATTATTCAGTCCAATAGTGACTTGGAGCCAAGAGTTTAAGGTGGGAATGGGTATAGTCTCAGGTGAAGAAAAGTTTAATAATTCCTTGATTGAGATAGATACTTTGTCGGTGTATGAAGGAAATCTGAGGGCAGAAGAACCTAGATTGATGCTGTATGTTCAATATGCACATTCTTGTGGAAGCAGATTTAAAGGAACTATTGGCGCACAATATTATAAATCTTATGCTTCTATATTTGTGACCACTCCAATTGAAGGAGTGCCTATTGACTCTAAAAAGGTGACTTCCTTAAGGAGTAATAACTTTGAATTTCCAATTGGTGGATCGTTGAATTTATTTGACATTAATCTTTTGAAATTTAATTTGATCGCGGGAATAGTACCGGTTTTTAGTTTTTCCTCCAGCCCTCATTTCGACGAAATCCCTGATGGCATTGATTGGACCCAGGAAATTGTGGATGCTTTGAACGCAGTGGAAACGATCCCTAAGAAATACCATACTAATTATCTATATGGATTCTCATTAGAGTATTGGAGAATGGGTCTTGCTTTTACCAGAAATCATAATTTTTCATCAATAAGCAATGATTATATCCTGTATGGAGAGTCTTACAGTTTCGAAAGAAAGACTATTTCAAATCGTGTTACTCTTTATTATACACTCGTAAGGAATAATCAACGATGAAACCTGAATGCTGAATTTCGAATATTGAAGTGTGTTACAAAAAGCTCATGCTCAGCGTTCCTATCAGCATCAAAATCTTAGCCATGGTGCTCAGTTGGGTGAAATGGTCTTTGCGATCAGCCACATAGATTCTGTACATGAAATACATGAAAAAGAATCCTAAACCGCCGAAATAGGCGAAGATTATCTGGCGGTCTAGTTTGAACATCACTATCAATATAGCGCAGATAAAAATTGCCGCAATCAGGAATATAATAGCTTTGGTTTTGCGGAAGCCTAGGACGATTGGTAGCGTGCGGCAACCGTGTTTCCTATCTCCTGGCCGGTCTTCTATATCTTTTATGATTTCCCGGATAAGGTTTAGAAAGAATGCGAAAATGGCAAAAGTCAATACCAGTAATTCTGCTTTCTGATAATGAATTGCCAAAATATAAATGGAAAGTGCGGTTAGAAATGCAACGCTTACATTTCCTATTAAGGGCTCTCTTTTCAGTTGATTGCTGTAAAACCACAGGAGAAAAGCTGCGACAAAATTGATCAAGGCAATCTTAGGACTGACAAGATAGCCAAGTCCGATTGCGCTGAAGTTTAAGATGGTATGTAGCATGATGACCACCCGGCGCTTGATTCCCTTGCCAACCACCACATTGCCGGGTCGATTGACATAGTCGATCTTGACATCGTAATAATCGTTGATCATGTAGCCAGCCGCAGTGATCAATAGGGTGGAAATTATGATCAAATACAGTTTGTAATCCTGAAGTACGGGAATTCCAGAATCAGTGGTTTTAACTAAAAAATAGGCGGTCATAAACTGTGCGAATCCCACCATCAGCAGATTGATAGGTCTGCTGATCCTAAAAAGTCCCCGGATGGAAATGGTTCTGTCCACAGTCATGCTGTTCATACGTCAAAAATAGATTCAATTCCCGTCACATCTAGGGAAAAGCTTACCTATCTGGAAATTAAGTGGCTTGTTAACATCTTTTTGAGAGCGACCAGATTCAATTGTCTCTAAGAGTACTTGCCCAAAGTATACTCCTGACAGGACTCGTAGGAAGTTCTTTTACAGGTTGAGCATCTGGGATTTATTTCCCCAAATAGCTTATTAATTATGACTTATGCTAGACACCTGTAAGGAGATAGTCCTTCTGATGGTAAGAACAAAGGGGCAAAGTGGGAGCTAAGTATGTATGTTTGTATTGAAAAAAACGCGCAATGAGGCAAATGAAGACGCCGTTCGTTGGGAATAAAATCTCATTGATACTTCTTGCAAAATAATCCTAGTGCAACTTTAAGGCTTTAGCATTTGTTTTGTGACTGTTTTACAGTACTTTATTGCATAACACTATGAATAACGAAAAACAAAGACTTATGTATGGCCTAAAAAAGATTACCAACTATTCGGAGGGTTTGACCTCTTTAGTTGCTGGTACTTATGTGTTGTCACTCGCAGTAACCAAAGGAAATATGGCTCTTCGAATAGCGTTAGGAATTGCTGGAGGTTATCTAATTTTAAGGAGTGGTACTAAATTACACTCAGCCAGTTTTGATGACGAAATTTTGTGATTTGTATAGAGTTTTTTTAACAGGTTAATTGATCTTGATTAACCGCGGTAAGAAGGCAGCTTGATTTATCTAGTCCATTTCAGTTCTAATTATTCTGACAGTCTGTGGCTGTTCTCATTAATTAGCTTTTTTCAGTTACACAAAAAAACCGGATGAATAATCCATCCGGTTCTTAAATCATCAGTTAGAAACATTATTAAGTGATCTTATAACTGATTTTAATTAATTGTACTCTTATCTAATCAAAGCAGGAAGAGTAGGGTTTTTCTTAAAGTCAAACGTAACTGGAACAATTTCCAGAGATGAAACTTCAACACCTTCAACTTTAGCAGGTGTCCAATTGCCGGATGTAGCTTTAACAGCAGAAACGGCTTGTTCTTGAAGATCATCTAAATACATATCAACTGAAGTGTCTACATTACTCGACGTACTCGCAAAATTGATTTCTCCATCATCTTCGACTACAAATTTAACGTATATAGTTCCTTCCAAACCCCAATCTTTTGCTTCTGAAGGGTACTTCAAATTACTCAATAAATCTTCGGTTAAATCACCATTGTATTTAGCAGGTTGATCAACTGAGTAGAAAACACCTACTCTGTTTGGTTGATTTTTCAGCATGTTTTTATTGCTCTTCAAATCAAACAATACAACTTCAAGTCTTTTTTTATCATTGAAATTGTCAATGCCTGTTACCGTGACATCTTTTACTTCACCATCTTCAATAGTGTAGTTATAAGAAAATGCTGGGTAATCCTTGGTGATTTCATGGATTTGCTTCATGTACTCCATGTCTTGATCTTGTAATATTTCTATCTCGCTGCTAGTTAATAAGTAGTCCTGAGCTTGCGCTGAAAACATTACAAGAGCGAAAAGCATTGATAATGTTAATGTTATTGGTTTAATTATCTGTTTTTTTCTAGTTAAAATACTCATAAAATTCTGTGTACTCATAATATTATCCCTTCTTAATTTAGTTCTAGTTAATTATTATTTTATTTCAAGTGGCGGATAAATAATATCGCCATTCTACTTTAAATACAAATGTTAAAACAATATAGTTCCTTTAATCTCAATTTTTTTCTATATTCATATATAAAAGAGGTGAAAGTAAAATAATGTGGTATTAGTTTTTTAAGCATATATATTTTGTCTAAATAAAAAGTATGGCTTACTATTAAAATAATAAAACCTATTATAGAAAAATAGTATTTAAAAAAATCTGCAGTAAGTAGTTTAATTATATTTAACACTACTCTGCCTCTCCCGATTCACATTCAGCTGCAGCACATCTGGTCGAGAATAATGTCCAACTGCATCGAAGTTTTGGCGCTCCTCCAGAACCCGATTAAAATCCAGTGTCTCAATTAATAAACCTTCCGTATTTACCACCGGTTCTAAGATCCATTTGCCATCCGGCCCAGCAATGCAAGAACCTCCATCTGCCAAGACTTCTGGTGCATTTTCACGGATTAAATCTAGATGAGGCGTGTCATCTGGAAAGTCTTCTTTATTCATCAAACTGGATACGGAAATAACAAAAGACCTACTTTCCTGGGCAATCATCCTGGTGATGTTTTCTGTATTTCTGACAGATCCTGGCCAAACTGCTATATGCAGATTTTCTCCCATACCATACAAAGCAGTTCTCGCCAAAGGCATCCAGTTTTCCCAACAGTTCAATCCACCAAGGGTAAACTCTTTTAACGGATGAACCTGCAATCCATGACCATCACCTGGAGCCCAAGTGAGTCTTTCTTCGTAAGTAGGCTGCAGTTTGCGATGTACTGATTTAATTCCTCCCTCCGCATCGATATATACTAAGGAGCAATAAATACTATGGCCTCCTCGGTCGATTGGCCGCTCGATGATGCCGAGATAAATGGCGATTTTCAAACTTTTAGCCAACTCTTGAATCTCCAAAAGGTCTCCTTTTTCAATCTGCACGGCATTCCTTAAGTAATGGGCATGAATTTCCTTTTGAATTTTATTGTCCCAAGCAGCACCATTAGTAAGGGAAAGCCAAAAAGGATATCCTGGTACAAGACCTTCTCCGAAGACAACCAATTCACAACCTTGTGCAGCTGCCTTTATTATCGAAGTTTTTACTTTTTCCAGAGTTGCAGATTTGTTTAGCCATATCGGGGAAATCTGCGCTAGAGCGACTTTGAGGTGATTGGACTGATTCATAGAGTTCAAGTTTGACAGAAAAGTACTGGAATGTGATCTCTGATCAAAATTGACTTTAGGTAATTCTACTCTCTATCCTTGATGATTCTGAAAAGTAACTCAGGTTCATCCGTAGTAATGAAATCCGGGTTTTGATCTAGAAACCAAATCAAATCTTCCGCTGAATTCACAGTCCAAGCATTAACGGTTAGTCCTAGATCTTGCGCCTCTTTGATCCATTGGGGATTCTTCTTCAGCAGATTGATATTATAGTCCAACCCAAAAAAGCCTGCTTCTTTCAATTCTGCTGGAGTTTTGTCACCATTCAAGTACGCGACATTTGCATTTGGGTCCATTTCAATTACTTTCAATCCGCCTTCATAGCTGAATGTGATGTAGTCAACCCATTTTTCAGCTTTCATTTTCTTCACGGCTAGAACAGATTTTTCTGCTATTTTTTTACTTCGCTCTACTGAGATTTTGGAAGGTTTGATTTCGAAAATCAACTTGGTGCCTTTCTGTTTTTTGCCAGCTTTTAGGTATTCTTCTACGGTAGAAAGCTTCTCGCCATTCGAGTGTCTTTTGGTCAAAAGCTCTTCATAAGTGGAAGTTTCGATTTCCATTCCTTCGAAATCCGAATCGTGATTCACGACCAAAATTCCGTCCGCAGTCATCCACACATCAAACTCAGAACCTTCGCAACCCAATTTCACAGCTTCTTTAAGTGATGCAATTGAGTTTTGCGGATGGGCTTGTGCTTTCCAGGCACCTCGGTGAGCGATAACCATATTCTTATGGAAGGATTTCTGGGCGAATGAAATGGAGCTCAGCATCAAAAAAGTAAGTAGTGTGAATAGAATGGATTTCATCTTGTTTTAATTTCAGGATTTAAACTTGCTGCTTAAAAGTAAAGAATCAAGGAATATGAATAGTCCCTTTAGTAAGAATTCACAGAAAGTTAATGATTCGTTTTTGATCCGCTTTGAAATCTTGTGATAAAAAAAACACCTTGGATTTTTAAAATCTCAAGGTGTTTTGATGCTCAATTAAGCTTGCAATTGTCCTGCGGTCTGCAAGACACAGACCAGGGTTCTTTACTTACTTCTGAGCTTGTAAGTAGGTCACTAAAGAAGCTAATTCCTCATAGGAAAGTGCATTTGCAAGACCTGGAGGCATCATGGAAGTTTCCATTACTTTACGAGTTTTGATAGTGCTTTTGTCAAGTTTTGTTGCTGTACCAGTGATATCTTGAATTACTACCTCATCCGCTGTCTCTGCAGTCACAAAACCCATGTAGGATTTGTCGTCATTGGTGTCAATAAGTACAGAAGCGAAGCCTTGGGAAATAGATGCGTTTGGCTTAAGAATAGATTCAGTGATCTGAGAACGATTCATGATAGAGCCGATCTGCCCCATAAAAGGACCTTTCAGTGGCTGACCTTTCTCTATGCTATGGCAAGCGATACATCCTTGGCTGGTGAAAAGCGTTTTTCCTTTGACAGGATCGCCTTTAAGATCTTGAACCGCGATCATTACATCTTCGATGGACGAAGCACCAACCTGACCTTTTTTGCTTTTGATTTTTTCCAAATCAACTTCGGTTTCTTGAATCACCAAGTTTGATTCTCCTACACCTAAATCTTCAATATCCATTCTATTTCGCTCATTCAGATCTGCAAAGAATTGTCTTTTTGTAGGGTCTTCCTGAGCATTTCTTTCACCTACCAAGAAGTCTTTGATCTGATCAGAAGATTCCCAAGTGATGGCTTTATAATAAGGTCCATGCGTGTCTGGGCGTGTGCCCCACCACCAAGAACCGTCATAAGGAGCTTCTTTCTTGTACAATCTGGAAAGTGTGCCTAAAATCTCTGCTTTTAGCTCCATATCATCTGTGTCTCTGTAAGCTTCAATCAATCCGTCCACGGCCTTAGGATCATGCATGAAGCGTAGCGCCCACAAGGCAATCTGTGAATTATCAGTTCCAATAGCATCCACAGTAGCATCTACTGCATTCAGCTTCACAAGTGATTTTACAGCTACGTGCGGGAGGATAATTGCAGAATTAGGAGTAGCATGTGGCCCTTCGGTACCTTTTTCAGGCTGTTTGAATGAAGCGGGTACTTTTACTTTCAATAGTTCCTCAGCTGCTTCAGGGTTTCCTATTCTTCCCAATGCAACTATTGCTGCAGATTTTACTCGATCGTTTGGATCAGTTACACCTTCAATAAATGGATCCAGCGGAACACCTTGAAGGCAAGTTTTTCGATCTGCCAAGGCTCTTAAAGCGAATTCTCTAATTTTCTCCTCTTGGCTCAATTTCACTAACTCATCATTTCCACTCTCGCAAGTAGCTTGAGCGTAAGTGTAAATCCCTGCTACTCTTGATTCCAGCGGTAAGGTCTTATCAGTTGCTACAGAAAGCGCCGCAGCACCAGCTTCCTCCGGAAATCTAGCTAGCATTTCACGTTGTGCGTGAAAACGGGAAACTGAATTATTTGCTTTAAGTAATTCTGTCAATTCATCCAGTGTAGCTGTATTTAAATCTGGTGCAGCTTCATAAGTCCAATCTTTTGGCACTACGCGTACCACGTACCCTTTTTCCGGACTACCAAAATATCCAGCTCCATTCCAGGCAGCCAAGTACATTCTGCCTGAAGCATCTAAGTCAATGTCTGTAATTTGAGCCAATTTGATAAATTCCTCATTTTGCTGTGTAAATCCAGCTCCATCCATAGTTACTCTATGAATATACAATTGGCTTCTGCCCCAATCGGCCATCATCGGCACATGATTGTATTTGGCAGGCCAGCGATCATCATCCATAAAATAACTACCAGTACCGGATCCTCCACCTAAATCAACCAAGGCTGGGATAATTTCTTCTGTGAAATTTTTGAAAAAATTAGGGTAACCATATTCACCGGACTGGGTGTAGTGGATGAAACGGATGTTCCAGCCTCCACCATCATTTGTATTACCACGGGTATAGATATTCATAAATGGATCAATCGCCACATCATAGATGTTTCTTGTTCCGTGGATATATTCTTCCATTTCGGTGCCATCAGGTCTAACGCGAACTATTCCTCCACCAAGCATAGTCATTTGCGTACCATCTCTGTCTGTGGCATTGTGGAAGCCGAAATCACCCACAGCGATATAAATCCATCCGTCGATGCCCATTCGGATACCATTTGTTGAGTGGTCTGTTCCACGGGAGCGTAGAGATTCCGGTGAAGATATGCCTTCAATCAGCAATTTGGATGGACCATCAGCTATGCCATCATTGTCTTTATCCTCAAAAACAACCAAATTCATGCCTTCAGCTTTTCCTGTTTCTTCGGAAAACTGGGTGTGAAGAACGAAGACTTGGTCTCTTACTGAGATGATTCCTCTTGGATTGTCTACTTTGACAAATTCAGTATGGGAGTCCAATTCTCCATCATTATCGCTGTCAACTAGACGAACTATTGCTCCTTTTCCAGGCTCTTTACCTAAAGAACCCATCATATCCACACCTACGAATACTTTTCCATCGGCCGACACTGACAAAGCAGCTGGACTAGGGACTATATCCGGACCAGCAAAATTGGTCATGATCAATTCGGTACTATCTGCACCATGATTTGCAGTATCGAGAGGGAACTGTGGATAGTAATTGGTAAGCTCTTCCAAATCGGTTTTTCTGGTGTCAGGACTTGAGCATCCAAAAGCTAGAAAAGAACAAACAAGGGCAATTATTGGTATTGAAATTTTAGACATGCTAAAATATATTTAGAGGTTTATTATTTCGGGTTATGCGGTTTGCACCCTCAAATATATTAGGATCAATGATAAAAGGGGAGTTAAAATCAATAGAGGCTCAGTTCCAGTGAATTTTGGCTCATTTGATAGGTTTAGTGGTTAAAGAAGGACTCATTTACCAAGTTATTCCAGAGGCTATTATAGCTTATAAATATGAGATGAAGTTTTTTTCACTTTATCTGGTTCTGGAAAAGAAAGACTCCGTTCTTATTTGCAATCACGATGTCAGGTTTGCCATCTTTATTCATGTCTTCGACAGCAATATTTAAACCAGCACCAGAATCATTATCGATGATGTGTTCACGGAAAAATGGACCAAACATGGGGGTGAATTCGAAATAGACCAAGTAGGGAGTGTCATCGTCTCCCGCGTCATTTCCATTGTGCGCCAAGTATCTCTTTCCAGTGATCATTTCTAGATTTCCATTTCCGTTCAGATCAGCCATTATCGTTGAATGGGTCTGAGCAGTTATGTTACTCATGAGATGAGTTTTGAATGTTGAATCATTTATATACTCGTGCCACCATATACCCAGAGAGTGTGCAGATGAGCTAATCACGTCATTATCCAAATCTCCATTGACGTCTAGTATTTGCATATGGGCAGCTGGTTCACTGATTAAAACAGGGTGAAAAACCCAGTCTCCGGATTTCTTATCGGCTTTGCCTTCAAACCAACCGTCAACCAAAACAACATCATCAATTTTATCTCCATTGATATCGCCATACCCTAAGCCATGGGAAAAACGGTCAGTTCCAGCGACATTTTCTTCTGAAATATTAAAGCGCTTCCACGCAGTTGTGCCAGGAGTAGTTGGAGCTTGGAGCCAGATAATTTGCCTTTTGGCATAGTCACCACACAGGATATCGAGTCTCCCATCTCCATCAACATCCACAAAAGCAGGTGACTCATTTGAGATGCCGACAGAGTCTGCGATGATATGCTTTTTCCAGCTGTTGCTTTCAGTTTTTGGATTTTCAAACCAATATGCAGGCGTACCCGGATAATCTATAATAACTACATCATCCCAACCATCGAGATTTACATCCATTCCTAGATTCAAGAAGGAATTGCTGTATTCTTTTCTTGGGTCAAAAACTTTAGAGGGAGAAATTTCATGTCGCGTCCAATCAGGCGCTTCAAACCAATAGTATCCTGCAATTATATCCAGCTGACCATCTTTATTCATATCTCCGACGGCCACTCCTTCTGAGAGAAAATCTCGGGTGATCACCGTTTTGGTAAATTCTGGCTCTGCCGAATTTTGACAAAATGCTGGGCTTGTGACAACTGAAAGAGCTAGAACTCCAGTGAATCCCAACGCTATACTTTTAAAAAATCCATTTTTCATATTTCTTGATTTTAGGAAGATGGTTTTAAGGCCTTAAGTTCAATTTAGACAATTGCATGTTCAATTCATGATTGCTATGGGAATTTGATTCTTCAAGAGAGTTTTTAAGTTTTTGCAAAGCTGCAATCGCTGCTGGGGTGTTTAGCTCTCCGAGTTTCTGTACGGCGTATTTTAGTATCATTGGATTCGAAGCTTTTTGGCACAAAGCCAAGGCTCTATCAGGGTCCAAACTAGCCAAAGGTTCTACAGCATACCAAAGCATAAGCGGCATATTATGATCCTCCAGATCTTCTGTTCTTTTTACCAAGGCTTCCATGACATCCCAACTTTTTTCCGGTTCCAATCGAAGCATGGCCGACACTAAATAAAGTCTAACCAAAGCTGATTGATCGCTTTCAGCCATCCTAGCAAATTGAGTTAACATCTCATCAGACACTGCTTTATCTTCAGCTGCAAGTTGTATCGCCCAGCTTCTGAGGTATTCATCATCATCTTGCATCAACTCCATCAGATCAGCGTCTTCCAAACTATTCGTTACCTGCAAGGTCCAAAGTGCACGAAGTCTATTCGAAGTTTCAGGGGCATTTGCCAGGATGTTTTTCAAAACTGCTTTTGCTTCAGGGGTAGCGCCACGCTCTTGCAATAGTGTCCTAGCCTGTCTTGCATACCATTCATTTTGATGTGTTTGGTAGTTGGCAAGGGCCACACTGCTTTCCTTGGACAAATCAACTTTTACCCATTGATCTTTTTCATGGGAAATCTTAAAAATCCTGCCAAGAGATTTATCATGCACATCTGGATTGGGACTGTGACATTGGTTTTGATCGTACCAATCGATGGCAAAGACAGATCCGTCAGGTCCATATTTGAAATTGAGCCATTGGGACCAAGAATCGTTCATGGCCATAAAGTCATTTTGATGCGTCGCCACATAGCCTGAACCCGATCTATTCAATTGATCAATATTCAGACGAGAACCATTTATGTTGTTCATGAAAATGTTGTTTCTATACTTTTCCGGCCAGGTATTCCCACCCAAATAAATCATCGCCCCGGCGTGGGCATGTCCACCTCCAGCGGATGCTGAACGGAAATTGCCAGCATGCGGACCTCGATTCCCAACCCAATGAACATGATCTGCGATGGTCTTGATGTCGTCATAGGTATATGGATTGAAGTGTTTGCCTGCTTGTCTTTGGTAGCGTGCGCCTTGAATGACATGATACATATGAGGAATGACACAAACCGTAATGAATGGATGACCATAGCTATTGAAGTCAATGCCCCAAGGATTGCTGCTGCCTTCGGCAAAAACTTCAAACTCGTGTCTGGTGGGATGGTAGCGCCAAACTCCTGCATTAATTTTTGTGCGTTCTGCACCTGAGGAACCTGGTTTGCCCACATTGGAATGGGTGAAAACCCCATGAGTACCGTAAAGCCAGCCGTCCGGTCCCCATCTTAGATTGTTCAGCACTTCGTGAGTATCATCTGTTCCCCAGCCATCTAGGAGTTTCACAGGAGGACCGGTAGGTTTGTCACTTTCAAAATCTGCCGGAATAAATAGGAGGTAAGGAGCCGCTCCCAGCCATACTCCACCCATCCCAACTTCGATTCCGCTAACCAAATTGAGCCCTTCGGTAAAGACTTTTCTGGAATCCAAGGTGCCATCTCCATCAGTATCTTCAAAAATCAAAATTCTATCTTTTCCTTCACCTTCAGGTGCCGGAGTAGGGTAGGTGTGACCTTCCACAACCCAAAGTCTTCCTTTTGGATCTAGGGTAAAGCTAATCGGTCGGATAATGTCAGGCTCAGCTGCTGCGAGTGTGATTTTAAAACCATCAGGAAGGGTCATAGCTTTGGCAGCATCAATGCCTGAAAGACCAGAATTTAAAACTGGATCAAGTGGAGGCAAGATAATTATATCTTCCTGCTTCAGTTCGTTTGGAAAACTTGGGCGACTAGCATAAAACTCAAAATCGTCAAAATTGATATGTGCCCATTTATCATCAGAGATGTAAGGGATTTGGGAAATGCCAGTTTCGTTATCGATGATGCGAATGAAAATTGGCTTTTCTAAGTATTCACTTAAATCTACTACCACTGGCTGTAGTGTCGCGCGACCCTGCCCGGTTGATGTAAATATCACTTGGTCAGATTCTGATAAAACCAACTCAACTCGCGTATCAGCTAATGCACCACCAGAAACCAAAAAGCTCGCAAATGGCTGAGTTACTTCAAATGGAACTGAGGTAAGTGTCCCAGTCAATTTGTAGTTCTTAGTTCCTCCACTGCTTAGGAAATCTTTACCCTCAAAGTTTATCTTATCTTCCTCACCATGCACTGGAGAGGGATCAGTAGTGAAAATTGGATTTGCAAAAGCATCACCTGAAGCTGTCCAATCTTTGAGAGTGCCGGTTTCAAAGTTTAGATTCAGCGGTTTTCCATCCTTTTTTGGAGTAATTCCGGCTATTTTGGTATGGACTTCATCACCCTCAATCAATTCAAATTTTCCAACCATACCCGCCGCTCGGTGACCTGGGATAGAGCAATAGTAGATGTCATCACTGACAGCTACGAAAGTGATGCTTGTGGTCGCCCCTTTGTCCAAAATGGTGGAACTTTTAATCCCTAGCTTTTCCATGGCTACATCGTGAGTCATGATCTCCCCATTGGTGATGGTAATGGTGATTTGATCGCCTTTTTTGGCTCTTAACGTAGGATTTCTAGTTCCGTCAGGAGCAAAATATCCAAGAATGGTTGCTTGCAATTTGAACTCAATTTCATTCGGAGGATCGCTGAGAATTACTGTTGAAGCGAAGGAAGGAAAAGAATTAGCGCACAGCATAAGGCAAAAAACGAATGCTATCCAGTTTTTGATCATGGCTTTTGGGTTGATTGGTAATCTGTAGATACTGAATCAACCTTTAATCTATTCTTTTTGAGGCAGTTCTTCAATAAAAATATCCTTAAATGCTACCTGAGCTTTTCCGCCACCATGAATTTGTAATCCTATTAAACCTGACTGGGGAATAGTTTGGTCTGCTTCTGTATAATCAACTGTCTGATGACCATTAATAAAAAGCTGGATTCGGCCATTTTCAGCCTGTACTTTATAGTCGTTCCAATCATTGATGTTGATCCAAGACAGTACCTGAGCTGAATCTGGAGCGATCAGAGTTACATTTCTCCGAGATTCATCATACAAACTTGCCCAATAGCCATTTCCCCAATCAGCTTGATAGCCTTCCATCTCATAGGCTGGATTGCTTAGTCTTTTGCTGTGAAATTGGACTCCAGAATTGATAAATCCCTCTGTGCCCGTTAGCTTAATTTTTAGGGTCAGAATGAAATTCTCATAGTTTCGGTCAGTTACCAGAAACTCATTATTCGGGACAGTTTCTTCCAATGAACCGCCCACGATCATTCCATCTTCCACTCGCCAGGTATTCTCAGTATCTCCTTCCCAACCTGCCAGGGTCTCCCCATCAAAGAGCGATTTTCTAGATTCACTGCAACCAAAAAGGGCGATAATTAGAACCAGAAAAACTAATAAGAGAGTTGATTTCATGGAAAAACTGTTTCATAAAAAGACACTGATTAAAGTAGTTATAATTTATTCCATTCAATTTAGAATTCCGAATGCTGAAGACTACAAACCAGCCATATCCCACTTTTTGATGACCTCCTTAATAAAGGCTGAGACTTTTGCATTTACTTTTTGGAAGTATTCATCTGCCTGATCCTGATCAAAGTTTGGATATCCTTGTCCCGGTTGATATAATCCAATAGAAGAAGGAAAAGGAGTGGCAGACCAAGTTCCAGCCTCTGGGTAGGCAGTTGTCATGTCTGGAATATACTTTTCTTTATGTACGAGTGTAGGGTCGATGGCCTGGATGTATGCGGTTTCATTCAGACCGGCATGGCCACCATCTTCTTTGAAAACCTCCAAAGTCACATCTGAAGCAAATGACCACCAATTGATCACTAAAGTTCTAACTCCAAGTTCGTTTGCTATTTCTCCGGCGACTTCTTGTAAAACTTTGGTTTGCCCTCCACCATGGCCGTTTAAAATTATGATATTTTTAAATCCGTTTTTGGCAAGACCTTTTAGAATATCCCTAATAAAAGGTCTGTATGCAGCTTCAGTAATTTGAAATGCACCAGGATAAGCCGCCATGCTTCCAGTTATTCCATAATTAAGCGTTGGTGCGATCAATGCATTTAGATCATCCGCTATGTCCTTTGCCATGGCAAATGGAGCTGTATTATCTGCTCCGTTGTTGACCACGCCATGTGGCTCAAGTGTTCCAGTTGGTAGAAGGACGGTGGTGATTTTCTCAGGAACAAACTCTGCAAATTCCATCCAGTTGATCCTATCCATTTCACGTGTTGAAATCGACGCTTGAGCGAAAGTATAAAGTGATAAACCACTAAAAATAAAAGTAAAAAGAAGCTTTTGCATGAAAGGATTTTATTTCAAAATAGGAGTTTTTTAGGAGATCTGCTGAAAAAATCCATGACTGGAAACTTAAAGGGTCGCAAAATCACTAAAAAGATTCCAATGGTTTTAGAAATAGGAATAAAAAAATTGCCAAAAAAAGAGCAGGAATTCAAATTCCTGCTCTTTGACATCTTTAGTTAGGAGATGTTAGTTACAACTAACATTTGGATTGAATTTGGTGAAAATTCCTGATGGGTTGTTTTTCCATATCCATACATGAAGCTGGTAGTTGTCGAAAGGAAGTGGGTTTGGAGCAAAAGCTTCATCAAACACCTGCATGCCAAAATATGGAATCATATCATTTTCTTGATCCCAGAATTCTTTTACAATTACAAATTCCACACCTACTAATTTCATCTGTCCATTTTTACTCATTTCGTATAGCAGTGCTTCAGGCATAGTAGGGTCATATGTCCCATCTACAGCCGCAAAATTAACGAAGTGATAACCCATTCCTCCATCTTCTGAGGCAACGCAGTCGGAACCTTGTTCGTAACCATCGGCCATTGCCACTTCAATACTATGATATTTAGCCGTGGCAGCTCGGAGATCTGCGAGCATTTTTAATGTTTCTGGGTCCATTCTCAGGTTTTCTAGTGGAAAGGGATCCGGGTATTCCGTGACCTTCTCGAGACTGGAGTTTTGATCTAGTGGTTGATTGAGATTGGCTTCATCTGTCACGCAACCTGAAAAGGAAAGTAATACTGTCGCAAACAGCAGAAGCCCTCCAATTGAATTTGGAATGTAATTTTTCATTGTTATTGAGGTTTTTATTGAAAAGTTAGAAATAATAAAAATTCATAAACCCTGGTGGGTACCGAAAACTAATTGATTGTATATCAATTATTTAATGACAAAATTTACTGAAATTGTGGGTTTTTACCAAATCGTTTATGGTATTTTTCAATAACACCTACTGCTCATTGAAACGCATTGATTTCATTTTTTAACTCCTCTTCTAAATCCAGTTGGCATAATCACTTCGTAAATCTTTTTCAAATCACCTCTTCGAATCTCGATGTGTGATTGAATCTTTTCAATTGAAAACCATAACCGGATTATTAACCTAAACACTCTGAAAATGAAAAACGAATTAATCAAGCCTCAAGGACTGGTGAAAAATGCGAATCGCAGACAGTTCCTAAAAACAGGCTCTCTCTCAGTAGCCGCCGCAGGATTGATCTTGGCAGGCTGTAAAGATATTGAAGATGTGAATCCAATGCCTCCTATGGGAGATGGCGTAATGCTAGGCTCAGGAGATATCGGGATTTTGAACTATGCCTACGCTCTTGAGCAATTAGAAGCGGCATTTTATGCAGCGGTAATGCAAGGAAGCTACTTTGCGAATGCAAGCGCAGAGGAGAAGACTATCATGGGTGATTTGGAAAAACACGAAAGAGCTCACCGAGAGTTTTTCAAAGCGGCTTTAGGGGATGCAGCGATTGCTGATTTATCAGTTGATTTTAGCTCTATTGATTTCAGTAGTAGAACTTCTGTGTTGGGAGCAGCAAAAACTTTTGAAGATCTAGGAGTTGCGGCATATAATGGTGCTGGTCAGTTTATCCAGAACGTAGATTACTTATTGATTGCAGGTAAAATAGTTTCTGTAGAAGCTAGACATGCCGCAGCAATCAGAGATTTGATCAATCCAGGTTCTGCTGATTTTGCAGGAGATGATTTGATCGATGCAAATGGTCTGGAGCGCACCCTAAACTTTAGTCAAGTATTGACTGCCGCAAGTACTTACGTGACTACACCAATTGACTTCAGTCAACTTCCAACATCCTAATCAACCACTTTAAACAACACTAGATATGAACTTATTAAAATTGCTAGATAAAATGTGCCCGGACACCAATAGTTCGGAAGAGAAAGAACTATTTTTCTCCAGAAGAGAGGCTTTCCGCCAGTTTGGAGACATGAGTAAAAAAGTAGCTATGGCCGCTGTGCCACTTGGAATTCTGTCAGCTTTGCCGAAAGTAGCAAAGGCGGATACTGCAAGTTTGATTGGTGTATTGAATTATGCCTTAACCTTGGAGCATTTGGAGTACAGATATTACCAGATGGGAATTGAGTCAGGCGTAATTGATGGTGCTGACATGGCTATTTTTACCAAAATCAGAGACCATGAATTGGCTCACGTAAACTTTCTTCAAGAAGTAATTTCAAATGTGCTAATGGGGACGCCGGTTGCAGAACCAGAATTCGATTTCACAGCAGGTGGCAACTTTATGCCATTCTCTGATTACCCTACGTTTTTGGCACTTTCTCAAGCTTTTGAAGACACAGGAGTACGAGCGTACAAAGGTCAGGCAGGTAATGTGATGGAAAGTGATGTAGTATTGACAGCCGCGCTTTCGATACACTCAGTGGAAGCTAGACACGCCTCTATGGTCAGAAGATTGAGAACAAAGAAAGGTCAGGATGAAATTAAAGGTTGGATTACTAATAGTTCAATAGGTTCTCTCCCAGCAGTTACCCAAGGTATTTATGCCGGTGAAGATAATGTCACACACGGGGGTGTAAATGTGGTAAATCTAACTGGAATAGATGCTGGAGCAGTATCTGAAGGATGGGATGAGCCGCTTAACAAGGATCAAGTGTTGGGAATTGCATCGCTTTTCCTAGCATAAGAAGTAGTAATTAGTTGGGGTTAAGTGGTTAGATGTCACCTCCGTTTCGGGGTGGCATCTTTTTTTGCCTTAGCCGCAGGGAGCACAAAGGGTGACGCAGAGAACGCAGCTTTTTATTATCGTTAGCCTTCTTCTCTTGAAGCTGAATTGTATTTGGTTGTCTTTTAAAATTTCCCCTAGATATTCGCAGATTTCAGTAGATTTTTTTCGGCTTATTACATGTTTGCTGACAATATTCAGATTGAGCAGTCATAGCTCAATCTTATACAGACTACAAGGCTGCAATCTCGGATATTCTACTAAATCAGGATGCTCAAAGTCATATTCATACGTCATACCTATTTTTTGCATTACTCGTATTGAAGCTAGGTTTTTTGAGGATGCCAGAGAATACACTTCTTTGATGCCTAGCTCTTTGGCGAATTCAAGGCATCTTGCAGCGCCTTCGCTGGCATATCTTTGATTCCAAAATTTTTTTCTGATTCTCCAGCCAATATCTATGCACGGAGTAAAGTTGGCTTTAAAGGTCTTGGTGCCAAGTCCTATCATGCCTAAAAATTCTCCATTTTCTAGTAGATCAACTGCGAAATAACAATGACCACGCTCCTTGTAGAGTTTTGTCATTCTATCCATCAGGGCTTCTGACTCTTTCATAGAGAGCGGATGTTGGAAAAAAGTCATGGTTTCCTGATCTGCATTCATTTCAGTAAAAGCAGGAAGATCCGAAGCTTGCCAGAGGCGAAATCCAAGTCGTGGACTTTGAAAAAGAAAATTCATCTTATCGATATAATCAATCTTCCAACTCCACAATAACCTCGATCTCCACAGTCATATTTTTAGGCAAAGCCGCTACGCCAACTGCTGAGCGGGCATGCTTGCCTTTTTCCCCAAAGATTTCTACCATCAAATCAGAAAAGCCATTGATGACGGCAGGTTGTTTATCAAAGTTTGGATCTGAATTGACCATTCCTAATACTTTTACAAACTGCTTCACTTTACTCAAATCACCTGTTGCAGCCTTGAGGATAGCAATAACTTCCAGTCCGGTCTCCCGAGCTGCTTGATAGCCTTCTTCAATAGTGAGTTCTGCGCCAACTTTCCCATAGACATCTGGTCCTGTTCCTGACAGGTAAAGTAGATTACCAACTTGTTTCCACTTCACATAGTTTGCAATTGGGGCTCCGACTTCTGGCAGGGGTAGTCCAAGTTTTTCCAGATTTTGCTCTGGAGTCTGTGCGTTTGCGAGAAAAGCGACAAAAAGTAAAGGAAGTATGAGGATGAAGTTCTTGTATTTCATAAGAAGGAACAGTGATTTTAGCTTTTCTAAGCTAAGTGATTCTTTTTACTTTTGGTATTCATATTTTAAAAAGTTGTCCTGATGGATCAGATCGAGATAGTACCGTATTCAATGGAGTTAAGTCCGTTTTTCAAATCTATTAACCAAGCTTGGGTGGAAGACTATTTTTCTATCGAGCCATTTGATCAGGCTCAGTTTGACCATCCAGAGGAGACAATTATCCAGCCTGGCGGAACAATTATTTTTGCAAAATTAGGAGAAGAAGTTGTCGGGACAGTAGGGCTTCACAAAGTGAGCGATGAGGAATATGAACTCATCAAAATGGGCGTCTCTAGAAACGCGCAAGGAAAGGGACTAGGGATGATATTGGCTAGTGCGATTTTAGAAAAAGCTAAAGAAATGGGAGGGAAGAAGGTTGTGCTATATACCCATTCCAAACTGGGACCAGCTTTAAAAATCTATCAAAAATTAGGGTTTAAGCCAGCAGAACTTGAAGAAGGGAAGTATTGCAGATGTGATATAAAAATGGAGTTAGTCCTCTGAATATCAAATTTGAAATTTCAAACCTCAAATTAAGCTTTACCAGAATCTGAATGCTTTTTCAAACACTCTATTTCTGAAGAAGAAGTTGTCCCAAATATCAGGAGAAAAGTATATCTCCACACCAAAGTTGATCGTCATGTAGCCATCATAGCGATGAGTAAGTCCTGAGCCCCGGCGAACTCTGCCGTTATTTCTAAGGATCTTATCCACGTCTGGTAGACCGTTATCATCGATAAAACTTGGGTTTCTAATAGCCAGCCTTAGACGGTCAGGGTTGTTTCCAGTAACATAATCATCCACTAGGTCAAGGTAAAACTCGCTGACATTATAGGCTGAAATATCATCCATATAATCAGTCAGGGTGAATCTGTAATTTCCCTCAAGGAAAAAATCCATATAAACATTTGCCTTATATTTTAACCCCAAACCCATCGGGAAAGTAATGATATATCGATTGTAAGGGTTGTTTTCCAGTTGCAGAGGTCTCAAATCTACCCACTCCCCATCTAGCTCAGCCTTTGGATTATTAGTGGACATACCGAGTCCTGCGAAAATATATGGATTCAATAAGGAGCGATGGATATTTGGGACTTTTACCGGATTTAAGTAGTATTCCACCATCGCAGTAACCTCCCAATTTTGGGCTCTGAAATGTAGGTTTCTAGGTGTTCGGTAGGCTCTTGGGTCTGAGGGCGGATCTTGACCTGACATTTTAATGTAGGAAAAATCTAATCTTGCTTTAAGGTTAGTTCCGAAGATATAATGAGCTGCAATATTCGCATTCCAGTCAGGTTGGATACCTTCGTTATATTTCCAAAAGGAATACAGTTCTCCGTAGTACTGCGTCATTCCGGCACTTGCAGAAAATGACCAAGGCTCTTCAAACCGAAAACGATAAAAACTTTGCGAGAAGGCTCCTGTCGTTGAAAGAAATAGAATTATGAATAGAAATTTTTTCATAGAAAGCCTTCACATGATATTCTCAACAAAGGGATTGTTGCTGAAAATTAGGCTAATTTTCTAACTTATCAAACCCCGATTTAAGGTGAAGATCTCGTTGAGGGAATGGTATCTCAACTCCTTGCTCACCAAATTTTTTGAAGATTGTATAATATAATTGGCTTTTCAGCACTTTGGGCCTGTTAATATACTCTGAAGACCATACTCGGAGCGTGAAATTGATGCTATTGTCTCCATAACTGTCAAAAAGTACATCTGGAGCAGGTGTGTTGAGAACCCCAGCATTTTCTTTAGCGGCTTCGATAAGGATGCCTTTTATTTTTTCAGGGTTCTCCTTATAAGATACACCTACAGGGAAATTGAATCGAATATTTCGGTCATTATGAGACCAGTTAATCACAGGACTGTCAATAAATTGACTGTTTGGAACTATGATGGTGATGTTATCATTCGTCACAATGGTGGTGGATCGAGCAGATATTCTAATTACATCTCCAGAAACATCCCCCACTTCAATTCTATCTCCGACTTTTATGGGCTGCTCAAAAAGGATGATAAGTCCAGATATAAAATTATTTGTGATGTTTTGCAGACCAAAACCAATACCTACACCAAGAGCACCAGCCAGGATCCCGAAAGCACTTAAGTCAACTCCGTTAGTCTGAAGAATGGAAAATACGCCTGCCATAATGAGTACGTACTTGACGATCATCCCGATAGATGCTCTGGTACCCGAATCGATCTGATAGCGGTTTAAAATCTTGTGGACGAGTAGTCTTCTGATCCATTCAGTGACAATAAAAAGTATTACAAATGAGATAATTAAGGTGAGGACGAGACCAACAGTTAGCTTAGAATCACCAAGGTTGACTAGGCTATAATTGAATACTTGCTCTATCCATTCGATAAAGCCTTGCGCTTTTTCCTCAGCCACATCTTTTATTTCTTGCTGCATTTAAATCTTCATTACTTTGATTTTTCTTCTAGCACAACAAATCCAGAATTGCATTTAATGTACCATAATTCTGTTAAAACATGCAATCATTTGCATTGTTCGCTTTCTTTTTGTTGGATAGGAGTGAATGGAGATATTTAATTGAATTTGGCTAATTTTGAAACATGAGCAAGCAAAAAGAAGAGCTAGAGCATAGGCTAAAGCTTAGAAATATTAAACTCTCGGATTACGATGATATCCGGGAAATCATGGTTTCCATATATAAAAATCAAGGTGGGGCTTGGACTAAAGAAGAGCTTAAAAACCAACTAAAAGCATTCCCTGAAGGTCAAATTGCGATAGAAGATAACGGCAAAGTAGTAGCAGCTGCCATGAGTTTGGTGGTCGATTACAATAAGTTTGGGGACAACCATACCTACGATCAGATCACAGGTTTTGGCAAATTCGACACACATGACATGGAGGGCGATACGCTGTATGGGACGGATGTTTTTGTACATACCGACTATAGAGGTATGAGACTTGGACGTAGATTGTATGATGTGCGAAAGGAGCTTTGTGAGAACCTCAATCTGCGGTCTATCATTGCTGGCGGGAGAATCCCCGGATACACCAATTATGCCGATGAGATGACACCGAGGAAATACATAGATCTGGTCAAAAACAAGGAGATTTTTGATTCGGTTTTGTCTTTCCAGCTGGCAAATGAATTCCACGTACGGAAAGTAATTACTAAGTATTTGCCTTCTGATACGGATTCAAGAGCATATGCCACACTACTTGAGTGGATCAATATTTATTATGAAAAGGACGAGAAGCTAATCGGTAATAAGAAGTCGATCGTACGCTTAGGCTTAGTTCAATGGAAGATGCGTCGCTTCTCCAATGTGGATGATTTGATGCAGCAGGTGGAGTTTTTCGTGGATACAGTTTCTGGATACAAATCGGATTTTTGCCTTCTACCTGAATTCTTCAATGCACCGCTTTTAGCTGAATTCAACGATATGGATGCCTCTGAAGCAATCCGTAATCTGGCAGATTATACTGACGAGATTATCAGTAGAATGAGCGATCTGGCGGTTTCTTATAACGTGAATATTGTCGCTGGCTCCATGCCTGAGTATGATGGGAAAAAGCTACGAAATGTGAGTTACCTCTGCCGCAGAGACGGTACGCAAGATAAGCAATACAAGCTTCACATCACTCCTGATGAGGCTTCCTACTGGGGTTTACAGGGTGGAAATGGGATCAATGTCTTCGATACCGATGCAGGAAGAATTGGAATTTTAATTTGTTATGATGTGGAATTTCCAGAATTGGGAAGAATCCTCGCTGAGCAGGAAATGGACATTATGTTCGTTCCTTTTTGGACAGATACTAAGAATGCCTTCCTTCGTGTGAATACCTGTGCAAAGTCTAGGGCAATTGAGAATGAATGCTACGTGGCCATCACAGGATCTGTAGGCAATCTACCGAAAGTAGAGAATATGGATATTCAGTATTCTCAGGCTGCGATTTACTCACCTTCAGATTTCTCTTTTCCACACGATGCCGTAGTAGCCATGGCTTCAGAAAATGAAGAAACTATTATCGTTGCCGATGTAGACTTGGATCTTTTGACTAAGCAGAGAAAAGCAGGAAGTGTACGAAACCTCGAGCAAAGAAGACTCGACCTTTATTCTATCCAATGGAAACAGAAAAAATAATAGCTGAATACTTCGCTCACATTTCTGAAGATGTTTGGGAAAGAGCCGCTAAAATAAAATTGATCATCACTGACATCGACGGTGTGATGACTGACGGTGGGATTATCTATGATGATAATAAGCTGGAGTTCAAAAAATTTAATGTCAAAGATGGCTTGATCGTTTACCACCTTCGGAAAAGCGGCCTTATGGTGGGCGCAATCACCGGCAGAGAATCGTATGTGGTACAAAACCGCTGCGAGGAACTCAAGTTTGATTTTCACTACCACGGAGTTAAGAATAAGGGTAAAAAGTTTAATGAGGTGTTAGAGACCCTTGAGCTTCAGGCTGAGGAAGTGGCATATATTGGCGATGACCTGATTGATTTGCCAATTTTATCACGTGTAGGCTTGGCGGTAGTTTCTAGCGATGCGATGGAATACGTGAAGCCGATTGCGCACTATGTTTCTAGATTTAAAGGAGGAGAAGGTGTTTTTCGTGAAGTGGGAGATATTCTCCTTCATGCCAACGAGCAGCTAGTTCCATTAATTAACACTTTATCCCAAAAGGAAAATGACAAGAAATAATAAACCTATGCGGATCACTGATTCGGTGATTTTAGGCAAAGAGAAACCTGTTTTATTCGCTGGGCCATGTGCCGTAGAAAGCTTTGATATTTGCCTCGAAATAGGAACTAAAGTAAAAGAATGGGCGGAACAGCATGGATTCTCCTATGTTTTTAAAGCTTCATTTGATAAAGCAAACCGTACTTCTTCAGGTTCATTTCGAAGTATAGGAATGGATAAATCGCTGGAAGTTTTACAGCGCGTAGGAAATGCTTTGAACGTACCGTTGGTGACAGATATTCATGAAAGCTATCAGGTGAAGGATGTGGCTGAAGTGGTGGATGTGCTTCAGATTCCAGCATTTCTTTGTCGACAGACGGATTTGCTCTTAGCGGCCGGCGAAAGTGGAAAAGCTGTCAAAATCAAGCGTGGACAGTTTATGGCTCCCGAGGATATGCAATACGCTGTTAGCAAAGTGAGGTCAACTGGAAATGAGAATGTTTGTCTTACAGAGAGAGGTTTTTCTCTTGGCTACCATAATCTTGTCGTTGATATGCGAGGATTACCGATCATGCGTCAGTTTGCACCCGTAGTTTTTGACATTACCCATTCTGTGCAGCAGCCAGGTGGACAAGGCGGAAGTAGTGGAGGTCAGCGTGAGTTTGCTCCGATTTTGGCAAGAGCCGCGGCAGCTACGGGCATCGATGGATTCTTTATAGAAACACATCCAGATCCGTCCAAAGCATTGAGCGATGGGCCAAATTTGATCCCACTGCATAAAATGGGCGGATTTCTGGAAATGCTAAAAGAAGCCTGGACGCTGGGAAGAAAGTATCAGGATTTTGAAGTTGAATAATCAGTTCAAATTTATGCACAAGCACCTGCTGTTATTACTGCTCCTGAGTTTTGCTCCGGGGCTTTTTTGTGTTGCTCAAACTACAGATTTACAGGATAATATCAGAATCAGGTTAGAGCTAGACCAGCCAGATGTTCCATTAAATGTGCGCCAGAATGAGCTTTTTGCCAAAGGCGAAATACATCAATTTTATTCAAATCGTCTTTTCAGCCCCGCTTGGATAGAAAGAGGTGCGCTTACAGAATTGGCGTATGAACTTCGGTTTGAGATTATGCAAAGCAAGTTTGACGGACTGAATCCAGAAGATTACCATTTGAACCTAATAAATGTATTTTTCACTCAATTTGAGTACAACAAGAAGCAAAAGATTTCCAATGACTTAGATGATTTGGCAGACTTGGACTTGTTGCTTTCTGACGCTTTTTTCAGACTGGCTGCAAACTTGGAAATTGGTAAAGTGAATCCTCAATCTCTGGCGGGAGATTGGGAAATCAAAGCTAAAGAGGCAAAAGTCTCTTACAATGAGTTGCTTGAAATTGCAGCGGAGAGAAAGCAAATCAGACAAACGCTTGAAACGCTCTACCCAATTATGACCATCTATAAAAAAGGGCGTGAGGTGATTCGAGCATTGGATGAAATCCGCAAGCAGGATACGCTAAACTGGAAAGCAGTAAAAGTCTCGAAAACTATTAAAGTTGGGGAGACTCATGGAGGAATTCCAAACTTGAGAGAGCGTTTGGCTTTTTGGAAATTTTTGGAACCTTACGTTTTTGAAGATGAAAAGCAGTATGACTCTACCATGTTTTTGGCTGTTCAGAAATTCCAACAAAGAAATGGCCTAGAACCTGACGGGGCATTGGGTAAAAACACGATTAATACCTTAAATCAATCACCCTCAGCTTTGATCGACAAGGCGTCGGTGAATATGGAACGACTTCGCTGGCTTCCCGACACGCTTCGTAGTGCAGAAATGATCTTGGTTAATATTGCAAACTATCAATTGGATTACTTGAATAACCGAGATACACTTTTTTCTACACGAGTGATCGTAGGCAAGAAATATCATGAATCCCCAATTTTTTCATCTGCGATGAGTTACATCGTTTTTAGTCCGTATTGGAATCTTCCAACTTCCATCGTGAGAAATGAAGTGATGCCAGCAGTGCGAAAAAATCCGAATTATCTTACTCAGAAAAATATGGAAGTGGTGACTTTCTCTGGCAAATCCGTTGACCCATCGACGGTAAATTGGAGTGGGAAATCCATCCCGTACATGGTTAGGCAGAAGCCAGGTGCTACAAATTCCTTGGGATTGGTGAAATTTATGTTTCCAAATGAGCATAGTGTTTACATTCACGATACGCCGGCCAGAAGTCTGTTTACCAGGGAAGATCGGGCACTCAGTCATGGATGTATTCGGATTCAGAACCCGGCTGATTTTGCTGCGTTGTTGCTGAAAAGCGATGCTGCATGGACACCTGCGAAGATTAACACGGCCATGCATCAAACTCATGAGCAGATTGTTACGCTGGATCGGAAAATCCCAGTCGTGTTACTTTATTTGACATTTTGGGCTGATTCCAAAGGACAAGGTCATTTCCGTCAGGATATCTACGATAGAGATGCTGAGGTTTTGGAAGCTCTTCGGAAGTAGTTTTTTAACCACAAAGCACGCGAAGGAAACACAAAGAGCTAATTCGAACCCCAAGTTGGGTAATTGCAGTCGCAGTGATCAGTCTCAGCAGATTTTACTTTATGATTTGAATTTTTCTTAACGTGTTGAAAATGAATTAGAAGTATTCAGATCTACTGCTTTTAATGATTAGAATTTTTAAGCGTACGAACTTTGTCTAATGGAAGGTGATACAAATCGCTTTTTATGAATAAGAAAATAATTATCCCAATCGTGGCAGTCTTTATCCTAGTCATCGGATCAGTCTGGTTTTTTAATCAGCGTAGATCTGACTTGAAAGATGAGCTGCAGGCAAATCTTAATGGAGGAGAGAGTGGTGTTCTAGCCACTTCGAATTATGCTTCCGAAATTCAAAGCTTTTATGCCTCTAGAGAATATATGGAGGTTTGGCTTTTTAATGGCTCACTTTCGGGTGCTGGCGAAGAAATGCTCACCCAGATAGAAAACTCCAAATATGATGGCTTGTTGCCAGATGACTACAATATTAATGAGATCTATGCTAAGTCGTCTAATCCAGATGACGAGGATAAGAAATTCAGAAATTTAACCTCAGAAGAAAAAGTAAAGTTGGAGCTTTTGCTCACAGATGGATTTTTCAACTTAGCCCATGACTTGGAATTTGGAAAAATAAACCCATCCAGCCTGGATCCTAACTGGAAGTTTGAGGAGAAAGAAACCGATGTGAGTTATACTGCACTTCTTGAAGAGGTTGCGAATGGAAGCTCCGTTGAAAAGACTTTTGAAAGTTTATATCCAAGTTCAGCGTTGTATGCCAAAGGAAGAGAAGCCATTGAGGAGCTTTATGAGATTCAGAAAAATGATACGCTGACTTGGGATTTTGCTAAAGTAGAAGGAGCTATTAAAGTAGGAGAGAAGCATTCAGCTATTCCAGCTTTGCGAAAGCGATTGATATTTTGGGATGTATTGAAGCCATACGATATGGAAGACCCTACACTTTTTGATTCTACTATGTTTGCAGGTCTTCAGAAGTATCAGATGTCAAATGGTATGAATCCTGATGGGGTGATCGGCTCTTTGGTTGCAGAATCATTAAACAATAGCCCTCAAAATCTCATCGATATTGCTTCCATAAATATGGAGCGGCTGCGTTGGATGCCAAAGATGGATTGGGATCAGGAGATGGTACTCGTGAACATTGCCAACTACCAGTTGGACTACTTGAAAAAACAGGATACTGCTTTCACCGCAAAAGTGATTGTGGGAAAAGAATACAACGAGTCACCGACATTCATGGCACCGATGAGTTACATCGTATTTAGTCCGTATTGGAACATTCCTGAATCGATTACCAATGATGAGATAATTCCTTCAATAGAAAAAAATCCAAATTATTTGGCTCAGAAAAACATGGAGATAGTTAGCGGAAGCGGAGAAGTAGTAAAGGCTTCAAAAGTCAATTTGGCCAAAGAAACTGGCTATAGAGTAAGACAGAAGCCAGGAGGAGATAATTCCCTAGGTCTGGTGAAATTTATGTTCCCTAACGATTACAATATTTACATACATGACACACCTGCCAGAAACCTATTTGAGCGGGAAACAAGAGCACTAAGTCACGGATGTATCAGAATTCAGAATCCAGATCAATTCGCGAAAATCTTATTGAACGATAGTTCTTGGGATGATGAAAAGATCCAAACGGCCATGCATCAGATGAATGAGGAAGTAGTGGAGTTGGATAGAGAAATCCCTGTCGTGTTAGTTTACATGACTTTTTGGGCTGGAAAAGATGGGAAAGCTAATTTCCGATCTGATGTATATGAAAGAGATTCAGCCCTATTGAAAGCGCTAAAAAACACCAAATCAAGCCTTAATGAGGCTTGATTTGGCTAAGTAATTGTCGTCTTTTCCGAAGATAAAAAGTAAAGAACCATCTTTGATGAGATCTATAGCTTGTGCAGAAAGCTCGGTAGGAAGTGCTGGACAACCTAGACTTCTTCCCAATCTACCGACAGACTTAGCAAAATCCTCTTTGGCATAATCAGCACCATGAATCACAATTGCCCGGTTTCTTGCTTGATCATTGAAGCCTTTTTCTAGTCCATCAAGTCGAAGAGAATAGCCATGTTTACCTGAATATGTTTCGGCAGTCTTGTAAAAACCAAGGCTACTTTTGAAGGATTCTGGAATATTTGAGAAAGTTTTTGCCATCAAATCTCCTGAGTTTCTTCCGTGAGAAACCACAGAATTTAAAAGAATTTCGCCTTTTTCAGGATCTATAATCCACATTCTTTTTGCCGTAGATGGAAGGCTGAAATCAATTACTGTCAGTATTTTTGACTTGAGATTATCTTTCATTTTGTCCCATCCTTGGATAGCCAAATTGAAAACTTCCTCAGAAGGTAAAACTCCATTTTTGGCAATTAAAGCATCATAAGTCACCGAGACTGGGTTGATGGAAGTAACTGGATATAAGCTGTTTTCTTTGAAATCTGGATTGGGGAAAATTCCTATGAATAGGAGGAAGGTAATCGCAAGAGTTTGTGAAAGCATAAGCATTTGGGTAATAATGTAAAGTTAAGAGGATAACCTATGAGGACAAACGAGGAATTGATCAGTCTCTTATGATTTTGATCATTAAATTCATCATTTGGTTTCGGGAACCTTCTCAATAGCTTTATCCGTTCTTGTCTTGGCTTGATGAGTTCTACAGTCGATTTTGGTACCACATATTATTCTGTAATTTTGCGTTCCCAAAATTAATAAGCTGTAAAGCAGACCCATACCAGTTGTCTAACAGATAAAAAGAAAAATAATTCAAACAAAAACAGAAAAGTGGCTGTTTCAGCAATCAATGAAAGTATCAGTTTATAGAAAAGAACATTTCAACGCAGCGCATCGTCTTCATAACCCTGAGTGGTCTGACGAACAAAATCAATCTGTTTTTGGTAAGTGCAATAATCCCCATTTTCATGGTCACAACTATGAATTGATCGTAAAATTGAGAGGGGAAGTAGATCCGCGAACTGGATATGTTTACGATATGAAAGTGCTCAGCGATTTGATCAAAGAGCATGTCTTAAGAAAATTAGATCACAAAAATTTAAACCTGGATACCGATGAATTCAAAGAACTTAACCCAACCGCTGAGAATATTGCAGTGGTTGTTTGGAATATTTTAAGGGAAAAAATTGATCGAAAATTCGAGTTAACAATTCGACTTTATGAAACAGAAAGAAACTTTGTTGAATACGATGGGAATTAATATCGCAAGAGCATCTGCTGAGGATATTGGAGATGAGCATGTGGGAACTTCCCTGGAAACTCCACTTCGAGAAGATGCTTTCGAAATGGATGATGAGCTGAAAGTCGAATTGATTGAGAAGCATTTCAGAGAAATCATGCATATCATGGGATTGGATCTCACTGATGACAGTCTGAAAGGAACTCCACATCGTGTAGCAAAGATGTATGTGAAAGAGGTTTTCAGCGGATTAAATCCAAAGAATAAGCCACTGGCAAAGCTTTTTGAAAATAAATATAAATACAATGAAATGCTCGTGGAGAAGAATATCACCTTCTTTTCCCACTGCGAGCATCACTTCGTGCCGATCCATGGCAAAGCTCATGTCGCTTATATATCTAATGGAAGCGTAATCGGACTATCAAAAATCAACCGAATTGTGCAGTATTTTTCGCAGCGCCCGCAAGTTCAGGAGCGGCTGACCATGCAGATCGGAAACGAACTAGTAGAAGCGCTAGGCACAGATGATGTGGCCGTGATCATGGATGCAGATCACATGTGCGTGAGCTCTAGGGGTGTGAAGGATACGACAAGTTCTACTCTGACCTCTTTCTATTCAGGTAAATTTGAGAAGGACGAGCAATCCAGAAATGAGTTTTTGAAATACATTAGTCTTGAAAAATAATTTAGAAAGCAAGAACCAACATGAAACCGAGCTAAGAGGCTCGGTTTTTTTATTTTTTTACAACAAAGGACTCGAAGAAAGCGCGAAGGAGCGCTGGGTTTATTGTCTTGCCTAGCAAGGGGTAGGACTGGTTTTGTCTCTAGATAGTACTATCATACTATTCCTTTCTGGTCAATAAGGTAGACATTCCTTTGGGCGAAGTTGGGATTTTAAGGTAGGTGCTGTATGAAGCTGTTGGTCATTCTGTCATTTCACTATTTCATAGAATTTCTCCTGCCCCTCTTGACTAATAGCAAGTTGATCTAGTACTATTCCAACTTGATTGACTGATATTTTCAGACTGTGTTTCTCTGGTTTATCAATGAGGATCGGGTAAGTCACTTTTACAAAATTCCTCAGTACATTTTCCTTCCACTCTTCAGTTCTTCCACGAGTATTTAAAGAGTACTCTTTGGGATCCTGATCATCGATTGATACCCATATCTTCTGATCAAAATTGTTTGAATGAGTAGGTAATAATCGCAGTTCCACCACATACTTTCCTGGATTTTGCAGGTCAAATTGATATTCCAAGAATGGTTTTTCTGATTCAAATAGCAGGTTTGCAAAAGGGAATAGCGTCATAGCGGCATTGCTATAGCCTAATCCTTCCACTGCTTTCCATTGGTAATTGGCTGCACCTTGGGCGTTAGAATATTCATTTCCCTGCATAAAAATAGGCGGAGAAAGAGTGGGATCTCCTGCTGTATTTTTGCTCTCAGGCAAGAGGTCTGTCTGATGATAGTTTGGCATGGAGAAAACAGGTAGGTCTCGAGGATGCATAGACATCATTTTATTCCACTTACCATTGCTGATTTTAAGGTTATATTCTTCGGTAAGCACAACAATATTATCGTATGCTTGTTGCGATTGCTTCGCGAGTTTATCCTTTAGTTCACTAGTTGTATTGAGGTATGATTCCTGAGCAAGGATAAATTTCTCATTCATTAGCGCAGCGCCTTTTATTGGGTATTCTACTAATTGGAAATAGGCGTTAAGACGCTCTTTGGATAGGGAAGACTTTATCGCATTTACTTTTTCAACCAGCTTAGCATAAGCTTCTAGTCTGCGGTTTGCTTCCTCGGAGTTAAACTCCGTGATCCTTGTTGTGGTGGTCGGCTCAGTTTGGCTCCATCCCATATATTCGGGTTTGCGTAGAAATGCCAAACGATAATATTCCGCAAAGATCTTGGCGATCTCTTCCCCATGGGCTTCCCCAAACTCTCGAGAACTCCAAGCCTTCAAATGGGAATTTATGGTAGTTTCAGAGATGCTATTGATGTCCCAGGCTAGGTCTAGGAAAAACTCTATATCGTATTCAGCAGGCTTAATATCTCCTACATTGGCAATCCATAGTTTTTTGGCTCCGTTTTGATAGGCTCTGGTCATTTCATACCAAATCAAACCAGGCTGTGTGGTAGAGAGCCAGAGGTGATCATGAGGTCTACCCCAATAGCTCAAATGATAATATACACCGCTGCCACCTTTTCTACTTTGTTCTTTCTCATCACTTAATCTCCGTATGTAGCCATAATTGTCATCGGTCCATACCAACGTGATGTCCTCTGGAACTTGTAAGCCATCATTGTACAGATCCAATACTTCCTTGTAGATTGTAAATGCCTGAGGGATTTCTTCGATGGCCTTATCGATTGTGCTTGACAAAATACTCCGCTGATCCTGAAAAATTTGTTCTAGAAGTTCAACTCGCTCTTTTTGAGTAGCATTTCCTTGCATTCCTGAATCATGGATTCCCCGCATGCCCATGCTAATAATGTTGTTCCCATTTTTGGCTTGTGTAATTCGTTCTTGCCAATACTGCTTGACGTTTTCACTGTTGGTGAAATAATTGAAATCACCATAAATTTCCTCATCCCACTCATCCACATTGTTTCGGAGCATGGGTTCAGCATGTGAGGTACCTATGGAAATGTGATACTTTTCGGCCATTTCCCGATTTCCTGGAATGCTAAAAAAGGCCTTAGTGGAAGGATGCATCGCTGGCCATATAGTGTTAGCCTTCAGGCGAAGCAGCAATTGAAAGATCTTTTCGTATGTTTTGGGGCCAATATCTCCAGTTTCTGGTTCGAAGGTATTAGCTGCCCAAGGTTGTAATCCCCAATCTTCGTCGTTCAAAAAAATCCCTCTGTACTGCACGGATGGACTAGCTTCAATTCCTCCGATAGGCAATTTCAATTCGACCCCTTCACTTTTCTCAGGATGGACATCTGCCCACCATTTCCACGGTGATATACCGATTCGCTCTGCAAGTTCAAAGATCCCATATACAGTGCCTCTAATGTCGCTGCCCACTATGAAGAGATTTTCCTCATGCTTATTGATAAGGAATTTTTCCCATTCACCGTTTAAATTTCTATTGAGCTTTTCGGGTAAGGATTCAATTAATGGATCATCAAACTTCCCTATATAAATTCCTTTGTCCTCTGGATTGAATTTATCAGTATAACTAATTGTAACTTCTGTTCCGAGTATGAACTCTAAGTCCTCTGCAAGGTCATTAGCTGCCCATTTCACCAATTCATCGGAATCTTCGCTGATGAAAATGGACCTGTTGGATGAATTTTTATCGATGACAAAATACTCGCTAGTATCTGAATTACATGAAAATGAAAATATTACTAACAGGTGAAAAATATACTTTTTCATAGCTATAAGCTTATTTTTATTAGAGAGTTTTTTAACTCAGAGATTTATCATGAGACACAAGTAGCACTCAAATTGAAGTTTAAATCTAGTGAATCAATTAACGGACACAAAGATTTAGTCTAAAACAGCTAATTTGTGAATATTCTAATTTCGTCAAAATGGCCTAATGAATGGGGTCCTTTTATTTGATTATTTTTAGGGAATCTTGGCTGAGCTTTTTTCAACTTTGGGGCAATCTCAGTGTGCTTTGGACTCGGTGATAACTCATTGAATTGATATGGAAGAGGTAATAAACTAGTTTTTCAAAAATTTGACTACTTTACCTACTGCGAATTATCGGAAAATCTAAATTGTTAGTAAACCACACCTATGAAGAACTTTTTACTCCTACTTCTTTTCGCAGGACTTCTAGCCTGCAGCGAAAAGACACAAGAAACGCAATCGAAAGCCTATATTCCCGAATTGGTGATTACCGATAGTTTGGTGATAGATAACCTTACCCAATTAGCTCTGATAGATGTGAAGGAAGATCATTCCGAGTATCTGTTTTATGATTTCAAAACCAATGAGTTTTTGAGAGTCGATAGTTCAGGAGAAATATTGATGAGAGCTAACCGAACGGGGGATGGAAAAAATAATTACAAGTCATCGTATTTCTATACGGCGAATTTTTCAGGAAATGATGAAATTCTGCTGACTACAAGTTCAGAATATTTCAGGTATGATCTCAACTTTAGCTTGAAGGAGAGCAATCCTTTGGAGTTTACGTTGTTAACCAGAAAATCAGGTAAAAATAGAGCTGCTCAATCATATGGAAATTATTTGTATACATTTTCTGTGGAAGTTGAGGACATGGATAAAGTTTATAATTCAGGAGTCCTTAATATTTCCTACCCCTTATTGACAATAAGGGATTTAGCTTCTTTAGAGCGCTTAAGTGCAGATTCTCTTCCCAAGGAAAGCCAGCCGGCAATTCATAATGGCATGTTTCTTAGTTTGGATCCAATTGTACAGTTTAGAAAGGATGAAATGTTTGTGCTTTTCCCAAATTCCCCAGAAATATATGTGTATAATTTTCCTGAATTAAAATTGAAGTCTTCATGGGAATTGAGTCCTCCTAAAGAATATAAGCAGACTTTGCCAACAGCTTCCACACAAAATTTTGATAGTTTCTTCAATGACCTAGCAGGCTCTCAGTACATCGGTTTCACCTTTTCAAATGATCATTTAGTTGCCATGTTCGAAGGAGCTGTGCCACAAGAGGAGGTAGATGCATTACCGAGAAATGTCATAGGTGATGAGCGGTATATGGCTTTGGAGAAAAAATATAAAAGCAGAACTTACTATCAGATATTTCAAGATGAAGAAAAACTCTGGGAAGGAACATGGGATGTAAATCTCAACTCTGTACGCAATGTGCTGTATTCCTATGCTAAGCCAGGTGAGGACCCAGAAGCTGTGGAAAAGGACGTCCAGACCATTTATTTTTATGAGTTGAAATAGGATAAATTTCAAACAATAGTCCGTTCAAACTGCTTTAATGAGAAAAGAAAAAGCAATGAAAGGAAAGAATATTGTCATCATCGGAGGGAATTCAGGAATCGGTAAAGCTGTAGCAGAATTAGCAGATAAGGAAGAAGTAAATCTGTTTCTCTATTCCCGAAGCGGTGAAGGGAAAAATAAAATCGATATAACAGATGAAAGTGCAGAACTGCAAGATTTGCCTGAAGTAATCGATGGCCTTGTTTACTGTCCGGGTTCGATCAATTTGAAACCATTTCACAGAATCTCTATGGAGGATTTTAAAGCCGAGATGGATGTTAATTTTTTTGGAGCTGTCAAAACCCTTCAGGCCTGTATGAAAGGCCTGAAAAAATCAGGTAAAGGCTCTGTGGTTTTATACAGTACTGTTGCAGTGCAAACTGGAATGGGGTTTCATGCTGGGATAGCATCTGCAAAAGGAGCTATTGAAGGATTAGCTAGATCCTTGGCAGCAGAATGGGCACCGAATAGCATCAGAGTAAATGCTATCGCTCCTTCTCTGACGGATACTCCGCTAGCAAAGCAATTGGTGAGCAGTGATGAAAAACGTGCTGCTTCAGATAAGAGACATCCTTTAGGTAGAATAGGTACTCCTGAGGATATCGCAGAAGCTACTTTGTTTCTTTTGGATGATAAGTCATCTTGGGTCACTGGGCAGATATTGCACATAGACGGAGGAATGTCTTCTTTAAAATAAGGAGTCTAGCGTAAATCAAGCTGTAAATCTCTTGGCATTGCGGGGAGTAGTTGCTTAGATTTATTAAATGAAGCATTCTCTACTAGTTGGACTAAGTCTACTGATCCTTTCTTTTTCCTGCTCCAAGCCTAATTCTGAAACCAGTTACATTAATACTGTTTCTGGTTTGATTTCGACAGATTCCATGGGGCTAACATTGATTCATGAGCATATGCTGGTGGATTTTATCGGGGCAGATTCTGTTTCGCCAAATCGCTATTCCCACGAGGAGGTAATCGATAAAGTATTGCCTTATTTACTCGAAGTGAAGAAATATGGAGTAAAGACCATTTTTGACTGCACACCTTCTTATTTGGCAAAGGATCCAGTTTTGCTTAAAAAACTGACTGAAAAATCCGGAATTCAACTCATCACAAATACTGGACTTTATGGCACTCAAAATGGAAAGTTTTTGCCTGATTATGCATTTACTGAAACGGCCGAGCAGTTGTCGGAGAGATGGATAGATGAATTTAAAAATGAGATAGAAAAAACAGGAATCAAGCCCGGCTTTATCAAAATATCTGTTAATGAGGAGGATCCTTTAAGGGAAATGGATGCGAAATTGGTCAGAGCAGCTGGATTGACTTTTAAGGAAACGGGTTTGAAAATCTATTCCCATACGGGAACTTGGAAGACTGCGATACAGGAAGTGGAAATCCTTCAAAATTTGGGTGTGGACCCTTCAGCTTTTGTGTGGGTTCATGCGCAGGCTGAGCAGGATTTCCAGAATTATCTGGATGCTGCTAAACTTGGAGTTTGGATCAGTTGGGATGGAATAGGTTGGAGTATAGATGAATATGTTGAGCGATTACTTTTTGCAAAAAAGAATGGTTTTCTAGATCAAGTACTGATTTCCCACGATGCAGGTTGGTATGATCCAGCCAAGCCTGATGGAGGAGATTTTGTGCCCTTTACTAATATCTTCGAAAAGCTGATGCCGACTTTAAATGCTCAGGGTTTTGATGAAAGTGATTGGGATCTGCTGCTGGTAGGGAACCCGAAACGAGCTTTTCGAAACGAGCAAATTCAATGATCAATTTTCAAATTCAATGACCAATAATGAGAACCAATAGTTTTGGTTGAGATAAAACAGGGTTTAGAGAATAACAATGAAGAAAGTGTCGTTGCACCGCTGCGTCGCCGCGAGTAAATACTAAAGCTTCGGTGCATGAGCCTTTATCCCTTCTCTCGCCAATACAATTCTTCTCAGCGTTTTTTCATCATCCGCATTCACCAAATCCTTGATTGAATCCATTGCCTTCGCGTAATAATCAGCCCAAGTGTCGATTATGAGTTGCTCATCTTCTTTGGACCCACCGTCTGCAATCGCTTTTTTGCTAAGCTGAACTTCCGTCATCAATCTTATTTGGGCCTGTGCAGCGATCATAAGCATCAGTTGATCTACGGTTCTATCATCAGCATTTAGCAAAGTGAAAGCAGATACCAAAGCCGCAGTGCCCACATTGACCATGGTTTTCTGAGAGACTTTATCCAGTCGATCGTTATCCGTGTGGTAAAACTGATCAGTAAAGTGCCAAAGCAATAACCCTGGAATGTCAGCCTGTAGGAATGGCGTATGATCAGATCCTCCTTCGAATGGATTGGTCTTTACTACCCAATTCGCATATTCTCCTTGAGCCTCGAAATTGGTGAGGATAAAATCATTCAAATAGTGAGGTTTCATCTGGTCAACTGTCATCGGAGAACCGCCCCATTCACTATGCTTGTCTTCTCCACGTGTCCAGATGGCGCTAGGGTCAGGCATTTTTTCTATCAAAAATGTACCGCCAGTTACAACCGTATTTTCACCAACCATATCCAGGGAGATTCCCCAGTTAATTTCAGCTTCTCGTTTATCTTTTTCTTCGATATATCTTCTCGTCGAAATGATCTCATCTCCCCAGAGGAAAGTTAAGGTTCGCTTCAGATCAAGTTTGCCTTGCTTCATCAACTCAGCAGTGATTTTCGCCATTTCCAGTTGGGTCCCCACGCCCGTAGCATTGTCATTTGCTCCAGGTTCTTGGATGTGAGCGGAGAAAACAAGGCTTTCCAGCGGCAAATCCGATCCTTTCACATTCGCGACAACGGTGAGTTCTTCCGATTCATAAATCTTCGTTTCGGCTTTCACCAGAACTTCTACTTTGCCTTTCGCGAGTTCAGCTTTCAGCTTTTCTTTGGCTTCGAAAGAAAGAGCAATCGCCCATGCTGGATTTTTCTCATCATATCTCATGCCTCGAAACTGAATTGAAGTCACGTTTTTCTCTGCTTGCAAATAGGAAGGCATATCATAAGTCAATACGCCAAGCGCACCTTTATCTTTTACAGCAGCTTGCAAGCTTCTGAAGCTGAGCATGTCGGAAAAAAGAATTTTCCCACTCAATTCTGTCGAAGCCAAGTCTTCTTTATTTTCTATGTAAATAACTTCACCCTGAACGCCTTCCTTCGGAGTGGAGCTCGAATACATGTAAATCATGTTTCGGTTCGTCTCCGACGAAAGCAGATTTTCAGCTGTTCCCACTATTTTCAAGGAAGAAGAAACAGGCTCCCAAGTCGGTTGTCTCATTTCCCTAGTTTCGATTCTATAAGTCAAGCGGTCTGAATCAGTAGCTTTTTCCTCCAAGATATACCCCGCAGCTTCCAGTTTCTCAGCAATCTGATACACCGTATTATTAAAACCAGTATTTCCTGCGACTCTCCAGTATTGCTCCACAAAAGAGACAGTCTCAAAAGCTAAATTTCCCTTGAATTCTGGTCTGACTAATTTGAAGTAAGGATCGGTAATTTTCTGAAGAGGGGCATTTTGGGCAAAAGAACTTGTGCTAAATATGAACAAAAAGATGGAAAGGATAGCTTTGTTATTCATGGCGAAAATGTGAGTTATAGTTGGTTTTACGTTGCTAGATACTACTTTCTGGGCTGAAAAATATAACGGTGTAGGATTTACGATCTACGAATTCTGATTGGTGGTTTCGTCAGTCCGAGCGAAGTCGAGGACAACTAAGAGAAAATGGCTTCGACTTCGCTCAGCCTGACATATTTAACAATGTACTGCTCACCAAACATTATTCTGTAAATTTTCTCAGATCATTTCCTCAGTTTGCCTGCCCTGATTACCTTTGCGCATGGCAGAACAAATCTTGATCCTCGACTTCGGTTCTCAGTACACCCAACTCATCGCACGACGAGTTAGAGAACTGAATGTTTATTGCGAAATCCATCCCTATAATAAAGTTCCAGAGATCACATCCGATATCAAAGGAGTGATTCTTTCGGGTTCTCCTTGCTCAGTAAGAGACGAGGGATCTCCTGATTTGGACTTAGATGCTTTGAGAGGCAAACTTCCGCTTTTGGGCGTGTGTTACGGTTCTCAGCTTTTGGCACAGAAATATGGCGGGGAAGTAGCTCCTTCAGAGATCAGAGAATATGGGCGAGCTAACCTTAGTCACCTTGATAATCATTTCGAATTGCTTAAGGAAATGACGCATGGCTCTCAAGTATGGATGTCCCATGGGGATACCATCAAGAATTTGCCAAGTGATTTTGATGTAATAGCTAGCACTGACTCAGTTCGTGTCGCAGCTTTCAAAATTCAGAATGAAGAAACTTACGGAATTCAATTTCACCCAGAAGTAACACACTCTACGGAAGGTAAAAATCTTCTTAGGAATTTTGTGGTAGGAATCTGTGGCTGTGCGCAGGATTGGACATCTGATGTGTTTATCGATGCGAGCATTGCAGATTTGAAAGCAAAGATCGGTTCTGATAAAGTCGTGATGGGCTTGTCAGGGGGAGTTGATTCTTCTGTGGCCGCTACCTTGATTCACCGTGCGATTGGCGATCAGCTGATTTGCGTGTTTGTAGATAATGGTTTGCTTCGCAAAAATGAATTCGAAGAAGTATTGGATTCCTATAAGCACATGGGACTGAATGTGATTGGCGTAGATGCCAAGCAAAAATTCTATGATGCGCTTGCAGGCGTTACAGATCCGGAAGCGAAGAGAAAAGCGATTGGAAATGCATTTATCGAGGTTTTTGATGAAGAATCAAATAAACTAGAAGGAGTAAAATGGCTGGGTCAGGGTACTATCTATCCAGATGTGATTGAGTCTATTTCTGTGAAAGGCCCTTCTGCTACGATAAAATCTCACCACAATGTGGGCGGATTACCCGATTTTATGAAGCTTTCTGTGGTAGAACCATTGAATACACTTTTCAAAGACGAAGTTCGAGAAGTTGGAAGAGCATTGGAAATTGTAGAGACGATTATAGGACGTCATCCTTTCCCAGGTCCGGGGCTTGGAATACGTATTTTGGGAGATGTGACAGCTGAGAAAGTAAGAACACTTCAGGAAGTTGATCATATTTTTATCAAGGGACTAAAAGATCACGGACTTTATGACAATGTGTGGCAAGCAGGAGCGATGCTGCTTCCGATTCAGTCTGTAGGCGTAATGGGAGATGAGCGTACCTATGAGAAAGTCGTTGCTCTGAGAGCTGTAGGTTCTGTAGATGGTATGACTGCTGACTGGATTCACCTTCCATATGAGTTTCTAGGTAAGATTTCCAATGACATCATTAATAAGGTGAAAGGCGTTAATCGCGTTGTTTACGATATCTCTTCTAAGCCACCAGCAACAATCGAGTGGGAATAAGACGATTTCAAATTTGAAAATGGAAACCCGGAGATAATTCTTCGGGTTTTTACTTTTCAAGGCATTTCGGCCTGAACTTTGGGTTTGAAAATAATGGGTTAAATTTGCATACCCTGTTTTGATGTTTCATTCACCACTACCTAATGAATAAATTTCTTTTAGTAATTCCGGTATTTTTCATTCTGAGCTTGGCAGTTGCTCAAATCCCAACACCGGATGCGTATCGCAAGGCTCAGTCTGAGTTGGCTGCCAAAAACTATTGGGAAGCTATCTCACTTTTCAAACAATTTACTGATCCAAAGGAATACGGAAATCTAGCAAATTACGCAGCTTTCCACCTTGGCGAAGCAGCGTTGGGAGCGAATCAACCTGGGCAGGCAATAGCAGCGCTGGAACCAATTATTGCTGGTAATTGGGCCAAGACAGATGAAGCTAAGTATCTTTTGGCAGTTTCCTATTTCAAAAATCAGCAGAACGTAGAGGCGCTTCGCACCATTCAAAAAATAAAGAATGACGAGTTGATGTCTATGGCTGAGAATGCTACTTATGATAATTTGAAGGAGGTCAGTGTAAGTTTTATGATCGCTAATCTATCTGAATTCAAAGAGAATAAAGGTTATGGAGAGGCACTTAAGCGGGTTTTGGAGAGTCAAAGTATTCTTTCTGCCACAGAGCGAGCTGCCTATTACGAATTGCAGGGGAAAGCCAATGAAAGCAAAAACATAGTAAAGGATCTAGTGTTAGATATAGTAGTGATTTTGCCGTTTACTAATTCCTCTCGCACAAGTTTGACAAGCATTCCAAAAAATGATTTTGTTTTTGAATTGTATCAGGGCCTTGAATATGGTGTTGAGCAATTAAAGAGAAATGGAATAAAGGTCAATATGCTGACTTTCGATTCCAGAAGAGATGTCGCTCATTTGCAAAACCTACTTTCTGATCCAGCCATTGCGTCAGCTGATGTGATTATTGGTCCAATCTATCCAGAAGAATCTGATTTGGTGAGTAGTTTTGCTGAAACTGCTAGAATACCTTTCGTTCACCCTTTGTCCAACTTGGGAGAAAGGTTTGAGGAGCTGGATTACAGCTATTTATTTAGACCTTCGGTGAGTTCGATTGTTGATGGAATCGTGGAGGGATTGAGAAAGCAGAACTGGGGAAAAAGAGTGGCCATAGGATACAGCAGTAGTTCGCGGGATGAAATGTTAGCGAATATGCTTCAAGCTAAATTGGGTGCTGCAGGCTTTCAATTAGTGAAATTTGAGCAGATTAACCCTAGAAATACAAGCGACTTCTTGCAAGGTTTGGGAATACGAAGAGGTGAAGGAAGCATGTCTGTGGATCAGGTGATTATGCTTACCGACGATCCATCCATTGCTCAGCCAGCATTCTCATTGATGGAGTCTATTACTGCTTCCATCCCCACTTTGGTGATGGATTCTTGGTTGGGCTTCAATTTTGCAAATTTCGAAATGCTAGAGTTTCCTAATTTCTATTTTGTAGGTAATAACACATTGAATTTCTATGGTGAACCAATGAAGCAGTTCAGAAATAGATTTTACGACAAATACCTGAGCCTACCGAGCATCAACGCTACTATTGGCGCTGAATTAATCAATTGGGTGTCGTCCAATCTTTCTGATACCAAAGGCTTTGATTTGAGGAAGAATCTAGATCAGAAAGCATTTCAAGCAGGGAAATTAACTTGGGGGTTCAACTTTCAAGGAACACATAACAATCAATACGTGCCTCTTTTTAAATTAGAAGCAGGCGAATTGAAACCATTAGATTAAACAATGAATATTTCTAAGAGTAAAGCGCTTTTTTCAAAAGCCCAAAATTTCATTCCAGGTGGCGTGAACTCGCCCGTTCGTGCCTTTAGAGCCGTAGGTGGAGAGCCACTTTTCATCAAAAAAGCTGATGGAGCATTTTTGTACGATGAGGATGGAAACAAATTCATAGAACTGATTAATAGCTGGGGCCCGATGCTCCTTGGTCATAACCATCCTAAAGTGAAGGATGCAGTGATTAAAGCGATGGAAGACGGAACTTCATTTGGTGCTCCAACTTCTCGTGAGGTGGAGATTGCAGAACTGATCGTGAGCATGGTGCCATCCATTGAGAAAGTTCGTATGGTAAACTCGGGTACTGAGGCTACTATGTCAGCTATTCGTGTTGCCAGAGGCTTTACAGGTCGTGATAAGTTTATCAAAATGGAAGGTCATTACCATGGACATGGAGACTCATTTTTGATCGCAGCAGGTTCTGGCGCGATGACTATGGGTGATCCAGATTCTCCTGGAGTGACTAAAGGCACTGCCAAGGATACCCTGATCGCTCCCTATAATAATTTAGAAGCAATTGAGGAGCTGATTGCAGCAAATTCTGGAGAAATAGCTGCTTTGATTTTAGAGCCAGTTCCAGGAAATATGGGGCTTTGCTTACCAAAGGAAGGTTACCTGCAAGGATTGCGTGACATCTGTACTAGAGAAGGAATTGTCCTGATTTTTGATGAGGTGATGACTGGCTTTCGATTGGCTAAAGGTGGAGCTCAGGAAGTTTTTGGAGTAACTCCGGATATGACCACTTTGGGAAAAATTATTGGTGGAGGAATGCCAGTGGGAGCTTACGGAGGAAAGAGAGAAATCATGGAGTTTGTATCTCCAGCAGGACCAGTTTATCAGGCAGGAACACTTTCAGGAAATCCAATTGCAATGGCTGCTGGCTTGACTATGTTGAATCATCTGAATACAGATCCAACTGTCTACGACGAGTTAACTCACATTGGAAGCAAATTGGCAGAAGGGATAAAAAGCATCAATCAGGAATTAGGGCTGAATTATACAGTGAATAGACTAGGAAGTATGTATTCTTTGTTTTTCACAGATAAGCCTGTGTTTGACTTTGAATCTGCAAAGACCTCTGACACAGCTTTATTCGGGAAATATTTCCAAGCTATGCTGAAGCGAGGAGTTTACTTGGCACCAAGTCAGTTTGAGAGTTTGTTCTTGTCAACTGCGTTGAAAGATGAGTTGATCGATCAGATACTGATTGCTCATAAGGAAGCGATGGTGCAGGTATTGGGGTTATAAATTTTTGGTTATATAAAACCAAAAGTCAAGCTAAGCATATTGGATCTTGCCTTTTGGTTTTGGCAATTTTATACCATCCTCTTTAGCTACTTTGATCCAAAGTTCAATTGCTTGCTGAGCATTTTCCAATGCCTCAGTTTGATTGTCACCATGTGCTTTGATAGATGGAAGCTCAGGAACCTCAGAAACAAAACATTCATCCTGATCACTCCAGTAAACGAAGATTCCGTATTTTCTCATTGTTTTGAAAGTTTATAATAGATAATGATTTCTCTAATTTGCTTTACTTGATAAGGTTTTGCTTTTCCGTCTTTAGTAGATTGAATATTGATCATTTCAGGAATTTCGTCCCTTTTGTATATAGTATGGCTTCCAGCACCACCTCTATCTTGAAAGCCTAGCTGAGTAAGTAACGTTTTCAAATCAGAAATGGATAAATTTTTATCTGATTTACCGGAGAGAACTTTAAGTAATAGCTTTTCAAATTTACTCATTTTGAAAAAGTTAGAATTAAATGTAGCACAAAAAGTCTTTTACATAATCAGATTTCTAAACTTAAGATAGTCGTTAAGATTTAATTTTTTACTTGAATCTTGATCGATTTTTAAGTGTTAAAAGTTGATTTTGCTGGCATTTAGACTCAAATTCGTTGACTCATAAGATTGATTAAGATATGTCCATCAAAGTTTACGGAATTAAGAATTGCAATACGATGAAGAAGACCTTCGATTTCCTCGCGGAAAAAGGAGTGGAATACGACTTCATCGACTATAAAAAACAGAAGCCAAGTTCTGCACTTTTGGAAGGGTTTTTAAAGAAAACTGATCTTTCCTCTCTAGTGAATAGGAAAGGAACGACCTATAGAAAAATGACTGATGAGCAGAAAGCAGCTTTGGAAAATGAGGAAACTGCTATCCCTATTTTGGAAGAAAACTCAAGTATGATCAAGCGTCCGGTGATTGTTTACAAAGACGGAAGCCTGAGCTTGGGTTTTGATGAGGAAGTGATTGAGGGACATTTGAAATAAATGTCTCGCGGCGAGACATTTCAATACACTATCGTATCTGTCGGCAAAGGAGGTAAGCTCAAATTTCCAGTTTCCAGATAAAAACTGAACTGCGAGGGACTTCCAGTATCGGCTACTGGTGAATCAAAAGCAAATACTTTTTCTAAAGTAGGATGAGCATCTAGAGCGGATAGCTGATCAAGGGTCACTTCGGTGTCATTGATATAAAGAAGCTTTAGATTCTTGTTCTCAACCAATTTCTCCAAGCCAGAACCTTCTATCGCTGTTTGATTAAGTTTCAATACCGTTAAGTTTGGAAGGGTAGCAATTTGCTCTAAAATAGCATCTGTGATTGCAGTTCCTGTCAGGTCTAAATACACGATTTGATTTTTTGCAGATTGCAGCATATACCAGTCTGAATCTGAAAATCCCGGGAAATTGATGCAACTGACCTTCAATAACGGAGAGTCTTTCTTCACGATTTCGGCAAAGAAGCCTTGATCTCGCAATTTCGAAATTGAGTCCTGAGGAAGCTTTGCGACATCAACGACCGGATAAAACGGTATTTCGTTTCTTTTGAAAAATGGCTCAACCAAACTCACTTTTATTGCTGATTCTCCAAGTTTAGCATTTTCAGAAGATCCTGATTCGATCCATGCTTTGATCAATTCAATTTCCTCTTTTCTCGGCTGACGTTTGTCCTTTGGCGGCATGTGATCGTCATCATCCTTCGGTAAAACTAAGCGGGAAAACAAGGCGCTCTCTTCGGGATTTCCGCTTTCCAAAATATGTCCGTCCTCACCTCCTTTTTGAATTCCGGCAAAAGAACTCAGATCCAATTCTCCTTTTAGTTTATTGGGATTGTGGCAACTCTTGCAGTTTTGATCTAAAATTGGCTGGATTGCACCTGAGTAGAATTCCACTTCCTCCCAATTATCAGCAGGGAGTTCGAGTGGTTCAGTGGTGCTTACTTCTCCTCCCAATAATGCTTGTATTTCTGGAGGTAGAACTTCAGTGAAGTAATCATCTCCATGCGTGATATTTCCTCCTAAGTGCCCTGTGATTGTTATAATCATGATCAGACTTGCTCCTTTGATTTTCAATTGAGTAGGAGTTGAAACCGCCTTTTTCAGATGATACCATAAGCCGAAGGAAAGAATGGTAGTGAAGATGCCAAGAATCAAGTGAAACTTTACCGTGTCCCAGGCATATCCCTCATTCTGATATTGTAGAAAACCGCTAATGCTTGCTAGCAGAGCGGAGATTGCTCCAAGCAAAAAAGCAAATTGGATTACAGGAGAATAGACCGCATATTTTTTTTCAAACCAGAAAATCAGAATCACTCCAAATACCAGAAAACCAATTGGCAAGTGAACCAAGATCGGATGTAATCTCCCGAATAATGGCAGGATAAAATCAATCATTCGCGAAGAGGACTTTAAAGGCTTTAGGCATGGAGGGTTAAGCTAGTATTTTATTGATCAATTCACCTTCCACATCAGTCAACCGGAAAGGACGGCCTTGAAAATCATAAGTAAACTGCTCGTGGTCAAAACCCATCAAATGGAGAATAGTAGCATGGATATCATGAACAGAAACCTTCTCATCAATACCAGAAAAACCGAAATCATCTGTTTTACCATAGGTCACTCCAGGCTTGATACCACCGCCCGCCATCCACATGGTAAAGGCATCGCCATGATGATCCCGGCCTAGGAAACTCTGGGTTTTTCCCTCTCGATTTTCTTGCATTGGGGTACGTCCAAATTCTCCTCCCCAAACTACCAAGGTGTCTTCTAGTAATCCTCTTTGTTTCAAATCAAGTAGTAAAGCAGAAACAGGTCTGTCCATTTCCCGACATTTATTTCTTAAGCCCATGTCAATCGATCCGTCATGATCTGTGCCGTGAGTATCCCAACCCCAATCGTATAACTGGACAAATCTTACGCCTTTTTCTACTAGTTTCCGAGCAAGTAGGCAATTGTTTGCAAAGGATTCTGTTCCAGGTTTGGTTCCATAGAGCTCATGAACAGACTCCGGTTCATCATTGATATTCATGACTTCAGGCACTTCAATTTGCATGCGGTAGGCCATCTCGTATTGATTTATTCTAGCCAAAATTTCTGGATCACCGTAAGCGTCAAACTCCTCTTTATTTACTGTGTTGATTGCGTCAATTACGTTTTTCTTCAAATTTCGGGACATTCCCTCTGGATCGTCAAGGTAGAGAACAGGATCACCTTTTGATCTGCACTGCACTCCTTGATAGACCGAAGGTAAAAATCCGGATCCCCAAACACTCTTTCCAGCATCTGGAGTTTTCCCTCCAGAAGTCAGGACGACAAAGCCAGGGAGGTTTTGATTTTCTGTGCCCAAACCATAAGTCACCCAGCTTCCAATGCTCGGTCTTCCTAGCCTTGGGCTTCCTGTCTGCATAAATAGCTGAGCAGGTCCATGATTGAATTGATCCGTGTGTACGGCTTTCAAAAAGGATACTTCATCTGCCATTTTCTGAAAATGAGGCATGTAATCTGAGATCCAAGCGCCGGATTCTCCATGTTGGGAAAAATTGGCTTGTGGCCCCAAGAGATTTGGAGTTCCACGGATAAAAGCGAATTTCTTTCCTTCCAAAAGTGACTGTGGAGCAGGTTGATTGTGATATTTCGCCAGCTCAGGTTTGTAGTCAAAAAGCTCCAACTGGGAAGGTGCTCCTGCCATGTGTAGGTAGATGATTGACTTCGCTTTGGCTCCAAATGGAGGTGGCAAAGGAGAAAGCGGATTCAAATCCCGCTGGCTTAAGTTTAGGCCTTTCGATCCAGCTGATGAACTAGCATCACAACCAAACATCAATGGAGCCATCGCCAGTCCGCCAACTTTAGCGACACAATCCATCAGGAAATGTCTTCTTGTTTGCTTTTCCAGCTTTTGCTGTGCAAACTCAACGAGCATTTTATCTAGATTCTTCATATCAAGGCTTGGTTAAGAATTCATCCATATTCAGTAGGGCATTTGCCACCACCGACATCGCTGCTTGCTCTGGATTGGTTGACTTATCTTTTATATGGAAAAATGAGTGAAGGGAATCTGGCTTAGTTTTATATTCTGACAAAGCTTCTTGGTATAGGGCAGAAAATGTGTTGAGTTTGACTTCAGAGATTGGCGTCAAAACCAATTTTTCATACCCATATGAAATTCCTTTTTCAGGATTAGAAGCGCCTTTGACGATCATATCTTCTGCCAAAAAGTAAGCAGCTTCCAAATAAACCGGGTCATTCAGTGTCACCAAAGCTTGAAGTGGTGTATTGGTCACAATTCGTCTGCTCAGGCAAACTTCCCGACTAGCTGCATCAAAAGATATGAAAGAAGGGTAAGGACTGGTTCGCTTCAAGAAAGTGTAAACTCCACGTCTATGCGCATCTTCGCCTTCACTTTCTTTCCAGGATTCTCCATTATAGACAGTCTGCCAAATTCCTTCCGGCTGATGAGGCTTGACACCAGGCCCATACATTTTATTACTCAACAAACCTGAAACTGCCAAAGCCTGATCACGAACTTGCTCTGCACTTAGTCTGAATCTCGGCCCACGTGCGTACCATTTGTTTTGAGGATCTTTTTTGAAAAGCTCGGCTGATACGGCGGAGGATTGCTTGTAGGTGGCTGAGGTAACTATCTCTCTGATTAAACTTTTCATGCTCCAGTTGTACTCATTCATGGTTTTCCACGCCAAGTAATCGAGCAATTCTGGATGAGAAGGAGGGTCAGATTGTGTTCCCATATCTTCCAGTGAACTCACAATTCCGCGACCAAATAGCTGGTCCCAAACTCGGTTCACAAATGTTCTTGAAGTGAGCGGGTTCTCTTTATCTGTCAACCAATAGGCGAAACCAAGTCTATTTTTTGGCCATTCAGGCCTCCATGTGTTAAATGTCTTTGGCGTTTCTGGATTAACTTTTTCTCCAAGACTCATCCAGTTCCCCCGCTCAAATACATGCGTTTCGCGAGCCATATAGGCAGGGTTTTCAATCATTATTGGAAGCATGGTTCCTCTGAAGTTCAAAGCTGTTTCCCAAGACGTCTGTACATCCTTGAAGCCAGGTTTATCTGCTCCAGGTAAGGTTGGAACAAAAGCAAACCAAACGAATTTGGCGGCGTTTTGCTGAGTTTTTACACTTGGATTTCTAACCTCAAGGTATAAATCAACAAATCCTTCAATAGGCTTAAAAGAGATCTCGCGAACAATATCACCACCGGTTTTATTGATTGGAAACTCTGCTAATATTTCCCCCTCAGGACTTCCATTTCGGATGGTCATTTTGCTACCGTCCAAGCCGGAACCGTATTGCATTAGCATTTGGTCGGAGCCTCGGGTATCTACTTTTCTCAGATATGCTGATCCATTTGCCTGAATTCCCAGCCATTTAGTATCTATCAGCTCTGCATTATTGAAGTCAACAGCATTGTGAGAAGGATACTTTGGTTCGAGATAAGTCAGAAAGTTTTTACGTGAAGTTGCAGCTTTTTCATTTTCATTTTCTTTGACCCATGCTAAAACAGATTCAATTTCTGATTTCTGTTCTGGTGAATAAAACCTAAGTCTTGGCTCTTCATCGTGCGTGTCTTCGTCTCTTGAGTTATTGAAAAATGCTAAGGACTGATAAAATTCCTCATGTCGAATCGGATCGTAAGGATGACTGTGGCATTGCACGCATGCCATCGTTGTGCTTTGCCAAACTTCGTAGGTTGTACCTACCCGGTCAAGAACAGCTGCGACTCTAAATTCCTCGTCGTTCGTTCCGCCCTCGTCATTATTCATGGTATTTCTGTGAAAAGCCGTGGCAGCCAATTGATCTTCTGTGGGATTTGGAAGTAGATCGCCTGCTAATTGCTCAATGGTAAACTCATCAAAAGGCTTATCGTCATTGAATGCCCGGATTACCCAATCCCGGTATGGCCACATCGTTCGGGAAACATCCCGTTCGTAGCCTTTCGTATCAGCGTATCTCGCGAGATCAAGCCACCAGGTTGCCCACTTTTCTCCAAATGTGGAAGAGGATAGCATCTGATCCACGGCTTCTTCATAGCTTATTTTCTTAGACGAAAACTGCTCAACTAATTCTGAAGTAGGAGGTAAACCTGTGATGTCAAGTGCAGCGCGACGTAATAATTTTAAAGGCGCTTCCTCTTTAGAAAAGGACAGTTCCTGTTCTTCTAGTTTTTTGCCCACATAAAAATCTATGGTATTTGTAGAAGAAGGGGTTTCTTCTGGAGAAAAACCAGCTGTTGTTTTGGTTTCAATTATATCTGGAGCCTGAACCGGTTCATAGGCCCAGTGTTCTCCCCATTTTGCTCCCTGCTTAATCCAGGTTTTTAAAAGATCGATTTCTTCCTTAGAAAGAGGCGAGGGCTCATAAGGCATACGCACTTCAGGGTCTGTGGCAGTAAGGCGTTTGATCAATTCGCTACCATTTGGATCCCCTGGGATTATAGCTGGATGTCCGGATTCTGTATTTGCAAAAGCTTCTTCTTCGAAAAGCACGGAGAAACCGCCGCTCTTTTTCACTCCTCCATGACAGGAAATACAGTTTTTGTTCAGAATTGGCTTTATCTGCGTACTGAAGTCAACCTCTTTCTCTTGACCAAAAATCATGAACCCAACTATGGCAATGATTACGGCAATAGAAAGAAAGCCTGCTATTTTAAGATTATTCATGGGCAATTGTATGATTCTGAAAAATAAGGAATTCTGTCTTACTTCGAAAACCAGTTATATCATTAGGCTGGTTTTGGAATAGGATAGGTTAATATTTTGAAATTTTCAGGAATATAAATTTTGTCAGAATTTGAATTTATCCTGTGATTTAAAGAATAGGAAGGAAAGTAAAATGATCAGCCTATTAGCTATTACGTGGTTTCGAAATCAAAAAAAATACCCCGCTTTTTTTGAGCGAGGTAGTGAGGTTAAAATTTGAAGTTTGGAAGATTCTCCAAGATATCCTTGGTCATAGCAGCTAAATCGTAGTCATGGTTCCAGCCCCAGTCTTCTCTAGCCCTGCTGTCGTCTATGCTGTCCGGCCAGCTATCGGCGATTGCCTGACGGAAATCTGGATTGTATTCGATTTTGAAGTCAGGAATGTGTTTTAGAATGCTTTCGTAACTCTCCTTTGGTGTGAAATTCATCGCGGCCAAGTTATAGCTGGATCGGATTTTCACCGATTCACGGGGTGCGTTCATCAGATCCAAAGTCGCTTTGATCGCATCCGGCATATACATCATCGGAAGTGAACTGTCTTCTCGAAGGAAGCAATCAAATTTTTCCCCGGCCAAAGCCTTGTGGTAAATATCCACTGCATAGTCAGTCGTGCCACCGCCAGGAAGAGATTTGTAGCCAATCAAACCTGGGTAGCGAAGGCTTCGTACGTCCACATTATATTTTTGGAAATAGTATTCACACCATCTTTCGCCCGCTTGTTTAGAAATACCATAGATGGTATTTGGCTCTTTGACGCAGTATTGAGGTGTGTTAATTTTAGGAGTATTTGGTCCAAAGACCGCAATCGAAGATGGCCAATAAACTTTGTTGAGGTTGAATTCTCTAGCGAGTTCCAAGACATGGAGTAAACTGTCCATGTTCAGTTCCCAAGCGAAAAGTGGCTTCTTTTCACCTACAGCGGATAGCACTGCGGCTAAATGATAAATCTGAGTAACGCTTTCGTTCTTAACTAAATTTCTCAGCCTGTCTTTGTCCATCACATCTAAGACTTCAAAGCGACAAAAGTCAAATTTCGATTTTGCTGATTCGTTGAGGTCAGTAGCGATTACTTGCTCAGATCCAAACTGATCTGCCAGAGACCTAGTGAGTTCCGAACCCAATTGCCCTGCAGCGCCTATTACTAGGATTTTTTCCATTGGTATCTCTTTCAAAAACTACCTGAAGACGAGCTCTAGGTTTTTGTTTATATTTGGGTTAGCGACTGCAAAAGTAAGAAAAAACTGCTTCCTGAGTAGGTTTTTTGATCAAAGGAATCAGACGTTTTTGAAATATATAAAATCAACTAGCTATCATGTTCGATCAGTTCAGACCCAAATTACAAGAGGAATTAAAAGGAATAGAAGAGGCAGGTCTCTTTAAAAAGGAGCGCGTAATTACATCTCCGCAATCAGCAGAAATCACTATCGCCGGTGGGCAGAAAGTATTGAATTTTTGTGCAAACAATTATTTGGGACTTTCCTCGCATCCAAAAGTAATTGAGGCAGCAAAAGCCGCAATTGATTCACATGGTTTTGGTCTGTCTTCGGTCCGCTTTATTTGCGGTACACAAGATATTCATAAGGAGCTGGAGAGGAAGATTTCAGAGTTTTTAGGGACCGAGGATACAATTCTTTATGCAGCAGCTTTTGATGCGAATGGGGGAGTATTTGAGCCTATTTTAGGTCCTGAAGATGCGATTATTTCTGATGCCTTGAACCATGCTTCGATCATCGATGGGGTTCGTTTATGTAAAGCGATGCGTTTCAGATATGAGCATAATAATATGGAGGATCTGGAAACTCAGCTAAAAGATGCGGTAGCAAAAGGAGCTAAGCAAAAGATAATTGTGACTGATGGAGTCTTTTCGATGGATGGTACGATTGCGCAATTGGATAAAATCGTAGAATTGGCTGAGAAATATGAAGCATTAGTGATGACGGATGAGTGTCATTCCACTGGATTCATGGGTAAAACTGGCCGTGGCGTTCACGAACATTGTGGTGTGATGGGCAAAATCGATATCATCACTGGGACATTAGGAAAAGCATTGGGTGGAGCATCAGGAGGATTTACATCTGGAAGAAAAGAGATTGTAGAATTGCTTCGTCAGCGATCTAGACCCTATTTATTCTCAAATACTTTGGCTCCTTCGATCACAGGGGCATCCATCGCTGTGTTTGATTTGCTTTCCGAGACGACAGAACTGAGAGATAAATTGGAAGAAAACACCAAATACTTTCGCGAGAAAATGACCGCTGCAGGATTTGACATCAAGCCAGGAGAGCACGCGATCGTACCGATTATGTTGTATGATGCGGTATTATCTCAGAAAATGGCCGAGAAAGTTCTTGAAAAAGGAATTTATGTGATCGGGTTCTATTACCCAGTCGTTCCAAAAGGTCAGGCAAGAATCCGAGTTCAGATTTCAGCTGGTCATGACAAGGCTCATTTAGATCAAGCAATTGCAGCTTTCACGGAAGTTGGGAAAGAGTTGGGAGTGATTGATTAACAGGGTTTTCCGCAAGAATATTATACATTATTTGCTGGATGTCCGATGCTAGGTGTCCGGTACAGAAAAGCCGGGTTTCTAATTTAGAATCCCGGCTTTTTTTATGACTTGGTAATAGTAGATTATGGATGTAAGCTACTTTGCCGGTAACGACAACTGGCTTTCAGAAAATACAGTTCAAATCTGAGATTGCCCAACATCGGACATCCGACACCTGTCATCGGTCTGAAAAAGCAAAGGGAATTTGGGTACTGCCATCATTCCGTATATACATGTAGTAGATAACTGCTTATTCCATTTTGAAAACGGACTTTGATTTTTGACTATTGGTGATTTAAATCACCTCACCGTCACGTGATAGCAACTCTGCTTTCTCTCCTTAATAAATAGAATTTTACCTGCATCTTGAAACTCAGTCAGGATCTTTTCAAGCTTTTTCTGCTTACTTCTATTCCAATTTTTCTTTCCGTTAAATCGAATGTAAGAAATGTCAAAAGAGACCCCATAGGAGTGAGAGCTCTCTCCGGAAGTTGCATTTGAATTTCTCCTTCTTAAGCTTTTCTGCTGTTCAGGTGTCCTCGTTACTGAGGTTAAAGTCATTGAACTCTTCGAATCAGTTAATATTTGGAAAGCTAATCCCAGCTCTTCCAGTACTACTTTTGAGTAAGGAGTAATGTATGGATGGCTATGGGTTAGTTTCATCACCTCATAACCTTGTCCTTCATTTATAAGGACTAGTTCTTCCTCCTCGATGAGTTTATTTAAGTGGCTTTCATTTTCAATTGCACCAAAGCCATTGTTTTCACCAGCGAAGAGATGTTTGTCATATTCTTTGGTTATCAGCTCTTCTGGAATTGGAGGTATGACTCTTGGAAGAGGTAATTCCACTGTTATTGGCTCAAGAATTTCCTTATTTAAATCCCGTGTTTTTGGTGTATGGGTTAAAGTAGAGTATGTGTTTTTCAATTGCTTCTTTAGTTCTGGCATGTACGCTTGAGTAGCCAGTGCACCTGCCGAAAATAGTATGAAAAAGGAGGCAAGGTGTATAAAAGAGAGTTTTTTCATGAGTAATGATGTGCTTTTTTCAAATTTTGTTGAAGGCTAAGCGCAGTACGGAGCAAAGATTAAACCATAATGGCCAGTCAATCTGAGTGCTAGGGTAGATTGGGTGAAATTCTTTCCTAGAGGTGATTTTGTAACTTGTCTATTTTTATTACTAAATCCCAGAATAAATTTCTCTGAGGTATAATGATTTTATAAATGGCATTTTGGGCGGAAAAAGGCTAAATGACATCAATGACGTAAGAATGACGTATTGTAGACGCAATTATTTTAACAAAGGAAAACTATTTTTGAATTCCACGAAATGAATAAGAAAATGGATAGCAAAGCACTTGGGGTAAAGCTGAAGACACTTCGGTTAAAAAATGGGTTTTCACAGGATCAATTGGCTGAATCCGCAGGAGTCAGTTTGAGGACTGTACAGAGAATGGAGAATGCAGAAGCCACACCACGGATGGATACTGTCAAGCGTATTTTTCAAATTTTTGGAAAGAGCCCAGATGAAGTGCTTGACTGGACACAGACGGAGGACAAAGGTTACCTTCTTGGAATGAATTTATCAGGTTTAGCTTTTTTGTTGATTCCGTTTTTAGGAGTTGTGGTTCCTCTAGTTATTTGGATAAGTAGAAAGGATAAAATAGTTGGAGTGAGTGAATTAGGACGATGTTTAGTCAATTTCCAGATTACATGGGCAGCTATTTATTATTTAGGAGTCAATCTCTACAGCTGGTCTTACAATTACTTATCGATTGCAGGAAATGGAGACATTAGTCCAAGTAATGTTATGGCTTTCGCTTGGACTAGGATGGGAATAATTTTGACAATTTACATATTCGTATCCTCTCAAATTATTTGGAATACCTACAGAATCAACAAAGGATTGAATAATAAATACTTTCCAAAAATCAATTTCTTGAGGTAAAAAAAATGGCAAGTGAGAACTTGCCTATTTTATGATGCTGACTTGCTGGTCATTGCCAGTTTTCTACGCTTTTTCAACTCATACTCTTCGATGTCTTCAAAACGAGAGTCAACATCCAGATTATTTAGATAATCATTGATCGTCTCTCTGATTTCCTGAAATGACATATTGTGAAGGATCTTTCCGTTTTTTGACATCGAAAGTTGCCCTGTTTCTTCTGAGACAATTAATACTATCGCATCTGTTGTCTCTGACATCCCTATAGCCGCCCGGTGACGAAGACCAAACTGAGCTGGTACTTCACGCTCCGTTACGGGTAATATGCAGCGAGCGGCTTTGATTTTACCGTTGTGTATGATTACAGCTCCATCATGAAGTGGGCTGTATTTATTAAAAATTGAAATAAGTAATCTTTTGGATAATTCAGCGTCCAGGATGTCACCACTCTCAGCGTAAAACTTCAATTCAGTACTTTTAGAAATTACCATCAATGCGCCTGTATTGCTACCCGCAAGAGTTTTAGAAGCATCTATGATCGGGCTGATATTGAATAGTGAATTGTCTTTCTTTCTCCAGAAAAATAGCATGTCTTTCCAGACATTGTCATCTGATAGGAGAGAGGATCTCCCAATTAAGAGTAAGAATTTTCTGATTTCCGGCGCGAAAATAATAATAGCAGCAATCACACCTACTCCCATGAACTGGCCTAGGATGGCAGATAGCAATTCCATTCTAAGCGCTCTAACCAGTAGATAAATCAAATAGATAGATAGGAAACCTAGGAAAATCTTGATCGCAACACTGCCTTTAAGAAGTTTATACACTTGATATAATAGTGCGGCAACCAAGGCAATATCAATGATATTGACGATGGAGATATCTAAAAATCCTATTTTGAAAAGTAAGATCAAGGGTATAAAGTGTTATATAATTTTAAAGTTTCGTTAGCTTCTTTAACGTCATGTACTCGTAGTAAGTTTGCGCCATGACATAATGCAAACATATTTAGAGCTGTGGTACCATTCAGTGCTTCATTAGCTTCTACATTTATAGCTTTTGATATCATCGATTTTCTCGAAATACCAACCAATACTGGCAATGAAAGCGCTTGAAATTGATGTAGGTTTCTCAGTAAGAAATAATTTTGCTCTAAAGTCTTCGCGAATCCAAACCCAGGATCAATTATTACATCTTTGATGCCAAACTTTTTGAATTGTTCCAGTTTTTCAGCGAAATAATACAATATTTCCCCTAAAATATCTGAATAACTTGTTTTTTTCTGCATGTTTTGAGGATTTCCCCTCATATGCATTGCGATGTATGGGACTTGAAGACTGGCTACTGTTGGAATCATTTCCTCATCTAAGTCTCCAGCTGATATATCATTTACGATATGAGCTCCTGACTTAATGGCCTCCTTCGCCACTTTTGCACGAAAAGTATCAACTGAAATTAAAATATCAGGATAATTGGATGAAATCCATTTTACAGCCGGAATCACTCTATCAAGTTCTTCCTGAATACTTACTTCCGCAGCACCTGGTCTCGAACTGTAGCCTCCAAGGTCCAGAATACTAGCGCCATAAGTGATATGTGATCTGACTAATTCAGCTACTTTTTCCAGAGATTTTTCTGCTCGGCTGCCTTCGAAAAAGGAATCTGGAGTCAAATTGACAATACCCATTAGCTGAGGTCGGTCCCAACAGATTAGCCGGCCATCTATTTGAAGGGTGTTTTTTTGGGGAAATGATTTATCTTCGATTTTAGAAGACTTGCCCGGAAGAGGAAACATTAAATTAAGAGACTTTGGAGACGCAAACGAGTAACGAATATAAGGAAGTTATCAGCCGTTGTAAAGAACTATTTCGTAAGAAGACTATAGATTATGGTACGGCTTGGAGAATTTTTCGCTTACCATCGATTACAGATCAAATTTTCATTAAAGCTCAAAGAATTCGCTCGATTCAGGAAAAAGGAAATCAAAAGGTAAATGATCCGATAGAAGATGATTTCGTTGGGATTATTAACTATTGCCTGATTGCCCTGCTACAAATTAGTTATTTAAAAGATGAGCGGATGGAAATTCCTTTCGAGGAATTAGAACCTGCCTATGACCATTGGGTGAGTGAAACTCGGGGTCTTTTGGAAAATAAGAATCACGATTACGGTGAGGCTTGGCGCGATATGAGGATTAGTTCGATTACGGATATTATTTTAATGAAATTACTTCGTACCAAACAGATAGAAGATAATCAAGGGCAAACCTTGGTTTCTGAAGGTATAGAAGCTAACTATCAGGATATGATCAATTATTCAGTATTTTGTTTGATTAAATTAAATTATCATGGTTAAGCAAGGGTTTTTGTGGGTCATTCGGTTTATTGTTGGAGGCCTTTTTATTTTTTCAGGACTGATTAAAGTCAATGATCCTGTGGGAACGTCCATTAAGCTGGAAGAGTATTTTGATGTGTTCTCAAATGACATTGCTGGGTTTTTCTATTACCTCAAGCCTTTTGCCTTGGAGTTAGGGATTTTCCTAGTTGTAGTGGAGGTAGTGTTAGGCATCATGTTGATACTCGGTGTGCGAAGTAAGTTTACTGTTTGGGCACTTGGATTAATGATTCTGTTTTTCACTTTTCTTACATTTTATTCTGCGTATTTTAATAAAGTGACAGATTGTGGGTGTTTTGGAGATGCTATTAAATTGACCCCATGGGAATCTTTTTACAAAGATTTGATTCTTTTAGTACTGATAGCGATTCTATTTTTGTTTCAGGCGGACCTTCCAAAAAGCTCTCCTCGGTGGGCAAAAGTAGTGACCATGTCTGCCTTGATTTTGTCTTTTGTACTTGCAATAATAGCTGTTAGAAATCTGCCTTTTATCGACTTTAGAGCTTATAAAGTGGGAGTTAATATCCCTCAAAATATGCAGCCTTCAGCTACGCTAGAATATTCATATGTGATGAAAAAAGATGGTGAGATACTTACTTTCGACCAATATCCTTCGGATGAAAGCCTGGAATTTGTTGAAATGAATTTGAAGAATCCAGATGCACTTCCTAAGATTTCTGACTTTGCGGTTTGGAATGATGATGGAGATTTTTCTGAAGAAGTCTTTACTGGGAATAAAGTTTTAATCCTTGTAAGCAGTATGGCAAAGATGAGCGAAGCTAATCTGGGTGAAATTGATCAATTGGTTCAGTCACTTTCAGGATCACCCGTGCAACCAGTTTTTGTAGCAGCAGCATCTCAGGAAGAGATTAGGCACCTTACTTCATCAAGAGGGTGGAATGTGCTCTCATTGCAGGCTGATGCTACTGTGGTAAAAACGATGATTAGATCCAATCCAGGTATTATGGTATTAAAAGATGGTGAAGTGTTGGCAAAATATCATCATAATAATACTCCAAATGCCAGTGATGTGTTAGATCTATTCATGAAGTAAGAATGGGGAATGACCTGAAAATAGTTTTAGTTGGACTTCCAGGATCTGGTAAAAGTACGTTTGGAAAGCAACTTGCTGCTGTGTTGCAATTCCCTTATTATGATTTGGATACCTTGATAGAAGCAAAGTCTCACATGAGTATTTCTGATATCTTCTCTAAGTATGGAGAAGGCGAGTTTAGGAAACAGGAAACTGAAGTTTTACGAAATTTTTTAAATAGAGATGAGTCTTATGTTTTAGCTTCCGGTGGAGGTTGTCCTTGTTTTAATGATAACATGGATCTGATAAATGAGAAATCAGTATCTGTATACCTTGATGTACCCCTAGAGGAAATATCTATGCGGCTAGGGTTGGCCAAAGCTCAGAATAGACCTATGTTCTCTGGTCTGGATCAAGGTGAAATCACGTTGAAGTTAAAAAGTTTGCTTTTGGAGAGAGATTATTTCTATCGTCAATCAAAAATAAAGCTCAGCGGTGAAGATTTCTCCGCTGAGCTTTTGGTTTCAGAATTGATTCGCTTGCTTAAAAGCTAAGTCCAAGTGTAAGTACCCCATTTATGAGATTGTTTTTGATTTCAGTTGTTGGGCCTATATTACGCCCCTGAGCGTCCAAGACTTGATAGCTAGAATAAAGAGTGTTGAACTTTTGATTTACTAGAGCAAAATCAATGTTCAATTTATTAATTTTCATTCCTATTCCTCCACTAATCTGCTGGGTACTTCTATCATAATCTGACCCTAGAATAGGATCACCGTAATAACCATAACCTCCTCTAAACCTGAAATTACTTGCTTTGTACTCTGCTCCGAATCTGAAATTGATTGTGCTGGTATAGATGTTTTGAATTTCTAAATTATCTGGGCCCTCGTCAAAATCTCTTGAATTTAGCCTGGCTGCACTATAATCTACCCAGTCAACATCGGCCGAGATAAATCCATTTTTCCCTAAGAAAACTGTAGCCCCACCTCCGATTTTAAATGGAGTGCTAAGGTTGTATGAACTGATAAATAAGTCTGTAAGCTCTTCTTCACGTCCAAGAACAATATTCTCAGGCTCGTAAGTATAATTATCATAATTCGCTAACATACTCGCACTGTACTCATCGTTGAGAGCGTACCAGGTTGGTGATTGTAGCGTAAAGCCTAAGTTCAGATAGTCGATTGGCTTATAAATGACTCCTAAATTAATATTGACGCCTCCGCCATTGATGAAAAGATTTTCTTGAAGATTGGTGTTAAACAGAGGACCTTCTGGAAATTCCTCGTTGTAGATCTTTCTGGAATTAAAATTTAATGTTCTAATCCCTACAGATCCGCCAATGAATAATTTATAGTTGAAATTAGCTCCATAAGCAAAGGTGATTTGACTAGAACTCCCTTCTTGAGTGATGTTTTCATCTTGAAACGGAGCGATAAAACCATTAACTGGCTCATATTCTCCCACGATCGCATTTCCATTATTGTCCAAGCGTGGATTTATTTGATAGGTGTTATACGCCATTCCTGTCAACCCAAAATTAGCAACTTGATTTTCAGGAAATCCATTAGCATCCTGAAGATAGAAGTCAATAATAGATGTTTCGCCTGGCTGGTCAGAAAAAAAGCCGTACTCGGTATTAAAATTAGCTATTCTTTGAATGCTTATTCCAAATGACCCTCCCTTGAATGCGCCTCTGTCAAATTCGCTTTTAGGTTTTGCTATAACAAAACTCAAATTCGGCAAGGCAAAGTTTGTCGTGTTATAATTCCTATTTTGACCTAAGTAAGTTGTTTCTACTCCCCAGTCGACATAGCCTAAGGAGAGACTACCTTCAGAAGATCTGAAAAAGCCAAGGCCTGCAGGATTACCTGCAATATTGGAAACGTCACCGCCAAGTGACCATTGAGTTCCGCCAACTCCCATTATTCTTGCTGTTCCAGTAGGTTTAACATGACTAAATCTGTAAGCATCTTCGTAATATCCACTTTGAGCTAATGTCAAAGAGGATGTAATTAGGTAAAAGGATAAAACCAGAATGGATATTCTCATTTAGATTTGATTTGGGTGTAAGAGATAAACGTAATAAGTAGATGAAAATGTTACTATATATTCTTTTTCTTTCTCCAAAATTACTCAAGAACATAAAAATTTCCGTGTAAGGCGATAAACGGCGGGAAAAAAATAAGGCAGTGTGATCACTGCCTTAACCTTATTATATATTTTGGAAGTTTAATTTCCTCTACCACCTCGGCTTGAACTTCCGCCTCCTGTACTTCGTGTAGCTCCACCAGTAGAAGAACCAGAACTTCTACTTGGTGAACTCATAGTTGGCATGCTGCTCCTTGTTGGAGTTGTCATCCTACTTGGTGTGACAGTCCTTGTGTTGCTTCTATTATAAGAAGGTGAAGAAGTTCTAGATGGAACATTACTTCTGTTATATGAAGGGCTGGAAGACCTAGTATATGAATTAGGATATGAAGATCTAACTGATCCAGATCTACTAGGATTGATTGAGCGAGAATTTATATTTCCAACACTTGGTCTAGCTGATGGCATCGCGCTTCTAGTTCTAGAAACTGGTCTATTCATTGCAGCAGAACTTACATTTCTAGTGCTACTTTTTTCACGTGCACTTGAATTGTAATAATCATTTTGAGAAGAACTGAAGTCTCTGGAACTAACTCTAGAATTATCTGAATTTGAGATTGAACGTCTAGCTGTCGAACCATTATTCAATACATCTCTTCTAGCTTGAGCTCTGGCAGTGCTTGGCTGAAGTGCAACATTGGAAACTCCAGCGTTTCTAGATGATGCGGCAAGAGATGAACCTCGAGTGCCTCTAGCTCCTCTTACAACTCTACGATCTCCATATTCTCCGCCAGGGAGAACATAAATAGGATTTCTTGGGTACATTGGGAAACCGTACATTGGGTAACCAAATCCGCCCATTCCGTACATAGGCATTCCCCATGGGCTCCATGGATCGTAAAACCCTCCGTAGCCAAAACCTGGTCTCATGAAAGGATTTCCAAATCCAAATCCAAAACCAATATTCATGCTAAATCCAGGTCGGAAACCAAATCCCATGAATGGGTTGTAGAAACCGCCCATACCCCAAGGATTCATTCCGTACATCATACCCATTCCCATTCCCATGTTCAAGCCCATATTGAAGGCTGAATTGGAATTAAAATTAGAACCAGAATTATTAACTCGGTAATTGTCGTAGGCATTAATATCAGCATTTCCTTCCTCGCTGCTACTTTCTTCGTCAAAATAAACTACATCGTCTTCTGTAGAAACTTCCTCGGATTGATATCTGGCGATATAATCAGGATTCACGTTCCTAGAGCTAAAGCTTTCTTGCGGAATAGCTTCGGTAGAAGTGGTAGAAAGAGTTTGGAATTGCTCAGGGTTATTATTTTGCACAGCATATTCAGTCGCTATTCTAGCATCAGATGCCATGAAATACAAGTTATCACTGCTATCGGTGGTAGCTAATTTGTTAGTGCTACACGAAACTAGTGCAAGTGACCCTAAGATTAAAGATGTTGTTAGTATTACGGAATTCTTCATAGTAGAAGTTTAATTGTTACTTTCTTATACGGACTCAGAGGTGAAGGGTTATACTTTTTGGTTTATATTTGCCACGCATAAGTTAGCAAAAATAACTATAATCTGTATCTCAACCAACCACAATGAGTAAAGGACTACCTAAGAGAAGCGAGGATTATTCGCTTTGGTATAATGAATTAGTAAAAAAAGCCGATTTGGCCGAGAATTCAGCTGTTCGTGGCTGTATGGTTATCAAGCCTTACGGTTATTCCATTTGGGAGAAAATGCAGGCAGAGCTTGATCGAATGTTCAAAGAAACAGGTCACTCCAATGCATACTTTCCGCTTTTTATTCCAAAATCTTTTTTGAGTAAGGAAGCTAGTCATGTAGAAGGCTTTGCGAAGGAATGTGCTGTAGTGACTCATTATAGATTAAAAAATGCGGAGGATGGAAGCGGAGTAATAGTAGATCCTGAAGCAAAATTGGAAGAGGAACTAATCGTTCGCCCAACTTCTGAGACCGTCATATGGAGCACATATAAAAACTGGATTCAGTCTTACCGTGATCTTCCTTTATTAGTCAATCAATGGGCGAATGTAGTACGATGGGAAATGAGAACTAGGTTATTTCTAAGAACTACAGAATTCCTTTGGCAAGAAGGACATACCGCACATGCTACTAAAAAAGAGGCAGAGGCGGAGACACTTCAGATGATGAACGTTTACGCTCAGTTCGCCGAAGATTTTATGGCACTGCCGGTTGTAAGAGGACGGAAAACTGAAAGTGAGCGATTTGCAGGAGCAGACGATACGCTTTGTATCGAAGCAATGATGCAAGACGGGAAAGCACTTCAGGCTGGAACTTCTCACTATTTGGGACAGAATTTTGCCAAAGCATTTGATGTGAAGTTTGCTACAAAAGAAGGAGGTCTTGAATACGTTTGGGGCACTTCTTGGGGAGTAAGCACGCGCCTGATGGGAGCGCTGATAATGGCTCACTCCGATGATAACGGTTTGGTATTGCCTCCTAAATTAGCGCCAATTCAGGTTGTGATTATCCCGATCTATAGAAAAGACGAAGAGTTTGACGCAATTAGCGAGAAGGCAAATGAACTAATGGCTGAGCTGCGCAAAGTGGGCGTTTCAGTTAAATATGATAATCGTGATACTCATAAACCAGGGTTCAAATTTGCGGAGCATGAACTAAAAGGGGTTCCGCTTAGAATTGCAATTGGCCCTAGAGATTTGGAAAACGGAACTATTGAAATAGCAAGAAGAGATACCTTGACCAAGGAGCAATTTGAATTGGCTAGTCAGCCAATTGCAGAGAAAATTGCTGATATGTTGGAAGAGATTCAGACCAGTATTTACTCCAAAGCTTTCGACTTTAGAACTGAAATGACAACGGAAGTGAATTCGTGGGATGAGTTTAAATCTGTTTTGGAAGAGAAAACGGGATTTTTATCAGCTCATTGGGATGGTACAGCAGAGACCGAAGAGAAAATAAAAGATCTCACCAAGGCTACAATAAGATGTATTCCTTTGGACAGGAAAGAAGAAGATGGAGTCTGTGTTTTTTCAGGCAAACCTTCCAAAGGTCGGGTTCTTTTTGCAAAAGCTTACTAATCAAGAAGCCCGGTTTTATCCGGGCTTTTTTTATGCTAATTCGTAAGAGATAGCTAGGAAACTTGTATTTTACACAACTATTCTTTTATACCTAGTCAATGACAATCGTAGTTTTATCAAGCCTTTTATTAATTGGCCTTATTCTTTTATTAGCGGAGGTGCTTTTTGTGCCTGGAACCACCGTGGTCGGGATTTTTGGACTTGCGGTTAGTTTGGCTGGAGTTGCCTATGCTTTCTTGAGTTTTGAACCTGTAATCGCCTGGTGGATTACTGCTGTCGCAGTTATTTTAAACCTTGCTGCCATCGTTTACGGATTTAGCTCAGGAGTTTGGAATCGCTTTTCACTTAAGACGGCGATAACAGGCGGAGCTTTTGATGGCCGAACAGATAGATTACAAATAGGAATGCCAGGTAAAACCACATCAGACCTTAAGCCAATTGGAAAAGCTAGTTTTGAAGATGTGGTGTATGAAGTCAAGTCTGAAAATGGTTTTATTCCAGTGGAGACCGAGGTCACAATTATCAAAATCGAAAACAATATAATTTTAGTCAAATAATAATATGGAGGCACTAGACCCATCAAGTTCAATGTTTATTCTTGTCGCTGCTGTGGCGGGAATCGTCTTACTTTTCATTTTTCTGTATTTTGTTCCAGTCAATCTCTGGATCACTGCACAGTTTTCCAATGTAAGAGTCGGAATAGGAGAGTTAATAGGTATGAGAATCAGAAAGGTGCCACCTAGCATTATTGTGAATTCTCTAATCACAGCAACAAAAGCAGGTCTTCAATTGACAACAAATGATCTAGAGACACACTACATGGCTGGAGGTAATATCCCGAATGTGATCAGAGCATTGATTTCTGCTGATAAAGCAAATATCAACCTGACTTTCAAACAAGCCACAGCGATTGATTTGGCGGGTAGAGACGTATTTGAAGCTGTTCAGATATCTGTTAATCCAAAGGTGATTAATACACCAAATGTAGCTGCTGTGGCTGCAGACGGGATTCAGTTAATTGCCAAAGCAAGAGTTACTGTTCGAGCAAACATTGCTCAGCTAGTAGGTGGTGCGGGTGAGGAGACCATTCTTGCCAGAGTAGGTGAGGGGATCGTTACTTCTATTGGTTCGGCCGCGACTCATAAGAGTGTATTAGAAAACCCAGACAAAATCTCTAAACTCGTTCTTCAAAGAGGTTTGGATGCTGGAACTGCATTTGAAATCTTATCGATTGATATCGCCGATATCGACGTGGGAACAAACATCGGAGCGAAACTTCAAATTGATCAAGCCTCTGCAGATCTAAAAGTCGCGGAAGCAAGAGCTGAAGAGAGACGAGCAATGGCTGTAGCGCTGGAGCAAGAAATGAAAGCCAAGAATGTGGAAATGAGAGCTAAAGTAGTTGAAGCTGAAGCTGAAGTTCCGAAGGCCTTGGCAGAGGCATTTCGCTCAGGCAGACTTGGCGTGATGGATTATTACAAAATGGAAAATATCCAATCGGATACTTCTATGCGAGAATCAATTGCAAATTCTGATGAATCGAAAGATTCTGGAAAAGGCAAAAACGAGAAAAAATAAAAAAAGGGGCTTAGGCCCCTTTTTTGTTTCTCTTAATTGGATCTTCCAAAACTTGGATCACTGTAGGAACATATCGATCCTTTGTGAAAATCTGATTATTTGTCCAGTCGACTTTGATTTTTTCATAGGCAACAGGAATTATGACTTCACCTACATCATTTATCACTCCAGTGAGTCCGTCTTTTTGAACAATGATAAAATTCTTTCTTTCTCTTCTTAATCCGTCAAATTCTGTTGGAATTATTTCCTCTCCATTAGCATCCAGGAGACCAGTCTTTCCGGATTTTTCTACCAAAAAGTAACCATCTGTAGTTCGGGATACATCATCAAATCCAACAGTATTTAAGGGTGAGCCAAAAGTGTTCAAAAGGTAATATTGACTATTGGCTTTTGCGATGGCAAATCCTTTCTGAAAAGGCTTGATTTCTTCCCATGTCGGATCAGCTATTAGCTCGCCAGAGGAATTGATCAGTCCCCAGTTTAAACTTGTCTTATAAGCTGCAATATTTTCCGAGAATAATGTAGTCTCTGCATACTGAGGCTTTATGACCCAAGTTCCTGTGGAATTCACAAATCCATAAGCTCCTTTAGATTTTGCTGGAAAAAGTCCTTCAGTTCCAAAATGAATCTCTTCAACATCAAGCATAGGCTTTACCAGCCATCCTTTTTTTCCAAGCAGACCTAGCTTTTCATCTCTGAAATGAACATTATACAAATCCTTACCGATTTTGTCGACAGAAGTAATCCCTACATCATCCAATAAAATCCCATCGTCCTCCATCACACGACGAAGTTTGCCGTGAATGTATTCCAATAAAATGTCATTTTCGAAGGTGATCTTGTGGAATGAATTGTATCGGATGTTAGACTTGATGTCATTTCCTTCGATCAGTAAATACTGATCCTGATTAAATCCATAAAAGAAGTTGCCATGTGTGTGTTCTAATGTTTGAATGATTGGATCCAATACGTAGTCTCCTTCTCTATTGATCAAGCCATAAGAACCAGAATCCTTTGCCAGTACAAATTCTCCTTCATTATCAGCTAGGAGTTCATAGGTTTTGTTAGGATTCTTGGACAATGGCATAGAGTACTCATTCCCTTTTCGGATGATGACCAATCCTGTATTGGTGATTTTGGCTTCATCCAATTCTCCGAGGTATGTGGTTTTGTTTTTTCCTCGTTCAAACAACCAATATTCATTCCCTTTGCTAGCCAGCAGCATAGTGAAATAAGTATGGATTTTGTCATACTCTAATGGCAAAACCAGCTGACCATATTCATGAAATGCTCCGATTCCTTTTGGTCCTTTGACAAGAATCCAAGGCTCCAAATATTGATATATTTCTGTTCCGATTAAAGAAACTGCTGGTCGTAGGTCATTTGAAAGTAAAGAAAGTTCGTTCCCTTTTTTACCAATTTTTACTGTCTCACTTAGAAGTTCTATTTCATCATAAATCAAACGTGACTGAAGTTGAATATTGGTATTATATACCTCCCATGATTGAGAATGAGCTGCCACAGAAATTAAAAATGTGGAAAGTAAACTTACGAGTAGCGTAAAATTTTTATTCATTTAGGTATTGGTTATTCGGAATGGAGCTAAAGGTAAAATGACCAAAGGTTTGATTCAATCCTTTGGTCATTTTTATTAATGAGTGAATGTAGGTAAGACTCTATTCTGATTTTACTTTTTCCAAGTCAAATAAGTCAGAAATTATTTGAATCATTTCTTCGGCTTGATCACGCTGACATGCAGCTCGAAGTTGCACCACAGGAACCTTCAGGATTTTCTGCATCATACTTTTTGTGATCTTATCAATCACGGCATATTCCTTTGAATCGGCATTTTTCGTGAATCTCGCCATTTCCTCCTGACGGATTTGCTCCAAGGATTGCTTCAGCTTGTTGATGGTAGGAGAGGCGATCATTTCTTTTTTCCAGTCGAAAAACTCCTTGATGCTTTCTTCTATGATTTCTTCCACACGGGGAACTGACGCCAATCTTTTTTCTAGTGTCTCTGAAGCCTTACTTCTGATGTTGTCCACATTGTATAGTACAACTCCAGGAACATCTTCTACGGAAGTTTCGATGCTTCGAGGTACAGATAGATCTACTAATAATTTATAACTGTTGATCTCGAATTTGTTTACCAACTCCTTTGTAATAAAAGGCTCAGAACGCTGAATAGAACTTACTATTACGTCTGCTTCTTCCATCGCTTCTAGGCAATTTTCAAAAGGAACTACTTCAAAGCCCATTTCTGCAGCAATAATTTCTGCTTTGGACTGGGTTCTGTTTGTGATTTTTACTTTAGCTGTAGGGATATGCACCATGTTCTTGGCTACATCTTCACCTATTTCACCGACACCAATCAGAAGAATTCTTGGTTCAAACGTGTTCGAAGTCAAGCTTTCGATCAATTCAATTGCTGCGTAAGACAAAGAGGCTGCCCCATCTCTGAATGCCGTTTCCTGTACAATGCGCTTATTGGTGAAAAAGACCGTATGCATCAAACGATGAAGGAATGGTCCAGTGATATCCAAATCCGCAGATGCCTGATAGGCTCTCTTGATCTGATTTGAGATCTGAATATCTCCCACTACTTGGGCTTCAAGTCCCATCGAAACGCGGAATAAATGACGGATCGCAGCGCGATCATCGTTTAGAATTTCAAAATATTCTAAATAATTAACGATATCAACCAGTCCTTTTTCAAGTCCAATGAGCTTGATGATCTCGGTACTGATGTCTTGATCATGGCTGTAATACACCTCCGTTCTATTACAGGTGGAAAGTATAAGCGTGTCAGTTAAGTTAAAAAAGTCTTTGATTTTCAGTAAGATACCGTGTACAGCCTTTTCATCTAGAGAGATAATTTCTCTGATCTGAACAGGGGCATTTTTGTGTGATAAACTTAGTGCTCTAAAATTGACTTGCATCATAATTAAGCTTGGGATACAAATTTAACAGACATACGCACGGGAAGTGCCCATTTTGTGTAAGGATCTATTAATTTGGAATCTATCTAAATAAGGCGGCCCTCTTTTTTCAAATTTAGTAACGCTATTGATTACTTAATCTAAAACTAGTACCTTATGTTTAGTTGAGTAGTTCAATCATTTTTTTTCACATCTTATGAAAGCTAGATTTTTTTATTGGCTCAAAATTTACCTGGGTTTTTCGAGTAAAGAATCAAGAGGTTTTGTCCTGCTTATTCCAGTTTTATTATTCTTGGTACTATGCACAGGTATTCTCAAAGAAATCAGAAATGCCAATGCGGAAGATTTTCATATTCAATATTTGGCCACTTTGGATAGTTTACAAGCTTCTGGAGTAGTTCTCGTGGGCTCGCCTAATCCAGTCTTCAACCCTCAAGATACAATCATTACCAAGTCGAACACCAAGCAACTCGACAACCTTAATCGTATTCCTTTTGCTGAAGCGGATTCAGTAACCCTACAAATTGTACCTGGTATTGGTCAAAGTACAGCCAGCAGAATTGTGAAGTTTAGAGAGAATTTAGGTGGTCTTCATAGTAAGAGCCAGCTCACCGAAGTTTATGGATTGAAGCCGGAAACTATCGAAGCGATCTGGGAGTATTTTAATTTTTCACCAGGAATTTTTAAAACGATCAAAATAAATCAAGTGGAGGTAGACGAGCTGAGTAAGCATCCTTATTTCAGTTATGCAGAAGCAAAGGTTTTAGTGGCTTACCGCAAGCAGCATGGTGATTATCAGTCTTCGGAGGATTTTTTGAAAATTAGAATTTTTAAGCAAGAATGGATAGATAAAATCTCACCTTATTTAGATTTTCAATAGTTAGTTAATCCCCCTTTTCCCAACTGAGCTATTTTCCGCATCTTTGATCCATGGATTCCAATCTGGATCATATTCAATTGCCAGAACTCAATTTGCCACACTTTGAGCCCCAACTTCAAGAGAAAGACGGGAGGATGTGGGTATTTGATGCGCTGCGCAAAAAGCATTTAGTTTTGACTCCGGAAGAATGGGTCCGTCAGCATTGGATCAATTTCCTGATCACGCAGTTGAAATTTCCTAAAGGTCTCTTGGCCTTAGAAAAAGGATTGATCTATAATAGTCTGGTGAAGCGAACCGATCTCGTCGTTTGGGATAAAGATGGCAAGCCTTATTTGCTAATTGAGTGTAAAGCTCCAAAGGTGAAATTGACCCAAAAAACAATAGAGCAAGCCTGCATGTATCATAAGGAATTAAAAACGCCGTTTCTAGTCATTAGTAATGGTTTGCAGCATATTTGCCTGAGTTTTAATTCATTTACAGAGAAGTTTACTCAAGAGAAATGTTTCCCTGAACCTCCAGTTTAAATGCATTTTTGTAAATTTACCACTTAATATTAGCCTCGCAGTTTCCGAATTATTTTATTTAATCATGTCCAAGAATCCTTCCATTCATCCCTGTGATCTTTGTGCCAGCCGGAAATTCTCCATGTTTTCCGACCTTACCGAAGAGCAGGCCTGCAATATTTCGGATAACAAGAATATGATTTCACATCGTAAAGGGCAGGTGCTTTATTACGAAGGAGCAAAACCTTTGGGCGTTTTTTGTGTGAATTCTGGAGTCGTAAAAGTTTATAAAACTGCATCCAACGGGAAAGAGCAGATTATTCACCTCACAAACAAAGGCGGACTTCTAGGATATTCGGCTTTACTTGGTGAAGAAAATTACAGCAACTCAGCCATGGTGATCGAGGACGCAAAAATCTGTTTTATTCCTAAAGAGCCTTTCCTCAAAACCATTATTAGCAGCGGACCATTTTTCACCAAACTCACAAAAGCACTCAGTCAAGAAATCGGAGTGATGGAAGAAAAACTGGTAGATGCTTCGCAAAAGAGTATCCGGGAGCGTTTGGCTTATTTACTCTTGCAGCTTGCCAGCTCATATGGACTGGATGGTTCAGAACCTCAGCAGATTAATTTGGTGCTGAGTCGGGAGGAATTGGCAAGTCTAATTGGAACTGCTACAGAATCAGTAATTCGCCTTCTATCTGAGTTCAAAAAGGATAAGCTGATTGACCTGAAAGGAAAGAAAATCATTATTCTGGATAAAAGCGGACTAGTGAAGCTTTCTGATTTTTATGCCTGAAATGAACAGCAACCAGGTTTTTGGAGTTGAGGCAGTATGAAAGCAACATCAACCCCTTTCCTTCTTGCACTAATTTTATTTGTAAGCTCCTGGGCTATTTCACCCATTGCAACTGCCCAATCAGTAGCTTACAAAGCCTTACTTTTTACACTTTATGATTCTGATTTTCCAGTTTTAAAACCCGATCAGATTACTGACTTATCAAAGTTCCAGGTGTTGGATACTCGAGAAAAGGAAGAGTTTGCTGTTAGTCATCTGAAAGGTGCAAACTGGGTTGGTTACGATACTTTTTCTATGAATAATGTAGCTGCTTTGGATAAAAATAAGCCAGTTTTAGTCTATTGCACAGTAGGAGCACGATCTCAGGAAATAGGTAAAAAGCTCAAAGAAGCAGGTTTCAAACAAGTTTTTAATCTCTATGGAGGATTGATCGAATGGGCAAATGAAGATAAACCAATTTTTCATGAGGGGTATCGCACGTATCAAGTTCATACCTATTCCAAATCCTGGGGCATCTGGCTGAATAAGGGTGAAAAGGTTTATTAATTCCCCTTTTTGGTCTTGTATACGACCAATTCCAAGTTCATTACATCTTTAATTTGCATAGGATCGTAAATCATCCTAAACACAACCCAATGAAAAATTTCAAATTAAATCTCTTCCTTTCCCTGTCAATAATCCTACTAAGCTGTCAGAGCTCAGTTCCAGGAATGGCTGCGACTACACCGCCGAGCCATAAAACTTGGAATGAGTTACTTCAGGCAAATGTAAATGAAGACGGAACGGTCAATTACAAAGGATTCATTAAGGAAAAAGCCAAACTTGAAACCTATCTGAAAAGCTTAAGTGAAAATGCTCCGGATCGGAAAACATGGTCAAAGGATGAGCAGTTGGCCTATTGGATCAATGCCTATAATGCTTTCACAGTAAAGTTGATCGTAGATAATTATCCTGTGGAAAGCATCAAAGACCTTGGTCCAGCATTGAAAATACCTTTGATCAAAGATGTATGGCACTATAAGTTTTTCGAGATTGGAGGCCAGGAATCCAGTTTGGACGAGATCGAACATTCGATTTTGAGAAAGGAATTTAATGAGCCCAGAATTCATTTCGCTATCAATTGTGCTTCCGTTTCTTGCCCGCCTTTGCTTAATGAAGCTTTCGAAGCAAAGACAATAGATGCACAATTGGATAAAGTAGCCAAAGGATTTATAAACGATTCTTCGAGAAATAAAATCACCCCAGATGCTATTCAGATTTCATCGATTTTCTCATGGTTCAAGGGTGACTTTACTAAAAATGGTAGCCTGATCGATTTCTTGAATAAATACAGCACAGTCAAAATCAAATCAAGTGCGAAAGTTTCTCATTTGGATTATGATTGGAATTTGAACGAATAGCACCAAGTTTTTGGTAAATTTCAATTTGAGTCTTATTTCAACCCCCAACCAATGAGTTCAAATCGCCATGTCGTCATCATCGGCAACGGAATAGCTGGTATTACCTGTGCCCGACAACTTCGGAAGTTGGATGAGCAGGTGAGAATTACCGTGATTTCCGGAGAGTCCAAGTACTTTTTTTCTCGAACTGCACTGATGTACATTTTCATGGGGCACATGAAATTCGAGCACACGCAGCCCTATGAGAATTGGTTTTGGGAGAAAAACAGAATCGAACTAAAGGAGGCTTGGGTTAAATCAATCGACTTTTCTGCCAAGAATCTACTTTTCCAAAGTGGCGAAAAATTAGCTTACGATGAGCTTGTCATCGCTACGGGTTCCAAACCAAATATGTTCGGCTGGCCTGGTGAGGATCTTCAAGGCGTGCAGGGCTTATATTCCAAGCAGGACTTGGAGCTGATGGAGGAAAACACCAAGTCTGGAGTTCAGCGGGCTGTCATCGTAGGTGGAGGTTTGATTGGAATAGAGATGGCAGAAATGCTTGCCTACAAAAATATCCCGGTGACTTTTCTAGTGAGAGAAGCTGGGTTTTGGGATAATATTTTACCAAAAGAAGAATCAGAATTGGTAAGTCGCCACATGAGGGAGCATCATATTGACCTCAGACTGAATGAGGAATTAGCTGAAATCATCTCTGGTCCCAATGCTAGAGTTAGGGCAATCCGAACTAAATCCGGCGAGGAAATCCCATGTCAGTTTGTTGGATTGACCGCAGGAGTGACTCCAAGCATAGACTTTCTTAGAAATACAGAATTGGAAGTGAATCGAGGAGTGAAAGTGGATTTTGGTTTCCAGACGAACATTCCCCATGTGTTTTCCATTGGTGATTGTGCAGAATTTCATGAAGCTCCGGCTGCAGATCGCAAACCGGTGGAGCAAGTTTGGTACACGGGAAGAATGCACGGTGAAACCTTGGGCTATATTTTGGCTGGGGAAAAAGTCACTTACCAACCTGGAGTTTGGTTTAATTCTGCCAAGTTTTTGGATATAGAATACCAAACATATGGTACAGTTCCTGCCAAGTGGGATGCTGAAAGTTTTCAGTCTTTTTTTTGGGAGCATGGGGGAGGAAAGGTTGCGTTTCGTTTGCTGATGGATTTGGAAGGAAAAATAGTTGGCGTAAATAATTTCGGTTTCCGGTTAAGACATGAGTTTTTCGATCAAGCAATTCGCGGAAAATGGACGGGTACGAAGGTTATTTCCAAACTCGATAAGGCCAACTTCGATCCAGAGTTTTTTGAACCTTATTACATAGAAATTCAAAAGGCCTTTAAAAGTCAATTCGGCGGAGACGTCACAGTTTCCAAGAAAACATTTATCCAAAAACTATTCGGAGCAAGCGTATGAAATCGAGCATGACGATAATGTCAATAGTAGAGAAAATTAAAAACCATGCGAGATTCCATGTGGCCAATAAAAATCAAAACAAACACACATGAAGGTGATTCAAAGATTAGGAATAGGATTGTTTTTGATTGGTTTGACGATCTTCACTATCATGCCATTTTTGGGCAACTATAAGCTTAACGAAGAACTGGTTTTAGCCAATACGAAGGATATTCATCAGGTGAAAATGGCGGAAATTCTCACGCCAATGTATGGTAAAACCTACTCCTCCAACTTCTCATTTATCTCAAGCTTTAAGGATAATTTCAATGCCTACAATGATGCGCTGAAAGGTGAGTCGAAGTGGGATGAAGTCATTTGGGATGACTACAGTTTTCCGCTGGCCCAAGCCTCAGTAAATAGTCCAGTTCGCGACAATCCATGGCTTTTCATGGGGTTATCAATCGGATTAGCGGTTTTGGGAGGATTGATGTACAATCTTCCAAAGCACAAAGACGAGCCAGCTGGAGTCAAAAACAATGGGATTTTCCACTCTTCCATGAAAAACCGGGGTTGGATGGGGATGATCACTGGCGCCTATTTAATCCTTTTCTATGTCATTTTGTATTGGTTTCCTGCCTACATCGTTAACCAAGTTTGGATGGTCTCGCCGCTAAGCATGATTCTGAGTGGGAATCCTGCAAGTCAATGGTTTCTTTATGGGACGATTTACACCTTGGCAATCATCGTGATGGGCGTGCGGATGTTCAGAAAATACAGGGGAAATAAATACCAGCAATTACGCACGGCTTCGGTTATGTTCTTCCAAACCGCCTTCGCTTTTCTTATTCCTGAAATTCTCGTTTTGCTGAATCAGCCTTATTTTGACTTCAAAAATATCTGGCCACTGGATTACGATTTCTTTTACGATTATCAGATTGATACATTTCTGAGCGCGGGTGGAGTAGGGATGTTTATGCTGATTTGGGGGATTTTGCTGATTATTATTGCCGTTCCACTGTTTACATATTTTTATGGAAAGCGATGGTATTGCTCCTGGGTTTGTGGATGTGGAGGATTGGCTGAGACAGTCGGAGATCCCTATCGACAGCTTTCGGACAAGTCGCTTAAAGCTTGGAAGTACGAGCGCGTAATTGTTCACAGCGTATTGGTTTTGGCCGTGGTGATGACAGGCTTGACTATCGCCAATTACTTTTCCGGGTTTGCACTTTTGGGGAACGTCACGAACCAATTACATTCGTTCTATGGTTTTGCGATTGGGTCGGCCTTTGCGGGGGTGATTGGCACTGGGTTTTATCCTTTCATGGGCAACCGGGTTTGGTGCAGATTTGGATGTCCGCTGGCAGCATACTTAGGCTTAGTTCAGCGTTTCAAATCCAGATTCAGAATCACCACCAACGGCGGACAATGTATCTCCTGCGGAAACTGCTCTACGCACTGCGAAATGGGAATTGATGTGCGATGGTATGCCCAACGCGGTCAAGAAATCGTAAGAGCAAGTTGTGTGGGATGCGGAGTTTGCTCATCTGTTTGTCCACGGGGCGTATTGAAATTAGAAAATGGGTCAACAGAAAAACGAATCAATGAAATGCCAATAATTATTGGAAATGATTCCATCAAGATAAATGCGTAAATGATCTTCTTATATCTTTTGATTGGGATTTATGCCCTGGGAATGCTGTTTATTTTCCTTTACAGCCTTGCACAAGGGCATTTGCTTTTGAGCTTTTTGAGGGCAAAAAAATATATGGTCAATGTGGCTCATCCCATTCCGGTAACTTGGCCAAAAGTTACGATCCAACTTCCGGTTTATAATGAGCTATATGTCGTAGATCGTTTGATAGCGGCTGTCGCCAAAATGAATTACCCATCGGATTTACTGGAAATCCAGATTTTGGATGATAGCACAGATCAGACTGCAGAGTTGATTCAAAAGAAAATCCAGGAGTTTCCAAATCTTAATTTTCAATACATACATCGTACTGATCGAGCTGGTTTTAAAGCTGGAGCCTTGAAGGAAGGCTTGGCAAAAGCAAGCGGAGAATACATCGCTATTTTCGATGCTGATTTCGTTCCAGATCCCGATTTTTTGCTAAAAACTATCCCTTATTTTTCTTCGGAAAAAGTGGGTATGGTGCAAACGCGTTGGACCCATTTGAATAAAAACTATTCGCTCTTGACACGTTTGCAGGCTTTTGCTTTGGATGCACATTTCCTGATCGAGCAGGTTGGTAGAAATAGTCAGCATGCCTTTATCAATTTCAATGGGACCGGTGGTATTTGGCGAAAGTCATGCATAGTCGATGCGGGAGACTGGCAAGATGACACGCTAACAGAGGATTTGGATCTGAGTTATCGTGCCCAACGCAAAGGATGGGAGTTTGTCTACAGACCAGAAATCGAATCTCCTGCCGAGCTGCCACCCATCATGTCAGCAGTGAAATCTCAGCAATTCCGCTGGACAAAAGGCGGAGCAGAATGTGCCGGAAAGCATGCAAAGGCAGTTTTGAAGGGCGACTTTTCTTTTGGAACCAAGATTCATGCGATGGCTCACTTGTTTAACAGCAGTATTTTCATCGCAATTTTAGTGGTTAGTTTGAGTAGCATTGGCGTTTGGTGGGCTGGAATGCAAGGCATGATTTCAGACAAGCTGTTTAAAATTGCAGGGCTGTTTATGATCGGTTTTGTTATCATCGCTGGCTTTTATTTGGTGGCTTATTTCTACGAAAAACGAAGTTTCTGGAGAAGTCTTTTCCAAGCCATTTACATGCTTCCACTTTTCCTATCAGTATCTATGGGTTTGGCTTTGCATAATGCGCAGGCTGTTTGGGAGGGGCTAACTGGAAAGAAATCTCCGTTTATCCGCACTCCAAAATTCAACCTGGAAGGAGGCTCAGGCCTAGAAAGCAATAATTATCTCAACTTTAAAATTCCAGCTACCACTTGGTTGGAAGGCATCCTGATGCTAGTCTTTTCCGGCATGGTTGGACTTCATATGTATTGGGGCACTTTCGAAATGTTACCTTTCCACTTGATGTTGGCCGTCGGCTATGGTCTGGTATTCTTTTCTTCTTTCAAAGCTTACAGTTTAGGTAAATAACCCGCATGCACAATCCTCCTATTATTGACGTAATTATTCCCGCTTACAATGAGGAAAAGTCTATTCCGAAGGTAATTGGGGATATTCCTGCCCTCGTCAGAAATGTGGTCGTCGCCAATAATAACTCCTCAGATAACACCGGAAAAGTAGCTGAGGCAGCTGGCGCAATAGTCGTTTTTGAACCCCAAAAGGGCTATGGAAAGGCTTGTTTGACAGCAATGGATTGGATCAAAAAGCAAGAGATTCAACCTGATATTGTAGTCTTTTTGGATGGGGATTATAGTGATTATCCTGAGGAATTACTGGATTTGATTCAGCCAATTTTGGATCAAAAAGCTGATATGGTTATTGGCTCAAGGGCATTGGGAGAGCGGGAATCAGGTTCCATGACCTTTCCGCAGGTCTTTGGAAACTGGCTGGCTACGACAATGATGAAGTACATGCAAGGCGCTAAATTCTCTGATTTGGGACCTTTTCGGGCGATAGTTTGGTCGAAATTGCTAGATCTGAATATGATTGATCAGAACTTCGGCTGGACTATAGAAATGCAGATTAAAGCTCACAAAGCTGGACTTAGATACACCGAAGTTCCGGTGAATTACCGCAAGAGAATAGGTATTTCAAAAGTGAGCGGAACGGTAAAGGGAGTGATTGGGGCAGGCTATAAGATTATTTATACGATTTTTAGGTATTGGTGAGGATTAGATTTTAGTAGCAAGACATAAGTATCAAGACTGGAAACATAGATTTTAGACCTTCGATTGGATTTTAGTAATTTTACCTATATGAAAAATTTATTCATTCTTGGATTGGTTTTACTTTTCTTTTCTGCCTGCAATTCCTCAGGTCGAAAAGCTATCGACGAGGAGCAATTTTCCTCGCATTGGTATCAGGGGAAAGCAGAGATCAATGTCTATGACCTGAAACAAATGCGCTATGGAGAAGAGCGTGATGGCAAAGCTGTGATGATTTTCGTGACGGAGGATTTTTCTAAGCGAAAGCAAGTGAAATTAGATGATCCTTCAGCAGCAGGGAAGGGAGCGATGAAAGTGATGAAGCTAAATATGACTCGTGATTTTGTGACGGGAGTTTATCCTTACAATACCATGCTTTCAGTTTTTACGCCAGTTTATGATGAGTTGAATTCTCCCAAAATCACCGCTTCGGTCACCGAATGGTGTGGACAGTCTTTTGTACAGCTCAACTGGAAAAACAATAAGTATCAAGCCAAATTATTCTCCTATTTCGAGTCTGAAGGAGATCAGGAAATCTCAATCAGTGCCATGTCAGAAGATGAAATATTCAATTTGATCCGCTTAAATCCTGATTTGGTGCCATCTGGGCACTTGAAAATAATTCCAAGCTTGATCTACAATCGCTTCACTCATCATCCCTTGGATGCGGAAAGTGTGAATATTAGTAAGCGTAAAGCAGGTTCAAATCAAGCTGAGGTAGAAGTGATCTATTCAGAGATTGGTAGAAAATTGTTGATTCGTTATATGGATGCTTTCCCGTATGAAATCATGTCTTGGAAAGAGACTCAAACCAAAGAAGACGGCACAGAAGAAGTGACTTCAGCTGTGCGGACTAAAGTTCAAATGCTGGATTACTGGGAAAAAAACGGACTTCAGGATGAGTCAATCCGAAATAGCTTAGGGCTTTGACGCGGAAGCTCAAACAGCTATTAATTCCTTTACTCTGGCTAGTAATTTCAGCGGGGTTTTTCTGTTTGGCTTACTTCGTTCCAAGAGAAAGTTTCTGGCTTACCTTACTAATATTTACTTCCCTTTTCGGAGGGATGCTCGCAGTTTACTTTTTGACTAAGCAACCAAAATGGAAGTTGATTTTCATAGGAGGTTTGCTGGTTCGCTTGTCAATTTTATTGGCTGTACCGAAATGGTCTGATGATTACCCTCGCTTTCTCTGGGATGGGGAAATGCTGAAAATAAGCCAAAATCCTTACTTGGAAACTCCCGAAAACTTGATTAAGAATAATCCCGAAAGTGCAAATCCTTATTTGGAGAATCTCTTCGAGTTGATGAATTCTCCGGGGTATTTCTCAGTGTATCCGCCGCTCAATCAGGGAATTTTCTATCTGGCAGCTATAATCGGCGGCCAAGATGTTTTGACAGGAATTGTGGTACTCAGGTCTGTTTTGATTTTTGGAGAAATAGGCGTTTTCTTTCTATTACTTAAGCTTTTTGATCATTTTAAACTGGATAGAAAGAAGGTGATTTTGTACTGGTTGAACCCGCTGGTGATCATGGAAATCACAGGAAATCTCCATTTCGAGGGCTTGGTGCTACTTCTATTGCTCGCATCTTTGTTCACCTTGTGTGAGCAACAGAATGGACTTTCGGGAGGGTTTTGGGGTTTGGCTATAGGAATGAAGTTACTTCCCTTGATGCTAATTCCTTCCTTCTTTTCCTTTGAGAAAACCGGAAAATTCAAGTCTTTCTGGATAGGATCTGCTCTAGCTTTGATTGTGAGTTTCGGCTGGCTTCTGATCGATAATTCCTGGATTCATTTTCTGCAAAGTATAAAACTCTATCAAGGCAAATTTGAATTCAATGCCTCGATCTATTATATAATTCGCGAAATGGGATTTTGGATCAAGGGGTATAATATCATCGGCGAAGTCACTCCGATTCTAAGCGTAATCACGCTGTTGGGTATTCTGTATTTTTCATGGAAAAGAATGCCTAAAAACATGCATCAACTCGTTGATTTATGGGTGTTGATTTACTTGTTTTACTTGGTTTTGCAGCCTGTAGTTCATCCTTGGTATCTGATTCCTGGGTTTGGCTTGAGTTTGTTTACCAATAGAAAGGCCTTTCTAATCTGGACTTTTTTGGTGATTCTCTCGTACCAAGCCTATAGTGATCCTAATTATCAGGAAAACCCAATTTTCCTTTTTGTGGAATATTCCATACTCGCACTAGCTGTTTATTGGGATTATTTTAAAACAAACACAAAGTCATTAATACCTACATGAATCTTAAATCTCTCCTCTCATTTATCCTAGTCCTTCTCATTTTCTCCTGCACTCCTAGTCCTGAAAAACAAGCTCAGGAGCTCATCGAAAAGTCAATCGAAGCTCATGAACTCTCTAAAAGCTGGAACAATGTAGCCAGTATCAAATTCAAAAAATTGACCCGCCTATTGGATGAATCAGGGGCAGTTGAAGCTGAATCCGAGCAGTGGGTAGAATTTAGGCTGAAACCTTATTTCGAAGCTAAATTGACTTGGACTAAGGACAGCATTCTTCACGTAGTCAACTTTAACGGAAGTAAAACGAGCTATCAGATGGGCGCAAACCCTATACAGAATGAAGGCTTTTTGAAAGCGAAAAGAGCTGAAATCGACGCTGCATTCTTTGCTTTTGCGCAGCCATGGAATCTGCTGGATGAGAATATTAGCTTGATGTACGAAGGTGAAAAGACTCTGGAGGGTGGTGAAATAGTGGAGTCAATTCGAGTAGAAAACTTGAATGGTCCCAAGCCATTTTGGATTTATTTTGACCCAGTTTCTTTCAGGGTGGAAGCAATAGAATCCCAGGGTAAGGATCATAAAAGTTTGCTTGAAAATGTAACTCCTGATCAATCTACTGGCTTGTTATTTCCAAAAGAGCAGAAGAGTTATAAAATTGATGATTCCGGTAAAAAACTGTTTTTACAAGCGGAGTATTTGTATTCTGACTATCAGGTAACTTTTGAATAATTAAGTCGTGGCCTACATAAAACATAGCAATATGAAATTACATTACCTTCTTACTTTCCTCTGTGGAATTGCGATTTTCACTTCCTGCGATTCTCGAACCGATGCTGAGAAAATTGTCGATGATGCCATCGCTGCTCACGGAGGTGATGCTTATACTAATTCCAAAATTGAGTTTGACTTCAGGAATATTCACTACACCATTTTAAAAACGCCGGATAGATTTGAATACATCCGTGAATTTTCAGATTCTACAGGAAATGTGATGGATGTTCTCAATAACAATGGATTTGTACGCACAGTAAATGGTGCGAAAATCGATACGCTTTCAGAAGAGTGGATAGGCAAATACTCCCGCTCAGTGAACTCTGTGGCCTATTTTGCTTTTTTGCCTTATGGGCTAAATGATCCTTCGGTTTTTAAAGAGTCACTGGGTGAAACAGAAATCAATGGTGAGAAATACGATTTGATTAAAGTGACTTTTGCGGAAGAAGGTGGGGGAGAAGATTTTGATGACGAGTTTTTGTATTGGATTGGAATCGAGGATTCGATCGTGGATTTTATGGCTTATAGCTATCACACAGATGGAGGAGGCGTCAGAATGCGGGAAGTGAGTGCGGTAAATGTAGTGGGTGGTATTCGCTTTCAAAACTACCTAAATCTCAAACCTGAAGATGAAACGGTGCATGTAGAAATGATGCAGGAGCTTTACGAATCTGGAGATTTAGAGCTACTTTCAGAGATAAACCTTGAGAATATCAAGGTGCAGCCAATCAATAATTAATTTAAAATGAATCCGAAACGACTGACATTTACAAACAGAAACGGCTTAGAATTGGCGGCTCACTTGTATTTGCCAGCGAATCAAAAGCCTAGCTTTTTTGCATTATTTGCCCACTGCTTTACCTGCTCCAAAAATTTCTCTACAGTCACCCGCATTTGTACTGCCCTCTCACAAAATGGTATCGCGACATTGAGTTTTGATTTCACAGGTCTTGGGATGAGTGAGGGGGAATTCGCTGAATCTACCTTTTCCAGTAATGTGAGTGATCTTCTTGATGCATCTGAATTTCTCACCAAAGAAGACCAAGCACCGAAAATGCTTATTGGACACTCACTAGGCGGTGCTGCAGTACTTTATGCTGCGGCTGAACTTGGTGAAGTGAAAGCCATTGTGACCATAGCGGCCCCAGCATACCCGGCTCATGTCCGACATTTGTTGGGAGATAGCCTGGAGGATATAGCGAAAAATGGTAGTGCAGAAGTAAATATTGGCGGAAGGCCATTTAGAATTGGAAAGAGTTTTGTCGATGATTTGGAGCAAAAACCATTGGGTACTTTTTTGAAAAAGATTAGAAAATCTCTATTGATCATGCATTCTCCTCAGGATGAAATTGTGGAAATATCCAATGCTGCTGAGATTTATAGTGCTGCTTTTCATCCCAAAAGTTTTATTTCGCTTGATGGAGCAGATCATTTGGTTTCAAATCCAAAAGACAGCGAATACATTGCTGAAATGATTGGAAGTTGGAGCAAGCGATATGTCGCAATTGAGCTGGCTGAGGAGGAGAATGATACCCGAGGGAATCAGGTTTTTGTTCGACTTTCTGGGGATAAGTATACGACTGAAGTCATGACTCCTAATCATCATTTGATTGCTGATGAACCTAGCGAAGTTGGAGGTGCTGACCTTGGGCCTAATCCTTATGATTTGCTCATGGCTTCGCTTGGTAGCTGCACAGCGATGACGCTGAAAATGTATGCAGAACGCAAAAAATGGCCATTGGAAGAAGTTTCAGTTTTTCTCAACCACGAGAAAGTACACTTGGCAGATAGTGAAAACCCGGAAGTACCCTCGGCAAAAGTCAGCCAGTTTACCAGAATCATAGAAATAGAGGGAGATTTGGATTCTGAGCAAAGACAAAAATTGTTGGAAATTTCCAACAAATGTCCTGTGCATAAAACACTGCAGGAAGAAATTGTTATTCAAACTATGTTGTCAAAATGAAGACTTCTACCCAAAGAACATATCTTTTTAGCTCTGTAGGAGTCGTTCTGCTGTTGGGTTTGAGTTGGTGGTTTTCGCCTGATAGTACTGGTGTAATAGCACATGAAAAATGGAAAGGCGTCTGCTGGGTTGGAAGTAGGTCTCCGCTCCTTGGGCCTGAGTTGGAAGCTTTGAAAGCTACGGGTGCAGATGCGCTCTCGCAGACTCCTTTCGGGTGGCAAACAGAAAAGAACAACCCTGAAATCCGCTGGGATACTCACAACGAGAATAAATGGTGGGGAGAATCGTCTCAAGGAATCAAAGCTACTTTCGATTCCTCGGCTAGGCATGGAATTATGAATATGCTCAAGCCGCATTTGTGGGTTCGCGGAAGTTGGCCGGGAGAAATTGAGATGAGGAATGAGGCCGATTGGGAGGAATGGTTTGCGAACTACAGAGGCTTTATTCTTGATTATGCACTTATGGCTGAGGAGCATCAGATTCCCATGCTTTGTGTGGGAACAGAGTTGGAAATGACTTCTGAGCGTGAAGAAGACTGGAGAAAGGTGATATCGGAAATCAGAAAAGTTTATTCCGGTAAATTGATTTATGCTGCCAATTTCACTGAATTCGAACATATTAAGTTTTGGGATGCGTTGGATTATATAGGTATACAGGCATATTTTCCACTTTCTACCAAAACGGATCCAACACTTTCAGATCTTAAATCAGGCTGGAAAAAGCATTTACCTAAAATTGATAAGGTGGTCCGCAAGTACAAAAAACCTGTCATGTTCACCGAGATTGGCTATTGCAATACCGTTGATGCAGCGGAGGAGCCTTGGGTGTGGCCAAATGAGCGAAAAGAGGTGGAGCTGTCAGAGGAAATGCAAGCGCTGTGCTACGAAGCATTTTTTGAAACCGCCTGGAAGGAATCTTGGATGGCGGGAGTATTTTTTTGGAAATGGTATCCTGAGGGGAAACATAGAGACCCTGATTTTACGCCACAAGGGAAAATGGCAGAGCAGGTAATGCAAAAATATTTTTTGGCGAATTGAATTCTAAAGGATGTAATCCATAAATTAAGCCTATCAAAATCGAAAGATTATCAATAAAAAACTCAGCATTGAAGAATAAATGTTGGTTAAGTTGAGGGGTTCCGCTCTTCAGGGTGAAACGTCACTAATTAGTTAACCTATGAAAACGATTCGAATTTTTATTGCCTCTTCCTCAGAATTAAAAGGGGATAGGGAAGAGTTTAGGGCTTTTATATCCCGTGAAAATGATCGTTTACACACCAAAGGGATTTACCTAAAATTAGAGCAATGGGAGTTTTTCAAAGATTCCATTTCAAGCACTCGATTGCAAGATGAATACAATGAAGCTATACGTCAGAGTGATTTGGTTTTATGTCTTTTCTATACCAAGGTTGGAAAATACACTGCCGAGGAGTTTTACACAGCATACGAGATTTTCAAAGCGCAAGGGAGACCTCGGATTTGGACCTATTTCAAAAATGCTGCTATTAATGTGGGAGCAATCACAGACGAAATCAACACCCTTTTAGAGTTTAAAAAGAAATTAGGGGAATTAGGACATTTCCATACTGAATACACTTCAATTGACAATCTGATTAATAAATATCGAAGTCAGCTGGATATGATTTTGCCGGAATACGAATCTGACTCACGCCCTGAACAAGTTGAAACTGTTAATGAATCCTCTGATGAAAAAGAGGAGGGACCAGTAGAAAATAGTTTTAATGAAGTGCTGACGAAAAACCTACTGGAAGCAATTAGTACGCATAACCGTAAAGCTGGAGATTTTTTATCTGCTAATGCTGACTGGGCAGAAAATGAGGATTTAGTGAAAACGGCGAAGCGAATCATCATCGGCGGATATGTAGGAGTAATAGGCGGCCAAATTCGAAAGTTGATGTCCATAGGCGCAGAGGATTATTCTGACAGCAAAATGATGAGGTATTTGGAGAATTGCCAGATTACGGCAAAGCGTGGCTTACAGCTCATTTGCTACGCAATGCTATCGCGCTTGTGGGATCATCAGTTGGCAGATAAAATTGAATTTTCTTCATCTCAAAAAGATGGGCTAGTCAAGTTTTTCAGAAATGCCGCTGAAGAAGATATCCTGGCATTTGTAGAACTACTAGGTCATTTACTGGAAATATATACAGACAATAAATTGGATTTTCTTATATCTGAATCTCTGAACTTGCTTCCTAGGCTTCAGGAAGGTGGAGATATCAGGAATGCTTGTTTAAAACTTAATGAGTCCTCTCAGTTATTGAAAAATGCCTCATATACCCTTGAGGATTGTTTGGAAGCAGAAAAAAATCTGTCCGTTGTTTTGGAGAGCTTAAGCTTCTTGTCAGAATACAGGATGATATCTATAAATGAGATAGATTTCAATCAACAAAGAAATGATCATGAAGGATTATATCTACACAATTATACTTTGCTGGTAGGTGAGAGTCTGGCAAATAATGAAAGTCAGAGCAGTGTGCGCAGAGAGTCGTCTCCAGTGATTTCTCATGCCGTGATTATTTTCAAAGATAATTATCGAAATAATATAAATCTCGATCCTTTTATCATTGATTTGAATGGATTGAAGTTAGAAGGAGGGTCAAAAATCTGCTTTTATTCTCACGCGAATACTTATGACGACCTCAGTCTCAACTATAGTTTTATTGAGGATAATAGCAAGGAAATCATTAAAAAGTCAAGTAATCCAAGGCCCAGCGACTCTAGCTTAAACGTGCTTAATTCTTGGCTTTCCAAGAAGGAAAATAGGATAGATATGAACCTCGACAAGGTTTACAGTTTGTTTTTCGAAGCTAAAAAAGACTTAACTGGAGTAGAAGAAGAATTCGCAGAAGACTCATTTTAATTTTTTGTAATCCATTAACAGCAAGCCCCATGAAAAAGTATCCTTTCAAATTTCTTGACTCCTATCAAAGAGAAGATAGAAATGTGTTTTTTGGAAGGGATGAAGAGATCAAAGCCTTGTATGAAATGGTCTTTCAATCTGCGACGGTACTCGTGTATGGAGCCTCTGGAACAGGTAAAACGAGTTTGATCAATTGTGGGTTGGCAGGGAAGATTCAGCGTCACGATTGGCTGGATCTGATGATCCGACGAGGTTCTGATATCAATAAATCCTTGAAATCAGTTTTGGAAAAGGCTGGAGGGAAAGTGGATGAAGCGTTCGATGAGACTAAATATCTAGACGAATGGGAAATAGACACGGATGGCTCGGGTCAGGAACTGACACCAATCAGTAAATCAATTCGGGCTGTTTACCAGAGGAACTTCAGGCCGGTGTATTTGATCTTTGATCAGTTTGAGGAGCTTTTCATCTTAGGCTCCCTTTCGGAACAGCAGATTTTCATCGAAACAATCCAAGGGATACTTCAATCAGGTCAACCTGTCAAATTGATCTTCTCAATTCGAGAGGAGTATTTAGGATATTTGTTTGATTTTGAGCGGGCTATTCCTCAGCTTCTTCGCAAGAAACTGCGTGTGGAACCAATGAACCTGGAAAAGGTAAAGCAAGTAATTTTTGGAGCTACCGCATTTGAAGGATCGAATATCTCTATCAAAGAAGGAGAAGAAGATGCAGTAGCTGAAGGTATTTTTCACAAAATCAAAGGCGATAAAAAATCCCTGACCATTCAATTGCCATTTTTGCAGGTTTTTTTGGATAAGCTATATCTGAATATTACTGGAGACAAAAAGCGGGAAAAGCCAGCTGAATTCACTTCCGATAAAGTGAATGAAATGGGTGAGATCGGTGATATCCTGAGCAATTTTCTGGAGAAACAGGTTGCTGATATTTCTAGAGAATTGATAAGTAAATACCCGATCTTAAATCCTGGACTAATCTGGAAAATACTTTCTCCATTCGCCACATTGGAGGGCACCAAAGATCCTATTACAAAAGAAGAATTATTCGAGCGCTTGCCGGATTTAGATCAAAAATTGGTCAATGATGTGGTGGAGGCTTTTTCTAATAACCGACTACTTCGCTACAATGAGAACACGGATACGTACGAGATTTCTCACGATTCCTTAGCTAAGCCAATCGCAGAACGGAGAAGTGTTGAGGAAACAGCTCTACTGGAAGTTAAACGTCTTATTAAGAGCCAAATCGGTGTATCGGAAGAAGCTAGGGAGTTTTTTAGCGAGAAACAGCTTATTTATATTGAGCCGTATCTGACGAAGATCAAGCTGAGTGAAGAAGAGCTGAAATGGATAGCAAATAGTCGAGAATCGCTCAAGAAGGAAAAGCAGAGAGAGGCTAAGCAGAAGTATGAAGACTTGGTGAAGAGTAAGAAGTCAATGTTTTTGAAAGTTGCAGTTGGAGTTTTTTTGGTTATAGCGGGGCTTTTTATTTTCATCGCATTCAAAGCTCAAAAAAGTGCTAATGATGCTTTAGAAGCAGGTAAAGAAGTGACTATAGAAAAGAATTACTCTGACGAATTAATTAGACTATTGCTGGAAGGTAAGGGAGATAAATATGAAAATCTAAGTGAAGATGACTTGAAAGGTTTATTAGAGATGGAAAGAGTTGCTCCAATAGACAGTTTGGTGGAAATAAGAGCATCTGTTAGTCCCTCTAATACATTATCTGAAGGCAAGAAAAATTATAATTTCACATTTTGGCTTGAGCTACCGTCATTTAGAAAAAATGAAATAAAGGAAGTTAGTTACAATTTTTGTAAAGGATTTTATGATAGTATTAGAACTTCTAGAGATCAGACTTCTTCTTTTTCAATTGGTTATTTGGGCTGGGGTGTTTGTGATACGATTGGAGTTGATATTGTTTTAGAAAATGGAACTACTATTCGTAAAAAATTCCCTTTTAAAGAATATATTTCAAAAAGACTTCCAACCGAATAATTATTATTTTCAGATTCACTGGATAATTTTAAGCAATCCCGCATTTTTAAGATGATCTTGCACGGTTAGGTTTCCGCTAAGATCCAGTTCAGGAACCTCTCCTATGTCATTTTGGTGGAAGTGATAAACAAATAGCGATAGGACCTTATTTGAGAGGCTTTTCTCCTTCAGAGGATCTGGGAGCGTATCGTAGCTGTTTTTCAACAATTGCTGTGCAAAGCCTGGAGTCATTGCAACATTGCTCATGGTGGCTGGGTTTGATGCCACGATAAATGCAAACATCCTAACCTCAGACTCTACCTTAAAAAACATAGACTTAAAAATTTCGAAGTAGGAGAACTTTCCATCACCGCCGAGATTCTGAGTAAATCGCTCTTCTGATGGAACTGGCGAACCATCGATGTTGAATTTCTCCAAACTGGTGGTCAACGCAAATCCATCCATATCATAATAGTAATGAAGTTGATTTTTGTATCCTGCATCAACTAAACTTTTGCTGAGAAATGAATCTACTTGGCCAAGAGTGGATAAAGTAGGCTTAAAAGCTAGTTTTATGAAATATGCTGATGCCTTTGGAGCTGGGTTAGGGAAAAAATAGTATTGCGAACTTTTAGAAGGCATTTGGACCATAGCTGAGGTACCTGCACTATTCTGTTGTCCAAATTGCTTATCGATGGGGAACTTACTGCTTATTTCCCTGCTCAGACTTTCAAGCACCTTCGGGTTTAATTCTTCCTTTATAAATCTATCTTTCTCAGTCCTTACGCTACTTTTGAAATCTTTGAACTGTTCATGCAAAAGTTGTTTATTGAAATTGCGAGAAACCCGAGTTCTTCTTGATGCTAAGTATTTTAATTGAACATATCGTGAAAGTATATCCAATCGTGAATCCGCGAGATATTCAGTGCTAATAAAATTAGGATCCCCAAAAGAAAATGGTTGAAAATCAGGCTTATTATTGGTGATTTCCATACTAAGTGGCATATCATAGATGCCAGCATAGAATTCAAGTGAATCAATGTGGTACTGATTTTTGTTTTTTGCAGCTAAGAAAATACGCTGAAAGTCAGGATAAATATCTTCGTTAAACAATGTGTTTAATTCATTTTTCAAGCTTCTGATTTCAGATTTCAACAACAGGTTTGATTGCAGATCAAATTTGATCAACTCATACAAGCTATTTTCTTTTTTATCAAATGTCTTGAAATCTTCAATTTTAGCATCATTGTAATATCTAATTCCTCGATCAAGGATGCTTTTCAATCGACGCAATAAGCCGCGGCTCACTTCATCTTTAGTGCTGAGTAAAAACTTCGTTTGGTTTTGATGAAAAAGGGCATTTGTGAAATTATATAGCGTTGAATTTGATCGAATGAAGGTGCTGTCATTAATAGATTTGAGTTGATCATTTTCATATGCTATGATCTTTTTTAAGCGTTCATCAGGGATGCTGTCAAAATAAATTTCTACCAAATACAAGTTCATGTATGCTTGTGCAAGAGTAATTGTATCATTTTTACTGGAGATAGAATTATCCTGAGCTCTGGTGGAGTCTAGAGCAGCCACCAGTAATATTATGGGAAAGACGAGTCTGAAAAACTTCATTTGACTTAAATAAATGAATTATTTGAAACCTCGCTAATAGTTTGGGTATAGCTGAGATCACTTTAAAACAATTTTCTTACTTCAATATACTCTTTAAATTTATAAATGCCTGTTTAAGCGTGATTTGATTCTGCCTTGTTGTGCTGGATCAATCGTATTTTTCGTTTAGCTAAAATCCTTTTAAGGCATAGAATCCTTGGGGATTTTATTGATCTATGTCATTTTTTATAGGATAGTTAAGATTTACTTTTGCACGAAGAATCCGAACAGTCCTTTGAGTATTAGTTGTTGAAAAGTGAATAATCGCCCCTAACTTTTTGTCTATTATCTTATTTCTGGATTGTAATCCTTGCTAAGAAAGTTTGATTGAATAGTCCCAAATTATGATTGGAGATAACCGAAAGCCAAAAGCTTTCGGTTTTTTTATTTATAAGGTGCCCGGACTTCCTTTATTTTTTTATTAATTAGCTGAGTCATTAGATTTAAGCAATTTGAAATTGAACATGGAGTGACTTACAGCTATCGATAGGCGAATCAGACAAGCGAGATTCCTCCCGATAGCGAGATGACCATTGAAAAACAATAATAAACGTATGAAAAATAACCAGAGAAGAGAGTTTCTGAAGTCTACCGGCCTGGTAGGTTTGGGGCTTTTCGGAGCGGGATCTACCCTCGCCAATGAATTTGAAAACCTACCTTTACAAGCTAAGAAGGGCGTTAATCGTATCCAATCTTTCAATATGAGCGGATTTGCTGCTCCTAAGATTGATACTGTTCGCATAGGAATAGTTGGACTTGGAATGAGAGGGCCTGGTGCTGTTGATCGATTGAGTAAAATAGAAAATGTAGAAATAAAAGCGCTTTGCGATTTGCTATCTGAGCGCGTAGAAAAAGCAAAAGCTCAATTACAAGATACTCCGCATAGGCCAGAGGGTTATTCTGGGAATGCTTATTCCTGGAAGGAAATGATGGATCGAGATGATCTGGATTTGATTTATATCGCTACACCTTGGGAATGGCATACTCCCATGGCAGTATATGCCATGGAAGCCGGGAAACATGCTGCTTGTGAGGTTCCAATTGCCCGTACATTGGAAGAGTGTTGGCAGTTGGTAGAGACTTCTGAGCGCACCAAGAAACATTGCATGCAGTTGGAGAATTGCTGCTATGATTTCTTTGAGTTGATGACTTTGAAAATGAAGCGTGAAGGCTACTTTGGAGAAGTAATTCATGTAGAGGGAGCTTATATTCACGATTTGCTTGCTCTGAATTTCAACAAGGAGAATGGTTATCAGGATATGTGGCGATTAAAGGAAAACTATAGAAATGGTAACCTTTATGCTACGCATGGTTTGGGGCCGATCTGTCAAATTCTAGACGTAAATAGAGGAGATCAAATGGACTTTTTGACCTCAACATCTTCCAATGATTTCTCCATGCATGCGGAGGCTGTAAAATTGGCTGAGCAGGATAATTTCTTTGCTTCTTATGCTGAGAAGAAATTCCGTGGCAATATGAATACCACCATGGTCAAAACTAAACTTGGGAAAACGATCATGATTCAGCACGATGTGTCCTCACCACGTCCATATTCAAGACTTCATGTAGTGAGTGGGACTGAAGGCTACGCTCAGAAGTATCCACAACCACGAGTAGCTAAAGGTCATGGCTGGTTGAAGGATGAGGAATTCAAGGATTTGGAAACCAAGTATACTCCAGAAATCATACAGAAAGTAGGAGAGTTGGCCAAAAAGGTAGGTGGCCATGGAGGTATGGACTTTATGATGGATTGGAGATTGATCGACTGCCTGAGAAATGGTCTTCCTTTAGATCAAGATGTTTATGATGCAGCTCTGTGGAGTGCAGTATCTCCGCTGAGTGAGTGGTCGGTAGCCAATAGATCCAATTCTATTGATGTACCAGACTTTACTGGCGGAAATTGGAAAACAAATGAGCCAGTCAATATCACTTTAGCTGGTGGTGGAAATACAGGAGTGAGGGTTTGATTTATTAGTCCCAAGTATTAAGTACACCAAATATCGAGTACTAATTATACTCTGATAGAAGTTTGGAGGATGCGATCCAAGAACTCACAAAAAAGCCCGTTGATTAGTAGATCAGCGGGCTTTGATTTTTTAGTTAATGTCTTAATTCTAAACTTGACTATTTTTCATTAAGCTTTTTGATGATCAACGCTTCTAATTTAGCCTGGTCATCTTTGATAGGATCTAAGTCGATAATTCTAACTGTTCTAAAATCAATTGGATGACTTTCACTTTGTAATGAAATCCAACCTCCAGTTAGCATTTGACCATCGACTTTCACTTTTGGATCGGCTGGGTTTACATTTCCTCCACCGATTTGGGACTGAGTGTAGCTTAAGACCGTGTCTTGTCCTACCAGATGATGCACGTCTCCATTTCCTAGGACTATGAAGTTTGCAGTTACCCACTGATCTCCATGGTATGTTTCGGAGGTAGAGTTGACACAGTGGGAAGTGATAAGTTTATCATCCATCACTACGTTGGTGCCTGGAGTACACAGATTACAGGTACTTCTTTTATCGGTTCCATTGCCACCTAGGAATTGTGCCTCTATTGAGATTGGGAAGTCCTGATCTTTAAGCATGGTTTTAGGATCTTGACAATGAAGCATGGCTCCACTATTTCTTGTAGCCCAGCCTTCTCCACCATTTGCTTGATCACCCACAAATCTATATTCTACTTGAAGCAAATAATTTGAGAATGACTTTTTGTAAAATATATGACCATACTGCCTGTCAAACTGGTCATAGCCATCATACCTAACTTTCATTAAGCCATCTTCAACTCTGAAGGTATTTGCGAAATTGTCATTTAGTTCATGAGTTCGGATTTTTACAATCCAATCTTTCATGTCTTTTCCATTGAAAAGTGATTGCCAATCGGGGTCTTTAGCATCAGTTGATAAGAGCTGAAAGGAAAAAAATCCAACTGAAAGTGTTAGTACAAGGAATAGGGCTATTTTTTTCATTCTTTATAGGGTTTTATTAATCGAAGGGTAACTAAAACGGGGTAATGATCAGAGAAGGGCGCGTCAATTACCTGGTAGTTTACAAGCTCAAAATACTCTGAATCATACCATACGTAGTCAATTCGTTTTCCTTCCTCTGAGTTGAATGTTGAAGTGGTATCGTTTGCCACCATTCCGGCATCACTCCATTTTTCTGGAATACTTTGGTATACTTCTGAGGCAGGATCAAAGTTTAAATCACCTACCCAAAATGCTGGATTCGGAAGTGAATTAGCATAGCTAATCATAGAATCCAATTGTGCAAGGCGGTTTTCTGGAAACTGATGGCAGAGATGGGTTGCTCCAAAGTAAAGCTCTTTTCGTTCTCTCAATTCAATTTTTGCCCAGGCAGCAGCTCTAGGTTCCCCGCCAGCAGGTGTAGGTAAGGGCAAAGTGGTGTAATTCAAGGCTTTTTTGACCAAAATACCTTCACCATATGCACCTTCTGCAAAATCCATCGCCTTGGCAAAGTAACTTCTATAGCCGGTCTTCTTTCCGAGCTCAGCGATCCAGTCAATTTTCTTACCATAGATTTCTTCAGAGCGAGTCGTCATACTGTCCACCTCTTGGAAAGCTACCACTTCAGGCTGCAGTAAAACTATTAGATTGGCAATATCATCTAAGTTGGGCTTGCCTAGGGAATCTGGCTTTTCACCATGGTAAATATTGTAGGTTAGAATCTTAAATTCAGGATACTTTTCTTGAGCAAATAAACTGAAGGTTAACCCCAGTAAAAAAAATAGTAATACAAAAGATGTTTTTTTCATGTTGGATCGAATTGCTCGTTCTTACTTTTTAAATATCTCAAATTAATTTGTTTCAAAAAAAGTAAGCGAATCAAAGTGGAAGTTAATGATTTTTGAAGCTTCCAAAGAATTAAAATAATGCCCTTGTTTCCACTTTTTATTTTTATGGTTGAATACTGCTTTTATGTGGAAAATTTCATCGGTTAATTAAAAATGATTTAGTTATAATTTATTTGTATCTTTTTGAAATTATCCATTGATAGATTCATCCTTACTTTAGTTTATTAATCTCCTCTTGAAAAAAGTTATTTGGGCTGTAGGAATTCTGATTTTCTTAGTCGCCGTTGCACTAGTTGTTTTAGAGAAATGGGTAATTCAAACCTTGCCCGATTTAATCAATAGTAAAGAAGATAGAGCCTATACTATTCTTTATGAGGATGTTGATTTTCAGTTGCTACGGGGAAGCATAGAGTTACAGGAAATCTCTCTTTTGCCGGTAAAGGAGGAAAAGTCAATTACCATCACGGGTACTATGAAATCTCTCAGGCTAGGTGGGGTAAATATGCTTGGGTTTATTTTTGGAAAAGTGGCAGAAATAGATGAACTGAGATTCGATTCACCAAAATTCATTTTTGTCAGAAATGATTCTGTTGCGTCAAAACCTGCAGATATGTCTAAAGAATTCCAAGGACTCTTTGGTGATTTGGTGTCGCGAGGAGTCATTCATAACGTAGTGCTAACTGGCGGTTCGGGCGAGTTTTATACCAAATCGGATTCTGTAAGGAAGTTTGGGAGTTTCGAAGATTTTGAGATAGCTGCGGTAAATCTTGAGACTGATTCTGTCCGAGTGAATTATACCATTCCGTTTAAATTGGAGAGTATCAAGACCAGTATGAAAAATCTTCTGGTAAACATTAATCAAGATCAAACTTTCACCTTAGGTTCTTTGACTTACGATTCCAAACAGGAAAAATTTGATTTTTTTGACCTTCATTTGAAATATAAGGATACTAATATTGAAGTAGCCAAAAAAGCACAGGTTCAAAAGGATTTCATTGAAGTAGATGTCAAACACCTTCGAATTGAACACATCAATGCGCAAAGTAATATCTATGGCAACTGGGCTGTGGTGGCTGGGTTGCTGACGATAGATAGTCTTCATTTGCATGATGTCAGGAATAAAAACAAGCCGAGACCTTATGAGCCTGAAAAGCCTATGTTTGAAGGAATGGTGGAGCAGATTCCCTTTCCTCTAGAGATAGATACGATAAAGGTATTGAATTCTAAAATTACCTATTCCCAAATTTCCGAGGGAAAATCTGAACCGGGGAGCCTGGTTTTTGAGCAACTCTCGGCCAAGATTTCTCATGCAATTTCTTTGGATTCGCTACAGTCTGGTGAGTTACTTATTCATGGAGAAGCTGTTTTGAACGGTTTTGCACCCATGCGCATGGACGTAACAGTGCCCTACACAAATGATAGTACAAAGGAGAACTTTCACCTGGAAGCTAGTGTGGATCCTTTTTCCCTGCCAGCTCTCAATGGGATTTTGGGAGACCTAGTTTCTGTAAATATCACATCAGGAAGGATGCAAAAGCTAGAAATCACTATGGATGCCTCACGCTTTGCTTCTTCCAATTTCATGAAGTTCCACTACAAGGATCTCAAACTAGAGCTAAGAGACGACAATGCACAAAAGAAGAAATTGATGTCAATTGTCGCAAATGTGCTTACTTCAAGCAACAACCTTCCCGAAAACAAGAATTATAAAACAGCCACTTTTCAAACAGAACGAAATGTGTATCGAGGGACTTTCAATTTAATTTGGGAATCATTAAGAGAAGGAATGCTGGAAATAGTACCAGGTGACCTGATGCAAATCCTGATGAAGGAACAAGACCCTCCAGATGGAGGAAAGAGAAGATAATTGTGGCTAATTATTAATTCGTAAGTAGAAATTTTAACTAAAAAAAAGGCTCTCCAAAACATGGAGAGCCTAGCAGAGTCCAAGCACCACGCCTATTCAATTAGCGCTCTTCTTCTGTCAAAACCATAATAAGTATGGACATCGTTGATGAATTGATGCTGAGGTCCTACTGGCCAGGCGTCGTCATCAAACCCTGGAGCATTCTCTAGCTTTTCTTTGCTGACCTTTACTGTGATGATATCACGTTGGTGACCGTGAAAATCAAATGCCTCCCAAGGAAGAGCTAGGAGTTTGCTTCCAAGATTTAGAAATCCACTATCTACTGAAAGTACTACATATGCAATTTCGCCAGTCTCTGTGTCTAGCATGATGTCCTTTATGCTTCCTACTGTTTCATCGCTGATTGTTTTAACTGTACAATTTGCTGCCGTTGAGCTACTTATTGGGAAATAATATTGGGTATTCATGGTTAAATTGGTTTAGTGAAAAATTGTGGTTGAGAAATAAGAAACCAAAGGCATGCCATCAGCCTATTTATTCGGTTTGGGGAGTTATTACTATTTTTTAAGATTTTTTACGTGTCGAGATAGGACGATTTGGGCAACCACCTCCGCAGAGATATTAAGGATTGGTTGGTAGAATTATCTCTTAATATGTTTTGATAGGGTTGGGAAAAGCCAATATTTAGTTGGTGAGATTTATTTGTCTTCACGGCTAAAAGTTGTAGTAAACCCCGTTTGTGGATTGCAAATAAAAAATCGAAATTAGTTAGATGAAGTATTTGACTTCATTCTCCAATCTATTCATTTTTAAAAATAGTAGTTTCGCTAAATGGGAAATCAAAGTACTGACAAACTTGAGCTGGCTGCCAAGTTTGTCAACAATACCGGAGCACCGATTTTTTTGACTGGAAAAGCAGGGACTGGGAAGACCACTTTTCTGAAAAATCTAGCTTTACAAACACACAAAAGTCATGTGATTGTAGCGCCTACGGGCATTGCTGCACTAAATGCAGGTGGAGTCACCATTCATTCTCAGTTCTTATTCCCGCTCGGATTCTTTCTCCCTGTCAATGAGCCAGAAGGCAATTTCTCCGACCAATATGGGTGCTTTACGCAGCATACCCTGATTCGAAAACATCCGCTGAATGCATTGAGGAAGAATGTGTTGAAATCCATAGAGCTACTGGTGATAGATGAGGTGAGTATGCTGCGAGCAGACGTGCTGGATGCAATAGATTACAGACTTAGAAGTGTAAAAAGAAACTACAATACTCCCTTTGGCGGCGTGCAAGTATTGATGATTGGAGACCTTTTTCAGCTTCCTCCCATAGTTCGGGATAATGAGTGGCAAGTACTTCGTAAATTTTACCCGAGCATGCACTTTTTCGAAGCTAGAGTTTTGCAGGATTCGGGATTGGTGTATCTGGAGCTCGATAAGATTTTTCGTCAGCAGGATGAAGACTTCATCCAAGTGCTCAATCATCTTAGGGAAAACCAAGTCACGTCCCAGGACATTGCACTGTTAAACAAGCACTACAAAACTCAGGACGAAATTGCTGAAGTAAAGGACTGCATCACGATAACCACGCACAATTATAAAGCGGACCAGATTAACCGGGATCGATTGCTGGCGCTGAAGGGTGATTCTAAGTTCTATGAAGCGGATATTGAAAATGATTTTCCTGAAAATATTTATCCACTTCCCAAATCACTTGAATTAAGGGTAGGGGCACAGGTGATGTTTATCAAAAATGATTCTTCAGGCAATCAGGATTATTTCAACGGCAAACTTGCTACGGTGGAAGAGCTTGAGGATGATTCTATCAAAGTAGTATTGGAGGGAAATCGATTTGCTTACCAACTGAGGAAAGAAATCTGGGAAAACAAGAAGTACGTCATCAATCCAGATACAAAGGAATTGGAGGAGGAAGTGATCGGTACATTTAGTCAGTATCCAATCAAAACTGCCTGGGCAGTAACGGTTCATAAAAGCCAAGGGTTGACTTTTGATCAGGCGATTATTGATGTAGGGAATGCATTTGCACCGGGTCAAGTCTATGTGGCGTTAAGTAGACTGAGAAGTTTGGAAGGTTTGATCTTGAGAACAAGAATTCAAAACAATGCCCTACAGTCAGATTCGCAGGTCCAGACATTTGTAGAAAGTGCCAAAAAACATTCGAAACTCGATGAGCTTTTAGGAGCATATCAGCAGCGATATCTTTCTTTGTTATCAGGAGAGACCTTTGATTTGTCTGGTTTACTTCAGGAAATAAGTAGTTTTCAGCGAAAAAATGATAGCTCGTTGGAGTTTGAAGACCCAGAGATGCAGAAAGCGGTAGGAGAGATTGCTACACTAATTCGAAATGAAGTGGGGACTGCCGGGAAATTTAGCAATCAACTTCGATTTCTCTTGCAGCAGAATGACAAGGAGAAATTGATGGAAAGACTTGACAAAGGAGCTTCCTATTTCAAGGATTTTTTGAAAAAAGCCCTTGAAAAAATACTGGTTCATCGTGCGGAGGTGGAGCGGTTTTCCAGAACAAAGACTTATGCCAATGCTTTGGAAGAATTGGAAGTCAGTTTGCTCAGAAAGTACGTGGAGATCAGCAAGGTAAGTCGTTTGATTTCCTCAATCATGGATGGTGGTATTCCAGACAAGATGAATGATTTAGAACAGGATAAAATCAACCTCAGAGTTCGATTGGCTGAGGCAGCAAAGCAAGCTGCTGCGGACAATCCAAAATTTGCAAATAATAAAACGGGCAGAAAAAAGAGCGGAAAAGCTAATCTTAAGCGCAAAGTAGGAGAGACTTATGAGATTACTTTTGGGATGATCAATGAAGGAAAAAGTATAGGAGATATTGTAGTGGCTCGAGGATTGGCTGAATCTACGATCAAAGGTCATTTGGCAAAAGGAATTCAAGAAGGAAGAGTGGAATTGGAGGACTGTTTGCCTATTGAGGTGATCTCAGAGATCAGTTCACAAATCGAAAATATCAAAAACCTGCAGGCTCTTAGAATTCACTTTGAAGGGAAATACGATTACAATACCATTAAAATGGTGGTAGCAGGAGTAAATAACGCATAAAGTACCCAAAGAATATGAAGAGGATTATAGGATTAGTTGTTTGTTTTTTTACCCTTTTATCTTTTACAAACGCACAAAGTTTGAATATCACGCCAAATGGCAGATATTTTGAAACTCAAGAGGGTGAGCCTTTCTTTTGGTTAGGAGATACCGCCTGGGAATTGTTTCATCGGCTCAATAAGGAGGAAGCCAAGTTTTACCTTCAGACTCGTGCAAAGCAAGGGTTTACAGTAATTCAAGCAGTCATTTTGGCCGAAAGAGACGGCGTGAAAACACCAAACGCAAATGGCGATTTGCCTTTTCATGACCTTGACCCAACCCAGCCAAATGAAGCTTATTTCGAACATGTAGATTTCATAATTGAAGAGGCAAATAAGCTTGGTTTGACTATGGGTGTTTTGCCTACTTGGGGGGATAAAATTTATAGTGCAAATCCCGGTGCAGGACCATTGATTTTTGATGTGTCAAATGCCAAGACTTACGGGCGCTTTTTGGGTGAACGCTATAGAAATAATGACCTCGTATGGATTTTAGGTGGTGATCGTATGGTTGCCAATGAAGAAGTCGCTCAAATTTGGGATGCTATGGCCGAAGGCTTGGAAGAGGGAGATGAAGGGCGTCATTTGACTACATACCATCCAAGAGGGTTTAGCTCTAGTTCTGATGCGTTGGATAACCCAGATTGGTTGGATTTCAATATGTACCAGAGTGGCCATGAAAAGCGATTTTTGGAAGTTTATCGATTTGCACGTAAGGATCTTGCATTGCGACCCCAAAAACCTACGGTGGAGGGCGAGCCGGCATATGAAGATATTCCAGTGAAGTTTTGGAATTACATGCAATTCAAACCTGGAGAATTTTCCGATCAGGTTGATGCAAAGGGAAACATTAAAGATCAGGCTAAATTTCCAGAGGGATTCTTTAGCGGGTATGATGTGAGAGTTCTCGCCTATTGGAATATTCTTTCTGGTGCTGCCGGATACACCTATGGTAATAATGCAGTTTGGCAGATGCAAAAGGAAGGAGAGACATTCGTTATTCCTACACTGACTGATTGGAAAGGAGCATTACAGCGTCCTGGAGCAGAATCTATGAAGTTTTTCAAAAAGTTTTTCGAAGCAATAGACTTTACCAAGATTGTATCTAATCAAAAGTTAATCCTGTCAGAAAATACGGAAAATGAAGATCAAATCCGTGCTGCCATTGCCAACGACGGTTCTTATGTTATTGCTTATTTGGCGAAGCCTAGGGAAGTCAAGATAGACCTTACGGAAGTGACGGGTGATAAGCTTCAAGGGATATGGTATAATCCTAGAAATGGCAAAAAAATAGCGATCAAAAAACTGAAGCCAGCGCCTTCACTTACCTTCCAACCTCCCACAAGCGGAGCTGAGGAAGATTGGGTTCTTTTGATTCAGGACAAAGATCAAATCAAAGACAAATAGGATTTTCGTGCCTGTATAGAGCTCAAAAGTCATGGGATACCATGTGTCTAGCCTTTAGGGTCAACCGATCTTAATTCCATATTTTCCTAGCAAACCAGGTAAGCCTTCTAAATCGAATCGAGCACCTTTGATCCGGTTTCTTTCAGGGTCAATGGAATAGTGAATTGCATTTCTGAAATCAACTTTCTCTACAATAGTTTGGTCAAAAGTAGCTCCACTTAAATCTGATCCTTGAAAATCTGAGGAAGTCAACTCAGTCTGGGTGAAATCGGTTTCCAAGAGCCTACAATTGATGAATTTTGATTTTTTGACCTTCAGATTGTAAAAGCTAGAGTAGTCAAGTTGACAATTGGAGAAGGTGAATTCTAGCAAAAAAGGATTACTCGCATGGAAATGAATGCCAAGCATCTTGCAGTGCTCGAATCTTACATTCTGAAATGATACATCTGGAACTTTTATATTGCTCAAGTCGCAATTTTTGAAAGTACAGTTTTCGAAATTATTACCTCTCAAATCTAGTCCTGACAAATTGCAATGCGCAAAGGTGCATTGTTCGTAATCTGCTATTTCAAAAGATGATTTAGTAAAATTTAGGTCATTAAAGGCCTTTTCTTCGATGTAGGGCATTGAAACTGATTTTTAATAAAATTCTTCTGGTAAAATAAGATCAATATTATTTGGATCGCATATATGCCAAAAATGTGAGATTGCACCCGTTTAAAAATGTCTAGGTGTTAATTAGTTTGAAAGGAGTATTTGTTGTTCGAAAATACTTTTTAGAATGGTAGAATCAACTTATGTGTTTGCTTTCAGTTAGGATAAAGAAATGTTAATGAATAATTGTTTGGTTTTTCAAAGATGCTATTGGATTATTTTTATGGATATTGGTATACGTATTAACACCTATTTTTATTATATTTCATTGAAGAAACGAAATAAATTAGCTAGTTTAGAATTGTGATCTTTTATGAGTGGAATGATTTTGGGCTCACAAGAGATTGTTTTAAGGTGTTTAAATTTTTGATTTTCTATGAACATTCTCAGGAATTCTAGAAGGAGTTTTATCATAAAGAGTGCATTGCTTGCTGGTGTTTTTTCGTGTATCAAATATGGTGCTTTTGCAAGTTTAGCTGATAGGAAGAGAAAGCTCCATGTCAGAGTGTTTCACGGTAATAGCTCTTTTGAAGCAGTTCAGAATACTTTTAATAAAAATTTATTAAGGTCATCCCCAAATATATTCGTGGGGAATGGATCAATTTGGTGCTCTAAAGAGGGCAGTGAATTAGTAAGGAATACCAAAAATGATTTTAAATTTTCTAGTCACTTTTTTGGCAGTAGACCAATAGATACATATGAATCAAACATCAAGAACAAAGGAAGTATAAACTCAACCTTGGTACTTGATGGAAATTTACCAAGTCGAAGTATCGCACAATATGAGTTGGTTAAAAATTCAGGACTAACCATAGGATTGATGAGAATTGGATTTTTCAATTCTTCACAATCTCAGGGTGAGACTATCAATAAAATGAATGAGGTATCTTGGATGCTAAAAAACACCAAAGGATGTGATTTGATCTATTGCTTGACTGATTGCCCAAAACAGATTTTTCCTTACTTCAGTGCGAAAGAATTGGCAGAAAACAGTCGATGCATAGATCACTTTTTTGTGAATTCACCTAGCAGCAAGGGGAACAAACTTTTCGTTTTGCGAAATCAAGAAGGAGGGCAAGTATTACTCAGCCAGAAGAACAAAAAAGACGAGAGTTTAGACGTGGTTGAGGTAGGGGGTGCTGATAGATTCTCAATTTATCAACTCAAGTAGGTTTTAAATAGAGCCTTTTGTGGCTAAACATATAGTTTAATTTTTAATTTCAGTATAACCAAAATCAATTTTATTATGGATGAATTATTAGCAACAATTAAGCTTTTTGCAGGGAATTTTGCTCCTCGTGGATTCATGCTCTGTCAGGGGCAGATTCTACCGATTTCTCAGTATACGGCTTTGTTCTCTTTGCTCGGCACTACCTATGGTGGGGATGGTAGAACTACTTTCGCTCTGCCAAACCTTAGCAGCAGGGCACCTATTGGACAAGGGCAAGGACCAGGGTTAAGTCGAATTAATCTTGGACAAGCTGGAGGGGCTGAACAAATAACCCTGACTATTCCAAATCTTCCAAATCATACTCATCCAGTGAATGTGAGTTCATCAGATGGAACAACTAATGTCCCGACAGATAAGGTACTTGCCTCTACTTCCGTGGTAGTAGAAAGGGGCGGGGATGCAGTTCCAGTTTTAAGTTATGGTTCTACCCCAAATGCCCAGCTTGCGGCTACTGCTTTAGGTTCTACAGGTGGTAATATTCCAGTGCAACTAAGGAATCCGTTTTTAGGACTTAACTACATTATCTGTGTACAAGGGATTTTCCCATCAAGAAACTAAGAATATTATTATGGAAGAAATGATCGGAGTAATCAAATTGTTTGCAGGGAATTTTCCCCCTAGAGGTTGGGCGTATTGCGACGGGACGTTGTTGGCTATAAGTTCAAACGATGCGTTGTTTTCAATTTTGGGAACAACTTACGGCGGTGATGGTAGAACTACATTCGCATTACCGGATTTAAGAGGTAGAACACCTATAGGAACGGGGACTGGGCCTGGCTTTTCTACTATCACTCTTGGCGGAAAAGGAGGCATCGAATTTACGACTCTTACTACCTCAAATATGCCAAACCATTCTCATGTTTTTAATGTGAGTTCAAATCCTGGAACAACAAATAATCCAACGGGCTCATTTGTGGCACAGAGTACCGTAGTTTTAGAGCGAGGCGGAAGCCCAGTTCCCTCTCCGGGTTTTTTGGATTCCTCAAATTCACAGTTGGCATCCAGTACCATTAGTCCAGTAGGTGGAAGTCAGCAAGTATCGTTGAGAAACCCCTATCAGGCTACTAATTATATTATTTGCCTATATGGAATTTATCCTTCCAGAAACTAAGTTTTAAAACACCCGACCCTATTCGGGGTCGGGAATTTTTATTTAAATAAAAACCTGATGATACCTAGAATCCTCAAAGCCATTTTTACAGTATTGCTTTTTGCCAGTGGTACAATTTTGTCTAATGCGCAAACGACTGTTAATTTTAACTCATATACTGAAAACGTTGGATTACCATCTCCCCATGTAGAAGGTGAACTGGAGTTTGAGGCAATATTGGGAACTTCTGCATCCTGTTCAGGTTGCATAGGAATTGATTTCAACGAGGGAAAAGATAATTCCCCAGGACTTGATGACGCTAATTTTAGTCCTGAAGGTATCAAGGGTTGGAAGATTTCAAAAGCGGATAATTCATCTTTTCAATTTTTAAGTATCTGGCTTCAACATAGAGGGGACGGATCTTCAATTTCAGGTACTATTAAAGCTTTTAAAGGAGCAACTCAGGTAGGAAATACAGTAAATATTGACTTCAATAGTTCAACAAATGGGTTAAAATCTTTTTCATCGAATCCTGATTTTTACGATGTAGATGAAGTTAGAATTGAAGGCACAGATTTGTTTATTATTTTGGATGAAATCACTTATGGAGATCCATTTGTTGTAGGAGGAAATGACCCAGCAGAGGTGACAGGGATCAATTTAATCGGGGCTCCCTTGAGTACCGCTACATCCATTCAATATCAGGTCGAATTCTCGAAACTAGCAAAGAATGTTACTGCGGATGACTTTGAACTAACCAAAACTGGAACAGCCGATGGTACAATTGGTTTGGTGACAGGTAGTAATGCTACCTATACTGTACCCATCACAGGGGTATCAGGTGAGGGTACATTGCGTTTAGACTTAAAAGCAGGAACGGACATCGCAAATGAGAATGATGTGACTGGGACCTCCGCTTTTACCACAGGTCAGGTCCATAACGTAAGTCCATGTTTGGTAGAAGACTTTGAAGATGAGACCATTGGCACTAAGGTATTCAGCTATGGGGGTTTTAATTTTACGATCACCGGAAATCTGGAAGTTTATACAGAAACTCCATCCATCGGAATCAATAGTTCTAAAAATGTTCTGAAAAATACCGGAGTGGGACCTTATACCATCAGCTCAAATTCCGGAGAAATTAATCTGAGCAAAATCGCATTTTTCCTTTCGTCTGAAGTTAGTGGTGGCAACCCTACGGATGATGGTTCTATTACGGTTGTTGGTAAAAATGGTGGGGCAACTGTTTATACTATTTCCAAAGCATCTGGATTCCCAACAGATTTCAGCGCCAATAGCGGCTATTATATTTTTGATTTAGAGACGGAAGGTGGAGTTGATAATTCGGACATTTCTGTTGATGAAATTGAAGTCACAATAGGAGGTGCTTTCCAATACATTAACATCGATAACTTCGAATTCTGTGCCGACAATGTAGCACCATCAGGTTACTCAGTAACCATTGACCAAGATCCAATTACCCCAGATAATGATGATGTAGTGAGCTTTACTTTTGCTGGAGCGGAAATAGGAACTACCTATGAATACACCTTCACTAGTTCAGGTGGTGGAACGCCTGTTACCAACACAGGGACAATTTTAACGGCTACAGATCAGATAACTGGGATTGATTTAAGTGGTTTGGGATTAGGAACAATCACTTTAACAGTTAACCTAACTGATGCTTCAAATAATGAAGGGCTGCCGGCACAGGATCAAGTACAAAAAAGAGTTGTCACTGTCCCAGTAGCAACTCCTCCAACAGCCCCAGTGGTAACAGAAGATGATGTAAATGTTGCTCTGGCAGATGATATTCAAGTGACCGACGCGGATGGTGACGATCAGACGCTTACGTTTACCATCACTGGAGGAACAGTAACTCTTGGTACTGCAGGGATTACCTTTGCAGGCTCAGGTAATGGCTCGGCAAGTTTCACTGCAGCGGGTACACTAGCAGCTCTAAATACAGCATTGGATGCTGCCACTTTTACACCTACACCTGATTTATTTGGTACGAATGCCGGTGGGATTTCATTTGTGTCCGATGATGGAACTGCCACATCTGATCCTGCTTCTGTGACATTCGATATTACAGGAGTAAATGATGCACCAGTCTTTGATGGAAATAGAGTTATATCTTATACAGAAGGAGGAACCGCCGCGAAGTTTAACGAAGGTGGAAATATAGTGTTAAGTGATGTAGAAGGAGATAATATAATCGAAGCGAAAATTACTTTTAATGATAAAATCACTGGAGATGTACTTTCTGTAGAGGCTCCGAGTCCTTATAGTGTCACGCAAGAAGGTGATGTAATTACACTTTCAGGTACAGGCTCAGTTGCCCAAATGATTGCAGCACTGGAATCTATAGAATATAGTCATACTGGAAATGATCCAACAGTAGGAGGAACAGATAATAGCAGAAATATATCCATACTAGTAAAAGATGCTTCAAGCCTTTCTTCTAATTCTTTGGTAGTACAAGTGTCTTTAACAGGAATCAATGATGATCCTACAATGTCGGATCTACCATCGGACATTAGTGTAGTAGAAAATACAGCTAGCAACATTGATCTATCAGCTGCAACCTTTGGAGATGTTGATTCCGGATCAGGGATTGTACGATTATCTTTCTTGGTTTCCAGTGGCACCTTGTCAGCGACTAGTGGAGGTGGTGTAACAGTGACTTTCCCAATTCCGGGAGCCATGAATTTAGAAGGTACAGCTGCAGCGATCGAAAGTTTCTTAAACACTCCTTCCAACATTCAGTACACAAACGCGCTTGGATCCACGGGAGATAATGCTGCAACGCTGAGTGTTTCGGCTACTGATAACGGAAATACAGGAGATGGGGGTGGTACAACTGTTAATCTCGGCGTGATAAACATTGATGTGGAAAGCTTTATATCGTTTTCTATCAATGACCCAGCTGTGACTGAAGGAAATGCTGGTACTACAAGCCTACAATTCACTGTTTCTCTAAGCGCTCCTGCACCTGCTGGAGGTGCAACTGTGGATTATGCTACCTCAGATGGCACTGCCACTGCAGGGTCAGATTATACTGCCGTAAATGGAACATTGAGTTTTGCAGTCGGAGAAACCAGCAAGACAGTTGACATTAGTATTTCGGGTGATCAAATTGTAGAGGTTGATGAGACCCTGACTTTAATGCTTTCAAACCCTACGGGTACTAATGTTACCATCGTGGATGCTTCAGGAAATGGTACCATAACTAATGATGACCAAGCTGCTGTGACTATTGCAGATGTAGCTGTTGATGAGAACTCAGGTACTGCAACGATTACTGTGGCTCTGGACAATGCAGTGGATGGGGGCTTTGATGTAGATGTTAGTACCGCTGATGGTACCGCCACTACTGCAGACAGTGATTACACAGCAGTGACTGCCCAAACTTTGACTTTTGCCGGAACGGCAGGAGAAACTGAAACCTTTACGATAACACTAGGCGCAGATACCAAAGTAGAGGCTGATGAAACAGTAGTTATCGGAATGAGTAACCTGGTACCCGGATCTGTGGCTGGAGGAAATATAGCAATTACTGATGGCGCAACCCTAACCATAACCAATGATGACCAGGCCACAGTTACCATAGCTGACGTAAGCGGCAATGAAGATGATGGGCCTATTACAGTTACTGTGACATTAGACAATGCTGTGGATGGAGGCTTTAATGTTGATGTGAGCACAGCGGATGGTACAGCTGTAGCAGGAAGTGATTATACTGCTGTGGTTGCCCAAACGCTAACTTTTGCCGGAACGGCAGGTGAAACAGAAACATTTGCGGTCACGCCAACGGCAGATGCTGTGACAGAGCCTAATGAGTCCGTCAGCATTGCAATAAGTGGTCTTTTACCAACCACTGTGTCATCAAGTGCTATTGATATTACTGATGGGGCCACGGTAACAATATTGAATGATGATATTGACGCTCCAAGTAAGCCAGATTTAGTGGCTTCAAGTGATTCTGGCGTAAGTGATACTGATGATATTACCAATGACAGGACTCCAACTCTTCGAGGAACAGCCCAACCAAATATTACTATTGAGATCTTCAGTTCTGTAGATGGTTCGCTTGGCGAAACCACCTCAACTGATGCTGGTGAATGGGAATTTACACCGGCGTCCGAGCTGAGCCCAATTCTAGGAGCGACAGCCGTATCTCATGATTTTACGGCTAGAGCCAAAGACCTCTCGGGGAATTTCAGCGATTCTGACCCATTAACTGTGGTGATAGATACCAAGGCACCAGCTCCAATTATTATTAATGGCCTTGCAATTCAGTTGGATATGAATGGAAATTCACCAACCTTGATAGCTAGTGATTTCCTAGCTTCTCCAATAACTGATGATATTTCTGAAGCCGCTGATATTCTTTTAGAATTGGATAAGAATTCTTTCGATTGTTCCAATTTAGGTGTCAACATAATCAGAGTTACAGCCACGGATGAGGCCGGAAATTCGGATTATTCAGAAACAACTGTTTTGGTACAGGACAATATTCTCCCAATAGCAAGGGCAAAGAATATTACACTGAATGTGGATGCTTTTGGGGCAGTTAATTTAGATCCAGTTACAGTGGATGACGGATCTAGTGATAACTGTAGTATTGTTTCGCGGACTTTAAGTAAAACAGAATTTACAGGAGCAGATGTAGGACCAAATAATGTGAATTTAACTGTTTTCGATGGCAGTGGTAGTTTTTCAAGTGCGATTGCAGTAGTGACCGTCGTGTTAGTTCCAAAGGTTTTAACAATTACTGCTGATCCAGGACAGTCAAAACTCATAGGAGCAGTTGATCCTGTATTCACATATTCTGCCTCAGGATTTGAGGGAACGGATGATGAGACAATTCTGACGGGAGCACTTTCAAGAGCGGCAGGTGAAACCATAGGAACCTATGCCATCAATCAAGGTGACTTGAGTGCTGGGCCAAACTATACAATCAATTTTGTTCCAGCTGATTTTGAGATCAAGAAAGGCACTCTTCAAATAACTGGTTCATTTAATGCACCTGATAAAGTATATGATGCTACAACGGCATCAACTATCTCAGTGAATAACCTAAGCCTAAGTGGTGTTGATGCCACGGTTCCTGATGTATCTATTGGCACCGTTACTACTGAGTTTATTGATAAAAATGTTGGGGTTGGAAAAGAAGTAAGAATCACTTCAATCACATTGACAGGAGCAGATGCAGGTTCTTATGATATTGATTATACTGGAGCACCAACTTCTGCAGCTACTATTTCTGCTGCACCGATTTCAGTAGTTGGTTTTAGTTCTAATAATAAGGTTTATGACGGTACGACAATAGCTTCTCTATCTGGGACTCCGTCAGTTACTGGAATTGGTGCAGATGATGTTTCTGTGACAGGCACCCCTATTGCTAATTTCTTACAGTCTAATGTTGGAGTCGCTATCCCTATAACCGTAACAGGGCTTACCTTGGATGGGTTGGATAAGGATAATTATGTGATTATCCCACCTGCAGGATTGGAAGCGAACATTACAAAAGCGCAACTATTGATCACCGCCAATCCTAATCAAAGTAAAGAGTTTGGATCAGCCGACCCAATATTCACTTATTCATCATCAGGATTTGTAGGAGGGGAAACCGATGCTATCCTGACAGGAGCATTAAGTAGGGCTGCAGGGGAGGATAAGGGGACTTATCCAATTAATCTTGGGACACTAGATGCCGGGTCAAATTATACGATCAACTTTACAGGAGCTGACTTTACCATTGCTTCGAAAGTGTTGAACATCACAGCAGATGCCGGGCAAATGAAAGTCTATGGCGAAGCCGATCCTATCTTTACTTATGTAGCTACAGGATTTGAAGCTGGAGATAATGAATCGATTCTTACCGGAGTCTTATCAAGAGCAGCTGGAGAAAATGTTGGTAATTATGCGATCAACCTAGGAACACTTTCAGCTGGCAACAATTATACGATCAACTTCATTTCGGCTGACTTTGAGATCACCAAGCGTACCTTGTTTATTACTGTGAATCCAAACCAAGCGAAAGTCTATGGACAGCCTGATCCGGTATTTACTTACGTGGCTAGCAACTTTGGTAACGGCGATACGGGTGCAGTCCTTGCGGGTGCATTAAGTAGATCTCCTGGTGAGAATATAGGAATGTATCCAATCAATTTGGGCAGTCTGAGTGCCGGAGGAAACTATACGATCAACTTTACTTCAGCTGACTTTGAGATTGCTGCTAAAGTATTGAACATCAGAGCAGATGCAGGCCAAAGTAAGGTGTTTGGAACGACTGACCCTGTATTTACTTATTCAGTTAATGGATTTGAGAATGGAGATACCAACGCTATTCTGACAGGTGAACTTGTTAGAGCAGCAGGAGAAAACGTTGGTAGCTATTCAATAAACCTTGGAACTTTGAGTGCTGGTGCTAACTATGCCATCAATTACGTCGGAGCAAATTTTGTGATAACCAAAGCGGTAATCACTGGCATTACAATGGCAGACGGAAGTTTTGTTTATGACGGTACAGCTAAGTCGTTGGCGATTACCGGAACACTTCCTACAGGAACATTTGTCCTTTATACTAACAATTCTAGGACTGATGTTGGAACACAGGAAGTAACAGCTACGATAAGTGGTTCCAATTATATGAACCTAGTCTTGATGGCGGATCTTACAATTACTCCGGCATCTATTGAAGGAATTACCTTTGAAGACGACTCATTTGTTTATGACGGTACAGCTAAGTCGTTGGCGATTACCGGAATTTTACCAACGGGAGCATCTGTAGCTTATGCTAATAACAGCAGAACTGATGTAGGCATACAAGAAGTAACAGCGACTATTTCTGGAAGTAATTTCACATCCTTTGAGCTCACTGCAGATTTAGAAATCACCAAAGCGATTCTAGAAGTCATAGCCGATGCAGATCAGAGTAAGTTGTATGGAGAAGCTGATCCACTATTGACCTATTCTGCTTCAGGATTTGGAGTTGGAGATGATGAAAATATATTAACAGGAACCTTATCCAGAGAACTTGGAGAGGGTGTAGGAAGCTATGCGATTACTATCGGGACTTTAGATGCCGGTGCTAATTATACCATAAACTTTACAGGAGCTGATTTCGAAATCATAAGTAATGACACAGATGGTGATGGTGTTCCGGATGATATAGAGGAAGAGCAAGGTACCGATTCTGAAGACCCAATGGATTATTTGGATACTGATGGTGATGGAGTTCCGGACTATGTGGAAGAGCAAGAGGGAACTGATCCTGATGATGCAGGTGATTACTTGGATTCTGATGATGATCTGGTTCCAGATTATGTAGAAGATCAACAGGGAACAGATCCTGAAGATGGTACTGACTTCGAAGATGAAGACGGCGATGGAAATCCTGATTATGTGCAGGAAAGAGCTGTCACTGAGTTTGTAATCGAAAGTATGGAAGCACTTTGGGGAACTGATCCGGGAGATTTGAAATTGCCTACCGAGGTAGTTGTAATTACAGCTCAAGGAGAATTTATCAATCTTCCAGTGGTGTGGGATCTTACAGGTTATGACCCGTTAGTTTCAGGAACAACAAACTATTTAGGCACGGTTGACTTACCAGCAGGATTATTCAATCCGGATGACCTTCAGCCGATGCTGGAAATAACCGTATTGACCAAGCCAGCTCCGCAGGATGTAACACTTAGTGCCAATAGTTTTATTGGTATCCCAGACCAGTACTTCCAGGAAATCGGAGCCTTTACTGTAATCGACCCTAGTGATAACGTTCATATGTTCAGTCTGCCAGAAGGATTAGAGGATAATGAATATTTTGAAGTTCTTGACGGTATTCTATTCTGGAGTAGTGCAGAGCAGGCAGGAGGCAGAACTACTTTCACTGTTGTTCTACAAGTGACAGATCGTGCAGGGAATGTGCTTGAGAAGAGCTTCCTGATTACCAGAATGCGTACGCCTTTAGATCAGCTCGATGTGCCAAATACCTTCACTCCAAATGGAGATGGGTCGAATGATACATGGGGTGTGCTGGCACTGCGCTACTATACAGGTATCAGAATCACAATTTTGAATGTTGGTGGAGAGGTAGTCTTTTATACTGAAAATCCTGACGTTCAGTGGGATGGCATATTCAATGGCAATGAAATGCCTGTAGGTGCATACTTGTATGTTATTGAAGTGGGTGAAACAGGAGAAATACGAAGAGGTATGCTGAATCTGCTAAGGCGATAATTTTGACTTAAAGCAAAGACCTGAGTTTAGGCATTAGCACTTAAAATATAATAGGGATAGAATTAAAGGGAGGCGTTGGAAGACGCCTTCCCAAGCAATTTTTAAAAGGAAACACCATGAAGGAAATAAAATACATCGTAGCGGCATTTTTTCTGATGATAGGAGGGCTGTCCCAAGTCCAGGCACAATCCCGGAAATATGTATCGAGCTTTAACCTTTTCCAGAGCTACTATAACCCAGGCTTGACTGGCTATGAAGGATCCACCGTAAGGGGCTTTGTGCGGAACCAGTGGTCTGGAGTAGATGGGGCTCCTAAAACTTACTTTTTCAGCACTGAGCTAGACTTTGGAGAATTGGCAGGAGAGGAAGACCCAGCGTTGATGGGTAAGAACGCCATCTCTGTAAATGTGCTTTATGATACCTATGGTGCATTCAGAGAAACTGAACTGACATTGGGATATGCGAGTAGAATCAGGATTTCAGAGACGCATAACTTAAGGCTTGGAGCAGGCTTGAATTACCAGAGTGTGCGATTGGATGGAAACGCACTCACGACCGAGGAGCAAAATGATCCTACACTGGGGCAGTACGTCGGGCAATTTTCAAATATGAATGTTGTAGACTTTAATCTGGGTATAGCATTGACCCATGCTAATTACTATTTCTCTTACGGGATTCGTCGTGTTAACGGCGGTAAGATCACCTCAGGAGATGAATTTATGGATGCCTATCCAGCAAGTTCAATTTTTCAGGCTGGCTACAGAAGTGCTGTGAGTGCCAACCTAGCTGTGATAGTTAACGGAATGTACAGCATCCAAAAGAATCAGGACGATAACATCGAATTAAACATTAAAGCCCTGATGATGGATAGAATCTGGCTAGGGATTGGTCATAGGATAGACTATGCTACCAATGCGCAATTTGGAGTTGTGACCAATAGACTTCGAGTTGGTTATGTATATGAATTTCCTACGGGTGGAAGTTATAATCTTCCAGGCAATACACATGAGTTTACCGCAGTCTTCAACCTTTTCAGAGACAATGTGAGAACAGATTCTCAGCAGGTGGTGATGTGGTAGAGTATCAAGCCATCAATCTAAATACAAGAAAAATCCCTGTTTCAGGCATGCAACAGGGATTTTCATTTTAGAACAAATATGATAAATTCTTAACCTTAGAGTATTTAATCCCGCGGAGGAGTAATCATAATGTGTGCTCTATGCGTACCCGGATCCATAATCCAAGGCATACCTGGCGCACTAGGTTTCAGTGGAAGACCAGTAGTCTCTGGAGTAGCCCAAGGTAAATAAACCACATACCTCAAATAGGTATCCGAGACATCTCCGGTGGTCGTGTTATAATTTTCTGCATCGGCGCTTAGGACAAAAAGAGTCGCCCCCTCCTTGGGCATTTTGAGCTTGCCACTTTTGGCTTCAGCCTCTCTAGTGTCAAAGATTTCTTGAAATGACTTTCCTTCTTTTTTCAATTCTCGCCCTCTGATCATGAATGGTTCCAAATCTGAAGCATAGCAGGAAACGCTAAATCCCTTACCATTAGGATCATCTGAGATACAAATCATCTCATTTTTACCTTTTTTCAACTCTACGAGTTCTCCGTTTTCATTGTATCCTAAAACTGTAGCATCCGATTGTTTTTCTTCTGGGGCAGCCATCACTGCTGTTTTGATTTGAATTGCGGGGGATGGAATTATCACTTCTTGTGAGAAAGCTGGTGAAATCGCCAAGCAGACTGCCGTTGCACTTAAAAATGTTTTCATGATATCAGGGTTTAGTGATAAGGTAATTTAAGCTTTATTAGGAAGGTTGACAACTTGATTGTCAAACTTTTAGAGCCATACTTACTCATCAAAACAATGGGCTCGCCTTGAGTACTTTCGCTTTCTCGAATCGGAATCTTTAGGATAAGTGCAAGCTCCCATTTCAAGAGCGATAGTTTTCATCACTGACTATGGCTCGCTTAGTATAGCAGGTGACTTATAGCTTTTCATGCAAAAAAAAATCACCTATGCTTTACCTCACATTGAATTATCCTAAAAATTCAGCGACCAAATCCCACCTTTTCCGGCAGGAACGACGGGTAAAACAGTATTATTAATTACAGCAATTGGGTTGCCTGAGGGATCCATATTCCACATATTCCCTCTGAAAAACACATTAAATCCAACCTTAGCTTGGGTAACTCCTATGCGTTTTGGCAAGCTATATTTTCGCCAAGCCTCCAAATTTGAAAGTTTGCCTATATCATTAGAATCAAGATTTTCTGGAGCCATTTTTCCATCATATCCAATCCAAGTTGAGTATTCTGTTTGATTGTCTCCTAAAAATGAAGGACTTAAAATAATTTCGGCAGATTCGATTATCGCATTTTCATAAGACTGAGCATACCAGCTGTCATTAAATGGTATTATGCATGTTTTCCCGAAGGGTAAATCAAAGACTTGTAGGTTTTGTGGATCTCCGGGAGTTGTGTAGCTGTCTTCTGAAGTATTGAGGTAGGACTTCAGGATTGGATCACCAATTATTTTTCCATCTGGTCCATACAAAAATGAAGCATTATAAAGTGGGCCTAGAAGGTTTAAATAAATCTGACCATCGACTACACTTGGATCAGGTAAAAGGATAGAGCCTCCGACTATATAGGTATCAGTCTCCATAGCTAGCCCTCCGAAGGTCTCATTGTATACCTTTAGCATTGATTTGGCTTTCATTCTGATTATAGACGAAAACTCTTTATTTGGCTCATCTCCAGTTTTGATGTATCCCAATAAAAAATCAAAAGCATTGCTAATTGCTAAAGTTCTCAGTGCTTCGTTTAGTGTTTTCTTCTTATTTAGGTTACGTTTTTCATCAACCAAAAACAACCAAGTGCCAATATTCTCTGGATATATAACTATTGTATTTTTTTGAATGAAGCCCTTTCTATTAGCAGCAACTAAATAGGCTTGAATTTTCTCTTTGAAATTAATTTGGTTAAAATAGTCTGACACCTCCATGAAGGGCTGTATGCCCACAATATTCCTTGTTAGAGAGTCCGAAGGATTGATTTCCTGAACAATCGATAGTAGGCTGTTAGTTTTCTCCAAAGGAGTGTTTCTCCCGTAAAACGACCAAATAAGCCAGATGAAAACTATTAATATGATTAAGGTGATGAATCTTCTGATCATTGACTGAATTTAGCGAATGCTAGATGAAAACGACTTCTAATAATACAGGTGGTTTGTATTTTATTATTTGACTTGTTGGAGTGGTGACTATCAATATTTAAAATTCTATTTCAAAGCTTTGGCCTCGCTCAAGGTCAATGTCCATTTCAGATCCATCATATAAAACCAAGATTTTTCCAGTTTTTCCAGCCTGAATTCTACAAGTCTGTAGTTCACCATCTTGCCAAGTCATGTCTATGGTATAGTCTCCTCTGGCTTTCAAGCCGGAAACACTGCCACTTGCCCAAGCTTTAGGAAGAGCTGGAAGCAGTCGAATAAGTCCGGTTTCATGAGATTGAATCAGCATTTCTGCAACTCCGGCGGTGTAACCGAAATTTCCATCTATTTGAAATGGAGGATGTCCGTCAAATAAGTTCGGATATAAAGATTGAGCGAGTAGCCTTTGGATGTGCTCGTGTGCCATCTCTCCATCTAGAAGTCTAGCAGAGAAATTAATCAACCAAGCTCGGGACCAACCAGTGCCAGCTCCGCCATTTGCCAATCTAAATTCAAGGGTTTTCCTTACCGCAGCAAATGCCTCTGGAGTTTCACTTTTTGTGATGGCATCTCCAGGGTGAAAAGCATACAAATGAGACATGTGTCGGTGTCCTTTTTCATTTTCCTCATAGGGCTGATCCCATTCCAATATTCTGCCATCCTCAGCTATTTGAACTCCAGGTCGAAGGTTAGGGAGTTGAGTTTTTACTTTTTCACGAAGTGGCGTTTCTTTTCCAAGAAGCTCAGATGCTTTCAAGAAATTATTAAAAACATCTGCAATGATTTGTTGATCCATTGCCGCTCCCATCGTGGTGGCTACTACTTCTCCTTTACTGTTGACAAACTGGTTTTCTGGTGAAGTGGAAGGGGAGGAAACAAGTGTCCCGTCGGCTGGGTATTCTACTAACCAATCAGAATAAAATGCTGAAATAGCCTCAAGAGCAGGAAAGGCTCGCTCTTCAAGAAATTTCCTATCCTGAGTAAATAAATAATGATCCCAATAATGTCTGCCTATCCAGCCTCCAGCTCCAATCCAACCTCCCCAATAAGCTGTAGCTGCTCGTAAAAAGGCTACTTGCCAAAGATCTGTGGTATGTGGGACCATGGAGCCAGCCATATCGAAATTCTCTCGGGCGGCATTTTTACCATTTTCTATTAGCCCATCAATAAAATCAAATAGTGGTTCATTTAGCTGACTCAAATTGGTGACGTCGGCTGGCCAATAATTCATCTGCAAATTTATATTTACATGGTAATCTGCATTCCAAGGAGCTGCAATATGTCTATTCCATAATCCCTGTAAGTTTGCTGGATTTGTACCTGGCCGACTTGACGAAATCAAAAGGTATCTTCCATAGTCGAATAAAAGCTTTTCCAAGTGCAGGTCAACTTCTCCGTTTTTGACGCGCTCAATTCGGGCGTCGGTTGTGATATTGTCAGGTTCATTAGGACTTAACTGAAGGTCCATTCGCTCGAACCAGGAAGCATACTCAGTTTCGTGGGTGCGTAGTAGCTCACCCCAGCTCTTCAGCTGGATTTTTTCTAATTGACGCTCCGCCTCAGCCTCAAAGTTTTCATGATAAAAAGAAGTAGCTGAGACTAATTTCAGCATGAATTCCTTGGCGCCGGATATCACTAGTGTGGAATCAGTTGTGCTTATCTCACCAGATTGGTTTTGAGCAAAAAGTAAGGTTCGGAATTTGACTCCATTCAAAATCTCAACAGGCTTACTGTCTAGTTGCCCTTTGCGCTGTGTGATCATTCCTGACATCTCAAGTTGTCTGTCATTGAGGGCAGTAGTTTTTGCGGTAGCAAAACCATTGTCTTCAGGCCTATTCATGGATATTTCTCCATTGAATCCTTTTGGGTGATTGGTTTTGAATCGGATGATCAATGCATTGTCAGGCGCAGAAGCAATTACTTCTTGGCTGACTTCAAACCCTTCGGAAATAAACTGAGTGAGGACCGTTGCTGTCTCAAGATTTAAACTCCTCCTGTAATTCTGGGATTCTATCCAGTCAAAGTTAAACCACAGGTCACCCATGGTCTGATGAGATCGTGTGACACCTTTTCTGGAGAATTTCAAGACTAGTAACGAATCTGCTTTTTTATTGTCACCAGCTAGCAAATAGGCTCTGATTTGATCTAGATCAGCTCTTTTTCCTTCTGCCAACCCCCAATCTTCATAGCCTCCAGGCCAAAGTGAATCCTCATTAAGTTGCAAATGTTCCTGACCCGGTATGCCCATTACCATCGCTCCCAGACGGCCATTTCCCACAGGCAACCCCTCTTCCCATTCTTCTGCAGCTTGATTATACCAAAGGATGGAAGTGGATTGGGAATACGCTAGATTAACTAGGGACAGAGAGATGAGGGCACTCGCGAAGAACTTTAGCATGGTATTTTGGGTCAAAAAATAAGATTACAATAAATCTTTGAAGTCCCCAACCATAAATGTTCTAAAATTCAGATAGCGCAGTAAAAACAGTGGTATTGAAGTAGCTGCTTTATTGCCATTGTGCAATAAAAGCTTCTTGAGATAATGGAATAGGGTTTAAATTTTACTTATCCTCATTTTCTAACACGCTTGGTACCTTCCATTTTACCGACCCTACAGCTCTTCCATTTGCCAAATCTACTGCTTTGGCAGATCGTCTTTTTTCATAGATCATGGCCACAGTCATTATTAGACTGGTTCCAATAATTACAAAAAGCAATATCCCAGGCTCAAATCCTGGTACTATAGCTTCCTCAGGAATAGCATAATAGAGCAAAACAGTGATTAAACCCCTTGGTGCTATAAATGCCTGAGGGATAACGTCTTTTCCTTCAAAAATCCATAGTAGGATTATACGAATACCATAAATAGATAGAATCAGCATACTACTGATCAAAGCCACCTGCAGGTTGAAAAGAGAGGTGATGGTAATAGTAAGTCCAAAAATCACAAAGAAAAGCGTCCTAACCACAAATGCGGTCTCTCCCGTAATGGTGTGCAGTTCATGGTATATCTGGTGTGCTTTGTCATAGTCCAACCATTTGGAAAGTCGTCCTTTGAAAAACAACTTCATATTGGCGATGACCAAACCAAAAATCAAAATTATGATTAGTGATGATAGGTGCATTTTTTTACCTAAAGCATAAAGCAAGAGCAAAACAGCGATCATCAAAAAGAGCTTTACATTGCTTTTGATCTTCTGAAAAATCAAAATAATAGCGTAGCTCGCTATCAACGAGATGGTAATAGTTAGTAGGAAATTTCCTCCAAATCCTACCAATCCTGAATCTTCAGCAGGATTTAATTTACCGGTAAGGAAGTAAAAAAGCATGATGCCTAATATATCAGAGAAAGTGCTTTCGTATATATGAAACTCACGCTTTTTAGCTCGTAATCCAGCCACGCTAGGAATGATAATGGCACTGGATAAAATCGACAAAGGAGTAGCATACAGCCAAGCTGACTGCATGCTCATATCCGAAATGTAGTAATAAAGGATGCTCGCAGCTGCCCAAGTGGAGAGGCCAAGCCCAATAAGAGCAATGGCCAGTGATTTGAGAATTGGAATCAATTTCTCGCGCTTGAGTTCTAACTCAAGTGCCGCCTCCAGCACGATCATGATTAGTCCCACTATTCCTAGAACCTCTAATATTGGGAAAAAGTCAATTGTTTCAGAGGTGAAGTATTGCAAAATATACTGTAAAATGACCCCTAAGGCTATCAGCATCAATACTGCAGGGATATTCGTTTTCCTCGATAAGCCATTAAAGAGAAAGGAAAGTATAATAATCACTGAAAACTCAATGATCAGATTATATGAAGAGATTAATTCCATTAGGCGTCAAAGTTTTCAGTAGAATTTGTCATGACTTTATGGTCGTGCAGGTAATTGATGAAGTCTTCATGTCTTGCACCTTTTACCAAGGTGTAATGCATCAAGAAGATTTGCTTATTGGGTAGCTCTTTTAGATTAGTCGGTTTGCCCAAAGCTAGAATGGGATGGTTAAAAACTAAATCCAAAAGAGCTTCCTTGCTAAGATCAGTTTTAAGATAAAGAGCCCGTTGAAGCACGTTCGTCTGATTGGAAATCAGCGTAAATCCGGTTTTGTCAAAGAAGTTGTACCAAACCCAGCGCTCGCCTTGGTCAGTACCAAGTACCATCCCCAAGCTTCCAATTCTGTTAATTCTGCCGTGGATTTTTCCAGCTTTCACTAGGGTGTCTGTGACCACCATTGGGCTAGCACGGATGAACAAACCACTGATATAATTACCCAATTGCTTGTATGCAAAACCTGCAACCAAAACTATGATTAAGCCATGAGTGACGGGGTCTAGAGCAATGAAGCCCCCAATAATAACTAACCAGGCAAGTGGCTTGTAGAAAAGTCGAATCTTATTAAGTAAGGCTAGGTACCGATCGCTAATACGTCTTTTTTTCAAATATCGGGTAAACCCGAAAAAACAAAGGGATAAGAAAAAGTAGATCGCAAAGACGATTAGGATTAATACGTAAAGATCATTCCAATAATTCATGTCAATTAGGCGAGTAGTTCTCTGTATTTCAAAATGGAGTAAAGATCTTGTCGAACTGTATTTCTGACAATCAGGTAGCCATTTGGATCTCTATCCAAAATGCTAATATTCAATAGTTTTCGTATGGCTGGTTTATACTCTGATTCATATCTATCTGTAAACAGATTTTTAATCTCAAGATCACTGCTGTAACCAAAAAGAAGACAGTTCTTCAAAATCAAAAGCTCTGTATTAGAAAGGAAATCGTTGAGATGAGTTTCTTTTTCTGAAAATAGAATGGAGCTATCTTCCTGCACGTCAGTACAGAAAATCCATGCCTGTAAAACTGCGCCGATATTATAATCAAACTTCTTTGTTAGCCATCCGATCTTTTTTCTCACCTGTTCATCACTCATTTCTTTTCCTTCCTTTTCATAAAGTGTGCGGTGAGAAGCGCCGTGACGTAGCATAAGTGCTCGATAGATCTCGTCAGAAGTGGAAGTATTGGTGTTTAAAATATTAGTAAATCCCTGAGAAAATGGGATTCTAGTGTCCAAATGCATTCGAAGAGAATTCGTAATAGCGACAATCACAAATGCTTTGGAACTACTCAAACTCATAAAATCCACCAAAGAGGTAACATTCATAAGGAGCGAGCGATCGGAATCTCGCCAGAGATGCAGATCATCCAAGACAAGGATGGGCTTTGAATTACTTATAGACCTCCTGATGAAACTTAAAACTTCCTCTAGGTTTCTACCCATTTTAAGTTTCCTGCCTTCTATGCTGATTTCATTGCCAGGAACTAGATAATGCACATCATTTGACTTGAACTGGTGGGTAGCAAATTCCAGCAAGGTAGATTTGCCACTAAGCGGATCTCCCACCACGGCAATAGACCGACTTTGACCTTTCTTCCAGTAGGTAATAGTTTTTTCCAGTGCTTCTTCTTGGACTGTTCGTTTTACCAGAAATAGATCTCCGATAAAATTTTTATTCAAAAACAAAGAATGGTAGTGGTCTGGTATTTCCTTCTCGGTTCTAGTTTCCAGGATTTCAAGGGCAATCTCTAATTTCTGATGCGGGCTTTTTTCTTTGACCTCTTTCACTTGTTTTCCTACATTTTTAAAAAGCTGTGCTAATCTGGCCGAGAACTGCCGGATATTTCCAGATTTGGTGGAAGACAGTAGGGAGAAATTGGTCTGCAGAGGAACCTTGAGGTACTCACTATCCGCGTAAATAGCTGTTACTTTGAATTTTTGAGCAAGTTCCTTTTCTATGTAGGTTACTGCTTCTTCACTTTGTAAAATCGTATTTTTTTGTTCATTGTTAATAGACTTTAGAGAAGATAACTCACCGTGAAAACTATTAATTCGCTGTGTTTTTTTAGCGACCTGTAGACTGGTTTTGATTTGTGAAGCAACATTGAGAAGGTGTGAAAAATTGGCTTCCTGACCATCCCATAAATCTGAGAGATAAGGAAGGATCTCATAATCCAACCACTTTTCAGCTGATTTCTTGAAGTCAATCTTTTTTAAAATCAAATACCCATCGCTGGTACCAACTGGAACTGAAAGTGAAGAAAGCTTATCAACAGCAGCTTCCAAATCACGGATCGTGGTTTCTGGCCGAATATTTTGGCTTATTCCTGAAGCTATCAAATCATCAAATAATTTGATCGTATCATTGAGTTGCTCTACTTCGCTGATTTTTTCTAATCCTTGCAGACAAAGATCGACCTTAGATGCAAATAGCCCACTTGTCCTTTGTACATCAGTTCTCATTTGCAGTACCATTTCGCTAATTAGTTTGAATTGCGCTATGGATTGCTCCAGTTTAGTATGAGTTAGGTCAATATCTTTGAACTGCCCTAAGATGGTTTGAAACTGTGAATGATAGGTCCTCCACGGATTTGAATAATGCTTTACTGCTTCGATTTTACGCTTGAGAACTTCCGGCTTTTCGAAAAGGCTTTTTCGCTCCACCTTGAAATAGTTAAGCGTTTTTTCTGTTTCCGTATGGAGTAAGGCTTTAGACTCTTCAAAATGGTTGCTTACTTTTTCTGCGGAAGCAAGGTTTTCCAGAGAGCGAAGTTTAGCTATGCTGAGCTGTAGAAAAATATCCCTTACCAGTAAAATAATCGTCTTGAAACGATCTGGGTAGGAAAAGTGGAACAAGTAATGGTCAGGATCATTTACCTCTACATTTTTTCCAGACTTGGCCAGGCAAATATCTCCTGCTTTGCAATAAGCTTCAAGTAAATGACTTGAATGAGCGAGAAGATAGGAGTAGAGTTCGTCCGCTGAGTTTTGGACAGCTACGCCAGCATTGAATTCTTGAAATTCCTTCAGCACAGATACCATCAATTCACCTTCGGTTACTTCGAGTTCTTGGGTAGAAGGGTTGTTTTCGTTCATAGATGCAGACAATGGAAGTCAAAGAAAAAGAAAAATGAGTTGAAAAACCCTAGTTAATTTCTGTTTTCTGAGAAAGTTTCAGTTACCTGATTTGATTAGGTAGTTAACCTTTTGGAAAACGATAAATTATAAAAAAAATGACAGATAGTCATTACATGTTGAGCATTCCGATCTTTTTACTATCAGAATTAATGATCCGCATTCTTATTCTTTGGATTGGTTTTTCAAAAACTCCCGAAACTCATCCGTATTAAAATTGCTCATTCCTTCTTGATAAAAAACAATTTTTCCTTCAGGACTTACCACCAACGTAGTTGGGATAGATTGGCTTTGCAAACTTTGATTTAGACCGAAGCTGGCATGTGCAGTCGGAAAGGCCCAGCTTTTCCCTTCTAAAAAGCCAGCGCTTTTTTTGATGTCATTATCAATCCCAATCATCAGAAACTCTAAATCAGGTTCATCTTGAACTGACTTATATAGTTCGGAAATATGTGGCATTTCCGCGCGGCAGGGCCCACACCAAGAAGCCCAAAGATTGATGAAAAGTGTTTTGCCTCGGTAGCTTTCCAAGTTGATTTGCTCACCTTCAAATGTCAAAAACTTGCCTCGATAATCGAATTGTTGATCCGTGAGATCAGGGATTTCGAGCTTAGGTTTTATCAAACCAGTGGAAAGAATCACGGATTGTAGACCGCCTATTATTACGGGCAAAAGTCCGGTGAAGTATAAAAATGCGACTACGCTGAGCATGATTCCCCAGCTTTTGATTTCTTTTTTCCAATCTATACTCATTTTTGAATTACGATTTATGATTTGCGAAGTATTCGAGAATCTTTGAGGTTTTATTAACCTCGAAGATTCTGGCTATTGTAAAAGATTTTGAAAGGAAACATGAATAGAGTTACTCATCTGCTTTTGAAAGCTGCAAAACACAAAGTTTTGAATAGATTTCGATGGGGTTAGGTGATCGACTGTAAGACAAAATAATTTTTCAAGATATTTACCTATTACATCGCTTAGCCTATTTTCAGAATACTGTTGTACTTGAATTCCGCTGCATTTGTTCGGACCATTTTCAGAAAAAGTCCCTACGACTAGGTAGCCATTTGGGTTAAGGTTTGCTTGGACGTTACTAAGATAACTACCCACCTCTTCTGGGCTGAGAAAATGAAAAACGGCTCTATCATGCCAGAAATCATATTTTTCCTCTGGTTGAAAAGCAGTCACATCTGCGACTACCCATTTTACTTTATTAGCTTGATCACCAAGCCGTTGTTTGGCTTTTGAAATAGCTTTTTCTGATATGTCTAGTATAGTAATATCTCGGTAACCTAGGGATAGTAAGTTGTCTACAAAATAACTGTCACCTCCTCCACAATCAATAATCTTAGCATCTAGAGGGACTTTAAGTTTATTAAGAAATGCTAAAGAAGTTTCAGGTTTTTCCTGAAACCAACTGACTTCTTTGAAATTTTTGGTTTGATATATATTCTCCCAATGATCCTTTTTATTTAGCTTTTCCATTTTGAATAGTAAGTTGGGTTTTGCAGAATTTTAACTCAAAATTAGTCTCACATTCCCAGTCGCTTAGTGACAAGTCTCACATTTCATTCTTTTTGTCTCCAAAATGACCATTACCTTGCATCCTAAATTAAGCATTGAATTTTCTTATTAATATGAATTACGAAGTACAAATAGCCGCTGAACTCCAAGTAAAACCTTCTCAGGTAGATGCTACTGTGAAACTATTGGACGAAGGTGGCACAGTCCCTTTTATTTCCCGATATCGAAAAGAAGCTACAGGCGAGTTGGATGAGGTGCAGGTAGCGGCGATTCGTGATCGAGTTTTACAACTTCGTGAGCTGGCGAAGCGAAAAGAAGCAGTGCTTAAGTCAATCGAAGAGCAAGGGAAATTAACACGGGAATTGAAAGATAAAGTAGAATCAGCTGAGACTATGTCAAAGCTGGAAGATATCTATTTGCCGTACAAACCTAAGCGTAGAACGAAGGCGACCATCGCAAGAGAAAAAGGACTTGAGCCACTTGCAGAGCAGATTTTTGAACAGAAATCTATTAATCTTGAGGCTGAGGCTGAGAAGTTTGTAGATGCCGCCAAAGAAGTGAATTCATCCGAAGAAGCCCTTCAAGGCGCTCGTGATATCATAGCCGAATGGATCAATGAAAAGGCTGAATTGAGAGAAAAGATGCGAAAGCTATTTCTTGATGAAGGAGTTTTTTCCTCGAAAGTATTGCCGGGGAAGGAAGAAGAAGCGATCAAATACAAAGACTATTTCGAATGGTCTGAGCCTATAAAAACAGCTCCTTCCCACCGTGTGCTGGCGATGAGAAGAGGGGAAAAAGAACTTTTTTTAATGCTGGATTCGGTGCCTGAAGAAGCTTCCGCAATCTATCAGATGGAGAAAATGATCTTAGCCGATGCTGCAAATACTTCTGTGGAGCAAGTGCGTTTGGCGATCAAAGATTGCTACAAAAGATTGCTTAAGCCAAGTATGGAAACGGAAGTTCGTCTGCTTACCAAGCGCAAAGCCGACGAGGAGGCGATCAAAGTTTTTACTGAAAATCTCCGTCAACTTCTGTTAGGAGCACCTTTGGGAGAGAAGTCGGTGATGGCAATTGACCCAGGTTTTCGAACAGGATGCAAGTTGGTTTGTCTTGGTCCCCAAGGTCAATTTTTACATTACGAAGCTATTTTTCCCCATGAAGCCAACCGCAGAAGTCAGGAAGCTGCGATGAATGTGAAGGGTTTGGTGGAGAAGTTTAAAATCGAAGCTATCGCAATTGGAAATGGAACTGCAGGTCGGGAAACAGAAGCTTTTGTGAAAGGGCTTGGCTTACCAAAATCGGTCATCGTGACAATGGTCAATGAATCTGGAGCTTCTATTTATTCTGCTTCAGATGTAGCTAGGGAAGAGTTTCCTGATCTGGACTTGACCGTGAGAGGAGCCGTTTCTATTGGTCGTAGATTAATGGATCCCTTGGCTGAACTGGTGAAAATCGATCCCAAGTCCATAGGTGTGGGTCAATACCAGCATGATGTGGATCAGAATGCTTTGAAAAACGCACTGGATGATACCGTGATGTCCGCAGTAAACGGAGTAGGTGTGGAAGTGAATCTTGCTTCCAAGCAATTGCTGACTTATGTGTCAGGTTTGGGCCCAACTTTGGCTCAAAATATTATTGAGTTTAGGAATGAAAATGGACCATTCAAGAGTCGAGCGCAACTGAAAAAAGTGCCAAGGTTAGGCGATAAGGCATTTGAGCAAGCGGCAGGTTTCTTGAGAATCAGTAAAGCCAAACATCCACTGGATTCCTCCGCTGTTCACCCAGAACGCTATGCATTGGTCGAGCAAATGGCTAAAGATGTAAATGCAACAGTTTCTGATTTGATGAGTTCGGAGGATTTGAGAAATAGAATTTCATTGAAGAACTATGTGTCTGAAGCGGTAGGTTTACCTACACTTCAGGATATTTTGGAAGAACTTGCCAAGCCGGGACGTGATCCTCGTGAGAGTTTCGAAGTTTTTGCATTTGAAGAATCAGTGAATAGTATGTCTGATCTGAAAGTAGGGATGAAGCTTCCGGGTGTGGTGACGAATATCACGGCTTTTGGAGCATTTGTGGATGTGGGAGTTCACCAGGATGGATTGGTGCACTTGAGTCATTTGGCAGATCGTTTTGTAAAAGATCCGAATGAGATCGTCTCTGTCAATCAAAAAGTGCAAGTGACAGTGATGGAAATCGACATCCCCCGCAAGCGGGTTGGGCTGAGTATGAAGTCAGATCCTTTTGCGGAACGCGGAAAGAAGATGGAAAAAAGACCAGCTTCTAAACAGGAGAGAAAAGAACCAGAAGGCTCAATGGCTGATAAACTGGCTGCATTGAAAGGAAAGTTTGGAGGTTGATCTTTCTTTAGCCGCTACGCACGCTGAGTCCCGTAGCTATCAGGAGCGCAGAGAAGGCGCGGAAGGATTTGCAAAAAATAAAACCCAGGGATTTAAGTCTCTGGGTTTTTTGCTTATATATGGTAACGATCTGTCGATAGGAATTTAACCTAAAACTTCAGCTGTAATCTCCAAGGATCTCAATCGTTTTTCGGGGTCATAAATATTCGTTGAAACCATCAGCTCATCTACTTCCACTTGCTTGAAGAAGCTTTCAAATTGAGGTTTAAGTGATTCTTTTGTACCAATAAACGTACAGGCCATCATATTCTGGATAGCAGCGGCTTCTGGCTCAGACCAGATGCCTTCCATACTTTTCACTGGCTTTTTCATTGGATAAGATTTACCACGAATGATTCCCAAAGCAGTTTGGTAAAATGAAGTCGCTAAATAATGGGCTTCCTCCTCAGTATCCGCAGCGATTACATTCACACAGGAGATGAAGTAAGGAGTTTGCAAGTTTTCAGAAGGCTTGAAGTTTTCCCGATAGTATTTGGAAGCATTGATCAAATAGCCTGGAGCGAAGTGACTGGCAAATGCATAGGGTAATCCCTTTTGCGAAGCTAGCACTGCACTACTCATACTTGAGCCCAATAGATAAATGGGGACGTCTAGTCCTTCTGCGGGAAATGCTCGAACTTTCGAATCGATATTTTCTTCAGAAAAATACCGTTTCAAATCTTCCAAATCACTTGGGAATTCTTGCACAGATTCGTGTCTGCCTCTTCGCAATGCAGATGCAGTTGTCTGATCGGTGCCTGGCGCTCTTCCAAGTCCAAGGTCAATTCGGTTTGGGTAAAGTGTAGCCAATGTTCCAAATTGCTCCGCGATGATCAACGGACTGTGGTTAGGGAGCATGATGCCTCCAGATCCTAAGCGGATTTTGGAAGTGCCGTTAGCTAAGTAGCCTATCAAAATTTGGGGAGAAGAGCTGCCGACATTTGCCATGTTGTGATGCTCAGCGAGCCACATTCGGGTATATCCTAGCTCTTCTGCTTTTTGGGCTACTTGCAGACTTCGGCCGTAGGCATCTTTGGCATCGTAATCCTCACGGATAATCGCAAGGTCAAGTATAGAATAGGGTAGGTTTGTTTTCAAAACAGGTGATTGTTTATTAATTAGTAAGCAAATTGAAATTCACTCAGAAAAGTTTCGGAGATCCCTTTTTATTAACTGAAATTCCATGTACCGGACTTCACCAAACTGAGAATATTATACCTCAACTAGAATTAATGTTCAGTAATTTTTAATCAAAGAACTCCTTTAGAAGCCTATATAGTCTGTTTTTGAATGGCAAGTTTTTTGAAAAGTAATTGGTATAAAACCAAATTGATTTGTTTAAGATTATATCATTAAAAAGTAAATCGAAGCTAGTCTTCTGACTTAAATAAATCATTTCTTCAACCAAATGAGAATTCTTATGAACTCAGCAACGATGGTAAAAAATAACTTTATCATGACATTTGAAAGTTGTATAGAAGCCTGTACTAAGTGTATAGCATCATGCAGAAATCACGCTGGAATGCAGGATTGTATCAAAATGTGTGAAAGATGTATTGATGCTTGCAAGGATTGTATTGCTTCGTCCAAGAGAAGTCCTTTAGATAGAGCAATTCATATGCAGCAATGCATAGATGCATGCTATCATTGTGCAAAGGAATGCGAAAATCATGATCATGAAGCCTGCATTAAATGTGCAGAGGCATGTAGAGCATGTATAGCTGAATGTCAAACTATGCTAGAATAAGCAGAAAAAATAATGGCTGATGGATTATCCACCAGCCATTTTATTAATTGTTATAGAGTTCGTTGTAGTCATCCATATCCGTTCCTTTGTTGAAATGACGGATATTATATGTGAAGGATAGCATAAAGTAGCGTTGCATCACATTGTTTTGCCCATCTTCTACAAAAGCATCAGTGACATTTCTGTACACACTTCTATTTTGGCCGAGTAAATCGTAAACGCTCAATGAAATTTCTCCACGCTGATTTGCAAATACTTTTTTACCTAAACTCATATTCATCAATACTACATTAGCATCGAAGCCTTCAGAGAGTCCAGAGTTTAATTGATGATTTACATCCAGTCTGTAAACAAAACCCTCCCAAATAATCCAACTAAGGTTCAACCTAGAGCGCTGGTTGTAAAAGTTGTTGTTCAGGCTTTCATTTAGCGTGTTTTCCACATTATTAAATGAAAAACGAGTGGAAATATTAAAGTCAACCTGATCTGAAATATTACTACTTAAAGAAATCCCAGTACTGATTCGTTGAGAGTTATTAAAACTTATCTGGTTGTTTACCATCCCAGGTCTTTTTGTATTGCTGAAACCCCCGTTGATGTTAAAGTTTGATTTGACAAAGTCAAGTGGAATACCATAACTCACCCAAGATCTAAAGTCTTTATACCCGTCTAAATTTACTGGTCTGAATAGTTGAGAGCCTTTTTCCAAAATAATCCCACCTGGCAATTCTGTTGCTTCTTCAGCGGTAAAGGTACTGTTTGACACAGCGTTTTCTGTCAGGTTATACTGAGCAAAAACGAACCAAGAACGGTCATTTTCAGGGTTGTTACTGCGAAATCTGAATCTGATTCTGTTGGAATAGGACTGATCTAAGTTTGGGTTACCTGTTCTTAATTGCAGAGGATTTGAGTTATCTATTACGTTTTGCAGTTGACCCACCGAAGGTGCGTCCACGTCAGTATCGTAATCTATCTCGAAGTTAGTCGTAGGCGATATCGTATAATCAAATCTGATGGTAGGCATAAAGCTTTCGAAGGTTCTATCTATTGTGCCTACCGCAGGGAAAAGCTGATCATTATTAAGGTTAGCATTCTGATATTGCAATTCTGCTTGAAACTTCAATTTCTCCAATTGATACTGATACCCTAGCTCTACTTCATGTCTGAGGTATTTACTTTCAAATGAATTACTTAAGGCGGTGTCAAGCTCTAAATTTGGATTACTGATATCATCATTCAAAATATCAAAAGTCAATTGATCAGAATCGTTAAATCTATTGCCAACTTCGTATTCCAATTCCATCTGACCATTTTTCCCTAGAGGTTCGGTGTAAGAAATTCCTGTTTCCCAATCGTACCCATTGCGATCACGGGTAATGTTCTGATTGATGATTTCGGAACGCTCATCGGGTTGAAAATAAATATTTGTAGCTGTTCTCAGCGCGTTGTCGTTGTTTCCATGACTGCCCGTATTTGCGCTGAGGGTTATTGTTCTCCCTTCCTTACTGAACTTATGGCTATAAAACAATCGATGAAACATGTCATAGTCCTCGTTTTCGGCTGTGCGAATATTTTCAGTTTGGTTAAGAGGCCCTTCAGCATTTACACTCTCCCCAAAGAATCCTGAGTTTTCATTTTCGAAGCTTGCAGAAAAACGAGGACGGTATAAGATTCTATTGTTTTCATTGATGTTATATTCCAACCTCATGTCAAATCGATGATCTTGTCTGGTTCGTGTCTCGCGGCTGTCTTCCGTATAGATTTGGCCGGAATTGGCACTTGTTACATATTCTCGGATTAGACTTGATTCATTCGTGTTTTTTCTGTGATTATACTGGTAGCTTCCACTGATTTTTATTTTTTCACCCCAATTGTCCGAGTAGTTTATTCCAAGGATATTGGTGTTTACTATGCCGTTTTGAGGTCGGTTATTGCTTTGGATATTTGCATCACTGGAGTAGTCCAAAACATTGATGTTATTACTAAGTCCTGTGATTGTGATTCGCTGATCTTCGTTGAACGAATTGACACTTGCACCCGCTAAGTAGCGATCGTCGGTTCCAAATCCTGCTGTAGCTTTCCCAAATATTCCTTTTCTACGATTTGGTTTGGTGATGATGTTGATTGTTTTCATTCGCTCACCATCATCAAAGCCACTCAATAATGCCTTATCACTTTTCTGATCAAATATTTCTACTCCTTGAATTACTTCTGCAGGAAGATTTTGTAGTGCAGTTCTCACATCACCTCCAAAAAATGGCTTTCCATCCACCAACACTTGTGTGATTGCTTCGCCTTGTGCTTGCAGTGAACCGTCCTGAGAGATCACGCCGGGTAGTTTTTCAATTAGCGTCTGAGCACTCGCGTCTTTCATGGTTTTGAAAGCGTCAGCATTATATAGCGTAGTATCTCCTTTTTGTTCACCCTGAGATCTTCTGGCGCTGATTGTTACTTCGTCTAATGCGGTAGCTTCCTCTTTCAGACCTAACACACCTATATCCATATCCTGAGTGACATTGATAGACCTGTATAAGTTCTCATATCCTAAATATTGAATCTTTAGGAGGTACTCGCCATTTTTGACGTTTGTAATCTCAAACTCACCATCCAAATCCGAAATCATACCATCTACCTGAATTGAATCTGGTAAATTTTGAAGTAAAATGGTTGCGTTCGGAATGGTGATTTCTGTACCGGCTTGTTTTACTCTTCCTTTTATGGAATAAGTTTGGGCCGAAAGGTTGGGTACAGCAAATAGAAAAAATAGTAATAGGTAGAGGTAAGATTTCATTGGTATAGGTTAGTTGGATGCTTTTGAAAAAGCTGTTCTCCCATTCATAGAGAGATTTTATTGGTGGTATTTTAGTCAAAGACTTAAGACAAATGAACGAACAATTGTTCAAGATAGAGAGCGATAATTGGCTAAGCGGTCAAATGATCTACTGAGTAGTAAATAAGGTATTTCTATACATGGCTTTTCCAAGAAAAGGCTGATACAATCCAACTGAATTTTTCATTTTAGTCATCTTTACAAACATATTTGACAATTTCCGTCGTGTTAAAATGTTTATTTTTCTATCATTTATATGTTTATAAAAGCAACATTTCTATCTTAGCTGATGTTAAAAGAAGCAGTTATGGAAAATCAAGAGAAGATCAGTATCACTACAAAGACTTTGGCATCAGGGAATTGCCAAGTGAAATTTTTTATTGAAGATGAGGCAAAACCACAGTATGGCTACCTCTTAGTAAATGGTCCTAAGCCAGTCGGAGAAATCATCGATGAAATCAAACAACGGATGGAGAGAAGGAAAAACGCAGCCCTGAATATGAATCCATTTTTCCCGGTTCCTGCAGCACCTGAAGACCACAACTTTTACTTGTATTCGGCATGAAATATCTCTCCTCTAACTTGCGTTTTTTGCGGAAGCAAAAAGGCATCACACAAAATGATTTGGCAGATCAATTAGATGTGCAGCGTACCATGATTTCTGCCTATGAAGACGGTAGATCCGAACCAAAGCTTTTGACGCTTGGTAAACTCTGCGACGTACTGGATGTAGGAATGGAGGAGCTCTTGAACCATGATATTGAGGGTTTGGGGAGGAAAGCGATTCAAAATAGAGGAATCAATATTTTGACTATTGCCTGTGATGAAAATGATCAGGAGAATATTACGCTAGTAGGGCAGAAGGCTTCCGCTGGTTATTTGAATGGATTTGCCGATACAGAATACATGGAGAGCTTGCCTCAGTTTCAGATTCCTACGCTTTCCAAGCAAGCTACATACCGTGCATTTGAGCTGGCAGGAGATTCTATGCTACCCTTGACTTCGGGTACGATCGTGATTGGGGCCTATGTGGATCAGATCAATGACATCAAAAGTGGCAAAACCTATGTGCTAGTTACGGATACTGAGGGCGTAGTGTATAAGCGGGTTTTTAATTACCTGAGTGATAACGGGAAGCTCTTTCTGGTCTCAGACAATGAGCATTATAAGCCTTACGAGGTAAAAGGAGAATCTGTGAGAGAAGTATGGGAAGCAAAAGCTTTTATTAGTACAGATTTCCCTAATCCAGGCGATAAGAAACAGCCATTAACTTTAGAAGATCTGGGTGAAATGATTTCAGACATTCGTGCAGATTTGAGGACTCTTAAGGGTTGATTCTTTTCAGTGTAATTGAAGTACTAGTTTCTAAGACAGGGAAGTAAATGGTCCCAGACCAACTTTGACCATTTGAAGTTGATGATAATTTGAGATTACCATTTATCTGTACAAGTGAATTATAATAATCAGCTGAAAGTTGATTCTCGTCGATTGAACCACTGCCTTGCCCTATAGCTACATTGAAAACGTTATACTCAACGAACTCAAAGTCGTTGTTATCTTGATTGAAGACTAGGGTACTGGTATTTCCTTGATTGTCTGATAAGAGCCAATAACCACTGATATCTTGAATATCCAACTCATTTGCCTCTGAATTGGAGCCAGATAATTGATCATAAATTTCATTGCCTGTTGGGTTTTCTTCTCTAAGTTTATTGATTTCATCATCACTGAAGCCTTCATTTTCAATTCCCATTTCCGTCCCATTCAGTCCAGCTTGAAAGCCTTCTTGGAATTCTTCGCTGCTGATCATCAAAATCATCAGGACTACAAAAACTCCCAGTACCCAGAGGTAATTTCTTCCCCACCAACTTTTTTGTGGCTTGGGAAGTGGCATTGGCCTAGGGCGGGGAGTTGGTTCTGGATCAGGTTTCTTTTTTCTAGGGATAAGTTTAGCTAGTGCCTCGACTAGCACGCCCAAGTCATATTTCCATCTGGTGATTGATATTTCGAAGGTTTGTAAATCTGCGAGTTCCTTCAGATCTTCCGGAAGTTGATCAGCAGTGGGTCTGCTGGCACCTTTGAGCAGTAAAGGAATGACTCGTGTATCCGGTCTACTCAGAGCCGCACTCACTTCTCTATGTACCCAGTCTTTTTCCTGAAATAGTCGTGTAACTCCATTTTCGTCCGGATCACCAAACCAATCCGGACCTATAGCGACTAGAACAACTTTACTTTCCTTTAAGGCCTTATCGATTGCGTCGGCGAAGCGAATTCCAGGCTCAAGGTTTTCTATATCGAGGAAGACTGCATCTTCACCGAATTCCTGTTCTAGTGTTTCTCTGATTCGATGACAATCACTTTGAGTATCAGAGTGTCTGTGGCTGAGAAAAATTTTATTCTTTTCCATAAAAAAACCTGATTCGATCTAGTTAAAGTTAATCGAATCAGGCTCTTAATTGCAAAGCGAAGGGTGATTTTATTCTTCAATCAAATTTTCAAATCCATCTTTTATCCTACCAACTGCATCGAAAGAAGTGTCAATGTTCACTACCCCTTTCCCAAGTTCGTGCCAGTATCCATCCCCACATTCTATGTAAGAGCCGCGTTTGCTGCTTGCAGTTTCCTTGGCAATTTCATAATTATAGTCTGGTGAAAATACCAATTTCAGTAGCTGAACGGCATATTCCCAGTTGATCGTTCTAGATTCATTTTTCACTGTAAAAACTGCCTCGCGATTCGAAAAATTCATCGTGATTGAACAGTCAATATTTTCTTCGTTTGTTACTTGTCGGTAATTGACCGTGAGCGGAGCTTCCTTCTTCGAGGTTTCATAGATCGCCTGAATCACATCCTGAGCAAGCATTTGCCAAGCTTCCTGATCTACAGGCGCTTTAGATGGTCCAGTTTTACCTTGTTCTATAGCGGAAAGCACAATCCCACCTTCCTCTAGATGTCTTCCGCTCCATTTAGTTTTTTCGAATTCAATAGAAACTACCTTTTTCCAAACATTATCTAGCGTTCCTTTGAAGCTATAATCATCGTTTGCAGTGAATCCTTCATCTAAAATCTCGTCTTCTGTCAAGTCCTCTCTGTCTGTATAGTGAAGTTCTAGTTCCGCTTTTAACTCAGCAGTACTCCAGTCTAGTGACAATCTATACACATGGCTGTATGGCGGTGGAATAATCCCTGAATCAAATTCAATTACAACTCCGCTGGTTTGATCGTTACTCTTTTTCATGTGTTTGTAATTTGATTTTTATAGAGCAGATGGAATCTCGCAAGATTGGTAGGTCTACCTGACTGCGATTTTCTTCGTAATGCTCGATTTCATCGCTGCAAAAGTAGGTCTTTTAGCTTGAAAAAGATTTAGCGTAGATCAATTTCGAACCGGGTGGTTTTTCCGGCAGTAACTTTCTGACTGCATTTTTCAAAAGAAGGAACTCCAAAAAGTAGGCTTGGATTGTTTGAGAAACCGAAGTTATCCAGCGGGTAGCCGATTTTGTTTTTTCTGATTTGCCCATTTTCATCGTGATCATGAAAAACTATGATGGCATATTTACCTGCCGGAACTTCAGTGAAAGTTTTCTTCGAACTTCCATTTTCTATAGAAAGAGTGACTATTTTCCAAGCATCATCGAGAGATTCTGGCCAACCCTTTTCTTGGTCAAAAATAAGTAGTTGTATGACCCCCTGGTCACTTGAAGTTTCAGAAATTACCAATTCAATCTTACCATATTCCTCTTGAATCGGGCTTAAATTGAATAGCAATAAAAGGCTTAAAATGGCCAATTTCATAGGTTTTCTATGGTTTTGAGTCTGTTAACTTTGCCAGTTTCTGTCCTAAAGAACGTTGGAACTAAGTAAATGTTTTTTGGAACTTCATATCTGGCTAATACCTTTTGTAAAGTTTCAGAGAGAGTAGCCACATACTTTTGGTCTTGCTCTTTGGTCTCAATCGCTAAGCATAATTTCGACCCAAATTTCTCATCACTTTTTCCAAAAAAGAAAAATGACGAGTTCGGAAATTGGTCTAGAATAGCTTGCTCAGCCTTGGTTTCCAAGATCTCTGGATGAAGTTTCACTCCGCCAGAATTGACCACAAAATCTGCTCTGCCTAGCCAACGGAAGGAATTTCCATTGACTAACTCAACCAAGTCATTTGTTTGCACTAGCTTATTATTACTTGACGCACATTTCACCCAAAGCGCATTTCGTTCATCTATACCAAAATCAACTCCTGGAAGTACTTTATAGATCAAATCACTTTCCATAATCTTGGCAAGCGCTACATGAGATACTGTCTCGGTCATTCCGTAGGTCTGAAAGGCGAGGATACCATTTTTGATGAGCTCCTTTTTCAATCGAGAACTCAGAGGTGCTCCCCCGATAATGAGATGTTTGATTTTTTTTAACTTTTCAAGAGTTGTTTTATCCTGAATACAAGCTTCAACTTGAATCGGGACCAGTGCTACAAAATCAGGAATGTCTGAAATCTCCAAAAGTGGGTTGGACTTAGCTTCAACGAGTTCTATCGGGCAATTCCACACCAATGCACGAACGAGCATCATTTTTCCGGCGATATAGTCGGGATCAAGGCAACAAAGTAGTTTGGTATTTTGATCTATCTGAAAAAATGCCTGAGTACCTCTCGCACTTGCGATCATCTGTGCTCTTGAAATCTCAATTTTCTTTGGAACCCCAGTAGAACCGGAAGTCAGCTGTGTAAAGCTTTCTTTCCCCGATAACCAGTCATGGCAGAATGCTAATGCATCTTTTACAAATCCTGGAATAGCAGAGGTCTCCAGTTGAAAGTCTTCTTTTCGCTGAAGAATATGATTGCCGAACTTGAGTTGAAACATCTATTGCGTGCTTATGGGTACTTTTTCCGAAGGTAAACATCCTGACTTCAAAATTCGGGGAAGGCTGTTATCTTGCAAAGGAATTAGATTTTTACCCAAATCGAAAGATATGAACTGGATCACAGCTAAAGATTACGAAGATATTACCTATAAAAAGTGCAATGGCGTAGCGCGAATCGCCTTTAATCGCCCAGAAATAAGAAATGCTTTTCGCCCGAAAACTACGGCAGAATTGTATGATGCATTTTACGATGCGCAGGAAGATACCTCCATCGGTGTTGTGCTTTTGAGTGGAGAAGGGCCTTCGTCAAAAGATGGAGGCTGGGCTTTTTGCTCAGGAGGAGACCAAAAGGCGAGAGGAAAGCAAGGCTATGTGGGCGAAGATGGATATCACCGATTGAATATTTTGGAAGTGCAGCGCTTGATTCGTTTTATGCCAAAGGTGGTGATTGCAGTAGTTCCAGGTTGGGCAGTAGGTGGAGGGCACTCCCTCCATGTAGTTTGTGATTTGACTTTGGCGAGTAAGGAGCATGCGATTTTCAAGCAAACTGATGCCGATGTGACCAGCTTTGATGGAGGGTATGGTTCTGCTTACTTGGCTAAAATGGTTGGGCAAAAGAAAGCCCGTGAGATCTTCTTTTTGGGAAGAAACTATTCAGCTCAGGAAGCTTATGAGATGGGAATGGTGAATGCAGTCATTCCTCATGCTGAATTGGAGTCAACAGCCTATGAATGGGCTCAAGAGATTTTGGCTAAGTCGCCAACTTCCATCAAGATGCTGAAATTTGCTATGAACCTGACAGATGATGGCATGGTAGGACAGCAGGTTTTTGCTGGAGAAGCCACTAGATTGGCTTATGGAACGGAGGAAGCTAAAGAAGGAAGAAATGCCTTTTTGGAGAAGAGAAAGCCGGATTTTGGAAAGAATAAGTGGATACCTTAATTAGATAGTAGTAGCTAGACTTAAGTATCAAGATATAAGAACCAAGAACCAAGAATCAAGAGTTAGGCGATGACACAGGGATATTAACAACCCTTTGTTAGAAACTCTTCTCGACTCTTGGTTCTTTATTACTAGCGTTACTCTATCGCCTGATAGACCATTTGTCGCATTTTTTGCTCATAGAATCCGCTGAAAGGAGCTGTCTGAGTCATCATAATAGAGATCAAGTTTTCTTTTGGATCTATAAAGAAGTAGGTACAAAAGGCACCACTCCAATAGAAGGTCCCTTCTGAGCCTAAAGCATTGGAATCCGCCAAGTCTGTCATCACGGCAAAACCGAATCCAAAGCCTTGTCCGGGTGCTTTATAAAGTCCATCGATCTGATCTATCGTCATGATTTCTATGGTTTTGGGACTTAGAATTTGTTTGCCATTCCATTTTCCACCATTAAGTAGCATCTGTGCAAATTTGGCATAATCAGGAGCAGAGCTAAACAAGGCATTTGCACCGGCAAAAACAGTATTACCTGAAGTAGGGGTTTGTCTTGGAGCTTTGACCAGTTTGCCTTCTTGATTGTAAGTATGAAGTGTAGCCATTCGACTGGCTTGCTCCTCATTCAAATTGTAACCGGTATCTGTCATTCCAAGCGGGTCAAAAAGTCTCTTTTGTAAAAATTCGGCTGTAGTCATTCCAGAAAAGTATTCTATCAATAAGGATAGTACATCTGGAGAGGCTGAATAATACCATTGCTCACCAGGCTGACCAATCAAAGGCATGGTGACCATTGCTTTAATTCTACTTTCAATGGTTTGATGGGTAGGACTGTAGATCGCATTTCTTATTTCTTCCTCCAGCTTGCCAGCAGCAATCCCATGAGATAGTCCCGAGGTATGACTTAGGAGCATAGCGATGGTGATTTTTGATTTAGCAGGAACAGTTCCACCAGCTATTCCCTTGCTCGGGTCAACAGCCACTTTCAAATCCTTAAACCAGGGCAAATACTTCTCTACAGGATCATTAAGTAAAAAATGCCCTTCTTCGTAGAGCATCATGAATGCAGTTGTTATTATAGGCTTGGTCATGGATTGGATATAGAAAATCTGGTCTGCTTTCATTGGAGCTTTGGAATCCAAATCGCTATATCCTAAAGTTTTTTGATGAGCTTGTTCGTCATTCTTATAAATCAAAGTGACTGCTCCAGCGATTCTGCCTTCATCGATTTCTTTCTGTAAGTAATTATCATAGCGTTCTAATCTTTCCGAAGAAAGTTTAGTCTTTTGATGAAGTGTTTGAGAAATTACTCCATTACCGAGAAATAAGAGTGCAATAAATAGTAATCGTAAGTGATTTTTGAACATGAGATTAGGTGGTTATAGCAAGGGTTTTCCGTTAGTCTTTTTCTAAATTTAGTAATTTCAATAACTGTACTTCTATAAATGCCTTTTCAGAATTTTCCTAAGACTTGGGGAGTAGAGATAGGTTAAGTATTCCGAAGTTTTTGTATCTGTTTATTTTCTCTGCAACTTATCTTTCCATAACTGAAAACATTTTTCCCATGAAGCATCTGGAAACTTCTTACAAAACCCACGATGGAATTGAGCTGTACCTTCAAGCCTGGATGGTTGATACTCCAACTGCTTCGCTATTGTTAGTTCATGGTTTAGGAGAGCACAGTTCACGGTATATGCATTTGGTGGAAAAGCTAAATGACTTGGGTGTTTCGGTTTTTACGTTTGATGGGAGAGGTCATGGGAAATCTGTGAAGGGTGAGCCAACTGCCTATTTTGAATCTTATGAGGATTATTTGAAAGATATTGATGCACTTTTCGGAAAAGTCAAGTCCTTCGTGCCTGGTGTACCGGCTTTTCTTTATGGGCATAGTATGGGTGGTGGTTTGGTGGCTGCTTATGTTTTGGACTTCAAACCGGAAGCTGCTGGAGTGATCTTGAGTTCTCCAGCGATCAAAGAAGCTGAGGGAACCTCCAAGTTGCTGATAGCAGTAGGAGGGATTATGAGTAAATATTTCCCAAAGTTCAAAGCGTTAAAGTTGGATGCTTCAAAAGTCTCCAGAATTCCTTCAGAGGTGGAGAAGTACCTAAAAGATCCGCTCGTCTATACAGACCCTATTCCAGCAAGAACAGGAAACGAACTGCTCATCATGATGCGAAGTATTCAAGCCAAGGCGAATGAATTTGATCGTCCAGTTTTGTTAATCCATGGTTCAGCTGACAGCTTAACAAATCCTAAAGGTTCGGAAATTCTCTTTGAAAGAGCTCGGTCAAAGGATAAGATTTTGAGGGTTTTTCCGGGTGGATATCATGAATTGATCAACGATTCGAATCGAGAAGAGGTAATAGACGTAATAATTCGATGGCTCAAGGAGAGGATCTAACGCATTTTATCAAGTTTTCTGCTACCTCTCATCTCTCGTGTACAATATAAATGGAGGCATTTTCAGTAATTTATATAAGTCTGGGCTACATGAGAAATTTGGTAAAACTTTGATTTTAGTTTTTTTTTTTAGTTTTACCCAGCATCAATAAACCATGAAAAATCATGTATAAAAAAATATTTTACGGCTATATATTTTACTTTTTAGTATTTGTGATGGCTTCTTCTTGCACTATGGAAGAACATAAAGCTCAGACAACCATTGATTTAAGTAAGATGGATCTTTCAGGATTAAATTTTGATTTTAATCCAGTAATTATTGATTTAAAGGAGTATTCTTTAGATAATCTCATTGCAGATTTAAGTCGAGAAATACAGGATAACGATTTAAATAGAGTGGCAGAGAGACTAAATCTTGGTGATGATATGGAACCTTATATTGAATATTCTCTAGTTGTCGATTATGCGAAAAATATAGCTATTCTGACTGCTAAGGAGGATGGGATTAAAGCTGCAACCTCCGCTAATCGAATTTCCTCCAATGATGATGCGCTCTTCGGAGGTGAAGATGGTGATGGATGGACTTCTTATGGTTCTTGCCTTGGTTCTGAATGCGTAGCTGAACAAATTTTAGCTGCGGCAGATCAAATGGGAGGAGAACCTGAAAGCGGCCAATGTTTTGATTTTAGAGTAAGACGCCTCTTAGTTGGAGTTAGAGTATGTGCGAGAACAGTATCTTGTGGTTAATGAGTAAAATATGTAAAGTGATTTCCTGTAAAAGAACTATCAGAAATGATGGTTTTTTTTGTGAAAATGATTCTCGGTTTGGAATAGGGACTTACTATTCCAAAAGGATCTGAATTACTTTTGTAAAAGCCATTTCAGCAGATAAGCAGATAAAACGCTGAAGATTTTTCCAGGGGAATATCATGAGTTGATAAATGATTCAGATCGGGAAGAGGTGATGGACCTGATATTGGATTGGATAAAGGGTAGAATTTAAATTTCGGCTAAAAGACCTTCCACATCCAATTGCCTCGTGTACATCTGAATACTTCCATCTGGATTCATAGGCCACTTTTCTCTTGGGCGATCCCAGTACAATTCTACACCATTTTCATCTGGATCATCCAAATACAAAGCTTCAGAAACCCCATGATCTGCAGCACCAGTGAGTGGGTACTTTGCATCAATTAATCTTTTAAGCAACACGGCTAAATCACGTCGCGTTGGAAGCAAAATAGCGGTATGAAAAAGTCCAGCTGTATTCTTTGGCGCTGGCTTTCCTCCTTTGCTCTGCCAAGTATTCAGACCAATGTGATGGTGATACCCGCCAGCAGAAATAAATGCCGCGTCCTGTCCATACATAGTCACCAACTCAAAGCCGAGTAGTCCTTGATAGAAGTCTAGGGATTTCTGGAGGTCCGAAACTTTGAGGTGTATATGGCCGATTCGTGTGGCAGCGGGGATGGTGTAGTCATTCATGATTTTGAAGTTTGAGATTTGAAATTAACCGAACTGCAGATCGTTTAGTGCCAAATTCCACGAAAATTTCAAATCTCAAATCAACAATCTCAAATTCTATATCCCCGGAGCATTAGGGAACTGAAGGCTTTTGTAATACTCCAAATCTCCTTCTGGTTGCTCTATATCTGCTGGGAAAGGACGTTTTGAGAATGTTTTGAAATAGAGCAAGCAGGCATTTCTCCACCACTCTGCTTCTTCTTCCTGAACTTCCAAAAGTTGTCTTACATGGTCAAACTCTGCGGGATCAATTTCGGATTCCAGACTCGCCCAAGTTTCCTGCATTTTCCTCACTTCTTTTACGCCCTGATCATAGTGATATGCTATCCCTTCCCAAAGCGTATTACCATTCTTAAGTTTGAAATCCCAAGGCACATGGTGGAACCACAGCAAATATTTCTCTGGAATCTGATTTGGATCTGACCAAGCCTTAGCGACTTCAGGCGCATATTGACCTAGCGCTCCGCTGCCTTCAGTTGTTCTATCAAAGCCAATTCCTAAGCTATCCGCATTGTGGTAGTATGGAGCTGTCCAGTCAGCTCTTCCACCCATCACCCAAGGTCCTGGACCATAATGATGACTTCTGCCCATGATATGGTGCAAACCTAGCGGAGTCATGTAGTCCACGGCTGCCTCATGAGATGAGAGCATGATGTCTTCAATTTTTGTCAATACTTCAGGGTTTGTGCCAAAAGTCAGTTTGATCCATTCATCTGCGATTTGCTTGGATTCCAGACTTGGGTCCCATGCTTGTCGCCCAAAAGCATACCAGTTTGACTGGGCGAAAAGATGTCCTGTCCAGTTTCGATCCGTTCCTATATTGGAGACTCCGGCGATTAATGTCAGTTTTTGTCCAGTACCTTCTCCTTCCAATAGAGATGCTACTGTAGATTCAGGCGTAGGTCGATAGATTTTTGTCTTCAAAACTTCTTCCCACATGGGAGCTAGGTAAACCAGTTGAGTTGCTTGACCCAGGTATTCCTGAGTGATCTGGAATTCCATGCCCACGTTGGTCTTGTTAATTGCCCCATAAAGTGGGTGAACAGGTTCCCGGGGTTGGAAATCAATCGCCCCGTTTTTGATCTGAATGATCACATTCTCTTGGAATTTCCCATCCAATGGCTCGAATTCATTATTTGCCTGCATATGTCTGTCCACCTCATCTTCATGGGAATAGACAAAGGCTCTCCAAATCAAAACGCCGTTGTGAGGTGCTAATGCTTCAGCCAACATGTTTGCTCCTTCGGCGTGATTCCTTCCATATTCGTGAGGACCGGGTTGTCCCTCGGAATTCGCTTTTACAAGGAATCCTCCAAAATCCGGAATGAACGAGTAGATCTCATCCGTCTTTTTTTTCCAGAAAGCAATCACTTCAGGGTCCAATGGATCAGCTGTCTTCAAACCATCCAATTGGATAGGCGCAGAGAACCTAGCAGTAAGAAAAACCTTGATTCCATAAGGCCTAAAAACATCCGCCAAAACCTTCACTTTCTTCATGAAATCAGTCGTCAAAATCAGGGCATTCGCATTGACATTAGTCAGGGAAACGGCATTGATTCCTATAGATGCATTTGCGCGGGCATAGTCTATGTAGCGTGGATCTACATATCCGGGTAGTTTGTGCCAATCCCAAATAGAAAAACCAGCATAACCTCTTTCTACGGTACGATCTAGGTTGTCCCAATGGTTTAACATTCTTAATTTAATCTTCGGACTGTCAGATAATTCTGTCGAACTATCAAAAGTGTTACTTTGGATAGAATTCAACCAATTGTATACTCCATAAAGTACCCCAACTGGTTGATTTCCGACAATTGCGTAGAATGATTTTCCATCTAATTCCAACGTGCCTCTCCAATATCCATCATTTCCAAGGGCTTTGATTTGGGCTTGTTGATCAAGGGAAAGCACCTGTGAAAGTTGCTCTCTTGTCCCGATCCAAAGTTTCGTGTTTTGAAGCCGCTCTTTCGTGTAAACTGGAGCTTTGGCAAGCATACTTTTAGATGCCAAATTGAGCTCTTTTCTGATGGCTTCGTAAGTGGGATTTTCTCCAAAAAAGTACACACCGCCAAGTAGCGGTTCTACTTGTGACTTGAGTTGGGAATCGCTGATCGGCTGATAATCCAGCCAAAGCTTATAACCGTCATTGGCAAAAGAACTTAGGGAAATACAGGTCCAAAGTAGGACTGCGAGTAAACTAGGTTTGTACATAGGTTTTGGGTTTGAAGTCACAAAATCGACAAATCAAAGCTAAATCCAAGAGTTTGATCTGAAAGTAAGCTTCCAAAGTTATTTTTAATATCCCGACAATTTTCGTCAAACTTACTTTCCGCTTGCTCTTAAATTGACTGCCTTCCTTATCTTAGTTCCCTTACTTTTTCTCTATGGAACAAAGACCTTTTATCATTTACAAATCCTCCGCAGGCTCGGGCAAAACCTATACCCTGACGCTGGAGTACCTCAAACTCGCACTCAAAAGTCCTCATGCTTTTAAGCAAATTCTTGCAGTCACTTTTACAAATAAAGCCACTCAGGAGATGAAGGAGCGGATTATCGAGGAGCTGAAAAGACTTCGATATCAAGTCAATCCAAAAGAAAAAATGGATGAGGTATTGATGGATTCTCTTCAGGTAGATGAGTCTGGGCTTAAGCTTTTGGCTCAGCAGACGCTTACGGCAATTCTACACGATTATGGTCGATTTTCGGTTAGCACAATTGATAGTTTTTTCCAGAAAGTAGTTCGTGCCTTTGCCCGTGAGATCGATCTGAATGCCAAATTCGATGTGGAATTGGATCAGGATGCAGTGCTGGAGCGCGTGGTGGATCGTGTGGTCATGCTAGTCATGGAAGATGAATTCCTGCATAAATGGCTGGTGGATTATGCCTATGAGCAAATTCAAAATGGGAAATCTTGGGATATTCGAAGGAATATCAGAGGACTGGGTAAACAGATTTTTCAGGAAGATTTTAAAAAATATGCTCCTGAAATAAAGGCTTTTCTGAAGGAAAAGGAAAATATCACTTTACTACAGTCTTTTGTTCGAGATCGGAAAGCCGAAATTGTCACGCTTGCAAAAGAACTAGGCAAACAAGCGGAGGCTATTCGCATTGCAAATGGCTTGGAATGGTCAGATTTTAATCGAGGCTTTATCAAAATATTGGACAAGCTTGGAGATCGAAGCAATCCCCTTCCGGAGCTTACACCCGCGACATTAGCTAAAATAGATAATCCCGCCAGCTGGCATACCAAAACAAGTAAGCAAACGGATGCTATTCTATCAGCCTACGATCAAGGCTTAAATCAGATTTTTCACCAAATTTTGGTTCTTACTGGCAAATGGAATACACTTCAAGCAATTGCCAAAAACAGCTATGTCTATGGGGTTTTTAGAAATCTTCTAGACGAACTTTCGCTAATCAAAGACGAGGAAAACATGCTGCTCATCTCTGATGCAAATGAATTTCTGAAAGAAATCACCAAGGGAAATGATACGCCTTTCATCTATGAAAAAGTAGGTAATCAATACAAAAATTACTTGATTGACGAGTTTCAAGATACCTCAGGGTTTCAGTGGGACAGTTTCAAACCTTTGTTGGAAAACTCGCTTGGAAATGGGCAAACCAATCTTTTGGTAGGTGATGTGAAGCAGTCTATCTATCGCTGGCGGGGAGGAGAAATGAAGTTGCTTCTTTCACAGGTGGAAGACGAAATCGGAAAGGGAAGTATTCAATTGGAGAATTTGGATACCAATTTCCGGAGCCTTCCGAATATCATCAATTTCAACAATTCGGTTTTTAAAGCTTTGCCGCAGGCCATGGAGCAGGTATTAAATACTAGCTATGGCGTGGTAGATCCTAAAATTCTTTCGCAGGCCTATTCGGATTCCTTCCAGAAAATTTCTGCCAAAAAGGCGAAATCTGATTTTAAAGGAAAAGTAAAACTGGAATTCATCGATCCAAAATCCGAAGATGACGAGGCTAAATTTGACGAAATTGTGTTGGAAAAACTGCCTGATATGGTCATCGAACTTCAGGAGCATGGCTATCAATTAGAGGATATAGCTTTTCTGGTCAGAAATAAAGCGCATGGTGAGGCCATCGCGGATCGCATGATGACCTATGCTGCGGAGCATCCAGATTCTGCATATAGCTTTGATGTGCTTTCAGATGAATCCATGTTTTTGAATAAAGCTGCTTCCGTGAAAGCGCTGATTTCCGGGTTCAATTATCTGCATAATCCTGCAGACAAAGTTCAATATAAGACCATGTGGTACTACATAGCGGTTTTGATGGATGCTACTGTTGATCATGAGTTATTTGCGTTGGACACAATGCCGGACTATCTGGAAAATCAGGTTTTGGCCTTCCAAGAAAGAGAAATGCTGATGCTTCAATTGCCTTTAATGGAGGCTTTGGAGGAGTTGATCAAAGTCCTTGGCTTGATGGAATTGGGCTTGGAAAAAGCCTATATCTCAGGTTTCAAGGAAGCTGTGTATGACTTTACGGCCAACAATCGGGCTGATTTGAGCGGGTTTTTGGAATGGTGGGAAGTCAATCAGACCAAGCGCACCGTCAAAATTCCAGCTGGCCATAATGCCATGCGGATTCTCACGATCCACAAGTCCAAAGGTCTTCAATTTAAAGTGGTTTTGATGCCTTTTCTGAAATGGACAATCTTCGATATCACCAAAGGGAATGTGGTTTGGTCACCATTTGAAGACCGGGAAAAAGGGCTTTCTGCTATCATTCCGCTAACCTTGAGCGGGGATTTAGCCAACTCTGACTTCAGTGCTACTTATGCTGAAGAAGCTACTATGGCGTATTTGGATAGTTTGAATATGCTCTATGTCTCGCTCACACGAGCTGAGGATGTTTTCATAGGGTACATTCCTTATAAGGAGAAGATTGGATCGCAGAATTACATGGAGGTGCTCTTGCAGCAACTGGTTCAATCACCTTCTATTTCAGAGGAGGAATTTAGCTTTGTAGAACATTATGACCAAGAGTCAAAAATATTTGAGTATGGTGTATGGCCAGATAATCAGGAGAAATCTTTGATTTCTACTATAACACCAGATTTGCGCTGGGCTTATAAAAACTGGTCAGAAGTACTAACGCTTAGAAAATACGCTGTTGATTTTTCTGAAGAAGGCATGGAGCAGCGGAAAAAGCAGAAGTTTGGCTTGATCGTGCATGAGATTTTGGAACTGTCCGCCGATAAACCTTCCGCGCTGCAGAATTTACAGGCATTTTATTTCGAAGGGAGGCTAAACGAGGAGGAAAAACAACTCGTGGAAGGTCAGTTGGAGCAGTTATTTACCGACCCGCTTTTTGACTCTTGGTTTGGCAAATCAGGTATTTTACTGGCTGAGCAGGGAATTTTACTTCCTGGCGGAAAGCAAAAGAGGCCAGATCGGATTATTCTAAATGAACACGAAGCATTGGTCGTGGATTTCAAAACTGGTGAGGCTCAGCCTCGCTATGCCAATCAAGTGCGAGAGTATATGGAGTTAGTTTCAAAGCTTTCTCAGAAGCCTACCAAAGGCTATTTATGTTATTTAGAAACGGGAACAATCGAGGAAGTTTATGCATAGTTTTTTAAGAAATACCGCAAAAGAGATCCTCGAAAGCGGAGTAGATCTACAGAATCTTACTGTAGTTCTGCCAAATCGAAGAGCGGGATTGTTTTTTACCCAGCATCTCGGAAGCCTGATCAAAGAGCCAACGTGGATGCCTGAGGTGAAGACTATCGAGGAAATCTTCTATGAGCTGGCTGGAAATCGTCCTGCGGATGACTTGACCTTGATTTTTGAATTGTATAAAGTCTATCAGGATCTAAATCCAGAAGCAGAGACCTTTGATCGCTTTTATTTTTGGGGGGAAATGATTCTGAAGGATTTCAATGACGTGGATCAGTTTATGGCGAATGCTGATAAATTGTACCATCACCTGTCAGAAATCAAGGAACTGGAGTCTGATTTGAGTTTTCTGACCGAAAGTCAGGTCGAATTGATTAAGCAGTTTTGGTCATCCTTTATTCGTCAGGACAGAGATCATCAGGAGAAATTTTTGAAGTTCTGGCAGTTGCTCAGCCCGCTCTATACCAGTTTCCAAGCTTCTTTGGCCGTTTCTGGCTTGGCTTATTCTGGGATGTTGTATAGAAAAGTCGCAGAATCTCTGGATAGTATTCCTCGTCCTCAGAAGTTATTTCATTTCATTGGGTTCAATGCATTTACGGGAACTGAGGAGGCATTGATCAAGCATTATATTACAGACTTTGGGGCGATAATTTACTGGGACATTGACGCCTATTATCTGGAAGATAAAGCGCAGGAAGCTGGTTTGTTTTTCCGTGATTATCAAAAGGACAAGATCTTTGGGCCGACTTTTCCTGAGGAGGTTCCAACTCACATTGAAGATAGAAAGGCAAGTATCAAGACCTACGCTACGCCTCTGAAGACCAATCAGGCGAATCTGGTGGGATCTATTTTGGAGAAGATTCCTGCGGGCGAAGCTTGGGAGGAAACTGTTGTGATTTTGCCAGATGAGCAGATGCTATTTCCTGTACTGCATACGCTACCAGATCAAGTGGATAAGGTAAACGTGACCATGGGTTACCCGGTGAAAAATGCCCCGGTTTACTCTTTTTTGGAAGCGGTGCTGGAGATGCAACGCTTCATCAAAGAAGAAGATGGGAAAGTATTGTTTTATCACACAGCGGTCAAAAACCTCCTAAGTTCGATTTATCTTAAAAGTGTCAATCCTACTTTTTCAGCTGAATTATTGGAGGAAATGCAGCTTTTGAATCAGATTCATGTTTCGGCAGAAAAGCTGCATAAAGGTGGCAAGCTATATCAATTGATCTTCCAGAAGTTGGAGAACGATTCGCTTTTTCCCTACTTGGCTGAACTCATGGAAGCATTGGCAGAGCGCTTGAAGGATGAACCTTTGCAGCGCTCCTATCTTTACCAATGCTTCAAGCAGTTGACAAGGCTACGTGAGATTTTTGCTGGACAGGATATTTTGTCCATCAATCGGGAGTTTTTTATCCGTCTTTTTAGGCAGATTTTCAGGGAAGTGAAGTTGCCATTTGAAGGTGAACCGCTTCAAGGCCTGCAGCTCATGGGGGTGTTGGAATCCCGAAATTTGGATTTCAAGCGAGTGATTATTTGCAATATGAATGAAGATAGTTTTCCTCCTGCCGCCGGTCTGAATTCCATGATCCCGTTTAATATTCGAAAAGCTTTTGGTTTGCCCGTGCAGGAGCAAAATGACTCGATTTATGCCTACACTTTTTATCGATTGTTGCACAGCGCGGAGGAAGTTCACATGATTTATACGACGGCTTCTGATCAAGGAAAAGCTGGTGAAAAAAGCCGTTATTTACAGCAGATGGGAGTGGAGCTTGGAAGAGAAATGGAAGAGGAGGTTGTATTTATTCCAATTGATCAGAAATCTCCAGGTGCAATTACCATTCAAAAAGATAAGGAAGTTTTAGCCCTATTGGATAAATATCTAATCGATGAGTCTGGACATTCTATGACTTCCTTTTCGCCCTCGGCACTCAGTGTATTTTTGGATTGTAGGCTCAAGTTTTACTTACAGTATCTGGCTAATATTCAGGAAAAGCAGGAGGTCAGTGAGGAGATCGATGCGGCGGTTTTCGGGAATCTGGCTCACCTGAGTATGGAGATTTTATACCAGGATTTTGCGAAGCGTAAGAGCAGAACCTTGCTAGAGAAGTCAGATTTTGAAGAATTGAGTAAAAACTGGGTTTTTCCAGCAATCGAGAAAGCCATTCGCCAATTTTACCACTTGGAAGGAGAGGCGGATACCAAACTCAATGGGCAAATGGCTATAGCGCGAGATGTGCTTCAAAAATATCTACATCAGATTTTAAAAATCGATGAGGCCTCGGCTCCATTTAGGTTGATATCTCTGGAAAAGGAGAAAAAATATAGCGCAGGTCTACCAATAGAAACTTCTGCTGGTAATCAGACAGTATCTCTAAAAGGGATCATAGATCGAGTGGATGAGCAAAATGGTTCGGTGAGACTTATTGATTATAAGTCTGGCCAGGATAATAAAACCTTTCCTGATGTGGAGTCACTTTTTGATCGGGAGCACAAGTCAAGAAATAAAGCAGCGATGCAAACCATGTTTTATGGATTGATCTACCAGGCTACAAATCCTCAGAATACTTTACCACTAAAGCCAGCAATATTCAATCTTCGTGAAATGTTTGGCGATGAATTTAGTCCTTACTTACAACTCAAATTACCGAGAAAAGAAGGGGTTGAAGTCAATGATTACAGACAATTTGAAGATGAATATCAGGCTGGCTTGAAGTCACTCTTGGAGGATATCTACAATCCTGAGATTCCTTTCGACCAAACAGATGATTTGAAAAAATGCGGGTATTGTCCCTACAAGGAGATTTGTGGAAGGTAGTTAGAACATCAAGCCTGCACGGAATACAAAACTTCTATACAAATTTTCAGTTTTTGACAAGGAGCTAAATCCAGGAGGAAGTTGGTCGGAAACGATAGTTTGGGCACCAGGTCCGGTTAAAAATCCTTGGAAATATGAAATGTCTTGCCGCTTGTATGCCAGGCTTAGTGAAAGAGCGGAATTTCCTTTTAGTGCAGGAAAGCTGAATCCTACCGAAGGGCTAAACATCAATCCTCCTCGATACCAGCTTTTGCTCCACTCATTTTCTTCTCTTTTTTCCAGCATAGCTGAACCATAGCCCAGATCTACGCCGCCAAAAATCTTCGGTTTACCTTCTTTTCCCAGAAATCCTCGATAGCCAAAGGCAAATGGAAGAATAGGAACACCATCGTATTGATCCAAACCTACAGAAAAACCTACTACATGACTTCGGCTGATTTTCATACCGTGAAACGTGAGGAGTGTTAAATCTGTACGCTCTTCATGATTTCCATCCCATTGTTCTGCACTTCGTCCATATAGAATTCCAATTTCAGTTTGCCCAAAATATTTCCCCTCCTGAGCCATACTTTCAAAACTCAGGAGTAGTAAACCAATAAATAAGAGGTAAGATTTTCTATTCATCTACCTGTTAATAAAACTTGGTAGGATTGGTAACTTGGATACAGCTAAGTTTTTTCAGTCTAGCAGGATTGCTGTAGTCAAATTGGCAAACACCGTCCGGACCAATGACGATGAGTGATTTAGGTCCAGGGATTAAATCAACAGAACTTTGATCGGTCAAGAATTCAAGTTGATTTTGATCTATGTTCATGACGTCACTAGCATTGAAGCTTTTTAAACCGTGCGCTCCTTCAGCTATGTAAAGAAAGTTTCCAGCCAAACCTAATCCATGTGGATTAAGCATTGGGTAAGATTTTTTTAGTGTGGGGTTGTACAAGTCATTAATATCGATGACGTGCAGTTCATCCACGCCATTGCATGCAGTTCCATTTCTGAGCGTCACAAAGGCATAATCTTCGTTCACTACCACGGGATCACAAGCTCGTACATGCTCATATACCGCCATTCGTGTAGGGGAATTAGGTGTGCTCGCATCGTAAATGTGCATGCCTACATTTGACCCTATAAATAATTTATCTTGAAAAGGGAAAATAGTTTCTATTCCCCAACCCAAATCGATTGGTTTTACAAAAGTGGGATCGGTAGCTGTTTTTACATCAAATACCCGTAAGGTAGATTCGTCAACTGCATACAGATGACCGTTGGAGAGCGTAAATCTAGCCATGGATCCACCTGTGCCATAGCTTTGAGACGCTGCGGAGTAGTTAGCAGAAAAGCTCATGCTGGAATTCATTAGCCAGAACCCATCTCCTCCCCAGTTTGGATTTTCTGAAGTGAGTACTGTGTCTTTAAATGTGATAATTTCACCGGTTTGGTGGTAATACATATGAGTAAAGACATCTTCTATCCGTTTGATAAGCTGGATGTTAGAAATATTGCTGATATCAAAAGCTAACAGATCGACATAATTATCAGCATAAAGGATATTTCCATTTACTGCCAAATCTACGTTACCTGCAATTGGAATAAAGCTTAAATTGACAGGGTTGGCAGGATTTTCATTGTTTAGAATGTGAATTCCTTTCGTCGGCTCATTGATAAAAAGATAATCTTCATAAATGTAGATTTTGCCAGGATTGTCCAAAGGCTTCGCGGGCTCAGTAGTGATGACTCTCGCCCTGATATCGCTCATTTCATAATACACTGGCATCATGGTGCGATACGTGTAGGTGGAGGTCATTTCATCTTGGCAGGAAGTGAAAACCAGCACTGACAATAGGAAAATCGCGGAAGAGTAGAGGGATTTCATAAAGCTCAAGTTTAGTGTAATAAAAGTATGTATTTGATAGACGAACCCAAACAATAAAGTGCTACAAGGTAGGTGGATAAAAGATGATAATTTTTTTAGCATCTAATTTTTAGAACCAAAGGTCTACACCTGAGCCCGTCTTCAGTAATTCCTTGCTATTTCGATTAAAGGTAAAAATAGTGGGACAAAAACAATTTATTAAACATTAAAGGACCTCTTAGGTTTTTTTGGTGTAGGAGAAGCTTTCCTGTCTCAATTATAAACCTTTAATCATAATCTTGGCGCGTGTTTTTCAGGTTTTTATACCTTCACGCTTAAATAATGCCTGAATAAGCCCTATGAGAAAATACCTGATTCTGTTTGCAGTTTGTAGTTTGAGTTTTTGGAGTTGTGACAAAAAGCAAGAAGATCCATTTGCTACCGTAAAGCCTGATGAATCCAGATTTACCAAAATCCCATTGGCCGGCAATTTCAATGAACCAATGGAAATTGAAGTGCTGGACAATGGTGATGTGCTGATCATAGAGCGTCATGGCTTACTTAAACTTTATCAAGAAGAATCTGGAGAAACAACTATAGTAGGTGAGCTGGATGTATTCCCAGAGCGGGAAGATGGCTTGATGGGGATGGCAAAGGATCCGAATTTTGAAGAGAACAATTGGTTGTATCTCTATTATGCTCCCGCAAATGAAGCTGCACTAAATAGAATTTCTCGATTTGATTTTGTGGACAATATGCTGGATTCGGCTTCAGAAGTAAAAATTCTGGATGTAGAAATTTTCAGAGGTTGCTGCCATTCTGGAGGAGGATTGGAATTTGATTCAGAAGGAAATCTTTACCTCGGGATCGGTGATGACTCTACGCCTTTTGAGTCGAGTAATTTTAATCCAATCGATGAGCGCCAAGATCAACCTAAGAATGTTGATGCGCAACGAAGTTCAGGAAATACCAATGATTTACGTGGTGCGATTCTTCGAATCAAACCTAATCCAGAAGGAGGGTATTCTATTCCAGAGGGTAATTTATTTCCTGTAGGGACCCCAAAAACCCGTCCTGAAATCTATGTGAAAGGAAACAGAAATCCATTTAGATTTTCTATCGATTCTCGAAACGGCAATTTGTTTTGGGGAGAAGTGGGGCCTGATGGTGCTGAGGATAAGGAAGGTCGGGGACCAAGAGGTTACGATGAAATCAATGTGGCTACAGGTCCAGGCTATTATGGCTGGCCATATTTCGTGGGAAATAATTATGCCTACTGGAAGTATGACTTTGCTACCGGAGAAAGTTTGTTTCAGTTTGATCCCGTCGCCCCAAAGAATACTTCTCCCAATACTACCGGGATGGAAATCCTTCCAGAAGCACATCCAGCTCTGATTTACTACCCCTATGCCGAGTCCGACGAATTCCCGATGCTTGGTCAGGGTGGAAGAAATGCAATGGCTGGCCAGGTTTATTACCGGGAAGATTACGAAGCTTCAGATGTTAGATTTCCTGGATATTACAATGAAAAGCTTTTCATCTATGATTGGATGCGAAACTGGGTTTTCACGGTTAGTCTAACTGAGAATTTTGAGTATGACACCATGGAGCGTTTTATGCCAGAGACGCATTTTGAAAAGCCGATGGATATGCAGTTTGGAAAAGATGGTTCCTTGTATGTGTTGGAATACGGGACTTTTTGGCGAGCAAATAACGATGATTCTGGTTTGTACAGAATCGTTTTTTCCGAAGGAAATAGAAAACCCACTGTGAAAATATCTGCAGATGAAACACAGGGAGCAGCACCTTTAAAAGTGAATTTTTCTTCAGCTGGAACTCAGGATCCTGACACGGATGATAAAATTATCTATCAATGGGAGTTTGGAGAAAATGGACCAACTTCTTCAGAGGAAAATCCGACGCATACTTTTGGGCAGCCGGGTATTTATAAAGTGAAACTGACGGCTACAGACTTGAAAGGAGAATCAGCAAGTTCATTTATAGATGTTAAAGTCGGTAATGAAGCACCGGAAGTTTCTATTGATTGGTCAGGCAATCGAAGCTTCTATTTTGGCGAGGAAGCAGTGAATTATACCGTTTCTGCGACCGATAAGGAAGATGGGGAGATTGATCCCTCTCAAATCAATTTTACGATTGATTATCTGGAAAGCGGATACGATATCATAGAAATGGGGCATCAGGAAGAGGTGCTGAGTATAGGAGAAACTTACATCAATGAGGCTGGTTGTAAGGCCTGTCATGGCATCAGTTCTGCGTCAGTAGGCCCAGATTACACTTCTGTTTCGGAGAAATACAAAAATGATCCAAACGCAAAAGCTTACTTGATTGATAAAGTGAGAAATGGTGGTTCGGGAGTCTGGGGAGAGCAGCTTATGCCAGGACATACCTACTTAGATGAAAATAGAGTGGGCCAAATGGTTGACTTTGTATTAGGCATAGCCATTCCAAATGCTGTCTCTGGTTTACCTGCTTCGGGTAATTATCAGATCGAAAACAAGGGAGATCCTGAAGGTTTTTATTTGGTTCAAGCTTCATACGAAGATCAAGGTGCCAATGGAATTCCTGCAATCAAGTCGACTAAGCAGCTGAAATTGAGGAATACATCTGTTTCTGCTTACAGCGCTGATGGTTTGGAAGGTGCGGCTAGGGCTAATCCTGAAGATGAGTACTACGTGCAATTCACTGAGTCCGGTTCTTGGTTGCTGTTTAGAGCTATTGATTTGAGCGAGATCAACAAAATCACACTTTCCATTATGCCTGGAAATACCGTTGGTAAAATTCAGGTTCGGGCGGGCTCACCTGAGGGTGAAATTTTGGCAGAATCCGATATTCTGACCAAGGATTCTAGACCGTCTACAGGTCCGAAAGTAGGTTGGTTTGAAGTTCCATTTACTGTTCCAAGCACGGATTATTACGGGGACTTGTTCTTAGTATATGTCACTGAGGAGCCGATTACGATCTGGAGTACCTTCAATCTCAAAACCTTAACGTTCGATAAGTAAACGTAACAATCTTCTTAGTTTATAGTTAATAGAGGTATGATTAAACCACTAACAGCTATTAACATGAAGCTTCTTAAGATTATACTTACACTATTTTATTTATCCATAAGTATCCCTGCTTTTGCTCAGAATTCAAATTCTTTTGGTGAAAAGCAAGAGAAGGATTTTGAATTTAGGGCAGTTGCTGAATTAGGCTTTTTGTCAGTTTTAAGCCATAAAGTACAATTTGGAGAAAACGGGACCTATTTTGATTACAAAAAAGATGGTGGGCAAAATGTGCTTTTTCCTGTAGGTAGACTTTCTCTGGAACTGGATATCAAGGAGCGGAACACATTTATTTTGCTTTATCAGCCGTTGGCAATTCGGACGCAGGTATTACTAACTGATGAAATTATTGTGGACGATTTGACTTTTCCTGCAAATACTGCTGTGGATTTGCTATATAATTTCCCTTTTTATAGGATTAGTTATTTGCGAGAGCTGCTTCCAGACAAGCCTAGATTTGCTTTGGGAGTGGGAGGTAGCGTGCAATTGAGAAATGCGACCATTACATTCGAATCCACTGATGGAGAAAGATTCCGTACCAACCGGGACGTGGGAGTAGTGCCGGCTTTGAAAGTTCGATCTAGCTATGATTTGTCGGAGTTGCTGTATTTGGAACTGGAAGCAGATGGGATTTATGCGCCGATTAGTTATCTGAATGGCAGTGATAATGAAGTCAAAGGAGCGATTTTGGATGCGAGTATTAGATCAGGCCTGAAAGTAACCAATGATGTAAATGCATTTTTGAATCTTCGATACCTCGGTGGTGGGGCAGTAGGGACTGCTGAGGATGAGCCAGGGCCGGGGGATGGCTATGTGAAAAATTGGCTTCATTTTATGACTGTCACAGCTGGATTATCATACAGATTTAATTAATAGGGAGTTTCCTAATGGGTTTTTGAATATTTCAAACGCCCTCTATTTTTTTTAGAAACTATTTATTTAAATTTATGTATATCCGCATCCGTTGTGTGTAATATGAAGAAATGAGACAGATAACAAAAAATGCACTTATAATTTGCGCTATTACTCTCTTCATTTCTTGTAATTCAGGATACCAAAAAGAGAATGGAAAATGGGTATGGATTTCATATGATGAAGCTGTTGGAAAAAGAGTGAGTCAAATTGATGAACACGATTTTGAAAGTTTCGAAATATTGGACAATGAGTACTATGCAAAAGACAAAAATTCAGTATTTCATATTAGAAGTAAAATTGAAAATGCTGACCCAAACTCATTTGAATTAATTGGTAATGGATATTCTAAAGATAAAAATAGAGTGTTTCTTGATGATGAAATGGTGATTTTTGCAAATCCTAAATCATTTCAATTGCTCGAATTCCCATATTCAAAAGACGATTCATACGTATTTTGTGGTACTCTTCCTTTAAATCTCGAAATAAGTGAAGTGAAAGAGTTTCAAGTGACAAATACTGGCGAATTAATGTCAGGAACAAAATCAAGTGTGTTACTTTCTCATTTCGTTGAATTCAATCCAGAATATAAATGGGTTGATACATTGAAAATTAACGGAATAATTGTCGGAGAATGGGCAACTGGAGAAACAAAAAACAAGAAATTCAAAGGGTTTAAGGAAATAAAAGAATAAATACTACACACAACAACTAGGTTTTCGTCGCGTGCGTAGCACGAACGATGAAACCGATGTTGCACGGAACCGGTGAAGTTCTTATGGGGATTGAGTCAGGATTTTTTGAAGGAAACGGGGTATCCAAATACCTTAAAAAGTAATACCTGTCAGTAGATTCGGTATTTATTCAAAAAGAGTTTTAATGTTTTTAGCCTTTCCAATGCCTTTTGGAGGGACTTTTTTTTTGCATGGGCATAGGTTTCCTAGCCCGAGTAAAATCAGGAACTAAAATTGGTTTGTGAGAGCGGAAAAGACGGCCTTTGGTGGGCC
>NZ_QLLK01000006.1 GCF_003259505.1 Algoriphagus yeomjeoni | reverse complement strand
TGAACGGCCATCCCGAAAAGTCGGGACAGGCTATGGAATCTCGCATGGGTGATAATTAGCCCAATTTGTGACTTTTTAGTCATGCTCGATTTCATTTATTAACTACTTATTGATGTGTTTTATTTAATACTTTTCCACTGCACCTGAATATCTACTTCTAAGTCTTCTGTGGCTGTTTTGCCCAAAATGGACTCAAAGTGTTCGGCTAAAATACCGCCTTTACCAGGTCTTTTCACCCAGATATTTTCTTTGGTAAATTGTTCGCCTGCCCGGATAGGTTGGATAGTACATACTGTAGCAAAAGCAAAGTCAATTGTTGCTTGCTCTTCTGCCACTGCCTTTTTATCTCCTCCTCTTTGCAAATGTATGATCTTTGACCCCTCAATCAATTCAGCACAGGATTGCTCATCCATGGAGCACACGATGTCTGGTCCCTGTCTTTGCATGTGATCTGTAAAGTGTCTTTCCAAAATAGAAGCACCCAAAGCCACTGCACCAAAGCAGGCGTGATTGGTAATCGTATGATCACTCAGTCCTACTACTGCCTGAGGAAAAGCTTCCTGAAGCTGTGCCATAGCCCCTAATCTAACTAGGTGGTTTGGAGTAGGGTATAAATTAGTAGTATGTAGCAAAGCAAAAGGCACCTTGTGCTTTTCCAGTATTGCAACAGACCTTGCAACACTCTTCAGGTCGTTCATTCCAGTACTTAAAATCATAGGCTTCCCAAAGGATGCTATGTGCTCCAGCAGAGGATGGTTATTGCACTCGCCGGACCCTATTTTAAATCCTTCTACGTCCCAAGAAATCAATCTATCAGCAGCAGCACGGGAAAAGGGAGTTGATACGAAAATCATTCCCTGCGCCTCCACATATTTTTTAAACTCAAGCTCTTCCTGCTCAGAAAGCGCGCAGGTTTGCATGATTTCGTAGATACTTTCTTTAGTATGAGAAGGAATAGTGTTTTTTGCTTCCCTGCTCATTTCATCATCTACAATATGCGTCTGGTGTTTCACCATTTCTACCCCTGCCCGCTTAGCAGAATCTACCATTTCCTTAGCTACTTCAAGTGAGCCACCATGGTTTATCCCAATTTCTGCAATCACTAAAGGAGGAAAATCATAGCCTATTTTACGTCCAGCTATTTCTATGTAAGGTTTATTCATTTGTTTGAAGATTTTACCATACGGAGTAACCTCCGTCAATAATTAAATTATGTCCAACTATATGTTTGGACGCCTCTGAGGCTAAAAACACTATCCCGCCATTCATATCAGATTTATGAGCCATATCTCCAGAAGGATTTAGCTGCTTGTACCTTTCGTAAAATAAGCCTTCGTGCCCATTCCAAACGCCACCTGGAGTTAGGGAGTTAACCCTGATTTGCTTATCTGCCCATAAAGTGGCTAAGTACTTGGTCAGTGCAATAACACCTTGCTTACTTACGCTATAGGCTACAGGCTGGAATATACCAGTACCTGGGTAAATCCTATGATTAGGACTAACCACTCCGTAAAGACTCGCAATATTTATGATATTACCCTTACCCTGAGCGAGCATTTGTTTTCCGATCACCTGACAACCAAGAAATACACCTTTGAGATTAATATCCATGATCCTGTCCCAATCTTCCTCAGGAAAGTCCTCAAATCCAGCTTCAAAATTAGCAGTCTTAGATTGATTGGTACTGGCAGCTCCATTGATAAGAACGTCTATTTTGCCGTATTTATCTAGGATGAGTTTCAAGGCATCTTTCCAAGATTGGGAGGAGGCTACATCCAGAGCAATTCCGCTAACAGGTAGATCTTGCCATGATTTGTCGACGATGATTGCATCGCACTTACTTTTATCCAAATCGGCCATGACTACGTTAGCCCCTTTTTCAAGTAATGCTGAAGTCATTTCAGGACCTAATAATCCTGCTCCACCGGTGATTAAAACAGTTTTATCACTTAAGTCAAAGATATCGTTCATATGTTTATCATTGTTTTTCATCATCATCCTCAATCTTGATAGTTCTGTTATTTCCTTTGCTTGAGGAGTTGGAAGACCGAAGACGGGAGACCGAAGTAGCCTCAAGAATAGTTTTTATCCAGCAAAAGGTCGTTTTAAGCTGGAATAATTCCAGATTTAATTATTGTTTTTTACTCATTAGAAACTCCACCAATTCAAAATCCAAAAGTGAATCTATATCTATTGCCCTTTCTCTAGGAATAGGGAAAATTCTACAAGGCGCTTTGCTCCAGTGAGGATAGTTATACAATGCAGACTTTTTGATTACAAACGCAGCAGGCGAGAGACTATAGACATCGGGAGCATCCTGTCTTCTTACGATTGGTTTCTCAGACTTTTTCACAATTTCTGCTAAACCATCTTCCCGTATTTCCATCATATTGAAATAAGGGTTTCTTTCTGGCTCATAGCCTGTAATCACTACTTCTGTAGTCGGGTTGTCCAATGCAAGTTGAATTGCACCGTCTATATCCTGAGGTGTTTTCAAAGGAACCGTCACATCAAGATCTACCAGATACTCGACTTCTACACCATATTCTTTTTCATAAAACTCAAGTGCATGTACAAATACTGGCCATTTGCTAGCAGAATCAGAGGCCAAATCATCTGGTCTAAAAAAGGGCACCTTAGCTCCAAATTCTCTAGCGGCATCTGCTATTAGTGGTGAATCCGTTGAGATGATCAAGTCTGTAATCAATTCACTTTGCTGAGCTTGAGCGATCGTATGACCTATCAAAGGAATTCCATGCATGAGGCGTAAATTCTTATTCGGAACACCTTTGGATCCTCCGCGACAGCATATAGTAGCTAAAATCATTTAAATAATGGGGATTTTAATATGGTACTGGATTGACTGGAAAGTTTAGAAGCCACTACAAGTTGCAGGCTTTGTAACCCTTGCTCAAAGGTACAAATTCTATCATCTGATTCTTCGTTCATGAAAGCTTTTGCAATTTCTAAGTACCTATCATTTCGCTCGAAATCAGAAAAATCAAATACTTCTTCCTTTTTATCTGCTAAGGTGAGTGTGACTGTGCGAGCTGCTAAGTCCCATTTAATAGTTCCAAGAGCGCCTGTAAAAACGCAGTTTCGGATTAGTACGCGCTGGTGATAATCTAAATGAATGGTTCCTGTGGCACCGGATTCGAATCTGATCAATACATCTGCAACATCTTCAGTTTCAATTTCTAACTCAGGATTTATCTGATAAATAGCGGAGACAGTTTGCACACTTCCAAGCAACCAAATCAGGTAATCAAATTCATGAATTAAATCCAGCATCACTCCTCCCCCTTTTTCCACCAAAGCGCTCATGCCTTTTCTATGATCTTCATAAGGCCTCCAATCTGGCAAATACTGGCCTACGAATGCATTTGCAGAGTAAACCTTTCCTATTGCTTTTTCATTCAATAGTTTTCTCACCAATGTCAAACCTGGATCAAAATGCAGGTCATAACCCACATAAATCTGAACGCCAAGTTTGGAGGCAACCTTGAATTGGTCTAAATCATCCAAATTATGGCTTATTGGCTTTTCCAAATAAATTTTAGAGACTTTAGCTTGGACTAGAGCCTTCAATTGCCCCACATGAAAAGCCGTAGGAGAACATACAAAAGCATGGGTGTATTTATGATTTTCCAACGCTAGTTCCAGCGTAGAAAATACTTCACAACCATTCCATTCATTGGGTTTGCTTACTTTGGAAGAAACCAACGTAATATTTTGATAGCCTAAGGATTTGAGGTTATTGAAATGTCTTGATCCTATAGATCCCAGCCCAATAATTACGATTTTTTTTGATTGCATAGTTTTATTCAAGCCTCTGAATCAATTGAATCTGAGGAGAGATTTGAGCTTATTCTTCAATGAATTAGGAAAAAGAGATTTAATGTGGTCTGACCAAACCATTCCTTCGGGATATCTCATTTTGAAGGGTGAATCTTTTTGGTTTTTCCAGTATTCCTTCTTTCTAGGATGACTATTATTATACTGCCAAGGTTTACTTGGACCGGTAAAGTGGATTAGAATTGGAGAATCAATCGCCTCTTCCCTTTGTTCTTTTGACCAGCTTGAATGTGCAAAATCAAATCCTTCCTTAAACAATATTGCTTGTTGATTAAACTTAGGTGCAAGCTCTATATAGTCACCATCTATTACTGCATTCAGTGCACACTGATCAACAAATCTAATTTTCTCAGGATGGGCGTTAATAAATTCAAAGGCTTTTTTAGAAATATCCCGTTGTTTCCAAAGTTCAAGATTCATAAGCATAACGCCTGAGTTAAAATAGGTCGAAGAGTTCTTCATTCCCAGCTCAGTTTTCCATTTGTAAATGGGATCTTCTACTGCAGCTAGTGAATGATCTGTCAGGTCAATTTTTAAAAAATCATTTAAAGGTGAAACCACTATGATATCAGCATCTAAATAAATAACCTTTTTAGCCGGAAGCAGCTCAGGAATAAGTAGTCTAAAGTAATTTGCTTTTGAAAAATGATGTGGAATGGGAAAATTTTCAAATGCATTATCATCGATTTTTATAAAATCAAATTTCGAACCTAAGGATATCACCTTGCTTGAAATTGCTGTTTTTTTGGACTCAGGAAGCTCAGTAGCAAGTAAATAAAATTGAAAACAATAATTTGGGTTTGCCCTGATCACCGAGAGTATGGTGGTCATTGCGTGAGCAATGAATTTCCCATCAGCGCAAAAAACGATGGGTAATTCAAATAGTTCTTTAGTTGTCATTAGCTCATTTTCAGTTCACGGACAAAGCATTTGCCTAATCGTGCATGCCTTGCCAAGTGCCGGGAGTGTTTACTTCCCATATCTTTCATATTCTGCATATGATCCCCACCATACACAAACGCTATTTGATCTTTGCTGTAGCTTTCAGAAACAATTTTCCAAAATGGACAGGTAGGCGCAGTACCTAAGATACCTTCATCAGCCCCCATTTTGCCATAGACTATAAAATCCCAATGTTGCTTCCGGATTGAATCTTCCAATTCTACATCGTTGCTAGGAAGCGACTCTTTTTTAAGTAAAGGTTTCAGCCTTCTAGTATATCCGAAACCTCTTCCGTAGCACTTGCTCGCTTTCTCTGCAGGATAATCCTCATAAAGAAAATCCAAAGCTGGATAAGGATGACAAAGTCCATTGTGTAACTCTAGTTCCCTACTCAGTCCGATAAAGAGAAGCTCTCTGGAGTAATTGACATTTGAATCACAATTCAAAAAGAGAATCTTATGATGGCTTTTAGCTCCTAGATTCTCCAAAAATAATTTACTGACCGCTGAACAACTGATGTTTTCCTTACAATGATTGAGAATAGCAGATGCGTATTTTTGGTAGTTTTCCTGATAAGCTTGAGTATTTTTCCAAGGCAACAATTCCCTATTTGCTTGAATGATTAATGATTTGGGTAGATGAGAGAGCGTATCACTAGGGCAATTGCCAAGGTCCGGAAATACAGGGATGGTTCCATTACCCAGAATTTCATAGTGCCTCAGGCAATCCCAACCTCCTTTTTTCCAAGTGTAGGCAAATTTCGCTTCAGCATACATCCCATAATAATCCTGCTCATTTCCAAACCTGTAGGTTTCAATGAAACCTGGAATCACTTCTGCCCAAAGGTTTTTTTTCTCAGGAAGCCCATCCAGTATCAGTTCATCCGGAATGCAATACCCTAATGGAAAAACGGAATCAGAAACCCTATCTATATCAAAATACCTTGGGAATATTTTGTTAGTAATCCTGAAAAAGTAGGTTTTTACCTTTCCTTTATAAGTTTCAAATTTATTACTGAATTTTTGGAGAATCGTCATATGTCAGTTTCCCTGAACTTGTTTAATCTGACTCATTAAGATCATTTTTTTCTTCAGACCCTTACTAATATATCTTGAAAAGTAGAAAATTGAAGGAAGGAGGCCTAGCTTTTCAATGGAATAGAGGACCTTCCACAGGTCTGCAGCATTTCCCATAAAAGAAGTGCTTTGAGAACCAAGACGATACCTGTAGTTGGAAAGAGCCTTGTTAATACCATAGGCTTTAAACCCTTGCTTCAAAATTGCCAAATGGAACACATAATCCTCAGCTTTCACCAGCTCCAACTTCAAAAGCGGAATGGAAACCTGCATTGTGTCAACCATTATAGTTATGATAGAGAACTGGGGGTTACCTAAAAGTTGACGATATGAGATTTCGGGTGCAAATGGCACATTGCTTTTACCCATAAATTCCCCAGCTTCAGTAATTCTCTGAAACATAGTGAATGATATTGCATGCTTACTTTTTAGCATAAAAGCCAGCTGAATCTCAATTTTGTCTGGCTCATAGGTATCATCTGAGTCCAGAAAACACAGAAATTTACCTGTGGACTCCTGGATTCCTCTATTTCTAGCTGCCAGGGCACCGGCATTATTCTCCTGTCTAATTGCCTTTATTCTAGGGTCCTTATCTGCTGCGTGTTGGCAGATTTCAAAGGAGTTATCTGTCGATTGGTCGTCAACCAACACCAGTTCCCAATTCTTGTAGCTCTGATTAGTCACAGAATCTATACAAGCTTGTATAAAGTCTTGGGTATTGTAAACAGGAACTACTACAGAAACGAGGGGTAAGGAAATATCCTTCATATGCTAAAAATTTTTGGTTGCATAGTCCTTGACTAAAGTGGCAAATCTTCCGCTCCAATATTCCAATGAATTGGACATAAACTGATCGTGAAGATTTTGACTGATCGTTTGATAGACTTTTGGATTATGAAGTAAAAAAACAACTGCTGCAGCAAGTAATTCCGGCTTTCCGGGAGGAACGAAGAGGCAAGTTTCACCTTCTTGAAGTTCCTTGGCTATTCCTCCAACTTTTGTAGAAACAATAGGCATGGCAAATGCTCTAGCCTCGTTGATAATCTTCGGTAAGCCTTCACTATAGGAAGAAATCATCATGATATCGTGAGATCTATAGAGTTCAAATAGGCTTTCTCCAAAAGCTTGGTATCCTGCAAATCTCACACAATGGGATAATTTCAACTGATCGACAAAAGCCCTCAGTTCTTCTTCTATACCTCCTTCACCAACTATAGTCAAGGAAACCTGAACACTTTGATTGATTAATTGGATGGCTTTTACTAGATCAAACAAGCCCTTCTCAGGCTCTAGTCTGCCAACAAAAAGGAGTTTTACATCGTGGTTGAATTCTTTTCTAGCGGGGAGCTGTAGTTTCTCAGAAACAATTGAATCACTGATATAAAAATTATTGGGAAATAGAGGCTTGAAATGATTATACATCTCATCACCCACTGATACAATCAGAGCATTTTTATGATATCTTTTTGCATATGCATAAAGAAATTGGGTGAATTTTTTACCTATGAAGCGATTAATTCCTGAATATCTAACGTGGATTAATGCTTCCAAATTTTGCCGGACAAAGAGGACAACTGGTTTTTTTCTACCCACTAGGGTTAACACCAAAAAACTTATAGGATGAGGCCATGTAAGCCAAAAAACATCATAATAAGAAACAGCGGATTTCAATAATTCCTTTGATCTACCCAATAGACCAGGTTTTTTGAAAAATTGAGAAACACTGGAATAGAAAGGAAAAACAAGGACTTGATTTTCCACATCTGTAAAAAAGTAATGTCCTTTATCCGGTGCCTCAATACACCTGGAGCCCAGTTGAAACTGCTCAAAATAGGTTTCGCAGGTCGCCTTAATAAATAATATATGAGAATCATCTGCATATATTTTTCCTTTATTCTTCTTTAAAATAAAGTCGTTATAGGCAAAAATTTTCAATGGATAAATTAGCTTTAAAGAATTGGTAACAATTATGAAAATGGAATTAGGTGCTAAAATTCCTTTCGCAAAAAAACGGTGCTGAACTAGCTATATTGATAATTTACGGGATAGAAATTAAAATAGGAGATTAGAGTTGTCCAGGCACTTTTTGGTCTAAATCCAGAGGTTGGTACTTAAACCTATTAACAGTTTTAACACTTACCTTTCTTCGCTCCTTTTTATTCTTTTTGGAAATAGAGGCAATATTGACACATGAGATCCCCATCAATAAAGGCGTGATGTAGGTACGAGTTGCGGAATGGAAGGTAGCCAGAAAGCCCATTAAAAACAGCGCGATCAAAATCCCCTTACTGATTGACTCAGGGGCATGGCCCTTATTTAAAAAGAAAACCAAAATAAATAAAAAGAAAATTATCAAGCCCAGGGCTCCGTGTTCTGCAATTAATCGAGACAGTTCGACATGGGGTGCATATCCTTTGTATTCATCACGAAGATAGGAAGAAGCTCCAACTCCAACTCCAAGCATGGTGTGATCAAGAAACAGGTCAACATCCTCCATAAAAATATCAGATCGGTTGGTGGTTATTTTATTGAGATTTTTTTCAGCTGATCCAGCAAGAGTACCCTGGGTTTCCCCCATATATCGAAGTAATAGCATCCCACCAGTGATTAAGTTTGCTGCAAACATCACTATGAAAAGCAGGATACCGACTGGGACAATGTATTTCTTAAAATTAGGAATCCTAAGTGCACTACGCTCTTTGAAACTGAGTTTAGTCAAATAAAACATCACAACAAAAACACCGAAAAATCCTCCAATCATCCCACCCCTCGAAAATGTCAGGAGTCCTTGAATTGTAAATAGACCTAGCGTAATTCCATCTAGCCACTTAAAGCCTGAAATCCTATAGTTCAGAAGTACAGCCAGTGAAAACACAAAAACACCCAAGCCCAAAATTGTAGATACTTGATTAGACCCAAACCCTCCTGCAGTAGCAAAATTTGCACCGAGCGTAAACTCAACCTCATCAAGGTTTGGGGTACGAATGATGGTAAAAACCAAGGCCGAGACTATGGGGTAAACTAGTGGTTTGGACCAATTGATCAAGGTTTTTAGATTTAAATTCAGTGTTGAAAAAAACCAGATTGCGACCCCAATATTTAAAAGTCCCAATATGTTAAATTTGATATCATTAAAGCTGACTTGATTACTTTCGTCAAATAGGACTGCCGGAATGGAGAGAATGAGGATCACTAACCCAATCATCCCTTTAGCGGTATAATTTCGGCTAAGTAAAATACCTAAGGGACAAAGGAAAAGTATAATATATTTTCCTAGTTCATATGGAATAAAAGGATCAGATCCTGCTAGCCTTCCCAGCCCTTCAAATGATGCAAAATAAATAATAATCTCTGCAATCAAACGAGCCCTATGTGTAGCATTGACATTAAAGAGATTAATAAAACTATACCCTAGAAAGACATAAAAATAAATGATCATAGGGAATGCTGAGATGGTAGCAGATGCACCCAGCAGTACATGGACAATAAACCAAAAAAAGGACTTGTTCTGCTGCTTTAATGAATTGAAAAATATAAACATCTTAGCTCAGGCCTTTTAATAATTTAGTGTAGTTCTCCAAGAAATTCATATTGCCAAATTTACTTGAGACATGTTCGGCAAACAACTCTGCTTTACGATTTGCTTCAGATATATTATTGGCAACATAACTCATGGTATCCAGTAGTTCAATTCTATTGCCCTTCTCCACTAGATAGCCGTATTTACCTTGTTCCAATAACGCATCGCATTGACCGACAGCTGTACATACAATTGGCACTTTAGCCAATCCTAGCTCCAGAAGTGAGACCGGTAAACCTTCCACATCAGAACATAGGACAGCAAATTTGGCTTCTTGCATGTAGGGAGATAACTTAAGCTGTGTCCCTTCAATATGTATTCTATTTCCCAAACTATTGATTTGAATCAACTCTTTAATTTCTTTTAAGTATCCAGGATTATCCGTTGCGCCAACGAGCTTCAACTTGAATGAGGGATGTGATTTTACAAATTCAGCAAAAGTGTTGATAAGTAAGTGGTGGTTTTTGGGTGGCTTTAGATTAGCCAGGCACAATACCACATCTGAAGGATCCTGTCTAAAGATAGCTACTGGAAGATCTGGAAAATTCTCTATATACTCGACGGAAGAAATTTTAGGGATTTCATTTTCTATCCAGGTTTTCAGCTCTTCATTTACGGTAATGACTGCATCAATAGAGCCATCAATAAACTTAATTTTATTTCCAAAACGCTGGTCTTTTCCCGACAACCCGCCATAATGAGCATGCCAAACCAACTTGCTTGAAGGAAGAAACTTTTTAAGTAAGACAGCCCAGAAAACAGAAGAGTCGTGAACATGAATGTGGGTAGGCTTAAATCGCCGTGACAGTGCAACCAGAGATTTAAAGGCTCCTAAATCAAAAAATGATTTTTTGTTCAAACAAAAAAATATGTCTTTGTCCATCAAAAAATCATTCATGGGGCCGCTAGATCTGCTCGCAACAAGCAGAGTTGGGATATTTTGTTTGGTGAACAAGTTGGCGATATTCACCGCCATTCTTTCTGCACCTCCGACAGCCATGGAATCAATTAATTGCAGAATTCTCATTTCAGCTCTTCGATTTCAGTCTGAAATGATTCCAAGGTGTACTTTCTAGCCCAGCTAATGGCATCGTCTCTCATTCGCTCAAGTTCCTTGGTATCTGCAAGTAATGTCTTCAATTTCCCAAAGATTTCTTGCGGATCTTTACTCACTAGCACGCCTCTCTCCCGCTCTTCTCCAACCATTTGTGGCACACAACTAACTCTGGAAGTAAAGGGGATGCATCCCCAAAACATTGCTTCAGCAACAGCCTTAGGCCAGCCTTCCGTTTCAGAAACAAAAATGAGAAAGTGAGATTGTTTTAGGATGGATTTTACAGTTTCTGCGTTTACGTTGCCTTTAAACACTACCTGGTCCTGCAATCCTAAATCTCGGGATTGAGCTTCCAGTTCCGCTCTCATCACGCCATCGCCACAATACACAAACTCAAAATTAAGACCTTCCTTTTTCATCAAGTGGGAAAGCTTCAATCCAATTTCCGGATTTTTCCCATCATAAAGTGCTCCGATAAATACTAGACGTATTTTGTCTGATAAGGAAGGTTTATCCACAGGTTCTTTCTCAATTTCCCTATAGCTAGCAGTGAAAAAAGGTAATACATTAGTTGTACTATCAGGCCATTTGCCATAGACTAATACCTTGGCATTCTTGGTCAAAAATGTAGAATTCGCAATGAATCGTTGAATTTTATAGGTCCTTGGTTGCTTGGATTGCCCATCCCAATTGCCAGCATACTTAATAGTTTTAGGTTTTTTGGGAAACAAAATCTGAATAAACATGGCCAAAAGGCCCATGTTTCCGGGAATACGAATATGAATATGTTTGGCATTCTTCATAGCGCGATAGATTTCCCCTATAATACCAGGAAGATCTTTCAGGGCCTGTATGATTGCCTGTTTACTCTGTACATGGTATGCAGGAACCTCTGAGAAGGTAAATGCTGGATGTACATAAGGCATATCTATTTTATCTGGAATTAAGCTTTGGCTCATTGGAGCAATCACTTTTACAGATTGTTCCTTTTCTATCCATAGATTCATCTCACGGACATAAGGCCCGTAGGCATAATACTCTCCGTTTGCTTTACTATGCTGGACACAGGTAATGATTAAAAAATCAGTCATTTATCACTGAATTGTAAAATGCTAGATTTCTATCTAAAACCATAGAAACATTAAACATGGCGTGTGCCTTCTTAAATGCTTTCTTCCCGATTTCTTTAAATTGGTCTTTTGCTTCCAAAGCCTGGATAATTGAATGCTCAATGCTTGAAACATCCAATGGGTTGCATAAAAAGCCATCTACCCCGTCTGTGATTGTTTCAGGGCCAGGCCCTTTATCTGTAAAAACGACTACTTTTCCCATTGACATTGCTTCAGGCGCTACTAGTCCTTGAGTCTCCATAAAAGAAGGAAAAACACAAATTGAAGCTGCCCCATATATTTTGGGGATTTGATCATGACTAACAGGTGGATGAATTTTTATTTGACTTTTTAGACTTTCTGGGATCCTGGATAGTATGTAGTCCGTGTATGAATTTCCATTCGGAAAAAACCATTCTTTGCCATAGATATCCAAGGTGGTTTGGGGGAATTTTCGAGATATGTTCGGCATGGCATCCACCAGATTACCAACTCCTTTTTTCTCACAGATCGTCCCAGCAAAAACCAATGAAAAATCCTTTGCTTCGGGATATTCTTCCTGATAAGCAAAACGATTTTGATCAATCATATACCTAATGGTTTCCAAAGGTTTACCTTGATAAGAGAGGTATTTTGCGGTGTGTACTCTTACATAGTCAGAAACAGCGATAAAGGCATCCGCTTTTTTGAAAGACTTTTTCTCCTGGTATCCTTTCCATTGATTAATAGGTCGGTTTTCAGATTCAGAGAAAAAATGATGTCCACCATGTAACCTGATTATATACTTCACTTTTGGCAACTTCTTTATGAATGCCAATCCTAACTCGGATCCTTCTACAATATCAAGAGGGTAAGAATCATTGATTTCCTGAAGGTAATCATTCAATTTTCTTGCAATAAGCCACCAATTAAGGCCTGGGGTAGATGGCTTGGCAAAACGAATAACTCTTAAATTACTTTGAATATCGTCCTCAGTTACATCAGAATCGTTAGCTCCCAGGATGGTTACTCTATGTCCTGCCGCAGTGAGAGCCTGACTAAATGTATATAAAAAGACCCCGACTCCACCAGGATTAAGTCCAGCTTTTGGGTATTCATGAGAAAGAAAACAAATATGCATTTTTTACTTGTGCGTAGTTATTAGGTAATCAACTATTCGACTTGAGGCAGTGGATCCTTGATCCTGGAAGACAATTCTATCTCTCCATAGTAACCTATCCTTTGCTATTTCCATTGGACAGTCGATTGCTCTTCTTATGGTAGGCAGAATATCATCGGTAGAACGTATCCAGCTTACAGCATCCAAATCCTCGAAGGTTCGAAAATGTTGAAACTGATAGACTCTTTTAATGGACCAGGGGTGGTCCGGCATTACCTCATAGTTCACATAAACTCCAGGCTTATTAAATTGGGCAAAGTCAAGTGCCATTGTGGAACCTACGTTTACTACGGTATCACTGTGATATGCTAAATTGACTAAGACTGCAATATCCTCTGGATAAGGAAAAAACTTACTCCAAAGCTCCCCTTTTCTCCACTTCGGCACAAGAGTTTTTATGAAAGGAAACTTCTTTAAAACTGCTTGGTATCGTTCAAATCCTTCGACGGGTACTGGTCTAAAAAGCACTTCAATATCTGATTCGTTTTGTAATGCTTTTCCTAAATCACTGAGGTAAATAGGATCATGAGGAGAGGTCAATGAATCATCGCCAGAAAAGCATATCCATCTTTTTTGAGAGTCAAGATTATTTTCAATTGCAAATTCCTCTCTGGTTTTAATCAGCTTCTCATTTGAATAAAAATCAAACTGAGGAGTTCCGACTATCTTAATATTCTTTTTTTCAATGTCTGGAAAATACTTCAGCAACTCCTCCTCCATATATTCTGACCATACCAAGTAATCGCTTGCCCTCATTGGCAGCCTACCTTTGGGAAGATTATCCCAAGAAAAAATTGCGGCTACGGTTCTTATTCCTAAATCCTGAGCCGCAAGCATTGCAACGCCTGCATTTGGTTCGCGTTGATGCGTGCAAAATAAAATGTCAGGATTAATTTTCTTTAGGTCAGCTTTATACTTTCGGTATGCAGCTGATTTTCTATGCTGATGTTGAATAATTGCATCGACCTTTGATATTTTATCCAAAGTCGTGAAGGTACCTCCTACTATTTCAGCAAGGTAATTGGAGAGTTTTCCCTTTAAATTCTTTTTCGGCAGCCAGTTATCTAGAATAGTAGGATTGCTTTCAAGATTAGCGTTTACTTTTAATCGGGCATATCCAACACAATCCCTTAAGAATCTTGGTAAAGGGTCTTCCTTATAAAAGTTGAAGGTATGATTTTCAAAGTTTACTTGGGGATTTATACGTTCTGCTTCCTTCATGACTGCAGGATCCAAGGAATGCCATACAGCAACTTCGAATTTGGATTCACGGAGTAAAGGTATAATATCAGAATATAAATAATTCCTGATACCAATTCCATCAGGAATCAATAAACAGACTTTCATTTGTCGTTTTGGAAAATTAATGTTTTAGAATTTTTGATAAAATGGGGTGAAGTGAACTATGCTCGTGAAGGTCAACAAAAAAGAGTGGTTTTAACTTTTCAAGTTCTTCATCCGATTTATCCCACCATTTCAGATTAAGCAATTCTTGAATGAGTTCCTCTGAAAAACGTTTTCGAATAGGCTTTGCAGGATTTCCTGCTACAATAGTGTAAGGTTCCACATCTTTAGTCACGACCGAACCTGCAGCTAGAATAGCCCCATCCCCCACAGATACACCTGCCAAAACAATTACACCATGACCTACCCAAATATCATTGCCAAGTATAATGGGCTTCTCAGTCTTAAGTGATTTTAGTTCTCCTTTATAAAGGTGGTTATTAATGTAGGTTGTCAGATAACTCATTGGGTGGTTGGTGGGATGGAATGCTACATCTCTTCCTAACTGACAGTACTTACCAATAATCACTTTGCCACCAAAATAATTATTAGTACCTAAGGTAGTCCTAAAGCCAATTTCTGTAGCATCTGAAAACGCGCAGTATTCAGGGACAATAGTACTTCCTTCAAACTTCACGTGATGTGCTCCAGTTGCCCAAAATGAAACTAGCACCTTGTTTTTATAAGTCAGGTAGGGTTTAACCCAAAATTGAATTTTCTGAATTAATCTACTTTTAAAACTCATATTTTAATACGGCTCATTGACACCCAAATGGCTAAAAAACTGTCTTCTGAACTTATGGAATAAAAGGCGGCTTAGAAACTTACCTATTTTATATTGACTCTTTGAAAATGATATAGGATCTGGAATTTCTAAGGGAGTAGTTATGGAAGTATCGATTAGAGTTTCCTGTAATTTTTCTTTCATCCAAGGATGAGGGCTGTTACCCATGTGATAGGCAAAATTCCCCAGCGTAGCTAACCTCAAAAAACCAGACATATCATTAGGATCATCCAAATAATCTTCCTCACTATTATTTTGAACTCTAAATTTGCAAACCTTAGTAGGTGCAGCCTCGAAAACCTGCTTTCTAAACGTAGCAACAAAATGACCACAACCAACTACTGCTTCTGCAACTCCGTTTGAAACGACTAGATATTTCTCTAAATGAATTTTCTGATACAAATTAGACCCTACACTCTTTTGGAAATTAATCAGGCCTTCTGGATCTTTTACATTTTGAAATTTAATCTTCCCTTTAAAAAGTCCATAGTATAGTGTAGAAGCAGTACTAAAGAGAAATCCTTTGCTACTTGGAACTGGGGAAACCATGCCCGCTTCAGGAAAATCGACAAAAACTGTCTCGACTTCTTTTTGCCAATTCGGAAGAAACATAACATCTGCATCAGAAATCGTCAATAGTGGTTCTAGGTTACTTTTTACAATGGAATAAATCGCATTAATTTTCCCTAGATTTTCTTTTGTATAAAAGATTTGATCAATGATTGGGTACTTTTTCTGGTAATCATAAATCATGTCTGAAATTTCCTGACAACATCCATTGATTACGATTGAAATTCTAGTTTTTGAGTGGACAGTATTAACTAAAGATTCAATGCAATATTTGAAAATCGTTTGAGAATCCTTGAAATATGCCTCTTCCAAATTCGGAATATAAACAGACAATATCACTCTGTGTGTAGAGTCTATCTCTATCGTAAAGTTGGTCTTTGAGGGGTTACTACCTACTCTCATACTGTGGTTTCTTCTAAAATTAGATCTGCAATTTTTCCAGAAATTGCTTCATTAGAACAATTTTTCAAATAATTGTAGCGAAGGCGGTGTTTCTCTGCACTTATTTCCTCTGTAGATAATTCTTCAATCTCAGTTAACACTAAGCTCAGCGTGTTTGATTTTCCTGTGATAAATTTAGCATTATCCAACCTACCCGGCATAGCACCCACTGAAGAAGATATAATGAGTTTACCGGCCGCCATCGCTTCTACCCCTGTCATAGGCCCAGTTTCTTCTGAGGAGTTGATAATTAATGCATCAAACTCCTGAAACATTTTGTCCATCTCTTCCGCCGGGAAAAAGCCACGTAACTCTACGTTATTTAACTTATTAGTTTCGATTAAATTTCTATAGGAAGATTCAAGTTCTCCTTTACCGAATAGCAAAAGTTTAAGATCTGGGAATTCAATAAATGTTTCAATTACTTGTTCTACTTGTTTCACATCCATAAACAGCCCTATCATCGCAAATATCTTGCATTGTGGCCTGATAGGTATTGAAAGCAATTTCTTTTCCTGAATTGCAGTTTGATCTATAAAGTGAAAAGGTAATGAAGGCTTAAAATCTTTAAGTAGATTCTTATCATGAAAAATATAAGCTCTATTAAATCCATCTAGCTTAGCGCCATCTCTCAATAGGGACTCAAAGCTTCTCAATAACCCTGTGTAACGGATGAAAACAGGAACATTTAATGGTAATTCAAATATGGTCCTTTCTAAAGAGGTATCAGTGATAAATAGGATAACACAATCAAAGTCGCTAACAAATTTACTCCAAACATTACTGGTAAAAATAGCATCTCTTTTAGTTTTGAGGATGGAAGCACCCCAAATTCTCAGTAACGTTTTTTTGATAAAACTATTTCGGAAAAGCCTCTTTCCAAAAACAAGATGAGCAGACTCCCAGACTGGAATATTTCCAAAAAAAGAACCTGCATTAAATCTGGTAAAAACTTCAACATGGGCTCCATGATCTTCCAAAGACCTCGCCCAAACTTTCATTTCTTCTAACCTTCCACCTACACCATCCTTATTTAAAGGCCCCACAAGAAGGACTTTCTTTTTAGGCATTAGAATTCTTGCAGTTGTACCATTCTTCTGAAATTAGAGTCAGATGAAAATAGCTGTTCAAAATCTCCGGAAGCTTTAATATTACCTTGATCTACCAAATAAATCATATCTACGTTTTTGATAGTACTCAATCTATGTGCTATTAGGATAATGGTATACTTCCCTTGAAGAGAATTAATATTTTCTTGAATAATTTTTTCTGAATCTGAGTCCAAGGCAGAGGTAGCTTCATCAAAGACAATTATTTCAACTTCTTTGAACAATTCCCTAGCTATAGAAATACGTTGTTTTTGGCCACCAGAAGCTTTGACTCCATTGTCACCGAGAACCATTTCTTCCTGTCCTTTTAGTCCAATTACAAATTCCGTAAGGTTAGCCATGTCGATAGCTTTCCAAAAACGGTCTAAATTTTCCTTTGTTTTAGGAGACCAAAAAGTAACGTTATTAAAAACAGAATCATTGAATATCACTGGTTCTTGGGTGATATATCCAACTTTGGATCGGAGTTCTAATATGTTAACATAGGTTCTTTCCATGCCATTAACATAGATTTTTCCTTGATTGGGATTAAATAAACCTACTATCAAATTCACCAATGTTGTTTTCCCGCTTCCACTTGGTCCTACAAAGGCAATAGTTTGGTTTTTCTTGATTTCCAGATCTACATCTTCCAAAATTTGATGCCCATCCTTAAAGCCAAAGCCTATTTTTTCAAGAGAAATATGTTCCAAGGACCCAAAGGCTTGTTGACCGTCGTTGATTTCAACTCCTTCTTCAAACATTTGAATAATTTCAGTTGATGAAACAATTCCACCAAATTGTGAAATAAATGTTTGCCAGCTGGACTGAACGCTGATTACGTAATTCAATGCTCTATAGAAGAACATTAAGCTTAAAAGAATACTAGACAATGCACCACCAAGCAAGCTCACTTGAATCAGTATTACAAGAACCACTATAATCAAAATAATAGGCTCCCTTAATCCATTCAAAAGTGAATTATAAAACCCGATCCGCTTCTGAAGATTTTCGATCTCAACTATCTGCTGTGTGAGCTTTTTCTTATAATTATTAAAGTAAGATGTAGCCTTTAAGTATTTAAAATGTTGAACTGCTTGAATTAAAAAAGACTGGAAAACATGTCCTTTACTAGAAATATTGATAGACGCTATTTCAGTTTTTCTGAAAAGCATCTTGAAAAAAACATTTGAAATAAACCCTCCTACACTTACTAATATGGCGAATTGCCAGTTCGACACGAAAGCCAACCCCATATACACAACTAATAAAACTGCATATTGAAGGGTATTGAAGTAACTTATAAATGAGGCAGTTACTTTATAAACTTCAGCGGATAATGTGTTTTGGATTCTACCTGCATCCATTCCCACAAAATTCTGATAACTAACTTCCTCCATGCCATTAAGCATTTGAAACCTTAGCTTTTTAACAAAGAAGATCTGTAGAGAAACTTTATAGTAACTATCAAAAAACTTAAAAATCCCCTTTACTAAAAACAGGATCGTCATGAATATCAGAATATTTCCAACATTCAAGTTGAAACCGATTGAATTCATAAAATCAAGAAGGAAGTCCAGCTCTCCTAACTCAGGTTTAGTTCCTTGAGAAGAATCGTCTACGGCTACTTGAAATAGAGGGATGAATAGGGCAAGTCCAAAACCGTCCAATAATCCTACTAAGAGACTCAGCAGGACTAGGACAAAAATTTTGTGTTTGAGATAGGAAAAGAAGAAAAAGAAATACTTGAAGTTTTTCTCAATAATTCCTTTTAGAAACATAAATTTTGGATAAAAAAAGGGTTTGAAATTCAAACCACTTTTTGTTAGATAAGGTATTTATTTTTTGTCGTCGTCGTAGTACCCATAGCCATAGCCATACGAATAACCGTATCCGTAAGCCACCTTTTTAGAATCAACTACACCGTTAAACACTCCAAATATGTTTTTAATGCCTTTATTTGTCTTTAGACCATTTACTGCATCAATAAATGTTCTCTGACTATAATTTTGTCTAAAAACAAATAAGCTACAATCAACCAACGTGAGTAGGTCCAAGGTTTCACTAACCAAACCAACAGGTGGTGTATCAAGTACGACTACATCATAGATACCTTTTAAGGATTTAAGCAACTGTTCAAACCTTGCATCAAAAAGTAATTCCGCCGGATTAGGAGGAGTAGGACCAGCCACTATGACGTCAAGATTTGCATATTTTGTTTTTGAAATTATTTTTTCATAATCAAGTTCTTGACCACTAAGGAAGGTGGATAAGCCTTTATCGTTTGTTAAATCAAAATTTGCGAAGATTTTAGGCTTCCTCATATCACATCCAACCAGAATAGTCTTTTTACCTGTAAGACTATAAGCAGAAGCAAGATTCATGGCACAAAAGGTCTTTCCTTCGCCTGAGATAGTAGAAGTAACCAAAAAGGTAATTTGTTTATCCTTCGGCAGAATGAATTTCAAATTTGCCCGTAACGATCGGAAAGATTCAGAGATACCAGACTTTTTATGATCAAAAACCACAAGATTACTATCGCTTTTTTTATTCTGGAGAATAGTACCAAGCAAAGGAATTTTGAGTTTGTTTTCGAGATATTGGACATCCTCAATTTTTGTTCTAAAAAGCTCCCTAACGACTACAAAAGCAACCGGAAGAAATAATCCAATTAGAAAGGCGATCAAGTAATTTTTAAGTGGAGTAGGGCTGATTTGGAAACCACCTTTTGCAGGCTCCACAATTTTATTGTTAGCCTCATTTGATGCTTTGGAAATTGCAGCTTCAGCCCTTCTTTCCATTAAATAATTGTAAATATTCTCACTTAAGGAGAACTCTCGCTGAATTCTAATAAGGTTTTGCTCTGTCTTAGGAAGATTAGTAAAAGACTTTTCAATCTCAGTGATCCTACTTCTCAAATCCTGAATAAGCAAGATAGAATTACGGTCTATATTAGTTAAGTTCTCACGAATGGAACGATTAAGATCTGATATTTTCCGATTGGTTTCTATTACTGCTGGAGCAGCTTCAGTCTGGCTGGCCAGCATCCTTGATTTATCCGCTTGCAATTGGAGTAGATTTTCGATCAAGCCATTAAGTAAGGGATCTTCTATTCCTAATCCAGAGGGAACAATTACATCTTGATAACTTTCGTTTGCAAGGTAATCCTTAAGACTTTGATAATAGGTTCTTTTAAATTCCTCCTGAGCTAATTGAGTTTGATACTCCATCATTTGATCATACACAGAGGAGCTCTCAGAACTTAGGTTATAAATTTTATTAGACGATCTAAAATCTTCCAATTGATTCTCAAAATAGCGCAAAGAATCCGCAACGCCGGCAACTTGTGAATCAATAAAGTTCACTGTTTTACTTGCGGATTGATTTTTTTGATCCAGCTCCATTTGAAGGAATATCTTCATCAACGTATTGAGATATACTTCTCCTTTTAGCAAATTGGAACTAGTAACTGACATCAGCATTATGGAGGCTCCCCTCTCAACTGGCTCAATTTTCAAGGAACTAGAATACCTGTTGGCCAAAGAATTAAGGTCCCTTAACTTGATTAAAATACTCCCAGATTTATCTGATGAAACTTTTAAAACTTTTATATCTAACTCATTATTAGTGAGTTGCTCATTGAATTTTGACTTTAATGGTTGTGGCTGCAACTCAAAGGGCACCCTACTTCCATCTGGAAGCAATTTATTATATCCTTCATCCACAAAGGATAGGGTGTAATCAGTTTCATTTGCCCATTCAATTTTCAGATACCCGTCAATTGTTTGTGGACTTTTCCAATTGACCTCCACTATTACTGGTGTGCTTTGATATATTTCGGTATCTACAAAAGTCCCCTCTTTAAAATACTCAACTTGAAAGTCAAGCTGCCTAAGCACTTCGAGTGCTACTGGCCTGGATTTCAAGATGATCGTTTCATTTTGGAGCCCCATACTGGAGCTTTCAATGATGGATGGTGAACCAAAGAATGCAAGAGGGTTTTCCTTTTCTTTAATGAAAAACATAGACTCTACCTTGAATAGAGGTTCGGAGGTCTTAGTGTACAGAAAACCAAGTGCCAAGCACAGAAAAACAGAAATCAAGATAATTAACCATCTCTGTTTTAGTTTATTAAAAATAGCATTCAGCTCAAAGCCTGAATCTTCGACTACAAAGTCATTCTCGTTACTTTCAAAATTCATATATAGTGGAAATTATCTGACAATAGTCAAAATAAGGGCGATAGTAGATACTGTTGAGGTAATTAGGGCTAATGTCTGTATGAAATTAGTTCCGGCACCTAGCTCTCTAACTTTTAAAGGCTCAGCATACAAGACATCATTCGTTTTTAAAAAGTAAAATTCCGAAGCAAGTAGGTTTCTATCATTAAGGTTAATTTTGTGAATTTGACTTCCATCTGGATATTGACGGAGTAACACAATTTCATCACGTTTTGCAATGGTAGTCAAATCACCTGCTGCCGCCAATGCTTCAAAAATTGTAACTCTACTTTGCAACACGGTTTGCTTCCCGGGGGCATTAAATTCACCTAACGCACTAAATCTGATACCTCCTAGTCGTATTCTGACAAAAAACCCATCATCTGGAACATATACTTGAACCTTCTCTTCTATTAAAGCTTTAGCCTCCTCAGTCGTAAGTCCAATAAGTTTTATTTCTCCTAACAAAGGGACTTCAACCATTCCCTCTTCATCCAAGGTGTAGCCGTTCATAAAGAAAATATCCCCACCGTTAGGCCCCATATTCATATTAGTATTTGCCTGATCCCCAGAAATAATACTAAAAATCTCATTAAGTTCAGGGCTAGTAGTTTTGATATTTATTTCAACTATATCAAAGCTTTGAAATCTATACTTCTCTTCATTATAGCCATACCTTTCGCTTGAATAAACGTTAGGATTGCTATTCTCCAATTCCTGCATGTAAACAATCTTTTTATTGGATACACAAGAAGAAAATATGAAAATTAATAGAAAAAATTGAAGGATTCTCAATGAATTCATGAATATGCTCGGTTTAAATTTCGGCTAAATTAGTATAAATTTTTATCAATAAATTTTTGATGAATTATAATCTTGCATCAACTAGGCTCTTATCCAAGAATCCTTTCACATCAAAGACAACTCTTGTATTTGATTTCTCTATTGCTAGGTTTGCAAATTTCTTATGTGAAACTGCCAAAATAACCGCAGAAAATTGCGTTAAGTCAGGAGCATCATTTCCCGCTATAATATCAATTCCATATTCATCCTTCACTTCAGTGGGATTAGCCCATGGGTCATAGACGTCCACATCCATATCGAAAGATTTCAGCTCTTTGTAAATATCTATCACACGGGTGTTGCGGACATCAGGGCAATCTTCTTTGAAAGTAAAACCGAGGATAAGTACCTTAGAATCTATTACTTTCAAATCCTTTCGCATCATTAGTTTGATCACTTCAGTTGCCACGTGCTTACCCATGCTATCATTGAGTCTGCGTCCTGCCAAAATGATTTCAGGGTGATAGCCCATTTCCTGAGCTTTTTGTGCCAAATAAAATGGATCAACACCGATACAATGTCCTCCAACTAACCCAGGCTTGAATTTCAGGAAATTCCACTTGGTCCCAGCTGCTTCTAATACTTCATTTGTGTCTATTCCAAGTAAGTTGAAAATTTTAGAAAGCTCATTTACAAAAGCAATGTTTATATCACGCTGAGAATTCTCAATGACCTTCGCCGCTTCTGCTACTTTAATTGAAGAGGCTTTGTGAGTTCCGGCTGTTATGACGGTACGATACAATTGATCTACAAATTCGGCAATTTCAGGAGTGGAACCAGAGGTGACTTTCAAGATTTTTGCAACGGTATGCTCCTTGTCACCAGGATTAATACGCTCTGGAGAGTAGCCAGCAAAGAAGTCCTGGTTATATTTTAGTCCAGATACTTTTTCCAAGATAGGTACACATTCATCTTCAGTGACTCCTGGATAAACTGTGGATTCGTAGATGACCACATCTCCTTTTTTTAAGTAGCGTCCAATATTCTCGGAGGCCTTTAACATAGGAGTGAGTACAGGACGATTATGCTTATCAGTAGGTGTAGGCACTGTTACAATAAAAACGGTGCAATCTGCTAGTTTCTGAGATTCATTTGTAGGAAGCAAACCAACAATACCTGCTTCAGAGAACTCATTTACCAATACTTCTTTCAGTAAATCGTCTTCTACTTCAAGGGTATTATCTTTTCCGGCATTTAACTCCCCTACCCTTTTTGTATCGATGTCAAAACCCACTGTTGGGTATTTTTTGGCAAACTCAACAGCAAGTGGCAGGCCTACATATCCTAAGCCTATCACAGCAATTTTCACATCCTTCAAATCTTTATTCATTGTCGCTTTTTTTCCTGAGAAACCATCCAAATGTGATTTCTTGATAGAATATTCAAATTTTGGACAGCTTCGCCCTTTCAGTCCCAGAACTTAGCCTTATTCAAAGGATATGCGCTAACCCTTTAAAAACTTATGAATTCAGCTATAAAAAAACTCTTTACTTAGTCCCTAACCTTCATTCTCAAGTCAAATGAGTACCAAAGTTACTCATTAGAAACTTGATGCAAAACTAACAGAATTAGAGGGATTTCAAACAGCAAGTTATTTAGTTTGACCGATTCTATAGATCAAATTAAAACTACCGTAAAATGACAAAGGATTATATCCTGAAGGGTAATCTCCGGTACTTATCCCTTCGTTTACCCATTGATAATTGTAGCTCTTTATAAACTGAGCTTTTCCACGAAGTATCAGGTTATCCCACTTCTGATCCCATAGAAGTCCTAAGCTCAGATCAATCCAGGATTCCTTTTCTGGATTTCTAAAAAATGCTCTTGAATGAAAATCTTGATTATTTTCTAATCTTTCGATTAGAATTCCTCTTTTGTTGAAGCCAGAAACATGTGATACTTCTAAGGTCTGAACGTTGGAACCTACCCCAGAGCCTACTCCAAGCGTTTCTCCATAGTTCACAAATCCTCTCGCCAGCCCATGTGTATGCCAGGTTTGATTACCGATTAGTCCCGGATAGCGGATATACCTATTTACCGATTCTTGCTGGTGAGTCATTTCGCTGCGAACCTGTATGAATGTATTTTGAGGGCCAATAGGAAACAACTTTTGGAAGCCAACTAAATAGGCTCTTGCATGTTCGGGGTTCAATATGAATTCACGCCAGTTTAAAGCATGATCACGTCGACCATAATCTCCATATAGTTCGAAGTTTCCTTTCGGCACCAAAAGTCTAAAAAACAATGACACCTGCTGATCCAGTCCATTGCTATCATAGATTACAGAATTCCCATTTGAAAAAAACTGCTCTTTTTGAAATCCCTCAAAAATCGGGAACCAATCAACAAACCTGTTGCCTTTGTACTTGCTGTATTGCTGAAAAGTTCTGTTTAACCCTACAAATAGGTGTGGGATAAATGAAGGGTTATACGTCAAACTGAAACCATTTAAATAGCGCCAGTCACCATCAAACTTTCTGAAACGAGCGTCATTTTGACTTTGGATTTGACTTGGGGCTAGCCCACTATTTTCAAGTCTTCCCATGATAATTTGCCCCTCGAAGTTCCCCATAAAAGTCTTTAGAGGCCTCCTAGTAGCAAGACTCAAATGTGGAAATCCCTGAGCATTATCACTAAAAACCAAAGAATTAAACTGCCCAGGTCCCCACCAAATATTCTGGGTAGAAACACCTAATGCTATAGGGCCGGCTACAATATTTACACTTGACTGACCCCACCAAAACTTAGAAATAGCAGCTGCCCCAAATCGCTCAGGATTATCACCATTGTTCCAATAGAAAAACCTAGCACTGATCTCTCTGGAAGTAAAATCCTCTCCAAATCCTTGATAGGGCTTGTTCTGAGCAAATAAATATTCAGGCTGGAATTGTACTTCTAGCACGTGAAACCTGGCGTAAAATCCTGTGCTTAAAGTAGTTTGAATCCCCACATTCGGAACCATCAGTTTATTTCCCCAGCCGTATGGTCTTTTCGTATTCACCTCTGTACCAAAAAGTATAGGAAGCATACTGAATTGTACATTCTTCTTTTTTGGGACTTTAGTGCCAGCCAGGAAATGCATCACTTCCCTGGCAGCAGGCGTAGTATCTCTTGGAGAAAAATAATAAGGTCTTAATTGAAAAGAATAGGCAGAATCAAACTGTTCAAGAAGCTGCTTTCTTCTCAAAAACTCTTCTAATACAGGGGTGTCAGCATTAAGAATTTGACTAAAAGCTCCTTGGGAAACCAGGCTTAAAAGAGCAACAAGCAGGTAGCTGTGCCAAAATTTCAATTGCCTATGGTGTGAGTTTGATTTTGTAGCCTGCATCATTTTCTGCCGGGTTTTTTACCCATAAATACACTAAATGACTCCATGGCTTCGACCCATCTTAGGTTTTGTCTTATTCCAAAGAATTTCAATTTTTCAGCTATACTCACATCAGGAAGACTAAAAATCTCGACAATATCTTTCCATTGAATTCTAAACTTGCCAATAAGTTTCGCTGTAATTAGAAGCTTGCTTTGATCTTTTGGCAGACGTCCTCCAAAGCGAATGGCACGAACACGTAGCTCCTTCCAACTCGATCTTGCAGGGTGGCCAATTTTTAATTCGGGACTATATTGAATTTTAAATCCAGCATCAACAGCACGGTTACAAAACTCAGAATCACCTCCAGTAAAAAGGTTGAAATTAAACCCTCCAACACGTGCTACAACTTCCTTCCTGACAAGAAGATTTGCAGTTACCCCAAAATTATATTTGGAGACATACCTAGCGTTTGGAAAAGCAAATGCCTTTTCAAGACGCACATATTTATTATCCAAATGAGAAAAAAGCTCAATTGAGCCTGCAAAAAGATCAGCAACTCCTTCCTCGAGAAGTCTGCTCGCCTGATAAATCCAGTCATGCGCAGGGATGCAATCCGAGTCAGTGAATAGATAAGCATCCCCAGAGGCCTCAGAAAGTCCTTTATTTCTTGCTGAATAGGATCCTGGGATAGTTTGCTTCAAGTATTTAATTGGAAAGGAATACGTTTCTGAGGGAATGTGCTCATCTGAAGGATCGTTATTCACCACCAGTACTTCAAAGGAGCAAGTTGAATTTAATTGTGTATTCAAGGCGTTAAGGCATAGCTTTAAACGGGTCCAGTCCTTGAAAACAGGAATAATTACTGATATTGAATTTGAAGTCAAAACTACTTTTTGGCTTTATGGAAATAGGTCTTCAGTACTCCGAATATTGCATAGTGTGAGAAATAGTAGCAGGCCTGAAAGAGATTAAGATGCTCAAACTCCCGGTACACTCTCCATTGATATTTAGCTGCACGAAATTTATTTCCAGAAATAGAATCGTCACGTAACCTATATCTTGCTAGGGGTTGATTGATCCCGTAGGCATATGGAATCTCCTTAAGGATTTTCAGCCAAAGTGCAAAATCTTGCCTTCTGGAGATCACAGGCATGTAAGCCTTACCCAATTGAGCAGTATCATACATTGCGGTAAGGCAGCCAATGGAGCATGTTTTCAGGAGTTCCTCATGACTAACTTTAGCTGGTACTTTGTGTATACCTACCACATCATTTCCCCTGAATTTATGATACCCTGAAAATGTAAACGCATGGTTATTGTCCAGCATGAATTTCAATTGGACCTCAAGCTTATTTGGCTCCCAGAGATCATCACTATCCAAGAAAGCAATAAATCTTCCCTGAGCCATTTCAATTCCCTTGTTTCGGCTTAGCGCAGCTCCAAGATTATGCGGGTTTTCATACAGATGAATTCTGGGATCACGCTTTTCATATTTATTCAAAATATGAATTCCCTTATCTGAAGAATAGTCATCAATAAGTATCAATTCCCAATCTGTAAAGGTTTGATTCAAGACAGATTGAATCGTCTCCTCTATATGAGAATAGGCATTATGTACAGGTGTAATTATTGAAACGAGCATCAAAGATTTGAGATGGAATTAAAGCCTTTAATACTTTCTTTTACGGAGTGAATCACTGAAATGGATTTATGAGGTTTCAATAGTTGCTTTACCATAAACGCAACTCCTAGCCAAAGTTGTGGAGATTTTCCGTATAATCTACGAATCAAAGCACCTTTACTTCGGAAGTATTTCTCATCTAAAATTTTCCCTGAGCTTTCTAAAGGATGCGAGACAATATATTCAGGAATGAAATAAATATTTAGTCCGTTATTAAGTGCATCATTTAGAAAAATCATTTCCTCGCCACTTGGGTAGCTTGTTCCCAGGCCAAATCTTTCATCAAATTTAAGCCCAGCTTCTTTAAGTTTGGATAGCTTCACTACCATTTCTACCGAAGACACTTTGTAAATACTAGTTCGGTCATGCTTAAAGGCATTAGTAGCATAGTTCTTATACGGCTGACCTGATGGGGTTTGTATTTTAAAAGTAAGAATATCTGCATCTGGAAACTTTGCAAACCCAGCTTTTATCTTGCTTTGCAGGTCCTCAGAAAAAACGACATCATCATCAGCAATTAATGCGATATCAGCAGTAGAATGCTCTATTGCACGATTTCTACTTTTCGAAAGCCCACGCTCATTGAAGGAAATAAACTGAAAATCAGTACTAGACTCCTTATGCCCCGAAGCATTCTGCGAAATAACTAAAGCGGGAATATTCAAATCCCGGAATGAAGTTGGGTCTTCATTCATGGTAGAAATTAATATTTGAAAATCCATCTATATTTTGGTAGATAATGGGCCAAAGAGCTGGCCGCTATACCCAGAAACAGCAAAGTCGCAGGCAACCTGTGCCTCACAGCCCCAAGCAGGTGAAATTCAAAAAAGGATGACATCGCTAGGTAGATGCCAATGTAAAGGAACCAAATACCATAGTTTTTCCAGTACCGCACAAATAATACACTGAGGAAAAGTATAGCCAAAAGATATAGTCCATCGGCAAAATATGCGATTTTAGTCCAAAATGGTATGAAGATAAGGACAGGAAAAGGCGCTAAGAGAAACTGGAAAAACAGGCCTGGAAAACCGAGTATCAGATCAAACCAATTGCTCCAAAACACTTCTGGATAGGTCACACCACTTTCGAAGTATTCCAGACGCTGAAGATTTCTAAACAGCGCAAGACTCTTAGGGGTAATTGCGATATTCAAAATGGCCTTTGAAATCGCATTTAACCCAACAAAAACAACAGGAAATAATACGACGGTGAGTGTAATCAGTGCTTTTCTACTCAATTTCAACTGGCTCAAATAATTCAATCCTATGATAATGAAAAAATAAAGCAGTAACTGAACTCTGAGAATACCGGCAAGAACAATACCTAAGACTAGGAAAATATTCAAAATACTCTTGCGTGAAAGCCCATAGAAGAACAATCCTAAGGCCAACACAAAGTAACTCTCACGCAATGGTGTGAAGGAATATACCACAATGGAAGGAGCTAGAGCAGCAAGCACCAAAAAGAAGCGCTGCACTAGAATATCCTTTAGTTCATAGGTGCGATTAAATGCACCGGCGAGAAAGATCAATCCCAATTGGAAGAAAAAGACATTGAATAAAAAATAGTTGAAAATTGACCTAAGCGAAAGATTATAAATCGGAATTGCCAGAAACTTATAGCCGATTTTCACGCCTATGGATTGATTATCGGGGGTTCTTCCAGTCTCAAGAATAGCCGTAAATAGTTTGGTATCAGGAAAGAAGGGAATGAGTTTGATTTTGAAATCTATTAATCCAATTGCCAAATAGAAAAGTAATAGCCCCAGAAAATATACATTGATAAACTTATTGTCTTTCAATAAAACGTTCTTTGCGAAAACTGTCAATAAAAAATACAGCAGTATGAAATAGAAAGGAAGAGTGATCAGGTCCCAGAATTCAATATTTTGATAATACGCCTTCAACTATTTAGCCTCTTTGATTGGGTGAACCTAAACTTCCGGTATATTATGTAACTCAAATATTTTCTGAATCGATTTGGTACTGAAAGTACTTTATCAAAAATAGTCACCATAACAGCCAAATCTCCTTTCAAATAAGATTTCCCATTTTCTTCTGCATCCGTTTGAAACAATCGCTTCACTTCCTTTACATCTGCCGGGGTAAATACTTCTTCAAATCTGAAAAGTAGGTAAATAAAAAGCCCCTCCGACTTTATAAAATCTTGGGGCTTCAATAATGATTTCAATTTCTTGGCGTAAAGGAATCCTTGATCTAAAATAAATCGCCGCTTTTCCAGACCAATTTTAGTGTGGAATGAGGACTTCCTATAATAGGATGAATATCCATGAGAAAAGTCAATTTTGAACTTTAAAATAGGAGTACTTAATGCTCTAGCATGTAGTTCAACATCTTGGAATCTTTGCTGCGAAATGTCGAAACCTCCAATTTTTTCAAAAAAGCTTCTTTCCCAAAGCCCGCTGCTGATATGCCAAGGAATCCAATACCCCAAAAACATATCTCTATAGTTAATTGGAGACAGATTTAAGTTTAAACCACTGATGAATGGCGTGGCTTCTTTAATAGACTCTGTGAAATGAGCGGTGGAAAAAACTAAAAGATCTTCATCCCGCTTAGCGCTGTTTCTTATTTCAAGACAGTCGGTAGATAAAAGATCATCTGCATCTAAGAAAATTATATGTGTACCGGAGCATTCCTTAACCCCGTAATTTCTACATGAATTGGCGCCTTTGAGGAGATCAGCCGGTCTTTCCAAATAACGAAAACGCCCGTCAGATTGACAAAATGAATTGATTATGGCTTTAGAGTTATCCGTGGACCCGTCGTCTACTATCATGCATTCCCAATCAGGAAAAGTTTGATTTTGAACCGAAGATAGGGTCTCTTCAATATGATCCGCGTTGTTAAAACACGGAATGATGACTGATATTTTCAAATTAGGGATTTTCGCCTTGATGAATTAGAAAATATTCACGCGCAAAAACAGCGAAAATCAGAATAAGACCAAACACAAAACCTAAAGCTATTGCAAATCCTATATTCAGGTAAAGTTTTGGAGAACTTGGGCTGTTAGCTATGTAAGCAGGTTCTATAGAAGAGAAAATTGGCTTTTGACTATTCAATTTGATTTTAGCCAATTCCAGTTCCTGAGCTATGGTTCGAAATAGCTCAAACTTCAGGTTATATTCTGCATTCAAATTTTGCTCTATGGCTTTCATACTTTCCAAATACAAACCTTGGTTTCTCTCTCTGAATGTAGCTAAAGCAGATTGAGCGTCTTTAAAGCCCTTTTCACTTTTCAAGTACTGCGCATTCAAGTATTCTACCTGAGCTTCCTGTTTTTCCAACAAATATTTGGTAGCATATTCGATCAATAAGTTCTCCACCAAATGAGAAAATGCATAGGAAAGCTCTGCCTCTGGCATTTCAGTAGTAATCGTCAAAAGTCTTCCTTCCGAGCTTGCCAGGATACGCTTACCAATTTGGATAAGTGCATACTGCTCAAAAGGATCATATTGGATTCTCTTCTCGCCTATCTCCTCTTTTATCTGAGAGTCATCTACTTTGAGGGGAGCGCTGTAAAGTGTTGATGGCCTTCTCAAAACCTTATAAATACTGTTTTGAGGTCTTGTTTCCACCATATATTTGAAATAGGTGACTGAATCTTCGTATAGTTCCGATTTCAATTTGGAGTACATCAATTCCTCCAAAAAAGGCTTACTGGTCAATATCAATGGGTACAACGATGGATCTAGAGTTGCCAATTGGTTATCATTTCCACCGACAGAAATTCCAGCTGCCTGAGCCAAAGAACCAAGTCCACTAGGGGAGCTTGAGTTCTGCGCCTCCACAAGCAACACAGAAGTAGTGACGTAGGAAGGCGGAGTAGTTAAAAAATAGATAAATCCAATGATCATAAATATGACAATTGTTACGATCAGCAGATATAGCTTCATCCGAATGAGTTTGACCAGATTTACGATGGTAAAATCATGATTTTGAAGGATCTTAGTTGCTTTCTCTTTCATAAGGTAAACCTGCAATGTGCGAGAGTCATTTGATTTTGAAATGAAATGATAATCATACTCTTTCTGCTTTTTTAATCCCTAAATCTAACTTCAACATTTCTTTCATTCCTATACACTCCACATACCAAGTTGCGAAAAACAATTTTATTTTTTCAATCGCACTTAAATCAGAGTAAGTAAAAATAGAAACATGAGGCCTGATAAAATGTAAAGCGAAAAATACTTTTTGTTTAGGGGTGTAGGAATTATAAAACCTGGTGTACATCCCCCCTATTGTCCTTTTCTTTTTACGGATTAATTCAGCTATATTTTTTCTAGAAGGGTGGGAAACCACAACCTGCTCCCCGTAGGCCATTTTAAAACCGGAAGAAGTAGCTCTTTTGGTCCACTCAAAATCACCTCCTGATAGAAGGTTTTCAGAAAATGGTCCGATTCGGGTAAAAACTTCTCTTTTACAAAATAGATTGGCAGTTACACTTTGCCCTTTTTCTTCAACATTTCTTTTTTGATTGAATCCAAACTTCTTTTCATAAATGAAAGCCAAATCTGAGGCGTCTGAAGGCTTGAAAAACTCCATTCTTCCTCCGACCATATCGAATTGAAGTAAAAGATTTACACCGTTTTCTAGCCAATTTGGCGCTGGAGCGCAATCAGAATCAGTGAATGCCAAAAAATCAGAAGTAGTTTCATTGACTCCTTTATTTCTTGCTGCATAAGAACCAGGTTTAGATTCAGTGATCACTCTAGTGTTTGGAGGAAGTTCAAAATCCTGAGGCATTAAATCTGAAGGTTCATTATTGACTATCACAACTTCAAATTGAGTGCTGGAAAGCGTTTGATTCTGTAGATACTTCAAACACTCACTTAAGGTTTCCCAATCCCTGTACGTAGGTATAATGACAGAAATCTTTAAATCCATCTTTTACTAACTAGAAAAATTAGTTTTTAGCTTCATTCGGCTTTAACTCTACAGGGTACCCCAAAGGCAGTGCTCCCATCTGCAATATTCTTTGTGACAACAGAACCTGCACCAATCTTACAATTTGCGCCCACATGAACACCCGGAAGAATCACAGCACCTGCACCGATTTGCGTGAAATCACCTACGCTGGCATTTCCTAAGACCAGCGCACCAGGTCCGATTTCTACGAATTCTCCTAGGCTGACTTCATGGTGGACTTTGGCTCCTACATTAATCAAAGATCCTAAGCCAATTTTCACCTCTGGCCCAATAAATGATTGATTTAAAGCATCATATGAGCCAGATGAAGAAGTACTTATGATAGAATTTTTAGATCTAATTGGGAAGTAGATCCCTCCTATTTCTTCAAGAGACTCCATTATTTTCTTTCTAATTCGAGAATTGCCTATTCCCAAACAAAATCGAAATGACCCAGGAACTTCTCTTTTTAATTCCTCTTCGGTATGAAGAATGCGAATATTTCCCTTAAAAATTAATTTCGATATGTCTTTATCTAAGCAAATGATGTCATGATCTTTTAGCTCTGAGTCAAGAGAATTTAATTCATCAAAAACCTCCAAAGCATGTCCACCGGCCCCAGCAATAACCATTATCATCTTCAGCTATTTGAAAAATTAAAATTCAACATAATTGATCTATTACCCTTTCTAAATCAACGGGCTCTGCAACTTCCTTCTTTCCGATGTGAGCGCGAATAGAAGACAATAAATACTCAGCATTACATTCTATCCCAGCTGTTGCTTTTTGCTCATCTATCAGATGCTGATAAGTGACTTCCCCTATTTCTTCAAGTATTATACTGAATGTACCTAAGTCGGCAGCTTCGGAAATACAGCCTGAAAACTTTGATATATGAAGATCAACTTCTTTCAATAATAGAGGCAAGGGAGTTTCATTTGCTATATCCCACAGACCCTGATCGAAAATTCCCAAAGACTCTAATTTCCCAATCAAGCCCTCCTTAGAAGCTGCCTCAATCCTAGGGTGCAGGCGAATCAGCCATGCAAACTCATCCTTTGTTTGGAGTATAGTATCAATGATATAATCATCAATAATGGGACTCAAAGGCTGAAGTGTAAACAATATGGTGGGCTTGTTACATTTCAACTCATTGCTAGTATTATTCAGAAAATTATGCCAAGGATTTCCACCGATTGTAGTTTGAAAAGTAGAGTAATTAAAATTTTCCTTTAATTGTTCTTCGGACTTATGATCCCACAACCAAAACATAGCAGGAAGAATAGAGTAATCTTCCTTAAATCCAGAATATGCTGAGTGCAACACTCCTTGAGTACCATGTTGTATATCTATACATTCAATCCCTCGATTCCTTGCAGCGATCAATAAACCAAAACATGGGATATTATAATAAGATAAAAGGAAAACCTTTCGAGGTTTAGTTTGATCTAAAACCCAATCAAAACTAGCCTTCCAAATGATAACCTTTTTTAAAGTATCCTTGATTTCTTTGGTTATGGAGAAAGTTGAATTTGAAAGCTTGCTTTCCAAAAAAGATTTAAATCCTTCGAACCCGACCCATTTGGAATAATCTATGTCTTCTATTTTAACTCTACTTTCAAAATAACTGAAAATCAATTGAATATTTACCCCTCTGTTTTTGTATGTATTCCCCTGAATCTCGGGTCCATATTCCAAAGAGAGGAATCTCTTATTTTTTCCAGCTAAACTGTCTCCAATAGGATCAAAAAATTTGTTGAAGGATTCACCGTTGAAATTTTCCCTGAAATTAACACCACTAAAAAACAAGTAATCCGTCGAAGTCAATTTTACTTCTTTCAACCAAGTTTTTGATCTGATGCTTTTAGCTTTTCGAATGAGAGAATTAACCAATTCAGAACGATTGGAATTTTGCTTTTGATATCCTTTATCGCCCCAAAACACCCTTAAAAAAAGGCTGGTTTTAAGTATTGGCCAAACTTTAACTCCGTCAACGATCCAATTCTCAGTCGGATGAGTAGCCTCAAAACTATCGTAAAAACTAATGATTTCCTGTCTCTCTTTAAAATTCACTAAGCAAACCTTTTTTTGAATAAAAACCCTAAAAAGATGGATACAACTAGAACGGATAGAGAAATAACTATTTTCACCTGTATAGAAAAATCAACGATAAAATAAGCTCCTATTGTAAGTGCTATGGTCAAAAACAACCATATAAATGGATGGTAGCTAACTGGATTCACTGCCTTGATCGAAGGAATAAAGAATCCTATATAGCCCATAAATAATAAGGAAATAAAGGTGGTGTAGGCAGCCACCTCGAACCCATAAATTGGGATAAAAATGGAATTAAGAACGACATTAATAATTCCTGCTAAAAAGGTGACTTTCCAAATGATATTAGTTTTTTCTAAAAAGAACAGCTTATTGCAAGAGCCCATATACATAGGTCGGTAATTATATCCCATGATGATGATAATCCCCAAGGAATACATTTGGTCTAACCCAGGACTCTTGAGTAAAAATGAAAAAAGCTCCTTCAGCCAAATACTTACCAAAAAAGTCAGCACAAAAAAGGCGAATTGCATCCCGAAAACTAAATTTCTAGCGACTATATCTTTACCCTCCTTGAATTTTTGAGTCATCATAGGGCCTAGCGCAAATCCAGCAGCGATACCTAATTGCTGAAATATGTTACCAACCGTATAAGCGGCATTGTATTTACCTATATTATTTACTCCTACGCCCAGCACATCCATCACCAATTTGTCTGAAGAATTCAGTAAATAACTTGAGTAATAGTGTGGTACGGTAGGCAGACTGACCTTTAGCGATTGCTTGATGAGTCTCCATTTGAAATTGAAAATTGGCTTTAATCCAAATTTAAAATTAACGGGATAGTAATAAGTGGCATTAGACAGAACAGTAGCGATCAGGCTTGCCCAAAACCAGCCCATATAGCCTAATTTCAAGTACGAAATAAAATAGAGGTTTAGAAAAACAGTTAAAATCCCAAATAATGCCGTCCTCAAGGCTATTTGTAATGGCTTTTGCTTAAGCTGAAAATAGGTCATTCCTATCACTCCAACAGGCCCGAATATGACCAAGGGCGCCACATTCATTAAGGTGATCAACCACCTGTTTTCTTGAGCCTCCTCTGGTACAATCCAATAAATCAAGAAGCCCAAAAGCAAGGCATAAACAAAATTCCACAAGGTTAGAAACCCATAAATTTGCCTCCAGGCCCACTTAAATTGATTTGGTGACTTGTAGAATGTATTTACTAAAATCACTCTAAGCCCCAGAAATGCCAAGACGGCAATACTACTCGTATAGGCAGTAAGTATGCCCGCTACCCCAAAATCAACCTCAGTTAAATCTTTGGTAATAACAGGTAAGATGAAAAGTTGGGCAACTTTAGGGATCTGGGGAGCAAAACCGTAAATAACCGTGTGGCTAAATAACTTTTTGAACATATTAAAAATGTGAGCTACTTAAGAAAACTAGCACTTAATGAAATCTCCCCTCTTTCTTAAGTTTGAAGTAATGTTCTTTGTCCCTTTCCTTAAACACTTTAGCAGGATTCCCACTGGCAATTGCACAGGCAGGAATATCACTAACTACCACAGCTCCTGCTTGAATAATCGCTCCCTCATCAATAGTGACCCTTCCTAAAACAATGACATTGTTTCCTAGCCAGACATTATCTCCTATAGTCACATTCTTAACGATATATGTATTATCATAAGGGATTTTTTCTCCCTCATAATTATGGTATTTAGACAAAATCATACACGATTTCCCAGAGTGGAAATTATCTCCAATCTTCACGATCCCACCCTTAGGGATTTCAATTCCATTAAAATGACAATTGGTTCCTAAGAAAACATTTTCATTAAAAATACATTTAAAATTGACCTTCAAATCGTCACCGTAGCCCCCTAGTACTTTTTTGGCTTGCTGAGTGTGATAATTAATTCTTCTATTTTTTTGATAAACTCTGTAATGGTGGCGTATGAATTTGAAGATATTCATGAATCAATTGTTTTGAGCATCAGGTTTCTGACTCAAGAGTATTTCTGCAAGAGAAAAATCAATCAAATCATCGATATCAATGGAATTTCTTTTATCCATCAGGTATTTGCTCATATTCAGCTTTTGATAGCCTTTTTCTCTAATTCTTGCTGCATTAATCACATAGATAGCACCGTTCAATTCATAGACAATTGGGCATTCTTGTCTTCTTGTAAAAACACCAGTTTTCACTTTGCATAAGACTCCTTTTTTATCTTCTTCAAATAAGACATAGTAGGGATTGGAATCTGTTTCTTTTACCGAAACGATTAACTCTGAATCTTCTTTAATTAAAGTTAGAGCCTCTTGAATATGTGTTCCTGTTCTTAATGGAGAAGTAGGCTGCAGGACTACAACAAAATCATAAGTTACTCCTCTATCCCTATAAAAATTCAATGCATGCATTATGACTTGCTCATTGGTTGCAAAATCAGAGGAAATTTCTGCTGGCCTCAAAAAAGGTATTTCCACACCAAAACTTTTAGCAACTTCTGCAATTTCTTCAGAATCAGTCGAAACGCAGATATCAATGGAATCAGCCACCTCCTTTGCAGCCTTAATGGTATAACCGATAAGTGGTATTCCTGCTATTTCCTTAATATTTTTCTTAGGGATACCTTTTGATCCCCCTCTTGCTGGTATCAAATAAAGAATTTTCATCAATAGCTACTTGAGTACATTAAACTTGGATAGCCTCCTTTTCATCTAAAAATTCAGAAATAGTCCGACAGATATATTCTAATTCTCCTTCCATAAGGTTAACCGATGACGGTAAGCTCACTCCTCTTTTAGAAATAGATTCAGAAACCATCAATTCTTTTGAATCCCCATAAGCTTGATATGGAGGCATTTCATGCAAAGGATAAAATATGGGACGTGTTTCAATGGATTTATTGGTCATGTAATCCATGAATTCAACCCGGTCAAAAGGAGCATTATCACGAATTAAAAAAGTATAGAGCCAATAGGAATTAAAGTTTAACCCTTCGCTCTGGGGTATTTCAAAATATGGACTTTTTGATAATACAGCATTATAAGAATCTGCTGCAACTCTTTTTCGGTCCACAAAAGTCGCTAATCTTTCAAATTGGGCCACTCCAATAGCGGCTTGAAGATTTGTGAGTCGGTAGTTATACCCGACTACATCATGCCAATACCTTCTCTTTTTATTCATCCCATGATCTCGCAGTACGGTGGCCAATTCAAATACGGATTGATCTTTAAAAAGAACCATTCCTCCTTCACCTGTAGTGATTGTTTTGTTCCCAAAAAAACTATAGGTAGCTGCATCTCCAAAACTACCAACAGGTTGCCCCTGGTATTTTGACCCTAATGCTTCTGCACAATCTTCAATAACTTTAAGATTAAATTCATTCGCCAACTCCATCAATTTATTCATATCGCAGGGTTGGCCATATAAATGCACCGGCATGATTGCCTTTGTTCTATTGGTGATAGCTCGGCGAACCAATTCTGGATTCAAATTCCACGAGTTCGGATCAACATCCACCAGTACCGGTGTTGCTCCAGTATAAATAATCGCATTTATGGAAGCTGCAAAAGTTAAATCAGGTACTATTACCTCATCACCATCTCCTATACCGAGAGCCTCCATTGCCAAGTGCAATGCTACGGTTCCATTACTTACTGCTACTGAATGATATCCCCGATGATAATTTGAAAAAATAGATTCAAACTCCCTGACATACTTACCTTGGGAAGAAATCCAATTTGTTTTGATACAATCTGATACGTAGGCTAATTCATTACCTTCTAATTGAGGAGAAGCTATAGGAATCTTTCTTAGCCTATTTCTTGTAGCATAATCCACGATTGCCCCTTCATTATTAAGAAGTGGAACAATTTTGATCTTATCATTTAGGGACTCTAAAATTGCCTGGTTGGAAGCCCCCACTGGTAATGAAATGAAATTTCTATTCATAATGACGGAAATTTCCTCCTCTAAAGAAATATCCTTTAACAAGGATCTCCTTATATCTCCATCCGTAATTATTCCCACTAGTTTGGTCTCGTTGTTCACAATAAACAACACACCAGTCCCCACTTTATCCAATGATTTAAGTGCCGACCTAAGCGAATTATTCTCCGCGATTATTAACTCCTTAATTTCCAAAATTTTGTAATAATGAAATTTGTTCGTTTATCTCCTCCAGTGACTGTTTTTTCACTTCAAGTACATGAACCAGTGAAGTAAAATGACTCATATGTTTCAAGAACCAATAGTTCTTTCCAAGCGGCTGATTGTCGTCTATTTCACCATTGTTATCACTGTGGTGAATAGCTTTAATAGTATGCCTGACCTTTTCTAATTCATCTGAAAGATCCAACTGTAGCGTTTTGCTTGTGACTTTTAAATGGGCCGTATCCAATAGTAGACCAATTCTAGGATGATTAATTTCCTTGAAAAACTCATTTATTCCACCCGAATCGCAACAAAGCAATGGATTCACTCCATTATAATTGAAAGGTGCCAGGACATTGTTTTCTATCAGAAAATCAATCCCTAGGTGATCGGCATATTCCAAAATTTCCAACACAGACTCTCTGAACAACTTTTTGTGTAAAGCTTCATCGAAACCTTGTGAAAATGCAATTTTCCTTCCCAATTCTTCAGGATTTGGGTCAATACAAAAACCTGCGTGAGCTGCAAAAAACGGAGATGCACTGATTTTAGATAGCCGTAAGCCATTTTTACAATGCTCAATTGATTTCTTCCTTATTTGCTCATCCTTACTGCCCAAGTTTAGTACAAAAGGTATATCTGGCGCAGGAAAATAGTTATGTGGCATTTTACTCAACTTTGCATTCAAGTAAATCTCCTCCATATTTTGCATAAAAGGCATACCGGAACTGAATTCCAGATTGATCTGATTTTCTATGCAAATGCGAACTATTTTATCAACTGGCTGTCCTAAAAACGCCAAGGAGCTAACAAAGTAATTTTTATGCATTTCTAATACTTAGATAAGACTTCTCTAAATCCTTCCGCACATCAAAACCCTGGCACATAGTCAAATTTAATGTGGTCAAGTTATATCTATCATGAGTGAGTTGCAGCTTCTTAAAATCAGAATTCTGAGTAAAATCTAATAAATAATTTAGAAAGGTAGAACCAAAACCATCCCTACTCATTTGAACAGTGACTGCGATGCCTGACCATAACGCAGCATGCTGAAGGTCAAAATATTCGTAGGCGATTTCTTTGCCTTCGTTGGATATAACTAAGGTTGTTAATAGATAGTTTTTAATGATACTCTCAGGTTTTGAATAAAAGATTTAAGACGTTTTAAATAAACATGTCCTAACTCCATAAAACTAAATTCCATTACCAGCTTATGCAATCAAAATCCAGTACCTCATCTGCTTTCATTTGCTTGGCTACTGGTTTTCCAATAAGCCTATCAAGCATATTTATTGGAATCCCTTTCAAAGGTCTTTTAAAACCAATCAATTCTGGAGTCAGAACGGTCCCTTCCTCCACATCCTGTAAGACAACAAGCCCCCTTTTCATGCCTTTGCTGTTCTCTATTTCCACCGCAGATGGTTTTTTCACCTTGCTACCTAGTGCAGATTCAATATTCCTGATTCCGTCCACCATCTCTTTAAATTCCATTGGCGTGAGTGAGCAACTATGATCAGGACCTTCCATTGCTTTATCAATTGTAAGGTGTTTTTCTATCACTTTGGCGCCAAGTGCAACTGCAGCATAACAAGCGAAATTATTTGCTACATGGTCTGAATATCCGACTTCGACATCACAGGCTTCTCTCATACCATTCATAGCCAGAATGTTGGCATCCTCAATTCTTGATGGGTAGTTGGTGGTACATTGCAGGACGGTTAGCTTATTATTTCCAACACCTCTGATGGCTTCAACTGCCTCAAAAACATCCCCTATCGTTCCCATGCCAGTAGAAAGATAGATTTGCTTATTTTTACTTGCTACGTACTTCAAGAAAGGAATTTCGGTCAATTGACCAGATGCTATTTTATATGAATTCACTCCTAACTCTTCCAAAAAATCAACATCCTCCTTATTGTATGGAGTTGACATAAAATCAATCGCTAACTTTTTGCAATAATTAACCAAATCCAGGTAACCAGAAAAATCCATTTCAAGCTTCTTCAACATGTCAAACTGGCTTTCTTGTTTGTCAGTAACTTCTAATTGGTATTTTGCTTTTGGAGATGTTTTTGTTACAATTTGCTCTGCTTTGAAGGTCTGAAACTTTACACAATCAGCGCCAGCTTCTTTTGCTTTTTGAATTAATTCCTTAGCAATTTGAATATCACCATTATGATTTACTCCTGCCTCTGCGATTATATATGTCTTTTGCAACATGGTAACTTCAATATTTAATATATAGGCTTAATCAAAAATATACCTCCATGGATCCCATGGAGGTAGAATAACTTTACTTTGAACCGATTCCGAAAGATTCAAAGCCTAAGGTCTTCAGGTATTTCTTATCATAGATATTTCTACCGTCGAAAATCACTTTGTTTTTCAATAGCCTTCCCACTACATCCCAACTTGGAATTCTGAATTCAGACCATTCGGTAACCAATAGAAGTGCATCTGCATCCACCAAAGCTTCATAAGCATCTTTGCAATAAGTCACTTTATCGAAGATGTAATGTTCCCTTGCTTCTTCCATAGCCACTGGGTCGTAGGCTTTCACTGTTGCACCGGCAGCTCTCAACTCATCGATAATTACTCCAGCTGGAGCTTCACGCATATCGTCTGTATTTGGTTTGAAACTCAAACCCCACATAGCGAATGTCATCCCTGAAAGGTCATCCCCAAAGTATTCCTTTACTTTCTTGGAGAGCACATATTTCTGATCGTCATTCACATCTTCCACAGCCTGAAGTACTCTCAGGTCATAGCCATACTGTTTGGCAGTTTTGATGATAGCTTTTACGTCCTTTGGAAAGCAAGATCCACCATATCCTACACCTGGATAGATGAATTTATTGCCGATTCTGGGATCTGAGCCAATACCTTTTCTCACCATGTTTGCATCAGCACCAACTAACTCACATAGGTTGGCGACATCATTCATGAAAGATATTTTGGTAGCAAGCATGGCATTTGCAGCATATTTGGTCATCTCTGCAGATGGTATATCCATGTAGATGATTCGCTCACCACTCAATTGGAATGGCTTATAAAGACGCTTCATGATCTCTTCAGCACGTTCGTCATCTACTCCGATCACGATTCTATCCGGCTTGAGGAAATCTTCTACCGCTGCTCCTTCTTTCAAGAATTCAGGGTTGGATGCTACTGCAAACGGTAAATCAGATCCTCTTTTATCCAAAGCTCCAATTATCGCTGCTCGAACTTTTTCTCCTGTTGTAACTGGTACAGTACTCTTGGTTGCAACAACTATATAATCGGTCATTTTTGTACCGATCTCATCAGCCACAGCCAATACATATTTCAGGTCGGCAGATCCATCCTCACCTGGAGGTGTTCCTACAGCTATAAAAGCTACAGATGCTCCTTGAATGGCTTCTCCCAAATCAGTACTAAACTTAAGTCTTCCACTTTTGAAATTTCTGACAACAACCTCTTCTAAACCTGGCTCATAAATTGGCATTATGCCTTTTTTGAGGTTGTCTATTTTTTTCTGATCAATGTCCACGCAGGTCACTTCTATACCTACATCTGCAAAACATGCTCCTGATACCAAGCCTACATAGCCTGTACCTACAACTGCAATTTTCATGTATTAATGATTTTTATTTTTTAAGGAAGTAAACGATCTATTAGGATACCGAGCGTGGCTAAACTTGAGGCTAGGCCAATCCATCCTGCAGCATTTAATCTCTGTCTCACTGGTTTTCTAGGTACTACAATTTCTGCTCCTGGTTCAATTTTAGGATAGGACTTTATTCCTAGGAAGCTCCGTGTACTTTGTGCGTCACCATTTGCATACACTACATATGTTTTAGCTCTTCTGGAATCTTCCGTAAATCCGCCAGCTTTGGAAATGTATTTTTTGAGACTACTGCCAGACATAAATCTAGTGGTGGTAGGTAGTAGTACCTCTCCTACCATCCTTACAGTTTGAAGCTCTTTTGGTATTTGGATAATATCGCCTTCCAGTAAGATTAAATCTTCCTCTGAACCTGGATGTTGCAAAATGTACTGCAAGTCAATCCCTACAAAATCCTGCTCTTTCATACGCATTGAAATAAGAGTGGAATCTTGTCTTAAGGAATCAAAGGCAGGAGATATAGCGAAGAGTTTACGCCTCTGTTCTTCCTGCTGCAATTTCAATTTCTCTAGTTCGTTTTGGGCTATTTTTGCGTCTATTCTTTCAAAAAGAAGCTCCTCCGCTTCGTTTCCTTCCCTATTTGTCTCAGGGTCTAGATTTGCCCGGATATTCAAAAGGGCTTTTTCTCTTAATTCTTCTTCTGTAGGTCCTTTGTAATAAACAGTTCTTCTGATCAAACTTGCGCCCTTTGGATATGCATATTGATTAATGCCTCCAGCTCTTTTGATCACATCTGAGATTCGCTCATTTGCTCCTGCTATCGCAAATTCACCCGGATACATCACTTCTCCTTGGATAGTTACCAACTGTTCTCTTTCGAATCCGGGGCTTCTTCGAATAAAAACATGATCGAATGGTTGAAGAGGCTGGTTTCTTTCCTCCTCTGTCAATTCCAAATTGGGATCTATAGAAAGTGTTTTTATCTCGGCTATTTTACCTGAATTAGCATCTCTTACTCTTCTGGCTATTTCTATTTGTGAATTGGTCGCAGATTCCAGCATTCCGCCAGATCTTAAAATTAAGTCACCCACAGTCATATCCGATGCAAAAGGATAAGTACCAGGGTAATTAATTTCTCCAGATATTTTCACATAATATTCTTCCTGAATATCATACCTACTAGGCACAAACAAAAGGTCTTCGTTTTTCAAAGGAACATCTGGCGATGCTCCACTCAAAATCCCTTTAAGGTCCAGTGGCTGGGCTGCCAAAGTCAAATCTGCACTCGTTCTGTATAATGTTGCTCTATTAGAAAATGCCTCTGGTTTAAGACCTTGGGCCTTTTCAATTAATCCTTTGACAGTTAGACCACCTTCATCCAATGAATACTCTCCTGGCCGAGTGACTGATCCGGTTACCTGTACTCTATTCGAAAATCTTTCTAATGCCTCTCCGATAAATATTTCATCCCCATCCATTAAGGAAAATGACCCAAATTCACTCGATGGAACATCTACCACCTTTCGCTGATTATTTTCAATTCGTCTGACTGTAACTCTATCACGGTATGCCAAGCTAGTCATTCCGCCAGTGTAGATAAATAAGTCTTCTAGTGATTCACCTGGCTTTACTTCAAATAGCCCTTCTCTTCTTACAGGACCTATTATTTCTACTCTAGTCTCAACTGCAGGAACCAACACCACATCATTATCTTGAAGAGTAATGTTAGATTTTTGATCTCCTTTGGATAAAAATTCATAAATATCTACTGTCGCGACTAATTTACTGTCCCTGTAAACTTGAACTTTTCTAAATGCTCCATTCTCATTTGGACCGCCAGCAGCATAAAGCCCATTAAAGACTGTAGCAAATGAAGGCAGGGTATATGTTCCTGGTTTCGTTAACTCTCCAACCATTGAAACTTTAATTGATCGGATATTCCCCAATCTTACCTGAATAAACGTATTTGGGTTTGAGCCATTTAACCCGGAATATATTCTGCCTAGTGCTGATTTGATCCGAACACTCGCTGCTTCAATACTAGATCCGCCTACTTGCACAGGGCCAATATTTGGAATAAATACCCTGCCTTCTGGAGAAACACTTAAATCAAACGATTGCTGAGAGGCGCCATAAACGTCAATTAACAATTGATCTCCAGGTCCAATCACGTAAGATTGTGGGGTTGCAATATTAAGGCTTGGACTGAAATTAAGGTCTCTATTATGAAAGAGTTTATAGCCGAAAATCTTCTTCTGTTTTAAACTTAAATCATAATAAGGATCCGATCTACGAATAGAATCGAACATATCAGTTTCCTGAAACCCATTTATTGATCTACTATCAGAGGTATTTTGACCTGTACCTGGTGAGCTCACGGTCATTTGCAGTGCGCTGATCCTCTGGCTTAGTTTAGCTGCTTCCGAAGCCGGCATTCCTCTTTCTCTTGCCAAGGCAGTCAACTGATTTGTAGAGAGTCCGCTTGATTCAGCTCTTTTAATCAATTGTTCTATCTGCGCATCTGACAAATTATCCACTTTGAGGTTTTGGATATCAGAAAGGCTCTGACTCTGAGCGGCCAAAGCCACCAATAAAAAAATCACCAGTAAAAGGTAATTTTTAGAATTAATCAACCAAGTATATTTTTTCAATTCAATAGTTTTCGTGTTGGACTCAATTTTCACTTCCTAAGCAACTGCTAATTTCTGATTTTTAATCGATTCTCAAACAATAATACAAAGCTTCGCCCTTTCAGTCACAAATGTGCCTATCCTCAAGTACATATAATAAACCCGAGCTAGCTAAGCTCCTACCTCCTTATCGAACAAAACCAAGCCTGTAGAGACCATCCTATCAGCTAGCAAGGTCAATACCACTTTCCGATCTATCATCTCTTCTATCTTATTTGATAGATTCAATATGTAACTCTCATTCAAATTATCTCCTGTGACCACTACGTCTATTTTTCCTGAGTCGATACCTTTGGAAAGGTCCCCGACAAGAATTACTTGACTCACCTCTCCCATTCGCTCTAGTATTTGCTCGAGCAACTTGTCCAAGCCTAGATATTTCCGTATGATATCTTGTATGTTAGAGAAAAAGGGATGAGTCACATTTGCCTTGTAAGCAATTTTATTTTTATCTGATTCCTTTACTAAAAATCCTGCTTGTGTAAGGTTATTCAATTCTTTGCGGATTGCATTGGTTGACTCACCAAACTCATCAGCCAATCCTCGCAAATGACTTTGTGTTTTGGAGTTAACAAAAAACTTAATAAGTAACCTCAACCTTGTCTTTGAGGTGATTAAGGATTCAAGCATAAAAATTCACTTCAATAGTGAGTAACAAAGGTACTCATTCGATTGAAATGGAAAAACAAAAAGCTGGTTTTTGAAAGAAGGCTAAGAACTTTTAACTAAATTCTTTGTACAGACGCTATGCCCCATAGATATTATCTGGTTTCCTTTTGAAAAGTTTTCGGAATAAACTACCTGTCCATGCACTAAAAGCACCTAGCAAAAACCCTAGCACACCTGTAATTGCCAAAAGTGGCATTTCTGAGCCAAATCCCATAAGTTCACCCATTTTGTCAGGTAGGGAACTCCCCGAAAATGTGCTGATATAGATACTTTGACTTAGCCATGCCAAGCCCATTCCTAATCCTCCTGCGAAAAAAGCTACAGCTCCTTTGTTACCACTTAAGGCAGCAAAAATTGCTATCAAAATCATAACAGACCAGTAAGGCAGAAAGGGATTAAATAGGATGACCAATACAGCCGTGAGAAAGGTGAATAGTAGAAATTTCATATGATTATATTTTGTTTTCTAAGGCCATATGGAATCTCGCTAGATTATAATCATCCCAGTGTGTGACGTTCTTCGTCATGCTCGATTTCATGTGTTTATAATTTGTTTTTTAATTGTCACATGCCAGCCCGGATGACGCCAGTCGGACAGGGAATCTCGCTTGGTTAAAAATCATCCCAGTGAGTGTCGTTTGCGACATGCCTGTCGGTAAGCAGGCTCGATTTCATAGCGCTTATTAGTTTAACCTAGTTTTGAATAATACACCTTCTTCTTGATTCGCTGTTCGTAGATCGAAGTTTAGGTATTCACCATTTGCCCAAATCGGGATGAAATTACTATAGAATTTACTCCCCGGATTTCCCGATTGACCACCTGGATAAATCCCAAATGCTTTGATCTCAGCCCCTAATTCCACTACCATTCTCCAGCTTGCTCCGGATCTTCCGCTTGTGGCATTCAAAATTCCGGCTCCCCCTCCCGTGTAGACATTCTCCACAGAAAATGAATTAAATTGGGGAACAAGATGCTGAATTTTGGTCCGCTTATAGTTAGCCCACGAGAAATCCCCCTCTTCAGCTTCCCATTTTTTCATAGCTTCTAGCAATCCGCTGAAGCCAATCTTAACGTGGGTTGCTACAGTTTCTAGTTCGGAGGTTTTCTTCAGATCAAACACTTCTCCGCTAGGCTCATTTTTCATAAGAAGTACCGTTTGATAGTAATTGGGAAGCACAACAGGTGCTAAATTTTCCGACAATTCCTTCCATATCTGACTGTACGATTCTCTCCACCAGATATAAAATAAGGTTGGTGCTTTTTGGTTTGGATCAGCATAAAAATCCCATTGCTTCAAAATAGAGATGTATTTTTTTGCCTCAGCATCATTTTCAAAATCGCTTCCAATCAACTCCAACATAATCGGTAAGGCTTCGGAAGCGTGCAGGTAATAATCGTCAAACTGTAGCCCTTGCATATCCTCCACTGTAATATTGCTCATCTCGGATAGTTTATTATTGAGTCTGCGATTTCGATAAAACTCGTAGCTATTGTCAAAAACATAGTACGGATATGTAGAATCCGCAGGGTGCTGGTTGGCTGAACTAACGAATCCGCGTTCAGGATTTAACGTACTTGCATTGTGCTCATTTGGAATATATCCCTGCCATTCCATTCTAGGGTCAGCCCCATCCATAAAGAATTTTCCTTGCCCTTTCCATTTCAATGGGAATTTACCCTGAATTCTCATGGCTATATCACCACTTTTGGAAGCAAAGACAAAGTTCTGAGCAGGAGCGGTGTAATTATCCAAAGCTGCATTATAGTCCTCGTGGTTCTTACCAGTATTCAACTTTAAGAACGTCTTTTGCTCATTTGATCCTTCATGCACATTCCATTTTAAGGCAAAATTTACATCTTGACGGTTTGCATTGAAAGTTTTGTCGTAGACCACAGGTCCATAATGGGTGTATACCACTGTATCCATAAAAGCAAGCTCACCTTTTACTTTAATTTCCTCAATTCTAAAAGTTGTCTGCTCCCACTTTTCGCCGTAGCGGTAGGCTTTTCTAGAATTATCCTGAAAAGTAATTTTATACCAATCACGTGTATCTCGAGTGGCATTGGTAACGCCCCAAGCTATATTTTCATTAAACCCTGAAATCACACCTAAGGCACCCGGAAGAGTGGCTCCTTTGACTGAGTGATTTGGTGTGGTGAGTTGCATGGAGTACCAAAGTGAGGGCAGGTTCAAGCTCAGGTGCGGATCATTGGCCAAAATTGGATTCCCGTTTTTCGTTTTCGATCCGGATACAGCCCAGTTATTGGAGCCTGTCCCATCGGCTGGTTGAGGTAGGGGATCTATGACTAGCTGATCATCAGGGTAATTAATACTATCTGGTCGAGTGACTTCAAGAGGATTGAAATCCCACTTATGTCCTGCTTCAATGATGGGTTCTACTCCAATTGGATATTCTGGATATAATTTATCCAACATCACCTCACCTAGAATTTTTCTCAAATTCGAATACTCCAGATCCCGATCACCAACCAACATATCGGTCATGTATTTCAGTAAAAGAATGGACTTAAATGCCGACCAGGGTTCTGGTCTGTAGTTTAAGATTTTATATTCTATCGGTAATTGTGCATCCTCAAGCTGATCGATATACTGATTTACTCCGTCAGCATAAGCTTCTAACAAGGCATAAGTCTCAGGGTCGGTTTCTTGTGCGAATTTTATTCCTTTTTCCGCTCCATACGCCAAGCCTTTTCGTCTAGTCATTCTATCAAGATCCAAAGCTAATGGGCCTACTATTATTTCGGAGATTCTGCCGGCAGCAGCCATGGTCTGGAATTCCATTTGCCAAAGTCTGTGCTTGGCAGTAATGTAACCTTGAGCTCTATACAGGTCAGCTTCATTATTAGCAAAAATGTGTGGAATCAGATTCTCATCGTAAACCACTTGCACCTCACTGCTTAGATTATCGAGTCGCAGTTCATCTTGGGCCAATTCATCTTCAGAAATTGAATTTTGCCAGAACCCATGATTTGGATCAAGCAAAGGAGCTAAAGGAGGAATCGCTCCAAATGGTGTGGAAACAGCTACTCCAAGTGCGATTGTCAATGCTAAAACCACAAAAAAACCTATGTACTTCATCTAATGATATCTATGTGAGGTGACGAATTTACCCTAAACCTAATATTAAAACACATATCCATTTACCCTTTTGATATTTACCTAACAAAAAAGCCCTCAATTCAATATTGAGGGCTTTTCTATGGATTGAAATTCCTTAATTAATTGTAATTGGCAGCTTAAGTTTTTCCCAGCGAATAACAATTCCTGGGTTTTCGATTTCCATGGAAAGTGACTCTTCGTTTGAGTCTTCCCAAACAGGATTAACATCAACTCTGAGCACGTCATTCTTTTCATCATATTGAAAATGTCCATGTTCTAGATCCCAATCCGAATTAAAAATAACTGTCCAAGGTCCAGTTTCTTTTGGAATAGTGAATAATGAATATTTACCTGCGGCTAGCTTTTTGCCCTCTACAGTCATGTCTTCAGCTAAGTCAACATAGGACGCTTCATTTGCTCCTGTTCTCCAAACTACATTATACGGCACCAAATCACCCCACAATTCCCTGCCTTTCACAGCTGGAGAACCATACTGTACTTTGAATGCCTTTCCGGAAATTTGACCTTCTTTCACCATCAAGGGACTAGGTCTGGCGTCTTCTGCTGTAGCAGCTTCCATGGCCTCTTCAGCTACTTCTGACTCTGAAGATTCAGTTGTCTTTGGTTCACTACACGAAGCAAAAACTATCGCTATAAATGCAGCCGCTAAGATAGGTTGGTACGTTTTCATCTGTTTATTTTTTGTTTTTGAATATCGGGAGAAATCTCGTTTGGAAAATCACCATTTATGGGCGTAGCGACCTTCATCATGCTCGATTTCATTGTGGGTAATTTTCTATCGAAATAACTAATATTTGGCAAAGCAGCAAAATTCAAGCCTCTCTTTCATCAATTGCGTAACATTCATTTGCGGGAGAATCAAATACTCTACCTTTACAAATTAGTTAGATAATTTCTGAGAATCAATTTTCATTTGGATCGAAGATTGTGAATAAGGTTAAAACACAAATCGCTTTAGTAGGATCATGATTTATTGCTTACTTTATTGCCAGTTTAATTTCAATTCATGAAAGTCATTACCTGGCTAATTTTTGCCGTTACTTTAGTATTATTTGCCAGCGTATTTATCTCTCCGGAGTATTTCAAATACGTCGGTCTTTTGCCGTTCTTCATTCCTGTTTTTTTACTTCTGAATCTATTTCTGGTAGTAATACTCATTTTGTCATGGAGAAAACTAGCTTTTTTGCCTCTACTTGCGCTAATTCTTGGTTATAAATTTTTCCTAGCCACTTTCCAGATTCACCCAAAAAACGAGCGTGTTGATGGACTAAAAGTACTCACTTACAATGCCCACATGTTTTACTATAAATCCAAAAGTGAAGGGACTGCAGATGCAAATGTTTTCACCTGGCTACAGGATCAAGAGGCTGATGTAAAGGTATTTCAGGAGTTTTATCAGGATAATACCACTCCTTCCCGAGATGCGGTAAAAATTCTTGGCAAGAACTCTAATTATAAAGTTTCCTATCATATCACTGACGGAAACCCAACTAAGAGGTCTAACGGATTGGCTATTTTCTCAAAATACCCAATCATCAATGATGGAAAAGTCTTTGATGCTCAAGGTACAAACGGGGCTATTTTCGCAGATATTATGGTCAATAGTGACACAATTCGTATTTACAATGCACATCTGGAATCTATGCGTATCGACTCGGATGGCTTGGAAAATATAGAAGGAGTCAAGGAAAACTACAGACAAACCTTAGGAAAGCTTCAACGCGGCAGTTTGGCTCGAAGCAAGCAGCTTAAAGTACTATTGGAGCATATGGATAATAGTCCACATCCATTGATCTTGATGGGTGATTTAAATGAAATACCTTATTCCTATACCTATTTTAAGTTGAGCGAAAATTACGAGAATGCCTTCGAAAAGGCAGGGACAGGATTTGGCTTCACTTATAACCGTATACTTTTCTTTCTACGAATTGATCATATTTTTTCAAGCCCCTCGCTTCAAGCTGTTCAATTCAAAACTCACCGAGAGGTAGATTATTCCGATCATTACCCTGTCACAGCCACATTCTCATGGGACAGCTTTGAGTGATCATGTAACTCTTAGGTTTCATTGAATTTTTTCTCCCACATTTTCTTCAAGGGTAAAAGCAAAAGTGGTAGAAGTAACAAATCGGCCAAAAGTGCAAAAATCATCGAAGCAGAAATCAACAAACCTGTAAAGTGTGTTACGCCAAACTGGCTGAAAATCAACAAACCAAATCCTGCTGTCAAAACTAAAGTAGTCAAAACCAATGCCTTTCCAGCTTCCAAATAGGTGCGCTTCAACGCATAAATCAGGTTTTTCCCCAAGTTAAGCTCATGCTTTAGCCTGCTCATAAAATGGATGCTGTCATCCACAGCTATCCCAAAAGCGACCGTAAAAAGTATGGCTGTTGTCAATTTAAATTCAATACCCAACAAATACATTAACCCAAGCATACAGATAAGCGGAATTAAATTTGGAATCAATAGCAGGAATGATATTCGCCAGGATCGAAACAAAAAACCGACAATTACCCCTACCAAGAGGAAAGCAACACCAAGGCCTTTGCCCATTTGCGTAGTCACTGACTTATGCCCTTTATCAATCAAATAAGCTGTGCCCGTCCATCGAACTTTTAGTAACTCCGGATCAATTTCTTTTTCTACAAATTCAATTAACTCAGCTCGAAGTTCAGTCATTTTTAGCGACCCAAGATCTGGAGCCCGGGAACTGATTCGCCCAGATTTTCTATCCTCGCTAATTACTTCACTCCCGTTTGACTCCAAAGCTTTGTCAAGCCATCGATTCATTCGCTGACGTTGTCCGACAGATGGCAGTACAAATGCTTTTGGATCTCCTTGATTCTGCGCCTGATTGATAGATTTGATCAGTGTTAAGGGCGAAATGGTCTTACCTTCTCCAAATAGCTCATGAATTTTAGAGTCAACTTTTTCTATTTCTTTTAAAACCTTCAAGTCCAGCAAAGAATTTGCATTTCCACCAGTTGTAATAAAAATCTCTAAAGGATTCGAACCTCCATATTGCTCATCGAAGTATTCAAAATCCTTTTGAATAGGGTGATCCACAGGTAAGTTGTCAAGTAGGTATCCGTTTATCTCCAGTTTTGAACCAAGAAAAATGGATAGGAATGTGATTGCTAAAAATGATAAACAGATCCATTTTCGCTGCTTCAGTTGCCAAGAGAATAAGCTGTGCAAAACCCTGGGTTTTTCTACCTTCGGAACTGAATAAGTATTGGAAATAGGGATCAGAAAAAGCAGCCCAGGCGAAATGAGTATTACTGAGAAAAATATGACTAGAACTCCCAGCCCAGTAGTCCAGCCAAAATCCTGAAGTGCTGGAATTGAGGTAAAATAAAGAGAAATAAACCCTAAAGAGGTGGTTAATACTGTCAACCAAACAGGGATCAATAGTTCCTTATAAACTTCAGTAATAGCTAGTTGCTTATTTGCTCCAGTCTTAAGTTTTTTAGTTAAATGAGTAAAAAAATGAATCAACGCACTTAATCCAACGATCATAAAAATAGTTGGCTGCATCACAGACATGACATCTAATGTTTTTCCTAAATAAAGCAGCAAACCAAAAGCCCAAGCAACTCCAATAATCAGTACCAAAAGAGGTATAACTACGCCCCACCAAGAACGAAAAATAATAATTAGTAAGAATAACATCAGTAAAATCGAGCAACCAAAAAATAGTCCGAACTCGTTTTGCATTAGCTTGATAAAGTCACCTTGCATCTGGATTTTACCGGCTATGGCGTACGGCTCAGTGTTAAACTGAATAAACAGGTCTTTGATTGAAGCATATAGCTCATCTCCATCAACCTTGGATATATTTTGTTCATTCTTAATCAATAAGAGAAGTGAATTTCCATCCTTAGAGATCAATTGAGAACGATATTGCTCCAAATTCGATGAAGTTGTCTCCAATGGTTTTTCATCAGACCAATCCAGAACTTTTCTATAGGTCAATCCAAAAACACCGATTACTGGTTGCTTCAAATTAAGAATAGAAATGACCGTATCCACTTTCTCCAATTTTTGAATTTCGGATTGAATGGTATTGGCCTTTTCCAGAAAGTCCGGCTTAAATAGCTCACCATCGGAATTACTTAAGGCAATCAGCAGGTAATCATTATCATTTTCAAATTGACTTTTAAAGTTTTCATAGAAATCTAAATCTTCGTCATTCTGAGGAAAGAATGTCTCAAAATCATAATTGAATTGAGGCGTAGGCCGAAAAACTAGGAGTAATACGCTGAGTATAACAGCTAGAGCGAGAAAAGAATAAGCGGTAGATTTTTGGAACATTTACAAATGAAACAGGCTTTGAAAGCAATTTGCCATATCAAGTATAACAAGTTTGACGGTGCTTTGTGTTAATTCAATTCCATTTATTATCTGAACTGATTAACTTGCCGAAACTTGAAAATCCAAATTAGAAGATGAAGCAATACCACGATTTGATGCGAAAAATCCTTGATGAAGGAGCTGTAAAAGGTGATAGAACCGGAACTGGAACTAGAAGTATTTTTGGCCATCAGATGCGTTTTGATTTATCTAAGGGTTTCCCTGTTGTCACTACCAAAAAGCTTCACCTACGATCGATCATTATTGAGTTGCTTTGGTTTCTCAAAGGTGATTCTAATATCAAATACCTCAACGATAACAAAGTATCCATTTGGAACGAATGGGCTGATGAAAATGGTGATTTAGGACCAGTTTATGGCTATCAGTGGAGACATTGGCCGGATGGAAAAGGTGGTGAAATCGATCAAATCAAAAATTTAATCCATCAAATCAAAACCAAGCCGGACAGTCGACGACACATCGTCAGTGCATGGAATGTGGCAGATGTAGATAATATGGCCTTGCCACCCTGTCACACAATATTTCAGTTCTATGTAGCGGATGGTAAATTGAGTTGTCAGCTATACCAGCGAAGTGCAGACGTTTTCCTAGGAGTACCTTTTAATATTGCTTCCTATGCCTTGTTCACCATGATGGTGGCCCAGGTTTGCGGACTGCAAGCAGGTGATTTCATTCACACTTTTGGAGATGCGCATTTGTATTCCAATCATTTGGAGCAGGCAGAATTACAGCTGAGCCGAGAAATCAGAGAGCTTCCTACAATGAAAATAAACCCAGAGATCAAGGATATTTTTGAATTCAAATACGAAGATTTTGAATTGGTAAACTATGATCCGCACCCACACATAAAGGCTGCAGTAGCGGTTTAATCACGGCGAAATTAGTTTAATGAAATAGTTGGACTGATGGTTAGAATTGCCGAAAATAGTTAGATTTAGGTCAACTATTTTCTCCAAATACACTTACATCGAATGAAACTAAACCACTTAAGTGTTTTGCTAATTCTATTAGCATGTTGTGGATGTTCTTCAGAAGAAGAGTTCCCAGTAATTGAAGCAAATTTTGAAGTAAAATCCGACAAAACTTTAGCCTTTGTCCCAATACAATTTGAAGCTATACCAGATAGTGCCTATGCTTATTTCTGGGATTTTGGCAATGGAAAGACTTCAAATGAGAAAACTCCATTTCCTATTTACGAGGAGCCAGGCACTTATACAGTAAGCTTAACTACTACCTCGCTCAACAAAGTAAAAAACACCGTTAGCAAAGAGGTGAAAATCGGTGCCTATTTCATCACTAAAATAACCGCAATCCCGAGAGATGGGTATTCCAATGGGGATTTATATTTTGGAATACAACAAGAAAAACCATCAGGCTGGATTAGTGTAGACCAGGACAAAATAGCTTCTGAGCTGAGTACATCAGGAGAGCCATTTGAGATCTCCACTCCAAAAATTGCATTTGGCGGAAATAGCTTTGATTTTGGACTTCCCGTTATTATACTAGTTGACAACACTAATAACACAGAACCTGCAAATTCATATTTACAAAGTGGTTCACAAAAGATGGAATTAAATGAAGAACAGACTGCAGGTAAGGTATTTCTTAATTTAAGATCAGTAGCAAAATATGATTTTGAACTAGAGTTTAGCTATGAATTTGTAGATTAAGTATCTCCAATTTCTTTTAAAAAAGCCCTGAATCGTTATGATTCAGGGCTTTTTTACTTAATCCTCTAACTCATATTTAAGCGTCTTCCCTTTCTGAACAGCAGGCAGACCCTCTGACATCCAAAGTGGTGCAGGAGCTCCCTTTAGGTAGTGGTCAAAGAACTGACTGAGTCTTACCGAAAGGTCTTTTCTATTTTTGCGTTGAACAAGGTTATGATCTTCTCCATTGTACTGAAGAAGCCAAGCTGGTTGATGCAATCTTTTCAACGCCATAAACATTTCGATTCCCTGATACCAAGGCACTGATCCATCTTCGTCATTGTGCATTATTAATACGGGAGTTTTCACACGATCCATAAAGAACAAGGGAGAATTCTCCAAATAGTAAACTGGCTTTTCCCACAGAGTACCTCCTATTCTGGATTGAGTTTGCTCGTACTGGAACATGCGACTCATGCCTGTTCCCCATCGAATCCCTCCATAGGCCGAAGTCATATTCACCACTGGCGCACCAGCACCTGCAGCTTTAAACATGTCGGTTTGAGTGATCAGGTAAGCCACTTGATATCCACCCCAGCTCTGCCCCTGAATCGCCATATTTTTAGCATCTACAAAGCCTTTTGCAACAATGGATTGAACACCTGGAATAATACAGCTATAGGCACTTGGCCCTGGCAGTCCCAACTCATATTTGATATCTGGTACAAATACCAAGTAGTCGTTACTTACAAAATATGGGATATTAATCGTGGATGCACTTGGTGCGGGAGCTCTGTAATTGTGCAATCCATCACTATTTCGCTCGTAGAAATAGACCATCATTGGGTATTTCTTTGAAGCATCAAAATTCTCTGGCTTGAACAGTAAGCCTTGTAATGGATCACCTTCACTGCTCAAATAATCCACTAATTCCACAGAACCCCAATTCACATTGGCTTGCTGAGGATTGAGGTTGGATACCTTTTTAAGATTCTTGAAACTTAGATCGGTTAGGTAAAGATCAGGATTCTCTTGGTAGGTGGATTTGTTTAAAATAAGCTCTGAACTCTCCTTTGCTTTGCTCAACCCTGAATAACGATTTGCAGTCATAATCAACTTTTTTGGAGCTGATTTTCCATCAAAAGTACCAGTGAAATAACCTGCATCCTTTGTTACTTCATTGAATGCTGTAAGCAGCAATTGTCCTTTAGGATCAATACTTCGCTCTTCCCGGTCCAAATCCTGTCTTCTAAAAACAATTGAAGCCTTTCTTCCTTCTCCTTGAGTCAGGTTGACAGCAGCAGATGGGTTTTTAGGATCAATTTTCCAAATATCGAATCTATCATAGACCAGAAACGCCTCATCACCAGCTAACCAACCTGCATTTCCATAGCTTCCAGGAAGTGATGGAGAGTCATGCAATTCTTCATAAAACACCTCAGAAAGTTCTTTGGTGAGGTTTATTTTAGCTTTCTGTGCAACATCATAAGCTACCCAGCTACTATCACGTCCATCATACCAGTAGACATACTTGCCCTCTGGAGAAATGGATGGAAACCCTGAAGCATCTTTTTCGATCAAGGTCCTTGAACCATCGGTAAAATCTATCAAGTACAAATCTCTACCAATCTGAATATCCCAACTGTAATTGATTCGATATGGATCATCCGAATAAGCTAAGCCAAAATCACGTTCCACTTTTGATTCCAAGCTCACATTTTTCACATCCAAATCTGCTAGCTGCGTAATTTTATCTGTGTTCAGATCTATCGCTGCTAGATAGGAAAATCGCTCTTCTCTCCCTTTATTTTTGAGTTGCATGGGTTGAATCTCCGAATCTTGCCATGCCCAAATATCCAGACTTACTCTATCTTCATCTAAAATTGTGGTATCACTTTCGTAGCTGTAATCCACATAATCCGGAGCTACACCAAAAAACAGTCGTTCTTCATTCTCAGAAAATTTAAGATTGCCATTTTCGCTGATTCTCCCATTACTTAAAATGCCCTCAGAATCTTTGGTTGCGATTTCCTTTGGCTCACCCTTGTTAGTCTCAACTAGAAAAACAGAATGATACGGTTTCTTGGCCTTGGCAGAATCGTCAGTAGCTAGATACGCGAGGTATTTCGCTTCAGGGGAAAATGTAACCTCAGAATACGAAGTCATGCCTTCAGAAATCAGTTTGCTTTCTCCACTGGTAAGGTTAAGCAGGTATATAGCCGCGTTGTCTAAGGTATCTTCCTCAGCCAAGACATATTGAAGGAAATCACCATTCTTGGAGAAGCTGTAGGACTTTACCCGTTCAAAATCATAGCTCAACGTTCCGTCCAATTTTCTCACTTTAAGTAAGGTTCCGTCAGTTTTTTTAGGTTTTTCAGCTTTGGCAGTAGAATCAGCTTCAACATCCTTATCCTCTTTTGCTTTCTCTTTTTTCTCCTTTTCAAAATGAATAGCAATCCAGGTTCCTGCTTCCTCAGGGAGAGCAAATGATTTTACACGTGGAAGCTTTTCCATTTTATCTTCAGCCATATTGTAAATGAAGAGGCTATCAGAAGGCATATCTTCCTTCTTAGTCTTTTTCAATTTCAATACATAAACCGAATCTGTCTCAGGAACTATTCGTCCTACAGCATACAAATCATCTGCAGAAAAGTCAAAAGAAGAAGCTCTAGGGATAACCTGACGCTGATTTGGGTCTTTAAAGGATAAAATCTCCAATCTTCCATCTCCGTCCTGAGGGGAAATTTGATAGCCTACCCATTTCCCGTTTTTAGTGATTTTTTCAGAAGCCATTCTTTCCCAACCATCATAATCTGCATGGGTCAGTGGTCTTTTCTGTTGGGCAAAAAGAATTTGCGATCCTAGGAGCAGTACAACAAGCACAGCTCCTATTTTGTGAAATTTCATAGTAAAGTAGATTAGCAGTTAGAATAGTAACAAGAACCTAAAAAAAGCATTTTCAAATAAACTCTTTGAAAAATCAGTTAACAGGTACCCTTCAAAAATAAATTGCACATATTCTATTCACTAACCGCTTAAAAAAAAAGCTGGAAAAACCAGCTCACTACTTTTGGATAATTAACTCAAATGTTTCTAATCCATAGGTCTCAAAACCGGGGACTGGCTTACAATCAGGCAATTTTCTAAGCACATAGTCAATACGTTCTTTTAAACCCTTGTCAACATCACCTTGTACTTCAAAGCCAATTAATTTTCCTATAGAATTTACTTGAAGCAAAATTTTCACCTCTTCAACAGCCGCAGATTTTTTTGTTCGAAATAAAAAAGGAGAAAAACTATCTATGATATTAAGTGTACTTTCAGACCAAACCCAGTGTGAGTTGAGGTTATTGGCTAAGTTATTTTCGACGGCAGTAAGTTGAGAAAAAATTAAATCTGATGGGTACGAAGTTTCTTCAGAGCTGGAAACTGTCTCTACACTTCTTAATTTCAGCTTATTATACTCTACAAAACCATGCTCCGTGAAAGCGTATTCATTGGATACCTGCGCAACCAATGCATTACCGGCTAGCGGCGTGCACAAAAAAAGGATAATGAATAAATTACTTAATACTCGTAAAGAGCCCATATTGATGTGATAGAAGTATGAAAGCAAAAATACAGTATTTAAATTTTCAAATACAATTTTATGCATTATAAATTTTCAAAAGAAAACAAAAAAGTCTTGCCAAAAGCAAGACCCTTTTCAGAATATAAACCCAAATATAACTTTAGAGATTAAAAGTTTCAGAAGAAAATTAACTAAAATTTGGAAATGCAAATGATCTCAAATTTTAATTCGACTTTTTACTCTATGAACAAAATATTCAATTGAACATTTATATCGAGTCCAAAGTAAGTAGATTTTACTTTTAATTACAAATTGAAAAAAAAATTTTGCTATATTTTGAACAATCTCTAATTTACAGGCAGATTTATTAACAATCATCCAAAATCACTCGGTAAAAATGGACAAAATTTTAGATATCGATAACATAGACTTGAAGATCATTTCTCTTCTGAATGAAGATGCGAAAACTCCATATACGGAAATCGCAAAAAAAGTCTTTGTATCCTCAGGAACAGTTCATGTTCGAATGAAGAAACTTGAAGATATGGGTATCGTGAAAAGTGCGACTTTAAATATTGATTTCTCTAAACTGGGATATGACATTTCCGCATTTTTAGGAATCTATCTTGAAAAAAGCTCCTTATATGATACAGTAATCGAAAAACTCAAAACAATTTCCGAAGTAGTAAGTGCTTATTACACGACAGGAAATTATTCGATTTTCGCAAAGATCATATGCAGAGACACCAATCACCTCAGATATGTACTTGACAATATCCAAAAGGTGGAAGGAATCGACAGAACAGAGACTTTAATTGTTTTGGAAGAATCCATAAACAGACCTATACAGTTTTTTGACAAAGAAAAATAAGCCAATTAAGATTAAATCTAAATAAAAGATTTAGGCAAATGCATATAAAACGAAAAGTATTGAACCTTCAATACTTTTTTTTTGTAAAGACGGTATAGAAAGGACATTGAGGGCATTTTCTATCGAACGTATGTATACTTGATAGAATTATCCAATGAGTAAAAACATATTATTTTCATTATATGTTGTACCTTCGCCGTTAAAATGTAATTAGTCTAAATAACTCAGCAACAATGAGCAAAGACAATCAAATTTTAGAAGAACTAACATCAAAAGAATACGAACACGGATGGTCAGTAAACTATGAAGCCGATGAGGCTCCTGTGGGTTTAACTGAAGAAACTATTCGATGGATATCTGCCAAGAAAGAAGAGCCACAATGGCTTCTTGATTGGAGATTGAAAGCGTTCAAAACATGGGAGGCCATGTCAGAGCCTAAGTGGGCAAATGTTCACTACCCAAAAATAGACTTACAGGCACTTAAATACTACTCTGCACCAAAACAGACTAATAAGCCAAAGAGTTTGGACGAAGTAGATCCTGAATTGTTAGATATCTATAAGAGATTAGGAATCAATTTAAACGAACAAAAGAAACTTCAGGGAATTGCAGTAGATGCAGTTCTGGACTCAGTTTCTGTTGCTACTACATTCAAAGGGACTTTATCCAAGTTGGGAATTGTTTTCTGTTCTTTCAGCGAAGCAGTAAAAGAGCACCCAGAATTGGTAAAGAAATATTTGGGGTCGGTTGTACCTATGACCGACAACTATTATGCAGCGCTTAACTCAGCTGTTTTCTCAGATGGATCCTTCTGCTTTATTCCAAAAGGTGTTCGTTGCCCAATGGAGCTTTCCACTTATTTCAGAATCAACGCGGCAAACACAGGTCAGTTCGAGAGAACACTGATCGTAGCTGAAGACGAATCATACGTTTCCTACCTAGAAGGATGTACTGCTCCCCAAAGGGATGAGAATCAATTGCACGCAGCAGTGGTAGAAATCTACGCTGGAGCTCATGCAGAAGTCAAATATTCAACTGTTCAGAACTGGTTTCCAGGTGATAAAGAAGGAAAAGGCGGGATTTACAATTTCGTAACCAAGCGAGGAATCTGCGCTGGTGACTTCTCCAAAATCTCTTGGACACAGGTAGAAACAGGGTCAGCTGTGACTTGGAAATACCCTTCTTGTATCCTTAAAGGGGATAATTCAATTGGTGAGTTCTATTCTGTGGCGGTTACTAATAATTACCAACAAGCAGATACGGGAACAAAAATGATTCACATTGGTAAAAACACCAAATCAAGAATCGTTTCCAAAGGTATTTCCGCAGGAAAATCCCAAAACTCATACAGAGGTCAAGTGCAGGTGATGAAGCGTGCTTCTAATGCGCGTAACTTCTCTCAGTGTGATTCCCTATTGATGGGTGATCGCTGTGGGGCACATACTTTCCCCTACATCGATATAAACAACCCTACAGCGAAAGTAGAGCATGAGGCGACTACTTCAAAGATCGGTGAAGATCAGTTGTTCTATTGTAACCAAAGAGGTATTGCGACAGAAGACGCTGTTGCTTTGATCGTTAATGGTTACGCAAAAGAGGTGTTGAACCAGTTGCCGATGGAGTTTGCTGTGGAAGCGCAGAAGTTGTTGGCACTTACGTTAGAAGGATCGGTTGGTTAATGGAATTTGAGATTAGAAATTTCTGATTTGAAATTATGGCAACCATCACTCGTTTTGAAGATTTAGACATCTGGAACAAGGCGAGAGAATATTGCAAGGATATCTTTGACCTAACCCAACTGGAAGGTTTTAAGAATGATTTCAGTCTGAAAAATCAAATCAATTCATCTTCAGGTTCTATCATGGATAATATAGCTGAAGGCTTTGAGCGAGAAGGAAATAGGGAATTTATTCAATTCTTAAGCATTGCTAAAGCTTTATCAGGAGAGTCAAGATCTCAACTTTACAGAGCTTTTGACAGATCATATATCACAGAAGAAACACTTAATGTAACTAGTGAAAAAAGTCTCGAAATCAGCAAGTCTTTTTCTGGCTTTATAAAATATTTAAAGGACAGTGAGATAAGGGGAAACAAGTTTAAAATCTAAAAATAAGGTTGCCCCAATTTCAAATATCAAATGTCAAATTTAAAATTATGTTAACTATAAAGAATTTGCACGCCTCTATCGAAGGGACTCCAATCCTAAGAGGTATCAACTTAGAAGTGAAAGCAGGAGAAGTTCATGCGATCATGGGACCAAACGGTTCGGGTAAATCTACTCTTGCCTCAGTTTTGGCAGGTAGAGAAGAATATGAAGTGACTGCAGGAGAAGTTTCTTTCAAAGGAAAAGATTTGCTTGACCTTTCTCCAGAAGATAGAGCAAGAGAAGGTGTTTTTCTTGCATTCCAATACCCTGTGGAAATACCAGGCGTTAGCTCGACTAACTTCCTGAGAACTGCAGTAAATCAAGTGAGAGAATACCGTGGAGAAGAAGCCCTTGACGCGGTGAAGTTCTTGACTTTGATGAAAGAAAAAATGAAACTGGTAGAAATGGATCAGAAGCTTTTAAGCAGAGCTTTGAACGAAGGTTTCTCTGGTGGAGAAAAGAAAAGAAACGAGATCTTCCAAATGGCGATGCTCGCTCCTACCCTTTCTATTTTGGATGAAACAGATTCTGGACTAGATATCGATGCGCTTCGTATCGTTTCAAACGGAGTGAATCAGTTGAAATCAAAAGACAACGCAACGATCGTGGTTACTCACTACCAAAGACTATTGGATTACATAGTTCCTGATTTTGTACATGTTCTATACAATGGACAAATTGTAAAATCAGGCACCAAAGAGCTTGCACTAGAGCTAGAAGAAAAAGGATACGACTGGATCAAAGAAGAAGTTGACTCCAAGGCGACCGTTTGATTTTCATCCTAAAACATCACTCATGAGTACGCTTATTAAGCAAGATATACTTGTGGAATTATTGGCAAATGCAGGAACTGGATTTGAGCAAGTTCGTGCTACTGGAAAGGAAGCTTTCCAAGCCCAAGGATTCCCTACCAATAAATCAGAAGAGTATAAATTCACGGCGATCACCAAAAAGATCGAGCAAAGTATTCAAAACTTTGCGGCAGCAGGAGCTTTTGAAGTAACTGCAGCGCAGGTGAAAGAGCATGTATTTGAAGGATACGCAGGTGATGTGTTGGTATTTGCCAACGGACATTTCCAGCCTGAACTTTCATCTACTGTTGATGGAGTGGAGATTTCACCACTTTCTGACAAAGCAAACACAGCTCTTGGAAGTATTGCCAAGCCAGAGAAAGATCCATTTTGTGCTTTGAATCAAAGTTCTTTCGACGGAGGAATTTTTATCTCCGTGCCCAAGAAAGCTCAGATTCAGAAGCCTATTTTATTCTTGAATTTCTTCCAAGCAAATGCTGGTCAAGTTATTCAACCAAGAGTTTGGATCGAAGCAGGTGATTTCGCAGAAGTAACTTTCATCAATCACAGTGTGAACTTTAGTGACGCATCCTACTTTGTAAACAAAGTCGTAGAGGTCAAAGGAGGCGTTAACACTCAGATCCGATATTACAAGTTGCAAAATGAAGGCAAAAACGCGATAGAGGTCAGCAATATCGAAACTGATATTCAGAAAGACGGAAGATTCACCTCAGTGAATGTTTCTCTATCCGGGGAAATGGTGAGAAACAACCTGAGCCTGAATATCCTTGGAAGTAATTCTGAAGGAAATATGTACGGGCTGTATTTGCTGAATGGCAAAACTCACGTGGATAATCACACCAATGTAGACCATACTGTTGCGCATGCCGAATCAAATGAGCTTTATAAAGGAATTTTAGCCGATAGCTCAAGAGGAGTTTTCAACGGAAAAATCTTCGTAAGACAAGACGCGCAGAAAACCAACGCCTTCCAGCAAAACAACAACATTCTTCTTTCGGAAGATGCTGTGGTCAATACCAAACCGCAACTTGAAATCTGGGCAGATGATGTGAAATGTTCTCACGGTTGTACTACTGGTCAGCTGGACGAAGAAGCATTATTCTATTTGCAAGCAAGAGGAATCGCCAAAGATCAAGCGAAAGGCTTATTGCTATATGCTTTTGCAGGAGAAGTGTTAGAACATATTACGGATGAAAGCTTCCGTGAATATTGCATCGCAAAAGTTCAGGAACGCTTAGGAAGTAACTTCTAAGAAATGGGATTAGACATAGAAAAAATCAGAGGTTTGTTCCCTGTACTTCATCAAGAAGTGCATGGCAAACCTTTGGTCTATTTTGACAATGCCGCTACGACCCAAAAGCCTCAAGCTGTACTTGATGCGCTGACTAATTACTACGAGAAAGACAATTCCAATATTCATCGCGGCGCTCATGCGCTAGCTGATCGAGCAACTCGGTATTTCGAAGAAACCCGAGAAGCTATTCAGCAATTCATAAATGCACGTGAAGCTGCAGAGGTGATTTTCACCAAAGGGACTACAGAAGGCATCAACTTGGTGGCTTCAACATATGGGAGAAAATTCGTGGAAAAAGGTGACGAAATCATCATTTCTACACTGGAGCATCACTCCAACATTGTGCCTTGGCAAATGCTCTGCGAGGAGAAAGGCGCTATTCTAAAGATAATTCCGATCAACGAGGCTGGAGAGATTCTTTTCGAAGAATTCGAAAAGTTACTTTCTCCTAAAACCAAATTGGTCAGCATAGTTCACGCATCTAATGCACTTGGAACCATCAATCCAGTCAAACAAGTAATTGATGCAGCACATGCAGTGGGCGCAAAGATTCTTTTGGATGGAGCGCAAAGTTCCAGTCATTTGCAAATCGATGTGCAGGCGTTGGATTGTGATTTCTTTGCTTTCTCAGCCCACAAACTATATGGCCCTACAGGACTGGGTTGTTTGTATGGGAAAAGAGAAGTATTTGAAACCATGCCTCCTTATCAAGGTGGTGGAGAAATGATCAAAGAGGTGACCTTTGAAAAGACTACCTATAATGAAATTCCTTTCAAATTTGAAGCAGGCACACCCAATATTGGAGATGTGATCGCTTTCAAAGCAGCGATTGACTTCATCAATGAAATAGGGAAAAATGCAATCAAAGCCCATGAGGATGAGTTGCTTACCTACGCTAACGAACAACTAACCCAAATCAAGGGTTTTATACCCGTAGGAACAGCAAAAGATAAAGTCAGTGTACTTTCATTCAACATTAATGCGATGCATCCTTACGACGTGGGGATGATGCTAGATGCCAATGGTATTGCCGTCAGAACGGGTCACCATTGTACTCAACCATTAATGAAAAGATTTGGTTTGGAAGGAACTGTGAGAGCCTCCTTTGCTGTTTACAACTCGAAATCAGAAATAGATAAATTGGCAGAAAGCGTAAGCCGAATCGCCAGAATAAAAAATAAATGAGCAGTATTCAGGAAATTCAAGATGAGATAGTTTCGGAATTTGAAATCCTAGGAGATGACAAAGAATCCACCATTTATTACATCATGGAATTAGGCGGAAGCTTGGAAGATTTCCCTGAAAGTGAAAGAATAGAAGAGAATACAATCAAAGGTTGTCAATCGAAAGTTTGGTTGATCGCTGATAAAGAAGATTCTAAAGTTCATTTCCAAGCAGATTCCAACACAGATATTACAAAGGGATTAATCTCGCTTTTATTAAGAGTCTTAAATAATAGAAGGCCAGAGGAAATTATTAATGCAAAACTTGATTTCGTAGAGAGAATCGGAATGGGCTCAATCATCGGAAGTCAGAGGTCAAATGGCTTTGCTTCTATGATCAAGCAAATTAAATTATATGCCTTGGCTTTTCAAACCAAGCAAAATGCCTGATAATATGTCGACAGAAAGCAAAACAGAAACATCAGTAGGACAAGTTGAAAATCTAAAGGAAAAGGTCATCCAAGCCATTAAACTGGTCTATGATCCAGAAATTCCTGTGGACGTATATGACTTAGGCTTAATCTATGAAATCACTGTTTATCCTGTAAACAACGTGTATGTTTTGATGACACTGACATCACCTAATTGTCCTTCAGCGGAATTTATTCCTTCAGAGATCAAGGATAAAATCCAGCAGATTCAGGGAATCAATAATGTGGAAATTGAATTGACATTTGATCCACCTTATTCACAGGATATGATGTCTGAAGCAGCCAAACTTGAATTGGGTTTTCTCTAAATAAGAACTTTAAAACGGTAAAAATATGTATCCAGAAGAATTGATCGCTCCAATGAGAGCGGAACTTTCCAACGTAGGATTTGAAGAGTTCAGAACAGCTGAGCAAGTTGCAACGCATCTTGGTCCAGACCATAAAGGCACTACCCTAGTTGTAGTGAATTCAGTTTGCGGTTGCGCGGCAGGAGCTGCTAGACCAGGCGTTACTTACGCAGTAGAAAATGCATCAGTAAAACCTACTACACTTGCCACAGTATTTGCAGGCAATGATAGAGATGCTGTTGAGAAATTAAGAGAGCTATGTCTTCCTTATCCTCCATCTTCTCCAGCTATGGCGCTGTTTAAAGATGGAGAACTGGTACATTTCATCGAGCGTCACCACATTGAAGGTAGAAATGCAAAAATGATCGGCGACCACCTAGTGGAAGTATTTGAGCATTTTTGTGCATAAAATTAGCCCTGAGGGGCTTTTTTTATTCCAAAAAACAAATAGTCAGGGGTTTATCTAGTGATTTACTTTGGTTTTTGTGTAAAAACTTCAGTATTTAAAATAATATATTTTGAAAAAAAACACTTTTCGCAAGATTATTATCCCATTGAACACATTCAAAAGCCAAAAAACAACCTGAGTTTATTATCTTAAGGCCCTAAAACGAGGTTTTTTAACATACGCAATCCAAATAATAATTATATGTCTGAATCAGCTAAGCTTTCTTTCAAAGGACAAGAATATGAGTTTCCGGTAATTACTGGAACTGAAAATGAATCTGCGATAGATATCGCAAAACTTAGAGCTTCCTCAGGTCTTATCACCCTTGACCCAGGATACAAAAACACAGGAGCAACCACAAGTGCAATTACTTTTTTGGATGGTGAAGAAGGGATTCTTCGCTATAGAGGTTACAGAATTGAAGACTTGGCTGAAAAGTCAACTTTCCTTGAAGTTTCCTATTTATTGATATACGGAGAACTACCTACTCAAGCACAGTACGAGGATTTCTCTAAAGAAATTACTCATCATACGCTTGTACACGAAGACATTAAGAAGATTCTGGAGGGCTTTCCTTCCAATGCTCACCCGATGGGAGTACTTTCTTCCATGATTTGTGCATTAACTGCATTCTACCCAGATTCATTGAATCCTAATAGAACCGAAGAGGAAGTGAACCTAAGCATTATTCGTTTGATAGCTAAGATGCCAACTTTCGCAGCTTGGGCTTACAAGAACGAAATGGGTCATCCAGTAAACTACCCAGACAATTCTCTGGACTATTGCTCAAACTTCCTTAAAATGATGTTTGCACTTCCTGCGGAAAAGTATGACGTAGACCCAGTAGTTGCTTCAGCATTGGACAAGCTTTTAATTCTTCACGCAGATCACGAGCAAAACTGTTCTACTTCAACTGTAAGAATTGTAGGTTCTTCCCAAGCAAGCATCTATGCTTCTATCTCAGCTGGTATCAATGCACTTTGGGGACCACTTCATGGCGGAGCTAACCAATCGGTGATTGAAATGCTTGAAGCGATCAAAGCTGATGGCGGAGATGCTAAAAAGTACTTGGACAAAGCTAAAGACAAAAACGATCCGTTCAGATTGATGGGCTTTGGACACAGAGTTTACAAGAACTTTGATCCAAGAGCAAAAATCATCAAAAAAGCTGCTGACGACGTGCTGGAGAAATTAGGCGTGAATGATCCAGTATTGGATATCGCAAAAGAACTCGAGCAAGCTGCATTAAACGATCAATACTTCATCGATCGTCAACTCTATCCAAACGTAGATTTCTACTCAGGTATCATTTATAGAGCTCTTGGAATTCCTACCGATATGTTCACCGTAATGTTTGCCTTAGGAAGACTTCCAGGTTGGATCGCACAGTGGAAAGAAATGCGTGAAAATGGTGAGCCAATTGGCCGTCCAAGACAAGTCTACACTGGCGAAAATGAGCGTGATTACGTATCCATGAATAAACGCTAAGCGTAGATGCATATCCCCTTAAATAGAAATGACCAGCTAGAATCAGCTGGTCATTTTTTTGTTTTATATCAAAAACATTGTATTACCTCAGGTGTTAAATTTGGACTTTCACCTTTAATCAAACAAAAAAATAATGTCAATTAATACTTTTGAAGATGCAGTAGCATTAACAAAGAAATTCACAACCAAACCAAGTAACGAAGAATTATTAAAGCTGTACGGCTTGTACAAACAAGCCACTGATGGTGACAATGAAACAGAACGTCCTGGAGGATTTGACTTCAAAGCTGCCGCCAAGTATAATTCATGGCTAAACTTTAAAGGCTTATCCAAAGAGGAAGCTGAACGGAAATACCGTGAATTAGTAGATGAACTTGCTAAAAAATACAGGTAAGAAATAAAGGCTTGGAAAATTTCCAAGCCTTTTCATTTTTCAGCTTTACTCTGCTTTTTTTGCCATTCTAGAGGCAATTATACTTCCTGCTATTAATTGCTGTATGTGGTAAAGCATTACGGGTAGCAACACGATTCCAAATAATGCCGGATCTGGGAAAATCACTTTACCAATAACTACTCCCTGAACCAAGGATTTTTTTGACCCACAAAAAAGCGCTGTAACCTTATCCTGCCAGCTAAATCCCAAAATCCTACACAAAAGGTAGATTAAGAACCAAACCAGAAAAAACAACGCCAGCATCGTCGCTCCCACCTCAAGTAATAAGGATATTTTATACGGAGAAAATACTTGCTGAGAAAAAGACTGCGAAAAAGTCGTAAACACGATAATCATGATCACGGTCTGATCTACGTATTTTAAATGTCGGATGTGTTTCGAGATTTTCGGATACAACCAACTATGAGAAACTACGCCCAAAACAACCGGAAGCAACACCTTAACGGATAGCTCTAGAAGTGTCGGTAGGTATTCCATCTGGATATCCGCCGAGCCTGCCAACACTCCCATCCATGCTGGGGTGATGATTATTCCCAGCAAACTCGAAATACTGGCATTGAATATGGCCCCTGGAATATTCCCTCCAGCTATGGAGACCATCACTACTGAAGCACTAACAGTAGAAGGCAACACGGATAAATAGGTAATTCCAATTTTGAAATCCTTATCAATCCAAGTCATGGAGGAAGACAAGAGAAGAACTAGCAAAGGGAAAAGCAAAAAAGTAGCCGCTTGGATAAGGACATGCAGTTTCCAATTGGACAAGCCAGATTTCAGCTCAGAAGGGTTGAGTTTGACTCCGTAGAAAAAGAACACTAACCCAATTCCAACATTAATTATCGGTTTCCATGGCACAGGAGACTGGTTTGACCCAGCAAAGGGAAACAACCAAGCAAAGAAAATAGCAGCAAGTAAACCAAATAAAAACCCATTGATGCCAACCTTGCTAAGTATGTTGGCTAATTTTCCAATCATACGCTGGTTAGTCTTTTGAAGTTATCGCAAATAATGGCAGTAGCTATAGCCACATTCAAGGATTCAGCTTGGCCAAAACCTGGGATTGTCACCTTGTTTGTTACCATATTCTCAAGTTCTCTAGATATGCCATTGGATTCATTGCCCATCAAAATTACTCCATGTTTGATCTTTGTCATTTGATGCACATTTTCACCATCTAAAAATGCACCATACACGGGAACATTCCATTTGCTGAAAACATCCTTTAAATCTGCATAGAAAAAGCTGACACGGGTAAAGGACCCCATACTCGATTGAATTACTTTGGGGTTGTAGAAATCAGCCGTTTGCTCTGAAAAAACCAAATTTTTGATCCCATACCAATCAGCAATTCTAATTATGGTTCCGAGGTTTCCTGGATCACGCACATCATCTAGGCCGACTACAAAATGACCTTGAGGAAAATCATAAGGGCTATTTGATTTCATCTGCACCACTGCTAAGGCACTATCATTGCTTTGATATTGACCTAGGGTTTCCAATTGATTTTGGGTAACCAAAATCACCTGAGCAGCTGATTGAGAAATGATGCTATTATGCTTTTCGAAAAAAGAATCTGTAGCAACAAGTAACTCCAGCTTAAAATCTGAGTTTAAGACTTCTAAAACACTCTTTTCACCTTCCACAAAGAACTTTTGCTCCTGATTTCGGAATTTCTTTTGATGTAAGGATTTAATAAACTTAACTGTATTTTTGCTAAGCATTCGGATCGACTCTGCCATTTTGAAATTCACCAAATATATACTTTTTATCTGTGTCCTTTGGGGCATGTATGCTTGCTCATTGAGTAAAAACCTGACTGATGGTGAGTATTTCCTTGATAGTAATGAACTTAAAGGAGTAAAAAAGGCAGACCCTTTGGAGGTCGAAAATTTATTTTTCCAGGAGCCTAACACAAAAATCCCACTCACCAATTCATCTCTCGGTGTTAGTATTTACAGATTTGGCCGGCTTTTTTATGACTCTGCCAGAGTGAGTGAAAAATTAGAGACAAAACAATCTGAACTACAAGAAATCAAAGCGACTCTTGATGAGGAACAGGGTAATCGAAAACTCATTAAAAGAAGAGATAAAGTCCAGACAAAAATTCAGGATCTGGAAAAGATGGAAGAGTATGGAAATTTCCTGATGAGAACAGGAAATCCGGTGACAATTCTAGACAGTGCAGAAACCAAAAAAACTGTCACAGAAATAGATAATTACCTTTATAATAAAGGCTTTTTGGATGCTGAAGTCTCCTTTGAAGTAGAGACAAAAAAGAAAAAGGCGATAGTGACCTATATCTTGGATGAAAAAGAACCCTACGTTCTAGATTCTATTTATATCAATTCTGAGAATGAAGGATTACTAGCCTTGATCAAGGAGACAAAAGAGGAGTCTTTTATAGTAAAAGGAGATAGCTACGATCAAAGCAATTTTACCAAGGAAAGAACTAGACTGGAAGAGCTTTTCAAGAACAATGGGTATTACATGTTCACCAAAAGTTTTATCGATTACAATCTTTACTACGACACCACTTCTAAGAAAATCAATGTTGAACAGCGAATTCTAAAGCCTTCTTTTGCTGAAAAACATGAGGTCTATAGTGTTGATTCGATCACGTTCAAAATAAGTCCCCCAAGTGATGAGTTTGTTGATGAGAAAGTTCAACAAAACTATCGGAATATTGACTTTACATTCTACAGGGATAGATTCTCGCCCAAACTGCTCAGCTCAAGAATATTGTTTGACGAAGGGCAAAATTACAAGCGTATAGACATCGTAGAAACTCAAAAGCAACTTAGTAACCTAGACCTCTTCAGGTATATAAATATTTCATTTGATACTGTAGGAACTCATCTTACGGCAAAGATCCTAACTCAGCCGAATCAAAAATATCAGCTGACCAATCAGCTTGGTTTGAGCATAACGGAGCAATTGCCTGGACCATTCTTTAGTACAGTTTTGAGAAACCGAAACTTCTTCAGAGCTGGAGAAATCCTGGAGTTCAACGCGCGAATTGGGTATGAAGGAGTAGCATCAGCAACTGACCAAGGCGTCTATCAAAGTAGAGAATTTGGGGTGTCTGCCTCTGTTATTTTCCCTAGATTTCTTATCCCGTTTTATGGGAAAAGCTTACAGAAGTTTGGTCAGTATAATCCCAACACCAGAACCCAGCTTGGCTATAATTACACTAATCGTCCAGAATACACCCGGTCAGGCTTAAATGCACTTCTTGCGTATACTTGGGTTACCCGTGGCAATAGACAGCAGTTTACAATCAATGCGGCGGATATAAATTACATACGAACACCTAATATTTCTGAGGAATTCGGCCAAGTTTTGCTGGATCTTGAAGACCAAGGAAACAACCTAATTTGGTCCTTTCTTCCCTCTTTAATCAGTAGCGTATCTGCTCAGGCCATCATCAACTTCAATGATTACGGAAATTATACCTCAACAAATAAAGCGTCGCTACTTAAACTATTTGTAGAGAGTGGCGGAACTACTCTGAATTTTGTAAACGCTTCTAGCAACAATGAAACTACTGATTTTGCCAGATTCCAATGGCTAAAACTTCAAGCTGATTTCAGAAGATATTATCCTTTAAACCAAAAGTCTACTCTAGCCTACCGAGCTAATTTTGGAATAGCAAACCCCTATGGAGTCAGTAGCGGCATTCTTCCCTACGAAAAATATTTCTTCGCAGGTGGAGGGACAAGTATTCGTGCATGGCAGGCTAGGCGATTAGGACCAGGAAGCTACACCCCTCCTATTGGTGAAGAAGGGCGGTATGATTATGCCTTCGAGCAACCGGCAGAGATGATCTTTGAAACCATGCTGGAATATAGGAGAAACTTAGCCGGTTATTTCGATATGGCAGTTTTTGTCGATGCAGGAAATGCATGGATGATTGGCACGGACAATTCACGGCCAGGATCTGATTTTAGATTTAATAGGTTTTATAAAGAAATAGCAGTTGGAACAGGAGTAGGTTTGCGAATGGATTTTAATTTCTTGGTGATTAGACTTGATTTGGCAACAAAAGCAGTAGATCCATCTATGCCTGAAGGTGAACGCTGGGTGTTGGATAATTTATCATTCAACAGACTCTTCGGCCTAAAAGGCCAAACAGTGCTTAACTTTGGCATAGGTTATCCTTTCTAAAAATAGAATTACAATAAAAATGTCACGTAAGAGTAAAGAAGAAATAGCTGAAATCTACCGCCAGATCCAAGATTATATCTGTACACAACTAGAAATAGCTGATGGAACTGGGCAGTTTATGGAAGACAAGTGGGAAAGATCTGCTGGCGGTGGAGGCAGAACCCGTATTTTTAAAAATGGGGAAATTATAGAAAAAGGTGGAGTTGCTTTCTCTGCTGTTCATGGGGCAACGCCTGATAAAATTCTAAAAAAGCTAAACCTGGACAAGACCGACTTTTTTGCGACTGGTGTTTCTATAGTCCTACATCCAAAAAGCCCAATGGTCCCAATTATCCATATGAACATCCGTTATTTTGAAATGGAAAATGGAGAATATTGGTTTGGAGGAGGAATAGATTTAACTCCTCACTATGTAGATAAAGCTGACGCAAAATACTTCCACCAAGAAATAAAAAAGGTCTGCGATCAATTTAATGCAGACTATTATCCAAAATTCAAGAATTGGGCGGATGATTATTTTTACATCAAGCACAGAGACGAAACGCGTGGAATTGGAGGTATTTTCTACGATAGGCTAAAGGCCAAAGATGATCAAGAATTTGAGAACATTTTGCAATTCAGCTTATCGTTAGGACGTTTATTTCCAGATATTTACGGGTATTTTATGAAGAAAAACTCTCAAATTCAATTTGGTAAAAATGAAAAGGCATGGCAAAGTCTGAGAAGAGGACGCTATGTGGAATTTAATTTAGTTTGGGATGCTGGAACTAAATTCGGATTGGACACGAATGGACGGACTGAGAGTATATTGATGAGCATGCCTCCCATGGCTGCGTGGGAATATATGCATGAACCTGAAATCGGTTCAAAGGAAGAGTTTACCCAAAAACATCTTAAAAAAGGCATTGACTGGTTACATTTTTCACAATGATCGAACAAATCAAGAATTGGGATGAGCAGCTTTTCTTAAAGCTAAATTCCTTTCATGTCTACTGGCTGGACGAAATTGCATTTCAACTATCCCAAACATTAGTTTGGGTGCCATTCTATGCAATTCTGGTTTACTTTATCTATAAGGTAGAACCCAAAAATAGTTGGTGGGTATATGGGGGTCTGGCACTAAGCATTCTCATAGCAGATCAGTTCACTTCCGGTTTCATGAAGCCCTTTTTCGAAAGACTCAGACCTTGCCATGATGAGCGATGGAGTGACATGATCTATAATTATGGCCGATGTGGTGGTTTATATGGATTTGCATCGTCTCATGCGGCCAATACATTTGGTTTAGCAGTTTTTCTAAATTTAAAAATGAAAGGGAAATTACGTTTTCTCCCTTGGTTGTTTTTATGGGCGGCTGTGATATCCTACACCAGAATTTATCTGGGCGTGCATTATCCTTTGGATGTCATTGTAGGAGCACTAGTCGGGCTTCTTGCTGGACTCCTTAGTTGGTTTATAGTGGTATTTGTAAGGCGGGAAATTCTGAAACTAATTCTGAAAGGCTAACTCATTGGAACTTCATTCGAGAGCGCTAGATACTACTTTTATCTAAGTATACCTGACTATTTAGTATTTCATTCCATAGCCATTCTAACAGCATAAATCAAACGAGGACATAAAACCTAAAAAGGTAATAAAGGAACCTATTTGCCCAAATAGGAGTTTTATGGACGATTGTATTTATCTGAAAAAGAAAACTACCCAAAGTAATCGCATGTAAACCGAAACCGGTTAATGCATGATTTTCAATTCTTTAGAGTAAAAAGGGTATATAAATCCATTTGTAATCTAACACTTGAGCTGATTTACAGTTTTAGATATACTACAGCATATTTACAATATTGAAGTTTTAGCAACGTAGCAGCAGATCACCCTCTTGACGGAGCACTCACTACCAAAGCAGCTTATTCTGACTTTGGATTTTAGGTAGGCTATCCCTGCAACTTCAAAAAATTCACTTATCAATAGATTATGAAGAAAATGATACTTAGTGTATTGGTCATTGTGTTTGTTGCACTTGAGCTTCATGCACAGGTCACTACGATTAACTTAGACCTTGTCACCGGAAAAATCAATGGCGGAATGCCACTTCCAGCTGAAAAGGAGTTTTACATACAGGGTGCAATTCCTGAAGAAATAGAAATGGTGAAACTCCTAATCTATCCATCGAACAAAACAGAAAAGTCAGGCTACACGTATTTCTGGAAAACTCCATTCGGATACAAGGATCTCTCTTATCAAGTATTAATGGCAGATCCTTTGCGCTCAAATACTAACTACCATTTAGAATTCGGCTACTATCAGAAAGCTGGTGCAGATCAGATAATTGAAGTTCGTGAGCTGATTCATCAAAATATCAAAACCTACCTAAGTACAGTCACTACGATCAAAAGAAGACGTATTAAATTTTCTGAATCCGATGAGGTGCTAATCAACAATCTTTCTAAGATAGTCAATCAAGGAGCCTACTATTTTGAGCTACCAAACGGAGACAAATTTCCTGGATTCAGTGATATAACCAGAGCAAAATTAGCCCAACGGGGTAACTTAAAATTGGGCAAGGCAAAGCTCAATGTGACCGGATTGGACGAGACTGACAATGCCAGAGCTGTATATGCTGAGCAGTACATATCAGAGTTGGAAAAAATCTTATTCTCGGAGGTAGAGCAGTTCTTAAGTCCTAACATGCTAGTAAGAGTAGACGAAACTATTTTTGAAAAATACAGTACTGAAAAAACGTCAAATTCTTTACCTATCAATATAGGATATGGAGCGATATCTCTAAGTAAACGATTACCAGATCAAGAGTTTGTAACAAGTCCTTATGCTGGCCTCTCATTCCCACTCGGGAACCGAACATTCGCCAGATTAATGAATAATATGTCAGTATCCACAGGTTTCTTTTTATCCAATAAAATTGAAAATCAACTCAATGAGAAAATATCAGGCCCAGTATTAGACAGGCCTATTTATGTAGGTCTGGGATATAATTTCTTCAGAGTCATCAGGCTAAATGCTGGAGGTACCTTTATCACCACAGAGCAAGCGGGTGGTTCTAATGTGAATAGTTTCCAACCTTTCGTGGGAATAAGCGCAGAATTCAATCTTTGGTTGGGTATAGGAAGCAAAAAAAGATAAGGATATGAAAAAGCTAATTTTATTAATTCTCGCTTTTGCCTTTGCTTTTTCTGCTCAGGCCCAATTACATGGCTACAAGTGGAGATTTGGAGCGAGTGCGGGTACTACTAATTACCTGGGAGATATAAGACCTTTTAAACTGGATAACTTCCAAAGTTTCACCAAATACTATAAGCGTTACCAAACCTACTCAGATCAATTGTCTTATCAGGTTTCTATAGAATATGCGCTGGGAAATTCGGTGGGATTAATGCTTACAGGAGGTAGCTACCAGTTTGGTTCTAGCGATAGGTTCATCCAAAATGATGGAACGCTATTTACAGAAAGTCCTTCTTTCGACAGAGCACTTAATTTTCAAACTGATGTATATGATGCTGGTTTGTCCTTTGTGATCAAGCCTGACAACAACTGGCTTTTGTCAGGAAAATCATTCTTTGCTCCCTACATCACACTAGGAGCCGGTGTCCAAAGCTTTAATGTACACGGAGATCTCCTGGATGCTAATGGCAATCGATATGACTACAGCAATCCAAAAGTACTTCCAGACGGAAGTTTCGAAACTAATCTAACCAACTTAGGAACTGAAAGATCGGATAACTATAAAACCACCTCATTCTATGCAAACTTGGGGTTAGGAGTCAGATTCCGAATCACCAAAACCTTAGAAATCTTTGCTCAATCTGATTTTAAGAGAACGAATACCGATTATCTTGACGATGTCTCAGGAGTTTATAGGGCTTCTTATGCTAATGATTTTCAAGAATATGCCGCAAAACCAGGAACGAATGTAGTTACGGCAGAAAACCCATATCGTGGAATGGAGAATGGCCGACCTGATTGGTACATCTATCACGGTATAGGAATAAAATTCAGTTTGGGCGCTAATAAAACAGCATTTAATCCACCGGTTATTACACAGCGCTACAGCTACATCCCTACTGAGGTTTCCAATGTTCAACAAGCAAAGGGAGATTCGGTTTCGGTAGAAACTATTTCTTCGAGTAATGTCCCTGTGACAAATAATTATTTTACGGTGGTTCAGCTTCCCTCAAATGAGCAATCAAGTATCAAAAGCAACACATCAGAACTTGATTCAGCTACCTTAGACCAAATTAATGCGGCATTAGACTCTATCAAAACAAACCAAGCAGAGCTTTATGATGAAATAGAAGCCACCAAGCTTCAAATAGAAGAAATTGATCGTGATCTAACGCTTGCACTCAGCCAACAGGATTCAAGTATATCTGCTGAGGAGACTTTGGTTCGTCTGAGAAGTCTAGAAAGTGAAAAAGTCATCGCGCAGGAAAAAATTAAAAGCTTGAAGAGCGTCGCATTAGAAAATAAGTTCAAGATGAATTTAGTGGATGCTTTAAAAATAAGAACTACTCAATCTTCGACTCTAGAATATGAATCCATGTCGAAAGAACTACTCATATATCCGGGTCAGGTGAGCAGAATAAGCTATTCCAGCAGTCCGCAAATTCTTAGATTGGATTCAGCTAGTCAAACATCTACCACTACTGAAACTGCGGCCATGGCAGCAGCCCCAGAAAAATATCCAGAGACAAGAACAAGAAATGATATTGATGAAGAAATGGCAAAATTCCGTAAGGAGATGCTTTCTGCACAGGCTACCAGGGATTCAGCTATGATAATGGCCATAGCCAATATGAACCGTCCTGTCATAGAAGCTCCTAAAAGGCAAGAAAATGTGCCTCAGGAATTTACTATTAATACTCAGGCAGTGGAGGATGATGCCTCTGAAAAAGAACTTGAGAAAAACCAGAAACAGCTGGAACAGTTACAAAAAAAAAATAATGAATTGCTTAAAGATGCACTGCTAGTCGGTGCAACAGCCGCATCTACCGCAGCAATTTCATCACAGAGAACCAATAGATCCGATGATACTACGTCTTCAAATGACTCTACCCTTAGGGCTAGGATTGCCATGGACTCTCTGATTATCGATAGCTTGTCTACTATACCACGAGAAGTAGATACTGTGACAGTTGTTGATACTGTGAAAGTGACAGAAACAGAAGTAGTTGAAAAAAACATAGAGACTTTGCTCAATGAAAGTAAAGTTGAAGTGTACTTCCCGATCAATGCCTATACCCTATCAGATCGAGAGCAGAGTAAATTAGCTCCTGTTTCTGAATATTTGAAGAAAAATCCCGAAGCTATTGTCGAATTGGTTGGGTTTGCAGACAATACTGGCTCAGTTTCTTACAACCTTACGCTGACTGAAAAACGAGTTGAAGCCGTTACCAAAACGCTTACGGATTTTTATGAAATAGACTCAGATCGAATAACAGTAAGTAATGGAGGCCTGATAGTTAGAGGTAGATCAAAAGGATCTGTGGAAACAGATAGAAAGGTGGAAATACGTGTACTTAAAAAATAGGTATAATTAAATGCACCCTTCTATTTTTTGATAACAACGGCATAGCTACGCATATGATGCTTATAAATCTAGTGTCGGAGGCCATATAAGATAGTTTGCTGAATAGCTGGTTATAGAAAGCCAACTCACTGTGTAGATCAGTTTTAGACCAAAAGCATCGGAATATTCAGAATATTCTCGGTGCTTTTTGCGTTATTTGCCCTTCATTATTTCAGTCTTTCCCTCAAAACTTATTTCAGGTGCACTGCAAAATTGCCTTAAAAACAGTATTACTAGGTTTTATCTTAGTATTTAGTTTCAACTCAACTTTCGGTCAAGAATCAGACACTACTAAAAGTATCTCCGAAAAAAAGGAATCATTCCTCAATCATACCTCAAAAGGATTTATCCTAAAAAGTGAAGACGGTAAGTATGAAATGCAAATCGCAGCGAGATTGCAGCTTAGGTTTGCGCTACCAGATGACCAAGACCCAATAACTTTCGCTGATTTTAGAAATCAGGATCAACGCGTTTTCAAGATAAATAGAGCCAGATTAAAAGTTGGTGGCCATGCTTATCAGCCTTGGATAAAATACTACTTTGAGTATGAGCTATCCCAAAGTCTCTTGCTTGACTATAGAGTGATGATCGAAAAATGGCCTTGGCTTAATTTTAAAGCTGGCCAATGGAAGGTAGAATTCACACGAGAAAGATTCATTAGTAGTGGTGATCAGCAATTAGTAGATAGATCACTTTTGAATAGAAAATTTACCGTAGATAGACAACAGGGCGTAGAAGTCTATGGAAACCTTAACGGAGGTGGAATTGCCAATTTCAACTATTGGGCAGCTATTTTAACCGGAATGGGAAGAGGCGCACGTCAAAATGACGATTCGAAGATGATGTATTTCGGAAGGTTTCAATGGAATTTTCTCGGCAGAGAAGTCCCTTTCTCAGGAAGTGATTTGAAGATATCACAAAAACCAGCAGCCATAATCGCAATCGCGGCAGTGAGCAATACGAGTCCTTACACTAGGTTTTCAACTTCTGGAGGTGGAAATCTTTCCGGGTATGAAGGCACCAACGACGGTCAATATACTGTAAAACAGTATCAGATTGAATCAGCATTTAACTATAGAGGTTTCTCCTGGTCAAGTGAATTTCATCGTAAAAGTATCTACGATAACTTTGATGAAATAGAGACGAACCTTGGTGGATATTATCTAACAGCAGGTTATCTTGCTCATCAAGCACTGGATTTTTGGCCAGAACCTTTGGAAATAGCGTTTAGGTATGCAGTAGTTAACCCAGATCTGGATATTTCAAGCAATAAACAACGAGAAGCGGCAGTGGCATTCAACTGGTTTTTTGCAGGGCATAAAAACAAGTTAACCACAGAGCTTACTCGATTTACATTTGAAGACAAAGAATTACCTCAGGATAATGAATTACGATTTAGGCTACAACTAGACATCTCTTTCTAATGACTCGAATCTCCATTTTTCTTCTGCTTTTCTGGATCAACTTATCTGTTTTAGCACAAGAATCGGTAGTCTATAAACCCAATCAGATTCGAAACTTCAAACTAGTGCCCTTACCTGCAATTGCCTCAAACCCAGCAAATGGCTGGCTATTTGGCATCGCACCTTCAGCGACATGGAGGATGGGAGATCCAGAAAATACGCATCTATCAAATTTGGTCGGAAACCTACTCTACACCACCAAAAAACAATGGTTGATTAGTTCAAGAAGTAATATTTTCCTCGCAGATGACAGTTGGATTTTAGTTGGAGATTGGCGCTACTTCATTACCTCTCAGCCTACGTTTGGATTAGGAAGTAAAAGTCCGAATGAGCCTATAGAAAACCCAAATCAGCCTGGAGTGTGGTGGGGAGAGCAACAAATGGACTACAATTGGGTACGTTTTTATGAGACAGTTCTCAAGAGAATCTCAGACTCAAAATTTTATTTAGGTGTTGGTTATCACCTTGATATCTATTCCAAAATTGAAAATTTTATTGATCAAGAGGTAAACCAAGATCTTACTTTTTCGAATGATTATTACAATCAGACAAAGGGGTTTGATTTAGATAAAAATACACTCTCAGGCTTTACTGTCAATGCTGTCATGGAAAACCGGGATTTGGCAGTATCTCCCTATGAAACCAACTTTGCATTAGTTTCCTATAAAATCAACCCCGAATTTCTAGGGTCTAACCAATCTTCATCCACTCTCCTACTTGATTACCGACATTATTTCCCCCTTAGTGAGAAAAGGAAAAGGCACTTAGTTGCTTTATGGGGCTATGGCAACTTCCTGGTTTCTGGAGAATTACCGTACATGGCTTTACCTTCTATCGGGTATGACATGTTTGGCCGATCAGGCAGAGGTTATTCTCAAGGCCGTTTTCGTGGAGAAAGCATGGTATACACAGAAGCTGAATATAGGTTCCCTCTTCAAAAAAATAAAGAGACTTTTGGAGGAACTGTATTTGTAAATGCGGCTAGTTTTGGGAGCAAACTCACTCAGGAAAAGCTATTCTCCCAAATAAATCCTGGATATGGACTTGGATTTCGGGTGATGATAAATAAAGAAAACCGAACTACAATCTCCGCCGATTATGGATTTGGACAAAAAGGAAACTCTGGATTTTATTTGAATATTAATGAGTCTTTTTAATTCAAAAGACTAGTAAACGTCATAAAAAAGCCCCGAGAGTAAATACTCCCGGGGCTTTTATCTTGAGACACTAAAATGATTATTTAGCGGAATTTTTCATTGCTGTCACTTCAGCTCTGATTTCTTGCGCAAGATTTTTAAGTGCCTGCATGCCAGTTCTTACTCTAGTACCTGCAGCCTTGTTGCCATTTTCGTAGAATTTTGCAAAGTCTGCTTCTAAAGAATCGACCAAATCTTTAACTTCTTGGTGTTTGCTCATAATCGTTTTATTGGTTGGTTATAAAATGTAATTAGACACAATAAACATCATTTATAGTGCCATTAGAAGTGTTTGAGTGTTTATTTTTAATTTTTAGTGCAGAAAAATGGCCTTTGCATTAAAACCTTCATTTTATTCAATTTTCGGCAACATTATATGCAATAAATTAAGTAAAATATCTTAGATGGAAATTGACAAATCACCTCTATTTGAACTAGAGATTCCCCAAAGTGTATTTCTAGACACTTAAATCATCACTTTTTTGCCTTTTTCGGCAGACTCAAGGATGGCTTGAACGATACGAATATCTCTCAGTCCTTCTTCGCCAGGGACAGCTTGAGGTTTGCCATCCATAATAGTTTGGGCATCATTGTCCATCTGCCATACTTGCTCCATAGGTTGCTGAAACGGGAAATTTATTTCTCCTAAAGGACTTTTCCCTTTATTACCCGCATAAGCAGAAAAAGGCTCCATTTCTATCATCCCCTTTTCGCATTTGATATTCAGGAAATTCATATTGCCTCCGAAAGAAGTTTTGATCGTACCAATAACCCCACCTGGAAATTCTAATTCTGCTTCAACAATTTCACCCAAACCATCTTTATAAATTTCCGGTCTCTCAGTCCAGACCTTAGCCGAGTTCACTGCTATAGGCTCCATTCCTGTTCCAAGTCTTGCACCCTGAATAGAATATACACCCATATCATAAATCACTCCTCCACCCATTTCACGCTTTTGCTTCCAGTGATCTGTGCGGTTTTCGCGATATCCAGCAGCACAATCCAGGCCTAGGACATTACCCAAACTTTTTTCTTGCACTATTTTTTGAAATGCCTGCGTGTTCGGCTCATGCTGACAGCGATAACCAATGGATAAGGAGACGTTGGCTTTCTTGCAAGCATCTATCATAGCTTGACACTCCTCCACCGTCATGGCCATTGGTTTTTCACACCAAACATGTTTGCCTGCTTTTGCCGCTCTTATGACATACTCCATGTGCATGGATGGAGGCAAAACAATGTAAATGACATCAATATCCGGGTTGTCTGCAATCGTATCGAATGTCTCATAATTGTAGATATTCTTATCCGGGATTTTATGCTTCTCTTTCCAAATTGCGGCTTTGGATGGAGTTCCTGTCACGATACCAGCCAAGTGGCATTTTTGGGTTTTTTGCAATGCTGGAGCTAGCAAATCCGTACTATAATAGCCAAGTCCAACCAAGGCTACGCCGAGATTGTCTTTGGCTGGCCTAGTAGATGAAAATACATTGAAAGGTGATATCAAGCTTACTCCTGCTCCTAGAGCAAGAGACTTTAAGGTGTTTCTCCTAGAGATAGGGTTCATAGGTTTTTGGGATTTAGGTTTTTAACGTAATATGCTTATCAAGATACTGTTTTCATATTTACCTCCAAAAAAATCTTAAATTCAGACATAGTTTTAATTCCACCATAACCCAACCCACCTATGAAAAAGCTAATTATTCTAATTCTATTATTTTTCCCATTGTTTATCCATGCTCAGACAAACTTGCAACCTTACTTAACGCTTGAGGATGCAACAAGAATTTCAAATGCAGCGGAAGCTAAATCGAAAGCTGAAGGTTGGAATATGGTGATCGTGATCCTAGATGCTGGAGGCCATATGATTTCTCTTCGCAAAATGGATGGGGTTCAAATAGGTAGCATTGATGTAGCCCTTGGTAAGGCTAAAACTGCTGTTTATTTCAAACGTCCTACAAAAGTATTTGAAGATATGATGAAAACAGAAGGAGGTGGTAGAATAGCGACTCTCCCAAATGCCGTCGCTATCGAAGGCGGTCTTCCAATTGTTAAAGACGGTGTCGTCGTTGGAGCAATTGGGATTTCAGGCGCCAGCTCTGCCCAAGATGGAATTGTCGCCGCTGCTGGGATAGCTGTATATTGAGCAGCAACTCTTTAAATTAAAAAGCCTCCGGCTCATTTAGATTAATGAACCGGAGGCTTTTGAGCTTATTTAAAAAACTCATTCCACCTCGTCAGAACTGGGATAAACACCTGTTAGTCCTTCATACTTGAAATAAACGAACTCACTTTTGAAGTACAGCAAGATTCACATAAACCTACCTTTTCTTTAATGGCCAATGCTTTACGCAGTGCTTCTTTGCCTGTATTGAATGGGCCCAGATAATCCCGGTCATAAGCGCTCGGAATATGCTCACACTCGCGATCGTGGACTTCATGAATACCATTTTCGTTTGGATTGGAAGAAAGGTAAAAGAATTTCATAGGTTTAGTAATAAGATTTTCGCTTCTCAAAAATACCAACTGTACTAAAGCCAAAAAATACCCTATACAGGGTATTTTTTGTGTAAAAACTAAAAAAAATCACCTATTTCAGAGTATTAAAACTTTTAATTTCAGATTTCCGCATCGGCATTTGATCTATTAATTGATAGATATGCTTCAAGGAAAAATCTTGCCTGCTTCCTGAAGCCTTTACACCGCCATCCAGTCCGATCAAAACCCATTCAGGATTTTGGTTATTGCGAGAAAGAACATTGAGAAATCCAGAAGGATCGACTTCGTCCTGCTCCGTATTTTTAATGTACTCACTGTGTTCAAACTCAACGAACAATAGCTTTCTCTCCTCTATGCTTTTAGCTTTTCCTTCCAAAATTGAATCGAGCTTCATGTTATCAAAATTTGTGATAACGATTCGGTTTTCCCATTTATAGTCTTCAATAGTCTTGATAGCGTTAGGGAACATAAAAAAAAGAGTTAAAAGTAGTATAAGAGATTTCATATACTGGTAACCTCCACTCTTTCAATTGGTTTTGTTAATCTGCCATTATTTTAAAAAACGACTTAACAACTCCTCCCACTCTTGTTCTAGCGATAAATCTGGTTTAACCTCCCCAGCTCTTCTATACCAATAGTCTGCATTCCATTGATCTCCTTCTTTTCTGTGTAAATAAGCATGAATTCTTGCGGCAGGCTGGCCATCCAGACTATCCACCTGCTCATGCGCTTTTGCCCAATCTCCATTCCCATCGTACCAAAGCGCTTTGAGCATAGGACTGTACTCTTTGACCGCATCTTTTGAGTTCAAAAAATCATCAATAATATTCTTATCTAGTCGCATACCTTTTATTATTTCTTCTCAAAGAAAAGAAGCTAAAGTATAAATCCGTTACTCTTCCGTGATTTTTTTGTGATACACTAAAGGCAATTTTGGATAAATCTAAACCTCAAAATTAGGAAAATGCAGACACCTAAAAATTATATATGATTTTCCGCAATGATGCCAGTCCCTTTAGATTCTTTGCTTGGTTGACTGGAAGACCCCTGCCCGAACTGCAGGCGGGGATGACCGAAGACCGAAGCGGCCTCAAAGCGAGAGTTTACCATTAATTAAGTCGCTTTTACCTATATATTGGTAACAAAGCGTACACATATAAAATTATAATTATTGCAAACCTCTCTTTGCAAACTTGTAAAACTCGTACTTAAAATTTCTGTCAAAAAGTAGCCCTTGACTAGTATTAATCCACTTTTTCATCTGCATGATAATCATACCTCTAGGAAACTAGTTCAACTTCCTTTTGCACCTCAAAATGCTGAAAACTTCAAATTCAAAACAGCATTTCCTTGCGATTGGCAATCAGAAATTCACATATTTAAAGCCTAAACGCTACCAATGATGAAATTTATACGAGGGATTGTTTTATTGATTTTTTATTTACTCTGCTGCAATACCATACTCGCTCAGGTGAATATTGATAAAAATTTAGAGTCTTCAATAAGAGCGCTCACAGATTCATTTAAAGGCGATGTGGGGATTTACATCCAAAACCTAAAAACAGGAGCTACGGTGGAGATCAATTCAGATACGATTTATCCCACTGCCAGCATCGTTAAAATCCCGATTCTTCTAGGCCTCTTTGATAAAATCGAAAAAGGGGAAATCAGCTATAGAGAACCATTGATTTATCGGGATTCTATTAAGTATGGAGGATCGGGGGTTATGCAGTTTTTTAAGGACTCTACGCAGACAGATCTTAGCACTTTGATAGCACTTATGCTGAGTTACTCAGATAATACCACCTCGCTTTGGAACCAAGCGCTAGCTGGTGGAGGTGCGGAAATTAACGAACTGATGGCTACGCTTGGCTACGAAAATACCCGAGTGAATAGCCGAACCCTTGGCAGAGAAAGTATCTGGGAAAAATATGGCTGGGGCCAAACCACACCTAAAGAGATGGCAGATATTCTTATCAAATTAAATAATCGAGAATTGATAAGTAAGGCAGCATCCGAACAAATGTATCGACTGCTTTCAAACACATTTTATACAGATTATGCAGTGTCCGGGATTCCTGCAGGAGTAAATGTCGCCAGTAAACAAGGAATGGTCAATGCTTCTAGATCGGAAGTGTTTTTGGTCAATTCACCTCAAGGGGATTATGTATGCGCAATTTTCACGAATAACAATGAAGATAAAAGTTGGGGACATGAAAATGAAGCCTGGGTAATGACGCGAAAAATATCAAATCTGCTCTGGAATCATTTTAACCCAGATCAGCTCTATCATCAACCGGAGGGTATAAATAAATACTTGGAAGGACTTACCTACTAAGAGGATTTTACCGCAGCTTTTGCTAGTTCTTCAATTTTGGATCTGAGAAATTTAAGATTCTCAATCTTGCCAGGACGAAAAAATTTAACTGCATAGTCTGTGTGGTAGTGATGACCTTCCAAGAATTTCTCACTACTTCTCAACCAATCTAACAACTCAAGAGGCTCTCCATTTAGTTGTTCGCTTTCTTTCTTTAATAGTAAGGTTTGAGCATAAAATTGATCAGAACTCAAATGATATAAATCAGCATCGCAAATAATAGAATCCATCAGATTCTTGGGCTTTTGAGGAACTTTAGTAGCAAGTATAGCTTGACAAATGACTTTTATTCTCCTTGCGGGAACATTATAGTTCTTCAAAAACTCTTTGGCAAACTCTGCTCCTCTTTTCTCATGATCCAGAGCTACTCCTTTCCAATAGCCAACATCATGCAGCCAGCCTGAAAAAAACAAGTCTTCCAATTCACTTTTATCCAAATTATAAAACTCTCCTATCTCTTTGACCTTGGAAACTATCGACAAGGTGTGATCCAAATTATGGTAACAAACCTCAGGAATTAATCGCTCGGCAAACAATCTTCTAATGTCCTGTTCAAAAGTTTTGAGATGTATGTCCACTGGCTCTAATCTTATTTTTGATAACTTAAAGAAAACTAATTTACTATTAATATTGATTTCACAAGCTTTAAATAATTGAATAGTAGATATTTAAACTATTTAATACCGTTAAATAGGCAAATCAATACATTTAATTTCAGCAGATTTTACTTTTATTACCCAGTATTGCTTGCCAAAAAAAATTAAAGATTTGGACTTTTCACTCTCTTTTCAATTTTACACATATTCTATAATTCCCCGCATTTTTCATCACTAAACATGGCTAAACCACAAATTCTTTGCTTAATCATCAATAAATTCTTCTAAAACAGCAATTTAAGCTATAATAATCTGCAATTGGTCGGTAATTGAGAAGTTATATATTTGCTCAATTATCATTCTCAAAATAACTGTAAGAATTACTTTATGGAACAAGCTTTAATTTATGTAGTCCCTGCGTTGGGACTGGTGGGCCTGATTGTGATGGCCATTAAATCTGCTTGGGTTACTAAGCAGGAAACTGGTGACAAGAATATGATGGAGCTTGCTGGATATATTGCAGACGGAGCCATGGCATTCTTAAAGGCTGAATGGAAAGTCCTTTCCTATTTTGCTGTCATTGCAGTAATACTTTTAGCATGGTCAGGTACGGCTGTGGAGACGTCTAGTCCAGTTATCGCCATTTCCTTCCTGATTGGCGCTGTTTTTTCAGCTTTCGCTGGATATATAGGAATGAATATCGCTACTAAAGCGAATGTACGTACTACTCAAGCCGCAAGAACCAGCTTAAAGCATGCACTTAAAGTATCCTTTACGGGCGGTTCTGTCATGGGACTTGGAGTAGCTGGATTAGCGGTTTTGGGCCTGGGTTCACTCTTTATTTTATTCTATCACTTATATGTACAAAGTGTAGGTGCAGGAGTGAATGGTTTAGAAATGGAAAAAGCACTTGAAGTACTAGCAGGATTCTCATTAGGAGCGGAATCAATAGCTCTTTTTGCAAGAGTAGGTGGCGGAATCTATACCAAAGCTGCTGACGTTGGAGCTGATTTGGTAGGAAAAGTAGAAGCAGGAATTCCTGAGGATGACGTAAGAAACCCTGCCACTATTGCTGATAACGTAGGCGACAACGTAGGTGACGTGGCTGGAATGGGAGCTGATTTGTTTGGCTCTTATGTAGCTACAATTCTAGCGACTATGGTCTTGGGACGTGAAATTGTTTCAATTGATAATTTTGGAGGCATTGCCCCTATCCTACTTCCAATGGTTTTGGCAGGATTGGGAATCGTTTTCTCAATCTTGGGAATGTTCTTCGTGACAATCAAAAATGACAAAGGTGACGTGCAGCATGCGTTGAATATGGGTAACTGGTCTTCTATTGTATTTACAGGAATTGCTTCATTCTTTGTTGTCAAATACATGCTTCCAGAGACTCTTTCTATTCGTGGATACGACTTCACGAATATGGATGTATTCTATGCAATTATTTTAGGTCTACTAGTCGGGACCTTGATGAGTATCATCACCGAGTATTATACTGCTATGGGCAAGCGTCCTGTGAAATCAATTATAGATCAATCTGCAACCGGTCACGCAACAAATATTATTGCTGGATTAGCTGTAGGCATGGAGTCCACAGTCCTACCTATCCTTGTTTTGGCTGGCGGCATCATGGGCTCATATGCCTTTGCTGGGCTTTATGGTGTGGCAATTGCGGCAGCTGGCATGATGGCAACTACCGCAATGCAACTTGCGATTGATGCTTTTGGTCCAATTGCTGATAATGCCGGAGGGATTGCAGAGATGAGCCAACTCCCTGAGGAAGTTAGAGAGCGCACAGATATCCTGGATGCAGTTGGTAACACTACTGCAGCTTCAGGCAAAGGATTTGCAATTGCTTCAGCTGCCTTGACTTCACTTGCTCTATTCGCTGCCTTTGTGGGAGTAGCAGGAATTGATGCAATTGATATTTTCAAAGCACCAGTATTGGCTGCATTATTCGTAGGCGGTATGATTCCATTCATTTTCTCATCGCTGGCTATCGCAGCAGTGGGCCGGGCAGCCATGGACATGGTGAATGAAGTAAGACGTCAGTTTAGAGAGATTCCTGGTATAATGGAATACAAAGCTAAGCCCGAGTACGACAAGTGCGTGGAGATCTCTACTAAGGCATCGCTAAGAGAAATGTTACTACCCGGTGCCATCGCATTGATCACGCCTATCCTCGTTGGCTTTGGTTTCAAAGACGTTTTCGAGCAGGTGTCCTCAGCAGAAATGCTCGGAGGGCTACTTGCTGGTGTGACCGTCTCAGGAGTTCTGATGGGTATGTTCCAATCCAATGCAGGAGGAGCTTGGGATAATGCTAAAAAGTCCTTTGAAAAAGGAGTGGAGATCAATGGAGAAATGTACTACAAAAAGTCCGAGCCTCACAAAGCTTCTGTGACGGGTGATACCGTAGGCGATCCCTTCAAGGATACTTCAGGACCTTCCATGAACATCCTGATCAAATTGATGTCAATTGTCGCTTTGGTCATTGCACCACATATCAGCCAAAGTCCACATTCTGGAGCTATGTCTGATAAAGTTGAAATCAAAAAAGAAATCAACTATGAAGATGGAAAGAAAGTAGTCACAGAAACCATCAAGCAAATAAAGACGGTGGATTAAACACCACACTTTTAAAAGATACCTGAAAGGCTGCCTTAACTGAGGCAGTCTTTTTTTATGCCTATGAATAAAGGAGTTAGCATTGAATTGCTTGAATACAAAATTTAATACAGCATAAACAAGCAAAAGCAAATATTATTGAAGTCGAAAGAAATTATTAACAAATTGATGAAAATCAGTGCGGAAAAATTGAAATAAATAATCTATTATCCGTAATTTATGCAACGATGGTAGTGAAAGGCCTACTAAACTGTTCGATTTTAGTGCAATATCGCAAAAGTGGTTAAAATGAAGAGTTATGGTTGCATAGCATTTAAAGCACTATAAATCAATAATATATAATCTAATCTGCCAAATATTGAATATTTCCTTTGCTTTTTACTCTGAAAAAAAATGCAAGGAACTGCAAGAATTTAAAGCAAAACCAATTTTAATCTATAAACAAAAAACAAATGAAGAAAAACTACGCAATGACCTTGCTTTTTCTTTTGGGGTTTCTGGCGAGTATACCACTCTATGCCCAGCAAACGGTAAAAGGAAAAGTAACAGCTCAGGAAGATGGCGAGCCACTTCCAGGAGCTAGTATTTTGATCCAAGGTACCAATACAGGTGCTGTAACAGACCTCGATGGTAATTATACCATAGATGTCCCGAATGCAGATGCCATATTGGTTTTCTCTTTTATAGGCTTTGATTCAAAAAGTCTAACTGTAGGTTCACAATCAACTATAAATGTTGCATTAGCAACTTCTGCTTCTGATCTGGATGAATTTATTGTTACAGCTTTTGGTATTTCCCAAGAGAAAAAATCATTGGGCTATGCAGCTCAAAGTATCGATTCTGAAGCAATCACAACTTCCAAGCAACCTAATATAGTTAATGCCTTGCAAGGGCAGGTTGCTGGCGTGCAAGTAACCAACTCTGGTGGAGCTCCAGGTCAGTCAGCTAGAATTATCATTCGAGGTATAAACTCGCTGGATCCAAGCGCAGATAACCAACCACTGTTCGTAGTAGATGGTGTTCCTGTAGATAACTCTACTGTAGAATCTAGTGGTACCCCTAGAGGTATGACCAATAGAATTGCTGATATCAACCCAAATGATATCGAGACTATGTCTGTGCTAAAGGGTGCGGCAGCGACAGCTTTATACGGTGTGCGTGCTGCAAACGGTGCAGTAATCATTACCACCAAAAAAGGTAAAGTCGGTCAAGTTCAAGTAAATGTATCAAGCTCATTCGGAGTGGATGAATTAGTTAAAAAGCCGGCACTTCAAGACCAATACGGTCAGGGATTCAGTGGGGAAAGAGATGATTCTAGCTTCTGGCCTTCATGGGGAGCAAATATCGCCGATGAAAACGACCCAAACTATGTTTATCAGGACAATTGGACCAATGCATTCAACACGGGAACTACCATTGACAATAGCGTCAGTATTTCTGGTGGCAACGAAAAAGCTACTTTTTATGGATCTTTTGGCCGACTAGACCAAGAGGGTATTATCCCTTTTTCTACTTGGGGTAGAACGACAGCCAAACTTTCGGGTACTGTAAAAATGAGTGAGAAGTTTAATTTCTCTGGTTCTGTGAACTACTCAAATTCAGGTGGAAATAGAGTGCCTCACGATAGATTTCTTGAAAGAATGATGTATTGGTCGGAGACAACAGATGTAACAGACTATATCAACGAAGATGGTACCATGAAGACATATGGTAATACCAACCCAATCTATGATGCACGATTTGCAACCTATGAGGATGATGTAAATAGGGTGATAGGAAATATTAACCTGAATTACAGCCCTACTGACTGGTTAATGTTCTCATATAGACTAGGAACTGATTTTTATGCAGACAGTCGTACAGAAATCACTCCTGGTCCAATGGGCATCGATGGTGAACTAGCTTTAAGCTCTACTGGAAATATGGAAGAAACCCGAATTAACAGTAAAGACTTAAATTCCAATTTCTACATTACTTTAAAAAAACAATGGAACAGCGATTGGAATACGCAATTGAGATTAGGTAATGATGTATTCCAAAGAAGGTATGACAGAGTATCAGCATCAGGCTCAAACTTTGTAATCCCTGGATTCTACAACCTCAGCAATACTACTCAAATATTTGCAAGTCAGGGCAAAAGCATTAGAAGACTGGTAGGCTTCTATGGTGATTTAATGGTCGATTATAAAAACTTCTTATTTTTAAACATTACCGGCAGAAATGACATCTCCTCTACCCTGCCCAAGGAAAATAACTCCTTCTTTTATCCATCAGTAAACTTAGGATATGTGTTTAGTGAGAACCTGGATTTACCTTCCTGGTTTACTTTTGGAAAACTGAGAGCTTCTTGGGCACAAGTAGGTAAAGATACTAACCCTCATATCTTGGGAGCAACATTTGTATCACCATCTATTTTCCCATTGAATGGACAGGTTGGTTTCTCTAAAAACTCTGTATTTGGTGATCCAGCTCTTAAGCCTGAGAGTACAACTTCTGTAGAATTTGGTACTCAATTGGCCTTCTTTAATAATAGATTGAATTTGGACGTGACTTATTACAAGTCAAATGCTGCGGATCAGATCATCCCAGTTCCGATTTCAGATGCAACTGGTTTCTCTTCTTATATCACCAATGCAGGTGAAATCGAAAATAGAGGATTTGAAATCGTACTTGGAGGCTCTCCTATTGAAACTGCAGATTTCAAATGGGATGTTACTGCCAACCTCACAACCAATACGAATGAAGTAAAATCAATCCGTGAAGGAATTGATCAAATCGTAGTGGGTAGCCAATTCGGATATGCAGGATCTACAGTTACAATGATTTTAAGAGAAGGAGAAGCATATGGAAATATATCCGGGAGCTATTATATCAGACCTGGCATAGCTGAAGGAGCAACTGAATTGGATAGAGGGCTAACCCAACAAATTGGTGCTAATGGATTCCCAGTAAGAACAGGCAATCAGATCATCCTTGGTAATGCTGTTCCAAAATTCTTTGGTGGTTTGAGAAATCAATTCACATACAAGGGTCTTGAACTTTCTTTCCTTGTCGATTTCAGAGCAGGATTAGAGCAATATGACCAGTTTGGCAACTTCCTATCTGCATTTGGTAAGCAGGAAGATTCCAATAGAAGAAATGACACCGTGGTATTCCCTGGAGTACTTGCTGATGGATCACAAAACACCAAAGAAGTTTGGCTTGGTCAAGGAATTGGTCCTGACGGAGTAAATTATGGAGCTGGCTACTGGAGAAACTACTACAGAGGTGTTTCTGAAAACTTCGTGAATGATGCAAGCTTCATCAAGCTAAGAAACATCACCTTAGCCTACAGCTTACAGCCAGAGGTATTGGACAAAACTCCATTTAGATCTGCCAGAATTTCTCTAGCCGCGAATAATATCATCCTATCAACCCCTTGGGATGGGTTTGACCCAGAGTCCTTCTCTGCTGGAGCAGGTGGAAATGCAATAGGATTCACTGGGCTAGGTTTCCCAGGTGTACAGAGCTATTTCGTCACTTTGAATTTAGGTCTATAACCACTAAACCAACAGAAATATGAAATTCAATAATAAAATAAAAGCAGTTTTGGGAACATCCATGATTCTTACAGCCTCGGCTTGTGATTCATATTTGGATGTCAATGAGAACCCAAACAATCCGCAGGATGCTCCTATCTCTGGTCTGATGACCAACATTACCTACGAGACTAGCTTGAATGTCTATAGAGAAGGTAGCGCCGTTAGCAATTATGTACAATACTTGGCATCCCCGAACCCAGCAAGTGGCTCTGATACCATGGATCCGCTTAACTTCAGCAGTATGTGGTTCAGTCTATATAATGTAATGACTGACCTTTATACCATGAATGAGAAAGCTGAGGCTGAAGGTGCATTTCAATACCTGGGAGCTGGCCAGGTATTAATGGCTATGAACCTTGGAATGACAGTTGACCTTTTTGGTGATGTGCCATTTTCTGAAAGTTTCAACTTTAGCACTGTAACACCAGCATATGACGATGATCAGGTACTTTACGGTAATGTCATGAGTCTACTAGATCAAGGAATCTCTAATTTGAACAGGGAGTCTAGTTCTTCAATTGGAAATGACGATTTCATTTATGGTGGAGATATAGATTTATGGCTGAAGTTTGCTTACACGCTAAAAGCTCGCTACATGATCCATATGAAAGGATCATCAGGATACAGTGCTTCAGAGGTACTTGCTGCAGCAGCAAATGGATTCGATTCAAATGCTGATAATGCCTCAGTTACGTTCTTTGAGCAGCGTTTCAACCCATGGGCTCAGGATGCAATTAACAATGCAAACTTGCTATTGACAGGCTGGATTTCAGAGCAATTTATAGAAGCATTGGATGGTACTTCTTATCCTACCGTAGATCCTAGATTGAAGCTGATGGTGGGAACTACAGATGATGGAGAGTTCATTGGTACTGTAAATGGTGCTGGTCGTGGAAATGCTCCTGAACAAGGTGCCCGCTCTACGTTGGTAGAAGGTCAATATTACACTTCTAGACAAGCTCCTTTATTAATTGCCACCTATGCAGAGTTAAAATTCATAGAAGCAGAAGCAGCATTTGATACCGATAAAGCTGCAGCATACGCTGCCTACCTAGAAGGAATAAATGCACATATGGATATGCTAAGTGTTCCCGCAGCTGAGAAAGCAGCATACCTTGCAGATGCAAGTGTGAGTATGGGTGCTAATGCCTTGACTTTGGCAGATATTTTCAAGGAAAAATACGTAGCACTATTCCTTCATCCTGAAACTTGGAATGATGCCAGAAGATTTAATTATGCCTACAAGGACATGACGCTTCCAGAAAACTTAAATCCGGATTTAGGTAATGAATATATTAGAAGATTGGCTTACCCAGACAGTGAAATAAGCAGAAATGGATCTAACGTCCCTTCGGTTTCACTTCTCGACAGAATCTGGTGGGACCAATAAATCCTTAACCCTAATACTAAGTCTCCTATCGTAAGATGGGAGACTTTTTTATTTAACTTAAGAGCACAACGCACTACACATGAAAAACCTATTAATCGCCGTATTGATACTACTGAGCTCCTGCACAGTTCAGCGAATCAATAAGTCTCTAACCAAATCTGACATCTTCAATCAAGGCCATTTGGGCTTTATGCTTGTTGACCCTGTGAAGGACAAAGTACTTGTGGACATTAATTCAGATAAGTATTTTATCCCGGCATCTAATACCAAGCTTTTCACTTTTTACACTTCCTATACCATTTTGGGAGATAGTTTGGTAAATGGCCTAAACTATCTGGAAAAAGCTGATTCTCTCATATTCTGGGGAACAGGCGACCCAAGTTTGCTTCATCCGGATTTAAAAAACACCAAGGCAGTTGAGTTTCTCAAAGCACAAACTAAACCTCTGTACCTCTTAGACAACTTTGATCAGGTCTCAGCATTCGGATCAGGCTGGTCATGGGACTGGTACAATGCCTACTATGCAGCTGAGCGCGCTGCGATGCCGGTTTATGGAGATATTGTGCGCTTCGCTAAAGATGAAGGAGACAGCACCTTCACTATTTATCCGCCACGATTTGAATCTTCTTTGCAGCTTGTTGAGCCTAGAGGTAGTTCAAGCTCTAGCTTCCGCCGAGATCATCTAGAAAACAAGTTTTCCTACTTTGTGACTGCTGATGCTAAAGACAAAAGATTTGAAACCGATATTCCTTTTATTACCTCAGCAGATTTTGCAGCTCAATTACTTTCTGAAGAAGTTGGAAAAAAGATAACGGTCATTACTAACACCAACTACGTTTCCGAAGAACCGAAGAAGTTACTCACCGCAGCAGCAGATAGTATCTATTCCCAGATGATGAAAATCTCTGACAATTTCTTAGCTGAGCAGCTTTTGCTTTTAGTATCAGATCAATTGGACAACAAACTGAGTACTTCAGATGCCATTGCTTACGCAAAAGAAAACCTGTTAGCTGACTTGCCGGATGAGCCTATTTGGGTGGACGGATCTGGTCTTTCTTCCAAAAACATGTTTACTCCTAGAAGTATCATAGCCTTATTGGGAAAAATACGGGCAGAAGTGCCTATGGATAAAATAAAGGCTTACTTCCCAGCAGGCGGAGAATCAGGCACAATCAGAAACTGGTATCCATCTGATGAAGGACAGCCACCTTATATCTATGCGAAAACCGGCACACTCTCCATGAGTAATGCACTCAGTGGCTATCTGATCACCAAAAGTGGAAAGATCCTACACTTCTCCTGCCTGATGAATAACTATGCTATTTCTGGCAATGAGTTAAAAACCGAGCTGACCAAGGTGCTTTACTACATCCATGATACGTATTGACCTCATGAAAAAGACCTCACTTTTACTGTTACTATTCTCATTATTTTCTGGATTGGCTTTTTCCCAATCCTTCACCATGGAGCAAGTGGGAAAATTCAGCTTCCCCTCCGAACTCACCTCCTCTCCCACTGGTGAAAAAATAGCCTGGGCAATGAATGAACAGGGAAAAAGGAATATATACTTTGCGGAAGCGCCGGACTTCGAGCCTCTAAAACTCACTTCTTACAATGAAGATGCTGGACAAGAAATAAGCAACTTGCAATTTACTCTAGACGGAGAATGGTTGGTTTTTGTACGCGGTGGAGATCACGGAGGTGGAAATGCTTCTTCTCCGGTTAATGCACAGAATCTCCCAAAATTACCTAAAGTAGAAATCAAGGCTATTAACCTAGCATCAGGAGTGATAGAAGATATTGCGCAAGGCGATGATTTTAGTTTAGGTGCGCAAGCTGACATTTTATTTCTTAAAGGAGGACAGGTATGGGTGGCAAATGCACACAATATGGAGGCTCCCAAACAGCTTTTTGAAGTAAAAGGGAATGTGAATTATGCCCAATATTCCCCTGACGGAGGAAAGATAGTTTTTGTCTCAAATCGAAGTTCTCATTCTTTAATAGGAATTTATCAAAATGATTCGACTGCGATCCAGTGGATTTCGCCATCGTTTCATCGCGATGCACTGCCAATATGGTCACCCGATGGAGAGCAAATCGCATTCATCAGACGTCAAGGAGGACAAGGAGCTGAATATCCTGTTCTAGAACCCAGGCATACGCCTTGGGAAATCTGGCTAGCAGATGTTTCAAACGGTACTGCTAAAAAACTTTGGAAAGCACCAGAGACGCTGAGAGGTTCCTATTCTTATCCCTTTTTCTCCTTCAGTACGGATGGGAATTTAATTTTCCAATCCTACGAAGATGGTTGGCAACACCTGTATTCTCTTGAAGTCGCTTCTGGAAAAACTACCTTATTGACGCCTGGAGATTATATGGTCGAGCAGGTTAAAATCAGCACAGATAAATCCAAGTTGATCTTCTCAGCAAACACTGGTCCCGCACCTGAAGACATTGATCGAAGACATATTGGGACAATTGATATTGCAAGCAAAAAGCTGACTTGGGAAACCAATGGAACAGGTATAGAAGCCTATCCTGTTTGGATTGGAAATACTGGCAAGAAAGCTTATTTCAGCGCCACAGCACAACGCCCTCATCTGATTGCAGTATATGATGGTGATAACACAAAATTGCTCCAAGAATCTATCATTCCATCAGATTTCCCACAGACTTCGCTAGTCGTGCCCAAACAAGTAAAATTCACAGCACCGGATGGAACCACGGTTTATGGTCAGCTATTCGAAAAAGAAGGTGGAGAAGCTAAGAAACCTGGGGTGATTTTCGCCCATGGCGGTCCTCAGCGACAGATGCTTTTGGGATGGAGCTACATGGATTACTATTCCAATACCTACGCGCTGAATCAATATTTGGCTGAGCTTGGATTTGTGGTTTTATCAGTTAACTATCGTTTAGGAATAGGTTATGGCTTTGAATTTCACAGACCTGCATATGGTTATTACCAAGGTGCTGTTGAGTATCAGGACATTAAAGCAGGTGGAGAATACCTTGCAGCTTTACCCCAAGTTGATGGGGAAAAAATTGGAATTTATGGAGGGAGTTATGGAGGGTATTTGACTGCATTGGCTTTGGCAAGAGATTCAGAACTTTTCAAAGTCGGAGTGGATATTCACGGTGTACATGATTTGGATGGACGATATGATCTCCCAGAAACCTATGAAGTTGCTCCTGACTTAGACAAAGCCAAAAAGATTGCTTGGGAGTCCTCTCCTATGGCTGATTTGAAAACTTGGACTTCACCTGTACTTTTTATTCACGCGGACGACGATAGAAATGTAGGTGTAAGTCAGACTGCTGATATGATCCGGAGATTTGAAGAAATGGGAAAACCCTACGAATCTATTCTGATTCCCGGTGACACGCATCACTGGATGAAGTGGTCAAATATGATCAGAGTGGATCAGGCGACTGCTGACTTCCTGAAAAAACATTTAATGGATTAATTAGCCTATCAAATGCTTCAGCTACAAAATATCCATCATACAGCTATTATCTGCAGTGATTATGAGCGATCAAAAAAGTTCTACACCGAAATTCTCGGTCTTGAAATAATAAGAGAGGTATATCGTAAAGAAAGAGACTCGTACAAACTTGACCTCAGCTTAAATGGCCACTACGTTATCGAGTTGTTTTCCTTTCCATCGCCACCAGATCGGATTTCCCGACCAGAAGCTGTAGGGTTAAGGCATTTAGCGTTTGCGGTAGCCGATATAGAAGAATGTATCCTTGATCTTTCAAAGAATAAAGTCAGCTCAGAACCCATTCGGGTGGATGAATTGACTGGAAAGCGATTCACATTTATAGCAGACCCTGATCTGTTACCAATAGAATTTTACGAAGTATAGAATTCTATCAAGCATAAAAAAACCCGAGGAAATTTCCTCGGGCTTTCATTTTTATTACTAATCCTTAAAAAGGATTTTGAACCATTAAATCATTTGCGTTCAACTCATCAATTGGAATTGCCCACTGCCAAGCGTTAGTTCCGGCAGGCTCTTCAAATTTACCGTTGATTACAGATTCTACATGGTTTGCACCAGTTCTGTCCAAAGGTAGGTTAAGACGCTTCAAGTCATAGAATCTGAAACCCTCACCCCAAAGCTCAATTCTTCTTTGAGTCATGATCTCATCGATAAGTGCCTGGCCAGTGTTAGTTGACCTAGTATAGGCGTCATCTCTAGCAGATACAAGCTCAAATAGAACGTCTGCAGCATCTGAATCATTACCAGTTCTAGCCAAAGACTCAGCCTCAAGCAAGATCATTTCCGCCGCTCTCATGTAAGGAACATCACCTACAGAGGATGCATTTCCTTGCGCAAGGAATTTACGGTTCATATAATCTCTCTTTGAAAAACTAGAAAGTGTAGCCTCATCAATGAATGGATCTCTCAATGCAGGATCAGAAGCGTTTGGATCCCAAAGGCCTTTTCTAGCATCTGTATCAGGAATCATATCATAAAGCATGCTATTGATAGCTTTTGGATTGTTTCTGATGTTAGTTGAGCTAAAATTCAGTGACATGTATGCAAAGTAAGAAGCAAAGAAAGTCTGCTGATCATCTACTTGACGACTACCCCAAATCCACTCAACATTATCCGTATTATTGAATCCCTCATAAAGAGCACTTTGTGACATTAACGAATAGCCAGCTCTCGCTTCTTTTGCAAGAGTAGCAGCTAATCCAAACTTACCTTGTGTAGCAGCTACCCTAGCTTTGATACCTTTTACCACATTGATGTTCAGGTGTGATTTAGCATTTCTGCTTTCGTCTAGTAGAGCAATCGCAGCATCAAGATCTGCGTTGATTTGCGTATATACTTCCTCAACTGTATTTCTCGCACCACCTTCAGTGATCGGCTCAGTTACAATTGGAACTCCCATTTGGCTGTTGCCGCCTGCAGCATCATAGCGCTGTGCATACAATTGAACCAAGTTGAAATGAGCCCATGCTCTGTAAGCTAATGCCTGACCTGTAATTTCATCTTTCTCAGATTGAGGGCCAGCTGCATCTTCAATGCCCTGTAGGATCATGTTGGCATTACCAATTATCTTATAGTAATATCTCCAAACAAAACGAGTATCACCACTTGTCTCTAAGTTAAGGTTCTGCCATCTACAGATAGAAACATACCAGCCATTACCGGTGGTAGTCATTACCACATCATCAGCCAAAACATCACGCATAATCATCACTGCTCCTTCAGCAGCTTGACCTTGGCTATCAAATCTTAATAGCAACATTCTGTGAATACCATTCAAAGCCGCCATGGCATTTTGAGTAGAGGTAAACACCGCAGAAGCAGAAACTGCATCTGTTGGAATCGTATCCAAATAATCATCCGCGCAGCTAAAGTTCATTAAAAGCGCAACTATAACTATTGATTTAAATATCTTCTTCATAATTATCTCAGATTAAAGGTTGACATTAAGACCAACCGTAAAGGTTCTTGCAGGAGTATAAGTGTTGGATGTAGTACCAGCAAAATTACCAGACACGTACATTCCTTTTCTATTAGACATCCATCCTAGATTCTCGCCAGCTACATATACACTAGCACCTGCTACGCTGATTCTCTGCAATAAAGACTTAGGCAGATTATAGCTCAAGTTTATTGACCTTAAATTCAGGTATGAACCATCAATCAACCATCTATCAGATCCAGCATTTGTTTGTGCAGCTCCTGTTACATCCATCTTTGGAACATCGGTGATGTCACCTGGTTCTTGCCATCTATTTAATGCATCTACATGAAGGGCATTTCCATCAGGATCAGCAGTCATCAAGCTAGCATAAACCCCGTCATATATTTTTCCACCTACTGAATAAGACACCAAAACATTTAAAGAGAAACCTTTGTATGTAAACGTGTTAGTAACCCCACCGAAGAAATCAGGAATTGAAGTTCCAGCGTAGTGATACTTTGCGTTATTCTGACGAGTAGTTACAGTATCTTGGCCCACGATTCTAGTAGTAGCATCGTCCTCAGCATATTCCTCTGCTCTGTAAAGACCCTCTCCAGTTGCTGGATCTACACCCATCCACTCTCTTAGCCAGTAGTCATAGATTGATTTACCTACCATCAACTTCTTGGTTCCAGTGATCTGCTCTTCGAAAGGAAGTTTTTTGAACTCATTTTTGAAAGTCGAAACGTTTAAGCTTGCCGTCCATCTGAAATCATTGCTTCTGACAAGATCGCCTTGAATACTGAATTCAATACCTGTATTCGCAAGAGTACCAATATTTTGAGATCTGCTAGAAAGACCAGTAGTCAATGATAATGGCACGTCAAAAAGCAAGTTTTGAGACTCTCTGCTGTAGTATTCCAACGTACCAGAGAATCTACGTCCAAAGGCAAAATCCAATCCTATGTCATAGGTGTTATTAGACTCCCACTCAAGATCCTCAGCAGCAAGGCTAGCCTGAAGAATACCTGGCTCAGAAGCATTATTGAAACCTAAGTCATAAAGTGCTTGCCAAGGATAAAGACCTCCGATAGAATTGTTACCAACTTCACCATATGAAGCTCTCAATTTCAACATATCGAAGAAAGGCACATCAAAGAATGATTCTTTGTCAATATTCCAAGCTGCACCTGCAGAGTAGAAAGTACCCCATCTCACATCTTCATAAAATCTAGAAGATCCATCAGTTCTGTATGATCCCGAAATAGAATACTTGTCATCAAAAACATAATTTACTCTTGAAAACACAGATTCAATTCTGTCTCTATCTACTCTACCATTTGCAGAACTAATAGTTACAAAGTTTCCTGGCTCAATATTGCCTGCCAAGATTTGATCCTGCTTAGCTAAAGACTGGAAATTTAATTTATAATCATAGTTCTCATGACCCACCAATACTTCAACAAAATGCTTCTCATTAAACGTATTTGTATAAGTCAATAACTGGTTGAACGTGTATGAATTGGTTCTAGAATTAGATCGGTTGGAACGTCCAGCAGGAGCTCCATCACCTACTATAGGGTTATCATAACCTATGTCGAGGAAAGAAGTCACATCAGTTGCGATATTCGTTCTCAATGCAAAGTGCTTTAAGAAAGTTACTTCAGCAAAAGCACGGGCTGAAATCACATCTCTGTCAAACTGATCCACGTTAAGCAATGCTTCTTGATAGGCGTGACGTCCTGGAGATCCACCTGTTCCTCTTCTAGGAAGTCCCATTCCAATCAAATCACCGGTATCAAATATTCTATTTCCAAATTCATCAAGGATATAACCTCCAGTCATTGGTGTTTGTGCATATACTGGATAAATAGGCCCCATACTTCTTGCGAAGAACATAGGGTTCACATAACTAGTACTTCCTCCTGTTCTCGCATTATTACCTTCACTCATGGTAGCAGAAAGGTTAACACCAGTTTTAAACCAATCCGTTGCCTGCGTATTAATATTCAAACGGCCTGTAAATCTTTGGAAATCAGAATTGACGATAAATCCTTTTTCATCTAGATAACCGACAGAAGCGAAATAATCAGTTTTACCAGATCCGCCGCTATACGTCATGTTGTATTCAGATCTACCTCCTTTATCAACTATGTCGTCGAACCAATCAAGACTTTGGAAGTTATTTACAGCAGAAGAATTCAAAGTACCGTCTGTACCAACAATCTGATTGTCAGGAACATTATACACATTGTATCCTAATACTTCAATCAGGTTTTCCGATGCATAGGTATTAGATGAAGCCAGGTCATTTCCACCTGTAAGGCGACTGTTTCTAAGTGATTCCCAAACCAACGGGTAGTACTGATCAGCATTCACTCTATCATATTCAGGAAGTGCTCTGCTGGCAGTACCTTGCTGCACTCTGAAAGAGAAGTTAGACTTGTTCTTTTTACCTTTTTTGGTTGTGATCATAATCACACCATTTGCTGCTCTAGAACCATATAACGCAGTAGAAGAAGCATCTTTGAGGATAGTCATATCCTCAATATCCTCAGGGTTCAGGTTGGAGATAGCGGCGTCATAAGGAACACCATCCACCACATAAAGTGGAGAACTTGATGCGTTCACAGAACCAATACCTCTAATTCTAATAGCAGGAGTAGAACCTGGCTGACCAGATGCAGATGTAGTGATTACACCTGGAGATTGACCTTCAATTGCATTTGCTACGTTGTTGATAGGACGATTAGCAATTTGATCACCTTTCAGAGAAACTGCTGACCCAGTAAAGTTTCCTTTGTCTGCAGTACCATAAGCCACAATAATTACTTCGTCTAGATTCTGTACATCTGACTCCATAGTCACATCGATTACAGTTCTATTCCCAATTACTTCTTCATGGGCGCGATAGCCAATGTAGCTAAACACTAAAGTTGTAGATCCTTGCGGTACTTCGATTGAGTATGTACCATCAAGATCTGATACTGCCCCAATGGTAGTTCCTTTTACCAAAACACTCACTCCAATGAGTCCTTCTGGGTCTTCGGCTGAGACTAGCTTTCCAGTTACAGTTCTGCTTTGAGCAAAAGCTGAAACACTTACTAGCAACCCCAAGAGTAAACTAAGTAATGTTTTTTTCATAAATTTTAATTAAAGGTTAACACATAACACAGCCACCGTTGGCTGCAAATTTTTAAACTAATACTTGACTAAATCTGAACTCTTAAATCAACAGATGAAAAAATGATTTTGGGCAAATCGTAAAAGTCAACTCATTTTCCAAAATATGAGAAAAACTAAATTTTTCAATTTTTACACATTTTTGGGTTTTTTCTGGGTTTTATAAACATGAAGTTTCAAGAAACTCATATTTTCTTTATTTAATGGTCAAAAATAACCTCATATAAATAAAATGTGCAAGCCGTTTAAATAAAAAAGCAACTTAAAACACAGTAGAAAATGAATGAAAAATCAGACCATTTCTCTTTTAAAAATCGCCTCTAAATTGAAAAACCCTCCCTGAATCATTCTTCAGAAAGGGTTTTTCAATTTCTTGATGAGAATATTATTTGGCTCTATCTACCACATTTTTCTCCTTAACATATTTCTCTAGCCAGTTATCCATTTCCCATAACATATGGTTAATAGATTCTTTTGCAGCGTAGCCATGACTTTCATTTGGCAAAAACACAAGTCTTGCAGTTGCACCATGACCTTTTAGTGCGTTATAGTACCGCTCAGATTGAATAGGGAAAGTCCCTGAGTTGTTGTCAGCCTGTCCATGAAGTAACAGAATTGGTGTTTCTACTTTATGAGCGAAGGAGAATGGAGACATATTGAAATAAACTTCTGGGGCTTCCCAATACGTCCTTTGCTCATATTGGAAGCCAAACGGAGTCAAAGTCCTGTTATAGGCACCACTTCTAGCTATACCGGCAGCAAATAGATTGGTATGTGAAAGTAGGTTGGCAGTCATAAATGCACCATAAGAGTGACCTCCCACTGCTATTCTATCTCTATCACCTATTCCAAGATCTACGATCTCATCAATGGCGGCTTCCGCATTTGCCACAAGCTGATCGATAAAGTAATCATTTGGTTCTTTGTCTCCTTCACCTACGATTGGCATCTCAGTTCTATCCATGATGGCATACCCACGGGTCACCCAAAATAACGGCGAACCAGAACTTACTCTTGTAAAAGCATATTGAGATCCTCGTACTTGAGCTGCAACTTCTTTGGATTTGTATTCACGAGGATAGGCCCACATCAAAACTGGTAATGGCGCATCTTTACCTGGTTCAAAACCCTCCGGAGTATAAATTACCGCAGATAGATTCAGTCCATCGTTTCTTTCATAGGTCACCAACTGCTTCTGAATACCCTTGATAGATTCATATGGATTCTCAAAATAAGTAAGTTGCTGTGGAGCAATTCTCTTTCTGGTATTCACCAACCAGTAATTTGGCTGAATATCTGTACTCTCCTTTATAGTAATGAACTCCGTTGCATCATCATTCAAAACTTTGGCTACACGCTCGTAATATGGTGCCTGCGATCTCCATAAGATGGTTTCTTCCTTGGTTTTGGTATTGAAAGTTGATAAATAAGGCATATCTCCTTCAGGTGATCCACCTGGACTGGTCATATACACCAAATCACCTTTGCGAAGCATCACATATTCTCCAAATTCATTCTCCACCATCACTGGATCGCCCGGATCATTGTACAAATCATCCGAGGAGCGTTCGATGATCACTTGCTTAGGTTGTGCAGGATTAGCAGGATTGATGATGGATCGCTTGTCCATTCTGGTTCTGGACCAGCGCTCTCCCATGATTGCAAAAGAATCATCAGACCAAATAATACCACCAAATCTATACGGAGTTGTTGCCAATTTTTGCTTAGAACCTGCAAACGGCGCAGCCAATGTATAGACAATCTCTCGCTCTTCCATCTCAACGCGAGCATCCCCGCCATCCTGTGCCTCTACCCAATATAACATTGCAGGCTTGTCCGCTCGCCAATTGATATTTCTAGGCCCAGTCACAGTCGCATCAAAACCAGTCGGTCTATTTTCATCCAAAGGAATCTCAGCCAATACCTTTACTTTCTTCCCATCTATTGTCCAGATCTCTACATCGTATGGGAATCTACTCGCTGGCACTAAATAAGAAAATGGTTTCTTAATCAAATCCACTAGGATATAATTTCCATCAGGTGAAAGATCCATTGATTTAATCATGCCTGAAGGACCTATTGGTTTCTTATTTCCTTCCAAATCAACCTCCATCAACTGAGAATCCATGAAGTAGGCAAAAAGCGCTTCATCATAAGAATTCTCAAGCAGATCTTGATAGGTTCTGCTCGGTGCTGCATCTCCAGTGGTTTCCTGAATAATCGGACCTGCAGGGGCCGAAGGTCTTTTTGGGATTTCTCCACGTGTTGGGTTTACCGCTTTTACGAGCAATTTATTGTCAGGAGTCCATGCTATTGGATTTCCATAGACATCATTGATGATCTTATCGGTTAATTTTTTAGCAGAAAAGGTAGTCAAATCAACTAACCAGAGACTAACACCGTCAGAATCGGTTTGCGTGAAAGTCATATATTTTTCATCATGAGACATACTCATCCCACCCATGTTTGGTTGAGCTGGTAATCCTGTGATTTGAATTTCTTCCCCTGATTGGGTTTTCTTGATTTTAATGTTTTCTACTCCGATTTGTCGACTTGGTCCAGAAGTCGCAGGATTAATTCTCATTCCCGCAATTTTTAATTCAGGTTGAGATAGCTGCTCAATAGTAGGATTGTCTGAACGCTCCATCAGAAGCATCCAATCACCGTTTTTGCTCCATCTTACTGAAGGCGTACTAGGCGCATTCACCAAGTCAGCTATTGCTTTAGGAGGAGTTTGATAAGTGCTCTGCGCTGAGACTTCCAAGAAAGACCCCCCCAGAAGAATTACCATTGCATAGATTATAGTAGCTCTTAGTTTCATGTTTGTTTAATTTGATTTTCAATGTCTAGATGTAATCTCGCAGGGTTTACTGTCATACCGGTGTATGATTTTTCAATCATGCTCGATTTCATAGTGTTATATTTTGGTTATTGAAAAATACCACAAACAATTCAAACCAAAATTTAGATTGAGATAGAAGGCTGAATATTAGTTTAAATCACGGTTTTATGGAATGCATTGGAAATACACATCCAATTTCCATAAAACCTCAAAAAAAAAGTACCTTTTTGGTTAATTACAAACCCAATTTTAATAATCCAACAAATACAGAATTTATGTCTGAACTTAAAACCAAAGCCACAAACGAATCTGTAACAGATTTTCTAGATTCAATAGAACATCCTACTAGAAAAGCTGATGGCTTTCTGCTATTGAAAATTTTTCAAGAGGAAACAGGCGAAAAACCCGTCATGTGGGGGCCAAGTATTGTAGGTTTTGGTAAATTCAATTACAAGTATTCTTCAGGAAAGGAAATGGACTGGTTTCCAGTTGGTTTCTCTCCTAGAAAGCAATCCTTGTCTATTTATATCATGCTTTCTAAGGAAGAAATTGAACCTTACTTAGCAAAACTTGGTAAATTCAAGAAGTCCAAGGGATGTATCTACATCAATAAAATGTCAGATGTTAATGAAGAGATTTTTAGGGAAATGATCCGTACTTCCATAAATTTAGTCTACAACAATAACCAATAACAAAATCATGCTACACGTATTAAATGGTGATTCTTTAGCATCTTCATTTCCAGCTAGCCTTCGTGGCGAAATTGCAGTGGCTCGGGAATGCTTAGTTGATGGTCCAGTCCAGGCAGATTCCATCGAAGAATTATGGGTGATTCGAGATAAATATCTTTCAAAAAATTACGATGGTGTTACAGAAGGAGAGTATTTCAAAAGTGTTGTCCCTGAATTTGAGAAAATCTTAACTGCTTCGCAGGAAACGCAAGTATATCTTTGGTTTGAAAATGATCTGTTTTGTCAGGTAAATTTGTGGTTTGTGATGCATTTATTAAAAAAACATAGAGGGTCAGTTTATTTGGTCTCACCTACCACAGATTTAATCGAAGGTTTTGGAGGAATGAATCAATTGCAATTAGAGCAAGCCTATCGAGATGCGAAATTATTAACTGCTAATGAGAAGCACATTTTAAGTCACATGTGGGAGCTTTACGAGAGACCCGACGTATCCGAAGCCATCACGCTTTCTAAGCAGGTCATTCCTGAATTACCTTTCCTTTATCCAGCTGTAGCAGCATGGAAGGAATCAATTCCACATGGCGAATATTTAGGCAAGCCAAAAGAAGCTTTAAAAGAACTCTCAGCTCAATTGGATACGGATGATTTCGGAAAGATTTTCAGGGCCTTTCATATCAAATATCCTATCTATGGATATGGAGATTTGCAAGTGAAGCGCCTTTGGGAAGAATTGAAACAAGAAGAATCAGAATAATTCGATAAAGGAGCTGCTCACCACAGCTCCTTTTGTTTTTAATCAATCAATATCACGAAGCATTTTTTCAGATGAGTTTATCACCCCCTTGTACTTTTTCATCACGAAGCGTGTGAATAAAAACATAAATACTAAACCTCCCGGAACGTATAATCCCCAGAACCAAGGTTTCTGAATTATTTCATCAGACCCATTCAACTCCACAAGTGGCGGCAATATGGCAATCAATAATATAATCCCAAAAATTGCTCCGTAGCGCTGCACCTTCCAAAACCTTACTTTGCTTTTAACAAACTTATCCATCATCCCGGCCGGTGTTTCAGAGTCGATTTTCAAATCCCTCATTCCTTTTATAGCAGTCAAACTAGCTACTGGAAGTGCGATCATTAGAAAAATGCACGTAAGTGCAAAAATCTGGTTATACCATAATTCAAATTCTCCAAATCGAGATAAAAAATACATCGCATAGCCCACACAGACCAATGAGCCTATTATTTCGGGAATTCTTATACGATTCATTTTACTTCTAAATTTCTGTTTGGTGATTTCCATCAGTAGTTCTTTTTGAATTTTATCCTGTTTTTCGACTTGCAAGCTTAGATCAGCCCAGAGTGATTTCATTTCCTCGAGTTCCATAGTCTAGTTGGTTTGTGTGGTGATTCCTGATTTTAACTTTGCTTTGATTCGGGACATTCGAGTCCCTACATTACTTACTGAGATACCGGATATTTCAGCTATCTCATCATAACTTTTGCCTTCCAAAAAGAGAAAGATGATCCCTCGATCAAGCAGATTTAGTTTTCTGATCTGAGAATAAAGCTGCTGTATTTTGTCTTCCTTTTCAGAATCTCCTTGCTCAGAAAACTGGATTTTCATATCCTGAAGTGGAACAACCTGCAGTTGTTTTTTTGAGCGATTCATATGCGTAATCGCAGTGTTCATTCCCACTCTATACAGCCAGGTGCTAGGTTTAGCCGCTTTTTTGAAATTATCAAATGACTTCCAAGTCTGATAGACAATCTCCTGATACAAATCATCTTGCTCATACCTATCACGGGTATAGATCGAAGTGATCTTGTAGATCAGTCCTTGATTTTGATGGATAAGGTTGACAAATTCTTCCTCTTTGTTCATTTGGCTTCTTTTACTCTATTAGTCTCTTATCTCGGAGAAAAATCACAGAATAAGTGAAAAATTTTTAGAAAATATTATAAACATAGCGTTTTAGCCATTCTTGAGGGCATAAATGACAGCGCCGAACTGTTCGATTAGCTTCAAACGGTAGCGTTTATTTTGGATAAAGTCCTACTTCTAGAGATTCAGGACAACCATTTCTACTAAACCCACTGCGTCCTCTGCAAAACCTTTGTGCAGCCTGTGATTAAAACAATCCATCACAAATCCTTAATTTCGGGTATGCAATGGTCCACCGAATTCATAATTCCTGAATCACAATTCCCGATCTCTCATCAAAGCAAAGTCCTGAGTTTGGGTTCTTGCTTTGCGCAGACTATAGGTCAAAAAATGATTGACTCTAAAATGAATTGTCTGGTCAATCCTTTTGGGACAATCTTCCACCCAATGATACTAGGCGACCTATTAAATCATGCACTTTTTCAGGACAAAATGGAAGAAAATGGGGTAATCGAACGTGATGGTGTGTTTTTCTATTTTGGGGCACATTCTGATCTCCATGGTTTTTCTAAGGAAGATTTGGAGCAAAAATATGCCGTAAAACTAGCCGAAGTGAAAGAGTATCTGGAAACAGGAACTCACTTAATCCTGACGTTTGGCACCTCCTGGATTTACGAGACAGAAGAATTTGGAAGGGTGGCCAATTGCCATAAACTCCCACAAAAGCAGTTTAGCAAGAAACTCGTGTCTTTGGAGGCAATGGTTCTTCATTTGGGCCACGTTTTCGGTAATTTCTCTAGAGTTTATCCAAACTTAAAAATCATCCTAACGGTCAGTCCAGTCCGCCACATAAAAGATGGAATTCCAGAAAACCAACTTAGCAAAAGCTTACTCCGCGTGCTTTGCAATGAGTTAGAAAAAAGATACCATAACATCATTTACTTTCCTGCTTACGAAATACTTATAGATGAATTGCGAGACTATCGCTTTTACAAGGAAGATCTGATTCATCCGAGTGAGAAAGCGGAAAATTACATCTGGGAAAAATGGAGTAAGGCATATTTCAGCCAAGAAACACAAGCAAAAAATCAGGAGCTGCAAAAAATCAAACTGGAACTTGCCCATCGCCCGCTTAACCCAAATAGTGAGGCGCATCAAAAATTTCTACAGAATCTTCTCCAAAAGCTGGAACGATTGAATGAGGAATTTGATTTTTCAGAAGAGATGGTGATGGTTCAAAAACAGCTTGAATAATTTATTTGGGAATTACGAAGTACGATTTACGAGCTCAGATTTAGTATTAGGCTACCCTAAAACCCCAGTCAATTTGCAGATCTAAAAATCATTGCGTCTTACTTTACAACCTTACCAGCTTCCAACTCTTAATCTTAAACCTATAATTTTTCAATCTTCAAATCTTAAAATTGTCCAATCCAAAATGTCTAATCGTCTCCTCCACTCCCAATCCCCCTACCTACTACAGCACGCGCACAATCCGGTAGATTGGATGCCTTGGGGTCCTGAAGCGCTAGAAAAAGCCAACAGTGAAAACAAACCAATTTTAGTTTCCATTGGCTATTCGGCTTGCCACTGGTGTCATGTGATGGAGCGGGAAAGCTTTGAAGATGAGGCTACAGCAGAGATTATGAATGCGCATTTTGTCTGCATCAAAATTGACCGGGAAGAGCGTCCTGACATTGACAATATCTACATGGATGCGGTTCAGGCAATGGGATTGCAAGGTGGCTGGCCGTTAAATGTATTTTTGATGCCAAATCAAAAACCATTTTATGGAGGGACTTATTTCCCAAACCAGCAATGGAAAGGATTACTCTCAAACATTGCAGACGCTTTTGAGAAGCATGAGGATCAATTAGCGGAAAGTGCAGAAGGATTTGGCACGAGCCTTAATCGTAGGGAAACTGATAAATATGGGATTTCAGCTGGAAATCAGGAATTGGATGCTGATGAACTTGCAGAGATCGCTACCAAGATAATCTCCCAGTTCGATTCAGATTGGGGTGGAATGAATCGCGTCCCCAAATTCCCGATGCCTGCAATCTGGCATTTCATTCTAGACTATGCCGTATTGAGCAAGAATGAAGCAATGCTGGAAAAGGTCTTTTTCACTTTGAAAAAAATAGGAATGGGCGGGATTTACGATCAGCTTCGAGGTGGATTTGCACGCTATTCTGTGGATGGAGAGTGGTTTGCGCCACATTTTGAAAAGATGCTTTATGATAATGGTCAACTGCTGGAATTGTATGCAAAAGCTTACCAAGTGAGCAAAGATGAGTTTTTCAAAGAGAAAGTCACAGAAACGGTTGCATGGCTGGAAGCAGAAATGCTGAACGGAGAAGGAGGATTTCATGCGGCTCAGGATGCAGATTCTGAAGGTGTAGAAGGTAAATTCTATGTGTGGACCTATGAGGAATTGAAAGAATTGATCCCGGAAGAACTGCCTTGGTTTAGCAAACTCTACAACCTTAAGCCAGGTGGAAACTGGGAAGACGGAGTAAACATACTTTTCCAAACAGAAGAGGAAGAAACCATCGCCAAAGAGTTTGGGATGAGTTTGGTGGAATTTCAATCAAAATTAAAGGAGATAAAAGCGCAACTTCTGGAAATCCGAAATCAGAGGATTTATCCTGGAAAAGACGATAAGATTCTCAGCGGCTGGAATGGTCTGATGAGCTCAGGTTTGATTCAGGCATTTTATGCAACTGGCGAAAAAAGTATGCTGGAGTTGGCAATCCGAAACTTAGAATTCCTCGAGAACAAATTGCTAATAGATGGCGTGCTTCACCGCGCTTACAAAAACGGAAGCGCTTATACTCCAGGTTTTCTGGAGGATTATGCAGCAGTGATCCGAGCTTCCATGATGGTATTCGAGGCAACTGGTAAAGCTAGATGGTTGGATTTTGCTAGGTCATTGACAGATTTCTGTTTGGCAGAATTTTACGATGAAAGTGATGGGTTTTTCTACTTCAACAATCCAACAGCAGAAAAACTGATAGCCAATAAAAAAGAGCTTTTCGATAATGTAATTCCTGCTTCCAACTCGATCATGGCAAGGAATCTCCATCGACTGTCGCTTTTCACCTATGAAGAAAAGTACACGGAAATCGCTTCAAAAATGCTCGGAGGCATGAAGGAACTTATTTTGAAAGAGCCAGGATTTCTATGTAACTGGGCAAGTTTATTTTTGGAAAAACTGGTACCAACGGCAGAAATCGCCATTGTTGGAAAGGGAGCTCCGGAGAAGGCTACGGAATTTCAACAAAATTACTCACCTAATATGATTATGGCTTTCTCAGAAAGTTTGACAGAAAATGCCGCTATTCTTTCAGACAAAACTCCTGATCCGTCAGGAAATGCCTTAATTTATGTGTGCTTTGATCATGCCTGCCGCAAACCTGTAAACAATTATCAAGAAGCGATTTCACAACTCCCCTATTTAGCGTAATCCTTGGAAAGCCTTTTTTCAGATCAAGATTTATTCCCACCGGAAAGCGGAAACAATTTCGCCGATATCATCCTGCCCGTCCCGATTCCGCGGATGTTCACTTACAGCATTCCGTATTCCATGCAGTCTGAGATTAACCTTGGAGCTCGGGTGATTGTGCAGTTTGGGAAGAAAAAAGTGCTGACTGGAATCATCGGAAAAGTACATAATAAGCCTCCACAGGCCTATCAAGCGAAACCAATTTTGGAAGTGCTGGATGATACGCCTAGTGTAAATCCGCTTCAAATCCGGTTTTGGGTGTGGATGGCAGAGTACTACTTCTGCCATATAGGGGAAGTGATGCATGCGGCTTTGCCATCTGGCCTTCGTTTGAGTAGCGAAAGCAAGGTGCAGCTCAATCCAAATTACGATCGGGAAACAAGCAAATACCCGCTTGATGATCGGGAAATTATGATCTTGGACGCTTTGGATTCCAAACCTGAGCTTTCCTATGATGACTGCGAAAAAGTACTTTCCATCAAAAGTATTCACCCCATTTTAAAGAGCCTTGTCAAAAAAGAAGCAATTCTGATTTTTGAAAAAGTGCAGGAAAAATACACTCCAAAGGTAGAAACTAGAATTCGGCTGACTCCTGAGATCGCAGAAAGTAAAAATGCATTACAGGAAATTTTTGAGGCCTTGGCTGGTAAAGCAAAACAAGAGTCGATTCTAGTTAAATACCTTCGTGACGTCCCGGTGATGAAGCTTCCAAAAGCTAATAACAACGGTGTCGACAAAGCGACCTTATTGGAAGAAGGAGATTCCGAGAGTTCGCTCAAAACTCTAATCAAAAACGGAATTTTCGAGTCCTTCAAAGTCGTAGTCAATAGACTAGCTGAAGAGGAACCAGAGTCAGAGCCTGCGCAACTTTCCACTAGCCAGCAAGCGGCTTTCGAGGAAATTAAGCATCAATTTGAAAGCAAGCAATCTGTGCTGCTTCATGGCGTAACTGGAAGTGGAAAGACTGAGATTTATATCCAGATGATTCAGGAGGTTCTGGATTCTGGCTCACAGGTGTTACTTCTTTTACCCGAAATTGCACTCACCACGCAGATAGTCACGCGACTGAAAAAAGTGTTCGGAAGCAAGATGGGTGTCTATCACTCCAAGTATTCGGACAATGAGCGAGTAGAAGTTTGGAATGGAGTACTAAGTGGAAGGTTCTCATTTGTGGTCGGCGTAAGATCTTCGATTTTCTTGCCCTTCGATAGTTTGGGTTTGATTATAGTCGATGAAGAACATGAGTCGAGCTACAAGCAATTTGATCCTGCACCAAGATTTCAGGCGAGAGATTCAGCGATTATGCTTGCCTATTTTCATCAGGCAAGAACACTTCTTGGTTCGGCAACTCCTTCTTTCGAATCTTATTTCAATGCCAGCCAAGGCAAATTCGGTTACGTGGAATTGACTCATAGATTCGGTGATGCCAGAATGCCGCAATTCCATTTGGCAGACATGGCAGCAGACAAGAGAAAGAACCTTCTCAAACTGGATACAACTCGCATTTTGCGCGAGCGAATCCAAGAAGCACTGGCCAAGCAAGAGCAAGTCTTGATTTTCCAAAATCGCAGAGGCTACTCTCCTTATATTCAATGCGAAGATTGCGGCTGGACAGGCCAATGCGTACAATGCGATGTCAGTCTCACCTATCATCAGTTCTCCGAAGAACTCCGCTGTCACTATTGCGGATACAAAGAAAAGACGCCTAGCTCCTGCCATGCCTGCGGAAGTACGCAACTCACTACCATGGGAATGGGAACAGAGCGGATTGAGGAATCTTTGAGTTTATTGTTTCCAGAAGCTAGAATCAGCCGAATGGACTTGGACACGACCAGAAATAAGCATGGATACCAGCGCATATTGGATGAGTTTGGGTCAGGAAATCTGGATATTCTGGTTGGAACTCAGATGATCACCAAAGGACTGGACTTCGGAAGAGTGACGGTAGTTGGGATTTGGGATGGAGATCGGATTTTAAATTTCCCTGATTTCAGGGCTGGGGAAAGAGCGTATCAACAAATCACACAAGTAGCAGGACGTGCTGGAAGAAGAGAAGCTCAGGGACAGGTGATTGTGCAAACCCGAGACCCTGAAACTCAGATTTATTCCCAGGTAATCAAGGGAGATTATTTTGAGTTTTTCAATCAGGAAATTCATGATCGGAAGAAATTCTACTATCCTCCTTTTGTAAAACTGGTAAAAATCACGACTCGCCATACAGATTTCAAAGTGGCAGAAAAGGCCGCACTAAATCTACATCATGGAATGGCCGAGATTCCAATCAAGAAAATCGTGCTTGGGCCGGAAAAAGGCATCATCGCCAGAATCAAAAACCAATATCAATTTGAAAGTCTGATCAAATTGGATCGAAGCAGCAATACAGGAGTGATCTTTAAAGAAAATCTGTGGAAAATCACCGAAGAAGTGAAGTCCAGACCTGAGTTTCGCTCGGTGAGATTCGTGGTGGATGTGGATCCTTCATAATGCAAAGTTACAAAGTTGTAAGGTTGAAAAGTTTTGTGTCAATGAGTTAAAAACAGATTATAAATTCATGCGTATATTAAGTAATCATACGCATAAAATATGAAGAAGAGACTTAACATTACCATAGAAGAGAATCTGCTGGATAAGATTAAAACCTATGCAGATCAGAATGAAACTAGTATTTCAAGTCTGGTTGAGGAGCATTTTGAAGCGCTAATCAAACCAAAGCCAAAATTGAAAAATGGAATGAGCTTGGTGGAATACATGAAGTCCTTGCCTCCATCTAAGGTTGAATTTCCAGAAGATTACGATTGGAAAGAAGAATACTATAAGGCCAAGGCAAAAAAAATGGGCTATGAAGATCTTCTTTGATGCCAACATTCTGCTCGATTTTTTCTTGGAGCGAAGTCCGAAACAAGAATTGATTAATTCGATTTTTGAAAAATTAGATGGAAATGAAATTCAGGGTTTTGTCACCATCTCAGTTATTCAAACTTGTGCTTTTTACCTGAAGCAGGCTAAGGAGCTTTCTGTTTGTAAAGAAATAATAGGTGTGATTTGTGAGAAATTCACCTTAGTTGAAGGAAATCAAAAATCAATTCTTTCTGCGATTCAATCCAGTCATAATGACATCGAAGATTCCATACACTATTTCATTTGCCTTGATCACCACATGGATACGATTATGACTTCAGATCGAGATTTCCTCAAACTTTCAAAACCCTACCTTCCTGTGATTAGTCCTGAGGAATTGATTGAAAGGACAGAAAAATGCACTCCCAGATTAATGACTGAAAGATCATAAAACATTCTTTAAGGGGTATTCCTTAATCAACCACGCTGGAGGAATTTTCAATAAGTCACTAAACTTTCTAATCATTGTCAAAGAAAGTGACTGTTTATAATTTAGCACTTTGCTAACGGTTCCTTTATCTCCATATTCTTTGGCTAATGTTGTAGCATTAAAGCCAAAATCCTCCATTCTTATTTTAATCATTTCCACAGGATCTACATCAGGAAGATCCCATTGTTTGCTTTCAAAATCAGCTATAAGATGAACTAATAGCATTTTTTCCTTATGCTCTTTGCTACCTTTCACAGCATTCTTAAGTTCCTCATATCGGTTCACTGCTTTCTCGTAATCAGAAGAAGATTCTAGCAAGTACCAATTTTTGTCTGTCTGCATATTGATGTCTTAAAATTTTAAATGGAAGTGGCATCTATTTTATCATACTCGTTATGAGTTCCTATAAATCTGATTTCAACAATCTCATCATCAAAATCAACTTCAATTATTAATCGATATTTATTGCCTACAATTTTAAACCTTGCTCTATTTCCTTTGATGAGTTTAGCCGTAGGGAAACTATCAATTATATCTTTATTCTTTTTCCATTGACAACTTTCAACAATCACTCTCCATGTTGTTAAGCTTTTGCCCGCATCAGAATGCTTTCTGGCAAATGCAATCAATTTGGTTAGGTAGAGAATAGTCATTTTCACAAAGTAACGAAATTGATTTTAAGGAGTTGGCATTATACCAACAAAAAATTTCTATCATTTAATTCTCTTTAATAAATCTCAGCACATCCTTATACACGCTACTTCCAGTCCATAGAAACTGCGTAATCATGGGAATATGTTTTTTCTTCGGGTAGATTTTCACCTTCACATCTTTAATTCCCTTTTCGTCTATTCGTTTCATGAATCGTTCCCTGCCTGCTCGAATGCTAGGATAAGTTCTTTCCCCTTCCAAAATTAGCATAGGAGTCAATTCATCGGTTAAAAAGTACATTGATGAATATTGTTTCCAAATGGCTGGGTCATCTGTGAATGCATTTAGATACTTCTTCCCTTCACCTTCACTCGTTTCCTCCAAATACCCATACATATTTAATCCAGCTGGATCAAGTAAAATCGATCCTGCCAGTTTCTTTCCGTTCGCCGAAGGTTCTAATTTATCTTCTTTCACAGCAATCAATGAAGCCAAATGCCCTCCAGCCGAATGACCAGAAACAAATATTTGATCTGGATCCCCACCGTAACGTGCAATGTTATCCTTTGTCCAATTCACCGCTGCCAACGCTGATTTCTGCATAGCTGGAATCTCATAATCGGGAGACAAAGGGTAATCAGCAAGCACAACGACCACTTCTCTTCTAGCCAATCTATTTCCAAGAAAGTGATACATCTCCTTTTTTCCCGATTTCCAACTTCCACCATAGAAAAACACCAACACTGGAAGGTTCTCAGCTTTTTTAGGGGCATATACATCCAAATCCATGCTCGGTAAACCCGCTTGGGAATTGGAGAATACATAGTTGATGTCTTTTGTTCTGTGTAAATTCTGAAAAGCGCAGGAGCTCATCAAAAATGCTAAAAATAGCGCAGGAATTATTCGAAACATAGTTGACGATTTTCCTTATAAACGAACAAGAGCAGAAATTAAGATCGCTCTAAGCTAACGTCATTGCGAGGAGGTACGAAGAAGCAATCTGTTAATGCTGACTGGATTGCCGTGCATTGCTCGCAATGAAATTAATATTAACAGGCCTGACTGATCACTGCGACTGTATACCGCAAACTATACAGCCGGTTCCTGTTGACTCAAGCAATGAAAACTACCCAGCCCCCAAATAATATCTGTGCTATCAATCCCAACTACTTTACGATTAGGAAAGCAGCCAGAAATTATATCCAAGGCTTGTTGATCATTTTTATCTCTGAACGTTGGTACGATAACAGAATCATTGGCAATGTAAAAATTGGCGTAAGAGGCAGGAAGACGCTGATCTTCATAAACGACCGGGCCAGGCATAGGTAGCTCCACAATATTCAATTGTTTCCCATCCTCTAATCGCATTTTTTTCAGGCGATCTAGATTATCCTGCAATAACTGATGATTTTCATCAGCTCTATTCTCCTCCACCACAGTCACTACGGTGTCCTCATTTACAAAGCGAGTAATGTCATCAATATGCCCATCGGTATCATCGCCGACGATTCCATCACCTACCCACAGGATATGATTCACCCCGTAAAAGTCACAAAGGTATTTTTCAATTTGCTCCTGCTTCAAATGCGGATTTCTATTTTCATTCAGTAAGCAAGCCTCTGAAGTCAAGAGTGTTCCTTTTCCGTTGAATTCTACAGAACCGCCTTCCATCACCATTCCAGGTTTAAAGCATGGAATCCCCAATTCCTCGGCGATCCTGATAGGAATCTGATTATCCAGATCATGCGGCGGATACTTTTCACCCCAGGCATTGTAATTCCATTTCACAATCACCTTCTTCTGCTCAGCTTTTGGATTGATCAGGAAAGCCGGTCCATGATCTCTGCACCATGCATCGTTGGTAGGGAAAAAGTGAAATTTGATTTTCTCCAAGTTCACTTCAGCCTTTTCCAGATGTGCCAAAGCAAAAGATATCATGGCCTCATCTGCCACGTTGATATTTACCTTTTGACCATTGGAAACCTCCTTGATAAAAAGAGAATATGGGGAATAAATCGTATCGATTTTTCCCGGCCACGAAGCTTCCTTATGTGGCCAACTAAGCCACATGGATTCCTGAGGAGCAAATTCTGCGGGAAAATAATATCCCAGTTCAGCAGGAGTTTTTGTACCTGACTTGGCAATTGAAAAGATATCTGTCATGAATGGTTATTCTTCGTCCAAGTATCGCTTGGTGATTGGCTGATAGGAATCAATTCTACGGTCTCTCAAGAAAGGCCAGTGCGTCCTGTATCTATCAGATCCGGCAAAATCAAGTTCTTCCACATGAATTTGCTCCTCCTCATGGGAAGCTTTAAAAACTACTCTTCCAAAAGGATTGGAAACAAAAGAACCTCCCCAGAATTTCATATCTCCCTCAATTCCGCAACGGTTTACTGATACAACTGGGATTCCATTTGCCACGGCATGAGAGCGCTGGATTGTTTGCCAAGCTCCGTACTGCTCGTCATTGGTCAGTCCATCCTGATCCTTGTGCCAACCTATAGCCGTTGGATAAACTAGGAAGTCCGCTCCTTTCAAAGCCGTGATTCTGGCTGCTTCCGGATACCACTGATCCCAGCAAATTAGTACACCTATGTTGCCAAACTTCGTTGGGAAAACCTTATATCCTAAATCTCCAGGTGTGAAATAAAATTTCTCAAAGTATCCTGGATCATCAGGGATATGCATTTTCCGGTATTTGCCAAGGTAAGTACCATCTGCATCCAAAACTGCAGTCGTATTATGGTAAAGTCCTTCCGCTCTTTTCTCAAAAAGTGAAGCCACGATCACAACCCCAAGCTCCTTTGCCAAAGCTCCAAAGGTATCCGTAGACGGACCAGGGATGGATTCAGCTAGTTTGAAGTTTTCATAGTCTTCTACATCACAAAAATATAGAGAACGGAACAGCTCCTGAAGTACAACCACCTGGGCTCCCTGAGCCGCAGCCTCACGCACACCGGTAATTGTTTTTTCAAGGTTATTTGCCACATCAGCAGAACAACTCAACTGGACCAAGCCCACTTTTACAGTTTTATTTGCCACTATAGATTCGTTTTAAGATTAAGGATACAAAGATACTTTTGCCTGTTGCCAATGCCAAATATGAAAGTTCAAATTCACAATTGAGTAATTTGACAGGCAAGGGCTAGAATAACGGAAGAAGGTTGAAAAAGATTCAGTGCCTGAAATTTCACTAAAGAGGTAAATCTAAGTTCGCTTTAGCCAGCCTCTACGCTAACTAATTCAATTCTTCCTAACTTGGAATTTGATAAGATGAGTTTGAAATCAAAATCAATTTTATCACAAACAATTGAAAAACAATAAAAGGTAAATTTTAACCATACATGAAGAAAATGCGAATATTTTTCACTGGAGGATCAGGAAAAGCTGGAAAACATGTCATCCCTTACCTGCTTAATCAGGGCCATAGCGTGATGAATGTTGACTTAAAACCGCTGGATCATCCGGGGGTTGATAATTTGATTGCAGACATCACAGATTCCGGACAAATGTTTAATGCGATGAGTTCATACGCCAACTTGGAGGAACTGGAACCTGGAAATGGTGTGCCAAAATTCGATGCTGTGGTGCATTTCGCCGCAGTTCCAAGAATCCTCATCAATCCGGACAATGAAACTTTTCGAGTTAACACCGTAGGTACGTACAACGTGATAGAAGCCGCTGTAAAGCTGGGAATAAAGAAGGTGGTTATTGCTTCTTCAGAGACTACCTACGGGATCTGTTTTTCAGATGGAAAAACTGACCCCAAATCACTTCCATTGGAAGAAGATTATGATGTGGATCCTATGGATAGTTATGGTATTTCAAAGGTGGTGAATGAGAAAACCGCGCGAGGATTTCAGCGGAGATCAGGAATAGATATTTATGCCCTACGTATAGGGAATGTGATCGAGCCGCATGAGTATGCGGAACTTTTCCCTCATTATTTCAAAAATCCAGAAGTGCGCCGCAGGAATGCATTCTGCTATATAGATGCCCGTGATTTAGGCCAGATTGTGAATTTATGCCTGCAAAAAGACGGTTTGGGTTTTCAGATTTTCAATGCAGGAAATGACCATAACGGTGCAGTAATCCCAACCAAAGAACTGGCAGAAACCTTTTTCCCTGGTGTGCCAATTACACGGGAAATGGGAGAACATGAAGCTTTGTTTTCAAACCTAAAAATCCGTGAAGTGCTAGGCTTCAAAGAGCAGCATAACTGGCAGAAGTATGTGAAATGGGAGTGAATAATAGGCGCGTATTCGAAAACTAACGAAAACCCCACTTGGCAATTTGTTCCAGCTATTGAGCAATCAGAATCTTCTCCTTCATAATAATTTCGATACAGGTAGGAAATGTCTCTTTTTCGAAAATCTTTTTTCCTAGGATCTCTCTCCATTCTGGGGTGCTGCATAGCTCAAGCTCAAGAGGAAGCCTCGCTAAAGGGGAAAATGCTGGCGGAAAGCTACTGCGGCTCCTGTCATGCTTTTCCCTCTCCTTCCATTTTGCCTCAGGCTATTTGGAAGCAGCAGGTACTTCCTCAAATGGCAGCAATGATGGGGATAAAAGCTGCGCAGGATACTTTGGGGGTTTATGAGAACAAATCCTCCGAGGAAATCTATACTAGCAAAAAACTTGGCGTTTATCCCTCCTCGGCTACGGTCAGTGTCGCCGATTTTCAAGCGATTGTGGATTTTTATAGTACAGAAGCTCCTAAGGAGTTGCCTTTACAAAACCCAAAAGAAAATCCTGAACCTCTGCAGAACTTTACCGCAAAAAAGCTTTTCATAGAAGGCATACAAAGCCCAAAAACTAGCTTGGTGGCGATCAATGAGGAAAGATCTGAGCTATTTATTGCCGATGCCACTGCAAATCAACTCTATGTAAAGGTTCAGACGGATGAACTTTACACCCTTCCCCAGACTGCCAGTCCAGCAGTAGATTTCATTAAAAAAGCACCCAATATTTTCAATATTATTTCCATTGGATCCATTGCTCCAAGTGATCTTTCTCAAGGAGGACTTTATGAAATGGATTTGAATTCTGATAGTTGGTCTCAAGTGCTGGATCAGCTACCTAGACCAGTATTTGGAGTTTGGGAGGATCTAGAAAAGGATGGCAAGCCTGACTTCTTGCTTTGTAATTATGGGCATCATGGAGGAAATATCTCCGTTTATCCAGATGGAAATTTAACTGCTACTCCTATTGAGCTTGGTGGAGCCGGCGCTAGGAAAATAGAAGTTGCCGACTTAAATCAAGACGGAAAATTGGATATTATAGCGCTTTTCTGTCAAGGAAATGAGCGAATTTCTGTTTTTTACAATCAAGGAAATGGTCAATTCGAGGCTGAGAAGATTTTGTTGAAATTCTCTCCTGTGATGGGTTCTAGTTATTTCGAACTGCAAGACCTGAATGCAGATGGAGAACTGGATTTGCTTGTTAGCAATGGAGATAATTGGGATTATTCGGCTGTTTCAAAACCTTATCATGGATTCAGAATTTATGAAAACAACCGGAATGGTACTTTTGAAGAGACTTGGTTTTATCCTCAATATGGGGCAGCCAAAGCAATGATGTTGGATTTTGATGCAGATGGAGATTTAGACTTTGCTACCATTGCTTTTTACGATGAGCTTGAGAATCCTAAACATCAGTTTTTACTTTTTGAAAATGTAGGAAATATGACTTTCCAACCCAAGTACATTCCTGAAGCGGCTTTAGGAAAATGGATGACTTTGGATGTGGGAGATCTGGATGCCGATGGGGATAAAGATATAGTCCTAGGCGCGTATCTGCATAACACCTTAGAATATACAAAGCTGGTTATTCAGGGAATTGAGGAACTTCCAAGCGTGTTGATTTTGGAAAATACTCTGAGAAGCTTGAAAGTGGAGGATGGTTATAATCAATAGATATTTACAGCTGTTTACTATTAAATAAACAGCAACATCATTTAGCCATTATACTCGTAGAATTAGTATTAAATCTTTTTCAAAAAGTAGTATACATGTTCACCAAAATCCATAAGACTACCCACCCACCCGATCAGCCCCTATTTATCTGGGATGGAGAATGTGGATTTTGCAAATATTGGATCATCGTATGGAAAAGCAAAACAGAAGGTTTGGACTACATGACCTTTCAGGATGCCGCTTCTAAGTTTCCTGATATTTCGCTTAAAGATTTCAAAAAAGCATCTCGATTGATCGAGAGCGATGGTTCAGTATTTAGTGGTCCAGATTCAGCATTCCGAACTTTTTACTACTTCAAAAAACCTAAAAAGCACTGGCATCAATGGTATAAATATTCACCAATCTTCCAAAAGATCAGTGATCACACCTACAATTGGATTGCCAAGAACCGTCCTCTAATGATGAGGTTGACTTTGGCATTTTGGGGTAAAAATCCGCTGAAAAGAAAACCTTACTGGTTGCTTTGGGTCATTGGTGCTGCGACAATTGCCTTTTACATAATGAGCGTTTTCAGTTGAAAATGCTTTAACCAAACAGTCAATGCTATTTAGGGAAGTACACTGAGGCCGCTTCGGTCATCTAGCCTGATGAGCAAAGACATAATATTTTGAATAGTTAGGGATTTATTCTAAGAAATTTTAAAGTATATAAAACATAAGAAATTAAATGTTGAACTTAGATTAGATCCAGTGAATCTATAACAACATATTACTATGAAAAAGATAGTATTCAGCCTATTCCTTCTTAGCATTTCTTTCGCAGGTATTGCTCAGGGCAACTTAGAAAGGCGGGAATTTCTTGCAGCTTCTTTACAAAACAATGAAGCAGGAGAAGATCCCTTACGCCAATTATCAATCTACTTGCCTCAGGGCTATGAAAATGGAAATCACCGCTACCCGGTAATCTATGTTCTGCATGGATATGGAGGCACAGACACCGTGATGATGAGTGTGTGGATTGATTTTAAGCGATTACTCGATGAAGCCATCAAGACTGGTAAGATGCGACCTATGATCGTGGTTGCTCCAAATAGCAACACGCGGATGCAGGGTAGTTTTTACACCAACTCAGAAGGTTCAGGAAATTGGGCAGATTACATCGGTAAAGATGTAGTCCAATATATGGATGAGAATTTCAGAACTATTCCTGACCGTGCCAGTCGAGGGTTGTGTGGGCATTCGATGGGAGGAAATGGTGCGCTTAAGGTAGGGATGTTGTTTGCGGACACATTCAGCGCTGTTTATTCACTCAGTCCTGCTGTTTTGAATTGGCATGGAGATTTTTCTCTTTCCAACCCTGCATTCAAGCGCATCAGCCAACTGAATGATGAAGAAGCGATACTACAAGGCCTGGCAGAGTCTGGTCAAACTGGTGAATTCAATGGTTTTTTTGCGGCGGTATTCACTGCGATGGCACGGGTTTATTCACCGAACATTTCAAATAAGGAGCTAAAAGCAGATTTTCCCGTTACATACCTAGATGACAGTGTGGTTTACAATTCGGAAGTAATCAGAAAATGGGAAGCAGAGTTCCCTTATTACATGATTGATGACTATCTCCCCCAGTTGAGAAGCCTTACAGCATTGAAAATAGATTGGGGTCGGAATGAGGACTTTTCCCATATCCCTTACACCAGTTTAGAGTTCAGCAAGAAATTGGAATCGTACCGAATCCATCATTTTGCTGAAGAATACATTGGCGACCATGGAAATATGCTGGATGGTTTCGAAGGAAGGATTTTCACCGAGCTGTTGCCATTTTTCAATACCTATCTGAATGGACAAACTCCTTCAAATTAAAATGAATAGTTTCAATCTGAAGGAGTTTTTTGGAATGTGTCAACCCTACTTATTTAGAGATACGACAAATTTTGAAAATGGAATGGCCATCTGGACAAACCAATTTTTCGGAACCTAATCTCAGTAAAAAATATTAGCGTAATGCTGTGCAAAACTTTGCCATAAAACGGTATCTCTTATTTGCCAAAGCGTCATATAGATTATGAATATTAAGAAAATGGTGAGAGAGGCACGATTACTTTTTTTGCCAGTTATATCTATAAATAATAAAATGCCAGCAATCAATAAAACAAGCAAATCTGAGATGGTCATAGCCATGCCCAAACTAGCATCAAAGCTGAATAAAATACCGCGACCAATACCTGGCCCAATGGCCAATAGTCCAGTAGCAATCATGTAGCGCATGTGGTACTGAGATTTTTTGCGGTAGACCATCGCCAAGGTCCAAAAAACAGTAAAGTATATCAGCCCACGGGAGTCCAAAGCAATAAATGTGAGCGCATCATGCATAGGCACATCGAACTCGATAGCCCGCCAATAGCCATGCCGTCCAATCAGATATAGGGATATAATAATGGCAGGACCTAGCACCCAAGAAACCTTTCCTATACTTCGGTGAAGCTTTGGGCGACCCATATAAAGAAGCGCAGGTTGGAGTACCAAAAGCACTAGCCAAGTCATCAGCAATGCACCGTGTACATGTATTGTAGGCGTGGCATTTTCGAACGTTGGAAACTGACTGGTGTAAGTGGAATAAAAACCCCACTGAGTCCCTAAAAAAATAAGAACCATCAAGATGGTCGTATTTCGAAAAGTTTTTTGCATAGTTAAAAGCTAGCTTGTTTTGCTCGGCATTGCAAATGAAATATTCCGATCTGGTCAAAGTGCAAAAATAATTTAATCTGTCTACAGGAACGATTTCTATATTCATTTCACCTAAAGATTGAATAAAACAAACCACAGCCTTATAGCAGGTCAGTTTTAGGCGAATTCTTATCCCAGAAAACCTTTATCTTGAGGCACTTAAAACCCAAGTTGAAATCATATGTACACGCTCAAAACCCTACTTTTTCTCAGCCTAACCTTTGTGATTATCAGCAACTCAATGGCACAGAATGCCCCGTTTGATGCCTATACGATTAGATATTTCACCTTCCAAGGACATGAGGCCAAGATCGTTTTTCCGAAGGAGGCAAATGAAACCAGAAACTGGATCTGGAGAGCGAGATTCTGGGGCCATGAACCGCAACTGGATCGAGCTTTATTGGACATGGGATTTCATGTAGTCTATGTAGATGTCGCAGATCTATATGGAAATGAAGAAGCTGTAAAGCGCTGGAATGACTTCTATGCCTTTTGCCGGGCCGAATTTCAACTCAACCCCAAAGTAGTTTTGGAAGGCATGAGCCGAGGCGGATTGATTATCTATAACTGGGCAGCGCAGAACACAGACAAAGTATTTTCAATCTATGCCGATGCCCCCGTTTGTGATATCAAAAGTTGGCCAGGAGGATTATATGCCGGAAAAGGTAGCCCAGGAGATTGGGAGAAAGCACTTAAAGCTTATGGATTGGATTCAGCTTCGGTTCGGGAGTTTAGGGGAATTCCGATTTATACCAGCATTGAAGTTGCCAAAGCAAAGATCCCTGTCATTCACGTATTTGGGGAATCTGATAAAGTGGTTCCTTATATGGAAAACACCTATTTATTGGCAGAGGAATTCAAAAAAGCTGGAGGTAACATCACCCTGATCCCCAAGCCCGGAGTAGATCATCACCCGCATAGTTTGGCCGATCCACAACCTCTAGTGGACTTTATCATGAAAAGTATTCAAAAGTAGCATCATTCTATTTTCTTTGATTTTGCAAATAATCTAAGCCCAATGCGATTTAAAAACCCTCTATTTACGCTGATGCTTTTATGGCATACTGCTAATTTTGCGCAAGCTCAACAGCAAGTCCCCATCCCAACACAAGCGCAGCTTGACTGGCAGAATTCTGAAATGGTGGCTGTTTTCCATTATGACCTCCATGTGTTTGACGGAAAAGTTTACAACCAAGCTCAAAACAGAATCACACCCATCGCGGATTACAATATTTTCAATCCAGAAAAGCTGGATACAGACCAATGGGTAAAAGCCGCCAAGGATGCAGGATGCAAAATGGCCATTCTCACCGCTACTCATGAAACTGGCTTTGCACTTTTCCAATCTGACTCAAATCCATATAGCATGAAAGCGCTGAAATTTCAGGATGGCAAAGGAGATTTGCTTCGGGACTTTAAGGCTTCCTGTGAAAAGTACGGCTTGCGAGCAGGTGTATACATAGGGATTCGATGGAATTCATTCTATGGAATCCATGATTTTATGGTTGAAGGAGAAAGTACTTTTGCCAAAAACCGGCAACATTATTACAATACCTTGGTAGAGGGAATGGTGACAGAAATCTTTACAAATTATGGGGATTGGGCAATGGTTTGGTTTGACGGAGGTGCTCACGGACCTGAGCAAGGCGGACCTGACGTCTTGTCGATCTTTGAAAAGCATCAGCCAAACGGTCTCTTTTATCACAATTTACAACGGGCAGATATGCGCTGGGGAGGAAGTGAATCAGGTACGGTTCCTTATCCTAGCTGGGGAACTTTTCCTTTTGCAGCTATTGGGTCGGGAGAAAGTTCGAGAGCAGAAATCAGTAAAAACAACTTTGCGTTACTCAAAACTGGTGATCCGAATGGGATCTATTACATGCCAGCTATGAGTGATGCGCCTCTGAGAGGATATGGGGGCCATGATTGGTTTTGGGAGCCCGGCAGAGATCATTTGGTTTTCCCTTTAGAAAATCTGGTCAAGATGTATTACAATTCCGTAGGGCATAATTCCAGTTTGATTTTGGGACTAACGCCAAATGCAGAGGGACTTTTGCCCGATACAGATACCAAGCGTCTCAAAGAACTTGGAGATGAGATTTCCCGACGTTTTGCAAATAAGATTGGGGCTACTTCTGGAGCTGGTGATCAAGTCAAACTTCAGTTTTCCAAAATGCAAAAGGTCAATCAAGTAGTACTAATGGAGGATATCACCAAAGGTGAGCGGGTCCGGAAATTTACGATTGAAGGTAAGACTGCAAATGGCTGGAAAATGATTTTCGAAGGTTCAGTGATTGGGCACAAGTTCATCCATGAGTTTGAAGAATTAGAAATTTCTGAGCTACGACTTAAAATTTTAGAATCAAAAGGTGAAGCTCAAATCAAAGAATTTAGCGCCTATTCCTTTGAATAAATTGCCCTATTCACCCTTGTACCTCTCCACAAAATACATATCTACTTCACCCTTATTTTTCGCCTGCACTTTTCCTCTGTGAATGCATGAAAAACGATCTTTCACCAGCTCATAAGTAGCACCGGAAACGTTGATTTTACCTGCCTCTCCACTACTTTCCATCCGTGATGCAAGGTTTACAGTATCTCCCCAGATATCGTAGGCAAACTTATTCAGCCCAACAATGCCAGCAACAATATTCCCTGTATGAATCCCTATCCTAAGCTCAAAAACAGGCTTATTTTCACGGATGCTTACTGCTTTATGTTCTTCGATAAAATCCCGGATTTCAATAGCTGCATTGATCACATCAATAGGATGTGTAATATTTGCAACCGGAATTCCACCAGCAGCCATGTAAGAATCACCTATCGTTTTGATTTTTTCTATTCCATGCTTTTCGATGATCCTGTCAAACTTCTTGAAACAGAAATCAATTTCCGCCACCAGATCAACTGCAGTCATTTTCTCAGCAATCAGAGAAAATCCCACAAAATCAGTAAATAAAACCGTGGCACTGGCATACCTTTTCGTCTGAGCCGATCCTTTTTCCTTCAGTTCTCTAGCTATATGCAGTGGTAAAATATTCAGTAAAAGCTCATCAGACTTTTCCTTCTCATTCTGAAGATCCAAGGTTCTTTCTTTGACTTTAGATTCTAGGTTGGCATTGTACTCTTCTAGCCTTTTCTCATTCAATCTCAGATTCTCCTCTACTTCTTTTCGCACTTCTACTTCCTGAATCAATTTTTCATTGAGTTGATTTGTACTTTCCAAAAGCATTGCATTCTGTAAGGAAATAGCAGTCTGCGTAGCCATTACTTGAAGTATCTCAATGCGTTCTTTGGTAAATGCTCCAGATAGCAGCCTATTTTCCAGATAAAGCAATGAAAACCCAACTCCAGAATGCTTCTGCGGGATACACAGTATGGATTTTACCTTGTTAGAATCGATGTACTCTTCGTCTGAGTAAGGCAAAGTCTTGGTAGCATCTTCGAGGACGAGGGTCTCCCCAGACCTCAATACGTAATTAATGACTGAGTGACTGATTTCCTCAAAGTCAGCATAAGGGATATTTTGAAGCACCTGAATCTCATTGCTGGAGTTGTCAATGGATGCTTTGATCACTTTGCTATCCTTTTCGATCGTGATGAGAAAAGCCCGGTCTGCTCCGGCATTTTCGCTTACCAGCTGCATCAAGCCTGTGAGAATATTCTCCAATTTCATCTCACCGGAAATCAGATTAATAGTCTTTAGGATAGTATCCAAATCCAGGATATTAGCATTCACTCCTATTTCTTCCGCTGAAATAAATCCAGCATATGCTTCTTTCATTTGAATAAGTTTAGCCTTGGCTCCCCACTTCTCATAGGATTTATAGGCATTTGATAGGTAAAATTGAGCAGCTTCGGGTTGCTGCTGCGCGTTGAAAAATATCCCTGCTCTTTCCCATATCAACGCCTCATCCTGAATGTATTTATGCATTCTGGCATACCTGATCGCATAAGTAAAAGATCTGACGGCATTATCGAAATTCCCTTTTAGACCTTCATATTCTGCCTTCATAAACTCATGACGATGCTGGAAATTAACTTCCGAATGCTTTACTAGTCCTCCGATCAGCTTGATATTCTTTTTACATATTTTCAAAAGAGCCTTTTGCTCCGAAGCAGATCTAGCATGAAAAATCGGGGAAACACAAAGGTTTTCGTAATAGAAAAAAAGCATTTCTGTAATTGATCCTTTTACAGGAATCAAATGTAATTTCTCCAAAGAACAGAACTTCCAAGCTGTCTCATTTTGATTGAAAATCAGGCTCAAAAACTTCTTCTGCGAATACAGATTATGGTAATACAAACTGAAAGCAGGGACATCAGCAAAGTCTATCATTCGCTCATCAAAGAGCTCCCCACTTAAGACCTCAAAGTCTTCTACTCCTTCCAGCAGGCACAAAGCAGATTGACGAAACAAATCAATTCGCTTGATCTGCATGATTTGATTCAGTGGAGTGATTTGTTTGCTGAGTAATTCGCCTCTTAGTAAGATCTTAGGTATTGGCTCACCTCCATAGAAATTCCAGTAAATAATCAATTGCCCGATTATGGAAGTGAATTCAAAATCTCCGGTTTCAAGTCCTTTTTTCAATGCCTCTTCCAACTCCGGGATGCTTTCCGCAAGATGCTTCAGCCAGTGCGAAATAAACATCACATAGACCTGCTTAAAGGAGACAAACTCGTCTTCGTTTTCGATTATTTCAAAAACACTATTCCCCAATTGACCCATTTTAAGACCCTTGGCCATATTACCCATAAAGGCAATATTGATATAGCCAAAAACTACGAAAGCCACAGGTGTCTTGGAGCCCAAACCGAATTTTAAGGTTAGCCGGATCAACTCAAACATGATCAATGGAAGTAGATTAGGTTCGGTTAAATAGGCTGCCAAAGACATATGATGCATGATAGACATGGCTATCAGTAACTTCTCGTCTTTGATCTTCGGGAGATTTAGGATTTTGTCTTCAGAATAAAAGAGCAATCTTATGTTGGTTCTCAAAAAGCCTAATAATACATTCACCTGACCAGGATGACGCTTGAGGTCAATATCGACTAGACGAAGAATCTCCAATCCAATTTCAATTACCCTCTTCTGATCATTTTCAACGTTGGCATTCTGGATTTTAAGATCAGCCAATTTGAGCTTATCCAAAACACTAACTGCATTTGCATCGAGTAAAGCAGTGTATCTAGTGAATAGATCTTGATTGTTGCACTGATAGGCTGCGATGGCAGATTTCAGGTAAAGATCATAAGTGAATTCCCTATCCTTGTCCCAAGCGTCTGATGCGAGGTGTTGCAAGGCATTTTCAAAATATTGCATTGCCAACACATACGCTGTAGAGTTTTGAGCTCTTTGGCCTGCTATACTATTTAGCTCACAGAGGGTTTTAATCTCAGATGGATCTGTGATTAATTCCTTACCGAAATTGAATTGATTCACAATCTCAAAAACATCATCTCTAGGTCCTTTTTCTTTGGTTTTCGAGAGAAGAGCTTGACCGATTTTTAGGTGATTTCTCTTTTTATCATCTTCAGCAATGAGTGAATAAATAGCTTGCTGAACCCTGTCGTGAACGAAATAATAGCTGCCGTCCAGACTTTCTATAACTAAGTCAAGCTCTAGGGCAAGATTGAAATCTTTGGCTACTTTTTCGCTTTCTTGCTCAGAAACTCTAACCAAGTCTTGCAAGTAAAATTTATTACCAATGCAGGATGCTAGTTTAAGGATTTCAATCGTATCTACAGGGAGTTCATTGATCGCTTCAAGAAACAAATTGACGATATCTCCCTCCACATTGTAACTGATCAGCTTATCAATTTTCCAGTTCCATGAGCCCTCCTCGCTATCAAAATAAAGCATCTCGTTTTTATAGATTGCTTTCAAAAATTGATTAGCAAACAATGCATTACCAGCGGACTTTTTGAAAACCAATGAAGCTAATTCATCTAAAGGTCGCTCTGATTTACCAAGCGTATTGGTGACCATCTGTCGTATATCCTCTTCTTTCAGGTTTTCCAATAATATTTCTTCCGGCTGCAGTCCTTGCTCTTCCAATTCCATTTTAAACTGAAGAAAATGATGCCCAAGGGTAATTTCATTATCTCGATATGCGCCTACGATGAGGATATTGTTAAGCTCAGAATTGACGAGTATAGTCTTCATCAAATCTAGAGAAGACACATCTGACCATTGGAGATCATCAATAAAAATGAAAACAGGTTTCTCAAGCTCTGCAAATACTTGGAAAAACTTCGTGAGTGCGTAGTTAAATCTTAGCTGCGCTTCGGTTCCTGTTAATACCGGAATCTCTGGTTCATTATCAAGCAATTTTTCCAAACCAGGAATAACCTCAAACAACACCCTTGCTATAGGCTGCAAAAGACTATGAAGTTTGGCTTTCCATTTATTTAGCTCAACTTCATTTAAAAGCAAAACCTGATTGATCAACTTGCCTAACGCCTGCGAAAAAGCCGAATAGGGCACATCAGCCCGTAGCTGATCGAACTTCCCCGAGATAAAGAAACCTCCGGATTGAACGACAGGTCTGTACAGGCGCTCTACCAGCGCAGATTTCCCAACTCCTGAATTGCCATAGACATAAACAAGTTTTTTCTCGTTGTGGCTGATACTTGAGAAAGCATCCTTGAGCTGTTTTAATGGCTTGTCTCTAGCATAAAGCTGATCTGTAAATAGCAAAACGCCAGCGGAATCTTGGGTACCAAGTAGGAAACCTTCTATATCCAACTCCTTTTGGATGGAGTAAAGAATCATTTCCAGATCATACAAGACACCCTGGGCAGAATGATACCTGTTTTGCACATCTTTCTCGATCATTTTCATGATCAATTCAGAAAGGACCTGCGGCATTTCGGCTAATTCTGAAGGATGCTTAGGAGTCAACGCTATATGAGCATGAATCTTCGAAGCTCCTTCCTTTGATTCAAAGGGTAATTGCTTGGTGAAAATCCAATAAAAGATGATACCTAGTGCATAGATATCTGAATAAAGCCCGATGTCTGTACTGATTCTACCCGTTTGTTCTGGGGCGATGAAGTCATAATCAGCTTCAAAAAAAACCAACCTTCTTTCAATTCCAATTTTTCTTTTGATTCGCGTGGCTAATCCAAGGCTGATAAAAAACACCTCATTCGTCCCATCCTCGACAATAATATGATCTGGATTGAGGTTTAAGTGAACAAATTCTTTACGATGAACTTCTGCGAGCCTTTTTGTGATAGCTAGACAGATTTTCATCTTTTCGGCCACGTTCAAAGGCTTAGAAAGATATTCTTTTAAAGTTTTTCCCTTTATAAACTTCAGCTTTAGACATAACTCGGTCCCGGTATTTTCGCTTTGTAACACTGTCCTAAAAGCAGGGACAGAGACATCCAAAAACGAAGCTTCATTATTAGCTTTTAATGTTTCAATCTGAGAAAGTGTGGCAAGCGCTATTTTTTTGGTGACAATGGTATTTTCCCCAGAGGGATTAGAATCCTGGTTGGCAGAATTATTAGTTGAAAACAAGATTTGCCATTTCATTAAAAAGAGCTGTTAAACTGTCAATTGGAAGGGTTGACCTAATAGAAATGGATAATAGGGTGATCCATTTCACTAAATTTAATACAAAATCTAATATAAAAAACACAAAATAAAATTCCCAACCGCATTAGCTTCACCTTATTTTTAATTACATTCCAACTCACTTTTCTTGTTTTTTAACCTCACTTTATCGCAGGACATGTCAAACTCAACCGAAGCTCCAAAAAAATTAGGACATGAATATGTACAGTATGATGAAGATCGTATTGGGTATGAAATGCTTCAGGAATTTGAAGCGCAAGTCACTCGAATGTACAAGGACAAAAAAATGCTCCGCCAAGTACATACCAAAATGCATGGCTGCGTAAAAGCCACTTTTGCCGTAGAAAAAGATTTGCCAGACGAGCTTAAAGTTGGAGTATTTGCAGGCGAACCTAGAAACTACAATGCTTGGGTTCGATTTTCCAATGGCAATACAAAACCGCAAAAAGACAAGAAAAAAGATATTAGAGGAGTTGCGATTAAGTTACTTGGCGTACCAGGCGAGAAAATATTGGAGGATGAAATTGATGCTCAGACGCAAGATTTTTTATTGATGAGCACGGAGAAATTCTTTGCCAAAAATATCAAAGAGTTGGGCAGACTTCTTAAAGCAATAACATCAGCTAGTTTTATAAAAAGTAAACTCTTTATACTAAACCCAGTTTTATGGCCAATAATACTTCGTGCATCAAAAAGTAAAGTGGCCTGTAAGAATCCTTTGGACATCCCTTATTGGAGTACCCAACCCTACCAATTTGGGACAGTAGACAGAGCTGTCAAATATCACCTTCGACCATCTCCATGTAACATTACAGTCGTAGAAAATACTACCGACTATAATTATCTAAGGTATAATATGGCCCAAACGCTACATGACAATGAGGCCAAGTTTGATTTTTTTGTTCAGTTTCAAACTGATGCTGACGCAATGCCAATTGAAGATCCGACCGTCCCTTGGACTTCTCAAAATATCAAAGTTGCCACACTGACGATTTACCCGCAGGTTTTTGATTCGAATGCACGAATTGAATACGGAGACAATCTCTCCTTTAACCCCTGGCACTCTCTGCCTGAGCATAGACCTTTGGGTGCATTTAACCGAGTCAGAAAACGTGTGTATGAAACCATGTCTAAATTCCGACATGACAGTAATAAGCTTCCCTTTGAGGAGCCAAAGGACTCTTCTGATTTTCTTGATGACATACTTCCAGCAAATACGAAGGTGACACTCGATCAGCAAGTACCTTCCAAACATGTCATATTTACAACTGCTGAAGTCATTGTCAATTGTGACAAAAAGACTGCCTATGAATTTGTGTCCAGTGTAGAAAAGCTATCGAGCTGGTTACTTAAAACTGGGCCTATTTACGGTATTATTAAAGTAAAAAAGCTGCGTGGAAATTGGGCTGAAGTTGGAGACAATAGGCTGGTAGAAAGAGGAGATTCCGCAACATTAGTAGAAGAACTTATTTCGGTTCACCATTATTCTAACTACGCGTATCAAACAACGGAATTCAGTGATATCTTCAAGCGTTTCACCAACAAAACCTATGGCCACATGTGGTTTGATACCGTTGATGATAAGACAAGACTAAGATGGGTGTATACGTTCACCTACAAAAATCTACTTGCTCGAATTTTCCTTTCCATCTTCGCTCCACTTTTTCTGAAAAAGTATCTTCAAAATGGGTTAAATAATGCCAAGGCATTTTTGGAAGAATAAGAATATGGAGTTAAATGGTGGATAAGTACCGAAGCACATTTATTGATGGGAAAAAGAAATAGGCTCCGCCCTTCACGGTAATCACTCTTGGCAAGTCCTTAATCGTTTTGCTTACTGGCTCATCTTGTATAGTGAAATTCTGTTCTTCTCCGAGCTCCGGCGTCTCTTTTACGCCAATAATTGGGTCAGGGTCATTATATAACTCCTTGTTTTTCGGGAGATTTGCCCAGGTATATTGGAGAAATTCAAACTGACGACTGATATCTGCATTGAAGCAAATAAATAAGAGCCCAACATCTCCATTGGGTGTAGTTTTCGTTGGTGAACCTTCATAAATCTCCCCATAAAGCCTTGCACGTCTGATAATTCTGTGTTGCTTACTTAGTTTTAGGGATTCCTTTTTGCCATGATCATCCACATTATCTCTCGGGTTTGTTCTTCTTAAGTGTGACCCAAATGGACATTTCAATCCATCCTTATCGAACTTAGCATAACCAAAATCATTGACATCACTGAATGGTCCTGGATCTGCATCTGGAAAAAGAGTAACAGGAGCACCACTCTGCCATCTTCCCATGAACTTTGCTCCTAACTTTAAGCTTTCTGCTTCATTGATAGATCCATCTGGATTCTTCGTTTTTTCATTCAAATAACCCCAAAACTTATTTACATCCTGATCCAATTGGCGCATCACCATGAATGTCCCATCTTTCCCTATGTCTTTCTGACCGCTTCCACCCGCGTCAGGCGTTAGTAAATTCAAGTCCCCTTGTTCCTTTACAATCAAAGGAGTGTCAGGATATACTCCAAATTCATTTTTATAACCGAATAAGAATTCCCCTGCTTTGATGACGTCATCCTTGTCTCCTACCCTCCCGGATCCCTCGATGATTGGCTGAGAAACACCGTCTCTAAACCCAAAGTGTTCTTTATTATCTGGCTGAGTTTTTCCATCTATATGAAAAAGTTCTATGAAACCATTCTCATCAAATTTAGCGGCTAACTCATTGTAGTAATCCAGACAGACTATTTTATCCTTTTCCAGGTCATCGTTCGAAGATTTATCATTCCCAAACACCATCAAACAAAGATGGATAGTTTCATTGCGAGGTCCTCCCCAATTCCAAACTTCAGGGCGACTTGTGCCAAAATCCCCCAGTAATCTGGTTCTATGATCTGAGACCATCCCTTGTCGAAATTCTCTGGAAAATGCGCCTAGATTCTCTTCATTTAACCCCAGCTTTCCCAATCCAGCATGCGTAAACGCAATATTCAGATGTGTAGGAGGAATTTTAGACTTGTCATGAATATGCCTTGCTGATGTCATTTCTTTCCAGGACTGTGACAACCATTTTTTGGCCGCCTTAGCATCTGAAATCTGTAAGTAAACAAACCTCGAATACAACATATGAGCATAGCCTCGGATAAGGTAACCTTGGATATTTTCTAGTTCTAGCCTTGTCATATTTATAGTCTATAGGAGTTTAAGGAATTTGGCGGCACGTCTTTTTGAAAGTGTCTTCATCAACTGAACCCTTATTCGGGTGTTATTATTGACATTTTTTATGGAGAGGTCAGGATATGCTGTGTACCAGAAATTAGTCACTAGCTCAGAATTGCGACTCCAGGCTAGAAAGTATTCCTCCTTGTAAGCGCCGCCGGTAATTAAAAAATTTGTCTTTGGAAAGACCTTCGTGTTAGAGAATATTCCAGTAAGTCCCCAGCCACTATTATCTATGAAGTCACCAAGGTATTGCTGCCAGCTCCCGTCAAAATTGGAGAAAAACAACACCCTGGAATTCTTCTCAAACATCACCCATTTAGCAAAGTGTATAGTGGGAATCCCCATCAATTTACCTTGTGTGAAGATAAATTTGATTAGAAAATTTGATAGCAAAAACATGAATTTGATAGCAATAAGTCGGATAGTCCCTTCTTTCATATCAACAAGCTGGGTAAACTGATTCTGATTTTTAAAATCTTCATACTTCTCTAAATCAGTTAAGAATTCATCATCTAGCTGACTTCTTTTCTTGGTGAAATTTTCATCCTTTCGCTCATAAAAGAAATGCACAATCAAAACCAAAACAAGGATAAAAGGCAATAAGGCTAGTAAGCATACCCCTAATAAAACTACCCCAAAATAATTGATTCGAGGCATTCTTACTCTTTCTCCTTTCAAGTAAGCAAATTCAGGATTTGACAAGACCTGGTCTTTGATTTTCTTATGTACTGTTTCTGGTGAAACATCTTCCCAAGTCCTAGAATCGACAAAGTCTCTAATAAAATCCCGAAGCTTTTTTTCCTTACGGATCTGCAAAACAGACCTGCCTGGAGCACCTATGTAAACTGCTGCATCCTTGATCACATGGCTTTCCAAATACGCTTTTCTACTTGCAGTGGTCACCGTATTTAATGGTGGATAATTCTCACAAAAAACATAGACCAAGTCCAAAATTGTACTGGAATTCTCGCTGACTTTATGAAGCATTTCTCCTTCCTCACCATCGTAATCGATAACAAAAAGTAGCTTTGGATTCCGTTTCTGCTCGTCATCTATCCATGACTTCCCATGATCTATCACCACCCATCGAGCATAATGTATGATAGACAAACTATCAAATTCTTTTGAGATTCCTTCTTGGGAATTCCGCTTGATTTCTACGAGTTGGTCTAATAAATCCTGAACCTTTTCGGGAATTACTGGAACAAGAATAGTAGTTGAGTTTTGTTTCATATAGATTTATTAACCTATAATTAATTTAATATCTAAAAATACCATAGTCTTGAAAGTCAAATAAATAAGGTGATAAAAGACTTGCTTGGACCAATTCCTTAGAAAAACTAAAAGTAGAAATTGATATTATTCTCATTTCAATAAAAGATTTCAAACCATTACTTACATAGTGGAAAACCTAATTTAAAAACAACAACAAAGCCTCATTCAATATAAAGTTAAATATCCAGTATCACAATTTTGATCTAAGAATAATCCTATATAAGCCTTGTCCTGAACCTCGAGAAAAACTCCGATAATTCTTATAGCGAATAAATACACACAAAATGATATAGCGAATTTAGATTACCTTCCTATTCTAGATATCTTTAAAAGTAATTCTGAATAACCCCAAAAAACCGAAATACAATGAAATCAGTCTATGTAGTTTTTTTCTTATTTGTAGTCGCAAGTTTTTCTGCTTTTGCTCAACAAACCTGCATGACAGAAGCTAGCATCAAAGCACTGGATGCCAAGTGGGAAGAGATGAACCTGAATCCAGATCCGGAATTTTTCAAAAATCAACTTGCAGAGAATTTTGTCTGGGTGCACAATCATGCTTCAATGGTAGATACGAAAGCGGGGGCTATAAAGCGAGCAGAAACGCAAGCTGCCAATGGAACGAGCAACACACGTTCTAGGGTTCAAAGTGACGTGAAAGTCGCTATTACTGGAAATGTAGCTATTGTTACTGGATTCACAATAGTAGATAGAGGCCCTACTCCTACACGATACCACTTCATGCGAACCTATATGGAAATAGATGGACAGTGCCTTTTAGTTGGAAATCATACCATGGCGGTTCCTGAAGAGGAATAGTGGATCAAAGCTTTAGACAAAATCAACCTTTACGAAGTTTTTTTAATCTTAGGTTTTTCCCAAAACCGAACAAAATTGTCCGCGGATTTTATTATCACAATTTGAAAAAGCTTCTCTCAAGCTCTCTATCCGGGTTTAGGGAAGGCATGCCTTTTGGTTTTTTGTGTGGAAGCAAAAAAGAGATACAGATTTGTTTCTCCAAAATTTGAGAATACCATGTGGAAAAATTATCTGAAGACATCTTTTAGAAATCTAAGACGACAGAAGGGCTATACCTTGATCAATATTCTTGGCTTAACATCAGGAATAGTAGCAAGCATTTTTATCTTTTTGTGGATCCTAGATGAACTATCGTTTGATAAGTTTCATATTGAAAGCGATAGAATCTATAGTGTCATGGTTAATAGCGAAAGACCAGATGGAATTATTGATACCTATCCCGCTAATCCATCCAGACTGAAAGAAACTCTTGTCAATGAAATTCCTGAAATAGAACTAGCGACTCAATACAGTTTTGAAAGTGCTGTATTGGTAAAGCATAAAGCTGAGGGCTTTAATGAAATAGGAATTTATGCTGATCCCAATTTTTTCAGGGTCTTTAGTTTTCCATTGGTAAAAGGCAGCGTTGATAACATTCAGAATAAGTTAAACAGCATCTTTATTTCTGAAGATTTGGCCATAAAGCTTTTCAAGGATGAAACCTCATTAGAAAAAACTATTCTACTTGGGCAAGATCAGGAATTGACGGTGGCTGGTGTATTCAAAAACATCCCTGATAATTCTTCCCTACAATTTGATTTCGTTGCTCCTTTTGATCTCTATCTACAAGAGAATCCATGGATGCAAAACTGGGCAAGTGGTGGATCGAGAACGACAGTCTTGCTGAGTGAAAATTCAGAAATCCCTACTAATAAAATTGCTAATCTGATACAAAAAAACTGTACAGAATGCACTAGCCAGCCATTTCTTTATCCTTACCATAAGCTTCGACTTCATGGAGAATTTGAAAATGGGGTGAATATTGGCGGAAGAATTCAACAAATTTATCTTTTTGGGATTGTAGCTATTGTGATTCTAATCATGGCATGCATCAATTTCATCAACCTTGCAACTGCAAGATCAGGTTCAAGAGGTCGGGAAGTAGGAATCCGTAAATCTATAGGTGCAAATAAATCTGAACTCGTAATTCAATTTATTACTGAATCTATTTTGGTTTCTTGGATAGCATTAATTGTAGCGATCCTTTTGGTGCAATTGCTCCTTCCCTTTTTTAATCAACTCACAGGAAAAAATCTAGCCCTTGACCTAACCAACCCTATTTTCCTACTAGGTTTAGTGTCAATTACCATCATTACCGGAGTTCTTTCTGGGGCCTATCCTGCATTTATTTTATCCCGCTTCAAACCTATTTCTGTTTTGAAAGGAGATAACCGATCTTTACTAAAAGGGCAGAGTTTGCGAAGAATTTTGGTCATTGCTCAATTTTCTACTTCGGCCATATTGATCGTGGGAAGTATTGCTATTTATCAGCAAATTAATTTCATCAGCAATCGTAACCTTGGTTTTAATAAGGAAAATATCATCATTATTGATCAAAATGAAGGCATTGTCAAAAGCTATGATGGGATAAAAAATGAATTACTTCACCTTCCTGGAATCGAAAATATAGCCTTTGGTGGCAATAGTATTTTTTCTGTGCCAATCACAACCAATGATCCCGTTTGGACTGGAAAATCAGAAAATTCAAACATCAATTTTAAGATTTATCGTTGCGACGAGGCGTTTATTCCTACCCTAAACATCCCTATAAGTAATGGCAGAAATTTCTTAGGAACTCAAGATGCCTCGAATTACATCATCAATAAAAAAGCTGCTGAAGCGATGGGGTTGGACCTTGAAACTGCAGTCGGCACTGAATTGGAAATGTGGAATGGAAAAGGTCAAATCATTGGAGTTACAGAAGACTTTCATAACGATAACCTGAAGTTTGATATTGAACCGATGATTTTCATGTTTTCTGAAAATCTTGGTTCACACTATTTCATCAAAGTTTCCAATCAAGCTTCCATGGCTGGATTAATCGACCAAGTCAAAGGAGTTTTTAAAAAATACAATCCGGAATATCCTTTTGAATTTTCTTTTCTAGAGGAGGTTTTTGAAAGAGAATATCAAAATGAACAAGTCATAGGCAAACTCGCTCTTTCTTTTACAATCATAGCAATTTTAATCTCTGGTTTGGGTCTTTTTGGTTTGGCTTCATTCACAGCAGAACGAAGAACCAAAGAAATTGGAATTAGAAAAGTGCTTGGCGCCTCTTCCAAAAGTCTTTCTCTATTATTATGTAGCGACTTTGCTATTTTAGTCTTTGCCAGCTTATTAATTGGCTTTCCTATCGCTTGGTATTTGATAAGGGAATTCTTATCCACCTTCACTTTTCATACAGAGATTCATTGGACATTGTTCTTTTTCACTGGCTTGCTGATGCTGGGACTTACATTCCTATCCGTCGGATATCATGCAATTAAGACTGCCTGGTCCAATCCTGTGAATTCCCTTCAGAATGAGGAGTAGGGTTCGATTGATATTCTCTATTGGATTCCCTTTGATTATCATTAGATCTCCCCACTTTCCAGGGCTAATGCTACCGGCACGATAGTCTATTCGAAATGCCTCAGCATTTTGCTGCGTAGCGTAGTATAAAACCGCTGCAAGATGTTTTCCTAGCAATTCATCTAGAGTGTTCAAAAAAATCTCAAGTATTTTTCCACATAAAGATGAAATCCAGAATTTTTCATTTTACTTTGTGACTCAAAGTACTTTTAACTATGAGAAAACCAGAACAAGAGTTAGCTGAAATCAAATCCATGATGGAGCGAAGCACACGCTTCCTAACCCTCAGTGGTCTTTCTGGGATATTGGCAGGAACCTATGCTTTGATCGCAGCAGGGATTGCTTATACTTGGATTTATTATCCAGAATTACCCTATGGAAGTAATATCGACAAGATCAGTGAAGATGGGATCGTTGGCAAGTTGATGATTACAGCATTGATCGTACTGTTACTTTCCATAGGAACAGCTTGGGTTATGAGTCAAAATAATAGCAAGAAAAAGGCTACCAAATTCTGGACTCCAGCCAGCAAACGTTTCATTCAAGCGCTGTTTATTCCTGTAGCAATCGGTGGAATTTTCTGCTTGGCCTTGGTTTCAAGAGGACATCTTGCCGTAGTCGCTCCAGCAACCTTAATCTTTTATGGATTGGGCTTGCTAAACGCCTCCCACTTCACTCATAACGACATCAAATACCTTGGCTATTGTCAGCTTGCGCTTGGAGTTATTTCGGCATTTCTTCCAGGATTTGGTCTGCTCCTCTGGTCATTAGGTTTCGGAGTAATGCATGTTATCTATGGAGCGATGATGTATTATAAATACGACAGGTAAGGTGAAGGGGAATTACGATAAAGCATTTGAAAATGTGGTCCGGTTGCGGGTCATGTCCATCTTGATGGTCAATGATGAATTTGATTTTAATTCATTCAAAGAACTGCTCGATGTGACTGATGGGAATCTGGCTTCACATCTGAAAAATTTGGAGAAGCAAGAATACATTTCAGTAGCCAAATCATTTCTAGGCAGAAAACCATTAACCAATTATTCAGCAACAGCCCAAGGTAAAGCAGCATTCCAAGACCATCTGGAATTCCTTGAAAATTTGATCAAAGAAAACAAACCCTAAAAAAAATTTATACAAACACTTTGAATTACAAAGTACTTTCAAAATATAAATTCTATGAAGACTAACATTGAATTTCTAAAAGGTATTCAAGCCAAATCCGCGAGTGTAGCAGGCCTCATTGGAGCTGGAATTCCATTATCCTGGCTCTTATTTCTCATTCTGGTCAAGAGTGAAGACTTCGAGACCTGGATGATTGTCCCCCTCACATTTATCCCACTTGGTGGTTTGTTTGGAGGATTATTCTTCTACCTGATGGGATTTATCTGGTTTCCTTCAGGGGGAAGAAAGCTGGCGGCTATCATTTTCAGCACAGTAGTCTACTTTATAGGAATATGGCTAAGCGCGGTTCTTTCATTTAGCCTAGTCGGGCTTTGGGATTAATCAATTTACCAGATCAAGGCATTTCCAAACTATAAAACCAATTAGTAAATGACATTATCAAGTCTATCCGAAAGATTAGAAAACTACTATTTCAGCATAAAGCAAAACAGATGGCATTGGTTGTTTCAACTTGCTTGCAGAATACTGCTCGCTTATGCATTCATTGTTGCCGGCATGGTGAAGATTCTAGGTGAGCGATTTGCCAGTGGATTGTCAGTGATACATCCCATGGGATCCTATTTAGAAGCCCTGCATCACACGGGTTATTACTACACCTTCATCGGGGTTGCTCAGGTGCTGGCTGCCATTATGCTTTTAATTCCCAGAACTGTATTAGCCGGAGCTTTGCTCTACCTCCCCATCATTGTAAATATTTGGGTTCTATCATTTGCTGTTCGATTTGTGGGTTCTTATATGACATCACCTTTAATGGTATTGGCTAACCTTTACATACTTGCCTGGCACTATGATAAGCTGCGATATATACTTCCTTTTACTAGTTATTACAAGGAAGTAAGCGTATCCAAACCAGCGAAATACGAGAATAAATTTCCAATCCTATTCTGTATTGGAGTAATTTCCACTATGGCTTTCTTTGTTTGGTTTGCACGGTTTGGCCATGAAGTCATGCCTTTAAATTCCCTCTCTGACTGCAAATCTCAATTCATAGGAACAGAAAATGAAGCAGTTGGATTTGAATTTTGTGAATGTATCCATACCACCGGGAATCCACTGGACGAGTGTTTGGAAAATTTCGAAAAATCTAAAAATTAGAAAAAACATAACTCATTTATAATCAATAAAATACTGAACAACATAATCCTTCCCGACCATGCGTACAGAAATCTTAACTCACATCAATGATCCGGCTTATCTGGAAAAGCTTTACCGAAGCAACAAGTCAGAGTTTAAAGCATCATTTACTACGCTTTATCCCGAAATAAGGGAGAAGCCAATCAGCGAATTTTGGAACGAAAGGTTGAATTCCGAAGCTGGTGGAATCTCCTGGGGTTCCAATAACGAACTAGTTTACGTTGGCGTTGCCACATTCCTAGCAGGCTTGATCGCCCGGATTCCATTCACATTCTCCGTTTCAGAAGACTTCTTTTATCCAAGAAATATCGCCTTCATCATCTTCCCCGTCTTGGTAGCCTTTTTTGCATGGAAAAATAAATTACCTACCAAAACTATAGCGATCATTGCTGCTATTTCTTCAGCATGCCTGATTTATATCAACTCTCTGCCAGGCATTGAAACTGACACATTGATTTTAGCATGTCTTCACCTGCCTGTCTTATTATGGATTTTGATTGGAGTGGCTTTTTCAGGTAAAGAAATTCGGAATGTAAATAAGCGATTGGAATTCCTTCGATTTAACGGAGATGTGATTGTGCTATCAGTTCTATTAGGGATAGCTGGAGCAATTTTAACAGGTATTACCTTTGGACTTTTCAGCTTGATTGAAATAAATATCGAAGAGTTTTTCCAGCAGAACCTAGTAGTTTTTGGCTTGCCTGCTGTCCCGATTATTGCCGTTTATCTGACTTGGACAAATCCTCAATTAGTCAATAAGGTATCCCCAATCATTGCCAAGCTGTTTAGTCCAGCAGTACTGATTATGCTTACCGTATATCTTGTGGCGATCATGTATTCTGGAAAGGACCCGTACAACGATCGGGATTCCCTCCTACTCTTCAATTTAGTTTTGATTGGTGTGATGGCCTTGATTTTCTTTTCGGTAGCCGAAAGCTCTAAAGATCAAAAGAAAAGCGGCCATTTTTGGATCCTTTTTCTTCTATCCATTATTACAATAATTGTCAATAGCGTTGCACTTTCAGCAATCCTTATTAGGATATCTGAATTGGGGATCACACCAAATCGAATGGCTGTCCTAGGTAGCAATATTTTGATGCTCGCTCATTTGCTAATGATTGCTGCTAAGCTATTTAAGACAGTGTCTAAGAAATCAGAAAGTAGCGAAGTTGGAAAGACTATCGTGAATTATATTCCCTTATATTTCATTTGGGCAGCGTTTGTATTCTTCCTTTTCCCAGTTCTATTTAATTTTCAATAAATTCGATTTCATGCAGGGATCAACTACCCAAATGATCCCTGCACTTTTTTGACTCAATCAATAAATTGGTTGTATTTTGGCAAAAGCCATCAAAACCACTTCTAGACAATGGATATTTTTAGCATCATAACCATTCTTATTGTCCTATCAGCAGTATTTGCCTTTATCAACACCAAATTCCTGAAGCTGCCATTTACCATTGGACTGATGATTATTGCCATCGTATTTACGCTTGGAATTACCATTTTAGGCAAGATCAATCACTTTTTCATAGATGAAGCTGAGCTACTGATTGGTTCAATTGACTTTGAAACGGCACTGCTTGACGTCATGCTGAGTTTCCTGCTTTTTGCCGGTGCGCTACATACCAAGCTAGATTCCTTGAAGGCAATGAAAGCTCCGATTGCCTTTTTCGCAACCATTGGAGTCGTACTTTCCACTTTCTTGGTTGGTACGATGATGTATTATATTTTCATCCTTTTTGGACATGAAATCAATTATATCTACTGCCTGCTTTTTGGTGCGTTGATCTCTCCTACTGATCCTATAGCTGTTTTGGGAATTCTCAAAGATGCCAACGCCCCTAAGAAATTGGAGGTGAAAATAGTGGGAGAATCACTCTTTAATGATGGTGTGGGCGTAGTTATTTTTCTGGTGATTTTCAAAATCGCCCAAAAAGGAATTGACGCTGTAGATGCTAGTGAAGTTGGCTTGCTTTTTCTCGAAGAAGTGGCAGGAGGCATTGGTTTAGGACTGGTTGCTGGCTGGTTGACCTTCAGATTAATGAAGGTAATTGATCATTACGAAACGGAAGTAATCATCACCTTGGCCTTGGTGATGGGACTTTCTATGCTAGCGCACCAACTCCACGTATCGGGTCCGCTGGCAGTAGTGGTAGCGGGGATTTTTATAGGAAATAAATCTCCAACTATTGCCTGGTCTGAGACCACACATAACTACGTGGACAAATTTTGGGAACTGATCGATGTACTTTTAAATGCTGTCCTCTTTGTTTTAATTGGCTTGGAGCTCCTTATAATTACTGCAAGTGAAGAATATTTAACCCTTGGCTTGCTGGCTATTCCAGTTGCTTTATTAGCTCGATTTTTATCGCTGGCTGGCCCTGTAGCTATCTTTGGTAAGAGGCTTGATTTTATCCCAAAAACCAATCTATTAATGACTTGGGGAGGAATCCGTGGCGGTATTTCCATCGCATTGGCATTATCGCTTGAGCCACAAATGGAGCGCGAACTCTTCCTAACTGTCACCTACGTAATCGTGGTTTTCTCAATTATAGGACAAGGATTAACCATAGGACCTTTAGTGAAAAAGGTAATAGGTATGAGCGAGAATCACGAACCGAAGTAGGAATAAACCCTACTTCTCGAAAGTAATAGCGTCAGGATTTGCCCCCAATTTTTCTAATGTTTCGCTGATTGCTTTTATCATCGGATCTGGCCCACAAACATAAAAATGCTGAGTATAATCCTCCACATGTTTTTTCAAAAAGTCCTCGTCGATACGTCCGTGTTCATGACCTTCAGCACTTTCTTTTTCAAGAATAGAAGAAAAATCTCCTTTAAGAGTTTCTCTAAAGTATTTCTCCAAAATAACATCCTGCTTGGTCTTATTTGCGAAGAAAAGTTGGTTGCCACTTAACTTTCCCTGTGATTTCAACTGTTTGATTATTGCGATAAAAGGAGTAACGCCAGCACCTCCAGCTATAAAAATCCCCTTTCCTTTGTACTCAATTGCTCCCCAAGAATCATCAAATAAAAGCTCATCGCCTACCACTAATCGATCGAGCTGATTTGTCACTCCATCATGATCAGGATAGGATTTTATTACAAATTGTAAATAATCATCTTCAGGTAAAGAAGTAAATGTAAACGGGCGCTTTTCTTCCTTCCAATCCGGTTTATTGATAGCTACTTCGGTTGCTTGCCCAGGAGTAAATGAATAACCCTTTGGCTTTTCCACTTTGTACTGCTTTACATCGTGTGTTAATGTCTGAATATCAAGTATTTTTGAAATATGTGTCATTAAAATAGTTTGGTTGGTTGTACTTTATAATACGTAATCATGGCTTTTTGTTTAATCCCGGCGGTATTTTCTCCTGCTGTTTCAGGAGCAAATGTGTTATTCCATTCAATATTTCTATGAATTAGCTAACTTGTCCAGCAGAAAAAATCAATCATAAAATGAAAAAACATTTAAGCCTAAGAATCAGCTTTTTACTTGCTTTGACAATTGGTTTTACAGCATGTAGCAGTAAAACTGGGACCGAGGAACTTACAGAAGTAGAAGTAGGTACAGAAATTCTTTCTGGAGACTTTGGAGGTCTAGCCCTATATACATTAAGAGATGCGATGTCAAAGGATCCAAAAGGCACACTACAAGCTGTTGCTGATAATGGCTATGCCTATGTAGAAACAGCAAATTATTCAGATGGAAAATTCTACGGAATGACTCCCACAGAATTCAAATCCTATTTAGAATCTATCGGGCTGACAGCCAAGAGTGCACACATGGGCATGGTTAATTTGGAGAATGCAGATCAATTGATATCAGATGTGAAAGCCGCTGGCATTGAGTATTTTGTTATTCCTGTACCTCCTATGGGCATGTTTACCTCTGGAAAAGATGGAATGGGAATGAAAGGAAGCCCAGAGGAATTGGTTAACATCATGAATACTTTGGGAGAAAAATGCAATAATGCAGGGATCAAACTTTTGTATCACAATCACGACTTTGAATTCAAAGCGATGGAGGATGGTACTGTGATTGAAGATCTTCTTTTGGAGAAATGCAATCCTGAATTTGTTAATTTTCAAATGGACCTTTTCTGGGTCACAAAAGCTGGTGTTGACCCACTTACCTACTTTGAAAAGTATCCAGGGCGCTTCATTGCTTGGCATGTAAAAGACATGAATGAAGAAGGTAACTTTGCTCCTGTAGGAACTGGCACGATAGATTTCAAGAGAATCTTGGCAGAGAAGGATAAATCAGGAATGGAGTTCTACTTAGTAGAGCAGGACAATACTTTCGATTTAGACCCTTTGGAAGCAATCAAAATCAGCCATCAAGGTTTAGAAGAGATTGGATTCAAATAATCCCCCCTTTTTATAAATTAAAAGCCACCTTAATCGGTGGCTTTTGTCGTTTTTGAGGATCCTGCTTTTAAAACTCAATAATCACCCACTCCTCATTTCAGATGTTTTTAGTAATTTAATCGGTGTCCCGAAAACGATAACCTGATTATGAAAAACCCAATTTTCATTTTGCTGCTTTGGCTCTTTATTCCTTTGGTTGGAAAGGCTCAGCAAGAAAAGCCAAATATCGTCCTGATTCTGGCAGATGACTTAGGATGGTCGGATATCGGTTCTTATGGAAGTGAGGTAGAAACTCCAAACTTAGACTGGCTGGCTGAAAATGGGGTCAGATTCACTCAAATGTATAATACCTCAAAATGCAACCCATCAAGAGCAGCCTTGATTACGGGTTTGTATGCCCAGCAAGTAGGCTATGAATCTACCTACGAGCAACCTCTGAAAAATGGAATCACATTTGGAGAACTTCTCCAGTCGGCAGGATATAGAACACTTTGGGCAGGCAAGCATCACGGATATGACCATCCAATGGATCGGGGCTTTGATAGATATTTTGGGCTAAAAGAAGGAGCTTCAAACCATTTCAACCCCGGACCTCGTCGCGGAAACGAACCTCAACCTGCTCAAAAAAGGGATGATCGACCATTCTATGAGGACCGGAAACTTATGCAGCCTTATTCTGTACAGCAAGATTACTACTCCACAGATTACTTCACCAAATATGCCTTGCAGTGGCTGGAAGAATACAAAGATGAGGACAAGCCATTTTTTCTTTACATAGCATATACCTCACCTCATGATCCTCTGATGGCTTGGCCGGAAGACATTGAGAAGTATAAAGGAAAATATTCTGAGGGGTATGAGTCTATCCGACAAAAGCGCTACAAAAAACAGAAAAAACTAGGAATCATAGATGATACCCATGTCCTAAGCGAAGCTACCTATCTACCTTGGCAGTCGCTTTCCGATTCTCTCAGAAATATAGAGGAGCAGAAAATGGAAGTTTATGCAGCAATGATTGATCGCATGGATCAAAAAATCGGGGAAATCATCGAAAAACTGAAGTCCCTCAACAAATTTGAGAATACTGTTTTCCTATTTCTTTCCGACAATGGCGCCTCAGCTGAAGTAGTCACGATTCCTGGAGACGGGAAAATTGGTACGGTAGGACATTGGACTTCGCTGGGGCCCGATTGGGCAAATGTAGGAAACACACCTTTGCGATTCTTTAAAAACTATTCTTTTGAGGGAGGTATCAAAACACCCTTAATCATCTCCTGGCCAAAAGGTCTGGGTCATCAAAATGAAATCAACTCTTACCCAGCACATCTGATCGATATTCTCCCAACTCTTGCAGAACTCGCAGACGCCAGTTACCCAAGTGAGTTCAAAGGAAATTCTATCTTTCCTACGGAAGGAAAGAGTCTTTTACCTGCTATTCGAGGTGAAATTACCGAACGTATGGAACCAATTTTCTGGGAATGGAGAATTGGAAGAGCCGTTAGAAAAGGAGACTGGAAACTCGTTGCTCATGGAGAAAACGCCTCCTGGGAATTATATAACCTAAAATTAGACCCAAGTGAGACAATAAATATCATAGACCAAGAGCCTGAAATTGCTAACGAGCTAGCGCTTGAATTCACAAATTGGAAAGAACGAGTAAGCTTTTAATGCAAGAAACCCCAAGTTGCAAACTGATAGTGTAATCATTCAATTGAGCTTGAGCACAATACTAATTAAGGAAAGTTTCACTCTGCATAAACAAAAAAACCACTCCTGAGTAGAAGTGGCTTTTCATTTATGGACCATTAACCTTTTTACCCCAGAAGTAAAGTCAGATTTCGATGAATAGAATTTTTACCAATCCACTTGTATCCATCAGTTGTCCGTGCTGAGGCTGTCAGCACAAAACTATATGCACAGGATTGAGGTGGTCGCCAATTCCCAGATTCAGGAATTAATTTGTTTGCAAACCCTTCCCAGTTTCCTTTTGAGGGAGTGTATCCTTCGTAATAAATTGAAGTAGATAGACCCTCTCCGTAGGTGGCATGAAAACTTACAGAACGGAGATTTCCTTCTGGATCATTGGCTGTGATACGGAAATTCAATCCATCCGGTGCTGCTCCTATGCTTTCTATAGCACAGGCAGATACTTCAATTCTGCCATGTTTTACACTTTCGATGATCGTAGCCGGCACATGATTGTCTATATATAATTTCAACTCTTGGAATTCAAGCGGTCTGTAGCTAGTTCCTACAAAAAATGTGACTTTTATAGTATACAATCCTGGCAATAATCCAGAAGTAGGAAACTGTATAAGCAAGTCATCGATGGAGTAATCCGTACTTGGATTTGCCAGCTCATAATACCCATATGAATTTGGCGCAAAAGCCTCCAAAGCATAGTTGGAGCCCGTCCAGCGATAATTGGACCAATTGCTGATCAACTTCTGGTAGGCGCCTCCTCCCGGACCGGCTATTTCTACCATATACTTCTTATTGCTTGCACCATACAGAGATATCATTTTGGCACGGTTCCCTATCAAGTTTAGGGTACCGCCAAAAGCAGCATTTTCCACATGAAGAGAATAACTGGACTCCGTTGTAGCACGACCGGTAGTTTGATTTATTATATCCTGATCAGCCGTATTTTTACCTGCAGGAATCAATCCTACACTTCCTATCAAATGGCCTAATGAACTGGAAGGAATACTTGGCTTTCTAGAAAGGACAAGCTGTCGAAGTTTGGTAAAATCCTTATAAAAATTGCCCGGGAAATCCGTTGTGAACCCAGGATTACTGGATTTTACCCTAAACCCAAAATAGGTAAAGGGCGTACTCAACGGCCAAGAGAGCGACACGTTGATCTCGCTAAGTTCTATTCTGAATTTCCAGATTCTATGGGAAACTTCTGAGTTCGGACTTGGACCAAATTCTTGAACCACTGCCGAATTGGAAGGATCGGAAAGTAATCCTGTCCATTGTCCAGGACCTAGGTACTTCTGTCTACCGAGTTTGTTTGGCTGACCAGGGTAAAGTCCATAGTTCACATCTACATTGGAAGTGATCGCTCTATCCCTAGTATTGTCAAAAGTCAGCCAAAAATAATCGTTAGTACTGCTGTCATTCCCAGTATCAGACACCACATCAAGAGTGAGGTACAGAAAATTAGCATCGTTCTTTGCCATCACAAACCCTCTGGAGAACTTGAGACTACCAGCTCCCTCCCAACCTCCTTCGGTAATAGGTTTATTGATGTCAACTGGATTAATTGCCCATTCACTCCGTAGAGGAAAAGCAAAAAGTAATGGGGTTGTAATAGATAAATTTCTAAGCTTAGCCATAGTTTTTAATAATTATGAAATGTGAAAAGAAGTAATTGTCTCCTAAAAAATTGAGACAGTCTTGAAATCTAAAATCTCGATTTGTCACCTTAAATGACCTAAAACTATCGAGAACCAACTTGCTCTATTCAACTACAATCAGATTTAATCATCTGAATTTCAATTGATTAGTCAATTTAAGAATTTGAAGAAAAAATGGGTAGGAATTGGGCACAAAAAAAACCCTGACTTGCACTAAATCAGGGTTTTATATTAGTATTATTTGCAAATCACTTCGCGGGTAGCACTTTAGTTTTCACTTCACCAAAGCCAACCCGAACTCCATCCTTCTCAGCAAATCCTTTCATAATTACCGTGTCACCATTTTCAATGAACTTTCGCTCAGTACCTGAATCAAGCTTTACGGTATTTTGTCCATTCCAAGAAAGCTCAAGCATAGATCCAAAGGAATCCTCAGTTTTACCCGAGATCGTCCCGGAAGCCATCATGTCGCCTACATTGATATTACAACCATTGACTGTCTGATGCGCTAATTGTTGAGCCACATTCCAGTACATATTTTTGAAATTGGCAGTAGAGACTTTGCTACTTTTCTCATCTTCTGGCTGGATATAAGCCTCCAACTGTATATCAAAACTATGTGGTTTATTACATTTCAGATAGTCCAAAACTTCTGGTTCCTGAACGGGACTTTCTACTTTGAACTGTTCCAAAGCTTCTAAAGTCACCACCCAGGTGGAGATAGAAGAAGCAAAGCTTTTTCCTAAAAATGGACCTAAAGGCACATATTCCCATGCCTGAATATCCCGCGCAGACCAATCGTTGAAAAGCACAAACCCAAAAATATAATCCTCCGCGTCAGCTGTAGACACTGAATCGCCAAGCTTGGTAGATTTACCGGTAATAAATGCAAGTTCCAGTTCAAAATCCAACTTTTTACTTGGACCAAATACCGGAGCACCTGTCTCAGGATCTTTGGTTTGACCTTTTGGACGGATCACTGGCGATCCAGATGGAATAATTGACGAAGCACGACCATGATACCCCACGGGAAGATGCTTCCAGTTAGGTAAAAGCGCATTTTCTGGATCACGAAACATTTTGCCAACGTTGGTGGCATGCTCCATACTACTATAGAAATCCGTATAATCTCCAATCTTCACAGGCAACAGCATAGTCGCCTCCTTACGATTTAGCATTACTTTACCGCGGGCTGAATGATCTCTTAGCTTTTCATTATCTGCCAAAAGCAGTTCCTGAACACGCTCTCTGATTTTTTTAGTGATTACTTTTCCCAATCCTATCAATTCATTCAGAGATTCGCTTAAGAAAATCCCTTCAGGTAAAAACATGTCTGAAAAGAATCCCTCTTGATCCAGAATGCTTAAGTCAACAATCTTGTCGCCTATTGCTATCCCGATGCGAGGACTAAGCTTTTTGTTTTTAAAAACTCCAAAAGGGAGATTGTAAATTGTAAAATCAGAATTTTTCGCTACTTCCACCCAGGTATTCAGGGCGTTGCTAGGGCTGTCGCTCATTGGTAAAAATTGTTAGGACTGCAAATTTAGACTTTATGTATGAAATGAAAAGGGCTAAAGCTGAACTAGCTAAATTTCATGATCCTTGCTTTCTCATAAGTCACTGGCTAATTGACTGTTGGCATAAAACAGCTAAATTTCAATTAATTCCGATCTACGAATTCAACCAATTATCATTTTATGTACCGCAAAAATGATCACTTTGTTAACTTTGAATATATCAGAATCTCTAATTCATGAAAAAACTAAATCACCTATTCCTGACACTAGTATTGGTCTTTGCCACCACTTTGGCTTTTGCGCAGGAAAAAAGCATTATCGATCAGCTCGATGAGGTTGCCATAGTAGATCAAAAAGTCATGATGCCTATGCGGGATGGCGTGCGACTGGCCACAGATATTTACCGTCCCAAAGGCGAGGGTAAATACCCCATCGTATTTTCCAGGACTCCCTATAATTTCAATACTTGGGGAAATGGAGAATTGAATACACGCACCATGCAAACAGCCCTCTCTTGGGTGGAAAAAGGCTACGCATACGTAGTACAGAATGAGCGTGGACGATACTTTTCCGAAGGAGATTGGGATATTCTTGGTGTTCCCTTGACTGATGGAAATGATGCATTTGAGTGGATGTCCAAGCAAGCATGGAGCAATGGCAAAGTGGGACTTCTAGGTTGCTCTTCTACTGCGGAATGGCAAATGGCCGTGGCTTCACTGGATCATCCAGCTTTGGCGGCACTGGTACCACAGGGATACGGAGCAGGAGTTGGCCGGGTAGGTGAATTTAATGAGCAAGGCAACTGGTACCGTGGCGGTGCTGGACAGATGCTTTTTACCAATTGGCTTTATAGCGTACAGCATGATCCAATGGCACCAAAATTACCAAAAGACATCAGTCAAAAAGACTTGCTAAGACTCCAGCGCTTTTATGATATGTCCCCGGAGTATCCGAGAATTGATTCCAAAGAGGCATTGGCACACCTTCCCATTCAGGACATCATCAGAAATCAGAATGGGCCGATGGGCATCTACGAAGAAATGATCACCCGTAAGCCAAACGACCCAAAGTGGTTTGAAGGAGGATTGTATCACGATGACATGCCATTTGACAAGCCAAGTTTCTGGTTTGTGTCTTGGTTTGATGTATCAGCCGGGCCAAATATTGCACTCTTCAATCATGCAAGAGAAAATGCCGTATCGGAAATGGCTAGAGAAAATCAGTACTTGGTGATCGCTCCAGTACTTCACTGTTCCTATACCAGAGCCTCCGAAAACACAATGGTGGGTGATCTGAATGTAGGAGATGCCCGATTGAATTACGATGAGATTATTACAGCTTGGTTTGATGTTTGGCTAAAAGGTGAAAAATCAGAAGTCATGGAGGAAATGCCACGCGTACAGTATTATACCATGGGAGCCAATAAATGGCAAACATCAGACGTTTGGCCACCAGCTGAAGCAGTCATGACTACTATGTATTTGGACTCTGAAGGACAAGCAAATACGCTTAATGGAAATGGAAAACTAACTCCTAAAAAGCCTAAAAAAGACAATCCTGATACCTTCAAATACGACCCAATGAATCCTGTGACTTCCTACGGAGGCAATGTTTGCTGTACTGGAAATGCAATTGATGGAAGCGGAGGTTCCAAAGATCAGTCTGAGATGGAGAAGCGTGATGATATACTTGTTTATACTTCTGATGTTTTGGAAGAAGGAATTGAAGTTTCGGGATTCATAGAGTCCTACTTATACCTCTCTTCAGATGCCAAGGACACTGACGTTACTATCAAACTAATCGATGTATATCCAGACGGCAAAGCTTATAATCTGGATGAAACTATCCAGCGGGTTCGCTACCGTGAAGGCTACGACAAGGAAGTTTGGATGGAAGACGGGAAAGTCTACGAAATCAAAATGACTCCAATGAGCACTTCCAACTACTTCGATAAAGGTCATAGAATCCGCATCGAAGTGAGCAGCTCAAACTTCCCACGCTTCGATAGAAACATGAATACCGGTGGAAATACGTATGATGAAACAGAAGGGGTAATCGCTACAAACTCAATCCATCATGGGGCAAAGAGTCTGAGTAGAATTGTGTTACCGATAGTGAAGAAGTAATTTTATCACAATTGAAAGTTAAAAGGAAGCCGAAATGCTTCCTTTTTTTATTTTTTGACTTTAAGAAACTGTAGAAACTAAAGAATAGCTATTTTCAACCAGATCATTGAAAAACAAAACTGATGAAAGCTATATTTTTTGAGAAGTACGGAAAACCAGAGAAAGTGCTCTCATTGAAAGAAGTAGCCATGCCTATTCCTGAGGATTATGAGGTTTTAATTAAAATCCATGCTACTGCTATCAATGATTATGATTGGAGTATGGTTAGGGGCAAGCCTTATTTGTATAGACTGATGTTTGGGCTTTTCAAACCTAAGAATCCAATTGCAGGGATGGAATTGTCAGGTGTTATTGAAGGCATTGGGTCAAAAGTAGGCAAGCTGAAAGTTGGGGATTCAGTCTATGGCGATATATCGCAGTTTGGGTTCGGGACATTTGCGGAGTATGTAAGTATTCATGAAGATGCGGTAGTTATCAAACCTGATGAATTAAGTTTTGAAAAGGCAGCTGCTATTCCACACGCTTCTACCCTAGCACTCCAAGCACTTCGGCATATAGGAGAAATAAAGAAAGGACAAAAAGTACTCATCAACGGAGGCGGAGGCGGCGTGGGAACTATCGGGCTTCAACTGGCCAAACTCAGCCACTGTCATGTAACCGGTGTGGACTCAGGCGAAAAGTTAGTGATGATGAAATCGCTCGGCTACGATGAAGTGATCGATTACAAAAAGACAGATTTTACAAAAACTGGAGAAAAGTATGATCTAATTTTGGATTGCAAAACCAATAAATCCCCATTTGCATACCTGCGAGCCATGAAGCCAACTGGAATCTACGTGACCATTGGAGGTAATATTGGGAGCCTATTATCAATACTTTTTTGGGGCAAAATCTTATCCTTATTCACTAAAAAAAGCCTTCAAATTCTTAGCCTAAAACCAAACGAAGGCTTAGATGAAATAGCCCAGCTGGTCATCCAAAATAAAGTTACTCCTGAAATAGACGGGCCATATCCACTTGAAGATACAGCCAGACTAATCCATTATTTTGGCGAAGGAAAACATAAGGGGAAGATTGTGATCAGGGTGAGTGGGCAATAAATTCTCAAAGTCTGAATAAGCCAGTTAATTTTAAAGCTGTGCCCTCCGCGTTATCCTCCGCGACCTTTGCGATAAAAAAACACTATTTTCACTAAAACTATGACAGCCCTCGAACAAAAGATATCCACCTACTTTGGCGTCATGCGAGAGGATAGTTTACAATCAGTAAACTCCCGATTTCACCTAGAAACACCGAAAAAAGGACGACTACTTTTTGAAATTCGGTAAACCTTCTAACAAACTTAGATTTATCAAATCAGGACTGATGAGAGTGTATAAGCAGACTAATAGTAAAGAAGTAACCCAATAGATTTCTACTCCTTATTTTCCAATTAATAATTCCTAATCCTCCCTAGCTGCCATCTGCAATTTATTTTTCCCAAAATCCAAGGTGCGAATTGGGAAAGGAATATTGATTCCTTCTGCATCGAATTTTTTCTTGATAAGCATAATTGCTTTGTGCTGAGCAGCTAACTTTGGTTTTGGCTTGATGCTATTGATCCAAAATCGAGTCACAAAATTGATAGAACTATCCCCAAATTCCGTGAAGAAAAAATCTATTTCCTCATTTTCTACTATCGGGAAATTTTCTTTGATCAACTCGAGAACCATTTTTTCAACTTTTTCCAAATCGTCTTCATAACCAACCCCACAGCTTACTTCTACCCGTGACCTATCAGTCAGCGAGTAATTTGTAAAAGGATTATCAATAAAAATAGAATTGGGAATGATTACATATTCATTATTGGTTTGCCTAATTGCAACATTTCTAAGGCTGATTTCGGTCACGTAACCTTGCATACCATTGGTTTCAATAAAGTCACCAAGTCTGATCTTTGGCTGAAATGAAAGCATAAGGCCAGAAAACGTATTGCTCAAAGTGCCCTGTAAAGCGAGACCGATAGCTAAACCAACGACACCAGCACTCGCAAGAATCGTAGTAAGAACGGTATCCAACTGCATCACGCCTAGCGCAACAAAGAATCCAATCAAGATTATAATAGCGAAGACCAGCTTACTTACCATTTGCCTTATCGCTTCGTCAGATATCCTTTTGTAGATAACCTTTTTACCAAGACTTCGGACGCCTTTTGCTATAAAATAAAAAATGACCATGACCAAAATCGCAACGGCAAAATTGGGCAATTTTAAAATGATGGCATCAAACCACCCGTCTAGCTTGGTCCAAAGATCACTTATCGCATCATTGACTGAAAACTTTTCTTCTATTCCTTGTGCGTCTTGCATAATTGGTTTTTTGAGGTAAATCTCTAAGACAATTCAGTACCTATTCTAAAAGCATCAAGATTAAAATAACACCTGCCATAAAAAAAATGTTTACAATTGAACATCTTCATACTAAAAAGCAGAGTTTGAAATTGGCTAATTACTATCGTTAAAACCCTAATAGCAAAGTCAGATAAGCTCTTTAAAATAAAATACTTGTAAGACAAATCCAAATCATGTAGCTGGTGACACTTCTTGATCTCAAAACATTGAATTGCATTTCTGAACGTATAATGAAGTGTAGATGCAGCTATCGGAATTATATCAGTACCTTCTGCTCACAAACTGCCCTTTAGGTTTTGAGCCAGCTTATAGAGCACCATAGAAACTCTAAAGCTTCGCGCATCCCGCATCAATGGGACTCAGCGACTTTTGCAGTTAATTATATCCATTTATACTATTTTCACTTTCGAAATGACAGAACTCGAACAAAATATAAAAAGCTATTTTGGCGTGATGCCCGAGGATAGTTTGCAAGTAGTAAGCTCACACTTTCATCTTGAAACACTAAAAAAGGGTGACTGCTTTTTGAAAACAGGAAAGCCTTGTAACAAACTTAGTTTTATAAAATCAGGACTGTTGAGAGTGTATAAGCAGACTGAAAGTAAAGAAGTAACGCAATGGATTTCTACTCAAGGTTATTTTGTCACTGATCTTTCGAGTTTACTTTTTCAAAGTCCGGCTCGTTGGACTATTGAAGCATTGACGGATGCAGAGCTTTACACCATCAGCAGAGAAGATTACAAGTCCATTGGAACTGTGGTTCCCAATTGGCATGAACTCGAAAAGTTGTTTATTGCCAAATGCTTTACCATTTTAGAGGACAGGATTTTCACTCATTTATCCATGACTGCCGAAGAACGCTATGCCCATTTCTTTGAGCATAATAAAGAGCTATTTAATCAGGTTCCGCTCCAATACATCGCATCCATGCTCGGGATGACCCCTGAGACATTCAGCAGAATTAGAAATAAACAAGTCCGTTCAACTTCTTGATATTTATCAAGAGTGATCTCCCTGCTACTTCCCAATTTTGCCTCAACTCTAAATCATTGAACAATGAGGTACTTACTAAAATTGGAAGAAGCAGGACTATTCCTACTCAGCATTTACATATTCACCACTTTAAATTTGGCCTGGTGGTGGTTTCCAGCACTATTGCTTCTACCAGATATCGGAATGATCGGCTATTTGTTTAGTCCTAAGATTGGAGCAATTACTTATAATCTCTTCCATCACCGATTAATTGCTGTCTGTGCTGGTTTATATGGATTGGCTTTTGAAAGTAAATATTTGATGCTTGCTGGGATCATACTTTTCGCCCACATTTCATTTGACAGATTAATGGGCTATGGTTTGAAATACAATGATAGTTTTGACCACACCCATCTAGGAATGATTGGAAAAGCCAAGAATAATTGAAAATCTGTAAAAGATAGTCTAATCTCCCGGCCTTTATCCTCATCCTACTTATCGCCTTTTCATGAAACTTAATTGTTGTATTAGTCCTTATCAAAGTTGGATCAACAAATACAGGTATGAGCAGAGGATTTGTAAAAGAAGATGATCAGGAAGAAACACCACTAGTTCCACCAAGAGCTGAGGTACCGAATGGAGTGACCAATTATGTCACCCAAAATGGAATGAATGAATTGCTGGCAGAAAAGCAGTGCCTTTTAGATGAGAAGGCTTCTATTGATGCATCGACAGAACAAGAAAAACGCATTGCTTCAAATTTCATCAATGCGAAAATTCATTTGCTCGAAGAACGGATTGCGATTGCCAAAATCGTGAATTTAAGCGACCAACCTCAAGATGAAATTCGCTTCGGAGCGACAGTCACGTTGAAAATCGGAAATAGCCCAAAAACTCAAACCTATCAGATCGTGGGAGTGGATGAGGCTGATATCGCAAAAAACAAAATCTCATTTATTTCCCCTATTGCAAAGATTCTGATCGGCAAAAAAGTTGGCGATAAAGCAATTTTAAAGTTGGCCAAAGAGGACAGAGTTTTTGAGGTAATGGAGATTTGCTATTGAACAGTCAAAAGCAGAATGTGACTCACAATCTATTCAGATCAAAGTTCTTAATTTGGGAGAGTCAAGTTCTCCCCTAAAAAAGCAAACACATAACTTTCTCTTTTTCAATAAATTATTTCACATGAATTCATTTTTGTGTATTTTTGGAATCAAATTCCTAATTTGCACAAAATGGATTACTTCGATCGACATATAAAATCCAAAGCTTTAAATCTGCTTAGCAAATTCCCGTTGCTAGCTGTTACAGGTCCGCGTCAATCCGGGAAAACTACTTTTGCCAGAAAATTGAAACCTGACTTCACCTATGTCAATCTGGAACTTCCAGAAGCACGGAATTTCGCTAAAACCGATCCCCTGGCTTTTCTCAGATCTTACCAAAACGGTGTAATTCTAGATGAGGTGCAATGGGTTCCAGAACTCTTCTCCTACTTGCAAGTACTGACAGATGAAAGAAATATAGTTGGGGAATACATTTTGACTGGTTCTCAAAATTTTCTACTATCTAATCAAATCACTCAGTCCTTAGCTGGTCGGGTTGCAATTTTGAACTTGCTGCCATTTTCTAAGCAGGAATTAACCGATCACATCACCATTCCTTCGTGGGAAGATCTTGTCGTAAACGGTGGATATCCCAGGAAATATCAGTTTGATATCGCTCCAAACGACTATTATCCCAATTACATCCAAACTTACATCGAGCGTGATGTGAGGCAGATTTTGAATGTGATGGATTTAGGTAATTTTCAAAAATTCCTGCAGTTATTAGCTGGTCGAGCTGGTCAGCTTTTTAATCAAAGCAACTTCTCCAACGAATTGGGAATTGATCAGAAAACTGTGAATTCCTGGCTTTCTGTATTAGAAACATCCTTTATCGCATTCAGACTTCCATCCTATTACCGCAATTTCAACAAGCGAATTCTGAAATCTTCCAAAGTGTATTTCTACGACACAGGAGTTTTATGTAGTCTGTTGGGGATTAAGCGCGCAGAAGATTTGAATGTCCATTTCGCAAGAGGTCCTTTATTCGAGAACCTAGTGATTTTAGAATTGATGAAAAAAGAATTGAATTCAGGTGAAGTCCCAGCTCTTTACTATTGGCGCGACAACCACCAAAACGAAGTAGATCTTTTGCAAGAAAAAGACGGAAAGCTGACTGCGATAGAAATAAAATCTTCGGAAACCTTCCATACAGATTTCTTAAAAGGTTTGAAATACTTTCAAAAAATCGCTCCTGAAAGCCTCGCAAAACTCATATATGCTGGAAGCCTAAGTCAGGAACGAGAAGGTATTCAGATTAGTAACTTTTCAGAGCTTTAAGTAACTAAGCCCGATTGACTCGCTTTTGCAGGAGTAGAACAACAATGATTACTACAAACGTAAAGCGCAATTTTAAGTGAAATCATGAACCGCGCCCTCAGCGAAACCTCCGTGAACTCCGTGGTTAAAAAAAGGAATCATCAATTCATGCCTCCGAAATAGGCTTTTTTCCTATTTTTGCCCCTCTAAATAATCATCCGAATATGTCTATTGCCAGCAAATACGATCCAGCAGCTACCGAAGCCAAGTGGTATGCCTACTGGATGGAGCACAAGCTTTTTTCATCGAAAGTAGATCCAAACAAGGAACCTTATGTGATCACCATGCCGCCACCAAACGTCACGGGCGTCCTCCACATGGGGCATATGCTGAACAATACCATTCAGGATGTATTAATCCGTCGCGCCAGAATGCAAGGCAAAAATGCGCTTTGGGTTCCCGGAACAGATCATGCTTCGATCGCGACTGAAACCAAAGTAGTAAACCTGCTGAAAGAGCAAGGAATAGATAAAAAATCGCTCACCCGAGAGAAATTCCTAGAGCATGCCTGGGAATGGAAGGAAAAATACGGAGGAATTATTTTGGATCAGTTGAAAAAACTGGGGGCTTCCTGTGACTGGGATCGTACAGCTTTTACAATGGATGCAGGTTTGAGCGATGCCGTGATTTCTGTTTTTGTGGATTTGCATAAAAAAGGTAAAATCTACCGCGGTATCCGCATGGTCAACTGGGATCCGAAAGGAAAGACTGCACTTTCTGATGACGAGGTGATCACGAAGGAAATTGCTTCGAAGCTCTATTATGTAAAGTATCAAATCGAAGGTTCCAAGGATAAATTTTTGACCATCGCCACCACGCGTCCTGAGACGATCATGGCGGATTCTGCGATCTGTATCAATCCAAATGACCCGAGATTTACGCATCTCAAAGGCAAAAAAGCTATCGTCCCTCTGATCAACAAAGCCATACCAATCATCGAAGATGAGTACGTGGATATGGAGTTTGGTACAGGCTGTTTGAAAGTAACTCCAGCGCACGATATCAATGACTACGAACTTGGTCTAAAGCATAAATTAGACGTGATCGACATCTTAAATGATGACGGAACTTTGAATGAAAAAGCGCAGATTCTGGTGGGCGAAGACCGCTTTGTCGCTAGAAAAATGATCGCCAAGAAACTGAAGGAAGTAGATCAACTGGATAAAATCGAAGACTACAAATCCAATGTAGGTCACTCCGAACGAACCGATGCGGTAGTCGAGCCAAAGCTTTCCTTGCAGTGGTTTCTGAAAATGGACGAGATCACCAGGCCTGCTCAGAAGGCTGTGATGGAAGACATCATCCAATTGTATCCGCCAAAGTTCAAGAACATGTACCGTGCTTGGATGGACAACGTTCGCGATTGGTGCATTTCCCGTCAACTGTGGTGGGGACATAGAATTCCAGCCTATCATCTTCCAAACGGTGAATTTGTAGTGGCTAAAACTGCTGAGGAAGCCCTGCAGCTTGCGAATGAACAATTTGAAGGCACGTTTACTTTAGCTGATTTACAGCAAGACGAGGATGTATTGGATACTTGGTTTAGCTCTTGGCTTTGGCCTATTTCGGTTTTTGATCCTGAGGTTTTCACTACTGGAAAGCCAAATGAGGAATTGAAATATTACTACCCAACTAATGACTTGGTGACTGCTCCGGAGATCCTATTCTTCTGGGTGGCGAGAATGATCATTGCTGGCTACGAATACATGGGCGAGAAACCTTTTAAAAACGTGTATCTCACAGGTATCGTCCGTGATAAATTGGGTAGGAAAATGTCTAAATCCCTGGGCAACTCACCTGATCCTTTGGACTTGATCGCCCAAAATGGCGCTGACGGTGTCCGTACAGGAATGCTTTTCTCCTCTCCTGCCGGAAATGATTTACCATACGACGATAAGTTAGTGGAGCAAGGGAGAAACTTCGCCAATAAAATCTGGAATGCCTTCCGACTGGTAAAAGGCTGGGAAATCGATCCAAGTTTGGATGGTTCTGCAAATGCTTCAAGCATTGAGTGGTTTGAAAATCGCTTCAATCAGGCATTGGTAGAAATCAATGAGCATTATGAGAAAATTAGAATTTCTGATGCCTTGATGACCACTTACAAGTTGGTATGGGGTGACTTCTGCTCTTGGTACCTGGAGATGATCAAGCCGGAATACCAGCATCCTATCGATCAGGAAACTTACGATAAGACAATTGCTCTTTTCGAAGATATCCTGAAGATTTTGCATCCATTTATGCCGTTTATCTCAGAGGAACTTTGGCACCAAATCAACCAAAGATCCGTGGAAGAATCTTTGATCTTGGCTTCTTGGCCTACGGAAAAAGGATTTGACAGCAAGATCATCGAAGAAGCAAATCAGGTGTTTGAGGTAGTTTCTCAAGTGAGAAACCTACGCGCTTCTAAAGGAATGTCACCTAAAGAAACGTTGGATCTAACTATCAATGCTAAAAATGAAGCATTATACGGACGATTCTCAGCTGTCTTAAATAAGCTGGCGAATCTATCTTCACTGAACTTTGGTGAAAAGGTAGAAAATGCGATCAGCTTTGTGGTGAAGTCTGACGAGTGCTTCATCCCGATGGGAGATTCCATAAACGTGGAGGAGGAAAAAGAGAATATTCAGAAAGAGATCGACTATACGAAAGGCTTCCTGAATTCTGTCATGAAAAAACTCAGCAATGAGCGATTTGTCGCTGGGGCACCTGCACAGGTGATAGAAATGGAGCGCAAGAAACAAGCTGATGCCGAAGCCAAGATTAAGGCTTTGGAAGAGAGTTTGGCGAAGTTGGGGTAAGGTGATAATATTCCCCATAAGGCGCAGAGGACTTCCTGAATAATTAGAAAGTAATTACAAAACCGGAGACTGTTAAAGTCTTCGGTTTTTTTAATGTCCTTTTGGTGAAAGGAAACTTTTTGGGTTAAATTGACGAGATGGAACAAGACACGCGATGGCATCAGCGACTGGAAAATTATTCGAAAGCTCTTGGTCAACTAGAGAAGGCTGTAACTCTATCAAAAGAAAGAGAGTTAAGCGATTTGGAAGAACAGGGACTTATCCAAGCTTTTGAGTTTACTCATGAGCTGTCTTGGAATTTACTTAAAGACTATTTGATTTATCAAGGTAATTCTTCAATAACTGGCTCTCGCGATGCCACAAGAGAAGCCTTTCGTTTAGGATTGATTTCTGATGGAGAGAATTGGATGGAAATGATTAAAAGTCGAAATCAGTCATCCCATACGTACAATGAAGGGATTGCAGAAGAGATTTCATCCAAAATCATAGAAAATTATCATCAACTTTTCAGAAAACTGGAAGAAAAAATGTATGAGCTCAAAGCTAGAAACGAGTAACGATTTCGGACTGTCGGGAGAGACTATCGAAAAAATGCATAATGTATTTCGAAATCATCCCAAAATTCAAAAAGCTATACTCTATGGATCAAGAGCTCTGGGCACCTACCGCCCTAATTCTGATATTGATCTAACCTTGCAAGGAAAGGGTTTATCTTTTTCGGAGCAGCTTCAGATTGACAATGAGCTGGACGATTTGCTTTTGCCCTACCAAATAGACCTCTCTCTTTTTGATCGTATTGATAACAAAGGGCTAATAGAACATATTGAGAGAATAGGAATGGCGTTTTACATGAAAAAATAAAGTCTGTTAACACTTATTTTCCAGACTTTGAAAGTTGCAGACGTTTAATTCTGAATTTTATCTTAATAACTAGAAGTCAAGAAAAGCACGTGAACAGTTATTACTATAACACACAAACCCTTCGAGATTTTGAAAATCTCAAAGATTGAAAAAATAAACCTTGCCCACAGCGTAAACCTCTGTGAACACTGTGGTTAAAATTAAAAAAGCCCAATTGAAATAAAATTCAAAAGGGCTTTTATATTAAAGTGAGTGAAACTTATGCAGCGTTTCTAGCCGCATTGATGATCCCAAACATACTTCTCAAAATCAATTTCTGAAGCACTTCCGTGGTTTTACCGGTTTCTAGGATTTTCTGAATCGCATATTGCTGCACAGTAATGAGTGGCAAAACAATACGTTCACGAATTTCAATTGACTTTTTGATCACTTTATTATCTCCCATCAATTCGTCCATGGAAGACACTTCTTTGAGCTTTTCTATAGATCGTAAGTATTCATCATACATGATCTCCCAGAATTCCCCATAGTTCTCATCCTGCTTCAAATAAGCAGTAGCCGGATAGAAACACTTGGTCAGCGACTGCATCGAATTCCCAAGAAGTGCTCTGAAGAAAAGACTGTTATTATATAGTTCTTTCAAATCACCCAGCTTCCCTTTCTTTTCCAATACTTCAACTGCAGCTCCTACCCCATAGAAACCAGGAATATTCTGCTTCATTTGCGCCCATGAACCTACGAAAGGAATAGCACGAAGGTCTTCAAATTTCAAACCTTCGCCCTTGCCTCTTTTTAATGGTCTGGAGCCAATATTGGTCATTCCGAAATACTTTAGCGGAGTCACATACTCTAGGTATGGAACGAACTTCGGATGACTCTTGAATTTTTTATAGGACTCATAAGCCTCGCCAGCTAACTCGTCGATCAAAGCACGCTGTTCTGTATTTAGATTCTTGTCAGCACCACCATATAAGTGATTTTCCAGCCCTGCACTGAGCAATTGCTCAAAGTTATAGGTACAAGAAGCTTGCTTGCCGTAGTTCGCAGAAATCGTCTGACCTTGGATCGTAACCTGAATCTCAGAGTTCTCCACCTTCTCACCTAGGGAAGCATAGAAATTATGCATATTTCCACCACCTCGTGCAGGAGGTCCACCTCTACCGTCGAAAAACACAACTTCGATTCCATTCTCTCTAGATACTCTGGTCATCTCCTCTTTTGCTCTCAAAATGGACCAGTTAGCCTGAAGATATCCACCATCCTTAGTCCCGTCAGAGAAGCCAAGCATGATTGTCTGTTTATTACCTCTGAATGCCAAATGCTTTTTATACTCAGGCATGTTATAAAGACTGCTCATGATTCCCGGCGCTTCCGCCAAATCATCAATCGTCTCAAATAATGGCACAATATCCAATGGCATATTTTCCTTGTCTTTGCCCAGACACAATTGATTCAGTTTAAAAACTTCCAGCAAATGCTTACGAGATTGACAATTGGAGATAATGTATCGGTTCATGATCTCCTCTCCGCTTTCCTGCTGGATAGAATCAATTACCCCCATAGACTCCAGCATCTCCCGATTAAACGGATCTTGGAATGAAGCAATTTCAGGAAGCTCGGTTAGGCTCATAATATGAGCAATCTGCTCATCTTCAGTTCCCTTAAGTTCTTTGCCCTGCAGTTGGAAAATCTCTTCAATCAAAGTGTCATGCTTACGGCTATCCTGACGCATATCCATGCAAGCAAAGTGGAATCCAAAAATTTTAACTTTAAGAATAAACTGATCCAATTCTGCAAGGAACAACCCTTCATGGTATTTGATCAAACCTTCCCGGGCAGACAGCAAATCTGCCAGCAACTGATCTTTGGTTTGATAAACCGGATTATTCTCAAACAACGTGGAGTAAAGACCACGCTCAATGTTGATTAATATCTCTTCTACATGCTTAAAGGTCAACCTTCTACGAACCTTCCGCACGTCTTTGTAATAACACTTTAGCACCCACTTTTTCAAGCGTGCCGCCACTTGTTTTGTGATGGTATGCGTGACAAATGGATTGCCATCACGGTCTCCTCCTGGCCAAAAACCGACTTTGAGCAAGCCTGGGTTTTCCCAATCGTGAAGTGGGATATCCAAGGATCCGAGTAAGCGAACCATGATGTCCGAAATGCTCTCGTAGAATATGTTTTCAAGGAACCAGATCAAGCTAACTGCTTCATCGTAAGGGGTAGGTTTTTCGCGCTTGGTAAATCCTGTTTTCCCTAATTGCTGCAAAAGTGAATTTATTTTACCGAGATCATCGGTGCGGATAGCATTTTCCAGATCGGTGATGATCGCTAGGACATTACCAGGATAAAATTGTGTAGGGTGAGCCGTCAGCGTGAGCCTAACCGAGAATGTCTTCAACTTTTCAATTAGCTCTGTCCGCTTATTGTCATTATCCGTACGGTCTATCAAAGCTTTGACCGTTCCTTTTCCTTTTAGGTCATGGATTTTCTCATACGCAGCATCCTCAATCGAGTCAAACAAAACGACTTGTCGCTCCACATACTGAATCATCTGGAAAAGCAAGTCGGATTGCTGCTCAGGTGTAGATTCTGGCATCAATTCATCGAAAAACCCTGCAATAATTTCCTTGGGAGTCAATCCCTTTTGGAAACCATCCTGACATGCTGTGCCTAAAATCGGAAGTAAAGTTCCGGTGCGGTAGATGTCATTGAAGGGAAGATCTAAAAACAAACTGTTGTAAATGGTGAAGCGCTTGGCTACTTGGGTATCATAGGTTTTATACATTATACATCTTCCGTTTTAATGGTTAAGCAAATTAGTAAAAATTCTAAAAACTGAAATAACTATTAACTATTCATTAATAAATAATCTCATTTTCTTCCTTTTTTTCAAATAAACAAGTGTTTTTACACCAATATTATAATTTCAGGAGTTGAGATAATTCAATACCTTTCTATTCTGAAATCGAACATGAGTCTTAAGTTACAAATTGGAATAATTATTTACTATACACGATTTGCTGTGACCAATGATAAGAAGTTTTAAACACATGAATAAAAACCTTTTCCTTGCGGGAATCTTAGCTGCAACTTTTGCCTGCTCTCCAGAAAAATCAACAGAAATGAACACCACTCCTACTACTTATACTTTTTTGGTTGGCACATATACTGATGAAGAGACTCAGGGACTCAATCAACTTGATTTTACTCCTTCGGAAAATAAATTAGAAATCAGAACAATCTATCCAGGGATTCAAAATCCTTCCTTTGTACTGGCAAATTCATCAGGTGATAAAGTCTACACTTTAGAAGAAATAAGCAACGTTCCTGGCGGAAACATTATCAGTTTGGATCGTTCTATTCAAACAGATAAACTTACCAAATTGAGTGAGTTACCAAGTTTTGGAGACCATCCCTGCTATCTAGCTCTTTCTCCCGAAGAAGACTATCTAACAGTAGCCAATTACAGTGGCGGAAGTTTAAGTGCTTATAAAATCAGTGAAAACGCAGCGCTCACCCATCTGCAGACAATACAGCACAAAGGAAGCAGTGTCAATAAAGGAAGGCAAAGCTCTCCTCATGTACACAGCACAGTTTTTAGCCCAGATGGCAAGTACCTTCTAGTGGCAGACCTAGGAACTGATGAGGTATACGTTTATGATTTTGATGCAAATTCTCCCAAGCCTTTGACTTTAAACAACACCTATAAAGTAACTCCTGGGGATGGGCCTAGGCACTTGGTATTTTCTGCAGATGGCAAAGAAATCATGTTGGTCCAAGAGATGGCGGCAGCCTTGGAAATCTTAAGTTTTGATGAAGGAAACATCAGCCCAAAGCAAAGAATCTCTTTACTATCAGAAGGTTTTACTGGTGGTGTTGGAGCTGCAGAGGTTCGGCTTTCTCCTGACGGAAAAAACATTTATGTCTCAAACCGAGGGGATGCAAATACAATCTCAGTGATCAGCAAAAATACTTCAGGAGAATATGAATTCACTCAGCAGATTTCTTCCGGAGGGATCATGCCAAGAAATTTCAATCTCACTTCTGATGGGAAATATCTTCTCGCTGCACATCAAGCAAGTGATGACATCATTGTTTTTGAAAGAGATGTCGAAACTGGAATGCTCACGCAGACAGATTGGAAAGTAAGCGTCCATAGCCCTGTTTATCTATTCAGACTTGAAGACTAGGAAGGTTGTTCCCAAGGAATCTGTGAACTGTAGTGTATCTGACCTTCTTTGATTTCCAGGGGGGAATCAAGATTATTCTGGTATAATTTGCCAGTGCCCAAACCTTGGGGAATTGATGCATCCAACTCGTCCGCAAGCTGGGAGATAGCATTTAGGCCGATGTTACTTTCTAGTGCTGATGTCATCCACCAGCCAATATTACGGTCCTCAGCGTGGGATATCCATTCTTTGGTTTCTAGAATTCCACCAAGCAAAGTTGGTTTTAAGATGATATGCTGAGGCTGAATTGCATCTAGGAGTCCAGCCTTATTTTTCACACCAATCAGTTCCTCATCTAGGGCGATAGGCAGCGGAGTTGCTTCGCAAAGTTGTTTCATTGTATCCCAATTTCCAGCTGAGATTGGTTGCTCAATGCTATGCAAGTCATAATTGGCCAATTCCTTTAGTTTTGACAATGCATCTGTTGCTGAAAATGCTCCATTTGCATCTACGCGTAGGGTTATCTGATTTTTTGAAAAGCGCTCTCTGATATAAGAAAGCAGATCCAATTCCTGCTGAAAATCAATAGCTCCAATTTTCATTTTGATGCAATCAAATCCTTGCTCAAGCTTTTCCTTGATTTGATCCAGCATAAAGTCTTTCTTTCCCATCCAGATCAACCCGTTGATTGGGATGGCCTTTTTCCCTTTATGAAAATCCTTTCCAAGAATCTTCTTTTTCCCACCATTCTTCAGATCAAGAATCGCAGTTTCCAACCCAAAACGAATACTTGGAAGGTCGAAAGGAATAAGGTTAGCTAGTTGATCTAAAATACTCAAATCATCCTTCTTCCAGCTCACCTGAGAGATTTGTTTTAATGTCGATTGGAGCACTTCCTCAAAGTCCGGTCTATCATCTAAACTTAAGTTCACTAAGGGTGCAGCTTCACCCCAGCCTACAACTTGTGGGGTATTTACGTGAAAAGCTTTGATCCAAAAAACATTCTTTGTCTTCAAAACACCTCTTGAAGTTCCTGCGTCGAATTTAAACACAAGAGTTCTTTTCAGGTATTCAAAGGAAATTTTGGAGGACTCAGACATGGTTTTGTAGATGATTTGGAAGGTACGTGAAATGCTCTATCGAGAACCTTTCTCAATCAAGGGGTTTTTATTTAGGGCATTCCATCTGACCTTTGAAAAACAAAATATACACAGATGAATTGACTTGGCTTATATTTGCGGGCCGAAGAACACCTAGTTATGCAGATCCCAGAAATTGATTTAAAAGCTTACGAATATACGTTACCTGAGGAAAAGATCGCAAAATTCCCTTTGTCCAGACGAGACTCTTCGAAACTTTTGCACTACAGAAATGGGCAGATTTCCCACTTGAATTTTAGTAATCTTCCGGAGTTGCTTCCCGCAGAAACACTTCTAGTTTACAATGACACCAAAGTTATCCCTGCGCGATTGATTTTTCAGCGGGAAACGGGAGCAAAAATTGAAATTTTCCTTCTGCAACCACTTGCACCAACAACAGTAATTCCAGAGATTATGCTTGCTAAGCATCCGGTGATCTGGGAAACGATGATCGGGAATGCTAAAAAGTGGAAGGATAACGAAGTGCTAAAAGGTCAAATCCCTTTTGAAGGCGGAACTATAACCTTGCAAGCCAAACTAATCGACAGAGAAACTCGCCAAGTTGAGTTTTCGTGGGATAAAGCTGAAGTAGCATTTGTAGATGTGGTAGAGGCTAGCGGCGAAGTACCTCTTCCACCTTATTTGAATAGAAAGCCTATAGAGGAAGACAAATCTAGATATCAGACAGTTTATTCTGAAAAAGAAGGTGCTGTGGCTGCTCCAACAGCTGGGCTACATTTCACGCCGGAGATTTTCTTGCAACTAAAGTCGAAAGGAATCAAGGAGGCTCAAGTAACGCTACATGTGAGTGCAGGCACGTTTCAACCTATTAAAGCAACACAAGTCACCGAGCACCCGATGCATAGCGAGCAAATCCATGTAAATAGGAAAACCATAGAAATGGTCCTAAGTCAGCTAGGAAGTGTGGTGACAGTAGGAACCACCTCAGTCCGCACGCTGGAAAGCTTGTATTGGTATGGAGTGAAATTGATTGAAGGCAAAGGTGAAGAACTAAAAATCCAGAAGCTTTTTCCTTATGAAAATAGGGATAGTTTGCCTTCGCCTCAAAAGTCCTTCGAAGCTATTCTTGCTTTAATGGAAGAAAAAGGTTTTCAAACTATAATGGGTAGCACAGAGATATTCATTTTCCCCGGATACAAATTCAAGATTGTCAAAGGACTAATTACCAATTTCCATCAGCCTGGCTCTACCCTTATCCTACTCATTGCAACTATACTAGGAAATGAGTGGAAGCGAGTATACACTGAAGCTTTAGCTAATAATTATAGATTCCTTAGCTATGGTGATAGTAGCTTGCTTTGGATAGATTAAGTCAGTCAACACAAAAATTTTCTAGCTATTTACCCGGTATAGATCAAAATGTAATCATTAAGCCATTTGCAAACTGAATTCTGAAAATTCAGAATAGTCAATTTCTTTTACCATTAGAATCATCGCATTTGCAAATTCCTGCTTACAGGAAAGAACTTCATACGCATAAAATAAATCTTCGGTGATGGTGATTTCTAATGAACCAAAAAATCGATTTAGCTCATCCTGAGAATTTGAACGAACAGATACACATCCGTTTTTCGATTCACTTTTCTCAATAATGAAATTTGCAGAAGCTGTTTGGATTATCATGTAGTTGGCTTTTTAATGATAAACAAAGCTAGCCTAGAGAAATATTAAATCAATACCCTATGCAGGGTATTTTTCAGTTTTGGCGGAAGTAATTGTCAAATTATTTTATTTGATATTCAGACCATTAGGCGAAAAGAATTAATCATTGAAATCCTATCCGTTAATGGCTTGTTAAATTCTGATCAATTGACTTATATTTGCATCGATTTACAAGATGGAGCTGGGAGAGGAATCGACCAAAGTTCCAAAATTTCATTGAACGAATGATTTTGTAAATCAACAAATAAGCCAAGTAAAATATCTAGAGAGTTGGGTGAGTGCTTATCCCGATAGTTATCGGGACAGCAGTTTGATAATTCTAATCTAGAAAAAATACATTTAGAGAGTTGGGTGAGTGGCTTAAACCAGCAGTTTGCTAAACTGTCGTACGTGTCAAAGCGTACCGGGGGTTCGAATCCCCCACTCTCTACTACTACAAACCCTAACTATCTGAAATATTGATAGTTAGGGTTTTGTTTTTAGATTCAGTAGCGAGTTGGATTATATTTTGGTTTTAGTGAAATCCATTTGAACTCTTTGTTTTTTCAGAATTCCAAGGGTTTTCAAATTATCAACATAAATGTTATCCCGCCCCATCAATGTAGTCGCAATGTGCATGGTACAGGGTAGAATTTACTGCACCTCCTACCTGGCTCAAGTCTAAATTTTTCCGCTGGAAGACTTGTAAAGGCCTTGTACTGCCCTCCTATCCTTCTTCCCTAATTCCTTCGGGATATGCCCATAAACTGGAAAACAGAATTTATTAAGGTATTTTTATATAGCAGGTTTAATATTCTGATTTACTCTAAACAAGTTTTCAGGATCGTATTGCCTCTTGATTTTTGAAAGCCGGGCATAGTTGTCTTTATAGCTTGTTTTTACCCGCTCCTCTCCTTCATCCATGATAAAATTCAAGTAAGCTCCACCTGAAGAATAAGGGTGAAGTGCATTCCAGTAATCTTTGCACCAAGTAGTAATTTTTTCAGCATTGGCAGGATCGGGATCTACGCCAACTATTACCCCTGCATATTTGGCATCTCTGTAAGCCCATGGTGTTGCATCCTTGGCAACGCGGCCTGCCGCACCACTAATGGGGTACATGTGCATTTGGGATAGCGGAGTTGGTATTTTTGAGCCGAACTCCAAGTGTTTTTCACTGGCTTCTGCACTCAAATCATCAAAAAAATCTGCTCTCCAGTACCACTGTAGCCCCGGGGGTAACAACCCGTCAAATAGGGTTTGTATTGCAGGATAAGGCATTGAGCCCACATGAGCAAATATTGGATTGAGATCCATTATTGGCTTGAATACTTCTTCCGCTTTTTTCTCATCTCCTAGGTAACACCACACTATACCACAAAATTGTTTGTGATGCAGTGCTTCAGGGAATGGAGGTCCAGGTATTATCATGGTAGCAATAAATCCATTCAATTCGTCTGGGGCATCCTGAATGAATTTGTTGTACCATGCCATAATCTCCTGAGTTTTCTCTATTGGCCACAGAGTGGGTCCACCATATACATTCGTGATTGAATGCGCCTGGAAGGTAAAGGAAGTTACTATTCCAAAATTCCCCCCACCTCCCCGGATGGCCCAAAACAGATCTGTATTTTCATTTGCATTGACCGTAACAAACGAACCGTCGGCTAGCACCATTTCTGCCTCCAAAAGATTATCAATGGTGAGCCCGTACTTTCTAGATAAATAGCCAACTCCTCCTCCTAGTGTCAACCCACCTACTCCTGTAGTAGATATAATTCCAGCAGGCACTGCCAATCCAAATGGATGCGTAGCGTGATCTACTTCACCCCAAAGGTTTCCACCTCCAACTTTCACAGTTTTATTCTTTTGGTTCACCAAAACGAATTTGATACCAGAAAGATCTATCACCAAACCCTCCTCACATAGTCCCAACCCTCCACCATTATGTCCTCCGCCCCGGACTGCAACCAATAAATTATTGTCTCTACCAAAATTTACAGCATGCATGACATCCGCAACATCCACACATTTTACAATCATTCCTGGATGTTTATCTATCATGCCATTATAAACTTTGCGGGCATCATCGTAAGCCTTGTCGGCAGGCAATAGTATTGTTCCCCTCAGCTGAGTTGCCAATTTTTCAATAAGAGCAACATCCAGATCTTTTATTACGGTTGTCATAATTTCACTTTTAAATGGTTGACACTAACTATTTACCCACAATCGAATCTTTTAATGAACTTAATATGGCCTGTACATTGACCTGCGATTGTTCATCTATGTTATGTTTGTTTAAAACATACATAATATCGTCCACCGTGTGTTGGTATTCTGCTGAAGTGATATTCATTTCCTTATGTGCTGTGGGCATATCTCTTCCGGTATAGGTGACCGGTCCACCACTTCCTGCACTAAAAAAATCAACCGTGTGTTTCTTGATGACAGCCAGGCGTTCTGGCTGATCTTTATAAGGTAAAAACCGTGCACTGATTGCAGGGTTATTCATGTGTGCCTCTACCACATCATCCACAATGGCAGTGATGCCAGCAGTACCTCCAAGGTTTTCAAATAGACTTTTGCTAACGCTCATAATAGTTTATTTAAAAGTTATTAATAAACTCAAATGTATAAGCTAGCACTACCAAAGCCTGTCACATTTAATTCAAAGACATGTAATCTTGGTTCAACTGATACTTTACCGGCTAAAAAACGAATTAGGCGTTGGCTGGTAAATATTCAGATGGAGAATGCCCGTATTTTTTATGAAAGCATTTTGAAAAATAAGAAGGACTGGAAAAACCAGTTTCGAAAGCAATTTCTGAAACATTGCCACTATTTTTATTGAGCAAGGCGAGCGCTTTCTTTAAGCGGTAGTCTTTTAAAAAAGTATTGGGTGATTTACCGGTGAGAGTTTTTAATTTTCGGTAAAGCTGGGATTTACTTAGTCCGGCCGGTTTGCTGAAATCATCTACTTTCAAATTGGAATCACTCCAGGATGAATCTATAAAATCCATTAGCTGGGTGATCAGATTTTCTTCCTGAGACTTCAAAATCACGAAGTTCTGAGTATTGTTAAATGCATTTATGTTTTCGCTAAGAGCAAGCTCAGCCACTTCTGCCGAGACAATAATATCACCGGGTATCATTGCACAAATCCGATCTGCCAAATTTATAGTATCCTCAAAAATTGATTTCTTTTCTGTGACTGGCACACCGGCACTCAGCCCAATTTTTGAAGAAAATGAATCAATGTGTAACTCCTGACACGCTGAATTTATTTCCAGAGATGCAGCCACAGCTCTTGATACTGATTCAAAGGAAACAATAAATAGATCTTTAGATTCTCTCACTACTCTGCCATCATTAGCTTTGATAACATGTCGGATTGCTTCGAAATATGCTGTAAATGATTCATCTATCTGATAAAAAGTACTATACCCTGAAAAGGATGGTACTTTCGCAATGACCATGATTGTTCTGAATGCAGGGTCATCAATACTTTCAGAAATGCCTTCTTGATTTTTTTTCGGGTCTTCTATTCTTCCTAAGAATGACTCTACTACTCCTGCATCCACTTCTATGATGCTATGTGGTATCTGACCGTGCGCTTTGTCGTGCATAGCCCTTATTGCCTGTTCATTTGGTGCCTCAACCAGACAAAATGCAGTCTTCCTTTTATCATCAAACCAATAGGTCAACCCTCTACAGCCAAAAGTATCCTGAATTTTCAGGTCTTCTTTGTGCAATTGCGCAACATGTTCTGCTGTAACAGATTCCGAAACATCATGTCTGTCCATGTATATTGGCATAGTAGCAGTATTAACTTTTAACAATGGCTTACATGTAATTTACTTAATTTTGATAGTTATGTAATAACTAATTTATCCTATAGAAAACAGGGAAAGTATAGAGGTAATCCAAAAGCTAACTTTTCTGAAATCCCCAACTTTTCAAAAGAACACCATTTTACTTTAACAGTCCCTATTTCTAATTCGGGTTTGTCATCCAGCTCCAGTTAATATTTCCATAGGAATAATTTCCGTTTTTCAACTCCTCAAAACTACCCTTCAATTGCCCTTCCTGAGTGAGGTTCGATTTGAGTTCTGAAAGTGAATATTCACCACCCTCAAAGTCATAGCTGATCCCATCATCATTGTATAATAAGTAGGTGTTTTCCTTTGAGCCATAAATCCTGACTTCCAGCGATTGATCATTCGAATTCTTATCTACTGAGTTGAGCATAGGAATAATCCCTCCATCTTTCACAAAAAGTGGTATTTCTTCTAGTTTGGTCTGTATGGTAATCGTTTCCCCATTCCCAACATAATCTCCGGTATAGAAATCGAACCACCTTCCTTCAGGAAGAACAATACTACGCTCCTTCTGCCCAGTAAATACAGGTGCTACCAGTATGGAGGGTCCCATCATGTATTGATCGGTAACTTCCAATCTTTTTTGCTCTGCGTATGGGTTTTTCGCATCATCCAACTTACCTCCAGCCATGGTTTCCTGGGCTTCATATCCATTCTCCAACACCATCGCTCTGAAAGGTGGAATACCCTTTTGATTGTACTCATAAAAGGCAGAATAGAGATAGGGTAAAAGCTTCATTCTAAGCTCTATTGTATTTCTAACCATATCTGTTACTTCAGGGAAGCTCCAGGGCTTCTTACCAGATGACCAGGCATTAAGCATCATCAGTGGAGAAAAACTGACTGATTGAAAACGTCGAATCCATTCCTCAGCCGAATCAGCATTTCGGATTTCAGGAGTCCATAAAAGCCCTGCCAGTGAGGAATTAGCCAATGCTGTCACGTAACCCTTGTGATCATAATAATCACTATAAAGCACAAAATTATGACTGCTAGCACCTATATAGGCAGATCTGATCAGACTATAGGTTCGCTGATTTTGCTCCTTAAAATAACGACCAAATATATCCATCATCATCATGCCATAGAGTTGTCTGATTTCTACTGCATCATTTCCTGAAGGAAATGTGGCATGATCGGGCCATAGCCATACATCATAGCCATCCACCTCGTCAAATTTGTACCCGCTCACTCCAATAGCTAAATGATTCTTTTTGTGGTGATTCAACAGCACTTGTTGTGCTTCAGGAATGGTGAAATCAGGAACCTCTCCAAGCCAAACAGTATGACTTCCCGTATAAGGACTGATATCCTTGTACATGGTCGAAACCGGCGCTACATATGGATTCTCCCAGAGATTTACTTTTATCCCTTTTTGATCAAGTGTCCGGACAAAGTTTTCAGGGTTGGGAAAGCGTGTGGTATCCCAATCAAATGAACAAGGATAAGCAAAACTTTGCCAGCCTGGCTCTAGTCCTATTACATCCAAGGGGAAATCATGTTCTTCAAAATCCTCAATTTCCTTCAACACGTCCTGGTCACTGCTTTTGGTATGCATTCGATGCCAAAAACCCAAACCCCATTTTGGAGGGATGACGCCGCCTCCAAAAAACAGGTTATACCGTTGAACAACCTCAAGAGTTGTCTGTCCGGTAAAAACAAATATTTCCATTCCATTTCCTTCTACGCTTGCTTCCACCGCATCGGACAAAGGCCGGGCTGCCCAGTTTTTACCTGTTGTCCGGTCGATGGGTTCAGGTATATTACTGTCCTTTCGATTACCCACTCCTACATGGATTTTTACACGTTTCGAGGAATTAATCAATACCCCGTACCCTTCACTTGAAATATAAAAGGGAACCGGCGCATGCGTGTACCCTTTGATTCCACCGTAATGATCTACTTTGAGTGTATAAGCATTACTTCGTCTGTTTATCCCTTCGAACTCTAAACCTAAGCCATAGATTTGCTCTGATTCATTCAGTGGCAATCGTATACTTGCTCGATCTGGAGTAAGTAGGCTGCGACTGGCATCCTTGGCAAACGGGAAAGGAGAATCGCCCAAGGCTTCGATAGCACCAACCTTCGGAGAATTGGTATAATCCATGGGATTTAACCCCTTTTCACCAAAACTTGCCTTCCAGATGCCCGGCATTACTTTCTCCCATTTTAATTCTTCCATCTCAGAAATCAAGGTGTTCTGCGCGTATCCATGCCTACAGACAAGTATGAGAAGAAATAGCAATACGTTGAACTTTAAAAGACAGGGGCTTGATTTTGGGTCCATGATCATTGTTAATTAGAAACTATATTTTTCAACCTTCTGGCAGATAGTAAGCTACAAGTTAAATAAGAAAATAAGGACACTGACATCATCAGGCAGTTTATGCGATAAAGTGAATATAGAGATCAAATAGCTCCTCTATCAGCCCTTCAAATAACTCCTTGAGTTAAGTGATTCTAGGCAGAAAAAGGAGCTTTGCATCGCATTAAAATTATTTATTTCCGGAATTAGTTTTTCATTTTCCCTCGAATCGGACCTAGGTTGGATGCAGACATATTAGCTCAATATTTCCCAGTTTATATTATTGTTAATGATGCCTCGCATGTTAATTTTTAACATTTCTACCACCTTCTGAAATCTAGTTTTGCCTCAAATTAAACCATTATCCAAACACTATGAGGTCAAAAACTTTTACCCATTATCAGGTAGGAATCCTATTTCTTTTCCTATTCTTTGGGTTCAAAACCCAAACTTATTCGCAGGCGACCAATGCTTCCATTTCCGGACAGGTAAAGGATGAAAACGGGGAGCCACTCATTGGAGCTGCTTTGCTCATCAAAAACGAGCTTACTGGCTTTACGGCTTCTGCCATCACTAACCTTACAGGTAACTACACGGTAAACCAGCTTCCTTTAGCCAACGATTACTCGGTAACCTGTACGTATATGGGCTATGGCACGAAGGTATTTACTGGATATGCGGTCAGCCAAGGAGATCGTATCAAACTGGACATCGTTCTCAGCGAGGAAGCTCAATCCCTCAGTGAAGTAAGCGTAGTTGCCAATTCTCTATCCAACAGCATTGATCGCTTCGGTAGCTCTACTGCCGTCACTGCGAAAGATATGGCGACCCTTCCTGTTAATGGCAGAAACTTCAACAGCTTGGTTGACCTTTCTCCAGTTTCTAATGGCAGCAACCTCCTCGGCCAGCTTTATTCTTCTACCAACTATACGATAGATGGTATGACGAATAGAAGCCCACTTTCCAGCGGATCGACCAACAGAGGTCCTTTTTCCATCTCTATGGAAGCTATCCGGGAATTTGAGGTGTCTACCAACGACTACGACGTGACTAACGGTAGAAGTGGCGGCGGAATTATCAGCGCAGTAACTAAAACGGGAACTAACACGGTACATGGATCTGCCTTCCTATTCAACAGAGCAGATTGGCTGAGCAGCAAGTATGACACCCGAGGCAATGTGCGGGAAGATGAGTTTGCCATACAGCAATATGGATTTACCCTGGGAGGTCCGATTATCAAGGACAAGCTTCATTTTTTCCTTGCCTATGATGGGCAGCGCGATGCGAGACCACTTTATATCGCTGACATCAGAACACCGGAAGATGAGAACAGATACAACCTTTCTCAAGAGTCTCTAGACCGATATTTACAAATTGCAAGAAATGAATATGGAGTAGCAGAAAGCCCTCAGACAGGTAGTTTTGATAAGAAAAGGTACTCACATACCGCCTTTGCTAGAATTGACTATCAGATTAACAAGTCCAACTTGTTGACGATCCGAAACAACTTTTCCCGTGATCTAAATAGCCAAGGCGTATCTGACAACAGTTCAATTAACCTCTACGAAGTCTATGGCGACCACCTTTCTACTGCCAATAGCTTGATGGCATCTCTACGAACTGAGATCAGCAATAAGCTAACCAACGAACTGAAGCTCCAATACCTATACACACTTGATGACGGAAGTCCAAACGCGCAACTTCCAAGCAGTAATATCCCAAGAGCGATCGTTCAACGGGTGGAGTCTGAGGTAGATGGAAGAAATGTAAATACCACCATCCAACTGGGTGGGCAGCGCTACCTTCCAGAAAGATTCGAGTCCAATGTGTATCAACTGGTCAACAACCTATAATATACCAAAGGCAGAACAGATTTCACTTTTGGGATAGACTTCTTGCTGAACAACCTTAATTCACTAGCAACTAGTGAGTTCAATGGCCGATTCTATTTCACAGGATTGGACAACTTTGAAAACCTGCAACCTTACCGATACGCCAGAGAAGTCGCTACAGAAGATCCTACAGTAGAGCAAAGCATCTTTGGAGGAGGAATCTATGCACAGGCTGAGACAGATTTAGGAAGAGGAATGAATTTGGTACTTGGCCTGAGAGGAGATTACACAGGTTACCAAAACAGCCCTACTTTCAATCAGACTGTATTCGACGAGTTAGGCTTGAGAACTGATGTAAAAACAGGCGGGTTTCAGGTACAGCCAAGAGTTCAATTCACCTGGGATATCAATGAAAAGCAACAGGACATCCTGAGAATTGGCGGTGGTATTTTTGGATCTGCACTGAACAACTATTCAGATGTAAACAACCTACAATTTGACGGCACCAAGATTTTCGCAGTAGATATCACGGGTGAAAATGTACCAATGCCTGATTTCGTTTCCTACAGAAATGACCCTACCACTGCTCCAGGTGTAGATTTATTGAATCAACCGGGTATCACCCCAGTGACAACCATCAACATGAACAGCGAAGATTTGAAAGTTCCCACTGTTTATAAAGGTAATGTGATGTACAACCGAATTTTCAACAATCGCTTAAGACTTGGCGTCAACTTCATCGCATCAATCGCCAGAAACAACTACATGTATGTAGACAGAAACATGGTGGATCAACCTTACTTCACCTTGGATGAAGAAGGTGGAAGAGGTGTCTATGTACCGGCATCAACGATCAGTACTTCCAATGGAAATGCAGATTGGACCCAAGGAAGAAAAACAGATCAAATCGGTAGAGTACTAGAGCTAAACAGTGAAGGAAGAAACAATACCTACACCTTGGTGATCGATGGAACCTATCGCTACTTCAAAGACGGACAAATCACCGCTAGCTACACTTGGAATGACAGCAAAGACAACACTTCTTACAATGGTAATGTCGCTAACAGTGCAACCCTATTTCAGATGGTAGTGGATGATCCTAGAGATCTTTCTAACATGAGCTATTCCAACGGTCAATACAGAACCAAAGTAGTTCTTTATGGTACTTTACCAACTTGGAAAGGCATCTCTGTAGGCGTGAGATACTCCGGAATTGGTGGTACTCGCTACTCCCTTCGAGTAAACGGTAACGTCAATGGTGACTTTGTGAACTCCAACGATCTTGCCTTTGTATTCGATCCAGCTACCCCAGGTTTGTCTGAAACTATCGCAGCAGGCATGAACGATATACTGGCTAATCCAGACAACCTAGCATCTGATTACATCAGAGAAAGCCTAGGAAAAGTAGCTGTGAGAAATGGTGGAGAAAATGGGTATTTCGGCAACTGGGACATTCGGGCAGCAAAGAAAATCTACTTCAGTGGTGAAAAGAAATCAGGAATTGAACTGGGGCTGGATATTTTCAACGTAGCCAACTTACTCAACAAAGACTGGGGAACGTCCAAGAACTTAGGCAATCAAAACCTCTTAACTATCCGGAATTTTGATCCTGTGAAAGAAGCTTACGTCTATGAAGTAAATCCAAACGTTGGAGTTACCACGCCTGGTGGTACACCTTACCAAATGCAGATTTCAGGCAAAATCTTTTTCTAAATAAAAAATAAGTCCGCTGTCATCCGACAGCGGGCTTTTTCAAACCACACGAATAAACATGTATCCTACCTTTTTATCAAAAAAGATAAATCTCCTTATCCTTTTATCAATAGCATTAGGCAACCACTTTGTGCTAGCGCAAAACGCAAAACCGGCTGAACATGTGGTGTTGATTTCCATTGATGGCTTTCGCCCAAATTTCTATCTAGAGGAAAAATGGCCCGCTCCAAACTTGCAAACCATGGCAAAGGAAGGAGCTCGATCTTTGGGCGTAACTGGAGTTTTTCCTTCCGTCACTTATCCATCGCACACTACCGTAATCACAGGAACCATGCCTGACAAGCATGGGATTTATTACAATGCGCCTTTCGAGCCTGAGGGGCAAACCGGCAGATGGTATTGGGAAAATGAGCTGATTCAAGTTCCTACCCTGTGGGAAGCGGTAAGAAATGACGGGATGACCAGCGCCAGTTTTCTTTGGCCAGTATCTGTCAATGCTCCTATTGATTACAATCTCCCTGAATTTTGGAGTCTGGAAGGCTATGGGAGAATAGAGCCCATGAGAGAGATGGAAACTCCTAAGGGATTATTGGCAGAAATGGAACTCAACGTACTCGGGAAGCTAAATGAAAAGACGTTCAACGGCGACTACCTAAACCGGGAAGATAGAATCGGCGATATGGCTGGCTACATTCTAGAAACTTACAAGCCAAACTTCATCACTCTTCATCTCATAGCGACAGATCACTTCCAGCATAGCGAAGGAAGAGATGGCCCGATGGTACATAAATCCATCGCCGCTACCGATAGAGCTATCGGCAAAATCATGGAAGCCGCGGAGCGGGCTGGCGTATTGGACAAAACCACCTTTATCATCACCGGAGATCATGGATTTGTAAACATTCACAGCGCGCTTAGTCCTAACATTTGGCTTGTAGAGGCTGGTTTAATGGAAAATAAAGACGACCGCGGTAATTGGAAAGCGGCATTCCATACCAGCGGAGCTTCAGCTTTTCTACATCTAAAAGATAAGAATGACACCCAGACAGCCGCTCAGGTAAAGAAAATCCTCGCTGATTTGCCAGAAAACATCAAAAAGCTATTCAGAGTGGTGAATAGAGAAGAATTGGACGAAGTCGGCGCAGATCCAAATGCCGTATTGGCACTTGCTCCCATTCAGGGCATCTCCTTTTCCAGCTCTACAGATGGAGACACACTGAAGCCAGCCAAAGGTGGAACACATGGCTATTTCCCGGACTTTGATGAGATCGAGACAGGTTTTATCGCTTGGGGCGCAGGAATTCGTGAGAATGTTGAGATTCAGGAAATGGGCTTAGTAGATGTGGCATCCGTAGTGAAATACCTATTAGACTTATCCATTGAGCTACCTGAGAGCACATTATACCCGGGAATAAAGAAATAACAGAAACCAAAAGCCGGAGAGAAATTTATGTTTTTCTCCGGTTTTTACTTCAGGAGAGCATGAAGTACATAAACTTCATATTGAAGTAACTATGTGCTAACAGTAGTCAGGTAATTTTGAGAAGATAATCTTCCGAAATATGGCAATACCTGTACGACCAAATAATGAAACTTATAAAGGTTTCAATTTTTTCGACCACATCTCCTCCCAGCAGTCTAGCCAATCCTTTGGTATGGTTAGAGAGATTGTGGTAAAAAAGAACGACTATATCTACACCCCTTCTTCGGATCATACCTATATGTATGAAATAGTAGAAGGCGCAGTGAAGTTGGGTAGCTACACAGAAGATGGTGAGGAATTTATCTTTGATGTGCTGTTTAAAACCGATTTTTTTGGGGATTTAAAATACTTGAACAACCAGTTTTTTGAGTATTCAAAAGCATTGATAGATACACGTTTGCGTGTTTACAACCGCGATTTTTTCAAAAAAATGGTGATTTTGAACCCAGAAGTTTCCGAGTGGTTCATCTCCTACCTAGTTAAGCGCTGGTGCAGTGCTGAAAAAAAGCTTAAAAAGCTACATGAGAAAAAAGCAAAAGAAAAACTTACGTTTCTCAATTCCTATTTTGATATCAAGGTCTCAGATGCAGAAGGGTTTGAGTTTGCCTTGATCGATCTTCTTACCCAAAAGGACCTTGGCGATTTGATCGGTATTACTAGACAAACCGTGGCTAATTCGACTAGGACCAAAGCCCTTTAGACTAAGACTTCGCGTTTTTTATTAAAGAGGAAAAACATCAAACCTGCAGCTTCTGGCTATAACCCATCATCTTTTAACACAAAAAGCCCCGAAGGGCTTTCTAATCAAGATTCCTCAGACTCCGGCTACTTGACAGAAACATAGTCCGGGAGGCTTTTACCGTACTAATCTGGTTCTTTCAGTTTGGAGTCATTGAATATGATGTAAGTTCCGTCTTCATATATTAAGGTACAGTTTTGAAGATCTACCATTTTGAAACTTACTTCCACGATGTCACTTTTTGGACTTGTGTTCCATTAGCCTGTCAGAAATGACACACAAAATCAAGCCGCCACCTGAGCTACGCTTTCCCAAGTCAAATCTCCAGCATATTTATGAGAGATTTTACCCCCATCATTCATGACCATCAGATAGATCCAGCCATTGTCAACTAAATCTCTCACGCCTTTATGCTTTTTCAGGATGGAATTTATAGCCTCAATCGGTGCTTCTATGATGACATTGAGTTTTTCAGGTTGATGCTGGTAGTTCTCTCCGTCGTGAACTGCCTGCATTGGTAAGCCTACCCTGAGATCGCCGGAATAACCTTCAAGTACCCCCAAGCCAGCCGTAACGTTGTGTAAAGTTTTATTTCCAGAACCAAAAGTCTTGTTATCAACCGTTGAGCCGTAATACTGAAGATTGATCCAGCTTGTGACTACCATAGGAGCAGTCATGATCAATTCAAGAACAGAAAACCCTGAATCCTTTTCCCATTCATAGGAGTGCAAAAATGACTTGCCCTCCATATCCATCCCTTTTGTTCTTTCACGAGGAGCAACCACGAAGGCAGAGCATCCGGCAAGCCCCCATTCCGGGCGGGTCTGTGACCAATCTTTACTCCTTGTGATTATCATCTTTTCTATAGCCGAAGAACTACTAGCCGTCATACGAAGAGACCGTTCAGTTCTTGCGGCATGACCTGCTGAAACCAAGGATTTTTGAAGAGATTGCAACTCTTCTTTTCTATCATTTGGCACATCATATTCATTGAATATCCTTACTTCATCGGTAGTAGTATCATGAAGACAGGCCAAGAAGATTGTATTTACCGGAATGAAGATGTTCTCTGATTGCAAAGCTGTTCTAACCACCCTATTGTTTAATACTGCAGCTGCTACGCGGGCATTTGCCTCTCCTGAGTGACCTCCGCAAGCACCGCAGTCATAGCCGGTGGCATGTGGATTATTTACTGTGGTAGATCCATGCCCGACGATTAGAACAAACCTCCCAAAATCATCAGTCAGAGACATTGCCTTAAGTGCATTCTTGGCCATTTGGATTTGTTGATCAAGCGGAATCCCTGTCGTTTCGCCTAGATGATGATTTCTTCCCAGGCTGATAGTTCTATTTTTGAAATCCTTGTTTGACATTCCCTCCTGGTCTGGATGTGGTACGGGGCGCGTTAAGCCAAATGAATCTGTGAAAATTTTAGGGAGGTATGAAAGCCCCATTGGACTGACAAAACTGAAGCATGTTACAGCTCCTGATTTAAAGGATTTCCAAACCTGTTGAACCTGTCGATTCTGCAGTCTTCCAGAAAGAGCTCGTTGATACGCCTTCGGGTCAGATAGCTCTTCAAGGATTGTAGGACCAGTTTTCAGCAGTACAGGACACTGAGCTTCTCCTTCATTATGTCCTATTGGAACATATTTTATTGGAAAAGCGAAGAACCCAGCAAATCCAAGTGTTTCTATTTCGTGATCAACTAATTCGAGATTTCTTCGAAACACTTCGGATCGTACATCGATGCAGAATATTGCCTGTGCTTTAGCCTGCTCTGATTCTTGACTCTTTGATGGCTCAGCCAGTTCGAATTTCTCGATAATTTTTCTTTGCGCTGCCAAATCAAAAGCCTCCTGTAGAATCAGGTTATGTGCTAAATGTTGATTCAATTCCGGCTGATTATTTAGCAGAGAAAATGTACCTTTTGCATCATCCCATTTTATATATAATTCTTCTTCGTTCAAGCTTTCGAGCAGACAGGCCTCCCAACAAATGAGCAGGGCTAAAAACTCGATAACTTTTCCGTCTTTTCCTCCATACAGCTCAGAATCCCAATCCACTCGAGCCGCATAAGCAGCCCATCCACCTACTTTTAGGAGCAGGCGGTGAAAATAAAGTGAAGCTTGCTCAGGAGAAACCCCTAGTATATCCAAGGCTACTTTTGTGGCTTTAATCGGATCATCTGGTAATGACTTCACTAGTTTTCTAAATCCCTTCAACCCAATCAATTCTGGAGTGCGGTCAATTTGGGCCTCAGTTTTCCAAGAATAAAACAAATCCTGCTTTTGATCAGAAGCCACCCAAATTGCTTGCCCCTTATCAAAATAAGATGCAGCCCATTGAGAGACTCTGCCGATGAGAAATCTTTCCCAGTCTTTTTTAGTCACTTCAGTAGCCAGATCTGCTACTGTAGCAATCGTTTTAGTTACCTCCTTTGACTCATTCTTCTTTTTGAGAATCTTGATAAATTTATCCGTAGATATCCTTGCTCCGCCTTTGCTAAGAGCCTGTTCAATGTCTCGCTCTATTATTTCTCCTGCATTTAGTTTGTCCAGGTAAAATGATGCCGGTAATGTCATTTGAACTGCACCTGCCGTAGCTAATTCCTGAGCCACATTGCTGAATTTTTTGCTAGTAAAGCCCAAGTAAGGATTCACAGCTACGAAGTTTTCCAAAGGCCAAACTGGAGCTATTTTCTTACTTGCTTCTCGCATAGTATTGAGTAATACTTCTTGATTCATTTCTAGGTTTTCAAATAAGTTATATTCAGATTCAATATCTTTAATCATTTGATTATCATTATTTTAGATAAATATATAAGTAGCACTAGTTTACAATTCTAAGCAGGTTGTTTTTCAGGGCTATAGACTCTCATATTCTTTTGCTCGCTCAATTCCGCAGTTAAAACAGACTTGATTTCATACTTATGAGAGTAAAGAGCTCTGACCATTCTATCAAAAATTGCATTTGCATAAAGCCCATTTTTCAAATGAATAGCCATTGCCTGGTAAGATGGTTTGGCTGACAGGTTTGGGGCGATTATTTGCAGGAAAACTGTCACTCCAAAGGCAAGAAGTAGGATGGAAATAAGTATGATTTCCAACAAGTTTGGTATTGCTAATTCAGGTATTTGTGAAGAAAGCAGAAAGTGGGATCCAGACTCCAGTGTAAAGAAAGCCGCTGTAACTAACACAGATAGAAGACTCGCTTGACTCATTAGCTTCAAGCTCCCATTGGAGTCAATCGCTGTGGTAAATAAGCGTGAAAGCCCCATTATAATCACTGCACCAAGTGCAAGTAGGGCTAATTCCTTTTGGGGATCAATTCCCCAGGCTAAGGCAAATGCGGCATAAAGTCCCAATGCTAAGAGAATCCCCAAGGCAATTCTAAATGGGCTGCCGATTCTAGTTGATGAAGTGACTTTTGAAGCTCTGATAACCTCAATCACACTTCCTGAAGAAAGGAAAGAATGCGCCTTGTAAAATGAGTGAGCAACCAAGTGCAGCATCGCTGCAGGATAAAGCCCGAGGCCACAAGTCATTAAGCTGAACCCCATATGCGCAACGCTAGAGTATCCCAAGGCTGTTTTTACAGATGTTTGTGTGAGAAAAACAACTGAAGCAAAAAGAGCCGTGAATCCTCCGACAGAAATCAGAATCAAGGGAGCATAAGTGCTAGCTTCCAACACAAATGCCATACGTACAATTAGGAATGGACCTGCATTCAGCAAGCCTGCGTGAAGAAGTGCAGAAACCGGTGTGGGAGTTTCCATCACTTCAACCAACCAGCCATGTGTAGGGAATTGCGCAGATTTCAAAAGTGCAGCCAAAACCAGCAGTACTGCAACTGCCTCTAAGGCTAGCAAAGAGCTACCGGAAGCCAAATTTGCCTGTATCTCCTGAAAGATCACTTCCAGATTTCCTGTATTAAACTGAATATACAGAAGTGTAAACGCTGCTAGCAAGCAAGCATCTCCAATTCTGGCTACAATGTACTTTTTCCGCGCAGCGATGATTGCTCCAGGTCTGTCCTTGTAGAAAACAAGCAATCTATGTAGTGACATGCTGGTAAGCACCCACGAAACAAATAATAAGGCAAGATTTCCTGATATAACTAGAAGCTGAACTGAAGCGATTGTCGCAGCAAGTCTTCCAATAAATGCTCCATGATGCGCATCACCATCCAAGTAATTCATGCTGAACCGGACCACTACGAAACCTATGAGTGCTATCATAGCCAGCATCAAAATACTTAAAGCATCTAATCTTACACTCAACCCTAGTTGATCAATTCCGATCAGCGGGGACTCTAAAGCCCCATAATTGGCCACAAAAAAACCGCTTAAAGCGGCAATTAGAATGCTAACTACAGTGGAGGCTGTTGCCACTTTTTTTACAAGTGACGGGTGTATACCATTCTGAAACCACGATGTAACTGCCGTTAGTACGAATACCAGAGGGGACAATAAAACTGCAAAAGCGAGAAAACTTTGATTCATAGTCAAATGAGATTTATATGATTTCAATCGTAACCACTGATTCTATTTTCAAGGTTTTGCCTTGGGACTTCGCAGATTTTATCACCTCATTTAATTCTACATTGCTTTGTTTCAACTCCACTATTCGCGCTTCAGAAACCTGATCAATCTCGCCAAATCTCACTTTATTACTGAAGCTTCTCATTCCATGAAAGTTGATTTTTTCGGAGAATAAATGGTTAATAATTTCCATTGCATCTTCTGGCGAAAATTCACCCTTAATAAGATCCTGCTGATTCGTGTCAGTTAGAGTTTTTTGTTTTAGTTGAGCTGTGTTCATTAGTTTGTATTTTAGTTTGTGAAGCAAAGTTTAAAAATGTCATTCATAAATTTTTATTTATATTTGTTATGTAATACATAAGTAATTTTTATGAACTATACCATACACCAGCTTCAGATATTTCTTAAGGTGGTCCAGACAAAGAGCATCACAAAGGCTTCAGAAGAACTTTTTATGACTCAACCGGCTGTTTCTATCCAATTAAAAAACTTACAAGATCAGTTTGAAATCCCACTTACCGAGGTCATAAGCAGGCAATTACATGTAACAGATTTTGGCCATGAAATTGCCATACTTGCAGAGCGTGTGGTCCAAGAATTAGAAAATATCAACTATAAAACGCAAGCTTATCAAGGAATCCTGAGCGGTAAACTCCGAATATCAGCAGCCTCTACCGGCAAATATGTGATCCCTTATTTTTTGTCAGGATTTATGGAAAAAAATACGGGTATTGACTTGGTACTGGACGTTACCAATAAAAGCCGGGTCGTTGAAAGCCTTAAAAACAATGAGATTGATTTCGCACTAGTCTCGGTGATTCCTGAAAAGCTAAGTATTGAAGAGGAATTATTGATTGAAAACAAACTTTACTTGGTAGGAAACCGACCTGTCAGAGATGAAAATAAACCACTGATATACAGAGAACAAGGTTCTGCAACACGACTTGCCATGGAAAAATACTTTGAATCTCATCGTGTAAATCAAAGAAAACGGATGGAACTCACATCAAATGAAGCTGTAAAGCAAGCCGTGATAGCAGGACTCGGGTATTCCATTATGCCCCTGATAGGAATTCAAAATGAACTTATTAACAAACAATTATTTATTCTAACTCAAGAAGACCTACCATTAAAAACAGAATGGCGTTTGATTTGGCTGAAAGGAAAAAAAATGTCTCCTGTGAGCCTTGCTTTTCTCGATTTTATACAATCAGAAAAACAGGAAATCCTTAATCAAAATTTCAATTGGTATCTGGAATATTGAAATAACATTTTTGCTGCCACAGTCTTACTTATGCCTTTGGGAAATAGAATGCTCCTTCCTTTAGCCTCAACCTCATTTGTTCTGAAAACTCACTTTTTCAAATTATATTGACCCCAGTTAATCAATCAAACCTATTTATGAACAACCTAGTAAAATTAATTCCTGCTTATTGTGCGCTTTTTGCGATAGCATCTTGCGGCAAACCCAGCGAAACTACCGATGTCACTTCAGAAATTGAAGTAAGTGATACTACCTCAAAGTATCTTTCCCAACCCTTAATTTCTGATCACTACACAGCAGATCCTTCTGCTCATGTTTTTGATGGGAAAATTTACATTTATCCGTCCCATGATGTAGAGTCAGATGTTCCTGAGGATGATCTGGGTGCGCATTTCAATATGATGGATTACCATGTGTATTCCATGGATTCTCCATCAGGAGCAATTACTGATCACGGAAAAGTACTAGGAGCTGAGGACGTGCCTTGGGCAAAAAGACAACTTTGGGCGCCAGATGCAGCAGAAAAAGATGGTAAATACTACCTCTATTTTCCTGCAAAAGATGATAAAGATATTTTCAAAATCGGGGTAGCTGTCGGCGATTCACCTATCGGCCCGTTCACTGCTCAGCCTGAGCCGATCAAAGGAAGTTACAGCATTGACCCTTCGGTATTCGAGGATTCAGACGGATCATACTATATGTATTTCGGGGGTATTTGGGGCGGTCAATTGCAAAAGTATAGAAACAACAAATTTGAAGATAAAGGTGCGGCGCCTACCGATGGGCTTCCTGCTGACGATGAACCGGCTTTAGGTCCAATCATTGCAAAAATGAGTGATGACATGCTTCAGTTTGCAGAAACTCCAAAGGAAATCAAGATTTTGGACGAAAATGGCGCTCCTATTTTAAATGGAGATAACGACAGAAGATTTTTCGAAGCGGCTTGGATTCATAAGTACATGGATAAGTATTATTTATCTTATTCTACAGGTGACACGCACTTTATTGCTTATGCAATTGCAGATAATCCATATGGACCATTTACCTACCAAGGTGTAGTTCTAAACCCTGTGGAAGGTTGGACCAATCACCATTCCATTGTTGAAGTTGATGGCAACTGGTTTATTTACTATCACGATACCCAACTTTCCGGTAAAACTCACCTACGAAATATTAAAGTTGCCCCATTGAAACACCTAGAAGATGGAAGTATTCAGACGATCAATCCTTTGAATTGATTAGCCTAAAACAACTATCAAACCCTTCATCCTAAGAAAAAGGAGTCACCAAAAATGACTCCTTTTATTTTTTGGTCAGTACCAGTACTTTGTTCTTACAAACCAATTAAAACATTAATGAGAAAAACTACTGCACTTTTAACTGCATTTCTCTTGACACTAAGTGTGGCAAGTTTTGCACAGAAAAAGAATAAGAAAAATGCGAAAGATGAGCCGGTAGCTCAAAGTCAGCCAGCCAAACCGACTGAAAAAAGCCCATTCAAAAAGTATAGCGAAATCGTCACAGATGAAGCCGTTTCAGATGAAGGACTGTTTACTGTTCATAAGGTGGGAGACAAAAGCTACTACGAAGTCCCATTTGAGCTTTTGGAAAAAGACATGCTTTTAGTAAGTCGAATTTCAAAAATCGCTGATGGTCTAGGTGGTGGGTATACTACCGCTGGTTCTAAGTCAAATGAACAAGTGATTCACTGGTCGAGAATGCAAAACAGTATCCTACTTCGCTCCATCTCTTTTGACAATGTGGCTGCGGATTCCCTTCCAATCTTTTTGTCTGTAGAGGCCAACAATTACAATCCTATTTTGGCTTCATTTAAAATCGAAGCCTTTAATTCGGACTCAACTGCCGCCTTAATCGAAGTAACTGATCTATTCCTTTCTGATATTCCTGCTTTAAGCGGTCTTTCATCTTCCATGAGAAGGGAATATCAGGTGAGAAATCTTGATAAAGAAAGAAGTTTCATAACCCGCATGGCAAGCTATCCTGAAAACGTAGAGGTAAGACATGACATGACTTACAATGCCACTTCTCCCCCTTCCAATTCAAGGTCTGGCACCATTTCCATGGAAATGAGCCAGTCAATGTATTTACTTCCAGAGAAACCTATGCAGCCTAGATTACATGATCCGCGGGTGGGCTGGTTTACCGTTCGTCAGATTGACTACGGCTCGGAGGCATTGAAATCAGATCAAAAAACCTACATCAGAAGATGGAGGCTGGAGCCAAAAGATCCGGAAGCTTATGCTAGAGGAGAGCTGGTAGAACCTGTAAAGCCGATTGTCTATTATCTTGATCCTGCAACTCCAGCCAAGTGGAGAAAATATTTCCGTCAAGGAATTGAAGACTGGCAGGTAGCTTTCGAAGCTGCTGGATACAAAAATGCGATAATAGCCAAAGATGCTCCGACTGCCGAAGAAGACCCAGATTGGAGTGCCGAAGATGCGAGATATTCTACCGTGCGCTACGTTGCTACGACCACGCGAAATGCCATGGGCCCAAGTGTATCTGATCCTCGCTCTGGTGAAATCATAGAAAGTGATATCGTATGGTTTCACAACCACCTCCGTTCTTACAGAAATCGGTACATGCTAGAAACTGGTGCTGCCAACCCATCTGCAAGAACTTTGAACACACCTGATGAGGAAATCGGTGAAATGATGCGAAGAGTGATTTCTCATGAAATCGGTCACGCACTTGGATTGCCACACAACATGAAAGCGTCCTATGCCTACCCTACTGATTCTTTACGTTCGGCTACTTTCACCCAGAAATGGGGCTTGGCAACTACCATCATGGATTACACTCGGTATAACTATGTTGCGCAGCCAGGTGACGAGGGAGTGCGCTGGGTGAGAATGCTCGGCCCATATGACAACTATGCAATCAACTGGGGCTATAGATACATCCCGAATGCTGATTCTCCAGAAGCTGAAAAGCCTATTTTGAATAGCTGGATCAGGGAAAAAGCTGGAGATCCTGTTTATTTATTTGGACGTGGAAATTCTTTTGACCCAAGTGACCAAACCGAATCTGTAGGCGATGATCCAGTTAAGGCAAGCACTTATGGGTTGGCAAACTTGAAAATCGTTGCTCCGAATCTTGCAAAGTGGACAGCTACTGCCGGCGAAGGTTATGATGATCTAGAAGAGTTGTATGGAGAATTGATCGGAGTTTGGAGCCGTTTTGCAAATCATGTAGTGACCAATATTGGTGGAGTTTATCAGGAATTAAAAACCACCGATCAAAGTGGTTTTGTTTACACTCCTACCCCTAAAGCTGAGCAGGTGAATGCAATGAAGTTTTTGAACGATCATGTTTTCACGACTCCTGACTGGCTTCTTCAAAAGGAAATATTGAATAACATCGAAGCTAGTGGTGCTGTTGCAGGAATTGGAAGCATGCAATCAAGGTTGCTAAGTAGCGTGCTAAGAATGGATAGATTGGAGCGATTGATTGAAAATGAAGCATTGAATGGCTCTTCTGTCTACACGATGACTCAGATGCTGGCTGATTTGAGAAAAGGCATCTGGTCAGAGCTTTCTGGATCTCGGGACATTGATACTTTCCGCCGAAACCTTCAAAGAGCTCATGTAGAGCTACTCGCTTCTTTAATGACTCAGGATGAGAATAACAGGTCCGATGTCAGTGCTGCTGTTCGAGCAGAATTAAAGACCATCCAAACAACTGCCAGATCCGCAAGCACTAGATACAGTGCAGGTATAGTTCAAAATCACCTTCGCGATATTGATGCCCTGGTGAATTCAATACTTGATGTTGAATAAACTTACTTGTCATTGCCTTTCTCAGGAAGGGCAATGACATTTTTTTTATCTTTTCCTGAATAGAATCTTCGCATTCTTAACTTACTTTTGAGCTCAAAGAGTCTATTTTATCTGAATCAGCATTTACTCAGCTGATTATTTCTACCTCAAAATTTTTTATTGCTTGAGGATATTATTTAAGAATATTTAAATCCCTTTTATGAAAATATCAAGATTTATTTGAAGGATTTATTTTCCTGCGAAAATTATCAAGGAGTTTATAATCAACTAATTATAGAAAAATGTAAATTTTCATATACCAAAACTCATTTTTAATATGAAAAAGATTTTTAAAGTACTAGGTTACCTACTTGGAGTCCTTGTTATTCTGATTATTTGTGGAGTAGCATTCGTGAATTTCACCTTTCCTAAGGTCAGTCCTGCCCAAGACCTAACCATTGACCACAGTCCCGACCGAGTAGCTAGAGGAGCCTATCTCGCCAACCATGTAACGGTCTGTGTAGATTGCCATTCCGCACGGGACTTCTCTCAATTATCTGGACCGATTCAGCCGGGAACACTGGGTTCAGGTGGGGATAGATTTGACCAAAGCATGGGCTTCCCAGGTGTCTTTTATGCAAAAAACATTACGCCTTTCGGGATTGCGGACTACACAGATGGGGAATTATACCGCCTTATTACCACTGGGGTGACTAATGAGGGCAGAGCCATGTTCCCACTTATGCCTTATCAGTTTTACAGCAAAATGGATCCTGAAGACATCTATGACATCATCGCTTACATCAGAACTTTAGATCCTATCGAAAATGAAATCCCTGAATCAGAGGCTGATTTTCCCGTTAGCATCATCCTGAAGACCATTCCAAAAGATGCTGATCCTCAACCAAAGCCAGCTAAGACTGATCAAGTAGCCTATGGAAAATACCTAACAAATGCTGCCGCCTGCATGGAGTGTCATAGTCCTGTGGACCCTCAGGGCACTATTTTGGCTGGCTTAGAGTACTCAGGAGGAAGAGAATTTGCTTTCCCTGACGGTTCGTTGGTTAGATCTGCAAATTTAACCCAAGATCAACAAAGCGGTATTGGAACCTGGTCTGAGGAAATGTTTGTGGGAAAATTCAAGCAATACTTAGACTCAGGATATCAGCTCCCTAAAGTACAGCCTGGAGAATTCAATACCATTATGCCATGGGTAATGTATGCTGGAATGGAGGAATCCGATCTCAAAGCGATTTACTCCTACTTAAGAACAATTGAGGCAATCCCAAATCAAGTGGTCAAGTTCACTCCTCCGGGTACTTCCTCTGAGTAAGTACATTTTCCAAATAATTAAAACCTACCTCCACGCCAATCGTATTGGAGGTAGGTTTTTCTTTTACAAATGGAATCCCGACCTTTGTTCACGTAATGAAAGCAATCATCTCATCCTTAATGCTCCTATTTTTCCTGACCGGTCAAATCAACCTGACTTTGGCGGCGCATTACTGTGGAGATGAGTTAAAAAGTGCGGAAGTTTCTATCGCACCTGAAAAGACGGATTGCTGTGGAGTTGATTTAAGCTCTATTCCTGATCCAGATTGCTGTTCGGATGAATACACATCTTCGGATTCTGATGACTATTTTGGAAAGGCTCAGTTTGAAGTTCAGATTTCCCCAGAGTTTGTACTGGCTTATTTTCTTACTATCCCAGTCCTCCAATCTGTGGACATACAGATTACCAATTCCGAATATCTTTTCCCAGATCGGCCTATTCCCGATCTCACTATTCTTCACCAATCCTTCCTGATTTAAGAAAAGCTTGATTTTTAGTCGCCTGAGGCGAAATGTAAATCTGTTTACACACAAGCAATTCTTCATGTTACGAATACTTCTATTTATAGGGTGCTTAGCGGCCCCCACGCTTTTATTTGCGCAAGCTAGCATAAAAGGAAAAGTACAATCTGAGTCAAATGAAACTCTCGTTGGCGCTAGTATTAACATACTCGGCAAGACGCAAGGTGCGATCACCAATCTGGACGGGCTATTTGAGTTGGAAAATGTGCTCGAAAATGACCGTCTAGTCGTATCCTATTTAGGCTATGAAGCAGATACTTTGGCACCGGTATTTGACCAAACTATGCTGATTACACTTCAGGAAAGTGGTGAAGCGCTAGAAGGTGTCACCATCAAGGCACGGTCTGAGTCTGTGGTGGACGAGGCTCCTTTTCTCAATATTCTAATAACCGAAAACGAACTACAAAAGGCTGCTTGTTGTAATTTATCGGAAAGTTTTGAGACGAATGCCTCCGTGGATGTCTCCTACCCGGATGCTGTCACCGGCACCAAAATGATCCAAATGATGGGGCTGGATGGTCGATATGTGCTGATCAGCAGAGAAGGAATCCCGAATATCCGCGGCCTCAATTCCCGGCAAGGAATGATGTTCGTCCCAGGGACTTGGATTCAGTCTATCGATGTCGGGAAGGGTGCTGGTTCTGTGATCAATGGCTACGAATCCATGACCGGCCAGATCAACGTGGATCTTTTCAAACCGGAATCCATGGATGCCTGGTACCTGAATGGCTACCTCAATTCTTTTGGAAGAATGGAAATCAACGCAAACCATCAGATCCCAATCTCTGAAAAATGGAGCTCAGGCGTACTTTTTCACGCAAGTAATCTCAGCTCAGAAATCGATGGAAATGACGATGAATTTATGGATCTTCCTAAAGCCCGTCAGCTAAATTTCCTCAACCGATACAAGTATGAGGGAGATCAATTCATGTCTCAAATCGGTGTAAATCTATTCATGTCTGACAATGCTGGTGGGCAGAAAGGCTTTGACTTCAACAGTGATCTGAGCACAAGTAGCGTATATGGCTACGAGATGGATACCAGAAAAGCAGAAGTTTTCGGTAAACTCGGCATGATCTATCCTGATAAACCTACCCAAAGCTGGGGCTTTCAATATTCCCTTTCCTATCAAGACTTCAATGGTGGCGCCGGAAGAAGAATCTATCAAGGGATAGAGAAAACAGCCTACGGAAATTTCATCTATCAGAATATTCTGGGGTCAAGCTTTCACCAATATAAAACTGGAGCAAGTTTTCTTTATGATGATTTCGAAGAGACATTTGATTCAAATACTCCGACCGGACTTGATACAGCGATGTACAGAACAGAAAAAGTCCCTGGGCTTTTCTTCGAATATAACTTCATCCCAAACGAGCGCATCACTTTAGTAGCAGGAGCCAGAACGGATTTTCACAATCTTTTCGGGACTTACTTCACACCTAGAGTGCATGCTAGATGGGAATTTATCCCTAGTTGGACCCTTAGAGGTTCCGTGGGAAAAGGCTATAGAACCCCGAATGCCTTGATGGAAAACAGTTCCGTTTGGATATCAGCGAGAGAGCTGGTCTTCAATGCCGAACTGAAACCCGAGGAAACCTGGAATACAGGAGTTAGCATTGCTGGAAGCTTACTGGTAGATGATCGACCTTTGAGTATAGTGGCAGACTATTTCTACACAGACTTCATCAATCAACTCGTATATGACCGGGATGTAAGTTCTGAGCAGCTTGTAATCAACAATCTTCATAAAGGTTCGTACGCCAACAGTTTCCAAATCGAAGCTAGCTACCCTATCACAGAAAGGCTGGATGCAAAAGCTGCCTACAAGCACTACCAAATGATGATGACAACGAATGGAATTCTCCAGCAGATGCCGCTTACCAGTCGTGACCGTGTGTTCGCAAATTTAGCCTATGCTACCAAATACGACAAATGGAAAGTTGACATGACACTCAACTGGAACGGTCCTATGCGAATTCCTAATACCAGCGAAAGTCCGGTTGAATTTCAGCAACCAAGTGAGTCCCCGGATTTCTTTATGCTAAATGCGCAGGTTAGTCGAGGTTTTCGCTGGGGAAGCATCTATTTGGGCGGCGAAAACATCTTAAACTTCAAACAATCAAATCCAATTATTGATCCTGAAAATCCTTTTGGTCAGAATTTTGACGCCTCTATGACATGGGGACCGATCGCTGGACGAGTGATTTACACAGGAATCAGATATAAAATCAAATGATAATTAGCAATTATGCCAGTAACTATTTCCGCTTTGTTTTACAGGACGGAATACGGAAGAAGGGTGACCGATGTAGCCTTAACGAGTAAGACACCCAAATCCTACAATACACTCATCTTCATTCTGGCAAAGGCGGAAAAACATAAAAATTAAAAAACTGAAATTATGAAATCGAGCATTACTAAAAAGTCACACACTGGCATGATTGTAATCGCTGCGAGATTCCTCCCGATAGCTATCGGGATGGCCTTTAAAAGACAAATTATAAACACATGAAAAAAATAATCTTAACCTTCTTTATCGCGGCTTTTGCATTCGCTGCACAAGCACAAGTAAAAACTATCGGAATCAAGACATCTGCCATCTGCGAGATGTGCAAGGAAACACTGGAAAAGGATCTCACCTTCGAAAAAGGAGTGAAATCTGTGAATCTGGACTTGGAAACCAAAGTGTTGAATATCGCTTACCTAGACTCCAAAACTGATCCAGACAAACTCAGAAAGCGAGTGACGATGGTAGGCTATAATGCCGACTCACTTAAGCGCGATCCAAAAGCCTACGCAAAACTGGATGAATGCTGCAAGGACGGCGCCCACGATGACGATATCCCAAAGAAAAAGGATAATTAAGTATTCGAAAGCTTCTCAGAAATGGGAAGCTTTTTTTGTGGATATTTAACCACCGAGTTCGCAGAGAATTTCGCGGAGGTCACAAGATTTAGGCTTGAAATTTTATAGCAATACCACCCTTTCAGGGTTCGAATGGCCGTTTTCCTTGCTCTATTTCTAAAATCATTTCAACTCTTCGAGGTTTGAAAATATCTCTATTACCCTAAGAATTAGGGGAAAAACCCCTCTACTAAAATAACAAAGCCAGATACTACAGAATAAATATTGGGAAATCACCACTGCTTTCTGATTCATCAATCCCGAAGGGATGTCATTAGTATAGATTTAAAAGTTTCCAAGGCAATATCACCCTTTCAGGGTTCGAATAGCCGTTTTCCTTGCTCTATTTCTAAAATCATTTCAACTCTTCAAGGTTTGATAATATCTCTATTACCCTAAGAATTAGGGGGATAATTCTTCTACTAAAATTACAAAGCCAGAAAAAAAAAAGATTCGGCAATCACTGCTCCTTTCAGATTCACTAATCCCGAAGGGATGTCATTAGTATAGAAAAATTAAATAAACCTATGTCAGGAACCCTGAAAGGGTGGCATTATAGAGTATCATCAAGAAAATCAAACAAATACTTCTCCTCGTGATCAATTTCAAATTTTTTCAAGAATGCATAATACTCATCTCTAAAACTGACTTTCTTATGGTGATTTTCTTGATTTAAGATATACTTATAAACTTGATTCAGTTGAGAATGTGAATAGGAAAATACTCCATATCCATCTTGCCAGTCAAAATGGTTTTGAACAAACCCCCTCTTATTAATAAAATTGGATGAATTATTCTTCACATCTCTTATCAAATCAGAAATTGACATTGATGGCTTAAGTCCTACAAAAACATGCACATGATCAGAAACTCCATTCACTATAATTGACTTTTGTTTCTTCCCTTCTATTATACCTGAAATATATTTAAACACCTCCTCTCTCCACGGCTTCAACAGGAGATTTTCCCTTCCTTTTACTGCAAAGACATATTGTAAATAAACCTGAGAAAATGTGCCAGCCATAATTAGATCAATTAAAAAACAATTCAATTTATAGAAAATCGATATAATTACACCCCTTCAGGGTTAATCCAAAAATAATCAATACTCCCTCTATAATACTTTCACCTCTTCGAGGTTTACTTGAATCAATTTATAAAAATCATAACCTCACACCAACACCAACTCAAACGATCTGAATGCATCAAGCATTGGATCAGATGGATCAAGTTCTGTCACCAGGGTATGAACAGCTGTCATGTCACAGGTCTTGTATTTTTGTACGGAATGAAGCTTATCAGAAACAGTAAGTATCACGGTCTTTTTCGCCGCTCTGATCATCGCCTGCTTCACCTGAATCACCTCCCAATCAAATTCAGTCAATCCAAACTGAGCGTCCAGATATCCGGTACCCAGTATGCACATATCTACACGGAGTTGCGCAAGCGCGTTTACTACCGTTCCTCCCACTGCGAATTTCGCTTCGTGTAAAAGTTTACCACCGAGAAATATCACCTCCACATTTTCATGATCAAGCAAGGCCATCGCCACATGAAGACTTGGGGTAAAAACAGTTAAATCCAACTTTTTAGGAATAAGCTTAGCCACTTCCATATTGGTAGTACCACCACTCATTAGGATCACTTGTCCATCTGAAAGCAGCGACACCGTTTTTTCGGCTATGGATATTTTCTTGGACTTCAGATAGATATTCCCGTCGTCTTTGGTGAAGGTCATAAAGCCAAAGGATGTAGCCCCACCGTGAACTTTCTTTAGCTTTTTCTCGCTATCCAGCTCCTTTACATCACGTCTAACAGTATCTATTGACACATTTAAAGAGTCCGATAAATCATTAAGTAAAACCCTGTGGTGCAGGTGTACTTGATCTAAAATATACTTCTGTCTTTCTTCTTTGAGCATGGAATAATATTTTTCAGTTTGGGAAAGTAAGAAAAACAGCAAAAACTTGCAAAAATAATCATGAGTTGAAATATCTGGCAAAAAATTGCTCTCTTTCATTGCCTATCCTGCAATTTTCTGGGTAGTTTAGCTGTGCAAAGCAATGCTGTTCTACTTTGAATTCGAATATCAAATCCTGTATAAAACCATGAAGTTCAATTCATTAAATACGATTTTCCTTTACACTTTAATCTGCATTCTTTCACTTTTTCAGATTTCCTGCAGCCCAAAACCCACTTTCCGAATAATAGAAAAACCTATCACTTGGAATAAGGAGAGAGAAAATTTATCCTTACAATACCTGAAAACCCGTCATGATCTGGATAAAAAAACTGCAACTATCAACCCCAAAATGATAGTAGTTCACTGGACTGCAATTGATAATATCGAGATGACTTTTGATGTTTTTGATCCGCCAATATTAGGCGGCAGAGCGGATTTAACTGGCGCTAGCAACCTTAATGTTTCTAGCCAATTTCTGATTGATCGGGACGGCACGATTTTTAGACTACTGCCTGACACTACTTTCGCCAGGCATACCATTGGGTTGAATTACCTTGCAATAGGAATAGAAAATATCGGAAGCGATGACATGCCTCTTAACAAGAAGCAACTGAAAGCCAACGAAGAACTAATCAGATATTTGGATATAAAGTATAACATCGACTATGTAATTGGCCATCATGAATACCAAAATTTCCAAACCACTGATCTTTGGAAAGAAGCCGATCCAGACTATCGCACGGTAAAAACCGATCCGGGAGATGACTTTATGAAGAAACTCCGAAAAAATCTGTCTGACTTAAATTTGAACCCTGTACCAACGCTCTGATTACCCGTTTATGCAATTCCATTCTAGGCACCTTTTTATAATTCTTGCCTTCGGGCTCTTCCTTTCTTCCTGTAAATCACAAAAAACCATTACTCCCGCGAGTAAACCAAATGGTACCATAACGACTTCACCAAATACAAACCCTGGCGCAAATCTTCCAATAAAATCCCTGCCAATGGCTCCGGTTGCTTTACAGCCGTTGACCTTTCAAATGCCAGAAATGCCACGAGAATTTCGGGGAGTTTGGATTGCCACCGTTGCTAATATCGATTGGCCTATTTCACCGGATGACGCATACGAAAAGCAAAAACGTGATTTCATCAATCTGCTTGACTACTACAAAAACCTAAATTTTAACGCAGTCATAGTCCAAGTACGAACAGCAGGGGATGCTTTCTACCCAAGCAGTTTGGCTCCATGGTCCAAATACCTGACAGGAAAACAAGGGCAAGCTCCAAACACAACTGAAAATCCACTTACCTGGATGATCAATGAATCCCATGCCCGAGGATTGGAATTTCACGCTTGGCTGAATCCTTATCGGGCAACAATGAACCTAAACACCTCTGATCTTAGCCCAGAGCACGACTATAACTTGCATCGTGACTGGATGCTGAAATACGATACCAAGTATTACTACAATCCAGGTTTACCAGCAGTGCAAGCACATTTATTGGCAGTGATCAAAGAAATCGTGGATAATTATGACATAGACGCTATTCACTTTGATGACTATTTCTACCCTTACAAAGTAGCCAAACTAGACTTCCCGGATAAGTCAACCTACGATAGATATAAAAAACCTGGACAATCTCAGGACGACTGGAGGCGTGACAATGTCAACCAATTGATTCTAGCGCTGAACCAAACCATAAAGCAGAGTAAGCCTTGGGTGCAATTTGGGATTTCACCTTTTGGAGTTTGGAGAAATCAAGACAAAGATCCGAAAGGCTCCCCTACCCGCGCGGGACAGACAAACTATGACGATCTCTATGCGGATGTCTTGCTATGGATGAAAAATGGCTGGGTAGATTACATGATCCCCCAACTCTATTGGAGCATGGACCATAAGCTGGCTTCGCATAGAATCCTGAATGACTGGTGGGCAAAAAATCACTTTAATACCAATATCTACATTGGAAATGGACCGTACAAAATCCGTGATGATTCTGATGCTGCTTGGGACAATCCACGCGAGATTAATACGCAGATCTCTTACACCCGAACGCTTCCGACCATTCAGGGAAATGCCTTTTTCTCCGCAAAATCCATGAAAATCAAAAATCAGGATGTAGCACAACTACTAAAAAAAGAGCTTTATAACGAACCTACTTTACCGCCAGCATTCCAGCCAAAAGGTCCTTCTGTGATAGATAGCCCGGTCGTGTTCAGTGTGGAAGCCAATTCAGAAAAGACAACTATTCGCATGGCAAATCCACTTGATCCAGCCATCAGATACGCACTGATCCAAGGGGCAAATGAGTTGAGCCAGTTGGCTGAAGCCGAAATTCATCCGGTGTGGGTCGGTGGTATGCGAGCCAGAACTTTAGAAGTAAAAAGTCTAAATACAACATACCTAGCCATCCGTTGGATCGACCATTACGGAAGAATTGTCCAAACCCAAGTTTACCAAATACCTTAAATCCCCACTTATGCAAGACATGCTTGTCCGTTTAACCGGTTTACCGGATGTTTCTTTAGAAGAAGCAGGGTTATTGAAAAAGGAGAAAGTGGTCTTTCGAAGAGCAATTGCTCCAGAGAAGCATTTCGTAAGCAACTGGGTTTTGGAGCATTTTGGTGAGTATTGGCAGTCAGAAGTAGAAGTCGCTTTCAGCAGGCAGCCGGTCGCTTGTTGGCTGGCGCAAAGAGGAAATGATATCATAGGTTTTGCATGCTATGAAAGCACTGCGCGTAATTTCTTTGGTCCCACAGGCACATTAGAGTCCGAGCGAGGAAAAGGAATCGGTAAAATCCTCCTGATCAAATCACTGGAATCCATGAGGGAAATGGGTTATGTCTATGCAATCATTGGCGGTATCGGACCGGCAGAATTTTACGAGAAGACAGTAAATGCAAAAATAATAGAGGGTTCAGACATCAGTATCTACGAAAACCTGATTCGAAAATCATGAGTAAAACCACCCAAAAAAGCCCTTGGATCTGGATTCCTTCCCTATACATGACAGAGGGAATTCCTTACATCGTCATCATAGTAGTCTCAGTCATCATGTACAAAAAGCTCGGTGTCTCCAATTCGGACATTGGGTTGTACACCAGTTTACTCTACCTCCCTTGGGTAATTAAACCCATCTGGAGCCCGATTGTGGATCTTTTTGGCACAAAGAGAAAATGGTTCCTAAGCATGCAATTAGTTCTTGCACTTGTCTTTTTAGGCGTTGGACTTACCACTTCGGGCAGTAACTTCTTCTTTATGACTTTGGCTTTCTTCTGGATGGGAGCATTTGCTTCCGCCACAAATGACATCGCTTCCGATGGAATGTATCTGATCGCTCTGAAGCCTGAGCAGCAATCCTTCTTCGTGGGGCTAAGAGGTACTTTCTACAGAATTGGAATGATCACAGGTCAAGGCCTGATCGTGATGGTAGCCGGTTATTTGGAAACTTCACTTGGTGACAACAGTAAAGCTTGGTCCTATACTATGATTATTGTAGCCGTATTGATGCTTCTTCTCACCACTATCAATTATTTCTTTACTCCAAAAGTTGAAGAAGAATCAACGGAGAAAACTACTCGAGAAGCAAGTTTCGGAAAGGTATTCAGCACCTTCTTCACCAAGAAAAACATTGGAATTTCCCTTGCATTCGTCTTACTCTATAGACTTGGAGAATCACAATTGGTGAAGATGGCTTCCCCATTTTTACTCGATGTCAAAGAAAAAGGAGGATTGGCTTTGAGTACTTCTGAAGTTGGTTTTATGTATGGAACCATCGGCGTGATTGCCTTGCTTTTGGGCGGAATTTTAGGTGGAATCGCCATTTCCCGAGATGGATTGGGCAAGTGGATGATCCCGATGGCACTTTCGCTCAACCTACCTAACTTGCTATACATCGCGTTGGCGCATTTCCAACCAGAAAATATATTCTTTGCTGGAAGCGTAGTGGTCATTGAGCAATTTGGCTACGGATTCGGATTTGCTGCCTACATGATCTTCCTGATTTACCTGGCCGAAGGGCTTTTCAAAACCTCCCATTATGCCCTAGCAACAGGCTTTATGGCCATGGGAATGATGTTCCCAGGGATGATCTCCGGCTACATCCAGGAATGGCTAGGCTACACAGGGTTCTTCATTTGGGTAGGTATTGCTATGATTCCAGCACTGGCAATCGCTGCAAGCGTGAAGTATCCGAAGGAGTTTGGGAAGAAACTAGATTGATTTCGGAATTCGGATTTACGATTTACGAGACTCACAGGCACTCCAATCAACCTCTTAGACTCTTTATCTTCTGACAAAAAAAAATTTCCAATCTTTCAATTTTCCAATCTTCCAATGAACCTGAATCAAAAAATCGCCCAATGCTTTTCACCTGCAGCATTTATTCATGACACGGAGGAAAATTATCAAGCAATAGAAAAACTCATTCTTGAACAGGAAATCGGTGGGTTGACATTTTTTCATAGCCGACATTCTGCAGCTGCAAACTTCGAAAAGCGGGCGGAAGTACTTGATGTGAGCGGGACTTTGGAGAAAATGATTGCGCTGATCAATCGCTATCAAGCTATTTCAAAAACACCCTTGCTCATCAGTATTGACGGAGAATATGGACTGGCGATGCGAATCGAAAAAACTCCACAATACCCTTTCGCTATTACCCTTGGAGCAATTAAGGAAAATGCGACAGAACTGATCGAAGAGGCTGGATATAGAATAGGATTGGATATGAAAGCTGCCGGAATTCATCTGAATCTAGCTCCTTGCTCCGATGTAAATACCAACCCAAACAATCCTGTGATTGGCTATAGATCTTTTGGAACAGACCCTAAACAGGTAGCTGAAAATTCTTTGGCTATGTATCGAGGTATGAAAAAAGCTGGAATTGGCGCTTGTTTGAAGCATTTTCCTGGGCATGGAGATACGCAAGTGGATTCTCATCTGGGACTTCCGGTGATCCAGAAAACCAAAGAAGAACTGGAAAAAGAAGAACTTCTACCCTTTCAAGTTGGAATAGACCAAGGGATTGAGATGATCATGGTTGGGCACTTGGCAGCACCGGCTTTATCATCAGGAAAAGAAATCGCTGCAAGTATCTCTCGAGAGATCATTACTGATTTACTGAAAACTGAGATGGGTTTCCAAGGTTTGGTAATCTCTGATGCGCTAAATATGAAGGCTGTAGCAAACTTATTTCCTGAGCCCGGCCAACTCGAATGGAAAGCTTTTCATGCTGGAAATGACATACTTTGCTTTTCTGATCACGTGAAGGAAGGTATTGAGAAAATCGCTGAAAATGCTTCAGAAGATGAAATTGAAGCTGTTTTCGATAAGATCTGGAAGTTAAAGGAGAAGTTGGGAGTTTTAAATTTTAAGAAATTGGAGGTTCAGACGTTCAACTGGGAAAGTCATTCGGCTTTCCAATCTAAACTTGCTAAAGAATATGTATCCATCGTTTCTGGTAAAATTGACACGGTAGAATTGAGGAAATTGTCGGGTGAAGGAAAACTTGCTCTTCAGAGTTTCTACGATAAAGAGAAGTCAGTTTTCTTGCAAAAGCTTTATCAAAAATTCGCTTCAGAATTAAGTAGTAATTCGATTGAAAAAGCCGAAAAAGTAATCATTTCCCTTTTTGTCCCTTCTCACAAGCCGCTGAACAAATTCGGAATGGATCAGGAGACTTTAGCAGGAATCAAAAGCTTAGCTCAAGCCAAGTCATGCATTTTGGTTCATTTTGGAAACCCTTTGGCGCTAAAACATCTTGGAGATTTGAATGAATTTGAAGCAGTTATTTGTGGCTATCAGGCATTTGAAGAAGCTCAGGAGGTTGCCAGTTTTTTTTAAGCACAGAGCACGCTGAGGTTTCGCAGAGATCCACAGAGTTATAATTGGCTTTGTTGCTTCAGTTGTTAACTCAAGATTTTGTCATTACTTTCTTGTGAAAAGGTCTGACTACATTGCTCTTGGCTTGCTAATGATCTGTTGAAAGCCCTAAAAGTCCAGATTCTAGAGAAGCAAGACGACTAAAGCACTGTGCTCTCTGTGTCACCCTTTGCGGACTCCGTGGTTAAAAAAAGCCGGCTCCCTTTCGGAAAACCGGCTCAAAAGAAATCATCACGCATTTGCAACTGGGTTAATCAGCTACGTGTACATTCTGACTTCTAATATGAATTTTAGTTGGTTTAGTTATACTTATAATTGTTGCAAGGATTGTTCCAATGGCGTTTCAAGCGAATAAAGAGAGTTTTGCCATCTAGGCATGTGTAATTCTTGCGCAATCTGTTGAAACTATTTCACTACCAACATTGAGAAACAGGCTATTTTTTCACAAGCTCCCAGATCTCATATAGATAGTAATCTAGTTCTTCCTCCTCGTTCACCACTTTCACCAAAACTCTGTTAATTGGCAGAGTCATTTGAACCAAGCCTGAAGGACTTGTCAACTCTCCAGGTAGCTGAACTCCGTCCTTAAAAAGTATTACTCTTTGAAATTCGGGATCACGCATCCAAAAAGTTTCTCCATTACTTTTCCTCAATTCATTCGCTGCTTCTGAAATCTCCTTCACATAAATAAGCCCCAACAAATCCGAGTCGAATTTTAGTATTTTTTGATTTCTGGAATACAGCGGTGATTTATTAGAAAGACCCAAATTTGATTCTTTTAGCGGGATATCATCCAATGCTTCAAAAAATTCTTGCTTGACTGAGATCCTTTGAATTACATTCCAATTGATAGGATTATAAACAGTGATTTCATTATCAATAGAAGTAGTGAAATATAAATCTCCGTTCCTATCGTCCAAAGTAAAAATAGGAATAGCAACTGCTGGAAATTCTTCATTTTCAATCCCTTCATAAACTTTTCTACTAGACAACAAGACTTCCGATTTTATAGATTTACTAGCAACATCATAATATTCCACCATATTGGTTTTTGAAGGAATCCATTCAAGGCTTGTATTAATGGACATATTGGAAGCAGTCATAATAAAGGATACTTGAGATCCCTTAGTCAAAGGAACAAACTTGGACCAAGGTCCAGAATAAACTACAGTAGTACTTGTTGGTTCAAACCTTACTCTATCAATCAAATTGAACTCTAAGTCGTATTTCAAAAGCTCAATTGAAGTTTGTACCCATATATTCCCATCAGACGAAAAACCCATAGTCAATGCCGATGATTGGTAATCTTCTGGCCCTTCACCTTGACGCTTTTTGCTGGCTATAATATTCCCGTTTGCATCGAATACAGCCAGCTCTATGCCTTCAGACCGTTTATCAATAAAGCCAACAAAAATATCTTTCTTAGGGTCATAATCTCTAATTCCGACATCTGTAAGACTCTCTACACGGATTTCTTTGACTTTTTTGAAGGTATATTCCTGAGCAAAAAGAGTGAATGCCAAAAAAGTGGCACTTATATAGAGAGCAGTTTTTATGAGAACGATTTTCATGGGTTTATTCGATTGAAAATCAATCTAATAAAATAGCCCCAAAAACTAAATTTAATTCTGTCTTTAGTTCTCTACGCCAAACTCATACACGATCTCGTGAACATATTTTTCATCTGGAGCTAAGGTGGCTGAAGGAAAACTTGGCTTATTTGGACTATCTGGCCAAGCTTCTGGCTCCAGACAAAGAGCCCAGTGCTTCTCATATTTCTTGCCATCCGCGCCAGCAAAGCTGTTAAACCCGTTTGCAGTATATAACTGCACGCCAGGAGCCGTTGAGAAAACCTCCATCACTCGGCCACTTTCAGGATGCTTTACTATGGCAATCTTCTTCAACTCGGAGGAGTTTGCTCTCTTAGTCACATAATTATGATCAAAACCTTCTCCCAATGCGTCTAATTGATCACCCAGATTTTTTGGGGTTTGAAAATCAAAGGGAGTTCCGGCTATGAGTTTTATTTCGCCAGTGGGTATCTGCCCTGGCCCACCAGGGGTAATCGCATCAGCGAAAATCTGTAACTCGTGATCCCGCACATCGCCCGTGATTCCATTAAGATTGAAGTAAGAATGATTCGTCAAGTTCACGACTGTTTTCTTATCGGTAGTGGACTCAAAGCGCAGCTTTAGTTCGTTGCTACTCGTCAGTTCCATCCAAAGCGTAGTCATCAAATTCCCCGGAAAACCTTCTTCTCCATCCACACTCAAGTAAGTCATCTTCACTCCTACTGCACCTTGCTTCTTGTAGGTCTCAGGAGTCCATACTTTCGCCCCAAATCCTTTTACTCCACCATGAAGCGTGTTCTCTCCATTATTTTTTGTGATTTGAAAAGTCTCACCGTCCAGAGCAAAAGAAGCCGTCCCTATTCTATTTGCATACCTACCTACTGCAGCTCCAAAGTAAGGTCCATTCTTGGTAAAGTAGTCCTGGACATTCTCTAGTGCCAAGACAACATTTTCGAGCTTCCCATTTTTATCAGGAACTATAATCCTGGAAATAATCCCACCAAAATTGGTGAGTTCCACCTGCATCAAACCATTGTCAAGCGTGTATTTAAAAACATCCTGCCCTTCCCAATTCCCAACCTTTTCGCCTTTGATGGACAAAGAAGCTTCCTGTATCACAGTCATTTTGGTTTGCGAGAGACTTACTGTTACTGAGATCAATAGCAGTATTGTTACTAGTTGGATTCTTAGGTTCATGTTTTATGCAATGAAAAATTTGAAAATAGTAAGAACTTGTCCGCCTTGACGCATTGGGAAATTTCGGATCGAGGTACCTTTAGATCTCGTAAATCATAATTCGTAAATCAAAACTGCTCATCTCCTTTTATGATTTTCTTCAATCTTATTGATCTGTTTGTCTAGCTCATTACGATCATAAACTTTCCCTTTCATCACTACCATAACTGGTACTTTCAATGTATTCAGATCTACCAAAGGATTTTCCTGCACCAGTACAAAATCAGCAGAAGCTCCAGCTTTGATCACTCCCCACTCTCCTTCTTGGTCAAAATACTTTGCTGGATTTACAGAGCCAGTTTTCAGAATCTCATAATTAGACATACCGGCTTCGGACATCAGCTCAATCTCATGATGAATGGAAAAACCCGGAACGTTGAAGACCTGCGGTGAATCAGAAGTCATTAGGATAGGAACTCCAGCTTCGTGCATAGTCATGAATAATTCATTCCTAAAGTCAAGATAGGGTTGTACATTTTCTTTTGTCAAAGTCCCTCTTTCTTCATAAGGCGTCTTTGCATTGATCCAACTTTGAACTTGCTGAGCAGACATGTATTTCATTTCGGGGGCATTTCTATAGTCTTCAGCAGGTTTGTAGCCAAAGTACCGATCAAAAAGTGTCAAAGTCGGAGCCATCCATGCTCCTGTTTTCAAAGTCAAATCAACCAACTCCGGAAGCTTGCTCATATCTGCTTCTTTCACCAAAAGCATCGTAAAAGGCCCTGCTTTTTCCGGTTCCAAAACCTTGGAATAATCTGGCATCAGTGCTTCCACATATCCATCCATATGTTCGATGGATTTGTAACCATTCTCCAAACTTGCTTTTAAACCAACCGCCAAGGAAACATGTCCTCCGAAAGGAATTCCAAGTTCCTTTGCTGTTTTGGCAATAGCCAAAAACTCATCCATCTCCAATCCAGGATGCAATTTCAAATGATCATAGCCAGCAGCCTTTTCATCACTCACCATTTGCGCAGCTTGCTCGGGTGAAGAAACAGAGGAACCACTGAAAGAAGGCCCAGAAAGAAAAAGTCTCGGTCCATCCAACTCACCGGCATCAATTCTCGCCTTCAAAGGTAGATGAGAAGCATGCCCGATCATTCCTCTAATGCGAAGAACTCCATTTGAGAGATATAGCCACATAGCTTCCTCCTGGAGTTCAGTATTTCCATTTTGAGCAACTGGAATATGTGAGTGGAACTCGGCCAAGCCTGGATAAACATAGGCCCCACCTCCATCGATCACGGGATTTACTTTGAAATCAGTTGCATCTGACATTGGAACTATTTTGATGATCGTACCATCAGTCACCAAAATGGCTTGGTCGGCAAGCACCTGATCATTTTCCATGGATATTACATTCACATTGGAAATGTAGAAGGTTTGAGAAATCCCCGTCAAGCATGGGATTTGGAAAAACAGGAAAATCAAGAAAAGTAGCTTTTTCATAGTACAGAGAATCACATGGTTTACTCAATTTCGCTTTTATCGTGTCCCTAAACAATCCATCAGGAAAATATTAAGCTCATGAAGGAGTTAATTCCCAAGGCATCTTACTGTTTACCCTTAATTGGAATCTCCAAATACCTAAAAGCCTCTGAAAGCATATCGTTTACACTTTGAGAAATATTCAATTTTAAACCATATTCGGGTTCTTCCCATGTCTCAAACTGCGAGTCAAGCATGCCTGCTTTCATGTAGTGATTTTTGCGGGCAAGCATGCGATTCCAGATCAAATCCCGATCACCTTTGAGGTGAATCCAACGCACATCATCCTGCACTTTCAGTAATTCTCTATAGCTTTCCTTTAGAGCTGAGCATGCCAATACAGCACCGCCAGACTTCTCATGCACGATTAAAATATCAGCTAAGGCTTTAAGCCATGGCATTCTATCCTGATCGTTGAGAGGAAAGCCTTGACTCATTTTTTCGATATTTTCCTTTGGGTGAAAATTATCAGCATCAAAAAATGGCAATTCAAACTTGTTGGCTATCCCCGACCCAATGGTCGTTTTCCCTGTTCCCGAGACTCCTGTGACGATAATTAGCATGAATGAAAGTTAAGGAAATAATAAAATTATTTTCAACACTTCAGCCCCCAACGCCACTGACGAATTATAATATCAAGTATTAGAGAAACTTAGATCTTTAATGAAAAAAATTCCAGAAATAATAGAATTCACACGGACGTGACTCGAAAAATAAAACTTTTACAAAATTTTTGTAAAAGATCGTTTTATTAAAAAACATTTTTTAGATTTGTTTAGATAAGTAGCCTGAGTAAAAACCTCCTGATAGCAAGTTTTAAAAAGGAGAATCTTTCAAAAAGACTTCATTGCATAATTTGAATGATACTAATCACTCGGCACTTAACTAGTTGATTATAAACACAGTCCTAATAAACAAACCTGTCAAAACAGTATGCTAAGTAAGTATCCGCTTTCAGAAGTTGAAAAAAGTTTTCTTCAGGAATCTGGTGTAGAGAAAATCAGCACCCTAATTCCCTACCTTCAAGTTGACAATTTTCCGAAACTTGGCTTGCTTACTGCTTGTCGGTTTTTGGAGTGGGCAGCAGCAAATCCTGAAGGAGTAATCAGTTTGCCAACTGGTAAGACACCAGAATTTTTCATCAAATGGACACAGTTTCTACTTGACAACTGGGATAATAAAAAAGGAAAAGATGTCAGGGAAAAATACGGTCTGGGGAATACCAAAAAACCAATTCTCAAAGATCTGACTTTTGTACAGATCGATGAGTTTTATCCAATTTCTTCAAAGCAGAATAATAGCTTTTTTGACTACGTCAATAAGTTTTACATACAGGGATTCGGACTTTCGAAGGAAAAAGCCATTCTGATCAACTCAGATGAGATTCCGCTAGCTAACGGCCTTCATTTCAGTGCCGTTTTCCCAGACTTGAAAGTTGACCTTTCGTTGAGATTTAGAGACCCAAAAAATGATCTTGAAAAACTACAGCAGCAATCAATCTACAAGATTGACCAATGGTGTGGTGAATACGAACAGAAAATCAGAGACGCTGGAGGAATTGGCTTCTTCTTGGGCGGAATCGGTCCTGATGGACACATCGCGTTTAATACTCGAGGATCACACTTATTCTCTGTGACTCGTCTTACAGAAACCAATTTTGAGACCCAAGCTGTAGCTGCCGGTGATCTTGGTGGAATTGAAATCTCCTCCAATAGACTAGTCATTACAATTGGACTAGATACTATTGTATACAATCCAGATGCTGTAGCGATTATCATAGCTGCTGGTGAGGCAAAAGCAGGAATTGTAAAAGATTCTCTTGAAACCCCGCTGAATAATGTCTTCCCGGGCACTGTTCTTCAGAAGCTTAAGAATGGCCGATTCTATGTAACCAAAGGAGCAGGTGTAAAACTTACTGACTCTGTAGATTCATATTATCAGAAAGGTGAATGGACTTGGGAAAAGACAGAAAGATCAGTAATCGACCTGTGTAAGAAGCTTGGTAAGTACGGTCACAGGATCAAGTTATCAGACCTTAAGGCTGATAAATACACCAAATTAATTCCTGATTTATCTGAGGAAACGGTAAGCCAGGTAATGAAAAGCATTGAGAGCAAACTCGCTAAAGGCTTAGAACAAGAAAGTAATGAAGTGCTTCTTCATACTGGCCCGCACCATGATGATATTTCGCTTGGGATTCTACCTCACATCACAAATCAGCTCCATGAGCCAAGTAATGAAGCTCACTTTTCAGTATTGACTTCAGGTTTTACTGCAGTTACAAATACCTTTGTAATCGAAACACTTCTATCTACCAAAAAGCTACTCGATAATGGCCAGATTCAAATGGTCAATTTTGAGGATTTCTTTGACGTAGGATATAGTCTGAAAACTGACAAGGATGTTTATCACTACTTGACAAATGTAGCATCAGAAAAAGCAGATCAGCGTCTGAGAGGACTTTGCCACCGAGTGGTAAGAGCGTTGGTAATCGTTTATGAAATAAAAAATAAGTCTCAGCTACGCGAAACAATCAATGATGTAATCAGCATTCTGAAAAATAGCTACGATGGCGAAAAAAATTCCGCTAAAGTGCAGAAGCTGAAAGGAATGATTCGTGAGTTTGAAGAAGAGCTAGTTTGGGCTCACTTTGGAGTACAAGTGAAAAATGTACACCATTTAAGACTTGGCTTTTATACAGGAGATATTTTCACCGAACAGCCAGATAAAGATCGAGATGTAGAACCGATCGTGGAAATGTTTAGAAAAGTTAACCCTACGAAGATTAGTTTAACGCTCGATCCGGAAGGTTCAGGGCCAGATACACACTATAAAGTTCTTCAGGCAACTGCAGCTGCTGTGAAAAAGTGGGGTGAAGAGAAAGATATCAGTAAGCTCAGAATCATTGGATATAGAAACGTTTGGTTCAAATTTGAGCCTCACGAGGCCAATGTGATTGTCCCAGTTTCACTTGGAGATATGTCCGTGATGGAGGATTCATTTGCCAATTGCTACCTTAGCCAAGTCAATGCTTCTTTCCCGAGCTATTCTCATAATGGTAAATTCAGCACCGTTGCCAAAAGAATTTGGGTAGATCAACTGGACGCAATTCAACTCCTTCTAGGTAAGAATTACTTCTATCAGCACGAGCGTGCACAAGTTAGAGCTAGTCATGGGTTAATTTTCTTCCGTGATATGAATGTGGAAGAATTTTTAGCTACTGCTAGAGAATTAGAAAAATCAATTGAAGGAATGCTTTAATTGCAAGTACCGCGAAAGCTGCGGCTGTTTATTAGCCATAATAGTCACAGCTTTTCTATAAAACCTATCAACCTTATTAATTGTAGCGAATGGAAAAAGCCATTTTGGGATTAGATATTGGAGGCACCGGGATCAAAGGTGGTGTGCTAATTAACGGACATCTAGAAGATATCCGATCCATTGCTACACCTGCAAAAGAAAGTAAAGAGTATATCCTTGAATCCATTGCGGAATTCATTGAAACCTATTTGGTATATGACCTAGTAGGTATTGGCATTGGAATTCCCGGGTTAGTCGATGTACGAGAAGGCATAGTATTGGGGCTATCAAATATTCCTGCTTTTCAGCATGTAGAATTAAAGAAGTTTCTAACCAATCGTTTTGGAAAACCTGTCTTCATTAATAATGATGCAAATTGCTTTGCCTCAGGTGTCCATAAGTTTGGCGTAGGCCAAAGGTTTAACCATTTAGTAGGTCTCACGCTCGGAACGGGTATCGGTGGAGGCATTGTCATTAACGGCCACCTGTACAGTGGAGTAAACTCTGCCGCTGGTGAATGGTGTAGCTCAACCTATTTGGATAAGGACTTTGAGCACTATTGCAGTGGGAAATTCTTTGAAAGATCTTATAATAAAAAGCCTAAAGCTTTGGCCAAATTGGCCCTAGCTGGAGATCCAGTCGCCTTAAAAGCATTTGATGAATATGGCCACCATTTAGGAGAGCTTATCAAGCATATTCTTTATGCATTAGCGCCAGAGGCAGTTATCTTGGGAGGTTCTATCAGAAAAACGTATCCACTTTTCAAAGAATCTCTCTTTAAATCCATTTCAACCTTCAATTACCCTACGGTGATAGAAAGATTTGAGATTTTACTATCTGAAATGGATGAAACAGCAATTCACGGCGCAGTGGCTTTGGTAGAGTTAGAAAATGAAAACGAAGTAGTAAGTAATTAGATATAAATTGGTTTGTAGTAATAGAAAGGTGGCTTTTATCAAAGGCCACTTTTTTTTTGATTAGATGTTTTTAACCGCGGAGGGTGACGCAGAGCCCACAACTTATAGGTCTAACCCTTTATAAACCTTGTCACTTAGTGGTAAAAAATACCCAAAACTACCTTTCAGCCTCCTTGGCCATTGAATTTGATAATTGATTTTTGAAAATTTCTTAGCCTTTTACAAAGTTCTGTATCTCCGCTTTTACACTTATGAAGTGTTTTTTCAATCCTTCAAAGTCTCCTGCTTCCACCAGCTTTTTATCAATCAGCGAACTCCCCATTCCCACTCCGATAGCTCCTGCCTCAAAAAATGATTTGATATTGGATCTAGATACTCCGCCTGTGGGAAGCAATTTGACTTGATCCAATGGTCCAAGCACATCTTTGATGAACTCCACTCCAAGGTTTGTGGCTGGAAAAACCTTCACGGCAGAGGCCCCCAAAGACCAGGCTTTGTAAATCTCCGTAGGTGAAAAAGCTCCTGGGAAAATCGGGATATTCTCGTCAACTGCATGTTCTATCACCGTCTCATCTATGATAGGTGTCACGATAAACTGCGCACCAGCATCAATCGCTTCTCTAAGCTCGGAAAGGTTACATACTGTCCCAGCTCCGATATTCAGTTCAGGGAATTTACTCCGCAAAGTAGAAATCATCTCAGCTGCACCAGCAGTATTCATTGTGATCTCAAGCGTAGTAAGTCCAGCGGACTCATACGCCTCTGCAATCTTCAAAACAGATTCAAGAGATTGGCCTCTGATAATTCCTACAATTGGTGCACTGTTAAACTTATCCCAAAAAAGTGTAGTTGAATTGCTCATGTGATTTGGAGTCTCCTGCATATGATTTCGACTTGATCCGACAAGATAAAAACTGCCAGTTGAACTTCAAGAAATAAATCTCCAGAACAGTAAGAAGAAATATTTCTGTGAGTTATTTCTCCCAATATTGAACACGAAAAAGCCCGACTCTTCTCAGAATCGGGCCTCAATCTCAAATCTTAAATCTACAGCCGCGGTTTGTGTCTCCACAAACCACAAATTTGCTACTTCGTCAGTGGCTTTTCTCGCTGCATTTCTACCATATCCACCGGCGGAGGAGTATTATCTCCTAGTAGGTGCTGCACAAAGTAGTCTCCCATTTTCCAGAAGAAATACTCCGTCATGTCTCCATAGCCATGTCTTTGATCTGGCAGTACAACCAACTCAAATCGCTTTCCAGCTTTGATTAGCGCGCTGGCCATTCTAGTGGTATTTGCAGGATGCACATTATTATCGGTACTTCCGTGTGAAAGCATTAAGCGGCCTTTTAAGTTCTTCGCTAAGTCTGGATTCTTATCAATCTGATAGATGAACGTCGTATCACCTTTGGCATTGATCTGCTCTTTTACTCCGTGATGCTTTTCGGACCACCAGCGGTTGTAAACGCTGTTGTCATGATTTCCCGCTGAGGAAACAGCCACTTTGAAAAAATCAGGATAAACCAACATTGCAGCTGTGGACATAAATCCTCCACCTGAATGCCCATGGATCCCCACTTTAGACTTATCTATGAAATCGTATCGATCTGCTAATTGCTCTACCGCAGCTTTTTTATCAGCCAAGCCATAATCCCTTAGATCTCCATAGCCATAGTTATGATACCACTTGGAGCGACCTGGGTGACCGCCTCTATTTCCAAGCGTAATCACTACAAAGCCAAACTGAGCCAGTCGATCCGTTCGGTCTAATCTTGCAGAAAAAGCCTTGTCAACTGCTTCTGTCTGTGGACCAGGATAGACATACTCGATGATCGGGTACTTGCGCGTAGAGTCAAAATCAAAAGGCTTGTACATCACACCATAAAGATCTGTGATTCCATCGTCAGCTTTGAAGGTAAATGGCTCAGGGAATTGATACCCAGTGGCCATAAGATTGGAAAGATCAACTGTCTCCAAATCCATTATTTTGTTTCCTGCTTTGTCTTTCAAAATGGCAACTGGCGTAGTATTCACTCTGGAATAGTTATTCACAAAGAAAGTCGCATTGTCATTGATCTCCGCAGAGTGGTTGAAATCCCCAGAATTCAGCAATGAAATAGCGCCTCCATCCAAGCTCACACTATACAAATGCTCGTAATAAGGATCCTCTCCTGCTTCCCGACCATTTGCTACGAAATATAATTTCCGGCCTTTCTCATCCACCCGTGCAACTCTGTCGGTATGAAATGCTCCAGAAGTCAATTGACGCTTCAAAGTCCCGTCTTTTCCATAAAGGTAGAAATGTCCCCAGCCGTCTCGCTCAGACCACCAGATGATTTCATCCCCAACTATCTCAGGCTTCAAAAAATCGATGTAGCTATTGCTCCGCTCTTCAATCACGACTTCTTTTTCATTGGTCGCAAGATTCCATCTACAGATATCTACTTTTTTCAGATCTCTAGAAGTCACAGCGTAATAAAATTCATCCAGATCGCCGAGCCAAGTCACTGGGCGGAAATCATCATCCCTGGAACTTTCCAGAGAATTGGAATTATAGACATTCAATGTTTGATCTTTAAAAGTCCCGACAGGGAGGCTTGATAGTTCTTCAGTGTCAAATGAATAATGCAGTAAATAAGTAATCGGCTGTTCCTTTTCGCCAGGCATAGCATATTTATAAGTCTCAAGCGTTGGACGGGGATTCTTAGTGCTGTGTATCACCCAAAGATCTTTCACTTTGCGCTGATCAGTTCTAGTCATCACAAATTGCTTTGAGTCAGTGCTCCAGTAAGCTCCTGCACGCTTTCTCTTATCTTTATTCTTCTCTGTTTCCTCGTTATCCTCACCTCTGCCACTTGAGCCATATTCGAAGTTTTCCTCACCATCCTCAGTCAACTGATGCTCCACGATGGTGCTGTCTTTTTCATCTTTCACAGCTTTCAGAAAGTTCTCCTTATCCATCCAGTAGAGATTATTCTGCTTCGCAAAAAGAACCTTGGAAGAATCAGGAGCGATGTTTGCCCATGACATGCGTTCTGGATCTTTTGGAGCATCAGTGATTTCAGTCAACTGCTGATTGCTGATGTTATAATTGAAAACAAAGGTCTTTTTCTCCATCGAGTCCTTAGCGCTTTTGTTCTTTTCTTTGATCTCAGCCCAATCCTTTTTCAGCACATCTTCCGTGCCTTTTACTTTGAATTTGATAGTGTTTTCATCTTCCAAAAACTTTAGATCGTCCAACTTCAAATGCTGGCCATCCACTGGATCTTTGGTGATTTTCATAATCTCCATTGCCAATTTATTGGTATCAAAAAGTTGACTTTTGGTTTTTCTCACCGGATCCACGATGTACCAATTTTTGCCATTACTGGTCTCGAACTCATACCAAAAACGATCTGATTTCTTAAGCCAATGTGGGTCAACTCGGGTGGAGAAAACCAGTTTTTTCATTTTCTCAGGAGAGAATCTAGCTGCAAGCTCATAATTTCCCGAGTAAACCTGCTCCTGCGAGTAGCTATTCTGGAAAAGTAAAATGAACGCAAATGCGAGTAAAGTGTGCTTCATAGTTGTTCTATTTGGGAAAACGAATCTAAATCAAACTTTTCCTACTAGCAGAACCACTAGTATAAAAATCCCGTGTGAATTCTTTCATTTATACGGGCATTTGACCCTGCCCTCTAAATCCTGCCGATAGAACATACTTTTTAATATGTTTTTAACACTGAGATTACATTAGAAAGCAAAACCTACGTAATCTTACTATTTTTTTAATAATGCACTGACACTGAGTTCAAGTAGAGGTTATACCTTTCAACCAAAACCAATAGAGTGAAAACCCAATTCAAAACAATCGTCGTCTCTGACGTACATCTGGGCACTAAAGGTTCGAAAGCCAAGGAAATCGCCCGATTCCTCAAGCAGTATAACTGCGAAAACCTCATTCTCAATGGAGATATCATCGACGGCTGGCAACTCAAAAAATCAGGTTCCTGGAAAAGAAAGCACACCCGCTTTTTCAACAGAATCCTCAAAATGATTGAGAACCATAGCACCAAGGTCTATTACCTCCGTGGAAATCACGACGATTTTCTGGATCAGATTCTACCCTTTCAGATGGGCAATCTTTCTATACAGAAAGACATGATCTACGAAAGCCATGGCAAAAAATACTTCATCACTCACGGTGATGTGTTTGATAGCATCACCACGAATCTGCGCTGGATAGCCTACTTGGGAGATATTGGCTATACTTTTCTGTTGTGGCTGAATAGTGTGGTCAATCATTACCGAATCAAGCGAGGACTTCCCTATTTTTCCCTCTCTCAATATGTAAAAGGAAAAGTAAAGTCGGCCGTTTCTTACATAGATCAATACGAGGAAGAGTTGGCGAAAATGGCCAAGGCAAAAGGCTGTGACGGAATTATCTGCGGACATATTCACAAAGCTGAAAACCGGGAAATCGACGGAATTCAGTATCTGAACTCTGGTGACTGGGTGGAGACGATGAGTGCTCTGGCGGAAGATCACGAAGGAAATTGGCAGTTGATCTATTACAATGAAATCAACTTTAAAGAAGCTGCTGACGACAGCCTAAACCAATTCTTCATTGGTAGACCTGATTCTATTGAGATGCCTTTTCGTGAAGTTTCTTTTGAAGGTAGAAAGGATGACCTAGAGCCACCAGCATTTACGTCTATTCAATGAAGTTTGTCTTTATAGTCCAAGGTGAAGGCAGAGGTCATATGACTCAAGCCATTGCTTTTTCCAAAATGCTCAAAAAACAAGGGCATGAATTAATAGGAGTAATTGTCGGAAAAAGCAAACGCAGAGCACTTCCAGAGTTTTTCTCCAGAGAAATCTCAGCTCCCATTCATTTGGTAGAAAGCCCAAATTTTGCCTGCGATAAAGCAGAAAAGAAGATTTTGATAGGAAAGACAATCCTTCAAAATCTTGCTAAAGCTTCTACTTTTTGGCGAAGCCTAAAGGAAATTGATGCGGTGGTGCAAGCTGAGCAACCTGATATCATCCTGAATTTTTATGATTTACTAGGCGGACTTTACAATGGGGTTTTTAGACCAGAAGCGCAATATTGGGCTATTGGCCATCAGTATTTGATTTATCATCCTGCGTTTCAATTTGCCCAAGCCAAAGGTTTAAACAAATTCTTCTTCAAGCTCAACACCACAATGACTGCTTTCGGGGCAACAGAAAAACTTGCACTCTCATTCTATGAATTGGATTCTACCGAAAAAATCACCGTAGTTCCACCTTTGCTCCGCGAGGAAGTCAAAAGACTGACTCCAACTCCAGGTGACTTCTTTCTCACTTACATGGTCAATTCTGGGTATGGAGAAGAAGTTATTGCCTTCGCGAAAGCAAATCCAAAATTAAAAATCCGAGCCTATTGGGATAAAAGAGACGCGAATGAAACTGAGCAGCCACTGCCAAATTTGAGCTTTCATAAGGTACATGACCAGAAATTCCTCAAAGATATGGCTGCTTGCAAGGGACTCGTAAGCACTGCAGGATTCGAATCCATCTGCGAAGCGATGTATCTAGAAAAGCCAGTGATGGTGATCCCTGTGAAAGGTCAGTATGAGCAAGCTTGTAATGCACTGGACACAGTTTATTCTGGAGCGGGAATTGCCTCAGAGAATTTTGATTTCGCCAAGCTTGAGCATGCCATTCAATCGCGAGAAATATCGGAGAAAACTTTCCAAGATTGGGTAAGCACTTGGCCAAAAACATTCAGCCAAATTCTCCCAGAAACAAAAATGACTGAACCAGATTTTATCCTGACTCAGTCATTTTCATGATTTTATGAATAAAATTAGCAGTTGTTCAAGGCTCTTTGTTCTGGACTTAGCTCAGATACTGCTTTGAATACATTCTTTCCATTTTCCTCTACGCGGTAGTAGGGGAAATTGACCATTTTGACTTGTCGGCGCTCAGGAGCCCCCATATTCAGGAATATAATTTGAAGCTCATTGTACATTTGAAACAAAGTATTTCGCTCCTCCATGGATAAGGAAGCATCGTTTCTACCTTTATTACGCATCAATTCATATTTGTAAGAGACCTTTTTGTAGGACTCTAAAAGTTCTGCAGGGGCAGGTGGAGGAGGTGGTGGCCCCAATATACTACGCTCTTCAGCAGTTAGATCTTTTGCCTTTTTGTAGTAAACTTCGCCTTTGGATGTCAACTTAATGTAAGGAACATAAGGTACCACTGCGCGCCTGACTTTTGGCTTGTCATGGAATGCAACCTGGAAGTACATGCTTCTGAGTTCAGAATGCATGTCAGTTAACTTCTCTTGCTCAGCTTCGCTTCTTTGTACAAAGTGCGGAGCTTGCTTTCGAAGCTTTTCGTAGGCTGCGTAGGCATCTATGTAAGCTTGAAGATCATTCTTTATCTGAGCTGCTTTTACTCCCGGAGGCCATTTGCTTGAAATTTCTTCTTTCTGTTCGGCGACAGGGTCATTACTTTGTTTGTCAGGAGCAGAATTTTTAGGTGGATATTTAGTTTTCCAATCTAGTGGTGGTGGTGGTAGTAGAGGTGGTATTAACTCTGGGTCAACGTCCTTCAGTTGACTTCTATCTTTATAATAATGTATTTCTCCATCCTTAACTAGCTTTGTATAAGGATAAATAGGTATATACAAAGGATTGACTCCTGGAAAACCCAGAAGTGACAGTACTTGTGATCTCATTTTATCGCTAAACTGATAATACATCGCATCTAATTCAAAATACAACGCTTCCAATATTGCCTGATCTTCTCGGGATCTATTTAGGTAATGAGGTTCGCCGCTTCTCAAACTTTCATATTCCGCAAACTTTTGAGAAAAGTACTCCACTGGATTAGCATATTTAGAAATATCCACTAAATAAATTGCAGTAGGAGAAATCGTAATATATCCTTTTCCATTTTTCAGCCTTGTCACTTCTTCTACATAGGCCTCATTAAATGAATTATAGGATAGGTTAGAATCAACATCAGGAGTAAAATAGATATGTGGAATTATAGAATCTTTATTTCCCTTATCATCCTCGCTGGAAGGTGATAATAACATAGACCGCTCTTTATCTGTGAGTTCCGAGTAATTTTTAGTTATATAATACATTTGAACTTTTTCTACTCTAAATCTAATCCCGCTGTAAAATTTAGCTTTCTCCTCTTCCTGAGCCTCACTTGTTTTCGTCCTGGTTTCAACGTAATGAACTCGCCGAATATCCAAGTCTCTGAGGACTGCTTGAAAATCACTCAAGTCTCCCATAGAAAGTTCTGATTCAGTGATCAAATTAATCTTTATTGCATTTAGGGATTTTTTAGTCTCGCTTATCAACTCCTTAACAGCGTCCAAGTCATAATTCTCATTTTCATATAGAATTACTGCACCTGGCTTCAGCGTAAAAGTCAAATCAAAATCCATAGGCTCGAGATATTTTTGATTTGCAGTATTTACATACACTTCACTTTCATTTGTAGTATTATCGGCCTGAGCAGCAACTCTCTCAGAGAAAAAGTAAACTAACGCACCCAAAACCGGAACCAAAGCAATCACTTTGATCCAATTATTTAAATTCTTTGACTTTCTCTTCATCATTTCAAATCGTTTTTTGGTTAATGAAAAATTCAAGCTGCTTGCCAATCCATATTTTTGCTCGGAGAGCATCATAGAGAGAAGCTGCGATTCATATTTCTCCAGCGGAGTGCTTCGCAAAGCGACTTCATCAGCGATAAATTCGTGATTGAGTTTGATTGTTGCTTTTGCCCAATACAATCCAGGATGAAACCAAAGCGGCACCATTAACGCCTCAATAAACAAAATATCCCAGCTGTGCTTTTCCTCGATGTGCGTGCGTTCGTGATCGAAAACCGCATCTGTAAACTTCCCATTTTCCAGATCTGATTCTGACACGAAAATGTACTTGAGAAATGAATAGGGCAAAGATTCTTCTTTAAGTAAAACCAACGTCTGCCCACGGTAATTGATCTTAATATTTTGTTGAATCTGATTGACCAAAACCTTGATATTTCGACCAAATCGATACAAGAAAACAAGGGAAATCAGGCCATAAAGCCCTAATAGAAGGTATGGCCAGTTGAACTGGGATTCTGCCACTGCTTCAAATACCTGTTCCTGATTGAATCCCTGACTTACCTCTTCAGAGTAAACAGGCTCAGAAATCATGTCGGATGAGCCCGCTTCAGCGTAAATTGGCTCAGAATTTTCTTCAGCTGGAACAATTGCTATTTCCGCAGGAACCTCAATGGTATAAAGTGGTATCAGAAAAGATGCTACTACCGAAAAGAGCAGAAAAAACCGATTGAACCTATGTAGTACTTCCCGCTGCAAAAGCAACCGGTGCACCAATAGTAAAATAAGTAAGCAGGCTATGGATTTGATTAAGTACAGGATCATTTCTTCTGATTTAGCTGGTCTTCGATTATACTTTTAAGTGCTATTAACTCCTCTTCGGAGAGCTCCGCCTTTTTAGTAAAAAAAGACGCAAACTGAGCTGGTGAATCGTTAAAGAAGTTTTTAATCAGGCCTTTCAGGTGCTTGGAGAAATAACTTTCTTTTGTAACCAAAGGATAATATTCCCGCAGCTTTCCATTTGCCTCATAGCCTACAAATTCCTTGTCTTGCATACGCTTAAGTAATGTAGAGATAGTCGTAGAAGCAGGCTTAGGTTCAGGATAGGAATCCATCAGGTCTTTCATAAAAGCTCGTTGTAGCCTCCACAAATGATTCATCAGTTCTTCTTCAGCTCGGGATAGTTTCATTACCTTTATATTAAATTTACTCTACAAATGTAGAACAATAATTTTCATCTACAAGTGTAGAGTAAAATTTTAAAAGTTAATTTCTGTGAAAAGCCGCTTTGCCAAAATAATCTCACAGTAGAATACCCTAAAAAATCATTTCTCAGAGTCGAAATTTCTTATTTAAAGAATATTCAACATTTGAATGAAAAAGGGGTTTAATTAAAAATTCAAAAAAATAGCAGGGCTATTCATTAACGGATCTTTGTTTATCAAGCTATAATTAATAGAATTTGATAATTTCGAAGATTGCCCTTTAGAGAGAATTACATGTCAGCTGAAAATATACGATTACAGGAAGATAGAGACTTTACCAAACATTGGAAAAAATGGGGACCATACCTCACCGAAAGACAATGGGGAACTGTCAGGGAAGATTATAGCCCAGATGGTTCTGCTTGGGAAAACGTAACCCACGATGATGCCAGAAGTAAGGCATATCGCTGGGGAGAAGAAGGGATTGGAGGTATCTCTGATAACAAGCAGAAATTCTGTTTGGCTTGGGCTTTTTGGAACGGCAAAGACCCTTTCCTAAAAGAACGCCTATTTGGATTAACAGGAAATCAAGGCAATCATGGTGAGGATGTAAAAGAGATCTATTACTACTTAGACTCTACCCCTACGCATAGCTACATGAAGATGCTTTATAAGTATCCTCAAGCAGAGTTTCCTTACCGGGACCTATTGGAAGAAAATAGTAAGCGAAGCAAACTAGATCCCGAATACGAGTTGATAGATACCGGGATATTTGATGAGGATAAATACTTCGACATTTTCATAGAGTATGCAAAGCAGGACATAGAAGATATCATTGCAGTAGCGACTATCCATAATCGAGGGCCCAAAGAGGCTACAATCTGGGTAATGCCTACACTCTGGTTTCGAAAGACTTGGTTTACGGGGCATGAACCATTTATGCCCAAGCTCACCAAAACTGGTGAAAATACCATTAAAGCCTTTAACCCAAAGTCAGGTAATTACTCCATCACATTTGATGGGAATCCTGATCTAAAATTCTGTGATAACGAGACCAATCGGGAGAGAATCTACCACATTGGGAATGAAAAGAAATTTCTAAAAGACGCAATAAACGATTTCGTAGTTCAGGGTGATTCCAGCCACATCAACCCTGCTAATCAGGGCACAAAAGCTGCGGCAATCTATGATATTACTATCCCTGCTGGAGAAAGTAGACAAGTAAAACTCAGGCTTCAGCATCAGGTAGAAGAAAATCCACTAGAAATCTGTGATACTTGCCTAGACCAACGTAAAAAAGAAGCGGATGAATTCTATGAAGCACTTCAGGAGCGAGTTACCGACGAGGATTTAGTAAATATCCAACGCCAGGCTTATGCAGGCATGATGTGGTCCAAGCAATTTTATTACTATGATGTGGAGCGATGGCTGGAAGGAGATCCAGGCAGATATGTTCCTCCAATAATTAGAAAAGAAGGAAGAAATAGTAACTGGCGACACTTGCAGAATTACGACATCATTTCCATGCCTGATAAATGGGAATATCCTTGGTATGCTGCATGGGACCTAGCATTTCACTGCATTCCGATTGCAAGGATAGATCCTGAGTTTGCAAAAGACCAGCTTCTCCTTTTGCTCAATGAATGGTACATGCATCCAAATGGGCAAATTCCAGCTTATGAATGGAACTTCTCTGATGTGAACCCACCCGTGCATGCTTATGCGGTACAACGGGTTTATCAGATTGACAAAAAAGCTAATAATGGCGTAGGCGATCAGGAATTCCTTGAAAGAGCACTGCATAAGTTAATGCTCAATTTCACCTGGTGGGTCAATCAAAAAGATAGTGATGGCAAAAACATCTTTGAAGGTGGATTCCTAGGTTTGGATAACATTTCGGTATTCGATAGAAGTCACGCTCAGAAGTATCATGGCAAGCTAGAACAGGCTGATGCCACCTCTTGGATGGCGATGTTCTCGCTGAACTTGCTTCGCATATCTCTCGATCTCTGCGAATTCAATACAGTGTATCAATTCACAGCTACTAAATTCCTGGAGCACTTTCTTTATATCGCGGGAGCAATGAGTGATATTTCCGATGAGCATATTTCACTTTGGGATGATGAGGATAACTTTTTTTACGATGTATTCCATATTCCTGGAAAAGAACCTCGTAAAATGAAAGTCCGCTCCATTGTAGGTTTAATTCCCCTTTTCGCAGTGGAACCTATTCGGGAAGATCTCTTCGCGAAACTTCCTGAATTCAAGAAGAGGCTGGATTTTTTCCTCCGGGAAAAACCAAAATTAGCGGCCTTAGTATCGAGCTGGATTCAACCTGGCTATGACAAACGCAGGTTATTTTCGCTTTTGAGAGGACACCGAATGAAAAGCGTACTTCATAAAATGTTGGACTCTAATGAATTCTTAAGTGAATATGGCATAAGATCGCTCTCCAAATACCATGAGAAAAATCCATACTCAATGAAAATAGGAGGAGAAACGCTGTCTGTAAAATATACTCCTGGAGAATCCGACACAGTTATGTTCGGCGGAAATTCCAACTGGCGAGGACCGATCTGGTTTCCGATCAACTTCCTCCTTATAGAATCGCTAAAGAAATTTGACTTCTACTATGGAGGGGATTTCTCTATAGAATATCCGACCGGATCAGGTAAGTACATGACGATGGATATTATCGCAAAGGAGCTTTCTCTTCGCTGCATGAAAATCTTCATGAAGGATGAAAATGGTATTCGGCCAGTATTTGGGGCGAGTAATAAAAAATACCAAGAGGATCCACACTTCAAAGATTACATACTTTTCTATGAGTATTTCCACGGAGATAGTGGAGCAGGATTGGGAGCTTCCCACCAGACCGGCTGGACTGGCTTGGTCGCCGAGATGATTCACAAGTTTTATAAAATCAGAGAAGATCAGCACCATGATTCTAAAACCCTTTTTAGAAGCTAATCGGTTAGAAGCGGGATGTGATGAGGTCGGGCGGGGTTGCCTCGCAGGACCCGTGGTGGCTGCAGCAGTGATTTTGCCAGAGGATTATTCTAATCAATGGATCAATGATTCCAAAAAACTGGGTAAAAGGCAGCGTGAAGATCTGATCGAGGAAATCAAGGACAAAGCATTAGCCTGGCAAATCGCAGAAGCCAGCGTAGCTGAAATCGACAAGATCAATATTCTAAACGCTTCTTTTCTGGCGATGACTCGAGCTGTTCAGGGTTTAAAAGTGCAACCGGATCATTTGCTAATCGATGGAAATCGCTGGAAATCTAAATTGACTATCCCTCACACATGCGTGATCAAAGGGGATGGAAAATTTGTTAGCATTGCGGCAGCTTCTATTCTTGCTAAGGTATATCGAGATAAATTCATGGAGAATTTGGCAGAAGAGTTTCCTCATTATGCTTGGGAGCGAAATGCCGGCTATCCTACCAAAGATCATCGAACAGGAATAGAAGAATTCGGGGATTGCATCTGGCATCGAAGGAGTTTTAGGTTGTTGAAAGAGCAGACAGTCTTAAGATTTTAACCTTGCGTCCTTGTGTTATCTTAAAAGAAACCTTAAATGAACTGGATACTATTAATCATCGGAGGCTTATTTGAAGTTGGTTTTGCTTCTTGTCTTGGGAAGGCCAAAAATGCAACTGGATTGGCGGTTTACGGCTGGTATGGCGGTTTTTTGGTCTGTCTCACAATCAGTATGCTTCTTTTGATCAAAGCAACTCAGACACTGCCAATCGGAACTGCTTATGCAGTTTGGACTGGAATCGGCGCAGTAGGAACGGTATTGGTTGGAATTTTTATCTTCAAAGAATCAGCAGAATTCTGGCGTGTGTTTTTTCTCGCAACGCTAATTGGATCCATTATAGGCTTGAAATTCGTGTCCGCTTAGCTGTTTTAAGAAGGGATATTATCCAACTTATCTTCTTCTATTTCAGACTTTATTATTTCTTTTTCGCTTCCATCCGTAAGTATTTCTGACAACTCCATTCCAGCCAACATCTTTGAAGTGCCTGTTCCCATACCCATCACAGTACGCATAGCATCTTGGGTAGTCACACTCAAAAAAGTAATGAGTTCTCTCGGTACATGGTAAATGTTGCCATTCGTTGGATTTGGAGCAGTAGGAACAAATACTGTATAAAGTTTTTCATCAATCTGATCAGTTATAAAGCCAGTCATCATAGTACCTGATCGAAAAGGATCCAAGAGTACCACCTCTGAAAAAGGAAGCTTTTTCAAGCCTACAAATTGATAAACTGTTTGATGAATTAAATTATAAAGCGGGAGTTTAGTGAGGTATTTTCTCTCAAAGCTTTTGAAGTAAACCTTGCCAACCTTATTTCTAACAAGAAGACCTATAAAAAACACGAAAGCGCTAAGAATCACCAGCGAAAGCACATTGATTATCCAATGTGGTTCAGCTGCTCCAGGATCTAGGGCCGCGCTGAGCGGTGCAACTACTCCAAAAATAAAATTGAATACAATCGATAGCAGAATAAGAATAATAGTAAGCGGAAGTAGGATTAAAAAACCTTGAATCAAACTATCAAGGATCACTCCTCTTCCAGTTTTTTCTTCTGCTATTAATGGAGTATGTGGATCTGATTTCATAGGTTCTAAAGAAAAATTTCAATGGCTTCACGACTCTTCACGAATCGCAAAACCATTGGTTAATTGTTTGAAATTGTCTCTTTTGAGAGAGCTTAAGGTTTTTTCACTAGATGCATAATCAAGGAGATGACTAGCAAGACCAGGAAAATGTAAAAGATGATTTGAGCGATAGAAGCTGCACCAGCCGCTATTCCTCCAAATCCTAAAACAGCAGCAATCAAAGCGATTACTAAGAAAATTAATATCCAGCGTAACATAGTTTTTAGTGGTTTATGGTTCGTTGAAAATTAATTCAAAATCGTACCAAGCAGCCAAACTGACTATTAAAGGTGTTTTAGAGCGAATTCATGTAGTCTCCAATAATCCTTACGGGGAATAATAACCCCAAAACCAGCAACTTACCATCAAAAAAGCACTTCAAGAACAGCAGCTACTTTTTTCAATTCCCATTGACCTTATGGGAAAATATTTGTTACACTAGAACATCTAGGACAAAAAAAAGCTGTTAGATTTTCTAACAGCTTTTTTAATGGTGGTGATTGGTAACTACTTTTTCTAATTTATTTTTTCAAAAACCAACTTCCCAGAACCGGGATTAGTGCTTATTGGCTCTAGCACCATTCTTTCGCCACTAAATTCTACAATTTTGGCTTTTCTGATTTCTTTTCCAGTTTGAATAGTCAGCACATCCTCGCTACTGATTTCAACTTTTGCCTGTTTTTGAACGATTTCTTGGCGGACATAGTCCGTGTATTTTAAACTGTCTCCAGGTACAAATTCATAGATAGTATTTTCAAGCCTATTATTGATTTTGTATTCCATCCCAGCTCTCATAGCTGGCGTTGCATTCTGATACTCCTGCGAGTTTCTCATTTGATCCATAGCATCGAAATGCACCAATTGCCAAGTACCAATCAGCTGTTCAAATTTGACTTGGCTGGTTTGTAATACAAATGCGAGTAGTAGCGTAGGGATGATGGAAAGATGCATGGTATGAACACGGCAATTATTTTGCCAGAAAAAGGGCAAACTTCCTAATTATACCTTTCTAGCCAGAAATCGAAGCTTACTGTACTAAGTTGCCATTCAAAAAAGGCAACCACTCCTCTGCTTGGCGTTCGGCATATTCTGATAAAAAATAAGCTAAAGAAGGTTTAAATGGCTTTTTAATTATTGTGAGCCCAACCTGCTCGGGACTTTTATCACCTTTGAGCACATTGCATCGGTGGCAAGCTGTGGTCAAATTGGTCCAGTTAGATTTTCCTCCTTTGGAACGAGGAACCACATGATCTATAGTCAGCTGCCTTTTACTTCCACAATATTGACACGCTCCACGGTCTCTTCTAAACAGATTGACGCGATTCAGGAGTACGCCACGATATGGGATATTTTTATAGTGATTGAGACAGATCACTGCAGGGTATGCAAAACTGCGGCTGACTGTCCTGATTTGAAGCAAATCATAAACCGATAAGCAGTTTGCCTTTTCCAAGAGTAATAGGACGATGGCTTTTTGCGGAGATACTACCGCAACGGGAGAATGATCTAAATTCAATACCAATACCCGCTTTTCCATAGTTTAATTTATAATTGACCGAGTTTCTAGCTCCACCTGTTTATCCTTGCTGCTCCTTAGATGGGCTTCCCATTCACTCAGATCCGACACTTTTATTCGATTGTCCATCCAAAACACTTCTTCAGCTCCAAGATACAAGGCATAGTTGACTTGCTTTTTTTCTAACTCCTTGAAAATAAATAAATCACCTGGCAAAACGTGCTCCGGGTCAATTTTTCTACCTGGAATTTTTCCTGACTTCCATGAATAGCCGGCAATGTTAAAGATCAGTTCAAAACCTTGTCGCTCATCTAATCCAAAAATGCTTCTCCCTCCTGCTTGGTACGGTGCATTCACATATTTCACGGCCACATCAATTAATTGGGATCTATCAGCTTTTATCGCATGACTGCGAACAGAGCCAGTAAAACCAATATGGTCCTGCCAATTGAAAAGCTCTAAGTCTGAGAAATGGAGCCTGCTGCCCGGAAGTAAATAGAGATTGGTGCCTAGATATTCAATGGCCGCAATTGGACTGGTGACTACCTGAAAGTCCGCATTGAGGAATTTGTAATAGTCTGCTGCCGGAATTTCCTTGATCGTATGGGTGGTAATCCAGCCTTCCAGCCCAGTATCCTCATGCAAAATCTTGAACCATTGCTGATCGGAAGTCATCGCTATCGTCTGATAGCATTCACCAAAAAGTAACTGTGTGACCAATGCGGAATCAAATGTAGGCCTGCGGTAAAGAGGAAGAATTGTTTGCCTGCAGATCCCAAAAGCATCAATCAAAGGCCATTCGCTGGATTTCTCTTTTTGCATCTTTTTCCTTCAGGTCCTGTCGTTTGTCGTGAGATTTTTTACCTCGGCCTAGCGCAATTTCCATTTTCGCCATTCCTCGGTCGTTGATAAATATACGAACTGGAATGATAGTCAGCCCTTTTTCCTGTGACTTAGTTTCGAGTTTTTCCAGTTCTTTTTTGCTTAAAAGCAACTTTCGGTCCCGGATAGCCACATGATTATAACTCGCCGCCATAGAATATGGAGCAATATGCATCTGACGTACATAAAGCTCTCCATCCAAGAAAATACAAAACGCCTCGGTAAGGGATACTTTCCCTTCCCTAATAGACTTTATTTCGGTTCCCTTCAAAACCATTCCAGCCACGTAAGTATCTACAAATTCAAACTGAAAACTTGCCTTTCTGTTTTTTATATTGATGACTTTGTCAAACTTATTATCCTTAGCCATGCTTAGATTTTCATTTTTGCGAGAGGAGCTACATCCATAGATGAAAATTCTCCTTTCAGGTATTTATAATGTGCTGCCATGGCAATCATGGCAGCGTTGTCTGTACAATATTCGAATTTTGGAATGTACAAGTTCCAGCCTTTTTGCCCGGCCAACTGAGTCAATGTATCCCTCAAACCTGAGTTAGCGGATACTCCCCCAGCAATAGCTACTTCCTTCACCCCATACTGCTTCACCGCCGCTTTCAACTTTATCAGGAGCATTTCTACCAATGAATATTGTATGCTGGCACAAAGATCGGCCAGGTTTTCTTCTATAAATTTCGGGTTATCTTTTAATTGGTCCCGAAGAAAATATAGGACCGCCGTCTTTATTCCACTGAAGGAATAATTCAATTCTGGCATTCTGGTGATAGGAAATTGAAAAGCTTTCGGGTTCCCTTCCTTGGCATATTTGTCAATAAGTGGACCTCCTGGATAAGGCAATCCTAGCAGCTTAGCTGTTTTGTCAAAAGCTTCTCCGACAGCATCGTCCTGCGTCTCTCCTATCACTTCCATTTCTAAGTGACTTTTCACCAAAACCAACTGAGTATGTCCTCCACTTACTGTCAGGCAGATAAATGGAAAGTTTGGTTTTGGATCCTCGATAAAATGAGCCAAAATATGCGCATTCATATGATTCACTTCAATGAGGGGGATTTTCTTTGCAAAGGCAAATGCTTTAGCGAAGCTTACTCCTACCAATAGCGACCCCATGAGACCAGGACCTCTGGTGAAAGCTACTGCTGAAAGTTGATCCTTAGAAATTCCTGAGGATAAAATGGCCTCCTGAACCACTGGAATAAGATTTTCCTGATGAGCCCGCGAAGCAAGCTCCGGAACTACTCCCCCATATTTTTCGTGAACTGATTGTGTGGCGACAATATTATTAAGTACTTTGCCATCAGCTATAACAGCCGCAGAGGTCTCGTCACACGAGGATTCAATTGCTAGAATAAAGATATCGTTGGTACCCATTGGAAAAGAACGCGAAAGTTAAGGATTTTTTGCACAAAGCGTTTCGGGTAATACTTTGGATCGTCTTTTCATCAGTCATGTTTTTTATCGTAGTGGCCCTGAGTTTACAGATCACTTGGGTTCAAAATAAGGTAATAAACACTGTAACAGGCATTCTGAATAATAATTCAGATTTCCACACAGAGATCGGTCAAATCAGGCTCACTTGGTGGGATGCACTCGAGCTAGACGACGTCATCATCCGAGATCACCGGGATAGTTTGATGATAGGTGCCAAAAAAATCAATGCAGATTTCGAGTTTCTTTCCTTAATTCCTCCAGGAATCACCACTATCAATGCTGTACGGATGGAGACTGCTCAACTCCACCTACTCACCCATGAAGGTGATTCAGACATGAACATCAATCTTTGGGTGGAAGAACTTTCAACTATATTTAGTTCGCGCAGCTCTAGTTCGGGACCCACTCAGTTTAAGATCAATACAGTAGAGCTTAGAAATTCCCAAATATTTATTGTCAATGAAATAACCGACGCGATCACAAAAGGTCTGGATTACAATAGACTACGCTTTTCTGATATCACCTTAAATGCTTCGAACTTTTACTTGGAAGGCCCTGAGATTGGAGCTGACATTAAAATGCTAACAGGGACAGAGTTGACTTCGGGTTTTGAGATCATGGAACTCAAAACCAATATGAAATATGGTCCGGAATTCATGGAGTTTGATAGACTAAGCCTAAAGTCAATAAATAGTCATATCAAAAACTTCCTCCGATTTGAATACGCCACCCCGGCAGCATTTTCCAATTTTGAAGAGGAAGTAGTCATCATTACTAACTTGGATGAGACCAAGCTAGACTTGGGTGATTTAAAACTTTTCGCTCCATCCCTTCCTGATATTGATGATGAAATCTATTTATCCGGAAAAGTATCTGGACCTGTGTCTGATCTTAGATCAGAAGAATTCCTGATTCGGCTTGGGGAAAAAACAGCCATTTTCGGATCATTTAGACTAGATGGGTTACCGGATCTAGAGGATACTTATATCAACTTATCACTTAAGAACTCCACGATTTTAGCAAGAGATTTAGCCCCTTACTTGCCTTCCAATATTGCCAAAGAAATCAACAAGTTCAATACAGTACGGCTCACAGCTGATTTTGCGGGTTATTTGCATCGCTTTGATACAAACGGTGATTTTAAAACTTCAATTGGTGACATCACTGGTAGGGTGAGTTTCGACAGGGCTGATGGGCTACCAACGACCGTTTCTAATGTTACAACCCAAAATCTAGACTTAGGAATCATCGCTGAAGACAGGGAATTATTTCAAAAAGTAAGCCTCAAAGGACGTATAACCACAACTGGTAGTTCCATAGCTAACTTGCTTCTGGATGTGGATGCTGATATCAGCAAATTCGGATTCAAAAACTACCAATACACCAACATCAAGACGGACGCTACTTATGGGAAAGACCTTTTCCGAGGCAACCTGGCGGTAAAGGACCCGAACTTCAAAATCATTGCAAACGGTGAGGTAAATCTTCGTGAATCAACTGATTCAGTTCGGATGAGTTTACAAATTGATACTGCATTTCTAGATCGATTGAATTTGACAGAAAAGGCAACTTTCATTAGCGGAAATCTGGATATTGATGTAAAAGGAATAGAACTGGATGATATCCAGGGAATTGCACGGTTCAGAAACATTAAAGTCGGCTATGAGGATAGATTTTTGGACGTGGGAAGCTTTAATTTCCAATCTCTTTTTGCCGGAGGCACTCGAACCATGTCCGTTAATTCAGATTACCTAGTCGCAGCTGCCTCCGGTCAGTTTAATCTGGAGCAAATGGGTCGAGATTTGGACATTCTTTTAAGCCAGTACATAGCCATCATTCTAAATGAGGAACAGCCCATAGCAGATCTTGAGCGCAATTTCTCTGAGATTTACAACCTCGATCTAAACCTTCGGCTGATCAATATCAACCCAATTGTTCAGCTTTTGGAGCCTGATTTGAGTATTTCTAAAAACATGGTTTTGGAAGGAGCTTTCTATCAAACAGAAGAAAATACTGTTTTTAACTTTTTTACAAGTATTGACACACTGAAGTATAAAACGAACACCGCTCAAAATATTAACATAGATTTTAATACCTCAAAAATCATCAATAGCCCGGACATTCTAGCTTCGTTTTATGTCTATTCAAAAACTCAGTCGCTGGGCAAATCACTGCAGTTTACCAATTTTGGATTTGAAGCCATTTGGGATCAAAATGAAATGGATATTGATCTCACCCTGGACCAGGATTCTACGCAAAGTGCCGCAAGAGTCAATGCCGTAGCCAAATTCTCCAGCCAAAATACGCAGCTGGCTTTTGAGCCGTCCTCCGTGAAAGTACTAGATAGGGAATGGAAATTTGATTCCCTGAACCTCATCACAATTACACCAGGATTAATTCAAGTTGACAGTCTCAAGTTATTCAATGAAAACCAGTCTATTTCTCTACAAGGCACAATTAGTGACAGGGTTGAGGATAGATTGAATTTATTGGTCAACAATGTGAATATTGACCTTTTGAACACCCTATTCCCGCAGGACTTCGACGGTACTGCAAATGGTCTTCTATCTTTCGAGCAACTTTTAGACAATCCATTGATGCAAGGTGAATTAAGTCTGAATGACTTCGCCATAAATCAGTTTCCAATAGGTGATATGGCTGCAAAAGCCAACCTGGATCTAGAGCGATTACAAGTTTCCCTGACTAATGTCAATCAGGGAAAAGAAACGATAAACCTAGGAGGGTATATTCTCACAGAAAATCAAGAACTGAATATGCAGGCTTCATTAAATGAAGCTAGCCTGGTGATTCTTGAGCCATTTTTATCCAATTATCTATCTGGTATGGGAGGCAGTATTTCCGGCAAATTAGACCTGGGAGGAACTATGGCTTCACCAAAAGTAGAAGGCACAGGAAGATTGAACAATGGCAGACTAACGGTAAACTATCTTAAAACCACCTATTTACTCAACGGAAACATCCTTTTTAGACCTAATCAGATCAGCCTTCAGCAGGTTTCTATGAGAGATCTCTTTGGCAATCAAGCCACTCTCACCGGGGGCATAAATCATCAAGGCTTTAATAACATCCGATTGGACATCAGAGCCAACCTCAACAACCTTCAGGTGATGAATACCACGGATAGGGACAATGAGACTTTTTATGGAACAGCCTACGTCTCGGGAACGCTTGAAGCTGTTGGTACTATTACAAATCTAGATATCAATGCACGAGCTACCAGCCAGCCAAATACTAGAATTTATATCCCCTTGACCAGCAGTAACACGCAGGCTCAGGAGGATTTTATTAACATGATCAATATTCAGGATACTGTTCGGATTCAGCAAATCGCTGAGGAGATCAATAGATTGGAAATAGAAAACGTACGAATGAATTTCGTGCTTGACATCACCCCTGACGCCTACACTGAGATAATAATCGATCCTCGAACGGAAGAAGGAATATCCGGACGAGGACGAGGAGTTTTGACAATGAATGTTGATACGCAGGGGAATTTCACGCTGAATGGCACCTACGAAATCACGGAGGGGATGTATAATTTCTCCCTCTATAATGTCGTGAAAAAGCAATTCAGTATCAAACCCGGAGGAAGGATCACTTGGTACGGAGATCCATACAGCGGAATTATGGATATCTCTGCCGAATACACCGAAAGTGTGTCTCTACAGCCTCTCGTACTAAGTTCGGTGACGCAGTCCAACCAAAGTTCCGCAGCAAGCCGAAGATATCCAGTCAAGGTCTTGTTGAACCTGGATGGTGAATTACTCTCCCCTGACATCAGCTTTGGATTTGACTTTTCCGAATTCCCATCCAGTGGTGAAACCCAAACTACTATTTCTTCTTTCCAAAATAAGATTGCCAATGATGAACAGGAAATGAACCGACAGGTTTTCTCAGTTATCATGACGAGATCATTTTCCCCAGAAGGTCAATTTTCAGGTGTTTCCAATATTTCATCAAGCTTGGGGCAATTGCTTTCTTCCCAACTCAACAGCTTTTTGGGACAGGTTGACAAAAATCTAGAAGTAGATTTGGACGTTGCTAGCTTGGATCAAAATGCATTGGAAACTTTCCAACTTAGCGTAGCTTATACTTTCCTCGATGGACGCCTCCGTGTGTCTAGAGATGGTGGTTTCACCAATAATCAGGGAAACGCCAGTGCTTCTTCCATCATAGGAGATTGGCAGGCAGAATACATGCTTACCGAAGATGGGGTGTACCGAATTAGGATTTTCAACAGAAACAACTTCAATACTTTTACCTCGCTTTCTCTTTCCAAAAACGTCTCTACTTATGGTGTTGCCGTATCCCAAAGCGTATCTTTTAATTCCTTTTCGGAGTTGTTCAGCAAAATCACCCGAAAGAAAAAAGAGAAGTTGATCATCAACGATCAGGATGATTTTTTGCGCTATCAATTTGAAAATAAGACGGAATGGGAAAAAATTGAACTTGATAATATAGAAGAAAGGCTTGACTCGCTAAGTCGCGAAAGAAGGATTAAGCTATTGAAAGAAGGAGAACTTTAAACAATCTCTCCTTTTTAGAGATTAAATGAATAAAAGACAGATGAAAAAAGTAAGCATTTTTTGGTTCAGAAGAGACCTCAGGTTAGAAGATAACCACGCATTATTTCAAGCCCTCAGTGAGAGTGAAAACGTCTTGCCACTATTCATTTTTGACAAAAACATATTGGATAAGTTAGAAAATAAGGCTGACGCTAGAGTGGAATTCATACACGATCAGATCAGCAAAATCCATGATGATTTGTCTAAAAAAGGTTCTTCCCTACTAGTCAAACACGGAGATCCTGAGCGCATTTACAAAGAGCTGCTACAAGAATATGATATCCAATCAGTCCATACAAATCGTGACTATGAGCCCTATGCAAAAAGTCGGGATGAGAAAGTAGCTAAGATTCTAAATCAGAACGACATTTCTTTTCACCAATACAAGGACCAACTCATATTTGAGCCGGGCGAAATCCTGAATGGTTCAGGAGAATTCTACAAAGTCTTTACTCCCTTCAGCAAAGTTTGGCTTAGCAAGTTTGAACCGAAGAAGATAGAAGATTACCAACCGATGCACTGGAGAAACTTGCTTCAAACTGATCCGATTAAGCTTATGACGTTGGAAGACATTGGGTTTGAGAAAAGTGACATTACCATTCCATCCAAAACTGCCGATGAAGAACTCATCGCACATTATGATGAAACAAGGGATTTCCCTGCCAAAGAAGGTACTTCAAGATTGGGAATTCACCTGCGTTTTGGCACTATCTCTATCCGAAAGCTTGCGCTAAAAGCCAAGGAACTCAATGCTACCTATTTAAATGAATTGATCTGGCGGGAGTTTTATATGATGATTTTGGCATATAATCCCCAAGTAGTTGATAAAGCATTCAAACCTGCCTACGATCAGATTCCTTGGCGAAATAACGAGGAAGAATTTGCAGCTTGGTGTGAAGGAAAAACAGGCTATCCTATTGTAGATGCCGGAATGCGTGAATTGAACACCACTGGCTACATGCACAATCGAGTCCGGATGGTCGTAGCTTCCTTTCTCACCAAACACCTCCTGATCGACTGGAGATGGGGAGAAGCTTATTTCGCAGAGAAATTACTGGATTACGAATTGGCTTCTAATAATGGCGGCTGGCAATGGGCTGCAGGCACAGGCACAGACGCCCAACCTTATTTCCGAGTGTTCAATCCGAGTTCCCAGCAGGAAAAATTTGACAAGAACTGGAAGTACATCAAAAAATGGATTCCTGAAATAAACTCAGATAAGTACCCAAAACCGATCGTAGATCATAAATTTGCAAGGCAACGTGCAATCGACACCTACAAATCAGCCTTGAATCAATGAATATCGGAGACCGAGTAAGATTACTACATGGAAACGAAGAAGGAATCATCCGCAAAATTTCTTCTAGTGGAAGAATGCAGATAGAGATAGAGGATGGATTCATCATTCCAGCCCTGAAATCAGAACTGGTTCTTATTCACGAAACCGAAAAGCAACATTTTGGTGAGAAGCCGGTTGAGGAAAAAGAAATCGATACGCCCTTGCCTATTTCCGGCCCAAAAGATCAGGGGCTCTACCTCGCTTTTGTTCCGATCAATGACCAAAGTCTGAGCCTATACCTGATCAATGACAGCCGTCAGCCTTACTTAGCGCATGCGTCTGAAGTTTTTGGAACCAACCAACGAACCTTACTTGCCGCCACTTTGAATCCTGGCGAAGCGAAGAAATTTGATGATAGGCTTTTAAAGGAAATGGACGAGTGGCCTGCATTTTTGCTACGCTTTATCCCTATTCACAACACGCTGGAAAAGGCAATTCCTGCTTTTGAGCGTCAGCTGAAGATGAAGCCTACACAGTTTTTCAAACACCTGAGCAAGGCACCTCGACTGGATAAAACAGCATACATTTTTGCACTGGAGCAGACTACCAAAGAGCTGGATATCCGTGCCCTAAATCAAGAACTTGGAGAAATCACACCTAAATCTGAAACTCCAAAAGCTGTAAAACCTTCCCGATCAATTGATTTGCATATAGAAAAGCTAGCGACGGACCCAAAGGGCATGAGTAATTCGGAAATGCTTCGTGTGCAACTGGAGACCTTTGATAGAAACCTGGATCAGGCTATCGCTTCGGGAATGGACGAGATTACCTTCATCCACGGCATCGGAAATGGCGTGCTTCGTAAAGAAATTCACAAGCGATTGAGTCAACATCAAAATATTAAGTACTTTCAGGATACGCAAAAAGATCAGTGGGGCTATGGCGCAACACTGGTCAGAATCTCCTAATCTATGCAGGCAAAGGTATCCCCTGTCTTTCAGCTTTTCGAAACTCAACACCAAGAAGCTAAAGCACTTTTTTTGGTTTTGGGAAAGCAAATCAAATCCAAGAAAGCAATAGAACTTCTTGGAAAGATGGACTTTATGGAGCTTTATGCAGATTTGATGGCCAAGGTTCACTTTGATATTGAAGGATTGAATTTTAATATTTTTTCGGATTTCAAGCAGATGAAGAGAAGTCTCAGAAAAATCCATCATTTCAAATTGGCAGAGAAAAGTCTGAATAATCGGGAGCAGGCGCTGGGAATCAAATACAATGGATATAGAATCCACTTGGATAAATACAAGAAGAAGTTATATACCGATGCTTTTGATCTCATTGTCGGAAGCACGCTGAAAAGCTGGGATGAGTTTCACCATAAAGCCCAATCAGCTAGCAGAGGAATAAAGCCCTTGGCTATTCACACTGCAGTCAATCAGATTATACAGGACGAGCTGGAGTATTTTAATTTAGACCACAAGGGTGCTATGGATAGTAAGGCTTTGAAAGACACTTTTGAAGGATTGCGAACCATCATCATGCTGGAAAATACGCTAATTGAGATGGGGTTCAACTCCATTTTTATCACAGGAATCCATCAGGAAATAGAAGTGTTGAAGAACAACTTGAAACCTTGGTACTCCAATCACCTTTCCTTGCAATCATTGATGCATTTTTTGGGAGCAAAAGAAGATATTTCCAAAAAATACCTGGAATGGGCCAAAGAATTAAAGGCCGAAAAGAAAACTCTTTCCGCTCAAGCAGAATTCCAAGCACATCAGTTGTTTGATAAGATTTTGGGGTAAAGAGGCTATCTTGGGTTGGAGTCTTTGACATAGAATTTTGTACTATCGCTCAAAAGGAAGTAAATCCGCAAGTGATATAAAACATTAGCCTTAACTAATAATTCTCTAACGATCAATTGAAAATCTTACTTACAGCATCTGTCTTACAGGACCAGGAGGAAAAGAAAAAATATCGCTGGCAGGTCAGTATCAGCATATTAATTTTGTTCATAATCGGGTCTGTATTGAATATTCCTTTTAGCAGAGAAGTTAAAAGGCTGAATATGATGGCTGGAAATACAGAGGTGCATCTGAACGAGTCACTTATTGATGACTTAATTCCAGTTTTACTGAGCAGTTTAGTATTAGGTGCTATTTTAGTTTTTGTTGGCTTATGGATTTCTTCAAGATCCAATTTGGGAGCGCCAGTTATTGCAAGGATTTTTTCAAAGAATCCAATTAATGAAATAATAAGCTGGAAATCAGTTTTTTCAAGTATTCTTTTAGCAACATTGGCAGCGCTATTCTTATTAGGCCTTTTTGAGTTGCAAAGTGAATTTTATCCAATTTCAAGTAAAATGTCACGTCCCTCAAAGCCATTTTATGCCCTAGTATCATTTTCTGCGGGAATTAGCGAAGAAATAATGTTTCGATTAGGATTGATGTCATTGATAATTACAGTCATCCAGTTTTGGAAAAAAGTAGATAATCCTTCAGATAAAACAATCTGGACAGGCATCATAATCTCAGCACTTTTTTTTGGACTTATTCACCTTCCATTATCCAAAAATTTCGTGGAATTAACGCCTTTTACTATCGGTGTCACTATGATCGGTAACTTAATAACAGGCGCTACATTTGGTTGGATATTTTGGAAGCGCGGTTTATTGGTAGCAATAGCATCACATATTTCATTTGATTTAGTTTTTCACGTTATAGGAACACCTTATTCATAAAAAACACCAAAGGCAAGTCAAATAGAAGACCCTGAGAATTACCATAAAATCACGATATATTAGTCTGGAAATCAACTAACCCATTTTTAGGATGAAAATCATCTCAACCAATATTGGCAAACCCACCATCTTCATCTGGAATGGAAAGGAAGAAACCACTGGGATCTACAAGAAGCCAACAACCAAGCCTATTTATTTGACAAAAAATGATGTCATAAATGATGAGATCTCAAACAGATTAAATCATGGCGGATATTATAAAGCTTGCTATATCTTTTCGGCCGAACAATATCCCTATTGGCAGGCGCTTTATCCAGATTTGGATTGGTCTTGGGGTATGTTTGGTGAAAACCTGACTGTTTCAGATTTCGATGAAAATGAGGTTTACCTTGGTGATATTTACAAAGTTGGGGAAACGCTGGTGCAGGTTTCCCAATACCGTGAACCCTGCTATAAATTCGGACATAAGTTCGGAACGCAACAAGTCATCAAGCAATTTATTCAACACGGCTTTGGCGGTACTTATCTCAGTATTTTGGAAGAAGGAATTGTGAATGTAGGAGATGAATTTACGTTGGTTGAGCGACCTGAGAAAAGTCTTTCAGTTTCCGATTTATTCCAACTAGTTTTTGCAAAAGAAAAAGATCAAGATCTTCTGAAAATCGCTGCCAGTAGTAAGGCTATACCTCCAAAAAAGCGGATCTTCTTAAGCTCATTTATTGAATCTAGTAACTAAAAAAAGATCCAAAAGCTGATAATCCCTGAAGTTGGCGTTGTTGATCAATCATTCAAACTTGGAATTAGTACGCATTTCGAAATCCTAACTAATCGATTCTGGAACTCCAGCTTACCCCATAAAAAACCGAAATATCTCTTAGCTTAGCATCTAAATAAGACCTTTCAGACCTATGGATACCTCACACAAAACCTCATTTCAATTTATCAGCGAACCTTCGGACATCAATTTCGGGGGAAAAGTACATGGAGGTGTAGTGATGAAATGGATTGATCAGGCGGCTTACACCTGCGCCAGAACTTGGTCAGAAAGTTATTGCGTAACAGTATATGTCGGCGGTATCCGATTTTACAAGCCTATCAACATCGGGGATGTTATCAAAGTAGAGTGTGCAGTAATCTACACTGGAAGCTCGAGCATCCACATCATGGTGGAAGTATATTCTAGAGACTTTGGACACAAAGAGTTTGAGAAAAAGACGCATTGTATTATCATTTTTGTGTCTGTAGATGAAAATGGCAATCCGAAAAAAGTAAAGCCTTGGATTCCGCAAACCGATCAAGAGAAAAAACTGGAGGAATATGCCACTCGTTTGAAATCTCTCCGCGAAAATATTCACAACGAAATGAAGCCATTTTTTAATGAGTGATTTTTAAGTGGAAAATAGTGAGAAGTATAATGTTGTATGAAGCGGACCTTGGCGGTCTTTGTGGTCAAATACTATCGATCGTGACCTTGGCACTCTACTCTTGTAACTTTTATTTGGTAACCCAGAATTTCATTCTGGGCTTTTACTGGTCTTGCCTTTGGCAAGAATCCATATAAATAACACTAAACTCTTGTGCCAACGGCACTATCAATAGCAGCCCTGAATACAGCGAAGCGAAATTCAGGGTCATAGTTATGTAAGAAATATCACGAGTGCCAACGGCACGATCGGTATTCCTATTCAAGCCTTGGAAAAGCCGTTATTATACCTAACAAAAAGTCCTGCTTCCGGAGAAGCAGGACAACAATCCTCACTCTTAGCGAACCTTTGTGATCTTTGTGGTTAAAAAGAAAGACCATCGAGGTTTGAAAAAACCTCGATGGTCCCCAACTCCTATTTAATCTCCACATCACCTGTCATCTGCAAACTATTCCCTTCCGTAATTTTTTGAAGGAAAAGCTCCTCCACGTAGAATTGCCAATCAGAAAACTTGATCGCCTGATTCGCCAAATGCACGTGGTGATCCTGGTCAAGAATGTAATCGTCAGGTTTGTTCAGCTCTCTGGTTTTACCATAAACAGCTTGCAGTTCTGCCAGCTGCTCCTTCCATTCATTTTCAAGATTGAGTAGTTTCTTTTTGGCAGCATCTCTTTCTTCATCAGTCTTGGCCAAATCCCATTCTGCAAGAAGCAGTAGAGACTTATTGGTGAATTGCGTGACTTTAGCCACTTGCTCATAAACATCAAGTCTGTAGGCATTTCTCAGCGCTGCTTCTTTTGAGGCAGATATTGTATTCAGAACCGACTCTATCACCTGCTGATTTTCGGTTGCTTTTGCCAGTTTATCAGCATTTGCTTCTGCCCAAGCGCCAGGCTTTCCTGCCTCAGGCAAAGCCAAAACAGCATCTTGCATAGGATTTTCCATCTTTCTTAGGCGGTTCCTATCTTTATCGTCAAGAAGGGCATTTTTCCAAAAAGCCACTGGACCCTCGAGGTCATTAATAAATGCAAAGTCTTCAGAGGCCAACTCCGCACCAAATGTTCGCTGCCGATAGGCTGCATGTAATTCATCTGAAGTTCTCTTCTGTCCAGACCAAGTGTATTCGGCAAAAATCGCAATCCCTCTTTGATACAATTCGAAGTGTGGAGAATCATCATCCCAAAGTGTCAAAAGCAAACCGTCCGCTTTATTATCGATAGAGATCAAGGCGAAATCCCGAATATTCACAGTATTACTTTCTTCTAGCGGCATCAGGTTCCAGCGGGTTTGACCAGCAGTCGCTCCCATCACTTGGAAGCCATGATCAGTAAACCACTTCATAGCGCGATTATTCCCGATAGTTTCCGGCATGCTGTAATTCCAGCGCATGTACACACAGTTTTTAGGAAACATATCTACATAAGTATTCAGATTGGGTTCGTTCACCGTCCAGATACTATCTATCTGCGCATCCGTAAGGTCTCTATTAAATATAGAATTGTACACACCTGCATTTTTCAGAGGCATATCATCCCAGAAAATCGGAGTCAAGCCCTTGTTTTCCGCGTATTCACTCACCCTATTCAGCCAAGTCAACTGCAACTCAAGCGGGGATTTCCCACTTCCTCTTCCTGTAGTATGAACTTCATCGCCGCCCACATGTAGGTATTGCGCATGAGGAAAAGCTTCAAGCGCATCGGAATACAAATCAAACTGCACTTCATAGGTTCGATCGTCCAGTGGATTGAATGCCCAATCACTTTCAGGATCATCCCGTAGATCTTTATATTCCTCATGCTTTAGAATGAATGATGCATGTCCCAGACCCTGCACCAAAGGAGAAATCCGGATATTTCTAGCCATGGCATGATCACTCAGCTTTTTCCATTCTTCTATAGACCAAGCATCAGAAGAGCCAACTTTGGGTTGCTTCTCATAAGCCAGCTTATCCTCGATTTCCAGGATTATCCCATTGATTTTCAGTTCAGCCAAGCGATCCATCAATTCATAGTAATAGTCCTTCTTTTCCAAATGATGCTTCACGTCTAGCTGAACCGCCCGATAATTCAGCGCTGGCTCATCTTTTATTGAGATCAAAGGCAAAGCCGCATCTTGGTCCAGCGCATCTTGCACTAATTGGCCGAGTGTGATTAATCCGTACCAAAGTCCAACTTTGGTCGCCGCTTTGATTTCGACGTGTGCCTCAGTAATCTCCAGCGTGTAGGCCTCAGGTTTCAATCCTGAAGTGGTCTCTAAACTTAGGGAAACTTCACTTGTGCCTGCGAGCGATTTACCCGCAATGAAATCTGATTTAGCCTGTTTGACAAAGGCCTCAATTTCAGTAGCAGCAACTGAAGAAATGCCAGTTATTTCCATCGAAGCAGGACTTGGCAATATCATATAGCTTCCAGCTTTTTTCGGGGCAGAATTGCATGAAGCTACCAGTATAAGAAGAAGCAGCAGGTTAAAAACTGATAATTTACGCATGTAAAGAGGTTTTGATGGGTGTTTGAAATTTGATTTAGCTAAAATACCAAATATTAAAAGGCAAGTACGCCACTCAACAAACAATTAGAAAGCTAATAAAGCATGAAGCTTTATTATTCCTTTTTTTTGCCTAATTTTTAGGTTGAAGCCAGTAGCAACACGTGGTACTAGTTTTTTTCAAACCCAACCTAACCTATAATGCTCACCTTATTGATTATCCTTTTTGCCTTGGCACTGATTCTAATTGCCATCGTCAAATTCGACATCCATCCTTTTCTTGCACTTTTTTGCGGTGCTATCCTTTACGGATTATTAGCTGGAATGCCCGGAGAATTAATCCTACAATCCATTTCTGAGGGGTTTGGAGGGGTTTTAGGAAGTATAGGCTTACTCATCTTGCTCGGTGTGATGATGGGGACTTTTTTGGAAAAAACCGGAGGAGCAATTGTTATTGCAGAGAAAATCCTCTCTTGGATCGGAGAAAAATCGATCACAGTTGCCATGATGATATCTGGATATATACTCTCGATTCCAGTTTTTGGCGACAGCACTTTCATCATGATGAACCCTATCAGCAAGTCGCTGTCTCTGAAAGGAAAGGTTCCTTATGCTGCCACTACCATTGCTTTAGCGCTTGGAGCCACCGCGTCGCACTCCTTAGTCCCTCCTACTCCAGGACCAATCGCTACCGCCGGAATTTATGAAGCAGACTTGGGAATGATCATTTTCTATGGATTGATTGTAAGTTTAACCGCCTTGATTCCTTCTTACATTTTTGTCAAAAAGGTAGCTTACAAAATTCCTTTGGTTCCAAAAATGGCTGTTAAAACTGAGGAAATTGATAAGAAAGAAAGACCCTCAGCTTTTGCATCATTCCTACCCATCATCGTCCCTCTAATTCTTATTATAATCGCTTCCATCGCCAAGTATCCAACCAAACCTTTTGGAGAGGGTGGTTTTTACACTTTTATTCAATTCGCAGGAAGTCCAGTCATCGCATTGCTATTGGGTTCTTTCATGGCTTTCACTCTGCCAAAGAAATTCGATGCGAAGTTACTTTCCTCATCCGGCTGGATCGGAGAAGCAATTCTGATCGCAGCGCCTGTGATTCTGATTACGGGGGCAGGAGGAGTTTTTGGAAAAATGCTGCAAAACTCAGGAATCGGTGATCTGGTCAGCTCCAGTATGAGTGGCGCAAGCTGGGGAATTTTTCTTCCATTTTTGATAGCTTTCGCGCTGAAAACTGCTCAAGGATCATCTACTGTTGCGATGATTACTACCGCTTCGATTATTGCTCCTCTTCTTGGTTCTCTTGGATTAGACTCAGAAACAATGCGCGTATTCGCAGTTTTGGCTACAGGAGCCGGTGCTATGGCGATCTCCCATGCCAATGACAGCTTCTTTTGGGCAGTAACTCAACTCTCCGGATTATCCATCAAGCAAGGTAATAAAACGCACAGTTTGGGAACGCTGATCATGTCGGTGACGGCGATAAGTGTGATTTATCTGATTACGCTGGTGGTGGGTTGAAATTCTCTATCTTAATTGGAGCTAACCTTATTTAATCATGATCAGGCAAACGAAATCTCCACCTAGTCAATTGTACCTAATCATGGGTTTTGTTGGTTTGTTTGCTGTTTTGGTAGGATTCTCCACTACGTTTATAATACCTGTAAGTCGAAATACATTTATTGCGCCCCCTTTAATCTATATCCATGGTGCATTAGCTATGTGCTGGGTAAGCCTGTATTTATTACAGGTCTTACTCATTCGAAGCAAAAATCTAAAGATTCATAAGCAATTAGGGATTATTGGATTACTAATCGCACTGAGTATTGTCGTCACTTTGTTGCCCACCGGAATGCATCAAGTAGAACGTGAACTTGCAGAAGGTTTAGGACAAACTGCTACCTCTTCATTAGTTGGCATCTTATTTTCAGGGTTGATTTTTGGAGGCTTGGTGATCTCTGGAATCGCAAATAGAAAGTCGCCTGCCATTCACAGAAATTTTATGCTACTGGCTACACTTGTTTTGATTTGGCCGGGTTGGTTTCGATTTAGACATTTTTTTCCGAATGTATCTGATCCCGCGTTTTGGTTTGGGTTTGTATTGGCAGATACATTCATTGTTATCAGTATCCTTTGGGACCGAGTTGTACATGGTAAATTCAACACCACATTGCTCACATTTGGACTGTTGATAATCCTAGAAAACACGCTTGAACTTTACTTTTTTGACAGTCCATGGTGGCAAGAACTAGGTAACAAAATCTATTTCCTTATAAAAAAATGATACAGCAATCCTTCCCACGACACCTCTGCTACCTCGTATGAAAAATAGACTTACCCTTTATCTTCTCCTTTTTCCACTAATTCTTCACGCCCAAATCCTAAAAAACCCAATCCCTGACAAACTGGTCGTTTTGACTTTCGATGATGCTCCGGCTAGCCAGTATTCAGTTGTAGCTCCTTTGCTGCAGGAATACGATTTTGGCGGGACTTTCTTTGTCTGCGAGTTCCAGCCGAATTATGCCGATAGCGCTTTGTATATGAATTGGCGTCAAATTCAGGAATTGGATAGAATGGGGTTTGAAGTGGCAAATCATACCCATACCCACGCCAATGTCAGCAAATTATCCCAAGCAGAATTTAATAAACAACTCAGCTACATCGAGGATAAATGTGACTCTTTAGGAATTCCCAAACTCACCAACTTTGCCTACCCTGGATATGGCTTGAATTCACAGGCATTGGAATTTTTAGAAGCAAAAGATTATGTTTTCGCTCGAGCTGGAGGAAGCAGAGCGTACGATCCTTTGAGTGATCACCCTTATTTGATCCCAAGTTGGGCGACTGATGAAACGAACAAAGCCGAAATCTTGAGTGCCTTTGATCAAGCCAAAGATGGAAAGATCGTTATTCTGACAATTCACGGAGTTCCAGACATCGAACATCCTTGGGTGAATACTCCTCCTGAACTTTTCAAGGAATATTTGGAATACCTAAAAGTGAATGAGTTCACGGTGATTTCTATGAAAGAATTGGAGGAGTATATTGATGTGGATGAAGCCAAGCGCTTACACAAGCCGGACTTTTCGAAGAAGCTTAGTAATTAAAACAGCCTACATAAGAAATGGCTTTAAGCTCTTGAATAGAAATAATAGATCTCTAGTGAATCCAGTTCCATAGGAACCCTTGACCGGTAGCAAGAAAATATTCTCAAGGAGGCTCGTTCCGTAGGAACGACTGGTCAAGAATTGATACCACACGTTCCTCTGGAACGAAGAAACCCAACCTGGTGACAATCAACTACCAACCAACTGTCCCGATGGGAGAAAAATATCTCACAGAACTAAATTTGATTACCAGCTACTTTGAAAGGTTTCGGGCTAGCTAGCTCTGCGAAGCACTCAACCTAAAAATAGCAGAAGTATAAAATGTAACCTTTGCGAATCTTCGTGCTCTTTGTGGCTAAAAAATCATTTTTTTATTTGTGTCCTCTGCGAAAAACTCAGTGTCCACCGCGGTTACAACAAAAAAGGTGATCCGTTTCCAGACCACCTTTTCAAATCTATAGTAATACTAACTAAGCTTAAGCCAGGTCGTAACGATCCAGCATCATCACTTTGTCCCACGCTGCAACAAAATCCTTCAGGAATTTTTCCTTAGAATCAGCACATGCGTACACTTCTGACATCGCACGAAGCTCAGAATTAGACCCGAAGATCAAATCAGCGCGCGTACCTGTCCATTTTACTTGTCCAGTCTTGCGATCTGTTCCTATAAATGCATGTTGTCCCTTGTCTGCAGCTTTCCATGTAGTACCCAAATCGAGCACATTGACAAAGAAGTCATTGGTTAAGGCACCAGGAGTTGCTGTGAACACACCATGCTTAGAATTATCATAATTCGTACCCAACACTCTCAAACCTCCAACAAGTACAGTCATCTCAGGCGGCGTAAGCTTAAGAAGTTGCGCTCTATCTATCAGCATTTCTTCTGCTGAAGCGCGGTGCTTTGGCTTGTAGAAATTTCGGAAACCATCTGCTGCTGGCTCCATCGCTGCGAAAGATCCTACATCAGTCTGAGCTTGAGAGGCATCTGCTCTTCCTGGAGTAAATGGAACAGTGACATCACTTCCCGCATCTTTAGCTGCTTTCTCTACTCCTGCACATCCAGCCAAAACGATTAGATCAGCTAACGAAATCTGCTTTCCACCGGATTGAGCTTCGTTAAATTCCTTCTGGATAGTTTCCAATTTATCTAGCACTTTGCTTAGCTGAGAAGGGTTGTTCACCTCCCAGTATTTTTGTGGAGAAAGTCGAATTCTTGCTCCATTTGCACCACCACGCATATCTGATCCACGGAAAGTAGAAGCCGAAGACCATGCTGTAGAAACCAATTCAGAAACGGAAAGACCTGAATCCAATACTTTCGCTTTCAAAGAAGCAACATCTGCATCATTCACCAATTCGTGATTGACAGCAGGAATCGGATCTTGCCAGATCAGTTCTTCAGTAGGAACTTCTGGACCCAAATAACGCTCAATTGGACCCATATCTCTATGTGTCAATTTGAACCAAGCTCTTGCAAAAGCATCTGCAAATTCGGCTGGGTTTTCATAAAATTTCCTTGAAATTTTCTCGTAAGCTGGATCTTCCTTCAACGCTATATCTGTAGTCAACATAGCTGGGGCATGAGACTTAGATGGATCATGCGCATCAGGCACTGTTCCAGCTCCGCCACCATTTTTAGGAGTCCACTGATGAGCTCCCGCTGGGCTTTTTGTAAGTTCCCAATCGTATTTAAAAAGATTGTCAAAATAGCTGTTGCTCCATTTTGTTGGAGTAGAAGTCCAAGTTACTTCAATACCACTCGTGATGGTATCGCCTGCATTACCTGTTCCATAGGAGTTTTTCCAACCTAATCCCATTTCTTCGATACTAGCTCCTTCTGGCTCAGCACTCACATACTGAACTGGATCTGCAGCGCCGTGCGTCTTACCAAAAGTGTGACCACCAGCTATCAAAGCAACAGTTTCCTCATCATTCATAGCCATTCGGCCAAAGGTCTCACGAATGTCATGAGCTGCTCCAATTGGATCTGGTCTTCCTTCTGGACCTTCAGGATTCACGTAAATCAACCCCATGTGAGAAGCACCTAGAGGATTTTCCAATTCTCTATCTCCGCTATATCTTTCCTTATCTCCTAGCCATTCTCCTTCAGATCCCCAGTAAATATCCTCTTCTGGCTCCCAAATATCTGGGCGACCTCCACCAAATCCGAAGGTTTTGAAGCCCATTGTTTCTAGTGCCACATTACCCGTAAGGATTAATAAATCTGCCCAAGAAAGTTTTCTTCCATATTTCTGCTTGATTGGCCAAAGTAGCAAACGAGCCTTATCCAAATTCGCATTATCAGGCCAGCTATTCAATGGTGCAAAACGCTGGGATCCAGATCCTCCGCCACCACGTCCATCGGCGATTCTATACGTACCGGCACTGTGCCAAGCCATTCTGATAAAAAATGGACCATAATGCCCAAAATCTGCTGGCCACCAATCTTGAGAATCTGTCATTAAATCAGCAAGATCCTTTTTGACAGCAGCTAAATCCAATGATTTAAACTCCTCAGCATAATTGAAATCCTTATCCATTGGATCTGACTTCGAAGAGTGCTGGCGCAGAATATTCAAATTCAATTGGTTTGGCCACCAATCATGATTTCTTGTCCCGCCACCGGCTGTTTTATTCACTGAACCTTGGGTAAAAGGACATTTTGCTTGATTATCATTCACCTCCCAAGCAGGGTCTCCAGGTGATTGATGTGGGTTATTGTGTTTATCCATAATATTAAGAGTGTTTTTACTTTTTGAAATTCTGAAAGCTAATTTAACAAAAGATTTGCTTATGTAATTAAAAATCTCATTGATAAACTCTATGGCCGTTTCATTCTTCCATTGAAATTATCAGTCGAATATGAAACAATGAAATTCAATTTATCTATTCGCTCAAAACCGATTTAAATCAAGTTTTTAGTCATTTTTACTACACTTTGAATTTGCTGATTTTCTTGAGTTTTAAATAAAAGGTGGTATTTTGAATTTGTTAATTAATTGGTTCTAAATAAACTGATTTATTTCTCCTATCAGGTTCACAGTCATTTATTTTAAAACAACCCCAACATGGTAACTCTACTTATTATTATTGGAATAGCGCTTTTGATTGGCGTTTTTCTGGTCGGTATCTTCAACAGTTTTGTGAAAAACAAAAACACTGTTAAAGATGCCTGGAGCAATATTGACGTCGCTCTCAAAAGAAGATATGATTTGATTCCAAATCTGGTAGAAACAGTGAAAGGTTATGCCAGCCATGAAAAGGAAACCTTGGAGGCAGTAATCCAAGCTAGAAATTCAGCTATGGCAGTACCTTCAGATGATATCAACCAACAAATACAAGCTGAAAATCAGCTTCAAAAAACACTAAGAAGCATCTTTGCTTTGAGTGAAGCTTATCCTGATTTGAAAGCCAATACCAACTTCCTACAGCTACAGGATAAACTCAATGAGATAGAAGAAAATCTTGAAAGATCCCGAAGATATTACAATGGCACAGTACGCGAAAATAATACCTATGGTGAAAGCTTCCCAGGTGTCCTTTTCGCCGGAATGTTCAATTACAAGCATTATGATTATTTCGAAGCTGAGCCAGAAAGCCGAGAGAATGTCAAAGTGAGTTTTAATTAAACATTAGTTCTCTCAATCATTCAAGTTGCATTGCTTTCTTTGGGCTGGGGGGCCGATGCACACCAAAATGCAGATTGTAGCTTGGTATTTATGTTATTGGCAATAGATTTTCACAATTGAAGGAACGCCAATTCATTGATTAGAGATCAACTTTCCTTCCCATTTTCTTTGGGGTTTTTACAAGTTCATGAGCACTAGTATGAAAAAAATCGCCTTTCTATTTCTCCTTTTTTTTGCGCAGCTAGAAGTCTACTCGCAAGACTTTACTGTCACTTCCTATACTGTTGACATTACAATTCATGAAGAAGGATACTTCGATGTGGTGGAGAAATACAACCTTAATTTCGAAGTGCCAAAACACGGGATCTATAGGGATATTCAGCTGGCTTATGACTTACAAAACGAAGAAGGACAGCAAGTTAAACGCCAATTGAAACTTAGTAAAATCGAGGTCCCTGGATACAAATTTGATGCGCCTTCGGCATTTGGACAAAAATATTCTGATAATGCCCGGATTAAAATCGGTGATGCGAATGTGACACTGGAAGGTCCGCAGCAATATGAAATCAGGTATAAAGTTGAGAATGCTTTCCTCTTTGAATCCGAAGCAATCCAATTCTATTGGAATATCAAGCCGAGTGATTGGTATGCTCCATTTAATAAAATAGCCTTTCAGGTTCACCTTCCTAATGGAGTAACTCTTCAGCAAGATGATTATTTCTTGTATTCAGGTACCGTAGGATCGAATGTTCCCACTGATGATTTTGAGACCAGCTATGCTAATGGAGTCTACTCGGGTAACAGCAAAGAAGGCGTAGTATCCTCGGGAGGAGAAGCCGTTACAGTTTTGCTGAAATTACCACTGGGAAGCGTTAAAGAAATCAAGCCACTCTGGCCTTTCTGGACAGACTTCGGCTGGACTCTGATTCTTCCATTTGTTTATTTTGCCTTTTATTCCATCTGGAAAAAGCATGGGAAAGACGATCATGTAACAACCACCACGAGCTACTACCCTCCTCCAGGCATGGACCCTGCTATGGTAGGTTTCTTGATCGATGACTCTGGAGATACTGTTGATCTTATCTCTTTGATTCCATTTTGGGCTTCCAAAGGTTTTTTAACTATCGAAGAAATTGATGAAAAAGGCTGGTTTGCCAAAGATGATACTAAGCTCATCAAATTGAAAGAAATCGAAGCGGACGCTCCATTATATCAGCGCCAACTATTCAATGGTCTCTTTGCCAGCAAAACAGAAGTTCTCGTCAGCAGTCTCAAGGAAAAATTCTACACCACTATGAGTACCGCAAATGGGAGTTTGAAAGATGCTGCCCAACTATATTACGTCAACAAATCCCGTAAAATAAAGAATTACACCATTTTCGGATTGATACTATCAATGATCATTCTAGTCCCTACTTTCTTGTTTTTCTGGGGAATTCTTGCAGCCATTGTAACGGGTGTTTCAGGTATATTCCTTCTGATCATGAGCCAGTTTTTGATCAAAAAGAACAAAGAAGGATCTATGATTCTTTCCGAGTTGAAAGGCTTTAAGCAGTTCATCAAAGTAGCTGAGGAAAACAAACTCAAAATGCTACTGCAGGAAGATCCCACCTATTTCGAAACTACGATGAGCTACGCCCTAGCTTTTGGGATGTTTGACAAATGGGCCAAAAAATTCGATGGACTAAACCTCCAACCACCGACCTGGTATTATTCTTCCACAGGAAGGATGATGACGATGAATCATTTCTCGAAATCTTTCAACAATTCCATCAAATCCACCCAATCCACCATGGTCAGTTCCCCATCTAGCTCTGGAGGTTCTGGTGGTGGTGGTTCATCTGGAGGTGGCTTCGGTGGTGGTGGTGGCGGAAGCTGGTAATTTTTATTTAGACATACTTAACATGAAAAAAACAGGACTCTTTTTAACTGCATTCTTCATTTTTGCGATGAATATGAATGCCCAATCCTTAGACGACAAGTATCTGAGTAAAGTTCAGACACTTGACAGCACAATTGAAACACTGTATGGGGTGATTTCTGGCAAAAAAGGTGAAGAGCGAAATTGGGAGCTGTTCAACTACTTATTCCATCCAGATGCAAAGTTGATCCCAACGGGAAAAAACCAGGCGGGGGTGATTGGCGCTACTTTTTTGTCACCTCAAGATTACATTGACAGAGCAGCAAAAATGCTGGTTGATATAGGTTTCTTTGAGAAAGAAACGCACCGAACAGAGGACACTTTTGGGAATATTACACAGATTTTTAGTACGTATGACTCCTTCAACCATGAATCAATGGATAAACCCTTCGCAAGAGGAATCAACAGCATTCAACTCCTAAACGATGGGGAAAGATGGTGGATTATCAATATCTATTGGATGCAGGAATCCCCAGAGGCCCCTATCCCAGAGATATATTTGTCGAAAAAGTAATTCTGCCTAAATGAACCGAGAACAACTCCAAAGAGATTTTTTTCCAGCGGAGATTATGCTCAAATTATACAGAGATCTAGCAGGCTCTGGAGCAGAAGCTAAAATAGAATTGATCGATGAATACATTGAGAAAGTTCGGGATTCTTATGATGAAGATGTCCTCTATATAAAGCAACACAATCAAATAGCCCACATTTACTGCATGTCGGAGCAACATAAACAAGCTATATCCCATTTTGAAATGGTGGTTGAAAAAATGGCTCCGGATGACTACCCTCCCATATATTTTCTAGCTATTAATCTATTGATTAGAAGCAATTGCATTCTTACAAATTATGATGTTGCTAAGAAATGGGGTGAGCTGGCGCTAAAAAACCACCATCATGCAGATCCAATTTCCAAGTTGCACATTCTCAACGATTACATGGATGTTCTCTCCGAAACTGAAACTGATTTAGATAAAAAACACTACTCAGTGATTCAATCAATCATTGATGAATATGGATTCCCTGAAAAGTTGGGAGATCCAGTGGAGACCGTTCGATCTATGAATAAAAGACATAAGTTTTGGGCTAGAAAAATGGGTGATTTGACACTTGCTTATGCTAAAACTGATGGTGCAAATACTTTTGAGGATTTGGAGCAATACATAGAATCCTGTGAAATAGGATGGTATAAAGTCCATGCTTTGAAATCTCTCGACCTACTTAAAAACAAAAGTGCCCAAGGATAAAAGACTTGTGGTAATTTTGACTCCACCTTTTTTCCAAAAAAGATTAATATGAAAAACAGCGTATTTATAGCCACCAGTCTTGATGGACTCATTGCAGGAAAAAACGATGAGTTGGACTGGCTATCTACTTTTCCGGAAATTGATCAAATCGATACTGGTTTTAATGACTTTACCTCCCGCATCGACGCATTACTGATGGGAAGAAATACCTTTGAGGTGGTAGCGGGCTTTGAAGGAGAGTGGTTTTACAATAAACCTGTTTTCGTCTGGAGTAATTCCCTGACAGAGATACCAGAAAGATTAGAAGACAAAGCCTTTCTTGTCAAAGGCAGTATCACAGAAGTACTTGACGAAATCCATGGTAAAGGATATCAACAGCTTTACATCGATGGAGGAAAAACTATTCAAAGCTTTCTAAAAGAGGATCTAATTGACGAAATGATCATTACCACCATTCCTGTATTACTGGGGTCAGGCATTCCCATGTTTACAGATTTACCCAAACGCTTGGTCTTTGAATGCATCAAATCAACCCGATTTTTAGATAAAGTGGTGCAAAATCATTTCGTCAGATCAAGATAACTCACCTCGCCGTCCATCCCCCATCCACAGTGAGCATGGATCCCACCATATAGCTTCCAGCATCTGAAGCCAGATAGATGGCAGCGCCTTGGATTTCTTCCAATCTCCCCCATCTTCCAAGTGCTGTAGCACCAACGATAAATTTCTTTCCTTCTTCCGTTTCTGCAATTGGCAGATTCATTTCTGTCAAAAATGGCCCTGGACAGATTGCATTCACATTGATATTGAATGGGGCAAACTCCAATCCTAGCGCCCGTGTCATCTGAACCACAGCACCTTTGCTGGAAGTATATGGAGTACGATTGGAAAGGCCAACCAGGCCTAAAGTACTTGCCAAATTAATGATACTGCCACTTTTCACCTCTTTCATGTAAGGTGTTACAGCCCTACAGCAAAGCCAGGTTCCAGTGACATTGATGTCCATCACTTTCTGAAAATCTTCTAAGGTTAATTCATCTATTGCACCTCGAATATTGATTCCAGCGGAGTTAATCAAGACATCTATCCTTCCAAAAGCATCGAAAGCAGCTTTTGCCATCGCTTCTGTCTGCTCTTTGTTCACCACATCCGCTTCAAAAGCAATTGCCTTCACACTGTAAAGTTTGGCAATTCTCTTGGCAGATTCCTCTCCTTCTTTGAGTGTTCTACTGACCAGCATCACATTTGCGCCGGCAGAAGCTAGCCCTTCGGCCATAGCTAGACCGAGTCCTTTGGAGCCTCCTGTGATGATTGCTGCTTTTCCTGTTAGATCAAAAAGTTTGATTCCAGGTAATTTATTAGACATGAGTTTAAGGTTAATATGTTTGAGACTAAGTAATCAATTAAAAAAACCTAACGCTATTTATTATTGTTTTTATAAAGTTAGCACTTTACTATTTGTTACTTTTGCCTTGTAACTCTTCAAATTCATCCTTAGATATAAAACCTGTTTCATAGAGCCATTCAACTCGCGTTGTTCTTAATTCAAAGTCTCCCTTTAAAGAATTTAAATATTTTTCTTTCACATAGCATCTTGCCAACAATTTCAATTCTTTAATAAATGAGTCAACCTCATTTTGGTTGGCCTTTGTTCTAAAAAGTATAAAAGTGGCCTTCGCTGTCGAAATATAAACTTCATTTACCCAATTCATAAAGGAAAGAAAAGAAAAAGCTGTAGTTGCTATTCCAAATCCAATAATAATACTCCAATCAGCTTTTGTTTCAGGTATTGTGATTTTTGAAAAAAATAATACAAAGAAAAAAAACCCGGACATTCCAGTCATTAATAACCAAAAAATAGGGATTTGAGAATGTTTGTAAATTGTGTTGGTTTGCAATTCTTCATATGGAATTTCAGCTTCAATAAACTGATTAAAGATCCCATTTTCTGTATATGTAAAACCCTCTTCTAGTAATACCATTTTTCGGCTGGTGAAGAGTTTTTTCTGATTTATCTCTATTTTTCTCATTTCTGACAAAATTATCCTAATAAGATTCGACTATATTCCAGACAAGCCAATACATTCTTCTCTTCATAAGCTAGTTGCTCTTCCTTACTCAGACCTGTCACATGCGGCAACTCACCTTTGAATTGATTTTCTTCCATCAATCGCTCCATTCTATACACATCCAATCCTGACAAATGATCGAATGTAGCCCAATAGCTATCTTTCATTACAGGGATTTCCAGCGGATCACGAGTGATCATCTCCAGACTAAAGTTGATCTCAGGATTATACTTTTTACAAAGTTCAACTGCAGATTTCAAATCAACAATTCCTTCACCTAATGGCACTTCGGAAAGCAGAAATCCCTCAGGGTAGTTTTTCACACCCATATCTTTCACATGAGTAGAAAAGGCATAAGGCGCTAAGGTCTCGATCACTTCCATTGGATTTTCCATAAATGAAAGATTATTTCCGAAATCCAAAGTCACACCTACCCACTCGCTCCCCAGCTTTTTGATGATTGCTTCCAGCTCCTTTGCTGTCCAATCTTTATGATTCTCTACTGCCAGCTTCATGTTATGCTTTCGCACAATGGGCTCGGCTAGTTCAATCGATTCAATCGCTTTTGTCCGAAATGCCTCGTAATCACCTAAGGTTTTGAAAGTAACATAGCGTCTTCCACTCAGGCAGGCCGTTCGCAAAACCGTAGCCCCTGCCTCTTTTGCTGCCAGAACTTCTGCTTCAAACTTAGCGATCTCATCTTTTGACTTTGGCAAAGAAATGCTTCCCTCCATATACAATCCTGTCTTTTCCCTCGCATCTCTTACTTTTTTGGCAAAATCTGAAGACCAACCATTGACCAATGTCTGCACACCGCCCGCTCCTATTTCCTTACAATGCTCGATTAAACTGAGGGCATTCTCAAAGCCTGGATAGTTCTCGCTTGGTGTATCCGAATGCCATCTCGCAGCATAAGAATGTACTACAATTCCCATGGGTACATTTCGCAGAAAATCAGGAATTAAAGGCAGGGGAAAAGTCATTGCCATTACTCCAAGCCCAGCTGTCTTTATGTAATACCTTCGGTCTGAATTGTAGCTCGATAGACTGGGTTTAGAACTGTTCATAGCTTATGGTTTTGGGGCTTCCACAGGAGGCAATGACTCTATGTACTCATCTAATTCGGCCGCTTTCCAAGGGTAAACTCTTCCTTGAGTTGACACCCGAGTTTTGCCAATAGTACGGCCAGAAATCGGTGAAGCTTGGTTGCCCCACTCATTTCTAATATAAGTCAAAATCGCCGCAATACTTCCATCGTCCATGGTAGAATGTGCAGGCATAACCGGGAGAATATCCGGAGCATCATAGGTTTTTCCGGATACTTCCACCGGACCTTCTAAGCCATGAAGTAAAATCATCGCTAACCTGCCCTCGTTGCCCAAAACCCATTCAGATCCTACTAAAGGAGGTCCCATCCTCGGAGCTCCTGCTCCATCTGAACCATGGCATCCTGCGCAAGTCACCAGAAATTTCTGCCGACCGTCAGCAAATTGCTTCATTGCCTTCTCATCCAACTGATTAGCAACAAGCTTCACTTCTGAAGGCGTATAGCCAGGCCAAGTAAACAATCGCTTCAGCATATCCACACGATTTTCATCGATAGGCAGATCAGTTCTTTTGAAAAGTGCTGGCTCTGAAGTCAAAGGAATAGGTTTCCGATCTTTCAGGTTGGCTGCCTGAATGGACATTCCAGAAATGAGAATATTTTCCTTCCAGCCTAACTCTTTCTCGTCTGCCAAGGTCAATAACCCTTTTACTTCTTTTTGATCTCCATTTTTAACGATTGCACTAGCTAGTGTTTCAAGAAAAATCTCTTTGGTCTGCTCTTTCACCTTCCACTCTTCTGATGCCCAAAGCTTTTGTAGGAAATCATATTCCCTTCCGCCCAAACTACTCAACATCGCATCACGAATTAATGGATCATCTCCATACTTTGAGAAAATAACCGAAAGCACATGTTCATCTTCAGAAGGCTCCAGCACATAACTACTCAGCGAAAGTTGCAGGGCTTCCTGTGAAGTGGTAGAATCAACTACTTTTTCCATAGCCTCCGCAAGTCTCCCTTTAATAGCACCAGACTCCATAGCAAATGGTTCCAATAACCTAAGAGCAGTACTTTGAACCAAACCATCAGAATTTTCGAAGATTGACAGAAGGAAATCTGCTGAGAGCAGTTTTAAACCTTCCAAGGTCCATAGTGCATGAAATCTTCCTAGTTCGACGGACTTTGAATCAGCAGCGAGCTGCATCAACTTCTCTTTTACAGACTTGTCATTCTGCTCCACCAAGAGTCTCTGGGCCATATCTCTATACCAGCCATCCCTATTTGAAAGAAATGCGATCAATTCATCGTTGCTAGCTTTTGAAAGCTTGGGTTGAGCTAAAGCATTTTTTCCTTTTGGCACTATTCTCCAAATCCTACCCAAATGCACGGGCATTTCCAGCCCTCTACCAATTGTTTGCTCCCGCAAATAAGGCGTCAAATATTCTCCATGCTGAATCAAACCACGGTACATATCTGCAATGTAAAGTGCGCCATCTGGGCCCGTAGCAAAGTCAACAGGTCTAAAACGTTCGTCTGTTGATGCTAGAAATTCAACTCCCGAGTGCGGATCTTTTCCTTCCAAAATATTGCCTTTTTGGCTGATGATATTTCGCTTCACCAGATTACCCGCAGGTTCGGCGACAAAGGCATTTCCATAATACTCCTCAGGAAAAAGTGTTGATCTATAAATCCATGGAGAACAGGCAGCTGTAAACTCCATCAAGCGCTGGTCTTCACTGAGGACGCCAGGAATGTATCCTCGATTGACGGCTGGCGTCTTACGAATAGGGAAAACTCTGCGATCCATGCTAACTCCGTAATCAATACCGGTTGATGGAGAATGATTGGGGTTACGGGAAAGGTAATTTGGAGGAACCAAATCCGCATGCAACTGCGACCAATTGTAATTATAAAATAAACGACCTTGATCGTCCTGACTGATTCCCCATTGACCACGAAACTCGGTAGTATCTCTAATCCATTCGCCATCTTGGTATTTATACCTCAGCCTGGATTTAGCATTGTAATACCAATTGTCAACATTGCGAAGTAGCCCATTATCTGAGTGTTCAGGATTTCCCGAGGATGCGTAAGTGGAATCCAAAAGGACTTTTGTATCAGCTTTTAGATCTCCATCCAGATCTTTGGTGATCCAAAGGGCAAGATTTTCAGAAACTAAAACCCCATCCGCGAAAAAACCGAGCGCTCGAGGCATGATCAGACTATCAAGGTAAATCGTGCTTTTATCCATTACTCCATCACCATCCTCATCTTCAAGCACCGAAATTCTACCGATTGGTTTATCCTCTTCAGAACCAAGGGTATCAGTCATAAAACCACGCATCTCGATCACCCAAAGCCGGGAATCCTCATCGAACGTGATGAAAACCGGATCTTCCACCATGGGTTCGGCGGCAACTAACTGGATTTGAAATCCCTCTTCTATCTGGAAAGTCTCTAATTCTTCTTCAGCAGCCTGGGCAGGAGAAGGGTTTGAAGGGTCTTCTTGTACAGGTTTAGAACAAGAAAATAGGGTTATTGCTATCAAAAAAGATGAAGCAATACGAATAATCGACATACTACAAATTGGTATTTTGGGTTTGAGCTGAGAGCGCTTAAAGTCGCTAACCTTTAATATCTTGGCTATTCAACTTAAGACAGATACAATTTTAAACATATTACTTTCTTACACAAGAAAGAATTAATCCAACGGCATGATTATTCATTTCTATACAAAAGGAAATTAAACAGACTTATTAGGTATATTCATTTTCATCCTTCAAAACGTCAAAATGAAGAAAAACATACTACTGGTAGTGATTCTATTTCTGTTTTCATTTTATGTTATTAAAAAAGAGGTTTGGGAAAAGCGCGCTCCAACTTCGGTAACCCTCATCAAATCTGAACTTTCCTGGAATGGAGATTCCTTGCCCAACTACCCAACTTCCTCCCCGGAGATATCAATTCTTAAAATCACCATTCCAGCACATTCTGAACTTCCACTTCATTATCATCCCGTTATAAATGCAGGCGTGCTTTTAAAGGGTGAGCTTTTTGTGATCGATGAAGATGGAAATGAACTGACCATGAAAGCAGGCGACCCCATTATAGAAGTAGTGAATAAAAAGCATTTGGGAAGAAATTTGGGAGATGAAGACGCAGAAATTATCGTCTTCTATGCTGGCGCAAAAGGCATGAAGATTACGGAAAAAGTGCAATAGTAACTTCCAAACCTTAACTTTGCGCAAAATACAAGCAAATGAACTTTTCAGATTTAGGACTTTCCAAGCAGATACTTGATGCCATCAAAAAAGCCAATTACGATACTCCCTATCCTATTCAGATAGAAGCTATCCCGGCTGTTTTGCAAAAGAAAGATGTACTAGGAATAGCACCAACAGGCTCTGGAAAGACGGCTTCTTACATTCTTCCCATTCTCCAAAGACTTCAGGAAAAAGAGGTGAATAAAGGTAGAATGATCCCGATTCTAGTACTTGTACCTACCCGCGAACTGGCGAGTCAAGTAGCAGAAGTGACTGAGAATTTCGCCAGATTTTTAACCCGACCTGTCAAAGCATTGGCAGTTTTCGGAGGAGTTTCCATCAATCCTCAGATGATGAAAATCTACGGAACGGATATTTTGGTCGCCACTCCCGGGCGATTGCTGGATTTGCTTTCTAAAAATTCTCTGAATCTGAATCAAGTTGAAATACTGGTATTGGACGAAGCAGACAAGGTTTTGAATATGGGATTCAAAGAGGAAGTAGATCTGATTTTAGAAAAACTACCAAAGAAGCGTCAAAACATACTTTTCTCTGCAACGACCGAAGAAACCGTAGAAGGGTTAATCAATGAAATGCTTCATGAGCCAGTCCGAATCACTGCTGAGCCAGACACTGTTTCCCCAGATTTAATTGAGCAGTATGCCTACCGAGTTCCTATGGAACAAAAAGGCCCATTCCTGCGCTATTTGATCAACTCTGGGGATTGGTCCCAGATTTTGGTTTTTGCTTCCTCTATCCGAGCAGCAAATAACATTGTCACCAAACTCAACAAAAATGGAATCGATGCTTTGGCATTTCATGGAGACAAAAGCCAAGGTGCTAGAACTGAGGCTTTGCATAGATTTAAATCCGGGAAAACCAGAATTCTTGTTGCGACTGACCTGGCAGCCAGAGGAATTGACATCAAGTTTTTGCCGCTTGTGATCAATTATGAATTGCCGAGGTCGCCAAAGGATTATGTACACAGAATCGGAAGAACTGGTCGTGCTGGTGCCACTGGAGAGGCAATTTCCTTGATTGCTGAAGAGGATTTGCATCACTTCAAAATCATCCAAAAGAAGATGAAAAAGCATGTGCAGTTGAGAAGTATAGAGAATATTGAGTTTTAATAGGAAGATTTCCTGCAGATATTCGCAGATTTATTTAGACTATTGATCGTGCCGTTGGCACTCTTATAATCAACACATTCCATTTCAACCCAGAATTTCATTCTGGGCTTTTATTGACCTTGCTGTTGGCAAGGGATTTCACTTTTCCTTAAAGCAATAGCGCCAAAGGCAGGATCCATATTTTAAACGAATTCGATTCACAGCATAGCTATTCGACTTAGAAAACCTACTTTAGACTATCGTCAAGCCTTAACTTTAGTCTTATGAAAATTCAACGATCCATTTTTATCCTTTTGCTTTTCGCTTCTCAAGTCACTTTTTCGCAGCAAACAACAAAATCTCCCAACGTCATTCTCATCATCACGGACGATCAAGGCTACGGAGATCTAGGATCCACAGGTAATCCTCACATTAACACACCGACCCTGGATGCTTTCGCTGCAGAGAGTGTTCGATTTACTAATTTCTATGTTTCCCCAGTTTGTGCTCCTACCCGGGCGAGTTTGATGACGGGCCGCTATTCCCTTCGAACCGGTGTGCGCGATACTTACAATGGAGGTGCGATGATGGCTTCAAGTGAAATCACCATCGCTGAACTATTGAAATCAAAGGATTATGCGACTGGGATTTTTGGAAAATGGCATCTGGGAGATAATTACCCTATGCGACCTAGCGATCAGGGATTTGACGAATCACTGATTCATCTATCCGGAGGAATGGGCCAAGTCGGAGATTTCACTACGTATTACCAAGGCGATCGAAGCTATTTTGATCCGGTGCTCTGGCATAACAATCAGCAGGAAAGTTATGAAGGTTACTGTTCTGATATTTTCGCAGGTGAGGCAATCAAGTTTATTGAGAAAAATAAGGACAAACCATTCTTTACTTACTTAGCTTTTAATGCACCGCATACCCCACTTCAGGTTCCAGATGAATATTATCAAAAATACAAAGACATTGATCCTTCGTTAGGTTTTGGAACTGATGGAAAGCCCTTCTATCCCATGTCTGAAAATAATAAAGAAGACGCGCGGAAAGTTTACGCAATGGTGGAAAACATCGATGATAACCTGAGAAAGCTTTTCCAAAAACTGGAGGAACTCGGAATCGAAGATAATACCATCGTCATCTTCATGACTGACAATGGTCCTCAGCAGCAACGCTATGTAGCTGGACTAAAAGGTCTAAAAGGAAATGTATTTCAAGGTGGAGTAAGAGCTCCATTTTTCATTCGATATCCTAATGGATTCAAAGGAAACAAAGAGATCAACACGCTTTCTGCTCATTTAGATGTACTTCCTACGCTTGCTGATCTCTGTGGATTTGAAGTACCAAAGGACAGGAAAGTAGATGGTCAAAGTCTGCTTCCTTTGATTCAAGGCCAAAATGCTTCAACGATTGACCGCAGTTATTTTGCGTATTGGACGAGAAAATACCCTGAGCTTTACCAAAATATTTCCATCCAAAAAGCAGGCTGGAAGTTGGTGGGAAATACGGATTACAATTCAGAAATCGAAAAATTTAACTTATACAATCTGAATGAAGATCCATATGAGCTAAATAATCTTTCCTCAAAAAATGTAACCAAAGCGACGGAATTGAAATCCGAAATGGATGCGATCTACTTGGAGCTGATCAATGAAAAAAATCAGAAAGATCCTCCGATCATTCATGTTGGAAATGCATCTGAAAACCCAATATTTTTAAACAGAAATGATGCTGCCGGAGAGCGGGGAATCTGGGCGCAGGAGGATATTTTCGGCTACTGGAATGTCAGTATTGAGCCGGGAATTTATGACATTCGGGTGAAATTCATCAAACCCGTACCTCCCAAAGGAAGGATGACCATTGAGACTTCCAACTACGCCAACATTGCTTTTGATAGATCCAACGAAGAAGTGGATATCTTTGAAATGAAGGGAGTCTCGCTCCAAAAGACCAAAGGACAATTGCTCCCTTTTTATGAGGTGAAAGGACAGCGCTATTTTCCATTTTGGATAGAACTCGAGAAAAAATAAACAACTCATGAATAAAAACAGGCTAGAAGCATTCAGCGATGGCGTATTGGCAATTGTCATCACCATCATGGTTTTGGAAATCAAATTTCCAAGCGGAGATGAATGGACAGATTTGCAGCCACTTATCCCGGTGTTTTTGAGCTATACTTTGAGCTTTATTTACATAGGTATTTATTGGAACAACCATCACCACATGCTTCATACTGTCACCAAAGTAAATGGTAAACTGATGTGGGCAAATCTTCATTTACTATTCTGGCTTTCTTTAATCCCATTTACAACTGGTTGGGTAGGAGAAAATAGCTTTGCAGCTTTTCCTATGGCGGTTTATGGGATAATACTTCTCATGTCTGCTATTGCCTACTTTATCTTACAAAGACTAATCCTCCACAGTCAAGGGCCAGATTCCATCTTAGCCAAAGCTCTGGGCAAGGATTTAAAGGGAAAACTGTCACCAATTATGTATCTCCTCGCGATCGGTGCTTCTTGGATTGATCCAGCTATTTCGGGAGCCATTTATCTTTTTGTAGCCTTGATGTGGTTGATTCCTGATTTGAGAATAGAAAAGATGATAATTGCAGAAACGGATTGAATTAGCTTAACGTGTATTCTTTGGTTATTTTAAGAGGATTCAAAATCTTCCAATTAAATCTAGTTGGATTTTTATAAGATCTATTTCGATTAGTGATTTATCAACGATTTATTATTTATCATAAATTTTTCATAAAAAAATAACCAGATATTTACGAACTCATTAACGACTACCCCTGTTTACTTCAATTAATCCGAATTTTAAGATCAAATAATTTTTAGGGTGGAAAAGAAATACAGCAAAACGGAATACTTTAAGATTGTCCTGGTACTAGGTGCCTTGTGTACGATTAGCCCATTTTCAATCGATATGTACCTCCCAGGTTTTCCTGAGATGGCCAAGGATCTGAATACACCTATCTCCAATATTCAGCTTTCCCTTACTGCCTATCTAGTCGGTATTGCCATTGGTCAGTTGTTTTATGGACCTTTGCTGGATAAGTATGGGCGAAAAAAACCGCTCTATGCAGGTTTGGCTATATACATTCTTGCATCCATTGGGTGTGCGATGTCACAGTCTGTAGCAAATCTGGTTTTCATGCGCTTCCTTCAAGCTATTGGAGGCTGTGCAGGAATGGTATCTGCGCAAGCTATAGTTCGGGATATTTTTCCAGTGAAGAAAATTGCACAGGCCATGTCTTTGCTTATTCTCGTGATTGCGGTTTCACCGATGATCGCTCCAACTTTAGGTGGTTTTGTCACTGCAGCTTATGACTGGCACTGGGTATTTATCATTCTTGCAGTACTCACAGCTTTCATTTGGATTGCTACAGTAGTAGTACTTCCCGCTGGAGCGCTTCCGGACAGAGAAATCTCCCTAAAGCCAAAGCAGGTATGGAAAGGCTATATAAAAGTCCTGGAAAACAGACAGTTTTTAGTTTATATGCTAGCCGGAGGAATAGCTGGAGCGGCGCCTTTTGCCTACATCGCAAGTTCAGCAGATGTATTTATGAATTTATACGGCTTGAGTGAGCATCAATTCGGTTGGATCTTCGCTATCCTAGCCTTTGCCATGATAGGCTCTACACAGTTGAATCATATTTTATTAAAGAAATTTTCATCCCAACAAATCATCAACTTCTCCTTACACTATCAAGTGACGGTGGGTTTGATTTTAGTCACAGGAGTCTATTTCAACTGGTTTGATGTGCTTTCCTTGATCGCTTTGATGTTTGTGTTCCTAACAGCCCACGGCCTGAATGGTCCAAATACCACCGCACTTTCTATGGCACCATTTGCTAAGGCAGCAGGCTCCGCTTCTGCAATGCTGGGAAGCATGCGTATGGCAATCGGTGGAATTGTGACGGCAATCGTCAGCTTATTCCATGCAAGTTCTGCATTCCCCATGGTAATGGGCATGGCGATCTGTGCAGTCGGAGGTTTTATAGTTTTAAAAATGGATCAGTCTATCCCGGGAACGATCAGCCGGGAAAGAAATAAAGAGGTGTTTGCCTCTTAAAACCTATAAAATCTAAAAGCCGAAATTCGTGATGAATTCCGGCTTTTAGATTTTAATCTGTGATCGCCTCTATCAAATCTGGATGAACCTGTTCCCCGGTATTTCGATCAAAAAGCGCAAAACCATAATCTCCTGCGTAGCCATTATCCCAATAGAATGGAACCAATCCATGGCTGACCATACTTTTGGTCACATAGCTTAGGTAGTCAGCCACGTAGCGGTGGTTTTCCTCAGCTTTTTTCATGATTGCCCCATATTCACCCATCAGTACGGGAACACCTTGATCAATAAAATTGGTTTTCATTTTTTGGAACTGCGCATCCACATGAGATTCCCCTCCCCAAGCAGCTGTTTTTGAAGGATCAGTCGCATTTGTGCCCCATTGGGTGATGATTTCATCCTCCCGCAAAGCAAATTCATAGGGGTCGTAATAATGCGCTTCGACCATCAGACGATCCTCTGTATCATCCGTTGGCATATCGAAGAAATTCACCCCATGGTCAATATTTGTGTTAAATGTCTGTACGACTAGGTTTCTGTAGGTATTTCTCCCACCTGTGGAGCGCACAGCATCCACGAAGGTTTGATTAAAAGAATTCTGCACCTGATAATATTCAGGTTTCGGGGTACCATAATCTCCTTCCACCATCACTTCATTTGTTCCGGCAAAAAGTAGGTGATCATCATAATCCCGGAAATTCAATGCTATCTGAATCCACATTTTCTCCAGTCTGTCATTCACATAGTCCTGCTGTGCAAAAGTCGGCTGCATCCAGCCTTCGTCCCAATGGATGTTCATCAGCGCATACATGTCATTGTCGAGCACATAATCCACCACTTCCTGCACTCTAGCCATCCAGGCAGGATCGATTTCGTAGGTCTCTGCATTGGTAAATTTACTCCAGGCAACAGGGATTCTTACCGAAGTAAAGCCAGCAGCCTTGATCGCATCGATGAGCGCTTTTATAGTTTTCGGATTGCCCCAGGCGGTTTCCCCTCCTATCGCTTCTAGGGAATTACCAAGATTCCATCCTATCCCCATTTCACCTGCCAGATCCAAGCTAGAAATATCACGCATTCCGGTATTATCGGCGGGGATGTAATATGCTGGAAATTGAGGCTCACTCGCATCCTGAGTTATTTTAACTGGCTGGATGATAGTCCCGGATCGTATATTTATAACAGTAGTCCGGAGTTCTTCTGTGGGGTTTAAATCAACTTTTACGGATATCTGAGCATTCCCAGATCCTTGTCTTGGGCTCACAGTAATCCACGAGGCATCATGCTCCACCTGCCATTGTTGATTACTCGTAATTGCCAGACTCAATGTTTCTTCAGTAGAAACGAACACTAGCTCGGTTGAAGAAACCATAAGAGTAGCCGGTTCTTCTTTTTCCCCACAGGAGAAAATGCTAAGTGAGAGTAGAGCTGCAAGTGAGAAAAATCTAGATAGGTTATTCATAGGGTTTAATTTAATCCTTTCAAAAGTATTCAATCCTTCACTATCCAAAGGGGGCTAAATGTTAGCGAAAAGGGATTCATTTGTTACTTAAACTTATAATTGCTGATAGAACCGCTTGTTTACTCCTATTCTATCGGCAAAGGAATATTCCCTACTTTTGCGAATCCAATACCCGCCCAAACCATGAGTAACTCAACCCTTGCAGTAAGAACAGTTATTTTCAGCATGCTGGGAAATGTTGTTTTGGCTACAATTAAATTTCTGGCAGGCATTTTTGGTAATTCTTATGCCTTGATTGCTGATGGTATTGAGTCTGTTGTTGACGTTTTTTCTTCATTACTCGTGCTTTTTGGGTTGAAGTATTCTTCTAGACCAGCAGACGAAAACCATCCCTATGGTCATGGAAAAGCTGAGCCGCTGATCACCTTTCTGGTAGTCGTTTTCCTTATTATTTCAGCCTGTACGATCGCTTATCAGGCTTTCCAGCATATTCTTATTCCCCACGAACTGCCAAAACCTTTTACTTTGACCGTGTTGGCAGCCATAATAATTTGGAAGGAGGTTTCATTCCAAGTGGTCATACGAAGAAGTAAGAAATTAAACAGTGGGGCTCTAAAAGCTGAGGCATGGCATCATAGAAGCGATGCAATTACTTCAGTCGCTGCTTTTATAGGTATTACAGTCGCCATTTTTGGTGGTGAGGGATTTGAGGTCGCAGATGACTACGCAGCGCTTTTCGCGGTAGCTTTCATACTTTATAATTGCTATAAAATCTTCAGACCCGCTCTTGGTGAAGTAATGGACGAGAATATCTACGAAGAATTGACCAAGCAAATTCGAGCTGTATCCTTAACTGTCCCCGGAGTAGAAGGAACTGAAAAATGTTTTATCCGAAAAGCAGGAATGGAATACCATGTCGATCTACATGCCTTGGTTCCAGGAGAACTGACCGTAACCGAAGGTCATGACATTTCTCATAAGCTAAAAGATAAACTATGCGCCGAGATTCCAGAACTGGGAAATGTGCTTATCCATATTGAGCCTTTTTAGAATTAGGAGATAGACTTTTCGGAAAGAATACCTAATTTATACTCCAATCGATTTTTCAACTAAACCCAGATTCTGCCATGAATATCCTTGAGAATTTAGCCTTTGGGAATGAACGCCCTTCCGTCTGCCCTATTCAGCGAACTGACAAAACGAACTATTTCGCCATAGGCCTCCTCCAAGATCAGATCTTAAAAAAACACACGGCAAATGTCCCCTCTTTACTTACTGTGATGAAAGGAGAAATCGAGTTTTTCATCAATGGAGAGAATTTCCTTCTCAAAGAATTGGATACATACGACATACCAGTGATGGTAGAGCATGAAGTGAAAGGCGTCACAGAGAAGAATATTTTTACAATTGTACAGGAGAAATAATAGGTTTGAAACCTCCTTTAACTAATACTTTCAAATATTCTAATTAATCCCAAACCCTATGAAAACCTTATTAACCATTGCCCTTTTACTTTCTGCCACTTTTGCCTTTGCGCAAGCAGAAAAAGACGTAGCCTCCCAAGTAGAAAAACTCAGATTAGCCTTGATTGATCCCACCGTAGCCAATCTAAGCGAGTTAAGTTCCATCCACCTAAGCTATGGACACTCAAGTGGGAAGCTGGAAAACCAAGCACAATTTATAGAGGCACTCGTCAGTGGTGCATCAGATTTTGCTAAGGTTTCTTTTGAAGACCAAACCATACAAGTAGAAAAAGACATAGCTATTGTCCGACATAATTTAGCAGCAGATGTGCTAGATGGCGGTACATCAAACTCCATTAAAATCGGGGTAATACTCGTCTGGCAGAAAGAAAAAGGCCAGTGGAAATTATTGGCCAGACAGGCTTATAAATTAAGCTAAGACTTTACCCTCTAACCCACTGTCTTTTGAAAAAAATACTTTTAGTAGAAGATGACACCCGAGTATGTAGTTTTATCAATAAAGGTCTGACTGAAAACGGCTTTGAGGTCACTATTGCAATGGATGGCACACTTGGACTTCAGCTTGCTCTTACTAGTCAATTTGACCTTATCATTCTGGATATAATGCTACCGAGCATAAATGGCCTAGAAGTATGTAGGCAGATCCGGCTCCAAAAGTCCGATGTTCCTATTTTATTTCTCACGGCTATGGGGAGTACGGAGAATGTAGTCATCGGGCTTGATTCTGGGGCAGATGATTACTTAGTCAAGCCATTTAAATTCATAGAGTTGCTGGCTCGGATCAAAACGCTCATGCGTAGAGGAGGCAAATCAGAAGATTCAGAAGATATTACCAGCGACATTTACAGGTTTGCAGATTTAGTTTTGAATGATACTGAAAAGACCGTATTCCGAAACGATCATGAGATCTCATTGACTTCCACAGAATTTCGGTTGTTATTAATGTTTATGAAAAACCCGCGAAAGGTCCTTTCGCGAGTGGATATGCTGCATGAAGTCTGGGGAGTAAATTTTGACATGGGCACTAATGTAGTCGACGTGTATGTAAACTACCTTCGGAAAAAAATGGATAAATACGGAGACCAAAAGCTCATCCAAACGGTAATCGGAATGGGTTATGTGTTAAAAGAATACTGATGCAATCGCACTTGACTGATACCAACGGGCTTAGACCAAATACAGAATAAAGATACAGGCTGTATGGGAAGTTAAAACACATGTCATTACCCTATGAAACTTCAAAATAAGATAATCTATATCCTTCTTACAGCCTTCATCGGTTACACCCTGCTTTTCAGCGGATTTATCTATTATTCAATTTCCATTTTTGCTTTCACTGACTTTTATAAAAGATTGGAAATTAGAGCAATAGCCACCGCGAAAATTGAGCTGGAGAAACAGAAAGATAGTAATGTGGTCCAGCAATTGCGCCAAGATTACTTGGAACCTCTAGCCAATGAGCAACACCTAATCCTGGAAGATATCAATGAAGAAAACCTCGTGAATGACCCCAGGCTTAAGGATTTCAATAAGTCATTTCTAAATGATGTGGTGGCTGAGGGAATCGGTACGTACAGCCAACAAAACGCTTTTTTCTACGGAACAATCTATAAGACTCCAGACCAAAAAAAGCACCTGGTAATACTTACCGCTGAAAACTACTTTATCACCCATCATCTCGCCTACCTCAGAAATCTTATTTTTACTTCACTGGCTATAGCCTTCCTACTTATTGTATTGTTCTCTATTATGTTTTCCCGGAAAATCATTGAACCTATTCAAAACATAATCAAGAAGACAAAAAAAATAGGATCTGAAAATCTTCATATGAGATTGGAGGTTCCCGAAAACAATGATTCAGTCCGAGAACTAGCGCAGACATTCAATGACATGCTTAATAGGCTAGAAACTTCTTTTGAGACACAAAAAAACTTTATCAGCAATGCATCTCATGAGCTAAACACCCCTCTGACCTCAATAATCGGTGAGGCGGATGTCTCTCTTTCAAAACTTAGAAAGCCAGAAGAATATGTCGAGTCTCTTAATGCAATACTGGATGAAGCGGAGAAGCTTCAGAAAAAAACCCAAGCATTGCTTCTGCTAGCGCAAACTGGCTTCGATGGAAAAAAACAAAAGTTCGGAAAAGTACGAATGGATCAGCTGATTTTGGATGTAAAAGAAACAGTAGAGAAAATTCAAACTAAAAATAAAATTTCGCTGGATTTTAGCCTCCTCCCCGAAAATCCACTTTTACTGAAAGTATTAGGAAACGAGCAGCTGCTACATCTGGCTGTCTCCAATATAGTCCTGAATGCCTGCAAATACTCTGATGGACAGACCGTGAATATTGCGCTGGCTGTAATGGACGGGTCCATTATTATTATCGTGAAAGACAGTGGAATAGGTATTCCCTCAGACGAAATGGACTATATCTATGACCCATATTTCAGGGCTTCCAACACAAAAAATCATGAAGGACATGGAATCGGATTGCCTCTTGCTAGAAACATCATCCGAATTCACGATGGGGAATTGAGGGTGAGCTCCACTATAAACAAAGGTACCACCGTAGAGATTCATTTACCTAAAGGAGACTTTGTTCTCTAATCAAATTCTAATTTCCGCCCCACAAAATCTAATTAGATCTTAATCTCATCTTTAGTCCATTCTAATACCTCAAAGATAATTTAGCCCCTGTTGATTATAAATGACAACAGCTATGGCAAAAACTATCTTAATACCAACCGACTTCACAGTTGAATCGCTGAATCTTGTAAAGACAGCCTTGGAAAATAACACAAATCATTCTGAGAAATTGAGATTAATTCTCGTTTACGGTCAATGGGCTTCCTCCTCGATTACTGAATTACTTTTTTATTCTAAAGGAAAAGTACTGGAAACTCTGGAAAATGAGGAATTTAAGTGCAGTTGCGAAATGCTTTTGAGCAAATATGAGGCGATCATAGAGCATATGTCGATTGATATCTTCAGCGGCAACAACCAAAATGCTTTTGAAAACTACTTGGAAGGCAACAAAGTCACTGAAGCCTACATACCTCGAAACTATAAGTTTAAATTAAAAAACAGCAACAGTTTTAACCTGATCCCATTTTTCACCAAAAGTAAAACAACTCTCTTCAAGGTTAATTGGCACACTGTATCTGTAGAAAACGCAGAAAGCAGTAAAAACGAATTATCCTCTTTGTTTTTCACACATGGACAAGTAGCCCATTAAACTACTCAATAATGAAATACACCTTCATCTACTTGGCGATATTTACCTCTACGATGGTGGTGTACTTTACTCTTCTATCGCTACAGGAGTCTCCGACTTCTAATATTCTAGGAGAATGGAAGGAGATTTCATGGGAATATGAAAAGTTGGATTCAATCCTGCAAAAGGACAATAGTTTCGACTACATGGTAACAGACCATATTAAGGAACAGATTAGTGAAAATCTAATTATTCATAAAGCGGAGACCTGGAAATTCACTGACAATGAAACATTGGAAATGCAAGGGTCTGAAACTCAAAAATCATTGCACTGGACACTCAAAGGCCGTGGAAATATCCTTCAAATCGATGGGGCAGACTTGATGGAACATTATGAAATACAAGAGCTCAGTTCAGATCGTATGGTATTACACTTCAATTTTGACATGCAAGTACGTGGTATTGTCAAAATGACTTTCGAAAAAATCAATACCTAATCCAATGATCAGTAACAATCAAACTCGAACAGTCAAAGAAAACATACAACTCGGTGCCTTGACGGCTTTTTCAGCGGGAATGGTAAACGTTATTTCTGTGATTATTTTTTTCGCGTTCACTTCGAATGTTACTGGACATTATGCGATTTTGGCACAAGAGATTTCCCATGGCAATTGGTATCAGGCACTGGTTGTTTTTGGCTGGATTGGTTTGTTTTTTTTAGGGAATTTCACTTCAAATCTGATCGTAATCAATTTCCGAAAAGAAAAAGCTTACTTGGCGCATTCCATCCCAATCGTATTGGAAATCCTGTGTTTGCTGGTAGTTGGCACTTACATTCAATTTTACTATAAAGAAACTTTATTGGAAACGGAATTGATGGTGAGTGCAATGCTATTTGCCATGGGGATTCAAAATGGACTTACAGCCACCATTTCAAATTCGGCGGTCAAAACAACCCACCTTACCGGACTAACTACTGATCTGGGAATACTTGCTTCATTATTTACAAAAAAAGAAAATCGAGAAAATCCGCATCTGAGAAATAAGTGGAAACTACTATTAGCGATCATGTCATCTTACCTAGCAGGAGGCATTTCGGCAGGATATATCTACCTAAATATAGCCTACAATGTATTTTACATTGTTTGTGTCTTCTTGGTGATTGTCATCGGATATGATTTCTACCGATTAAAAATGAGAAGTTTGCTTCAAAGAAAACAACCTTATTATAGAAAAATAATCAAAAGTCAAGCTCCTCAACTTTCTAATCATTAACAAAATAGACAAAACAGAGTTTAATAGTCACCCAAAATTAACAGATTAACATAAAGGTTTTGAACAATCAAAAAAGACAGTCCGATTAGTGGGACTGTCTCTTTTTTTTGAGTTAAGAAATTTACGGTTTACTCATCTTTAATTGGTTTTTTATGCCAATAGGAAGCGAGTATAGAACCGCTGACATTCATAAAAGGACCGAATACGGCAGGAGCTAAACCAACTGTGGCAATCTTTCCCATCTCCTTGGCAATACCGGAGGCTAGTCCCCCATTTTGCATTCCGACTTCTATCGCGATGGTTCGACAATCTTTTTCACTAAGTCTAAACAATCTACTAGCCCAATAACCAAGCACATACCCGAAGAGATTATGAGCAATTACTAGGACGATTAATAAAGGACCAATGTCCAGAAGACTATCTCTACCCGCAGCTACTATTACTACCAAGATCAATGCTATGGCAGCCATTGAAATTATAGGCATGAGATCATCCAACCATTTGGCTTTTCCTTGCAAGAAGTAGTTAAAAATAAGACCTGCCCCAATTGGTAGAATAACCATTTTCACGATGCTAAGCATCATTTCTACTACGTCAATCGCGACAAACTCTCCTGCAAGCCAGCCCATTAAAAAAGGAGTCACAAAAGGAGCTAACAAGGTAGTCACAGAAGTAACAGTGATAGAAAGTGCAAGGTTGGCTTTGGCAAGGAAAGCCATCACATTCGAAGCCATTCCACTCGGCGAGCATCCGATTAAGATAATTCCGGCTGCAATCTCTGGCGGAAAGCCACTCATATTTGCCAATGTAAATCCAATAAACGGCATAATAGAAAATTGACAAAGAACGCCAATTATGACTCCTTTGGGCATTTTGACTACACCAAGAAAGTCTTTGATACTCATCGATGTCCCCATACCAAACATGATCACCTGAATCAAAGGAACAATCAATGCGCTAAATTTGAAGCCCTTATATTCTTGGAAATACTGTGGATAATAAAGGGCAATCGCAACTGACCCGAAAATCATAAGTGAGTAGGCGTACCCTTTTAATTTTGGAATTCCAAGAAATGCAATTGCGCATATAAAGAAAAAACCGATCCAGAGGGGCCCGGCATTTGCAAAACCAGAAAAGAGAGTAATGCCGAGTGCGGCTAAGAATAATACACCACTGACTATTGATAAGGCTTTTGTAATTGTTGGGTTCAAAATGAGAGACTTTTGAGTGAATTCTTTTTTTAAAATAACCCGAAAACCAGTTTTACAACAAGTCTTCGGGTTTTCTAGCAATAAGCAAAATAGGCTTTTTTAACTGTAGGTTCTATCGTGGGAGCGCTTCTCATTCCACATATCCGTAGGAGCAAAATATGAGCTATCCGAAGGATGCAAGTGAGCTTTTACCACTTCTTCATTCAACTCAATTCCTAAACCTGGTGCTTCCAAAGGAACTGGAGCATAGCCTTTGTCGATCATTTTGCCTCCACCCGTCATAGTAACCAAATCCTCCCACCAAGGTACATCAACTGAGTGATGCTCCAAAGCAAGGAAATTCTGAGTTGCTGCTGCACAATGCACATTTGCCATAAAAGAAACTGGGGTTCCAGCCTGATGCATAGCCATTCCTATCCCCTTTTCTTCAGCATAATCAGCAATACGTTTTGTTTCCAAAAGCCCACCAGAGGAGGCTAAATCCGGATGCACGATATCTACTGCATGATTATCTATCAAGTCTTTGAAGTATTCTAATAAATAAATATCCTCGCCTGTGGTCGTTGGCGTATTCAGTGCATCAGTGATCGTCTTATGCTGCTGCCACATCTGCCATGGCACCATATCCTCCAGCCAAGCTAATCGATACTTATCCAGTGCCTGCCCTAGTCTAATACAGTTGTTTAGATCAAAGTGACCATAATGATCCGTAGAGATAGGAATTTCATAACCTACCATCCCACGTACATGATCCACGATTTTGGCCAATTCATCCAGACCCTTTTCGGTAATCTGTACACCGGTGAATGGATGGGCGGTGTTCGCATAGGACATATAGCCCCCTTGCCACTGACTTTTACCCATTTTGAAAATCTCTGGATTGACAATACATCCGGGGATATCCATGATCTCTCCAATAGAAACATCCATTTTGAGCCAAGTATAGCCTTGCTCTTCTGTTCTGAATTTAATCAACTTCAATTGCTCCTCGGGAGATTTTGCTTCAGGCGTATCTGCATATAGCCTCACAGAATCCCGATATCTACCTCCTAAAAGTTGCCAGGCAGGCACATTGTATGCTTTGCCACAAAGATCCCAAAGGGCCATCTCAACACCACAAACGCCGCCGGCTTGTCGAGACTGCCCACCAAACTGTTTGATGATTTTAAAAATCTTTTCAACATTACAAGGATTTTCCCCGAGAATCCTGCTTTTCAGCATCAGTGCATACCTAGGATCAGCACCATCCCGAACCTCTCCCAATCCATAAATTCCTTGATTAGTATCAATTCGAAGAATAGCAGTGCCACCCATAACATTGGTATGCGCATAGCGAAGATCAGTGATCTTTAGATCTGATGGAGCGGAAGCCCGGCGTACATTCTTGGTAGTTTCAGCCATGGTATCTTCTATTCCGAGTCCCATTAATGCGGTGAGACTTAATCCGCCAAGAGCTGTCTTTTTCAAAAAATCCCTTCTATTGTCCTTTGTAAAGGGATTATCAATCTCCGCCTGACGCTGCGCAGTGTATGCGCGCTCCTGCTCCTTATTCTTTTGAATGAGGTGTTGTAATGTGCTTTTCATGGTCTATTGGGTTATTGTTTTTATTCTATTTAAAAATGGGAATTACCAAAGAATGACGTAATCGAGTGATTGCTGAGGTCTTTTCTTTGATTTTGAAATGGGAAATCATAGATCCTACATGAGATCTCAATAATTTCTTTCCTTCAGGTAATCGTCCAATTCCTGTTTGGTCATGGGAAGCTTACCAGGGTAATTATTTAACCAGTTAAGAAAATCCTTCTTTATCTCTTCGGTCCATTGGCTGTCGATCTGTCCCGCAAGATATTTTCCTTCCCGAAGTCTCTGATGCCCAAACTCGTCGCGTAAGCCAGTTACTTCAGAGGTCAAAACAAGCTCCTCCACCAGATAGGCTGGGATAAAAATCACCCCGTATTTCTTTGCTAAAACTACATCTCCCGGGAGCACCGTAGCTCTGCCAATCCGAATAGGACTGTTGATAGAAGTAAGCATCATTTGCTGAATGTAGGATGGATCTTGTCCTTTCATCCATGCATTGAAGCCTTCGATTTCAGAAAGACCTTCCTGGTCACGAACAGAACCGTTAAAGACCACGCCTCGCTGGGATTTGGCATAGATGGCATTTCCGAGATTATCACCGATCAGCGTTCCATCTACTATTTTACCATAGCCATCAGCAACATACACATCCCCATTTGTGAGAATATCAATAGGCCAAGAATTCGTCCCTCCCTTAGGGGATCTACCTTCTTTTTCTACTCCCTGATCTTTCACCTGCTTTTCCAAATCTGGTCGCAGTGGCATGTACTGAGCAGTCACTACCCGACCAGTCATCGCTTCATCAGGAAGCATGATTTGCCAATCGCCTTCATATTGGTTCTGATATCCTTTGTTGCGCAAAACTCCCCAAGCTTCTTCTATGGAGATATTTTTCAGGCGCTCCAAAATTGAATCAGAGACTTTAGGTCTTCCATCAGGAAATCGCTCGCCAGTCCATTCAGCAGTTAAGGCTTTGATGTATTCGGGAGAAGCGCCCACATTTTGGGCTTTCAACTCTGTATTTGGCAGTAAAAAGAGACAAGAAAAAGCGCCGATCAAGAGCGAAGTCTTGATGCTTTTTTGGGGGTTTGAATTTGGGTTCATTGGTATTTTGGATTTAGGTTTTTTCCTTCACTATATCTCACTGAAGAAAAAATTTTAACTGATTACTCAAAGAATGGAATGCCTGGGACTGCATGCTTTTTCATCCCTTCCTCGTTGATTTCTACACCGATTCCAGGTTTCTCAGAGACTGTGATAAAGCTGTTTTCTGTTCTTGGGCCATCATAAGTCACTATGTCTTTCCATAAATCATCAGTGTCCATATAGATTTGCCACTCCATGATCTGGAAGTTAGGCACAGAGGCACAGACATGGCAACTCGCCATTGCTCCTAAGAAAGAAGCAACCATGTGTGGAGAAAAAGGCACATAATAAAGGTTAGCTAGGTTTGCTATTCGTTGTCCTTCTCCGAGTCCACCTGCTTTTTGCAAATCAGGCATAATAATATTCAATGCTCCGTCTGACAATAGTTTTGTAAAACCGTAGGCGAGGTAAATATTCTCACCAGCACAGATCGGAGTGCTAGTCTCCTGAGTGATGTGCTTATACATTTCCGGGTTATCGGCAGGAATTGGTTCTTCCAAGAACATCAAGTTTAACGGCTCATAAGCTTTCGCCATTTTCATTCCCGTTATCGCGTCGTAACGCCCGTGCATATCTACACAGATATCAATATTTGGCCCCACCTCTTCTCGTACTGCCGCAATGGCATTGTACATTCTGTCTATTTCCAAAGGACTTGCCGTCCAGTTGAAACGGTCATATTTATTGGGATCTCTTGCGTCATCAACATCAAATTTTACTGCATTGTAGCCTCTGGAAACGGCGTTTCTCGCCGCTAGCGCATAATCATTTGGAGTTGGATTGGTGGAAGTATAAAGTGCTGTATCGCAGTAAACACGAATTTTATCTCTGAATTTCCCACCCAATAATTGATAAACAGGGACATTAAAAACTTTTCCGGTAATATCCCAGAGTGCTGTCTCTATCGCAGTCAAAACTGCCACAAAAACGCCAGATTGTGCGCCACCAAAAAAAGCTCCTTTTCTGATTTGCTCTGCAAGACGATTAGGGTTAAGTGGGTTTTGTCCTTGAAGCTGTCTGCCCATCCTCTGAATCATGTAGTAAGTGCCTTGGATAGCATCTACTGCTTCTCCACAGCCCCAGACGTCTTGATTGGTGTATATTTTAACATATACAGCCCCACGCACATAGCCGCATTTTACATCTGTGATTTTCAGGTCAGAAGGATTAGAGTAAGGATTTTGCTTGGCAACGGCTTCATTTAGTCCACCAAAAGTCCCCATTAAGCCAGCTCCAGTCAGTCCAGCTACGGCACTTTTTTGTAGAAATGATCTTCTTGAATTCTTAGATTTCATAGGTTTTATGGGTTGTATTAAATATTACCAGGTTCTGTTTTTAAGTATTTCTTGAATTTGCTCGCGTGCTATTGGCAATTCATCTATATGGGATTCTAGCCACTGAGAAAAGTCTTTCTCTATCTCATCAGACCATCTGGTATCGATATCTCCAGCAGTGTATTTTCCCTCTCTAATCCTCTCATGTCCAAACATATCTCTCAGACGCACTACTTCAGAAGTGACTACCACTTGCTCCACTAAGTGAGCAGGAATAAAGGATACTGCTCCATCACGACCCAAAACCACATCACCAGCCATCACTGTAGCTTGACCGATTTTTGTAGGTTTATTGATGCCAATTAACATGGTATTCAAATCTCGAGGTTGATTGTGATGGGAAGGATGATAGCTACGGAAATAGGAAGTGAACCCACCGATTTCTTTGAGCCCGGCGATGTCTCTGATCGCTCCGTTATAAACTATTCCGTTGCCTGAATTGGCAAAAATTGCATTGCCTACATTATCGCCAATCGTCGGACCTCCATCATGAATTCCAAATTGATCGGCTACATAGACATCGCCTTTCACCAACAAATCCACCGGCCAGACATTTTGACCCTTTTTTCCTTCAGCCTTTCCACGAGCATCTATAGCTCCATGAATGTCTGGTCTGCCAGGCATAAAAGTGGCAGTCAAAGCCCTCCCCACCATAATGCTGTCAGGGTTGATCATTTCCCAGCCTTCGGCATATTGATATTTATAGCCTGCATTTTTCATCACTGCCCACGCTTCGTCATGGGTTACGATTTTCATACGCCTCAATAGGTCATCAGAAACTTTAGGGCGACCATCATCAAATCTTTCTCCTTTCCATTCTTGGGTGAGAAAGAGCATTTCCTCTTTGGAAATCTGTTGTGCAAAAGAATCTATCCCTAAAAAGAATAGAAACAGAAGGGTTATATAGGTTTTGTTCATTTTGGAATATAACTAAAATCAAAAAAACCGAGCCTGGATTTTCCAGACTCGGTCATATTTCTATTTGTCCCACCAAACTTTCGTTGCAAGATTATCAGCTCCACTAGCTGAAATAGCAGCCTGCACGTTTTCAGAATTTACCGAAATTTCTGAATTCGGATAAGTTATCCGATTAATAAAATCAACCTCTTTTCCTGGGAAAGGGTTGGTGGTAAGGATAGGAAATCCAGACCTTCGGAAATTGGCATAAGCCTCCGGTCCATTCATAAATGATGATACCCAATATTGAGTATTTATCATTTCAAGCGCCTTAGAAGCATCAAATGGATTTGCTGCTAAATATGCATCTGCAGCCGCTGGTGCAATAGAAGATGCAGCATCTACCGTACCCAACTGTTCCATGTGAGCCCTTACTCCTGCGTTATAGTATGATTCGACATCTCCTGAACTAATCCAACCTCTTTGTCTAGCTTCAGCTAAAAGAAGGTTGTTTTGTGAAGCTGTAACTAAGAAATTTGGTGCTGTATTTTTGGCAAGTCTTCTTCTATCTGCTTGGGCAAATTCATAAAAGCTTGTTAAGCCCAGATTTGCAGCAGCTTGTACCGCACCAGCATTATCATTTCCCATTGGCATACCTACATGTACACTAGCGTCATAAGTACCAGCTGCCACCGTCTGCTCTGGACCTGATTTAGCATCTACATAAGTGATTGCTATCGCAGAGAGGCGAGGGTCATTTTTACTTTTCAAATAATCCACAAATGGAGCTGTCAAATAGAAATTCGATGCCTCTGTAGAATTCAATAAGTTTCCAATTGTATTCAAATAGTTAGCATCATGGTTAATTTTTGCATTGTCGGCATTTGAAAGAATCACTCCACCCTGAAATGCTGCCTGAACTACCTGTTGAGCTTTTGTTGCATTTACAGCACTCAACCTCATGCCAGCCCGCAGCAATAGCGAATTGCCAAAGCTTTTCCACTTATTCAAATTCCCTCCATACAGGATATCCGCAGTTTCAATTTTTCCTGAAAGATTCAAAGCTGCTGTAGCCTCAGTCAATTCCTTGATGATGTCCTCATAAATAACTTCTTGAGAATCATATGTAGGGAAAAATACCTGCTGAGAATAGCCTAATCCGCCTTCGAAATAAGGTATACTTCCATAGTCATCAGTCAAAACCATAAATGCAAATGCCTGAATAATCCGTGTCATGTTTAGCAGATTAGCTCTGGTCGGATCATCTTGGACTTGACTGATTACATCTCTCGTATTCTTGATCACATCTCGATAATATCGCTGCCAAAGTTCCTGAGTTGCATTTCTATTATCTTGATTGAAATTAGCACCTGTAAGTACGCCGGAGTTTGGCGATATAATCTGTTGAACAATGCCTATGTCATATATCAGCGTACCGTTTGGATAAGCGCAGCCAACAATTGCTGCATTTAGTTGAAACGCCGGGTCAATAGCCGTAGCACTAACTTTATTCGTATTCAGCTCGTCGAAATTGCTGTCGCAAGCTGATGTATACATCAGAATGGACGCTAAGAATATATAATTTAAGATCTTTTTCATGTCTTTATAGTTTAGAATTTGACATTAAGATTAAAACCTAAACCTCTGGTAGAAGGAAGACCCGTGGACTCCATACCAACCAAATTATCAGAAGAATACCCGAATGATTCTGGATCAATATTATCAACCCATTTCTTTATCATGAATACGTTATTTGCCACGAAATTCAGCTTGACCGATTTGAATGGCTGGTTTTCAGGTAAATGTTTGGTAAAATCATAGCCCAAAGTGATTTGGCGAAGTTTCACATAACCTCCATCATAGATCACTGGCTCTACTAAAGCTTGAGATCTAACTACTTCCCAATAGGACTGCACTGGCGCTACTGCTGTATTTATTTCACCAGCTTCGTTTACTCCATCTCCTACGACTCCACCTTCTCTTCCTTCCAAGGTCATTTTATGTAAACCATGTCTGGTAGCATTAAAATTGGTACCGGAAAGCATAGTATTTCCCAACTTATAGTCAATCAGGAACGACAGCATTACTCCCTTATAGTTGAAGGAGTTATTAAAGCCTCCAACCCAATTTGGTAGTGCACTTCCGAAATTAACAAGGTCAGTGGTTCTAAGTGGAAGCCCGTTAGCACCAAAGATTTTTCTTCCTTGATCATCTCTTCTGTAGCCAAAGCCTGCCACTTGCCCCATTTCCATACCAACGATTTGTCTCAATTCTCCATTGAAAACGTGGGTTCCTACGGTGATTCGCTCTCCAGGATTATCCGTCAATAGGCTAAGAACTTTGGTTTTGTTGTAGGCAGAGTTTGCGGAAAATTCCCAAGTAAAATTATCGTTCTCCACAGGGACAATGGTTAAGAGCATTTCAATTCCCTTATTTTCACTTTGACCACTGTTGATAGAAGTATTGACAAATCCAGAAGCATCCGAGATCTGCGCACTTACAATCTGGTCTGTAGTGAGTTTTCTGTAGGCCGCCAAGTCCAAACTCACTTTGCCTTGGAACATCCGTAGTTCTAATCCAACTTCTGCTTCACCAATTCGCATTGGTCGCAAATTTGGATTTGGAAGGTTGCTTCCGTTAGGTCCACCTACTGGCTGACCTCCAAACAAGTTGTTGTTTATGCCATAAAATAGCACATTGGAATACGCTCCTACATCGGCATCACTTCCCACCTCAGCATATGCTACTCTTAGTTTCCCAAAATTCAACCAGCTGCTTTGAGCAAAATTCTCAGTGAATACCCAGCTAGCTGAAAGGGAAGGATAAAGAATACTTCTATTTTCTTCTGAAAGCGTGGAGAACCAATCGTTTCTAACTGTACCAGTTAGGAAAAGCATATCCTTATAAGAAACTTCAGCAGAACCGTAGATTGAATTAACGGCCCGCTCATTAAGGTCATAAATAGGATCTTTTGCTCTTCCATTCTGAACCGTATAAAGATCTCTAACTACGAAGTCGGTCACCTGTACACTATTCAGGTCAGACCTTCTCTGCATGTGATTACCACCAATATTTGCATTGATTCCAAAATCACCAAACTCCTTATTAGCATTGATCAAAAAGTCTGTGTTTATCTCACGGAATCTTCGTTGCTCCTGGGTGTAAACACCATTTACAAAACCTGCTGGGGCTGGTGCTCTAGATGCTTGTCCAGTTGGAAAGTTATTATAATCCTGATCTCTAGTCCAGAAATCCTGTCCAACTCTTCCTTGAACAAATAACCAGTCAGTCAATTGGTATTTAACCGCTATGTTTCCAAAAATTCGGTCTCTTCGAATATTTTGAAACTGGTCAGAAAGTGTGAAATAAGGATTGGTACGATTTCTAAATCTTGAATACACGGCTTCATTTCCATTTGCATCGTAGCGATTTTCCCTAAGCACATCCAGAGGCATTGAATTGGCCATATTGTAAAGAGCAACCGGGATTGTATTATCCTGCTGACCGATGTTTGGAGGATTATCGTTCTGTTCGTGAGAGTAATTAAAGTTTCCACGGAAACTGAGCTTGGAACTCAAATCATAAGCAAAGCCCAAATTGATAGTCTTTCGATTGTAGGTGTTGTTTGGGACGATGCCCTTACTATTCAGATCAGAAAAAGACAAACTCATACCTCCCTTTTCGCCAGAGGTAGCAAGTGTGATGGAGTTAGTCACGTTCTGACCATTTCGAAAGAAATCATTGATTATACCTCTTACAGGAACGTAAGGAACAACTACTCCATCAAATAGCATTTGAGTCATGCCAGGAGCGAATTTCTCACCAAAGGACCATTGCCCTGAAGTAGGATTTGGAGTAGTAGGTCTTACACCTTGCTCACCTTGGCCATATTCATATTGGTAATCTGTGAAATCAAGGGGAGCTTCGTTCGTGTAGTTTAGGTTATAGGTAACTCCCAATCCTCGACTTTCATTTTTGGTTTTGGTTGTGATCATGACAACCCCGTCTTTGGCGCGAGAACCGTATAATGCAGCGGCGGCAGCTCCTTTCAGAATAGTCATAGATTGTACATCATCGGGATTGATACTGGATAGTCCATCACCACCATCAGAGGTATTTCCTCCTCCACGCACGCCAATACTACTATCAGAAGCATTATTACCAGGATTCGAACCGAAGTTGGTATTATCAATAGGTACACCATTCACTACGATGAGCGGATTATTTTGACCCGAAATAGAGGATTGGCCACGAATACGGATTTTTGATGTACCTCCAGGACCGGAGCCTAATGCTGAAATACTTACCCCGGCTACTTTGCCTTGAAGTGCATTCATCACGTTTGGCGTCCTGTTGATAGTCAACTCATCAGACTTCACTGTTGATGTAGCGTATCCAAGACTTTTTGCTGATTTCTCGATTCCTAGGGCAGTTACCACAACTTCTTCCAAGTCGCTAGCATCCACTTGCATGCTGATGTTTACTACGGACCGATTGCCAACCACTTCTTCTTGATTGAGATATCCTACAAAGGAGAAAACCAGGACAGATGTTTCGCTCTCAACATTAATTGAATAGTTTCCATTGTTTCCAGAAACAGTACCTGTTGAGGTTCCTTTGAGAAGAATATTAACTCCCGGAAAACCCATCCCATTTTCGTCGGTCACTCTACCGGTAATCTCTATCCTTCTTCGCTCAAGTTTTGAAATAGCATTTCGAGAAATTCTCGCATTTGAAGCGGAGGTTCTTCCCTCAGAAGAAGGAGCAGCAGCAGAACTGAGGATATTATTCAAAATGGGATCTTTAGCCGCTAGACTGGATTTGTTTTGAAATATCACATAAAAATTCTCTCCAGCTTTTTCATAGCTGAGTCCTGTTTCTTTCAGGATTACTTTCAATCCCTCCTCTACAGAACTAAAAGAAGATTTTGACGATTTGATTCTTTTTGATTGAACCAATTCATCCTTGTACGCTATCGAGACTTTAAACTTATTCTCGAATTGTGTCAGAACCTCTTTGAGGTCTCTGTTTTCACTCCTAGACGAATAGGTGTCTAGGTTCTTTTCCGATGCTATCAAACCCTCGACTTGCGCTGATGCAAACCAAGAAATCGAATAGCTCATACATAATAATAGTACAAACTTTCTCATTGTAAACTGGGTTCAGGTTTTTTGGGGAATACTTCATTTTGGGTTACTTAATCAGATACTTATTTTGCTCGTTTACTATTTCAATATTGAAGATTTTGGAAACTTGATCCATAAAATTTGCAGCGTCACTTAGTGGCATAGAGCCCGATGCTGTCTGCATTAGCATTTCCTCATCTTCAAATTCTATCTCAATTCCATAATTATTTTTGGCCATTGTGATGATTTCACCTAAACTGGTTTCATCCAAGTTTAAGACCTTGTCTTTCCAGGAGGTATAGAGTGATGTGTTCACCTTTTTTCGTTGAAACTTACTTTCTTTAAACTCCACTAAATCGCCCGGATTCATCAGGATTTTTCCTTCCTTATCTTTTACTGGAAAGCTGAGGGTCACCATGCCTGAGGTAAGCACTACCTCTGTCTCTTGCGATCGGTTATACACATTAAACTCTGTCCCGAGTACTTCTATTGCTACATTTTGGGAACTTAAAACCTTAAAAGGTTGATGATCTTTCTTGTGGACTACGCTAAAAAATGCCTCGCCTTCGATCCATATTTCTCTGGCAGTCTGGCCCTCCCAATTGTCGACAAAAGTCAATTTCGAATTAGAATTGAGAATAACTTTAGAACTATCTGGGAGTGTAATTTCTTTGGTTTCTCCGAAGGCAGTTTGGTACTCGATTTCCTTAGGGGAATCAAACCAAATCCAAGTCACAAGGATCAATGAAAAGGAAGCAATTGCCAAGGCAAGTGGCCAAACTTTTCTTTGCTGAACAACCGGCTTTTGCACTGCAGTTGGCTTGATATCAGCTTGAATTGCACTCCAAACATCAAACAATTCTCTTGGCTTCATCTCAAACTTAGACTTATCTAGATCCAAAACCAATTTCCTTGCTTCTTCGATCATCGGTACTTTGGTTGGGTTAGCTTTTTTCCAAGCCTTCCAAAATTCCTCATGAGTTGAGTCACCATAGAGTACCCATTCTTTAAAAAATGGATCCATGACAAAGTCATTTGTAAAAAAATTATCGTATTCAGATGAAAGATGATTCACAGCTACTCTTTTGGTTAATACCTATAAGAGTGACTGAAGATTAAAACCTCATCATTTTTTCTAAACTTTTTTCAAAGAAAGTTTGAGAACCAAACTAAAAAACTGAATTAAAGTGGATTAAAAAAAAATTGAATGATTTAGAAGGGAAGATTCGGGAAGTTATCTCAGCACAACCCTCATACATTGAAGCGCTTTTGACATGAGGTTATGTGCAGCCGCTGGAGTGATGGACATGATACTTGCTATCTCAGCGTAACTTAGATCATTGAAAAATTTTAATATTAATATCTCACGTTGGCGCTTTGATATTTTAGTCAATCCATTTATAATTTTCTTTTCGTTCTCTTTCATGAAATCTTGAGCAAGAAGTTCGTCCTCAACAGAAAGATCGAAATCTAAAAACTCATCATTTTCATTTGAATCCGTAAAAAGCTTTCGGTTTCTATTGATATGTTGGATTAGCAGGTTTCGAAATGATGTAAAAAGGTAGTGTTTTACAGAATCTATTTCAGTTAGTGTTTCCCTTCGATTCCAAATGTTGGTAAACAACTCTTGAATGCAATCTTTAACTAACTCCCGGTTATAGCAAAAATGCATACCGTAATTGAAAAGTAAATTAGAAAATCGCTGATATAGGTTAGAAAAAGCGAGATCATTCCCCTTTCGGACGCTTTGCCACAGGGCAACATCGTCAGAATTAGTCCTCAAGTCAGTTTTTTGGCTTCTTGAAATAAATAGATTAACTGGACTACCCATATTCAAAATTTTATTACTGTAAAATTCCGATTCAAGGTAGTAAGTTTTTTAATACATATCAAAGACTTCCTTTATATATTGTGCAGAGCAAAAAAACCACCTAATCACCAATTCCAATTACCCAAGTATGCCAGCTATAAAAAAACCTGCATAAGTACCCAATGCATTCCCAAGACTTCCTACCAAGACTCCCGGAATAAGCAAATCAGGACGGTTCAAACTCTCTGCTGAGGCAAGCGCAGTGGTATTCCCACCAACATTTGCCTGCGAAGCCACTGCTATCACATCCCAATCAATTTTCAATAATGCTCCCACCCCAAAAATCACTAATCCATGAAGCACTATAATCACCGTCACAAAAAGAATCAATGTGCCTGCCAGTTCACCCAATCCAGACAAGGTGCTCAGATCACAAAGTGTCCCAATCGTCGCCAAAAAAAGGAGTATTAGAAAAAAACCAATGGTATGAGTACCTGATAATTTTTTGATGAATTGCAGCTGAGCCAAAATCAAAGCAACTGTAGTGAGTGTAATAATTTCAGGGATTTGTGGAAAAAACTGAAATACGAGCTTAGAAAATGCCATCGCCAACAAAGCCAAACCGAGTATTGCAGCCAGCCCAGGAATACTTACAGATTCTTCTTTCTTTAACTTTTGAATTTCATTTCCAGCCGGAAGCAACTTTTTTCTAGGAAATAAAGTCTGCAAATACTTAGGTAAAATCAGCGTAGCAATAATCCATGGCGTTCCTATCAAATTGTCAACTACCGTACTAGCAGCATACAAATCAGCATTTTCATTCACGTGGTAACTCAGCGCAACTGCATTGAAATTTATACTTCCACCTATATATGTACCAGTGTACATACCGGCAATTGCATTTGCCATATCTCCTATTTCCGTAGCTGGCTTCACTAAAAACCAAGCAACAAGAACTCCGATTATGGTTCCCAATCCACCAATTCCGAACATAAATAAAATTGGTCCTCCAGCTTTCTTAAGACTTTTAAGGTCAACTTCCAGCAAAGCAATAAAAATCCCCATTGGCGCCAGGTATAAAAAAACTCCAGTATAAATCGGATTACCGTTTGTTGCAGTAGGAATGATATCAATGTTTGCTGCAACTGCCGCAATCAGAATCACTAAAATAGGGGTACCGATAGTTTTCCATCCTTTGAATTTTGCAAGCCAAACAGAGAGCAATACAATCATGCAAAGCATTCCACTGACGTAAATTGGGTCTTGAGTCCAAGTCATAGTGGAAATTAGGCAAAAAAGTCTTGAATAGATTTAACTATACTTTCTATTTCTTCGTCCTTCATCCAAGGGTTTAAAGGCAGGGAAAGCCCTCTTTCGCTAAGATTTCGAGCATTATCGAATTCCCCTTTACTTCGAAAAGGCTCCATATCAGGCAAAATATGCGGATAATGGATTGCTGTTCCAATTCCCCTTTCCAAAAGAAACTTTTTCAATTCATCTCTACGATCAGTTTGAATCACAAAAAGATGCGCATTATGATCTTGTTGCAAAATATCCAATGGAAGACTCAAACGATCAATTGACGAAAGCTCGTCCAAATACATTTGTGCAAGCCTTTTTCGAGTAGTTTGAAACGATCCAAAACGCTGCATAAACACATTTAAAAAACCAGCTTGTATAGAATCAATGCGACTGTTTCTCCCTACCAGGTCATGTTTATCACGAATCTCTTGCCCGTGATTAAGCAGCATTTTTATTCGATCGTTCAATTCTTGGTCATTTGTCAAGCACATTCCTGCTTCACCCAATGCACCCAAGTTTTTGGTTGGATAAAAACTCAAGCATCCCACATCTCCAAAAGTCCCGGCAGCTTTCCCATTTTGAAAAGAACCGAAAGACTGAGCCCCATCTTCAATGACGAAAAGCTTATGCAGTTTGGCTTTTCGCACCAAGCTTTCCATATCCACCAGCTTTCCATAGAGGTGAACAGGAATCACAGCCTTAGCTTTGGGCGTAATCGCCTTTTCCCAATCCGAAGCCAAAAGCCCATTTTCATCTGTATCCCAAAAAACTGGTTTTGCCCCAACCATCACCACCACTTCAGCCGTGGAAACCCAAGTCATCGCAGGAATAATTACTTCATCGCCTTTCCCTATTCCCAATGCTCGCAGCGCAAGTTCCAATGCATCCGTTCCATTTGCACAGGCAATAGAAAATGTAGAATTGAGGTAATTTGTAATTTGAGATTCGAAAGCTTGTACCTCCTCTCCTCCAGAAAAATTTCCCTTATCGAGCATTTCTGCAAACTTGGATTTCAAAGCATTTTTCAGCTCTTCATCCATTCTTTTGAGATCAAGAAAGGGAACCTTCATCCAATAATTTGGCTAATTGAAAACTTAGATTTTTTCGGGAATACTGCTCAATTCCAGTAGCTGATTCCCATTTCCCACTTCGCTCAAAAAGCTCCCTCAAACTAACTTGAATCGCCACATGATCGGAATGAGAAAACACTTTACCAGCTCCAGCCTCTTGCACAATTTTAGCAGAATCTCCATCTGCATCTCCGAGAGCAAGAATCGGCAAGGTCGTCGCCATGTATTCGAAGAGTTTTCCTGGAATATTACCCTTCGCATTTTTGGTATTGGTCAGAATCAAGGCCAAGGCATCTGCTTTCTCGTAGAAACCAAAAACTTCCTGGTGAGAAACATATCCTGCAAAATTCACATGAGCGGAAAGCCAGGAATCCGAAGCAATTTCCTCACGAACTTGGTCACTAACTCTCCCTACAAAGGTAAATTTCACCTCACCCTTCTCCTTAGAAAACTCTTCTTTCATAGCTTTCAGCAAAGGCATGGGATTTCTGATTGAATCAATTATCCCTGTATATACCAGGTGCAAACTGCCGGCTTTTTTCTCTCCCACAGAAAATCCCTGAGGTATATCAGAGTCATCAAAACCATTGGTAATCAAGTTGATTTTTCGACTGGCCAGTTTCTCCAAATCATGCTGAAAAGTCGGAGAAATAGTAGTGACAGCATCTGCTTCAGAAAGAACCTCTTGTTCCAGTTTCTTATGCTTGGCCCGCACTCGATTTTGCATAGGAAGCTTATCTAGAAATTCCCACTCAGACCAGGGATCACGAAAATCTGCAAGCCAGAAAACTCCAGTTTTTCGCTTTAGATCTCTCCCAATTAAATGCATGGAGTGCGGCGGTCCTGTGGTGATGATTGCTTGAAATTGTCCCTTTTCAATCAATTCAGTTAAGAATTTTACGGATGGCTTCACCCAAAAAACCCGGGGATCAGGAACCATCAGGTTTGCTCTGAGCCAGATGGCTGCTTTCTCTATAAAACTTTGTTCTTTTTGCTCCAGAACCCTTCCCGGATGTGATTCTTTTTTGCCTCGAATTCGATCCAAAAGTTGATACGGTTCCCAGATCGGGAATTTCATTACCTCCAGGTCTTTGGAAATTTCCTTTTCCAGCGTTTTATCCTTCAGGTCAAAATCAGGGTTCTCAGGTGTAAAAATCACGGGCTCCCAACCAGCTTCAGGTAGATACTTAGCAAATTTCAGCCAACGCTGAACGCCAGACCCTCCACTCGGAGGCCAATAATAGGTGATTATTAAAACTCGTTTCTTCATAAGTGTACCATGTCCTAAGTCTAAAGTACCAAGTAGCAGGCCATAAAATCAAATAAGAGCAGAAACATTGAGTCGAAGTTTCAGTATTCGGTCGCAGTATACTGTCGCAGTAGTAAACCCGAGTTGGCGCAAGTCTTCAGACTTGTGCCGCAACTTGTGTCATTTGAATTTTCAGACTTCCTACTGTAATCAGGAAACTGCAAAAAAATGGTCCAAGTCTGAAGACTTGGACCTAAAGCTGGAATAAATTTCAAATTTGAAATCTTAAATCCCCAATTTCCTTATTCGCCTTGAGCAAGAGAATAGCCTCGCACGCCGTCGAAAGAATATAAGTTTTCAGTTTTGATAAAGTCAAAACCAAGTTCTTCTACTTGCTTCAGCAATTCTCGAACTTGTGCATGTGTGATCGTTCCTTGCTCGGCATTCTGGAATCTACATCTCCAGTGGTCGGTGCAGAAAGACTCACGCATTCCGTCAGGGAATACTTTAATTCCTCTGTTGGTAATCAAGGTCAATTGGAGTCCATCAGCATTTGCTTTACGAAGCTTTTCGCCCAATACTTGAGGATCTCTACCTGACTCATCCCAATCCACGAATACATCAACGCCGATAAGCTCTTTTTTAGCTTTGTTCACTGGAGATACAAACACATTCATAGGCGTGGTATCCTTATCAAACTCAGCCGGAACCATCGTAGAAGGAAGTTGACCGATTCTCTCGATCACTGCATTTGCAAACTCTTCGGTACCAACTTTCTTGGTAGAAAGGCCTTCCTGATAGATATCACCTGTGTGAATTCCATCTTCCAACGTCTTCATCCAAGCATTAGAGATTTTCTCGGCAATTTCAGGCTGACCAATGTGAACCAACATCATAATTGCTCCATTTAGCAAGCCAGATGGATTCGCAATACCCATTCCCGTGATATCAGGAGCAGAACCGTGAATAGCTTCGAACATCGCTACTTCTTCACCCACATTTGCGGAGCCACCGAGCCCTACAGAACCGGTCACCTGCGCTGCTACGTCGGAAATAATATCTCCGTATAGGTTAAGCGTTACGATCACATCAAAAGTCTCTGGTCTATCTGCAATCAAAGCCGTTCCGATATCGATGATTTTGTGATCATTTTTAATATCTGGATACTCCTTTGCGATCTCATCAAACGTCTTGTGAAAAAGTCCATCAGCAAGCTTCATGATGTTATCTTTAGTCATACAAGTCACTTTCTTGCGACCGTATTTTTTAGCGTATTCAAAAGCATATCGGATGATTTTCTCAGAGCCAGGTTTTGAAATCAATTTCAAAGACTGGAACACTTCCTGAGTCTGTCTGTGCTCGATACCTGCATACAAATCCTCTTCATTCTCACGGATGATTACTAGATCTGTCTTAGGGAAATGAGTCTTAATAAATGGCGAAAAAGCTTTGCAAGGTCTCACGTTCGCATACAAGCCAAATGAGGTTCGTGTGGTCACGTTTAGTGATTTAAAACCACCTCCCTGAGGAGTAGTAATCGGTGCCTTCAAGAAAATTTTTGTTTCTCTTAACGACTCGAAAGCGTTCGGTTCCATACCGGAACTGATTCCTTTGAGGTAAACTTGCTCTCCGATTTCGATTACATCGTATTCAAGTTGAGCTCCAGCAGCTTCGAGGATCGCCAGTGTAGCCTTCATGATTTCGGGACCGATCCCGTCACCATAGGCAACTGTAATTTTTCTTTTGGAAGACATATTAATATAGTGGATTTAGTTAAAATTTGATTTTGAACAAAAGTAAATAAAAATGTGGAAGCAGGTTTTTGACCTAGGACAAAATCCACAATATCTAGGCTTTAATTACAAAAGGGGTAATAATCCTTTACCTTAGGTTAAGCATTTTCCCAATCCCCAGTTTGGGAATGACTACCCTACTTGTATATTTGTTTTTATACCCAACGATAAATTATGGCTGATTTCAAAAACATCCTGACTGAAGTGAAAGGTGGAGTGCTTCACTTGACCATCAATCGTGAAGACAAAATGAACGCATTGAATTTTGAGACTTTAGAGGAGCTAAGGACAATTTTTGAAGAAGTTTCGGACAACAAAGAGATCAAAGCGGTGATCATCACAGGATCTGGAGAAAAGGCCTTCATAGCTGGCGCCGACATCAGTGAGATTGCCACCTTGAATGAAGTGAATGCCAGAAAATTTGCTGAAAACGGTCAGGAAATATTCAGCATGATAGAGAATTGCCACAAGCCTGTAATCGCCGTTACCAACGGCTATACCCTCGGTGGAGGCTGCGAATTGGCTATGGCTTGCCATATGAGAATTGCTACAGCTAATGCAAAATTCGGTCAACCAGAAGTCAATTTAGGGATCATTCCAGGATACGGAGGAACTCAACGTTTGACTATTTTAATTGGCAGGGGAAAAGCAAACGAACTCATGATGACTGGCGATATGATTGGTGCCGAAGAAGCGAAATCTCTCGGGCTTGTGAACCATATACTTCCTACCAAAGATGAAGCGTTGGCAAAGGCGGAAGAAATTATTTCCAAAATCTTAAGCAAAGCACCACTGGCTATTGGCATGATCATAGACTGTGTGAATTCCTCATTTATTCCTGACGAAAATGGCTTTCAGACAGAAGCAAATAGCTTTGCCAGATGCGTGAAATCTGGGGATTACAAAGAAGGAACGTCCGCTTTTCTCGAAAAAAGACAGCCGCATTTCAAAGGAGAATAAGCTCCTTGACACTGAATGAGTAATTTCAAAAAACTAGCTGGACAAACCGCAGTTTATGGACTGAGTAGTATTCTCGGTCGATCTATTAATTTTTTAATGATTATCGTGTATACCGAATACCTCAGCAAAGAGGCAATGGGTTCGTTCACGAGTATCTATGCGCTGGTAGGATTTATGAATATTGTGTTCACCTACGGGATGGAGACCACTTTTTTCAGATTCGCAACCGGTAAGAATCTAGACTCAAATAAAGTTTATAATACAACCCAGTCCATGCTCATCACGAGCACGCTCCTTTTAGGATCGGGACTGTATCTACTGGCACCTTGGTTAGCTGAATGGCTGGAATATCCAGGGCAGGCCTATTTATTCAGATGGACAGCATTGATCTTGTCTTTTGATGCGATTCTTGCTATTCCTTTTGCTAAGCTCCGTTTAGAAAACAAAGCCTTGATCTTCGCTGGAACCAAAATTCTAAACATCCTGCTTAATATATTTTTCAATCTCCTTCTTATCATCGGCTTTCCGTATTTGATTTCAAATGGTACAATCCCACCAGGTTTTCTCGGCTATAGATCAGATTGGGGAGTTGAGTATATTTTGCTTTCAAATCTTTTTGCAAATGGGTTGATAATCCCATTCGTTTGGTGGAAAGCTGGTGTTTTCAAATTCCAATTGGATGGAAAGATCATCAAACCCATGTGGACCTATTCCATCCCGCTACTCTTCATGGGATTAGCAGGAGTCACGAATGAGTTGTTTTCAAGATTCTTATTCGAATATGTACTTCCCCCAAATTTCTATGCTGGACTCTCGGCAAGGGAAGCCGGGGGAGTTTTTGGCGCCAATTTCAAGCTCGCGATCTTGATGAATTTAGTGATTCAGGCATTTAAATATGCTGCAGAGCCATTCTTTTTCAAGCAATCACAGGACAAGAATTCTCCTTTGTTGTACGCCAAAGTGATGCATGCTTTCATTCTGTTTTGCACCGTGTTAATGATTGCTATTTCCGTAAATCTGGAATGGATGGGGCCACTTTTTTTAAGACAACCCGGATATGAAGAAGGACTTTTTATAGTACCAACCCTCTTAATGGGCTACCTACTTCTCGGCATCTATTTCAACCTCTCTATTTGGTTCAAAATCACTGATCAGACCAAATACAGTTTCTGGATCACGTTGGTTGGAGCGATAATCACCATTGCAATTATCTTTGTTTTCGTGCCGATCTGGGGATACATGGGTGGAGCGCTGAGTACGATTTCCTGTTATTTTGTGATGTGTCTATTATGCTATTTTTATGGTCAAAAATATTACCCAATCCCTTATCAGACGGCAAAAGGCGCCTTTTATTTGTTAGTCTCTTTTGCAATAAGTTATTTGGGGTTTTATTTAAATCTGGGCGTTACTGCATTGAATTTCTTTATGAAAAACGGCCTGATCTTACTTTACATTGGGCTTATCTTCTTGCTGGAAAAAGACCAGATAATGTCCTACTTACCAAAAAGTAAGAAACCATAGTATTTAATTTTATTGTTTGGGATCATTTATGAAGTAATTATCGTTAGCAAACCAAACGACCCAAAAATCGCTTTAAGTATTTCATACTTATTTACAAACAAACGCTAATTGCATAAAAGGCATTATGTTTGTTAATTCAAGCTGCAGACCGTATTTACTGTGAATTTCAAAACAACAATCCTCCTATTTCTACTTGTTGCTTTCAGCTCCTCGGCAAGTTTCTCGCAAGAAAAGCTTTCAAAAAAAGAGCGAAAGGCACAATTGAATGAATCTCAAGGCACCCGCTATTTCATCGAAGGTGAAAAGAACCTCGTGCTTAATGATTTGGAAAAGGCATTTTTTTACTTTCAGAAAGCTATGGAGTTTTCACCTGATGCTCCTGCTATTCATTATAAAATTGCAGAGATTCTAGTAAAAGCGAATCAAGCAGAAAAAGCGATGTCGTATGCGACCAGAGCTGCTGAACTAGATCCCGAAAACAAGTATTACGCTCTGATGGTCGCTGAGATCTATACTAATCTAAAGCAGCCACTTAAAGCTGCAGAAATCTTAGAAAGATTAACTGCTGACGGGGAAAACAATCAACAATATAACCTAGATCTAGCATCTATTTACTTGAACGAGAAAGAGTTAGATAAAGCACTAATTGTATTGGATCGGGCGGAAGAGTTTTATGGTATAATGGAGCCAATTACTATTCAGAAGCAGCGGATCTATTTGAGTAAAAACAACCTGAGCAAAGCAATAGAAGAAGGTAAAAAACTAGTTGAAGCTCGACCTGGAAACCCTTCCTATGTCATGAATCTGGTTGAGATTTTATACAATAACAATAGGGTAGATCAGGCATTGGGTTTAGTTTTTGAAGAGATCGAAAAGTACCCAAGTCAGCCTGAATTGCAAATGGCAGCCCACACGCTTTTAAAGGACAAGGGCGAAATAGAAAAATCCAACCAATATCTGTATTCTGCTTTCGCCAGCGCCGATCTTGATCCAGAAGTCAAATCCAAAGCTTTTTCTAGTATTTTAACTGAAATCAAAACTCAGGAAAGAGAAACCCTCCTGGATAGTTTGGAAACTTTAATGGCAAAATCCACCCCTGAAAATGCGGATATCTACGCTGCTTTGGGTCAGCGAAGAATGCTTGAGCAAAAGAATAAAGAAGGAATAGAGTACTTCAAAAAGTCACTTTTGATCAATCCGAAGAATGCTACTTTACTTGAGCAGGTGATTTTAGGGTCTTTTGGTGAAGATGCAGATTTCAAGGAATTAGAGAAATTCACAGTTTTAGGTGTGGATGAATTCCCGCAAAATCCAGAATTCTGGTTCTATGATGGTGTAGTAAAATCTGCTCAAAAGAATGATGAAGAAGCCGTTGTATCTCTTAATAAAGCGATCGAACTAAACGCTAATAAAAACCCTCAGCTAGACCAAGTTGCTTTCGGTTCTCTGGGAAATTCTCTTTATAACTTGGGAGAAAAAGAAGAGGCTTTCAGGAATTTTGATAAAGCACTGGAGCTCAACCCTAATGACGAGCAAGTCCTAAACAATTATTCCTATTTCCTTTCATTAGAGAAGAAGAATTTAGAGAAGGCAAAGACGATGTCTGATAAAGTTGTTCAGAGATTTCCAGATAATGGCACTTTCCTTGATACGCATGCTTGGGTTCTTTTTCAGATGGAAGACTACGAAGGAGCAAAGAAATATATGGACTTAGCGATGATGCATGAAACACAACCAAGTGGTGTCATGCTTGAACATTACGGAGATATTTTATTTCATCTGGGTAAAAAGAATGAAGCCTTGAGTTATTGGAAAAAAGCCGAAGGAAGTCCTGAGGCCTCTGATAAACTTTCACAAAAAATTAAAGAGGGAAAATACCATGAATAAACTTTTTGCAGGAATTGTGCTCGTCATAGGTCTCGGCCTTCTTTTCTCCTGCTCCAAAAAGACGATAGTCTATCAGGCAGATGGGAAAATGGAAGATTTCTCCCCTATTTACACTGACTATAACTACATGAGTGCGAAAGCCAAAGTAGTGATCGAGGAAGAATCAGGCAAAATCACTCGCGGTAGTTTAAACCTTCGCGCAAAAAAGGATTCCGTATTATGGTTTGTCATTTCTCCCGGAATGGGAATGGAGGCTGTAAGAGGGCTCATCACTCAGGATAAAATTCAGATCAAAGACAGAATCGGTAAGGAAGATGTCAACCTAACCTTTACCGAATTCGAGGCAGTTTATGGACTTAAATTATCATTGGATATTTTCCAAAATGTGCTTTTTGCCAATCCTCCTCACCAAGTAGATTACAAAGACAGACTTGTGAGAGTAGGTAAATCTTTTGAGCTTACCCAAGTTCGGGACAAAGTAAGGTACTTTTCCAAAGTCGATGTCAATTACAGAAAAGTCTCAGAGCTAGTGAGTAATTCACTTGATGATCGCGGCTCATTACTTGCCAGCTACTCCACTTTTCAGGATATAGACTCCAAGCCATTTCCATTTGAAGTTCTCTATAAACTTGCATATCAACTGCCAGAAGGTGGACAAAACACCATCATCAATGTGGAATGGACTTCAGTTGATCCATATTCAGCCCCACTTAGCTTCCCTTTCAAATTTTGAATTGCATGTTTCGCAAATTTCTAATTCCATTTAGCCTTCTGATTGGATTCGTGTTTTTTACAGCTGTGGACGTAGCGGCCCAAACAAAAAAAACACGTGAAGAACTAGAAAAGCAGAAAGCTGAAGTACAGGCTAGACTATTGGAATTTGATAAAATCTTAAAGCAAACCACTGCTACAAAGAAAAACTCCATAGGTGAACTAAATGCTGTAACCAGACAGTTTCAAACTCAAACTCGTCTTGTTAATACACTTGACCGAGAAGTGAAGCTAATCAATCAGGAGATAAATGAAACGGAGGATAAAATAGAAAGCTTAGAAGTACAGCTAAAGGAGTTGAAAGCCGAATACGGCCGGATGATTTATAATGCTTCCAAGCTCAATAGAGGTCTTTCTATAGTTTCTTTTGTCTTCAGCTCTGCCAATTTCAATCAGCTTTATTCTAGGTTAATGTATTTGAAACAATACACCGATAGCCGAAAACAACAAGCAGCCCAAATTGAGAAATTAAGCTTAGAACTCATTGATCAGCGCGCCCTATTGGACAATAAAAAAGCTGAAAAAGAAAAAGTGCTTGCCGAAGAGCAAAAAGAACGAGCAGAGCTTGACAAAATGAAGCGAACCCAACAAGGCCTTGTCAATACGCTCACTTCTAAAGAACAAGAGATAAAAAAACAGATCACCGCGACTAAGAAACAACAGGATCAGCTCAATAAAATGATCAAGCAGGTGATCGAGGATGAGATTCGCCGAGCTGAAGCAGCTGCTAAAAAAGAAAATAGCACAGCTACCAAATCAACTGGTAGTAGTATGCCGATGACGCCAGAAGTTGCTGCATTATCAAAATCATTTGCAGGTAATCAAGGTAGACTTCCTTGGCCAGTGGAAACAGGTTTTGTATCTCAGGGATATGGTACCTACCCACACCCTACTCTTAAAGGGATTACGATGGAAAGTGATGGGATAGATATCCGTACTCAGCCCAATTCTAACGTAAGAGCTGTTTTTGATGGCACAGTTACTAAAATCACCACCATGCCTGGATTTGGCGGAACGGTAATCATCAAACATGGAGAATATTATACCATGTATAGTAAGTTGAAAACCATTACTGTAAAATCGGGTCAAACTGTAAGCGCAAAAGACGTAATTGGTCAAGTTGCCTTAGGTGCTGACGGAGAAGCAGAAGTACATTTTCAAACTTGGAAAGGTCTATCTGTAATGAATCCCTCTGCATGGCTAACATCCAAGTAGCAGAGAATTGCGTATATTCATAAAAAAGATGGACTGCTTTCCCGCTGAACTTTGTGTAAGCGGATCACAGTTATATCTTTGTATCCACATTTACCCTTAAACACACACCATCATGACTACATTAGGTTTCATTCAAAACATGGGCGGTGGCTCGATCATACTGATCGTATTGGTCGTCCTTCTATTGTTTGGTGCTAAAAGAATACCTGAATTGGCTCGTGGCCTTGGCCGTGGTATCAGAGAATTTAAAGATGCTACCAAGGACATTCAGAACGACTTAGAGGAAGGTCTGAAAGACGACAAGAAAAAGTAATCTCTTAAGCCAAGAAAATTGGAAAAATTCATCTCATTCGACGAAATAAAAAAATCGCTCGAAAAGAAGGAAACAGACTGTCGTGCGATAGTCCAATATTATCTTAAAAACATTCAGACGAAGGCGCATCTAAACGCCTTCGTCGAAGTTTATGAGCAATCCGCTTTAGACCAAGCGGACCTCATTAATGAAAAACTTGCCAATGGAAATGCCGGTAAACTTGCCGGAATGGTTATCGGTATCAAAGATGTTCTTTGCTACGCAGGCCATGAATCCAATGCATCTTCCAAAATCCTTAAAGGTTTCGAATCCCAATTCACCACCACAGCCGTCCAACGATTGCTCGACGAGGATGCTATTGTAATTGGCCGGCTCAATTGTGATGAATTCGGAATGGGTAGTTCAAATGAGAATTCAGCCCATGGGAAAGTTTTGAATGCTGTAGATGAATCTCGAGTGCCAGGTGGATCTTCTGGAGGTTCTGCAGTTGCCGTGCAAGCCAACCTTTGCACAATTTCTTTAGGAACAGATACAGGCGGATCTGTAAGACAACCTGCAGCTTTTACCGGAGTAATAGGAATGAAACCTACTTATTCGAGGGTTTCTCGTTGGGGTTTGATTGCTTATGCTTCTTCATTTGACTGCATAGGCGTTTTTTCCAGAACTGTGAAAGACAATGCGCTGGTCATGGAAATAATGGCTGGCCATGATGATTACGATAGCACTTCATCAAGAAAATCTGTTTTGCCCTACAGCCAACTTCTGCATTTTGATAAAAAGGCAAAAGTAGCCTATCTAAAAGAGACAATTGAATCTCCTGCTCTTCAGTCAGAAATCAAAGCCAACACATTAGCAGTATTGGATAAATTGAAATCTGAAGGCCATCAAGTAGAAAAAGTAGAGTTCCCATTGCTTGATTTTATCCTCCCAACTTATTATATTCTTACTACTGCAGAGGCAAGTTCCAATTTATCAAGATTTGATGGCGTGAAATATGGATACCGAACCCCAAATGCACATAATCTAGAAAGTATGTATAAGCTGACTAGAAGTGAGGGATTCGGAGAAGAAGTAAAGCGAAGAATTATGCTAGGTACGTTTGTGCTAAGTGCTAGCTATTATGATGCATATTTCACCAAAGCACAGAAAGTCAGAAGGTTAATAAAAGATTTTACAGAAAATCTTTTGAATGAATTTGACTATATTATTATGCCGACTACGCCATCCACTGCGTTTAAGTTTGGTGAGCATAGTGGTGATCCGGTAGCGATGTATCTGGAAGATCTCTTTACAGTGCAAGCTTCAGTTTCTGGAGTCCCGTCTATTTCTCTTCCTAATGGGAAAGATGAGAATGGAATGCCGATAGGATTACAAGTGATTTGTAACTCTTTCAAAGAGGCAGAACTATACGCTTTCAGTAACTACTTGACCGAATTAACATCATAAACCCAATATTCCAATGAAAAAATCTTTGTTCAGAATTTTCACACTTGCGCTTATCACATGTTTGATCCCACTGTCCAAAGCCTTTTCTCAGGATGATGAATCTATAGCTGCCGCTCCCCTACTTGATGAGGAAGTTCTTCCTAATTACCATTACGAGTACATTCCAGATTTTACTTATGACGATATCGATCGGCGCGTAAAAGCAATGGATCATGAAATGTCCTTTGAACTCAACGATCGCATTTTTTCATTCATACAGTATTTTACTGTAAGAAATAGAGACTATACCAAAATGGTCTTGGCTAGAAAAGAGCTGTTTTTCCCAATGTTTGATGAAATGATGACCAAACATGAAATGCCGCTTGAGATCAAATATTTATCAATTATTGAATCTGGACTCGATCCTCAGATCCGATCTCGCGTAGGTGCGATGGGGCTTTGGCAGTTTATGCCAGCGACAGGCAGAATGTACGGAATGAATACCAACAGCGAGGTAGATGATAGAATGGATCCGGAGCTTTCTACCGAGGCAGCTGCCAAATATTTGAAGTCACTTTATCGAATGTTCGGTGATTGGGAAGTAGCGATGGCTGCGTACAATTGTGGACCTGGCAACGTGAGAAAAGCAATCCGTAGATCCGGAGGCAAGAAAACTTTTTGGGGTATTTATAATTATTTGCCTCGTGAAACCCGGAGCTACGTTCCTCAAGTTCAAGCCATGCTATATATCTTAAATCACCTTGAAGAACATAATTTCTTTCCAGAAGACCCCACATATGTGGTTGAATATGAGAAAATTCGTTTTGACAGAGCGTTGAGTTTAGACAAATTAGCTGAGTTAACAAATCTTTGTGTATCAGATTTGAAGACGCTAAATCCGGCCATAAAAAACACAAGATTACCTGAAAGTAATAAAAGCATGGCTCTTCGAATCCCTAGGACTAAAGTACCATACATTAAAGAAAATCTAGCTTGGTTGAATGATTCTCTTAACAATGCTCCCACTATCCTACTTGCGTCTAATGTCCAGGTTCAATCAGTAGAAGCGCTAGCTCAAGAAATTAAGCAAAATAGTACTGTTTATAGAGTTAGATCTGGAGATGTCTTAGGTTCAATTGCACAAAGGCACGGAGTCACAGTAACTCAAATAAAATCTTGGAATAATCTATCTTCAAACCTCATCCGGGTTGGACAGACTTTGAGAATAAATTCTGGAATGTCCGGAAATATTGCTACTACGCAAACAAATGCCTCTGGACAAACCACTTATATAGTTCAGCCGGGAGATTCTCTTTGGATTATTTCCAGAAAACATGAAGGCCTCACCGTGGAACAAATAAAGCGTTTGAACAACTTGAATTCAAATAATATTAAGCCTGGTCAGAAGCTAATTATTGGCTAATTCCGACCAGATTTTGCTCTAGTTTGTTAATTTTTTTTAAGTAATGGCAATATTCAGTCCTAAATAAGGATAAATGTTCTGATGTCATTAATTTACCCTATCCAAGAATCAAACGACCAAAAATGAAAACCTTTTCATCCATTTTCATAGCCCTAGTTATGGGTATTGTGTTTACGTCCTGTGAATCCGACGGAACAGGCGCAGACAGTTCAAAGCCAAAAGCAAGAGGCTCCATAGGGGAAATCATCCTAGTAATAGACTCTGTTAAGTGGGCAGGACCAGTTGGTGATCAGCTAAAAGAAATCTTCGAATCTGATATCCCGGGAATGATCCGCTCAGAAGCAAAGTTCAAAGTGAACACGGTGGACCCTAGAGCCATGACTCGTATGCTCAAAATGTCCACAAACCTAATTTACGTTACAACTTTTGACGACAAAGGATCTGCCAGTCAAGCAATTAATGCGCAATTCTCAAAGGAATCCAAGGAAAAGGCAATGAATGATCCTGAAATCTATTCTTTAAGAATGGAAGATGAATATGCAATCGGACAGGAAGTGCTTTATTTGTTTGGTAATACAGAAGAACAACTTGTAGAGAATCTAAAGAAAAATGGAAGTCGACTTCAAAATCTCTTTGAAGTAAGAGAAAGAGGCAGATTGGAAAAAATAATACTAGCAAGGAAAAATTCTGCTGCCGCAGTAGAAGCGAGAGAGAATCTTGGAATTGAGATCAATGTCCCAGCATCCTATCAGGTTGCCAAGTCAGAAGATGACTTTTTATGGGTACGACAAATTACACCTAGTGGAAATCGAGCGGATATAAGTTTATTTTTCTATGAGACAGAGTATACTTCAGAAGAGCAAACTTTCCCTGCAAACATCCTCAAACTCAGAGACTCCATCACGAAAGAACATATTTTTGGTGATCCTGAGGACACGACTTCCTATGTAGTATCTGAAAAACAAATCCCGCCTGCTTTCAGAAACATGGTGATTAATGATAATTTTACCACAGAAATAAGAGGCGCCTGGAAAACCAACAACATAAGCATGGGTGGATCCTATCTTGGTTACCTCATGATTGATCAGAAAAAAGGAAAACTTTATTACATTGAAGGGTTCGTATTTTATCCAAATGAAATACACAGAGATGCCCTCAGAGAAATAGAGACCATTCTTCTGAACACTGATGTGAGTTGGAAGGAGGACCAGGGGGCCTAAAACCCAAATTAGACTAGCTTTTATGGCAATCAAAATCCGCAAGGAAGACGCACTAAATTATCATACGCAAGGCTCGCCTGGCAAAATTGAAGTAAATCCCACCAAGCCACTTTCTAGCCAGATGGATCTTGCACTGGCCTATTCGCCAGGTGTTGCAGAACCCTGCAAAGAAATAGAAGCGGATGTTGAAAACGTCTATAAATACACCGCCAAGGGCAATTTGGTGGGTGTTATTTCCAACGGAACTGCGGTTCTCGGACTTGGAGATATAGGTCCTGAGGCATCAAAACCAGTAATGGAGGGAAAAGGAGTTCTTTTCAAGAAATTTGCAGGAATAGATGTTTTCGATATTGAGATCAATGAAAAGGATCCTAAAAAGCTAATACAAATAATCAAGTCTCTTGAACCAACTTTTGGAGGAATTAATCTGGAAGACATCAAAGCACCCGAATGCTTTGAAATAGAAACTGAACTTAAGCGGGAAATGAAAATCCCGGTCATGCATGACGATCAGCATGGCACAGCAATTATTTCTGGAGCAGCATTACTGAATGCCCTTGAAATTGTTGAGAAGGATATCTCAAAAATCAAATTAGTAGTAAACGGTGCAGGAGCTGCGGCAATTTCCTGTACTCGGTTCTATATTTCTCTAGGCATAAAAAAGGAGAACATTGTTCTATGTGACATCGTCGGAATCTTGAGATCAGATAGAACCGATCTGGATGAGATTAGAAGAGAATTTGCCACAGATAGAGACTTGTATACACTTACTGATGCATTGAAAGATGCGGATGTATTCTTAGGCCTTTCTGCGGGAAATATTGTTTCGCAAGATCAGTTAAAATTAATGGCACCAAATCCGATCGTTTTCGCTTTGGCAAACCCTGATCCTGAAATTTCCTATGACTTAGCAGTGGCTACACGTCCAGATCTAATCATGGCAACGGGACGTTCTGATCATCCAAACCAAGTAAATAACGTCCTGGGTTTTCCTTACATTTTTAGAGGAGCACTAGATGTGAGAGCCACAGCGATCAATGAAGCCATGAAATTGGCTGCAGCTCATGCAATCGCAAAATTAGCCAAAGAACCTGTTCCAGATATTGTAAACAAAGCTTATGGTGAGGACAAACTAGGTTTTGGACGATTATACCTGATTCCTAAACCCCTAGATCCTCGATTGATTACTACAATTGCTCCAGCTGTCGCTAAAGCTGCTATGGAAACTGGTGTTGCTAAATACCCGATTAAAGATTGGGATGCTTATGAGCTTGAGCTTCAGGAGCGCATTGGAATTGACCAAAGATTGATGTCTGTGGTCATCGCCAGAGCCAAAAAAGATCCTAAGCGTGTAGTATTTGCGGAAGCAGATAATAGAAAAATACTTAAAGCCGCTCAGATCATCCGTGATGAGAAGATTGGAGAACCAATACTCCTTGGCAATAAAGAAAAAATCTTATCTCTAATAGCAGATAACTCCTTAGATCTGACCAATGTCACCATTATAGATCCTTTGGAGGAAAAGGAGATGCTGGCAAGATTCGCTGATATGCTTTTGCAAAAGCGCAATAGAAAAGGAATGACCGTAGGAGATGCGGCAAGACTAGTTACTCAAAGAAATTACTTTGGTGCCTTGATGGTAGAATCTGGAGCGGCAGATGCTTTTATCTCTGGTCTTACGCGAGACTATCCAAAAACCATCTTGCCATCGCTGCAGACTATAGGTGTAAAACCTGGAGTAAATCGCGTGGCAGGTATGTACATCATGAATACTCCGAAAGGACCGTATTTCTTTGCTGACGCAACAGTTAACCTTAACCCAACGGCAGAAGAATTAGTGGAAATAATAGGCTTAACAGCGGATGCTGTGAGATTTTTCAACATGGAACCAAGAATCGCTGTACTTTCTTATTCCAACTTCGGCTCGGCTAAAGGAGAAATTCCAGAAAAAATGGCAAGAGCTACAGCAATTGCTCAGAAAAAATATCCGGATTTGGTGATTGAAGGAGAAATGCAGGCAAACGTTGCGATTAATGAAGATATCCAACGTGAAATGTATCCATTTTCCAAACTCATTAACAAGAGAGCGAACACACTGATATTCCCAGATTTGAGTTCAGGTAACATCGCTTATAAGCTGCTAGCTGAACTTGGAAACTCCGAGGCTATTGGACCTATTTTGCTAGGAATGAATAAGCCGGTTCACATTCTACAGCTAGGAAGCTCCATCAGAGAAATTGTTAACATGGTAGCAGTGGCAGTAGTCGATGCTCAGTCCAATAGCAACTTATGATCGATTATCTAAGCGGAAAACTAGTTTACAAAGACCCCACTTATGTCATTATCGATGTAAATGGGATAGGATATCATGTAAAAATATCCCTTCAAACCTATACAGAAATCAAGGATGAGGAGCAGATTAAGCTCCTCACATTTCTTCATATTAAAGAAGATGCTCACACACTTTTTGGGTTCAAGAAAGAGGATGAAAAGCGTCTATTTTTATTATTACTTTCCATTAATGGAGTAGGTCCAAGCACGGGCCTTATGATACTTTCTTCATTAAGTTCTGCAGAAATAGAGCAGGCAATTTTGGCTGGCGATGTAGCTACCATCCAACATGTCAAAGGAATAGGTGCAAAAACCGCCCAACGTATAATTTTAGAGCTTAAAGACAAAGTAGGTAAAGGTGGTTCTGAAGCTTCCACTACACCACTAGGGTTTTTGAAATCAAGCAATAAAATCCGCGAAGAAGCGTTACAAGCACTTATTACGCTTGGTTTTCCAAAAGCTGCAGCAGAAAAAAATATAGCCGCTGTACTGAAAAAAACCACTGGAGAAATTTCGTTAGAAGATTTAATTAAAGCATCTTTAAAGACACCATAATATTAAGTTGTATTGACCTTTTTGAGTGTACTAACTTTTTACGGGAGGAGGTTTCTCGGTAGTTGGCCTGAATTATTCATCCTATTTGGTCTATTACTCGCCTATTCCACTTCTGAGGCTCAACAAACCAATCCTGACAGTGTTCAGTCCCGGATTGATTCATTGAATCGAAGGAGACTAACTCCCTCGTATTTGCTTTGGCAAAACTTGAGGACGAATCCCCTATTCCCAACCAGGAATCCCTTCTTACAGTCCCAAATCCCATTTTTAAAGTCCAGCCCCATTACCCAAAATGTAGAAGTAAAAATAGATTCTGCTCTGCGGTACAATGTGGTGGATCAGATTGATACGGTCCGTGTAGGAAACGAGCAAGAATATGATTTTGAACAATTTTCCAAAATTCAAGAATATAAAGTCAGACAGGACTATTGGCGAAGCCGCGCTCGTGGAGGAGATGGTGAAAGCGCTGTAGAAGGAAGAGGATTAATCCCTCCGCTCACGGTTAGTCCCTCATTTGACCGGCTTTTTGGGGGAAGTGAAATCAATATTGTTCCATCAGGCTATGTCAATCTAGACTTCGGGGCGATCTTCCGCAGAGTGGATAACCCTACCCTACCCATTAGGCAACAGCAAAACGGTGGATTCAACTTTGACCAGCAGATCCAAATGGCAGTAAATGGCTCTTTGGGAGAAAAAGTGAAGATCGGCGCCAACTTTGATTCTAATAATTCCTTTGACTTCCAGAACCAGATGAAGCTAGAGTTCAACGGTTTTGAAGAAGATATTATCCAATCAATTGAAATCGGTAATGTCAGCATGCCTGTGCAAAACCGGTTGATTCAGGGAGCGCAGAATCTTTTTGGAGTTAAGACCCAACTCCAGTTCGGTAAACTGGGAGTGACGGCGGTTGCATCTACTCAGCGTGGCCGTAGAGATAATTTGACCATAGATGCTAATGGACAAGGTAGGTCATTTGACATTCAGGCTTCCAAATATGACGACAATCGACATTTCTTTATCGCCCATTTCTTCCGAGACAATTACGAACGTTGGTTGAGAGGCCTTCCTCAGGTACTTTCCGGGGTGAATGTGACAAGAATCGAGGTTTACATAATGAACCGAGCGGCAAATACAGAAACGCTCAGGAACTTTGCTGCATTCATGGACCTTGGCGAGGGAAGGGTGATTTACAATCCTACAAACCCAAACATAGGTTCAGGAACGCCTTCAGCCCCAGCTAGTAACTCGGCGAACCTTCTTTATTCCAATATCTCAAGAAACCCTGCTTTCCGCCCTTTTGACACAGGATCTCGGGCTATGGAAAATAGTCTAGGTCTCAGAAAAGGCGTTGATTTTGAACAAATAAATGGTGCAAGGAAATTAGATCCTACAGAGTATTTTTTCAATCCTCAGCTTGGCTACTTGTCACTTTTCAGAAGGCTTCAAAATGATGAAGTTTTGGCTGTTTCTTATGAATACACCTACAATGGTCAAGTGTATAAAGTAGGAGAATTAACAGAAGACTATCAAACAAGACAAGAAGATGAACTGATTTTCATGAAACTTCTTCGTCCTGCAAGAATCAATACTAGAGTCCCAACCTGGGATTTGATGATGAAAAACGTCTACAGCCTTAATGCCAATCAAATATCGCGAGATGGTTTTCAGCTTCAGGTAATCTACAGAGATGATAGAACCGGACTTGACAACCCTTCACTTTTGGAAGGCGAAAATGTAAAAGACAGACCATTAATTCGGCTCACGGGCCTCGATAACCTGAATCCACAAAATGATCCTGCTCCAGATGGGAATTTTGACTTTGTCGAAGGCCTCACAATCTTAACAAATCGAGGCCTTTTGGTATTTCCTGTTTTGGAGCCTTTTGGATCAAACCTTGAACAATATTTTCAGCCCGGTGAAGTGGTATTAAAAGAGAAATACGTTTACGATACACTTTACACCACAACTCAGGCCGATGCTGAGCTTGTTACCCGACTTAACAAATATTTCATTAAGGGTAGGTTAACTGCAGGTTCAGCAAGTGAAATCCAGCTTCCGGGACTTAATATTTCTCCTGGATCTGTGATAGTACAGGCAGGAAATATCCCTTTGACAGAAGGGGTAGATTACACCATTGATTACAACGTCGGAAGACTTGTTATTATCAATGATGCAATACTTCAATCAGGGAAACAGATCAATGTGAGTTTTGAAAAAGCTGATCTAGTATCCTTTCAAACACGAAGTTTACTTGGAACTCGTCTCGATTACTTATTTAGCGACAAGTTTAACTTGGGCGGTACATTCCTATATCTAAATGAACGGCCAAACGTCACTCGAATAGCCACTGGAAGTGAAACTTTGAGAAACAGCATGTGGGGTATAGACGGGAACTTCTCTGATGAATCCCGCTGGCTAACCAAAATGGCGGATGCACTTCCTTTTACAGATACTAAAGAAACCTCTCTGGTAAATATCAGTGGGGAATTTGCACATCTAATCCCCGGTACTTCAAATCGTGTAAATGGAGAACAAGCATCCTACATTGATGATTTTGAGGCAGCAATAACTCCATATAATCTAGGAGGTGCAGCTAATCAAAATTGGAAGCTTGCATCTGTGCCGCAAACGTTTGACAATAGATTTGACTTAAGTAATCAAACAGAAGACAACCTAGGTGCAGCTTACAGAAGGGCTAGAGTCGCCTGGTATAATATTGATAATATTTTCTATAGGGAAAGTGGCCCAGGCGTTCCAGCCAATATCACTCGGGAAGATCGAAGAAACCATTATGTAAGAAGAGTCCTACCTCAGGAAATATTTCCTCAGCAAGATCGTGATGTAATCGTCACTCCAGAGCCTCTTTTTGAACTAGCCTACTTCCCAAGTGAGCGTGGAATGTATAATTACAATACAAATCTGACTCAAGATGGATTACTTCCAGAGCCTAAAAAGAATTTTGGTGGAGTAACTAGGGCTATTACTACTGAAGTTGATTTTGACCGAACAAACATTGAGTACATAGAATTCTGGCTTTTGGATCCATTTATTGAAGGAGAAAATGGTAGAGTATTGGACGGAAAATTCAACCAAAACAACACGACTGGTGGTAAACTTTTCATCAATCTAGGAGATATTTCAGAAGACATCTTGAAAGACGGCCGTCATGCATTTGAGAATGGCCTGCCAGCCGATGGTGATCCTGCTGAAACTGGACAAAATGAATGGGGCAGAATTACTCGTGAGCAATTCCTTCTTCCTGCCTTTGACAATTCAGAAATATCAAGACAAAATCAAGATGTAGGCTTGGATGGTTTGAAAAATGAAGATGAGGCAAATTTTTTTCGAAGCAGATTCTTAGACCGGCTAAATGTAAATACGAACGCCAGAAACGAAATTCTACAGGATGTCTCAGGAGATTTATTCGAATATTACCTAGATGAGACTTTTGATCAAAACGATACAAAGATTCTAGAGCGTTACAAAAAATTCAATGGTATGGAAGGCAACACGCCAGTGTCTGCAAACCAAAACCTTCCTTACACACCGTCCGGATCAAATACTCCAGACAATGAGGATCTAAACACAGATAATACCATCAACGAACTGGAGAACTATTACTCTTACGAGATGGATCTCAAGCCAGGAAGTTTAATAGTGGGGCAAAACAATATCGTGGATAAAACCACGGCAAATGTAAATGGTGAATCTGTTGACTGGTACTTATTCCGTATCCCCGTTCGCCAACCAGACCGTGTGGAAGGCGACATTACAGGTTTCAAATCTATTCGTTGGTTTAGAACCTATTTGACTGATTTCGAGCAGCCTGTAGTATTGCGAATGGCTAACTTCCGAATGGTTGGCAGTCAATGGAGAGTATTTCAGGAATCACTTTTCGAAAGAGGCCTATTCGAAATTCCTGAACCTGACAATTCAAATGTAACTGTAGATGTGGTGAGTATAGAGGAAAACAGTCAAGGAAGTTCTACTGAAAGTCCATATGTGCTACCTCCAGGAATCTTCAGGGATCGTGACAATACCTCAACTGTAGAAAGAAGATTAAACGAGCAATCACTTCGTGTCTGTGTGGAAGACCTAGGAGCTAGAGATGCTCGCGCTGTATTTAAAAACGTAACCTTGGATTTGGTACAGTTTGAGCGAATCAAAATGTTCCTTCACGCCGATAGTGAGGATGCGATGGATGGGGAAATCACTGCATTCCTAAGGCTGGGTACGGATTATACGGATAATTATTACGAGATAGAAGTACCTCTTATTATCACTCCAAAAGGTACCAGAGATCCAGAACTGATCTGGCCTGCGGAAAATGAAATCGATATCGCTATTCAGGAAATCGTAGGTGTGAAGGTAGCCCGTGACAATCAGCAAGTACCGCTGAATATTCCATTTTCTCAGCAAATTGGACGGTATACAGTAACGGTGGTCGGTCGTCCTGAATTGAACCAATCACAGTCCTCGATGATCGGTGTGAGAAACCCAGGTACCAATGGCGGTGGAAGTAGGAGTATTTGCCTTTGGGCAAATGAACTCCGGGTAACGGGCGCTACCAAATCAAATGGATGGGCAGCAAATGCTCTCATGAATGTGAAAATCGCTGATGTGGCAGTAGTTACAGGTTCCATTAGACACAACTCAATTGGCTTTGGGGGTCTGGAAACCAGATTATCTCAGCGTGCCAGACAATCAACCACGCAATATGATATCTCTACCAATGTGGATATTCATAAACTTTTGCCGGAGGCGATTGGAGTGAGCATACCAATGTATTTCTCGATAGAGAATAGTACTACCAAACCAGAGTATGATCCATTGAATCCAGATGTTCCATTCGAAGTAGCTTTGCAAAAATTTGAGACACAGGATCAAAAAGAAGCCTATCGAAAAATAGCGCTTGATCAAGTAAACCGCAAAAACATAAGTTTCAATAATGTTAGAAAAATAAAGTCTAACCCAGAGGCAGAAAATCATTTTTATGATATCAGTAATTTGTCTTTTTCATATGCCTATGGAATAATGACCCAGACAAATGCACAAATTCAGGACTATTCCTATAAAACATATAGGGGCAATGTCACTTATAGTTTCCAACCAAAACCTCTAGCTTTTGAGCCTTTCAAAGGCTCAGGTATTTTAGATTCTCCATACTTAAAACTGATTAAAGATTTTAATTTAAACCTATCTCCTACCCTAATATTAGCTCGATTGGACATAGACCGGAAGCACCTGAGGTCTCAGTATAGAAATGATCAACTTAGTACTGCTGGAGTTGATCCGCTATTCCAAAAGAGCTTTTTCATGAACCGATTCTACTCTGTGAATTGGGATTTGACTAAGAACCTACGCGTTGATTATACTGGAAGTGTAATGGCAGTGGTAGATGAACCACAAGGGGATTTGGATACAGAACAGAAATCTGATTCAGTTAGATTCAATGCTTGGAGATTTGGAAGGAGAACAAACTATAACCACAGTATAAATCTGAATTATACCTTACCGCTAGACAAGATTCCATTTACTGACTGGATCAAAGCTGATTACAAATACATAACAACTTATACCTGGCTTACAGGGGCAATCGGACAAAGAGATACACTGGGTAATTCCATTCAAAACACTAGAGACCAATCACTTAATGGTAAATTTGATCTTATAAGACTTTATAATAAAAATAAAAAGCTGGCTGCACTGAACGCCCCCAAACGACCGAGTATCCCTGGCAGAACAGAAACCCAAGCAGAGGATACGATTGGAACACCATTTACAAATCAGCTGCTAAAAACGCTGATGATGGTAAAAGAAGTCACCTTCAATTATGGAAAAATAGAGGGGACTTTCCTGCCTGGCTATATGCCAAATACCGGACTTTTGGGAATGGATCGTGCATTCGAAAACCCTGGTTTAGCCTTCCTGTTTGGTAGTCAGGACCCAGCTATTCGAAATGAATTTGCCCAAGCGGGAATCATGGCTCCAAGCAGTGAATTGACACAAACTTTCAAACAAAGTAGTGCCATAAATATGAGGTTTGGAAGTATCGTAGAACCTTTCCAAGACTTCAAAATCACCTTAAATGCAACAAAACGTGAGGTGGGTGATTACCAGGAAATTTTCAGAAACTCTTTGGATAATCCTGGCGAATACGAGTCTATAAGCCCAAATCGCCTTGGCACATATAGTATCACCACGATTATGATTGGTACCAGCTTTAGCAAAGATGGTTTCGATAATGTTTCTCCACTGTTCAATGATTTTGAGCAGAATAGGTCTATTATAAAAAGTCGATTGGAAACACAAGGAGGTGGTGGAGAATACTCCATCAATGGACAAGATGTATTAATACCTGCTTTCTTGGCTGCGTATAGAGGAAAAGATGCATCAGAATCCAACATCAATCCATTTCCAAAAACGCCACTGCCAAACTGGAGATTGGATTACCGAGGACTTTCTAGGCTAAAGGGACTAAGCGAAATCTTTAGCAGTATAAATATCACCCATATGTATACATCTACCTATGACGTGAGTAATTTCTCTAATTCACTTCAATATCAACAAGGCTTAGAGCTTTACAATACTCTTCAAAATATTCCTAGACCAACTGAAGTTAATGAAGTAGGCCAGTATATCCCGATTTATGTATTAAATCAGGTAGTTCTTACTGAGCGCTTTGCACCATTGGTTGGTGTAGATTTATTGACAAAAGACAGGCTAAATATTGCAGTAAATTATAATAAGGAGCGGTCTTTAGGATTGAACTTCTCCAACTCCCAAGTGACAGAACAGAAGAGCAATGACTTTGGATTGACTCTGGGCTATACCAAAGCAGGACTGAAAATCCCTTTCAAATTCCAAGGAAGGCAGTCCGTGTTAAAAAATGACGTTCAATTCAAGTTGGATTCGAAAGTAGTAAGTACCACTCAGATCCAGCGAAAAATCGAAGAAGGAAGTACGGTAACGAGTGGAAACTTGAACATTTCTATCAGACCAACAATCTCCTATTTGATCAATCAAAACCTCAATCTCACCCTATATTTTGATCGAACCATCAATGACCCTAGAGTGACAACTGCCTATAAGCGAACTTCTACAGCTTTTGGCGGCCAACTTCGATTTAATTTAGGTCAATAGATTTTATCCTTGACCGATTCCTATTAATTTTGACTCCCATATTAACTATTTAAAAAATGGATTTTCCTCAAGAACTAAAGTACACCAAAGACCACGAATGGGTTAAAATTGACGGTGATGTTGCAACTATTGGAATCACAGAATTTGCCGCAGGTGAGCTAGGTGATATCGTCTATGTAGAAGTTGAAACTACAGGTGAGACATTAGACACGAATGAAGTTTTTGGCTCTGTAGAGGCTGTGAAGACAGTTTCTGATTTATTCATGCCAGTGGCGGGTGAAATTTTGGAAGTAAATCCAGAGTTGGAAGATGCTCCTGAATTAGTGAATGAATCTCCTTATGACCAAGGATGGATGATCAAAGTGAGAATAACAGGTGACCTTCCTGCTGATTTATTGTCTGCATCAGCGTATGCAGAGTTAGTTGGAGAATAAGCAATCTGTTTTGAGATTAGGAATTGCTATAGTTTGGTTAATTTTCATTGCCGCAGCTATGCTCACTCCAGGAAATAACTTTCCAGATCCTTCATTTCAAGCTGAAGACAAGTTGGTCCATTTTATATGCTTTGGCCTACTGAGTTATCTTTGGTGTGGAGTTGGTGTGAAACGAGATTTTGTGAAAGGATTACAGGGTAGAGTTTTAACCAACTACTTGGTTTTCGGCGTAGCCGCTGGAATAGTTTTAGAATGTGCTCAACTGTATATCCCCTTCCGATCTTTCGATTATATGGACATGATTGTCAATGAAATAGGTGGAATAGCAGGTTTATTAGCATATTTTAAGATTCCTACCACCAAGATTGGCTTGGAATAGTGCCTATTAATTATTACAATTGTTAGTCTGAAAAAGAAGAAAAATTTAACCGTAATAAACCAAACGTATAATGGAAGCAAAAAAAACTCCCAGCGCTGATCTAACCAGAAAGTCAGGAATGTTCCTGAACTTAGGTTTGGCAGTGGCTGTAGGTGCTACCCTTGCTGCCTTCGAATGGAAGTCATTTGACGATGGTTCATTGAAAGACCTTGGTCAAGTAACTGATAACTTCGAAGAATTGCTAGATATTCCAATCACGGAGCAGCCACCACCACCACCGCCACCACCAGTAGAGCAGCCTATCATTCAGGAGATTCCTGATGAAGTAGAAATCGAAGAAAAAATCGAAGTTAACTTCGATGTCGATGTGAAAGAAACTACTGTAATCAAAGAAGTGGTGATTGCTGAAGCTCCTGTAGAGGAAAAAGTAGATCAGATCTTCGATGTGGTAGAAACGCAGCCTGAGCCACCAGGGGGAATGTCAGGTTGGAACCAATACCTTTCTAAAAACCTAAAATACCCTACTCAAGCAAGAAGAATGGGTACTGAAGGTACTGTAATTGTGGTTTTCGTTGTAAACACAGATGGTTCTATTCAAGACGTTGAAGTATTGAGAGGAATTGGCGGAGGTTGTGACGAAGAAGCAGTAAAAGTAGTAAGTGCTGCTCCTAAGTGGACACCAGGTAAGCAACGAGGTCGTCCAGTACGTACTCGTATGAGACTTCCAATCAGATTCAAATTGAGCTAATCCTTTGGATCCAAACTATATAAAGACCCGATTTCTCGGGTCTTTTTTTTGCCGTATTCTTAACAACTTTTAGCTTAGTTAAATAGTGTTAGAGGATTAGTATCAGCGGGTTATGAAGTGTAAATTATTAGAGTAGTTTTTTCTAACCTCTAATCATATACTCATGGAACACAAAAAAAATCCAAAGTTGGACCTCAGAAAGTGGTCAGGAACTTTGTTTAATCTCGGGCTGGCAGTAAGCCTTGGAGCAGTATTGGTGGCTTTCGAATGGAAGGCCAGAGATCAAGGAATCATCAAAACATTTGAAGGGATGAAAGATGAATGGGATGAAATAGATATCCCACAAACAATCCAGACCCCTCCTCCACCGCCACCACCACCTACCCCGATCGAGGTAAATATTATTCCAGATGACATAGATATTGACAAGATCACTGATATCAAAATCGACTTAAACACAAATGAACAAGCTGATATTCCCGAGGTACAATTAACTGAGGCGCCAATAAAGGAGGACATAGATGTGATCAAAGACTTTGTTGATGTGCAAGCGATGTTTAAGGGCGGTATGGATGCTTGGTATGCATATCTTAATAAAAACCTGAAATACCCTTCACAAGCTAAAAGAATGGGGATAGAGGGAATGGTAATCGTGCGCTTCGTTGTAAATACTGACGGATCTATACAAGATATAGAGCTAGTCCGAAGCATAGGCGGAGGATGTGATGAAGTAGCTAAGGAGGTAATTCAAAACTCCCCAAATTGGACTCCTGGCAGAATAGGTGGAAGAGCTGTACGATCTAGAATGACTATGCCGATTCGCTTTAGACTTAATTAAAGTGTATGCAGATCAAAAAAATAAGGGGCTCTCAGCCCCTTATTCTATAGTACATTTAACGATTGCTCTTTTACTTTTTCGAGCTCATCCTTCATTAGAATCACATGCTTTTGCATTTCAGCGTCATTTGCTTTGGACCCTATGGTATTGATCTCTCTTCCGATTTCCTGCGAGATAAACCCAAGTTTCTTGCCCTGACTGGTTTCTTCAGAAAGACACTTTGAAAAGTATTTCAAATGAGTGTCAAGCCTGACGATCTCCTCTGTTATGTCCAGCTTTTCGAAATAATAGATCAGCTCTTGCTCAAATCTATTTGCATCAAAAGAATTTTCATCAAGCCATTCGCTAAAATGATTACGGATCTTTTGCTTTATTCTATCCTTGCGCTTTCCTTCATTTTCCTGAATTTTTGACAATCCAACTGCAATTGCTTCGATATTGCTCTGAAGCTTTTCTTCCAAGGAATTCCCTTCATCCTGACGAAATGAATCACATTTGTTTAATGCGATTATCAACACTTTTTTTATTTCTTCCCAATCCGCCTGATCATCTCTTTGCTCACCTGTAACCTGAGTTATTACGGTTGGAGACTGGAGTGCAAGCTTGAAAATATCCTGGGAATTGTCATTTACACTAGATGCAAGGGCTTTATATTTTTCATAAAAAAGAGCAAACAATTCTTCATTAATACTCACTGGCATTTCTGCCGACCCTTTGGATTGGAAATCAATCGAAATGCTCACTTTACCTCTATCCAAAATAGACTGAACCAGATTTCTAATTTCTAGCTCTTTATCATTAAACTGTCTTGGACTTCGGATGGACAGATCCAAAAATTTTGAATTGAGCGTGCGTACTTCCACTTGGATCACCATTCGCTCATCTTCAAATCCGGCATTTCCGAAGCCGGTCATTGATTTGATCATAATAGAATTTGTTGTTAGAAATTAAAGCCCAAAGTTACATAGAACTTTAAATCTTCGGCTTCATAATTTCTAATAGGTCTTGCTACATCAAATTTGACATAGTAGTTGAGTAAAACAGTTCTTAATCCAGCGCCATAGCTCTGGAGCCAAGGATTATTGAAGTTATTAAGCGTGATCGTAAAAGGAGATCCTTCTGTGTTAATTACTTCGGTATTTTGATCATTCACACGCTCCCATGGAGCAGAATCATTCCATGCTGACCCTATATCATAGAATCCAACCAATTGGAAATTACGAATAAAATTGGAGGTGATATTTCCCCTAGTTAAATAAGAGAATACGGGTATTCTAAGTTCTGCAGTAAATGTGATCATATTTCTACCTCGTATCTCATCGTAATCATATCCTCTCAAATCAACAAAGTCTGCAAAAAGGATGTTGGAATTTTCTACACCGGTAGGATTTCTGATGGGTGAAGACTCTGGTCGATTGGATGGCGGGCGATAAAAGTCGTTAAACAACCAATTATCCATTCCACCCAGCATGTAGGTTTGCGGATTATTTCCCATAAAGGATCCTGCGTAAAGTCTTGCTGCAATAACAATGTTCTTGTGGATAGCTCTATATTCTCTCAAATCGAGGTAGAAATTCCCAAAGGAGCGGTCATTATTATTGAAGGATTGATATTGGGTATAACCAATTTTGCCTTTGAAACCTCGCTGAGAATATAATCCCAACGGCTGTGTACGATCGTAAACAAATTCTGCCTTACCTCCGATATAATTTACATTTAGCCTATTCTGCTCAGAATTTTGACCAATTATTAAAGAATCTGGATTAAGATTGAAATATTGTGTTTTGGCCACGAAAGGTGATAAAGAAACTCTTGCATTAGCATTTAAAGGGTATGAAAACCCAAGTTCCGCCTTAGTCAACACATATTTCTGGATAGTAATATCACCCTCCGAAACTCGAATTGTCCTACGATCAAATCTTCCTTTAAAATCTACCCTACTTTTCAAATACTCATACTCAAAGAACAAATCTCCACCTGACCTGAAATCAAGCGTCGTCATCACTCCGCCTTGGAATACATGGTTGTCTAACAAATCAGTCATTTTACCCGTCATACCAATCCCGAAACCTCTTAGAGGATCTACCACAAACCGGGTATTGATACTATTTATAAAAAACTGTGGATCCATTTGTCTTGGACCAGTCACTTTTTTCCTTAAGCTCTCTCTCCTAAACGATTCTAACAAATTCGTTTTGGACTCTGCAGCTTCTGCAACCACTGATTGCGAGCCAAGGTTAGGTGGTAAAGTGTCGAAAGTATAATTATCAGTATTGATTCCATTCTTAGATTCAAAGCTTAAGCGCTTCAGATCGATCGATGATGTCGAGTTATTCGGAATAGTATCCAACATGATCGAAGGTTGCACTGGTTGATTTTCATCCTGCAGAATTATGGTTTGATTTTCTCTTGCTTGCTTTTCTTCTAATAACCTTCTGGCTGCCATCCTCTCATTGAGACTCTTAGCTTGCTCCAGCTGTATTCTTGGTGTACTAGGAGTAAATTGATCTGCGCTTGAAAATCCTTCAACTACAAGAAAACTCTCCCTTCCATCACGAATAGAATAAGCCATTCTATTCATTCTACTGTTGATGTCGAAAGCTTCAATACTTTTATTGAAGGCAGAAATTTGATTTGAAACCTGATTTCCTATGCTCATTCGCATCAGGTTATTAATTCCACTTAAATCACTTAAGTAAACAATAGAATTGCTATTGACTTTCCTTGGCCTTATATTTTTACTGTTCGAATTGGTCAGCTGCTTGGTGATCACTGTGTCAGTTACCTGCACCATGTAGAGGTTATAATAATCTGGTAAGGATGATAATTCAAGATTTTTCCCCATTAGCGAATCCGGCAAACTAGTCGCATTCGAGGAATAAATAATGGTCGAATCATTCAAAAACATAGGTGTCAATTCATCAAAAGAATCATTGGTTAGCCTTTTGCCAGCACCTCTGGTGTTTAACGTATAAATATCAGATTTCCCATTAGAAATGGCTGACAGGACCATATTTTTCCCTGTGCTGTTGAAATCAAGGCTAAGGATCTGAGTGATATTTCTTAAGAAGATCTTATCCTGATTAGACCCATCAATTGACCTCAGTCTAAGTGTAGTGATACCTCTCTTGAAAGATGCAATGGCAATATTTGCCGAATCTCTCCACGCTATAATTGGGGAAGTGAAATTGGCTTCTTGATCTTGCAGGGATGTTCCTCCAGCAAAGATTGTTTGTTCGCGACCGGAGCTAACTTCTCTTATCTGAACTTTGTACTTTCCTCCATTATTGATCACATAAGCCAAGTTTAATCCGTCAGGACTAAACTTTATATCATTGATCGCCCCTATAAATCTTGGGGATGTTTCAGCTACTGCAGCACTTCTATTTGGGTCTTTGAAGGTCGAAGAAACTTGCTTGTTGATATCCAGATAATACTTTTTCCAATCTTCGGTAAATGTTTTATAATTTAATCCTACCGTGTTGGCTATACTGTTTTCCTCATTTCTGTTTATTCTCGAAAGATTGAGAATACTGGACACATACCTTCTTCCATACCTTTCTGCTATGTAATTCCATACGGATTGGCCCACCAAGGCGGCTTCTCTTTCTTTCAATTTGAGAATTTTTGGCGTTTCGTCTTCCTCAAAATAATGTCTTACGAAGTCATCCATCTCTCGACTCCAGCCTTTAGCTAAATAAAGCGCTACGCCATCTACATACCACTCCGGGAAACTATTGGTAAGGTTGGACTGGAAGGCATCAGAGACAGATGAACCATAAAGCATCTCTTCGATAATAACCTTGACAGTACCGTATAACAAATCATCCTTAAATTCATCAACCTCACCTTTATACGCTACTTCCGCTAGAAGCCTATTGAAATTGGTTTGACCTTGCTCACTATATTCTTCCTTATTCAGGTTGATATTGCTTTGCAAAAGCTCCTCCGGAGAATTGTATATATAGATTTTTGGCTTGGTATAGGCCACGTAGCCGATCATCTGAGTCAAGCGATTGAACTCACTTTCCAGATAATCAATAGCCATTTTGGCATTTGCACCACCTCTGTCATAGTAATAGACCTCAAAATTATTTGAGGAATAAAAATACCATTCAAACTGCTGGTGCTGGATTCTGTTTTTCCCAAAACGCTCCTGGTCAAACTGAGCCAGGGCAATAAATGAATTCAACCATAACCCAGCAAAAACTAAAATTCGGAAAAGGTGATATCGCATTCTATTTGCTGAAAGATGTCTTTAAATATAATTAAAATACCGAGCTATGTCCACTTCGTGGTCAATTGCCTTATCATTTAGAAGGTAGTTAGCCATTATATCACTAAAATATGGAATAAGTGACACTCCTTTGGCTCCAAAACCATTGAATATGTAAACGCCTACCTCGGTAGGATGTTTTCCCAAAAATGGTTTTCTATCTCTGGTTGCAGGTCTAATTCCTGTCTTATGGCTAATAATTTCATCCACTGGTACAAGAACCAAATCCTGTAACTTTCCTAAAAGCTCTGTTTTCGCTTCATTTGTCGGGCCCTCTTCCAAATCATGTTTAGTATAAGTAGAACCAACCCGATGTACACCATGACCTAGATGGACTCTGAATACGCCTCTATTCACGACATAATCAGGAGCAAACCCTTGTTTCACCTCCAATATTTCTCCTTTGACTGGTGCAAAAGGCAGGTAATTGAAAAACCTAGAGTTCATAGCCCCAAGCCCATTACAATAAATTAGTGCTTTTGTTTTAATATTTCCATAGGCCCAAAATTCTCCATCATGGGAAAGTATAGACTCATCAAACTTCTCTACAATTAGTTCTTCCTTGAAATACGAAGTCATCGCATCAAGTAGATTGTTGATATTCAGCCAACCTGAATTGCGAAGCATAACTCCACCAAACGGATCTTTTAAATAGTCTGATTGACTCTCTTGATAAATCTTTTCTAAGTAAGCTTCAAAACCAGGATCAGCACTATGGCCCATCCACTCATTTTGCTCCTCTACACTGAGAAAAGGTCTATAAATGGCTTTTTCTGTAAGAAATTTGCTTCCGGTAAGTCTTTCCAGTTCTTGGTAAAAAGGTACGATTCTAGGAAAAAGCGAATCTGCTTTCCAGGTTTTGACCATTTTTCTTCCGGTCACTGGATTAAAAAGCCCGGCAGCCACTCTACTGGAATTATTAGCTCCAGGCTGGTCCATAATCCTAATTTTCTTCCCAGCTTGTTTTAGTCTGTAGGCCAGCGCTGATCCTGCAAGTCCCTGTCCAATGAGCAAAAAATCAATTTTCATAACCCAAAATAAAGGTTTAATTCCTTATTTTGTCTCAATTCTGACATACATTTCCCATGCTATATATTAAGTCTTTTACCTTCAACCCTTTTCAAGAAAATACCTATTTGCTTTACGACGAAAAAGGCAATGGAACATTAATAGATCCAGGATGTTTTGATTTAGCTGAGCGAAAAGAGCTACTTGATTTTGTGACTGAAGAAAAGATTCGAATTACTCAGCTTCTTAATACCCATTGCCATATTGACCATGTCTTAGGTAATGCTTGGGCAAAAAAAACCTTTGGAGTCGATCTCCTTATTCATAAAGAAGAGGCTGCTGTTTTAAAAGCTGTGGAAGTTTATGCTCCGAATTATGGGTTTGTAGGATACGAAAGCAGCCATGCGGATGGATTTCTCGTAGAAGGAGAGGAAATTAACGTTGGAGGCGAAGCTCTGAAAATCATTTTCGTCCCAGGACATGCGCCGGGCCATGTGGTTTTTTACCATAAAGATTCACATCAGTGTATCGCCGGAGATACGCTGTTCAGAGGCAGTATAGGTCGTACAGACTTACCAGGAGGCGATCATGAATTATTACTGAGTAAAATAAAATCGCAACTCTTCACGCTTCCCGAGGAGACAGTGATCTATCCAGGCCACGGTCCAGAGACAACCATTGGATTCGAAAAAACTCACAACCCATTCGTGGGTAAAAATGCAAGATCTTGAAAATTAAATCTCATATCCCAAATGCCATAACACTTCTTAATTTACTGACAGGAGTAATAGGTGTAATTTGGGTAATTAATGGAAATGTAGTCTCAGGGGCTTATTTCATTATTTTAGCAGCAGTCATTGATTTTTTTGATGGTTTTGCAGCTAGGCTTTTGCATGTTCAGGGAGAACTTGGAAAACAGCTTGACTCACTAGCCGACATGGTTTCATTTGGAGTTCTCCCAGGAATGATTCTCTTTCAAATGACCAAAGTCAGTACAACAATAGAATGGCTCCCCTACTTGACACTCATTGTGCCATTATGCTCAGCAGTTCGATTGGCGAAGTTCAACCTAGACACTAGGCAAACTGATAAATTCATTGGTCTACCCACGCCAGCAAATGCTTTGTTTATTAGCACCTTACCATATTTTGCAATACAGTGGCCAGAAGTTGGAACCTGGCTTACTTCACCCTTTTTTCTAGTAGGAATAGCATGGCTCTTTTCCATATTATTACTAGTAGAGCTCCCGCTCATTGCATTAAAATTCAAATCATTTTCTCTGATCCAGAATAAATATAGATATGCACTTTTAGCCATTGGGCTAGCTCTGATTTTATTAGTTGGGTTGGCGGGAATTCCTATTCTGATTTTAGCCTATTTAGGATTATCAGTAGTAGAAAACGCTTCTAGCTAGGATGATCTGCAAAAGCCACAAGCTACTAGTCACTCTTCTATTCAACATTTTGTTGATAGGCTCAGCTTCTGGTCAAAATTCATTTTACAAATTCAAAATTACAGAAGAAGGCGTTTACAAACTAAATGCAAATCAAGCCCAAGATTTTGGAGCAAATTCCCTGAGCGAAATTACCATTTATGGTTACCCAGGTATGTTGCCACAACTTTTACAGCCTCAAAATATAGAACTACAGGAAGTTCCAAGTTGGGAAATAGATGGTAATCTGTATTTCTACCTTTCATCGCCACATAGCTATACTTTTGACGAAGAAACAATTGAATATCAACATAATCCCTATTCCGATTCTATTAGTTTCCTAGTGGGAATATCTCCAAACCCAAAAAGGATAGCAACAATTTCTGGGCAATCAGGAACCCTAGATCCGGCTATTCTATACCAATGGAATTGGCTCAAAGAAGATGAAAACAATATCCTAAACTCAGGGAGAACTTGGTATTCAAGGGCAATTGCACCTGGTATAACTCGTGGATATTCTTTTCCATTGGAAACAAATTCTAACGCCAAATGGAAGGTTTCTGCGAAATTAATGTCAAGTGCAAGCTTAGCTTCCCAGATCACTATAGCTGTGGATGAGATGACTATTTCGGAGAGTTCATTTGGAGGAATTCCGAGCAATACTTATGCGATAAAAGGAGAAGAAGTATGGGCGAATGAGAGTTTTTCACCTTTGGGAAATCAGGTGGAGAGATTGAGAGTTTCATTCCAGGCCACCAGTTCAAATGATGCAGGCTACTTCGAATACATAGGAATAGGAGTTCCGCACTCAAGTGATTCTTTGGATGAAGGCATTTATTCTATGAATCAAGAGACTTCGATTTCAATTGCCGCCATAACAGGCTTATCAGTTTGGGAGGTTGGAGATTTTTTTAATCCAAAGGCAATTGATTTCAGTACTGGTAATATAATTACTGGACAAAGGTTCATTGTATTTGATAAAAACCAAGCAAAGCTTATCTCAGAAATAGAACCAGCTAAAATAAATCTTCGAACCCAATCCGCTTGGCCAGAGCTTCTCATAATCACTCCTAAAACACTCAGCTATTCAGCCAACAAACTTAGCCTCCACAAACTTGGATTGGGTATTTACTCTGAAGTAGCCTTCCTCGATGAAATCTACGATTCATTCGGCTATGGAAATCCTGACTTAAATGCAATCCGGAATTTCATAGCCTGGCATTACCATCAAGGTGGTAAACTTCAAAATGTCCTGATTTTAGGGAAAGGAACCTTTGACTACAAAGGAATTTTGGGTGGAAGGCCAAACCTAGTCCCTATTTACACCAGTAGAAATAGCTTAAATCCTTTATCCACATTTAGCTCTGATGATTATTTCTCACTTATTGAATTTGGTCAAGGAGAATGGGAAGAAACTAGGGATGGTGACGAAATAATGCAAATCGGAGTGGGAAGATTACCGGTGATCAATGCTCAAGAAGCAAATATCGTTGTAGATAAAATTATCGATTACGAAAAAAATCCGATCGGAGGAGACTGGAAAAAAACAGTAACCTTCTTTGCAGATGATGGGGATAACAATATTCACTTACGCGATTCTGAAGCTCATGCTTCTTTTTTAAATGAAAATCACAAGGACTTCAAGCAGCAGAAATTATATCTAGACCGGTTTGAACAGGAAAAAAGCGGAGAAAGACAGACTTCTCCACAGGCAAAAACTGCCTTAGAGGAAACGCTCCAAAAAGGAACTTTACTCCTCAATTTTATTGGCCATGGCAATGAAACCACACTAACCGCTGAGGAAATATTTCTGACGTCAGACATTTCAAATTGGGCTAAACAGGAGAAACTAGCATTGTGGGTTACGGCTACTTGCCAATTTGGTAGACATGACAGCCCATTTTTGAGATCTGCAGCGGAGGAGCTATTGACCGCTACAAATAAAGGTGCAATTGGACTTTTGACCACGGGAAGACCCGTCTTTAGCAGTGTGAATTTTTCATTAAATGATGCCTTTTTTAAAGAGGTTTTCAAACTCGAAGATGAGCACTACCAAGATCTGGGAAGCATCTTCAGAAATACAAAAAACAAAAGTTTAAATGGAGCACTTAACAGAAATTTTAGCCTTTTAGCTGATCCCAGCATGAAGCTGGCAAGTCCGGAATTTCAAATTGAGTTTACCTCTTTTAAAAACCCCGATAACCAAACTATCCTAGATACTCTTTCTGCACTTCAAGTAGTAGACTTTGAAGCAGAAGTAATTAATCCGAATACTGGCAGAGTTTCTACTGCTTTCGAAGGTGTTTATACAGTAGAATTACATGACAAACCGATAACTGACAAAACTTTGGGAGACGAAAGTAATCCGGTAGATTTTGTAATATCTGAGAATCTGATTTTCAAGGGCAAGGGTAAAATAGTAGCTGGAAAAATCACAGGAAGAATGATCATTCCTAAAAATATAAATTTAGAATTTGGAGAAGGAAAAGTTCGAATTCTTGGGGAAAACACGAGTCAAAATTGGGAAGCTTATGGATTTAGTCCAATTGAAATTGGTGGGACTTCCAGCGCACCACTTGGGGACACAGAAGGCCCAATTATCGGTGCTTCTTTTGGTGGGAAAGGTGAATCCCCTTTTATATTCCCTTCCAAAACAATTAGAATGGAAGCAACATTTTCAGATTCAAGCGGTATAAATATTTCTGGATTTCTGCCTGCAGAAAATCTAACTATTCAAATAAATGATAAAGCCCCTGAACTATTAAATGATTATTTCACCTCAGAAAATAGCACATACAAATCAGGTAAAGTGACGTTTGTATTAAAAGACTTAAAAGAAGGAAAGAATTTGGTAACTATCCGCGCATGGGATAACTTAGGAAACGGGAGTGTATTTAATGAGGAGATTACAGTAGATGGAAGTGATAAATTAAGAATACTTAGTCACAAAACTTATCCCAATCCAGCAGTAATTGAGAGTCGTTTTGAGCTTGAACATAATCAACCGGGTGAAAATTTAATTCTTACGCTTGCTGTTTTCCAAACAGATGGCAAGACACTATTTACAGAAAGTGAACGTTTAGTGAAGGCCAATGCTCAAATAGATGATTTGGTTTGGTTTTTTTTACAAAACCAAACCAAATATCCAGCAAAAGGAACTTATATTTACAAACTAACGCTTCAATCAGAGTTTGATAATTCTGTTGATTCAGTAAGCGGACTAATATTAATTCAATGAAAAAAATAGCCATTAGTAAAAGGAAAAACCTACTTATAGCAGTTTTTACCCTGGCTACTTTATCTGTGTATGCACAGAACAGCACTATCATTTCTGGTCAGGATCCTGATCGAAGAGTGATAACTACGGCTGTTCCTTTTTTGAATTTTGCTCCAGACTCCAGACACTCGGCTATGGGCGATGCGGGTGTTGCCATGTCACCTGACGGTAGTTCCGCACATTGGAATGCTGGAGGACTAGCATTCGTTGAAGATGATATGGGGTTTTCACTCTCCTATTCCCCATGGCTTGGTAAGCTTGTCAATGACATGTCTTTAAGTTACCTGACCGGGTATTTCAAAATTGATGAAGTTTCAGCATTTGGATTTGACCTACGTTACTTCAATATGGGTGACATCCAATTGACTGATGGACGAGGTAACCCTCTAGGTGAGTTTAATCCAAGAGATATAGCAATTGGTGGGACCTACTCAAGAAAGCTTTCATCCTACTTAGGTTTGGGGATTTCTGCCCGATTTATCTACTCTAATCTTTCTGGAAATATCTCATCAGTAGGTGGCAATGAAGCTAAACCAGGTATCAGCGTCGGAACTGATGTTGGCCTTTATTATTCTAAACCAATTTTCGCAGGAGCGAAAGATGCTAACTTCGCTTGGGGACTTAGTATCACTAATATTGGCCCCAAAATCACCTACAACTCAGCTGATGATTTGGACTACATTCCTACCAATTTGAAAGTAGGTACTGCCTATTCTATAGATCTTGACGCTGTAAATACCTTGACATTTGCGCTAGATCTCAATAAACTTTTGGTTCCAACACCTCCAATCTATGCAACCAATGAAGATGGGACGTTGGAAACAGATGAAAATGGAAATCTTATCATAGAACCTGGAAACGGTAAAGACCCAAATCGTCCACTTATTTCAGGAATGTTTGGCTCTTTTGCAGATGCTCCAGGAGGGTTTTCTGAAGAAATGCAGGAGATAACAATTTCATTCGGAGTTGAGTATAGCTACGAAGATAAGTTTGCTTTACGTACCGGATATTTTTATGAGAATCCAAATAAAGGCGGCCGCAAATACTTCACAATGGGAGTAGGTTTCGACTTGAAGAAGCTTGGATTTGACTTCTCTTACCTAGTACCCCAACAACAAAATCACCCACTCGCAGAGACATTACGATTCTCTTTGATGTATAATATTCCCAATTAAAAATGGTTTTAGACAGGTCGAAGGCTCCGGAATTTAACGTTCCAGAGGATTTTGAACTATTGCCTCCATTGGAACTTAAACTTTCCAATGGTGCTAAGTTCTTTTATATCCCCACTCCAGGTTTAGAGGCAGTTAAAATTGATGTACTATGCAGAGGTCAACGAGCATCACTTCCGCTTGAGCAAACACTTGTTTCCTCATTCACTCTTCAAATGCTTCAGGAAGGATCAAAAACTAAAACTGCTAGTGATATAGCTGAGTTCTATGATTTTTATGCATCTGAAGTTCACCCAATTCTAACTTTTTCTCAGGAAGGCTTAGGACTTTTATCTACCAAAAAACATCTCAACATCGTATTACAAGAGTTTATATCCTTGTTTACTGAAGCTACATTTCCACAGGATATGTTGGAAAAACGCCAGTCTCAAAGAAAACTCAGCATCAAATTAGAAAAGGAAAAAACAGCTTCAAGAGCGAGTCAGGTATTTAGAAAATGTCTCTTTGGAGCTCATCACCCCTATGGCGTAGAAATTAAGGAAAGCCATGTCGAAAGTATCTCAAGAGATCATCTGGTTTCTTACTATAACACCATGCTTTGGCAAGATTTAGAAATTTTCGTGACAGGAGATTTTGATTCAGAAGAGCTTGATACCATAAGTAAGTTACTTGGGGAGCTACCAAATCGAAGAGCAGTAGAGCCGGTACTTTTACCGGGTGTTAATTCCCTATCGGCAGTTACAGAACCAAGGGATAAATCTGTGCAAAGCAGTATTCGTATAGGAAACTGGTCTATCCCTCAGAATCACCCTGACTTTGTTGCACTTTCAGTGTTCAATACTATTTTGGGAGGGTATTTTGGCTCGCGACTGGTGAAAAATATACGCGAAGATAAAGGCCACACCTATGGCATTTTTTCTTCGCTTGCCGAAATTGGAGATTCTCATTATTGGGTAATAGCGGCTGATGTCCAAAAAGAATTTTACCTAAACGTGATAGAAGAAATCTACCATGAAATTAGAATTTTGACAGAAGATGGAATCAAATCAGATGAATTGGAGGTAGTCCGAAACTATTTAATCGGACAAATGCTGAAACAATTCAGTACTTCATTTGACTTAATTGATAGATTCAAAGCTGTACATCACTCTGGAATGAATTTCGATTATTACGCCCAAAAATTGGCATTCTTGAAGGAATTTACTTCGGAAGACATAAAGGAAGTTGGAAAAAAATACTTCAGCAACCCGCCATTTATTGAGGTCGTAGTAGGCTGATCAGGTCAGCTTTACATATAGCCATGAAATATCTAAACTAGCCCAAATCCATAGCTTATATAAGCTGAATTCAAATCCTTTGACATTCATTTCAGCGGCAAGCTTTGCAAAGCCTTTTGCGGACTCAAAATTCGCTGACCATAGTGCATGTTTTAACTCAAATAACAACCTAATTTTCAACGCCTCGTCCTCTTTCGGACTTCTATTCATTTCCCTTATTTTTTCACAAACCCGTAGTGTACTTGGAAGCATTTTGGATTGGTATCGCTGATATTGACTAGCCGAAAGCGAGTTCTCATGCTTTCTCTTAAGAACACCAATATGGTCCGAAAATATGATTGGGAAATCTCTTGCCAATCGTAATTGAACATCGAAATCTTCATACGAAAGCATGGCATCATATCCACCAGCTTTTTTAAGAATTTCTGCATTAAAAACTACCGTAGGAGCTGAGATATAACTTTTGCGGATGAGAGTTTCATACATTTTATTCTCTAGCGTTAGCTTTTTTAACTTCCAATAATCATCACGATTATAAAATGAATTTTCTATTCCATTTTCATCTAAAATTTTAGCATCAGAAAATACAAATGCGGCTGCCGGGAATATCTTCAATCTGTCTATAGAGGCAGAAAGATGATTTTCGTACAAAAAATCATCTCCAGATAAATCAACAACAAACTGGCTTTGAACCTGATCCAAAACTTCATTAAAAAGCTGGCAATAAGGTATAGATTCATGCTTATAAATTGCTCTAACTGGAATTCGCTCAGAATTATTCGTTACCCATTCCTTGATAATTGCAGGTGTATTATCCTTACTTCCATTATCTACTACGATCAATTCAGCGTGCTCATAATCTTGAAGAGCCACACTTACTAAGGCCTTTTGAATCCATCTCTCATGGTTGAAAGCAATACAAATGATTGTAACCTGATCAGTTTTATTCATCTTACAGTTTTTTCACCCAAGTGATTTTATTACTGATATCATTCGAAAAGCGGGATTTAAAAAACATCAACTTGTGATTTACCCCATCATGAAGATCTGAAGAACCTAAGTCAATAAAATCTACTTTTTGCTCTACAGCAAGCTGAAAAAGCTCAGTCAAAATCAATTCACCGCCATTCTTTACAGGAATTTTAGGATTGATCGCAGAGAGAAAATAATACAAGGAATTACTCGTCAATTTCACAGCAAGTGAATATCCAATTGCCTCACCATTTTTACTTAAAGTGATCAGAAAATAACGATTTGGATACTCGGATACTTGCTGCACAATTCTATTGTCATCAAGTGTAATATCATAACCTTTCTGAGTGTTCCATGATTTAATCTCTTTTAAAAAGCCAAAGTTGGAAATAGTCGAATGACTGATTTTAATATCTGATATTTTTCGCTTCGACTGGAGCTTGGGAGATGCCTTTTGAGCCAGTTTTTTGATTTTCTTTTTTCCTAAAAAAAAATGATGACTTAACACGTTTTCCTGCTCAAAACCACTTTTGACTAACAAGTAATTTATCAAATCAGTCTGCGGCTCGTAAGGTTTTGGGGCTTGGGATATAGCAATTGATTTTATACCTCTGTGAATCAATTCCGCAACAATAGCCTCGATAAAAGACTCTAATGATGCTGAACTAGAGCTATCAACTATCCAAAAACCACCAAAAGGTGACTTGGGAAGGGATATAGCTTCGCCGGTTTTGGTGATCCCAAAAGTGATAAGAGCCTTAGTCTTTTGCTTTTTTTCCCAGATAAAATCAAGTTGATCCTGACAGTTTTCAAATGGTAAATTGCCTAAAAAATAGTCTTTTCCCTCTATCAAAGAGGAAACAACCCGAAGCTCGTGAGGATCATTTATTTCTTTTTTGAAGCTTTCCAAAATAATCTAGGTCTCTGATGTAATCATCTTCTGAAAAAGCCTGGTCTGACATGCCAAGCAACACTGAGTCAGGAGTAAATCTGGCAACTAACCAATTTAAAGGAGGGATAAAAACGGCCTGCTCTGGAGAACTTAACTCGAACTTAAATGTTTCGCCTTGTACCGAATGAATTTCCAGAAAAACCTTTCCTGCCACCGCTACTACCACTTGTGATTCTTGCCAATGTGCATGATTTCCGCGAGTCTCCCCTTCCTTTACACCGGATATCCAGAAACAACGCTGAATTCCTTTAGGAAAGAGTTCCAAATTCTCCCAAAAGGTAAGGCTTCCCGTTTCAGTGGAATTCCCTGGAAGAGTTAAAGTATAGGGTGATTTTGAAATAATGGATTCAGGCATTTCGATCTTTTTCCTCTAGATAAAAGTAAGTTATTTCAGATGGATAACCTGTTACCCATTTGTTAATTTTCTAAATTCGCTGCACATCAACTTTAAGAAATACATGTCAGACCTCGGCGACGAGTCAGTATTCGAAGATACGTTTTTAACTGTCTCCAGAACTTCTGAAGGCCTATACAAGGATAGAAGCAGTAAGTTTTTCTATTTTTCGTTTCCGGTGAAAAATGAAGAGGAAATTAAAAACTACCTGGCTGAGCTTCGCAAAAAATATTACGATGCTAGGCATCATTGCTTTGCATGGGCACTTGGAAAGGATGCAGATCAGTTTCGAACAAATGACGATGGAGAGCCGAACCACTCTGCTGGAGATCCCATTTTGGGACAAATCATATCAAATAATCTAACAAATATTCTAATCGTTGTTGTAAGATATTTTGGAGGGACAAAACTGGGAATGGGGGGATTAATTCAGGCCTACAAAACCTCCGCTGCGCTGGCGATAGAAGAAAACGAAATTATAGAAGAGCAGGTGAAAACTTCCATTTCCGTTCAATTCCCTTATCCTGTGATGAATAATGTCATGAAGCTCATCAAAACACATGATATTCAGATTCTAACTCAAGAAATGACTTTGGACTGCGAGATGAAGTTAGAATTCAGAAAGGGTTTAGAGGAGCTGATTATTAATTCCTTTGAAGAAATCGAAGATTTGGAGCTAACCCTTATTTAAACAATTCATCCAAATACCCTTCAGACTTAAGTTTTTTGAATATTTCCAAACATCCCCAAGCATCTGTAGCTGCATAGCGCTGCTGCTTAATCGTCAGCTTTTCTGCCTCCCAATTGGATACTTGCTCAGACTTGGAAATACGGATTCCTAACACCATTGCACATAGATTTCTCACGCCGATATTGATAAATCCAACTCTTTTCAGCTCATCATTTAGATCAAAAAATGAATTGGCATAAAATGAGTCTGTCAATTTTGCTAAGCCTTTGATGTCGTCATGGACGGCAGCACCCACTTTCACAATACTCTCTTTTTCGAGAATATTCCGAATAGAATCTGGAAAGCCTATTTCATTCAATCTAAAAAGAAAAGCTTGTGTAGAAGTGGACAATTGTAGCAGGGAAACTTGGTTTGTTACTCCCTTTTTAAATGCTGGCTTGGTCTCCGTATCAAAACCAATGACACGTTGCTGAACCAGGAATTCGGCTACTTCCTCAACATCTTCAATTTTATCGATTAAAAACATTTCACCCTCAAACTGTCCCAGTGGAAGGGCATTTACTTCTTCTTTTGTAATCTTAAATGGAATCATACCAACTTTTCTTCTTCTACTTCATCGTAATAGGTGATCCCTAGTTTGAAATATCCATATAGAATGGTCATAAAGGGACTAATAATATTAAAAAAGCAATAGGGTGCATAGACCAAAGTAGCCACTCCCAATACCGATGCTTGTGTAGCTCCACAGGTATTCCAAGGAACTAAAACGGAGGTTACTGTACCTGAATCTTCTAGCGTTCTACTTAGGTTTTCAGGTGCCAATCCTCGCTTTTTATAGACATCTGCATACATTCTGCCAGGAACCAAAATAGCTAGATACTGATCTGAAGTAGTGATATTAAAGAATACGCAAGTAGCAACCGTGGATGCGATAAGTGATCCAATGCTGTGTACTTTCTGGATGACTGCTTCTGCCAAAACGCGTAGCATGCCACTTTCTTCCATTATTCCGCCAAATACCATGGCTGCGATAATCAACCATATAGTGTACATCATCCCCGCCATACCACTGGTTACCAGCAATTCATTCACCACATCATTTGTAGTCGAAATACTGATTTCTCCGTAAAGAGACATCATCACTGCCTTGAAGCTTTGGTAGGCGTATGAGGCATTTTCGTCAGCAATCAGCCGTATGATCTCTGGTTGGAAAATCACTGCAAAAAGACCTCCCAAAAGTGCTCCTGCAAGAAGAGCTGGGATTGCAGGGATTTTTTTGATAATCATGACTATTACCACTACTGGAACGATAAATAACCAAGCACTAACATTGAATTTCTCAAGAATTACATTCGAAATAGCCTGCACATTATTTACTTCTCCACTTGCCTCATAATTCAACCCGATCACAATAAAGATGATGATCGTGATCGTAATTGAAGGAATGGTGGTTTTCGCCATGTACCGAATATGGGTAAACAAATCTGTACCTGCCATGGCCGGTGCAAGATTAGTTGTATCTGAAAGTGGGGACATTTTATCACCGAAATAAGCTCCGGAAATAATAGCTCCTGCTATTATCCCTTCTTCAAACCCTAAAGCTTTCCCTATTCCAAGTAAAGCGACTCCAACAGTAGCAACGGTGGTCCAACTACTTCCTGTTGCCACAGAAACGATAGCACTTACAATACAGGCTGCCACCAAAAATATCGCCGGGCTTAATATCTGGAGCCCATAATAAATCATCGCTGGAACAATCCCACTTAATAACCATGTACCAGCCAATGCTCCTATCAGAAAGAGAATCAATATACTGGACATGGCAGAACTGATGCTTTTGATCGCTCCATCCTGTAGCGTTTCCCAACTGTATCCTAAGCGGAAAATAGCTACCAAAGCAGCCAACATAGAGGATAGTATAAGAACTATTTGGTTGGATCCTGAAAGCCCATCTGTGCCAAAAACTTGAATATTCAATACCAATAGGACGATCAAAAAAACCAGGGGAATTAGTGCGTCAAGAACTTTTGGAGAACGGTTAAAACCTTGCATCAATAGGGGTTTGGTGGATTAAGGAGTTGAATCTAATGAAAAAATATTAATTACATCTTGGACAAAAGGACAGAAAGCTCCTTTCCAACTTGCCAACCAATAGCCACACCCATTCCGCCTAATCGAACTGCAGCAACAGTATTAGTACCTACCTGTTGAATTATAGGAGATTTAATTTTGCCAAAAGCCATTATTCCAGTCCATTCCATATCCCAAGCAATCCTTTTACTCGGAAAGATTACTTCTTTTGCCAATTTTTCCAAGTGAGATTTAATTTTCGGATTAACTTCAAAATCAGTGCTTTTTTCGCCTTCAAAATCCTTATTCCTTGCTCCGCCTAAAAGAAGTCGCCCGTCAATCTGACGAAAATAAACATAGCCTTTATCCATATGAAAGGTTCCTTTCCATGGGATTTTGAAATCCAAAGGTTTAGATAAAAGGATCAATCCTCTACCAGGCTGAATGTCTGAATCCGGCAAAAGTTTTTTAGTAAAGGCATTGGTGCAAATCGCAATTTTATTAGCCTTAAACTCCAAGTTAATTTCGCCTGCACCATCTTCTGCCAAGACTATTCCATCATCTTTCTGTATTTCATAAACTGAAACTCCTGTTAATATTCTGATCCCTACCTCTTGGGCTAATTTCCAAAGCGATGTCATGTACATCCCAGGGTCGAGTTCTCCCTCAAATTTATTTTTGACGATAAAGTTGATTTGATCAGCAAAACCCATTTTCCCTGGATTCTTAACGAGCGAAAAAACATCTTCCTTAAATACTGGCTTGAGAATTTTATTCACTGACCCCATCTGATCTAACGCTTCTCGCTGGGTCTCATCCAACAGTTCATATCCATTTGAGTGTACATACCCAAGGTTTTTTTCTCCAAACTGCTTACCAATCGCCTTAAGACCTCTATATCTGCGCTCTACAAGAGCAAGAATTTCATCTTGGGGCATATTCCAAAAATCATCTAATATCTCCGTCAAACTCCCAAAGCAGGCGAAACCAGCATTTTTAGTGCTTGCACCAGTTGGAAATACTCCACGCTCTAATACAAGTATGTTGGACTTGGGGTGGTTTACCTTATAATGTATAGCTGTTGACAAGCCGACAAATCCAGACCCTACCACAATAAGATCGTATTTAAGAAAGTGTTTTTTCTCCCAATAACTGAACATTTCGATTTTAAGAAAAAGGAATTAAAATAGATTTAGTATTTTAATTCAATCTAAGCGATATAATCCCAAAATACCATGAGAAAGATCGATGAGTTATTCCAAGAATATGGTCAGAGTCATCAAAACATGACCAATAAGGTTATCCATTGGGTTTGTGTACCTGCTATTTTTTTTAGTATTGTTGGGCTTATTTTTAGCATACCCTCGGAGCCGCTACCTAGTCTTCTTCCATTCCTTGAAAATTTTGCCAATTGGGCGACGGTAGTATTAGTGCTAGTGTTGATTTACTACCTCATGCTTTCTATCCCGCTTACCTTAGGCATGTTTCTTTTCTCTGCTGTATGTTTAGCATTGGCAAATTTTATAGATCTGTATTTACCAGGGAAGCTATGGATGGTTAGCCTTGGCGTGTTTATTCTAGCCTGGATCATGCAGTTTTATGGTCATAAGATTGAGGGCAAAAAACCTACATTTCTCAAAGACCTTCAATTTTTGCTGATTGGTCCAGCATGGTTGATGCATTTTATCTACAAAAAGTGGGGACTAGCTTATTGAGAAGGGAGCTCTTCCACAGCAACACTATCTGCCAATTCGATAGGATTTCTGGTAAAGAGCTCTTTTAATCTTTTAAGAGAACTTTGGTTTTTCAGTGTATAGACACTTTCCAAGATTGATTTCTTCTCTCTTGCAGTCAATCTCCAGTTCAAAGATGCACGCTGCATTGTCTCCTGACTTTCTGTCAACTCCTCCACTTGTACCTTCTCCGGTGCATATTCAAATTCTATTTTTTCAAGATTAAAAGGCATCGACTCTACCATATAATTGAAAAGTACTTCATTTTGAATCGTTTGCACATTATCCCAATTCGCATAGATATTCTTCAATGGCGTAAATACCTTCTCAAAGATCCTTGGAGGAAAGCTCGGAGCTATCTCTGTGATTTTCTCAGAATCTCGGATAGTCACCAACACCACTCCTCCTGTATTTTCCTTGATCCAGGATTGGAAAACGTACATAAATCGGAGAGCATCCTGAATTCCAAAATTATCTGACAACCCGGTATCCATAGTTTCCATGACGGGATTTGAAGGCAATTCTATATTTGGCGTAATAAATGGAAAAGTTGCGCTCATCCTCAAGGCAGTTAGAAACCTTAGATTCTCTGAGTCATGTTCCTGAAAGAAACGAAGGAAATCAATCGACTGCTTCTTCTCATCCATACCAAGTTTACCTAGCATCGATGTTCCAAAAAACGACATGGAATGTGGAGAAATCACAAGCTTTCTACCATCATTTGTTATCAAAGTAGTCACGGGAAGCAAGGGAATACTGCCGGAAAACTCAGGTTCTGCGTATGCAGAAATCGGTTTATCCAGAATCCCTTCAGTATTCTGGTTCAATTGATTTTCGAAAGCATAACCCCTGTCTTTTAGATACTTATGCCCATTATAGTGAAAATTTTGATTTCGTATCAACAAGTCATTAACCAGCAGGGTAAAAATGATCGGATTAAGATTATCAGCGGATATTTGATCTAGGTACTTTTCATCTAATGGGTTTACGGAAGGATCGGTTAATGACCTGAGATAAACCTCTCTAAAAAAAGCCTCACCTATTACCCCACCCGAAGCACCTGTAAAAAGTTCTGTATGTTTTAAAACCTCTCCCTCATCTATTCCATACATACTCTGCAAAACTTTAACTGTCCACAATGCTGACCGCTGACCGCCTCCGCTTGAGGCTACCATTACCATTTTAGGCTTTCTCTCATTAGGAAATTTTGCTTTCCAATTATTGAGAATATTAAGGACGTTTTCCCTATCCTTTTTTACCAGTTCAGGACTCAACAGACTATCCATGTGAGCAAGGCTGTAGGTAACAGGAGGCACTGAATAATCTAGTCCATATGCTTCATGGGGACGATTGAGAAAATTGAAATTACTGAAATAATTAGCTAGAATAATAAAGGAAAATACAGCAAAAGTAGCCCATCTCCTTAGCCAAAAACTAACAGCTCCTACCAACATGACCAAAATGGCAAACAACAGCGTAGCACTCATCGCTGCGGGTAATTGGAGAAAAGGATTCTCTTTGAAAAACCCTAAAAATAAGACAAAGAGGATCAAAAAAACTTGTATTACAAATAGGTTCAAATGATTTTGATCGAATACACGAAGCAATTTTGTCCCTTCAAATCTGGAAATATCAGGCCTGACTTTTTCAGGCCGAAGGTTCAAATTCAGGTAATAAAGAACCTTGTATTTTTGAGTTTTCAGCTCCTTATATTGGCTGATTACATTTGCTCGTGTCAGCCTTACTTTACGAAGTCTTTTGTCAACCGTCCCAGCAAATAGGATGAAGAAATCCTTGTTAGTAAAAGCAAAATACCCAAATATGACAGCGTAGGTAACTACACTGCCAGCCAGAAACCCGAAAAAATAATAAAGTACTTCCCAGTCATTGGCAAGGTTGTTACCCAGCTGGAAATCTATAAACCTTAAAATATACACCACATAAAAAATAAAAGGGATGATTCCATTATTCACGCAATAGTGGATAAACGGCTTATTCACAATTGCTAAAAAGGGAAAATGCCTTCCATCCATAATGTAAGTGGACATATGAAATGCCATAGTTAAAACCGCAAAACCAATTCCCATCAAAAAAAAGCTCACCCAAGAAACCTGATGTAGATATTCAGGATCTAGGAAAAGAAACGGAATCCCCAACATCACACCGAAGTATTCCAAAATAACCCCCATCAATAATATCCAAATAAGAACAAGACTTAGGTTTTTTCTTAGATGAAGTAATAGTAATTGGACTGGAAAGCTGTACCAGATTTTATCCCGCATTGTATTGGTTTTGCGATAATTTACTGCTTTTCTTTTACTCTCCACAATCTTTTCATGAATCCAATTTTGGTTTATGAAGAGTATATTATCTGACAAATAAATTGGTTTGAAAATCAAGGAGTTACTAATCTCTATACCGTTCAAGCTGTTGCTTTTGCCGAAAACACACTTGCGCTTCAAAGGATATATTTTACCTTCGAAGCTCAAACAGAAAGAATTATGAGAACTTGGTTTTTATGCAAAGTCAAATACGCAAAGGAGAATGAGCAGGGTTTGCTTAAAAATATTTCCGAGGCATATCTAGTTGATGCGGTATCATTTACAGAAGCAGAAGCAATTCTATATGATAGGCTAGCATCTCAGATTAGAGGAGATTTTCAAGTCACTGGAATAAGTAAAAGTAATATTGTAGATGTTTTCTTTTATGAGGATGCTGACATTTGGCACAAATGCAAAATATCCTATATGGTGGCAGACGGAGAAAGTGGCAAAGAGAAAAAAGTGACACAATACATGATCGTAACTGCTAACGATGTAAAAGAAGCCTACGATAGAATTCAAGAAAGTCTCGGCAATATGCTTGTGAGTTTCAGAGTACCAGATATTGTAGAGAGTCCTATTATAGAAGTATTCCCTTTTGAGCGGGACGAAGTAGCTGATCAATTACCTGAAGGGAATTTCAGACCAGTTTCAGAAGTTACTCAAAACGAAGAATAATAATTCACAACTATAGAACAAAAAAGATCACGGAATTTGATGTGCCCCCAAAAAGTCATACACTTATTGGGGGCATTTTTATGCCAAAAAACAGAAAACACAATTACGAATTCCGGCTTAGGATAGTGCAATAAGTTATCAAGGGTCGCCACTCTTCGGTAAGTATCGGCAAAAGGGAAAACATCAGGAGCTACTTAGTCAAATGCAATTCCTACACAGAAGCTCAAAAAACAGAACACTACTCAATACCGGCCAGTCAATTCACTGATTAAATATATTTTTATGTATTTCAAATAAATATATATGCATTTTAAAGAAATTCAAATGGAGATTCTTTAAATTTACAAGATGAATGATTACGATGCTATTCAGGGTTTCAGTCAGCTAGCTGTATTATCCGAGTACTTTCTACAGGTTACGCTAGAAAAGACTGGGCGGGTCATCACATCGGATTCTAGCATAGGCCCAGTACCGACTTTTTTCGACAATAAAGAAAAACCAATCTTTTTTTCTGATTGCTTTGCCGCCTCAAATTGGGGCAAATATGAGAGCCAGAGAATAAAAGCTTGGAAAAACTCTCACCAATCTTTTACTGTTGACCTTCAAAAGATCGAGCATCCTGAAGGTGATTTGGTTGACACAAAATGGGAATTCTTTTTTATTACTGAAGATTATGGAACTTGCTTAGGGATAGGACATCCAGTTTCCCAGCCAATGCCTTATAATTTAGGCTTAGGCGATTTTTTTGATAGTGCCACAAGTGAGGGTAAAGAAATTATTGACAGTATTTTAGAGGATAAGCTACTCGGTTTTTGGGAGTTTGACGTATCTAAAAAGGGGGATAAAATAAGTAAGGGACTGGGCCAAATGCTCGGATATACCCAAGATGAATTAAGTGGTAGCACTCCTATTTCATGGCAAAAACATATCCATCCTGAGGACTTCCCAAACTTATTAAATGATTTAAGTATTCATTTTAAGACCGCAGGTAATCTACCTTTCAAAAAGGAATTCAGGATTAACCAAAAATCAAATCAAACAATCTGGGCTTTGGGATTTGGTAAGACGATCGAGTGGTCGAATACCGGACACCCGACCAAAATCTTAGGTTGTATTTTGGATATTTCAGATAGAAAGAAACAAGAAATATGGCTAAAGGAGCATCACTACTTTCTGAAAGAACTGGCATTTGAACAGTCTCACACACTTAGGGCAAGGGTGGCAAATATCTTAGGAATCCTCGAAATATTAGATAGTGAACCACAAAACAACGAATCCAAAAGACTAGTACAGCTAATCAAAAAAGAAACAAAATTATTGGATCAATCACTTAAGAAAAGTATCAAGGAATCGGTTCAAAAAAATAAGTCGATTGAAAATGATTTATCAAACGAATCAAATTCTTCTCCATTTTAAATAGAAAAGATCAGGAACTTAAAGTTTCCTGATCTTCCATTTTGCTTTCAGATAGCCCCAAATCACTTTGGGGCTCATCACTTTTTTCCTCTAGAGGCTTCCATCATATCCCACATTTCTTCTGGTATTTGATCCAAATTATTGAACTCACCTGCCCCTTTTAGCCATTCACCTCCATCTATTGTCATTACCTCTCCATTTACGTAGCTAGAATAATCTGACACCAAGTAAGCCGCTAGATTAGCTAGCTCTTGGTGTTCACCAACTCTACCAACTGGCACTTTCTTAGCCGGATCAAATTTTTTCACCAAATCACCAGGAAGTAGGCGACTCCAAGCTCCTTCTGTAGGGAATGGCCCAGGAGCGATTGCGTTTGATCGAATACCGTATTTAGCCCATTCAACAGCCAGAGAACGAGTCATGGCTAACACTCCGGCCTTTGCAGCAGCAGATGGAACAACATAGCCGGAACCTGTCCAAGCGTAAGTAGTGACAATATTGAGAAAAGTGCCTGATTGCTTTTTTGCAATCCAATCTTTACCAGCAGTTAAGGTGACTTGGGAAGTACCTTTTAAAACAATATCCAAGACAGTATTGAATGCATTTGTTGATAGTCGCTCCGTAGGGCTAATAAAATTCCCAGCAGCGTTGTTCAATACCACATGAATTTGCCCCAGTTGCTCAGTAGCATCCTTCCACATAGCTTCCACTTGATCAATTTCCCTAACATCACAAGCTAATGGAATTACCTTCCCTCCTTTTGCAGCCATCATTTCTTTAGCTGTTTCCTGCAGTACTTCAAGCTTTCTAGATGTGATTACCAGGTTGGCTCCAAGTTCTAAAAAATACTCTCCCATCGATTTGCCTAGCCCTGTTCCTCCTCCAGTTACAATAATATTTTTGCCTTTCAATGCTCCTTGTTTGAGCATTCCTTCTGCTAAAATCATAAATTTGTGGTTTATCGTCGAGTTCCAAGATAGTTATTTCGGCGTGGTAATTGAAGGACGAATAGTAAACCAACGCTAATATTTTTAATCACCATTTAATGAGAAGATATATTTTCGGACTGATTGTACTAGTTCCAATTTTGATGAGTTGTGCGGAAGATGAGGAAAAAGTTATCCAGACAGATTTACCCACGGAAGCATCTCAATTGTTCAGTATTTCTAAGGACTGGAACGAAAGCCTATATTTTGCAATGATTACTTGGAAGGAATATCAACAGGTAGATTCACTTGATTTACCAGGATGTCCAGCAATTCACTTGGACCAAGTAAGTAAGGTAGTAACGTTAGATTTTTTGGCCGGCAGTACTTGTACTCAATCAGGAGAATACAGTAGAAGTGGGAAATTGACCATCAAATTTGAAGATCCCTTAGCTAACTCTATTAACAAGTGGACTTTAACTTATGATGATTATCACTTTGGTTCAAAAAAAATAGAGGGCATTAGAACTTTCACTAGAAGTGGTTCCGACGAGGTTCTGGAGGAATTTAATGATCTTGTAGAAAGCACAGAAACTAACCTCAGCACAGAGTTCTCCGGAAAATTCAAACACAGCAAAACTTACGTAAATAATTCATTGACCAGCTTTAGTTCTACTGGAAGCTTAACAGGTATAAATGCTGTCGGTAGGGAATTTCAAATAGCTATTAATGCTCCTGTGAATCGATTTATAAACTGCTTACAAGAAAATGAAGTCCTTCCTAAAGTAGGTGCAGAAAATTGGTTTGTGTCTCGAGGGGGAAATTCGGAAGTATCTTATTTAACTACCTATGAAGTATTAGTTGATGAATGCAAAGTTGCCGCCAATACCATGTTGCCTGACGGAAGAAAGCTACTTTTAAACCCAAAAAAGTAATCACAAAAAAAACCCCGATTTTCATCAGGGCTTTCATTTTGACCTATTAGTCTATTAATATCTATAGTAATCAGGCTTAAATGGACCTTCAACGGTAACTCCAATATATTCTGCTTGATCCTGAGAAAGAACTTCTAATTCAACACCCAATTTAGCGAGGTGTAAAGCCGCAACTTTTTCATCTAAATGCTTTGGCAATACATAAACTCCAGGCTGGTAGTCATCTGTATTATTCCAAAGTTCAAGTTGAGCTAACACTTGATTAGTAAAGGAGTTTGACATCACGAAAGATGGGTGACCAGTTGCACAACCCAAGTTCACTAAACGACCTTCAGCTAGTACAATAATTTCATTTCCATCTACATTGTAAAGATCTACCTGTGGTTTGATCTCTATTTTAGTGTCACCGTAAGTTCCATTCAACCAAGCCATATCGATTTCATTATCGAAGTGACCGATGTTACAAACGATGGTTTTATCTCTCATCGATCTGAAATGCTCTTCAGTAATGATGTTTTTGTTTCCAGTAGCAGTCACTACTATATCAGCCTCTTTTACTGCATCTGTCATTTTCTTAACTGCGTAGCCATCCATTGCAGCTTGTAATGCACAGATTGGATCAATTTCAGTAACAATAACTCTTGCACCAGCGCCTCTCAAGGAAGCAGCGGAGCCTTTTCCAACATCACCATATCCACCTACAACAGCTACTTTGCCCGCCATCATGACATCAGTTGCTCTTCTGATCGCATCTACCAATGATTCTTTACATCCATATTTGTTGTCAAATTTAGATTTGGTAACAGAATCGTTCACATTGATAGCAGGCATTGGAAGAGTACCTTTCTTCATTCTTTCGTAAAGTCTATGAACACCAGTAGTGGTTTCTTCCGAAAGACCCTTGATGCCAGTCACTAACTCCGGGTACTGATCTAAAACCATGTTGGTCAAGTCCCCACCATCGTCCAAAATCATATTCAAAGGCTGACGATCTTCTCCGAAAAACAAAGTTTGCTCGATACACCAATCAAAATCCTTTTCGTTTAAGCCTTTCCAAGCATAAACTGAAATACCAGCAGCAGCGATAGCAGCAGCAGCATGGTCTTGAGTAGAAAAAATGTTACAAGAAGACCAAGTTACCTCTGCTCCAAGCGCAACCAAAGTTTCGATCAATACAGCAGTCTGTATCGTCATGTGAAGACAACCTGCAATCCTAGCACCCTTAAGTGGCTGAGAAGCACCATACTCTTCACGTAAAGCCATCAAACCTGGCATCTCTGCCTCAGCTAGTTTGATTTCTTTTCTTCCATACTCTGCCAAGGAAATATCTTTTACCTTGTATTGAATGAATTTTTCAGATTTTATTTCTGACATATTATTGATAGTTAACGTATTAATTTCACTTAAAACCTGCGCAAAGGTACCGCTTAATATTTGGAATCTAAAATTTTAAGGGGCTATAGGAAGGAGATCTCTTTCAATCCAAAAACAGCTATTTCTGTGTTTTCTAACTCCATTTCCAATCTTCCATCTGCAGATATTCCAACAATTTTTCCTGAGAATTGTTCTCCATCTGTAGAATAATTGGCCCAAATTTCTTTTCTGTACAGATTCATCAGGTATTCACTTTTGATTTCTTTCCACTTTCCTTTCTTCAATTGAATGTATCCTTGCTCGATTTGAGTAATCAAAAGCCGAAATAATTCTTCTAATGCAATCTCGCTTCCTGTGATTGACTTGATTGAAGAAGCACTAGCCGAATGAAAATCTATCTGATTGATATTTAACCCTATTCCAACCACAGCAAATTCCCACTCTTTACCTGAAAATGTATTTTCAATCAAAATTCCACCAATTTTTCCGAACCCCGGCACGATCAAATCATTAGGCCACTTTACTTCTATATTGGGCACATAGTTTTGAAGCATCTGCTTTATACTATTTGAAACTGCCATATTGAGGTAAAACTGCTCTGAAATATCCATGAAATCAGGTCTCAGAATCAAGGAAAATGTCAAGTTCTTTCCAGCTTGCGAGCTCCAACTATTTCCTCGCTGACCTTTGCCTTTGGTCTGGTGGTTGCATATTATAATGCTGCCTTCCCTTGCCTGACCCGTCCTGACCAGATTGAGCGCAGTGTCATTAGTCGAGTGACACTCTGGCAGGAAATGAACATCTTTCCCTAAAAAAATCGTGTTGGCAAGAATTTTATACATAAATTTTGAATTCGTCTAAAAAGGATGTTTTATACGCGACGTTGCAAAATTAAATGAATAATATGACAGCAGAAGAGCTGAGCAAAGTAATCATTAAAGGAATGGAGGAAAAAAAGGCCTCCGACATAGTTTTAATGGATCTAAGAAATATCAAAAACACAGTGACTGATTTTTTTGTTATTTGCTCAGGAAATTCTGACTCACAATTAGACGCTATAGCGGATTCTATTGAAGAGGAAGTGTTTAAAATTGGTCAAGGAAATCCATGGAAAAGTGAAGGAAAAAGTAGCCGTCAGTGGATATTAGTAGATTATGTGAACGTTGTGGCACATATTTTCCTTAAAGATAAAAGATCATTTTATGGATTAGAAGACCTTTGGGGGGATGCCAAAGTCACCCGAGTTGGATAAATACCAAAAACTTTCAGCTTAACCCTCCGTTTACCTTAAGTTTATGAAATTACCGTTATAAGAAATGAGCGATACTAAGAATAATAAAAACAAAAAATTCACCCCAAAGACACCTCAAAAACCCAATTTTCAGCTTTGGCTGATAATCGCTGCGGTTGCCGTACTACTAGGTCTTACTTGGATTCAGAATAGAAATGCAGTTGTAGACATAACTCAAAAGAGATTTGAGGACATGTATTTAGCTGGTGATGTCTCTAAAGTAACCATGGTCAAAAACATGGAGCGTGTAGATGTGACTCTTAAAACTGCTGCTTTATCCACCGATAAGTATAAGACTGAATTGGAGTCCAATTCAACTTTCTTTAACCCTCAAGGCCCTCACTATTCATTTGAAGTAGCCTCTGTAGACAAATTTGCACAGGATTTCGATACACTTAAGGAAGAAGTTCCGCAGGAAAACCGCATAGAGCTATCTGTTGCAACTGAAGAAAACTGGGGAAGCTACTTCAGTAGCTTTGGATTCTTAATTCTATTATTTGTCCTTTTCTGGTTTATGATGCGCCGGATGGCAGGACCTTCAGGACCAGGCGGACAAATCTTTAATGTAGGTAAATCAAAAGCTCAGTTATTCGACGCTGAAAACAAAGTCAAAATTACTTTTGACAATGTGGCAGGACTGGATGAGGCAAAAGAGGAAGTTCAGGAAATTGTGGAATTCCTTCAAAACCCAGGGAAATTCACCAAACTAGGTGGTAAAATCCCTAAAGGTGCTTTGCTAGTAGGCCCTCCAGGTACTGGTAAAACTTTGCTTGCAAAGGCCGTGGCGGGAGAAGCCGGTGTTCCTTTCTTTACGCTTTCAGGGTCTGATTTTGTGGAGATGTTCGTAGGTGTAGGTGCTGCCAGAGTTCGTGACTTGTTTAAGCAAGCCAAGGAAAAAGCGCCTTGTATCATCTTTATTGATGAGATTGACGCGATTGGTAGATCCAGAGGAAAAGGCCAAATGCCAGGCTCTAATGACGAAAGAGAGAATACGCTTAACTCTCTTTTGGTAGAAATGGATGGTTTCGGAACTGACACAGGAGTAATCGTAGTGGCAGCAACCAACAGACCTGATGTACTTGATAGTGCATTGTTGAGACCAGGTCGTTTTGATAGACAGATTTCTATAGACAAGCCAGATATCGTAGGAAGAGAAGCTATTTTCAAGGTACACTTGAAGCCTATCAAAACGGCTGATGACGTGGATCCGAAAAAATGCGCTGCACAAACACCTGGTTTTGCCGGGGCTGAAATAGCCAACGTGTGTAATGAAGCTGCTTTAATAGCTGCTAGGAGAAATAAAACAGCTGTAGATATGCAGGATTTCCAAGATGCCGTCGATCGTGTGATTGGTGGTTTGGAAAAGAAAAATAAGATCATCTCTCCAGAAGAGAAAAAAATTGTAGCATTCCACGAAGCAGGTCACGCAGTAGCAGGCTGGTTTCTGGAGCATGCTGATCCATTGGTCAAAGTAAGTATAGTTCCTCGTGGCGTAGCCGCGCTGGGTTATGCACAATACCTTCCAAAAGAACAGTTTCTTTATCAAACAGAACAGTTGATGGATGAGATGTGTATGACTCTTGGTGGTCGTGCTGCGGAAGAAATTATCTTTAAGAAAATTTCTACAGGAGCTTTAAGTGATCTGGAGCGTGTTACTAAGATGGCATATTCTATCGTGTCAGTTTACGGTATGAATGATAAAATTGGAAACATTTCCTTCTATGACTCTAAGGGAGATGGCTATAAAATGACCAAGCCTTACTCTGAGACTACCGCTGAGGTAATCGATGAAGAAGTAAGAAAATTGATTCAGTCAGCTTATGATAGGACGAAAGACCTGCTTACGCATAGAATCAAGGAATTAGATATTTTGGCAAAAGAGCTTTTGGAAAAAGAGATTTTATTCCAGGCGGATTTGGAGCGCTTAATTGGTAAAAGACCATTTGACAAAGAAACTACTTATCAGGCCTTCACGAATAAGAAAGATGTACCAAAGGAGCCAGACTTGATCTCGAAAGACGAGAAGAGCGAGTCTGAATCTTCAGATCCTTTAGTAGATCCTATACCGGAGCCGAATTCTGATAATCGAATTTTATAATATTAGCCCCGATTCATTCGGGGCTTTTTTATTTTGTTCCCGCTCGTTTATCTTTAGTTATGCAATCCCCCCCATTGGATTTTCCACTGAATGGAAAAAAACTCTATTTCGCATCAGATTTTCATCTTGGAGCACCAAATGATGCTGAAAGTAAAGTACGTGAAAAACGCATTATTCGCTGGTTGGATACCATTTCGGATGATGCTGCAGCAATCTTTTTAGTGGGTGATATCTTCGATTTTTGGTTTGAGTATGGGCAAGTAATCCCAAAAGGTTTTATTCCTTTTATTTCAAAAATCCACCAACTCAGAGAGCGTAGAATTCCTATTATTTTCTTCACCGGAAATCATGATCTATGGATGAAGGACTATTTCACCCAAGAAATGGGAATCCCTGTTTATACTCACCCTATTGAACTGAAGGTAGAAGGAAAATCTATATTGGTAGGGCATGGAGATGGTCTAGGACCTGGAGATAAGGCTTATAAAGTCATAAAAAAAGTCTTCACAAACCCGGTAGCACAGTGGTTATTTCGTTGGCTTCACCCCGACTTAGGAGTCAAACTTGCTAAAGGTTGGTCAGGACACAGTCGTATTTCTAATACTGAAAAAGACGAAAATCACTTTCTTGGCGAAGATGAATGGCTTTGGACATACTGCAAGGAACTTGAGGCAAAGAAGCATCATGATTTTTACATTTTCGGACATAGACACTTACCACTTGAGCTCGAAGTAGGTACAAAGTCCACCTATTTCAATCTTGGAGAATGGGTGACGCAAAACACCTATCTTTCCTTTGCCGCCAAAGAAGTTAAACTTTCATCCTTCGAAGGATGAGGGCCTTCATACTTCTCATCATTGGCTTGGTTCCGCTTTTTGCCTCGGCACAAACCGATGTAAAACTAGGAATTCCCCTCGCAGAGATTTCGCTCCAGAATCTAGACTTGATCTCCTTCGATACTAAAGACCAGTTATTTGCTAGCACTACCTCAGGAGACATTTATTTATTCAGTGCAGATGGCAAGCAATTGAACTTATTTTCTCCCGCTAGGCAGGGACGATTAAATCAACTGGAAGCTGCATGGACAGTGAACATTTTTAGCTTTTCGTCAGATCTGCAAGAGTATAGAATCCTGGATAGATTCCTTAATCCTTTGGCAGAAAAAGGCTTCTTCTTAGCAGATATAAACTTGGCGAAAGCAGCGACTTTGGGAAACAATAATATGGTTTGGGTATGGGATGAATCCGATCTGAATTTAAAATTATTGGATTTCAGAAGAAATCAGATCATTCAATCTCAGCCTCTTAATTTGATTCTGGAATCAAACGATTTGAGTGTCACTGAAATCAGAGAATTCAAGAATCGCTTGTTTATGAATGTGCCGGAAACGGGTGTTTTTATCTTCGATAATCAGGGGAACCTGATGCGAAAAATACAAATCAAGGGAATCAATAAGCTTTGCTATTACAACGAGCACCTCCTCTGGATCGCTGATAATAAGCTGGTGGCAATATCTCTCACTTCCAATGAAACCAAGACATTAGCTGAACTGGAAAGTCCAGGAGGAATTTACCTTCAAATCGGACAAGAAAGATTAGCAGTCGTTTTCAAAGACAAAGTAATTCTATATGCTACTCCTGATTGGTTAAAGGTATTGAAGTAAAGCGGTCTTGTTACTCCATCTTTCTTTACTCAATATTCAGAATTCAACATTTTCAAAAATCATCAAAGTCCAGCTGCAACAGAAGCAGGGCTACATTACAACATCGCTTCCTCTGTAAAAAACCCAAATCCTGCTCGGTTAAAAGAAAAATCAAAAAAAGGCCATTTCATTGCTGAAATGGCCTTTGGTACATTATCAATTGAGAGCTATTAGTTGACTTTCACCAACTCAATATCAAAGATCAAGTCTTTACCAGCTAGCTGGTGATTTGCATCTAATGTGATCTTTTCAGCATCCAAGCCCACAACTACTACTGGCATTGGCTGACCATTACCGCCCTGAAGTGTCAGTGACATTCCTATTTCAGGCTTAATATCAGCTGGCACTTGAGCAATTGGCACATCGATCATCATATCATCTCTTCGCTCACCGTATGCCTCCGCAGCAGGAATCGTTACGGTAACCTTGTCTCCTAGCTTCATACCGTCAACTGCAGTATCGAAGCCTTTAATCATATTTCCATCGCCTAAGGTAAATCCTAGAGGCTCACGATTTGCTGAAGTATCAAATACGCTTCCATCTTCTAATTTACCGGTATAATGCACTTGAACTGCATCTCCTTTTTTAGCTTGCATAGTCTTTTGTTTTAGTAAAGTACAAAGGTACAAAAATCTCTTAGGGATGAAAACCGTAGGGGTAATGTCCGATTTCAGCATAAAAGCGTACACAAATGGACAGTTCGTCTCCAAAAACCCACTTAATCCGCTTATATTAGGGTTGGCATCATTTTGCTATTAAGAAGATCAAACAATCAACCATGGAAACTCAAGATTTAGGCAAGATTCTTATCATCGATGATAATGAGGATTTACTCTTTGCCGCCAAAATGCTTTTGAAAAAGCACGCGAAAGAAGTAATGATAGAAAAGGACCCGCGTAGAATTCCTTTTTTGGTAAATAACAATAACTATGATGTAATCCTTCTGGACATGAACTTCCGGGAAGATACGACTTCAGGTAAAGAGGGGTTTCACTGGTTAAAGCAAATCAAAGAGATCGATCCAAAAGCTGTAGTAATACTTATCACTGCTTTCGGAGATGTGGAAATGGCTGTGCAAGCTTTGAAAGAAGGTGCTACAGATTTCATATTGAAGCCTTGGCAAAATGAGAAATTGATCGCTACACTATCTGCCGCCATCAGATTGAAAGAAAGCTACAATGAGGTAGATAAGCTGCAGAAGAAGCAAAAGCAGATGCAGAGCGACATGAAGAAGCCTTACACGGACATCATCGGTCAAAGTGCTTCAATGAAGAATATCTTTTCGATTATTGATAAAGTGGCTCAGACTGATGCAAATGTCTTGATACTGGGAGAAAACGGAACAGGTAAAGAATTAATTGCACGAGCCATTCATGATAGATCACTCCGAAAAGACGAGATTTTTGTAGGGGTGGATATGGGTTCCATCACCGAATCCCTATTTGAATCCGAGCTTTTTGGACATAAAAAAGGCGCCTTCACAGATGCAAAAGATGATCGTGCGGGCAGATTTGAGATTGCCGATAAAGGTTCTCTTTTCTTGGATGAAATAGGTAATCTTTCACTACCTCTACAATCGAAATTGCTAACAGTTTTGCAGCGTAGAGAAGTAACAAGAATAGGCACGAACAAGGCTCTTCCTGTGGATATTCGTTTGATCTGCGCAACCAATATGCCGATTCACGATAGTATTTCTGACAATTCATTTCGACAGGATTTACTCTACAGAATTAACACAGTAGAGATTTTCTTGCCACCACTTCGTGAGCGCCAGGATGACATCCCGATCTTGGCCAATCACTTTCTGAAAAGCTATAGCCAGAAATACCGTAAAAACTTTACAGGATTTACTTCCGCAGGATTGGATCTGCTACAGCATTATGCTTGGCCGGGAAACATCCGTGAGCTTCAACATGCTATCGAAAGAGCTATAATTATGGCTGAAGGCGACATGCTGGATTCAAGAGATTTCTTCTTCCTTTCCGCAAAGCCAGCTTCAGATAAAGCTCCAACTTCAGTCACGTTGAATCTCGATGACATGGAGAAAACTACCATTCAACGAGCAATAGATAAAAACGGAGGAAACATTTCTAAAGCAGCTAAGGAGCTTGGTCTGACCAGAGCATCCTTGTATAGAAGGCTGGAAAAATATGGACTATAAAGTTGGCTTACTTGGGAGAATCGCCTTTCTAGCAGCTTCTCTTTTTCTTCTTGCCTACGCTATGATCGATAGTTGGGGAGTATTTATGATTTCCCTACTTCTCGTTTTGGTCGTATTTCAGATTATCTATTTGCTCCGATATTCCGAAGGATCTTTCAAAAAAGTGCGTGTTTTCCTGGATAACATCAAGCAAGACAAATACTCCCAACTTTATCCTGTGAAGTTTGATGGAACAGAAACGGATGACTTACATATAGAATTCAACGCGATTCTCGCAAAGCTTAAAGAAGATCAAGCTGAGAAAGAAGCAAATTACCAATACTTCAGATCTGTCTTCAAACACCTGAGTATTGGACTGATCACTTTTGGTGAAAATGGCGGAATTCAAATAGTCAACACCGCTGCCAAACGAATTCTCGATGTAGAAGAATTGAAAAACATCGGGGAAATCGAGGGGATCAATAAAGAATTGCACCTTGCGATTAATAATCTTCGAACAGGCGGAAGTGAATTGATCAAGATCGCACATCCTGACGGCATCATGCAGCTTTCTGTTTATGTCATCGAACTGTTGATGCGTGGGGAGAAATTCAAATTGGTTTCGCTACAAAATATCCAATCTGAGCTGGAGGAAAAAGAGATGGAAGCTTGGCAAAACCTGGTCAAAATCCTGACTCATGAGATCATGAATTCAATTGCACCAATTTCTTCTTTGGCAGGAACTATCCAAGGAGAAATGGAAAGCAAAATCGAACATGTGGAGCAAATCACTCCTTCAGATATGGAGGATTATTTGATGGGAATTAGCACTATAGAAAAGCGTAGTCAAGGGCTGATCAGCTTTGTATCTGACTTCAGAAGCTTGGCACATATCCCTGCGCCGAAGTTCAGCAGTATTGCTATCGCAAAACTCTTCGATCAACTGGAAGTTTTACTTCAGCATCAGCTGGAAACATTGGATGTAGAGTTTATCAAAGAAATCAGTCCGAAGGAACTCATTCTATTCGGCGACCAAACTCAAATCGAACAAGTGCTTATCAATCTTACCCAAAATGCGATTCAAGCCGTGGAAGATTCTGAAGTGAAGCGAATCATCCTTCGGGCATTTATAGATGAGGCTGGGAAAATTATCTTAGAAGTAGCTGACACTGGCAAAGGAATCGAAGAAGAAGCTTTGAGCAAAATTTTCATCCCATTCTTCACTACCAAATCCAAGGGTTCTGGAATTGGCTTAAGTCTATCCAAACAGATCATGCGACGTCACAAAGGCAACATTCAGGTTCGCTCCACTCAGGGTGAAGGGACAACTTTTAAGTTGATTTTTAATGGGTAAGATTTAAATTCAGAAAGCTGAAATTAGAAAGCTTAATGATCTGGAATGTCATCACCGAGGTCAGACTCCCTGGTCTGTGTCCTCACAGACAAGGGAAATTAGATTGAAGTGTAAAAGCTGAGCTGCAATGGAAAATTAAGTAAAAACTGTCTTTTCAGAACTTGGCTCTGAATGAGTTAAAAGTAGTTAAGTAAAGTATCACCCCTTGATAAATCACCGTCATTGTCATGAATCTCAAATCCACTTTCATGAGAAATACTTTACTCTTCAGCTTCGTCTTGCTTTCTCAATTTTGCTTTGGGCAACTAAAATCAGTCAAGGGGAATTGGGTCTCGGAAAAAAACGAAACACTATCGATCTCCGATACTACAAACAATGATAACCATCTAGCAAGTAATGGAAATTCACGAAACCTCTATATAGAATTTCTAAATGACATACTAAGCTTTCAAGAGAGGTTTTATTCTAGCTCAGATAATTACAAAAAACTAAACGTAGTAAAATATGACCTGAAAATTGAAGAAGTGAATGATAGTCTCCTAATCGCTACACCTGTATCTGAAGCGTCTAAACGACTTTTCAAGTCTAGCGAAGCAATAACGTTCTTTAATCAAGAATTCATTCAAGACAGCTCTTTTGTCTTTGAGAAGCTAACTTTTCATACGTCTGCATGTTTTGGATCCTGCCCAGTCATACATCTTGAGATTTCATCGGACAAAACTCTTAAATACTCAAGCAATTTTTATAAGGAAAAGTCCTTCAATGAGACTGACACTGCACGTTCAGGGAATTTCACGGGTACACTCTCCGATAAACTATTCGATGAGCTAAGGGATTTGATTATCCAGTCAAAAATCACAGCACTGCAAGGTGGTCAAAATCAAATGCTATGTTGTGATGGGGCTATCAAAACCATAATCTTATACCATAATGGCCTTAGAACTTATTATAAAGTCATGTTCGAACCCAGGATACTAAGAGAGCTTATTTCATTTTTAACTACCATCGATCAAAATGTAGATCTTAAAAAGGTTGAGGAGAAGTTTTCTCTTGAAAGATAAAAACTGCTTTAACCGCTAAGTCCATTCAAATAGGAATTAATCGTAATCATTATCCTTTTATTCGTGCACACTTTTGTTCCTTTGCATAAAGACGAATATCACCTACTTGATCTTTTTAAACTCAAGTACAACCCACTTTCATGAACAAATACAAACAAATCGAAGCAGCAATCCTAGCGGCATCGAATATCCTTATTACTGCCCACAAATCTGCCGATGGTGATTCTGTCGGCTCCTCTTTAGGGCTATTGCATTTTATAGAAAAGCTAGGTAAAAAAGCCACTATCTGCCACCCTGACAAAGCGCCTGACTTTTTGGACTTTATTGACCTGTCTCCCATTATCACGATGGACCAAAAACCTGAGAAAGTCACTAAAGCGTTCATTGAGGCAGACTTGATCTTTTGCTTGGACTACAATTCCACTGACCGGGTGGGAAAGGAAATGCAAGTATTGCTAGAAGCAGCTACATGCACCTTGATCATGATTGATCATCATCAAGACCCGCAGGGCTTCACTTCATTGACGATTTCTGAAACATCTGCTTCCTCCACGGCAGAATTGATTGTGGAGCTGATTGAGCAGTCTGGAAATGAAGCAATATTGGATGAAAAAATCGGAACTCCTCTGTATTTAGGAATTCTGACTGATACGGGAAGCTTTCGCTTTAATTCCGTCAAACCGAGAACTCATGAAGTTCTTGCCAAATTGCTAGCTGCAGATGTCAAACATCATCTGATTCATGAATTGCTAAATGATACCAATACAGCAAGTCGGCTTCGCCTACAAGGATTTGCGATGTCTCAAAAGATGGAGATTTTGAATGAGAATACGGTTGCAATCATTCCACTGACCAAAGAGGAATTGGCAACTTATGACTACAAAAAGGGCGATACTGACAGTCTTGCAAACCTTGCTCTCTCCATCAAAGGAATTAAAGTAGCCATTATGCTTTCGGAAGGCGATGGTACGGTCAAACTATCTTTTAGATCAAAAGGCAAAGACAACCCAGTAAACACCCTAGCTGCAGCTCACTTTGAGGGAGGGGGACATATAAATGCCGCTGGTGGCATGAGTGAACTCTCTATGCCTGAGACATTAGATAAAATTAAGAGTCTGATTCCGGAATATTTTCCTGTTTAGATAGTCTGAGCTGTTAGTAGCTTTCAACATTTTCTTATTCAATAGATAAGTGCTGATTGCAAAAAAATTAAAAATTGAGTGTTGACAAAATTCAAAACGTTCGAGGTCAGAAAAAGACCTCAAACGTTAAGCCCCAGCGACGCTGTGAGAACCTCATAAAAAAACTCCGTGTATAAATCACGCGGAGTTTAATTGTTGGAGGCTTTTAACTCTTAATTAGTCTTTCAACGTCACTGTTCTGGTCACGTCATTGAATCCACCTGGGATCAAGTTTCCATCAGCATCAAGCAGTTCCAATTTAACAGTCACTTCACCTTTTGGTAGACCTTTAATTACATAAGGAGCCCATTCTGTGATCATAAATTCCTGACCGTTGATGGTAGCTCTTACTTTATTTCCATCTTCAGAAAGTGTAGTATTCAGCAAGAAGAAATCAAGCAATAAATTCTCTGTATCAGCGCCTGTATACTCACCTTTTGGACGGCTATAGATCATAGTAGGCTTGTCAAAATCCACATTCATATCATCGCTGGCAGTTCCAACAACCATCTTCTTAGCAATAAATGAATTCGCATTCTTTACTGACTCATGATATGATCTGCTCAAGAAAGCAACCAAGTAATGTGTTCCTTCAGGCATTTCTCTTTTGAATTCTGGCTCGTAGTGTGCTGAGTAAGGCTCATTATCCAAGATAAAATGGATATGCTGACCTTTGTCAGAATTGGCCAAATTCGCAGCCATTCCATTGCGTTCAGTTACTTCACCCAGCATGTAATCCTTCACATCAAAAGCAAAATCAACTTCTCCTGCTTTTGCAATGGTGGTATTGGATGGATTTTTAAGAGTTAAAGACGACGAGGCATAGGCAGGGGAATCTGTGAATTTCTCAATGGAGATTTCTGCCGGTGCAGTCATTTCTGTTTCCTCCATAACTACTTCTTCATTCTCTGCTTTTTTCGGTTGGCAACTTATAGCAATCAAAAGAGCTGCAGCAGCTGTACCTAATATCTTAACATTCATAATTTTCAATTTTAGTGTATTTGGTTTTCAGTATAACAGTATAAATTTCGCAAACGCTATTCCATAGAAGACTGAGCAAGCCTATAGATTTATTTTGGCTCCTAATCGACTAAAATTCAAACAAAGGCCTAGTGTTTTACATTCAATCTGAAGCGAAAATAGTCAAGAAGACCGCCTTAAACCAGTATTTAGACCAAATTCCACTGTTCTGGTAATGCATTCTATTATTGAATTTTTATCTATAAAATAAAAAGTATTTTTAAAATATTAATAGCCATTCAGTTAGCTGAGTCATCTATTTTCCCCAAATTGGGTAAAATCCTCAACTTGACTTTAACAATTCATCCTAACTCGTTGGCTTCAATAGGCAATATTTTGCTGGGGAGATTTGAAAAATGATAAACCTTGAAGTTATCATTTGTTGAATTTCAATCACTTGAGTTTCCAATCATAATGAATCCAATGGATTTTAAAAATGATCAAAAACAACCCATCTTTTGAACACAGATTCTTTTTTAATAACTAGTCAAATGAAAGCTGCCATCCGAAGATCATACGGTCCACCAAATACGATTACTGTTGAAGAAATCGAAAAACCTGTTCCAAAGGATGATGAAATTTTAATACGAGTTGTTGCTACCACAGTGAATCGTACAGACTGCGCAAATTTGACTGGTAAGCCTTTTATCATGCACTTAATGTTAGGTTTGGTGAAACCCAGAAAAATCGTCTTGGGGACTGATTTCGCTGGTGTAGTGGTTGCAATTGGGAAGAATATCGATTCATTTCAAGTCGATCAACGGGTTTTTGGTTTTACGGACATGGGACTGGAATCACAGGCTGAATACATGGCCATGATTCCTAAAGACAATCTCATCATCATACCTGACCCGATTGATTTCACGCAGGCCGTGGCCAGTCTTGAGGGAGCGCATTATGCACATTCTTTTATTCTTAAATCAGGAATTCGTTCTGGACAGAAAGTCCTAATCAATGGCGCCACAGGTGCAATTGGGTCAGCATTACTGCAGTTTGCGAGGACTTTTGATGTGCATATCACAGCTACTTGCAGTACAGAAAACATTGATCTGATCCGTTCACGTGGGGCTGATCAAGTTGTCGATTACACAAAAGAAGATTTCACACAGCGCGTTGAAAAATATGACCTTGTGTTTGATTCAGTTGGCAAAAGCACTTTTGGAAAATGTAAGCCAATTTTAGAGAAGAACGGAACCTACATTTCATCTGAATTAGGACCTTATTCCCAAAACGTTCTCTATGCCATCTTCACTCCTCTTTTTGGTGGTAAAAAAGTCAAATTCCCTATTCCATATCCTTTAGCGAAAACACTTCCTTATATCAAATCCAAAATTGAAACGGGACTTTTTAACCCTCTAATCGATCGTGAATATCCGCTTGACGAGATACCATCAGCTTATGAATATGTGATTTCAGGCAGGAAAATTGGAAATGTGATAATTAATCTATCAAAAGATTAAGTTTTTTAAGATGAGCACAAGATAGACTTCAGCTGTGCATTCCGATAATTATAATCCTTTGTAAACCAATCCACTTGCTTAAATTCTCTTAATTTATGTAGCGAAAATATCATCGCACGCGTCTTGGTATTGATTTAAAACTAAAACCAACAAATACGTATGATGAGTGTAAATTCATTTGCAATGAAGAAATTAAAATCACTAGCGACAGTAGCCTTGCTAGCCGGAACATTAGGATTAACCAGTTGTCTGGACAACGACGATATGATGGACTTTCCAGATGCAGGTTATATTTCCATTTACAATGGCGCCCCAAACAATACTGGCGTAATTGTCTATGCTGATCAAAACCAGGTAAATAATTTGCCAATTAAGTACAAGGATGTATTGGCCTACCAAAACTTCTTTCCTGGGGATAGACTATTCAAATTCTCTGATCCAAACTCTTTGACTTCACTTTTGGAGAAAGAGTACGAAATCAAGATAGATTCTGTGTACTCGATGTTTGTACTGGAAGAGGGGGGAGAATTGGATGCGGTGCTGGTAGATGACGATTGGTCCGAACCAAATGCTGATGAGGCACAAATCAGAATGATCAACCTATCTCCTGATGCAGGGTCGGTCACGCTAAAACTTGATGAGGTAGATGATCCATTCTTTGAAGGAATCGCATTCAAATCTAATTCAGACTTCGAAAGTCTGGATTCCGACACTTACAAACTAACTGTAGTTTCACCTACAGGAGAAGTGCTTGCTACCGCATCAAACGTAGAATTGATAGGAAATAGGGTTTATACACTGGTTCTTAGGGGCTACAATCAGTCCACCGAAAATACCAAAAAACTTGATTTGCAATTATTGACCAACTATATAGACTACTAAGTAGTCCAATTCCACAATGAAAAATCCCGGTCAGATCAGATCGGGATTTTTTTATTTTTGTACTTGTCCCGTCCTGAAATAGCTTTTTCAAATAATAGTAGTCAAAGTCCTAAAAGTATAACAGTTCTGATAATACGGGAGCTTTGAATTAAAATGACAAAGCATTTTTAATTAGTTTAGTCTACCCCAAGAAAATGTATTTACCCACTAATAGCCCCAATCTAATCATGCATAGATTTCTCAACTTGATCAAACTGAAACAACTACCATTAATAATCCTTTTTCTGGCCAGTTTTATCGCAGTTTCCTGCTCATCTGATCAAACAAAAATTGTCGATAAAACTGTAGGGTCTCTTACTTTGACCATCAATGACAAGGGGTCAGTAGTAAATCTTATTGATGCAACCACGGGTAAAGATTACATTCTCAAAGACACACTAGCTCCTCTGATGTCTATTCGGGTCAATAATAAAATGATCTATCCAAAATATGCGACAATAGAAAACGGCATCATAAACTTGACTTTTGAAAATGATGTGGTCGCAGAAGTTAAGATGGAAGAAAAAGAAACGCACCTCACATTTGAGTTAATTTCTATAACCAACAATGAAAACATAGAATTAATAGTTTGGGGTCCCTTCCCAACCACCATTCAAAAAACTATCTCTGAAACAGTCGGAGTGGTGCGGGATGATGATTTTGCTATCGGCATTCAAGCCTTAAACCTGAAGACTCTAGGAGGATATCCTTGGAATGAAAGTGATCGTATGCCAGAATTTGATTTCGTAAGAGAAGCTGAAACTGACAATATGCATCCAGAATCAGATGGCAGTGTGCTTTATAGAATTGAAGCTGCTGCCCCTCTACAAAATGGCAGTTCTCTGCAAGCGTACACTAGAAATAGAACCACTCAAAGAATATACTCAGATGTTGATCATGATATGATTGTTGCCCCGCCTTATGACGATGGTGGAGTTATTGGTTCCAAAATAGCTTTTTTTGGAAGTCCTGAACCAAAAACTTTGGAAACTATCGGGGCTATTGAAATCGCCGAGGGACTTCCTCATCCGATGATTGATGGGGAATGGGTGAAGACAAATCCTAATGCAGCCGCAGCATATCTCATTACCAATTTTACTGAGGAAACTGTAGATGAGGCCATTGCACTAACCAAGAAGGCAGGATTGAAATACCTTTACCATTATGGAAAAACATTTGAAACCTGGGGTCAATTCGAATTATACAAAGGTGAATTTCCAAACGGAATCGAAGGTCTAAAAGAATGTGTCGATAAAGCTGCTGAAGAGGGAGTTTATTTAGGTACTCATTTCCTATCAAATTTCATCCAAACAGATGATGCCTACGTTACCCCAATTCCAGATGAAAGACTAGCCAAAGTAGGAAGTTCAACCTTAGTCGATGACATAGACGAGACTGCTTCCACCATCACCATAGAGTCGCCAGAATTCTTCAATCAAATGAAGAATAATAATTTAAAAACAGTAATGATCGGCGAGGAATTGATTCGCTATGGAAGTGTTTCGGAAGCATCTCCTTGGCAATTGCTGGATTGTCAGCGTGGAGCATTTGACACTAAAGCCAGTAGTCACCAATCAGGAGAAAAGATCTCCAAGCTATTGGATCATGGGTATAAAGTATTCCTGAGTGATGCCGATTTGACCAAAGAAATGTCAGTCACAATGGCAAACTTATACAACCAGACTGGACTTCGTCAAATTTCCTTTGATGGTCTTGAAGGAAACAGATCAACTGGTTTGGGCTCTTACGGTGAAAGTTTGATGCCTTACACATGGTACACTAATTTGTCTGATGACTTAAAGAACCATTTGATCATTGACGCCAGTCGTACTACTCACTTTTTCTGGCACATTTACAGTCGTATGAACTGGGGCGAACCTTGGTATGCAGGTTTCCGCGAAAGTCAGACTGAATACCGATTTAACAATCAAGCCTATTTCCAAAGAAATTTCATGCCTGGCATGCTGGGTTGGTTTAAAATGACCCCAGAAACCAGCGTGGAAGATATGGAATGGATGCTCGCCAAATCAGCGGGTTATGATGCGGGTTATGCATTGGTGGCCGATCTGGAAACTGTTGATCAAAATGGCAACTCTGACAAAATTTTAGAATTAATTGGAGACTGGGAAAAATTGAGAATTTCCAACTCATTTACCGAAACTCAGAAAGAAGCAATGCGGAATAGCGACAAGGAATTCACCCTTAAAAATATCAACGGTTCGGAATGGAACCTGCAGGAAGTATATTCAGAGATTTACGTTCATGAGAAGAAAATCAGACAGCCAGGCGAACCTTTATATTCTACCTTAGAATTCAATAATCTGGGAAAGGAACAAGTGGTGCATTTCACTATGACTGCCATGAGCTGTGATGTAAGTGCTATTACGCTTGAGATTAATGGATACAAAAAAGTAGAGCTACCTGTGAGCATCAAAGAAGGCCAAACCTTAAAATATACTGGAGGAAAAGAATTGGTCTTATATGATGCCAACTGGCAGATCATCCGCAAATACGAAATTGACCTTTCTGATCTTAAAATCAATCAAGGTGAGAACGTAATCACTGCTGACAGCAACTTCGATCGAGCAGATAAGGATGCCAGTCTCAAAGTAGAAATCCGAACTTATGGAGAAGAGCAAAAAGTGGTTTTGAAAAGTTGACAATTTGCATCTTTTTATGTCCTGCTTCTGGAAAAACAGGACAACTGCTCAACCTTTCCACACATACCCAAAAAAGCCTTTCTGAAATTCAGAAAGGCTTTTTTGGGTAATTAGAACTTAACACTTTATTTAGGGTTATTATACTACCAACAAGGAAATTCCCTGCCAACTAAATACTGTCTACTGTAAACTTTCATAACTATTTTCCCCCAAAATTCATCTTGAAGCTTGCGCCAAATAAGCCATAGGTATCGCCATAGCCTGAAACTTGAGTCAACTGATAATTATAAAAGGGCATGATTACATAGTTGGCTCCTTTAGTCTCCAAAACCCGAAGGTTGACCCCAAAATTCAAGGTCGCAAACGGGTAAAATTTGCCGCTTTTTGATTCAAGAGAATTGCTTTGTACCACATCCTGTTGGCGAAGAGTAACAGAAGAATTCCCCAATGCATCATTCGCATAGAAAGCAGACTGTCTCTGTACAGTGAATTCCTGAGAAGCAGTACCTTCTAATGAGTAAAAGTTAGAAAATCCTGCTTGAATGGAAACAGAATTATTTCTTGTCACTGGATATTTAACAAAGACAGGAATTTCTACCTGCATCTGTCTTACCTCCAGTTTTTCCGTCTGTGGGTACGAATTACCAAAATTCATCACCATACTCTCTGCCTTAGCATTTTGACTAAAGTAATTAAAGCCAAATCCAGAGCCTAATGTGAGCTTCCCTGGGAGCTTGACATCAACCAACATTCCAAGTCCTATGGTAGATGCTGTCGCAACCTGATTATCATTTTGGATGGCTCCAAAACCTGGAGTCAAACCCATTCCCAGACCAACTGATGTTTTGTCTTTTTCTATAACCGGAAATTCACTTTCGGCAATAAAAATCTCCTTATCCGTAGGTTTTCCAGGTACAGGGACTTCCGCTGATACTAAAGTCTCAGGAGCTATGGTCTGAGTTAAAGAATTTAAGTTTTCCGGTTTTTTGTCTACCTCCTTTTCTATAATTGAGTTTTGGTTAAGCACAGTAGTACTAGATTTTTCAGGAACCTGCGCGATAACCTTTTCATTTGATAACACTGGTATATCCAGCGAAACTTTAGGTTGTTCTGTTTTCGCAGGCTTTTCTAAGAGCTCAGGAGCAATGGCTAGATTGTTGGTTTTGGAAGGAAGCGTCTCAACTGGCACAATCTCAGTTTTGGCAGTTTCTGATTCTGTTACATCTGAAGGTTTACCACTTACCTCAATATCCGAATCAATTCTTTTTGACCCCGGTTCAACACTCGCTTTTCTATCCGAATTTATTTTATTTGAATCACTCGAAGAAAGCTTTTCCAAAGCATTTTCTGGTGTGGAATCCACCTTTTCTGCAAGTTGAACCTCTTGTGGATTAAATTCTTCAATACCAGTTATATCAACAGAATTAATCCCTACAGCAATTAAAAGCAAAGACGCTGCAATACCTGTCACCCAATAGGCTATAGTTCTTCTTCTGCGCTGAGCACGCATTTTCTGAAAACCTTCCCAAGCACCCAATTCGTAAGGCGCTGAGGCTTCAAGCAACTTCTTTTTAAGGGAAGCAGCGATTTCCTTATCCAGCTTATCTTCCTTCATATTCTTTCAAGTGTATTGATACTAATTTGCGAAGCTCAGACTTTGCCCGCGCTAGATAGACTCGGGAGGAGCTCTCCGTCAAGCCTAGTTTTTCGCCAATTTCTTTATGACTATAGCCTTCGATCTCATAGAGATTAAACACCATCTTGTGATCTTCTTGCAATAGATTGATTAGGTTGATAATGTCCTGAAAGGCGAGATCCTGAAGCGCATTTACCTCGTGAAACACCCCAGTTTCCTCGCTGACATCAGATTGATTCTGAAACTTCTTCTGCTTCCGAAAATAGTCGATGGCCGTATTTACAGTAATCCTCCGAAGCCAAGCCTTCACCGATTGGAAGTCGTCGAATTTTTTGATCGACCCGAAAAACTTCAAAAAGGAGTCATTCGCAATCTCATCGGCCAGTGCCTTTTCTTTGGAATAGGACAGACTGATACCCATGACATAGCCATAGTATTTTTTATAGAATACCTCTTCGTACTTAGCCGATCGTCGTTTGCACCCTTCGATCAGCTCTTGGTCAGTCCACTTCAATTCAAACCTATTAATCTATGGTTTACGACATCCAAGGTGGAGTCGGAATTATCATTTTTTAGCTATTCATCTCATCACTAATTCACCGATTTAGCCGCTGAACCCTGCTCCCCCATAGCTTCTTTTATTTTTATATACTCTTCGTTTCCTGCTGAGTTCATACACTCAGCAATTCCTTTTAAGCTCTGAGGATAGATGGAATTTGTAGTAAAATTACTCCCTTCTATCATAAATCCAGATTTCTTTGCGATCGAGTCATTATCGGAGCCCGCGTTTAGCGCACTGCCCGCAAATATCAAAATCAAATAGATCCTTAGAAGTGTCTTCATCTTACTTTATTACCCTGACGGAAAGCTGTATGAATACGCTACAGAAGAGAAGAATTATTTTGGTTTTTGGGAAAATAATGTGAAAATCTGACTCTCATTTTTAGCCCAAAAGTTAGTGGCAGTTAACTAAAAAACTGACGAAAGTCACTTCAATCAATGAGTTCTCACAGACGATTGAAAAGCGGACGAACCTAGTTTTACTGCTTCAATATCTAGTAAAATCTCACCCTATAAAAATGCAAAATTATAGCAGAGCACATAGCTTCCATATCCCAGTTATGGGACTAGGATATACCGTAGATACTCCGATCAAAGTTGCCAAGTATGGGATCTCAAGTGTAGTCTCCATCATGGATGATCACTTGCTGGAAGATATGAGGAAAATTTATTCAACTAAATATGTTCGGGAATTCATTCCAATCTCAGATTCGGAAGATGATTACCGTGCAAAGCGCATCACTGCTTACCTTGACTTAACCCAGTCAATCATTGAGGAGCAGTTCAATAAATTGATCCATGGGGATTGGGAAAAAAGCCTAGAATTTCAAAAATATCTGAACCTTCTCCCTACTGAATCTCCAATTTCTAGCCTACTTGAAAAAATAAAATCTAGTCCTGATTCGGAGAAATTTCATCTAAAAGAAGAATTCAAATCACTGGTAAACATGGGCGCTGTTGACGTCAATATCATGACCAAAGTAGACAAGATAAACTCTGATAAATCAGGTAAAGAATTACCTAGAGAATATTCTGATGCTTTATCCGCTTTAAGAGGTTTTGCCACGAGTAAAGCAAATGGATCAGTGGTCTTTTCTGCTGGAATGAATCCTGCTTTGTATAGCTATGCAGAACAATTCTCTGAGTTTTTCCCAAATCAATTTGGCGAGATTTCGAAAGGAATTATTCTTAAAGTGAGTGATTACAGATCAGCTTTGATCCAGGGAAAGTTCTTGGCAAAGAAAGGACTTTGGGTTTCAGAATTCAGAATTGAGTCTGGTCTGAACTGTGGCGGACATGCATTTGCTACAGATGGATTTCTGATTGGGCCGATTCTGGAAGAATTTAAAAGGAATAGAAAAGAGCTTTTTTCAACACTTTACGAAACATGCCAAAAATCACTTGAAATCAAGCATTTAAACACACTTTCAAAAAGTCCTACTTTCAAGATAACATACCAAGGCGGAATAGGAACAGCGAGCGAAGATAGCTTCTTACGGGAGTATTATGAGCTGGATGGAACAGGCTGGGGAAGCCCATTTCTTCTGGTTCCCGAAGCAACTTCTGTAAATAATGACACCTTGGGTCGACTACTAAAAGCTAAAAAATCGGACTACTTTCTAAGCGATGCGTCTCCGCTAGGAGTTCCTTTCAATAACCTACGAACATCCTCGGGTGAAGAGCAGCGCCTGAAGAGAATTAAAAATAATCGACCAGGAAGTCCCTGCTACAAGAAGTTCCTTTCCAACAATACTGAGTTCACCGAAAAACCGATTTGCACCGCTTCTAGACAGTATCAAATTCTCAAATCAACCCAATTTGAGGCAGGGGAAATTGGGTCAGAAGAAATGGATAAAACGATAGCCAAGGATTGCCTTTGTGAAGGACTGAGTGCTCCGGCTATTTTAGCAGTAGGAGAAACTCCAAGAAGAAATCTCAGTGCTGTCACGATCTGTCCTGGACCCAACCTTGCTTATTTTAAAGGCACCTTCACTCTCAAAGAAATGGTGGATCACATCTACGGAAAGTTAAGCCTCAAATTAGATATTGAGCGTCCTCATGTCCTAGTGAAAGAGCTACAGTTGTATGTTACTTTCCTGAAAAAGGAATTTGAAAACAAAGTGACGGATAAGGTCGCGAAGAGAGATGCTTATCTAGAAAAATTCAGAAACAACCTGATCCAAGGAGTAGAATACTATCAGGATTTGATAGAGAAGGTAGAGGTTGATTCAACCACAATGTTAGCTAAAATGTCTGATCAATTTTCAAAAATCAAACGTGAAATAGAACAGTTGAGTACGCCTTTATTGACAAGCCTAACTTAAGAAGTCAATTACATTATTAGCTCGGATGACCAAGAAAAGCTGAAAGCTAATCCAGCCATTTTTCGGCTAATTTGCGATCTCGTAAAGGAAATGCTTTCAACTTACTTTTTGGCACTACCAAGTTTAAGAAAAGGACCAGTGAGCGTAACCAAAAGCTGTCCGTTAACATCGCGTATTTAGAAAGCTTAGGAAGCATATGGATATCACCCTGAATGGCTTTTTTCATAGCTTCAAAGTTTTCATATCCTCTAAATGAAGGCACGATTGACAAAACTTTGATGGAATCATTTCCAGCTAACTGTTCTCTCGCCACCTGCACCTCATGCATGTCATCAACGGTGATCACACCATCTATCACGTAGGATAAGATTCCATTTTCTATAGAATAATTTACTTCCATCTTCTCCCCTAACCCCAAATGAGCCTATTTTGATTAGAGAATTTTGAATTACTCAGATTTGAGAATAACTGCTGGGTTGGCTTTTAATATTTTCCAGATTTGCGAGCCTACGGTAACTGCCACTACCAGCAAAAGAATTACTAATCCACTGCCAATAGGAAATACTCCAACTCCAGAATGAAAAGCAAAAAAACTATCCAGAAAGCTAGAAATAATCAGAATAGAAAAAGCCCCACCTAATATTCCCGCTATTCCCCAAATAAGTAAATACCTCCTGAACAACTTCATAGAAATATCACTCAAATTGGCCCCAAAGACCTTTCTGACGCAGTAATCTTTGATATGTGAATTCATATTAAGGGAAACCAACCCAAACAATCCTAGCGCAGCTAGGATAACCGCTAGAATGGCTGAGAATAAAAGAATATTTCTCACTCCCTGAACATCTGAAAATTCCCTGTCAAACACTTCAGTTTGTAACTTTCCTTGGAAAAGACCTTTTGGAATGGTTTCGTGCCAAATCTTCTTGACTGCATTCAGAGAAGATTCTGCTGTCCCAGAACTCATCAACAGCGTCAGGTAATTAAATGTCGTATCTGGCGAAGCTCGTATCACCATTGGATCAATTGCTTCCTGGAAAAATATCGTGTGAAAATCCTCCACTACGCCTACCACAGAATAATTCGCGCTATCCAAGGTGATCTTTTCATCTAGAGGAAACGTCAATCCTAACCTATCCAGAAATGTCTGATTGACTAGTACAGATTCTTGAGTATCAGAAATAAGCTCTGGATTGAACATCCTACCCTCCTTCAACTTTAGATCTAAGATGTCCGGATAATTGGCTTCAGCATTCAAGAGGCTTATTTCGTACTCTTGATCGTCGAACTCCAGAACTTCTTCACGGATCCAGTTTCCCACATAATCTTGGCTCCCGCTGACCTCGTTGACAGTTGCCAGCGCTAACAGCTTGTTTTTGAGAGGTAAATAATCCTCTTGGTTGGGCACATTCACAATAATCTTGTCTGCACTAGAATAGCCCCAGTCCCGATTTTCGTTGATGTAATTTGTTTGGACAAAGGCGATTCCAGCAACTATGCCAATGATCGCAAGTGTAAATTGGAAAGTCAGTAAAATGCTTGTTAAGATGCTTTTGTTACCAATTTTTTGAGAGCCTTTCAGAATATTGATCGGCTTAAAAGAGGATACATAAATCGCTGGATACAATCCAGAAATGAGGGTAATAAAGAGCAACATTCCTCCCAAAAACACCCAGATATTTGCATCTCTTAAGAGGTCAATTTTGAGGTTTTTGGAAGCTATTTCATTAAATCCCGGAAGGAAAATGAATCCAGCCAAAAGGCAGCCCAGAAATAGCGCAAAAAAGCAAACCATTAAGTTTTCACTCAGAAATTGAAAGACCAGCTGACTTCTCCTACTTCCAATTACCTTTCTCACCCCAATTTCTTTTAATCGCTTTGAGGCCATCAAAACAGAAATATTGATGTAATTAAATACTGCCAAGATTAGAATAAATAACCCTATTGAGCCAAGTAGGATCTGTGGCCCCAAGCCCAAAAAATCACGAACTCCATTTTCAATCTCGTCTACTTTGTAAACTAAGTCTGAATAAGCAACCAGCCCCATATTCAGATAGGGTTTATCAGGATTGATTTGGTTTTGAATATTGGTCAAAGCTTGTAGCCCAGCATTGAACTCAGAAATATCTTGCCCTTTTTCCAGCTGGATAAAAGTCCAGAGTTCAGAATTCCATTCTTCTTCCAATGTAATATCTAGGGTAGAATATGGATGCGACTCAAAATTTACCAAAAGATCAAAATTGAACATATCCATATCGTTGAGATCTGCCAAGACACCTCCCACTTTATAGAGTTTTTCTTCACCATCCACTACCAAAGCCAGCTCCTGACCGATTGGGTGAATGTCCCCAAAAAGCTTCTCTGAAAGCTCATGAGTCAGGATCACTTGGTCTTGATCTCGTAAGGCTCCTGCAAAACCATAGTCCATTCGATAGGTGAACATTTCCATAAAAGCTGGATCTATGTAGATTGATCGCTGCTGATAACTTTCATTTTTGTGTATCAGTATTGGAAACTCACGAAGCACCCGAGTATGATTCTGAACCCGATTCAATTTTTCGGGAATCAACTCAGAGATAGGTTCTGCAACAGCTCCATAGGTCACCAAGCCATTTTCTCCTTCGGCAGTGTAAGTCAATTGATAGATCTCATCTTTGTTTGGTTGGTTTAGACCTTTGAACCAAATTTGAGCTATAAAGAGGTATGCCACCATGCAGCAACCAACAGCACACGCCAATCCAAACACGGAAATAAAAGTGGTTCCCTTTTGCTTAATAAGGTTCCTCCATCCGATTTTAAAATAGTTCTTTAGCATAGCTCCATGTGAAAATGTCTGGTAAGTTGATTTTGTGCGTTTGATATTACTCCAGCGGAAAAAGCTGAGCACATGGATAAGAAATCTAACCCTAGCATAAGCCAATCCTCTTTCTTCCAAGTCCATGTAAAAAAGCTCATAGGCATCACCTTGAATCTGCTCCAACCGACTGGGATTGCAGTAAAACTCCAGAAAACGATCTGGCCATTTGGGAGGAAAGTGTTTACACTTACTGTCCATTTGAAAAGTCCAAAGCAAGTGGTGGAAGTTGATCGTATAGTTTATTTCTTAAACTTTTCACCTCTTCGATTGCGGCTCGTCCCGCAGCAGAAAGAGTAAATATGCGTTTTCTCCTTCCTCCCCTTTCTTCAGTTGCTCCACCCATGTAGGACTTCAGAAATCCTTTTTCTTCCAAACGGTTGAGAACCGTATGAATCGCCGAGATATTGACCATCCTACCTGTTTGATTTTTGATCTCTTCCAACACAGCGACACCATAGGCCTCCTGATCCAAGATGCCCACAGTAAGCAAAATCAACTCTTCTAATTCACCTAAATGATAGCCCTTCATAAACGTCTATTATTTTATTTACAAAAGTAAATGTAATACATTACTTTCATATTTGTAAAACAAATATTTATCAAAAGCTTTGAGTGGATTTTTTTCAAAAAATTAGATTTAGTCTTGCTGAGATAGTACCTGCCCCTCTCCCAAAAGTAGTTGCTTTAGCTCCGCATACTTCACTTCCTGAACAGGGATGTCATTATCAATCGCCAGCGAGGCCGCTGCTGCTGCTGATTGACCCAGAATCATAAACACAGGCTCCATCCGAATAGAACCAAAGGCCGTATGAGAACTTGAGACGCAAACAGGCACAAGGAGATTTGTGCATTCTTCCTTCTTTGGCACTAAGGTTCCATAAGAAATTGAGTAGGGATTTTTAGGGTGTACTCCGATATCACCTTCATTCTGTACAAATCCCTCCTTCGTTACAAACCGCTGTGTATTGTGCGAATCCAGGGAATAAGAACCCATCCCAACTGGCTCTGGAACTTCCTTATCGCCTAGCACATCATGCTCAGTCATCACATACGCTCCCACCATTCTTCGGGCTTCGCGTACATAGATTTGATGCGGCCAGTTGTTATTATCTACAAATTCGTCCTTTGCCAACCCCCAATTTGCCATTTCAGCTCTTACCGGATCAGGAACATTTTCATCATGAGACATGTAATAAAGTAGACCTTGCTGATACTCGGTATGATCTTTTAGTATCTCCTCGCGTTGTTCGTAGGTAGCTTCCGGATAAGCATAATTTTTACCTATATAATCTGTAGAAAATGGACCGTGATTATTGGTGTCTGTCTTCAAGTTGGGAATTGGATCGTATTTTTCAAATGTCTCATCCCAACCGGCGGCATACACCCGAGCCAGTAATTCGTACCGGGCGGGATCATAGTTGTCTGGTTTTGGAAAAGGAATTCTGTTATCGGGATGCCTGCTCATCGCCAAACGATAGGTATATGCTTGAAGCCTATTATCCCCTTCCCCATTCTGCCCTGGAGGTTCCGATGAAATTTCCGGGAGCAACCCACTAGTCGAATCATCAGGAATCACATAGGGACTGATGTTATTTTGAAAATAATGCCGGTGCTGATACACACCTACCTGTACACCATTCCATTCTTCCCCATAAGTAGCGTTGGATTCTCTGCCTACATGGTAGCTCACACCTGCCGCCGCCATCAAGTCACCTTCATAAGTCGCATCTATAAAGACTTTCCCGCGATAAGTTTTCCCTGAAAGTGTTTGGATTTGAGTGATTTCACCATTCTCCTTGATAACGCCAGATTGTCTATCCAGCCTTTCATCCCGATGAATTTCCAAGTTATTCTCAACGACAAAATCTTCAAATACCTGCTCTGCCACATGAGGTTCAAAAATCCACATCGTCCTATTCTCCCCATCCATGGCTATTGTACCTTGCCCTTTGTTTCCATAGTCTTCTTTTTTCTGCCATTTCCAAGCGGAATCTTGTTGGTAATGTTGGTAAATCCTATGGTAAAACTCCCTTGCCAATCCTCCTATCACTGACTTGTTTCCGGTGTCAGTAAATCCCAAACCTCCAGATGACAAGCCGCCCAAATGAGTATCCGGCGAAACGACAATGACTGATTTGCCCATCGTTTTTGCCTGAACAGCAGCAGTAATCGCAGCTGAAGTACCTCCATAAATTATGAGGTCAGCTTGGTAGTCAGAAGTATTTTTGGGTTGGCAGGAAATGAGAAATGCAAGGGCAACTAGACTGGATAATAGTTTCATAGTGAATAAATTATTTTGGGAAAATTGAATTTGCCCATATGGCAGTTTAACTTTCAAAATAATCCATTTTATCCACCGTTGCTAACCAATCATCATTCTGACTCAGAAACAATGCCATTGATGAATAATTGTTCTACAAATCAAATTATCTCTGTACTATTTAGTTGATGTTCAATCTCAACTTATAAAGTACAATCCCATCATCCTCGGTTTCGGACAAACCTCCAACTTTGGACACGACCAATTCCCCGTCATTGTTGACAACCATTGGGAAATTACTCGACAAAGGAAAAGGTACATTAGTAGCCAACTGATTAAAGTCCTTATCGAAAATCGCTGCATAATTTGGATCTTTTTTTCGCGCAGCTAGACCATCCCGAGTCGGGGGACCAAGATCAATCACTTGTTGTTCATCAAGCCCCCTATTATAGACAGCAATGTAATAGTCTCCTGAAACAAGAATATTGGTGAATTTGCCAGTTCTCTTTTTCTGGTTTTCCACAAAAAACTGTTCGGCTTTGTCCAACGGTACTGGCGTATAGGAAACCCAGTCAGGTATATCAATCTCAACTGTTTTTTCATAGAGAAACTGATCTCCTTCCTTAGAATAAACATAAAATCGAGGCTCAAACCACATGCTTAGCAAGAGCTTTTCCTGATCCAACGTATATACCGGAATAGGGAAACCATGCACCTGATCTCCCATTAAAACTGAAGTTTCGGGTAGACGTAGGGCACCAAGGGTATCCCCAGTTGTTTTATCCTGAGATTCAATAATAGGTAGGTTATACAATTCGCGGTAAAACTCACCTTCTTCCATATTTATAGCTAGCGTTTCCGGCCAAGGCTTGGGATAAAAGATTTTGTTGCCAGATTCAAACATTCCCAGCTTTGGATACATCATAAAAACCTGATATGAATATGGAATAGTCACTTCTCCTACTTTGGTAGAATCCCGAAACATGTAATAGCCCTTCGGCGGGTTAAAAACTGTCACGTCTCCATTGAAATATCCAAGGCCTAGCGCCTGTCCAACTGGATCGATACCATCCTCACTGAACTTATGATGGTTCAGAATCTTCCCATTACCATCTACTTCCAGATATTCATAATATGAATCAGTAGCTAGAAGGTATTTATCAGTCTTCGGGTCGTAATCCAGGAGCATCATTTCTCCAAGATAATCTACTTGCATTGAATCGGTGATTTCCAGAGAAAAGCTTCTAGAAGAGGATTCACTTTCTGTTTTCTCCCCACAGGAAAAGTTGCTTATAACTAAAGTGATTAGTACAAAATGAGGTAGGTTAAGTTTCATAGTAAAAATTAAAGAGCCAAAACACTGGGATTAACTGCATGATTTACAAAATCATATCTAAAAAGATAAATACTATCAAAAAGAACAACTATATAAGTTTTTTTAACAAAACTATCTAGCTAGCAACTCATGAACACGCTCCCGAAGTACTGGCACCACGAGCTCCTCAAACCATGGGTTTCTCCGCCTCCACATAAGATTGCGAGGCGAAGGGTGCGCAAGTGGAATAAACTCAGGCATGTACGATTCGAAATCCCTTACAGTCTCAGTTAAATTTTTCCTCTTCCTATTCCCTAAGTAGTATTTCAATGCATGCTGTCCTATAAGCAAGGTCAATTTCACCTCAGCCATCTGATTTATCATTTTATGATGCCATAAAGGAGCGCACTCTGGTCTTGGAGGCAAGTCACCTCCTACACCTCTTCCTGGATAGCAAAATCCCATAGGCATGATTCCAAAGTTCCTCGGGTCATAAAATTGATCTCTACTCACATCCAGCCATCTCCGCAGTTCATTGCCGCTTGCATCGTTCCAAGGGATTCCGGTAGCATGAACTTTAGTGCCTGGTGCCTGCCCGATCACCAAAATCTTACTTTCAGTATGAATAGAAAATACCGGCCGGGGACCTAGAGGTAAAAACTCTTTACAAACAGTACACGACTGAGCATCAAGAACTAAAGATTCAAAACTATTCATCGGACAACATTTCACTTAAATGTTCACTCTTTTTGAGTGAAAAAAGAGATTATATGAAAATTGGTTAATAATTACAGGGAAATAATAGTAAATTATTAGGCTAGTTTATTGAAAAGCAACATTTTACTCTAAACAATGAGATGTTAATTCTAGTTAAATCCACTAGACCATCTTAGTTCGTACTTAGATAACAACCTTTCAACCACTCATTCCCAATTGCCATGAAAAACACTCACTTCCTTTTCGCATTATTACTTATTATTTGCGCAGGATGCTTTTCCTCCAAAGATTATGTAACTGATTACGACTATAATTATCAAGCTTCTTTTAAGAAATATAAAACCTTTGCATTCGTAGTTCCTACTGAAAAGGATACCAGTATGATATCCCCAGTATTGACTGCAACTATAGGCGCTAGGTTAGGTTCTCAGGGTTTCCGCGAGCAAGAGTCCAAACCTGATTTACTAGTGAGCTATAAGATATTCATGGATTCAATCAGATACCGAGGCTATGTGCAGCCAGAATTTGATTATTACTTACAGCGAATGAAAAATGTACCTGAAAAGGAAGATGGGGATTTGGACAAGGAGCAAGAAAAGGATGAAACGTATAACCACGTAAAGTATAGCCAAAACCAAGGAATGCTAGTAGTATATGTGATCGATAGCAAAAGAGGAAATACCATCTGGCAAGGTTATACTGCCGCCAATTTTGATTCAGAATCTCCCAACTTTCAATCGGATGTAACTCGGGCAGCTTATCGGGTCATGAATGAATTCAAAGTTGTAAATCGCCTCATGGAGTGACAGGTGAATATTTCTGAGTAAAGAATTAGTCAACCTGTGTAGGTATTCCACACTTTTTTGAAGAGGTTCCAAATATGTTTTGGAACCTCTTTTTTATATAAAATAGGGCTCTATTGTATCCAAACACGTCTATTCTGTCGATTTAAGTGAAATAACACCGGGATTCTCTTTGTGGCAATTGCTTTGAAATAGTTGATTCAAATACAAAGAAATCAACTATGAAAAAATCACTAATTGTTACAGGACTTTTGAGCGCCACTGTGATGGTGTCATGTGTGTCAAAGAAAAAATACACCGAACTAGAAGGTAATCTTTATAAGACACAAACTGAGCTTGCTACCACTGAGCAAGAGAAAGCGGAACTTGAAGAGAAAATGCAAATCATCGAAAACAGAGTTGCAGAATATAACGCTAGGATCAATTCTCTTCGTGATACCAACGATGCATTAACTATGCAGAATGAGGGCATGTATTCCCTTGAAGGTGCTACGATGATGTCCAAAACATCCAAAGAGAAAATGAAGCAAACCTTAGCAAACGTAGATCAGGCTAAACTTGCGCAAGCACAAACTTTGGAGGATTCAGTGAACCTAGCGGTAGAATACAATTTGAAGAAGAATATTACGGAGACTACTGTAGATGGAGAAGAGGATGATGTGAACATCAGCATTGACCAAACTGTCGTGATGATTTCTGTATCTGACAAGTTACTTTTCAACACAGGAAGCTACAGAATCAATTCGAAAGCTGATCCACTATTGCAGAAATTGGCTGAGGTAATTAATGCTGAGCCGAGCCTACAAGTGATGATCGAAGGGCATACCGACCCAAGAACAATCTCAACTGGAGTAGTTCAGGATAACTGGGACCTTTCTGTGAAAAGAGCAACTAGTATCGTGAGAAAACTTCAGGAAAGTTATAATGTAGCACCAGAGAAAATGATCGCTGCAGGTAGAGCTAGCTATATGCCTATCGTAGAAAATGATTCTCCTGAAAACATGGCAATCAACAGAAGAACTAGGATCGTTTTGATTCCTGATTTGGATATGTTCTTTGCGATGCTGTAAAACATAAAAAACCACCAACACACGTTAACCACCACAACCGAAAAGCAGGCTCTAGAGCCTGCTTTTTTTGTTAATACCACATTAATCACAAAGTCTTTTGGAGAGAATAAAGCTTAGTTTGGATTTTAAATATTGCATTGATTTTAAAAACCCAACAAGATGTGTGAATATGAAATTTAAAATCACACCACATAGACACATAGCTTGCATAGCATTTGAAATACTTCTCTCTATGTGACTATGTGGTTATTCAAAATAGGAACTTCAGTAGTTGATGCTAGAGTGCATCAAAATATTGGATTTTTAAAAATTGAGAGAGCATTTATAATTTACTAGAATTGAGTAAATTCTCACAAAAAATGGCATTAACACAAAAGATAGTAAATGACCTTTCCTACAAAATAATTGGAGCTGCAATCGAAGTACACAAGCATCTAGGTCCAGGACTGCTAGAAAGCATATACCATAAATGTTTAGCTATTGAGTTTGAAACAAGGAATATTAAATTCAGTAGTGAATTAATTATCCCTATTGAATATAAAGGGCATTCAATAGATACCCAGCTTAGGTGTGATTTCTTGGTAGAAAATTTAATTGTAGTAGAAATAAAATCGGTTGCAGAAATCCTTCCAATTCATCAAGCACAGCTGATCAACTATCTTAATTTATTAAAATCACCCAAAGGAATACTTATCAACTTCAATGTCGTTAACATTTTTCACCATGGTCAGAAGACCATTGTGAATAAATACTTTGAGGTGCTTGATAATGACTAATACATATTTTATACACAAAAGCGGCATAATACTGAAAAATAGTTGGTAAAAACCTTATAACATCAATGATTATCAGGTAAATACAAGAGGTTTACTGAAACTGGTTTCAGTAAACTTTTTTTGTACTATGAAAACTCAAAAAAAACAGATGTTGGGCTTGCGGGAATTTGGAGGTTATTCGCTGGGGGAAGCAGGCAGGAAAACAGCGATTTAAATGTAAAAACTGTGGTCTTTTCTTCACCCGTAACTCTAAAGAACAGACACTTCGGAACCGTTTTGTATGGTTTAAAAAATGGGTTCTTGAGCGGCAGACTTTTAAGATTCTATGTCGTGAAAGTGGTCTTTCAAAAGATACTCTTCAAC
>NZ_QLLK01000005.1 GCF_003259505.1 Algoriphagus yeomjeoni | reverse complement strand
CTCAACAGCTAGCTTCAGCCGCTTCCCTGACACCGTCTGCGTCGTTTGGGAGTGCAAATATCTACCTTTTTATTTTAAGGGCAAGAGAATATTTGAGATTTAAACCCCCACCGAGATAAGCTGCTGATAGAGACCAAGAAAAGTTTTACAAAATAAAAATGCCTATCTAGCCTAAGCAAAACATTTGGTAAAAGCGGTAAATTCTGTAAGCATGAAATTTACCGAAATAATATGTCGCCTATAGAGAATTGAATTTAATACCTGAAGGTTGGCAGCTCAGGGTAATACTTTTTTCTTGGGTCTTTTGAAGAAAAAACATACCTCACAGAAATCTCATGTGCCCCACCTGATACTCTTTGACCTAACTTTGAAATAGAAAAATCATAGCTATAGCCAAAATCCAAACCCGAATCTAATTCAACTCCTATAAGTCCTACTAAAGACTCACTGTTGGGTAAATTATATTTCGTAGGAAGTCCTCTATACCAAAACCCAAGTATTAATGGCTCGAAATAAAACTCAGCACCAATATCAAGTTGATCAAAAGCTCCCTGTGACTTATAATTAAAAGCTAATGCCAGCGACCTCTCTTGATCTGTATTATTGAAAAAATCATTAATATATCCTGGAGCTAGGTCAAATCTAACTCCACCATGTATTGAATACTTAATCGGAAGTTTGTTTGAGTTAATCTCCAAATAACTAATCTGAGGTTTCAAAAGATGGAAAGCTGAAAAACCTATCCAAAATTTCTCTTCATAATATAATAGCCCTGCATTAAGATCTGCAGCTCGCACCCTACTGTCTCCAGTAAATCCTTGCCCAGGTTCTCCCAGGATTACTCCTTTATCTATATCTAATTGAGTCCCTAAAATCACTTGATCAAAAAGGACATCTCTAGACAACAAACTCCCTTGAGCCCCTACGTGTAAAAATCGATTTTCTCCTAATCTTAGCCTATAGCTGTAGGCTAAGCCAATCTCATCCGTACTACTTTGAGTGAAGGATTCTCTTGCTCCTGAAATTACCACCCCAAATCCAGAGTTATATTTTTTAGAAAAGTGATCTGCATACGCAGTGTATGCAATAAAACTTTGATCTAAGGCGGGCCATTGGTTCCGGAAATTAACCCCCACCCTCGATAGCTCAGTGCTACCAGCCAAAGCAGGATTCAAGTAAAAAGGGTTTGCATAAAATTGCGAATACTGCACATCTTGACTTTGAACCTTCATAACTAGAAGTAGTAGGAATGATATAGTTAGGCAAATTCTATTCACTATCTGATTAATTTGAATTTACCAGACCGAGTCACTTTCTCTCCATCTGTAGCTATTGCATCATATCTATAGACATAGAATCCTGCATCCAATAATTTATCATCCAGTTTCCCATCCCAACCGGGGGTGTTCAAGTCATCGGTTTGAAAAATCAGATCTCCCCAAGTATTAAAAATCATTAACTCTCCTGAAATAAGTCCTTTGAATTTTGGTAGAAAAAATTGGTTTGAGTTGCTTAAGGGAGTAAAGCCTGTAGGAAACATTATCCTATAGCTTCGAATAATTGACACTCTTTGAGTCAAAGACGCTTCACAACCCCACATATTGGTGACAGTTAGCACCACATCAAATTCACCTTTTTTACCATAAACATGGGTAGGGTTTTTCTCAGTGGATACAGACCCGTCCCCGAAATCCCAACTCCAGCTTTCTGCACCATTGGGAGACAAGTCTCTAAATTGAAACACATCGTCTGGAAAGAACCCACCATCTTCTTCTCCTTTTACACCTGTCCCTCTTATTTCAAATGAAAAATTAGCAATGAGTTCCTCTTGAAGTATTACAACTTGTATAGGTTCCGGAGAGGAATAACAATCTAAGTCTGCATGCTTAATCTGCAATTGGTACTCACCAGAGACAGATATTTCCTTCATCTCATCATCCAAAAACGTTTCTCCTCCACCAGAGAGCTTATAATCAAACGTAAAAGGATCATAATTCGAAATACTTTTAGTCACATCCACAGTCTCCCCGGGAACACAACCCACAACTGGTGATTCAAATCCGAAATCCGGAAACTCCGGGAAACTCACCAAAATCGAATTGGAAATGGCTGGACAGTTTTTTCTGTTGTAGGCTTTAACCACATATTCACCAACTGAGCTAGCAGAATATTGCTCGGAGGTTGCTCCGGTAATTAGCTCATCGTCCTTATACCACTCGTATCTCTCATAGATTTCACCTCCCATAGAGGTGAGAGTTACCGATTCTCCGCCACACAACCTTACTTCTTCTACTATCTCTAGATTCCCATTCTCATATATACTTATCGGTTCCGGAGATTCTTGAATTTTCAAAGTCATGGCATTTCCCTCGGAGCTTTTTCCGTAGGTATCTGTAATGGTGTAATAAACAGTTACACTTTGATCTGTGAAGCCTTCATTTGGAAAAAATGTAAAGTCTCCACCATCAGATCCGGCTGTAAAGGTCCCTTCCGGCAATTCCAAAACTCTATTCTCTTCACGACATTTTCCTTGAGCGCAGATATCGTCACTTTCCTCTTCAATATCTTCCAAAGATGCATAAAACTGTAAGCATCTTATCTCACTATTCTCATTAGGTAAAATCACTTCTTCATCAGTGATGTAATAGGTATTTTCCTGTCCTTCACATGAAGCAAAATCAGAGAAATCAACTCCTGATGGATTTTGCAAGCCTTCATCATTGGACACTTCCACTATCAAATTTCTAATTTCATGGATATTTGTTTCACCTCCAGTAGATGCTGCGAACCCTATTTTTAGGTTCTTTGGAGGCTCATATGGAAATGGAATGCCTGGAAAAATTGTAATAGTCCTAGGTTCATTTGCAAGGGTGGTGACTACCATTTCCATTTTCAAGATATACCCTATACCTGTTGGATTAGGCTCTAACTCCAAAAACACTTTTCGGTACCCTGGAACAGCTGGGTCTGTTACTCTTGTAGTACCTTGTCCCCCAGAGCTTAGTGGAAATTGAAATTCCACATCTAACGCTAAACCTAAAGGGCCCGTCGGCGGATCCAAAGTCATTTTCCCACCGATAAATTCATATCCGTTTAATCCAGATCCACCTTTTCTAATGGATATACTGTTTGGATATAACCCATTGGGAGAACCATTGAACCCTCCAATCTTTCCTTCGCTGTTATTACTGAAATTCCCAAAGCTATCAAAGCCAATCCCCAAATATGCACCGGTCATTCCTGGAGTACTGCCCCTCTGTGCGTATCCAAAAGAGCCTCCAAATCCACCAATCCTGAAGTTTTGAACAGCGGCATCAAACAGAAAAACTGTTAATCCATCTGCACCACTTCCACCATACATGAAATATTCAAAGGAGGTCTTTATCCCATATGCTGGAGAAAAAGGTATATCAATATACACGTAGCCATTTTGTTCTCTTTGTGCATCAGTCAAACGGAGAACACCATTCTCCATTCTAGCATTTCCTCCAAAAATGGTTTCTGCTCCTACAGATTCTTGATCAGCAAAAGTCTCACAATACGGAAACCCTACTTGCCCTTTTGCATTAAAAGCGAAAGCAAAAAGAAAAAGTAAAAGAGGAAGGCGTAAAATTCTATTCAAGTTGAATTATTTTGGATGACCAAAATACACTATAAACACATAGAAATAAAAAAGCCCTTGAATTAATATCAAGGGCTCCAACTATTGTTTGCTTTTGATTAGCGAATGATTGTCTGTGTACGATCTGGACCTACAGAAACTAATTTGATTGGCACATTTAATTCTGTCTCCAAGTATTCTACATAATCCTTCAATTCTGTAGGGAAGCTGTCATAAGAATGAATATTCTCTAAAGAGCAGTTCCATCCCTTCATTGTTTTGTAAACCGGTGAAACTTCCTGCTCAGTAATCTCAAAACTCAATTTGTCAATTCTCTCTCCAGATGGAAGTTCATAATGAGTACAGACTTTGATTTGCTCAAATATATTCAAAACGTCACCTTTCATCATGAAAAGCTGAGTAACGCCATTGATCATGATGGAATAACGAAGAGCAGGCAGATCTAACCAGCCACATCTTCTTGGTCGACCTGTAGTACTTCCAAATTCATTCCCTTCCTTTCTCATGTCCTCACCATCCTGATCGAATAATTCAGTAGGGAAAGGTCCGCTACCAACTCGGGTGCAGTATGCTTTGAAAATCCCGAAAACTTCACCGATTTTGGATGGCGCAACTCCTAAACCTGTACAAGCTCCTGCAGCCATAGTGCTGCTACTTGTCACAAATGGATAGCTACCAAAATCCACATCTAGCAGTGAGCCTTGAGCTCCTTCAGCCAGGATTCTCTTTTTGGAATCCAGCGCTTCATTTACTACATATTCGCTATCGATTAGATTTAAGGTTTTGAAAAACTCAACTGCAGCGAAGAATTGCTCTTCCATCGCAGGCAATTCATCCAATGGATGGCTATAGAATGAAAGTGTGGTTTTATGCTTAGCAACAAGTGCCTCATACTTCTCTTTGAAATCAGGGCTAAGAATATCCCCAACACGAAGTGCGGTTCTTCCAATCTTATCCTGATAAGTTGGTCCAATACCTTTTAAAGTAGAACCAATCTTCTTATCTCCTTTGGATTTCTCCGAAGCGGCATCTAGCAATTTATGAGTTGGAATGATGATCGTAGCTTTCTTTGAGATCACTAGATTTTTCATGTAATCAATCGAGAATTTACCTAATCCGTCGATTTCTCTTTTAAGGACAATAGGATCCAGAACGACCCCATTTCCTATTATATTCAGTATCTGTGAGCGAAATATCCCTGAAGGAATCTGATGTAAAACGTGCTTTATTCCGTCAAATTCTAGGGTGTGCCCAGCATTTGGACCACCTTGAAAACGGGCTACAATTTCATACTCAGGCGCTAATACGTCCACTATTTTTCCTTTTCCTTCATCTCCCCACTGGAGACCTAGAAGTACATCCATCTTCATTTGATGTGCGGTCTTATCTGTTACACTTGACTTTTTGAAGCGTGAAATTTGCGATAAGCCCATAGAAAACCAAGAGAAAGATGGTAATTATTTCTCTTCATTCAGATTGACATAATAATAATACATGACATCTTCTTCTGGCTGATCTTTGGCACTAAACATCAAACCATACTTGGTATTTATGAAAGTGGTCGATAAATCCTGATTAATTTCTGACAAATTTAGCTCTCCTACCTTTTTGAAATTTGAATCAAAAACTTCCAAAAAAAGCAACGCATCCTTCTTTCCTTCCCCTTTAACAGCCCTGACATAAACATTGAAATCTTCAATGAAACTAATCGATCCGAATCTAACTTGATTGCGCCAAGCTTCTTGCCATTCCCATAATAACTCTCCAGAATCAACTTCGTCTTTATAGTTTTCGGGTCTTCTTTTTTGAGATGGAAAAAACTTGGATTCGAAAGTATATGTATGGTGTAAACCTGAATTTAAATCATAAATTAAAATATCACTAAAACTAGGATAGCTCACCACTAGTTTATTCCTAAAAACGCTCAGTTGCGGTTCATCGCCCCCTCCTAACGTCAAGCCTTTCCATTTAACATTAAACCTAGTATTATAATAACGAGACGAGTCTAAAGCCACTGGCAGATTAAACATGGAATCTTGATCTACACTATATCCAATTACCTTGATTCGGTTTTCATAATCATAGATAAAATATCCAATATTATCATTTCTATCCAAACCGGTTAATTCCCTAGATCCTCCAGAAATAGCTAAGGCAGGGTATTCCAAATCTCCAAAAACCCCATATTCTTGTAAAAATTTACTTGACACCTCCTCGGTTTGAATCTTCTGTCTGAAAAATTGCTGGCTATTAATGAATACATTAAATTTTGGTGTACTAAAATAGGTAAATACTGTACCTACCCCTGAAGGCCCCTCGGTTTCCATAATATCACCGTCCTGAGACCAAGCCGAATCAGCACAAATAAAAATACTGTCCAATGAATGGGCAATTCTATTATAAATGGTACCCTTGGTTTTAGAGGAATCAAGAAAAACCATATGATATCCGTCAGAAGTAAGGCCTCCATCTCCTATAAAAAACTCTTTGCGGTCAGAAACCTCCAATACATAGCCCTGTTCCGAGATTGGCTTCTCAGAACAGGAAAAACAAATAATTAATAGACAATAAAAGGAACTACATCTTCTTTTTAAATTCATCTATAGATTCAAAAACAGTGAAAATATTATTCAGCTTGGTGATTATCAGCAATTTCTTCACATGTTCAGATGGTGCAGTCAGATAAACTTCTCCATCTTTATTTCTCATTTTTGTAAGCATAGTGATCAACAGTCCAATTCCACTGGAACTGATATAACGCACTTCACTCAGGTCGACCACAAATTTTTTCGCCCCTTCTTCTATTGCATCCGAAACGACTTCAACCAATTGGGGGCCTACTTCGTCACCTATCAAATCACCTTGGATAAAAAGGTAATTTGCAATTTGATCTTTGCTTGTAGTATAAGTCAGTTTCATATAATGATAATTAGTCTTTTTTTGAAAAATCTCGCATTGGAAATGATCATCTCCCTTGACAACTATTAAGTCATGCCTCTGGCTAACTCAATTTTATGTGGTTTCTACTTTTCTGTTTTCACAAATCTCTTTGGTACAATTACCATACAAAATTAGAGAGTGGTGAAGCACTTTAAAATTCAAAATATCCCCAACCGTATTTTGGATATTTTGGATTCTAGGATCGCAAAATTCCAGCACTTTATTACAATCTGTACAAATCAAGTGATCATGCTGCTTGTACCCATAAGACTTTTCAAATTGCGCGAGATTTTGACCAAACTGATGTTTGGTAACCAGGTCACATTCGACCAAAAGATCTAAAGTATTATAAACAGTAGCCCTACTAACTCGGTAATTCTTGTTTTTCATGCTGATGTATAGAGACTCTACATCAAAGTGTCCGGTTCGGGAGTAAATTTCTTCGAGGATAGCATATCGCTCAGGTGTCTTTCGGAGCTTTTTAGTTTCAAGATAAGCTGTAAATATCTTCTTTACCTCTTCGAAGTGGGTTGTATTCAAAGCCATTAGTTGGGTATTTTTTCAAATATAACTTTTGTAAGTAAGAAAAGATTCATTGCATCAATCAAACCTTGAAACCTTTAAGATTCCATCCACTTCTACAAGATTTTCTATTAGCTTGTCAAGATGCTCTGTACTATGAACATAAAGCTTAATTGTTCCTTCAAAAATACCAGCATCAGAATCAACGGTGATTGAACGCATATTCACTTTCAGTTCATTTGAAATCACCTTAGTCACATCATTAATCAATCCTACTCTATCCGTACCTAGAATTCGTAAACCTGCCAAGAAGGCTATTTCTTTCTGACTTGTCCATCTGGCTTTAATCACCCGATTTCCGTGATTGGAAAGTAATTCCAAAGCATTTGGACAAGAGGTTCGGTGGATTTTAATCCCTTCATTTACAGTCACAAAACCAAAAACGTCATCTCCGGGGATAGGATTGCAGCATTTCGCCAAAATGTAATCGACAACGTCCATATCCTCTCCTATCAGCAACTGATCGTGATCTGGTCCCTTAAGACTTTTTATTTCTTTGGTAAATGTAGATTCATCCCTTACTTTTTCCTGTGTAGACTTGTTCTGGAGTTTCTGAGTTGCTTTGAAATCCTTGAAGGATTTAATCGAAGTTGGGTCAATCGCGCCTATTCCCACCCGAAAATAAAATTCATTGGCAGTTTTAAGTTCAAAATATGCCCGTAGCTTTTCCACAGATTCAGAGTTGAATTCCATCTTCATCTGCTTCATTTTTCGCTGAACTATTTCTTTCCCGTCCAGAATTGCAGACTTTTTATCCTCTCGGAGCGCATCTTTAATTTTAGCCTTAGCTCGGGTAGTTACGACATTATTTAGCCAATCTTCAGTAGGCTTCTGCTTATTTGAGGTCAGTATTTCTACCTGATCTCCATTTTTTAACTTATGAGAAATTGGAACAAGTCGTTGATTAACTTTTGCACCAATACACTTAGCCCCTACTTCGGTGTGAATTTCAAAAGCAAAATCCAGCGCTGTGGAACCAAACGGCAACACCTTCAAATCCCCTTTTGGAGTAAATACAAAGACTTCGTCATGGAACAGATTCCCTCTGAAATCATCCATGAATTCTATGGCATTCCCATCATTGGATTCGAGGAGTCCTCGAACTTGGGTAATCCAGTCGTCTAAGCCCGAAGGTCCTTTTGAATTTTCCTTGTCTTTGTATTTCCAATGGGCAGCATAACCACGCTCAGCTATTTCATCCATTCTCTCGGTTCGAATCTGAACTTCCACCCATTGACCTGTTCCGCTCATAACTGTGGTGTGGAGCGATTCATACCCATTCGAACGTGGGGTACTGATCCAGTCCCGAAGTCGATCAGGGTTTGGTCTGTAGAAATCAGTCACAATGGAATACACCTGCCAGCAGTCAGCTTTCTCACTTTCTAAGTCACTATCCAAAATAATACGAATAGCAAATAGGTCATATACCTCCTCAAAAGGAATTCCCTGCTTTTTCATCTTATTATATATGGAGAAAACAGATTTTGGCCTGCCTTTAATCGTGAAGTCCAACCCAGTCCTATTCAACTCCTCCTCTATCGGTAGGATAAAACTTCTGATAAATTTATTTCTATAAGATTTGGATTCATTGATTTTGAAGACAATATCCTTATAAGTAGCGGTGTCTGTATACTTCAAATACAAATCCTCCAATTCAGATTTGATGGAGTAAAGGCCTAGTCGGTGAGCCAACGGGGCGTAGAGGTACATGGTCTCAGATGCAATCTTAAGCTGCTTGTGCCTAGGCATACTGGCCAGCGTCCTCATATTATTGAGTCGATCAGCAAGTTTGATTAGAATCACACGCACATCATCAGAGAGCGTGAGAAGCATTTTTCGGAAATTCTCCGCTTGCTGAGAGCTTCCATATTCAAAAACTCCAGCGATCTTGGTGAGGCCGTCTATGATGGTCATGACCTTGTAACCAAACTCTCGCTCAATGTCCTCAAGCTCCCAATCGGTATCTTCAACAACGTCGTGCAGCAAGGCTGACACGATGGAAGTTGTCCCCAACCCGATTTCTTCCACGCAAACGAGCGCGACCTCAAGAGGATGATAGATATAGGGCTCACCAGATTTCCGACGCATATCTTTATGAGCCTCAAGAGACACATTAAATGCCCTTTTTATAAGTTTTGCATCACCTGGTTTAAGAATGGGCTTTGCCTGTCTCAATAGCCTTCGGTAGCGTTTGAGTATTTCTTTTCTTTCTTCTTCTATGTCCACTTCAATCATACAGGAGGAATTTAACACAAAAATGTGCAGAGACTCATTTTGTATCAAATGTTAAATATTTTTTTTTGAATGCTATTGCATTTTATTTAATAGTACCTACATTTGCATCCACAATTGGATTTGGAATCAATATTCTATTCTAATTTGTACGTATTGCGGATGTGGCGAAATTGGTAGACGCACTAGACTTAGGATCTAGCGCCGCGAGGCATGGGGGTTCGAGTCCCTCTATCCGCACTTAAATACCGAACCCTCAATCACTCAACTGTCTTCAAAAACAGGGATGGGATTGGGGGTTTTTAGTTAATCTTCATTATTAAATTTTGAGCTTTGGAAATCACACAAGACAAGCATTCAGCAAATCAAGCTTTAATTAAAATTAAATTAAACGAAGCAGATTACCAACCTAAGGTTGACGCAAAACTTAAGGACTTTGCCAAAAAATCTAACATCAAAGGATTCAGACCTGGAAAGGCTCCTATGTCTATGGTGAAAGGCATGTACGGTACTTCTGTACTTGTAGAGGAAATCAACAGTATCCTTAGCGAATCACTGAATACTTACTTAAAAGAGCAAACTTTCAAAATTCTAGGTGATCCGCTTCCTCAGGACCAAGGAGCTATCGATTGGAAAACTCAGAAAGATTTCGAATTTGATTACAAGATCGGATTCGTAGAAAATGTTGATCTCACGCTTGATCCAAAAATCAAAGCAACAAAGTATTCCATCAAAGTAGATGATAAGTTAGTCAATGAAACTCTTGACAACCTAAAGTCACAATACGGTAACAGTACCAATCCTGAAGTAAGCGAAGAGGGCGATCATATCTATGGAGACTTGAAAGCTGCTGAAGGTTCTTTTGAAAAAACTGTTTCTTTGGATTTGACTAAAATCACTAAGAAACTTGCTGGCAAATTTGTTGGATTAGGTAAAGAAGCTGTCGTAGAATTCGAAGCAAAAGATGTGAAGAAAGGTCAGTGGGAGGAAGCTTTCGGATTAAGCGAAGAGGAATCAGCTGATCTTGATGGAACTTTTACCTTGACTGTAAAAAACATCAATAGAAAAGAGACTGCAGAAATGAACCAAGAGTTCTTCGACAAGATCTTCGGTCCTGATCAAGTTTCTACAGAAGAAGAATTCATCACTAAGGTACGTGAGACACTTCAGGCAAACTATGACAAGGAATCTAAAGTATTTACTGAAGAGGAATTGAAGAAAGTATTGACAGATGCTGCGAAAGTGGATCTTCCAGAGACTTTCTTAAAAGAATGGTTGATGATTGCTAATGAAGGCAAAGTAACTGCTGAAGATATAGAGAAGGAATTCCCGATCTACGCAAAACAATTAACTTGGTCATTAATCTCTAATGAGATCGCTACAAAGAACGAAGTAAAAGCTGAGCATGAAGAAGTGATCGAGAAAACCAAGCAAATGGTTCGTGAACAATTCGCAGCTTCAGGTCTTGGAGCACAAATGGAAGACAGCATGGATATGTTCGTTGATAATTACCTTAAAGGTGAAGAGGGTCAGAACTATATGAACATGCTTACATCTATTCAGAATGAAAAAGTTCTTGCTTTTGCTTTGGACAAAATCAGTGTGAAAGAAAAGGATATCACGATTGACGAATTCAAGGAACTTTTAGATAAGTAATTCGCTTAAATCATCATAAAAAAGCTCTTATTAAAGGGCTTTTTTTATTTTTGCTTACCACAACATACTCAAAAGATGATTAACAAAGAAGAATTCCGGAAATATGCCATTCATAATCAAGGCGTAAGCGGTACTGCTTTTGACCAGTACACGCAACATATTGAAAACATGACTCGCTCTGTAATCGAAGAGCGACCTCAAAATTTCAGAGAGATTGACGTATTCTCCAGATTGATCATGGACCGTATCATCTTCCTAGGAACTGGTGTAGATGATCACATCGCAAACATTATCGTGGCCCAACTACTTTTCCTAGAATCAGTAGATTCTAAAAAAGATGTGTTACTTTATGTCAACAGCCCAGGAGGATCGGTGACTGCCGGTTTGGGTATTTATGATACGATGCAGTTTATCAGCCCTGATGTAGCGACAATCTGTACAGGAATAGCCGCTTCTATGGGAGCTGTTTTGCTTGCAGGAGGTGCAGCTGGCAAAAGATCAGCACTGAAACATTCCAGAGTGATGATTCATCAGCCTTCTGGAGGAATGCAAGGTAAATCCACTGATATGGAAATATCCTTGAAATTAATTCTTTCTATGCGTGAAGAGTTGTATGGAATTCTTTCCGAGCATACGGGCAAAACCCCAGAACAGATCGAAAAGGATTCGGAAAGGGATTATTGGATGAAAGCGCCTGAAGCAAAAGCTTACGGCCTAATCGATGAAGTATTAGTTAAAAAACCAAAATAATGGCTCAAGTTACCTGCTCCTTTTGCGGTAGAAATAAGAAAGATGTAGATCTCATGGTGTCGGGCATTTCCGCGCACATCTGTAATTTCTGCATTGATCAAGCTCATATGATTCTTGGCGAAGAAGATAAAGCCAAGAAGCCAGGAGATGCAAAACCTAAAATCAAACTCAAAAAACCGAAAGAACTCACAAGCTATCTTGATCAATATGTCATTGGTCAGGAAGATGCAAAGAAAGTTTTGACGGTGGCGGTATACAACCATTACAAGCGCCTTTTTCAAAAGGATGAAAATGATGAAGTAAAAATTGAGAAATCTAACATCATCATGGTGGGTGATACTGGAACAGGCAAAACCTATCTCGCCAAGACCCTAGCTAAAACCTTAGAGGTCCCATTCTGCATAGCGGATGCGACAGTATTGACTGAAGCTGGATATGTAGGAGAAGATGTCGAAAGTATCCTGACTAGGCTACTTCAAGCTGCTGATTATAATGTAGAAGCTGCTGAAAGAGGTATAGTCTATATTGATGAGTTGGATAAAATCGCAAGAAAATCTGATAACCCTTCCATCACGCGTGATGTTAGTGGTGAAGGAGTGCAGCAGGCAATGCTTAAGCTCTTGGAGGGAACTATTGTGAACGTACCTCCACAAGGAGGGCGTAAGCATCCTGACCAAAAAATGATTGCTGTTAATACTGAGAATATCCTATTCATCTGCGGAGGTGCATTTGATGGAATCTCGAGACACATCGGTAAAAGGTTAAACACTCAACCAATGGGCTTCAGCAAAGCAGCAGCAGATGCTGTTGCAGATCGTGAAAACCTGTTACAATACGTAACTGCTCAGGATTTGAAAGCTTTCGGGTTGATCCCAGAGCTCATAGGACGACTTCCTGTTTTGACTCATTTGGATCCACTGCATGCAGACGCATTGAAAAGAATTCTCACCGAGCCAAAGAATGCTTTGGTAAAGCAATACGCAAAGCTTCTTAACTACGAGGGAGTTACCGTGACCTTTGAAGAAAGTGGCGTTGATTTTATTGTGGAAAAGGCGGTTGAATTCAATCTGGGAGCAAGAGGGTTGAGGTCAATTTGCGAAGCTATTATTACGGATGCGATGTATGACATACCATCAGATGATTCGATCAAGGAATTAATCATAGATGCGAAATATGCGCATGAGAAATTTGATAAGTCGAAGTTTAAGCGACTGCAAGTAGCATAAAACATAAACCCAGCTTCACCGAGGCAGGGTTTATTTTTGATTTAAACTATTTAGAATCAGCCTAGCAGTTGTCTCTGAAGCACTTTGTTCTCCAAGTCTTTCTTTGATGAGATCGTACCCTTGAAGCATATGGCCTTTGTAAACTTGATTTCCTAAAATCTGTTTAAGCTCAGTTTTGAGGTTTAGAACAGAAAAATCATCTTGAATAAGTTCCTTTACTACTTCTTTATCGGCGATTAGATTTACTAATGAAATGTATGGTACTCTGATCAAATTTTTCGCGATTGCATAGGAAATGGAACTAGTCCGATAGACCACTATCTGAGGAACTCTAAAAAGAGCGGCCTCCAATGTTGCTGTCCCCGAAGTTACCACCGCGGCAATGGAATGAGATAATAGATCATACGTTTGATCGAAGATCACACGAATACCTGCATCAATACCGCGCTGATAGATAGCTGAGCCAAGATCTCCAACTCCTGCAATCACAAATTGAGCATTTGGAAACTCTTTCACTAACTCAACCATCCGAACAAGCATGGCGTTGATTTCTTGAGCCCGGCTTCCTGGCAATAAAGCAATAATAGGCTGGTAGCTTAGCTCATTCTTCTGAAAGAAAAATTCATGTGGAGAAAACTTAGAAATCTCATCCAAAAGTGGATTCCCCACATAATGGATTTTCAAATCGTACTTTTCAAAAAAAATTGGCTCAAAAGGTAAAATAGAGTAGATGTGGTCCGTGTAGGCTTTTAGCTTAAGAGCTCTTTTCTGATTCCAAGCCCATACTTTGGGCGGAATATAATAATGAACTGGAATATCATTCTTTGTGGCAAACGATGCGATTTTCATATTAAACCCGCCGTAATCCACTAGAATGATCGCATCTGGACTAAATGACAAAATATCATTCTTTACCAGTTTGAGATATTTTAGGACTTTGCGAAACCCTAAGGCAACTTCCAAAAACCCCATCAAAGCCACCTCAGCGTAGTCTACCGCTATATCTACTCCAGCATCTTTGGAATAGCTACCTCCCATCCCACGAATATTCAAATTTGAATTTATCTCGAATAGAGATCTCACCAAATTGGAGGCATGCAGATCACCTGATCGTTCGCCGGAGATGATGTACAGTTTGCGGGATTTCAAATTTTAAATTTTAAATTTCAAACTCTAAAAATCACTCGCCAAGATACTCCACAAAATTCCGTGGAGTCTCGTACAGTGTAAGCTTATGAAGCCCTCCTTGGGATGTGATCTCTGAAACGGCTGGTTCAAGTATTTTCCAGAACTCCATAATCAGATTTTCACAGCTGGCCAGTTTCCCTTGCATAAAATCGACATCTACATTCAGGTTTTTGTGATCCACTTTTTCAATCACCAAGTTTCGGATAATGGTACTTAGCTTCTTTAGGTCCACCACAAATCCTGTTTCTGGATCTGGAAGCCCTTTTACCATCACGATCAACTCAAAATTGTGTCCATGCCAATTGACATTGGCGCAAGGTCCAAATACTTCAACATTTTTCTCATCTGACCACTTCGGATTCCACAGCTTGTGGGCTGCATTGAAGTGTTCTTTTCTACAAACGTAAATCATAGCATTCTGAAATTCGGGGCGAAGTTAGCCAAAAAGTACATATTAATCGAAAGACTAGCCCTTGAACACCAAAAGAAAAGCCCGATTGATGTCGGGCTTAAGCATTCAAAATAGATTATAATTCGTTAAGTTTTTGAAAGAAAATCGTCAAGTGATCCTCTCTCCCAAGATTAAGGTCATTTTTTTTCACGATTTCCTTCCCAATATCCTGATCCTTTTCACGCAGCGCTTTGAGAATATTTCTAGTGTTATTCCGAACACTCTGGACGTTTTCGTCAGAATCTATCAAGTAAAAGCTCTCCTCAAACACGAACATTCTACCAGCCGTCACAGCATAACTATTTTTCGGAGGTGTTACCAAATCAGAATAAAATCTCCTGATCAACGTATAATTTTTTCCCTCTGCAATTACATTCACTAAATCATTTGGCCCCAGATTTGGAACAATTTCAAACCCTTTTTTAACCAACAAACTGGTTAACATTCCTTCGTTATTATTGATCAACTGAAGTGAGGGTCTAGTCAAAATTGCATATTCCACAAAATCCTTATTCAGATAAATTTTATTACCAGCTTCATTGATTACTTCTAACTCATTGTCATGAATATTAAATTTATATGAAACTTTCTCTTTTAGTCCAGCATTGGTAAACCCTATATCAGCTGTTGACCAATCATCGAAAAGGTAAGGAGAACCATCGATTTCAGTGTATGAATTTAACCGGGCAGGAGCTCCATTCATATTTATATTAGAAATTTGTGCTACTGCAAGATTGGAACAAAATAGACTTGCAATCAGTAGGATATTTTTCATTAGTTTTTAATTACTTTTTTATTAAGTGTCAAATTATTTGTATTAATCTTCAGGATATACAACCCTGATGGACCGGTCATTAAAAGTTCAAAATTCAATTCATCATCAGATTTGTTTGCACTTTGGGAAACGTATATTCTACCTGATAAGTCTATAAGCTGTACTGCAACATTACCTCTATAGTTATTGGAAATGGTCACATTCAACTTGTCTGTTGTTGGAATAGGACCAACAAACACGCCAAACCGGCTTAATTCTGACTCATTATCCGGTATTGCAGAAATAACAGTTGGTTCAGAGATCCGATTACAAGCGTCATCGAAGATTGCAACTTGATAACGTCCATCACTCGTAGCTTCAAAGGATCTATTGGTAGCACCTTCTAATTTCACATCATTGAGATACCACTGATAGGAAGATCCTGATTGTTGGGATGTGAGAACATTCCCGTTTACGACAATGTTTGGCTTGAGTAAGTCATTTTCGACTACCGTTACCAATTGATCAAATTCCGTAGATCCAGAAGCATTCGTAATAGTCAACGTAATCAGATAATCTCCTGGCTGGTCAAAAACGAATATAGGATCAACTTCAGTAGAAGTACCTACTCCTCCAAAATCCCATAAATATTCAGAAATTGATCCTTCACTTAGGTTCTCAAACTCAGATGCGGCTCCTACACAAGTAAAACTACTAACAAAATTAGCGAACAAAACTTCATCACAATTTTGAGCTAGCCATCCTGCAGAATTTGTAAGAGAAGCGTTGCTGCCAAGATTGATTATCGCAGAACCTTCTAGGTCAACATTGGAGATATTAAGATTTTCAAAGCAATATTTCTTATACTCGTCATGGATTAATGTCCCCCTATCTGAGGAAGTTAGTTCAGCATTGGAAGTAGAGGTTGCGTCAACTGTTATCGTGTTTAACACTGCGATTTCTCCTGACTGGTTCAAATCCAACTGAGAACCAGCACCAAGTGTCAAACCCTCCACTTGTATAGAAGGGGCAGTTTGAATCATTTTACCATTTAAAATTTCTAGATTTCTGAAACCATCTGAAGAAACATTCAATTCACCAGAACCTATAATAAGTTTAGAAAAATCTCCTGAGGAATTATTTTCAAATAGGCCACTTTCCCCACTAAATTCTATATCAATTCCCTCTTTAACAGTTGAGTTATTAGAAATAGACAAAACAGTTTTGAATTCAATCTCCTGGAAAACTCCCGAAATTTCCGATGAGGAAGTAAGCGAAAGAGAGTTTAAACTCAATCGTGGAATCGCAATTTTAAGATTTGCATTAGAAACTGAAACTTCATCCAGATTTTCCGCTTGCAATAACTGCCAATTCCCAGATTGGAAATTTAATTCTACATTTTCAAACATTGTTTTACCTAACTCAACCAGCTGGTCATTTATTGTTGGATTAATAAAAACAATTCGACCATTTTTAATTTCGGTAAGTTGATTACTAACTCTAAACCCATTAGAAACTGCAATATCATTTCCACTCAAATTCATCGAGACTGATTGGCTGCCAAATAGATTTATGCTAAAGGCATTAGCATCTGCGGGAAAATTGACTACTAAAGAATTTGCAGCAGCCCCTTCAAAAACAACCCTAGTTCCTAAAGAAGGGATCTTATCAGCAGCTGAACCATTGGAAGTTGTTGACCAGTTAGATGGATTATTCCAATTTCCACCGGAATTCCCTATCCAATACAATGTCTCTGCAGCTCCATCAGCAGTTCCTGCCTTCATAACATAGGAGAAATCCTGTACCCCGTTTATCAATTCATCCTTATGAGTTACACTTACTTTATAGCGCTGAGGCTTTGGATTAGGAATGTAAATCTGCTCGACGTTATCTCTAAAATTGTCCTTATCCGTTTCTGCGATAGCTGAAAGCCTAACAGCCGGATTGAGTGTATAAGGAAAGTAGGTTTTACCCTCTTCATCTATGATTCTTAAATCCAAATCATTTACCAGCATCAAGTTTTGAGGATTAACAGACGGCGAAGCTGGATTCCCAGCAGGATCAGTCCAAGCAATTGTGATTCGGATAGGTTGAACTCCATCCGATACAAATTCATTTTCGAAAATAGCTCCCTGTTCAAGACTTTCCTCCCGAATCACATCGGAGCTTCCGTTTTCATTTAAAATAATTTCCGCTGCTCCTTTGGTATTTAACAAGCCCCATCCATATACGTAATCTGGACCGGGATTATTCCCTGCTTCTTTGGTGGTATTTATCATGAGCGCTTTCAAAGTCGATGCCCACATATATCTACCTGCATTTCGCTGCGCAAACAGTTGTTGGAGTAACAAGAGCGATCCAGTAACATTTGGTGATGCCATCGAAGTACCACTGAGTGAAGCATATGAATCCGTTGTGCCTCCATTTGCAATAGCAGTGCTGAATACACTGACACCCATCCCCACCACATCTGGTTTTATTCTACCGTCATCTACTGGCCCAACGCTGGAAAAACTACTTATCGCAACATCCTGAGGACCTGTATATTCATTAATATTACTGACTGCTCCTACTGTTATTACATTTTTAGCAACCCCTTCCGGTCCAATTGTGTCATCAGGGCCATCAGGATCTCTTGTCCCATCACCAGAATCAGATCTATCATTACCTGCCGCCCAAACAATCGTATAATAAGGCTTAGCAAAAGCCAATTCATCAATACCTCTACTTTTAGAGGAATAAAAACCAAATCGATAGTCCTCATCAGGATCGACTGATGCATTTCCTGACCAAACCCAAGCATTACTGGCATTTCGAAACCAACCCACAACTATTCCATAGGAGTGATTAGAAACTAAATGTCCGTTCGTTTTGGTGATGGGATCATATGCATTTAAATTCATCTTGGAAAGATCACTTTCCCAGTTAAAAGCCCAACCAGTGCTTTCATTTGCCATGCCTTTAGCATTTGCATTAATCCCAGCTGCCATAATTGTACCCGCTACATGCGTTGCATGGTTACTAATCGTCTCTGTAGAACCGTCAATCTGAGTTAGTCGATCTTGGAATTCAATATGATCAGCCTTTGGTCGTGTCTGATCATATATCCCAACAGTCATTCCTTTACCTGAAAGATTCACTGCCAGACTCCCACCTTGCTGAAGAGCGTTGGTAGAAGTAGTGATTGCAGCCCTAGTGTTAAACGTAGTGTAATAAACGGGTGCATTGCTTTCGTCAAAATAATTAAGCTCCGCTACTTGACCATCTTGTAGTTTGAGCAGATAGGGAATACCTAATTGACTAGCTTTTTGTTTTAAAGCTTCTTTATTAAGAAAGAAAGAAGGAAAATTTAAATTGAAATCCCTAGATATAACATTCCGTTCCTCCAAAAGAGAGGGAGTATTGACAACCTGTTGGGCTTTGACAAAGGCAATGCTTAAACCCAATAGCAAAACTACAAATATTGATCTCATCAATCTTTTATCCATAAACCAGTTTGTCAACGTTTTAGAACTAAATAAAGTTTAAAAAAAAGGGGGCTAAATAGCCCCCTTTATTATGAGTCAAAAGAGATTCTAGACTTTGGTAAGCACTACAGTACCACCATCTCCCCATGTATTTGACCAAATTATGGTAATCGTACCGTCGTCATTTACAACACCCGAGATGGTGAAAGGATCACCAAACCTATCTGCATTAGATGCAGCACCTGTTAGGACATCGCAGTTATCACGGATAGATCCAGTTGGTTTTGAGTCACCATAGAGACCAGGATACATTCCAAAAGACATATCGTCCATGTTATATAAACCAGTACCTGCAACTGCGAATGACATGGTATTATCAGAAGCAATTACGAAATCCGTAGCTGTTTGATCTGCACCTCCAGAACCATCACCAAGCTGGAGTTCCTCCCAAAAAACAGAGTATGTTCCAGCCAAATCTGATGGACAGATTACTCGAATAGCTACTTTCAACGAACCATAGTTAGAGGAAACTTCTGCACCAGTAGCACTTGTGATATTCAACAACAAATCAGGAGTCTCTGATGGGTCAATATTCCCTGTTAACACTGTAATTGGTAAGGTAGAAACGAATTCACCAGAACCAATTGTAATAGATTTAGAATCCAATCTATAATGAACACCTTCAACAGCTGTCGAAGTAGGATCTGCCTCAATATTCACAGTAATTGCTCCAGTACCTGATGTAGAAACTCTGTTGATTTGAACATTCAACATATCAGTTTGCGTAGGATTCAATCTTACGAAAGACTGAGTCAATCCATTTGGAAGATTTGCAGCGTTGAATTCTACTTGATTTCCGTTGTAGAAGGTATCAACACCTTGATCATCAAAACAAGCAGTGGTCGTCAGCGTAGCGACGAGCATTGCTAGAAATATATATATTTTATTGCTTTTCATTATTTTTTCCGGTTTTAGTTATAACCTGGGTTATCTACCAACAGCTCATTTAATTGTATCTGATCCTGTGGAAGAGGAGCAAGAAGTCTGTAATCCGTATAAGGAACAGGCTGATTGTTACCATGCTTAGTGATTGTAAGACCATTTCTTTTTAGATCGAACCATCTATGACCTTCTACTGCAAATTCAAGTCGTCTTTCAGTCATAATCTGATTGAACAATGCATCACCAGACAATCCACCGTCTACAGGAGACAACCCTCTGTTTGTTCTAAGTGCGTTCAAATCTGATCTTGATCCAGCGGCATCACTAGTTCTAAATCTAGCCTCAGCTCTGATTAGATAAAGTTCTGCAGCTCTAATGATCGGAAGGTTTTCAAGAAAATCACCTTTTGTACCTAACCACTTATTGGATCTGTAAACTGTACCTGTAGCACCAGAACGAGTGGTTTCCGTCCAAGTATCTCTTCGTACGTCTCCAGTTTCGTAGGTTGCAAGCAATTCATTTGATGCAGTTACAATAAACTGTGCACTACTGAAAACATTGGCAGTAAGCGTACACATGGAGTTATTGACACCATCAACTGTTGACCAATCTACAGATCTTATTTCAACCTCAAATAAAGATTCAGGGTTAGGATAAGTAGAGAAGCTTGATACATAATTCGCAGGTGTAGCAAGGCCAGTTCCATCATTTCCAAGACCAAAAGTAGCCATTGATTGAGTTGCCATTGCAGCAGCTTCAGAAAACTTGGAATCATACAAATAAACTCGTGCAAGAAGTGCTTCCGCTGCTCCTTTAGTCACTCTGTAAATTCCTGCTGTTCCTTTTGCAGCTGATGGCAGTAAACCAATTGCAGTAGTCAAGTCAGACTCAATCTGATCATATACTTGTCTGTTTGTAGATCTAGCTCTAAAGTCTGCATCAGAAAATCCTAATGTAGGTTCAGTTCTGATAATCACAGAATTATTCCAACCATCTACTTCTTTTCCTGGCTCATAGCCATAAACTTTAGCTAGATCGAAATAATATAACGCTCTCAAGAAAAGGGCTTCACCTTTAATTCTATTCTTTCTGGTAGCATCACCTTCCACTTCATCAATACCTGCAAGGATAATATTTGTTTCATTAATTGAACCGTAATTACCCCAAAGTCCCATATGGGCTCTGTCTGCATTCACTTCTTGGCCAATATATCGTCCTGTATTTGCTATAATTCTTAAATTATCAGCCATTATTTCAGGAGCAATCATCAATGTTTGTCCATAAGTACCAAATGCTCTAGCTCCACCGTAAGTAGCTGCCAGTAAAGACTCATAACCATCCACGTCTGCAAGTGCAGACTCTGGTGTTAAACTTTGTCTTGGTTCGGTTTCCAATAAGTCTGAACAAGATGCCAGAGATATTACAGAACCAAGCGCAATGATTTTTATATAATTTTTCATTCCTATTTCTAATTAGAAGTTAAGATTGATACCTGCAGAAATCTGACGTGCATTTGGATATGCTCCGTACGTACTTCCGATAGAGTTAGCCTCTGGATCAATTCCATTATACTTGGTAAATGTCGCCAAATTCAGCCCTTGAACGAATAGGGAAGCGCTTGCCATACCTATTTTACTCGCAGTGGCTGCACCCAAAGTATAGTTTAATGTAACTTGCTTCAATCTGATATATCCTCCATCACTTATCAATCGAGTAGAGAATGTGTTGATATTTGAAGTGCCTGGTTCTTGACCACCTTCGAAAGGTCTTCCTACTGTAGTGATATCGCCTGGCTGCGTCCAATAATCTAACTGATCAACTGTCAAATTACCAGTTCCAGATCCCCAGTTTGCAAGATTATATAAATCCGAATTGGTGGCTAAGTTACCGAACTGATACTGGAAGAAAACTTCCAGTGATACTGGACCATAAGTAAACGTGTTTGAAAGACCACCATAGCTAGAAGGCAAAGTACTTCCTTTGTAATCCAAGGTATTTTGACCTGTTACATAAGTGAAGTTGCCAGTTCCTGTTCCATCATCGTACATCGCTCTACCATTTGCCGGGTTGACGCCTAGATATTCATTTGTGTAAAAGAAATCTATTGGTTTTCCAACGATCAAACTATTACCAATACGATCCAAACCATCATATAGAGATATTAATTCGTTCTCTAGGAAAGTGATGTTAAAACCAGTGCTCCATTGGAATTTTCCAGCTACAACGTTCACGGTTTGCACATCAAGATCTATACCTTGATTTCTCACTTCTCCTGAGTTTCTAGTAATTGATCCGAAACCTGAATCAGTAGGAAGTGGGGTATTAAATAGCAGTGCTTGTGAATTCTTTCTCCAAAATTCAATAGTTGTAATAATTCGACCATTAAATAAAGTTGCATCTAAACCAAGGTTAATTGATTCTGCCTCTTCCCAAGTCAACAAGTCATTACCCAACTGAGTTAATGTCAAACCACCTTGACCTAAATACTGTCCTGATGAACCTACTAGAGATCTTGAAGCAAAATTGGCAATGTCAGAGTTACCTGTTACACCATAGGAAGCTCTAACTCTCAAGTTATCCAACCAAGTAACATCCTGAAGGAATGCTTCAGATGAAAGTCTCCATCCAGCAGAAACTGCGTAGAAAGTACCCCATCTGTTTTGCTCACCAAATCTAGAGTGACCATCTCGTCTCAAAGTAAAGTCTGCAGTGTATCGGTCATCGTAATCATATTTTGCTTGACCAAAGAAACCAGCTCTTTTGTATTCAGTAAATGAACTACCAACTGAGAATGGAGTAGCAGCGTTGTTCAAATAAATCAATGTAGGATTAGGGAATCCTCTACCTGTTGCAGTTTGCAAATCTGATTGTGAACCTTTGTACTCAAAACCCAAGATACCCGATACTGTATGCACATCATTGAATTTCTTATTGAAATTAAAGTTGTGGTTGGTATTTAAGTTTGTATTTCTTCTAGCTGTGAAAACAGAAGCACCTCCGTAAGATGAGAATACTGGAATCGTAGATGGTCTGTTATTGATATCAGCGTTATCAGAGAAATCAAGACCGAAGTAAGAAGTCCAGCTCAACCAAGGTGCAAACTGATAATTCAATTGCAGGTTAGATACTGTCTGTACTGTTTTTCCACTTCTTAATTCTTGAAATACACCTTGCACAATATTGTATCCAAACAAGTGATTGGAAGGGTATGGAGCAAAAGTTCCGTCTTCATTATAAATCGGAACATTTGGACGAGCTGAGAAACCAGCTACGAAAGGACCGTTTACAAAGTTACCTCTATCGATTGAACCATTTGTATTTTGGAACGCTAATGAAAGATTAGCTGATACGGTTAGATTTTTAGTAGGTCTATGAGTTACATTAAGTCTTCCTGTAGCTCTATCGTAATCAGACATTTGAATTTGACCTTCCTGCTTGGTATATGACCCAGAAAGGAAGAATGTAGTTTTCTCATCACCGCCTGAAACAGAAATATCATAAACACTCAATCTGCCTTCTCTGTAAAGCGCATCTAGCCAATCATAGCTTTGAAGATTTGGGTCTTCAGGGTTACCATAAGTAGCATCTGATCCTGAAGTAGCCAAACCACGGTTTTGATAAGCTACTCTTTTGATTCCAGCCAACTGAGAAGCATCCATCACATCATAAAGATTCAATGGCTGAACAATTCCTTCTTGAACTGAAATTTTTACTTGCGACTTTCCTTTTTTACCTCTTTTAGTATTGATCAATACAACACCATTTGCAGCTTGAGCTCCATAAATCGCAGCAGCCGCAGCATCTTTCAAAACTTCGATTGACTCGATGTCATTAGGGTTGATTGATGCAAGTGCATTCTGGGAACCTTGACCAGAAAGCCCGCCATTGTTTACCTGAACTCCATCCACGATGTAAAGTGGATCGTTTCCTGCGTTGATAGAACCAACGCCTCGAATTCTAACATTCAAAGTACCACCTGGCTGACCTGAGGTAGAAGTTACTTGAACCCCAGCAACTCGACCTTGCATAGCGCGGTCAAAAGATTGAACTGGAAGATTCTCGAAGATTTCACCTTTAACAGATGAAATAGCCCCTGTAATCTCTCTTTTTGACTGATCCCCATAAGATGTTACAACTACTTCGCTCAAACTTTGAAAGTCAGGTTGCAAAGTAACATCGATTACAGATTTTTGACCAATGTTGATTTCTTGAGTGGTTGTTCCAATGAAACTAATCACCAAAACTGTTCCACCATCGGGGATGTTTAACGAATACTTGCCATCAAGATCTGTGGCAGTACCAACAGTAGTACCTTTAACGAGGACAGTGGCACCTGGAATTGGTTGACCATCTTCTGCAGAAGTTACTATTCCGGTTACTCTACGCCCCTGTGCAAATGCCACAGCACCTACCAGGAATAGCGAAAGCCCTAGGAGTAAAATTTTCTTCATAAGTAATATGATTTGGTTTATATTATACCCAATGATATTCTTATTGAAGCAATATCGCAAAACAGCAGGTTACTTATTTAAGCTGTAGCCAGTGTGATGAATTTAATATAAATCTATATTTCAGCTTTTTTACAAAATTTAAATTGGATTAATAGCAAAAAACAGCCAATTACTGCATTTATGTTTTGTTATTCGAACGTTAACAAAAGTTAATTTTTTGTAAAAAATATTTAACAATGAGACTATTCACTTTCGCTATGCGGAAAAAAATTTAAATTTCAAAATTCAGCTGTTCTGCAGAATATTAGTGATTCTTATGATTAAAATCATTGCTATTATTGCCAATAACAGCATTTTAATAAAATTTAAATTTGAATTGACAGAAAAAATAAGCATTAAAATAAGAGTATTAGTTTTAGGATTTATTAACTAGTTGGCTTTTGAGGAATATTTAGTAACAGAATAATAACATTTATCCCTTTCTATAATACCTTAATTGTTATTCTTCGATTTAAAGCTTTGTTTTCAGGACTGTCATTTTTGACCATCGGCTCCTTATCTCCCTTGCCTTCTACCAGCACCCTACCTTGATGAAAACCTTGTTCAATCAAGTATTTTTGAACACTTTCTGCACGTTGCAAACTAAGAGTCTGATTGTAATTTGCACTTCCTACATTATCCGTATGCCCTATTATCAAGATATTGACATTTGGATTTTCCGATAAAAATTTAACAAGTCTTTTGAGAGATGATATTGACTCAGGTTTTAAGCTATATTCATCAAATTCAAAAAATACATTTTCAAAGACGAACTCTTCTCCAGCTGCTACCGGCACAAGCTCTACTTTCAAATCCTTGACATTTTTAATATTGTCACGTTCCACATTAAAAATTTTGGGCAAATATCCTTTCTTTTCAACATATAATCCCGAGATAGCTTTATCTGGATAAATCATGGTAAATGCACCAGTCTTACCATCTGCATTGAATCGATATAGCGTACTATCATTGATCAGAGAAACAAGCGATAGCGTAGCATCGATAGGTTCGCCCGTATTCGAATTAAAAACTTTTCCTTCAGTTACGGTGAGGTTTTCACCTAAGGAAATCTCGTCTGGGAATTTGAACCTATATAATAACGAACGGTCGTGTTCTTTTTCCGAGGTTGTCAATTCTGTGAAATAGGCATAATCTTTCTGGGCAGTAATAAATAAAGCAACTTGATCTAATTGATCGTTTATTGGCCATCCCAAATTTTCTGGCTTTGTAAACTCTCCATCAACAACTTTTGAAAGTTGGATATCCATGCCCCCAAAACCAGGATGACCATTAGATGCAAAAAAAAGAATCTCATTATTAAAAAACATGAAAGGTGAAATTTCATCTTTCGGTGTATTTACAACATCCCCCAGATTCTTTGCCTCAGACCAAGTAGCATCATTTTGCATGATACTATACCAAATATCATTTCCTCCATATCCCCCTTTTCGGTTGGAGGAAAAGAAAAGAACTCTTCCATCAGCAGAAAGCGAGGGCTGTGAATCCCATGATCTTGAATTCACATTTTTACCCATATTTCTAGGCCTTTGCCACATCCCATTTACCTTATATGCTATATACAAATCGCAGCTTCCTTCTGAATCTGGAGCATCACATGAAGTATAAATAAGGATATTCCCATCAGCAGTCACCGAGCAGGTCCCTTCGTTATAAATGGAGTTAATTGTTTGGGCAATGCTTTGGGGCTTGGACCAATTTCCTTCTGGGGAAACAAAGGACATGAAAATATCCTCTTTGTCATTATTACCCGTTCCATCCCGTTTGGTAAATAAAATCTGTTCACCATCTGCAGTCAAAACCGGGAAATACTGAAGTTGAAATTGATTCAAAGGCTCAGGAAGCTTTTCTTTTTCGATGGGTTGAAAATTCCCCAATTGCGTAGCCAAAAACTCCATTTGGTTTTTCATTTCCAGATAATAACTTGATTTCCGGAATGAAGCATCAAAAAGGGGCTCAGTTGCCTGAAATTCATCAAAAGCTTTTTGAAACTCACCTTGCTTTAAATACAGATTACTAAAAACCCACCCTATGTCTGCTCGATTTTGTTTAGTTGCATTCTTTCCACCGAGTCGTGACTTACCTGCACTGGCTGTTTTCTCAGCTTCATCAAGTTTCCCCTGAGTAATTTGAAGCTGGGCTAATTTCACATAGGCCTCTAAAAAAGACCCTTCTCTGTCAATTGCATCTTTATATTTTGCTATGGCAGCATCATATTGTCGGGATAGTGTCAGCTCTTCAGCTTCCTGATACATCCTTATTGCTCTGCCATCTATGATGGAGTAACTTTGCGCTTTCGCGAAAGAAATGGTCAAAAAAAGAAGAATACCGACTAGAATTGGGCGCATGGACTTAAGGAATGTCCATAAATTTATGAGTTTGAAGTGAAATTTTCCATTTTGGGCGTTTTTTTACAAAATCTATAATTTCCGGAGTAAACTTTTCAGCCTTACTCCATTCAGGTTGGAGCCGCAGTTCGCACGTGCTTTTCACCAGAGATGCATGATCTTCAGCAAAGTCAAAATCACTTTGATGAAATACCACTACTTTCAGTTCATCTGCCTCCTTGTATATAGAAGGATGTGGCTTCTTAAATTTCTTAGGCGAAAAACAAACCCAGTCAAAATCACCTGAAAAAGGATGTGCTCCGGAAGTCTCAATATTAGTAGTAAATCCCTTTTCCTTCAAAAGTGCTGTCAGAGGTCCCAAATCATACATTAGAGGTTCACCTCCTGTTATGACTACCAGTCTCCCCGGGTAAGCCAAGGCATCCTCCACAATCTTTTCTATCGAAAGAACCGGCCACTTACCAGAATTCCAAGACTCTTTGACGTCACACCAGACACATCCTACATCACAGCCTCCAAGCCGGATAAAATAAGCTGGATACCCGGTAAATCTACCTTCGCCTTGTATGGTATAAAATGCTTCCATTAAAGGAAGCTGAACTCCTTTGCCTACTGCTTCTACTATATTCATCTGAATTTTTGATAAAGCGGGCAATTGAACCGCTGGGTGAATTATGCCGCAAAGGTAAGGATATGATTGGAAAATTCGAAGTTTGGAAAATTAGCGGATTTTGCTCAATTCTATCTTTTGATCAATATAAGCTCTTTACTTAGGATCAATTATCAAATTGAATTCAAAAGCCCATCAATTTTTCTATTTTTGCAGGCGTTCAGCTAAAAAACAAGAAAAAAATCAATCATGGCGGAGTACACTTTTAAGGAGATCGAGAAAAAATGGCAAGCATACTGGGAAAAGAACCAAACTTTCCAGGCCAATGTAAATCCTGACAAACCAAAGTTTTATTCTCTAGACATGTTCCCCTATCCATCTGGAGCGGGACTTCATGTCGGTCATCCGCTGGGCTACATCGCATCTGATATTGTTTCTAGATTCAAAAAGCTAAAAGGATTCAACGTCCTTCACCCGATGGGTTATGACAGTTTTGGTCTGCCCGCTGAGCAATATGCCATCCAAACTGGTCAACATCCTGCGATCACTACCGAGCAAAACATCGCCAGATATACAGAGCAACTTAAAAATATCGGCTTTGCATTCGACTGGAGTAAAGAAGTGCGAACTTCAAATCCTGATTACTACAAATGGACGCAGTGGATCTTCATGCAGCTTTTCAATAGCTACTACGATCTAGATGTGGACAAAGCACTTTCGATTGATTCATTGATCGAGCGATTTGAAAAAGAAGGAAATGCAACCGTAAAGGCTGCCTGTGATGAGGATACGGAAAAGTTCAGTGCAGCAGATTGGAACGCATTCTCTGAAAAGGTAAAACAAGAAACACTCCTTAAATATAGACTGACTTTTCTAGCCGAAACCACAGTAAACTGGTGTGCGGCATTAGGCACTGTACTTTCCAACGACGAAGTGAAAGAAGGCTTCTCCGAGCGTGGCGGACACCCTGTGGAGCGAAAGAAAATGATGCAGTGGTCGATGAGAATCACAGCTTATGCGGATCGCTTGTTGAAAGGCTTGGACAAACTAGACTGGTCAGAACCTATCAAAGAAATGCAACGCAATTGGATCGGGAAATCCATCGGAGCTGACGTGGTATTCCAAGTAAAAGATTCTGAAGAGACGATCAAAGTCTTCACTACGCGTGTGGACACTATTTATGGTGTTACTTATTTGGCTTTGGCCCCAGAATCCGAGCTGGCCGCCGCACTGATTACAGAGGATCAGCGTGAAAAGGCAGAAGCGTACATCGAAGTAGCAAAAAACCGCTCAGAGCGAGAACGCATGAGCGATGTCAAAACGATCTCTGGAGCATTTACCGGATCTTATGCGATCAATCCATTCAACGGAGAAGAAATCCAGGTCTGGGTAGCTGACTACGTCTTGGCTGGATACGGTACGGGCGCAGTAATGGCCGTTCCAGCGCATGATGAGAGAGATTACAACTTTGCGAAGCACTTCAACCTGGAGATCAGACAAGTGATCGAAGGCTCTATGGAAGAAGGCTCATTCCCCGGCAAAGGCGGATTAATTATTAATTCAGGCTTCATTTCAAACCTTTACATGAAAGATGCGATGGCAAAAGCCATTGAATTCTTGGAAGAAAAAGGAATAGGAAAAGGAAAAATCCAATACAGAATGCGTGATGCGATTTTTACACGTCAGCGCTATTGGGGCGAGCCACTTCCTGTTTATTTCAAAGAAGGGCTTCCATACTTAGTAGAAGAAAAAGACCTGCCTTTGGTTTTACCTGAGGTAGACAAATACTTACCAACAGAAGACGGAGAGCCTCCACTTGCTCGCGCAAAAGACTGGAACTATAAAACTCCAGAAGGAGAATTCCCACTGGAAAGAAGTACAATGCCCGGCTGGGCAGGATCGAGCTGGTATTTCTTCAGATATACCGATCCTAAGAACGAAACTGAGTTTGCCGACAAAGCAAAAACTGATTACTGGGGCTCTGTAGACCTTTACATTGGTGGTTCCGAGCATGCGACAGGACACCTGCTTTATTCCAGATTTTGGACCAAGTTCCTGTACGATCTTGGAGTAGTGGGTGTGGATGAGCCATTCCAAAAAATGATCAACCAAGGGATGATCCAAGGCAGATCTAATTTTGTGTATAGAGTAAAAGGTACCAACCAATTTGTCAGCTATGGCTTGAAAGATCAGCACGATACGTTTGCCATGCATGTAGATGTCAATATCGTATACAATGACCAGTTAAATCTGGATAAATTCAAAGCCTGGAGACCAGATTTGGCTGAGGCAGAATTCATCTTGGAAGACGGCAAATACATCTGCGGATCTGAGGTGGAGAAGATGTCCAAATCGAAATACAACGTGGTAAATCCGGATGACATCATTGAGCGATACGGTGCAGATACGCTGAGATTATACGAGATGTTCTTAGGGCCTTTGGAGCAATTCAAACCTTGGAATACAAATGGAATTGACGGAGTGTATAAGTTTTTAAGAAAGCTGTGGAATCTATATCAAAACAGCTCTGGGGAATTCCAAGTTTCTGACGCTGAACCAAGCAAAGAAGAATACAAAGCTCTTCACAAAGCCATCAAAAAGATGGAAGAAGACATGGCCAATTTCTCCTTCAATACTTCCGTATCCAGTTTTATGATTTGCGTGAATGAGCTTACTGCCCTGAAGTCCAACAAACGAGGAATTTTGGAGCCACTTGCGATTTTGGTTTCTCCATATGCACCACATATCGCGGAGGAGCTTTGGAGTTTTCTTGGGCATGAAGGATCTATCACTGATGCTACTTTCCCTCTTTTTGAAGAAAGGCATCTGGTTGAAAGTGCGTTCGAATATCCAGTGATGATTAATGGAAAAATGAGAGCTAAGATCAACTTGGACCTTTCACTTTCCAAAGAAGATATAGAAAAAGCAGCGTTGGCGGATGAAACCGTTCAGAAATGGTTGGAGGGAAAGGCACCGAAGAAAATGATCGTGGTGCCTGGCAAGATTGTCAACGTAGTAATTTAGGATTCCTATATTTAAAAGTAAGGAGCAAGGAAAGATTGGATTTCTTTGCTCCTTTCTTGTTTTAAGGGCTATTTTGATTTCCCAATTCATAATAATGATCATCTACACTTTCCCCATAAGAACCGCTTTTATCGACAGAGATGTAGATATGATCAGCCCTGAATTAGATATAAAGCCGCTAGAGTTCACTCAAAGTCCAGCAGCACTCCCCTTCTACTTTATTCTGCAGTTTTTCCAGTTGCTTTGGTTTTTACCAAAAACGACTCAATACCTCTGCTTCTTTGGCGGTTACCACAGCGTTTTGCCGGTTTGGTTTGGAAAGGTATTCGGGAAAAAATGCAGCATTCAAGCTGGTGGCACTGATTGCATCAATATGCCAGAAATTGGCTATGGAAACTTCCGAAAGAAATGGCTTCGAAAAGCAACCGTCTACAGTTTCAAAAATTGTAGCCTAATCTTACCGGTGGCTCAAGCCTTAGTTAAACAAAACTATCGTTACGATCCTACTATTTCTCCCAAGCAAGGGTTGTTAAATCTGATTCCAGATCTTACTACGCCAATTCAAGTCATCCCTAATGGTTTTGACACCGAATTTTGGCGAAACCTAAATACGGATCGACAACCACTTTCTTTTATGTCAGTTGCAACAGGAACATCAAATCCTGCAAGGGCCAAAGTCAAAGGCTACGATTTGCTAGAACAATTGGCAGCTCATCATCGCGAATTCACTTTTACCATAGTTGGCGATCCCAATTACTATTCACCAAATCCAAATGTGAAAGTCCTCGGAAAGCAAACGCCAACTCAACTACTCACCCTGTATAATTCCCATCGCTTTTATCTCCAACTTTCTACTTCGGAGGGGTTCCCAAATGCACTTGGAGAAGCTATGGCTACAGGTTGCATTCCCATAGGATCTGCAGTAGGTGCTATTCCAGAAATTATCGGAGACAAACGGCTAGTACTAAAAACAAAAAACTATGAGGATTTAGATTTACTCGTGGAAGAACTCCAAGACTCTGACGTATGGAGTATCAGCCACACGGTTCAAGAAAGAATTCAAACTAGCTTCCCATTTAACAAGCGGAAGAACACCCTTTTACGAATACTTGAACCAGCTAATAGTTAAATTTAATAGATTAAGTTCTTACTCTATATTGAAAAATTAATATAAGTATATAGGAAATATATTATATGTTTTGGTAATCAGTCCATAACTTTTGTTTCAGAAAATCTCAAATTGAAAACGATTCATTTTTTTCAATACTTCATCCCGTACCGTTAATAATATGTGAAAATTCATAATTTTTTAAAATTATACTTTTCAAATTATAACTTAAACAAGTCAAAGCATACTGAAATCACTTCAGTAGATTAAATCTCAAAAATACCCTTTTCAAAATTTTCACTAGGGCTTTTTCATTTATGCCAAATTTTCAATTCAAAACAATCAATTCGGGTTTCTTCACTAAAAGAAACCATTTTTTCGGATCTCAACAGAAAATTGATCTAAATCAAAGATTTTTTAAACCCACTTTTCAAATCTTAACAAAATCTTAAAATATATAGACATAAAAAAAGGGGGCTTTTTAGAAAAAGCCCCCAGGAGTGGGTCTATTGTCAATCATCTAAAACCAAATATACTTTTGTAATCCTTGCTGTGTATTTGTTTTTTTGATCTTTATACTTTGATAAACATAAGGAAAATGTTTTAAAGCGCCCAAAAACAAATAATTATTTTTTCTCGATTCCTCGAATATTTAAATCAAGCAGCACCACTTAACATATGATCCGAACAATAGAATCACACCTATCTCTGTGAAAAGTGAGATTTTTAGAGCAAAGCCTATTTTTAAGTATCTTCAAGAGCACATCTATTCGCTATGAAAAAATTAATTATCTCAATTGGGATTTTAGCCCTTATCTATTTTGCTGCCACTATTATAGTACCACCCTACATTGAATCCCAAAGAAATCCAGTTAAGATATCCCCACCCTATTCTGTTTCTGCAGATGCGCAAGCTTTGTACGATAGATTGGACTTTATATCCGATTTACATTGCGACGCCTTACTTTGGGGTAGAGATCTGACCAAAAGAGGAACTCGAGGTCACGTGGATTTCCCGAGAATGCGAGAGGCTAACGTCGCTTTGGAAATGTTCACCATTGTATCAAAATCTCCTGCTGGCCAAAATATGCAGAGTAATAGTGCTGAGGCATTTGACAACATCACTCCACTAACAATTGCTAAAGGAGAATCTCCAGCAAACTGGTTCAGCCTGATTAACCGGACTCTTTCACAATCCCAAAACTTGGCAGACTTTATTGAAGAAGAAGAAGGGAAAGCAATTTTAGTAAAGAATAAATCTGATCTGCAAAAGCTGATAGAAGCACGTAAAACCGATCCTTCAATAATCGGCGGAATGCTCGGAATAGAAGGAGCTCATGCATTAGAGGGTGATTTAGAAAATCTGGATCGCGTATATCAGGCTGGCGTAAGAATGATTGGTCTCACTCATTTTTTCGACAATGAGCTCGGAGGTTCAGCACATGGTCAAAGTCAAGCAGGCTTGACTGATTTTGGAAAAGAGGTGGTGAGAAAAATGAATGAGCTAGGGATATTCGTAGATTTGGCTCATTGCTCGCCTACAATTGTCGATGATGTGCTAGCTATGACTACCAAGCCTGTGATTGTTTCCCACACCGGAGTCCGAGCAGTGCTGGATTCCCAGAGAAACTTAAGTGATTATCAAATTGAAAAAATCGCTGAGAATAGAGGCATTATCGGGATTGCATTTTTTGACGAGGCAATAGGTGTACCCGAACTGCCAAATATCATTGCTTCTATCAAACACATCCGGGATCTAGTCGGAATAGAACACGTGGCTTTAGGGTCTGATTATGATGGTTCTGTGGCCGTCCCTTTTGATATTACAGGATTTCCACTTTTGGTAGAAGGCATGCTAAAAGCAGGATTTTCAGAGCAAGAAATCAAAGCTGTAATGGGCGAAAATGTAAAAAGGTTTTTCTTACAAAATTTAAACTAGATGAACGAAGCACACCTACACCAGGAAAGCAGATATTTTCAGAAACTCCAAGAATACCTACGTGAATTTGTCTACGGAGGAATAGATGGAGCTGTGACAACCTTTGCGGTGGTTGCCGGAGGATTTGGTGCAGATCTGGATGCTGGAATCATAATAATTCTTGGCTTTGCAAATTTGCTCGCTGATGGTTTTTCCATGTCTGTAGGAGCATATCTATCTGCGAAAAGCGATAAAGAAAACTACCAGAAGCACGAATCAATTGAATACTGGGAAATAGAAAACCTTCCTGAAGTAGAGCGCGAGGAAATCCGTGACATTTACAAAGCGAAAGGTTTCAAAGGGGATTTATTGGAGAAGGTCGTAGATCAAATCACATCAAACAAAGATATCTGGGTAGCCGAAATGATGAAAGATGAGCTCAACCTCATGGAAGAAACCAAGAGTCCATTTAAAATCGGAGTTGCTACTTTCGTTTCATTTCTGATCGTAGGGTTCATTCCACTGCTTGTTTACTTATGGACTTTTTTTCACCCCTCACCTATCAATATTTTCTTTTGGACTAGTGTTCTTACTGGTTTAGCATTCTTATTTATCGGAGCATTAAAATCTCTCGTAAACCAAACATCTGCATTTAAAAGCATAGCCGAGACAGTTGGATTAGGCTTATTGGCAGCGATAGTTGCGTATTATGTAGGTGATATTTTAGAGAACTTTTTAATTAAGTAATAACATGGACACCATAGATGAAGTACTGGTTCGAATGGATCAAATCGTAGATGAATGTAAAAACACACATTCCCGAATGGGGTATTTTGCTATCCTTTACCGACAAGTTACGCGTCGTATTCGTGAGGGAATACTAGCTGGAGAATTCGAAGACAATCCTAGAATGGAGAAGCTGGACGTTCTTTTTGCAGGACGATTTATCGAGGCTTACGATCTGTGGAAACTAGGTCAAAAGCCTACTGAAAGTTGGTCTCTAGCATTTGAAGCTAGCACACATAGCAAACATCTAGTTTTACAGCATTTGTTTCTAGGCATCAATGCTCATATCAATTTAGACTTGGGGATTTCTGCAGCAGAAACAATGGGCACCGAGCCAATCGCTGGAATCCAAAACGACTTTAATAAAATCAATGCTGTTCTAGCAGAATTAGTAGACGGAGTCAAATCAAATATCAGTAAAGTGTCTCCGATTTTTGGATGGTTGATCCCGCTAGCCAAAGGCCGAGATGAAATGCTTCTCAATTTCTCCATCCAACTTGCCAGAGACGGGGCGTGGAAATACGCAGGAGAATATTACGATGCTATCGACCGCCCGGCTTTAGTTCTGGACAGAGATGGGAATATCTCCAAGCTTGCCAATAAGCTAATCAACCCGGGCAAGTTCTTATCGTTCATTGTGAAACTGATTGGTTTTGCAGAATGGAAATCAGTGAGCCGGACCATGGATCAATTGGATATGGTGGTGAAAAAGGCCCAGAAGATTTAAATGAAGTAGTTACTGAAATTCAAAAAATGTACTCCTCCAAAAACTTCTCACACCCTAATACTGGGACTTTAGAATAATAAAATCCGGCTGAATCTTCAGTAACAATTACATCACAACCCACTGCTAAAGCTGAGTAATACTCTATCCCTTCTTCAAAATCCTGAACTTGAGGATTTGCCAAAGTTAAATTCACAGTATCCTGATCTACAGGTGTCATTAAGATTTTCTTTGACAACATTTCTATCTTCAACTTTGCCATTTCAGCGCCACTTTTCTTTTCAGAAAAATAAAATGAAATGGCTAGACAAATAGGTGAAGTGCAAAGTTGTATTCCTTTTCGATCCGCCAAACTCAATACTCTTGAAGAAATGGGAAACAGTGGGCACTCCTTATTCAGGACAGATATGATAACATTAGCATCAAGAAAGATTTTCATTTCTTGGAAGAAAAGAACTCGTCTTTCTGGTCCTTGCGATTTTGTACTCTTTTATATTCCACACGTCCCTCAGCCACAAAATCTACCCAATCTGATACTGGTAAATCTTCAAGAGACTTGTAGTTTTTGGAGGTAATCTGATTATAAAGATATTCTGTCAACCTGGAAAGGCTGATGTTATTTTCTTCTGCAAATGACTTTGCACGATCGATTACATCTTTATCAAAAGACAGTGTGACTTTAACATCCATACCTCAGAAAAATAAATTTACGTAAAGATACTATTTTTTATACGTACAACTTATTGTTCCAACAATTTACTATGACAAAACATCAAGACTTAACTCGCCATTCTTGCTCGATATCAGTAATTTCCGATTCAGTCTGAGCTTTGTTTTTTCGATTCGTTTTCTCCTTGTTAAGATCAGTAGCATAGAAATGCGTATCCTGAAAATAGCCAACTCTAGCTTCAGATTCCCCCTTGGCAAAGGTCCACTTCTCACCTTTGAACAATCTCACCTTATCCTCATGTAACTCCAAATACTCATCGTATGGCCCACGTGGAGAAATTAACTTAACGAAAATAGGTGCAGTCTCAATGGCTATAAAAAGCAACATGATAAAGGTATTTGCCAAGGCCATCGCCGCGCTCTCTTCCGTCAAAGCATCCAATGCTTCCATTCTTGCAGCCAAGCCATCAAATCCTTCTATTCCTGGCTGCTGCTTCTCAAACTCCAGCTGTCGCAAAGCTACAAACTCACGAATCAGAGCTTCCAGCGTATCAATTCGTACTTGATTCCTAAGTCTTAGTTCATTTAGAGTGACTTGTGCGGCATCCAACTGTTGCTCTTTCTTTTTAGCATTTGTCCCCAAACCCACAATTCCGCTCGTACTGGTAGTTTTTTCTCCAAACCTCTCAGCATCATATTCATCCTGAAGCTGATCTCTATAGACTTCAAAACCCGTAACCTCCGCTTTTAGCGTATCTATTTTTGCTTCAAGTTCTTGGATTTCGGGGAATCCTTTAGCTAGATTCAATTTGGACTCGGCAATAAATTCAGTTCGCTTCTCATCAATCTTTCGGTCAATTTCCCGCTCAAACATTTTTAATTCCAAAGGCTTTGATATCACCAAGGCTAACAAAATTGCCAGGAATAGTCTAGGAATAGCAAGTTTCCATTCCGACCAACCACTTTCCTTTTTTCTCATACTGGAAACGATAAATCGATCCAGATTGAAAATCATCAACCCCCAAAGCAAGCCAAAAAAGATAGCGGGCCAAATAGATTGAAAAACGGTAAACAAGGCATATCCTGCTGCCAATGCGGCGAGGATTCCCGTGAAGAATACGGTAGCTCCAATTCCTATATATTTATTTGACTCGGTTGGAGACCTCTTAAGTATAGAGAAATTAGCTCCACTACAAAACCAGAAAAAACGAGTAATTCTATTCATAAACGGTAAATGGTTGACCTGAATACACAACGCTAAAACTCTTCCAAAAAGGTGTGTATTAAATTTTCGGATATAAAATGTGACGAATTCAGATAAAAAAGCACATTCCGATCAAATAAGGCATATTTAAAGTGATAAAAATGTTATTTTCTGAATTGAGGTCATTCTTCATTTTTGTACGCACTGTTCGAAAATGCTCGCCATCTGAACGGTTTTGTTCAGCTTCCTTTGGGAAATGAAATAATTTCAAGTAATCTAAACGAAAATTGTAACTGTGCTTACCTATATTTAAAATATGAAGAAATTACTCCCTGCACTCGCTCTATTATTAGTTATACAATTCTCATTTGCTCAAGAACTCCCATTTCAAGAGGAAGTAAATAACCGCGCAAAAGAAATCGATGAGGCTGGATGGGTAAAAGGTAGCGCCGTTTTCACTGGTAGTTCAAGCGTGAGAATGTGGAAAAATCTTCAGCAGCAATTCCCGGATGTGGCAATAATCAACTCTGCTTTTGGTGGTTCTACTGCTGATCAGCTCTTGATGCATTTGGACAAAACCGTTTTGCGTTTTGAACCCTCCAAAGTTTTCATCTATGAAGGCGATAATGATATCAATGCTGGACAAGAAATTTCAGATATCATGAAAAACCTAGATGAATTGGTAACCAAAATTCACGCAAAGTATCCTAATACCACGGTGAATCTGATAGCTGCAAAACCAAGTCCTTCCCGATGGGATAAAAAAGTATCTTATCTCGCTTTAAACGATTTGATACGTCAATATGCAACTACTCATGATAAAGTTAATATAGTGAATGTGTGGGACATCATGATAGATGACACAGGTAAACCAAAAGCAGATATTTTCATAGAGGACAACCTACATATGAATGAAAAAGGCTATGCGCTTTGGAAGGAGGTTTTCACTCCTTTTATGAAATAAGTCAAAAGGTTAAAACTGAAAGGACAATCCAAGTAAAACTTGCTCAGACCTAAAGTCATCCTTTCTTTTGATCACCTGATCCAAATTTAATTTTTGATCATTCATAACGCGCTCATACCGCAAGTCCAATCCTACCGGCCCAAGGTTAAGCCCCAAGCCAAATTGATATCCAAATAAAATATCTTTGCCCGCAGGTGTTTCAAAAAAATCATCATAATTATCATCCAAGATGTAATGGAAAGATGGGCCTCCAACCAAACTAACTATTTTGAAAAGATGCATTCCAACGATCACCGGCGCATCTAACCGATTGGCTTTGATTTCACCTAACCCGTTATCAAATTTAGTATGGGAATAAACCAATTCAGGCCTCAAGAAAATGTCGTAAGATGCCAACTTGTAAAAAGCGCCTATTTGATAACCTGTAGAACTGCTAGGTTCCTTCCAAATTGAGCCCGCATCTTTAAAATATTTGCCAGATGTATTGTAACTCACTCCTCCCTTCAGCCCAAACCCTGAACCTTTATGTTGTGCATTTGCTTGTAGAACTATAGCAAAAAAGAAAATAAAGCTGAGTAGGAAGATGTTTTTCATATGATTCTAGCTGGATTGAATTGTGCCAAAATGTATTTCAAAGGACAAACCGAGTAGAGTTACATCTCGTATTTGAAAGTATAAGAATCTTAAAATAAGTAAAGTCTCCAAACAGATTTACCTAAATTGAGTTTCCTGTTAAATGATTTCTATATCATCCAAAACAAAAAAAGAACCAAAAAACATGTTTACATCAAATAAACTACAAACACCACTGCTATCTCTAATTGTGGCGCTGATGTTTGCCTGTGGAAACACATCAGTTCAAAATCAAGAATCCTCTGCTGATTCAGCAAAACTTGAGGAGTATAAAGGCGAAACAGAAGTTGCTACTTTTGCTGGGGGTTGCTTCTGGTGCGTTGAAGCTCCCTTTGAAGGAATAGATGGCGTGATCACAGTAATTTCAGGCTATGCAGGAGGTAAAGAGAAAAACCCAACTTACGGTGAAGTTTCTAGCGGAAAAACTTCTCACAGAGAATCTGTACAGATCACCTTTGACCCGGAAGTAATCAGTTATTCTGAATTAGTTGATATTTTCTGGCAAACATTCGATCCTACTGATGTTGGTGGATCATTTTACGACAGGGGTTCTCAATATGAATCAGCAATTTTCTTTCATGATGCTGAGCAGAAAAAGGTTGCTGAAGAATCTAAGAAATTGCTAGATAAGTCCGGTAAATTTGAAAAGCCAATCGCTACTCCGGTGATCAAATACACAAATTTCTACCCAGCAGAAGATTATCACCAAGATTATTACAAGAAAAATCCTCAAGACTACTATTCATACAGAAGTGGTTCTGGACGTGATAAATTCATCAAAGAACATTGGCCAGAACTTAGTGAAAAAGAATATAAAGCTCCACCAAAATCCGAGTTGAAAAAAACCTTGACTGATTTACAATATGAGGTTACGCAAGAAGATGCCACTGAAATGTCTTTTCAGAATGAATATAACGGAAATAAAAAAGATGGAATTTACGTGGACATCATCTCTGGAGCGCCACTTTTTAGCTCAAAAGATAAATACGAATCGGGATCAGGTTGGCCAAGCTTCACTAAACCAATAGACGCTAGAGCATTAGAAAAGCCAACAGACGATGCGCTCGGCATGCTGAGAGTAGAAGTAAGAAGCAAATTTGGAGATAGTCATCTAGGTCATGTATTCTATGATGGTCCAGAACCTACGAGTTTAAGGTATTGCATGAATTCAGCTGCAATGAAGTTTATTCCAAAAGAAGAAATGGAGGCTAAAGGTTACGGTGAATATCTTTGGTTAGTCGATTAAAAACACAATTGAAAAGGCTGCTTTCGAGTAGCCTTTTTTTATTTTATAACTATAGGTAAATGATTTTTTTTACTAAGTTTTTCACTTAAAACTCATCCCGATATATATCTTTAAGCCAAACTTGTTCTTGTTATGAAAAAATTCGCTTGGATTGCTGGCCTTGTTATAATCGGAGTTTTGGCCGGGATTTTTTGGTATAAATTCTACTTCGTATTTGGAGAAGGAGTAAAAGCAGGGAGTTTGAATTACTTCGTAAAAAAAGGAGTAGTTTTTAAAACCTATGAAGGCAGAGTAGTACAGGAAGGCTTTCAGAGCCCAACTGCCGGCGGATTGCAAAGCAATGAGTTTCGGTTCAGTGTAGTAGATGAAGACATCGCAGTGCAGCTAGAAAGGGCTTCAGGAAAGTTTGTGGAGCTTCGCTATAAAGAATATAACGGGATGCTTCCTTGGAGAGGTACAAGCAACTTTGTGGTTACTGAAGTACTCACTATAAATAATGCGGGCAAAACTGACGGATCAGCTTTGCCCTTTGATCAATAATTAAGGACGAGTCCAATAATCGACTACTGTCACTTTATCTAAATGCGGACCTAAGATTGCTCCGAAAGCCTGGTGAGCAGGATGCGGCAAATATGCGTCTCTCGCTTCTTCAGAATGAAAAGTCAACGTGAATGCATGTGTCAATCCTTGATTCAAACCTTCTGGACTAGAATTTACTCCCCACTCAAAATCTTCGATTCCGTCAATTTCATTTTGGAGATTTCTGAAAGCATCCACCACAGATTTAATATCCTCTGGAGTTGAAGTTTCTTTAAAGCTAAAATAAACATTGTGTCTTAGTACGGAATCAGGTTTTGCAGGCATAACTTCTTCTTGGATTTCTTTAATTTCTGTTTCGACTTGTTTCTCCTCTTTTTCAGCGCAGGAAAGTGCGAGGACCAAAGGGAGAAAATAGAGTAATTTTTTCATAGGTTATAGATTTTTGACCAATCTAAGGAGATTCACCAAAATATTCTAAATCATGGCCAGAATGTAAATCACCTTTTTGAAATAGAATGGCAATCATAATATAGAACTATCTCAAAAATAGGGTATTATGCCCCGTTAAATCATGACACAATTCTTTTATCAAAGTACATTAATACTAACACGCAGGAGACATCCCATTTCCTTACCCACTATAAGCCCATTCAACCACGATGGTTTTGAAATATTTACCAAAGAAAATGCCTGCAAATCATAGATCTGCAGGCATCAAACTTTGTATTTCTTAATTGGGCAAAGCCCGACTGGAATTACTTAGCTACTTTCACGTTCACAGCGTTAACGCCTTTTTTACCTTGAACTACGTCATAAGTAACGTGATCGTTCTCACGGATTTCGTGTACTAGACCTGAGTGGTGTACGAATACATCTTCACTGTTGTCTGCTGGTGTAATAAAACCAAAACCTTTGGTTGTGTTAAAGAATTTTACTGTTCCTTCATTCATGATTACTAACTTTTTAAATTGGTGTTTCTATTAAATTTTTGTGTTTGTGTTGTATTCTGTGGCCTAGGAGGATTTTGCGACCTAGGTGCATTTTCTTTTTTCGGTGGTTCTGGTTCTGGCGGCGTGTCTGAGATGTTACCAAACTCATCCACGTACGCAATCATATCGTCCAGATCTCCGCTTTTCGGCTGATCTTTACGAGCAGCCATCTTCTCTTGCTTTTCTCTCTTTTTTCTTTTTTTAAGTTCTGCTTTTTGCTTTTTAATGAATGTGTTCTGGTTTTTTGACATATCGCGATTTTAATTGACAAATGTTATGGCCTTACCGGTTTTTCCGGCCCGACCTGTCCGGCCTATTCTGTGGATATAGCTATCCATAGACATGGGAAGCTGAAAGTTGATCACATGGGATACATCAGCTACGTCTATACCTCTGGCAGCTACATCGGTTGCTACCAGTACTCGAGTCATTCCAGTTTTGAACTCATCAATGGTTCTATTTCTGAAATTCTGAGATTTATTACCGTGAATCAACCCAGATTTTATTCCAGACTGATTTAATTGCTTACTTAACTTATCCGCAAGTCTTTTGGTTTCAGTGAAGATAATCACCTTCTCCAACTCATTTCCCTTGAATAAATCAGCAAGTATATCAAACTTATTCTTGCCTTCCGGCACACGAATAATTTCTTGATCTACATTTTCACTGGTTGTACCACCAGTGTTTACTTTGATCTCAACTGGATTGCTTAGCAACCCATCAATAAGAGCTTTTTGACTTGGTTCTAATGTGGCTGAGAAGAGCATAGTCTGACTTCTCTTAGTCATTAAATTTACGAGTTTTTTCACATCGTGAACAAAACCCATGTCAAGCATCCTGTCAAACTCATCCAACACAAGTGTATTTACTCGGTTGAGATGCAGCAGCTTACGATTTGAAAGATCCAATAATCTACCGGGAGTCCCGACGATTATATGAAGCTTTCTGCTCAAAGCTTTAAAGTCTGAGTTGATATTCGTGCCACCAATGAAGGTATTGGAATACAAGTTCATTCCTTTGCTAAGGCTCTTAAATTCCTCTTCAATCTGTAGCGCCAACTCACGAGTAGGTGTTACAATCAGTGCAGTGAAATTCTGAGGGTCAAGTTTTGCATGCTCAATAATTGGAATCAAAAAAGCCCCAGTTTTACCTGAACCTGTATTTGATATCCCGAGCAAATCTCTTCTATCCATTAAGGACGGAATAGCTTGCTCTTGAATATTGGTCATGCTTTCATAACCCTTTGCTTCAAGATTTCTTAATAATGAAGCATTGAGCTTTACACTTGTGAAAGGAGTTTCAGAACGAAATCCTTGCTGTCCGCTAGGCTGAGCCTTTTTGACAAACAAATTAGGATCAAGTTTCGATTCTTTCTTTTTATTTTGACCAGGCCTCCCTGCGGGACGAGCATTACGTCTCTGGTTAGCTGCTGGTCTTGTATTACTATTTCTATTCATGATATAATTAGGCTTTTACCGGCTCCATTTTGGGAGAATTTCCCAATACGTAGAGCATTTTAAAATGGTCCAATACAGCCATCAAAAAATGAGGTTTTGAATAATAAGGCACATTGAATTCTTCCGCTGTAGCCTTTACAATTGGTGCTATTTCCTTATAATGCACATGGCAAATATCTGGAAACAAATGATGTTCAACTTGAAAATTGAGACCACCAACGAACCAGAACAAGATTTTTGATTTGGGTGCAAAATTGCATGTAGTCGCCAATTGATGCAGAATCCGCTCTCCTTCAACTACACCATCAGTATCGGCTTTCGGGAAATCCACAACCTCCACTATATGAGCAATTTGAAACACCATGGTAATCACAAATCCTGTCACAAAATGCATCATAATAAATGCTAGAATAATTAATCCAGCTGAGAATGATGTGAAAATGATAGGTAAACCTATGACTACAGAGAAGTAAGCTAGTTTTAAGAAAACCAATTTTAGTATTCCTTTTTTGTAAGCTTTCTCTCCACCCTTCACTAGTCCTTTGTTATAATATCTCGTGAATCTGATGAAGTCTTTCGCCGTTACCCAAGAAATCGTAGAAAGAGAGTAAAAGAACCATGCGTACAAATGTTGGTATTTGTGCAGGTTATTTTTTTCTGCATTTGGCGAAAATCTCAAAAAGAATGGTGCATTGATATCGTCATCATGCTCATCAATATTGGTAAAGCTATGATGAAGAACATTGTGCTGCAAATGCCAAACCATAGAACTCGCACCCACCATATCAAGTGTATAGCCGATCCAAGTGTTAGTTTTTTTATTTTTAGAGTAGGACCCGTGAATGGCGTCATGCATTACACCCATACCTACGCCAGCCATACCGATGGCAGAACATAAATAACAAGCAAATAATTGGAATGTAGTGGTAGCTACGCCGGTGATCACAAGAGAAATCGGGACGACATACAGAGAAAGTAAGATGATGGACTTAATAACCATCTCCGAGTTTCCGTATTTCGACTTGTTCGTGGACGTGAAATGTCCATAAACTCGCTTTCTTAGTGTTTGGGAGAATTCAGATAATTCTGATTCTGAGAACCTTACTGTCTTAATGGCACTGAAATTAAATTATAAATACTATTGTTTCCCGTGGGATTTACTCTGCAAGTTTTAATTCGAAAAATGAAATCAATCATTTTGGAATTAAAAAAGTAGAAAGATGAAGAATTAAAACCTTGCGAGGGGAAACTCCTGAATTTGCTACTTAAGCAGGTTGATAATCAACGCTTACTTTATTTCAAGTAAAAAGGATATCCGGAGACAGCGCCTTTATGCGTACAAAGGTGAGTAGAAGATTTCGTATATCCTAATAACATACAATTCTATCCTCAACACTTTGGCTTAAAGTAACAAATATGTCACTAAAAATGCAACGGTAAGACACCGAATCAATCATTATTTCCAGAAACTCACCTGATGATGAACCTCAATAACAACTCTGGTTTTGATGAAAAAAATGTAAATAGACCTTTCTAATTAATTCCATCTCCAGTTAATTATACCATTTATATGGATCATCTGAACTTTATTATATATCTGTCTAGCTGTAAGCTCTTGATTTTTTAGCGCTTCTTTATTCATTACTAGCAATTGAAAATCTAGGCTTGAAATAGCTTTAGGGGAATATTTAACCCCAACATTAAGTTGCCGATAGGATGGCATATTGTATTTATTTTCAGAAGGTACTTCCAACGGAGGTAGCCAGTGGAATCCCAAATGAGCAAATGCTCTTAAAGTTGTATTGGGAAAAGAATACTCAGCAAATGCCGTAAGTGCGTCCAAGGAGCTAAAACCTTCATTCCTTTCTCGAGGAATAAAGGTGTACCATGCATCTTTCCCCCACTCCCTTGGACTATGCCAAATCCCTTTACCTCCTGTTTTGGTATAATTCAAATTCAGATTCCAAGTAGAATTTTTAAGGCCAAGCCGAGTAGAAATCGCCCAATTTCTGTCTTCCGGATCCTTGTATCGGAAAATAGGATTTTCATTCCCTCCATCTCCCAAACCAAACTGAAACCCTGCCTGAACTCCCCAAAGCCAAGTAATTCCATTCTGCTCATTTCCCCATCTTTTTTCTCCTTGAGCCCAAATGGTGTTAGAAATATTTTGAGCCAAGGTATTGGACACATTCATGCTAAATGATTCCCATTCTTTGGCCACTTCAGCTATCGCAAGCCAATCACTGGAGGTTTTTCCAACATATTGTGAAACTTCTCCAGTTGGATTTCTACCTACCGGAAATACCCCAATACTTTCTCCTACAGAAAGCCACTCACTTGTTCCACGCACACTCATCTTACTGATTCCCCAAGCAGAAAATTTCAATTGATCTTTTATGGAAAACCAGACATTCGCTCCTTCAATCCCGGTGGGAGATAGCCTGCCGTCTTGCCCGTTGATCCAATCTGTTTCGATTGCCATTCGCCCTACAGTAATTCCCCAGTTAGCATTTGAGTAGCCTAAAGAAAACTTCTCTAGTTTACCAAAAAAACGATCTTTGGGATTTAGCAAATCAAATAAGCCAACTTCATATCGATTCCCACCACCGCTGACTGGATCGGAGGCTGTAAGGTTGCTACTCCATAGATTTGCAAAGACTCTATAGCCAACACGAAACTCCCAGTGATTAGCATAGTTGAGCTTTCCCCCAAGATTCAAACTTGAACCTAGAGCATAGTCATCTTTGAACTCGCCAGGATAGGAAGTATTCATCCAGAACATTCTAAAATGAACCTCTGGATTCACAGCCAGCTTTCTCTCAGACTGCTGTGCTAAAGTTAGAAAAGGGATAAAGTAGAGAAACCCTAAAAGGAATTTTCTCATTTTTTCGCTGCTGCTTTTATTGCCTGAAATGGACCAAACTTGTGTTGCTCTTCTGAAAATCCATCAGCATATGGGCCAAAAGGGTGATCTAAAGGTTTCTTAGAAATATCAGGCCAATCATTCGGAAAATCTCGTTTTGGCCTATCTAAACTATTCACATAGGCAGCCACATCCCATGCTTCCTCATCTGAGAGTATTGGGTTCTCGTAGGTTACGCCAAAAGGCATATTTGCTTTCACATAACCAGCAAATCTGGACATACGAAATAACCCTGCACCTTGATTGTAACTATGCTCTCCCCAAAGAGGTGGATATATATAGCCGCTACTATCAGGCTTCATTACTCCTTGACCATCGATCATGTGACAGGTCACGCATTGTCTTTCGTAAATAGTTTTTCCTTTGATAGGATCAGCCGCTCTTTCGAGAAAAGGTAGTTCATAGATTCCTGCTCCCTTAGGCTTTTCGCCTTTTGGCACATCTTTCCCTAGCCAATCCATATAAGCTACCATAGCTATCATTTCCTTGCTATCGCTTGCCAAAACCTCCCCATTCAAACTTCGCTGAAAACAGCCGTTAATTCTCAATTGGATATCTTCAGATTTCCCTGATCTGCCTCTCACTTTTGGATAGGTACTTTTTGCAGCTGAATAATTATTTCCCAATGGGACTGTACCAGCTTGCAAATGGCAATTCTGACAATTTAATCCGTTTGAAATCTTTCGCACTTTTCCATTGGGCCCAAGATATTCAGATGTATTTGCTATCAATTCTCTTCCATACTTAATATCCTCCGCATTCGGTTCGGTATCTACCGTACCCCAATCTGGCGCTGCCCACATCCCAACTGGATCCATCAATGCATTAGACTTGGGTTCAGATGTAGCAGGTAAAGCCTCGGACAATTGCACCTGAGTGGGTTGCAAACCAACATGATCAAAATACAATATTCCTACAACTAGCCCTATAAGAAGCACCACAGTCCCGAGTAGCCCAGCGATTAGAGGAAAAAGTTTTAGTAAAGGTTTGGCTGTCTGATTCATATTTTGTGTGATCAAGCTACAAAAATGAAGTTAATCATCCACGAAGCATGTGACGAAGATCACCTTGGCTATTCAAAAAACAGTAATACTATGTCAAATTCAGTATTCTCATTTGGCTTCAGCCAAAAACACTTGCTTATCACCAATAGTCCCTAGTACCAGGTAATTATTCTGCTGTTTGTATAAATGAATATCCAACTCGTCTCCCAATACGCATTCTGCCAGATAATTGATTAAAAAAGGCAGCGTATGACAACCATTTTCCCTAAGGACATTCTCGACCCATTGCACATAGCTCGTATTATTCACGTGATTGTTCAGATCAAGATCGGAGTGCCTAACCTTCAACTTCTCAGATTTTAGTAATACTCCCTTTAATTTGATTTTTTCAGGTTGCCAAGCTGGCTTTTCTTTAGGGTCAAAAAGCTCCGCAGGCAATGCATTTTCTGGCCTGAAAATCCGTTTTGTCACCACATTCATCAGAACCCAAGAACTCATTGCTTGGGCAAGGATATCTCCGGAAGGATTGGTAATCAGAAATTCCCGAAAAGCAAAAAGCTTATCTACGCCTCTTCCTGCGGTATAGACCTTAATCGAATCTCCCCAAGAAGGCAAATTCTCACATTTGATTTCTATTCGTGAAAGAATCCATGAGAGATTCTGGTCTTGCAAGTTCCTTCCAAAATCAGCTGAATCAGCATGCCTCCAGGCTATTTCCTGAAATAAATTAGATAATGCGGTCAAGCTCAATTTCCCTTCTGGATCTACCTGATAAGATCGAACCTCAAAATCTTTTTGAAACTGAAAGGAAGGCTTTAAATTCATTTAGCTCGATTTGGTGAGGATTTGATTGGAATAAGAAAGACTGCTTTTCTGATACTTGAAAGTACAGTAATTCCCAATCCTGCTAAAGCTATTAATCCAAAAGAGACTTTCAAATTAAATAGTTCAGCAATAAATCCAATCATCGGCGGACCAAGCAAAAATCCAAAAAATGAAATGGTGGATACCAAAGCCAAAGCAACGCTAGGAGTATAGAGCTTAGATCTGCCAGCAATGCTATAGGAGAGCGGAATGATAGACGCTACTCCAAGTCCAACCAGTAAAAACCCGATCGTTGCCATTAGAACTGTAGGGAAAATTACAGCTAAACTTAATCCAATAAATATCAATATACCACTCACTTGAATCACCTCTACTTTGGTATATCTGGCGGCAACTTTATCAGTTATAAACCTTCCTGCTGCCATAGTCCCCATGAAAGCAACATATCCTAAGGCTATTAATGAAGGATCTGATTGAATTACTTTTTTAAAATACACACCGGACCAATCAAACATACAGCCCTCGGCCATCATACCCAGAAAAGCAATCAAGCTTATTCGCATCAACAGTGCATCTGGTTTTTTCAACACCAAACCGCCTCCACTTTCTGAGACTTTTTTGTCTTTAATGATATAACGCTGGGCAGAAAGAATAATGGTAATAGAAATCACCATCACCACCCCATAATGCTGCGCAGGTGACAATCCTAAAAATATCATCAAGGCACCTAAGCCAGCACCAGAAAAACCTGCCAAACTCCATAGACCATGGAAGGAGGCTAGAATACTTTTACCCATTTCATCCTCCAATCCCAATGCCTGGGTATTCAATGAGATATTCATCACATTACCCAGCATTCCATATACAATCAACACTGGAATCAACAACCATGTAGTCGGCGCCAAGCCAATCAAAGGTAATGTCATCGCGTATGCAAAAGCCCCAAACATAACCACAGTACGGCTCCCAAACTGATGTACAGCCCAGCCAGCGATAGGCAAACCAATAACAGAACCAAGTGGCAAAAAGAGTAACAACGTCCCAAGCTGCCCTTCTGAAAGATCAAACTTGGATTGAATATCTGGAATTCTAGCTGCCCATGAAGCAAAGCAAAGACCTACGAAAAAGAAAAATGCCCCTAGGGCAACTCGTCTTTTGGAGAGTGTGTTCATCAAATAGTTGGGTTTAAGAGGCTCACAAAAGTACAGAACATTACTGCAAATTCATGGTCAATCACGAACATTGCATAGACAAACCAGTTATCATAACCTCATTCATCTTATAAGCAAACCCATGGAATTGGTCATAGCAGGAGCCGTAATCGTTACCGCAATTTTTATTGTGCGCTTTATTATCAAAAAAGTTTTTGACTAAAAAAACCACTCTCTATTCAGAAAGTGGTCTGTTAATCGCATTATTTGAATCATCTGCTAATTAATTGGGGAGCTTATCGGAGAATTTTCCATATACCCAAGTGCCTGCGATGGCGGAAAGCAAGGTTATAATAATTACTGTAAACCCACTCCCTATTTGTGCAAATAGTGGACCTGGGCAAGTTCCAGTAATCGCCCATCCTAATCCGAATATAAACCCACCGTAAATCTGACCTTTTCGGAATTCTTTCTTAGGTATCTTAATCTCCTCTCCAGCAATAGATTTGATTTTTAATCGCTTGATCAATTGGATGGAAATAATTCCTGTAACTATCGCTGATCCAATCACTCCGTACATGTGAAAGGAATCTAACCGAAACATTTCCTGAATTCTAAACCATGAGATAATCTCTGCTTTCACAAACACGATTCCGAACAAAACCCCGAGAATTAAATATTTCACTAAAGCCAAACCTTTCTCTCCTGTAGTCTGTGAATTAGGAGCATCACAAACTACTTCTTGTATATTTTTTTCAACAACTTTCATTTTCAGTAAATTAAAATCCTACCAATTTCATTAAAGGACCTAGAAATACCAGAGTCATCAAAAAACCTCCCAACATAAAGAAAATGGTCGCTACTAAAGATGGCCATTGGAGAGAACTGATCCCCATGATTGCATGACCAGAGGTACAGCCTCCAGCATAGCGAGTTCCGAAACCAACCAGAAATCCACCTAAAACGAAAAACACCAATCCTTTTGCTGTAAATAGGTTTTCCCAAGAGAAAATATCAGAAGGCATCAAGCCTGAGAAATCAGTGATTCCCAAGGCTGTCAAATCAGCCTGCGTTTTGGAGGCTAGGACGATTTCATCAGGGTTAGAAATGAATGTGGTAGCTACAAAGCCTCCAATCAAGACTCCTAAGACAAATACCAGATTCCACATTTCCTTTCTCCAGTTGTAATTGAAAAAAGGAATGCCGGCCGGAATGCAAATCGCACAGGCATGACGAAGCGATGAAGAGATTCCAAAGCTCTTATTTCCCAAAATGAGCAGAGCCGGAACAGTAAGTCCAATCATAGGACCTGCCACATACCAAGGCCAAGGTTGGCTAATCCAGTCAATAAATTGATTCATTTGAATATTAATTGGGTGATATAATTTACAGCTATTTTAAAGCTTGAATGTTAAACCAAGTGGTCTGTGAGGACACAGACCACGGTTGAGAATACAAACTCTTGACTCTTGCTTCTTGCCCCTTAATTCTGGGCTCTAGAATCTAATGTCTTACGTCTTCCTACTACAATAACGTAGTTGGGCAAACATAATCAGTAACCTTGAACTTCTCAGAATCTTTGATATCCTTGAATCCACCTTTGACATCGATGAGATTATCATAACCTCTAGCTCTCAAAATAGAATTGAAAACCATTGATCTATACCCACCTGCACAGTGCACGAAGTAGGTTTTGTCTTTATCGATTTTCTGCATACTCTCGTTGATATAATCGAGTGGTGCATTTTCTGCATTCTCCACGTGCTCGGAAAGAAACTCGCTATTCTTTCTCACATCTAGAATATTGATTTCAGCATTTTCTGCCTGTCTTTTCGCAAGCTCTTCAGCGCTTATCGACTCTATTTGATCGATTTCTTGACCTGATTTTTCCCAAGCTTCAATTCCTCCATTCAAATATCCGATCGCATAATCGTAACCCACTCTAGCCAATCGTGTGATTACCTCTTCTTCTCTTCCTTCATCCGCAACTACTAAGATTTCTTGCTTCAAGTCCGGTATCATTGCACCAACCCAAACCGCAAAACTTCCGTCAATTCCAATATTAACTGAGTTTGGAACAAATCCTTTTGCAAAAACCTGCGGTGCCCGGGTATCCAGAATCAAAGCTCCGGTCTCATTTGCGGCAGCTTCAAATTCTGAAGGAGTCAAAGGCCTCACTCCTCTTTCTAAAACTGCATCAATGCTGTCATAACCTTCGATGTTCATCATGACGTTCTGCGGGAAGTACGCAGGAGGCGGAGTCAATCCAGTAATCAATTCTTTAATGAACTGTTCTTTGGTAATCTCCTGAAGAGCATAATTGGTTTTCTTCTGATTACCTAGGGTATCTGAGGTTTCCTTACTCATATTTTTACCACAAGCAGATCCTGCACCATGAGCTGGGTAGACGATTAAGTCATCTGGAAGTGGCATTATCTTATTTCGAAGGGAATCATACATATGCCCAGCTAAGATTTCCTGGGTCAAATCTGCAACTACTTTCTGTGCCAAGTCAGGTCTTCCCACATCTCCTATAAATAAGGTATCTCCGGTAAATATTGCCTCAGGATTTCCTTCTTCGTTGAATAACAAGTAACAAGAACTCTCCATGGTATGTCCAGGAGTATGGAGCACCTTTATCTTAGCCTTCCCGATTTTGAACTCCTGACCATCTTCAGCAACAATTGCATCAAAGCCCATTTTCATAGTCGTAGGTCCATATACTATAGGAGCGCCTGTTTTTGCCGAAAGATCTTGGTGACCTGACACGAAATCAGCGTGGAAGTGTGTTTCAAACACATACTTGATCTTAGCATTTCTTCGCTCAGCTTTCTCTATGTAAGGCTGAACTTCTCTAAGCGGGTCAATTACCGCCGCTTCTCCATCTGACTCAATGTAGTACGCACCTTGAGCAAGACATCCAGTATATATTTGTTCGATTTTCATATGTCTTTTTTTATTATTTTTCTATTAGATAAACAAAAGTAGCCCTTTGCTCCTATGCGGAGGATGACTTTTGTCACACAGTATTCAAACAGTATCTTTAATGTTATTATTTAAAGTATTGATAAGCTGATGTGTAGGAACAACACCTGACTCTCTCCAAAGAATTTTTCCTTTTTGGAAGAGAATCAAAGTAGGCACACCGCGAACTTGAAATTTACTGGCAGCTAACTGATTCTTATCTACATCTACTTTTAGAATCTTCACTTTACTGCCTAATTGCTTAGCCGCATCCTCTAAAATAGGCTGCATCATTTTACACGGACCACACCAAGTGGCAAAGAAATCCACCAATACTGCTTGGTCTCCGTCTATCAGTTCTTGAAATGTTTTGGCTTGTGTACTCATGGTTTCTATTTATTTGACACAACAAAAGTAGAAGCAAAATCAGTTCAGAACGGTAATTAATATCACATAGGCATGAAATGGTAAAGCAGTCCCTGTTTTAAAATACCTTAATTCACCTTAATTGGCATTTATTTTTTTTATTTTCGCCAGTCAAATTCTACTTATTAAATGCTCAATTACAAGCAAATCAATAATCTGACCGGTTGGGTCGTTTTTGCGGTAGCTACTCTAGTTTACGTGCTTACTGTCGAACAAACTGCAAGTTTCTGGGATCCAGGAGAGTTCATAGCGGTAGCCTACAAGTTGCAAGTTCCACACCCTCCAGGAGCTCCATTTTTCCTACTAGTATATAGAATGTTCAGCTTCTTCGCCTTCGGAGATCCTTTACAGGTAGCTTATTGGATGAATATAGGAAGTGCACTGTTCTCAAGTTTCTCCATCTTATTCCTTTTTTGGTCTATCACTTTATTTGGAAAAAGACTTTTCAAAGTAGTTGAAGGTCAGGAAAGCAAAGGCGAAACAATCACTTTGATGGGTGCTGGAATAGTAGGGGCTTTGGTTTATACTTTCTCAGACAGCTTCTGGTTTTCTGCAGTTGAGTCAGAGGTATATGCTATGTCATCCTTTTTTACAGCCATAGTAATTTGGGCATTCCTGAAGTGGGACGTGATCAAAGACCCTCGTGAGGAGAACAAATGGATGATTTTCATCGCCTATTTGGTTGGTCTTTCTATTGGTGTTCACTTACTGAACTTGGTGACTTTGCCAGCTCTGGCTCTCATCTACTATTTCAAAAAGTACGAAAACCCGACTTTAAAAGGAGGCTTTTTCGCCATGTTCCTCGGTGGTGTTGCCCTAATTATCATTAACAATCTTATTATTCCGGGCCTTCCAAGTTTGGCTGGTTCCATGGAAATTTTCTTTGTAAACAGCATTGGATTGCCTTTTGGGTCAGGAATCGTTGTATTTATGATTCTGTTTTTTGTTGCTGTATTTTATGCCTACAGATATTCTCGGAAGAAAGGGAATGCCATCCTAAACACAGCTCTTCTATCCTTCATTTTCATTTTGATTGGCTATGCGAGTTATGCGCTAATCGTAGTACGTGCCAATCAAGATCCTATTATCAACGAAAATGCCCCAAAAGATATCATTAGCTACGTTTCGTATTTGAAACGTGAGCAGTATGGCTACAGACCTTTGTTGCATGGGCAGTATTTCACCGCGCAATTAGTAGCTCAAGAAGAAGGTGCTCCTGTTTACATGAAGGGCAAGGATAAATACGAGATTGTAGATTATTCCTTGGTCAATACTTACGACCCTACGAAGACAACTATTCTGCCTCGAATTTATTCTACTCAGGAAAGCCACAAGAGACTTTACCGCCAAAAACTTGGATTACGAGAAGGACAAGAGCCTTCTTTCGGAGACAACATTTATTTCATGTTCTCACATCAGCTAGGGCATATGTACTGGCGATACTTTATGTGGAATTTCTCAGGAAGAGAATCAGACTTTGGCGATGCGCCATGGATAGGAATTACGGATGCTTTCAAAGATTATCCCGATTATATCACCGAGAACAAAGGGCACAATAATTACCTGATGCTTCCACTTTTGCTGGGAATTATTGGCTTGTTTTTTCAGGCTAAAGTTGACCCGAAATCCTTCTATGTAAACCTGATGCTATTCCTGATGATGGGTGTGGTATTGGTTCTTTACCTGAACTCCCCACCAGTGGAGCCTAGAGAGCGGGATTACATCTACGTTGGTAGCTTTTATGCATTCGCAATATGGATAGGACTTGGCACCATGGCCATAGCACATATGATTGGTCGTGCTACCAAAAACCTCGCAACAGCAGGAATCATAGCGACTTTGCTTACCCTTCCTGTTGCTGGCCTAATGGGAGCTCAAAACTGGAATGATCACAATAGAAGAGATAGGTATTTCTCTGTTGACTCTGCTAGAAACTTCCTTGCATCCTGTGCGCCAAATGCAATTCTTTTCACAGGTGGAGATAACGACACTTTCCCGCTTTGGTATGTGCAGGAAGTAGAAGGATTCCGCACCGACGTGAGAGTTATTGTCTTGAGTTATTTCGATACGGATTGGTATGTGGAGCAAATGACAAGACCTGTGAATGAGTCTGAAGCTTTGCCATTCAGTCTAGATCCTAACCGATATCAAAAAGGTACGAATGATGTGCTTTACGTGATGGAAAGAGAGAATCTAAATGCGATCTCTGCAAAGGAATACCTGAAGCTTTTGAATTCAGGATCTGATCTTTTGAAGATGGAAACTGGCGGTAAATCTGTTGCAAACATGGTTCCTTCCAGAAACTTGATTATGGAAGTAGATAGCGCATCAGTCGCTAATAAGGACATCATCCCTGAGGAATTTGCGCCGCTTTTTGCGCCGCAAATGAATCTTCAAATCACTGGAAACTATGTCACCAAAGGCACTTTGATGCTAATTGATTTGATTGTATCCAATAATTGGGAAAGACCGATCTACTTTAACAATACTTCCCTTGCAACTATTGGAATCAACGTACAAGATCACGTCGTGATGGAAGGGTTGACTTATCGCTTACTTCCAGTGAGAAAGCCTGAATACATACGCGAAGAGCTCGTAAATGCTGATTTGGCTTATGAAAACTACATGACCAAGTTTTCTTTCCGAGGCATGAACAATCCTGATGCTTACCTGGACGAGGAATACAGAAGATTTGCTTCGAATCATAGAAGCGCATTGAACAGCATTGTCATTGCGCTGTTAGATGAAGGTGATATGGAAAAAGCAGCTACTCTTCTAAACTACGGATTGGAAGTAATGCCGAATGAAGCAATTCCTTATGACCTGTCTAGCGGACAGTCCGTACCACTTTTCTTTGAGGTAGGTGAAGATGAAAAAGCGCTAGATATCATAAACGAGGTTTCGAAGAAATCCTTGGACATGATCGAGTTCTACACAGAGGAAAACAGAGAATATGACAGAGAAATGATGATATCAATCGAGATGATTCGCTATTTCATTCCACTTTTGGAAGAAAGAGGTTATCAGGAAAAAGCTCAGGAGCTAAAGCTTAGAATGGAACAATTCCTAGGGCCTCAACAAGGTGGAGGTAGCGCTTTGGATAGGAGATAAAAACAAATTATTCCATAGTAAAGGGATTCGAAAATGATTCGAATCCCTTTTTTATTTATACCCTTGAAAAGCACAGATTATGTTAGGCTGAGCGAATTCGAAGCCTTTCCAAGTCAGACTTAATTATTTTTTCATCCCAAATTGAACGCAAAGGTTTTCACCACATAGCCACATAGATTTCATAGGAATCTGTACCAAAATTGACTTGCCAAGCTATGATTCCTATGTGACTATGTTGTTTAGTATTGACAAATTGCTTTCCAGATAAAACGTTATTTATTGAATATTGCTTTATTTATAAAGCAATATTCATTTCTTTTTGATCTATTGATTAAGCAAAATGGCGTAGTACACCAGATTAAGACATAAGGATTTACTAGAAAAAATGGGCAACCCGAGAATTGAATCTCCTACTATCAGGCCTCAATTAGAGTTAGAAAAATCTAGAAACCTCAAATAAACCGCTTTACTACCCAAAAAATAATCGCCAGCAAAAACACGACAATCGAGATCTTATTGATGCCATGCATCATGCGAAGGTTATAATTAGACTTCTGGTTTGGATCTGGCTTTTGGAAAACCCGCAGGAAGTAGTTTCCAAAATCACCGAACTTAAAGAAATCTTTGACTTTATTGTTATCAGACATGGCTTAGCTTTTTTGGTAAACAGATGGGATAGGGAAATGGTTTACTTAAACCTTTCAGATCTTTTTTTGACCTCGAAGGTTTATTTATTATTCTAAACCTTCGAGGTTTTAAAAACCTCAAAGGTTAAAGTGATTCCGGCTCATTCCACATTCCATCTTCCTTGATGATTTCTATCAATTTATCGACAGCTTTCTCAGAAGGAACAGATCGCTTCATCACTTCCTTACCTTTGTAAAGGGTGATTTTTCCTTTTCCGGAACCTACATAACCATAATCTGCATCTGCCATTTCTCCAGGTCCATTCACGATGCACCCCATGATTCCAATCTTCACCCCTTTCAAGTGATCAGTCCGCTTACGAATCATCGCTGTAGTTTCTTGCAAGTCAAATAACGTTCTTCCACAAGAAGGGCAGGAAATGTATTCTGTCTTTGACATTCGAGTTCTTGCTGCTTGCAAAACTCCAAAGCCTACAGAATTATGAAGTTTAATCTGAGCTAGCACTTCCTCACGCGTATGATCTCTCTCCTTTTCTAAGGAAATGAAAATCCCATCTCCAAGGCCATCAATCAACAATCCTCCAACATCAGTAGCTGCATAAAGCATTGTTTCATCCTGAGATTGATCTGGATAGCTTACTTTGACGATCACAGGGATCTCGGATTTTGCTTCGAGTAAACTTACAAGAGCGCGCCTCAAAGCAGGCATGGCATGCTTATTCTCTGTTTTCAGAATCAGAACGGTATCTCTTCTATCCAAAGTCAGCGCTATGCCTTCAGCAATTTGGGTGTCATAGATTTCCAGGAAATTCAATTCAGCATGAAATTTCTCAGCAATATTGAAACTCACCAAATCGTAAAGAGGGAATTTGTTTTGCTGGTCAGAACCAGTAGTCCAAATCGCAGCATCCTGGATTTCCTTCATACCATTTGGCAACATAAAAGGAATTGGATTGGCACCAGAATAGACAAAGTCACAACCCTGATCATTCATTTTCCACTTATCCAATTCAGGTAAATAGAAATGACCAACTGACTTCATTTCCTTTTCAGTGATCTTATCAATCTTGGAAATATCAGTGATTACTCGAGGAACATTTTGCCCTCCAAAATTATATATCTCAGCACTGTGGCGCTTGAAATGCTCGTATGGATTGACTGGATACTCCTGAATTGCTTTGATCTCTGCATGTTCTTGTCGGTGCAAATAGCGATCTATCAATGCTTTGGCGACCGGGGCTTCAAACTCTGGATCTTCTGTCAAGGATACACGAACTGTATCTCCCAAACCATCTTCCAGCAAAGTACCAATTCCAACTGCGGATTTGATTCTGCCGTCTTCCGCTTCTCCCGCTTCTGTCACCCCAAGATGAAGGGGATATGGTTTAAACCCACCTTCGTCCAATTTCTCGACCAACAATCGATATGCCTGAACCATCACTTGGGTATTGGAAGACTTCATTGATATCACGATATCAAAGTAATTCTCGTCCTCACAAATCCTCAAAAACTCCAGTGCCGATTCCACCATTCCCAGCGGAGTATCGCCATATCTGCTCATGATCCGGTCAGAAAGAGAACCGTGATTAGTCCCAATTCTCATGGCTGTGCCGTGTTCCTTACAGATTTTCACCAAAGGCAAAAACCGCTCGCGAATACGATCCAGCTCTTCCTGATACGTTTCGTCGGTATATTCTAAAACTTCAAATTTTTTCTTATCCGCATAATTCCCAGGGTTAACCCGCACTTTTTCTACGATCCTAGCAGCCACTTCTGCTGCATTCGGAGTAAAGTGGATATCAGCAACAAGTGGTGTATTGTAACCTCTTTTGCGAAGACCATCCTTGATGTGCTTCAAGTTTTCCGCTTCCTTGATACTTGGAGCAGTGATTCTCACTAGCTCACACCCAGCCTCGATCATCCGTATACTTTGCTCGATGGAGCCTTCGGTATCCATGGTGTCCACCGTAGTCATAGATTGCACCACGATAGGATTATCTCCTCCGATGATTACGTCACCGATTTTCACAGGGATAGTCTTTCTCCTAGAGTAACTCGTCAGGCTATCGCAATAAAGCTGATCTATAGATTTAATATTTGTATCCATGGGTTTATATATCTCCTAATTGAGGTCGGATTACTAGTTCTTCAACAACAGACCGCGGTGAAAGGTTATAAGCTGCCCAAACACTTTCAGCTACATCCTCAGCTTTCATAAATCTCTCGATCGGCAAATCAACACCTTCCCAGCTCGAAGTGTAAGTTGCACCGGCCAGAATAGAAGTCACCTTAATCTGATGCGGTTTTAATTCTTCGCGAAGGCATTTGGTCATTCCAAGCATCGCCCATTTGGAGACTGCATAGGTTCCGCCATTTGGATAGGCAGTTAATCCCGCAACCGACCCCATGGTGAAAATATGTCCTGATTTCCTATCGATCATTTCATTGACAAAACCACGGGTCAAGTAATAAGCAGAATACAAATTGGTTTGCATCATCAATTCAAAATTCCCTTCTGGCTCATTGTGAATTGCCCCCGGCAAAAAGACTCCGGTATTATTTACCAAGACATCAGGTATTGCTTCAGCCTTAATTTCATCCACAAATTTGGAAACCTCTTTTTTCTCTGAAAGGTCGGCCTGAATCGCCAGCACTTTAATCGAAGGATAATTTGCTTCCAAACTAGCCTTTAACTCAGCTAAGTCAGATGCATTTCTCGCACAGGTGAAAATATCAAAACCTTCTGCTGCAAAGCGCTCGATGATCGCCCTTCCAATTCCTTTCGTACCTCCAGTGACCAGGATGCTTTTACTCATTTGATTAGTAGTTTAATAGTTAGTATGACAACTATTTTACATCAGCAAAGTTACATTTTTTTATCAAAACAGAGCGGAAACTTGCATTCTCCCTACATGAACTATCCGATCCAATCCCTGTGAATTCCTTCCTTCATACACGAGATTCAGCTGTAGCCCTTCCCCGATTTTCTGAAGCCAATTCAAATTCCAGGTCACATTTGTCCCTGGCGTCAGCGCTTGGAGCATTTCATAACCCACAGGAGAGTTTGCTACACCATTGTAATCGATTTGAATCAACTTGAGATTTCCGGTGAGTGTAGTTTTCACTGCTCGTGCAAAACGAAGATCCAGTCCCACTTGATGCAATTCCGCTTTTTCCTTGAATTCTACAGTTGTAGTGTTGATTTTTCCAGTGAAAGAATAAGTAGCAGTAGTCCGAAAATAAGGAGTTGGCTGCCAAGAAAACTCAGGTCCGATCTGATTTTGCGAGATGGCATAATTTCTATTATCCAAAAAGTCAGAAGCAGAAAGCCGAGTTCCTATTCCTGCCAAAATCCTCAAAGTAGTCTGTCCATTGAAATTATATCGAGTATTCAATTTCCAATCCTTCTGGATCAAATCCTCAAAACCTCCAGAGAGCAACTGCTTGAATTGGGAATCAAAATAAGTAAGGTCAAATCCGTATTTTGCTGAAGCTCGATTGAAAAAAAAGCTAGAGCGAATTACTTGGCGGATGGACAAAATATCCTCGCGATTAATCCCGCCAACAAAAGGATTGATCCGATCCACAAAGTCGTCAGAAGTCACCTTCTTCTCCACACTCAGGCTTGTTGTATTGGAGAGCTTATGCAGAAATGTTCGCAACCCACCCGACTCCTTCCAAGATTCCGGGAATTTAGCCTGAAGTCGGTAATTCAAAATACTAGTGTACGCCTGAATGTAGGTATCCGTAGGAACAAAAATCTTAATGTATTGCTTTTCCTCGGGGTTGATGGCGATATAGAATTCATTCAGCTGCTGCACGCCATCGTCATTATCATCCCTCCAAGTATGCGTACCATCACCATTTGGCGCTGGCAAAAACACAAACTCCCGTTGCAATTCTCGTCCATTGCCAATCGCATAGCTGATTTCATTTCTAATGAGATTTTTTCCCAAACTCCCTTGATAGTCAAGCTTGCCCATCACATTGAGTTCGGACTGCAGATCGCGCTGCAAATATTCCAGTTCCCGATAGGTAAACGTACTGCTTAAACTATGTTGTGTCCATTGCTTTCTGAACGTAAAATTGGACGTAAAAGCTCTTGTATCATTGACCATTTCTCCCGCCATTGGAGCTTTATCTTCACGCCAAGCTGCATCTGCTAAAAATGAATAACTCAGCGAATCGTTGCTTCGCAAATAAATAAGATGCTGCTTAAAGTTCATTGCAGTACTAACCACCGAATCCGTTTCTGCACTTTTCAAAGCATTTTGGTCCAATGAAAATTGATAGCCGGGCACAATAATTTTGGAATTATAACTCAAATCACCCAGATACCTCGTCCAGTCAGATTTCAATGAATCCTGAGTTGAATTCAAGCGAAAGAACTCTTGCCTAAGCCGAATTTTGGACCCTAACTGAAGGTTCCAATTTGCAGTATGCTGTGTTCCATTTAGTACGTTTTTCCTGTTCCTCAGGTAAAAAAGGTAATCGAAGTGATTTAGCGCATCTTTTTCAAAACCAATCCCAGCGCGGAAAAACTGCTCGGATGCTGGATTTTGTAATGCTTGCTGGCTGAGCCCCCAATCCCGATCAAACTCAATGTATCGGAATCGATCTATAAAATTGAAATTGGTAGAATTGTATTCATATTCCGATTGGCCTTTCATCGTATAGCCTTTGAAAAGTGAGGATTCCCGACCTTCAGATTGCAAACCTACCTTCACTCCCAGCCCCTGATTATTTTCATCATCTAATTCAGAAAAAAGGTTTTTATCTTCCGAAGAAAGCGCCAATTCCGTATAAACTTTCTCATGTTCGTTTAGCTTAATTCTGCTGCCCGCAGTCACCATTCGCTTGCTATCAGGAAGCGGTAATTGGGACAAAATCGAATAATCTCCCTGTGGCTGTCCATTTAAGCGAGGAACATATTCATAGACTGTTCCATTTGACAATTGGCTGGATCGGCGATAATCTCCAAGTCCAGAGCCAACTTGCGAAAAACCTAATTCGTAATGCGCCAACTCAGGTTCGTTGGAATATTCATAATAAACAACAGGATTACCCAGATCATCAAACGCTGTGACCTTTTTGTATAAAATCCGATTCTGATCAAAAGCGACACTATCGATCCGAGGAGTTCTTGCCAGTTTGGCACTATCGCCCACTGAAGCCATTAGTCCCAATTCACCCTGAGAAAAATCGGTGAATAGAGGACGGTTACGATTGTCTTTTTCCTGATAATAATTCAAATAAACATCGACTTTCCCGTTGGTCTGAGTATGATTTGCCCCGATGATAGATCGGGAATAATTCCGCTCGGCGTATTCAAAATCTACCCGAACACGGGAATACTGCGTGATCAGAACTTTGGGTGTAAAAGTGATTTCTGCCTGATTGTAATCGATCACATAGTCTTCATTGAAACCACGCTTGAGCTGTTTACCATCTAGAAATACACGCTCAGAATTTGCCATGATGATCACAAATCGCTCGTTATTTGGTCCGCTAACTCGATACGGACCAAGTACTCCTTCCAAAATCGGAAGTAGAATTGAAGCAAATTTCCCTTTGGCAATGGAAGCAAAACCTTGAGAACTTGCAGACCACTTTTCACTCATTTTGTACTTGGAGGTGAATTGGAGCCCTTGTACATTTTTGTAATATCTTAAAAACTCAGACTCCCGCTGCTGCAAAACCACATCTCCAGCTGCCAAATTGAAGTCATCGTTATATAGCTCGATCAACACATTGTCAAAGTCCTGAATCTGCTGTGTGTTTCCTTCAGGTTGGAAAGGTACATTTTGATCGGTGATGCTTGCACGGATCTTTAAATTCTCAGAAATATCCCCTTCTAGCTGAAGGTTAAGTGCAGAGTTGACAAAAACATTTTGGGTATTCCCAAAGGAAATACCCCGCGTGAGACTTCCGGATTTATAAAGATTTGTCGTGGGAAATAGCTCTTCACGAAAGTCAAATGCAGGTAATTCTGCCATTCGATTATCTTTAAACTGAGCCATGGAATCGTAATCGACCAGTAAAGTCCGACGAGCAACTGGCTGATCAAAACGTATAGAAAAAGTCCGATAGCAAAGCAAAAGTGAGTCGGGCTTTGAGTCATTTTCAAAAAGCACTTGAAGCTTATTTGCACTGAGATCGTAATTGAACTTATAAGTCTTTCCTTCCTTATCTGCTAGTCTAATGGTTTCTTCTAACAGTGAAAGTGAATCTGGAACAGTAGGCACTATAAAATCTCCAGACTGTACCCATCGGCATTTTTCCTGAGCTTTTACAGATATAGCAAAGCCCAGCAATAATACCCAGATAAGAAGCCCAATACGATTATTCACTCCGAAATGCCTTTTGATTGGAAGGTACTAAAAAGATGAATTATCCCATCAATGGAAAGGTGAGATAGAATGTAGTGCCCTTTCCAACCTCAGTTTCAAACCAGATTTTTCCGCCCGCTGTTTCCACACCACTTTTTGCGATAGCCAATCCTAATCCAGATCCTGTGGACTTGGTAGAGAAATTAGGAATGAAAATTTTATCCTTCAGATCGTCAGTGATTCCTTTACCATTATCCGTAATCTCAAGGAAAACGGCTTGTTCTGTCATCCAAAGCCAAATGCCAATTACAGGCTTCACTCCAGGTTCGACAGACTGAATCCCGTTAATAATTAGATTCGAAATCACTCTTCCGAAAAGTTTATCATCACCTAAGATCGGAATTTCATCGGTAAAAGAATCGTCCTGAAAAATCAAATCAACTTGCTGGTCACCGCTGAAGAGCTCCAAAACTTTATTCAGCACAGCTTTAAAGTTCATCAACTCATTATTTGGCAATGGCATTTTTGCAAAAGTAGAGAAAGAGGAAGCTATTCCGCTAAGTGCATCAACTTGGTGAATCAATGTTTCCAATGATCTCTTTAGCTTTTCCGCATCGTCTAACCTTCCCGCATCTTGCAGCCTGATCAAGTGCTGAAGGGTGAGCTTCATTGGCGTCAATGGATTTTTTATCTCATGCGCAACTTGCTTAGCCATCTCCCGCCATGCAGATTCCTTCTCAGTGGAAGCAAGTACTTTCTTGGAGCTTTCCAGTTTAAAAAGCATGTTGTTGTATTCATTCACAAGTAACCCAATCTCATCTTTGGAACCCCAATACATGGGTTCATTATCTTCCAAATTGGTAGCTTTTAGCTTTTGCGTCAGCAACTTGAAAGGGAAGGTGAGGTTGGTAGAGACAAAATAGGAAACAAACAAAAAGAGAATGAAAATCACCACGAATGCATTGAAAATATTGCTTAGCACATCTGCAATCAGGGTGTTTAATTCTGCTTCTGACTCGAAGAATGGAACTGCCAAAATCCCTAAATTCTGCTGACTCGCTGTTGCTGGAATCGACAGATACACAGATTTGTACCGCAATTTCCCTATTTGCTCCTCAGCCAGAAACTGAGACTGCCCCATTTCTTCAATCTCAGCCATTGCTTTAGGATTAATTAAGGGAGCCAAAATTTTCTTATCAAAGATGTTAGGGCGATTGGTAGATTCCAGTTTGCCTTCAGTGCTATAAATATGGATATCACTGGCAATGGTGTTTGCCAATTCATTTACTTCCTCATTGAGTTGATCACTGTCGACATTTTCAAGGCTCTGATTATTGAGAAAGCTTCCAAGATTCCCTCTGATCAATGCTGCCTTTTGGATGTATTGTCGGTCCAAGTCATCACGGTAGCTATTGGCAAGCAGCCCAATCGTAATAATGCTAATGATAAGGATTGGGAAAAAGAAGGCGAAATTAAGGTAAAGCTGAAGCTTAGTGGAGTAATTGAATTCGAAGTTCTTCACTCCTGTGACCAAAGTATTGATCAGAATAGCCAAGAAAGTCATGATCACAAACAGCACAAAGAAGAGCGAGATGTTCCCAAAGAAGTGAGCGACGGAAATATTCTTTGAGGAGACTATTATCAACTCATCTCCGTTTTTTATCCCGAAATGATGATATCCATTTTGATGGACTCCTTCAGTTAATAAGGCATTGCGGCTCAGTGCACGTTTGAACCCAACATTGAGATAATTAAAGGAGCCTGAATTCCGTATAAATTCACCCTCCTTGAAAATGGCATAATCATAAAGTACAGGATCAAGCTTGTCGTTATACTTCTTATCCAGTAACAATTTCGGATAGACACTGGTAGGCTGAACACGTAACTGTTTCAACTCAAGAAAAACTGTACCAAGCGATGATCCTTCTTTGCTCATTGGCACAAAAGCTATGAAGCGATTCCCTTTGTTCGATTCATTGCCGCGGATAAAGTACAGATCTTTTACACTAGTCGCATAGTCGCTTTTGATATATTCCAGCTGCAGATCTTTCAGGCTTTCCGAATTGGTAGAACCTAAGATTTGTTGCCCTGAAGAAGAAAAAATCCTGACTTGAACTTCAAACTGATCGAAGTAATTATCCAGATAAATTCTCCTGATTTTGGTTTCGATTGGGTCTTTAGAGAAAAGTGGATCTGCTATTCGATTCTGAATGAACAAATCATTTTTGATCCGTGTGAATATTTCCCCCAAGAAAAACTCGGTCATTACATCGTTCTCAATTAGGTTTTGATTTGCAAAGCGATTTTTCGATTGAATCAATTCACTTTTTTCTGTCTGAAAAGTACTTATCCCTCCAATAATTGCCGCCACTAGACATGCAAAAAAGAAGGTGAGAAAGGTATCTAATCCAAGTTTAAAGGCATTTTTGAAAAGCTCAAGTCGGATGATTATGACTATGAAAATAAGATGGATAAGCCATACAATACCTCCCCAGAGGCTAAAGAAAAATAAGGCCGCAGCGATGGGAAGACCTACAATTGCAATCCATTTGTAATATACTTTTTTGTGCTTATTGACCTCCAAAAGCAAACTAAACATAGTAAGCGAAAGCAAAACATATACTGCTCCCCACAGGAAAAGCATAAAGAAACTTATCCCTTTAAACCAATCAAATGAGGGAATAGAGCTAATATCTAATGCCCACTGCGAGTTGGTCATCAAGTCCCGAGGGAGTGACCAGATCATGTACAAACCTATAGAGCTAACCAGGAAGGAGAAAAGGAAAAACACCAAGAACTCATTCTTGGTCTTTAGGACTTTTATCTTTTCATGCATCACTCTGGAAGCAAGCTGATAGATCACCATCGCTAAGATCAAAACCCCACAAATCGTGTTGATCAACAGATCTCCCAAGCTGGGATTGAACCAAGAAGAGGCGTAATTGGCTGAATCAAATAAGGACAAATTGAGATAGTTACTTGGGAAATCCAGGAGTAACATCATAAATCTAAATGTCCCTAGCACAAAAATCGCGTAGCCTATAGCCTGCCACCTTCTTCCTGACTTCCACTTACTCAGTACAAAATCAGAGCTTAATAGAAAATAAAGAAGAAATACTGAGGTAAAGAAGATTAGAATGGCAGGATTGACAACTCGGCCAGCCGGGCTGTAACCAAAAAGAAAATTGATTCCAAAAAGTGGTATTCCCGCAGGATTCTTAACAATTGCAGCTCCTTCCTCAGGGGTGGTCAAGAGCTCGAATCTACCATTCCCAAAGATCTCTGGGTTTGGACCTGTAATCAGATAGTTATTTTCAATGTTTCCGGGCCAAATCAAGCGGAGCACATGAAGCATTACATAATCAGCTCCATTCCTTTTCACGCTCCTTATCTTCAGCATGAGAGTACCATAAGGATCCTCCAACAACTGGTATTCTTTAGTAAGATCAACTTGCGAAAAATCCAGCGCTAACGTGAAGTCCGACCAGAACAAGAGCTCTTTCTCAGGACTTAAAATAAAAAAAGGATGTTTATGGACTGGAGTACTGATTTGACCAAAACTTAACGTATCATCTGGTCTTACATCCATTAGAATCTGTATGAAATCCTCATCAAATTCTTTGTCAACAGCCTGAATCCGATCCTGTAAAGCCTGCAAATACGTATCCTGATCGCTTTTCTGAAAGAAAAAGAAATTCAATATCAACACTGCAAGAAGAGAGAAAATACTGATCAAGATGATCAGGCGGCGGGAATCATGCTTCATTTAGATGTAAAATAAAAAAAGCAAAGTCTCTGATCAAACTTTGCTATTCTATTCGTTTAGTGCATGGCAATTTTAGCTTTTCTTTTCTTAGCATTTCGATACCAGAAATACCCTAGCACCATTGCAATTAGGTAGGGCATTACAAACAAATACATAATCCCAAGATTAAGACCAGCTGCTACACTAGTATCTCCATTACTCACATTATTTTCTACTGATGCGCGACACATGGCACACTGAGCATAAGTTGCAGTATGGAACAGCAAAGCTATGATTGAAAGAAATCCTATTTTAAGAGCTTTTTTCATATTAATTCCTACGAATGAAAATAAACGCAGGTTTTTTAATGTAGATAATAAGGACTGATCATCAAGTAAACAATCACACCGGTGACAGTTACATAAAGCCAGATCGGATAGGCAAATTTAACAACTTTTCTGTGCTTCACACGCTGATCAGTATACCCATAGTAATATGCAAAGAGGATAGGGAAAAGAGCGACAGCTGCCAGAATAATATGAGTAATTAAAAGGAAGAAATAAATGCCTCGTATTGATCCTTCCCCTCCAAATGAAGTGCTCTCAGCGGCTGCGTGATAAATCACATAAGAAACCAAAAATATGGCTCCCAGTACAAAAGCCACAGTCATTGATGCCCTGTGATAAGGGACATTTCCTTTTTTGATAAATACAAATCCTGCAATCAAAGCAAAGGTTGCTGCAGTATTCATAACGGCGTTTAGATGAGGAAGGAAGTAAACCCATTCTGCCCCCAAATTAATTTTAGAGGGCATAAATATAAGTACCGCCACAGCCAGAGGAATAATTATAGAAATGGCAATAATCCAGCCTTTAACTTTCCCTTCATTTTCTAACAAACTATTCTCCTTCGCTTGCATGTAATAACACTTTAGTCTCTAACATCAATAAATCTACTTCTTCACGTGTGGTTCCACTGTAATATCCACGAATCCGACCCAACTCATCTATCAGCATAAACTTGTCACTATGAACAAAGTCATCCGGAACTCCCATCCCATCAACAGTAGGAATGATAAAGCCGCATTTGGCTAGGTCGTAGGTTTCCTGAACTCCACCGGTAAGGAAATCCCACTTGCCAGCCACCGCTTTATGTTCTTCAGCATATTCCCGCAAGATTTCCGGAGTATCATAAGTAGGGTCTATACTAATTGACATAATCTGAACTTTGTCTTCATCTCTAAACATGTCATTTACTCGCTCCATCTCAGCAGACATCTTAGGACAGATACTTGGACAAGAGGTAAAGAAAAAATCAACTATTGTCAATTTCCCTTCCATATCTGATCTACCTACTTTATCACCCTCTTGATTAGTAAAGGTGAACTCAGGAATATAATGCTGAGTAGTATCTGCAACTGGACATTCTTGAAATGGATTGTCCACTCCTTTTTCAAAAAAGACAGGAATATCATACGAATTGCTCCCAAAACCTTTTAGAAAAAGAAATATCAAAATTGGCACCAAGAGGATGCACACCAGTACCATCCCTTGCAATAAACGTAAACTTCTCATACTAGTGCTTTAACAAAAAAGGAAGGCCAAAGTTTCTCACTTCAACCTTCCTTTTAAAATATCTTTTTAACCTCAGATTAAAACCAACGCATGTTGAAAATGTCTGATCCTTCTTTAACAAGAACTATTATCAGCCAGAACAAGAAAACGATAGGGATCAAAATAGAATAAATTAAAGGCTTCACCTCGTCACCCAAGTGCATGAATTCCATCATGATATATTTTGCCTTCCATACTGTCAAAACCATGAACAACACATAAAGGATAATTCCTCTCGGCATTGTAAAGGCCATGATGAACTCAGCACCTGTTATCAGCGCCAAAATCAAAGCAGTCTTTCCTATCTTTTTGATTTTCTCACTGTTCCTAGGAACTACGTTAAGCGTAGATTTATTTTCTTGAATATCCATAATTCTAATTTTTACAGGTTAGATCAGGTAGAATAAAGTAAATACAAAGACCCAAACAAGGTCGACAAAGTGCCAGTACAAACCGATTTTCTCAACCATTTCATAATGACCTCTTCTATCATATACTCCCACAGCAGCCTGATAGAATACCATGAATAGTAGAATAACACCTATCGTAACGTGGAATCCGTGGAAACCAGTGATGAAGAAGAACAGATTGGCAAAGGATGCTGGACCATATTCATTGACCAGTAGATTTGCCCCAAATACTGTCTCAGTTACATTCTGGCTAATTCCATTGATATAATTCAGCACTGCACCACCTTCAGATCCATGAATAAAGTGATTCCATTCCCATGCTTGGCAGCTCAAGAATGTAATACCTCCTACCAAAGTCCAAAGCATCCATTTCACTACGTCATTTCTATCATTTCTGTGACCTGCCTCTACAGCCAATACCATAGTAACAGAACTTGCGATCAAAATGAAGGTCATCAAACCTACAAATACTAGTGGAGCATGGACTCCATGTACAAATGGAATAGCATCAAATACCAATTCTGGTATTGGCCAGTACTCATTAGAACCAACAAACTCCGTGGCAGGTCCGCCATAAGCAGGATAACTTACTCGGATAGCAATGTAGGTAATCAAAAAAGCGGCAAAAGTAAAGATATCCGAAAGAAGGAAAAACCACATCATGAGTTTTCCATAGCTAGCTTTGAGAGGTTCATTACCACCTCCCCAAACGCCTCTTTTCGAGCTTACTCCTATAGCAGTAGAATGCGCAGACATAAGATATTGATTTGTACTTGGTTTATTTTAATGATTCAAAAGCAAAAACATAAATAGATATAACCACAATGCAGCTAGAAAATGCCAGAAAGTAGTTGCCATTTCAAGTGTATCCATAGACTTGGAGTGCACTTTATATCTATAGGTCGAAATTAATACAATAATCAGAAATATCACACCGCTGATTAAGTGAACAGCATGCAATCCCGTGAATACGTAAAGAAATGATCCCGAAGGGTTGCCAACGAAAAACACGTTTTCATCAACTAGCGCTACCCAACTGTACCATTGGCTTACTAGAAATGCAACGCCAAACAATACTGCCAAACTGAGACCTGACCTAAGCCCTACAAGATTATCTTTTTTTGCTGCTGAATAAGCATATTGAAGGAAAAGGCTACTGAGTACTACTATTCCTGAACTGTACCAGAAAATAGTAGGGAGATCATATTCTAACCAATTTCCCTCAGATTGTCGAACTATATAAGCACTGGTGAGTGCAGCAAAAATCATTACCACAGTCACTAAGAACAGCCATAATGCAAACTTTTTTGGATGCATCGCGATAGGCTGCTCTACCATATCTACGTATTTAAGTTCCTTTTCCATGATTAGGGTAATTTATCTAATAGGTAAGCGATTTGCACTATTGGCAAATACAAAAAGGAACCAAACATTATTCGTAAAGCTGATTTGCGGGAACAATCTTTCATTAAGGAGAAAGTCTGTGCCAAAAACAACACGCCACAAACAGTAGCGACGATTCCTGAAGTCATTCCAGTAAGTCCAAAATAGCTTGGCAGCAAACCCAATGGCAACAAAAAGAGCGTATAAATCATTATTTGAATAGCAGTATTGAGATCTTTTCCTCCACCACTTGGTAGAAGTTTGAAACCTGCTGCTTTGTAATCTTCATCTCCAACCCAAGCGATCGCCCAGAAGTGAGGAAATTGCCAGATAAATTGAATCCCGAAAATAATCAAAGCTTCATGGGTAATAGAACCCGTGGCAGCAGTCCATCCTAAAAGCGGAGGTAACGCACCAGGAATAGCACCAACGAAGACAGCAATAGGTCCTACCCTTTTCAACGGAGTATAGACAAATACGTAGAGCACCATACTCAATACACCTAGCCAAGTGGTCAGCGGATTAGTAAAGTACCAGAGCAACCCTACGCCTATTACTGCTACAAATGAAGTAACCCAAAGAGCTTCTTGAAGCGAAATAAGTTTTAAAGGAAGTGGACGATTTTGAGTACGCTTCATCAGCTTATCCAGATCACGCTCCAAGATTTCGTTTGCAGCACAGGAAGCACCACTAATCAAGAAACCACCAATGGCCAAACCTAGAAAGCCAGACCATCCGAAACTAACGCCACGATCGCCAAGAATATAACCAAATACAGCAGAGAAGGTAACTAAGGCTGAAAGCCTTAATTTAATCAACTCAGCGTAAGCTCTAAACTTGCTTATCACTAAACTACTAATATGGTCAGTCACTGCAACTGTCCTCATGATCAATTTGTATTTAATCGAAACTGTATATTTTCTTTGATTTCAAGAAGTAAGAAAACTTGCACTCCTATAATCAAAGAACCTAATAAGAGATGGATTGGCTGAAGAAATGCTGGAATACCAAAGTAGGCCATTCCCATTCCTGTAGCTACTTCCAGTATAATCAGAATCATCAAGACCTGAGACCAAAGATTCACTTGAGACCTTCTTAGAGTATATTTAAATGCCCAGAAGAAGTACAATACATGGATACCAAGTAGAACTAATGAGAAGGATCTATGAATAAGGAAATTTAACCCCACTCTTCCTATCCACTCATCTCTAAGCATATTGCCTAAAGAAGAAGAGATAACATCTATCTGCTCTCTTACCTGAGTGCCTAGAACAATCTGAACCACCATTAATACAGTACCTATGAATAGCACACGCTCAATTCGTCTTGGCACATTCATTTTCACACTTTTACTCATTATCAACTTACCTGATCTGTGATAAACATAGATTAAAAGTGAAACGAGTAGCAATGCCAACATCATGTGGAAAGTGATCATCCAATGCAGCAAATTAGTAGAAACTACAATGGAACCGATCCACCCGATGAAAATTACCAAGACTAGATTGAAAACAGATAATATTGGTACCCATTGATCAGCCTTTCTGAGTGAAAATGATTTCCAAACAGTAAAGATTATCAGAAGTCCAATAACGACTCCAGCTAATCTATTGAGGTATTCAATCCAAGTTTTAACTGCATTAAATTCCTCTTCGATCAGAATGGATTTATCATTTGCTATTTCCTCGGCCTTTTCAGAGAATCCTAATTTTTCAAGTGTTGCCACGAACCTTTCGTTCTTGGCTAATCTTTTATTGAGATAAATCTCCTGATAATTTGAAGGTAATTGATCCACACTCGTTGGAGGAATCACACTGCCAAAGCATTTTGGCCAATCGGGACAGCCCATTCCAGAACCTGTACTCCTAACTATCCCTCCAATAAGAATCAGTATATAAACAGCTATCACCGTGATTAAATTTACACGACGAAAGCTGTTTATTGATTTATTAGTGACTTGTTTCATTTGAGACCAACACTTCCTCCTCTTCCTTCATAATTTCCAACTCCACTTTAACCAATTCCTGCTCATGAGGAAGATTGGACTCAGGAGTAGCTGAAAGCGGAACAGTCTGAGGTATAAAATCCTCTTCAGCACCTGGCTTAGAGTAATCATATGGCCATCTGTAAACCGCAGGGATTTCACCTGGCCAGTTTCCGTGACCTGGTTCTATAGGAGTGGTCCACTCTAGCGTATTGGATCTCCATGGATTCTCAGAAGCTTTTCTACCTCTATACATAGAGTAGAAGAAGTTGAACAAGAATATGAACTGAGCACCGAAAGTGATGATCGCAGCTACAGACACAAACATGTTCAAATCAGTATACATATTGGCAAACTCAAAGTTTGTCCAGCTGTAGTATCTTCTAGGGAAGCCAGCAATACCAATGTAGTGCATAGGGAAGAAAACCATGTATACTCCTACAAATGTGATCCAGAAGTGTACATAGCCCAATTTAGCATCCATCATTCTGCCAAACATCTTAGGGAACCAGTGGTAAACACCTGCGATCATTCCAAAGAAGGAAGCAGAACCCATCACCAAGTGGAAGTGAGCTACTACGAAATACGTATCGTGAAGCTGAATATCAATAGCTGAGTTTCCAAGGAAAATACCTGTCAAACCACCAGAGATAAAGAAGGAAACTAGACCAATCGAGAACAACATCGCTGGAGTGAAGATCAAGTTACCTCTCCAAAGCGTAGTCAAGTAGTTGAATACTTTTACCGCTGAAGGCACCGCAATGATCAAAGTCAGGAACATAAAGATCGATCCTAGGAAAGGATTCATACCTGACACGAACATATGGTGAGCCCATACTACGAAAGAAAGTACTGTAATACCAAGCAAGGATATAATCATCGCTTTATATCCGAAGATTGGCTTTCTTGAATTGGTAGCGATTACTTCAGAAGTAATACCCAATGCAGGAAGCAATACAATGTAAACCTCAGGGTGACCTAAGAACCAGAATAAATGCTGATACAATACTGGGCTACCACCTGTATTTGGAAGTGCTTCCCCACCGATATAGATATCAGAAAGGTAGAATGAAGTACCAAAGCTTCTATCAAATACTAATAATAAAGCAGCAGCAAATAAAACTGGGAAGGACAATAGACCGATTACGGCTGTCAAGAAGAAAGCCCAAATAGTCAAAGGAAGCTTTGAAAAAGACATCCCCTTTGTTCTCAGGTTAATTACTGTAGTGATGTAATTGATACCTCCCATTAGAGAAGAAGCAATAAAGAAAGTCATTGCTACCAACCATAAGGTCATTCCCAATCCAGATCCAGGAATAGCTTGCTCCAATGCAGAAAGAGGCGGATAAACCACCCAACCACCAGCAGCAGGCCCTGTTTTTAAGAAAAGAGAAATAAACATGATCACACCGGAAATGAAAAACAACCAGTAGGAAATCATATTCATAAATCCTGAAGCCATATCTCTAGCTCCAATTTGTAATGGTATCAAGAAGTTGGAAAATGTACCACTCAGACCTGCAGTCAAAACAAAGAATACCATGATGGTACCGTGCATAGTGACCAGAGCTAGGTAGAACGTAGGATCCAATTTCCCTGCTTCATCTATCCATCCACCCAGTATAGGACGAAGGAAAGACATATCCATATCTGGAAAACCTAGTTGTAATCTAAATAGGATAGAAAGAAGTCCACCGATAAGAGCCCAAAACATACCAGTAACTAAGTATTGTTTTGCGATCATCTTGTGATCTTGAGAGAAAATATATTTGGTTACAAAATTATCATGGTGCTCATGATCGTGGTGATCGTGAGCTGCGTCATGATTTGCGACAGATGCTGTTGACATAATCTATAATTTTGTTTGTTACTTTTCAGTTAATTGAACTTCTGCTACTTCTTTTGCATCCGCTGGAACTCCAGTAGCTAAAGCTGGATTCATCTGGATAAAAGATCTCTGCTCTGCATACCACTTTTGATAAGCCTCAGGCTCTACTACCTCTATTACTTTTCTCATTGAGAAATGACCTCTTCCACATATCTCAGTACAAGCGATCTCATAATTGAAATCAGGATTACCAGTCTCTTCTCTCATTTCAGCAGTAGTCTTAGTAGGTACAAACCAAAAACGAGTAGGCATTCCAGGTACTGCGTCCATTTTCAATCTCATGTGTGGAGCAAATACAGAGTGAAGAACATCTCTAGCTCTGATTTTGAAAAGTACTGGCTCTCCTTTAGGTATTACCACTACTGGAGATGGGAAATCATCAACAGAATTCTTATCTGAGAAATCGACACCATGTGAATTCGTAGCAGAAATCAATCGGTAATCGTAATCACCTAATACTTGATCTTTACCTGGATATCTAACCTCCCAAGCAAACTGATACCCCATGATTTCAACAGTGTGTGCGTTCTCAGGAGCTGGCGCAGTGATATCTGACCATGCTACCCAACCAGAAATAACTAAGCCTGCAAGAACGATAGCCGGAACAACTGTCCAGATAATCTCAAGCTTGTTATTGTCAGGGTAGAAGGATGCTTTACGCTTCTCACTATACTGATATTTATAAGGGAAAATAAATAGTAGGATATGAGTGATCAAGAAAACTATCCCAGTGACACCCATTGACCACCAGAACAAAGAATCAGTAATAACGCCATGCTCGGAAGCAACTGGCAACTGATAATTGTCAAATTCTTTGATAGAATACCAGAACATCAAAATTCCGCCACCTAACAAGAAAACGATAAATAAAATAGCGTTAACCTTATTACTCCCTGAAGCGATCTTTTTATCAGATCCTTTTACAACTGAGACTAATGTTTGGATTCGATATACCATCCATATTATGGAAAATATCAAAAGAACCCCTACTCCAATCAGAAATCCGTACATACCTTAGTTATTTCGGCTGTTATTAAATGTGATGATTATAGCTTTCTTCAAGCATTGGATGGTTTTTAGGAACCAAATTCCCTTTTGCCAAACTAGAAAGAATTACGAAGGTGAAGGCAGCTCCATAAACCAAGAACATACCTACTTCCATAAACCCAACTCCACCATTATGTCCTAATGTGCCAGGCTGAACCATAAGGAAGAAATCAACCCAATGTCCAGCGATGATTAAGGCACAAACTAATTTCAAGAAAACTCCATGTCTTTTAGAATCCCTTGTCATTAATAACAAGAAAGGAAGGACAAAGTTTAGACCTAAGTTTACAAATATGAAAGGACCATAAATATCACTCGACAATCTTTCAATGAAGTAAACTGTTTCTTCAGGAATGTTGGCATAATAGATCAACAAGAACTGAGAGAACCATAAGTAGGTCCAGAAAATGGTAAAGCCAAAGATGAATTTACCTAAGTCATGAACATGGTTTTCATTGACCATTTCAAGTAATCCTTGACTTTTCAAAAAGATGACAAGCAAAGTAATCGTTGATAGTCCGGCTACAAACCAAGAGGCAAATACATACCATCCAAATAGCGTAGAGAACCAGTGCGTGTCAATTGACATCACCCAATCCCATGCAGAGATAGAAGATGAAACTGCAAAGAAAATAAGGAAGAATGCTGACCAGCTTCTGATCTTATACCAGGAAGAAGTCCCTCCGATGATATCCTCATTGTAGGTGAATTGCTGAAATTTCTTGAAAAAGAACACCCAGAACCCAAAAAACAAGACCATTCTAAAGATATAGAAAACAGGGAATGTTCCTTTAGCCATAGGCCAATAGAAGAACGATCCTTTGCCGTCTATGATATGATCATATTCTGGAGAAGCCTTATCAAATAAGTAAGCATGAGTCCAGTGGAACAAATCATGATTAGCTACGAAGAAAGTAACGATCATTAATACACCAGCAATTGGCAGCCAATTACCTAATGAAAGCATTACTCGAATAATAGCTGTTGACCAACCGGCCTGTGCAGCATATTGAATTGCAAAAAAGAATACGCCAATAATCGCTATACCAGTGAAATAAACATTATTGATCCAAAGATTAGCGTATAGGCGCTCATACCAATGAAAAGCATGGCCTTCAGCTTCTGCCGCTTCGCCATGACCTCCACCAAACATTGCCATTAGGATACCTATTACTAGCAATGCTGCACCGATACCCAAAACTGTAAAAACAGACTTTTTTGTCGCTGCTGTGAAATCAAATTTTTGATCCAGATTATAGTGTTGTACGTCGTGAGCCATAATTAATTAGCTGGAGTTTCTACTTGTGATACATCTTGGTCAGCTTCAGCTACAACTTCCGTCGTTGCTGTTGCATTATCAGCATTCTGACCTCCCTGGAGTTCTTGTTTCACATAGTGAACAATTTTCCATCTATTTTCTGGAGTGATCTGAGAACCGTGAGCTCCCATTCTTCCTTTTCCTTTGGTGATAACATGGTAAATATGTCCTTCAGAAAGACCCACATAGGCGCCACCTGTTAAGTTAGCCACACCACCTATAATTGCTCCTACTTTACCATCTCCTTGACCACCTGTTCCATGACATGGAGTACAATATAGTTGGTACAACCTTTTACCCTCAGTCAAAACTTCATCTGAAAGTTCGATAGGGTTTTTCATTGATGTTCCAGCTTCTTCTATTTCAAAAGCCTTGTAGCGATATGGCAAATATCCTTGCTTATTTCTAGGAACCGTGTTAGCAACTGGCTCACGCATATTCATGTTGTGAGGGTTGTTAATGTTACTATTGAAATATTCGCCTTTACCATCTTCTCGGGTAGAAATCAGGTCTCCCTTAGTTTCCGAATCCATGATCTGAGTCAAAGGTTCGTACGCTACCGAGTGATACATCTGAGGGGCATATTCTAAGCCTTGATTTTCGCCTCCGGCTCTACAGCCTGCTAGGGTAATCCCAGCTACTGCAATCCCTAAAATACTTAGTGTCTTAGCAATCTTCATATTTCCAGATTTACTATTCAAAACTTTTTTTATTAACCTCTGATGCTCCAGACGATTTCAATATCTCTTCAATCTTGGCCAATTCCATAGCTGAATTGTTTGCTATATCAATTGCCATTACGTGCTTATCATCAGTAATTCTCAAATCGAAGATTCTAGGCTGGGCCCAAGGCTTCAAGTTTGTACTCACCATAAATACGCCTACCATACCGAATGATGCCAATAATACAGTCAACTCGAAGGTAACCGGGATGAAATCCGGGAAAGCACCGTAATCCTTACCACCAATGATCATTGGCCAGTCAAATTTCATCATGTAGAACTGCATGGTCAAAGCCAATGTAGTTCCTAGCAATCCGAATAAGAAGGCAGCGATCGGCAACTTGCTTCTTTTATACCCCAGGTAATCATCTATCCCGTGAACAGGATAGGGGGAATAGACCTCATGGATTTTAATACCTGAAGACCTTACTTTGGTGATCGCCTGTAGCAATACATCCTCGTCTTCATAAACTCCAGTAACAAAATGTGTATCTCTTTCCATGATTATTTGTGCACTTTATCAGATGAAGACTTCAATACAGATTTCACTTCTGCCATGTTGATTACCGGGAAGAATTTGGCAAACAAGAAGAACAGGGTGAAGAACAAACCAAATGTGAATAGGTAAACTCCGACATCAGCCCAAGTTGGGTAAAACATCGCCCAAGAAGATGGAAGATAATCTCTGTGTAGTGAGGTTACGATAATTACAAATCTTTCAAACCACATACCGATATTCACTACGATAGACAAAGCAAATGTCGCTACGATAGAAGTACGGATTTTCTTAAACCAGAAAAGCTGTGGAGATATTACGTTACAGGTCATCATTGACCAGTATGCCCACCAGTAAGGACCAGTTGCACGGTTGATGAATGCATACTGCTCTGCTTCTACTCCTGAATACCAGGCGATGAAGAATTCGGTGATGTAAGCAATACCTACGATAGAACCCGTGATGATAATTACAATATTCATCAATTCGATGTGACCCATTGTAATGTAATCTTCCAGTTTATAGACTTTACGCGTTACAATCATCAGCGTCAATACCATGGCGAAACCAGAGAAAATCGCACCTGCCACGAAGTATGGAGGGAAGATAGTCGTGTGCCATCCTGGTATTACTGAAGTCGCAAAGTCAAAGGATACAATCGTGTGTACAGAAAGTACAAGTGGAGTAGCCAAACCTGCAAGGATCAATGAAACTGATTCGTATCTGCTCCAAGATTTTGCAGCGCCATCCCATCCAAATGAAAGTGCTCCGTAAATAATTTTTCTTAATCCAGTAGCTCTATCTCTAATGGTAGCGAAATCAGGAATCAAACCAATGTACCAGAATACTAGTGATACAGAGAAGTAAGTCGATATCGCAAACACGTCCCAAAGAAGAGGGGAGTTAAAGTTTACCCAAAGTGATCCAAAAACGTTTGGAAGTGGAAGTGCCCAATAAGCTCCTAGCCATGGACGGCCCATGTGAAGAACCGGGAACATAGCGGCACAAATTACAGCGAAAATAGTCATCGCTTCTGCAGCACGGTTGATGGAGGTTCTCCATTTCTGTCTGAAAAGTAATAATACTGCTGAGATAAGTGTACCAGCGTGACCAATACCTACCCACCAAACGAAGTTGGTGATATCCCAAGCCCAGCCTACGGTTTTGTTTAGTCCCCACATACCAATGCCTTCCCAAACGGTGGCAACAACAGCAATAGATCCCAAAGCCAAAACACCGGCAGACGTAAGGAAAGCTAGAAACCACCTGATATTTGGTTTTGCCTCTACATGTCGTGACACGTCATGCGTCACATCATGGTAGGTTTTACCCCCGGTAACTAACGGCTCGCGTACGGATGAAGTAACCTGCATAGTTTATAAAATTTTGATTACGCTTCGTTTAAGTCTTTATTTCTGATTTTGGTAAAGTACCAAACGTTTGGACTCACGTTGATCTCTTCCAATACATGGTATGCTCTCTCCTCATTCACTTCTTTCAATGCTGAAGTAGTATTCTCCTCAATTTTGAGAAGCTGAGAAACCTTAGAATTCGAGTCATTCAAGTCTCCGAATACCAAAGCATCGGTAGGACATGCTACAGCACAAGCTACATTGATGTCACCATCTTTCACTTTACGCTTCTCACGCTTAGCCTCTAGCTTACCAGCTTGAATTCTTTGCACACACATGGAGCATTTTTCCATCACACCACGAGCACGAACGGTTACGTCTGGATTCAAGACCATTTTACCCAAATCATCGTTTTGAGCGACATTGACTCCTGCGAAGTCTTTGTTATCGTGGTATTTGAACCAGTTGAATCGACGTACTTTATACGGACAGTTGTTTGCACAATACCTTGTACCAATACATCTGTTGTATGTCATTTGGTTTAGTCCCTCAGAAGAGTGGGTAGTTGCAGCAACAGGACAAACAGTCTCACATGGAGCGTTGTTACACTGCTGACACATCATCGGCTGGAAAGTAACCTCTGGATTGCTGGAAGCAACTTCCATTGCACTCAAATCATCGGCTGGAGCATCAGAAGAATAGTAGCGATCGATTCTGATCCAAGCCATTTCTCTTCTGTTCAATACTTCCTGCTTACCTACTACAGCCACGTTGTTTTCAACCTGACAAGCAACAGAACAAGCAGAACAACCGATACATGAATTCATATCGATAGCTAGTCCCCAGTGATGCTGAGAATATTGGTGGCCTGACCAAAGAGATATTTTAGATGGTTTTACAAATTCACCATCCTTGTAAATCTGAGGATGAGATCTGCCTGCTGAAGCATCTTTCTGATACTCGCTCAAAACAGATTCCTGGATGACGTTTTCACGCCCCATGAAAGTCTGGTGGGTTTGAGTACGTGCAATTTTATAAGAATCTCCGGTAGCAGAAACCTCTACGCCTGAAGTAATATCAAAATTGACAAAGCCTTTGGAAGCATCAAGTAATTCGTAAGCATTCACACCCACGCCATTAGCGACACGACCGGCCTTAGTTCTACCGTATCCTACAGCCAACCCAAAGGTACCTTCTGCCTGACCTGGCTGAATCAAGATCGGAACGATCAAGGATTTACCATTTACTGTGATAGAAGCTTTGCTAGTATGCTCCTCAGATTGAGTCACTCCATTTTCAGAAGCCCATTTCTGAGTTACTGTCAGGTAGTTATCCCAAGTTGCCTTAGAGATAGGATCTGACAATTCCTGTAGCCATGGAACATTTGCATAAGCACCGTTACCGATACCTACTTTAGTATAAATCACTAATTCAGCAGAAGCGTTGTCAGCAGAGTAAGCTTTAGATACCGCAGAAGCAGCAGCACTTACATCTCCAACTGGAGCCAAAGCCTCAGAAGTAGAATTGATAGCTAGTACTCCATTGTATAAGGTCTGATCCCAGAATTCTTGGAAAGTACCACTCGTTTCAACCTGCGTAAATAAGCCACCCTGCCAGTTAGCCTGAAGAAAATCGTAATAAGAGGTAGTATCACCAGCCCAAACCAAGAAAGATTCTTGTGCTTGTCTTGTATCAAAAAGCGGAGAAATCGTAGGCTGCGCCAAAGAGAAATGACCTTTCTTTGGTTCGAAATCATTCCAAGACTCTAAGAAGTGATGATCTGGAGCTACTATTTGCACCAAAGATGAAGTCTCATCCAATGTACCATTAGTAGAAATACTCACTTTTGCTTTTGCAATACCAGCGGCGATTTCCGCGCCTCTCGCAAAATCATATACTGGATTACAGTTGTAGAAAATAACTCCACCAACTCTTCCTGCATTCAAATCAGTTACAAACTGATTCATTTTGGCATCATCGCCTTTTCTGTAGTGAGCTACATTTGCGAAATCTACTGTAGTACCGTTACTTCCAAGCAATTCATTGATCGCATTGATGACAACTTGTACATTCGGATCATTTGATCCAGAAACTACAAGAGAAGCACTTTTGCTGGCCCAAAGGTCAGCGGCAGCTTTTTCTAGATGAGCAATCTCAACTGCCGGAGCTGAAACGGTAGCTGCCCCAGCTTTCTTGGCAATCGCATTATATAACGCAAGAACCGCCAACCCGCTTTGGGAAGCTCTGATTGGAGTTCTGTAATCAGCATTTGCACCAGCAAGAGACAAGGTAGATTCAAACTGATAATGTCTAGACATTTCAGGCTTCTCTTTGCTGATTTTTCTTGTTTGAGCGTATTGGCGAGCAAATTCAATAGGAGAAATCCAAGATCCTAAGAAGTCAGCTCCGAAGGATACGATTGTTTTTGCTTTGTCAAATGAATAGGAAGGAAGTACTGCTGAACCATAATACGTTTCTGCAGCCTTAGTAATACCGTAGTTAGAAAGTGGGTCATACATGATTACTTCTACATTTCCATTAGCATCAGCGAATTGCTGAATAGCCTTCAAAGTAGAAGGTGAAATAATCGTGTTTGCTACGATTTTCACAGCTCCTGCAGAAGCCAAAGCAGATTTTGCTTGCGCGTCTACAGTTTTCCAGTCAGAAAGCTGACCTCCACTGTAAGGCCCTGCTATTCTCTCTTTATCATAAAGAGAAAGGATAGACCCTTCGACAATCGCATTCACTTTTCCTTTATTAATAGGGGAAAGTTCGTTTCCGTCAATTTTGATAGGACGACCTTCTCTTGTCTTAACTACAATAGAAGCGTAATCCCCACCAGTAGCATAGGTAGATGCATAATAGTTAGGAACAGATGGGTTGATATCAACCGGCTTGTTCACATAAGGGATCATCTTTCTTACAGGCGCCTCACATGCAGCCAAAGAGGCTGCTGCTAGGCTGAAACCCATTACTTTCAGAAAGTCTCTTCTGGAAGCACTACCCTCTTCGTTGAGTGTAGAAGGAAGCTCAGGGAATTCCCTGTCAGCGTTCTTTACAAACTCTGGATCGTTATTGAGCTGCTCAAGCCCTTTCCAGTACGTTTTTTTATTTTCCTTCATTTTATGATATAAGAATGAATTTGCGAAAAGAATAATGAATTAATAGTGGCACTTAGCACACTCCAAACCTCCGATGTCTTTCACTTTCAAGGCATCTTTGGAGTCAGAGTGAATCTGAACCAACTTATCATAGTAGGCATTGCCTTCCGTGGTGATCTCAGTCTGTCTGTGACAGTCGATACACCAGCCCATAGTAAGTGCGCTATGCTGTCCAACAACTTCCATTTCCTGAATAGGGCCATGGCAAGTTTGACATTCCACTTCACCTACTACAACGTGCTGAGAGTGATTGAAATACGCCAAATCTGGAAGGTTATGTACTCTTACCCACTCGATCGGCTGGTTGTTATCAACCGCATCATATATTTTCTGAATTTCCGGAGAAACGCCTTCAGCTCCTTGTACATTCTGCACGTGTGTGTGACAGTTCATACAGATATTTGCAGAAGGAATATTTGCAGATTTCCCTAGCTCAACACCGGTATGGCAATACTGACATTCGATCTCTAGCGTACCTGCGTGAAGAGCGTGTGAGTAAGCAATCGGCTGCTCAGGAGCATAGCCCTGCTGTACACCTACGGAATAAAGTCCGTCCAAAGCAGTTTTAGCTACCAATGCCACCACCAAAGCAGTGACTATAACCACGAACATATCGCTCTTAAATACTTTACCTAAGTTAGTTTTCTGAGAGACAAACTCTTTGTCGTCTTCATCCAAATCCTGTTTTGCAAGGTATTTGGTCAATACAGAGATGATGAGTCCCAATACGATCAAAATCAAAAGAAGTACTACTACTAGTACACCCAAAATGATGGTCAAGTATTCATTAGGAATGCCCCCTCCTGCCGCAACAGCACCACCTTCCGCATCTCCAGTAGCTGTAGCTGCTGCCGGGTCAGCAGTATCACCGTACTCTATATATGCCAATAGATTATTTAGATCCTCATCACTTAAGAATTCGTGAGAGATCATCATAGTGTTGTTATATTCTTTATACAAGTCACTATAATACGCATTGCCCGATGCGATTACAGCCTGCGAATTTTTGATGAAACTTTTCACTAATTCGACAGGCGCTCTGTCTGTAGCTCCTCTCAAAGCAGGGCCAACCAACTTCTGATCTAATCTGTGGCAAGTTTTACAGTTTGTGTTGAACAGAGCCTTTCCTGCTGCTACTGCTTCATCGCTATTGTCCACCGACGGATCAGCGGCAAAAGCCTGCGTACCGATCAGCAAGAAAAACAGCACTGCCAGTGTGTGGAAATTCAATCGAACCCCTACTAACGAGCGTTTAGATAACATATTATAGCTAATTAAATAGTTTATGCGGTTTATTATAACCCCTGCAAAGGTACTACCCGAAGCCAATTTTTCAAACTTGTAGTGATGTATGACTTACTGCACATAGGATGACTATTTGATTTCATATACACTTGTATTACAGATAATTAAGGATATTTTTTCTATCAAAAATTAATTTAGAATCAATATAAATAGAATGTATTTTGCAAGCTTTCCAAACTTCAATTGAAATCCCACGATACAAGGCTCTTGTTTCTTGAATTCCAAATATCACAGCGGCTGATTTACTGGCATAGATTCAAAATAAATAGTTCCTTTATTGCAAAGGAAAAGATAATAACTACATTTGCATTCCAATTCTGATTGGTCGAGTGGCCGAGTGGCTAGGCAGAGGTCTGCAAAACCTTCTACAGCGGTTCGAATCCGCTCTCGACCTCAACAAAAAGCATTCACTTCGGTGGATGCTTTTTTCGTTTCAAGTCATTTTTTTCACCGTCCATTTAGTTCAAGTCACTTAATTATTTTTTCACATTGCAATTCAGGCAGACATTCCTTAGTTTATCCAATTAAACTTCTGATTACCATGCCTCAAGACATTAAGCTACGTGTTAACGGAGATACTAAAACTATTTCCGCAGACCCTGAAGAACCACTTTTATACATCCTTAGAGAGGAATTTGCATTCAAAGGTGCCAAATATGGCTGTGGCCTTTTGCAATGCGGCGCGTGTATGGTAATCGTAGACCAGAAAGCAGAGCCCTCTTGCCTTAGAGCATGTTCCAGTTTTGAAAATACTGAAATAACTACGCTGGAAGGATTAGCCCAAAACGGGAAACTTCATCCCGTACAGCAAGCCTTCATAGATACCCAAGCCGCACAATGTGGCTATTGCCTCAACGGGATGATCATGACAGCTGTAGCACTTTTAGAAGAAAACCCCAAACCGACCGAACTGGAGATTCGAACTGCACTAAATCCAGTGATCTGTCGCTGTGGCACACATTCCAGATTTATCAAAGCAGTCAAGTTGGCATCAGAAAATACAAAGGCCTAATCATGGAAGATCTACAGAATATGAACTCAAGTCGCCGGTCTTTCCTCAAAAGCACTGGACACCTGTTAATAGGGTTCAATCTTTTACCGCTCACTTTTTGCCAAACTAAGGGAGCGCCAAGCGAGATTCCTCCTTACACTGGAGTGCCTCTTCGCCCTACTATTGACAATAAATTAATTGACTCTTGGATTCGATTAGATGCCGAAGGACACTTAACCGTACTATCTGGAAAGCAAGAACTCGGTCAGGGAATCAAAATTGCCCTGATCCAAATTGCTGCTGAGGAGCTGGATATTCATCCCGATCGCTGCCATATCATCAATTCAGATACAGGTCAAACTCCAAATGAAGGATTTACTGCCGGCAGCAACTCCGTGGAAGGAAGTGGAAGCGCTATCCGGCAGGCTGCCGCTGAGGCAAAATACCATTTGCTGAAAATGGCCGCGCAAAAATGGAATGTAAGTCCAGAAAGTCTTCGAGTAGAAGACGGAGTAGTTGTAACTAACTCTGGTGAGAAAGTGAGTTATTGGGAGCTTTTGGAAGGCAAATTCATCGAGGAGAGAATCTCTGGAGACATTAAACCAAAAAAGCCAGAAGATTATAGATATGTGGGGAAGCCATTGCACCGAGATGATATTCGGAAATTAGTGACTGGAGAATCTCATTTTGTCCATGATCTGAAAATGCCGGGGATGGTCCATGCACGAGTGCTTCATCCTCCTTCCTACGACGCTACCTTAGAATCCATAGACCTCAACCAAGTAGAAGCTTTGCCTGGAGTACTTAAAGTGATCAGAAACGGAAGCTTTTTAGCGGTAGTTGCTGAACGCGAATACCAGGCAGTAAAAGCCAGGGAAATGCTAAAAGAGCTAGCCGTCTGGGATAAGTCTCCAATCACTACACTTCCAGACCAGCTAGTGGATAACGTGCTAAATACATCAGGCAATCCGGATGAAGTAGAAGTCTCACCAGGAATAGCAGAACTTATTTCAAAATCAGCCATACGACATCAAGCAGACTATTTCCGGCCCTACCACATGCATGCCTCTATGGGGCCGTCTTGTGCAGTCGCACTTTGGGAACCAAATCTACTAACCGTTTGGTCAGCTACGCAAGGAGTATATCCCGTGAGAGATTCAATAGCAGATTTGCTCACATTGGATAAAGAAAAAGTCCGATGTGTTGGAGTTCCAGGTTCCGGATGCTATGGCCACAATGGAGCAGACGATGTGTCGGGGGAAGTTGCCATCATAGCCAAAGAATTTCCAGGCAAACATGTACGACTTCAATGGATGCGAGAAGATGAGAACAAGTGGGAACCATACGGCACAACTATGGCCTTCCGCCTATCGGGGGGATTGGATTCAGATGGAAAGCTTTTAGGTTGGGACAGCATTGTCTGGTCAGATTCCCATAGTACACGACCAAATGGAAGTGGGGGAAGTTTTATCGCAGCGAGAACTTTGGATCCTCCTGTTGAATTTAGAAAAGGCGGCTGGTCAGGTGGCTCGCACCGAAATGGAATTCCAGAATACAGTTTCGAAGCCAAGCAACTCCACCTTTTCAACTACGATGGCCCACTCCGAACCTCATCTCTTAGAGGTTTGGGAGCATATGCAAATACCTTTGCTATGGAGGCCTTCATGGATGAACTAGCTCACAAAGCAGGCAAAGACCCGATTGATTTTAGGATAAAAAACTTAGAAGATCCACGAGCCAGGGCCGTTTTGGAAGAATTGGCTCAGAAGACCAACTGGAAAAACAGATCTAAATCTGCAAATAACGGATTTGGAGTCGCCTATGCGAGGTATAAGAATGCCACCTCCTATTTTGCTGTACTAGCTGAAGTAGAAATCGACAAGGCTGCCAAGAGCTACAAACTCAAAAAGCTCACAGGAGTAATCGACTCTGGACTGACTATAAATCCTGATGGGCTGAAAAACCAGACCGAAGGCGGAATGATCCAATCCGCCAGCTGGACCATGTTGGAGGAAGTACAATTTGACGAGGATGGAATCACTAGCGTGGACTGGAATACTTATCCTATCCTAAGGATGAAATATGTGCCGGAAGTGGAAGTTCACATCATCGATAGACCCGAGACTAAACCTATGGGAGCAGGCGAAGCGGCGATGGGGCCAGTTGCTGCGGCAATTGCCAATGCTGTGTTTAATGCCACAGGAAGCAGAGTCAGAAATTTGCCGATAAAGCCTGAAAAGATAGACTGGGAGTCAGTGAACTAACCTAATTGCTCACATAAAAACTTTCATTTAACCTTGGGCCGTGGATCAGAGTGGAGCCTAATAAGTGGTGAGTCCCAGTAATCAGTGTTCAGTCTTGGTCTCAACCGACACAAACCTCAAGGATGATAGCAGCACGGGTTGTGCATTCTTAGTGTGTTAATTGGTTAAAAAAATGTTAAGAAAAAACGCCTTTTAATTCAATAAAGAAGAAACATCAAGACTTACAAGTCGGGTGACTCCTGAAGTCTCTTGAATATTTATATATAACTTTTCTTCGCTCCAGCTTAACCCTACTATCCCGACATTGATGCGTTCACTTTCCTGAAAATCAGTCACTTGGTAAAGCTTCCCGGTGATTGTATTGCGAATCCAAAGCTGATTAGTCCCACTCCGGTCAGAGACAAATGCCAAGAGTTCAGAGTTTGTTGGTGAAAAGGATGGATTACTATCATTCCAGTCAGATACCACAAAACTCCTCAAAGATGTGGGACTATTCACGGCAAAACCTACTACATCATAAGAAAAGCCAACAGGTGTGTCTTTTGCAAAGGTCACGCTGTAGGCAACGTTGTTTTCTTCTGTTGAATAAGTCATCCCTAAAATCGGCATCTGAATATTCTCAATGTCATCTACATCACGAAGTGTTCTTTTTGGATTCGTAGCCTCCTCATCTAGATTGAATAAAATAATGCTTTGGTCCCCCTCATCTAGGCTATCCAGAAAATAGATCAAGGTTGTATCTCTGACGCCAAAAACCGGGAAGTAACTTTGAAATGAATCACTGATAATTTCTTCCGACTCGCCTGAAGCCACTGTATATTCCCTTAGAGCAGAAATATTTTGATCCCCAACAACAAAAATCAGACTCTCACCATTTGCAGACCAGGATGGATATTGACCTTTCTCAGAAATTAACTTTTCAGACTTACTATTGAGATCAAAAACAAAAACCTGCTGGGGCTGAATACTAGATCCCGCTTCTGAAATGGTATAGATCACTTTAGTCCCGTCAGGAGAAACTTGCGGATGAGTGATGTAGTCGAAGCTTGCCTTTTCAAAAACTGTTAGGGAAGCAGGAAGTTCATTCGGCACCACCATCACGCGGTTCGTTTCATTACTTACATTCGCCCGCTTTGCAACCACATAAAACTCCTGTCTCACGCCAGGCTCTAAACCCTCAACTAGATATGACATCTGCCCTGCTGGAATCTCGACAAGCTTATAGTTAGTACTGGAAACAAGCGACTTGGTCCATACTTCATAAAAAGATGCCGGAACGATGGAAGGGCAGTTGATATTACAAATCTGTGCTGAAGACCAAGTGAGCTCCACACTAGTCTCATCAACAAGTCTGGTACTAAGTGTAGGTGTTTCCAAAAAACTCCCATCCGGTATAGGATCATCGAAGTTTTGGCAGGAGGAAAAAGCAAGGATCAGGACAAAGAGTAAAGCAATATTCTTCATAATTTTTTTTGTTAAACCCTTTACGGATTTATATGGGGTAGAGGTTTGAGCTCATTATTAAAATTGATACCCTACTCCAAATTGCACTCCCAATTCCTGCAAGATTTGTTTATAGTTTCCTTCCTTTTCAAAGGGAATGACATTGTGCCGTTTGTAATTGGGGAAAATAGAGAAGGAAAGCTTCTCAGTATCCAACTTCGCTCCCAGGCCAACCAAATAACCGACGCCACTTTGGTCTGAGAAATTATTCCCTTCGGAAAGCTGAAAATCTACCAAAGGCCCAGCCGCTGCATAAAAAATCTTACCTAGGGAATACTCTGCATAAATAGGGAGGGAAAGCATCTTGAAATCAAGATTGTGCTCATAAGCAATGCTTAGGCAATTAAAACAAGGAGGAATGTTAGGATCATATTGAACGGTAGCAAATGAATAATTCAACCCTCCATTCAACGAGAATTTCTCACTGATACTTTTCGAAAGCAGTACACCTACCTCCTTTACATTCTCAATATCCACTGAGCTAGCTCCATCGAGATCCTCGTTCCAGTTGGCCATAGAACCTGAAACACCGAAATATCCTCTTACTTCCAACGATGATTGGGCGGAGACCGAAAAACTAAACAAAAGGAAGAAGGAAAGTAAAAGTGCATTTTTCATAGGATCAAAGTTAGTGTCAAAGCTAGTTTAGTTAAGACGGAAGGTGTTAATGAAATGCTACAAATGATCCAATAATCTAGCTTATGGAGAAGCAGCACAAATGTAAAAACTCCTAGATTAGTAAAGAACATCACCAGACGTTCCTGCGGAACGACCATACCACACTCTTATGTCTGGCTACCGACCAGCCGTTCCTCTTGAACGGAATTTCTCTAAAATCCTATAAAAGCGAAATACAAAACAGTCCAGCTTCTGGAGAAGCAGGACAACTTATATAATTGCGTTCTCTGCGTGTCCTCTGTGACCTCCGTGGTTAAAAACAAAAAAAAACGCCGACTTTTCAGCCGGCGTTTTCAATATATTCAGTAAGTCTTGATTCTAATTTCTAGAATCTAACGTCTTACTTTTTACCTTCCATTTGCTCTTTCAATTGAGTCAAAGCGTCCAAGTCACCAAGAGTTGACTTCTCAGCTGGAGCTGAAGATGAAGTAGAAGCAGAACCTGAATCAGATTTCTTCTTCGCTTCTTTCTTAGCTGGCTTCGCTTCTTCTCTGAACATAGCAGTGTGAGAAAGAACGATTCTCTTATCGTCTTTAGAGAATTCAGTCACTTTGAAGTCCAAAGACTCACCAACCTCTACTTGAGATCCGTCTTCTTTTTCCAAATTTTTCACTGTAGCAAATCCTTCAAGACCGTAAGGCAATTCAAGAACTGCACCTTTGTCATTTTTGGAAACTACAGTACACTTATGCTCTGATCCGATTGGGAATACAGATTCAAACGTATCCCATGGATTTTCTTCCAATTGCTTATGACCAAGAGCCAATCTTCTGTTGTCCACGTCAAGCTCAAGAACAGCTACTGCTAGCTCGTCTCCTACTTTCACAAACTCAGATGGATGCTTGATTTTCTTAGTCCAAGAAAGATCAGATACGTGAACCAAACCGTCGATTCCTTCTTCCAACTCAAGGAATAGGCCGAAGTTAGTCAAGTTTCTTACCACACCTGTATGCTTAGAACCTACCGCGTACTTAGTACCCATATCGTTCTTAGTCCATGGATCTTCAGTCAGTTGCTTGATACCAAGAGACATTTTTCTGTCGTCTTTGTCAAGAGTCAATACTACAGCTTCGATTTCGTCACCAACTTTCACGAAGTCAGCAGGATTTCTCAAATGCTGAGACCAGCTCATTTCAGACACGTGGATCAAACCTTCAACACCTGGAGCAAGCTCAAGGAACGCACCGTAGTCAGCTACGTTTACGATCTTACCCTTAACTCTAGATCCGATTTCAAGGCTAGACGCCAAAGAATCCCAAGGATGAGCAGTAAGCTGCTTCATACCCAAAGAAATTCTCTTCTTATCATCATCAAAGTCAAGAACCACAATCTGAACTTTCTGATCAAGTTGCAATACTTCTTCTGGATGATTGATACGTCCCCAAGAGATATCTGTAATGTGAAGCAAACCATCTACACCACCTAGATCGATGAATACACCGAAGTTGGTCATGTTCTTGATCACACCTTCCAATACTTGACCTTTCTCAAGGTTGTTTAGGATCTCAGCTTTTTGCTTCTCAAGATCTTTCTCGATCAACACTTTGTGAGATACTACTACGTTATCATTTGCGTGGTTGATTTTCACCACTTTCACTTCCATTTTCTTACCTACATAGATATCGAAATCTCTGATAGGCTTCACATCGATCTGAGAACCTGGCAAGAATGCTTCAACACCGTAGATATCTACGATAAGACCACCTTTAGTTCTTCTTTTCACCAAACCTTCGATCACGTTATCAAATTCAAGAGCATCTTCGATGTCTTTCCATGCACGTACGATCTTCGCTTTCTTACGGGAAAGGATCAGCTGACCCAATGCGTTTTCCTGCTCTTCGATGAATACTTCTACCGTATCACCTGGCTTGATAGACTCAAGATCTCTGAATTCAGAAAGAGGCACCAATCCGTCAGACTTAAAGCCCACGTTGATGATAACGTCTTTGTCATTCACACCTACTACTGTACCTGTGATAACTTCTTTCTCAGTGATCTCGCCTAATGTACCTTCGTACATTGCAGCCATTTGCTCACGCTCTGCTTTGGAATAGCCTTCTCCAAAACCTTTGGTTTCGAAGTTGTCCCAGTTAAAATCTTCTTGTTTTGACATAATGTACTAACCCTGATTAGCAATAGTCCACGGGTCAAGGGACTATCGTTTTTAGTTGTAAATCAATGCGTTAAGCAAACCTAACGCACTCCATTCACTCGAACGGACTGCAAAGGTATGGAATTATTGGCAAAGGAGGTATTCTACTGAGAAATTTGTTCCTGAGAGATAAAATCATGATACTAAAGAACCAAATCTTAAAAAGACCTCGTGATAGTAACTTGCGGGGCTCTTGATGCTATTAATTGATGTTCTGGCGACTAAGTATCCACAGGCAAGATCAGCTTATTTTTGAATACTTGATCGATTACTAAAAAGTCATATTTATTGATCCTTCTATTGGAAATAAATCGCCTCTTTCTGTCATTCCTGACCCTTCTCCTTTGAAAGTGAAAACTAGCTGATTTTTAGTAAGTTTTTCAATTTGTATTTCCCCTTTTCGAAAAATTATACGCTTATTCATCCTGCTGGACTCTCTGTCTTGATTAAAAAAATTCAGGTCTACTTTTACTGATTCTTGATTTGCCTCAGGAATTGAATAGAAAACAGGACCCTTCCCAAGTATTCCAGTCTTAGTAAGATTGAAGTTCACGGACACTCGACCTTCATTTGTATATATCGCAAACTTCAAATCATCATTATCAAAATCCAGGTTGGTTTGCGGATTGAGATCCTTTTGTTCCAAAGTATATGTTTCTCCTTCCATAGTCAAGGTCACACCTGGGTTGACAGCTTCATCTTGTGACATTAAAGCCGGTGCTGCGGATATTACCTTTTGCTCAGAGACTTGAACTTTGGAATTAGCATAAATGATAATTACTACGGCAAGGACAAGGATTAGTAGGATGTATATTTTCTTCATGACAGAGATCTATTTGTACTTAAAACAGCTTTAATTAAAAATGAATAAATACTAGTAGGCCGGAAGCCTTTCCAGATTCAAATCTTTCATAATTCCATCCAATTCATCTTTGGTGACTTCTTTAGCATCAATATCTACTGCAAATCGGTCTTTATAAAAAAGGGACCAATTAAATCTATCCTCTCCAAGCGAGGATTCCTTCATTTTAACTCCTTCATGGTCGATTGTTTTGGTATACCCCCATGAGCCTTTTTCATCGTAATCCTTTGTGTGGGAAAATTTGTAGGTTCCAACTGCATCAGCTCCTTTCTCACCAGCTCCGTCTAGGATCATAATCCGGATACTTCGGTTGGCAGTTCTATAAGTCGCACTTCCAGAGCCAATCCCAGGCATAAAACTTTCTACAAAAGAAGTTTGAGGTAAGCCAATAATCGTTTCTGGGAAAAAAGCCTTGAATTGTTCCGTAGTAAGAGGAGATAGCTCGGTAAGAGTTTCTGCATTGTCTTGATTCGACTCCGACGAAGATTCGATATCTTCTTCTACACCCATAGTTTCACCCGATTGAGCAGATTCCTTACCACCGCAAGAAACCAATAGAATCAGTCCAATGAAGGCCGAAGCGATACTTTTAATGCTTTTTTTCATAGCTAGTTAAGTTGAAATTTTGCGATCAGCCCCTTTTTCTCAGCCTCAGGAACTTCAGATATCAGGACATAATTTCCCGGAATCAGCTCCGCTTCGAAGTAACCTTTTCCACCTTCACCGAGATTGTTCATTCCTCCCAAAAAAGTGAATCCTTCGGGTGCAGGCGTACGAAGACCGGTAGGATTCATCCAGCTAAGCCAATACTGAAGGGAGTCGAGAGAGGCGTCATCTTCGTATCGAACAAGATTCACATCATGCCCCACGAAATGCTCATAAACTTTTTGATCTTGAAAGTTGACCTCCATAACCTGACTCCCAAGCCCAGGAGGATTTGCCATTTGGACTCCTTCTGTACTAGAAATGGTAATGGATGCATTCGGTGACGGAGCTGCCTTGGTAGTAGAAGAATCTCTAACGATAATTTGCTTGATCATCCCATGGGAAGTATGCCATTCCCCGTTGGCGGCTTTTACATAGCATTCCATTACATAAAGTCCCGGGCTCAAAAAAATGGTACTCTTTGCTGTCTGCCCGGGAGAGATCAACCCAGTTCCACCATGGTACTGGACAGAAAAAAACCATTCGGGCAATTTTCCAAACGCAGCCACTGCCTCATCCATTTGCCCATCTATTATTTTCTTCATTCCCTCATCAAATGGAGGGAGCACTTCCTTCTTGGTATCTTCTACTGTTTTGCCTTCAGGATAAAAATCCATTAAAATAAAATGAACCTCAGAGGACTGATTGTCATAAATCAACTCATTCCAGCCTGAGTAAAGGGTATCTGCAACCAAAAAGTCCATGCCTTGAGTTTGAACATTTACTTGGCCTTGTTGTAAGAGTTCATCTTGAGTTGGAGCTTCGGAGGCTATAATTTCCTCAGAGGTTCGGTTTGTGCAAAATGTGAAAAGCAAAGCGATACTGCAGAATAAAACTGGTTTTTTCATAAATGGCTAAGGTTCAAATAGCTTCCTTGATAAATCTAAATTCACCGCCCAACAGTCTGATTGTCAGCGGAGGGCACAAGAATTTTACCCATTTCTATTAAAATTTAAAAGTGACGGCATTTACTTGGTAGAAAAGAATACATAGCTGGTGCGCATTTCTTTATAATCTGAAATTGACCTTATGCTTTTTTCTGTATACCAATATTCATGGATTCTTTACCAAGTAAGTCAAATTCACTACCGACTAAGAAATTTTAAAGCCAACTCCATGAGAAAGGACTAAAATTTCTTAGCTTTTAGTTTTTCAAATCCTTATAAAATAGAATGTTGCAGTTTTCATTGACCGCTTTTCAATGATATAGTTGTACAGATTCAAATGTTTATCTTTAACTAAATGATCAATGCTATCATCGTAGACGACGAATCTAACGCGATCAAGAATCTTACTTGGGAGGTTGAAAAGTTCTGCCAAGATGTGAAAATCATAGATAGCTTCACTGACCCACGGGAAGCAGTTTCTGCGATCAATTATTTAAAGCCTGATTGTGTTTTTCTAGATGTGGAAATGCCCGAAATGAATGGCTTTGAACTACTTCAAAAACTTCATTTTCGAGATTTTGAGTTGATCATTACTTCTGCCTACGACCAATATGCGATCAAGGCATTTCGGGAGCATGCGGTCGATTACCTCATGAAGCCGGTAGATTCTGATGACCTCAAAGATGCAATTGATCGGATTAGAGTGAAAAAAGAATCAAGCGGACTTGGCTCTGTCCTTAAATCTATGATCAGTGATTGGAAGGGTAAAGAGGAAAAGAAATTGGCACTTGCTATGGCAGGCAAAACCTTGTATTTGGATCGGAATGAGATTCTCTACTGCAAGTCAGACGGAAATTATTCAGAAATTTATTTCAATGACTTGAAAAAAGAACTGTTTACCGTCCGCTTTAAAGATCTGGAAGAACAGTTGGGCAAAGGGTTTTATCGGGTCCACAATTCTTATATCGTTAGGCTGGATGCTATCAAGGCTTTCGTCAATCAGGATGGCCCAAGCCTGATGCTTGCAAACGGAACTCAAATACCTGTCTCTCGATCAAGAAAGAGTGAACTTCTCCACCTCTTAAATCATTAACCAAACCTTGGTAAAAAGCTACTTAGAATACTTTTACTGCTGCCCATTTGAGAATGGGTTTTTAGTTTTTACGCTGGGTGCTCTTTTTATCCTGACGGTTTATCATTTCATCCTTTTTTTCCAGCAAAAAGATAGAACCTACCTACTCTACAGCGGATACACCTTCTTCATCTTACTGTCCCAGTTTAGGTGGATGGAAGGTGGTTTCCTCTATGAATTAGGCGGACAATTTTCTTGGATCATTGACTATCCAATGATTCATACAGAAATCTACTACATCATTTATGTGTTTTTTGCCCTACGGTTTCTGAATATTAAGGAAGAGCTCCCAAAATGGCACAGGCGGATCATGATCGGTCTTTGGGTTATCATTGCCTATTGCTTATTCATATTTCTGTACTATTTATTGGTAGATCAAAGAATTCAGGAAGTTCTATTGAGAGGATATTATGTGTTCACTATCTTGATTTCCATCCTTGGGATGGTGACTTATATTCCATTTTTCAAAGTCAAGACTCCACTTAAGTATTACATGATTATCGGCTCTTTTTTATTGATTGTCTTTTCGGTGACTTCGCTGGCGATTCACCAAAGTCTATTCAGGCAAGGGTTCTCTGTGGAACCAGCTTATGGTATTCTCTATGTAGGCTTTTGGTTAGAAAACGTGCTATTCTCCCTAGGATTGGGGCAAAAGCAAAAGTTGATTTTAGAAGAACGAAATCAGTCTCAAGAGGAGCTGATCGATCAACTTCAGGAAAATGAACGACTCCGTATTGAGGTTCAAAAACAACTGGAAGAAAGCTTTAAGTCTATGGAACTAGCAGCTGAAGCTGAAAAAATCAATTCCTTGCAAGCTTCCTATGACAAAGAACTGGCGGAATTAAAACTTCTGGCCCTGAGGAGCCAAATGAACCCTCATTTTATCTTCAATTCTCTCAATTCCATCAAATCCTACATCATAGAAAATGAAGCTGAGGAAGCAGTTTACTATTTAAACAAATTCGCCAAGCTCATTCGGAAATTTTTGGCCTCCACTCGGGAGAAAGAATCGACCCTTAAAGAAGAATTGGATACAATGAAGCTTTATGTGAATATCGAGAATCTTCGGTTTGATCAAGAAATCCAATTTTCAATATCTGGTTCAGAACTAATTGATCCAGCTCAAATTTTAATCCCTTCCCTATTACTTCAGCCTTTTTTGGAAAATGCAATTTGGCATGGACTATCTGCGAGCAAAGAGGAGAAAAAACTACAGATTAGGTTGGCGAATCTTTCAGAAGAAGCCCTCACTCTGGAAATAATTGACAATGGGATAGGACTCCCCGATTCCAGCCAGAACCAGAAGAAAAAATTGCATGTCTCAGAATCAGTAGGAATCACACTTTCACAGGAACGACTCAAACATTTTTCCCAAAATTACACTCAAGAAGGTGAAGTAACCCTGTTAAACCTAAGAGAAACAAACCCATCAGAATCCGGCGTGAAGGTTATTCTCAAAATCCCAATTCAGCTTCGAGAGCAAACATTTTAGCCTTAATTGGTTTGGCATTGAATAGATTCCGCAATAAACATGTGTTTGTAGGCAATTATCACTGTCCTACGTTATTGCCAAAGCTCATGTAGGAGAGTTGAAGGTGAAGTCCAAAGAAGGTTTAGGCAGTGAGTTTGCCAGCCATTTTTAATCAACTAATTCAACAGCTACAAGCTAGTTTTGAAATAGCCACTATTCACTACATAAATCCTCTCCCGAAAAATCTCTCCTAATATTCGGACAAAATTAGATATGGTTCGTCCAAATCAGTTTCGATTTCCACTTTAATTTCAATTACTTCAAAGGGAATCAAAAATTGCAGAAGCAAAAAGCTCCATCTTTTATATACCTATATGAGAGAAGCAAATTTGATGCTTCACCGATATGACTTTAAACCACTAACACACTAAGACTATTTTTTCGATAAAGGGTGATTACATTTTTCTATCAATGCTGTTTGGAATTGCAAAATTTCGAACGGCATTGATTTTCTTTTTGCACCTTCTCCATCAGGTAGTTTCAAGACAGGATCGAGGTTTCCCCTTAAATCAATCACTTTTTACTGGTTATAACTCGCAGGAAATATCTGTCAGAAAAAAAACATTTTAACTTTTAAATAGCCTGAAAAAATAACAAAGCAGTTTGGACATTTTTACCACTCATTCGTCCTAAACCAGTTCCTGCTCTTCCTCTAAATGAATAGCTTATACAAGCTACGGGAATATTTAAAACTGACCGCTCGGCAGCAAAATCAAACTATGGAACAAACCCTCACAAAAGAGCTGATTCCTATGAAGCAATCAGATCGCATACTTTCCTTGGACGTGATGCGCGGGATTGTACTTTTTGGAATATTATTGATGAACATCAATGGCTTTGGCTTAGCGCTTGCCTACGAAGACCCGACAGTATCTGGAGGTTCTACAGGTCTGAATCTATACACCTGGATGATGACCAATCTTTTTTTTGAGGGAACAATGCGGGCCTTATTCTCTCTGCTTTTTGGGGTTGGAATGTATATTTTCTTGGATCGATTGCTCAAAAAAGGAGCAGGGATCAAAGCAGCTGATGTTTATTTCCGCCGACTGATGTGGCTTTTGCTTTTTGGACTAATACATGGATACCTCCTGCTCTGGGTAGGCGAGATCTTGTACCAATATGCCTTAATGGGATTCTTGGTGTATTCTTTTCGCTCGATGGCACCAAAATATCTGGTTGTCACAGCGGTGATACTTTTTAGTATTGGGACTCTTTGGAACTATATAGACTACCAAAAAGACAAAAAATGGATAGCCAAGGTAACCGAAGCGCAGGCTTTACTAGTAGCAGGTGAAGAACTTCCTAAGGAATTAAAGACGGCTAATGAATCTTGGGAAAGACGAGAAGCCAAAAGAAGTCCTGAAGCAATAGAGGAGCATAATACAGAAATGCGAAAGGGGTACTTTTCTGTAGTAGCTTTTCTCGCCCCCACCAATTACGACTTCGATGTCAACTGGCCTTATCGAGGTGATGTTTGGGATGTACTGAGCATGATGCTGATTGGGATAGCTCTTTTCAGATGGGGATTACTCACAGCTGAAAAATCAGTAGGGTTCTATTTCACTTTGGCGTCCATAGGCTATGCAATTGGTCTTGCCATTAACTACTATGAAATGAAGCTGGTCATAGATGACAACTTCTCCTTGCTTTCATTTAGTAAATCGAATATCACTTATTACTGGGGTAGAGCTTTTTTAGCGATGGGTCATGTGGGACTGATCATGCTTTTTTGCAAAGCTAATATTCTCAGCTGGCTGAAAAATGGCCTATCCGCCGTAGGTAAAATGGCGCTGACAAATTATATGATGCATTCGGTGATCTGCATGATTGTCTTTACAGGGGTAGGTTTTGGGATGTTTGGAAAGTTAGAGCGCTATGAATTACTCTATGTAGTTTTAGCCATTTGGGTCTTGCAATTTATTCTGAGTCCTATTTGGCTTAGGTACTTTCACTATGGACCCATGGAATGGCTTTGGAGAAACTTGAGCTATGGAAAATTACACGCACTCCGAAAAAGGTCTCCTCAGATTATATGAAATAGAAAATTAGACAACACACTTAAGTATTTGATTTTTCATGAAAAAAGTACTCGTCACAGGATCAAGCAGAGGAATAGGTTTGGAAATCGCACTCGCATTTGGCAGAGCAGGATATCAGGTCTTTGCCACCATGCGTACTCCGTCAAAAGCGACTACACTCTCTGAAACGATAAAAGCGGAAGGCCTTCCTGTCAGCATCCACAAGATGAATGTCAATTCAGACATCTCTGTGAAGGCTATCATGGATGAAATACTCCTGGAAAATGGCCCAATTGATATCCTAGTTAATAATGCTGGAATAGGTTTGAATGGATCTATTGAGGAAATGCCTTTATCCGAATTCAAAGCAGTTTTTGAAACCAATCTTTTTGGGGCTGTACGCTGCATGAAAGCAGTCATTCCGGCTATGAGGGAGCAACAAAGTGGGTGTATTATTAATGTCACATCGGTTTCTGGACGCCTGACTAGTTCTCCTTTGGGATGCTATTCAGCGAGCAAATTTGCGCTGGAGGCAATCAGCGAAGCACTGGCTCAAGAGGTAAAGCCATTTGGTATTCGAGTGGGAATAATAGAACCTGGAATCATTGACACCGATATGGCACATGAGATCGAAGAAGTGAATCCTTCTATCTATCCAAGTTCCAAAAGGATGGCAGATCTATTCTTCGCATCGCTCAAAAACCCAACTCCCGCTAATTTGGTAGCAGAGAAAGTACTCGAATACGCAGAAAGTGACTCGTGGATTCTTCGGCATCCCGTTGGCCCAGATGCGCTGCCTTTCATCCAATGGAGGCAGTCTATGACCGATGAGGAATGGATTAACAGGCATTGCCTGCCTGAAGAAGAATGGTACGATGCTGTAGAGCGGGATTTTGGAATGGATGCAAGGAGGTAATTGCTGCAGGATGCCAGATGACCGGTGACCGATGATTTTGAACTATCACAAAACCCAAGGTTATATATATTATTTAATTTGATTATCCGCAATAATGCCAGTCACTTTAGATTCTTTGCTTATCTGGTCGGAAGACCTCCCGATAGCTATCGGGAGACCGAAGCGGCCTCAAAGCTAGAGTATACCAGCTATTAAGTCGCTTTTATCTATTTACTGGTAACAAAGCGGAAATACATATTATTTAAAAACCAATTTTTAAAATTATCTATACCATGAAAGTATCAGCATTTGCGGCCGCTGGCCCTCAGAAAAAACTTGAAGCATTTTCCTACGAAATGGGAGAACTAGGAGCAGAACAGGTAGATGTAAAAGTAATTAACTGTGGAATCTGTCACTCGGACCTAAGTATGATTGACAATGACTGGGGAATGACCGCTTATCCGATAGTTCCTGGTCATGAAATCATTGGTGAAGTCATGGCCACAGGCAATGCAGTCAAAAATGTAAAAGTCGGCGACAAAGTTGGGATTGGCTGGTATTCAGGATCTTGCATGGCATGCCATGAATGCATGGACGGTTCACATCATCTCTGCGCTTCAGCTGAATTCACCATTGGAGGAAGACACGGCGGCTTCGCAGACTACGTGAGAAGTCATTGGTCTTGGGCTATTCCACTGCCGGAAGGAATAGATTTGGCAAAAGCAGGACCTTTGCTTTGTGGGGGAATCACCGTCTTCAATCCTATCATATTAGCTGGAGTAAAAGCAACTGACAAAGTGGGCGTAATCGGGATCGGAGGACTGGGACACATGGCATTGAAATTCCTCAATAAATGGGGCTGTGAAGTGACCGCCTTTAGCTCCAATCCTGCAAAAAAAGAATCTATTCTAGCCATGGGAGCGACTAAAGTAGTAGACTCTACCAATCCTGAAGAACTACAGAAAATCGCAGGAACCCTCAACTTCATCTTGAATACCACCAATGTCACCTTGGATTGGAACTCCTACTTGGTAGCTCTGGCTCCAAAAGGAAAGTTTCACAACGTGGGCGCTGTGCTGGAACCTATGGCTATTCCTGCATTTACCTTATTAACCGGAGAAAAATCTGTTGCAGGAAGTCCACTGGGGAGTCCAGCACTCACTCGTACAATGCTTGAATTTTGTGTCCGACATGACATCTATCCGATTACAGAGGAGTTCCCTATGTCCCAAGTAAATGAAGCTATAGCTCATTTAAAAGCAGGAAAAGCCAGATTCCGAATCGTATTGAAAAACTAGTTCATAGAATAAGGGAATAGGTCCTAAATAATTCATTGGACCACTAGTTCAGCAATAAAAAAGTAAACTTTAATCCTAAACCATGAAATCAGAAAAACCAGAGTACTTCTGCCTCAGGCCTGAAGTGGAAAAAGCCTACGGGTACAGCCATGCTGTGAAAATTGGAAATAGCATCAAAGTTTCGGGTGCGGTCAGTATGGATGACGAAGGAGCTCCCACGGCTGTAGGTGATTTTCTCCAACAGATGAAAAACTGCTATTCTGACTTGGAGAAAGTCTTAAAGCATTACGATTGCAGTTTTGAAAATGTGATAGTTGAGAATGTATTCACCACGGATATGCCCGCATTTTTAGAACATGCCGAATACCGCAATACAATTTACACCAAACATTACCCAACAGGAACTTGGCTCGAAGTTAAAGGATTGGCCTTGCCGGAATTTCTGATTGAGATTGAATTGGAAGTACATAAGTGATCTACACAAAACAATAAACCTTACAAAACAATAGAATTATGTCAAACGAGAATATGTCTATCATTGATGGACTTTACAACGCATTCGCTGTGGGAGATATCCCGACAGTCTTAGGTAGTATGGATGCCAACATAGCTTGGAACGAGGCCGAAGGAAACGCCTATGCCGATGGCAATCCCTACATGGGACCTGACGCAGTATTGAATGGTGTTTTTGGCCGAATAATGCAGGAACATGAATATTTTAATTTGAAGGATATTGAGCTACACGAGATGCTCAATGATAAAGTATTGGCAACACTTCGCTATGATGCCAAATACAAAAATGGTCATCCTTATAATGCACAAGTGGCGCATTTCTGGACATTAAAAGACGGAAAAATCGTGGCTTTTCAGCAGTATGTAGATACTAAAAAATTAAATGACGCCAAGAGTTGAGTATTAAAACCTTTTCGAATAGCTCCTTCACCATCTTTAAGAAGTTCATTCTCGGAAATCTTGCCCTCCTTGAATCGAAGTTATTCACCTAAATCTGAAAAGGTCGGTATCCCAATTTTATCATAAAGGAGAAATGATTTAAAACGAATAATTTGATTCTATTTCAAAATCTCTATGGTAATTCATACTAAAGAGTGACATGGTATGCACTGCTGCATTTGAATTCTACTAGTCCAGCACACAGACTGATTACACCTTCTTCATTAATCGAAATAAATCCTCCTTGTATTGCTTGCCAATCGGGAGGATTTTTTGGTTCAGCTCCACACTGGAGTCAGTGACAGCATCCAGTTTAGAAAAGTTGATCATGAAGGATCGATGAATCCGCACAAATCGTTTTTGATCCATCCTTTCACAGAGCTTGTTCAAAGGACTTACTATCAAAAATGACTGCTGCATGGTGATGATTTTGCAATAGTTCCGCTCTGCCTCTACCCAGAGAATATCATCTAGCATCACCTTAATCATTTTGTTTTGGTTTCTGATGAAAATCCTGTCCTCCTGAGCATCTACGAGCGTGTCTTCTGATGAATATTTTGATGTGTTTTCTTTGATTCTTTCCTCCACCAAAGCAATAGTCCGCTCTAAATTAAGTTTGGAAAAAGGCTTGGAAATGAAAGCAAAAGGCTGAGTTTCTTTGGCTTTCTGGAAGGTAGCATCATCTTCATTGGCCGTCAAAAAAATAATTGGGATATCTAGAATTCTATGAATCTCATGGGCCGCATCTATGCCTGTAGACTTTCCTTTCAAATGAATATCCATGAGAATCAGATCTGGCTTAGTTTCCAAGGCATGATGAACTGCCTCTTCTCCCTTTGTCTCAATCCCTGTGACTTCATAGCCTAAATTTGAGAGCTGCAGACTAATATTTGCAGCGATAATCATATCGTCTTCTACTATCAAAATTCGTGTTGCACTCATGCTGCTGTGTTAAGTTGGAATTCAAAGGAAAAGGCCGCTCCTTCATCATTTACTAAGGTCATTTTCCCATCTAATTGGCGGGTAAGAAGACTTATTAATTCCCTTCCAAAACCTGTCCCTTTTATTGTCGAGTCTTCCATAATTCCAATCCCATCATCAGAGACTTTCAAGTAGAGATTCCCTTCCTTTTCCAGCAATTGCACGCAAATCTGACCTGACTTTTGATTTGGAAATGCATACTTAAGAGAATTAGAAATGAGTTCGTTTACAATCAAACCAATTGGAATAGCGACATCTACATCCAATTCAATCGGAGGCATATTAGCCTCAAATCGAATCCGATCCGATGCGTCAAACGTATCAAAAACAAATCGTCCCAAACCATTAAAAAACTCCTTCATTTCCACTTTTTTAAGATTCCCTTCCTTATACAAGCTCAAGTGAATCATCCCCATACTTTGTACTCTGGTGTAAGTATCTTCCATGATTTGCTTGAATTTGGGATCACCGATTTTTGCAATTTGAAGAGTCAGAAGACTAGAAATTGTCTCAAGATTATTTTTTACACGGTGATGAATTTCCTTCAACAGAAACTCCTTCTCTTCATTCTTCTTTTCAAGTAGGGTACTGTATTTCTTTTTTCGTAGAAAAACTCTGAAAAGTAGAAAAAGTATTATGATCAAAACTCCAGCAAGAGTCAGATAAAAAACCTGTAAAATCCGCTGCCTACTCAGTTTGGCCTCCTGAAGCATGATCGTATTTTCCTTTTGAGCCACGTCCATTTCAGTCTGTAGCTGAGCGACCTGCTTATCAGCCTCAGCAGTAAAGACATCTCTTCTCAATTCATCAGATTTTCTTGATGCTACTAGAGATTTTTGGAAATTCCCTTGGCCTTCATAAGCCTTGCTCAGTTCTTCATAGACTAGGCTTAAATAGAATTTGTCTCCAAAATTCTCTGTAGCCTCCAGAATACTAGTTTCTAAATAGTCAGCGGCCTTAGCAAAATCTTTAGACGCATTACCTACTTTCCCCAAAGACATGTAGGACCGCATGATCATAAATTCATTTTCCAGCAATTCTGCATACCGAAGTGCCTTCAGACCAGATATTTGAGCTTCAGAAAACTCGCCCATTTTAGCCTGCAAATTGGCCATAGCAATGTATGTATCGCTTAGGTTATTATAGAAACCGTAGCGCTCACCAATTTCTACTGACTTCGTAAAATATACAATTGCTTCTTTAGGCCTATCCAAATCCACCATGTACTGGCCAACCAGGTGGAATGTAAAATCATAGTCAAGATCTTTCAGCCCTCTTTTCTCAAAGATTTCAAGTGATTTAAGTCCATAGCTTAAGGCCGCATCAAACTTCCCTTGCTTCCAAAAAAGATTACTCATATCGGAGTAAGCCATGGCTACAGCTTTTGTGTCCCCATATTTTTCACCAATTTCCAGTGTCTTGGAGGCATAGACAAAGGCTTCGCCCAGTATCCCTTTTCGCTCATACACATAGCCCAAATTGGTATATAATAACCAACTTTCATTTTCTGGGATTTTGGAAATCGCATCTGTTAACGCCTTTTCAGCCAAATCCAATTGCTCCATTCTTAGCAAAATAGCTCCCTGGGACACCAATAATTTCCCCTCCCAATACGATTCATTTTTATCTCTTGCTTCTTCCAAACCCATTTCAATATACCCCAAAGCTATTTTCAGGTTTCGGGTATGATAATAATATCCCAGGTCGTTCAAAACCTGCAATCTGAGGACTGAGTCAATAGGTATTACCGATAGGGATTTCTCTAATTCTTCTAGATAATCAGACTGAAAATCATCTGATTCAACAAATACCTCATCATAAAGGAATAATCCATTTCTCACTTCGATTTGAGCAAATCCTGAGAAAGAAATCAAAAAAAGGGTGATCAAAAAAAATTTATTCATCTTTAAATATAAGAAAATCATTCATTTGAAAATCAGTTTTTTGTATATAAAACAAGTCTGGGTAAATTTTTAATACAGTTAGGGAAGATTCCTTACACGTTCGTACCAAACCGTTTTTCATATGACTTAAAAAAATCCAACTTCTCTTCCTGAAAGCCTATTTATCAAATCCATTAACTCTAAAATCAAGTCACATGAAAAATTCAATATTCCTTTTACTTCTCCTTTCCATTGCTGGATGTGCTACAGAATCAAGGTATACTCAGCAATCAGCAGAGATCGACAGTATTAAAGCAGCAATTGGCCATTATGTCAATGGCGACTGGGATGCCTATAGTGCAAACTATGCGGATGGTGCGACTATTTTCTTTAACGCCACCGAAGAAAATCCTGCAACAGTCGCGGAAACTATTGCTGCACAAAAACTCTCTATAGAACCATTGTCGACTTATTCTTTTGACAGAGATAAGGAAGATCTAGAAATGGTAGTGACAGATGAAGGGGAAACCTGGGTGAATTACTGGGGGACTTGGAAAGGCACACTAGCGGCAACAGGAGAGGAATTTGTCATCCCGGTACATCTAACTTATCAATTCGTAGATGGAAAAGTTGTAAAAGCCTACGGCTACTGGAACAATACTGCAATTCAAATGGCCCTAATGGAACTGCAAGAAGCATCTGAAATGGCCGCGATGGAAACATCTGAATAAGATACTTAACGCAACTTTTTAATTCCAGGAAGAGCTTCAATTTAAAATTGAGCTTTCTTCCTGGAATATTTACTTTATATGATTATCAGCAATGATGCCATTCACCTTAGATTCTTTGCTTGGTTGACTGGAAGACCCCTGCCCGAACTACAGGCGGGGATGACCGAAGACCGAAGCGGCCTCAAAGCGAGAGTTATTTATTAAGTCGGTTTTACCTATATACTGATTACAAAGCGTATACACATATTATTTTATAAGTAACTGACTAGATAAATCTATAGCAAATCAAATCTCTTTCGCATCGCGAAGCTTTCTCGGATCCAGCTTGCAAGCCTTGCACTTTGGGCAAAGTCAAGTGTCTGCTGACCATCGGAGTAAGCTTTCTCAGGAACTTCATGAGATTCATAGATAATCCCATCTGCTCCTGACATTACTCCTGCCAAAGCCATTTGAGGCACATAGGCTCGGATTCCAATTCCATGGGATGGATCTACGATAACTGGCAAATGAGATTTTGCTTTCAAAATCGGAATAGCATTTAAGTCCAAGGTATTTCTGGAAGCTCGTTCATAAGTTCGGATCCCTCTTTCGCAAAGAATCAGTTTTTCATTTCCTCCTGAGAACACGTACTCTGCAGATTGCAAAAGCTCTTCAATCGTTCCTGAAATCCCACGCTTGATCATCACAGCTTTATCTACTTTGCCCAGCTCATCGAGCAAATTGAAGTTTTGAGAATTCCTCGCGCCTACCTGATATACATCCACGTAAGGATACATTTCTTCGATCTGGGATGTTTGCATCACTTCGGTGACGATCTTGATTCCAGCTTCGCTTGCAATTTGATGCCACAACTTCAACCCATCAAGCCCTAAACCTCGGAAAGCATAAGGACTGGATCTAGGTTTGAAAACTCCGCCACGCATCATCTTGATGTCATTTTCCACGCAATGCGCTACAACAGCACGAATCTGCTCTTCGGTTTCGATAGAGCATGGCCCAGTGATCACGGCCATTTCGCCTTCCTTTATGAAAATACCATCACCCAAATCCACAGAAGTTGGCTTGGCTTTCCATTTTTTCGACACCAACTTGTACTCGTCAGAAACGATATGAATGTCAATGATTCCGTCCATCTGACCGATCTTACGGATATCGAATTCCTTTTTGCCTATACCTATGAGGTAATCGCCAAGTTGAGTTTTTACCTCAGTTGTTTTATAGCCGATTCCATTAACTTTTTGAATAAGGTTCTCCTTTTGAGAAGAGGAAATATCGGGTTGTAGCTGAATGATCATTATTTGTTTTGAATTAAGAATTTTCGATGAATAAATACGTCCACCGTTGACAGTCCATAGTCCACAGCCAAGAAAGGAAATTTCAATGATCGCAGGACAGGCAGTCGTCTGTGGTCGGTTGACCGATGACTTATTTACCTATAACTTTTGCAAGGTAACTTCGAATGTCTTCACTCAGATTTTTCGAATCTTTTATTGTCTTGATGAAAGCCGAACCAATAATGGCTCCATTGCTGAATTCAGAGGCTTTGGAGAATGTTTCTGAATCTGAAATACCAAAACCAATTAGTCTAGGATTCTTCAAATTCATAGCCTTTACCCGCTCGAAATAAGAAATCTGTTCTTCGCTTATCCCAGTTTTCGCTCCGGTGATGCTATGAGAAGATACCATGTAGATAAAGCCACTCGTATTTTCGTCAATCTGACGGATGCGTTTTTCGCTAGTTTGTGGTGAAATCAAGAAGGTGTTCACCAAACCATGCTGCTCAAACAACTCCTTATAATCATCAATGTATTGCTGCATAGGTAGGTCAGGCAAAATTAATCCATCCACTCCTACCTCCTTACATTTCTCACAAAAAGCTTCTATTCCGTATTGCATAATCGGGTTGAGATAGCCCATCATCACAACGGGGATATGGATTTTAGCTCGAAAACCTCTTAGTTGATCAAAGATTTTTTTAAGGGAAATACCATTTCCCAGCGCAATCATATTGCTATCCTGAATCGTCGGCCCATCAGCAACAGGATCTGAGTAGGGAACTCCTATCTCAATTATATCTGCACCTCCAGCCTGAGCAGCCTCCATGATCGACATTGTATCTTCCAGCTTAGGAAAGCCAGCTGTGAAATAGATCGAGAGGACACGAGATTGCTTTTCTTGAAATAATTTATGTATTCGGTTCATGTGTATTTACGATTTAGGATATTGGATTTACGAGCGCCTCTTTAGAGTTGAGACTTTTTCCCATTCCAGCATCAGCTATTTTAGTTCAACCCTTTAGGGTTGGTATTCAATTACCTAATTTCTTTCCCATGGGTTCCACCCATGGCTAATCATAGTTGAACCCTTTCAGGGTTTATGGTGAAAGTTTAGTCCTAGTGTTCGATCACTTCATTATTCAGCCTTCGACATTCATTCATTATTATTTTTTTAGGAAAAGCATGAATTCTACGATGACCATTAAAGTTCAAAATGCCCTCTTAAATCCGATATCATCTATCCCATATCAGTACTGTCCCCATTTAATATACGTATCCAAATCCTTGTCACCTCTTCCTGACAAATTGATCACGATCACATCGCCTTTAGAATATTCGATCATATTTAATGCATACAACGCATGTGCGGATTCAATCGCAGGAATGATTCCTTCCAATCTACTTAACTCTATTCCTGAAGCCATCGCGTCTTTATCCTCCACTGCTACGAATTCTCCTCGTCCCACATCAAACAAATGTGCATGAACTGGGCCGATTCCAGGATAATCTAAACCTGCAGAAATGGAATGTGGCTCTACCACCTGACCATCTTCGGTTTGCATCAAGATCGTCTTTGACCCATGCAAAACACCTGGAGTACCCAATACTGTGGTAGCTGCAGATTTACCTGATAAAACGCCCAAACCTGCAGCTTCAGCAGCTACCAAACGTACTTCAGGCGTATTATAATAATGATAAAAAGCACCGGCAGCATTTGATCCTCCACCTACACAGGCAATGACGATATCAGGATTTTCTGTCCCCTCTTTTTCTTTCAACTGCCACTTCATTTCCTCCGAAATCACAGACTGAAATCTAGCTACCATTTCCGGATACGGATGTGGTCCAACCACCGAACCGATGATGTAATGGGTGTCAACAGGATTATTGATCCAAGCACGCATGGCTTCATTTGTAGCATCCTTCAATGTTTTCGATCCAGAGGTAGCTGGAACCACAGTAGCTCCCAAAATCTTCATTCGCTCCACATTCGGATGCTGGCGGGCGATATCAACTTCTCCCATATAGATGGTGCAATCCATCCCCATCAGCGCACAAACTGTCGCAGTAGCCACACCATGTTGGCCCGCTCCAGTTTCTGCGATGATCCGCTTTTTGCCAAGCTTCTTTGCCAAGATGATCTGACCAATCGTATTATTTACTTTATGCGCGCCGGTATGACAAAGGTCTTCACGCTTCAGGTAAATCTTTGCACCATACTTTTCAGAAAGTCTGGAAGCAAAATATAAAGGCGTAGGACGACCGACATAATCCTTCAACAAACCTCTGAATTCATCCTGAAACTCCTGCGAAGCCAAAATGGACTCGTAGTTTTCCTTCAGTTCTTCGACATTTGGATGCAGCATTTCGGGGATATACGCTCCACCAAACTTGCCGTAAAAACCCTTTTCATCTACTTTGATCATAATTCTATAGTTAATAGCTGGTCGACCATGGACTTTGGACTCTCAACTATGGTCTAACTTTTTCCTTAAAACTCTTCAGTTTCTCTATATTCTTTAATCCCGGAGCATCTTCGAATTTTGAATTCAAATCAACTCCTACCATCTGAGGCATTTTACACGCAAGCGACAGTATTTCAGAAGCACTTTCCTCATCTATTCCTCCACTCAGCAAAAAGCCCGTTTCAAAAGGATAGCTCTCTAGTATTTGCCAATTAAATCTTTTTCCTGAACCTCCATGATTTGGCGTGGCGGTATCAAAGAGAAAGTTTTCAACTAAACCCACATAATCCCTCAATGTTTCCCAGTCAATAGAATCACCAACTGAAACGACCTTCCACAGTTTTTTACCTGTTTCCAGCTTCAGTTCCCTCACATACTCAAGACTTTCGTTCCCATGCAATTGGATTACCGAAAGGCTAAACTCATCAATTTTGGATAAAACAAACTCGATCGTTTCATTTACAAAAACCCCAACTTTAGGAATATCAGTTTCTGGAAATGACTCTGCGAAATCAGCTGAAACATACCTCAAAGATTTGGAATAGAAGATTAAACCTATCCAATTTGGCTTCACCACATCAATCAGGTGTTGGATATTTTCAGGATCCCGCATCCCACAGACTTTAATCTTCATCAGGCGCTTACTTTTGACTCTTCAGCCAATAGCTTCTTATATTCTTTGATGAAATTATAAGCCGCCTGCTCTGGACGGCTTGATTTCATGAAATTTTCCCCGATCAAAAACCCATCATATCCTGCTCTTTTAAGCGTGATCAAAGTAGCTGGATCAGAAATTCCACTTTCAGAAATCTTGACAAATTCAGATGGGATTTGATCTACCAAATCCAGAGAGGTCTGCAGAGAAACATCAAAAGTCTTCAGATTTCTATTGTTCACTCCTACCAAATCCAAGTCTCCGCACAGACTTCTCTCCAACTCTTCCCCATCATGAACTTCCATCAACACTTCCAAACTAAGACTCTTTGCAAAAGCAGCCAATTCCTTTAATCTAGCAGGCTCCAAAGCTGCTGCAATCAGCAAAATGCAATCAGCGCCAATAGATTTCGCTTCCAAAATCTGATATTCATCCACAACAAAATCTTTACGGAGAATCGGGCAGAAATTAAATTTGCGTGCCTCCTTCAAATCGGCATTACTTCCGCCAAAGAAATCAGCGTCGGTCAAAATAGATAATGCTGATGCTCCTGCTTGCATGTAACCAATACTCACTGCCTCTACAGAAGCAGAACCATTGATCAATCCTTTGGAAGGAGACTTTCTTTTGAACTCGGAAATGATTCCTGACTTCTCTGTATCGGTGACGTACTTTTTCATAGAAACCACCTGACCATCAAAAAAGACACTGTTCTCTAATAGTTTCACTGGAACCAAACTGCTTCTTTCAGCTACTTCTATGTGTTTTTGAGCAATAATTTTATCTAAAATATTCATACAATTTTAAGCTAAAGAAACTGAGGTTTTAGGATTGACAAGGCCTTCAAAAACGCTTAATGCCTTGCCAGAAAGCAAAACTTCTTCCGCTTTTGCGACAGCATCCGGAAAAGAAAGACCTTCTTGGGCTGTAACTAAGGCGGCTGCAGAATTTGCCAGTACAACAGCATTTTGGCTTTTCGTACCTTGCCCTTTTAAGATAGATTCAAAGATTTTGGCAGATTCTTGTATGGTATCTCCTCCTTTGATAGAATCCGCGTTTAGTCTAGGAAGACCAATATTTTCAGGGTTCAACACCTTTTCACCATCATTTGAAATCATTTTGAAATCCCCCGTCAAGGAAATCTCATCGTAACCGTCCAAAGCATGCAGGATGGAGAATCTACCGTTCATTTCCTGGTACAAATAACCATAAAGTCGGGCTAACTCCAGACTAAATACTCCCACTAACTGCTTATTTGGAAAACTTGGATTCACCATCGGGCCCAGCATATTAAAGAAGGTCTTCACACCAAGGTCTTTTCTGATTGGTCCCACGTGTTTCATCGCTGGGTGAAACAAGGGAGCATGCAAGAAACAAATCCCCACTTCATCCAAACTATGTCGAATCTTGTCTATATCGCTGGTAAACTCATACCCAAAGTACGCCAGAAGGTTGGATGATCCACAAATAGATGAGACACCTGTGTTGCCATGTTTTGCCACATTCTGACCGGCTCCAGCTACTATGAAAGACGATAGCGTAGAAATATTAAAAGTATCCTTACCATCGCCCCCTGTGCCACAGAGATCCATTGCGTCATATTCTGCGATTTCCACAGGAATACAACGCTCTAGCATTGCTTGTCGAAATCCTGAGAGCTCCTCCACCGTGATGCTTCTCATCATATAAACGGTCATAAATGCCGCAATCTGACTCTGATTATAAGTGCCGGCAGTAATGTTTTTCAGTACTTCGAGTGCATCTTCCCGAGTCAGTGTGCGATGTTCGATAAGATGATTTAATATTTCTTTCATAATAGATAGGGTGTTGGTGGGTGGTTCTACTTTTAATTCTCCATCCAGTTTTTGATAATCTGCACTCCATTTTCGGTAAGAATGCTTTCTGGGTGGAATTGTACCCCACGGACATCATACTTTTTGTGTCTGATTGCCATGATTTGATTGTCAGGTGTACGGGCGATCACCTCCAAGTCTGATGAAAGGGTGATTTCATTAATGACCCAAGAGTGATACCTACCAATACTAAAAGTATCGGGAACGCCCTTGAAAAGCAAATCATCAGAGACTTTTACCTTAGAAGCGACACCATGAAGCACCTCAGAGAGATTGATCAAATCACCGCCAAAAGCTTCACCAATCGCCTGATGTCCAAGACAAACCCCAAGAATTGATTTGCTGGATGCATATTGCTTCAATAGCTTAGGCATAATCCCAGCATCTTCCGGTACTCCAGGTCCAGGAGATAGAATGATTTTGTCATATTTATCCACGTCTTCCAAAGAGATTTTATCATTTCGGAAAACGTCCATCTGAGCTCCATAACCAAGTTGCCTGACAATATAGACCAGGTTGTAGGTGAAGGAATCGTAGTTATCTAGGACGAGTATTTTCATTTTAATTAATTGAAAGATTGGAAGATTGAAAAATTGGAAGATTCACCAGAGTCATCAACTTTTCTTTTTTTTATCTTCAAATTCATTTAGGTATTTGATTAAACCTTTTAATTCACTGGATAGCTCAACTAAGTCTAAGTAGTATGCTTGGTAAGCTCCTTTATCTATTTTGCCAACTGAAAGAAGCAAGAAAAGCTGGCTTCGAAGCTCACCAGCAGACCCCTTGGATATTTCTAAGTATCGGATAAACTGACGATTCCTATTATATTCAAAGCCCTCTGCTATATTATTTGAAATCGAAATTGCAGATCCTATTAATTGATCTTTGGCACGATAGTCTTTGGCTAATTTTTCAGATTCCACTAATTGATATATTCCCACTCCTATTCTAATAGCGTGCTGCCAAACTGGTAAATCTTCAAATCGCTCGTATTTTGCCATAATTTTCCAATTTTAAAATCTTGCAATTTTCCAATTAAATTCCTTCCGCCGCCCGCAATGCCACTCGTAGCGCTTCCAGTTTATTTGCGACTTCTTGCAGCTCGGATGGTATGGTTGATTTAGCCACAACACCTGCACCTGCTTGGAACCGAAGTTGATTATTCTCAGACACAAATGATCGGATCAAAATCGCGTGATTGAAGTCTCCATTGAATCCCAAATAGCCGATTGCTCCGCCGTAGAATGTTCTAGAAACATTCTCCAACTCGTCTATCAGCTCCATCGCTCTGTATTTAGGAGCTCCGGAAAGTGTGCCGGCCGGAAAGGTGTCTGCTACTAACTGAAGTGGATTTGTTCCATCTGGTAATTCTCCAGTCACTTTGGATACTAAGTGAATGACATGGGAATAGTATTGAATCTCTTTGAATACATCTACACTGACTTTTTCAGATGATCTACTCAGGTCATTTCTCGCCAAATCTACCAGCATGACATGCTCCGAATTTTCCTTAGGATCATCATAAAGTTTACGTGCTAAAACCGCATCATCCTGATCATTCCCGGTTCGGCGGAAAGTACCTGCTATAGGAAAGATTGTTGCTCGTTTATCTTTTACTACAATCTGAGCTTCTGGAGAACTTCCAAAAACCTTGAAGGAACCATAGTCAAAGTAGAATAGATAAGGGGATGGATTAACAGACCTAAGGGCGCGATACACGTTGAACTCGTCACCCTTGAAGCCTGTAGAGAACCTTCTTGAAAGTACAATCTGGAACACATCGCCCTTGAAGCAATGCTCCCTACCTTGATTCAGAATCTTTAAGAACTCTTCGTCCGTGTAGTTAGAGCTTTCTTCTCCTACCCTCTTAAAAGAGTAGCTTGGGATGTTTTTATTAGAAAGTAAGCGCTCGATCTCATCCATTAATTCCGGATTCTCAGCTCCTGCCACACGGTGTTCCAATAAGTGCAGCTCATTTTTATAATGATCCACAACGATGATATTCTGATAGACCGAATATTGCATCATGGGCACGTCAGACGGCTTTGTATTCTGGAGATTGATGTCTTCGAAATATGCTACTGAATCGTATTGGATGTATCCGAAAAGCCCATTGGAGCTGAATTTAAATTTATCCTGAGCTGTATCAAACTTATTCCCGAAAGCCCTCAAACTTTCCATCAGCTTTTGATCCGAACTCACTTTATAAGATACAGAATGCCCAAGAGGCAAGGTCTCCTTAACTTCTCCGGCATTGAAACTGAAAGTAGCCAATGGGTTAAAACAGATGTAGGAATAACTATTTTCCTGCCCATGATAATCAGAACTCTCCAGCAGAATAGGATTCGCAAAACGATCCCGAATCTGAAGATAAATACTTACCGGAGTGATCGTATCCGCCAATCGCTTTCTGTAAGTAGTTAAAACAGGTAATTTTATATGAGTCATTTTGTGGTTGTTTTAATCATGAAAAAAGGCTTACCGGAAATCCAGTAAGCCTTTTATACTATTAAGTAACGCAAAATTAAATGCAGGGGCTGTCTAAACTTCCTTTTGGAAAGAGATAGAATGCCACCACCAGTATTTGTTTGCGATTGTTTTCATAATAATGGGAGCAAATTTAGAAAGGGATTCTTAATGACAAAACTTCTTTTCATTTATTTCTATATAATTTTGAAAAAACATAAGTAAAATATCATGGCAAAAGCATTTCCACAGTATTTCAAGCGGGTTTTTGACGATTACCAGGTTTTGGTACAGGTGAATCCTGATGATTTCACAGGAATAGAATTGATTGTACATCCTGATGGAAAAATTGAAAAGACAGAAATGACCTTTGACGAGGAGATTTTTGAGGACTTAGCCGAGGACGAATTCATCCATTGCAATGTCCTTGAGTTTCAGATGCACTTGGCGAAGTCGAAGTAATTTCGAATCTCAAATTTCTTATTTGAAATTAATCCCCCTCACAGTCAGCGCTAAAAGCGGTCGTTTTGGTAATCCTAAGTAAGATTATTGTAAAGATTAATATTCTCCTTACTTTTGCACCGGCGGCACGACCAGCTCCTGCTGAATCCCCCAGGTCCGGAAGGAAGCAAGGGTAGGTGGTTGAGCGGTGCGATGCCGCTTCTTTTTTGCTCTATTTTTTCTAAGGCACCTCCAATCAAGTTCCAAATCTTGATTAATCTTCTAACTTTGTTTCTTACAAATAAATCCATTTGGAATCATCCTTCAATCGGGCTTTAACCTTGTTTTATGAATTAAGGCAAGAATACTAAAATCTGAGAAAAGGGATTTCAATACCTATTAAACAATTTAAACATGAAATTCTTTATTGACACAGCCAATCTTAGTGACATTCGCGAAGCTTATGACCTAGGTGTTTTAGATGGCGTAACTACCAACCCTTCCTTGATGGCTAAAGAAGGCATCAGCGGAGATGAAAAAGTAAGAGCTCACTACAAGGCGATCTGTGATATCGTAGATGATAAAGTAAGTGCTGAAGTAATCTCCACAGATTTCGAAGGCATGGTAAAAGAAGGAAAAGAGCTTGCAAAGATCGATGACAAAATCGTCGTGAAAATCCCAATGATTAAAGATGGCTTAAAAGCGCTTAAATACTTCAGCAGCGAAGGTATCCGTACCAACTGCACCTTGATTTTCTCCGCAGGCCAAGCGCTTTTAGCTGCTAAAGCTGGAGCATCCTACGTTTCTCCATTCATCGGAAGATTGGATGACATTTCTTTTGACGGAATGGAATTAATCGCTCAAATCGTACATATCTACGGCAACTACGGTTACGAAACTGAAGTTCTAGCCGCGTCAGTTAGACACAGCATGCACTTACTAAAGTGTGCTGAAGTTGGTGCAGATGTAGTGACTTGTCCATTGAAAGTAATCACCAGCTTATTAAATCACCCATTGACAGACTCAGGTTTGGCAACGTTTTTGGCAGACCATGCCAAAGCAGCTGGTAAATAACATGTAAAAGGCCGGCATTTGTCGGTCTTTTTTTAATTTCCCCTATGTATATCATCAAAGTAAAAGGCAAAGCGAAAATCCCTGACTACATACAGATCAGAGATGAGAACTTTGTATTAGTCGCCTATTTCAGAGCAGATAGGCCCTTGAAAAAAATGGAGAAATTTGGTCTAGAAGGAAAGGAAGATGAATTGGAAGCGTTAATCAAAGATCTTCCTTTTGGGAAATTGCAAAAATTAGAACTTTAAGAATGGATTTCAGCACACAGCCTGTACTTCAGGTAAAACAAGCGACAATCTTTCAAGGAATTGACCCCATCTTAACTGATGTAAACTTCTCTGTAGAGCAACACGAGTTTGTATTTCTAATTGGGAGAACTGGCAGCGGAAAAAGCTCCTTGCTAAAAACACTTTATGCCGATTTGGAGTTGAAAAGTGGAAGTGCGGAGGTTGCAGGATTTAATCTGCAAAATATTAAAACGAAGGATATCCCCTACCTGAGAAGAAAAATCGGAATAATCTTCCAAGATTTCCAGCTCTTTAATGATCGTTCTGTTGCGGAAAATTTAGCTTTCGTGATGAGAGCGACCGGGTGGAATGACAAAGCAAAAATAAATGCCCGTATGGCTGAAGTCCTGCTTTTGGTAGGTCTGAATAATGCTTCCAGCAAAATGCCTCATCAGCTATCAGGAGGTGAACAACAACGTGTGGTGATTGCAAGGGCTTTACTTAATGAACCTTCCATACTGCTCGCAGATGAACCTACAGGAAATCTTGATCCAGATGTGGCAGATGGCATCTTCAAGCTTTTCCAAGAAATAAATAAAAAGGGAACTGCAATCTTAATGGCAACCCATAATTATGATTTACTTCGTAAGTATCCATATCGAGTATTGAAATGTGAGAAAGGTGAATTGCAGGATAGTCAAACCCACGACGTTTCTTTTGGTTCGTCCTTTTGATATTTCGAGTTAAATATCAAACGATTATGCTAATTGCAGCGTTTGTAATCACCCAAACTATCAAGATATGAAATCTACCCTAATCACAAGAGCTCTATTGCTGGCTATACTTAGTGGGCTGCTCTGGAGCTGCAACAAGGACGGCGAGGAAGACCCTGTAATCGATCCTAACGCTACGCTGGAAGAGCAAATTAACAATTGGATTTATGATGTAATGGATGAAGTCTATTACTGGAGGCAGAATATGAAGACTCCAATCGCAGAGACATCTGATCCTACAGCCTATTTCAACTCTCTTCTAAACACTCCTACAGATCGATTTTCTGTTATTTACCCGGATTATCAAGAATTGATTAATTCCCTTCAAGGCATTTCACTTGACCCTGGATACGAAGCTAAATGGTATGGAGTTCCGAACTCTGATGACGTTTATGGAGAAGTAATTTACACCAAGGAAAATAGTCCTGCCGCATCTAAAGACCTAAAAAGAGGTGATGTCATTGTCGCAATAAATGGCATTGAACTGACGAGGAGTAACTTCTCTGAACTTCGTGGACAAGCAGAGCTAACCCATACAATCACCACCCTTCGCTTCAATGAGGAGACTTTGGCTTATGAAGAAATGCCAGAAATTTCTCTCACTCCAATTCAGTTCTCCGAAGACCCAAACTTTCTAGACTCTATCTATACAATTGATAATCAGAAAATTGGGTACGTTGTGTATAATTTCTTTGCTCCTGGCACTACGGCAGACGCTACTAAATATGACAAAGAAATGGATGCTGTTTTTGCCAAAATGAAAGCAGAGAATATCACTAATTTGGTTTTGGATCTACGCTACAATGGTGGAGGATATGTTTCTTCTGCGGTTAATTTAGCAAGCCTCATTGGTCCTGGAGTAACCAGTTCTGATGTTTTTTCCAAGACGAAATACAATCAGTTCATTATGACAAATATTCCATCTTTGAGTAATGTGCAGACTACCTTCCTTGAAAAAACACAAAATATAGGTAATTCATTAACAGGAAATCGAATTTACGTGTTGACCTCAAGCGGAACAGCTTCAGCATCTGAACTAATCATCAATGGTCTAAAACCATATATGGATGTCTTCCTTATAGGAGGTGTCACCTACGGAAAAAATGTGGGATCCATCGCTATCGAAGACGAAGAGAATACTGAAAATGCTTATGGACTTTTACCTATAGTTACTCAAAGTTTCAACAGCTTAGATCAATCTGATTACAATACGGGGTTCACTCCCAATATTGCTGTAAATGAAAACAGCGAGCGACTAAGAGCGTTGGGAGATGTAAATGAGATCATGCTCAGAACGGCAATCGAACAGGTAACGGGCACTCCTTCCTCAGCCAGAGTCACCAAACTGGACCGAGTAGAACTCTCAAATACCTTAGACGGAAAAATCCGGATGGGCCAGATGATTGAATCCCAAATCAAAAAATAAGAAGTTAGCCCCGATAGTTCGGGGCTTTTTTTTGCTTTTATCACACCATCAAATAATTGGTTAATTCATATAATTTCCAGACATTATATGCGTGAACTGCTCTAAATGCTTATCAAAGAGTTAGTTTACAAAACATATTAACCACTATATTTTATGATCAACCAAAAACAACTTTGGAAAAAACCTGCACTATATGCAGGAATCCTCATCGGGGCCCTTGCCTTCTCCTGCCAGCAAGAGGCAGAATCTCCTATCACAGGAGATTCAATTGAATTTGTGAAATACCAGTCGGGTGATGTCATTCCTGGGAAATACATTGTTAGGTTAATGCCAACAGGAATTAGTTTCAGAAAAGACATGTCCTATATTGACGTCCAGGCATCTATGAGAAAAACTGGTTCGGAGCTATTATCAAAATATAGAATCGACCAAGAAAATCTAGGTTATGTATATGGCAGCAGCATAGAAGGATTTGCTGTCACTTTAACCGACGAGCAATATCAAGCTATTTCAAAAGACCCTTCCATCAAGGCTATTGAGCAAGATCGAGTGATCGCATTAGCACCTCCTCCGGGCAGAGGTAATGGAGGAGGTGGAGGTGGATCAACTTCTCAAGAAATCCCCTATGGAATTACAAGAGTAGGCGGAGGAGCAACCTATGCTGGAAGTAACAAAGCTTATATTATCGATTCTGGAATTGACGCTTCGCATCCGGATTTGAATGTGGACGTAAATTCGGGATTTAATGCATTCACCAAAGGAAAGGATTCTAATCTTTCAAGTGATGGAAATGGTCATGGAACGCACGTCGCTGGAACAGTGGGTGCCATAAACAATGAAATAGGTGTAGTCGGCGTAGCTGCTGGAGCTACTGTAGTGCCTGTAAAAGTATTGGACTCTAGAGGTTCCGGATCATATTCTGGTGTGATCGCAGGGGTTGATTTTGTGACTGCTAGTGCCGCTTCAGGAGACGTTGCTAATATGAGTCTTGGAGGACCAGCATCGGCAGCTCTTGATGCTGCTGTAATCGCACTTGGTAATGCGGGAGTAAAAGTAGCTCTAGCAGCTGGTAATGAAAGTAGTAATGCTAACAATTCATCTCCAGCAAGAGCAAATGGACCTAATATCTATACCGTTTCTGCTATCGATAGCAACGACAGATTTGCCTCTTTCTCAAACTACGGCAACCCTCCTGTTGATTTTGCTGCTCCTGGTGTAGGTGTTTTATCTACTGTGCCAGGCGGGTATGCAAGTTATAATGGTACTTCTATGGCTTCACCACATGTCTGCGGATTATTGCTATATGGCACACCTAGGAATGGCGGAACTGCTATAAATGACCCTGATGGAGTAGCTGATATAATAGCAATTAAATAAAAATATCTAGGAATATTAAAAAGGTGACTCGCATGAGTCACCTTTTTTTTGCTCATTATCAAATTGTTAAGTTTCTATTTTTCAAAAGCTTTGGCTTCAAATGATGCTAAATTTAGGGTTCAAATAAAAAATCATGGAAACCGCAGCAAGCTTCGCCCTTATTCTAACAATTTACTTCCTCGGTTGCCTGGCACTAATCCAAGAAGTAATAAGACCAAGGCGGCAGTTGATAGTAGAAGGAAACACCAAAAAAGGTCATTGGGTAACAAATTACTCGAAGATCATTTTCATGAGCTTCGGGATTTCATTGTTCACAACATTTCTGGCTTACTACTTATTTCTCAACTAGGAATACTAATTTTCAAATCAAAAAAGGTTGCCAAATCAATATTTGGCAACCTTTTTTGATTATGGGTGTGATCCCATTCCAAAGATATGTTTGAATCAATTTGGATTAGAGCAAATTTAACTCCCACCCTAAAATCATTCCACAAAAAAAGCCGACAAATATGCCAGCTTCATTTTTTGATTAGAATTAGATCAATTTGTTTTGGCAAGATTCTCTTTGGCGAAATCAAATGAAGGATCTAGTGAAATTGCTTCTTCAAAGGCAGTCTTTGCTTCTACTTTGGAGCCTTGGTCCAGGTAAATCATCCCCTTTAAGTTCAGGGCTGCTGCTTTCATGCTAATCTCCTGGGTTTCTGTTTGAGACTTAGGAAATCCGACTTTATCCTCAGGCTTAGCATTTTTGATAAGCATGTTCATAGAATTCAAAGCTTCAGGATATTTTTTCAAACTGTACTGAAGATATCCTGTTTTATAAAGGCTAAAATTATCGCCACTTAGCAAATAAAGACTTTCGAAGTATGGAAGTGCTCTTTCCAATGCCCCAACTTGCTCTAAGGAATAAGCAGCGATTTCTAAAGAAGCGATGCTTTTATCATTGACTTTCAGCACGTCCATAGACACAAGAGCTGCTGACATGGACTGTCCTGACTCATAATAAAGTGATCCCAACATCTCAATGTAACGAATGTCTTCAGGGTTTCTCACGATCAATTCATAGAGAAAACTCTTTGCTGAAGCCATATCATTGTAGCGCATAGCCAGTTGATAAGCAGCCTGATCCGCTACATTCAGGGTTTTCTTGAGTTTAGGATCCAGTCTAGCTACAGAATCTGCAGTCTGGGCAATAGTAGTGCTGGCGCAAAAGGCCATAAGCAGCATGAGAAATACGTGCTTCATTTTAGATTGATTTTGATTTAATTTATGAATTTGGGCGATCTAACACTGGTGACAATCCTTTGGATTTGGCTATCTCCAGCATCAATTCACGTGCCTGTTCAGGATTATTGTGAATTTTGCCCTCCAATATAGCTTCTTTAATTTCTTCTTTTATATCCCCAACGATTTTTGAAGGCTCCAAACCGAAAATCCTCATGATTTCTTCCCCAGAAATGGGAGGCTGGAAATTTCTGACCTGGTCCTTTTCTTCTACTTCGATCAGCTTCTGAGCTACTTTATCGAAATTCTCCAAGTATCGTTTTACTTTCTTATTATTTTTAGACGTGACATCAGCCCTGCAAAGTTTCATTAGATCATCGATATCGTCTCCCGCTTCGAAGAGCAATCTTCGCATTGCTGAATCCGTCACTTCATCTTTGACCAAAGCAATCGGACGAAGATGAAGTTTCACCAGCTTCTGCACATATTTCATCCTGTCGTCCATGGGAAGCTTTAGCCTTCTGAAAATTCCCGGTGTCATTCTAGCGCCTTTGTCTTCATGACCATGAAATGTCCAGCCAACTTTTTTATTGAACCGCTTAGTCGCTGGCTTTGCAATATCATGAAGAATAGCTGCCCAACGAAGCCAAAGGTCATCACTGGTCTGGCAAACATTATCAAGAACCTGCAACGTATGGTAAAAATTATCCTTGTGGGACTTGTCATCCACTGAGTCCACGCCTTGCAATTCTACCATTTCCGGGAAAAACTCATGAAGTAACTTCCCCGCAAAAAGCAATTTAAACCCGTAAGATGGCTTTTTGACTTCAATGATTTTGTTAAGCTCAACAATGATTCGTTCGGCCGAAATGATATTCAATCGGTGAGCATTTTCGCTAAGGGCATAAAAGGTATCTCCATCAATATCAAAATCCAACTGAGCTGCAAACCGAACAGCTCTAAGCATACGTAGTGGGTCATCAGAAAAGGTGATATTGGGCTCAAGTGGTGTCCGTATCAATTTCTTTTTAATGTCACCAAGTCCATCAAATGGATCTAATAATTCTCCATAATCCTTTCTATTTAATGAAATAGCCATGGCATTTATCGTGAAATCTCTCCGCTCCAAATCTTCCTGAAGAGTACCAGACTCCACAATTGGATTTCTTGAATCAGCTCTGTAGGACTCCTTCCTAGCTCCTACAAATTCCAATTCGAAATCGTCCAACTTCAGCATAGCCGTACCAAAGTTCTTGAAAACAGAAAGTGGCACATGTTCATCATATTGTTTTGCTACTTCTTTGGCAAGTTCTATTCCGCTACCAACACAAGTAAAATCAATATCCTTCTGCCCACTTTTTTCTCTTTTCAAAATCAAATCTCTTACATAGCCGCCCACCACATAGGTTTCTAAACCCAACTTGGATGCTGCTTTTGCTACTTTTTCGAAGACTTCGAATTCGTCAAGATGCGATTTGAAATTCATCCTTTGATAATTTTGACTTCCCCTTCTGGCCCTAAATACATTTCTTTTGTACTGGGACTCAGCAATGGAAATAATAAAGGTGTTTGGTGGGCAGTCATTTCCTTTGAATTCAAATTCACAAGGACTGGCTGGGAGATTTGAAATAATAACTTGTTCCAGTTTGGCTCTAAAATGAGACTAAATTTCAGCACTCCATCAACGATAGGCCCATTCTTAATAATACGATTCGCAGGACTATGATACACCGTCGGCTTGTTTGCATATTCTACAATATCTAGCGAAACCTCTGAGAATGGTTCACAAATCGTGCGGATCTGGAATAGATCAAAAAGTAAAAATGTCCAGTCTTCACCCATGTTAACCTGCCAAAGCTCCGGTTTCATCAGGGTAAGTGCGTTACCGTTTCCTTCTTTCAGGTGCAGAACACCTTTTTCCCTAAAAGCTGATAGTAGTTGTGCGTGATCCAAATCGTTTATTTTTTCACAAAAATAATCAGAATTTCGAGAGCAAGGCCCTTTGGGGTAAAAGCAAAAAAACCTTCCCTGTAAAAGGAAGGTCTGTGAAAGGACTTTGGGTCTGAATTATTTTTCCTCTTTTTCAAGCTTTCTGTTCATGAAAAAACTTGACATCAGGCCTATACCCCCGAAAATGAAGATGCTAGAAGAGAATGCGATTCCTTCTTCGACCCCTAGATTATTCAATAGTGCGCCAATCAAGACTCCTACTCCTACCCCTATGGCTAGAAGTGCTAAGTTCAAGATAAATTGGCCAAAGCTGTACTTTTTACCAGAGTTGAAGAGCTTTGCATCTGCGCCGTTTTCTATCAGTGCCAATCTTTCCTTATTGCGAGTAGTCAAGAAAATATAGACAACCCCGAAAATACAGGAGAAAATAATCAGTGTTACTAAGATGGTATCTGCCATATGCTGTGTGTTTTTTCTTCTATGATGTGGGTAGCCTTAGAAAAGGTTACAACTCTGTTGAAAAAATTGTAACTTTTTTTAAGGTATATGCATCCAATGTGAAAATGCGATTCAAGGAAGACCACCTTTATATACAGCAAACCTTACGGGGCAATATGAATGCTTATGGACAATTGATCCAAAAGCATGAGAAATATGTATTCACCTTGGCAATGAGAATTCTTAAAAACAAAGAGGAAGCTGAGGAGGCATGTCAGGACGCCTTTATGAAAGCGTACCATTCCTTGAAAACATTTGAAGGAAAATCCAAATTTACTACTTGGCTATATACTATTGTATATAATGAGGCAGTGGGTAGATTGAGAAAATCAAAGAATTATACGGTCCAATTAGATGAGGTAGAGGAAATGGAAAGTAATTCATCAGATTACTTGGATGGATTAAAATCACTACAACTAGTTGAAAGAAAGGATCTAATAAAACGAGGTTTGGATGCCATGAAGCCCGCAGAATCTGCAGCACTTACCTTGTTTTATTTAGAAGAACAAAGCGTAAAAGAAATTGAAGAAATAATGGGATTGACAAGTTCTCATGTGAAAATTCTATTACATAGAGGAAGAAAAAGTCTTTTAGAATCTCTGCAAAAAATAACAAATAGTGAATTAATTCATTTGCTATAAATGAAGACTAACTTAGTTAGAAAGGAAATGGTAAGGAACGCCACCAATTGTAACCCATAAATAGGCTGGTTCCAATAGTACAAATGAATTTCAATAAATGAGCAAATGACAAATCAAGGAAAGGAAGAGGAATATATAAGACAGTTCATTTCTGAGCTCGGTACAATGTCTCCTTCAGTAGGTTTTCATAAATCTATATTGGAGAAGATAAACTCAAGGACCTCGTTAACAGTCTATAAACCAGTGATTTCTTCTTTAGCATGGAAGATTATTGGAAGTACTTTGGTAATACTATTTATCACGGTCTTTTTATTTGCTCCCAATGGCAGCGAAGCTAATTCCTTATTTAGTCAGCTACCTGATATCACCTATCCAGAATTAGCGATATCACTGCCTAAAATATCAGTACCTGTGATAAATCTTCCCCCCATAGTACTACAATCTCTAATCTCCTTTATCATTCTGGCATCTTTAGCATTTATCACAACTTTAAGAAAATGGAAAATTTCATAGCTCATCATTAAAACAAAAAAAGACAGCCAATAAGCTGTCTTTTTTTCTATGTTAAGTATAATTAACTTCTTAACCAGTTAATAAATGTCTGATAGCCTACTCCAATTTCTCTAGCAAATGCAGCTTTAGTTTTTTTACCTGCTGCCTCTACCTTCTTCCACTCTTCAACTATCTTACTTTTCTCAGCATCTGTGAACGATCTTCTTTTAGAAGATTTAGCACCAGTGCTATTACCCGTTACAAGTGAAATCAATTCGTTCAATTCATTTAAGAATCTACCATCATTCAAATGAAGACCAGCAGCCTCCAATTTTTTAATTACCTGATCTTTCGGGTTTACAGGAGTCACTGCAATACCCTTAGTAGCCGCCTCATGTAAATCGATCTTACTTCCGTCAGATGTTACATAAATAAATCCATCGCCTTTTTTCAGGTCAGCAATAGCTTCTTTGATTAAATCTCTCATATTTTCTTATCTGTTGATAATTGTTAATTACAAACTAAGTGCAATATATATAATTATCATTCTTTGTTTTATTAAACAGAGAAATAAATAGCTTTTTTTACTAATAAAAATTCCTGTTCCATCAAAAACTAATTCTGATTAAAATTAGCCATCCATTGCTGGACAAGATTAAACGAATTAAAATTCAGACTAATAGCTCTGTAATATTGTTTTTCTAATGAACTATTAGAAAAGTTAGCACTATATTTTTTAATATTAATTTCATTCATAAGAAAACCCATTAGTTCTTGAAAATTTAAGAAAGAAGACATCCCACCTTCGAGCCCCTGTTTAAAGCACTCAATATCCCCTTCAAGTTCAAATATGGAGACTTGGGATTTTAAATAGGAATAACGAGTTATTCCATTTTCTCTTATACTAAAAACCAAGATACTTTCGTTGTCACATTTTAAAGTAGCTATTTCTTCTAATTCCTCATTTAGCTTTATGTCTTCACATATAGACTCAACTAAAAACAGCATAAACGAACACCATAATCTTTCATGTTCAGGAAACATTTTATTACCGCTATCCACATAACATTGGCTTAACTCTAAATTTAATCCTACTCCTGCTGACAGACAATATTCATTAATTTCTGAAAGTTTATCGTCAGCATAATCTTGACTTGGCCAATAGCATACTATCTTCTTACGAGCAATCACGAACTCATCAAAAAGGATAGCATATATTGAATTTAACACATCAAGATCTTCCTCAAACTTAGTCCAATCTATGCTGCTATATAAATCTATTGGATTTAGTATAAAGCATTCGTTATCATTCGGTTGCAGGTCACAAAAGCTACCTAACTGTTCCTTTATGATTTGATTTACGAGTGTAATTTCTCTGGGATTAGAATTCATAAGATATACGTTAAAATGATGAGCACTGTAAGACTAGCTAAAAGTCACACACTTGCAGACTTTAATACCTAATAAAACTACTGCCTTTCCCACAAACCAAACAACAATTGACACGTATTGTCAGGATATACTTTTTTATAAAACCTCAAGAAATTCGAGAAAAGTGATCTATTTAAAGTTCAAAAAGCCATTAATCGGGAATTTTTCCATAATTTTGAGCCCCATAAGAATCCAAACAAATTTCCATCCTCCCCCATTCTTATGGCTTCAAGCACCAAATACATCTTTATTACCGGAGGCGTTACTTCCTCGCTAGGCAAAGGCATTATAGCTGCTTCATTAGGCAAGTTGCTACAAGCCAGAGGCTTCAGAGTAACCATCCAAAAATTTGATCCTTACCTGAACATCGATCCAGGCACTCTAAACCCTTATGAACACGGCGAATGCTATGTGACGGATGACGGGGCTGAGACAGATCTGGATCTAGGACACTACGAACGCTTTTTGAATATCCCTACCTCCCAAGACAATAATATCACCACGGGCAGGATCTACAACAATGTGATCACAAAAGAGCGTAAAGGTGAATTCCTTGGCAAAACAGTACAGGTTATTCCACACATTACTGATGAAATCAAAGCCAATTTTTACAAATTAGGTGAAGACGGAAAGGTTGACGTAGTAATCACAGAGATAGGTGGCTGTGTGGGAGATATAGAATCACTCCCCTTCATTGAAGCTGTAAGACAAGCGAAATGGGATTTAGGCCCAAATAATTTCTTGGTTATCCACTTAACGTTGATTCCTTATCTGAAAGCAGCGAAGGAATTAAAGACCAAGCCAACTCAGCACTCTGTCAAGCAATTACTGGAAGCTGGTATTCAGCCAGACATTTTGGTTTGCCGTACAGAATACCATTTACCTTCTGATGTGAAGAAGAAGCTGGCGTTATTCTGCAATGTTCAGCTGAATAATGTAATTGAAGCAATGGATGCAGACTCTATTTATGACGTGCCATTGCTGATGAAGAAGGAAAAGTTGGATGAGCGCGTAATGACCAAGCTTAAGCTTTCTTCCAAAGAAAACACTGACTTGGAAAATTGGAAAGATTTCCTTGGCAAGCTTAAAAATCCCACACAAGAAGTGACAATTGGATTAGTAGGTAAATATGTATCCTTGCCTGATGCCTATAAATCTATCATCGAATCATTTACCCATGCAGGTGCTTCTATTGAGTGTGATGTCAACCTTCGATTGATTTCTTCAGAAGAATTAAATTCGGATAACATCATCCAGAAACTTACTGATTTGGATGGAATTGTAGTTGCTCCGGGATTTGGTGAGCGAGGTTTCGAAGGCAAAATTGAGACTGTAAAATATGCCAGAGAAAACAACATTCCGTTCCTAGGGATCTGTCTAGGAATGCAGGTGGCAGTAATAGAATACGCACGCAACGTACTCAACCTAAAAGATGCCAATAGCACCGAAATGGATCCGAAAACGAGCAATCCGGTAATTGGGTTAATGGAAGAGCAAAAAAATATTGATCAAATGGGCGGAACTATGCGTCTTGGTTCGTATGCTTGCGACCTCAAAAAAGGAAGTAAGGCCTACCAAGCTTATGGGAAATCGAAAATCCAAGAGAGACATCGCCATAGATATGAGTTCAACAACGAGTATCTGAAGGAAATGGAGAGCAATGGCATGATCGCCACAGGCACAAATCCTGAAACAGGTTTGGTAGAAATCGTGGAAATCAAAAGCCATCCTTGGTTTGTTGGCGTTCAATTCCACCCAGAATATAAAAGTACAGTATTAACTCCTCAGCCACTTTTTGTGAGATTCATTCAGGCGGCTGTTGACAAAAAAATTAAATAAAACACCCCGAAGTTTCATTTTCGGGACTACGATTAATCTTTATGGACAGAAATCAAGCAACTGGTTTGATTCTTTTTGCAGCAGTTATCCTTGTTTATTCGTTTTTCTTTGCGAGTACGCCTGAGATACCAGAAGTGGAAACAGCCACTACCACTCAAACAGAATCGATTCAATCAAATGCAGCAAACCAACCAGCAGTAACAGAGACTATTTCTGAAAATGATAGTACCCTGGATGCAGCAAGACTTGCAAAATATGGTGCTTTAGCAAGTATTACTGTGGGAGAAGAAGAAACTCTTACACTTGAAAACGACGTAATTCTAGTCGAAATTTCTTCTAAAGGAGCACAAGTCAAAAAGGTAATTCTAAAAGAATACAAAAGCTGGAAAATGGAGCCACTTGAACTTTTCAATGAGGAAAGTTCAAAAATGGATTTCTTGATAGAAAGCAATAATGGACCTTTAGACCTGAACGATCTTTACTTCACTCCATCGGTAGGAAGTAGCCAAAATGAAGATGGCAAAACTATCCAGACACTAACCCTTAAGGCAGGAACAGAAAGCGGACAAATTATCCAAACTTTCACTCTTGCTGATGGTAGCTATCAAGTACACAAATCTTTTGAAGTAGATCGATATCAAAGTGTATTTACTGGAAACACCCTATCCCTGAACTGGGAAGATCAAGTAATCGCTCAAGAGAGCAATCTCGCAGAATCTAGAAGACAAGCCCAGCTTAACTATTATACTACCTCAGAGTCTTTTGACAACCTGGGAGCTGGAAATGATTTGGAAACAGAAACTATTCCTGAGCCTGTAAAATGGGTAGGCTTTAGTCAACGATTCTTTACAGCAGCAATGATTGCTGATACGGAGTTCCAAAGCGTCACGATTACCCAAAGTACTCCTGAAGCAGACAGTACCATCGTACGCAATATGGCTACCAGCTTATCTATCCCGCTTCAAGATGGTAAAGCTGGTTTCACATACTATTTCGGCCCAGACCAATACAATACCCTCAAAAAAGTCACCAATGGATTTGAGGAAAATGTGGACATGGGCTACTTCTTCGTCAGCTGGGTTAACAAGTATATTATCGTTAATCTATTCGCCTTCTTGGAGAAGTTCTTCACCAACTACGGTGTCATCATTATCATCATCGTATTTCTGATCAAACTTGCGCTTTTCCCGCTCACTTATAAATCGTACATAGGTATGGCTAAGATGCGTGTGATCAAGCCAGAAATAGACGAACTGAAAGAGAAGTATGGTGACGACGCGACCAAGATGCAGCAGGAGCAGATGAAGCTCTTCTCTAAGCTGGGTGTGAGTCCTATCTCCGGTTGTCTGCCGATGGTGCTTCAGATGCCATTCTTGTTTGCGATGTTCTTCTTCTTTCCAAATGCAATTGAACTACGCCAAGAATCATTTCTCTGGGCAAATGACCTTTCTACCTATGACGTGTTTTTCAAACTCCCATTTACCATCCCTTTCTATGGATCTCATGTGAGTATGTTTACACTATTGATGACGGTGTCTCAGATTATTTACACGCACTTCAACAATCAGCTGACTACGGCAACCGGGCCTATGAAAAACTTGGGCTATATTATGCCGGTGATGTTCATGTTTATTTTGAACTCATATCCTGCAGGATTGAGCTTCTACTATTTCGTGTCAAACATGGTGACATTTGGTCAGCAAGCCTTGATCAAGCTATTTGTAGATGATGAGAAAATCAGAGCGAAAGTGGAAGAGAGCAAAGCGAAGAATGTGAATAAAAAGAAATCGAAATTCCAGCAGAAACTGGAAGATGCAATGAAAGCAGCAGATACCAACCGCAAAAAATAATTCTGACAAAGCGCTTAAAAAGAAGCCCCAATAAGTCAATTCTTATTGGGGCTTCTTTTTGTCTAGAAAACAAATACTACTGACTATTCACAAGTGTAGCTAGTGTAATCATTTTTAAATAGTGACCAGATCTTATTATTCTCATCACGGTAAGTGATAGCCTGAGTCCGTTTACTGATCTCAATATTGCCATTACTCACTACGCTGGTACCATCCGTAAGCTGAATGGTACAAGGCCCATCTATTTCTTGGATATCCACCAAGTCAGTCTTCTCAAAAAGGCTGCAACTAGCTAAAATAAGTATCAGAAATGGAAGGTACTTTTTCATTGAAAATCTCAAAGGACTGAATTGTTAGACTAAAATGAGTATAAATTCTCTTTTAAAAAAAATGGTTTTAAATAAGAATGGGCAAAACACAAAAAAAGCTTCATAGAAAACTATGAAGCTTTTACCTTGTGACCTCGTCAAGATTCAAACTTGAAACCTCCTGAGCCGTAATCAGGTGCTCTATTCAGTTGAGCTACGAAGCCGAATTGGAATGCAAAGGTATTTAAAATTAGATTTTATCCAAACACCGTCGTATAGAAATTTAATAATTTTCTTTCTGTTCCGGCGTTCCTCCTTAAGAATAATTAAGACCAAAAAAGGGGTAAATCAGCTGGGATTTCCTATTTTTGCCCGCATTGAGTGCATTTAAGTAAACCAATTTGATGAAAAAAATATACACCTTCCTGTTCGCATTTGTTTTGATTCAAGGAGCATTCGCTCAGGACAGCCTGCAAATCGCCAAAAAATCAAAGACTCCAATCGGAGGAAGACCAAATATCCCAAGTGACTTGAAGTTAGAATTTGGATTCAACCAACTTAATAACAGGGCCGAAGACCTTGGCATCAACTTCTTTGCCTCACGCACATTCAATGTTTACTATCAATACCCTATTGCTATTTTTGGTGATGCCTCTGGATTCACCATGGATATTGGTATAGGAGTCGGAACTGACAAATATGCTTTCAAGGACGATCAGACATTATACAACAATCCTGCGCTTGGCGCTGAATCGAGTGTTTTAAGAGAAATCACTGAAGTATTGGGAGATGATATAAATATCAAAAAGAACGTAGTAGCTGCTAATTACTTTGATATTCCCTTGGACTTCGTTTACCACTTTAATAAAACGAACTACTCTAAAGGCTTTGCAGTAAGTGTAGGCGGGAAATTCGGTTATCTCTATGAGTCACACACCAAAGTAAAGTATGAAAACTCAGATGACTTGAAGAGACAAATCAAAGATTCGCAGAATTATGGTTTTGAAAAGTTCCGATACGGTATTTCAGTTAAAGCTGGCTCTCCAGGATTTTATGCTTGGAGTTATTTCGGACTCAATAAAGTCTTTCAGAAAGGTATGGGACCAAATGGCACAGAAGCTACCCAAATCAACTTTGGTATTGCCGTAAACGTTTTCTAATAACCTTTTATAATTTGAATTTGAAAAACCGGGCTTTAGCTCGGTTTTTTTATGCCCAAATCCAACTAAAACCTACAAAGCAAAGTAAAAAACCAAAAATTAAACCAACATAAATCTCAATAGGCCTATGAGCCTCTAAGAACAACCTAACTGTCCCAACCAGCCCAGTTAGCACTAACGATGCAAGTAAAGGGTAAAGTGGCCGAAAAGTAGGGAATTTAAACCCTAGCACCAGGACCAGCGCCAGTAGCCCTCCCATTCCAGTTAAATGTGCAGACATCTTCCATACAAAAGTAATCAAGGTAAGGCCTACAATCGCCAGTGTGATTACCCCAAGTACCTGCCATAGAATTGGATCAAGTTCTTTCTTTTGATATAAAAAATAGACGGTGAGGACGTAATAAATGCTAGTGACTGAAAAAGGAATAGCCCGATCCTTTAACTCAGCCATATGAACGCTTCTGAGGGTTCCACTCAACCGCAATCCTAGAATTGTGATCATAGGAATAGCAAGTGTAGACAAAACGATCAGGTAAAAGATTCGGACTTTGAATTCCTCAGGGATACTTGTAGACTCAGGAACAGTAAAAAACATCAACCCAAAAACTAAACTTGGAATGACCAGTGGCTGCAAGACAACTGAAATAATTAACGAAAAAATCCTCCCCACTACAATTCTTTTCTTAGTCTAGCTACAGGGATTTGGAGTTGCTCACGATATTTTGCAACAGTCCTTCTCGCAATATTATAGCCTTTAGCATTTAGCATTTTGACCAGCTTATCATCCGAAAGTGGCTTCTTCTTATCCTCTGCATCTACCATTCCTTGAAGAACAGATTTCACTTCACGGTTACTCACATCTTCGCCACTATCAGTTGCTATTCCTTCGGAGAAAAAGTATTTAAGTGGGTAAACTCCAAATTCTGTCTGAATCGCTTTACTGTTTGCCACTCGTGAAACGGTAGAAATATCCATATCAATTTTCTCCGCTATATCCTTCAAAATCATGGGACGAAGATTGGTTTCATCACCGTCAATGAAAAACTCTTTTTGATATTGAAGAATAGCCTCCATGGTTCTCAAAAGAGTATTCTGTCTTTGCTTGATAGCATCAATGAACCACTTGGCGGCATCTAGCTTTTGCTTGACAAAAGTGACTGTCTCCTTCAGTTTTTTATCCTTCTTATCGCTTTTATCGTAAGCGTCAAACATCTCAGAATAAGATCTGGATATTCTTAATTCCGGTGCATTCTTAGAATTTAGGCTGATCTCAAATTTGCCAGCAGTATTGGTCAGCATGAAATCCGGAATGATGTATTGTGTCCGAACTAAGCCATCCGCCACTCCTCCTGGCTTTGGATTCAGTTTAGTAATCAAATTAACTGCTTCTTTGGTCTCCTCATCACTCAGATCACAACGCTTCTGAATTTTCGAATAATGCTTTTTGGTGAATTCATCGAAGCAATCCTGCATAATCCTAAGTGCATTTTGCACCGTTGGGTCATCCGGATGCTCTTTGCGCTCAAGCTGTATAGTAAGACACTCTTGAAGATTTCTCGAGGCAATTCCAGCAGGATCAAAATTTTGAATTTTTCTCAAAATCTCTTCTAGCTCATCAATATCGGTCTCAATATTTTGGCTGAATGCTAAGTCATTAATTATGGCCTCTAAATCTCTACGGATATACCCATCATTCTCAATACTACCAATTAACTGCTCCCCAATGATCTTTTCTCTATCATCTAACTTGAGGTAACTTAATTGTGACACGAGCTGCTCGTGAAGTGATGACTGACTGGAAATAGGGATTTCTCTATCCTCCTCATCTGCATTGTAATTGCCATCGCCCTGCATTTTATAGCCTCCATACTCATCATCTAAGTAGTCATCTATATTTACATCGCGGTCATCTTTTAGAGGCTCCTCCTCATAGTTATCATCAAATTCCTCCTCCGCACTATCCTTTTCTTCTGTTTTTCCTTCTTCCAGCGCAGGATTAATCTCGAGTTCTTCTTCGATTCGGGTATCCAATTCGGCTGTCGGCACCTGCAGCAATTTGATAAATTGTATTTGCTGAGGTGAAAGCTTCTGGGAAAGTGATTGGCTAAGATTTAACTTTTGCATTCAGTATTTGGTAAAACCTGCTGTTTGGGTTCAAAAAAGGCCTTTTCTCTTGAAAAAGCCCTTATGCCAAAGTTAGGAAAAACGAGCAATTTTTTGATAAAAAGCTTATTTAATCGTTTTTTTGCATTCCTTTAAATTATTCGCAGGATAATAATTCCTGTATTAACAAATCACCAAATGGCATTTAACAAACGAGTCAAAATCAAGACCATCCTGGATACTAATCCTATTGGAACAGAAGTGACGCTCATGGGCTGGGTACGTACAAAAAGAGGGAACAAAAATGTTTCATTCATTGCACTTAACGACGGCTCCATCATTACCAATTACCAGGTGGTGGCTGACCCCAATCTGATTTCAGAGGAAATCCTTAAAAAGTGTGCTACAGGCGCCTGCCTTAAGGTAACCGGAAACGTAGTAGCATCTCAGGGTGCAGGTCAAAGCTCTGAACTGAATGCAACTTCTATCGAAGTACTTGGTGAAGCGGACCCTGAAAAATATCCTCTGCAGCCTAAGAAGCACTCTATGGAGTTCCTTCGGGAAAATGCGCATTTGAGAATGCGTACCAATACTTTCAGCGCAGTATTTAGAGTTAGGCATGCCTTAGCTTTTGCTGTACATAAATACTTTAACGATAAAGGGTTCTTCTATATCCATACACCAATCATCACTGCTTCAGATGCAGAAGGAGCCGGGGAGACCTTTAAAGTAACTACGCTTGATTTGAAAAACCCTCCAAAAACTAGCGAGGGAGGGATCGACTACAAGCAAGATTTCTTCGAAAGAGAAACTAACCTGACGGTATCTGGTCAGCTGGAAGGTGAATTGGCAGCAATGGCACTTGCAGACATCTATACCTTTGGCCCTACTTTCCGAGCAGAGAATTCAAACACAACAAGGCATTTAGCTGAGTTCTGGATGATAGAGCCGGAGATGGCTTTCTATGATGCAGAGGACAACGCTGATCTTGCTGAAGATTTCTTAAAATATGTCATTCGATATGCACTTGACAATTGTGCAGAGGATCTTGCTTTCCTTGACACAAGGCTCCAGGAAGAAGAAAAAGTAAAACCTGCTGATCAGCGAAGCGAAATGAGCTTGATGGATAAGCTGAGATTCGTAGTAGATAATGACTTTGTGCGAATTACTTACACGGAAGCCATTGATATTCTTCGCAACTCAAATCCGAATAAGAAAAAGAAATTCTCCTATCTAATCGAATCTTGGGGAGCTGATTTGCAATCTGAGCATGAGCGATTCTTGGTAGAAAAACACTTCAAAAAGCCGGTAATTCTTACTGACTATCCTAAGGACATCAAGTCATTCTACATGCGTCAAAACGACGATGGGAAAACTGTTGCTGCGATGGATATTCTTTTCCCTGGGATCGGTGAAATAGTCGGCGGTTCTCAGCGAGAGGAGCGAATGGATGTACTCACTAAACGAATGGAAGAAATGAATATTCCACAAGACGAAATGTGGTGGTATCTGGATACCAGAAGATTCGGTGCTACGCCTCACGCCGGCTTTGGACTTGGCTTTGAGCGAATGGTGCTTTTTGTCACCGGAATGGGAAATATCAGGGATGTGATCGCATTCCCTCGAACTCCTGGAAACGCAGAGTTTTAAAATCATCAATCCCCTTCAGAAATGTTGGGGATTTTTTTTCAACTAACCACTTTAATTCTCCTTGCAAGCGGAATACATACCAAGCTAAAACCGATGGCCAAATATCCAACGATATTGTAATTGGTTAATTCTCCTGCTGCATTTTCACCTATTATTATTCCAGCCATTAAAGATGCTACCCCCGTAGCTAATTGTTGTACTGCTGAATTGAAACTTAAAAAACTACCCCTGTTTTCAGGTTTCGAAGTCCCTGTGACAATTGCTGCGGCTGGCACATACCTTCCGTTTGAAGTGACAAAAAACATTGTGGAAACCATCAATACAAAAGGCACAGGTGTAACTCCAAGATTGGTAATTATGGCAATGGGAATCAAATTAAGCAGCATAAAGATGATAAAGATCTTTTGCTTGCCGTACTTATCAGATAGCTTCCCAACCCAGGGGGATGTGAAAATAGTAAATGCACCTCCAGCCATATAAATATAGGTGAGCTGTAACTCAGTGAACCCGACGTTTGCCACAGTGTAAGGGCTAATGAATGGAATTACCATAAATTGCCCAAACATCATCATTACCGAAAGTGTGATTGCTCGCATTTGATTAGAATCGCTCGTCACTCTACGAATCACGACTAAAGGATTTGGTCGAACTACATCATTTTTAAGATGTTCTGTGATATTTGGAATGTATTTGACAATCATCCCAAGGCTCAATACTGATAATCCCGTAAGGATGAAAAATGGTGTATGCCAATCTGATAAGCTTGCAAGGAACAAGCCCAAAGGAACACCAAGTACAGATGCTACAGAAAAAGCTGCCATCACCAATCCCATCGCCCGACCACGCCTGGAATCCGGAATAACATCGCCAATAATAGCTAAAATCAAAGCCGATGTTAACCCACCGAATAAACCTGAGATCACTCGAGCAGCCAAAAGAACTGGGTAGCTAGGTGATAATGCACATCCTAAAGTGGCAATAGCGAAACCTATGTACACCCAAACCAATATTTTTTTTCGATCAAAACGGTCTAAGACAAAGGCTCCAAAAAAACTTGAAATTCCTGCGCTAAATGTATAGCATGAAACTAAAAGTCCAAATTCACGCGGTGAAATATCAAAGATCCGCATGAGCTGAGGCCCTAAGGGCATCAAAATCATAAAATCGACAATGTGAATAAAATTGATGGCGGCTAAAGTCCAGAGTAAAAGCTTCTCTTTGTTCATAGTAAAAATGGATAAATGAGAAACCTCAGGAAAACTGATAAAGTTTGCTTAAACAGAAATAATCAAGAAATATTCAAGTGAAGGTAAGTCGCTGGAATTGCTTCTATGATATCACTTGCAACCATAGATCTCCTCTTAGTACGTGAGGCTATTTCTCCTGCCAAACCGTGATGATAAACGCCACAAAGCGCAGCATTTTCAGGAGTGTACCCCATACCTAGATAAGAAGTAATCATTCCTGTAAGCACATCTCCAGAACCTCCAGTTGCCATATATTTAGTCCCAGAAGAATTGACAACTTGTCTTCCATCAGGTAAACTTACAACTGTATTTGCTCCTTTTAGCACCAAAATTAATTGGTTCTCTAAAGCAAATGCTTTTGCCTTTTCTAACCGCTCTGGATGATTCCCCGCAGCGCCAACGAGTCTTGTAAACTCTCCGATGTGAGGAGTAAGAATAGAACTCTTTGGAAGCAAGGGCACCAAATCACGATACCTCGCTAATAGATTCAATCCGTCTGCATCTATTACAATAGGCTTTTTAAAGTCCTGTAGAAACTGCCGGAATAAACGCTCCCTATTTTCCGTCCCCCAGCCTGGACCTATCCCTACCGAATCGTAAAATTCAGGATTTGGGATCAGTCCCCATGAGGCCATCGCTTCAGGAACAGCAGTTTGGATAATAAAACGTTCTGAATCCTCCATGTGACAAGTAACCAAGCCTGAACCTGTTCGCAAGGCACTTTTAGCACATAGAATAAGTGCTCCCATTTTTCCAGGACTCCCGCCCATCAGCAGTACCTTACCCATATCTCCTTTGTAACTAAACCTGCTAAAAGATTTATGCAATGGAGGAATGTCTTGTGCTTCCAGATAATATAATGATGAATCTATCCCATTGTAGGCTGCATTTACTACCCCAATTTTCAGGACTACTAATTCACCAACAAATTCACCGTGCTCTGGTAAAATCAATGAAAGCTTCGGAAATTCAAAACTAACAGTAAAGTCTGCTTTTATCGCTGTATTTGATACAATGTCATCGGAAGGCAAGCCCGAAGGGATATCAATGCTGATTACCTTTCCATCATATTCATTCAACCGAGTAATATACTTCTTCGCAACTGGTCTAAGCTCTCCCTTTAAACCAACGCCAAGAAATGCGTCAATCAATATGGAATCCTCTGGAAACTCCCAATTTTCAAAAGATATAAGGTCAATCGACTTGGGAAGATTGTTATAGTTCAAAAGTCCATCAGGACTCAATTTGTCAATAGATTCAAAACATTGAAGTATTGAAACTGAAAATGATTTCTCAGTTAATAATCTCGCAATTGCCAACCCATCGCCTCCGTTATTTCCACCTCCTACAGCAATTAGAACAGGAGAGTTTAGAGAAAAATTTTGGTCCACAAACCAATTCACAAAAGAATGCGCAGCCGCCTCCATTAACTCATGGCTTTCTTGCCCGCATAATTTCAGGTGTTGTGAATCAAGATCTTTGACTTGATTTCCAGCTAGTATTTTTTGCATGTTATCCTACTTCAGGTCCCAACCCCTTCTTAGGGATAGTAACTAAAAGTAGGAAACCTAAGCCAACAAGAAAAAATAAACCTAGAGAAAGAGCAGAGTTCCTCATACTTCCTGTGATTTGCTCTATAAATCCATAGGAGAAAGTACCTAGGACAATAGCTACCTTCTCGGTCACGTCATAAAAGCTAAAATAGGAAGCATGGTCTGTGGTGTCTCTCGGGATTAACTTGGAGAATGTTGATCTAGATAAGGACTGTATTCCTCCCATCACCAATCCGACTACAAAAGCCAAGGCAAAAAACTCATATACAGTATAGACATAATATGCACCTGCGCATATCCCTACCCAGATCAAAACCATAATCACCAAACTCTGCTTATTCCCATATTTTTTGGAAATAAACGCAAAGAAATAGCTACCTGCTATGGCCACTATCTGAATAATCAAAATAGTCATGATTAACTGATCACCAGGTAATCCAAGTTCCTTATCTCCAAACGTGGCAGCTAAGTACATTACTGTTTGGACACCCATAGAATAAAAAAAGAAGGAAGCGAGAAATCGATTCATCACTTTTATTTGCTTTACCTCATTCCACACTTTTCGTATTTCTTGGTAACCTTTGAGCAAAAACTCTTTTCTAATATCCTTTCCAAATGGGTTTTGTGGTAGTATTCTGAAAGGAATCTGAGAAAATCCAGCCCACCATAGACCCGTAATTAAAAATGAAAAACGTGCTGCCATGCCATCATCAGAAAGCATAAACCAAGATGGAAACTGGATCATTAGCAAATTCACAACTAATAATATAACACTACCAATGTATCCCAGGGCAAACCCCTTTGCACTTAAAAGATCAAATTTATCAGGAGTGGTAATCTCTGGTAAATAGGCATTGTAAAAAACAATACTTCCAGCATACCCCACACTTGCTAAGACACTAAAACATATCCCCCACTCAAGATTATTTCCATCAAAAAAGAAAAGAGCAACACATGAAAGAGAGCCCATATAGGCAAAAAACTTCATGAATTGAAGTTTTTTTCCGCTTGCATCAGCAATACCAGACAGTATTGGAGAGATCAAAGCAATAATTAAAAAGGAAAAGGAAATGGAATAAGAATATAAAACTGTGTTTACGATTTCAAAACCAAAAAAATCAACAGCATCATTAGCGCTTAACCCCTTTGTAACACTATTAAAATAAACTGGAAAAATCGTCGAAGTAATCACCAAACTGTAAACTGAATTTGCCCAGTCATACATCGCCCAGGCATTTTGAATTTTCTGGGTGTCTTTAAGAGAAGCTAGCATAGGTACTACAAAAAAAAGCTATCCCTGGAATTGGGATAGCTTTTATATAATCAATAGAAAATATTAATCGTTCTTAACTTTACCTGTAGAAGCGTAAAGTATTCTTCTTGCATCTGCCTCTCTTAGTTCAGTCTGAACATCAGAGATAGGACCCATTTTCACATCTCTATCAGCTTTCATGGAAATAGTAATTAATCCACGATCAGATTCAGGAAGCAAATCACGCTCTTGGTTCACCCACTGAACAATATCAGGAGTATTCAATAAGGCATCATTCGCTTGTACTCTAGGTTCTGTACCATAAAGTGCTGTATTCTTAGGCTTACCAATGAAGATATAAGAAATAAGCGTCTTTTTCTGAAGCTTTTGAAGCTGGGTTGCTTGAGGAATTTTCTGCTCCACCAATATCTCCTGATCTCTTAACACGGTTGTTACCATGAAAAAGAAGAGTAACATAAAGATAATATCCGGTAACGCTGAGGTTGGGATATTCTCCGAGACTTTATTTTTCTTTCCGAACTTTCCCATTTTAATTTCCTCCTATCTTATTAGGTTCTGCAATAGATATAGCCATCGGAATTCCTTCCTTGCCTTTATCCTGTAAACTTACTTCAGCATCATTTTTACCAGTCAATGCTCTATACTCATCAGTACTTAAATTAACTCGAGCAGCATAAATATCGAAGTATGCCTTCTTAGTTAAATCAAATACTTCAAGATATTTGTCATAGCTGGTACCACGGTCTGTTTTTATCGAAACTACCGCCTCTCCTGGATCATCCGAAGAATCTGGAAGTTTTGCTGACAATGCTTTCAAGGAAGCTGGAAGCGTGTTATAAAGCGCTGTACCCTCTTCATCTGGCTGACCAAAATTCAAGATAAACGCCTTAACATCTTCATCTAATCCATCAGGATTATCTCTGAATTCACCTTCAACCAACAACTGATCATTGGCATTAAGTAGAATAGTGAAGATATTTCGCTCATTCAGATCAATTTCTGGAGGAGGATTGTTTGGATCAAGCTTCGGAGGAAGAATATTTAAAATACCCTTATCCGATGCGATCGTAGTGGTGACGAGAAAGAAGATCAGTAGCAGGAAAGCAATATCTGCCATAGAGCCTGCATTGACCTCCGTACTCATTCTATTTTTCTTTCTGGCCATATTACTTTATCGCTTTATTCAATTCTGTCAATACGATGCTACCTAAAGCAACGAGTGCAAGAATATAGGTGGTGATAAGCATTCCGCCAACTAACTGAGATCCCGCAGGAGTCAAGTTAAAAGGAGAAGCTTCAAATTTTGGAAGTACTTCATTGCTTGAAATTGAGTAAGCTATGAAGAACAAAACAACTATACCAACAATTCCCACTGCAGTTTTAAGCAAGCTTTTTGGATTATCCAAAGACTTGATCAATGGCATAAAAACAGCCACTACAGCACCAACTGCGATTAGGATGTAACTTCCGTATAATAAGATGTCATAAGTATCCATAATGTAGTTTTTCTTTGAGGTTAACGTATAAATTCAGGTCCAACAAAATTGACGGCTTACTTGCCAGTCAATTTATGCTTAACCAAGATGTCAACCAATGTTATGGAAGCATCTTCCATGTCATTAACCAAAGAATCAATTTTAGCTACACAATAGTTGTAGAACAACTGAAGGATGATCGCTACGATCAAACCAGCAACTGTAGTCAAAAGGGCGATTTTGATACCACCCGCAACTAGAGATGGAGAGATATCACCAGCTGCTTCGATAGAATCGAATGCACCGATCATACCAATTACTGTACCCATGAATCCTAACATTGGAGCTAGAGAGATGAAAAGTGAGATCCATACCAGACCTTTTTCCAATCTACCCATTTCTACAGAACCATAAGAAATAATAGATTTCTCCACCATCTCGATTCCTTCTGAATATCTCATCAGACCTTGAGTAAAGATAGAAGCTACAGGACCTTTAGTGTTTTTAGTAACATCTTTGGCTGCTTCTACTCCTCCTGATTCAAGAGCATCTTCCACTTTAGTCAACAATTTCTTAGTGTTGGTCGTAGAAAGGTTCAGGGTGATGATTCTTTCCAATGCAACCGCAAGACCCAAGATCAAACAGATCAATACTGGAGTCATGTAAAGAGGATCACCTTCGATGAATTTCTCCTTTACAACTTGGTGGAAGCTTAGCTCCTCTTCAACGATCTCATCGTCAATAATTGTAGGAGATGCAGCAGGCTCAACTGCTACTGGGGTTGGTTCTTCTTGTGCTGCGGTATCTGCTGCATCTTGTGCGTTAGCGATGACAGGTGCGAAAAGGATGCCTGCAAGCATGAACAAAGCGATTAACTTTCTCATAATGTGGATTTTAAATAGACTTTTGATAAAGGTTAAATGGTTTCTACTCTAGAATCGAGTTTTAAAGTTATCATTTTTTAAATTCAAAAAACAAACGACTCTTTTAGAATTTTGTGAAAAATCAGGCTTATATCTCAGGATTAAGCAAGCTTTTACACGAACGGAAGTAATTCCTTTTACATTTTAAAAGATCATATATCTCCAAAACTCGGTGTAAGGTTCTTATTTTTTCGCAGAAAGAAAAATTAAAATGTCTAAGAGAGCCAAGCTTTCTTATAATTGATCATAAAACACTGACTAATCGATTATTACAACCTGAAACATTTTAATACTATTCCTCAATGAAATTTTTCTAATTGTCTATAAGTTGCAAAAATCCTTGAAGAAACGAACTATACTCCTAATCATATTTAACAAAGTTTAAATTTTTCACTGTTGCTTTTCCTGACATATTCCCAAAAGCTATTCCGTAATAGCATATGTAGCTTTCTATTATTTCTTCTAGTAAATAATTAACCTTCCAAGTAAGGTTTAGTGAAGTAAAAAAGACCCAATACACCTTGGGATATGATTAGAACCACAAGCTTTATTACTTTGAGTTGATTTGCATTTCGATAAAAATAGTTTCAGCATTTGATCCCGTGATCTATCCATCGCCTTCATGACCAAAACACATTAGAGGCACCTAGAAAAGGAAAATATTAATTAGAATCTCGTTATGCTTTTTCCAGAACCTCAGGATGAGAGACAATAAAATCCAATGATGTATCGATGAGACTTTTGAAAGTCCCAACTCAAGGCGAATAACATTCTGGTCTATTAGTACTTAAGCCTAGCCTACAACCTGCAATTACTAAAACAATCAAATCTTAACTATCATTATTTCAGATAGTTAGGGCAATACTCTGTAGAGAGGACGGGATTGCTCATATGCACAGCCATGCCGCACCATCTCTCGCGTATCTCCCGATGTTCGATTTCAAACCCCAGAGTTCTCATCCCCTTCCACTTTTGTACTTGAATAAATGAAATAGAAAAAGCCAGTTTTATTGCTAAAACTGGCTTTTCTGGTAGAGAGGAAGGGATTCGAACCCTCGATACCCTCACGAGTATACACGCTTTCCAAGCGTGCGCCTTCAGCCACTCGGCCACCTCTCTAGGTTGGCTTCCGATCCAGTATTCCGAATCGGAGTGCAAAGAAATGAATAAATTGAGCCTCCTACAAACTATATCTAAAAAAAACACAGGAATCTAATTCCCATTCTTTTCATTTAAGAAGGTTTTCAAGAAAACACGTTTAGAATTTCAAATTTCAGCCTACTTCAGTTTCAAGGATTCCTGCGCATTCAATTAGGAAACTGAAATTCGCATATGGAGTGCTTAGCTGATTTTGATCTAGCTGAAACTCCAAATTAAACCAGGAATCAAATTGGACTATTTTAGCAGGTTTGGACTCAAAACTTCTACTGTGGATATTCTGACTATCAACTAGGACTAGGTTAGATTCTAAATAATGGCCAGGCTGCCATTGTGAGTTGTGAATGAAAATCTTGAGAATATTTGTTTTGGTATTTAGCAATCCGAAATAAGGTCTTTTCACAGCACGCTCAGAGGAACCAAAATTTCGCATAACTAATACCCATCCATCCTTTGAATAAATATCTTTTTCAATCGTATTAAGCGGGTTGCCCTGTGTATACCAAGGTGCCGGAATAGTAAGTTGCGAAATAGTTGGGGACTGAGGAAAGTCAATGTATGCAGACACCATTTGATTTACTGATTGCCAGTCCCATGATAAATCGGTTCCTGATTCACTCAAAATATCCTGCTCACTATGGTTGATGGAAAACCTAAAAACAGTCTCCTTAACGATAATTTTTGCTTCTTGAATTCCCTCTATCTGATCATCCATTTGGCAAGAAAACGCGAAAACTGCTGTTGCTATGAAAAATGCAGCTGTTGAAAATGACTTCAAATTCCTCATCCGTATATAGTATTAAAAACCCTTTAAAACTAAGTGTTTTATTCAATGAAATTTGCGCTAGCCTCTTGAAAAGTGAAATATTAACAATAATTTAAAAAAAAGCTGTCTCCTTTTTTCTAACTAAACGGAACAATATACTCAAATGCGAAATTGAGCTTCCCCAAGAGTTAAGCACTCATCTCTCCTGCCAATGGCACCTTCAGCTTTGCAATAATCTCCGAATGCTTATTTTCCTGGCCTAGTAAAAACATCAATTTCGTCACTGCTGCTTCGGTAGTCATATCCGTACCACTGATCACACCTACATTCAGAAGCTCCTTACTTGTTTCGTATCTGCCTTGGATAACTCTTCCGCCATTACACTGGGATACATTAAGAATAATTATCCCTTTTTTGATTGCTTTTTGGAGTGAATCCATAAACCACTCTTCACTTGGACTATTTCCAGAACCATAGGTTTCCAGCACTATCGCCTTCAATCCCTTTATATTTAGCGTCGCATCGATCACATTCTGAGTGATTCCTGGAAACAACTTTAGGATAAGTACATTGTTATCCAGTGAGTTTCTATTCACTAATTTCTTATGGGTTTCAATGGGGCGAATGGCCTGGGTATTATAATCTATGACAATCCCAGACTCGGCCAGTGGCGGATAATTCTCTGATTCGAAGGCATCAAAGTGAACGCTCTGCACCTTCTTGGAGCGATTTCCCCTTAGCAACAGGTGGTTAAAGAAAATACATACCTCTGGCACTATTGGCTCTCCATTGATTTTTGCGGTAGCAATTTCTAAAGATGTCATCAGATTTTCCCGAGCATCAGATCTCATTGCTGAAATTGGCAATTGCGCTCCCGTAAAAATCACCGGCTTGTTCAATCCTTGAAGCATATAGCTTAGCATGGAAGCTGAATAAGCCATGGTATCTGTACCGTGTAGAACTACAAAACCATCGTAACTATCGTAATTCTCATAGATTATATACGCCATGTCCTTCCAGTGGCTCATCGTGACATTAGAAGAATCAATCGGCTCAGGGAATGAAATCACCGTGATAGCGATATCCATCGTGTATAGAATAGGGATTTTCTCCAGAATCTGCCCAAAGTTAAACGGCACCAATGCACCACTATCATCATAGGCCATGCCAAGCGTTCCTCCAGTATATACAATAAGGACAGAAGAAGTTTTACTCGTGCGAAGAGCTGTATTTAATCTAACTATTTTATAATTCATGATCCAATCTCACGGAATAGGTTAAGGGCATTTTGTTTTGTTTGAAGAGCTACCTCCTCCTTCGAAATCTGCAAGAAATCTCCGATTTTCTCTGCAATAATAGGTAAATATGCCGGAGAGTTCCTTTTCCCCCTAAAAGGTACGGGGGCTAGGTAAGGAGCGTCAGTTTCCAGCACTAAATGCGCTATACTGATTTCAGGAATGACTTTATCCAATCCCCCATTTTTGAAAGTCGCCACACCACCTATTCCAAGTAGAAATCCCATTTCAATAATTCGCTTGGCCTGAGCTAGATCTCCAGTAAAACAATGGAAAATTCCTTTTAGGTTACCATTGTGCTCCTCCTGAACAATAGCTATGGTTTCGTCAATAGAGTCCCTACAGTGCAAAACAATGGGTAAATCTCTTTCTTTTGCCCAATTGATCTGAATTCTCAGCGCTTCTTTTTGCTGCTCAAAAAATGTTTTGTCCCAATAGAGATCCAATCCGATTTCACCCACTGCTGCAAATTGCCTCCTATTTAGCCAATCCTCCATGATCACTAACTGATCCCGAAAGTCTTCCTTCACATCACATGGATGCAATCCCATCATCGGAATACATAATCCTGGATATTTCTCCTCACAGTCAAGCATTGCCGCGATCGTTTCCACATCCACATTCGGCATATAAACGCGCTCAACCCCAGCTTCTCTGATATCTTGGATCACCTGATCCCTATCGGAGTCAAACTTGGAAGAGTAAATATGCGCGTGTGTTTCTATATAATTCATAGGGTTATATCTTACTTTTAAAGGCCATTACTTGGCCAGGTACCTAGGGGTGGAATCTCGTATACATTACACTTTTCCCCATGTGTTCCAATTTCAGTCATACCGCCGATCTGCATGGCAGGCTCAGTTTCATGGGTATTCTCTGGATTTCCATTTGGTTTTGGAAGGCCAAAAATAGTAAAGAATAGTAAGGAGGATAGTACTGAAATTATAAAAATCAAAAACCAGCAAGGAAACCCAACCTAATTTAACTCCCACTTTTCTGGCTAACGCAATAAGAAACACGCTTTGTAACAACGATTTCATCAAAGCTAGAATAATCCCAAGCGATGGGTAAAGTAGGATTAAACCTGTAATCACTACAAAATAAATAAATTGAAATGATAGAATAAACTTCCAATAATATGGCAAAGTCATCACTCCACTCATCCAGCGCTTCCGCTGTTCAAGTAAAGCCGAAAAATTGATTTCTGGCTTGGTGATGGCAAGCATTCTAGGACTCACTTGATGTGCTATTTTAAATCCTGATTGCTGAATGGCTCTTGAGATCTCGAGATCTTCGGTAAGGCAAAAGGGCAAATTTTTAAATCCTCCAGATCGTCCATAGGCCTCTTTACTAATAGCCATGTTGTTACCAAGTCCTGTTGTCTGAACTCCCAAATCCGTAGCCACTTTGACAAAACCCAATGTCAACCACCAATCAATCTCCTGAAACTTCTCTAACAAACTTTTTGCCTTGACTTTAGTAATTCCAATCACCAGACCAATAGTTTCACCGAAACAAGAAACTCCTTCGCGAATCCAATTTGGGTTTACCTCACAGTCTGCATCTGTAAAAAAATAATATTCCCCAATCGCCTTTTCTCCCAAAATTGCCAAGGCATTTGCCTTACCATTTTGGTTATATAATCCAGTTTGGAGTGGAGCAATAGTTAAGAAAGTTCGATTAGGTTGTTTCCCACACCAATTTCCCAAAATCTCAGGGGTAGAGTCTGAACTTTGGTCATCAGCAAACAGGAACTGGATTCGATCAGAAGGGTAATCCAACTTTTCCAAGGAGCATAGAAGGTCAGGGAGATCTACTTCTTCATTTCGTGCTGCAACTAAAACTGAAACTAATGGTAAATCAAAATCAGTATCCTTAGCATGGTTTTTCCAGAAAAATCTCATTCGAATCAGCAGAACAACAAACTGTATCTGAATCAATGCCAAAGCGCCAATGAACAGCCAAATGATCATAACAGTCCAGTTTTCCACCCCATTTCCTGTATGTAATCAAGGTATGATGGCAAAATTTTTGGCAAAAGTGCTTTAGTTTTTAACTGATCATGGAAAACTGCAATAGAGCCTACGCGAGTATGCTTTATAGATTTTCTCAACACCACTTCAGGCTCAATACGTTGATCATAATCTCCTGATAGCATCGTCCACATTACAATATCATAGAATTTGGACACCTCCACTGACTGGTTCGATTTGATCAAACCATAGGGTGGACGAAAAATTTTCGTCTTTATGCTCAAAACATCCTGAAGGGTTTTATCGCAGAGTTCAATGTTTTCTAAATAGTCGGGATCTACTGTTTTCCAGCCATTTATATGGTTGAATGTATGATTTCCTAGTTTATGACCTGCCTTGATGATCTCGTGAGCTAAGGTTGGGTTCTTTCTAACGTTATCACCGACCACAAAAAAGGTAGCTTGCTGATTTCTTTTGGCCAATTCCTGCAAAACATAGTCGGTAACTCCAGGCACTGGACCATCGTCAAAAGTCAAGTAAATCGTATTATCATCTACACTTTTCTTCCAAATCCTCTCAGGATAAAGCATCTGAAAAAACCTTGGAACGGTATGCAAAATCATCTATTGAAACTTTAAACTAAGCAACGTCAAGTCATCTCTCAGAGGAACATTTTTTGAAAAAGAATTGATCTTCTTCAAGAACTTTCGGTGAAAGTCATCTGGATCCAAGCCTCCATTTTTACTTACAAATTTCTCTAATCGCTCCTCCCCAAACTCCTCTCCGGTTGGATTCATAGCTTCGGTCAGCCCATCAGTATATAGATGCAAAGAAAAGTTATTGAGACCTTCTCGCTTTCCTATTTCCAGAAAAGGCAGTTCATCAAAAGCCCCAAGAATCGTCGTCCCAGCATCTAAATTCTCACCTTTATCCGCTCCTTCTCTATACAACAATGGCGGATTATGCCCAGCGTTGACATAGGAAAGTTCCCGGGTTTTGAAGTTGAAGTAACCAAGGAAAAAAGTAATGAATCGCTCACCATTGGTATTTTCAAACAAGGTGTAATTCAATTGCTTTACCACCATTTCCAAATCAGCATCGCTTCGCAAAAGTGTACGAAGTGCTGCCTGAAAATTAGACATGAGCAAGGCAGCAGAAATTCCTTTTCCAGAAACATCGGCAATACAGAAATAGACTTCATCTTTTGATTTGCGGATCAAATCATAATAATCTCCTCCCACCATACTATGAGGTAAATAAGTCACTTTTGCCTTGAGTTCTTTATCAATAGGAAGTTCTGCTGGAAAAAGCATTTGCTGCACCTGAGAGGCTATCGCTACCTCACGATTCAAGATCTCCTGTTCCAACTGTTTTCTGGCGAATCGCTTATTTTCCAAAGCCACCACCAAAATATTGGTTAAAGCTTGGGTGAAGTTCAGATCTAAATCCAAACTCAAATCCTTTCGCTTGAGAAAGAGAATCGCAAGCATCTTGTCTTTGTGGTAGACTGGCAGATAGGTTTCGAGCTCCGCAAAGGAATATTGCTCTTCCAATTCCAACCTCAATTCTCCTGTAGACTTTTCATCCAAAACTTGGTCGGTAGAAATCAACTTAGGCACATTCCCCTTCACTCCGTGGGAAATTTTATTTTCAAAAGCTCCTTCCTTTGCCACGTATAGAATCAGCGCTTTGATATTCAAATGGACTAGGCAGGTAAACTTGAAAATATTGAGCAAAACTGCTTCAGACTGATTTTCATTAATAGCCTGAGTGATCTCTAGCAGAGATTTAAGTTGCAGTTCCTTCCGTTGGAATTTGTGTGTTTCTTTGATCAATTTTAAAGTGTATTATGTGCCATTAGGCCTTTTTTCGTTGCCAAAAAATATAAATCTTTTCCTTCTTTGCTGATGTCAACAGCCCCAAATCTTTCTGTATCAGGATCATCTAGACATTTGATTAAGCCTTGAGCATAGAGACTCTGTAAAGTTGCTAATAGCAATTCATCTTCCCAAGCTAAGGTTTCGATAAGGTAGGTATAGGGCTGGACAAAATAGAGTTCGTCCATCAAGTCAAATTCTGCTTCGCTCATGATCTAAGTTTCAGATTGTAAATTAACACTTCTCTAGTTCTCCCTACCTTTCCAAGTAAATTTTCCGCTTAAAGCTGCAATCCCAACTCGCAAAACATAAAATGGATGCACCAGGGAAGTTTGAAGCATAGAAATATTACTCGGTTGCGCATCCAGCATTTTAAGGACTTTTCCCAAACTCAACTTTTCTGCTGCGATTTTGATCAGCCAAACTAACCCAAAAGCTACAATTCCCTTTGCTCCAAGAAAAACTAAATAGGCGCTTCCTATCCATATCAACTGAGTCAGAAAAGCTCCCGCTGCCGATAACGCATGAGAAAAAGAAAAATGCGCCTTCCATTTACTCGCCCACCGAACGCGCTGATTGATCAAGGAATCCCAGGTAGGTTCAGGCTTCGTCTTAACTAGAGTTTCTGCTGAAGTTAAATAGAGACAAGCTCCTCTGCCATATTCCTTATGGATTTTCTTCAGCAAAAACTCATCGTCGCCGGAAGCAAACTCCCGATTACCCTCATATCCATTTACTTGCTCAAAAGCCCCCTTTCTGTAAGCCAGATTCGCAGCACTGCACATCAAAGGATTTTGGTGAACAAAGGAGTAATTGGTAAGCAATAAAATACTTGCCCAGTCTAAAGTTTGAAAAGCTTCTAAAAACCCAGCTCCTCTTTCGGTGAGAACAGTTCCTGCTACCAACTGAACTTTGGGTTCCTGAAAAGGCAAGACCATCTTTTCTACCCAAAACTCTGAAAATTCACAGTCGGCATCTGAGCAAAGTATGATTTGACTTTTAGCTTCATTTACTCCAAATTCCAGCGCTCGCTTCTTGCCAGTTTTCTCACTTCTTACTATTTGAACATTTTCATTTTTCCTTAAGGACTCTTGTAAAAGCTCAAATGAGATATCTTCAGAATGATCGTCTATCAACAGTACCTCTAGGTTTGGGTAGTTGAGCTTCTTAATATTGGAACTTAGTCTATCGATACTTTTAGCTTCATTTCTGAAAGGAATGAGCAATGTTACTTTGGGAATAAATGTCTGATTAGGTGATTTATCAGATTTAATCGACCAAAATCTACCCATCCACCAAAGCAATGTGAAGTAACTCAGGGACCAAATGAGGTAAAAACTTAGCATGTTTTGGGCTAACTTGCGGGGGTGAGCAAAGAACAAGAAAAAGCACCAAAGGAAAAAATCATCTTAGGGATAGATCCCGGGACGAACGTGATGGGTTACGGGGTGATTTTGACTGAGGGCAAAAAGTATAAACTCCTGCAATACGGCGTAATTCATCTGAAAAAGTATGAAACTCATGAGTTGAAACTCAAGAAAATTTTTGAACGAATCACAGGAATTATAGAGGAATTTTTACCCGACAGCGTTGCCCTGGAAGCTCCTTTCTTTGGTGTCAATGTGCAATCCATGCTAAAGCTTGGTCGTGCGCAGGGAGTCGCTATGGCTGCAGCTTTGGCTAGGGACATTCCTATCACCGAATATTCTCCTAAAAAAGTGAAGCAGTCTGTAACCGGAAATGGAAATGCTTCCAAAGAACAAGTGGCTGCCATGCTTCAGACCCTATTTTCATTGACTGAACTTCCAAAAATGTTGGATGCTACAGATGCTTTAGCTGTCGCACTTTGCCATCATTTTCATGAGGGAAGATTACAGACCAAGGGAAGAAATGCGGGATGGAAATCATTTATTGAAGATAATCCAAGCAGGGTTAAAAAGTAAAAACCCGGCCTAAACCGGGTTTTAATAATTTTCAAAGACAATTGATCAATTAGAAATCATATCCTAAAGACACCTTCAACACATTGTTTTTAACATCCTGATTGTAATAATTGACACTTTGGAAACCTATATCGTAACTCAACTGCGCATTGATACCCAATGGTAAGTTTGCTCCTACACCTATCACACCGGCTATATCATACCCTCTGATAGGCTCTGTGGTAGATTCTGTGCTTCCGTCTGAAAACTCCCGCTCCCTAGACACCAGTACTGAAGCCTGTGGACCAGCAAAAACATTTAGGAATGGAAGGAAATTAACGCGGACTAAGACGGGAAGATCCACATAATTCAAAAGTTCTTTTTCTGTGAATGGAGATCCGTTCATAAGATTCCTGTATCCTTTCTGCGAATATTGAATTCCGGGTTCAACAGCCAGAAAACCATCACCTACCTTGTAATATGCTCCTACATGAAATCCGGAGAGCGCATCAGTATCAAAATCAGAGAAATTCGCACTGCTATAACCTGCACGAACACCGAATTGTGCATTTGCTGTAGCAAACAGGCCTAGAAAGAAAACGAATGCTAAAATATTTTTCATGGTAGTTATGATTTAGTTAATGCGATTTCTGGAATAAAAACAACGGTTTGATCAATAAAAACTGATATAATTCCTGATTTAGGACAAGCGTTAGATAGCTTCTTTTTAAATTAACCGCATAAATTTATGCTAAAGGTCACAAGTTAAAATTGGCTGCTGTTACTTTTTAATACCGAACTAATGGAAAATTTCTCAAGCTTATTCAGCAAATTCCCTACCATAAGTGATGAGGCAAAGCGTGCATTCGCCAGTCAACTAGAAGAATTTGAAGTAGAAAAAGGATACTTACTTGAAAGAGAAGGGCAAATAAGCAAGTACCTCTATTTTGTAGCGGTAGGTTCTGCGAGAAGTTATTATATCCGTGACAACAGGGATATTACTGTTTCCTTTACGCTAGATGAAGAGTTTGTCACCGCAATGCATTCTTTCATTACGAGGAAACCTTCTTACGAAAACATTGAAACAATGGAAAAAAGTAAGGTATTCAAAATCTCCTACGATAATCTCCAAGCCTGTTTTTTGAAATTCCCAGAACTGGAACGTGCTTATAGAATGATCTTGGAGCAATATTATATAGTATTGGAGGAGCAACAGATCTTCACCAAATTCAAAACTGCTAGGGAAAGATACCTCGAATTGATGCAATACCGGCCAAAAGTGATCCATAAGGCATCTGTAGGTCAGATTGCCTCATTTCTCGATATGACTATTGAAACTCTCAGTAGGATCAGAGCAAGAATCTAGCTTTTTCAAACAAACAGCTATCAGCTTCCACTTCCCTTGAACTGATCTTCTTTATAGGCGAATAGCACATTGAAGGTAGTTAAGGAGCCGTAACATCTGGTGATGTATTGCTGCATATTAATACGGTCTTCGTCGTCAAGTTTGGGATGATTATTAATGTTTTGCTCCAAAACTCTCAGCTTCTCTCTCACCATTACAATCTTGTGAAAGAAAGTAGCCATAGGAATTTCTTTTGGCTGAAGACTTTTATCATTTGGCTCAAAAATCACATTTCCACCCATCCATTTACCCCCGAGAGGTATAATCGGTGCTCGTTCAGAAGTTTGAATTAAAGCTTCCCGAATTGCCTTTTCTACATCCTTCATCGTCAGCATAGGGAAGTCTGGAACCTTAGCTTCCTCCACTGTAAAACCCTCGTAATCCCTTGCGAGTGTCTTTACTTCTTCAGTCGAATAAAAATAGATTTTATAATAGGTGTCGTCCACAGAAAGAATCATTCCTGTCCCGAATTTCGGATGTACCAATTTGCTTCCCGGAGCTAATTCACTTGCTGATGCCATTTTAAAAATGTTTAGGCCACCAAAATAAGGAATTTTGACAAAAACTAAACCCTTACCTATCCAAGAAATACCCTATCACACTGTCTCAAAAAAGAAAGGTTGCAAAACCTTGCAACCTTTCCACCTTACAACTTTTTAATTTTCACTTTTTACTTGAACTCAAGCCTCCGTCAACTCACGCCTCACCTCCTTAATCTCAGCGACCGGCTCTTTTTTAGGTTTATTTCTCCTTCCCCACCAAATCATAAAACCTGTCACCGGAAGTGAGGCAAATATCGCACTCAATAAGAAAGCTAAGACTTTTCCAGGCAAACCAGCTATAGCCCCTACATGGACATCGTAGTTCATCCGCATGATTTTCTGAGCCACAGTAGCCTCTTCAAACCGATTGTAAAAATGCGTTACTGGGATTTCCTCCAAGGTATTTTGATCAAAATATCGGTAATCCGATTTCCAATAAGTCATGGCATCCGGGTTGGCATTGGCGGCAAGCGCCGAACCTTCGAATTCAGGGGGATGCACTTCTATCCAGTCTGCATTCGGATATTCCTGATTCATTTTCATCCAGACTGCATCCAAAGCGGGAATCTCACCCTGATAAGTTTTCGTAGAATCCGAAAGTGGATTGTAGTACTCCACAAACTTTTCCCCGCCGGAAGCCACGAAATAAACTCCGTCTCTAAACCATACAAATCCCCAAACCAAACCAGTGATTGCAAAAACCAGGGCAAAAGTCATGGCATAGAAGCCTAGCACTTGATGCAAATCGTAGTTCTTTCTTCTCCATCTAGCAGACCATTTTATCTTCAGACTTTGCTTCAGATTCTTCTTTTTCTTTGGCCACCAAAGAATCAGTCCCGAGATCACCATAAAAAGAAAGATCAAGGTAAAACTCGCCACTACAGGTTGTCCGATCTCAGGAGGCAGCCAGAGATAGAAATGCCCATCCAAAACTATTCGGAAAAAGTCAGCATACTCATCTTTTAGCTTGAGTACTTCGCCTGAATAAGGGTTGATGTAAGCGATCTGGTAGTGATCGTTTCCTTCCCCGTAGCTGAAGAAAATCGCCTGAACAGATTTTTCTTTCTTAGGGTAAAGAATCGCATGAAGATGCCCTTCGGGAAAGGTTGCCTGTGCGATTTCACTGATTTCACTGGGTGGCAAAACAGCTTTTTCCTGAGGCTCGACAGACATAAATGAATATGTCAAATCTTTGATCTCAGCCTGAAAAGCGTAGATACATCCAGTCACTGCCACTATAAACACCACTAGCCCGGACGAAAGTCCGAGCCACAGGTGAAGCTTATTTATTGTCTTTTTTAGATTCATTAAAATCTATAATTAAGGCTTAGAGATACGTTTCGAAGATTCTGAGGAGTCACTGTGGACCAACCTGAATAGTATTTCTGATCTGTCAGATTGTTTACTTTCAAGGCTAAGAAATATTGCGACCCTGTATAAGAAAGAGATGCGTTAAATACTTGGTAAGCCGGCAATGCAAATGACCCAATATTATCTCTGTTGAGTGTTAAATGCTCGCTTGCAGCATTTCCACCAAAGCCAAGACCGAATCCTTTCAATGTCCCAGCTGAGAAAGAATAACTTGCCCAGAAATTTACCAAATCAGCTGGACCCGCCTCTTCTGGCCGCATTCCCAAATAACCACTTTCTGGATAATCCTTCGTCACTTCGGCGTCGTTATGGCTGAAACCAGCTACCAAATTCAAGCCTACAACTGGCGTGGCAATCACACTGAATTCAAAACCCTTACTCACCACTTCACCTCCTTGAATGGAATTATTGATGTTGTTAGGATCGGTCATCACACGATTTTTTACTGTGATATTATAATAGCTGGCGGTGGCGGCGATCTTATCTTTCAATAAGTTTGTCTTCACTCCAAACTCGTACTGATTGGCATTTTCAGGATCAAAAGTCTTGAATCTTGCATTGGTCCCGTCTGCATCAGTCACAGTGGTTGGAGCCACATTCGAGAACCCATTCATGTAGTTACCAAAGATGGAAACCTTGTCTTTTATTGGCTGATAAACGATCCCAAATTTTGGAGAAACAGCAGTCTGGGTATTTTCTTCGGTATCATCGCCCCAAGCTTCATTTTTGAAATTGTCTATTCTTACACTTGCCATCACAGAAAGCTGAGAAGTCAATTCTATCACATCGGACACATATGCACTTAATACTCGGGTATTTCCGGTTGTATTTCCTTCAAAGGTATCTTTCAGTAATTCATCAACTCCAGCTTGAGTCAAAACTCCTGTGTCGTTTCCATCGGAAAGTGTCACTACGCCATTTCCAACCCATCCACTACTGCTGTTGAGAATATCCTGATCGTAGTAATCAACACCTGCGATTAGTTTATTCCTCATAGATCCCAACTTGAAATCCCCGATGAAATTTTGCTGGATATCGGTAGAAATTGTTTGGCCATTTCGATCAGAAATATATCTGTAGAAGGAGTCTCCATCACTTCCGTCAAACAAATAGTGGTAGTACCCGTCAGTTTTTGTGGTACTTCTAGAGACTACAGTCTGAGAAGTCCAGTTATTGGAAAGTTTGTAGAAAGCCTGAGCCTGAAGTGCGTAAGAGCTGTTATTAATGCTTAATTCGTTTCCGGTAAAGGATCGCTCATAATTTCTTTCAAATGGTTCAATTGAGTCAAAAGTCAAAGGGTTTGATCTGTTTAAGAAAATCATTGGAGCATTCACAGAATTAGCATTCAAAAATTCTGTGTTGATCAAAAACGAAAGTCTTTCGCTTGCTTGAAACTTGAATGAAGGGGCGATAAAAAAGGAGTTTCTTCCACCTGCATCCTGAAACGTATTGTTTGACTGGTATGCGGTATTCACTCGCATGGATGCATTTTCATTCAAAGGCACATTCACATCACCTGTGATTCTGTTCAATCCATAACTTCCCGTGATAAAGCCGACTTCACCTTTAAAAGTTTCGGTTGGACGCTTAGTGGTGATATTGATCAATCCACCATAGGAAATCACGGAACTTCCGAAAAGTGTCCCCGAAGGCCCTTTAATTACGTCTACAGTTTCCACATTTGCAGGGTCAAGGCCACCGTTATTCAAGCTTGGCATTCCATTGACCATAGTTGGCTGTACCGAAAATCCCCTCATAGAATAATATTCTGCACCGTCACCTCCACGCCCAGTTGATTCCCAAAGCCGTGTCACTCCAGTCGCATTTTTCAGGGCATCATTCATATTCGTCACCACTTGCTCTTTCAAAAGTTTCGAAGAAACAGAGTTGTAAACTTGAGGGTTTTGCAAATCTGTCAAAGGAAGCTTTGCCACTGTGAAATTGCTATCCGCATAAAACCTGTTGGATGTCTGATCTGTGACGATTACTTCTGAGAGATCTGTGGAGCTTTCTGACAACGTGAAATTCACAGAAAGCGTCTCGCCAGCACTTAACTGGATAGTTCTCTCCTGCTTTTCTATACCTACAAATGAGGCATAAACAGTGTAGATTCCCGGAGCGATATTCTTGATTTCGAAAAAACCATTCCTGTCAGTTGCATTTCCTTTTGCAAGGCCTTGAATCCCTACATTTACAAATTCCATCGGCTGATTATCCGAGGTAGTTACAAATCCTTTGATGCTTGCTGACTGAGCAAATGCACCAAAAATCGAGAGATAAAATAGAGCGGATAGGTAAAGTCTTCTAAGGTTCATGTTGTTTTAACTTTCAAATATTCCACAAACCTATTACTTAGATTAATTCTAAACAAGCACTATTTAGAATTAATCTAAAAAAAATATTACACCGCAGTTATGCATCTGATTTCTCCAATAATTTTGCATCAAACCATTGGAGAAATCACTATTAAGAAGATTTTGAATAAATTGAATCCTTAGATTTTCCAAAATTCACATGAATACTATTCCGAAACTGATTCTAAGTGGTATCTCTATTTTTCTTGGCTTCACCTTTTGGGGGGCTGGTATGGCAAAACTTTTTCATGATCACCAGTTTTTTGGCTGGATTGGGCCGGTATGGTTGATCGAAGAACTGGAACCCTATGGATTAGGATTCTATGGTAAGTTTATAGCCTTCAGCCAAATTATAATAGGATATCTTTTGGTCACTACACGATACAAATTACTCGGTAGCATTATGATGATTCCTTTGATTGGAAATATATTGATGGTGACTATTTCCTTGCAGTGGCGCGGAACACCGCTTGTCTTGGCTTTCCTGCTAGTTCTGGATCTAATTTTACTTTGGCAATACAGAGATTTCTTTAGACCATTAATTGATGAAGGCAAAAGCAGTCATGATATTAAAGTGAGAAAAATACGGACTGTAAACGGTCACCTCGTTTGGTTTGCAGGCCTTGCACTTCAACTTTTTGCAATTCCGGTTTCTTATTGGAATTGGATAGTTGCCTGCGCGATAGTTTTGATTGGTCTTACCCTATCCGGATTAAGCTTTCGAGTAGATAGGATTTTGACTAATAAGGATGATTTAAGAATTACTTAATACAGCTTTTGAAAAGAACTTCTCTTTTATGGGCTTCTTTACATAAAAATTTTTACCAAAACTCTGAATTAATGCACACCTCAATTAAGATTGCTATGACCATGCTGTTTATTGCAGCATCCTCATCTGCACTTTTCGCTCAGAATTTTAAGCCTTCAGAATTCCCTGACCGCATCATTCTTACTTGGTCTGATGACCCGATGACCACCCAATCGGTCACTTGGAGAACTTCTCCTGACGTGAAAGTTTCGAAGGCACAATTCATTTTGGCCCCAAATACCCCAATTTATCTAGACAGTGTCGAGACGTTGCCTGCAAGCACTGAATTTCTCGACGTAGATAGTGTAGCAGCAAACTACCATTCGGTTACTTTTCAGGAGCTTCAAGCAGCAACAACCTATGCCTATCGTGTGGGAAATGAAGGCACGTGGTCAGAATGGTTTCAGTTTACCACCGCACCAAAAAAGGGAACACCTTTTACTTTCGCCTATTTTGGAGATGCGCAAAACAATCTCAAATCTCAATGGTCAAGAGTTATTCGGCAGGCCTATTCCAACCTTCCAAAAGCGGCATTCATGGTTCACGCAGGTGATCTCATCAACAGCACGCAATCCGACTCCGAATGGGGTGAGTGGAACTATGCTGGGGGATTTATCAATGCGATGATCCCTAGTGTAAGCACTCCTGGTAACCATGAATATGACAGCGAGGAAGATGGGACTTTAGTTTTAGATTACCATTGGCAAAAGCAATTTACATTTCCTATAAATGGCCCAAGCGAGTTTTCGGAGACTGTTTATTACATCGATTATTCAGATTTGCGATTGATTTCTTTGAACTCACAGGAGATAGTTCAAAATGAAAAATCCATGGAGACCCAGCGAGTTTGGTTGGAAAAAGTACTTGCTGGTAATACTCAAAAATGGACAGTCATCACTTTTCATCATCCGATTTATTCCTCAGGAACCGGTCGTGACAACAAAGAATTTAGAGAGGCATTCAAACCAATTTTTGACAAATACAAAGTTGACCTCGTGCTACAGGGACACGACCATTCCTATGGTAGAGGAAGAAACCTTCCTTCTGGCGTAGCTAATCAAGATCCAGCAGCGCAAGGTCCGGTATATGTAGTTTCAGTTAGTGGACCAAAAATGTACAATCTGACTTTTGACAAGTGGATGGATCGGGCAGCTTCGAACACCCAATTATTCCAATTGATTAGCATAGAAGGAGATCGACTTAGCTATGGGGCATACACTGCCACAGGAGATTTATATGATGCCTTCGACCTGATCAAGACAGAAAATCAGCCAAAGCAATTCATCGATAGAGCCGATAAAGCAATCCAAGAGGCAATAGAATTGACTCCAGGATCTGAAAAGAAAATGACTCCTGAAGAAATGGCAGAGTACATGCGGACTTACAAAAAGGGGAGTAAATGAGGCTTATCTAAATCAATTATCTCAACAAAACAAAGAGCAGGCAGGTTAAAAGTATAGGTAATATTAGGCAAACTGGCTTATTTATTGCCCCATTATAGTCTTAGGGACATGTACATTTACGCCACTATTTAAACGCTCAATTCCATTAAAAGCTTTTTAGCCAAACTTTTAAAAATTCTAGGTATCACAATTATTACTATTCTGGTGATAGTTGGTGCCCTGATTCTCTTTATTCGTAGCCCTTGGGGCCAGGGGATAATTGTGGATAAAGCGACTAGTTATGTTTCGGACAAAACAGGCACTGAAGTATCTGTAAAGCGACTTTTCATCACTTTTTCGGGTAATATTTATCTGGAAGATTTATACTTGGAAGACACCGATGGAGACACCTTAATCTACTCCAAAAACCTTGAAGCTGGTCTTGCTTTTGCTCCCTTAATATCCTCCGGCAATATCAATGTAACCAAGCTAGAATGGCAAGGTCTAGTCGCCAGAGTGAGTAGAAGTGAAACCACCGAAAAATTCAACTTCAACTTTCTTATTGAGGCTTTTGCTTCTCAAACTGCGGATTCGACGCAAACTGTTACTGCCGATACGACTGCTTCAGCCCCACTCAACATCAATCTTTCACCTATTTCACTAAGGGATTTTGACATCACATTTGTAGATGAAGTGATGGGAATAGATGCCGCACTTAGGTTAGGTGAATTAGAGGTCACCATCCCTGGACTTGATTTTGAAAAATATGAGTTTGACATTAAAAAAATAACCCTCCAAAACACCCAAATCAAATACCATCAGACTAAGCCTTTCCCACCAACCGAAGATTCTTCAGAGGAGACTTTAATTCCTCTTATAAATCTGGATGAATTCAGATTGGTAGATGTGTCTGCGGATTATGCCAGTGCACCAGATAATCAGGAAGCACAAGTCCAGATTGGCGATTTACTTATTGTACTGCCTGAAGCTGATCTGCAATCTCAGACAGTCAAGCTGAAGACCTTGGACTTAAGAAACGCTTCTATTCTTTTTCATGATTTCTCGATTCCTACGCCTATTGAACCTAGCACATCAAGTCCTTCTACTCCATTTGAATGGCCTGATTGGATAGTAGAAGCTGATAAATTAACAATTGATTCGACTGACATTGAATATAAATCTGCTGATGTCCAAATCAAAAAAGGTGAATTCAATCCTGAATTTATTACCCTTACTAACTTGATTTTTGATGCTGAAGATTTTTACCTAAAAGATGAAAAAGTAGGCCTAATCCTACAGGAGTTGCACTTCCAAGAAGGAAGTGGTTTTGACCTAAACGAATTCCATTTTTCCTTTGAAGCTGGCAATAATTCAGCTAAGGTTGAGAACTTGGTGCTGGCTACCAATCGAAGTAAACTCGACGCAGAACTAGCTGTTGAATACCCATCAATTCAAGCACTCATCGATAATTATGAGACTCTTAAATTTGACGTAACTGTTGAAGAATCTGCGTTGGACGTACGGGACAGCTACTTTTTTGACCCAACACTGGCGCAGGACACACTTATACAAGAGCTTTCAAAAGCCCCGGTGTTGTTGGATTTTATAGCAAAGGGAGACCTCAAAGCGATGGATATCCCAAGCCTAAACCTGAATTGGGGGAAAAGTGTCTTCAAGGCAAATGGAACGGTTCAAAACCCATTGGAGGTAGAGAAGCTTGCATTCGATTTCCCTGAAATAAATATTCAAACAACTAGAGAAACCTTACTGAAATTCGTCAAGGAAGAGGAGTATGGAATCAAATTTCCTGAGCAGATCGACCTACAAGCAAATACCAGAGGAATGCTAGATGACCTTCTGGCCAACTTGGATTTGGAGACGAGCATGGGAAATGTATTGCTTGATGGCTCTTACCAAGATAACGGGAGCATAGCTTTCAAGGCAGACCTCAAAGTGAACCAGTTGCAACTGGGTAATCTTCTTAATCAACCAGAACTGGATACGCTTACATTTGAAATCAGGGCTACTGGTACAGGATCTAGCCTGAATGAGCTAAATGCGGAATTATCCTCCACATTTGAGCGTCTCAGACTCTATGGCTCGGATTATTCAGGATTGAAACTAGAGGGTAAATTAACAGATGGCGCAGGAGATTTAGAGGCGGGATTAGATTCAGAGTATTTAGATTTTGAGCTGATAACCAAATTGGTTCTTGACTCAGTAAATTCAAAAATAGATCTCAACCTAGACCTAATAGGAGCTGATTTCTATGAGCTTGGGCTTACTGATAAAAGTGCTAGAGCAAGGCTAAAGTTAGACGCCAAATTCAATGGGAATCTTGATGAATTTGAGCTTGATGCTCAATTGCAGGATGGGATTTTATTATATGATGAAGCGAATTATCCAATTGGAAAAGCTGCGATCGATGCGAATGTGGGAGAAGATTCTACCAACGCAGTTATTTCCAGTAAAATTCTAAATGGTTTTGTCCGAACTAATACTAATATCACTGATTTGACTGCAGCCATTTCAGAACATTTTCGACAGTATTTAGATAAAGCCGACTCGGTAAATTTGACTGGCAATCGAGGAATAGTCATGAATATGGATTTGAGCATCTCGGATGATCCTTTATTGAATGATGTCCTTTTGCAAGGAGTGGAAAGATTTGACTCGGCGAGAATTAAGGTTGATTATTTTCAAAAAATAGATTCTCTTACAGCTGATATTTCCTTTCCTTATGTCAACTATTCGGGTACGGAAGTGGATAGTTTGGGACTGAGAATAAACTCAAACAAAGAAGATCTCAACCTTTATGTTGGTTTTCAAGATTTGACCTCAGGTCCTTTGCGTATCGGCAAAACATTCCTGACTGGTGATTTAGATGACGGCCGAATGTATTTGGATTTTAATTCGTACGAAGAAGATGAACTAAAGTACCATGTGGCTTCTGACATTGGACTGAATGGTGACACGATCGACTATCATATTTCTTTTCTTGACTTAATTCTGAAGGGAGAAGAATGGACTATAGCGGATAATAATCTGGTAGCCTATTCTGGCGAAAGTCTCGACTTCAGAGATTTTAAGTTCACAAAAGGAAATCAAGAAATCTCCTTTGTAAATAATGTAGAAGGATTTACAGACGAAAATATTGCAATGGTATTTAGGGATTTCAGACTTTCTACCATTACCAGTTTATTGAATCCCACAGAAATTATTGCCGGGGGAAAATTGGATGGTCGACTGGTTGTAGAGAACCCTTTCGGCGCAACTGGGCTAATGGGCGAGCTAAAAGTAGATAGTCTTAAAGTCGTAAATGTACCGCTTGGCAACCTCAGCCTGGAAGCTACCGCAAAAAGTCTTGGTGATTATATTATCAAACTTGGGTTGAAAGACGGTGGGTTTGACCTGGACTTAACAGGAGATTTTGTAGCAGATGAAACAGGCGGAAACTTTGACCTGAAGTTAGACCTGAATAGAATAGAAATGGATAAAGTAGCTGCCATTTCTCAAGATCAAATCTTGGATGCCACAGGTTTTCTCTCCGGAACCATTACAGCGAACGGAACAACAAATGATCCTAAGTACACAGGAGAGATTCAGTTTAATGAAACTTCATTTGTGCCAGCTGAACTCAGCACAAAATACATTCTATCCGATGAAACGCTGAAAGTAGACAATGCTGGAGTTTATTTTGATCAATTCACCATCAGAGATGCTGAAAGTAACTCCTTCGTTATTGACGGTACGGTAGGCACAGAAAGCTACATCAACCCAACATTCGACCTGAAGCTTACCGCCAAAAACTTCATGGCAGTAAATTCTACTGATAAAGAGAATGAATTGATATATGGCACAGGATCTCTTGATGCAGATGTCACTATCCAAGGAGATTTGCTACTGCCAGTAGTTAAGGCAAATCTGGGAGTAAAAGACAATACCGACTTAACAGTCATCATTCCGGAATCTCAGATTGACTTAGTGGAAAGACAGGGCGTCGTTTTATTCGTAAACAAGGAAAACCCAGATGATATCTTAACGCGTCAATCTGAAGAAACTACAAGTGCTTTCTCTGGGTTTGATATACAAGCAATATTAACTGTAGATCCTGAAGCACTTTTTACCATAGTAATAGATCCTTCCACGGGTGACAACCTTCAAATTGCTGGTGATGCGAACCTCCAAATGGATATTAACCCTAACGGGCGAATCACATTAAGTGGCAACTATGAGATCTCAGGAGGCAACTACGAAATGTCCCTCTATAATCTCGTGAGTAAAAAGTTTGAAATCAATCAGGGGAGTCGTATCACATGGAATGGGGATCCAATGGATGCAAACATGGACATTCAGGCAATTTATAGGGTAGAAACCGCGGCCTCTGAACTTATGTCTGCACAGCTCACTGGCAGCACTAATCAAACGCAAGTTCAGTATCAGCAAAAGCTTCCTTTCTTGGTATACCTTAATGTGGAAGGTGAGTTGCTAAAACCAGAAATCACATTTAGACTAGATATGCCTGAGAATCAACGGGGAGCATTTGGAGGAAATGTGTATTCACGAGTACTACAAATAAACGAACAAGAAGACGAGTTGAACAAGCAGGTATTTTCACTGCTTGTTCTCAATAGATTTTTCCCATCCACTGGTAGTGATGGTTCCAATGGAGGTGCAGAGGCAATAGCTAGAAATTCGGTGAGTCAAGTGCTTTCTGATCAAATGAATGCGTTGTCAAATAAACTCTTTGGAGACAGCGGATTCCAAGTTGGCTTTGATGTAGATAGCTATCAAGATTATCAATCGGGAAGTGCACAAAATAGGACTGATCTCAATATAAATGCGCAGCAAACTCTCTTTGATGACCGCCTGGTGGTGCAGGTAGGAAGCCAAATGGATCTGGAAGGAAGTACCCAAAACTCAGACCAGCCTAATTCTATCTTGGCAAATATCAGTTTTGAATACTTGCTCACAGAAGATGGGCGTTGGAGAATCCGTGCTTTCCGTAAAAATCAATTTGAAAGTATCATTGACGGACAACTTATCGTCACAGGAGGTGGCTTAATTTTCAATCGGGAGTTCAATGAATTCTCCGAACTATGGAAGGCACCTATAGATCCAAATAAGGAAAACCCGATAGATGAGTTGGAAGAAAATAAGGAAAAGCAAGCTAAAGAATCGGAAGAAAATGAGGATTAAGAGGTTCATATCGGTTATCTATTTAATTCTACTTGCAACTATGATTGGCTGCAGCGTGAAGAAGTATATACCCGAGGATGAATTCCTTTATACAGGAGCCGATCTTAATCTCCAGACGGAAGTTGAAGATATCAAAGGACTAGAAGATGTAGAGGAAGAATTGAATGAACTTCTCCGTCCTGAGCCAAACTCAAAATTCCTAGGAATGTACATCGGTCTTTGGGCTCATTATAAAGGAACTCAAGAAAAACCTGGATTCATCAATCGCTTTTTAAACAAAAAAATCGGAGAAAAACCGGTGTATTTTAGTCAAGTAACGCCAAGCCGAACAGAAGAACTGATCATAAATAGACTGGAAAACCGAGGGTTCTTTTACAGCACGACAAATTCTGAGGTGATTCGAAAAGATAAATTTGCTAAGGTTGATTACACAGCTACAATCTCGGAACCTTACAAACTCACAGAGGTAGTAGTCGAAAGGGATAGTCTAGAATTGGAAAAAGTAATCATCGAGCTGATGAAGGAAACTACCCTCGACTCGGGAAGCAGGTTTGACCTACAAACATTGACCGCTGAAAGAAACAGAATTGATTTAGCGCTAAAAGATAGAGGCTATTACAACTTTAACAGCGACTACCTAATTTTCGAAGCAGATACAAACATCTCTGACAGCGCAAGGCTATTCAAGCTTTATCTCAGGCTGAAAAATAATGTGCCATCCAATGGAATAATCCCCTATATGGTAGACACTATCAATGTTTTCCCAAATTATTCTATTGACGAAAACAGTGTGAAATCTGATACGGTAACGCTAGCTGGCAAAAACTTCATTCAGGATAAGAAAGTCTTCAAGCCAAAACTATTGAATGACTATATCCTGATCCAAAAGAATGAACGATATAACCCGACCCTTTCCCGACTTTCCAGTAATAGGCTAAGTTCAATCGGTAATTATAAGTTTGTAAATCTGCGCTATAAGGAGTTAGCAACTTCTGACTCACTTGGTCATCTCACCGCCAATTTCTATTTATCTCCAATGACCAAACGCTCCTTAAGGGCTGAACTTTTGGCAGTATCCAAATCAAACAACTTCGCTGGCCCTGCTTTGAATTTGGTTTATAGAAATAGGAATCTATTCAAAGGTGGTGAAACACTCAATTTGACTGGAAAGGTGGGGTATGAGTTCCAAATAGCTGGAGGAGAAGGCAGGAAAGGGCTTCAATCCTTGGAGCTGGGCTTAGGCGCTGATTTAATTTTCCCGAGGGTCATCTTCTTCGTTCCTATCACAGAAAAGTTCAGCTACTCGGTCCCTAAAACCAAAATGGGACTAAGTGCAGAATACCTCAGCCGAGGTGGACTTTACCGTTTGAACTCAATTTCAGCGAAATATGGCTATTTCTGGAACGCTAACCAGTTTGCCTATCACGAGATAAATCCGATCAGCGTAAGCGTAGTAAACCTCAGTAAAACTTCTCCTGAATTTGAGCAAATTTTAGATGACAACCCTTTCTTGAGACGTAGTTTTGAGCAGAATTTCATCGCAGGCATCAATTACACTTTTAACTATAATAAGTTAAATGACAGGTTCCGTACACATGGCTATTTCTTTGGGCTGGGGCTAGACTTTGCCGGAAATACGATAAATCTACTCAATAAAATATCCGGGAAGGATGATGGGAAATTCTTGGGGCTGGAATATGCCCAATACGGCAAAATTGATTTTGATCTACGATATCATCTGAATATTGATAAAAAGCAAACCATCGCCACCAGACTTTTTGCAGGCTTCGGGTTGCCTTTTGGCAATTCACAATCTTTGCCATATATCAAGCAGTATTTTTCTGGTGGACCAAATAGCGTAAGGGCATTCCGAATACGCTCCATAGGACCTGGAACCTATAGACCTGAGGACTTTAGTCTCAATTCATTCTTCGATCAATCTGGAGATGTGCGCATTGAAGGTAATATAGAATACAGATTCCCGATCGTGTCTTTGCTGAAAGGAGCGCTATTCATGGATGCAGGAAATATCTGGCTGATGAACGAAAATGAAGCCTTGCCCGGCGGTAAATTCACATCTAACTGGTGGAATCAGTTAGCTGTAGGAACTGGGTTTGGGTTACGTGTCGATATTGAGTTTTTTGTGATTCGCTTCGATTTGGCGACACCACTACGCATACCATATTTGGAGGAGGGGGAGCGCTGGGGAAATAGCTTTGATGTAGGTAGCAAAACTTGGAGAAAACAAAACCTGATCTTCAACTTTGCAATTGGATATCCATTCTAAAGTGCTCAGATTGCTACTTTTTATTTCAGAATAGCTTACCTAGTTAAAGCTGTTTTTTTACTTTCTCAGTATATTGTTAAAAATAAGCTCTGGCAACATGAGCATAAAAACCTGTAACTAGCCTCTATGAATAACGACTTTCACATCTGGGAAAACAATCGGAAAATCTACCTGAAGTTTCTTATTCACAATTCTTTGGAACAATTGAATGAAGTGCCTAAGGGTTTCAATAATAACTTGCTTTGGAATATCGGCCATGTAATCGTGGTGCAGCAACGCCTCGTCTATGGACTCGCCAATGTACCATTGAATATTTCTGATGATATTTTTCAAAAATATAAGCCCGGAACTAAGCCTAGCATCCCCGAATCTCAGGACACCATTGAGCTATTCAAGGAGCTTCTGATCAAGCCAATCACACAGACAAAGGCTGATTTTGCAACAGGAAAACTGCAACAATACACACCTTACACCACATCCAAGGGCTTTCATCTAGCCAAGGTAGAGGATGCAATAAGTTTCAATAATTACCATGAAGCCATGCATTTGGGCACCATGATAAGTCTCTTGAAATTCATTAAATAAACCTAATCAATCTTGATATGAACCGTTTTGTTCTTTTTAGCAGCGCAGTAATGACATCCTTTATCCTAGGTTTTTTCTTAAATTCTTTTTTGGAATCAAACCCTGCAAATACATCTAAAAACATAAACTACACAGCTATGAAACTAGGAGCATTTTCTATTAGTCTCAGCGTCAAAGACCTTGAAGCTTCCCGAGCATTTTATGAAAACCTTGGCTTTACCCAGTTTGGTGGAGCTATGGAAAGTAATTACTTGATTATGAAAAATGAGAGTACCCTGATTGGGTTGTTTCAAGGCATGTTTGAAGAGAATATCTTGACTTTCAATCCAGGTTGGGATGAAAATGCTCAGGAAGTGGAAGGTTACCTGGATGTAAGAAAAATCCAGCAGCACTTAAAGTCTGCCGGCGAAGAAATCATCAACCCGGCTGATGAGAACACATCAGGACCAGGCAGCTTTTTAGTCAAAGATCCAGATGGAAATATGATTCTTTTTGATCAGCACTTATAAGCAACCCATTTCAAATTACTAATTGTCATTTTTCACCCCACAATCTTACCAATGAATAAGTCAAGTGTCTCAGAAATCCGCGAAAGATTCGATAATGATGTAGAACGATTTTCAAACCTAGATACAGGCCAAGTGGCTACTATCGATGCTACGATTTCTCTGGAACTAATTACTGAAGCCGCAAAACGAATCGTCCCCAAAGCAGAAAGTATTCTTGATGTGGGTTGCGGAGCGGGAAATTATGCATTGAAAATGCTTAGCAAAGTTCCTGATCTGTCGTGCACATTAGTGGATTTAAGTGGGAATATGCTTGAGAAGGCAGTAGAACGGGTTTCAGCTGAAACTCAAGGTAAAGTATCAGCTTTCCAAGGAGACATACGGGATATTTGGCTTCCTGAAGGAAGTTTCGACATTATTTTAGCTGGAGCAGTTTTGCATCATCTTCGGGAAGATGAAGACTGGGAAAGAACCTTTGCTAAACTTTTTAAGCTGCTCAAACCAGGAGGATGTCTCATGATATCTGATTTGATTACGCAAGATACTGACTTGCTCAATGCCTACACGTGGGAGCGCTATGGTGAATACCTAGAAGAAATCGGCGGAAAAGATTATCGTGAAAAAGTACTGGCTTATGTAGCCAAGGAAGATTCGCCAAGATCAATGAATTACCAGCTAGACCTGATGAAACAGGTAGGATTTAGCCAGGTTGAGATTCTGCATAAGAATATGTGCTTCGGGGCTTTTGGGGGAATTAAAGCGAAAACACCTTTGCCTAAATCTAAAGAAGACACCAAAAACACGAAAATCATCTTTGATTTCCTAGAGGAAATCGGAATACCTACAAAATCTCAAAAACTTGATAACACCTTCCTACCTGGGCTAAAAATTGAAAAAGGCGTTTTATTATATGACCTGGAAACACTTTTATATCCAGGTGATTTACTCCATGAAGCTGGACATATCGCGTTGATGACCGAGGAAGAGCGAAAAACAATTGTAGGTAATGTCAAAGAATATAGAGCACCAGGACAAGATGATGAAATTGGCGTGATGCTTTGGTCCTATGCTGCTTTGAAGTATTTGAATCTTAATCCGGAAGTAGTCTTTCATCCTGATGGATACAAAGGAGATGCTCAGATGCTAATTGACTCCTATGAATCTGGGGATTTTAAAGGGTTACCATTATTGGTATGGATGGACTTATGCGACTCAACGGAATTTCCCAAAATGAAAAATTGGATTAGGAAAGAACTTAACAACTGAGCTAACCATATATATTACAATTATATATTAGCAAACAACATTATACTACTCTTATAATCAAATTTTTATGAAATTGTCCAACCCCACAATAGGATTATCTCGATATTATAAATAATTAAATAACTTATTATCAGATATTTATAATTAATTTATTAGCTTTTAAAAAAGACATCAACTAACTTAAGATTATACTTTTTATTAATCTTTTAAACTTATAAAAATGTCTTATTTAAACTCACCCCGATTAACTTTTTCGGGGCAATTCCAGGCTGACCCCTCTACGGTCAACAATGATCCCACACATTTCAACAATGTATCATTCCGACCTGAGTATCAACAATACACGGAAGGAAAGAACGCAAATGGCTGGTGGAATCCTGATGGTACAGGAAACTGGAGATTTCTAGGATGTACTGTGAAAAGCGTTACCTACTTGGATGGCACCAGCACGTTTCACCATGCAGATGACCCCATCATCGGAATGTCTATCATGGATTCTGACTCCAAGGTCTGTGGTAAAATAGTGGATCTAGACTCCCAACAGCAGGGTGTTTCTGCGCTTTGGGGATTAATTGTCAGACTAGTTTCGGGCGAAAAGGATCTATTTAAAGCCGACTATGAAGTTGCCGCATTTACCAACTTATGGTTTACCAGGTCGCTGGATCAGACCCACGATGGAGCGGCATCCGCCACTTACCAGTCTATTTTGAAAAACATAACTTGGGATTTAGAAGAGAGTAATTCCAGGTATCTCAAAGAATTGTTTGGGTGCAGCCCGGATCAGCTTTCCATCCAGTTTACTGTGGATAGATACAATGGCGACCACACTTCCCCTCAATTCACATTGGGAAGAATAGTAGGCTCAATCGGTCCTTCCACTACTTCTGAACCTAAGCATTTCACCGTTGGCAGGCAGTTTTTCCCTACTAATTCAAGTATTAGCTGCTACGCCTCAGCTGTGCTGGACTCTCAAGTAAAATGCCTTTCACTCGATCTTAGTAACTCCTTCCAGTTCGACGTAGATAAAGCTACAGGTCATGTGGTTTTAGCCCAACATAATAAGCTAATTCTAGCTGTGGATAAAGGAGCTACGAATTATCCAGACTACGAATTTCTGGCAAACATTCCCTACCATGAGCCTGATTGGTACCTAGGCTCTTCTGGGGTTTGTAGCATTCCGCTCAGTGAAACTCAATTTGAACTAGCAGAAAAATACCCTCTAGTTATAGTCACTCCAAACAATCCCAACGATCCTGACTTAATCGCATCTACGAAACAATCAACCCCAGTTTTTCAAGAATTCAAAGAATACGTCTGCGCCGATTACCCGGTGTTTTACTTGAATCCTGGAGAGTCATGCGAAGCCCAGTTATACGCTTCTTCACTAGGCAAGCCTTTACCAAATCGTTCGGTTTCATTCGCAAGAAACATAAATGCGTTGGGCCCAAATCCTCCAGTTATAGGTGTGCCGGTAGAAGCAATTGATTTCCCTGAAACCTTAACCACCGACGCTGAAGGAAAGCTAAGCTTACCCGTGAAAGCTGGCGATCCAGGTAATCCTAGATCCTATATAGATGGGCAAGTATACGGAATAGCCTATAACTTAAGCAACACCTATTTTTCCAATTGCAACCAGAATAACTTCATCAGTCTGTTGGTTTTTGACAGCGTGGAACAAACTAAGATCGACAATCCTACCTGGTCAGACTTACAGCCTACCATGCAGCAATACGCCAATCTTTATCCATTGATGTCAAAAGGGATTTTCAATCTGGCTGATCAAGAAGTAGTTGATAAAAATGCTGAGATATTAAAATTTGTCTTCGGAAAAGAGAAATCTGATCCAAACTACATGCCTGTGACGCGAGATCTCTCGAGGGATAAACAACAAATGATTCTCAATTACCTGGATGGCATACTTAGCCAAACCGGAAAAAAAGATGAAATCACTTATAAAAAACTTTAATCCCTCCACTCATGATCTTACTTAAAAAAATAACTATCGACTCAATCGAGGACTTAAGAAATGCTGTACAAACAGCCATAGAACTCGAGCATTCAACTATCCCACCCTATTTGACTGCAAATTTCACATTGCACAATACCGGAAATGATGAAATCTCCAATATCATAGGCTCCGTGGTCGGAGAAGAAATGCTGCACCTTTCGATTGCGAGTAACTTACTGACAGCCATTGGTGGAAAGCCTTGCTTAAATAAACCTGATTTTATTCCTACCTATCCGGGACCATTACCGGGAGGCGTTGATTCCGGGCTAACTGTTCCTTTGGAGAAATTCTCGGTGGACTTGGTCCAAAATGTCTTTATGTCCATTGAAGAGCCAGAACATCCCATATCTATCAAGGCATTAGCTAATTATGCTGGCAGTGATGAACCGATGACCATAGGACAGTTTTATCAAAAAATTAAAGACAAATTAAAACGAATGGAAGAAGCTGCAGGTCCTGGGAAAACAATTTTTACTGGCAAAATTGAAGATCAAATGACTTTTGAGAAGTTCTTTCCGGCAAATCTGCTATTTCCTATCACAGATTTAGATTCAGCAATTAGAGGAATAGATATCATTGTAGATCAAGGTGAAGGTACTAGCACTGATCCTTTTGTCAATCCTGACGATTCTGAAATTGAAGAGCCTGCACATTATTACCGGTTTCAGGAGATTGTCAAAGGCAAAAAACTGGTCAAAGATCCTAATGCAGAAAATGGCTACTCCTATTCGGGAGCACCGGTTCCATTGGACAGTACCCATATTCCGAATATGTGGCCGAACCCAAAAATGTCAGATTATCCGACGAATTCCTTAGCGTTTGTGAACAGCAAGTTTTTCAACTATTCCTATACGTATTTGCTCAATAGCCTGCATCGCACATTCAATGGAGAACCTGAACAAATTAATGAAGCTATGGGCTTGATGTTTTCACTTAGGCTATATGCCTTAACTCTTTTGAAAACTCCAGATCCAAACCATCCAGGATTTATGGCTGGACCTAGCTTTGAATTTGTGACTGGAGAGGATTTGACTCCAGCTGAAAGAGCCAAACTGAAGCACTGAACTCAACTTCTATGACTTTCAACTATGAACAGCAGGTCACCAAAATCTCAGTAAGTGATATGGTAAAGTCTCTCACGTTCTACAGAGACATCCTAGGCTATGAAGTAGAAGACAAGTACACAATTAACGCTGGTGGGTCTTATGAAAAAAACTCCTATATACAGATGAACCTAAATGTAGATGAGGGACTAAAATCTACAATTGGGTTATTTGTTGATATAGAAAAGCCATTTGACCCGCCACCGGATAGTGGAACCGTCCCAAGCCTTATTGTATCAGACATTAAAAAGGGCCTGGAATATCTTCAGTGTAAAAATGTAGCTATAGATCCCGTTTCTGATGAGGAATTTATAATTGAAAACATATCAGACGAAGGCTACGTAGATCGGTTTTTCTTCTTTCGAGACCCAGACAACAATTCTCTGGTAATGAGACAAAATCTAAAAGAGAAGGAGAAATAAGTAAGCAATAATTCTATTCAAGTAGTTAAGGGAAGACGCTAATAAAGCCTCTTCCCTTTTTTGATTTCCACTGGTCAAGTTTACAATAATATAAACTTCCATTTTTTATATCTTAGAAAAACCACTGACTCTAAACCCATACCCATGAGTAACCTGAAACTTTCTAACCAAAACAGGCTTGTTTCCCTAGATGTATTTCGAGGAATAACTATGTTCTTACTTGTAGCTGAAGCAGCATCAGTTTACCATACACTTTTGGAGGCTAATCCTGAAGGAGCATTCCTTCATCCTTTTTTCACACAATTCACCCATCATCCTTGGCATGGGCTGCGGTTTTGGGATTTGATCCAGCCATTTTTCATGTTTATCGTAGGTGTAGCTATGCCGTTTTCTCTGAACAAAAGAATGGCGGTAGTTAGTGACCGAAGCAAGGTAACCCGCCACATTCTGAAACGATGCCTCTTACTATTTCTCTTCGGGACAGGTTTGCATTGCGTCTATGCAGGAGAATTGGTATTCGAGCTGTGGAATGTCCTAACTCAATTATCTTTCACCATTTTGGTCACTTATTTTCTTTTAGACAGATCATGGAAAGTACAATTAGGAGTTTCATTGGCTCTACTTGCCTTGACGGAAATTTTGTATAGACTTTACAATCCTGAAGTTCCATATGAGCATGGAACCAACTTTGGAAATTATATAGATCAAATTCTGATGGGGCAGGTAAATAATGGAGGCTGGGTAGCTATTAATTGCATTCCGACGGCTGCCCATACGATTTGGGGAGCGATTTGTGGGAATTTACTTCTTTCCAAAAGGTCAGAAAAAGAAAAGATAAAAGCGCTCGTAATAGCTGGAGTAATTGCCTTGGCAATCGGTTATGGATTGGATATAGCAGGAATCACCCCTATTGTAAAGCGGATCAGTACCACCGCATTTGCTTTTGCTTCTGGTGGTTGGGCGATGTTGGCATTAGCTTTCTGCTATTGGTTGGTGGATGTCAAAAAAGTAAATTCCTGGGTTTTCCCATTTGTGATAGTTGGGATGAATTCCATATTCATTTATCTCTTTGCAGAGACTTTAGGACATCGCTGGCTTTATGGCTTTATAGAAATTTTCAGCGGTGGGGTCTTAGAATCGATTGGAATAGGAGAAGCTGTCATCGCTATTATTACTGCATTTCTGACTCTGGGTGCAATGTGGTATTTATGCTACTTCCTTTATAAAAAGAAGATCTTTTTCAGGATCTAACTGTCTCGCGGCGACGCAACGCCGCGGCGAAATTATGTTGATATTGTTACCGTTACACATCTTCTCCTTCCGCTCAATTTCCCTTTCCATCCAAAACCTTTGCGCTTTCTTCGTGTCCTTCGTGGCTAAGAAATAAAAAAATGTGATCCAGTTTCCCAGATCACATTCGAACTTTAAAGTCCCCCATTATACTTTCAAAGTTCCTTCAATGGAATCATCCATTGTTTTCCCTGAAATCGCACTGATCAAAACTTTGATTCCAGCGACAGTATTTCCATGCTTGTTGTCCCAATAATATCCGCTATCAGGGATAAATTGTATGACTGAGATTCTAGGATCATCTTTTCCTTCGGTAAACCATGCCTTAACTGTTGGGTCCCAAAGTTCTTCAATTTTTGCGCGATCATCTGTAATTACAGCATGACCATTCAATTCTAAGAAATCTGAATATGATGAACCTTGAAAATATAGCGTCACGTCCGTATCAGCTGCAATTTCCATATTCTTCATACTATCCTTTGCGCTGAGAAACCAGATATTCCCAGCTTCATCAGTCTTTTGGACAGACATAGGACGAGACTTATGAGAGTTATTGAGACTTGTTGAAGTCACAAAAAAACATGATCCTGATTTATCAATCAATTCACGGATTTTCTTCACTGCTTCCTGTCCAGCAAGGTTTTCTCTGTTATGTTCTTCCTGATTTTCATTAATTGAGTTCATGGTCTAGTTGGTTTAAAATTTCAAATTAAAACCCAGTAATCGGGTTCATTAGAAATAATGCAAACCAGCTGCCCATTGAGACCTTGTAGCAACAAATTCTTTTACCGTAAAGAAAAACCCCTCTGAGAACCACATATAGGCTAATTTTTCACCTATGCCTTTTTTGAAGGATAAACCTGAATGGGTTCAGGCTATATCTTTTATACCTAGATCGGGGAAAATGATTCCTACCAGAGTTGATGGATTCAACTTATAAAATCAGAATACGAGTAAAGGGCATATCACCCAAAAAGATCGGAGCTCAAATATCTATCACCACGGTCACAGGTAATACAAACAATCACTCCTTCTTTCAAAGTTTTGGAAAGCTCGATAGCTGCATGTAATGCTCCTCCGCTGCTCATCCCGGCAAGGATACCTTCTTCTCTTGCCATTCGTCGAGTCATTTCAGTGGCCTGATCCTGACTAACATCTATCACCTGATCAACTCTACTCGAGTCAAAAATCTTTGGCAAAAACTCGGGTGACCATCTCCTGATACCGGGTATGCTTGAGCCATCAGTTGGCTGAGTTCCTACAATTTGAATTTCAGGATTTCTCTCTTTCAAATACTTGGAAACTCCCATGATTGTCCCTGTGGTCCCCATCGCAGATACAAAATGAGTCACTTCACCATCTGTAGCCTCCCATATTTCTGGTCCAGTTGTTTTGTAGTGAGCTAGGTAATTATCCGGATTAGCGAATTGGTCCAACATCAAATAACCCTCCTTGCTCATCTTCTCTGCCAAGGTTCTAGAATATTCGATTGTTTTTGCCGCTGGCGTGAGAATCACTGTAGCTCCGTAAGCTTCCATAGAAATCACACGCTCTTTAGTGGAATTATCAGGCATGATTAACGTCATTTCCAGTCCAAGAACTTTGGCAACCATCGCCAAGGCAATTCCTGTGTTTCCGCTGGTTGCTTCTACTAGCTTATCTCCGGCTTTAATATCGCCGCGATCCATGGCACTTCTAAGCATATTATATGCTGCACGATCTTTCACACTTCCTCCTGGATTTTGACCTTCCAGTTTACAAAAAATCTTGACTTTGGGATTTACTGGAATATGATCTAGCTCTACAAGTGGGGTATTGCCTATAAGTTCAAATAGTTTCATGCGTTTAGTATTGATAGAAGTTTGCTCGCATGGAATTCGCTCGCTAAAATATTATTCTTTCCTAGAATAAATACTAGTGGCTCATTTCATCTTGATCATTTTTGAAAACGTACATATCTGTCACAGCAGAGTCTGCGTGGTACATTTGAGTTTGGTAATAAACTTTGCTTTTTGGGGCGACACTTTTCGTCAGCCAAACATTGCCACCTATTGTACTGCCTTTCCCAATAACCGTATTACCGCCAAGAATAGTCGCTCCCGAATAAATCACGACTTCATCTTCTATGGTCGGATGCCTTTTGTTATCTGCATCCGCTTTATCTACGCTCAATGCTCCGAGAGTAACGCCTTGATAGATCTTCACGTGATTCCCAATGATAGTCGTCTCACCAATCACCACTCCGGTACCATGATCAATACAGAAATGCTTCCCAATGGTTGCCCCTGGATGAATATCTATTCCCGTACGGCTATGTGCAAATTCTGTGATGATTCTTGGAATCAAATTGATACCTAAGCCCAGAAGAGAATGCGCAATTCTATAGGCTGCGATAGCATAGAAGCCTGGGTAGCTTCTAAGTATTTCCGTCCTTGACTTGGCAGCAGGATCTCCAGCATACATGGCATCAACATCCTGATTTATCCAGTCATAAATCTGTTCCAGATTATCAAAAAAGACCTTCGCTAGTTGTGAACCTTTGCCCTTATGTAAATGAGGGTTTCTCTCCAAAATAAAAGATAAATCATCCTGCAGAATAAGTAAAGCCGCTTCTATTTGCAACCTATCTTCGATCTTTTCTACGGTATACTCCGGGAAAAGGAGCCCAAGCGTATCTTCAAAAAACTTCTGAATCACCTTTGGTGAAGGGCATTCAGAACAATCCTGATGAGCTTTGTGAAGTTTTGAAATAAAGGATTCCATTAAAAATGTATTAGGTGTATCTACAGCACAAAACCAACACGAATCACGTATGGTTCACCATAAGGCGAACGAAGATTATCATGCAATACATTATAGAGGAATGTAAAGTTTGCACCTCCTCTTGGGCCAAACGGGGCGAAATAACCACCACCTAAGAAGATTGCATTGGACCAAATCCGTTCAAATCGCTCTGAAAATCGATTATAATTATCGAAGTTGATAGATTCATATTCCGCATGAAGGAAGATATTTGGAAAGATATTATATCGACTGAAAAGCCTGCCACCGTAGGAGGATGTTTCTCCACCTATGTAGCGTCTATCATTAAAATATTGATAGGTGATCCCAACACCTGATGAAAACTTCGGGGTAATCATCACACCGACTAGAGGAGAAAAGTCAATTAAAGTGACGGTTCCAAATTGCATCCCAAAGTTCCCCCCATAATACAATCGATCTTTAAGCTGAATAGAATCACCTTCATAAATCTCACGCTGCGCAAATGTGGACGATTGAAAAAGGGCAAAAGCAAGAAAAAATAGGAGTAGGTATTTACTTTTTAACAATGACATAGAGATCTTCAGTGTTTTTTTTCATTAAGTACTTCTCACGGGCAAACTTCTCTAAGAGTTCTGGATTGCTCATCAATTCTTCTCTTTCTGCTTTTATTTTCTCTCTTCTCTCAAGGTAAAACTCTTTTTGATCTTCCAACTGACCCAACTTAGAGCTCAACTTAACTTGGTTAACTACGTTGTTTGAGTCAATAAAAATCATCCATGCTACAAAAAAAACAAGTCCTAGAAAATAAAAGCTTTTGGTGTACTTAAGGTATTTGCTCATATGAAATGATTGATATTCTAAGTCAAGTTACAAAAATGATGCAAAAAAAAGACAGCTCACTAATGTAAGCTGTCTTTTAAAGAAATCTATAAAATCGGATCTAATTAGAATTTACCATTGAAAACAGCTGCATCACCTAATTGTTCTTCGATTCTGAGTAGTTGATTGTATTTAGCCATACGATCAGATCTAGACGCAGAACCTGTCTTGATTTGTCCACAGTTCAATGCCACAGCTAGATCAGCGATAGTTGAATCTTCAGTTTCACCAGATCTGTGTGACATTACTGCTGTAAAACCTGCCTTATGGGCAAGATTAACTGCATTGATGGTCTCAGTCAAGGTACCGATTTGGTTTACTTTGATTAGGATAGAATTTGCAGATTTCTCTTCGATTCCTCTCTGAAGAAACTTAACGTTTGTAACGAAAAGATCATCACCTACCAATTGAATTTTGTCACCGATTTTAGCTGTCAACATAGCCCAACCTTCCCAATCTTCTTCAGCACAACCATCTTCGATAGAGTCGATAGGATATTTTTCAGTCAGTTCAGCTAAGTAAGCAACTTGCTCTGCTCTGCTTCTTGCTACTCCAGTTGAACCTTCAAATTTTGTATAGTCGTATTTTCCGTCTACAAAGAACTCAGAAGCTGCACAATCCAAGGCGATTGTTACGTCGTCACCTGCTTTGTATCCAGCTTTAGCAATAGCGTCCAAAATACTTCCAAGAGCTTCTTCAGTTCCTCCAGAGAAGTTAGGTGCAAATCCACCTTCATCACCTACAGCAGTGCTAAGTCCCTTGTCATGAAGAATTTTCTTGAGGTTGTGGAAGATCTCAGTTCCCATTCTCATTGCTTCTGAGAAAGTAGGTGCACCAACTGGACGGATCATGAACTCCTGGAATGCGATAGGTGCATCAGAGTGAGAACCACCATTGATAATGTTCATCATAGGAACTGGTAATGTGTTTGCATTCACACCACCTACATACCTGTATAGAGGTTGATTTGACTCCATAGCGGCAGCCTTGGCAACAGCTAGAGAAACACCCAAAATTGCATTTGCACCAAGATTACCTTTGTTTGGGGTGCCATCAAGATCGATCATAATCTGATCAATCATATTTTGCTCAAATACATCAAAGCCTACTAATTCAGAAGCGATAATGTCATTCACATTTGCTACTGCTTTAGTAACACCTTTGCCCATATAGGCACCTTTATCTCCATCGCGAAGCTCTACTGCTTCATTGATACCTGTAGATGCACCACTTGGTACAGCTGCGCGGCCAAAAGCTCCATTTTCTGTATATACATCTACTTCTATAGTAGGATTTCCTCTAGAATCGAGGATTTGTCTTGCATGAATTGATTGAATCAACGTCATAGTTTTAAAAGGTTTAAGGGTATTAATTTTTATTGATTAAAGAAATAAAATCGTCAAACAGATAGCGGGAATCATGTGGTCCAGGAGATGATTCAGGGTGGTATTGAACTGAAAACGCAGGCTTGTTTTTAAGACGAATTCCAGCAACTGTATTGTCATTCAGATGAACATGCGTGATTTCTACATCAGGATTTTTCTCTGTATCCTCTCGCGTGATATTAAAGCCATGATTCTGGGAAGTGATTTCACTTTTACCGGTCAAAACGTTTTTAATAGGATGGTTTAATCCTCTGTGACCATGGTGCATTTTGTAGGTAGAAATCCCGCAAGACTCAGCAAGGATTTGGTGTCCTAGGCAAATTCCAAATACGGGCTTGCCTGTTTCTAAAATATCCTTGGTAGTTTTCACTGCATATTCCATTACTGCCGGATCACCTGGACCATTAGAAAGGAAATATGCATTTGGCGCCCATTCTTCCATTTCTGAAAGAGTTGCCTTAGCGGGAAAAACCTTGCAATAAACGCCACGGTCAGCTAGGCTTCTTAGAATATTCTTTTTGATTCCAAAATCCATGCAAGCAACCTTAATTGAAGAATTTTCATCTCCAAAATAATAAGGTTCTTGAGTAGAGACAGTAGAAGAAAGCTCAAGACCATCCATATTAGGCACCTTTTCAAGCTCAGCTTGTAAGCCCTCAAGATTATCTTCAAATTCGGAACTAATAATGGCATTCATTGCACCTTTAGACCGAAGGTGCCTAACCAGTTGCCTAGTATCAATATCTGCAATACCAGTGATACCGTTCTTTACCAAATAATCCTGTAAAGAACCAGAGGCATCTAGGCGAGAATAAACGTCTGAAAAGGTGTTCACTACAATTCCTCCGATAGTAGGGTGGTCAGATTCCACCTCTTCATCAATCACACCGTAGTTTCCTATGTGAGAAGTAGTAGTTACAATGATTTGCCCAGTGTAGGATGGGTCGGTATAAATTTCCTGATACCCGGTCATTCCGGTGTTGAAACAAATTTCTCCACCATTTGTCCCAGGATTACCAATTAAAGAACCGTGAAAGACCGTACCATCGGCCAAGAGTAATGTTGCTTTTTGTTTGATCATTTTGCTGAATAATTGCCCAAAGTTAAATATTTATTGGGAAGGAAGATAAATGAAAAGGGTATAAAAAAAGGATTGAACTTATGTCCAATCCTTTCAATATCGTCAAGTCACCGATCAACTTATTTGTTATCAGTTTCTTCGTCCGCAGAATCTGCAGATGCCTCAGGAGCTTTTGGCTCTTCAGTAGCTTCTTCTTTAGCTGGTGCGACCTCTGCTTTCGCAGTATCTTCAGCACCTGCTGCTTTACCAGTACCTCTACGAGATCTTCTAGTAGTTTTCTTAGCAGGCTTAGTATCTTTCAACATCAACTCGTTGAAGTCAACCAATTCGATGATACACATTTCAGCGTTATCACCTAATCTGAAACCAGTTTTGATAATTCTGGTATATCCACCTGGACGAGTAGCTACTTTAGAGATCACTTCACCAAATAGTTCGATGATAGCTTCCTTATTTTTCAAATAAGCAAAAGCCATACGTCTATTATGCGTAGTATCTTCTTTAGCTCTAGTCACTAGTGGCTCCAAGTACTTCTTCAATTCTTTTGCCTTGGCAAGCGTGGTTGAGATACGCTTGTGAAGAATCAGCGAAGTTGCCATATTAGAAAGCATTGCTTTTCTATGAGCGGCCTTCCTTCCAAGGTGGTTAAATTTCTTACCGTGTCTCATTATTATTTATTCTTCATCAAGTTTATACTTAGAAATATCCATCCCGAAGGTCAGGCTTTTTTCTTGAATAAGTTGCTCTAGCTCAGCTAAGGACTTCTTACCAAAGTTTCTGAATTTCATCATATCAGAAATCTCAAGTTTGGCAAGATCACCTAAAGTCTTCACGTCAGCAGCTTTAAGACAGTTGAATGCTCGAACAGAAAGGTCAAGGTCACCCAAATTGGTCTTAAGAAGCTTTCTCATATGCAAGAATTCTTCGTCAATTGGCTCCGGCTCCGCGATACCAGTTGAATCTAGAACCATAGTCTGGTCAGAGAACAACATGAAGTGTTGGATAAGGATTTTGGCAGATTCCTGAAGGGCTTTTTCCGGGTGGATTGAGCCGTCAGTAGAAACTTCCATGATCAATTTTTCAAAGTCAGTCTTCTGCTCTACCCGCGTATTCTCCACACTGTATTTCACATTTTTAATTGGCGTGAATACAGCATCAATAGCGATAGTACCGAAGATTTGCTCTTTTGGTTTGGATTCTTCAGCTGGTAGATACCCTCTTCCTTTCTCCATCGTCAATTCGATCTCAAAGTTTTTAGTCTCGTCGATGTGACAGATTACCAACTCTGGATTTAAGATCTCGAAGGAAGAAGTAAACTTAGCAATGTCACCTGCAGTGAAGACAGATTGATTCTTAATCTCAACAGTGATTTTCCCGTCAAATGCCTCATGCACTTTCTTGAATCTCACTTGCTTAAGGTTCAAAATAATATCTGTAACGTCTTCAACTACACCTTCGATGGTCGAAAACTCATGCACTACACCAGGTATTTTGATGGCAGTGATGGCATAACCTTCCAAGGAAGAAAGCAAAATTCTTCTCAGGGCGTTACCGATTGTAACTCCATAGCCTTTTTCGAGTGGTTTGAATGTGAATAAGCCATGAAAATCATCGGCTTTTTCCATTACCACTTTCTCGGGCATTTGAAATGCTAGTATGGACATATATCTCGTTCTTTTTTAAAAGCTGAAAATAGTAAAATATTACTTAGAGTAAAGTTCGACAATGAGTTGCTCCTTGATATTCTCAGGAATATCATCTCTGCCTGGAACACTGACGAATTTGCCGGTCAACGATGTGCCATCCCACTCTAACCAGGAATATTTATTAGCACCTCTACCTGCTAAGCTACTTGTGATTGCTTCTAGAGACTTCGATCTCTCTCTTACAGAAACTACATCACCTGGCTTAAGTGTAAACGAAGGAATGTTAACTACCTCACCGTTTACAAGCACATGCTTGTGAGATACTAGTTGTCTAGCGCCTCTTCTGGTAGGGGAAATTCCCATTCTATATACCGTGTTGTCCAATCTTGCTTCTAGAAGCTGAAGAAGGTTCTCTCCGGTGATTCCAGTTTTTCTGGAAGCAATATCAAACATCTTAGCGAATTGTCTTTCCAATACTCCGTAGATGTATTTTGCTTTTTGCTTTTCAGCAAGCTGGATTGCGTATTCAGACTGCTTTTTTCTTCTACCTCTTCCGTGCATGCCAGGAGGGTAGTTCTTCTTTGCAAGTGCTTTGCTATGTCCTTCTATAGCTTCGCCGAATTTTCTGGCAATTTTTGCTTTAGGACCTGTATATCTAGCCATTGTATTACAATTTTAAAATTAAACTCTTCTACGCTTAGGTGGACGACAACCGTTGTGCGGCATTGGAGTCACATCGATGATCGTAGTCACGTCCAATCCTACATTTTGCAATGTTCTGATCGCTGATTCACGACCAGATCCTGGACCTTTTACAAATACTTCGATTTTTCTCAAACCTAAGTCATATGCTACTTGTCCACAGTTTTGCGCCGCCATTTGAGCTGCGTAAGGAGTATTTTTCTTTGAACCTCTGAAACCCATTTTACCGGCAGAAGCCCAAGATATTACTTGACCTGCATTGTTGGTAAGAGAGATAATGATGTTGTTGAAGGACGCTCTGATGTGAGCTTGACCTACAGCTTCGACCTTTACTACTCTTTTTTTACCCTTTGCTTTATCGTTTCTTTTCTGAGCCATAATCTAATCAGGTTTTATTTAGTTGCTTTTTTCTTGTTAGCAACTGTTTTTCTCTTACCCTTCCTTGTTCTGGCGTTGTTCTTGGTGTGCTGACCACGAACTGGAAGTCCTTTTCTGTGTCTCAAACCTCTGTAGCAACCAATATCTTGTAGTCGCTTGATGTTCAATTGGATCTCTGACTTTAATACACCTTCGGTTCTGAACTCTTCAGCGATAATGTTACGGATAGCAGTTGACTCATCGTCATCCCACTCACCTGCTTTTTTATCGAAAGAGATACCGGCCTTGGTCAGGATAGCTTTGGCTGCAGATCTACCTATTCCGAAGATATAGGTAAGACCGATTACGCCACGCTTATTGTCTGGTATATCTACACCTGCAATTCTAGCCATAATTTAACCTTGTCTTTGTTTAAACTTAGGATTCTTCTTATTGATGACATACAAAACCCCTTTTCTACGGATTAGCTTGCAGTCAGCACTTCTTTTTTTGATGGATGTTTTTACTTTCATCTCAGTCTTATTTATATCGATATACAATTCTGCCTTTACTCAAATCATAGGGAGACAGTTCCAACTTTACTCGATCACCAGGAAGAATCTTGATATAATTCATCCTCATCTTCCCAGATATGTGAGCGATCAGTTGATGCCCATTCTCTAGTTCCACTTTGAACATCGCATTAGACAATGCCTCTTTGATCGTACCGTCTTGCTCTATTGATGTTTGCTTGGCCATATTAGAATTTAAAATTCTCTTCTATGTATTTATGAGAGGTTAATACCTCTGTTCTATCTTCAAATATCGCTACTGTATGCTCATAATGTGCTGATGGCTTTCTATCCGCAGTGCGAATAGTCCATCCATCCCGCTCTTGTACAATATTTCGTGTTCCAAGATTAATCATGGGCTCAATTGCGATCACCATTCCTTCTTTTATCAAAGGACCGCTGCCCTTCTTTCCATAATTGGGAACTTCTGGTGCTTCGTGCAGACTTCTACCTAATCCATGTCCGACTAACTCTCTGACTACAGTGTAGCCTTTAGCTTCGACAAACTTTTGAATAGCATTGCCTACATCACCGATGCGCTTCCCATAGACAGCTTGCTCAATTCCAATGTAAAGTGAATCTTTGGTGGCTTTTAATAATGCTTTAACAGCAGGAGAGACCTCACCAATGGGGTATGTATAAGCGGAATCGCTATGAAAACCTTGGTGAAAGACTCCACAATCTACTGAGATTATATCGCCATCTTTCAATTCATATTCACTGGGAAAACCATGTACAACTACTTCATTTATAGAAATACATAGCGAAGAAGGAAACCCATTGTAGCCCTTGAAAGAAGGAACTCCATTGTGATCCCTGATAAACTCCTCAGCAACCTTATCTAGAAAAGAGGTCTTTACCCCTTCCTTGACATATTTCGCTACTTCCCCATGGGCTTTAGCTAGTATATCGGCACTTTCTTTTATTAACTTAACTTCTTCCGAAGTCTTATAATTGATCATCTTTAGGCAACTTGGTAATTAGAAGGGTTATTCTTCACATTACCACTTTTCATCATGCCTTCGTAGTGTCTCATCAACAAATAACTTTCAATCTGTCTCAATGTATCCATGATAACCCCTACCATAATTAGTAGAGAAGTACCACCATAGAACTGAGCAAACTCTCCACCCACACCGGATATAATCGCAAGAGCAGGAAGAATCGCTACTGCAGCTAAGAGAATAGATCCCGGAAGTGTAATCTTGGAAATAATTCCATCGATGAATTCCGATGTAGGAGCTCCAGGCTTAATCCCTGGAACAAATCCTCCATTTCTCTTCATATCTTCAGCGATCTGCTCAGGATTAACTGTGATAGCAGTGTAAAAGAAAGTGAAAAGGATGATCATTGCTGCGAAAAGCAGATTGTATTGCCAAGAAGTGAAATCACTGAAAGTAGCTCCAATGTAGTTAGCGATGTCATTCTCTGAAGCCCAGATCTGAGCGATCAAAGCAGGAACGAACATCAAAGACTGAGCAAAGATGATTGGCATAACTCCAGACGCATTTACCTTAATAGGTATATACTGTCTTTGTCCACCATAAACTTTACCCCCTACTACTTGCTTAGCATACTGCACAGGAATTCTTCTTGTCGCTTCGGTCAAGGCAATTACCCCAACAACCACGAAGAACAATACAGCGGCTTCAATAAGAAGAAGCAACATACCTGAAGTACCTTTCTCCAGACCTTCGGCAATGATCGCTCCAGGGAATCTAGATATGATACCAATCATAATAAGCATTGAGATACCATTACCTATACCTTTTTCAGTGATTTTCTCTCCCAGCCACATGCAGAACATGGTACCAGCGGAAAGTAAAACCAAAGAACTAAACATAAATAAAGTAGAGCTAACCATCACTGCTCCTGTAGGCATAATAGTAGCGGACACATAACCGATACCTTGTGCAATAGTGATTAGGATAGTCAAAACTCGAGTGATCTGGTTGATTCTTTTTCTTCCAGATTCACCCTCTTTTTGCATTTTCTGAAAATATGGTACTCCGACAGTCAATAACTGCAACACGATGGAAGCAGATATATATGGCATGATGCCTAGACCGAAGATAGATGCGTTACTGAACGCTCCACCAAGGAAGGTATCGATCAATCCAAAGATTCCTTCGGGCGCATCTCCTAAACGAGAAGGATCAACACCAGGCAGAACTATGAACGACCCTAATCTGAATATGATCAGAAATCCGATCGTATTCATGATTCTAACTCTAAGGTCTTCGATAGAGAAAATGTTCTTAACTGTCGAAATAAACTTTTTCATTAATTTAAATTGTGTTTACCGTTCCACCCAACTTCTCAATAGCTGCTGCTGCAGTTGCTGAGAATTTATGAGCAGTTACGTCTAATTTGGATTTCAATTCACCTCCACCGAGGATTTTGATTTTGTCATTCTTAGAAGCAATACCATGAGAAACCAACGCTTCCATGTTTACTACTTCAAGATTGTATTGCTCAGCAATGCTTTGCAATGTATCCAAATTTACTGGTTTGAACTCTACTCTATTCAAGCTTTTGAATCCAAATTTAGGAACTCTTCTCTGAAGTGGCATTTGACCACCTTCGAAACCTAGTTTAGACTTATAGCCTGATCTAGATTTAGCTCCTTTATGACCTCTTGTAGAAGTTCCACCTCTACCTGAACCTGTACCTCTACCAATTCTCTTACGATTTTTGGTAGATCCTTCAGCTGGTGTTAATGTATGCAGTTTCATAATTAAGCTTCCTCCACTTTTACAAGGTGATTAACTTTATTTACCATACCGGCAATCTGAGGCGTATTTTCTACGGTCACTGATTTGCTGATACGACCTAGACCCAAAGCAGTGATTGTTGCTTTTTGATCTTTTGGTCTATCAATGGTACTTTTGGTTTGCGTGATTTTGATCTTAGCCATTTCGATTATCCGTTAAATACTTTAGACATTTTAATGCTTCTCTGTTGTGAAACAGCGATAGCATCTCTTAGCTGAGTCAAAGCTTCAATAGTAGCTTTTACCACGTTGTGAGGGTTAGATGATCCTTTAGATTTTGCCAATACGTCAGTAACGCCAGCACTCTCTAAAACTGCACGCATTGCACCACCTGCGATAACGCCTGTACCTGCTGCTGCTGGTTTGATCAAAACAAATCCTCCACCATATTTTCCAATCTGCTCATGAGGGATCGTACCCTTTAAAATTGGAACTTTAACCAAATTCTTTTTTGCGTCCTCGATGCCTTTCGTGATTGCATCAGTTACTTCATTGGCTTTACCCAAACCGTAACCTACAACACCCTGACCATCTCCTACTACAACGATTGCTGAAAAAGAGAATCTTCTACCGCCCTTTACCACTTTGGCAACACGGTTGATTGCTACTACTTTTTCTTTTAAATCTGTATCTGTAGCCCTGATAGGCTTTCTTCTTAGTTGAGACATAGCTTATTAAAATTTAAGGCCTCCTTCTCTGGCACCATCTGCCAAAGCTTTCACATTCCCATGATACAAGTAGCCATTTCTGTCAAATACTACGGAGTCCACTCCGTTCGCAACAGCTCTTTCAGCAAGTTTTTTACCTACTTCTTTGGAAACTGATACATTAGCGTTAGCCTTTGCTCCCAATTCTTTGGAAGAAGCCTGTGCCACAGTCTGACCTTTAAGGTCATCGATAAGCTGAGCGTAGATGCCAGTATTACTTTTGAAAACTGACAAACGAGGTCTGGAATCAGTACCAGAAATCTTTCTTCTGATACCCTGCTTGATTCTAAGTCTTCTGGAATTCTTATTAAATGCCATAACCTATTATTTTTTAGCGGCAGTTTTACCAGCCTTACGTCTAACTTGTTCACCAACGAAGCGCACACCTTTTCCTTTGTAAGGTTCAACCTTACGAAGAGATCTGATTTTTGCAGCTACTTGTCCAATCAATTCTTTATCTATCGATTCTAAGGTAATGATTGGATTCTTACCTTTTGCAGTCTCAGCTTTAAGAGCTACCTCATCAGGAAGCATCATAAAGATATTGTGAGAGTAACCAAGATTCAATTCAAGAATCTGTCCTTGGTTAGACGCTTTAAAACCTACACCTACAAGCTCCAAATCTTTCTTGTATCCTTCAGAAACACCAATCACCATATTGTTGATTAGCGATCTGTAAAGACCGTGAATAGACTTGTGTCTCTTAGAATCAGTAGGTCTAGTAACAACGATCTCGTTGTCTTCTACTTTCACTGTGATATCAGGATTCACATCCTGCACCAGTGTACCTTTTGGACCTTTAACAGTCACAGTACCTTTGTCTGTGACGTCTACAGTAACACCGCCAGGTATATTTATTGGTTTTTTACCTATTCTAGACATGATAGTAAATTAGTATACGTAGCAAAGAACTTCTCCACCTACACCCTCAGTACGGGCTTCTTTGTCAGTCATTACTCCTTTAGAAGTGGAAACGATTGCTATACCAAGACCATTGATTACTCTTGGAAGCTCCGTATGTTTCACATATTTTCTCAAACCTGGCGTACTAACTCTTTTCAAGCTTACAATTGCGTTTTGCTTTGTAACCGGATTAAATTTCAGAGCAATTTTGATAGATCCCTGAGGACCGTTTTCTTCAAACTTGTAATTCTGAATATATCCTTTCTCGTGCAATACTTTTGTAATCTCTTTTTTGATGTTAGAAGCAGGGATTTCTACGATTCGGTGAGATGCCTTGATGGCGTTTCTCAACCTAGTCAGATAATCAGCTATTGGATCAGTCATTGTATTTTATAGTCTAGCTACACCCGTTTTGGGCGTGCAAAGTTACGAATTGATTTTTATAATAAAAACTACTGTCGTTATTTTACCAGCTGGACTTTGTCACTCCAGGGATTTTGCCTGCTGAGGCCATTTCTCTGAAGGTTACCCTGTTGATACCGAACTTTCTCATGTAGCCCTTAGGACGACCAGTTAGTTTACATCTATTGTGAAGTCTAACTGGAGACGCGTTCTTTGGCAATTTGTCAAGTGCTTCATAATCGCCAGCTGCTTTAAGCGCGGCTCTTTTATCTGCATACTTGGCTACCAGACGCTCTCTTTTTCTCTCACGAGCTTTGATTGACTCTTTTGCCATGACTATTCTTCTTTAGTTTTTTTAACGAAAGGCATTCCGAAAGCCTTAAACAATTCTAAACTTTCTTCATCTGTTTTAGCAGAAGTCACAAAAGTAATATCCATTCCAGAGATTCTGTTGACTTTCTCAATGCTGATTTCAGGGAAGATAATTTGCTCTTGTACACCTAGTGTATAATTACCTCTTCCGTCAAAACCCTTATCAGAAATACCTTTGAAGTCTCTCACACGTGGAAGTGCGATAGTGATCAAACGATCAAGGAATTCGTACATAGTCTGACCTCTCAAAGTAACTTTAGCTCCGATAGGCATTCCTTCTCTCAACTTAAAGTTGGAAACAGAAGTCTTTGCGATTGTCGAAACAGCTCTCTGACCAGTGATCAAAGAAAGCTCTTCTACACCTTGGTCAACCAATTTCTTATCTGCTACAGCTGCGCCGATACCTTTGTTAAGAACGATTTTCTCCAACTTAGGTACTTGCATTACTGAAGAGTATTGAAACTTCTCTTTCAAAGCAGGGACGATCTCGTCCACATATTTTTGCTTGATTCTTGGATTAGCCATTGATCACCTCCCCAGTTTTCTTAGAGTATCTTACTAATTTACCATTTTCACCTTCCTTGCGACCTGTTCTAGTGGCTTCACCAGATTTAGGATCTACAAGCATAAGGTTACTAATATGCATGGAAGCTTCTTTCTTATCGATACCGCCCTGAGGCTTAGCTGCAGTAGGCTTCACGTGCTTAGTGATCATATTAAGACCCTCAACGATTGCTCTACTTTTTTGCTTATCTACGGAAAGTACTTTTCCTGTTTTGCCTTTGTCATCACCTGCGATCACTTTGACAGTGTCACCAGTTTTGATATGAAGCTTTGGTTGCTTGTTCATTTTTCTTTCCATGATTACAATACTTCAGGAGCCAATGAAACGATTTTCATAAACTGCTTCTCTCTCAACTCTCTAGCCACTGGGCCGAAGATACGCGTGCCTCTAGGCTCGTCGTTGTTGTTCAATAACACAGCTGCGTTGTCCTCGAAACGGATGTAAGAACCGTCTTTTCTTCTTATTTCCTTACGAGTACGCACGATTACCGCTCTTGACACGGTACCTTTTTTCATGCTGCTGGAAGATAGAGCTGACTTTACTGTCACTACGACTTTATCGCCGATTGAAGCATATCGCTTTTTTGTTCCTCCCAATACACGGATTACTAGCACCTCTTTGGCACCAGAGTTATCCGCTACGCTTAGTCTTGATTCTTGTTGGATCATAATTACTTAGCCCTTTCAATAATTTCAACTACTCTCCAACGCTTGTTCTTACTCAGCGGACGAGTTTCGCTGATTTTCACCAAGTCGCCTGGGTTACAATCATTTGTCTCGTCATGAGCCATAAATTTGGTTGTTTTGGTAACAAACTTACCGTAGATGGCATGCTTTACACGACGCTCAATTACTACAGTGATGGATTTATCCATCTTGTTGCTTACCACTTTACCAATTCTTTCTTTTCGAAGATTTCTCTCTATCGTAGCCATATTCTTTTTGTTAGCTAGTTATTTGGCAGCCAATGCAGTCTTTAATCTTGCGATAAAGCGCTTGGTCTCGCGGATTCTGTTAGGATTCTCTATAGGAGATATCGAGTGCGCAAACCTAAGTTTGGTTAGATTCTCCTGCTCAGCGACTAGTCGCTCGGCGATTTCACTGTTTGAAAGTGAATTGATTTCAGTATTTTTCATAGTGCTTTCTTATTCAGCGTAATCTCTACGAACAACAAATCTGGTACTTACAGGTAACTTCTGCTGTGCAAGTCTCAACGCCTCTTTAGCTGTCTCCTGGCTCACGCCAGTAGCTTCGAAAAGGATCGTTCCTGGTTTAATAACGGCCACCCAATATTCTGGAGCACCTTTACCTTTACCCATACGAACCTCTGCGGGCTTTTTAGTGATAGGCTTGTCAGGGAAAATTCTGATCCAAACCTGTCCTTCTCTTTTCATTGCTCTCGTCATTGCGATACGAGCTGCCTCGATCTGACGGGATGTGATCCATCCTGGCTCAAGGGACTTGATGCCAAAGTTGCCAAAAGAAAGCGTATGCCCTCTTTGTGCAATGCCTTTGACACGGCCCTTTTGCATTTTCCTATATTTAGTTCTTTTTGGCTGTAACATGAGTTCTCACTTATGGGTGAAAATTAGTTATTTCTTTTTCTTCGTCTTGGACCATCATTTCTCTTAGGACCGGCATTACGAGCACCTTTAGGCTCATTTGCAGCTCCTTGATTCGGAGAAAGATCTCTTTTACCGTACACTTCACCTTTGAAGATCCAAACTTTGATCCCGATCAATCCATAAACCGTAAGGGCTTCTGAAAGTGCGTAATCAATATCTGCTCTCAATGTGTGAAGAGGAATTCTTCCTTCTTTGTACATTTCAGAACGGGCCATTTCAGCTCCGCCTAGACGTCCAGAAAGTTTAACTTTGATTCCTTCCGCTCCCACTCTCATGGATGCTGCGATAGCTTGCTTCATAGCTCTTCTAAAAGAAATTCTTGCTTGAAGCTGCTGAGCGATCGATTCACCTACCAATTTCGCATCTAATTCAGGACGCTTGATTTCGAAGATATTAATCTGAATATCCTTATTTGTGATATTCTTAAGTTCTTCTTTCAGCTTATCTACTTCGGCTCCACCTTTACCAATTACAACACCTGGACGGGCAGTATGTATCGTAAGAGTGATTCTCTTAAGCGTACGCTCGATAATCACTTTAGAAATACCTCCCTTAGGAATTCTGGCAAGGACGTACTTACGGATTTTCTGATCTTCGTATAGTTTTTCAGCGAAGTCTTTCCCACCATACCAGTTGGAATCCCAGCCTTTGACTACACCAAGTCTAAATCCTATTGGGTTGATCTTTTGTCCCATAGTCTGTTCTTAATTTGCCTTTTCGTTTGTTTCTACTACATCAGCGGTAACTTCTTGAACGTCGAATGAATCAACGATAAGCGTTACATGATTTGATCTCTTGCGGATTCTGTGACCTCTACCTTGAGGAGCTGGTCTTAATCTCTTAAGCATTCTACCTTCATCTACCATTACGGTTTTGATGAATAGGTCAGCCTCCTCCAGTTTAGCGTCAGGGTTTTTCGCCTGCCAGTTGGCTATAGCGGAAAGTAACAACTTCTCAAGTCGAGCAGCTCCATGGTTAGGAGTGAACTTCAATATGCTAAGTGCTAATCCTACTCTCTTGCCCCTGACAAGGTCAGCCACAAGGCGCATCTTACGCGGAGATGTAGGGACATTATTTAATTTTGCTAATGCTTCCATGATTATCTCTTTCCTTTATCTTTTTTGGCAATGTGGCCTCTGAAATTTCTGGTAGGAGCAAATTCACCTAGCTTATGACCTACCATGTTGTCTGTTACAAATACTGGAATGAACTTATTCCCATTATGCACAGCGAAGGTATGTCCTACGAAATCCGGAGAAATCATTGATTTTCTTGACCAAGTCTTGATTACCGATTTCTTTCCTGATTCGTTCTGAGCATCCACTTTCTTCACAAGATGGTGCTCGATATAAGGACCTTTTTTTAATGAACGTGCCATAATTATTTAGATCTTTTGCTTACGATGAACTTGTTTGAATACTTCTTAGGAGATCTTGTTTTCTTTCCTTTAGACAATAGACCTTTTCTAGATCTAGGGTGTCCTCCAGAAGAACGACCTTCACCACCACCCATTGGGTGATCTACTGGGTTCATTGCTACACCTCTTACACGAGGGCGAGCTCCGAGCCATCTCTTACGACCGGCTTTACCCAATACTACGTTCATGTGGTCTCCATTGGAAACAGTTCCAATAGTTGCCATACACGTATTTAGTACAAGTCTCATCTCACCAGATGGAAGTTTCACCGTCACGTATTTCCCATCACGGGCTACGATCTGTGCATAACCTCCAGCACTTCTTACCATTGCGGCACCTTTTCCTGGCTTCAATTCCACACAGTGTACAATTGTACCCATTGGAATATTCACCACTGGCATCGCGTTGCCCACTTCTGGAGCAACTTGCTCACCGGAAATCACTGTTTGTCCCACTGACAAACCTTCCGGGGCGATAATGTAGGCCTTAGCACCATCTGCATAATATAGTAGGGCGAGACGTGCCGTTCTGTTTGGATCATACTCGATAGCTTTCACTACTGCTGGTACACCGAACTTATTTCTTTTGAAGTCTACAATACGTAGTCTTCTCTTATGACCTCCACCGATATTGCGGACAGTCATTTTGCCTTCATTATTTCGTCCACCTGACTTCTTGATAGGAGCAAGAAGAGATTTTTCCGGCTTCGACTTTGTAATCTCGTCGAACGCTGGAGCTACTCTGAATCTTGTCCCTGGAGTTACAGGCTTCAACTTTTTAATTGCCATGATATAGATTCAATTAAATTTCTCCGTAAAAATCAATCACTTCACCGTCGGCTACTTGCACGATTGCTTTCTTGAAAGCATTGGTAAAGCCTGAAACCACTTTAGCTTTAGTGTATCTAGATTTATGCTTTGCAGCATATCTGATGGTTCTGATAGAAACCACTTTCACACCAAACGTTTTTTCTACAGCAAGTTTGATTTCCGGTTTCTTCGCAGTTTTTTCCACGATGAATCCATAAACGCCTCTTTCGTTCATGGCAGAAATCTTTTCTGTAATTAAAGGCTGCTTTAGAATATCCATTGTCTTATTTCGATAAAATGGTTTCCAACTTACTTAAAGAACCTTCACAGATCACTAGGTGATCAGCGTTAAGAACTTGGTAAGTATTTACATCATTTACAGTCACAACTTTTGCCTTTGGCAAGTTTCTGCTAGAAAGGAACACGTTAGCATTTTCCTCAGGAAGGACTAGTAACGTCTTCTTATCTCCTAGAGACAAACCGTTAAGCAATGCCATGTAGCTCTTAGTTTTGGGAGAGTCAAATGAAATGCTTTCCAATACTGACAAGCTGTTATCTTTCACTTTATATGTAAGTGCAGATTTTCTGGCTAGTTGTTTTACCTTTTTATTCAATTTGAAAGAATAGTCTCTTGGCTGTGGGCCAAATACTCTTCCTCCTCCTCGGAATAGCGGCGACTTGATAGATCCAGCACGTGCACTACCAGTGCCCTTTTGCTTCTTGATCTTACGAGTAGAGCCAGCTATCTCATTTCTCTCTTTAGACTTGTGCGTACCTTGTCTTTGGTTAGCCAAGTACTGCTTTACATCAAGGTAGATCGCGTGATCGTTAGGTTCGATTGCGAAGATCTCATCAGACAAGCTGATTTTTCTACCTGTGTCTTCTCCTTTTTGATTAATTACTGCTAATTCCATGGCTTACTTCTCTAGAATAACGAAAGAATTTTTAGGACCAGGTACAGAACCAGAAACCAATAGTAGGTTTTTGTCAGCATAGATTTTCAACACTCTAAGGTTGACCACCTTTACTCTGTCTCCGCCCGTTCTACCAGCCATTCTCATTCCTTTGAATACTCTGGATGGCCAAGAACATGCACCAATTGAACCTGGGTGTCTGCCTCTGTTGTGCTGACCGTGAGTTTGTCCACCCACACCAGCAAAACCATGACGTTTTACTACACCCTGGAATCCTTTACCTTTTGAAGTTCCGATAGCATCTACGAAGTCACCTTCGATAAATACTTCACCAGCCTTCACAGTAGCTCCTAGATTTACCTGGCCTTCAAACTCGACCCGGAATTCTCTGAACTCAACAACTTTGTGCTTTGGTGTTGTACCAGCCTTTTTAAAATGACCGATTAATGGTTTTGGCGTATTTTTCTCTTTACGCTCACCATAAGCCAACTGCACTGCGTTGTACCCGTCTGTTTCAACGTTTTTTACTTGCGTCACTACACAAGGACCAGCTTCTATTAGCGTGCATGCGACGTTACGTCCATCGGCACTGAAAATGCTAGTCATTCCTACTTTTCTACCTATTATACCAGACATCTTTTATAAGATAATATAATAACCCACAGGCATTTGTCTGCCGGGGCTCCTTTTAAAGGACTGCAAAGTTACTGAAATAAAATTCTGTAACAAATCCGAAATCCTATATTTTACTATGAATATGAAATTTTTCAATTGTGACTCAGGCATTTATAGCCTTCGCATAACAACTAGAACCTCCTGAAGCAAAAAAGACCTGCTCCGAAAAGCAGGCCTTTAGTATATTAACCCAGTCCGATCAAACTTTGATCTCTACATCTACTCCACTTGGAAGCTCGATTTTCATCAAAGCATCTACAGTTTTTGAAGAGTTAGAGTAGATATCTACCAACCTTTTGTAAGTACACAGTTGGTATTGATCTCTAGCTTTTTTAGACACGTGTGGAGATTTCAAAACTGTGAATTTCTCCTTTTTAGTAGGCAATGGAATTGGACCTACTACTACTGCGCCAGTGGCTTTCACTGCCTTTACAATCTTCTCTGATGACTTATCCACCAGGCTGTGATCGTATGATTTTAGTTTTATTCTGATTTTCTGATTCATCGCAAATATTATTTAGTCCTTCTGACCTTTTACTGTAGCAATTACACCTTCGGCAATGTTGTTAGGCACTGACTCATAGTGAGAGAATGTCAATGAAGCTGTAGCTCTACCTGATGTGATAGTTCTTAGATCAGTAATGTAACCGAACAACTCAGACAATGGTACAGATGCTTTGATTACGGACGAAGTACCTTTGGTATCCATTCCTTTCATCAAACCTCTTCTTCTGTTCAAGTCACCAGTGATTGGACCAGTGTACTCATCAGGAGAAACTACATCTACTGCCATGATTGGCTCAAGTAATTGAGGCTTACATCTTTTAGCTGCATCTTTGAAGCCAAGTCTTGCTGCTAATTCGAAAGAAAGAGCATCTGAATCGACATCGTGGAATGATCCGTGGAACAATCTCACTTTCATAGACTCGATAGGGTATCCTGCCAATGGACCATTTTTCATGGACTCAGCAAAACCTTTCTGTATAGAAGGGATAAATTCCTTAGGAATCACACCACCTACGATCGCGTTTACAAAGTCAAGTCCTGGTTTGATCTCTCCAGTTTCTGGATCTGGATCTCTAGGACTAAGCTCAAAGGAGATATCCGCAAATTTACCTTTACCACCTGTCTGCTTCTTGTATACTTCTTTGTGTTCAACAGAACCAAACAAAGCTTCCTTGTAAGCAACCTGAGGAGCACCTTGGTTGATTTCAACCTTGAATTCTCTTTTCAGACGGTCAATAATGATATCTAGGTGAAGCTCACCCATTCCTCTCAAGATAGTCTGACCAGTCTCATGATCAGTATTTACTTGAAGTGTAGGATCTTCTTCTACCAATTTGGCGATAGCCATACCCAATTTATCAACATCCGCTTGAGTCTTAGGCTCAATTGCGTATCCGATAACTGGCTCAGGGAACACCATTGATTCAAGAACTACTTTACGCTTTTCGTCGCAAAGTGTATCTCCAGTTTTGATATCTTTAAAGCCTACTACTGCACCAATATCACCTGCTCTTAGGGCATCGATTTGGTTTTGCTTGTTAGCATGCATTTGGAAAACTCTTGAGATACGCTCTTTATTTCCAGAACGGCTATTGAATACATAAGAACCAGAATTCAAGATTCCAGAATATGCTCTTACGAAACATAGACGACCTACGAATGGATCTGTAGCGATTTTGAACGCAAGTCCTGCAAATGGCTCAGTTTCATCTGGAGAGATTCTGACATCTTTCTCCTCATCATCTAGATCATGTGCAATAATGTCATCCTTGTCCATTGGAGAAGGAAGCAGTTCCATTACAAGATCAAGCATAGTCTGAACACCTTTATTTTTGAAAGAAGAACCACATACCATTGGTACAATCTTCATATCAATAACTGCTTTTCTCAAAGCAGTAAGGATTTCTTCCTCAGTGATTGATTCAGAATCTTCGAAGAATTTCTCCATTAAAGACTCATCGTAATCAGCAACTGCTTCTAAAAGATATTCTCTGTATTCAGCAACTTCCTCTAGCATATCTTCAGGAATCGGAACTTCTTCGAAAGTCATTCCGAAATCTTCCTCATTCCATACGATAGCTCGATTGTTGATCAAATCAACTACACCGCGGAATCTATCTTCTGCACCGATTGGAAGCTGCAAAGGAACAGCGTAGCTGCCTAGCATTTCTTTCACCTGCTTACAAACCTCAAGGAAGTTTGCACCGGCACGGTCCATTTTGTTTACGAATCCAATACGGGCAACTTTATAGTTATCCGCAAGTCTCCAGTTAGTCTCGGACTGTGGCTCTACGCCATCTACAGCACTGAAAAGGAATACCAATCCATCGAGAACACGAAGTGATCTGTTTACTTCAACAGTAAAATCAACGTGACCGGGAGTATCGATGATGTTGATCTGGTATTTTTTCTCTCTGTAATTCCAAAAAACGGTAGTCGCAGCTGAAGTAATAGTAATACCTCTCTCCTGCTCCTGAGCCATCCAGTCCATGGTGGCTGCACCGTCGTGAACCTCACCTATTTTGTGAGATACGCCCGAATAAAAAAGAATTCGTTCTGTCGTCGTCGTCTTGCCCGCATCAATGTGCGCAGCAATACCAATATTTCTGGTAAGTGTTAAATCTCTTTTAGCCATATTGATTAGAATCTAAAGTGGGAGAATGCTTTGTTGGCTTCAGCCATTCTGTGCGTATCATCTTTCTTCTTCACGCCGGCACCTTCGCCTTTGGAAGCAGCGATAATTTCGCCAGCTAGTCTGTCCATCATTGTCTTCTCACCTCTTCTTCTGGCGTAGCTGATCATCCATTTCATTCCCAATGCAACCTTTCTGTCAGGACGGACTTCCATTGGAACCTGGAATGTAGCACCACCAACTCTACGACTCTTCACCTCAACGGATGGAGAAATATTGTTTAGCGCTTTTTTCCAAACTTCAAGACCATTCTCACCTACTTTGGATTCTACCTTTTCTACTGCATCGTAGAAAATTCTGTAAGCAATACTCTTCTTCCCATCGACCATTAGATTGTTCACAAACCTAGTTACTAGGGTGTCATTGAACTTTGGATCAGGAAGAATATATCTCTTCTTTGGTTTCGCTTTTCTCATTTTTTCTAAATGTTTTTATTATTTTTTCTTTGCCGGAGCTGCAGCACCTTTGCCTGCCTTCGGTCTTTTAGCACCATACTTAGAGCGACCTTGCTTGCGGTCTTTAACTCCTGCGGTATCTAGTGCACCTCGGATGATGTGATATCTCACACCCGGTAGATCCTTCACACGACCACCTCTGATCAAGACGATCGAGTGCTCTTGTAGATTGTGACCTTCTCCAGGAATGTAAGCATTCACTTCTTTTCCGTTTGTCAATCTCACCCTCGCCACTTTTCTCATTGCAGAGTTTGGCTTCTTAGGGGTTGTAGTGTATACTCTGGTACAAACTCCTCTACGCTGCGGACATGCGTCCAATGCTCTAGATTTTGATTTGGTTTCCAGTGTTACTCTACCTTTTCGTACTAACTGTTGAATAGTAGGCATTAACTGATAAAATTTAGTTTTCCCGTAAACTGTTAAATTTTGGACTGCAAAGGTAAACAAAGTAATAAGAGTAACAAAGCTAAGCAGTTATATTTTTACTAGGCTTCTCCAGGGCTTCCAAAGCTAATCGGAAATTGCGGAGCTCCTCCCGATTGGTTGATCTTCCCAAATGCTGCTTCATACTTCTCAATGTTATCTTTCAGTGCTGAAAGCAATCGCTTGGCATGATCCGGAGTGACGATGATTCTTGACTTTACTTTTGCCTTTGGTACGCCTGGCATCAAGCGAATGAAATCGATCACAAATTCAGAATTTGAATGTGCAATCATCGCCAAATTAGAATAAACCCCCTCAGCTACTTCTTCTGAAAGTTCTACATTGATCTGCTGATCTCCTTTTTTTTGTCCGTTGTCGTCTTGCATGGTTGATATTTTATGTAATTAGAAGCACTGATGCCAAAAGCCCTATTTCTTTTGATTTACTTGTTGGAAGACCGAAGACCGAAGACCGAAGTGGCCTCAATTCCATTGTTGACCTAACCCTATAATGCTTTTGTCTCTTTACTTCTAATTAAGATTACATTTCTATTAGGACTTCAGTAGTCTTATTTATCGAGTTGTCAAATCTAGTTTCTACGAAAATATATTGATTGTGTACTCTGTGAAAAACTCAGCGTCCACTGCGGTTAAGTTTAAGAAAAAAGGCCTGTCGTGAAACAGGCCTTTTAATTTAATTTATTTGAATATTACAGGATTGCTTCGCTAGATCGTTTAGCATTTCGCTCCATGTTTTCTGAAAGCTTCTCATATTCTTCTTGAGAACCCACAATCATCGGTTGCAATCTTCGCTGACCGGTACCGGCAGGAATCAAGTGACCAACAATTACGTTTTCTTTCAGACCTTTCAATTCATCTCTCTTACCTCTAATCGCTGCCTCAGAAAGCACCTTAGTAGTCTCCTGGAAGGAAGCTGCAGAAATAAATGATTCAGTACCCAAAGATGCCGCAGTGATACCTTGTAGTGTAGGCTTAGAAACCGCAGTTTCAGCATCACGTACCTGTACCAACTTAAGATCCTTACGCTTCAAGCTAGAGTTCTCATCTCTCAATCTTCTTGCAGAGATAATCATACCTGGCTTCAGCGTAGAAGAATCACCTGCATCCATGACCACTTTACGGTCAAGAATATTATCATTCTCTTCTCTAAATGCCCACTTATCAACTACCTGGTTCTGAAGGAATCCAGTATCACCTGCATCAAGGATCTCAACTTTCTGCATCATTTGAGATACGATCACCTCGATGTGCTTATCGTTGATTTTTACACCTTGAAGACGATATACTTCCTGGATTTCATTTACCAAGTACTCTTGAACAGCAGTTGGGCCTTTGATAGACAAGATGTCATTTGGAGTGATTGCTCCATCAGAAAGTGGCTCACCAGCTCTGATAAAGTCATTCTCCTGAACCAGGATGTGCTTAGAAAGAGACACCATGTATTTCTTAATTACGCCATCTTTCGACTCAATGATGATTTCTCTGTTACCTCTCTTGATACCACCGTAAGATACTACACCATCGATTTCAGAAACTACAGCCGGATTGGAAGGGTTTCTTGCTTCGAATAGCTCAGTAACTCGTGGAAGACCACCGGTAATATCTCTAGTCTTACCTACAGATCTTGGGATTTTCACCAAGATTTGTCCAGACCTTACTTTATCACCTGCCTCAATTGCCAAGTGAGCACCTACTGGAATATTGTATCCTTTAGACTCTTCACCGTAGTTTACAATAATTGCAGGGTTCTTAGTTCTATCTTTTGTATCGATGATTACTTTCTCACGGAAACCTGTCTGATCATCGGACACTTCCTTGTAAGTAACACCTTCTACAATAGCTTCAAATTCAATCTTACCATCAAATTCAGAAAGGATAACTGCATTGTATGGATCCCACTTACAAAGAGTCTGACCCTTAGTAACTTTTTCACCATCTTTCACATTTACAATAGCGCCATATGGAGCATGATTAGACACTATAGTCTTACCTGTCTTAGAGTCATTGATCTTGATCTCACCGGATCTACCCATGACAACCGTCACCGGCTCGCCATCTTTATTTGTAGTCTCAATTAATCTTAACTCCTCGTCAAATTCCACTACACCGTCGAACTTCGCGATAACACTGGCTTCTACGGCCATGTTGGATGCTGTACCACCTACGTGGAAAGTTCTCAATGTAAGCTGCGTACCTGGCTCACCGATAGACTGTGCAGCGATAACACCTACAGATTCACCTGTCTGTACCATATGGCCAGATGAGGTTAGATTTCTTCCGTAACATTTTCCACAAACACCTCTACGAGTCTCACAAGTCAATACAGATCTGATTTCAACTTCGTCTATACCAGATTCATCGATCAAACTAGCTACCTCATCGCTAATCATTACACCAGATTCAATAATTAACTCATCGGTTTCTGGATGGTAAATATCATGAACGGAAACTCTACCAAGAACTCTTTCAGAAAGTGGCTCTACGATATCGTCATTATCTCTCAATGGCTGTACCATAAGTCCTCTCAAGCTACCACAATCGTCTTCAGTGACGATCATATCCTGAGCTACATCTACCAGACGTCTGGTTAAGTAACCAGCATCGGCAGTTTTCAATGCAGTATCGGCTAGACCTTTACGTGCACCGTGAGTAGAGATAAAGTACTCCAATACATCCAGACCTTCTTTGAAGTTAGAAAGAATCGGGTTTTCGATGATCTCACCTACAGAACCTTGAAGGTTTTTCTGTGGCTTAGCCATCAAACCTCTCATACCACCCAACTGACGAATTTGTTCTCTGGAACCACGAGCTCCTGAGTGCATCATCATGTAGATCGCATTGAATCCTTGCTTATCCTCTTCCATCTGCTTCATCAGATTATTAGTCAAATGAGAGTTGGTACGAGTCCAGATATCAATTACTTGATTGTATCGTTCGTTGTCCGTGATTAGACCCATTAGGTAGTTGTTCCATACTTGGTCAACTTCTTCTTTGGCCTTGGTAATCATCGGCTCTTTTTCTTCTGGGATAATTACATCATTCAGCCCCATAGATAGACCGCCTTTGTAGGCCATCTGGAATCCAAGGTTTTTTATATCATCCAAGAATTGAGCTGTACGTGCCATTCCACATACTTTAACCACTTTGGCAATAATCTGCTGAAGTTTTTTCTTGGTCAAAAGCTCATTTACATAACCTACTTCTTTTGGCACAAACTGGTTGAAAATCAATCGACCAGCTACGGTCTCAACGATTTCATCCTTATAACCTCCATCTTCGGTTCTTAGTTGTACTTTACATTTGATGTTCGCATGTTTGGAGATTTGCTCTTCATTCATGGCGATAATCACTTCCTCAACACTGTAGAAAGTCATTCCTTCACCAGCCACAACCTCATCAGGAGTAGATTTCTTACCCTTAGTCACGTAGTAAAGGCCCAACACCATATCCTGAGACGGTACAGTGATTGGAGCTCCATTCGCTGGGTTAAGTATATTGTGCGAAGAAAGCATTAAAGTAGAAGCTTCCAAAATTGCCTCATGTCCTAGAGGAACGTGAACCGCCATCTGGTCACCGTCAAAATCGGCGTTGAATGCAGTACACACCAATGGGTGAAGCTGAATAGCTTTTCCTTCTATTAGTTTTGGTTGGAAAGCTTGGATACCTAGTCTATGAAGTGTAGGAGCACGGTTAAGAAGCACAGGATGCCCTTTCAGTACATTTTCCAAAATATCCCAAACCACTGGATCTTTACGATCCACGATTTTCTTAGCTGACTTTACTGTCTTTACAATTCCTCTTTCGATCAGTTTTCTGATGATAAAAGGCTTGAAAAGTTCAGCAGCCATATTTTTAGGAAGACCGCACTCGTGAAGCTTCAACTCTGGTCCTACCACGATCACAGAACGACCGGAGTAATCCACACGCTTACCGAGCAAGTTTTGACGGAATCGACCTTGCTTACCTTTCAACATATCAGAAAGGGATTTCAGAGCACGGTTTCCATCGGATCTTACCGCATTTACTTTTCTAGAGTTATCGAAAAGAGAATCTACAGCTTCCTGAAGCATTCTTTTTTCATTTCTCAAAATCACCTCCGGAGCTTTGATATCGATCAATCTCTTAAGACGGTTGTTTCTGATAATAACTCTTCTGTAAAGGTCATTCAAATCGGAAGTCGCAAAACGACCACCATCTAAAGGAACCAATGGACGCAATTCCGGTGGAATCACTGGAACCATACGAACTACCATCCACTCTGGGCGGTTTTCGATTCTAGTTCTAGCATCACGGAATGCTTCAACAACTTTCAGTCTCTTCAGTGCTTCTGCTTTTCTCTGCTGAGAAGTATCAGTTGCAGCTTGGTGACGAAGTGAGTATGAAAGATCATCCAGATCAATTCTTGCCAAAAGCATCTCCAACGCTTCAGCGCCCATTTTGGCGATGAACTTGTTAGGATCCTCATCGTCAAGCATATGGTTCTCCTTAGGAAGCTTGTCCATGATATCCAAGTATTCATCTTCAGTCAGGAAGTCTAGATACTGAACTCCCTCTTCTGCTTTGATACCTGGCTGAACAACAGCGTAACGCTCGTAATAAACAATCTGATCAAGCTTCTTAGTCGGAAGACCAAGAAGATAACCGATTTTATTAGGAAGAGATTTGAAATACCAAATGTGAGCAACTGGTACTACCAGCTCGATGTGCCCCATTCTCTCTCTTCTCACTTTCTTCTCTGTAACCTCTACACCGCAGCGATCACAGATAATACCTTTATACCTGATGCGCTTGTACTTGCCACAATGACACTCCCAATCCTTTACAGGACCAAAGATTCTCTCACAGAACAAACCGCCCATTTCAGGCTTGTATGTTCTGTAATTGATAGTCTCTGGCTGGGTCACTTCACCGTTTGAGCTATCCAGAATAGATTCTGGGGAAGCCAAACTGATGGTGACTCTGGAAAAATCATTGTTAAGTTTTTTATTTTTTCTGAACGCCATAGTTTTTTGAAAGATATGTAAAGGGCTCTTGCGAGCCCATTCGCTTTATTAATCTAGGGTAATTTCAAGAGCCAAACCTCTCAACTCATGAACCAATACGTTGAATGATTCAGGAATATTAGGCTTAGGAAGGTTTTCACCTTTCACAATCGCTTCGTAAGCTTTTGCTCTACCAATTACGTCATCAGACTTCACTGTCAGGATTTCCTGAAGTACGTGTGATGCACCGAATGCCTCTAGTGCCCAAACTTCCATCTCTCCGAAACGCTGACCACCAAACTGTGCTTTACCACCCAATGGCTGCTGCGTAATCAACGAGTATGGTCCGATTGAACGTGCGTGCATCTTATCATCTACCAAGTGACCCAATTTCAGCATGTATGCAATACCTACTGTAATCGGCTGATCGAATTTCACACCTGAAAGACCATCGTAAAGGTAAGTACGACCATAAGCTGGTAGACCTGCCAATTCCAATTCGTGAGATACTTCTTCCATAGAAGCACCATCAAAGATTGGTGTAGCATATTTCTTATCCAGTTTCTGACCGGCCCAAGCCAATACAGTTTCAAAGATCTGTCCGATGTTCATACGAGAAGGTACACCTAGTGGATTCAACACGATATCCATTGGGGTTCCATCCTCTAGGAATGGCATATCCTCGTCTCTTACGATTCTTGCTACGATACCTTTGTTACCGTGACGACCTGCCATCTTATCACCTACTTTAAGCTTACGCTTCTTAGCGATGTAAACTTTGGCAAGCTGAACGATACCAGCAGGAAGTTCGTCTCCTACCTCAAGAGTGAATCTTTCTCTTTTGAAGGTACCAGCAATCTCATTTCTTGAATTGATAAAGTTTTTCACCAAGTGGACGATCAACTCATTCACATGAGCATCGTTTGTCCAATCGTCAAGAACAATATCAGAAATAAGGTTAGCCTCTTCCGGGACATTGTAATTGCTCTCATCTCTGTAAGGATTCTTAGCAGGGAAAAGATTATTTTCAATGTTTTTAGCATTAAACTTCTGGCCTTTCGTGATGATTTCATCACCAAACTTATGCTTAACGCCTTGTGAAGTTTTACCATCAAGGATAGTCACCATTTTATTGATCATTCGGGCTCTAATAGCCAAAAGATCTTTGGAGTATCTAGCTTTCAGTTTTTCAACTTCAGCTTTAGCTTTAGCTCTGACATCCTTATCTTTCTTAGGTCTAGCGAAAAGCTTGGTCTCGATCACAACACCATTCAAGGAAGGTGAAGCTTTCAAGGAAGCATCTTTTACGTCACCAGCTTTATCACCAAAGATTGCTCTAAGCAATTTTTCTTCTGGAGTCGGATCAGTTTCTCCTTTTGGAGTGATCTTACCGATGATGATATCGCCTTCTTTTACCTCAGCTCCAATCGCAATGATACCATGCTCATCAAGATTTTTAACTGCTTCTTCAGAGACGTTAGGGATTTCAGAAGTCAATTCTTCTTCACCTCTTTTCGTATCACGAACTTCCAGTTGGAATTCTTCTACGTGGATCGAAGTAAAGATATCTTCTCTAACTACTCTCTCCGAGATTACGATCGCATCCTCAAAGTTGTATCCTTGCCATGGCATGTAAGCCACTTTCAAGTTTTTACCAAGAGCAAGCTCACCGTTATTAGTAGAGTAACCTTCTACCAATACCTGACCTTTTTTCACCTTCTGGCCTTTCAGCACCAAAGGAGTAAGGTTGATCGTGGTATCCTGGTTAGTTCTTCTGAATTTGATCAAGTCATAAGACTTGTATTCGTCTGTGAAATTCACCAAAAGCTCATCATCAGTCAGATCGTATTTGATGACAATTTTCTTAGCGTCCACATAATCTACTACACCACTTGCTTCGGCAATGATGAGAGATCTAGAATCTACAGCAGCTTTTGCTTCCAAACCAGTACCTACGATAGGCGCTTCAGCTTTCAACAAAGGAACTGCCTGACGTTGCATGTTTGATCCCATCAATGCACGGTTGGCATCATCATGCTCCAAGAATGGAATCAAAGAAGCCGCAACAGATACAATTTGGTTAGGAGCAACGTCCATATAGCTAATTTCAGATGGCTCCAATACTGGGAAGTCACCTTCAAATCTTGCTTTTACTTTTTCATTGATAAACTTGCCAGTCTCGTCCAAAGGAGCGTTTGCCTGTGCAATGTTGTGATCATCTTCTTCTTCAGCAGTTAGGAACAATACATCCTCAGCTTTCAAGCTTGCTTTGCCGTCCTTCACCTTACGATAAGGAGTTTCAAGGAAGCCCATTGAGTTCACTTTTGCGTGAACACAAAGAGAAGAAATCAAACCAATGTTTGGACCTTCTGGAGTTTCGATAGTACACAAACGACCGTAGTGCGTATAGTGAACATCTCGAACTTCAAATCCTGCTCTTTCTCTAGATAGACCCCCTGGACCCAAAGCTGAAAGTCTTCTCTTGTGAGTCAACTCCGCCAAAGGATTGGTTTGATCCATGAACTGAGAAAGTTGGTTGGTACCAAAGAAGGAGTTAATCACAGAAGAAAGCGTACGCGCGTTGATCAAATCGACTGGTTTGAAGTCTTCATTGTCACGAACGTTCATTCGTTCACGGATCGTTCTTGCCATTCTGGCCAAACCTACACCGAATTGGCTGTAAAGCTGCTCGCCTACAGTTCTTACTCGTCTATTGCTCAAGTGGTCAATATCATCGACTACTGCCTTAGAGTTGATAAGTCCAATTAGGTATTTTACGATGTTGATAATATCTTCCTTCGTAAGGACGATTTTATCTGAATCGATGTCAAGACCTAGTTTCTTGTTGATTCTATAACGACCAACTTCACCTAGATCATAACGCTTATCAGAGAAGAACAAGCTATGAATCACCTCACGAGCAGTAGACTCATCAGGTGCTTCAGTATTTCTCAACTGACGGTAGATAACTTCCACAGCCTCTTTTTCAGAGTTAGAGCTATCTTTTTGTAATGTATTATAGATGATAGAGTAATCAGCCACATTCACATCTTCTCTATGGAGAATGATGCTCTTCGAGCCTGAATCCAAGATCATTTCAATGTCTTCGTCTGTAAGTACAGTATCACGCTCAAGCAATACCTCATTTCTATCGATAGAAACTACTTCACCAGTATCTTCATCAACGAAATCTTCTACCCAAGTTCTTAGAACCCTTGCAGCTAGCTTACGGCCAGCTACTTTTTTCATTGCTGTTTTCGTAGCATTGACTTCTTCAGATAGTCCGAACAGATCAAGAATATCTTTATCAGAGCCATAGCCAATTGATCTTAGCAAAGTTGTAACAGGAAACTTCTTCTTACGATCGATGTATGCATACATGACATTATTAATGTCAGTCGCAAATTCAATCCAAGATCCTTTGAAAGGGATAATTCTGGCAGAGTAAAGTTTCGTACCATTTGTATGCTTGCTTTGCGCAAAGAATACACCTGGAGAACGGTGAAGTTGTGAAACAATAACTCGCTCAGCACCATTAATTACAAATGACCCTTTCTCGGTCATATACGGAAGATTACCTAAGAATACTTCTTGCTCAATCGTTTCGAAATCTTCATTATCCTCGTCGTGACAAAGTAATCTCAACTTTGCTTTCAACGGTACAGAGTAGGTCAAGCCACGGTCAATGCATTCGCTCACAGAATATTTCGGTGGGTCTACTGCGTAATCAATGAATTCGAGAGTAAAATTTTCTCTGGAATCACTGATAGGGAAGTTTTCTGCGAATACTTTAAATAAACCGTCTGCCCGGCGCTTTTCTGCAGGAGTATCCAATTGGAAAAAGTCTTTGAAAGACTGCAACTGAATATCTAGAAAATCCGGATAGCTTTTGACCACCTTAATGGAGGAGAAACTTTTCCTTTCGGTTTGATTCTTGATAGCCAAGGTAGTGTATGTTTATGGTGAAATTTTAATAGCGAAATAATTCTATTTTCGCTTAGAATAATGCAATTTTGAACCCGTGCATAAACAGGAAAAGACCTGACTAAAATAGTCAGGTCTTAGGTGTGAACCCCAACCTAATAGTTGCGGTTCAGCAAATTATTTGATCTCTACTTCAGCACCAGCTTCTTCCAAAGACTTCTTCAAGCCTTCAGCTTCGTCTTTAGCAACGCCTTCTTTCAATGCTTTAGGAGCTCCGTCAACTAGTTCTTTAGCCTCTTTAAGACCAAGACCAGTCAATTCTTTTACAAGCTTAACGACTGCCAATTTAGATCCACCAGCAGCTTTCAAGATTACGTCGAAAGTCGACTTCTCTTCTTCAGCTGCAGCTTCTCCAGCACCAGCACCACCTGCTACAACTACTGCGCCTGCAGCAGCTGGCTCGATGCCATACTGATCCTTAAGGATATCTGTCAATTCTTTAACCTCTTTTACAGTCAAGTTTACCAACTGATCTGCAAGTTGCGTAAGATCTGCCATTGTATTTGAAATTTAATATTTGTTTGAATTATTTTTTTTAACTTATTTTTCTTCTCTATCAGCAAGCGTATTAAGCACACCAGTAATATTGTTCTGGCCACTTTGCAATGCTGAGATCAGATTCATCGCTGGAGACTGCAACAAGCCGATTAGATCGCCTAGCAATTCTTCCTTTGACTTCAACTTAGATAACATCTCTAGGTTTTCTTCTCCGATGAAAATATCTGCATCGATAGAAGCGCCTTTGAATGCTGGCTTAGTTGCTTTTTTACCTAATTTTTTTCTAAAATCCAGCAATACGTTTGCTGGTAAATTACTCGTCTCTTTTGAGAATAAAATTCCAGAGAATCCTTTCAATGCTTTATCTGATAACTCAGTAAAGTCAGCATCTAAATTTTCCAGTGCTTTAGTGACCAAGGTATTTTTGTACACTTTGTACTCCACGCCTTTGTCAAAACAAGCTCTTCTGAAAGCATTCACTTGAGCTACAGAAAAACCTGAAGCATCAGTGATATAGAAGAAAGGGTTTTCCTTAAATTTCTCAGTAAGACCGTCGATTATTACTTTCTTTTCGTCTCTAGTCATGATTAAATTCCTTGAATGCTACCCTTGTCCACTGCTATACCAGGAGACATTGTACTGGATAAATGAATACTCTTGAAATATGTTCCTTTAGAGGATGAAGGCTTAAGCTTAGAAATAGTAAGGATAAGTTCTTTTACATTTTCTTCGATCTGCGCTGCAGTGAAGGATGCCTTACCAATACCTGCGTGAATAATTCCAAATTTATCTACTTTGAAATCGATTTTACCCGCTTTTACTTCTCTTACTGCCTTAGCTACATCCAGAGTAACAGTTCCTGATTTAGGATTTGGCATAAGACCTCTTGGTCCTAATACTCTACCCAATCTACCTACTTTAGCCATTACGTTAGGCATAGTGATGATGACATCAATGTCAGTCCATCCGCCTTCGATTTTAGCTATGTAGTCGTCCAAGCCTGCGTAATCTGCACCTGCTTCGGTTGCTTCTGCTACTTTGTCAGGAGTACAAAGCACCAATACTTTGATGTCTTTGCCTGTACCATGAGGAAGCGCAACAACGCCTCTTACCATTTGATCTGCTTTACGTGGATCCACACCCAAACGGATGTCAAGATCTACAGAAGCATCAAACTTCGTCATAGTAATATCCTTCACGATAGTAGAAGCTGCCTCCAGGGAGTACACTTGGCTTGGGTCGTACTTAGAAAGAGCTTCTTTTTGCTTTTTTGTTAACTTAGCCATTGTTTTTTATTTATACTTCCCAAGGGGCTTTTCCAGATACTGTGATTCCCATGCTTCTTGCTGTACCAGCTACCATTTTCATAGCAGACTCAACTTTGAAAGCATTAAGGTCAGGCATTTTTACCTCCGCTATCTCCTTAACCTGATCCCAGGTTACTGATCCTACCTTTTTACGGTTTGGCTCAGCAGATCCGCTTTTAATTTTCGCAGCCTCTAGCAACATATTCGCTGCAGGAGGTGTTTTTACTACGAAGTCAAAAGACTTATCTGAGTAGATCGTAATCAATACAGGAAGCACTTGACCCATTTTATCCTGGGTACGTGCATTGTATTGCTTACAAAACTCCATTATGTTCAGACCCTTGGAACCAAGAGCCGGACCTACTGGAGGCGACGGGTTTGCCTGGCCACCTTTCACTTGTAGTTTTAAATAACCAGTGATTTCCTTAGCCATTGCTTAGTCTTGTTTTTCTACTTGTATAAAGTTTAATTCGACAGGAGTATTTCTTCCGAAGATCTTAACCATAACATTAAGTTTCTTCTTCTCTTCAAATATCTCCTCTATTGTTCCGGTAAATCCACTGAAAGGACCGTCCATTACTTTGACAGTCTCTCCGACTATAAATGGTGTATCCAGTTTCTCTGCGAACTCGTCGATCTCTTCAACCTTACCTAAAATACGGTTGATTTCTGACTGACGAAGTGGCTCAGGGGTTTTGGAAGCCCCGCCTGAGTTTGATCCTAAGAAACCGATTACTCCCGGAATGCTTGTAATTACGTGATTGGCTTCACCATTCGAGAGATCTGCATTGACCAAAACGTAGCCAGGAAAGAAATTTCTCTCCCTAACACGCTTTTTGCCATTACGCATCTCATATACTTTCTCAGAAGGTATTAAGACTTCAGGAATAAAGTCGCCGATATCCTGTCTGGAAATTTCATTGTCCAAATAGGTTTTAGTTTTCTTTTCCTGTCCCGCTACTACTCTGAGTACGTACCATTTATGTTCAGCCATTCTGTAATGTCAATTCAATTAGAATAAATCATAAAACCATTTCATGATGTTCTCGAATCCTAGATCAACTACCCCGATAAAAAGGGCAAAGATCAAAGATGCTACTAACACCAAAACTGCACTATTTTGAAGAAATGAATATTTAGGCCATGTGACCTTATTCACCATTTCATCATAAGATTCTAGAACAAAGTTTTTCAGATTCATAGTATACTTAACTTACTGGCACGGGCAGAGAGATTCGAACTCCCATCAACGGTTTTGGAGACCGCTATTCTGCCGTTGAACTATGCCCGTGTAAATGAACGCCCCGCTAATGGGAACGCAAAATTAGGTATTGATTGCTAAAGAAACAAATGCGATCCCAAAATAATTTGAGATCGCATTGTATAAATAGTCAATCTGTGATTGATGAATTAGTCAAGAATTTCAGTAACCTGACCAGCTCCTACTGTTCTACCACCCTCACGGATCGCAAAACGAAGACCTTTCTCAAGAGCAACCGCGTTTAGCAAAGTTACTTCGATAGTCACGTTATCACCTGGCATTACCATTTCAACGTTTTCTGGAAGTTTGATCTCGCCAGTTACATCTGTAGTTCTAAGGTAGAACTGTGGACGGTATTTGTTGAAGAATGGAGTGTGACGTCCACCTTCTTCTTTAGAAAGAACGTAAACTTCAGCGTTAAAGTGAGCGTGAGGCTTCACAGATCCTGGCTTACAGATAATCATACCACGTTTGATTTGTGATTTTTCAATACCTCTTAGCAATAGACCTACGTTATCACCTGCTTCACCTCTGTCAAGAATCTTACGGAACATCTCAACACCAGTTACTGTAGACTTAAGGCCTTCAGCACCCATACCGATGATGTCAACTCCTTCACCAGAGTTGATAACTCCTCTCTCGATTCTACCAGTAGCTACAGTACCACGACCAGTGATCGAGAATACGTCCTCTACAGGCATTAAGAATTCTTTATCAATCGCTCTCTCTGGAAGAGGAATGTAATCATCTACTGCGTTCATCAATTCCATTACAGTCTCAACCCACTTCTCTTCACCGTTCAATGCACCAAGTGCAGAACCAGCGATTACAGGGATGTTGTCACCGTCGAAATCATAGAAAGAAAGTAGTTCTCTGATTTCCATTTCCACAAGCTCAAGAAGCTCAGGATCGTCAACCATATCTACTTTGTTCATGAAAACTACTAGTTGAGGTACACCTACCTGACGAGCTAGAAGAATATGCTCTCTAGTTTGAGGCATTGGTCCGTCAGTAGCTGCAACTACTAGAATCGCGCCATCCATTTGGGCGGCACCTGTTACCATGTTCTTTACGTAATCAGCGTGACCTGGACAATCTACGTGAGCGTAGTGTCTTTTTTCAGTCTGATATTCTACGTGAGAGGTGTTAATGGTGATACCTCTTTCTTTTTCTTCTGGTGCGTTATCGATTGAAGAAAAGTCTCTTAATTCAGATAGACCCTTACTAGCCAGTACGGTAGTGATGGCAGCAGTCAAAGTGGTCTTTCCATGATCTACGTGACCAATCGTACCGATATTAACGTGCGGCTTGGAACGGTCGAATTGTGCTTTTGCCATGCGTGAAAATCCTCAGTTTAAGTTTAAAGATATATTTAATTTTTTTTCAATTTAATCGAAATGAGCCAACGAGGGGATTTGAACCCCTGACCCCTTCCTTACCAAGGAAGTACTCTACCCCTGAGCTACGTCGGCTTAGACTCTTATGCTTTCTTGCGAAAGCAAAGAGCGGGAGACGAGGCTCGAACCCGCGACCTGCAGCTTGGAAGGCTGCCGCTCTACCAACTGAGCTACTCCCGCTTGTAATCTTTCGAGATGATATCATCTCTGCCGCTCTACCTCTAAGTATTTGATCTTTCGATTGATACCTTGGAGAGCTACTTCCATATAAATCTGGTCTTGTCCAGATTTTTTCGCCCTGCAAAATTAGAAAAAAATTTTGCATTAAGGCAATGGTGTGGGGGAAATAGGATTCGAACCTATGAAGACTTAAGTCAACGGATTTACAGTCCGTCCCAGTTGGCCGCTTTGGTATTCCCCCAACTAACGTTACTTTCCGAACCTTTTTGTTCGGCTTTTCTATCGTAACGGATGGCAAAATTAGAGGCTTTTATTAAAGATTCAAAACATGCATTTCAAAATTGATGAGATTTTATCAGTTTTATTTCCAAACGTTTATAAATCAATGCATTAATTTTCATCTTTTAAGCTTTCTAGAAAATAGTTGTAATAGGATACCAGCTCGCTATCGACTTCCAGGGCTGCCACCTCACTGATTCTATTTAAAACCTCGGGATTATCTGAAAATCCAAGTAGCCCGAGAAACGCCGCTTTACGAATATAATCTCTAGTATTATTCCTCATCTTGTCTAATAAAAAATTTATAGCTTGGCCTTCACCTGCAGCTGGAAAACGGGTAAAGTATTCACTAAAATATCCTAAGAAGTAGTACAAGCCTTCACCCGAAATGGTATTTGCCTGATCAAGAAACCAGCCCCCCTTATCTTCTATCGCATTGATAATATAATAGTCTGCTAGGGGAATCACCATTCTGAAATTTGTCTCCTTCGCGTAATTTTCTATCAGCAATGGGTCAATTTTTTCAACATCACCACTTACCAAGCCCATCAAGGCCGATCCAGCAACCAGATAAGATGAATCCTTGGCGAGTTCTACAAAAGTGTCATAATAGTCATCAGGTGAAAATGCTGAAAGCGCATCTATTGCACCTGCTCTTACTGAATTTCTTGAATCATTTTTTGCAATCTGAAGTACTTTTCTAGCTAATTCCGGGGTATCCTTTAGCCACTCAGGATATCCTTGAAGAATGGACAAAGCAGATTCCCTCACAGACCAAAACTCATCCTCCAGCGCTTCTGCAATTATAGATTCTAATTCTGTTACTGCTGCCCAGCTAGCTAAACTATCTAGCGCCTCATAGCGAGCTATTCCAAATTTGGAAGTTTGGAACTGAGCTCGCATTTGATCTGCATTTAACTCCATGGATTTAGTAGCAAGTAGGTTTTTCTCTTCATCAATGAATAGTAACTCTATTGGCGACTCATTATTCAGAGAAAATTGCTGAGAGGCTTTGGTGACCATGAATTCCTTTCTTTTCCTAACTCCCTCTTCATACCAGCTGATTTCCAAGGGAAGTTGATAAAGTGGTGTATCACGCAAATCTTGCAGCTGTTTAATGGAAATATTAATGTTTGTTGGGTCTGAATAATCCACTTCAACATGAAGATCAGGATGCCCTTTTGCTAAAAACCATTGATCAAAAAACCAATTCAAGTCTTCTCCACTAACTTTCTCTAAGGCTATACGAAGGTCATTCACTTCTACATTCTCAAAAGCATGTTCAGTTAAGTAGTAGTTCAGTCCTTCATAAAAGACTTCTGAACCTAAGTATTCGCGAAGCATGTGCAGAATAGCACCACCTTTTGAATAGCTATGTGAATCAAACATATCTTCAGCATCTTCATAATCGAAGCGAATCAGATTGACTTGCTTTGTCTCTGCTTCCGAAAAGTAATTTTCTGTCTCCGCAATGAGCTTAAGCTTTGCCTCATCTGGCCCAAATTTGTATTCATTCCAGAGGAACTCACTATAATTTGCAAAGCCTTCATTTAACGTGAGGTTTGCCCATGATTCTATTGTGACGTAATCACCAAACCATTGGTGAAATAGCTCATGTGCAATAATGAAATCCATTTCAGAATCTATCGCCTCCCGTTCTGTCATGCGCAATTCCTCCATGAAAACAGACACCGTAGTATTCTCCATCGCACCAGAGACAAAATCTCGGACAACTACCTGATCATACTTAGGCCAGGGATACCTCACCCCAAGTAATTCCGAAAAGAAACCAATCATCTCAGGGGTATTTTGAAAAACCTGTTCTGCTCCCTTTTCATATCCTTTTTCTACAAAGTAACCCAATGGAATATCCTCCCAATTTGCCTCCACTTTTCCAAAATCTCCTATAGCAAATGCAGCCAAGTAAGCCGAGTGAGGAAGCTTCATTTCCCAGTGATCCTTTCTAAACCCATTCCCCAAATCTTCCTGATTGACCAATTCTCCATTACCAATCGAAATCAAGGAATCTGCAACGGTTAATTTTATCAACTGGGTGAATTTATCATTAGGAGAATCGATCGTAGGAAACCACTTAGAGTTATGTGCAGTCTCCCCCTGAGTCCAAATCATTGTTGGCTTATTAGGAATAGTATCCAGAGGATCAATAAAATAAAGCCCTTTGGTGTCGGTAATTGCCTCACTACCACCTCCAGCGTTTCGCTCGGGAAAACCTGTGTAATTTATTTCTATTTGAAAAGTATCAGTTTTAGTTAATTTCCTTGGAAGGTGAATTTGAATTTTCTCCTCATCATATTCATATTTTAATGACTGCTGCTCCCCACCCTCAAGGAAAAATAATTCCTTTAATTCAAAATCTTGGGCATCGAGCAAAAGCTCTGTAGCTGGAGAGGAATAAGGTTTGATAGTCAGTAATGCTTTCCCTAAAACAGTTTGATTTTGATAATCAAATAACAAGTCCAAGTCAGTATGTAAGATATCAAAGGTCTTAGTCGCCGAAGGTTGATAGGATTCTATAGCTTGCTCTTTTTCTGCAATAAGCCTTTTCAAACCCAACCTGTCCGATTTTGCATCTTGATTATCATTGCTTTCAAGATCAGAAACAGCGACAGATTTACAGGATATTATAAAAAGAAGGGAAAAAATCACACAAAGGATAGATAAACACCAAACTGGCCTTTGTTTTAATTCTTGAGATTGATTCATATTTAATGCTTACGAAAAAGAGTCTGTTTTATGGGAAATTGTATATTCGAGTTCAAATTAACATGAATGTTTACAGTTACAATCCAAAATAAAACCTATTCGGTCGAAAAAACCGACGAGGCAATGCAGGTAAATGGCAAATCAATACATTGGGATCTTCAGTGGATTTCAGAGCGAAAAATTCACCTGATTTCTGAAAAAAAGTCTATTGAAGCTGAATTGATTGATATTGATAAAGCCACCAAATCAATCCAAATCAAACTGGGGAATAAAATTTCTAAGGTTCATCTCAAAGACAGATTCGACCTGCTTTTAGAGCAAATGGGAATGAATAACATGACCACACAAGCGCTAAAAGAAATAAAAGCACCAATGCCGGGGCTCATATTGGACCTAAAAGTAAAGCCAGGAGATGAGGTCAAAAAAGGAGAGGTGGTATTAATCCTAGAGGCTATGAAAATGGAAAATATCCTGAAATCTCCAGGAGATGGAATCGTGAAAGCAGTCAAAGTTTCTCTCAATCAAAGTGTAGAAAAAAACCAAGTCCTGATTCAATTTTAGCTTTTAAGCCTAGCATAATGAATTGAAGAAATTATATTTGTCGGATTATTTTGTCCAAATCGTTCATCTTCCGATTCCTTTTCAGTCAATCAGCTAATTTCATTTTAGTTCTATGCTGGGAAAAATTTGGCTTAAATAATCGCTAAAACAGCGATAACCAACCTCTGAAAAACAATTAAAAACCGATGAAATACAAGAGAATACTGCTCAAACTCAGTGGAGAAGCGCTAATGGGTGATAAGAGTTATGGCATTGATCCAGTTAGGCTGCAGCAATATACACAGGAGATCAAAAAAGTCCATGACATGGGTGTGGAAGTAGCTATTGTAATTGGAGGTGGAAATATTTTCAGAGGAGTACAAGCCGAAAAGTCCGGAATCGACAGAGTACAGGGTGACTACATGGGCATGCTTGCTACCTTGATCAACGCTATGGCGCTGCAAAGTGCTCTTGAGCAAGGAGGAATGTACACTCGCCTTATGTCTGGTATCAAAATCGAAAGCGTTTGCGAGCCGTTCATCCGTAGAAGAGCTATCCGTCATTTAGAAAAAGGGCGTATTGTTATTTTCGGAGCAGGTATTGGCAATCCATACTTTACAACTGATTCTACAGCCAGTCTAAGAGCGATAGAAGTAGAGGCAGACATCGTATTGAAAGGTACTCGAGTAGATGGTGTATACACCGCAGATCCGGAGAAAGACCCATCAGCCACAAAATATAAAACCATTTCATTTCACGAAGTGTACGAAAAGAACCTCAACGTCATGGACATGACGGCCTTTACCCTTTGCCAGGAAAACAATCTGCCAATCATCGTTTTTGACATGAATGTGACAGGAAATCTAAGCAAATTGGTACAAGGCGAAGAAATTGGTACTTTGATCACTTCTCTTTAAGCTAACTATCATGGAAGAAATCGAATTATACTTAGACGAAGCAAAAGAATTGATGCAGAAAGCAGTAGAACACACTTCTGCTGAACTTTTGAAAATACGTGCAGGTAAAGCAATGCCAAATCTTTTGGATGGTATTATGGTTCAATATTACGGAGCTAATACTCCGTTGAATCAAGTATCTTCTGTAAACACCCCTGATGCCCGAACGCTTTCTATCAAGCCCTTTGAGCGCTCGATGATTTCAGAAATAGAAAAAGCAATCATCAACTCGGACCTTGGACTAGCTCCTCAAAACAATGGAGAGGTAATCATTTTGACTATTCCAGCGCTTACCGAGGAAAGACGTATTTCTCTTGTCAAGCAGGCAAAGCACGAATGCGAAGGAGGAAAAATCTCTCTTAGAACTGTTCGAAAAGACATCAATGATGAGCTGAAAAAACTTCAAAAAGAGGGAGCTTCAGAGGATGAAATTAAAAGAGCTGAGGATGTTGTTCAAAAACTAACAGATCAATATTCCACGAAAATAGATGAGCTTCTTGCGAAAAAAGAAGTGGACATCATGAAAGTCTAACTCATAAAAAAACCCGGTTTTAAGCCGGGTTTTTTTTATGAATTTATTTTCCTCTTTTAATTACTAGTACTGATATTGATAAAAGTAGCCACTCCAAACCTCACCCCGCCGCGAAGAAATTTGGCATCTTCAAATCCTGCACCCAGCTCCACTCGGAAAATTCGAAATAGGTTATCCAGCGAGTACCCGATTTCCCAATAGTTGGGAGAATTGTCTGTTTTTAGGTAATTGAAGAAGATATTTTCTCGCACTCCAGAGAACCTTAGCATTGGCAATTGGGTGAAAATAAATTTCCTAAATTGGTAGTGAACTATGCCTGAAAAGTACTTGGAATTAGTACTGTATTTATAATAATCCATGAAGCGGTAATTAGAGGCTGGACCAAAATTGGAAAAAATGGTACGGTTTCCTCCGAAGTGCTGAAAATCCGGGAAGTAGACTTGGTCGTTCGATAAAAAGGCTCCAGCTGAAAGGTTGAAATCTAGCTTTCCGCTAACTCCAAATGTATAATCATGCTGAATTCCAAGCTCCAAGTGATCAAAATCGGCAGCCATTCCATCATTACTTATTCCGCCAAATGCTTTGTTGTAAGCTAACTTTATCAAGGGAGAGCGACCCGTTATAGGATACTTTCGGCCATTTCGAATCCCATATTTCACCCCCGGTCGCCATTCCAGCTCTGCATTTAATTTTAGTATATCATGATCATCAAAGGAATTGATGCCTGTCTCCACATTTTCTGGCTGATTTGGAGTATAAACTCTTTCCGGCTTTTTGTAAAAGCTGTAATTATTGGTGTTGAAAAGTTCGGTTCGATGCGCATAGGTCATGTTCACCCGATACGTAATCCCGCCATTTACCCTGTGAGCCCAATAGGCCTGAGCAAAGTCCTGCTCATATAGCTTCATATAATTCTGCCTAAAAAGCAGAGAGTAGACTGCGTTTACCTGTTCGTTGATAGGTTCTCCACCATTAAACTGATAGATATATCTTCCACCCCTAACTCCAAAAGTAGTACCCGAGATAGGTAAAGTACTGGACCATCGAAAATCGATTTTTCCATAAAAGCGATTGCTCGAAAATCCGTACCGAAGCTCAGGCTCTATATTGAAGCTTTTGCGATGCCTGCTTACGCTATCTGCCAATTTTGTCACAGACTCTTTTCTATAAAACAGTCCCATCCCAAGTTTGAAACCCTCTACAGTATTGAAGGAAATCTTGGTCCAATTTTGCTTAAATCCAACTGAAGCTCCTTTTCCTAAATTGTAAGTGGCCCCGTTCATAAAGTCCAGTGGCTTATACTTACTTCTTGCTTTTTTAGCGACCGAATCCACCTCACTCATCTTTGCTACTTCTACTGTCGCCAGACTATCATCCCGATTATATCCTTGAATTTCACTCTCTGTCAAAGGTACAGGGCGAATGCTATCCCAATAAGCTTGACCATATTTCTTGGCCATAGAGTCCACCTCATAATAGCTTTCCTCTATCACCTCTGGCTCATCCCGCTCTTTCAGCGATTCTTTCTCATACTCATTCATGAGCTTACGATATTCCTTCCGGGTCTTGGGTTCCTCTTTAGCTAGCTGCTCTAATGCAGAAACAGACTTGTTAAACCCAACTGCCTCATCTGGCACTTCCTGTACTTTTTCATCTATAATCTCAGGGACCACTTCCAAGTCAGGATTCAGCTCAATTTCATACTCTCTGGTAGAAGCCAGGTATTTGAAGTTACCTTCAAACCCAAATATCTTACCTCCAAAATCATAGGTGTGAGTCAGTGGCATCCACACGTTTTCTGCTACAGGAGCATATTGCTGCTTTGCTGTAATCTGAAAGCCAAGTAAAGAAGTCTGCAAATTCAAACTATGAATTGCCCACAAGTCTTCGATAATATAAATGAATCCCTCAAAAACCTGCTCGCCTCTGGATCGTGGAGTGACTTTAATCTTGCTGACCATCACATCCTGGTCAAAAAAGCTTCCTTCGTATTTAAATTTATAATAGATAAATGCCGAACGGGAAAGGGGTGAAATAATCCCATTAATTTTCTCTTGATAGAACGTAGTTTGAATATATGGCGCAGGAGAGGTGGACTGATTATCCCCATTCGTACGAATAGAAATCACCCTTTCTTCCACTTTGTTTGGCTGCGTAAAGGTGATTCTGGAAACTGACTCTGAGGTATATGCCTCATTGAGTTTGAAACCTTCCTTTTCTATAGTTTTTCTGAGAAAAAATGGAGCATCGGTCAATTTCCCCGTACCTTTTAGATAAACCGTCATGCTATATTTCTGAATCTGCAGCTTATGGTATTTTGCTTTTGCAATCGCTTTTCGCATAATAGTCAAAGCAGGATCTTCCGCTCCAGCCCTCACTTCCACTTCAGCCAGCGTATATTCTTGCGGCTCCATCACAAAATCTTTTGTAATCCATTCATCGGTCACGATAATGGTTTCAAGTTGAGATTTGTATCCTAGGTATTGGATCAGCACGTCATAAACACCTTTTGGGAGCTTGTATTCAAAACTCCCTTCTTCATTTGTCGGTACTCCGTCTCCTAAATTTCGAATATAGACTGATGCATAAGCTAAGGGTTGCCCATCTACTGATCTCACAGTTCCTTTGATTCCTTGTGCCAAAATAGAACTCTCAGAAACTAAGAGGCTTAGTAACAAAAAAACAGATCGAATAAAAATCTTAAAGAATAATCGCATAAATTAAATTATGGCACTAAATATACCTGATTACCTGTGGTTGAATATAACTTCTTAATATGATTTAAGGATTTAAAAAACGCTAACCGGTTATCCTAGTATATACACAGTTCAATTTTCACTTTTTATTGGTCTTCCTTCGTTACCCGACCTCCCGTTGTATACTTGAAAAGATTTTGAGTTTCCAATAATCCCAGATCGAGAAAAATTGAAAAATCAATTTATCAAACTACCCCCTCCAACGTGAGGAATTAAGAAGCAAAGAGGAAAATTCAAAAGAAAAATTCACCATCTAGGCTTTGCCTTTCCAAGGTGAAACGTAGGCTAAATTATTGAAGTTTAGACCCTCTTGACATGAAAAACACCTAGTAGGTTATCTTTTTAGTATTCAGTTCACAGTACTAACTAAATAAAATTGTCTGTGTCTTAAATCGGTAGTCTTAATGACTCTTAGCTTTTCAAAAAAAAACTACTTAAGCAATTTTACCTCATCGATCTGAATTACCTCTAGTGAATCGCTATTTTTTGCATAAATCAACCAAGTAAGATCCTTGACTGATATCTTTTTGATCCCTCTCACATCACCTCGAATTTTAAGCCGGTTTTGAGTATCAGCCCTAAAACTCCCAAGAGAATCTCCTAATAAAATCTGACCCCAACTCCCCTGATAAGCCCCATAATAAGGTGATGCACCAGTTTTGTTACCCCCTAATACCAAATCGAGATGTCCGTCCTGATTCACATCTACCACCTCAATCGCCTCAAGTGGCGCAAATTGAGCCTCCGCAGGCAAATTTTGAATGCGGAAATCCAGACCGTCTTGATTTACCAATACGATAGATTCAAACATATGGGCTTCGAGGTATTTCGCCTCCTTTGCATTTAAATAAGACAACAATTCCTCTACACTCTTTCCTGCAAAATCGCGGTAGCGTAAAAACTCCTTTTTGAGGATTGGCATTTGCTTTACAAGCTCATCTTTAGAAGCTACCGTATAATATTTTCCTTCCACTGGATAAGAAATAATCTGCTCTGAAGTTCCATTTTGGTCAAAATCATTTACAATCATTTTAACAGGCTCCGTTTTGGAGGCTTTCAAGCGACTATTCAATCCCAAATTTCCAATCACCAGATCTGGAAAACCATCCCCATTTAGATCTTCTGCAGCAATTGTATTCCACCAACCTTTTGATTTTTCCAGTCCAAATGAAATGGTCTCATTAATTAATTTTCCTCCTCGATTCATGAAAATGCTGATTGGCATCCATTCGCCCACTACAATCAAATCGAGATTTCCATCTAGGTCCAAATCTTCCCAAACCGCATCCTTTACCATCCCTATCCATTCCAAATCTGGAGCAATTTCCTTCGTTCGGTTTACATAGTTATTTCCTCCTTGATTTTGGAATAAATAACTCTTGGGGCTATATCCATATTTACCAGCCACGTTTCTGCCCCCAATCATCAAATCTACCAGTCCGTCTCCATTAAAGTCTGCCGCTTCGACAACCGAGACTTGAGTATTAGGCTCCAATTCTACTGGTACTTTTTGATTAAAAACCCCCTTACCATTATTGAGGTAGATCCGGGTAGACTCTCCTTTATCATTAGCGATTTGGATATTACCTCCCCTTCCTACTAATAAATCTAAAAATCCATTTCCATTACTATCAAAAAAAATCGCACTTACATCCTCCAAACTAGAGTCTTCATCCAATAAGGCTTGATGAATTCTATAAAATCGACCTTCTTTACTTTGAAGAAACACTGCCCCTGACTGCCCAGCAGCCCCGCCAACAAAAACGTCATCCATACCATCTCCATTCAAATCTCCTACGGCTAATGCAGGGCCTTCTTGCGATAATTTATGTGGCAGCAAAGGCTCAGTATTAAAATCATTAAATTGATTTTCAATGTGTTGAAAATCAAGGCCTGTAGAGGCTTTATCCAAAATCCTTAACACTGATCCTTTTGAATTTGCAGAAGTTTGGGAGGTATAACTCGCATTTGATTCATCCAAAACAAGCGTTTCATTGGCTTTGATATTCTTCAGGGTTTCTGATTTACCGCTCGACCAGGTAACTTTTAGAGAATCTACGTACTGCAAATTCCCCAATCCAAAATGGACTTCGGGGGCAATGGTGGATTGAAATCCTCGACTGGTGAAATTTTCCTGAACTTGGACCTGATCTTGGTAATACAACTCTACCCTAGCTCCAATCCCAAATTGGTTTAAACCCAAGCCCTTGAATCTCAACTTTAGATAATTTACGGTTTTACTATTGTCAGAAAACTGCCCCAATCTGTTTTCATAAATTCCAGCTGATTGGTTGATATTGTTAATAACCAAATCTAGATCCCCGTCATTATCCAAATCCCCATATATCGCTCCATTAGAAATGCCTTTGCCGAAAACGCCCCATTCTTTGGAAACATCTGTAAACGTCAGATCTTTATTGTTTTTAAAAATAAAATTATCGACCTCTCCAGCAGGCATTTTCCCAGCTAGCGCAAGATCACTCATGTCAGGTTTGTTTTGCAAGCCATCTTTTAGTTCAGGATTGGTCACAAAATTCATATAATCCAGGTCGTTGGGCCTTCGTACTATTCCGTTGGAAACAAATAAATCTTTCCAACCATCATTATCAAAATCACCAAACAATGCTGCCCAACTCCAATCTGTCGCATAAACACCAGAGTATTGCCCGATTTCCGAAAATGTTCCATTGGAATTATTCAGTTGAAGGCTGTTCCTAGATACTTGTCTTTCAAAACCAAACCCCAATTTGAGTTGGTAAACTTCTTCACTATCTTCTCCGGCTGACATTTTTTGAATGATCTCATCCCTAGGCAACATATCCATGGTGATAAAGTCAATCCATCCATCATTATTAAAATCTGAAAAATCACTTCCCATCGAGAACCTACTACTATAATTGACGCCCGTAGAAATTTGTTCTATAAATGTCCCATCTTTCTGATTGATATAGAGGTAGTCATTCTCATTAAAATCATTTGAAACATAGATATCTGGCCATCCATCGTTGTTTATGTCCGAAATACCAATCCCCAAACCATATCCGATTTTACTGGAAAAAATACCCGCTTCCCGTGTGATTCCGGTAAACTTCTTTTCCCCACTTTCCAAGTTGTTTCGATAGAGTCTGTCCCCCGCAAACCCATCATCATAATACCTAGACTCAGCACCTCCATAACTCCTTTCGGTGTGTACAGCATGATTCAGTAAATACATGTCCAAATCACCATCTCTATCGAAATCAAAAAATGCAGCTTGCGTGCTGAATCCTTGGAAATCCAAACCATATTCTTCCGCACTTTCCGTAAAAGTCAAGTCACCGTTGTTGATATATAGTTCATTTCTCCCGGCCACTGTTTTCCAATTCCCCAACCGACAAACGTAAATATCCAGTAATCCATCTCCGTTGATATCGGCCATAGAAACTCCAGTTTTCCACGGCCCCTCAGACGACAGTCCAGCTTGGGTGGTGATATCTTCAAAAACCATCTCTCCGTTATTCAAATAAAGTTTATTAGGTCCCTGATTAGAAGAAAAGTAGAGATCAATCAGTCCGTCATTATTGATATCTCCAGCTGAAACCCCACCTCCATTATAAAAATACAGGTATTCAACGATATTAAACTCTTCTGTTTCGACCAAGGCATTGATAAATTCAACACCTGTTTTATCTGTAGGAAGACTTACGAAAAGTGAATCCTGTTGCTGTAAATCAGGTTTTTGCAAACATGAAGTCAGAGTGAGAAGCGTAAAAATGAAAAAATGAAAACTGGCATTTTTCATTGGTATAAATTGTTTCATCATCCACTTAGAATGCTCAACCTAAACTTTCCCTGTAGTAGGAAATTGTGCAGATGGATAGATCGCCACTTGGATCATTTTTGGCTCAATTAGATAGGTTTTGCTCTTGAGACTGGCTTTTTTCAAATTCTTCTTTAAGCCTCTTCTCTACCTTTAAATCCGTGAAGACAGCTTGTACAAACTGTTCATCTTTGACAAACAAGTTGATTCTTCTTTTACCATCAATTTTATAGTATACTTTACCTTGGGTAGGATGGTTCAGTAATTTAAAATCATCTCCGTATGTCAATTTATATTTTTCTAAGACTTTTGGGAGGAGGCTTTCAGCCCAATAATGTCTGTTCCAAGGTGCCCAAGCTACATAAGAATAGAGGACAGGCATTTCATAAACTTTTTCGTCTATGAATGTCGGAAAAAACCGCATGCTTACTTCACTGTCATATTCATCCACAATTCTGTGCTCTACATTGGTGGATCCACCAGGACCTTGAGTAATTTTTTGTTGTTTATTCAATTCAGTGCAATGATCAAAAAAGTCTTTTTGGGGCATGCCTAAATAAAAACCTAAAAACAAGTTATCTGATTCCAATGGATAATCCTCAGAGGAATTAAAGAATGAAGAATCACAACTCTGAAGGACAATGCTCAGAATTATTAAAGAAAATAATTTGGTTAAATATCTTCGCATGGATAAATGGGTCATAAACAACTACGGAAATTCTCTCTAAGCATCTGATATGCGAGATGGAGAAATTAAACGAATTTGAATCTATTTTTCAATCTTATTTAAAACAAATTTGGAGTATGAAGCTCTTAAAAAAAAAGCAAGCTGAAATTTCAGCCTGCTTTTTGGTCTGTATTGAATACTGATTAATTGTATCCAGGGTTTTGTTGTAATTTTGGATTCGCAAGTAGCTGAGGCTGAGGAATAGGGAATAATTCCAAATAGCTTCCAGGAGAGTGAACCTGCTTTGGCCTATTCATACCTTCATAAGGCCACCAAGCATCGCCATACTTTTTGAATCGGATTAAATCCTGTCTTCTAGTCATTTCGACATACATTTCCCTACCTCTTTCCGCAAATAGATTTTCTTCGGTCAAAGTAGTGAAAGGATCCAGGTTACCTGCTCTGTCTCGAATTTGATTCACCAAGGCCAATGCTTCAGTGGTTTCCCCCATTCTGAACTTAGCTTCAGCAAGTGAAAGAATGGCATCAGATAACCTGAATATCACAAAGTCATTGCTCATATTATCAGTCCCGCCCCTTTCAAATTCGTATTTCGCAATTCTAGCTCCTGCTTGACGTAAACCTCCAGGAGATATTTCATTCAAGTAAGGCATGAAAGTTAGTGGAGGTCCATTTGGATCACCGTTTCTTCCTGTAGGATCTGTAGGTTCAACTCCCGGATCTACCAATGTTGTACCATCAGCTCTAAATTGAGGTCCTACCAAGAAATTGCTTAATCTTCCGTCTCTCGTTCCAGTGGATTGTTCTAAAGCCAATCCCTTCCAAACGGGACCTTGAACACCTGGATTTTGAGCCGGATCAACGTATGAGTTATAAAATTCTTCAACTGTCTGATAGCCATTCCATGGCTGTTGGGTAAGGTTGAAGGTAGACTGGCTTACAATATGTAGTGTCATCATTACCCAGTTAAAACCACCAGCAAATACCTTATCATAAGGATAGACAAAGATATTTTCGGTGGATTGACTGTTATTTATTACAAAATTATTTTGGTAAGATGGCATCAAGCTGTATACACCGCTATTAATAATCTCTGAAGCATCTGCAGCAGCTAGAGCCCATTGAGGAGAACCTGTATATACCTCTGCATTGAGGTAGAGCTTCATTCTGATCATTAATGCACTCCATTTGGTCATTCTTCCATATGTTGTCCCGTCTTTTGATACTGGAAGCAGTGGAATGATTTCATTGAGTTCACTCAATATAAAATCATAAACTTCTTGCCTAGATCTGGTATCTGGAGCCTCCTCATTAGTAAAATCTGTTACAATAGGGACATTACCAAAAGCATCCATAGCCCAGTAATAATAAAGAGCCCGTAATGCCCTGAGTTCAGCGATAAACGCCTCAGAGTTAGGATTATCCAGTGTTTCAAAAGAAAAGATCAATCTATTACAGGTATTGATTCCTCCAAAAAGGAAATTCCATGAATTTTGAAAGAATGGATTATCACTTTTGAATTCATGCTGATGCAGTTGCAAAAGAACTCCTCCATCAAACCAGTCTCCCCCTTTATGTGAAACAACAATTTCGTCAGAGGCGATTTCATTGATAGACCAAAGTCCGGAGTGATTCCCAAGTCCACCTAAGGATGTGTATGCTGCTCCAAGCGCAGAAATAAATTCTTCATCTGTTTGGAAAAAGTTATCAGCTGTAACAGCGCTAAAAACTTCTTCTTCTAAATCGACACATGATGATGCGAAATAGCTCATTCCCAGGCAAATCAAGAAGTATCGTATGTTTAGTATTTTTTTCATGATATCTTATGTTTTAGCTTAGAAACTTAGATTAAGGCCTAGAGTAGTAATCGTCGTGGTGAAATAAGTTGCTCTTCGCTCAATTCCCGGAGCAAGAGGATCATTATTTGACTCTGAATCTCCATATCTCACCTCAGGATCTACACCGGTATATCCGGTAAACATGAAAGGATTTTGAACTGAAATATAAGCCCTAAATCTTCCAACTGCTTTGCCTGGCTCAATATTGAAATTATAGCCGAGAGTTGCATTGTCCAAAACTACAAAATCAGCTTTTTCAACATGCGTGCTATTGTATTCTGCTTTAGTGATATTCGGATCAAAGTATTTGGTGTTTACAATATTCCAGTTTTGAACTGTTGTACTCTCCGTATTCTCATAGAAACCTCTGTAGCTGTTAATTAGGTAATGACCAAAAGATCCTCTAAAGAAGAAATTCAAATCCCAATTCTTATAAGCTATGGAGTTATTGAAACCAAAATTCAAAGTAGGATAAGCTGTACCTAATTGGGTTCTATCATCATTACAGTTACAATAAACCGGATTTCCGTTTTCATCTTCAGCTGTACCATTAATTACTTGCATTATCGGACTTCCATCATCACTGACACCTACTTGAATTGGTCCCCAAATTTGCCCTAGCGGCCCATTTTCCTGAATCCTGATCAATTGTGTCAGGTTTTGACCTGGTGATCCAAAATTAGAGCGGTAATTAACTTCTCCGAAACTTAAATCTCCTGCAGACAAGCTTCTAAGATTTGTCTTTAATGTTGAGAAATTGACTCCCGTAGTCCATCTGAAATCAGCTGTCTGAACAGCTTTATAGTTTAACATGACTTCTAGACCAGAATTGGACATTTCACCTATGTTCAATTGGGTAGTAGGAAATAAGTTTGGTGGTACAGGTACGTTGATTGGTAAAATCATTCCTGTAGTCACCCTTGTATAATAGTCGATAGCACCATCAAGCTTGTTATTAAAGATCACAAAGTCCAAGCCCACATTATATTCATCCTTTGTTTCCCAAGATAAATCTGGATTTGCGTTTGAAGTTGGTCCGTAAGACGGTATAAATTGCCCGTTATAGAAGAAGTTTCCCTGACGTCCAAATCTCAATAAAGAAAGATAAGATTCTCCTGGCTGGGTTCCTGTTCTACCATAACTTGCCCTGAATTTCATCGAACTTACACCTGGAAGGTCTACCAAATTTGCGATGTTCACACCTGCACTGATTGCAGGAAACAAGCCCCACTTATTGTTAGCTCCAAATCTAGTTGAACCTTCATATCGAGCGCTCAGAGATAATAGGTAGGTATCATCCAAATTGAAATTAGTCCGCCCAAAGAAGGCTACTAATTTGTTTGTGTTGGCATAACTTGAAACGTTTGCCAAACCATTGGCAAAATCAAGTGCTGCACCGATGTTATTGTAAGTAAATGCATCTGTCAGAAAATTACCAGCTTGGGTAAAATCTCCTTGATAAAAAAATTCCTGATAAGAATATCCTCCCAGGATCGACACACCAACTTTACCCAAGTTTTCATAATAATTCAATGTAGCCTCAAACAGATCATTTAGACTTTCATTATTTCGAATAGTGGCCAAACCATTTCTACCAAATCCACCTCCGAATTTCGCTGTTTTGGGAGAATAAGACCCTCTCCATTCAGTTTCTCGCTGAGTGGAATAAAACAATGCACCGCTAAATTTACTAGAGAAATTGTATTCTCCACGGATACTGGCCAAAAGGCTGTTATCTCTACCATCTGCGATGTTTTGTTCTGCAATGGATACAGGATTGAACCAGTCAAAAATATCTCGCTCTGAATAGCCTCCAAAATCAGGACTTTGTGGGTTTGGATCATAAACAGGGAGCGTTGGATTGCTTATAATAGCATATCTAAAGGCGTTTTCGTTGCCAAATTCTCTATCGACTGAGGTATTGGAAATATTTACCGTAAATGTTGCTTTGTCTTTTAGTGCTTTTTGAGTTAGACTCAATCTGGCATTTAATTGGTCGAATCCGGAATTAATACCAACACCATCAACATTTCTAGAATTGATCGAAACTCTATAACTGGTGCTTTCATTTCCTCCACCGAGCGAAAGATTGTTTATAAGACTAACTCCTGTATTAGTTACCTCATCAAGCCAGTTGGTACTACCTCCAAGGTCTCTGGAATTAGGTATTGCCTTGTATTCTTCAGCATTCATGACACTGATTGTCCTAGCAACATTTTCGATAGCTACACTACTGTTAAATTCAACAACAGTTCTTCCCTTTCGGCCCTTTTTTGTGGTTACCAAGATCACACCCGCTGATCCTCTTGTGCCGTAAATCGCAGCTGCAGACCCATCCTTCAATACGTCCATGGATTCTATATCATTTGGATCTACTGTACTTAAGGAAGCTCCAATAACACCATCAATAACAACTAGAGGCGAAGCATTTTCTCCGATGGAAGAGATACCTCGCAATCGCACATTAAATCCACCATTGGGATTTCCTCCTGGCCTTGCGATGTTTAGTCCCGCAACTTTTCCTTGAAGCAGTTGCGACGGATTATTAACGGTACCTTGATTAAAATTCTCTGATTTGATACTGGTTACCGCACTGGTTATCTCCTTCTTTTCTTGCGTACCATAACCCACAACTACGACTTCTGTCAGAGCTTGTATATTTTCGGCTAGGGCTACATTGATTTCTGTCCGGTTTCCCACCGCCTCTTCTACGATGTTATAACCGATAAATGAAAATCGTAAAACATCACTGGGGCTTGCCTCGATAGAATAGCCCCCATCCAAATCTGTCACCACTCCTTGCGTGGTACCACTAATTAGAATACTTACTCCCGGGATTCCTTCCCCAGTTTCTGCATCTGTAACTTTTCCTGTTATCGTAGCTTGCTGTGCAAATGCCGACTGACATAGGCTAAAAGCGAAGCATAAGAATAACATGAAAATCAACTTTAAATGTTTCTTCATGTGATTTTGGGTTTTGGTTAATTGTTTAATGAGCTCTTTTGGAAAATCTTTATTCTTTTGCTACTCAACAATTTCAGAAGCTCTTTTCTGAAATAAATGGCAAAACAACTATGCTTAATTTAAGGCATTATACCTTCAGACCAAAGGACTGTTGGAACTTCTCCTCAGTTTTATGAATTCAAATAATAATTTTAAATTCTAAACCTCAATAAAAGCATTTGATTCAAAATATCTCAAGGCAATTTTAAATAAAAATTCTGCATTCTAAAATAAAACCAAAGATAATTGTAAAATTATTTGAATAACAAAACAGCTATCTAATATGCCCTTTTGAGAACCTTCTAATTCCAAGTTTGTTTAAAATAGTTTGTTTTGCCTCTGAAAAAAAATGAACAGATTTCCCATGAATCTAAAAACAAGCTTTGAAATTTGAATTTGATTAATCAATTGTTATAAAACTGTTCAAATCGGGTGCTTGGATACCTAAATCAACCAAAACCACAGACTTAATAAAAAGGCTACGAGCTTAGGCAAAGATTTTTATAGTATTGGGAATATGAGCATGGGCTACCTCAAAAGCATTTTCTCATTTCTTATGAACTTTAGCTAATTCCCTTGTTTTGTGGATCAGGTAGAAAAAACCACTACACCTGTTTTTACCTTGTTTCAGATTGAGTAAAACTTTATCTCGATTTTGGTCAAACCAAACAAACTGGTAGATTCATAAAATTTAAAAGCATTTATGCCAACACCTGTGTCATTTAGGTTAATTTATGACCATGGATAATTTGCTGAAGTTTCTAGTAGTTGGCCAACCAAGTTTAGATTCGCTCGGTGAAATAAATTTAAGTTCAAACTGGAGCTTGTATGTTTTTCAGTTCTCTTGTAATAAATCAATAGAAACCCTAACGAAACTCAAATTCCAGTTAAGTTCTCGAATTTGAGATGTATTTAAAAAGGAGTTGAACTTTTGTTCATTTCCTGTTTTATGAACATAGTCAATGAAGCAAAAAACCCTTCTTATTCTTCTGTTTTTTACCAGCCTTTCTTGCCATAGAAAAGAGAAAAGTGATGACATGCTGTTCCAACTACTTTCAGAGGAAGATTCAGGCATATCCTTCAGAAATGACCTGGCATATACCGAAAAAGTTAACCCCTACACTTTTCGCAATTTTTACAACGGAGCTGGAGTAGCGCTAGGTGATATTAATAACGATGGACTAACTGATATTTTCCTGGCAGGAAATCAAACTTCAAACAGACTTTACCTGAACCTGGGAAATCTGAAATTTAAAGACATTACCGACCAAGCTGGACTAAACTCAACTGGCTATTGGACTACTGGAGTAAGTATGGCCGACGTGAACGGAGATGGATTTCTGGATATTTACGTTTGCAAATCCGGCCCTCCAGGCGGCGAAAAACGCCACAATGAACTTTTTATCAATACTGGGAATCTGACATTTTCAGAAAAATCCAACGAGTATGGAATTGCTGAAAAAGGGCTGAGTCAACATGCTGTTTTCTTTGATTTTGACAAGGATGGAGATTTGGACATGTACCTCCTCAGTAATTCGACACGATCTATTGGAATTTATGATCTGAGGATTGGGCAGCGCGATACACGTGATCCAGAAGGAGGAAATAAGCTATTCAGGAATGATGGAACAAGCTTCACGGATGTATCTGAATCGGCTGGAATTTACGGTAGTAACATAGGCTATGGTCTTGGTGTCACAGTGGCTGACTTGAATAATGATAATTGGCCGGACTTTTACGTTTCTAATGATTTTTTTGAAAGAGATTATCTCTATTTCAACAACCAAGACGGGACATTTACTGAAGTTCTTCCTGAACTACTCCCAGAAATAAGTCTGGGTAGTATGGGGGCTGATATTGCTGATCTGGACAATGATACCCGTCCAGATATTTTTGTCACCGAAATGCTTCCAAAAGAACTATCACGCGTCAAAACGAAGACCCCTTTCGAAGATTGGGATAAATTTCAATCCAATGTAAAAGCTGGATATCATCAGCAATTTACCCGAAACACGCTTCAAAGAAATCTGGGATTCAGACCTGGAACTCAAACCCCAATTTTTGCAGAAGTCAGTCGGATGGCAGGCGTAGAGGCAACAGACTGGAGTTGGGGGGCTTTGATTTTCGACATGGACAATGATGGACTGAAAGATATTTTAGTCACCAATGGAATTGTGAAAGATTTGACTGATTTTGACTTTGTGGATTTCTATGTCAACAATCAGAAGAAAGTAAAAGGTTTTCAGGAAGACTCTATCCTTTTGACTAAAATGATTGATGCATTTCCATCCAATCCTCAGCAAAACTTTTTATTTAAAAATCAGGGAAATTGGAAATTTGAAAACCTTGCTCAAAGTCTGGGTTTAGATCAGCATACATTCAGCACTGGATCAGCCTATGGCGATTTGGATAATGACGGAGATCTGGATTTGGTGATCAATAATTTAAATGACCGGGCTTTTGTATACAGGAATACCAGTTCGGACAAAAAAATAGGCAACTATCTCAGCATAGAACTAGGTCAGGAATTTGGCACAAAAATTACCGCTTACACTGCAGATAAAAAGCTTTTTCAAGAGTATCAGCCAGTCAAAGGATACATGTCATCGGTAGACCCTAGGTTGCATTTTGGCCTGGGTTCAGTAGAAAAACTCGATTCCCTGGAGATTATTTGGCCTGATGGCAAAACCCAAATCATCAGAGACGTTCAGACCAATCAAGTATTGAAACTCTCACCCGAGAAAGATGAAAATGCCAAACCCGATTTAGAAGAATTTCCAGCCCAGCTTTTCGCTCAAAAAGTTTCAAAAATCCCTTTTCAGCATCAGGAGAGTAACTTTATAGATTTTGATCGAGATCGATTACGATTTTGGATGATCAGCAACGAGGGACCAAAAGCTGCCAAAGCAGATGTGAATGGTGATGGGTTGGATGATCTTTTTATTCCGGGAGCGAAAGAACAAGCCTCTGTTTTGTTATTTCAAAACTCAAATGGCGAATTCATTTCCAAACAAACAGAACTCTTTGCTTCGGATGCCATTTCTGAAGATGTCACGGCTCTTTTTTTTGATGCGAATCAAGATGGAAAACCGGATTTGCTCGTAGGTAGTGGTGGAATCGAGTTTGGAGATAATTCCCTGGCATATTCAGACCGGCTTTACCTCAATGATGGAACTGGAAATTTTCAAAAGTCCCCTCAATACTTTTCTTCAAACCCGACTGCCTTTCTACTTCCTATGGATTTTGACGAGGACGGAGATTTGGATTTGATCGTCGGCAGCCGGGTCATTCCATTTGCATATGGAATCCCAACAGGGCTACAAGTCTGGGAAAATGATGGAACAGGAAATTTTAAGCAAATTTCTCAAAGTCTCAACCCTGAACTCTCAAAAATCGGGATGCTGACCTCCGCTGATTTGGCAGATTTGGATGGAGATGGAACACTTGAAATCATTGTCGCCGGTGAGTGGATGTCTATTAGGATTTTCAGTTTTGAGGGAAATAAATTGATTGAAAAAACGAACGATTTTGGTTTCGAAAATACCAGTGGCCTTTGGAATTGCCTGTTTGTTTCAGATGTGAATAACGATGGATATCCCGACATTCTTGCCGGAAATCACGGCTTAAATTCACGACTTCGAAGCCACAGCAGCTCTCAGCTTAGAATGATCCTAAACGACTTTGATCAAAATGGAACCTTAGATCAGATTCTTTCGCAATACGAAAATGAAAGAACAATTCCATGGGTGCTTAAACCTGCCTTGCTCCGTCAAATCCCCTCTTTACGAAAGCAATTGCTAACCTATGAATCCTACCAAAACAAATCTTTAGAAGAACTTTTCCCAGAAGCTGTTTGGGCAAATTCCTTAACTTTAACAGCTGGAATTCTAGAAACCAGCCTTTGGATAAACGATGGAACCGGCAATTTTCTACGCACTGATTTACCCCTTGAAATCCAATCTGCTCCAGTCTACTCCATCACTTCCATTCCTGGAAAAACTGGGGAGTCCTTCTTGATTTTTGGAGGAAATCAAAGCCGGATCAAGCCAGAATTGGGGAGTCAAATGGGAAGCTATGGCTGGGTCCTGAAACCTAATGGAAAAAATCAGTGGAAAATTCTAAAGCCTGAAGAAAGTGGTCTGTTTGTTCCCGGTGAAATTCGGGACTTTATTCAAATCAGTCTTGAAAACAAACCAAATTTAGTAGTATTACGAAATAATGATAAACCCTTGGTTTTTGAATTCCGCGATTAATTCTGCTTTGCCCCTTTTTCTTTTCTCACTCCAATCCCGCTACAAAGGAAGAGATAGAAAAGAATTTTATTTTTGGGATCAAGTCAAACAAAATTCCATGGAACAAGAGCAGGGAAGGGTTAGAAAATCAAGCTTTGGAACTTCCGCGGAAATGAACAGACAGAAAAATTTAATTATTAAATCCACCAATCTTTCGATTAAAAATCAACCCAAAAGACCAACTTGGATTCCAACTAATGCTGGATTTATCGATTTGAAAAGTGAGGGAGAACTCCAGTTTAAAGTGAAAAAACACCAGCAAATCAGAGCCTTCCAAAAGTACTTCTCAGATCTGCGTCTTGAAATTTCGGATCGGTCTTCAGAGAAAAAAATAAAGAATAAGAGCATTTCATGAGGAACCAAATTGCAAGCCTAATCATCGTAGTTTTACTTTTTTCCTGCAAGGAAGAAACTGAAAAACGAGCTACCCTTTTTCAGGAAATTGACGGTGCGAGTTCCGGGGTAGATTTCCGAAACGACTTAAGCTTTAGTGAAGATTTCAATATTTTTACTTACCGAAACTATTATAATGGAGGCGGAGTAGCCATTGGGGATATTAACAACGATGGGCTGGCGGACCTATATCTTACAGCCAACCTAGGTCCGAATAAACTTTATCTTAACAAAGGGGAGTTCAAATTTGAAGATATAACTGAGCAAGCAGGGGTGGCCGGAACGCGCGCTTGGAGCACAGGCGTCTCCATGGCTGATGTAGATGGGGATGGATTTCTGGATATCTATGTTTGCAATTCCGGGGACATTTCCGGTGACAACAAACAAAATGAACTTTTTATCAATCAGGGAGATGGGACTTTTCTAGAAATGGCAGAGGCTTATGGTCTGGCAGACCAGGGATTTTCCACCCATGCAGTTTTTTTCGATTATGACAAAGATGGCGATCTAGACGTCTATTTATTGAATAATTCCTATCAGGCAATCGGCTCGTTTAACAAAATGCAAAACGAACGAATCAAACGGGACAATGTAGGCGGTGACAAACTTTTTAGAAATGATGCTGGGATATTCAAAGATGTATCCGAAGAAGCCGGCATCTATGGCTCAGTCATCGGTTTTGGTCTGGGGATTACGATCGGGGATGTCGATCAGGACACCTGGCCCGACATTTTCATCTCCAATGATTTCTTCGAAAAGGACTACCTCTACATCAACAATCAAGATGGTACTTTCTCAGAATCCTTGGAAAAGTCTATGCGCTCTATCAGCGCAGCATCTATGGGTGCAGACATCGCCGATATCAATGGCGACGGCCTTTTGGATATTTTTGTAACTGATATGCTTCCTGAATCACAAGTCAGGCTGAAGCAGGTTACGACTTTTGAAAATTGGGACAAATACCAATTCAACAAGACTTACGGGTACCACTATCAGCTTTCCCGCAATATGCTCCATCTGAACAATGGAGACGGGACCTTCAGTGAAATAGGCAGACTCAGCAATGTAGAAGCCACAGATTGGAGTTGGGGAGCGCTGATGTTTGACATGGACAATGATGGGTTAAGAGATATTTTTGTAGCGAATGGCATCTATCAGGACATCACTGACCTGGATTACTTGAATTTTATCGACGACGATAAAACCAAAAGTCAAATCATCTCCCAGGAAGGCGTCAATTTCAAAGCACTTGTGGACCCAATTCCTATCAATCCCATCTCAAATTATGCTTTTCGTAATCTGGGTAATTTAAAGTTTGAAAATATCGTAGACGATTGGGGGCTTGGTAAAGCGATCCATTCGAACGGAGCTGCATACGGAGACTTAAACAACGACGGCACACTCGATCTGGTGGTAAATAATGTCAATCAACCTGCTCAGATTTTTAAAAATCAGGGGAAATCTATCAATCCCACTCATCACTTTGTTCAGTTGCAACTGAAGGGAAAAGGAAAAAACACACAGGCTGTAGGAACACAGATCCGTTTAAAATCAGGAGACCAAATATTCTATACAGAGCAAATGCCCAATCGCGGTTTTCAGTCATCTGTAGACCCGAAAATCACAATTGGTTTAGGGGATTTGAAAGTGATTGAATCTATTGAAGTTCTTTGGCCTGATGGAAAATACACGGAATTAAAAAATCAAGTTGCCGATCAGCTATTAGTATTGAATTGGGAAGATGCTGGCGAACTCCCTTCTGGAACATCCTTTTTTGAAAAGCCTAACAACCAACAATTCAGCAAAGTTGAAAACTCAGGTTTGAGTTTCCTTCATGAAGAAAATCCATTTGTGGATTTTGATCGAGACCGACTGACATATATCATGTATTCCACTGAGGGACCGGCGTTTGCTAAAGCTGATGTAAACGGTGATGGGCTAGAGGACCTCTTTTTTGGCGGAGCCAAAACCTTCACGGCAAAACTCTTTCTCGCTTCCCCATCCGGAAAATACTATGAAAGTCCACAAGAAGCATTTATTCAAGACAACGCATCAGAGGATACCGATGCAATATTTTTCGATGCAGATGGTGATGGAGACCTGGATTTGTTTGTGACATCAGGAGGTAATGAATCCGGTTTCGGGTCAATAGACCTGGCGGATCGATTGTATTTAAATGACAGTAAAGGAAATTTCACCAAGAATCTATCCGCTGGATTCACCACAGTTTTCGGCAGCAGCAGCTCTGTGAAACTAATCGACATCAACAAAGACGGAGCACTTGATTTATTTGTAGGAGGAAGACTGGTTCCTTTCACCTATGGCGCCCCAGCAAACAGTCAGCTTTGGGTTAATGACGGGAAGGGTAAATTCACTGAAAAGTCGGCTACACTGGCCCCAAGTTTGAAAAATCTCGGAATGATAACAGATGCCGCCGTACTTGATTGGGATCAGGATGGAAGCGATGATTTGGTTTTGGTAGGTGAATGGACCGCACCAATCTTTCTGAAAAATAAAAATGGCCAATTCGAAAGAATTGAAATGCCAGAACTTGAAACATTGAAAGGCTGGTACCGGGCAGTGAATGTAGCGGATTTAAATAACGATGGGCTTCCAGATTTGATTTTGGGCAACAATGGGCTGAACTCACGATTCAAAATCTCCGCTGACTCCCCTGTAAAAATGTACTTGAATGATTTTGATCAAAATGGATCTATCGAGCATATTTTCGCACAAGAAGTTGGAGGAGTCCAAATTCCCTATACACTGAAACATGAACTTGAGCGTCAAATACCCTCTGTGAAAAAGAAATACATCCGCTACAGTAATTACAATAATAAATCTTTGACAGATATTTTCCCTTCAGATATTATTGATCAATCCATCATCAACGAAGTAAATAATCTTGAATCCGGAGTGCTCATAAATGAAGGAAACGGGAAATTTTCCTGGAAACCATTTCCTATCCTAGCTCAACGCTCCTACGTTTTTGCAATTGCAGTTTTAGATTTAAATAAGGATGGAAATTTGGATTTGATTCTGGGAGGAAACCTAGCCCAAGCAAAACCGGAAGCCGGAAAATACGACGCCAGCTATGGCGAGGTATTATTAGGTAAAGGAGATGGAACATTTGATTATTGGGAAAATGCAGCCCATGGCCTCAAAATAGATGGGGATATCCGGGCATTTGGACTTCTGGAAAACAGAAAACTTCTGGTGGTAAAAAACAGTGCCGAAGCTGAAATCTGGGAGTACAAGTGAGATTCAAAAAATGCACAATGATTGATTTATAGGCTGAAAAGGTGAGCAAAATCATTTGCTTAAAGCCTAATTTCCAATACTTTTGCCAACCCACACTAGGTTATCATTTCTTAAAAAGCTTGAGCTTGGCGCCTGATTACCTTAAATTTATAGCCCAATTGATTCAATCAGATATTAAAATGCGTTTACTAAAATCCATATTTGGCATATGTTTGCTATTCACAGCAATATCCTGCGCAAAAGAAGTCGATTATTCCCAAGCCATCACAGATGGGCATTATCTCAGTGAAGCACAGAATAAAATCACAGAAGTGATCATCCACGATATTTTCTCCCCTCCCGTAGCGGCGAGAATCTACAGCTATGCTTCTCTTGCAGCTTATGAAGTGGCGGCTTCTGTAGATCCGAATTACGTTTCTCTCATGGGACAATTAAATGGTTCGGAGAAAGTGGCTTTTTCCCCTTCCGAAAAAGTGTACCCACCCTTGGCTTCTCTGGCAGCCTACTACTACGTTGGAACGGGATTGATCTTTTCTGAGGAATTGATGAACGAGCACAGAGATGCAGCTTATGAAGCTTTAAAAGAAAAAGGTATTCCTGATGATGTGTTTGAAGCATCCATAGCCTTCGGCAAAGAAGTAGGAGATGTAATCAAAGCCTATTCATCCAAAGATAATTACCATCAAAGCCGATCATTTCCAAAATTCACTATAACTGAAGAAGAAGGAACATGGCAACCAACTCCTCCTGCTTACATGGAGGCAATTGAACCACACTGGAATAAAATAAGAACCTTTGTTCTTGACTCTGCTTCCCAATTCAAACCACTACCACCTCCTGCATTTTCTACAGATCCGGATAGTGAATTCTTCAAAGTAGCTAAGGAAGTCTATGATGTGGACAAGGCAGCTACTGAGGAGCAAAAAGAAATTGCGCTTTTCTGGGATTGTAATCCATACAAAATGAATGTAAAAGGCCATGTGATGTTTGCGGAAAAGAAAATTACCCCAGGCGGACACTGGATGAGTATAGCGGCTATTGCATCCAAAGCAGCGGAAAAAGACTGGAAAGGAACTGCCGAGGCTTTGGCTATGACAAGTATCTCTCTGAACGAAGCCTTTATTTCCTGCTGGGATGAGAAATACCGCAGCAACGTCATCAGACCAGAAACATACATCAACCAACATATAGATGAGCAGTGGGTGCCACTTTTACAGACGCCACCATTCCCCGAGCATACCAGCGGACATAGTGTGGCTTCGGCAGCTTCAGCCTACACCTTGGCACATTTGTTTGGCGATGAGTTTCATATTGTCGACAGCTCTGAAGTAGCTTATGGCTTACCGATAAGAGAGTTTGACTCCTTCTCCCAAGCCGCTGAAGAAGCCGCACTAAGTAGATTCTACGGAGGAATCCATTACCGTCCAGCCATTGAATATGGTATTACGGAAGGAAGGGATTTGGCTAAATTCATCTGGACAAAAGTGGACACAAAACCAAAAAATGTAGCCAGCAAATAAACTTGAAAGCACCCGAACAACCGGGTGCTTTTTTGTTATCAAATCATGAAATACAGTGATTGATTAAACTCATTAAGTCTCTTCTTGTTTATATTTTGGCGGATATTCTTTATCTTAACTTCTCACCTTTTTGAATTGGACTTTTCCTTTTCTTGTTTTTAAACTACCTATATATGTCAAAAACCATTATCGTTTCCAATCGCCTTCCTATCAGTCTTCGTCATCGCAATGGCAGATTTGAATTTAAACCAAGTGCTGGAGGATTAGCCACTGGTCTTGGGTCAATCTATAAAGAAGGAGAAAATATTTGGATCGGATGGCCTGGAAATACTGTTGACGATCCCGAACAAAGAGCTGAAATCATCCTTGAACTTCACGATCTCAAAATGGCCCCGGTTTTCCTCTCTAAGGAGGATGTTGAAGAGTTTTACGAGGGATTTAGCAATGAAACGTTGTGGCCTGCATTTCACTATTTCACCCAATACATGGTATACAACCCAGAGCATTGGGATGCTTATGTTCGTGTAAACCAGAAATTCTGTGATGCGATATTGAAAAAAGCAGGACCAGACGATACAATCTGGATTCATGATTACCAGCTGCTTTTACTCCCGCAGATGCTTCGAGAAGTATTGCCAAATGCTACTATCGCATTTTTCCAGCATATCCCTTTTCCTTCCTATGAGATCATACGGATGATACCTTGGAGAAAAGAGCTCTTGGATGGCGTTTGCGGAGCAGATCTGATCGGATTTCACACCTATGATGACATGCGCCACTTCCTCAGTGCGGTAGGAAGACTTACCGGACTATCCAGCGAAAGTGGCTACATACAAGCTGAAAACAGGATCATCAATGTGGATTCCTTCCCGATGGGGATTGATTACGACAAATTTGCCAAACAAGCCAAAAGTAAGAGGACACAACGCTTTGTCGGAGAATTTGGCAAGCAAGTGGAAGACCAAAAGCTATTACTAACAATTGATCGACTCGACTATTCCAAAGGTATTCCTCAGCGTATTCAGGCTTTTAATCAATTACTAGAGCAGCACAAAGAATTGCATGGCAAAGTATCCATGATCATGATCGTGGTGCCTAGCCGGGACAAAGTCCAATCTTACAAAGAGCTAAAAGAGGAAATTGACTTACTAGTAGGTCGGATCAACAGTGAATATTCCACGCTGAATTGGGTGCCGGTGCATTATTTTTACAGAAGTTTCCCTTTCGAAGAACTCAGTGCATTTTACAACATGTCAGACATCGCGTTGGTAACTCCTCTGCGTGACGGCATGAATCTAGTTTGTAAGGAATTCGTGGCAAGCAAAACTGATCAGACGGGTGTATTGATATTGTCTGAAATGGCTGGTGCATCCAAAGAATTGCAGGATGCTATTTTGGTCAATCCAAATGACAGACAAGGCGTAGTCGATGCGATTTACAATGCGCTATCCATGCCTCTGGCAGAGCAAAAAGCCAGAATCAGCAGCATGCAGGAAAGCCTGAAAAAATACGATGTATTCCAGTGGGTGAAAGTATTCATGGATCGTCTGGATCACGTGAAGAGAAAGCAGGAAGAGCTTACCTCCAAAGATGTAGATGCTAAAGTGATGAACGAGATTCAGGCAAATTTTAAAAAGGCCAAGAATGCTGTTTTATTCCTAGATTATGACGGTACACTTACCGGATTTCACTCGGATCCTCAGAAGGCTATACCAGATGCAGAATTGAAAGGAATTGTGAAAGACCTTAGTAAACTTGCACAAGTAGTAGTCATCTCAGGAAGAGACAAAGACACCCTCGGCAGGTGGTTTGATGGTCAAGATATTGATATGATCGCCGAACACGGTGTGTGGGTCAAAAAGAAAGAGAACAAGGGAGATTGGGAGCTTTATGCAGAAATAGAAGACGGATGGAAAGATGATATCCGTCAGATCATGGAGTATTACGTACTTAGAACTCCAGGAGCATTCATCGAAGAAAAGCATCACTCACTTGTTTGGCACTATAGAAAAGTAGAAAGTGGTCTGGGAGATCTCAGGATGCGGGAGCTCTTCAGTCATCTGAAATATATGGCAAGAGGACACAACTTGCAGGTTTTGGAAGGAAATATGGTCTTGGAAATCAAGCGCCCGGATATCAATAAAGGCCGAGCTGCAACAGCCATGATGAAAGGTGGAGAATATGATTTCATCTTGGCAATAGGTGATGACTGGACGGATGAAGACACGTTCAAAGCGATGCCAAAAAATGCTTACTCAATTCGTGTAGGCTATGCTTTTACCCAAGCGAATTTCAATATCAAATCCGTCAAGCAAGTGAGGCAATTGCTTCAGAAATTGACTTCTTGATGTTAATAGGATTATTCTCAACGTTGCCAGTTGCCATAGATTCTTTGCTTATCTGGCCGGAAGACCCTTGCCCGAACTACAGGCGGGGATGACCGAAGACCCAAGCTGGCTCAATTTATAAGTTTCACATCACTTGCATTGCTTTTGCCTACATACTGGCAGAAAAGCGGATATTCCTTAAAATAAAAATTAATGTAGGGGCGAGAGATTTTTCGCCCCTTTTTTTGGTTCATGACTTGAACCAGTGAGTTCTCCGCGTCACCCCGTGACCTTCGCGGTTAAAAATCACAAATACTTTTTATACAGGTTCTCGAGAATCCTTTTATCCGATTCAGTTAATTCAGATTCTATATCATGCTGCACGAAATGTAGCTTGAATGAACGAATCGCCGCTTTTTCATCGCTAACATCATAGCCGATGATTCTCAGTGCGAGAACTGGATCAAGCCTTGGCTCTGGTATGGAATCGGAATTTTCGATGGGAATTGAAGTCGAAGGCTGAGAAGATAGAACGGGAAAAACCACTTCCTCATCGTACCACAAACCGAATCCCTCATCAGCTAATTTTTTCCAAGGAAAATAAGTACTCGGATCGACTTTGCGTGAAGGAGCAATATCAGAGTGCCCTATAAAATTGGCAGTAGGAATAGAATATTTCCATTTCAATCGTTTCAGCAACACCAATAAACTTTCGATTTGGGCAGTTGTGAATGGCTCACTTCCGTTATTATCAAGTTCAATCCCTATTGAGGCAGAATTCAAATCGGTATCATTTCCCCAGCGACCTCTGCCTGCATGCCAGGATCGCAAATAATCATTTAACATCTGAACGATTTCTCCATCCCGACCTACTACATAGTGCGAACTTACCTGAGTTCTGCTCAGTGTAAAGGTGGTAATTGTCTGCGCCAAAGAATCCTGTGCCGTATGATGAATGATCACATAGTTCGGCTTTCTGATGCTGAAGTTGGTTGTTCCTACCCATTCATCAGTGATGCTCAGCGTATCGTAATCAAGCTCAGCTTTAGTTTTTGGGATTTCTTGAATAGAAGCAGTGGCATTTTTCACTGCCTTTTCGTGAGCTTTATTATTCTTTCTGTAAATGTCCTTGGAGCAGGAAACAAAAGCGAGTGAAATACTCACAAAAAGAAGCGTCGAGAAAATTCTATGGAAACTCATGGTCAATACTAGTTAATCTGAAATCGAAGCTACAAGTATTGTACTAAGCCCGAAAACCAAGCCTATAAAAATGCAATAAGTTATCAAAATGAAGAATATCAACACGTTTCGTTCCGTAGGAACGTCTGGTAGGAAATCAGGCACCATACGTTCCTACGGAACGATAAAAACCGAAACAATATCCAACCTACCAACCAATTGTCCCTCTGGGACAAAAAAAGTCGAGGTTAAACCACATAGCCACATAGAGATCATAGCGACTGATAATTATATCAAGTAAAACTAAGTTTTGCCATGTGCCTATGTGGTGAACATTCTTTTTCTTAAAACTCTGAGCCTTGGCGGGAGACACTTCGACTTCGCTCAGTGTGACACAAACGATTTTTAGTATGACATGCAGCAATTAAACGCCGCGCCTCCCATACAGCTGTCGGGAGCGCCTTCGCGGGAAAACTTTAACCAATAAAACCTTCGAGGTCTAAAAAAGACCTCAAAGGTTACATCCAGTCCAAGTTCTGCAGAAACAGGAAAACACTAAGTTGCGCCCTCCGTGTCACCCTCTGTGAACTTTGCGGTTCAAATTAGTATCACAAGAAATTCGGTCTATCCAACTTCCTTCCTATACGGAAAGCTGCATTCATCAAGCCCACGTGAGAGTAGGCTTGAGGGAAATTTCCCCACTGACTTCCGGACTTTTGATCTACATCTTCAGAGAAGAGATGCAAGTGATTGCAGTATTTCACCAAGGTCTCAAAGCCTTCAACAGCCTCATCCAGTCTACCAACACAAGCCAGTGCCTCTATGTACCAGAATGCACAAATCAAGAAGGTAGTCTCTGGCACCCCAAAATCATCCATGTGCTTGTAGCGATAGAATAGGAAATCCTTTGCCAACAACTCATCTTCCAAGGCTTTCAGGTGATCATTTGCCCTTTCCAGATCTTCCCCAAAATACCCCATGGTGATCAACTGTAGTGTGGAAGCATCCATATAAGTAGAGCCTAGCGCTTGCCCATAGGCTTTCTTCTCAGGCAGATAGCAGGATTCAATTTTTTTAATAGCCACATCACGAAGCGCTATTGCTTTTTGGTACATGCTGTCGTCTTTCAGACGAATCCCAATTTTTGCGGCAGCACAGGCTCCAGCCCAGTGAAACAAGAAGGTATAACAGTGCTCCTGAGCTAGATTTCTAAACTCCCAAAGCCCCGCATCTTTCTCATTCATTGTTGCTTCGATCTTATTCAGCAAGTTCATGATCATCGGTTTGGAGCTACTTCTCTCCTCTTCCGTAAAACGCTGATCGGAATACAGCGGCAGCAAGGAAACCAATACCTGACCGTATAGGTCATTTTGAATATGGGTGTAAGCTTGGTTACCAAAGCGAACCGGCTTCTCACCCAAATAACCATCAAGATCAGAAATCTCCTCCGTCAAAAGCGAATCTCCTGTGATGGAATAAAGTGGCTGATAGCGGCCATCTTCTCCCGGACGGAGGTTATGAATAAACTCAAAGTATTTTTCCAGCTCCTCAAAGTGACCCAAGCTATTGAAACAAGTCAGTGTATAATAGCTATCCCGAATCCAGCAATAGCGATAATCCCAGTTTCTGGTAGATCCTGGGGACTCAGGCAAACTGGTCGTTGAGGCTGCAATGATGGCTCCTGTATCTTCGTACTGGTGGATCTTGAGGATCAAAGCCGAGCGAAGTACCAGCTTCTGATGGAAGTTAGATATACTGGTGGACTTTACCCATTCTTGCCAATAGGCAGTAGTGGCATGTAAAAACCGCTCCGAAGTAGTTTCAATTGGAGCTTCCAGAGGTCGTCCATAAGTAAGCACCAAATAAACCGGCTTATTCAAAGCAAAAGCCTTCCCATCCATTATGTAGCTCAAAGGAGCATTCGTGGATAGTCTTAGCTCCTGATCAGTATCCATAAACCGAATATGATTAGACCCCATGCTAGCCTTCAGCAGTCTGGCGCCGTGCTCAGAAGAAGGCTGACATTTGATCAGGATTTTTGGGGATCCTGATATCGCTTCGATCTTGCGGATCAGCATCAGCGGCTTGTAGTATCGATCAAAGTTTTTGAACCGTGGAGCAAAATCAGTGACAGCATAACTACCCTCTTCTGATTTGACCGTCGTCTTCAGCACATTGGTGTTTTCCAGATACTCCTGGGAAGACTTAAAGTCTCCTGACTCCGGATGAATGGTGAATTCACCTCCCTTTTCCCGGTCGAGCATTCCCCCAAAAATAAAATCAGAATCAAATCTTGGCAGACACATCCAGCTGATATTAGTGTCCAGTTCCACATGGGCGATGAATGCACAGTTGCCGATCACCCCACTCCCGTAGGTATGTTTTTTCATTAAGGTCAGGTTTGAAGTTGAAAAGTTTGGCTTTTGGGTCAATCTTCAAGAACGCAAAAAAGGGGATAGCATGCAAAAATCCTCTCCCCATATTCGCCTGATATCCTTATAAAACCATTCTGAAAGGATAACCAATCCCAAACATGTAATATTGACAAGACCAGATACTAAAAATCAAATTCAACTAGAAAAAGTACTGGATTTCCTTCTTGATCCAAATTATCACTAAGGTCCTTTAATTTCTCAAAATGAGGGGTAGTACTTTGGTAACTTTCTATCCCTGCCAAAACATTTTGAGGATTTGCCCTAAAAACAAATTTGTCCCCAATAACTCCAACTGGAACTGCTCTAGGGTCAAAAGTAATTTCGTCTATTAGATTTGATCGTTTATATATAACAGATTTATTTGACTTATTTGAATAGATATAAACCCACGCTTCACCTTCAACAAAAAAAGCTAAATACTTATAATCTTTTGTTTCATGAAAATCAAAAATATTACAATACTGACTTCGTGCGTTAGCAATAGCCTGTTCAGGATCAGGGCTATTCAGTAATTCATTAATATTGGATTTTTTCTGTTGGAAATCAATATATAAGTATGGAACAGGTCTCTGAAAATCAGTGATCTTAAACAGGGTATCATTCAGCTGACGTCTATAAATCGCCTCTCCTTCCGGGGAATAATACATAGGATTAATCAGCGAAACATTTAAAGCCCTAGTATGATAAGGGAAAAATGAGTTTTCTTTCTGGAATTCATTGGTACTTAGAACGAGATTATCAGCATCTCTACCTGCTCCTATAAATGCATATCCCTCATTATATTTGATGAATTTTTCTCCGACGAAATCATCAATTTTATCCATCGATAAGTAGTCTCCATTGGGCTCAAAATTAAGAAACCGTCCATAGTCGAGAACTTTTACTTGGCCATTGACGATATCAAAATCCATTGCCTGTTTAAAACCTCCCGGTCCTTCACTGTTATGGCCTATGAATCGTTGGAATTTGCCATTTTTATCAAAGACAAAAACCCTTCTGCCATAAATAAAATCCAAAATATAAAACTCATTCTTATAATAACGGAACTTATGAATATCTCTGAAAAAAATAGGAGTCTCTGATTCATCGTAATTGTCAAGTGGTATAATATCCACATCTGTTTTTACTAATTGAGAAAAGTTGACTTCTGTTTTTTCTTGCGTCAGATCCACCGATAGGCTATTTAGATCTAAATCCTGATTGCTTGACTGACATCCCAAAACAACTAAAATCAGTAAAAAGAAAGCGTTCTTATTGTACATAAATGGAATAATTAGGAAGACCAAAGGAAATCATTCCTTTGGTCAAATTCATTTAATTTAAAGACTTGCACCTAACCTATTTCAATAACTAGATCACAGTCTCTTGTTTGCTCTCCCCAAGTATCGCAGATATTTCCATCTCCTGTTAACCAACAAACTTCATACGTTCCTCCAGATCCATCTGTACAAGGCAATTGTTTCCATCTCATTTCGTCTTCTTCAGCCAGAAGATCCCCAATGCTAAAGACCATAGCCCCCATAAAGAAGGCCATTCCAAATAATAACTTTTTCATAAAACTTTAAGATTGAATTAATTAAAAAAACCCTGCCGGAATCAGGTCTCACTTAAGACTTCGGTATAAGTTTATTATTTTTTTAATCGCAAGGATTAGTTTGAAAAAGAACTGCATCTGTATTTAAAACAAATATCTGTGTATCACCCTCATTTCTCACAATGAAAACTGCTTCACCTGCTGCGTAGCTGCAAGCTGAACCTGCCCACAGATCACTGACACTGCTTATTGATACAGCTTCTTGTCCTGGATATAGTCTAGACCTCTATAAAGAAGGAGATCTCTCACATAGGAATCATCTTTGAGGATTTTACGAATAAGGACAGCGGAAATATGATCACCAAAGCATTCAAATCAGACTCTCTTTTAGTTTCACTCATCAATCTCAAAGAAAAGAAGCAGAAACTCCTCAGACTCCAACTCCCCCATTTGAAGGGCGGCATCCGCTAGGCTCTTGTTATTTGAAAAATCCCAGTTCCCATCTTCGCCAGCCTTCAGCACCGCAATGAACTCTCCATTATGTCCCATCCCCAATATCCCCTCAAAGCCAAGGTCACCAACTTCCTGCCGGATAAACTCCTCAGTATCATAGAGCTTATTAGTTGATTTTGATAGTAGCCTACCTTTGATTCTCGGATATTTAAATGTTGTGAAGGAAAGGAAATTATCATTTTGAAAAATATCAAAAATGCCAATAAACATTTGGCTCTCTACAAAATATTCTAATGGACTGGGATGGTTACCATAATCAATTTTTGAAATCGGAGATTCGAAATCAAAAATATAATCAGTTGAAATTTCTCGGCTCTTAGTATTATAGCGAAAAATGGTGTCTCTATTTCCAACAGTAAAATTGAAATTGTCCTCATTAATTTGGGAAATTAGATTCCTCCCTTCCAAGGGGGTGTTGTCTAAATAATTCACATAGGGTATGGCTGACGTGATTAATTGATTATTTTCAAACACTTGAAAACCATCCCCTAAATTTAAAGAGCCATTATTTACCAGAATCTCAATATCATCTGAAGGTAATAAGTCCGAATAATAAATATTTTCATTATACCTCTCCTCTCTAATGAAATTACCATTAAGATCGAAAAAATACTTTTTCCTATAGTCCATAGGAATCAGAATAAGTAACTTCTCCTTTTCATCATAATATATATTCTCCAGATTCTTGTATTCACCAGGACCATCCCCTATTCTATAAATATGACTAAGGTACCTTCCCCTATCATCAAAAATAAGCACTGCATTTCCCTTAATTTTATCGACGACGACAATTCTTTCTTCGATCGATATGACTTTAAACAGACTTCCTATTGGTGAAAAAGAATTATCTGAAAAACTGACTAATCGAGCAGACTTTAGCTTGAGATCTTTGACAGAGGCTGTTGATTTAATTTTTATTAAGGAGGATCCAACCTCCTCTGGGGAGGTTTGTCCACATGAAAAGAAAGCACAAAAAAAAAGAATTTTGAAAATGTGAAATAATCGTTTGATCATATCTTTAGATAAATTGCTAAAGCGGGTTGTTTAGACCCGCATTGAACTAATTAATTTGTGAATGTACAAGCAGTGGTGGATGCAGCATTACATTTTTCCCCATCTAGAAGACCCCAAAAGTTTGTTTTTCGATTGCAAACAGTAACTTCTATTTCTTCTCCATCGATCTCTACCGATTCTCACAGTCGCCTTCCCCATCTAAAACTCGGGCATTTGCAAAAGAGCCACTAAATGACATACCTGTAGCAGCAAGTAAGACCATCCCAAATAATAATTTTTTCATAATTGAAAATAGTTAAAGATTTTTAAAAAAATCCCGACCGGAATCAGGTCTCACTTAAGACTTCGGTATAAGTTTACTATTTTTTTTTAATCGCAGGGATTAGTTTGAAAACAACCAGGAAATTATTTAAAAAAACAAATAAACGTGTATCACTTTCATTTTCAATTTGATAACTGCTTCTCCTGCTATATAGCTGCACTCTGTGGCTGATCACTGATACTGCCTACTGATAAAGCTTCTTATCCCGGATATAATCCGCCACTCCATCAGGAAGTAGGTATTTGACAGACTTACCGGCAAGAATAGATTTTCTTATAAAAGTCGCGGAGATGTCCAAAAGCGGCGCTTCGATCAGGGTAATACTCGGGTGCTCAAAAGTAGTTGCATCGCCGGGTCGTGGATAGACGAAGATCTCATAGTTGTCCAGAATCGTCTGGTAGTTCTTCCATCGCTTCAGCTGGGTGAGATTATCCGAACCTAAAAATAAACAAAACTGATGCTGTGGATATTGGTCAGTCAGGTAAGCGAGTGTATCTATGGTGTAGCTTGGCTTAGGCATGGAAAACTCCACATCTGAGGCACGGAACTGATAATTGTCCTCGATCGCGAGTTCCACCATTCTCAGTCGATCAAACTCATGAATCAAAGACTGACGCTTTTTAAGCGGATTCTGCGGACTGACCACAAACCAAACCTGGTCTAAATCGGTGCGGTCATGAAGCGTGTCTGCGATGATCAGATGACCAATATGGATGGGATTGAAGGAACCGAAGTATAGACCGATCTTCAAAACTTATCTGGCTAAAAATTCGCTGACTAAATACTCAGCTTCTGCGCTTGACTTTGAAAACTCGTCATTGACTACCGTCACATCAAACTGTGGCTCAAACTTGGATTCAAACTCTGCCTTGAATATTCGACGGGAAAGTGATTCTTCTGACTCTGTTCCTCGATCATTTAGTCGTTCTGCCAGCACTTTCAAACTAGGTACTTTCACAAAAATCGCCAATGCCTGATCTCCAAAGTATTTCTTTAGGGCTAATCCACCTTTGACGTCCACATCGAAAATCACAGCTTTTCCGGAATCCCAGATGCGCTGAATTTCTTCCTTGAGCGTACCGTAGAAATTACCTGCATAGACTTCTTCCCATTCTATAAAATCGTCGTTGTCGATATGCTGTTTGAACTGCTCTTGGCTTAAAAAGTAGTAGTCTTTTCCATGAACCTCATGTCTGCCACGCTTGTCACGGGTACAGGCAGAAATAGAAAATCCCAGATTTGGGATAGTTTGGATCAGGTGCTTCACTAAGGAAGTCTTGCCTGAACCCGATGGCGCTGAAAAAATAATGGCCTTTCCTTGGGTCATGACTATATAATATCCTGAATCTTTTCTCGAATACGATCCGCTAGTTCAGTGGGTACAGCGTGTTTGGTGCATTTTGTTTTCAATACATCTCGGATAGCCTGCTCCAGGTGGTAATGTTCAAAGCAAGGTTGACATTTGGCCAGCTTTTCCTTCAATACTTCCTTGCCGGAATCTTGAAGTTCACCGTCCAAAATACTTTCTAACAGCTCAAAGCACTTGCTCTCGTCGCTGCATTGCTTCTTTCGCTCTCCAGATGGGTTGTCATTCATTTCCATGGGTAATTTTTTTTAATCCTCCTCGTCCGTATTGTATCCCATATTGTGGGCGTAACCTTGAAGTTTCTCTTTCAATAGATTTCTTGCGCGGTGCAATCTGGATCTTACTGTCCCAATTGGGATATCCAGAATCTTGGCCATCTCCTCGTAAGTGAACCCTTCCAAGTCGCACAAGATAATCACTGTTCGAAAATCAACTGCCAGGCTATTCAATGCATTAGAGATCTCGTCACCTAGCATATCCTTCACCGACTCAGCTCTGAGATCGCTAGTAGTTTGGTAGTGAACATCATCGGAGTTGTAATAAGTTTCAACTTCCTGATAATCTACCTTTGCAGGCTGCTTACTTTTCTTCCGGTATTCGTTGATAAAACTGTTCTTCAGGATTCTAAATAGCCAAGCTTTGGCATTAGTTCCCTGCTCAAAAGAGTTGATAAACCGATAGGCTTTTAGGTAAGTATCCTGCACAAGATCTTTGGCATCATCTTCATCGAAGGTGAGCCTGTAGCCAAAATTGTACATTGAGTCTATGTGTGGCATAAACTCCCCATCGAAGATGGCATTTTTCTCTTCCTGAGAATATTTTCTGCGCTGGACTTCCGACATATGCCTCAAAAGTAATGATTGGGTCAATTTATTACTAGTTATTACTAGAAAATGAGAAAAATTCGAACGCATAAGATTTGAATATCGTTCGTACACCTTGAAAACTTTGATATAAAATCTTTTTCCCGTCTCTATTTCTGCTTGGGTTGAAAATTGAAAACTAAATAAATCACCAATAGCAAAGGAGCTCTTCGCTGTAGATATTGGATATTCATACCAAAAGAATTCGTGTGATTTCCTTTTCTTTGTTAGTTGTTATGATCTCCGTGATATGCCTAAAAACTCATGAGCTTTGTAATTAAGCTAATCTCTTACCTTCCACTTCCAATACTTTATCTGATCTCCGATATACTTTATTTGGTAGCTAGATTTATTCTTGGCTACAGAAAAAAAGTTATTGATGAGAATTTGAAATTTGCTTTCCCGGAGAAGTCAGAGAAGGAACGCAAAAGAATCAGAAATAGCTTTTATAGGAATTTCACTGATTCGTTTGCCGAAACGATCAAGCTCCTGACTATTTCTCAGATAGAGTTTGAGCGAAGATTTGAGATGGTTAATTCACATTACCTGGACGAAGTGGTCAATTCCGGCACTTCGGCTTTAATGGTTTCAGGCCACTTATTCAACTGGGAAATGGGGGTAATCGGTATCAATCAAGCGATCCAGGCTCCTGTAGAAACGGTCTATTTGAAAGTCAACAACCCTTTCTTCGATAGCTTGATGAATACTGTTAGGACACATTTTGGCGGAAAAGTTACAGAAAAAAAGGCTTTTCGGAGGACCATGCTTACCTTAGCAAAATCTCCCAGAGTAGTATTACTAGGTTCAGATCAGCGCCCTCCTACTGCGGAGAAAAGATACAAAAGGGACTTCTTAAATAGACCCGCGGTCTTCTTTGAGGGAGCAGAATTTCTTTCCAAGAAAATGAACCTCCACGTCATCTACGGCAAAATGACCAAAACAAAGAGAGGCCATTATCGCTACGAAATGATCAAATTAGCTGAGCCTCCATTTGTCGGACATTACGAGCACAGCATCACGGATCAGTTTTGTGAAATGCTCGAAGAAAACATCAGACTTCAGCCGGATCTTTATCTCTGGAGCCACAAGCGATGGAAAATTTAAATTGAAAGAACTTGTCCGCCATGGCGGATTGAAAAATTGGAAAATTGGAAGCTTGAAAATTTCCAAATCCCACTTTAAACCTCAAATCTTGATACTAGTTACTTGATACCTAATCTTGACTCTTGTATCTAGCTTCTTGAATCTAAAAAATAAATGGATTACCTCGATAGTTTAAACCCAGAGCAGCGAATGGCTGTAGAGCATACGGATGGACCCGTTATGATCATCGCTGGTGCCGGATCTGGCAAAACCCGTGTGCTTACCTACCGAATCGCTCATCTGATTTATGAAAAGGGAGTAGATGCATTCAATATTTTATCGCTGACTTTTACGAATAAGGCTGCAGCAGAAATGCGCCACAGAATAGAAACCTTGGCTGGTTTAGAAGCTAGAAATACCTGGATGGGGACCTTTCACTCCGTCTTTGCAAAAATACTTAGAGTAGAAGCCCCAAAAATTGGTTACCCTTCCAATTTCACCATTTACGATTCTGACGATTCCAAATCACTCATTCGTTCGATCGTCAAGGAAATGCGTTTGGATGACAAAGTTTATAAAGCAAATGCAGTTCTATCGAGAATCTCTGGTGCCAAAAACCGCCTGATTACCTGGAAGGTGTATCAGGATGATCCATTTGTGAAAGCAGATGACGAAGCTGCGATGAAACCAAAAATGGGAGAAATCTACCAGCGCTATCAGGATAGACTTTTCAAAGCTGGCGCGATGGACTTTGACGATTTGCTTTTCAATACGAACATCCTTTTTCGAGATCATCTCGACGTGCTGAATAAATACCAACAGCGCTTCCGCTATGTGATGGTGGATGAGTTTCAGGATACTAACCTTTCCCAATATCTGATCACCAAAAAGCTAGCAGCTGTCCATCAGAACATCTGTGTGGTAGGTGACGATGCGCAAAGTATCTATGCCTTCCGTGGAGCGGACATCCAAAACATCTTGAATTTCGAGAAGGATTATCCGGATCTATTCGTGGTGAAACTGGAGCAAAACTACCGATCCACGAAGACAATTGTGGATGCAGCAAATTCCATTATCGACAAGAATAAAGCCCAACTCAAAAAAAACGTCTGGACTTCAAACGGAGATGGAGATCTTATCGAACTGGTCAAAGCAAGCACTGACAGCGAAGAAGGCCGAATTGTTGCCTCAACAATTTTCGAAGAGCGAAATACCAAAAAGCTAAATAACAGCGATTTCGCTATCCTTTACCGTACAAACTCACAATCCAGAGCGATAGAGGAAGCTTTGCGAAAATTGAACCTGACTTACAAGATCGTGGGTGGTCTTTCTTTCTACCAACGGAAGGAAATCAAGGATCTGATGGCTTACATGAGATTTACAGTGAATCCCGTGGATGAGGAAGCTTTCAAACGGATTGTGAATTATCCAAAGCGTGGTATTGGAGATACGTCTGTCGATAAAATTTTGGTTGCAGCTTTTGATCATGATATGCAGCTCTGGGAAGTGGTGCAAAATGCGCATAGCTTCATTGGTGGTAGAGCTGCAAGTCAACTGGATGACTTTGCGACTATGATCAAAGCATTTAAAATCGAAGTGGAGCGAAAGGATGCCTTCGAAGCAGCAAGTAGCATAGCGAAGCAAAGTGGTCTTTTGCGCGAGCTCTATGAAGACAAAACTATAGAAGGACTGAACCGCTACGAAAACGTTCAGGAATTGCTCAATGCCATCAAAGAATATGTGGATAATGAAGAGAATGAGGACAAAAGCTTAGGAGCTTTTCTACAAGAAATCGCTTTGCTCACAGACAATGATCGAGATAAAGACACCACAGATGCGATCACGCTAATGACTATTCACTCTTCCAAAGGACTGGAATTTAAGCAGGTTTTTGTGGTGGGAATGGAGGAGGATTTGTTTCCTTCACAGATGATGATGCAAAGTCGGGAAGATCTGGAGGAGGAACGGAGATTGTTTTACGTAGCCACCACCAGAGCGATGGACAAATTGTATTTCACTTATGCCCTGACTCGATATCGCTATGGTAGATTGCTAAATTGCGAGCCAAGTAGATTCTTGGAAGAGGTTTCACCAGATTGTATCAAAGTGAGTAAAAAAGTATCTTCGAAAGAAATGCCTGGAGCTTTTCGCAGAGAAGGATTACCTGGAAGCTCAGAATCGGCATCAGGCTATATTGGAATAAAAAAGAAGCCGGAAAGCAGGATGCCGACAGCGATGAAACTGCATACGCCTAGCCCGGATTTCAAGCCTTCCAATACGAACAATCTTCAAGCAGAGCAATTGGTAGAACATCCAAAGTTTGGCTTTGGGAAAGTTCAAAAGATTGAAACAGAAGGAATTAACCGAAAAGCATCGATTCAGTTCGAGCATTTTGGCGAGAAAACATTATTACTTAGCTTTGCGAAGCTCAGAATTATAGACTAATCACCTGCACCCCTGCCTTTTGGTAATTTTTTCATTACCTTAAATAGCGCTAAACGGGATGCACTATGGAGCCACTAGAACTAGATAAACAAAAACTCATTTTGAAAGAATACGGCAAAAACATTCAACGCCTCGTTGATCACATCACGGCGATTGAAGATCGTGATAAGCGCACCCAAAGCGCCTATACTGTAATTGAAATCATCAAACAGCTCAATCCCAGCGTAAAGCAGGAGAACGACCAAAAGCTTTGGGACGACTTGTACATCATGTCAGATTTCAAACTTGATGTAGACGCTCCTTTCCCGATGCCTGAAAAGGAATTGCTTGGCAAAAAGCCACTGCCTATTGGTTATCCTACCAGTGAAATCAAATTCAAGCATTACGGCCGAAATATCGAGAAATTGATAGAAGGAGCGATAAAGCTTGATGATGACGAGGAGCAGGAAGCTGCAATTATTTTTATCGGTCAGCTCATGAGAAGCTTTCACTCCACCTGGAACAGAGAAAATTTCGATGATGCCATAATCTTAGACGACATCAAGACGTTATCCAAAGGGAAACTGCACATCGATCTGGAGAAGGTGAAACAAAATGGACTATTTGAATCCAATACGCACCGGGACTTCAAACCACCTCGCCAAGAAGAGCGCACCAACAGTAAAAACAAGCGATCCAATCACAATAATAAGCGTCGCTCAAATAACGGACACAACAAAAAACGTAGAAATTAATGGGGTCATTTCGGGTCAATGGTGGAATTAAACTCAAAGGAGAAATAATTCCTCAGGGAGCAAAAAACGAAGCACTTCAGATTCTATGCGCTGTTCTTCTCACACCGGAGAAAGTAACCATAGATAAAATCCCAAACATCGTAGATGTCAATAAGCTTATTGATTTGTTGAGCGATATGGGTGTAAAAGTCACTAAAAAAGGTCCTGAGACGTATACTTTTCAAGCTGACGAAGTCAACCTTGACTTCATGGAAACAGAGGAATACCTCAAAAAAGCCTCAGCTTTAAGAGGATCAGTAATGCTTTTGGGTCCTTTGCTAGCTCGATTTGGTACTGGAAAGCTATCTAAGCCAGGAGGAGACAAAATCGGCCGTAGAAGAATGGATACCCACTTTACTGGTTTCCAGAAACTCGGAGCAAAATTCAATTACGATTCAAAAAATGAGATTTTCCACATCGATGGAAAGAATCTAAAAGGTTGCTACATGCTTCTCGATGAAGCTTCTGTAACTGGTACAGCAAATATTGTCATGGCGGCCGCAATGGCTGAAGGAACTACGACTATTTATAACGCAGCTTGTGAACCTTACCTGCAGCAGCTTTGCGACATGCTGAACCGCATGGGAGCGAAGATCTCAGGTGTTGGATCAAACCTGCTCACTATCGAAGGTGTGAAAAAACTGGGAGGCACCACACATAAAATGCTTCCTGATATGATCGAGATCGGATCTTTCATCGGTCTTGCAGCCATGACTCAATCCGAGATTACGATCAAAGACTGTCAAATTCCTCGCTTGGGAATCATTCCTGATATGTTCCGTAGGATGGGTATCAAACTAGAATTCAGAGGAGATGATATCTTCGTTCCTGCTCAGAAGCATTACGAGATTGAGACTTTCATTGATGGTTCTATACTGACAGTTGCCGATGCGATTTGGCCGGGATTCACTCCTGATTTGTTAAGTATCGTTTTGGTAACAGCCACCCAAGCAAAAGGGACTGTTCTTGTTCACCAAAAGATGTTTGAGTCCCGTTTATTCTTTGTGGATAAGTTGATCGACATGGGAGCACAGATTATCCTTTGTGATCCGCATAGAGCCACAGTGATTGGTTTAGACAGAAAAACTGAACTTCGCGGAATCCGCATGACTTCCCCAGATATTCGAGCTGGGGTAGCCTTGCTTATCGCAGCTCTTTCTGCTAATGGCACATCAATCATCGATAATATCGAGCAGATCGACCGAGGTTATCAAAATATTGACGATAGACTAAGAGCTCTAGGAGCAGAAATTGAGAGAATCTCTTAACAGTATATAAATACTTACCTGTGAAGGGCTTTGAATGATTTTCAAAGCCCTTTCTTTTTTCAGTGAGTCTATTGACAAGGATTTTTTATTCTCTCTAACTCATTACCAACACTTTATCAGAAAGATAGGCTTCCACCAGAGATTCCACTAAGAACTTGACCTTATTCAAGAATCTATTTGGACATAAAATAAATACCAGAGCAATATTCTTTCATTTCTTTCCTTTGCAAAAATTTTGGTAAATTCTGGCTTTAATAGCCAAAACAACCTATATGTCAAAGAAAAAACTCCGGAGCCAAGATTGGTACGGACGCACAGGAAAAGACGGGATTATTTATCGGTCCTGGATGAAAAACCAAGGTTTTCCTCACCACCTTTTTGAAGGAGATAAGCCTGTTATCGGAATCTGCAATACATGGTCCGAGCTTACTCCCTGCAACGCACATTTTAGAGATCTAGCCGAAGCGCTGAAGCGCGGAATCTGGGAAGCTGGAGGGTTTCCACTTGAATTCCCAGTAATGTCACTGGGTGAATGCTCTATCAAGCCCACCGCCATGCTTTTTCGAAATCTTGCTAGCATGGATGTGGAAGAAAGTATCCGAGCAAACCCAATGGATGGTGTAGTCCTCATGTGCGGATGTGATAAAACTACCCCTTCTTTAGTCATGGGAGCGGCATCTGTGGATATTCCTTCAATAGTCCTTTCAGGTGGCCCTATGCTAGTCGGCCGCTACAAAGGAAAAAAAATAGGCACTTCTGACATCTGGAGATTTGCAGAGGAGTTCAAGCTCGGTAAAATGACCCAAGACGACATGATAGAAGCCGAGGCAGCTATGTCTCGCTCAGTGGGGCACTGCGCACCTATGGGCACCGCATCCACTATGGCAGCAATGGTTGAGTCACTTGGTCTCTCCTTACCTGATAACGCCACCATCCCTGCAGCTGATTCAAGACGCAAAGTGCTTGCACACATGACGGGTATGCGGATCGTCGAAATGGTAAATGAAGACTTGAAAATGAGCAAAATCCTCACGCGCAAAGCATTTGAAAATTCTATTATGGTGAATGCAGCTTTGGGAGGGTCAACCAATTTTATCCTGCACCTTACTGCCATCGCCAAAAGAATTGGAGTAGATGTTGATTTGACTGATTTTGATAAATTTTCTTCTATGATTCCGCTGATTGCTAATGTGCAGCCATCTGGAGAGCATTGGGTGGAAGACCTATTTTATGCTGGAGGCCTTCCAGCGGTAATGAAGGAAATTGAAAAACATTTGCATCTCGGTGAAATCACCGCAAATGGTAAACCTATCGGTGAAAACTTCTCTAAAGCTCAATGCTATGATAGAAATCTAATAGGCACTTTCGAAAAACCTATAAAACCTGACTCAGGAATTGCAGTTTTGAAAGGCAACCTTTGTCCCAATGGAGCTGTCATCAAGCCATCCGCGGCCACTCCTAGCCTACTGACTCACACCGGCCGAGCAGTTGTTTTTAACGATATAGATGATTACAAAGCCAGAATTGATACTCCTGAGTTGGACATCGATGAAACCTGCATCATGGTAATGAAAAACGTGGGGCCAAAAGGCTATCCTGGAATGCCTGAAGTCGGCAATATGGGGTTACCCCAAAAGCTCCTTGCTAAAGGTGTCAAAGACATGGTTCGTATTTCTGATGGAAGAATGAGCGGAACAGGATATGGTACAGTGGTCCTCCACGTATCGCCAGAGTCAGCTATCGGTGGACCATTGGCATTAGTTCAAACTGGAGATATGATTGAGCTAAATGTTCCTGCAAGAACCTTAAACCTGTTGATCTCTGACGAAGAATTTGAAAAAAGAAGAGCGGAATTTAAGCCTCTAAACTTGCCTTATGAGCGTGGCTACGTCAATTTATTTCTAGACAAAGTCAACCAAGCTCACGAAGGGGTAGACTTTGATTTCCTCCAAGGCAGTTCAGGATCCGAAGTAAAACGGGATTCGCATTAAAATGATACCCAAAAAAACCGCTATAATCACCGGAGCAGGGCAGGGAATTGGATTAGCAATTGCCGAAAAACTTGCTGCCCAAAGTGTGAATATCATTATTAATGACCTTGAAGAAGGGCTCATTACTGAAGCCTGTAAGAAAATTAGTATTGCTCATGGGGTACAAGCCATTGCTGTTTCCGGGGATTCTAGCGCTGAGGAAGTGATAGAAGAGTTGATACAGACAGCTCTGACCAATTTTGGAACACTGGATATTGTGGTAGCTAATTCAGGAATCACATTATTTGGACCCTTCTTGGAGTATTCCAGAGCAGATTTTATGGAAGTGACCAAAGTAAATCAACTAGGCACTTTCTTCTTGGCTCAGGCTGCTGCAAATGTGATGAAAGATCAGGTGAATGGTGGTGCGTTGCTTTTCACTTCTTCCGTCACAGCGCATCAAAGCCATGAAAATCTCGCTGCATATGCCATGAGTAAAGCTGCTCTGGAAATGCTTGCGAAGAACTTGGTTCTCGAACTTGCTCCATTTAAAATCAGAGTAAACACTATTGCACCAGGAGCAACGGTAACAAACAGAACTATCCTTGATCCTGAATATGAAAATACCTGGTCGAAAATCACTCCACTAGGCAGACCGGCTGCAGTGAAGGATATCGCGAATGCAGCTGCGTTTCTGGTTTCTGATGAAGCAAGGCATATCACCGGACAAACTTTAGTGATAGATGGTGGATGGACAAGTGTTAGCCCTTCACCTTATGCCTGAAAATCATCAAATCATTCTCAAGAACTTGAAATTGTTCAAGCAGGCTCCCGCACCATGGAAATTGCAGGGAGAGGGGATAATTTTGGTCTATAAATTTTCAAGAAAATGGCTGGAGCGCAATGGGGATTTACCAGATCATTTGAAAGGAAAATTTAAAGGTGGCTTAGGCTACCTAATGTTAGTAAACTATAATTCCTCACCAGTTGGCCCATACAAAGAATTACTTTTCCTACCGGGGAAATTTTCTCTTTACGACAAGCAGTCTATCACCAAAATCTACGTGAGTACTGAAGTAAGTACTCAAAATGGTCGATCCAATTGGGGAATTCCAAAACAGACTTTAGAGATTTCCTGGGAGAAAATTAAGGGCATGGAGCATATTGAAGTTAAAGACGGTGACAAGATTGCTTTTTCATGCAAAGTGAAGTCTGGTGGAATTCCATTTCCTATGTCAACAAGTTTTTTACCTATAGAACTACACCAACTATGGGATAAGGTTGATTTCTTCACAAAACCCTCAGGGAACGGTTGGGGAAAACTCGCTAAAGTCAAACACTTAACTATGGATCCTACTTATTTCCCTGATCTCACCTCTAAAAAACCATTGTTCGCAGTAAAAATTAACCCTTTAAATATCGAATTCCCTAAAGCGAAGTATGCTTTATAATACCATTTTAATAACGAATACCATTATCACTAGAGCATTCAGATACTAGAAAATAATTTGCATCGCAGCTAATTCACTTCTGGATAGTCAAAGTTATACTGCAAGTAACTTCAACAGGAAAAAGTGAATATTTCTTCCCCCTTCATTTCTTTGTATGTTGTTTATAAATAGGTTTTTTAAATTCATCCAAAGCCTATTTCAACTATTTGAGTACCAGAGGTATAAAAAGTGGCTAAAAAATCAATCTGAATCTTAAGTCTGTTAACTTTATAAAAAAAACTTATCCATGAAGAATCTTACGCTCATATTATTGCTAGTCTGGGCTCTCCAGGCTTGCCAACCAAAAGAAACTATGCCGGACACCTTGCCTATGAAAGTAGCAATGGCCTATGGTTTTGATAAGTTTGACGAGGTAAACTCTATAGCATACACATGGAATGTGCAGCGCGACTCAGTGAATGTACTATCACGTGATTGGAAATGGAATATCAAAGATAGTACAGTCTATTACTCAGGAACTGACACCACATTTACATACAGCCTCACTGCAGAGTCTATGCCTGATAAAGACGCTGGATTTGTCAATGACAAATATTGGTTTATGATGCCATTCCAACTGGCTTGGGACACTGGGTACACCTACGAAACTGAGGAAAATGTACCTACACCGATCAAGGGCACCAACTCTACTAAACTGACCATAGTTTATAGCTCAGGAGAGGCTAAAGCACCAGGCATGGGATACACTCCAGGTGATGCTTATGATTTGTATTTGGATGATAATCATAAAATTTTAGAATGGACTTTTAGAAGAGGAAATGGTGCCGAAGGCAGAACTTGGACTTGGGAAAATGAAGAAAAATTTGGCCCAATCACCTTGGTAAAAGACCATATGGGAGCAGATGGAAATCGGTTTATCTGGTTCTCCAATATTTCGGTGAATTAACCAAATACCAAAAGTCAAATAGAGCCGTTTGCATGTAGCAAGCGGCTTTTTTGTTGCTTTTACTTATCTTAAATGCTCCGGATTTCTATGATTAGCAAACCCCAAAAAATGAACTCCAACAGTAGAAAATCTTATCAAAACATCCAGTCTATTGATTGGGTCGGGGTTAGTCTCCTATCCATTTACAGCCTTTTCAAAGTCCAAGATAGACTACACCGTAGGAGAAATCATGGATTTGGTAATTACCTAAATTCCGAATGCTCCTTTTACTACAACCGTGAGCACATTAAAATCCGGGAATTAAGATCAGATTATTTAGGCTTTCCGGTTACACATTTTGCAAGTGGCAACTCTTTGAAGATGTTTTAATAGCTTTATATTCTATCTACTTATTCACCTCCCATGAAAAAAATCATCTTAGTATTTTTCCTTCTAGGCTTACATTACTCTATTTCTGCCCAACGGCTCTCCCATGATGAAGAAAAACTGATCGCCGAAGTAGAGAAAAACTACCAAGCAACCGTAGCGCTTCTTGAAGAGGTAACTAATATAAATTCAGGTTCACTCAATCTGGAAGGAGTAAAAGCTGTTTCCGATGTTTTCGAAAGGGAATTTCAAAAGATTGGATTTGAAACAGAGTGGTATAAACTTCCTCCAGAGGCCAAGAGAGCTGGACATTTTATCGCTACGCGCAAAGGAAATTCCGGGAAAAAGATTTTTATGATAGGTCATCTCGATACAGTTTTCGAGAAAGATATGCCGTTTACTCCTTTCACCTATTTAAATGATTCTACCGCAACGGGACAAGGTGTAAATGACATGAAAGGTGGTGATGTAATGATTTTGGCGAGTCTGAAAGCCTTACATGATTTGGGAATGTTGGAGGATAAAACGATTACCGTTTATTTCACCGGCGATGAAGAAAGCTCAGCTGATGAGGAGCTCTCACGAAGGGATTTTATTGCAAGAGCAAAAGAACATGACATTGCCTTGGCTTATGAAACTACCCAGAGTTTCGGCATCGCAACTGTAGCGAGAAGAGGCAGCAGCGGATGGAAACTAAAAACTAGCGGAAAACAGTCCCACTCCAGCGGGGTTTTCAGGGAGTCTGTGGGATACGGAGCTATATACGAAGCCGCAAGAATTTTAACAGAATTCCAAGAAGAATTGGCAGGAGAACAGTATTTGACCTTCAATCCAGGACAGATTATTGGAGGTTCAGATATCAGTTATAATACCGAAACAGGAAAGGGAGAGGCACTTGGCAAAACAAATATTGTTGCCAGAGAGGCATTTGTAACTGGTGATTTGAGGTTTTTAGGCGAAGAACAAAAAGTAGCCGCAAGAATAAAAATGAAGGCGATAGTGGCCCGACATCTAAATCAAACCGATGCCGAAATCACCTTTGAAGATGGATTGCCATCCATGATTCCTACGGAAGGAAACTTGGCTTTGGCAGAGAAACTTAACGAACTGAGTCAAGAAATGGATTTGGGCGAAGTGAAACCTGGTGATCCAGGCAGTCGCGGCGCTGGAGACATCTCCTTTGTTGCTGACTTCGTGGATTGTTTAGATGGTCTAGGTGCTTCAGGAAATGGAGCCCATGCTCCTGGAGAAACAATTAACATGAAAGAATACCCTGAATTAATCAAAAGAAGCACCTTATTCCTTTATCGATTGACTAGGTAAACCAGTAAATTCGCGCCTCTTCGAAATGATATTAAAGATAAATGCCAAATAAAAAGTCAAGGTCTGCGCCGCTAGGTTTAGTATTTCTTGGAGTGATCCTGACCTCCGCAGCGGTGTTTTTTATTTATACTACTTGGATCCAGCTTCATGGCAAACCTTCTTATGTCAACAAGCCAATTTCTGAGCATGAGGAATTGAAATTTGATTACGTCTTCAAAACCCAAGCTGATGGCATTTTGGGTATAGATATCTCTCATTATCAAGGTAAAATCAATTGGGAAGAAATCGAGCTAACAATAAAGGATAGACCTATTGAATTTTTTATTTTTCGAGCAACAATGGGTGATGATCAAGATGAGCTTTTTGAGGAATATTGGAAAGCTTTAGATACTGTGAATATCAGGAGAGGTGCTTATCACTATTATCGTCCCAACCAGAATAGCAGCCTGCAAGCAGAGAACTTCATCAAAAATGTAAGTTTGAAACCCGGTGATTTTCGCCCAATACTCGATATTGAGAGGCATTCCACGATTCAATCCAAAGATAGACTCCGAGAGGGAATTCAAAACTGGCTCAATTTAGTCGAAGCTCACTTTGGGGTAAAACCTATTATATACACAGGCGACACTTACAATCTTGAGGTTTTGAGTGGTCATGGCTTTGAAGATTATCCTTTGTGGGTTGCAAATTATAATCCTATCCGAGAGCCAAAAAGTGACTTGTGGATCATTTGGCAATTCACAGAAAAGGGAAGGGTAAAAGGAATTAAAGAACCGATTGACCTAAACGTGTTGAGAGGTGGACCCAAAACGCTGGAGTCACTTCTGATCTATTAAGAAGGCACTCTGATTTAGATTCAGACCTTCTAAATACTTGACTTTAAGGGGCAATCCAAAACTCTTTTCCCATGGGATAAGTGAAAAAGTATTATAATTTGCGAAAGCAGTGCTTTTAACCTAACCCAAAAAAGACCGTGAAGACTTACTACTTCCTTTTATTTTTTCTTCCACTAAGTACATTCAGTGTGAAGGCTCAAGACGGCTATGAATACGGCCCTAACTCAGAAGTCTATGAGACCATTCCGAAGGGAATTGTGTCAAAACATTCCTGGGAGAGCACCACATTTCCAAACACCATCCGAGATTACTATATCTACGTACCAGCGCAATATGATGCCTCGGAGCCAGCTGCATTGATGGTTTTTCAGGACGGGCATGCCTATGTCAATACAATAGGAGATTTCAAAGTCCCTACCGTTTTTGACAATCTAATCGCGCAGGGGAAGATGCCAGTGACCATTGGGCTTTTTATCAATCCTGGCCATGATAAGAATCTGCCAGAACCAGAAAGTCCATATAGAGTCAGCAACAGAAGCTTGGAGTATGATGACATGTCCTCTACATATGGTGATTTCTTGTTGAATGAAATGATTCCAGAATTGAAGAAGAGTTATAATATCTCTGACGATCCTAAAATGAGAGCCATTGCCGGACTTTCTTCCGGAGCCATTTGCGCGTTCAGCGCGGCTTGGTTTCATCCAGGATCTTTTCATAAAGTACTCAGTCACATTGGAAGTTTCACGGACATCCTTGGTGGACACAATTATCCACCGATGATTCGTAAGACTGATAAAAAGGACATCAAAGTGTTTATGCAAGACGGCTCATCAGATCTAAATAATCAATTTGGGAATTGGTGGCTAGCCAATCTGCAAATGGAGTCTGCACTGAAATTCAAGGATTATGAATATGAGTTTGTTGGAGGTACGGGAGGGCATAATGGCAATCATGCAGGTTCGATTTTACCAGAATCTCTAGCTTGGCTCTGGAGTGATGTAGTGCCCGAAAGAGTCGCATCACAAGTATATTCTTTTCCTTCTGGTAAAGCTGACACCGTCCTGATGAAAGGAAAAACTATGCATCTTGATGATATGGACTTTACAGTGAACTTCATCAATCCATCGGCTCAGAAGGCCTTTTTCGATACCAAAAAAGAGCAAATCTTAATCATCAAGGAAGGCGAGGTAAAAGCAACTTTGAACGGTAAATCCAAGACTCTCGGAGCGAACAGCGTGGTAGTGATCATGCCTGGTGACAAAGCGGAATTTATAGCTAAATCTGAAGGCGTGGCATATTATCAGATGGCTTATACTTCAAAGGATATCGATGTGGAACGGGGAAAAAAGGCAGGATCAGAAATCTTGGCTTACAGCGAACTCGACTATAAAACGCATGACCGAGGTGGGATTCGAAATTATTTCCACCGAGAAACTGCCATGTGTCCATACTATGAAATGCACATGACAAATCTGAACCCAGGCATAAAAAGCCATGAACCGCACACCCATGTGGCCACAGAAATAGTAATCATGATAGAAGGTGAAACAGAGATGGAAATTGGTAACCAGAAATATCTTGGTAAAGCTGGAGATGTTTATTTCTTAGGCTCATCAGTCCCACATGCGATTCGAAATATGGGAAATGAACAGACTAGGTATCTCGCATTTCAGTGGAATTAAATTTAAAGGAATATGCTAAACAAAACCTCATAACTGCGCTGTGAAAAACCAACACTGAAGATCTAAACATCAAGACCGAAATGCAGATTCTCTAAAAATGAATAGCCTCGGCCTCAAACTGGCATCCCATTAAATTTTAGTATTTTACATACTTTCAATCCACCCGTTTTCCAGTACAAATGAAAAAAACCATCCGAATCTTATCTGCCTTTGTCACTTTTGTAGCTGTATTTTATTTTACATTTTGGATTTTCGGAGCTATTGTATCAATATTTTTCGATTCAGACCCTCCGAAATGGGCAATGGTAATTTCGAGCATTGCAAGTTTTATTACCGCAGGCTATCTAGCATATCATGTTTGGAAAAAAAAAGAAAATAAGAAGCCGAGTCAAGGATCTTACATACTCGCTGGAGCTCTCGGGGTAGGTGTAGCAGGCTTCATACTAGGTTTTTTTGGCCCATTGATTTTGACCCCTGAAGCCAACCAAGGACCTTTACTAGGTATTCTTATTACCGGTCCAGCTGGTATTGCAATAGGTGCCATAGGAGGCTCCATTTATTGGGAAATAAAAAAGAGAAAGGCCAAAAAAGTTGTTAAAGACAATCAAAATTGATTATTTCAAATTAAGCTTATGTAGTCCAGGATTTTCACAAAAGCGAATTGACAAGTCCAAAATTAAGACAGATCAGGCCTTAGTTACCCTTATTAAATTTAATATCACCCTATCAAACTACAAATCAAGTACATCACCAGCTTGAAGTGTAAACTTCTGCTAATATGGATTTGAAAAATAGATCAAATACATACCTCAAGCCCTATTCACCCCAAGTGGTAATTATATGAATCCTTAAAACTTAAGAATTTCACTTTAATCCACTACTCCTAATCGTGTGTGAAAATGAATAAGATACAGGGCATTAACAATAACGTGAATTGAATTAAAATCCTTTACCTGATGGAATGTACTTATTTAAATAACTAATGGAAGAGTCTGAAATTTGTTCAAAACAAATTCACCTCGACAGATGTAGTTATAGGAAAACCCAAACTCTTTCAACAGAAAAAGAGGTACCACAGCAACATATACAAATGAAAAAATTAAAATTCGATAAAACTGGAAATGCTGAATTCTCCAAAATCTTACGAATCAGGGTTAATGATCACTTCAAAAATAACAACAAGAATATTTATGGGAATGCAAATATGGTCTTCAAGACTGTTATTATGCTGTCCGTTTTTATTATCCCAATCATCATTATCTGCACAGGTGTAATAGCTAATGCATACTTACTTTTCACACTATACATTACAAGCGGACTTGGGATGGCTGGAGTGGGCATGGGGGTAATGCATGATGCCATTCACGGTTCCTATTCCAAAAATCAGACTGTGAACAAGTATTTGGGATATACTATGAATCTCATTGGGGCCAACGCCAATGTTTGGAAGGTGCAGCACAATGTACTTCATCATACTTATACCAATATTGATCATGCTGATGATGATATCAACGCCCCGTTTTTCTTAAGATTTTCTCCTAACGCTAAACTGTATTGGATCCATCGGTTTCAATACTTGTACATTTGGTTTTTTTATGGGCTCTCTACGATTTCTTGGATTACTACTAAGGATTTTGTCCGCGTAAACCGATACAAAGAAATGGGCTTTTTCAAAAAAGGATCAGAATTCAAAAAGGAGATCTTAAAAATTCTTGGATGGAAAATCTTCTATTACTCTTATGCGCTTGTGATTCCTCTACTTATGGCGCCTCTGCCAACTTATATAATCATTCTAGCATTTTTGAGTATGCATTTCGTCACGGGAATATGCATCAGTGCAGTGTTTCAGACGGCTCATATAGTCTCAGACGCATCCTTCCCACAGCCCGACGCTGAGGGTCAAATGGAGGGAGATTGGACAGTTCACCAGCTGGCTACTACCAGCAACTATGCACCGAAAAGTAGATTCTTTTCATGGCTTATAGGTGGGTTGAATTTTCAGGTTGAGCACCATTTATTTCCTAATATATCACACGTTCACTATCGTGAGCTTTCAGTTATAGTTGCTGAAACAGCTCAGGAATTCAATGTGCCATACTTAGTAAGAGACACGTTTATGGATGCTATTAGTGATCATATCGATATGTTGAGACAGTTAGGAAGAGCTTAGGGGATTTTCTGACGAAAAAGCACCTCTACTTTAAAGGACGAAATTTGTAACAAGGCACGAAGTAGCTTAACTTATTTGGCTAAACCCTGTAGCCATGACAGCCTTTACTATTCTCCTTTTATTGCTCACTTTTTTTTCAGGTCCAAAAGAAAAAGAAGCCCCAAAAGCTCCTCAGCCAAATATCCTGTTTCTGATAGCAGATGACTGGTCATATCCGCATGCTGGAGACTATGGTGACCAAGTTGTGCGAACTCCAACTTTTGACCGATTGGCTGCAGAAGGAGCATTATTTACCAATGCCTATACCGCATCCCCTTCTTGCTCTCCTTCCCGAGCAGCTGTGCTATTGGGTAGGTATCCGCATCAAAATGGCGATGGAGGAAATCTCTGGTCTGAATTCCCCAATGCCCATCCTACCTATGTACAGATATTAGCGCAAGCAGGATATTTCACTGGCTCCACTCGTAAAGGTTGGGGGCCAGGAGAGTTTCAGGTCACTGGATTTTCCCATAATCCCGCTGGAAAAAACTATGAGGATTTCGAGGCTTTTTTAGCCGAAAAGCCACAAGATTCACCTTTTACATTTTGGTTTGGGAGCACAGATCCGCATCGGGAATATGTGCCTAATACCGGAATCCAGACGGGAATGAAATTGGAAGATGTGGACGTACCTGGTTTCTTCCCAGACAATGACTGCGTGCGAAATGACATCCTAGATTACTACTTTGAGATCGAGCGCTTTGATCGAGAGTCTGGACAACTAATCCAAATGCTGGAGGAAATGGGCGAACTCGATAATACCATTATCGTGATGACCAGTGATAACGGCATGCCTTTTCCTAGAGCTAAGGCTAACTTATACGACTACGGCACGCGAATGCCTCTGGTGATCAGATGGCCAAAAAAAGTGCAAGCTGGAACCGTCATCGATGATTTTGTGAATTTTGTAGACTTTGCTCCGAGCTTTGTGGAGGCAGCAGGCCTAGTGCAGAGCTCCATGTCTGGCCAATCCCTTTGGCAGTTAGTAGCTGGAGAAAAGCAAAACCGGGAGCAGGTGTTTCTGGAAAGAGAACGTCATGCAAATGTGCGTAAAGGGGACCTATCCTACCCTATGAGGGCTGTTAGAGATCACAAATACCTTTACATCCGAAACATGATGCCGGAGCGAAATCCTGCCGGAGATGCCACCGTTCATCAATCGGTAGGTCAATATGGGGACGTGGACAATTCCATCACCAAGTATTTGATCATGAGCATGGAGGGAAAAATTCAGGCAGGAAAGCCTGATTATTTCAGTTTAGCTTTTGGCAAAAGGCCTCCGGAAGAACTTTATGACGTAATCGCAGATCCCTACCAATTGGTGAACTTAGCCGAGGATAAAACCTATGCAACTGTCAAAGGCGAAATGAAGAAAAAGCTTCAAAGCTGGATGGAAGAAACCGGAGATTTGAGAGCAAGCGATCCCCGCTCTTTGTATTGGGATGAAGTTCGCTATACGCCCAGCTATCAGCTGAAAAACTATGATTTCGAGCAAAGAATAGAGGAATACCGTATTATGCCACCATTTGGAAAAGATGCCAAAGAAGGTATTCCATGTCTTGACACAAATCCCTAGATAAGAACTATCAAAAGGTTGAAACCAAATCCTAAGTGCGGGATCTAAGCGCGCAGCATCTATTAAACCCCAAAAATGAGATTAAACCAAAAAGTAGCCGTCATAACTGGTGCCACGAGTGGAATGGGAAAAGCCATGGCCGAACGATTTGTCAGTGAAGGAGCCTCCGTGATTTTGAGTGGTCGTGATGAGACGAGAGGTAAGGAGCTAGAAAAAAAGCTTGTTGAAAAGGGTGGAAAAGCAGTTTTCATTCCTGGTGACATTTCTCAACTAGCAGTAAATGAAACACTAGTCCAAGAGGCTATTCGGAATTTTGGCAAACTGGATATCGTCGTAACCAATGCTGGAAAATTAGGTTTGGGATCGGTAACGGATATTTCCATTGAAGAATGGAATGAAACCATAAGAACCAACCTAAATTCCGTGTTTTACCTGTGCCGATTTGCGATTCCTGAGATGCAGAAAAATGGTGGAGGAGTCATCCTAGCAACTAGTTCGATCGCGGCTTTTAAAAGCTTTCCCAACCATGCTGCTTATTGTGCAAGCAAAGCCGCGCTGGTAGCATTGGTCAAAGAAATGGCCTTGGATTATGGCCCAACTATCCGTGTGAACACAATTTGTCCAGGCCCAGTTGATACGCCCATGATCTGGGATTCAGCCAAAGCATTTGCTGAGCCTAACACCATCGTGCAGCAAACAGCCAATAACACGTTGATGAAGCGACTTGGAGATCCAGAAGATATTGCTTCGCTGGCCTTGTTTCTGGTTTCCGATGAAGCCTCATGGATCACTGGTTCTGCCTACACCATTGATGGCGGGATTTTGGTGAAGTAGGAGCGATAATTCTATTTATTTGGCGGAAAAAAACCCAAGGGTCTCTGCTCGGAATTTGCATCCCCAAGCACCGACAGCAGCATAACTCGCATTACTTCACTACCATCGCCTCCTCGCTTGGCTCATAGCCGATTCGATGGGCTAGCACATAGAGTGAATCCCCCGCATTCATTTCAAAAGGAACCTGATACACTGACCACACATCAGTTGCAGTCTTTTTGAAGCCAATCGAAGCACCTTCTGTTGCTGATGAAAGTGACACTTTACCATCTCCAACAAGTACCTCAACGGGTTTGGTGGTTGGTGGATAATCTGCTCCTCCCCACCATTTGCTTACCATTTCCATTTCAGGAATAGCTGCCATATCTCCATAATCTTCCACCCATTTTAGATGCGCATTGCGGAGCTCAGCGAGTTTATCTGCATAGTTCGGGTCACTTACTAGGTTAGTGAATTCGTACGGATCAGACTGAGTATCATATAATTCTTCTTCAGGCTTGCTCTCATCAAACCACCGCTCCTGATTTTCATCCAGCTTTCCTTCTTCATGCAACTCGAGCAAATGAACCATCAAAGCGTTGCTTAATCTGTAGGCTATTTTCTGATAGTTTGGCTTTTCAGGCATGTAGTTCTTGATGTACTTAAATCGACCATCACTTACGGCACGCACTCTATCTACTTCAGAATCCATTCTATCCCGAGCAGCATAGATATACTTTCTTGGCTCTGATTTTTGCTCTCCCAAGAACGCTTGACCTTGCATGTTTTCAGGGATTTTCACTCCCGCAAGGGATAGAACCGTTGGCCCAAAATCCACAAAACTTACTAGCTGATCATCCACTGTTCCGGGTTTGATGAAAGGTGCTTTTATAAAAAGTGGAACTCTCAGACCTCGGTCATACAGCTCTCGCTTATAATATGGCATACCATCTCCATGATCTGAGTAGTAAAAAATGATCGTATTCTCATACAGTCCATCGTCCTTAAGCTGCTGGAGGAGTTCACCCACTTGAGCATCGAAACGCATCACATTGGTGATAAATCTAGCCAGAGTCCTCCGAGTAATCGAATCATCTGGATAAACAGGGGGCACAGTCACGTCTGCAGGATCTACTAAGAGACCCTCATTTTCCCTAGCCCAAACTTGTGACTCATGGGTCGTGGTATAATTGAAAATCGAGAAAAAGGGTTGATCAGGATCTTTTCGATTTCTCCAGTGCGCTTTATTACTACTTTCATCCCACATGGTACCCGGAGCTTCAAATTGAAAATCCTCTTTTACATTATTGCTAGTATAGTATCCTGCCATACGAAGGTACTCTGGATAGCCAAGCATTCCTTCTGGAATCACCGTCGAATAAGGCTTATGATCAGGTGGATAATTTGCGCCGGGAGCAGAAGAAAAGGAAAGCGTTCGCATATGCATCGCACCGATCGAAGTTTGGTATGCTCCAGTAATCAGCGCTGCACGACTTGGAGCACAGACACCCGCAGTAGAAAAGGCATTGGTAAAAATCACCCCCGCTTTTGCCAATGAATCCAAAACAGGTGTTTTTCCTCCTGTACCTCCATATACGCCCAAGTGCTCGGGAGACATGTCTTCATTTATAATCCAAAGTATATTTGGACGTGTTGGATAAGTGATTTCCGCAGGTTCTTGTAGTTCCTTTTGACAGGAATAAAAGAAAAATGCAAGAAGACAAATGGAAAGTATATTCTTCATAGGCCAGTGGGTTTAAGCAATTCAAGATATTCCATTTACCCTAGAAATTAAAACTTTATGATCATGCCTTAAAAACAAAGCTTTAGAACATTCTACAATTCCGCCATTGATAGTAAAGTTCTTTGGAATCAGTTTCAGCTTTGGTAACTTATTGTGAAATCTACCAGTTTTGCAATCGCTCATATCTTATCCATGAAAACTGATTTTATATGTACTATCCCAGTCCTACCTTCTAAAGATATTGCTAGAGATTTGGATTGGTATTATCAAAATTTTGGGTTTGTGAAAACCTTCGGGGATCATATGTACGCTGGCATGCGACTGGAAGGAATTGAGCTACACTTACAATGGCATGCTGACACTCCTGATGATCCGCTTTTGGGAGGTTCGGTAGTCCGCATATTTGTCAAAAATATCGAGCCCTATTTTGAATCCCTAGTAATCAAAGGAGTAGTAACTTGCGATAAACTTCGCAAAAACACCTCTTGGGGCACACATGAATTTGGTCTCTATGATTTGAACAACAATGCGATTTTCATCGTCGAGGACATTGTATCCTCAGCAGAAAAAACCTCTTAAATACACAGATATACTTCTTATTAAGATAGGATTTACCCTATTTTGATAGATGAAACAACAACTGGGGCAGATCGCCATATTGGTCAGAGATTACGACGAAGCGATTGAATACTACACCAACGTATTAGGATTTGAGCTACTTGAGGACACTCACCTAAGTGATGTGAAGCGCTGGGTTCGTGTGGCTCCTCCCGGATCTACTTGCCATTTGCTGTTGGCAAAAGCAGCTGACGAACTGCAAAGAAATCAAATTGGCTTTCAGTCTGGAGGAAGGGTCTTCCTGTTTTTATACACAGATAATTTCTACCGGGATTACCACAACTACACAGCAAAAGGGGTAGAATTTATCAGAGAGCCTTCTGAGGAAGCTTTTGGGACCGTTTCCGTCTTTAAGGATTTGTATGGGAATTTGTGGGATTTTATTGAGAGGAAATAAAAAAGCTGGATGATCGATGTCAGATGACCGATGTAGCTTTTCCTTAAATTTTAAGCAACTTCTAAGAAGTTCATCCTTCACTTTCATACCTCATCACCGAGTTATTCAAAACAATTCATAATTTTAAATTCACCCATTTTAAATTATCCATTGGAAAACCAACCCAACAACCCACTTCACGGCATCAAGCTAGCAGAAATCGTCGAGCATCTAGTTGAATTCTATGGCTGGGAAGAACTCGGACAGCGCATTACCATCCGATGTTTCACACATGACCCTTCGATCAATTCCAGCTTGAAGTTCCTACGCAAAACACCCTGGGCTAGAGAGCGAGTGGAAGGGTTATACCTGAAGTCGTTGCGGGATGCGAAGAAAAAGTGAGTTTCTGTTTAGCCAAGAAGAGCGCAAAGAAGGCACTAAGGTTTTCGCAATTAATTAAAACTTTTCCCTCCTGACAGCCACTCTCATTTCTGCACTTTGCGCTTTCTCCGTGCACTTTATGGTTAAAATCCCAAGACCTTCGAGATTTTCTAAACCTCAAAAGACACAAAAAAAGCCCGAAGTAAACTCCGGGCTCTTACTTTATGGTCTGTGGTTGTTATACGTAGTTATTCAACATCACCGGCATTACCAGCATTAGGATGTCTTCGTTTTCGTCTTGCTCAGCTGGAAGAATCAAACCTGCACGGTTAGGAGCAGAGAACTTCAAGCTTACTTCTTTGCAAGAAAGGTTATTCAACATTTCCACCAAGAACTTCGCGTTGAATCCAATTTCGATATCTTCTCCATCGTGCTCACAAGAAAGTCTCTCGTTCGCTTCGTTTGAGAAATCAAGATCTTCAGCAGAAATCATCAATTCGCTACCCGTCAATTTCAATCTCACCTGATGGGTAGTTTTGTTCGCATAGATTGCAATTCTTCTCAATGAGCTTAACAATTCTGAACGATCAATTGTCATCACGTTCGGATTTTCCGCAGGAATTACATTTTCGTAATCAGGGAAACGCTCATCGATCAGACGACAAATCATCTTGATGTTATTGAAGTTGAAATAAGCATTCGACTGATTGAATTCCACAGTTACTGGCAGATTTTCTGAAGGCAAAGTTGACTTTAACAAGTTCAGCGCCTTACGAGGAATAATCAATGTAGCTGCTTCCTGGGAAGCAATATCAACTCTTCTATATCTAACTAATCTATGTCCGTCAGTTGCTACGAAAGTTGTATTAGTTGGGCTTAGATTGATATAAACACCAGTCATCGCAGGACGAAGTTCATCTGAGCTAGTGGCAAAGATGGTATTGGAAACAGCTGAAGAAAGCACCTCTGTGGACATGTCCACAGAAGTAGCGTTGCTTACAGTTGGGATTTTAGGAAAGTCCGTTGCATTCTCACCAGCCAGTCTGTAGCGACCATTGTCAGAACTGATTTCCACTGCATATGTATCATGATCAATGCTGAAAGTCACTGGCTGCTCAGGAAGGTTCTTCAACGTCTCAATCAAAATCTTGGCTGGAACCGCAATATTCCCATCTTCTTTGGCCTCCACGTTGATCTCTGTGATCATCGATGTCTGCAAATCAGATGCAGTAATGGTCAATAGACTCTCTTTGATCTCAAAAAGAAAATTCTCCAAAATTGGCACTACAGGATTGGTAGTGACCACACCGTTGATAGCCGAAAGCTGCTTTAATAAGGCAGATGAGGAAACAATAAATTTCATATGATTATAATTTGTCTTTTGAAGGCCATATGTCCGCCCGGCTTACGTCAGTCGGACGGGGAATCTCGCATGCATCATAATCATCCCAATTTGAGAAGCTTAATAATGCTCGATTTCATATCGTAGGGCTTATTTGATTTTTACTTTTGAATGGGAGTAAATTTATAAATAAATTCTAATTCGAACCGTCGTATAAATGATTCTCTGAAAAATTAATGGTTTAGATCCTATTTTTCTTTCCTAGTTTACTCTCCGACTGTATTTATTCTTTCGATTCCACCAGACAATTCCTCCAAAAATCAACAATACAATCACAGGAGCCAGCACATTCAAACCTTGCCAAAACGTCTTTTCCTGTGCGATCTTAGCCTTATTCAATGGGCGAATCTGAAACGTGCGGGTTCGAGAAGCAATAATCCCTTCTGGATCCGAGAGATATTGAGCTAAGTTTTTCAGAAAAAGCTTATTAGCAAAAGTCGTCTGGCTAAATGGATCTTCTCCTAACGCCAACGGAGTACCATCTTCGAGATTAGTCAGAGCTTGGAAAACATCTCCATCTCCTATCACGACCACCTTTCCTTCACCACTTTCTTTAAAATCTGCTTTTGCAAAGCCTTCCGGCAAAAATCGGTTTTTATACAAAGAGCTGAATTCTCCTTCTAATAGATAAGCAAGGGGTAGATTCTTTAGTACAAACTGCTTCACATCAGGCTCTTGCTCCATATCTGAAAAGGCAACGCGAGTTGGCGCAGGCAAAATTCTAGATAAATCAGAGCTAAAAATCAATGGAGTTTTATGTACCCCTTCCGCTTTTACAGTATCGAGACTGCTAGCAAATCGAAATTCAACAACGTCCAAACCTTTAGTAATTGCATGGTCCTGCATTCTGCCAGCCAAAATATGAAAAGGCCAAGGCAAAGAAACCATCTGAGGTTGACCACCAAAATCACCTCCCATCACGGGGATGTAACCAAAACTCAAATCCTGAATCAAATCCTTATTTACTCTAATTCCATAGCGGAAAAGAAGCTGGTCCAATCCCAGATCAACCGGCATCGCAAGAGTACCTTCTCCACCAGCATTTTCAATATCTACAGCCACGCCATCAAGCAAGACCACTAGATTGCCTCCACTCATTACATATTGATCAAGCAGATAAATCTCCCGCTCAGTAAATGCTTCCTTTGGCCCTTGGATAAATATTATCTTAAACCCAACTAAATCTGCGGGAGTGTTGGCTTGCTCAAGTGGAACCTTAAATAATTCAAAATCACCATCTAGGGCTTCGACCATGCCATATCCTTCATCCGAACTCATTTCTCCATGGCCCATGATCATCGCTATAGAGGAGGATTCTGGAGAAATTAACTTGCGAATCGCATTACTTAGCTCAAACTCCAGATTTTCGATGGATTGATTTAGAATCTGATCGGGACTCATTCCTCGCTCTCCTTTGAGAATTAGTGCACCAGTTTCATATTCTTGATTGCTCACTAGAATGCCTGGAAAAATGAGCTGAGTCTGCAAGCCAGTGGCCTGATTGACAGAAAGATTTACCGGATTTATCGCATATTCGGTGAGGGAAAGTACAAACTCCTCTTGCTTTTCAGCTTCTATACTCAAGGGATCAAAATAAGAATATGTGATCTTTTCAGGGCTATAGGCATTGAAAGTCCTTACTGTTTCCTCAACTGATTTTTGCAATCTCCTCATGCCTCCAGGAAGATTTTCTCCTACCAAAAGTATATCAACATGAAGTGGCTCCGCAATTTGCGAAAGCACTTCTTCAGTAGCCGGATGCAAGGAATAGCGTTTTTCCTCGGTCAAATCAATTCTGAAATTCAGGAATTGCGCAACCAAAGCAAAGAGTAAAATCCCTCCAAAAAAGAGCAACCACGGCTTTGCAGTATGTACAGCAGAATTTTTCATTTATTTCTCAAAACCAAAACCGCCCCGCCCAAAAACAACCAAATCATACCAAAAAGAAAGAATAAATCAGTGGAATCAATGACTCCCCTACTCAAATTGATATAATGAAAACTCAAACTAAAATCAGATGCCCAATAGGAAAAGTCTCCGAGTTGCATATCTGCCAATGCCGAGAATCCGAAGTATAAAACAAAACACAAAAAGACCCCGAGAACGAACGCCACAACTTGCTGTGAAGTAAGCGAACTTGCAAAGAGACCAACAGCCGCAAATACTGCCCCGATCATAATTAATCCTATCCAAGAACCGAAAAAGCCAGCCTGATCTAGGTTTCCAACCGGGTCTCCAAGCTCAATGATACTATAGAAATAAATTAAAGTCGGTAATAGCGCCACTAGCACCAGGCACAGCATTGCTATGTATTTTGCCAAAATAATCTGCACCAGTGAAAGTGGAGAAGTCCTCAAAAGCTCCCAAGTGCCAGTCTTGCGTTCCTCTGCAATAGCCCGCATAGATAAAGCAGGAACCAGAAAAGTAAACACATAAGGCGTATAGCTGAATAGTGCTTCCAAATCTGCAAAACCATAATCCAGCACGCTTGTTTCTGGAAAAACCCAGACAATCAACCCTAACGAAATCAGGAACAACGATAGAACCAAATAGCCTAACAGGCTACCAAAGAAGGAATTGAATTCTTTTAGGAGAAGGCTTTTCATCTAGTGATCTCGCGAAAAATTTGTTCCAAATTCTTTTTGCTTTGATTCAAACTGATCAGATTCAAGGAGCGTGCCTGCACAATATTCATTACAGCTTTTCTACCTAAAGTAGCGTCTTGACATGAAATCATCACCTCCGAAGTCCCTTTAGAACCAAAAGTCACAGGGCCAATATTCTCAAACCATTCCAACTGCAGTTCTTCTTCAGTCTCTAGAATGAGTTGAACCTCATTTACTCCAGATTTCAAATTGCTAAGTGAATCTGAAGCGAGTATTTTACCTTTATTGATAATGACTACATCATGGCAAATAGCTTCCACTTCCTGCATAATATGCGTAGAAAGTATGAGTGTCTTTTCCTTAGCCACTTCTTGAATCAAACTCCTTATTTCCACCAGTTGATTTGGATCGAGCCCAGTAGTCGGTTCGTCCAAAATAATCACCTGCGGATCGTGGATTAAAGCTCGCGCAAGTCCTACGCGCTGTCTATAACCTTTAGAAAGTTGTCCGATTTTCTTGTGTTGTTCTGGCTCTAAACCAGTTCGATTTAGCATTTCCCTCGTTCGGGATTTTAATGTTTGGCCTGACATACCATATAAGCCACCCGAGAATTCTAGAAATTCCCGTACGTACATATCCAGGTAAAGGGGGTTATGCTCGGGTAGATACCCGATTAGTTTACTCACTTCCTTTGGTGAATTGACAGGGTCTTTTCCCATCACGCTGACTACTCCAGAATTGGCAGAAATGTAACCGGTAATCACCTTCATGGTAGTTGATTTACCAGCTCCATTTGGTCCCAAAAAACCAAGGATCCTTCCCGGTGTTGCCGAAAAGGACACTTCATCAAGTGCTTTCTGATTTCCGTAAAGTTTGGTGAGCTGGGATACTTCTAGTGACATGTAGCTTTTTTAGTCAGTCAAAAGTAAGGAAAAATTGTAGTTTCCCTTAGTTGAGATGAATTAGGGAGTCAGGGTTTAGAAGGAAACTTACTCCTCGTGATTAATCTTAAAACAAAAAAGCATGTATTTCAAATACATGATCTCGCGTATTAGAAATACAAGCTTTTACAAGTGATTTATTCGCAGAGACTTAAGTAACCAAAACACTCAAAAACCTACTTTATGATTTAATTCTATCCTCCCAATTTCTCCAGTAATAGATCAATCTTCGTGATCCCCACATACTCGGCTACTAGCTGCTTGTCTGCATCGTAGCAATAGATGGAAGGAACACTCCTGATTTGCAAGAAACTTGCAACCTCCATATTTGTGTCGAGAAGGAAATGAACATTGTTCTTCTCTTTGATCCCCAAACCTGTTGCAAAATCAATCATTTCATCCAAAGGCTGAACCGTCGTTAAAATAATACTATAATCTTTGAACTCCTCAATTCGTTTTGAAAGCTCCCCAAGCTCTTCCTGACATAGATGACAAGTAGAATTGAAGTAAATAAAAAGTGTCGGCTTCTCGCCTGCCACTTCATGTATCGAGGTTGCTTTGCCATTGATGTCATTCAATGTAAAATCAGGCAATTCACTAGGTGCTGAAACCGGGGCCGCTGTGGCAGGAGTTCCTATTTGAGATAAATATCCCATGTAAGTAGCACCTCCTAAAAGGACTACGAGAAGAATAATCAGATTTGTTTTTTTCATCAGTTAAAAGATTACTTTCAAAATAAACACATAACTCTCTTAAAACAAGGCTGGAATTGCCCAAAAGGTCAAATTATGTTTTCTGTGTTTGTAAATAATATAAGTTGAAACACTGTTGAAGGCAGATCATTTGCCCGCTGATTGTATCTCAGTGACGCCTATTATTTCTTACCCTTTGGTCTAAGCGGTCTGCATTCCACATCCGCCACAAAGTAGTTCGGATGAGTTTCCAGTGTTTGTACCATTGTGGTAGCGACATCGATCGGTCTCATCATATTTTCATGGGCATCCACTCCCGGTATTTCATCAAAGAAATTGGTCTGAATAGAGCCTGGATAAATAGTAGAAACTTTAATCCCGAAATCTCTTAGCTCCATATATAAAGAATGAGAAATCCCTCGAACGGCATGCTTTGTACCTACATACCCTGCAAATTTGTTCACTCCATTCAATCCTGCTATGGATGCAACATTCAATATATGTCCTTCATCGGCAGCCTTCATACCCGGGATCAAACGCTTGGTGGTGTAGAAAATCCCATGAACGTTGGTATCAAACATTGCTTTCCAATCCTCAGAGGAAAAAGTCTCTGTATCTCCTGCTACGCCAAATCCAGCATTGTTAACCAAAATCCGAATATCCTTCCCTAGTTTTCCAACGGTGGCTTGAAAAGCACTTTCTACCGATTCTTCTTTAGATACATCACAGGAGAAAAAGTGGAAATTTTCATGCTGAAAATCAGGCGAATTTCTTCCCCAGCCAGCAACGACTGTTCCTTTTTCAAGCAGTAATTTCACTAACTCCAGCCCTATTCCTTTACTCACGCCAGTTACTACCGCGATCTGATTATTAAGTTGCATAGATTCTTTTTTAACGATTGTTCTATACAAAGTCAATTCAGGTGAAATAGTTCTTTGAAAGATGACTTTTCAGCATTTGGCTGGGAAAAAGCTTGAGCATTAAGACATTTTTCTAAATTTGATAAATACCAATACAAACCTCCATCCATGAAATACCTTTTACACTCCCTATTTCTTGTACCAATGTTCGTAGGAGCAGGAACGCTTTTCGCCCAAACTGAGCTCCGACCAGCTATCGACACTAAGGCAAATTCAATTGAATCCAAAGTGATTGAGTGGCGCCGCGATATTCACATGCATCCTGAATTGGGAAATCAAGAAACTCGTACCGCAAAGAAAATCGCAGATCATCTTCGCTCACTTGGAATTGAGGTAACGGAAAATGTAGCTGTAACTGGTGTGGTCGGAGTTTTAAAAGGTGGAAAGCCTGGACCTACAGTCGCACTCCGCGCTGATATGGATGCGCTGCCAGTTACTGAAAGAAATGATTTACCATTTAAATCTGTAAATACAGCTACTTATAATGGTCAAGAAACTGGAGTGATGCATGCCTGTGGGCATGATTCCCACGTAGCCATTCTGATGGGTGTGGCAGAAGTGTTGGCCAGCATGAAAGATGAGCTGGAAGGGAATGTAAAATTCCTATTCCAGCCAGCTGAAGAAGGTGTCTATGATGTTGATATTGCCGGAGCAGAGCTAATGGTAAAAGAGGGAGTGATGGATGACGTGGATGCCGTTTTCGGCTTGCATATCAATTCGCAAACAGAAGTTGGAAAGATAGGCTATAGATCCGGACCGATCATGGCAGCTGTGGATAATCTAGAAATTACCGTAAAAGGAGTACAAGCTCATGGCGCCTATCCTTGGTCAAGTGTGGATCCAATCGTAACCAGCTCACAAATTATTATGGGACTTCAGACCATTCTTTCCAGAAGTGTAAATGTCACCCAGAATCCAGCAGTAGTTACCATAGGAGCTATTCATGGGGGTATTCGGCATAATATCATTCCTGAGGAAGTGGCGTTGATCGGGACAGTTAGGACTTTTGGAGATGAGCAGCAAAAGCTTGTACATAAGCGCATCAATGAGATCGTAACTAATATTGCTGAAAGTGCAGGAGCTACTGTAGATTTAAAGCTTGAGAAATTATATCCTTCCACCGTAAATGACCCTGATTTGACAAAGGAAATGCTCCCAACGTTAGAAGCTGCTGCCGGTGCAGAGAATTTAATCTATTTGAATCCTGTGACTGGGGCTGAAGATTTCAGCTTTTTCCAGCGGGAAAAGCCGGGCGTATTTATTTTTCTTGGTGGGATGAAAAAAGGCGGCGATCCGCTTACTACTCCTTCACATCACACGCCTGGATTCTATATCGACGAGGGTGGATTTGTGCTAGGAATGCGAACCTTGAGCTATTTTGTGGTGGATTATATGGAGAAAAATAAGTAGAGAAGAATTATAGCTCATGATTATGAAACCAATCGTAGCGATACTATTAATTGTAATCTTCTCTGTTCTTGCTTTAATTCATTTTTATTGGGCAATTGGAGGTCAATGGGGATTTGAAAGTGTACTGCCTACAAATGAACAAGGTCAGCAAATGCTGAGTCCGAAGACACTTGATAGCATAATTGTTGGATCTGGACTAACTCTATTCGCAGCTTTTTATTGGCTAACGTTCATTTCAGTAAATCGCAAATTACCATTTTGGGTTAGAATTATTGGGCTTTGGGTAATCCCACTAATTTTTGGGTTGAGAGCTTTGGGTGATTTCAAATACATTGGTTTTTTCAAGCAAATTAAATCTACGGAGTTTGCGAAATCAGACACTTGGTTCTTTTCTCCTTTGTGCTTGATTATCGCGATATTGGGATTTGTATTACTTGTTAAAAGCCTGCGAACTTCAGATAAATCCAAGGAAATCATATTTTAGATCAAAAAAGTGGGGGTACTTTAAACGCCCCTTCATAGTATTTCTCGAAAATGAAATTCTCATCAGACAACTTTTTATAGGCAGCAATCTTCCCAGGTGTATCATTCCCAATGAATGAATTCACTAGCTCATTAAAGGAAGTAAGCTTCAGCACTTTCTGTAGTCCATGCCCGTCGTTGAGGAGAATCAATGTGCAATCAGAGTAGTATTCCGCAAGCACATCATATGATTTGGAGTAAATCAAATGGTCAAAAGCTCCTCCGATCAGAATCATCTTTCCCTCAAATCCCAACAATCGATCGTAGTTGGTTCCATAGAAATCGAAGTTGTCATTTTGATAGGTGTTCCAAAGTGGATTACTCAATTCTTTCAGTAATTCTAAACTTGGGTTGATCTTCTGAGAAGAATCTTGCATTCCCGAGACTGCTATCGCATGTTCAAATGCCCGCACAAGTAATGGGATATTTGTTGCAGAATCTTGGTTAAAAGCCAAACCCCTCAGAACATCCTGAAAAATCATAAATTCAATCAGATTGTACTTCGCAGCGGCCTTTCTCCCCAAATTTACATTGTAGAAATTTGCATAGTAACTGAAATCAAAGTTCTGCTCATCACTAAGCGTCAAACCTTGAAAGGTTAATCCTGAGGAAGAAAAACTCATGTTCTTTTGTACGTCAAAAACCAAGGGATTAACACTGATCATTCTGCTTACATGCTGAGGAAACAAGGAAAGGTAATTCTGCAAAACCATCGCAGACGAGGAATATCCGAACAAAATCACTTGCTCTTCCCCGAGTAATTCCTCCCTGATCACTTCTACATCGCGTGCGACCTGATCTTGGTTAAAAAGGGTGTAAGCCAATTCATAATCTGGACTTCCAGTAAGCATCACACCTCTTTTTAACTCCTCATTATTCTTCCTTCCTTTGATCAAAACAAAATTGCTGAACTCAGAGAAATCCAGCAATTCATCAAAGGGCATATAAAGTTCGTCGAAAGCATCCTCTAATAGAAATACCGTTTCCTTTTCTGAATCAAACTCATTTAAGAATGTAACTTGAATTTCGATTTTCCTTGAATCGGGCAGTAAATGGTTATATGGAACCAAAAACGGCTGTGCCTGAAGGGAAGCACTGACAAAAACAAAAAATAAAACTAATCTCACATCTCAAATTTTATCATTGTTGATAAAACTTCAAACAGATAGAGATTAGTTTTAGTGAAAATTAACCTTCAGCAAAGAATCAATTATTTCCTTTATTCTTCTGGTGCTTAGTCTTCAACTGATTTCTGTTGGTCTTGGCTTTAGAATTTTTATTGCCACGCTTCTTCTCCTTTTCTTGAGCCTCTAGATGTGGATTTGGCTTTTTATGCTCCTTTTTCTCGTGAAATGCTCCCTTATAGTCAGGATTATCTCTCTGGAGTAAACGATCCAGCTCACGTGCATATGCTTGCTTCTCCTCATAAGGAGTAGCGGTCACATCGACTTCATCAGGAATTGGAGCTTCTTCCACCTTCATGCGTATGATTTCCTCGATCTTTTCGAAGTGATACTCTTCGGCAGGATTCACAAAGCTAATCGCCTTGCCTTCATTTGTAGCTCTACCAGTTCTACCGATTCTATGTACATAATCCTCATAGATCAGCGGAACATCAAAATTGACTACGTGAGAAACCATCGTCACATCCAATCCTCTGGAGGCAACATCCGTCGCAACTAGAATCCGAACGTCTCCACCTTTGAAATCCTCGATAGAATTGATCCGGGTATTTTGTCCTTTATTCGCATGGATCACTCGCACTTCTCCATAACTTCTATGGCTCAAGAAGGCAAAAACCTCTTCCGCATTTCTTCTGGATCTGGTAAAAATGATGGCTCTGTTGATTTCCTCATTCTTAAATAAATGAGCGAGAAGACTCAGCTTCGTTTTAATGTTTGGTACCAAATATTTTATTTGCCCAATAGTTTCTGCCGTAGTCGCCTGAGGAGTTACTTCTACTCTTTCAGGAAACTCCAAAAACTCCGCGGCAAAGCGATCGATTCGTTCTCCAAAAGTGGCAGAGAAAAGTAAGTTCTGTCGCTTTCTTGGGATGATTTCCAAAATTGATCTGATCTGAGGCATAAAGCCCATATCCATCATTTTGTCAGCCTCATCCAGCACCATAGTTTTGATTTCCTTAGTGAGGATTTTCCCTTTTCTATAGATATCCAAAAATCTCCCAGGAGTAGATACGATAATATCAACACCTTTCTCTATGGTCTCAATTTGCGTCTTTGGCCCCAAACCCCCATAAAGCGCAACCATTCTCAAATCGGTATTGGCAGACATTTGGACTACTACTTCTTCGATCTGCATCACCAATTCACGAGTTGGCGCCAAAATCACCGCTCTGGCATGATCCCCTTGGGCATATTTCACTTTCATGAGAACCGGCAACACATACGCAGCGGTCTTTCCTGTACCTGTCTGAGCAATCCCAAGCACATCGTGGCCAGCAAGAGCCAGCGGGATTGCCTTTTCCTGAATAGGCGTGGGATGAACATAGCCGGCATCCGCCACAGCATTCAATAGCTGTCGATTTAGCTTAAATGCTTCAAAAGTTGAGGCCTCATTGCTCATGATTCGTTAATTTTGGTTGAATAAGTAAAATCCAAAAAGGAGTAAAGATGAAAAGTATTCTGATCACCGGTGCAAATATAGTCAATGAAGGCCGGATAAGTCCGGGCGATGTATTTATAGAAAATGGAAGAATCTCAAAACTTGGTGCTGACCTCAGTTCGGAGCAAGCAGATATCCATATTGACGCAACTGGAAAACATCTTTTTCCAGGTCTAATTGACGATCAGGTCCACTTCAGAGAGCCTGGATTAACTCACAAAGCTGAGATCTATACCGAAGCAAAAGCAGGGGTAGCTGGTGGAACAACTTCTTATATGGAGATGCCAAATACCATTCCTCAGGCAACTACAGTGGATTTATTGGAAGAGAAATATGCAAGAGCTGCTGAAGTTTCCTTGGCCAACTATTCTTTTTTCATGGGCGCGACAAATAGCAACTTGGATGAGATTATGAAAGTTGATTTTGAGAAAGTTTGCGGATTGAAGATTTTTCAGGGTTCTTCCACAGGAAATATGGTAGTAGACAATATTGAATCCCTAGAAGGAATATTTAAAGAATGTAAAGCCATTATCGCAATCCACAGCGAAAACGACGACATCATCAAAGCGAATTTCGATGAGTTTAAATCCATCTACGGCGATGATATCCCTGTCAAATTTCACCCAAAAATCAGATCAGAGGAGGCTTGTTATGACGCGTCAAGCAGAGCGGTAGCCATGGCAAAAAAGCATGGAACGCGCCTACATATTCTACATATCAGTACCGCAAAGGAATTGGAGTTGTTCACTAACACCATTCCTTTGGAACAGAAAAAAGTGACCGCTGAAGCTTGTATCCACCACATGTGGTTTGCTGAGGAGGATTATGAGACTAAAGGAAATCTCATCAAATGGAACCCTGCAATAAAAACAGCTAAAGACAGAGAGGCTATTTTTAATGCAATGCTAGATGGCACCATTGATGTAGTGGCTACAGATCATGCTCCTCATACCATTGAAGAAAAAGCTCAGGTGTACACAAAGGCACCATCAGGTGGACCACTGAACCAACATAGCTTGGTAGCCATGCTGGATTTCTATCATCAAGGTAAAATCAGTCTTGAAAATATCGCCTTGAAAATGTGTCACAACGTCGCAACTTTATTTCATATCAAGGAAAGAGGGTTTATCCGGGAGGGATATTTTGCCGATCTGACACTTGTAGACCTAAATAATCCATGGAAAGTTGAAAAAGAAAATATTTTATCAAAATGCGGCTGGTCGCCTTTTGAGGGCCATACCTTTAAGTCAAAAGTCACACATACAGTCGTTTCTGGACATTTAGCGTTCGAAAACGGTACATTCCATGAAGACAAGAAAGGCGAGCGTCTTAGATTTATAGGAAAATTTTAACCTGACTCTTGCAAAGAGAATAGCGAATTATTACTTTTGCAGACCGTTTGGAAGAAACCAGTCCAAATGTTTAAATGGTGATTGTAGCTCAGCTGGTTAGAGCGCTGGTTTGTGGATCCAGAGGTCGCCGGTTCGAACCCGGTCTTTCACCCAAAAGCCCCTCACTTTGAGGGGCTTTTCTAATTAATATAGCCTCTATTGGCACAGCATTTGATAATTCACCGCCAGAACTAAACCAACTTCAGATGTTTACTTTGTTCAAAACTTCGCCAAAATTTCCTCAGGTAAAACCCATCAATATTCGCATGGCAAAAAGCTACTTGATGAAATTTGAAGAATCGCTTAGAAATTTCGAAGAAATTCAAAAAGAAGCGATTCACTCCTGATTATTTCAACAAAAACAGAAGGTTATGGAAACATAACCTTTATTTTTTTGCATTTCATTTTTCTTGTCGGATCAAAACTCTATTTTTAACAACATAGAATTTTTCCCACATGAGTTATATCCATTTCGATAAAACACAACTAATTAATCTGAATTATTCTCTTGAGAGAGAGATCATCAGATCCAATCGTTCAGGCGCATATACTAGCACTTCGATAATCTGTTGTAACACCCGTAAATACCATGGGTTATTAGTAGTCCCTCAACCAAAAATCGACTCCCAAAGCCATGTAATGTTATCTACCGTTCATGAAACGGTTATTCAGCATGGTGCAAGCTTCAACTTGGGAATCAGCAAATTCCCTGGAAATTACTCTCCAAGGGGTCATAAATACTTAGAGGATTTCGATTCTGAGCCCATCCCGAAACTGACCTATCGGGTCGGTGGAGTTCTATTGGAAAAAGAACTGATCTTAGACACCAACCGAGATCGATTGATGATTCGATATACGTTGTTAGATGCTCACTCACCGACAAAAATACGGATTCAACCATTTTTAGCTTTCAGAGGTTACCACGACCTTTGCAAGGCAAATACGCATATCAACAAGAAGTTTAAGAGAGCACCAAATGGTGCAATTTTCCACCTTTATGACAAGTACGACCCCCTTTATTTGCAGGTGTCAAAGAAGGTAGAGTTTGTACCAGCACCTGATTGGTATTACAATGTCGAGTATATATTAGAGCGCGAGCGAGGATATGATTATCAAGAAGACCTGTATGTACCAGGGTATTTTGAATTTGAAATAGAAAAAGGAGAATCTGTTATATTCTCAGCAGGATTGACAGAGGCGGATCCAAAAACACGTCAAAATGCCTTTGAGAAAGAAATCGCAAGAAGAATTCCAAGAAGCAATTTTGTAAACTGTCTGAAGAATTCAGCAGGCCAATTTTTACGACAACGGGATGGAGACACCAGAGTCATTGCTGGATATCCTTGGTTTGGCTGGTGGGGTAGAGACACTTTCGTAGCCGCTCCAGGACTTACGCTCACCACTGGTGATAGTAAGACTTTTCTAGATATCATGGATACCATGTCCCGCGACTTGAAAGGTCCACTTTTTCCTAATGTAGGAAGTGGGGTCACCACGAACATGAATTCTATAGATGCGCCACTTTGGTACTTCTGGGCATTGCAGCAATACATCAAGTATACCGGAGATAGTAAGACCATTAAAGATCGCTATTTAGGTAAAATGAAAGGAATTATTGAGGGATACCTTAATGGTACCGATTTCAATATTCACGTTTTAGAAAATGGTCTTGTATATGGTGGCGAGGAAGGAAAGGCACTTACCTGGATGGATGCCGTTACCCCAGATGGGCCGGTTACTCCTAGGATTGGCTGTCCAGTAGAAATTCAAGCACTTTGGTATAATGCACTATGTTTCTACTATGAATTAACTGGTGATGAGGACATAGCAAGTCATGCTGCGAAAATCAGTAATACTTTTGAAAAGGAGTTTTGGTCTGAGGAACATGGGTATCTGGCAGATTATATTGATGGAGAAGAGAAGGACTGGGCTATTCGTCCAAACATGATTTTCGCTACCTCCCTGCCCTATGTGATGCTTAGTGATGATAAATGTGACGCAGTTCTTGAGACGGCAAAATCAAAACTTCTTACGACAAGAGGAATGCGCTCGCTTTCTCCGGATGACCCAGCCTATAAAGGGTACTACTTTGGTGACCAAATCAGCAGAGATCAAGCCTATCACAATGGTACGGTTTGGGTTTGGCCTCTTGGCCACTTTGTAGAAGGATACATTAGGCTACATGGGAAGTCAAGTGCTAATTTTATTAATAAAATCGTAAAAGGTTTTGATGGAGTAATGACTCAATATGGAGTAGGGGCGGTGGCAGAAATTTACGATGGAGACCCGCCGCATCGTCCGAAAGGAGCGATATCACAGGCGTGGAGCGTATCAGAATTGCTTAGAATGATGGATTTGGTCAAAAAGATATAAAAGACTTTTTATGAAGGTGCTAATGTTTGGGTGGGAATTTCCACCACATATTTCTGGAGGTCTAGGAACGGCTTGTTATGGTTTAGTCAAGGGATTGGCGCATCATCATCAAGACATTATTTTTGTTGTACCAAAACTCTGGGGAGACGAGGAGCCATTGGCAGATTTTGTCAATGCAAGTGATGTTACCATAGATTACCGTGAAAAACGGTTTAAAAAATTCTGGAAAAACCTCACTTATTTAGAAGTGAGCAGTTTTTTAGTCCCTTACTTAGGCCCTGATGAATTCAAGAAATACACCGATTATGCAATCCATGACAGAACTGATGTGGACGAAAGTGTATTTTCAAACAAATTTGAGTTTAGCGGAAAATACGGCAAGGACTTAATGATGGAAGTTTCCCGCTATGCTTTAGTAGCAGCCCATATTTCCAAAAACAAGGAGCATGAGATCATTCATGCCCATGACTGGCTATCTTTTCCCGCAGGAATTGCTGCAAAGGAAATCAGTGGAAAGCCTATGGTAGCCCATGTGCATGCTACGGAATTTGACAGGTCTGGAGAATCTGTCAACCAAGTGGTATATGATATCGAGCGCGCAGGAATGGAAGCTGCAGATCATATCGTGGCAGTAAGTCAGCTAACCAAAAACATTATCATTAAGAAATATGGCATTCCTGCCGAAAAGGTAACTGTTCTACACAATGCGGTTCTGGATGCAAGTATTATCAAATCCAGCTACCAAAAGAAAGTTCCTGAAAAAATCGTAACCTTCTTAGGAAGAATCACCTTCCAAAAAGGCCCTGAATATTTCGTAGAAGCTGCAAAAAAAGTCATCGAGCGCGACCCTAACGTTCGCTTTGTAATGGCCGGAAACGGGGATTTACTCAATCGAATGATTGATAGAGTAGCCGAGCTCCGGATGGGCACAAAGTTCCATTTTACAGGATTTCTAAAGGGTGACGATGTAGATCACATGTATGCTATCTCAGATGTCTATGTGATGCCTTCAGTATCGGAGCCCTTTGGTATTTCTCCTCTAGAGGCTGTTCGACACAATACTCCTGTAATTATCTCCAAGCAATCAGGCGTGGCAGAGGTCCTGAATAATGCAATCAAAATTGACTTTTGGGATATTGACTCCATGGCAGATGCCATTTTTGCTTTGCTACATTATGATGGTATATCTAAAATGTTCAAGGAGCTTGGAACTGAAGAATTGAAAAAATTAAAATGGGAACATGTGGCTGAAAAACTTGTCACTGTGTACCAAAAAACATTATCGAAGAAACCATGAGAACCCTATGCTTTTACTTCCAGGTTCATCAGCCATACCGTCTGAAACCTTATCGTTTTTTTGACATCGGTGACGATCATCATTATTGGGACGATTTCCTCAATCGTAGTGTCATGAGAAAAGTAGCACAGAAATGCTACTTGCCTATGAATGCTTTATTGCTGGAAATGATCAACAAATACAATGGAGCTTTCAAAGTAAGCTTTTCTATGTCTGGTGTGTTTTTGGATCAGTTAGAAGCTTATGCTCCCGATGTGTTGGAAAGCTTCCAAAAACTAGTGGCAACTGGTCATTGCGAACTGCTCAATGAAACTTATGCACACAGCCTAGTAGCTTTGAAAAGCAAGGATGAGTTTCAAAATATGGTGAAAAAGCATCAAGAAAAAATTAAGACCCTCTTCAATGGTTACAAGCCAAAAGTGTTTAGAAATACAGAGCTTATATATTCAGATCAAATCGGCGCAATGGTATCTGAAATGGGTTTTGAGGCTATTTTAACTGAAGGGGCGAAACACGTACTTGGATGGAAAAGTCCAAATTATGTATACGTAAATAGCATTGATCCAAAACTGAAAGTATTGCTTAAGAACTTCCAGCTTTCAGATGATATCGCATTTAGATTTGGAAACAAAGGCTGGGATGACTACCCCCTTACTACTGAGAAATTTGTGAAATGGATAAAGAATGTCCCTGAGGAAGAAGAGACTATTAATCTATTTATGGACTATGAGACGTTTGGAGAACACCAATGGGCTGAAACTGGAATTTTTGAATTCATGAAGTCTCTTCCAGACGCAGTATTCAGCCAGACTAACTTTACTTTTTCTACCCCATCTGAGGTAGCTGCGAAGATCTCACCAGTCGGAAAGATACATGTCCCTATACCGATTTCTTGGGCAGATGAGGAGCGTGATTTGACTGCATGGTTGGGAAATGACCTGCAAGACGAAGCATTTGATAGGCTTTTCGAAATGGAAAAATTGGTCAAAGGTTTAGATGACGATGATATTCAGCGTGACTGGGCATACTTGCAAACAAGTGACCACTTCTACTATATGTGTACCAAGTTCTTTTCAGACGGAGATATACATGCCTATTTCAGCCCTTATGATTCGCCATATGAAGCATTCATCAATTACATGAATGTGCTAAGCGACTTTATGATAAGAGTAAAAGAAAAAATATCTGAAAAGGAAGCTAGCGCTTGATGTAGTAGGATAAATAATAATAGAAAGACCGGTTTTCATCGGTCTTTTTTTGTGTTGATAGGGTCAATTCTAGCTCAATTTATTACTCCAGTATTCACCTCCAAAAGCGCTCAGATTGTAGCTTTTCAACTTTCAAAACTTGGCTATTTCCAGTAGCAGGTAAAAATTAGTTAGATAGTTTTCAGGTATTTTGACAGAAAAAAGGTTTCGCTAGACGATTTTTTTCATACGACAAATGCCCTATTTAGGAGTCAAACAAACAGACTCCTTAAGGATACCAAAATTTACAGTAATTTGATTTTCAAATACTTACATAGTTTTTTAGCAATTCTTGTGTGTAGAGAGCGATTAGTTCATATTTAAAAATCCCATGTCTATCATCTAATTTAGAGGAGTCAGATAAAAACAACCGTCTTTACTAATAACTCTAATCATGAAAATTACACTTCTAACAATTCTTCTCTTTTTGGCAGGAATACTTCAGCCCGCCGATCCTTACATTTCCTCGAAAGATTATGATGTAAACTCCTTTCACCGAGGTAAGCAATCCTCAAAATCTCCTAAGCGAGTTTATATTCAAAAATTCAGAGTACTCTTTGAAGTTTTTGAAGAGGCCTCTGCAAGTACAAAGGGAAGTACAAATAATCGTGCAAATAGAGCAACTACAGTGTCCGGCACCAAGACTAGCATGGGCGTACAGCTGAGCGGAGTAGATATACCGGATTTTCAAAAAATAGTAGATGAAGCATATGCAGATTTTGCGGCTCAACTCGAAGCCGATGGCTACGAAATCATATCAGCGGAAGAGGCAGGTAAAACTGATTACTATAGCGGATATGAATTAGTCAAAGGTGGAGCATCTTCTACTGATCAAGCGACAGGGTTCGTGATGGTTACTCCCCAAGGATATGATTATTGGGTCAAAGGAATTGCGAATGATGGAAGGGAGAAAGGGACTTTTACAGATACAAGTTCCAAGCTTTCAAAAGACCTAGGGGATGCTTATGTCGCTGAGGCTACATTTATTTTTCCTTTTGTGGCTTTGGACGCGAGTTCAACCAGTTTTGCAAACTATGCCTCGTCAAAAGTGAAAGCTGATATTAACTTAAGAATGGCTGCTGCTATAGGTGCAACAGATAACGAGCAAATGAGTCTTGGGAAGTTTGCAAAGGGTTTTACCCAATCATCCACTTCGGCCCGATTAGCATCCCAAGTACGCTTTGTGGCCGGTCATTTGATCAGCTCTCCTGCATTTGACTCTTCTACGGGATTGAAAAGAGATGTTTATTTCGAAGATATTTTTGCCGAAACGAAACTCGTTGAGGTGACCTCTGCTGAAGTTGCTACCTTCAGTAAAACTGCCTACCCGCAATTGGTAATGGTATCAGGTGGAGAGCTAAACTTAGCATCTCACTATGTTGCCTGTAACAAAGATAATTATGTAAAATCTGCTAAAGGGTCGATTTCAGAACTGATCGGGAGCGGCATCAGCAATTTTAAGGAACTGGTAAAGGATTAAGGAAGAGGTTTGGTCAAGAAAAAAGGTATATCGCTTGATATACCTTTTTTTGCTTTAACGCTTTAATAACTCTCTCCCTCATTCGGAAAGTCTTTGCTCTTCACATCTTTGATGTATTGACCAAAAGCTTCCATCATTATTCCCTGAAGATCTGCATATTGTCTTAAAAAACGAGGTTTAAACTCCTGAGTGATTCCGAGCATATCGTGAACCACTAGTACTTGTCCATCAACTCCACCTCCAGCTCCAATTCCAATAATAGGGATAGAAACAGATTCAGCCACTTTCTTAGCCAGATGAGCAGGGATTTTCTCCACTACAATTGCGAAGCAACCTAACTCTTCCAAAAGCTTTGCATCCTCTAAAAGCTTAGTCGCTTCAGCCTCTTCTTTTGCTCTTACTGTGTATGTACCGAATTTATAAATAGACTGCGGAGTCAAGCCCAAATGACCCATGACCGGAACTCCAGCACTTAATATTCTAGCAACAGATTCCTTGATTTCAGATCCTCCCTCAACTTTCACAGCATGTGCGCCGGATTCTTTCATGATCCGAATAGCCGAACGTAATGCTTCAGAACTATTCCCTTGATAGCTTCCAAAAGGAATATCAACTACAATAAAAGATCTGCTCACAGCTCTTACGACTGAAGAAGCATGATAGATCATCTGATCCAAAGTAATCGGTAAGGTAGTCTCATGCCCTGCCATCACATTGGAAGCTGAATCTCCAACCAAGATGATATCTATCCCAGCAGAATCCACGATTTTAGCCATGGAATAATCATAAGATGTGAGCATGGAAATCTTCTCACCACGATCTTTCATCTCTTGGAGAATGTGCGTGGTGATACGTTTTACGTTTGCCGAAGAGTGTACTGACATAGTATTAGTGTAGATATACGAAGTAATTATCTCCTGAGAAATCTACTTTGATATGTTCATTGAGTGTAGTAGAAAGTTCAAATCCCGTATAATCAGGTCGAATGGGAAAAAGTCCATGACTCCTATTCACCAGTACAGCAATTTCCATTTTGTAAAGTTCCTCATCCAAAAATGGCTTCATCGCATAGACCAAAGTCTTTCCAGTATTGAGAACATCATCTACCAAAATCAAGGTTTTACCCTGCAGATCTATTTCATGCGAAAGCTTAACCTCTTCTGAAGCGATGTGAGCTTTGTCTAAAATAATATCCGTTTGTTCGATGGTTAGAGGAGAAATTGCCCTAAGTTCTGTAGCTAGGAGATCTGCTAGAGTTTCCCCCATTCCAGAAATCCCTGCAAGGACTACAGCTTTTGAGTTGAGATTTCGCTCGTAAATCTCATAAGCCATTCTGGTAATTTTCTTCTTTATCTGCTGGTGATTGAGTACTTCGCTCATGTTATTTTATAAAAATGAAAATTAGGCCAATTCTACTTGGATTCAAAATCACGCAGGCAGCTTATCTATAGTCATCCTCTTCATTGAGGATATTCAGATAACTTTCGTAGCGGTATGGATGGATATATCCAGCTTCCACTTTTTCGAGCACAACGCAACCAGGCTCATTCACATGCTGACAATTATTGTACTTGCATTGCCCCAGGTATTTTCTCATTTCTGGAAAATAATGGGAAAGCTCATTGTCCTCAATGTCAAGAATCCCAAACTCTTTAATACCCGGAGTATCAATCAAATCACCACCATTTTCCAACGCAAAAAGCTCGGCGAAGGTAGTCGTATGGACACCTTTGGATGTGAATCCGGAGACTTCTTTGGTATGCTGAGCGGCAGCTGGGACCAAAGCATTAAGTAAAGTCGATTTTCCTACGCCTGAATGTCCAGAAATCAAAGTTGATTTCCCAGCGAGTACGGAATCGAATTTTTCTTTGAGATTTTCTTCTTTAAGCGCGGAAACCTCTAAAACTTTATACCCCAGCGGCTCATATATTTCTTGTATATCCAAGAGCCAATCCTCTGCTTTTTCTCCAGACATTTGATCCATTTTATTCACTACCAAAATGGCAGGAATCCTAAAACTTTCCGTACTGACAAGAAATCTATCTATAAAACCTAATGATGTCCGAGGGCTTTTCATCGTGATAACAAGAATCGCCTGATCGAGATTACTGGCTATGATATGAGAAAAATGTTGTTTACGTGTAGACTTCCTAATCACGTAATTATCTCTAGGTAAAATATCTGAAATCACGGCTGTCTCCTGATTTTCTTCCTTCTCCAACTCCACCCAATCTCCCACAGCAATGGGGTTGGTCAATTTTAGCTCATCCTGTTTGAATTTCCCCTTTAATCTAGAAGAAACAACCTCTCCATCAATTTGAACTAGATACCAGCTTCCAGTGGATTTTATCACCCTTCCTTTCATATCCTTTTACTTTCTTAAAATGGCTTTATGAAACTAGTTCCTCCACTTTATTTACAATTCTTTTTGCAGCTCCAATATTCATTTCAAGCCATTTCTGAGCTGAATTCACACTTTGTTGGTAAAATTCTGGCTGCTCCAGTTTCTTAAAAACCACGCTTAAACTTTCAGGCTCACTCACCTCAAATCCACATCCTTTAGCCTGACTCTCTGCTGCCTCAGGAAATTTTTCAGTCTTTACCAGCTTGCCGAAAATCACCGGGACTTTGAACCCTATCGGCTCCAAGATATTGTGCAGCCCTTTACCGAATGCTCCACCGACATATGCTATTCTGGCAAATTGATACAAGGAACTAAGCATTCCAATATTGTCAATAAAAATCACCCCCGGAGAATTGTCCGAATCCCAAAGTGAATACCTAACGGCAGTCAAAGATAACTGATCGGCCCATCGATTCATTGGTTCAGGACTCAAATCATGTGGAGCGATTATCCATCTGTAGTCTGGATTTGAATTCATCAGCGGAATAAGCAAATCCATATCCTCCTGCCAGACCGAACCCGCCACAAAAGTGGGTTTATCACCAACCCATTTAGCCATTGCCGGATAGTTTTTATGATTCCTTGCTGTTTCCGCAACTCGATCAAATCTAGTATCGCCAGTTATACTAGTTTGTTGATAATTTATAGACTTAAGTAAATCAAAAGTGTTTTTATTCTGAGTAAAAATGTAATCGAACTGGAACAGGATGTTTCTGAAAAAGCCGTCTCTTTTGAAATAAATCTGATCTGGTCGAAAGGATGCTGAAAACAGAAACAAAGGAGTCTTCCTAACTTTCACAGCATTAATATGATGATACCAAAGGTCGTATTTGACAAAAAAAGCAAGACTAGGATTAAGGGTATTGACAAAATTTTCCGCCTGCCTCTTACTATCCACCGGCAGGTAGGTAATAAAATCCACATTAGGCTGAGATTTTTTAATCACGTGGTCATATCCCGAAGGACTGAAAAAGCTGACAGCTACCAATTGAGCTGGTTTCACGCGTTTTAACTCAGCAATGACTGGTCTAGCCTGCTCATATTCTCCTAAGGATGCTACATGAAACCAAGCTAATTCTCCTTGGTTTTTAGACCTAAATGCTATCAGTCTTTGAAACAGATTTTTTCTACTAGAAGAGAAATGTCTAATTTTGGGTATAAAGAGTCCGCTTAGCAATAAAAGTATTCTGGCAAAAAATATCCCGATTCGATAAATCCATTTCATTTCTCAAAAGTAGTTATTTGACCTGAAATAGTTTTATTCATGATTTATTCTGATAAAAAGGTTTATTTGAAGGTTAGTTTTGAATATTCATTCAAAAAAAGACTACCCTCGCCGTGCATTTCCCCCTAAAATTAGGTACTTTCAAAACCTTTGTTTTTCAAGTAGCTAGTTAAGTTCAGCTAATAATATGATTAGAGTTTTATTTGTTTGTTTAGGTAATATATGTAGATCTCCACTTGCAGAAGCTATTTTTAATTATAAAGTAGAGCAAGCCGGTATGAAATCACAATTTAAGTCCGATAGTGCTGGGACTTCTGATTTTCATATAGGAGAACTGCCTGATGAGCGAACAATAAAGTGCGCCAAGAAATATAATCTACCCGTTAATCATCGGGGCAGGCAAGTAAACCGTACAGATTTCAGAGATTTCGACTACATCCTTGCCATGGATGAAAACAACCTGCGAAATCTAAATAACTTAAAAGCGAGGTATGGTTTTAAGGATAAAGAAATTCACCTCATGCGTGACTTTGTACCTGAAACACAAGGCTTGTCAGTTCCAGATCCATACTATGGCGGAGAGGAGGGATTTGAGGAAATATATCAGATATTAGACGAGGCCCTTGATTGTTTCCTTGTAGAGGTAAAAGCGACCCATCATCTCTATGCTTGATCAGCACGAGATCTACGAACAAATACTTTTTGAAAGCCTAGGCACTATGGTTGAATTAAAATCAGCCTCTCTCGTAGCTGCTGGAAATCATAATCAGGGCATCCGAATAGAAAGCAATTCAGGTATATTTTTCCTAAAATTAAACTTCGACCATGAACGGGATATTCTTTACAAAGAAGCGGAAGGATTAAGTCTCATTCGAAAAGCCACTTTTCTGAAGGTTCCTGAAACTTATGGCTGCGGAAGAGTTGAGGACTATAATTTTTTACTGTCTGAATTTATCCCAGAGGGAAAAACCAAACATGATTATTGGGAAAACCTAGGCCTTGGTTTAGCACATCTTCACCTGACTTCCCAAAATGAATTTGGCTTAGAAAACGACAATTACATTGCTTCGATTCATCAAAAAAATCTACAGACAGCTAATTGGGTAGATTTCTACATTGAGCAACGATTGGAACCCCTGATCGGAAAAGCCTATTTTGATCGCTTGATTCCGTTGGAATTCTTAAAGAAATTCCAAGAAATCTATCCGAAATTGGAAAGTAATTTCCCTAAAGAAAAACCTTCATTAGTTCATGGAGATTTATGGTCTGGAAATGTGATTGCTACTCCTGACGGGGAACCATGCTTTATAGATCCTGCGGTGTATTTTGGACACCGGGAAATGGACATAGCTTTTAGCCGCCTATTTGGAGGATTTGATTCAAAATTTTACGAGTCCTATGAATCTGTTTTGCCATTAGAACTAGGTTTTGAAGACAGAATGGGATTGTATAATCTATACCCGCTATTGGTTCATTTGAATCTTTTTGGCGTAGCCTACCTACCAGGAATCGAGCGAATCATCAACCGATTTGTTAAGTAAGCTAGCCAATTCCCAGATCTCAGGTTAGACTCAAGGTCACTTTCTCTCCAGTTTTTACAGCTTCGAATATTGCGTCAATAATCTTCATATCCCTCACTCCTTCTTCACCATCCACTGGAACTTCGGGCTTTTTCCCATCAAAAATAATAGCAGCCATTTCATCCATCTGAACGGTCTGGTGAGTGACAATTGGCTCATCAAGTGGCCCTTTATGTGTCATCCCTTTGATAGGACCATAGCCAGTGGAAGGCTGCATTTCTACCCAACCCTTGCTGCCATTCAGATAAAACCTATCCAAATTATTCATGTTGTACGTGGACAGACAAGAAGCGATTACACCACTTGGGAAACCAAGTTGAAAAGTGATCGTCTCATCAATTCCTTCTTTAAATTTCTCAGGATTTGTTTTGACCTCCTGTGCTGTCACCCAAATTGGTTCTTCGCCAACCATATATCGCGCACCATTGATTGAATAAATACCGATATCCATCATAGCTCCTCCTCCAGAAAGTTCAGGGTTTAATCGCCATTGAGTTGGGTCGCCGATTGTAAAGCCACTCAGCCCTTGGAAAAATCTTATTTCTCCCAATTCACCCGATTCCCGCATTCTTATTGCTTCCAAAGTGTTCGGCTCGAAGTGCATTCTGTACCCAATCAATAAATGAACTCCAGCAGCACTGCAAGCATCCACCATAGCTTGCCCATCAGCAGCATTGACAGCCATTGGTTTTTCACTGATAGCATGCTTTCCAGCTTTCGCTACCCGGATCACTTGATCTTTGTGCAAGGCATTTGGGGTAATTACATAAACTGCATCAATGTCTGGATTATCTTTAATCGCATCGAAATTCTCGTAGTTGTAGCAATTCTTCTCAGGTATCCCATACTTCTCTCTCCATGTCACAACTTTTGATGGAGTACCACTAATTACTCCAACTAGCTTTACTCTTTTGCAAGTCTGAATCGCTTCAGCCACGCGTGTTCCGTAGCTTCCCAAGCCCATGATAGCTACTCGTAACGTTTTTTCATCTCGGGTGAATTCAGAAATAGATTCTGCCATTGCTGTGAAAGGGGTTAAAGTTGGTAAAGTCAATGCCATAGCGGAAAGACTGGCTTTTTGTAAAAATATTCTTCTTGTTTCCATAGGTTCGGTTTAGGTTAGAGAGTTTGACTTCCCTGAAAATATTGATTTTCTGCCAAATAGCATTGCTACTCTTTCAAGGAATTCGGGATTAACCTATTTCAAGCGCCGAACTATTTGAGTTGTGTTCCTGGTACTTTGCTCCAAAAGAACTTCATAATCCGATATTAATTTTGCAAGGGCGGCAGGATCAGCATGAAGAACTGTAAGAAGCTCAAGCCCCTCGTTATATCTAATCTCGAAATCATTTTTTAGCTCAGCTAGCAATTGCTCCAATTTAAACAACTGTGAATCGATAACAATAGAAATTGTAATTGCAGAGGTCTGCAGCATATTCACGCGCAACTTCAGACGCTGCAATTGCTCATAAATCAGATGGATATGTTTCTCTTCAATAAAGGCAAAATCAGTGACTTTAAAACTCACGAGTATCTGGTCCTTCTTCACTACTATCGTCTGTGCAGCTCCAGCTTTTGAAAGATTATGAATCTTTGTTCCAGCCTCCTCAGGGTTGATAAATGACTTTACAAAAAGCGGAATCCCAGCGTTTGCTAGGGGTTTAATTGTTTTGGGGTGAATGACGGAAGCTCCATAAAAGGTCATTTCTGCAGCTTGTTGATAATCCAGCTCAGAAAAAAGGACCGTATCACTGAAAATCTTCGGATCAGCATTTAATACCCCTGGGACATCTTTCCAAATAGTCACCGAAGCCGCATCCAAACTTGCAGCTAAGATTGCGGCGGTAAAATCCGAACCCTCTCTCCCCAGAGTTGTTGGTCTTCCCTTAGGGTCTGAGCCGATAAAGCCTTGGGTCAAAACTGGAAACTGCTCCAATTTTGGTTTGAGTTGAGTTTGACAATTTCTGCGGGTTTTCTCCCAATCCACTTTTGCAAAACGAAAATCACTATCGGTACATATTAGCTCTCGAGCATCCTGCCAGAGAACCAGCAAATCCTGGAAGCATAAATACTCCATGACGATTCGGGAAGAAAGTAACTCCCCAAAACCTATTATCCGATCGTAGTATTCGTCATAGTTGTCTTTAGAAATAGGATTGTTGAGCTCATGATGGAGCAGGATAAAATAGTTCTCGATTTTAGGGAAAATTACATGCTCGGCTGGAAAGAGCTCCTTACAAATATCTAGATGAAAGGCCTTTAAAATTGTACTATTGACAGAATAATCCTGATCCTTTAATTTTAATGAAAGAATAGTTTCAAGATGGTTAGTCGTTTTCCCCATAGCTGAAACCACAATCACAAAATTATTTCGCAATCGATTACGGAGAATTTTAGCTAAGTTTTTAACTGCAGCCGCGTCTTTTACAGATGCACCACCAAATTTATAAATCTGAGTTTTTGTCATTAATATAATTGCTTAATTTCAAAATGAATTAAATCACTAATTGAACTATTCCAAGAAATGAAAATTTTACCCTATGCACCAGACCAAAGCGGTCTAGCCTATTCGGTCGGCACCACCCTAGATCGATTTATCAAACTCAAACAAAGCGATTTCCCATTTGCTTCCGGAGAGCTTTCTCAACTTTTGCGAGATATTGCTCTAGCCGCCAAGATAGTGAATAGAGAAACTACAAGAGCTGGTCTTTCCAACATTGGAGGAGCTTTTGGTCAAGTAAATGTCCAAGGCGAAGAACAGCAAAAGCTAGATGTCATTGCAAACATCAGGTTTATGCGTGCTTTGAGTAAAGGGGGCGAAGTCTGTGCCATAGTTTCTGAAGAGGAGGATTCAGTGATTGATTTAAAAAATAGTTCTGGCAAATACGTCGTGGCAATAGATCCATTGGACGGAAGCTCGAATATCGATGTCAATATTAGTATAGGAACGATATTCTCTATCTATAGAAGAAGAACTCCTGCAGGAAGCCCAATTCAAGAAAAAGACATCATGCAAGCTGGAACAGAACAGGTGGCTGCCGGTTATGTGCTCTATGGATCTTCCACGATGCTAGTTTACACTACAGGTCGGGGAGTCAATGGCTTTACTTATGAGCAGTCACTAGGTGAATTTTTTCTTTCTCACCCTGACATACAAGCACCAAAAAACGGGGAGATCTACTCAGTAAATGAAGGAACTCAGCATGATTGGGAAGAAGGTTTCAAATCTTATATTAATCAATGCAAAGAAAGAAGGTATTCCGCAAGATATATAGGCTCACTAGTGGCGGACTTCCATAGAAACCTCCTGAAAGGTGGAATCTACCTATATCCTGCTACTAAAAAGAACCCTGCTGGCAAACTCCGCCTGTTATATGAAGCGAATGCGCTGGCCTATATCGCAGAGCAGGCTGGAGCGATGGCAACGGATGGAACCCAACGGATTTTGGAGATCCTACCAACTACTCTTCACCAAAGAACACCACTTTTAATTGGGTCTCAGGAAATGGTGAAAGAAGCTGAATCATTTTTGTCCAAACCAGCCTAAAGTCGTATTAAATAAGCGCTTTATATAAAAAATGTCAGGAATCGAAAGATGTCCTTTATCTTGCACTATTAATTAACTGACTATGAAAAATATAAAAAACCACCTTCCAATTGCGCTCTTGGTTGCAGGAGTTTCATTTTGGGCATCTTGCTCGCCAAAAACTGAAGAAGTTGTAGAAGAACCAATAGACGAGACATATGCTGTTCAAACTGAAGCCATGTTGATCAATGTCGATACGCTTTATACAGGATTCGAAAATCCATGGGGCATGACCTGGCTTTCTGATGGCAAAATGCTTGTCACTGAGAAAAAAGGTGAGATACTTATCTTCCAAGACGACAAGTTTACTGGAGAAAAAGTACAAGGCCTTCCAGAAGTTTGGACGAAAGGTCAGTCCGGACTATTGGATATTACAGCTCATCCGAAATTTGATGAGAACGGTTGGATCTACATTTCCTACGGAAAGCAAATGCAAGACAGCACTTCGGCTACGACAATCATGAGATTCAAACTTGAAGGAAATAATGCTGTCAGTCAAGAAGAGTTAATCCAATCTCTTCCAGCTTGGAAAAGCAATGGTCACTACGGTAGCCGAATCGTATTTGACAATGAAGGATACCTTTACTATTCAAGCGGAGAGCGTCAAAACACTCCTACAAATGCCCAGGATTTGACAAATGGCCATGGCAAAGTTCACCGCATAAATGACGACGGGACAATACCAGCTGACAATCCATTTGTAGATATGGAAGGGGCTGTAGCTTCGATCTGGACTTACGGTAATAGAAACCCTCAAGGTCTTTATTTCGACAAGGAAAATAATAGGCTTTATGAAACTGAGCATGGTCCTCAAGGTGGTGATGAGCTGAACTTGCTTGAAAAAGGTAAAAACTATGGCTGGCCAGTAATTACCTGGGGAATTGGATATGATGACAAGCCTGTTTCTGATATTCAGGAAAAAGAAGGAATGGAGCAACCTTTGACATACTATGTACCATCTATTGCTACTGCAGGTATGACTATGGTCACTTCCGATAAATATCCAGCTTGGCAAGGCGATATTCTTATCGGTGCTTTGAGGAAAATGCACATCAACCGTGTGGATATGAATGGAGCAGTTGCTGGAAATCAAGAAGTAATGCTGCAGGATATCGGTAGAGTTCGCCAGGTGTCCCAAAGCCCAGACGGCTACATCTATGCGATCACTGAGGGCACAGGCCTAATGGTAAAATTGATCCCGATTCGATAATTCCAGACAAGTCTCTTGTGAAAAAAAGCCACTTTTGATTTCTCAAAAGTGGCTTTTTACTTTTTAAATAGCTGGAATATTTTTCTGTCTTATTACGAAAAAATGCAGCAAGTCCAGCTTCTGGAGAAGCAGGACAACTTTACGCTCTCTGCGTGAAAATCCGCATCCATAGCAGTAAAAAGCTTAAACAAAGTCCACATCCACATTAAATGGATATTTCATCAAAAACTGAAGCGCTTCTTCAATCTCCAAATCTTCAAAAAGAACCCGATAAAGATTCTCCGTTATAGGTGCCCGAAGATCCGCTGTTTCTAAAAATGCCTTGATAATTCTTACCGTATTGATTCCTTCGGCGACCTCTTCCATATCAGCTAGAATTTCCTCTAGTGTTTCTCCCTTTGCCAATCTAAAGCCTACCGTAAAGTTTCTGGAATGTACCGAGTTGCATGTCGTGACCAGATCGCCAATCCCTGCTAGCCCCATCACAGATTTGATGCTGCCGCCAAGGGCATTGCCTAAGTGAATCATTTCCACCATTCCTCGGCTGATCAGCAGACCCTTTGCATTTTCTCCTAATCCCAAACCAGCCAAGGCGCCAGAGGCAATTGCGATGATATTCTTCAAAACTCCGCTGATCTCAACGCCGATAATATCCGAATTCCCATACACCTGGAATTTCTCAGATCTCAATAAACTCTGCCCTTCCAAGATCACCTCATTGTATTTGCTAGCTATCACAGTTGCAGCAGGCTGACCTTGAGAAAGTTCTTTAGATAGATTTGGGCCAGCCAAACATCCAACTCTTACAGCTACGGTTTCCTGAAGAATTACTTCACTCATGGTCAGGATTTGACTTCTCTTGATTTTCTTGACCGTTTCCAGTGTTTCGCCTTCCTTCAGATTAAGGCAGAGGCCTTTTGTCCCATGAATAATCAAATGATATGGGAAAAGAAATGGAGAGAAAATTCTCACTACATTCTGAAAGCCAGATGAGGGGACCATGAAAAAGAGCACATCACAGCTTTGGCAAAGTTGCTCTGGATCATTTGATGCTACTATATTCTCATTCATAGCCCTTCCCTGCGCCGTGTGAGTAGCATTGATCTCATCTACCACTTCCTGTTTTCTGGCGTAAACCATCACAGGGTTTTTAGCTGCAAGGATATTGGCTACCACCGTTCCAAAGCTGCCAACCCCGATCACACCAATATACTTTGGCTTAGTAGAGTTTTTCGAGTCCATATCCTGTTAATCTATTGTGATAAAAATAAAGTAGACTCATGTCATCCGTACCTATATTTCCATTTTTATCTTGAATTATTGGTCGTTTGGCGTGGTACATCCCCACATTATCCATTCCTCGCTTGATGATTTCATCCAGGTCTAGGGCAAGGTGCGGCGCTGTATTAATTAGACCCTGTGCCTTCAACTCATTTATTTTATCCAAAACCAGTTGACAACTCTCCCTAAAATCCTCGTATGGAATAGCTATATCTTCCTCTGGAAGTCTCAATAGATCGAATAAGTCCAGCTTTTTATTTCGTTGTTTGATCATTTCAAATGCCACAAAAGCAACTAAATGAGAATTAAACACACGATTGATCTTATGAAACTCCTCCACTATTCGCTTCCCGAGCATATTGGTATACTCTTCTTCGCGCTGACTATCCACAGATACTTTTCCATCGGAGATAAAGTAATCCCGTGTATTAATCACCCGATTGTTCTTATCTAAGCTTCTCCCTTCCTCATCAACATAATTCCCAAGTACATCCATAGCTTTTCCAACCGAAACTGAGATGTCAGATCCTTTGGTGAAAAACTTGATGAGGAATTTTGAGATCTTGTAAGAATTCGAAAACTCATCATTCTCTTTATAGTATCGTTCTTGTCCTGTAATGCTCAAATGATCACGAATCAAACTCGGTGCTTCCAACACAAAGTGGTAATTGATCGTGACAGGCACGATGAAAATCTTGCCTGAGATATCGTTTAAGCCATTTTCAAAATTTGCCCGCTGCGCTTCAATCGCCGTACTCAAAAGTCCGAGCTTCAACTTAGACTCAATCATACCACTTCGAGATCGTGTACCTCCCGGAAAAAACAAGGAATGACATCCAAACTGAATGGCCTCTTTTGAATAGGTTTTCAATGTCTCCAAGTACATCAGATTCTTTTTCCTCCGATCCACTTTGTAGGCTCCGAGTGAATTCATAAAGTAGGCAAAAATGGAGATGTTGAAGAGATTCAATCCTGCTCCATAAATAAATGGTGGCAACCCCAAAACAGAAATCACCCATCCAATTAGAATACTATCCAAATTACTGAAATGGGTAGGCACCATTACAACGGTCCCCTTGGTAGCTAGATCACGCAATTGATCTGTTTGACCCGTAATCTGGATCTTATCCTGAAGTGTATACTGATTACTGAATATGGATTTAAAGCCTTTGACCCGAGCAGCATTGAGCAGTCGAGAAAAGCCATAAGTAACTACCGAGCGGGTGAATTTATAATGAGTAGTCTTGAAATTACTTGCAATCTCTTCCGCATAGCGGGCCGTAATGCTATTCAAAACCCCCTTATATGCTTGAAATTTCTTGGCTTTATTGTTAGCAGTTTCAGTACTTATCTGGACCAAAGAGGATTTTACTCCACTCCAAAAAGACGAATCGTCATCCGGATCAACTACCCAAGGATTTTGTTTTATCCTCAGTTTTTCGCGGTATAAAGTCGTCTCTAACTCTTCCTTGAGAATATCAGAATTGTTGCTCGTGAGGTTGAGAATTCTATCCTCAGACAAATCCGCCACTTTCTTCACAAATTCTTTCCGCTCTCTAGCAAGCTTTACTACTGGCCATTCGTCCTTGCTAGGGTGAATTGGCTCGTACTTATGTTTGATATATTTCTCCTCCAAGTAACTGGCTTTTATTAAAAATCAACTTAAAGATAGTGAAAAAGCCCCTTCCTAGCTGAAATACCCCGCTGCGGAAAGGATCAAGTTCATCACTTTGATTTAACAAAAATAGCAACAATTGCCGAGGTAACAGTACCCATTATCAGCGCGCCTATGATAGACTGTATCATGTAGCTCTTTAGATTGAAATAAGCTTCAGCTGCTTCCTGGGTCATTTCACCAGAACTAACGGCATAGTTAATGACGTTAGGAAAATATTCAGGTGTAATGAATTCAATAGTTATGTATTGTGCTAGCGGACTAAAAATCGCAACAATTATTGTGATGATAAAACCTGTAATAAAACCTTGCTTATAGCTCATCAATCCATAATAATGATTCTTCTTTTTATCCAATAAGGCAAAAACATAGATAAGGATAGAAGGAATGGCTACAAAATTAGTGAAGAATGGATGATCAGCTATTTTCTCATCATGGTAGCCTAAGGACTTTTCCAAAGCCATCCAAGCGAGCATCATTATTACAAATATCAACGCCCACTTGATCTCAATTTTAATATTCTTCATAGTCTTCAGGGTTTAGGGTGCAAAAACGTACTTACAAAATACATAATTAATTAAAATCAGCACCATTTTTAATTGATTGCTGCTACTAGCCTTCTAATCCCTTGCCCATGAGCGAAAGGGTATTATTTTTACGGCATCAAAGACCGGATGAAACCAGACCTTAAGCAAATACAAATACCAATAGAGAATGAAATGGCTCAGTTTGAGCTGAAATTTCGGGCCTCTATGAAATCTAAGGTCAAGCTCCTCGACCACATAACCAATTACATTGTCAAGCGCAAAGGCAAGCAGATGCGCCCAATGTTTGTTTTTTTGACTGCTGGAGTTTGTGGTGGAATCAATGACTCCACTCACCGTGGCGCTGCGCTAATTGAATTACTTCATACTGCGACGCTTGTACACGACGATGTGGTGGATGACGCGAATTACCGTCGTGGGTTTTTCTCTGTCAATGCCCTTTGGAAAAACAAAATCTCAGTTCTTGTCGGCGATTACCTGCTTTCCAGAGGTTTGCTTTTGAGTGTGGAAAACAATGACTTCAAACTTCTGAAGATCGTTTCCAATGCAGTTAAAGAAATGTCTGAAGGAGAATTGCTGCAAATCGCTAAAGCACGTAAGCTCGACATCACAGAGGAAGTTTATTACGATATCATCCGTCAGAAAACTGCCAGCCTGTTGGCTTCCTGCTGTGCAGTAGGTGCTTCCAGTACTGACAGCAGTGATGAAACTATCGCCAAAATGCGGGAATTCGGAGAGAAAGTCGGGATGGCATTCCAGATCAAAGACGATCTTTTTGACTACGGAGAAGATGAAATAGGTAAGCCAGTTGGGATTGACATCAAAGAAAAGAAGATGACCCTTCCGCTGATTTTTGCCTTATCAAAGGCCGATTGGTTGGAGAAAAAGAAAATTATCAACTTGATCCGAAACCGAAGCGAAGACAAGAAAGCAGTAAATCAGGTTATTGATTTTGTGAAGAAAAGTGGCGGATTGGAATACGCAAAAACCATCATGGATAGATTCTACGCAGAAGCTCTTGATATCCTAAAAACCTTCCCTGAATCGGAATATAAAACTTCCCTGGAAGGATTGGTGAGCTATACGATTGAGAGGAAGAAGTAGGTTTTATTGTTTGTTTGCAAATAGGTCTTTGATCTAAATCGCCTTGATTTACGGGCTGGAAGACGGGAGACGGGAGACCGAAGTAGCCTCAATGCTAGTTTTTACCTACAAATAAGCAGGTTTGATGTTGTTTGTTGAATTCGCAAAGTAGACTAATCACTATTTCTCGGCTTTAATCATCCGATTATATCCTCTGTAATCTCAATAATAATATCTTTGATAGTATCAAATGATACTATCACCATGAAACCTCCCTACGATATCACGCCATCCATCTTGCAATTGGTCAGCTCGATCTCAGAAAAAATCGGAGAGGTAAATGCACTTTTTTTGGACAAGCAGTCACCTCAGCTTCGCAAGCAAAATAATATCAAAACCATCCACTCCTCTCTTCAGATCGAGGGAAATACACTTTCGGAAGAGCAAATAACTGCCTTAATTGAGAATAAGAAGATTATCGGCCCACAGAAGGATATTTCTGAGGTCATAAATGCAATAGAAGTTTATGAATTTCTAAACTCCTATAAAGCCTCCTCTGAGAAATCATTCCTATCCGCACACGCAACTCTCATGAAGGGATTGGTTGATCAACCTGGAACTTATCGCTATCGCGGGGTTGGAGTAGTAAAAGGATCACAAGTTGCGCATTTGGCACCGCCAGCCTCAAATGTCCCTGGACTCATGAAGGATCTTTTCACTTACCTGAAAAAAGATGACGAACTTGCTTTGATCAAAAGCTGTGTATTTCACTACGAAATGGAATTTATTCATCCCTTTCTGGATGGAAACGGTAGAATGGGAAGGCTGTGGCAAACGGTAATTCTCAAAGAAAGGTATCCTCTTTTTGAATTCCTTCCCTTTGAAACGCTGATCAGTCAAACTCAGGATGAGTATTACGAAGCATTAGCCAAAAGGGATAAATCAGGATCGTCAACAATTTTTATCGATTACATGTTAAGAATCATCGATAATTCTCTAGTCAACCTACTTAATACCAATAGCCAGACTTTAACCTCAGAGCAGCGGATCGCGCACTTTATTTCTTTAGGAAAAACAGGATTTAGCCGAAAGGACTACATGGATGTCTTCAAAACTATTTCCTCTGCTACCAGTCGTGATTTGAAAAAGGCAGTAGAAGCAAGTCTAATTCTGGCTGAAGGAAAAGGAAATCAGATGAGGTATTTTCTATCAACAAAAAAATAACAGACATGCCTTCTATCATGAAAACTTTCTCAAAGAAAAACATTACTACGATTCTCTTTATAAGTCTCCTAACTATTTCAATGTATTTTACTTACCAAATAGTAAAGTTACATACCTCCCTTTCTTTATATCACTCCATTATTTTCATAATACCAATTCCTCTAATGCATTATTTCTATTTAAAAGATCATGATAAAATGAATCACTTCATTGGTAGAATAATCCAAGACCTTATGCTAGCATTAATAATATTTATATTATTATACATTTTTCTAAAATTAAATGGCTTGTTTCATAAAATTGGCAGTACATCTAATCTAATTACCGCTATAATGATTTGGGTATTCATATCAGAAATAGCATTCTCATTACCTTACACATTTTATTCTTTTCTTAAGAAAAAATGAAAAGGCTGTACAAAATTCTAGGAATTCTATTTTTGTTTGCATACAGCGCTGCGCTATATGATTATTACAGAAAAAATAAAGATGCTTCTGTAGAAAGGTATAGAATACTAGACGATTCTTCCGAGTTAGAAATGAGTGATTTTCTAAGTTTTCAAGAGATTTGGACAGGTATGGATGCAGAAGTAAGCGTTGGGCTAGTTCTCCAAAAGAATGAAACCCTTGAAGTCAAAGCATTTATTGACCGTCATCAATCTTGGTATAGAGCAGGGTTAGTAAGTTCAGAAGAATTGTTTACTCATGAATCATATCATGTTAAGTTAGCCAAGTCAATGGCAAAAGAGCTAAATAAAAAAATAAAAACTAACAACTATGGTGAAAGTAAGATCCACTCTGAATTATCTCGCTATCGAAAAAGGTTAAGTTTTTTACAAAAAAAATATGACTTTGAATCAAACCATAGTCTGAATGAGGTAATGCAGATCTACTGGGAATGTAAAATCGATTCAATGCTTAATCAAGAAGAATCATACGAATTATTTAATAACGTCTCAGCTTTTTTTCCTGAAAAACCAAAAGCAAACTACCTGCTTTATGATCATGATACGTTCTTAGGATATACAGTGAAAAAGAAAAAAATCGAATTTATTATATGGAATTTAAATGAAGTCTATCTAGATACTTTAATGTTAGAAAATTGGTCTGTGGATTTTCTTTTCAATCAAGGACTAACGAACATTATAATCAATTGGACTCCAAATCATCCTAACGCTATTTTAGAAAACCATTCGGAAGACAGCATAAACATGATGACTTTTAAAGATAAACTTCTATTAGACAGCGTAAACCAGCTTTATTATGCCCGGTTCTCTTACCCGGCTAATCCACTTTCAGATAGCATCTACCAAAAAATGGGGAATCAATTTTTCAATTCCATAAAAATAGACTCAAAATAAACCTTTCAAATACCCCTTAAACTCCTTAAAATCATTCCCCATAGCTTCTACTTTTTTCTTTCCATCCATAAAAGCCGCTAAACGCTCCGGAAGCTCAAGTTTCAAATCCAGTGCTCTCTCCACCGTTTCACGGAATTTTCCAGGATGGGCAGTTTCCAAAAATACGCCTTGATAGTCTGAGTTTTCAGCCATAAAATCGCTTAATCCCAAATACCCAACCGCGCCATGAGGATCCATTGTGTAGCCAGCTTTTTTCACCTTCTGCATCGCTACTTCTGTTTCTTGATCCGAGTAGAAGTACCCCTTCACATTATTCTTTAAGGTCTTTTCATCATTATCATAAAGCGCCAAAAGCCTAGGAAAATTACTTGGATTGCCGACATCCATGCTATTGCTGATCGTAGCGATGGAAGCCATAGCGGCAAATTTCGCCCCGTTCAAATAATCCGGAACCACCTTATTCACATTGGTTGCAGCAACAAACTGATCAATCGGCAAGCCCATTCTTTGCGCTAATATTCCCGCTGCGATATTCCCGAAATTCCCCGAAGGAACAGCAAAAGCTACTTTTTTACCGTTCTTTGGAAGTCTGGAAAATGCATAGAAATAATACAAACACTGTGGAATCCAGCGGGCTACATTGATGGAATTAGCCGAAGTCAGCAACAGCTTTTCATTCAGATCCTTATCTAAAAATGCTTCCTTCACCAACTTCTGACAATCGTCAAAAACACCGTCAATTTCCAGCGCGGTGATGTTTTGCCCCAAGGTCGTAAACTGCTTTTCCTGAAGTTCACTTACTTTTCCCTTCGGAAAAAGAATGATCACTTCCACTCCATCAACGCCCAAGAACCCATTTGCCACAGCACTTCCCGTATCACCAGAAGTTGCGACCAGTACGCGAACCGTGCGATCAGATTTCTCCATCAGCATGCTCATCAGTTTGGAGCAGAATCGGGCGCCGAAATCTTTGAATGCCAGCGTTGGTCCATGAAAAAGTTCGAGACTATACACATCGTCCTCCACTTTCACCAGCGGTGCGTCAAAAGTCAGCGTGTGATCTACCAATTCCTTGATCTGATCCTGGCTCAATGTCGAAGAAAACAATGCTCCAATGACTTCATATCCTATTTCCTGAAAAGTCATTTCAGGTAATTTATTCAAAAGATCTTCCGATAAAACAGGAATTTCCGTTGGCATGTAAAGTCCCTGATCTGGCGCCAACCCTTTGATCACTGCCTCAGCGAGATTGACTTGATGCGCTGAATTATTTGTGCTGTAGAACTTCATAAACTTATTTTTCTTCGATGACGTATGCGCCTCGGGTGTTGATTTCAGAGAAATACACATCAACGTCAAGTCCAATTTTTGAAAATATTTCTTTGCCTGCTTTTCCTACGGCCTCGGCTGTTTCCTTTCCTTTGGAAAGTGCGAATAGCGTAGGTCCCGAACCGGAAATCCCCATCCCCAATGCTCCAGCAGATTTCAAGGCTTCTCTTACTTCGTAAAACCCTGGAAGCAAAACCGCGCGATATGGCTCAGCGATCACATCTCGAAGGGATCTGGAGATCAACTCAAAATCACTTTCATATAGCCCAGCAATCAATCCAGCAACATTCCCGGACTGAATAGTCGCATGCTTCATAGGGATCTGGTCTCGCAGTACAGATCTAGAATCTGCCGTTTTCAGCTCATAATGTGGATGTAGTAGCGTGCAATATAGGCCAGATGGCACCGGAAGTTTAATCACATCCAGCGGATGATAATCTCTTACCAATACAAAACCACCCAATAAGCTAGGTGCGACATTATCTGCATGTCCAGCGCCACAGGCAACTTTCTCTGCAGCTATCGCAAAGGGCAACAAATCTTTTTTCTCAAATGGGTCTCCAAGCAATCTATTCGCAGCTTCTAGAGCAGCCACGGCACTTGCGGCACTGGAGCCCATCCCCGAACCCAAAGGCAAACCTTTTGTCAGGTAAATATTCATCCCAGCTTTGGAATCCAACTCATCCAACATGGCTTGAATAGCCACGGCGCAAGTATTTTTCTCCGCTTCTAGAGGAAGCTTTCCTTCGTCTCCCTCAATGGAAACCACAACCAATCCTGGCTCGTCTTTTAAAACCAGCTCTACGGTATCGCCCATTGCATCAATCGCAAATCCTAGGATATCAAATCCACAGGATACATTCGCAACAGTTGCTGGGGCAAAAGCTTTGACAGAGCGCATTATTCTCTAGTGTAGTTACCGATACGAATCACATCTGCAAATACACCTGCTGCAGTCACATCTGCGCCAGCACCTGGACCTCTGATGATCATCGGTCTATCACGATATCTATCTGTCGTCAAAAGAATCATATTATCAGATCCGCCCAAACCACTAAATGGATGAGAGATAGGCAAAGAATTCAAGCCCACTTTAGCTTTTCCATTTTCCAAAGTTGCCATGAAGCGAAGTTTTTCTCCTTTGGCTTCCGCTGTTTTTAGCATTTCAGCAAAGTCTTTATCATGGGTTTTCAAGACTTCAAAAAACTCAGGAACAGTACCTAAATCCTGACAGTCTTCCGGAACCATACTTTGAATATCAATAGAATCAAATTCTAGGTTTTGTTCAGCTTCACGACCCAAAATCAAGATCTTTCTCGCCACATCCATTCCGCTCAAATCGTCTCTAGGATCTGGCTCAGTGTAACCTAATTCTTTCGCTTTTTTCACCACTTCGGAGAAAGGATCACCTTTTTCCAATTCAGAGAAAATGTAATTCATGGAGCCAGATAGCACCGCTTCAATTCGGATCACTTTATCTCCACTCAGCATCAAATCTTGTAATGTATTGATGACAGGAAGTCCTGCTGCCACGTTGGTTTCATACAGGAATTTCACCCCGCGTTTTTTAGCAATTCTTTTCAAGTTTTTGTACTGCTCCATTGAGCCAGAATTGGCCTTTTTGTTAGGCGTGACGATAGCAACTTTTGCTTCCAAAACCTGAGAATAAAGCTCTGCCACATCCTGACTTGCAGTACAATCCACAAATACGGTATTGGAGAAATTCATCTCCTCCATAGTATGGATGAATTTGCTAAGGTCAGTTTTTTCATCCGACTCACTCAATTGGTATGGATTGCTGAGATCAAAACCATCCTCATGGAAAGCCATATATCTACTATTAGCAAGTCCATGCACCTGAATATCTAATTCATTATCTCCGCGAAGTTTTTGCTGCTGAGTAGTAATCATTTTGATCAATGCCTGTCCGATCAAGCCCGTACCGACTAAGAATACGTGTAGTACTTTATTCTCAGAAAGGAAAAATGCCTCGTGAAGTGCATTCAATGCCTTTTGCAAATCAGGCTGAGGAATTACTGCTGAAATGTTCAGCTCCGAACTTCCTTGTGCTATTGCTCCCACGTTAATATTATTTCTACCCAGAGCGCGGAACATCCGGCCTGAAGCACCAGGATTATGCTTCATGTTTTCTCCAACGACAGCCACCGTAGCCAAGTCATGTAACAAGATTACCTCGTCCATTTCTCCTGACTTAATTTCATAGAAGAACTCTTTTTCTACAGCTTCTTTTGCCAAATAGGACTCTTGGGTTTTGATGGCAAGACAAATGCTATGTTCAGAGGAAGCTTGTGAAATCAACAAAATGTTAACTTTTGCCTCTGCCAAAGCTTTGAAAACACGACTTGTACCCACCACAGAGTCAAGCATTCCAGCTCCCTGAACAGTTACAATAGACACATTTGGAATAGAGCTTATTCCTTTGATCAAAGCGCCTGGACTTACTTCTCCATTGATGAGCGTACCCGGATTTTCTGGCTCAAATGTGTTTTTAATGTAAATCGGAATGCTCTTACGCATCGCAGGCTGCATAGTCGCTGGGAAAATTACTTTGGCCCCGAAATGCGAAAGTTCCATAGCCTCATTGTAACTCAGCTGAGGAATGGTGAATGCTGTATAAACCAACTTTGGATCTGAAGTCAAAACTCCAGAAACATCTGTCCAAATCTCAAGATTCTCAGCATCCAAAGCCGCAGCAAAAATAGCCGCAGTATAATCAGAACCCGATCTACCTAGCGTAGTAGTTTCTCCTTTTGCAGTGGATGCAATAAAGCCTGTGATTACTTTGATGCCATCGTGCTTCGCAAAGTAATTTTTGATGGCAGAGTTGGTGAATTCAAAATCCACTTTTGCCTGCCCAAATCTATCATTGGTTCGGATAACTTCCCGTGCATCAAGAAACTGCGTTTTAAATCCATGCCCCTGCATGGACTCCGCAAGGATAAATGCCGCTAGTCTTTCTCCAAAACTTGCTACATAATCAAGTGTGCGAACAGAGTTTTCCTTGATCAGGTAGATCCCATGAAAAAGATCCTCTAGCTCTTTGAATCTCACTTTCACAAAAGTCATCACAGTGGATTGACTTTGCACTGCTATCAGTTGACGCACAATAGTCAGGTGCTTTTCTTCCAGCATTTGAAGGACCTCACGATATGCTTCATCTCCCTCTCTCGCCAACTGGGCAATTTTCAGTAAACTCTCTGTGACTCCACCAAAAGCAGAAAAAACTATTGCCACTTCATCTTCCTTCAGTTTGTCCTGAATGATGGAAAAAACTCGCTGTATATTTTCTGGATTCGCTACGGATGAGCCACCAAACTTGATGATTTTCATGTCTTATAACTGGTTTTTATTAGTCATCCCGATTATTCGGGACAGGCTTTGGAGTCTCGCATAGTTGGTAATAATACCTTTGTTTGAACCTTCGGCCATGCTCGATTTCATAAATTTTACTTCTGGAATTAATTACTTGGGAAATTAAAATTGGCCAATTAAGGCCTCGGGGGCGGGTACTTAAAATATATAGACGGGATCAACCCGTAATGGTGGTACCCATCCATGTCGTCATAGAAAAAGTGGTGCAGGCGCTCGCTTCCATGGCTGGAAGTAGATTTAGGTCTAAAGAGATTTTTGCTGCAAATACCATAACTGGACAATTGATGTGACAATCTTACTGCCAAAATTTCTATTAGCCAAACAATCCATTGTAGTTTTTTGAAAAAAAAGGAAATTCTATTAGTAATAAGGCAAGAATTCTAAGAAAAACTGAGATTCTAATATAATCATTGTCAAAGTGATTCAAATACAAAATTGAATTTGGACTCATTTTGCTTATTTTAGAATACCACTAAATCCACGGAAAAATGCGCACTGCCAAAACTTACTCATTTGGACTTATCTTCCTGCTTTTTATGAGCTGCGCAGGGACCAAAGCAATAAATCCCCTCAATAGCCTAAAAAGCAATAGCTGGGCACTTTCATCATTAATGGGCAGCGGACTGGACATGAGTCAATTTGCTGGAGGAGTTCCTTCCTTGAGCTTTCTTGATGACGGAAATCTTGCAGGGTTTACAGGTTGCAATAACTTCTCGGGAAACTTCATGCTGGAAGGCACTGGACTTCTCTTGGACCCTGGGGCAATCACAAAAAAAATGTGCCCAGGCAATGGGGAAAAGGTCTTTATTTCAGCTTTGACTAAGGTAAAAGAACTGAATATCAGTAAAGACAAACTCATCTTACTTGATGGAGCCACCGAGTTGATGAGTTTTGTCCCTAAGAAAGACTAGGTTAAATTATAGCAATTCTGTGATGGTGAGATTTCTGCCGCGGAATTCTACCTGCTCATTTTTTTTGCGTCCAACCAAAATTTCGCCAAGGGGTGAGTTTTTACTTAGCATAAAAAGCTTCTGATCGTCCACAGCGATTTGTCCGAGGCTAATTGAAATCAGGTACTTGTCGTTACCCAACTGGACCAAGCTACCTTCCTGAACGGAAGGAGAAGTCTCTTTGATCGCCTGCAATCTGCACAGCTCGTCAAATTCAAAATTTGCTTGCTTCAACTGATTTTCTACAGTCATCAGGTCACGGGACATTGTTTCCCGTCCTGTCTCAAACTTATCTCCTGCACTACTTTTAGTATCTTCCAAAATCCCATCATTGATCGCTTTTCGCTCGGCTTTCAATAAGTTGATTTTCTCTTTCACCTGCACAATCGCAGTTTGGTAAATTTTTTCTTTAAACGTATTCATAAAATATCAAGAGCAGCCGTCTTTTCGGCGAGTATCGATGATGTAAACTATTTTCCAGCCTGAGGCCATTTTGACTAATTGAAATGAATTCACGCCGCAATGGCTGAATTTGTCATTGGCATAAAACTCATAAGGAGTCCAGGCTGTAGCCATAGGCCCGTCAATGTTGATTTGGTAGTCAGTGATTCGTTCATCAAGCTTCATTTCCACAGGAAGACTTCCAATTCCCTTCACAAAATCAGCCACTGAACCAGCTTTTACTGTGCCGGTATCACCTGTTGTTTCAATGGTCTGCATGATGGCATTTTCTGAAAAGACCGAAGCAATCTGCTCAGCATTTTTTGCTCTCATCCCATCAAAAAGTGTCTGAATCACTTCCTTTACATCAGCTTCATCTGTCTGAGAAAAAGCAGGGAATACCAAAATAAGGGAGAATAGACCGAATAGTAGATTTTTCATTTTCGCTAGTTTTAACTTAAACTTCACCATAAAGTTTGAATGTCATATTTCTCAAAGAATGTGTATTTACAGCGTAATGCATTGCCTCTGCGATCTCGTCCGCCCGCACCCATTTACTGAAATCGGCGTCAGGCATTGACTCACGATTAGGCGGTGTGTCGATGATGCTTGGCACGAAAACATGTGATCTAATTGGCGTGTTTTTCGTCTCCTCACCAACTATTTCAGCTAAAGAAATCACCAACTTTTTACTTAAGGCATATGCCAAAGATCCACCAGCGTCCTCCATTTGTAGCGCCGGTCTAGCACCCACAAAAAGAAAAGTACCTTTGCCCTGCGACTTCATGATTGGCAAAAAGCCCTTCACTAAATGAAAAGCAGAAAAGAAATTAAGCGAAAACATTTTCTCCAATCCAGCCTGACTTGTAGCAGATAATCCACCAGAGGAGTAGCCCCCAACTAGAAAAGCTAAGGCATCTACATCGCCATACTGCATATTATACTCTTTGATAAATTCAGCAACTGCTTTTTCATCAGTTACGTCCACCTCATAGGCATCATCAGATTCTTCTACCTCCTCGTTTTTTCCGGGATGGAGAAGCGCAATGATATGATAGCCTTCACGCTTAAACTTCTCAACTACTGCCGAACCTAAATTTCCTCCTGCTCCTGTGATAATAATATTTCTGCTCATACTACTCCAAAATTCTTTCTGATATTTGTTAAAATTAGCCTTAATTTTTCAAAAACGTCATGAATCAACTCAAAAGCATAATAAAGAATCAGGAAAACATACGAAGAAGAAATTTCTTTTTAAAGTTCCTCCTACTTGTGGTTTTGATCACAGCTTTTGAATCAAATAGCTGGTTTAGCCCATTCTTCGATACGCATATTATCGCTTCAAATCTGATTAGAGCTGCAATATTCTTACTTAGCGGAAACTTGATTATTTCTCTTGCGAGAATTATCACGCTACAGTTTTATCTCAAAAGAACGGAGGAATCCAGAGTACAGCCCAACTTTGTAATCGGTATAGACCGTCTCTCCACATTGCTAAACATTATGATCATTTTGATCACGATGATGCTCGCTTTTGGGGTTCGCCCACTAGAATTTTTGACAAGCATCACAATCGTGGCTGCAGCAATTGCATTGCTCACGAAGGATTACATTACCAATATTGTAAACGGTTTGATCATGATGTTTTCAGATCAATTGGAGATTGGAGATAAGATTTTGATCGGAAAAAGCATGGGATTTATCAGAGATATTACGCTGATCAATATGGAACTGAAAACTGAGACTGGCGAAATTATCATTATCCCAAACACGCTCGCCCTTACCTCTGAAGTGGTCAATTACTCCAAAAATAATTCACATCAGGTAATCCTGGATTCAGAAATCCCTTTCTATTCTGCGATCTTATTGAATGAGCTTGAAAGTGCGTTAAGTCATTCATTACGAGAATTTTCTGATCACGTATTTATAGATGGCGCTCAATTAACAATAATCGAGAGAAAACCAGAAAGCATCATCGTTCGCTTCCAATTCCCAATCAAATCCGGGGAGAAAATCATCGAGAAAAACGTCAAGAAAACTGTAAACCAAGCCTTAATCAACTGGTCAAATGAAACCCGAAAAGCCTAATTATTTCGATCTCGTTTATCAGGTAGTCCGTCTCATTCCTAGTGGCAGAGTTACCAATTACGGTGCGATTGCGCATTACTTGGGAATTAAAAGTGGTGCCAGAATGGTCGGATATGCCATGAATGCGGCACACACCATGTCAGATGTTCCTGCGCATCGCGTGGTGAATAGTCAAGGGTTGCTTACCGGAAAAGGACATTTCGAAACACCCACCAAAATGCAGGAATTGCTGGAAAAAGAAGGGGTAAAAGTCGTGAAAGACAAAGTCCAGAATTTCGAAAAGGTTTTTTGGAATCCTGAGTTGGAATTGGCTTTATGATTTATTAGATCGAAGCAAATACAACCCAACAAACATAATCAGTCCATTCAAAATCAGAGCTTCGAAGCCGAATTTGTAGCCCCAGAATAATTTCTCCGAATTAGACGCTATCGCAAAAGTCAACACTGGTGCAAAGACAGCGAGGTAAGGAACGAACCTATCCTTCACCTTCCATTTGGTGAAAAGCCCAAAGGAATACAGACCAAGCAATGGACCATAGGTATATCCTGCAATCACAAATACAGAATTAATCACACTTTGGTTATTGATTACATGAAAAGCCATAATGACCAAGAACATGATAAAAGTGAATACTATGTGGACTTTCTTTCGAACTGAGACTCTTTTTTCCGCAGGGTATCTTTTTTCTATCTCTAAGAAATCTATACAAAATGATGTAGTAAGCGCTGTCAACGTTGAATCCGCACTGGAGTAGGCCGCAGCGGTGATTCCCAACACGAAGATGATCCCAGCAAAAGGAGAGAAATACTCTGTAGCAAGGAGTGGGAAAAGCTCGTCAGTTTTTAAAGGAATCTGTATACCTTGAGTCTCGGAATACAGGTATAATAATACTCCTAATGAGAGAAAAAGGAGATTTACGAATACAAGAATGATCGTAAACCAGAACATATTTTTTTGCGCCTCGCCTATATTCTTACAGGTCAGATTCTTTTGCATCATATCCTGATCCAAGCCGGTCATGACTATGGTTATAAAAGCCCCAGAAATAAACTGCTTGAAGAAATTCGTACCTGCTTTCCAATCCCAGTTGAAAATCTGAGAGCGTGAATCATCGGAAACAGCCTTGATGTAATCACCAACTCCATTGAAATTCAGCTCATTTCCGACCATAATTACGCAAACCACCACAGCCGCAAGCATAAAAAATGTCTGAAGTGTATCTGTCCAAACCACCGTCTTGATGCCTCCTCGATGAGTATATAACCATATCAAACCAACGGTTATCAATACCGAAACCCAAAATGGAATTCCCAAGGAATCAAAAAGGATCAGTTGAAGTACACTTGCAACCAGGAAAACCCGAATCGATGAGCCTAAAGTTCTGGACAGAATAAAGAAAAATGCGCCTGTTTTATAGGACCAAAAGCCAAATCTATCATCCAGATATGAATAGATGGAAACCAGATTTAATCGGTAATAAAGCGGCAAAAGCACCTTGGCTATCACGAAATAACCCAGCGTATAGCCCAAAACAACTTGGAAGTAAAAAAAGTTAGTATTGCCAACTTCCCCGGGAACTGAAATAAATGTAACTCCTGAAAGAGAGGCTCCTATCATCCCAAAAGCCACCAAAAACCAAGGGGATTGGCGGTCTCCAGTAAAGAAGGTATCAGCAGAAACTTTGCGAGAAGTGAAGTAAGAAATTAGAAATAGAAGTAAAAAATAACAACAGATTACCAGGAGAACTAGTTGTGAATTCATAAATCGTATTGAAGTGGGTTCGCTAAGTTGTCCAATATTCTTAATTTTGCAAAATGAATCATTCAAACGAACCACTTCCATACATTGAGGAATCAGAAGTTCTGGTGGAGGATTTGATAGATATTGAATCCAACGACCTGATCGTGTACAATGACGAATTCAACACCTTCGATCATGTGATCAAGATTCTGATGAAAGTTTGCAAGCATAACATAGAGCAAGCGGAACAATGCACGATCACCATTCATTATAGAGGGAAATGTGCCGTAAAAAAAGGCAGCATGACAGAGCTAAAACCTATGTGTGAGGCTATATTAGATGCCGGAATCCAAGCCGCAATAGAATAACACAACTACGCCTAAGTGAATTTCCCCTCCAAACTGATAGAAGATGCTGTCACCGAAATCTCCCGACTCCCGGGTATCGGTAAGAAAACAGCGCTTCGACTAGCACTTCACCTTCTCAAGCAGCACGAGGCAAACACCGAAGCTTTGGCTTTGGCGATCACCCGTATGCGTACAGAGATTCAATATTGCAAAACCTGCCACAATATCTCTGATGCGGAAGAGTGCAGCATTTGTATAAGCCATCGTCGGGACGGCTCGCTTCTATGCGTCGTAGAAGATATTCGTGATGTGCTGGCTATAGAGAATACAAATCAGTTTCAGGGAAAATATCATGTGCTAGGAGGAGTAATTTCTCCTATTCAGGGCATAGGGCCGGAGGAATTGAAAATAGAATCTTTGCTCTCTAGAGTAGAAGTAGCTGCGCAAAGTGCACCCATTAAAGAAGTTATTTTAGCGCTTAGCGCCACGATGGAAGGAGATACCACTTCTTTTTATCTGGCGAAAAAGCTAAAAGAAAAAGGTGTGCAGGTGAGTTCAATTGCGAGGGGAATTCCTGTGGGGGGTGAGCTAGAGTTCACTGATGAAGTAACTCTTGGCCGTAGTATCATGACCCGAATTAATTACGCTACCGAGTAAAATTTCTTTTGCGTAGGAAAAACCTAGGTCTATATTTGCAAACCTAAATGGGGGATTAGCTCAGCTGGCTAGAGCGCCACACTGGCAGTGTGGAGGTCACCGGTTCGACTCCGGTATTCTCCACTAAAGCTTCACAGAAATGTGGAGCTTTTTTTATTTTTTAGGTTAGGCCAATTCAATACTCCTGAAACTTTTATGTAGCACTTACTTCTTCAAATCCGTATTAAATATACTTTTGAAACATATTTAAACTGAATCTCAATGCATCGTCTATTAGTAGTATTTCTTACATCGTCGCTACTATTTTCTTGTGAAGACAGTATTGATTGCGATGGTTTCGACCTTGGAAAAGAGTTTGAAATAGCAATAGATGAAACTATACAAAACTGTCCTAAAAACATTTCATTGACACTATTAGATGTTCAGGATTCCCGCTGTCCTGCAAATGCAGTCTGTATATGGGAAGGGATGATCGTGGTAGAAGGGAAACTCACGGTAAATGGAAAAGATATAGACTTGCAATTGAGTACCAATGAAAATGTAAGTGCATACCCTAATCAGTTCTCCACATCAGATTACACTGTCAAACTGATCGATGCTATCCCATATCCAGACCTAAACAACCCTCACAAAGCAACGGATAAACGTGCTGTTTTGATCGTTTCGAAAAGATCTACTTAAGATTGTTTAAATTCGCATGATTTACTTCCCAACTGGAAACCAAAATGCGAAATCGAATACTTATCGTCTTATTTTTACTAGTAACCTTCAGTTCCTGTTCCTGTAACCCTGAAAACATCGCAAAATTTGCGTTCAAAGGCATGGAAGCAATGATGGGCGAAGGCTTTATGCCTTCCGAGGAAATTAGGAGACTCGGCAATTTTCAAGGGATGAATGTCAACCTCAGCAAGTCGACTACCGATGACGAGACCATTTCCACCATTTTCCTAAAATTACAAAATGGAGACCCATTAATTCTGGGAAACCAACCGGAGGTTTTGGCAAGAAAATGTGCAGAACTTTACCTACGGGATTTTGAAAATGCTGAAGATTATCAACAAATTACCGTACAGTTTATTCAAACAGACCCTACAAATCCGGAAAATGTGGCAATGCAGGAGTATATGTTTGACACGAAAGATTTTTAACTCAACCTATTCTTTATGGAATTACCTAACGAATACAAGAAACCGCCTACCTCACTTGGGGAGTGGATAATCGCTGTCTTGGTAAAACGCCTTCCTTTGATCGGCTTGATCATGCTCATCGTATGGGCAACAGACAAAAACACAGATCCTGATAAGGCAAACTGGGCTAAAGCTGAGCTGATCGTGAAACTTATCATTTTCGCCCTTGTAATAATTTTTATAGCTGTCATTGGCTTTGGTGTATTCGCTAATTTCGCTGAAGATGTAAACTGGTCCGACTTCGATTAATGCAGATAAAAGCTTTTTGCTCTGATATTGACGGCACCCTCCTCAATTCGGTACGCGATCTTTCACCTCGTCTCAAAGCTGTGGTGGCAGATTTACCTGAGAATTTCCCGGTGATTTTGGCTAGTTCACGGATGCCTGATGCCATGCGACATTTGCTTCATGACTTGAACCGCTTCCCCCAACCTTTGATTGCCTACAATGGTGGCTATGTGCTAAGTGCTGATGGAGAAGTATTGGAGGACGTGACCATTCCTGTGGACTTGGTTGCAAAGATTCTTAAACTAACCGAAAAAACTGATATTCATGTGAGCTTGTATCAGGGAGAAAAATGGTACGAGGAAAAAGATGATTATTGGTCTCAGCGGGAAGTGAAAAATACTAAAGTTCAATGTGATTGGCTTCCTGGTCACGAAGTGGTTGATCTTTGGACAAAGAATAATTCTGGCGCTCACAAAGTCATGTGCATGGGTGAATCGAATGAGATGGCATGGCTCTTTGGTGAGCTACATTTCGAGCATTCTCTTGATTTGCACTTGTATCGATCCAGTGATACCTACCTGGAAATTGCACCAAAAGCTATTTCAAAAGCCACCGGCTTGAGGAAAATCCTGGAGCATGCCTATGATTTCGGGATGGAATCCGTGGTAGCTTTTGGAGACAATTACAACGACATAGATCTCTTACAATCAGTTGGCTGGGGAGTCGCGGTGGACAATGCGCGGATGGAAGTAAAAGCTGTCGCTAAAGAGATCACACATCACAATAAAGAGGATGGCGTTGCAGCGGTATTAGAAAAAATTAGAGATTTGAAATTTAATATCAGCTAAGAAAGCTAGCTTCTTGACACTAAAGTCTTGGCTCCTGATTCTAGAATCTTGGTTCTTGAATCTGGGCTCTCAGTTCTCTAGACTTTAATCTAGCTACCTTATACTTGCTACTTAGAATCTACAAAAGCCCTGATCCGTCCTCAACATCCTCAATTGCTTTGGAAAGGAATTCCTGAAGTGGTCTCATCTTCTGAAAACCTTCTAAAGTGATATTGATAAAATTACCTGATTCAATATCTCCATCAGAAATTTTGGAAGACACCGTGAAGCTTTTCAACCTTAAATAATCAATATACTCATGATCAGCCTCGTAATCACGGGGACTGGTTTTGAGTTTTTCACCTTCAATCTGCCCGAATTGAGATTTGAATACTGGGTTGCTTTCAATTTTCGCCAATTCAGCTCCAGAGTAATCGATTTCCTTTCTGATTTTTTTCAATGTCTCAGTCATAGGCATCCAGATTCCACCAGCTAAAAACGAGTTGCCAGGCTGAACCTGAAGGTAATAACCAGGACCTTCGGACTTCTTGCCTTTTGGAGAGAAATAGGCCCCAAAGTTGGTTTTGTAAGGTTGTTTATTCGCTGAGAAGCGGATATCCCGATTTTGCCGGAAGACACAATCCTTGGGTTTGAACACCAAGAGTTCAGGTTCCCACTCGCCAATTCCTTTTAGCAAAACTGCCACATCTTCCAAAAATTCAGCCCTTGTATCCAAATACCATTTCTTGTTGGCATCCATCCATTCTTTGGAGTTATGTTCGGCTAGGGCAGCAAGAAAAGGCAAGTATGGACGCATAATCATATCAGAATTTAAGGGTTGAACTCATGAAATCGAGCATGACGAGAACTTCACACAATTGGATAATTATCAACCATGCGAGATTCCATCTGGCAATTGAAAATCAAATTATAAAAAGATGAAATAAGTTAACTGGCTATAGGTGAAATTGATTTCAAAAAGAAGAATATATTGTTTTTAGACTATTGAACCTGTCTAGATAAAATCTACCAATCCCTCCAGCTTCATGCCACGGCTACCTTTGATCAGAATCAGGTAATCCTCCAAATTGCTGTCCTGAAGCCAGTTTCTGAATGAAAAAGGATCTGGGAAATACAATGCCTTAGGATACTTCGCCAAGGCTGAAACTATCAACTGACCTGTAAAACAAACCTTGTCTATCTCATATTCGCTGATGACTTCTCCTAGCCGAGCATGCTCAGATTCCGCATGATCTCCCAATTCAAACATATCCCCGATAATCAGCATTTTGTGCTTTTTGCCAGTCATAGTCCCGAAGGTTCGAATGGCCACCTCCATACTTGAAGGATTCGCATTGTAAGCATCCAGAATAATCAGGTTACTTCGCTTCTCTACCAATTGAGAGCGCATATTAGAAGGCTGATAAGCTACAATGGCCTCCACAGCATCCTGCATTTCCACGCCAAAAAACTTCCCAATCGTCAAGGCAGTGGCGATATTCCCAAAATTATAAGCCCCGATTAAGTGGCTTAAGTAAACTGAGTCATCTCCTCCCACCGAAAATTTCACAAAAGGATTGGCATCTATAAAGTTCACCTCACAGAAATCTCCCTTGGCAGGATAAAGAATTGGTGCCTCGAATCTTTTTGAAAAATTGGACAAGATTGGATCCTGAGAATTGATAAAAACCTTTCCGTGATTTTCTCTCAAAAACTGGAATAGCTCAGTCTTAGTTTTAAGAACACCTTCCGGCCCTCCCATGCCTTCCAAATGCGCTTTCCCGATATTGGTGATCACACCATGAGTCGGCTCGGCGATCAAACAAAGCTCTTCAATATCGCCCTGCTTATTCGCTCCCATTTCCACGATCGCGATTTCGTGCGCTTCAGTAATTGAGAGCAAAGTCAGTGGCACGCCAATGTGGTTATTAAGATTCCCTACTGTTGCTGCAGTTTTGAATTTCTTACTCAAAACAGCCTTCATCAATTCCTTGGAGGTTGTTTTGCCATTTGAACCAGTCAACCCAATGATCGGAATATCCAATTGCTTTCGATGATGATTTGCCAAATCTTGAAGCATCTTCAGACAATCTGCTGCCAAAAAATAGCGCTCATCGTCCTCAACAAAATGGGTTATATCATCAATAACGACTACTGAAGCGCCCATTTCCAACGCTTTTGGCGCAAAAGCATTCGCATCGAAGTTTGGTCCTTTCAATGCAAAAAAGAGATTGCCTTTTTCGATTTTGCGAGTGTCAGTGCTTACGCCAGTTGATTTTTTGAAGAGAGTATATAAAATGGAGAGATTCATCGTTTTCGAAAGAATTAATTCCCAAAATAAAGGAATCATTCACATCTTTGGAGAAGGACAACCGTATTAATTTGTCTTAGCTATCACCATTCCATGCGCAAATTCTGGATTTTCACTTTTCTCATCAGTAGCTTTCAGCTGAATGCACAAGAAATTTTTCGCTTAGATCAGACCCCTCAAGTCACATTTGCCAACACTATCCTTCCCTCTCCATTTACCGGAGGGATCAATGCTGCGCAAATTGAAACGATCGATTTGACTAACGATGGCAATGAAGAATGGGTGACTTGGGATATCAATTCCCGTCAGCTTTTGGTCTTCAAAAAAGACCAAGAAAAATTCATCCATCAGCCAGAATTAACTTATGCCTTACCTAACGACATCAATGGTTTTCTCGTGTTGGCGGATTTTGATGGGGATGGCAAAAAGGATTTGTTCACTTCCACGGCTTTAGGGATCAAAGCCTATAAAAACACCTCAAGTGGCAATCAGATTTCTTGGGAAGTTGCTCAAAATTTCCTCAAACTTGACGGTTCCGGGAATATTCAAACAAATAACCTCGACACTCCTTTAATCCAGGATTTGGATGGGGACGGAGACCTGGATTTGGTGATTTTCAACTTTGCCGGAGGCGACTACATGGAGTTTTACAAAAACACGAGTGTGGAACGAAAAGGATCAGCGGATATCGACGGATTTGCTTTCGGAGTAAGTCATTGGGGAAATTTTGAGTTTTGTGGCTGCGGAGATCTTTCCTTCGGTCAAACTTGCTCAGGTTCTCCATTAGCAAAAATGGATTTGGAGGATGAAAATAACAGAATCGAGCATGCTGGCGGGCATTCTATTTTATATCAAGATTTTAATGGAGATGGAATTGAAGACTTGGTTTTAGGTCGTGATGAATGTAATATCCTCTATTTTCTTCCCAATTCAGGGACTACTATCGAACCGATTTTCACGAACTTTTCAAATACTCTTCCAGGCTATGGTGCCTTTCCGGAATTCCCAGTGTACCATATTGGCCAACTGATCGATGAGGAACTTCTTGTATCCTTAAACACAAGTGAAGCCTCCTCCAATTTTGGGATAGATTTCGCCAATTCTATCGTAAAAATCGATTCAGAGAGGAATACTGACTTTAATTTCTTACAAAATCAGATGATTGATTTGGGAGAAAATGCTAAGCCTTTCCACATTGGAAATAAGTCAAATGGGAGCTTATTCATCATCTCAAATAAATTTAAAAACGGAGAAGTAATTGCCGCAGAATCCATGCTTTTTCTAGAAGATGGAGCGTTTACTTATGTGGACGTGTACAATGAGTCACTTGAAAACCTAAAACTTATTGATGCTCAAAAACTTTTATATAATGATAAAGTAGGCAAACACCATCACCTGATCACTGGAATATCCAGACAAGGAAGCATCCCAACTCAGCTACTTTATGAGTTGGAGGAATCTGATTATCAACCAATCACCATCACTGGCTATCAGCCCCAGCGGGGAGATTATCTTCAGTTTTTCGCTTATGAAAATGAAGATCTGATGCTAGTAGCTTCGCAAAACGGGAGTCTGGATTTGTATGGGGTTGATCTCTCCAATTTTACAGCAACACTCTTAGAATCAGACTTTTTAGGGTTTGCTGACAATCCTGCCAACCGGAATCTAAGTGTTGCCGTGCTGCAAAAAACCAATCCTGATCTATATGCTGTGGATCAAAATGGGGTAATCAGCAAAATTGAGGACTTTATGCAGTCCGCTACCATTTCGGAAGTTTTGGTACAAATCGGAAATCAAACCCTTCCAACCCGTTTGGGTAGAAATACTTGGATCACCATAGTTACTGAAGCTTTTAGTGGTGCTACAGATTTGGTTTTGGGAACTAGGGCTGGTGGTTTGATTTATTTAAGTTCAACTCAGGAATCCAATCCTAACGAAGACGAATACCAAATCAAAGTTTACCCAAACCCAAATGATGGACCGATCAAAGTTCTGACGAACAAAACCTCAACTGGTACTTTGATCAATTCACTTGGACAGGAGCTTCTGAGTGAAATCACTTTTCCCGCCAACACCGAAGTGGAAATTCAAGCAGGATTTTTAACTCCTGGACTTTATATCTTAATCCTTGAATCTGAAGGTAAATTCAAGGAAACCCGCAAAATCTGGATGCGCTAATTACAGGACTGGCTTTTTGGATTGTTTGAAATAGGGTAGTTTTGGATATAATATAAATCCATGAAAAACATCTACTTATTCGCAATCTTGGGGATATTCCTCATTTCTTGCTCAACAGATCAAGCAGAACCCGCTGATCTGATTTTCACCAACGGTGTCATTTATACAGTAAATGAAGCCCAGCCGACTGCCGAAGCCGTGGCGGTAAAGGACGGGATGATTTTGGCCGTAGGCACAGCAGAAGAAATCGAAAAACACAAAGCAGAAAATACGGAGGTCATCGACCTAAATGGTGAAACCATGACTCCAGGTATCATCGAATCCCACGCTCACTTGATGGGAATTGGGTATAACAAACTGGAGCTCGACCTCATGTACGTCAAAACCTACGACGAATTGGTCGAGAAAGTGGCCGAGGCCGTTGCCAAAGCTAAACCAGGCGACTGGATCACCGGTAGAGGCTGGCATCAGGACAAATGGATAGAGAAGCCTGAAAAACTGGTAAAAGGCTTCCAGACCAACGATCAACTCAATGAAGTTTCCCCAGACAATCCCGTATTTTTGAGACACGCGAGTGGTCACGCAGCTTTCGCAAATGGAAAAGCGCTTGAACTTGCGGGAATCAGTAACCTGAAAGGTGAGCGACCAGGAGAAGTAGAAGGAGGTGAAATCATCCTCGATGAATTGGGCAATCCTACTGGTATACTTTCCGAAAGAGCTTCAGGGCTTGTGGCCAGATTGATCCCGGCGGAGACTCCAGAAAGAGCGGAAGAGGCGTTGACTTTGGCATTGAAAGAACTGAATGAAAAAGGAATTACCAGTTTTCACGATGCTGGCAGTGGTCAAAATGTAATTGACTTAATCCAAAAATTCAAAAACGAAGGCAAGCTTACGGTCCGCCAATATGTGATGCTGACAGGAACGCAACCTGCACTTTTGGAAGAGTGGTACAAAAAAGGCCCCATGATCGATAGCGCGGATCACATGTTGACCGTACGTTCGATCAAATTGAACTGTGACGGCGCTCTAGGAAATCGTGGTGCATGGCTGTTGGAAGACTATTCAGACAGACCTGATCATCGTGGTCATGAGACCTTGCCAATGGAAGTGGTATCTGAAGTTTCAGAGAAAGCTATTCCTGCAGGTTTTCAAGTGTGCTCACACGCGATCGGAGATCGTGCAAACCAGGAAATCCTTGATCGTTATGAAGCTGCTTTTGCAAACCATCCAGATTCCAAAAAACTGAGATTCCGCATCGAGCATGCTCAACATATCCATCCAGATGACATTCCAAGGTTCGGCGAAATGGGCGTGATCGCTGCTATGCAAGCCATTCACCTAAGTTCAGATCGTCCTTGGGCTATCGATAGATTAGGTGAAAAACGCATTGTCGACGGTGCTTATGTATGGCAAAAGCTGATGCAAACCGGAGCTGTAGTAACCAACGGAACAGATGCACCTGTGGAGCCTGTTGATCCTATTCCATCTTTTTATGCTTCTGTAACTCGTAAAACTTTAGAAGGAATGCCAGAAGGAGGCTACGAAGGAGATCAGAAAATGACGCGTGCTGAAGCATTGAAATCCTATACCTTGGATGGCGCCTTTGCCGAGTTTGAAGAAGATTTCAAAGGGTCGATAGAAGTCGGAAAAGCAGCTGATTTCACGGTTTTTGATAAGAACATCATGGAAGTTCCGGAAGATGAAATTTTGAATACCAAAGTAGCTATGACTGTAGTGGGGGGAAAAGTGGTATATAAAAAGTAGGTTGTCGGTTGTCGGTTGTCGGTTGTCGGTTGTCGGTTGTCGGTTGTCGGTTGTCGGTTAAAGAAAACGACGTTTCAACTATTCGGTTTGCAATTTTCAGAAAGTCTCAGATCGGAAGATTTGGGACTTTTTGCTTTCTCAAAACCCAATAATCTACTTTTTCATCACGCATTTTTGATGATCTATCAATTTGACACCCTAGTTCTATCAAAAAAACTTATTTTACATTCTTAAATAAAAAATCACATGAAATCGAGCCTGCCTGAGGCAGACAGGCATGACTCAAGAGTCACACACTGGGATGATTATTTCCCATGCGAGATTCCATATGACCGCTAAAAAACAATTTTAAACAGATGAAAAAACTCTTTACATTTTTCTGGCTTTTTTGCTTGGTATTTCACCTGGCAAATGCTCAAGATGAAGCTCCAAAGCCCATTTCTTGGAAGGATATTCCCACTTGGAAATCCATGAACACAGGCACTTTCCAAATCTCTCCCGATGGCAAATGGGTTGCCTATGGGGTGACTGCTCTTGAAGCAGATGGAGAAGTGATCCTTCAGTATGTAAGCGACCCAGATTCCACTCAAACTTTTAAAATAGGATTTACCTCCTACCCATCCATTCAATTTAGTGAGGATAGCAAGTGGATAGCATTCAAAGAATATCCAACTTTCAAGGAAAAAGAAGCCAATAAAAAGTCAAAGGGAAAACCGCTTCATGACAAGGTTACACTAATGAAATTAGGATCAAGCGATAAGGAAGACAAAAAGACCTTCGAAAACGTGAGTAACTTTTCTTTCAATGGAGAAGCTTCCTCGCACCTGGCCATCAATCTGACCAAAGACGGAGGCGGAGATGCCAAAGGTTCCGATTTGTTGATTTATCACCTGAATACAAAGAAGGCTCAGAATTTCGGAAATGTTGCGGAATTCTCTTTCAACAAAAGCGGCAATTACCTAGCCTATACGGTCGATGCTGCCAATCAATCTGGAAATGGCATTTACTTATTGAACCTGAGTAGTAATAGTACCACCGTGCTGGACTCCGATAAAGCTTCTTACAAGTCTCTTAACTGGACTGAAAAAGGCGATGCATTTGCAGCTTTGAAAATGGTCAAAGACAAAAAGTATAAGCAAGACCAAGGCAAATTGGTTGGAGTGAAAAACCTTAACAGCCCTCAGGTGGCTGTTTATGATCCTGCGAAAGATTCCACTGGATTTTCTAAAGAATACACAATCAGCCCAAATCGTCGCCCGATGTGGTCAGAGGATTTGACCAGACTCTTTTACGGAATTCATCCATTGGTTTTAGCCAAAAAAGAAGAGGTAAAGAAAGAACTGGATAAGGATTCTGTGAAGATGGCAGAGGCGGAAGCGATGAAAAGAATCATGGCTGACACTTCGATGAATTCCATAGCTGACTTGAAAAAAGCACTTTCGAAGTTGGATTCAGGGAAAGTAAGTCCCAAAGACAACGATGCCGATAAGCCTGATATGACCATTTGGCATTGGAACGACAGCCGTCTTCAATCCCGTCAGCAAGTGCTGGAAAACCAGGATAAAAACTACAGTTTCTATGCGATGTACAATGTGGCCACCGGCAAGCATATTCAGCTTCAGGATAGCAGCATGCGCAGTCTAAGTATTTTGGATAAGGAGAAATATGCGGTAGGATCTGATAATCAATCTTATGAACTTCAAAGTAATCTTGACGGACAGAATTACCAGGATTTCTACATAGTAGATCTCATGACAGGTGAGAAAAAGACACTTTTCACCAACTTCTACTTACCGGGATATTCTTCCTACCCTCGTGGTTCTACCGACGGCACAAAGCTAATTTATGGCTACGATGGCAACTATTACAGCTACGACATAGCCTCAGGCGAGGAGACTAATCTGACTGCTGGCTTACCCGTTTCTTTCGTAAATGAAGATGACGATCACAACGTGAAAAAGCCTTTGGAGGGTTCTCTGGGTTGGAGCAGTGATAGCCAATATGTGTTATTGAATGACGGTTGGGACATCTGGCAAGTACCAGTGACGGCAAAGGGTGAAGCTGTGAATCTTACCCAAAATGGCAGAACAGAAAAGATCAGGTATCAATACAGATTCTCTTTGGATCCGGATGAAAAAGGCATCAATCTCAGCAAGCCTCTTTACATAAGAACCTACGGTGAATGGACTAAGAAAAGTGGGATTGCTGTAATTAATGCTTCCAAAAAAGGTTTGGAGCCAGGCGCAAAATCTCTGATTTGGGAAGATGCGAGTATTGGCTCCTTGAGAAAAGCAGAAAATGCGGATGTGTATTTCTTTAGTAAGGAAACATTCAATACACCAACTCAAATTTTGACAGCAGATGCATCTCTTTCATCGCCAACAAAAGTGACTGAAAACGCACCAAAAGCAGATAAATATGCTTGGTCTGCTGGCACTAGATTGGTTGATTATGTTTCAGATAAAGGAGACTCGCTTCAGGGAGCGCTTTTCCTTCCTGCCAATTATGTGGAAGGGGAGAAATATCCTACAGTAGTATATTACTATGAAAAGCTCTCCCAGACTCGTCACAACTGGACAAACCCTGGCTTTAGCGGAACTGGCTGGAACCCGAATGTTTACACAAGTAATGGCTTTGCCGTATTTATTCCAGATATCGTTTACACAATGGATGATCCTGGCATGTCGGCGGTTTGGTGCGTTATCCCTGGGGTAAAAGCTGCTATTGAGACTGGCGTGATTGATGAGGAAAATATCGGTATTCACGGTCACTCGTGGGGTGGATATCAAACCTCATTCCTGATCACTCAGACCGATATGTTCAAAGCAGCTGCTGCGGGCGCACCTTTGACTAATATGATTTCCATGTATGATTTGATCTACTGGAATTCAGGAGGAGGAAACATGTCTATCTTCGAAGCATCTCAGGGTAGATTTACCGGAGGACCTTGGGAAAACTGGGAAGCATACGAGCGAAACAGCCCAGTCTATCATGTGAAAAATGTAACCACTCCACTTTTGATGCTACATAATGACAAGGATGGTGCTGTGGACTTCACTCAGGGAATTGAATATTACTCAGCTTTGAGAAGATTGAAAAAACCAGTGATTTTGGTGCAATACAAAGGAGAAAATCACGGGCTAGGTAAACTGGAAAACAGAAAGGATTACTCGGTGCGAATGATGGAGTTCTTTGATCATCATCTCAAAGGAGAAAAAGCTCCTGAATGGATGTCTAAAGGAATTGATAAAATTGATCTAGATGAACATCTGGAAGAAAGAGCATTTTAATCTGAGAGGAGCTGTAAAAAGCTCCTTTTTTTCTGAAAGTCTTTTTTAACCACGGTGAGCACGGAGGGTTTCGCAGAGGACACAACTCATTTCGTTGAAGTCCTCGCCAGGCGAGCTTTGAACTATGGCAATGCAGTCTCCTGACTGCTTCAAAAAATTACTATCGACCAATCAATTCTTCCTCCTATCACCAAACGATTGTTCGATAGAGGGACATTTGTTTTCTTTGAAACTAATTCGCAAAAACGAATAGTAATACCTCATGCAAGAAACCACCGAAAAGAAGAGCCGTAATTCAGAACTAGATTTTGCGAAGCTACGCTCCATTTGCTATCAAGATACAGATCCCAACTATCATGAACATTTGGAGACCTACATGTATGAACAGGATTTTGACACAGTTTGGGATAGCTACATAAATATTTCACCTGAAAAAGCATGGAGCGGGAGAATGATACATTTTCATCACTTGTATTCCAGACAAACCGGAGAAGAGGTTTTCCCCGGACAGGTTTATACTGGCGGAATGGGTAAAGGACAAGTCCTCATTTTGAATTTACATGTATTCAATGGAGCCATAAAACTTCAAGTGGGTCATGAAGTAATGGAAATAGATAAAGCGAAAAAGCTGATTAGAATCTGCTATTTGGAGAACTCCAAATCTGAAGGCTCCCAGTTCATCCGATTCAAGTCACTACCAAATGGCAAAACACAAGTTTCGCATAAAACATTTTATAGAAGTGGCTCTTGGTTCCGGGACAAGGTCATTTATCCCTACTTCCACACCAAGGCTATCAATGAATTTCATGGAAACGTAAGGAATTGGATAATTTCAAAAATCTAAGAAAACAAACATACTTCTTGGGAGGGAGTATGAATATCAGGCTCCTTTTTTTGTGTCTGGCTTTCTGTTTGTAACTTTTAGAGAAACAAAATTCATTTATCAAACTTTTTAACCCATGATAGAGGACAGAGTAGAAACTTTTGATGCCATCATAATAGGTTCTGGCCAGGCAGGGAATCCCCTTGCTTTGGCGCTAGCCAAGGAAAAATGGAAAGTTGCAATAGTTGAGAAAGGCGCTTTAGGCGGAACATGTGTTAATACAGGATGCACACCAACGAAAGCTTATGTAGCAAGTGCAAGAGCTGCATGGGCAATTTCCAATGCTCATAATCTGGGAATCGAAGTGCCCAAATCGCCCAAAGTCAATTTAAAAGCGATCAAGAAACGAAAGGACAAACTTGTGACAGATTCTAGACTTGGAATAAGAAAGGCTCTGGCAGACTCACCTCAGGTCACGATGATAAGGGGGACAGCTTCATTCCTTGACAAGACCAGGGTAAAAGTCGGTTCGAGAGTATTGAAATCTTATAAAATCTTTCTCAATGTGGGTGCTCGAGCAAGAATTCCTGAGGGATTTGACGACGTGGATTACCTAACAAACACCTCCATTCTTCAACTTGACAAAGTCACTGATAACTTGATCGTGATTGGGGGTAGTTACATCGGGCTGGAATTCGCTCAGATCTTCCAACGACTAGGCGCTAAAGTGACTATTTTAGAAATGGGGAATTACTTGATTTCAAAAGAAGATCAACACACTTCCGAACTAGTCCGTGAAGTACTAGAAAAAGAGGGAATAAAAGTAATCTGCGGTGCCAAATGCATGAAGGGCAAGAATAAAAAATCTGGAGGCATAACGGTTACTTTCGAAAAAGACGGGAAAGAAAAAAAAGTCAGTGGTTCACACGTTCTCCTTGCAACAGGCAGAATCCCTAATACTGATTTGCTCAAACCGGAAAAGGCGGGATTGATAATTGATGACCACGGATATGTAGAAGTCAATTCCAAACTGGTAACCAACGTAGAAGGAATCTATGCTTTAGGAGACTGCAATGGCGAAGGCGCATTTACTCATACTTCCTACAATGACTTTGAAATTATGGCAGATCAGCTTTTAGGAGAAAAGAAGCGGACACTGGATGATAGAATTACCAATTATGCCTTATACATCGACCCACCACTCGGTAGAGCAGGGATGACGCTTTCGCAGGCAAAGGAGTCAGGAAAGAATTTATTATTTGCCCGTATGCCCATGAGTGATATTTCGAGGGCAAAAGAAAAAGGAGAAACTCAAGGGAAAATGGAGGTAATCGTAGATGCTGACAGCGAGCAAATATTGGGAGCCGCAGTTTTTGGCACTGGCGGCGATGAAATCATCGGTACGTTTTTGACTACCATGTATTCGAAGCTGAGCTACAAAACGCTCATGAACTCAGTTCAAACCCATCCTACCGTAACTGAACTCATCCCTACCCTACTTCAACAACTTAAAAAAGTTGATCATTAATCACATGAAAAAATCACATAAAGCATACGCTATTCTCAACTTGATCGTCCTGCTGGCAATCATCTTTTGGAATTATTGGGTGAATGCAAAAGGTCTCAATGGAAATACCGTTAGTTCGCTGAGTGCAGATTATGAAAACCTCTTCACTCCAGCCGGATATGCATTTTCCATCTGGGGATTGATCTTTTTGGCGTTGCTTGCACAGGCTGTTTTCTTTATCCGAAGTGCATTTGGTACTGAAAAAGACTCTGACTTCCTCTCGCAAATTGGTCCATATTTGATCATGGCCAATATAGGAAATGGACTTTGGATCTATATGTGGCTCCTGGAATACACAGGACTCAGCGTCATTGTGATGCTGGGAATTCTTACTTCACTACTCATTGTCATTCTGAATACAAACATGGAACGGTGGGACGCTCCCCGGTCTATTATTTTCTGGCTATGGTGGCCTATCGCTCTTTACAGCGGTTGGATTGCGGTGGCTACCATTGCGAATATTTCGGCATATCTAGCCAAAACCGGTTGGACAGGTGGAATCACCGAAATCACCTGGGCGATAATCATGATCATCGTAGCTGTAGTGGTAAATCTGTTTATGATCGCCACTAGAAACCTGAGAGAATTTGCTTGTGTAGGTATTTGGGCTTTAATAGCCATTGCCGTCAGACATTGGGAAAGCATTCCCGCTATCCAATGGACGGCACTAATCGGAGCCTTAATGCTGTTCGTCGCAGTCAGTATTCACGGCTACAATAACAGGAATACTGCACCATTTAATCTTAATCGAACCAACTAAAACCTAACATGAGAACTTTAAACAAATCAGAAAAATTTGCCTTGGCAATGCCAATACTGGCCGCAGCAGGCATTATGTTTCTTTCTCATAACACTCAAGCGCAAGATTTAGAGACAGTTCCTTACGTGGATCTTGAAAAATATGCAGGCGAATGGTACGAAATCGCTTCATTTCCACAATTTTTTCAGAAAGGATGCACCTGTACCAAAGCCACTTATACACCGAACGAGGATGGTACTATCCATGTAGAAAACAGTTGTAATCTTCCGGCAAAAGGAAAAACAAAAACCTCCACTGCCAAAGCTTTTGTAGAAGATGGATCAGGCAATGCAAAGCTTAAAGTTCAATTCTTCTGGCCGTTCAAGGGAAAATACTGGATCATCGATCTGGCCAAAGATTATTCCTATGCAGTAGTTGGTCATCCTAATAGAGATTACCTCTGGATTTTATCAAGAACTCAAGAAATGGATTCGGCGACTTATGATGGCATTTTGCAGAGAGTCAAAGAGAAAGGATTTGACCTCAGTAAACTTGAAAAAACTGTACAGTGTAATTAATTAAACATTTTGAAATCCCAGAAGTAAACTTTCTGAAGTTTTTGGTTTGATGAACCTTAAAGAAAATGACTTTCAGTGCTCACACAATCAAGGTTTGAATTCGTGTTTAATTATTCTAAAATAAAAAATTAGTAATTAGATATTTTTTAATATTTTGAGACTGTCAAAGCAGGCACTAACTCAACAGAACATGGAATTTTTAGATGGATTAGATCCACAACTCAAACTCTTCTGGTATATCGCGATACCGGTTTCTTTGATATTTGTGCTGCAGACGATTTTGACTTTTGTCGGATCTGGAGGTTCAGATGGCTTGGAAGCTGATTTTGATGGTGATTTTGACGGTGGAGAAGCGCCATTTCAGATGTTCTCTTTTCGTAACTTGATTAATTTCCTGCTTGGTTTTAGCTGGACAGGGATTTCATTTTACAAACTTATCCCAAATACCACACTTCTAATAGTAGTCAGTTTAGCCGTAGGCTTTGCCTTTGTATATTTCTTTTTTGTCATCATTAGGCAAATCCAAAAACTCGGAGAAGACAATACTTTTCGCCTGGAAAAAACGCTGAATAAAATAGCCGATGTCTACCTAGCTATCCCCGGCAGAATGCAGGGAAAAGGTAAAATCATGGTCAGTTTAAATGGCTCTGTGCGTGAAATTGATGCCATGACCGAACAAGACAAAATAGAAACCAACGCCACCGTAAGAATCAAGCGGGTAGAAAGTGGCAATATCCTTATCGTAGAAAAGCTTTAACTCAATTCATTCATGGATCCATTAATACTGATCGTCGTTGCGACCATTGTCGCCTTCGTGACCATTCTAGCACTTGTTTCAAGATACAAACGCTGCCCGTCAGACAAAATCCTAGTTGTATACGGTAAAACTGGAGGTACATCCGCACGCTGTATTCACGGAGGCGGAGCATTCATCTGGCCTGTTATTCAGGATTATGCATACCTTGATTTGAAGCCGATTTCCATCGAAGCTAATTTGACTAATGCACTTAGCCGTCAAAATATCCGCGTGGATGTTCCTTGTAGGTTTACAATTGCGATTTCAACGGATACAGATACGATGAATACCGCCGCTGAGCGTTTGTTAGGATTGGCCCATGAGCAAATTCAGGAGCTTTCTAAGGATATTCTTTTTGGCCAATTGCGTTTGGTGATCGCTACCATGACTATCGAGGAAATCAACTCTGATCGGGATAAATTTTTGGAAAGCATTTCTAAAAATGTAGACAGTGAGCTCAAGAAAATCGGTTTGAAGCTGATCAACGTCAACGTGACGGATATCAAAGACGAGTCTGGATACATTGAAGCCCTAGGTAAAGAAGCTGCTGCAAAAGCAATCAACGAGGCAAAGATCTCAGTTGCTGAGCAAGAAAAAATAGGTGAAACGGGAAAGGCGCTCGCGGATCGTGAAAAGGATGTTCAGATTGCAGACACCCAACGTGATCGTGATGTGAAAATAGCTATTACCAATAAAAACCGAGAAGTTAGCATCGCGGAAGCAGCCAAGGACGAGAGTATCGGTAAAGCTGAGGCTCAGCGGGATACCAGAGTAAAAACTTCCGAAGCAAACGCCGTCGCAATCAAAGGAGAAAACGAAGCTAAAATCTCCATTGCTCAGTCTGATGCTCAGCGACGAGAAAAAGAAGCAGAAGCGTTAAGAATTGCCTTGGCATCAGAAAAAGTGCAAAGTGCCCGAGCACTCGAAGAAGCCTATCTCGCGGAGCAAAAAGCTGAAACTGCTAGAGCCGACAGAGAAAGATCCACTCAGAATGCTAACATTGTCGTACCGGCAGAAATCGCTAAACAACGAGCAATCATAGATGCCCAAGCCGAGGCAGAGCGAATCAGAGAACAGGCCAAGGGCGAGGCTGACGCTATCTTCGCCAAGATGGACGCAGAAGCAAGAGGCCTTTACGAAATATTGACCAAACAAGCGGAAGGTTACCGTGAAGTGGTAAGTGCAGCAGGTGGAGATCCTACCAAAGCCTTCCAGCTTCTTTTGATTGAGAAATTACCTGAATTAGTAAAAACTCAAGTGGAAGCAGTCAAAAATATCAAGATTGATAAGATCACCGTTTGGGATTCCGGCCAAGGTGAAAACGGAAATGGATCCACAGCTAATTTTGTATCAGGAATGATGAAAACTGTACCTCCATTAAATGAACTCTTTAACATGGCAGGACTGAATCTCCCAACCTATTTGAAAGGTGATGACCTAATAGAACCTCAAAAAAAGAAGGAGGAGCACAAGCCTGAAGAAGAATAACTTTACCCTAAAGCCTGGTCCATTCCAGGCTTTTTTATTGTCAAAATTTATTGAATTGAGCATAGATTTTGCGTTGATTTGCCAAATCATCCTAAAATTACCTCTTCATCAAATGAAAAAACAGTTACTTACCCTGATTCTTCTAGGGCTAGCAAATATTGTAATTGGGCAAAGTGAGTTCAATCGCTGGTCTCTAGAAGCAAATGCTGGCTTCAATAAACCTATGGGACCAATTACTCCCGGGTATCTATCTCCAACATTAAATTTAGGTCATCTGGATTTGGGTGTACGCTACATGCTCAATGAAAAATTCGGTTTAAAAGCTGATGGTGGTTTTGGGTCCTTCTCCGAGTTTAAAGATGAGAGTCCTGAATTTAGCACAAAGTATGTAAACGTTAGTTTTCAAGGCGTTTTTAATTTATCTCGGATAATGAACTGGGAATCATTTACCAGAAAGTTCGGAGCCTTAATGACTTTTGGTCCAGGTGTAGGGTATCTCAAACACGAGGCCCGACCAGAGGATATAATAGACTTTAATCCTGACCAAGTCTATTCTATTAATTCGAGTATTGCTTTACTTTATAAAATATCAAACAGAATCTCTTTAGCTGGTAATACCGCGGTAATTATCAATGGTCGTCAAAGATATACTTTTGATGGAAATGAATTCAATTCACCTGGCAGACCGGACTTGCCAGAAGTGCCTAATGGACATGCCACAGGAACTTGGTGGACGGCTACCCTAGGACTTAATTTCTACCTTGGAAAAAATGAAGAGCATGCAGATTGGTATATCGCTGCTGATAAATATGCAACAAAAGCAGAGCTTGCTTCTGAAATCAATGGTATCAAAGACATGTTGAAAGACTCGGATGGCGATGGCATTCCTGATTACTTGGACAAAGAGCCAAATACACCCGCTGGAGCAAGAGTGAACACTTCAGGAGTAACGATGGACTCTGATAGTGATGGAACTCCTGATCATCTAGATAAATGCCCTTTCATTCCTGGCCCATCTTCTACAAATGGATGTCCAGTAGAAGAGATAAAAGAACAAGTTGATTTTTTCAAAAAAGCGATTAATGACGGCTATGTGAATGTCTACTATGCTTTTGATAGCGCTAAACCTCTCGATTACTCAACTAGCTCCGCCAGCTATGTGTCAAACTTCTTAAAAAAGAATCCTGGCTTAAGTGTTGAAATCAAAGGATATGCTGACGAACTAGGCCCTGAAGATTACAACATGAAACTCTCTGAGAAAAGAGCTAAGTCTGTATACGATGTCTTAATTGCCAGTGGAATTGACGCTTCAAGACTTTCATTCAAAGGTTATGGTGAGGACACCAGCGTAGACAAATCATCTACCGATGCTAGGCAAATGGCTAGAAGAGCTAGCTTTGAAGTGAAATAACTATTATTTCAAACTTTACAAAAACCCGGTTCCCAAAGAGCCGGGTTTTTATTTTATCTTCGCAGCATGTTTGTTTTATCTGACACTCCTTCCTTGGCAAATCATTTCTTGAGCGAAATGAGAGATGTACTCACACAGGACGATAGAATGAGATTTCGGAAAAACTTAGAGCGAATGGGTGAAATTTTAGCCTATGAAATTTCAAAGTCTTTCGAATATTCCAAAAAGAGCATACAAACTCCACTCACTTCAACTTCGGTGTTCACAGCTACAGATAATCCAGTTATTATCTCAGTAATGAGAGCTTCGTTACCATTTTATAATGGCTTCTTAAATTATTTCGATAAAGCGGAAAGTGGGTTTATTGGGGCATTCAGAGATGAAAGTACAGCAGGAGAAGTCAAGGTCCAACTAGGCTATCACGCGAGCCCAAGTTTAGAAGGAAAGATCGTAATCCTAGCCGATCCTATGCTTGCCACGGGCAAATCAATAGTAGAATCTATCACTACCCTACTTACCCATGGCAAACCCAAACATATTCATATAGCCTCAGTCATTGCTGCTCCCGAAGGCATCGATTACATCAAAGAAAATATTTCTTGCTCTTTTTCACTTTGGGTAGGTGCAATTGACGAAAAATTAAACCACCAATCCTACATCGTTCCTGGGCTAGGAGATGCAGGAGATCTTGCTTTTGGTCCAAAACTTTAATCACTCCATGCTCCCATACTTTCTATTATTTCTTGGCTTGGCTATTTTGTTATATGGTGGAAAAATACTCGTAGACGGTGCCTCCGCAATGGCTGTAAAGCTAGGCATGAGCGCAGGCTTGATCGGAATGACAGTAGTTGCATTTGGCACATCAGCGCCAGAGTTATTAGTAAGCGTCAATGCTGCTTTGAAAGGCAATAGTGATATTTCTATAGGGAACGTTATTGGTTCTAATATTGCCAATATTGCCCTAGTACTCGGAATAAGTGGTATTTTCTATCCCATTTTGATCAAAAAAAGCCATATCCGCTTTGACTATTTGGTGACCTTATTAGTTTCAATTCTCTTCTATGGCTTAAGTTACAATGGACTTATAGGAATTTGGGAAGGCATCTTGTTGTTCGGGTTATTTATTGGATTTAATATCTTCCTTTTCAAAAGCCCTACATCAGAGTTGGTGGATAATACGGAAGTAGAAGAGGAAATAGAACAGGTGAAAAATTACTCTTGGTTTGCCTCCATTGCATTATTTCTTGGAGGCGTTTTAGGATTATATTTTGGGTCAGAACTATTGGTGACAAATGCCGTAAAAATCTCCAGAGAATTCGGGGTTTCCGAACGAATAATTGGAGTTACTATCATCGCTATTGGAACTAGTCTTCCTGAGCTAATCACCTCAATTATAGCCGCTTTATCCAAAAGAACGGATTTAGCATTAGGGAATATTTTAGGTAGCAATATCATGAATATTCTATCCATAATCGGCCTTACGGCGATCATTAAGCCGATCGGAGTATCACAAGAATTTATCGATTCAGATTTCCTTTGGATGCTTGGGATTACGCTGTTCTTATTCGTGCTCATGCGTACGAAGATGAGAGTTTCAAAAGTTGAAGGCTCGCTACTATTGCTTAGCTATGCTGCCTACTTGTTCTTCCTTCTATGATCGAGAATATTCTAACCCTTCTCGGAATTTACTTTCTAGCTTGGTTTAAATTTCTAGCTGGACCTGTTTTAGGCTCTGCCGCAGGCTATTCTACAATTGAGAATATCTTGATCACTATTGCAGGAATGATGACAAGTGTAATGATTTTTACACTTCTGGGATCAAAGATAAAGGCTCTTTTCGAAGGTAATTTCCAGAAAAAACCAAAGTTGATCTTCTCCACAAAAAATAGACGAATAGTTCATCTTTGGAGAAAATACGGTGAAATAGGAATTGCATTCTTTACCCCTCTTTTATTTACACCTGTCGGAGGGACACTGATCATGGTTTCCTTTGGAGTCAAAAAAAGACACATTTACATGCATATGCTCTGGAGTGCATGTTTATGGGCAATAATCATTTGCCTAACTATAGATAAAATTTTAGCGGTTCCTTTTGTCCAAAGCTTATTGCTCTAATTCATCATCAGGTAATATTTCTATATCTTTTATCAGAACCCGCTCAGAAATAGCCTGTCCAGTCAAAGTAGCTGCCAATCCTCCAAGAGCCGTTTCCTTGTAGCGACTTTCCATTGAAGCTCCAACTTCACCCATTGCTTCCACACATTCATCTACAGGGATGACAGCACTTACATTTGCTAAAGCAATCTGAGCAGAACTGAAAGCAATGGCTGCTGCACTTGCATTTCTAACCACACAGGGTACTTCTACTAAGCCTGCCACTGGATCACATATCAATCCCAACATGCATTGAATAGTCACTGCCACAGCATTGAAAATCTGATCAGTATTTCCTCCCAAGCAATAAACGATTGCTCCAGATGCCATAGCTGCAGCTGAGCCTGTTTCGGCTTGACATCCTCCCACAGCACCTGCCAAACTCGCTTTTTCCTCTATAATCAGTGCAATTCCTGCTCCTACCAATAGTCCCTCAACAATCTGCTCATCAGTCAAATCATGGATTTCCTGTAGCGTAACCAAAGTTCCTGGCAATATCCCACTCGCCCCTGCCGTAGGTGCTGCAACTACCCTTCCCATACAAGAATTAACTTCCTTGGCAGCTAATGCTCTAGAAATTAGCTTTTGAAACTCCGGAGAAAGCACTGAAAGTGGATGATTATATACTTTCTTCGCACCATTGTTGATCATTCCAGAACGGGATGTCATTTCCTCCTCCAAACCAGTTTTCACAGCATCTTTCATTACTCCATACGCCTGCAAAAGACCTGCTTTTATCTGATCTTGTGTGCCATTTTTCTGATCTACTTCATATTCAATTACCGACTCAGGTAGCGATATGTTTTTCTCTTCACAATAGCTTTTCCAGCCCTTAAAGGATTCAAATAAATAACTCATGTTGGGTGGGTTTATATTCTATAGTTTACTTATTGATAATAACAGCAATCTAAACTTCTTTGTAATACTAGCTAGAAGACCGATGTGGCTCTCCAATTAAAGTCTAACAAATCATAGATTGCTGTTGTCGTATACTTAGATTACTCAGAAATCAAACTTCAGCGTCTGCTTAATCTCTGGATCTAAGCTCAAAGCAACTGGACAAGTCTTGGCTGCATTTTTCAATTTTTGGATCATTGCAGCATCATTAATTGGATTTTCCCAGTGAAAATCAACAAGGATTTCACTTATTTTTCGAGGATTAGACTGCATTATTTTAGTCACTTCCCAAGTTAAGCCATCTAAAGATACAGAATCTCTAGTTGCGACAATGCCCATAATCGTCACCATACAACTTCCTAAAGCACTAGCAACCAAATCAGTAGGAGAAAACTTCTCGCCTTTTCCATTATTATCAACAGGAGCATCGGTAAGTAATTGGGTACCTGACTGCAGGTGCTCAGACTCTGTTCTCAAATTCCCTAAATATGAACTTTTTATAGTGGGCATAAACTCTTATTTTTAAAATCAGTTAAAATACTAACACCCAAAAATAGGGCTATATTTTCGACCAACCCGAATGAACAAACTGAAATTCATTTTACCGCTGTTATTACTCACCTTTTCCATTGATTCTTTTGCCCAAAGAGAAGACATAGGCAATTACGAATATGATAAGGAATACATGTTTGGCTTAAACAAGAACACGAATGGAGGATTAATCGGTGGTATAGTCTTCAAAGTAGGTACACGATTGGACGATACACAGTTTAGCTTTTGGGCTGTGGAACTTTCCAATGTGAAGAACCCAAAGGAAATCAGATACAATACCGTTCTGGGCAACAGCTATATTTTCGGTAAGTCTAACTACCTCTATTCGATCAGACCACAATATGGTCGTGAAATAATCCTCTTCAAAAAAGCACCAAATCAAGGTGTACAAGTTTCAGCGCTTGCGGCTGTTGGGCCAACATTCGGGCTCATTGCTCCTTATTACATAGAATATGCACTGAACAGAGTAGAAACTGTACGCGAGCAATACGATCCAGAAATTCACCAAAGTCGATTCAATATTTTAGGCACAGGTCGTCTTTTCGAAGGAATAGGGCAATCAGAGTTTGCTATTGGCGCCAATCTTAAGGCTGCATTATCCTTTGAATTTGGAGTTTTTCGCTCAAATGCAACAGGATTGGAACTTGGTTATATGCTCGAGGGTTTTACCAAAGAAATTCCTCTGATCCCAACTACAGAAAATCGTCAGCTATTCCAATCAGTTTACTTCACGTTTTTCTACGGGTTCAGACAGTAAGTCAACTTGGGTTTTGCCCTTGCCTGACTTACCTTTGCATCAAATCAGAAATCAATGATCGAATTACCTGTAATTTCCGAAGAAGCTACCCGAAGAAAAAAGCCAGATTGGCTTAGAGTAAAACTTCCCGTAGGAAAAGAATACGCCAAAGTCCGCAAACTGGTAGATGAGCACAAGCTTCATACGATTTGCGAAAGCGGCAATTGCCCAAACATGGGCGAATGCTGGGGAGCCGGTACTGCAACCTTTATGATTTTAGGGAATGTCTGTACACGTTCGTGTTCCTTTTGCGCTGTAGCTACTGGCAGACCGCCAGAGTATGACACCGACGAGCCAAGAAGAGTAGCTGAAGCAATCAAACTCATGGGTGTAAAGCATGCTGTATTGACTTCTGTTAACCGTGACGAGTTGAAAGACAAAGGGGCTGAAATCTGGTATCAAACAGTAATTCAAACTAAAGAGCTTTCTCCTGAAACCACCATAGAAACTCTTATCCCAGATGTCAAATCAAATTGGGATGCACTATACCGAATGATCAGCGCAGGGCAGGAAGTTGTTTCACATAATATGGAAACTGTGGAAAGTCTTTACCGAAGAGTTCGCCCTCAGGCAAAATATGCCCGTTCACTTGAACAAACCAAGTTGACAAAAGAATATGGCAAGAGGACCAAAACTGGTATTATGCTAGGATTGGGAGAGAAAAAAGAAGAGGTGTTCAAAGCAATGGATGATCTGGCAGAACATGGCTGTGATATCCTAACACTGGGGCAATACCTACAGCCTACCAAAATGCACATCGAAGTGGCTGAATTTATCCACCCGGACCTTTTCGCCGAGTATAGAGAAGAAGGATTGGCTAGGGGATTGAAATATGTAGAGTCAGGACCATTGGTAAGATCCTCTTACCATGCCGAAAGACATGTGAATGTGTAGATATTACGCTAATTGATGCAGTACCCTAACTTTCTCTGCTTTACCCGACAGAAGACCGAAGACGGGTGACCGAAGTAGCGAATTCGCTAGTGTCAACCAATTCCTTGGTTCTTTTTTCACTTTGCAAAAAGAAACATCCATAAACTTAATAGGCAATTTTTATAAGCGCATTTGGGGTGTGCTTTTTTTATGCCTAATTTTTTAATATTTTGAGAGAGATTATCTCACACTAAACTTTTAACCAAATGGTAAAAATTGAAAAAATTGGAGTTTCCTCCGCAGCCAAAATCTATGGTTTGACACTGGGTGTCCTTGGCTTTGTAATCGGCATATTCTATGCGATTTTCCTATCTGCGTTTTCTGGCTTGTTAGGTGATTCTTTTCCTATTGCCGGAGCAGGTGGCATAGGATTAATCATGGTAATTGTTTTTCCCATCATGTATGGAATAATAGGTTTTGTAGTCGGAGCATTGGGAGCAGTGATTTACAATTTTGTAGCATCAAAAATCGGAGGCTTGGAAATCCAACTTTCGAAAGATGATAAAATTCCGATGATGTAAACAATCAGTAGTGAATAAGCATAAATAACCTACCAGTCATTGTCCCGCTAGGACAAAATATCACATTCGTTAATTGAAATATAAAATTGAATACAAACAATTGCGCACTCCGCATGACCTCGGGGATCTCTGCAGTTAAAATGAAAAGGGCTACCAAATGGCAGCCCTTTCTTTATTTATCTGCAAAGCCAATTAGGCCTCTTCACTAGCATAAGCTTCCACTGGAATACAGCTGCAGATCAAGTTTCTGTCGCCGAAAGCAGAATCAATTCTACGTACAGTAGGCCAGAATTTATTCCCTTTTACATACTCAAGTGGATACACCGCTTTTTCTCTGGAATAAGGCAAGTTCCAATCATCAGTAAGAACCATAGTCGCAGTGTGCGGTGCATTTTTCAATACGTTCTCTACTTTATCAGCTTTTCCATCTTCGATCTCCTGGATCTCAGCACGGATAGATAGCAAGGCATCGCAGAATTTATCCAATTCAGCTTTAGTTTCAGACTCAGTTGGCTCAATCATCAACGTACCTGCAACCGGGAAAGAAACAGTAGGTGCATGGTAGCCATAGTCCATCAATCGCTTTGCGATATCTTCAACCTCAACTCCAACTTCTTTGAAAGCTCTGCAATCCACGATCATCTCATGCGCGGCTCTTCCTTGAGTTCCCGTATATAAAATCGGGAAGTGATCTTTTAATCTTTCTTTGATGTAGTTCGCGTTCAAGATCGCCATGGTCGTAGCATTCTTCAAGCCATCTCCACCCATCATTGCGATGTATGCGTAAGAAATTGGCAAAATGCTCGCACTACCATATGGTGCTGCTGAGATAGAAGATACAGCCTGCTCTCCGCCAGCTTTCACGACAGGATTTCCTGGAAGGAATGGTGCCAAATGACTTGCTACGCAAATTGGCCCCATGCCTGGTCCACCACCACCGTGAGGAATACAGAATGTTTTATGCAGATTCAGGTGACAAACGTCAGCTCCAATTCTTCCTGGGCTAGTCAAACCTACCTGCGCATTCATATTTGCTCCATCCATGTAAACCTGTCCACCATTTTCGTGGATGATCTGACAGATTTCCTGAATTGCTATTTCGAATACTCCGTGTGTAGAAGGATAAGTAACCAAAAGTGAGGAAAGATCATTAGAATGAGCTGTTGCTTTTTCTCTGAGGTCCTCTATATCAATATTTCCCTTTTCGTCACATTTCACCAACACCACTTTCATTCCAGCCATGACAGCCGAAGCAGGGTTGGTACCGTGAGCGGAAGTTGGGATCAAAGCTATATTTCTATGATGATCACCTCTACTTTGGTGATACGCACGAATTACCATAAGTCCAGCAAACTCACCTTGCGCACCAGAATTTGGCTGTAGAGAAGTATCTGCAAAACCAGTGATTTCGTTCAGCCAATGTCTCAAGTTTGCAAAAAGCTCTTGGTATCCGGCAGTCTGGTCAGTTGGTGCAAATGGATGCATTTGTCCAAACTCAGGCCAAGTCACTGGGATCATTTCCGCAGTTGCGTTCAGCTTCATGGTACAAGATCCCAACGAAATCATGGAATGAACCAAAGACAAATCTTTGTTCTCCAAACGCTTGATGTAACGGAGCATCTCATGCTCACTTTGAAAGTTGTTAAATACTGGATGAGTCAAGTATTCAGAAGTCCTTACCAATCCTTCTGGAAGTTCCAATTCAATCCCAGAAGCCAAAGCAGATAGATCAGGAGCTTCTACTCCTTTTGCTTTTGCAAACACTTCCACAACAGAAGCAACATCTTCCAAAGTCTTAGCTTCATCAAACGTCAAGAAAACTGTATCGAAGTCATAACGGAAGTTCATTTCTGAAGAAAGTGCCAAAGACTGTATCGCATTTAGCGATTTGGTTTCAATAGTTACTTTAATGGTATCAAAGAAATTCTTGGATGGCACTTCGTAACCCAATTGCTCAAGAGCCTTTACCGTTAGTTTAGCAAGTCCATGTGTTCTTAATGCTATATTCTTCAGACCTTTTGGTCCGTGATAGACTGCATAGAAACTAGCCATTACAGCTAAAAGAACCTGTGCCGTACAAATATTTGAAGTTGCTTTTTCTCTTTTGATATGTTGCTCACGGGTCTGTAAAGCCATTCTGTAAGCTTTGTTGCCTTCGCGATCCTGAGAAACACCAATGATTCTTCCCGGAATCTGACGCTTATAAGCCTCCTTGGTAGCAAAGAATGCAGCGTGAGGTCCACCATAGCCCATTGGTACTCCAAAACGCTGGGAAGATCCAACCACTACGTCAGCACCCATTTCTCCAGGAGCGGTTAACAGAGTTAAAGCTAAAAGATCAGCAGCAAACGCTGTAGTTACATTGTTTTCTTTGGCAGCGGCCACAATCGCAGAGTAATCACGCGCTTCTCCATCAGCATCTGGGTATTGAAACAATACTCCAAAAAGATTCTCATCAGTCAGGTCCAAAGAATCAATGGAACCATAAACCAACTCTATTCCTACTGGCTCAGCTCTTGTCTCAAGGACTGCTTTGGTCTGAGGAAATACTTTCTCGTCTACAAAGAATTTTGTCGCGTTCTTTTTTTCTCGTGGCTTTGCAGCAAAAAGCATATTCATCGCCTCAGCAGCTGCTGTTCCTTCGTCAAGCAGCGAAGCATTTGCAAGCTCCATTCCTGTCAATTCCATCACTACGGTCTGAAAATTGATCAAAGCTTCCAATCTGCCTTGTGCTATTTCTGCCTGATAGGGAGTGTAGGCAGTATACCATCCTGGATTTTCAAGGACGTTTCTCAAAATCACTCCAGGTACTAAAGTATCGTAGTATCCCAATCCTATAAATGACTTGAATACCTTATTTTTGGAAGCCAGTTTTTTGAAATCCTTCAAAAACTCAGATTCCAACTTTGCTGCCGGAAGATCCAACGGACGCTCCAGTTGGATAGATTTTGGTACGGTTTGGTTGATTAATTCCTCTAAAGTTGAAGCTCCGATTTTCTCCAGCATCGCTGAGATCTCTGCATCTGTCGGGCCATTGTGTCTGCTCTCAAATTTGACAGCATTAGAAAGATTGATCTTCATATAAGAACGTTAAGACGATGAACTATTTGGGTTTGAAATCTGCTGATTTTTCAAGGTGCAAAGGTACAATTTATTGAAAGATAATGCTTTCATGAACCCCATTATTTCCTTTTTGTTCGATCAAAATTTATAAACGGTTTATTGAAGGGTAGAAAATTTCTCTAGTTTAGCGCCTGAAATGCAAATAGATTGAAATCAGACCTTTAATCACTCTTTGGTTATTTGAGTGTTCTTAGAGAGATTTCAGTCTGAAATCAAAAAAACCTAACTATATACTGATGAACAAAAGTCTGTTATTGACGGGCGCAATGGCTCTTGGCCTTGCACTTCCGTCGTTGGCTCAGCAACCTGCGCAGGTGAAGTACGCCAACACAATTACCGCTGGAGACCTAAAAGAACGTCTTACATACCTAGCATCTGACGAAATGAAGGGTAGAGACACGGGTTCTGAAGAACAAAAAGTAGCCGCTAATTATTTAGCAGACTTTTATAAGAAAATTGGCTTAACTGGTCCTGTAGCTGGAAGTTACTTACAGCCAGTAGAGCTAGTAAGCGCTTCTTTTGGTGATGTTTCTCTGAAAGTAGGCAAAAATAAATTGGTCAATAATGAGGATTTCGTTTTCATTGGAGACGGTGATATGAAGAAAGCGGCGAAAACTGACCTAGTTTTCCTTGGTCTAGTATCCGAAGAAAACCTTGCTAAAGTTGACGTAAAAGACAAACTGGTAGGCATCTGGGCTGTAGGCGTAAGGTCAAACGATCTCTTGACCCAAGTAATGGATGCTGGTGCCGCAGGAATCGTGATAGTAACTATGGAAGGTCAGGCTAATTTTGACCGTATTGCTAACCGTTACAAAAGCTTATCAGGTAAAGGAAGAATTGGCTTCCCTAAGGAAGTTGAGCAAAAACCAGTATTTATGGTAAGCTCTGACAAAATGGGCGAATTATTCAACACGCCTGTAGAAGAGCTTAAAGAAGCAGCAAAAACAAATCCTGAGTCTATCAAGTCTCAAAAAGCTACCTACCAAATCGAGAAGATAGTTGAAGAGGTAGAAAGCTCAAACGTAATGGGCTACTTAGAAGGAACTGATAAGAAAGATGAGTTAGTTGTTATTTCTTCTCACTATGATCACGTAGGAGTAAGCAGCACAGGCGAAGTATTCAACGGAGCTGATGATGATGGCTCAGGAACTGTTTCTGTTACTGAAATTGCTGAAGCATTTGCTATGGCTGCAAAAGACGGCATCAAACCAAGAAGATCCATTCTATTCCTAAATGTAACTGGTGAGGAAAAAGGACTTTTGGGATCTGAGTACTACTCTGACAATGCAATTTTCCCACTGGAAAACACAGTAGTAAACTTCAACATTGACATGGTGGGTCGAATTGATTACGAATATCAAGATGCTGAAAATACAGATTTCGTCTATGTGATCGGTTCTGAAATGCTTTCTACAGATTTGAAAAAAATCCTTGAATACAACAACATCACTTACTCAGACTTGATCTTGGATTATAGATATGACGCTGAAGATGATCCAAACAGATTCTACTACAGATCAGATCATTACAACTTTGCGAAGCATAACATCCCAGTAGCATTCTTCTTCAACGGAGTTCATGACGATTATCACCAAGTAACTGATACGGTGGATAAAATCGAATTCCCATTAATGGAAAAGAGAGCAAGATTAATTTTCCACACAGTTTGGGACGTAGCCAACAGAGAAAATAAGCCAAGAGTTGATGGCACAAACACTAGAACTGAGAGATAATTAATTTTATCTCTTAGACTGAAAAGGCTATTGGAGAAATCCAGTAGCCTTTTTTGGTTTTAAAGGAGAATGAGATAGCTCCCGATACGTCAACTTTGGTTAATCATATTACCGAAACGACTCAACTATGTAGTCAAGAAAATTGATTTCACTTTTACAATCATCAAATTTTATAAAAACGATATCTTTGCCCCAAGAACCCAATCAAAAACTCCGTGTATAAATCCCTCCTCAAGCCACTTTTTTTCTTAAAAAAACCTGAAGATGCACATCACTTTACTGTTGATCTGACACGCTTCAGTTTCAACCTTCCAATTGTTGGCTCGATTGTAGAATCGACTTTCAAACTGGAAGACAAAAAGCTAGAAAGGGAAGTTTTTGGATTGAAGTTCAAGAATCCAGTTGGACTAGCTGCAGGATTTGATAAAGACGCAAAGGTAATCGATGAAATGGCCATGCTCGGTTTTGGCTTTATCGAGATTGGAACTTTAACCCCAAAACCTCAGGAAGGAAACCCTCAGCCTCGTTTGTTTCGACTTCCTCAAGACGAATCACTTATCAATCGTATGGGATTCAATAATGGAGGAGTTTTCGAGGCAGTGGAGCGTTTGAAAAAACGCAAGTCAAACGTCTTGGTGGGAGGGAATATTGGTAAAAACAAAGTCACTCCAAACGAAAATGCGGTTGATGATTATTTGATTTGTCTGGAAGCACTGCATGATCACGTGGATTATTTCGTCGTGAATGTGAGCTCTCCAAATACGCCAAATCTTCGAGATTTGCAGGAAAAAGAACCGCTAAAAGCCCTGCTTCAGGCCGTAAAAAATGCGAATGACCTGAAGCCTAAGCCAAAACCAATATTGCTAAAAATTGCTCCAGACCTTACTGACGGACAATTGGACGATATCATCGAAATCGTGAAAGAAACAAAAATTGATGGGGTAATAGCGACCAACACAACCATCGATCGTTCACAACTGAGCACTTCCGAGGCTGAAGTAAAAGCCATTGGTGCTGGAGGGGTCAGTGGAAAAGTGCTAGGCAAAAGAAGTACTGAAGTCATCCGATATCTTTCTGATAAGTCGAATAAGGCCTTTCCAATCATAGGAGTGGGTGGAATCTTTTCGGCCGAGGATGCAATTGAAAAACTCGAGGCCGGAGCAAGCTTGATCCAAGTGTACTCGGGCATGATTTATGAGGGACCTGGGTTGATCAAAAAGATTAAAAAAGGATTATTGGCTCATTTTTCGCAGTAATTTGTCAATCTAAATTCATTAATCTTATCTTAAATCGGATTTGAATCGAATACATGGCCACCAATTCACCAAGGACCAATACTTTTAGAAAAAAAGGAGAACCCACCAAAAAGAAAGGAGCAGGCTTCAAAGCACCGACTCTTTCGTTTGGTAAGATAAAAACAGCCAAGATCAGCTTGACGCTGGGAATACTGCTAATGTCTTCAGCTATTTTTCTGTTTATTGCATTTATCAGCTACCTGTTGAATGGCCCTGCGGATCAAAGTCTGGTTATGAATAATCCCGACGAGGCGATTCGAGATACTGCCCGTGAATCTACTAATTGGCTAGGATACCTAGGTGCGCAAGCAGGAAACTGGATGATTTATCGCTGGTTTGGAATTGCAGCCTTCTTATTTCCTCCATTTCTGTTTTTGCTTGGGTTCAAATGGGCTTTCAAAATCTCTCTTGTTTCCCTCACACGTTATACATCATTCGCTCTTTTCTTCACGTTCTGGCTAGGTTTATTGACAGGATATGTGGTCATTTTGATCCAAGGCTATTCCTACTGGAGCTTCCTTTCGGGCGGGTTTGGCTATGAATTGGCTAAGCTTTCCGCGGATTTTCTTAGCTGGGGCACGTTCATTTTACTGGGCGGATCCATGCTCATTTTTGTGATTTTCTTTTTTGACATTGACAAATTGGACTGGTTTAGTGCAAAGACTTCCGATTCAGAATTGGAAGAAGATGAGCTAGAAACCGTCGCTGCTTCTCCTGTTAAAAACCCTTTCAAAGAGGATGAGGAATTAGAAGATGAAGAAGAAATTGACGACGACGGTAGTTCTTGGATTGTCAAGGGTCAAGAGGAAGATGAAAAAGCAACGTCACCAATAGCACTAACCCCTGAGTCACCACCAAAGCCTAAGAAAGAGGAGATTGCTTTCGATGTTCCTCAATTGAACATCCTGGATCCTATTGTAGATCGTGAAGCAGAAAGAAAAGCTGACGAAAAAAACTTCTCTGTCGTAAAGCCTGCAGGCGAGGAAAAAACAGCTGAGGAAGTCGAAAATTTAGACGCGTATGATCCTACCCTCGACCTTCCACACTATAAATATCCAACGCTTGATTTGCTGAATGAATACGACGTCCAAAAAGTCACAGTAAGTCGTCAGGAACTTGAAGACAACAAGAACAAGATTGTTGAGACTCTTGAAAACTTCAAGATTGGAATTCAGGAGATCAAAGCGACAATCGGACCAACAGTAACACTTTACGAAATCGTCCCAGAACCTGGTGTAAAAATCTCCAAAATCAAGAATTTGGAGGATGATATTGCATTAAGCTTAGCTGCCTTAGGAATTCGGATTATAGCTCCAATTCCTGGAAAAGGTACGATCGGTATAGAAGTGCCAAACAAAAATAGAGAGCTTGTCCCAGCTCGGGCTGTTTTGGGCACGGAGAAATTCATGCGCTCAGACAAAGATCTTCCTGTCGCTTTAGGCAAGACAATTTCCAACGAAGTCTTTGTAGTAGATCTGGCAAAAATGCCTCACCTGCTGATGGCTGGTGCCACTGGTCAAGGTAAATCGGTAGGGTTGAACATGATCTTGGCTTCGCTGATTTACAAGAAGCATCCCTCACAATTGAAGTTTGTTCTGGTAGATCCTAAAAAAGTAGAATTAACACTTTTCAACAAGATCGAGAGGCACTTTTTGGCAAAACTTCCAGGAGCTGAAGAGGCCATAATCACCGATACCAAAAAGGTGATTTATACGCTAAATTCTCTTTGTATCGAAATGGACAATCGATACAATCTTCTGAAAGATGCCGGCACCAGAAATCTCAAGGAATACAACGCGAAGTTTGTAGCACGTAAGCTCAATCCAGACAATGGACATCGCTTTATGCCATACATCGTTTTGGTAATTGACGAGCTTGCTGATTTGATGATGACTGCAGGTAAGGAAATTGAAGGCCCGATTGCACGACTTGCACAATTGGCACGTGCAATTGGTATTCACTTGGTAGTCGCTACGCAAAGACCTTCAGTTAACGTGATAACCGGTATAATCAAGGCGAATTTCCCAGCACGGCTTTCTTTCCGGGTCACCTCCAAGATCGATAGCCGCACTATCCTAGATGCAGGTGGAGCAGATCAGTTGATCGGTATGGGAGATATGCTTTTATCTCACGGATCGGAAATGACGCGTATTCAGTGTGCTTTCTTAGACACACCTGAAGTCGATTCTATTTGCGATTGGATAGGTGAGCAAAAGGGCTATTCTGACGCTTATTTACTTCCTGAATTTGAAGGGGAAGATTCTGACAATTCTGTTGGAGATGTTGATTTTTCAGATCTTGACCCACTTTTCAACGATGCTGCGAGACTGCTTGTGATGCATCAGCAAGGCAGCACTTCTCTGATTCAGCGCAAGCTCAAACTAGGGTACAATCGCGCTGGACGAATTATCGATCAACTGGAAGCTGCGGGAATCGTGGGAGCTTTTGAAGGGTCAAAAGCACGCGAGGTGCTTATTCAGGATGAAGCTAGTTTGGAACGGTTATTGAATAGTTTGTAATAGCTGTTCAATTAGTACCAACAGCACCATTACATGAAAAAAATCGCCCTAGTTTATACGCTTTTTCTAGCCATACTATTCTCGTTCGAAGCCACCGCTCAAAAAGACCCTAAAGCAAAAGTTGTTTTAGATGCAATGAGCCAAAAGTTTCAGGCAATGAATGGTTTTACTGCAAATTTTGACTTCACTTTCCAAGATGCCTCCGGCACTGGAGATAGACAGTCGGGTGATATCGCTGTCAAAGGCGAGCAATACCGCCTAAAACTCCCAGATCAGGAAATCTACAACGATGGTAAGACGGTTTGGACTTATATCCAATCTGATAATTATAAGGAAGTTACCATCAATGATGCTGATCAAATGGAAGGTGAACTCACGCCATCAAATATTTACAGAATATACGAATCTGGATATAGCTATAAACTACTTTCGGAAAAACAATTTCAAGGCAAAACAGCAGTAGTAGTAGAATTACTAGCTGAGAAGAACAATGCTCCCTTCGAACAGGTCAAGCTGATGATTGACAAAAGCAACTCTAACCTACTCGGTTGGGAGATGTTCGACGGTCAAGGAGGTGTATTTTCCTACACCTTTAAGAATCTTAAGCTAAACGCCAATCTTCCTTCTAACTATTTTGCGTTTGACACAAAGCAATATCCAGGAATTGAGGTAATTGATTTAAGGTAGTCGAGTTTTTTCCTTATACTAGTAGTCATAAAACTACATGTTATGAGGACTACCTGCATTTTTGCCTTTTTTGCCTTCCTGATTTTTTCTTGCCAAACAAATGAAAATCAGTCTGAAAACAATGCAAATGACCTTCCTAGCTACCGCTTGGAGACAGTAGACTCTGTTACTGTAAAAGGTATTCTTGCCCGACTTTTTTTATTTCAGGCAGCCGATGAGGATCATATTATCTTCAGAGATGCGACTACTTCTGATGTTTACGTGTTCGATAGAGAAGGAAACTCAGTCGACAAGTGGGACAAGACTGGTGATGTGCCGGGGGCTTTTTCGATGTCAGCTGGTAATTTTGCCCAGGATAAAGCGGGTAATCTAGTTATTCTGGATATCATGAACGGTATCAAAATATTCAAAAAAGACGGGGAAATCCTCCAGAATTTTGGCATTTATCAAAACCAGTGGAGTTTGGGAGGAGCATTTTCACTTTTTAAATCCTATCAGGTTATTCAAAAGAATGGCAAGGAGTACCTGTTATATTCATTGGATGTAATCGAAGAATCACCTGACGATTATGGACCTGAATACCTTCAAGAAAGGGAAAACTTGATTCTTACGGATCTTGAAACTGAGGAAACCAAAACTTTTCTACCATTCCCTGAAGGATCTCAATTTCTTAATGGCAACGTATTTCTCTTTAATGATTTCAGACCAGTATTCAAATACGATGAGAAATCTCAACTCCTTTATCTCATGTTTCAAAATGAGCCTATTCTTTATACATATGATTGGGCTGGGGCTGAACCTGTCTTACTAGAGAAAACAGATTTAAATCTTGAGGGATTTGTAGCTGGCGAAGGATTCGAAAAAGGAGCTGTGAGTTTTGCTAAAATATCTGATAGAACGATCAATCCAGCTCCATCAATAGTACTCAATTTGGAAAAATATGGTGAAGATTTATTGATCACCTATAAGCCTTCGCCAGCTGACAAGGGTGATATAGCACAATTGGCTTCTGGGGAAGCTTCCAAAGAGCTGAAGGCAAAGCTATCTGAGGAAACAAAAAAACGAACTGTAGTTTTGACTCAGAAGGGAGAAATTGTTCCGGTAAGCTTGCCAGAAATGAACCCTTATGATTTTGCAGTTATTGGAGAGGATATTTGGTGGATGAAAAAGCATACCGGCGAAGAGGAGCAGGAGGATTTTACAGTGTACAGAGGTAGGTTGGTGGAGGAGTAATTTCTATATTGATTTACTGGGGACCATTAAAAAATCCTGCTTCTTGAGAAGCAGGATAAGAATTGATTTTATGCGTTTTTAAGCGTCTCAATATCAAACTTTTTCATTTTCATAAAAGCCTGAACAACTCGCCCAGATCGCTCAGGATCAGACATTAAGGCAGAAAGGATTTCAGGTACAATCTGCCAAGAAACTCCAAACCTATCCTTTAGCCATCCACATTGGCTTTCCTTACCGCCTTTTTCCAAAAGCTTTTCCCAAAAATAATCGATCTGAGCCTGATCCTTGCATTCCACTACAAAAGATAAAGCTTCGTTGAAGTCAAAATCGTGTACGATAGCACTGTCCATTGCAGCGAATACTTGTCCATTCAGTTCAAATTGCGCATGATTGATTTTCCCATCTTGTCCATTCGGATCATTAGGCTCATATCTTGAAATAAACTTGGTACCCGAGGCTGGAAAAATACTAGTGTAAAAGCCAATAGCTTCTTCAGCCTTACCGAAGTTTGTCCCTGAAAACATTAAAGCTGGAATAAAATTCTGGTTGGAGTTCTCAGGTTTATCTATCGTTAGCTGCCAAGTCACACCAAATTTATCCTGTACCCAACCATACTTTTTACTCCAAGGATAGGTATCCAGAGGCATCATTGCTCTGCCATTTACAATCAATTGATCCCAAACTGCCTGAATTTCAGTTTCACTTTGAATAATTGTGTAAAAAGAAATCGCAGGTGTAAACTTGAATTCCGGCCCTCCATTGAGGCACATAAACTGCTGACCTGAAGACTCAAAAATGACTACCATCTGGTTTTCAGATACGATTTTGGAATCAGAAAATAATGAGCAATAGAACTCTGCAGCCTCCTTTGCATTACCATCAAACCACAAGCAAGGGTAAATGGCACTATTAAGCGTGTTTACAGAATGACTATCCATTTCTCTCACAGATTTTTTTGAGTTTGTCCAATGCTTTTGGCCACATTCCAGAGAAATATTCATCGAACTCCATAGAAGAATCCAGATCTATCTTAACTAAGGTATCTCCTCCTTTTTCCTCGAAAGTGTACTTCTCATGAGCACCTTTCCACATTTCTACTTCTTTTCCTTCCAAGATTTCTACTCCTTCCTTTAGCTCTCCAAGATGCTCTATATCTACATGCTTGCCCGGATCATTTTTAATTATTTTACTTACCATACCATTTTGATTCCCTTCTTCTCCTTGAGCAACGAAATAGATTTTGGACCCTTCCTCCCATGTTCCTATAAATGTAGAGCCTGGAGAAAAAACATCGGTCCACTCCTCATATGTAGGCTTTTCCAGCATGACTTTATAGACTTCTTCTCTGGTTTTTTTGATCAAAACCTCAAAATGTAAGGTGATCAAGTTTGTTTCAGATTCTGTATAAGTTTTGAAGTTTACCAAAATAGCCTGCCATCCATCTCTTTGCATTTCTACTGAATTTTCCATTTCAGCATCGAAAACCTCAGTGATTTTAACACCATCAGGCACTTCCTCAAACTTCACTTTTACAGTGCGCCCGTCTTCCATAATATAAGAGTAATGGGAATGAGTTTCTACTTCCTGATAGACTCCACCAAAATCAAATCCCATGCTCCCATCCTTAGCCTCCATTCGGGAAGTAAAGCTTCCGCCTGGCTGAAGGTCAACATCAGCTTTGGTCGTGTGCCACTCGGGAGAAGCAAAGTTCCAATTCACAATATGCTTTGGCTTGGTGAAATAATCCCAAGCCTTTTCAAGAGAAACATCTACGACGATATCAACTGTGATTTTGGTTTTTTGAGTAGTATCCATGGTTTTCTGATTTAATTACAAAAATTTACTTAACAAATTTAGGAAGTCAAACTACTTTGCCCCCTGTTCAATTCAGACAAATGATGAGCGATTTGCGACAGGAAGTATTAAATTCAACTAATGATAATGAGGCATGACTTCAGCATGCGAGGTTGAGTTAAATGTTAATCAAATGAGTTTCTCCTGAATCGAAATTAGCAAAGACTATTTAGTCAAACGAATTCAATTAAATGCACATGAAGAACATTGCTATTCTAGTCCCTGAACAATCTGTTTTACAGGCAATTGCAGATCCCCAATATTGTTTTTCTGCTGTTAATGATTTCATGGTCAAATCAGGAGGCACGCCACTTTTCAAGGTAGAATTGGTCGGAATTAATCGAGAAGTTAAATTAAACGGTAACTGCTATTCCGTTTTTCCTAATCAACTTTTAGATACTGCAACGAAGCCCGATTTGGTGGTGATTCCTGCACTTTTTGGAGACATGAAAGTTGCAATTGAAGCGAATAAAGCATACATCCCGTGGATCAAAGATCAATATGAATCAGGAACTGAAATTGCTTCACTTTGTGTTGGAGCATTTCTTCTCGGAGCAACCGGTCTCCTGAATGGCAAAAAATGTTCTACACATTGGGGATTTACAAATCTATTTCGAGAGCTCTATCCAGAAGTAGAAGTTCAGGATGGGACGATCATAACAGAAGAAAACGGCATATATTCCAGCGGAGGAGCTAATTCGTATTGGAACTTATTGCTGCATCTGGTGGAAAAATATGCCGATAGGGAGGTAGCGATTTTGACGGCAAAATATTTTGCTATAGATATTGACAGAGATAGCCAGAATTCCTTCTCCATGTTTAAAGGTCAAAAATCGCATCAGGATGAAGCTGTGAAAAAAGCTCAGGAATACATAGAAAAAAAACTGGAAGAAAGGATTACTGTCAATGCACTGGCTGATGAAGTAGCTGTTGGAAGAAGGAGCTTTGAGCGTAGATTCAAGCGGGTTACCAATAATTCTGTGCTGGAATACATTCAGCGGGTAAAAGTGGAAGCAGCAAAAAGAAGCTTCGAAACTTCCCTTAAAAATATTTCAGAAGTAATGTTTGATGTGGGATACACTGATACGAAAGCCTTTCGGACCACTTTCAAAAAAATAACTGGCCTCACTCCGATTGAGTACAGGAATAAATACAACAAGTTTGCAAGGATGAATTGATTTAAGAAATCACATATCATGCTGATTTCATACTATTACTCTAATTCTCATAGGGTCACTTTTCATAATTTTCGTTTTTGAAGGCTACTCCTATTCTTTGTAGGAAACAGAGGTGCTTAGACACAACGGAAAGAAACCGGAAAACAATTTCCCTGTAAGTCTTTGAGTTCTTCCAATTTGGAAAGGAATAAAGGTTAAATTTGCAGTCCCATTTTCATCAAACTTTATCATTAGTGGAAAATTATCAACTAGACTCTATTGAAGATGCAATCGAGGCTATCAAAAACGGCGAAGTTATTATTGTAGTAGATGATGAAAACCGTGAAAATGAAGGTGACTTTATATGTGCTGCTGAACTGGTAACACCAGAAATCATAAATTTCATGGCTACTTATGGTAGAGGTCTAATTTGTGCGCCAGTCAGCGAAGAAAGGTGTGAAAAATTAGGATTGTCCCTTATGGTTTCAAACAATACTGCGGCATACGAAACTCCCTTTACTATTTCGGTAGATTTGATTGGGCATGAGTGTTCTACCGGAATATCGTCCTCAGATCGTGCGAAGACAATTCGAGCTCTTGTCGATGATACTATACATCCGAGTGAATTAGGAAAACCTGGTCATGTTTTTCCTCTAAAAGCCAAAAGTGGCGGTGTACTTAAAAGGGCTGGACATACCGAGGCTGCAATTGACTTCGCACTATTAGCAGGATTGTCACCTGCTGGAGTATTAGTAGAAATATTAAATGAAGATGGTACTATGGCTAGGCTTCCAGATCTTTTTTTGGTAGCGAAAAAATTCAACTTAAAGCTGGTCTCGATTGAAGATTTAATTGCATACAGAAATAAAAACGAATCCTACCTCAGCAATTAGATAGGGTTCGATCCTGCGCCCACTAAATTTCCCTTCTTCACCTCTGCTATCACTCGTTAAAATCTCGTAAGTCGAGTAACACCGTCATCCGTGACAGTAAAAATAACGGGGTTTGACAAAGGATCAACTCTACAATAGTTCTGCTTTCCAATTGCTGAAAAAGTCTCTTGTGTCAAGTGCTTACTTCTTCAGGGGAATCCAAACAGACATTTCTGATTTGCCCCTATTGCCCCAAGCAAAATAGGGCACTAGCCTGATCTCCAGCTCTTTTAACTCACTTTTGGAGTCAATCGGGCGATACAAATCTCCATTCCAATCTTCATCTGTTTGTACCAAGGCTGTTCCTTCTAAGAAAGCAATTTGTGCACCTGAAATTGCTTCTTTAACTGCCTTCAATTGTATATCTGCTGGAATTTTCACGTCAAAAATTCTAGCGTCACTAATATCGGGTGACTCGATACAGTATACAATTGGTCCTCGCATTACTGCAACTTGATTTCTTGTTTCCTCCACCAACGGGTTTGCTTCCATCAATCGCACAGGCATAGGCAGGTACAGTTCGATCACATCTCCTTTTTTCCAGATTCGAGTCAGGCTTGAGTAGCTTCCTGCTATTGCCTTTTCTGTAGCTTTTTCACCATTTATCTTTATCTCAGCATTTTCAGCCCAAGCCGGAATCCGCATATCAATAGCAAAAGGACTACCTGAAGATTTTTCAATTTCTAACTTTATCGAACTATCCCAAGGGTAATCTGTCTCTTGTTTGACCTACAAATCAGCACCACCCAATAGCCTTGTCTTTAAAGTGTTGCTACCGTACATATTTACTACCAATCCCTTTTTTGATAAGGCATAGGCATAATTCTGAGATTCGGCGACCGTTCTTACCACATTGGGTGGACAGCAATTTGACTTGGAAATATAAGGTTGTCGCTCTTTCGACCACCGAAATTCAAACGGTAAATCATCGTCCACTCGGAGAGGATTGGTATAATTAAAATGAGTACCTTCCAGATCTGTTCCGGACAACACACTGTTGAATAAACTTTGCTCCATGATATCTGCAAATCGACTGTCTCCAGTTACCAACAGCATCCTATGGTTCCAAAGGACATTTCCAATATTGGCACAGGTTTCATTGTAAGCCGATATATTCGGTAGTTGATACGCCTGTCCATAAGCTTGATGCACCTGCTGAATGATCGGCTGATTGTAGGTGGTACCATTTGGCGAAACTCCATCGTATAAAGCTCCGGTCGCACCAGTGATATACAATTTTTTATTTACCACATCCTGCCATATACTTTCCAAAGCCATCATCAATGAATCCTCGCCTGTCTCTGCATACAAATCCGCCACCCCAGCATAGAGGTAATTAGCTCGAACGGCATGACCTACTGCTTCTCGCTGTTGACGGAAAGGAATCCGGTCTTGGTTATGGTCGGTGCCATCAGTGATCATTCCGCGTATATCTATCATTTTCTGCGCGAGGTCCAGATATCGCTGGTCACCGGTCGTTCTGTACATCTCCACCACTCCCATATAATGTGAGGGACAGATGGCATTTTGAGCTTGCTCAGCAGTTGCATCCTGGTGGTATTCCACAAGAAAATCTGTCGCTTTTACTGCTATATCCAAAAAGTCAGTCTGCCCAGTAGTGCGGTAATGCAAACTGGCTGCTGTCATCAGATGTCCCATATTATAGGTTTCAAAATTCATCCTATCCTCAAACTCTCCAGCATCTTCAGGATTATTTCGCTGCTTGATGATTGTGGACGTATGAAGGTATCCATCTGATCGCTGAGCATCGGCGATTACTTTAATGATGCGTTCAAGCTCGTTGTAATATCTTGGATCTCTGGTAGTAGCATATACAGATACAAGTGCTTCAAGAGTTTTGTAGAAATCCCCATCATGAAATGGAGCACCTCTGTGTCTTCCTTCCTTGTACCCGGCGGCTATCTCAAAGTTAAGAAAGGCATGGCTCAACGTATCATTTTCATAAACCTGCAACATGTTCATTGCCATGGTATCCTTACTCACTTCAGCCCAATGTCCCCAAAACCCACCAGTCCAATGAACGGCATCCATATCCACTGAAACCTGTTTAGCAAAAGGACTTTTAGAAGTGTTGACCATTGCTTTTTCCTGCGCATTTACTTGCGCAGCAAAGACAAGAAGAACACTACAAAGTAGCCCCATCCTTAGTTTCATGTATTTACTTTTAGTCATTATCAAATATTTATATAGTTGATAGTCAGCAAATTGGTTGTTTTAAAAAGGAATTTTCCAAGTTTACATTACCGACCCAAGCCCTCTAGTTCATGTAATGAGAAATGAAAGCTGCGAGTTGATGTCCAATTGGGCTTAGAAATTGGTTGTTGCATTTCATTTCTGCCAAGTTTTACCCTATTGGTATTGTGATACAGAGCATTTAATAAATCATCCAATCAGCTCGTATTTGAAAATCTAATTGAAAATCAACTTTCCATTTAGAAATTGAATCAGGCCCAAGTCCGTCTATATAATGATTGGTGCCTTCTACTCTTACATATTGTCCGCCCCAACTTTCTTGAGTAGGGTCTTCAGGGTCATTTATTCCTCGAGCTGCGCTTAGCAAATAGAGAAATGCGGGACTATCCCCCTCTATTACACCAGCTCCGGCCATTGCTTTTGGTGGATAAATAGCCCCAAGTGGTCCATGGTTATTGATTACGTTTTCTTCCGCCCATTCTTGGGAACCCACTTTGAACATACCCTGGTAGGTTTTCTTGGATTCTATAATATGCAGCTGGGGGAAATTATCCATCAACCATCCATGGCTGGCATCCTGACATGCAATTAGGAATATTCTCATTTTGCCTAAAAAGGCCTCCAACTCCTCGGGACTTCTAGTGTTTTGGACTTTCCAGATAGCTTGCGCAACTTCCCTTGCGCCACCCCACACTCCAATATAAACGGGTCTAGGGTCAGGCTTGTCTACTGTTTCAATAATCGCAATTGAAGCTTCGCTGTCTTTCCCCGGCCCTATTATCTCATTCCAAGGCTGTTTTTCACATCCCCACTTGATCGGAATGTTCTGACGGTTGCCTCTCCCTTCGAATGTGACAGATTTCAGGTAGTCTGCAGTCGGGAATTTAGGATCATGCTTTCTCAGGTTCTCATCGACTAGATCGTACTTATCCAGTACTTCTAAAATAGTTTGCTTGTCTGCCACCATTTCGAAAGTTCCTGCAGATGCGATCAGTGCTTCAACCTCCAGCTCGTTGGAATAGAGTAAAAATCTAATCATAGACTGCACATCATCCGGGTCACTATTGGTCACCGGAATTGGTGGGAAATCAGAAGAGACGATCACGCGATATTGAGCCAGGCTGGCTGAATTAATCCCAAATAGGAATCCTACAGACACTATTAGTTTATTGAAATTCATCTGTTCTATCTATTTCACTGCAATGATAATTCTTCGATAACTTGTCAGATTTGGCGAACCATTGTCAGTTACTTCGCAAATGACATGAATAGTTTTACCTGAAGAATCTGGTGGTAGGGTGAATTTTATTGAGTCAGAATCATTATTCGGAATGACTACTTTCCCGCTATACGTACCAGCCTCTGGAATAATCCACCATTTGTAGCTAAGCTCATCTTCTTCTAGATCATAGGACTTTGAGGCGTCTAGGATAACATTTTGACGCTTTTTAGCTTTGACTTTGAGGATGCCAATACCTGGATTTTTGTTGATTACAACTATTGGATTGCGGTTGCCGCTCCCTTCATTTGCCCAGTCCATTCGCGCTGCAAAATTGTTAAAAGTGGCAGGATAGAAATAACTTTCATAGGTTCTTGACACTTCGGACTCAGGATCCTTATAATTTCGGAAAGAAGAAGTTACGCTATCTTCAGTCAACCCAAACTCAAAGTATCCACCCCAACCAACCTGTGAAGGAACCATTGGGTCATTTAACCCATTTGGCATCAAGTGTAGAAAGGCTGGAGTATCACCTTCGACTCCATACTTATATTTTGGATATACCTTACCCAGGTTTCCATGGCTTTGTATGTGAGCCCCATATTCTTCCCAGTTTTTCTTCCCGGTACCATTCTGGTATCTCCAAGCGGACTCGTCCCAGATAAAAAGTAGATCCTCTTCAAACTCACCACGCATCCACTGATGAGAGCTGATGTCATAGGGAGTTTTCTGGTCCCGGTCTTGATCAGTAATAGTATAGATAGGAATTTTATTGAGGAATTCTTTGAGTTCAGATTCAGATCGTTCTTGCTTTACTTTCCATATGGACTGTGCGATAGTATTTCCTCCTCCCCATACAGTAATCCACAAGGGACGCTCATCCTTTTCATCTGCAAGTTCGATGATCAACTCACTTCCAGGTGAATCATTGTCTTTCCCGAGAAACTCCTTTCCGCGGTTTTTACTGCCAAAAACTGTGATGCTTCTTAAGTACGAAGGACTTGGCCAATAACCAATATTTTGATGGGATTCATCTGCAGCAAAGCCCTTTTGCCCAGATCGCTTCATCAGGTTTGGGAGATCCTTTTCGTAGGCATCAATGGCATCATGAATCAGCTGGAAAAAGTCCTCCCGCGTTTTATCCAAACTCCAACCTGTAGTGTAAATAATACTTTCGATTTCGAAGAGGTCAGCATGTACTAATAACCTTACCAACGATTCGCTATCATCTGTCTCCCAGGTAGACACATCAGTTAAAATTACTATACGGGGCTTGGGAGTATCACCTGTAGGTACCTGTTGCGCCAAAAGCACTGAGTTATTGACCACTAAGGTTAGTATTAGGGATAAGAATTTTATTTTCATGATTGTTTTTAATTGTGAGACTTGGGTGACTTTGAAAATCCTCATCTCAGAGAATGAAATTGATTTCCAGTTTATTTTCTTCTGATAATATTACATAATGGAATTGAGATACTTTTCCAGCATAGTATAACCATCTTGAATTATATTTCGATCACTTGAATCAGATGGATCAAGTCCATTTTTCTTTTCCCATTCATCCGGCATTCCATCGTGATCTGAATCTGTGAGTGCAGGCAAACTCTTTAATTCAGGCCAGCCACCTACATCCTCCTGAGTATCTATAATTCCTGATTTTTTTGAAGTATCTGCCAAAGTGATTCTCTTTCTATAGGTACCTCCTTCATAGGTGGTAAAACCGCCTTTCGTTTCATTGACAATCCGGGTATCCACTGCATCCCGCTTAGGCAAAGTAGCCCCAGCATTTGCAAGTACTAAGTCAAATGCTTCTTCAGCGGACTGCTGATTGATAGGCATTGATTCCCATGGTTTTTCAAGTCTGACATATTGAATATTTGAGTTGCCACCTTGAGGTTGTACCCCACCATCCCAATTGTCAGCCGTGACGCGATCACTCCCAATCATCACATTATCAGCAATAAACCATTTACCAAAATCACTGACATCGCTACGCATGGATGGATTTGCCAATCTGTGAGAATTTTCACCCGCCTGTGTCGCAGGCCCAGGCTTATAGTAGTTAGCTACCATATTGATAATCGAAAAGGTAAATCGAGGATCCGTACCTTGTTTATTTTCACCGCCATAGGTGCTGTTATACCCCCAATTATAAACCACGTTATTTCTATAATCCGTGTAACCAGAACCCGAAGCCATTCTCGGGTTTCGACTTCCATGATGCGCTAGTAAATTATGGTGATAGCTACCAAAGTTCGACCCCCATATACCACCGAAGCCATGAGCTCCCTTTACATGGTTTGAATCGTGCATGCTTTCGGAAATAATACTCCATTGTACCGTAATACTATCATTATGATAAATTGACATGGTCTCATCAACACTCCAGCTGGCAGAAATATGATCCAAAATAAGGTGCTTATTATATCTGCCTGAAACCGCATCAGCATCATCGCCAGATTCATTTCCCAGTCTAACTCTCAGATACCTTACAATCACATGATCTGCTTCGATTACCAATGGATTTTTTTTGATGCAAATACCATCTCCGGGAGCTGTTTGACCAGCTATGGTGATATAGGGATTCTTGATCCGTAAAGCACTTTCGAGTGCTATGGTTCCTGATACGCGAAATACAACCGTTCGCGGTTCCGACGCTTCCACAGCAGCTCGCAAACTTCCCTCTCCACTATCATTTAGATTGGTAACTTCATACACTTCTCCTCCACGACCGCCTTTTGAGAACTTCCCATATCCTTCTGCGGTAGGAAATGCTAACTGCTGAGAAAATGCCGAAGTGATAGCAATAATGCTTATCACTACGATTAAATTAATTCTTTTCATAACGAGGGGCTTATTGTTATTTCTTTGAATTTGAGTTAGGCACACTTACTTTTCAAGCCATTTCCATCTTTCCGCCCAATCCAATAAAAACTCTTTCCTATGTTTTGAGATTGTTTTAGCTCCCTGTTGATCCTTTATAAAGAGAGCCGGATCTAGTTTGTCACTATACCAATTATTTCCTAGCTGATAATCATCTGGCGAAGCCTTTCCTGGCCAAGGATCCGTACTTATATAACCGCCTTCCAAGCCATCTAATTCAGCAATTGCACTTCGGGTTTTGTAGGTTCCTTTCTCTGGTTTTTTGGAGCTATACTTTACCCCATACATACCTTCCCCTAAGTAATATCCTGGCCAGATTTGATTTTGTACTTCCAGTTCAAATACAACCGAATCTTCTGAAACACTCAATTCTGGACCAGTAAATCTCCATTCAATAGTGCCATAAGCAGCTACTGTATCCTCCAAAGTACTTCCGTCTATAAAAATATTTCGTGAGCTGTGATCGATTTTCTCAAAACTACCTCCCCAGCTTTCCCCCATAGGATCATTTGGATCGCCGCTCATCAGGTAGGCAAGTGATGGAGTATCCCCCATTTTGATCCTACCATCATAATACTTGATAAAATCTTTCCCCATAGCACCTCTGCCCTGTATGTAATTATCATAATAAGCATCACCCTTCACATATTTTGGAGAATCTTCATCCATAAACCAACCTCTGTACGTTGCATTTGCCTCAATCATCCACAGATCCGGATGGTGCTCAGCTATATAAGAATAGGCATTGATGCTCCATTTCTTGTTGGGTCCTCCTATCCAATAGACGCGAATATTGTCTTTGATCTCCGGTGCATCGTGGAGTGCCTGTGCGAGATCTTCAATGCCACCCCACACAAGTACCCATAGCGGTTGATCACTTTCTTTTTTAGCGCATTGAATAATCCATTCCGACCCTTCTGTAGCAGTAGCAAACCCTTTGAATGGTGCCGCATTTTTCTCGCCTTGCTTGGTGATATTCCGAAGTGAATTAGGGGAAGGCAGTTCTGGAGCGTGCTTCAGAAGTTGATTGTAATCGCTTTCATAATGCTCAATGATATCCAGAAAATCCTTTTTACTCCCATCACCAAAAGGAGAAGAAACCAAACCTTCAATTTCGAATTGATCAGCATACATCAATAAGTGTATCATCGATTGGAAGTCATCAGGATCTGTCCCTCCTATATCTGAGCTGATCAACACTCTGGGTTTATGACGCTCGTTTTCAGCAGTATTACAGCTGAGCAATGTTAAAAAAGCAATCATTACAACCAATTCCATCCCACTAATTATAGTTCTATTCATACGTAACATTCGTGAAGTTTTGAAACTGAAGATACCATACTAACAAATAACCAAGTGATTGATCCTATATACCTGCTAATTGACACTCAAATGTATCAAAAAGAAAGTAAACGAAGAATAAAAAGAAAATAAACGTAAATTTTTCCCAGCAAATTCTTTGTTTATTTTTATTATTAGCTAGATTTACCCTAGAAATAGCTTCAAACACTTATTATTTATTTCATATACTTTCGATATTGTGAGATTACCAATAAAGCTATGGGGTTCGCCAGAGAGTCAAATGATAAAGTAAAGTCTGCGGGAATCACTAAACATACTAATGAACAATAAATAGATTGGCCTAGAGGGTTAGAAGGGAGAACTCTGCTGATAGCAGGAGGGCTCCCCTCTTTTTGAATGGCACTAACAATTTCCTAAGTCACAAACTTCCATTCTGTTCACAATTACAACTCGAATTTAGATCAGATATAGGTTTGAGAATATTTTGCGAAAGCAAACAAAATGAAAAGCTAAAGTTTTCGAAATAGGTTACTTTTGTTTTTCACCAAGAAACAAAAATTCCATGCTCCCTAAACAAAGAAAAGAAAAGATACTAGAACTGCTTAAAGAAGATGGATCCGCTAAGGTCATTGATCTGGCTAGGATCTTTAAAGTAACTGAAGTTACCATTCGACAGGACCTGGAAAAACTAGAGAAAAATGGATTGGTAAATCGGGAACATGGCGGCGTACATCTAAAAGATGTGGAAAATAAGGTCCGTAACTTCTCTTTGGTACATCAAGACAATCTAAAGGAAAAAGAAATCATCGCAGAAAAATGCCTTGAATTCATCCAACCGGGCGACACCATTATTCTAGACTCTGGTTCTACTACCACGGAAATCGCTAAAAAAATTGTAAACATCAAAGGGCTCACAGTAATTACCAACGCTCTGAATATTGCACTAATGCTTGGCGCTAATCCAAATATTGACATCATCATGACAGGGGGAGAATTCAAAGCACCTACCCTTTCATTGACAGGACAAAAGGCCGCAGATTTCTTTAAAGGGCTGAATGTCCAAAAACTCTTTCTAGCAACTGCCGGAATATCACTGAAATCAGGGCTTACCTATCCTAGTCTTAGTGACCTAGTTGTCAAAAAAGCAATGATTGATGCGGCAGACACTACTTATCTAGTAGCAGACTCTTCCAAAATCGGAAAAAGTGCCTTTGCTAGTCTGGGAGCGCTTTCTCTAATAGATTATATCATTACAGATGAGGGGGTAGAAAATAAACATAAGGAAGTTTTTAAGGAACACGACATCCAATTAATCATCGCAGAAGACACATCTAAATAAGCACTAGTCAGCTATATCACACGTAATGAAAAAGCAAAATATAACTTTAGGGGTAATCATTGGGAACCGAGACTTTTTTCCGGATAAACTTGTGACAGAGGCACGGATAGAAGTACTGAAAATGCTGGGTGAACAAGGAATTCAAACAATTATCCTGGATGAGACAGACACCAAACTTGGTGGAGTAGAAACCTATACTGATGCAAGAAAATGCGCAGACCTATTCAAGAAACATAAAGATGCTATAGCTGGGGTTTTGGTGGTTCTTCCAAATTTCGGAGATGAAAGAGGAATTGCCGATACCTTACACCTAGCGGACCTGAAAGTACCCGTACTTATCCAAGGCTATCCAGATGAACTTAATAAGCTTAATGTAGCAAATCGCCGAGATTCTTGGTGTGGCAAGATTTCCGTTTGTAACAACCTCTATCAATACGGCATCAAATATTCAATCACTACCAAGCATGTCGTCCATCCTACCGACCCTTCGTTTTTGGCGGATCTAAAGCAGTTTCTGGGTGTCTGCCGTGTGGTAAAAGGAATGAAAAATGTGCGTATCGGAGCAATTGGAGCAAGACCAACTGCCTTTAATACTGTACGATACAGCGAAAAAATCCTTCAGAAAAATGGCATCTCTGTAGTTACCTGCGACCTGTCTGAGATACTAGGTTATGCCAATAAATTGGACAAATCTGATCAACGCGTAAAAGATCATTTGGAGAAAATCCACAACTACGCTTCCACAGGTAAAACTCCTAGCGAATCTCTAATTCAAATGGCCAAGCTGGATGTTGTACTGAATGATTTTATGACCGAAAATCAACTGGATGCTAATGCCATTCAGTGTTGGACTTCTTTGCAGCAAAATTTTGGATGTAATGTCTGCACCAGCTCCAGCATGTTTAGCGAGGGAATGATTCCTAGCGCCTGCGAGGTAGATGTCACAGGAACGCTCAGTATGTATGCCATGCAATTGGCATCTGGCTCCCCTAGTGCATTAGTGGATTGGAACAATAACTACGCAGATGATGATGAGAAATGTGTGCTTTTCCACTGTGGAAATTGGGCAAAATCATTTCTGCCAGACATTGAAATTAGCAATGCCCCTATCCTAGGCACTACTGTAGGAGTGGAAAATACCTACGGAGCTTTGGATGGACGCACCCCGGCTTCCCCATTGACTTTTGGTAGAATCAGCACGGACGATACCAGTGGAATCATGAAAGCTTATGTTGGTGATGGGGTATTAACCGATGATGAATTGAAAACATTCGGAAACCGGGCTGTGGCCAAAATTCCTAATCTTCAAGGTTTGATGAAACACATCTGTAGAAATGGCTTTGAACATCACGTCGTAATGAATGCATCACACACATCCGAAGCACTTAAGGAAGCATTTGAAAACTATATGGGATGGGAAGTATACCATCACGAAGGGTAGTTTATCATCCAAGAATCCTTCCTTCAATTGAGACCAAACTTTTCATACTAATGAAAACCAGTTTAGCACAAACTGCTAATTAATAAGAACCGAACATGACAGATAAAGATTTGAAACTGAAGTCTGTATTTCTGAGAAAAAACCTTCTCAAGTACATTTATAAAGCAAAGGCTGGACATACAGGCGGAAGCTTGTCTTGTGTGGACATCCTGAATGTACTATACAACAGAGTGCTTAATGTAAAGCCAAACGACTTCAAAAACCCAGATCGGGATCGCTATATCCAAAGTAAGGGACATTGTGTAGAGGCTCTCTTTGTGACCTTGGCAGATCGTGGTTTTTTTCCAGAATCTGATTTGGAAACCCTATGTCAATATCGATCCCATTACATCGGCCACCCCACCAAAAAGGTGAATGGTGTAGAGCAAAATACCGGAGCATTGGGGCATGGATTACCTATTTGTGTGGGAGAAGCAATAGCAGCTAAACTGGATAAAAAAACGCATAGAATATTTACGCTTTTAGGAGATGGGGAATTGCCTGAGGGCTCAAACTGGGAAGCATTTCTATCCGCTTCCCATTACAAGCTGGATAATTTATACGCCATTCTGGACAACAACAAACAGCAGATTACCGGGTCCAATCAAGAGGTGATGAATACAGATTCCCTCCGGGACAAATTGGAAGCTTTCGGTTGGTCAGTACGGGAAGTAGACGGACATAACTTAGCTGAACTGGAGGAGGCGTTAAATACCGGTCCTTTCGAAGTTGGTAAGCCCAATTTCATAATTGCCCATACCATTAAAGGTAAAGGAATCAGCTACATGGAACGCGTACTAAAATGGCACCATGGTGTACCAAGCCCGGAGCAGTACGACTTAGCATTATCAGAATTAGACGCGGCTGAAGCATTAATCTAGCGAATCATGGAATTAGATAAAATAATAGAGACTGACCTGAAAATGGGAAGCGCAAACCAGGAGGTTTTCGCTGATACATTGGAATCATTAGCCGTCATAGATAAATCGATCATCGTGGTGACAAGTGACTCTCGTGGTTCAGGAAAACTCGTTCCCTTCGGTCAAAAATTCCCTGAGCAGATTGTAGAAGTAGGTATTGCTGAGCAAAATCTTGTGGGCGTAGCTGCTGGCTTGGCATCTGCAGGAAAGAAAACATTTGCCATTTCTCCTGCTTGTTTTCTTACAGCGCGGGCTTTAGAACAGATCAAAAACGACGTAGCCTATTCCGACAACCCAGTCAAACTGGTCGGAATCAGTGCAGGAGTAAGCTACGGGGCACTAGGAACTACTCACCACAGTCTACATGATTTTGCCGTGCTTCGAGCGATCAATAATATAATCATTGTCGTACCTGCTGACAATTTCGAAACGGAACAAGCTGTACTATTAGCCGCGAAGCTAGATCAACCGATTTATCTCCGATTTGGCAAAAAACTCATGCCTTTTCTATCTGAGGAAAACCAAGAGTTTGAATTTGGAAAAGGTCGAATTGTACGTGAAGGAAATGATCTCACCATCATCGCAAACGGTGAAACTGTCTACCCTGCATGGCAGGCTGCAAAAGCTTTAGAAGAAAAGCATGATGTCGCTGCCAAAGTAGTAAGTATGCATACAATTAAGCCATTAGACACAGCACTTTTGGATGAATTGGCTGCTGAAGGCAAACCGATTATCACGGTGGAAGAACATATGGTAAACGGAGGATTGGGTGAAGCCTGCGCTTCCTACCTTTTCCAAAAAGGAGCCAGAAACCGATTCCATATCATCGGAATACCAGATGAATACACCGTAACAGGTTCACAGGGAGAAATCTTCAAGCACTACGGCATATCCCGAGATGGTATTTTGGCAAAGGCCGAAGCACTTCTGAAATAACAACAACCCACCCAAAATGACCTATTTCAAACCCATAAAAATTGTATGCCTGCTTCTCCTCACCACTATGTTATTCAGCTGCAAAGAACAGAAGTCTGAAAAGCAGGATCAGCGTAAAAAAGTGGCCGTAATCGTATCCTCACTCAATAACCCATGGTTTGTAGTGCTGGCAGAAACTGCTGCCAACCATGCCATAGAGCTAGGATTTGAGGCTACTATTTTTGATTCCCAAAATAATACCGCACTGGAGACAGATCACTTCGAAAATGCGATCTCTTCAGGCTACGACGCTATACTTTTCAATCCCACAGATGCGGATGGCTCGATCGCAAATGTGAGAATTGCCAAAAAGGCTGAAATCCCTGTGTTCTGCATGGATCGGGAAATAAACGCTACGGACGCAGCAACCAGTCAAATTCTCTCAGACAGCTATGCGGGATGCGTAGCTATAGGCAAATACTTCGTGGAGAAGCTGAATAAAAGTGGAAAGTACGTAGAAATCTTAGGCTTGGTCGGAGACAATAATACCTGGAGTCGCTCGAAAGGATTTCACTCTGTAGTCGATAACTATCCTGACCTACAAATGGTCGCTCAGCAAAATGCTGACTTCGACAGAAACAAAGCCATGGAAGTAATGGAATCTATTTTACAGGTACACCCAGATATCAAGGGAGTCTTCTGCGGAAATGACGGAATGGCCATGGGAGCTTACCAGGCTTTGGTGGCTGCAGGAAAAGCAGAGCAAGTCATGGTTTTTGGCTTTGACGGAGCAAGCGATGTGATCACCTCCATCGAGCAGAAAAAAATCCTTGCTACGGGAATGCAATTCCCAAAGCTAATCGCTAGAACAGCCGCCAATTATGCATTGGAGTACTTCAATGGCAAACGGGATTTCGCACAAAAAGTCCCTGTGACTGTAGAAATGGTCAATCAAGAAAATGTACATGAGTACGAAGCCTACGGAAGCGATGAATAATAAAGCTATAAAATATGGCATTGGAGTAGTTGCATTGGCTCTTGTGGGTTATAATTCAATCTATATCCAGCCCTTGGACCAAAAACTGGCAGAAAATCAGCAAACGGTTTTCAATGCGAAAGCCTATGTTGATGGCATCTGGAATCAGGATCTCGCAAAGGCTTACCAAGATTGCTCTGATATATCGCAACTAATTGACAGTTTCAATCAGGACGTTAATAGCACATTTGAGAAAAATAGTCATGCCTTAGGTATTGGCAATATTGGCTATTTCCGGGTGAAAGGAGAAGGCATAGTCAGCGCTGTAAATGAAAACAATGTGCTGCTTCAAGTAGGCAGTTCTAGAATAGAAATTGAAACGGAATTCATTTTTGGAAATGCGCTCCGTGATGCTTCAGGATTGGTCAAAATCAATGATTACGAAGATACTGCGGATTTCAACAGCATCTCTGAGGCAATGAACGACAGGATTCGCCAAGAAGTAATACCAAGTTTCAGATCCAAAGTAAAAGAGGGAGATTCAGTGAAATTTGAAGGAGCTATTGAACTCAACAAAGTTCATTTGAATCTAGATCAACTCGAGGTTATTCCATTTACTCTCCAAATCTCCTCATAGCATGACGGCACTACTGGAAGTAAAAGAAATAACCAAAAAGTTCTCTGGAGTTACTGCCCTCAGTAATGTCAATCTCCGTCTGGAAGGTGGAAAAGTAACCGCATTAATCGGTGAAAACGGCGCAGGAAAATCTACCCTTTTGAAAATCATGTCAGGTATTTACACTGATTTTGAGGGACAAATTCTCTTTAAAGGCCAAGAAATTAAATTCTCCAGACCTAAGGACGCTCAGGAAATGGGAATTGGAATTATTCACCAAGAGTTAAATCTGATTCCTTACCTGACGGTAGCTCAAAACATCTTCTTAGGAAGAGAGTTGGTCAATGCATTTGGCTTTTTGGAGCGCGAGAAAATGATCAACAAGACTAAAGCTTTACTTAACAGACTCAAACTGGAAGTAGAACCAACAGCCTTGGTAGGCACTCTGAAAGTTGGCCAACAGCAAATCGTAGAAATCGCCAAAGCCCTGCTCACTGAATCTGAGGTAGTTTTTATGGATGAGCCTACTTCAGCCATCGGGGAAAGCGAAGTGGAAGTTCTCTTCGAAATCATCAATAAACTAAAAGCAGAGGGTAAAGCCATTGTCTATATCTCACACAAACTGGATGAGCTTTTTGCGTTAGCAGATGATTTTGTGGTTCTGAGGGATGGGAAAGTGGTCGGTCAAGGGGGAGTTTCAGAAATATCCCGTTCCCAACTCATCAATATGATGGCAGGGCGTGAAGTGAAAGTGGTCAAAAAATCCACCAAAAACTGTACAGAAGAAAAAGTCTTAGAAGTCAAAAACCTTGGCTTACTCAATCCTGAAAATCCCCAACGTCCTTTACTAAAAGACATTAGTTTCGATTTATGCAAAGGAGAAGTCCTGGGAGTTTATGGATTGATGGGAGCAGGACGGACAGAGCTCTGCGAAAGTCTCTTTGGGCTTAACCACCGCAAATTGACAGGCTCTATCCTACTTAATGGCCAGAAAACAGGCTTCAAAAGTCCCATTGAAGCAATTGATGCGGGTATGGCTCTGGTACCTGAAGACCGCAAAAAAGATGGGATTGTAGCAGGAATGTCGGTTTCAAAAAACCTAAGCCTTACCGTGATCGAGAAGGTCAGCAAATTCGGATTTCTGAGCGATGCCTTACATACCAAACTCTATGATAAACATGTCGCTTCCCTGAAAATCAAAGTTCACAACGAAGATCAAGCAATCAAAAATCTGAGTGGCGGAAATCAGCAAAAAGTAATATTAGGTAAGTGGATAGAGCGAAACCCCACCGTGCTCATGCTGGACGAACCTACGCGTGGAATAGACATAAATGCCAAAAATGAAATCTATGAACTTATCGCCCGACTAAGTGCCTCTGGCATTTCCATCCTAGTTATTTCTTCTGAAATCCCCGAAATACTGGCTATTTCAGACAGAATATTAGTCATGTCTGAAGGAGAAATCACCGCCGAGTTTTCGAGTGAAGAAGCCACCGAAACTAACATAATGAATGCCTGCATCCCTGAAAACATGAATCAATGATCTCTTTGAAGAAAAACTTTAACATAGCCCAGTTTCAGTCACTTATCGCATTATTCGTATTATGCTTGGCTTTGGCATTGCTTACAGACAATTTCATGTCTACCGACAATTTTTGGAATGTCATGCGCCAAATCTCTGTGAACGTATGCATCTCGGTGGGAATGACACTGGTTGTTTTAACTGCCGGAATTGACCTTTCTGTAGGTTCTATCTTGGCATTTTGCGGAGCAGTGACGGCAGGTTTATTGAAAAATGGACTCAGCATTCCCTCATTAAATCTGTTTATTGGATTCACAGTTTTAGGTGCAATAGTAGCCGGATTTTTAATCGGCGGAGGCTTAGGATTTGTTAATGGATATGCGGTCACCAAATTCAAAGTTCCTCCTTTTGTCGCTACGCTAGCCATGCTCACCATGGCCCGTGGATTCACCATGCTCTGGACAAAAGGCCATCCCATCACAGGACTGGGAGGTAGTTTCGGTTTCTTAGGGACGGGATGGTTCTTAGGAATACCTATGCCGGTATGGATCTCAGGTCTAGTGGTAATCACAGCAGTTATTCTTACGAGCAAAACCCGATTTGGAAGATACATCTACGCTATAGGTGGAAATGAAAATGCTTCCCGACTCTCTGGAATTCCGATTAACAAAGTCAAAATCTGGGTGTATTCCATTGCTGGATTGCTTGCAGCCGTTGGTGGGGTGCTGGTAACAGCTCGACTGGATTCCGCACAGCCAAATGCCGGAATAAGTTATGAATTGGATGCAATTGCCGCAGTGGTGATTGGTGGTACTTCACTTTCCGGAGGCAGAGGAACAATCTGGGGAACAGTCCTCGGCGCAATCATTATAGGCGTGCTGAACAATGGTCTGATCCTCATGAATGTTTCTCCTTTTTGGCAGCAGGTAATCAAAGGGATGGTGATACTACTAGCTGTCATTATCGACAAGTCGAATCAAAAGAGTGAGTAATCGTCCATATAGGTCAGATTATGAAACGGTTTAACAACAGAAATTAGAAACATGTCTTTCATATTAGCAATAGATCAAGGAACCAGCAGTACCAAAACCATCATCTTCGATGAGCATGGTAATGCTGTGCACAAGGAGACAGAACTTCTCAAAACCCACTACTTGGAAGGAAACCGTGTAGAGCAAGATCCTGAGGAGATCTACCAAAACATTTTAACCTCAGTGGGTAAATGTCTGGGTGGCTTTGTATCCAAAAAAGGAGATTTGAGCAAAATTAAAGCCTGTGGGATTTCCAATCAGCGAGAGACCTTTGTGCTTTGGGACAAAACAGGCAAACCACTCTATAATGCAATTGTATGGCAGTGCAAGCGTTCGGTAGCCATCTGTGAAAGCTTGGAAAAAGAAGGGTTGGGACCAAAAATCAACGAGAAAACCGGATTGATCATTGATCCTTATTTCTCGGGAAGCAAAGTAATCTGGCTCTATGACAATGAGCCTAAAATCAAAGAAGCAATCGATAAAGGAGAAGCCTATTTTGGAACGATTGACACTTGGTTGCTTTATAAATTAACCAAAGGTCAATCTTACCTAACAGATTATACAAATGCTTCCAGAACCCAGTTTTTCAATCTAAAAGAGCTTTGCTGGGATCAGGAGTTATTGGCGGATTTCGGTTTATCCAAACTGAATTTACCAGAATTAAAACCCTCCTCTTTTCACTTTGGCACCACCAATTTGGAAGGCCTATTGGATCATCAAATCAGCATTTCGGCAATGATTGGGGATTCTCATGCCGCTGCATTTGGGGAAGGATGTTTTGAACCAGGCAGTGCCAAAGCCACGCTGGGAACGGGCAGTTCAATTCTGATGAATATTGGAAAGGAACCAAAAACTTCTCAGAATGGAATGGTCACTACGATATGCTGGAGCACAGAAAATCGAGTGGATTATGCGCTGGAGGGAATAATAGTCTCTGCCGGTGCCACGATAGAATGGATAAAAAATCAACTGGGTCTTTTTGAAAACGCATCAGAACTGGAGCAAATATGCCTTTCCCTTTCCGACAATGGAGGCGTCTATATTGTTCCGGCCTTCTCGGGATTGGGAGCACCTCATTGGGACATGAATCGCAAGGCAACCATTGAAGGCCTATCCTTCGAATCATCCAAAAACCATGTAATCCGTGCAGCTGTGGAATCTGTTCCTTACCAGATCAAAGATGTGATCGTAGCCATGGAAGCCGATTCCGGCACACCCCTCACAGAGCTAAAAATAGATGGAGGGATCACTTCAAACAAGTTTGTGGTACAATTCCTAGCTGACATACTTCACCGCAAAGTTTCCAACATCGCGATTGCCGATGTATCGGCTTTGGGTGCCGCTTATTTGGCAGGCCTAAACTCCAAAGTCTATGAAAGTATAGACCAGCTTAAATCCTTTAATCAAAGTTCTACTAGCACTTTACCTGGAGAAAACTCGGAGAAAGTAGCTGGCTATTATGAGGGATGGAAAAAAATAATTGGCAAAAAAAACTCCCAAACCTGAAATCCCCATGAAATACCTAGCCAAAATACCTTTTCTACTTATTGCCTTACTCCTCCTTGGTTTTTATGAAGGAATGGCTCAAAAAAAGAAATTTGAGAAAACTCGGGTTTTGGTTACCAGTGATGGAGAAATAGATGATCAATGTTCTATCGTCCGTTTCCTGTATTATGTGAATGAATGGGATGTAGAAGGCATAATTACCTCCAGTTCACAATATCATGCGCATGACCACAATTGGCCTGGAGATAATTGGATTGATCCTTATTTGGATGCCTACGCCAAGGATTATCCAAACCTGGTAGAGCATGACCCTGATTTTCCGAGCCCAGAATTTTTACGCGAAAGAACGCTCTTAGGCAACGTGAAAACTGAAGGTGAAATGACTGAAATCACTCCCGGTTCAGAGCTTATAGTGAAAGTTTTGTTGGATGAAACAGATGATCGCCCTATTTGGATTCAAGCTTGGGGCGGGACGAATACACTAGCCAGAGCTTTGAAAAGCATCGAAGAAAACCATCCTGACAAAATGGAATATGTAGCTAACAAGATGCGTCTGTATCTGATCTGGGAGCAGGATGTGACTTATCAGGAATACATTCGTCCGAATTGGGGGAAATATAATATCCCGACCATCATCGCGGATCAGTTTGAGGCAATTGCCTATCGATGGGCTCAGGTGCAGCCTACAGAAATGATTCCTTATTTTGAAGGACCATGGATGATAGACAATATTCTTCAAAACCACGGTGCTTTAGCTGCACTTTATCCCGCTATGGAAAACGGTGACTTCCGCTCTGAAGTTGATTCCCCAGCGTTTTTACATACCATTCCTACAGGCTTGAGAAGTTTGGAATCACCAAACTTTGGAGGTTGGGGAGGGAGATTTGTAAAAGTCCGTGACAATACCTGGTTGGATTCAGTACCAGTCTCTGGCTATGAGTATCCAGAAGGCAGATGGTACGGAAGTAATGGTTGGGGAAGAGCAAGTTTACGTGAAGGGTCCAACTCTACGGCAGCACAGCGCAGCACTTATTTCAAACCTATGTGGCGCTGGTCTGATGCGATGCAGAATGACTTTGCCGCTCGGGCAGACTGGAGCGTAAAGTCCTACGCTGAAGCAAATCATCCTCCAATCGTCTACACTAAAAGCAAGCTGAATCAGAGCGCCAAACCTGGTGACACCATCAAACTAAGTGTAGCTGGAAGCAAAGATCCAGACGGAGATAAACTCAGCTATCATTGGTATGTTCATACCGAGCCAAGCACTCTTGCAAATGCAGGCGGGCAGGTAAAACTGACAGACGCTGATCAAGCGCAATCTTCTTTTAAAGTACCACAAGGAACTGGAACCATCCATTTAATCTGTGCAGTGACTGATAACGGTAGTCCAGCACTGACGCGATATACCCGAGTAATAGTAACTGTGAAACCTTAAAACCTAATGTACCAGCAGCTTAAATGTGAAACATAACAGCCATGAACCTACTTATCCATTTTCCTAAATCCATACTCCTAGCTATTCTAATCAGCAGTTTAGGTTCTGATCTTATTGCTCAGGAAAAGACAGAAAAACCACGTGTCATCGTAACAAGTGATGGGGAAATAGATGATGAGTGCTCTTTGGTTCGCTTTCTCCTTTATGCCAATGAATGGGATATTGAGGGGATCATAACTTCAAGTTCCCAATACCACTGGCATGGACACAAATGGGCTGGAGATGACTGGGCTGTACCCTACTTGGATGCTTACGCCAAAGTACAACCCAATTTACTTAAGCATGATAAGGATTATCCTACAGCAGAATTCCTCAAGTCCAGAACCTTTCTAGGCAATGTAGAGACAGAAGGCGAAATGGAAAAAATCACAGCGGGATCTCAGCATATCGTAAAAGTATTGTTGGATGAATCTGACGCAAGACCTATTTGGATACAGGCATGGGGTGGGACAAATACTATTGCTCGAGCATTGAAAACTATAGAGGAAGATCATCCAGAAAAAATGGATGCCGTAGCCAGTAAAATCCGATTTTATTTTATCTGGGAACAAGACGATACTTTTCAGAAATACATTCGCCCTGTCTGGGGCAAATACAATATTCCCACGATTATCTCAGATCAGTTTATTGCCATTTTCTATCATTGGAAAAAGTATTTGCCAGAGGCAGAGCAGAAACACCTTGCTGCAGATTGGATGAATGAAAATATCCTGGAAGCACACGGCCCACTTTTGTCCATGTATCCTGCTCATGAAGAAGGTGATAAGGGATTTGACAAGGGAGATTTTAGATCTGAGGGAGATTCTCCAGCTTTTTTACACATCATACCTACAGGCTTGCGCAGCATGGAATCTCCAGACTATGGCGGATGGGGTGGTAGATATGTGAAAGTCCGAGAAAATACTTGGCTAGATCCCGTGTCGGATTCCTCATATACTTACCCTGAAGGCAGATGGTATGGAAACTCAGCATGGGGAAGAGAGCGACTCAAAGAAGAAATCCCCAACGATCAAGAACTCACAGACTATCTGGAACCACTCTGGCGATGGACTGCTGCGATGCAAAATGATTTTGCAGCACGTGCAGACTGGACTATTAAGTCCTATGATGAAGCCAATCATGAGCCCATAGTTAAGCTGGCTCACAGTGAAGACTTGCTTCTAAAAGCAGGATCAAATGTAAAACTTAGCGCAACGGGATCATACGACCCAGACGGAGATAAACTTAACTACAGCTGGTGGCAGTATCAAGATCCAGGAACTTACTCAGGAAAGGTGTCAATCAATCAGTCAAATGAGCAAGACGCAAAACTAACAGTACCAAAAGATGCCAAACCGGGACAAACGATCCATGTGATCTGTGAAGTCACGGACAATGGAAGCCCTGCTTTAACTAGGTATAGACGAGTGATTATTAAAGTAAAATGAAGAAAGAAGAGACCCTAGAGATCCAATTAAAAGCCAATTCGGCTCAGAGATATTTTCCTTTTTAACTAATAACCCAAACCTAAATAACCATGAAAAGACAGTTGATTTTTACGCTAGTCCTACTTCTATTTTCGGTAAATATTTTTGCCCAAGCACCATGGGATAGCCATGGCAAACTCCAGGTTGCAGGAAACGGTCACTATATAGAACACAAAGACGGCACGCCATTTCTTTGGATGGCTGATACTGGATGGGGTATGTTTCAGCAATTAACTCGCGAAGAAGTAGATCGATATCTTGATAACCGACAGCAACTCGGCTTCAATGTCATCCAATCTGTGGCGTTCTGGTATCCTCACGGAGGTGGGTTAAAAAATGGCCCGCACAATGCTGCAAATGCTTATGGTCATCGTCCATTCACCGGTGGAGAAGACAACCCCAACACTGCGAAACCGCTAGTGGTGTCTGGGGGATCTCCTGACGCACCAAACGATTATTGGGATCATGTAGACTATATCATCGAGGGGATCAAAAAAAGAAATATGTATGTAGCCCTCCTCCCAAACTGGGGACGTGCCTATATCACAGATCAATTTAGCGGTGCTCATCAAGAGTTTACAGCGCAGGAGGCTAAAGAATACGGTGTTTTTTTAGGAAAAAGATATAAGACAGAACCTCACATGTTGTGGGTTCTGGGTGGAGATGCGAAAGGAAAATATTTTGCAGTTTCAGATACGATCTCAGATAAAAATGTGGACAGACGTTCCATTTTCCGGGCAATGGCAGAAGGGATAGCCAATGGGGTCACTGGCAAAACAGTTCAATGGAACAAAGCTGATCAAGCATGGAAGGACGTTTTTTTCACATATCACCCTGATGGGGACCCAAGTGACAACTCATCTACTTGGTTTCATGAAGATGCTTGGATCACAGCCAATGGGGTGGAAGTATGGACACAGGTCAATGAAGTATATCCAACTATGGCAAGGGAATACAATCTGGACAATCCTAAGAAGCCAAGTCTATTCCTGGAGGGTTCCTACGAATTTGGAGCTTACGGTCAAGAGTGCGGATATATTACACCTCTCCGTTTGCGTCGACAAGTATACCATACATTTTTTGCTGGAGGAGCTGGTCACACTTATGGAGCAGGCCCTATTTGGGCAATGCGCGGCACTCAAGGGAACTACAATTGTGGCTTTACCTGGGAACAGGCTTTGAATTTCCCTGGAGCAGTTCAGTTTGCGCAGCTGGCAAAAAACTTACTTATCGAAAATAATTGGTTTGAATGGATTCCTGACCAAAGAATCCTACAAGGAACTGAAAGTGACAACGAAAGCCTAAAAGCAGCGGTCAGACTCTCTTCCGGCAAGAAAATTCTGGTCTATTTCTCTGACAATTCAGAGGCAACAGTCAAAAACACCCTAGATAAAGATGCTGAAGCAAATTGGTTTGATCCGATGGAAGGGCGTGAAAGTACGGCTGAATCATTCCAAACTGGTGAATCTCGAATAATCACGCCACCAACTGGTTGGGAGGACGCAATCCTCATTCTAACATCAAACTAAGCCTCATCAAAGCATCAAACCCATAAAATAATGAAGAAGTATTTTAGATATTGGACGATTTTAGTCGGAATCCTACTCCACGGACAGATCGATCTTTTTGCCCAAAGAAGCACAGAAAAAGAACGAATCATCGTCCTGACAGATATAGAAAATGAACCTGACGATGCGATGTCCTTGGTTCGCTTTCTTACATACTCCAATCAATGGGATGTGGAAGGACTAGTGGCCACCACTTCCATTCATCAGCAAAATGAGATTGCAACCTGGAGAATACTTGAAATCTTGGATGCTTACGGCAAAGTGCGAGACAACTTAGAAAAACATGAAGAAGGCTATCCCACCGCTAACTACCTAAGAACAATCGTGAAAGAAGGCATCCCAAAATATGGAATGGAAGCAGTAGGTGAAGGAATGGACTCCGATGGGTCTGAACTAATCATCAGGACTGTGGATAAGGAGGATGACCGACCTGTTTGGGTTCTTGTTTGGGGAGGACCAAATTGTCTCGCTCAAGCTCTATGGAAAATCAAAGAAACCAGAAGTTCTGAAGACCTCGCAAAATTTGTAGCGAAACTCCGTGTCTACACGATATCCGACCAAGACAATAGCGGCCCTTGGCTGAGAAAGACTTTCCCTAACCTGTTTTATATAGCAAGTCCTGGGATCCACGCACTGGGAGCTTATCATTTCGCAACTTGGTCAGGCATAAGCGGAGACAAATTCCACGGCAGGTTTGCTGGGGGAAACTTTGAGATAGTTGACAACCCTTGGTTGGATGAGCATATTCGAAATAAAGGACCATTAGGAAAAGAATATCCTCATATGGAATTCCTCATGGAGGGAGATTCCCCGAGTTTTATGCATTTGATTCATACCGGCATGGAAAATCCGGAGCGACCAGATTACGGAAACTGGGGAGGTCGATATGAATTTTACCAGCCAAGAACAGAAAGTTGGTTTTCTGAGCCGGAAACACGTCCACTTTGGACAGATGCCATGGATGAAGTGTACGGTGCAGATGGAAATTGGCATACGACGAATAAAGCAACAATCTGGCGCTGGAGAGAGGCCTACCAAAATGATTTCGAAGCTAGAATGGACTGGACAATCAAGGACTACAAGGATGCCAATCATCCACCAGTAGTCAAACTGAAAACTCCAGAATTCATATTGGCAAAAGTTGGCGATAGAATCGAACTCAGTGCCGATGAGAGCAGCGATCCAGATGGGGACGGTTTAAACTACCACTGGTTTCACTATGGTGAACCTGGAGAGTACACGCTAGCGAGCGGGCGAACTGCTACTCCCTTAAAAATTGAAAATGCAGATACGGCAAATGCATTCTTCATAGTTCCTAAGCCTGGGAAATTTGGAGAAATGCACATTATTCTGGCAGTGACAGACCAAGGGTCCCCTGCCCTAACGCGCTATAAAAGGATAATTGTCAAAGTGAATCCTTAGGTGTGTCACACATCAAAATGCCTAACTATTAAACCTATTGAAATTTAAAAGCAGTGAGAGCTGGACACAGTAAAAAACCACTTTCGATTTGTAGTCAATTAATAATTAACCCAAACCTATTTTACATGAAGCCTAACCAATTGATTTTCTGTGTGGCAATGGTTGCACTACTTTTTTATTCTCCCCATAAAACTAGGGCCGAACAACAGGAAAATGAAAGTAATTCATACAAACCTAGAATAATCAATACCACCGACCTAGGAGCTGATCCAGATGACGAGCAATCTTTAGTTCGTCAGCTGGTCGCTTCAAATGAATTTGACATTGAAGGACTAATTGTAGCTACAGGATGCTGGAAAAAAACGCAGGACAATACAGCTATGTTAGATGTGATTTTGGATGCTTATGAAGAAACTTATCCAAACCTTTCTATTCATGCTGCTGGTTTCCCAACACCTGAATACCTTAAATCCATTGCTGTAATGGGGCAAGATGGCTATGGTATGAGCGACGTGGGTGCAGGCAAAGACAGCCCAGGATCTGAACTCATCATAGTAGCAGCAGACAAGGATGATCCTAGACCTCTCTGGCTGATGGGATGGGGCGGAATGAATACCATTGCTCAAGCGATTTGGAAAGTAAGTGAAACCCGTAGCCCAGCAGAATTGAAGAAGTTTTTGTCAAAGCTCAGATTGTATGATGTCTTAGGGCAAGACGATGCCGGTGCTTGGATTGCCAAAAACTTCCCGGATGTATTCTATATCCGAGCAACGGGTGTCTATGGCTGGCAGCCTCCGAAAAATGGTGATTATCAACGCAATGACATCCAAAGTCACGGCCCTTTAGGTAGTGTCTATCCAGATACACAATGGGCAATGGAAGGAGACACGCCTGCATTCATGCATGTCTACCCCAATGGACTCAATGACCCTGAGCAGATTGATCAAGGTGGCTGGGGAGGTCGTTTCAGTTTCACGAAAAAAGCTGGGATACGAAGTATGTCAGAGGTTCCTAAAATTCAGGAAGACGGAGAAACACAATATGACCCTTACTTGATGTATGGAAATACAGATGAAAAAGCCGAAGCCATCAAAAAATGGAACAAAGGATATAACAATGATTTTGCGGCTCGGATGGACTGGAGCATCAGTAGTAACTATGCAGACGCTAACCACCATCCCACAGCCATACTCAATGGAGATAAATCCCGAAAGGTGCTGAGCATGTCAGCTTCTTCAGGAGAAAAAATCACATTGAGTGCTGAAGGCTCGCGAGATCCTGACGGTGATACTTTGAGCTACAAATGGTCATTCTATGCTGAGCCAAGTACGTATAAAGAGTCAGTGGAAATTCAGAATAGCACTTCTTCCAAAGCTACTGTCCAGATTCCCGCGAATGCCTCCGGAAGATCTATTCATGTAATCTTGGAAGTCTATGACGATGGAGAGCCTAATTTATACGCCTACAGAAGGATGATTATCGAGGTGGCAGGTTCGCCTACTACTGAAAACCTAGAACCAGATACAGGTAGTCCTTATTTTCCATTCCCACATACGGTGTTGGTGACTAAAGTTCGCCATTTCGACAACATGTGTTGGAAAATCGCCGCTGCAGGTGGCACTTGGTATTTTGAGAATGGCGAGACCGAAGGCAAAACAGGTTTTAGTAGTGCTTTTGATCAGGCAGGAAACGACTGGATAGGCAATGATGCCGATCGAGGATACAACAAGTCCTCCAATGCAGGTGGTAAACACGAATACCGAGGCTGGCCAAATTTCGGCGAGGGAAACTTTAATCATCCACAGCGTAAAAGCAACTCCACCTCATGGTGGGTGGATGAAAGTGGAAAGAAAATAGCTTTTGAGGACAGCCTTTCTGGTGATCACCTGATCATGAGAAGCTCCAATCCTTCCTATGAACTGGAGTATCATTTTTTCCCATCTCATGCAGCAATCAAAATCATCAGAGCTGATGATAAGTATGCATTTCTATTTGAAGGGCCAGTTGGGGGAGAGCAAGAAGCCTCTGTGGAGAAAGACTATTACGTATTAAAAGATGGCGTACACCGAGAAATCAAATCAGGAGGTCTAGGCTACTTAGAACCTGAATTTGGAAATAAATTCCCCTCTCCATTTTTCTACTTAGCAGACAGCGACTCTAAGGACAAGCAAGTATTCTATGCCGGAGTTCGCGACGTAGGACCAATTACGGCAGGTGATGAAGGATGGAGACAGGGAGAAAACATGGTGATTTTCAGTTTTGGAAGAGATGAAGACAAGCGTGCATACTCAGGCACAGAAGCTATATGTGTTTTTGGTTTTACTGAAAAAACAGAACACAAGGAAATCAGCAGTTTTATCGAGTCAAAAATTAAATCTCCTTTCAATTAAAGATCATAAATCCATCTTGGAAATAGATCAAACATGAATGAATACAAATTTTAACCATCCCAATAACCTTTAATATTAACAACAAACCCAACAAACCTATGAAATCAACCCAGACTATGAAGGCTAACTTCTTTGTTATCCTTCTCACATCATTGATCGTGATTGCCCCGCTCAAGCACTCACAGGCAGAAATTCAACAGAAAGATAAATTAATTCTGGCTGATTGGTTACGAGACTACATTCCTTCTCAATACCCTGGAGTAGAAATAATAGACAACAAAGATTGGTACCAGGCAGTGATCCCAGCAGTAGATGTTACTATTAGTTGGGCGTTTTTGCCGCAGGAACAATTGAAGCTGAAAGGAGTGACAGGCCACTACGAAGGTAAAGCGCTTTACGTTTCAGAGTCAATCAATGACAATTGGACTACAATCCCGACCATGGAATTGACAGAAGGCGCAGGCTATTTCATCCCAGGCTATACTGAAGCTAGCATGGGGGATCTCGAAGTGGCCAAGCTTTCAGTTCTGCAGTTTAGAGGTACAGGTGCCAGAAAATTTGTGGAAAGGATGCAGAAAGATTGGTTGTTTGAAAATACTCCAGAGTACGAATCATCCATGACTAGGTGGTTAAAAGACTACACAAAATCAGAATTTCCTCAAAATGATTTCCTGCAGCACCATGGTTGGTATCATGTAGAAATACCAGAATATGACATTAAATTAAGTTGGGGACAAATGCTTCAGGATCACATGGATCTAGGTGTTAGTGAGGGACTTAATGAGAACCAGACCATATTTATAGCCAAAGAGGATAAAACTGATTGGGTAAAGAATACTTCCATTCAATATTACGAGGGCGTTGGTTACTATGTTCCTAATTACAAGTCTGCGAGCATGGGCAAATTTGATGTAGGACGTCTGGCAGTTATCCATTTTAACGGAGCGAACACGCGTCCATTTGTAGAAAAAATGCAAGAAGTGTACTCAAAAACGCCTGACAAATCAGAGTTGAACTTCGCTCTTTGGCTAGTGGACTATGTGAAGGCAAAACACCCAAACAATCCTATCACCTATCATGGAGCTTGGTATCAAAGCGTATTTCCTAATGATGAACTGACGGTAACCTGGGGCTCTATGTCCAATTCTCAAATGGAGTTGAAAGAACTTCACGGACTTTTTAAAGGCAAATCTATATTCATAGAACAACCTAAAAGCCAAGGCTGGGAGTCCATTCCCAATGTTAACTTTATTAGCGGAGTGGGATATAGTATACCCAGCTATGATGAAGCCACGATGGGACACTTTGAGGTGGGCCTAGTAGCGGTTATTCAATACAGTGGTGGAAAATCTGATGATTTCACTAAAAAGATGGCAGAGGCTTGGCGGGCAAAAAAGGTCGCAGATATACCAAATCTACCATTCAGACAGTGGCTCTATGAATATATCCCTACTCAATATGCCAGTGCTAAAATGATTGATCATAAGTACTGGTTACAAGGCCATATAGGTGGAGGTCTAGTGGCAAGCTGGGCACTTTTTGATCAGGAAAATGTAACCCTCAAGGACATTGAAGATCACAATTTGACAGAAGGGAAAACCATTTTTATAGAGAAAAGAGGTAAAAATGAATGGGCGAAAAACCCTGAGGTAACCTACTACGACAATGCAGGCTATTTAATCTCAGGATATAACTCGGCTACGATGAGCAGCTGGAATGTCCAAGATTGCAATATAATTCAGTTTGACGGTGAGCCTGGGAAATTCACCGCACAAATGGCCAAAGCCTGGGGAAAAACCCACTGACCCTGTTCAAAACAACAGGTTTTGCATAGGGTAATTTTACCGCAAAAATGATAGGTATAGAAGAGATATTATTATCCGCAATAATTCCAGCATCCATTAATTCTTTGTTCACCTGACCGGAAGACCGAAAACAGGTGACCGAAGTAGCCTAAAATCTAGAGTTTAGCTTATCTTAATATTATTTAATCTCTTTATGCTGAAATAGCACATATACATAAGACAGACATCAAAATTAAAAATACACAGTCCAAAAATATCCTAGTTCAACACAACGATCATTAACATCAACTTAAAAAAAATAAATAGTGACTGGATGAATAACATAAAACAAAACCGATCAGTCCACCGAGCACTATTTACATTTAAACATAAATAAATTTAAAACAATCAAATCAAACCAAGAACACCATAATAATTAGTTGTTAGGTAATAGAATAAGTAAAAAAAAGGAAGACATGAATCATTTTATATGTCTATTTAATAATAATATAGCACTAGAAAAAGTGATTTAATTATGCACTTATCAGCAGCCAACAGATGCCTCATTGTCCATTTAAATATCATCATGAAACGCTAGCGGAAGTCGATCGATTTCCACACATAGTAGAATTTGGATTGAGAAATAATAATTCTGTCACCTTAGATTCCTTTGAGGTGAGAAAGGCTAACTATTTACAACTCTATTATATAGTAGACGGAAAATTTGATTGGATTATTAATGGCAAAAATGAGACACTATACCCAGGTGATTCTGCACTAATTTTACCAGGTCAAGAAATAGGCGGAGCACATGGGTATTTTGGCATTGGCACACTTTATTGGATCTACCTTAAGGTAGAAAAAATTGATTCGGAGGGGTGTTTGGTTCTAGGAAAATGGAGCAGAATAAAAAAAAGTGAATGGCAAATTATTGGTAAAATTCTCGAATCAAATCAAAAACCTGTGATGCGAGCAGGTGAATTTTCCTCTATGTTTCAGGTAATGCAGTCAGAGATTGAAAACAGTGAAATAGGTAGTTTTACACGGGTGAATTACATCTTAGATTCTGTCCTAATCCTACTCTGCAGACAGGTCACTAGACAGGCAGTATCTAGACGTGATTTCCCAAAATCCTTCACCAACTTAGAAGAAAGTTTGAGAAAAGATCTTTCTCATAAATGGACCGTTGAGGAGATGGCGGCTTTGATGGGATTAGGCACGACTACCTTTACAGAAAAGGTTAAAAATTACACCGGATTCCCTCCTTTAAACTATTTAATCAATATTCGAATTTCAGAAGCCATTCGCTTGTTGAAACTGAAGGATATAAACATTACAGATATAGCATTGGAGACGGGCTTTTATTCTTCTCAGCATTTTTCTACCACATTTAAGAAGCTTACGGGCCATACACCCAAAGAATACCGGAAGAGATATACATCCAACTAACCACACTATCCCACGACTATGGAATGTATTATTACGATAGAAATCGGAACAAACGCAGTTCGGATCCTGGCAATAGATCTGAAAGGCAATGTCATTGCTAAATCTAAGGGCTCTTACCCTACTTTTCACCGGGAGCCAGACTATAGCGAGCAGGACCCTGACCAGATGTTCATCACCATGCTATATGTGTTGAAAAACCTCCTAAGCGAGCAGATTCACCCTAAAAATCATACCGTGATTTCTATCTGTTTCAGCGCCTCCATGCATAGTGTATTGCCGGTAGATAGACATGGAGTTCCAATAGGATATGCAATTACCTGGGCTGACAATAGAGGTAAAAACGAGGCGCTTGAGTTAAAAAATTCCGGAATAGGACAGAAAATATACGAAGCCACAGGAACTCCTATTCATCCTATGTCACCTATGATAAAAATAGCCTGGATGAAGCGATACGACTCCAAGCGATTCGAAAAAACCGACAAATTCATCACCATCAAAAGCTACATAATTCAGCAACTTACTCAAGACTATCTGCTTGATTATAGCTTAGCATCTGCAACTGGCTTATTGAACATCCACACGCGAAAATGGGAAAATAACGCGCTGGATTTTGCTGGGATAAAGGCAAAACAGTTACCAGATTTGGTCCCTGTTTTTCATCCACTCAACAGACTACGAAGTGAATATCAAAAATCACTGGGGTTGCCCAAAGGAGTTAAAATCATCATTGGTTCGAGCGATGGGTGCCTCGCAACTTTGGGAGGTGGAATATGGGAAGAAGAGAAAGCAACCATTACAATTGAAGATAGCGGTGCAGTGCGAGTTGTCGGAAAAAAGCCTTTAAATGATCCTCAACAACGAATTTTTAGCTACTTGCTGACTGGCAAATACTACGTTTCGGGTGGACCTACTAATAATGGAGGTATTGCTTTCGAATGGTTCACCAAACATTTTGGAGATTTCAAAGAAGCCTATGATATAGAATATGCCATGAAAGGACTGATCACGGAAGCATCCAGAATAAAGCCTGGTTCCGATGGGTTGCTTTTCCTTCCCTATCTTCTAGGTGAGCGAGCTCCGATTTGGAATGCAAACGCTAGGGGCTCCTACTTCGGAATTAACATCAAGCATGAGCGTCAGCACTTTATTCGAGCTACTCTCGAAGGAATTTTGTATGAGATTTACAGTATTGGAAAAACCCTAGAAGACCATAAAAACTTCAATTCCCTGACTACAAATGGCAGCTTTGCCTCTATTCCATTTTGTACACAAATACTGGCAGATCTTTTCAACAAGCCTGTAAGTGTAGGCAAAAATCCAGATAGCATTGCCCAAGGCGCATTTTTACTTAGCGCTACAGACCTAGGAATTTTCAGCGACTTGGAAGACGCCGCCAAGTCAGTAGTAATGTCCACTACTTTTGAACCAAACTACCAAAACAATACGGCTTACATGAAATATTTTTCAATTTTTGAGCGCTTAAGTTCCAAATTACATGAGGAGTTCGCAGATATCGCAAGATTACAAAGTGAACTTTAGCCAACATATTATTCCAACGCACTATATAATTTACTGTAAACAAAAAACTATGTTTTGAATTCATAATTTCAATCAACTGTATTACCTAGTTTTTACCCCCCCCCAAGGCATCTATAATGTTTATTTAAATAGCTTCATTCACCTATTGTGGATGAAGCTATTTTTTTGTTCAAAATCCTACGGAGGTTATTTTTGGAAGTATCGATAAATAGTAATTTTTAACTTGTTATCAATAAGAATAACTCAACCTATTAAACCTAGTTACAGAAGTTATTTTATTAAATACAATAAAATATACTTCTGTAACTACTTGGTCAATGGAAGAAGTTAATTATCACTAACCAAAACCCATAATAATGAAAAAAAATTACCTGATATTCGGTATAGCGATATTTTTGCATACCGGAGGTATAACTCATGCACATGAGATGTATACCTCACTCGGAACACCTACAGGAACTGCCTTAAATAGCATTGAATTATACTCAGAAACTCCCACTTCTATAATAGTCACGGGTATTGTATTTGATGAAACAGGCATGCCTCTTCCTGGAGTTTCAGTTATTGTAAAAGGTTCGTCTACAGGAACGGTAACTAATGCAGATGGAAAATATTCTGTAGAGGTTGAAGATGAAAACAGTATACTTACTTTCTCATTTATAGGCTATTCTACTACAGAAGTCATCGTCGGGAACAGAGCTGAAATCAATGTAAATCTAGAAGTAGATGAAAAATCGTTGGAAGAGGTTGTAGTTACAGCTCTTGGTATCAAAAAGGAATCCAAGAAATTAGGCTATTCTGCGACCTCTGTTAACACAGATGAATTGGTTAAAAACAGAACTACCAACGTGATGGAATCACTGGAAGGCAAGGTAGCAGGACTAAATATCACTCCTCCTGCAGCAGGTGCAGGGTCTAGTACACAAATCAGACTTCGAGGACAATCTGCCTTTGCAGGAGCTAATAATGCTCCCCTCATCGTAATCAATGGCCTACCTATGGATCAAGGTGCGCGTGGAGTAAATGGAAATGGGCAACAGCGCGACAGAGGTGATAATCTACAGAATATCAACCCGGACGATATTGAGAGCATGACTGTACTCAAAGGAGCTACAGCAGCAGCAATCTATGGAGCTAGAGCTGCAAATGGCGCCATTATTATTACAACCAAATCAGGGGAGAAAGGTCAAGGAATCGGCGTAGACTTCACCACTAGCTATACTTCTTCTACTCCACTAAATTTTCTGGATGAATTAATCCAAACTGAGTATGGAATTGGTACTGGAGGTGTGAGACCTAAAACGCAAGGCGAAGCCCAATCTTACGGGCAATTTGGATTCGGAGAAAGGCTAGACGGGGCACCAACGATCAATTTTGATGGACAAATGAGACCTTATTCTGCCAATCCATACCAGTTATATGATTTTTTACAAACTGGATCAAACTGGACAAACACCATTGGGATCTCTGGTGGTACGAGTAAAGGGAGTTTCCGTGTTTCATTTTCAAATGTGGATGCGACCGGCATACAGCCAATGAATGAATACGTCAAGCGTATATTTAATGTGGGGATTAATCATAGTTTATCCGATAAACTATCATTTCAATTAAATATAAACTATGCGAATGAGCATAACCTTAACCCGCCTCAAATAGGTACGCAGGGAGATGGGGCGATTAACTTTTTTAACCGTATGGGAATTTCCACTCCTTATGAAGCATACAGAGAAAGTGCTGTAAATCCTGAAACTGGCGCGGAGTTTCGTACAAATGGGTTTTTAGGCACTATAAACAACCCTTTCTACCCATTGCAAGGGAAGCAATATTTCGACGAGAAAAGAATTAGATTACTCGGCACAGCGACATTGAGGTATCAAATCACCGATTGGCTATATGCTCAAGGCAGGTTGAATTACGATGATGGCAATGCTTTCGCGGAATGGAACAGATTAAATGGCACCGGTTCCACTACTTTATTCCAAGGTGATGGCACTTATCGTGGATCATATAATCTTTCCCAAACTACTACTTCTGATATCAATGCTGACTTTTTGGTAGGAGGAAATAAGCAATGGGAAAAGTTTTCGGTGGACGTTAGTTTTGGTGGCAATACCTGGCGTACAAAATATCAGAACATGAGTCAGGATGCGAGTAATTTTGTAGTAGCTGATCTATATTCGATTGCAAACGGGACGATAAAAAATCAGAGCTATGGTTTCTCCGAGAGTCGTGTAAACTCACTTTATGGCTTAGCTGAATTTGGTTATAACGGCATCCTTTACCTGAATTTCACAGGTAGAAACGACTGGTTTTCTGTCCTCAACCCCCAAAACAATTCCAAGTTCTACCCATCCATTTCAGGTAGTTTTATTTTCTCCGAACTCATGCCAAGTGCCAATTGGCTTTCCTATGCCAAATTGAGAGGATCATGGGCAGAAGTAGGAAGTGCTAATGGAGTAGGAACCTATGAGGGTTTGCTAACCTATAGTATAAATCAAAACCAATTTAATGGGCAGACACTAGCTGGAGTAAACGGAAGTTTCGCTCCGAATTCTAATCTGCAGCCATTTACTGTTACTGAAAAGGAAATCGGATTGGAAATGAGGCTGTTTAACAATCGCCTATTATTGGACATAGGAGCGTTTGAAAAAATAACGACCGACCAAATCTTGGATGTGCAACTTTCCAATGCCTCCGGCTATACGGATTCAAAACAAAACACAGCTTCTTTAAAAAATAGCGGATTAGAATTCTTGATTGAATATTCTCCTATAGAAACCTCCAATTTCAGATGGACGAGTTCTTGGAATAGCGCATACTTGACTACTGAAGTATTAGACGTGGGCAATGAGAGCGGAACTATGCTAGTAGTATCTTTTAACGACACAGGAAATGAGTTTCTAGGGCAATTAAGATACACAGAAGGCCTCCCAATGAACCAACTGTATACCAGAACCTATCTTAGGAATGCAAATGGTGACATTCTAGTAACCAATCAAGGCAGATTAAGATCCACTAATAGCACTACACCAGGTGGAGAAGACACGAATGGTTTTTTGCCAATCGGAAGCTCAATACCAAAGCATACAGGAGGGTGGACGAATACGTTTACCTATAAAAAATTGAGTCTAGGAGTACATATTGACTACAAACTCGGCGGTATGGTCATGTCATCGACACATCTAAACATGCTTAGACAAGGTCATTCTCAGCTTTCCTTACAAGGACGCAGAGAGGGTGAAAATGGATTGATTTTCCCTGGCGTATATGATAATGGAGAGCCTAATACCACTGTGGTTACCAATTTACAAAGCTTCTATGCTGATTACAGAAACCAGCAGATTGGAGATCCATTTATTTTTAAATCGGACTTCGTGAAACTTAGAAACGTTTCCATTTCCTATAACCTCACAGAGGCTGTTAGTAATGTGCCATTCATGAAGTTTGTAAAAGGTCTTTCTGTCTCTGCGGCTGCAAGGAATTTAGCTATCCTTTATAAAGACTTCCCAGGATTAGACCCTGAGGCAGTGCAGTCATCCGGTGACTTTAGAGCAGGTTATGAAAACTCCTCATTGCCTACCACCAGAAATTTCAATTTGAGCTTAAATGTTAAATTCTAATATTATGAAATCGATAAGATACTATATCCTCGCTATTTCTGCCATTATTTCCCTTAGTGGATGCGATAAGGATTTTATAGATATAAATACAAATCCGTACGCAGTAACGGACATTGATCCGGCCTTGCTCTTCGCAGGGGCTCAACGAACTCCCTTGGGAGGTTATGCAGCTGAACACACGATTGTACAACAATTCGTCAATCCATATAATCAAGGAGCAACATTAGGCTTCAACTTTAATGAAGATATTGACGGGTTAAGTAATGGTAAATGGAATTTGTCCTATCCTGGACCTATCAAAAACATGAACCAAGCGATTGCTCTTTTAGGGAAGGACACCGATCGCACCAACCTGCTAAATATGATTAGAATTTGGAAAGCTCAAGCATTTATGGGACTGGTGGATTCCTATGGAGATGTACCCTATTTCGAAGCAGGAAATGCAGTAATAGACGGGGTATTTTTCCCTGCATACGATGACGATGAAGCCATATACATTGATCTTCAGAAAGAACTGTCAGAAGCCATTGCAGGATTGAATTCCGGAGCTGACTATGTACCCGAAGATCTTTTCTTTGGCAATAATAGTGAAAGCCCCGCGGGTAGTGCGCCTGCGCAAGTAGAGCAATGGAAAAAGCTAGGAAACTCTCTTCTCTTAAGGCTAGGAATGCGATATAGCAAGATTGACCCCTCAAAAGCTCAATCGATCGTCTCCCAAGCTTTCAATGCGGGTGTGATGACTTCAAATGAAGACAACGCCTATGTCAAGTACGATGGAACCTTATATGCACAGGGCGACAATAATAACTTGCGAAATTTTTCCTATTTCAACTATGCTGCTGAGCCTTTCGTTAATCAACTCAAATCAACTAATGATCCTCGTGCTCCATATATCATAGCTACTTTTGAGGACCCCGCCGCAGTAGCCAACGATCTAAATCCTGATACAGATTTAGAAAATCAATTTGGCGTGCCTATAGGAGTCATTAGTACAGTTCTAGCTGATCCGAATGGTGATTACAGAGGATCGAGAGGTGGTGGTCTTAACTATTCACAAATGAATATCTATTCGGTTGCAGCCCCTGATGCTCCTGACTTTTGGGTGACTTATGCGCAAACTTCTTTGCTACTCGCAGAAGCAGCCCACAGAGGATGGGTAACTGGTTCTGCCCAGACGTATTATGAAAATGGAATTAGAGCAGATTTGAAGAATTATGATCGTTATCCACAAACAGATCCAATTACTGCTGAGCAAATTACGGCATATTTGGAGCATCCTGATGTCGCCTTCAATTCGACTAATGCCTTGGAACTGATAAACACTCAATATTGGGTGGTAAATATCAGAAATGGTACAGAAGCTTTTGCGAATTTTAGAAGGAGTGGCTTTCCAAGCTTAAGTCCAAACCTAGCCAACAATAATTTGAATGGTGGCTTTGTACGAAGATTTTCCTATCCTGACGAAGAAGGCTCCACCAATACCAAGAATTATACCGCTGCTGCAACAGCAATCGGAGGGGATAATTTACTATCCAGAGTATTTTGGGATGCCCAGTAAAAATAGGCGCATCAATAAAGTAAAAAGATTTAAATCTAGCTGGGGATCCGGCTAGATTTTTTTCTTTTAGCTCTTCTTATCATTTCTGTAAATCTGAGTGACAGGAAGTTCTTTAAAACAAAAGAAACAGAACTTCTTTGAAAGCATTATGGGATGAAAGCTCCAAATTCAATAAAAAGGGTGGGGGCAAATTTGTATCAACCAGACCCTTGGGAAATAGATTTAAATCCACAACCCGCATCAAAAATCTTTTAAAACAAAAAAGCCGATCATTTCTGACCGGCTTCGTAGTAGCGGGGATTGGACTCGAACCAATGACCTTCGGGTTATGAGCCCGACGAGCTACCAACTGCTCCACCCCGCGATATATTTTTAAAGCTTAATGCTTCTTTATTCTTATCTAAATCTGCCCTTGTGGCTAATTGTGATACAAAAGTAGGTGTTTATTTTTGTAATGCAAACTAGAGATAAGAAAAATATTATTACTCCGCTATCAAATTTCAACATGTGAGTCCTAATTCAATTGGAATAATTTTCTAGAAAATATGAGCAGACATTTGTCAGTCAATCGATTACATCAATGATTAGATGGCAGACCTTTAAGACGTTCTTGAAGCCAAATTTTATTTCGCCAAAACTCCAAAAACGTCTGGAGTCTCTAAAAATCAAGTACCTTTGTAAAAAATTTCTACAATGGATTTACCAAAACATCAGGCAGGCTTCGTCAACATCATAGGAAAACCAAATGTGGGCAAGTCTACATTGATGAATATCTTGGTAGGTGAGCGGCTTTCTATCATTACATCCAAGGCTCAGACTACTAGGCACAGGATTATTGGATTGACGAATGCTGATAATTACCAGATTGTATTTTCGGATACTCCTGGAATGCTCAAGCCACAATACGAGCTGCAGAAGAACATGATGAGCTTCGTAAATATCTCGCTTGAAGATGCTGACATCATTCTTTTTGTCACAGATCTTTATGAGACAGATGCGGATATTGAGCATGTGATAGAGAAAATCAACGAGTCTGGCGTGCCTGTTTTACTAGTTATCAATAAGATTGACTTAGCAAAACCAGGTCAGCTGGAAGAAATTACTGCTTATTGGACTTCAAGAATCAAGTCTGAGCTAGTCATTCCAATTTCTGCCGGAGAAAAATTCAATACGGATAAAATCATGCAGGAAATTCTCGACAGACTTCCTGAGCATCCGGCATTTTATGATAAAGCGGAACTTTCAGATCGATCTGAGCGGTTCTTTGCCTCTGAGATTATCCGCGAAAAAATATTTGAGAATTACAAAAAAGAAATCCCATACAGCTCTGAAGTCTCAATAGAAGACTTTAAAGTGAAAAAAAACATCATTAGTGTCCGTGCTATTATTTATGTAGAGCGAGATAGCCAAAAAGGAATAATCATTGGAGACAAAGGTGCTGCAATAAAGAAAGTAGGGATACAAGCCCGTGAAGAATTGGAAAAGTTCTTCGGCAAGAAAGTCTTCCTTGAAACCTTTGTGAAGGTGGAGCAAGACTGGAGAAAAAATAAATTGAAACTGAAAAAATTTGGGTACGACCCAACCTGATCATGGCAAATATAGTAGCGATTGTAGGCAGACCTAACGTGGGCAAATCCACTCTTTTCAACCGTCTGGTAGAAGAACGAAAGGCGATTGAGGATAACATGAGTGGCGTGACGCGTGATCGTCACTACGGACATGCGCAATGGGCTGGTAAATTCTTTTCAGTAATTGATACTGGAGGATATGTTACTGGCTCAGATGATATGTATGAGGCAGAGATCCGTAAGCAGGTAAAGCTTGCTATCGAAGAAGCTGATGTGATTTTATTTATTGTTGATTGTCATACGGGACTTACAGACCTGGACAGTGAGTTCGCAAAAGAACTTCGATCCAGTAAGAAGCCGATCTATGTTGTTGCAAACAAAGCTGACAATCAAGAAAAAAGCTTCGCTGCACATGAATTTTATGCATTAGGAGTGAGTGACTTTGAGGTCTACCCTGTTGCCTCTGCAAGTGGAAGTGGTACTGGAGAGCTTTTGGACGCCGTAATCACCCACTTTGAAGACGAAGGAATCGAAGATCCTGATGCTGATACTCCAAAGATTTCGATTCTTGGAAGACCGAACGCAGGAAAATCTTCCTTCTTGAATGCCTTGATAGGCAAAGACCGTTCTATAGTAACGGATGAAGCAGGAACCACAAGAGATTCTATCCACACGCGCTATCAACTATATGGGCAAGACTTCATCATTACAGATACTGCTGGAATCAGAAAAAAGTCCAAGGTCACTGAGGATGTAGAATTCTATTCGGTCATGCGTTCATTAAGGACTTTGGAAGAATCCGACGTAGTAATGGTAATGGTGGATGCTACCAGAGGAATGGAAGCACAGGATATGAATCTGATTTCTCTTGCAATTAAAAATAATAAGGGCGTAATGATCATGGTTAATAAGTGGGACTTGATCGAAAAAGATCATAAAACCATGGGTAAGATCAAGGACGATATGTTGGAGAAATTGGGTGAAAACAAGTGGATCCCGATCATCTTTACTTCTGTGCTTGAAAAACAACGAATTTTCCAGGCAATTGAGCTGGCAGTGAAAGTCTACGAAAACAAAACTCGTCGTATTGCCACCTCTAAATTGAATGATGTAATGCTTGCTGAAATCGAAAGATACCCGCCACCAGCATGGAAAGGGAAATACATCAAAATCAAATATTCCACACAGCTTCCTACAAAAAACCCCGTGTTTGCATTCTTTTGTAACCTACCTCAATACATCAAATCCCCATACACAAGGTACCTTGAAAATAGGCTTCGGGAAAACTTTGATTTCGAGGGAGTTCCGGTAAAAATTATTTACAAAAACAAATAAAAATATATTTGCATCCCTATTGTTTTATTGATCAAAACTGTAATACATTTGCAGAGTAATTAAGAAAACCACAAAAAATGAAAAAAGTATTTGCAATTTTCGCAATCGCTAGCATGTTCGCTGTAGCTTCATGCGGTAACAAAGAAGTTAAAGAAGAAACTGTTGAGACTATCGAGGTAGTTGAAGAGCCAGTTGTAGAGGAAGAAATCATTATCGAAGCTGATACTACTGTTGTAGTAGAGACTGCTGAGGTTGTTGAGCCTGCTCAATAATTCTTCCCTTCCTAAATGTATTGAGCCCCGCATGTCGGGGCTCTTTTTTTTGTACTTTTCGAAATGAGCGGTTCAGATCAACTCAGACAAATCCTTTCTAAAAGAATCCCCTCCCCTGCTGTCAACTATGCCGTGGATCTTTGGGAAAAAGAACAGTTTTCATTTCAAACCACTGCTTCGCGAAAAACAAAGTTGGGAGATTTTAGATTTCGCTCTGACAGAACGATCCAAACGATCACTATCAACGCTGATCTCAACCCCTATCAGTTTCTCCTTACATACATTCATGAAGTTGCTCATCTTCACGCCTATGTACGATATGGCCGAACTATCGCACCCCATGGAATGGAATGGAAATCTACTTTTCAACGATTAATGTTCCCTATCCTCTCAACGGAGGTTTTTCCTATCGATCTACTCATTCCTTTGCGCAAGCACATCAAAAACCCTAAAGCAAGCTCATCAACTGATCTTTTTCTGATGAAAGAAATGAGTAAGTACGATGACAAAAGCGCTAATCTAGAAATCATATTTCTCTCTGATATCAAACCCGGAAATCGATTTTTCCTTTCTGGAAGAGAATTTGAAAAGGGAGAAACCCGAAGAACTCGTGTATTATGTGAGGAAGTGAGTTCTGGTAGAAAATATTTGATAGCCCAAATGGCTAAAGTGAAACCAAGCGCTTAATCCCGTTCCTCTCCTATTTGATTGTCTGGCTGTGAAAAATCCTTAGGCTGAGGCAATTCAGAAAGTGAATTTATGCCAAAGTATTCCATGAATTTCCGGGAGGTGCCATATAACATAGGCCTCCCAACGCCTTCTGACTTTCCCTTGATATCAACTAGTTCTTTTTCTAATAGCTTTTGAACTGAGTAGTCACTATTTACTCCCCGAATTTGTTCGATATCACCCTTGGTTACTGGTTGCTTATAAGCAATAATAGACAATGTCTCAAGCTGCGCAGTTGACAGTCGCTTCTGAGATTGCTGTCGAAGCAGGATGCTGATAGATGTTTGATAGGCGGGCTTTGTCAGAAATTGATATCCTCCGCCTGATTTCTCCAATTGAAATGAAAATTCCTCTGAAAGATATTTTTCGATCAAATCACCAATTGCCTGATCAATATGCTCCATTGGGATCTCAGCCTCGAACATTTCTGACAGGCATTTTTTTATCTCCTCCTTGGGTAAAGGATCTGGAGCACAAAAAATCAATGCTTCAATATGCCTATGGAGAAAATCCAAAACTTACTTTTTAGCGAGTTTTGCTTCGATAGAATGCATCGTATGTGGCACAGCCATCAATCTTTCTTTTGCGATAAGTTTTCCTGTATCTACACAAATGCCATAAGTACCGTTTTTGATACGGATCAACGCATTTTCCAGATTATAGATAAACTTTTGCTGTCTAGCTGCCAGTTGGTTCTGACTCTCACGCTCAAGTGTATCTGCGCCATCTTCCAGTAATTTGGAGGTAGAAGCTGTGTAGTCAGTGCCACTATCATTTTTCTTACTCAATGACTCTTTCAAGGCGTGAAGTTCCTCTTTTGCACTTTGAAGTTTCTTTAATATTATCCCCTCGAATTCTTTTAATTCTTCCTGGGAATATGCGGTCTTTTCTTCCTTGCTCATAGCCAACTAATATTAGGTAACAGTATTGGGACGGTTCATTTTAGAAATAGTTCCCTAAAATACATTTACGGGTTGGATTTACAAGGATTCAGGACACAGCTTTTACTTGAAAATTTCACCCCAGAATTATATTCATAAGCAAGAGGCATGATAGTCATACGATGACAAAAACATGCACTATATACCTCAAAAGACACTTAAAAGTGAAATCGAACCTTAAGAAATATTTCAAAAAGCTGATAATCAAAACACTACAAACCCAATCTTGTAAATCACTATTTAGTTTGTAGAAAAATTTTAACAATAGAAACATCTGAAAGGATATATTCAATTGTGTATTTCCTGTTGAAAAATTAATATATAGGATCAAATTATTTGACCTTGGATAGATCAAGTAAAATAAAAAACCGTCATGCGACGGCTTTTCCTTCTTGTAGCATTTTCTGCAGTCGTTTCTGCAGAACCATAGGTTCAGCATCAATCCGATATTTCATATTCAGGTATTGGCCAACCTCTTTGAGGTCTTTGCCATGTTGCAGGTGAATTGTCTGCAAAGCTTCGGTAATAAGGTCTTTAGCCATGATTTTGGGGTGTTAGTCTCTTAAGATACTATTTTCTAAGATTGAAACTCAAAAAACCTACTATTAAAATTACAATCTTGTTGCCACGGTAATCGATTTTCGAACTATTTTCAGCTTTCCAGAGAGGTCATATAATTCTACCAGCAGTATGTAATAACCAGGCCTCACGATTTTCCCCTGACTATCTGTACCGGTCCAAGTAAACAAACCTGACACACCCAATAACTCATTTTGAGCTAGGGATGCCATCAGCTGACCTGTAGTAGAATAAATCCGAAAACTCCCGATCCACCCAGCTTGATCAAGCTCGTAACGAATAGAGGTAAAAGTATTTCCATTGCTTCCTTCCGGGTCAAAGACTTCTGGGTCAATTAGAATCAACTCTCCTTCCAATTCTCCGGCAATCAACTGAGAATTCTTTCGCCCTGGAGTGGCATATTCCTCAATTGCTGAGGCGGAGTGCCAATTTGCGGATAAAGAAGCTGGAGATTCCGTCGAAAGCCGCTCTAGAGAAACACCTTTCGGATCCCTTAACAATGGGTGATGGAGATCTTCCGAGTAAGAAAAAGCCTCAGCCAAAACTCCAGCTGAATCCAATAAAACCACAGTTCCACCAGCTATTGGATAGCTAGGAAGGGTTGCTATTTTTATGAATTCTGCGAATGTAGATTTGGGGTAATCTAGCTTCAATTGTTCTGGGTTGGTAGTGATCGCTAGAAAGCCTCTGGGTGGAATAATAACTGAAGATTCGCTGATTTTTTTCATCTGATCTGCTCCTCCAGTTTCATCAAGATTTGCAAGTTTCCAATGCTTCAGCTCCAAATAATTATCTGTGATGTTGACCAACTCTACAAACTTGGGTGAACCTGTCCTCGGGTTAAAGAGTAGTTCATTGATCAACACATCGCCATTCTTGGCCTCCACAGGCAATATGATCTCCAAAGGCTCGATTTGGGCATATGCATTCCCCGAGCAATCAGACAAATTATTTATGCTTAGTTTATAAATTGTATTGACAGCAACTTCCGCAACGAAGACAATATGAACTTGGCTGGAACTTGGCTGAAAAATAGAATCAATCTCAAAATTTGGATTCATTAAAAAACCTGAATTATCAAATCCAGAAAGGATTGGCTTTGAAAATGTTAGCAAAAGACTTTTCGAAGTGATGAATTCATAAGAGTTAAGAACTGGTTCTGTCTCGTCAGGAGTCAAATCAAATACTGAATTCTGCCTTCCCGGAGTGCCCCGAAGCGGGTCAATTGAAGCTCTCAACAAATCATTTTGCTCACAGGCATAAAATGGATTAGCTACTTCTAGGCTGTATCCACCATTCGCAAATTCACTTCCACCCCAGCTCTTCGTCGCATAAGAAATTATGTCAATTACATTTCCATGATCATCTTTCAATTGCAATTGATCGCCCGAATTCAATAATGTTGGCCAAGATTTGACACCTATAACTACACCATATTCTTTCAATTGTGAAGCTTGATTTTCTGGTGCCAAAAGAAAAAACTCATTTGGCTGAATCCATGCCTCCTGCAAAACCACAGTCGATCTAGAATTGGAGTAGGACAACCCTTCTAAACGAATAGGATATTCCCCAGCATGAAAAATCTCTACATATTCAACATTCGGCAAGTCAAGATCAGCTTTTGGAGCTGGCATGATTTCATTGATCACAAGGGTTTTGTAGGGGATAATAGTCGGATCAAAAAACTGAAAGGAAATCAAAGTATCCTTTAGAAAGTTTCCTTCCAAATCCGGAACCTTGGAGACTTTCAACTCATAACTTCTCCCATGTTCAAGCTTTTCATCGAAACTTAAATACACCAAGGAATCTGACTTCCTAGTCACAAATAACGGTTCTGATTCATTCAGGCTGTAGTTAAATGCAAACTCAGAAAAGACTGGATCTACCCCTTCATCAAACTGAATTTCAATTTGTCTTTCATCAAACCCACGGACATTTCTAATTTTTGGTTCAATATTATCCACTAAAAATTCTCCAAACTCAAAGTCATCCATCAGCCATTTTGCGCAGCTCCCCGACCCAGGTCCATAACGGATTTCTATCATTAGGTAAATATCCTCGGCACCATGATACTTCTCTGGTAATTCCACCTCAAACAATCTGAATTCCTGATCCTCATTCCCAAATTCATTTGCTCCAACAAGAATTTCTCGAACTGAATAATTCCCCATCAGCTGCTCTCCCCATCGAAATGAAACCAAAGCAGGTCGATCACCAGTTCCGTTTTTGACCGACCTTGCCCAAAACCGAACTTTAGGATCATCAAATTCTTGAGGAGAAAGACGAATAATCACTTCACCGTCAAAAGTAGAGATTGGCTGAACAGCTAAAGCTTTACTACCATTTTTCCCCAACCCATTTGCTTGATAAATACGGGAAGAAGTACTTCTGACTTCATTAGCATACCAACTTGGCAAAAACGCATCGGGGTAGCTTTGAATAGAAAATTCAGATTCAAAATCCTGAACTTGATTACTGTCCGTAGTCAGGTTTGCTTCTGATTGAACAAAAGCAGAAAAATAGAACAATTGCCAAATAAAAAATAAGCCAATCATAATAAGTCAATTAAAAAGTCTAGACTAAATATACTTATCAAAACGATCTCAAACTACAGGCTTTGTTGGGATTTATTCGATTTTGATTAAAATTTTTGGAATACAGGCCTGAAAATGAATTAGTAGCCCTTACTTTTGTGCTTCAAAAATTTTCAACAACTACTTTTAAGCAGAAGCAGATGAAATTAGCAGTGGTAGGAGCTACCGGCTTGGTAGGCTCAGAAATCCTAGAGGTGCTCGCAGAGCACAACTTCCCTTTTGACGAACTTCTATTAGTCGCCAGCGAGCGATCAGTAGGTAAACAGATTCCATATAAGGGTAAACCTTACACTGTCATCGGTCTTGCTGAAGCTGTTTCATTGAAACCTGAGGTAGCTATATTCTCCGCTGGTGGAAGCACTTCTACTGAGTGGGCGCCAAAATTCGCTGAAGTTGGTACGATCGTGATTGACAATTCTTCTGCATGGAGAATGGATCCTTCTAAAAAATTGATCGTCCCAGAAATCAACGCCAAAGAACTTTCCAAAGAAGATAAGATCATAGCAAACCCAAATTGCTCTACCATTCAGATGGTATTGGCACTGGCTCCTTTGCGTGAGCGCTACGGCATCAAAAGAATTGTAGTTTCTACTTACCAGTCGGTGACAGGTACAGGAGTAGCAGCAGTAGAGCAGATGATGGCTGAACGCGCTGGTGAAAAGGCTGAAATGGTCTATCCTCACAAAATTGATATGAACGTACTTCCTCACATCGATGTGTTCCAGGAAAATGGATATACTAAGGAAGAAATGAAGATGATCAAGGAGACAAAGAAAATCTTCAGTGACGATACTATACAAGTAACTGCAACAACAGTGAGAATCCCAACAATGGGCGGACACTCAGAAGCGGTAAACGTGGAATTCAAGGAAGACTTTGATTTGGCTGAAGTACGTGAGCTACTTGCGGCTGCTCCAGGAGTCATTGTACAGGACGACGTGGCAAACAACATTTACCCTATGCCAATCACTGCGCATAAAAAAGACGAGGTGTTCGTAGGTCGCTTGAGAAGAGATGAATCTCAGGCTAATACGTTAAACATGTGGATTGTGGCAGATAACCTTAGAAAAGGCGCTGCGACCAACGCCGTTCAAATCGCTGAATACGCGCTCGCAAACGGCTTGATTTAATGGATTTGACCCAGTATCATCGGGCCGACTTCCAACAATTTGTGCAGGATCATCTTAGGGAAGATCCTGCACTTTTACTTTTTAGATATCAGGGCAAAACTGATTTCGATTTAAAAGCCGCAGTACAGCAAATCTCCGCACGACAAAAAGCTGCTAAGAAACTTCCCGCTTGGTCTGCAAACCCGAGGATAATTTTCCCTCCTTCAATATCTCTGGAGCAAAGTTCCTCCGAACAAACTGCCGAATTCAAAGCTAGAAATAGAAGCGGTCAATTGATGATTGACCTCACTGGAGGATTTGGAGTAGATAGTTATTTCCTGAGTAAAAACTTCGAGAAAGCAATTTATTGTGAGCACCAAGATGATTTGGCTGAGATTGTAACCCATAATCTAGAAATCCTTGCTCGAAAAAAATTCGACATCATAAAAGGAGATGGCTTAGATTTTTTGGCTAAATCTGAGAAGCATTTTGACCTGATTTATGCCGATCCAGCTCGCAGGGGAAAAGGCAATCAAAAGCTCTATAAACTTCAGGATTGCGAACCCGATGTGGTCAGTGTCTGGGAAATGATGAAAAGCAAAGCAGATTCAATTCTCCTGAAATTATCACCCATGTTGGATATCTCGCAGGCAATCTTAGAGCTTCCTGATATTCAAAAAGTGCAGGTGATCTCCGTCAAAAACGAAGTGAAAGAATTGCTTTTACATTGGAGCAAAAAAGGCGTTGAATCTCCGTTAACAATCGAAGCAATAGATCTAGGAACTGATGAAAGTAGTTTTTCATTCGAGCAAGGCGGAGAAGAAATAAGCAATTCTACTTTTGGAGAAGTGGAAAAGTATTTGATCGAGCCGCTTTCAGGAATTTTGAAAGCCGGAGCTTTTAAGAGTTTTGGAGAAAGGTTTGGTCTAAAAAAACTAGACCCGAACAGTCACATCTATACTTCCTCAGAATTTCAGACAAATCTTCCAGCTAGAGTATTCGAAGTGATTCAAGAAGCACAGCCTAAGAAAGGGGAAATCAAAAAGCTATTTCCATCTGGAAAGGTGAATGTAATCACTCGCAATTATGCCAGTGGATCTGAAGGACTGAAGAAAAAACTAGGGGTAAAGGACGGTGGTGAAGATTATTTGATCGGAACAAAAACCCTGCGTGGATTTAAGGTTTTTTGGTGTAAGCTTGCTAAGTCAGAATAAGAATCTTTTTATTGGCATAAGCATTTCAAAGCCTCAATAACTCTTAGGATTTCGAACTTTGCGAAACCTTTGTGCACTTTGTGGTTAAAAACAAAAAAAGTGAAGGATTACTCCTTCACTTCTTCATAATCGACGTATTCACCGCCTTTGATATCATGATTCTTTTTTTCTTTCTGCTTCTGAGGGACAAAATCTACGATTATCTCATCCTTTGACGCAGAAGCATGTCGCTGAGCGCGCTGTTCTTCCTTTGCCACCTCACTTACATGCTGAGCAAATTTGGCCAATTTGCTTCTAAGAAAATATCGGATTAGTTGGCCTAGTAGCCAACCAACTCCGAGAACTATTACAAGAAATTTCCACACAATAGGTTAAAATTTTATTCTTTAATTCAATTTAAAGTTTCCCTATTCAGCCTTTTGAATTTAGACTTCAGCTTTATTTATCTACTCAAATACAGATTCCGCTCTGCGTAGATTTTCAAGAAATAATCATCCATCAAATCGTCGATAAAGTAAATCGCTTCACCGGTAGATTTCATTTCAGGCCCCAATTCTTTGTTTACTTTCGGGAATTTGTGGAAAGAGAAAACTGGTTCCTTGATCGCATAACCCTTTTTGTAAGGCTTGAATTCAAAATCAGTTACTTTTTTCTCTCCCAACATCACCTTTACGGCGTAGTTTACATAAGGTTCTCTATACGCTTTGCAAATAAATGGCACCGTTCGCGAAGCTCTTGGATTTGCTTCGATAATATAAACCTTGTCATTTTTGATTGCAAACTGGATGTTGATCAAGCCTACAGTTTTTAGTGCAAGGGCAATTTTCTCAGTATAAGTCTCGATCTGACGAATCACCAAATCCCCCAAGTTGTACGGAGGAAGCACCGCGTAGGAATCACCAGAGTGAATTCCAGCAGGCTCGATGTGCTGCATGATCCCGATGATGTACACATTCTCACCATCACAAATCGCATCAGCTTCAGCTTCAATTGCACCTTCCAGGAAGTGATCTAGCAGGATCTCATTATTCGGAATATCTCTCAAGACATCCACTACATGCTGCTCAAGTTCTTTTTCGTTGATCACAATCTTCATACCCTGTCCACCTAGCACGTAGCTCGGGCGAACCAAAAGCGGGAAACCAATTGTCTTACAAAGTTCAAGCGCTTCGTCTGTATTATGAATCGTTCCAAACTCAGGATAAGGAACATCAAGATCTTTCAATAAACTGGAGAATCTTCCTCTATCTTCTGCCAAATCCAAGGCTTCAAAGCTAGTTCCGATGATCTTGATTCCGTATTTATCCATTTTCTCAGCAAGCTTCAGAGCAGTCTGACCACCCAATTGGACGATCACACCCTCAGGCTGCTCGTGAAGAATGATTTCGTAAATATGCTCCCAAAACACCGGCTCGAAATATAGTTTATCAGCAATATCAAAGTCTGTAGAAACCGTCTCAGGATTACAATTAATCATTATCGTCTCGTAGCCGCATTCTTTTGCTGCCAAAACTCCATGAACACAAGAGTAATCGAATTCTATTCCTTGCCCAACTCGATTTGGTCCTGATCCAAGAACTACTACTTTTTTACGGTCTGATTTGATGGACTCATTTTCAGTTCCAAAAGAAGAGTAATAATATGGAGTCTTGGCTTCAAATTCTGCCGAGCAAGTATCCACCAATTTATAAACTCGCTTGATGCCCATCTCTGTGTAGCGCTTATCGAAAACTTCGCTTTCTAAGCAATCAAGCAAATGTGCGATTTGACGATCCGCATAGCCTTTTCGCTTTGCCAAATCCATCAATTCCACAGGAATGGTTCCTATTTTAAATTTCTCAATTTCTCTTTCTAAATGAATCAGCTCCTCAATTTGCTTCAAGAACCACTTATCTATTTTAGTTAAATCGTGAATTGTACGGAAAGAAATTCCAAGTTTGAATGCGTCGTAGATATGGAAAAGCCTATTCCAGCTAGGATTAGCCAAGGAATACAAAATCTCTTCTTGATTACGTAGTTCTTTGCCATCGGCACCAAGACCATTTCTTTTGATTTCAAGGGACTGACAGGCTTTCTGAAGGGCTTCTTGGAAGTTTCTTCCTATGCCCATCACTTCACCTACAGACTTCATAGAAAGGCCTAGTCTTCTGTCGGAACCCTTGAATTTATCGAAGTTCCAACGAGGAACTTTCACAATTACATAATCTATGGAAGGCTCAAAAAATGCTGAGGTTGTTCCGGTAATGGAGTTTTTCAACTCATCCAAGTTATAACCGATTGCTAGTTTTGCCGCTACTTTCGCAATTGGGTATCCAGTTGCTTTCGAAGCCAAAGCAGAAGATCGGGAAACTCGCGGGTTGATCTCGATACCTATGATTTCAGAATTGTTAGGACTCACTGAGAACTGCACGTTACAGCCTCCAGCAAAATTCCCTATGCTATTCATCATCGTAATCGCATAGTTCCTCATGCGCTGAAAGGTCGTATCAGGTAAGGTCATCGCAGGTGCCACCGTGATAGAATCACCAGTATGCACACCCATCGGATCAAAGTTCTCAATAGAACAGATCACTATCATGTTGCCGATATTATCACGCATCACTTCCAGCTCGTATTCTTTCCAGCCAAGGATACTTTGCTCAATCAGCACTTCGTGAACTGGAGAGGCTTGAAGACCTGCTACTAGTGCCCCTTCAAAATCTTCTTCCTTTTCCACAAATGCACCACCAGCACCACCTAGGGTATAAGAAGCTCTGATGATTAATGGAAAGCCTATTTCTTGGGCGATTTCTTTTCCTTGAAGAAAGGAAGTAGCCGTAGCACCTTTACAAACGCCAACGCCGATTTTTTCCATCAACGCTTTGAATTTTTCACGGTTTTCAGCAGTATCAATCGCATCGATATCCACACCGATCATATTCACCCCGTATTTCGCCCATACACCACCTTTTTCGCAGTCTATTGCAAGGTTCAATGCAGTTTGCCCTCCCATAGTCGGAAGAACTGCATCGATGTCTGGATGATCTTTGAGGATTTGTACGATGGATTTCTTTTCCAAAGGAAGCAAATAGACATTGTCGGCCGTGACAGGATCAGTCATAATGGTCGCCGGATTCGAGTTAATCAAGGTAACAATGATCCCTTCTTCACGAAGAGACCTAGCTGCCTGCGAACCTGCGTAATCAAATTCGCAAGCTTGACCTATGACGATGGGACCTGAACCAATGATGAGAACGTGCTTTATACTGCTATCTTTAGGCATTAGAGAGGGATTGATGAGAAAGTATTGCTTAAGTCCAAATTGGGGCAAAATTAGAAAAATATTCTGAAGGGGCACGGTAAAATCAGAAAGAAATCCAAAAACACCATTGAATTTACTGCAAATTTCACTTACAATTATTTCGTTTTTGGCAAAGAATTGAATCGGATTTATTGGTAAACCAACAAATGGCATTTATTATTGTCTAATCATTAAGATCAAGAGGAATTTAATTTTCATCTCATTTTTTTGATAAATCCAAAATTGTAAAACATCCTACAGATGCATAAAAGAATAATTACGCTTGGCGAAATCATGCTCAGACTCTCCACTCCCGGCCATGAGCGTTTTGTAAATACCCAATCTTACGAAGTGAATTATGGAGGAGCTGAAGCAAACGTGGCTGTATCTCTTGCCTTCTGGGGACAATCAGCCGCTCATGTCACTTCATTCCCTGATCATGACATTGGAAAAGCAGCGGTAAATACCCTGAGGTTTTCGGGAGTTGACACTTCTTTTATTAGATTCAACGAAGGCAGAATGGGAGTTTACTTTGTAGAAAATGGAGCTATGCAGCGCTCCTCAAAGATCATCTACGATAGGTTTGATTCTGCTTTTGCACAGGTGAATGTGACCGATTTTGACTGGGAAAAAATATTTGAAGGAGCAGATTGGTTTCACTGGACGGGTATTACTCCTGCCGTTTCGCAGGCAGCAGCTGACCTTTGCAAAGCTGCCGTACAAGCCGCGTCAAGACTAGGAGTGAAAATCAGTGCGGACATCAATTACCGAAGAAATCTATGGCAATATGGTAAAGGCCCGATGGATATAATGCCTGAATTGATAGAACCTTCACACCTGATTATTGCAGGTTTGACAGATTTCGAAAACTGCATGGGAATCACCGACAACGACTATTTGCAAGCCTGTGAAAAAGCTAAGTCAATGTGTCCCTCTTTAAAATATGTATCAACTACGCATCGGGATTCTATCAGTGCTTCTGAAAATAACCTTAGCGGAGTACTGTGGAACGGAGAATCTCTGCTCGAATCCAAATCTTATGAGATGACACATATCGTGGATAGAATCGGAGGTGGGGACGCATATATGGCCGGCTTGATCTATGGCTTACTCAGCTCAGACGATCAGAATGCACTAGACTTCGCAGTGGCAGCTTCCGTACTGAAGCACTCTATTCCTGGAGATGCCAATTTCGTCTCCATTGACGAAGTAAATCAGCTGGTGGAAGGAAAAAATGTTGGTAAACTTTTACGATAATTATAAGATGAGATTTTCAAACAGTGAAATGTTAAAAGCAATGAGCGAAACAGGAATGATTCCTGTATTCAACCATGTAGAAATAGAAGTAGCAAAAGGCGTACTCGACGCTTCCTATAAAGCAGGTATTCGGGTTTTTGAATTCACCAATCGGGCAACAAACTCGCTGGAGGTTTTCAAGGAGCTCTATGAATACGCGGGCAAATACTCAGATATGGTGATGGGTATCGGCACTATTTTCACCACCGAAGATGCCAATGCTTTCATCGAGGCCGGTGCTGATTTTATCGTTTCTCCGGCTTTGATCCCTGAACTGGCGGTTTATTGTAATTCCAAGGATGTCTTTTGGATCCCAGGATGTGCTACCATGTCGGAGATTTTTCAAGCCAAAAAGCTCGGTGCTACCTTAGTAAAAGCTTTCCCAGGAAATGTCGTAGGATCGGCATTCGTAGCCGCAGCTAAGTCCGTCTATCCTGAGCTTCATGTCATGCCAACCGGCGGTGTAGAGCCAACTGAGGAAAATCTGAAAGAATGGTTTGAAGCTGGAGTCTATTGTGTAGGAATGGGATCTCAGCTTTTCAAGAAAGACTGGATCAAAAATCAGCAATACGATCTCTTGGAAAATAAAATAGCAGAAACGCTGAAAGTGATTAAAAGCATTCGGTAAAAATCATTAAGTGGTAAGGAGTCATGAAAAACTTCTTGCCACTTACAAACTTTACTTTTTTGGATGAGTGACCAATTCATAATACTGCTCCAACAAGGGCAAACCAAAATTTCGTGACTTCATCTCGCTGATCTTACGGAAGCCCATTCTTTCATAAAGACTTGCAGCAGCATCTAACCCAGCAGTAGTGTACAAATAAGCAGCATCATAGTTCCGATCTAGATAGAACTCCATCCACTCCTTCATTAACCTACTTCCGATTCCAAAACCTCGAAACTCTTTTGCCAGGATAAAATATCGCAACTGTGCTCGGTTTGCAGGTCTATGCATCAGCAGCACAAAGCCAACCAATTTTCCTTCACTTTCTACTACCCAAACTTTGTCTCTTTTCAGATTGTAGGCGCGATAGAATTCTAGCAAACTTTCCATCACATAGGCTTCGAAACCTATCCCAAGATCGTGCTCTTCCGAATAGACCTTGCCATGCAAAGCCGCTACCTGCCCGAGATCACCAGGTTGAAGGGTATTTCGTATTAAAAAATCAGGTAGCTTATGCATCCAATTAAAATAGGAAATAATGGTGGAAACTCCTCTAGCTCTATGATAAAAAAAGCCACCCTTGTGAGGTGGCTAAATATTATTCTTCAGTGTAGTTGAAACTATCCACCTGCTCCTTGATCCAGTCATGGTACTTTTCGGTACGGAATTCTACCCATTCCTTTTTGTACTTGGAATCTTCGATCAGAAACTTAAATGCTGTATTTGCTTTTGGCTTGGTCAGCGAGCTCACCAAATCATCGGCTAGGTTTTTTTCTTTGACGCGACGGTCAATAAAATCCTGCATCATCTGATGCTCCTGAGCTGGCTCCATCTGGGTAAACTCGGCGTAATTATCCGGGTTTTCCTCGATTTCATCCAAAATATCTTCTTCATCAGGCGTCAGATCATAATTGTAATAATCCTCATCATCCGGCATGTGATGAATCCTTTTCTTGTCGATCTGATAGAAGCAGATCATTCCTTTGAGTAATTGTGTTGAGATAAGGTCTATCTCCTTTTCAGTGAGGGAAAGCATTGATGGTTTACAAAATTTTCAGAAAAATAGTGAAAGTCAACTTGTGATCAAATTCTAGTATTACTTAAGCTATCGAAGCGCCAATATAATGGGATTTAATTACTTGAATCAAGAATTTTTGAAAGCATTTTGACATCAATTTCGTGACCTCCTGCAAAAGTCAGCTTTTTCACTTCCTGGCCTAGATTTTTGGTCAATTCTTGCTGTATCTCAATACTTTCCGGTGTGATAAATTCATCCTTATCCCCCAAAACCAAGGTAAGTTTTGTATCCGAAAATTTGTCCCGTGCATCCTCCAAAACCATATCCTGAGCAAATCCACCCGCCCAAAGCACCAATTGATCCACTTGACCACTCCATCTGCTTGCCCAGCGTGTAGCAGTCGCTGCTCCCTGAGAGAATCCCAGTAAATTAATTTTTGGCTTTTCTTGAAACTGGGAAAGCAAGCTTTCCATCAATAAGTCTAAGTAATTATGATTGTTTTGAATAGCTATTTCCCGCTCATGCTTGGTCATCCAATTCGCTCCAACTCTCCCAGAAAAACCATTGAGATAGCCGTAATTCGTACCTTCTGGAGCTACGAAAAGCAGATCATCCGAGTCAAATCCTTGAAACTTTCTTATAAAAAACTCAGCCAGTTGCCCATAGCCATGCAACACCAACCAGATTTCCTTTTCCTGAAAGGTAGGCTCATGTGAAACGGAATACTGTGCCTGAAACTGAAAACTGATACTTTTCTTCAAAACTTAGGCATTCAGATCGTCAAACTTAAACGGCAAAAGCGTCTGAATCCCAGGAAATCGAAGTACGCTTCCATCAGGATTCTGGATTAGGATGGAGATAGGCCGATTAAACCGCATCTCCATTTCGTTGATCGTCTGCCTGCAAAGCCCGCAAGGTGACACTCCCGCCCAGATCTCATCTCCTTTACGACGGGCTACAATCGCTATTTCCTTCACAGCTAAGTCAGGAAAATTAGCTCCTGCATAACCTAACACCAATCTCTCTGCACATACTCCGACGGGGAAACTCACATTTTCCTGATTGCTGGACTGAAGAATCTCACCCGATTCCAGTCGAACTGCTGCACCCACATGGAAGTCAGAATAAGGCGCATAGGCCTTTTCAGACACTTTTCTCGCCCGCATCATCAGCTGCTGCTCTTCAATAGTCAGTTCTTCCCAGGCAAGTTCTTCAAACTCAGCTTCTATTTTTATTTTCTTACTCATCGTTGGCTAAATTGGAGTTTTCCTAACGATTAAGGTAAGGAATTGTTCCTTTTAATATTCTCACTCCAATTTTTTACCCTTAAATATATTTTCCATTTTAGACCAAGTAACTCAACAACCCATGCATACCATTCTGATTTTAGGAGGCGGGAAATCTGCCATTTTTCTGATTGATTTCCTGGCGGAAAGTTGCCAAGCTAAGGACCGCAAATTGATTTTGGCAGACATCAATCTAGCGTCTGCTAAGGAAAAACTTAAAAATCAGCCAAATACTGAAGCCCGTCAGCTTGATATTGAAGATTCGGATGCCAGGCAGTCCTTGATCCAACAAGCCGATGTAGTGATTTCCATGCTGCCAGCTTTTATGCATCCCATCGTAGCGAAAGATTGTCTGGAATCCGGAAAACATTTTTTCTCGGCTTCATATGAATCTGAACAAATGCAGGAAATGAAAGCCGAAATCGAAGCAAAAGGCTTGTTCTTCCTGAACGAATGTGGCCTAGATCCTGGAATCGACCACATGTCTGCCATGCAAATTATCAACTTTGCAAAATCAAAAGGCGAGGAAATCATCTCTTTCAAATCCTATTGTGGTGGGCTTCTAGCACCGGAATCAGAAGACAATCCCTGGAAATACAAATTCACCTGGAACCCAAGAAATGTAGTGCTTGCCGGCCAAGGCACATCCAGATACCTAGAAAAAGGGGATTTAAAGTTTGTTCCTTATCATCAGCTTTTCAATCGGCTCGAGACAATCCAATTTCCAGAACTTGGAGATTTTGATGGCTATCCCAATCGGGATTCCCTGAGCTACAGAAAGGTATATGGCTTAGAAAATATTGATACCATGCTCCGCGGCACGCTGCGCAGAGATGGCTTCTGCAAAGCTTGGAATGTATTCGTCCAGCTGGGAATGTGCGACGATAGTTTTCAGATGAATTTACCTGAAAGCACCACGATGAAGCAGTTTCTCAACTCTTTTTTACCATATGACAAAGAGCTATCAGTAGAAGAAAAACTCGGCAACCTAATCCCGGATTTTGATTTTCCCACCTGGGAAAAAATCCAGTGGCTGGGATTTTTTGGCAACGATTTACTACCTAAAACAACCGGCTCTCCCGCAGCAATTTTACAGGCGATTTTAGAGAAAAACTGGAAGCTGTATCCAGAGGATAAGGACATGATCGTGATGCAGCATCTCTTCCAAATCAAAACTGAAGAAGGGATCAAAGAAATCAGGTCGAGTTTGGTTTGTTACGGGGAAGATGCGACTTACACGGCTATGGCAAAAACTGTGGGACTTCCGCTGGCTATTGCTGTAGATTTATTTCTAGATGGAGGGATTGACCTAAAGGGACTCCATAGACCTGTGCTTCCAGAAATTTACACCCCTATTTTAGACGAGTTAGCCAGAAGAGGAATTCGTTTTAAGGAAGAAGAGCATTTACTTTAAGCTTTGAAGCCAAGCAAAAAGCCGGAGACTAATCTAGCATAGCTTTCATGTGGTGTTCCATCTTCATTTTTAAAGAAAATGGCTGAAGTTTCAAGCTCTTTTTGAGTTCTGGAAAAAGCACAAATTTCCCGTTGTATTCTTTTTCCAGGCCTGTCTTGCAGTGTGAATTTTCTTTCGGCAAACAATCCTTTTTCTCCTGCTTCTTTCTGAAAATCCTGCATTTGCCTTGGCGGAAGAATAAGCCAGAATCGCCCATCTTCTTTCAAAAGCACATCCACTTTTTCCAGTAAATCGCCAAAGGAAAGCTCGTCCGTGTGCAAGGCCCTATTGCGTTGTGCATCGGGTGATTTCAGGTGATCTGGAAAATAAGGCGGGTTGCTCACGATCAGATCAAATGTCTGCTCAGGCTGAAAGTCCTGAAACCTCCCCTCCCAAAGCTGCATACGATCAGAAAAAATATTTGCACGGAAATTCCCCAAAGCCTGAGCGGCAGCTTCAGAATCTATCTCAACTGCCTGAATTTTTGCTTCTGAAAACCGCTGGGCGAGCATCAAGGCGATCACTCCAGTCCCAGTTCCTACATCCAAGATTTCTCTCGGAAAACTAGCATCAGCCAAAGCTCCAAGCATTACCGCATCTGTGCTGATTTTCATCGCACAGCGATCCTGATTGACCCGAAACTGCTGAAACTGAAACCAGGAATTGGCCATTAGGCGCGTGCCTTGCTGAAGAAACTCAGGTTGAATCGAGGCTTGTCATCCATCACATTCAGATCATCCTCAGATACCCGCTTCACACTCTCAATCGTATAGAAAGCTTTCTCATCAACGCTTTTGACTTTCGCGATAAATTCCGTCAGACTATCTCTTTTCATCACGGTAAAAAGCAGATTGACCTTCCCAAATCGCCCTTCTCCACCGACATTTGTAAAACGGAAATCCCGCTCCTTCATGTACTCAATCAGTTCTGGTAGAGGCTGTGGCGTGATCACTCTCACGAGTACCCTTCCCAGTGCCAATTTCTCCTCAAAATACATCCCCACATAAGTACCCATACCAAATCCACCGGCATAAGCTACATAGGACATAGGGTTATCTATGTTTTGAAAAATCTGCCCGATAGCAAGAAGCCAGATCAAGGCCTCAAAAAAGCCTAAAACTGGCGCAATATTCCTTTTCCCATTCATCATAAACATGATCCTCAGCGTGTTAATAGACACATCACATACTCTCGCAAAGAAGATGAGCAAGGGCATAATCAGGTAATCAAACAATTGCTCGGAAACGCCTAGGGTGTGAAAGAATTCTTGCATAGCAAACAGGGTCTTGATTTGAGCGCAAAATTACACCCTATTCCACGAAGGACGAAATAATATTTGGAATTAGATTTTGCGATCTCTTCCGGCCGACATCCCAAAAAAAGTAAATGCCAAAGCAAAGAATAACAGGAAGAAGATCAGCACATTCCAGTTGTCAAAAAGATCCAGCGACACCCCAAAAAGAAAAGGACCAAGTGCCGCCAAATAATACCCCGAAGACTGCACCATGGCCGATAGTTTGGCAGTAGTCTGATCCTCAGCCGTACGCAAAGCGATCAAGGTGTAAGCGATACTCAAACTCGAACCCATACAAAGGCCTACAATTCCCAGCGAAGCATAAGTAACCAACTCATTCTCTATAAACAATCCCAAATAACCCAGCACATAGGCTACTCCCACAGTCAAAACTACACCGCTTTGCTCCCTGAGTTTGATCAGGAAATTTGGGGCAAAATAAGAGCCCAGAAGCGATACTACCTGCATCATCGAAGACACAAATCCGGCTTGAGCAGGAGTCCAACCTCGGGAAATCAACATATCGGGAAGCCAGGTCACCATGGTAAAATACATCACGGACTGACAGCCCATGAAAATCGTGATCTGCCAAGCCAGCTTAGATCTCCACACGTTCTTTGCAGGATCAGTGACTTCCTGAATACTTGCCTTCGGGCGTTGCAGCTGTGGTATCCACACAATCATCGCCAGCACCATAAATACAGCCCAAAAGGCCAAAGACCCACGCCAGCCAAAACCCCAATCCACCGCAATCGGCACACTCATTCCCACAGCAATTGCCGCAAAAAGCGACATCATCGTCGCAAGCAAGGCAGTCATCAAGCCCAACTTCTCCGGCAGCCTCACTTTGATCAGAGGAATCACCAGCACATTGGCGATCACTATCCCTACCCCAGTCAGCGCAGTACCAAAAAGCATCAATTCAATTCCTCCCAACACACGAAGAATTACTCCAGTAGTGAGAATAGCAACTCCCAAAAACACGGCTCTTCCCATTCCCAGCCGCTTTCCTATCCCGGGAGCAAAAAGCGAGAATGTCGCAAATGTCAATAAGGGAAGCGTGGTGAGAAATCCCGCCAAACCATTGGACAAACCCAAGTCTTCACGGATAAATGGAATCAATGGCCCAACCGACGCAATCGAGGTGCGCAAATTGATCGAAACCAAGATAATCCCAGTGATTAGAAGTGATTGAGAGGAAAGAGATTTATTCAAGACTGAGGTGTAAAAATCGAAGGGTTTTTCGAATGAATTTAACGACTAGTTAAGTGGGGCAAAGCTAGGGAAATTAAGATGAATTAGCCTTCCGAAATAATGTAGAAAGTGAAAGATAAGGTCTTACCAAAATGATTGGGATCAAATTAGGCAACTCCCCCTTTCTCAAAGGGGGCTAGTGGGATTTTCCAAATTATCAAAGAACTGAGATTCCCTCAAACAAAAATTTGCGCCTTAGCGCCTTGGCGGGAGATTTAATGTTTTGCCAAAACCTTCGAGGTTTGAAAAAAACCTCAAAGGTTACCTGTCTGCATCAACCCCAACTTCCTATTAATCTCCGAAATCTCAATCCCCACTTGCTGTAGCGTCAGCGGCTCCTGCGGAAACTCATCACTCATGTAGTACTCAAACTTCCAGATCTCCCGAATCTCCTCCGCCGACACTTGATAAGGTGTGTAAATTGGATTTAGCGAGCGTAGCAAAAAGCTTCTTTCCTCAGCCTGAAAACTCAGCATCTTAAAACTGATCCCTTCACTTGCTGTCACCACCACGCAGGGAGTTTCTTTGGCAAGTCTCCACTCAGACAAATACGATCCGATCACATAAGCCCCATCCGCAATTGGCAGCATGCTGTCTCCCTCGGTTTGGAACATGCGATACTTTTTGTCTTTTGACAAATTGGGAAGATTGAAAACCGGCAGTGTACTCAAATACTCCGGATCTCCGAAGCCTCCCAAGTAGCCTGCTTTCGCCTTTATCGGCACAAGCTCGATGTTATCCTCATTACTTGAGCTAACGGTGGTGGCAAGAATCCGAACTTTCGAGCCGCTCAGAAACACATCATTTCCAGCTTCCAGGTCACGGATCTTCAGCTCACTGAGTTTGGATAGATCCACCCGCAGCAGTGTATCCACACTCATCCGAAAATAATCCGCACAGAGTAGCAAATCCTCGATTGCCGGCGACTTGCTATGCCCATTTTCATGCGCGTTCAACTTGGCGCGAGTCATGCCAAGATTTTCAGCCAGCATGTCCTGACTCAATTTGCGTCGCTTTCTGAGAAATTTCAGATTGCTACTCCAGAAAAAGCTTTGACTTCCCATTTTATTTTGATACAATTAATGACAACAAAATGATACTAATACTATCAAATATAGGGAGAAATCTGAGAAATGGAAAGGCATATTGTGCATTTGGATCTAGACACGTTTTTCGTGTCTGTGGAGCGGTTGAAAAACGAAGCGCTAAAGAACAAACCCGTCATCATCGGCGGTAGCTCCGATCGTGGAGTCGTGGCGTCCTGCAGTTACGAGGCTAGGAAATTCGGCGTGCATTCTGCCATGCCGATGAAGTTGGCGCGGAGACTTTGCCCTTCGGCATTTTATGTCAAAGGCGATTACGATAGCTACAGCAAAAGTTCTCGTCTCGTCACCGAAGTAATTCAAGAGCAGGTTCCGCTGATGGAAAAGGCTTCTATCGATGAATTTTACATCGATATGACGGGAATGGATCGCTTTTTTGGCTGTGAGAAATTCACTAAAGAACTTCGGGAAAAGATCGTCCGAGAGTCGGGGTTGCCGATTTCCTGTGCTTTGGCAGTAAACAAACTCGTATCCAAAGTAGCCACTCATGATGCCAAACCAAACGGACAAACGATGATTCCTTTTGGCGGAGAAAAAGGTTACCTCGCGCCACTTCCCATCCGAAGAATGCCAGGCGTGGGCGAAAAAACCTCTGCACTCTTGGAGCGAATGGGTGTAGAAAGTATCAAGCTGCTGAGCGAGATTCCTCCACGCATGATGCAAAACCTCTTGGGAAAATCCGGAATAGATCTCTCACGCAAAGCCAACGGAATCGACGAATCACCCGTCATTCCTTACACAGAGCAGAAAAGTATCGGCACGGAAAACACCTTTGAGTCGGACACCATCGACATGGCTTTTCTGAACAGTCAACTCGTGCGGATGACGGAAAAGGTTGGCTTTGAGCTTCGCCAAAAACACAAACTCTGCGGCTGCATCACGGTAAAGCTTCGCTATGCCAATTTCGATACGGTCAGCCGTCAGTGCATCATCTCTTACACGAGTTCGGATGAGGTGCTTTTGCAACGAGCCAAGGAACTCTTTGCGAAGCTCTATGAAAAGCGGATGCTCGTGCGGCTTGTCGGCGTGAAAGTATCTCATCTCGTGCAGGGACATCAGCAGATCGACCTTTTCCAAGACACCGAAGAAGGCGTAAATCTGTATCAGGCTATAGACTGGATCAAGAATCGCTACGGCGAAAAAAGCCTCACCCGCGCTATCACCCTAACTCCCGCTTAAGATGTTCATCAACTGTAAAACCTGGTTCAGCTACCGCTACGGCACCTTCAGCACGGAGGCGCTCGTCGATGCCGCGTCCGAGCGTGGCCTGTCCTCCCTTGGCCTCACCAATATCAACAGCACGGCCGACATGTGGGATTTTGTGGATTTCTGTAGGGTAAAAAACATCAAACCCATCGCAGGCACCGAGATCCGAAATGAGGATAAATTCTGCTATCTGCTCTTGGCGAAAAGTGATGCCGGATTGCTGGAAATCAACCGCTTTCTCTCTCAGCACATCCAGGAGGAATTGGCCTTCCCTGAGCGTCCAGATTGTTTTTCGGAGGTCTTTGTCATCTATCCTTTTGGGAGCTTTGCTGCGCAAAATCTAAAAGAACATGAATTCATCGGCGTACTAGCAAGCGAGCTGAATCGTCTCAAAAAACATGAAATTGAAGCCTTTCCCAGGAAATGGGTGATTCGTCATCCGGTAACTTTCAAGGACAAAATTGCCTTCAATATCCATCGACTGCTTCGCGCTATCGGTAAGAATACGCTGATCAGCAAATTGGGAGAAAAAGACTTTGCTTCCCCCGATGAAATGTTCGTGCCGGAAGCCGCGCTCATGAGTGCTTTCCGAAATTTTCCGGGTATGATCAGCAACACACTTCAGCTGATCGATCAATGCGAAATCAAGACGCAGCTCCATACCGACAAAAACAAAAAGCACTACAGCGCCAGCGGGGAAGACGATAGAATTCTCCTCGAAAAACTCGCTATGGAAGGTTTACAGTATCGCTACGGGAACAACCCTACCGCGAAAGCCCGTGTGATCAAGGAACTGAAAATCATCCATCAACTGAATTTCAACGCCTATTTCCTGATTGTCTGGGATGTGATTCGCTATGCGCAAAACCGTGGTTTTTACTACGTAGGCCGAGGAAGTGGCGCCAATTCCATCGTGGCCTATTGCCTGAAAATTACGGATGTGGATCCTATCAAACTCGACTTGTACTTCGAGCGATTTCTGAATCCCCACCGGACTTCTCCTCCGGATTTTGACATAGATTTCTCCTGGAAAGATCGGGACGAGGTCATCGATTATATTTTCAAGCGCTACGGGAAGGATCACGTTTCCTTGTTAGGAATGTACAGCACCTTTCAGCGAAGAGCGGTAATCCGTGAGCTGGGGAAGGTTTTTGGCCTGCCAAAAGAAGAAATCGACCAGCTCGTCCGTGGCAAAGGCCAACCGATGAACGAGGACAAAATCCAGCGTACGATTCTGAAATACGGTCAGTTGCTGGAGAATTTTCCCAATCACCTTTCCATTCACCCGGGTGGAATGCTGATTTCCGAGAAACCCATCTATCAATACACCGTCAATGAACTGCCACCGAAGGGATTTTGCACGGCACAGATCGATATGTTTTTGGCGGAGAAAATCGGCTTGTTCAAACTCGATATTCTCAGTCAGCGGGGATTGGGGCATATCAAGGAAGCCATCGCGCTAGTGAAGCGCAATCGGGGAATTGACATCGATATCCATCGGGTCGAGGAATTCATGAGTGATCCGAAGGTCGCCGAGCAAATCCGAAAAGCCGACACCATAGGTTGCTTTTATATCGAGAGTCCAGCCATGCGACAGCTTCTCACCAAACTAAAATGTGACGATTACCTCACGCTGGTCGCTGCCAGTTCGATCATTCGTCCCGGCGTGTCACAGTCGGGCATGATGAAGCAGTACATTGAGCGCTTTCATGATCCGGCCAAAACCGTCTACCTCCACCCAAAAATGAAGGAACTGCTGGAGGAAACTTACGGCGTGATGGTCTATCAGGAAGATGTGATCAAAGTCGCGCATCACTTTGCTGGCTTGGATATGGGCGAGGCGGATATTCTCCGCCGTGCCATGTCCGGGAAGTACCGATCGCACAATCGCTTCAATGAGATCCGAGAAAAATATTTTGCAAACTGTACCAAACTTGGGCATGATGATACCGTCGCAGCGGAAGTTTGGAGGCAAATGGAATCCTTCGGAGGCTATTCATTTTCGAAGGCTCACTCGGCTTCTTTTGCAGTGGAAAGCTATCAAAGCCTCTACCTGAAGACCTACTTTCCGATGGAATTTATGGTTGCTGTGATCAATAATTTCGGAGGGTTCTATGCCACGGAATTCTACTTTCACGAGCTGAAGCGTACCGGAGCGAAAGTAAATCCGCCTTGCGTAAATCGCAGTGAATACCTCACGAATATCAGTGGAGATCAGGTTTTCGTAGGACTGATCCACGTGCAGCAACTGGAAGCCAAACTCTGTACGCTGATTCTCGAAGAACGGCAAAACAATGGCCCATACCTAAGTTTGGAAGACTTCATCGAGCGCACACAGTCTGGCCCCGAGCAACTGAATATTCTGATCAGCGTGGGTGCTTTTGGATTTACAGGTTTGGGGAAAAAGAAACTACTGTGGAAAGCCAACTTCGCCCAAAAAAGACTGACTGCCATTCCGGATTCCCCCGCGCTTTTCAAGGAAGCTCCCATGGATTTTACGCTGCCGGATTTCCCAGATTACCCGCTGGAAGATGCCATTGATGAGATCAATGTGCTGGGCTTTGCCCTGACGGATATGTTCCGGCTTTGTGCCAATGATGGTAAGGGAATGACTTTGGCGGATCAGCTGCCACACTTACTTGGTAAGAACGTGGAAGTTCTCGGACAGCTTGTAGTGACCAAAGATGTGCGAACCATTCATCGAGAGCACATGGCTTTTGGGACTTTTCTGGACCCCAAAGGCGACTGGCTGGACACGGTTCATTTCCCTCCTTCGCTGAAGCGTTTTCCTTTTCAGGGCAAGGGCTTTTACAAAATGCGAGGCAGAGTAGTGGAAGACTTTGGCACCTTCGCCGTCGATGTGCAGGGCATGTGGAAAGTGGGCCTGAAGGGGAAGAAGGAGGTTAGTTAAACACTCAATTGCAAATCAATTTCAGGCATTTCATCATAAGTTCTGCCATTTAAAGTTCTGCCTGTCTTCTTTTTATTTTTCCCTCCCCACTGCTTGAAAAAGAAAGCAACATCTGCATCTTCACACTGTTCTTGGATTTCAATTACCCAATCTGGATTCATCGGCCTTGGCTTATGACCACTTTCACCACCCACAATTACCCAATCAATATTCTCCAAATTCAAATTTGAAAGCGGTCCTATCAATGGTTCAAGAGACAAAAACTTAACCTTTGCAGAAGTTTCTCTCAAATAATCGATCCTTCCTTGAACCTTTTGTTCTTCAACCGACACTCCCATCCAAATATTATGAGACCACTTTAATTCCTGATGAACTTCATACAATCTTTCCGCTCTTTTGGTAAGAACTTGAAATACATGTTGAGGATTCTCATTCATTACCTTAAACACTCTCTTTATGAATTCCAATGGCACTTTATCATGAAACAAATCACTCATTGAATTCACAAAAACTACTTTGGACTTTTTCCATGAATAGGGAGTATTCAAAGATTCTTCATGAGTTCTTACTTCAAAATTATCCTTGTATTTCTCAATACCCATCGCTTGTAGCCGCTTTGACATTATCTCTGCATAACAGAATTTGCATCCCTGAGAAATCTTATCGCACCCAGTGGTAGGATTCCAAGTCATTTCAGTCCATTCTATACTTGATTGTGCCATTATTTAAAAAAAACTTTAGCTGTATATGTAATTTTACTTGTCTTTACTCCACTTTTATCGAGTAGATAAACTTCGGATGCATCATGAAGATTAATCAAAGCATCCTTGTAATTAGGTTTTATGTAATTTGTTTTATGATTATGCGCAAGATAAATATCTTCTAGGCTAAGTCCATTGTAATCATTTTTCTGTGAGTAAAGAGATTTTGCCAATTTATTGATCGAGTGAATATTCATTTCAGCATCAAGAACTGGTTGAATATTCAAATTTGCACCAAAATACGGAATGCCATCTTCCTGAAAATCACTATATTTTGACATGATTTCCTTTGCCCTTGTAATTGCTAATTTAACCTTAGAGATAAAAAATAAATAATGGCTTGTTTGGTCTCGATCAGGAAAGTTTATTCTAAAATATAACGTCATATAACCTTTATCCTCAAATATTTTTTGAAATGTATTTATGATGAATACTTCCCTTTTTTGAGGTGATAACTCCTTTCGATAAAATTCTCGAATTTCCCCCAAGTATTCTCCGAAGATCTCTACCATATTTTGCTCAACCCTACTATTTACTAGAGCGGCTCTAATCCTATTAAAATTAAAAAGCATAAACAAATCCGATCCCCAGCTTTTAATTGTATGCATTAGCATCTCTTGAGTAAACCCATACCCCAGAGGATCTATAAAGGTTAAAGATGGTAAGTTTTCTTTAAAAGCATCTTTTATTATATCTATGTTAGCTGAATCATTATACACTATAGGCTTATATTTCAGGTCATTATAGTAAGCTAAATTTAGAATATTGCTTGACAAGTCACTTACAAGTTTTTTATCCTTATCATTAAATATCGTCTGGACGTGTTCATTATAGTCGACAAATGTCCCCTTACTACTGTAAATACTATTGAGAATTTTAATTGGGGTTGACGGTGTTCCGTCTTTATAAAGTCCTGGCCCTGAGAACAAATCTAAATACAATATTTTTTGAACCGTTCTGAATTTTTGTCCTTTCAAAATTATAGCAGCCCATGCTTTGAAATATTCATTTAGTATTTCTGATTTAATCTCTGACGCTTCTCTTTTTTCCTTAAAAAAATTTGACAAACTAATCCCAGGCATCGGCTAATAGGTTTATTTTATTTTGTAAGTATTACGAACGTAATATGCCTATTTCAACTTCCTAATCAATACCCTGCATAGGGTATTTTTCACCAAAACCTGACCATTGCTGTCACTTAAATATCAAAACCGAGTTTCTCACAAATTCTAGTTTGTCTTTTGGAATATCATCCACCAAATAAAATATTCCAATAACTCTCACTTCACCTGCTCCTTGATCCAACCGGTAACGAGTTCAAGCGCTTTAGGTGAAATGGTTTGCTCTATCTCCACATATTCGCCAATCATCCCAGTCTCTGCTTCCTGAAACAAGTGATTCAGTCCAGGCAATTCCACAGTGGTCACATTCGTATTTCCTCCTTTTGCCAGGCCAGCTTTGATCGCTTCCAAGTTCTCTTTAGCTGGGACTTGGAGATCTTTTGATCCATTAATTGCCAAAACTGGGCAGCTTACTTTCTCCAATATCGGAGCAGGATCATACCTGATGAAATACTGCATCCAAGGGTTAGTCATTTGAGCCATCTGAGCATTGACAAATTCATTCTCAGTCATTCCACTTGGCACGCTCGCCGCTGGAATATTTCGGAATACCTGCGTCATGTGATTTCTGATTTCTCCCTTCATTTCTTCTTCTCCCTGTTCTTTGAGGATGATTTCAAACACCTTCCTACTGAGCATTTCATTTTCTGCCAGCTGATTGGGAGTCATACCGGATGCTTTACCGATCAGCTCTTGCTGTGCCAGAAGTAGTTTATCTCCCCGAATTCCGGTACCCGCTAGCATCACGATAAAGTCAATGTCATCTGAATCTGCAGCAACCATCGGCGCGATAATTCCACCTTCACTATGTCCCATCAGGCCGATCTTACTTTTATCGATCTCAGGTCGAGACTGCAAATACTGTACAGCCGAAGCCACATCTGTAGCAAAATCTACTGAAGTTGCCGAACTGAAATCTCCAGTAGAAGCTGCCGTCCCCCGATCATCAAAGCGCAAAACAGCGATACCATTTCGAGTTAGGTAATCCGACAAAACCAGAAATGGCTTATGCCCCATCAATTCCTCGTTACGATTCTGCGGACCTGATCCAGAGATCAACACTACGGCCGGGTAAACTCCATCTTGCTCTGGCAAGGTAAGCGTACCTGCCAAGAGTATTTCAGCTTGTTTATTTTCAAAAATCACCTCTTCAGAACGGTAAGGAAAAGGCTTTTTAGGCTCCTGAGGTCTATTGGAACCTAATTTCTCAATCTCCTCTCTGGATAGATTCATTGGGAATGACTGACCTGCCTGATTGAAAACACCAATGATAATATTGTCATCTCCCAGCGTCCCTTCGTATTTAATATTCGCGTTGGTAATGGCAATTTTAAGTGTGTTATTTTCAAAACTGGTGGAAGACACCGGAATCCCGAATGCTCCTTGATCTGGACTATCCATCGTGGCGCTGTAGCCAGTATCAGTTTTCTTCACATTGAATACTAACCGAAGCTGAATCCCCTGCACTTTCAAGGCGCCATTCCACTGACCAGTGATCTCTTGGGCAAAACCCGTCATCGTAATCAAAAGTGATAGAGCAAGTAGTGTAAATCTTTTCATAGCGGTTTTTTAATAGTTGAGATGATGATAAAAATCAATATGTATATCCGCAATGACACCAGTGACCAAATAAGTTCTTATTGACAGTTGGTGACAATTACTTTAAAGAGCATTTAACTCATTATAAATT
>NZ_QLLK01000004.1:436750-445317 GCF_003259505.1 Algoriphagus yeomjeoni | reverse complement strand
TACAATACAACGATTGCTATCGGAACAGCTACAGATAACAACTACAACTTCACACCGCTGAACAGCAGCACCTTTGAAGTAGGTCTTAAATCCCTTATCATTACTGCAACCGATGCCTCTAAATTCTGCGGTCAGACCATTGTTTTCACAGGCCAAGAATTTACTCAGGAAGGTTTGGTAGGTGGAGATGCTATAAGTTCGGCAACTATAACATCCGATGGTACTGTTGCATCAGCAGGTACATCAGATTCACCTTATGCTATCAATATATCGAATGCAGTGGGACCAGGATTGAGTAATTATAACATTACTTATGTACCTGGAGAATTGACAGTAAATGTTGTTTTGCTAGATGTAACTAGCGCTCAAACCCCACGAAGCATAAATGAACTTGTAACAATTACTATTGGTGTTACAGATGGATCTACAAATCTTTCAGATGTCCTTGTTACACTGAATGTAGGAGCTGTTTCATATACAGAAACATCAGAAAATGGTATAGCGACCTTCGATCTAGGGAAATTAGCTGCAGATCTTTATGCTGTAACAGCTCAGGCAGGTGGCTGCACTGAGTCGGAAGAAGTATTCCTTCCAGTTTACGATCCTGCAGGAGGATTTGTAACCGGTGGTGGATGGATAGATTCACCTCCTCTTGCAATGACTGGCGATAAAGCAAATGTTGTTGGTAAAGCGAACTTCGGATTCAACGCTAAATACAAAACTGGTAAAAACAACACCAATGAAGTGGATGGAAATACAAACTTCCAGTTTAAAGCAGGAGACCTACACTTCTCAAGTGCTACGCATGATGATATGCAGTTGGTGATTTCTGGAGCTAAGGCTACCTATACAGGTACAGGAACAGTGAATGGAGCTGGAGACCATAAATTCAGAGTTATTGCCATTGATGGAGATTTATCCGGAGGTGGTGGAGTTGATAAGTTCAGAATTATGATCTGGGAGAATAACTCCTCAAGTACTCTACTTTATGATAACAAACGTGGAGTCTCTGAAAGTGGTGATGACGCTACTGAAATTGGCGGTGGATCTATCGTGATTCATAAACCAACTGGCAAAGGCAACAAACGTATCGTCACTGATCTGGTAAGTGTACCTTGGAACACGCCAACTGAAGTAATAGAGAAGAAGATCGCTAGTATGAGTGCTGGATGGTTTGATGGAAAAGGCATCAAGTTGACCATCAATTCTGAATCCTACAATCCACTTGCAGCTGGGTTCTATGAATTGAAAGTTAATGTGCAGGAGAACGAATGGTTTGCACTTGATGAACCAATTACAGTTAATGTACTCGTGGCAGACAAGCCTTTGGCAACTGATATTATACTGAGCAATTCTATTCTCCTTAGAAATATCATTGCAGGTACGGTGATCGGTGATTTGAGCACCATTGATCCTGCAGATGATCAGCATACTTACACGATAGCAGAGCAATCTGACTTTGAGCTAGTAGGCAAGTCAATTGTTTGGAAGGGCGATGCCATCCCATCCAATTCAATACTAAGGGTATTCAGTACTGATAGAGCAGGGCAGACGATAGAGCGATCTATAGAACTGACAAGAGAACCTAGATTCGGTGACTTTACTATGTTCCCTAACCCAGCAGAATCTGCTGTTACGATTGAGGTTGAATTGGAACAAAGTATGAATGTTGGAATAAGAATCTATGATGCTGTAGGACGTTTGGTATTTGAAGATGAAAGAGTCCAAAATGGAATTTCTAAACATCAAATCACTATTGATCATCTAAGTCCTGGCTTGTATACAGTTCAGTTGAAAACTGGCAAACTTATAATGAACAAACGATTAATCAAAAAGTAAAGGATCTAATCCTTAAAGTTGAAAGCCTCTCCTGGTAAAATGGGAGAGGCTTTTTTATTGATTTTGATGAAGTAGTAATCTGGAAATTCAAATACAAGAAATAGACTAATCGACTAGGTCATTTTTAGATTTATTAGGATAGAGGGGATAACAGGGAAGACTCTTAATCAAATTTTCAGCGGGAAATAATCCCATGCCTTGGGACAGTCATAAGGGTCGTTTGTCCTAGGTTGATTTTAATCCACCTTGATTTTTTACAAGTTAGACTTAAGAGACTAAATACATTTTTTGTTGCCTTATAATCAAATTAATTACTAACCCTTGGGTAAGATTTATAGCAACTAGTTAAGTGTTTTGAGATCTGATAAAAAGTTTTCTAGATGGATTAGTCTTAGGTGAAAAATACTCTGAAAAGAATTTAAGATAGAGTTTACCAACTAAAAAAAAATAATATGAATAGAATATTACCCAAAAAATCTCCTAACTGGCAGATAAGCTCTTTTACTTATGGTAAAAGAAATTTCACTGTCCGCTCATTGCTGAGTCTGTTCTTTTTTATCTTAGTTCTAACTATATCGCCATTGCAAGCGCAAAGTCCCAAGTTTTTTGGACTGACCTCTCAAGGAGGAAAGGATGGTACAGGTGCAATCATTGAATACGATGTCAATAAGCAAATGCTGATTGATCCTGCTCCTACGGGATTTACAAACGCCTCACCAGGAAAACCTCTGTTCAATGATTTGACCGAGATTAACGGCAAGTTGTATGGATTGACCTATGGGGGAGGTGCTTTTTTTAGTGGCGTTTTGTTTGAATTTAACCCTTTAAATGGAGTCTATACAAAAAAGCATGACTTTGCAAGCGCAAGCTTCCCAAATGGGGGGCTGATAGAACTCAATGGCAAACTGTACGGGACAACTTCAGGCGGTGAAAACAATGCAGGAGTCATTTTTGAGTTTGACCCAATGACTGGTTTGTATACGGAAAAGTATGAGTTTATTACCGAGGGATCCACTCCTTCAGGTGGTTTGGTAAACTTAAACGGAACACTTTTCGGATTAACGTATTCTGGTGGAGTCAATAATTTGGGGGTTATTTTTTCATTTGATCCTTCGAGAGAAATCTATTCTAAATTACATGATTTTGATGGAGTAAATGGCAGTTTACCTTGGGGCAGTTTGACAGTCCTTAATGATGTACTCTATGGGACTACTACTAGTGGTGGAACTACGGATAATGGTGTCTTATTTTCTTACGGCGAAAATGAGTTCACGGAATTATTTGAATTCACGAAACTACTCGATTTTTCAGAAGGAAAGGATAGCAATTCTCAGGATGATGGTGGATTGACAGTTTTTGGAGATAATCTTTATGGGACAAGACCTAAAGGTGGTAGTACTGATAACGGATTTATTTTTGAGTATAATCCGAGTAGCAAAACATTTTTCACCTTTGATGTATTCGATGGTGCAAATGGAAGTGCTCCTTTTGGTGCTTTGAACCTTTTTAACGGCAAGCTTTACGGGATGACAGTATATGGTGGGACAGACAATGTCGGTGTTCTCTTTGAATTCGAACCCACGTCCAATTCATACATCAAAAAGAGGGATTTCGAAAAGGAAAGCGGGAGCCTTCCGTTGGGCAGTTTGACAGAGTTTAATGGTAGACTATACGGTATGACCACTTCAGGAGGAGTTAGTGATTCTGGAGTTATTTTTGAGTTTAACCCTTTTACTGATGGTTATGCTTCCAGAGTTGATTTTAATAATACCAATGGTAGCTTTCCCTCTGGCAGTTTGACCTTGTATAATGGGATGTTTTACGGCATGGCCGCAACAGGTGGAAAGGGTAAAGTTGGAGTTATTTTTTCTTTTGATCCGGCAACCCAAAATTATACACCCCTTGTGGAGTTTGATGGAAGCAATGGTGCTAAACCATCAGGAGACTTGACTCTCTTTAATGGTAAATTCTATGGGATGACTCCAAATGGAGGGGCAAATGATCATGGGGTGATTTTTATGTACGATCCCGTTAATTCCTCATTTGCAAGAATGGCTAATTTTGATCAATCAAGCGCTAGTGGTGGATCTCCTTTTGGAAGTTTGACGGTACTCAATGGTAAATTTTATGGGCTTTCAAAAGAAGGTGGAATAAATAATAAGGGGGTTGTATTTGAGTTTGACCCTGTCTCACAATCCTTTACCAGTGGGGCTTCTTTTGAAGGGCTCGACGGGGAAGGACCAATTGGAAGTCTAGTTGAATATAATGGTATTCTTTACGGAATGACTACTTCAGGTGGTGCTAATCTTGGAGGAGTGATTTTTGAGTATGATCCTGGTTCAAATGAAATTGTAAAAAAGTTTGATTTTGAACCTGCCAATGGGATGACTCCTTTTGGTAGCCTGACTGAATATAACGACAAACTTTATGGGTTGACCTCTGGTGGGGGAGCAGGAAATGGTGTTTTGTTTGAATTTAACCCCAATACGGATACTTTCAGTAGAAAACACAGTTTTAGTTTGGCGAGTGGTGGATCTCCTTACGGCACCTTATCAGCTTACGGCGGTAAATTATGGGGTATGACCTCAGTAGGGGGCTCCGAAAATTATGGAGTTGTATTTGAATATGATCCTTTCAGTAATTCCTACCTCAAGACTGCGGATTTTAATTTGACAAATGGGGGATTGCCCTTATATGGTCAACTCACTTTGTTAGATACTCCACCTGCTGAATTGAGTTTGTCAGCTACCAAAGTAGATGAGACTTGCCCAGGAAGAAATGGTAGTATTGATTTGACTATCATAGGAGCTAGCGGTACTCCTGTTATCTCATGGATAGGTCCTGATTCTTTTACTTCCTCCGTGGAAGATTTGAATGACCTAGTTGCTGGATTATATACGGTAGAAGTTACAGATGATGCTGGTGCTACCGGAACCCTTGAGGTAGAAATTCTTTCAACACCTGATTCTGAAGCCCCAACTGCCGTAAGCTTAGGTGAAGTAGTAGATGTAGCAGTAAATGTGGCCGCGATACCAAATGCCTTTAATTCACCTCTTGGTTTATTCAATATATCAGCACAAACATTTCAGGCAGTATCGACCGGTTTTATGTCCCGTATTGATGTGGAAATTGCCAGCACAACTGAGCCGGGCACGATTACTTTAAACCTCTACAACGGTACCGATCCCAATAATCCGGGGACGCTGCTGGGTACTGCTTCTTTTGCGAACGTAGATGCTACTGATGCATTCGTCCCCTTTATCTTTGATAGTCCAATTGCTGTTACGGCAGGGAGTTCTTATCTAATGACCCTAACCACCACGGGGAATCATAGAATACAAACAGCTGTAGTGCTTGGTGGTGATCCTTATTCTGGCGGTACTTTCTATTCATACAGTATAAATACCAATACTCTTATAAGCTCACAGATTAACGACTTGATTTTTAAAACCTACGTGCTGAAGGCCGGTGCCACCACCCGACTTTTGGCCTTGGATGCCAATGGGAATTTCAACTTGAAGCCAGAAGACATTGACGGTGGCAGCAGTGATAACTGTGGTATCGCAGATAGCTCCATAAGCCCAACAACATTCAGCTGTAATGATCTCGGTAGCCCTAAGCTAGTTACTTTAACGGTATCGGATGCAGCAGGCAATCAGTCATCTGCTTCTATTGATGTTACCGTCATTGATCCTTTTGGTGTTTGCAACCAACCCCCGGTAGCCGTAGCTAAACCGCTGGTTTTATCGGCCAGCGAAAACTGCCAAGCAGTTGCAGTAGCCACTGACTTTGATGGAGGTTCGACCGATGCCGATGGGGATCCACTTACCTTCTCGGTAAGTCCAGCAGGGCCTTTCCAATTAGGAGTTACACCGGTTATATTAACAGTTACCAATAGCAAAGGTGCATTTAGCACTGCCACTACTACTGTTACCGTAAAAGATGATACTGCTCCGATTTCTCCGCCTGCACCTGAAGACTTGAATCTGCAATGTGCTAGTGAGGTTCCGCCACCGATGGATTTAACAGCAACTGACAATTGTTCAGGTTCAATTACTGCAAGCCCGACCATCATCTATTATTCAGATGAATTTCCTTTAGGTTCCTCTGATTTAGATTTGCTCAATCTTAATGATATCTTTCGTGGCAGCTTTGAAGAAGTGCGTACCTGGACCTTTACCGATGCCGCTGGCAACAGCTCCTCTGTAAGTCAGACGATTATCGTGAAAGATATCACTCCTCCTGTTGCTCCACCTGTTCCGGCTGATGTAACCGTGGAATGTGCTGCTGATGTGCCCGCTCCTGTTGATTTGACTTTTACAGATAATTGTGATGATGGAGGAACAGTAACTTTATCTCCTACCAGCAGTATTATCTTTGATGCCAATGGAGTTGACTTCACTGAAATTCGCACTTGGACCTTTACTGATCCATCAGGAAATACCACTTCAGTAAGCCAGAACATTAGGGTTGAGGATACTACGCCTCCTGTGTTGGTTCTTCAGGACGTTACAGTAATCATCCGTCCTGATGGAACGGCAGATGGTAACCCCTTAAATAATGGAGCGATTGTTCAACTTAGTGATAATTGTGGGATTAGAAGTGTAGGCGGTACTGGATCAAGCACTTATACTTGTGATGATCTAGGCTCTTTTACCGTTACAGTAACTGCTTTTGACAATGCAGGGAATCAAACCTCAGGAGACTATACATTGACAGTAACCGATCCAAATAATGTGTGTAATAAGGCTCCAGTCGCAGTTGCGCAACCTCTCACGGTCTCTGCCGATGCAAATTGTGCGGGTACGGCTACCGCTGCTGATTTTGATGGAGGTTCTACAAATGCCGATGGCGATCCACTTATCTTCTCAGTAAGTCCTGCAGGTCCTTACCCATTGGGTGTGACTGCTGTGACCCTGACGGTTACAGATCCTAAAGGTGCTTCTAGTACAGCAACTACCACAATAACTGTCGTAGATGATACTCCTCCGGTGGTGACTGTACCAGCCGACATAACGGTGAACAATGATCCGGGCCAATGCACTGCCACTGTCAGGGTGACGGTAAATGCTTCGGACAATTGTACCACCATCGGAAAGGGAGGCTTGATTACCTTAAGTGAGCTAGGTTCTGCAGGTTCAATTGGTGATTTCTCGGTTACTGCTATTTTTCCAGTAGGAACGACTACTGTATTTGTAGATGCGGAAGATGCTGCGGGCAACGCGGCACCTAAGCAGAGCTTCACGGTTACTGTACTAGATACAGAAGCACCAGTGACACCAGTCTTGGCTGATGCGACAGGTGAATGCAGTGTAACAGTAGAGGCCCCAACCACGACAGACAATTGTCATGGTACAATCATAGGAACGACCACTGATCCAACTCAATACACGGCGCAGGGTAATTACCAAATCAATTGGACATTTGATGATGGCAATGGAAACAGCACTTCTGCTATCCAGAATGTAATTGTAAAAGATGTGACTGCTCCAGTGATCACATTGATTACTCCGACACCAACGGCAGTACTGGGCTTAAACAACACAGTGACACTGCAGGCAACTGATATTTTTGCTGCCACTGATAACTGTAGCGGTGTAGAATTTAGCCCAACATCTTTCACGTTTGATTGCGATAACCTGGGCGACAATATCGTTTCGGTATCCGTGACGGATGCAACAGGCAAAACGGCCAATGCCAACGCTACGGTGAATATCTCTGATAATTTAGCCTTGGCCATTGATGCTTCCGAGTCAGGTACTCCTGTTCCACTAGGAAACGATGCGGTTCTAACAGCAACTGTGTCTCCGGCTGTGGAAGGAGTAGAAGTAACCTTCTCTTTAGATAATGGAGTTTATGAAGAAACTGCATTGACTGATGCTTCAGGTTTGGCAACAATCACTGTTTTATCTTCTGAATTAAGTAGCTTACCTGTTGTCTATAAGGTATCTGCGACAATAGATGAATGTACAGGTCTTGTTGAATCAGTGGCTTACCTGCCGATTTATGATCCTAACGGAAACTTTGTCACCGGCGGTGGCTGGATTATGTCTCCAGAAGGTGCCTACAAAGCTGATGAAAGCCTAGCCGGTAAAGCAAACTTTGGATTTGTATCCAAATACAAGAAGGGTTCAAATCAAGTAGATGGCAATACTGATTTCCAGTTCAAGGCAGGAGATTTGAACTTCAAGTCCTCCTTGCATGAATCAGGCACCTTGGTGATTTCCGGTAAGAAAGCTACCTATCGAGGAGAAGGAACAATCAATGATGTTCCAGGATATAGATTCACTTTGGTAGCACTTGATGGTAACTGGAATGGTGGCTCAGACCCTGACCAGTTCCGAATCAAAATCTGGGGTGAATCAGGAATCATCTATGACAACGGATTAGGTGCTGATGACAACTCTGATGCTTCGACTGTCTTGGGCGGCGGTTCAATTACTATCCATCAAGCAAAAGGTAAAGGACCTAAGAGAATACTTACTGATCTGGTAAGTGTACCTTGGAACACGCCAAATGAAGTAATAGAGAAGAAGATTGCTAGTATGAGTGCTGGATGGTTCGAAGGAAAAGGTATCAAGTTGACAATCAATACTGAATCCTACAATCCACTTGCAGCTGGGTTATATGAGCTGAAAGTTAATGTGCAGGAGAACGAATGGTTTGCACTTGATGAACCAATTACAGTTAATGTACTCGTGGCAGACAAGCCTTTGGCAACTGATATT
>NZ_QLLK01000004.1:385716-436740 GCF_003259505.1 Algoriphagus yeomjeoni | reverse complement strand
ATCCCGTCCAATTCAATACTAAGGGTATTCAGTACTGATAGAGCAGGGCAGACGATAGAGCGATCTATAGAACTGACAAGAGAACCTAGATTCGGGGACTTCACTATGTTCCCTAACCCAGCGGAATCTGCTGTTACGATTGAGGTTGAATTGGAACAAAGCATGAATGTTGGAATAAGAATCTATGATGCTGTAGGACGTTTGGTATTTGAAGATGAGAGAGTCCAAAATGGAATTTCTAAACATCAAATCACTATTGATCATCTAAGTCCTGGCTTGTATACAGTTCAGTTGAAAACTGGCAAACTTGTAATGAACAAACGATTAATCAAAAAGTAAAGGATCTAATCCTTAAAGTTGAAAGCCTCTCCTAGTAAAATAGGAGAGGCTTTTTTTATAGCTTTTTCTTCATGATCTGAATTCCCCTAACCTCAGGAAGTAGTCGTTCAAAATCCAGCTGATAGGTATAAACCCATTCATAGCCCATCTTTTCGTAGAACTTTTTTGCTTGAGGTTTTTCTACCATCGCCTCCAGCCATATAAAATCTAAACTATTTTCCTTGGCTATTTTTTCCACATAATCTATCAACTCTTTTGCTACACCCGTACCATGAACTGACTGATCTATATACAAACGATGAAGTTTCATTGCATTTGGAATCTCAACTTCTCTTGGAGAAAAGGGAAAGTCATATTTTAAGATGCCGACAATTTCCCGCTTGTGTTCCACAAAGAAATAGTGACTTCTTTCTCGGGACAGTTCCTTTTTAAGGTTTTCAGAGTTATAACATAAATCCAAATACCAATCGCCTTGGTCTGTCCAAAAGTCCTGATATGCAGTTTTATAAACTGTCTGCATCAAAGCAAAAAGCAAAGCTTGGTCTTCAAGTTTTAATGGCTTGAGAGATAAGTCGGTTGAAATGGAAATCATATGGTTTTGAAACTCTTCCTAATGTAAAAAACAATAAAAAACCACAGCCATTTGACTGTGGTCTTATTTTTTATGCTGCTTCTCCAGAAGCTGCATTAGTATCAGTCTATTTTCTAGCCAAAACTTTCTTAGCAGCTGCAACGATATTCGCAGCATCCAATCCGTATTTATCCAGCAATTGAGTAGGAGTGCCTGACTCGCCGAAACTGTCATTTACACCTACATATTCCATAGGAGCTGGATTGTTTCTTGCTAGCGTTTGTGCTACGCTATCGCCAAGACCACCATTGTATTGGTGTTCTTCGGCAGATACTGCGCAACCAGTTTTTGCAACAGAATCCAAAATTGCTTCTTCATCTAATGGCTTGATCGTATGGATATTGATCACTTCAGCAGAGATGCCTTCAGATCTCAATATCGCTTCAGCTACTACTGCTTCCCAGACCAAGTGGCCCGTTGCGAAGATAGTCACATCAGTGCCTTCGATCATTTTCCAAGCTTTACCGATCTCAAACTTCTGAGCAGGATCTGTGAATATTGGCCAAGATGGACGACCGAACCTCAGGTAAACAGGTCCATCGTATTCTGCAATTGCAATCGTAGCAGCTTTCGTTTGATTGTAATCGCAAGGATTGATCACCGTCATGTGAGGAAGCATTTTCATCATGCCCACATCTTCCAAGATCTGGTGAGTTGCGCCATCTTCTCCAAGTGTCAAACCAGCGTGAGAAGCACAAATCTTTACGTTTTTGCCAGAGTAGGCTATAGACTGACGAATCTGATCGTACACACGACCGGTAGAGAAGTTAGCAAATGTACCCGTAAAAGGGATTTTGCCATTGATCGTCATACCTGCCGCGATACCCATCATGTTTGCTTCTGCAATACCAGTTTGGAAGAATCTTTCCGGGAATTCCTTCTGGAACGCTCCCATTTTCAATGAACCGATCAAATCGGCACAAAGTCCCACCACATTTGGGTTTCTGCGACCAGCTTCCAGGAAGCCGTCTCCAAAACCTGAACGTGTATCTTTTTTTTCTGTATAGTTGAATTTTAAATCCAATGTCTTTTCCATGTTTTCTTTTCGTTGAATGGTCTAAAAATAGCCTTGATTAAAAATCACCAATTGTTTCTGGTAACTGTCCCAAAGCATCAGCTAATTGCTCGTCATTTGGAGCGATACCATGCCATTTGTGTGTTCCTACCATAAAATCAACTCCAAAGCCCATTTCTGTGTGAAGTAGGTTCATCACTGGTTTTCCTTTTCGGCTTAGGCTTTTTGCTTTTTCCAGACCTTCTACTACGGATTTCATGTCATTTCCCTGAAGTGTGTCTATAACTTCCCATCCGAAAGACTCATATTTAGCTCTCAAATCGATCAAGTCCATGATCTCTGCTGTAGGGCCATCAATCTGCTGTCTATTAAGGTCAATTGTAGCGATTAGATTGTCCACTTTCCAGTGAGCAGCATACATAGCCGCTTCCCATACTTGACCTTCTTCCTGCTCTCCATCGCCCATCAGAACGAATACAGTGCTGTCATCTCCATCGATTTTCTTCGCCTGAGCTGCTCCGATTGCTACTGACATTCCTTGCCCCAAAGAACCGGATGCAATTCTAATCCCCGGAAGCCCTTCTTCTGTTGCCGGGTGGCCCTGAAGTCTGGAATTTAGTTTTCTGAAGGTGTTCATTTCCTCAGGAGAAAAATACCCTGATCTGGAAAGTACAGAATACCATACTGGAGAAATATGTCCATTGGATAGGAAAAATAGGTCTTCACCCTTTCCTTCCATTTTGAAATTAGGATCGTGATTGAGTTGGTTGAAGTAAAGAGCTACAAAGAACTCAGTGCAACCAAGTGATGCTCCGGGGTGGCCGGATTGTACCGCATGTACCATGCGGAGACAGTCTCTACGTACCTGCGATGCAGTACCTTCGAGTTGTTCGATTGTTTGTTTTTCCATTAGGGATATAGGTTTAATTTAGGATTTGTGCTGTGTGATCTTTAGTTTTTACTTTTTCGATGATCTCGGATATTTTACCTTCCTCATCAATTACAAAAGTGGTACGTACAGTACCCATATATTTTCTTCCATACATTGACTTTTCCTGCCAAGTACCAAAAGCCTCGTGAACTTTCAAATCAGTATCGGCAATCAAAGAAAATGGAAGTTCTTGTTTCTCTTTGAATTTAAGGTGGGATTTTTCAGCGTCTGAGCTCACTCCGAAAACCACATATCCGGCTTTGAGCAAGGCATCGTAATTATCTCTAAGATTGCATGCCTGAGCCGTACATCCTGGAGTAGCATCTTTCGGGTAAAAATAAAGAACCACTTTTTTTCCGCGATAGTCAGAAAGCTTGATGGTTTCTCCTGTTTCAATTTTAGCTTCAAAATCTGGGGCCATTTGGCCTTTTTCTAAGTTCATATGCTAGTGTTTAGGGGGCCTAATTTAACCAATCGTTCCTTTCCATTCAGCAGTATTGCCAGCTTTATCGGTAACTTTTAGCAAAACTTCTCCTTTGAAGGGCTGATTTTCGAGTTTTTCTGACCAAATCACGGCTTGTTTGTACTCATATCTCATCAAAATCCATTTGCCGTTTACATAGGCTTCGTAGGTGTCAATGCCGGATAAATCATCCCGTATTACGAAGCGCATATCTGAGGAATTAACGCGGATCACCTGAATTGTTGGCTTTTTAGTATCCTGCAAAATGGAGATTTCTCCAAGAGATCTAGTGTTGAAATTTAAGGTATCTCCAGTCCAGGTTCCTCCCAGAAATGACTTAGAATTACCGGAAGTATAATAAGCATGAGAGCGTTCCTTATTTCCGGAGTACGCAGGTACTTTCCACAGAATATTCACCGCATTCCATAAGTATTCTTGGCTGCTGTTGACAATTAACTTTGGCGAAGTAGCAGGTCCGGTTTGGGAAACTCTCAAAAAGAAATTGTCTAGAACCGTCTCCCTACTGAAATTCATCTGGAGATTTTGCTCTGAATAGGATGTTTCCTTTCCTGCAGGAATCAATGCATTGATTCCTGGAAGCAGGATTTCTGTACAGATATCAATTTTCTCAGGTATGCCAAACTCCATGTCCCAGAGGTAAGTTCGGCTGTTTGCATCCTGATAGGCGGGAAGCATTTCAAAAGAATTAGATCCTACTTCAAACTTCGCCAAACCGCCCTTCGGAGAGATCGGAGCTTTGATTTTCAGGATATTGTTGATGTAATTAAGTGAAGCTTTGGAGGGTGCTACGCCATCATTTACATTGGTCTCCATATCCTGTCCTTGCAGCGTGAAGCTGATCTGACGCGTATTTCCATAAGCATCAATCAACTTTAATTTGTACTCTTTTTTTACCCCAGGCTCTAAGGCTAAGTGGCCAGCATCCTCAGACTTAGGATTAATAAAGTCAAACTTTAGATTCTTCTGATAATAGAGTTTGGTGTAGCGATTCTGATACGTGTGCTGAAGAAACTGACGGGTAAAGTTAAAATCAACCTTGTCCACAGTCAAATTTAAAACGGTCACTGTGTCTTCGGTCAATTCAAAAGTTGGAAAACCGTTTCTATTACTTGCCCCATCAAGCTGGTCATAGCTTCGGATTTCTATTCCAACTTTTCCCGTGATTTTAACTTCACTAGGCAGGCGATAATTGCTACCGCTGGCTACTGGACTTACTTCCAATCGGGCGAATTTTCCATTCACCCGGGAATCAATATTCAGCGGCACAATCGCTATACTTTGAGGAACTGGAGCTGTTCTATCTACTATATCGGAAAACCCAAATAGGAGAGGGTCCATCGCCCGATCCAGGCTATCGCGAATCTCAAAATGTAGGTGTGGTCCTCCAGAACCACCTGTATTTCCACTATCCGCTATCTTTTGACCCTGCTTCACCGGCAATTCCCCCGGCTCAGGATAGATCTCCAAATCAATTGCTTTAGCATCATACATTTTCTTCCGCATGTAATCGCTTAGCTCCTTATTGAAATTGCGTAAATGGCCATATAAGGTAATCATGCCATTTGGATGCTTCAGATAAATCACATTGCCATAGCCAAACGAAGAAATTTTGATCCTATGCACCCATCCATCTGCTGCTGCCAAAATGCTGGCTCCTTCTTGGCCACCAGTTTTGAAATCCAAACCTGTGTGAAAGTGATTTGGTCTGAGCTCAGCAAAGTTTCCTGCTAGATAATTCCGGGTACCAGGGTTGATTGGATTGATAAAATAATCTTTGTCAACCTCCTGAGCTTGGAGATAAGGAATAGTGATTAATCCGAGAAATAAAAGTGCGCAGCTTAGTTTACTTAACTTCAAAATCCAACAACTTTTCTGTCCCTATAAATCCTTCCAATTTGTCTCCGATCTTTACAGGGCCGACCCCTGCAGGAGTACCTGTGTAAATCAGATCTCCGGTTTTTAGCATAAAGAATTGAGAGACATATTCTATGATTGTTCCAAAGTCGAATAGCATCAAAGAAGTATTTCCTTTTTGACGGGTTTCTCCATTGATGTTCAAGTGAAAATCTATGTTTTTCAAATCTTCAAAATCATCCACAGATTTAAAGCCCCCAATAGGTGCAGCCCCATTGAAGCCTTTTGCAATCTCCCACGGCAAGCCCTTTGCTTTGCACTGATCCTGTAAATCCCTCGCTGTAAAGTCAATACCCAAGCCAATTTCATTGAAATATCTGTGAGCAAACTTCTTCTGAATGTATTTTCCCTGCTTGGATATTTTCAGAACTAGCTCAGCTTCATGATGTATGTTTTTGGAAAAATCAGGATAGAAAAATGGAGCTCCATCTTTCAGCAACGCGGTGTCTGGCTTTAGAAAAACAACTGGATTTCCAGGAGTTTCATTTTTTAATTCCTCTATATGTGCCGCATAGTTTCGGCCAATGCAAATGATTTTCATAAATGGTAATTAATCTACAGCTTGGAAAATAATCAAGGTTTCCCCTGATTCATTCATTAGGTAAAGTTGGTTGTTTTCCAGTTTATATCCTCGCGTATCAATCAGAGCTTTTGATAGGATGTTTTCAATAGTCATATCAGGGCAAGCCATCATCGTGGTTGCGCCGGGACCAAGCAGAAGTTTCTCTCCATCATTTTCCTTGATCTCACCACGCACAGAATTGCATCCCATGTTTCCCACATAGGTTTTGTCCGAAGCATTAAACTCGAAGGTTAATGCCTCATTGTTTTTGAATCCTGTTGGGTTTTCTATGTTGCCCACCTTGGTGATTTTCCAGGTATTAGTCAATCGTAAAGCTGGGTCTGATTCTTTGCTCAAAATTTCTACTAATTCATATATTTTTGACGAAGCATCAGCCGGAGTAGGGGTTTCTCTGTCAGTGACCTTTACCTTGATCTGATAAATATTGCCTGGCTCATAGTCGAAACCTTCTATCGAACTATAGAATAACTCCCACTCTCCGGGTTTTATTTCAGAACCTTTTTGTATTTGGAGACATGACATTTTCCCCTCGCCCACACAATCCATTTTTGCAGAATTGATCCACCAAGTTTCCGTGTTTTCTTTCGAATGCCGATCACATGCCACAGCTCCGAGTATGGTACTAATGAATAGAAATAGGATAGTTTTCATGTGTTTATGATTTAATTTTTTAAAGTCATCCCGAGAAGTCGGGACAGGCTATGGAATCTCGCAATGCTTCCCCGATGCATCGGGGCATCCCAGTGTGAAGTTCTTTAGTCATGCTTATCTGCCTCGCGCAGGCTCGATTTCATGACTTAAAAGTTTAAATGTATTAGTCTATGTTTTCAGTCAAAGTTTTTCATGCGACAGATTATGTCTTTATTCTTGCTTCTAAAATATGATTAAACGGAATCGTGTTAGTAGCCAAATATTCAATGACAAGCAAGATCCGAAGGATTGAGACAATTCATAACCCTCGGCGGAGCCGGGGGTATAGAAAACACTTAGTTTACCAAGCCCTGAAGGGGTGTCGCTTTATAGTTTCGCCCTTTCAGGGCTCGAAATGCTATCGATTTTTTTACCCTGCACTGCGTACAGGGTCATGAATAGTTTTGCTCCTTCGGAGCTAACCATGGAATTATGCGGTTTAAATACTGAATGCCAAATTTTGTTTTTATAAATTTCCTTACTGGCAGAATATGCCTTTATTCTTGATTCTAGCATCTTGATACTTATGTCTAAGTCAACCAAAAATAATTCTCTAATAAATTGAAACTATATGTTCAACTAGTTTTTCTGTCCAAAGGCTATACATTTTTTCACTGGGATGCAGACCGTCAGCAGCAAGCATTTCTTCCTGCCTACCTAAAGCTCGATATTGCTCGGTAATGTCAATGTAGGTTACCCCATTCTTATCGCAGATTTCAGCTTTAATGCTATTGTAAGCATCGATTTCCTGAGCGATCTTACTTTGATCTCTGCCACTTTTGGTTGCAAAAGGAGTAACTCCCCAATCTGGTATGGACAAAACTACCACATGCTTAGCATTCACACCAGCAAAACTAATTGCCTTCAAAAGCATGACCTCAAACTCCTCCTCAAATTTGTCAATCGGAAGTCCACGATATTGATTGTTGACTCCAATAGATAGCGTGACCAAATCGTAGGTATTTCCTTCAATATTTTCCGCTTTGATGCCTTTTTCAAGTTCGTCCACTGTCCAGCCTGTGCGTGCAATTACCTTTGGCGCCGCCCATTCCTTATCAGTGTCGGTGTTTAGTTTAGCGATCAATTGACTTGGATATCTGCCAGCATCGCTGACACCTTCGCCTATGGTGTAGCTATCGCCTAGTGCCAAATAAGTAAGTTGATTGGAGTTGTCTGTAGGGTTTTCAGTCATTGGTTTGTCAGAATCATCTGGAAGCATATTCTTTGAACTATTGCAAGAAATGATTCCAAGAATAGCGAATATGAGAATTGAAAATTTCATGTGTTGTTAATTATTTGCTAAAGGTGTTTTACCTTATGCAATTGGATTTATTTTACTTGAGAATAGACCCTTGATTATTATATAATATGTATATCCGCTTTGTTACCAGTAAATAGATAAAAGCGACTTAATAGATGGTATACCCTAGCTTTGAGGCCGCTTCGGTCTTCGGTCTCCCGATAGCTATCGGGAGGTCTTCCAGCCAACCAAGCAAAGAATCTAAGGTGACTGGCATCATTGCGGATAATCATATTATATAATATTTTCTGCGTATAACCGATTTTAATACATCAAATAGAGCTAAAATATCATACGATATGTTTAACACTAAGATTTAGGCAACTTCGGTCTTCGGTCTTCTGTCTCAACCCGACACCCTCTATCACTGAAATACGGAGTCAAGCAGTGAAATGGTCCCTTTGTCTGCATCCATTTGGACATTGGCACCAACTGGAATTATAAATTGCTTGGAAATATGCCCAATCATCGCGCCAGAGTAAGCCGGGATTTTCAAAGGCAAAATATAATCATCCAGCACCTGGTCTAAGGTAAGCGAACCGTATCCTCCACCAGGTTCGCAGTCCGAACACTGCCCGAAAACAAAGCCTTTGATTTGATCCAGAGTCCCATTGAGCTTCAGCGTACTCATCATGCGGTCCACTTTATAGGGGTCTTCTCCCACATCTTCGATGAATAGAATAGCGTCTTTGAAATCTGGGTAATAAGGCGAACCGGAAATTGCTGTTAAAACAGTTAGGTTTCCACCCAGAATTTTCCCCTCAGCGGTACCACCTTTCAGTGTTTGAATACGGTTTGACTTGACTACTAAGTCATCGCTTTCTGCATGAATATTTTCAAAAGTTACCTTTTCCTTTTCTATAAATACCTTCTCAAACTGCTTCACGTTGAAGCTATTCCAGGTACTGGAGCCCATAGGGCCATGGAAAGTTATTAAGCCGGTTTGTGCATGAATCGCGCAATGCAAAGCCGTGATATCAGAGTACCCAAGAAGTGGCTTTGGATTTTTTGCAATTGACTTGTAATCTATCATAGGTAAAATCCGCGCTGCACCAGAGCCCCCACGTATGCAAATAATCGCTTTAATATCCTTGTCGGAAAACATCTCATTCAGATCACCAGCTCTCTCTTCATCAGTTCCAGCCAAATGCCCGTATCGGTTTTTGAGATTTTCTCCTAGCTTCACTTGGAAACCAAGCGCTTCCAATGCTTCCTGCGCAAATGTAAACTGCATTCTATCCGCCATTGCGGCAGATGGAGCTATCAGACCGACGGTGTCTCCTTTTTTGATCGCCTTCGGCAAAAGTGTTTTGGGATCAAAAGACGCATGTGCCCTGTCCCAAGAAACTAGCGGAAAGGAAGCAGAAAGTAATCCAAGAGATTTAAGAAAAGCGCGTTTTTGCATTGGGCAGGTTGGTTTATTCTGAGATGTGAAAATAAGGCTTTTTTATTTTGAAGTAAATGACTCCCGCAAGGGCGCTAGTCGCAAAGAGAAAAATCATCATTCAAAAGACCTTTTATGATTATTCGCAAGGATGCCATTCACCTTAGATTCTTTGCACGAAAGACCGAAGAAAGGAGACCGAAGGGTTTAACCGACAACCGACAACCGACAACCGACATCGGACATCAAACACCCGACATCAAACCATCTCCCTCACCATTACCATCACTTTTTCCATCTCCCTTCTCACCTCAGAGGCTTTCCAGGGGTAATTAGAGTTCATAAAAGCAAAGCAATAATATCTTCCGCTTTTACCTTTGATCAGGCCGACTAAGCTGTGGTTATTGCTCATTGTACCTGTCTTTGCAAAAATGTAAGGAGAATCTGCTTGGTAGCTATTTTCTAGCGTACCTGACCTTCCCCCAATAGGGAGTAATTCGAAAAGCTGCTGGTCAGGCATCATTCGGTAGATTTTCTCAAAAAGTGCTACCATGCTCCGCGGAGTTATCAAATCGTGCCTGCTTAGTCCAGACCCATCTACCCACTGAGGGGCATCCGGTAAATCAAAAAGATAGGTTTTGAGCATGAATTCGATTGCCCGCTCAGTATCAAGCCGCTGAAAAAGACGATCTGAAACCATGAGCATTAGCTGTTCAGCAAGAAAATTATCACTTTCCAGCATCATTTCCTTTAAGATAGGAAAGAGTGGTGCAGCTCGCCATTCTTTATGAATTGTTGGCAAACTGTCGGGTTGATAGATCCATTGCTTGCCAGTGGCGTCTGAGGCAAGTTTCACGAATAACTCAGGACTATATATAAAAGGAATAAACTCCTCCCTTGCCCTGAAATTGTTGGGATTGTAATAGAATTTATTGGTATGAAAGTCCCGCTCCAATTCCCGTATGGTTCTCGAAGTAGGGTAAACTGATTCCTGAAAAATGGGAGGGAAGACCCTAGGTGCATTGCCTACTTTCTTTACTTGTACCAGATTTCCAAAGATGGGTAAGGAAGATCGCTCAGCAGAATAATTGTAATAATAGTCATCCCATTGCCAACCGTATCCAAAGGCAGGAGACATCATATTGGCATCCGAAAATATTACTTGATCAAAAGGTGCTAAAAACTCTTGAAAATCAGGTTGGTATAACTCTTTGTATTTCCAACTTGGATCACCTGAACCCCAAATTTTTATAGTCTTCCCTTCAGTTGTATAGCGAAGAGTCTGGGTGCTGTCGTTTAGAACTATTAATGATGAGAAAAGGGTAAAAAGCTTGGTGGTAGAAGCAGGGATAAATCGCTGATGACTGTTTTTCTCATAAAGGACCAGCTGAGAATCCAGATCATACAGCATGAAACCAGTCAAATGACCATTGAAAAAGCTTGTTTCTCCAAGTGCAGATTCCAGTTTGATATATTGATTCTTGCTGAGCTGAGCAAATGAGGAGTTAAAAAAGAAGAGAGTAAGAAAGAATAAGAATAGTTTTTTCTGCATTAGTCATTCTTGTTTGAAGCTGCGAGAAATATAAGAATCCATCCAGCTATAAATGCAACTCCTCCAAATGGAGTGATTGCTCCTAGCCAGGTAATTCCTGTCAAGGATAGAAAATAGAGTGAGCCTGAAAATATTAAAATCCCAACTACCATTAGTATTGCTGCAGTGCTAAGCTTGTGCCAAGTTGGTTTGACTAAAGCCAGTATTCCAATTAGGAATATTGCCAGAGAGTGGTAAAAATGATACTTGACAGCAGTTTCAAATGTTTCTGCTCTTCCAGTTTCAGCTAAGAGATCTTTCAATCCATGTGCTCCAAAAGCACCGATTCCCACTGCCAGCATTCCAAAAACTGCTCCTATTTGTATGATCTGTTTGCCTTTCATTTCTTCCTCTATATCAAATTTACCTTTCAGTGCCCAACTTCATTATTCAACATTTAGCATTCTAAATTCGAAATTAAGCAATACTTCCTATTCTAGAATTATTCAACAATTTCAAAATATGCCTTTGGTATTTCTACATGTTAAGAAATCAAATGAAGAATGACTTACTAAAACGCCCCAATATCTCATTCCTGATAAGAGCGAGTGAAATTCAGCTTCTTATTATCGAAATCATAAAAAAGAGTACAATTTGAGGTTAAATGTTTAAGTTTGCGCAGTTTTTGTAGAGAAATATTAAAAGAATATATATGAGGAAGTTGTTGAAGGGGCTATCGTTTTCCCTTGTTTTTTTTATGGCCTTTGGCTGTATCTCCAATGAGAAGATCATTTATCTGCAAAATCTTGAGGAAAATACACCTATAGAGGACGGAGAATTAATCACCTACGAAATCCCTGAATACAAGCTACAGTACAATGATATCATTGATGTGAATATACAGACAGTGGATGATTTGTTGTCTATGGGCTTTAATAATCAAGCTACTCAGATGAATGGGCAAATGGGGAATGTCTCTGCTCAAAATGGAGGAGATATCTACTATATGACGGGCTATTCCGTTGATCAAAGTGGTAACATTAGACTACCAATTGTTGGTAATGTGAATGTTAAGGAGAAAACTTTAGAAGAGGCAAGAGTTACTATAGAAGAAAGCCTTCGAAAATATGTGACCAGTGAACTCTACGTTAAAGTTAAACTTGGAGGTGTTCGCTACTCTGCATTAGGTGAATTTAGAAGACCAGGAAAGTTTGTGGTCCTGCAGGATAGAATGACGATTTTTGAAGCCATCGCAAATGCCGGTGATTTAACAACAGTGGCTAAAAGAGATGAGGTATTGCTCATTAGACAGTATCCTGAAGGAACTAGACTGCATAGAATTGATTTACTGGATAGGCAGATTGTAGCCTCACCTTTCTACTTCATTCAGCCAAATGATCAACTTTATGTGGAACCAATGAAAGTTAGAGAAACTGGTACTGGTGAAAATACAGCACAAACTTTAGCTCTGGTGTTTGCAGGTGTTTCTTCTGTAGCCCTCATTTTAAATTTATTCAGATAAGCATTTATGTACCCGAATACACCCAATCCATCCAATTCTGGGCAAAATCCTTTTATGGTACAAAAGGAGGACGAAATTGATTTAAAAGTATTATTGTTCAACTACCTGCAATATTGGGTATTGATTATCGCTTGCATGTTTGTGGGTGTATTAGGAGCTTTTCTTTTTAACAGGTATGCTACTAATATTTTTAAAGTAGAGTCAAGTATTCTAGTAGTGGATGATAAGCCTAGCTTAGGCACAGATTTGTTTGAATCTTCTGGTCTTGGAATGCTCCAAGGTAAAAGTAATATTGAAAATGAAATTGGAATTTTAAAGTCTTTTTCTCTAGCACAAGAAGCAGTTACCGACTTAAATTTAAATGTTCAATATTATAAGGAGGGCTTTGTTACCACAACCCAGATTTACGATAAATTACCAATACTGGTAACAGTTGACTGGAAGAACCCTCAGTTAGTCGGAGGGCGGTTTAAGTTAGAAGTTATCAATGAGGATTCTTTTGAACTTTCCGTTGAAAACGAGGAGTTTAGAGTTTACAATCCAAATGACCCTTTTTATAAGACCCTTCCAGAGCAAGAGGTTTCCTTGTCAAAATCTGTTTACACTTTTGGTCAGGAAATTTCCGGTGAGAATTTCTCATTCACTATCAATCAGATAGCTGCTCTTCCAGGCGACATTCTTCAGTTTAATTTGGTAGATACTCCATCCCTTGCTTTAAAATACAAAGAAGAACTTGCAGTATCGCCAATCAATAAGCAGGCTTCTATACTTTCACTTAGCCTAGAAACTCCCGTACGACGATTGGGCGAAGATTACATCAATAAGTTGATGGAAATGTATCTGGCTAGAGAGTTGGATGAAAAGAATAGGGCTTCTGAAAACACGGTAAGATTTATTGACGAGCAGCTTTCAGGAATTACTGATTCCTTGAGGTTCTCTGAAAACAAATTGCAAAAATATAGAACTGAAAATAAGGTATTCAATCTCTCTGAGGAAGGTTCTGTGATCTTTGAAAGAATGCAGGAGTTGGAGATGCAAAAGGGGCAGGCAGAGATTAATTTAAAATATTACGAAACACTTAGAGATTATTTGGTTTCTGATTTGTCAGGTGATATGGTGGCGCCATCTATTGTAGGCGTTACTGACCCGTTATTGAATTCCTTAGTTCAGGCCTATAGTGAATTGCAGTCAGAACGAAATAGACTGACTGCAAATTTCACAGATGAGGCTCCAGCTGTAAGAGAAAATGCTACAAGACTGCAGAATACAAAGAAGCAATTGCAAGAGAATGTGAATTCTGCATTAAGCAATACTCAAAATTTAATTTCTGATCTGAATTCCCAGATTCGAATGCTAGATGTGGATATTAATTCCTTACCTGAAACGGAACGTAACCTGATAGGTATTCAGCGTCAGTTTAGCATTAACGAAAATATCTACATCTACCTTTTGCAGAAAAAGGCTGAGGCTGAAATTACAAAAGCTTCCAATATGCCAAAGAATAGCATCTTGGATTTTGCTAAGTCTGGACAGGAACCTGTTGCTCCCAAAAGATCATTGAACCTACTTATTGGTTTGATTTTGGGCCTAATCCTACCGATTGGTTTTATTACTATCAAGGATTTCCTTAATACTAAAATTGAAGATCCAAAGGAACTTGAGAATCAAATCAAGGTGCCTTTAATAGGAATGATAGGAAGAAATAATTCTGAGGATGCGATTCCTGTTATGAATAATCCTAGATCAACTGTGACAGAGTCTTTCAGATCACTCAGAGCTGATATGTCCTATTTGAGTCCTAATAAGGATAATCTAACTATACTTTTCACTTCTTCTATTTCAGGAGAGGGTAAAACCTTTGTTTCAATCAATGTTGCTTCAGTTTATGCATTGATGGGTAAGAAGACTTTACTGATTGGTTTGGATTTGAGAAAACCCAAAATCGCTGAGGATTTTAATCTTCCAAATGATAAGGGAATGAGTACCTGTCTTAGCTCTGATACGCCTTGGAGAGATGTAGTTAAAGCGACGGGTCACAAAGATATGGATGTCATACTTTCTGGTCCTATTCCTCCAAATCCTGCTGAATTACTGCTTCAGGATAAGTTTGGAGAGATTATTAGAGAGATAAAAGCAGAGTATGATGTGGTTATTTTTGACTGCCCTCCTGTAGGCCTTGTGTCTGAGACTAAGGAGTTATTTGGCTTTGCTGATATCAGTTTCTATGTATTCCGTCAAGGATACTCAATGAAAGGAAATACTCAGATTCTAAATAATCTAGTCGAAAAAGGTGGAGTCTCCAAAATCTACGGTATACTTAACGATGTGCATATAGATAAGGGCTACGGTTATGGCTATGGTTACGGATACGGTTATGGCTACGGGAATAATTCCTATGGTTACCACGAAGAGGTTCAATTGCCTTGGTGGAAAAGGGCATTGCGAAGAAAATAGAATTTTCAGTATTTGGAATAAAAAAATCGCAGATCAAAGTCTGCGATTTTTTTTGCTCTGCCCCGTTCCTGTCGTCACGAACGGTATTATATCAACCCTTGTCCTTTGCCACCGTTCGTGTCCTCACGAACGGTTTTCTAGCAACCGCTGTCCTGCTTCTCCAGAAGCTGGACTTATCGTTACCTGTACCTTCCCGTTTTCATCTTGCTGGCATTTACTTTCTCATTCCAAATAAACGATGTTGCGCCAGCGCTGGGTCGTTGGTTGATTTTATCCCGGTGTTGAAACACCGGGCTACTGAAGACCTGTCTGGTGCAAGACTTCAGTCCTGTCCGACCACAGGCGGGCTTGTACCTAGGATAATGCAGTCTTCAGACTGCCTCAGTTGTTCTGTTAAACATCGGTCATCCGGCATCCAACTTTTTCTCGTTTCCATCTTGCTGGCATTCTGCTCCCGTCTCCAATATGACGATGGTGCGCCAGCGCTGGGTCGTTGGTTGATTTTTATCCCGGTGTTGAAACACCGGGCTAGTGAAGATCTATGCCTACGGAAATTTTTTCGGTTTCAGACCTTGTCTTCTTGCCGCCGTTCGTGTCGTCACGAACGGTTTTCTAGCAACCGCTGTCCTTTGCCGCCGTTCGTGTCGTCACGAACGGTTTCCCAGCAACCCTTGTCCTGCTTCTCCAGAAGCTGGATTCAAGTCAAATAATACCATGAAGTCCCGATATCCATGAACTTTGCTTCATTCCGAATAAACTTTATATGTATATCCGCTTTGTTAACAGTAAATAGATAAAAGCGACTTAATAGATAGTTTACCCTGTCTGGTGCAAGACTTCAGTCCTGTCCGACCACAGGCGGGCTTGTACCTAGGATAATGCAGTCTTCAGACTGCCTCAGTTGTTCTGTTAAACATCGGTCATCCGGCATTCAACTTTTTCTCGTTTCCATCTTGCTGGCATTCTGCTACCGTCTCCAATATGACGATGGTGCGCCAGCGCTGGGTCGTTGGTTGATTTTTATCCCGGGGTTGAAGATACTGTGTGAAAACCAAGTACAGTGAAGACCCTTGCAATTTGGGCGAAAGATGATTCTTGCTTCTCCAGAAGCCACACTTTTCAGCCCCTACTTAACAATCCTTCTAGGAATAGCTGAAGGCAGTCTACTCAGCATTTCATTATTCAGCAACTGGGTCACTTGTGAAAAGGAACTGATATTGATCGTATTATTATTTTGCCTTCCTACAAGCACCACCTCGTCACCCACCTTTACATCGGAAAGGTTTGATACATCTACCATAAAGAGGTTCATATTGATCAGGCCTACGATTTGGACTTTTTTTCCTTTGATCAACACATGACCTATATTGGATTGAGCACGGGGATAGCCATTACTATAGCCTAGTGGCATTACGGCAACTTTCATATTTCGGGAAGCTTGATAGGAGGTTCCATAGCCAATAAATTCTCCTGCATCAACATCACGGACATCCATCACATCCGTTTTCCAGGTAAAAATCCGCTTCAGCGCACTGTCTGACTGCTTTCCAGTTTCCTGCAAATGCATATAGTAAATATCCGGACTCGGCCAAAACCCATACTGAGCCACTCCAATTCTCACCATATCATACACTGTATCCTTGTACGCCAAAGCCGCTGCAGAACAAGCAATATGTCTTATCTCCGGCATCATGTTCTTTTGCTTGCACTGCTTGAGGAAGTTTTTGTACCGCTCATGCTGCATATTAATTTTAAACTGATTCGAGAAGTTTTCAGCCCCACCAAAATGAGTACATAGCCCTTTGAAAGCGATCTCTTGTGTATGTTTTTTAAGAAAACTTAGGGTACTAGGAAATTCTCCCTTAGTCATTCCTGTCCTGTTAGCGCCAGTTTCTACTTCAATGTGAACCTTAGCTTGCTTTCCTATTCTTTTGGCTGACTCGAGCACTATTGGAAGTCTTGCGTAATTAAACACGTAAAACTCTATTCCGTTTTCCACTGCCCAATCGATATCTTCGTCGTATAGAATTCCCATAATCATGGCATCACTGCTAGATGACTTTGCCGCCAAAACTTCCTCCGCCTCGAATGCCGATGCTGTTGCAAAATGACTTACTCCAGCCTTTTCAGCCATTTTCACAAATTCCCTGATCCCATGACCATAAGCATTTGCTTTGACCACAGAGGATATTTTTACTCCTTCACCAACTTTCTTTTTAATGAAGTTGATATTATTCGTAAGTGAGGATTGACTTAGCTCTATTCTAGACGAGTGTCTTACCATAATTTCGTTTGTTGATTCCACATATAAGATTTACCCCAACTTTCACGCGCCAGCTTCTCTACTTTCTGAATTTCTTCAGCAGGTACCTCATTGATTCTGTTTTTGACATCCAGCGGGCTGTAATGAAAGGCATAAACTCTTGCCGCAAACTGATCAAAAGGCAAGGAGGATTCCCCCTTTTTTTCACCTTTGCCGTGGACCGAGGGCAATATATTTTGTCCCCAATCCTGTCTGCCCTCATTGTTGGGATTGAGGAAATATGCCCTCACTTCTCCCTTTGGGCTTTTCTCCACCCTCAAGAGAGAAACGGCATGAAATCCAATCATGTCCCCCTTATTACTGGTGATGAAAATCCCAACCGGATTAGGGTAAACCATGTGTTGGTTGCCATTAAAATCAGGATGAAATGCTGCATAAAAAATTCGTACATAGCCTGGGAAATCCATGATAGAATTGCTCATATAATCGTAACAAGAGGCAAATCCCACCTGAATCCACTGACCATACATGGCAGGATTAACCCATTTATGTGGATCGTCTAGCCTCCCAGTGGAGAGCCGCATCATCTCATTGTAGATTTTGTCCAAATGAGGCACCATAACAACTGACACCACATCCAAATTATAATCCAATTGATCCAGTAAGCCTTTGATCAGGTTATTGGAGATCAAATTTTGATTTTCAAACCGCATAATCAGGTTATTCTGAGTTGACACGGTGATGATCATATCAATCAACTTTGCCGGAGAATGCTGACTCCACATGCTGATGCCTCGGGCCGATTGACAGGTAGGATTATTGCCCTGACCCACACCTAAGGGCTGCCCCAGTACTTTGATCGTTCCCCCGATCAGATATTGCAATGCTGTTACTTCTGCATCAGGATTACTCAAAGATTTCAAAATCCTTTTTTCTACTTGAGGGTTAACCTTGATCCGGCGTAGATTTTCCAAACCAACCCGAACAGCTCTTCTGGAAAAGAGATTCTTTCTTAACATTCTGGCCAAACCGTAAATGCACTGACAGTTATCCCAGCTTACAGTTTCCAAAATCAGAGAAGAAACCAACTCAGAGTATTTTTCCCATTCTGCAATTCCTCGATCATTTAAATCAAGACAGATGGGAACCAGATCCTCATACTCATTTACTATATGCTTCAAGAAAATTGCCTGATAGCCGCTAACCAGGCCTGTTGCATTCATGAGTTCTCCCATTTCAAGGGCCTCATTTGCTAGGGTTTTTTCATCAGCATGTTTCAAAAATTCACTGTAAGCATCCTTGCCCTCATTTGCCTTTGCTCCCTTGGAAGGAGAGTAAAGTGCATCTATGTAAACACGTATTGCCTTATCTTTTTCTGAATTTCCGGAGGTATCAAACCTTCTGTTTACCAGACTAATCAGCTCTCGGGCTTTTGAAGTACGAATTGGTCGCTGTTCACAGATCAATCGTATTTCTTCTATCAGTTTTTCATAGACTCCCTTCAGATCCATTTCAGACATGATAAATCCAAAGAGGTTAAATGCCTTTTTTAACTCCCGTTCAGGCATTCTCATACGCGTTTCTTCAGTTGGCTCGCGCAATGCAAATTCAAGGTTATGCACTATAACTTCTTCGAGGAAACTTTGGGCGTCCGCTGCCGAAACTACCTTATGAACATCCTCGCCTTTCGCAAAGCGTAACATTCTAAGCTCTGAAAGAGTCTCAAAACTTGAGGAGGGGTGGCCATATTTAAGCGTTCCTTTCACCAAGTAAGGCACAAGTTTATCAGGATCATTCCAGGATGTTCCTTTGAAAAATTCAGCACGGTCGAGTTCTACACTCTTGCTATATAAAAAAGCAAGACCAGATCTGGTCAAGCTTAGTATATCGATATGACTGGCTAATTTTGCAGCTTTCTCTTTTTTGGTTAGCGTTCCTGAGTCGATAAACTCCTGGAGACTTTGGTCAAAATTAGTAAATACCTTATCGGACGTTAATTCCATTTATTGCTTTAAAATTTACACGTAAAATTCTTCCTTCTCGTAATGCTTCAGCAACTCAGTCATACGATCTGGGTCTTCACCTTTGAAATTAATTGTACCAAAGTGATTGCCAAATCCATCCCGATCTGCGCTTAGCTTCTGCCCTTCGTATGGTGCTATAAGGGAGTGCTCCACAAAGTATGGCTCGTTATTTAGAGACTCAGGAATTTCAAGTTTGGAGAATTGACGCTTGTGAGGATAGATCATCACATTGCCATGGTAGTTTTTAGGCTTGAAGTCCTTTGCAGGGAAGATTTCATCAAGCTCTTCTTCCGTAATATTTGGATCATGAGAGATCACAAAGGCTGCTAAAGCGTCAAATTCATAGGATTTGGAACAAAGCTCCAAAATATGACCTCCAGGAATTCTGCAGGCAGTTTCTCCAAAGTTTAGCTCATCTTTTTCTGTCAAGAACCACTCTGGGTGCACCATGCCATATTCTATTCCAAAGATGTCAATCATCTTTTGAACTTCCTTATGGATCAAGTCACGCTTGCTTTCCAAGTATTTTCCTTCGGGAATAAAATTCGAGTAACCCAATTTCACATATTCAGTAATATTGAGGAACCTGATTTTTCCTTTGTTTACAAATGCTTCGCAAGAAAACTCACGCCCAGGCAAGTGGCTTTCGGCCAAACAAGGGAAATCAGAGTCTTCACATTTCTCATCTACATCTGCTAAAGAGCGTAAAAGTCTATGTCCAACAGTTCCTGCAGAGGCAAAAGGTTTGATATGTACCCAACTATCTTCCTCTCCATCTACTTGGAGATTGGCCTGATTAAGCCTCTTCATAAAGGCTTTCACCCCTTCCTTATTAAAAACTTCCTCAAAAAGCCCGACGCGTAAACCACCTATAAGTGCTTTTCGCTTCATCATGGCTTTATTTCTAAATAAGAAAGCTCTGTTAAGTACACGTGGATCTCCACGATAAATAGAATTAAGCGCTCCAGCCCATTCTACAGTCTCTTCGTAAAGGGGCACAGCCACATCCACGTCGAAAGCTTTTAGCTTTTCAAAAAGGTCGATTGAATTTGAGGTATCACTCCACTCGTCCAAAGGATAGGAGACAAAAGGAATATTATTTTCAGCAGCGTAGGGTTCAAAATCTGCAAAGGAAACTACTACAAAAGGTCTTCCGGTCTTCTGCATACTTTCTATTACAGGTAAACTCCAGCCTATTAATGCGAAACATTTAGCCATTATTAAATTAAGGTTAAGGTTAAAAATCTTTTAAAATCTGATGCCATATACAACACGGAAAGTGTTAGGGGAAATAGACAGAACTGTCAAATAGATCACGGCACCCATAGTTACAAGGAGACTTATACCTAGATCGTTCCATCTATTTTCAATCCCTTTGCTGAGTGCAGTAGTTTCTTAGAATAATAGAATGAAAGGGAGGGAATAGGGGATTTGATTCGAAACCCTATTAATTGGAATGTGGCTTCAGCCCATTCCGCTGTGATATCGGGACAGGCTCTCTCCTCATGAGCCTGTCCCGATTATATTCGAATGTCATTTCGACGAGCATCCTGATCTATTGAGCTATGCAAAGCATTAAATGCGAGGAGAAATCCATAAAGGAACCATGATGAGATTTCTCCTCCCTTCACTCGTCGAAATGACCCGTAGTACCCAGCTGTTTTACCTCCAAACGACCAAATTTCTGGCGAGTGGGGCTGTCAAAATAGCGGGCCAGCGTCAGGCCTTGGGCGTAGAAGCATTATTTTGACGATGGTTTTTGGGTACTTTTGGCCGAAACCAAAAGTGCCAAAGAAATAAATGTCTGCTCTAACTTTTGATATCTCCCAACTGCCTCCAACATCATCATTCAATATTCGATATTAGTAACAACAAAGATCAAACAACAACAACCAACATCGGACAGCCAACCCCCAACTCGGTTCACTTTTATCTACACTCTGGGTATTCACTCTACACTCTATTTAGCATAGGTATACAGTAAACCAAGCTCTTATATTTTGGTTGGCTCTTTGCTTACCAACCATAGCTTACAGAGATTTCAACTATTTTAAATACAGTATTCTGTATATAAAAATCCCAATGAAAATTAGGATAAAAAATGAGTACAAAAACTACTCAGTTCCCTATCTTTGCAAGACGAAATGGGTAAAAAAGTGCTTTAAATTTTAATTTTGGTATTTTTTTAGCCTCTTTTTTTTGAATTCTATAATTGAGTTGCCAGTAGCTGATTACCAGTAATTCATAAGCTAAGACCCTTTTTCTGGGATATAATTTGGAGTTTTTTGACTCTGATATTATCCAAAATTGGGACTGAAAGGGCGAAGCTGTGAGAAATTGTTTAAGCTGTTTACCTCTGTTTTTAAGAATGAAAAATTCAAAACTTGAAAATCAATAAATGAACATTTTTAATGTAGTGCTTTCCGGTGGAGTAGGTTCCAGACTTTGGCCACTCAGCCGTAAATCACAGCCTAAACAGTACTTACCTATTTTTGAGGGAGAAACTCTTTTTCAAAAGACTGTTAGCAGAAACGCTGAACTTTGTGACAAAGTAATGATCGTGGGTAATTGTGATAATTACAAACTATCGAGGAAGGACCTGAATGCAGCCGGGGTAAGTGAGTATAGAGAAATAATCGAGGCTTGTCCTAGAAATACAGCGGCAGCTATAGCATTTGCTGCCTTTGCCGCCCAACCTGAGGATATTTTGTTTGTGACTCCTTCAGATCACTTGATTAAGTCAGGAGCGGAATATCAAAAAGCGGTGAAAAGAGCAATTCAACTTGCAAAGGAAGGTTATATAGTAACTTTTGGACTGAAGCCAAGTAGACCGGAAACTGGCTTTGGATATATAGAGGCAGCTGGGGAAGAGGTGAAAGGGTTTAGGGAAAAACCTAATTTGGAGACTGCAGAAGACTTTTTGAAAAGTGGAAACTTTTATTGGAATTCGGGAATGTTCTGCTTTCAAGCAGGAGTTTATCTGGATGAATTAAAGGCTTTTGAGCCAGAGGTTTATTCAGCTTCAAAAATAGCATTTGAAGGAGCACTGGAAGGTAAACTTGATTTTGAACTTTCCATGAAAATCCCATCCATATCAGTGGATTATGCGGTGATGGAGAATACCAAGAAAATCAAGGTTGTTCCCTCTGAATTTGCTTGGTCAGATATGGGTTCCTTTGAATCCATCTACGATCATTTCAAAAAGCAAGGTCATCAGGTAGACTCTAAAGGAAATATGGTGATTGGCACAAACCTACATACAGAGTTTTTAGGATTAAAAAACACTTTGCTAATCCAAACAGCAGATGCCATTTTAGTGCTTAAGAAGGACAATGCACAGGATGTGAAGAAGGTTTTTGAGCGGCTGGAGAAGGAGAAGCCGGAGTTGGTTTCATGAGGTTAACTGTTAATATGTTAAAAGTTAACCGTTCACCAGAGATAAGAATCAACAATTAACGATTTTAACTGCTTGACGATTAACAAATTAACCCTTTTAAAGAACATTGGCTAGTATCACATCTTTTGAGGATTTAGAAATATGGAAATTGGCACGTGAGCTTTGTCATAAGGTTCGACTTTTATCAAGAAAGGAACAATTTTCAAGAGATTTCAGGTTTTGTGGACAGATCAATTCTGCAGCTGGATCAGTGATGGACAATATTGCAGAAGGTTTTGAAAGAGACGGTAATAAAGAGTTTATCAATTTTCTATACATCGCTAAAGGCTCTAATGGGGAAGTAAGGTCTCAATCATTTAGAGCGTTGGATGCAAATTTCATTAGTGATGTAGAACAAAAAGAAATTTTAGGGTTGACAGAAACTTTGAAATTTAAAATACAGGGATTAATCCAGACCCTCAAAAACAGTGGAGGAAAGGGGTACAAATGATGGCCTTGGATATGTTCAAAGTTAATCAGACGCTGAATTATTGCTTAACGTTTTAACTCTTAACATTTAACGTTTAACATTTAACTTTTAACCCTTAATCTTTATTAACTCTGTGAATCTTTGTGGCAATTACAATGAATAGTAACACCAAAATATACATCGCCGGTCATCGCGGAATGGTTGGCTCCGCTATCTGGAGAGCATTGGAAGCCAAAGGATATAGTAATCTGATCGGTAAAACTTCTGCCGAACTTGATTTAAGATCTCAAGAGGCTGTTGCTGATTTCTTTTTCACTGAGAAGCCTGATGTAGTTATAGACGCAGCAGCCAGGGTAGGAGGTATATTGGCCAACAACAATTATCCGTATCAGTTTCTGATGGAGAATATGCAGATTCAGAATAACCTGATTGATTATTCCTTGAAAGCTGATGTGCAAAAATTTATTTTTCTAGGATCATCTTGCATCTACCCTAAAATGGCCCCTCAGCCATTAAAGGAAGAGTATCTACTAACTGGCCCATTGGAGACTACCAATGAATGGTATGCTATTGCCAAGATTACAGGAGTAAAGGCCTGTGAGGCAATCAGAAAGCAATTCGGTAAAGATTATATTTCCCTGATGCCAACAAACTTGTATGGTCCTCACGATAATTTTGATCTAACTTCCTCCCATGTACTTCCAGCTATGATCCGTAAGTTTCATGAAGCTAAACAGTTACCAGTTGTCAGTGATCAGTTGTCAGTTGTTGGCGATAAAAAAAACGATTTTAGTGAGGATTTACCAGTAACATTGTGGGGGTCAGGTACTCCTATGAGGGAATTCTTATTTGTTGAGGATTTGGCGGATGCAGTTGTTTTTGCGCTTGAGAATAAATTCCAGGATAACCTTTATAATGTCGGAACTGGAATTGACCTGACCATAAAAGAACTGGCGGAATTGATTCAAAAAACAGTTGGTCATACTGGAGAAATAGTCTGGGATTCCAGCAAACCTGATGGAACGCCCAGGAAACTAATGGATGTATCCAAAATGGAACAAGCTGGTTGGAAAGCTAAAGTAGGCTTGGTAGAAGGGATTCAACGAACTTATCAATGGTTTTTAGAGAATCAGGAGAGTTTTAAAGAAGTGAAAATATAGTTTGAAGTGGAAAGGTTGAAGGTGGTAGGTGGATGGTCGAAGGTGAAGGTATTGATGCAATCTGAGCTTTGAGCCTTTAGCTTCGAGCTTCGAGCTTTGAGCTTTGAGCTTCGAGCTTTGAGCATTGACCTAAATCCACCCAAAATCGATATACACACACAAATTTTCTAAATCATTATCCATTAAGAGAAATAATTTTGAAACTAGCAGTTCTTATTACTTGCCATAATAGAAGAGAAAAGACCAGAAAATGTCTTGAAAATCTATATGCTCAAGAGCTTCCTCCAAGTTCTAACTTGCAAGTTTTTGTTTGCGATGATGGATCTACAGATGGAACTTCTGAAATGATCCATTCAAATTTTCCAGAGGTGACAGTTATTAAAGGAACTGGAGACCTATACTGGAATGGGGGGATGAAGCTAGCATGGGAAAAAGCAATAGAAACTGATGTATTTGATTTCTACTTTTGGTTGAATGATGATACTTTTTTACTTCCTAATGCTTTACTTAAAATATTCAATTCGTATAAAGAGCTGAAGGAGCCTGGAATAATTACTGCTGCTTGCAGAATTCCTGGTACAAATGAATTTTCCTATGGAGGCTGGAATGGATTTTCCTCAATTGAGCCTAATGGGGAAGTTCAAGAAGTTATCCTGATAAGTGGGAATTTTGTCCTCATTCCTAACATCATAGTGAATAAAATTGGGTCTCTTTCGACTAAATTTACTCACTACTTAGGTGATTTTGATTATGGTTTAAGGGCTATCGAAGCTGGTTTTAAATGCTATACAAGCTCGGAGTATCTAGCTGAATGTGAAACAAACCTTCTTCCATATTGGGGCAATCAGGAGTATGACTTTAGGACTAGGTGGAAAATGCTGCATCATGTCAAAGGGCAAGCGTTTTTAGAATATAGTTATTTCAAATTTAGGCATTATGGTGTCTTGACAGGATTTAAGACGGTATTTGATACCTATTTAAAATTACTAGCACCTAAGCAATATGTACAGGTTAGGAATTTCATGAGAATGAAAGTACTTAAGCGTTCCTATTAACATTGGATTTATTCAACCTTTTAACGATTAACATGTCAATCCTCAGTGTATCTCTGCTTTCCCGATAGCTATCGGGACTCAGCGATCTCTATGGTTAAAAATAGTACAAACATGAAAACTGCATTAATCACCGGCGTCACCGGACAGGATGGTTCTTACTTGGCAGAACTTTTATTGGAGCAGGGCTATATGGTCCATGGAATCAAAAGACGTGCTTCTTCCTTCAATACGCAAAGAATAGATCACCTGTATCAGGATCAGCATGAGCAATCAGTGAACTTTAAGTTGCACTACGGGGACCTCACAGATTCCATGAACATTATCCGTATCATTCAGGAAGTTCAACCCGATGAGATTTATAATTTGGGTGCTATGTCTCATGTGAAGGTTTCATTTGAATCTCCTGAATATGTAGCCAATGTGGATGCAATGGGCACACTGAGAATTCTTGAGGCAGTACGAATTTTAGGCTTGGAGAAAAAGTGCAGAATATACCAGGCATCTACTTCTGAGCTGTACGGCGGTATGCCTGAGAATAAGAATGCGGAAGGATTCTACGATGAAAGTTCTCCCTTTTACCCACGCTCTCCCTATGGAGCGGCAAAGATCTACGGTTTTTGGATTACGAAGAACTACCGTGAAGCCTATAATATGTTTGCTTGTAACGGGATCTTGTTCAACCACGAGTCTCCAAGAAGAGGAGAGACTTTCGTAACCCGTAAAATCACTATGGCTGCTGCTGCTATTGCTCTTGGCATGCAGGACTGCCTATACTTGGGTAACCTGGAAGCCTTGCGCGACTGGGGACATGCAAAAGACTATGTAAGAGCCATGTGGTTGATCCTTCAACAGGAGAAACCGGAAGATTTTGTTATTGCCACCGGAGTGACTACCAAGGTGCGTGATTTTGTACAAATGTCCTTTGCACATGTAGGCTTTACTATCCGCTGGGAAGGAAAGGGAGTAGAGGAAGTTGGGATTTTGGATTCAATAGATGAACAGAAATATTTTGAAGCAACTGGACAGACAGTAAATGTTAATGCGTTAAACGTTAAACCGTTAAACGAATCCAAGGTTAACGATGAACGCTTAACGCTTAACACCTTAACACTTAATTCTATACTTGTCCGCATTGATCCCACCTACTTCCGCCCAACAGAAGTAGACCTTCTCCTCGGCGACCCCACCAAATCCAAAACCCAACTAGGCTGGGAGCCGGAATACGATTTAGCCGGACTAGTGGAGGATATGATGATTTCCGATATCAAATTAGTGCAGAAGGATATGCATTTGGTGGAAGGAGGACATGAGGTGTTTAGGCAGGGGGAGTAAAACTCTGTTTTAAATAATAACTTTCAACTCTTATTCTATAACTCTAAAACTTTTATCCTTTAACTCAAAATCAATTGCGACTGTCTGGTGATTTATTTCTCGCTGGAGGATGATGAGCTGGTTTTAATAAAGAATAATCGATTCAAAAAATAAATCATGTTAAAAGGAAAATCAATTTTAATTACCGGAGGTACTGGGTCTTTGGGTAAAGCACTTACTAAGCATATCCTTACAAATCATCCAGAAGTCAAAAAGCTGATCATTTTTTCAAGGGATGAACAAAAGCAATTTCAAATGGCCCAGGAATTTCCCACTGAAGTTTATCCTCAAATTAGGTTTTTCATAGGTGATGTTCGTGATAAAGAGAGGTTGATGAGGGCATTCAAAGATGTGAATTATGTGATTCATGCAGCTGCAATGAAACATGTGCATTTAGCAGAATACAATCCAGATGAATGTATCAAAACGAATGTAGGAGGGGCACAAAATGTAGTTCATGCATCCCTTGAAACTGGTGTAGAACGAGTTGTGGCACTTTCTACTGATAAAGCTTGCGCTCCGATTAATTTGTATGGTGCCACAAAACTCACTTCCGATAAGCTTTTTATAGCTGCCAACAACATAAAAGGCTGGAACCCAATCAAATTTTCTGTAGTCCGCTATGGTAATGTAATGGGCTCCAATGGATCAGTCATTCCTTTTTTTCTCAATAAGAAAAAGGAAGGAGTCCTTCCAATCACAGATCCTGAAATGACAAGATTCAATATATCCTTACAAGGCGGTGTGGATATGGTGATGCATGCCTTAGAACATGCTTGGGGTGGAGAGCTATTTGTTCCTAAAATCCCTTCCTATAGAATCATGGATGTTGCAGAAGCATTAGGACCGGAATGCGAAAAGAAAGTAGTTGGTATTAGACCTGGTGAGAAAGTTCACGAAGAAATGATAACTCCTTCAGATTCATTTTATACGTATGATTTAGGTACTTATTATGCCATATTACCAACAACACCTAGGTGGAATTTGACGGAATTCATTAAGGAGTTTAATGCTCAGAAAGTCCCGAATGGCTTTAAATATAACTCTGGAGAAAATTCTGAATGGGAAACTGTAGAAAGTTTACGTTCACTAGTTAAGGAACATGTTGATCCCACATTTTCAATATGAGCGATAAAATAATCCCTTACGGCAAGCAGCATATCACTGATGCCGATATTAAAGCGGTGGTGGAAACACTACAATCAGATTTTCTAACACAAGGACCTAAAATCAAGGAATTTGAGGAGGCTTTTGCGAGCTATGTCGGAGCAAAATATGCTGTGGCTGTTGCCAACGGCACTGCAGCACTTCATTTAAATTGTTTAGCTCTTAATGTTCAGCCCAGTGATAAGGTGATCACTACTCCTATTACTTTTGCCGCATCTGCCAATTGTATTCGCTATTGTGGAGGTGAAGTTGTTTTTGCAGATATAGATCCTGATACTTATTTATTAGATATCAATAAGGTCAGGGAATTGTTAAAGGCATCTCCTAAAGGTACTTTCAAAGGGATCATTCCTGTAGATTTTGCAGGAAGGGCTGTGGATTTAGAAGCTTTTAGAAATTTGGCTGCAGAATATGGACTTTGGATCATTGAAGATTCCTGCCATTCACCTGGAGGATATTCTATTAACAGCAAAGGTGAAAAACAAAATTGTGGTAATGGGAATTATGCTGATTTAGCCATATTTTCTTTTCATCCTGTAAAACATATTGCCGCCGGTGAAGGAGGTATGATCACCACCAACGATCAAGAACTTTACAAAAAGCTGTTGATGCTACGTACACACGGCATTACCAAAGATGAAGCATCTTATGAAAATCCAGTGGAATTTGCAGGTGGTGAAACTTCTTATCCTGCTTGGTACATGGAGATGCAGGAATTGGGGTACAATTATCGGTTGACAGATTTTCAGGCAGCTTTGGGTTTGAGTCAGCTTCAAAGAGCAGATGATGGATTGGCAAGAAGAAGAGAGATTGCAGAGAAATACTTTAATGCATTTAAGGGAAAAAGTTATATCAAAAATCAATCAGGTATTATTGATGGTCATGCCTATCATTTGTATGTAATAGAAGTGGAAGACAGATTAGGTTTATACAATTATTTAAGGGAGAACAAGATATTTGCGCAGATCCATTATATCCCCACCCATCTTATGCCATATTATAAGAGTTTTGGATGGAAAGAAGGAGATATGCCTAAAGCAGAAAGTTATTATAAGAATTGTATCAGTTTGCCAATGTTTCCAACTTTGACAGAGGAAGAGCAAGAGTTCATTATTAATAAAATTACTGAATATTATAATGGGTAACCTTTGCATCATCCCAGCTAGAGGTGGTAGTAAAAGAATTCCTAGAAAGAACATTAAAGACTTTTTGGGCAAACCTATTATAGCCTATTCAATTGAAGCTGCTTTAAATTCCGGGATATTTGATGAAGTAATGGTTTCTACGGATGATGAAGAAATTGCTCAGGTAGCAAAGAAATATGGTGCAAATGTTCCATTTTTACGATCAAAGGAAAATGCTGATGATTTCGCTACTACCTCACAAGTACTGTTGGAGGTGATTGGTCAATATGAGATTATTGGGAAAATCTACCAGTATGCTTGTTGTATTTATCCTACGGCACCTTTGATAAAAAAGGCAAAGTTAATTGAGGGATTTAAGAAATTAAAAGACCACCATCTATCTACTGTTTTTCCGGTTGTTGCTTTTTCTTATCCGATTTGGAGAGGACTTAAGAAAAGTTCAAGTCAGGGTTTCGCAATGCTTTGGCCTGAAAACTTGAATAAACGATCTCAGGATTTGGAAGAGGTTTATCATGATGCAGGTCAATGGTATTGGATCGATGTTGAAAAATTCTTGACAAATCATAAACTGTTTGATGATAATTCATCCTGCATCGTTTTAGAAGCTACTGAAGTCCAGGATATTGATAATATGACAGATTGGAAATTAGCCGAATTAAAATATGAGCTCCTATAAAGTCCTTAAAAAGCAAAATTTCGAATTTGAGGGTTATTCTATAGTACCGATTAGGATGGAAGATCGCTATGACATAATGAAATGGCGAAATGAACAGCTATACCATTTGCGCCAATCTGAACCACTTACTAAAGAAAAACAAGATTGGTATTTTGATAATGTTGTCGCAAAAATTTTTGATCAAGAACAGCCCAACCAAATTTTATTTAGTTTCTTAAAAAATGGAGAATGTATAGGTTATGGAGGATTAGTGCATATCAATTGGTTGGATAAGAATGCTGAAATTTCGTTTATTATGGATACTGAATTGGAAGATCAGTTTTTTGAAACGAATTGGTCAGCTTACTTAAACCTACTTGAAAAAATAGCTTTTTATGAACTAGGATTTCATAAGCTATTTGTTTATGCTTTCGACTTACGTCCTCATATGTACACTATGCTAGAAAAGAAAAATTACTTTTTAGATGCAAGGTTAAAGGAACATTGTCTCTTCAATGGTAAGTATTTAGATGTAGTGATTCACGCAAAATTTGCAAACTAACATGAGAATAGGGCTAATGGTTAGTGGCGGACTTGGGTTTGAAATGCTTCTACATTGTTTTAAAAGCAATCATATCGTTGCGTTGTTGACGGATCGTTCCTCAAATGAAATCATTGATTTTGCAAATAAAGAAAATATACCTGTATTTACAGGTAATCCAAGAAAAGGCGTTGCAAAGGAGTTTATTGCAAGGTATCCTATTGACTTACTGCTCTCTGTAAATTACCTTTTTATTATTGAATCAGATTTAATTAATTGGCCTAACAGCGGAGCTGTTAATTTTCACGGATCTCTTCTACCAAAGTATCGTGGAAGAACACCACATGTTTGGGCCATCATTAACAATGAAACAAAAACTGGGGTGACTGCTCATTATATTGCTGAAGGTTGTGATGAAGGAGATATAATTGAGCAAGTTTTAATTCATATAAACACCCTAGATACAGGAGCTGACATACTAAATAAGTACAAAAAAGCTTACCCTGAGCTTGTAGATAAAGTGATCGAGCAATTTAAAAATGGAAATGTTATTGGGCTTAAACAGGATGAATCTAATGCAAGCTATTTTGGTAAACGCACCCCTGATGATGGTCTAATCAATTGGAATTGGCAAAAGGAACGTATTTATAATTGGGTAAGAGCCCAAGCATATCCTTATCCTGGTGCTTTCAGTTTTATATGCGGAGAAAAAATTATTATAGATGAGGTGGTTTTTGACGACTATTCCTTCCATCAGGATCAACCTAACGGATTGGTATTAACCCAATATCCTGCTAGAGTAAAAACTCCAAATGGCGTACTAAAATTAGTTAAAGTAAGAGAAGGATTAGAGAAAATAAAAATCAACTTCATATTTGAATGAAATGAAAATAGGACAATTTGATATATCAAAAACAAGTAGTGTATTTATTATTGCTGAGCTTTCTGCAAATCATAACGGCAGTCTAGAGACAGCCTTAGAAACAATTCAAGCGGCAAAACGAGCAGGGGCAGATGCCATTAAATTGCAGACCTATACTGCGGATACTTTGACAATCAATTGTGATAAAGAGGATTTTATTATAAAGTCGGGAAGTATTTGGGATGGGAAAACCTATTATGAACTCTATCAAAGTGCATACACTCCTTGGGAATGGCACAAAGCTTTATATTATTGTGCAAAAGAAGAAGGACTCATTTGCTTTTCTTCTCCTTTCGATAAAACTGCAGTTGATTTTTTAGAGAATCTAAATACGCCTGCTTATAAAATAGCTTCTTTTGAAATTACGGATATTCCTTTAATCGAATATGTAGCTTCTAAAGGCAAGCCTGTTATCATTTCTACAGGAATTGCTGAAATGGAAGACATAGAGCTGGCTTTGGATGCGTGCCGAAGGATGGGTAACAACAATATAGCACTTTTGAAATGCACTTCGAGCTATCCTGCTCCGATTGAAGAGGCTAATATGATTATGGTAAAAGACATGGCGGAAAGATATGGAGTGATTACAGGCCTATCAGATCATACGATGGGAAGCACAGTTCCTACCGTGGCTACCTGCTTTGGAGCAAAGATTATCGAAAAGCATTTCATTCTTGATCATTCCATAGGTGGACCTGATGCTTCTTTCTCTATGGATGAGAGGGAATTTACAGAAATGGTAAAATCAGTGAGAGAGGCTGAAAAAGCAATTGGTATTGTTGACTATTCTTTGACTGAGAAACAGAAAAAAGGAAAAGATTTTAGCAGATCACTATATGTAGTTGAAGATATAAAGGCAGGTGAAATGATTACAGAAAGGAATGTAAGAAGTATAAGACCAGGATTTGGGATGCATCCGAAATTTTATCATGAGATTATGGAAAAAACTGTTAAAAATAATTTAGAAAGAGGGTCATCATTGGAGGAAAAAAATATTATTTATTAAATTTTGAGCAATTTGATTAATTTTAATTTAAATCAATATTTTAAAATAAAAGGAATAGAACAAGTTATAAATGTCATATTTCCTTTAATAAGTTTATCTGATCATGTGTCTGAAAGAAAAAGAAGTAAATCTTGGTTTTATATAATTTCAGGAACTTTTTATTTACTAATTAAACTTTTCTTCTTAAGAAAGAAAAAACTGTCGATCAATAAAAATTATGATGTTCTTTTGTTTGCTCCAAATCTTAAATATAGAAGATTTGTAGATGCTATTACAAATAATGTTTCATTTTCTTATTTGGTGTTAAGTGAAGAATCATATGATAATGATGTTTTTACCGTTGATGACTTTAAACTATTTAAGTCAAAAAATTATGTTTTTACACTATTGTTCAGATTAATCAATATTTATTTATCTAGCTATAAATCCTCTCAATTAAATAGTTTTAAAATAAATTATTGGAATATCCTCTCATTAACTCGTAGAGACTTAACAGCAAAATTATTGTTTAATGAGGTTAAATTTAATAACTATTTTTCTTTCCATCCTGTAGAAGGTTATCATCAGATTATTCAAAATTTTTATAAGACATATTTTAAAAATACGTATGCCATACGACCTACAACTACCACATTTTCAAAAGAGCACCAATTCATAAAAACTGATAATTTATTTTTTAAGACCGATCTAGAATATAAAATTTATCAACATTACATCTTAGATTCAGTTAATTTGATAAAGGGTGGCATAATTGCAGAGCCTAAAGAAATAAATAAGAAAGTTAATACTAAAGGTGTTTTATTTTTGGATACTTGTACAAATATAAACTTTGAAAGTATTGCGATTAGGAGAAAAGCAATTTCTCATTTTATAGAGTTTTCAAAACATTCAAAATTGAATGTTTACTACAAATTTCATCCTGGTCTGATTAATAAAGAAAGGATATTTACTGAAAAAATAATTCTTGAAAATTCTAGATTTAAAGTAATTGAGGATGATATTCCGTGGGAGTCAATAAGTGTTGCTCTAGGTTTTGATACGACTTTATTCTATGATTGTTTTTTACATAGGGTTCCGGTATTATCCTTTCGTAAAGAATACAGTTTATTTGTAAATCTAGACAGTGAGTTTTCCTCTAGTCCTGTAATTCCGATATCTAAAAAAACGGATTTTGAAATTATTGACAAACTTAATAGGTCGAATTCTCTCTGGCATGAAATAAATGATGAACAATACTTTTGGTTTTCAAAGCAATACAACTTTCCTGAAGGATTGTTAATTATTAAACAAATTTTAAATGATTAAAAATCAACTCCTAACAATATTTCAGAGATACAAAAATTCTTTACTTTTCGCCAGTGGCACTTTTATCGTTCAAGGGATAAATGCTATTACGTTACCTATATTTACTCGTTTGCTTACCCAATCTGATTATGGTGTTTTAAGTGCGAGTAATTCAGTTCAAGATTTTTCAACAGCAATTTTTAGGCTTGGTACTCAGCAGGCAGTTCTAAAACAATATGCAGAATATAGTGAAAATGAAAAAAGACAGTATCTATTTAGTGTAATTTTATTTTCTTTATCTTGGTCCCTTATTCTCTTTGTTTTTTTTTTATTTCTCAATTTTATTTTTGGTATTTCCCTTTTTGATAATGTAGCTTTTTTTCCATATCTTACAATCGCAATTTTAACAGCTTCATTTTCAACTTCCTATGCACTTTTTCAAAGTTATTTAAGAGTTCTTAATTTATCAAGAAAATTTATTCTAGTTACTGTGGTATACGTTCTTTTAAGTATTACTTTATCCCTTATTTTTATTACTAAATATGAATTAGGAGCTTTAGGTAAATTACTAGGAGGTTTTATTCCATATCTTTTAATTTTTTGTTATATTTTTATACGCTCTTTTTCAAAATTTAAAATTAAATATTGGGTTGAAGCTATTCGTTTTGGATATCCTTTGGCTATCTCTTCTATTATTTTTTCATTAGTTATGATATATACTTTTAGTTACCTTTCTCAGAATGTTTCTTTGAGAGAATTAGGTATTTATCATATTGGTAGAAATTTAGGTTTATTAATTCCTGATTTTTTGTTTCAATCACTTATTCTTACTTATCAACCATTCATATATAATAAACTTAGGGAAAATAATATAAGTAGTATAACCTATCAAAATAATTTTATAATTATTGGACTTTTGGTGGCTATCTTAATTACTGTAATTTTTGCAAAAAGTATTATCCTTTTATTTACTACTCATGAATACCTAGAATCTTTGTCCCTGATGAGAATTTTTCTTTTCTCTTATTTTTTTAGAATTTTATACTACTTCCCTATGATTTATATTTTTTTCAATAACAATACATTTCTTTACACTAAGATTGAATTATTCTCATTAGGAATTTTTCTTATTTTAATCCATCTTTTAGTCCCTGAATTTTCTATTGAGGGAATAGGTATAGCGATAATTATTCAAGAATTTGTTAAATTAATACTTATTATAATTTTCTCAAAATTGAGAATAGTTCAGATTATGAATTTTAGAAAAATTAATACATGATAGAATTTCTTACTCACAAAACTTATGTTTTCTTTAATATTTTACGTTTAACATTTTTCTGGTTACGTTATCAAACATATTTTGATAAGTATGATATAGATAAGACATTCAAATTTAATGGTGTAGATATTGAGTTTTATGGCGAAGGCAAGATCTCTATTGGAAAAAATAGCTATATAGGAAATCGTTCTGCAATTGCATCAGTTGAAGGCCAAAAGGTTACTATTGGAAATAATTGTAGTATTAGCCACAATGTAAGAATTTATACTTCAAATAGAAATCCTCTTGATATTGTTAATAATAAAGAAATTGTTGGATTCAATAATGGCAATATTGTAATTGGGGATAATTGTTGGATTGGAGCAAATGTGTTTATAAATCAGGGTATTAAAATAGGCGATAATGTTGTAATTGGTGCTAATAGTGTTGTTACAAAAAATTTCCCATCAAATGTTATTGTTGCCGGTTGCCCCGCGAAAATTTTAAATACTTAAGAATCATATGACTAAATTAACTTTTGTTTCAACTCGTATCCCATTTCCACCAGATAAAGATGGTTTTACAGAGAACATTTTTCATATCATTCAATCTTTAAAAGATCAATATTCAGTTCATATCCGTTATATTTTTTTTGGTAAGCAAATGGGGAATTGGGAAGAAAATGAATTTGAAAAACACGTTGATGAACTTATTTTTGAAATTGGATATAGTAAATATTTATTTCCAATTTTTCCTTTTCTTATTAATAAATATGAAAATAGTACTCCTGTATTATTTTGTGATTTTAATTCAGGTTATTATCAAAACGTTATTGGTAGTGATAATAAAATACTATATGCAGCTGATTCTCAAGCCTTTTATCGAAGTAAAAGAAAAGATGTATTTTCTAAATTATTATTTTTTAAATTTATCATTGAAGAATCATTTCTTTATAGAAAATTTAAAAATATAATTTTTGTAAGTGATTTAGATGTTGAATATACTAAGGGAAGAACAAATGGAAGGGGAATTCAAATTCCTATTGGTTATAATTTGTCACGGAGTTTTGGTAGTACCACTAAAAAATTTGATTTGGTCTTTAGTGGAAATTTTAATTTTTTCCCAAATAAGGAAGCTGCAGAATTTTTTCTAATAGAAATTTTTGAAGATATTAAAAAACTATTTCCGTATATTAAGGTTTGCTTTGTCGGTAGAAATCCAAGTTCTTTAATGAAAAAATATGCAAATAATTTTAAATTAAATATTGTAGTAACTGGTGAAGTAGATAAGGTTGAAATTTATTTGGCTCAATCTAAAATTTATTTTTCACCATTATTGAGCGGCAGTGGAATGAAGAATAAAATTCTTCAGGCTATGGCCTCTAGTTTACCAATAGTTTGTACCATAGAATCATTATCAGGTTTTTTAGATTATAATCGATATAGTGTAATAGTTAGTAATACTCAGTTATCGCTAAAATCCAGCTTGATAGAGATGTTGAACAAGAGTGACTTAGAATTAGAAAAAATGGGACAGTCAAATAGAGAATATATTAATAATAATTATAGTTGGTCATCAATCGTAAAAATACATTATTCTAATATTTTTAATATTTAATCTTATTAAAAGTGTAATGGCTTCTTGAAAAAATATGAAACAAATAGAATTAATTATTAATTTTCTGATCGGGCTATTTATACTAGGTAATTTATATTATTTTTCTCCTTTGATTGGATTGTCAAAAGATGTTGTTTTGGTATCCTTGGTACTAGTTACACTTTTATTTTCTTTTAGTAGATTTTCCTCAAAAATCTATAATTTTTTATTCTTTAAATTGGCTATTAGTTTTATTATCATGTCTTTAATATTCTTTTTTTTAACGTTTTTGTATTCTAACTATAGTCCTAATTTTAACAATCTTATAAGAGTAATATGGTACACATCATTTTTTGTTTGGACATATGGTTTATATCAACATAATATTGTGTTGTTATTTGATTCAATTATCAAATGGCTAGTATCTATATTAGTTGTTATAATTGGTATTTCGCTTTTTGAGTATTATAATAACAATCTATTTTCTCAGTTAATAATGAACGATTCTACAGAAAATTTAACAAATGTTCGTTTTGCTGGTACTTATATTGATGCCAACTCCTTTGCTGGTGCTCTTGCAACATATTTATTTATTTATATAAGGACTAGTAGAGAGAAAGTTTTTAAGTGGGTATATTTTTTGTTTACTGCTTATTTAATAAATCAATCTGGTTCAAGGATGGGTCTCATATTGTTAATTATTATTCTTGTAGATTTGATTTTAGATAATTTTGATTTCAAAAGTCTATTAATTAATAAACATTTATTTACAGCTCTTTTTATTGTGTTTTTCTTAATGTCTGCAGTACTGTCCAATCAAATAGAATTTGAAACTAACATTCAAGATAACTCTGAAACCTTGTTCAATAGGTTTTTCGATGATTTGGGTAAAACTCGAGCAGAAGCAAGCTCAAATGAAAGAATGGAATCCCTAAAATCTGGATTAGTAGCAGCCTCTGGAAGAAATTTTATTATTCCTCCTGGAGCTATCTATTTTGAATCTAAGTGGAAAACTGATATTAAGGCTCGGCACTATCCTCACAACTCTATTATATTTATGTTTGTCGAATATGGTATTTATGTTATATGGCCTGTATATTTATTATTTGTAATATGGAAAAGAAGTAAGTTTTTAAAAATTAAAGTACTTTTCATTTTATTGTTCTTTCAGCTATTATTACTTCCTAATGCTATGTACTATTCAACTTTTTTCTTAGTAGTATTTTATTTAGATCTTTGTTATGAAAATTGCCGTAATACTCCCGTCCTTAAAAGATAAAGCACCAATTCAGGTTGCAAAGAATATTATCAAATATTTTATTAATAAAAAATGCATTGTGGATGTGTTTTATTTTGATGAATATGTTGATTTAGTCTTTCCTTGCAACACATATAGAATTAGTATATATGAGAAAATAGATTTTAATTCTTACGATATAATTCATTCTCATATGTTACGTCCAAATTTTTACATTTGGCTTCATCGTAAAAGAATTAATACTTATTGCATTTCCACTTTGCATAACGATATTAAGAAAGTTTTAAAAGATTATTATAATAATTTTATAGCTTATTTTTTTACATTTTTTTGGATTCAATTTTTAAAGTCTCATGATTATGTTGTATGTCTATCTAACTATGCTAAACGGGAATTGGAGAATAATTATAATTTTAAGAGATTAGGTGTTATACATAATGGAAGAACTGTTGATATAAATTGTAGTTCTTCTGTAGATTTATCAATTAAAAATAATAAAGAAAAAGGATTAATTTGTTTAGGAGTTCTTGCTAATTTATCTCGCATAAAGGGGGTTCATCAAATAATAGATGTTTTGCCTGATTTATCACAGTTTTTTTTGATTATCATTGGAGATGGTCCAGAACGAACTAATTTGGAATTACTGGCAACACAAAGAAATGTGAGTGATAGGTGTTTGTTTTTTGGGCATCAACCAGAAGCACATAGATTCCTTTCTTTTGTTGATATTTACATGATGACATCATATTCTGAGGGTTTCCCCTTAGCCCTTCTAGAATCTGCACAATATAAAAAACCGACAGTTTGTTCGAATATTCCGATATTTAATGAATTTTTTTCTAATGAGGAAGTTGTTTTTTTTGATTTAGATGATAAGTTAGATCTTACTTTGGCAATAAAGTCGGCGTATGAGAGAAAAGATTCATTGTCGGATAATATTTTTTTTAAATACTGTAATAATTATACTAATGATATTATGGGTGATAAATATTTTAATTTGTTTAAAAGCATTCTTTAATATATTTAAATTTATTCGAGAATTTGATGAAATTAATAATTACTGGCGGAAGCGGCTTTATTGGTACAAACCTTATGGAATATTATCTCTCCAGACAAAATGATTTCGAAGTGATTAATATCGATCTGTTTGAGCCTAAGATAGAAGGGCATAAACCGTTTTGGAAGAAACTAGATATTCGAAATGAGACGGAACTGAATAAAGTATTCAAAGACTTTAATCCTAGCCATGTGGTTCACTTGGCCGCAAGAACCGACCTTAGTGGAACCACTATTAAAGATTATGATTCAAACACAATAGGGGTTTCCAATCTCCTTCAAGCATGTGAGGAATGTCAAAACATTCAAAAAGTACTTTTTACGTCATCAATGCTTGTGTGTAAATTAGGTTATCAGCCTAAACATGAATGTGATTATAATCCTTCGACGATTTATGGTGAGAGTAAAGTATTTACTGAGACCTTGGTTCGAAATGCCTCACTATCATATGAGTGGGCTATATTAAGACCTACTTCTATTTGGGGTCCTTGGTTTGGTGAACCTTACCGCAATTTTTTTGATTTATTGATTGAAAAAAAATATTTTCATATTGGTGATCGTAGTTGCACGAAAACCTATGGTTTTGTCGACAATGTAGTATATCAGATCAACACTATTCTTTTCGCCGAAAAGGATGATATTGATAAGAAGCTATTTTACCTAGGAGATTATAATCCATATAGTCTTGAGGATTGGGCTAATGAAGTAGGAGATGCATTGGGGAATAAGGTACACAAACTGCCTTTTTCTGTACTGACATTTTTGGCTAAAACTGGAGATTTTCTTAAGGGGTTTGGTATTTCATTCCCCATGACATCTTTTAGACTTAAAAACATGACGACTGATAATATTATTGACATGAAGTCAACCCAAAAAGTTGCTCCTAATCTCCCCGTTTCCCGAAAAGAAGGAATAGCAAAAACTCTCGACTGGATAAGCACAAATTAACTTACTAAAGATATAATTTTTTTTAAAAGAGCATAAATTTGGAAGCAATTTCTTAAATCTGATATTTATTGAATTTTATCTAATGTTATAAACTTAAATTTTAATAGTTAATTATCATCCTAATTACATATTTTCTTAATATATTTAAATTTAGTACAATTTGAAAGTTAGTTTAATCACAGTCACATATAATTCTGACGCTACCTTACAGGATACTATAAATAGCGTGTGGCTGCAGGATTACCCAGATATAGAATACATCGTTGTGGATGCTAATTCTAAGGATGAAACTATTTCAATCATAAAAAATAATAATCATTGTATAAGCAAGTGGATATCTGAGCCAGATAGGGGCTTGTACGATGCAATGAATAAGGGTTTGAAAATGGCCTCTGGCGATATAGTCGGAATTATTAATTCAGATGATTTTTACCATCGCCCAGATGCTATTTCTATGATTGTTGAAGCATTTCAATCTTCAAAAATGGACTGCGTTTATGCAGATGTAGAATTTGTAGATCCTTCAAATCTCCATAAAACCGTTCGCTACTATAGTTCCAAAAGATTTGCGCTTTCAAAATTCAAAAACGGTATAATGCCTGCCCATCCTACATTCTTTACTTATCGAAAGAATTTTGAAAAGTATGGTTTGTATAAGACTGATTATAAAATTGCAGCCGACTTTGAATTATTAGTACGTTTTCTTTTTAAACACAAACTTAGCTATTATTATCTTCCCATAGATTTAATGAAAATGCGAACTGGTGGGCTTAGTACTAAATCTTGGAAGAGTAATTGGATTATTAATCAAGAGGATCTCAGAGCTTGCAGAGAAAATGGACTTAAAACCAATTATTTCTGGTTGTATTCCCGATATTTCAAGAAATTATTTGAATTTATCCCTAGGTTGTTTTGAGAAGTTTATTCGTCATTCTATTTCTGTTTTTGGTTCATCTTCTTCCCGCACAGGTCATACCGGCGGGATTGCCTGTTTTGGAGGAAAGAGCTAGAATTAATCAGTTGATGTCTGATTCTTGTACTGTTTCTTTTAATCTCCGTCCCATTCAAAACTCAGGCTTATTTCAAGATTACGGTCATCAAGAGGTTTATAAAATCCTGAATCAGGAAATTAGTTATTCTCTTATACCCCTAATCAGTACCGTTAGATTTAATACTGCAAGGCCTTATGGAGGAGGAGGCTATGGGATGATTCCGAATGTGGGTGTTCAGCAATATGTTTCCACTGGTTTTAATTTAAAGTATAAGTTTATCAGCATTCAATTCCAGCCTGAGTTGCTATGGGCTTCCAATAATGCATTCCAAGGGTTTGGAGTGAATCTTCCTGATAAGGCCATCTTTGATCGCTTCCATACCTTGAATGTTGGAGATCATCCTGAGCGATTTGGCACCAAAACCTTTGGGAAAGCCTGGTTGGGTCAATCCAAAATCACTTTTCAATTTGGAGCCTTTGAAATAGGAGGAGCCACACAGAATATCTGGTGGGGACCTGGGCAGTTTAACTCACTTACTTTTTCAAATAATGCAAGAGGATTTCCTCATTTGACTTTTAATACAACAAAGCCTGCAAAAACATTTATGGGTAGTTTCGAAGGGCAAATTATTGTAGGAAAGCTCGTTAATTCAGGAATTGCTCCATTACAGAATCAAACATTAAATGATCGGTTTTTCAAACCATTGAAGGATGATTGGAGATATCTGAATGCAATGACTATCTCCTACAGCCCAAAGTGGCTTAGTGGAATATCAGTAGGATTGTCACGTACTTTTCAGCAGTACAGCACTATGATGCAAAATGATTTTGGGAGTTATTTCCCAATCTTTGATCCTTTCCAAAAAGAATCTTTGTTTGATGAAAATGGGACTTCTGTGGAGTTTGATGCATTGGGTAGAGACCAAAGTGCTACAGTTTTCTTTCGCATTGTTTCCAAAAAGTACAAAGGTGAGCTTTATGGGGAATATGGTAGGAGAGACCATGCATTTAATTGGAGAGATTTTATCATTTCTCCTGAGCATGCACGTGCCTTTCTATTGGGTTTTATAAAAATAGTCCCCCTGTCAAGTGAGAATCGTTTTTTGCAAGTCAGGGGAGAAATTACTCATCAGCAAGAATCAGTAAACCGATACCTTAGATATGCTGGATTGGGAGGCGAGTATTCTTGGCATACACATGGTGTCGCTCGCGGATTCGTGAATGATGGAATTCCCTTGGGCGTTGGAATTGGGATGGGATCTAATGTCCAAACTTTGGAATTTTCAATAGTAGAGAAGATGGACAAAATGGGAATTCTCGTAGAACGACTCGCTAATCAGCAAGACTTTTATTACCGGGCATTTGGCCAACAATCGGATCGCAAACCCTGGATAGACCTCTCAATAGGCTTCCTATTTGATAAGAAGTGGGGCAATTTATTGCTTAGCTCCAAATTGCAGATTATCCATGCCCGCAACTACCAATGGCAGCTCGACCCAGCAAGTACGCCCGACTTTCCGGTAGGGGAGAACATGACTTCTTTCTTGGCACAGACTAGCTTGATTTATTTTTGGAATAAAGGAAAGGATTGAGTAGTAACTTAATTTTCAATCATTTGAAAGTGTGTGCAATTGTGGAAAAAAATGCCCTTTTTATAAACAATTTGATGAAAAATGGATTTATAAATACTGTTTTGAAAACTTGAAAACAGTATTTAATTAAATATTAATACTTTTTCAAAATCCAATAATTTGTAGTTTGAAATACTATTTAATCTGTTTGCATACCAGAATGAGAATTGCAGATTTTACTAGGAATAGGGCTCAAAATTATTTTTTTGTTAATGGCAAGGCATTTGTTTTTAAGCTTCTTAAATTTGTTGAAATTCTAAACCACTAAACATGTTTTTTTTATATGCCACTCTTACAGCCTTTTCGGTTGGTTTTTTGATTACACCAATACTTATTTCCTTCTTAAAGAAATTCAAGATTGGGGACCATCCCGGAGGTAGGAAAATTCACACTGCATTTGTTCCTTCAATGGGAGGTATCTCGTTTATGGTAGCAAGTACAGTTACCATGGCCATCTGGGGTTGGCAATTTCCCTTGCCTGATATCAGATACCTGTTAGGGGCTATACTTCTCATGTTTATTGTAGGCTTGAGAGATGATCTAGTAGAATTAAGGGCCTCCAGAAAATTATTGGGACAATTAGTAGCTGTTTTATTAGTGGTAGTGGTTGCGGATGTTAGAATAAAAGGATTTCACGGTTTTTTGGGAATAGGAGAATTCAATGAAACAGTTAGCTATCTGTTTTCTGGATTTGTATTGCTAGCACTTACCAATGGCTTTAACCTAATTGATGGATTAGACGGACTTGCGGGTTCTATTGCCGCTATTTCCTTAAGCTGCTTAGGAGGATGGTTTCTTATACAGGGAGTGGAAAGTTATGCATTAATCTCATTTACCTTCTTAGGTGGTGTTTTGGCTTTTCTTGCTTTTAATTGGCATCCTGCTAAGCTTTTCATGGGAGATACTGGCTCATTAACATTGGGCTTTACTCTAGGGACTTTAATAATTGGTTTCATGGGAATCAATGAAGGCCTGCCCAAAGGTGCATTTCTCAAGTTTGAGTCTACATTCGCTGCAGGCGTCGCGCTGATGATGTTTCCGCTTTATGATATGGGGAGGGTTTTTATTAGAAGGATTTCTCAAGGTAAGAGACCTATGAGTCCAGATAAATCCCATGTGCATCATTTCTTAATGCGAATAGGGCTAAAACACAATCAAGTTGCTCTATTGCTAGGAGGGCTTCAACTTGTTATTATTGTGCTTGTTTTTTTTATGAGGGATTTCTCAGATAATTTGGTTTTGCCGGTTATCGTTGGGGTTTCCATTATTTTAGGCTATAGGCTTGATAAAGTAACTGTTCACTATATCAAAAAGAAAGTAGCCATGCAGCCTAGAGTGCTGGAAATAAGACCAATAAAATCACCTCATAAATCCAAAATCAAGCTTGATAAAATCGAATTCAAAGATTCTAACGTTAATCTGAATTGACTAAACCTAGTTATTAATACCACAGACTTAAAAGTTTTTTTATAGAAAGTCTCCTAATTTTGGGAGACTTTTTTTTGTAATATCGGGCTAATATTTTCTATCCAATTTTCTGCGAGTAAAGGCCAAATGCAACTTAGTATGAATTTACCTCTACCATTATTGCCACTTTTCCTTATGAAAGACAACCTTAACTATCCCTTGAAAAATCGGATTTGCTCAGTGACTATTGAAATTTTTAAGTACTCAATGAATTGGATTCCCTTCGACTCGACCTCCTCTCAAAAAGCATTTTCATCACCCAGTATAAAGCTTTTAGCTGTCATCCAGATAATCTTAAGATCCAATAAAACAGACCAATTTTTTATATAGTACATGTCCAACCTGTACCTGAAATAAATGGAATTAGACTGATTTGTTTCCCCCCTATAGCCTCTTGCCTGTGCCAAACCAGTTACTCCTGGCTTTACCAAATGCCTATTCCTATAACCTTCAATTTCTAAGGCATGTGCATCGTTTTGTACAACAATATGCGGTCTAGGACCTACCCATGACATATTACCATAGATTATATTTAATACCTGAGGAAGCTCATCGATACTGGTTTTTCTGAGGAATTTACCTATCTGCGTCACTCTAGGATCACCTTTTCTCGTCATCTTCATGTTTGCCTGCTCATTTACAACCATAGAGCGAAACTTGTAACAATTAAAGATTGAGTTATAAATACCCTCTCTTTCTTGTTTGAAAAAAACAGGCCCAGAAGAATCCAACTTAATCAGGATGGCTACAATTGGAAATAACCACCAGCCTATCGTCAACATAAAAAGTAAGGCAAAAAGAAGATCAATAAAACGCTTGATAGATAGATTTAGCCAGTTTGCTTCTTTTGAAATTAAGGTTTCTTCCCCCTCCTGAAGTCTTTCTTGGGAATCAATTTTAAATTCGAAATCGCCAATCCTTTTTGGTGGATAGTTTCTCATTTGATATAATTTGCTTTGCCTCAAAAAATGGTTTTTTCATAAATCATAGGCTATGCCAAAGATCTTGATTTTTTGTTGAAAGTCGAAAATTAGCTTGCTAATATTTACTTAAGAAAGTAAAAGTTAATTGTAATACGTAGATTGATTTTACTCATGAGGGGGCAAGGATAATTGATCTTTCATACTTTCAGATGAAATAAGAATAGGGTATTAGTTGAGCAGGCCCAATTCAAAATATTAACCCACCTTTTCAACTTTTGACCTTAGATAAGCAAGCATTGAAATCATGCTTATTCTTTCAAAAAATTACTTCAAATACGTAAATATGTTTTTTGAAGTATTTTTTTTGCTTTTTTTATAAAAAAATATCTTTCGACAGTTTTCCTTGATTTTGTTAATTGACTAAATAGTACGGGATCCATTTACTACTTATTATTCGGAAAATACAGCGTTTTATAAATCCCTAGAAATTAAAGCTTTATGATTAGGTAATGGGAGTAAAAATTTATTGTCAAGAACACCACAGGTAATTCATTCAAAAAAAATAAGCTAGCTTGAAAATGGGGTTAGGGATGTGTTTTGGGCCTTTCATGCCAACTGCAAAAGCATTGAGGATATGGTGGTTTGATATTTGTATAGTATATTTTGACAGTTTTAGCTACAACCTTGCATGGCTTTTCATATCCCGCTTTCATTTCCTGTACTCAATGGTAATGAAAATTTGTATACTCAACAGGCCTTAAGTTCTGGTCATATAGCCACTTTCGGTCAATTCATCACTAGATTCGAAAGTAAGCTTTCCAAAAGACTTAAGACGCATGAGTCTGTAGTTTTGAATTCTGGCACCTCAGCCTTGCACTTGGGTATGGTGCTTTTGGGTATAGGTCCTGGTGATGAAGTGATCTGTCAGTCTTTTACTTTTTGTGCTTCAGCAAATCCGGTAGTCTACCTTGGGGCAAGCCCGATTTTTGTAGATAGTGAAAAAGATACCTGGAATATTTGTCCAGAAATTCTAGAAGACACCATTCTAAGTAGAATCTCTAAAGGCAAAAAACCAAAAGCAATTGTCATAGTTCATCTTTTTGGAATGCCAGCTAAAATCTCTGAGATACTAGAGATTGCTCAAAAATATGATATACCAGTTTTGGAGGATGCTGCCGAAGCAATAGGCAGTAAATTTCAAGGTAAAGCATGTGGAACATTTGGACAAGTAGGCGTTTACTCCTTCAATGGGAATAAAATAATGTCAGCTGGTGGGGGAGGAGCATTGATTTCCAATGATACGAATTTAATCCAACGGGCTAAGCTCTTATCCACTCAGGCTAGGGAAGACCTGCCTTTTTACCATCACCTGGAAATTGGCTATAATTATAAAATGAATAACCTTTCTGCTGCAGTGGGTTTAGCTCAACTCGAACAGTTGGATTCTTTCATTAAAAGTCGGAGGCTAATCAATCAGAGGTACAGGAAAATGCTCAAGAATTTTCCTGGTATTGAGTTCCAAACAGAATCTGATGATTCCTATTCTAACTATTGGCTTACTGCAATTCTGGTCGACAAGGAAAAGACTGGCTTCTCTAATGAGCAGTTAAAGGATTCCTTAATGAAAAAGGGCATTGAAAGTAGGTTTTTGTGGAAGCCACTTCATACCCAACCAGTATTTAATATGACACCTTATTATGGGGGAAGTATGTCTGAAAAGTTGTTTGAAAATGGCTTATGTCTTCCAAGCTCAGTAGATTTGACGCTTCAACATCAAGAATTGATTGTTGAGGTGATACACACAGAACTCAGTAAAACATTCAAATAAGTGATTTATAGAAATTGGTTAAAGAGATCAATAGATATTATCCTGGCTTTTTTAATGTTTGCCATTCTTTTACCTATATTTTTAATTCTATTTATTACTTTAAGTATTCACCACCGAGGTTCTCCCTTCTTCTCGCAATCAAGGCCAGGAAAGGATAATGTGCCCTTTCAAATATTGAAATTTAAGACTATGTCTGACTTAGTTAATGAATCTGGGGATTTATTGGCTGATTCGGAACGGATCACAAGTTTTGGGAAATTGATCAGAAAAACATCGCTGGATGAGATTCCTCAATTAATCAATGTACTTAAAGGAGATATGAGTCTGGTAGGCCCTAGGCCACTTTTGAATGATTATTTACAGCTTTACTCTGCCAAACAAGCCAGAAGGCATGAAGTTAGGCCAGGAGTCACAGGTTGGGCTCAGGTGAATGGTAGAAATGCAATTTCCTGGGATAGCAAATTCAGATTTGATGTTTGGTATGTTGACAACCTATCCTTTTTTTTAGACCTAAGGATTTTGTTCCAAACACTTGGAAATGTACTACTTGGCAAGGGAGTTACACAGCAAGGTCATGTTTCAATGGGTAGATTTGAAGGCAGAAAAAAGAACTCCTTCCAGCAAAAAGGAGCTGTTGAGAAAATGTATTTCAAGCAATAAGAACTTTACATATTTGGTTTTTACAACCAAAAATTCTGTTTACAAGTATCCGCTTTCTCGCCAGTAACCAAATTTAATTACTGTTCACCTCGACTTGGTTCGGCAAGCTCACCAACCGTCGCTCGGTGACCGTTAGTTTTCTAAGTTGGAGATTGTTTCAAATGGGACTGAGGGTGTCAGCCTGAGTCTTAAATATTCTTCGAACATAAAAAAAAGAAAATAACAGGATTTGGGTATTAGATATCGTCAAATGATGATTAATTTTCTTAAATTTTTCGGTTTAGCACACACATTAATTGGAAGGGCGCGGTGGGACGACGCAGCAGCGAGCCAGCGTTCGGCCTTGTGTGGAAGGAGTCCCGATAGCTATCGGGGATGCTGGGTCTTGACCTTTTGCCTGCCCGACTTGGCGGGGTTATTTTGGGCAAAACCAAATGTGCCAGAGAAATAAATAGCTACCCATATAGCGCATTTACCGCAAGGTCTCCTGACCTGTGCTTTGGATACTGCAGTCTCCAGACTGCTTTTATCCGATTTACTATTCAATATTTATTTACAATCGTCTTTTTGTACGGCGGGGAGGAGGTCAAAATAGCGGGCTAGCGTCCGGCCTTGCGCGGGGAAGCATTATTTTGACAAAGGTTTTTGTTTCTTTTTGCCTTCAAAAAGAAAGGGAAAATATACTGTCCAATCTGGTCCAAGTTCCTACTTGGATCCGCCTTAATACAGTCTCCCGACTGCCTCCAACTCCCATGCTTCCAAACCTCCAACATCGGTCACCGGACAATTTTAACTTCTCAATTCCTCCATTTTATATTCCACCCAACTATCCGTTTCCATCTTGCTGGCACCGCATCCCGTCTCCGATAGGCGAAAATAGGCCAGCGCTGGGGCACGAATATATCCTTAAGCACCGGGTTAAAACCCGGTGCTATAAAATCTGCCATGCCTACGGCATTGCTCAGCTTAGCTAGCTCATTTAGCGCAGGTCTCCTGACCTGTGCTTTGGATACTGCAGTCTCCAAACTGCTTTTATCCGATCTACTAATCAATTTTTATTTACAAACGTCTTTTTGTACGGCGGGGAGGAGGTCAAAATAGCGGGCCAGCGTCCGGCCTTGCGCGGGGAAGCATTATTTTGACAAAGGTTTTTGTTTCTTTTTGCCTTCAAAAAGAAAGGGAAAATATGCTGTCCAATCTGGTCCAAGTTCATACTTGGATCCACATCACTGCAGTTTTCTGACTGCCCCAACTTCATCACTCATCATTCATTATTAAAAACAATGCTAGGCTCTGAACCAAAACCGGACATCCAAAATCGGTCATTCAACATCGGTCTTCTATCATCTTTACGTTTCCATCTTTTGCCTGCCCGCCGTGGCGGGGCATTATTTTCCTTCTCCCAATGACGATCGTGGGCCAGCGCTGGGGCACGAATATATCCTTAAGCACCGGGTTAAAACCCGGCGCTATAAAATTTGTCACCCGCCAGGGGTTCCTCATCTCAATCCTTCGGATCTTGCTTGTCATAGAATATTTGGCTACTGGCACGATTCCGTATAGCCACATTTCCTAGAATATATTGTGAATAGTGCAATATATTGTTGAAATAATTTAAAAATTTTGTAGGGATAAGCTCAAAAAGTGCTTATTTTGTACATTAATCTGTTTTTAGTGTAAGCGATTTTATAACTTGGCTATTTGAATAAATTTATACTATGAATTTTTTGACGCGGTTGAAAATCCTTCCTCGATGGATCATTGCCACCCTTGATTCTTTTATCCTATTTTATTGCGCTTTGTTCGGTTATCTAGTCCGATTCAATTTTGAGCTGGCATTGATTGAACAGTACGATGCTGTGGCAGGTAGTTTTACTTTTATGGTTGGTGGTTTGTTGGTAATGCAAAATACTCGTAGTTACGAGGGTATAGTGCGCCACACTGGCTTCAGAGATGGATCAAACATATTTAAAACCGTCCTGATTAATTTCATCCTATTTCTATTCTTGAATTTTTTTCACGGGAATTTCCTGAATGACAGGTTCTTACTTCCTACTTCTGTATTGATTATAGCGAGTCTTTCTTCGCTTTTCATGCTCATATTTTACAGACTGTTGGTTAAGGAACTATTCGTTTACCTGAAGAATGGGATTTTGGTTAAGGAACTTAAGAACGGTATAATTTTCGGCGCTGGAGAAGCAGGAATCATTGCTCAGGAAGCGATAAAGAGAGATAGTAAAATCCTCTTCAATACGGTTGCTTTTTTAGATGATGATCCTAAAAAAGAGGGTAAAAATATAGATGGTAAACGAATTTATAAGGGCCTAGGCGATCTTGAAAAACTGGTTAATCAATTTGGCATTACAGAGTTGATTATTGCCGTGAGAGATCTTTCTGTGAAGAGGAAGAATGAAGTGATTGATGAATGCCTTCGCCTGAAAATATCTGTATCCATTGTGCCTCCAGTAGATCAGTGGATCAATGGAGGCTTGACTGCTGGAGCGATTCGGGAAGTGAAAATCGAGGATTTGCTCAGTCGGGAGCAAATAATCTTGGATAATCCTAGGATTCATGAAGATCTGCAAGGAAAGGTAATATTGGTTACCGGAGCTGCGGGGTCTATAGGCTCTGAGCTTTGTCGACAAATATGTCATTATGAGCCTAAACTGCTTATTTTATTAGATATAGCAGAATCAGCCTTGTATGATGTAGAGCAGGAGTTCAAAGAGAATTACGGCCATTGCCCAATAAAGATTGTGCTTGGGGATGTACGGAATAAGAAGAAAGTAAAGGAAGTTTTTAGAGCTTTTAAACCACAGGTTGTATTTCATGCAGCGGCGTACAAGCATGTTCCTATGATGGAAAACTATCCTGAGGAAGCAATACAATCCAATGTACTAGGAACTAAAATACTTGCAGATATCTCTGTTCTAGCTAAGGTTGACAAGTTCGTTTTTGTTTCTACTGATAAGGCGGTTAACCCTACGAATGTAATGGGCGCAAGTAAAAGAGCGGCTGAAATGTACGTGCAAGCACTTAACGAATACTTGGAAAGAAATCATAAGAGCTACCACACGAAGTTTATTACCACTCGCTTTGGAAATGTATTGGGTTCAAATGGATCAGTAATACCATTGTTTAAAAAGCAGATCATGCATGGTGGGCCTATAACAGTGACCCATCCTGAAATTACCAGATACTTCATGACCATTCCAGAAGCCTGTCAATTGGTATTGGAAGCAGGAATAATGGGTGAAGGGGGAGAGATTTTTGTTTTTGATATGGGTGAACCTATTAAAATCCTTGATCTGGCAAAAAAGATGATTCAGCTGTCAGGTAAAAAAGTTGATTCGGATATTAAGGTGGTTTTCTCCGGACTTAGAGAAGGGGAGAAGCTTTATGAAGAATTGCTTAATGATTTTGAAACAGTTAAGATTACACACCATCCTAAGATTAAAATCGCCCAGGTACTTCCTTCTTCTTATCATAAAATAGATGGACAGATTGAGCTTTTCATGGAACTGGTGAGTAAAAATTCTGAGAATGAATTGGTCTCACATCTGAAAGTTATTGTACCTGAATTTATTTCTAATTCATCAAGATTCGAGGTTCTTGACCGATTGAATTAGCACCTATATAAAGTAAATCCTTAGCTGATACTTACCATTTCCCCGCTAGATACTCCCTAGATACCCCGTATATACCCGCATGATAAAGGCATGATAGTTTGGGTTTACCTTTACTTTACCTTTTTAAAGCAGTCAGTATTCCATTCATCATTTGCCAATATTCCTGTCTCACCAACATTTCATACAATTCACTCTAACAACCTGCTACCTCTGACTACGACTGTGACCGTGACCGTGACCGTGACTGTGACTGTGACTGCGACTGAATACTGAACACTATACACACTTCGCCAATGTTCGTGCTCACTAACATTTCCTACAATTCACTTTAACAACCTGCTACCTCTGACTACGACTGTGACCCTGACTGCGACTGTGACTGAATACTGAATACTGAATACTGAACATTAGACACACTTCGCCAATATTCCTGTCTCACCAGCATTTCATACAAGTCACTTTAACAACCTGCTACCTCTTACTACGACTGTGACCGTGACTGCGACTGGGACTGAATACTGAATACTGAACACTAGACACAC
>NZ_QLLK01000004.1:383273-385526 GCF_003259505.1 Algoriphagus yeomjeoni | reverse complement strand
TAACAACCTGCTACCTCTGACTACGACTGTGACCGTGACTGCGACTGGGACTGAATACTGAATACTGAACACAAGACACACTTCGCCAATATTCCTGTCTCACTAACATTTCATACAATTCACTTTAACAACCTGCTACCTCTGACTGCGACTGTGACTGCGACTGAATACTGAACACTTTCCTATCACTTCAGAAAACACTAACTTTGCGCGGCACATTTAAGGATAAATACCTTACCCTATGAAGAAAGAATTTACGCTACAACTGAGTCCGGAAGAGGCTTACGATCCTGTATTATTTCAGGAAGTAGTACGAAAAAAAGCCGGTCTACCTACCAACGCAAATGAGGCAACAGCACGTCAGGTAAAGCGTTCCATTGATGCCCGAGGCAGAAATGTTAAAGTGAATATTCAGGCTGAACTTTTTATCAAGGAAACGCCTCCATCCCTTCTAGACCATCAGCCAGAATATAAAAATGTGGGTAATGAGGATCCCATAATAATAGTAGGTGCTGGACCCGCTGGCCTTTTTGCCGCACTTCGGGCGATAGAACTTGGAGTGAAACCAATTGTCATCGAGCGAGGTAAGGATGTGAGGGCTCGCAGAAGAGACCTAGCAGCTATCAACAAAGATCAGATTGTTAATCCTAATTCGAATTACTGTTTTGGAGAAGGTGGAGCAGGAACCTATTCAGATGGGAAATTATATACCAGATCCAAAAAGCGAGGTGATATTCGAAGGATCATGGAAATTCTTGTTGCGCACGGTGCCACAGAAGAAATTCTAGTCGATGCTCACCCTCATATTGGCACGAATAAACTCCCAAAGCTGGTTGAAGACCTACGTGAAAGCATAAGGCAATTTGGAGGAGAGGTTTTGTTTGATACCCAGGTAGAGGATTTTATTTTAGAAGGAAATGAGATTAAAGGCGTGGTCACTCAGAATGGAGATAAAATCACTGGTTTAGGGGTGATTTTAGCTACAGGTCACTCAGCACGGGATATTTTTCATTTGCTTCATAGAAAAGAGATAACTATAGAAGCGAAGCCCTTTGCCTTGGGCGTAAGAGTAGAGCATAGTCAAAAACTGATAGACAGTATACAATACCACTGTGGTTTGGACCGTGGACCCTATTTGCCAGCTTCGGCATATTCCCTCGTTCATCAGACTGAGTTCAAAAACAAGCAAAGAGGTGTATTCAGCTTTTGCATGTGCCCAGGTGGGTTTATAGTGCCTGCTGCAACTTCTCCAGGAGAGCTGGTAGTGAATGGAATGAGCCCAAGTCGCCGGGATAGTAAGTTTGCCAATTCTGGAATAGTAGTTTCGGTGGAGTTGGAAGATTTACCCCAATACCAGAAGTTTGGCCCCTTGGCAGCTATGGAGTTTCAGGCAGATGTAGAGAAAAAAGCTTGGGAAGCTGGAGGCAAAACTCAAGTAGCACCAGCACAACGCATGGTGGATTTTGTCGAGAAAAAAGTGAGCGTATCTTTGCTGGATACTTCTTATCAACCCGGCTTGAATGCTGTAGAGATGAGAAATGTTTTGCCAGACTTTATTTCAGAGCGTTTGGCCATGGCTTTTAAGACTTTTGGAAATAAAATGAAGGGCTATTACACGAATGAATCTCAGTTGATCGGATTGGAAAGCAGGACCTCTTCTCCAGTCCGCATTCCTCGCGACCGAGAATCTTTTGAACATATTCAGATCAAGCGTCTTTATCCCTGCGGGGAAGGTGCAGGGTATGCAGGTGGAATCGTTTCAGCAGCGATGGATGGAGAAAGATGTGCCGAGCGATTGATTGAAGCCTATGTAAAATGATTTAATGTAGGGGCGAATAATCATTTGCACTCACCACCAACGTCCATAAGAATTACGATTCAATAGCCCAGAGTTTTAGCTTTGGCAAAGGAATGCCTAGGGCATTCAAGATAATAGGCTAGGGTTTCAACCCTAGGAAAGAAAGCGGAACTACACTGTATTAGTAAATTCGACCACGAAGTGGTCAAACCATTAATAGCCCCGGGTGAAACCCGGGGTGAGCATGATTCGATCAGTTCCAAGTTTTGGCAGAGTAGATGCAAATCAAGGAAGGTGCGGTTCGCCAAAACGAGTGGTTCATCACCAAGCCCAAATATTAAAAACCCTGAAAAGTACCTAAAATTGGTCTTTGAGTACATAGGCCGCTGCACCGTATTGGTAAATTCGACCACGAAGTGGTCAAACCATTAATAGCCCCGGGTGAAACCCGGGGT
>NZ_QLLK01000004.1:0-382503 GCF_003259505.1 Algoriphagus yeomjeoni | reverse complement strand
GGTCAAACCATTAATAGCCCCGGGTGAAACCCGGGGTTGAGAATGATTCGATCAGTTCCAAGTTTTGGCAGAGTAGATGTAAATCAAGGAAGGTGTGGTTCGCCAAAACGAGTGGTTCATCACCAAGCCCAAATATTAAAAACCCTGAAAAGTACCTAAAATTGGTCTTTGAGGACACAGGCCACGGTGTGCGTAGGATGTGTAGTAAATCATATTGTTTGGAAGGATAGGCCTGAAGGGCCTCAATATATCAGCGATGGGTACAACCCATCGCTAGCTAATCTAGGTAATAGTTTTCTAGCCCTGAAAGGGTTAGATCTTTCAAACTATAAAACCAAAAAGAGGTAGCATATCACATGCTACCTCTTTCTATTTAATACTGAATATCGAATGATGAATTAAGAATTTGGAAGTTTTTGAATCTCAAATTCTCATCATCCCAACCAGGCAGACCAAGGAATTCTACTCAAAATCAGCACCAATCCAATCGCATACATCATATAAATACTTCTGAATCTTCCTCTGGATACACCTGGTTTTTTCGCGCGTATATACCCTATGCTAATCAACACAATCGCAATGATATTAATCAGAGGATGCTCTATAGCCAATAGTCTTGCTGCTGGATCGGACATGGCCGAACCTGACTTAAGCATCTCGAATCCCAATGGACTTAGGAAATAAAGAATCAATCCTACTAACAGTTGAATATGAGAAAGGATAAAGGCGATTAAACCGATTTTACGATCTTTCTCGGTGAATTCTCTACCTGAAAGTGATCCGATCAGCATGTAAATGATGACCACCACCAATGCTAGCAATGCCAGATAGGCTACGCCTGAATGTAAATGTTGTATTCCTGTGTACATGATTTGTTTTTATTAGTAAACGAAAATAGGCCAAAAGACTTTAACTCCTCAATAGAAAGGTTGTTTTTACTCAACAAAAAGCACCAAACCTTTAAGATATTCTGTTTCTGGATGAAATATATTGATTGGATGATCTGCAGGCTGGGTGACTTGATGTAAAACTTTCACCTTTCTCCCAGATTCCAATGCCGCAGCTGTTACCGTGTTGCGGAAAAGCGCCTTGTCCACCACCTGACTACAGGAGAAAGTGAAGAGAATTCCTCCCGGCTTAATTTTTTTCAAGGCTTCCGCATTCAGGCGCTTATAAGCTTGTACAGCATTATGTCGAGCTTTTAGGTTTTTGGCAAAAGCTGGCGGATCCAAAACGATCAAATCGTAATCATCACCAATTTCCCGAATGTACTTCACCACATCTGCAACCTTAGATTCATGCTTGCCTTTGATTTCAGGATTGAGCAGAATGTTTTCCTCGGTCAACTCAATGGCTTTTGGAGAAATGTCCACAGAATGCACTTCGGCTGCTCCCTCTTGTAAAGCCAACACAGAAAACCCTCCTGAATAGCAAAAGGTATTCAACACTTTTTTGCCCTTTGAATAGGAGGCAAGTAGCTTTCTGTTTTCCCGCTGATCTATGAAAAAGCCGGTTTTCTGTCCCTTCTCCCAATCGATTTTATAAGTCGCTCCATACTCTTGAACCAGGTCAGTTTTTGGTTTACCGAGTATCCACTCATTGGAAGTGATTCCCAAATTCTTTGGTAAAGTCTCCGCACTTTTATCATAAACCCCTGAGCATTGATCTCCAAAAGCATTCTTTATCGCTTGGGCAATTTCCTTCAAATGCGCATGCATCCCGATTTGGTGCGCCTGAATGACTGCCGTTCCATTATAGAAATCCACCATCAATCCTGGAAGCAAATCACCCTCACCATGAACTAATCGATAGACGTTAGTTTCTTCATTGTCAGTAAGTCCTAGACTTTTTCGCAAAGAAAGGGCTGAAGCAATTTTCTCGTCCCAAAAGGCCTGATCGATTTCCCGCTCTTCGAAAGAAATAATCCGAACCATAATGGAGCCTTCTGCAAAATGACCAATTCCCAAAAACTCATCTTTGGAGGAGTAAACGGCCACTAACTGACCATTTTCAAGATTAGAATCTTTCTGGAAAATAGCTCCTGAAAATACCCAATGATGCTTTCGTTTAAGCGATATTTCCTTGCCGTGTTTCAGTATTATTTTAGGATAGTTCATGACTAAGTTGAGATTTGTTGGGGAATAGCAAGCTGCCCGCTACCATAGCTAAAGCACTGCCGAGCAACCCGTAAATGTGAGAAGAAATTTCTGGCTCAAATCTATCCATAATTAAATAGGTAAGCATACCGATAATCATGGAAAGCATAGCGCCAATTTTTGAAGACTTTTTCCAATACAACCCAGAGGTGAGTGGAACGAATAAGGAAACCAGCATCAGGATAGAGGCTCCAGCCACTAATTCGTAAATATTAGAATCCTGAAGTGCCATCCATACCGCCAAAATAGCTACACCGAGTACGCTTATTCTTAATGTCCAAAGCAGGTGTTTGTCAGTAAGTTTGCCTTTGAAAAGTGGTTTGATGAGGTTTTCAGAGATCAAAGCAGCCGGCGCAAGCATACCCGAACTCGCAGTACTCATAATGGCTGATATCAATGCTCCAAAGAAGATGATTTGCACCGGTAAACCGCCATGAGCCAAGACCATAGATGGTAACATAAGTTGCTTATTTTCTAAATAGAGTTCTGGATACAACGCCTTTGCGCCAAGCGCTATGAAAAGTGGCAAAAGCCCAAAAGTTAGGTAAAACCCTCCTGCTAGATAAGTAGATTGCACGGCTACTTTTTCTGATTTGGCAGACATTACACGCTGGTAAATGTCCTGGCTTGGAATACTTCCCAGACCGATAATGATCCAGGCACCGAAGTAATTGATCCAGGAGTCGAAACCTGAATCAGGGAAAAACTGAAAGCTTTCCTCAGTAGCCGAATCTAATATCACACTGACTCCACCGGCATCTTTGGTTACCAAGATTGCTACTGTGATCAGTCCTAAGACTATCATAATGGTTTGGATAAAGTCGGTAATAGAAATAGCCCACATCCCGCCTAGAAATGTATAAATGACCACGATACCGGCAGAAAGAAGTATTCCCTCCGCCAAACTCATTCCTGTGACGATACCGAAAAGCAGACTCAAGGCAACCAGTTGCGCAGCTACATACCCAAAGAAAACCGGCACCATGAAAACTGTGGAAAGGAATTCAACTTGGTCACCATAGATCTTCTTGAAAACATCACCAATAGTCAATACACCCATGCGATACATGGGGCGGAGATAAAACATTCCAAAAAGCACCAAGCAAAGCGCACCCCCAAAAGGATCTTCGATTACCCCTTGTAGTCCTTCTTCTAAATAGACTGAAGATGCTCCGAAAATAGTCTCAGAACCAAACCAGGTAGCAAATAGGGCAGAGGCGGAAAGAAATAAAGGGAGCGAACGACCTGCCAAAACAAAGTCATTCGATCCCTTTACGAATTTTGAAGCCCAAGCTCCGACGGCGATTGTGATCGCCAAGTATATTATGATTGCGGTGAGTAGCAACTACCTTAGGTTACTTGGTTGCATACATTTTCTCCCTCAACCCCTTGATTTCTTCGCTCTCCAAGTAATCATCATAAGGCATCCTTCTATCAATCGTACCGTTTGGCGTGAATTCTACAATTCTATTTGCGGAAGACTGTACAAAAGCATGATCATAAGAAGACATTAAGACAGTTCCTGTATACTCGATGATAGCATTGTTGAATGCTGTGATAGATTCCAGATCCAGGTGGTTGGTAGGCTCGTCCATGACCAAAAGATTAGGATTCTGAAGCATCATCTTGGAGATCATACAACGCACTTTTTCCCCTCCGGAAAGTACTGAACATTTCTTCAGTGATTCTTCTCCGGTGAAGAGCATTCTTCCCAAGAACGTTCTCACGTAAGCTTCCTCCTGATTGCCAGAGAACTGTCTTAGCCACTCGATCAGTGATAGGTCAGATTTAAAATACTCCGAGTTATCGTTTGGTAAATAGGCTTTGTTGATGGTAACGCCCCACTTGAAACTTCCTTTCGAAGCTGGGATTTCCTCCATGATTACCTGGAAGAATTTGTTTACCGCCTGCTTGGTCTTTGAGATGAAAGCAATTTTATCGCCCTTGTCCACCATTAGATTTACATCTGTGAAATATGTCACTCCATCAGCTTTCAACTCCAAATTCTCCGTCATAAAGATCTGATCTCCGGCTTCTCTTTCAGGTTTGAAAATGATGCCAGGATATTTTCTCATCGATGGTTCGATCTCATCGATGTTTAGCTTTTCGATCATTTTCTTACGAGCAGTCGCTTGCTTTGACTTAGCCACGTTAGCAGAGAATCTATCGATAAATGCCTGCAATTCCTTTTTCTTATCCTCAGCCTTCTTGTTGGAATCCGAACGCTGTTTCAGCGCGAGCTGAGAAGATTCGTACCAGAAGGTGTAGTTACCGGAGTAAATCTTGATTTTCCCAAAGTCAATATCCACTATATGTGTAGAAACTGAATCCAGGAAGTGTCTATCGTGAGACACGACTATCACCAAGTTTTTGAAATCAAGGAGGAAGTTCTCTAACCATTCGATGGTGGCAGCATCCAAGTCATTGGTAGGCTCATCAAGAATCAGGATATCTGGATTTCCGAAAAGTGCCTGAGCTAGTAAAACCCTCACTTTCTGATTACCAGCCAAATCTTTCATTTGCATGTAATGCAAATCCTCGGTGATTCCCAAGCCTGAAAGCAGTGCTGCTGCGTCAGATTCTGCATTCCACCCGTCCATTTCTGCGAAGTCAGCTTCCAACTGAGATGCACGTAGCCCATCTTCTTCAGAAAAATCCTCCTTCATGTAGATGGCGTCCTTTTCCTCCATGATGGCATACAGCGTCTTATGACCCATGAGGACAGTCTTTAGCACTTCCACTTCATCGAAACCAAAGTGATTTTGGCTAAGCACAGCCATACGCTGACCAGGAGTGATGCTGATTCCTCCGCTGGTACTTTCCATTTCTCCGGCAAGGATTTTCAAAAAAGTTGACTTTCCAGCGCCGTTTGCCCCGATCACACCATAGCAATTGCCTGGGTTGAATTTGAGGGAGACTTCGTCGAAAAGTGTTCGTTTGCCAAATTTTAATGACAAGTTATCTACTGATATCATAATTGAGGTTTTCTTCTTTTTTGGAGGCGCAAAGATAGGAATTATATATGTGATGGCTAAGTGAATCCCAAGCTTTTGAAAGATAGCTAGGAAGCTTTGTATCAACGGAGGTGCTTAATCCTTTGCAGTTGCCTATATTGGTTCTTCAATCTGCCCAATTAGACCATATGGAGAGACTTTACCGAGTACTGTACTTTGTGTTTTGCTTGCAATTCTTTGCTTTTTTTTCGCATGCGCAGATCTCTACTGTAGGTAAGGAATTTTGGGTAGGCTATATGGAAAACAACCGGATTTTACCGGGAGCTACAGATAGAGCAATGCTGGAGATTACAGCTGTGGAAGCTGCTGATTTCACTATAGAATACCTTGGAAATACCAGCTCTCAATCCCTGAATGAAGGAGAACGTTTTACCTTGATTGTTGATTCCCAGGATATAGATGTATTTCACCGGGGATCTGGAATCGTAGAGAGCAAAGGGATTTTCATTTCTTCCACAGGAGATTTATCTGTTTATGCCTTCAACGAGCGGGTACGTAGTGCTGATGGGACAGTCGTGCTTCCAGTAAGTGCTTTGGGTAAAGATTACTTGATTACTTCGCATTTCGAGCGCCTCACTTATCCCGTGGAATACGATGGAAATATTGATAATGAAAGCTTGATGCTGGTGATTGCCACTGAGGATGATACAGAGATTGAAATCACCAGAAGTAATAGCTCTGTGCCATTTACCCAGAGACTTAACCGTGGCCAAAGTTACCAGATTAAGGAGCGCTTTGACCTGACCGGAACCCGTGTTCGGGTAATCGGCGATGATGCTAATTCCTGTAAGAAAATAGCTGTTTTCGGAGGAAATAAGTGGACTTCTGTAGGGAATTGTGGTGCAGCTAACGACAACTTATTTCAGCAAGCTTACCCTATATCTACCTGGGGTCAGTCTTATATTCACGTTGCTTTGGAAGGAAGATCCTCAGGAGAATTGGTGAAGGTTCTGGCGGCAGAGGACAATACGGAGGTATTTGTCAATGGAAATAGCCGAGGAATCATTGGTGCAACTCAATTTTTGACCTTGGATTTTGCTCCAGATGAAACAGTTTCGATTGAGACAAGCAAGCCTTCCTCTGTGACAGTCCTTGCTAAAAGTCAAGAGTGCAATCAAGTAACCCAGCCTTTGTTCGATCAGGGTGATCCTTTTATGATTTCGTATAGCCCAAATGAGCAACTTCTTAAGAGTGTGAAATTTTCTGCGCTTTCACTTCAGTCTATCCAAGATCATTATGTAAATATTGTGGTTCCAGCCGGTGCACAAAACCAAACGATTTTGGATGGAAGTAATATAGGAGCTTCATTTTCAGTGGTTCCTGGCAATGCCTCTTTTTATTATGCCCGAATCCGGATTTTCCAAGGAGTACATCAGTTGACAAATCCTGAAGGCTTTATAGCCTATGTGTATGGTTTTGGCTTTTTGGAATCCTATGGGTACGCAGTAGGTGCGGCTCTGGATAATCTCAATTTTGAGATACAGGCTGACTATGAGTTTGAAGTGCAAGGCGAAAGGATCGCTTGCTTAGATCAGGAAGGGACTTGGAGTATTGAGCCGGAAAATGAAGCCTTTACTTATTTTACTTGGGATTTTGGAGATGGCTCAGCTCTCCAAGAAGGTCAAGAAGTGCCCCATATCTTTACTAAGGCAGGAGTTTACGAGGTTACAGTCACTGCTTCAATCAGTCCAAACACCTGTGATCAGCAAGAGGAAGAGACCTTTGAAGTAGAAGTGCTCGAGTCCCAAGCTGAGCTACTGGGTGCTAATTCTGTTTGTCCAGATGTGGAGGAACTGATTTATAAGCTTAGCTCCCAGGAAAATATTGGATCTGTGACTTTTGAAGTAATAGGAGGTACAGTTGTTCAAAATTACGGAGATTCTGTTCTGGTCAACTGGGGGCCATCAAACCCTAACGCAAGTATCACGGCTAATCCAATCAGTACCAATGGCTGTGTGCTAGAGGCTCTTACTTTGGATGTGGTCATCAATATTGAGCTGGATGCAGAAGAGCCGATCGGTAATTTGGATGTGTGTTTTGACCCGCTCGCCACTCACTTTTATTCTGCACCAAACTCATCAAGCAGTAGAGGTTATGAATGGGTGGTAACCGGAGGAGAGATTGTATCTGGAGTAAATGAAAGTACAGTTGAAATCAGCTGGAATGTGCCTGGGATAATCGGAACTGTAAGCTATTTGACCTATAGTTTGGTGGATCAATCCTGTGAAGGAACTTCTGATCCGGTAGAAGTAAACGTAGAAGAAGAGTTCCTGCTGACGGTGGCTAGCATAGAAGACGTCAAGTGCTTTAGTGAATTCAATGGGCAAATAGTTTTGGATATTACAGGTGGTGTTGCACCCTTTAATTTTACCTGGTCTCATGATCCTACTTTAAATGCTTCCACCGCAGAAGGTTTGTCTGCTGGTAATTATTCGGTTACGGTCACAGATCAATTAGGCTGTGAAAGAAAACTGGAAAATCTAGAGATCAAAGAGCCGCCGGTATTGGAGTTGGTTTCTTTTGATGTGGCTGGTGTGAGTTGCTATGGGAAAAGAGATGGTGTACTAAACTTGAGTGTGAGAGGAGGCACTGCACCTTATACAATTGATCTGGAATATGGGGTGGAATTCACAGGTAGTCTGAATTTGGCGGATGTTGCGCAAGGGATTTATGAACTTACTGTTACAGATCAGAATGGATGTTCTGTTCCTCTTAATTTTGAAATAAGTTCACCTCGCGCTTTAGATGTGGATGTAAGACTGACCAAACCAGCTTGTCCGGGTGGAAGTAATGGGGAGTTATTCGCTTTTCCGGCAGGAGGCAATGCTCCTTATGTCTATTTTTGGGATGAGCAAAATCAATCTGGTAATTCAATTACAGGTTTAGGAAAAGGGGCTTACCCTATTTCAGTCACAGATGCTTCTGGCTGTGTGAGTCTGGGAACTGGAATAGTCACTGAAAAAGCTCCAGAGGTGCGTATGCCTACAGGATATAATCCTTCCAGAGATGGTGGGCTTTTTGAAGGGGTTTCAAATTGTGAGATCGATTTTGACATCTGGGTTTTCAACAGATGGGGGCAATTGATCTACCAAGGCAAAGAAGGCTGGAATGGATTGGTTAATGGGGAAAATGCCACTCTGGGAACCTATACCTTTCTAATGCAGTATAGCTTTCCTTTAGACGGAGAGATGAAACGTGTTGAAAAAAGAGGAACTTTCCTGTTAATTAAATGATCAGCATTTAGAAGGGTAGATCATAAATTTGCTTTTTGATCTGGCATTTCTATAGAGTCTTTACCCAAATCTATCCTTAAAAGAATTCTATAATCCATGCAATTGGATAGTTTTGTAAGCTCAAACTTTTAAACATAAATGAAGAATATTTTAATCACCGGGGGAGCCGGATACATTGGTTCACACACAGCGGTTCAATTAATCGAAGCAGGTTACAATCCGATTATCATCGACGATTTATCAAATTCTGAGGAAAAGGTGCTGGATCGACTGGAAGAGATCACTGGCAGAAAGCTTACCTTTTATAAGGGGGACTGCAGTGATAAAAGTCTCTTGGAAAAAATTGCTTCTGAACATGAAATTTCGGGTGTTATTCATTTCGCAGCCTTTAAAGCAGTGGGTGAAAGTACGGTTCAGCCTTTAAAGTATTACCAGAATAACATAGGTTCTTTGCTGGCTATCCTGGATTTCATGAAAGCGAATCGAATTAAAGATTTGGTTTTTTCTTCTTCCTGTACGGTATATGGGCAGCCCGAAGTATTGCCGGTGACTGAAGAGACACCTAGACAAGATGCTGAAAGTCCCTATGGTAATACCAAGAAAATCTGTGAGGATATATTGATGGATTTTGTGAAAAGTCAAGCAGGTATCCGCGTGATTTCTCTGAGGTATTTCAATCCGGTAGGAGCACATCCAAGTGGGAAAATCGGTGAGTTACCAATAGGCACTCCGGCCAACTTGGTTCCTTTTGTCACACAGACTGCTGCGGGTATTCGTGAGAAACTTACGGTGTTCGGAGATGATTATGATACTGTGGATGGTTCTTGTGTTCGTGATTTTATCCATGTGATGGATTTAGCGGATGCCCACGTAAAAGCTTTAGCTTATTTGGGTGAGCAGCAGGTTGATTTCTATGATGTTTTCAATGTAGGCACTGGAAACGGAAATACTGTTTTGGAAGTCATTAGGACATTTGAAAAAGTCAATCGGGTAAAAGTCAATTTTGAAATCGGTGCAAGAAGGCCGGGTGACATTGTAAAGATCTGGGCAGATACAGCTAAAATCAATTCTGTATTCAATTGGCATCCAAGTTATTCCCTGGAAGACTCGCTAAGAGATAGCTGGAACTGGCAAAAGACTTTGTGATTCTGCTTGACAATTAAACGCTAAAATTTCTAAAAAGTGAAAAGGACTCTCTTGAGGTGAAAAAAATCATCAAGAGGGTTTTTCTTGTTTAAATACCATCCTAAATATGAAAATCGGATTCGGTGATTCAATAGGCATTTTATAGTGTATAGCCGTATTAGGCTATTAAATAACTGCATAAGAGCATTTTGGAAAGGTTTTTTATTAGCGTTCAATTAATTTTTATTGTTGCTAAAGAGTAATAATTTGGCTGCCCAATAGAGATCATTCCATAGGTAGGATTTGATTACTTTATGAGAAAACCAATTGTGAGTTATGGGTAATAGTTCCGCCTACGGAAAAACAGAGTTAGAATCACCACGTGTTTATAGCTATCAAAATCTAGATCCTGTCCAGGACATTTCTTTATATCGAGTTTGCCAGTTGAGTGCTGTAGTGTCAGGTGCCGAAAACGCGCTGATTCTAATTGAAGGTACAGACGCGGTTGGTTTCAAAGTTGAAACTGGGATTAGTATCCATAATGATGAACTCCTTACTTTTTTCAAAAGTAAAGCATCACATCTGGATTCACCTTTTGCTTCTTTTAATGTTCATGAACTTTCACTTTCTGAAAAGCTCAAGAGCTCATTACAATCCCAGGGTATTGGTTTCTTTGTTTGCCTTCCATTGATTAATGAATTTGGCGTAGCCAAAGGCTGCTTGGTACTAGTAGGAAGTGATCCTATTTCCCTTAATGAGAAAGCCAAAACAGGACTAGAATTATTGGTGAGTGAGGCAGTGATCATTATCCAGGAGCGACAGTTGATTGCTGAATTCAGTACTGTGGAGAAATTGTTTAACCTATCTAATGATTTGATTTGTGTAGCAAACACAGATGGTTATTTCAAAAAAATTAATCCTTCATTCACTCATTTATTGGGTTGGGATAATGAAGTCTTATTGAAAAGATCCTTTTTCGAATTGATTCACCCAAAGGATATTAAAAAGTCAATTAGGAAGTTTTCGAAATTGACTAAAGGGGATTCTTCAGTAGAATTTTCAAATAGGTTTTTATGCAAAGACGGGACTTACAAGGTATTATCTTGGATGTCTACTCCAGATCCTAAGACAGGAAATATTTATAGTATTGGTAGGGATATCACTGATTCTCAAGCAAATGAACAGCAATTAGCTCATAGCGAGGCAAGGTTACGGGCATTTTTTGAAAACTCTCAAGGCTTGATGTGTACACATGATTTGAAAGGGGTATTTCTCTCAGTAAATGAGGCTGGAGCAAGAAAAATAGGATATACTGCAAGCGAGTTAATCGGAAAAAGCTTGTATGATATTGTACCAAAAAATCGTCATGAATTAATAAATCAATACTTATTAACTGTTGAAAGGGAGGGTAAAGCCTCTGGTCAAATGATCACCCTCGATAAAGAGGGGGCTCAGCTGATTTGGATGTTCAATAACGTCATTGAGAATGATCCCTTTGGAGCTGGGGTTTATGTGATTGGGAATGCTATTGATATTACTAAGCGTGTTCAATTGGAGGCAGATTTAACTCGAACAAGAGAACTTTTAGAAGAGACAGGTAAAGTAGCGAGAGTCGGTGGATGGAACGTTGACCTGATTTCTCAGGAAGTTTACTGGAGTCCAATGACCAAGATTATTCATGAAGTTCCGTTTGATTTTGTCCCTGACATTACCACAGGTATTAATTTCTATAAAGAGGGAGAAAGTCGTAATACGATTACCAATGCGCTTCAACACGGCATAGAGACCGGGGAAGGATGGGATGAGGATTTACAGCTTATTACAGCCAAAGGAAATGAAATTTGGGTTCGGGCAATTGGCCAAATGGAATTTATCGATGAAAAATGTGTAAGAGTTTTCGGGACGTTTCAGGATATAGATGAAAGTAAACGGGCCCAGTTAGATCTAGAGCATACAAGAAAGGTGCTTGATGATGTGTTTGAGGCATCTTCTGAGGTGAGTATAATTGCAACTGACATGACGGGATTTATTTCTGTTTTTAATTCAGGGGCGGAAAAAATGCTTGGCTATACTGCTGAAGAAATGATTGGTAAACGCAAACCTAGTTTCTTTCATGACCCGATTGAATTAGAAGAGCATATATTGGCTTTGAGACAGGAATTTGGAAATGATATAGATGAAAAGGAAGTGTTTCATGCGAAGGCTGATAGGCTGGGAAAGGAACAGCGTGATTGGACCTATATTTCTAAATCCGGTGATAGAAGAACAGTTTCCTTGGTAATCACTCCGATTAAAGGTGTAGATCATGTGACTATAGGATATTTAGGATTTGCAACAGATATCACTGATATGCGAAGAATGGAACTGGATCTGATCAGTGAGAAGAGTCGCCTTTCAGCATTTGTGCAGCATACTCCAGCGGCTGTTGCGATGTTTGATACCAATATGAAATACATTGCTGTCAGCAATCGCTATATAGAGGATTATCGCTTGCAAGATCAGCAGATTATCGGCGAGTCACATTATGATATTTTTTCATTTGTAGATCAAGAAAGAAAGGAAAGGCATCAGCGTATATTAAAAGGCGCAGTTGAAAAAAAGGAAGAGGATCTGATAAATCTATCCGGATTTTCAGAAGAACAATATGTCACCTGGGAATTAAGGCCTTGGTATCTCAATGATAGCGAAATTGGCGGTGTAATGCTTTTCACCAAAAATATTACGAATAGTATCAAGCAGCGCCAAGAGTTGAAAAAAGCAAAAATACAGGCTGAGGAAGCCAGTGTTGCCAAATCAGAATTTCTTGCAAATATGAGCCATGAAATTCGTACGCCTCTTAATGGTGTGATCGGCTTTACAGATTTAGTATTAAAAACAAGTCTCAATGAGACTCAGCATCAATACCTGTCCATAGTAAACCAATCAGGGAATGCATTGCTGAGTATCATAAATGACATTCTCGATTTTTCAAAAATTGAGGCTGGACGTCTGGAATTAGATGTAGATAAATGCGATCTGTACGAGATGTGCTCCCAGGCCACGGATATTATTACCTATCAAATCCAAAGTAAGGGTCTGGAAATGCTGCTGAATATTTCCAACGACTTGCCAAGGTTTGTCTTTGGCGATTCGGTTCGTTTGAAACAAATACTGGTGAACCTCCTGGGAAATGCATCCAAATTCACCGAAAAGGGTGAAATAGAACTGAAAGTAGAGAGCTTAGGAGTTAAGGGAGATTTGCATAAAATCCGCTTTTCAGTTAGAGATACGGGGATTGGAATCAAGGCAGAGAAGCAATCAAAAATTTTCGAGGCATTCTCGCAGGAGGATAGCTCCACTACCAAAAAATATGGGGGAACGGGACTGGGACTGACGATATCGAATAGTTTACTCAGATTAATGGACAGTAAACTTGATTTGGAAAGCAAGCTAGGTGAAGGAAGTACATTTTACTTTGATGTTGAATTGAAAACGGAGGAAGGAGATGCGATTGCTTGGTTTGATGTAGAAAAAATAAAGAATGTACTGATCGTTGATGATAACGAGAATAATAGGCTGATAGTCAAGCAAATGTTGCTTTTGAAGAATATTAAATCTAAGGAAGCAGCACATGGGTTCGAGGCTTTACAGATTCTTGCCTCAGGTGAGGAGTTTGATGTGATTCTAATGGATTATCACATGCCGTTTATGGATGGACTGGAGACAATCCGAAAAATCAGGGAAGGTTTTCCATCTTGGAGTGGACATGAGCCGATCATGTTACTTCATAGTTCGTCAGATGACCAGAGAATTATAGATAGCAGTAGAGAACTTCATATTCACCATCGTTTGATCAAGCCCTTGAAGATTAATGATTTCTATCAGGCATTATCCAGGCTTTATACGGTAGAGTCATTTAAGGAGTCGCACCCAGTGGAGATTGCGCAAAGTTCTGAGAAACAATTTACGGTGCTGGTAGCGGAAGATAACCTTGTGAACATGCTACTTGCAAAAACGATCATTAACAAAATAGCTCCGAATTCCATATTGGTGCAAGTGAGTAATGGTCTAGAAGCTGTAGAATATTGCCAAAAGCAGTTGCCGGATATAATCCTCATGGATGTACAGATGCCAGTTATGAATGGGTATGAGGCTACCAAAAATATTAGACTGTTGGAAAAGGATCAGCATGTCCCTATTATTGCTTTTACTGCTGGCAATGTAAAGGGTGAACGTGATAAATGTCTGGCGGCTGGAATGGATGATTTCGTGGTCAAACCTGTGGTAGAGGAAACTGTTGCGTTGGTTCTGAATAAATGGCTTGATTCACAATCGGATATTAAGCTATCTCAGGATAATACCAATGGTCTGGAGGATATTCACTACAATCCGGAAAAGTTGATGAGTTACACTGACAATGACCCTCAGATTTTGGAGAATATTATAGAAATCTTGAAGCTTGAGTTAACTGGGTCTCTGGAATCTCTGGATGACTTACTTAAAAAGGAAGACCTAAACCTGATAAATGAAGCAGGCCACAAACTATATGGGACGGCTGTTTCTGCTGGAATGCCTAGGCTTTCAAAAATGGCAAGCTCACTGGAGCATTTAGAGGAATTTGAATCAGAATCTGTGAAGCGAAGATTTAAAGAGATTGAGTCAGAGATAGAATATTTGATGGGAATCATTAAAAAAGAAGAGGTGTAAAATTGATTAATAGCTGCGATGAATCGTCATAAACTGGAAATGATTCAAAATTTATCAAAAAATATCTCCTTGAAATTGAAGTTCATACGAATTATTAAAGCAAATTATTAAATCTACTTTTGCATTAACAAATCTAAAACATACCTTTGCATCACTCAAAAACAGGGTAGTGGACGAGAAATCTAAAACGATCTTTTTTTTGAAGCCATTGGAGTGGTAGTTCAGCTGGTTAGAATGCCTGCCTGTCACGCAGGAGGTCGCGGGTTCGAGTCCCGTCCATTCCGCTTAAAGTTGCTGAAAAAGATCATTGCTTTAAAATAATTAGATTAAAACCATTGGAGTGGTAGTTCAGCTGGTTAGAATGCCTGCCTGTCACGCAGGAGGTCGCGGGTTCGAGTCCCGTCCATTCCGCTTAAAGTCCCGAAGAAATTCGGGACTTTTTTGTTTTAGCCCCTTTTGCATTTTATCTTATCGAATAAAGTAAGAGGCTGTCTTAAAAGGGCAAATTGTGTCAGCCTGAGCGGAGTCGAAGGCCATTTGCAGCGAATACAGCCGCATTTCGACTTCGCTCAATGTGACAAACAGCAATTATGAGACAGCCTCTCATTAAAAATTTTAATTCCCAAGGGTATATGCTTATCTTTGTTTTTCCCAAAAATCACCAAAATGGTATTAGAATTCGAAAAACCTATCGCTGATTTAGAGCAAAAACTTCAGGAAATGAAGGAGTTGGCTACCGGCAGAAATATTGATTTAAGTTCAGATATTGAATCTCTTGAAGAAAAAATTCTTGCTTTGAAAAAAGAAACGTTTCAAAATCTGACCCGCTGGCAGCGAGTTCAGCTCTCTAGACATGCTGAAAGACCCTATGCATTGGATTATATCTATGAGATGACCAATGATTTTATAGAACTTCATGGAGATAGGAATGTAGCAGATGACAAGGCAATGGTTGGTGGCCTTGGCGATTTGGATGGCAGATCTGTAATGTTCGTTGGGCAGCAAAAAGGTAGAAATACCAAGCAGCGCCAAATGAGAAACTTTGGGATGGCAAATCCTGAAGGATACAGAAAGGCACTTCGCCTGATGAAAATAGCTGAGAAGTTTGGTAAGCCTATCGTAACCTTGATTGATACTCCTGGTGCATTTCCAGGTTTGGAAGCTGAAGAAAGAGGCCAAGGTGAAGCAATCGCCCGCAATATCAAGGAGATGTTTATGCTAAAAGTACCTGTGATCTGCATCATCATTGGTGAAGGTGCTTCAGGTGGTGCTTTAGGTATTGCAATTGGAGATCGTGTTATGATGCTAGAGAACTCTTGGTATTCTGTGATTTCTCCGGAAAACTGTTCCACTATTCTTTGGAGAAGCTGGGATTACAAGGAGCAAGCTGCAGAGTCTCTCAAACTGACAGCACTTGACATGCAAGGCAATGGCTTAGTGGATGGGATAATTCCAGAGCCTTTAGGCGGAGCCCATAAGAACATGAAGAAAATGGCTATCACCCTGAAAGAAGCCATTCTTCAAGCCTTGAAGGAACTGGATAAGATCAAGCCTGAGAAAAGAATTGAACAGCGCATCGACAAGTTTTGCTCGATGGGTGTAGTTGTTGAGTAAAATATTTAAAGCCCGGATTTCTTACAAAGTCCGGGATTTTTCTTTCATATCATGGAATTACACGTAGTCAATACCGGATTTTTCAAATTGGACGGAGGAGCCATGTTTGGCGTCGTTCCAAAAACACTTTGGTCGCGCACAAATCAGGCTGACGAAAATAACCTTTGTACTTGGGCTATGAGATCGCTTCTTGTGGTTGATGGCAATAGAATCGTCTTAATTGATAATGGGATAGGAGATAAGCAGGATGCGAAATTTTTCTCCCATTACTATTTACATGGCGATGATTCCCTGGAAAAAAGTCTAAGAAAACTCGGTGTAAGTCCTCATCAGATAACAGATAATTTTCTCACCCATTTGCATTTTGATCACTGTGGAGGCGGAGTAAAATATGGATCCCATGGACAGTATGAAATGACTTTCCCTAGAGCTACCTATTGGTCCAATAAGGATCATTGGCAGTGGGCAACAGTTCCTAATCCTCGCGAAAAAGCCTCTTTTCTAGAAGAGAATATACTTCCAATGCAAGAGCTGGGTCAATTAGACTTCATTGACATGGAGAAGAAATCATTTCTTCCGGGATTTGATTTTATTACTGCTGATGGACATACAGATAAGCAGATGCTTCCAAAAATCCAGTACAAGGGAAAAACGGTTGTTTTTGTGGCCGATTTGCTTCCTTCAGTAGGTCATATTCCTCTGCCATATGTGATGGGCTATGATACAAGACCGCTTCTGACTATGGACGAAAAAGCCAGGTTTTTGGAAGAAGCAGCAAGAGAAGAGTATGTTTTATTTATGGAACATGATGCAGTTAACGAATGCTGTACAGTTAAAATGACAGATAAAGGAGTTCGGTTAGATCAAACATTCAGATTTGATGAAATCTAAAATGAAAATCGGGTTGGCTCTCTCTGGAGGAGGAGTACGTGGGATTGCACATTTGGGAGTGTTGAAAGCACTCACTGATGCTGGTATTGTTCCTACAAAAGTATCAGGAACTTCAGCTGGAGCAATTGTTGGAGCCATGTTTTGTCAAGGTTATAAGCCTGAAGAAATCCTAAAAATCATAGTAGAGACTAATTATTTTAAGTTTTTGCGCCCAGCAGTTTCTTTAACTGGCTTTTTGAAAATGGATTCTGTAGGTACCTTATTTAAACTCTACTTAAAACACGATGATTTTTCGGAATTGCAGATTCCGTTGACTGTAGCAGCTACAGATATCAAAAAGGGTAAGGTCCGATATTATTCAGAAGGTGAGTTGATCCGGCCAATCATGGCTTCTTCATGTATTCCGGGAATGTTTGATCCTATTGTGATAGGCAATCGATACCTTGTGGATGGTGGGGTATTGAATAATCTTCCAGTGGAGCCCTTGGATGGGACTTGTGATATAGTGATAGGAGTTAATTGTAATCAACTTCCCGAAGAGGCTAATATCAGTAATATGAAAAAACTGATCGAGCGCTCGGTGATTATGGCGATGAATTACAATGTGTATAGCCGAAAAGCTAAGTGTGATTATTTTATTGAACCACCGGCGCTAGGTAAATATGGGGTTTTTGATATCAAAAAAGCTCCTGAATTATTTAGTGTGGGATACGATCACACCATAAAATATATCGAGGAAAATCCTTCAATTTTAGAATTAGCTGTTCAACCCAATAAATCTATAAAAGCATGATGAAGTTTCTGTCACGAATTGTGTTTTGGCTTTCGGGTTGGTCCTTAAATGATAATTGGCCAAAAGGTCTTAAGAAAGCTGTTCTTATAGCTATTCCTCATACTTCCAATTGGGATATTTTGTACGCCCGTGCAGCTTTTTTCTTGATGGACATCCCTGTTCGTTTTACGATCAAAAAAGAAGTGATGGTAGGTCCACTGGGTTGGTTGCTAAGTGGGTTAGGGGCAATTGCTATAGATAGAAAGCGTGTGCCTGGAGGTAGAAAACAGACTTATACTGAATCCATGGTATCCATGCTCAGCGAGCGGGATGAGCTCGTAATTATGGTTACTCCTGAGGGTACTAGAAGTCAGGTAAAAAAATGGAAATCAGGCTTTTACCATATAGCACTTGGAGCAAATGTTCCAGTAGTGGTTGGCTACCTTGATTATAAGAAAAAGGAAGCTGGAATTGGGCCAGTGATTTACCCAGATGGAAATATGGATGCTCAGATTGAGGAACTGAAAGTTTTTGGAAGAACTGTGACTGGCAGGCATCCGGAGAAAGGGATTCTTTAAAGGCTAAAGTCGTAATTTTGAAATCTGAAATCCACGAGGCCAAATCCGCTTTTAACTTTTTGTAACATCTCAGGTTCAGCATTTTTGGAACTTATCAATTACCTTTTAGTGCAATAAATTTTTAATTGAACTTCAAAAGGATATGTTATGAGATTGTTTACCGGGATTTTACTTTTATTACTTGCCAGTTCCTGTGCTTCATCCGAAGAGGAAAAATTGTCCGTATCAGATGAGATTACAGTTTCTCTGGATACTGTGATGATAGATGCAGGTCAGGAGTTTCTTTATTTACAGGATCGGTTATATACTTCCAGTTTGTCTGGGGACAAAAGCTACCTCCTCAACTTCAATAGAAAGGATAATTCAGCGGAGAAAATTGATCTAAATAATCTCAAATTGGAGAGAAAGATCCAATATGAAAAAGAAGGACCTAATGGAATTGGTGATTATCCCCAGTTTTCAATTTTGCCAAACCAAAACCTGCTTTTCTGGCACTACCAATTCTATAAAATTTTTGATCAGAATGGCGAGCTAGTTAGAGATTTGGAATTGGAAAAAATAGTTGAAGAGTACCTCGGGGTTAATGAGTATTTTGCTCGATCCCTAGAACAGGATGAAAGCAATCCTGAACGATTTATAGCCTTAGTCACTCATTGGGAAACTAATACGGACTTTATACTTGATATTGACTTGAAAGATCGAGCCTACAAAAAGGTTGAGCTCCCTGATTGGGTTAAAAATTCTGACCGGTATATTAAGATTCTTTACAATGGAAATGATGCAGGAGGGTACGGAACTGGAGCTTATCCATTACAGGCTAATGGGAACTTTTTGGTCAGTTCGAATGCATTCAACGAAGTTCAAGTGTTTGATTTCAAAAGTGATAGTGTTCAGGTGAAAAAATGGGATACTCCACTGTTGGGTTATGAGAAAGAATACGTACCACCCAAGACTGTGGAATATACTTCAGGAGGCATAAAAGATGTAGAACGGAAGATTGGAGAGGAAATTTCTTATGGAAGCTTTGTTTGGGATGAGAAAAACCAACGCTATTTCAGATTTTCAGATAAGAAGCATTATAGTGAAGAACTCAATGAATATGATAGCTATGTCACGACTGGAGCAGAGGTTTATCTCAGTATTTTTGACAAAGATTTCAATTTAAAAGCCGAAGCCCAGATCCCAGAATTGACCCAAACTCCCAATGTTCATTTTGCCAAAGATGGCAACATCTGGATTTTTGAAAACATCGATGATGAGATGGCTTTTGTTGTAGTTCAAGTGGAGTTGGATTAGAATTTCAAATTTGAAATGTCAAATCCCATTTCAGCAATTTGAACAGAAATTCGCTATTTTAGATTTCATCTTTTGATATTCCCGATTGTTTTAGAATTGCCATCAATGTACCTGTTTCAACTCCTTTGTATGCAGCGGAACAACCGTTCTACGCCCATCTTGGTGTTTGAAAACTTGGTGACTTCCCTTACTACGCTGAAATTCGAAACCCAATGATTCTAATATCTTGATCAGTTCTTTTGGAGTGATGGGTTTCATGAAAAGAGATCATTTTAAAAAAGTTGTTTCTAAGCAACTACAAGGGATAATTCTAGGCTGTTGTTGTCGTTAGGGATTTCATCCCCGTTTGCCTCCATATCCTCAATGTATAAAGAGATAGCCTCTTTGGCCATTTCTTTGGTATGTTCTAGCGTTTCGCCCCACGTGACGCAGCCAGGTAAGGAAGGTACAATTGCTGTAAATCCACCATCTAACTCAGGGGTAAGGATGATTCTAAACATTCTTTCCATAGCACAAATTAAGCTTTTTTATTAAAATAAAATCAGCTGATTATTTCTCTTTCTCAAAATCCAAACTCACAGAATTGATACAATATCTGATTCCTCCTTGGTCACTTGGCCCATCAGGAAATCGGTGTCCTAGGTGCGAACCGCAATTGGCACATAATATCTCCTCACGGATCATGCCATGGGTATAATCCATATGTACATCGATGGCTTCTGGTTTCACCGGTTTGGTGAAACTTGGCCATCCGCAACCGCTGTCATACTTATTGGATGAGTGAAAAATCTCGTTCCCGCAGGCTTTGCACTCGTAAATGCCCGTTTCCTTATTCAGGTAATATTCCCCAGTGAAAGCTCTTTCGGTTCCCTTTTCCCGAAGAACTCTATAGGAATCTGCGTCTAACTCCTTGCGATATTGCTCTTCAGATTTTTGTCCTGGGTAGCTCTTGTTTTCTTGATTCTTCATATTAGTGTCATTTAGTAGTTGTAACTCTTTGAACGAATAAGAAGTTTCTGACTTAAAAAAATGGATGGAATATTAACTTGGAAATACCTGATCTATAGCCCTCAAAATCACTTCACATGCTTCGTGAATTTGTTCATTTGTAATAGTCAAAGGAGGTGCGATTCGCATGGAATCGTCACAAAATAAAAACCAATCGGTAATCACACCCATTTCAATGGCGGTATCGATAATTGGTTTCAATACATCAAAAGACTCAAACTCGACAGCCATCAGCAAGCCTTTATTTCTGATGCCTTTGATTTTTGGGTGAACCAAAAGGGACTTGATCAGATTTGCCTTTTCTTCAACTTGCTCTATCAGCTTTTCCTCCAAAAGTATCTTGATAGTTGCCAAAGAAGCTGCAGCACTCACTGGATGTCCTCCAAAAGTAGTAATGTGTCCTAGAATTGGGTTGTTTTTGAAAACTCCCATTACTTCTTTATTGGCGATAAATGCCCCAATCGGCATACCTCCGCCCATTCCTTTGGCACAAACAACGATATCAGGAACAAATCCAAAGTGCTCGAATGCCCAGAATTTACCTGTTCTACCGAATCCACACTGCACCTCATCCAAAATCAACAAAGTGCCTGTTTCATCACAGCGCTTTCTCAGCGCATGAAAATATTCTTTATCCCCAACCCTGATTCCAGCTTCTCCTTGTACAGTTTCAATTAAAACTGCTGCTGTATCAGAATTGATACTTTCTAAGTCAGATATTTTTCCATGGTTGATATGGCTAATACCTGGAAGAAGGGGACGATAAGCTTGCTTGAAAATCTCGTTGCCACCCACACTCAAAGCGCCATGAGAACTCCCATGATAGGCATTTACGCAGGAAATCAAATTTGGCTTTCCCGTATATCGCTTTGCCAGTTTCAATGCGCCTTCTATTGCCTCGCTTCCACTATTTACCAGGTAGACATTATCTAAATGCTCAGGTAGGGTATCACAAAGTGCCTTGGCCAATTCGGACTGAGGGCTTTGAACATACTCTCCATAGACCATTAGGTGTAGGTATTTATCCAGTTGACCTTGGATTGCTTCCAGCACTTTTGGGTGTCTGTGGCCCACGTTACTTACTCCTATACCCGAGATGAGATCTATATATTTTTCTCCCTTGGGTCCAAAAAGATAGATTCCTTCAGCTTTTTCCACTTCGATCATCAAAGGGAAATCTGTTGTTTGTGCTAAATGCTGAAGGAAAAGCTGCCTATTATTCATTACTAAAATTTATTTCAAAAGCTGGAGAACCTGAAGAAGATTCCCAGCGGTAGTTTTTTATTTTGATTGTCTTGGAGATAGAGTTCTCCGTGTTCGGCGTTCTGCACATTCTTGAACGTAGTATTGATCAAATTGGCAGCGATGAGTGATGAGAAGCTTAGGGAGTACATGTTTAGTAGGAGGAAGTGATCTTTTGGATCAAGAATCTCTGCACATACTTTTAGCATTTCATTGATTTGCTCTTCCAGCACCCACTTTTCTCCATCCGGACCACGGCCGTAGGCAGGCGGGTCCAGGATTATTCCATTGTATTTATTGCCTCGGCGAGCTTCCCGTTTGATGAATTTCATCGCATCATCCACCATCCATCGTATGTCGGATTGCCCGGAAGATTCCATGTTATGTCTCGACCAGGTCACAACCTGCTTCACAGAATCCAAGTGCGTGACGTCAGCTCCTGCAGCCTTTGCTGCAACACTTGCTGCACCAGTATAGGCGAAAAGATTTAGGACTTTAGGCTTTGCTACTGGAGATCGTTTTATGGTTTTGTATAGGTAATCCCAGTTGACAGCCTGCTCAGGGAAAAGGCCGATATGCTTGAAGGAAGTTTGAGCAAGATTAAGTTTCAGTCTCAAGCCATCAGGGTTCTCATATTCAATTGCCCAATTATGAGGCATTTTTTTCAATTGCTCCCAATTTCCTTTTTCAGGATTGCTCTTCTCTTTTGCAAAGTGCGCATGCGCTAGACTTCTCCACTCACTTTCAGGCAGGGTTTTATCCCAAATCGCCTGTGGTTCAGGTCTGCTAAGGATAAACTCTCCAAAGCGCTCTAATTTCTCAAATCCTCCTGTGTCAATAAGTTCGTAATCTTTCCAAGGGCCAGGACAAAGTGATAGTATGGATTCGCTCATAAGGTGTGTTATTATCGGAAGGCAAAAATAAGAAATTAATCGGAGGCTAGGTCAGAGGAGGCTTTTTACCTGGGGTTTCAATGAATTTCAGTTGATGAAATTATTTTTTTAGAGTTATCAATTAGTCAGAATAGGATTAATTCATCATTCGAGTAGGGTCCTATTCGGTGATGATTCAAATTAAGTGGATTGGTTTTCAGGACTCTAATCACCACAGTCTTTACCTATCGTAAGGTTAAACCTGTTTTTTTGTACTTTTAGCTTTATTTTGAAAATAAGAGAGAATAAGTTCACCTCTATTTCATCGCCCAATCAGTAATCTGAGTTCTAAGATGTCCAAGAAATTTATTGACATAGAAAAATCTATTGATTCCAAAAATCCTGCGCTTTTGAAATGGATGCCGGGCTTTTTGCTTAGGTATATCAAGCGGGTAACGCATGAAGATTGGATGAATGATGTGCTGGATAAGGTAGACCATCTTCATGGACTTGACTTTGGAAACGGAATAATAAAGGAACTGAACATTGAAGTTGAGTTGGTTGGAGCAGAGAATATTCCAAAGACTGGTGGGATTATAATTGCAGCAAACCATCCTCTAGGCGGAATTGATGGAATTACGCTGATGAAGGCAATTGGACAAGTGAGACCTGATATGAGGTTTCTTGTCAATGACTTGCTGATGGCTCTTAAAAATTTTGATCCCTTATTTATACCAATCAATAAGCATGGTAAGAATTCTGGAGACACCTTAGCGGCAATAGAAGCCGCTTACTCAGGTGGTTATGCTGTCTTAATCTTTCCTGCGGGACTAGTTTCAAGGAAAGATGAAACTGGAATACGGGATTTGCAGTGGAAAAAGAGCTTTATTTCTAAAGCGAAGAAATACAAAAAAGATGTACTACCTTGTTTTATTGGAGGTAATAATTCCAAATTTTTCTACAATTTGGCTTATTGGAGAAAGAAGTTAGGTATAAAGGCCAATATTGAGATGTTGTACCTGGCTGATGAATTGTATAAGCAGCAGGGGAAAAAAGTGGTGATCACCGTAGGTAAACAAATTTCCTATCAAACCTTTGACTCTTCGAAAACGGATGCACAGTGGGCCGAAAAAGTGAAGGATTTGGTTTACGAACTTGGTAAAAAGAATGAATAAAGAAGCAGAAATAATTCCGGCAATTGACAAAGAGCTTTTAAAGTCTGAGTTGACTCCGGATCGATTTTTACGATATACTAATAATGGGGATAACCTGGTATACCTAGTTAATTTTCATAATTCTCCGAATGTTGTTCGAGAAATAGGAAGGTTGCGAGAATTGACTTTTAGAGCTGCAGGAGGAGGGACTGGCTTGGAACTGGATCTTGATGAAAATGATATTTGTCAAAATTGCTACGAGCAGTTGGTCACTTGGAATCCTGAAGATGAAGAAATCGTAGCTGGATACAGATTGATTAATTGTAAAAACTCAATCAATGGAGACGGAAGTATCAATCTTTCCACCACCCATTTATTTGATTTTACTGAGCGCTTTATTCAGGATTATATTCCATACACTATCGAGCTTGGAAGATCATTTGTGCAGCCCAAATACCAGCCGGCACTCGATAATAGGAAAGGTATTTTTAGCCTAGACAATCTTTGGGATGGATTGGGAGCTGTGGTTTTGTTGAACCCAGAGGTGAAGTATCTTTTCGGAAAGGTGACGATGTACCCACACTTTAGTCGTGAAGCGCGAGACTTATTGCTGATGTTTATGAATTTCTATTTTCCTGATAAAGATGGATTGGTGAAGCCAAAAGATAAATTGAAGCTAGGCTATGAAACAGATCTTCCCAAAGCAGGAAACCCGTTTGAAGGATTGGAATATAAAGAAGGATATAAGTTGCTGAATGGCAGGATTCGGACCTATGGAGAGAATATTCCTCCGCTAATCAACACCTATATGAATCTTTCACCGACTATGATGACTTTTGGTACTGCGTTGAATGATGAATTTGGTGAAGTGGAAGAAACCGGGATATTGATTACACTTGATGATATCTACGAAACCAAAAAACATAGGCATATGGATACTTTCGAGCGAGATAGAATCTTTGGAAGCAGGTAAGATGGAAAAGTTAACGTTGATCGTAGGGGCTACAACAAACAAATCTAGATTTGCCTATTTCGCTGCAGATAGATTGGCTAATAATGGCATTCCCTTTTTGCCGATTGGTATTAAATCAGGAGAAGTTTTTGGCCACAAAATTCTTGATCTTCGAAGTAAGCCGGATTTACATAACATACATACGATCACCCTTTATATAGGTCCTGCACATCAGGAAGAGTGGATTGATTATTTGATCAGTCTGCAGCCGAAAAGAATCATCTTCAATCCAGGAACTGAGAATCCTGTATTTTTTCAGAAAGCTAAAGCTGCAGGAATTGACGTTTTACCGGCTTGTACTTTAGTTATGTTGAATACAAATCAATACTAAAATCCTTGTGAACCAGTCTGTTGACTGCTTGGTTTTGAAATCCTTTTTTGTGCTACTGATCCTCGGGAAAAGCTGTGTAAAGTCACATTTTTTACCTAACTTGCCGTATCTTAAAAAGAACATAAAATCACCTTTTTAGCCCCAATTTGAGGGTTTTCTCCAAAACATATGAGTGAAGAAAAAGCGAAGAATCTAGGCGAATACGGTGCCGGGAATATTCAGGTATTAGAAGGCCTCGAAGCGGTTCGTAAGAGACCTGCTATGTATATCGGCGATGTTGGGGTCAAAGGGCTCCATCACCTAATTTGGGAAGTTGTAGATAACTCTATAGATGAGGCACTTGCTGGACATTGTGATACTATTAAAGTCACCGTCAATGTAGATAATTCAATTACTGTTGAAGATAACGGTCGTGGAATTCCTACCGACATGCACGAGAAGGAGAAAAAGTCTGCGCTAGAAGTGGTGTTGACGGTACTTCATGCGGGTGGTAAGTTTGATAAAGATACATACAAGGTTTCCGGAGGTTTGCACGGAGTAGGTGTATCCTGTGTGAATGCACTTTCTACAGACCTGAAAGCTACTGTTTATCGAAACGGTGTGATCACCGAGCAGGAATTTAAAATTGGTGTTCCCCAGTATCCTGCAAAGCAAGTTGGAACTACAGATAGGAGAGGAACTACCATCCATTTTAAGCCAGATGCAAGCATTTTTGCGATAACAGAATTCAAGTATGAGACCATTGCGAATAGACTTCGTGAAATGTCATTTTTGAATGCTGGTATCAGAATTTTCTTAACTGATCTTCGTGAAACTGAAGATGACGGTTCTGTAAAATCTGATGAGTTTTACTCAGAAGGTGGCTTGGTCGAGTTTGTTCAGTATTTGGATGTGAGCCGGGAGAAAATCATCGATACGCCAATTTCAATAGATACAGAAAAGAATGGCGTGCCTGTTCAGGTAGCCATGAATTACAATAGTTCTTATTCAGAGAACGTGGTGTCTTATGTGAACACCATCAATACCTACGAAGGAGGTAGCCACGTTTCTGGTTTTAGAAGAGCATTGACTAGAACGCTAAAATCTTATGCTGATAAGTCAGGAATGCTGGAAAAGCTAAAGATGGAAGTTTCCGGGGATGATTTCCGTGAAGGTCTTACAGCAGTAATTTCTGTGAAAGTGGCTGAACCTCAGTTTGAAGGACAGACCAAAACCAAATTGGGTAACTCTGATGTAGTTGGTGCTGTGGATTCTGCGGTTTCTGAAGCGTTACAATTTTGGTTAGAGGAGCATCCAAAAGAGGCTAAGATTATCGTTGGTAAAGTGATATTAGCTGCACAAGCCAGACACGCTGCTAGAAAAGCGCGTGAAATGGTGCAGCGTAAAAATGTACTTGGAGGCGGTGGTCTTCCCGGTAAGCTTGCCGATTGTGCAAATAGTGATCCGACGGTATGTGAATTATACCTAGTCGAAGGTGACTCGGCAGGTGGTTCTGCTAAGCAAGGTCGTGATCGAGATTTCCAGGCTATTTTGCCTTTGAAAGGCAAAATTCTAAACGTAGAAAAAGCGCATGAACATAAAATCTACGATAACGAAGAAATAAAAAACATTCTGACTGCGCTTGGGGTTAAATTTGGTACAGTGAATGATGATAAAGAATTAGACCTTAGTGGTCTAAGATATCACAAAATCATCATCATGACGGATGCTGATATTGATGGTTCTCACATTAGAACCTTGATTCTTACTTTGTTCTTTAGATACATGAGAACATTGATCGAAAACGGGTACGTATATATCGCCTTACCTCCTTTATATTTATTGAAAAGAGGAAAAGACGAAAGATATTGCTGGACTGAGGATGAACGAAAAATTCTTACCGCAGAAATGGCAAAAGATGGTAAAGAGGATAGCGTAGGTATTCAGCGATACAAAGGTCTTGGTGAAATGAACCCTGAGCAACTTTGGACTACTACTATGGATCCAAATGTTCGAACGATTAAACAGGTTAATATTGAATCAGCCGCCGAAGCAGATCATCTCTTCAGTGTGCTGATGGGAGATGAAGTTGCCCCTCGTAGAGATTTTATCGAGAAAAATGCGAAATACGCAAAAATCGATACCTAATCATTCAAAGGGGCTTTTCAGCCCCTTTTTTTAATTCTTAACACAATCATAAACCCAAATTAAGCAAGCATAACTTAACTTGCTTCTAACTATTAACTTTAAAAGTGATGAAATTGGAAGTTGTTGAAAAATACGATTCGATTATACAACATAGTGATCTTGTAAGTAGAGATTTGAGTTGGTTAAGATTCAACGAACGTGTGTTGGATCAGTCCAAAAAATCCCACCGTAGTGTTTTTGAAAAGCTTAAGTTCCTTGCTATTACAGCCTCCAATCTGGACGAGTTTTTCATGATTCGTGTAGGATCACTTTATAACTACCTAGATTACGATAAGGAAAGAGTTGACTACTCTGGTTTGAGGGAAGAGCCCTTCAAGGCTAAATTGATGAACGATAGTCATATTTTTCATAATGCTCAGCACGAACATTTCACTCAGACGATAATGCCTGAGCTTCAGGAACAGGGTGTGGTTCTGTGTAATACCTCAAAGCTTACTGATAAAGAACAAGAAAAAGTCCAGGATTACTTTTTAAAAGCTATTTACCCCATGCTTACTCCGATGGTTTATGATGGCTATCGTACTTTCCCAATTTTGATGAATAAACTCTTGGTTTTTGGTGTAGTAACCACAAGTCCAGGCGATAGACAGGATATGCGTAAGATGAGTTTTGTGCAGATTCCAGCAAATATTCCAAGGTTCTTCGAAATCGAGCGAGAAGACTCTTTACTCCTAATTCCTATTGAAGAAGTAATCAGGGAGAACATTGTTTCACTTTTCAGAAATGTGGAAATCGAAGGGATCAGCCTTTTCCGAATTACCAGAAATGGCGACTTTACCTTGGAAGAAAGTGAAGATATGGACGCGAACTTCTTGGAAGAAGTAAAGCGAAAGTTGATGGAAAGAAAGAGTGGGAGGGTGGTAAAAATAGAAATTGAAGAAGGTTACAGCAAGTGGATGATGAATTCACTTTTGGAAAGATGGAATCTCAAAATGGACTCTGTGTTTCTGATCAAAAGAGAAAGCCTCATAGATTTTACAGGCCTTTGGCAGATCGTGGGAAATAAAAAATTCCGTGAGCGTTTACCTCAAATTCCTGATCCAGTAAAGCCACTTTCTTATCAGGATGAAGGTGTTGCAGATATTTTTGATGTGCTCAAGGAGAAGGATATTCTTCTTCATCATCCATATAATAACATCGATTCTATTTTAGATTTGATAGAAAAAGCATCTGAAGATCCTGATGTAATGGCTATCAAGATGACCATTTATCGCCTTGCGAAGGAAAGCCGGATTACTAAAGCATTGCTAAAAGCTGCTGAAAATGGGAAACACGTTTCGGTGCTTTTTGAGGTCAAAGCTAGATTTGATGAGGAAAATAATATTCGTGAAGCGAAGAAACTTCAGAAGGCAGGTTGCTTTGTGATTTATGGCATTTCTCATTTGAAAACCCATACAAAACTTCTACTGATCGTGAAGCGGGATGGGGGTGAGATTACCCGCTATGTACATTTAGGATCAGGTAATTACAATGAAGACACGGCCAGGCTTTACACTGATATTGGCTTGATGACTACCAATGAAACTTTGGCAAATGATGTTTCGGAATTTTTCAACGTAATCACCGGGCACTCCATGCCTTCCCAATATCAAAATTTAATCACTGCACCTCGTGATATGAGGAATCAATTGATAGAGTACATCGAGAAAGAGGCCGAGAACGCTAGGAATGGTTTACCTAGTGGTGTTTTTATCAAGGTAAACTCTCTGGAAGATTCTGAGATGATCTATGCCTTGTATCGTGCATCGCAGTCTGGTGTTACCATCAAGCTGATTGTTCGAGGGATTTGCTGCATCAGACCAGGGAGAATTGGCTTGAGCGAAAATATCGAAGTACTTTCTATTGTTGGGGATTTCTTGGAGCACTCCAGGATCTATTACTTCCACAACAATGGAGACACAAGAACTTACGCTGGAAGTGCGGATATGATGGTTCGTAGTTTTGATAAAAGATTGGAAGCACTATTCAAAGTAGAGTCTCCTTTGCTCGAAAAGCAGTTGATGAATATTCTGGCTTACAATCTTAAGGACAATGTAAACGCTTATGTGATGCAAGAAGATGGTACGTATTTAGCAAAGCATCCTGTAGGAGACGAACCTGAGTTTAATGTGCACCGAGAATTCTTTAATTTGGATGCAGATAACGTCTTTCAGGTGAAGCTTGTTGATTAAAAATCAAGTTTCTGTTTGGATAAACAGGAAAAAGCATTGAGTGTGGACTCAATGCTTTTTTTGGTTTTAGCTGTTTTGGGAAAAGCAGCTATTCTTTCCAGAGTTCGAGAAGTTTTAGAATTTATGCTTATTAAAAGGGGAAGAAATAAGGAATTCCAAATGTCGCAACGACCCAAAGCAGTAGATTGAGCGGAGTGCCCACTTTTATGTAATCACTGAATCGATAGTTTCCGGGCGTATAGATCATGGTATTGGTTTGGTAGCCCATAGGAGTCATGAAGCTCAGACTGGCAGCGAATGTGACAGCCATCAGCATGGGTCTGGAGTCTACATCCAAAGCGGTAGCAATACTGATCGCAATAGGCGCCAGCAAAGCAGCAGTTGCATTATTTGACATCACATTAGTCATCAGGAAAGTCAAGGCAAATAAAGCGCTCATGACCGCTCTTGGACCAAACTGTCCTACACTTTCCACTATTGATGTCCCAATAAGTTGAGACCCTCCAGTTTTTTCTAGCGCTAAACCCATGGATAAAACCCCGGCAAGCATCAGGATTACCTTCCAGTCTATGGCTTTGTAAGCTTGTTCTGTGTTAATTGATCCTACCATGATCAAAGCAATCGCGCCTGCGACTGCCGTGACAACAATTGGGAACACCTCCAATGTAGCCAATCCTATGATCAGGGCAAGTATGACTAATGTTATTACAGTTTTTATCTTATTGAAAGGAAGACTTTTTGATTCTGAAAGTAAAAGCAGATCATCACTCGTTTCTATACTTTTAATTGATTCCTCTGTTGCTCTTAAAAGCAAGATGTCTCCGGCGCGTAGGGCTGTTTTGGAAAGGAGTGAGTTAAGCATATCAGATCTATGTCTGATCCCAATGACTAGAACTTGATTGTATATTTTCTTGAAATTTAGGCTTTTGATGCTTTCGCCTATCAAAAATGAATTAGGAATTACTAACGCTTCATAAAGTCGTTCTTCTTCATCGACTATGTCTTCTTCATTCCATTTTAAGTCAGCTTTTATTTCAATTCCCTTACGGGTTTTTATTTTTTCAAGGGTCTCTTTATCACAATTGATGCGAATAATATCACCTTCCTGAATAGATGTGTTTGGATAAACACGGACTTTTCTTCCATCTGATCGGATAATTTGTAGGGGTTTGACGGGAAGCTTTTCAAAAAGAGTCTGCTTTAAAAGAGGCTCATTTATTTGCTCAAAATCATGAAGAATAATTAATTCGGAAAGGTAATTACCCAGCTGAATGCTATCCCCCAATTCGGATTTTGGTTTACGGTTAGGTGTGAGCCACCTGCCTATAGTCAGCATATAGACCAATCCAGTGGCAAAAAACACCAGCCCCATCAAACTCATTTCAAAAACACCAAATGAAGGTAAACCGGCTTTTTCAACTATACCACTTACCAAAATATTAGTGCTAGTGCCCAGCAGCGTACAAATTCCTCCCATCAATGCTCCAAAAGAAAGCGGCATTAGCAGCTTAGAAGGAGCGATGTTGTCTGTTTTATAGAGTCTTATCACAGCAGGCATCAGCAGAGCAACCACCGCAGTGTCGCTAATAAATGCCGATAAAAAACCAGCAGACAACATTAAAGTGAATAAGAGATGAGTTTGGCTTTTGCCAGCTTGTGAACTTAGTTTTTGAGTAAAACTATCCAATAAACCGGTATTGAAAATCGCTGCAGATACCACAAACATAGCAGCAACGGTGATCGTTGCTGGATTTGAAAATCCAGAAAGACCTTCTTCTACATTCAAAATTCCAGTCAAAAGAAAGGCTACCATTACGCCTATAGAGACGGTATCAATGGTAAACTTCTCGGTAAAAAATAGAATTATAGCGAGACCAATAATTGAAAAGACGAGTCCTATTTCAAAGGTCATTTATTACATTTTTAAATAGTTTCCTTTTTTGAGTTTTTGTCTGATGCGGAAGTAATTAACAATTCCAACTATAAGAATAACTAAGCTCAATCCAAATGCCAAATACCCCAGATCCCGTACATGGTTTAATTCCTTCACTTCAAAAAGGGCCGTACCTGAAACCAAGAAATACAAAGAAGTACGAATAAATGATAACAGGGTCCTATTATTAGCCAGCGTAGTGCGCTGTCGTGCCAAAAAATCCCGAATTATTAATTCTCTTTCCAAGTCATTTTCCATATTTGTATTCTAGTTATTTTACAATGAAATAATTCAAACATCAGTACTTATGAAAAGAATTTCTACATTTTTCCTCATTATTTTATTCTGTGGGCAAGTTTTTGCACAGGAAGAAGTTGCGCTAATACCACAAGATACTAGCTATTGGCTTAAAGAAATAGGCGGTGGTTTGAATTTAAATCAGGCGGCATTTAGTGGAAACTGGCAAGGTGGTGGTGTCAATTCTGTAGCCCTAGGAATCTATTTGGTTGGCAGAGCAAACTATGCCAAGGAAAAGTGGTCATGGGACAATACCATGGATTTCATTTATGGTGTCGTGAAAAACAAAGGTGAAGATGGCCGTAAATCTAATGACCGAATATTCCTTGATTCTAAAGTGGGCTATAAAATCAATGATAAATGGAATTATTTCTTTGCTGTTAATTTCCTTTCGCAATTTGCACCAGGCTACGAATTTCCAGAAGATCAAGAAAAAATGCTGATTTCTAAGTTTGCAAATCCAGCCTATCTAACAACATCTCTTGGTATAGAATACAAGCCAAATGATGAGTTTAGTTTACGTATGTCTCCACTTTCTCCAAGATGGACTTTTGTGACAGATACAGACCTCTATCTTAATGTTCCTAACAATTATGGCGTGGAAATAGGAGAAACGGTTCGTACTGAATGGTTAGCTTTTAGTTTGTTGGCTGATTACAATAAGAAACTCTCGGATAATTTATCGCTGATGATTAGATACCAGATGTTCGCTAATTATGAGACTTTCGCCTTTGATGCGATAGATCATCGCTTAGACTTCGGACTTACTGCCAAAGTATCCAATCTTGTAAATGTTAGTTTGACAAGTTTAATGATCTATGATTTGGATCAAGACAGTAAAATTCAATTTTCCCAAGGTTTAGCATTAGGAATTGCATTTAAACGAGGTAACTTCCCAAAGAAGAAATAATCTTAACAAATTTTTATTTGGAATTTTGATTCTATTATAAATGTATTATTTTTGAATTCATTGTGGTAGTTAAATAATAGTTGGTTTAGTTTTCAAATAAAGGGCAGGAGATTTTCTCCTGCTTTTTTATTGTATATATACTATACCAATAAATTTTTACTTGAAATAATCCTATTTTTTTAAAATGCTCAGGAGGTTACCTTTGGTATTCAATACCTAATTAACCTAAAATGAATAATAAAATATTTCTGATTTGTTGTTGTCTGTATATCAAGGCAATAGCATCTATAGCACAGGATAGCCCAATTCCATTTGAAGTGCTACCATTACAAAGTCTAAGTGAATTTCAATCCACGAGTGCTAATTGGCAGATTGTCGAAGATGTATATTATGATCTCGATGGAGGCAAATCTAAAGCTACAAACGGAACAGGCATATTGCTGAACACCTTACAAAAAGGGGATAATCAAGCGATAAAGACTGTCTTTGAGCATGGAGATATTGAACTGGAGCTTGATTTTATGATGCCAAAGGGCAGTAATTCAGGCGTTTATCTTCAAGGAAGATATGAAGTTCAATTATTTGATTCTTGGACTGAGAAAGACCCTAAATACTCGGATGCTGGTGCAATCTACCAAAGGTGGGATGCTAGCAGAGGAGCAGGAAGAGAAGGTTATGAAGGGCATCCTCCGCTTGTGAATGTAAGTAGAGCGCCTGGACTTTGGCAATCACTAAGAATTGTCTTCCAAGCTCCTCGCTTTGATTCTAATGGGAAAAAGGTGACTAACGCCAAATTTATTTCTGTTTATCAAAACGATGTGCTAGTTCAAAAGAATATAGAAGTTACTGGGCCTACTCAGGCCGCATTTTTTGAAGATGAGCAGGCATTAGGCCCGTTAGTGATTCAAGGAGATCATGGTGGTGTAGCTATTCGAAACATCAAGTACAAAACCTATGGATCAGAAAATGTGACTTTGGAGCAAATGAAGCTCACTTATTATGACAGCATCAAATCCATCAGTGATTTTGCGACAGCTAATCCAAAGGGAGAAATGGATATCGATGTGTTAGCTCATTTAGCTCCGGCAACTCGAAATGAGTTTTCAGGAACGGTCGAAGGGACGCTAGTTATACCAAGTGACGGGGAATATTTTTTCAACTTGAACCTAGCATGGGTTCCTGATGATACGCCCCCTGGGAATATTAATGGAGCTGGTAAGCTTTTCATAGATGATAAGGAAGTGGTCTATGTTGATGGTGTAACTGGGAAAGCGAGTGGATCTACACAATTAACTGCTGGAAACCACAAGGTCAAATTGAATTACTTTAAGAAATATGGTCACTGGTATGCCCCAAGTAATGATATCACATTGACTGTTGAAGGAAATGGAGTTGCTAAAACTGCTCTAAACTCTCCAATAAGAGCCTATGATCCAGTTGGACAGATTGCATTGAATGTGGATAGTAAGGCAGAAATGCAACGTGGGTTTATCATGCACGCTGGAGAAAAGCGTACCCATACTGTAGCAGTAGGTGAACCTGGTGGAGCAAATTATGCCATTGATTTAAGCCGAGGAGAGCTGTTGAGTGTCTGGAGAGGGGATTTTGTGGAGACAACACCAATGTGGTATGGCCGTGGCGAAACTCAATTGATGCTGCCTTTGGGGAATGTCATTGAATTCGCAGGAAAGCCAAGTTTATCTGTGCTTGCATCAAAGGAGGAAGCTTGGCCTACAGAAATTGATGGCTTTACCTATGAAGGGTTTGAATTGAAACAAGATGGATCGCCAGTTATTAGCTATAAGATGCCGGGCGTGAGCTTTAAAGAAACTTTAGACACCAAAGAATCAGGAAAGAAGTTAGTGCATACTTTAAATCTTGTTTCAGAAACCGATGCAACTCAAATCTATTGTTTGGTGGCTCAGGGGTCTACGATTGAAAAATTGCCAAATGGACTTTATGCGATAGATGACAAATCTTACTACATCGAATTCGAAGGGAAGGAATCACCGATGGTGAGAAACTCAGTTGATGGTTCAAAAGAATTGGTTTTACCAGTGAATTTGAAAAATAACGTTGGGGTGATTACTTATTCAATTGTTTGGTAATAAATAGGAAGCAGCATGAAAAATCTAATGAAACTCAATATTATAAAAGGATTTGCTTTTGCCTTGGCTTGCCTACTTTTCGGACAAGCTGAATTAAGAGCTCAGGCTAAAGAACCCAATTTGTTGCCTGATACAGAAGATGATTTTTATAAACTAATCTCTCTGCCAGTACCAGAAGACGTGATTTTGGAAGTAGGAGGTATGGCAACCTTACCAGACGGTAGTTTGGCTATTTGTACCCGAAGAGGGGAAGTTTGGATCGTATCAAGTCCGAATATTTCAGGAAATGAAAAACCAGTTTATAAAAAGTTCGCTTCAGGATTGCACGAACCATTGGGTTTGGCCTATCATGATGGGGATATTTATGTCACACAACGAAGTGAATTGACCCGCCTCAGTGATACCGATGGAGATGGTCAGGCAGATGTTTATAAGAAAATTGTTTCTTGGCCACTTTCGGGGAATTACCATGAGTACTCTTATGGTCCTACATTTCTCCCTAACGGAAATATGCTCGTGACCCTTAATGTTGGCTGGAGTAATAGCCTTGGGCATGGTGTAAGTTTGGTACCATGGAGAGGTTGGGCGTTGGAGATTACTCCAGAAGGTGAGATGATTCCTTTTGCAGCAGGAATGCGATCGCCTGCAGGATATGGAATGAACGCTGAAGGAGATTTCTTTTACACTGAAAATCAAGGTGACTGGGTCGGTTCAGGAAGAATTTCACATGTAGAAAAGGGAGATTTCCTAGGGAATGCAGAGAGTTTGGAATGGTCAAACCTGCCAGGATCTCCAGTGACATTGACTACAGAAGATATTCCAAATACCGGTGAACCCATGTATGACGTAGCGCAACGGGTGCCTGGACTGAAAGCTCCAGCCATTTGGTTGCCTCATGGAATCCTGGGTATCTCTACTTCCGGATTTTTGAGTGATAATACGGATGGTGGATTTGGCCCATTTGCCAATCAGGTCTTTGTAGGGGATCAGGGGCAAAGTATTATTTCCCGAGTTGATTTTGAGAAAATTGATGGAGTATATCAAGGTGTGGTATTTCCATTTAGAGAAGGCTTTTCTTCTGGAATCTTGAGAATGGTTTGGGGGAATGATGCTTCCATGTTTGTTGGAATGACTAGCCGTGGTTGGTCTTCAACTGGTAAAGAGCTGTTCAGTTTGCAGCGATTGGTGTGGACTGGTAGAATGCCTTTTGAAATGAAGACCATCAAATCGAAACCTGATGGTTTTGAGATTGAGTTTACCGAGCCTGTAAATAAGGAGTTGGCAAAAGACCCGGCAAACTACCAAGTAACTGGCTTCACATACAAGTACCAAGCTCAATACGGTAGCCCTGTGATTAATAATGAGAATTGTGATATCATAGGAGTGGTAGTTTCTGAAGATGGAATGAAAGCTCGTCTGGTAGTGGATAATCTTCGTTTGGGATACATCCATGAGATCAAAGCAGAAGGAGTGAAGTCTACTGAAGGAAAGCCGCTTTTGCATAATGTAGGATATTATACCCTGAACAATTTTGGTGCAGGAGAAAAAATAGATCAAACACCTTTTTTGGCAGCGCGTCACGAGCATGAAATGATGATGAAAGCCGCAGCTGATAGTGCCGCAAAGGCACAAGCTGATGCTGAAGCAAAAGCTAAAGCTGCCGAAGCCAAAAAGCAGGCAGCTGCCACTAAACCGGTCGCTCCAAAATTGGCAAAAAACACGACCACTATGCCAGCATCATGGGATGGAAAAGCTGATATTACCATCAACATGGGAACTAAGCCAGGATTGAAATTTGACCCAGCCCAACTTCAGGTGAAAGCAGGAAGTAAAGTGAAGCTAGTGTTCCAAAATGTGGATGACATGCTTCATAATTTTGTAATCGTGATGCCAGGAACTGCGATAGAAGTAGGAGAGGCTGCGATGAAACTTGGACTGGAAGGGCAGCAAAAGGACTACATTCCGAATACAAGCAAAGTCTTATTCAACACGAAATTGCTTCAACCAAGTGAGTCAGCTACGATCTATTTCATCGCTCCAACCGAGCCTGGTGAATATACTTACGTGTGTACTGTTCCTGGGCATTTTTATACCATGCAGGGAATTTTGAAAGTGGTGAAGTAATTTGGCTGGCAAACGGGAGGCGGAAGGCTTCTAAAGTCTGAATTGTAGCGTTAGAATAATCCTAGGTTGCTTTAGCCTTTGAATAAAAAAAGCGCAGATCGTGAGGTCTGCGCTTTTTTAATTTCAAATTTTCAACCTCAAATCTCAAATTTCCCTCACTTCTGAATTTGATAATGCCTAATCGGCTCTTCTCCGAGCAAGTGCTCTATAAAATAATCCCAACGCTTTTTGGTGAAATAATCCCCGTCAGTTCTGCCAAAACTATGATTTCTGCTTGGCCAGATAAATAGATCGAAGTCTTTTCCTGCTTTGATCAGAGCTTCCGCAAACTTGAAAGTAGCAGAGGGATTCACATTTTCATCAATTCCTCCATGTGCTAAAAGCAAGTGTCCTTTCAGATTTGCTGCATTGGTGATATTGGATTGCTCGTGGTAGAAATCTCCAACTGGATATCCCATGTACATCTCTGGCCACCAGGCTTTTTCCATTCGATGATCATGATCACCAGCGGAAGCCACTCCAACTTTATAGAAATCAGGATGTAAAAGCATCGCTCTTCCAGCGTCATATCCTCCTGCGGAGTGACCAAATATGCCTACTTTTTCCACATCCATGAACTTGTTTTTAGACCCTAATTCTTTGATAGCAAACACGTGATCAGTCGTGCCATCACCCAAGTTATTGTAAGAGATATCATTGAAAGCTTTACCACGGCCGCTTGTGCCCAAACCATCCACTGTCACTACCACAAAACCCAATTCTGCCATAGGCTGCTGTAATCCTATTAATCCTGCTCTAAATGTCTTTGGAGTAATATCTGTATGAGGTCCTGAGTAGGTGTAGTCAATGATGGGATAACTTTTTTTGGCATTGAAATCCGTTGGAACGTAATAAATGCCATAGATCGTGGTTTTACCATCCTTAGCTGTTGCAGTGAACTGCTTCGGGCTTTGATAGCCTTTTTTAAGCAAATTCGAAATATCAGCTTTGGAAACCTCATGGACGATTTTACCGGTCTTCAATTCTCGGACGACGGATACTGTAGGTTGATTTACAGTAGAATAATTGTCTATAAAGTAATCTTCACCTCGTCCATAACTGATGTCGTGAAAGGCATTCTCAGGAGTTAGTAATTCCAACCCCGTTCCATCAAAATTCACTTTATAAACAAAGGAGTAATATGGGTTTATATCTTTTTCCTTGCCGGCAGCTTCAAAATAGATGATGCTGTTTTCCTCATCGACTTTAAGCAGATTCTTGACTACATAATCTCCGTTAGTAATTCTATTTACTAGTTTTCCAGTTTGCCAATCCATCAAATACAACTGATTCCAGCCTGATTTCTCTGTTCCTAGGATAAATTGACCATTATCCAGTCTTCTGAAAATATTGTTATTGTTGACATGAGTAGGAGAAGATTCTGAATAGACTTTCCGAATTTCTTTGGAGTCGGTATTGATCTCAAGTAAGTCAAAGCTTTTAAAACCTCTTTCCAGGTAAGTTCCGAACATGTGCTTACTATCGGCATCCCAATTGAAATACATCCCCATGAAATGAGGAAGTGAAAGCCCAGGAAATTTGGTATTCTCTTTAGTTTCTATCTCAAATACAACCGGCGTATACATCACTACAGTAGTATCGCCTGGTGACGCTCGATAGTATCCCATGAGTTGTGGACGGAATTTATCGTCCTGGCTGTTATCCAGCAGAAGCATTTTTTCTGCCAATCGTAAATCAACAATCTGAGTTTGGATCTTTTTCGAATCAGGAGACCAATTGATAGTTAAATGCTCTGGTCGCAGGCCATTTTCTCCCAAAACCATATCAGACCAGCCCCAATATGACGCATATTCATAGTCTTTTCTTCCGTCATAGCTCAATTGGATTTCCTCTCCAGTTTCTTGATTTTCTACGAACAGATTGAAGTTTTTTACATAAGCTTTCCAATTCTCATCTGGAGAAATTGATACGGATCCGTCTCTGGAGCCTGCTGTAATCCTTTTCGACTCCAAACTGCCATCGGCATAGGTCCAATTTTTATTCAACCACTCGAAAGAAAGAGCCCCATCTCCATTGAGCTGAATTCGGTTGAAAGGTAGGTTGTTTGAATTAATAGAACCACCACTTTGCTCGGATAGAAGTTTAGCCAACACTTCATGGTCAAAGGCTACTTTTGTTTCCCCTTTTTCTATGTCCGTTATAAAAAAACGCTTTCCGTCCTTCGTATAAGTTTGATGCCAAAAACTCTTTTTGTCATCCAGCCAATTGGGAATTACATCTAAGTGATAAACTTCTTTTTGAATATTTCCACTCAGAAAATATTCCGCCTTGTGGTAGGTTTCTTCTGTGATTTGTGCAAAGGAGTTTTGACCAGCAAAAGTCAGCAAGACTACCAGTAAATACCTGAATTGTAAATAGTTGAAAATATGAAGATTAGACATAAAAGAAGGGGATAGCTTTAATAATCAAGATATCCCCAAAAACTGGAAGAAACACTTCAATAATTGACCAATAGTGGTCCTATTTTGTAAGTGGCATTATTTATCCAGCAGCTTCATAAGCTTTTTTGAGCCAGTCTACTAGTTCTTTGGAATATTGCTCCTCATGATTTATGACGACTCGGTGACTGATCATGCCGCTGGACTTGGTATCTAACTCAAGTATTCCTGATGGTTCTTGTCCCTTCAAATTGATTCCAACTTCATAGCGGCTTTTAGTTGCAGGGACGAGCATAGCAAATTGTTTTTTTCTTTTTACGCTGACATAAGCATTTTTTGGAACGAACTCTACGTCTTTTCCAAAAGCAGCAATCTCAGATTTCAGTTTCTGGAAAATAGGCAGAAAATGCTCCTTGCCCTTGTACTGTTTTGCTATCAACTCATCCGTGTCTGAAGCTGATCCGGCATCTGATTTCAGCGATTTATGAGCGACTAGATTTGCAAAACCATGGGTGAAACCATGATCTGCCTTTAGAAATTTGACGATTTCTCCATGCTTTTTAAAATCTTCTTGTTGAACGATCGTAACCCATTGATCCAGGCTTTTACCTGTATTTTTTTCTAGGTTGTCGATCATTGTTTGTACGGCTGGATCCATATTTTTTAGGGGTTTGGTGTTTCGATTTCGCAAAGTATGGGAAAATGGTCGGAAGCTTTTTTTAATGAATTACTTACCGATTGGATTGTAGGATTTGCTTTCTCCAAATAGGGATTCCAGACAGTTCCTGATATTACACTTAGCTTCTGACTAGTCAATATATGGTCAATAAGGACATTAATTTGGTCACCGGTAATTCTATCCTTGTATCTGCTTGAATTTGGAGTGAAGCCATAACTGTTCAACTTCGGCTTGGGCAATACAGATTTAAGCACAAACTCGGGCTTCCATAGGTCTCCAAGTAAGATTTCTACAGCACTCTTAGAGAACTTATTCTCATAGAAATCCAGTTCAAAACCGTCGTTAATATCACCCATCACCATGACTTGTTGATTTTTTTCCAAATACTCATCACAGCGCTCGCGGATAGACATACATTCTGCAAAGAGCTTGAGTCGATCACGTGCGGAAATCTGCTCAAAACGCGCATAATCTACCATATCGAAGATTCCTTTGGACTTGGTATGGGCGATTATCACTCGGGTTATTAGAGAATTGTCGATACCTAAAATACTTAACTCAAGTGGCGGACGGTAATGTTTGTATTGCTCTTTGATGAGTCGATTGGTTGTGTCTTGCAGAAATGGTTCGTCAAAACGCTTTCCAGCTTTCGTCTCCGGGGTAAATAACACATTCACTTTGTCAGGATTATAAATAGCACAAAGCTCCTGCTGACCTGCTGAAGGGAACCCATGAATTCCTTTGTAATTAGAGCCAGGGATAAAGGTTTGAGTCCAAATTTCCATCTGGGCGGAAGCAGTTTTTGATCCATCTACCAAGGTGTTTGGACCTTCCACTATTCCCAGAAAATCCGGACTCATTGCAGTTATTATTTCTGCGAGCTGTTGACTACGGATAAGCTCCTTTCCAGTCATTTTTGGATTCCCTTCGGTATCAAAAAGATCCCGCATCCACTCAACATTGTATACTCCAATTTTCAGTATCATAAAAATGTAACTTAGGTTAAAAATCACCCTTAAGTTACATTTTTATAGATATTTATCTGATTGTGAAGTTATTGTATTTATACTTTTATGTAGATTTTTCTTTTGTCCATCCATAGTCCAATCAGCCAAATGATCAGCATATAGCTGAATGCAAAGAGGAAGGAGGCCATTTTTGGCGAAAGCCAATTGGTATAGAAATTCTGATAAATAAAGCCTTTTAGCGTAGTGTCGCCAACAGGTATCAGCGATAAAATAGTTACTACCAAGCCTGATAGTACATAAAGAATCAGTGGATTTCTACCAAATACTTCGAAGAAATAAGTCCATCCTTTCCAGTTTTTGATTTCGATTACTGCGACCAAAAGTGCTAGAAAAATCAGGTCTATGCCTACTGTGAGCAAGACATAAGAGCTCGTCCAGATTTTTTTATTGATCGGGAAAAGGATGTCCCAAGCATAACTTACCACAACAAGGACCAATCCAATGGCAAGCATTTTCTTCACAGCATCCATTGTGTTTCCTAGCTTCTGGATCATTTTTCCAGCCAAATAACCAGCTAAAACATTCACGATAGCAGGTAGAGTACTTAAGATACCTTCTGGGTCAAATGGAATTCCTTCACCGCCATACATTCTTTCTGGGCCCATCAGAGCTAAATCCAACTTGATAGCAGCATTGCCAGTTAGGGAATAAGGGTCTACTGAATCTCCAAAGAAATACATGATCGCCCAATAGCCAAGTAGCGAAATGGCACTGAATATCCATGCGCCTTTGATTCCTCCATAATACAAGACAACTGCCCCAAAGAAATAGCAAAGAGCTATTCTCTGCAAAACTCCAAATAGTCTGACTTCAAGAATATTTGTCACATCATAGAATGGAAAAGCGCTTAATAACCATCCAATCATAAAAATCAACACCGTCCTTTTTCCTACTTTTTTGAAGAAATCTGAACTCGATGTTTGCTGAAGCTTTTTCATGGAAAAGCTCATCGCATTGCCCACAACAAAGAGAAATGTCGGGAAAACAAGGTCAGTAGGAGTGAAGCCGTGCCATTTTGCGTGAGCAAGCGGAGCAAACAAATTACTCCAGTCGCCCGCTGTATTGACGACAATCATGAACGCAATAGTCAATCCACGTAAGACGTCCAAGGCCAGGTATCTATTGCTGAGGCCAGGTAAGATAGGATTTTGGGTCATTTTAAGGTTGGGGATAAGGGATAAAAGATGGGGTTTTTCTGTAGGGTTAAGATAAAATATTATCTTGTTCAATACTTGAAAACAGACTTTTTATCCACCTAGAATTTAAAACAGATGAAAGATATTTCCATTGACGATTTCAAAGTGACCAAAACTATTTCCCTCAAGGATATTCCTACTTCCATAGACCTGGAAGCTTCAGAGAAAAAGAAGGAGAAGGAACTCAACAAGGTAAGAGAGAAGCTAAGCGATCATCAGGATACCATGTATGCACATAACAAATACTCGGTTCTCATCTGCTTGCAAGGAATGGATACTGCGGGGAAAGACAGTCTGATTCGTGAGGTTTTCAAAGAATTCAATCCCAGAGGTGTGGTAGTTTATAGTTTCAAAACCCCTTCTAAATTAGAGTTACAGCATGACTACTTATGGAGACATGTGATTGCTTTGCCTCAGCGGGGAAAATATGGGGTTTTCAACCGAACTCATTACGAGAATGTCTTGGTGACCAGAGTACATCCCACATATATTCTTGGGGAAAATATCCCGGGGATCAATTCTGTGGATGATATCACAGAGGAGTTTTGGGAAAAGAGATTTGAGCAGATTAACAACTTTGAGAAGCAAATCAGTGATAATGGTACCATTGTTTTTAAGTTTTTCCTGCATTTGGGAAAAGAAGAGCAAAGGCAGCGATTACTTCGAAGATTGAACAAGTCAAAGCATAACTGGAAGTTTTCACCGGGTGATCTAAAAGAGCGAGAGCGCTGGGACGACTACCAGCGATACTACGAAGAGGCAATCAATAAGACTTCTAAACCTCATGCTCCCTGGTTTATTATTCCCTCAGACAATAAAGAGGCGGCACGTGTGATTGTGGCTCAAATCATCCATGATGAAATGAAGAAAATCAAGGATATAGAAGAGCCAGAACTGGATGCGAAGATTCAGGAAAACATTGAAATGTATAAGGAGATTTTGAGTACTGAGAAAAGTTGATTCCCTTTTCTACTCGTTAAATATCACTTCATCTACAAACACCCAGCCTTTATCTCCAGCAAAAGGGTGCCATTTTGGGAGCCTAGAAAGTGGGGTTAAGGTGATTTTGAGCTTTTCGTAGTTCGTGTTCGCTAGTTCCATATTCATGAGTTCCGATCTTGCAGGAGCTCCCTTGGAGGGTACTTCTGGAGAAGTACTTGCTAAGAGTTGCCATTTCCCATTTTCCAAGCCTTGAATTGTCACTTTGGAAGGTGGGAAAATATGGGCGCCCTCGTTATATAAGAGGCTAAGTGAAACTTCTTTCGGATTATTTTCCTTTGCAAAGCTTACTTCTAAGACCATTGGATGATCCTGAAATCCTAGCCATTTTTGACCATGGTTTGGAGCTTCAGCTTTTACTAAGTCAAAAAGAGTAGCAACTCCAGTGGCTTTGTATTTTGGATTTGGATCATTTACCAAAACTGATTCGGTAGGCTGAATTCCAGAATGTATATAGATTGATTCCGACGATTTTGATCCTTTCCACTCTGCTGCGTACGCTTTTGCAATGATTTTGCCAGTGCTTTTTGTAAAGATTGGTTCGGTATATACTTTTCCTGAGATACTGTCAGGTTCAGTTCCATCAAGCGTGTAGCGAATTTCAGCTGTTGGGATTGGATGTGAAAGTTTCAGCTCCAAACTGTCTTGGTAGATCATTTCAGACTGAGTGATGATAGGGCTATTCAGTTCATATATGACCCCTTTTCCATCAAAGCCAAAATCAATAATAGTTTCAGGCAGTGCTTTCTTTAGCATTTCTTGATCTTTGTCGCTCAAGCCAGTTTGCCATACAAAAAGCTTCTTCAATGAAGTCATTTTAGCAAGATTGCTCAGGGATTGTTTGTCGATTGTATTCCCAGAAATTGCTAAAACTTCTAGCGTATTTAGACTGAAAATGAGGTTAAGCTGATCTGTATTTAGGTCAGTAAAATTTAATTGAAGTTCTTCCAAATGTGTGAAATCCTTCAGGAATGTGAGATCCACCCCAGCCAGAGGCATTTTATTTAGGCTAAATCGTACTACTTGATTCTTTACCTTTTTGAGGTCGGTTAAGGATTCAGGCTGAAATGCTGAAATACCAAAATAGGAGACATCTAGTGCAGGTGATTCAGGAAACAATGGTTGAACTGAACGAAAGGAGGTGTTTAATTCTTGGATATCATCTAAATCAGCAGCATCAAAGGAATAGATTTTATTTCCTTCAAACTTCACAGACGCCAATTGGTACAGCTCATTTTTTGCAGGCAATGTCACTAGCTTTTGTTCAAAACTGGCTCCTGATGCAACCCATTCACTTAAGATCAATAGTTCTTCATCTGTTAGCTGAGCCTTGTTTTTAGGCGGCATGTGCTTTTTATCATCTTCAGGAAGATTGATTCTTTGGATAAGCATTGAATTTTCAAAATCGCCAGCCAAAACGAACGGCCCCGACTTACCACCTTTTTGCAAGCCTTCGATATGATCCATTCTTAGCTCTCCTTTGATTTTTCCCTCTTTGTGACAGCTTACGCACTTTGCCTGCAAAATCGGCTGAACTACATCTCCAAAAATTTCAGCTTCAGCCAAAGGGATAACTTCAATTTCATTAGACTGAATAGGAGCTAGCAGAAAATCCTCACCATGAGTCAATCCTGCTCCCCAATGTCCTGTAGCTATTATCGCTAAAGCAAGAGCAATGCTCGATAAGCGTATAAGATTGGCTTTGATAGATCTGTAAAAATAGAGTAAAACACACCCGGCAAAAACGATTAGGCCTCCCCATTTATGCCAAGTCAAGATCTCTCCAGTATATTCTTCCTGTGCTAAAATCAAACCTGCTAGCACTGTGATGCCAGCGAAATTGCAACCAGCCAAAAAGCTGAGTTCACCCATTTCTCTGATTTCAGGTTTTTTGTCTATTCCTGGAATCCAAAAGAAAAGCAACCCAATCAACAGCAAGACAATTGGGAAGTGTAGGATAATAGGATGACTCCTGCCAACAACCTGCAACCAATCGGGCAAAGCAAGAGCATTGCCTGCAATTGTAATGATTAGCGTGAGACCTATCCAGATAAAAAGGGTGCTTTCCAGAATAGATCTGATCGAAGAAATCTTGAGCATATAGATTTTAAGCAATTAAGTCTTTCACAACTTGACCAGAGACATCAGTAAGGCGATATCTTCTCCCTAGGTGTTTATAGGTCATCCGCTCATGGTCTATTCCCATTAAATGAAGCACTGTAGCTTGAAAATCATGCACGTGAACCGGGTTTTCTGTGATATTGTACCCGAACTCATCAGTTTCTCCATACACCATTCCAGACTTCACACCACCTCCGGCCATCCAGATTGAGAAAGCTCTAGGGTGGTGATCGCGACCGTAATTATCAACCTGGATTTTTCCTTGGCAGTAATTTGTCCTTCCAAATTCACCTCCCCAAATAACCAAAGTCTCATCGAGTAATCCTCTTTGCTTTAGATCTGTAATTAGAGCTGCCGAAGCTTGATCTACATCTTCAGCCTGTAGTCTCATTTCATTTGGTAAATTACCATGCTGATCCCAACCTTGATGATACAGTTGGACGAATCGAACCCCACTTTCTGAAAGCTTCCTTGCCAAGAGACAATTTGCTGCATAAGTACCAGGCACGAGGCAATCTGGACCATAAAGTTTGATAATGCTTTCTGGCTCTTTGGAAATATCTGTCATTTCTGGAACAGCCGTTTGCATACGGTACGCCATTTCATATTGCTTTACTTTAGCAGCTATTTCTGGATCATTGAATTGATTCATGCTCAAGTCGTTCATCGCTGCAATCTGATCTATCATTTTTCTGCGCTCAGAGCGACTCATTGATTCTGGATCTTTGAGATAAAGCACTGGATCTTCTGAATTTGAAAACTGAACACCTTGGTGAGTGGCATCTAAGAAGCCATTGCTCCAAAGTTTAGAATATACGCCCTGCCCATTTCCACGTCCTCGACTCAATAAAACAGAAAATGCAGGTAGATTACTGTTTTCAGATCCTAGACCATAGCTTAACCAAGATCCCATACTTGGGCGATTGCCTACTTGAGCTCCGGTTTGGAAGAAAGTAAGTGCTGGATCGTGGTTGATTGCATCGGTATGCATTGACTTCACGATACAAATGTCATCGACGATTCCTGCGGTGTGGGGAAATACTTCTGAAATCCAAGCCCTAGACTCTCCGTATTGGTCAAATTTATAATTGGAACCTACTAAAGGAAAGGAGGATTGACCAGCAGTCATTCCCGTAAGTCGCTGTGTTCCACGAATGGATTCAGGAAGTTCTTCTCCCATTCTTTTTATTAACTCAGGCTTGTAATCAAACGACTCCAGTTGACTTGGAGCCCCATTTTGGAACAGATAAATCACTCGTTTTGCCTTAGGTGCAAAATGAGGCAAAGCATTCATCATTGCTTCTTCTGCTTCAGATTTTCCTGAGAAAAGATCTGGTACTAATAGGGAACCTAATGCCAGACTTCCAACTCCAAGACTGAGCCTGGAGAGAAATTTTCTGCGGTTGTGATTCAGTCCCTCTTCTAATATTTCCTTTTCCATATCAGCTCTTGGTAATGGTTTCTTCCAGATTGTAAATGCTCACGATCACTTGCATGAGCGCTGCAGTTTCCGGATTTATGTTTTTTTCTTCCAAAGGATATTCTCCAACACTTAAAGATGAAACTATCTGGTCTGGGTTTTCTTTAAATCTTTCCAATTGATCTTCATAGTAGGAGAGGAGAATGGACTTTTCCTTGGAGGTCAAATCCCTACACACAATACGTTTGAAGGAAGTAGCAATTGCTTTTTCTTCCTCTCTATTTTCTTCCCACATCTTACCTGCCAGCACACGAGATGCTTCCAAAATCATTGGGTCATTCATCATCACCAATGCTTGTAAGGGTGTATTTGTTCTACTTCTGCCAATTTCACATCGGTCCCGATTACTAGAATCGAAAATGATAGCCTTTGGGGGTGGAACTGTTAATTTGATGAAATTATATAGACCTCTTCTGTAGAGTTTGTCACCTTTATCCTGAACATATGTTGCCAATACACCTCTTCCGGAAGTAGCTGCTTCCCATATTCCTTCAGGCATATAGGGTTTTACGCTAGGTCCTCCCAGTTTTCTAACAAGTAAGCCACTACTTGCTAACACTAAATCCTGAATATTTTCTGCCGGTAATCTAAGTCTAGGAGCTCTAGCCAAGTAGAGATTTTCAGGATCAGTCTTAAGGTGTTTGTCTTTAATGATAGCGCTTTGCTTATAGGTAGAAGAAGTCAGTATTTGCTTCATTAATCTCTTGATATCCCAACCATTTTCTATAAAATCTACAGCAAGCCAATCCAACAACTCTGGGTGAGTAGGAAGATCTCCCTGCATGCCAAAGTCACCTGCAGATTTGACGATTCCCTGTCCGAAAATTTCCTGCCACATCAGATTGACAAATACTCGTGCGGTAAGTGGGTTCTCTCTTGCAGTCATCCATTTAGCTAATCCAAGTCGGTTCTCTTCCAGATCATCTGGAAATTTCATTATCGAACTTGGCGTAGAGGGCTCAACTTCCACTGTAGGAGCATCATAGACGCCTCGATCAAGGATGTAAGTTGGGCGCTGCTCATCCAATTCTCCCATCACTGAAACACTTAATTTAGAAGTGTCAGCGTAGTTAATGAAGCTCATTACTCCCGAAAGGTCTTCCTGATCAACCCATAGAATAGGAGTTTTGGCAGGTTTGGATTGAGAAACATCGCCTTGGTAGCCTTTCTCAGGTGTATTGTTGAAAAAGGCGAACATCTCATAATATTCCTTCTGGGAGAAAGGATCATATTTGTGATCATGACACTGGGCACATTCCATGGTGATACCCAGTAGGCCTTTGCTTACCGTATTCGTTTTGTCAAGCACATATTCGATTCTATACTCTTCATCGATTACGCCACCTTCTTCAGTGTATTTATGATTTCTGTTGAAAGCTGTTGCTAAAATTTGCTCCTTATTGGCATTCGGCAAAAGATCTCCTGCAAGCTGCCAAGTGATAAATTGATCATAAGACATGTTCTCGTTGAACGCATGAATCACCCAGTCACGGTAAGGCCATTGCGTTCGGATATTGTCATCCTGATACCCGTAACTATCTGAATATCTGGATATATCCATCCAGATAATTGCCATTTTTTCTCCAAATCCCGGATCAGATAGCAATCCATCCAATAGATCCTCATAAGTCAGATCGCCAGAGAAATCACCAAATCTATCCAAAACTTCTGGGCTAGGAGGTAATCCTGTGAGATCTAAACTTGCTCTTTTAATTAGTTCATGAGGTTTAGCTTCTGGATTTGGTTGAAGACCTTTTTCGGTCATTTTCTTCAAGGCAAAGCGATCAATTTCATTTGTCGTCCAATCCGTTTCCTCAGGTAATGGAGATTTTTCAGGAGCTACGAAAGCCCAATGTGGTTCGTATTTAGCTCCTTGCTCAATCCATTTTTTAATCAGTTGAATCTCTGTTTCTGATAGTGCAAGATTTGACTCTGGCGGAGGCATCAACTCTCCCGGATCTTCAGAGGTGATTCTATGATAGACGGTTGATTCTTCTAAGTTTCCTGGCTTAATGACAAACTGGCTGGGATCATCTTTTAAAGCTGCATATGCTCCTGCTTCTGTATCTAAGCGAAGTTCTGATTCCCGCTTATTTGCGTCAGGTCCGTGACAAGCGAAGCATTTGTCAGAAAGAATAGGTCGTATATGAAAGTTGTAGCTGACCTGATCGATTTCCGAAATTAGTATTTCACTGGATTCCTTTTGGTTACAACTAAAAATCGTAAATCCAATGCAGGCAAACGCAAGAAGTCTATTAATAGTAGGATAAGTCATTTCTGGGTCAATTCGATAGTTAAATCGTTTTCAAACTAGTGATAATTTGAAGAAAAGCCGTCATGATTAGAAGAATATTCTCATTCTTTTTTAATGAAAGGAAATTAACTTTGTCTAAAATATTATTTAATAGAAGATTGTTTCGTGATTTTTAGAAAAAACCTGTATCGGATTTTTAATTTGAAATAGCAATAGTTTCTCTAAACAAAAAAAGCTGTCCAGATGGGCAGCTTTTTTTGTTTAATGTAAGTATTTCGAATTATCCTTTAATCACAGAGAAGTCAAAGTCTTCCAGGAACTTAGTCGTGAAATTTCCTGCTTTGAATTGCTCATCTTCTAATAATGCGATATGAAAAGGAATGGTGGTTTTGATACCGTCGATCACGAACTCTTCTAGTGCTCTTTTCATCCTCACGATTACTTCCTCCCTAGATTGGCCACTCACGATCAGCTTTGCAATCATGGAGTCATAGTTAGGAGGGATTATATATCCTGCATAAACATGAGAGTCGATTCTTACGCCACGCCCACCTGGAATATGCAGGTTCTGGATTTTTCCTGGGCTAGGTCTGAAGCCATGGGAAGGATCTTCCGCATTGATTCTACATTCCATCGCATAAAGCTTAGGATAGTAATTTCTTCCTGAGATTGTTTCACCTGCAGCTACTTTGATTTGTTCTTTGATCAAGTCAAAATCAGTAACCTCCTCAGTGATTGGATGCTCTACCTGAATACGGGTATTCATCTCCATAAAGAAGAAGTTGCGGTGCTTATCAACCAAAAACTCTACAGTTCCTGCACCTTCGTATCCAATAGCTTCGGCTCCTTTGATGGCAGCTTTACCCATTTCTTCTCTCAACTCATCCGTGATGAATGGGGAAGGGGTTTCTTCGACCAGTTTCTGGTGTCTTCTTTGGATTGAGCAATCACGCTCAGATAGATGACATGCTTTTCCAGTTTTGTCTCCAATAACTTGGATCTCAATATGGCGTGGTTCTTCTACGTATTTCTCAAGATAGAGGCCATCATTTCCGAATGCAGCGCCTGATTCCATTCTTGCGTCATCCCAAGCTTTCTTGAATCCCGCTTGTTCCTTCACAATCCGCATACCACGTCCACCACCACCGGCAGTTGCTTTTAGAATAACAGGATAGCCCATTTCATTGGCTAGCTTGATTCCTTGTTCCATTGTCTCTAAGATCCCTTCAGAACCTGGGATAGTAGGAACGCCAGCAGCTTTCATGGTTGCTTTAGCCGTAGCTTTATCACCCATTTGATTGATCATCTCGGCGCTGGCACCAATGAATTTGATCCCGTATTCTTCACAGATTTTAGAAAATTCAGCATTTTCTGAAAGGAATCCATAACCAGGATGAATTGCATCGGCATTTGTGATTTCTGCAGCAGCAATAATTCTTGGGATGTTTAGATAGGATTCTCGGCTCGGTGCCGGACCTATGCACACAGCTTCATCAGCAAATCTGACATGTAAACTGTCTTTATCCGCAGTGGAATAAACTGCTACAGTTTCTATCCCCATCTCCTTACAGGTGCGGATGATTCTTAGGGCAATTTCACCTCTATTGGCAATTAGTATTTTTTTAAACACAGCTTTTTATTTTGGGTGAAAAAATTAACCTGCTGGATCTACAAGGAACAACGGCTGATCATATTCTACTGGAGTAGAGTTGCTCACCAAGATTTTGACGATTTTACCGGAAATTTCTGATTCGATCTCATTGAAAAGCTTCATTGCTTCTATGATACAAACTGTTTCTCCTGCTTTTACGGAATCACCAACAGCTACAAATGGATCAGCATCTGGGCTTGATGTAAGGTAGAAGGTTCCAATCATTGGAGATTTGATCTCTACTAAGTTTGAAGGAGCCTCAGCAGGAGCGGGGGATGCCGCCGGAGCAGGCGCTGCAGCAGGAGCAGGTGAAGGTGTTGGTGCTGCTACCGGAGCAGGTGCGGATACTTCTACCATTCTCTGAGCTGAAGAATCAGCATATTTTTTAATAGAAAGTTCAAACTCGTCAGTCTTGATTTTAACTTCCGCCAAACCAGAATTGGAGATGTAATCGATCAACTCCTGAATCTCTTTTGCTTTCATAGGTCTATTAGTTAGATGTGCCAAAAGGCAATTTTATAAATGGGTTAAAAAGAATAAAGCTGTGTAATTTAAGAAAATCACACAGCCTAAGTTACTTATTTTACTCTTTCTGAGTAAGAACCGTCGCGAGTATCAACCTTGATCATGATATCCTGCTCTACAAATAAAGGTACCATTACAGTAGCTCCAGTTTCTACAGTTGCTGGTTTTAAAGCATTTGTAGCTGTATCTCCTTTGATTCCTGGCTCTGTGTAAGTGATCATTAACTCCACGAAAGGTGGTAGCTCCACAGCAAGGGGAGTTTCTGTTTCGTCGTGAATCAAAATATCACAAAGTTGACCGTCTTTCATCAAATTAGCTCTTTCCAGCAGGTTTTCTTGTAGCGTAATTTGCTCAAACGTGTTGGTATCCATGAAGTGAAAACCCAAGTCATCTTTGTATAGAAACTGATGTGGTCTTTTTTCCACTCTGGCTGTTTCTACCTTTTCCCCAGCACTGAATGTTTTATCAAGTGTTTTGCCTGAGGTGATGCCTTTCATTTTTGTTCTTACAAATGCAGGGCCCTTTCCAGGTTTGACATGCTGAAACTCTGTAATCGTGTAGATGTCATTGTTCATGACCAAACAAAGTCCGTTTTTAAAATCTGCAGTACTAGCCATATAGTATTATCGTGTTATTTATTTTAACTTATTTCGGGTCATAGGCCCACTTCAAATAGATAGATCCCCAAGTGAATCCACCCCCAAAAGCAGCTAATACCAAATTGTCACCCTTCTTCAAATGACTTTCATAGTCCCAAAGGCAAAGCGGGATTGTCGCAGCAGTAGTGTTACCGTACTTTTCAATATTCATCATCACCTTATCTGATCCGATTCCCATGCGATTGGCCGTGGCATTGATAATTCTAAGGTTTGCTTGGTGAGGTACAAGCCAAGCGATATCATCGCTAGTCAATCCATTTTTCTCCATAATCTCTGCGCTGACGTCTGCCATATTGGTGACAGCAAACTTGAAAACTGAAGAACCTTCTTGAAAAGCAAAATGCTCATCGGCATCTAACGTTTCATGAGTAGCTGGTCTTCGACTTCCTCCAGCTTTCATATGTAAGAATGGCGCTCCAGAACCATCTGATTTGAGGATAGCGTCCACTATTCCTAGATCTTCAGTTGTTGGCTCTAGCATTACTGCCCCTGCACCATCTCCAAAAAGTATACACGTTGTTCTGTCTTTATAATTGACGATAGAAGACATTTTATCAGCGCCTACTACAATTACTTTCTTGTGCGTTCCAGTTTGTATGAATTGGCTACCCATTTGCAAAGCATAAAGAAAGCCTGAACAAGCGGCTCCTATGTCAAAGCTGAAGCTGTTTTTAGCTCCAACCATATCAGCAATGATATTTGCAGTAGCAGGAAAAGGCATGTCGGGTGTGACAGTGGCACAAATAATCAAATCTACATCTAAAGGGTCTATGCCTGTTTTTTCTAACAAACCTTTTACCGCTGCAGCACCCATTACAGATGTTCCTTGATCTTCTCCTTTAAGTATTCTTCTTTCTTTTATGCCAGTTCTTGAGACTATCCACTCGTCGTTTGTCTCCACGAGCTCCTCAAGTTCTTTGTTGGTCAACCTGTATTCCGGAACGTAACCTTGTATTCCGGTGATCATGGCTCTGAGTTTGTCCATTATGCTTGGTTTAAGGTAAGATGATCAATTTACAATCATCTAAAACTATTTGTTATGGATGTATTCTATCCTGTAAGGAAGGCAAAAATATTACAATTGTCATTCTCTACCAAAAGAAATCCATTAATGGAAGGTAATAGGCTTGATTAACAAGCTGTTTTAATTAGGGCTAAAAAAAAATCCATTCGCAATTAGCGAATGGATTTTTATAATATTCAGATGACTGATTAAGCCAATATTTCTTTCTCAATGATAACTTGTCCTTTGTAGTACAATTTACCGTCCAACCAGAAAGCTCTGTGTGGAAGGTGCATTTCGCCTGTAGTAGGACATTTAGCCAAACCTGGAGCCTCTAATTTGTAATGAGTTCTTCTCTTATCTCTTCTGGTTTTCGAAATTTTTCGTTTAGGATGTGCCATTTTATGCGTGGTTTATGATTATTCCTTGTTTTTTAACTTTTTTAAAAGATCCCATCTAGGATCAACTGGTTTATTATCTTCGCTGGAATCTGAATCTTCTGAGTCGTCCGAATCTTGCCCATCTATATAAGCGTAGATTCCTTCTCCTTCGTATTCCTCATCATCCATTTCATTTCTATAATCGGGGTGAATCTTTTTTAGAGGCAAAGCCAATAAAATAAATTCGTAAATCAGCTGAGCAACATTGACTTTCGGTGTATCACGAGTAATCATGATTACATCTTCGTCAATTTCTTTTTCCTCAGCACCAAACTTATAAATCATTTTTTCATGGAAGTCCAACGGCTGTTCAAAAGGCTCCAGACTTCTATCGCAAGTCAAGGTTACTTTCCCCGCAATATGAAAATCCATTTCAATTAAGTTGGCTCCGACTTTCATTTTGATCCGTACGATCAAATTGCCTTTTTCTACAAGTTCGTTGTCTTCGAAGTGTTGGAAAAATGAATCTCCAATTTCGAAGTCAATTTCGTGGATGCCTTCGAGGAACTTAATGACCTCAATATCAAATGTTCGCCAGAATTTCACGATACCTCCTCTCGATTTAAGACCGCAAAAATAGTGAATTATTATAAAAGGATGAAAGAGATTTTGAAATAATCTTTGGTTCTGTTCAATAAATCTCCGTTTTTCCTTCTCAATCCTCTGATTCCTGCGGGTTGTGTTGTTGAATAATGTCTGCTGCCAGGAAAATTGCTGCTCTCATAGAGCCTTCATCTGCGATGTTTTTTCCTGCTATATTATAAGCAGTGCCGTGATCAGGCGAAGTTCTTACTACGGGTAATCCAGCGGTGAAGTTGACTCCCGTGCTGAATGCCATGGATTTAAAGGGTACCAACCCTTGGTCATGGTACATTGCCAAAATACCATCAAACTTAGTCTGGTGGGCCATTCCGAAGAATCCATCTGCTGGATAGGGACCAAAAACCATTTTGTTCTGGTCTTTCAAGGCATGAACTGCAGGTTTGATAATTTGCTCTTCTTCTTCGCCTAAAAGACCGTCTTCACCCGCGTGAGGGTTTAGTCCTAAAATGGCAATCTTTGGCTTATTGATACCAAAGTCTTTTTCTAAGGTTTTGAGAAGAATATTGGCTTTTTGGATGATTCGCTCTTGCGTGACATTTTCAGCCACTTTTGCCAAAGGCACATGACCCGTAACCAATCCCACTCGAAATTGCTCGGCAACCATTAGCATCAAACTTTCTTTTGATCCTACTGCCTGAGTGATGAATTCGGTATGTCCTACAAAGTGCAGTTCTTCAGAATTGACGTTGTTTTTATTTAATGGGGCAGTTACTAAAGCCTGTATTTTTCCTTCCTTCAGATCAGCTACAGCCATTTTCAATGCTTCCAAAGCAAATTTCCCTGCTTCCTGAGTTTCTACTCCTGGAATTACCTCGGGACATTCTTCCGATACATTGATTACATTGATGCGCTTGTGCTGAATCTCATCTATGCTTCTGATCTGAGCAAAATTGAAATCGTCAAGGCCAAGCTGTTTCCTATAAAAAGTCAGCGCTTTACCATGCGCGTATATCAGCGGGGTAAATGACTTGTATGTTCTATTGTCTAGTAAGGCCTTCATGGTGACTTCTACACTTATTCCGTTTAGGTCGCCAATGCTTATTCCGATAATGGGTTTGATCTTTCGTTGATGCATATAAAGTATAATGTGGACTAGGTGTTAAGGTTTGGTCAAGCCTCCTCGTGTAAGCTAGTCCTTTAGAATTATTCTCTTAATTTTGAGATTGCAATTTATAAAAATTTATCTGAGCTAACCGATGGAAAAGGTCAAAGCCAAGAAACACTTGGGACAGCATTTTTTGACCGATTTGAGTATTGCGGAGCAAATAGCGCAAGCGGTCAAAGGGCACAACGAAGTAGCTAAGGTTCTGGAAATAGGACCTGGTATGGGTGTGCTGACGGATTTCCTGATGAAGGGAAATCTGGATTTATATCTAATCGATATTGATAAAGAATCTATAGTTTACCTACACAAAAAATATCCTGAACTTGGAGATAAGATTATCGAAGGAGATTTCCTCAAAATGAATCTTGAAGAAGTCTTTACCGATAAGTTTGCCATCGCAGGTAATTTTCCCTACAATATTTCCTCCCAGATTTTCTTTAAAGTTCTGGAGGTAAAAGATCAAGTGACTGAGGTAGTTTGCATGCTTCAGAAGGAAGTCGCTGAACGCATTGCTTCGCCAAAAGGAAATAAAGACTATGGAATTTTGTCTGTATTACTTCAGGCTTTTTACGATATAGAATATCTGTTTACCGTTCCTCCGCATGTATTTGACCCGCCTCCGAAAGTCAATTCTGGTGTTATTCGGCTTACTAGAAATGCCACTGATAAATTAGATTGCAACGAAAAGCTTTTCAAACAGGTTGTTAAGGCAGGATTTGGTAATAGAAGAAAAACTCTTCGCAACTGTCTCAAGCCTTTTAATCTTCCTGAGGAGTTTAATTCAAATCCTATTTTGAATTTGCGCGCCGAGCAATTGGACGTAGCAGAATTCATATTTTTAACCCAAACTATCGAAGCTTCCCGTGGAAATCATTAAGCAGTTTGAACTTTCGAAGGAGTACTTAGAAAGCCTACAGCAGGCAATTGAAGCAGAGGACTTGAACTTCATTCAAGAGTCGCTTGATGGGGTCAATGTGGCTGATATTGCTGCCTTGCTCGATGAGTTGTCCATGTCTGAGTCAATCTTTGTGCTGCGGGTATTGGATGCGCAATTGGCGGCTGATATTATTATAGAGCTGGAAGCGACTAATCAGCATCGGGTACTGAAGGAGTTGGAAGTACAGGAAATGGCTAATCTGATTGAGTTGATGGACTCGGATGATGGTGCCGATATTTTAAACCTTTTTCTCGAAAGAGAACGGGAAGATATTATCAGTCATTTCCAGGATAAGGTAAAATCAGATCAAATCCTCGAACTCCTACGCTACGATGAAGACACTGCCGGTGGTATTATGGCAAAGGAATATATCCGGGCCAATAAAAACTGGAATGTCGTTCAGACTATCAATGAGATTCGGCGACAAGCAGAAAATGTAAGTAAGATCTATTCCATTTTTGTTGTGAATAATCGACAGCAATTGATGGGAATTGTATCGCTGAAGCGCATCGTACTGGCTTCAGACGAAACCAAAATTGAAGATATCTACGAGGAAGAAGTGATCTCAGTGCCTACTTACATGGATCAGGAAGAGGTGGCTGAGGTCATGCGAAAGTATGATTTGGAATCACTACCAGTGGTAAATAGTAAGAATAAGTTGGTTGGGAGAATTACAGTCGATGATATTCTAGATGTAATCCGTGAGGAAGCCGAGGAAGATATTCAGGCAATGACAGGTATATCTGATACCGTCGATGAGTATGACAGTGTTATCAAGCTTTCCAAGGCTAGACTCCCTTGGCTACTGATAGGAATTTGCGGTGGACTACTTGGTGCTGGATTTATTGGCTTTTTTGAAGAAGGGCTAAGTAAGGTTACTGCACTTGCCTTTTTCATCCCGTTGATCACTGCAACTGGCGGGAATGTAGGGATTCAGACTTCCTCTATAGTCGTGCAGTCTCTTGCCAGTAAATCTATTTTTGATGATTCCATGGCCAAAAGATTTCTGAAAGTGCTTTTAGTAGCGATTTTAAATGGATTGATTCTGGCCACATTTGTCTTTGGTGTGGTCGTGCTGTTTTATAAAACCGACGTATCATTTGCCATGGTAGTCTCAATAGCCCTATTTTCAGTCGTACTTCTTGCTTCCTTTATGGGAACAATCACACCGATCATACTGGATAAAATAGGGATTAATCCTGCTTTGGCCTCTGGACCTTTTATCACAACAGCAAATGATCTGATAGGTCTTGCTGTTTACTTTTTGGTAGCTATGTCACTTTTGCACATATAATTAGTAGAAAAATGAAGATTCTTATCATTGACGAAATGCACGAAAGTATCATGCCCCTACTTCAGAAAGAAGGACATGAAGTCGAGTATTCTCCGGAAATCACACGAGAGGAAATTGTAGAAACCGTCGCTGAATATGATGGATTGATCATTCGTTCCAAAACTCCTATGGATCGAGAGCTGTTGGAGAAAGCTACCAACCTTAAATTCATAGGAAGAGCAGGAGCGGGGTTAGATAAAATTGATTTGGAGTATATGGAGGAAAAGGGTATCAAGCTTTTCCATGCAGCCAAAGGAAATCGGGATGCAGTAGCAGAGCATGCTGTGGGGATGCTTTTGGCACTTTTTAATAATGTAAAAAATGCTGATCAGGAAGTTCGAAAGGGTATCTGGGATCGAGAAGGAAATCGTGGTCATGAGCTGATGGGTAAGACCGTTGGGATCATGGGATTTGGAAATATGGGCAAGTCATTTGCTCATAGACTTAGAGGATTTCATGTAAATATTCTGGCATATGATAAGTACAAGTTGGACTTTGCTGATGATTTCGTCCAAGAAGTGATGTGGGAAAAGTTGAAAGCCGAAGCTGATATCCTGAGTATTCATGTTCCGCTTACTCCTGAGACCAAGAATTTTTTTACACTAAAAGAGCTGCAAAGTTTCGCTAAACCTTTTTGGCTGATTAATACAGCTAGGGGAGAAGTGGTCAGTTTTAAGACGTTGAATGAAGCACTTGATCAAGGGATTTTGCGAGGAGCATTGCTGGATGTTTTGGAAAATGAGAAGTTTCAAAAGTTTACTCCTGAGCAAAAGGCTGAGTTTGAGAAATTGGCGGCAAGAGATAATGTGTTGTTTAGTCCACATGTGGCCGGCTGGACTTTTGAATCCTACGAGAAGATTAATAAAGTTTTAGCCAAAAGGATTAAAAAGGCGTTTACGGCCTGTTAATTGGGTTTTTAAAAGCGTGTGACAAGAAACCATGCTTTGCTTTGTTTCAAAGCTTTTGCTATCTTTGTTCATCAAATTCAAGCTAAAAACAAGGTAACGGTCACGTCTTGCGACCGTTACTTTGTTTTTGTAGCTTATAACAGAGTAGATTATGGGAGAAATACAATATTATACTGAAGAGGGCCTAAAGAGATTGAAGGACGAACTTCAAATGCTTAAAACTAAAGGGAGAACTGATATTTCCCTGCAGATTGCAGAGGCAAGAGATAAAGGCGACCTGAGTGAGAATGCAGAATATGATGCGGCAAAGGACGCCCAAGGTCACTTGGAGCTTAAGATCGCCAAGTTAGAGGCTGTAGTAGGTAATGCTAGAGTTTTGGATAGCTCTCAGTTGGATACTTCCAAAGTTGGGATATTGACTACTGTCAAAATCAAAAATGTTAAGAATGGAATGACCGTCAGCTACACCTTGGTATCTGAGCAGGAGGCTGATTTGAAAGCAGGCAAAATTTCCTTGGGTTCTCCGTTTGGAAAAGGCCTAGTAGGAAAAAAGGTGGGAGATATCGCTGAAGTAAAAGCTCCAGCAGGAACTCTACAATTCGAAATATTAGATATTACTTTCTAAAACTAATCCCGGCATACGTCGGGATTTTTATTTTTACAGATTATGGCATCAATATTCACAAAAATAATCAATCGAGAAATTCCCGGTCACATCGTAGCCGAGGATGAAAATTACATTGCTTTTCTAGATATCATGCCTTTGGTCAAAGGACATGTGTTGGTGGTTCCCAAACAGGAAGTAGATTACATTTTTGATTTGAAACCTGAAGTACTTTCAGGATTACATCTTTTTGCGCAGCAAGTAGCAAAAGCCATAGATAAAACGATAAAGTGCACTCGTGTAGGTGTCGCTGTGATTGGATTGGAAGTTCCCCATGTACACGTGCACCTAGTACCGCTAAGAAGTATTGATGATATTAATTTCAATCGTCCTAAGCTGAAATTAAGTAAGGATGAACTGTCGGAGATTGCTGAGACGATTAAAAGTGGGTTTTAGGATTTAGTTTTCAGTCTCACTGGTCAGTGTTCAGTGTTACTCTATATTCTACATAGGACTGAATACTGCGACTGAATACTTTATATATCAGAAACCTCATACCTCGGTGTCCCACCTTTTTTGCTTGCTACAAAAGCTCCAAGTTTACAGGCGAAGTCCAAAACCTGATCTAATGGATATTTTTCCAAATAGGTTTTGATAAAGCCACTCAAAAACGCATCTCCTGCACCGATGCTGTCCGCGACTTGTACTTTGTATCCTTTATGAGAGACTATTTTACCGCCTTTATAGATTAAGGCTCCTTTCGAACCTAGTGTAACGCAGATCAAATCCATCGGATAATGCTCATCCAAGTAGTTACAGACGCTTTCTATATTTGGCGATACATTAAAATAATCCGCAAAAATCTCTAACTCATCCTCGTTGATTTTTAGAATATCTGTAAAACCCAATAAGTTTTCTATGATCTCAAAATCATAAAAGGGAGGACGAAAATTCGCATCAAAGATGCGTAAGGTTTTATGATGAAGTAACCTGAGTAAGGTTGTTAGACTTGCAGAGTTTCGAACTCCAAGTGTTCCAAAGACAAAAGCATCCGAAGTAGCAACAGCCTCATCTATTTCATTATTCCACTGGATAAAATCCCAAGCCACTGGAGAGACGATGGTGTACTTGATATTCTCGGGATCGTCGTCATTTACCAAAACTTTTGAGGTTTCATGCTCTTCATTTACCTGAATCAGATCAACTGGTAGGTTAAACGTTTCTAAAAAGTCTAGAAGCTTTTGTCCGTCAATATCATTGCCTATGGCGGAGATTAATCTTGATTTCAGCCCAAGCTGGTGGAGATTAAGCGTAACGTTCATAGGGGCTCCGCCAGGTACTGGACCAGATGGTAAGCAATCCCAAAGCATCTCTCCGAATATGACTACTTTATGCTGCATTGGTATTATGTAAGTCTTGTTGAATTTCTTCTAAGGATCTTCCCTTGGTTTCTGGCATTTTGTATTTCACCCAGAGTAACTGCCAAACCATCATCAAAGCGAAAAAAGCAAAAATATATCCTGGTCCAAATTGATTGGCAAAATATGGAAAGACGTTGGCAATCACTGCAGCGAATATCCAGTGGGTAAAACTTCCGATGGATTGACCATATGCGCGGAGTTCATTGGGGAAAACCTCAGAAATGAAAACCCAAATCACGGCTCCTTGACCTACCGCATGGGAGGCTATAAACGTAAAAATAAATATAGGTAACCAGAAGTTGTCAATTCCTCCTACTAGAAAATTGTAGGCCATAAGAGAAAGAGAAAGGATATAGCCCATCGACCCGATGTACATTAGCTTTTTTCTACCGATTCTATCTATCAAATACAATCCAACAAAGGTCGCCAGCAGATTCACCACGCCTATTCCAATAGTGGAGAAAAGCGCTGATTCGGTTGAGATGCCTGCCATTTCAAAGATTCTTGGAGCAAAATATATGATTGCGTTGATGCCGGAAACTTGGTTGAAAAAGGCGATAAATATTGCCAGCATGGTGGTGGATAAAAACGCTCTGCTGAATAAAGCTGCAAAACTTCCTTTCTGTTTGATAGTTTGTTCTTCAATTATTGCCAGTCGAATAGCTTCATCTACTCCCTCTGGATCAGTTCTGGTTAGGATTTCTCTTGCTTTTACCTGATCGTTGAACTTGGCAATTAGCCAGCGTGGACTTTCCGGTATTTTGAATATCATTACAGTATAAATCAACGCAGGAACTGCCTCCATCCCAAGCATCCAGCGCCAGTCGTTTGCAATTTCCGCTGTGCCTATCAGGTAGTTTGACAAATAAGCCATCAGGATACCAAACACGATATTGAATTGATAAAGTGCTACGAGTAATCCTCTGTTTTTGGCAGGCGCTATTTCAGAGATATACATAGGAGCAACGACGGAAGAAGCACCAACTCCCAAGCCCCCAATGAATCTAAAAAACATAAAGGAATACTCATCTGGAGCCATTCCTGATCCAATTGCAGAGATTAGATACAGGGCTCCAATCCAGAGTAAACTCTTTTTTCTCCCAAATTTATCTGCTGGGATACCTCCAAACAAGGCGCCGATTACGGTACCATAAAGCGCCATTGCTATGGCAAGACCATGTGTGAGATCATTTAATTTCCAAATATCCTGAATGGCTCGCTCTGCACCTGATATTACTGCAGTATCAAATCCAAACAAAAAGCCGCCCAATGCAGCTGTGATTGAGATAAAAAAGGCGTATTGTTTAGAAGTCATTAGCTGTTTTGGGTTGTTTTTAGTTTGCTAATCTAGAGAGAAGCGGAATAAATCAAAACTAACTGAATCAATTTGCCTTGATTTTATCGAAAAGGGTAAATAAAACTGCCGAACCTCTCTACGATAGCTTTTTCGAGAGTTTCTCTGTGCTCGGGATGAGCGATTTTCATCAGCTCATAAGCACGCTGACGTAAGTTTTTACCATAAAGATTGACCATACCGTACTCCGTCACCACGTATTGCATGTGCGCTCTTGTGGTGACCACGCCAGCACCTTCTTTTAGGAAAGGGACTATTTTGGAAGTTCCTGTTCGAGTAGCCGAAGTCATGGCCATAATGGGCTTGCCTCCTTCAGAAAGTGAAGCACCGCGCATGAAGTCCATTTGCCCGCCTACACCGGAGTATTGATAGCTACCAATGGAATCTGCGCATACCTGGCCTGTGAGATCCATTTCTACGCAACTGTTGATGGAGATGACTTTAGGGTTCTTACGAATGACAGCAGTATCATTCAAATAGGCGGCTTCATGGAATGAAAATTCAGGATTATCATCTATGGCATCGTATAATTCTTTCGAGCCAGTGACGAAAGAAGAGACTATTTTACCGGGGTGTTTTTTCTTGTATTTATTGGTAATAGCACCGGATTTGAGAAGTCCCAAGATTCCATTTGAAAACATTTCTGTATGAATTCCAAGGTCCTTATGCTGCTTTAGTGAATCTAGCACAGCATCCGGGATAGCACCGATTCCCATTTGCAGTGTAGATCTGTCTTCGATCAGGGAAGCACAATGGTTTCCAATTTGGCGCTCTATTTCTGTTATCTTTTCACCATAATTTACCACAGGAAGTGGCTCATCCACATAAATTGCCGCATGAAATTTCGAGATATGAATTTGCCCATCTCCATGCGTTCTTGGCATTTGCTTGTTCACTTGCGCTATGATAGTCCGAGCAGTTTCCACGGCAGGCTTGGCTACATCCACAGAAGTCCCAAGTGAGCAAAATCCATGTGCATCTGGCTCCGAAACCTGCACAATGGCAATATCTATTTTGAGAATATTTTGCCGGAAAAGATGACCGATTTCACTTAGAAAAATTGGAACATACCCCCCATGCTCAGAATTGACAGCCCCTCGCACATTTTGTGATACAAAAAGAGAATTCATGTAAAAGCTCTTTTTACAGTCATCAGAAACTAAAGGCATATCTCCCAAGGTAGTAATGGCGACTATTTCAACGTTATTGAGTTCATCTTTTCTGTCAGCCAACGCATGAAGTAGAGTCGTCGGTGTCGCTGCACTTCCATGGATAAATACTCGTTGATGACTCTGGATAGAAGAAACAGCAATTTCTGGCGTGACATAGTTGATCATGGCAGTAAAAATTAAGAGTAGTAAACTAGTAATGGACAGATTCCAAGGTCGGAAAAATTATCAAAAAATAGATTAGCGTAGAAAATTTATGAATCAATTAAGCCAAATAATATTTTGTTTTTCACCCAATCGCGGAAGTGAAGCCCCTTTAAAATTACTATATTTGTCTGCTGAGAAAATGGGTTTGAAGCCTGTTTTGCTCATGAAAATAGAAAACTACATCTAGCTAAACCAACTCCATGACTACGATTCCTGAGAGCTATAAACCCAAAAATCACATTAGAATTGTTACTGCTGCCTCATTGTTTGACGGGCATGATGCTGCGATTAATATCATGCGCCGTATCATACAGTCAACCGGCTGTGAGGTAATACATTTAGGTCATAATCGATCTGTACAGGAGATCGTTGATTGTGCGATTCAAGAAGATGTGCAGGCAATCGCAATTACATCTTATCAAGGTGGGCATGTAGAGTTTTTCAAATACATGTATGACTTGCTTCGTGAAAAGGGAGCCGCACATGTTAAGATTTTTGGTGGAGGGGGAGGAACAATCCTCCCTGAAGAGATCAAGGAACTGCATGAGTATGGGATTACTAGAATTTATGCGCCGGACGATGGACGCTCCATGGGATTGCAGGGAATGATCAATGACTTAGTAAGTCAATGTGATTTCGCCATTGGAGATGAGCTACCGGAAGGTTTTGTACTTGGAGTGAAGAGTAAAGAGCATGTGGCAAGAGCCATTTCGGCTTTCGAAAATTTCCCGGAAAACTCCACCCAGCTTCTAGAAAAAGTTAGAAAACAAAGTAAAGAATGTAAAACTCCTGTACTAGGAATCACAGGAACCGGTGGTGCCGGAAAGTCTTCTTTGGTAGATGAATTAGTTCGAAGGTTCATTATGGACTTCGAAGATAAAACATTGGCTATCATATCAGTTGACCCATCTAAGCGAAAAACAGGTGGAGCCTTACTTGGTGATAGAATTCGCATGAATGCGATTCATCATCCTCGTGTGTATATGCGCTCATTGGCCACTAGGCAATCAAATCTTGCGCTATCCAGATATGTCCAAGATGCGGTGGATACGGTGAAAGCTGCTGGGTTTGATATGGTGATTTTGGAGACTTCTGGAATTGGTCAATCTGATACGGAGATTATTGAGCATTCAGATCTTTCACTCTATGTGATGACTCCTGAATACGGCGCAGCATCTCAATTAGAGAAGATCGATATGCTTGATTTTGCTGATGTGATTGCGCTGAACAAGTTTGATAAGCGTGGAGCTTTAGATGCGATTCGTGATGTGAAGAAGCAATTTAAACGAAATCATAACCTTTGGGAAGCCAAGGATGAGGACTTGCCGGTTTTTGGCACCATTGCCTCTCAGTTCAATGATCCTGGGATGAATCAGTTGTATCGTACGCTTATTTCAAAGATTGCAAAGAGTCATCCAGAGATGGAAAGTGATTTTGAATTGACGGCTGGTAGCTCTGAGAAGATTTATATTATTCCTCCTGCGAGAACTAGATATCTGTCTGAAATCTCTGAAATCAATAGAAACTACGATGTCTGGGTGGAGGAGCAAAAGGAGATCGCTCAGCAGCTTTACAGCATCACCAAGTCTATTGAAGCCATAGAAAATACGAAAGTGGAGGATAAGGATCGTCTGATCAAAGAACTTCAGGAAGTATACGAGCAGGTAGAACTTGAATTTGATCCAAAGAATAAAAAGTGGTTGGAGGAATGGCCCGCAGAAGCAGCCAAATACGGTGAAGACTATTATATTTTCAAAGTGAGAGATAAGGAGATCAAGATTAAAACTTTCTCCATGTCACTTTCTGACTCCAAAATCCCAAAGGTTTCCTTGCCTAAATATGAAGCTTGGGGCGACATTTTGAAATGGGGATTGCGGGAAAATGTTCCAGGTAAGTTTCCATACACCGCAGGAGTTTTTCCATTTAAAAGAGAAGGAGAGGATCCAACAAGGATGTTTGCTGGCGAAGGCGGACCAGAGCGTACCAATAAACGCTTCCACTATGTATCCAAGGATACAGACGCTAAGCGTCTTTCTACTGCCTTTGACTCGGTGACATTGTATGGAGAAGACCCGGATCACCGTCCCGATATCTATGGTAAAATAGGAAATTCAGGTGTTAGTGTTTGCTGTTTGGACGACGCAAAGAAGCTCTACTCTGGCTTTAACTTAGTAGATCCAATGACCTCTGTGTCAATGACTATAAATGGTCCTGCGGCTACCATGACAGCATTTTTCATGAATGCTGCCATAGATCAACAATGCGAAGTTTATATCAAGGCGAATGGACTAGAAGATGAGATTGACCAAAAAATCAATCAAATCTATAAAGCTAAAAACCTTCCAAGACCTACATACAATGCCAAGGTTCCGGAGGGAAACAATGGCTTAGGATTGATGCTGCTAGGAGTCACAGGTGATCAGGTGTTACCTGCAGAGGTTTATCAAAAGATCAAAGCTGATACCATTGCGAAAGTGAGAGGAACAGTACAAGCTGACATTTTGAAAGAAGATCAGGCACAGAATACCTGTATTTTTTCTACTGAATTTTCTCTTAGATTGATGGGAGATGTTCAGCAGTATTTTATAGAAAATTCCATCCGCAATTTCTATTCGGTTTCTATTTCCGGATATCATATTGCTGAAGCAGGAGCTAACCCGATTACACAATTGGCGTTGACGCTTTCCAATGGCTTTACTTACGTGGAATATTACGTGAGCCGTGGCATGGATATCAATCAATTTGCTCCAAACCTTTCTTTCTTTTTCTCGAATGGAATAGATCCAGAATATGCGGTAATCGGCAGAGTGGCGCGTAGGATTTGGGCCAAAGCCATGAAGCTAAAGTATGGTGCTAATGAACGCTCCCAGATGCTGAAATATCATATTCAAACTTCTGGTCGCTCCCTTCATGCCCAGGAAATTGATTTCAATGATATCAGAACAACCCTTCAGGCGTTGTACGCGATCTATGATAATTGCAACTCTCTGCATACCAATGCATACGATGAAGCGATTACGACACCTACTGAAGCATCAGTTCGAAGAGCAATGGCTATTCAGCTGATTATCAATAAGGAATTGGGGCTTACAAAGAACGAAAATCCTATACAAGGCGCATTCATAATCGAGGAATTGACAGACTTAATTGAAGAGGCTGTTTATGTGGAGTTTGATAGAATTACCGAGCGTGGAGGAGTACTTGGTGCTATGGAAACTATGTACCAGCGTGGGAAAATCCAGGAAGAAAGCATGCATTATGAGATGCTGAAACACACTGGTGAATATCCGATCATCGGTGTGAATACCTTCCTTTCTTCTGATGGTTCACCTACGGTAACTCCAGGTGAAGTCATCAGAGCAGAAAAGTATGAAAAAGAAGCTCAGATCAAGACCTTGCAGATACTTCATTCAGCAAACCCAGAATTGGTGAATAAGCACCTAGAGGCATTGAAGAGGGTTTCTGTAAATAATGAAAATATATTTGAGGAACTAATGGAGGCAGTTAAGTATTGTTCACTTGGTCAGATTACACATGCGTTATACCAAGTAGGCGGGCAGTATCGCCGAAATATGTAATCTTAATTCAAGATTGAAAAATTGGAAGATTGCAAAATTCTTAAGAATTATAAGTCTATTGATTAATTAGAGATAAAATGGCAAAGAGAAATGTGACAGTTCGCATGAAAGCGGATCACGAATATGAGTCCGTAAATCCACAAGGAAATGTAGTACAGATAGATATGTATGATCCTCAGGATAAAAAAGCACAGTCTCCTATGGACATGCTACTTTCCGCGGTAGGTTCATGTGCATCTGTAGATGCTGTCTTGATGATGAAAAAGAAGCGTAAAACAGTGAATGATTTGATCGTAGAGGTAGAAGGAATTAGAAACGATGGAGTTCCTGCTTTTTACACAGATATTCATTTGAGGTTTATCCTCACCTCTCCGGATGCCAAAGAAGAGGAGTTTGCAAAAGTGGTTGCGCTATCGGTAGAGAAGTACTGCTCGGTAGCTTCTTCTTTGAAGTCGACCATTACATTTTCTTCTGAAGTAAAAGCAGTTTAATGAGAGTTGTCAAAGAATTTAACCAGGAGGATATTCGCATCAGTATATTCTCCTGGAATAATAAATATATCCTCAAATTTGAATTGGGGCCAATGGAGCAAACTTTCAAAATACCTGAAACAGATGTTCTTGATGAATCTGATTTGGGAATTTTTTGGATGGGAGATTTTTTTGAAAAAGTGAAAGTAAGATTTAAAGAAATGGGAGATTCATTTAGGGCTGAAGTGGGAAATTTATAATTTCCTGATTAGTTTGAATCCTATGAAGTTCTATTTCCTTTGGTTTTTCCTTTTTGTCTTTTTTCTAGCATCCTGCAACTCTTCTGATAAAACGCAGCGAGATCATAGCCTTGGCCTTGATGATTCCATTATTTTGGAAATGGAATCTGAGCTTAAAATATTGGAAAATGAGATCATTTTATTAAAAGATCATTTCGAATTTCTTCTAGAAAATCGGGATAGTATTCTGCAAAAAGCAGACCGTACAAAGTATAGTTTTGATGGGGGATATTCTACTAATACTCCTCAAGATTCCGAAAATCTGAGCTCTGTAGTTATTCTAAATACAACCAATGATTTTGATAAATCAATGGAAAGTGTGTTGATAACTAATAGTATGGATTCTCTATTTAAGAACTCGCTTGAAAAGTATGGGATTATTGCTCAGGTCTATTACAATGCCATAGATCAAGTGTCCAGAGTTTTTCCTCCTTATGATGCAAAAGCTCTATTGGATTTAAATATTGATGTTACAGCGTTTAATTTTTTCTATGAAGGGGATTTTAATCATAATCCAGCAAAGGGTGCAAAATGGATTCCTGAAGTATATGTAGATCCTGCAGGAAGGGGATGGATATTATCATTGGTTCATCCGGTTCTCTTGGATGGTGAATTATATGCTGTATTGGGCATTGATATCACAGTAGAAGAAATTTTTGAACGATATTTAGAAAACAAAAAAGGTGAGTATTTGATCGTAAATAGCAAAGGCGATATAGTCGGAGGGAATTCCGGTGCTATCGAGGCTCTTAGTTTTCCTCCTTTGTTAAACCATGTATATAGAGAAACAATCTTGTCAGACAACTACAGAGTTTCTGACTACAATTTGTTTAATAGCAAGAATAAGGAGGTTAGAGAAATGGCAAAATCTATCATTTTGAAAAAGGAAAAATTTTATCAATTCAAGGATGAATTTAGTCCAGAAGCAGCTTATGCGGCTCCTTTTAATCTGCTAGAGTGGTATTTAATAGAGATTGAGCCAAGTTTATGATGAAAAATAGATTAGGATACCGTAGAGATTTTTGGCTAACTCTTGTAATAGGCAGTGGGTTGGTCTTTATGGTGGTCCTATTAGGTGTCAGTTTTTTTATTGCTATTTCTGACGCTGAAGTCAAGGCTAGAAAGGAGTTCTTGATAAAGCAGACGGAACTTGCCGCTTCCGAGATTGAGCTAGCTATTGATAGATTTGAAGAAAACGCCAATGGACTTACAGACTATCTTGAAGACGATGATCTGGATGGGGACGATTTCAGAGAAGATCTAACCAAAGCTGTAAGAAAAATCTATAATAACTATCCAGGCCTCATTGACACTGCATGGGTAAATCTTCAGGATTCGGTGGTGTACATGACCAAAACTGACCGAAACGATTTCATTCGAAATAGATATACCAAGAAAGTACCACTTAAAGGAAGTCGTAATTTTCTATATTTCACAGAAGGGACCGGGAAGGGATTTGAAGTTACATTTTCGTTAGATCCGGTAAAGTTTACCAAGAATTTTGTCACTCATTATTATTTGAATAATGGTGGTAAAAAATTGCTCCTAATAGATGAAGAATTGGTAAGCCTTGATCTTGAGAATGCGCAATCCAATTTAGAGATTGATGCCGTTTCGCTTGAAAGTATTCAAAATGATGCTTCAATAGGTGTAATTGGGATATACGAAATTGATTGGGAGCAGGAGACAGAATCCGGCATTGGAGTATTGGTAGAATATCCTTTTGACTATGGAAGTATTTATGAAAATGTAGCCCTTTTATTTATGATTGAATCCAGTTCAATCACAAGTGGGATTTATAGTACTTATCTATTTTTATTTACCGGTTTTGTATTACTATTAATTGGTACCGTTGTATTTTTCACGCTTTCACTACAAAACAGATTGGAGTCTCAAAAACTACTTGAAGAAAGTGCCACGGAGATTTCAGAACTATTTGACCAGCAAAATATTTTACTTAAGGAGCTCAGGGGCTTTGTGTTTTTTCACGATTACAAAGGACAGATAACTCGCGTAAGTGACGAAGTGGAAGAGATATTAGGACATCCTAAATCCGAGTTTTTGGAGGCATTTGGAAGTAATGCAAACCATGCAGATGTTTTGAATGTAAAAAGGTTAGTGAAGGGGGCTTTGAGTCAGAACAAGTCATTCATTGATCTTGAATATGATTTTAAAAAGCCAGATGGGTCAGTAGTAAGGTTAAGAATCTTCGAAAAACTAATCTTTGACAAGCTCGGTAGGTTTAATGGTGGACTTGGGATTTGTACAGATATTTCTGACCAATTTCAAAGTAAGCAGGAGTTGATTGAAAGTGGAAAGCGTCTCCAAAACCTCATCGACAATATTCCTGATATTATTTTTGCGTATGATAATGATGGGGTTTTATTGGAGTCTTATGCCAAAGATCAGAAATTTCTAAAGTCCTTAGGTACCTCGGTAATCGGAGAGTCTGTGTTTGATTTGGTTCCAAAAAAACAACGTGACCAGACGAAATTCGCTTTTAATCTTGCCAGAAAATCCGGACAAATTCAAACGGTAGATTTAAATTTTAATTCAGGACACGATAGTCAGTACTTTGAGATTCGTTTTTTCCCTTTGGATACCAAGCGAATGATGTCTATTACCAAAGATATTACCAGCCAGCGTGTTTGGGAAAAGGGCTTGGTAGAAGCAATGAATGCTGCAGATCAAGCTAGTAGAGCTAAGTCCGAATTTTTGGCAAACATGAGTCATGAGATAAGGACACCAATGAATGGGCTCTTGGGAATAATTGATTTGCTAGACCAAACGACCTTGAATGATGAGCAGCTTCAATACCTGGATGTAATCAAAAATTCAGGTAATTCCTTATTGAGTATTATTAAGGACATCCTCGATTATTCTAAAATTGAGGCCGGAAAGATAGAAATCAATTCCAATAACTTTTGTCCTGCAGATGAGCTTGAAAAGCAAGTTCAAATTCTCTTTGGACTAGCTCAAAAGAAAGGAGTTATCCTCAAAACTATCCATCAGCCAAAAACTGAGGAGATGATGGAAGGAGACGTGGAGAAAATCAATCAAATAATTCTGAACCTGGTTGGTAATGCTGTGAAGTTTACCCCGAAGGGAGGGACTGTGTTGGCCAAGCTGGAGATTGAAAATATTTCAGGAGGAATTAATTATTTAAAATGTATAGTTCAAGACAGTGGAATAGGTATTCCAGCAGAGGAAATCCCTAAACTCACAGATCCATTTTATCAGGTTGAAAGCTCAAGCTCAAGAAGTTATCAAGGAACTGGACTAGGTTTGGCCATTGCAAAGAAGATTGTAGAGTTGATGGGAGGAGAGCTCGCCATATCAAGTGAGCTAGGGAAAGGTTCTGTTTTTTCCTTTTCGGTAATTGTTAAGAAAGCAGCAGACACAGTAACAGAATACTCTTTAAATGATCAGCCAAGGAGGGTAAATTGGAATGGAATGGCCAAGGAATTTCCGCTCAGAATTCTTTTGGCAGAGGATAATGACTTAAATCTTCAGCTTATGCATCTTATGCTGGATCAACTAGGCTATGAATTTGAGGTAGTTAGAAATGGGCAGGAAGCCTTGCAAAAGGTCAAAGAAAAAGAGTTTGACATCATTCTGATGGATGTACAAATGCCTATTTTAAATGGTTTGGATGCAGCAAAGGAGATTAGAATGTTGGGTGAGCAGGGGAGAGTTTTTATTGTTGGCTTGTCAGCCAATGTCTTTGATGAGGATCAGAAAAAAGCTGTAGAAGCGGGTATGGATGATTATTTGACCAAGCCAATTAGGCTATTTTCGTTAGCAGAAAAATTGAAAGAGTATTCCTTAAAGACTGAACTATCACCTAAAAAAGTATAAAAAAGCCGGTTTGACTAGCTTTTTTATACTGGAGTATTGATATCAATGGAGTTACAACATCTGCCATCTCCGTGGATTACGGCATAGAATTGATGGACAATACAAGGATTTTACCAACTAGTATTAACTATTACATCTTAGTTTTCATTAGCTAAGTGTTCCCCTAGCCAACTCCCCAAATTTTCCTTAAGAAGATATACTTGTTCTTCCTCCATCGGTTTTTGCCAAAAATCAATAATGAACTCGTATTCCTTGGATTTTTCAAATTCACTTTTACTTAGGGAAGAAGTAACCATCACCACTTTGATATCCGCATGTTTGATTTTCTCGACTAGAATTTCCAGAAATTCCCACCCGTTGATTCGGGGCATATTGATGTCTAAAAAAATCAAAATTTTGGTAGTAGATGCATCTATAGGAATTATGTAGTCCAGCGCCTTTTCGGCATTTAGAAAAGTGCTTGGGGACCTATTAAGTGCACCTTCTTTGACGATGATTTCGTGGAGAAAGAGAACTCCAGGATCATCGTCAATGATAAGAACCTGAGGTGTGTTAAATGTCATTTCTTTTGTAGGTTTTCGGACATGTAATGTGTTTCCTTCACTATTTTATCAAGCTGTTTCAAAGCATCCAAAAGTTCCAATTCGAGTTGTTCTTTGCTTTTACCCACATTGGTGTACTTAGGGTAGTTGATCAATAGTTGATTGATTCCCATTGCTTTGGTCAGTGGTGCCCGTACCAGATGAGATTGATTCCATGTGATTTCCTTCAGAATCAAATTTTGATCCTCAATTTCATTTACAGCGATTTTTAGTTTTTTATTAGAATAGCTTAGTTCCAAAGTCCGCTTAGCTACTTTTGCCTCCAGGTCCTTTTTCATCTTGCTGTTGAAGTAGTGCTGAAAGATGAAGTATGCCAAAAGAATAATTGCTAAGGCGATAAGGGTCCAAAAGTACGGAGTTTCAAAAAATGTGGCTTCTACTTTGATAGGAATGGTTTGGTTCATTTCGAGCTGACCATTTCTAAGCATGATTATTTCTAATTCATATTTTCCGGGTTTCCAGCCATTAAAGTTTAATTGCCTTTGATTATCGATGGGAATCCAAGGGCCTGAATTTTTACCAATTCTATAGAAAAGTGAATACTGCGAAGGGTTTTCAAACTCTATCAGGCTGAAAGAAACCTGAAACATCCTAATTCCTGCAGGAATTAGGATTTGATTTTCAATCGCTGTGATTTGATCGCCGACACTAAGCTCGTCCCAAATAAAGTTGATTGGATTTTTTGGAATTGTCGAGAGTGAAATGGGATCTATTATACCAACTCCTTCTACAGTCGGAACCCAGATTTTTCCTGAATAATCAAGCATGGCAGCTGGGAAAATCAATCCGTTAGATTCCGAATTTGGCATTCCCATTTCTTGGTTATAGAGGGTGGAAGCAAGAAAAAAATCTTGCTCAGGATTATTTTTAAAATTTTCCAGTTCTGAATCTGAAAAATATTGAACCCCAAAGTTATTGCTAATCCAGATGCCATCTACAGGATCCTCAGTGATGCTATACACGCTCTTTGATTTAAGTCCGTTTGGCTTCTTGATGGAATTGAATTCCCCCTTTGAATTAAAAAGAATTCCTCCGTGAGTGGCAAACCACAAATCGCCACTCTTATCTTCATGGATATCGTATACTACGTCTTCTCCGGGGGTAAGTGGCAGTTTTTGGTTATTGAGAAATTTACCGTTTTCTATCCTGAAGATTCCTCCGTTTAGGGTTCCAATGATGATTTGCTTGTTTTTCAGTTCCAGGATGCTGATGAAGCTGGTTCGATCAAATTCAGCAGGAAGTTCTACCGAATGGAGGATACCAGCTGTATCATAATAGTGCATACCGCCATGGCGCGTCAAAATCCAAAGCCATCCTTTCGAATCCTCATAAATGGCTTGAACATAGTGACTTTTTAGTCCATCCTTTGAAGTGATGGTATTGATCACTTTGCCTGATTTTTGGTCAATAACCGAGATGCCGGTCGACGAACCAGCGTATATTTTTCCTTTTGAGGCACCTATTGTAGTCACTCTGTTTTGGATCAGTCCATCTCGGGTGGTTAGGGAATGGATGGTTTGGCCTTTGATCCGGTGAAGGCCATCTGCCATAGTTCCTATCCAAATGCTGCTGTCCTGTGCTTGAAAAATGGGTTTGATGTTTTTTTCATGAAGCACATCAAAATTCAGTTGTTTTACTTTTGCATCTTTTACTACTGCCACACCTTTTCCTAAGGTTCCCAAATAGATGATATTATCCTCTTTGATTATTTTTCGAACTATATAATTTTTTAGCTCTGGGTAGATATAGCGGGATATTTTACCGTTATCAATCGATAAAATCCCCTTTTCCATAGACCCTGCCCAAATTTTGTTTTTGGAGTCGATAGTCAGGCTAGTTGAGTTGATGTCTGGATATTCCCGATAGGAAACGATCAATTCCATTTCATAATCTTCCTTCAATCTATAAATCCCCTCATTTGGATTAGATATAAGTAAGAAGTCAGCATTACCAAACACTTTTTGGACTACAAATGAATCGGAGGATATTAATTGGGATTTTTCTGCGATCATATCCAATTCATAGAGTCCTCGTGTAGTCCCCACCAATAGCTTGGATGGGCTTAGAGAGTAAAATGAAAAAATTTCCAAGGGGAAGTCAGGTTGCCAAAAATCAAGTGTGCCGAATGTCCCATTTTTCCAAGTATGGATTTTTCCAGTTTGGGTACCTATCAATAATTCTCCCTTTTGATTTTTTGAAATTGCCCTAATCCAAGTCTTATCGGCGATTTCATGGCAGTCGATGACTTTAATTATGTTCTTTTCCAACAGCGCGATACTCCGATCAGCGGATGCCCAGATACCTTCTTCAGTTTTGAAAAATGTGTAATACGTCTGTTCGATCATCAGAGGATTGGTCTCTTGATCAAAGACCTTGGCGTTGGTTCCGTCCAGTCGCACCAAACCTTCCTCGGTGGCAGTCCAAAGGTACCCGTGATTGTCTTTTTCCAGAGCGTAAATGGTATTTTGAGGTAGACCATTAGAATTGTCCCAGATATTCATGATGTAATTGCTGGGAACTATAGTTGAATCCTGAAAATAAAATTCCGACCGGGCATAAACATTTACATTCCCTGTAATTAAGGTTGCAAATTGGATGATGACAAAGAAAGCTGATATAATTATAACCTTAAGATTCAAAACTGAGGAGATCGGGGAATTGCTAATTTTGGAAAGTACTGCGCTAAAATCACTTAGTTTTTTTTCTGAGATTTTTGATTTGTTTTTTTATAAAACTGGGTTTAATAAGCTTAAATATAGGATATATTTTCCCCTCGTTTTAGCGTGCAAAGTAATATTTCGTGAATGTATTTGCATGCATTTTTTATATAAAACCGAGTCTTTTTTAAGGTAAATTATCAACTACAGAAAAGTACCTTTATAAGGATAAAAACCTAGGTTATTTGATTCTTATTAGATAAAAATATTTCTTTAATTTTTACAGAAAATCGAAATAGAATTTGATTTGGCAAAAAGAGAGCTTTAGAGAGAAGTTAACTCCGGCAAAGTTTAAGGCAGGTTAACCCTTTCAAACAATGCAGGATCGAAGCCAATATCAATATTGAGTTTAGGTGTCCCAGTATTGAAGAGAGGAAAAAGTGTTTGAAATCATTCTGATGAATGTACAAATGCCTTTTTAAAAGGGTTTAGATGCAGCAAGTGAAATTTTATTGTTGGGAGAGTAGGGGAGAGTTTTATTGTTGGCTTATTAACCAATGTCTTCGATGAAAATCTGGAAAAAGTGGTGGAACTGATACGTAAGATAATTTTATCAAGCCTAATAGGCTATTTTCATAGGCTGGAAAATTCAAAGAGTATTCCTGAAAGACTGAATTATCGCATAGAAAGGTATAAAAAAAGCCGGGCTGACCGGCTTTTAATTTTATAGTGGAGTATTGATATCAAATGCTTCCAGATAATCTGAAACTCGCTTGACAAACTTGCCTCCCAGTGAACCATCAACAACCCGATGGTCATAAGAGTGGGATAAAAACATTTTATGTCTGATTGCAATCACATCGCCAGTCGGTGTCTCTATTACCGCTGGTTTCTTCACTATAGCACCAACTGCCATGATTGCTACCTGAGGCTGAGGGATAATAGGTGTTCCCATTACATTGCCAAAAGATCCAACATTGGAAACGGTATAAGTACCACCTGCTAGGTGATCGGCGTTTAATTTATTATTTCTAGCAAGGTTTGCGAGCTCATTTACTTTTTTCGAAATGCCAACAAGATTAAGTTGATCAGCTTTTCTAATGATGGGTACGATAAGATTTCCGCTAGGTAATGCTACCGCCATACCTACATTGATGTCTTTTTTCCTGATCAATCTATTTCCATCAACTGAAATATTGATCATTGGAAAATCCCGAATGGCTTTTGCAACTGCTTCTATAAAGAATGGAGTATATGTGATTGATTCACCAAATTTTGCTTTGTAATCAAGCTTATGACGCTCTCTCCAAAGGACTATATTGGTCATGTCAGCTTCTACAAATGATGTGACATGGGCAGAAATACGTTTTGACTCCACCATACGCTGAGCAATCATTTTGCGCATGCGGTCCATTTCGATAATCTCATCTTCACCTGAAACACTAACCTGTACTTTCGGAGTAGAAATAGACGGAATTGCGGCAGTTTCTTTGGCAGGAGCTTTTCTGGATTTAAGGTAATCTAACATGTCCTGCTTGGTCACTCGGGCATCTTTTCCAGTACCAGGCACTTTGGCAAGCTCAGCTTTAGAAATTCCTTCTTCCTTGGCTATACTTTGAACTAGAGGTGAGTAGAATCTTTCATCACTGGCGTCAATGGATTGCGGAGTCTCTTCTTTTGCTAGGATTGCAGCTGTGTTTTCTGGGGCCTCAGCAATTAATTCTTCTTTCTTACTCGCTATTTTTGACCCAGAAGTAGGTGCTGTATTTTTTTCCTCCCCTTCAGTTTCAATGATTGCAATAGGAGCACCCACGGCGATCACATCTCCTTCTTTTGCAAGGATTTGTTTCAGTACACCAGCATGGGTAGAAGGTACTTCAGTATCTACTTTATCAGTAGCCACTTCCAATACAGATTCATCCTGTTCAATCGTGTCACCCTCTTTCTTAAGCCAAGTAAGCACTGTACCTTCTATGATACTTTCGCCCATTTTGGGCATTAGCATTTCTACAATCGCCATGGTTATTATTTAATAATTTATTGGGTTTATATACAAGTTTTAAAATTAAATTTTCTAAAACACTATCCCAAACCTTTCAATAGAAATTTTATTTGTTATTTCTCCAAAATACAAATTCGAAGGAGATTCAAAACTGCAACTCCAGTCAATTGTATATTGAGCATTCTGTCTTGTGTAAGCTGTAGTTTTTTGGTCTCAATAAAACCTTCTCCAGCACAGGATATCCAAACAGTACCAACCGGTTTTTCATCAGTTCCCCCATTTGGACCAGCAATACCGCTACTTGATAAACCAAAATCAGCATTGAATAAATCTCTAACTCCTGTGGCCATTTCTCTGACAGTCTCTTCACTAACGGCACCAAAAGAGCTTAAAGTTTCATTCTTAACCTGAAGAATTTCATTTTTGAATTGGTTATGATAAGGTATTACTGCTCCTTGAAAATACGAACTACTGCCGGAAATACTTGTAATTAAATGTGAAATGTAGCCTCCCGAACAGCTTTCGGCTAAGGCTATTGTTTTATTATTTGTTGTTAAAAGCTTACCAATTGCAGTTTCTAAAGTTTCAGAATCATAGCCATATACATATTTCTCAATGCTCGGTAGGACCAGATCGATTTGCGCTTGTATATCTTTTTCTATTTGAATTTTATCCTGGCCAAAACCTGTAAGTCTTAACTTGACATGACCTAAGGACGGTAGGTAGGCCAAGCGAATATTTTTAGGCAAAGCATTTTCCCATTCCCGTATTAAATCAGCCAGCCAGCTTTCTCCAATGCCAACGGTTTTCACCATGCGATGTACAATGATTGGGAGGGGAAATAGGGTAGGAAGCTTTGGCAAAACGAAATCAGTCATCAGCTTTTTCATTTCATGGGGAACACCAGGCATTGACATCCAATAAGTTCCATTTCTTTCAAACCACATCCCTGGAGCTGTCCCCACCTCATTTGGCACATAAGTACAGCAGGCAGGCAAATGACCCTGCAGGATGTTTAAGGGAGTGATATCTCTTCCACGTTTTTTGAAAAATTCTGTGACGGCGTCCACAGCAGCAGGATTTTCTACAATTGGGCAATTAAAGTATTCAGCCATCAAGGGTTTGGTCAAATCATCTTGCGTAGGACCAAGTCCTCCTGTGATCAAAATGATATCAGCTCGGGATTCAGCCGAAGTAAAAGCAGCTAAGATATCTTTTCTATCATCGCCCACCGTGGTTTTTCTCACCACTTTGACGCCCAGAAGATCCAACTCTTTGCTGATCCAATGACTATTTGTATCTACGATTTGACCATAGAGCAACTCATCTCCTATGGCTATTATTTCAGCTCTGACTACTTTCATTCTTTTATCTCACCTCTGATTTGCGGAGGATTTTTGTGAAAACTGTTGGGACAAATCGCTTCAGATAAATACCCAACGTCTCCTTTCCTCCGATATATACTTCTTCTTTTTTATTCTTCAGCGCATTAAAAATTTCCTTGGCGCAATCTTCAGCACTCATTCCATTTTCTTGAGCTTTATCCATTTCGTTCAGGGGAGATCCGTCGGCAGTCAAGGCATTTTTGGAAACATCTGTCTTGATAAAACCTGGGCAAACCATAGTTACAGAAATATTTTCCTCAAAATGTTCTAATCTTAATGATTCGAAGAATCCATGGAGTGCGTGCTTTGCAGCTGCGTAGCTCGATCGATAGGGTGAGCCAAACTTGCCAACCAACGATGAAATGACTCCAAATTGCCCAGATTTTCTTTCAATAAAATGAGGGAGGATTGCTTTTGTAAGAGCGACTGTGCCAAAGAAATTAACTTCCATAAGCTTTCTGTCCACTTCAATTGGCGTGTCTCTAATCAGTGAGCGCTGGCTAATTCCACCATTATGAAGCACCGAATCAATATGCCCAAAAGCAGCAATTGCTTGAGCTGTTTTCTCTGGAAATGAGGCCTGATCTATCAGGTCAAGGGGAAGTACTTTGCAATTTTCCGGATGTAAGCTACTTGATTTCACTTTTTCAAGTGCTTCTGCTTTTCTCGCTGATAGAATTACTTGGTATCCCTCACTTACAAATTTATAGGCAGATGCTTCTCCAATACCTGAAGATGCTCCAGTAATCCAGATTACTTTTTTAGACATACTACTTATGGATTCTTTCGTAATTGACGTAAGTGAACGGGTACTGATTGCGATCATCAGCAGGATGAAATTCACTGAAAGTTATCTTCCAGTTTTCCTTGTTGAATTCCGGGAAATGGGTGTCTCCATCAGGAGAGGCTTCTACTTCAGTGAGTACCAACTCGTCAGCCATAGGCAATGTTTGACGGTAGATTTCACCTCCGCCGATGACATAGAGATGTTCTATATGTCTCTTTTGGCAAAATACAAATGCTTTTTCTACGCTCTCAAACACATAATGACCTTCAGGTACTTTATAGTCCTTATTTCTGGTAATTACGATATGGGTTCTATTTGGTAGAGGTTTTCCCAATGACTCAAATGTCTTTCTCCCCATGAGAATAAAATGATCGGAAGTGAGTCTTTTAAATCGTCTGAAATCATCTGGCAATCGCCAAACAAGTCCATTTTCCTTACCAATTACATTGTTGGTAGCCAATGCGGCTATTAGTGATATCTTCATGCAAAATCCTTCTTGCCTTGAAGATAATAGGCCTTAACCCCATAAAAAATAAAAAAAGCCAGAATTACTGCTTCTCCATGTTATTCATGATGTTTGGATAATCTGCCATGGTAAGGGATTTAGGAGATGATTCATCTATTTCTATCACTTTCATCTCTACTTTCTCTGAGTCTTTGGAGGTGAAAGTCAATTCCATGAAATTGCCTTCGGGCATATTTTTAAAATGCTGCGCGTATCTTTCCTGAGCTTTAGATGTCATCATAGGGCTGTTGGTGCCCCAAAAGGAAGCATAACCTCCAATAGGTTTATCTGTCAACCAGTAATAACCTTCTCCATCCTCGCTGACTACATGATACTCTTCACAGGCATACCCTAGAATATCTTTGGTATTTCCTGTTTTTTCAATTGTTACATCATACTCATCACTATTTGACTCTATTTTTTGATCCACCATTTCATCCAAATCGTCCATATCTAGTTTGTAAGCGAAACTTGATTTTTCGCCTTTATTTTCTAGAAATACGATTGATGCCTGATTTTTCACATCAAAAATCATAGATGTAGTGGCTTTTGGGTTTTTAGGATCAATTAATTCCATTCCAGTATAATCTGTGGATTCAGCTAGATAGGATTTTAAAAGAAAAGGATCCTCAGTCTTTCCTTTTTCATTTGTGCTGACCATTTCTAGTACTAAATATCCAAAGAATTCATACTCATCCTCCGTGTCTACAGGTTCTCCAAGACCGCCTAAAACCTTGCTCATATCAAAACCTCCAGTGGAAGAACTGTCGGACCCATCACCATACATATCTGAAAACAATTTTTCAAGCTGCTTTTCGGTCATTTTGGTCGCTTCTTTCTCTACTTTGTTTTGTATGGCTTTCTCTACACCTCGATTTGCAGCTTTCTGAATTTTTTTAATGAATTGAGCTTCGGCAGAAAAGGAAAAAGAGGTTATGAAAAGCAATAATAGGATGCTACTTAACAGATTTTTCATGATTCTATATTTTAAAAATTGGTATTTACTTCCTTTAAGTTCCTTAAAATCAGTGTAAAAATGAAATATTTATCGCTTTATTTCAGCTTTTCTCTAATCATGAAAACTTATATCCCCTGAGTAATTCGTCAACTTTCATGCGTTTTTTGCCTTCCAACTGAAGTTCTAAAATGTCCAGGATTCCTTCACCTGTTTGGACTTTCATATAGCTTTTATTGTCAGTTTCCAATTGCCCGATGGGTTTGCCTGTGGATTGTTTTGAGGAGAAGCTGGTTTTGTAAATTTTACAGATTTTGTCGTCAAACCTAGTCCAAGCAGCAGGGTAGGGAGAGAGTCCGCGAACCAAATTGTGAATGGATTCAGCTGATTTATCCCAGTTTATTTCGCAGGTCTCTTTGAAAATTTTTGGAGCATGATGAAGAGCTTTGGATTCGTCTTGAGGCAAAGCTTTAACCCTATCTTCTGCAATATCTTCTACGGTCTTAAGAACCAACTCTGAACCAACTTTCATCAGTTTTTCATAAACAGTACCGAGATCATCTTCAGCTAGAATCGCTACTTTTTCCTGATAGATAATACTTCCGGTGTCAATCTCATGCTTAAGAAAGAATGTTGTCACTCCTGTTTCGGTATCGCCATTGATAATAGCCCAATTGATCGGAGCTGCACCTCGATAATTGGGCAAAAGAGATGCATGCAGATTGAATGTGCCTAATGGAGGCATATTCCACACGGACTCAGGAAGCATTCGGAAAGCAACTACAATCTGTAGATCAGCCTTTAGCGCACGTAGTTCATCCTGAAATTCTGGCGATTTTAAATTTGTGGGTTGAAGAATATTCAAATTCAGTTTCAGCGCAACCTCTTTTACCGGTGAGGGAATTAGTTTCTGACCACGACCTTTGGGCTTATCCGGTGCCGTAATCACTCCTACGATATTCCATCCATTTTCCACTAATAACTCTAAAACAGGCACTGCGAACTCAGGAGTACCCATGTATATAATTCGAAGATTCTTTTTCATAGTGAAGTTGATTTGAAATTTGAATTTAGAATTTGAAATATTCAAACTCAATTATTGATAAGGCTTTTGGCAAGTTAGAGCTTGTAGGTTCCTAACTATTACTAGCTATGATCTTAGCCAAGCTGAACAGAATTTGAAAGAATTAACGCTACTATACTCAAAAAGTAAATAAAGGGCGAAAGTTTCGTTTGCTTCATGCTATTTTGCGGTCTCATCGAACAAATTAAAGCAGTCCTTTGAACCTTTCCTATTTCATTGCCAAAAGAATCAGTTTCAAGAAAGCTGGTGGATTTTCGGCCACTATACATAAAATTGCAGTAGGAAGTCTAGCGCTTGGTCTAGCCGTATCTCTTGTGTCCTTTATGGTTTTGGGAGGTTTTCAAAGTACAGTTTCTGACAAAGTCTACGGTTTCACGGGTCACTATCAAGTGCAGCGATTCACGATGAGCAATGCCTTCGAGGAAGCTCCTTTTTCTTTGAATTCTGAGTTCAGCAAAACCTATCGAGAACTTCCTTTTATTACTAAGGTTCAGTCATTTGCCCACAAGGCAGCTTTAATAAAAGGAGATGAGGAAGTAGAAGGGGTATTGATGAAGGGTATAGGCCAGGATTTTGACACGCTGGGTTTTAAAAAGTATGTAATAGAAGGTAGAATGCTTCAGATTCCCGAAGAAGGAACGAGTAATGAAGTCATGCTGAGTCAGTTTATTGCCAATAAATTGCTGCTGAAAGTAGGTGATAAGATCACGCTTTATTTTGTGCAGGACCCACCTAGATACAGGAGAGTTGAAGTAGTAGGAATCTTTCAAACATACCTTGAGAATTTTGATGAGAAAATTATAATTGGAGAATTACAAACCATCAGAAATCTGAATGACTGGACCAAAGATCAGATTGGCGGGATGGAGGTTTTCGTGGATGATTTTAAAAATGTTGATACATATACGCCTGTTATAGAAGAGTATATGGATTATGACTTAAAGTTGATAAATAGCCAAGATAAATTCCTGGAAATCTTTGACTGGCTTAGTTTATTGGACAACAATGTCTATGTATTCATTGGCTTGATTGGCTTTGTGGCAATCTTTAATATGGGAGCAATTCTCTTTATTTTGATCATGGAGCGTACTCAAATGATCGGTTTGCTGAAAGCTTTGGGTGCTACCAATCAACAAATTCGAAGGATATTCTTTTGGAATGGGATCAATATTCTATTGCGGGGAATGATAATAGGAAATGTGATAGGACTAGGAATTGGCATTTTGCAGGACAAATTCAGATTAATCCCTTTAGAAGCTGAAAGTTACTACATGAGCTACGTCCCAATTGATTGGAATTGGCCAGCTTTTATCCTGATAAATATTGGTATAGTAGTATTGACAGCAGCCGTATTGTGGATCCCGGTAATGGTGATTTCTAAGGTTGATCCTATTCGGTCAATACGCTTTGATTAGCCTTGTATGGGCTGAAAATACTTTTGATTTTCATGGAGATAACTCCAAATCCAGCTTCCTTAAAAATCCCTGGGCTCATTTTTGAAGTTCCTTTGGTGCGGTCGGTGAAAATGATTGGAATTTCTACGAGTTTATACCCAAGCTTCCAAGAGGTAAATTTCATTTCTATTTGAAATGCATAGCCTACAAATCGGATTTCATCCAGTTTTATTCCTTTCAGAACTGACTTATGGTAGCATTTAAATCCGGCAGTTGCGTCTTTTACTGGCAATCCAGTAATAAATTTCACATATACACTGGCGAAGTAAGACATCAAAACTCTCCCCATAGGCCAGTTTACCACATTTACTCCTGTGATGTATCTGGAACCAATAGCTAGGTCAAAACTCCGATCAGCACATGCTTCATAAAGCCTTATTAAGTCATTAGGGTTGTGCGAAAAATCTGCATCCATTTCGAAAATGAAATCATAATCCTTCTCTAAAGCCCATTTAAAACCAGTAATATAGGCTGTACCTAAGCCTAGCTTTCCTTTACGTTCTAGCAGGTGAAGCCTATCCGGAAAAGCAACTTGCTGGCTCTTTACCAAATCACCGGTTCCATCTGGACTACCGTCATCAATCACCAAAAGCTCAAATCCACCATCCAGCTTCATGACCGCGTGGATCATGTCTACAATGTTTTCCTTCTCATTAAAAGTTGGGATTATGACGAGTTTACGATGGTTCATAGCTAGGGCAAAGGCCAAAAGTAAGGCTAAAGACCGATTTTAGAAGAGTGGTGACTATAAATTTTGGTTAAAGTATAGATTTGCGTAAAAATTCAGCAAAAATGATCCATGTAGCTATCGTCAGTTATTTCTCAATTGGGGCATATGATAACAATACACTCGATGAAAATCAAATGTTGTCGGAAATTCTATCCGAACTTCAAATTTCTCATGAGATTGTAAGCTGGTCTGACACTGCAGTTAAATGGGAGCAGTTTTCACTCTTGCTAATCAAATCAACCTGGGACTATTTTGACTATTATCCTGAATTTTTAACTTGGATAGATAGAATTAAAAAGCTGAGAATACCTGCCTTAAATAGCATGGATACCATTCTTTGGAACTCTTCTAAAAGATATCTTCTGGAAATTGAATCCAAAGGATATCCAGTTATTGCAGGGATGATTTTAGAGAAGGGACTGCCTATAGTAAAGGAAAAAATAGCTTCAAAAATTCAATCTGAAACTTGGGTGGTAAAGCCCTTAGTGAGCGGTGGAGCTAAGAATACGCTGAAAATTAATGGAGACAATTGGGATCAACATCTTGAAAAAATTCAAGCTTGGGTGAATGAAGAAGCATTTTTAGTTCAACCTTTTGTTACTGAGGTTGAACGGGTAGGAGAGTATTCACTTATCTTTTTCAATAGGAAGTTTTCCCATGCAGTTTTGAAAACTCCGGCAAGCAAAGATTTCCGGGTTCAACATTACTTTGGAGGAACGATAAAACCAATTATCCCATCAGCTTCTATGCTGCTTTCATGTCAAAATCTTATAGATGAATTCGCCTCAGAAAGTCTGTATGTCCGAGTAGATGGGGTGGAGATAGATGGCGAGTTCCACTTAATGGAACTGGAAATGATCGAGCCGTACTTATTCCTTGGATTGAGTGAGCAGGCGATTAGTAATTATAAGGAAGCTATTATGGCGCGGTTGACATAGCTGTTTTGAACCTTTAAGATTGCTTTATTTCGAGATCAATCAGCTGATGCCAAGCCTAAATAATTCAAGCATTGTTGCTTTTTTGCCAAAGCTTCAGTGTGTTTTGGGTTTTGCGCCAACACTGCATCAAAATCCTCTAAAGCCCATTTTAAAAAACCTGCATTCATTAATGCAAATCCACGATTGTAGCGTCCTACCATATTATTTGGTTCACGACTTACATAAGAATTAAAAGAAGCTGCGCATCCCAAGGCATCTCCTTGATAAGCGAGAGCCATTCCTGTATAATAATAAACTTGGGCATAATCAGGATTCAAATCCGCTGCTTTTCTTAAAAATTCCTCTGCTTTTTTGAATTTCCCATTCATTAACATTGTACGACCAAGTAGATACATAATGTCAAAATCTTCGGCATTTAGTGTAGCTGCTCGGAGAATCATGGTTTCTGCCTTTTCGTAATCCTTTTGCTCAAAAAGTAGTTTAGCCAAACCTCCATACGCGTGTGCATATTCCTTATCAATTGAAATGATTCGCTCATAATCTGATTTTGACTTTTCTATTTCCCCGAGCTCTTCGTAGCACCTTGCACGTATGTGTAATGCTTTTACATCAGTGACATTGAAAAATAAGTACGAATTCAAGTTCGAAATAGCATCTTCATATTGCCCATTATTGAATTGTTGTTCAGCCTTTTGAAGACTACTTGAGCAAGAGCTACTCACAATTAATAATAAAATAATAGTTATTGTACGTAAAAGTCGTTTCATGACTAAAAGAACAAAAAAAAAGGGATTAGGAAAAACTTTTTTTGTGAAATTTCCCTAATCCCTACGAAATTTTCAGAAATAATCTCTTCCCGTTTAGAAAAGACGCTTATCTGTTGATTTTTAAAGAACTCCCTTCGTACTTGGAAGTTGATTGATATTTCTTGGATCACGCATCACGGCCATTTTAATAGCTCTTGCAAAAGCCTTGAAAATTGCCTCTATTTTGTGATGCTCGTTATCTCCTTCTGCTTTGATATTTAGATTGCACTTTGCCGTGTCTGAGAAGGATTTGAAGAAATGGAAGAACATTTCGGTAGGCATATCGCCAACTTTTTCCCGCTTGAAATCAGCCTCCCACATCATCCAGGGTCTACCGCCAAAATCAATGGCAGCCTGTGCTAGCACATCATCCATAGGCAATAGAAATCCGTAACGGTAGATGCCTTTCTTATCACCCAAAGCTTTTAAATAAGCTTCTCCAAGTGCTAATCCAGTATCTTCTATGGTATGGTGCTCATCGATGTGTAAATCACCATTCACCTTGATTTCCAGATCTGTGCTTCCATGTTTGCCAAGTTGCTCGAGCATATGGTCAAAGAAATGCAAGCCAGTTTTGATATCGCAGTGGCCATTTCCATCCAGATTTAACTTGATGTAAATATCAGTTTCGGAAGTCTTGCGTATTACCTCAGCAGACCTAGGTGGCATCTTCAAGAATTCGTAAATCTCATCCCAGTTCGTTGTGCTCAAAGCTGCATTTTCTGCTTTTTCTCCAATGAAAATTGCCTTGGCTCCAAGATTCTCAGCAAGCTTCACGTCTGTGAGTCTATCTCCGATTACATAGGAATTAGCCAAATCATATTCTTCGGAAAAATATGCTGTCAGAAGACCAGTGTTCGGCTTTCGCGTTGGCGCATTTTCACTTTCAAAAGTCTTGTCGACATGTATTTCCTTGAAGAAGATATTCTCTTGTTCCAGTGTTTTCAACATTTTGAATTGGGCCGGCCAGAAGGTGTTTTCAGGAAAGGAGTCTGTTCCGAGTCCATCTTGATTCGTAACCATCACCAACTCAAAATCAGTCTCTTCAGCAATTTTGCGAAGGTTAGAAATAGCCTTCGGCAAAAACTCTAGCTTCTCTAGGCTATCTACCTGAAAATCAGTTGGTGGTTCTTTGATTATTGTTCCGTCCCTATCGATAAAAAGTACTTTTTTTGCCATGATTTACAGGTTGAAGCTTTCAGTATATATTTTTTTCAAAGCTTTGATAAAAGCTTCATTTTCCGTTCTAGTTCCTACAGAAATTCGTAAACATTCCTCGCAAAGCTGCACTTTGGATCTGTTCCTTACAATGATTTTTTCCTCAATCAAATCGTCATACACATGACTTGCGTTTGGGATTTGAACCAGAAGAAAGTTGGCATGTGAAGGATGAATTTTCTGCACAAAATCAAGTTTGCTCATCTCTGCTCTGAGGTATTCCCGCTCCTGAAGAATATCCGCGATCATCGCATTGACCTTATCTACCTTCTGTATAGCCGCCAAAACAGTCTCTTGCGTCAGGCCAGAGATATTATATGGAGGCTTAATTCGGTTTAAGATTTTGATCATTTTCTTGCTGGCAAAAGCCATCCCAAGTCTTAAGGAAGCAAGTCCCCAAGCTTTGGAGAAAGTTTGCATGACCAGTAGATTTCCGAACTCTCCCATATGAGTAGTAAAGCTTGGCTCATCACTGAAGTCAATGTAAGCTTCATCCACAACTACCAATCCTTTGAATTCACGAAGTAATCGCAGAATATCCTCGCGGTTAACCTTGTTTCCACTTGGATTATTAGGTGAGCATACAAAAATGATCTTAGTATTTTCATCAACTGCCTTTAGAATCAGGTCAGGCTGAAGTTGGAAATCCGGAGTCAATGGGATTTTGCGGGTTTCAACATCATTGATTCCAGCGCTGACTTCATACATCCCGTAAGTAGGAGGAAGTAGAATTACATTGTCCTTTCCAGGATTGCAAAATGCCCTGAAAAGCAAGTCAATCGCTTCATCAGAGCCATTTCCTAGGAATATTTGAGATGGCTTTACCCGCTTGATCTTGGCAATTTCTTCTTTTAAATCCAGCTGGTAAGGATCAGGATAACGATTATGATCAGCATCCGTCACGGAACCGTAAGGGTTTTCGTTTGCATCTAGGAAAATACCTTCTTTGCCGGTATACTCATCACGAGCTGAGGTATAAGGCAGGAGGTTTATAATGTGTGGTCTAAGTAATGGGGTTAAGTCAAACTTCATTTCTTTTGTTTTTTGAGCTGTTTGAGTCTTATAGTTACTGCATTCTTGTGGGCTTCTAATAATTCGTTTTCTGCCATTATCTCAATGGTAGGCCCAATATTTTTCAATCCTTCCGGACTGAGTTTTTGATAGGTGATCTTTTTAACAAAGCTATCCAATGAAACACCACTGTAATTTCTAGCATAGCCATAAGTAGGCAAGGTGTGATTGGTTCCTGATGCATAATCACCGGCTGATTCAGGCGTGTAATTGCCAATGAATACTGATCCAGCATTGTAAATCGTAGCGACAGCTTCGTCTTCTTCGACCACACTTATGATCAAATGCTCTGGAGCGTAGTAGTTGATCAACTCCAACGCCTCTGCCGCGTTGTTCATAATCACTGCTCTGGAATTGGCTAGAGCCTTTTTAGCAATGTCTTTTCTTGGAAGATCTTCCAATTGCTCAGCTATTTCTTTAATAACGCGCTTCGCAAATTTCTCAGTATCAGTTACCAAAATAACCTGACTATCTACGCCATGCTCGGCCTGAGAAAGTAAATCCGCAGCTACAAAAGCAGCGTTTGCCGAATCATCTGCATAAACCAGCACTTCTGAAGGTCCTGCAGGCATATCGATCGCCACTCCATATTTTGTAGCTATTTGCTTCGCTGCCGTTACAAATTGATTTCCGGGTCCAAAGATCTTATCCACCTTCGGGACGCTTTCTGTGCCAAAAGTCATTGCCGCGATGGCTTGTGCTCCACCTGCTTTTACGATTTTGGTGATACCTATTAGTGATGCTGTATAAAGTATAGCGGGGTGGATTTTCCCTTCTTTACTAGGTGGTGAGCAAAGTACAATTTCCTTACATCCCGCCAACACCGCAGGGATTCCAAGCATCAATACTGTACTAAAAAGCGGTGCTGTTCCTCCCGGAATATATAAACCGACTTTTTGAATGGGTACACTTTTCCTACTACATACTACTCCCGGCATCACTTCATCTACCAACTCTGGTGTCGCCTGAGCCATATGGAAACGTTCGATATTTCTTTTGGCTACATTTATTGCTTCTTTCAAAGCAGGAGAAAGTGCTGCAGATGCGGCTTGGATTTCTACTTCAGAGGGAAAAAGTGAATCTAATTCCACGTGATCGTATTCCATGGCAAATTTGAAAAGGGCTTTGTCACCATTTCTTTTCACTTTGCGCAAGATTGGTTTTACAATCTTATTTATTTGTTTGGTTTTAAAAGTAGGCCTTGCCAACTGTTTCTTCCAAGTGTCCTTACTAGGATTATCCAGGATGTTCATTTGATTTCTGGTCTAAGGTTGTGCAAATAGTTTTGCAGAATTAAAGAATCATCTTTTCTATAGGAACGACTAGGATTCCTTCTGCTCCGGCAGCTCTGAGCTCTTCAATGTTTTCCCAGAATTGATCCTCGTTCAAAACTGAGTGAACAGAAGACCAACCTTCTTGCGCCAGAGGCAATATAGTAGGGCTACGCATTCCAGGAATTAGACTTGTGATTTTCTCAATAGATGCGTTTGGAGCATTTAGGAGCACATATTTATTGCTTTTTCCTTTTTGTACTGCGTTGATTCTAAAGAGAAGTTTCTCCGCAATTTCCTTTTTCCAATCTGATAGATTGTTGTTTGCGATCAGAACAGCTTCGGATTTGAAAATCTCTTCCACTTCCTTCAGACCATTCATCATCAGGGTGGAGCCTGAGCTTACGATATCACAGATTCCCTCTGCTAATCCAATACTAGGAGCGATTTCAACCGATCCTGAGATTTCGTGGATGTCGGCGTTGATATTTTGGCTCTTGAGGTAATCACCAAGGATTTTAGGATAGGAGGTAGCTATATTTTTTCCTTCGAAAAACTCCACCCCATTATATTCCTGACCTTTGGCTACGGCAAGTGAAAGTCTGCATTTGGAAAAGCCAAGAGCTTTCATCGTGGTGACATTTTTGTCTTTCTCTACCACCTCATTCTGACCTACAATACCTAAGTCAGCTACTCCATCTGCTACATAGCCTGGAATATCGTCGTCACGAAGAAACAAGAATTCGATTGGGAAATTGGTGGAAGTGGACTTGAGTTTGCCCGTTCCATTGTAAAATTTGATGCCACATTCTTTGATGAGGCTAAGTGAATCGTCTGATAGTCTGCCGCTTTTCTGCACGGCAATACGGATTATTTGTTCCATGTTGGCAAGTTACGCTAAGAAATAAAAGGTTGTAATAAATAGTGGCGAAAAGCGGAATCCCTATCATCGGCTTCACCGGGTGTGTAACAATATTCCTCAGGAGGAATGATGGAAATGATGCATCAAGTTGCTTTGATGTGCAATTGCTAAAAAATCAATATTTCTATTGCTGTTTTCCATTATTGTTGGCAAAGATAGGAGGTCACTGAGAAAATGCAAATCGAGATGGCTTATTTTAATGAACTTCGGCTTATACAACTAAAGTATTTAGTTATTTGTTTCCAATAATTGATCTAGCTTTTCCCAATTTCCAGCCAATGACTCCTTTATTATCTGGTTCCATCTTGCCTGTACATCTCTGTTTAAACCATTTCTGGTTTGCCCATCATATAGTTCCTGCAGCTTATTCATCTCCCGATAGGCGTCCAAATAGATGTCATTGAGTGTTGCCTCGAAGAGGGTCGGTTCCAGGTCTGCGTTATTTAATGTATGGATCATTCGGTCGGCAGCGATTCTCGTCAAGTCAAAATGCTTCTGTTCATGATTGCTGGCATAGTCATCTGCATTCTTTACCCAAGACTGATCGGGAAGCATGTATACTTTTATCAAAATCGTCTGTATGATCTCTCCAGCTACTATTTCTGCATTTCCTTCGATGGATAAGCTGCTAAAAATAGAAGCATTGAAAGAACTTGTAGGATCTGGAGATTCAGAGAAGTCGTCCCATGTCAAAGGCCTCTTCGGATCATAAAAAACCGTGTCTCTGTTGCTTGGCAGGATGGGGTCAAGAATATTCAATTTCACTGTTTTTGCCAGGGTTCTATTGGTTGGGGCTTGGCTGCTAAACCAGGCATCGAAGTAATTCCAACTATTTTCAAATAATTGTTGCACACTTTTTTGCACGTTTGTAGTTTGATTGGCAGGTCTTCCATAGTTAGCTTTTCCATTAAAGTCAACCAAATGAACTGGACTGCCTTCACTTTGGACAAAAAATCCAAGACTTAGTTGAATCTCTCCTTTATATCCTCGCTGATTAGCTTGGTAGATTTCTTTGAGATCAAGATTGTAGACTTTAACTAGAATATTGTAAGAAGTATTTTGAGAGTTTGTAATTCTTGAATTATAAAAAAGCTTTGCCTGCTCAGCTAATTTTCCGTCAAATGTAGCTGTTAGTTTATTTCGGTCTGAATCGTAAACCTGTCCTACTGATTTTTGAACTCTGGAATCCAGCACTTTACTAAAGATATATTCTTTCCTCTGTCCAATATTACTGCTGGGAGTGAGCTTCAAAGTCAATTGTTGACCTATGGCTATCCCAACAGAGAGTAGTAGATATAATATAGTGAGTTGGAAGATTCTCATGTATTGGGAAAAGAAATAGAATTCAGTTAGGATTGATTAATCAGACTAAGCCTAACGAATAGCACTTGTAGCAAGTTTTGGAAAGTAGGTAAAAGTGAGTTCTAAATCTGATCACCTACTTGTATTCTTTCGGACGAAGTGTGTTCATAAGCGTACACGCTATTTGTTGGCACGTAATTCAAATCAGCGATTCTATCATTTTTTCAAAATTAAATTTCCTTAACAAGTGTAATATGGTGCAACCTCAGAAAAACCATAATTAGCCGAAAAGTGTTCGATGGCATGACAGTCGGTCAAAGATATGTTCAGTTAGTATACAGGCTGTGTTAATAAATCCTGATTTTTTCAGAATTTAATTCTGAATTCCTCGTGAGAAATTTAATTTCTAAAAATAATATGGTGTTTGGGCGAAGGTGGTTTTTTGGCTTTGGTATGCGCTTCGCATTAGGGAGATCACAACACTTCTAAACCAACTTATTATGAAAACTTTATTAACAGTAGCTTTAGCAAGCGCATTATCTTTTAGCTCATTCGCAGCAAACGCAAGTGAAGATTTGAAAGCACTTTCAGCAGTAAACTCGAATTTCAAAAAAATCAACGTTACCCTAAATGAGGGAGTAGGCAAAGCAAAAATCTCTATTATTACCCCAGATGGAAAAGTTCTGAACAATAGGAGTGTCCGTGTGAAAGGGGAAACTTTGATGCTTCCTTATAATATGGAAAGCCTGCCGACTGGAGAATACCTAGTCAAAATCGTGACAGAAGATGAAGAAGTAACCTACTCCGTAGAGACATTTGAAAAACTAACTCCAGTGGAAGTATTACCATTGGTGGCCTTCGGTAAACAAATTGATCATAATACCGTAAGTCTATCAGTGTTTGGGCTTAATGAGCCTGGCGTGGATGTGGAAGTTATTTCATCTATCAGTGGAGCGGTGATTTACACTGAGCATGTTGATCAAGAGGAAGGATTTAAAAAAGACTATTCTTTCACAAATGTGAATGCCAAGGATATCTACCTCAAAGTGACTGACTCTAAAGGACGAAACAAAACCCTTTATTTCTAAGTTAAGCCAACTATTATGAAGAGCCCTGATTTGACGATCAGGGCTTTTTTTTGTTCAAATTTGAGGCTAGGCTATAGCCATTTCTTTCTTTTGAAGTAAATGAAGGGCAGAATAGCTGAGCAAATCATAGCTACAAGCACGATAGGATATCCGAAAGGGAACTTTAATTCAGGCATATATTCAAAATTCATCCCATACACACCTGCAATGAATGTAGGAAGGGAAATGCATACCGTAACCACCGTTAGCATTTTGAATATATGGTTTTGTTCCAAGTCAATTTTGTTGGATACGTTTTCTCTGAGATCATCCAAGCGATCAAAATTGAACTGAATGTAATCGGAAATCACGTCTAGGTCATTCAATTCTGTACGTACACTTTCCCTCAATTCCACATGTTTTTCCCAGTCGCTTTTGATGTACAATCGCAATACTCGAGTGGTTTCAAGAAGTGCTTCCTTAATCAATAAATTGTTGAAGTTATATTTTGTGATGATGTCCATCACATTGCTTGAAAACTCCTTTTCTATCAGGATTTCGTTGGCAAGGGCCTTTACTTTTCTACTGAGACTCTCTGTGATATCTGCGAAATAGTCAGAAATAAACTCAAACTGAAATTTGAAAATACCATCCATATCATTGATCCTCTGCAAAGAATTGATTTTGGCTGGATACATATCATTGAAGTAAACATCAAGGTTGGCACTCATGAATAGAAATAAGCCTGTTTGAGAAACTATGATAAACAACGGTTCCTCCACCATATTTTTTTCCGTGTTGTGATAGGGGATAGAAAAGTGAAATGCTGCCTGGTTCTCATTTTCTAAAAAGTGGGAGCTGATTTCTATATCCTCAAAATGCTTCATGATCTTGAAGTCAAGTCCATAATTCTGCTCCAGCCAACTCAATTCAGCATTGGTATAATCCGTGAATTGCATGACCTGGAATTCCAGTTCAGAAACTGAAAGCTCATCCACTGAGTGAGCCTTAAAAGACTTTTTATTTTTGAGGAGGATTTCGATCATGGGGTATTCGTAAAAAAATGGTTTATACAATTAGCAATTATCTAATATTCAATCTTGTAAATTTTATCCGGGTTACTTTTTACATAATCAATCAATTTCTGTTGATAGTCTTTTGTGAATATTTCGGTAAAAAAGTAGCTTTCAATTACTTCGGTTGATGTAAGCTCTTTGTATCCTTCAGAAAATGATGTCCAACGATTATTCCAATCTCTGTGGTTATCATTAAACTTGGAATGTAAGTCTTGAATAGTTTTGAAATTGCCGAAAAACTCTTTTAAAACGATCTCATAATCTTTCTCTAATTTTTCCAATCCAGTTTCTTGCATTGCTTGTAAAGCAAGTATAGAAAGTTCTGGATAGTTAAATAAAAACTGGTAAACGCCACCATTATTCACTTGTGACTCAAAGTTTATAAGAGTAAAATATACACGTTGCTCCTTAGTAAGCTCATTTAGAAAATCTGCGTGAGTTTGATTCTTTTCCCAATATTTATTTTTATCATAAACATCCTCACATGCTTTAGCCCAGATATCGTAGTATGCGTTATTATACTTGTTCCAAGCTTTTCCATCCCACTTTTTCTCGATTTCAGCAATCCAGTTTTCGGGTAGTTTTGGAATATGCTTATTGGATTGATTTTCTGATTCAAGCTTCAAAAATTCGGTTGGAGCATTTTGCGTATTTTTGGATTTCCTTTTCCAAATGAAAAAACCAATTATTAAGAGAAATACGCCTATTGAAATAATGAATCCTATTTTCATTGTAGTTTATTAGATTATCAAATTCTGGTATAATGGGACTAGTTTATTTTTGTTGAACATATGAATGTGTCTCCTTCCTTCTCCTTCCTTCTCCTTACGATCCACCACGCCACTATCATATTTGGAACCCAGCAAACCCAGGCAACAATCTGATAAGCAGGAATAAAGTCTCCTTGATGCATCAGTATAAGGAGTGGAAGCCAAATTCTTAGCGTCACAGCTGCGAAAGTTGCCGCGTAGCTAAATATCATCCAGTTTTCGTGGTCATCATACCTATGTTTTTTGGCAGTGAACCAGCCCATCATCGTAGTGCCAAGCCAGATAATGCCGAGAGAGGCAAAACCTATGACGCTGATGATGCCTCCGGTGGCGGATAGGGCAATATAGATTCCTGCGATACTGCTGAAAAATACGGCGGTGACATAAGCCATTCCGATTCTTTTGTGAAGCTTTCTGTTTCTGTCACGGAATCCTTTCGGGAATTGAATCCAGCCGATGAGAAGTGCAAATCCACCAAGAATGATGTGCAGGTAGAATCCCAGATTCCAATCGAATGAATTGAGAAGCTCAGAAGATTTAGATTGGAGTAAACCGAAATTCCTATCCAGAATAAAATAAAGTATGGGATAAAGTCCTATGAGAGTACAGAGAATCCCAAAAAACCACCAACTGACCTTTCTCAACATAGATTTCATTTGCCAAGTATAAGCTACTTATTTGGAAAGATAAGATGCTAATTGATCAAACGTGCCTCCAAATCCTTGCTCCATATTTCCGATGTTTTCAGCAAATACTTTTTTGGAAGCATCAGAGGAATTATGTGGGTAGGAGACCAGATCAATTCTAGTTTTTCCATCTTCTTCATAAAACTCCAGATCCACGATCATTTCCATCGGCCAATCTGCACCGAAAGGAACTTCTGGAGCTTTGACCGTTTCTCCAGCTTCATTGGAAAAGGAATTGATGAACTGCAGCCGGGAGGAAGCTTCTATTTCAGTAAACACCCATTTAGCCCACATTTGGTAACCGTCTTTATTTCTAAGGACAAAGTGAAAAATGCCGTCTCTAAAAAATTCAAATTTTCTTACCTCCATCTCAAACCCTGCTGGCCCCCACCATTGCTGGAGACTATCGGCTGCCTGAAATGCATTGTAAACTTCCTCTTGGGGTTTTGTGAAGAACCGGGTGATTTCGAGTTGTGAAGACATGTGAGTTAATTTGATTAGAATTGAATGGATTGGCTCACAGAGGAACCTGCCATATCTCCTTCTGGCAGCTCAAATGTGATTATCTTTTCAATTCCCTCTAGTTGAAGTTTTATTTCTAAAGCTCCTGTCAGCTTTTGAGTAGGCTCTGACAAGGTTACTTTCCAGGTTTTGCCTTCGGTATTTTCCAGCTGCACTAGTACAGGTTGGCTAGTCTCTAATCTGTTATTTTCCCAGTAGAATTTACCCTTCTTATAAAAAACGACCCCAAGTAACCCATTTTTTTTGTCCTGTACAGCCTGAACCTCGGGCGAGTTTTGAAGGATAACTACCGAAGAAATATTCTTGTTGGTCAACTCTTGAGCGTTTTCAACACCTGGTAAAAGAATGTATGCGTAGGAGGCTTCTTTCGGGTTTTTCCCATGGTCGATCCAAAGTTTGAAGACATCCTTTTCTATGATCTTGGAAGATGAATTGGAATTAATTTCTGACCATGCACCTGGTTGGTTATCTGCAAAAAGCATTACGCTTTGATTTTCCGGGAAATAGTATCCGACTTGATCATGATAGATCCACTTGATGTTTTTTAGTTTGTCAGCTTTCTCGCTCTTAAACTCTTCAAAATCTCCATTTTGAGATAGTAGAACAGGTCCTTTCAACCAAGATTGATTTAATGTAGTAGTAATCGATTCCTGTCTATTTGCTGAGATGCCTGACCCCAGACAAATGACTTTATCATCAAAGAAAAACCAACTTTTGTTGGCTTTGGTATTGTAATCGGACATCTGATAAACTGAAATCCCATTCAATCCGTCGCTTACTCCTCCTACAAAATCAGAATTCCCTCTATTTGCGACCCAGTTTCTACGCTTTTTAAGCGGGCTGACTTCAGGTGTGGTGGTTCCTGGAATCTTATTCCACTCCCAGTTTGGAAAAATATTGTGGTATTCATTTCCCTCTACTGCTATGAAAGTAGCGCCTTCAGTAAGAAAATGCCCAGTGAGATTTTCACCGTTTCCGGATTCGGTACGTACACTTCGACTTGAAGCTATATTAAGGCCAACCATAAATTCAGGTCTGTGGTGTACGGTATAGTCAGATCTCCAGTAATAAATATGCTTAGGGCTGATTCCTTCTGATGGATCTGCTTTGCCTTCTATTCTTGCAATTGCCTGATCGTATTCTTCTTGGTGACGGTTGATGTCGATTTCTCTAATTTGCTTCACAATTCCCACATTCACTCGGGTTGCATTATTTCTGGCGATTCCCCGGCCAATCACACTAAAATCTACATAGCGACCACGGATCACCTGCAAGAACCCATTTCGGGTAAAATCTGATATTAAAGCAATCTGATCAGGAGTAAATGAAAATCTTGTTCCTTGGATGTAAGTGGCCACATTTCTAATACCAGAGAGGTACTCTCTGCCGTAGCCATGCATGTAATTCTCGGGGCCATGAGCATGAAAAGACATGTCTCGCTGTATACCATCACCTGGGGAGATTTTGATCGTAGCAGCTGTCGCGTCTACAGCCCGCTTGATTAAAGCTGCATCTTTGGTGAGTGCTGCCTCCATGATCATATGCTGCGCAATATCAGTCAAATTGGATCCGTCTCTTCCGGGAGATTTTGTGATTGAGGCAGTTTTACTCATCCAGCTGATTAATTTTTTCTCTAAATCTTCCGGTACCCCTGGCTCTACTGTGCGCATGGCGATCAAAAGCTGTCCGATCTCTTTGGGGACGCTTATACTGAGCCACCACCAGTTTTTTGAAGTTGGCTCAGGTTTTAATTCAACCCAATACCTGATGGCATTAAGTATACGCTGATGCGTACTGGCACTCAAGTAGAACTTGTTGTCTTTTCTACTATAAGCCTTTGCCATCAGTCCGATTCTCTTGATGTGAACATCTGGCTCCCAACTCGACAGGGAGTTGTCAGCATAGTTGATATCTTTCCAGCTCCCGTCTGCCTGTATTTCCTTTTGTACCTTGTTTGCTAGATTGTTCAGATCTGCCGCGCTCGTAGCTTGCTGATATTGCGTGAAAATATTTTGTTGGACAATTTCGAAGTCTGAATCCTGCTGGGCTTGAAGTGACTGGACATGAGCTAAAAGAAAAAAGAGAAATAAATAATTGGCTAATCGTTTCATAATCATGAAATAAAATGGAAACTACTGAGTGATTCCGGTAGAAATCACTTTGAAGTTTATTTCTTCTTAGGAATAGGATGTTTAAGGGTAAATGCCAGGTTGTCCAAAATCATGGTGAGTTGTAGCTCTATAGTACTGAAAAATATTTAAAAATTTAATTAATCAGCATTTTTAGTAGCTCACTACAATCAAACAATTATGGGAAGCTGGTAGGTTTTTGTCGCTTCTAATCAGGACGTATTTTTTTGTCGGTCAGACCTTGGGATCAGGCAAATTTCTTGGGATTTATGAGGATGTTTTTCGAGTAACATGTTTTTAAATCCTGTTTTATAGCTTTGCTCTCTACTTATTTAGATTGTTCTCAAAGCCAATTATTTTTCATGTACTTTGAAAAGCACTTGCCAACCATCCACTAGCTGTAGCATGTAGGAAAGGTTTTTTTCCCTTTGGAGTGCAATTCTATTTCTTCTAAATTCACGAGTTATGGGGGATTTCTGGATGAAAGAGAAGTCCGCTTTACAGTACCTAAAAATTGATGATAGAAATTTGGAGTAAATACAAGAGAGCGATATTGGCAAACTGTGTCCCATCTTCAGTTGAAGCAAACAGAGGTGTGAATTATTGGAGAAATAGCCTTTTTGCAACCACTTTAATATTTATACTTCCGCTTTGCTTTATTGCGCTGATTCCATCATTATTCCTGATCACCTTCGAAAACAAAGAGTATATCACCCTATTGCACTTCATTACAATTGGTTTGATGTGTTTTATAGCCTTTGTACCTAGCGTAAAAACAGCTACTAGAAAGTTGATATTTTCTCTTACTGTTTATGCGTTTGCCATCACGCTTAATATTTTCACCTCACCCTCCTCAGGCTCTGTTTTAGTATACTTTTTGGCGGCCTGTGTCTATTCTATTATAATTTTCGATAATAAATACGCTTATTGGTGGAGTCATCTTGTGCTGTTTATTTCTATCTTTTTTGGGTTTGCTATAGCGTTCGATTTGATTGATTTCAGTCATAATGTAGATATGAGTTCCGTGAATGAATGGATTGCTGTCAGCTCTAATCTTATCTTTCTATGTTACCTCTCATCAGCCCTTATTCCCAAGATTTTCAAAGGAATTGAAAATTACATTTCCGAGCAGCAACAACTAAAGACCGAGCTTGAGGCGAGTAAAAAAGCACTGCAAGTCAAAAATGAAGAACTTGAACAGTATGCTTATGTGGCTTCGCATGATCTGCAGGAGCCTTTAAGAATGGTTACAAGCTTTATGCATAAGCTTAGTTCAAACTATGGAGACCAGCTGGATGAAAAAGGGAAGAAGTATATTACTTTTGCCGAAAATGGAGCTGTGCGTATGAAGCAAATTGTCTTGGATTTGCTGGACTTCTCCAGGGTCAATAGACCTAGTGATGAACTGGAACTAGTAGATCTAGATGCTTTACTATTGAATTATTTGGAGTTGAGAGAAGGGACCATCGCTGCTGCTTCTGCAAAAATCAATTGGACTGAAATGCCTACCATTTGGACTATCAAGCCTTTGATTACCACAGTATTTCACAACCTGCTGGATAATGGGTTGAAGTATAGAAAAAAAGACACTGCTCCTAGTATCGATATATCGGCACGTGAGCAGAACGATTACTGGGAATTTGCTATTTCTGATAATGGATTAGGTATAGAATCTCAGTTTTATGATAAAATTTTTAAGTTGTTTCAGAGACTTCATAATAGCAATGAATATGAAGGTACAGGAGTAGGGCTTTCAATAGCCAAACGAAGTGTTGAGTTTATGGGAGGACAAATAGGGCTTCATTCACAAGTGAGGGTTGGCTCAACTTTTTATTTTACAATACCGAAAAAAATTAATGAAAGACAAGATTAAATTTCCAATAATCGCTTTAGGTGCATCTGCAGGCGGTCTTGAACCCTTGGAGTTGTTTTTTGAAAAAACAGCTGATGACCCGATAGGTGCCTATGTTGTCATACAGCATTTGGCCCCCAATCACAAGAGCTTGATGGATGAGTTACTGGCTAGGCATACTAAGTTGCCCATCTATATTATTGAGGATGGGATGTCCATTAATCCTGGTGCTATTTACTTGAACCCTCCCAAAAAGTTTGTTGAAATAAGAAATGAAAAATTTGTATTAAATGATAAGGAAGACAGAAAGCTCAGTTTTCCAATCACTAGTTTTTTTATGTCACTGGCAGAAAACCTCCAAGATAATGCCTGTGCTATTATCCTTTCAGGAACCGGGAGTGATGGCGCTGAAGGCCTGAAGTACGTGAAAGAAAAAGGCGGTCTGGTGCTAGTACAGTCGCCAGATGATGCCAAATTCAATGGAATGCCTAACAATGCCATTCATACTGGAGTGGTAGATAAGGTCTGTTCTATTGAAGAAATGCCACAGGAAATCAGTCTTTTTTTCACAAATCGAAAACTACTGATACAGAAATATCAAAATCATGCAGAGGGGAACCCAGTTATTTCAAAAATCCTCAAAACAGTCCTTGAGCTTATTGCTATTGATTTTACAGGTTATAAGCATACTACCGTCTCCCGTAGAATTCACCGGCGGATGAATTTATTGGATGTCACCAAAATTGAAGAATATTACCGTTTACTAAAGGACAATCCTGCTGAAGCACATTTGCTTTCTAAGGAGTTACTTATTGGTGTGACACGGTTTTTTAGAGATGAAGAGGCTTTTGAAGCCTTGACCACTGAAGTAATCCCAAAACTCGTCGAAGAAAACCTTGAGACCAAAACCCTGCGCATTTGGGTTCCTGCCTGCTCCACTGGAGAGGAAGCCTATTCTTTAGCTATTCTGGTGAAAGATTACCTGCGGAAAAACAAACTGCAGTTTGATGTAAGCATTTTTGCCACCGACCTAGACAAGGATGCAATTAAACTAGCTTCTAATAGAATTTTCTCGGAGAACATTACTTCTGAGGTGCCAGTAGAGATCCTGAATACTTACTTTATTTCGCAAAAAGGCGGGTATAGCATTGTCAAAGAAATCAGGGAGATGATTGTTTTCTCGGTGCACAATTTGATCCAAGATCCTGCTTTCAATAAGATTGACCTAGTAAGCTGCCGAAACTTGTTGATTTATCTTAACGAACCAGTTCAGCAGCAGCTCTTCAAACTGTTTCAGTATGCGTTGAGGACAGGTGGATATCTCTTCCTAGGTCCAAGTGAATCTCTAGGGGCTGAAAGTGAAGAGTTTAGGGAAGTAAACCATCGCTATAAGATTTTTCAGAATATTGAAAATAAAAAATTCATACAACGGCTCCATACCGCCCAGAGATTTCAGAAGCAAAGCTGGGATAGAGCACCAGAAGCTAGGCAAATTGAACAGCCTCTTGTAACAACTAAAGGAAAACTGCAGAGTGAAATCCAACATACCCTGATTCAAGAGTATGTTCCTGATTCCATGGTGATAGACCAACATTTTAATTTGTTACATACTTCAGGTAGCACTCACCGTTGGCTACGTATTCCTCCGGGTGAAATCAGCTCTAATGTCTTACGCATGCTTCCTGAAGTATTTGCTGTTCCGTTAGAAGTGGCAGTAAACAAAGTCTTGCAAGACGGAAACGCCATTATTCTTGGAGACCTAGCCGTTCCGGAGGATTTCCACATGCATTTTCAGCCCAATTCTACGTTGGATATTCACATCAGGACCAAGGAATTGTTGGAAGGTATGAGGTATGTATTCATCACCTTTGAGCAGGTATCGGGCAATAGCAATAAGGTAGAGGCTGCTGAAAGAATTAACCTAAGTGCTGTTTCTAAGGAGAAAATCAATATTCTGGAACGAGAATTACGGGTGAACCGAGAAACCCTTCAGACCACCGTCGAAGAGCTGGAGTCTAGCAATGAAGAGTTACAAGCTGCCAACGAAGAGTTGCAGAGTTCCAATGAAGAATTGGAATCCGTAAACGAAGAACTTTATACCGTAAACGCTGAGTATCAGCAAAAAAACAGTGAGCTGGCGAATAACAATGATGATCTGAATAATCTGATTCAAAGTACCGAGATCGCACTGCTTTTTCTGGACGTCAATCTGAATATTCGGAAATTCACTCCCTCACTCAAAAAAATATTAGACCTTGTTCCACATGATATCGGACGTAATATCAGCCAGTTTCGTGGAAAGATCCAGTTGGAAAATCTACTAGATCGAATTGGTATGGTACTGGAAAATCAATCCTCTTTTGAGTCAAGAATAGAGGATATCAAAAAGCGGGAGTACCTACTCAAAATATCACCTTTCCGTACTCAAAAGGACGAAATAAAAGGTGTGATTCTAGTATTTGTCGATTTGACCCAAGCCAACAGGCTTCAAAAAGCATTGGAAGTATCAGATAATGCACTCAAAGAGCTAAACTCAAAGCATAGCGATCAAGCAGAGATTTTGGGCTTGATATCCCAAAACTTAAGGGATATGGTATGCATCATCAATAGTGCAGGGGATATAGAGTATTGCACTCCTTCAGGTTTTTTAGTCACTGGATATAAGCTGGATAAGCTTTATAAACTCAATTTATTCAAGAAAATCCCAGTTCATGCCGATAGGTTAAAAATAGCCTTAAAAAGTATTGATTCAGGCCAGGAGCCAGGCTTAGTTGAGTTTCAGTTTCAGAAATCCAACAAAAATTTGCGCTGGTTAGAGGCTACTGTCAAGGCTATTACACTGCGCCAAAGTGAAGGAAAGAAATATCTACTGACAATCAGGGATATAAATCACCGTAAAAATGCAGAGCAAGAACTTCAAAAAGTTTCTTTGATCGCAGAGCAGTCACCCAATGCAGTAATCATGACAGACACTCATGGTAGAATTATTTATGTGAATGAAACCTTTGAGAAAATGACAGGTTATGAAGAATGTGAAGTTTTAAACAAAATACCTGGCAGAGTTCTTCAAGGAAAAGAAAGTGATCCAGAAGTAGTTAGGCAAATGGCAGAGGCCATTGCCAATAGAGATTCATTTGAAGTCAACATTATTAATTATACTAAACTTGGCAATAAATACCTTACCCACATCAAAGCTCGTCCTCTTTACAATTTAGAAGGGGAGTTTATAGGCTTTTTCTCTATTCAAGACGATGTCACTACGGAGGAAGAATATATCTACCAAGTCAGTAAATTGAATGATGTCATTAAAGCACAAAACAAGCAGCTGCAGGATGTAAACAAGTCACTGGAAGAATTTGCCTATGTCGCTTCTCATGATTTGAAAGCTCCTTTGAGAAGTATTAAAGGTTTACTTAGCATAATTGAAAAAAAGGGCGACTTCTTAGAAAAAGGCAAACAGAAGCAATATTTTGAAATCATTAATTCCTCTGCCAATGAAATGGACAAGATGATCACCAACCTATTGGAGTTTTCTAGAACTGGAAGACTCAACGAGAGTTTGGAAGAGGTAAAGTTACCTGATCTTTTTGAGGAGGTCTTGATGCAATTTAGTAAAGAGCTAGAAGATTTGAATGGTAAAATTATATATAATCTGGACATTACTGAGATCGCAGTTTATCCTATTCTTTTTAAGCGTTTGCTCACCAACCTGATCAGCAATGCTTTAAAATACCGCGGAGACCAAAACCCTATCATACAGATCACGTCACAAAGTAAAGAAGAAAAAGTAACCTTTGCAGTGAAAGATAATGGTATCGGAATTCCAGAGAATCAGCTGGAAAATGTGTTCAAAATCTTCCATTCTTTAAACCCAAATAATGATAGCAACGGTATAGGTCTTGCAGTTTGTAGAAAAGTTGTAGAACTCCATGGGGGAAAAATGTGGGCGGAGTCTGAACTTGGAGAGGGTACCGTTTTTAAATTTGAAATAGCAATTAATCAATAATAAGGATATGAGTACAAAACCTGCACATATACTCTTAGTTGAAGATAATGAGGGAGATATTATTTTAACGCTTGAGGCCTTTGAAGAGAGCAAGTTGAAAACAGAGATCAGCATTGCCAGAAACGGACAAGAGGCTTTAGACTTTCTCTACAGAAAGAATGAATTTACTAAGGCGAAGCGTCCAGATTTGATTTTATTGGATATTAATATTCCGATTTTTAATGGCCATGAAGTTTTAAGTCAAATAAAAGATGATGAAGAATTAAAATCAATCCCTGTAATCATGTTGACTACTTCTTCCAATCAAAAGGATATCGATGAAGCCTACAAACAATACTGCAATAGTTATGTAAAAAAGCCGCTTGATATGAATGAGTTCTTGAAAGCTATTATAAAAATTGAAGAATTCTGGCTGCAGCTCACCACTTTATCTAATAAATAATGACTGAAAGAGATGAGTATAATACAGCCTTCTCAGTTTTGGTGATTGAAGAAAACCGCGGGTATAGATTTGATTAAGAGTATCGAATTCGCACTAAGTAGAAATCACTATATAACTCAGAACGATGTCCAAAGTAAGAAATATTGCATTGCATGGACACGATCGCAGGTGTTAAGGACGCCACTTTTCCTTATGTTAGGCATTATTAATTTAATTCAAATCGGAGGGGTGGACTCTAATGAGTTGCCTTTTTTCCTTAGAACAGTTAATGGTAAGCTCCAAAGAATTAGATGAAATAGTAAAGAATATTATGAAAGAAACTCAGACATTTGACTTTAGTAAAAATGAAAAATAAGCATGTTTTTTTAATAGAAGATGATAAGATTTTTAGGTTGATAACGCTTAAGATGCTAAATAATTTGCGCTTGCCATACCTGTCAATTTGTGAGTGCGAAAACGGGCAAATTGGCTTGAATGAACTAGCCCTGAAAAGAGATCTTGATGAGGAGGTTATTGTTTTTTTGGATATAAATATGCCCGTTTTAAGTGGTTGGGAATTCTTGGAGGAAATGGTTTTGCAAAAGTCCTTTGGTTTAAAAAATATTTCTATCTACATCGTTTCTTCGTCAACAGATGCTAGTGATTTGAATAAGTCTAAATCATATGAAATAGTAGATGGATTTATACATAAGCCACTTTCCTTGGATTCATTAAAATCAATAATAACCACGCATTAACCCACCCGAATCCAACCCTCCGGAAACTAAGCCTAGTGATGTGTTCTAGGTTTGTTTTGTAAAATGTACTGAATACTGAAACTGATTACTGAACACTACCTTCCGCGTGATCCACCATTTTCCCATCCAGCCTCATGTATTCGCCCATCGCATCCGCTGTCATACAGGAATGAACGGGAAGAATACCTAAGATGTCTCCAACTTTCACTTTAGCGAGCAACTCATCCGAAGCTTTTATAATCCCATGTTCCTGGGAAATGCTTTTGAGAAAGGATTTGGTTTCAGGAATAATCCAACCATTTTCATGGAGGTAAACAATCTCTCCGAAGTTTTTCAGGCCATTTTCTCCTACCAGCACGTCTTTGGCCAAGTGAACTCCACCGCCATGAACTAGAATTTCCTTTCGGTCCTTTTTGATATCCACGACTGGCACGGCGAGAGAAACAGCAATATCCTTTTTGTCACAGCCGCCTAATTCTGCCTGCATCAGGTCATAAAACACAAAATTTCCCGGCCCCATCTCGTCGATGTCTCCGAAGTCTTCCATCACTGCACATCCGGGCGTATCTCCAGTTCGAGTAATTAGCTTGGGATATTCTGAATTGTACTTGTGCTTCAGCATGCTAAGGGCATTCCGGGTTTGCTCGTAAAGGGCAGGAATATCAGGCATATAATAGGAGTGACCTGCATGGATGTAAAAACCTTTGAATTTTAGCTTGTCTGACTTTTTGGCAATCAACAAAATCTCCTCAATCAAACCGAAATCGGATACTTCTACGCCTGTTCTTCCATAACCCGCATCGATTTCTATGAAAAACCCTACAGAATACTCCAATTGATCGGAAAGCATTTGGGTAGTTTCAGCATTGATCAACTGCACGGAAATAGATTGTCTTTCGGCTATTTTATTAAGCTTTGGGATTTCAAGAGGATTGAATGGGAATGCGATATGAATATTCACCCAGCCTTGCCCTGAGAGGTATTCTGCCATTTTGATGGAAGAGGCAGTTACCTCTGTAATATTATATTCTTTTGCCCAATCACCAATTTGGTTGGACTGAGCGGTTTTGAAATGTGGAACGAGCTTCATATTGTGCCGAGCTGCTTTATCTGCCATTCGCTTGATGTTGGCGCGGCAGATTTTTTCGTCAAGGAGAAGCGTAGGTGAGGTTATTTGATCAAGGTAGCTCATTAATTTTTTTGACGTTTTAAAGACTTTTATGAAAGTAAGAGGTGAGTAGGGGATTTACAAGTTGAAAGAGTATTTACGAATTTTGATTTACGATTTACGACATTCCCGAAGAGTTGAGGTTTGGTTTTTCTAGTGGCGGCCCAGCGGCGCAGTGCTTGATAACCTTTGAGGTTTTTTTTTCACCTCGAAGGTTTTAGTGTAAAATCTACCGTCAAGCGTAATCTCTCTAAGCAAAGAGGTTATGCTTTATTACTTTGTTGTGAAAAATTTCCGACAGGACTTTCCGCTATGCTTTTTTTGAGAGCAACAAAACCTTCGAGGTTCTGGAAACCTCAAAGGTTAACAAATATGGAAATTGCGTCTTTGCGCCCTTGCGGGATATTTGCCAAGAGAGAAATTCTCACCCCAATGCAGGTAACACCGTCAATTCTGTTAATTTTGCTCCCCGATAATAACGCCTGTGAAACGGCCTAAATAGCATTCTTAATTGCCTCAAAACCTTCATGGAAGCAAAGAAAATACGGAGCACTTTTATTGAGTTTTTCCAATCAAAACAGCATCACTACGTTCCCTCATCACCGATTGTGGTCAAAAATGACCCTACGCTGATGTTTACCAATGCGGGAATGAACCAGTTCAAAGACGCATTTCTAGGAAATGAAATAGCCAAATATTCCCGTGTCGCAAATTCCCAGAAATGCCTTCGGGTTAGTGGAAAGCACAATGATTTGGAGGAAGTGGGCGTGGATACCTATCACCACACTATGTTTGAGATGCTAGGAAACTGGTCATTTGGTGACTACTTCAAGAAAGAAGCGATTGAATGGGCTTGGGAACTATTGACAGAAGTCTATGGACTAGATAAAGACAGGTTGTATGTTTCAGTGTTCCAAGGTGACGCTGGTGATAATTTAGGGATGGATCAGGAAGCCTATGATCTTTGGAAAGCCATCGTTCCAGAGGACCGTATCATCATGGGTTCGAAGAAGGATAATTTCTGGGAAATGGGCGATGTAGGCCCTTGCGGACCTTGTTCTGAAATCCATGTTGACTTAAGATCCGATGCGGAGCGTGCTCTTGTTGCTGGCAAAGACTTAGTAAACAATGATCATGAGCAAGTGATCGAGATTTGGAACTTGGTATTCATGCAGTTCAACAGAGTTTCTGATGGATCGCTAAAACCACTTCCAGCTACTCACGTCGATACAGGAATGGGTTTTGAGCGTTTAGTGAGAGCTATTCAGCACAAATCTTCCAATTACGATACAGATTTGTTTGCGCCATTTTTGGCTGCTTTGGCAAAGAAATCAGGCAAAGTTTACGGCGAGGATTTGCCGACTGATATAGCATTCCGCGTGATCGTCGATCACATTCGTGCGATTTCATTTACGATCGCTGATGGTCAATTGCCTTCAAATAACAAGGCTGGCTATGTGATTCGTAGAATTCTCAGAAGAGCCGTTCGTTATGGATATACGTTTTTGGGCTTCCAAGAACCATTTTTATATGAATTGACTAGCCTCATTGCAGATAATTTTGGGGATATTTTCCCAGAAGTAAGACAGCAACAGGAATTTATAGCGAAAGTGATTTTTGAAGAGGAAACTTCTTTTCTCAGAACACTTGATAATGGATTGAAGATACTAGACCAGATTAAGTCTGAATTAAGTGCGAAAGGCGAAAATGTAATCCCAGGGAAAACGGCCTTTGAATTGTATGATACTTTCGGTTTTCCACTTGATTTGACTTCTTTGATCGCTCGCGAAAGCGGACTTTCGCTTGATGAAAAAGGCTTTGCACTTGAAATGGAAGCGCAGAAAACTCGTTCCCGCGCAGCCTCTGAATCTGAAACCGGTGATTGGGTACTTGTGAACGAAGACAACGGGGTTGAATTCGTAGGATATGATTTCCTTAAAGCGCATGCCCAGATCATCAAGTACCGTGTGATCTCAGATAAAAAAGGCGATAAGTACCAAATCGTGTTAGATAAAACTCCTTTCTATGCCGAAAGCGGGGGACAGGTAGGGGACACAGGTTTATTAATTTCTGAAACCGAAACAGTCAAAGTAATTGACACCAAGAAGGAGAATGACTTGATTGTTCATTTTGTGGAGAAGCTTCCCACAAATCCTGAAGCTAAGTTTGGTGCAGAAGTAGATGCTGAAAAGCGATTTCTAACAGAAAATAATCACACAGCTACGCATTTGCTTCAGGCTGCTTTGAAAGAAGTTCTGGGTGATCATATCCAACAGCGAGGGTCTTTGGTGAATCAGAATTTACTTCGCTTCGATTTTTCTCATTTCAGCAAATTAACTGATTCCGAAATTGCTAAAGTGGAGGATATTGTAAATGATAAAATCAGACAGAACATTGCACTTTCCGAGCAAAGAAATGTGCCAATAGAAGAGGCAAAGAAGCAAGGAGCAACTGCGCTTTTTGGAGAGAAATATGGTGACTTTGTGCGTGTAATCACCTTTGACAAGGAATTTTCTGTAGAACTTTGCGGAGGCACTCACGTTCCTCAAACAAGTAAAATTGGTTTGTTTAAGATTATTTCCGAAGCTTCCAGTGCTTCTGGCGTTCGAAGGATTGAAGCTATCACAGCCAAAGCTGCCGAGGAATATTTCCGAAAGCAAGAGAATTTGGTGAAAGAAATTCAGGAGTTGCTGAAGAACCCTAAGGACCTGATGAAGTCAATTGAGGCTTTGCTTCAAGAGCGAAATGACTTGAAAAAAGAGATTGATGCTTTGCATCTGGAGAAAGCTTCGGGAGTGAAAGTTGAGTTGCTTAAGCAATTTGTGGCAGGAGAAGGCATTAATACTTTGATAGCTCAAGTGGAATTGCCAAATGCGGATTCCTTGAAGAAGCTGGCTTATGAGTTGAAAAATGAGATTGCAAATGCCTTTGTGATTTTGGCAGCCAAAGTCGATGACAAACCTCAGATTGCGGTAATTATAGACGAAGAATTGATTGCAAGTAAAAATTTAAATGCTGGTCAAATCGTAAGAGAATTGGCTAAAGAGATACAAGGTGGAGGAGGTGGACAAGCGTTTTTTGCCACTGCAGGAGGAAAAAACCTAGCTGGACTAGAAAATGTAGTGGTAAAAGCCAGAGAGTTGTACCTTTAAAAACACAGAAAAAACGCGCGAATGCTAAGCGAAGAATTAAGGAATAAATATCAGTTGATCATCGGTTTGGAGGTGCATGCGCAGCTTTTGACCGAGAGTAAAATGTTTGCAGCTGATGCGAATCTCTACGGTCAGGCACCCAACACGCAGATCTCGGCCATCACTTTGGGACACCCAGGAACCTTACCGAAGGTAAATCGCAAGGCAATCGCCTATGCCATCAAGATGGGATTGGCTTGTAATTCTGAGATCACTAGACATAATGTCTTCGCAAGGAAAAATTATTTTTATCCTGACCTTCCTAAGGGTTATCAATTGACCCAAGACAAAGGGCCAATTTGTGTGGGAGGTACCGTACCGATTCAACTTGCAGACGGTCGGAAGAAGGACGTGATCCTGAACCGTGTTCACATGGAAGAAGATGCAGGGAAATCTATTCATTTGGCTGAGGAAGCTGATACGTTGGTGGATTTTAACCGTGCTGGTACGCCATTGATAGAAATCGTAACTGAACCTGATCTGCACAGTCCCGAAGAAGCCTATGCATTCCTAGCAGAGGTTAAAAAACTGGTGAAATACCTCGATATCTGTGATGGAAACATGGAAGAAGGTTCCCTTCGCTGTGATGCCAACGTCTCAGTAATGCTGAAAGGTGCTACGGAGCTAGGCAAAAAAGTAGAAGTGAAAAATATGAATTCCTTCCGCAATGTATTCCGTGCCATTGAGCATGAGCACGAGCGTCTGATCGGGTTGATTGAAGCAGGTGAGGAGGTTATTTCCGAAACGAGGACCTTCGATGCAAATACCGGACTCACTGCCAGTATGCGGACCAAGGAAGATTTGAACGACTATCGCTATTTCCCAGAACCGGATTTGAGTCCCGTGGTAGTTTCTGACGAGTGGTTGAATGCAGTAAAAGCAACCATGCCTGTGTTGTCAAGAGATCTTCACAAGAAGTTTGTGGAGGAGTTTGGTTTGCCAGATTACGATGCTAGCTTTTTGACTGAATCTAAAGACATTGCCTTATGGTTTAATGAGCTTTGTACCAAAACTACTAATTACAAAGCGGCTTCTAATTGGGTGATGGGGCCAGTGAAATTGTCGCTTGGCGAACAATCTTTATCAAAAGAGACTTATCCAATTACTCATGAAGCATTGGCTACTTTGATTGCGTTAGTTGAGGACGGCAAAGTAAGCTACACGGCAGCTGCACAACATGTTTTTCCAGAATTGCTGAAAAACAACAGCGAAAATCCAATGGAGATAGCGCAACGGCTGAATTTGATACAGGAAAGTGACGAGTCTTCTTTAAAGCCGATTGTAGAACAAGTATTGGCTGCAAATGCGGCGAAAGTAAAAGAGTATAAATCAGGCAAAAAAGGTTTGATGGGCTTGTTTATGGGGCAAGTGATGAAGCAGTCCCAAGGTAAAGCTGATCCGAAAGTAGCCACAAAAATATTAACTGAATTATTACAGAAATAACCCATGATGAACAAAATGAACGGAATAGTATTTCTATTACTCTTGTCTTTTTTCTCCTGTGAGGAAAAGCAAAAAAATGAAGGGATGGTAGAAATCTCAGGAACTATAGAAAACGCTAGGGTTGGTGCAGTAATATTATCGCAGTTTACGGATAGTCGTCCTAAAGTTTTGGATACACTGGAGGTAGATAATAATGGGAAATTCAGCTATCAAGTGGAGGTAAATACTCCAACTTTTTACGAGTTGAATATGTATGGGGAAAAAATAATTCGCCTAGCTCTCTATAATGAAGATGTTGACATTTCTTATGATTTTGCAAACCCTGAAAGCTTGGTTATTAATGGATCTCAAGATTCTCAGGAAATGCAGAAAATCGAAAAATTAATGGAGTCTTACCAGACTAAAGTCAATGCCCTAAATGAGTCCTATTATCAAGCAATGGGTGAGAACAATACCGAAAAGATCAAAGAGATTCAGACTGAAGCTATGCTACTGGAGAGTAATCAATCTACGGAAGTGAAGAACGTCATCAATAGTATGGGCGACAGTTTCGCTTCCTTGGCTGCAATTGGTTTGTTAAATCCCAAAAATGAATTCCAATTTATGGATAGTTTGGTAGCTAAGCTGGATGAAATTTACCCAGAGACTAAGTCAATTATTCAGATAAAGCAGCAACTAGATGAGATGAGAGCTCTTTCTATGGGGCAAATCGCTCCGGAAATCGAGCTTCCTAATCCCGACGGGGAAGTTATTAAGCTTTCTGATCTAAGAGGAAAGTATGTTATGATTGATTTTTGGGCTGCTTGGTGTAAGCCATGCCGAGAGGAAAATCCTAATGTGGTGAGATTGTATAACCAATACAATGAGAAAGGATTTGAAGTTTTCGGGGTATCACTAGACCGTACGAAAGAGGCTTGGGTAGATGCTATAGCGGAAGATGGCTTGACTTGGACTCAGGTTTCGGATTTGCAATATTTCAATTCAGCTGCTGCGGAAACCTATCAGGTCAACGCGATTCCCGCTACATACTTAATCGATCCTGACGGAAAAATCATAGGAAAAGACCTTCGTGGGCCAAGCTTGGAGGCTAAACTTGCCGAGATTTTCGACTAAATTATTCCAAGATATCAACAAAAAACCCTTTCCGTTTTAAAATGGAAAGGGTTTTTTGTTGGGTGAAAATATGAAAGGAAGGAAGAAAAAGTACCAAACAGTCCTTCCTTTAAAAATCGTGTCATTGAAAAAGGAATAGCAAAAGTTGTTTATCACCCGGGACAAATCTAGTAAAAAGATTCAAAAGAAAAACAATCTTAAAGTTATTCCTATTCAATTAAATAGTAATTTTTCTTGATTTAGATTTAATATTCCTTGAATATTGCTAAATCATTACTAAATCATTCATTTCGCAATTTTCTCGTAACTGGCTATTACGCCTCTCACCATTGCCGAACTGAAGCCTCGATGTTCCATTTCATTTAAGCCCACAATAGTGCAACCTTTTGGGGTGGTTACTTTGTCGATTGCGGCTTCAGGGTGCATGTTTTTTTGAATCATCAACTCTGCTGCACCCTTTACAGTTTGATTTACAATTTTACTGGCAGTGACTGAGTCAAATCCAATCTGAATTCCTCCTTGGATCATCGCTCGCATAAACCTCAACACATAGGCTATTCCGCAGGCGCCCAATACGGTAGCGGCTTCCATCAGGTTTTCATCAATTGGGATAGTAAAACCTATTCCGTCAAATAACTCGGAGATAAGCTTTACTTGATCTTGATCCGCATTTTGAGAACAGATGCAAGTAATAGATTCCTGAATATCTGCAGCAATATTTGGCATTGCACGGAAGGTGATACTGTTTGAGTCAATTACCTGATACATTTCTGCCAGGGTGATCCCAGTAGCCAAAGAGATGATGATTTGATTTTTTGGATTCAGCGATGGGTTGATTTCAGTCAGAATAGGAGCGATGTTGTATGGCTTCACTCCAAGAATAATAAGATCAGCGTTTGCTGCCGCAGAGATATTGTCGCTTTGGACATTTACTCCCAAGACCGCAAAACCGCTGAGACTATCCACATGTCTTTTGGTCAACGTCAGATTTTTAGGATCAAAATCATCCCGCTTTAAAAGTCCGTTTGCGATAGAAGCTCCTAAGTTGCCACAGCCTATGATGGCTATTTTCATTTTCGAAATCATGGAAAATATAATTATTGAATGGATTTATTGCCTAAAGGTAAACAATACGACTGTTTTTATGTGAATTCATAAAATATTATGAAGGTGTGATGCTTAAAATCAAAAGCTCTGATAAATTTTTGTGACAAAATATTTTGTCATTAAGTAAAGTTTATTTTACATTTGGTCAAAACAACTTGTCTTATGAACAACAAATCTATATTACATGTGCCCTTACTTTCTCCAGGTTGGAAGAAAGTAGCGTTTTTGTTTTTTTCGCTTCCGATCCTTCTAGTCATTGGGATGGCTATTACTAGAATGGATATTAGTCCGGACGAATCTGCCCAAGTGATTTACGGTTGCTGGGCTATTGGCTTTGGCCTATTGAATCTTTCAAGGGAGAAAGATGAAGACGAGATGATTAAATCATTAAGGCTTCAGGCTTACCAAACAGGATCCTACTGGCTTATTTGGGGTGTTGGCGCATTGATGCTGATCAATTACCTGCGATTTGATAGAATTACCTCAGAGATATTCACAGCCTATTTGGTTTTGTTCCTATTGAATGCTTACGTCTATGCAGCATTTCAGTATCAAAAATTCATGGCTACCAAAGACTAACCTAAACTGACGCTATTATGCTTTCTAAAATACTCTTGCCTCATCGATTCCAGAAATTTGGATGGATTTTACTTTTGCCTTTTGCCGTCTTGCTTTTTGCAGCAACCTACTCTGGTTTTGAATTTTCATGGCTTAACATTTCATCTGCTGAATCCCAAGGGGGGATTTCTGATTTCTTTGATCCTGACAAAGAGAACTTTTCGGTTGAATTTGCAATGATTGGTGTTTTTCTCTCCTTGTTTTTGATCGCTTTTTCAAAGGAAAAAGAAGAAGATGAATACATTCAGAAGCTTCGACTGGATTCGCTTTTGGTAGCCTGCTATACCCATACATTTATCTTAATCATCGCAACCTTAATGCTCTATGGTTTTGGGTTCTTGGAATTCATGGGCTACAACCTCTTTACTATTCAACTTATTTTCATCGGACGATTCAAATGGGTTCTTTACAAGCAGGGGCAATCTACCCTTGCTTTTTGATATAGGTTCGATGAAAAACACCATAAAAATTGAACGCGCCCGACATAATATGACGCAGCAGGATCTGGCGGAAAAAGTCAGCGTGTCCAGGCAAACAATCAACAGTATAGAAGCTGGGAAGTATGTGCCTTCTACAGTCCTTTCTTTGAAGATTTCTAAGGTTTTTGGAATTGGGCTTGAAGAGATTTTTGAATTGGAAGAGGGGGATTAGCTGCTTCACTTATATTCTGCGCTGTTAACCAGTCATTTGTGTTTTTCATGAGTAATAGCTGCCCATTTCTATAATGCAGGTTGTAGTTTGATTCGAGAAAATAGTTTTCTTGCGGGTAAATTATTCGGCTATGAAAAGGAAATTATTTTTGCTGATCAAGTTACTGATCATTTCACCGTTGGGATACGCTCAGATTAATATGGAGGATTCAACCGTACAGGTTATTGCATACTGGGATTTAGGAGAAATAACTTCCTATTCTATGGTGCTAGAAAATATTACTGTAAACGGTGAAGACACAACATTTCATGGCACTACTTCTTATTTGGTAGATATGGAGATATTGGATTCAACTGATGTTGAATACACTGTAAAATGGACTTATAGAGATCTTCAAAATTCGTTTGGGCCAGGTAATGAATCACTCGAGGAAGTAGCAAACAGAGCAAGGGATATTGAAGGAGGGGATGTGGTGATTTTTAAAACCAATAACCTTGGGACATTCAAAACTCTGGTTAATTGGGAGCAAATACGCGATTATTATGATAAAGTAAGGGAGCAGTTATTAGTTGATTTTGATACACTTCCTAATGTAAATCAGCTCGTTGATTCCATGTATGGGGCAAATCAAACACAATCGCAGGTACAACTATCTAGCACCAAGGACGTATTCCAATTTTTGAATTATCACGGGGCAAAATTACGTTTAAACGAGCCTTTAACAGGTAAAATGAAGCTCCCCGGATTGTATGATCGAGGCTTAGTAGATGGGGATTTTTTTGTGGAATTAGAAGAGATTTTCGAAGAAGATAACGATTTCAGACTTGTTTCTTTTGTAGAAGCAGACGCTGAGCAATTAGTAGCTCAAACTCGGGAACTACTTAAGGCCTTTATTCCCGATAGCTCGGATGATGATATTGATACTTTAATGCTTCAAGCAGGAGAAATCACCAACACAAGAGAAGATGTAACAGTGATGCATGGTTGGGGTTGGCCAATTTATTCGCAACAGGTTAGAAGAACAACAGGAAACGGAGTGGTAAATTGGGAAATCCGAACTATTGAAATTTTATAAAAGTCCTTTTTGGAATACCATTTGCATTTTTCTCAGGGTAAAAAGACTCAAAAGTCTTACCTTCGTCGTTTTAGATAGAATCCCTTTTTGATGCCTAAACTTATTCGAATAACCACCGTTCCGATTTCTCTCAAATTATTGCTTGCAGGGCAAATGAAGTTTATGAGAGAGCAGGGTTGGGACCTATTGATGGTAAGTGCAGATGGTAGAGAGCTTCCAAAAGTAATCAAAGAAGAAGGAGTTAGGCATGAGGTCATTCCATTTACACGAAAAATCACTCCATTTCAAGATTTAAAATGCCTGTGGCAATTGTATCAGTTGATCAAAAAAGAGCAGCCTGATATTGTGCACACGCATACCCCAAAAGCGGGATTGTTGGGGATGATTGCTGCAAAATTAGCTGGTGTGAAAGTGAGAATTCATACACTGGCTGGAATTCCATTCATGGCGGCCGAAGGAGGAAAGAAAAGTCTTCTGGAAAAAATGGAGAAGATTACCTACAGCTATGCGACTGAGGTTTGGCCTAATTCCAATGGGCTTAAGAATTTCGTGGTTGAAAATGATCTCTGTCCCTCAGAGAAATTGACTGTAATCGGTAGAGGCTCATCAAATGGGGTAGATTTGGATAAGTTCAACCGAGGAGTTCTCAAAGAAAATCACTTGGTGGCAGCCACCATGCGCATACTTCCTGGCGAAGATGATTTTATCATTTTATCAGTTGGTCGATTAGTTAGAGACAAGGGCATTCAGGAATTGGTGGATGCTTTTTTGAGTTCCAAGATTGTGGGTAAGTCCAAACTGGTACTTCTTGGAAGTTTTGAACAGGACCTAAATCCGCTCAGTCCTGAGACTATTAAAATCATTATCGATCACCCTCGGATCGTACAGATAGACTGGTCAGATCATGTCGCGCATTATTTGGCGCTTGCCGATGTATTGGTTCACCCTTCACATCGTGAAGGCTTTCCAAATGTGCTTTTAGAAGCTGGTGCGATGCAGTTACCAGTGATTTGCTCTGATATTATTGGAAATACCGATCTCATTACCCAACAAAAGACAGGATTAATATTTCCGGTGAAAGACGTAGCTGTTTTAAAAGAAGCAATGGAATTTGCTTTTGTAAAGCGGGACAAAATGACCCAGATGGCTATGACATTGTATGATGAAGTGGTTTCAAATTATAACAGACCTCAAGTTCACCAAGAAATTTTTGAAAGATATCAAACCCTTCTTGGGGCGGTCAGTCCGTCCGAATGACTTATATTTAAGCCTTCATCACCTAATAAAATTCTTTTATGAAATACCTGGTTACCGGAACTGCTGGATTTATTGGATTTCACGTCGCTAAAAAACTTTTGGAGAGGGGAGACGAGGTAGTTGGTCTGGATATCGTCAATGATTATTACGACATCAATCTGAAATATGCCCGTTTGGCCAATATGGGAATTCAGCGTGACTTGGTGAAAAAAGGTGAGCTAGTGCAATCCGATACTGTGCCCAGTTATAGATTTATTCAGTTGGATTTATCGGTGAAGGAGCCCTTGCTAGCGCTTTTTGCCCAAGAGAAATTTGATGTAGTGATTCATCTGGCAGCTCAGGCTGGTGTTCGATATTCCTTGACTCATCCTGAGGTATATATAGAAAGCAATATTATTTCCTTTTTGAATATCATTGAGTGCTGCAGATTTCATCCTGTCAAGCATTTGGTATATGCCTCTTCCAGCTCTGTCTATGGCTCGAACGAGAAGATGCCTTTTTCCACTTCAGACTCTGTAGATCATCCTATCTCTTTGTATGCAGCATCGAAAAAGTCAAATGAGCTGATGGCACATACTTACAGCCATCTCTTTAATATTCCAACGACCGGTTTAAGATTCTTTACCGTTTATGGGCCATGGGGAAGACCTGATATGGCTTTGTTCCTTTTTACAGAAGCTATTTTGAAAGGAGAACCTATTCAGGTATTCAACCATGGTAATATGAAGCGAGACTTCACTTACATAGATGACATCGTGAAAGGAGTTCTAAAAGTAGCCGATAGACCCGCCAGTCCAAATGCTGATTTTGATTCGCAGAAACCAGATCCGGGAAGCTCCAAAGCACCTTATAAAGTTTATAATATTGGTAACTCATCTCCGGTTTTATTGATGGATTACATTCATGCGGTAGAAAAGGGATTAGGTAAGGAGGCCAAAATGAATCTGCTTCCTCTTCAGCCAGGTGACGTGCCAGCTTCCCATGCGGAAGTATCTGATTTGGTGAGAGATACTGGGTATAAACCTGATACCCCAATCGAGCAAGGGGTAAGATCTTTTACCGAATGGTATTTAGACTATTACAAAAAATAAGTTCTTTTCGAGCAGGCCTCAGGTTTTACTTGATGAATGATAATTGAGCATAAATAGTAACTCATGAAAAAATCAATCTTGATCACAGGGGGGGCCGGATTCATAGGCAGCCACCTGATTCAACTTTTTGTTCAAAAATACCCTCAGTACAAAATCATCAATCTGGATGCCTTGACTTATGCAGGTAATTTGGAGAACTTGAAAGCAGTAGAGGGAGCTTCAAATTATGTTTTTGAAAAAGCAGATATCCAAGATGCAAATGCCCTTTCAGCTATTTTTGAAAAGCATCAGATCACCGATGTAATCCATCTGGCAGCAGAGTCGCATGTAGATAGATCCATCACGGATCCATTAGCTTTTGTGAAGACCAATGTTTTTGGAACGGTCAACTTGTTAAATACGGCCAAGGAATATTGGAAGGGAAACCTTTCGGATCATTTGTTTTACCACGTTTCCACAGATGAAGTTTACGGATCCCTTGATGACGATAGCTTCTTTTTGGAAACCACTGCTTATGATCCTCAGTCTCCTTATTCAGCATCCAAAGCAGCCTCAGACCATTTTGTACGAGCCTATGCCAATACCTACAAAATGAAAACCGTGGTTTCTAATTGCTCAAACAATTATGGACCAAATCATTTCCCTGAAAAACTCATCCCGCTTTGCATCAATAACATTAAGAATTCCAAACCGCTACCAGTTTATGGCAAAGGGGAAAACGTTCGAGATTGGCTATTTGTGAAAGATCATGCCAGAGCGATTGATACGGTGTTTCACAATGGAAAACCTGGGGAAACGTACAACATCGGTGGCTTCAATGAGTGGAAGAATATTGATATAGTGAAATTGCTTTGTGCCAAAATGGATCAGAAGCTTGGGCGAGAAGCCGGAACTTCTGAAAAGCTAATCACTTACGTCCAGGACCGTGCAGGCCATGACCACCGCTATGCGATAGACGCCACCAAGATCCAAAAGGAGCTAGGCTGGGAGCCAAGTCTGCAATTTGAAGAAGGAATTGAAATTACCATTGATTGGTATTTGAACAATCAGGAGTGGCTGGATCATGTGACATCTGGAGCGTATCAAGATTACTATTCTCAGTTATATGAAAATAGATAAGAAGCTTTAGTCTAAAAGAAGCGTTTGGAATAGCACTCAAAAGTTGGACGGATAAAGAATAGTTTAATTGAGTGTTAGAGCTAGGAATTAGGCCGATTGTTGGTATCAAAGTTCCAACCTAGATCTAGGGTTTTACCTATGATATTATTTTTTGATTACTCTATTGATTTTGAGGTCAATCGTAGACCCACCAGTCAGGTATAGTACTTGTCCAATCCCGGCCTGCTGCTCGACCTTCACAGGATAGGCATTCTGCTGGATATTGATTGGTGGGTTTTCCGGGAATGAATTCACAGATCGGCTGCAAATAAATAGGAGAAATCTCAGAGGTCACAAAGAATCTCGAAACTGATGATTTTGCAACCTCAAAAAAGCCAAGTACAAGCTCATTTGGATTTTCAGTATTCGTGATGTTCCCAAATACCGGAGCGGGCGGTATGTCAAAAAGGGAGCCTTTGTTGTTAATGACAATATTGATTTGTTGCCAGTATTCAAAAGCCTCTCTGTTGATGCTTAACTGTTTGACTGTTACAAAATATGGGAATAGGAAGGCATTGTCGAATTTCCTGATAGCCAATAATCTCTCTGTTTGCCGACTTGAAGTGACTGTCCCGTCAAATAAATTTACTCGTGTTGGATCCATGACATCAAAAATAAAACAGGGTGGAGGCGGAGGGGTGCCAGGAGGAATCCAGAGTAGCTGCCAATAATGTCCTTCCTCCACTATCCACCGGAGGAATAGCTGGTCTTTGGTTTCCGGTATTTCTGATTTAGCGAATACCTTAAAAACATGCTCATCCAGTGAGGATCTGAACGGTTCATACGCAACTTGGTAGCTTAGACTGTCCTTGCCAACAACCTTCGGCATTTCTTGAAATTTTGACCTATATGTCACTCCTTCCAAAACCACCTCTAAAGCATAACTTTTTCCTTCTGTTGATTTCACCCCTTGCAATTCATAAACACCGTTTCCTTTGCTGAAATATGGTGCTTTTCCTTCCCCTTCGGTCAGTAAATAAACGGCTGCATTTGAAACACCTTTGGGACGAAAAGCCAAAGGTGCGGAGGTGCTGATATTGACAATATGATTATCATCAATATCCGTAAACAATCCATAGATGATTAATTGTCCCTCCTGTGTTTCCTGCCAAAAATCAAGTGGTTCAATACAAGAGAAGTGTACCGAAAGCAGAGAAGCAAGGCAGGTAAGTAGGGTCAAATTTGAATAAAAGTCCTTTTTCATCTTATGATATTATCCTTGCCCAAACCCCAAAAATCTCAATCAAACTCCCACCAATCAGGTGCGTCATTTGTCCAACTTCTGCCTTGGGCCCGCGCTTCGCAAGACTTGCATTCAGCGGCATACGAATCTTCAGGTTTATTTTGAAAATACTGACAAGGATCCACAAGAGAAAATGGGACATCTGCACGTGTTGTATAAATCCTGGTCACCTTGGTTTTGGCAACTTCAAAATACCCCAAGACTCTTTCATTTTGGTCTTCTACATTGGAGATGTTTCCATACACTGAAGCAGGGGGGATATCAAATAAGGATCCTTGATTATTGATCACAGCTTCTATTTTTTCCCAATACTCATAGGCTTCCCGATTGATGCTGAGTTGTTTGACGCTCACAAAAAATGGATATAGAAAGGAATTGTCCACTAATCTTTTTGCTAATGCAAAATTTCCTTTTCGGGTACTGCTACCCGAACCGTCAAATAAATTGAGTCTATTGGGCTCAATGACATCCGATATAAAACAAGGCGGGGGAGGTGGAGGAGGAAATCCCGTCCCCGGTAAATAGACCAAAGGCCAAAAATATGTCTCTTCCACCGTCCATCTCAGGTAGATCGGATCTGTCGAATTAGGCAGTGTTGTCTCCGAATTCACCGTGAAAACCGATTCCGGAGCCTCAGTCCTAAATGGTTCTTTATTAAATTCAAAACTGATTACATCATCGGCAAGAAGCTCAGGAATCTTCTCATAGTTTGACCGGTAGACTTTATCCTCCAGCAGTACCTCGATGGCATAACTTTCTCCTTCTAGTGCAGCAAATCCTTCTAAGAAATACTCTCCTAATCCATTATGAACGTATCTAAATCTGTCTCCAGATGCTGTTAATAAGGAAACCCTAGCATCCCTAATTTCCATTGGCCTGAGACCAATAGCTGAAGTTTTAGATACTGTGACGACTTGTCTTTCATTCACATCGGTCAAAAGTCCATAAATTACCAATTGTACTTCTTGCTTATCTTCCAAAAACTCAAGTTTGTCAATACAGGAAAATGGTAAAAAAAAGTAAAAAGATAATACCACAAGGAGCCGGACAGATTTTTTAGTGCGTGAGATCATTTGCCAAAAGAAACAGTGTAAGTGAATGATGGAAAAGCGGTGCCCAAAATTGAAATCTGATAAGGTACCAATCGTTGGTTTCTGCCTTCTCTTTGAAAAAATACCGAATAGGCATTTCTGCGACCTGTGAGGTTGTAGACACTGAAATTGATCTTGTCATCCCATTTTCTTACAAACCCATTGGTGAGGTAAGAAATGTCTATTCTAAAATAGTTTGGTATCCTGAATTCATTTCTGTTCCCAAAATTTGGAACAAAAATCCCTCCGACCACATAGTTAGATGTAAGCCCTGTTACAGGCCTGCCCGACGAAAAGTTGAAATTTGTATTGAAAGTCCGTCCCCTTCCGATATGGATGTTGGTGACAAGAGAAATGTTATGCGGTTTATCAAAATTGGTAGCAAACCAATTGCCCTGATTAACCTGAATTTCTGCAAAATTAGAGGTGGTTCTTATTAATGACCTGGTATAGGTATAGGCTAGCCAACCTGTGATACCACCGCTATTTCTTTGGATCAATACTTCTGCACCATAAGATTTGCCTTTCCCTTGGATCAGTTCGGTCTCTAGGTGCGGATTTGCAAACAAATCAGCAAAATCCCGGTACTCCAATTGGTTGTCCGTAGTCCTGTAAAAGCCCTCGAGAGAGGTAGACCACTCATCTTCTTTGAAGTTTCGGAAGTATCCTAAAGAAGCATTTTGGGATCTTTGTGGTAGGATATAGGTTGTGCTTAGCTGCCAAAGATCTATTGGCGTCGGGCCTGTAGCATTGGAGATGGTTTGAAGGTATTGGTTCATGACCGAATAGCCGCCTTTGATAGAACTGGAGTTGCCAAAAGTCCAGCGGAAGGAGAACCTTGGTTCAAAGCCACTGAACCTCACCACTTGTCCGCTTTCTATGTAATCAACTCCTTCAATTGTCAACCTAGACATTGGAACTCCTTCTTGATATCTATAGACTGAATCCGGTCCTTGTTGTATATAATTTGAATACCTGATGCCTCCTGATATAGAAAAGTTTTCTGATGGATTCCAATCAGCTGATACAAAGGGTGCATATTCTAATCCTCTTTCTTTCTGAATTGTTTGCGCAGCAATCCCTGACTCTTCTGTAAGAGGACTGAGCGATTCTGGCCTCATTTGGTATTGGACAGCTTCTGCGCCGAAGTTGATGTCCACCTTTTCGAGCGTTAACAAACCGGTTATTTTTCCTTGGAAATAGTAAAGTCCATTATCAATTTTGGATGGGTCTACTTCAGATGGTTCAAAAAAACCATTGTTGAATGACCCAAAAGCTGCCAAGCCGACCAGAGAGAAATTATCGGTCACTAGGTTTCGGCTGGTTAAAGACCCGACGAGATTGTCCCATTCAAACCCAAACTTATTGGAAAACCTGAAGTAATCTCCGGTATTCAGCAGGTTGAAATCAAGGCTGTTATTCTCAGAAAATTGGTGGGAGATACCCAGGTAAAAATCGTGGAAGTTAATCTTACTATTTTGGACATCAACTTCATTTGCATTCTCCAAAAGCCAATTGGCATTAGATAACCTTGAGGCAAATATCATTGAAGTCTTTTCTGGAACGATAGGCCCCTCTACCAGGAATTTGCTGACCGAAGTTCCCAAAGAAGCACTTCCTTTCCAGTTTTCTCTGTTACCTTTTCTCATTTCAATGTTCAATGCTGAGGCACTCCTTCCCCCAAAGTAGCTCGGCACTGTTCCTTTATACAAGGTGAAATTTTGGAGCGCATCCCCATTAAATGATGACAGAAAACCCAATGCGTGGCTGTTACTGAGCACTATGGCCTCGTTCATCATGATCAGGTTTTGATCTGCCTGACCGCCCCTAATATTCATTCCTGCAGAACCTTCGCCTACAGAAGTCACTCCCGGCATGGATTGAAGCACATTGAACACATCAGCCTCCCCCAAAAATGCCGGCACAAGTTTTATCTCATCGATGTTCATTTTGGTGACACCGGTAATCGGACTCCGGATATTTCTGTCGCGCTCCTCTGCCTGTACCGTAAATACCTCTAATTCAAAATCGCGATCGGCTAGCGTTACGTCCAATTGGCCGTCTCCAAATAGTAAAACAATATAATGAGCTGGTTTTTTTCCAAACTCCCGGAAAACGAGCCGGTGTTTTCCTGAATCAAGCGTAAGGGCATATTGCCCCGCTGCATCGGTATTGTTTCCGGCAAAGATTCCGTCTATATGAATGGCAACACCTGCCAGTGGTTCGGAAGTCTCTAATTGAGTGACCTTGCCTGTTATAAAGTATTTTGATCTTTTGGGATTATTTCCCTGTTCAAAACTGACTTCTGTAAATTCAGTCTGCGCGTAACTTGGTTGGAAATGCATAGCCAACAAGGACATGAGCATCAGAAATAAAAGATGAGGTTTGAATTCTATATTTTTAAGGAATAGACTTTCCTTTAGTAGTTGAAAAAAATGTAGCTGTGCGATTTTCACTTGCTCGATTTTGGGTTATGTAATTGAATTGGCACTTCATCTATTTATCCAAATTCAAGATTGACTTTTTGAAATTCCTGAATTGTTGAACCTAGCAATAGAAAATTAACCTTTGATATGGGACAAGCTAAATTTCTAAACTCATTTGAACAACTAGTTGCTTACCACATGCAAGGATCAGAGGAATAGTAAATTATGTAATTCGGGCGGAGATAAAAAGAAATTTTATTTCATACAAGCTTGATCATCCTCGAAAGGCGTTTCACAAAATGCCATGGTAGAGATAGTCAGGCATTTTTTCTATAAATGATCGACGGCGACTTAAAGCATTAGAGCCTTATTTTCTGTAGTGGCCTCTATTGTTTTGCCTAAAGCTAAAACAGTATTTCCTGTAAGGTTCCTACGGCAGCTAATCGTTACGCTAGGACTGAACCGAAGCAACACACAGACCACGGGGTTGAAAGTTCGAGATTACAAATCTCGAATAGCATGTGATTTCAAACACAGTCATCAAACCTTCAATCCCATTTATTTTTTATCCTGTACTTTTAGTATTATGTATATCCGCTTTTCTGCCAGTAAATAGATAAAAGCAACAAAGGAAGTGATTAAAGCTAGCATAGTGGCTACTTCGGTCATCGGTCATCGGTCTTCTGTCCCTCAAACCAAAGAAAAAAAGGCTACTGGCATCATTGCGGATAACCACATAATTATTTTTAATATTCATCAAACCCAAAAAAAGACCCATGAACCTAGCTGCCATAGATATCGGAACCAATTCCATTCACATGATTATAGTCAAAGTCACCTCAAGGCAAAGCTATGAGGTGTTGGTTCAGGAGAAGGAAATGGTCAAACTCGGTGTTGGGGTTTTTGCAAATAAGGTAATCAGTCAGGAAGCATTTGACAATGGCCTGCAAACCATCTCCAGGTATGTGCAGCTTGCCGACCAATATGGGGTGGAGCATATCATCACTGCAGCTACCTCCGCCACTCGTGAAGCCAAAAACGGCAGGGAATTTTTAGACCGATTGATCCAGGATGTGGGATTGTCGCCCCAGTTGATCTCCGGAAAAGAGGAATCCAGACTGATTTTTTTGGCAGTGAACAAAACCATAGAGCTAGGAAAAGAAAATGCGATGGTCCTTGATATCGGCGGTGGAAGTACTGAGGCAGTGGTTGGAAATCGGGAGGAAGTACTCTTCACGAGCAGTATGAAATTGGGTGTCCTGAGACTTTTAGATCTGATAGGAAATCAGAATCCCCTGGACAGAACACAGCAAAAAGACCTGAAAGAACATATCTGTTCCATTGCCGGAAAAATTATCCCAAAAGCTTCACAGGTTGGTTTTTCCAAGGTAGTCGGCACTTCAGGTACCATCCGGACCTTAGGAGAGGCAGTTTTGGCACTAACAAATAAAACGATCATCAGCTCCGTCAATGCTGAAGTGGTCAAAATAAAGGATCTGGAAAAAATCATAACTCAGCTTCTGGCACTTGAGCCTGAGAAAAGATCAGCCATTCCCGGCATCAGTGCCAACCGCGTAGATGCCATCCATCTGGGGGGACTGTTGCTTTTGGAATTGCTGAAAATGTCCAAGGTGGATGAAATCACCCTTTCGGATGCTTCCTTGAGGGACGGATTGATCATAGACTATTTGGAGAAAAATGGCCAGAAACTAGACCGCCAAGAGCAGGGTAAAGATGTCCGGGAAAGCAGTTCGCTGATGATGGCCTCTCGCTATGATACAGATATAGCCGAGAAAAGGCATATCTCGAAGTTGGCGCTTCAGCTTTTTGACCAGCTAAAGGCCCTACACGGTCTGGAGGATTCCAGTAGGGAGTTGCTGCACCATGCAAGCCTCATCTATGATATAGGTCAGTTTGTGAATTTCAAGGATTTCCATAAGCATTCCAGGTATTTGATTTTGAAGGGAAGGCTGAGGGGCTTCAACAATGATGAACTCACTATACTAGCCCATCTGTCCAGATACCACCGAAAATCCGGTCCAAAAAAACGTCACAAAAAATTCAAAAAGCTGGATAAGAATTTACAAAGATTGGTCAGAGGACTTTCAGGAATTCTGAGGGTTGCGGTAGGCTTGGATAAAACCAAAAATCAATGGGTGGAAAACGTCTATTGCATCCCTACTGCCGAAAAGCTGACCATCAAACTCTTCGGGGAAGAAAGCCTGGATCTGGAGATCTGGGAAGCGCAGCGTTTTTCGGATACCTTGGGAAAATTCTTAGGATTGGAAGTGGAGATTGTGAAAGGGTGAGGCGATAGCTGAGCGGAGGGGAAGGGAGGATAGCAATCATTTCGATGCCTCCAGCCCCAATAGGAATCGGGGCAGGAGACAATTCAACGGAATTCAATTACAGGTAGCAATTTAAACGACACTAGTTGAATAGGAATGTGGCTTTAGCCCATTCATTTGAGATTTGGTTATAGGATAAAACGGCTTTAGCCAAATTATTTTCTACGCTTAGGCTAGCGCTTTACTCCTAGCGGGGGTATAAAAGAATTAAGCATTATACTTAAAGAGTGAAACTTCAGTAGTAAAGTGTGAAGATTAAAGCTCGGCGAATGAACGTTGAGAATATTAGTATGAATCTCCGAGCAAATAGGTTAAAGCTTGAGGATTAAAGTATAAAATCTCGAGCAAATAGGTTCAAACTTCAGGATTAAAGCATAAAACTTCGAGCAAATAGGTTCAAACTTCAGGATCAACACATGAAACTTCGAGCAAATAGGTTCAAGCTTGAGGATCAACATATGAAACTTCGAGCTAAAAGGGTGAATCTTCAGGTAAATAGGTTGAAAAATGGGAAGTGACTGAATTGGGGATTCTTTGGTATCTAGAAAGGAGGGGCTGATTGAGGTTGATTATTGTTAAAGGCGTTTTATACCAATTTAAATTGGATAGGACATTAGGGTGAATTTAGAAACTTCACCCAGACACAAAATCGATTTGACTACGCTTAGATAACGATCTGACTACACCAAGTAGGGAAAATGACGGTTCGCCAAAACTAAGAAAGGTCTGGGATGTGTATTGGTCTGTGAGACACAGACCACGGGGTTGGCTTTCTATTTAATGTCATACTTTTTCTCACGTTGTTTAAATGCTTCATTACCTCCTTCGAGTATTTCACAGACGTGTTCTTTAATTCCTTGTCTCTCTAAAATAATGTTAATTTTTGCATCAGTCTCTTTCGTGTTTTCCAAACTACCTGTGATATATTGAAATTTAGTTCCGTTTCTATTCTTGGTGTCAATACCATTTTGATTAGCAACAATTACTTGCTCTGAATCAGCACCTACCACGATATTTGGATTATGCGTTACCACAATTATTTGTCTTTCTTTTTTCTTCTTTTTCAGATACTTAACCAACTCTTTATAAATTGCCCTATTATCTAAATCGTCTTCTGGTTGGTCAATTAAAATTGGACAATCTTTATCACTAAAGTCTAACAGCAACATAAGAACAACAAAGGCTTTTTTTCCTTCTGACATTTGATTAAATGTGTCTTCATAAAGAATTTTGTAGGAAATTTGAAAGAAATTTGTAGCCATTAATTTTAATGCTAAACCCAAATGTTCATTTCCGCCCTTTAATGTAATGTTAGCATTTAAGAGTTTCTCAAAAATCTCATTTGTAAGTTTAAAATAGTCTTCTACTTTATTCTCAATAGGAGTATTTACTATCCTTTTTCCTTCGTCACTTTGCTGATTGATACTCCAGTTAAGAAGTTCCTTGAATTCATTCGATTTTAATTTTGGGAAAGCTAATATTTCTAGTTTACCCTCTGAAATTTTAAGGCTTTCTTTTATTTCTTCAATTTTGATATAAAAGTTCCTATGTGCTTGTTTTATAGAGGTTTTAAAACTGTCAATTTGTAAAATAAACTCTTCTATTTCTTTTTTAATTAACGTTATGTCGGCAAGCTTGTCTCTTTGATTTTTGAGTTTCTCCTCAACTTCCTTGTATTGTTTGTTATTCTTGAAAGCTTCAATCCCTTTTATAAAATTTGGATTTTTTTCAATCTCGTTTATTGCTTCGCTGTTTGCTTTGACAATTACAGAGTTTTTTAAAGATATTTTATCAATTTCAGATTCCCATTCATTCTGAAATTTTTCTCTAAGCTTTTCAAAGGAAGATTTAATGTCACTTCTGTTTGCATCTGAGAGTGAAACTATATCAAAGTCTATGTCTTTATTAAGGAAAAACTTCTCCTTTAATGCTTGTATTTTTGAGATTTGAGTATTGTAGGTTTCGTTAGTCTTTGTAAGCTCCTCTAATTGCAATTTTAACTTGTTATATTCTTCAAGTTCTTGTTCGGATATTTGAATTTTTAGTTTTAGCTCTGAAAGTTCTTTAGTCAGTTTTTCGATTTCATTTTTAATTCCTTTTTCATCCCCTTTTTCTTTAAGTTTTAGCTTTCGCTTGATTAAATCTTCTTGTAATTGAAAGAGTTTGTTGATTTTTGTTGTTATATCAGAATTGTTTTCGCTTGAAAAGGAATCATAGTTTGTTATTAACTGATTTTTTACGATATCCTGTTTAATAATTTCCTCTACTAATTTATCCAGTTCTCCATCTTTGTTTTTGGCTAATTGATACATATAGCTTTGTGGAAAATACTCTATATTTCTGTCGTTGTTTTCAACACCATCTTTCCAAGTAATGGAAAGACCAGAAACTATTGCGTTAACAAAGTCGGTGTATTCTTGATTGCCAAATTTTACAGGTTTATCACAATTTAATTTCTTTGCAATTGCTCCAAGCAAAACGGATTTGCCTGTTGACCTTCCGCCTATTATACAGTTAAGGTTTTGATTTAAGTATAAAGTTTGATGTGTAAAATCACTATGAGTGATGGTTACAGAATCAATTGCCTGATAACCTGCTTTTTCTTGTGGTTTAATTTGCTCAATAATTACTCTCTCATCAGGTTCGTAATCAATTTGCTTTAGACCATTAAATGTTGGGTCTGCTTTTATCCAAGTATGGCAATGATAATTTTCAATTGACTTTTTATTTCCATTTTCGTCAAATTCATATGAGTCTAAATATTTGAATGAATGAATGTCTAGTGAATGAAGTAATTTTTTATTTCCAAACTCATTAAGCCAATTTTGATTTTTTTCATTTGATTCAATATTATTACTGAAAAATGCTTTGACTTGTGAATATAAATGGTCTTTTAAAGGTTTAAGCTGTTGATTTTTTTCCAGATTGCTCCATTCTTTATATCCAAGGAATAGAAAAGTTTTGTCCTTCCAAGCAGTTGAATTTACAAGTTCTAAAACTTCTTCTGTTGAAGGTATTAGTGATTCAAAGCCGTCTTTTACTGTTCCGCCTATTTCAGAAAATTTTTCTTTTGAGAGTTTTTTAGTTTTATGAGCTTCTAATTTCGAAATCTTTATGTTGTCGATAAATTCTTCACGTATTTTCTTTATTTCATCCTCTAGTTTTGATTCATCTATATCAAATAAAATATGTAAATTAATTTTTTGAAGTCTGTTTTCATTTCCGCTTCCAAAGGTGTCAATTCGAAACTCAAGAATTGGAAATATTTTTTCAAGGTTTTTCAATCTTCCTTTGGCTTTATAAGCCATTACTTTCTCATACCCATCAATGAAATAGTAATCAGTTATACCAATCACTTTCACATCTTCTAGTAGGTTTTCTAAGCAGTTAATAAACTTGTCCCAATTCTCAGGAGTATTTTTATAGTCTTGACATATTGATTCAGGAGTATGGATATGTAAATCCCAAATTCTCCATTCCGAACCCCTTACAATTTTTGTCATAATTTTATTTTTTACGGTGTCTTTAAGCTTGCACCCAACTTGTTTATTGTTACGGTAAAACCGTCTTTACTTTTCTGTTTTGGAACGATAGATACGGTTTTACCCTTCTTTTCTGATTCCCAAGATCCGAACTAAACCCTCCTTTTCTATACCCTACACAGGGTATATTTTACAGAATCCGCACCTAATTTCACTTCACCGCCTTCTCCACCACTCCTTTTCCTCCCACCACTGGAAGAGTCAGTACCGTTCCATCAAGATCTATGGTCAGTTCTGTACCTGGCTTGGGAAGTAAGGTGTACTCGGCATCGGAGGAGAAGATCATCAGGCCGATCTGCTGTCCTGCGGGGATGATCTGATCGTCTGGCTGTAGGTCGAAGGTGACCTCGTAGAATGTGCCTGGGACTAGAGGTTCTCCTTTGCGGATGGAAGCATGGTTTTGTGGATCTGCCCAGCCTCGGGTAATGATGTTGTCGGTGATTTTGGTATTTCTCCCTTCGGTCCATGGTAGGGAAACTAGCCACACAGATAGGTTGGCGGCTGGTTTATTCGATGCCAGTTTCACGGTGATCTTAGGAATTCCAGAAATATGTATCGATTCGGTAAGCACCGGGCTGAGGTAGAGCAGTCGGTGCTCGGTGTAGTCTGCCTGCGCCAAGGCTGATCCTGTGAAGGAGTAGTTGTCCACCAGGGTTTCTTGTTTGGCAGTAGTCTTTTTCTCCAGACCCATGCTTCCCGCTTCAGGAGCTCCAGGGCTTAGGTAGAAGTTCACATCCGAAGCCGCAGGATTTGGGAAGTCAGCATAGGCAGTTGGATTGCTTTGCTCGTCCCGCTCTCGGACGATGTAGGCTTTGGGTCCTTCTTCCACGCCGTTGTCTACGCCATGCAGGTACTTGGTAAACCATTGATTCATCATAGAGAAAGGAGGTGGGCCACCATGTCCATTTTGGTGGTAGTAGATTTTGGCAGGAATCCCTTTGGCGCGAGCCGCATCGTAGATTCTATAGCTGTGCTCAGGCATCACGTTCCAGTCGTTGAAGCCATGCGACATCAGCAGGGCCGCTTTCATAGGTTCCATGTCATTGAGGTAGTCACGGCCAGCCCAGAAGTCATTGTAGTCGCCTGTGATTCTATCCAAGCCCTGAGCCATTTCGGTATCGCGAACTGTCTTGTTGTTGTAAGCTCTTTTGGACTCGTCGCCGCTATGGATGAAGTCATACAAGACATCAATATCCTCGCCCAGGTATCCTCCCGGTGATCGGACCAGTCCATTGGATCGGTAATAGTGATAATAGGAAGTATTGGGAGCGATGGGGATAATGGCTTCCAGGCCCTTTACGCCAGTAGTTGCCGCAGCCAATGGGAGCGTACCATTGTAGGAAGTTCCGGTCATGCCTACTTTCCCAGTGGACCAGAATGCCATCACTTTCTCATTTCCATCGGGCGTGGTGTAGCCATTGTCTTTGCCAGTGAGCCATTCGATCACGGCCTTCGGTGCCAAAGATTCATTGTCTCCGCCGACAGTGGGCGAACCTTGAGAAAGTCCGGTGCCAGGAGAGGAGGAGTGCACCACAATGTAGCCACGGGGAACCCAATTCATAATTTCCGAATTGGAAATAATCGGCCGTTTTCCTGTGCGAACTACTTCGGTTTTATTTCTTGGCTTTGCTGGCTCTCCAAGTTCATGCTTTACATCCCAAAAGATAGGAGCATTCCCGGCAGTTCCTGCATAATAGGGGCTGCTGGCATAGACCACAGGAAGCTTGAGGCCTTCTGTTTCGGTTTGCAGCGGTCGGGTCACATCCACATGCATTCTATCCATTCTGCCATCTCCATCCGTATCAAATTCCGTTTCTACCCAGAGGTCCGTTCGGATCCAGTTGGAGGAATCTTTCAGTTCCGGGATGATTTGGGCTTCTCCGTTTTCAAAGATGGGTTTGACCTGGGCGAGAAGATTGGAGGTTCCTATGAGTAAGATTAGGAGAAAAAGTAGGGAGGTTTTGAAGGATTTCATAAAGTGGAATTTGATAGGAAGTCAAGATAGTTGATTATGTGTTTTGCTGCAATTGGTTTATTGTTGGATGTGGGGTGACCGATGTTCGATGTTGGTTGGTAGGAGAGAAGAGAGAATGAAGAAAAGAGATTGGAGAAGGAGATAGGGTGAAGGAGGTGAATTTGGATTGGTAGCGTAGGTTAATAAAAAGGAAATACCGGTCGTGCCTTTGGCACTCTTGTGATTTTTTGTGTTTCGTTACCCCCGAATTTCGCTACGCTGCATTCGGGGCTGATATGGGTTTTGCCTTTGGCAAAATGCTTTCGCGTCAATGCGAGGATTTAAATCGAATCTTAAGGTTCCGAACCCTTGCCAACGGCATAAATTTATAGGTAATTACTGATCGTGCCTTTGGCCTCTTGTGATTTTTTGTGTTTCGTTACCCCCGAATTTCGCTGCGATGCATTCGGGGCTGATATGGGTTTTGCCTTTGGCAAAATGCTTTCGCGTCATTGCGAGGATTTAAATCGAATCTTAAGGTTCCGAACCCTTGCCAACGGCATAAATTTATAGGTAATTACCGATCGTGCCTTTGGCACTCTTGTGATTTTTTGTGTTTCGTTGCCCCCGAATTTCGCTTCGCTGTATTCGGGGCTGATATGGGTTTTGCCTTTGGCAAAAGAGCTTTCGTGTCAATGCGAGGATTTAAATCGAATCTTAAGGTTCCGAACCCTTGCCAACGGCAAGGCTAATAATAGCCCAGAATGCAATTCTGGGTTTCAATTATATTAGACATTTTTTAAGAGTGCCAAAGGCACGATCGGTATTAAACAAACCTCATTTTTTTATTGGGTTCACCTTACTTTGGTCATCAATAATCAGTCAAGTGTCATTACCAATATAATCATGGTAGAACCATAAATTCTATGCTGAGCATGGCCGGGGAATGGCTGGAGTTTGTGACTTTTGGGGGGAGTCAGGAGTAGTTTGCTGAGCTTTACGAAAATTACTCAGTTCAAGTCCAAGTCGATTTTCGGGATTTTTTTTGTGGTATTGATCTAAGTCATTTATGCTCCTATTTTTTACGGGTGGTTTTGGAACGCTTTTGGATTTGGTTTTCTTTGTTAAAAAACTAATCACTATGCATATTAAGTTGGCAAAGCCTTTTTATGGGCTTTTTCTTTTGATGATAGGTAGCAGTGGAGTCTTTGCTCAAACAGGAAGATTCCAGCAGGCAGCTGATTATCAAATGGACGTCAATATGGACGTCAAAACCAATCAATACACTGGAACACAAGTGTTGGTTTACACCAATAATTCACCTGACACGCTTCATCGTGTTTTTTATCATTTGTATTACAATGCTTTTCAGCCAGGTAGTATGATGGATGAAAGATCCAGAAGCATCGCTGATCCTGACCGTAGAGTAGGGGATCGCATCAGCAAATTAAAGCCAGAAGAGATAGGTTATTTGAGAGTAAATAGCCTGACCATGAATGGTAAAGATGTTGATTTTGAAGAGGTAGGGACGATTTTGGAGGTAGAGCTTACAGAGCCAATTCTACCAAATTCGGACGCTACATTTGAAATGTCTTTCAACGGTCAAGTACCGCTACAGATCAGAAGATCAGGTCGTGACAGTGAGGAAGGCGTGAGATATTCTATGTCACAATGGTATCCTAAAATGTCTGAGTATGACGAGCAAGGATGGCATGCAAATCCTTACATCGGTCGTGAATTTTATGGTATTTGGGGAGATTTTGATGTGAAAATCACCATCGATAAAACGTATGTGATTGGTGGAACGGGTTATTTACAAAATCCAAATGAAATCGGTCATGGCTATGAAGATGCAGGTGTAACAGTGCCTGAGCCGATAGGAGAGAACCTGACCTGGCACTTCAAAGCTCCGCAGGTTCACGATTTTATGTGGGCAGCAGATCCTAAATACCGTCACGATAAATTCCTGATGGATAATGGGATAACTGTCCATCACCTGTATATTCCTGAAGATGGTGCTACCGAAAACTGGGAGAAACTGATGGAGTACACGCCAAAGGCAATAGAATTTATGTCTGAGCATTTTGGTCAGTATCCCTACAAGCAGTACTCAGTAATACAAGGTGGCGATGGTGGAATGGAATATCCTATGTCTACGCTAGTGACTGGTGGTCGTAACCTAAATAGCCTAGTAGGTGTAATGATTCACGAGTTGGGCCATAGCTGGTTTCAGGGTGTCATTGCTACGAATGAGGCGCTATACCCATGGATGGACGAAGGATTTACTAGCTACGCGGCTTCCCTTACTTCTTCTGCTATTTTCAGACCAAGTGAAAACCCACTTAGAGGTTCTTATGCAGGATATTATCGATTGGTGAGTTCTGGTAAAGAAGAGCCGATGAGTACGCACTCAGACCATTACCATACAAACTCAGCGTATAGTGCGGCAGCCTACTCTAAAGGTGCTGTATTCATGGCTCAAATGGGTTACATTATTGGTGAAGAAGCTAGGGATAGAGGGATACATAGGTATTTCAATACGTGGAGATTCAAACACCCAAATGTGAATGACTACATCCGTATTATGGAAAAAGAGAGTGGCTTGGAATTGGATTGGTACAAAGAATACTTTGTGTATACTACCAAGACGATTGATTATGGAATAAAAGCTGTAAAAGCCCAAGGTGACAAAACTGAAATCACACTTGAGCGAATTGGTCTGATGCCGATGCCTATAGACTTGGTGATTACCTACAAGGATGGTACTTCTGAGATGGTTTATTTGCCTTTGGAAATAATGAGAGGTGAAAAGGCCCCTGAAGATGGAGCGCCGACTAGAGTGATTTCTGAAGATTGGCCATGGACAAATCTTACCAAGACAATTACAGTGAATAAAAAATCAGATCTGATTAAATCTATCGAGATTGATCCTAGCAAAAGGCTAGCAGATATAGCTCAAGAAAACAATAAAGTGGAGTTTTAAACTCCACTTTCATTTCATTTTGCACAAAAAAAGGTGACTGTTTAGTCACCTTTTTTTATTGTTGGAATCAACCTGCGTTCTTCATGTCTTGAACTTCTTTTCTGATGTCTTGAGCCATGTTCTTCAAGTCTTGCATTCCTTTTCTTACGCGAGTACCAGCTGCCTGATTTCCTTTGTCGTAGAACTTTTCAAAATCGTCTTTAAGAGAATTAACCAGTTCGCTTACTTCACTAAATTTGCTCATAGTAAAAGTGTTTTTTTAAAGTTGATGATAAGTTTATTTGTAATTCAATATAGCCCAAATACTTGCTAATTCAATCCTGAGGGCATTTTTTTTGAATTATTTTTATTCACCAACCGAAATAGCAAACTCGGAATTTTTATAAACACCGCTTGTTAATTTCTCTTTTATCGCTGCAAATGCTGTGATAGTTTCTTTTACATCTTCCAAAGTATGGACAGCCGTAGGAATCAATCTCAAGATAATCATTCCTTTAGGTATCACTGGGTAAATCACTACAGAACAGAAGATACTGTAGTTTTCTCTCAGGTCCTTAGTCAAAGCTGCTGCTTCACCTACGGTACCATTAAGTACTACCGGGGTTACTGGAGAATTTGATTTGCCTGTGCTAAATCCATTCTCATGAAGCCCATCTCTAAGTGCATTGACAATTGTCCAGAGATTGTCTTTAAGCTCAGGCTGAGTTCTCAGTAGCTCGAGACGCTTCAACGCACCTTTCACCAAAAGCATAGGCAGAGACTTAGCAAAAATCTGAGAACGCATATTGTATCTCAAGAACAAAATCACTTCTGGATCACCAGCGATGAATGCGCCAATGCTAGCCATAGACTTAGCAAAAGTGGAGAAATAAAGATCCACCTGGTCTTGTACACCTTGTTCTTCATCTGTACCTGCACCGGTTTTACCCATAGTACCAAAGCCATGCGCATCGTCGATCAACAATCTGAATTCAAATTTCTTCTTTAGCTCAACGATTTCTTTCAGCTTGCCTTGATCTCCAGTCATTCCGAAGACTCCTTCAGTAATCACGAGGATTCCTCCGCCGGTTTCATTTGCAAGCTTGGTGGCTCTTTCTAGCTGCTTTTCGCAGTTTTCAATATCATTATGAGGGAAAACGTAACGCTTACCCAAGTGCATTCTAAGTGCATCAATAATACATGCATGGCATTCAGAATCATAGACTACAACATCTTTTCTGTCTAGAAGTGAATCTATGACAGACATAATTCCTTGGTAACCGTAGTTCAATAAATAAGCTTTCTTCTTGTTTACAAAAGCTGCCAATTCATCTTCTAATTGCTCGTGAAGTGTAGTTTGTCCTGACATCATACGCGCGCCCATCGGATAGGCTGCACCATATTCAGCGGCCGCATCAGCATCAGCTTTACGTACTTCAGGATGATTTGCTAGGCCTAGGTAATTATTCAAACTCCAGGTAAGAACATTTTTTCCCTGAAACTTCATTCTAGGGGCAATTTCACCTTCAAGTTTGGGGAAAGAGAAATAGCCGTCAGCAAATTCAGAGTGCTTGCCCAAAGGGCCCATGTTCATTTTTAATTTTGCAAATAGATCCAAAGTGTTTCGAATTTAAGTGATAAGGGATTTAATGATCTGTTCATTAAAATCCGACAAAAATAAAACTTTAAAGCCTCCCAAGCAAAAAACAACAGTGAAACAAATGATTCTTAACAAAGCTCAGATAAATTTCTTTATTTCGCTTAAACCCAAATTCTAGCTAATAATATCAGAGATAATGGCCAAAATCAAAAAAATTCTAGTAGCAAACCGAGGAGAGATAAGCCTGCGAATCATGCGGACTGCCAGAGAAATGGGCATTTCGACAGTTGCAGTTTATAGTGAGGCAGATAGACTATCCCCGCATGTAGTTTTTGCCGATGAGGCAGTATGCTTAGGTCCGCCAGCCTCCTCACAATCCTATTTGCTAGGTGATAAAATAATAGAGGTTTGTAAGGAGTTGGGAGTCGATGCGATTCATCCAGGATATGGATTTCTTTCAGAAAATGCTGATTTCGCCAAGAAAGTAAAAGCTGCGGGTTTGATATTCATAGGTCCTTCTTCAGAGTCAATTGAAGTGATGGGATCTAAGCTTGCCGCCAAACAGGCTGTCGCCAAATACAATATTCCTTTGGTGCCAGGTACGGAAGAAGCTATTTCGGATATCCCTGTTGCCAAGGCTCGAGCTGCAGAAATCGGTTATCCTATTCTGATTAAAGCTAGTGCCGGGGGAGGTGGAAAAGGAATGCGAATTGTGGAAAATGAAGGGGAATTCGAAGAGCAAATGCAGCGGGCAGTAAGTGAGGCACAATCTTCCTTTGGTGACAGCGCAGTTTTCATAGAGAAATACATCACTTCACCGAGACATATAGAAATCCAAATTCTGGGAGATCAGCAAGGTACTATCGTGTATCTATTTGAGCGGGAATGCTCTATTCAAAGACGTCATCAAAAAGTGATTGAGGAAGCTCCTTCGGCTGTAGTTTCTTCAGAGATGAGAAAAGCGATGGGTGAAGCGGCAGTAGGCGTAGCTAAGGCATGTGACTACTATGGAGCTGGAACGGTGGAGTTTATCGTGGATGAGAATTTGGATTTCTACTTTCTGGAAATGAATACCCGTCTCCAAGTGGAGCATCCTGTGACGGAAATGATCTCCGGAAAGGACCTCGTTCGTGAGCAAATTTTAATTGCCGAAGGAAAGCCACTTTCTTTTGCCCAAGAAGATCTCAAAATTAATGGGCATGCACTTGAAGTACGAGTCTATGCTGAAGATCCAAGTAATAATTTCCTTCCGGACATCGGAACACTAGAGACCTATCAGAGGCCACAAGGTGCAGGAATTCGTGTGGATGATGGATTTGAAGAAGGGATGAAAATTCCTATTTATTACGATCCTATGATTTCGAAGTTGATTACTCATGCCGAAAATAGAACTGCTGCTATCGAAAAGATGGTTCGTGCCATCGATGACTATAAGATCGTAGGGATTCAGACTACGCTTGAGTTCTGCAAGTTTGCAATCACTCATGAATCATTCGTCAGTGGAGCTTTTGATACGAAATTTGTAGAGAACTATTTTGACCCTTCAGTTCTGGAGCAGCAATTTTCAGACTCAGAAATGGAATTGTTAGCTGTTTTAGCGGTTGAGTTTTATTCACAGAGTAATTCTCAGAATGCTGGGCAAAGTGAAGCTGCGCCAAAGTCCCAAAGCGCTTGGAGAAATAGATTACAGTAGAATGGCAGAAATCCTACCACTAAAAGCTTGGCGCTATGCAGAGGCTTTGACTCCAAAAATGGAGGAATTAACTGCTCCATTATTTGATGTGGTTTCGACCCGACAGCGGCAGTTACTCTATGAGAATCCGCTCAATAGTATTCATCTTTCTGTACCTCAGGGTAATAATCCTTCTCAAAATGCTTTAGAAACCCTTCTAAAGTGGAAATCAGAAGGAGTAATTCAGCAGGACACTTTGCCTGGAATTTATGTGTATTATCAATATTTCCGCCTTCCGGGCGAGCATGACGAGCGATGCAGAAAGGGATTCATTGCCCAAATCAAGGCCTATGATTGGAGTGAAGAAGTGATTTTGAGGCATGAGAATACAATTGTCTCAGCTGTAAATGATAGAATAGATTTACTGAAAACGACGCAGATTCAAGCAAGTCCAACTCATGGTCTGTATGAAGATAAGGACGAACAGTTGGAGTCTTATATGGACGATGCTATCGCTAATCCTTTGTATGAATTGGAAGATTACCAAGGGGTAAGAGAAGTGATGGGGATCATTCAAAATCCAGAAATCATTAAGCATTTTCTAAAGGTGCTAAAGGATAAACAAGTGATTTTGGCCGATGGGCACCATAGAATAGAAGGTGCGATAGAATTCCGGAAATCTATGAGAGGGAAATTGCCTGATACCAAGTGGAAAGGCTATGATTATCACCTGATGTATCTCACCAATACCAGTGGGAATCATTTGAAAATACTTCCTACTCATCGGCTCTATTATGGATTGGAATTAACCCAAGCCGCTTTTCTGGGAAAGATCCAAGAATGGTTTCAGGTGAAAAAATTTGCTGATCCCGAAGAATTAGGTGCATATGCTTTTCATAAACCTCATACCTTTGGGCTGGTAATGGGAGAGGAGAGCTATACCTTACAATTGAAGTCAGAAATGATGGATCAACTCAATTTGCACTTACCTGAAAGTATAAGGCAGTTGGATCTTTCTGTTCTTCATGAGGTTTTGTTCGCAAGGATTTTGGGTATTCCGGTAGCTGAACAGAGAAATTCCGATCAAATTTTCTACGAGCGAAATTTTTCAAAATGTATTCAGCAAGTTAGATCTGGACAGGCAAGCTTTGCTGTCATTACTCGAGAATTGGAATTGGAGCAAGTGTTGGAAGTGTGCAGAAGTGGTCAAGTGATGCCTCAGAAGTCTACCTATTTCTATCCAAAAGCATTAGGCGGATTACTTTTCGCCAGTATTAAACAAGATGAATTTGATTTCGAATATGAATCCTTTCTTTAGTAACCTAAGTGGAAAGAAACTTATCCTAGCCTCAAACTCCCCGAGGCGCCAAGAACTGTTAAAAGGCTTGGAAGTAGAATTTGAAGTTCGGGTAAATTCTGTTGATGAGACTATCCCGAAGGATCTTCGAGCCGAATATGTCGCTGCCTATCTTTCTAAATTGAAGTCTGAGTCTTTTAAAGGACAACTAGCTGACAATGAAATTCTCATTACCTCAGATACTGTAGTCATTGAAAATGGACATGTGCTTGGTAAGCCCAATACTGAGGAAGAAGCTTTTGATATGTTGAAAAGCATTTCGGGCTCTACTCATACGGTGATGACTGCAGTCACTATTAGAGATATTTCCAGGCAAATAACCTTAGAAGATGAGACTATCGTGTCGTTTAGATTTCTCGAAGAGGAGGAAATATGGCATTATATTCATCAATACAAACCAATGGATAAAGCGGGGGCTTATGGTATTCAGGAATGGATAGGTTTTATAGGCGTAGAAAAAATTGAAGGGTCTTATTACAATGTAATGGGCTTTCCACTTCACCTGGTTTATGCTCAATTGAAAAAATGGTAAATACGAGTTGACAATAAGTGAAAAGCCCTGTGAATTTGGAAGTTCACAGGGCTTTTGCTTTTGGGAATAAGTATTGAAGAAATTACCTACTGGCTTAATCTTGTTTGATTGCCATGATTTTTCCTTCTGCAGGTGCTACTTTGTCACCTTCTTTTAGGTCCTTACTTACGATAAAGTATGGGCCAGAGATGATTTGATCACCTTCGGTTAAGCCTTCTAATACCTCAATGTTTTGGAAGTCAGAAATTCCGGTTTTGATCTCTTTTAATTTTGCAACTCCACCTTCATTTACAAATACCAATTCTTTAAGTCGGGTAGTGCCAGCGGCAAGTGTATCTAGCTTATTTTCTCTGGTCGTCACAGCTGCTAGAGGGACAGATAGTGCATTACTTTTTGAATTAGTGATAATCTCTACAGAAGCGGTCATTCCAGGTCTGAAAGGGTATTTTTTACCTTCATCGACTAGCTCCTGATAGGAGTCGTTAAGAATTCTGATTTTCACTTTGAATTCGGTAACAGCATCTGCAGAGGCTTTTGTATTTGCAGTGTTAGCAATACTTGTTACTATTCCTTTGAATGTTTTGCCAGTATATGCATAGGAATCAACATCGATGATGGTGGTATCTCCCAAGCTCAATCTCACTATATCGTTCTCGTTGACATCTACTCTTACTTCCATTTTAGAAAGGTCAGCGATGGTCAACATTTCCGTACCAGCCATTTGTTGTGTACCTACTACTCGTTCTCCTTGCTCCACCAAAAGATTGGACACGATACCACTCACCGGTGAATATACATTTGTCAACCTTAAGTTTTCTTCAGCTTCATTCACAGACGCCTGAGAACTTTTCACCACGAATTCTGAAGCTAGTACGCTTTGCTTTGCTGCTTCCAGATCTTTTTGTGCAGAGATGAAGGTTGCTTGAGCCTGCTCAAAGTCTGCCTGAGAAATGGCTTTCTGCTCATAAAGAGCCTTCTGCCTGTTGAAGTTTTGTTCAGCTTGAGTGAATTGAGCTTCTGATCTCTGCAGTGCCGCCTTTGATTGAGAAAGGTTTGCTTCTTGCTGGTTGAAATTTGCTCTTGTTCTGGCTAAGGCTGAAATAAAATTATCAGGTCTGATTTTCACCAAAAGCTTTCCTACCGCCACAGAATCTCCTTCTTCTACATTCAGTTCAATAATCTCACCTGCTACGTCAGGACTTAGATTTACTTCCACTTCAGGTTGAATCTCGCCGGAGGCGCTTACCTTCTCTATAATTGCAGTTTTCTTTACAGTGGAGACTTCTACCTGTGTTTCTTTTTCTCCACCTACCCATCCAGCATTCCGGGCAATTACTGCAAAGATGATTAATACCACTATACCGCCTAAGAGGTAATATAATAGCTTATTTGATTTTTTATTGGCCATGGTTTAATTTAAATTAATAGGATTACCCAGGTAAAAATCAAGAACTTTTACTCTGAAAATATAAGTGTATTTAGCGTTTAGCAGATTTGCTTGAGCATTGAAAAGATTGTTTTGCGCTACCTGAAAATCTACTGAGTTGATAGCACCTAAATCAAATCTTTGCTGTGAAATTCTGAAGGTTTCCTGTAGGCTCTCGACCTGTACAAGTGATGATTCATAGGTCAACTGTGCGGCAAGGGCACTATTATAAGCTGTTTCTATGTCATTCCTCAGCTGATTTTCAGCTTCAAGTGCTGCTACCTCGCTGAGTTGTTTTTGCACTCTTGCACGCTGCACCCCAGCCTTATTATTCAGTCTTGAAAAAATCGGGATGCTCAATTGAAGACTTACAGCTTCCGAAAGGTTGTTGTCGAGTTGCTGTATGAAAGACGGTCGATCTGTCCCAAAGGCTTGATCTATATAGTTTGAGAAAATATTCGCTCCAATTCCTAAAGTAGGATAGTAGCCAGCTTTAGCGAGTTTAACTCCATATTCAGCACTTTCAATATTAGCCTGGGCTATCTTGATTTCTGGCATAATTCCCAAAGCAGTTTCGTAAATGTCTTTTGGGGTTTCCGTCGCCATTAGAGATTCATTTATCTCAAACTCTGGCTCAATCACAGCGAATTCCGATGTGAAGGGGATTTGAAGAGCTTGAGCTAAGTTTAGTTTGGAAATAGTATAATTGTTTGTTGCATTTACCAAATTCACCTGATTGGTAGCGTTTTGCGCTTGTACATCCAGTTGGTCGGATAATGGCAAAGATCCTGCATCGACCAATTTAGTGGTTCGAACCAACTGGTCTTTCGTTGTTGCAAGCTGATTTTCGGCAACATTTACCTGCTCTCTGTTAAATACAACATTGATAAACAGGTTGATAATATTTAGCGTAATGTCATTTTTTGTAGCCTGAATAGTATACAATCCAGCTTCCAAATCCACTTTCGACTGTTTGATTGAATTATTGATTTGGTTGCCTGCAAAAATTGTTGCATTCGAAGAGGCAGAGACGTTTATATTTCCGATACGTGCCGTTTCAAAAAGGTTGGTAACCGGGTTAATAGATCTACCCCATCTATAGCCAGAGCTTGCTCCAGTAGTTAGATTTGGGTAGCGCTGTCCCTGATTTTGAAGCAATGTAGCCTCATTAGAGAGTTGGTTCAGTTCACTTCTTTTCAGTGTCAGGTTGTTTTTCAATGCAATATCAACAGCTGTTTCCAAATCCAAAGGAAATGTAGGAATCACTGCTTCTTGTGCAAAAGTGGAAAAACAAATTCCTGAAACTAGGGCAATACCCAATAGGAATTTTCTCATGGTGTAGTTAAAGGTCAATGTCAGGTATATAAATTAGTTCAGTAATCCAGGATAGTGATTTCAGATAAGTTAAGGTAATTTCTTGGATTCCAGAATCCATTTCAATCACATGGCATGCAAGGTCATTTTTACCTTTTCGGGAAACAGACATAGTAGCAATATTTGCTTTCTCTTGTGTAATTACAGCAGAAATGAAGGCAATAGCACCAGCAATATCTTTAGCCTTGATAATAAGCGTATGATTTGCTGCTGAAAAATTTGCTACAAATCCATCCACTTCGGCAATATTAATAACTCCTCCGCCCAGGCTTTCTCCCACCACTTCCACCGCTCTTTCACCCTTTTTTAGATTGAGTTTTATGGTATTTGGGTGGTGAATAGAGGAGTTTCCGATGGACTTGAATTTATAGGTTAACTCTTTTTCCTTAGCTATTTCAAGCGAGTTTTTGATATTGGCATCATCCGTTTTAAAATCCATCAAACCGCCGATTATCGCTCGATCACTACCATGACCTTCATAGGTTCTTGCAAAAGAATTATAAAATGTGATGACTGCCTCGTCAGGGATTCCTCCTAAAACGCGGATTGCCGCTCTAGCGATTCTAACTACTCCAGCCGTATGCGAAGAGGATGGTCCTATCATTATCGGTCCGATCATATCAAAAACGCTACTTTTATTTGCCATCTAGGTCTATATGTTCCAATTTTGATGCTAAGGTAAAATCGTCGCATGTAAATCATGCAAAAATTCTTATTTATTACATAGAATACCATTTAAATGGTCGTGTGTTGACATAGTTTAACAATAGATTTAGTAAACAAAAACACCTTCTGGCCGATAATGAACAGTTTTATGATCGAAATCGATACAATCTTTACTAATTCCTTATCTGGCAATGATTGGGTATTTCTTGATTCTTCTGAAATACCTAATCGCGCTATGAATTTTGGGGATGGGCTGTTTGAAACTATGGTTTGGGATTTCAAAGAAATCAGGTTTTTCGAGAAGCATCTAAAGAGACTTTCTGGAGGAATGCAGCTTTTAAATCTGGACGATTCAAGTATAAATGCAGAAGGACTAGTTCAGTTTCTAGCTAGTAATTTCCCGAATCAACGAAAGCGAGTCAGGTGGAATGTTTACCGAAGTGGCCAAGGCAAATACACGCCGGAAGGAAACGAAGTAAAACAAATGCTTCAAATTTCTGAATTCAAACCGGCTCCAAAAATCAAAAAGAAAGTAGATGTATCCTTAAAAACTCAATTGTTTCCAAACAGCTGGTCTGCTTTCAAAACCCTAAATGCTTTGCCTTATGTTTTGGCAAATCAGGAGAGAAAAGATAGAGGCTTAGATGAAATTATACTCCTTGATCATAGGGGCTACATATCTGAATCTGGAGCATCAAATATTTTTTGGGTTAAGGATAAAGTTGTTTTTACACCAGCTTTGAGTTGTAGTTGTATTAATGGAGTAAGTCGGCAGGTGATTTTAGATTATTTAGTCCTAAAAAATATTCCTTTTGAAGAAGGGGAGTTTTTACCCTCAGAATTGGAAGCTGCTGATCAAGCATTTATCAGTAACTGTACGGGAATCAGTTATTTAGAGAGTTATAATAAAACACTGTTCTCAACTATTCCACTACAGCACCTAAATGATTTATTTGAATGAAAATGAAATAGCGTCTTTTTATGACAGTCATTATGATGAAAATATTATCTTTAACCGCCTATTCTATTAAGATTAGTCTTGTACCCAAAAAAACTAACCTCCCAAACCTAACCTAACATTTATGCTCTTAGAACCTTTAGATTTAGCCGTCTTTATAGGCTATTGCTTGCTCATCATAGGGATGGGTATTTTTGTATCACGTGAAAAGAAGGGGCACGTCAAAAACTCTTCTGATTATTTTCTCGCCTCTAAGGCATTGCCCTGGTGGGCAGTAGGAGCTTCATTAATAGCTTCCAACATTTCAGCTGAACAATTTATTGGTATGTCAGGCTCAGGCTTCGCCCTGGGTTTAGCTATTTCCACCTATGAATGGATGGCGGCAGTCACCTTATTAGTAGTTGCTATTTTCTTCTTACCCGTTTATATCAAAAAGGGCATTTACACCATGCCTGGATTCTTACTTGATCGATACGATACTCGTGTAAGAACCACCATGGCCATCTTCTGGCTGCTGCTTTATGTATTTGTCAACCTGACATCTGTATTGTACTTAGGAGCATTAAGCTTAAATACCATTTTAGATGTGCCTTTGGGATATGGCATTTTCGGATTGGCGCTTTTCGCCATGATTTATTCTATCTATGGAGGTCTAAAAGCTGTGGCTTGGACTGATGTAATTCAGGTGGTTTTCTTGATCGCAGGTGGTCTAGCAACTACTTACATCGCGCTTCAGATGGTAGGAGGCGGTGACGCTTGGGAAGGACTTGGTTTATTGCGCAGAGAAGTTCCTGGTCATTTTTCCATGATCTTGTCAAAAGGAGAAATGATGATTCCTGATGGATCTGGCGGAACGCGTGATGCTTATCTGGATCTTCCCGGAATTTCCGTTTTGGTAGGAGGTATGTGGATTACCAATCTTAGCTATTGGGGTTTCAACCAATATATTACACAGAGAGCCTTAGCTGCCAAAAGCTTGGATGAAGCTCAGAAAGGGATGATTTTCGCTGGCTTCTTAAAGTTACTTATGCCTTTGATCGTAGTAATTCCAGGAATTGCTGCTTTTGTAATTGTAAATAATGGCATAGACGTCGGGTTTATAGAGTCCATGAAAGACCCGGTTTCCGGATTAATCAAATCTGATCGAGCATATCCTACTTTGCTTCAATTGTTGCCAGTCGGCTTGAAAGGACTTGCTTTTGCAGCATTGACAGCAGCAATCGTTTCTTCTTTGGCGTCTATGGCAAATAGTACCTCTACGATTTTCACGATGGACATTTACAATAAATACATCAAAAAAGACGCTTCTGAGGCCGATCAGGTAAAGGTTGGGCGAATTACCGCTCTTGTTGCGTTTGGAGTAGCCTCTATCGTCGCACCTGCTCTTGGAGCACTTGATCAGGCATTCCAGTTTATTCAGGAATACACAGGCTTTATTAGTCCAGGTGTTTTTGCTATATTCTTTTTTGGAGTATTCTGGAAGAAAACAACCTCGAATGCTGCTTTAACAGGAGCTGCCTTGAGTATTCCTCTTTCGGTGGTGCTGAAGGTCATTTTTCCTGGATTACCATTCCTCGATCGAATGGGAGTAGTTTTCTTGGTGTTGGCAGCACTTATGATTATCATAAGTTTGGTAGAAGGTAAAGGAAAAGACCATCCAAACAGCATTGATATTAACAAGGAGTTGTTTAAAACAAGTACCAAATTCAAAATTGGTGCGGTGCTCATCGCAGGAATCACTGCAGCTTTGTACATCGCATTCTGGTAAAAAATAGATTTAATGAGACGATTATTATTAGGAATTGACATTGGGAGCTCCTCTGTCAAAACCTCACTACTTGACGCAGATACAGGTAAGTCAATCTTATCAAAAGCTTTTCCTGAAGAGGAAATGATTATTAACGCCCCTGAAAAAGGATGGGCTGAGCAAGATCCGGATACCTGGTGGAAGTACGTTCAGCACTCAATACGCTATGTGTTGAACAAAACATCTGTTAAGAAAGGCGAATTGAAGGGGATTGGTATAGCTTACCAAATGCACGGCCTTGTATTAGTTGATAAGGATCAAAATGTGCTTCGACCATCAATTATTTGGTGTGACAGTAGGGCAGTAGGAATTGGAGAAAAAGCGTATAAAGAACTAGGTGAAGAATACTGCCAGAAAAATCTCTTGAATTCACCAGGTAATTTCACTGCTTCTAAACTACGCTGGGTCATCGAAAATGAGCCTGCTATTGCAGCCAAAATTCATAAAATGATGCTTCCTGGAGATTTCATTGCGATGAGATTAACTGGAGAAATCTGTACTTCTGAGACGGGTTTGTCTGAAGGAATATTTTGGGACTTTCAAAAAAATGGCCTAAGTGATCAAGTTTTAGCAAACTATCAAATCTCCAAATCATGGATTCCTGAAGTAGTTCCTTCCTATTCTATACAAGGAAGAGTCTCTGCTTTTGCCTCTGAAGTAACCGGACTGGAAGAAGGTATACCTATTTCATATCGTGCTGGAGATCAGCCTAACAATGCTTTTTCACTTCAAGTATTAAAGCCAGGTGAGCTAGCGACAACTGCCGGTACTTCAGGTACAGTCTATGGAGTAGCCGATAAACCACTTCATGATCCTTTGTCCAGAGTTAATACCTTTGTACACGTGAATCATACAAAAGAGAACCCTTCCTATGGCGTGCTTCTTTGTGTGAATGGTACCGGTATTTTAAATAGCTGGTTGAAAAAAGTGATGGGAGCTGCTCACATTGAGTATGATGAAATGAACAACCTTGGCGGGTCTGCTCCAATAGGATCTGATGGCTTGACCTTTATTCCATTTGGAAATGGAGCCGAGCGTATTATGCAAAACCAGCATGTCGGAGCGCATATGATGGGGCTGGACCTGTTGAAGCATGATAAAAGACATTTTATCCGTTCTGCTCAGGAAGGAATAGTTTCAGCCCTTACCTTTGGATTCCAGATAATGCAGGATATGGGCCTAGACCTAAATACTGTGAAAGCAGGAAAAGCAAACATGTTCCTAAGTCCAGTTTTCAGAAAGACTTTTGTTCATATGAATAAAGTAGTCTTGGAACTGTACGATACAGATGGGGCACAAGGGGCAGCAAGAGGTGCAGGCATTGGTGCTGGCGTCTATGCAAACGAAGCGGAGGCTTTTGCTGGATTAGAATTGCTTGAGACTATAGAACCTAATGAGCACTTCTATGAGCCCTATGAAGAAGTATATGAAACTTGGAAAAGTTACTTAGAGACAATCCAAAAAGCATCCAATTAATTAAATTTCAAACCTATAAATACCTAATAAACCAAAGTAAAAATGTCAAAAACTTATTTCTCTTCAATCGATAAAATCCCTTTTGAGGGTAAGGAAAGCGATAATCCGTTGGCTTTTAGATTTTACGATGAGAATCGTATCATTGCCGGCAAAACAATGAAGGAGCACTTCAAATTTGCTATTGCCTATTGGCATTCCTTCTGTGGAACTGGTGGAGATCCATTCGGGCCTGGAACGATCGTTCATCCTTGGGATGCTGCTGCAGACCCAATTCAGAGAGCTAAAGACAAAATGGATGCTGCTTTCGAATTCATTACAAAAATTGGAGCTCCTTACTATTGCTTTCATGATATCGACTTGATCGATGAAGGACCAAGTCTTGCAGAGTATGAGAAAAGAATGCAAATCATTACTGAATATGCTAAGCAAAAGCAGGCTGAAACAGGAGTGAAATTGCTTTGGGGAACTGCAAACGTTTTTAGCAATCCTCGCTACATGAACGGTGCTTCTACTAACCCTGATTTCAATGTAGTTTCATGGGCAGGAACTCAAGTGAAAAATGCCATTGATGCAACTATTGCCCTGAATGGTGAGAACTACGTATTCTGGGGTGGCCGTGAAGGTTACATGTCTTTGCTAAATACAGATATGAAGCGTGAAACTGAGCACTTGGCTCAATTTCTAACCATGTCTCGTGATTATGCTAGAAAGAATGGTTTTAAAGGAACATTCTTCATTGAGCCTAAGCCAATGGAACCAACTAAACATCAGTACGATTACGATGCAGCTACTGTGATTGGCTTCTTGAGACAGCACGGATTGGACAAAGATTTCAAATTGAATATCGAAGTGAACCACGCAACACTTGCAGGTCACACCTTCCAACACGAGCTTCAAGTATGTGCTGATGCAGGTATGCTAGGAAGTATCGATGCCAACAGAGGTGACTATCAAAATGGATGGGATACTGATCAGTTTGCTATGAACTTGCAGGAGATGACAGAAGCAATGCTTGTATTGTTGACTACAGCAGGGATTCAAGGTGGTGGAGTAAACTTTGATGCTAAAATCAGAAGGAACTCTACTGATATGGATGATCTTTTCTTAGCTCACATTGGCAGTATGGATGCTTTTGCAAGAGGAATGTTGATCGCTCAGGATATCTTGGATAAATCTGATTACTTAGAAAGAAGAAAGAACCGTTATGCAAGTTTCGATACTGGTAAAGGCAAATCCTTTGAAACAGGACAACTTACACTAGAAGATTTGAGAAACTATGCAGCTGAAGTAGGGGAGCCAATACAGACAAGTGGTAAGCAAGAATACTTTGAAAATCTATTAAATAGATTCATCTAAGTCTCTTTATTAAAAAAATCTTAAAAGTCCGGTTGATTTTCTTCAATCGGACTTTTTTTGCGAAAAATATTAACCTGGGATTGTGAATTTTAGTTATTGAAGTAAGATTTTACTTATTATTCTCATAATTTGTCAGCCCTAGTTTGTCGTGTATGAAAGGATTTGTGCTATTCGGAATTACTTGTTTGCTTTTATTTTGGGCAGGACCTCTTACTGCACAGGATGAAGTTGAGAAGCTCGTGTTTCGAAATTTGGATGAAAGCCTAGGGTTATCAAATTCAAATATTCTGAGCATAATAAGAGATGCTGACGGCATGATGTGGTATGGTACCGCCTATGGTTTGTACCGGTATGATGGTACCCGCACCAAAGTTTTTTTAAATACGAAAGATTCCACCTCTATTTCACACAACAACATCCACAGGTTGTTTGTAGGACCTAATGATAAGCTCTGGATAAAAAATGTAAACGGTATTTTTGATATTTATAACCCTGAAACTGAGCAATTTTCCAGAGGAGTTACAGTTTTTTCATCGGTTTATGATTTAGCATCGGACTCAGTTGGGATGCTGATGAAGGATCGCCAAAATAGATTTTGGTTTACACATCCATCAAAAGGTATCAGCATATATGATGGGGATTCAGGAGAAACTGTTTATGTACAAAAGAACAATTCAATTGGAAGTCTTTTTTCAAATCAAATAGTCTCCATAGGAGAGGCTCCAGATGGACTTATTTGGGTGATTCACAATTCTGGAGTGATAGACTTGCTCGACCCAAACCGACTTATAGTCACAAAAACTTTGAAGCTTCCGAAAAATGAGATACCGACAGTTGCTAATTATGAAATGGCAATTGACTCAGATGGAGATGCCTGGATTTATGATCCAGATCGAGATCTGGGCGTTTTTAAGGTGGATGGCTTCACGCATGAAGTACAGGCTAACCAAGAAAGTAGAGGTAAATATCGTCTGAATAATAACATGGTGAAATCGGTGGTTGAAGCCAAGAAAGGGCAAATTTGGCTTGGTACTGATCATGGTGGTATTAATGTGATTGATAAATCTAGTGGCAGAGTCAAATATTTAACTGGTGAGAACTCCTTGGATAATACCATGCCTCATAATGTGATTTATGCTTTGTATAAAGACAATGAAGACATTATTTGGGTGGGTACGCATAAAAAGGGAGTTGCCTTTTACCATCAGGGATTGTTGCGCTTTTCTCACGTCCGAAAAAATTTTTCAGATCCTAATTCACTTCCATTCAATGATGTCAATGCCTTTGCAGAGGACAGTTTAGGCAACCTTTATATTGGTACAAATGGTGGCGGTCTCTACTATCACAATAGGAAAACAAATACCTACACTCATTATAAGCATGACCCTTCATCTAATAACAGCCTTATTGGGGACGTCATCGTTGATTTGATGATAGATAGGGAAGGAGTTCTTTGGATTGGTACATACCTGAATGGCTTGGGAAGCTTTGACGGCAAACAATTTAAAAACTATCAATACCAGCCCGATAAACAAGCTGGAATACCAGGACCAAGTATTTGGAAGCTTTTCGAAGATAGCACTGGAAAAATCTGGATAGGAACGCTTCGCTCAGGGATCTCTATGTTAGATAAGGAGCGAAAGGTTTTTCATAACTATCCAGCTGGTAGTGCTCCGTTCTATACCAATAATCAGTACATCACTGGCTTTGCCGAGGATAAATCCGGCAATATTTGGATCTCGGGTGGGAGTGGAATTAACGTGCTGAATTATGAAACCGGGGAACATGGATTTTATTCAGAAACTGAAGGAAATGGATTAGTAGACTCTAATACCACCGATTTATTTATGGATAAGGAAGGCGTACTTTGGGTGACAAGTATGACTGGCCTCTACTATTTTAATACTTCTGATAGTTCATTTGTCCATTATGGAGAAGAAGAAGGCTTGCCCACTTCCTATCTCGTGGATTTATTGGAAGACGAGGACAATAACCTTTGGATCAGTTCTCAGATGGGGTTGATCTTTGCCGAGATTAATAGAAGCGTAGATCCATACTCGATTTCATTTCAGAATTTTGACCAAAAAGATGGTCTTCAAGCCGCTTTATTCAATAAAAATTCCGCTTTAAAAACGAGTAAAGATGAATTTATTTTTGGTGGACCAAATGGGTACAACATCTTTAAATCTGAAAATTTTGCCTTTGAGCGGAACAACCCAGCAGTAGTTTTTACAGATTTTCAGCTTTTCAATGAAGAAGTCAAAGTAGGAGAGATCTTAAGTAATAGGGTGGTTTTGCCAAAATCTCTTGAGAATATGGACAGGCTTATGTTGCGGCATGATGAGAACATATTTTCTATTGGCTTTAGCGCGTTGAATTTCCTTTATCCAGAGAAAAACAAGTACCGGTACAAACTTATTGGATTCAATGACGATTGGATTTATCTAAATGATGACTTAGCGAAAGTAACCTTCACTAACCTAGATCCTGGGAATTATACTCTTGTAGTGCAACCGGGGACTGTTTTGGACGGCTGGAGTTTGTATGAGTACCAATTGGATATAAAAATTCTAGCGCCTTTTTGGAAAACACCAATTGCCTATTTCTTGTATTTTATTATCATAGTCGCCATTATTTTCTACTTCAGAAATCAGCTTTTATCCCGGCAACGTGAGAAATTTGACAAGGAGCAGGCGATGCAGGAAGCTAAAAGAGTGCAGGATTTGGATCGATTGAAAACCAAGTTCTTCACAAATCTGAGCCATGAATTCAGGACACCGCTTTCCTTGATTCTTACCCCAACAGAACATCTTATATCGGAGACTGATAATGCGGGCTTGCTAGGTCAGTACAAAATCATTCAACGTAACGCCAGACGTCTGCTAAAGTTGATCAATCAGTTGTTGGATGTGAAAAATGTAGAGAAGGGAGGATTAATTTTTCATCCTTCGGAAGGGGATGTAGTTCAGTTTATCAAGGAATGTGTATCTGATTTCCATGAATTATCTGAAAATAAACATATACACCTGAATTTTGAGACGAATAAGCATAGTCAGCAGGCAATATTTGACCCGGACAAGCTGGAGAAGATTATCTTTAATCTGCTTTCAAACGCCTTCAAATTCACTCCTGAAGATGGTGCGATCACCGTCACTTTAGAGCTTCAGCAGGAGAATGAAGAATTGGCAATGCTGAATCTTTCAGTTTCAGATACGGGGATTGGTATTTCCATAGATGATCAGCATAAGATCTTCGACAGGTTTTACACCACAGAAGGGCATAAGCAGCAGCTCAATCAAGGTAGTGGTATTGGGTTATCGCTAGTGCAGGATTTTGCCCGAACGATGAATGGTGAAATCCTAGTAGAAAGCCAACCAGGTATGGGTTCAGTATTCACCTTGAGTATTCCTATAAATCTAATTATTCAGGAAAATTGGGAGGAAGTAGAGGATGATGAAAACGTGCTAGAAAGAGCTAACCAGAAAGATTTGATTCTGATAGCAGAAGATCATGTAGAGTTTAGAAATTACCTCAAAGACTGTCTTTCGGACTCGTATCAGGTTCTTACGGCTACAAACGGAGCCCAGGGATGGGATTTGGCACAGCAGCATATACCGGATTTGATAATCTCTGATGTGATGATGCCGCAGATGGATGGTAAGGAGTTTACCCAAAAAGTAAAAACGGACATCAAAACTTCCCACATACCTGTCATCTTGCTGACGGCTAAAAAATCTGAGGAAACCATGGTTCAGGGGTTAGACAGTGGCTGTAATCTTTATCTCACAAAGCCTTTTAATCTGGAAGTTTTGCTCCTAAGTATTAAGAATCTTTTACGTGAGCGAAATATGATTCAGGAGCAAAACAGGAATAAAATCCAGATCAATGCCTCTGAAGTGAATGTGACTTCCCTTGACGATCAATTGATCCAAAAAGCTGTTGCATTGGTAGAGAAGTATATGGAGGACTCACAGCTTTCTGTTGAATTTCTTAGTAAGGAATTGGGCATGAGTAGGGTGCATTTGTATAAAAAGCTACAGTCTATCACAGGTAAGAGCCCTATAGAATTTATTAGACTTATTCGCCTAAAACGGGCTTCTCAATTACTTGCGAAAAGTCAACTGAATGTATCTGAAATCGCCTATATGGTTGGGTATAATAATGCCAAATATTTTGCCAAGCACTTTAAGGCAGAGTTTTCGATTCTTCCTTCAGAATACGCCGCCCGCCAGCAAGAAATAGCTGCGGAATAATCTAATTATGCTGACTCATCACTAGTAAAAGCTGACTCAACTCTACTTTTTGGTGACCCGAGTCTATAAAAAGCTGACTCGACTCTACTTTTTGTTGATCTAGTTCATGAAAATCTAGACCTAACTCTACTTTTTGTTGATCTAATTCATGAAAACATAGACCTAGCTCTACTTTTTGTTGATCTAATTCATGAAAACATAGACCTATCTCTACTTTTTGTTGATCTAATTCATGAAAATATAGATCTAACGCTACTTTTTGTTGATCTAGTTTATGAAAATCTAGACCTAACTCTACTTTTTGTTGATCTAATTCATGAAAATATAGACCTAACGCTACTTTTTGTTGATCTAATTCATGAAAAAATAGACACAGCTCTACTTTTTGGTGACACGAGTCTATAAAAAGCTGACTGGGCTGTTCTTTTAACCTACTATACCCTAATCTGAAACAATACATACCCTAAGGGTAAGATTTGTTGGTGTAAACTTGATGATCAATTAACAACCCAACAAATGAAAAAACTACTAATCGTAGCTGGCTTGATTATATCTTCCTGCTCCGAAGCTTCATCACCTGATCCCTTACCCACACCAGCAGTTCCTGATCCCATAGGGGAGGTGGAATACTTTGGGCAATTAAAAGTAACCGACTGCAAGCTTACTGATAGCAACGGTGAACCCGTTATGTTAAGAGGAGTGAGCTTTGGATGGCACAACTGGTGGCCTAGATTTTACAACACTTCTGCAGTAAAATGGCTAAAAAGTGAATGGAATGCCAATTTGGTACGGGCAGCGATGGGTGTGGACCCCGATGGTGCCTATCTGGATAACCCAGAGTTTGCACTTCAAAAAATCAAGGCTGTTGTAGATGCTGCCATAGCTGAGAACGTCTACGTGATCATCGACTGGCATAGTCATGATTTGTATCCCGAAGAGGCGAAGGCATTTTTTAGTGAAATGGCGCAGACCTACGGAGACAACCCTCATGTGATTTATGAGCTTTTCAATGAACCGGATTACGAAACCTGGGAGGAAGTGAAAGCTTACAGTGAAGAGATTATTACTGAAATCAGGAAGCATGACCCAGATAATTTGATTTTGGTGGGTTCACCTACTTGGAGCCAAGACATTCACAAAGTCGCTCAGAATCCAATCCTGAATCAGGAAAATATCATGTATGTGCTGCATTTCTACGCAGCTACTCATAAGGACTATTTGAGAGAAAGGGCAGAGCAAGCCTATAAAGCAGGACTGCCTCTTTTCGTATCCGAATGTGCTGGAATGGAAGCTACCGGCGATGGACCTATAGATACTGCATCTTGGGGCGCTTGGCTTTCATGGATGGAGAGCAGAAAAATCTCTTGGGCTGCTTGGTCTATAGCGGATAAGGATGAGACCTGTTCTATGCTTTTGCCGTCGGCATCTTCCGAAGGCGATTGGACAGATTCTCAAATTAAGCCTTGGGGAGAGGTGGTGAAAAAGGCGCTGGAAAAGAATTTGAACTAAGGCGAAGAAAATTTTCAATGTTCAGTTTTCAAATTCAATGATCAAAGTGATTAAAAGTTCGAAGTTAGATTAGCGCCCTCTGCGCTATCCTCAGCGAACACAGCGGTTAATAAAAAGATGTTTTCAAGAAAAACATCCCTGATTTAAACCACAAAAACTGCCTTTAATTGCATTATGCAAACGATTTCGGAGTGGTTAACATTTGATACCCTTAATAAAAACATTTGAATACCCTATGCAGCAATAACTCAAACTACATTTATTCGGATCAAAGAAATAAACCCAAAAACCTGATCTAATTTCTCTTCAATTGAATTATTAAAAATTCAATTCTCATCGAATATGCAAGTTCGGTGTTAGGAATTCATCTCAGTTTTTGGTGTTTGTTGCTAAGATTTTTAAACAAAACCTAACCTGTATGAAGCGAAACAAGCTATTACAATTATCACAATTTGCTTCGGGAATACCTTTTCCCGCTCAAAACCTATATACCAATTTCTTACAATTAAACCCCTCATGATGAAAAAACTATTACCGCTTTGGCTCATGCTTCTGGTAGGTGTAGTTCAGGCTCAAGTTACGGTCACTGGTACCGTAAAATCTGAAGCCGATGGACTAGCTTTACCAGGTGTCACAGTGTTGGTGAAAGGAACCACCACTGGTGTAGCAACTGAAGTTGACGGAACGTATGCAATTACGGCTCCTTCTTCACAATCTGTCCTTGTCTTTAGCTTTATCGGCTATAAGTCTCAGGAAGTCGTGGTAGGTAACCAGTCCACAATTAACATTTCCATGGAAGAAGATATGGCTTCTTTGGATGAAGTTGTGGTGGTAGGTTACGGTACTATGAAAAAACGTGATATGTCTAGTGCACAGGTTTCTGTGACATCTGAAGATATAGAGCGTACAGTGAATACAACGATAGAGCAAGCCCTTCAGGGACGTGCTGCCGGTGTGTATGTCACTCAAAATACAGGTGCTCCAGGAGGAGGAATCTCGGTAAATATTCGAGGTGTCAACTCTATCAGTGGTACCAATCAGCCTTTATATGTAATTGATGGTGTTCAGATTCAGCCTTCTGCTGTTTCGTATGGCAACACCTCATCTACAAATCCTTTGGCAGGTTTGAACCCTAGCGATATCGAATCAATGGAGGTTCTTCAAGGCCCTTCAGCGACAGCGATCTATGGTTCTAGAGGTACAAATGGTGTAATCATGATCACTACAAAGCGTGGTAAGTCTGGTGAAACCAAAATCTCTTACAATTACTTATACACGCTTCAGGATAAGCCTGAGAATTTAGAAGTGATGTCATTGAGCCAGTATGCTACTATGACTAAAGATATCCGGGAAATCACAGGCGGTGATCCTCCAGCAGCATTCCTTGATCCTTCTATTTTGGGAGAAGGAACAAACTGGCAAGATGCGCTTTTCAAAACTGCGCCATTGAACAAGCATAATATCACCCTAACTGGTGGAGATGAGAAAACTCAGTTTTTCATTTCTGGTGAATACTTCAATCAGGAAGGTGTAGCAATTGGGTCTTCATTTGACCGATATTCTGTTCGAACAAATATTGATAACCAAACCAGAAAATGGTTGAAGTTAGGTTTGAACCTTCAGCTATTCCACACGGATGAGCAACTGGCGACAGGTAGTTCTGATGTAATCAACAATGCGATCCAAATGGCTCCAAATGTACCAGTAACCAATCCTGATGGATCTTGGGGTGGTGCGGATCCTGTGAATGGATCAAGCTTGCAGTTTACTCCAGCTAACCCTATCGCTCTTGCGAATCTATTGGATAGAAACTATAAAAGAAGAGGTATGCAGGGTGGTTTCAACGTAGAAATTGACATCGTCAAAGGATTGAAATTCCGTTCTATGGTGAACACCAGCATTAACTACAATAATGGCCACTTCTTTACGCCTACTTATACGCTTGGTGTAGTGACTAATGACACGAATACACTTTCGCAGGAATCCAGCAATAGCTTTTATTGGAACTGGAACCAAATGTTAACCTACAGTGCAATTTGGGGTAAGCATGCGTTGGACGTGATGGCTTCCCATGAAGCACAGGAGTCTCAATATGAGTTTATGAATGCAGCTAGACTTAATTTCCCTTCAAATGATTTGCAGGAGTTGGGTCTTGGCTCAGCGCAAGGTGCTACTAATAGTGGCGGAGCCAATCACTGGGCTATGGAGTCTTACTTTGCGAGAGCGAATTATACCTTCAATGAAAAATACATCTTATTAGGTGCATTCAGAGCAGATGGATCTGCGAATTTCGGTCCTGAGAATCGTTGGGGTTATTTCCCTTCTGTTTCAGCAGCATGGAGAGTTTCTGAAGAAAGCTTCTTACAGAATGCTACTTGGATGGATGAATTAAAGATCAGATTTGAAACAGGTCTTACTGGTAACCAAGGTAATGCAGGTGCGATCTTCGCGCCATTGAGCTCACCAAGTATTCCTACTCCTTGGGGAGGTGGATTCCTGGTTTCCAGATTCGGTAATCCAAACCTGAAGTGGGAAGAAACTTCTACGGTGAACTTGGGTTTCAACTTGAATATGTTCAACAACAGACTTCAGATCGAAGGTGATTTCTACTTGAAGAAAACTGATAACCTGCTTTTGCCTAACCCGCTACCATGGTATATGGGTACATCTGCTGAAGGAAGTATCGGTACGCCAACAGTTAATATTGGTGCGTTGGAAAACAGAGGTTATGGTATCACGATCAACACGATCAACATTGATAACAGAGCTAGTGGATTCTCTTGGAGCTCCAATTATAACTTCTCAGGCTTCCAAACTGAAGTGACCAAATTCTTCTCTGAAACTGCTTTTATCGACCGTACTGCTTGGTGGTTGAATAGCTTCACAGCTCGTGCTCAGCCAGGATATGCTCCTTGGTTATTCTACGGATATCAAGCTGATGGTTTGTTCCAAACTATTGAGGAAGTGGAATCATCTCCAAGACCAGTAGATAACTCTGGAAATCCAATTCAGGTCGATCGTGATAATGGAATTTATGTAGGTGATATCAAATACAAGGATATCAATGAGGATGGAGTAATCGATGAGCGTGATCAGACTTTCATCGGTAACCCTTGGCCAAAATTCACTTTTGGTATGACTCAGCAATTTGCATACAAGGGATTCGCTCTTGATGTGTTGTTTACAGGAGCGCTTGGAGTAGATATCTACAACTACAACAGATTCATAAACATCAACCCAAACAATGTGAACTTGGGTAGAAATATGTTATTGGAGACTTATGATTATGCAAGAATCGAAATGGACGCATCAGGTAATCCATTCATTGCAAATGCAGGAACAGACATACCAAGAATCACTGCTACTGACCTTAATGGAAATGGTACTAGAATCTCAGATAAGTTTGTAGAAGATGGTTCCTATGTTAGGGTTAAAAATATCAACCTTTCTTATGTGGTTCCTAACGAATTGCTAGGAAAACAGAATGTAGTTAGAGGTCTGAAAGTTGCCTTCGGTGTTCAGAATGCATTCACTTTCACCAAATACAAAGGATACGATCCTGAGGTAGGTGCTTCCGTAGGTAACAACGTTTCTGCCGGTAATCAATTGATCGGTGTGGATTACGGTAGATATCCTCAGACGAGAATGTACACATTCAGCTTAGGTGTTGACTTCTAATCCAAAAATTATAAACACATGACAACAAACACGAAATTCCATAAACTAGTCCTAGGAGCTACTTTGCTACTGGGAGGAATGGTGGGCTGTTCAGAAGATTTCTTGGATAGACCCCCATTGGATGCGATTGTAGACGCTAACTTCTACAAGACTGATGACCAAATATTGGCAGCTTCTGCTCCGCTATATAATATCGTATGGTTTGCCTACAATGACAAAGCAAGTCACGGTATCGGTGATGCCCGAGGTGGTACACTGACATCTGGATCCTACCAACTAGAAAACGTACGATTCAATACTACGGGTGAGACTCCTGAAAATGGCACATCTTGGAGAGCTTTCTATAACGTAGTCGCACAATCAAATAGCTTGATCAATAACATTGATGCCTTTGCAGGTGAAGATGTGACAGAGCGAATCAAAAATCACGGAATTGCTGAAGGCAGATTCATGAGAGGTTTGGCTTATTCTTACTTAGTTCAAAACTGGGGACCAGTTCCGATTATTACAAATAACACGGCACTTCTTCAGGATACAACTATCGCTAGAAATACTGAAGAGTCTGTTTGGCAATTCATCATTAAAGATTTTCGCTATGCAGTGGATAATCTTCCAGAAACTGCAGTATTGAATGGTCGCTTGACCAAGTGGTCTGCTGAAGGTATGCTTGCTAAAATGTACCTGACTAAAGCTGGAGTCGGTGGTTCAAGAAACCAATCAGACCTTGATTCTGCTGCTTATTTTGCTAAACGAGTGATCGATAATTCAGGAGCTTCGCTAGTGGAGAACTATGAGGATCTATTCAAAACAGCGAATAATAACAACATAGAAACACTGGCAGCTTTACAATGGACTTATAACGCAGGTCAGGCTGGTGCATGGGGAGCACAAAACTCTGTTCAGGCTTTCTTGGCCTTCGGTTCTGAAATCACTGGTTTCGGTGACGGATGGGGTGGAGATATTGGAGCTTCCAAGTGGGTACTAGATCTATACGATGATTTAGTATTTGACGAAAGAAGAAAAGCAACTTACATGTTCCCAGGTGATCACTATCCTTACATCACTCAAGTGCCTCCAGGAGGATCAGCTCAAGAGCTAAGAGTTCCTGCAAGAAGTATTGAGGGAGGTAGAGAATATAATACTCGTGCATGGGTGAAAAAATATGTAGTGGGTCGTCCTGAAGACAATGCCGGAAAAGTCGTTCAACAAGGAACGGAAATCAATACTTACATTCTAAGATTGGCTGATGTTTACTTGACTTATGCAGAAGCAGTATTGAGTAAAAATCCAGCTGAAGCCCTGAAATATGTGAATATGGTAAGAGCCAGGGCAGGGGTAAATGCCTTGACTTCTGTCACTTGGCAGGATGTATTTGAGGAGCGAATCAAAGAATTTGCAATGGAAGGTCAGGCTTGGTATGAATTCACCAAACTGCACTACTATGATCCAGCAAAGGCTTATGATATCCTTTCTAGCCAAGATAGAGGCACGTTCAGAATCTATGCCGACAAAATTCCTGATCCTACACTTTGGGAAATTGAAATTCCAGACAGCGATACATCTCCAAGATATTTTGATGTGAATGCTTCTAATTTCCTAATTCCAATTCCGTCAGCAGAATTGTCTAGGGCTCCAAACTTGAGAAAGCCTGCTGTACCGTATGATTTCTCAGTAGAAAATTAATTTGTGGACTTACATTGAAATGCTAAACATATGAACATCATAAAAAATATAAGATCCTCACACTCAATGCTAGTAGCCTCAGCGCTACTAGTGGTACTTGCACTTGGTGCGTGTACTGAGGAGGATGAAATTAATGTTGGACCTCCAACTATAGAGCGGGTTAGAAATACTGATCCAACCACGGCTGACAGTGCATTTACTTCTGCTACATTGGGAAGTACAATTGCGATTTTGGGTAATAATCTTTTGGGTACGCAGCAAGTGTATTTGAATGATTATCCTTTAGGAGTGAATACCGCTTACGTGACTAATAATACCGTGATTGTAACTGTAGGAGATTCAGTGCCGACTGTAGCTACTGATCCAAATGTTCCAAACACCTTAAGATTGGTAAATAAATCTGGGGAGGCTATCATAGAATTCCAGACACTTCCGCCAGCACCGCAGGTCACTCAAGTAAAGAATCAGTATGTACAAGCTGGTGATGAATTGACTCTTTTCGGTAGATACTTCTACTTCGTAGATACAGTTTATTTCCCAGGTGAAGACGTTTATGTTACTTCAGGAATTGAGACGAATTCTGCTGGATCTACACTCAAGGTAACAGTACCTGATAATTTAGATTTCTCTGAAGGTCAATCTATCAGAGTTGTTTCCAAATCTGGTGGATCAGCTGTAAATAGAAATACCCAAATCTTTGCACAAGAAGGTATGGTGGCTGATTTCGATACTAATGGAGCTCTAGAATGGCCATGGAACTGGGGATGGGGCATATCAGGTGATATGATTCAGCCTTCTCAACCGGGAATCTCTAGTTTAGATGGTAGTTTCGCAGGTATGAATCAGGCGTTTCCAGCAAATTGGGGCTGGAATAATGATAAGGTTATCAATCTTGCAAATTGGGGTGGTGTTCAAATTTTCCCAGAAGGAGAAGGTTATGAGCCAAGTACTCCAGCAACGAACTTTGATATTCGTTTCGAAGTAGCAATCAATACAACTGAATCTATCGCGGGATTAGAAATGCAAATCTGGTATCCGGATAGTAATGGCAATGAATTGAGTTACAATATTCCACTAAGTGAAGTGATCAAAGCTACTGATGGAAGCTGGCACACCTTATCGGCAAACATGACCCGACTGACTAATGGATCTACTAGATTAAATACCTATGGAGATTTCTTGAAAGGCGACGGGTTTACAAAACAGCTAAGATTGGTAGTGATAAATACTACATCAAATGATATACAAGCTGTCGTAGGCGTGGATAACATTCGAGTGATTAGAGCAGTAAATTAATAGTATAGCATAAGAGGTTTGTTTAATCAGTCTCCGGGGTAGAATGTTCTGCCTCGGAGATTATACTATATGACTTAATTAACCTATAAGGTCACTGAGGCCACACCAGTAAATTAAAACCCACCTCATTTTAAGCTATAATTCAAATGACTAGCTTCTTTTGAAAACTTAATTTATCCTTGAGCTTGAACCCCCAACTCACCTTTAGAAAGAATAAATCATTAAGAATCCTCCAAGTCCTTGCACTAGGAGCACTAATTTTCATTGGCTCTTGCCAAGAAAAACAGCAGGAAACAGTCCAAACACTTTTTGAGTTAGTAAGTACTGACTCCACCAACCTTGCATTTACCAATCAAATCCAAGAAACAGAAGTCGCCAATATTCTGACCTACCAATATTTCTACAATGGAGGTGGGGTAGCTGTGGGTGATGTTAATAATGACGGACTTGAAGATTTGTATTTTACAGCAAACCAAGGTCAAAACAAGCTTTTTTTGAATCAGGGTAACCTGAATTTCCGGGATATTACCTTGGCAACGGGTACAGCAGGAAAAGACAATGCCTGGACTACTGGCACCGCAATCGTTGATATCAACGGCGATGGCCTAAAAGACATTTACGTCTGCTATTCTGGTGATTTGCCAGATGAGCAGAGAAGAAATCAGTTGTTTGTAAATCAAGGGTTAGACAAGCAGGGAATACCATTTTTTGAAGAAAGAGCTTCTGAATTTGGATTAGACGATACAGGTTTCAGTACCGCAGTATATTTTTCTGATCTTGATCAAGATGGGGATTTGGATATGCTATTGCTCAATCACAATCCAAGACTTTTTAATAATCTCAACATCAATGCATTCGAAGCTATGCTTAGTACCGCTGATTCCTTGAGCAGCACCAAAATTTATAGAAATGATACCGGCGTTTTTACAAATGTCACCAAAGCATCTGGATTGACAGAAACGGGCTTGAGTTATGGTTTGGGAGCCTCTATCGCTGATTTCAACGGAGACGGTTATCCTGATATCTATTTGGGGAATGATTATTCTGCTCCCGATTATCTCTACATCAATCAGGGTGACGGCACTTTTTCCAATGAAATAAATGAAGCAATCGGACACACAAGTCTCTACACCATGGGATTGGATGCGGCCGATATCAATCGTGATGGGAAATTGGACATTATGAGTCTGGATATGCTTCCAGAAGATAATACCAGACAAAAATTACTCTTCACTCCTGAGAATTACGAGCATTACAAACTTTTCTTGAAGGCTGGACTTGGGCATCAATTGATGCGAAATATGTTGCAGCTCAATAATGGTGACGGTACTTTCTCTGAGATTGGGCAGCTGGCAGGAGTGAGTGCAACTGATTGGAGTTGGGCACCATTATTTGCAGATTTTGATAACGATGGATTTACCGATCTCTTTGTCAGTAATGGTTTCTTGAAGGATTTTACCAATCTGGATTTCATCAATTACCGAAATGAATACCTGCAAAATGAAAAGGTTACGGCGACTGGGATCAATGCGCTGATAGAGAAAATGCCCGCGACAAAAGTTGGTAATTATGCCTTCAGAAATATCAACGGAATTCAGTTTGAGAATCAATCTAAAAACTGGGGGCTAGATACTCCGGGGAATTCCAATGGAGCTGTTTACGCAGATTTGGATCAGGATGGAGATTTGGATTTGGTGATCAATAATCTGAATGAACCTGCTCAGATTTTTAGGAACATGACTTCTGATCGCTCTCAATCGAACTTTATCCAAATCAAACTTAAGGGACTGGAAGGAAATCAAGATGGAATTGGAGCTCGCGTGACAGTCTATCAAAATGGCCAAATCAACTTTCAGGAGCAGCAGATTTACAAAGGTTACCAAGGAAATGTAAGTTCTATTCTGCACTTCGGATTGGACAATGAAAAGGTTGATTCAATCGAGGTACGATGGAAAAATAGCAAAATCAACAGGATTAAAAATGTCGGCATCAATCAAATTCTGGAGGTTTCTGAAGCTGATGCTGAAATAGAATATAGAATTGAAGCTAAAACAGAACCCTATTTTGTTGCCTTAGGCGAGTTTTTGATTGATTCAAAAGCAACTCTTCCGAATGATTTCAAGCGACAAAGCCAATTGCTGTATAGCCTTTCTGAAAACAAAGTTTCGATAATTGAAGCGGATCTAAATGGCGATAGTGTAGATGAAATAATCGTGTCTGATGGATCATCTATCAAATCCTATCCAAGAGAGGTTGGAGGATACAAAGAGAAATTTGAATTGCTTTATTCTTCTGAACATCCAACCATTACCTCAATGGCGACATTGGATGCAGACGGAGATTCTGATTTGGATCTCTACGTGGCAAAAGGTGGGTACTTTGATTTGACGGAAAGGGACGAAAGACAGAAAGATGTGCTTTTGATCAATAATGGAAATGGAGTTTTCACCGAATCCTCTTTTGACTTTGGTATACTTCCTACCGAGCATGCTAGTACTTGGGATGCTAATGGAGATGGATTGGATGACTTGTTTGTAGGGACAGGATATGTTCCTGGAAGATGGCCGGAATCAGTTTCTAGCCAACTTTGGCTTAATGAAGGAAATGGTACTTTTTCTCCAATTGTCTTAGAAAATATATCCAGAGTAAGAGCTTCACAAACCTATGATTTCGATCAGGATGGACTTGATGAGTTGATTATAGCGTCTGAATTTGATAGAATCCGAATTCTAAATTTTAAAGATGGAGAAATAGTAGATCGTTCGGAAGAGTTTTTGCCCGGTGGAAAAACAGGACTTTGGTCGTCCATATTAATTCAGGATCTGGATGGAGATGGAAGTCCAGAATTGATAGCCGGAAATTGGGGCTTGAATTCACGTTTACAAACAGATGCTGAAAATCCAGTTCGGATCTACTTCGAAGATTTTGACAGCAATGGCTCAGTCGATCCCCTGATGACTTTTCCGGTAATGGGAGAGGAGTTTCCATTCTTTTCCAGAGATGAATTAGCCGCTCAGATGTACAAGAAAAAGGCTCTTTTTCCTAGCCATGAGGCTTTTTCCAAAGCAAAAATCCAAGATATTCTCGCTGCTGAGGAGCTTGAAAAAGCCAACAAAGTGGAAGCTCAAAATTTGGAAACGAAGATGTTCACTTTGAAGAATGGGCTATTCGAAGAAATAGCATTACCCACTATAGTTCAAGCATCTCCTATACAAGCTATAAATGCATTGAAAAAAGGCTCTGGATATGATTTGATATTTCTGGGGAATCAATTGGAAGCAAGATTGAAAATCGGAAGAATCGATGCAAACCAAGGATGGGTATTAAGAAAAAGCGAAGATGGGAATTGGAAGGTTTTGGACAGAAAGTACAATGGAATGGATTTGAAATCAAATGTCTCCAGTTCATTGAATTTTGATAATACGCTCTGGATTGGGATCCCCAATAAAGGAGCTTTTAGATATCTATATTAATTGAATCGATGAGTAATAATACTTTATACATCAGTCATTTAAGAAAAAGGAGTGCTACTTCGGCAGTATTGCTTTTCTTGATCTTATTTATGGGATGCAAAGCTCCCATGATAGACGAAAACCTACCCGTTGATGAATCCATACGTCTCAATCAACTTGGCTTCTATCCAAATCAACAAAAATTGGCAGTGGTGTTAAATCATGAAGATGGAGAAGATTTTGTGATATGGGATACAGCTGGAAAGAGCATCGTATTTGAAGGAAAATTATCCTCTTCCGTTAAAAAGACCTTTTCGGGAAGTAACACTAGAATTGCTGACTTCTCTACTTTTTCTGAAATTGGGAAATATATTTTGGTACTAAATGGAGTAGGAAAATCGTATCCATTTGAAATCAAGCCCCAAGTCAATCAAGAATTAGGGAAGGCGAGTATTAAGGCATTTTATTATCAAAGAGCAAGTTTGGACTTGGAGGAGAATCATGCAGGTATCTGGTCCAGGCCAATGGGTCATCCTGATGATCAAGTAATGATTCATCCTTCAGCGATTTCTGCTTCCCGAAAGTCTGGAGAGGTATTTTCATCTCCAAAGGGATGGTATGATGCCGGAGATTACAATAAATATGTAGTGAACTCAGGGATTACAGTTGGTACTCTTTTGTCACTGTATGAAGATTATCCTAATTATTTTGAGAAACTAGAATTGAATATTCCAGAATCCGGGAATCAAGTTCCTGACCTTTTGGATGAAATTCGCTGGAATTTGGAGTGGATGATTACTATGCAGGATCCTACGGATGGTGGCGTTTATCACAAGCTGACTACAGCCAAGTTTGAAGGAATGGTTGAGCCTCATCTGGCAGTTTCCCAGCGCTATTTTGTTGCCAAAAGTACCACAGCAACATTGGATTTTGCAGCTGTAATGGCTCAAGCTTCACGTATTTACAAGGCGTATTTTCCTGAAGAATCTGTTATGTATTTAAAAGCAGCAGAGAAAGCTTGGAGTTGGGCAAAAGAGAACCCGGATGTCCTTTACAAGCAAAATGAATTGAATGAAGCTTTTGATCCAGATGTAGTCACGGGTGCCTATGGCGATACAAATACCAGCGATGAATGGATCTGGGCTGCATCAGAGCTTTTTATCACCACTCATAATTTGACCTACTGGGAGGAACTAGCCAATGCTGATCAGAGCTTCAAACTTCCATCTTGGAATCAGGTAGCCTGGTTAGGTTATTACTCATTGTTGAGGCATCAGGACCATATTACCTTGCTGCCACAAGAATGGATGGCAATGTTAAAAATAAACTTGCTTGCAGCAGCTCGAGAGCAAATTGAAGGTACAATGGGAACGGCTTTCAACACTCCGATTGAAACCAACTCCAAGAATTTTGTTTGGGGTTCAAATGCAGTTGCTGCTAATCAAGGAATACTTTTGATATATGCTTATAAGCAAAGCAATGAGCGAATATTTCTTGAAAGGGCATTGGATAATCTGGATTATATCCTTGGTAGAAATGCTACTGGGTATTCCTATGTTACAGGATTTGGTACAAAATCTCCCTTGCACCCGCATCATAGACTAGCCACTTCCCGACCTAATTTACCTCCTTTGCCTGGTTTCATTGTTGGTGGTCCAAATCCAAGGCAGCAGGATGGCTGCAACTACCTGAGTTCATATCCAGACGAATCTTATACAGATGAAAGTTGTAGCTATGCTTCGAATGAGATTGCTATTAATTGGAATGCACCATTTGCATATTTAGCTAATTCATTGGAGGCGATTAATCAATAATTCCAATTGGAGGGAGTGTTAGACTTTCTTAATGGGAGTTATGTTTAGATGTTTCAAATTTTTTAGGCATTTTTCCATAAGAATTTACAAAAATCTATGAAACATACCTGGAAATTATTTGTCCTCCTGATTCTATTTTCATGTGAGTCCACAAAGTTTGAATCGGAAGTTTCCTTGCCTAGGCTGTTTGGTGATGGTATGGTTTTACAGCGGCAAGAGGCTATTTCTATTTGGGGAAAAGGTGTTCCTGGAGAAAATGTACGGGTCAGTTTGGCAGGAGCAATAACAAGTGGAACTGTTGAAGCGGATAGTACATGGTTATTGCAATTGCCAGAATTAGCAGCTGGTGGACCTTTTGTGCTGGAAGTTAATAATCAGAAAATCAACGATGTATATATAGGTGATGTTTGGGTAGCAGGTGGTCAATCCAATATGGAATGGCGATTGAAATCTCAGGTAATTGGTGCGGAAAAAGAATTTGCAGAAGGAGGAAACCAAGAGATCCGGTTTTTTAAGGTTCCTAATTCCTATAGTGCGGAGAAACTAGACGATGTGGTAGGAGGAGAGTGGAAAGTCGCTGATTCAGTGAATATGAAGGACTTTTCAGCTGTAGCTTGGTTTTTTGCGAAGCGAAATAATCAGGAAATGAAAGTGCCAGTAGGAATCATTGAGTCCAACTGGGGTGGAACTCCTGTGGAAGGCTGGACAGATGCTGAGATTCTAGTTGAGATGGAAGGTTCTTTCCTGGCTCAGGCAAAGGACGTGGTAGAAAATAGAGATACTTGGATAGCAAAGCTGAACGAAAATGAGATGAATCAGCAGCTTCGGGACTCCATGGTGAGCAATCCTGATACGCTTGCAGCAAGGAACGTTGCCTCTATTGGTTACGATGATTCAAGTTGGAGAAAAATAAACTTGCCCGATGCCAACCCTTTACAACATATCGCTTGGGTTCGTAAGAAATTCAATCTTACAAGTACGGATGATATAATCTTGCATTTGCCTGCATTGGATCAAATGGCTTATGTCTATATCAATGGAAAATTGCTTCATTACAAAGATTGGGGAGTGTCTATGTCGGACATCGAGATTCCTTCTGACATGCTATTGAAGGGCGGTAATGTGTTAACTATTCGAGCTATAAATACTTGGAATAATCAGCCTAGAGTAGGACAGAAAGGCGAGATGTATATTTTAGAATCAGGAGAAAAGATTTCTCTTGAAGGGACTTGGGCCTATTCAAACTCAATTGTAGAGCCTCAACTTCCGAAAGTTGAATATTTTAACTGGATGCCTGGAATGATGTACAATGCGATGATTGTCCCAATTACTAATTACTCGATTAAAGGTGCAATTTGGTATCAAGGAGAAAGTAATGCAGGCCGTCATGAGGAATATAAAGAGCTGTTTTCCACGATGATTACCAACTGGAGAAGAGACTGGGGGTTAGGAGACTTTCCATTCTTGTTTGTTCAATTGGCAAATTTCATGGAGAGAAAAGATGTACAACCCGATAGTAATTGGGCCTTTTTGAGAGAAGCTCAAACCCAAACATTAGAATTGCCAAATACGGGAATGGCTACAATTATTGACATTGGAGAAGCTGGGGATATACACCCTAGAAACAAAAAAGATGTCGGAGAAAGACTTTGGCTACAAGCCAGAAAAGTAGCATATAAGGAGAAAAATCTTGCTTCTGGACCGCAGTTTGATTCACTGTTCAGGCAAGGAAATGAATTATTTGTCCTTTTTAAATCAGTAGGTGAAGGATTGGAATTAACTGAGGGAGAGGAAGTGAAAGGCTTTATTGCAGCTAAAGAAAATGGCGATTTTCAGCAGGTTACCGCAACGATTTCTGATAAGTCATCAGTAAGAATTATGCTTCCTGAAGGAAGTGAAAAAGGAGAAATTCGGTACGCTTGGGCTGATAATCCGGAAGTGAATTTGGTGAATAATCTAGGCCTTCCCACGGAGCCGTTCAGAGCTAAGTTTGAATAGAGGAAATTAAAAAGACCAAGTTTTACAGCTTGGTCTTTTGTGTTTTTCTAGTCTATTTTTCCTTGTGATTCCTGCACCATCAGTAATTCATCCACTTTTTCCTGATACTTCGGTTTGGCTGGGATTTTCACCACATTTTCTAAGAAATCAATTGTACTAAAAAGCACTCCTTCCCAATCTCCAGAGGTAATAGAACTGGCAATTACATGATCAGCAGCTTTTGGGAATGCTTTCTTTCTTTTCATTTCGGATGGGGTACTTATCTGTTCATACATTTCCAGCATTTTGGGCACTGAGACCACATCATCCTGATTTTGCTCATCTTCGTAATAATATGCTAGAAAAAATGGCTGTTTAATTTTAGTGAAGGTGCTTTCATTCATATTACTGTAAAGGATGATTGCCAGACTTTCGTAAATGTTCATGTGGTAGTCTTCTGACCAATACATCGCTTTTTCACCTTCTCTATCTTGATGAATTATTTTATTTTTCATCATCGTCCATTGCATCAATTTTTGCATCCAAGGGGAAAAAAATGCAGAAAGCTTCTCACCATAATCCCGAACAGCAGGAGAATATACTGTTACCGCCTTGATATCAGGTTGCTGACTTGCCAAGAGAAGAGTCAAAGCTCCTCCCATGGAGGTCCCAACTACGATTACTTCATCTCCTAGACTTTTCCCGATTTGATATGCTTCACCGGCGGCGTTTGCCAATGCCTGTGCACTTACATATTCTAAGCCATTCTCCCTCCTTACGCCGTGATCTGGAAGCCTCGTCACAAAAAGATTGGCTCCAAAATGGGCTGAAAGAAACCGATGAACTGGATCTCCTTCCATAGGACTGGCACCAAAACCATGGATATATACAATTGAATAGGGGGTTTTGTGCTTATTCATACTATCTGCCCAGACTATATAGGCTTCATTGCCTGGCTTAAGACCTATCACAGTATCTTCCCTCTGATTTACATAGTCTTGTAACTCGGTCAGGCGAGTCGGCACCTGCGGATACTCAATGGTGATTTCTTGATCCTTTAGCTTAGGACCCAGCATGTACACAACGGCAAGCACCATTGCTGCGGCAAAAACACCTAAAAGGATTTTTTTTAGCATAAGATCAGTTCGTTAAAAGTACTGGAGAAGTGGATTCTAAGATTTTCTCTGAGCCATTTTTAAGGGTTAAAACAGTTCTGGTTTTCAATTGACTTTGATTACTAGGCTGAAGGTCAACTGTTAGCCTATATTGACCCAAAGAACCAGAGAAATCTTTCAACTCGGATAATTTAATATCGTCGTGGGTGCTGACTAAATTAGAAATATCTGTACCTGCTTCTTGACCTCCATAGGGCGCAAGCAGTTCTATTCTAAGGCCAGTAATATTTTGAAAATTTAAATTGGGAGCGCAGGAAAGAGCAAATGCCATCCCCGGAAAACTCGAGCTAGCTGAAGCTTCAGAAACTAATTCCCAGTTGATTCTAAGATAAATATTGAAGTCTTTAAAATTTACTGTATCAGACTCCGTAGCGGAAGCACTATTTTGTGAAGGTTCATAGTATAAAGTTAAATCCGTAGCATTTGCCTTCCTAGGTCCTCCACATTCACCAAAAGGATTGATTTCGGGGTCATTTACACATGACACAAAAACCATCAACAACATGTAGGCAGAAATCACCCCCCCAGTCAATTTCAGTTTTTTTGCATTCATACTAGTATTCTTAGGTCAGGATAATAATTTTGAAAAATTAAAAACTAATTAAACAGTAAAATTTAATCAAATCTAACCATCTATTTAGAGCAAATAGCGTTATTTCGTATTAATATATCTTAAACCAACATTTATGAAACGTCTAATACTAGGATTGCTATTGCTACTTAGTACACAGGTAGTACACGCTCAAGAAGTCGAACCCAAATTGGCAACCCAGGCAATTTATATGGAATTGGGTGGGCCAGGACTTCCGTATAGTTTTAACTATGATTTCAGATTTGACAAAACTAAAATCGACTCTTGGGGAATGAGAGTAGGTTTCGGGGGCTATGCTGTGGATGGTGATTCATTTTTTTCTCTTCCTGTAATGGTGAATAAGCTTTATGGAAAAGGAAACCATTTTTTTGAAATGGGGTTTGGCGCAACTTTTTTGGCATTCAATAATCAAAATTACTACTACGAAAGTTGTTATTATGACGGTAATGGAAATTATGTCTGCGACTCCTATTCAGAAAGTGGTTATACCAGCTTCATTCTTGATATAGACAATTCTCCTTCAATTATGGGAGTGATGAATTTTGGTTATAGAAGAGTGCCGACGGATGGAGGTTTTATGTGGAAAATAAACTTGAACCCAATCTTTAATACTAATGGATTTTGGCCTCTATTTGCAGGAGTTGGTCTCGGATATGCTTTTTAAGCCATAGAGGTTAAAGAGAGTTACAATTATATAAAAAGGCTCAGGAATCTTATTCCTGAGCCTTTTCTAGTTAATAAACATTTGAAGTCATTTGTTTTGAGATAATTGAGTATCAAGTGAACTTACTTATTTACTTCAGGATCAAATCGAGAACTCATAATCCCGCTCCACCAAACAAATTCTTGTCTTATAAGCTGAATACCATTTTTCTCTTCCCATTCTTTGTGCAAAAAGATGATCTGTTTGCTGTTTCCAATTTCGAATGGCATCTAAGCTAGCCCAGTAACTGATAGTGATTCCTAATCCATCTCTCACGCTTTCATGGCCAAGATAGCCTACTTGAGCTTCGGCTAAACGCACCATCTCTAATGCAGTTTCCTCATAACCATCATTGATTTCTGTACGCATATTTGAAAATATTACTGCGTAATAGGGAGGGGCTGGAGTGTTCGCTATCATTTTTTAAGATTTCGCTAAGGGTAAATTAAAAACAAGTTGTCTTTACTGTATCTGCTAAAGATGATTTGAATTTCAAGTTCGAATATTTCTGGTGATAGATCATGGAAATAGAAATCTTATTTTCTATAAAAATAGAGTATAGCTGGATTTTGCCTCTTCAAAGGAAATGGCTTTCTAACCATCAGTGCTCAATTGATCTGAATCACGGAAAATACCTTATAGAAACCTGAGATTCAACCAGACATACGATAATATGCAAGCAGACTAGTTAATGTAAATTTTCAACAGTTAATTCTGAAACACTATCTGTTTATGAGAGCAAAACAAAGTAAATTTCGAGTTTTAGCAATTGCGCTAGTTAGTTCTACAATTGCTTCTTTGACGTCTTGTGATACTAACCTTGAGTTGGTACAGTCAATTAATGAAGAGTTCACCGAAGTGAATTCTATAGAAATAGAATCATCTTTTTTGGATGTTTCCTATATAGGTAATCCAAATTTGGAGTCTGTGCAGCTTATTGGAGTTTTGGAATCCAGCAGGGTAGGTAATTATTCCATCGAGTACAGAGTAGATAAGAATAAGCTGATTATAGAAGTAGAAAGAAAGGGTATGGGCGGAGGAAATAGCCGTGGTTATATTAATCTGAACGGACCGGAACTGATGAATATCGATATGGAAGCTGGATCAGGAAATATCAAAATTAGTCAAGTGATTGCTCAGGAATTTGAATTTGATGGAGGTTCTGGAAATGTGGAATTGGGAGATATCAGTGCACCAGTTTTGGAATTGCAATTAAGCTCAGGCAAGATTAATGCTTATGATCTCATTGGAGATGTTGAGTTGGAGATTTCCTCTGGGAATGCTTCCATATCAAATCTCGAGGGTAACTTGAATGCTATAGGTTCAAGCGGGAAGTTTACTTTCAAAATGATTAAGGGTAAGGTAAATAGTTCTTTAAACTCTGGCAATGGAGTTTTGAACGGAGTTCAGGAACTTGGTAGATTGAAGATTTCCTCAGGAAATTATACTGTTCGCAATTCTTACTTTGGTTCAAATACTCAATTCGAAGGATCATCTGGAAGTTTTGATATACAGACAAACTCCGATTTGAGGGATTTCAATTTCGACATGACTACCTCTAGTGGAAATATAAGAGTGGGAGAAAGTAACTCTTCTGGCTCATTGAAGATAGATAACGGTTCTCTTTATACCGTGTCAGGTGTTGTCTCAAGTGGCAACATTAAAATAGGAAACTAGTGAAAGGTTGTTTTCAAACCACCCAAAAACCCGACCTCGTTCGGGTTTTTTATGTGTAATTTTCAACCACAGTGATCGCTGAAGTATACGCTAAGGAGTACCGTTGGGGTGCAACATTTTCGTCTGATATTTTAAAAGGAGTGTGAAAAGATCAATGATTCTGGTTCAAGCTCTCTTGCCATCGGACGAGTCTGAAGACATGCACCAGATTGCTTAATTTTAAAAAATCACTTGCAACCCTCCACTAACTCCTCCGAAACTTCTATAAATACCATTGGTAGTCGTTTTTTCGAGGATATGCCAACCGTTTGTGAAATCTCCTTGGCCAGGATCCAGGAAGGCGAAGTTCAAACTTGGGCCAACAAAAGCACGAAGATGGTTTCCGAATTTAAAGCCAAGGAAAAGTCGAAACGATTGGATATGATTTGTCACCTCTACAAAATCACTTGCTGTCATTGACACAAACTCTGTGTCCAATGAAAACTTCCGCTCTGGAATCAAATGAATTCCCAATCCTGCTTCAAGTCCGATCGGAGTGTCGATGTCTCTCAGGTTGTAGGCCACTCCAAGAATCCCATACATTTTTCGCCCACCTGACCTAAAGTCAAAATGTGTAAAACCAGATTCATCTATGGAAAGACCTACGTTCTTTTCTCCATTTTTAACAAAGTTCAGTAAGCCAACAGGGTAATCACTTTCTTGGGCCACATTGATCAGCGCAAATTGAAATCCATTGACAATTTTGGCTCGGTTGACAATGGAGGTGAGTTGATTGTCAACAGAGTCTCCGGCAAGATTTGAAATTCCAGCTAATTGGAAGCCAGCGGATTTTGAGGTGTTATTAGTGATTCCGGCAAGTTGAAAATGTTTTGATTGATCAGCGTGATTTACAATTCCTGCAATTTGCACAGCAGCTGTATCTTGGACATAGTTGGCGATTCCTCCAATTTGAAGGCCTTTTACACTGCCTTTTACTTGATTGAAAATTCCACCAACTTGAAGTCCGTCTACATTTTTATACACAGAATTATAAATTCCACCGACCTGCAGACCTTTGGAACTTCCACCAACTAAGTTGAAAATCCCGGCAACTTGTAGCGATTTAACATCACGCTTATTGATGTTGAAAATGCCCGCTATTTCCATTCCTTCGATTCCAGCTGTATAGCCGCCTATTAGATTTAGAGAAAACTTGCTAATCGTCTGACTGCTGAACATTCCTTTGGTGCTTAGACCTGGAATGAGCGACATTTGCACAGGGCTTTCGGCAAAGAAGCTACCCATGTTGATTCCTTGAAGCCTTTGTTTGAAACCGATAAATGCTTTTCCAAGAAAACTCTCTTCCAGAGCCTTGGTAGTACTATCACCAGGGATGTATCGAAATCGGCGGTTCTCTTTTTCCGCTACAATATCTATTGTGGGCATTAGCAAAAAAGTGGTGTCCCGGTAATTTTCCTTGCTCAACGTAAGCCAAATCGAAGAATTCTGCTTTTTATATTTCAGCTTGAAATAGCCATTCTGATCCGTCAATGTGGAAGCAAGCGTATTTTTATCATAGATACTGGCCCTACTTACTGCTTCCTGGGTACTGCTATTTCTAATGTATCCCTTTACGGTGACGGTATTGAATCGCTTGTCCATTTCTGCATCCAGATCCAATTTTTCCGGCGCATATCGGATGATAATATAGCCAGGCAATTCCTTGTACTCGTATTCATTTCCAAGCTCTTTTAGAAGAAAATCACCAATGGTTCCTGAATAGTTTTCATTTGATAGAGGGTTGTCCAATGGTAGCAAAGTGCTTTCATAGGAAAAATAAAAATCGTTTTTGGATGAAAGTGTATCCAGCATCTGGCCTAGACTAAATGCATCCTTACTCGCAAATTGGATTTTTTTCTCCAGCATCATCTGAGAAAAACCTTCCAATGAATGCATCAAAAAAATCAAAAGTAGGAGAGCGTACCGAAAAAGTGGGTTGAATCTCAACATTGAAAACTTGGGATTAAAATCTGGGGTAATTTAACAAAGTAAGGACTATGATTTTTTCAACCATAGTCCTTTATTTCCATGAAAAGGCTGTTTACTGAATGATAATCTTTCCGTCTTGACGAATTATAGTAAGGTTTAGCGTTTCTCGTAGCACTTCTAGATTCTTGTCAAGCGAGTCATATTCCAAGGTGGTGGTTATTGCTAAATCTTTCAATTCCTCTCTAGCAATTTCTATGTTTGAATCGTAGGCTTCATTCAAGGAAGTGACTAATTCTTGCAATCGAATCTCATCTGCCTGGAATTTTTTACTGACGTAATAATTGTACAGGTTATTGGAAGGAATAGTCTTTAGCATCTCTCCGGATTCCTGATTTACAGAAAGTTTTTCTTCAGGCCTTAGCACCTCTTTTTTACCATCAATCTCAACTTGGACTGACCCAGTCACGACAATTACTTCAGTGATATTCCCAGTTGTTTTAACGTGGAAACTTGTTCCCAACACAGTTATTTGAACAGCTTCAGATTGAATAACAAATGGCTTTTGCTCATTTCGCTTTACATCAAAAAAGGCCTCTCCATTTTCTAAAGTCACTTTTCTTTCTTTTGTAAAAAGCTTCTGGGAATAGCTAAGAGTTGTATTTCTATTCAAAGTGATTGCCGTACCATCAAGTAGTGGAACTTCAATAGGAGTGTCTTCTGACTGAAGTTCAACAGAACTGAAATAGGCTCTTCCTGACTGGGGAAGAAATGCTGAATAAACCCAAGCAGATATGAAAATCAAGGTAATTGCTGCTGCTACCCGAAACAATTTGCTCTGTAAAAAGCGCTGGTTTTGTTTTGGCGCTGTATCTATTTTTTTGTTTCTAAGTTCAGTAAACTTTTGCCAAGCTTGATTTTCATCCACTTCGCTTTTCTCCAAAAGCAAACTACTGGAATCCCAAATCCACTTGATTTTTTCAAACTGTTTTTGATTTGCCTCATCTTCAGAAATCCAATCCTGAACAGCTTTGCTCTCTTCGGCATCACTTTCCTGAAGCAAATATTTGATCAATTTTTCTTCGTTCATGGTTTCCATAGCTTATAGATTTATCAAAAAAATCAAAAGCAGCGGAAGGAATTCTGCAAGTTCTACCCGCAAAGTCTTCAGTGCTTTTCCCATATGTGCTTCCACCGTTTTGATGGAGATCTCTAGCCTATCGGCTATTTGCTGATATTTCAGTTCCTCAAACCTACTGAGGTTGAAGACCATCCGGCATTTCTCAGGCAATTTTTCCATTGCCAGTTGAAAGCGCTCGTACAATTCATTTTCTTGGCCTTTGATCTGTTCACCAATTTCCTCAGGTTTTCCCTGAGTCATTTCGTAGTGCGCGTGATCCCAATGCTTTCTTTTCACTTGTTGATGCTTGATGTGGTTGAGACTGTCATGGTACACAGCCCGGTAGAGGTAAGCTTTCAGCGAACTGTTGATTTCAATGGTTTCCCGCTTTTCCCAAAGCTTTAGAAATACGCTTTGCACTACCTCTTCTGCCTCTTCAGAATCCTTTATTATAGCTAGCGCATAGGCATGCAAGGCTTTGAAATAGCTTTTAAAGACGCCTTCAAATGATTGCTCATCGACAAGCGTTTGCGGAGTGGACAGATGTGTAAGATTCTCGATCACCTTTAATTATTTGATGCTTTCATAGCTATGACAAGCTCAACTGCATTTACCCTTAGTGGGGAAAGTAAAATTATGGGATTATAGGGAAATGTAGTAGTTGCAGGTTGTCCGATGTCGGGTGACCGATGCAGGCTACACCGGTCATCGGGCATCCAACATCAAACAGTTTTCTCAAAACCTCACATTAATTCCCGCAGTAAATCCTAATAACGCTGCATGGTAATTTTCTCTCCAAGTCTCATCCCAAATTGTCAATCCTGTATGATCGACAGCATCCAGGTCACTTGAGTGCATATAAGAAAGACTAGGCCCAGCGAAAAGATGTATACCTTTGGAAATCTTTAAAGTTGGGAGCAATTGAAAGCTGAATTTGGAGAAATCATTGCCTTCAAAATCTGTCAGGTATTTGCTGACTCCTTCTACATCTAGTCTGAAATGTCTGGATTCAGCTAGATTTAGACCTAAACCAGCTTCAAAACCGTATTTCAGGTCTTTTACTTCCAAGTTTGTTCCTATTCCGACGATTCCATAAACTCGCGTTCCTCCTGAGCGAAGAGTCAAAAAGGAATTGAAGTTTTCATCAATGGAAACACCCAATCTATGGTCGCCATTTTTCACCATGTTGATCAAACCTATGGTCACATCACTACTATCTGCAATATTAATCAGGCCGATTTGTATTCCTTTTACGGTTTTAGCCTGATTTATAAGTCCTGAAATCTGAACTCCTTCAACCTTTTCAGCTACATTCGAAAGCCCTGCGATTTGGACTCCTTTGACAGTTTTTGAAATGGTGGCAATACCGGCAATCTGTGCTCCGTCTATTTCAGGAGAAATACTTGCGAATCCGGACACCTGAATTCCCGTGACTGATTTTGACAGACTAGCGATTCCAGAAGCTTGAATTCCATCGTTGTGCTCTGCAATATTTGAGATTCCGGCAAACTGAGCCCCATTTACCAGCTTGGCTTTATTGAAAATACCGGAAGCCTGGAAAGCCGAATTTCCTAGGTTGATATTGCTGATCCCAGCTATCTGGGCAGCCTCACTTGCTTGAGAACTCTGATTCAGCAATCCAGCGACTTGAAGCCCTACAACTTTTCCGGTGACATGATTCCAGAGTCCAGAGATTTGAGCTCCGTTTACATCACCTTTTACCATTCCTGCCAAACCATAGATTGCAGCCCCATTTTCTCCTCCAGATAGCCCGGTAAGAACATGAAAACTGAAGTTATTGGTGTAATTCGCTGCTTCTGTTCCATGGGTGGAAATGGGGTAGAAGAAGCCAAGATGAGCTGGACTTTTTTCCTGAGCGAAGCAAATTGAAAGGAGTGTGATGAACAAGAATGCGAATAGGAATATTTTTGTGTAGAGAGTTTTCATTTTGCATTGAGATTTTTTGAAAATGTATTTTAGGGGCTTAGGATGCGGCGGTTCGATAAGTTCATTGGTCAAGGCATCCTTACAAGTCACAGATCTGTAGCGCATGTTTAGAATTACTTTTGTGCACGTCATTGCGAGGAACGAAGCAATCTCAGTGTATGACTCGATCGACAGCAGTTTAGCTACAGGATGAAAGAATGCTCTTCATGGCGAATCAATCGAGCAGAAGCGCGATCAATTGAGAGGGTGCATCAATGTTGATTACCTTTTTATCTTCTAGCTCAATGTTAAGTGCATATTCCAATTCGTAAATCAATCCATTGAGGAAGATTTTGTCCATTCGTAGATCGAAGAGGAAGTGGTCGTGTTTTCTCTGGCCTGTCAATACGATTCCGTATTCGCTGAAAACCTGAGTGATTTTTCGGAGTTGGCTATATTTTCCCATTTGCTGTTATGACTTTTTGTGTGGTCATATAGAAGACAGCTTTGGAAGGGATTACCCTTAGCGGGAAAAAGAAAAAGTGAAAAAATTAACCGCGGGGTACACAGAAGGTTACGCAGAGAGCGCAAAATTTTATTGCCCAAAAAATGAAGAGGCTGTCTCAAAAGGAATTGAATTTGTCAACCTGAGCGGAGTCGAAAGCCAGTTGAAGCAAATAATTGACATTTCGACTTCGCTCAATGTGACAAACAGCAATTTTGTGGTAGCCTTTTCAAAACTAATTAAGCATGAATTACAACCCAGAAGCAATTGATTTTAAGCCTCTTTCATTGATTAAGGATTCTCTTACTTTAAGTGATCTGAATGCTTTGATTGGGTCAATTGCTCCACCGGATCTGCGCATTGCTTCAGCAAGCAAAGGGCGTAAATCTGTTCTGTATGCATCCTGTAAAATCTCCTGAGCTCCTGCCACATCATGGACTTCCTGAGCTGCTTCTAAGGATTTACTATCTACCAATAATGCCTGAGCATAGGCGAGTTTAATAGCCTGAACGGATTGAATCAGATCTTCCATAGGATCTTTCAAGTTGTGACTGGCATCGATCATCCATGAAAGTGGGGGATTGTTTGTCTCTTTAAATCCTTTCACCAATTCCTGGAAAATCAGAAACAACTGATAAGGTTTTACACTTCCCACAGTCAGGTCATCGTCACCGTATTTAGAGTCATTGAAATGGAATCCGCCTAATTTACCTTCGGTCATCAAGGTTGCTACGATCTGCTCGATATTGGTGTTTGGCAGGTGATGTCCCAAATCCACCATCGTATAAGCCTTTTTGCCGAGTTTATTAGCCAGTAAAAATGAAGTTCCCCAATCCTGAATCACTGTGCTGTAGAAGGAAGGTTCGTAAGGCTTGTATTCAATCAAAAGCTTCCAATCATCCGGAACTGCTTTATAGATTTCCTGCAAAGACAAGTGAGTATTCTCCAGTGCTTTTCTCAAGCTGTGCTGTCCAGGGAAACTACTTCCATCAGCCAACCAAACAGTGAGTGCTTTGGAACCTAGTTTCTCTCCGATCTCAATTACCTTCTTGTTATGCTCCACGGCTAAGTCTCGAACTGCTTGTTCTGAATTTGCGAGAGAACCAAATTTATAGCTATGCGCTTGGTGAGCCTGATCCTGAAAAGTATTGGAGTTTACCGCATCAAAGCCAATCCCTACTTCTGAGACACTGTCTTTTATCGCTTGGTAATCAGATGGAATATCCCAAGGAATATGAAGGGAAACAGCGTTGCTGGACTGATTGAGTGCATGAAGGATTCCTACATCTTGGATTTTTTGGATCAAAGTGGCCGGTTCACCACCTCCGGAAAATCTCCCAAATCGTGTACCACCTGTTCCCAGTGCCCAACTTGGAATGGCTATCTGTAGTTCTTGAAGTTTGGAAATGAGAGATTCTACATCAATTCCCTTTTTCTCTAAGCTTTCGGCAAGGAATTCAAAGCTTCTGTTGTGTTCTGCACTTTGATAATTGTTTTGTGACTGTATTTGATCGAGCGTAAGTTTCATTATGATATTTTTTTTACCGCAGAGAGCACAGAGGTCACGCGGAGGACGCGGTTTTATTGTTAAATGTGGTTATTGTTGTTGAAGTTGTTGTCCTGCTTCTCCAGAAGCTGGACTGACTAATTATTGACCTTCAGTTTCTTCCTCAGATTTATTCATCCAAAAAGAAGCTGTGGCAAACCAAACTATAGTCCCGATTAACATCAGTGTTTTGGAAAGTTCGGGAGTGATGCTTCCTTTGAAAACCAGAAAGGAAGGAGCAAGTGTCAATGCTAAAGCAGCGAATGATATAATTTTTAGTATGTTTTTCATGATCAATAAGTTAATGGAATAGTAGGAGAGACGTTGCTGGTCTTTTTCTGCAGTGCTTTTGAGGCAAGTAAATAAACAATTACTGCCACAAACCAGCCTGGAAGTCCAAGGAAGAAAATTTCAACTCCGCCATAAATATTCAAGCCCAAGCAGAAGATAAGTGCTATCGCCCATGTGATTCCTACTGCTGGATTGAAATGTGATTTGGTCAACTCAGCATAATTACTGGCAAGTCCCATTTTCGGTAATACAAATACATCCAAGAAAATCACAGCTCCAAGTGGCATTAGGATCAACCCATAAAGCGCGACGAATTCCAGCAATTGCATCACCAAAGCAGGGAAACATGCAGCGATGGTAGTCACCAAACCTACAAAGAGCGTTACTTTCCAAGTCTTCCACTTCGGATTGATAGATTGTATAGCAAGTCCAGCTCTGTAAAGTGTTGGATTTGCGGTTGTCCAGCCTGCGATCACTACGCAAACTGCTCCGGCAATCCCCGCAGCTTCATAGGCGATAGGTCCAGGAGCAAATACTAAACTGCCTTTGGACTCCAAAAGGAATAGTGAATACAAGATGCCAGAAGCCATCCAGGCGATGAAGTGACCTAAAAATACGCCTGTTGCTGATGAAAAGCCATAGGTCCATTTTTTTGCATACCGTAGTAGAGACATATCTGCCATTCCGATATGCATGCCCATATTGCAAAACCAAGCAAAAAACATAATATGCCAGAACGTGAATTTGCTTTGCCCTTCCAATGGAACCCCATTCCAAATCGTGCTGTCGGCTATAGGCCAAAACTCAGAAAAGGATGTGATTCCTAATCTTGGCAAAACACCGACCGCTGCTGCAATAAAGATCATAATCATCCATGGAGCTGCGATATTTGCGAATTTTGAAATCACATTGAATCCAAACATGGCTACCACCGTGGTGATGGCTCCAATACCAAAAACTGTGATTACCCAGCCCACACTATTTGGATACACATCGGTAAGCGAAGGCATCTGAAGATTGAAAGGAATCCCTACTGCAGTGGCTGAAACAGCGATCATTGAACCAGCCAAAAAGCAAAATAGCGCTGCGTTTACTACGTTATATACAAGTGTAAAGCGATTTCCAGCAATTTTTTCCAATTGGTAATAGAGTGTTGTCCTTGTCTTTACAGCTACTTTTCCAGTGAAAAAAGCCCAACTCAAAACCGCTAAAATATTACCTACAATCAGTCCACTTACTAAGTCACCAGCAGAAGCTCCGTGAGCTACGAATAGAGGACCAAGTACAAATTCAGTTCCTGCGGTATGTTCTCCGGCATAAGTTCCGATGAAGCTTTTCCAGCCTTTAAGTTTGTTTTTGGGAATGGGAGTTCGCTCGTATTCGTTGACAGCTTCGAGCCGCTGTTTCAAGTTTTGTTTTTCAGACATAGGTTTTCTTTTGGGCTAGCGTTCAAATTAGGTTTGAAGATGCTGTCATGTATCCTGTGCTATATGGGTTAGGATAGCGTTTTTGGCACATTTTGAAATATTTCCTTAATCAAATTCTGATATCTGAACTTTACCGGCTATTCCCGAAGGCATAGTGTTCCAGTTACTTGCATCAAATGGCTTGTAATCGATGTTTACGAAGTTGATCTCATGGTAATTTCTCCATTCAATGCCATTTCTATCAAGAAATCTGATGCTATTTGCCATTAAGTTTGCAACTTCTATTTTGATGGTATTTTTACCATTTTGTAATTGCTCCGTTACATCGAGTTGATAAGGAATACTCCAGATATTCCCCGCTTCCTTTCCATTGATCCAGATTTTGGCTGATTCATATACCTTATCGATCGTCAATAAATAGTGCTTGCCTTCAGTTTTCTTCATTTCAAATTCACTGGAATAACTTGCCTGACCCGAGAAATCATCCGCTTCTGGGGAATCGTTATCAGTCCAAGGTTTGATTGATTCCATCGTCTGTGGTGATGGAAGCTTTGGCTGGCCTTGGATGAAAGTAAGTTTCCAGTTATTCGAAATGTCCGCGCTGTTTAATGATTGAGAATAATCCGCCCAAGCAGGAATTGCCAAGTCAACTTTATCTTCAAAAGTCTTCAGGAAAATTGATTCTCCAGATTTTAGATAGATGGAAATACTTGTGCCTTCTGAATTACTTGTTGTAGGAATTGATCCAGTTTTTCCAGTAAGCGGATCCATGACCATCACGGTTCCTGCTTTTGCATTTAGGGAAATGGTTTGGGAAATAGTATTCGCACTGTGATTCACCAAGAAATAGTAAGTACCATCAGCTACTTTTCTACGGATAAAATTTAATCCAGAATCCACCAACTTTTCTCTATAAATCCCTAAACTTTCCAAAGCTCCACGAGAGTCTTGATTCAGAATGACCTGACCCTTCCCCACATTTACTTTTCCATGGTTAAATGACAAAGAAGCCCATAAAGCATCAAACTCAGCTTGTCTTGACTCTTGGTCAGAATGATAGCCTGGAATGGATTTTGGCTTGGATTGAAAGATGACTTTGCCACCTGCTTCTGCTAAGTTCAAGATTGACTTTAAAGTCTCAATGGGCATAAACTCAGTCTCAGGGATAAGCAAAACTTTCGCAGAGTTCTTTGGAGAGGTTTGAATCAGCCCATCTTTCACGGTTGAATTTGCTATAATATCATCCGAGATAAAATCGAGAGAATAACCAGCTTCCATCAGGCTTTTGGACTGCTTATAAAACTCCGTTGGATGCAACCACTCATCGACAGCATGCACTGTGATCATTTCCATTTTCCCTTTTGGCTCCGCCCAAACGTCGTAAACCGGCCAGTAAACCAACAATTCATTGTCAGCTTTTCCAGCTTGCAAAATAGCCTGTGATCTAGCGATGTAATCATTAAAGCCCTTGAAGTGTGGCCAAAGACTGTTTTGCTGCGTCAGGTTTAGCGATGCATAAAAAAGCCAACCTGGATAGGAGACATCTTCAGGACTGTAAGTCACACCATGGTAAAAAATGTGATTAACTCCTGCCAAAAATGCCTGCTCAACCTCTGGTTTCATCTGGGAAAAGGAGGATTTGAAATGCTCTCCCAGCCAAGTGAAAGTCTCGGATGAAACTAGATTTTTACCGGTCAAATGTGCCGCAGATGAGGCAAACTTCAGCATAATAGGATCTGGATCCACATTTCTGACGTCTGCACTATCTCGTCTAAGTCCGGGAATAGGGAAGTAGCTGGATCCAAAAGTTTCGCACTCTGGAATATCCACTGCAGCATAAAGATCAAGCAAATTCCCTGGGGAACCGTGTGCTTGGTTCTTCGTGAGTTTGGATTGATTATGAGCCCAACTCGTCCAATTCTTCGTGAAGTTATTCAGCAATAGGTCATTAATGGTTTCTCTATAATCAGACTTCACACGTCTCACCATTTCTGAATCTTCCTCACTTTCCAGATAAGGAAGAAAAGCCTTAAGATCATAACCTCTTCGTTTTTCAAACTCCTCAAAAAAGCTCCCAGTAAAATCAGCTCCATAGACTTCAAAACTGTCGTTATAAAATGACCGAATTCCATAATCCTTTCCAGCAAAAGCCTTTTGAAAATAGGAATTATACGAGTCGACTGCGGATTTGCTGAAGTGATCTAAGGTAAATCCAACACCTCCTGGAGCAGCTCTTTTGACCATCTGCCCAGTTTTATCCAGGAAAATAGCTTTGATCTGCCAAGCTCCGGCTTCATCCCAATCAAGTTGCCCGTCTGCCTTTACAAACGAAGTGATATCCTTCGCATTTAAATCTTTATCATAAGCCATCACAGCGATCAGCTCAGCATCGTATTGATTTTCTCTTCTCTTTTGGAATTGAATAGGAGTTGGTAATTCTTGGCCATCTACCTTTTCATAATTCTGGATAATCATGCGAGTCGCTGCATTTTCCACACCTACCTGTGGTCCGCCATACGGCCAACCTGTTCCCTGAGTCATATCCACGCCCATTCCAAGTGACTCAGCCTTGGTGACAGTGAAATCCAACATGCTCAACCACTCTTCTGAAAGAAATTCTAGGTACCGATCTTCATAGCCTTTAGCTCCGTAGATCGGTGCGATTTCCACTCCTCCAAGTCCAGCTTCATGATAAGTTTCCAGTAGTTTGGATAGGTTCTTTTCATCCACAGCATTTCCCATCCACCACCAGCGAGTCCAAGGTTTGGCTGTTTGGGTGATCTCCGGCCATTCAGCTGAAGCAGGTGATTTTTTATCTAAAAGTTGAAAACCTAAAAAGGCTAGGATGGGAAAAAGGAGTAGAAGGTATTTGGATTTTGAAAGCATAGGTAATGGGTTATTGTAAGTCGAAAACATTTGGCAATGCAACGGAAATAGGAGAGTTGTCAGGGTTAGTTTCCATGATGTCAGCCATGTGTTTCCACCAGCGTTGTACGATTGCTGTGTTTCCCAAATCTTGGGAATTGGCTTCCCCCTCGATTACTTGATAGGCGAAAAGATTAGATGTCTCCTTGTCCAAAAATATCTGATAATCAATGATTCCTGTGTCTTTGAGTAAAGTAACTAATTCAGGCCAGATTTCACGATGTCTTCGCTCATATTCTTCTTCGAAACCAGGAATTAACTTCATTCGAAAGGCTAGTTTTTGTGGCATTTTGATTTTAATGGTAGAGTAAAAAAAAGGAAAGATTAAGCATTTTAAAGTTAAAGCTATTCATTATTTAAGAAGTCTTTTAGGCCAATTTCATTAAGACTTTCAATGGCTTCCGCTACAATCTTCGCATTCAATTCCGCTCCTTCTTCTATGGTGTGCGTGTGATCGGTATCATTAAAATAATGAGCTTTTACATATTCCTCCCCCAACTCATTATATTGATTAGCTACTAATTGATTGAGATCGATGAAAGCAGTTTCGGTATCCTCAGCGACTTGCTTTGCCCACAACCCATAGTCATTTTCTGCAGTGATGACTTTGCCATCTTGCCAGTTATTTCTAGGAATCAAAGAGCAGACGATAGGAGTGACGCCTTTAGCTTTGGCTGCCAATATCATCTGCCGCAAATACTGCCCATAGGAATAAACGATCTCCTGACTTTTAGTGATTGGGTTGTAGATGTTTTCAGCTTCCAAACCGGCACTTTTGATTGTTCCTCGTGCACGGGCTTCATCGTCAAGTGGACTAGAATCGTTGTGACCGAATTGCATAATTAGGAAATCGCCAGGCTCGAGTTTGTCAAGCACTTTCTGCCACATTCCATAAGTCTGGAACGTACGGCTACTGGTGCCGCCCAGCGCATGGTTTTGCACTTTGATTTTGTCTGATTCAAAATAAGGAGCTATAAAATCACCCCATCCCCAAAGTCCGCCAGCTCCATCACCTTGACCATTTTTGACTGTTGAGTCACCAATAAGGAAAAGTGTTGGTTTGTCCTTTTTCAGATAATCTTTAAGGTCACAGTCTTTCAAGTCTTTTATACCTTGGGTAACTGACCAAGCATTGATTCTGGCACCAGCTTCATTGGTATGCGTGTGATCCCGCTCAAAAAGGCCTTTTACAACCTCTTGACCCCATTTGTCATACTGATCTGCCACGATTGAATTCAGGTCAATGAAAAAAGCTCCTTGCCTCCTGGCTGCATCTCTAGCCCATTTCCCAAAATCCTGATTAGCCCGCTCGACTTCTCCGTCTTGAAATTTGTTGCGAGGAATCATGGATGCGACTATGGGAGTAGCGCCTTTAGCTTTGGTATCGGTGATGAACTTTTCAAGGTACCATCCATAGGTATGAACAGTTTCTTTGGTACCATCCGGCCAGGTAAGCTCTTCGGTTTCGTCACCCATTCCCCGCAAAACTCCTCGATAACCGGCTCTAGTTGTGTCTGGAACAGAGCCCTCATTGTGCCCAAATTGCATGATTACATAATCACCAGGCTTTAGTGTTTCAAGTACTTTTTCCCATCTGCCTTCCTTGATGAAAGTGCGGGTACTTCTGCCCGCCATGGCCTGATTGCTTACTTCAAGTCTTGTGCTATCAAAAAAATCCTGAAGCACATTTCCCCAACCTCTCTGTAAATTGCCTTCACCGCCATTTCTAACCGTAGAATCTCCTATTAAGTAGAGCGTTTTTTTCTCCTCAGCGTACTGATGAAAAGCGGTAAAAAGTATTGCTAGTACAAGTATTATTAAGGGCTTAACTGGTTCTTTTAACTTCATAGGGTAATAGACTTTGCTAAAAAAAAGTGCTGTTTATTTACTGACCCAATGTAATGAAGAAAATTTTTTGAACTTACCTGTTCTAACCTTTTAAAGACGTATTTGATCGAATTGCCTATAAATTTGATTGTAAACAGTTGAAACCTAGAAAGGAAATTCTCAACGTGAATCTGAGAAATTAATCTGCGCAAATCTGCGGGAAAACAACAATTACCTAATCTAAAATGGAAATATCAACAAAGCATGCTGTCCCACGGTGTTGAAATCACGCCAAACCCGATTTAATTCTGTGTGGGTTTTTGCAGCTTCCAAACCAGCGAAAGGATACAGTTTTCCATTTATTTCTCTACATTTTTGAGTTAGTTTTCGACTGATTTTACTGATTTTCTTTAATCTAGACTCGGATATTTTGCCATTTTTACTAAGTTCTTTCCAAGATGAGTCCACCTGACTGTAAAATTCATCTCTAAGCTTTTGAAGTTTTTTGGCTTGTTGGCTAAGGAGGTTTTGAAAATAGCGAAGGTGTTTTTTATCGTACTTTCTATACTCATGTCTTTTCCAAAAGGATTGCTCAATCAGTTCTATCAAATGTTTAGAAATTCCCAGAATATTAGCCGCCAGTGTAGCTTCTGCAAATTGCAAGAATGGGTATTGATAAATAGGAGCTTTGAGCTGAGCTTTCTCAGGAAGAATTTCAAAACATCTGTCTAGTGGAACGGATAGATTTTCGCATTTAAAAGCATGACTTCCGGTTGCGATCATTCCCATGTAATTCCAGCCATCGAGGATTTCCATGTCTTTTCTATCTAGTACAAATGCTTTAATCAGCGTATTACCCTTTTTGTCTAGCAATGCTTTTCCCTCCTCGAATATTTCACAGTTTGCTGTAAGATGAGTGGCATGTAAAGCCCCGGACGCATAGGTCCAGCTTCCAGAGATGATGTATTTATCACCGACCTTGTTAGCTTTTCCTCCCACAAATCCACTTCCTGCCAGACATAGTTTTTCGTCAGGAAAAATGTCTTTCCGAACGGATTCATTCATGAATCCAACAAACCAAGCAGCTCCTGCGCACAGAGTCACAGTCCATCCCAAACTTCCGTCCAGCTTTGCTAATTTCTCTTCAATTTTCAGTGCTTCAGGCAAGGTGCATCCTAGACCTCCCAAATCCTTTGGGACGAACAGCTTAAACCATTTCTCTGCATAAATTTCAGTCAGCCATTCTTCCGGAAGCTGTCCTAGTTTTTCTGCTTTTTGGGCTAGTTCATGGTTAAACAGTTGCGAATTTTGCATTGGGTTGGTCTAGTTCTTTTTTCCAATCGAAATAGCCGAAAATAGCTACTACGAAAAGGAATAGGGTAAGTAATGACATTAAAATCAACTCTTTATGAAAGAGTAAAGGAATGGCGATCAAGTTCGATACGTTTAGCCAAATCCAATTTTCCAACTTTCTTTTGGCCAAAAGCCACATGCCAGCCCAGGCAGTAGATGACACAAAAGCATCTACGATTGGCACATCAGAGTCTGTAAAGTTGGTGAGCATAAAGTACAGAAAACCCCACCCCAGAATAGCGATGGCCCAGGTGATTTTCTGCTCCTTTTTCGTACTTCGGGAGATGGAGGAAGCTCCGCTGGCAGTGCGATTTTTCCACATGGCCCAGCCATAAATACTCATGACTAGGTAATAGGCGTGGAGCAAGGTTTCTGCATACAGCTTGGCATCGACGAGCAGAAAGCCTGAACAGAGAATACCAATAATACCTGCAGGGTAGAGTAGCACATTGTTTTTTTTAGCAAAGAGTACTTCTGTGACTCCAAAACTCACAGCAATCCATTCCAGTAAACTGGTGGCTTTGATCTGCTCAAGTAGCAGGTTTAGGTCAATAGATACTAACATTTGAATAACGTTTTATGATTATTCAAAAAAGGGAGAACAGCAATCTAGTCCCTACGCCGGCATTACCCGGATCAGGTGCTCCCGATAAATCGGGATGGGTATGATCTCAGCCCGTAACTTTTAGGGCACCCCTCATTTGATGGCGCTAAGTTAGAAATTAATATTTCGTTTGAAAGAAAAGTTAAGGTTAAATGGAATGAGCTATATGGGAGAAGTTTTACAGGAAAATTTAGGTGTAAAAATGCTAATAGCTCAATTGAATTATTAATTCAACTTCAATAGATGTCATGTTTTTCTTTCTGAATGCCTGAAAAATAGTTTTACATATAATAGAGGAGCAATAAAAAAAGGCCAGTTAACTCTCGTCAACTGGCCTCCCATTATACCCCTATGCTAAAGAATTATAATGGTTTGCTCTGTGCTTGTGAATAGACAAGTTCGGCTACACCGGCTGTTTTGGCGCCTACCCTTACGAAAATATCACTTCTAGAAGCTAATCCTCCTGGGATAGGAACATTTACTGTGATTGGTGTCCCGTATACTATCTGATCCATTGGTACTCTAAAAACACCATCATTTCTGACAGCATCAGTGAGCATGGTTCTACCCATGTAAATTGATGCATACTCCAAGTTTCTACCACTGTTAGTATTTTCAAGCGTAAATGTTACTGAAATAGAGTTTCCATTCACATCAAAACTAGTGTTATTGATCACGAAATACGGCTGCACCTCAACATCAATCATCTGTGATCCCCTTACCTGTACAGGAATTGAATCAGTTCTGTCCATCCAAGGTCCATTTCCTCTAATCAAGGTCATCTGATAATCCCCATCAAAAATCACAGCTGAGAAAGTGCCATCTTGAGCGACATATACCGGTATTTTTTGAAAAAGGTCATAGCCTCTTTGCCAAAGCTCTAGCTGAACCCCATTGCTTCTTAGCCCCAAAGGCTCATCGTTATAAACTATTCTACCAGACAAGGTGGATTTAGGTTCTTCGAAGTTATCAAACTCGCAACTGGCAGCCACTAGGCCTATCAGCAGGATCAAATAAGTATTTATTGATTTTAATTTCATAGCGTTTCCTGTTTTAGTGGAATGGGTTTCTTACGATTTTCGGGTTGGCGTCAATTACACCTTGACTAATCTCGGAGTAATAGTTTCCCAACTGAAAGAATCTCGGTGCGCGGAATCTTGGTGCAACGGACTTCATGAAGATGAATTTTCCATCACGAGGATCTCCTGGGCGTACCACACGATAAGGATATAGACTATAAATCATGCTTTCAGGATTAGTTGTGCTGCCAGACCACTTTTCATGGGCAACTCTCCATCTTTTATAATCCCAGACTACATGGTCTTCGAAAGCTAGCTCTACTCTTCGCTCATGCATGATATCCTCCATAGTCAGGCTGCTGAGGCTATTTGCACCAAAGCCAGCTCTTTCTCTTAGGGTATTGATATAGCCTAAAGCTTCACCTGTTTGACCTAGTTCTAGTGCAGCTTCTGCGGCATTTAGGTAAATTTCTCCTAATCGGAATCTTACCCACCAAACTTCACTTCGAATACCTCTTGTACTTGCACCAACGGCATTATCCACATACTTTCTAAGGTAAAAACCAGTATTAGATACTTCTTGAATAGATCTATGTGGGCCACCTGCCGCTACTAGAGTTCCGCCATCAATATATTCTGTGGCTAATCCATCAGATTCAATTCTGTCATAACTATTTCCATTCCAAACCATTACGCCAGCTTGCATGAAGATTTCTTGACCTCTAAAAGTGGCACCAGGATAGATGATTGTTCCGTATAAGCGGGCATCTTTACCTTCGAAAATATCACTTACCTCATCATAGTAAATATAATCTGAATCATCTGGAGTACGGATTTTTAGTTCTCCTGAGCTTCCATCTAAGTATTCGTAATCTTCTACTAGATTAAGACTAGGAGTGATAGCTGAGGAGCCTAAGTTATCTTCACGAGCAGATCTAGCCACATTGTCGTAGGTAAATCCATGGCGCTTATCAGCTGAAAGAAGAAAATCCTGTGCCCAAATTACTTCAGGGTTTCCATTTTTGTTGATGACAGCTTCATAGAAGTTCTCACCTAAATCTGGATTAGAATTATAAAGACTATATCCACCTTCTTCAAGAATAGTTTTGGATGCCGAAAGCGATTTAGTGTAATACCCCTGAGCACGCGATCCATCTATGCCTACCTCATTTCCAGGTAACTGAATAGGAGCACTCATAGCGGAGTTATACTTTGCCAAAGAACCAGCATAAAGTGCTGATCTGCTGATCACAGCCAGGGCAGTAAACCGATTTGCACGGGTATTGCTCCCATTGTTACCAATCGTAGGTATGATCTCCTCCATTTCACTGATGATGAAATCATATACTTCAGCTTCAGTATTCCTTGGGTTTTGCAGGTAACTTGGATCTCCACTGAAGTCATAGATTAATTCTTCTGTGATGATAGGTATTCCGCCCATACGTTTTACATGCTCAAAATAAACGTAGGCTCGGATAAATCGAAGCTCACTTAGGAATTGAGTTTTTTGATTGTCTGGCAATGTAGAAATGGTGTTTAACTTGTTAATTGAGAGGTTTATATCTCTAATCAAGCCATAATCCCATATTTGCCAGCGATTAAAACCATATGAACCAATGTTATTTAGCCCATCGTTTCCTGAATAACCTGACCACATCGCTTCGTCATAGGCTGCAAAATCTGCCCAACCACCAGTTAGACTAGTGTGGGAAGGGAGTCTATCATAATAATTTGAAAGGACTCCTGTTACCAATTTGGTATCATTCCAAACTTGATTATCCAGTAGAATATTTGGTGGCTCAAGCTCCAGGTAATCTGGATCACAAGAAGTTGTTACAGCACTTATAAGTGCTAATGCTATTATATAAATATTGAATTTTTTCATAAGTCTTGGGTTTACAGGGTTATGCTAAATCCAAAGTTGAACAAACGTTGTTGTGGATAAACGAGTCCGTTAGCTGCTCCGATTTCTGGATCAATTCCAAACTCCTTCACATTGTCAAAAGAGAAAAGGTTAGTACCATTGGCGTAGATACGAAGGGCAGTTATTCCGATTTTATCCAAAGTAGCAGGAGATAAGCGGTATCCTACTTCTAGGTTTCTAAGTCTCATGTACTTCACATTGGTCAACCAGAATGTGTTTTTTCTATTGTACAAGTGATCTGCTCCAAATCTTCTGATAGCAGGGTAGTGACCTGGGATCCACTCGCTGTCTGCGTTGTATAAATCTTCTCTGTGCCATCTGTCTTCAAACATAAAGTCTGGAGAAGTACCATTATTTTGGAATGGATATCTAAGCTCCCAGTTTCTGTTGAATGTCTGCATAGAAGCACCAGCAAAACCAAGAAAGACATCAAATCCTTTGTAGTTCATCGAAGCATTAATACCGAAACTCGCATATGGATTGGCTCCTTCTGAATATCCAATAGGACGCTCATCCATGCCATTTATCAAACCATCGCCGTTCACATCTTTGTAGATGAAATCGCCTGGTAGCAGGTTTCTATTTCCTTGCCCATCAATATTGACAGGGTGGTTGTTGATTTGTTCCTGACTTTCAAATCTGCCTTCTACCTCATAGCCCCAGTTGATATTTGCCCATCTTCCTTCTTGGTCATTTCTGTACTCATTCCAAGAATTACCAAATCTAGGCTTGTAGCGATCTATAGTTTTCAATCTCGAGATAGTTGCGTTAGCACTAACGCTGAAATTCAATTCGCCAACTTTGCTTGCATAGGTAATAATACCCTCCACGCCTCTATGGGCATCTGATTCTAGGTTTTCAGGTGGTAAACCATAACCTACTTCTGCTGGAAGAAGCACATCGTATCGTCCAGCAGGAAGGCCTGTTCTTCTTCTTTCGAAGATATCTGCCTGTAAAAACAACTTATTATCGAAGAAATAGGAATCCAATCCAAAGTTTATGTTGGTATTGACAATCCAGGAAAGATTAGTAACTGGAATTCCTCTAGGATCAACTCCGGGTACGAATGAACCATTCAAAATTGCGCTTCCGCCGGCAGTCGGGATAAAATTATATCCAGAGTAATAGCTGAATGGGTCTACAATGAATCCACCAGTACGATCACTTCCTGTTTGTCCCCAGGATGCACGCAGTTTCAATCCACTTAGGAATTTACCCGTTACATTTTCCATGAATGACTCATTGGAAACTTGCCATCCTGCAGATACTCCAGGGAAGAAACCATAGCGATTTTCTTCGTCAAAAAGGAAGGTTCCATCATATCTACCAAAAACCTCTAATAGGTATTTCTCTTTGTAGTTATAATTTATTTTGGCTAGATATCCTTCTCTGGCTTCCTGGTAGATCTGATCAATTAATAAATCCTGATCCGCGAAAGACATGAGAGGTATATAATTGTTTGGTGGCACGGTATGCACTACCATGTAGTGAGAATCTTGACTCCAACGCTCATATACACCTATTGCTGAAATGAAGTGATCCCCAAACTTCTTGCTATAATTAGCTTGAAGCTGAGCTACTTTATCAATCGTATTACGCTTTCTTCTTTCCCTCCAAGGATTTTGATTTCCCCATTCCGGTCGAGTTTCATAGATTCCAGTATCCTCATTGTAGATGTAACCATCATAGGTGTATTCGAATCCATCGAAATCAAAATTATTGAAACTATAAGAGTATGTAGCTTTTAAGGATAGCCCGAAGTCGAATTCATATTGCGCGAAGAAGTTAGCCTTAATTGCTCTATTGATTTCATCAACGTAGCCTGTAACTTCGTTCGTGTAGGTTGCAGGGTTCACATTGATATTGTGAACATCTCCATTAACATAGTTAGGATTATCATTCGCATATGGTCTTTCAGTTGGCCACATGGTGAAAATACTCAAGAATGGATTGAAATAATCATCTAGACCAGGTACACCTACCTGCTCTCTATTTTCCAGACGACCACTAAGTTGAGTACCTACAGTAAATCCATCTGCCAGTGTCATATCAATATTCGACTGAAAGTTAGTTCTCTGGAATAAGTAATCATCAATAAGTGCGTCTTGTCCCAAATGAGAAAGAGAGAAGAAATACTTCGTGTTTTCAGACCCTCCGGTAGCACTTGCATTGATTGAGGATTGCGGGACGTTTGGCTTCATGATGAAATCATAGTAGTCAAAGCTTTGAAATCCCCGCTCAGTTCCTTGTTCCCATTTTGCCAAATCCTCAGGACTGATGGTTGGTGTTCCACCCAAGTTTACTTCTGATTCGGCATTTGCGCGAACGTGCTGAAAAGCATTGGCTGGCTGAGGATATCTGGTAAAGTTTTGTAGTCCATAATATCCTGATAATGAGATTTCAGGTTTTCTATTTTGGCTGCCTCTTTTGGTAGTAACTAGCACCACACCGTTGGAAGCTCTCATACCATAAATTGCAGCTGATGCATCTTTCAATACAGAGATAGTCTCAATATCAGATTGTCCTAGGTTATTAAATTGTGCTGCATCTGAGGGAATCCCGTCAATTACGTATAAAGGAGCACCCATATTTCTAATTTGAATGGATGTGCTAGCTCCTGGACGCGCATCTGTCTGTCTAGCAGTCACACCTTGCATTTTACCTACTAAAGCACCAGAAGTAGTGATAGCTGGAGTTCGTAATAGGTCTTCTGCTTTTACTTCACTGACAGCTCCTGTAATAGTGCCTCGCTTCTGAACACCATATCCTACAACCAAAACCTCTTCGAGATCGGCAAGATTTTCTGTAAGTGTTACGTTAATTGTGGATTGATTGCCTACCTGGATTTCTTGTGAATTAAATCCAATGAAGGTGAATACCAAAGTACTTTCAGAGTCTGGCACCGAGAGGGAATACCTACCATCCAAATCTGTTGCTACGCCTGTAGTCGTGCCTTTCACCATTACGGTGACACCCGGTAGTGGGAAACCTTTAGCATCATATACAGTGCCGCTGACATCGATAGCCATATCATCCATAGTAATATTTGCTGACTCTAACTTATTAGCAATACTCTCGGTGATACTTATAAAACTTGACAACAACAACATACAGATAAAAAAGGCACTCTTTTGTAAAGAATTACATTTCATATTATTATGTGTTAGATTGAAATAAACATTATTTTAAAATCAATATTATTCTACCCTGCCTAATTTTAGACAAGTACCATTAGTACAAATTTCTAAATCATTGAAGAAAAATTCTGAAAAAACTAGTCTTCTAAATAAGATTATGAAACCGATTTAATCCGCTGATATACAGATTATTAAAATTTTTAGGGGACTCTTGTGAGTTTTGTGGAGAGCTTCTCAGAGAAAGCCATGTGTGCAGGTAAATACAGCCTGCATGAAGTGTTTTGACATTGGTTATTGGGTTTAGTTAGACAAATAATTAAAACAAAATATGTTCAATTTATTCTTCGACGAATCTTCCTGCTGAAGTAAAGTCGGAGGTAAATTTTCATTTTGCGACTTGGCCTGGTTGGTCTTCAAATTTGGCTAGGCCAGATCATTTTTTTATTTTACTATTTACTCGATACTAATTTCTCGATATAGATTTTAAAAAACCAACTGTATAAAACCTTTTATTTACTGTTTTATGACCAAAAATTAAATTATTAAAGTATGTTTTGGCTAGAGTATTTTCTAAAAATATTTTTTGGAATATCTCATAATAGATATGAAATCAAGTCAGTTTTGCAGGAAAAAATCATACAAGTATTCTCAGGTAATTGCACTATATGCTAATACCATTGGATGTGTATCAGGAATTCAAGAGGATAGCAGGCACAACATCAAGACCTTGTCCCTAATTTCTTGATTTTTATGGATTATTTCTATTAAATGTAATTATTTCATAAGTTCTTGGCTAATAATTATATCCCAAATTGCATTATTTTTATATCTCTTTACAGAGAAAATTATAGCAAATTAAACCACATGTAAATTAGCTTAAAGTAGAAGTTATCGATATACTCATAAAAGGTAAATTAAGCAAATTACTTTCTGTGAAGAGTATTAATAAGCATGTTAACCTTGGGTTTCAAAATTTAATTGTAGGCCAACCTTCTTCATCCCAGTCAATTTCTTTGATAACCAGCTTGGATCGTCCGTTATCTTCCTTGTCATATCCATGGGCTACAAATAGTGTTTTGCCATCGTAATCATATACCGAGCAATGTCCAATACCTGCATATTTATCGGTTTCTCCTGCGATTAGCTCTCCACCACCTGCAAACATAGGCTTATCCTCCTTGTCTATATATGGTCCACGGATATCCTTTGACCTGCCAACTATTGTTTTATAAGTGCTATTCAAGCCTTTGCAACAATAATCTATAGAGGCAAAAAGATAAAAATATTCCCCTCTTTGGTAGATATAAGGGGCTTCAATTGCACCATTTCCTGCATTATCGTCTGGCCTTCCAAAGGTGCGCTCTTGTTGAGCAATTCCGTACCACTCTTGTGGTTCTGCCACTGATTTCATATCTGGCCCAAGTTTAACCAACTTCAATCCTCCCCAAAATGAACCGAAGGACAACCAGCCTGTAGTTGTACCTGTTTCCTCTTCGACAAAAATCACATTTGCGTCAATCGCATTCCAATAGTCTCTTCCTGGAACCGATTGTAAGATCATACCCTGATCCTCCCATTTATAATCGGAGCTTGTTTGATCCAGGGTCTTGTTTGTCATGACGCCAATTGCAGAGGTGTTTTTCCCAAAGGCAGAAGGTGAATAATAGAGGTAATATAGGCCATTGTAAAATTGAATGTCTGGAGCCCAGAAACCTCCTCTATAACCTGGAACAATATCATTAGTCACCCATTCCAGATTTCTAGGAAGTGGTTCTATTCTGGTCCAATTTTCTAAATCACTACTCTTGGCCACTCCACCGTGAGTCATAAAAAGGTAGTATAAACTATCCTGCTTCATCATCACCGGATCGTGAACAATTAATCCTTTGCTATCATCTTGAACACGTTGGGCCATAAGTCCTGTGGCAAAAAGCAGGTAGGCAATAAAAAAAGCAGCTGTATAATGAGCTAGTTTAAGTTTTGTTTGATTAGGAATAGTCATTTGGGTAAGATTTTTATGTAGCATAAACAGAGGAAATAATAATTTTAACCATCTGAATATTAATATGTCAACGAAATGGAAATGTAGTTTTCAAAGTCAATATTCAGAGATGAACTGAACCAAAACTTATTTATGATACTGAATAAATCAGAAGTGCTTTGGTGTTTTGAGTTTACAGTTTCTTCTTGAATTTCTAGGTTTATGGCTTCAGGTGTTTGCCAAAAAACTTTTCGATTGCGGGATCGGTCACCTCGAGTTGGCTTGAATATGCCACATCATGACCACCACTTACCTCTATATATTCTATTTCCGCACCTGCATTCTTCATCTTCGTTACAAAATCTCGCGTAAGGACTGGCTTTACCACCGGATCTTCTGTTCCTTGAATTAGAAGCATTGGAGGATGGTCTGCGGAAATATATCCTATTGGCCACCAAATTGGCTTGGACATTGGAGTCTCACGACCCAACTCAGTAGGAGGAGAGCCTGCAGCGACTGCATTTACATGGCTGGAATATTCTTGATAACTTCCATTACCTTCTAGTTCCGCTAATTCTGAAGTCATGCCAAGCATCAAAGCTAAATGTGCCCCAGCTGAGTGACCATAGGTTCCAATTCTTTCAGGATCTACATGTAATTCCTCGGCATGTGCGCGTAGCCAACGAACCGCATTTTTAACATCTTCAATACAGGCAGGAAAGCCAGCTTCACCTGTTAATCTGTATTCAACATTGATCGTTACATATCCTTTCTCTGCGTAATCAACCATCATATTTTGATAAACATCCACAGACTTAGAGCCCATGGACCATCCTCCTCCATGCACTATCACAAGAGCTGGGCGTAAGGCGGATCCTTGATCATTTGGTGTAGCCAAGTCCAGCTTCCACGCATTACTCTCTCCCTCACGATAAACAATATCTCTTTTAATAGAAATAGCCTCATACTCAGAGGTTAGATTAGAATCTTTTTTAGGGCCTTGGGCTATTGAAATAATAGAAAATAATAGCAGCAAGAGTAGGGTCAGTTCCAGTCTTTTTTTAAACATGATTATTTTAGGGTTTATGTTAATTCTGGGTTTACAATACGTAGGATATAACCTTACAATACATATTTTGAGATAAAATATGCAATGATGTTTACTTCCTAACAGTACTATGGTGGGATTTTTTTTGGCTGTAACTTTCACCCTCTATTAGAATAAATAGAGTGCACGGAAAGAAATTAATACAACTAATGGAAAAAGGGGTAGTAGAACTTTCTACTACCTCTTGATATACTTGAACCCAATCTCAAACTATTTAAAATTTACTTTTAAGATAGCCTGTTTACTTAATAATTTTTTGGCCAGATTGGCCATTTTTCAGCTTTTATTACAGTTTCTATTAATTACTAGTTGGGGTAAAAAAAATTAGATTTCCAAACTGAATTAATAAAGACTCTTGTTCTAAATTACGTATACTTTTTACAGTGTTTCAAATTACTTTTTCCCATAAAGTGAGAAGAAGACATACTAGATTTTTCTGCTTTCATCTAGCAAAATTCAGGAATCAAACTTTTCGAACTCTTTAAAACTATATCAGCTTCAAGTCACTATGGTCTGGACTTAGAATTGAAAAGATTTCCTTTATCAATTGATTAAATTCCTTCAATTTTTGATTCAATGCAATTGGAATAATCATATTCAAATCAATTCAAACTTTGGTGCTCAGAAGTAAGATTGCTTTTCTCAAATTCTCTACTTTCAAAGCCTGCTCATTAAATACTTCACTAATTTCTTTTTTTAATTAATGAATTTCTTCCTGTTTTGATTTAAAAAGTGACTGAATTATGCTTATTTATATTATTCTAGCCCTTGAATTGTATAGTAAATCAGACACTAATCGTGAAAAAGACCTAAAAAGAATTTAAAATTGCTTTGAATACGTTTTTTGTAATCAGAGAAATTAAGGGGTATAGGCTTGATTTTTTAGCAGCATTTTCAGGTATAAGACTAAGTGAATTTCTGATTGAAAGGAAGAGAGATACCCTAGATTGAGGCGACATTAAGCGTCCCCAAAATTGAGGTTGGGCTTGAAGGACTCAATCAAATCTTAAGGTTGATGGTTTAATTTAGTCAGTTCTTGTTGCCACATTTTTTTTGAAAACTGAATACACCTCTACCTATTAATATCAAAAAATTATCCCTTTCGACAGAAATTAGATGTGAAATCTAGCTGCCAGATTGCTGAAAGTGGATGGCAAGTATAGCTTAAGCAAAACAGCTGATAATAATTCCTGTGTTCTGACTTGATCTCAATTTATAAGACTGAAGAGAAAATTTGTTAGTAAGGTTCCTTTGTGCCGTTAAGTTTAGCGCATGTTGGTGTTGCTGCCTTTTCAATGCCTATAAACCAAATAATTATACTGAAATCAGTTTAAAATGATAATTAGACTCTTCTTTCTTGTTCCAAGTGATCTCTCGGCTTAAATGATAAAATGCTTCCAGTAGAGTTGCATTTTTCATTTTACCTGCATCTATGGCTTTAAAGCCTATTAACTCGATTAATCTTTTTATCCGGATTTTTTCCAAGTTTGAATCTCCGCAAAAGTAGGTTTCCTTCACTATTCCCAGCACATCGGAATTTGGATAATCAAGTCCAAGGTTATTGAAAGCTTTGAAAATTATAGCTTTTGGAGCTGACCTGCGAATCAACTGTGTATTCCCAGTGCTCAGCTTTTTATCATAATCGCCGTTGGTACAATCGATTATAATCTTGTCTTCCAGATCCACTTCTTTTAGTTCCTGGCAAACTTGTGCCAAATGCTCATTTTCACAGCAAATCAAAACTATCTCCGATTGTATGATAGCAGATTGGAAAGGGCAAAGTCTATCATAGAAACGGTTGAGAACCTTCCATTCGGCTTCATCAATATTAAAATCTGTGCGGACACCAAATACGACAGAAAGTCCTGCATCTATGTATTTTTTGCCCAGGGATTTGGCTAGGCTAGTTCCTCCAAGGATTCCTAATTTCATATAATTCTTCTTTTTAAGTTAGCGCTGGAGGATGGGTAATAAACTGTCCAAACACTGATTTGAAATGACTAGAAACTGATTGCAAACAGGCACCTGAGCATAGATATTAATGGTAGTTCAAGTGACTTTTTTAACTTCCTTTTCCTTAGCACTTTTCTAATTTATGTCTTGCAGAAAAAGAATAAAGCTTTGAAAACTAGTATAATACAGTTGAAATTCAAAAGGAAATTTTGAAATAAATGATAGGACTTCATGAAAATCATAAGTTGGGATTGAAAGTCCAAAAAAGTGAGTTTATAAATTTAAACCCTCACAAAATATTTTTCTCGAGATGGTATTATTTGGGGAATATAGCACGAATCAGGAATGTGCAGGCGATAAATGCTATAAAACTATATGAGCCAATTCGACCTCATAATTATCTCTTTGGGCTTCAGATAATTGGAAATAATTAGTCTTAATCCTACTGCCAAATAGCAGTAAAGTTCTTGTAGATGAGGTAGAGTCTAACCTTAGAATTTTACGAGGTTTCTAAAAATAATTATAGAAAAGTATTAAGAGATTTAATGGACATTAATCCCTCGTATTATTGTCATTTATGATTATCCGCAATGATGCCAGTCACCTTATATTCTTTCCTTGGTTGGCTGCAAGACCCCTGCCCGAACTGCAGGCGGGAATGACCGAAGACCGAAGCGGCCTCAAAGCTAGAGTATACCATCTATTAAGTCGCTTTTATCTATTTACTGGTAACAAAGCAGATATACATATTGTCATTTCTTTCAATCCAATCTTCTTTTTACTTCTTCCTTTTGCCCCTAAAAAAATCAGGATTGGCTTTGACGCAAAAAGAGGGCTGAGCGTTAAATAAAGTACCTATGGGCATTTATATCGAAGAGCCAGGATGCGGACAGGGCCACGACATCCCATCACGCCAACACTACAGAAGATTGTAGTAAATGAATTAGGTAATTGCTTTTACGGGATTACATAGTTAGTGGTGTAGTAGATGAACTGTAGTAGTTTAGTGAATGACTACGAAGTAGTCAAGCTATTAATAGCCATGGGTGCAACCCATGGTTAAAGTGTGACCAAATATTACCCCTCCTGCACAAAGTTATTTTCTGGAAATGAATTCTATTGATTTATCCTTTTGGGGCTTATGGTATAGAAAACCCATAACAAAAGTGGGGGAGTTTGGTTAAAATGACATGTCGACCAAGCCTATAAAACCCAAAGAAGGGCAAGAATCAGTTTGGGACTATCCACGTCCTCCAAAACTTGAATCTTGCAAAAAACACCTCCGTATTGTGTTTAATGGTGAAATCATTGTTGATACGAATAACTCCTTTCGAATGCTGGAAACCAGCCATCCTCCCACGTATTACATACCTCTAGATGCTTTCAAAGAAGGAGTTTTGATTCCTGTTCAAGGTTCTACCTATTGTGAGTGGAAAGGCACTGCCAATTATTACGATATACAAGTAGGGGCCAAAACTGCTTCTCGGGCGGCTTGGGGCTATCTCAATCCTAATAAGGCATATCCTCAACTCAAAAATACCATTTCCATCTACGCCCATCTAATGGATGCTTGTTATGTAAATGAAGAAAAAATCCAGGCCCAAGAGGGAGATTTTTATGGTGGCTGGATCACTAGTGACATTGTAGGACCATTCAAAGGAGCTCCAGGAACTTGGGGATGGTAAATAGGTTTGAGGGATTTGAGAAAGGGGATTAGAGATTTAAAAAGTTATGGATTAGAACGCCATTGCGAGGATAAATTAAGGACCGAAGGGAATTGATTTCGACGTGGCAATCTAGGCTATAGCTCCCGAATCAAACTTAACAAAGTAGAAAAGTAACTTTTCATTTGCGACAATATTTTGCAAATGCATGATTGCGAAGTACACAAAAAAGCCTCCAAAATCTATCTTATGTACATTTTGGAGGCGGTTTTATTTATGTCCGAGCTGACTATTCCCTTTAGCTTAATCCATGTTTTTCTTTTCTATTACCCATCCTTCTGATTTCGCTAATGCTGGAGAGTCGCCAGTGAAAAGCTTTCCTGCTTCCTCATCTCCTTTCAATTGCCAGAGATACCAATTTAGTGCTACCCGGGCAAATTCTCCACCATGTGGCTGTGCATAGGTGCCCCCATGTCCCACATCCAGATTGCCTACAAATACAGGAATATGATTGATACGACTAAAATCGTCCATACCATTTCCATAAGCTATGTCTGATTTTCCACCCAGTAAATAGAGTGTAGGAACTTTGATTCTTTGCAACTGTTCCTTACCGACCTGTGGCATTCCAGACATTCCACCTCCAGGATTCCCCAATACACCGCTATTAAATACGCCAACCGTGGTGATTCTAGGATCATCGGCAACCTCTATAGTTTGCAAACCTCCGCAGGACATACCGCTCACTGCAATGTGCTCCGTATCTATCTTTTGATAGTAGGGGCTGCTAGGATCATTATTTTGTGCAATGGCCCAGTCTATGGCATCCAGTAGTTTTTGTGATTTGGAACGGGTATCAGTCTGTTTGGGCATCGTGCCAATTGCGACAACCAGAAAACCATGAGAAGCTATTTCATTCAGAAAATTGACATGCTCCCAGGGAGAATCAAAACAGGCACCATTGCCCCATGCTATCAATGGGAGCTTTTGTGCTCCGCCAAATGACTCTATATCTTGAGGTCTAAAGATGGTATGTGTGGGCAAACTGCTCTCCGAAGTCATGACAGCTGGATACGTACCTGTGCCACCATTTTCAATAATTTCGCTTACGGTGCTTTTTTGAAAAACAAGATGTTCTGAAAAGAAAGGCAAGGCTTTGGTTTCAATGCGTTCCGCGATGCGGTTCAAATGGTCACCTTCGTAGCTTTCATATAGGTGCTCGATCTGGTAGGAATCCAGTACCTCATGCAGCTTTTTGGTAGCAGCGCTGATTCCTCTATCTTCTGTTCCGGCATCCATTCCTATGGCTTTTAGCCTTTTCAGGTTTGGGATATACTGATCAATCGTGGTGAGCGTTCGGCTTGCGATGATCTTATTGATAATATCCTGACGCGGCGAGCCATCCTTTGCAGGAAGGTCCAAATAAAAGGGAGGATTTTGGGGATTTGGTGCAAAAGCAGCAGAAGTAGCAAGGGCTGCAATTTCTCCAAAGGATGCATCATCAAGTTGTTCCGAAGTGAAGTTTTCCAATTTTGAGATCATCTCAGGATTGGTCGATGCTCCGCCATCCATACAGCAGGGGCTTAGGGCGTAGATGGCAGCATAAACATCAGGATATTTCATACCCAGACGGAGTGTGCCATATCCACCCATGGAATGTCCGGCAAGTCCTCTGCTGGCCTTATTGGCTAGGGTTCGGTACTTGGAATCTATGTAGGTCACCAGCTCTTGGGTGACAAAGGTTTCCCAGTCGCCTATAGTAGCCGAACTTGCATACATGCTTCCTTTAAAGGTGTTAAAAGCATTAGGCATCACGACAATCATCTCTTTTGAACCTTCATCGGCGAGGGACTTTTCGATCACATTCTGAAGGTTGATCCAATGATCTTCCCATCCAAACCACTGGGAATCCGTGTCGGTAAATCCATGAAGCATGTAGAGGACAGGGAAGCTTCGGTCTGGATCGGATTGATAAGAAGGAGGGAGGTAAACTGTCACGTCCCGGTCTGCAGGATCACCGATCAGGTTTCCCTCCAGCGCCCTACTATGTACTTTGATTCGTTCTTTGGTGCCTTGTTGGGCTTGAGAGACAGTCAAGCCAAGGCATAGGAGTAGCGGAATTAGAAAAGTTTTTTGCATAGGTTATTAGGTTTAGGTTATTGCTAAAAATAGGTCAAAATGAATTGTTGTCCAACCGACTTAGGTAAGATAGAGGGCTATTGGAATGAAAGAATATTGAAAAAGTTGGATTGAAAATACTACAATAGTTGGTTCGAGATTGAAAACTAAGTTTAGAGAGGAAAAATGCATCCTGTATCTTGCTTGACGATTTCACCTAAGCTAGAATTATGAACAAAACGCTTCAATCCATTTCTAAATTATCATTCTCTGAATGGAGGAGCATTTTGATAAAAGTAAAAGAACGCATTGTCGAAAATAATGTGGTAATTATTTCGGCTGGAGTGGGCTTTTTTGGATTTTTAGCCATTTTCCCAGCTATTATGGCTCTCATTTCCATCTATGGAGTTGTAATGGATCCTCAGCAAATTGAGGAACAGGTATCCAAAATCAGTTCTTTAATTCCGGAGCAGACCCATAAAATCCTTCAATATCGGGTGGATAATTTTATCAAATCCGAAGGGGAATCTCTAGGCTGGGGTACTTTTTTGGGAATTCTGCTGGGCATTTGGATTGGCAATCTTGGGACAAAATTCTTGTTTAGGGGAATAAATATTGCCTATGAGACCGAAAGTAAAAGAGGGATCATAAAAAACAACGGACTTACCTTATTATTCACTTTTGGTGCTATCATCCTAATCATTTTAAGTGCTGCCTTGATTGTAGCATTTCCCGCAATCATTGAGAAAATAGGTTTACCCGATAATCTTGAAAGCCTTATAACTTGGTTGAGGTGGCTAGTGATGGGAATTATTCTGGTGGGGAGTATTAGTATGATTTATTATTTTGGGCCTAAAAGAAGGCGTCCCGGTTTTATGTGGGTCATTCCCGGTGCTGTTTTAGCCTCCTCTTTGTGGCTTCTGGCTTCCTGGGGATTTTCATTTTTCATCCGTAATTTCTGGAATTTAAGTGAAATCTATGGTTCGATTTCCGCAGTTGTCTTTCTCATGCTGTGGCTTTTTATCAGCACTTTTATTATTCTCCTGGGTGCTGAATTTAATTACGGAATAGAAAATCATGTCAGGGGGGAATCGCTCTAAGATAAAGATTGAGGTCTACTTTCACTAATCCTTCACAGCCAAAGAAAGGAAAAGGTCAGAGAACGTTAAAGGAGGGAGTTATTTTGTGAAAATGGGTCAAAATTTTGTGGTTCAACCATTCTAGGCAAACAGCGGGATAGTTGTTTTTTACCACAAAGTCGCAAAGCACACAAAGGAATGATTCGCAAAGAATTAAATAACAGTTCCAGAGGAGCAACAACTTGGTAGCTCAAGGATTATAAATGAGGATAGTATGACTACGAAGTAGTCAAACCATTAATAGCCATGGGTGCAACCCATGGTAAAAAGGTAATCGTGCAATTTCCCTCCCGCCCAATATCATATTCTGGAAACTAAAGCTTCTGCGGGAGGCTGGAAACGGATTTCATTTAAGCTATCCTAGCTAAAAATTTAATGGCCAGACCTCTTTCTCATTAATTATCATATATTTAGATCCAACCTTCTTTCTCTCGTTCTTTTGCCTTGACGCAAAAGAACCAAAAAGTCAAGACTCAGCAAAGCTCCCACCGCACATGCCGGACGCTGGCCCGCTGCTGCGTCTTCCCACCGCGCCTACAAGAATAGCGATTGTGGTAAATGAAATTGATCCTGTTAGTAGAAGGCAGGTCCGTAGAAGGGGCATGTTTGTAGCCATGGGTTTCTACTTAGAAGGAATTAAATGTTAGGTGAATAAAGCAAGACAACGAAGTAGTCAAACCATTAATAGCCATGGGTGCAACCCATGGTAAAAAGGTAATCGAGCAATTTCCCTCCCGCTCAAAGTCATTTTTTGGAAACGGATGTTCATGCGGGAGGATGGAAACGGATTTCAATGTTAAGATGATTTCTGGTTTCGGCCTGTGAAGACGCAGGCGAAGTAAGCGGATTAATTGTGGTTCTCTAGCACGTCATTGGGAGAAAAAATAAATCACCGTAGAGAGGTCAACTATTTGTAGTCAAATGGTATCGTTAGGTTTCATTTTTGGTAGGGTTGATGTCAATCGGGAAAAGGTGGTTCGCCAAAACGGATTGCTGTTATTTTTTAAAGCATCAGATAGGTCTAGGCTGGGAATTACAAATTCCTGAAAAATATAAAAGCGTAGATACAATCTACGCTTAGGGGGGGCAGGCTTTGACGCAAAAGAATATCGGGACTCCCACCGCACATGCTGGACGCTGGCCCGCTGCTGCGTCTTCCCACCGCGCCCATACAAAAGTGATTTTGGTATAATTTTATGATTGACCTTGGTGGTTCAAAATTACGTCTGGATTTATTATGCTCGCGAAGTAGTCAAACCATTAATACCTGTCCGACGAGGCGGAGCTGCGGGTGCAACTCGGGGTAATAGAGATATCAATTCAAAGGGTTTTGGCCAAATTGATGTCAACCTTGACAGATTGATTCTTATTTATCCAGCATCTTCTTCAGCAACTCTACTTTTTCCCTTTCGGATTCCAGCAGTCGCTCATAGAGCTTTTTGTTTTCTTCTAACGCTTCTACCAACTTATCGATGGCATTGAAAGTAGGTTGGTAATTAACTGAACTCGCAATTATTGTAGATTGATCTTTACTATCGTTATGATACGTATTTGAAATAATATTAAAAACTGCTTCTTCATTAAAGTTCTTAATCGCCTCAGCAGGAACCTTTAATATCTCCGCCACCTGCTGGAGAAGATCTTCTTCCACTTCTTCTTTTTGCTCAAGTAAACTGATTTTCTTTTGGGACCAGTCAGCCCCAAGTTCAAAGGCAAGGGCTTCCTGCTTGATGCCCATCATTTCCCTGAATCTTTTAATATTTCTACCGTGGTGGATCTTTTCGTTCATTGTATTCTTAGTGATATGGGAAATTAGGAAATTCTCCTTAGAGTCCTTGAACTAAATTATTTCATTTCTGCCATCGGCACAAGGAAAAGTAGTAAAATAGACGCTTTCTGTCGGAATAGTTTATTCCATTTTATAAGATAAATCATCCTACGCTGGAATATAGTATCCCAGTGAAATTTAAGTACTTGGATCAGAATCAACTGTTAAATCCATGACATTAATCCTTCATCTGCATCTTTCAGATATTTATTATTATCTATCTCTTTGGGCAATAATATTGCTTCATTGCTTGAATCTGACTCCTCTCAAATCATTGAATTTCTTCTTCAAGCATTAGAAATCAATCGCTCGCTAATCGCAGCCATGAATAAGGACTGGGATACAGAAGAGGAATTATACCAAGCAGTTCAAATACTTACAAATCAACAGAAAGAGCTGGAATATAAAGTAGCTCAGAAACTTAATCCGTAAACGCTTTTTTCTTAGCAGAATGAAATGATATACTCCATAAATTAAACCTTGCCAATCATGAATTTAAACTTCGATCATACCGCAGAGGAACTATTCGAATATTACAGTGAAGAAGATATTTCCTATTATCTCTGGGAGATGTATCAGTGTTGGTTACTGGAGCTTTCGCAGCTCGATAAAACCCACCTGGAGGTCAGCAATAGACAATACTTTTTCCAGCTTTTAGCCACACAGGTCAGCAAGAATCTGCAGCAGTTTAAAGCAAAAACTGTTACTACTCCTGAATAGTCTGTCTTGTTAGAAGGTAGTGGATTTGCAATCAAAATAAGAGGTTTATACAGGGTTAATACAGAGTTTATTTAAGATTTGTATAAGTTTTAAAAAAATTAAGTAAGTATAATCCATGTAAATAGTCTGACCATCAGCTGCTTTACTATTTGATTAGTATTTACTTTTCACTACTTTTCTTGTAGTTTAACTTTTAACCAAAAACACTATGGCTACTATTTCGGATTCCAGCATTATCCAGCCAGAAGGAAAAGTAGGAGGGTTTACCTTCTACAAACTCAATGGTAAAACCATTATGAGGAGTTTGCCCAAAGGCCCTCATAAAAACAAAACCAATCCAACTACTCTGCAGAAAGTATATAGAAACAGATTGGCAGAGGTCAATGCATACCTAAGACCTCTGAAACAGGTACTCGATTTTGGTTACCAAAACTTTCTGGATCAGAAGACCAGTGTCAACTGGGCACATACTGATTTATCTACCAAAGGATATAATCATCAGGCAATTCCCAGAATCAATTCCGCTTACCTACAAATCAGCAAGGGTAGTTTGGTGGGAGCAATTGAGGCAAAAGCAATAAGGGAAGTGGAGCGGATCAAGATCTCTTGGCTAGCAAATTCAAATGAAGCCAATGCTAGTCCAGGTGATCGAGTGAGTGTATTGCTCAACCAACCTGAAGAGGAGAGACATATTTGGCTACAGGAAGTTGGGAGAAGAAAAGACTTAGAAGTATCAGTTCCGCTTTCACCAAGTGATTTGGGCTTGGAATGGGAGGTTTACCTGGTGTTTCATAGGCCATTGAATAATAAGAAGGTGCTGATTTCTGATTCTGAGTATTTGGGTAGGAGGTAGTGATCAGTTTTTTTTAACCGCAAAGTCGCGGAGGGCACTATGGATTCGCAACGAATTAAATAATTGCTCCAGAGGAGCAATAGCTTGGTAACTCAAATATTATTAATGGTTTGACCACAAAATCCCCCTTCCGCCCAATATCATATTCTGGAAATGAAAGCCTCTGAGGGAGGATGAAAACGAAACAATTTTTATTCATTTCTATCCGTTCTTTTGGCTTGACCCAAAAGAACCAAAAAGTCAAGACGTGGCATCCCGATAGCTATCGGGACTCCCACCGCACATGCCGGACGCTGGCCCGCTGCTGCGTCTTCCCACCGCGCCTACAAGAATAGCGATTGTGGTAAATGAAATTGATCCTGTTAGTAGAAGGCAGGTCCGTAGGAGGGGCATATTTGTAGCCATGGGTTTCTACTTAGAAGGAATTAAATGTTAGGTGAATAAAGCAAGACTACGAAGTAGTCAAACCATTAATAGCCATGGGTGCAACCCATGGTAAAAAGGTAATCGAGCAATTTCCCTCCCGCCCAGAGTTATCCTATGGAGACGAATATGTCTGCGGGAGGCTGGAAACGGATTTCAATGTGAAGATGTAGTCTCATTTCGGCCTGTGACAAAATCCGAGGCATGTATATTTCGAATTTAAAATTCCTTGAATAAGGGCTTTGGGTTACAAATCCCTAATAGGATTTAGTTTAACCTGGACACTATTATTTACTCTGAAACCTTAAAAATTTTATAAACAACCTTTTCTTAGGTGCGAACTTTTATATCTTTAATACTTAGTACTTCTGAAAATTTTTCAATTTTATGTGAGTTCAGACTTTTGACTTACCTGAAATTTCAGATTCCAATGATAAATCCTATAATACAATCCATATCCAATGGCTAAAAAAACAGCCCAAAAGAATCAAAAGTCCATGGAAGAAACCCTCTGGGATTCGGCCAATAAACTCAGAGGAACAGTAGAAAGCTCAGAATACAAACACGTCGTTTTAGGCTTGATCTTCCTCAAGTTTGCCTCGGATAAATTCGAGGAACGCAAAGCCGAACTCATCGCTGAGGGCAAGGAGAAATACCTGGAGATGAAGGAATTCTACAATATGAAGAATGTCTTCTTTCTGGCACCGGAAAGCCGCTGGAGCCATGTCATCGAAAACTCGAAGCAAGATGATATCGCACTAATCGTGGATACCGCCCTGCATACCATCGAGCGAAATAATCCTTCCCTCAAAGGTGCACTTCCCGACAATTACTTTTCCCGACTGAATCTGGATCCTAGCAAGCTCGCCGCCCTGCTCGATACCATAAATAATATAGACACCGTAGGCGATGAAGAGGAAGATGTGGTCGGCAGGATCTACGAATACTTCCTCGGTCGCTTTGCGGCAGCAGAGGGAAAGGGCGGAGGAGAATTCTATACCCCAAAATCCATCGTAAACCTCATCGCTGAGATGCTGGAACCCTACAAGGGCAAGATCTACGATCCGGCCTGTGGTTCGGGTGGGATGTTTGTGCAGTCGGTGCAATTCGTCAAAAGCCATCAGGGCAATACCAAGGACATCTCCATCTACGGACAGGAATATACTGCGGTGACTTACAAACTGGCGAAGATGAACCTCGCCATCCGTGGGATCTCGGGCAACTTGGGCGATGTGCCTGCCAATACCTTTTTCAAAGATCAGCATCCCGATCTCAAGGCTGATTTCATCATGGCCAATCCGCCCTTCAACCAGAGCCAATGGCGGGAGAAAAACGAACTAGAGGACGATTCACGCTGGGCAGGGTTTACGACTCCACCTGCCGGGAATGCCAACTACGCCTGGATTCTGCATATGCTGAGCAAACTATCCGAAAACGGAACGGCTGGCTTTGTCTTGGCAAACGGTTCTATGAGTAGTAATACCTCCGGGGAAGGCGATATTCGTCGGGAACTGATCGAAAAAGACATGGTAGACTGCATGATCGCCTTACCGGGGCAGTTGTTTTATACCACGCAGATTCCCGTATGTCTATGGTTTGTGACCAAAAACAAGGCTCAGCGCCCACATCCAGAGGATCCGTCAAAGCAGTTTCGGGATAGAAGAGGGGAAACCCTCTTTATCGATGCCCGCCAACTGGGAACCATGATCGACCGCACGCAGAAGGAACTGACCAAAGAAGATATTGCGACGATCGCGGATACGTATCATTCTTGGCGTAACGCCTCCGTTATCCCGTGCGATTCAGCGGATGTCAGGCTGAGCGAAGTCGAAGCCTCCCTCGATATACGCTACTCACGTAGCTCCAGTGCTCGGGATGACAAATCCTCGATTACTAAAGATGATCAAAAGGGGTATCAAGACCAACCCGGCTTCTGCAAGTCCGCCAGCCTAGCCGAGATCGCAGCCAACGACTACGTCCTGACTCCCGGTCGCTATGTGGGTGTAGCAGAAGAAGAGGACGATGGCATCCACTTCGAGGATAAGATGAGCGAACTTACCGCCACTCTTAAAGGCCAACTGGAACAAGCCAAGGCATTGGATCAGGCTATTTTGGAGAATTTAAAGGGATTGGGGTATGAGTGAGTGGTTTAGAGGTAAGCTGGGTGAAATATTGGAATTGAAAAGAGGGTATGATTTGCCAGCGAGATTAAGAATAAGCGGAAAGATTCCAGTTATATCTTCTGGTGGATTTTCTGATTATCACGCCGATTCAAAAGTAAAAGGACCAGGTGTAGTAACAGGACGATACGGGACTATAGGCAAGGTATTCTTTGTAAATGAAGAGTATTGGCCATTAAACACAACCTTATATGTCAAGAACTTTAAAGGCAATCACCCAAAATTCATTTATTACTTTCTGCAACAAATTGATTTTCAAAGTTGCTCAGACAAAGCTGCAGTTCCTGGATTAAATCGAAATCATCTGCATTTATTAGATTCAAAAATCCCACCTCTCCCTGAACAAAAAGCCATAGCCCATATTTTAGGGACTTTGGATGAGAAGATCGAGCTAAATCGGCAGCTAAACCAAACGCTGGAAGCCATGGCGCAAGCCCTGTTTAAAAGCTGGTTTGTGGACTTCGATCCCGTGATGGATAATGCACTGGCAGCAGGAAACATTATGCCCGATGAGCTAGAAGCGATAGCCGAGAAGCGAAAGCTCGTAGCCGACTCCAAGAAGCTGATCAGCACCAACCCAGCCCTAGCCACAAAGTTTCCTTCTTCCTTTGAATATAATGAGGTGCTTGGGAAGTGGATACCTGAGGGGTGGGAGGATGTCTCATTTCCTGAAATTGTAGACTTTTTAGAAGGTCCTGGCATAAGAAATTGGCAATACACTGAAGAAGAAGATGGTATTAAGTTTATTAATATCCGATGTATTAAGGATGGTGATTTAACATTAGAAACTGCAAATAAATTAACAAGAGAAGAAGCACTTGGTAAATACAAACATTTTCAGCTAGAAGAGGATGATATAGTGATATCAACTTCAGGAACTTTGGGAAGATTTTCTTTTGTGCGGAAAGAGCATTTACCACTTTCATTGAATACAAGTGTAATTAGATTCCGAGAAATTAAAGGTATAAGTACTAAATACTATATCTACGGTTATTGTAATACTGATTTGCAATATGAACTTGAAACAAGGGCTTCAGGAAGTGTCCAGAAAAACTTTGGTCCAATGCACCTTAAACAAATTAGTTTATTACATCCAAGAATGGAAGTTTTATTAGAGCATGAAAAAATATCATATCAATTATTTGAAAAAAGAAAATTAAATCTTCAAAATATTGATACTCTAACCCAACTTCGCGATAGATTATTGCCGGAGTTGATTAGTGGGAGGGTGAGGGTGAAGGAGATCGAGGAATGGACAGAACAAAAATTGGCAATGGTTGCGGAGAATAGAGCTAATTATAATTCAAAATCTTAAAACTAACCAAAATGGAAAAACCAGACTTTAAGATTAAAACAGATAGAGGTTCATCAAATTTCAGTGATCACCTTAATCAAATAGATAATCATAGAATTATATTTTCTGCTCCTTTTGGTACTGGAAAAACAAGCTTCCTTAAAGATTATTTTGAAAGGCATAAATCAGAATATCAAGTATTTCATCTTTTCCCAATTAATTACTCAGTTGCTTCGAATGAAGATATTTTTGAATTAATTAAATATGATATTCTCTTTAATTTTTTGAGGCTTGATGTTGAGTTTGAAAAAGTCTCAATTCCAAAGAGTATATCTTTTGGTTTTTTTCTTCAAAATAATCCTGAAAACATAATAATGCCATTTGTTAGGCAAATTCCTGTTATAGGTAAACAAGTAGCTGAAATAGCTAAAGAGATAATTCAACTCTATAAAACATTTGAAATTCAGCACAAAGGAAACCAGAGTGATCAAGAAAAAACAATCATCAAGTATCTTGAAGAAATCAATAAAACAAAAGGATCAGTTAAGGAAGAAGATTTTTACACTCAGTTAATTTGTCAATTATCTACTCAGATAAAAGAAAAGGATTCAAAGAAGAAAACAGTCCTAATAATTGATGATTTGGACAGGATTGACCCTGATCATATTTTTAGAATATTGAATGTTTTTTCCGCTCACTTTGATCATGATTCATCTGAAAACAAATTTGACTTTGATAAAATAATTCTTGTATGTGACATCAATAATATTAGAAAAATCTATTCTAACCGATATGGGCAAGATGTTGATTTTTCAGGATATATAGATAAGTTTTATTCAGAAGGAACCTTTCATTTTGATCTTCTTCCGGAATTAGAAGATAAGTTAAGTGAAGTTTTCTTAACTGTTATCCTTACAACTACAAATGAGAGAGATCGGTTGTATAGTCTTAAAGATCATATAGATATCAGATATATTCTTTATCTAATTTTTGCATTTCATAAATCTGGTTACTTACCTATCAGAAAACTGTTGAAAATTTTTTCAAAACAAATAATTATTAAAGAACGCAGGAGTGGACCTAGAATAAATGGAAGATATGTCTCTGTTTATGATTTAAGGTTTTTAATTGTTTACCAGTCCTTAAAATCAATCATATCTGATTTTGAAGAATTTAAACTACGGCTAAATGATATGAAGGAAAATATTGAGAATAATCCATATTCAGATTATAAAGTTGATTATTTACATGCTCTTATCCCTATCCTATCATATCCCGATCATTTGTGGAAGCTTGAGATTAATAAGGAGATAAATGGAATTGTTGGTATTGAAGATTTTAAAATTGAATGGTCAATTATTCCTAAAGAAAAGAATAGACATTCTGGCACATCTATTTCATTTGAAACTACTTGTAAAATTCTTAAAAATGGCAATGAATTAGCACCTGAAACTGCAAACTTATTTATTTTAACAAAGAAAGCAATTGAAATTATAGAACGATATAATTTGAATTGGATAGCATGAAATTTATTGAATCCCAACAAAAAGCCATTATGAACAGTGACATCCTGATCTATCAAAACGCTGACGGCAACATCAAAATCGATGTGCGCTTAGAGGAAGAAACGGTTTGGCTTAACCAAGACCAAATGGCTACCCTTTTTGGTAAAGCCAAATCAACCATTAATGAGCATATCAAGAATGTGTTTGCAGAAGGCGAGTTGGACGAAAAAGTGGTTGTTCGGAAATTCCGAATAACCACTCAGCATGGGGCTATGGTAGGGAAAACACAGGAAGTTGAAGTATATGGTTACAATCTGGATGTCATCATTTCAGTGGGCTATAGGGTCAAAGATTAGTTATTAATGGTAAATTATTAATGGTTAATGAGGGGCGGCCATTAACCATTAATCCTTGACCCTTAAACATTAACCCTTAACAATTTGTAATTTTTGAAATGAGCGAACTCCAAAATATAGAATGGAATCAGGGTTTGAAATCAATAGAAAACCAAAAGCTAACGGAACTGAAAGACGTGTTGCTTTCTAAATTAGCGAAAGTGGAATATTAAGAGATATGGAAGAGGACTTGTTTCGGAGTATCAAACAAAGCATTGAATCCTTTCAGGAGTCACTTAAGGGGCATTTGCCAGCTTTGGAAGCAGAAATCAATCATTTGATCCAATCAGGAAATCAGGATAAAAATACCATTGAAAACACATTAGATACCTTATTGTCACTGGTTGATATGGGTATAGGAAAGGAATTGTTTGTGCGGTTATTGGAATATTATAAGACCCTGGATGCGGAAGGGGCGGCATTCTATTGGAACGAATACGACCAAGACGATGAATAAGTACAATCGAAATAAGGGCAACCACAAGGGATTGCCCCAACGTAAATCCATCCGATTAAAAGGATACGATTATTCGCAGGCCGGTTTGTATTTTATTACCATTTGTTGCCAACATCGGGCCTGTTTATTTGGTGATGTGGTGGATGGGAAAATGATTTTGAATGCGGCAGGCACAATGATTAATACCGAATGGTTAAAATTACCAGAACGATTTAAAAATATTGAATTGCACGAATATGTAATAATGCCAAACCATTTTCACGGCATTTTGGAAATCGTTGCGGCGACCGTAGGGGCGACCCTTGTGGTCGCCCTAAATGAAACGGTCGCCCAAAATTACGGTATAACACAAAATCAAATAGGGCAACCACAAGGGATTGCCCCAACGAAAACCATTGGTGATATGATGGATGCGTTTAAATCAATCACGACGGTGGAATATATTCGTGGTGTAAAAACATTGAATTGGCAACCGTTTGTCGGTAAATTATGGCAACGTAATTATTGGGAACACATCATACGGAATGAACAATCGTATCAACGTATTTCTAAATACATTATCAATAATCCTTCAAAATGGTCTGATGATAAATTTTTCCCTGTATAAATAATCAAAATGAAATTCACCGAATCCCAACTTGAACAGGCCTTTATCTCGCTTTTGGAAGCGCAGGGATACCCCCATGTGAAGGGGGAGGATATGCTCCGAGGCAAGGAAGAAGTCTTGATTCGGGAAGATTTGCAGCATTATTTGCAGCAGCGGTATTTGGAAGAGAAGATTACGCCGAATGAGGTGAATGGGATTATCCGTGATCTGGAGAAGTTGCCCGCTTCGGATCTTTACGAGACGAATAAGACCATCATGAATTGGGTGCGGGATGGCTTCCTGCTGAAGCGTGAGGATCATACCCGGAAGGATATTTTTATTTCACTGATCGACTACGAGCAGCCGGAGCGAAACATCTTCAAAATCGTCAATCAGCTGGAGATTCAGGGTTTTGAGAAGCGTATCCCGGATGGGATTCTCTATGTGAATGGCTTGCCACTGGTCGTTTTTGAATTTAAGTCATCTATTCGAGAAGAAGCAAGTTTGCATTCTGCCTACGTTCAGTTGACCACCCGATATAAGCGGGATATTCCGGATTTATTTAAGTACAATGCCTTTTGTGTCATAGGGGATGGGGTAAATACCAAGGCTGGAAGTTTCTTTGCTCCCTATGAGTTTTTCTATTCCTGGCGGAAGATCGAGGGTCTGGATAAGGAGATCGATCCTAATACGGGGTTGTCCACCAAAGTGCATGGCATTGACTCCATGTACACCCTGATCAAGGGAATGCTGGACAAGCGTAGGTTGCTGGACATCATCCATAATTTCATCTATGTGCCGGATAGCTCCAAGAAGGACGAGAAGATCGTCTGTCGCTATCCGCAGTATTATGCCGCGACCAAGCTGTTTGAAAATATCAAACTGCATCAGTTGCCCCATGGAGACGGCAAAGGGGGAACTTACTTCGGTGCGACGGGTTGTGGGAAGAGTTTTACCATGCTGTATCTTACTCGACTGCTGATGAAGTCGGTGGATTTTGCCAGTCCTACCATCGTCTTGATCACCGACCGTACCGACTTGGATGATCAGCTCAGCGGACAGTTCACCAATGCCAAGGGATTTATAGGAGATAATGTGATCCGAAGTGTCAGTAGCAGGCTGGAACTGCGGGAGGAACTGAAGGGCAGAAATTCAGGCGGAGTCTTTTTGACCACGATTCATAAATTTAACGAGGACACCGAATTGCTAACCGAGCGCAGCAATGTGATATGTATTTCGGATGAGGCACATCGCAGCCAAACAAATCTGGATCAGAAGGTTCGGGTGACAGAAAAAGGGGTGAAGAAAAGTTTTGGCTTTGCGAAGCATCTCCATGATTCCCTGCCGAGTGCGACCTATGTGGGTTTCACGGGTACGCCGATCGATGCGACCATGGATGTGTTTGGGGAGATCGTGGATACTTACACTATGACCGAGTCGGTGATGGATGAGATCACGGTTCGGATCGTGTATGAGGGTCGAGCGGCGAAGGTGTTGCTGGAAAACAGCAAGCTTCAGGAGATTGAGAACTATTACTCTATGGTAGCTGAGGCTGGCGCAAATGAATATCAAGTCGATGAGAGCAAGAAGCAGATCACCCAGATGCGGACGATATTGGGCGATCCAGGTCGAATTGAGGCCATTGCCAAGGACTTTGTTACTCACTATGAAACTAGGATAGCAGAAGGAAGTACCATCAAAGGGAAAGCGATGTTTGTCTGTTCCACTAGGGAGATTGCCTATCAATTGTACCAAGAAGTAATAGCTTTGAGACCGGAATGGGCTGAGGTATTGGTTGCGGAAGAGGGAGTAGAGTTGACGGAAAAAGACCGAAAAGAACTCAAGCCTATGGCAAGAGTAAATATGGTGATGACCCGCTCCAAGGATGATGAAAAGGAGCTTTGGGAGATGTTGGGGACCCAAGATTATAGAAAGGAACTGGATCGGCAGTTTAAGAATGCAAAGAGTAATTTTAAGATTGCCATTGTGGTGGATATGTGGCTGACGGGCTTTGATGTGCCCTTTTTGGATACCATGTACATAGACAAACCCATACAGGAACATAGCTTGATCCAGACGATTTCGCGGGTGAATCGGAAATTTGAAGGTAAGTCAAAAGGCTTGGTGGTGGATTATATTGGGATCAAGAAACAGATGAATCTAGCTCTGAAGCAGTATTCTACGGTGGATAGTCAGAATTTTGAGGATATACAACAGTCCATCGTGGTGGTCAAAGATCAGGTGGATTTGCTGGAAGCAATCTTCCACAAGTTTGACTACAGCCTATATTTCACAGGTTCTCCTTTGCAGCAGTTGCATACGCTGAATCAAGCGGCTGAATTCGTGCAGCTGACCCAGAAACTGGAAAAGCGCTTTATGAATCTGGTGAAGCGGATGAAAGCCGCTTATGATATTTGCTCGGGATCAGCAGCTTTTACCAATATAGAAAAGGACAAGATTCATTTTTTTATTGCAGTGAGATCTATTGTATTCAAACTGACAAAGGGAGAAGCTCCGGATACCGAGCAGATGAATGCGAAAGTTCGGGAGATGATACAGGAAGCCATTCGAAGTGAAGGGGTAGAGGAGATTTTTAAACTTGGAGAGGACGATCAGAAAGAGGTGGATATTTTCGAAGCCGACTACTTGGCTAAGATTGATAAGATTAAACTACCCCATACCAAGATCAAGTTGCTGCAGAAGCTTTTGGCCAAAGCCATAGAGGAGTTTAAGCAAATCAACAAAATCAAGGGAGTGGATTTCTCCAAAAAGATGCAACATCTGGTGGAGAAGTATAACGAGCGGAAGGAAGCCGATACACTGGATAGTAGAGTTTTGGATGAATTCACTGACGAGATCATAAACCTATATTATGCCATGAAAAAGGAGAAGGAATCCTTTGCAGAAATGGGCATAGACTTCGAGGAAAAGGCTTTCTATGATATTCTGAAGGAGTTGGCGGTCAAGTATGACTTTGTGTATCCAGAAGACAAATTGATTCACTTGGCGCAGTTGGTCAAAGATGTGGTGGATGACAAAGCCAAGTACACCGACTGGAGCAAGCGAGATGATATCAAAGCGGAACTGAAAGTGGATTTGATTATTCTTTTAGCTGAAAACGATTATCCTCCGGTAGATCGGGATGAGGTGTACAAAGAGATTTTTGAGCAGGCAGAGAATTTTAAGAGGTATAGTAGGTAGAACTAATTTTTAAACAGCACATATTATGACAGATGAAAAGAAAGGATTTTGGAGCAATTTACCAGCTTTGCTAACCTCAATAGCTGGACTAATTACAGCAATTGTAGGTATTTATATATACCTAGATAGTCGTCCACCGGAAAATATGTCAAATGATGAAGTGAATCAAACTGTTGAATTACTAGAGGATCAGGGTAATATTTCCATATCAAAAATAGAAAGTAAACCTGAAGAAATACCAACACCAACTATATCGAAACAAATAAATGACGAAGAAATCATTGAACAATCAGGAGATATAGGTTCTTCTACTAAAGAAGAAGTAGCATTGGATTACGCTACAATTTTGAGTGGCGAAGTAGTAAAAGTTGGTAATTATTTACCCATAGATGATAGGAAATACAGCCTATTTCCCAACAATGTTAGTGAAAATCCCGAAGTAGCCGATATAGAAATAAGGAATTCAAGCCAAGTATCAATAGGTACATCAAAATTGAATCCTGGTGATTATTATATTTTTGAGGACAGTCAGTATTCTTATAAAGTGAGATTGTTACGAGTCAAAATAAGAAATTTCGGAGCCAACTATGCCTATTTTAATGTGGAAAGAGCTTCAATAAAACAATGAGATTGCTTCGTCGTACCTCCTCGCAATGACGTCCAAACAAGTTTGAAATAGAATTCAAGCTGATTGATATATTCAGAGTCGCCTTAGTTTTACTAAAGATTTTCAGACCTTATTTGAATAATACTCATAAAACCAATTGGGGATTTTGGTTTCATCCATACTATCCCAAACTTTCTCTCCTTTAACCATTTTAAAATGAGCGACAAGTCTGAAATTTTCACCATTTCTAGAGTTGTCAAAGAAATATGCTTGATAAGCATGTTGAGCTGCTTCATACATTAAATCAAGAGATCTGTAGTAGCGCTGTTCAATTTTATCTTCAGGCACGCTATGTCCTCCCAATTCTGTCCGAATTTTAACACGATATTTATTGATTTCAGGAGCTTCCGTAGAAACAAAATATAAGTAAACCTTATATTCAGCAGCTTTGGCTTGCTTCATTATATCAATTTTGGAAGGATGGGAGAAAACAGTTTCGAAGGAAAACTTTTTTAAATCTGTAAGGAGTTTTTTTCTCAAAAAATCAGCAATTATCTGAGCAAGTCTTTCGTTGAATTCCAGATCAAGAAGCTTTATTTGATTATTAGAGAAAGAAAATGTTTTTAAAAAATCACTCTTTGTAAATGCAGATGAGATTAATCCAGAAGAAGTAGAAATATCTACGAATTCTTCTTCTGTTGTTTCTATGTTGTATTTATCAAACCCAACATCTTCATTTAGTAGTTTCTTTGCTAGATCATCAGCATTGATGTAAGTACCAAAATCAACAGGGATTTCACTTACTTTATGATTTCTTACTGCCTCAATAATTGTGCTTTTTCCTGATCCATTCGGGCCAGCAAAAACCCTCAGACGTAGTTCTGGCTTAGTCGAGAACAAGTTTGTGCAGGGTTGAAGCTCCTTTTATTTCTTTAATCCGCTGAATACTTCCATCTTGGTTCTCTCGGACAACCCATCCATTTTCAGCCTTAATTACATAACCCGCAGTTTTCATTGCTTGGTCAGAAGCTTTTGTTATTGCAGCTTTTGAAACACGGACAATATCTCGTTTAGTCAGATATGCTTTTTGTGTTCTAAGTTTTGAAGCCGTTTTATGCGAATTTTTATTATTCTTCATCCTTCAATTTACTTATTTACTTCCCGATACAAAAATTCCTAAAAATATTCTCCAACAAATCATCAGTGGTAATCTCACCAGTAATCTCACCTAAGAAATGTAAGGAGCGGCGGATGTCCATGGCCACAAAATCATTGGTCACTTCATTGTCCAGTCCACTCAAAATATCAAGTAAGGACTCACGGGTTTTGACTAGGGAATCGTAGTGACGCACGTTGGTAACGACCGTATTTCCAGTTCGGAATTTGTCCAGATTGACAAGCTCAAGTATGCGAACTTTCAGTCCTTCCAAGTTCTCTTTGTTTCCAGCGGAGATGAAAATAGTGTCCGGATGCTTTTCTTTTAACTCACTTATTAACTGTTCATTACCCTTATCTACCTTATTCGCAACTTTCAGGAAGGGTACACCCTGATTTTCCAGTTTATTGACATCTCGATTGATCTCCACCAAATCTGTATCTCCCAAATCAAAGAGATATAAAATCAAAGAAGCGGACTTCATTTTCTCCTGAGTTCGGCTCACTCCAATAGCTTCAATAGTATCGGTAGTTTCCCGTAAACCAGCTGTATCTATAAAGCGAAAGATTACTCCTCCTATATTGATTTCATCTTCTATAAAATCCCGCGTCGTTCCAGCGATCTCAGAGACGATGGCTTTTTCCTCATTGAGCAGGGCATTGAGTAGGGTGGATTTGCCTGCATTGGGTTTCCCGGCGATTACGGTTGGAACTCCGTTTTTGATCACATTCCCCAGATCAAAGCTCAAAATCAACTCCTCAACTACACGAAGTAATCGCTCTACAAGCGCACGTAATTCTTCTCGACTGGCAAACTCCACGTCTTCCTCGCCAAAATCCAGTTCCAGTTCTATCATTGAAGCAAAATGAATCAGTCTAGATCTAAGCTCCTGTATTTCAGAACTAAATCCACCACGCATTTGACTGAGTGCTGCTTGATGGGAAGTTTCGGAATCCGCATGAATCAGATCGGCTACAGCCTCAGCTTGCGCCAGATCAAACTGTCCGTTCAGGAATGCACGCTGAGTGAATTCTCCAGGCTTTGCAGGACGCGCACCTTTGCGGATGAATAGTTTGAGAACCTGATTGATGATATAGGATGAGCCATGAGTGGAGATTTCCACCACGTTTTCCTTGGTAAATGATTTGGGAGCTATAAAAAGAGAAACCAAGACCTCGTCTATGATTTTTTCCCCATCGCGAATGGTTCCAAAATGTATGGTGTGAGATTCCTGTTTTTCTAGATTTTTGCCAAAAAAAACTTCGTTAGTGAGGCTGATGGCCTCTTTGCCGGAAAGGCGAATTACTGCAATAGCGCCAACGCCCTGCGGCGTAGCTAAAGCGATGATGGTATCATTTTGCTCGGAAAGTGAAAAACTCATTTTGCACCAAATCCATTATGAACTATCTGACCCAACCCATCTAAAAATGGAATTGGCTCTCTATATCCAGGTAATTGAGTGATATTCTGCAAAGTTGGATCAATGATCACAAAATTAGGATATGATTGCACCCGCATAGTCGCCGCCATTTGAGCTTCGGAGTATTTCTTTCCTTTGAAATCAAAGGTGCGCTTATCATCCTCTGCATTCATTTTTACTGCATAAAAGTTTTCATTGATGTATTTGATTACATCAGGATCAGTGAAAGTTTCCTTGTCCATCTTCTTGCACCAGCCACACCAATCAGTGTACACGTCCACAAAAAGCATTTTGGGGTTTGCCTCTGTAGCGGCCACAGCCTCCTCAAATTTCAGCCACTCTATTTTTTCCTGTGCTTGTGCAAAATTGCTAACAATTAGAATTAAGCCTATGATTACTAATTTCTTCATGAATTAAATATATGGTTATACGCAATAATGCTAGTAGCCCTATTATCTGTGGTCTTCTATCTCCTGTCTTCTGTCTTCGGTCTACCGTATTTTGTCAAACCTCCAACGGTTTGCTGGGGGTGGAAGTTCCGAATGCCCAATTTGGCTTGATTCCTTTGATTGCGGCACTTCCCAGAAAGATAACACCAGCTACAGCCACCATCATCCCTGCGATAGAACTATCTACCAAATATGCTGCATAATATCCTGTTACTGCAATAAAAATACCTAAGCCGCAGGTAAGTTTAATAAGAGATGTTAATTTTTTCGTCCAAAGAAAAGCCGTGGCAGGTGGGACGACAAGTAAAGCCACTACCAAAATGGCACCAACCGCTTCGAAACTACTGACAGTAGTATAGGACACCATACTCATCAAAGCCAGATTTATTGCTCCAGCCGGTAGTCCAACTACCAACCCGAAGTTTTCATCAAAACTGGTAAGCTTTAACTCCTTATATAAGAGGAATATAAAGGTTCCTACCAAAACTAAATTCAAAACTGCCAAATAGGTGATTCTTGGGCCCATACTAAAGCCTGCGTCAGTGATCCAAAGATCAATCGGGAGGTAAGCAATTTCCCCATAAAGCACACATTCCTGATCCAAATCGACTTTATAGGCAAGCATATTTATTAGGATGATGCCTATGGCAAATAAGAGCGTAAATGTAATTCCAATGGAAGCATCGAGTTGCACTTTAGCTTTATTCTTCAGCCAATCGATCAGTAGGGTGGCCAGAATCCCCAAAATCCCAGCTCCAATGATGACTTCCAGTCCTCGCTGGCTTCCTGACACAAAGAAACCAATGACAATCCCCGGGAGGACCGCATGTGAAATGGCATCTCCGGTCATGGACATTTTGCGAAGCATCATAAACACCCCTAGCAATCCACAGGATATGGAGATGAGTGAGGCTGTGAAAATTATCAGAAATGCGTTTTGGTCAAAGCTCATCGTTGTCGCGGGGGATATTCTCCTGGTGAGGATCGAGTTTAGGATAATTAAGTCTGTTCTCTAGCAAGGCTTCAAGTTCTGGTGTCAGAATATGTTCAAGCTTTTCGGCAGAATCGTGTACGTGATCCGGGGCAATATTCATGTACTCATTGAGGTAAAGTTCCCAAAGTCTATGAAGTCTCACAATTCGCTTGGCTTCTGATTTCCCTTTAGAAGTGAAGTCTATAAAGCCTTGATTTATAGTAAGTAGGTTTGTTTTGATTAATTCATCAATAGTATGCTTCGTTTCTCGCTTTCTGTAGGGAAAGGACTGATAGATTTCTTCTATAGGGAAGCTGCTTTTCCCACTTTCTATTCCATGATAAATCAACTTTAAAAGGTGGTCTTGATGCGTTTTTTTGAGGTAATACCTTCTTGCGATAAAGCGAGAGAGCACGCCTTTTTTTGGGGCAAAAAGAAAGGAAATTAATGCTAGCAGCGATAAACAAACCACCACCCAAGGACCAGTGGGCATCTGGGGAATTATAAAGGAGACGTAGGTTCCGATGATTCCCGACACAGCTGAAAATGCCCCGGCGATTAAAAGAAGCTTTCCTAGTTTATCCGTCCAGAATCGAGCTGCTGCTCCCGGAGTAATTAACAAGGCCGCCATCAACACCACGCCGATTGCTTGGATACCTATTACTACCGCCAGTATCATGAGCACATTAAATATCAATCTGATCGCTCCCATGGGATAGCCAATGGACTTTCCGAAGTCGGCATTGAATACTAGCATTGAAAATTCCTTTCTGAAAGCGGTCAGTGTAAGAATGATTAAGATTGCCAGACCTCCATAGATGTATAGATCTTCTTCAAGAATGGCAATGGCATTTCCGAAGATGAACTGGTTAAGACCAGCCATCTCTGGATTTCCTGATTTTTGTATCACAGTGAGAAGTACTACTCCGAATCCAAAGAAAATGGATAGGATGGAGGCGATGATTGCATCATCACTCAATCGGGTTTTGCTTTTTAGCCAGGAAGTAAGGAAAGTAGCTAAGGCCCCTGATAGAAATGCTCCAGTCACTATGTAAATAGGATTCTTTTCTCCTGCAAGCATAAAGCCTAGGCAAATGCCCGGAAGTACTGCATGGGAGATAGCGTCTCCCAATAAGGCCTTTTTGTCCAGAAAACTGTACGTTCCCACATAAGCAGAGCCGATGCCCAAGAGTGTGATCCCAATTACTACAAAGGCAATGGATGCATCCTGAAATGTGAAGAAATAGACAAAATCGCTCATATCAATTTTTCAATGGATTAAAGTCTTTCTGTCTGATAATGTCTGTGACTTTGGTAAGCAGGTTGAGCTTACCGCCATAGGTCTTTCTCAAAAGCTCTTCAGTTACCACTTGGGTTTTTGGGCCGGATGCTACCAAGTGCAGGTTTAGCATGATGATCCAATCAAAGTAATTCATGGCAGAGTGTATGTCGTGATGGACAACGATCACTGTCTTGCCAGCTGCAGTCATTTCCTGCAGAAGCTGGAAGATTGCTGTTTCCGTTGCCATGTCCACTCCAGCGAAAGGCTCATCCATTAAATAAAGGTCTGCTTCCTGAGCTAAAGCTCTGGCGATAAAAACCCGCTGCTGCTGACCTCCGGAAAGCTCTGAGATTTGACGGTCTATAAAGGATTGCATTCCCACTTTTTCCAGGCAATCCATGGCGATCTTCTTTTCCTTTTTTCCAGGTCTACGAAAAAGACCTAGTTTTCCAAAGGTACCCATCATCACCACATCCAGCACAGAAGCGGGGAAATTCCAGTCCACAGATTCCCGCTGAGGGACATAGCTGATTCGACTTCTTACGTCATTTAACTCACGGTCAAAAAGCTTGACATATCCTCCGGTAGTTGGAATCAATCCCATGATGGCCTTAATTAAAGTTGACTTACCGGCACCGTTTGGACCAAGTATTCCTATCAGTTTTCCAGCTGGTAAACTCAGATCCACATTCCATAAGACTGGACTTTGATCGTAGCTGACAGTGAGGTCATGTATTTCTAAAATCGGGGAATCTACGTTTATGATCATTGTGTTAGGCTTTCAAAAATTACTTGAACATTGGTTTTCACCATTCCTATATAGGTTCCGGCTGGAGATTCTGGGGCTCCCAAACTATCTGTATACAATGGGCCAGCCAGTTTAATTTCATGATTTTGGTTCGCACATCCTGCGACCACTGCCTCAATTGCTTTTGGGGAAATGGTTTGCTCTGCAAAAACTGCATGGATATTTCTCTCCACAATGAAACTCACTAACCCAGTCAAATCCCGAAGCCCAGGCTCACTGAGTGTGGATAATCCCTGCAGTCCCAAAACTTCCAGATCATAGGCTCTTCCAAAATAGGAGAAGGCATCATGCGCAGTGATGAGCGCTTGATTGGCTTGGCGAAGTTGTGCTACTTTGGTGAGGTTGTCCTGATGCAAAAGTGCTAATTGAGAAAGGTACGATTCTGTATTCTTGTTGATGGTTGTTTTCCACTCTGGCTGCCACTTGATAAGCTCCTCCGAGCCATGAGCCAGTGCCAAAGACCAAAGTGACACATCAAACCAGATGTGTGGATCTACGGAGTGAGCCTCTGGCCCGGATCTTAAAAGTAGTTCCTGAGGAATATTCTCTGATACGTTGATCAGGTTTTGGCTGAAAGCAAGCTTCTCAAAGATCTCAGTCATTTTCCCTTCCAGAAAAAGCCCATGGTAAATAACCATGTCTGCATTTTGAAGCAAGTCCAAATCCCGAACCGAAGCCTTGTATAAATGTGGATCAACGCCAGCCGGCATGAGAGAAACTACATCAGCATTTTCGCCGACGATATTTCTAATTCCGTCAGCAAGGATGCTTGTTGTCGCTACTATTTGCGGCTTAGTATTCTCCTCTGGATTGTCAAATTTACAGGCAAAGGAGAGGAGTGAAATAATCAGTATTAGTAGACAGTTTCTCATGATTGAATTGCCAGAATATTTGCTGCTACATCCTTCGACATAAAGAGCGTTTTCTTCTGATCCACGAGAATTTCCATAGATCCATCAAACTCCACTTTGTCCAATATTTTGATTCTGGCGCCGATGTAGGCACCAACTTTATCGAGGTATTTTAGGAAGGCTGCAGAGCTGTCTTTTACTGCCACGATCTGACCGCTTTGATCTACATCCATCTCGTTCAAAGCAAGCCTTGGTCTGGCTCGTACATCACCATATTCATCAGGAATTGGATCGCCGTGCGGATCAAATTTCGGATAGTTCAAATAGGCATCTAAACGCTGAATTAGGAGAGGAGATTGTATGTGTTCCAGTTCCTCTGCTACCTCATGAACTTCATCCCATGCAAACTGTAATTTGTCTACTAGAAACACTTCCCAAAGTCTGTGTTTTCTGATGGTTTGTAGCGCTCTCTTTTTCCCCTCTTCTGTGATGTTGACTCCGTAATATTTACGGTATTCTATCACCTCCTTATCGCCTAGCTTTCTTAGCATATCTGAGACCGATGCAGGTTTAGTTTTCATCTCTGCAGCCACATCATTTGTCGACACAGATTTGGTGGCTCCATCCGATAGGTGATAGATAGCTTTCAGATAATTCTCCTCCGCTGTAGTTAAGGTCATGGTATTCTAATTTGTACTGAGGCAAATATAAAAATTAATTTAGATATAGCTAAAAATATATTCTATAGTGGCTAAATCAGCTGTGGATAACCTATTTTCAAATGTGTTTAGGGTTTTAGGTAAGGCTAAAAATAAGATTAGTCATACGTAAATATGTACTTAAAGTACTGATAATAAATAGTTTGAAACTTAGTTCAATTCAAATTTATTGAGGAAAGTATCAAAATAACTCAGTTTCCATTTTGATGAAATGAGTGTAGAAAATAGGGTATAGGTGGATAACTGTGGATAGTAATCCACATCCTGATTAGAATTTAAAGGGAGGTTATTGCTTCGATGAAATCCCGGTGTTGGGATTTCCACAGGATAGTATCATCAGGAATCTGAGTGAAATATTCCTGATTAAGTGCGGCATTGAACTGCTGATTTGCATTTTCTAAGTCGAAAAAATCAATTGGAAATCCTCCGGAAAATGGTGCCAAGAAGCCCCGCCATTTTGGGTTTCCTCCTATTAAAACTGGGATTCCAAGCGCAGCAGATTCAAAAAGTTTGGTTGGCATTTTATCCTTTATAGCCTCTCTATTTTGATAGGGTAAAATCGCAAAATCAGCTGTCGAATATTCTGCGATAATCTCCTCATGTGGTACTGGGAAATCAGATGATTTTAGATCAATTTGAAAGATGTTTTCACAGGCTTTTCCAAGCTCTTTTTTGAAGCTAGAAAGTGTGCAATGCCCAATGATTTTGAGTGTAGAATCTGGAAATACTTTGATGATTTCCTTGAACCAATTCACTGCTTCAAGTGTCCCAAAAGCTGGCGTTAGCGTACCCGAAATCAAAAAATTATAACCCGCTTTTTTGGGGAGTATGATTGATGAAACTCTTTTTATTTCTCCTGCATATTTATTTTCCAAGATCAAAAAAGGAGACTTATCGGGCATTTCATCTTGATAGCATTTCTCAGCGAGAAGGAATAGGTCAACACCTTTAGCACTTTCCATACCCCTGATTAATCGAGCTACTTTCTGCTTCTTATCCGAGCTTAAATCAGGATTTAAATCAAGATTTTTGACATAATTTTCCTGTACATCATAGATTAATTTATAGCCCAAAATCCCCTTAAAAAATGCTGCTACTGGGAGGTATTCGTAGGTACAACAAATCAGGATTTTTGGGCGGACCTGCGATAGGACCTTTATGAAAGTTAGCTGCGAGAATAATCTTCCCCAGCTTGAGGACGCATTCGAAAGTGAGGTATAATACTTTTCATCTTCGTAATTTTTTAGGGGTATTTGTGAAAATCCCATAAAATTTAGCTGATATAGCCCTGTTTCTCGTAGTGAAAGGCCAAGCTTTCCCCAAGCTCTCGTATCTTTGGCGGGCTTAAGGCTAGACGCAATTAAGACTGGTATTAGGGAAGCTGATTTTTCACTCATTAAACGAAACTAACCAAAATAATGGAACTGAAGACTATCATAGAAAAGGCCTGGGATAACCGGGAATTATTAAAGGAAGAAACTACTCAACAAGCAATTAGAGCCGTCATAGCTGATCTGGATGCTGGTATTCTGCGTGTAGCTGAGCCTACCGAAGACGGTGACTGGAAGGTAAACGACTGGGTGAAGAAGGCTGTAATTCTCTATTTCCCTATACAAAAAATGGAGACCATAGAAGTAGGGCCTTTTGAATTCCATGATAAAATGGCGCTTAAGACTAACTACGCAGAGAAAGGTGTTCGTGTAGTTCCTCACGCTGTGGCTCGTTATGGAGCATTTTTAGCCTCAGGAGTAGTGATGATGCCAAGTTATGTTAATATAGGAGCATATGTAGCCGGTGGCACGATGGTTGACACATGGGCTACTGTAGGATCTTGTGCGCAAATCGGCAAAAACGTTCATTTAAGTGGTGGAGTAGGTATTGGAGGAGTATTAGAACCAATCCAAGCAGCCCCAGTAATTATCGAAGATGGAGCATTTATTGGTTCCCGAGCCATCATAGTAGAAGGTGTTCGAATAGGTAAGGAAGCAGTAATTGGCGCTGGAGTTACTTTGACGGCAAGTTCAAAGATCATAGATGTGACTGGGGCTGAGCCTGTAGAATACAAAGGTTTTGTGCCACAGCGTTCTGTAGTTATTCCTGGTTCCATTTCGAAAACTTTCCCTGCAGGAACTTTTCAGGTTCCTTGCGCTTTGATTATAGGACAAAGGAAAGCCTCTACAGACCTCAAAACATCTCTAAATGATGCGCTACGAGACAATAGTGTAGCAGTATAAACCAACAATAATGAAAATAATTATCCAAGCGATATTCGTCCTTTTTCTTTCAGTTTCTCTTTGGTCTTGCTCTGAAAAGAAGACAAGTTCAGGTGATGTATATTTCAATAGAGGAGAATATGCAAAAGCAGCGAATGAGTATACAGAGGATTTAAAATTCAAGCCAAACGATGTTCGCATGCTTTACAATAGAGGTAGAGCGAATGAGGAGCAAGGTAATTATGAGGAGGCAAAAGCTGATTTCGAGAAGGCGCTTGAAGTAGAACCTAATAATTTTCAGGTTCTTCTAAGCCTAGCAAATGTGCACTACAATCAAAAGAATTACACAAATGCTTTGCTTTATTCAGATCAGGCGGCAGAAATACCAGGAGCACCTGCCATGGCATCTTTTATGAAAGCTAGAGCTCTTCACCAACTTGGCAAGCCTGATGAAGCTTTGAAAGCTTATGGAAATGCAATCGCAGTGGACAAGGATTTTGGACAGGCGTACTTTAATAGAGGTTTATTGAAGGTTGCGATGAAAAAAGTGGGAGCCTCATGTGAGGACTTTCAACTCGCCAAAGCCTTGGAATATCCCGGAGCAGCTGAAGCATTTGATAAATATTGTAAATAAGTTAAAACCGGCAAATGCCGGTTTTTTTATGACTTTTTTTAACCGCTTGGGACACTTTAGTACCGCGGAAATCGCAGAGGTCACGGCTTAGAGTAATCATTCTTCTCCAGAAGCTGGCACTCTGATTACCTGCTCTTTGGCTCTCACCCAGTATCTCGCTTCGCTTATGCTGGGCATTCACCGAACGCAGTTTTGGTGCTAGTATAAACTCTGTGACTGAATACTGCGCTTGGTCATTCTGAAAACTTTGACTGAATACTGCGACTAAATTCTAACGTACAGCTTCAGTTTTCACTTCTACATGTTCGTGGGCTTCATCAGCTACATGGTCGCAAATATCCTCAGAGCTTAATTTCCCACTTCCATTACAGGTTCTGCAAGAGCTGACTTCCTTCAAACTTCCTTCACAAACTGGGCAAGTTAACCTGCCTTTGCCAGCACACCTTTCACATTCGAAATACTCCACAATTTTGAAGATATTCACTTTGGTGATCATACCCGAACCGTTGCAGCGGCTACATCCAACCACGCCTTTAGCTTTACAATAGTTACAATCCTGCTCGATTTGCCGCTTTCCCTCGCAGGTGAAGCAAGTCTTGTAGCGATAGCCTCTTCGATCACAAAGCTGGCATTCCTGAATCTCTTTTAGTGGAGCTTCCAATCGCTGCTGAAGTTCCTGTGCTCCCTGATAATGGTCTCCTGTGAAACCCGTCAGCTCTAGGTACTTATTCAGGAAATTGGCAGAATTATCGTATTGTTTCAAATGAAAAAGCGTTTCAGCGAACAGGTAAGGCATTTCTTCAGGAAGTGGTTGACCTGAATCTATTAGATTTCTAAATATTGAATTAGCAGTTTCATAATCACTTCTTTCAATTGCAGCCTTTGCGCCTTTCATCCATTGATCGGTCTGTCCAAGGTTGAGACCAATTTGCGCTAGCGTGACCTGGCTGACTGCCAAAGTAAAGATGAAACTGAGAAGTAGGAGTGGGAGGTGAAATTTAAAGCTCACAGGGATATTGTTTTTCTAAAGAAGCAATAAAGGTAGAAGTTTCTTCAAGGTAAAGTTAATGTTTCCAAAAGGGGAAATCTCTCTATAATCTGCAAAATGGATTTTAGAAGTTAAAAATTGTCTTTATTTTAGGAACAAATTCTTTTCAATGGTTGAAATTCTAATGCTTTGAACTCAACTTTAGAATTTTCAGTCATAAACTTTAACCCTAAAAATTAAAGAAATGGGAAAACCAATCACAATGATCGAGAGTATAGGTCCTGCAATGAAAGAGAAACTTGCTGCAGCGGGAGTATCTACTGTAGAAGGATTGCTAGAAAAAGGTGCTTCTAAAGCAGGAAGAAAGGCAATTGCTGAGGCTTCAGGCTTAGATGAAAGCAAGGTTCTTGTTTGGGTAAATATGGCCGATCTTTTCAGAATCAACGGTGTTGCAAGTCAATTTGCAGAATTGCTGAAAGCGGCTGGCGTAGATACTGTGAAAGAATTAAGGACAAGAAATGCTGAGAATCTTCATGCTGCGCTGGTTAAAACTCAGGAAGAAAAAGGATTAACTAGAGTTGTTCCTGCTGCTTCCAAGGTTGCTGACTTTATTGAGCAAGCTAAGTCACTTGAGCCAATGGTAACTCATTAAAACTATTCCAAATAACTTTTTCATCGAAAACCTTTTTGCTCATGGCATCAAGGTTTTTTTTGTAGTTTGGTTTTTTAATCAAAACCCTCATGAGTAAAACAGCAGAATTCATCAACCATTTGGCCGAAGGTCAAAAATACAAGAAAGACTCCATCATTCTCGGTACAGGCGTTTTAGACGGTGTACCAGTTACAGGGGCGCAAATAAAGATTGCTTTGAAAACCATGAATAGGCATGGTTTAATAGCCGGAGCCACGGGGACAGGTAAAACAAAAACTTTGCAGGTTATCGCTGAGCAGCTAGCACTGAAAGGGGTGCCTTCTGTTTTGATGGATTTAAAAGGTGATTTATCCGGGTTAGCCCAGCCAGGGACTGCAAATGATTTCATTAAAAATAGGTCTGAGGTGATTGGTGTGGATTATGAACCGATGGGCTTGCCAATAGAGTTGATGTCAATTTCTGATGAGAAAGGTGTCAGGTTGAAAGCAACCGTTTCAGAGTTTGGTCCTGTACTTATTGCGCAGATTCTTGAGCTTAATGATACTCAGCAAGGCGTCATCTCACTTATCTTTCGATACTGTGATGTCAATCATCTTCCTTTGGTGGATCTTAAGGATTTGAAGCGTGTGTTGCAGTTCATTACCAATGAGGGCAAAGAAGCCATTCAAAAGGAGTATGGTCAGGTTTCTTCTGCCTCAGTGAATACGATATTGCGTAAAATCATTGAGTTGGAGCAGCAAGGCGCAGAGCGATTCTTTGGGGAAAAGTCATTCGAAGTTGAAGACTTTTTAAGGAAGAAAGATGGAAAAGGAGTGATCTCAGTAATCAGGTTGACTGATATTCAAAGTAGACCAAAGCTGTTTTCTACGTTTATGCTCAGTTTGCTATCGGAAATCTATGAAACTTTCCCAGAGCAAGGAGATGCAGATCAGCCAAAGCTTTGTTTGTTTATTGATGAAGCCCATTTAGTGTTTTCCAATGCCTCCAATGACCTACTTGAGAAAATAGAGGCAATTGTCAAATTGATCAGATCTAAAGGTGTGGGAGTGTATTTCTGTACACAAACACCTACCGATGTGCCTGATAATATTCTAGGTCAATTAGGACTGAAAGTTCAGCATGCCTTAAGGGCTTTCACTGCGAAAGATCGTAAAGCGATCACTAAGACCGCCGAAAACTACCCAGATTCACCTTACTATGAGACTTCAGAAGTCCTGACTGCTATGGGAATTGGGGAGGCGTTGATCACGGCTTTGAATGAAAAAGGTATTCCAACTCCACTTGCGCACACCTTAGTTAGAGCTCCGATTACCCGCATGGATATCTTGAATGAAGAGGAAATTGATGCGGTGGTCGAAAATTCTGGATTGATCTATAAGTACAATCAAGATCTAGACCGTGAAAGTGCTTTTGAATTATTGGAGAAAAAAATGACTGAATTGGAGGAAACTCAAAAGAAAGCTGAATTACCTGGTCCAAAATCCTCCACAAGGACTACCAAAAGAACTGCAGAAGATGCTTCATTATTTGAGGAGCTGAGTAAAAACACCATGGTTAGACAGTTGGGTAGGACCATATTCAGAGAATTAACTAGAGGGATTTTAGGTTCATTTTCTAGAAAAAGGTAGTCATGCTAAATAGTTGTATTTCAATAGAATATAGGTTTTGAAAATAGGAGTAATTGGTGGGGGAGCTGCGGGATTTTTTGCAGCAATCCATGCAAGTGGTGCAGGAAGAGATGTTACAATTTTCGAAAAGTCACCCAAGCTTTTGTCTAAGGTAAAAGTATCAGGCGGCGGAAGGTGTAATGTCACACACCGACCTATGGAAATCTCAAAATTGGTAAAGAATTATCCTAGAGGAGAGAAATTTTTAAAGAAGGTCTTTTCAAAATTCAAATCTGAAGACACGATTACTTGGTTTGAAAGTAGAGGAGTTCCTCTCAAAATTGAAGGAGATGGACGAATGTTTCCGATTTCCGATTCTTCTCAGTCTGTGATTGATGCTCTTCTCAAAGAAGCGCAGAAACTTAAAATCACCATCCTGAAATCTTGCGGAGTTAAGTCAATTACTCACATTGAAAACCAATATAAACTTGAAACAGATTCCGGTTCATTTGTAGTCGACAAACTAATAATTGCTAGCGGTGGCCATCCAAAAATAGATAATTATTCCTTTCTCAATAATCTAAATCACAGTATTTTAGATCCTATTCCTTCACTTTTTACTTTTAACACCCCAAAAGAATCTATCAGAGAGCTAATGGGCTTATCTGTTGGGGATGGTATTGTCAAAATCGAAGGCACCAAACTGAATTATAGAGGCCCTGTGCTTGTCACCCATTGGGGGGTGAGTGGTCCTGCAGTTTTGAAATTATCTGCCTTTGGGGCACAATGGCTAAAAGATCAAAACTATATCGCAACTGCTTTGATCAATTGGAATGGAGAGTTTGGCGAGGAGCAGTATAATGCGCATATCAAGAGCTATATCCTCGCACATCCCAATCGAAAAGTAGAGAGCAATACACTTTTTGATATCCCTGCAAGGCTTTGGGAGCATTTTACTAGGCTTTCAGGGATAGAAAATGGACAATTATATGGATCACTATCGAAAAAGCAAATCAATAAGTTGGTACAGAATTTATTTTGCTATAATTTGAAAGTCGAAGGGAAAACCACCTTTAAAGAAGAATTTGTAACTGCTGGGGGAATTTATTTGAACGAAGTGAACCCGGAAACCTTGGAAAGTAAATTTCACCCTAACCTTTACTTTGCCGGAGAAGTCTTGAACATTGATGGAATTACCGGTGGCTTTAATTTTCAAGCTGCTTGGTCCACAGGATTTCTAGCTGGCATAGCCTCATCAAAAAACCAACATGGAACAAATCTATCCTGATCTTAATCAGCTTATTTCTGGAATGGCTGATGGAGACAAAGAATTTGAAAAAGAATTGACATTAGCCATTCATAAAGGTCTCCTTGAATTAAAAGAGGTTTATGCTCAGGGTTCACTGGAAAAAAATGATGTAAAACTTCAGCAAATTCGGCATAAGTTGAAGCCTACTTTGGCGATGTTTGAATTATTACAAATTACAGATGAGTTGCAACTGGGTAAAGAAATAATTGAAAGTGAGGGATTTGATGGTCCTGCTTTTTCCAACCATTACCGGAATTTGCAGAGAAAACTGGAGATTGCTATCAAGAGAGTTTTCGAATTAACTTAAACTAGTTTTGACCTACTAGAAGCCTTATTTTCTTTCAAAGCTTCTTATTTTTGGGGTTCATGCCTATTATCAAATCAACTTATAACGGACCACCTGCCTACCTTTTCAATGGACATCTGGAGACTATAATTCCCAGTCTTTTTAGAAAAGTGAAAGATGTACACTATACCAGAGAAAAGATAGATACACCTGATAGCGATTTTTTGAATTTAGACTGGGCAAAAGTGGGAAGCTCAAAACTACTGATTATATCCCATGGATTAGAAGGAGATTCTGAGCGCCATTATGCACGGGGAATGGTTAAACTGTTCAATTCCAAAAAGATAGATGTACTTGTTTGGAATAATCGTTCATGTGGCGGAGAAATCAATTTAGGGCCAATCCTTTATCATCATGGAGCCAGCTATGACTTGGATGCTACCATTACTCATGTACTTAAAAACCATTCCTACAAAGAGATTTTTCTGACAGGAATCAGCATGGGTGGGGCTCAGACGCTCAAGTATTTAGGTGAGAAGGGGAGTGATCTTCCCGTCGAAATAAAGCGGGCAGCTGTGTATTCTACACCTTGTAATCTACTTTCCAGTGCCAATACGCTAAAGTTGAGGAGAAATGCTTTTTATAAGAATAGGTTCTTAGGTAAACTCAAACTTAAAATAATAGCAAAAGCAGCTCAGTATCCAGATTTGATTGATCTTGAATTACTTGATAAAGTCAAAGATTTTGATGCTTTTGATACACTTTTCACCGCTAAACTTCATGGATTCAAGGATGCTATTGATTTTTATAAAACAGTAAGTGCAGACAACTGGATGCCTTTCATTCAAATACCAACGCTTGTCCTAAATGCAACGAATGATCCACTTCTTGGACCAGAGTGCTATCCTATTTCTCTTGCAGAAAAGTTAGATTTTCTGACATTGGAAATGCCAAAAAGGGGTGGACACACAGGTTTTGTACTGAGTGGACAAGAGTTTACCTGGGCAGAACATAGAGTTCAAGAATTCCTTCTGAATCCGGCTTAGCCCTAAGTCTTTTGTTATATTGTGCGCTAAATCATCAAAAGAATTTGATATGAAAAAAATGTTTTTCGGTAGCTTGATGCTATTGGCCATGCTTACATTTTTTCTAATGTGGTATTTCCAGTTTGTTCAGTTCAAATTCGGGTATTTTATCCTGGGTATACTTGTAATCCTTTTGGGTATAGGTATTTATGATATCAACCAAAAGTCGCATGCTATCCTGCGAAATTTCCCGGTTGTGGGACATTTCAGGTATTTATTAGAGAAAATAAGTCCAGAGATTCAGCAGTATTTTATAGAAACGAACACAGATGGAAGGCCCTTCAGTAGAAATCTTCGATCCTTGGTTTATAGAAGAGCTAAAAATGTAAATGACACACATCCTTTTGGTACACAGCGGGAAATCAATGGAGAAGATTACATGGCTTTAAGGCACTCTATCTATGCAGTCCATACTAATGATGAGGATGCACGGGTGGTAATAGGAAATGAAGCTTGTAAGCAGCCATATTCCGCGTCTATCCTGAATATTTCAGCAATGAGCTTTGGCTCATTGAGTTCAAACGCCATCAAAGCTTTGAATCTGGGTGCAAAAAAAGGTGGGTTTTATCATAATACTGGCGAGGGAGGCATTTCGTCTTATCACCGTCAAGGGGCAGATTTAGTATGGCAAATAGGCACTGGATACTTCGGATGCCGTGATGAGCAGGGGAATTTTAGCGAGGAACAATTTGCAGAAAAGGCTAATTGGCCGGAAGTCAAAATGATTGAAATCAAGATTTCCCAAGGAGCAAAACCGGGCCACGGAGGAGTCTTGCCTGGAATAAAAAATACTAAAGAAATTGCTGAAATACGTGGTTTGAAGGCGGGAATGACCATAGTTTCTCCACCTTCACATAGTGCATTTACCAATGCGATCGAGTTGATACAGTTTATAGCTAAAGTGAGGGAATTATCTGGAGGTAAACCTGTGGGTTTCAAACTTTGTATAGGCAGAACAGAGGAGTTTACAGCTATCTGCAAAGAAATGGTAGCAAAGCATACTTATCCTGATTTCATTACTGTGGATGGGGCAGAAGGAGGAACTGGAGCAGCGCCTTTAGAATTCTCAGATAGCGTTGGGTTACCGCTGGAACCTGCGCTTATTTTTGTTCGAATGACTCTGGAGAAGTTTCAGATCAGGGAACATATCAAAATCATAGCATCAGGAAAGGCAATCTCTGCGTTTGCGATATTAAAAAATATTGCTTTTGGAGCTGATTTGTGCAATTCTGCACGTGGTTTTATGTTTAGTATAGGTTGTATACAAGCCCTTCGTTGCAACACCAATGAATGCCCAACTGGAGTAGCTACTCAGAGAGCAAGCTTGGTAGGGGGATTAGTAGTTACCGATAAGTCTGAGCGGGTGTATAATTTCCACAAGAATACTGTGCATGCAGTTCAGGAACTTCTAGGAGCTTCAGGCCACAAACATACTTCGGAGCTTAGCGCCAGTGACTTGGTGAAAGGTGATGAGATGATCAAACTTGCCAATAGATATTTGCCTGACTCTGTGAATACTCAGGTGTAGATTAACCTTTGAGGCATCATCCCAAATGTCGCTAGACTTTGGGATTTCCTCGAAGGTTTTGAATTTTATACACTTCGACTTCGCTCAGTGTGACAGTGCTATAATACTCGTTTAGCTTAGTAGAATTCTAATATTTATTAGATAAGCTGTCTGGCTGAGCGAAGTCGAAGCCGATAACGGGCTAGCTTTATCTGGTCCAAGTCTCACGACATGGACCAATTCCAATGCAGTCTGAAGACTTCAATTTCTAGGGCACAAGTCTGAAGACTTGCGCCGAAATGAGCCACAAAGTATTTTGAAATTGCGCCTCTGCAGCTTTGCGGGAGAATTGATTATTAAAACCTCTTCAGCGCTAATTCAGCCACCGTTCCTCCAATTGCAAGCGAACTTGTAGCAGCGGGAGAAGGTGCATTTAATACGTTGATTGCATGAGCTGACTCTTTGATGGAGAAGTCATCCAAAAGACCACCAGTGCGGTCGCAAGCCTGAGCTCTCACGCCAGCACCACCTTCGACTAGATCAGATTCCTGAATCTCCGGAATCAATTCCTGAAGTGCTTTGGTAAATGCTGCCTTCGAAAAAGACCTATACATCTCACCAAATCCTGTTTGCCAATATTTCGCAGCGACTTTCTGGAATCCAGGCCAGGCTAAGGATTCAGCTAATTCCTTTAGATTGATCTGGGATTTTTTATATCCTTCTCTGCGGAAAGCTAAAACTGCATTTGGTCCAGCTTCCACGCCGCCTTTCATCATACGTGTAAAGTGTACGCCTAAGAATGGAAAGTTAGGATCAGGCACCGGGTAAATCAGGTTCTTTACCAAGAATTCCTTATCCCTTTTCAGCTTAAAGTATTCACCTCTGAAAGGAATGATTTTAACATCTATTGCCTCGTCAGCACTCATCTGAGCTACCTTATCAGAGTAGAGGCCCGCACAGTTGATTACAAGTTTACTCTGGATAGTTTTCTTAGAAGTTTCTATGTAATTGACTCCTTCTTGTTGATTGATTTCCAGTACTTTATTGTTCAATAGAATTTCGCCTCCATTTTGAACAATCTTTCTTCCATAAGCCAATGCAACTTTGAAATAATCAACAATTCCGGTTTGCGGAACATGAAGTGCGGCTACACCTGCACAGTGTGGCTCGTATTCTTTGAGCTCTTCGATGGTAATATATCTGGTACCTTCCAAGCCGTTCTGAATACCTCTCTCGTACAAGTTATTCAACAAGGGTTTTTGCTCTTCTCGTGTCGCCACAACTACCTTTCCAGTGATCTCAAATGGAATTTTTTCTTCTTCACAGAATTGTATCAATTCATGATATCCGCCAATGCAATTCGTTGCTTTCAGTGAACCTGGCTTGTAGTAAAGACCCGAGTGAATTACGCCGCTGTTATTACCGGTTTGGTGTTTTGCCAATTGATCCTCCTTTTCCAAAATGACTATTTTCAGATCAGGTCTAGCTTTTTGAATTTTAAGAGCAGTTGCTAAGCCAACAATCCCACCACCAATTACCGCAATATCGTATATCATGTTTCTCTGTTTACAAGCTCAAATATACTAGCGGAAATTTCATTTTTCCAGTAGAGGCGGTATGCGGAAGTTGTGATTCTTTATAATTTTTAACAAGTCTATTAGCGATTTGCATTGTTAATGAATTTATTTTGCAGGAATTACTTTCAGTGCCGCCACTATTACATGATCCGCAAGTATTTTTTCCTCCTCTTCTTTCTCGTTTCTGCTCAGTCCTTTGGCCAATTTGTGGTGAAAGGCAAAGTAACAGATTCCGCTACTGGAGATCCTATTCCTTTTGCCTCTGTTTTACTGAAAGGTACTTCGGTAGGAATTTCTACTGATTTTGAGGGTAATTACAGCCTGTCTGCAAGATCACTCACAGATAGCATTACGGTGAGCTACCTTGGATACATCACAGGTGTCAAAGTCTTAGAGCAACTGCCTGAGCAAACTGTAAACTTTCAGCTTAAACCTTCTGATTTTGAGATGGAAGCTTTTGTATTTGAAGCTGGGGAAAATCCTGCTTTTGAGATCATTCGAAAAACAGTTGACCGGAAAAAATACTTTGATAAACGAGAGTTATCAGCTTATCAGACAAATAATTATACCAAGATAGAAATCGACATTGATCATGTGTCTGAGGATTTTACTAGGCGGAAAACAGTTCAAAAAGTCACTGCAGTTTTAGATTCAATTAAGCAGCTTACTAATGACGAAGGGGAGAAAATTTTACCTGTATTTTTCTCTGAAACCCTGTCTAAATTTTATTTTCGAAATAACCCCGAACTCAGAAAAGAAGTAGTTGTAAAATCAAAAGTAACCGGCGTTGGCATTACAGATGGATCTACTACTTCTCAAATTACAGGTTCAGCATTTCAGGAATATAATTTCTACAAAAACTGGCTTTCTATTGTGGGAAAGGAATTTGTTTCGCCGATTGCAGATGGCTGGAAGCAATTTTATGATTATGATTTGATGGATTCAGTTTTGGTGGGAAATGATTCCTGCTACCTCCTGAAAGTCTATCCTTTAAGAGAGCAGGATTTGGCGTTTTCTGGGACTATCTGGATTAATAAAGAGACCTATGCGCTCAAGCAGGTGGATTTGACGATACCGAAGGAAGCAAACCTAAATTTCATTGAGCGAATCAAAATTCAACAGGAGTTGAAGCCTACGACTGCTGGTCCATTGATTCCTGCGAAAACACGTGTTCAGATTAAAATAGGACAGATCACTCCTAATACGGCGGGCTTGCTAGCCAAATTCTACACTTCTGCTGACAGCATAGAGGTTGGTGAGCCTCAACCAACTTCCTTTTTCAACCAATCCGTCACTTTGCTGCCTGACTTTGATGAGGCAAGCGAGGAGTTTTGGAAGGAAAATCGTCAAGATGTACTTTCTGAGCAAGAATTGGCAGTGTTGCAGATGGTGGACACGTTGAAGAGAATCCCTATCGTGCGCTTTTATTCGGAAGGCCTAAAGTTCTTTGGAACAGGATATTTGCCTTTCAGAAAAGTAGATATTGGCCCATGGCCCGGCTTTTTTAATTACAATGATATAGAAGGAGTGAGGCTTGGAATGGGCTTCCGTACCAATCTAAAATTCAGTGACAAATGGGTTCTTTATGGCTATGGGGCCTATGGCTTCAAAGATGCTGAGCTTAAGTATTCCGCGAAAGTCACTCGCATCTTGGACAGATTACACTGGACTACAGTTTCCTTATCCACTCAAAAAGAAATTGATCAAGTCGGTTTAGAGATTTCCAGTTTACAGGGAAACAGTATATTTCTTGCTGCCAGTAGATTTGGCACCCTCAGAAGGCCATATTTCAGTAGAATGCATCAGGTGAACTTTCAGCGGGAGTTTTTCAAGGGATTTCTCATGTATTCTGATTTGAGCTTCATGGATTTTGAGCCATTGTACAACTTTTATTACCTGGAAAAGGGAACGGGTGAGTATAGGTCCAATTTTGGAACCACTGAAGCGAAGTTTGGATTGAGATATGGTAGGGACGAAACCATCCTGATCAATGATAATGAGCGCACTTCCTTGGGGCCGCTGAGATGGCCAATTTTTGAGTTAAGCTATGCCAAAGGAATGAACTGGCTAGGTGGGGATATATCTTATTCGAAGTTGAACTTCTATGTGTATCAGCGCCTGAACATGGGAATGTTTGGTGTTTCACGATATGAGTTCGATGCGGGAAAAGTATTTGGAGAAGTTCCTTACCCGATATTGAAAAATCACTTGGGTAACGAGACATTGTTCTACACCTCAGCAGCATTTAATACGATGAATTTCAATGAATCTGCCTCAGATCAATATGCCAGTTTGAGGTATAGACATTATTTTGAAGGTTTCCTTCTCAATAAAATTCCTTTACTCAAAAAGCTTAAATGGCGTGCGGTAGGAAATGCAAATATTCTATATGGATCTGTCAGCAATAAAAATATAGCTAATGCGCCCACAGTGGACCCTGATGGCAATTCAATAGAAACATTTGGAAGGTTGGATCCGACCAAGCCCTATATAGAGTTGGGATATGGGATCGAGAATATTTTCAAATTCTTCAGAATAGACTTTTTCCATAGAATGACCTATTTGGATAATCCTGGAGCTAAGCCATTTGCCGTAAAAATTTCAGGTCAAATTATACTTTAGTTATTTGATTCTATTCACTATTTTGGGTGAATGAAGAAGCTACGTCTATTTTTATTTTGCCTGTTGTCGGGCTTTTTTGTCGCCTGCTCATCCAGTGATAAAAACAATTCAGAAGAATCCATCGATGGATTAGAAATCATAAAAGTTGACCTCTCCGAAACTAGAGAGGGGAAACTGTCAGAATTTTTTGAGCCTGAGATAGAATATATCTGGCTGAAGGATGATGTGGAAGATGGTCTATTAGGGAGAGAACTTTCACAGATTTTTTTTCATGAGGACAGGATTTATGTAATGGATATTTTTGGGTGCAAATGCATTCAGATTTTTGATCGATCAGGCAAATACCTGAATAAATTGAGAAGCTATGGGGAAGGGCCAGGGCAATACCTTGATTTTGATGGTGCTCTTGTGAGGAATGAAGAAATAATGCTCGTGGGGGTATTTCCTAGAAAATTGATGTGGTTTGATCTGAAAGGAGGATTCCTAAGAGAGCAAAAAGTTTCCGAGCGATTTGGAGCAGCAGTCTATTCTGATCGTGAAAAGCGTTATTATCTTTTCAATAGAGCATCTGAAGCAGGCCAGTTTTTCATTGAAAGTGTGAATGAATCATTTGAAGATACAGTAAAAGCTGTCCCATTTGACCCCGAACTTTATTACGGTAGCTATTCCAATAGAAATAGTTTGAAGTCATTTAATGAGCATATTTATTTCGGACAGCCATTTCAGGATACAATTTATATTGCAAATGAAGGTGAATTTATTCCCAAGCTAGTTTTTGATTTTGGGAAGTATGGGCAGAGTCAGGAAGAAATGATAAAAAATGAGGAAAATCTTGATCCGCTACAGGAATTAGAATTTATTAATAATCGTGCAAAACTTTACCTCAGTACCATCTGGTATGTCACAGATAGTCAGCTTTATTTAAGCGCGAGCCATGAAAAAAAATCTTATAAAATTTTCTACACACGAGACGATCGTAAAACTCATATAATAGAAGGAGAGCTAGTAAATGATTTGAATGAAAGTCCTCATAGAAATATTTTTTACCATCAGTTGTCGGAAGGAAAAGTAGGATATACAATTCCGGGAAAAACTCTATTTAAATCCCTACAACAGAAGAAAGCCGATCTCGGTCAGGAGGGATTTGAGGAATATGTGAGAGGCAAAGGAAAGAACTTTGCACAAACAGCATTTGCCGCGAAAGACTCTGAAAATCCAGTGTTGATTGTTTATACGGTGAAAAAGTAAGGGCACACTTCTAAATTCAAAAGCTGGTTTGAGGCAACTTCGGTCTCCCGTCTCCGGTCTTCCAGCCAAGCAAACAAGGTTGCAGGCATGAATGAAGATATTTAAAAAATAACCCCTCATTTCCACATTCCCTTCTCATATATTTTTTGATTGCCTCGGTCTTGTGCATATTTGCAACTTAATCTTTATGCCTTTTTGTATGGGCAGAAATAAAATCAAAAATGTCAGAACATATTAAAATTACCCTTCCGGATGGCACTGTGAAGGAGTACGAAAAAGGAACTACCGGACTACAGATTGCTGCAAGTATCAGCGAGGGTTTAGCGAGAAACGTTCTAGCCGCCAAAGTAAACGGACAAGTTTGGGATGCTACCCGAGCTATTAACGAAGATTCCTCCATTCAATTATTGACCTGGAATGACGGAGAAGGCAAAAATACTTTTTGGCACTCTTCCGCTCACTTGCTTGCGGAAGCATTGGAAGCACTACATCCAGGGATCAAATTCGGTATCGGACCTCCGATCGAAACGGGCTTTTACTACGATGTAGATTTCGGAGATAAAACCTTAGACGGCTCTGAACTCGAAGCCATCGAAAAGAAAATGATCGAATTGGCTCGGGAGAAGAATGAATACATCCGAACTGATATTTCCAAAAAAGATGCGGTTGACTACTTCCAGAAAAAGGGAGACGAGTATAAACTTGATCTTTTGGAAGGACTTGAGGATGGTTCAATAACCTTCTACCAGCAGGGAAACTTCGTAGATCTTTGTAGAGGTCCACATATTCCAAATACAGGTTTTGTAAAGGCTGTAAAGCTGACAAACATAGCCGGAGCATATTGGAGAGGAGACGAGAAGCGCAAAATGCTTACCCGTATCTATGGTGTGACTTTCCCAAAAGCCAAAGAGCTTACTGATTATTTGACTTTGCTTGAAGAAGCCAAGAAACGCGATCACCGAAAGCTTGGTCGTGAACTTGAGCTTTTCATGTTTTCGGAGAAAGTAGGAGCGGGTCTTCCGCTTTGGCTTCCAAAGGGCACTCTTCTGCGTGAGCGATTGGTGAACTTCATGAAAAAAGCGCAGGACAAATCAGGATACCAGCAGGTGACTACGCCTCATATTGGACATAAGGTTCTATATGAAACTTCTGGCCACTACGAGAAATATGGTAAGGACTCATTTCAGCCAATTACCACTCCACATGAAGGAGAGGAGTTTTTGCTAAAACCAATGAACTGTCCGCATCACTGCGAGATTTATAAGCACAAGCCACATTCATATAAGGAGTTACCAATTCGATATGCAGAATTTGGAACAGTATATCGCTACGAGCAAAGTGGAGAACTCCATGGTTTGACCCGAGTTCGAGGGTTTACTCAGGATGATGCTCACATTTTCTGTCGACCAGATCAGGTGAAGGAAGAGTTTATCAAGGTGATTGATTTGGTGTTGTACGTGTTCAAGGCGTTGGGTTTTGAAGATTATACAGCTCAAATCTCACTTAGAGATCCTGAGAATCCGACTAAGTACATCGGAGGTGACGAAGCTTGGAACAAGGCTGAATCTGCCATTATAGAGGCTGCTGCTGAGAAAGGACTGGATACGGTCACTGAGCTTGGTGAGGCGGCATTCTATGGTCCGAAGTTGGACTTTATGGTCAAAGATGCCTTGGGAAGAAAATGGCAGTTGGGAACTATCCAGGTAGATTATCAATTACCAAACCGATTCGAACTTGAATACATAGGTTCGGATAATCAGAAACACAGACCAGTGATGATTCACAGAGCGCCTTTTGGTTCTCTGGAGCGCTTTGTCGCTGTGCTTATAGAGCACTGTGCAGGTAATTTCCCGCTATGGCTTTCCCCTGAGCAGATCAATATTTTACCTATTTCAGAAAAATATGTAGAATATGCTGAAGAAATTAAGTCAATCCTCGAAGAGGTCGGTATTTCAGGTTCTATAGACAACAGAGATGAAAAGATCGGAAGAAAAATCCGTGACTCTGAAGTTAAAAAAGTGCCTTTCATGCTGATAGTGGGGGAAAAGGAGCAGGAAGAGCGGAAGCTTTCTGTCCGTAAACATGGTGAAGGAGATCTAGGTAACTTCTCCGCGGAGGAGTTTATAACTTATTTTCAAGGCATTATTTCAGCATCATTGAGCAAGTAATACTTAGGTATTATTTGATTCAGTTTTTCTTAATTAGAAATAATTCCGATATTTGCATCCAATTTCATAAAAACAATCAACGCAAACTTGAGAAACCAAAGACAACCCTATAGAGGTAGACAAGAAGAACCTTATAAAGTAAACCAGAAAATCAGAGCTCGTGAAGTGCGGGTAGTTGGAGATTTTGTAGAAGGTGGAAATGCACTGCTACCTACAGATAAAGCCATCAAACTCGCTCAGGAAAATGACCTGGATCTTGTAGAGATTTCTCCGAATGTCGATCCTCCAGTTTGTAAAATTCTAGATTACGCGAAGTTTAAGTACGAGCAGAAAAAGAAGCAGAAGGAAATCAAGTCTAATGCGGCGAAGATTGTTTTGAAGGAAATCAGATTCGGACCGAATACGGATGATCATGATTACAATTTCAAATTGAAGCATGCCATCAATTTCTTGAAAGAAGGCGCAAAAGTGAAGGCTTACGTACATTTTGTGGGTCGTAGCATTGTGTTTAAAGAAAGAGGCGAGATGTTGCTTTTGAAATTTGCTCAGGCACTTGCAGAATATGGAGCTGTAGAGCAGCTTCCAAAAATGGAAGGTAAACGAATGAACATCTTCATCGCTCCGAAGGCAGGAAAGAAATAAATTTCAACTAAATAAATACAGCAAAATGCCAAAGGTAAAAACCAAATCCAGTGCAAAGAAGAGGTTCGCTTTAACGGGAACCGGCAAAATCAAAAGGAAACACGCTTTCAAAAGCCACATCCTAACCAAGAAAGCTACTAAAAGAAAGCGTAACCTGACTAAAACTGGTCTAGTTCACGAATCTGACGAGGGTAGAGTAAGAGATATGTTGAGAATCTGATTCTCCACAGTAGCTTAAAATCAATTAATTAAGGTTTATTTATTCACCAGATAGTTTGGTAATCAAGATTCTGATCAAAAGGAACACCAACTGTCAAAAAACAAAACACTATGCCTAGATCGGTAAACGCGGTAGCGTCCAGAGCAAGAAGAAAAAAAGTGCTAAAAGCCACAAGAGGTTACTTCGGAAGAGGTAGCAACGTATGGACAGTAGCCAAAAACAAGTATGAGAAAGGTCTTCAGTATGCGTACAGAGACCGTAAAGCGAAGAAAAGAGAATTCAGAGCTTTATGGATTCAGCGTATCAACGCAGGTGCAAGAATGCACGGCGTATCCTATTCTCAATTAATGGGATTATTGAAGAAAGGTGAGATCGAACTTAACCGTAAGGTTTTGGCAGATCTAGCCATGAATCACCCAGAAGCATTCAAAGCTGTAGTTGAAAGAGTAAAATAAGGTTGCACTGTCTTATTTTATTGGAAGCCTTCCCTCGGGGAGGCTTTTTTTGTGTTTTTTAATTTTCTATTGAGAAAACCAGCGATTTTTATTTTATTAGGTGATGCGATTTTTCTACCTCACGTTTTTTTTGCTCTGCACTCATTTTGTCTTGGCTCAAAATCAACAAACAACTAGTTTTTCCGGAGTCGTAATAGATGCGGAAGATTCCTCGCCTGTCCAGTTTGCCTACCTATACCTAAAGAACTATCCGGATTTTTCTGGCTTGGCTGATGATCAAGGTGAATTCAAGTTTTTCTTTCCCGCTCAGTTCGTGGATGAAATTGTAATTATATCATCCATTGGGTATCAAAAGCTGGAAGTCCCGATTTCTTCGCTTTCTAAAACTGGAAACACACTCAAGCTCCAAAGGCAGTTACTTTCTTTGAATGAAGTGACTGTGATGCCTGAAGATCATTCCATGCAGGAGATGATTTCTAAGGCGATTGATAATCTCCCCAAAAACTATCCAGACAAACGACATCAGCTTACAGGATTTTACAGAAAAGTCTCTACTAACTATGAGGAGTTTACTAAACTGGTAGAGGCCGCTGTGTTGGTAGAGGATGTTAGCTATCTAAAAGATGGATATGCACTTAAAGTAAAATTGGAGTCCTTAAGGCAAAGTGATGAAATGGGGGAGGTCGATTCTTCCATGGTAACGCTGAAGCAACGAATTAGAGAGCATATTAAATCAACAGGAAGTACTCCCGGACCCATAAACGAGATTATTGGTACTTATCAATATAATAATGGGTTTCGAGGGGATGCTTATAATTCTAAAACATTGTTCGGGAAAGATGGAGACCGGTTTATGGGAATTCCAGAGATTCCTTCTTACCATAGATTTATGGGAGAGGAGATTGTGGGAAATGATACAATCTATCAAATAGCTGTTAGTACCAAAGATCCTCCTAATGGGAATAGCTATTTGAAAATAAACAGTAGAAACCATGCGATTGTAGAATATCAAATAAGTTGGCTATCAGGTGAATATCAAACTTTTGCGAAGTTTAGAGAAGTTGATGGAGTCTACTATCCGGAAGTGATTCGTAACAAAGAGTTAAGATTGATAAATCGTGATGTGGGCACACATCAAATGGATATCAGCACATTTTGGTTTGATGTCCCTGTGACTGAGGATTTGAAAAAGATTCGTGCGAAAGATGCACTTGGCCGCGATAAAGAAGTTGAATACACTGAATATGAACTTGATTCAAGTTTTTGGAGTACTTATGATTTAATCAAAAAACACCCACTGGATTCAGCAATTATCAGGAGTTTGGAAAGGAATAAAAGTCTGGAAAAACAATTTAAGCGCAATGCGAAAGACTAGGCTTCAGGTTCATATATTTTTTCTATTTCTGGTCCTCATGGCTTTCTGGTCTTGTAATTCTGGAGAAAAGGGGGAAGCTTCTATCGAAGCTGGAGGTATAGAGAAGATTGTATTGGTTTTTGAAGATAGTGTTACGCAGGAGTTTTTTCAGCAGCGAAAGGCAGTATTCAAGTTTTTAGATGATAATCATCTACCTGTTGAAATTTTGCCGAGTTCAAAAGACCTTGGGATAGCTCTTGTAATCTCCACTTACAGAGAAAATCTGGATCTTGTTTATCGAGACAATAGCCAGGTTGAGTTCACCTATTTTCTCCAAAAAGGAGATTCCATTCTCATTCAAGTCAAAGACAAAAAACCATGGCTTACTTCTATCAATAAGGAGCTATCACCATACCATTACAATTTGGAGCTTCTAAGGAACAATGAGCTATATGGTAAACCTTATTCAAAAGCCCAAGACTTCTATTTTTTGTGGAATGAAACAAAGTCTTTGCCCTTCGAATTAGACATGAATGAGGATTTGAAGCGAAATAAAGATGAAGCAATTCAGGGATTTCAAAAAGAGGTGGTTTGGAAGGATTCCATAACTAAGGCTGGTTTGCTGACTCAAGAAATCAAAAAATTCTACAGTTCTAAAAATAGGTTGGAACAGAAGAAATTAGAGGCTTACGATCCTGAAAGCTTGCAAATCAATACCAAAATGGCCGTTAATTCCATTCTGGAAACAGATCAATCACAGCTAGCCAACAGCGTGTATTTGGATGAGTTTTCTGAACTGATTATTACTAACCAAACTCAGGAGGAATCCAAAGCTTTAATAGATTCATTGATAGCTGGAGATGACCTGAATTTTATCGAAAAATCGCTGCTCTTTCATCATTTGCAAAAGGAGGTTCCATACCTGTCATTTAAGGATGCTGATGAATTTCTTGGGCTATATGAGGATCTATTAGCTAATTATGCTCAGTTGATTCATCTGAACTCTTTTAATAAAACGCTACAGGCCTTGGAGCCAAACATAGAGTTAATGGGCTTACAAAACAGCTTGGGCAACTTTAAAGAGCTTCTTGACCAAAAGAACGGTAAGTATTTATATGTTGATCTTTGGGCTGCTTGGTGTATTCCTTGTATCAAAGCATTCCCGGCAGCTCTAGCTTTAAATGAGGAATATAAAAGCAGGGGAGTGGAAGTGATCTTTTTATCTGTTGATGATAATTATAAGTTTTGGGAAGAGGTAGCTAACAAATATGACATTGCAATTCCAGGCCAATCCTTTGTAGCTTTGAAAAAAAAGGAGTCTGAATACCTGAAAGCGTTGAACGTAGCACAGATTCCAAGGTATTTGATTTTTGATCCAGCCGGGAAATTAATTCATCCAAATGCTCCTAGGCCAGATACTGAGGAAATCAAATTGTTTTTTAATACTATTCTGCAAAACTGATTTTTATTAGAAGAGCTTCACAATTCCGTAGACGGACACCATTCCAATAGAAAGCACACTTAGCCAAAATAGCATAGTTGAAAAAGCGCCAGAAGCTAGGTTTAATGTGTTGTTCCTAAATCGAAAGCAAACGGCGGCATAGACGACCACAATTAGAAGTACAGAGCCTACAACGCCTCCAAACAATACCATAAAGGAGGGCAGGTTTACAAATGCAAAGGCCAAAGCCCATAGGATAGGTAAAGACCAAGCCAATACAGCTACCCATTTATTTCTAGTTTTCAGATCCTCCCACTTTATCCAGCCAAGCTCACCAAAAATATCCGGAAACAATCGAGTCCAATAAGCAAGCGTTGCAAATACACTAGAGGAAAGAACAAAGAAGGCGCCTGCTGTATAAGCAAGTCGGGCATTTTCACCCAGCGTTTGAGTGTAAATATTAGCTAAAGTTTCTATGAGTTGATTTCCACTTGGAATAGCCTCATTGCCATACAGAATAGAAGCGCCCAAAAGATAAAATGCTGCTGTGACTACTGTATAAATCACCATTGCAACGAGTGCATCTAAATACATAATTTTTATCCATCCATTAGCTCGGACTTTCCATTCGTCACTACCGTCATTTTCTCCAGCATATTTTGCGTAGCCTTTTTCCAAACACCAGTAGGTGTATGCGATTATCTCATCACTGGCTACACCAGTAATACCAAATGCCCCTATAGCGACGAAAATCAAGTTTGAAGGCAATTCAAAAGTCAATCCACTTGCGACATCTGATAATGTAAAAGCAAAGGGACTATGGCTAACTGCAATCACTGATGCCAATGTAAAAACTGTAAAGCCAAGTACCATTACCATAGAGGTTCGCTCAACTACACTATAATAATTCTTGTAAATCAATAGACTTGTGATTGCGCCTAGCAAAAAAGCTAGCAAAATAGGAGAGAGTTGCGGCAGAAGCATACTCAAGGCGATGGCAGCGCCACCTATCATTCCGCCTACTTGAACTATTTTAAATAGCGTCAATAAAAAGGTGCTCCAAACTGCCCAGTTCTTTGGCCCAGGTAATGAGGAGAAAGAACTCATCAAAGGCTTCCCTGTCACAATCGCATTCTTGCCGAACTCTAGTTGAATAGCTACTTTTATTAAGCAGCTAACCAGAATCACCCAAAAAGTGACAAATCCGCCTTCAGCACCAAGAACCGTTGTTGCGATTAGTTCTCCGGAGCCAACTATGGATGCGGAAAGTATAAATCCCGGCCCGAGAAAGTTAAGTTTTTCAAAAAAGGTGGAAGGTGGGTTTTTTATTTCGGGCGTTGTCATCTACTAAAAATAGGGAAATAGATTCCCTCTAGAGAACTAGACTTATTTAGAAAATTTGGAAACAAAAAAAGGCTTCCATTTCTGAAAGCCTTTGAGTAGTCCCGATAGGTCGGGAAGAGATTTGAATTTACCTGCCTAAAGCAGGCTCCCGTCTGCCGCGCCTGTACGCCATCGCGTAGCGGATATGAATCCTGTACTCTAATTAGATATCAAATATAGTAAACCAAAAAAAGGCTTCCATTTCTGAAAGCCTTTGAGTAGCGAGAGGGAGATTTGAACTCCCGACCTCAGGGTTATGAATCCTGCGCTCTAACCAACTGAGCTACCTCGCCATTTTTAATTTCTATTCAATATCTCAATTGGGCGATTTAAACTCCCGTCCGCCGCGCCTGTGCGCCGAGGCGTAGCGGATATGAATCCTGCTCTCTCCCGATAACTATCGGGACCATCGGGATACCTCGCCAAATATTAATAAATGTTGGTTCAAATACGTCAAAGTGTTTCTAATTAGTGAGAAACATTTTTTGGGTATTGATTTTTGAAATTAATGCCTATATTAAAGCACTTTCATCAGTCAAAAGATTTAGTTGACAATCGTTTATTATCAACCCAGAAAACCTCCCTTTCGAATGGGAATGCAAATATGAGGTCTTGTATTGTGAAAAACAAGTTGACGTTCTTTAAAAAAATGAATTTTTACATCCTGTAAAAGCGATTATCATGGTTAAAAATAAGTTTGTGGCTGATTATCAAATCAATGCCTCCAAAAAAATAGTTTTCCACTATTTGAGCACTGCAAGTGGATTAGAAGAGTGGTTTGCCGATGAAGTGAAAATAAATGAGGATAAGAATTATATTTTCAATTTTGATGGTGAGGATCATTATGCCCGTTTAGCTTCTCAGCGAAGTAATTCCCATGTGAAATTTGAATTTTACGACCCAAAAAATCCTGATGAGTCGGATCATGCTTTTATAGAGTTCAAATTGGAAGAGAATGACCTTACCCAAACCTTATTCTTAAAGGTAATCGATTACTCGGATAGCTATGAGGATGATGAGCTAGTCGCAATCTGGGAAGGATTGATAGCAAGATTGAAAGATATTATTGGTGGGTAATCTCGATTGATTTTACCAAATTTGAACTTCAGTTCCTAGGCTTCGTATTTGCCTAGTGAGCAGTTTAAATAATGAAGAAACTAGATAAACTTATACTTGGGTCTTTTTTAGGCCCATTTTTATTGACTTTTATTGTCGTGGATTTCATCCTGTTGACCGTCAACATGCTGAAGTATTTCGATGAGATTTTTGGTAAAGGTCTGAGCTTTTGGATCTATGCTGAGTTGATTGGTTATTTTGTGATTAGTATTTCGCCAATGGCTCTGCCGCTCGCGGTACTACTTTCTAGTTTGATGACTTTTGGTAATCTTGGAGAGCATTTTGAGCTCACGGCCATCAAAAGTAGTGGGATCTCGCTATTACGGGCATTACGGCCAATTGGTGTTTTTGTAATTTTTTTATCATTTGCCGCTTATCTCTCCAATAATTACCTCGTTCCTAAAGTGAACCTTAAAACCTTTGGTTTGCTCTATGATATTCGAATGAAATCTCCGGCGCTAGATATTAAAGCTGGAGTGTTCTATGCGGGAATTCCTGGCTACAGCATTAAGGTCAATGAAAAAATAGGTGAATACGGCCTCAAAGACATTATAATTTACAGCCATGCAGGCGGGTCTTCAGGGAATTTAAATATGACACTGGCAGATTCCGGTAGGATGGAGCCCTTTTTCAATGAAAATTACATGAAGCTTTCATTGTTCCAAGGAATTAATTACAGTGAAGAGAGGCAAACTAGGGGTATTAAAGAAAAACCAGTAGAATTTAACAGAACTTCATTCGATACAAATGAAATTGTATTTGACCTGAATAATACCTTTAAACTTAATAGAACTGCAGAAGACGCATGGTCAACTAATCGGTCAATCAAAAATATCTCTCAAATCAAACTTGGTCTTGACTCTATCAATACTTTGTTGAATGATAAGCTTTATCAAAACTATCAAAGTACTGAAAGTATCTATCCCTTTTTTACTAGAGATAGAAAATTTGAGCCTCCAGTTGATATTGCCGAACGTAAATTTATAGATGACTCTGTAAGACAGGAGAAATTCAGAAGAGAAGAAGCTTTAAAAGATTCTTTGGATAATTTAAAGTTCAATACCAGTAAGGACACAGGTGCTGTTTTGACTGAAAATCCAGAATCTCGATTATTATCAACATCGGATAAAGACGCTGCTATCACTTCACTAAAGTCAGTTAAAGCTACTTCCAGTAGAACCGTTAAAGAATCAGCTAGTAGTATGTCCCCTGTAAAAGGGCAAGTAGAAAATAAACCTACTTCGGGTGATACGGCTGTAAAGTCAGAACCTAAAATTGTATTAAATGCACCTCGAACTGCTCCGCTGACTGATAAGGAAAGAAAAGAGATTGATTCTTTAGTCGTAGGTAGAGGAATTAAGCAAAGTGCCGTCACTATGGCTTTGAATAATTCCCGAAGTTTGAAAAACAACTTTTCTATCAGGAAAACTGAAATAGAGAACTATAAAAGAGACTATAGAAGATTTCAAATAGCATGGTACCAGAAATACACTCAGGCTTTTGCTTGTTTTGCAATGTTTCTGATCGGGGCACCACTTGGTGCAATTATTAAAAAAGGTGGACTTGGAATGCCTGTATTAGTATCTATTATTTTCTTCATTATTTATTACATGCTTACCATTACAGGGGAGAAGTGGGCCAAAGAAGGGCTTACAGATCCTTTATTTGGAACATGGTTTTCAATTTTATGCTTACTTCCCTTTGGGTTGTTTTTTGTGAGGCAGGCCAGAAAAGACTCCAGATTATTTGAACCTGACTTTTATTTGAGCATGTGGAAAAGTGTTCAAAACAGGATTAAAGTTCTTCGCTCAAAAGCGAATTAAGCTTTCATATTCTTAAAATATATCTTACCTTTGTGGTTGTTTTACAAAATTTAGCTAAACATGTATTTATCCTCAGAGATTAAAGAAGAGTTATTTAAGAATCATGGACGGTTAAAATCTGCTACTGACACAGGATCACCTGAGTCTCAGATTGCCCTCTTTACACACAGAATCAAGCATTTGACTGAGCATTTGAAGTCAAATAAGAAGGATCACTCCTCAAGACTTGGTTTGTTGAAGCTAGTAGGTAAGAGAAGAAGCCTATTGGATTACCTTCACAAGAAAGAAATCGAGCGATACAGATCAATCATCGCCGAGCTAGGAATCAGAAAATAACCAATCTAGTAAGGTTCTCTTGAGTGAGAACCTTACTTTTTTATTTTTAAGGTTATACCGAAACTTTTACCACTAACGACGCAAACTAACAATTATTTATGTTACCGAATTTAATCACCAAGACCATCACACTAGAAGATGGCAGAGAAATTATAATAGAAACTGGGGCTTTGGCTAAACAAGCTGATGGTTCAGTAGTAGTGAAGATGGGAAAGGCTATGCTTTTGGCTACAGTTGTATCCAAGAAGGAAGCTGGAGAAGGGGTGGACTTTTTACCTATGTCAGTTGACTACCAAGAGAAGTTTGCTTCCTCAGGAAAAATTCCAGGAGGATTTTTGAAGAGAGAAGGAAGACTTTCTGATTACGAGATTTTGATTAGCCGTATTGTAGATAGAGCTATTCGTCCAATTTTTCCTGATGATTACCATGCAGATACTCAGATCGCAATTACTTTAATCAGTGGTGACGATGATGTGCTTCCAGATGCATTGGCCGGTCTTGCGGCTTCAGCAGCCCTTGCAGTGTCTGATATTCCTTTCAATGGCCCTATTTCTGAGGTTCGCGTAGCGAAAATAGACGGGAAATTGAAAATAAATCCTTCTCCTTTAGAGTTAGAAAAGGCTTCTTTGGAATTTATCGTGGCAGGTTCGCTTGACTTCATCCTAATGGTAGAAGGCGAAGCTAACGAGATTCAAGAAGAAGAAATGCTGGAAGCGATGCAATATGCTCATGAGGAAATCAAGAGACATTGCCAAGCTCAAATTGAGTTGACAAGACTTGTAGGCAAAGAAGTAAAAAGAGAATACAATCACGAGAAGTCAGATCCAGCTCTTTTCGATAAAATGCGTGCAGATGTTTACGACAAGCTATATGCTTCCGTAGGTAAGCTTATCGCAAATAAATCTGAGCGTTCTGCTTTAATTAAAGAAATTAAGGAAGAGTTCGTAGCTAGCTTAGGTGAAGATCACGGATACGAAGCAAGCCTTATCGGTCCATATTTCAGTAAAATCCACAAAGAAGCTGCTAGAAACTTGACGTTGAATGAGAAGAAGAGACTGGACGGTAGAAAATTGGACGAAGTAAGACCTATCTGGTCTGTAGTTGATTATTTACCTTCTGCTCACGGTTCTGCTGTATTCACTCGAGGTGAAACTCAATCATTGACCACTTGTACTTTGGGTACTAAGATGGACGAGATGATGGTGGATGGTGCAACTATCTCAGGATACAACAAATTCTACCTTCACTATAATTTCCCAGGCTTCTCTACAGGTGAAGTTAAACCAAATAGAGGTCCAGGAAGAAGAGAAGTAGGTCATGGTAATCTTGCCATGAGAGCTTTGAAAAAAGTACTTCCTCCAGTTGAGGAGAATCCATACACTATCCGTATAGTTTCTGACATCTTGGAATCTAACGGATCTTCTTCAATGGCTACCGTTTGTGCTGGTTCATTGGCATTGATGGATGCAGGTATTCCTATCAAATCTGCAGTAACTGGTATCGCAATGGGTATGATCTCTGACGCGAAGACGGGTAAATATTCTATCCTATCTGATATTTTGGGAGACGAAGATCACCTAGGTGATATGGATTTCAAGGTAACTGGAACTTCTAAAGGAATCACTGCTTGTCAGATGGATTTGAAAGTTGAAGGACTTGACTATTCTGTGTTGAAAGAAGCCTTGCTTCAGGCAAAAGATGGTAGACTTCATATTTTGGATGAAATCACTAAAACTCTTGCAGCTCCTAAGGCAGAATTGAAACCTCATACTCCAAGATCATTTATCATGATGATTCCTAAGGAATTGATCGGTGCGGTGATTGGACCAGGTGGTAAAGTAATTCAGGAGATCCAGAAGGATACTGGAGCTACTATTGTTATCGAAGAAGTAGATAATCAGGGTAAAATCAATATTTTCTCTGCAAATCAAGATAAACTTAATGCTGCTCTTTCCCGTATCAAAGCGATCGTTGCTCAGCCTGAAATAGGAGAGACTTATACTGGTAAAGTAAAAAATATTCAACCTTTTGGAGCCTTTGTGGAATTTATGCCGGGCAAGGATGGTTTACTTCATATCTCCGAGATCAAGCATGAGCGTGTAGAAACTATGGACGGTGTACTTGAGCCAGGAGAAGAAATACAGGTTAAATTGATCGATGTAGATAAGAAAACTGGCAAATTCAAGCTTTCAAGAAAGGCCTTATTGCCAAAACCAGAAAAACCAACATCAAATTCTTAAGGTTAATCGAAACATTTGATTAATTTGATTTTCATAAACTATTAAATTTCACAAATCATATTCCTGAATGAGGCAGCTAAAGATTAGCAAACAGATTACCAACAGAGAAAGTCAATCCCTGGATAAATATCTTCAAGAGATTGGAAAAGTTGACCTGTTGACAGCAGATGAAGAGGTAGTTCTGGCCAAGAGAATTAGAGAAGGTGACCAATTGGCACTGGAAAAATTAACTAAAGCCAACCTTCGATTTGTAGTATCAGTTGCCAAGCAGTACCAGAACCAAGGACTTTCTTTGGGAGACTTGATCAATGAGGGGAACCTTGGTCTGATCAAAGCTGCACAGCGATTTGATGAAACTCGTGGATTTAAGTTCATATCCTATGCCGTTTGGTGGATTAGACAATCAATTCTTCAGGCACTTGCTGAGCAATCCAGAATTGTTCGTCTTCCATTGAACAGAGTTGGTTCTTTGAATAAGATCAGCAAGACCTTTAGCGAGCTTGAGCAGAAATTTGAGCGTGAGCCATCGCCAGAAGAATTGGCTGAGGTTCTAGAAGTTACTGCCAATGAGGTTGTTGATACCATGAAGATTTCTGGTCGTCACGTATCTATGGATGCGCCATTCGTACAAGGTGAAGAAAACAGCCTTTTGGACGTTTTGGAAAATGACGGTGATGAAAAGCCAGATGATGGTTTGATGAATGATTCCCTTCGTAAGGAAGTTCAACGAGCACTTTCTACCTTGACTCAGAGAGAAGCTGATGTAATCACGCTTTACTTTGGTCTAAACGGAGAGCATGCCATGACTTTGGAAGAAATCGGAGAGAAATTCAATCTGACTAGAGAGCGAGTAAGACAAATCAAAGAGAAGGCAATCCGCCGACTGAGACATACTTCCCGTAGTAAGACGCTGAAACCTTACCTCGGATAAGCAAGCACACAATACAAAGGGGGTCTTAAGCCCCCTTTTTTTATTTCATTACATTTTGCTTTAGTTTTTTAGAAGTCAATAAATTCTCATTTGCCTGGGCTTAGGGAATTTTAACAAGATGCAACTTTGTTACTAGAGCAGAAATCATAAAATTTGCCCGATTTAATATTACCTATTAATGAAACCAGAAATTGAAAAAGTAAAAGTTTTGATCATTGGATCAGGACCTGCAGGTTATACTGCAGCGATATATGCTTCTAGAGCGGGACTTTCTCCTGTGTTATATACTGGTGGACAGCCAGGTGGTCAACTGACCATTACCAATGACGTCGAAAACTATCCAGGATACCCAAATAGTGTTACCGGGCCGGAGATGATGGAAGACTTTAGGAAACAAGCAGAGCGTTTTGGTACTCAAGTTAGATATGGCTTGGCGACAAGTGTTGATTTTACCACAAAACCTCATACTGTAGTCATAGATGAGCAAGTCACTATTCATGCTGATACGGTTTTGATTTCAACAGGCGCATCAGCTAAATGGCTAGGAATCGAAAGTGAAACGAGATTGAATGGAAAAGGTGTTTCTGCTTGTGCAGTTTGTGATGGCTTCTTTTTCCGTGGCCAGGAAGTCGCAATAGTAGGAGCAGGGGATACTGCTTGTGAGGAAGCCTCCTACCTTTCAAATATTTGTAGTAAGGTTTACATGCTTGTCCGTAAAGATGAGATGCGCGCATCCCAAATCATGCAAAAACGTGTGATGAATAATCCTAAGATTCAAATTCTCTGGAATACTGAGACTGATGAGATCCTGGGAGATGATGAAGTAAATGGTGTAAGGATCTTCAACAATAAAACCGGAGAAAAATCAGAAATCGCTATTTCTGGCTTCTTTGTTGCTATTGGACATGAACCAAACACCGGCATCTTCAAAGATTATATTCATATGGATGAAGCCGGCTATATCAAAACTATCCCAGGAAGTACCAAAACCAACGTTGAAGGAGTTTTTGCATGTGGAGATGCGCAAGACAACATCTACCGACAAGCAGTAACAGCTGCTGGTACGGGCTGCATGGCTGCCTTGGATGCTGAGCGATATTTGGCTGAGTTCGAGAATGATTAAACCTAATAGATGAGGTATTCAATCCTATTTGTAGTCTTTTGTTTAAATCTGAGCATTGGCGCTTTAAATGCCAATGCTCAAATTTTTCCAAAGATTATCAAGAAAAATAATACGACACCACCTGCTGGAGCAGGCCAAGAAAGGAAGAATATCGAACTGAGGGGGTTTGATCAGGAATCCTATCTTAGGTCATTATCGTCCGTAACAGATTCTATTATTTTTGAAAATAATGTAAACCTTGGAAGAGTGAGGTCTATCATTAGTGAAGATCAGGATATTATGATTTGGGCACCCACAAATCAGCTGATAAAAGTATCCGAGCAAATCCAAATTGACAGTATATGGGTGACAGCATTTGAGTATTATTCTTCCTGGGATTCTAACAAAATTGATATTTATAATTTTGATCCAAAAACCTTTACCGATTCAGTAAATATTCGTCTATACGATGAGTTTTTTGGATATAATTGGAAAATGCCACTAGAAACAACTCCAGTGACTTCTCCATATGGTTACCGGTGGAGAAGATGGCATTACGGTACAGATTTGGATTTGAATACTGGAGACCCTGTTTATAGTGGTTTTGATGGTATCGTCCGTGTGAAATCTTACGATAGATATGGCTATGGCTATTACATTGTTATCAGACATAAAAATGGCCTAGAAACTCTTTACGGTCATTTATCCAAACAACTAGTGGATATTGGGCAAGAAGTAAAAGCAGGTGATCTAATAGCCAAAGGAGGGAATACGGGTAGAAGTACGGGTTCACATTTACATTATGAACTCCGCTATAGAGGCTTAGCCTTTGATGCAGAAAAAGTTTACGATTTTCCGGAATATAAAATCCGAAGTCAAAATTATTTAATAACCCCTGAGCTTTTTGGTAATATAGTTCAAGCGAGAACAAATGCGTATCACAAAGTAAAAAAGGGAGAAAATTTGGGTTCTATAGCCAGAAAGTATGGTGTATCAGTAAGTGCGCTAACTAGGTTAAATGGAATCTCAACTCGTACAATATTAAGAATAGGACAGAACCTCCGTGTTCGCTAGCCAAAGTAAAAAATGACAAAGCTGGATATATTAGTTTTTTCCGCACACCCCGATGATGCTGAGTTAGGTTGTTCTGGTACAATTGCTTCCCATGTAGCTAAAGGACATAAAGTTGGAATTGTTGATTTTACTCAAGGAGAGATGGGAACACGTGGTACTCCTGAAATTCGCCTTCAGGAAGCCGAAGCTTCAAGTAAAATTTTACAACTTTCAGCAAGAGAAAACTTAGGTTTTCAGGATGTTTATTTTCAAAATGATGAACCTCATCAATTGAAATTGATCGAGATGATCAGAAAATATCAACCCGAGATTGTACTGGCTAATGCCGTTTCTGATAGGCATCCTGATCACGGTAAAGGCTCTAATTTGGCTAGTACAGCATGCTTTATGAGCGGACTTCGTAAAATCAAAACCCAGCTAAACGGGGTGGATCAAGTGGCGTGGAGACCAAAATTTGTTTATCACTACATTCAAAACAATTACATAGAGCCTGATTTTGTGATGGATATTACGCCGCATTGGCAAACCAAAATTGATAGTATTCTAGCATTCCAATCTCAGTTTTACGATCCAGCCAGCGAAGAACCAGCCAGTTTCATTTCAGATCCAGAATTTCTGCCATTCATAGAAGCTAGAGCTCGGGAATTTGGGCACAAGATTCTAGTGAAATATGGAGAAGGCTTCACAGTAGAACGAATGATAGGAAGTGATAATCTTTTTGACCTAAAGTAATTAGGGAGCCAATCTTACGATTTCCCAATTATCACCTTTCTGTACGTATTTTATCCGATCATGTAGTCGACTCGGTCTCCCTTGCCAAAATTCAATTGTATTTGGAAGTAATCTGTACCCACCCCAATGCGGTGGTCGTGATATACTATTTTCAGTAAACTGTTTTTCGAATACTGTTAGCCGGTCATTAAGGTCTTCCCTTGAATCGATTACTTGACTTTGTGGTGATACCCAGGCTCCAATTTGTGAACCTATAGGCCTAGAGAAAAAATATAAATCTGATTCTTCAGCTGTTACTTTTTCAATTTTTCCACGAATTCTCACTTGCCGCTCAAGTTCGGGCCAAAAAAAAGTTAAAGAAGCTAAACTGTGATTTTCAAGTTCTTTTCCTTTTTCGCTAGAATAGTTGGTAAAAAAAACAAAACCGGTATCGATGCCTTTCAATAGAAGAATTCTGGCATTTGGGGCCCCATCTAAGCCAATTGTAGAAACAGTCATAGCATTAACTTCGAGAACTTGAGCTATTACAGCTTCTTCAAACCAAGCTTTGAATTGGATGATTGGATCTACGTTTACATCACTGATATCCAGAGATTTAATGGTGTAGTCTTTACGTATTGCTGAGATGTCCATAGATGGATTATAATCAATAAATTCTTTGATATAAAATTACCATAGCCATTGCATTTAAAAAATTATGATCTATATTTTTCAAGAATTTAGAATTTAGATGCGAATGAGTAAAGATGAACAACGTAACCCTAAGGCTGGTGATCTTTTAATTTCCGAGCCATTTTTGCAAGACGAAAATTTTGTTCGCTCTGTGGTTTTACTTTGTGAACATTCCGAAGAAGGTAGTTTTGGCCTTATTATCAACAAACCATCAATACTTAAATTGGGGGAACTTGTGGAAGCCCTGGGATTTTTGGACAAAGAAGTATTTGTAGGTGGGCCAGTAGAACAGAATACCCTACATTTTATCTATGTCGGGGAAAAGGCATTGGATGGCAGTATTTCTTTGGGTGAAAATATATGGTGGGGCGGAGACTATGACTCTTTAGTTGAGAAATTAAAACTTGGACTGTTTGACCCTGAGTCAGTACGTTTTTTTCTAGGGTATAGTGGATGGGGTTCTGATCAATTGGATGATGAATTATCAGAGGAAACTTGGATTATTTGTAGAGAAAATCTGGATGAAAAAACTTTTGATTTTACACCTGAAGAGCTTTGGAAAAACCTACTCAAGAATATGGGAGGAGAGTTTAAAGTAATAGCAAATTATCCCCTAGATCCAAGATTAAATTAGGCAAAATCCCTACTTTTGCGCATATTGCCGCCTAATAGTACTGTTTTTATGACTGATAAAAGTAATGATTTGTCCGACAAGGACAAGGTGACTCAAGCCTCCAGTTCTGAAGAGGTAAAGGGTATCGCAAAGGAAATTAGATCTGAAACTAACGAAGAAACTACGGAAGATCAGATAACAGAAACTTCACCTAGGGTAGACTCAACTCCGGAGAACGATGTGGAAGCTGAATCAACTCAGGAATCTGTAGAAGCAGATGAACCTGTAGAGGCTGTTGAAGAACAAATTGCCGAAGCTCCAATTACACCTGCAGCCGTGTCGCCCAAAGTTGTAGAAGAAGCTCCAATAGAAGAGCAATCAACTTCTCCTGAGCCTGCTGAACAAGTTGATTCTGGAGCTGAAGTAGTTGCTTCAGCAACTGATGATGCTGACTCAGAATCCGAAGACAGTGATTCAGAGGATGAAGAAGACGATCATCATGATGAGGGGATTGATGTCTCTACACTTTCTAAAATAGAACTTGTGGCTTTACTAAAAAGTAAGGTTAAGCAAGAGAATATCTATAGAATTGACAAGCTTGTCCATGAAATCAAGGCAGCTTTTGATGAATATACGCATAAGGAAAAGGATGAAGCTTTAGAGAAATTTAAAGCTGAAGGAGGTGCAGAAGACGATTTTGATTTCCGTCCAAGTGACGAAGAAAAGGAGTTCAATACATATTATTACGAATATCGTCATCAACTAGGAGCCCTTCGCAAAGAAGCAGAAAAGAAAAAAGAATCCAATTTGGCGGCGAAGACAGAGTTGCTAAATAAACTTAGAGATCTAGTCGACGGCGAGGAAACTACTTTAAGTATGGCGACGATAAAAGCCTTACAAGAAGAGTGGAAAAGTATTGGTCAAGTACCAGCATCACAGAATAGAAGCCTTTGGGCAAGCTACAATGCTTTGATGGACCGCTTTTATGATAATAGAAGTATCTATTTTGAGTTAAAAGAGCTTGATCGTAAGAAAAATCTAGAAAGTAAATTGGAGCTTGTTGATAAAGCCGTTGCATTAAAAGACGTGAAAGATCTTAAAGATGCAATCAAAGCGCTGAACGAGCTTCATGAGGAATTTAAGCATATAGGCCCAGTTCCTAGGGAAGAGCAAGAGGCATTGTGGCAAAAATTTAAAGCTGCTTCTGATGCAGTTTACGATCGTAGAAAGGATTTCTATGAAGGTCAAAAAGAAGTTTTCAAAGCAAATCAGGATCAAAAAGAAGCACTAATTGAATCTTTGAAGCCTTTTGCTGAATTTAAGGCAGATAGAATTCGTGAGTGGAATGCCAAGACTAAGGAGATCTTAGAAATTCAAAAAAATTGGGAAAAAATAGGCCCTGTACCTAGAGAAGCAGGAAAGGATATAAATAAGTCATTTTGGGCTTCTTTCAAGCAATTCTTCCACAACAAGAATTTGTTCTTCAAAGAACTTGATGAAATCCGTGCAACAAACCAAGCTAAAGCAGAAGAGCTAATTAGCAAAGCAGAAGAATTAAAAGACAATACAGATTGGCAGAATACCGCTAATGCTTTGGTGAAACTTCAGCAAGATTGGAAAAAGCTTGGCCCAACACCTGAAAAAAGTAGAGATAGTCTCTATAAGCGTTTTAAACTTGCTTGTGATACTTTCTTTGACAATAGAAGAGAATCAAATAAGCAGTCCAATGCTGAGTTTGAAGAGAACCTTGCAAGTAAACAGGCAATTTGTAAGCAAATTACTGATTCCGCTAAAAGTGGAGAAGTATCTGAGGATGAATTGACCACGTTGGTAGGGGAGTTCAATGATTTGGGTTTTGTACCTAGAAAATCCATGAAAGAGATTCAGTCTCAATTCAAAACTGCTGTGGATCTTTATCTAGAAAAGTTGAGTCCTGAAGGAGCTGGAAGAGAGGAATTCCTATTTAGGTTAAATCTGAACAGACTCCAATCGGATCCAAACGCTGTAAAAACACTGAATAAAAAAGAACACGGAATACGTAAGCAAATTTCTGAATTGGAGAATAACATCACCTTGTGGAAAAACAATTTGGAATTCTTTGCTGCCTCCAAGACTGCTGATAAATTGAAAGATCAGTTTGATGTGAAGATCCAAAAAGCAGAAGAAGAGATCGAAAAACTGAAGAGTAAGCTGTCAATATTAAGGGAGTTTTAAATTTTTCTCACTCAGAATAAGGAAGATAGGATTTTTCTTTTGTGAGGGTTTGGAGCAAATAAAGTGAACGGCTATATTTGCATCACAATAAGGGAATAAGCCTCCTTAGCTCAGCTGGTAGAGCAACTGACTTGTAATCAGTAGGTCATTGGTTCGATCCCGATAGGAGGCTCAAAAAGGGAAACAGCAATGTTTCCCTTTTTGTATTTTAGGGCATCAAACGTTACCTATATGTTTGTTGTCTATATTCTGTATTCAGTAAAAATAGATCAATTCTACATTGGTCAATCGGAAGATTTTGGTCGTAGAATTGAAGAGCATAATTCACATATTTTTCAGTCTGCTTCTACCAAAATTACAAATGATTGGAGCCTATATTTTTCGTTGGAATGTGAAACTAGAGCACAGGCGGTTAGAATAGAATCTCATATCAAAAAATCAAAATCCAGAGTTTATTTGGAGAATATTATAAAGTACCCAGAAATTACTGAAAAATTACGCCTAAGGTATAAGTAAATATCAGTAGGTCATTGTCCGCGATAGTTATCGGGACGATCCCGATAGGAGGCTCAAAAAGGGAAACAGCAATGTTTCCCTTTTTGTATTTTAGGGCATAAAGCAGATTTTCTAGTTTTAATTTTTATTCGTTAGTTTTCAACCTGAAAACCAATAAATAGAGTTCATTGACTACTAGTCTTTGATACATCTTAAATAAAAGCCTGGAAGTTCTTGAGAAGGAGAAAAATAGTCAGCATTTGAAGTTGAAACAAAAATTTTAGAGTCTTCGGAAAGATCTGAAATTCCTACAGTTATAATATCTCCAGATTTTTCAGTGGTAGATGTCCAAAAGGAAGCGATTAACCCTTTTGAACCAAAGTAACCACCAATGTATCTTTCTCCTCCAGGAAGTGCATTAAATCCGCTTGTATTTGTTCCAGGTTTATTTATCCAGTAACCCGTGCTTTTGAGTTTTTTACCTGCTTCAAGAGTCCCTCCGTTGAAATTAAATAAATCATTCCAATCAGATATCGTAGGGATTTTCCATTCTTCGGGTGCTAATCCTCTAGCATCAACAATTGCATAGTAATTATAGATTAATCCGTATACGTTTCCATTTTCTTCTAAATTTTCATAATAAGACCAAGCAGGTACTTTTTCTAAATAAGCTCTTTCCCAATCTCCTTGGTTAGTAGCGTGAAAGAGATCATCACCATTTTTGAATTTCTTTAACCCTAGATTCTTTTTCATCCAAATCTGATCACCTATTTCAATACCATTTTCCGGAATGACGGATAAACGCGGATCCTCTGGCTCTTGACAAGAAAAAAGTAGTAGAATAACTAAAGCCAATGAATGTATTTTGATCATAAGTTAATTTTAAGAATTCAAATTTTCTTAGTTTCTATATCCTGAATTGATTCTATTTCCGTATTTCCTAATCAATTGCAGCACACATTATTTAAGCGGGTATCTTTCTAATTCAATTGAAGAAAGTAGTGAGGAATACTTTGAATGGAGCTCCGCTCACTCTTCTGTTACTGATTGGCACCAAGCTTTGATTTGTGGAAACGTTTTAGTCTTCTTGATGACTTGACTTTAAAGTGTATTTCTATCAGTTGCAGGTTAATGATCATCAAATAAGTCAAAATCAGGTTAAGATAAGGTACCAAATATTCTTTTAATAATTGAATCAACAATACTTTATTTGACTTTATCTCGTAAAAAAGGCATAAATCCATTGATATTTTCAGAAAACCAAATAATCATTTCATTATATTGAGAGATTAATAATTTAATCAAAGAACCAGGTATGAAATCAAACAAACTTATTTTAGCTAGCATCATTTTCTTGCTTTCCCTTAGCTTTGTTCTCGCTGCTTCAGTTTCCTCACCGGAATATTTTGAAGGCAAGTGGAATGTTTTAATTAAAGGTACTCCTGAAGGGGATGCTACAATCCCTATTCGGTTTGAAACAATTGACGGGAAGACCACGGGTTATTTTCTGGAAGAAGGAGCTACAGAAGAGAAAAAAATGAGTTCTGCTACTATTAATGGAGATGTAATCAATACATCATTTAACATTAGCGGTTACGATGTCACCTTATTTCTGAAAAAAGTAGATGCAGACAACGCCAACGGAGACCTTCTAGGCATGTTTGATGCAGAGGGTACACGAGTGAAAGAAGATAGTAAGTAAGGATTACAAAGAAGGTAAAGACATACCTAAATCTAAATAACAAAAAGGTGATATAAATTCTATCACCTTTTTGTTTATATGATGTTCTATAAATATGTCTTGGTTAATTTTTTCCACTGCTTCAGGTCCATTTTTATCAGGCTGGTCTAGAACTATCTTCTATTTTTCAAGTTAAGTAATACTACTAGCTTGATGTATCACCTGCCGAAAGTATAGGGAAATGATGATGCTTGAAGACTTCATAAAATTCAATTTTTATAAAAAAATTCCGTAATAAAAGTATTAGAAGCTTGAATTATGACTGAATTATGATTAATTATGACTTGATATCCATGAATATATAGAGTAAATCAGCTATAACCTATGAAAAAGCCATTGCAGAAATCAAAAATTCCTAGCAACAAAGTATTTGTCATTAGAGAATTGCGGGAATCATATCTGGATAAATATTGGCATTCACATGAAGAATATCAGCTTAATGTCATTCTGAAAGGAAGAGGCACTCGTTACATTGGCGATCACATGAAGCCTTTCAAAGAAGGTGACTTAGTCCTGACTGGTCCTAATCTTCCACATGTATGGAGGAGTGATAATGCTTATTTCGACCCAGAAAATAATTTAGATACCCATGACATCGTAATCTACTTTCCAGAGAGTTTCTTGGGTAAAGATGCTTTGCAAAAAGAGGAGTTTGAAGAGATAGGTAAACTTCTTGCCCGGGCTGATCGAGGCCTTGAGGTTACTGGTCAGACTAATAAAAAAGTGATGAAGATGATGAAAGAGTTGGTTCATCTCAAAGGAGGCGCAAGTATTATAGGATTATTAGAGATTCTTGACGTATTGGCGCATAGCTCCGAATTACATCCAATTACAAATACAGACTATAAGAGTAACTATACAGCACACGAAAAGGATAAGATCTCTGAGATATTGGAATATGTACTAAAAAACTTCAAGGAAAAAATCACGCTGAGTGATGTTGCATCAATAGCTAATATGTCTGAAAGTGCTTTTAGCCGATATTTTAAAACTCGGGTAAATAAATCCTTTTCTGATTTTGTAGGTGATGTACGTATTAGCAATGCCCGCAAGTTACTGCAGGATGAAGATTTGAATATCAGTCAGGTTTGCTATGAAAGTGGCTTTCCTACTCTGTCAAATTTCAACAAGCAGTTTAAAGATAGAATAGGAAAGACTCCAATGGCTTATAAAAAGGACTTTATTGAGCCTTTATAAATAAGAAATTCGAAGTAAAGACAGCAAGCTCGGCCACGGTTTACCTTTTGGACTCAACTATTTTCAAAATGCCCCATTACTTCATCAACAAAAGATAAACTAATTGGGAAAGATTGACCTTCCAGAATTAGTTGGTGCCTTTCGGCTTTATCCACTAATTCAGAATTGACTATATAGGAGCGATGAGTTCTAATAAAAGAGGAGGGAAGCTCTTTTTCTATTTCCAGCAAAGTAATTCTGCTTATTAGCTTGTCATTTCTCAGGTGAAAAGTCACATAATTGCCAGTAGCCTCACAACAAAAAAGGTCTTTAAACTTAACTTTGACTTGACCATCAGAGGTTTTGATGTAAAGAGATTGCTGCTTGTTTCCCGGTTGTAATTGTATCCATTCTTGCGCTTTTTGGCAAGCTTTCAGGAATCTCACAAGGTTGAAAGGCTTCAATAAATAATCGATGGCATCCAATTCAAATCCCTGAACAGCATAGTCTGAATAGGCCGTGGTAAAGATCACTTGAGTTTCTTTTGGCAGAAGAGCCGCTAATTCCACCCCAGAAATATCGGGCATATTGATATCTAAGAATATCAAGTCTACAGGATTAGCCTTTATGTATTCCAAACCTTCCACAGCATCTGTAAAAGTGGCTCTGAGTTCCAAAAAAGGGACCTTGGAAGCGTGAGATTTTATCACCTCCAAGGCCATGTTTTCATCGTCTATTGCGATAGAATTAATCATTATTTAAGTATTGTTTAGCCGTTTCACAACTGAACAGAAAGGTGTACGAAGTGTTCTGAATCGTTTGCTACGATGGTTAAGTTATGCTTTTGTGGGTAGAAATGCGCCAACCTGCTCTTGACATTTTCCAAACCTATGCCTGATTCATCGCGTGGATCTTCCGTCTGCTTTTTGGGATGAATGCTGTTTACGACATCCAGATGAACTGAACCTTGTAAACACCTCAGGTTTATCTTTATCCAGGACTTGCTTTTGGTGCTGATGCCGTGTTTAAAAGCATTTTCCACATAAGGAATAAGCAGCATAGGGGAGATACTTCCTTCACAGATATCATCAGACATTTTGATTTCCACCTCTAAATTTTCTTCATTCTTAAACCTCAGCATCTGGAGATCAAGGTAATTTCTCAGGTAATCAATTTCCCTGGTAAGAGGGATTTTATCCATCTGATTCTCGTGAAGCATAAAGCGCATCATATCGCCCAACTTCTGGATTCCATCGGATGTCTTTTCTGCATTTTCCATCAAAGCGGCTCCATAGAGCGTGTTCAGCGCATTGAAAAGGAAATGTGGATTGATCTGGGAGCGAAGGAAACTCAGGTTGGCGGTGCTTTGATTTACTTGGACAGAAAGTGTGTCAATTTTACCAATGTAATCTTCGTATTTTCTAAAAATCAGATTGGAAAGTGGGAATACTACGAATAGGAGTAAAAGGATCATACCTACTCCAAAAAGCAAGATTTCTTCTGCACTATTTTCTACAGCAATAATAAAAAACACAATAGAAATAACGGCCATCAATCCCCAAAGGAACCAGCGATAAGCTTTGATATTTCCTGCCAATTTGTTTCGGTACAGCAGGTGATAATTATATAGGACAAAGAAAATGATACTTGGGAAAATTATGAATAGTATAATGTAAGTCCCTGAGTTAACGAAAAACTTAGAGGCAATCAAAAATACTACCGAGAATACGAGTAGCATAAATAGCCTAACGCCATTATACAATTGAAAGTCCCGGAAAACTGGCGGCAATAGCATTTTTTTTACCAGTATCACAGTCAATAGATAACCAGGATAGAGGGCTAAAATGCTAAAATAGAAGCTAAAAAACCGTTCTATATCAGTATCCATTCCCGCAGCACAAATTCCTGAAAAAGCCCCAGTTACGGTTGCTGTCAGAATACTGAAAAGTACCAATTGCACCACATTTTTGTCTCTTAGGTACTTCGGTATTATCACTAAGTGCATCAGGTAAAAGCCTATATAGACTACTACGGGCATAAATACTTTCCCTAGAAACCGTTCAATCTGGCCATAATGAACACCATCCATGATATTGGTGAGCACGATGATGATAAATATGAGGGTGACAACCCACCATTCAATATTCCGAAAAACATAACTTTTTGATTTCATATCGACTTGTTAATTAACTGCTTGAATTACTTTGGTTCAATCAGATTTGTCTTAATGTTCAAGGTAATCTTTTCTGCACCTTCGGTCTCCACGCTTTCTACCGAAAACATCAGGATGATGTTATAAATAAGCGCTAAAAGGATCAGCAAATAAAAGACTTTCTTGGTGTTCATTAATTCTCTTCCTAATTGATAAGACAAGATTAGTGGTGCCTGTAAGTCTTTGCAAAAGTATGGGACGAAATGGGGAATTCGGGGGATGAATAAGAAGTTGGGATTTCGGTTTTACGAATTACGATTTTGGATTTACTAGATCAATGGAGAGAGGAGGTAGTTTTATAGGCTAAACATTTCTGAAATTTTGATTGAGGTTTAAGAAAAAAATCTAGGTTTCAACTTCGCTCAGCTTGATTAATCGACATTGGCTCACTAGTAATAATGAATGTTGAATAATAAACTCCGAATAATGAAGTATGGAAATACGACAAAGCCTGAAGTACAAATTGATTTACCCAACTTCGGAAATGGCGTAAATCTCAAATCAAAAGGGATTGCTCAACAAATCAATTTTCCACATACTCGGAAGGACAAAATACACCATTAACGTCACCAGAATGATCGACATGATATTCAGCCAAAACCCTGCTTTCACCATATCCTTCATTTGAAGGTAACCAGATCCAAAAACAACGGCATTTGGAGGGGTCGCCACCGGAAGCATAAATGCGCAACTTGCAGCCAAGGTAGCACCAACCATCAATCCAAAAGGATGCAAATCAAGCTTCACTGCCACAGACGCAAGTATTGGAAGCAACATGGAAGCAGTGGCTACATTGGATGTCACCTCGGTAAGGAAGTTGACAGAAGCAATGATAATCACTAGTAAAAGGAAGAATGAAATACCTTCGATTAATGTAAATCTCGTTCCGATCCATTCGGCCAGACCTGTTTCCTTGAAACCTGCCGCCAAAGCTAAACCACCACCAAAAAGGATCAATACTCCCCATGGAATTCGCTCCGCTGTTTTCCAGTCCAAAATTCGTTCATCATCTTTTGAGGAAGGGATAATAAACAAGGCTATTACACCAATCAGTACTATAATCGTATCATCCAAGCCCGGTAAAAATTGCTGCAATAAGAAAGATCTGGTAATCCATGCAAAACAGACTAAACCAAAAACGATCATCACCATTTTCTCTTCATAAGTGATTTTTCCTAAGGCAGTTAACTGGGTTTTAATAATACTTTTCCCATCACTTAAACTAAAGCGGTCGGGTAGGGGATTAGAAAAATTCACCAGGTAATACCAGCATATAAAAAGCATCACTGCAGATAGAGGCAAGCCAAATAACATCCATTCGTTAAAGCCAATTTCGTAGCCATACAAGTCTGAAACTACGCTGGCTAGAATGATATTCGTCGGTGTTCCGATCAATGTTGCTACGCCTCCGATGGATGCACTGTAGGCAATTCCGAGCATGATAGCTTTACCTAGATTTTCAGAAATAGCTAGTTTAGAAGGTCCAAGTTGATCTTTAAACTGATTTACCACAGCCAAACCAATAGGCAACATCATAAGAGAAGTTGCAGAATTGGATATCCACATCGAAAGGATTCCAGTGGCAAGTATAAATCCCAGAACGATCTTTCGAAGATCTGTTCCTATGAGATTTATAATATTTAAAGCGATTCTGCGGTGTAAGCTCCACTTTTCTATTCCAGTAGCCAACAAAAATCCCCCCATGTATAGCAGAACTGTAGGATGCATGTAGTTTTCAGACACATCAGCGATAGGCAGAATACCTAGTAAGGGCATCAATATCAATGGGAGAAAAGCAGTTGCTGCAATAGGTAAGGCTTCAGAAATCCACCAGATTGCCATCCAAGCAGCTAATGCTAGCATAGATTGAGCAGACGCGTTTAAGCCATTGAACTCAACAAAAAAATTAATTACTATAAAAGCTAATGGCCCAAAGTAAAGCCCTAGTGATTTAAGATTGATTTTCATAAAGTCTTAAAGCTAAAACTTTTCGAGACATATTTTTTGCCGGCTAAAAAATTGAAGTCTCAAAAGTTGAAATTTCTGACTTTATGAAATCCCCATTCGCTTTTTTATCTCTCCTTCTATGCCAGCCGATAGTTTCCTGATAGAGTCTTGCTCAAAAAAGTCTTGGATAGAAATCTCCAGATTCAAGCGTTTACTTAAAAGTGAAACGATACGAATAGCCGAAAGAGAATTTCCGCCTAGTGGGATAAATGAATCTGTAACATCGATAGCATCCATTTTCAAAACTGTGCACCAAGTACTATGTACGAGTTCTTCAATCTTGTTTTTTGGTTTTATTATAGGTGTAGATTTTGGAGTTGCGCTTTTGGTTTCTTTTCTCAAAAGAGCCTGCTTGTCTACTTTACCGTTGGAGGTTAAAGGAAAGGAGTCGATTTGAATGTAGGATGAAGGAATTATATTAGCTGGCAAATATGCCTTCAGATAGTCCACCAACTCATTTTTATTGACCTGGGAGGACGCTTTGAAATAGGCTCTGATCTCTTTGGAATCATCCTGCTCTTCCAGCCCGATTTCATCCATGAGTTTTTTGATAGATTCAACTCCAAGCTCATCATTAAGCTCGTCGATCGTTTCTTCACGTTTTTTATGCCCAACTCGGACATCCCAACTATACGGAAAGGCATAATTATGGTATCCCTTTTTCCTTTTATGGACAAAAATCCCAAGATCATTGATAATACAATTTGTACTACGCCCAGTATCCTTAGGTCGCTGCCAGCCAATTGTATTTTCGAGGTATTCGTACATTTCGGATAGACTCACGTCACTGAAGCGGTAGAAATCCACAAAAGAAACCTTGCTGAATACTTCATCAGTCTCAAACATGGATACGTCTAGGTATTCACTGACGGCGTCTTTACTTCTATGATATGATTTCCTGGTTTCAAGGATGATTTTATCAATATCCTTTGGGTCAAAATGATCTTTTAAGAAAAGTTCTTCTGTCAATCTTGTTTCAAAAAACTGTCCTCTAGATAAACCTGTCACAATAACCGGGATATTTTTCTCCAAGGCTAATTGGGTACTGAGCGTATAAACAGTTTTAAAGCAACCATTACAGACATTTTGATGTCTCTCCAAGCTATCCCTGAATATTGCATTCATGGCATCTGTGCGCCCATAGATATGATCTACACCAAGTTTAGTGACCGTATTGTTGATGTTCTCTTTGGCATTGTCCGAGATAAAACCATTGTCCAAGGTCCAAGCAAGAACTTTTAGATCAAGCTCTACCAGTTTTGCCAACGCATAGCTACTGTCTTTTCCGCCACTTAGTAGCATTAAGCAATCATACTCTTTTTCCCCATGGTTGGACAAGCCCAAAATCTCTGACCTGAGGTTGTCCATTGATTTGAAATAGGAGGAAACGTTTTTTTGATATTCCTCAAAGGATTCACAGAGATTACAGATACCTTCTTCATTAAAAACAGCATCCGGATAGTTCGAAGGAATCCCACAGTTTTTGCAATGAAAATCTGGAGCTTCAAACAAATCACTATTCGAATCTGCCACCACAATATGGGCCTCCTCAATAGTAGAGAACTGATTCATTAATGTTTCAAGTTCTCCAGCTTCAATTCTGACTCCATTGAGCTTTATTTGCTCATCCACTCTACCGAAATATTCTAAAATCCCTGAAGCATTGAGTCGTACCAAGTCTCCAGTTTTATAGATTTTTTGATCAGGTTGAAAAGGATCACTTATAAAAGACTCGGATGTTTTAGCAGCATTATTCCAATATCCCTTCGCTAAAACATGACCACCTAGGTATAATATACCCTGCACTCCCTGAGGTACCGGATTCAATCCCTCGTCTAAAATATAGAAGAAGCAACCAGCAATTGATTTGCCAATAGGAACAGAATTGCTTTCTTCAGAACATTCATATTTATGTACAATACAACCCACAGTAGCCTCAGTTGGGCCATATTCGTTGAATATTTCGGACCCTTCTGAGAGATTCGATTGGATAGATTTTGCAAGACTTGTTTTCAGGTTTTCCCCTCCGAAAATCACAGTTCTAATATTGGATTTACTTAAGGCGTTTTCCTGAATGATTTTCGCGTGGGAGGGAGTCAGCTTTATGGTATTTATCTCCTGATTTTTAATGACTTCCAAAATAGAAACATCTGGACCAGATTTTCCTTCAGGGTAAATATGGATAGTACCACCTGTGATTAGTGGTAAAAAAAGAGAAGTGATCGTTAAATCAAAACCGATTGAAGTAAAGAAAGGCATACCAACCGCCTCATCTCTGCTGTATAAGTTTCGCGCTTCGACCACATAGTTTGAAAGAGAAGCTAAAGAAACTTCAACACCTTTGGGAACACCCGTAGAACCAGAAGTGAATAAAATATAGGCAGATCTATCAAAATCTGCTTTTGTTGCCAAATCTTGACCTAGCGGCTCAAGGGATTTAATCTCCTCAATACTTATATCAATAACCTGCTGATCAACATCAAATTCCTGGGACGCACTGATAATCACTCTAGGCTTTAAGTCCTTCAAAATACCTTCCACCCGTTTTTTGGGAAGATCCACCGGGACAGGGACAAATGTTGCTTTCAAGTCTAAGACAGCGAGAACGAATAGCACAAACTCTATAGATCTATGCTTGTGAAGTACTACGATATCCTGAGGATTAACGCCTTTATTTTTAAGGAGTTGACTTGCCTTTTTTACTAAAGTTTCTAGCTCCTGGTAGCTGAGCCTAGCTTCTCCAAACACTAACGCAGTAACATTTGAATTCTGTTCAAATGAGCTTCTGAGCATATCATCAAGAGATGGAATAGCTAGCTTTTCGAAGTCACCATTTGAAATTAGGTTATCCTTTTCCTGAGCAGATACTAAGCCTATTTCAGTGATTTTTGATTGATCGTCAGCAATAAATCCTTTAACTAGTTTTTCAAAGTGACGAGGAAGAAGCTCCACCTGAGTTGGAGTTAAGTAAGCCTCATTGATATCGAAATAGTAATCCAGATTAGCTTGATTGTTGAAATCAAACGCCTGAAAACGTACCTGATGACCAGAGTCTAGTTGATCTGGAAATAGCCAATTTGTCTTCGTCGGAATAGTGCCAAAATCTCCAAAATAAAGAGGGATATAATTTACGATCAGGTGGATTCCCCGAGAACTTTCCATGGTCTGTGCACCAGGATAACCATTCTTAAAGAAGTCAAATAACTCCTGTCTAACCTTTTCAAATAGACTTTTGAATGTATCCTCAGAATCTACTTGAATGTCTATGGGGAGCACTTCAATTAGTAACCCTGCTGTATTCTTGAATTTGCTTAGGTTTCGATTAGGAAAGGGGCTTCCAATTCTAATCACGGACTCAGCTGTTATCCGGGAAATAAAGGCTGTAAATAGTGTTGCCCAAATAGTGAATTTTGTCAGATCTGGATTAAAAGAGCGATACCCATCGGTAGTAAGCTTTTCTTCAAAAAGGGTCTTTAAATCTTCAGAAAATGGGATTCTTACTCTGGTAGCTTTAGAATTGGATAAGCCTTTTTGGTTTCCATAAAGCGATAAGTTCTTACTTGGAAATTGTCCTTTGGATTTCCAGTAATCTGCCGCTGTCGAATTCTTGTCTTCTCTTTTTTTGGATTCAAACTCTCGATAAGATTCAAAGCTTGTCTTATTATTGACTTCAATTTTTTCACCTTTTAGCTCAGCTTCATAAAGCTTAGACATTTCATCAAAAAGCACTTTAAATGTGGAAGCGTCGGCAAGAATATGATGGATATTGAGGTACCAAATAAACTTATCATCACTGACCTTCAGTAAAATCGAATCAAAGCATCTGATTTGTAGATCTAGGGTAGTTTGTACCCGACGATTGATAAAAGAATCAGAGTCTTGCTCACCAAGTTCTTCTACAGATAAAATAAATTCTATGGTGTCCAAAACGATTTGTGCCACATTAGAATCTTCATCTTCTTGAAAGACGGTTCTTAGGCTGTCATTTTGCGCAATAAGTTGATTGAAAGCTTTGCTAAAAGCTTCTTGGTCTATAGCTGCGCTAAACTCAAATGTATGGGGAAGATAATTTGCTGTTGAGCTTGGGTTGAATTTTTGACTTGCCCAAATACTTTGTTGACTTCCTGTGAGGCTAGTGCTCGAATCCTTTGATAGTTGCAATCTGCTTATTATTTATTCTGCTGTTGGGCAATGTAATCTCTAATAGATGAAACGGTATTGAAATTCTCAATGACCATATCCTGAGGTGGAACTTTGATCTGATAGGTTTCCTCCAAATGAGCAATAAGTTTCATAATAGTAATGCTATCTATCAATCCACTACTAAGCAATTCCTCTTCTTGGCTGACAAGAATATCAATTTCCTTATTTATATAGTTTGTAATTTGTTCGAGCATTAGTTTGGATTTATTGCTGATGTGTCTCTCTTGACCATGTATTCAGGTCTTGGATCTGAGACTTCTTGGATATTTTCGATAGGGTTGAAGGTAAACATAAGTAGTTTTCTATCCACCACACCCATGTTTTGGTACGAGCTATGAAGCAAATTACAGTGGAAAATATGCACATCACCTGCTTTTCCTGTAAATGGGATAATTGGACTATACTTATCCACCATACTGGCTAAGGTACTTTGACTGATCATATATTTCAGATTCTCATCATGCACACCATCAGGGTTATTCAGATAAGAGTTTACCTCACCTTCCTGTTGAGAGGAGGGAATGGCCAAGATCGGTCCATTTGCCACATCTACATCAGTGAGCATTATCGCAACCGTTAAAGCTTTTGGTTCCAACATTCCATCTTCTCTCCAAAACTTAAAATCTTGATGCCAACTCCACACCCCCGATTCGAGGCATGCTTTAGTATTAAGTTTTGATTGGAAAAGGTAAAAGTCTGACTTTAAAAGCTGCTTTATTTCGTAAGGAAGCGGAGAATTCTTTATTAGATCCAAAATAGAGGAATCGAATTTTTCCGGAGCAAATACAGTCCTGATTTTCTTAGAAGTCTTTTCTCTAAAAAACTCGGGGCCATCCATTTGCTCTATTTTTTCAATAGCCTGAATAACTTGCTCAAGTTTTTCTCCCTCCAACCAACTAGCTAGATGTAGAAAGCCTTGCTTTTCGAACTGATTAATTTGATCCTGACTAAGCATAAATTTTAAAGCGAGGGTATTTCAATTTGAAAACTGTTTTTCCAACTTCCGGTAGTGCACTTTGCCATTATCCGAATGAGGTAGGGATTGCACTGCGAAAAGGTGTTTGGGAATACTTGTTTTAGGCAATAGTTTGAAAAGCTTTTTTCTTAGGTTTTCTAGTTCATAGGAGCTTTCTGCTAGAACGATAGCCGCGCAAAGTTCTCTCATTCCATTTGATTTTGAAGTGAAAACAGCCACATCTTTTACTTCCTCACATTTTCTGAAAACCTGCTCTATGGCACCAAGTTCTACTCTTATTCCACTAATTTTCACCTGTCTATCCATTCTTCCTACAAAGACAAGTTCTTCATTTCTGTTTAAATAAACGAAGTCACCGGTCCTGTAAAATTTAATGTGTTTTCCTTCGATGTTGGCTAGATAAAATGACTTTTCATTCAAAGAGTCATTATTCCAATAGCCCAACATCATGGTGGCAGAGTGAATCAATAATTCTCCTTGCTCATCTAGCTGGACGGGCTGATTAGTTTCATCCAAAATCAAATAGGAGGTATTATCCCAAACTCGACCAATTGGAACTTCTTTTTCCGGATCAACTGGACCCTTAAAGTTGAAATAAGTACACTGATTTACCTCTGCAGGACCGTATACATTTGAAAGTTTAGCTTGAGGAATCTTTGAATGCAACTCATTTAATTTATTCGGGGGAAAAGACTCTCCGCCGTATTTGATCCATCTTACGGATGGGAAGTTGAGATCAAAATTACCTGAAACTAAAGCAATGAAAAGGGATGGAACTGAATATAGTATTGAAATGCTATTCGTTCTAACAGCTTCGCAAAAGCTACCTAGCATCACCAATTCGCTTGTTCCGAAAATATAAGAACTGCAGCCAGCATACATCGCTGAGAAATAGCCAAAGGTACTTTGATCAAAATGAAGTGATGCAACATTCCCAATTACATCGTCTGGAGATACTTCGTAAAGGAGTGAGGATTGCCTTGCATAAGCCATACCGCTGGCGTGGGTGTGGACAATTCCTTTTGGCTCCCCCGTGGATCCAGAAGTATAAAGTATGTAAGCCTGATCAGAAGGTTTAATGGTTAATTCTAAAGTTGTATCGCTAGCTTGGGTAAAAACTTCTTCCCAAGAGAAACCTTGATTAGACCCTAATACAGTTATTTTTTTTGTATTTATATGATTAACAACTCGTTGATGTGCAGAGATTGAAATAATCACTTCAATATCACAATCTGCAATAATAGCGTCAATTCTTTCAGTAGTTTGACTTGGATCTAGAGCCACAAGCACTGCACCTGCCTTTAGAATTCCGTAGATAGCATAAGCTGTGAAAATATTTTTCCCTATAAGTATTCCTACACGATCACCCTTACTCACACCGTGAGTTACAAGCCAATTTGCCAATTGGTTGCTCTTTCTGTCTAACTCACCGTAGGTAATCTTGCCGTCAACACTACTGAAAGCAACCTTATCAGGAGTTGTCGAAGCAACTACAGATACGAGTCTACTTAATATTTCAGTAGTTGAATTCATAACAAGCCATCCAATTTGGCAATAATATTTCTCTGAATATCTGAAGTACCAGAATAAATCAATCCGCCTAAACCATCACGTAAATCACGCTCAACTTCATATTCGGTAACGACTCCTTTGGCACCAAATATCCGGATAAAATCCATGCTTGATTCTACAAATGCTTCACTGATATATAATTTGGCCATGGCTGCTTCCTTCATCAAAGGCAAGTCATGCTGATCCAAGTATGCGACTTTGTAAAGATGCATCTTTGAGGTTTCCAGACGAAGTCTCATATTGGCAATACGATTAGATATGGATTGGTTTTTACCAATACTTTTTCCGAAGGTCATTCTTGTATTGGCATAAGCTATAGAAAGCTCGAGTTGTTTCTCCAATCTACCTATTTGACTTGCAAAGATATATCCACGCTCTGACTCCATCGCCGAGCTGAAAAGACTAAGTCCAGAACCTTCTCTTCCTAGCCTGTTTTCATCAGGGACAAAGCAATTCTTTAAGTAGAGATTTCCCATAGGAGTAGTTCGCATACCGACTTTGTCACGAACCTCACTTCTAGTAAATCCATCCATTGTGGTATCCACAATAAAAGCTGTGATTCCCCATTTGGCTAATTTGATATTCGTGGTCGCAAAAACTACCGCTATTTCACAGAGAGGAGCAAGGGTGATGTAATGCTTTTCTCCATTTAAGATGTATCCTCCATCAACTTTCTCTGCGGTCATTTCTAACGCATAGGTATCAGAACCAGATCCTTCTTCAGTAATTCCAAAAGCACCAATAGCTCCTGAAATAAGTCTGGTAAGATATTTTTGCTTTTGCTCTTCTGTACCAAAGGCATTTATAGCTACTTGAGTACTCCAAAGCTGGGAATTGAGAGAAAAGGGGAGGCCATTGTCTTTGCAGCCATAGCCTAAGCCCTCAAGCATAAGAACAGTGGTCAGTGGATCAAATCCACTGCCACCATATTCTTTGCTAAAAGGCCATCCCAGAACTCCGAATTCAGCACACTTTTTCCATTCTTCTAGCGGAAAAAGATTATTCTGTTCTTTTTGTGAAACATCCTCATTCAGGTTTGCTTCGGAGAATAATTTAGCTTTTTGGCGTAATTGTAATTGCTCGGGGCTCCAACTAAATTCCATTCAATTAAAATGAAAATTTGACAAATCCTGTGAAATTAAATGGAGTTCCAGGGGTAAAATGGATTTCACTCACTGGAGAAGGTTCCAATTGTCCATTTGCAAGTCGGATTCTTGATTCTGTATCAAATTGAGTTTCTTTCCAATCAGAGTTCAACAAATTCTGTATGAAAAATCCTACGGAAAAGTTACTGAAACTGTAACTCGCATTTAAATCCAAGATAGTATATCCTTCAGCAACTACCGAATTATCTTCGTTGGCAGGTCTGTCCTGCAAGTATCGTGCTCTGAGAGCACCAGCAAATCCATTTTTCTCTACACTCAAACCACCAGTCGTAGTAATTCTTGGAGCCAAAGGAATCAAATTATCTCCCTCAGGATCGTCAATACTTCTGGCGTAAGAATACGTGAAATCACCATCAAGATAAATCCAGTTATTTGCCTGCCAGCGTAGCCCCAAATCAACTCCTTTACGTGCAGTACGGCCGCCGGCTTCTACGATTCCGGCATCACCCACGTAAACAAACTCCTGCTCCAATCCAAGATACCATAAAGCACCATTGACGATGAGTCTAGGAGAAAGCTTGAAATTACCACCTAAGTCAGCTCCAAAGCCTCTAGGCAATATCGATTCATTATTAGGTCTTTCAAGAACCACACGGGTATCGTTGGAGTGAAAGCCTATGCCTGACTTTAAAAAGACCTGAACGCTAGGATTTACTGTGTATATGAAATTTAGTTTTGGACTGACAACAGCTGCGGTTAGGGAAGCTGGATCGTATTCAGGTGTCAGTTGATCCTGATATAGGTACTTGAAATAATCTACTCTGATTCCAGGATTTATTCGAAGTTTGCTCAGAAATAAGTCAAAATTCACATAACTGTAATAGTTTGACTCGGTGATATCACCACGCTGAGTCACAAATCTTACGCTATCTCTATTTTTTGTTCCGGCTAATTCATTGTCTCGGATAAAGTCATTTCTAACACCAACTCCAAACTGAAGTGCATAGTCACCACCACTGAATGCGTTGCTGTAAGTCACCTGACTTTCTGCTCCAAAAATCGCTCTGTTTTCACGTTGTCTGATTTGATCTCCATTGATAGAGTCTTCTAGGAAAAATGTGAAGTTGGAGAAAAGCTCAAAATCATAAGTTGAGTAATAGGCATTATTTTTTACAAAAAGTCGATCATTAACTTGCTTGGTGTGATTCAATGCCAAATTCATTCTGCTGGTAACCCCGCCCTCAGTATCATCCAAGGCACCAAATTCTGTGATTTGACCACTTTCAACAGCTCTGACAGGGATTTGGCCTGACGCATCCCACTTACTGGTAAAATAGGAAGCTAGCAAACTGATATCGCTACCATCTTCTAATGTCAGCCCATATTTACCCATCAAGTTTAAGCGGCTAAAATTCTGGCTTGATTCAAAAGGTCCATCGTTGGAAAGATATTCAGTTGCGATGTAAGCATTGCTTTTTTTATCATTAATCAATTTAAAAAGACCTACAGTTCTCATGCTGTTGAAGCTACCACCCTGAACACTCACAGAACTTTTATCAAGGCCTCTTTTCGTCTGGAAGTTTACATAACCTGCTGTCGCAAAATTACCTTTATCAGCATTATATGGACCTTTGTCGAAATCTACACGCTCAATAGTTTCAGGAATCAGGAAATGTAAATCTGAATAGCCTTGTCCATGTGCATGGGACACCATATTTACCGGCATTCCATCTACTGTGATGTTGATATCTGTACCGTGATCTATGTCAAAACCACGTAGGAAAATCTGCTCAGCTTTACCACCACCGGCATGCTGGCCTATAAAAAGACCAGGCACTTTTCTCAAAATATCTTGAGAAGTATTCACCGGATTGGTTTTGAGGTCAATTCGAGATAAAGTATTTAATGGATTTATGTCTTGACTGAAAACCACTTCACCTAATTCAATGGCAGCATCTTTCATTCTGATTGTTACTTCTTTTGTCAAATCTTCTATCACATAGATTTGCCTTTCAAATCCTATATGGCTGATTTGTAGCGTGTCACCTGCAGATACTCCGGGTAACACAAAGTATCCAGAATCATTGGTATGCGCATGATGCTCAGAATCACCATGAATAAGGTAAGCACCGATGATAGGAGAACTTCCACTATCTAGGACCCGACCTTTGAACGCCTGCCCATGGGCAGAAAAAACGCCAACAAAGGCAATTGCAAGCAAGGAAAGTAAATTTTTAAGCATATTAAACAGGTTAAATAATTGGAGGGAAATTGATTTTTAATTTATAATAATCACAAATCAGTAAGTTTTGTTTGAGAAATATTAAAGTTTTAATCTAAAATTTCCGGTTGTACCCGTTGAGGTAGGAAAACTCCGTAAGGATTTTTTTCATCAGAAGAATAGGATTCTATATTCATTTTAGTGCCTAATCCTAACTCTTGAGCGTAGTCAGAAAAAAGTTTTGCGACTACTTGGTCTTCCAAAGCCCAACCTGTAGAATCGAAAACACTTAGTTCGCCCTGATATTTATTTTTCAATTTATCATCCTGAATCAACTCAATCCAGCTAGGACCTATGTCCGATGATTTAAGCTGCTGACATTCCCCTTCTAAAATTGCTTGCTCTAGAAAGTCAGGACACACATTGGCAGATTCTAAAAGAGATTTAGGCAGTTCAAATTTTCCCGGGAAATCTGCCCCTACAGCATTAATGTGAAGATGAGGTTTGACCGTAAATTCATAAAAAAGTGGACCCTTTTCAGGTGCAATAGAGGTGGCAGTACAAACGATATCTGATTTTGAAATTATGTCAGCTATAGTTGAAGATTGTGGTGAAATACCAAGATTTATTGGTGCAATTCGTTCTTCCAAATTTTCCATGGAAGGTTGGTCGGTATCGTAAATTAAAATTTCCTCAATAGCAAAAAGCCTAGAAATGGCATGAATCTGTGGAACCGACTGTGCTCCGCAACCAATAATTCCCAAAACTTTAGAGTCTTTTTTAGCCATCATTTTACTGGCGATAGCACTGGAAGCTCCCGTGCGAAGGGCTGTCAATAATACCCCGTCTACCAAAAAATTTAAATGTCCAGTATGTACATCATAAGATGAAATGGTAGATAAAATGGTTGGAATTTTAAAAATTTCTGGATTTTCAGGATGGTAACCAACAACTTTAATTAAAACGTCTTCACCCTTTTTCATCACCGGCATCCACTCTACTAAGCCAAGAAAGGGTTTTTTATAGTTGAATCCTGATCGAATTGGAATTTCAGTTTCTTCTTTTGAATAGCCTAAAAGTGCTTTTTCTAAGTTGGCTATAAGCTTGTCCATCACCTGGTTTAAACCTATTGTATTTATAATCTGATTTACCGCGTGACTGTCAATAATTATACTCTCCTGATTCTTCTTCATTTAATTAATTTTACCTGTAGGCTTATAATAATTTTGATCTATTGGGCCAATTCAGTTTTTTAGAGTCAACAAATTGAACTTATTTCTAAACATTTTCAAGATAAATTTGTCTAAAGAACTCATCCAAACCCCATTCCATGACAACAACTAATTTTATTAAAACATGTTTTCTATTCTTGGTATTTTTTACACTAAGCGTTTTGAGAGTAGAGGCCCACAGACCAAATCAGAATTACATTTACTTGAGTATATATGAGGGTCAAATGGATTGTCGGGTAGAATTGAAGAAGTCTGATATAAAAGAAGTTTTTAACTATGATTTTGCTCATGGAGCTATTCCAGATAAAAATAACCCAAAGGTTCAAGCAATCATAAAGTACCTTACAGATCATTTACAATTCAATTCGGTAAATGGAGATCACGCGCTCACTTTTACTGAACTAGGTCTCTTGCAATTAAAAGATGACGATTTCCTTCTATTTAATTTTAAGGTTGAAAATATGGACACTGTACCCTCTGAACTTGAGGTATATGATCAGATTTTTGTGGAAGAGTTAAGTAGTCATGAGTCATTACTACATATTGAAAGAAATTGGAAAACAGGGGTTTTAGCTAATGAATCCCTTCCTTCCTTGATTTTTGGCACCTCCAACCCAAACCAAACGCTGGATATAGAAGAAGGCTCGGTATTGACTGGCTTTTTGGCAATGGTAAAATCCGGTGTTTATCACATTTGGATCGGGTTAGACCACATTCTTTTTCTAATTGCTCTGCTGATTCCATCGGTTATTGTCTACAGGCCAAAAGATCCAAAAAGACGCTGGCTTGGCATCAAATACACGGATTTTGAACCTGAAAAAAGTTTTAAGATTGCTCTAATTTCAGTAGTTAAAATCATCACCATTTTCACTTTGGCTCATTCCGTAACGCTCAGTTTAGCCGCTTTAGAACTCGTTAATTTGCCATCCAGATTAGTGGAATCTATCATCGCTATATCTATAGGTATGGCAGCATTTCACAATATTGTTCCCTTTCTGAATAAAAAGGAATGGTTGATCATCTTGATCTTCGGCTTATTTCATGGTTTCGGATTTGCATCAGTTTTGGCTGAGCAGTCCAGAGGAGGGGAGTACCTGGTTTATTCATTGGTAGGTTTTAATATTGGTGTAGAATTAGGTCAGTTAGCAATAATTCTAATTGCATTTCCGATCCTATTCTTATTGAGCAGGGTTAAACTTTACTACATCATTGTAGTAGGATTCTCACTCTTGCTAATCGCAATTTCTACCTACTGGATTATTGAGAGAGCTTTCGGCTATGACATGAAAATCCATACTTGGTTACTCGAAAAAGGAATCCTTTAGTAGTTTAGAATATGGAGGGGAATTCGGATGATCTGTTAGATCAGTGGCTCAATTTAAACGAGCAAAACCTTGAAGAAGAGTTATCGGAAGAGGAGCGAATCCCTAAAGCTCCTCTTTCTGACTATTATCCGCTGTCCATAGCTCAGCGTAGGCTTTTCTTTGTTTATCAGAAAAATCCTGAAAGTGCTGTTTACAATTATTCTGAAATCTGGTATTTTCAGGATGGATCTTTCGATCAGGCCAACTTTATTTCAGCTTTGGGAGACCTAGTTGAAAAGCATCAGGTTTTAGCTAGTAATTATGTGATTTTCCAAGAAGAACCAGCAATGGTATTTCGAAGGGGAAAGAAATTCAGCTTGGAAATATCTGATGAAATTAAGAATGATTTGGATGCCAAAAAATGGCTTAAGAGTTTAGCTAACAAGCCTTTTCGTTTGGAAACTGATTCACTTATCCGAGTTGCTGTTTGCCAATTAGAGAACGGTGATTTTACTATAGGTATGACCTTTCATCATATCATCATTGATGCATGGTCGATGGGAATCTTAAGGGAAGATTTTGCCAAATTATATAAGCATAAATCACTTGAATCTGAAGTACCAGAATTTCAATACAAGGATTACACAGTTTGGCAAAAAGAACTTCAAAAAGAAACAGGCAACCAAGTTTCATCTGAGCCTTTCAATGAATCATTTTTGGAGTTGCCACTCGATTATCCAAGACCAGCAAATCCTAGTTATGAAGGGAAGTTGTCCAGATTTTCGCTTCCGGATAGATTAAGTCCTAAAGTTGGAAAGACACTCAAATCACTTCAAACAACTGATTTCAATCTCTTTCTTGCCTGTTTTCAAATTCTTTTAGGAAGATATGGAAAAAGTGATGCTGTAAATGTGGGTATTCCTGTCTTAAATAGAGACAAAGAAGAGTTCAAATCCATGGTTGGCTATTTTGTAGATACACAAGTAATTAGTGGTAGTTTGGAGTCGAAAAAATCATTTAAGGATCTTTTAAATGAAGTAAAAAAAGACGTTCTCGGAGCTATCTCATCTCAAAAGAAAAGCTATGAGGAATTGCTCATTTCATCCAAAGAACGAAAGGATCAAAGTTACAATCCGCTTTTTCAAGCCATGTTTGTAGGCCATTCGGCAGGAGAGAATCCTTTTCGGAACAATGGAATTCCTGTAGATTTTGAAGTGCTGGATTTAGATGTGTCCAAATTTGATTTGACACTTCATCACTTTGGATTGAATAAAGGGACTTACCAAATTGGAATAGAATATAGTACTGATTTGTTTAGTTCATCCTTTGCAGAAAGGCTTGCTTCCCATTTTACAACACTTTTGGAAGAAATTTGCGATAATCCTGACCAGGAATTAAAACGCTATTCTTTACTATCAGAGGAAGAAAGAGTTTTCCTCACTTCAGGGTTAAGTCATGCCTTTCATCCTGAAATTAATGGAAATGTAATAACCGAAATTCTCCAAATCCTGTCAGCTAAGAAGGATCAAACAGCGGTAGTTTGTGGTACTGACCGGCTGACCTATGGAGAGTTAGATCATAGAAGTTCTGCAATAGCATTTGAACTTAAAAAGCATGCTATAGCCCAAGATCAACCCATAGGAATTTACATGGAACGCTCTGTGGATTTTGTTGTTTCTATTCTCGCAATACTGAAATTTGGCAGGCCATATTTGCCTTTGGATCCTGAATATCCAGATCAACGAATTCTTCAATATCTACAGGAGTCAGGAGCAAAATATGTCCTTACGCATCGTGGATTATTACACTCCAAAGTTTCGCTCAAAAAAGAGTTCGAATCAATAGAAATAGATTCACTTGATTATAACTATACTAATGACTTTCAGTTAGATAAAGAATCGAATAGTTCGCGAAATGCTTACCTAATTTTCACTTCTGGAAGTACAAATAAGCCTAAAGGTGTACTAGTTAGTCATGATAATTTATTCTCTTCTGTAGCTGCTAGGAAAGCGTATTACAAAGCGTCCCCAAGTTCATTTTTACTTTTGTCTTCTTTTTCTTTTGATAGCTCGGTGGCAGGAATTTTCTGGTCATTGTGTACAGGAGGGAAATTGGTTATTACTCAGGATAATGAAACCTTAAATACAGCAGCACTTTCGTCGATTATCAGTAGGGAAGAGGTCAGCCATACCTTAATGTTGCCTTCGCTTTATCAAGCACTTTTGCAGGGTAGGGACAGTGACAGAAAGGAACTCCAAGTTGTAATCTTAGCAGGTGAGGAGTTTCCAAACGAGTTAATCGCACTGCACTTTGCAAAGCACCCTACCATCCGTCTTTTTAATGAATATGGGCCTACCGAAGGGACGGTTTGGTGTACCGTTCAGGAAGTGATGGAAGGGGATTCATTTCATCGAGTTCCCATAGGTTTAGCAAGCAATAACACCTTAGCCTACATATTGGATGAAAATCAGGAATTGGTACCTACTGGCATTCCGGGCGAACTCTGTATTGCTGGTGCGGGACTTGTCAAAGGCTACCTAGCTGAGGCTGACTCTGTCGGAAAATTTACAGTAAATAGCTTTTCTGATGAATGGAGCAAGATTTATCGAACCGGAGATTTAGTGCGAATTCAGGAAAATGGATGGATAGAATACCTAGGAAGATTAGATAATCAGATTAAAATCCGAGGACACAGAGTTGAACTGACCGAGATTCAAGAGTTAGCTAGTCGCTTTCCCGGTATAGTTTCATCAATATCATTTGTCACAGATGGGAGCAACCAACAAATCGTTTTAGCCTATAAATCAAGCGAAAATATCCTTGAGGAGGAATTTGAGAATTTCCTTCGTCAAAATTTACCAAGGTTCATGGTGCCTGATATTCTTCTACCAATGGAGGATTTTCCGCTATTGCCAAACGGTAAGATTGATTTAAAAGCGCTATCTGAAACTGCATTATCCAAACCAAAAACAATAACTACTACTTTTAAACATCCTTCTACATATTTGGAACGTCAGATTGCTGGTATTTGGGCGGATGTTATGGGAGTAGATGAAATTCCCGTCAATCGTGATTTCAATGAGCTTGGAGGGAATTCTCTCCAAAGTATTCGGATCATCGCCAGATGCAGAGATATTGGGATTAAAGTAACTCCAGCACAGTTTCTTCGCTATTCTACGGTTGAAACCCTGGTGAAATCTCTTCACCATGAAGAATACTTAAGGCCTCAAAACATGCTTGAGTTGGAGGTTTTGAAAGTTTGGGAGAAGTTTCTTGGCCAAAAATTGATAGGTGTTAGGGATAGTTTTGAAAAAAATGGAGGTTCTAGATTTGAATGGACTAGGGTAGAAGAGGAGATTAATTCAAGGTACAACTTCTCAAAACCCATCAAAATGACAGACTCAATTCGGGAGATTTCATCAAAAGTTGATGGTGAAAAAAACGTAATTGAATTAGATTTAAAACCGATAAACAGAGTGATTCCTATTAAAACAGTAGGAACTAAGAAACCACTTTTCTGCATTCATAGTGAATTTTATTATGAAACCGTTTATAGTCAATTGACCAGGCATTTGCCTGCAGAATATCCTGTTTACGGTATTTTATCTGTTAGTCCTGAGTTGGTGAAGGAATCTGTTCCCAAAAATATTGCTGAAATAGCTAGCCTTGGACTTAAAGAAATTAGGATGATTCAAGGCGCCGGACCATATAGAATCTTATCCTATTCCATAGGAAATGTGGTTGCGTTTGAGTTGGCTAAACAACTGCTTGAGGCAGGGGATCAGGTCAACTTGATTATGATAGACCCTCCGCTGTTTTTTGATAAATCAAGAACTTTTGGCAAAGGTGGCTATCGAAAGATTTTCACCTATTTGGACTACTTTAAGAAACCCGCAGTGTTACTTCAAAAAGTGCTGAAGAAAATTAATAAAGGTTCAAAACAGCCTTCATTAATTAAGGATACAGGCCTTTTGCAAAAATATATTCTTGCATATAAGCCAGAAAAAATCGAATGTGATACGCTAATTATTACCACACCTAGGGAATTTAAGCATACGTTTGGGTGGGAACCCTTGGTAAATATTGTGGATAAAGAAGAAATATTGGGACCACATTTGAAGCTGATGCGTGAACCTTACACAGGTCAGCTAAATGAAGCAATCGCAAGAAATCTAAGAAAGTGGGATGATGAATAAGCTGCAATCCATCAGATTATGAAAGTAGACTTATGGCTTGCGAAGCTTGATGAATTAACAGATGTAGACGAAAGTCTATTATCTGATGAAGAGCAAATCCGTGCTGATCGTTTTATTCATCAAAATTTTAAAGATCATTTTATAAAGCGCAGAAGTATACTTCGTCAGTTACTTTCTAAGTATTTAGCTGTCAAACCCAATGAGATAGTTATAAACCAAACAAAACTTGGGAAACCATACGTGGCCAATACTGATGAAAAAATCTTTTTCAATACATCATATTCTAAAGATCATGTATTGTATGGTTTTTCTAAAGATGCTGAGATTGGTGTTGATATAGAATTTTTAGACGCTGAGATTGAAGCAGAGTTAATTTCAAATCATTTTTTTGGTTCTGATGAAATATCCTTGATCCGTAGCTCAGTAGGAAAAACTAAATCAGAAGCATTTTTTAGATTATGGTGCATCAAAGAAGCGTACATCAAACTAGTTGGTAAAGGATTAACATTTCCCTTGGATCAAGTTCTTGTGACAAACACTATGAATAAGCCATTTCTTACCGTTCCATCACATACTGATTCAAATAGAACTGAAATTTTGGAATGCAGATTTTTAGATGTTGTTCCAAACTTTGGAATTGGGGTGGTGGTACATGGAAAAGAGCTGGAGATTCAGTATCGAGAATATACGTTTGAAGGTTAGCTTAATTCTTTATTTAACATAATATAAATTATGTAACAAATAGTACTAACATCATTTTAATCCCGCCATATTAACCTTTATACCATTCATAGAATCTAGACACACAAATTCTGCGTAAGATTCTATAAAACTGAACAAGTTTGAAGATACTTTGTTATCCTATTAAACTAAAACCATTAATCATGAAAACATTAAATTATTTATTTGCCCTAGCGCTTTTATTTACAGTTGCTTGTAGCGGCGAAAAAACTTCCACTGAAGAAGTTGAAGTTGTAGAAGTTGAAGAAGTAGTTGCGGAGCAGCCAAAAGACATAGTGACTTTAGCTCTTGAGAATGAATCCTTGACGACGCTTGTTGCAGCGCTTAAAGCAGGTGGGCTTGTTGAAACATTACAAGGTGCAGGACCTTTTACTGTATTTGCCCCTACTAACGAGGCATTTGCAGCGTTGCCGGAAGGAACTGTTGAAGACTTGTTAAAGCCAGAAAACAAAGACAAATTGGTTGCAATCTTAACATACCACGTTGTTCCTGGTAAGGTTATTTCTACAGATCTTACTGACGGAATGAAGGCTTCCACTGTTAATGGTCAAGATATTACGATCACTACAACAGACGGTGCTAAAGTGAATGGCGCGACTGTAATAGCAGCAGATGTAGATGCATCAAATGGAGTAGTTCACCTTGTGGACGCAGTATTATTACCTCCTGCCATGTAACAGTACTAAATGCATAATAGTTGAAAAGCCTCATTTTGAGGCTTTTTTAGTTTCTATCATGAAAGTACTTCAAATCCTACCATAGTAAAATCATCATTGAAACTACTTTGTCCACTGAATTTGAGACAAAATAACTTTATGTCTTTCAGGAGCTCATCAATTGGAAGTTTAGAGTTTTTGATTAAGAATGTTGTGAATTCCTCCCTTTTCATCATCACATCTTCGCTATCCCAAACCTCAAGAATTGCATCTGTGTAAAGTAAAACTTTGTCTCCAGTTTCCAGCTTAACTATTGATTCTGAATAGCTTACCGTTTCTTTGCTAAAAGCGCCAACAAGAGGACTCAAAGACGTCAGGGGAATAACTTCTCTGGTATTAGCTCTGATCACATAACCTTCTGGATGACCAGCTTGTGTATATTTTAAAAGCTGAGTATTTGAATCATAGACGGCATAAAACATTGTAATAAAAGAACCTCGCGGCATTTTATTATAGAGTTTCTCGTTTGTCTCTGTGACTACTTTGGCTGTGGAGCTAGTCTGAAGTGCAATGTTTTTGAAAGCAAAGGAAGTCATAAAAGTGAGCAAAGCAGCCTGGATTCCATGACCTGTGACATCAGCGATCAATACTCCAAAAATCCCTTTTTCAATTTCAAGAATATCATAAAAATCTCCGCCAATTTGATCCATGGGTTCAAAAACCGAAGCAAAACTAAGTTTATTGGTAGAGGGTAAGATTGATGGAAGTATGAAATTCTGGACTCTCCTAGCCTCCTCCAGTTCAAAGTTGATTTTATCCTGGAACAAAGCTAACTCCTTATTGGCTGACTTAAGATTTTTCTGTGTTTCCCTCAGCTCAGTGATATCTGACTGAACTCCAACATAATGAGTGGTCACTCCATTTTTATCCTTAAGTGGAGTAATAGAAAGTCTGTTCCAAAATGCAGTTCCATCTTTCTTATAATTAAGGAGTTCTACTGTTGCCTGTTCACCTTTTTTGATGGCTCTTCTCAGAATATCTACCGTAGTTTGATCTGTCTCTTCACCCTGCAGGAAACGGCAATTTTTGCCGATGACATCGTCTTTTGAATATCCAGTTAATCTTTCGAAACCTTCATTAACAAAAACAAGAGGTCTATCTATTTGGTCCATAGAGCTGATAGTAATCCCTTCATTTGCCGTATTTGTTGCCTTGATCAACAAATCTTCAAATTCTTTATACGACGATACTATTTCTTTTGGGCTCATTCCAATCTCAAACAAAAAGTGCTTGTAGTATTCACTAATCTCAATTCTAAACTAAGAATCGCTAGCTTCAAACCAAAGCAATCTTACTTGAACAGGATAAATATTTTGATGGAGGTTAGCTCAAATTCCCTTAAATTTTAGTAGGCTTTTATCGTCCATAACAAAAAAAATCAACTTGTTTGTTGGTTAATCAAGGCCTTAAATTCTTCACATTTCTCTTGAGTCAAAGGCTTTGTAAAGAACCCGTGTACCGTATCAAAAGATTTGGCCGTACTCTTATCTACCTCACTGATTGAAGAAGTCAACATGGCTACTTTTAACAAATTTTTTAACTTATATTTTTCAACCAACTTCAAAAATTCCCAACCGTTAATCTTCGGCATATTGACATCCAAAAGAATCCAAAAAAGACATTGATCCTGATCAGATTTTGCTTGTTTCAGTAGCTTCAATGCATCCTCAGCCTCTGTAAATGCAATAATTTCTTCTACCAATTCTTTTATACAATGGTCTGAAAGATATTTCTTAGCTATTAAAAGAGAAATTCGATCATCATCAATTAATAAAAGTTTAATTTTCATAATTAAGTAATTCTAAGGGTACAACGGTTCCGTTGTCATTCTCATTCTATATATCTACGCTACCCCAAGCCTCCATCGGCCTTAATTATTTTGACAGCAAGCTGAGTCAATTTATCAAATTGACCGGATGGTTCAGCATCTAGGTTTGATTAGAAGAAATACTAAACATTTTCATACTCAGTTATCAAGTGACAAAAAAAGTATTAAAGATGAACAAGTTAAATAGAACTTTGAGAAATGTTGACTATTCAACCAATGACTTTAGGAAAATTATAGTCAAAGGTTTCTCAAGAAACCCAACTACATGTCTATGTAAGTCTGGGTATTTGTAAATCCAATAGTTCAACTGAAAATGCCACGTTTATCATCTTTTCATTCTTTTAAATAACTTCAATTCGATCCCAATAAATGATCCCCTATTTTTGATTTCCCATAAGTATTCTTTCAAATCCCCTCCTTTTTTATGGAAGGAATTAGTTTCGAAAACTCAATTATTTTTGCACTTCTCCTTTAACCAACATCTATGTTTTTATCTATTGCCTCTGAGATCAGTACCACTTCATGGATTCTTAGTTTTTTAGCTGCATTTGTCATCGGATTGTCCAAAGCTGGTATCAAAGGAATAGCCATTATCAATGTGACCTTCATGGCCATTGCCTTTGAAGCCAAGCAGTCAACAGGTATCGTCTTACCGCTTTTAGTGGTGGCAGATGTTTTTGCTGTCATCTATTACAATCGCCATACCCAGTGGAAATACGTGGTTAAATTTCTCCCTTGGATGATTTTGGGGATAATTCTGGGCAGTTGGATTGGTATGGATCTTCCCGAGCAAATCTTTAAAATTGCAATGGCCATCATTATCTTCCTAGTCTTGGGTATTATCGTTTGGTGGGATCAGAAAAAAGTAGAAAAAGTCCCAACTCATTGGGCTTTTGCAAGTGGAGTTGGGACTCTGGCAGGATTCACGACTATGGTTGGAAACTTGGCTGGTCCAATATCTAACATTTATTTTTTAGCGATGAGACTTCCCAAAAACCACTTTATTGGCACCGCTGCCTGGCTTTTCCTGATTATTAACGTGTTTAAATTACCCTTTCATTTCTTTATCTGGCATACTATTTCAGAGGAAACGCTCCTACTGGATCTGAAATTGATTCCAGCAATTATCTTAGGATTTGTACTGGGAATTAAACTAATAAAGATGATCGATGAAGTCTTTTTCAGAAAGATGATATTGGTATTGACAGCTTTGGGAGCGATAATAATTCTGTTTAAATAGCCGGTTCTACCTTAGCCCATCAGTAATGCGTATGATTGACCACCTTGTGCTTTAGATAGTTAAGATCTTCTTTTTTATCCTTAGATACTTGAGGATTTTTAGCGCCAAAAACACGAAGCGTTCTCCCGTCTAGCGTTATTACCTCTTCAGCCCCATCTCCGGTAAAGTCAAACATATGAAAGACAGGGTCTGGAAAATATAAATCTCCTTTTCCCTCCTCATTGATAAAAAATTTGAACCAAAACAATTGATCTTGACCATTACCCAGCCAGTCGCCTTTTACAAAGTCAGGATTACCATTAATTGGCTTCTGTGGCCATTTGAAAAGCATTTCCCCTTCTTTGGAAAACCAATATAATTGGCTCCATAAATATTGCTCTCCAGCTTGTCGGTTGCCATAGGTTCGAGCTCCAACTACCACCTGAGGCTCGCTTTGGCCTTTTAGAAAATTTCCAGATTCTATCTGCTGGGAATGTTCCGCGATATTTTGCCAGATTATTTCACCCGTCAACCCCTCATACATAAAGACTCCAGTCTCACTATTGGCAGTTAAAATGTCTCTTTTCCCATCTCCGTTTATGTCGGCAAACTTGTAATTATCTGCATGGTCATGGTTGTCTCCTAGTAAATCAAAACGGTTCCAAAGTTCCTTTCCATCTGAATCAAGTAAAAGTGATCCTACCAATACCTCATCCATTCCATCTTCATTCAAATCAACCGGGTAGACGTAATGACCTAAATTGTCTTTTTTTCGGTTTTCGGTATGATTCCAAAGCCGAGTGAGCTTGCTATCATATGCATCTACCCTGATGGTTCCACCCATATCGGTGAACACCACGACTTCATTTGGATCTCCAGCAGTGAGTTTACCTATTGCTAATCGAAAGTTATTATATACGTGCGGTAAGGGGTTTGTAGGCCATTCGGTCTGCCTGATCACTTCACCTGATTGACCATCCGCTATCACCAACCATTCCTTCTCACCAGTCATTCTCCAATGCACCAGTTCGGCTTTTCCATCCTGATCGAAATCCCAAATCACACCTGGAGCTTCAAACTCTGAGCGTTCCCGACGGTATTCTTCTGGTGCTTCCCAAGTCCAGAGTTCCTTTCCATTCTGATCAAAGGCATGTGCTGAATAGTCCCTTGTGAACACAACAAAATCTGTCAGATTATCCCCGTTGAGATCTCCAAATTTCACGGAGTTTGAGGCAGGTATAGAATATTCCTTCAGCAGCTTTACATCTGGATTAAGTTCAAATTGTTTGAGTTCCTTCTCTTCCAAACTAGGAGCTTTGGTAAAAGCCAACACATCAAATGCAGCACCAGCGTTTATTCTGGTAATCTTGACGACATTTTTTCCTTCCAGAAGCTTGAACCTTTCCCCCTGCTTCCAGGTCATGAGGGAATCATTGCCGAAAATCGATGTGGTGACCTGATCATTGACGGCAACCTTAAAAGAGCTGTTCGGTTTGCCCTTACTCCGCACAAAAAGATAGTAATCACCTGCCTGTGCAACAGTGATATGAGTCAGAAGATTGCTCAGAGAATTAAGTACAATCGCAGTATTATTAAATACCCATTCTTCCCTCAAAGCCCAAGAATTGGCGATGATGTCCCCTTTGGGAAGTTCGTACAAAAAGTCAGAAGCCGGAACAATGATCGTATCAGTCTTGATGTCCTTTTCACCGATGAATAAATGATCTCGATCATTTGCATTTACCTTAAATGGTAGCAGCAATAAAAAAGTGGTAATAAATAAAAGATTGAGTTTGATCATTTTGGGGCAGATAATTAGCTGAAAATGAAAGATATTAAAAATAAATAGGGATATCTAAGGTTGATGTTATCAGGCTAATGCCTTTATGGAGCTGAGCTGCTTTATAGATTTGATATATTGGACATCGCTCAAATGGGTGATATTTTGATAAGAGATTCTCATTGCCATTTTTCCACATTCAACCCTGTCACCAACAAGCTATCCAGCACGGAGCCTAATGAATTTGTGATTTTTCTAACAATGGGTTGCAACCATGGTGATTAATGGTTTGACTAAATCGTTGTCTTGCCATGTGACTAAAAATTACTGTTTCTCTGGAGTTTTTAAACAGTCTTATCTATCAATAAATTAAAAGCTGTTCAGAATTCTTTAAACCCTTCATTCCTGAGCGATAATAATAAGGCTAAAACCAAAAAGCAAAAAACTACCAAGTGAAAACACCCGGTAGCCTTGATAAAATCTAAACCTTGATAAGTTAATGCTGAATACTTCTGTCCTCAATCTCCCGTATTCCTGCTCTTTATCTAATTCTTCTTCGCTGCTTCTCCCACGCCAATAAATGGAATTGCACCTGCACCAGTAACTTCAGGCAAAATACCATTCCATTTCTCAATAGCTTTTAGATTAGCTTCAATTTTTCTCAACTCAATCAAATCCGGAGAAATATTCATCTTCTGTAATCTTAAAGCTTCTGCTTCTGCAGTTGCTGCGGCGATGGTTTGCTCCGCTTCCACCTTGATCCTGTCCAGGTCACGCTTAGCTTTCAGCGCATTCTGCTCTGCCGTTTGCTTTGCTTCAATTGCATCTGTGAAGGTCTGAGAAAAGCTGAAATTGATAATTGAGAAGGCATCTACGGCTATTTTTGACTCCAATAATCGAGTGGTCAAAGCCTCTCTCATTTCCGAACTTACGGCAGGTCTCTTGGTAATTAATTCTTCAGCAGTGTAGCGTGCAGAAACAGCTTTCATCACTTCCTGAATGGCTGGATCAATGATTCTATCCTTAAACTGAACTCCAATCGTCTGATAGACCAAATTCGCATCCTCAGGAATTACATGATAATTTAAAGCTACAGACATATCTACATCCTGAAGATCTGAAGAGGAAGAAGCGGCATCTGTCGTTACCTTTTGGATTTTCACATCCATGATCTCTATAGTCTGAACGATCGGGATTTTAAAGTGAATTCCCTCACTTAAAACCTTGTCCTGAACAGCTCCAAAATTCAAAACTATTCCTCTTTCCCCTGCTCCAATTTGCACCCACGGCTTCAGGATAAATAGAATAACTACCAGTATCCCGACAATAACTAATTTCCTCATAGGACCCTTTTCCAATACACTATTAAATTGACTCATATTTTGATTATTCATGTTTTGTTGTTTTGCAGCACAGGTATAGATTAGTCCATACCTCACTAGAAGGCTTAATATCCACCCATTCTTTCAGATTTCAGAATTAAACCTGATAAGATTCCTTTTCGAAGAGCTAAATAAAATTTGGTTTTGCCCTGTTCGGAATGATTTCCTGAGATATTATGCATGAAATTGAAACTGCCTTGGGGTAAAAGTGTTCAGCCAAAAAGGCTAGCCTTTGCAACGCAAATCTCTAACGCTCAAATCGCTTGAAGAAGGAATTCTCGTTCCAGGTAGGTCGGGCAGTTGTCGTATTGATCAGGTAACTATTCATAAACTGCAGCTCCACGTAGGTTTTGGCTCCATCGAAATTAAAGCTCTCTCCCAATTCATCAGATGGCCTATGGTAAAGGTCATTCATCAAAAACTTAATTGCCGAATCCAGACCCGTTTCTGAATCCTTGCTTTTTATACCGAATTTCATCCGTAAGGCCGGGATTCCTGCCAACACAAAGTTGTAATTATCACTTCTCACAAAGCGAACTTCCTCAGGAAGATGATCTTCATCTATAGTAAGATTTAGCAAGCTGGTAGTTCGCCGAACTATACTCATTATACTACTTTGCTCTGCTCCTAGTGGTTCTACAGATACCAATGGACCAACCATCATGGGCATGTCTGCATTTACATTGGCAATGATGCTATTTGCAGGGACAACAGGATTTTCTGCCAAGTACTTTGAGCCTAAAAGTCCCATTTCTTCTGCAGTCAGGATGGCAAAAATAGATGATCGCTTCGGTTTGGAAGGCAACTCACTGTACAGTCTTGCGATCTCGAGCATCGCACTGACACCTGAGGCATTATCATGCGCACCATTGTAAATCGAATCTCCATTCACCGGCTTTCCTATACCTACATGGTCTAAATGCGCCGTATGAATAACATATTCATCCTTCAACTCACTTCCTTCCAACACTCCCACCACGTTGGCACTTTCGATCTCTGTGTATCTGCTTACTGCTTTTCCCCTGAAAACAAGCTCCTTAGCGGGCTGTGATAATTTTCCTGACTCATAGTCAAGCAAGATAGAATCAACTTCATTGTCTGTGATACTTCTAAGATATTCCCAGTCGAAAAAGCCTCCAAACTGCAAATTTCCAAAGACAGCTCTACCGGAATACACGCCGTCGGAAAGTTTAACATTGACGATTCCGCTTGTAGATACACGTTCATAGGTACTTGAGAAATTTCCCCTACCACTTGGGGTGTTTGTAAACATAATCCCAGCCGCACCTTTTTGGGACAGGGTTTCAATCTTCGTATTGGTATTGCTGAAGTGAGCCCGTTCAGTCGCTGGTAAAGCATCCGGACCTCCAGTAAATACAACTACCACCTTCCCGGCTACCTCTAGATTTTCGAAGTCATTGTATCCAAACTGAGGTGCCTCGATTCCGTATCCTGCCATGACCAGTTCTCCTTCAAATTCCACTTCTGGTACTGATGCATTTCCACTAAAAAAGTACTCGGTTCCTACAGTCACGGTATCAGAATTATTCAATAGTAAATACGACGCAGGTTCATCGATAATGGCCGTGCGAAGCATCATCTTTTGAAAATACGTGCTACCTTCCTTGTCTCCCAGAGGGGCAATACCCATGGATTTATATTGCTCGACCACATAGTTCATGGCTATGTCATATTCAGGTGTACCCGGAAGTCGCCCTCGCAGGCTATCATCAGCCAACACCGCAATATGATGCTTGATCAGCTCCTGATCTACGAGATCTGCATAAGCCAATAAAGCTTCATCATCTAAAACTACAGGACTACAGCTGGCACATATGGCTACAAGTGAGGTCAGAAATAATGTTTTTTTCATGGAGGTGGAGGTATAGTAGATCTTTAAATTTGATGCATTAAGATAAGGTTAAAAGTGGAATGAATAGGTAAAGAATGATTAGACCCGTTTCTTGCAAACCTCTTACTTTTTGGGATTTACCTTCCAGAATCATTATGATCCTAATTTCTAATTCCATTGAACTTCTTTTTGCGTATTTTTTCTCCAAATCTCTTGCTCTGAAGTAAAAGGAAAACGTGGTTTCATAGAAAAACAGCTTGAAAAACTGACAAATTACACACTTGAATTCTGGGTAAATCTGTCATTTTTTCAGAAAAAAGTGACAAAATATATTCTTCAGATCAGATGGCATATAACTTGTTTTTTTACTCCCGAATCGCGGTTCAATTTATTAATTTCTTGATTCAGTAATCCTCCAAGGTTAGCAACTGGATTACCTATCAAGACAGTTTATTTGTTTAATCCTTAAAACGTAAAAGCAATGAACACATTAATGAAAAGAAACGGTTATAGCCCAGTTACAAGCTTATTTGATGACTTCCCAACTGGTGGTTTTTTTAATTGGCTGGATTCAGCCGGGATTGGCAGAAGCAACAGCCAAAATACACTTCCTAGTGTGAATATTCTGGAAACGGATAGTGATTTCAAGGTCGAAATGGCTGTGCCTGGTATGAAAAAAGAAGACTTCAGAGTAGAGCTTGATAATAATACGCTGACCATTCAAGCTGAAGCTTCGACAACATCTGAAAATCATGACGAGTCAGCAAGCTACGCACGCAAAGAGTTCAGCTATCAATCATTTAGGCGCTCATTCTATTTGCCTAATACTGTAGAAAATGACAAGATTGAAGCGACTTATCAAGACGGAGTACTTCGATTGATTATTCCAAAGCGCGAGGAAGCTAAGAAGAAGCCCGTTAAGACCATTCAAATTTCTTAAAATTTACCAGGCAACCTCAACTGAGGTTGCCTTCACTTGTTTTAAATCTTATTTCTGAACCTGAGGAAGATTTTTCACTAACAAAAATTTAAGAAAAATGGAAAAAGGATCATTTCTTAACTATTACAAAACTATCCTTGAAAAAGTAAGCTTTGACTCCAGTTTGTTGGAAAAGGAATATAAAAAAGCGCAAGCACTGCTCGATGGGTCAGAATCACAAGAGTTGGATTATTGGCTAAATAGTAGCGGATTAGTTCATAAAATCAGATGTTTTTCTTCCAATAATACCGGGGGAAATAGGTCAGTGGATTAGATGTCAACTATTTGCCTCAAACATTTTCCACCAGTATATCTAACCTATATACTATAACTCTAAATGTTAGAAAATGCTTAAACCCCAGTTTAGATTTTTCTAAGAACTGGGGCTTTCAAGCTGTCGCTTCGTTGAATACTTTTTAATTTTCTGCTACACGCTAGTAAAAACCTCCCCCCTCCCTACTTGATTTTTTGAGAAAATAAAGAACCAAGCAATCCAATGCGGATACTCACTTCGTAGCTAAAAATGCAACCAAACAATTTGGAAGCATTAATCAGAATCAATTTTAACTAACCTCAATGATTATGAATTATTCAAAACATCTCTTTGGAGGGATTTTATTACTCTTTTCAGCTATTCTTTTTAGCTGTAACGACGACGACAATGAACCCATGCCTATGCCAATGCCAACTGGCATGACCACAACATTCGATTTAGCATCCGTTTCCAACCCAGGTATTTCCGGTAAGGCGGAGTTTATCGAAAATGACGATAACACGACGACAATCAACTTGATGCTCTCAGGCACGCCGTCAGGTGGTATGCATCCAGCCCACATTCACTTTAATACTGCTGCAGAAGGTGGCGATATTGCACTGACTCTAGGTACTGTAATAGGCGGCACAGGAATGAGCTCCGTGACAGTCAATACCTTGGATGATGGCTCTGCTATCTCCTATTCCCAATTGATAAACTTCGATGGCTACATCAATGTGCACGCTTCAGCATCAGATCTTAGCACGCTGGTTGCTCAGGGTGATATTGGAGAAAATGTGCTCACCGGTGAGTCTAAGACCTATGATTTAGGTACAAAAGATGTGGTTGGTATCTCTGGTACAGCTACATTCAGTCAGCGTAAAAATGATGAGACCTTGGTTAAAATCATGCTTAACGGTACTCCTGACGGTGGAATGCACCCAGGACACATCCATTTTAATACTGCTGCCGAAGGTGGTGGAATTGCAGTTACTTTCACCCCTGTAGATGGGACTTCTGGTATGAGTGTCACCAACATCGCAATGTTGGATGAAAATACTCCTATTACCTATGATGAATTGCTGGAATTTGACGGATATATAAATATTCACCTTTCGGTAGACGAATTGTCAACTTTAGTTGCTCAGGGCGACATAGGACAAAACGAATTAACAGGCGTAGAAAAGGTTTATGATTTAGGCGAAAAAGCTGTAGATGGAATCAGCGGTACTGCGACATTTAAAGAGCGTATGAACGGTGAAGCTTTGGCAATATTAGAATTAATGAATACCCCAGAAGATGAAATGCATCCTGCACATATTCACGCAAATACAGCTCTTCAAGGTGGTGGAATACTATTCACATTTAACCCAGTAAACGGAGCAACCGGAATGAGTCAAACGAATTTTGCCATGTTGGACGATGAGACGATGGTTGGATACGATGATCTGATGGATTTCAACGGATACATCAATGTACACCTTTCTGCAGATGCCTTATCTACCTTAGTTGCTCAGGGTGATATAGGACAAAATGAGTTGACTGGCGAATCTAAAATGTATGTTTTGGGTGAAAAAGATGTACCGGGAATCAGTGGAATGGTGACGTTCCAAGAAAGAGTAAATGGTACAACACTAGCAACTTTGGAAGTACAAAATACAATTCCAGGAAGCGAACATCCAGCTCACATTCATGAAAATACAGCAGCCATGGGCGGAGGTATTAAAGTAACCTTTACTCCGGTAGATGGTAATTCAGGAATGAGTATGACGAATATTGTTGCTTTAGATGATATGACAGCCATTACTTACGATCAGTTGTTGATGTACAACGGCTACGTAAATGTACATCTTTCTATGGCTGAACTTGGAGTAGTGGTAGCTCAGGGAAATATCGGAAGTAACGCAAACTAAGTTTAGTTGAGTTGATTAGAGTTGAAAGGCCCGGGTTTGATTGCCTGGGCTTTTTTATGGATAAAGGAATTTATGTTCGATTGGCCTCTTATTGCACAGCCTTCTATTCTTAACTAAAAATCTCTAGACACTGAGTTTGCTAAAGTGCAGAAGAATAAAAGGGTGTCATTTCCGTGTTTGTGAAAAACAAAAAGAGAAAAGACCTAGTGTATAGACAAATTGAATTCATACTTCATGTATATGATATTTTACTTTATAAAACCAAAAGACCTCTGGTATGTTCTTTGTTTAAATAGATAGTAATGCGACACAAATACAAAATTATTGGTGGATTAATCATCGTATCCGTTTTGATTGGTATATCATTCAGTCTTGAGAAAACCCGCGTAAAGAACACCAGCTCTCCTACTTTTTCTGCAGGAATCAATGAAAATATCAGAAAAGCCTTTCTCGATGTTTGGCAGCAGTATAAGGAACTCCACAGCTATGGATTTGATGTCATTCAAAGCAACCTAGGCAGCTCTACTATGCAGGCTCAGCCGGTGATTAATCTCAGTGATATTTTTGGGAAAAACCGACAGTATAAGTTAGATGTAGCTGAAAAAGTACTTGACTCAGATGATCTATACATAGCTGATTTACCTGAGAATGTATTGCGTGGTTGGTTTGCACATGAACTTGGACACATTGTGGATTATGAAAATCATTCCAATGCTGGTATGATTGCTTATGGAATTCGCTACGTGCTTTCCGATAAATACAAACGCGAGCGGGAACATGAAGCGGATAGCATTGCGATTCGGCACGGTTTCCGAAAGGATGTGATTGCTGCCAAAAAATATATACTTGAAAACGATTTTATTTCTCCGGCATATCAGGATCAGATCAAAAAATTCTACATGACTATTCGTGGCGCTGAACTTTGCCCAGATGAACTAGTGCCTGTTTTACCTAAGGTTGAGATATAAACTCAAGTAAGGCATTCATTTTTTCAGTTTTCATGACTTTAGGAGTTTTCGTCTGTCCTCCTTTTTTATTGGTAGCAGATAAATAACTGGTATACTGATCCTTGGATATCACCTTCACATCTATTCCCTTAAGTGCTTTGGATCTGGCTACCGCATAATTTTTATTGGCTGATTTCAACAGCTCATCCAATTTATTAGCTAATCCACTTGGTTTAACCTCAGATACTAACACCCATTGATGGATGTAATCACCTGCTTCATTTTTTATGGCTCCCACCATATACTCGTTGATAGTTGTTTTGTTTGCCTCAGCTAATTCCAAAATAGCCTTATCCATTTTCTCTTCCGAAAGCTGGGATCCAACTACATTGAGAAAGAATTTGGTTCTTCCAGTGATCTTTATTTGTGGCGGGTTGAGACTTTCAAATCGGATTACATCTCCAATTGCATACCGCCAAGCACCAGCACAGGAGCTTAATATCAATACATACTCCTTCCCTACTTCTACTTCATCAATTCCCAACACCAAAGGATTACTCAGTAAGTCTCCAGTCTCGTTTATTCCTCGCTCATCAAAGGGTATAAATTCAAAAAAGTAACCGTGATTCAAAGCTAGTTTCATTGCCATAGTATCAGGCTTGCTGGTATAGGCGATAAATCCCTCTGAGGCTAAGTAGGTATCCAAGATTGTAAGTGGAGTTTCACATACCGCTTCGAAATCCTCCCGGTAGGTTTCAAATGCAACTCCTCCTGTGGCATACACCTGCAAGTTTGGCCAAATGTCATGTATGCTTTTAAGTTGATGGCGCTCAATGATACGCTTCAGCATCAACAAAACCCAAGAGGGAATTCCTGCAATAGCTCCAATATTCCATCCGGGAGCTTGTTCTGCAATTGCATTTACGCGTTCATCCCAGTCAGAAATGGCCGCAATGTCTTTTCCCGGTCTGTAGAAAATGTCGTACCAATCGGGGAAATTGCTCACATTGATTCCTGAAATCTCACCTTCCTTGAAGCCCTGCTCATTTTCATCCAAGTTTGCCGAGCTGCTCAACATCAAGACTTCAGATTCAAAAAGTGATTCTGGAAAATCGAATTCATGAAGAGAGTTAATCATGGAAGATCCAACTGACCGCATAGAAGCCATGAATTCCTTGGTTATCGGAATTCTTTTGCTGCTTTTACCAGTCGTTCCACTGCTACGAGCAAAGAAATCAGGTTTGCCTGGCCAAGTAATATCATTCAATCGCTCCTGCCTAGCCCACCATTGCTCATGCATGGTCTGGTAATTGAATATTGGAACTTCTTTTCTAAATGAAGAAACAGGATCTTCAGATTTCAGGATATCTTCAAATCCATAATACTTTCCAAAGGCTGTGTTTTTGGCTTCAGTAAGAAGCTCTCGAAGCTGTTTTTCTTGAGAGACTTCAGGTGTGTCTTCTGCAAATTGTAGTTTTGAAGTAATGTCAATTCCCGCTTTTACGAGCTTACCTAGTATGGCCATATGTGTTTTTTTGGGGAAAATAAACAAAGGCCATGCCTCCGGGTAAAGTCAGAAATTTCAAATGAGAAATACCACGCAATAGTATTTTCGATTTATGAAGTTGGATTAACGACATTCTCGGTGGTGAGTACTTCAATTTGATACATTAGGCATTTTTAACCTATTGCTCACTTGGAGCTAATTTTTCAATATTTCAATCTTGCAATTTTTAAATCATTGCAACCCTTTCTGGATACAACCGAAGCATTCATTAATTGCTTTTCAAGTCAATTGCCTTAATTTTGAAATTCAATTTTTACCCATGACAGAAGAAAAAGACTCACTCAATTTCATAGAACAAATCATTGCTGACGATTTGGCCGCAGGCTTTTCTCCGGACAAACTTCGTTTTCGTTTTCCTCCCGAGCCGAATGGCTATTTACATATTGGCCACGCAGCTTCTATTTGCTTGAATTTCGGTTTGGGTGAGATGCACAATGCACCCGTTAACCTTCGCTTTGACGACACTAATCCAAGCAAGGAAGAGCAGGAATATGTAGACGCAATCAAGCGCGATATTCAATGGCTGGGATTTCAATGGGCAACGGAATGTTACTCTTCAGACTATTTCCAGCAGCTCTATGACTGGGCAGTTCAACTGATCAAAGAAGGTAAGGCCTACGTGGATCAGCAGTCTGCAGAAGCTATGGCTACGCAGAAAGGAACACCAACAACACCCGGAGTAGCTGGACCTTTCCGGGATCGTTCGGTTGAGGAAAACTTAGATTTATTTGAAAGAATGAAGGCTGGTGAATTTGAGCAAGGAAGCTATGTGCTTCGTGCTAAGATTGACATGGCTTCTTCCAATATGTTGATGCGTGATCCTCTTCTTTATAGGATTGTGCGCAAAGCACACCATCGTACAGGCACTGAATGGTGCATTTATCCTATGTATGACTGGGCTCACGGTGAGTCTGATTACGTAGAGCAGATTTCACATTCTCTTTGCACCTTAGAATTCAAGATGCACCGAGAGTTATACGATTGGTTTTTGGATCAAATCTATGACCCAGCTAAACTGAGACCAAAGCAGCGGGAATTTGCCAGAAGAAACCTGAGCTACACCGTAATGAGCAAGCGGAAGCTTCTTGAACTGGTTCAGACCAAGACTGTATCGGGCTGGGATGATCCACGCATGCCTACTATCTCAGGTTTGAGAAGAAGGGGTTATACGCCTGATTCAATTCGTAAATTCTCTGATCTTTCAGGAATCTCCAAGCGTGACTCAGTTACAGATGTCTCCTTATTGGAATACTGTATCCGGGAAGATTTGAACAAAACAGCTACCCGAGTGATGGGCGTTTTGGATCCCGTGAAATTGGTGATTACCAATTATCCAGCTGGAAAAACAGAAATCCTTTCTGCAGAAAACAATCCAGAAGATCCTAACTCAGGAACACATGATTTACCATTCTCTGGAGAACTTTACATAGAGCGCGAAGATTTCAAAGAAGAAGCTGGAAGCAAGTTTTTCCGTTTGACTTTGGGAAATGAGGTTCGTCTGAAAAGTGCCTATATCATCAAAGGTGAGTCTGTGGTGAAAGATGCTGCGGGTAACATTACTGAAATTCATTGTACTGCTGACTTGGATTCAAAATCCGGATCTGGTACCGAAGCTAGTATTAGAAAAGTAAAAGGAACGCTTCATTGGGTGTCTATCCAACATGCTATTAAGGCGGAAGTTAGAGAATACGACCGATTGTTTTTGGATGAAGCTCCAGATAGTCATGAGGATAAGAATTTCATGGAATTCGTCAATCCAGATTCCTTAAAAATTATCAAAGAAGCTTATTTAGAGCCATTTCTAAAAGATGCTACACTTGATGATAAGTTTCAATTTCAGAGGCTAGGCTATTTTACTTTGGATAAGGACTCTACTGCAGAGAACCTGGTATTCAACAAGACGGTGGGCTTGAGAGATTCCTGGGCAAAGCAAGCTCCAGTTTCTTCTGCACCACAAAATCAACCTGCAAAGCAACAAAACCAAGGTGGAGGACAGCCTCAAGGACAGCGCTCTGCGATCAATGAGATTCAGAAAATTGCGAAGAAATACACTAACCTTTCCGGTGATAAATTGGCTGCAGCTAGAGCAGACATTGCAAAATTAGCAGAGGAAGTGAGCTATGAGGAATTAGCTCCTCTATTCAATACTGCCGCTAAAAAAGTGGGAACCCGTATCGGAGTGATGATTGCATTGGGGGTTTTGCTTGCAAATGGACAAGAAAGAAACACTGAAATTGCTGAATTTATTGAAGCAGGCTTAGCAGATGAGAATGAGGAGTTGGCTGGAGAAGCTGGAAGAATTTAAAATTAGAAGTTTCAGATTTGAAATTGTCTAATCGCAGTTTCTAGTTTAGAATCGCCCGTTGAGAATGTTCAGCGGGCGATATTTTTGTATCAATAAATAACCTTAATGGAAGTAGTCCTGCTTCTCCAAAAACTAGACAGTGAGGTCATATTAAAATATTGACCACCCCATTGGGGCAAACTATGGTAGCTATTAAATAAGCAGAAGATTTTTTCTGTGTCTAAAGGGACGATTTTTATTACCTACTTGTCCATTTCCATCGAAACCTTCTCTTCATTGATAAGAATTGGCTTTCCAAAGCCTAGCTTTTCCAGACCTGCCAGTTGTGTTTTGGCATCTCCTACAATCAGCCAAATCATCTTGTTTGGATCAAGATAGCTTCCTGCCAAATCCTGAATTCTTTCCACAGTCATTTCATTTACTATTTTCTCTCTATCCTTCATGTAATCTGGATCCCAGCCAAACTCGCTGATATTCTCCAGCATATTCAGTTTCGCCCCAGCAGTCTCAAAGGCCCTAGCATTACTTTTGATCATAAAGCTTTGAGTAGTTTCCAAATCTTGAGAAGTGTAGGTGGAAGCATAGTCTGAAAGTATGTCTTTTACCAACTGAGCAGACTCATAAGTAACGTTGCTTCGCACTCCACTGCTTATACTGAATGGAGCGGCTACTTTTCCCCCTGCAAATGAAGATCGAATGCCATAAGTATATCCTTTGCCTTCACGGAGTTCCTGAGTCAATCTTGAGGCAAAGCCACCACCTCCCAAGATGTAATTCATTACCACTGCAGGGTAATAGTCAGGATTGGTAGAAGCCATCGCAGGATATCCAAATTGTAATATGGACTGCTTAGCATCTGGGATATCATAAAAATAAACTTGTGCATTCTCTGGTCTTGATGGCGCATCATAAGCAGGAATGCTCACGTCCTTACTTTCCCAGTCAGTTACCAGGTCTTGAAGAGAGGCGATAATATTCACTTTACCTAAATCACCCACTACATGCATTCGGGTAACTGAAGGAGAAATGTATTTATCATAATAATTTTTCAGGTCATTCAATGTAATCGCCTCTACAGATTTAATGCTTCCCAAGATGTTTTGAGAACGAATATTACCCTCTCCGTACAACAGCTTATTGAATTCATTTTGAGCTACCATGTTTGGACTAGCTTCCAGTTGACGAATTCTACTCAAAGTTGCCTGCTTGGCGAGTTCAAATTCAACAGAGTCCCATCTCGGTTCAAGAATGATTTCCTTCACCAAGTCCATCACCTGATCGTAGTTTCTACTTAATGTATTTACGGCTATAGTTGTATTCTCTGTAGTTGCATAAACATTCACTGATGCTCCCAATTGATCAATTGCATCCTCCAATTCAGCGGTGGTTTTGGTTTCAGTCCCCTTTGTCATCAACTGAGCCAAAAGATTGGCAACCCCAACTTTATTAGGATCATCCAATAGTTGTCCACCATCAATTATCATATTGAATTGAACTAATGGAACTTCATGGTTTTCAATGCCATATACTTGTAAGCCATTGCCGAGTGAATCTTCCCAAACAGCTGGAATAGTCACCTCAGGCGCTTCGCCATAAGGAGGCTCAACAGACCTGTCAAAAGTAGATGGCGCACGCTCGTATTCAGCTTGAATCGATGCATCGAAGCTTTCTTCGGCACCTTGTACGATTTGCTCTTCTACGACTTCAGCTTTCTCAGACCCTTCGAGTGCAGCTTCTAAATTTCCTTTAGGTACAAAGCTGGTAGCGATGTAATTCTTACCGTAAATGTATTGGTTGAAAACCCGCATCACGTCTTCCGTCGTGACAGCCAAGACATTTTGAATATCCTGATTGATAAAGCCAGGGTCTTCAGCAAAAATATTGTATTGAGTTAGCTGTACACCTTTTCCTAAAACACTGGAAAGAGCATTGTAGAAGCGTGTTTCTTGACCTGCTTTAATACGTGCTAGGTCTTTTTCGGAGATGCCTTCTTTTTCAAAATTGGCGAAAGCCATTTCTATAGCGGCAGCTACTTCATCCAAATCTTTGTCAGCATACGCGCGGACAGAAAGTTGTGCTTGCCCAGCTAATTCTGAAGTTCTGTTATACATTCTCACATTGGATGTAAGCTTTTTATCATCTACCAAGACCACATTAAGAGGAGCTTCTTTTCCACTGGATAGGTAATCCGTCAGCACATCCAAAGCGTAGGAGTCTGCATGATATTGCTCCACAGTAGGCCAGGTCATGGTCAGCTCTGGAAGACGCGCGAAATTATCTTCATGATAAAGTTTTTTGATGGCTTCCACTTTCCCCGGTCTTGGAGTAAGTGGGGCTATGGACTCACCTGCTGCTATTTCATCGAAATACTTTTCCACCCATTCTTTAGCTTGTTTTGGGTCAAAATCACCAGCTATTGTAAGTGTAACGTTATTTGGAACGTACCATCTTCTAAAAAACTCCTTGACATCTTCTAGTTTTGCATTCTGCAAATCTTCCAAGGAGCCGATTACCTGCCAATTGTACGGGTGATCTTCAGGATAGAGGTTTTTATCAATCACATAAGAAGTATGGCCGTAGGGTTGGTTGTCAACTCCCTGTCTTTTTTCATTTTTCACCACCTGCTTTTCTTTAGCCAAAACAGGATCAGTCACCGTATTTATAAACCAACCCAACTTGTCAGCTTCTGCCCATATCATTTTCTCCAATGCATCATTCGGCACAGTTTGAAGGTAATTTGTTCTATCACGACTGGTAGAACCATTTGCTCCAGACCCTCCTATTCTAGCTGTCATTTTATCCAAACCTCCTTTTCCTAGGTTTTCTGATTCCAGAAAAAGTAAGTGCTCGAAAAGGTGAGCAAAGCCAGTTCTACCTTCTTTCTCACGCGCTGAACCTACGTGAGCAGTCAGTGAAACTGCCACCACTGGATCTGACTTATCGATGTGAAAAATAACTTCTAGACCATTGTCCAGCTTGAATTTTTCAAATTCCACATTAAACTCTCTTGACGCAGTTTCAGTCTTTTTGCTACAAGCGGCAGCGAGGATCACAAGTAGTACAAGTGAGGTGATTTTTTTCAACATAGATAGGAAGGTTTTCTTACCGCGAATTAATAGAAATATTTACTTGAATCCACCGCTTATTGGTTGATCGGCAAAGTCTAATTAAATGGAAATGTGCATTTTATCGAAAATAGGCTATTATCTTATAGACTAACCCTACTTTCGGAATAGAGATCGTAAACTGCAATCAATGCTTCGGATCCTCTGGCATCAGGGTATAATTCATAATTGGTTAGTTCATCTCTAGTTTCCACATAAACAGGATTATATTTTTCATCATACACATTCCATACAATCAGCAAAAAATGATAGCTGATTTTACTTGCTCTACCCTCTTCTAGCCAGGATTCAAACTCTTCTTCAGTGATTGATTTGGGATAATCAGGACCTTCAAACATAGGGGTATTTCAAATGATTAGTGTGCGAAGTTTTGCTGTGTAAGTAGGATAAAGATCTGAAAATATCCGGAGGAGATTGTGATTATCCGAATTTGAAGCAAAGAGGCAATTCTAATTAGGATTAAAATCAATTTCAAAGAATTCAGCCTACTTTCTTATATTCAACAAATTATCCCCAACCTCATACCGATTTCACATGAAGAAAATTACAAAAATATTTTTAGGTCTAATTATTTTGGTTCTCCTATTAGCGGCTGTTTTGATTTTCAATGCCCTTAGAATGGAATCTAAACAGGTAGAACCACAGCCTATTCAGCCTGTTACAATTTCTGATGATGTTTTTCAAAATCTATCAAAGGCCATACAGTTTCAGACGATTTCCTTTAGTGAAGATGCTATCCCAGATTCAGTAGCATTCAATGGATTTCATGCTTTTTTGGCGGAAACTTTTCCTTTGGTGCATCAGACAATGTCGCTAACCAAAATCAGTGAATACAGCCTCCTTTATACTTGGGAAGGTTCTGATCCTGCGAAAAAACCAATTATCCTAATGTCACATCAGGATGTGGTGCCGGTAGATCTCCCTACTATGGAAATGTGGGAAGCTGGACCATTTGAAGGTATAATCACAGAAGACCATATAATTGGACGTGGAACTATGGATGACAAATCATCTCTCATTGCCTTATTTGAAAGTGCGGAGATGCTTATTAAAGAAGGTTTTGTCCCAAATCAAACAATCTATTTTGCTTTTGGTCACGATGAGGAAGTTGGCGGGGCAAATGGTGCAGCTAAAATCGCTGATTATCTGGAAGAGAAAGGCATTCGTGCTGCCTTTACCCTAGATGAAGGTGGAATGATAGCTGAAGGAATGGTGCCGGGAATTGATCAACCAGTATCTATGATCAATGTTGCGGAAAAAGGATTTGCCTCATTTAAATTAATTGTAGAAACAAATGGTGGTCATAGTTCTGCTCCGCCAAGAGAAAATACAATTGGAATGCTTGCCCAAGCAATTGTTGACTTGGAAAATAATCAGCGTCCATACAGATTAGTAGATCCTGTGCGGTACCAACTTGAATATTTAGGGCCTGAAATGCCGTTTGCTCAGAAAGTTGCATTTGCTAATCTATGGCTTTTGAAAGGCCCTATTTTGAAAGCACTCAATTCACATACAACCACAGCTCCTACTATCATTGATGGCGGAGTGAAGAACAATGTGATTCCAACTGTTGCAGAGGCTACCATCAATTTTAGAATTCTTCAAGGAGAAACAATAGAGTCCGTTCAGGAGCATATTGAGAATACCATCAGTGATAAAGTACGAGTAGAAAAATCAGGTTTTTTGACTAATCCATCACCTTCTTCGAGAATTGACTCAGATTCATATAAGCTTTTAGAAGCAACAGTTCGGTCTGTTTTTCCTGAGACAGTGGTAGTCCCTGGATTAATTGGTGGAGGAACTGACTCACGTTATTTTTATAAAATATCCGACGATGTGTATAGGTATTATCCCCTTCGAATTAGCCCGGAAACTATGAGTAGATTTCATGGAATCGACGAGAAAATATCTAAAGAAAACTACAAGGAAATCATTCAGTTTACTTATCAACTGATGAAAAAATTCAATGAAATCTGATTCATTGATAAAGTCTAGAGACTAAGGAAGTCTTTTTCCTTAGTCTCCCAGCTTTTTACCAAATCTTGATTCTTTCTGCTTCTGACTTATAATTTACGTCACCGGGCTGAATATTAAATGCCGTGTAAAATGGATCGAAGTTCATCAAAGGACCATTGACACGCCACACGGCTGGAGAATGCGAATTTGTATTCACGTACGTTCTCAAAAATTCATCTCTTGTTTTGACTCTCCAGATTCTGGCGATTGAAAGGCAGAACCTCTGATCTGGCGTGAATCCATCGATTTTTGTAGTATCCTGACCCTGCTCAGTTAGTTTAAATGCTTCATATGCAATGTATAAAGCACCGTTGTCAGCAGTGTTTTCTCCAATAGTCATTGCGCCTTTCACATGAACTGAATCTAAAACAGTGAAGGTGTCATAGCGCTCAATCAGTTGCTGAGTTTTGCCCTTGAACTTCTCATAGTCTGCCTCAGTCCACCAGTTTTTTACATTACCATCCTTATCATATTGCGCTCCCTGATCATCAAAAGCATGAGTTAGCTCATGGCCAATCACCATACCGATCCCACCGTAATTGATCGCATCATCAGCATACAGATCGAAGTAAGGATATTGTAAAATGCCCGCTGGAAAAACTATTTCATTCAAAGAAGGATTATAATACGCTGTCACAGTAGATGGAGTCGTACCCCACTCTAGCTTGTTTGGAGCTTTACCAAACTTATCCAATTGGTACCGACTCTGATCTTTACGAAGTGCAAGCACATTTTCAAAATACTTAGTGGGATCAATGCTGACATCATATTCTCTCCATTCGTCTGGATATCCTATTTTTTTTGTGATTGCATAAAGCTTCTCTTTTGCCTGAGTTTTAGTACTGTCACTCATCCAGTCCAATTGATTGATTCGGCTTTCAAAAGCTTTTTGAAGATTATTCACCAAATCAAGAACCCGTTTTTTGGCATCTTCATTAAAATAGCGTTTCACGTATAATTGACCTAAAGCAAACCCTAATTGTCTATCTACCTTTTGCACCATTTGCTGTGCTCGCGTCAATTGGGTGGATTGTCCTGAGATTACCTTTTCATATGCAAAAGAAGCGTCCTCAAAAGGCTTACTTAAAACTTCAGCATAAGACGATAAAGTATGGGCTTTGATATAGTTCTTCCAATCTGAAATGGATACTGTTTTTAGCATACTATTCAAAGTTTCATAATAAGCCGGTTGCCTCACATCTACCGAATCTGCATCCAGCCCAAGTTGATCCAGCATGCTTGACCAACGGATATTTGGTTGCTTCTGATCCAGTTCGGAAACTGCCATTTTATGGTAGTTTTCCTTTACAACCCTTCGCTCGATTCGGGTTTTATGAGATTCAGCGAGCTTTTTCTCAATCGCATACACACTCTGTGCATTCTTCAGAGCTGTAATTTCATCTGTTCCGGTTAACTGGAATAGCGTTGCCAAATAGTCCAGATATGCTTGTTGAATTGCCAAGGTCGAAGAATCCGATTTGAAATAATAATCCCGGTCAGGTAATCCAAGCCCTGTTTGACTAAAATGTGCTATGTTAATTGAACTATTTTCTGCGTCTGGAGAAATACCCAACCCAATAATAGATTCACTATTTGATTTGATTTCATCTGTCACAAAACTCAATAAAGAAGGTAAATCAGAAATTGATTCAATTTCCTCAAGAATAGGTTTGATGGGCTCAAACCCTCTGGAATTGATGGCTTCAGTATCCATACCCGAAGCATAAAAATCGCCTACTTTCTGTTCTATACTTCCTGCTGGATTTTCAGCTCTAGAAACCTCCTCCAAAATATTCTCAAGTAATTTCTTCTGAGGAATATTTAGAAAAGAATAGGATCCCACACCAGATTGATCATCTGCGATCTTTGCGGTGTCATACCAGATGCCGTTTACATACATGAAGAAATTGTCACCTGGCTTTATCGATGTGTCTATTTCTGATACTTCCACAAAGTTTCGAGCCGTTTTTGACTCATTAGTTTCTCCTTCTGGGCTGCAGGAGATGGATAGTATTAACAGGACGAACAGTAGATTTTTCATATGGGCTAATATTTTGTGAAAAAGTTAATCGATTTCTTTAAGTGCTCAAACACCGTTTATAAAAGCATTTCCTACGAATAGAAAATTCAGCTGTTTTTGTGAAGCTTTTTACACTAAATTGCTCACTATCAGTAGTTATTATTTTATCAAGCAAGTCCATACTTTTAAAAAATAGTATATTTTTTATGAAGACATTTAAGTTGGAATCTATTCCATCCCAAAAAGGTAAAGTTGCCATTGTCACAGGAGCCAATATTGGTCTAGGCTATGAAACAGCTTTGGCATTGGCAAAAAAGGAAATCACTGTCATTCTAGCCTGCCGTTCCTTAGCCAAAGCTCAAAAGGCAATGGACAAAATGATCAAGGAAGTCCATGCCGCTGATTTGGAGATAATTCTCATTGATTTAAACAGCCTGAAGTCTGTACTGGATTTTGCAATGGAATTTGGTGAAAAGCATAACAGACTTGATTTTTTAATAGCAAATGCTGGGATTATGATGCCTCCTTTTCAGAAAACAAAAGACGGATTTGAAAGTCAATTTGGCGTGAATTTCCTTGCTCATTTTTTACTGGTTAATCGACTGTTCCCTATACTTAAAAACACCGTAGGATCAAGAGTAGTGATGCTGAGCAGTCTTGCCCATAAAAATGCGAGGATAAATTTTAGCAATCTGAATGCTGAAAAAAACTATTCCAATTGGAAAGTATATGGGCAAAGTAAGTTGGCATGTTTGATTTTTGCATACGAACTCCAAAGAAGGATTGATGATAAGGGATTAAAGCTAAAATCTCTTGCAGCCCACCCAGGTTTCTCAAGTACTAATTTAGGCCACCTATTGCCCATTATAGGAGCTAAGTTATTCTCTCCATTTGCCTCCTTTATTGGACAAGATGCCAAAGCTGGAGCTTTACCTACTTTAAGAGCAGCTTTGGATCCGACTGTCAAAGGCGGTGAATATTTTGGCCCTTCTGGTTTCAAAGAAATCAAAGGTGCGCCTAAAGTGGTGAATTCTTCTTCAAGATCACATGATCTACTAGTCGCATCTAAACTATGGACAGTAGCGGAAGAGATGACAGGAGAAAAATTTAATGTTTAAATCCTCCTATTTTTTCAAACCTTATTAAACGTTCCTTATTTCAGGAAGTATAAAATCAAATGGAATGAAATAGGAGTTTAATTTTCCTTCCAGGGCTGTTTTCCTCGTCTGCAAAGAAACATATTCTGCAACTCTTCCTGCAAAATACCTTGTATCTACTCCAGGATATTCTTTCACAAATGGCTTGTAGTGATGTTTAAACTCACTCTTTTTTGTGAGATCCGACTTTATTATATGTACCATTATTTCCCGAGTCTGATCTGTACTTGCCAAAAAATCATAAATCCCACCATCTAAGGTTTTATGCTTCTTCCTGACCACACTAGTATAGCTAATCAATGGAAGAAAAGGTGCTGGACCATAATGTCCAACCATAGTATGGTCTGTCGATGATTGACATCCCAATTTTATAGACCAGGAATTCATCGTATCGATTGAAGGTAAATTCAGTTTCACACCCAAATCATAAAACTCTCTCCTTATTGGGGGCAAAAAACTATGGGAACGGATTGGAATTTTTTTGCTAATCGCCCAGCTATGTATTGAATTGAAAAGTGGATAGGTGAATGTGTGAACATCGTGATGAGAAGTAAGATGCGCAGGTTCTCTCTTAAAAACTTTTTTAAATTTGATGTATTGGGATTCTAATTCACGCATGGCTTGCTGCACATAGCTGTCAGTAGCATAATTGCTATCCAAGCCCTTGTATTCTGGAAAATATCCATTTTCATCAACCAGATTTTTGACTTCTTCAATAGGAGAAACAGGCCTGCCTGATGTAATAGTATAATGCAATCCTACATGGGTGGTATGTGCCAAAGGCGCGGACGTATTAGGCCCTTTTGTTTCATTGAGAAATTTATGAAGACTTTCCAAATGCTCATCGTCAGCATCAGCTGTACGATTAATCAGAACAGCTATTGAATTAATCAATCCGTTTTTTAGGGCAAGTTTTGCACCGAGATCTATCTCCTTATTTACCCCAATATCATCAGCCGTAACTAAATATAGCTTTGCTAGGATTGGAATATTTTGGCTGGTAAAAACTGCCCCACTCCATACGAAAGTACGATTTGTCAAAACATACCAAATATCTATACCTCGATGAAGTTCACCCCGTATGGCATGTGAAATTTCCACATCCCATCTCGGCTGAAGTTCTTGGGATTTAGGTGCATTTACCGATGGTTTGAAAATTCTAGTATTAACCAGTTTGGTTACGATTCCTTTATAAGTCTCCATTATCCTACCGCTTTGGTGTTTTTCCCATCATTGGAAGTAGAAGTACCTGAGGACGAAGGTGCTGCAGGCTGCAATGAGGTTCTTACGCGCATCAGCTTACTTAGTAGATCAAACCAAAAAGGTGCTCCAAGCGATATAGCAAAAGCGGTGATCAAGAAACCTACCCAGTTCAAGAATTTTATATCTTTAAAACTGATATCAGTAACAGAAAAAACAAGATTGTTTTCTTGCAGCTTTTTATCAAAATATTGCCTATTCTCTTCAAGTTTTATGCTATCCACTGTTTGAATATTAGCAATCATGTCTTTAGCTCCTTCCACATAGATTGCTCTCAAATCTTCATTTTTTGACAATTCCATAGCTAATTGAATGGTATCTACCTTGAATGAACAAGCAATTATGAACCCGAGAATAAAAGTAAGAAGTGATAACTTCCTTTTATACCAACCCGAAATCCTATCCATTTGATCGTTATACCATTGCTCTAGCAATCCCTTGAATTTTTCTATATCATCGCCGGCTTCATTCCAAAGTAGATTGAATTGATATTTGGTATCTGTGCCTAAAATAAAATCCTCTGGGAGAAATGGATTCTTTGTCTTGGTTCTATTATCCAATTCTAACTTGAGGTAAGACAGCTCTTGCTTAGCTGATTCAACTTCAAATTCGTCTACAGATTCAATACCCTTTAGTATTTTGATTTCCTCCTCTAACTCTTTGATATTGCCTTCTAGCTCTCCTAATTCAAACTTTGGAATTATCCCCAAAGCGGCGCTAATGTTTTCTACTGCATTACTATTCGTTCCCTTTTGTAACAAGTCAACAAGTGTTTCGCTAAATCTATTAGGACTTATATATGAAGGTTTACTGTTTATACCTTTTGGCCCTAGATACCTAATTGATGGATGAGTGTAAAAGGCTTTTGTAAGTAGACTATTTGTTGAAGCCCAAAATAAATTTACAATGGTATGGTTGGTTTTATTTGACTCATTTTCATCTGCTAACAACCGTTCAATTCCTGCCATCAAATTCTTAGCTCTTGAGCTAAAAATTGAAGTAAGCGATTCAATCAATGTCATTGTAAAGAGACTGTACAAGAGGAAGATGAAAACCAAACTGATAAAAGTATCTAATACTATTAGTCCTGTCATATTCTGTAGTTATTAAAAATTTTGAGAAAAAGTATTCAAAACAAACTACCTACAAAGTAATTAATTTTTAGAGATATTCCAGTTAACTGATTGGTTGACAGCATTTCTGGATAAAATTTTTATTAAACAATTTGCTGCCAGATGTTCTTTAAGACTTGAATTAGCTGATTGAATTCCTCTTCTACCGCTTGTAAAGAGTTGTTTTGAATCAAATTTAATTTTGTATAAATTCCTGTTTAGCAATAAGATATACTTAAACTCAAGACAATATGAAAAAGTCAGTTTTACTAGTTGCATTAAGCACAGTCATGGTGGTTCTGGCCGCTATGACCTTTCGAGGCAATGATGAATTGCCCTATAATCTAAAGATGGGTAGTCCGGAGGTCAAGTCTATTTCCTCTTTGGCTTTTGGCCCCGAAGGAATTTTATTTATTGGAGACTCCAAAAGCGCAGCAGTTTATGCGGTAAACACCAAGGATGTCAAGGGCCCGAAATCAGTTTCTTCTATCGATGTGAAAGCGATTGATCAGAAAATCGCTACTCTTTTAGGCACTACATCAGACAATATTTCTATTTTGGATATTGCCGTTAATCCAATTTCAAAGAAGGTTTATCTAGCAATTCAATCTGGGGACGGTACTCCAGTTTTAATGACTTTGGCGGAGGGTAAATTTGCTCCTGTCACGCTCAAGGACGTGGAATTTGCAGAAGTGCAACTTAACAATTCACCTGGTGTGGATGATAAAGATGGAAGAGGCCGATCGCTACGAGTTTCCACTATTTCTGATATAGACTATTCTGATGGCAAATTGATGGTAAGTGGTCTATCCAATAAGGAATTCAGCTCAACTTTCAGAAGTATTCCATTTCCTTTCACAGATTCGCAGGATTATGCCTCTTTGGAGATTTTTCACGCAGCACATGGAAGATATGAGACTACCTCACCTATTAAAGCTTTTACCACTGGTAAAGTGAATGGGAAAGAATACCTGATTGCTAGCTACACATGTACTCCTCTGGTTTTGTTTCCGCTGGACGAATTGAAAGCTGGAACTCATGTAAAAGGTAGAACTATTGCTGAGATGGGGAATGGTAATCAACCGCTAGACCTGATAAGTATGAAAAAAGATGGCAAATCATACCTGGTTATGGCAAATTCAAGACATCCTGTTTTCCAAGTTGATTTTAAGGATATTGAAAGTTTTGAAGGATCCTTGACAGAACCTTTAGCTGATAATGTCAAAACGGATGGAGTTGACTTTGAATCAACGCCACTCACCGATGTACAGCAATTAGCCAAAATGGACGATGGGACGATGGTGTTTTTACAAAAGAAATCAAATGGGGCTCTCGATCTTTGGTCATCAGATAAAGCTGAGAATTTGACAAAATAATGATGATTGAGCTTATTGAAATCAGGTTATGTGGATTGCGTAACCTGATTTTTTTTGTTGTCCTATTCCAATTTTCCTGTACAAATGAGACGGAGGAAGCTATTTCCATTGTTTGGGAAAATGATAAAGCAGTAGCACTTCAATTGGAGAAACTTAGCATTTATGAACTCGGAAATTCTCAAATAGAAGTTCGGCTAGTGCAAGAAGGTAACCGCGTTCCAATCCTTGGAGAATTAAAAGAAGAAGGCGGTATGATTATTTTTTCACCACTGATCCCTTTCACCAGAGGGCAGAGCTATGCAATATATAATGGTGATAAAAAACTGGGAGATGTATTAATTCCTGGCTTTGATCCCAATGATTCTGAGCATTCACTAGTTGAAATTTACCCAACTCAGGATAGTGTTCCTGAAAATCTCCTGAAACTCTTTTTGAAGTTTTCGAAGCCAATGCGTGAAGGTCAATCCGTCAACTATTTGACACTAATTAAAGGTGATACTGATACGCTATCAGGTGTTTTCTTGGATTTGCAACCCGAACTGTGGAATGAAGATCAGACGCTACTGACAGTCTGGCTTGATCCGGGCAGAATCAAACGTGACCTGATTCCTAATCAAAAAATGGGAGCTCCGTTGAGCAAATCTGAAAAATATAAGCTGATTATTTCTTCTGAATGGAAAGGGTTAAATGGTGGAGTTTTAGATCGGGACTATTCAAAGGATTTTGCTGTTGTAGCTAGAGATAGTATTTCTCCGGCTCCGCAAGAATGGCAGTTGGAAATTCCAAGATCAGCATCCAAATCACCCTTAAAAGTTAAATTTGAAGAATCACTCGATTTTAGTTTGCTCAATGAAGTTTTCAAGATTATATCGCACAAAAATCAAGAAATCGATGGCGAGTGGAAAATTGGAAATGAGGAAAAAAGCATAGACTTCACTCCTGATTCAAATTGGAACAAAGGAAAGTACAAGGTTAGGATTTCAAGTAGATTGGAGGATCTAGCTGGAAACAATTTGAATCGATTGTTTGAAACTGATCTGGAAATTCAAACTTCTGAACAAGAGGATTCAGAATTTCAATTTATTGAGTTTGAAGTGAAGGAATAAGGATTAACTCCTTCACTTCAAACGTGATTTTGTATCACTAATCTTGCCAATATATCCCAAATTATTTTTCGTAATCCAACACCCGATTTGCCCAAGGAATAAAGTGCTGCATATTCGGACCATCCGTATGTCCTCCATCGTGCTGTCTCCAAGCCAAATCTCCGTCCAACATATCGGTATTATATGGTGGCATTTCTTCTTTCATGTAATCATTGGAAACGCCCAAATCTGATGATCCTAACAGTTTGTAGGCAACCCCAGCAGCAATCACAGCCATATAACTTCCCTTTTGATCAAGCCATTTGGCATCGCCTTTTTCAGGAATTCCATAGCTCACAAAAACAGGCCTAGGTGCACACAGCGCTAACATATCGTGAGAATCTACAGGTAAATCACAGCCATCCATTCTTCCAAAGACAGACTCTTCAGCTCCATACTTCATGTAATTTCCAGCCATCCAGTAGTTTTCTCCACCGGTAAGGCTTTCAACAGCTTCGCCGAAAACTCGCCTGTGAAGTGTTGTGCCTCCTTTTCCAGATGAACCTATCAAAGCTGTGGCAAAGCGAGGCTCAAAAGCCATAGTCACCAAAGCTGCCTTTCCATATCGGGAAACTCCCTCAATTCCCACTTTTTTAGCATCTACCAAGGGTTCTGTTTCCAGGAAGTCTAAAGCTCTTGCGGCGCCCCATGCCCAAGCACGAAGTGCACCCCAATCTTCAGGAGAACGTGGTTGACCTTTATTCACCAAACCTATAATTCCTCTGGTAATTCCAGCATGATTATCAGCTTGTATGCTACTTGGGTCGATGGTCACATATCCCCAGCCTGCTGCAAGCAATTGCTCAGTGGATGGAGAATCGCCAGTTGGAGCTGGCGCAAAGAAACTTGGACCAGGCAATCGAGTGACTGGATTGTAGGCTGGATATTTATCAAAAAGCGCTTGCAAGGAAGGATCATTCTTGATCATCATTTCCTTGAAGGAGGTGTTTAATATTTCCATATCCTCTCCATTTGGCTGAGCTGGAGCCGGAAAAGAAGGCCTGCCAAACATAATCAACACCGGAACTGGTCCCTTGGCATTTGCTGGCACTACCAGCATCATATTGATGTCAACCTCAATCAAAGGATATGCGCTATTGTCAACATGCCCAATGATTTGCTTAGCTATCACAGGAGTTCTTGCTACAAATTCCCGATCCGTGATTTTCACCTCCCAATTCACATTAGGAATATTTTCTGGAAGTTTGCCGTAAACTTCACGTTCTAAAGCATCGACCAATTCAGGTCTACGAGTTTGCCACCACATTTCCTCTGAAGTCACTTTTTGACCAGCATCGGTAGTTAGAATATCCGGAAGTTCTGGACAAGGATTGGCTTTTGTCTCATCATAGTTTGCGGCATTTGGAGCAGATTCATTGCCACTCGGGCCTGGACGAAGCACTTTGATACCCAATTGCTGCTGCATATTGGCGTGGTCTTGCTCATTTGTAAAAGTAACTGGTGTGGGATATTTAGAGGAATCTACTTTAGTCGTTTGAGCAGTAGACAAACCACCAATTCCTAGAAGTAGCGTAAATAAAATTGTCTTTTTCATTATAAGTTTTAAGGTATATTGAGCGTATCAGTGTTGAAGTTCTTTTACATGTTTTGCTGCATCCAGCATGGTTGTAGTCCAGATAGTTTCCTTATTTTCTGCCAAGTAATCCAATAACATTTGATGAGCCTCCAGAGATACATTTAGGTTATGCTCACCTCCTACTCCATGAAAAAGGAAGGTAATCAGCGCATTTTTCTCCTGAGCTTCTTTCACCAATTGAATCAGGTCTTCGCCCGATTCTCCATTAATTCCATAGCTATCTACATTAAGTAAATTGATATTTCCAATCACGTTCAATGCCCCACGCACACCTCTGGAGGCTACAAAGTCATCTTCGATTTCCTCCATAAAAGAACCTTCACCAGTTGCCGTGTCTCCGCATGTGTAGGCAAATGTCCGTTCCTTTTGTCCATCCAGAGATTCCAGAAACACATTCGTCATGAGGATTTCTTTTAGAATTTGCTCTGTAGTATAGTTATGTAAATCATTGTCAGGTGAAACCCAGGACCTTCCGGGTAATGAAGCATCGCAGGGATGATAGAGGGTGTGATTACCTAACTCATGGCCTAAAGCAGCTGCTTTTTTCCAATCTTCAATTCTGCTTTTACTTCCTGGGAAAAAAGCCGAAAGGTAAAAAGTTCCCTTAAGTTGATGAGCTTCCAAAGCTGGAACTACATTGTCCAGATGAACATTCAGCGCATCGTCGTAAGTCAAAACTACTGCGGCTTGCTTGCCTTTCCAGCGTGTGGAAGTAGCTTTTTGGGCAAAACTGCATTGCACTGCAAAGAGAAATCCTATCAATAGGATTCTAAAAGTTGATTTCATTCTACTAGGTTTTAGGTTGGGTTTCCTGAATTTATGGTTTTTCAGATTGAATCCAGTGTTTGCAAAAAACTTAGCGAAGCAAATTATGATTAGCGGTCCTCAGATGACTTTAAACAGTCGACATCCTAGCTAGAACATCAACTAGTCAACTCCTCTACTCTACCCTCGTAGTCAAACTGTAAATCGTCATGTAAGCGTGAAATAAGTTTAACCGCTTTTGCCAACTGCATTTGATAGATATTATCAAGCACTTGATTTCTATGTCTGAGAAAACCGTATTCCTTTAGTTTTTCACAGAAAAACAGAAGAACTTCGATTTGATCAGTTTTGACTTTACTCAGCTTAAGTAGCTTGTTCATCTTCCTCCGAAGTTTTTGAGCAGCTTTTTTCGCGTAGTATGAATGGTCACCCCTTGCCGTTTGGAAATCAAGCTCTAGTTCCTCCTGCACCATTTCTACATAGAGTTGTGGGTTGTCTTTCTCATTGAGTTTAAAAAAAAGGTAGGATTTATTATCACGGCTAAACTTGCTAAGATCAGCTACCAGTTCAATTAATTCCTTTTCATTTAAGTAGCTAAGTTCTTTTTTAAGTTGGGCTAGACTTGGGATTTTCATACTGCAAGTTATATCATGACCTATATTTTTACTAAAATCCTTACCGTCGAAATGAATCTTCTTGAAATTGATAAAGAACTTCTACTATTTAGGAAAATACTTATTCAATGAAAGAAATCCAGTCCATCATCAAAGCGTATGGAATCTTCCTAGCAGAAGGTAAGAAGGTCGCGCTCGCGACAGTAGTGCAGGTAGACGGTTCGGCTTATCGTCGTCCTGGGGCAAGAATGCTGGTGTCAGAAGACGGGGAATTGACTGGAGCGATCTCCGGTGGATGTCTCGAGGGAGATGCGCTTCGCAAAGCTCAGACCGTGATTTTCCAGCAAAAATCCATGCTTGTAACTTATGACACCACTGATGAAGATGATCAAAAGTTTGGAGTAGGTTTAGGCTGCAATGGAATTATACATGTGTTGATAGAACCTATTGATTATCAAGATTCTATAAATCCAATTGAATTACTGAAAATCGCTATTCAAGAGCGGGTTACTAGCAGATTGATCACTGTATTTTCAGTGAAATACTCCAAACAAGAACAAGTTGGAACCAAGGTACTAATGAAAGGAACTCAGACTTTTGGAAATGAAAAAAGCTTAGATCCTGCACTTTGGTCACAGATTCAAAATGAAATTAGCGCAAATGACTTTTCCCATCATATTATCAAGAAATATGAGGAATTGGATGACGTTCAAGTATTCATGGAATCAATCAAGTCCGCTATCCGAATTTTGCTTTTCGGAGCTGGAAATGATACAATTCCGGTATGCAAAATGGCGGCTATTCTGGGACTTGAGGTTTTTGTCATTGATGGAAGAAAAAATCTGGCAACTCCAGAACGGTTTCCAACTGCCGTCGGAATTATTACTGGCTCGGGAGATGAAGTCGTTCAGCAGTTGGAAATAGATACTAATACAGCTGCACTTTTAATGACACACAATTTCGAATATGAAGCTCAGGTGCTAAAAGACCTTTTTCCTTTGGGACTTTCGTACATCGGGATTTTGGGCCCTAAAAAGAAATCTGAAAAGTTGATCGAGCGTTTGGAAAAAAATGGATTAACTGTAAATCAGAATGCTATCTACTCTCCTATGGGTTTGGATATCGGCGCTGAGGGTTCAGAGGAGATCGCTTTATCCATTTTGGCAGAAGTGAAAGCAGTTTTGGCAAAAAAACAAGGTACCTTTCTGCGAAATAAGAAAGGCCCAATACACGATTAAGCTCATGAAATCGAGCATGTCGAAAACGACACACAGAGGGATGTCCCGATAGTTGTCGGGATCACTAGGCAAGATTCTCCCGAGGAAAAATCGGGACAGGCTATCTGACCATTAAAAATAAAATTATAAACAGATGAAAACAGGAATTATCATATTAGCAGCAGGAGAATCAAGCAGACTTGGCTACCCAAAACAGATAGCAAAATACAAGGAAAAGACCTTGCTCCAGCTCGCTATTGACGCTGCAAATGATGCCAAAGTGGACAAAAGAGTTTTGGTTCTTGGTGCAAATCGTGATGAGATCAAAAAGACTTTTTCAGGTGCAAGTATTCCGAATATTCCGAATCCGCATTTCGAAAAAGGGATGTCTTCCAGTTTAAAAATTGGCTTAGAATACATGCTCAAACTTGATAAGCCTGATCAGGTGATCGTCATGCTTTGCGATCAACCCTTTGTAGATGCAAAGATCCTAAATAAGTTGATTGCCACCCAGAAGAAAGAAGGTAAGGGCATTGTCGCCTGTGCGTATTCAAAAACTGTTGGTGTACCTATTCTTTTCGGGAGTACCTATTTCAAGGAATTGATGGCCTTAACGGGTGATGAAGGAGCCAAAGGAATTGCGATGGCTCATGAAGATGATATGGTCACAGTAGCCTTCCCAAAAGGCAAAGTTGATATAGATACTGAGGAGGATTTGAGAGATTTGAATTTGTGATGAAGTCTCCCGCCAAGGCGCCAAGCCGCGGTTTTTTTCTCGCGGCTAGATACTATCATCCTCTTAAGCCAAGAACCACCTTCTCCACCCAAACCACAGTATCCACCACATCCTGCTCACTAGTATTCCTACCCAAGCTAAACCGAATCGAAGCTCGTCCAAGATCATGATCTAAACCCATTGCCTGGAGCACATGAGATGGTTTAGGTGAAATGCTTGTGCAAGCTGAACCGGAACTAACGGCTACTTTTTGGCAAACTTTACGAAGTAAATCTTCACCATCTACTCCACCGAAAGCAATATTTGTCACATGGGAAAGTCTATTCTGACTTCCATTCAAAAAAGTATCTGGGATAGTCAAAAGCTTGTTTTCCAGAAATTCACGGAGGTTTTTGAGTCGTTCAGATTCTACATTCATTTCATCCAATCTGAATTCTGCAGCTTTCCCAAAACCCACGATAGCTGGCACATTTAGCGTCCCGCTTCGGAAGCCCTTCTCATGTCCTCCTCCGTGAATCTGCGCAAGTGGCTTAGGTAAAGAATGATTATGCCTGATGTAAAGTGCGCCAACACCTTTGGGTCCATAGAGTTTATGGGCCGAAATAGCCATCAAGTGAATGCCTTTTACTGAAACCTGAGTCTTCCCGGCAGCTTGTACCCCATCTGTAAAAAAGACAATTCCTCTTTCCTCGGCCAATCCTGCTATTTCAGCAATTGGATGAATGATACCTGTTTCATTATTTGCCCACATCAGGCAAATCATTTTTGTATGAGGAAGAATGCTAGAGTTCAGATCAGCTAAACTTATATTCCCATTCTTGTCCACCGGTAAATAGGTCACCTCTGCACCTGCCTCCTCAATAGATTTCATACAGTCCAAAACCGCTTTATGCTCAGTTTCGCAGGTGATATAATGTTGTTTTTCGCCCTTATACAAATCGAATGTTCCCTTGATTGCAAGGTTAATTGCTTCAGTAGCTCCTGAGGTAAATATGATTTCTTTAGCCTGTGCGCCGATCAAATTTGCCACTTGCTCCCTAGCTTCATCTAAAGCATTTTCAGCCACCCATCCAAAAGCATGAGACTTACTCGCCGCATTGCCAAAATGTTCTCCAAACCATGGAATCATAGCTTTTACGACTTCAGGAGCACAAGGAGTTGTGGCATTGTAATCAAGATAAATGGGGTAATTCATGTGTGCAAAATAGGGATTTTTCTAGCTCAAGGAATTACATGTATCAATCAAAATTCGCATAGTGTGATAAATGGTGATCAAACAATAAATTAGTAATTTAAGGCATGCAAGAAACTTGGACCATTACACTCCCATCAAGCAAAAAGCCAACTTCAAATGAACTTAAATTGGTATTATCCGATAATAAAAAAGATTTAGGGATATTCCTCTCTTATTATTTCAAGAAAGAAGGAGCACTTGCTGAAAAAGTAGATCTATCATCCGAAATCAATTTCAAGAACGAAAGTGAGGGGGATTTCGACCTAGAATTTGACTTGATTCACTACAATGCCTGTCTTGCAATCCACGATCAAAAGAGGGATAGCATGAAAATCACATTTGAAATCGAAAATGATAAACTGAACCTGAAAGGACCTTATTGGCCAGAAAGAGAGATGGACGAAATTTAAGGATAGTATCAAGTAGCAAAACATAAGTATTTAGATTTAAGACATAAGTAGTGAGAGCAAAGAATCAAGATCCAAGATAAGATTCGAGAAAAAATATATTTAGGATTAATAAACTAGTACAAGGTTCATTATCAAAAAAAGCACTTCCAACAAATTCTGGAAGTGCTTTTCTCTTGAATCGTGACTCTATTTTCTTGATACTTATTTCTAACGTCTAGCTACTAATTAGGCTCTCTTAATGCCCAAATTGAGATCAGTGAATTCCTTCTGCTCGATAAACGGCTGACTTCTTAATCTTCTTTGAGTTGCACTGAAGATAGCATTCGCAATAGCACCACCCGTCGGAGGCAAACAAGGCTCACCTAGTCCAGTTGGGTCAAAGCCACTATCCACATAGTAAGTATCAACTGCTGGAACTTCCTTCATTCTGATCAGTCGATATTTATCAAAGTTTGTCTGCGTAGGTAGCCCCCCTTCGAAAGTCAGGTTACCATACATTGCATGTCCCATTCCGTCGACTACTCCACCACGAACTTGGTGATCAGCTCCGGTTGGATTTACGACCATTCCACAGTCTGTTACTACGTGTATTTTCTTTAGTGTTGGGGTTCCGTTTTCCATCTCAATATCAGCAACTTGAGCCACATAGGTTCTATGAGAGAAGTAAACAGAAAATCCCTGCTTAACATTCGGGTTTTTACCCCAATTCGATTTCTCAGCTGCAGTTTTTGTAACGCCGATCATACGGTCCACATCATAGCGCAGTTCTCCTCCTACTGGATTAGCTTTCGCTTTTTCCATCAATTCCAACCTAAATGCTATCGGATCTTTTCCAGCAGCTAAAGCTACTTCATCCAAAAACGATTGCTCAGCATAGGCCAAGAAATTCGTAATCGGAGCACGCCAAGCATTAGTGGTAATGGAAGAATTATAGTTCACATTTTCGATCAGTAGGTTTTCAACAGCTCCTGATGGAAAATTATGTTCTCTAGTACTATTTCCAGCATTCATACCTACTCCACGGAGTTTGTAACCAGTCATATTTCCATCCGCATCCAATGAAGCATCGAATCTATATCGAACTGCTGGTCGATATGCTCCGCCAGTCAGGTCATCTTCCCTACTCCAAGTAAGCTTTACGGGCGCATTCATCATTTTGGATACATGTACAGCTTCAGCAACATAATCTGCACGAAGTCTTCTACCAAATCCACCGCCTAATCGGGTAATTTCAACGCTAATATTTTCAGGAGCAATTCCAGTAACCTCAGCAGCTGCTCTTCTAGCACTTTCTGGAGTTTGTGTTGGTCCAATCAATTCCACTTTATCAGCCTGAACATGCGCAAAGAAATTCATTGGCTCCATAGGCGAATGGGAAAGGAAAGGACACTGATATTCCGCTGTCACTACTTGCGCGGCATTTTTGAACGCTGAATTTACATTGCCATCCTCTCGCTTTACTTCGGCTTTTCCATTGGCAAGTAGGTCTTTGAAAATCTCATCGTGGTCCGCAGAACTTTCCACTTTTCCATCTGCCTCATATTCCACTTTCAAAAGCTTTTTGGCTTTCATCAGTGGCCAAGTAGAAGTTCCTACCACTGCAACACTATTCTCGAAGGTTACCACGTCTTTCACACCTGCTACATTTCTAGCAGCAGCATCGTCTATGGATTTGATTTTCATCCCGAAAGGAGCTCTTTGAATCATGGCATGAAGCATTCCTTCTCTATAGAAATCTAGCCCGAAAAGTGGCTCTCCGGTAAAAATAGCAGCGTTTTCAACATTCTTTACTGGCGTACCTATGATTTTAAAGTCTTTTTTGTCCTTTAAAGTCACCTCTTCAGGAGCAGTTAATAGCGCTGCATCATTTGCTACTTCACCATAACCAATTTTCTTCCCACTGGCTTTGTGGTAGATAATACCTTCTGAAGTACTCAATTCATCAGCTGATACTTCCCATTTCTTTGCGGCAGCAGCTACTAAAAGATATTTAGCTGTAGCTCCTGCTTTGCGAAGCCGCTCCCAAGAGTGAGGCATGGCTCCAGAGCCACCAGTCAGCTGGCGCTCATATTGATCTGTGTCCAGATTTGCCTGGATGACACGAACTCTGCTCCAATCTGCATCGAGTTCTTCGGCTACTACCATCGGGAAAGAAGTCTTGATATTTTGTCCCAATTCAGGATTCGGAGAATAAATCACCACATCTCCGGAAGGAGCTATGGAAAGATATGCATTGAATTTTTGTGCATTTGCAAGCACTTCTTCATTGCTCAGCACTTCCATTTTTGGTGAGTCGCAACTCATCCAATTGAAGCCAATAAATAATCCTCCGGCTGTTGTACCTGCTATTTTGAGGAAATCTCTTCTTGATGCTTTTGTCAGTGTTGCCATGATTATTTGGATTTAGCAGCCATTGCAACGGCTTCTCTGATTTTATGATATGTACCACAGCGACAGATATTTCTGTTCATTGCCTCATCTATTTCTTCCATAGATGGAGTTTGATTTTTAGCTAGAAAAGCTGAAGCATTCATGATCTGTCCAGCCTGACAATAACCACATTGAGCCACGTCTACTTCTGCCCAGGCTTTTTGGACCGGATGGTCTCCATTTTCTGAAAGTCCTTCGATAGTTGTTATTTCATCTTCAGTAAGACTTGCTGCAGGAGTAATGCAAGAAAACATTGCTTCTCCATTTCGGTGAACAGTGCAGGCGCCACATTGAGCCACTCCGCAAGAGTATTTCGTGCCGACTAATCCTAGATGATCGCGAAGCACCCAAAGAAGAGGGGTATCTTCTTCTACATCAACCGAATGAGCCTTTCCGTTAATTTTAAGATTTATTATTGCCATGGGTTATTAATTAAGTTTAACACGTTTAAGATAAAGAAAATGAGAGGAGTATAGAAACCGATTATATAAAATGATAGGTAAATCTCTCACGGCGACACAACAACGCTGCGTTTTAATAGCACACATAATTTATAGCTTTGGATAAATCACCAAATTCATTGCTATTTGAAATAAATAAAAATCCACCTCTTCGCACCTTTTGTGCTAATATTCAGTTAAACCCAATAGTTTAATCCCCGCTTTTACAGCTCTATATGCTTAAGTTTTTATTTAAAACAATAAAATACCTAATGATCACCGTCATTTCTATTATAGTAATAATAGCCATTGTCGCTATACTCTTTGTAAATCTCAGTCCTGAATTCGGTGCAAATCCTTCAAAGGAAAAAGTCCTTCAGTATGAAAAGCTAGACTATTTCAAAGATGGGAAATTCAGTAATCTCATTCCTACAAACATGGATATGGACTTTACTGAAGCCATCAAAATGCTTCCTGAGTTTTTCAAAAATGATCCTACCCGAAGACCGGATTTTGAACTACCAATTGAACGAAGGGACTCCTTAGAATTAGTAAATGAGGATCATCCTACAAGACTGGTTTGGTTTGGACACTCATCTTTTTTACTTCAAATTGATGGAAAAACTATCCTGATCGACCCAATGTTTGGTGATGTTCCTGCTCCAAATCCATTGCTTGGCAAAAAAAGATATAGCAAGGAGCTTCCAATTGAAGTTGAAAAGTTACCTCAAATCGATATGATCATAATGTCCCATGATCACTACGATCACCTAGACTACGGCTCTATTCAAAAGCTAAAAGACAAAACAAAGTCTTTTTACATGCCTCTTGGAATGGGTGCTCATTTTGAAGATTGGGGAGTTGATGCTTCGCAAATCCATGAATTAGGCTGGTGGGATGAGATTCAAGCGGATGGCTTGCTTCTCGCCTTAACTCCAGCGCGTCATTTTTCAGGTCGGGGGTTGAACAATCGTTTTTCTACGTTGTGGGGTTCTTGGGTTATTCAAGGCAATTCTGATAATATCTTTTTCAGTGGGGACAGTGGCTATGGTCCTCATTTCAAACAAATCGGTGAGAAATATGGTCCATTTGATTTCGCTATGATGGAATGCGGTCAGTATAATTACCGATGGACAGATATTCATATGATTCCGGAGGAGACTGCACAGGCGGCCCAAGACATCGGAGCTAAAACTTTTATGCCAATACATTGGGCAGCATTTACGCTAGCCATGCACTCATGGACAGATCCAGTAGAACGAGTAATCGCAAAGTCCAATGAAATAAACCAACCGGTTTATATTCCAGAGATAGGAGAATTCATTGAATTGGATAAAAATCTTCAGACAAGACGTAAATGGTGGCTAGAGCCTTCAGTTCTGTCTAAACAGATGATTTCCAAACAGTAAAAATCCAGATTTTATATATTTTTAAAGTCATTTTCAAAACCCAATTAGATAGTGTATTGAAATCACTTTCTAGGAATTGGAATGTTTTGAGGCATTTTTCCTAATTTGACATTTTGAAATAAAACAAAAAACAACCTAAAAAACCTATGGCTCAGACAATCAAAGCAGCTATCGTGGGAACCGGATTTATCGGCCCAGCTCATTTAGAAGCACTTAGAAGAATTCCTAATATCGAGGTAACTGGCCTCGTAGAAGTAAATCAGGAAGTGGCAGATGCCAAAGCCGCAGAGCTTGGTATTCCTAATGCCTACACTTTTGATAACATGCTGAAAGATGACAGCATACAAGTAGTACATATTTGTACGCCGAATTTCCTTCACTTTCCGCAAGCTAAAGCATGTATGCTAGCCGGTAAACATGTGGTGTGTGAAAAACCACTTTCGATGACAATCGAAGAAGCTGAAGAGCTTGTGAAGGTGGCAAAGGAAACCGAACTAATTAATGCAGTTCATTTCAATTTAAGATATTACCCAATGGTACGGCAGATGCGAGTGATGCGTCAAAAAGGCGAATTGGGTGATGTTTACTCCGTGATGGGCTCATATCTTCAGGATTGGTTGATTCACAAAACTGATTACAGCTGGAGATTAGACCCTAAGCAATCCGGTGGATCCAGAGTGGTTGCAGATATTGGATCTCACCTTTTGGATATGACAGAATATGTGACTGGGTTGAAAGTTACAGCGGTTATGGCTGATTTTTCTATCGTCCATCCTACTCGTTTGAAGCCTTTGAAGGCAGTGGAGTCATTCTCTGGAAAAGCTCTTGATCCAAAGGATTATGAGGAGTATGAAGTAACGTCTGAAGATTACGCTACGATTATGCTTCGCTTTGACAATGGACGAACAGGTTCTATAGTGGTAAGCCAAGTGAACGCGGGTCGAAAAAACCGTTTGAATATTGAAATTTCTGGTTCCAAAGCCAACTACGAATTCAATGCAGAGAAACCAAACGAATTATGGATTGGTAAGAGAGATTCTGCAAACTCAATCTTGATGAAAGATCCTGCATTGGTGGATGAAGGAGCTCGATCTTTGGTAAGTTTCCCAGGAGGCCACCAAGAGGGTTTCCCAGATACTTCCAAGCAACTTTTCAAAGAAGTATACGCGGCTATAAGAGATGGCAAGCAACCTGATGCTCCTACCTTCCCTACTTTTGCTGATGGCTTGAGAGAATTAATCATTGGTGAGGCGATTGTAGAAAGTAACAGCAAAGAAGCTTGGGTTAAGATTTAAAAAGTAAGTTGGAGGATGGGTTGCTTGAGTCAAATGTTAATGAAAGATAATTTATAACTGAAAAACATCGCACACTCGACATTAGACAACTTTCCTATAATGAATGACTTTCTGATTTGATAAAATGTCGTATTTTGAAGGCAAATCTAAAACCAATGACAATGAATTTGAAAAAGAATCTTTTAGCCTTAGTCCTACTTGTATTTGTAGGCTTTGCGGCTAACGCTCAAGAAAAAGCTAGTCCTGCCAAAACTGCAGAAGGAATGGTAGGCGATGCTAAAATCACAATTAATTACAGCAGCCCGGCAGTTAAAGGTCGTGTAATCTGGGGTGATTTAGTTCCTCTGGGAGAAGTATGGAGAGCTGGTGCTAATGAAGCTACTACGTTCACTACTACCAAGGATATCATGGTAGAAGGAAAAAAGTTGCCAGCTGGCACTTATAGTTTTTTTGTGATTCCAGGTGAAACCTCTTCGACCCTTATCTTCAATAAAGTTGCGAAGCAATGGGGAGCATTTGACTATAACTCTGCAGAGGATGTGTTAAGAGTTTCAGTTCCTTCAGGACAAACTTCTTCGTTGGAAGAGCGTCTAGTTTATGAAGTGAAGCCAGCAAGCTTTGAAATCAGATGGGAATACGGAAAAGCATCTGCAAAGCTAGGTTCATAAGACGTTCATTCTATATTAATTTTGAACCACGGGATTTATCTCGTGGTTTTTTTTTGGTATGATTCAAGAGTTTTGAGCGCAGGAATTACTCAAGGTGGAGTCAAAATTTGAATAGGGCTTTAAACAAAATATTATTATTTTAAAAACCTAAGCTTTGCTAATCCAACGTTTAAAAGACTGTTTTTTTTTGTATTCGAATAGCACTTTAATTACCATTACATTTAGATTACTATTAATTTGAGAACATGACCTCAATAATCATAGTCAAAGAAAATTGAAGAAATATTCACTAATTTTTGATCTTGAAACGCTTTTTATAAAAATGAATTCTAAAAAAACAATAATTAATTTTTGCCCTACTGGGATGGTTCCTACCAAATTAGAAACTCCCCACATTCCGATTAGTCCAAGTGAAATTATTGAGCAAACCCACGAAGCATACGAAATTGGAATTACCATTGCTCATCTCCATGCGCGTGACTTAAATGGCACTCCTACGTATAGAAAATCTGTTTATCAGGAGATATTTGAAGGCGTACGAAAGCATTGTCCTGACTTGATCATTTGTGGCAGTAGCTCAGGAAGAAATTTTCCCGAATTACACAAAAGATCTGAAGTGATAGAACTCCAGCCAGATATGTGTTCTTTAACACTATCATCACTAAATTTCCAACACCAAGCCTCAACTAACTCCCCGGACACAATATTAGGTCTAGCCAGCAAGATGAAAGAATATGGGGTTGTGCCTGAATTAGAATGTTTTGATCTGGGTATGATAAATTATGGGAAATACCTGATCAAAAAGAATTTGATTGAGGGTCCCTTTTACTGGAACCTGTTGTTTGGAAATATTGCAGGGATGCAGGCTAGTTTTTCGCACATAGGAGCAGCTTTACAAGACATTCCATCAGATCATTTCACAAGCTTAGCAGGATTAGGAGAAAATCAACTTGTAGTAAATGGGGCTTCTATTGCTATGGGACATGGAGTTCGAGTAGGATTAGAAGATAACATCTGGTTTGATCACAAAGGAGGAAAATTAGCTACCAATAAGAACTTGTTATTACGAGTTCATGAAATAATGTCCCTTCATTCGAAACAACTTTTTTCACCAAAAGAGCTTGGAGAATTGGGCTTTTACAATCGTAAAAAATGAGTAAAATAAGCTTTGTTGGGATCTCAAGAGACAGTGCAGCAATTTTTTTGGACCTTATATCCGAAATAAATTTGCAAAATGAGTTTGTGTTTTACCCAAATAAGGACTTTGGAATAGAACCTTTCATGCCTATGAAGATCTACTCTATTGAGATCAAGGAAGCTGGAAGTTGCCCACCTGAAGAAGATGAGCTATTCTTTGGCGCAACAGGCCCTGAAAACAAATTGGCAATTTTTGAAGATTTTTTGAATTCTTATGGGATTTCAGAATCTAGGTATACTCAAGTAATACACCCTAGTGCCTACATCGCTCCTTCTAATTTAATTTCAACCGGTGTTTTAGTAGAACCTGGGGTAATTATCAGCGCTCAAAGCAAAATTGAATTTGGAGTTTCACTGAAGCGTGGCTGTAGAATTGGGCATCACAATTCAATTGGGCGATATACTGATATCAACCCTGGAGTGATTCTTTCTGGGATGATTAACATTGGAGAAGGCTGTTTAATTGGATCTGGGGCGGTTATTAAGGATAACATCAGCATAGGTGCAAACACAACTATTGGAGTTGGCAGCGTAGTTACGAAAGACATTCCTGCCAATTGCATTGCTTTCGGTAATCCGTGTAAAGTAGTTCGTCAAAAATGATCATAAACGATTTAGCTCTTCCAATAACTTCTTCACCCTTGGTATCCATCTGCGTGCAGACGTTTCAACACGAAGAGTACATTGCGCAATGCCTGGATAGTCTTCTAAGCCAAAAAACAGAATTTGACTTTGAAATTATTGTTGGAGAAGACGGCAGTGTGGATCGTACAGGAGAAATCTGTGAGATATATGCAAAAAAATATCCGGAGACAATTCGATTGTTTAAAAGAGATCCAAACAATAAGATTTTCATCCGAGGAAAGAAAACTGGACGGTTTAACTTCCTTGAGAACTTAAAGGCGGCAAAAGGAAAATTCATTTGTCTTTGCGATGGTGACGACTATTGGATTGACAATGAGAAACTGCAAAAGCAGTATCAATTTCTGAATGAAAATCCTGAGGTCAGTTTAGTCTATTCAAGCTACATACATCAAAGGCAAAATCTCAGCAGCTTTGTGGAGCCAGTGCAGGACAGAATCTTTGAGCCTGAAGAATTAAAAACGATTCATTACCTAGGGCATGTCTCGACATGGATGTTTAGAAATGATCTTAAATCGCTTTTGTCCAATCCTATTATCTACAAAGCTTTCGCTATGGATATGGTGTTATTTTCTTATTTTAAAAATAAAGGAAAAATAGCTGGTCAGTCGTTTACTTCTTCGTTCTACAGGTACAATTCTTCAGGCATATTTCGATCAAAGAAAAAGCGGGAAACAGCACGGGATTTTGCTATGATACACTTTTATTTTTTCAGATATATTCATTTTAGTATGTATACTTTTCTTACTAGTGGTTCGGGATATTTCTTTAAAAAATATATCAAATCCCTTTTGAGGATTTGATAATTGAAGGTTTTAGTCAGTACGGTGACTTATAATCCGGAAATTCCATTTAGAATTCAAATCCTCAAAAATGAATGCCATTTTTAATTTAAGATCTTCTAATAGTTGCTATGTCTTAGGTTGAATTAATATCATAGGATGCTTTTCAATTATTTGCCCCTTTTTAAAACAATAAGCTCTACTAGAGAATTTACATTATGATTTATGTAGATAAGAATTTGCCTTGGTAGGTACATGTCTCAAAACCTGGTACCACACTTTTAGAGATGGCATATCTTTTTATATAAATCATTAAGCAGGAAGTTAATTTCTTGCTTTGAAGAGTTGATACAAGCAAACCTCCATCTATGATTGATCAAACAGTTTCTCAGGTCAGTACAGTTACCTTATTAAGGTTTGAAGGATTAAATACCTTCTGGATATTCGCGCAAATGCAAAAGGCTCCGAAAAAATTTGCTAAAGTACTTGGGCTTACTTTTTTCAAATTGATGGGTAGTGGCGGAAAGAATGGTTTTTCTAAAATGCTCAATGTTAACATTTATGCGCTCCACTGTGTCTGGGAATCAGAAGCGTATGCAGATGAATTCATGCAAAATTCAAAGACTTTTTTAGAATTTAGAAATAGAACCTCCGAACTGTACACCATCTTTCTGAAAACTACGAGAGCACATGGCCTCTGGTCTGGAACTAACCCCTATGAAACACAGGAAATCAAACCAACTGGGCCCATAGCGGTAATCACTAGAGCAAGGATAAAGCTAAAGTTCCTCCCTAAATTCTGGAGTAAAGTCCCCTCTTTGGGAAAAAAAGTAGATGAGGTCAAAGGTTCGATATATTCCATTGGTATAGGAGAATACCCTTGGTTTATGCAAGCTACTTTTAGCATTTGGGAATCATATGAAGCTATGCATAATTACGCTTATGGAAATCCTCTTCACATGGAAGTGATCAAAAAAACGCGTGAGCTGGGCTGGTACGCTGAAGAGCTTTTTGCAAATTTCATCCCCTACAGAACTGAAGGAAGTTGGGGTAATTTAGATTTCCAATTGGATAAATTACTCTAAAAAACCGGGAATTAGAGGGGTAATAATTAAGAATCGTAAAATGGTGCTAAATGAGAGATAGATCAAAAAATGCTTCTGGATTAAATGTAAGTCAAGCAATTAATGAGGCTAAATTCAATAATTGCTTGACCTAAATCTCTACTTTTCATTCAAAGAAGTATATACTGAATATTTATAATATGCTTATCAAGGCGAAAGGGTAATACGAAGGGCTTATTATTAAGGCAAATCGTAAGATCTGGATTGAGTTCCTGCCTATGGTTTTACCCCCGGAACATCCTTTGGAGCATAATCTTGCCACCAAAACTCTGGCATTTTCTTCACTTCAGGATGCACTTCATCCAAGGTATTTCCTTCATATAATCTCCCGTTCATCATCACATGACTGATGTCTTTAGAGTTTTTAATGTTGTCCAATGGATTGCTATTTAGTATTACCAAATCCCCTAGTTTACCTACTTCCAGTGTTCCTAAATCTTGATCTAATCCTATGGCTTCGGCACCAAGGATGGTCGCAACTCTAAGTACATCATATTCAGACATGCCTCCAGATTGCACCGCCCAAAGCTCCCAGTGATAGCCTAAACCTTGTAATTGTCCATGGCTACCAATGCCTGCACGACCACCAGCTTCTACCAAGTCCTTTGCAAAGGTTGATTCCTCTACATGTACATATTCATCTTCCATAAACCAGCCATCGTTACGTCTTCGGGTTCTAGAGTCCAAGTTCCAATGTGGCATAAAATGAGTCAACTTAGGATCGTCATGAGGGTTTTCTGTTGCGTAGAAATAGTTCTCCGTCCAAGGTCCGCCATAAGCCACTAATAATGTTGGTGTGTAGACAGTCCTTGAAAAAGCTACCAAGTCAATCACGTCTTTGTACAATGGGAAAATCGGAAAGGAATGCTCATGACCTGGATACCCATCAATTACTTGCGTAAGGTTATTCTTAAAATCAAGCCCTCCTTCAGTAGTAGGCATAATATTATGCTCCCGAGCCGCTTGAATAATCCATTGCCGCTGCTGACGATTTCCTGCGCCATACATTTTCACAGTTTTGGTATTGTAATAAGAACTGTAGCGCTTCATTACTTTGCGGGCATTTTCTAAGCTGCTGACATTCTCACTTGCAAAAATGCCTGGGCCAGTAGAGTAAATTCTTGGTCCAATAAGTTTGCCAGCATCCACTAAGTCACCATAGGTCAATACATCAGTCGTTGCTGTCTGAGGATCACGGGTGGTTGTTACACCAAAAGCCAAATTGGTCAGGTAAGGCCAGAACTCTCCCCTGTGCAAATTCACGGGATGACGGAAGTGCGAATGAGTATCTACAAATCCCGGAAGAATGGTTTTTCCAGTAGCATCAATAACCTGGACCTTATTTCCCACCTGAATGTCTTTCCCAATTTCCTTAATGCGATTGTTTTCAATTAGAATATCAGTGCCTTCTAGTACCTCATTATCCTTCATTGTCAGCAAACGAGCATTTTTAAGGAGTACAGTTCCCTGAGGGATATCTCGATCTGCCCTTACTTCGATTCTCCGTTCGATTGGCTCGTATTCTTTTGATGTTTTATCCTCTTCTTTCTTCTCTTCGGCTGCTTTTTTAGTATCCGTATCTTTTTCTGTTTCCTTCTTCGCCTTTGCTTCAGCTTCCTTTTGTACTTCAAAAGCTTTAGCATCATCTAGTGAATATGCAACGTGAGCATTTCCAATAGCCCAGTGAACTGTCTTGCTGTCCCAACCCCATGCAGGGAATTGTCCACCAATATCTGTCAATTGACGAGCTGGAAAAGCCGATTTTGTTGCGTCAGAAACTGAAATACTTGGCGCTTTTTCACTAACCTGAGGTACAGTTACTACAAATAAATCCGTTCCAATAGCTGCCAATGCCTGATCACCTTCTCTGGCCATTTTTATCCAATCCGCTCTTGGAGCATTGGAAGAACCAGGAGCTGATTTTCCTGTCACCTGCACGTGTTCTTTCTCGTCTGTCCCATCCCAGCGAATTGAAACTAATCCACTCCTACCTGATAAATAAATACGATCCGAGTTTTTGGTGAAGTGTGGATTTGATCTGCCATTGGTAAAAGAAATAAAGTTATTTTCAGAACCATTGGCAGAGATCCAAATAAGATCACTTGTACCTCTAAATGCTGTTCTTTGGAGGGCATTTCTGAAATCTTCTGACTGACCTTTGATCAGCACGATTTTAGTCCCGTCGTTATTCCAGACTGGGTTTTGGAAAACGCCATCAGCTCTGTTAAGCTGAGTTAAGTCAGACCCGTTAGGTCTTATTTTATATAGTTTTCCACCTTCAGACTGCCAAGTGACAAAGGCAATCCATTGCCCATCAGGAGACCATGTTGGCTCTGCTTGGGTTTCATCCAAAGTCACAAGTTTCTTTGGTGTGCCATTTGGCAAATCCACTAGATACAACTCATTTAGAGCCGTAAATGCCAATTGCTTCCCATTAGGCGATGGGGCTATATCTCTGATTTGAGTAACAGTGAATTTTTCATCATCTGAAATTGGATAGTCGAAATCCAACTCTGGACCTAAAGGAATGCTACTTTTTACTCTGAAAGGAATTTCAATAGCCTTTTTACTAGCTACCTCTATTTGATGAATTTTACCACCGTATGAGATCACAATGCTTTTGTTATCAGGAGTCCAAGAAAATCCCGGAAGTACATCTCTTGATGCTCTGGATTCTTGATCGTCATGCTGAATAGGATATGCCAACCAACTCTCATCTCCTGTGACCAGATCTCGCAAAATTAATCCTGTTTCCGTTTCATGTCGTGTGGCATAAACCAACCATTTCCCATCACTGCTAGGAGTTGGACGAAAAGCTGAACCATAGCGAGAAGACTGCTCAATCATCTCACCTGATTCTCGATCGTACTTAGAAATCTGGTATTGAGGCATGGGTGCATTGTAGGTCCAAGAGCCACTACGTTCTGAAAACCAAACATATTGATCGTCATCACTAAATGCTCCTTCTAGCATTCTTAATGAATTTGGTTCTTTGACCAGCGCGACGCCTGAACCACCATCGACATGATAAAGCCATATTTTATGCGATCCATCACCACCTTGCCGGGATGCAATCATGTATTTTCCATCAGGAGTCCATTCTGGACCTTGATATCTATTGTCGTTTCCTTTGGTGATTTGCTTTTTTTCCTTGTCATCCAAGTTCAGAGTCCAGACGTTTTCTCCGCCTGATTCATCCGAGATAAAAATGATTTTTTTACCGTCAGGACTATATCGAGGTTGTGCATCAAACTGCATCCCTTCCGTAAGTTGAGTTGCATCGCCACCGGTGATCGGAATAGTGTAAATATCTCCTAAGAAGTCAAAAACAATGGATTTTCCATCGGGACTTACATCTAAAGCAATCCAGGAACCTTCAGAAAGGTCAAAGTCAAATGTTCTTCCTGATTCAAGTGGTAAGTCCTTTTTCTTCTCTGACTTCGCAGAATCATCTTGAGCAAATGTTGCAAAAGAGAAAGTCAAGGCTAGCATTGCTAGAATTAGCTTTTTCATATTTGGGTTGTTGGTTGATTTAAAACATCCAATCTACTACGATAATGCTTTATGCAAAAGGAGTTTAGGATGAGAGGTAAGTGATGTTTGCTTTGAGTATTCGAGTTATAAGTAGGTGATGATGAGTAGTTGACACTGCAAACGAATACCAAATTCAGGTGGATTGAACGATTTAGTTACTAATTCACAGTTAATGACCAAACAAGCGTTAACACTCAATGGGAAACTGTCAAATCTTTATTAGGACTTTTCAATTACGCCTTCCTCTTTAGGCTGCTCAGCAAAAGCTTTTAAATGTCCTATGTATTTCCCTCTTTTTTTCCATTTCAAGTAAAGTCGAAAAGTAGTTGGGTGAATACCAAAGCTTTTCAAAATCCTATGAAAAGGCTTAGCTATCATTCTTCGAATAGGATTATTGCGGTTTATGAACACTTGATGATTGTAATCACTTGAACTTTTCACTGCTGCTTTTTCTAATAAGCTCAGTTTAAATGCTAGATCATGTATTCTAGAGAAGAAATAATCGTGCTCGAAGCTTTTATTCTCTGTATAAAACCCTTTTCGTTCTGCACTATGAATAATGATAACTCCCGCACGCTGCGGAAAATGAAAAGCAATATCTTTTGTATGTGCACGGAAAAGCCATTCTTGTGAAGGAGTGACAAACAGTTCTTTCTCCATTTTCCAATCTCCAATTTTTTTTGGAACAGAATGATGCACAAACCAAGTAGATGCAATACTAAATATGTGCGCTGAAAATTTCCCCTGAGGATGAACCGCATACATTTCGGCGGCAAATGAATTATTATCTAGGTCTTGGGGTGTCGAAGGAGAAATTTTGATCCCAGGAACAATCATAAACTCAGCTTGAGATTGCATGATTTCCACCACACACCTACTTAAGTGATCTTTAAAGTAAAGGTCATCTTGATTCAGAAAAGCAATATATTCTCCTTTTGCTTTTCCGAGTGCTACATTGGTTGGTCTTGCTTGTTGACCACTATTTTGCTCCAAATTTGAAAAGGAAATCCGAGGATCATTAAAGCCTAGGACCACCTCTTCTGTATCGTCAGTACAGCAATCTCCAATCACGATCATTTCCCAATTTTGATAATCTGAATCTAGCACACTTTGCATTGCATAGCGAAGCACATGACTGGAATTATAGGTAGCTATTATGATGGATATCAGCGGACTTTTCAAGGCAAATTAGTTTAGGGTTTTTCCAGTAATCTGATTAGCTATGGTAACAGCCAGCAAAGGAATAATGGTGTACTTACCAGTATTCACTGTGTGATAATTACCAAAGGATCGCATACCCACCTCAAAACGCGTATGCAACCTACTTTCTGCAGAATCTACATCTTTATTGCCATGGGCGTATATCACCCCACCTACAGGACTGATGTCTTTAGTTTCGAATTTAAGGTTGTTCAACTTCGGGATCCTAAGTGCAATTTTTTCCAAGCTTTTTTCGAACACCTCCATTCGTTCCTCTTCAGAATACTGAGTATCCCACTCAGGAGCCCGGTAATCTTCAGACCAGCCTGTCCTTCCTACTGGATACCAAGACATAAAAAGACCTCTATTTCTGAAATTTACAGTATCCCCAAAAGGACCTTGTACAATGGTAAGAGATGGTAAATCATCAGGCTTTAAGGGGATGAAGATTTTATTGCCAAATTTATAGCGATGTGACCATTTCTGCGCGGGTTCGATACCCATAGTTTTGTCTATAGCAAGCAAACCATTCCAAGTAGCATTGATTACCTCTGAATAGCTCTCCGAATCCACCTTGGAGTCACGAATAAAATGAACTTTTAGGCTATTTCCCTGATCAGAAACTGCCGTGACTTTAGTATTGAGAAATAGATTAACATTTGGGTGGGAAACAATCGCTTCTGTGAGCTTTTTTGAAATAATTCTCGGCTCTACCGCGTATTCGGTAGTCTGAAAAACTGCAGACATATATTCTGGATTCGCAATATCTCCAATTTGAGAGTTGGCCAGCTTTGATACTTCTAAAGACTCAAATAGATCGAGGTAGTCTTTTTTGAAATGTTTTCTAGCCTCGGCAAAATAATTACTGCAATGCTGATAATGTACAGATACTTCTTCCGGGCTCATTAATGAACCGGTATGAACACCATAGTAAAAAGGGGTAGAAATAATATCTTCAGGATTGATTTCAACCCATCGCTTCAAATAGGAAATAAAATGTAATGCCCCATTAATCATCTCCTTAGCTGTATGAAAATCTCGATCCATCGCATAAATCAGCCCTAGATGAATTTTACCCTCTTGGACATAACTTGCTTTTTTTACTGGAGCACTATTTTCTTCATAGACATCAACTGTATAGCCACGATTTGCTAGCTCTAAGGCTGTGCAAACACCTAATCCTCCAGCACCTAGGATTGCAATTCTCTTATCTTTCAATTTATTAAGTCTTTTAAAAGTTAAAAATCATCATTCATTCAACCCAAAAATAGGCGAATTGAGCCCTAATCCCACTATAATCTATATAAACGGTCTCATTAGCACCATTCAAATTTAGTAATCAGGCGTTCCCGTTTATTCAAATATTGACCTCTTTGCAGGATGAGTTCAAATACCTAGATTTTATTAGAACAGTGACCTTGAAGAATCTTTTTTAGAAGATAATCTGTCACGTTCTTATTTTTTTATTTCCTATTTAAAATTGATAGTCTTTTTAGGGTAAAGATTTTACCTATTACCACAATTCCCTTTCTACCCAAGAAATCCTATTTTTGCAGCCCATGCTCGAAAATTTTGATCCTTCTTCTTTTGACCTCCCGGTAGCGGAGATTATTCCTCAAGTTAAATCCCAGCTTTCTTCTGCTAACACTCTGATCATCCAAGCCCCTCCGGGTGCGGGAAAGAGTACGCTACTTCCCTTGACCTTGCTTGATGAACCCTGGCTGGCTGGCAAAAAGATCATCATGCTGGAACCTAGGCGTTTGGCGACAAAGACGATTGCTCAGCGCATGGCGTCTATGACTGATACTAAATTAGGAGACCTGATTGGCTACAGAATTCGATTCGAATCGGCTATATCTGCTAACACAAGATTGGAAGTAATTACTGAGGGAATATTGACTCGTATGCTTCATTCAGACAATGCCCTAGAAGATGTGGGTTTGGTGATTTTTGATGAGTTTCATGAGAGAAACCTTCATTCTGAAGTCGCTCTCGCCCTTTGTCGGGAAGTGCAGCAAGTGCTAAGGCCTGATCTTAGAATCCTGCTTATGTCTGCCACCATAGATGCAAAAGTGCTTTCTGGTTTGCTCGGATCAACCGTAATCGAAAGTAAGGGTCGGCAGTATCCTGTGGAAGTGAATTATATGAACGAGGTCGATCAATATTCGATTGGAGAAGATACCGCAAGGCAGATTATTCCATTGACCAAAGTTCATGAGGGAGATTTTTTGGTGTTTTTGCCTGGTCAAGGTGAAATCCGAAAGGCACAGGAAATCTTACGCAAAGCACTTCCGGACGATCTTGTATTGCCACTTTACGGTCAACTTTCGTCAGGTGATCAGAATAGAGCGATCATGCCGCATCCTTCTGGAAAGAGAAAGATTGTACTTTCCACAGATATTGCGGAAACTTCTTTGACTATCGAGGGAGTAAAAGTGGTAGTAGATTCAGGCTTCGCCAAATCATCCAGATTTGATCCAAGATCAGGTTTGTCAAGATTGGTCTTGCATAGAATCAGCAAGGATTCAGCCGATCAAAGATCAGGTCGTGCTGGTCGATTGACCGCGGGTCACAGCTATAGACTTTGGACACAAGCCATTCAAAATCAACTGAATGAGTATAGAACACCTGAATTGATGGAAGCAGATTTGACTGGTTTGGTGTTGGATATGAAAGCCTGGGGAAAGCAGGACATCCGTTCCATGACTTGGCTAACACCCCCTCCGGCTGGTACATTAGCTTTGGCAGAAAAGACACTGGAATCCATAGAAGCAATAGTAGATGGGGAGCTCACCCCGCACGGGAAGGAAGTTCATAAGCTGCCAACTCATCCACGAATCGCGCACATGCTGATCAATGCAGAGGAGATTGATCAGCTTGGTTTGGCGACGGATATAGCCGCGATTTTGGATGAGCGAGATCCGCTGGGGCCAGATGCCGGTGTGGATTTGAATCTACGAATAGAAGCACTTCGAAGATTCCGCCTGCATAATGTCAGTATTCCTAGGATTAAGAAAATAGAAAAGATGGCAGCATCTTACCGCAGGATGTTTTCTATTCAGCCAGAAAATAGCCCTGTTGATCCTTGGCAAACTGGTCTGCTTCTAGCCTATGCCTATCCTGAACGCATCGCTGCAGCTCGCCCAGGAAATAACGCCCAGTTTCAATTGGCAAATGGAAAGATCGCTCAGATAGGACATAAGGATGATTTGGCTCATGAATCTTGGCTAGCAGTAGCTCATGTGGATGCACGGGAAGGAATGGGCAAAATCTGGATGGCTGCTCCGATCAATCCCAAAGATTTGGCGCCTATGTTAAAGACAAAAGAAGTCTTAAAATGGGACAGAAAAAAAGGAGGCTTACAGGCACATTCTGAAATTCGGATTGGATCAATTATTCTAGGCACGCGGCCATTGGCAAAGTATTCTGAAGGAGATGTGACCGAAGCAATCCTGGAAGCGATCCGCGAAGAAGGTGAGTATTTACTTGATTTCAATGAGGACGTAGAGCAATTGATCCTACGGATACAATCTTTAAAACAATGGTATCCTGATCAAAATTGGCCAAACTGGTCAGTTGCATCACTTTGTGAAAATCCAGAAAATTGGATAAAACCATACTTGGAAGGAATTCAGAAAAATGATGATTTCAAAAAATTAAACTTGAGTCAAATATTGTTGCATTCTCTTGATTTTGAGCAACAAAAGGAATTAGACAGGCTTGCACCAGCGAGTATTGAAGTACCATCTGGGAGTAAAATAAAACTGGAATACCGAAAGGAAGAAATCCCTCTGTTGGCTGTTAGACTTCAAGAGCTTTTTGGTTTGTTAGAAACCCCGACTGTCAACAATGGAAAAGTAAATGTCTTGATTGAGATGCTTTCACCAGGATATAAACCTGTTCAGCTTACTCAGGATCTGAAAAGCTTTTGGCAAAATGGGTATTTTGAAGTGAAAAAGGAACTGAAACGACGGTATCCAAAGCATGAATGGCCTGAAGACCCAATATCTGCTGAAGCCGTAAGAGGTGTGAAAAGGAAGAATTAAACTTTAAGCAGCAACAGGATTAAAGTTATCTAAGTAATTCAGGAATTGAAGAAAAGCGGCTATTGTAAAAGGTGTCATTTCTTCAGAATTGATTTTCTCAAGAAAAGACTGTCGCAGGATAGGGTAATCTTCTGGGTTGTAGAGTTTACTAAGTGCAGTTGATCGGAAAGCTGATTCCACCATATTGAAAGATTCAAATGGATCTTCCTTATGATCCAAAAATTCCTGCTCAAGGATAATAGGATCTATCATTTGATCTAGCCATTTGAAACCCGTTGTTAAAAAGAAATTTTCTACTGAATAAACTAATTCTCTCAACTGCTTTGGATTTGACACCCTAATTTTTCTTGGGTGAAAATTCCCCAAATTGTTCGGGGTTTGTATTAATGTTATGGATTGATCAGCGTATTCAATTGGTGTTGGAAGAAACTTTTTCACCAATTCTTCCACTTCATTTATACGAATTCCAAGGTGATATTCAACCCAAATTTCATCGGATCCTTCTACAAAATGGACGTAAATTATCTGTTTCCCATGGGGAAAAACCTTCTCAAAGAACAATTGCGATTGATTTAATTCAAATCCATTTTCCTTGAAGAAACTTGAGTGCAGACAAATAACATCCTTTTTCCTCATGACAACATTCCTTTTTTGTACTATAAAAACACAAAAATCAGGCGAATGTTGTTATTCTTCTGAAAATAATTCTCGAATTTCTACTAAGATTGGTTCAACCTCTAATTTTTTCAACTGAAGACTTCCCTCATCTTCTGGGTTATGTAAATAATGGTTCCAATGTTTCTCAGCTTTACGAAGGGTGCGCGGAGTCATATCAAACTCCACCTCGTCCAAATACATTTTGGCTAAAGCCTGAGCCTTAAAGTTGCCAAAAAGAAAAACCCTAAAAATATCCACAAAGCGCAAACTCAAATCGAATTCCTCCAAAATCTGAACGAAGGCGCCTTGATGGGCTCTGTTTTTCTTATCGTTGATAGCTTCGAAAATCGCATCGAGCGACTCCTCATTGAATGGAGATTGCGAAAGCGCACGACAAGCTAAGTAAGAAATCTCCCAATTATCGCCTTTAACCAACTCAATAACCGCGTCTCTACCACTTTCATCAAGCTTTTTCCCAAGTTTATCTGCAAAATAAAAAGCTTCCTTTTCATTGGGATCGCTCATACGCTTGATCAAGCTTTGGATTTCCTCGTCCATGATTTTTCGGTTTATTTGTGCAAATATAATTGAAAAGCCTCCCCCGCTATGATTTCCGGCAATCCAAAGTTAATAAGTCTTGAAACGTATCAGTCGATTCTGGAGCTCAGCGATAGACAGGGTTTAGAGGCATCATATGAAAAGGCTAAACATCAGTGGATAATTTCGGATTCTGAGTCTTGGCTAGTTCGGGTTTCCCTTCCTTGGAATATGTCTCCCAATGAGGCAGGAATTCTTTCTGAAACAGATGATTTCCATCTTGCTTTGGTAATGATCCGAGCTGGCATAGCGGTTACTGGCTATTTTCATAATGGTGAAATGCTGGATCATAAAGTTTTCCGTGCTTACATGGTTCGCCAAAAACAAGGAAAAAGTCAGATTAAATACCTCAAAACCAAAGGTAAATCCAGAGCCGGATCACGATTAAGACTGGGAGAATCTGAACAGTTTTTTGAAGAAATCAACCAGCGCCTCCAGCAATACGAGGAGAATTATGCCATTACAACCTGGGGAATCAGCTGTGGAAAAACGCTTTGGCCCTACTTCTTTGGAAGTGAAACGCCAACCCCTTTCTCGAAGAATGCAGAGAACATGATTAGTATACCCTTCCATGTTCAACATCCTGATTTTGAAACTTTACAAGCAATTCATAAGAAATTGAACGGAATTCATTTGACACTTTCTGAGAAAGGACAGGAGGTTTTTGGCCAGACTGATAAACTTGATGTAGGAAAAACTGAGGATGATGATAATTGGTGAGATGAAATACTTCAATTGATTTAGGAAACTTGTAAGGCCTTGTTAAGCATTTTATCTTTAGCATTAGAAATGATCATTCCTTAAATCCTCCTTTTATTTAATTACCATGACCAATAAACTAAATTGGCTATTCCTTTTATTAATTGTGATATCATTTGGAGCCAAAGCACAGAACACGCTGCATCCTACTTCTTCTGAATATGAATATCCCACTGATCCAAAAGTGGCCGAGAAACTTGAGCAATGGAGAGATCAAAAGTTTGGGATTTTGATCCATTGGGGAATCTATGCAGTACCAGGAATAGTAGAATCTTGGAGTATAGTCAATGAAGACTGGATCAATAGAAAAGATACCACCCAGAGCTATGAGGATTATAAAAAATGGTATTGGGGCTTAAGTGAAAAGTTTAATCCCACTGGTTTTGATCCCTCGCAATGGGCTAATGCAGCTGAGAAAGCCGGTATGAAATACGTGGTTTTTACCACCAAGCATCACGATGGCTTCAATATGTTTGACACTCAGTTTACAGACTACAAAATTTCTAATGGGCCATTCAAAAACAACCCAAAAGCTGATGTAGCGAAGTATGTGTTTGAAGCATTTCGGGAAAAAGGTATGATGATTGGAGCTTATTTTTCTAAGCCTGATTGGCATTCCCAATATTATTGGTGGGATTACAGAGCTACTCCGGATCGAAATGTAAATTATGACATCCGAAAGCATCCTTGGAGATGGAATCAGTACGTGCAGTTCACCCACAATCAACTTAATGAGATTACGACCAATTATGGTGATATAGATATTCTTTGGCTTGACGGAGGCTGGGTAAGACCAAAATCCACCGTCAATGAAGAGGTGCTAAGTTGGGGGGCGCCGATTCCGGATTTTGATCAGGAAATCAATATGCCGAAAGTGGCTGAAATGGTAAGAAATAACCAAGAAGGAATACTCATAGTGGATCGCACGGTCCATGGACCATTCGAAAACTACAGAACTCCTGAGCAGGGAATTCCTGCAACTATGTCATCAGATCCATGGGAAAGCTGCATTACCCTAGGCGGAGCTTGGGGCTATGTGCCAAATGATAAGTTTAAACCATCTCGCAAAGTCATTCATCTATTAATTGAAATCGTCGCCAAAGGCGGAAATTTATTACTTGGCGTTGGTCCAACAGCTGATGGTCTTTTCCTTCCTGAGCAAGTTGCTAGATTGGAGGAAATTGGAAAGTGGCTTGAAGTAAATGGCGCTGGAATCTATAATACCCGAGCAATCGATACTTTTCAGGATGAAAAGCTTTATTTCACTCAAGGTAAAGCCAAAGAAATGTATGCTTTGCTGCCGTTGGAAGAGAATGAAAAACTAGAAGAAACTATCTCCTGGAGCCTTAACCCTCCTAAAAAGGGAAGTAAAATCACCATTCTTGGTGAGAGTAAATCTCTAAAATGGAAAACAGAAAATGGAAGAACTTTGGTTTCAATTCCTAAGAGCATTCAGCAAAAACATAAAAATTCTCCTGCCATTGTTCTGACTTACATTTCAGAATAAAGTAGATTTCACCATTCGATTACACACAAATAGATGGAATTAACCACAGTAATAAAGCCTTTTGAAGAGCTCAGCAATCATGAGTTGTATGCTATTATCCGACTTCGTAATGAAGTATTTGTTGTAGAGCAGAATTGTGTTTTTCAGGATGCTGATAATAAGGATCAATTAGCCGACCATGTGATGATCGTGGCAGATGATTTTTTAGTGGCCTACTCAAGAGTGCTACCTGCAGGTGCATCTTTTGATGAACCTTCCATAGGCAGGGTTGTAAGCGACATGAAAGCTCGAGGTACTGGCGCAGGAAGAAGGTTGATGAAAGACGCTCTTTCCTTTATTTCAGAAAAGTACGGTTCCTGCACTGTAAGGATTGGAGCGCAAACATATCTAAATGAATTCTATAAGTCTCTGGGATTTGAAAATGCAGGAGAAACTTACTTAGAAGATGGCATCGAACACATTGAAATGACCACTCAGGTGTAAAAATTAATTCAACCACTAAAACAAGTTTTGGAGATGTGTAGGAGAAATTCTTTGATCAGTATTTTCTTAATTTTCATAGCAATTCATATTTCCGTAGCTCAAGAGTCTTTTATCTACAAAGAACTTGATACCACTAAGCTATTTATGGAAGTGTATTACCCTGAGCAAATGGTAAATAAGGAAAATTATCCTGCCTTAGTATTTTTTTTTGGCGGCGGATGGAATTCAGGCAGTAGGTCTCAATTTGAACATCAAGCTGATTACTTTTCTAAGAGAGGCATCGTTTGTTTTTTGATTGACTATAGAACCCGAAATCAGCATCAAACTAGTCCATACGAATCTGTAAAAGACGCCAAATCCGCCATCCGGTTTTTGAGGGAAAATGCTGGTAAATTCCATATTGACCAAGATAAAATCATCGCATCTGGAGGTTCTGCGGGTGGGCATTTGGCTGCTGCCACTGCTTTGATAGACGGTTATAATGAGTCGACAGATGATTTATCGATTAGTCCCATTCCCAATGCGCTGGTTTTATTTAATCCTGTAATAGATAATGGTCCGGGAGGTTATGGATACGAGCGAATTGGGGACCAATTCAAAGAATTTTCGCCTCTTCATAACATTAAGTCTGGAGCTCCTCCTACCCTGTTTTTACTTGGCACCAAAGACGCATTAATCCCAGTAGTTACAGCTGAATATTATAAAATGGTCATGGAAAAAGTGGGCAATAGATGTGATTTGATTTTGTATGATGATCAACCGCATGGTTTCTTTAACTATGCCAATTTTGAAAATTATAAACAGACAGTTGAAGCTACGGATGAATTTCTTCAATCATTAGGTTACCTTCAAAAAGACCCTCAAATTATCATCGAGTAAGGGCAAATTTCTGCAACTTTAACAGTCGTGTTGCAAAGTATTTTTTAGGTATTTCAAACGAAAAATATTTTTGGAGTATCATCTATTTTCACTGTTCCAATATTAGAATTGTTTTACTGCTAGGCTTATAGTTGTATTTTTCAAAGATTAATATATTACTATTATTGTTTTTTATACTTATATTAATGCTGTTAACATCAAGAATAAAAGCCACTATTTTTAGTCACAGTGATTTAATCAGGATACTTTTTCCTAGTAGGAAGAAATACCATTCTTTATCATCACTTCAATTTTTAATTCAGTGTACCATGAAAAAAATCTTCAAAGTTCTCGGTTACCTAGTTTTAGGTGTTTTATTCATTTGTGTAGCATTATTTACCTATGTCTCTTTTGCATGGAATAAATCTTATGATGCCCCATTCCCGTCAGTATCGGTTAGCACTGACTCAACTGTACTAGCAAGAGGACAATATTTAATTTATGGACCTGCACATTGTGCCACATGCCATATTGCACCTGAAGATTACGATGCAATGAGCGCAGGAGAATTGGTGCCGCTAGCAGGTGGAAATGAAATAGTAATTCCTCCGGGAATATTCAGGCCAAGAAATCTTACGCCAGATGTAGAAACTGGAATAGGATCATTGACAAATGAGGAAGTTGCGCGAGTGATGAGATTTGGTGTGGGACATGACGGAAGAGTATTGTTTCCTTTCATGCCATTTGAGAACATGACTGAGGAAGATCTGAATGCTATCATTTCATTTCTAAGATCAAGACCTCCTGTATCCAAAAAAATAGAAGCCTCCGATTATACCTTCCTTGGTAAAGCTGTCCTTGCATTTGGAATGATAAAGCCTACAGAACCAGGAGCCACACCGAAGAAGGCTCTTAAACAAGAAGCCACCGCTGTATATGGCGAATATTTAGCCAATTCAGTAGCCAATTGTGCAGGTTGCCACTCACCAAGGGATTTAAAAAGTGGAGAATTTCTTGGTCCCAAATTTTCCGGAGGATTAGTTTTTGAAGAAAAGGATGCCTTTTTCACTACCCCAAATTTGACACCCGATCCAGAAACGGGGTTATTAGCAACATGGAATGAAGATTCTTTCGTTACTCGTCTTAAATCTGGATTAGTACATGAGGGAACTCCAATGCCTTGGTCAAGCTTTGCAATGATGGATGAGGTAGATATACGAGCAATTTATAGATATTTAAACTCACTGCCCCCTACTAAAAATCTTATTGAAAAAACTGTAGTAATGAAAGAATAGTCCGAATCAGATAGAAAAACCTAATAATTGAATATGAATATCCACAATGATGCCAGTCACCTTAGATTCTTTGCTTGGTTGGCTGGAAGACCGAAGCGGCCTCAAAGCTAGGGTATACCATCTATTAATTCGCTTTTATCTATTTACTGGTAACAAAGCGGATATACATATAATTGAAAATTAGGTAATGTGGTCAAAAATAGTTGGTGATTTTGATCGAGAAAATTTATATAAATCACTGGAATATTTTAAAGAAGTCATTTGAACAAGTTAACCACAAAGTAAAAACCATAACTGAATTATGGGGTTATTCAACCTTAAAGGCCTTTTATGCTTCATTCTTCTTGTCTTATGGCTCCAAAAACCTTTATATCCAGAATTTTTGAAGTAAACAAGAATCGTCACTTTTTGAAGTTTTTATGAGCAAAAAAATCTAATTGAAACCGGTTTCATTAAGATGGTTGCAATCTTCTAAAAATCAGTAAGTTGAGAAGTATTTTACCAACTATTTTTGACCATTTAATCGAAAATTAATAGGCGTTCTCTCAAACCAAAAAAGCCGGAATTACTTCCGGCTTTTGCATTGGTTAAGTTTATAATTAGGTGGTGGTGTTTGTAACATCACCAGGGTAATTCGCATTTAACATATTCATAGTCTCATGAGCCACTTTGATGTTATACTCGTAGGCAAGACTCTTGTAATTTACCAAATCGACAATCGTACCAATGAAACAAAGTCCAAGCGTCAAGATGTAGAGTATTCCTAATCCAATTTGACCAAGAATAAATCTATGCAGTCCGGCAAAGCCAAAGAAGCCTAGAAGAGTTAAGATCAAAATCATCTGAGAGTCCTTTCTTCTAGCACGATAAACCTGTGCGAAAAGAGATGCTTGATCCTCGTCCATATTTTTCATCAAACCCTGGATGTAACCCAGTTCCATTCCTTCCAGTTCAGGAAGATGTCTTAATACATTAGCCATAATTGTGTGTTGTTTTTAAGTTTTTAATAAGTTGCCAAATTCGGGAGATAATAACCGCATACGCTAGCAAAGCCAGTGGATGCATTTCCCAGGAAGCCTGAAACTCTCCTTTTGAAAGAAGACTCATAGAACGTCCCAGGCCACATCCAGGACACCAATCAATTCCCAGTTGACTCAAAGGACAGAGGCTTAAATGACTCCCTCCATGAGGATCTAAGAGAATAATTGCTACTAAACTTCCGATCCAAAAGATCAACTCTAGCGGCAGGATTGATATCCATCGGGTGATTACCTTCATGTTTACTTGATGTACGAAAAAGATGCCATTGATTAAAAAGGCCTCCAAACACGTTTTTTAACAGTTTTAGCTAAAATAGGTGAATGCGAGCGTACATAAAAGTGTACGGTTATGAACGGTTAAATTCCGGTAGTTTAATTTCCAGCTTTTCACCGTATACCGCTAGTTGATTTGATTCATTTTGTCGTGCTACCTGTGAGTATCCTTTATTCCCACCGTAATTTTTCCAGCCAGAAAATTTAAAAACCAAACCTAGCAACTCCCCATTCACAGGTACAGAGGATTCAATTCCGAGTACTTTTGAGACTTCCTTACCTAAGAAAAAATTCAGGATAGGTACCACTTGACTTGATATAAGAGGATCTGGAATAGTTGATTTATAATAAGCAATCAAGGCTTGAATCAATTGATTGCCAGCATCAGTAGCTTTTACATGCCTTTTTCGAATAAGTTTTTCTAGTGCAAATGCCTCTTTAGGATTTTCTGGCCAGTACTTCTCATTAATTCCCATCAATCGACCAACCCATTTCCAATACTGCATAATAAAGGAAACTTCATCAGGACTTACCTTAATTCCCATTTTCTTCCAGCCTCTAATGACTATAAGACTAAAAGAAAGATTGGTTCCTATTAGATCTTCTTGATTTATAGGTTTTCCAAAATCCTCCCTCCATTCTGTTCCATAGTTTGATATAAAATAACGGCTAAAAGCATGTATCAAACGGACCTTGGCGCAGGAAAGGAAGGCTTTCTTCTTTGTGAGAAATGCCCCTGGTTCGAAAATATCCAAGATGAAGCTACCTGTCTCTCCTAATCTTCGGCCTATATCACTGAGAATTCGCTTAGATCTAACCAGTACTTCTGCCCCATCTCCAAACGCATAAGCATATGGCAGTGAGTAAAATCCTAACATGGCTAGGTATAAGTCACCTTTTTGATCGAAGAGTTTTTGACCTTTGATTAATATATCCTCGGGGATTTCATTTTGCCTTAGGTAAAAATTAAAAAAACTCTGAAACTCCTGGGGATAGGATTCATCAATTTTAGTGGGAATCTCCTTCCACGAGTTTATTATGGCGATTAACTCGGGATTCTTGATTAGTAGGCTAACCAATTGATCTGCAGATGGGTCTTGTATTTTCCGCAATTGATCAAATTCGATATTCTGGTATAGTTTTAGTTTACTCACAGCATTCTAACCTTGATTTTGTACTTTGGTTAAAAAATTTAAGTAAACATATGAAATCGAGCAAGTCGGAGGCGACACATAGAGGGATGATTATCCACCGTGCGAAATTCCTCTCGATAGCTATCGGGATGACCATTAAAAAACAATTATAAACACATGAAAAAGCGTTTGTGCCTAGTGCTTATTTCCATTCTGTTTGGATCATTTTCAGGCTTTGCTCAAGTTGGCACTGACCTCTGGGTAATCAATACTAGCGGAAAGGGAGGTAACCTTAAGTTATTGACTGAAACTGCCTATGCACTGACGGATCGCCCTGAATATGATAATCAGCCCAGTTTTATCAATGAGTATCAGATGGTCTTTTCTGCTGCTGATGAAAATGACAATTTTGATATTATAGTTTATAATTTCAATTTAAAGAAGTTTACCAATATGAGTAGAACTTCTGATAGGAATGAAAACTCACCTATGATTACTGACTGTGGAATGTACATTTCTGCAGTAGTTTCTGAGCCTGATAAAAAACAAAGAATCTGGTTATATCCCCTGACTTTTGAACCCGCAGAATTGCTTTACGATGACATAGAACCTGTCGGGTACTACGATTGGTATGAAAATAAAGCAGCGATGTTTATCCTAGGTGATCCCAATAAGTTAATCTATGCCAAAGGAAGAAATGACTTATTAGAAATAGATTCAGCCATCTCTCGATCCATTCATAAGCGACCAAAAACCTCAGAGATCACCTACATGACTGAATCTTCTGCTGCTGAAGCAGGAATTATTAAAAGTTATGATATTGAAAATGGTGAAAGAGAAGTATATCTTGGGGGGCTTGAAGGTTCTCAGGATTTCATCTGGTTGGATAAAAATCATCTACTAATGGCTTCAGGAAATGAAGTATTTATTAGAAAATATAACAATACAGAATGGGAATCAATTGGAAAAATCACTTCCGAGACCCATGAAAAAATCACCCGAATGGCCTACAGTAAAGACTTAAATGTGCTCGTGGTAGCAATGAACAGAAAATAACTTTAATCTATGAACCCTATTAAATCATCCTTATTAATGGCTGCGCTTCTGATTGGAACGCAGGGATTCTCTCAAGAAATAGAAGACAAAAAAGGCATAGTCGCCAAAAATGCTGAATTGGTGAAAGTGCAAGACGGGTTTGAGTTCACGGAAGGCCCAGCAGTGAATCGCTTTGGGGATGTTTTCTTCACGGATCAACCAAATAACAGAATCCATAAATGGAATGCCTTGTCTAACGAAGTCAGTGTTTTCAAAGAAAATACAGGAAGATCAAATGGCATGTATTTTATGCTTGACGGCACCCTAGTTGCAGCTGCAGACAATAAAAACGAACTCTGGGCTATTGATACAGATGGCAATCACGAGGTTTGGATTTCAGCTTTCAAAGGAAAAAAACTCAATGGCCCGAATGATTTGTGGGTTAGACCAAAAGGGGGGATTTATTTTACTGATCCACTATACCCAAGACCTTACTGGGATCGCAGCAAAGAATCCGAACAGGAAGGGCAAAACGTGTACTTTTTGTCAGCTGATAGGACAGAACTTTTCGCAGTTGCAGAAGATTTGGTTCAGCCAAATGGGATCGTCGGAACGCCAGACAGCAAGTATCTTTATGTTTCTGACATCGGAGCCAAGAAGACCTATAAGTATGAAGTACGGGAAGATGGTTACTTGATCAACAAGGAGCTGTTTTGCGAAATGGGTTCAGATGGTATGACCATAGACGAACGGGGAAATGTTTATCTCACTGGGAATGGTGTTACAGTATTTAATCGAAATGGTGAGCAGATCGCACATATTCCAGTTCCTGCAGGCTGGACAGCGAATGTGGTATTTGGTTCACTTGATAGAAAAACCCTATTTATCACCGCTTCGGATGCAGTTTATACCTTACAGATGAAAACCAGAGGAGTTTGGTAAAAAACATTTCTAGAAATAAACCCTAAAAGCAAAACCCGGAAGAAAATCAGTCTTCCGGGTTTTTTATGTTTTTATTGTCAGCTTCTACTTAAGGAGGCTGATAATAGAAAATGAGTTAGAAAATACCGATGTAGTGATTTCCTGGCTGATTCACCAAAGTAGCACCTTTGCTAGCAACACCTGAATTGCTATCAACAATGTAAATGTTTCCGTTTTTGCCTACTGGAGTGATGGCGATATAAACATCTGCTCCATCAACCACAAAACCTTGGTATTGATTGAATTCTAAGTCAGCATCATAAGGAAGGTCCACAATAGAAGCCGTTCTGGCATTCAGATCCATCCAAACTACGAATCCATTTTCTGCTCCATCATGAGAAATTAAAGCAAATGCTTTTCCGTTTTGAGCGTATTTCCATGCTTCAATAGTCACTCCTGACAATCCAAGTGCATTATTCAGACTGAAAACATATGAATCGTCATATTCATTGTTCTGATTGATTCTCAGGATATGGGAGCCATTTGGATCTCGCTCAGTAGCCTGATATATATTTCCATCGTCAGCTAGGTAGCTGTAGTGACTTCTGTAGCCACTATTATCACCATGTCCTACAGCTGAAGTGATCACGGTCGGATTGGCAAATGAAGGGTAATCCACTACCACAGATTTGCTACCCAGTCTCTCATAGTCACCTTCAGTTTCTCCAGTCGCCACATTGTACTTACGCATCCATGTACCAATGATTAGCTTATCTTTAGCAGCATTGAGGACCGATCCATCTAGTCTGAAAATGGTATGACCTGCTGCTTCCTCCTCTTCCGTAAGAGGGATTTCATATTGCACATAGTTACTAATCAAAGACTCCTGTAAATCCAAAGCCAAGATCGTAGCTACACCTCTATAGTATTCAAATGGAGTCGTAGGGTTAGGGTTTTCTTCTGTCGGGGCATTATTCGCGGCAATATTTGCCATGTTTAGCGCTATACCTGTTTTGTCTCCGTCAAATAATTTCAGCCAGCGAGGTGAAGTGCCTGCATATTGGGAAATATTCACTGACACATCGGACTGGACGAAATTGCCACCTCCATTAACAGTGTATCTGGAGAATTCCCCGCCATTATCACCCGTATAAGCGATATTGAATAAAGTAGAGCCATCTTCTGAAGATTGAAGACGAGCGGTTCTGTTTGATTTCACCCCAAAGCCCCCTGTATAAACACTAATCTGAGTTTCAGGGTCCTTAGCTTCCTCTTTTGTCACAGAATAAACCATCGTTCCTCCGTTGCCATCTCCAGGATTAGTTCCCATCAAGGCTCCTGCTACGGTGATGAATCTGCCTTCGGTTTCCCCTGGAGGAATGATAGGATCACCGCCATTATCGCTACAGCTGATAAGCGCTAAAGAGCTCACTAGGACTCCAAGTGTCAAAAAGTTTAAGAATTGCTTTTTCATAATTTACTTGTGGTTGGTTAACTATAATAGGTTGATTTAAAATTTATTAATGGTGTAATTCAATTTCAGGTAAAATCCTCTACCTGGTTTTTGAACTGCAAAATTGTCGTAGGCTTGCTGGTCAAAAAGATTTCTCAAGTCAGCGCTAACCACCAGCTTTTCACTTGGGAAAACATAATTCACTCCTATGTCTTGGATGAATTGCCGAGGGGTCCGAAAATCTTCTATTTCCAACCAGGTGGTATAAAATCGATCTACAAATCCAAAACTGTAGTAGAAATTCAGTGCCGAACGTTTTTGGATTACATTCTTAAAACCGTACTGTACGGTAGAATTAATTGTGAAAAATGGTTCGTTCGGTAGCTGTCGATTATAATAGGTGTATTCATTTCCATTTGGATCATATTGAATATTGAATACAGAATTGAACTTGGAGAAATTGAGCAAAACACTGAAATTGTCATTCCAGGTATAATTAATTTCTCCCTCAAACCCGATAGACTTTGTTTTTCCCAAGTTTTCAAATGGATCTGTCTGTACCGCATCATTCAATCTAGGATTGATTCTTCGTACGATTTTATCCTTTGTATCCCGTAAAAATCCTGAAGCATAAATGGTCAATTTACTTGTTGAATTTAGCTGGTAGGGTCCGGTGCGTAGTCCTAGATTAAGGTTGTTACTGACCTCAGGCCTGATCCCTATATTTTCAATGATATTTTCTCCTGGGCTACCGAATATTTCATTTTCAGAAGGCATTCTCACAGCTTTTTCTGCAGAAAGAAGCATTGTCAGGCTGTTATTTAATGCATAAGAAGTTGCCAATCCGTAGCCAAAAGTGTTGTTTTTACTTGATACCTTATCTTCAGACTTTACAGTTTCTCCATTCTGGGTTACCAAAATCGGATCCATTCGGTCGATTTCCTGATGATAATATTTACCAAAAAGATTTGCTTTAAACTTGGATTCAAACAGTGTCGCTTCATATGCAAAAGCGGATATATTTTTAGTCAAATCCCGTGTTCCAATAAACTCACGCTCTCGGGCAGGTCGCATCAAATCACGCTGAGTTCTATCTATTGTATAATACATATGACTAAATACCATTCGATGCATTTCTGAAATGGAATAAGTCACTCCGCCTCTGAAAGTGGAAATATTTCGGTTGATGTGATTGATAGTTGGAGCTCCTTGTTGGGCACCGTTTGGTCTCAGGATTGGACCACCATTTAGACCAACACTTTGCTCACCAAACCAATTGTAATTCCATTTAACAGTATCATTCACGACCTGCTTGCGGTCACTGATCATTCCATTGAAATTGACTTCTAACCCCTTAGCTAGAAAGTCTGATTTCACATAGTTTACGCTCAAAACCTTCGCTTGAGACTCTGTAAACCGTCCTTTATAAGGTATAGTCATGTAGGTTCCATGCTGGATTTCATTGTAATCGTCTGATACATTAAGTCCCAGATAGAATTGATCAGCCCATTTTGCGTTTGTGAAACCAACTTGAATATTAGCTCCGGCAGATTTGTAAGCATCGTTGAATCGCTTTGCTCGGACGTACTCATAGCGACCATTTGCTAGGATATTTCTTACGAATTTGCCCCAAACCTGATAATCATTGTCAGAGAAATTGTAGAATCCCGAAGCTTTTACGGTGAATCCAGAATTTGAATTTCGGTAAGAACCGCTGACATTTGCCTGCTGTGTATTGAAGGATCCATAAGACAAGGAGGCTGTCAGATTATTCATTGCCCCTTTTTTTAGGATTACGTTGATTGCTCCACCCAGCGCATCATCGGCCAAATGAGCTGGAATTACTCCCTTGTAAACTTCAATTCGATCAATCAACGCAGGAGGAATACTGTTCAGACTAAAGGATGCCCCATAGGTGGAGATTGGAACTCCGTCGATGAAAATGCGGACTGAATTGCCTGACATACCATTCAGGTTGTAGGAAACCTGAGATCCTAGTCCACCATTTTGACGGACTCTCACTCCCACTGATCTATTTAAAAGATCATTGGTTTGCAAGGAATGTAATGAAGCCCTTTTTGTCTCTAGTACATTTACAGCAAATCCGGCTTTTTCAACCTCATTTTTTACTGATTCACCTGTCACTTCTACCTCATCCAGCACCTTTTCACCTGCTCTTTTTACGACAGTTTCCAGTTGAATTCTAGGCTTATCAATTTGGATATTGAAGTTAAGTCCTTGCATCTCAATGCTGCTTACTTGCACCTGATGAGCCCCAAATGGAACATCTACTAGTTCATACCTACCCCTTTCGTCGGATAATGCTTGTTTTTTCAATGCTTGGATAAATACAGCAGCATAGGCTACCGGCTCACCATCTTCAAAAGTCAAAAAACCAGTTAATTTTCCCGTTTGAGCTGTGCTCACAAGAGATATGCAGAAACCTACAGTAAAAAAGAGAAGAGTAAAACCTGCTTTCATAAACCGCCTTTAGTTGTATATGACAGCAAATCTAAAGCTTAATTGTAATTAATCTAAATAAGAATTATAAAAACATGGTCTTAGGAAGCACCTACAATCACATAAGACTAAATATCAGCTACTTACTATTTATAAAAAATCTAAATAAAAACAACAGAAATAAAATCGGCTACCAAATTCTCTCATTTGGTAGCCGAAATGCAATAAATTCTTAAAGTAAATTACTAGCAGTTTTTCCCATCCACATCACAGGCTTCTCCATTTCCTTCAGCCATAGTTAGTACAGAGTTATTCTTGGCAAACTCATTCCAGGCTTTTTCAAGTGTCTGGTCAAATACTTCATCAGGCTGCGCACCTGAGATCCCAAACTTCCTGTCCAAAACAAAGAACGGAACTCCCTTTACTCCGAGTTGACGGGATTCGTAAATATCCTGATCAACTTCGCTCTCGAATTTTTCAGAAGACAACACATCCTGAATCGCGGCAGGTTCGAGTCCAATTTCTTGTCCTAAATCAAGCAAAACTGAATCATCATCGATATTTAGTGAATCAGTGAAATAGGCTTTTAGCAGATTTTCTTTCATCTCATCACCTTTTCCAGCAGTTTTAGCTAGATGCAACACTCGGTGAGCTTTCTTAGTATTTGCGACTACTGTCTTATCCAAGTGATACTCCAAACCCTCCTGAGCAGCCATATTCGATACATTTGCTGTAATCTCTCTTGTTTGCTCAAGTGACCAGCCTTTCGCTTCTGATAGATATTCAAGCGAGCTCTTATTTGGTTGAGTTACTTGATCTGGATTGAGAAGAAAGCTTTTCCATTCTATTTCGATTTTATCTTTCCGAGGAAATTTTTCAATCGCCTTCTCTATTTTTCTTTTTCCGATATAGCAAAAAGGACATGCTACATCTGACCATATTTCTATTTTCATAAATTTAAAATTGTTTTTCAGCGGCTATATGGAATCTCGCATATATCCTATAATTATCTCAGTGTATTAATATGCAGTCATGCTCGATTTCATATCAATTTTCTTTACTTAGGATGAAATAGAAATCCAGCAAAAAGAGTTCAGACTATCTTGAAAACTAAAGAATGCCCGTCCTGTGCCATGGAAATAGATTCCAAAGCCAAAATTTGCCCTATCTGCAAATTCGAATTTCCACAACGATCGCCTTGGATCACTTGGGTAGCGATTATTTTGTTGATCATATGGATCTTCAGCTACATATTTTAAACATCGATCTCCTATGAATAAGCGAAAATTCTTAAAATCCTTAGCCTTCCTAGGAGTTGGTTCAGGGTCAATTTTTTCCTCTGGAAAATCTCATGCAAAATCAATTGCAGATCTCGATCCTAATGCAGCTGACTTCTGGCTTCAAATTCGGGCAGCTTACAAGCTTAAACCAGATTACATCAATCTAGAGAATGGCTATTACTGTTTTTTACCGGAAGAGACTTTAGAAAACTATATAAAGCATCTTAGAAAAGTCAATTATCAGGCGTCAAATTATATGCGAACAGTACAATGGGACAATAAGGCTAAAAGTGCTGCCATGGTTGCGGAGCTTGTTGGAGCTTCTCCCGAGGAAGTCGTACTGACTAGGAATACAACTGAGTCTATTGATTTGATCATCTCAGGCTATCCTTGGAAAGCCGGTGATGAAGCAATCGTCTCAAATCAGGATTATGGAAGCTTACTCAACATGTTTGAACTTGCAGAAAGACGATACGGGATTAAAGTCAACAGAATAGACATCCCCGTGCATCCAGAAAACGACGAAGAAATTGTAGCTGCCTACGAAAATGCCATCACCCCGAAAACCAAACTAATGATGGTTCCCCATATAGTAAATATCACTGGACATATTTTGCCGGTCCGCAAAATAGCTGATATGGCTCATGGACATGGAGTAGAAATCATGCTTGATGGTGCCCATGCCGTTGGGCATTTTGATTTCAATATGGCTGAGTTGGACTGTGATTATTATGGTTCTAGCCTTCACAAGTGGCTTAGCGTTCCGCTTGGTTGTGGAATGCTTTATGTAAAAAAAGGGAAGAGTACTCAAATAAGACCTTTACTTGCACCTTATGAACTGGATCAAAAAACACTCTTAAATCTCAATCATACAGGTACTCACGCTGTTTCCACTGATCTGTCAATGATCGATGCAGTCAATTTCTTAAATAAAATGGGTAGCAAAAGAAAAGAAGAACGCCTGAGATATATACAGCGCTATTGGTCAGATCAGGTACGTGGACTTCCAGGAATTAACGTGAATACTCCGAAAGAACCTCATCGCTCTTGCGCAATTGCCAATGTGGGTTTGGATGCTATGAGCCCTGGTGAGATGGCGAAGACATTAATGGATAAGTATCAGATTTATACTGTTTCTATCGATGGAGCAGGTGTAAAAGGCTGCAGAATTTCCCCAAATGTCTATACCACTGAAGGTGAAATGGACAAATTTGTTCAAGCTGTAAAGGAAATGTCCGGTAATGCATGACTGCATTTAGCATAGTACAATTGCCTTTTTGATAATTATAAGCCAAATATTATTCTGAGATTGCTTATTTAGCCAAAATAGACCTTATTATTTTCTGAATTCTGTAATAATTGGGCTTTTACACTAAATAATTCCTAAAATCTCTTGCATTTTCCTTGGTAAGGAATGAATTTTGCCTCCCTATTACGCATGACACAAGTAAATCACATAGCGCCAACTTTCTTTCAAGCTCCTTCTGTAGCGCTGAAAGCTGATGCTATTGCTTTTTTCACTCCTATAAGGACGTGTAGATTTTTCTATAGGGTTTAACCCTTTGATAAATTTTTGTATTCCTACGTGGAGTACGTACCCGCCCTTTTACCCTTTGATTTATTTACCAATTTTCCGACTCTCGGAATTAACACATGCCATCCCTAATGGATAACATTTCATTTCAAATTATTGTAGCAAATCCTAACCACAAGGTTTACTCCACTCAGATCACTGACGAGATGGAAAACTCCGCAAAAGCTCGCGGCACTGGTATAGCCAAGCGTAGTCCTGCTTATGTGGAAACCAAAATGGATGAAGGAAAAGCTGTAATTGCATTGACCTCAGACGGCAAATGGGCAGGCTTCTGCTATATAGAAGCTTGGGGACATGGTAAATATGTGGCAAACTCCGGCTTGATCGTTTCTCCTGAATACAGAAAATACGGACTTGCACGCAAGATCAAGAACGAAGTATTCAAACTAAGCCGTAAAAAATACCCTGATTCCAAGATTTTTGGATTGACTACCGGAGCCGCTGTGATGAAAATCAACTCTGAGTTGGGCTATATTCCTGTATCCTACTCAGATCTTACAGATGACAATGAGTTCTGGAAGGGCTGCCAAAGCTGTATTAATTATGAGATCTTAATGAGCAAAAACAGGCAAAACTGTCTTTGCACAGCGATGCTTTACGATCCCAACTCTAAAAGAAACCATACTCAGGAACTAGCTCTTCGCGAGGATTTCAAAAAAGATCTTAAATTATTTGATCGCTGGGTAAGATTAAAGAAATACGTGTTGCTTAAATTGAACAAGTCTAAGGACAGCATTTCAAGCATCTTTTTATAAATCAATTCTTCCTTTTGGAAGCAAAAATCATATTAAAATGAAGAAAATAGTATTAGCCTACAGTGGAGGCTTAGATACCACATTTTGTGCTTTGCACCTTTCCAAAGAACTGGGCTATGAGGTACATGCAGTTTTAGTAAATACAGGTGGGTTTTCCGAAGAAGAGTTGAAAGATGTAGAAGAAAGAGCAAAAGGATTAGGCGTTGCTTCTTTCAAAATACTTCATGTGATGGATACCTATTATAATGAGGTGATTAAATATCTGGTTTTTGGCAATGTGCTAAAAAACCAAACCTATCCCCTTTCTGTATCTGCTGAACGTATTCTACAGGCAAAATCTTTGGCAGAATATGCCAAATCAATTGGAGCAAAAGCTGTAGCACACGGATCCACCGGTGCTGGAAATGATCAGGTTCGATTTGACATGATCTTCCAGACGATTGTTCCTGACATTGAGATAATCACTCCTATCCGTGATCTCAAATTAAGTCGTGCGGAGGAAATTGACTATTTGAAAAAGCATGGTGTATCGATGAACTTCGAGAAAGCTGCCTATTCTATCAATAAAGGAATTTGGGGGACTTCCGTAGGAGGAAAAGAGACCTTGACTTCCTCTGAATACCTTCCAGATAGTGCCTGGCCAACAAAGGCTACTGCTATCGAGCCTTTGGAAGTTATTTTGTCTTTTAGACAAGGCGAATTAAAAGGAGTAGATGGGAAAAAATATGAGGATTCTGTAGAAGCTATTCAAGCTCTTCAGGCATTGGCTGGACCATACGGAATTGGTAGAGATATTCACGTAGGAGATACAATTATTGGCATCAAAGGTCGGGTTGGGTTCGAAGCTGCTGCTCCGATCATTATCATCAAAGGGCATCAGTTATTGGAAAAACATACGCTTACGAAGTGGCAGTTATTCTGGAAAAACCAATTGGCTGAATTCTATGGCAATCACCTGCATGAAGGACATTACCTAGATCCAGTGATGAGAAACTTGGAGGAATTCATGGCAAGCACGCAGACTTATGTAAGTGGCGATGTGAAAGTATTGCTTCAACCCTATCGATTTACACTTCTTGGAATCACTTCTGAGCATGACTTAATGTCAAACAAGTTTGGTAGCTACGGAGAAATGAATAAAGGTTATACAGCGGAAGATGTCAAAGGCTTTACCCGAATTTTGGGTAATCAAACTTCGATTTTCCATAAGGTCAACTCAGACAATGACTAAAATCAAAACAGCGATCATAGGCGCAGCGGGATATACCGGAGGTGAATTACTTCGTCTTCTCGTTCATCATCCTGCTTGCGAATTGATCTACGTACATAGCAATAGCCAGAAAGGGAAAAAAGTAGCTGAGGTTCATCCCGATCTGATTGGGGATTGCGACTTGATCTTCACAGATAAAGTGCAGACTGATGGAATTGAAGCAGTATTCTTAGGCTTGCCTCATGGTGAGACTAAGGGATTTTTAGAGCAACATAGTTTCTCTCCAGAAACAGTTTTGATCGATTTGTCAACTGATTTCCGCGATGAATCCAACGGCTTCACATATGGGTTACCAGAAGTGAATGCTACTAAAATCAAGTCTGCTAAAAAGATTGCCAATCCAGGTTGCTTTGCCACAGGGATCCAATTGGCATTGCTTCCAGCTATCGCAAAAGGCTGGGTAAAAGACACGATTCAAATCTCAGGAGTAACGGGAAGTACAGGTGCAGGCAAGAAATTGGCTGAGACCTCTCACTTCAGTTACAGATCATCCAATATGTCTGTTTATAAGCTATTTACACATCAGCACCTCAAGGAGATTAACCAGACTTTTAAGCAATTGAACTCTAGTTTCTCTTCTGAGATTCTCTTTGTTCCCTATCGTGGCAATTTCCCTAGAGGTATTTGGATTACAGCTTATTTCCCTTTCGAAGGAACTCAGGCAGAAGCAGTTGCCGCATACAAGGAATTCTATAAGAACGCTGCTTTTACACACGTTTCAGATGCTGATATTGACATGAAACAAGCAGTGAATACGAATAAAGCGATTGTTCATGTGCAAAAAGAAGCCGGACAGTTGGTGATTTATTCCGCTATTGACAATCTATTGAAAGGGGCTTCAGGACAGGCTGTTCAGAATTACAATTTAGCTTTCGGACTTGAGGAGAGGATGGGCTTGAATCTGAAAAGTATAGCTTTCTAAGATATTAGACGCTAGACATTTCTAGACAAAAGAAACTAGAATCAAGATTCAAGATCGATTGGATAGCACTTCGAAATTCAAAATTCGACGTTCATCATTCGACATTAGCAATTCCCCCAACCTAGAAATTGAGGTATGAGGTACCTTTTATCTCGTAAATCAAAAATCGTAATTCGTAAATCCTTATGAAATTATTCAACGTATATCCGCTGATCCCAGTGACCATCGCTAAGGCTGATGGAGCTAAGCTTTGGGACGATCAAGGGCTAGAATATATAGACTTATACGGCGGCCATGCCGTCATTTCTATCGGTCACACGCATCCTCACTATGTGAATCGGATCAAAGATCAATTGGATCAGATCGCTTTTTATTCCAATTCTGTTCAGATTCCTATCCAAAAGGATTATGCAGAGAAACTAGGCGAGCTCTCAGGCTATCCTGATTATGAACTTTTCCTCTGTAACTCAGGCGCTGAAGCCAATGAGAATGCAATCAAGTTGGCTTCTTTCGCTACAGGAAAATCAGGGTTTATTGCGTTTTCAGGCAGTTTTCATGGAAGAACTTCAGGTGCTGTTGCACTAACCGACAATCCGAAAATCGTCGCTCCATGTAATGCGCGAGAGGATTTCCATATTCTTCCTTGGGAAGATTTGGGTGCTGTAGAGGAGGCTTTGAAGTCAAATGAAATCGCAGGAATTATCATCGAAGGCATTCAGGGAGTCAATGGAATCCAGGTTCCAAGTGCTGAGTTTCTTTTTGGTCTAGCTTCTTTGGCTAAGCAATACGGAGCCAAATTGATCTTGGACGAAGTACAATCAGGTTTTGGCAGAACAGGAAAATTCTTTGCCCACCAACATGCAGATGGACTTCAACCAGATATCATCAGCATGGCAAAAGGCATGGGAAATGGCTTTCCAATTGGCGGAATCTTGATTTCTCCTGAATTCAAAGCCACTTATGGTTTGCTCGGAACTACTTTCGGGGGCAACCATTTGGCTTGCGCTGCTGGATTGGCAGTCGTAGAAGTGATTGAAAAGGAAAATCTTATGGAAAACGCTTCCACTTTGGGAGAAAGATTACTTCAGGAACTGAAAATTATACCTGGAATCATGGCTGTTCGCGGAACAGGCTTAATGATAGGAATTGATCTTGATCGGGAAGCTGGGCCAGTTCGCTCAGAATTGGTGAGCAAATACCACCTATTCACAGGAAGCGCAGCAGGAAAGAATACGATAAGACTCCTGCCACCTTTAAATATCGAGTGGAATCAATTAAATTCGTTTTTAACCGCATTGAAAGAAATTTTAGCTTAAACCTACCCACCAACCTAATGGCAGCAGACAAATCGCCACTTATACATTTTACAAAATTTGAAAACATCGATCTGGGAAATCAACTGATCGAAAGTGCGCTTACTTACAAGTCAAATCCCTTACTAGACAATACTAAAGGTCAAGGAAAACGAATTGGCTGTATATTCTTGAATCCATCCTTGAGAACTAGAGTTTCCACTCAACTCGCAGCGCTGAATCTAGGAATGGAGCCAATCGTGCTAAATATGGATAAGGAAGGTTGGGCGTTGGAATTACAGGATGGTGCTGTCATGAACCGAGGAACAGTTGAGCATATCAAAGATGCAGCGGCAGTTTTGGGTTCGTATTTTGATATTTTGGCGATTCGGGCATTTCCTTCATTGACAAATAAGGAGGAAGATATGAGTGATTTTACATTTTCTCAATTTGTAAAGTATTCAGGAGTTCCTGTGGTAAGCTTGGAATCTGCAACTCGCCATCCATTGCAAAGCTTGGCTGATCAGATCACAATTCGTGAAAATTGGTCAGGTAAAAAGAAACCAAAAGTGGTATTGACTTGGGGCCCACATATCAAAGCTATTCCCCATGCGGTAGCCAATTCCTTTGCGGAATGGGCGCTTGGAATGGATCATGATTTGACTATAACACATCCTTCAGGCTATGAATTAGATGCGGAATTCACTAAAGGCGCTACCATAGAATATGATCAAAGTAAAGCGATTGAAGGAGCTGATTTTGTGTATGTTAAGAACTGGTCATCTTTCAATGATTACGGGAAGATTCTTTCTACGGATGACTCCTGGATGCTTACGGAAAATCATTTTGCAAATGCAAAAAATGCAAAGGTCATGCATTGCTTGCCGGTTCGTAGGAACCTTGAATTATCAGATGAAATCTTAGATGGATCTCGATCTTTGGTTCAGCAACAAGCAAAAAATAGAATATTCGCGGCTCAGGCAGTAATTAGCCATTTGTTAGGAAATAATTAAAGACTTACGCCCAATGAAAATAAATATTATTAAAATCGGAGGTAACGTCATCGACTTTCCTGAAAAGCTGGATGAATTTTTAGCTCTTTTCGCCAAATTCCCAGGACACAAAATACTGGTTCATGGTGGAGGAATCATGGCTTCCCGATTCGGAGAATCACTAGGCGTAATGCCAGAAATGGTGGATGGGAGAAGAATTACTGATCAGGAAACCTTGGATGTGGTGACCATGGTTTACGCAGGTTTGATCAATAAAAATCTAGTAGCTAAACTTCAGGCGCTGAAAGTAAATGCGATTGGAATGACTGGAGCCGACGGAAATATCATCCGATCCATCAAACGTCCTGTCAAGGGAATTGACTATGGATTTGTAGGTGATATTCAGGAAGTTAATACCAAGTTGATTGATCATTTACTTTCAGGGGATTTACTTCCAGTTGTGAATGCGATCACGCACGATGCTAAAGGCCAGTTACTCAACACAAACGCTGACAGTATTGCCTCTGCCCTAGCCACAAGCCTAGCCAAAGAGCATCAGGTTAATTTATACTTTTGCTTTAACAAAAGCGGTGTTCTGATTGATGAGAAAAATGAAAATTCCATCATTCCATTGATTAATGAGGATATCTATGAAGAGCTCCGTAAGGAAAATGTGATTCATTCCGGTATGATCCCTAAATTGGATAATGCATTCGAGGCATTGGAAAAAGGGGTAAATCATGTTTGGATTGGAAAAGCAGAAAACCTTCATTTGGCAGCAAAGGGAAAACTATCGGGAACTACCATTGAGAGAAGTCGCTACGACTTGTACTAAATCAAAAATTTGAAATCAACAATGGGTTTATATGACGATGCGGTACAGCTTCTAAAACAACTAATAGAAATACCATCCTATTCTAGGGAAGAAAGTTCTACTGCTGAGGTTTTAGAGGAATTTTTCACTGCTAGAGATATTGAAGTTCATAAATCAGGAAATAACATTTGGGCTTTTACTGCCCCTTTTGATAAAAGCAAGCCAACTATCTGGCTTAATTCCCATCACGACACGGTCAAGCCAAATGCTGGCTATACCAAAGACCCTTTTCATGCAATTACCCAAGACGGAAAGCTTTTTGGACTTGGAAGCAATGATGCTGGAGGACCTTTAGTATGTCTGATGGCTGCTTTTACGCATTTTTATGAGGAAGATCTACCCTACAATCTAATCATGATTGCATCGGCTGAAGAAGAAATTTCTGGTAAAAATGGTATCGCTTCGGTCATCGATCAACTTCCTCCCTGTGATCTAGCTATCGTAGGTGAACCTACGCTAATGGAAATGGCTGTAGCCGAAAAAGGCCTGATGGTCATCGACGCGAAAGTCTATGGTAAAGCTGGACATGCTGCCCGTGAAGAAGGCGTCAACTCGATTTATCTTGCATTGGACGATTTACAGAAAATCAAAGATTTTGAATTCCAAAAAGTCTCACAATTCCTCGGTAAAACAAAAGTCTCTGCAACAGTAATTCATGCTGGGGAGCAGCATAACGTAGTGCCAGATCTTTGTGAATTTGTATTGGACGTCCGAGTCACAGATGCTTATTCCCTCGAAGAAGCACTCGAGGAATTGAAATCCAACTTAAGCGCAGCGCTTATTCCTCGCTCCTTACGACTTCAATCTTCCCATGTACCGGAAGGCCATTTGATACTTAAAGTTGGAGAGCAACTTGAACTAAAAACCTACGGGAGTCCTACCCTATCGGATCAGGCATTGATCCCCTACCCATCTGTGAAAATTGGCCCTGGAGACTCAGCTAGGTCACATTCTGCAGATGAATACATTTATTTGAACGAGATTCAGAAAGGTATCGAAGGCTACATCAAGATTCTTGATACTTATGCTGAGATGCTAACTCAAACTAATTAGAAATGAAACTTTGGCAAAAAGAAATAGGAAGTAAAAAGGAAGTTGAATCTTTCACTATTGGACGAGATCCAGAGTTTGATATCATTTTAGCCCCGTTCGATGTGCTTGGCTCTATGGCTCATGCGCAAATGCTTTCCTCTATCGGTCTTTTGACCACCGAAGAGAATGAAATACTTCAGGGTGGCCTAAAAGATATTTATTTTGAAATTGAGAAAGGCCAATTTGAAATAGCTCCAGGAGTAGAAGATGTACACTCTCAAGTAGAATTTTTGCTGACAGAGCGATTCGGTGATGTAGGTAAAAAACTTCACAGCGGAAGAAGTCGAAATGACCAGGTTTTGGTTGATCTAAAATTATACTATCGAGCAGCAATTCATGGATTGGTAGAAGAAAGTATCGAGTTATTTGACCTACTGATCAAGTTAGCAGAAAAGCACAAAGATGACCTGATGCCAGGTTATACACATACGCAACTTGCAATGCCGTCTTCTTTTGGACTTTGGTTCAGTTCCTTTGCAGAAAGTTTATCCGAAGATCTAGGCTTACTCAAAGCAGCTTTCGATTTGTCCAATAAAAACCCATTAGGTTCGGCGGCTGGATACGGCTCCAGTTTTCCGCTCGACAGAACCATGACTACGCATCTTTTAGGTTTTGCAGATCTTCATCATAATGTGCTCAATGCTCAAAATAGTCGTGGTAAAACTGAGCGTACCCTGTCTTTCGCCATGGCTGGAATGGCTGGAACGCTAAACCGATTAGCTGCAGATGTATGTATTTTCATGAATCAACACTTTGCATTTATAAAGTTTCCTGATGATCTGACAACTGGAAGCAGCATTATGCCACATAAGAAGAATCCTGATGTTTTTGAGCTGATCAGAGCAAAAACGAATCAGATTCAGGCAGTACCAAATGCTGTTTCTATGATTTTGACGAATACCACCACGGGATACCACAGAGATTTACAATTGCTGAAAGAGGAGATTTTTCCGGCTATAGAAAGTTTGAATTCCTGTTTGAGTATGACCACATTTATGCTCAAATCCATTAAAGTAAAAGAAGATATTCTTGCGGATCCTTTCTACAAGCATCTATTTTCTGTAGAGGTAGTTAACGACTTGGTGCTAAAAGGAATGCCATTCAGAGATGCGTATAAGCAAGTAGGAATGGACATAGAGTCTGATAATTTTGCACCAGATCAAACTATTTTAAATCACACCCATGAGGGAAGTATTGGCAATCTTAACCTTGACGCTATTCAGGACAAAATGCAATCGGCTATCAAACTATTTAATTTTTATGCCGTTGATCAAGCCATAAAAGCTCTTTTAAAATAAGTAATTTGATAGGTTTTGTGTCATTAATTAGAATGAGTCAATACAATAATTTATTTTTATGAGAAATGGAGAACAAAATTCTCAAATACACATTGCAATAAACCCTTAGAATGAATAGTCTTTTCGGAAGTAATTTAAAGTATGATTTAAAAGCCAGTTTGGTGGTTTTTTTAGTGGCATTGCCACTATGTTTAGGAATAGCGGTTGCTAGTGGAGCTCCTCCCATGTCCGGTCTTATCGCAGGAATTGTGGGTGGAATAGTTGTAGGATCTATATCTGGATCGAATGTAAGCGTAAGTGGCCCTGCTGCTGGATTGACAGTAATCGTGTTGGATTCTATTAATAGTATGGGGACATTTCAGCTATTTCTAGGTACAGTGGTTATTGCAGGATTAATTCAATTAGGGCTAGGGGTCGCCAAAGCAGGTATAATTGGATATTACTTCCCACATGCTGTTATTAAAGGAATGCTTACAGCCATAGGCTTAATTCTCATATTAAAGCAAATTCCACATGCACTGGGTTATGATGTTGATTTGATGGGTGACGAGTCATTTTTGCAAGCCGATGATCATAACACTTTTTCTGAAATTTGGTATGCTATACAGTATTCAAGTGTAGGTGCTATCCCAATAGTATTGATAGCAATGGCTATTCTAATCCTTTTTGAAAAACCTAAAATAAGAAATCATGCGATTTTTGGAGTGGTCCCAGGAGCGCTGTGGGCTGTTCTATCAGGGATTTTAATCAATTTCCTTTATGGATTTTGGAAGCCTGAGTGGCAGTTGGGTGGGGATCATTTGGTAAGTATTCCTGTTTTGGAAAATTTCTCACAACTCGGTGATTTACTTACCTTTCCGGATTTTAGCATGATCACTGAAGGCACCTTTTGGATAGTAGCCGTTACTATTGCAATCATTGGAAGTCTAGAAACACTCCTAAGTATCGATGCAGCTGATAAGCTGGATCCAATGAAAAGAATCACCCCACCAAGCAGAGAACTGGTAGCTCAAGGGATAGGCAATTCGGTGTCTGGTCTTCTTGGAGGACTTCCTGTCACAGCGGTGATCGTTAGAAGTTCAGCCAACGTTGCTTCTGGAGCAAAAACAAAAATGTCTGCAGTATTTCACGGAATACTGTTAATGATTCTGGTGTTAAGCATACCTAATATTTTAAATTTAATACCACTTAGTTGCCTGGCAGCAGTTTTATTTTTAGTTGGATACAAGCTTGCAAAACCTTCAATATTTATCAGCATTTTCAAAAATGGCTGGGATCAATTCATTCCTTTTATTGTCACAGTGATAGCCATACTGTTCACCGACCTTTTGGTTGGGATAGGCATAGGCATGGTATTCGGGTTATTCTTCGTCATGAAAACAAATTTCGTTCGCGCTATCACGTTGACTGAATTGAATGGTAACTATCTTGTAAAGTTGCAAAAAGACGTTTCATTCCTAAATAAAGCCTTGTTAATGAAACATCTATCAAATATTCCTGCTGGTAGTAAAGTTATTATTAGTGCTCACAAGGCACAATTCATTGATCATGACATACAGGAAGTCTTAAATGACTTTATCGAATCTAGTCCCGATAAAAACATAAGAATTACAATAGAAGGATACCAATATCAAACACACCAAAAACTATGAGCCCTTACGAGAAACTATTAATTCAGAATAAAGCATGGTCTTCCGATCAAAAACTTGCTGATGCAAATTTTTTTGGAAGACTCGAAAAACAACAATCACCAAAATTTCTTTGGATTGGATGTTCCGATAGTAGAGTTCCTGCCAATCAAATTACAGGAACCGACCCTGGCGAGATATTCGTCCATAGAAACATCGCCAATATGGTTGTTCATACAGATCTCAATCTTCTAAGCGTGTTAGAATATGCCGTGGTTGTGTTGAAAGTAGAACACATTATTGTGTGTGGTCACTATGGTTGCGGAGGAATTGATGCCGCTCTAGGAAATAAGAGCTACGGAATCATCAATAAATGGCTACTTAATATCAAAGAAGTTTACAATATCCACAAGAAGGAAATCGATGCAATTGAAGTTCATGAGGATAAAGTAAACAAGCTGGTAGAGTTGAATGTGATTGAGCAATGCCAGGACTTGATCAAAACCTCAACCATTCAGAAAGCATGGAAATCCAGAAATGCACCAACCATACACGGATGGGCTTATGGTCTTAAAGATGGTTTGGTAAAAGAACTGGTCAATATCGAACCTGATCTAGAAAGCATTAACCCAATATTCAGGTTTGACTCTTCTGAGTTGGAAAAATAAATTTAGTTTTTTGGTCAGCGAACGAGAAAAAATTTTGATTTCTTATTCGCTGACCCTTTATTTGCAACGTCCTTTCACTTTTAGTGCTTGGATTTATAAAGAAGAGGCGAGAGACAGGCTCCTAGACCCTCTGGCAACCTGGAAAGTCCAAGGTGCCAATTCCTGCCAATAGAGCTATTCTCTTTTGGAACTATAAGTTCATATAATAATGCACTCAGGATACTCCCCTCATATTTCAATCTCAACTTTAACATTGGTAAAGCGCCTAGCTTTATTTATGTGTTGATACAATTTCGCCAATCTCGATGTATTTCGATGTCGGCTTTTTATTGCATTTTCTTTTTCAAACCATAAATCCAAAACATCATGTCAAAAAACCTTCACTTCGACACACTGCAAGTCCACGCAGGTCAGGAACCCGACGCAGCCACTAACTCCCGTGCAGTCCCTATCTATCAAACCACCTCCTATGTGTTCAACTCAGCTGAGCATGGGGCAAATTTATTTGGGCTCAAGGAATTCGGAAATATCTACACCAGGATCATGAATCCGACTACGGACGTTTTCGAAAAGAGAATAGCGGCTTTAGAAGGTGGAGTCGCGGCAGTGGCTACAGCTTCAGGCCAAGCTGCCCAATTTTTAGCCTTGAATAATATCATGGAAGTGGGAGATAATTTTGTTTCCAGCTCATTTCTTTATGGAGGTACATTCAATCAGTTTAAGGTTGCATTTAAGAGAATCGGTATTGATGCCAGATTTGCTAAAGGAAAAGATGCTGCTGATTTCGAGGCACTAATTGACGATAATACCAAAGCGATCTATCTAGAAACCATTGGTAATCCTGAGTTCAATGTTCCTGACTTTGAAGCTATTGCAGCTGTTGCTAAAAAGCATCACATTCCTTTGGTAGTTGATAATACTTTTGGTGCGGGTGGATACTTATGCCAGCCTATTGCTCATGGAGCCAATATTGTGACTTCCTCCGCTACCAAATGGATCGGTGGACATGGAACTTCCATTGGAGGTATCATAGTTGATGCAGGTAATTTCAATTGGGGAAATGGTAAATTCAAGCAATTCTCAGAACCTTCTGAGGGATATCATGGATTGAATTTTTGGGAAGTTTTTGGTGAAAACAATCCACTAGGACTCCCAAATATTGCTTTTGCAATTCGCGCAAGAGTGGAAGGACTTCGAGACTTTGGGCCTGCTATCAGTCCTTTCAACTCTTTCCTATTACTCCAAGGAATAGAGACACTTTCTCTAAGAGTGAACAAAACTGCAGCGAACACTTTGGCTCTGGCACAGTGGTTAGAAGCACATCCAGCTGTTCAGAAGGTGAATTATCCTGGATTGAGCTCCTCTCCATACCACACATTGGCTAAAAAATATTTGAGAAATGGCTTTGGCGGTGTTTTAAGTTTTGAGCTCAAAGGCGATAAAGAGCAAGCCTCAAACCTTATCAATAATCTGGAATTGATCTCTCATCTAGCAAATGTAGGCGATGCCAAAACATTAATTATCCAGCCAGCTGCCACTACGCACCAGCAACTTTCTGATGAGGAGCAGCTAGCAGCAGGCGTAACTCCTACTCTATTAAGAATCTCGTGTGGTATCGAACACATCGATGATATCAAGTCTGATCTGCAGCAAGCTTTCGATAAAATCTAATTGTTCAAATGAACCTTAAAAGTCAATACGCTTTAATTAATATGACTCAGGAAACATTTCATTCTAGTACACCATTGCATCTGGAATCTGGAGAAATTCTGTCTGAAATTGAGATTGCCTATACTACTTATGGGCAGCTCAATTCAGACAAATCCAATGTGATCTGGGTTATTCATGCGCTTACTGGTGATTCTAAAGCCTCAGAATGGTGGAATGGTCTGATCGGAGAAGATAAATTCTACGATCCTGAAGATTATTTTATCATCTGTGCAAATCTATTGGGATCTTGCTATGGCTCTACGCAGCCGCTTAGCGAGAATCCAACTACCCGTGAGCCATATTATTACGATTTTCCTCAAATGACCAGCAGAGACCTAGCAGTTGGGCTAGAACGCTTAAGGGTTCATCTTCGATTAGATCAAATTCATACCTTGATTGGTGGTTCTCTTGGAGGACAAGTAGGTCTTGAGTGGGCTTATACTTTAGAAAATAAATTGAAAAATGCCATAATACTGGCCTCAACGGGGAAAACTACTCCTTGGGTGATTGGCTTCAATGAAACTCAGCGCATGGCGATAGAATCTGATTGCACCTGGGGTGAAAACACTGAATCTGCCGGTCGAAAGGGTCTTGAAACAGCTCGTGCCATAGCTATGCTCACGTATAGACATCCAAAAGATCTGTTGAGAAAACAGTCTGATTCGGATGATAAATTGGATAACTACCGAGCTGCATCTTATCTCAGGTACCAAGGACAAAAGCTCTCAAAACGCTTCAATGCGCTCTCCTATTGGACGCTAAGCAAAACGATGGATTCCCATGATTTGGGAAGAAATCGTGGCGGTCTGGATGCTGCGCTTGGTAAAATTGAGGCAAATGTATTAGCGATTGGAGTTGACTCTGATTTGCTTTTTCTGCCAGAAGAGTCTCAGTATATCAGTCAAAAAGTAAAAAAAGGCACTTACAAGGAAATAACCTCAACGGCAGGGCATGATGCATTTCTGATTGAATTTGAGCAGCTTTCTTATATTCTGAAGTCGTTTTATTTGCAGCAAATGCACTAAGTAGTAATTTAAATCGAACAAAAAATAAGGCAGAAATCTCTGCCTTATTTTTTTACCCTATTCCATTCTACTGTTCTACTAACCCAAGTATCTCCAAGAAATCCCCTTATTTCAAGAATATCTTTCTTCTTGAGTTGCAATTCGCAATTGTAACTTAATCCAGATTCTGGATCATATATTTCTCCTTCGGACCATATCCCATTTTTAAATTTTAGGCCCTTTAAAATCGTAAGACCCATCAGTGGCCGATTTCTTAAACTAGTATCTGCATTTACTAAATCAGTGAAAACGGCTGGATCTCCATCTTCGCGTTGAATCCAGACAAGTTTACCAATCATTTCATCTGCATTTTCCATGATCTCAATCTGAGCTGTTTTATCAGAATTATACCATATACCTATGATTTTTGACTTGGATTGAGCTGATACACTTTGGCTGACTAGTAATACCAACAAAATAACGATTGAAGTAAATTGACGAGTTTTCATAAAAAATCAGTTTAGTAAACCTATAATTGAGGTAGTTTTGAATTTATCCAGTTATACCCTAAAACCATACCCAAGTATTCATGCATCCGAGTATTACGTTTTTTGGTACTACCCTTCATTTACTACCTGAGAAAGCAATTTGGATTGCAGAAACTTCGACTTTACTTATCGCTGATTTACATTTTGGGAAAGCAGCACACTTTCGGAAATCAGGTATTCCAGTGCCAGAACCTATACATCTACATGATTTACAGGGCATTAAAGAACTTGTTGAAAAATATACCCCAACTGATTTTTATGTCTTAGGAGACTTATTCCATAGTGATTGGAATGAGCAATGGGATCATTTAAACTCCTACTTGTCGAGCTTTGTCCTTACTAGGTTTCATTTAGTTAAAGGAAATCACGACGTTCTAGCACCAATTGCTTACAAACAATCTTTATTTGAAATTCACGAAAAACCTGTCGAATTGGGGAATTTGTTTCTCACTCATGAGCCAGCAGGAAAAATTCCTGAAGGCAAATTAAACCTCTGTGGACACTTACATCCTGGAGTTCGCCTTCGGGGAAAAGGACGACAATCTCTTCGTATCTCTTGTTTCCATTTGGGTGAAAATCAATTGATACTTCCTGCTTTTGGTCGGTTCACAGGTCTAGCATTAGTGAAGCGAAAGCCAAATGATCAAATTTTTGGAATAAGTGGAGAAAAAGTGATTAAAATCCTTTCTCACGAATAGATTGGCAATATCCTTGGGGAAAGTTACTTTTGAGCAGAAATCATAATCTATGGCCAATTATCCAAGAAAGAAAAAGACACTAGGGCATTTCAAATTCGGAAGCGTTCTATTCAGCACTACCCTCTCACTTTTTATTGTCGGTCTTTTCGGGGTGATTTTGATTCAGGCCAAAACTCTCACAAGTATGATCAGAGAGAATATCGAAGTTCAGGTATTCTTGGAAAAAAACTTGGAGCAAGACGAACTAGATGCCATTAACGAAAATTTATCCAAACGCTCTTTTATCCTTCAAAAAGGTGATACACTGAATCTTAAGTTTGTTTCGGATGAGGAAGCAGCGGCAACTTTCATTGAAAGTACCGGTGAAGACTTCACCAAATTCTTGGAGGATAATCCACTACGAGACAGCTTTGTATTAACTATTGCAGAAGAATTCCAGACTTCAGAGCAATTGGAAGCTATTGTAGCGGAAATTCAGGCAATTCCTGGAGTTTTTGAGGTTTCTTACATGACCGATCTAGTGGATTCCATCAACAAAAACTTACTTAAAGTAAGCTTAGTATTGGGTGGATTTATACTGATTTTAATTATTACTGTAGTGATGTTGATCAATAACACCATTCGATTGGCTTTATTTTCTCAACGTTTCCTGATTCGCTCGATGCAATTAGTTGGAGCTACCAGAGGATTTATTAGGAAGCCATTTCTTTCACGTGCATTTCTATTTGGATTGATGGCGGGAGGATTTGCCTCGGTTATATTGTTTGGATTGGTGAAATACACTCAAGCAAATATTGAAGGGTTTGCCATGCTTCAAAATCAGCAATTGTTGCTGGTCCTATTCGGGATTTTAATTACTGTAGGAGGAATCCTATCTGTACTAAGTACCTTGCGTGCTGTGAATAAGTATTTAAATATGTCTTTAGACGAACTTTATTAATAAATATGAGCAAATCATCTTTCCCCTTTTCCAGAAAAAACTACAAGTTGATGTTCATAGGCATCGGGCTTATTATTCTTGGCTTCGTCCTTATAGGACTGGACAGTGAGCCTCATGGAAATGGCATACTGGGTTTGACTATCGGCCCAATCGTTACTTTGGCTGGATTTATTTTTGAATTCTATGCCATTTTTGCCAAAACAGAGAGCAATAAATAGTAAGTAAGCGTGGAAATAATTGATGCAATTATCCTTGGAATCATCCAAGGATTGACTGAGTTTTTACCAGTTTCCTCCAGTGGTCATTTAGAACTGGGAAAAGCAATTTTGGGAGAGGGTAATATGCCAGCAGAAGGCTTGATGTTTACAGTTGTGGTGCATTTTGCGACAGCTCTAAGTACCATAGTTGTGTTCCGAAAAGACATAGCAGAGATTTTCACAGGATTATTCAAATTCCAATGGAATGCAGAAACACAATTTGTCTCTAAAATAGTCATATCCATGATCCCGGCAGCTATTGTAGGGGTTGTTTTCGCAGAAGAGTTGGAATCCTTATTTGATGGCCAAATTGTCTTTGTTGGTTGTATGCTCATCCTGACAGCAGTTCTTCTCTTTTTAGCAGACAAAGCTAAATTCACAAATCAGCCTGTAACATTCGGACAGGCTTTGATAATTGGTATCTCTCAAGCTATCGCTATTCTACCCGGAATTTCCCGCTCAGGAGCTACTATTTCTACTTCAGTTCTATTGGGAATTGATAAGGGAAAAGCTGCCAGATTCTCTTTCTTAATGGTAGTTCCTCTGATATTTGGCAAAATCGCAAAGGATATTTTGGACGGAGGGCTATCGTTGGAAACAGAAGGTATTGGATACCTAAGCGCAGGATTTGTGGCTGCTTTTGTGGCTGGGATTATAGCTTGTACTTGGATGATCAAACTAGTCAAAAACAGTAAACTCAGCTATTTTTCTATCTATTGCCTTATCGCGGGTGTGATAGCCATTGTAGCAGGATTATATTTATAGAATGCAAGATCAACCTTACGGAGAAGTATTTTTAATAGATAAGCCTTTCGAATGGACATCTTTTGATGTAGTAAGAAAAGTTCGGAATGCGCTGAAAATCAAAAAAGTGGGACACGCTGGAACACTCGATCCTCTGGCTACTGGATTGCTTATCGTGTGCGCAGGCAAAATGACCAAGCAGATCGATTCATTCATGGGACAGGAAAAAGAATATACTGGCACTTTCGTCATCGGTTCCACTACTGACTCCTTTGATTTGGAACAGCCTATTGTTCCAGTTGCAGATCCTACTCATATTACGTTGGAAAATGTAAAAGCAGCAGTTGCAGAACTTACGGGAGAAATTCTTCAGGTCCCTCCTATGCACTCAGCCATCAAAGTAGATGGTAAACGCGTATATGAATCAGCGAGAAAAGGCAAAGAAGTAAAAATGGATCCACGTCCTGTGACTGTGAGTGAATTTGAAATCACTAAGTTTGAAAGCCCAATCGTAGAATTTAGAATTGTTTGCTCGAAAGGAACTTATATCAGGAGTTTGGCTAGAGATCTTGGTGAGAAATTAAATGTTGGGGCGTATATGAGTTCGCTTTGCAGGACAAGAATTGGTAATTTCAAACTCTCAGAAGCACATGAGCTTTTACCTTTGGTAGAAGAAATCAAAGCAAGAACACCACATGAAAATCTATGAAGGCCTAAGTGATTTCCCGAAGCTCTCCAACGCTGTAGTGACAAGTGGGACGTTTGATGGAGTGCATCTTGGTCATCAGAAAATCCTTCACCGAATCCGGGAATTGGCTCGCTCAATAAATGGCGAGACAGTCCTGATTACTTTTTGGCCACACCCAAGACTAGTACTTTATCCCAATGAGCATAAGCTCAGACTATTAAGCACCTTTGAAGAGAAAGCAAAGCTACTTCGGCAATTTGGCATTGACCATTTAGTCACCATTCCATTTACTAAAGAATTCTCTCAGCTTTCTTCTAAAGAATTTATCGAGTCAGTACTTGTAGATTCTATTCAGACCAAAAAACTGGTAATAGGATATGATCATCGATTTGGGAAAAATCGTGAAGGAAGCTTTGAGTATCTGCAAGCTCACCATAAGCAATATGGGTTTGATTTGGAGGAAATTTCGAGAAAAGATGTGGAAGATATAGGTGTTTCTAGCACTAAAATCAGGAATGCATTAGAGACTAGTGATGTAGCGACAGCCATCAATTACCTAGGTAGACCTTACGAATTAAATGGCTTGGTAATCAAAGGACAGCAGATCGGTAGGTCAATTGGTTTTCCTACAGCCAATATTCACATTCCGAATGATTACAAACTTATCCCCAAGGATGGCGTTTATGCTGTAGAAGCTTTAGTAAATGGATCACAGTATAAAGCTATGCTGAACATTGGAAACCGTCCGACAGTCAACGGAACAAAGAAAACTGTTGAAGCAAATCTATTCGATTTTCAAGGCGATTTATATGATAAACAGATCACTATTTATATAAAAGCATTCCTTCGAGAAGAGAAAAAATTTGATGGATTAGAAGCTTTAAAACAACAACTTTTTCTCGATCAGAAGAATGCCAAGAACTTACTATAAACCCAAAATATATGATCAACAAAACTGTAAAGAATGCAACTGAAGCAGTAGCTGATATCCCCAGTAATAGTATGCTGATGATGGGAGGATTTGGCTTGACAGGTATTCCAGAAAACTGTATTTCAGCACTTTTAGAAAGAGATATTTCTGGCTTGACTATCGTGTCAAACAATGCTGGAGTGGACGATTTTGGAATTGGTCTTTTGCTAAAAAAGCGAATGGTCAAGAAAATGATTTCAAGCTATGTAGGAGAAAATGCAGAGTTTGAAAGACAATTACTCAATGGTGAACTCGAGGTGGATTTGATCCCACAAGGAACACTGGCAGAGCGAGTTCGTGCTGGTGGAGCTGGAATCCCAGCTTTTTTCACTCCTGCAGGAGTAGGAACTGAAGTCGCAGAAGGAAAAGAAATCCGGGAATTTGATGGAAAAATGTACTTGTTGGAAAACTGGCTAAAGGCAGATTTTTCCATTGTTAAAGCCTGGAAAGGCGACACTGCCGGAAATTTGATTTTTAAAGGTACTGCACGAAACTTCAATCCTATGATGGCAGCTGCAGGCAAGATTTGTATAGCGGAAGTTGAGGAACTTGTAGAGGCTGGCCAGCTCAATCCAAATGAGATTCATACGCCGGGGATTTATGTACAGCGTATTTTCCAAGGTAAAAACTACGAAAAAAGAATAGAGCAAAGAACCGTCTCTAAATAGGTTACTAAACGTTTCCCTTTTCGTATTTATCCAAAGACCAAAAACATACCCAAAATGCTTACAAAAGATCAAATAGCCCAAAGAATTGCCAAAGAGGTAAAGAATGGGCAATACATAAATTTAGGAATAGGAATCCCCACCCTTGTAGCCAACTATATCCCAAATGAATTGGAAGTAGTACTTCAGTCTGAAAACGGATTACTTGGAATCGGACCTTTCCCCACTGAAGATCAAATCGACCCAGACCTGATCAATGCCGGAAAACAGACAGTTACCATGGCTAAAGGCTCGGCACTTTTCAATTCAGCAGAATCATTTGCTATGATTCGTGGCGGACATGTGCATTTGACCATTTTAGGAGCAATGGAAGTTTCCGAAAATGGAGATATTGCCAATTGGAAAATTCCAGGGAAGATGGTTAAAGGAATGGGTGGCGCAATGGACCTCGTCGCTTCAGCTGATAATATCATTGTGGCTATGCAGCATTGCTCTCGGTCTGGAGAATCCAAATTATTACCTGAATGTTCCCTTCCTATCACCGGTATTCGCTGCGTCAAGAAAATTGTGACTGACTTAGCTGTTTTAGAAGTTTCAGAAGATGGCGGATTTATACTTAAAGAAAGAGCACCAGGAGTTTCTGTGGAAGAAATTAAATCGAAAACTGCAGGAAAATTGATTGTTCAAGGCGATGTTCCTGAAATGATTTTTGAATAAAATAAGGAAAAAGGAACTCCGAATGCGCTCAGGAAGTTAACCTGATTAATTTTGCAAAATCAATACGGGATTCTAGAAGGATCAAAACATATTATGAAAAAATCAGAGATTAAGTTCGAAGTAGATTTAGACGAAAACAGCTTTCCAAAAACCATTAAATGGGATGCTTCAGATAAAGAAGGTACCGGCCTTGAAGACACAAAGAGCATTAGCTTGAACGTGTGGGACAATCAAAATCATAGTACGCTTCGAATCGATCTATGGACAGAAGAAATGTCAGTGGTAGAAATGAAGCGTTTTTATATAGATATTTTAGGAGGAATGGCACAAACTATTTTGAATAGTACTGCTGACGAATATATGTCTGAAGAGATTAAGGAATTATGCGATCGCTTAGTTAAGCATGTTAACGAAGAGAACAAGGGTCAATAATTATCTGATATTATACAATGAAAAGCTCGGCAAAGTCCGAGCTTTTTTTGTTTTTATTCGGTTTGGGAAAAAAATAATTATTTAAGAATTTCTAACAAAACAGGTAAGTCGTTTGAGTATTAACAATAAAGACAACGATTAATTTTAGATTTTTAATTGAATGCCTCAGTTTCCAGTTTTAACACTATTTCACAGTTTTTGATTCATATCAAAATCCTGATTTTAAATGTCAATTATTCATTTATTAGGGTAATTTTCGCGTTATACTTAATGAATTTCCACCCTGAATTCATAAACCCACAACAATAACTAAAATAGCCTATGAGCAATTTTACAATTAAAGCCAGGACCTCAGTTTTCCTATTGACATTCTTGGTTTCCCTTTCATTTGGTTCCGCTATTGCTCAGACAATAGTTTCTGGAACCATCACAGATGCAAATACCAAAGAGACCTTAGTCGGTGTCAACATCTTAGTAAAAGGAAAGGTAATCGGAACCATTTCTGACCTTTCCGGCGAGTATTCACTGAATATAAATCAAGATCCTCCTTTAACCTTGGTGTTTTCGATGGTAGGATTTACTAAACAGGAAATAGAGGTGACCTCCGCACAAGCTACTGTAAATGTCCAAATGGTAGAATCTTCCATCCTTGGACAGGAAGTGGTAGTATCAGCATCGAGAATGGAAGAAAGTATTTTGAAATCTCCAGTATCGATTGAAAAAATGGACATTTTATCGATTAGAGAATCTCCAGCAGACACCTACTATAAAGGAATTGCTAACCTCAAAGGTGTCGATGTCACTACCTCATCCATCAACTTCCAAATTGTCAATGCTAGAGGATTCAATTCCACCGGTAATACTAGGTTTGTTCAATTGACTGACGGTATGGATACACAGGCTCCTGCTTTGAACTTTCCAATTGGAAATTTGAACGGGCCATCAGAACTTGATGTGGAATCTGTAGAATTTATCCCAGGAGCATCCTCAGCACTATATGGACCCAACGCATTCAACGGAATATTGCTAGTAAATAGCAAGAGTCCATTTGAATATCAAGGTCTAAGTGCATTTTACAAGCAAGGCGTTAACCACATCAATGGACAAGCAGGCGAACCAACAAGTCCGCAGCCGATGTATGAAGCCTCTATCCGGTATGCAAAAGCATTCAACAACAAATTTGCATTTAAAATCAATGCTTCATATATGCAAGCAACAGACTGGTATGGAACTGATCAAACTGATTTGAATGTAGAAGGTCAGGGTGACTTACCTTTCAACCCAGGAGCTAATAGAGTTCACGTTTTTGGTGATGAAGTTTCAAATAATATTGGTCTTTTAAGAAATGTCGCAGCAATTCAGCAGGCATTTGGAGCAGCGGCAAACAGTCTTCCAGATCAAATTGTATCCAGAACAGGCTATGACGAAGTAAATCTGGTAGATTATAATGCTACTAACCTGAAGTTAAATGGAGCGCTTCATTACAGAATATCCGATAACTCTGAGCTTTCATACACAATGAATTATGGAGCAGGGACATCTGTATATACAGGCGCGCAAAGGTATTCTTTGTCTAATTTCTCCATTATCCAACACAAACTAGAGTTAAAAGGTGATAACTATTTCGTAAGAGGTTATACGACGATAGAAAATTCAGGAGATTCTTATATAGCTGACTTGACAGGTGTCGTGATAAATGATACCTGGAAATCAAATACAGCATGGTTTGGTCAATATGCAGGAGCTTATCTTCAAAATCTTTTCGGTCAAGGCGTAACACCTGGTCAGATGGGTACTTCAGCTCAGCAGGCGACAGCACACCAATTTGCAAGAGGAGCAGCTGATACAGGTAGATTGATGCCAGGAACCCCTGAATTCGAAGCTGCTAAAACAGCTGTGAGATCTGAAGTGATTCCAAGTGGATCATTATTCGACGATCAGTCCAGAATGAATATGCTAGAAGGTCAATATAATTTCAAGAATGAAATTGATTTTATGGAGCTTCAAGTGGGCGGTTCCTATAGAGTTTATGATTTGAGGTCAAACGGGACCATTTTTGCAGACGTTGAAGGTAATGAAATTACCATTCAGGAGTTCGGCGCATTTGCTCAAGGCGCAAAAACAGTGCTCGATGATAAATTGAAATTGACAGGATCGATTAGGTATGACAAAAATGAAAATTTCAATGGACAAGTGAATCCAAGAATTTCGGGAGTATATTCTCAAGGGAATAATAATATAAGAGTCTCCTATCAGACTGGATTTAGAAACCCTACAACTCAAGGTCAGCATATTGATCTGAATGTTGTATCGTCACGATTGATTGGTGGCCTACCCTACTACAGAGAAAAGTATGACATTTTCAACAATGCCTATTCTTTAGCATCTGTCAATAATTATGTAGCAGCCGTAGGCACTGGCTTATCACCGGTTGACCCAAGAGCTACGGGATTGTTGGAGCAAATAACTTCCTTACCTGAGCTTCGTCCTGAAAGAGTTCAATCCTTTGAAATAGGCTATAAAAGTTTGCTAGCAACAAACAGATTGTTGATTGATGTTGCTTACTATTATAATATTTACAATGACTTCATTACTCAAACTTCTGTAAGGAAAGCACCTGGACCTATTTTCCCTGGAGCTTTACCAAATACGGATGAAGGAGCAATAAATGCTATCAATGCACCTACTTTATTAACTCCTATCACCACTCCAGGGCAGGAAAACACATTCCAAACCTACACAAATATCGTAGACGAAGACGTGAGAGCACATGGTGCCGCCATTGGTTTAACATATAATTTACCACGTGATTTTACTATTGGGGGTAATTATAATTTCAACAAATTGATTACAACTATTGGAGAAGACTTCCTGAGTGATTTCAATACTCCTGAACATAAGACAAATATCACTTTTGGAAATAGAAAGCTTACCGAGAAAGTAGGCTTTGGGTTGACATATAGATATCAAAGTGCCTTTAGATGGGAATCGACATTTGCTATAGGCGATGTGCCGGAGATCCATACGTTTGATGCTCAGGTAAGTTACAAGCTAAAAGAGCTCAAGTCTATTGTCAAATTAGGCGGTTCGAATATTTTCAACAACAGAAATTTTCAAAACTTTGGAGGTCCTACTATTGGTGCGATATATTATCTATCTATCACATTTGATGAGTTGTTAAATTAATAAATAGACAAAATGAAAATCATTAATAAAGGTAATGTACTGAAAAATAGTTGGTGACTTTAATGAGATAATTTCTTAATATCCAGTGTTGATTTGAAGAGGAAACAGGCTCTGGTGGAGACCAACTTGTCAGCAATAAAGTCAGCGCATAAACGAAAAAAGAGGTCTGGTAATTTTTTGCCAGACCTTACTTTTTTTGATATGCTCTATGGCTTTGAAAACTCATTTTTTATTGGACAAAAACACATACCATTTAATGAAGTCTATCCTGTGTCTTAGACTCAGTCCGCGGTGAATATCTAGGTGGTTTTTTAGGTGGCTAAAGTACCCTTCTATGCCGTTTGTTGTAGCTGGGATTTTAGGATTACTGA
>NZ_QLLK01000003.1 GCF_003259505.1 Algoriphagus yeomjeoni | reverse complement strand
AAGCCGGAAAGACTACCGTTGGCTACCGTTAAATCAGCACTTGAAAATCCTGTAACCGCTTCTGAGAAAGTAATCGTTACCTGGCTCGTTTCACCAGCTGTCAATTGGGTATCGGCAACCACTATTGTCGATGTCGGAAGCTGGTTATCAACTCTGGCATTGCTGGTATCGGCAGTCGTGGTTGCAAGACTTGAATTATTGGTAGCAGTCACACTCACATTACGGTTGAAGGCATCAATCGCACCTGCGGTAATTGTATAAGTGGCTGTCCACGTATCACTACTATTTGTTGCTGCAACCGCAGATCCACCTCCAAATTGCGAAAAGTCTATTGTGACCGAACTGATAACATCACTGTTGTTGTCACCTCCATTAGTATTGTTCCAAGAGGCAGTTACAGTATCACCAATTTTGAAAGCACCGCCTGTGCCTGATGCTCCGGATATACTGATATTCGAATCAGTTACAATAGGACCAGAACTCGCTGTAATAAAACTCTCCACTCCCCCATAGCTAGTTCCCACACTATTTGTTGCATAGGCTTGATAATAGTAAGTCGTGGAAGCTGTTAACCCTGTGATCGCTTCGCTAAATACACCCGTTCCGCTTCCATCACTTACATTAGTCACACCACTTTCACCGATGGTTGGTGTATTATCTGAGGTAGAATAAACAAAACCTCGGGCTGTGACAGCAGCTCCTCCGTCGGCTGTGACGTTACCACCTAAAGTTGATGAAGTTGCTGTGATTGAAGATGCGGCTGAGGTGCTGAGTGTTGGCGCTGTATTGCTAGTTGCCATTGAGGCCCAATTGATATCATCCATGCCTAAGTTGGCAATATCCGTTCCTGTTATTACTACTTTATCAACATCATCAAAACTTGAGTTGGGAGTAAAAATAGAATTCATTCCTGCCACAGAAAAACTTTGGGAACCTGTTGAACTATTGTTTTTAAAGCCTTCAATTGACAGATTGTACGTAAATGCATAGCAATTAAAAAGGTTGTTAAACTTGATGGTTCCAAGGTCAATTTCATTTCCACTTACGATTTCTATTGTCCAGGTAGTGGCTGTATTAATTCCAGCGGTTAGATCACCAAATCCAGTATTGTTACATCCCCATGTATCAGTAGTTCGATATCTATTACTTGTAGGCACTCCTCCTGAAACTGTAAACTTAAATGTTTCACCATTACTGTCGATGGTATAAGGATTGCCAAGATCTTGATTGTCTATATATCCCTTTCCATCAAAGGTGATTATTGCTGAAGAACTTGATTCTGCACTAGTCCCAAAGCTCTCCACTCCCCCATAGCTAGTTCCCACACTATTTGTTGCATAGGCTTGATAATAGTAAGTCGTGGAAGCTGTTAATCCTGTGATTGCTTCGCTAAAGGTCCCCGTCCCGCTTCCATCACTTACATTAGTCACACCACTTTCACCTATTGTCGGCGTATTGTCTGAGATAGAATAAACAAAACCTCGTGCTGACACTGATGCTCCGCCGTCAGCGCTTACATTACCATTTAGGGTAGCTCCGCTCGCAGTGATGGAAGTTGCTGCTGAGGTTGTGAGGGTTGGCGTTACAACTGTAGATGGTATGACATAAGCCACATTATCTAAATAAAAATTTATATCTGCAGCTTCAATCCATACCTCATCAATATTCGAAAAATTAGGGTTTCCAGAGACATCAATACTTCCGTTAAAAGTCACATTTACTGTACTACCAACTTGTGCCCCATTTCTACGTGCTTTTAAAGTCCCACTGGTGCTTGCTCCTACTCCAGCTTCCTGCAAGTATATACTCGATAAGGTAAATTCACTGCCGTCATGCCTGCTTATGGTCCATTTTGTAATACCACCAATATCTTGGTTATTATCATATAACGCACCTGTTCCTCCAGCCCCTTCGTTTGATTTAAAAGTTATCAAATCATTTGTGGCTGCAGAGTTTATTTCAAAATTCAATGGTCCAATAGCAGTAGACTTACCCAAAGTATTAGAAATAGTATTTGTTATTCCTAAAGCATTAAAATTTAGTGTCGCAGGCCCTGAAGGCACTGCTCCTGAAACTATATTGTTTAATGTTATATTTCTTATAGTAAAAGCATCTACAGAAACGGTGCTTGGATTAATTGTTATTTCAATTTCCGAAACTCCTGTTACCGGCAATGAGGCATTATTATCAAAAAAAGCACCTATAGAAACTCCAGACGTTGAAGATGTAAGCGATTTTGTTGCATTTAATGTCATGGTACGGATAATTGTACCTACAGAATTTTTAAAAACAATTTTTGTGTTGGTTGTGTAATCAGCCGCTGAAGCAGGATCTAAAAAATTAAAAATGCTCATATCGTTTACATCAAAAGATATGGAGTTTACCCCATCGGCCTTTAGAGTGATTACATCTGTGCCTCCTGCAGTGGTTAATTTTGAAAAAAGCTCTGACCCCACTACAGAATTCGTAGTTCCTGTAGCATTATTACTGACCACTAGGACAGAATTTGTTGAAATCGTTTTAAATCCAGTCCCAGCGGAATTATCAGATCCCAACCCTCTAAACTGAGTGAAAGACTGAGCATCGATTTGAAATGCAGAAAGATATAAAACAAAAAATATTGAAAGTTGAACAATTTTTTTCATCAGGGTGATTTTTTTTATTGTTGTGATACAGAATGGAGCACTCGTATTTGTATTATAATCCTCGCTACCATTCTCAAGTCCACGGAGCTTGAATTGGGCTATACAAAGTGAACTCAACGGGGACTTTAAATAGCTAGACATGCGATTGGACCAAAGGAAGAATTTCTCCATATTCTGCTGGGTTATTCGATTTTTTGAAATCAGATTAGGATCGAAAAGTACTCGAAAAAGCCACCTTTGCACACAATATCCTGTTGCAAATACCGTTTTTGAAACAAGAACTTAGTGAACCACGATTTAGGGTTTACGAACTACAAAAAGTAGCCGATCAGTGAACTAGACTTTTTTGACTTAAAAATGATTTTTTGGATTTTTTAGAAAAAATGAACCCAACTTTAGTGAGTTTTGTAAGATCTCAAAAAAAAAATCGATCAGAATTCTAAAAAATCATAAACAAAATTCCGACAGTTTATCACACTTCATTTTCCTGAAAGGCGCGCCAAAAGTCCCTTGGACTTTTGTAGTATTTTTTCTTGAAAGCATTAAAAAATGTGGTCCGGCTACTAAAGCCACACCATCCTCCCAAAGCTTCCAAAGTATAGACGTCTAAGTAGCCTTCTTCGATCATCTCTTTGGCTAAACAAACCCGGTAATCATTTAGAAAACTTTTAAAATCAGTCTCAAAAAAATATTTGAAATATTTCGGCAGCTCTCGTACGGAAATTCCTAACTTCTTTGACAAATTACCAACCGTAAGATTTTGAACCTTAAAAATTTGCTCCTTTTCAAAGAGTTTTAAAATCTGTTCCCTAACTGTTTCGTCCAATTGTTCATCCCTACTAAACGCAAACTTGCCTTGGGAACGAAGTGTTTCCGACTGACTGTCAGGCCTAATATTTGATTTTTCGTTACGTGACATTTTAGAATAAGGTAATTCTGATCAAAAAAACCCGATCTAGATTTAAATAATTGTAAATACTGAGTAAACCGCGGCAACTAGGATCAAAACAAAAGAGCAGGGCGGTAATATAAACTAGTGGGCTTCCTGACAGCATTGAATAATCTGCCCCAAGCCCCTTTTCAAACCAATGGACGATAGCCAAGATATAAAGGCTATAAATAAGCAAAGACCAACCCAAGAAATGGTTTCTTATCCCTCCTAGATTCCCTTTACGGATTAGTATAATGGCATTTACTATCAAAAATGAAAGAAAATAGATTTTTAAAAATAAAACTATAAACATAAAGATAAAACGATTATCTTAAAATAATTGGTACTTTAAGCTATCTGCCAATTCTTATTTCCAAAAAATAGCATTTCTATCAAAGAAATACAATTTTGATGATTTGAAAATCATAAATACTTAATTATGCCACGATTTTAATAGAATGGGTAGTTATGCATTTACAGATTTTTAATAAAAAATATTCAACTACTATTTTTCTGTTATTTTAAAAAAACACTAGTGTTATCTGCGTCTATTACGAGACTATTACTTCAAGAATTAGTGCAGGGTTTTTCAAAACAGGCCCCCAAGATTTCTATGTAATTTAATCCCACAGCTATTCGTCTTCACGCTCCTGAACACTAAGCCAAGACTGTATCGGAGACTAAAAATACTTGATAAATTTAGAAATCAAAAGGCAAATTTATGCTTGAATTATTGATTTCAGGCTTATAAATAAACTAAACAAAAAGTATTACAAGGTGTTGTAAATCACTATTCTGCATTTCATACAAGTAAAAATGAAACTTTTAATTTACAGGAAATATTCGATTCTAATTGTTTGGAAACAAGGGTGATTTAATACTTAATTCGCCAAATAAATCGCCCAAATATCATGATCAATCTCCTAGAAAAAAAAGTGACAAATCCCATCCCAGAGAATGAGATGGAAAGGTTGTTAGAGCTAAGTAACCTAGATTTAGATTATACGGATTTGGAAGAATCCCTATCTGATCTTACTAAGCTTGCTGCAAAAATTGCAGGGACAGAAATCTCTCTGGTCAATCTAATCGATACCTACACGCAATGGACAGTTTCTTCCTTCGGAATTGAAATAGCACAAATGCCCCGTGAAGAATCTATCTGCCAATATGTGATCCAAGGTCCTCAGGTAAATGAATTAGAAATAGATGATTTGGCTGAAGACGAGCGATTCAAAGACAAATTCTATGTCGCAAGCGACCCAAACCTCAGGTATTACTATGGGATTCCACTGAAACTTAATGATGAAGTCAGCTTAGGAGCACTGTGTGTGTTAGACACTCATTATAAGGAGATCAGCCCTGAGAAAAAGGAGATGCTTTCAATTATTGCCAAGGAAGTCGTAAACAGACTCAAAATTTATAAAGCTGTAGAAGGGCTTCAGAATAGGGTTCACGAAACTCAGCAAGTGAAAAACAAAGTAGCGCATGATATACGTGGCCCAATTGGAGGAATAATCGGCTTGGCGGAGATCATCCATGCTCAGGGTGATGATAACAAATTGGAAGAAGTATTGGAATTCATAAATCTGATCAGGAAAAGTGGCAAATCCCTTTTGGAATTGGCGGATGAGATTTTGACTCAGGACTATGAAGTAAGCAAAGGCAGAAAAAAAGTGGCCCCTGCTGAGGGTGAGTTTACGCTGAATACAGTGAAAGATAAGATCAAAACCATGTTTGATCCTCAAGCCTTAGTCAAGCAAATCCAATTTGAAATTGAAGTGGATGCTCCTAATGCAGAAGTACCGATTCCTAAGAATAAAATTCTGCAGATTTTAGGGAATTTAGTGTCCAACTCAATGAAATTCACCCCTTATGGAGGTGAAATACAGGTGAAATTAGACCTTTTAATCAATGATGTTGAAAGAAAACTGATTTTTGAAGTAATAGATAGTGGTGCTGGAATGGAGGAAGATAAAATTCAAGAGATACTCAGTGGAAACTCCACCTCTACAGATGGATCCTTGGGAGAAAAAGGCTATGGTTTTGGATTAAACCTTGTTTTTCATCTAGTCAAGTCTCTGAAAGGAAAAGTGGAATTGGAATCCAAATCAGGCTTTGGAACGAGCTTTAAAGTTGAAATTCCATTAAAGTAATAAACTATCAAGAAATCTATAGTCGATTTTGATATACTGACGCGAGTTCGAATTTAATCTATTCAAATTTTCAGTAATAGCCCTGTAAGCAAATTGTTTACAGGGCTTTATCATTATCAGATTAATTCACCTTTTAGTTGGTAGACACAAAAAGTACACAATTAAATTATTGTCAATAAAACCGATGATTGATTGATAATATTTAAGCAATAGCACTTGAATTCGATGAAAACGTTATATAAGTTTGTGACCAAATGGCAACATATTTAGTTAGATTCCTTTTATCGCTGAGTATTCTTATATCGAGTGGCTATAGTTCAATCTATGCCAGTATTGATACTAAAAATACCTTGGATAGCAACGGTCTCTCCTTTGAGAGTAGCCTCGGAGTCAACAATACAGACCAGCATCCTTTATCCTTTTCTACTACCAAAGAGCATGGTACTGATATCTTCACCGTCAACAATTCGAAGATAGAGGAGGAAGACGATGAGCTTGCCAATAACCATAGTTTTTTAGATGGGTCTCAATTCGACGCCGCTTACTTTACGCGGATTTTCAATTTTCTTTTCCGTGATTCTTCACATGACTTGCATTTCAGCAAGTTCATCCCCAATCCAAACAAACATCGTAAACATATTGTAATTCAGGTATTTAGGATATAATACCTTACTTTTTTAGGCAAAGACTCAACTTTGCCAACACTCCCCCATTTCCAGATTACACCTTAGAACCATTAGCCCAAAGCTTATGCAGTTCGACGGATTCTGTGTATTCCCTATACACAACCAACCAAAATCACCCGGAAACTAGTATCGTTTTTATCAAATCAACCTATGAAATCAACCATGGCTTAATCATACACGAGTATGATTTAAAGCAATAAGAGATTCCTCCCGATAGCTATCGGGATGGCCTTCAAAAGACAACTAATAATTATATGAAAAATCAAATTCTCATGCTCTTGAGCCTGTGCGGCTCATTATTGATTGCAAGCTGTAACTCACACAGAGAAGAGCATCATGAGGCCGAAACCACATTTCTGGTTACCAGCCCTTTAATAATGGATACATTAATCACCAAGGATTATGTCTCCCAAATCCATTCTATCCAACATATTGAGCTACGTGCCCAAGAAAGAGGATACTTGCAAAAAATCTATGTAGATGAAGGCCAATTTGTAAAAAAAGGTCAGCTCATGTTCAAGATCATGCCGAAGCTCTATGAAGCTGAGCAGCAAAGTGCCAAAGCAGAAGTGGATTTTGCTGAGATCGAATACCAAAACACCAAAACGCTTGCCAACAGAAATATCGTTGCACCCAATGAATTGGCAATGGCAAAAGCTAAACTAGCTAAAGCTCAAGCAGAACTTGCTCTTGCAGAAGTTCATTTACAGTTTACTGAAATCCGAGCCCCATTTGATGGTATCGTGGGTCGATTCCTTGTAAGAGAGGGAAGTTTACTCGAGGAAGGTGAATTGTTATCTGATTTTTCTGACAACAGCAAAATGTGGGTTTACTACAACGTACCCGAAGCAGAATATCTAGAATACAAAGCGGAAGTAAAAGGTGATGAAGATGTGATTGTCAAGCTATTGATGGCAAATAACAAGCACTTCCCCTACCCTGGAGTGGTCGAGACTATAGAAGCGACCTTCAATAACGAAACTGGCAACATTGCTTTCAGAGCTACTTTCCCAAATCCTGACGGTCTTTTGAGACATGGAGAAACCGGTAATATCGAGATGGGTATTCCTTTGTTAGGCGCTATGTTGATCCCGCAAAAAGCAACTTTTGAAGTACTTGATAAAAAGTATGTTTTCGTGGTGGATGAGGAAAATAAAATCCGATCAAGAGAAGTCAGCATCGCTGCGGAGATTCCACACATTTTTGTGATTTCAGCAGGCTTGGAGAAGACCGACAAAATCCTACTTGAAGGACTACGACTGGTTAGAGAAAATGAAGAGATTCATTATGAATTCGTGCAGCCTCACACAGCATTGTCTCAGCTAGACTTGTATGCAGAGTAGTCCATTATTTCCTAAAACCAGAAAAACTGATGTTTAACACATTCATAAAAAGACCAGTCCTCGCGATTGTGATTTCGATCATAATCGTATTCGTGGGATCGCTGTCTATTAATCAGCTCCCCATATCGCAGTTCCCTCCGATTGCCCCTACTACCGTAAGTATTTTCATAGCCTATCCCGGATCTAGTGCAAACGTACTTGTTGAGTCCACTTTGATCACCTTGGAAAACGCCATTAATGGCGTGCAGGATATGAGATACATGGCAACAGACGCTACCAGCGCCGGTGAAGCAACGATCAACGTTATCTTCGAACCTGGCACCGATCCTAATCAAGCAGTTATTCGAGTCAAGACCAGAGTAGATCAGGTCATGCCTCTTCTTCCGGAATTGGTACAGCGGGAAGGTGTAATTATTACACCTATCCAACCTAGTATGTTGATGTATGTCAACTTGTATTCTACGAGCGAATCTATGGATGAGAAATTCCTGTACAACTACGCTAATGTGAATATGATCCCTGAGATCAACCGGATAAAAGGGGTGGCAAGATCACAAATATTAGGTAGTCGTACCTATGCCATGCGAGTTTGGCTAAATCCAGATCGTATGCGTGCTTACAATATCTCTGTGGATGAGGTAATGGAAGCGATGCAAGAGCAAAGTATAGTGGGAAGACCGGGTCGAATAGGCCAAAGCTCTGGTATAGAAGCGCAATCACTGGAATATGTACTGACCTATAAAGGGCGATTCAGTAAAGCTGAGGAATACGATAACATCATCATCCGAGCAAATTCAGAAGGTGAATCTATCAAACTGAAAGACATTGCACGTACAGAATTGGGGAGTGAATTCTTTGATATTTATTCCAATTTGGATGGCAAGCCATCAGCTGCAATTGTCTTGAAGCAAAACTACGGGAGCAATGCGAGTGATGTAATAGATGAAGTAAAGGCGAAACTGGATGTAATGAAAGAATCATTTCCTCCGGGGATGGATTACAGTATCAGTTATGACGTATCCCGATTCTTGGACGCTTCTACAGAGCAGGTGATCCATACACTTCGAGATGCATTTATCCTGGTCGCCTTAGTCGTATTTATTTTCTTGGGTGATTGGCGATCGACGCTGATTCCTATTATTGCGGTGCCTGTATCACTGATTGGAGCCTTCTTCGTCCTTCAGATGTTTGGTCTCTCGATCAACATTATTACGCTTTTTGCCTTGGTACTTGCCATCGGTATAGTGGTCGATGACGCGATTGTAGTGGTGGAAGCCGTGCATGCCAAGATGGAGGAAATGCCACACTTGTCACCCTATCAGGCTGTAAAAAGAGTGTTGGGAGAAATATCCGGTGCAATCATCGCGATCACTGCGGTAATGGTATCTGTATTCTTGCCTATCTCATTCATGAGCGGACCAGTTGGTACTTTCTACCGTCAGTTCTCCATTACTATGGCGAGCTCCATAGTAATCTCAGCAATCATTGCGTTGACGCTGACCCCTGTACTTTGCGCGATGCTCTTGAAAAATCACCATGGAAAAGAGCGGAAGAGAAATCTATTAACAAAAGCTTTGGATGGCTTCAATAGCGGTTTTGATAAGTTGACTGGAAAATATGTGGGTTTACTTAGAGCTATGGTTAGCCGAAAATGGCTCACTTGGGCAATTCTATTACTCTTTGGAGCTGGTATAATTTTCGAAAATGAGATCCTACCAGCAGGCTTTATCCCAAGTGAAGATCAGGGAACTATCTACGCCATCATCCAAACGCCTCCAGGCTCTACTCTGGAGCGTACCAACCAGGTTTCCCAGAATCTTCAGAAAATATGTGAAGAGATCGATGGGGTAGAATCTGTTTCATCCCTTGCAGGATATGAGATCATGACAGAAGGTCGTGGCTCCAATGCTGGTACTTGTTTGATCAACCTCAAACCTTGGGGAGAACGCAAGCACACCGTAAAAGAAATCATGGAGGAGCTGGAAGAAGAGTCTAAAAACCTAGGAGCTGTTGTAGAATTCTTCGAACCACCAGCTATCCCTGGCTTCGGTTCATCTGGTGGATTCTCCCTACGACTCTTGGACCAGACCACAACTACTGATTATCAGGATTTTGATAAGATCAACCAGAAATTCATGGATGACTTACGTGCTCGTAAAGAGATTACTGGCTTGTTCACATTCTTTGCAGCAAACTATCCTCAATATGAATTGGAGATTGATAACGACAAGGCCATGCAAAAGGGAGTATCTATCGGAAAAGCGATGGAAAACCTTGACATACTCATCGGTAGTACCTATGAGCAGGGCTTTATTCGATTTGGTAGATTCTTTAAAGTATATGTTCAGTCAGATCCTGAGTTTAGAAAACTGCCATCAGATGTCATGAACTTGTTTGTGAAAAATGAGTCAGGAGAAATGGTGCCTTATTCAGCCTTCATGACTATGAAAAAAACTCAAGGCCCGAATGAGATTACCAGATTCAACATGTACAATTCAGCATCTATTCGAGGGCTTCCGGCTCCAGGCTATACCACCGCGGATGCCATTCAGGCAATTAGAGAGGTATCTGCTCAGACTTTGCCTAGAGGATATGACATTGCATGGGAAGGGCTTTCGTATGATGAATCCAATAGAGGTAACGAAGCGCTTTATGTATTCTTGATCGTATTGATCTTCGTGTACTTTGTATTAGCAGCCCAGTATGAGAGCTTTATTATTCCTCTCGCCGTTGTATTCTCACTTCCGGCAGGGGTATTTGGTTCCTTCTTCTTGCTGAAAATGATGGGACTGGATAACGATATTTATGCTCAGATAGGACTTATCATGCTAGTCGGTCTATTGGGTAAAAATGCCGTCCTAATTGTAGAATTTGCGGTGCAAAAGCGCCAAGAAGGTTTATCCATTTTTGAAGCTGCCATTGAAGGTGCTAGAGTTCGATTCCGACCTATCTTGATGACCTCCTTTGCCTTTATCGCAGGTTTGATTCCGTTAATCGTTGCTTCTGGAGCAGGAGCTATTGGCAACCATACAATCGGAGCATCAGCACTTGGAGGCATGCTATTCGGTACCATATTCGGGGTAATCATTGTCCCTGGCTTATACTTCATTTTCGCTAGTTTGGCTGATGGCCGTCACCTGATCAAGAATGAAGATGAGACTCCATTGTCCGAACAAAAACAACATTCACATGCTTAAGAGAATCCTATATATATGCCTAGGGGCAGCATCTTTAACCCTAGCGGTGTCTGGCTGCAAAACCCCGGAGTTAATACAAAAAGACATTAATAATGAAGTACCTGAGAGCTTTGCAAATGGCTCTCAGGACACTACTAATACAGCTTCTAAAGTTATATGGCAGGACTATTTTACTGATCCATATCTGAAAGCCCTGATTGATACTGCTTTGAGCAACAATCAGGAATTGAACATCACCTTGCAGGAAATTCAGATTGCCCAGAATGAAATAAGAGTTCGTAAAGGTGAAATCTTGCCTTCAGTAAATATTGGTGCAGCGGCAGGTATGGACAAAGTAGGGCGATACACTAGTCAAGGCGCTAATGATGCCAATACGGATATCAAGCCTGGTAAAGAAATGCCTGATCCATTGCAAGATTACATGCTTGGAGCCTACGCCACTTGGGAGGTCGATATCTGGCACAAACTTAGAAATGCTAAAAAATCTGCATTGACCAGATATTTGGCAAGTGTGGAAGGCAAAAACTTCATGGTGACCAACCTGATCTCAGAGATTGCTAATTCTTACTTTGAATTACTAGCTCTTGACAATGAGCTGGCCATAGTTCAGCAAAACATCGAGATTCAAAACAATGCCTTGGAGATTGTAAAATATCAAAAAGATGCAGCGAGAGTTACTGAATTGGCTGTGCGTAGATTTCAGGCTCAGGTGCTTAACACTACGAGTCTACAATATGGTATTCAGCAGGAAATCATAGAGGTAGAGAATAGAATTAACTTCCTGGTAGGTAGATTCCCTCAGCATGTTGATAGAAACCCGAATGCCTTTGGAGAGCTAATCCCAAAAACAATTCAAGCGGGTATCCCTGCCCAGCTGTTGGCAAACAGACCAGATATCAGGCAAGCTGAGCTGGAATTAGCAGCTTCAAAGATTGATATCCAAGTTGCTAAAGCTGATTTCTACCCATCTCTTGCAATCACTGCAGGAGTAGGTTTTAATGCATTCAATCCACGCTACATCTTCACTTCACCAGAATCGTTGATTTATTCCCTTGCTGGGGAATTAGTCGCTCCGTTGATCAATAGAAATGCGATAAAAGCGAGGTATTTGACTGCGAATGCTAAGCAGGTCCAAGCCATTTACAATTATGAGCAAACCATTTTGAATGCCTATATCGAAGTAGCCAATCAGCTTGCTAAAATTAACAATTTGGAACAAACCTATGACTTAAAGTCTCAGGAAGTAGAAGCGCTGACGCAGTCAGTCGATATCTCCAACGAACTCTTCAACTCTGCAAGAGCAGATTACATGGAGGTTCTTTTAACCCAAAGAGATGCACTTGAATCCAAGTTTGAACTGATCGAAACCAAGATGAAACAAATGAATGCAACCGTGAATATTTACCAAGCTCTCGGTGGTGGATGGAAATAAAATTGGTTGATTAAAGGTTGAACATCTATCCATCTAATGGTATAGATAGCTATTTCGAGAGTCCCTCCGAGTGTTCAGAGGGACTTTTTTAATCCCCTAAAATCCTCACCAATTCCTCATTGATATAGTAAACTTCCTTGCCATCTTTTTTCTGGAAAAGGATTTTTGCTTCGGTTAGCTCTGAGAAATACTTGGTCAGCGTCGTTCTTGAGCTCACGCCCATCAGATCACCTAAGGTTTTGGATTTGAGATAGGGTTGGGAAAAAATTAGCTCGTTGACTTCCTTCGAATACCATTTGATTTTTGATTTGCCATGGGCTAGCGTGGCTTCCATTTGGACGATAATCTCCCCGATCAAACTCTCAGTAAGAATGGCCGTTTTCTCCACAGCTTCCAGCATATAGAGAATCCAGGTACGCCAATCTCCGCGCTGAGTCACGGCTCCCAGCTGATAATAATAATCCTCTTTGTAGGTAATGATGTATTTTGATAGGTAAAGTACGGGAAGATCCAACAGTTTTTTATTCACCAGATAAAGCTGATTCAATATCCTCCCAGTCCGTCCATTTCCATCTGCGAATGGGTGAATCGCTTCAAATTGGTAGTGGGAAATGCACATTTTCAACAAAGGATCTGTCGGGTAGGCTATGTCATTTCTCAGGTACTCTATCCAATTTCCCACCAAATCCTGTAGCAATTTTTCACCCCTCGGAGGAGTATAGATCGTTTCACCTGATCGAAATTCACTGTTCCCTCTTTTGATAATCGTCTGGGTAGCAGGAGATCGAAATCCAGAGTTCGTATCTTTCACTTCATGGAAAACGCCTAAAATCACCTCCTCATCTATACTTGATTTTTCCTGTATTTTGGTATATCCTTCCCAAAGAGCCTCCCTGTATCGCAAGACTTCTTTGGTGGCAGAATCCGCTCTCTCTTCCTGAATCAAATCAGAAACGGCTTTGTACAACTCGTCCTCAGTGGTGAAAATATTCTCGATAGCGGTTGAACTTTTCGCTTCCTGCAGCGCAATGGTATTCACCAGCATTGTTGGATTTGGTAACCTCAACACACTGGCATTCACTGAAGCCAATGCCCGCGATGCGGTGACGAGCTTTTTCAGAATGGCAATATCCTCTTCTACTTCTTTGGAAGGAGGAAGAAGAGGTAAGTCATTGTAGGGAATATTCCGATCGTATGGCATGGACAAGTATATTTTACGTGTCCAAATTTAGGAAAAATATGAACATGAAAATAAAAACATGTCCATTTTTAATTAAAAAATGGACATATGGCTGTTATATGTCCACCAAATGGACAGGTTTTTATCATATGTCCATATTTCCTTAAAATCTGGACATATAGCTAATATATGTCCAGATAATGTGAGTTTTTTACTTACAAGTCCATTTTCTCTAAAATAATGAACACGTAATTAAGTATTATCTCTTGAAATAAGCATCCAACTCAGCAAGCATCGCAGATTTGTCCCGCATATCATTAATGATTTTGCCTTTGTCAAGTAAAACAATACAATCACAAATTTCAGTCTCATGATTCAAATCATGGCTGGAGATCGAAAAGGTAACTTGGGAGGTTTCCTTTTCTTGTAGGATCAATTTCTTGAAGCGGATCTGAGAACTTAGATCTAAATTTTCAAAAGGCTCATCCAGAAATACTACCTCTGAAATGTCCATTAAGGCTGCCGCCATACCTACCTTTTTTAGATTCCCCTTAGAGTGGTCGAGGATATATTTCGTTTTCCCGACTATTTCATCGTTGAAAAACTCAGTAAACTTGCCGAGATGAAGTTGTAAATAGGCCTCAGTGAGACCATAGATTTGGCAAAGCGTCTGAAAATATTAATCAGCAGTCAGGTAAGACATTAGCATATGATCATCCAACTAGGCTCCAGTTATTCTTTTCCAGTCTTCAGCTTTACACACTTCCGCGAATCGATTTCCACTTTTCCCTCAGAGGCACGAACCAGATCGAGCATAACCCCAAAAAGGGTTGTTTTTCCAGCCCCTTTGTTTCCCTCTAGACCAAAACATTCTGATTTTGGTTTCTCCAGCATTGCTACGTCCAGGACCACGGCTTTTTTATATTGTTTTTTCAGATTAATAACTTGAATCATAACTCTTGACGAAGTGAAGACGAAATTTAGTTTCGTTTGTCTAAAACCCGATTAATATTACTAGTTGAAAGTTTATTGAAGAAAATAATTCCTTGTACAGCTACTGTGTCAAGTGCTGCCAATCCAGCATAAAAATTAATCAGCATCGAAAATGGTAAATATCAGATATGGTGCCACCATCATAGGTATAATCATAAGAAACAGAGCTGCTACAGAAAAAACCTCTCTCAATCAACGGAGAGTTTTTTTTTGTTTTTACCACAATTCTTATTTCCTTGGTTACCAAATTCACCTTCCTAAATGTTCATCATTTTACGTGCAAACAAGTTTAATTCAAGTCATATCATGGTGAAAATGCTACCTCTTCTTTTTTTAGTTCTATTAGGTTGCAATATTATCCCGCCAGAACCGTCTGATTATACTGTGGAAGAGGTAAGCGTGATTGGAGGGCCAGATCAAAATCTTCAAGACAGTGTTGGACTTTTGCTTGTGGTCAGAGGCCTCCCTCCCACCAACAAATGGGATATGATTTGGGAAGTCAATGGTCAAGTGGTGTTTACAGAGGAGGTATCTGGAAAGGCAGGAAGGATCTCTTCTATTCAGAAATTCAAAGGGAGTCAGCCCGGAGAATATATTTTTAAAGGTTGCATCTTATCCAAGACTATGAAGGTCTGTGACGATGTGACTTTTTTCCTACGGTGACTACTCCAAATCCGCTTATCCAGTAAAATAAGCATCCAGCTCAGTCAGCATCGCTGATTTATCTCTCAGGTCATTGATAATTTTACCTTTTTCAAGCAGTACGATACGATCACAAATTTCGGTGACGTGAGTTAGGTCATGGCTGGAAATCAAAAAGGTTACCTGCGATGCTTCCTTCTCTTGAAGAATTAATTTCTTCAAGCGGATCTGAGAACTTGGATCTAAATTTTCAAAAGGCTCATCCAGGAATACTACCTCTGGGTTGCCCATTAAGGCTGCCGCTATACCTACCTTTTTTAGATTACCCTTAGAGAGGTCACGGATATATTTCTTTTTCCCGACTATTTCATCGTTGAAAAACTCAGTAAACTTGCCGAGATGAAGTTGTAAATCGGCCTCAGATAAACCGTATATTTTGCGAAGCGTCTGAAAATACTCATCAGCAGTCAGGTAAGACAATAGCATATGCTCATCTAAATAGGCTCCAGTTGTTCTTTTCCAGTCTTCAGATTTACTCACGTCCCGCGAATCGATTTCCACTTTTCCCTCAGAGGCACGAACCAGATCGAGCATAATCCTAAAAAGGGTCGTCTTTCCAGCCCCATTGTTTCCCACTAGACCAAAACATTCTGATTTTGGTATCTCCAGCCTTGCCACGTCCAGGACCACGGCTTCTTTATATTGTTTTTTCAGATTAATAACTTGAATCATAACTCTTGACGGAATGAAGATGAAATTTCGTATCGGTTTGCTAAAACCCGATTAATATTGATAGTTGAAAGCTTATTGAAGAAAATAATCCCTACTACGCCTACGGTGCTTAAAGCAGCTAACCCAGCGTAGAAATTGAAAAACATGGCAAATGGCAAGTAGATTACATATGGAGCCACCATCATAGGAATAATCATAAGAAACTGAGCTGCGCCTACTCCTTCATAATTGAACATTGCTCCCTTATTCAGGTCCATGGGTTTTGGCTTCCAGAGAGCCAGATAAATAATCAAATGAATCATCACTCCAGCATTAAATAAGAAAGTAGCCAGGTGAATCAGCAGGAATGACCAACCAAAATACACATAGGGAATTGACAATAAAAAACACAATAAAGAGATGGATAGAAGCAAGAGGTATTTACCTCTTACCAAGTTTTTAATACCATCTTTTCGGTTAAGAAAAAAGTCAAAATATCCGGAGTTCCAGCTTAAGAATAGTTGACCATATTGAATCATAAAAATACCTGTAATAAATATTCCTACGAAAATAAATATGTTCTGCATAGGCCCATCCTTATAAGCTGGGTTGTCATAAAATATAGTACCGTAAAGCAAGAAAAAAGCACTGAGCATCAGGAAAGTACGGCTCTTCTTATGACGGATTATCAATTTCCATTCCAGGTCAGCAAGCTCCCCAGCCATTCCAAATCTTGAAAAGAAACCAACTGACTGATTTACAAATCTAACTTCTTCCTCCTTGGCCAAATCTTCTAGATAAGCATTATTGAGATAGTAGGAGAACGCCATGTAATACCCTACAAAACATAGAACTAACATGATCGCCAATGGTAAAAAACTACCCATCGCCAAGGTGAAGAATGGCGCTACTAGTTCACCCAAATTAAACCACCCCATGTAGGTAGATCCTCCACCTAGAAGTAGAATCACAAACACAATCACTACTCCAATCAAACTATCTTCAAATCGCTGCTTGAACCACAGCATAAACCAATGCAAAGTCCAGCTGATAAATAGGATAGTCCCCAGCCAAGAAATAGCTCCTTGAACTCCATATTGCATAGAAATTTCTGTGAATGCGAATGGACTAAAGAGTATTAAAGCAATGATGCTTAATGGAGAGAAAAATGATCTCCCTAGTAACATATGCATGATTTTCTTTTTGGAAATAGGCAGATGTAGCAGGCTTTCCAACTCTATTACGGGCAGTTTCTGGAGGAAATATCTATACATGAATTCCACCAGAAAAAAGAAGATTAAGCCTGAATTCAGAACCTCTATAGGGTCTTGTCCTTCAGCAATTTCACCCAAAATCCTACTTAGAAATATCCCAGCCATCAGCAAATACCCTAGGAGCATAATCGCCAGAAAGCCGAGGAAAATGGCAACCATTACGCTTTTGGCAAACGATGTGGATCGGAAACTTTTTAGGAATTCCAGTCGAATCAATTCAAATAACATATAATCTCAAAAGTAAGTGGGGTCAAATTTCAGCTCAAAATATAGGGATTCCTAAAGGATTTAGCGTGGTTGGGTTTCAGAAAAAGGGGTTAAATGATTGTAAAATAGGATGAACTTTTTAGAATTAGTATATATTTATGGTATATACTCGTGGAAATATGAAAACGCTCTCTTTAAAACTGGACAAAGAAATCTTCGAAGAAACAGAAGCAATCATTAAGGATACAAAGGTTGCCAGAAATAGGTATATCAATCAGGCACTTGAATTTTACAACAACTATCAAAAACGCAAAAAACTAAGTAGTGAATTTGCATTCGCATCTACCTTATCCAAAGAAAGTTCAACTGAAATCATTGCTGAATTTGATGCTTTAATCGAGGAAGATGAAGCAATATGAAATCTGGCTCGCGAACCTAAATCCCTCAAAAGGAACTGAGCCAGGAAAGATTCGCCCAGTAGTAGTTATTCAAACTAACCTTCTCAACCAAGTTGATCATCCTTCAACTTTGGTTTGTCCGCTTACTACTCAACTTACTCCCAAGAAAAATATACTTCGAGTCCGTATTTCAAAAGGGAATTATGATTTAGAAAAAGACTCCGAGATTCTTACTGATCAAATCAGAGCATTGGATAATCGAAGGTTTTTAGAAAGAGTTGGTAATCTTGGCCAACAGGAAATTGCTGAGCTCAGAAATAAGGTGAAGGCTATTTTGGATCTATACTTGGAGGCTTGAAAAATTCAAAAACTATGTGTCCTATTGTTCCTATGTGGTTAAAACACATATAGAGTTACTTAGGAGCTTGTCAAATCCTCCAATAATCCTTCTACGCTTTTATAAATAATTCCTTTATAACTTAAAGAAAATGGTCCTTCACTAACTTCTACTGCTCCTGACAACTCCTTAACCCCGGATTTTTCAAGTGCTTTTGAAATCCATCTTACCAGAATTTTAGGCCCAGAAATATCAAATTTCAACTCCTCAGTTTTAGACTCAATCCTTCCCTTTTCCACACTAAAATGGAATTTCTTTCCTGGTAACAATTGATTGATCTGACCTGAGATTACCAAATCCTCAGGCAAGCCAGAAATCAATGGAGTTCCACAATTTAATAACCAAAACCTATCGGCTGTCTCCAAAGCTATTTCCAGGTCATGGGTTACCACGAGAATTGCCTTTCCCTGATTTTTGGAGATTTCCCGAAGCAAATGCATGATTTCATAGCGGTTAACCAGATCCAAGTGTGCCGTAGGCTCATCCAACACCATTACTTTTCCATCCTGAGCCAATGCTCTTGCGATCAAAGCTTTTTGTCGCTGACCGTCGCTGATTTCGGAAAGTCGCTCATCACGCAAGTATTCTATTTTCGTAGCGGAAAGGGCATTTTGAATCACTTCTCGATCTCTATCCTCGAGTTTTCCCGTCCAACCCGTATGCGGAATTCGCCCCATCGCCACCAATTGCCCCACAGTCATATTTCCTGGTAAAAATGGCTCAATTAATACAACGGATAGCTCTTTGGCCAGCATCTCGTTAGAATACGCTGACGTGACTTTCCCATTGAGTAAAACTTCACCTTCGAATGGTTTCAATTGCCCCAATATAGCTTTGACCAAAGTAGATTTCCCTACGCCATTAGGTCCTAGTAAACAGGTCATTTCGCCAGAAAGTAGCTCAAAATCCAATCCATGAAGAATCTCCTTTTGGACTTTACCTTTGGTGTAACCCAAGCTTAAATTTCTCCCGATTATTGATGCTTTTCTCATGGCTTAAAATTCCTTGCTGAAGTTTTTACGAAGCACCAAACTGATCACGATCGGAGCACCAACGAGAGACGTCACGGCATTAATCGGTAGCGTCTGCGCAGATCCAGGCAGCTGACCTACGGCATCACATAGAAGCAACAAACTAGCTCCAATCAATGCGGAAGCAGGAAAAAGAATTCTATGATCTGAAGTTTTCCAGACCATTCTCGCCAAGTGCGGAACAGCAATTCCAATAAATGCTATCGGTCCACAAAATGCAGTTACGCTTCCTGCCAACAACCCTGTGCTGAGTATCATCAGCCAACGCAAACGATCAGGATTGATACCCATACTTTTCGCATAGCTTTCTCCCAAAAGCATTCCATTATAGGATTTCACGGAGGCAATCACAGGAATGATTCCAATACAAATCACCAGTCCAAGAACCAAAACCTGATCCCAAACCAAACCACCCAAACTCCCCATAGACCAGATAGTGAAAAGCTTTAAGGCTTCGGCGCCCGAGAAATAGGATAGAACCGAAATAATAGCGGAAACCGCAGAACCAAACATCAATCCCACAATCAACAAGGTCATACTGTCCTTGACTTTCCATGCTGCCAAACTCACTGTTAGCAAAACTAAACTTGCACCTAAAGTCCCAGCAATAGCAATCGCCCAAGGGCTGATAGCTCCTCCAAAAGCTGCCAAACCAAACACAGAGCCAGCCAACATCAAAATCGCTACACCCAATCCAGCTCCCGAACTAATCCCCAACACAAAAGGTCCTGCAAGCGGATTCCTGAAAAATGTCTGCATTTGAAGGCCGCTAATGCTCAGCCCAATTCCTGCTAAGATTGCGACCAAAGCTTTGGGCAATCTATAATTCAAAATAATCTGTTCGCGAGATGCTTTAGTCCATTCTCCAGTGAATAGCCCACTCAAGATTTCACTGGGAGAAATGGATACCGATCCCAAGCTGACATTCAGTAGAAAACTGAAAAGCAGCAGAATCAGCGCGGCCGAAAGAAGAAGAAATGGACTATTTTTTTGCATCGAGTTGTTGATAAAAATACAACTCATAAGCTGGAAGTAAGTCGGGATGAAGGATTTTGATCAGATCTTTTAGAATCAAATCCGGTCGCATATAACCCAACTCAAAGTATTCCAACCCTCCTGCTCTTCCACTTTTCTGTGTATAAGAAAAAACATTTCCTGCTTTGAATGCTTCAAAAGCTTTATATCTAGGCTCAGTATTACCCATGGTTTCTAAGTCTGGAAAATCAGCCGAACCAATCCAAAAATCAGCTTCCAATGCATTTTCAAGCACATATTCATAATTCAATTGAGCAGATCCAGTTCCATTTTGATCTGAGAAAATATAGTCTCCACCAGCATTCTGGAGGATTTTAGCACCCCAACTTTCACTTCCCGGTGCATACCAAATATCCTGATAAAGCACGCCACTAAGCACTGTTGGACGTACAGAGTCAGTAAGGGACGCGCTCAGTTTTTCCGCTTCCAAATAGTCATTTTCTACCTGCTCAAAAGCTACTTTAGCCTCCTCATATTTTCCCAAAAGTACTCCGGTAAACTTGATCCATTCCGCTCTTCCAAGTGGATGCTGCTCTACATATTCTCCATTGATTACAGCCGGAATCTCCGCTTGAGCCAGCAAATCCAGGTATTTCAAATCATCGCCCAAAGTAGAAATCATGATCCAATCCGGCGCCAAATCGATCACCATTTCTGTGTTTGCCGATGGTCCTGCACCCAAGTCTTCCACCTTTCCTGCATCAATTTGCTTCCAGGTTTTTTCTGAAGAAATCAAATTTAAATTGGGAAATCCAATCAACTTTTCGGTGCTATTTAGCAGGTCCAAATGTGGGATTTGTGTGGTAGAAGTAAGCACAATTTTCTCAACCGGAAGTTGAATTATTGCATCATAATTCCCTTCAGGTTTATCTGCATTTTCTTCTAAAACTAAATACCTGAAAATTCTATCCGCTCCCGTCCAAGCCTGGGTAACTTCCACCTCCCAAAAATTATTTCCTCTTGAAATCGTAAATCCAGAGGCATAGGTTAACTCAACTTTTTCAAGCAGGTTCTGCTCATTTTCCTTCTTAGCATTACATGCTGTAAAAGAATACATTACAGTAATTAAAATCACAAAAATGAGTTCCTTGATTTGATGGTTTTTCACAGAAATAATTGGAGATATTGAAGCCCAAAATAAGCTCGGGTTTTCGCCACTTCCAAAATTTGTCTCCAAACAGATTTTTTTTCTAAGCTTTCCCAATCTACTTTTGCAGCCGAAATAGGTTCCCAATCTCGCATCCGAGCTCTTGGGATTAAAAGGGAATTTGGTGTAAAACCAAAGCTGTCCCCGCAACTGTAAGCCTAGCGGATTTTTCCGCAAATGATTTGTCAACCGTGCCATTGTTCCGAAACCAATTCGGGATGAGAAGGCGGCAAATTAGGTGAGCCAGGAGACCTGCCCATTTCTGTTGATTCTGTGCTTTCGGAGGAAAAGCAATGAAGAAAGTACCAGAGCTGAATTATTGGCTTCGTTCCCTTCTTCCCATTTCTCTTTAAGCCTGAATCGGATTTATAACTAATTCGATCAGGGATGTTTTTGCTTTTGTGGGCAATTTCTTTTGTGGCGCCTAGCCAAAATCAGGACACGGTCAAACTCGACCAGGTGGAAGTCTATGCGCCTGCTCTGGATCGTTTTGCTCAAGGGCAAAAAGTCTTAAGCTGGGAAAAAGCGGAATTGAATGACTACCAAGGTCGCTCACTTGGAGATATTCTTCAGGAGCAATCGCCGGTTTTCGTAAGGCAATACGGAGCCGGAATGATCGCTTCCCCATCTTTTCGAGGCACTTCAGCGGGACATACCGCGGTTTTTTGGAATGGCCTGCCGATCAACAGTCCCTCGCTCGGGCAAAGTGACTTATCCATTTTGCCTATTTCCGCCATCGATCAAGTGAGTTTGCAGTTTGGAAATGCTGGAGCACTTTTTGGAAATGAAGCCATAGGCGGATCGATCCATTTAGGAACTCAAACACAATTCGGTAAAGGATTTCATGCAGGTATTTCTCAGCAGATTGGAAGCTTTGGGATGTTTAATTCTTCGGCTTTTGCAGGTTTCTCTTCAAAAAACTTCAGTAGTAAAACCAAAGTTTATCGAGAGTTTTCAAAGAACAATTTCCCCTACAAAGACCTGGGACAGCATGGTACACCAGAAGTCAAACAAGATCATGCTCAGTTTGAGCAAATCGGTATTGTGCAGGATTTGGCTTGGAATCTAAATGAAAACAACCAATTAAAAACAGCTTTCTGGTGGAACAAAACCAATCGTGAAGTTCAACCTGTCATCGGTTCAAATACGAAAGATGAACAGGAAGATCAGGCTTTTCGCGCAGTAATTGATTATTTCCATTTTAAAGAAAAATCTGTCTGGAATCTAAAAACAGGGTTTGTAAGAAATGAGCAAACCTTCAATTCCAGTGAAAATAACAGCACACAATATTTCATAGCTGGAGATTGGGATCATCAGATTTCCACCAAATGGGCTTCAAAACTTGGCGCCAGATATACGCTGACAAAAGGTGACCTCAGCACATACCAAACCGATGATGATCGCATTGAATTATACCAGAGCACGAAATTTTTAGCCTCTGAAAATCTTTCTTTTGCACTTAACCTTCGTCAGTTAGTTTACTCAGGGACATTCGCTCCCTTCACTCCTAACCTTGGAATGGATTGGAGCTTTTGGAACCGAAACTCTCAGTCCTTACAACTTAAAACTTCTATCGGAAAAGGCTTCAAAGTTCCGACGCTGAATGATCGTTTTTGGAATCCAGGCGGTAATCCTGACTTGCTTCCCGAAGAAAGTCTGAGCGGAGAAATTGGCTTGACATGGATTAAAACAGGAAATCTCAACTGGACGCAAGGCCTGACTTTCTACAAAATGTCAGTGAATAATTGGATCATTTGGCTACCAAAAGGAAGTTTCTGGACTCCGGAAAACATCAAAAAAGTCGACAATCAGGGGATAGAATACCAAGGAAGTTTGGATGGATCGTTCGGGACTTGGGATTGGAAATTGACCACATCCTATACTTACTCTAAGGCCGTAACGACCAAAGGCACTGACGAAAATGATCAGTCTGTCAGCAAGCAATTGCCCTATACGCCCCAGCATCAGGCTAACGCAAAAATCAGAATCGAGAAGAACGGTTACTCAGCTATTGCAAGCACATTTTATGTAGGAGAGCGATCTGTCACAGCTGACAATCCTCGCATGATGCCTTCATTTCAGCTCTTCAATTTTGGACTTGCCTACGACAAACTTGAGATCGGAATGCTGCAAGTTCCTCTAAGTTTTCAAATCAATAATGTTTTTGACACCGACTACCAAGTGCTCTATCTCAGAGCCATGCCGGGAAGATCTTTTCAATTTAACTTATCTATAACAATATGAAACTAAACCAACTACTATGGGCTTCTGCCCTGATCTCTGTCTCTTTTGCCTGCTCTGATAGCGGAGAAGAAAAGCCTTTAGGTAAATACGACAACGGTATTTTGATCATGAACGAAGGGAACTTTGGAACAAACGATGGAGAAGTCTATCATTTAAATCAAAATACGGAAGAACTTCTACCTAATATTTTTGAAGCTGAAAATCTTCGTCCATTTGCTGGCTTATTAGAAGACATAGTGCTTGAGGCAGATAGATTATACTTGGTGGCAAACACCGGAAAAGTAGAAATAGTCAATCCAGCTGACTTCAAAAGTTTAGGGGCAGTTTCTGCAGAATTGGACCAACCAAGATCTTTAGCAGTGAACGGAAGTAAGCTTTTCATCAGTGATTATGGTCCTTATAATGCTAGCTATGCTACGCCAGATTCTTATGTAGCCGTGGTAAATGGACTTGACGGTGGAGTCGTTTCAAAGAAAATCGAAGTCTCGAACAAGCCTGAGGATCTTTTCTCACATGGCAATTTCATCATCGTAGCTGGTTCTGAAGAAAACAAAATCGAAATCATCGACGCAACTCAGGAAGTGGTGGTCTCAACAATTGACTTGGAAGCATCTCCAAAACAGTTTTATGCTGTAGGTAATGTGCTTTGGATCTATGCAGTGGCAACCGATGAAGTGATTTTCTATACCGTAAATCTGAGCAGCTTGACTTTAGGAAATACATACACTGTGCCTGTCGCTAATGCTACTAGCAGGATTGCATTCGACGGAGATGACGAAATGTATGTTTTGACTAGCTCTGGATGGCCAGATTACAATGATGCTGTGGTTAACATTGACATAGAAGGAAGCTCTGCTACTTTCACTGAATTAATGACAGGATCAGGGTTCTACGGAATTGGTTACGACCATAACTTGGATCAAGTTTATGTTTCCAATTCCAATGGATTCCAAGGTAATGGAACAGTAACTGTTCTTTCAGAAACTGGTTCTGTGGTTAGAACTTTCGAAGTAGGCAGAGGCCCTTCCGGGTTCTTGATTTATTAAGATTGGAAGATTTTAAAATTGGAAGATTGGAAAATTAGTCGGCAGAAAACGACACGTAAAGCTTTCAATACTCATTTACTAAAAAAGCCGCTGAGATTGATTTCTTAGCGGCTTTTTCGCTTTAATTTCAAAATTACCAAAATTCAAATCCATAAAAAGACGGCTTTTTGTGGACTGTATTCCATAAAAAGATGGCTTTTTGTGGATTATATTCCATAAAAGTCTATATTTGAGAATGAAATTTAATAGAATTCATTTTCATAACCTTTCAGCAAAGCTACAGGACAAGAAAGTGATTATACTGATAGGTCCCAGACAAGTAGGGAAAACTACCCTAATTTATGATTTGCTAGCTGGAAAGGATTATCTATTTCTAGACGGGGATGACCCTACTACCAGACGATTGTTAGATACACCTAACACAATGCAGATCAAATCGATCATTGCTGAATACAACTATGTGTTTATTGACGAAGCTCAGCGGATCGAAAATATAGGAATTACTGCAAAGATAATCCATGATCAAATGTCGGAAGTGAGATTGATCCTGAGCGGATCATCTTCTTTCGAGCTATCAGGATTAACTCAAGAGCCCCTTACTGGGAGAAAAGTGACCTTTCATCTTTATCCTATCAGCTGGAAAGAATTCGAGCAAACCGTAGGATATGTCGCCGCAGAACAGGATCTGCCTAACCGGCTGGTTTACGGCTTTTATCCAGAAATAATCACCAATGTAGCTGATCAAGAAAATCTACTGTATGAATTAACAGAAAGCTATCTTTATAAAGATGTGTTGGCTTTGGGGATCATCAAAAAACAGGATGTAATCTTCCGCCTTTTGCAACTTTTGGCTTTTCAGATGGGGAGCGAAGTGTCTTACAATGAACTTTCCAGATCATTGCAGATCGATGTAAAAACCGTCATTAGCTATATAGATCTCCTCGAACAAGCCTATGTGATCTATCGCATGGGAACTTTCAGCAGAAATCTTCGCAAAGAAATAAAGATGAATAAGAAAATCTATTTCTATGATAACGGAGTCCGGAATGCACTAATCAAAAACCTTCAACCACTTGCCTTAAGAAACGATATTGGAGCGCTTTGGGAAAATTTTCTGATGTCCGAAAGACTGAAGTATCTAGAATATCAGGGAATAAAAGTCAACAGCTATTTTTGGCGTACCAAAAACCAACAGGAGCTGGACTATCTCGAAGAAAAAGACGGGAAATTGAAAGCCTTTGAATTCAAGTGGAATCCAGATGCAAAATTCTCAATTCCTTCTGCATTCAAAGAGACTTACACAGCTGATTACAATTTAGTTCACAGGGAAAATTTCAGAGAATTCATCCTCTAAAACCCCATCACTTCTGCCTAACAATCCCTTCTAACTCGTTCAATTCAAATTCAAGGTCCGTATATCCCAGCACATACGGACCTATTTCATAAGGTATGTAAGTCAGTACAAACTTCCCATCCTTGTACCCGATTGCGTTGGGAAGAAAAAAACCAGTTTCAGGCAAAAAGAACCCTGCTTCTTCTAATGATTTTCCTTGTTCCACCTCATGATATTTTCTGAAAGCAGTTTCTGCCAATTCCAGCATTTTATCCTGATCCAAAACTACTCGATCAAAGCTTAAGTACTCTCCCGTTTGCTTATCGAAATTCATATAATAAACACTGGAATTTGGATGAGCTCCGCCAGAGAAATTGTATTCGCTGAATTTAATACTCAACGTACTGTCTGATTCATAGCTTTTCTCTGCTTTCACTTCGATAGACCACCCACCTGGGGCATCTGGAAAATCGTTAATGAAATTTTCGTAAGAAGTCAGATAATCTTTGGCGGCAGAATCCAGGTTATCATAGGTTTTATCTTGTTGAAAGTAAGCAAGCAATTGATGCTCTATTTCTTCATTGATTGTAGAAGCCGCCGGTACATTTTCAGCGATTGGCCAACTCAATTCAACCTTGGCACAATTATCATCACTACACCTTTCAGAAGTAAAGGTTTTTGTGCTGAAACTAATATCCTCCACGATTTGCTCTTCATCTTGTGTTGGTCTTCCACAAGCTACACCTAGGAATAAAAATATAATTAGCAGGTATTTCATTTATAGTTTTTGGTTGGAATGAAAAAAAGTACTTATCAAATCCCTCGCCAAAGCCAAAGGACTGAGCTCTCCATTTTCAACTCGCGAACGATTTTGAGTGAGCATTTTCTGGACTTGCTGATGTTCCAAAAAGAATTTACTAAGTAAAAATTGTAGGTTTTCATCTAGCCAGTTCAACCTCTGCTCAGCACGATTTGACTCCCAAAAGCCTGACCTAAGCATTTTGCTTTCAAAGTCTAGAATCATTTCCCAAATTTCCATCAAACCTACCCCGTTTAATGAAGATGCCGTCATCACTGGCGTTGACCAGTTATTTTCTCCAAGCGGAAAAAGATGAAGGGCATTTTCATAAGATGATTTTGCTTTCTTGGCACTCGTTTGATTATCGCCATCAGCTTTATGAATTACGACGCCGTCAGCCATTTCCATAATTCCTTTTTTGATTCCCTGCAGCTCATCTCCAGCACCAGCTAGCATCAGCAAAAGAAAGAAGTCAACCATGCTTTTTACAGCAGTTTCGGACTGCCCCACTCCCACCGTTTCTACAAGAATCACATCAAAACCCGCGGCCTCACAAAGCAACATAGCTTCCCTTGTTTTGGAACTAACACCACCTAGGGTACTGCCAGTTGGGCTAGGGCGAATGAATGCACGTTTGTCGCCCGCCAACTTTTCCATTCGGGTTTTATCCCCAAGAATACTCCCTTTACTTTTTTGACTGGAAGGATCCACTGCCAAAACAGCCACGGATTTACCAGAATCTAAAAGCAACTGACCAAAAGTCTCTATAAAAGTACTTTTCCCAACTCCAGGCACTCCAGTGATTCCAATTCTGATAGACTTCCCTGTATAGGATAAAACTTCCTGCACCAGGTCAGATGCCAATGCAAAGTCACTTTCCAAGGAGCTTTCCGCCAAAGTAATTGCCTGGCTAAGCTTCGTTCTATCCCCAGAAAGAACGCCTTCTTTGTATTCCTGTAGTGTAAATCGTTTTCTCATTTTGGATAGCCATCGGTAAAACTCACATCCCCCATCGGGCTCTTTTGGTACGTAGCAATCACATAAGGTTGCATGCCTTGAGAGAAATATGGATCGTTCGGAGACAGCTTGATCTCCTGATCTATCCCATCATTGAAAAAGAACACGACTGTACGTCCATATTTCGTATGTGGCATCGCATCTCCGTATTCACGCATCCATTCCGTCGAACTATCCAGAGCCTTTACCGCATATACCCGCACCACTGGGCCGGTATTGTTTTCATTTCTATAGGTCGACAGCTCTTTGTATTTCCCATCGAATCGCTCCATTCCTGGCTGAGAGAGTGAAGCCAAGGAGATATAAACTACAAGTCCTATCACCACAAGTGTGATAATCCAGAAAATGATTTTAGAGCTTTTCAAAATTTAGGTGCGGTTATAAAGATTAGGCCTTAATTTAGCCGAAAATCCCGAGAATGACCTTCGAGTACCTCAAAGCACTTCATATCATTTTTGTAGTCACCTGGTTTGCAGGGCTATTCTATATCGTCCGATTATTCATCTATCAGACTGAAGCAATGGAACGCCCAGAGGCCGAGCGATTGATCCTCAAACCTCAGTTAGACCTGATGGCCTCCCGCCTTTGGTACATCATCACTTGGCCATCTGCAGTACTGACGTTGATTTTTGGGACTTTAGTTTTGACCTACCGTATCGAGTTCTTGCAGCTGCCTTTTATGCATGCAAAATTAGCTTTCGTCTTTCTCTTGTACTGCTATCATGGCTGGTGTCACAAACTCTTCAAAGAATTGCAAGCTGGTCGAACCAGATGGACCTCAACACAGTTGAGGATATGGAATGAGGCGTCCACGCTTTTACTCTTTGCTATTGTCTTTTTGATTGTATTGAAAAGCACTTTGAGCATGGTTTGGGGTTTGGCTGGATTAATCACACTTGGAGTAAGCCTGATGCTCGCCATCAGACTCTACAAAAAATTTAGAAAAAGCTAATGAATTCTGTGAAAATGAAGTTTTCAATCTTCTCCCTTCTTATTATTTCAATTCTATTTTCTCAATGCAAACCTGCCGGAGAAAAGAACACACCACTTCCAAAACTTGGCAACTGGCATGTGGATGAAAAAACTGTAGATGGGAAGCTCGTTCAGGACACAGTTTATCATACGATTGCAGACTTTTCATTTACAAATCAAGAAGGAGAAACCATCACTAATGCATCTGTAGATGGTAAAGTTTATGTAGCGGATTTCTTCTTCACTACTTGCCCAACGATCTGCCCGATCATGAAAAAAGAAATGATTCGTGTGTATGAGAAATTCGGTGACAATCCAAATTTTAAGATTCTGAGCCATACCATTGACCCTAATCACGATACAGTCGAGGTGCTAAAAGATTATGCTCAGAAACTGGGAATTGAAGATGCAAAAACATGGAATTTTCTTACCGGAGAGGCTGAGAAAATCTACGAACTTGGACAAACTAGTTACATTACCACTGCCCAAGTTGATCAGAACGAAGCAGGTGGATTTCTTCACTCGGGCGCTTTTCTACTTATTGATGATGCGGGGCACATTAGGGGTGTTTATGACGGCACCAAGGCTGATCAAGTAGATAAGTTAATTTCTGATATCCCAAAGCTTTTGGAGTAATGAAGAGATTTCTAATACTACTATTTTTTGCGGCAGCATGTAGTCCCAAAAGCTCCAATGAAGAGAATACACTGGCACAAATAGAAGATCCCGAAGTAATGAAATATGCTGTGGAAGGAAAAACTATCTACGAAAACCACTGCGGGAATTGCCATCAGGCAGACGGTCTGGGTTTGGGTAATTTAATCCCCCCAATAAAAGATTCAGATTATTTCAAAGAAAGTATTCACCGAACTGTTTGGATTATGAAATATGGGCAGGAAGGTGAAATAATGGTGAATGGGCAAGTTTATAATCAACCCATGCCAGCAAGCCCAAAACTTACTCCTTTAGAGATTTCACAGATAAGTACCTACTTATATAATATCTGGGGAATGAATGAAGGGAAAATCACTTCAAAGCAGGTGGAGAAATACCTTCAGGAAAAGCCTGAATTTTAATTAATTCAGAAGTTCATCGGCTTTTGCTAGCACCTCTTTCATTTCTACATTAACAGCAGATACAAGGACCATTTGCTCTTCCAGATACTGTTTAATCTCTTCAGGTGATTGTTCTCCATCCTTAGGCTCATATTGACGCATCCACTTGAACATGGCTTCATGAGCATGATTCAGATCGTAGGCAAGTGCTTTATATTCTTGGATTTTAGCTGAATCTTGAGGACTTCCTTTCTCGAGTTCACCTACTTTTTCTAGAGCTCTTCTTTCCAAAGATTTCAGATTACCCATTTTTGGCATAACTTCATCATGAACGGCAATTACTTCTTCACGAAGTATTTCATTCTCACTTGGACTCTTTGGACCGCAAGCATTTACCAATAAAAATGAGGAGAAAATTAAAAATAGAATTGTACGCTTCATAAATACTATAACATTAGGCCGTAAAGTTACTATTAAATCTATAAATAGTGGTATAAAGTAAGATCATAATAGAAGGTGATTTATTCAGCTTAAGCTATTATTTTTAGATGCTCTTAAACTAGAAAAGAATGAAACCATTTTGCTTTGCCGATGGGCAAATTATCTCCTCAGAAAAAGCCACCCTACATCCTATGGACCTAGGGCTAATTCGAGGCTACGGGATTTTTGATTTTTTCCGAACAGTTAACTTTAAACCTCTTTTTCTCGAAAGTTACTTGGATAGATTTTTGGCATCTGCTGAGAAAACCTTTCTTCCGATGGATTATTCCCGAGCAGAGTTAAGGGCTATAATCCACGAATTGATTGAGAAAAACAATCTCAAAGAAGGAGGAATACGAATGGTATTAAGTGGTGGCGTTTCTCCAAATCACTTTTCACCTGCCAAAGGAAAGCTATTTATCTTCGCAGAATCACTGATTTTCCCTGCTCAGGAAAAATATGACAAAGGCATCAAATTACTCTCTCTGGAGTATGTACGCCCTATCGCCGAAATCAAAACAACGAATTATGCATACCCCGTTTGGGACAGCATGCGGTGGAAAGATGCAGGCGCTGAAGATGTGATCTATCATATGAACGGCATACTAAGCGAGAGTTCCCGAAGCAATTTCTTCATAGTAAAGGATGGGATTATTAGTACTCCAGACTTGCATGTGCTGATGGGAATTACACGAAAGCATGTGATAGAGTTGGCTGGCGATGTGCAAATCAGGCCTATTAGTATGCAAGAGGCATTGAATGCTGACGAGGCTTTTATCACCAGCACCACCAAGGTCTTGCTTCCAGTAACTCAAATCGATGAGCACGAAATAGGGACCGGAAAACCTGGGTCTGTGTCCCTTGGATTGTTGGAGAAATTCCGCGAGTTGGAAAAGGAGATTTGTTTCTAGAATAGAAATGAAGTCAGAATATTGAAAGGTTTAGTCTTAATTAAAAGACTAGTATCTTTTAATAAACAAATCTGAGATTGGAAATAAGCAATGATCGTAGCGAAGAAAACTATGAAATCTATGATCCTATATGGTCATAAAACATTTAACCATATAGTCACATAGAAAAACATAGAAATGCGATCACTTCATCTGCAAAACATATATTAGTTAGACTTTGGTCCTTTTGTCACTTTATGGTAAAAAAGGCAGGTTGTTTGCCCTTTTATCGAAGTACAGACCAGAGAATCTATCTCGCTTAATTCACCAGGGTAGCGTTCTTCATAATGTACATGAGTTTCTCAGGATCTTTACTATTTAGAGTAAGTGTACCTCGAACTCGAACTCTATTGGAAGTGTATTTGATGGGCGAAGCCATATCTACTTCCATCACAGTTTCCGGACCGCCAGATCCGCAGAAGAAGCATTCTGCCAAAGGCAAACTGGAAAGAATAATATGCTCCGGCTTGAACATTCCCTCAAAAGGAATAATGTAGCCATCAGCCTCCACTACCTTACCTTCCATTTTGGTGATATTTTCGGAAAAGACAGGAACATAGAGCTCGCCATATTCATCTTCAGAGATTTTATAGGTGACTTCAGAAAGGTTTTTCCAGACATTGGTGCTTTGTGCCAAAAGAGTCACTTGTCCCACAATCATCACTAGAACTGCCAAAAAGGCTATTTTTAACTTTCTCATATATTCGGGTTTTAAATCAGCCGCTAGTTAAGCCTTTGTCAATTGCTTTGCAATACTTGTTTGATAAGCAGCAAATGCTGGGATAACCGAAGCCAAAACTCCAACCACTAACGCATAAACTACTATCCAAAGTTCTTGTTTGAGGAAAACCCATGGCTGAAGAGAAGCAACAACGCCTTGCTCATTCTGAGAAATAATTACAGAAAGAAAGGAATGCCCTAATAAAATACCGAGAATTGCACCCATAAAGGTTAGCATAATCCCTTCTAAGAAAATCAGGAGTAACAGTTGAGCTCTAGACGCTCCAATTGCTCGTAAAATCGCAAGGTCATATTTTCTCTCTTTAAGTGAGTTAAATAGCGCAATGAAAATCCCCAATCCAGAAATCCCAATTATCACCACTGCAAGTCCCTGAAGTAAAGTAATTCCTACACCCAGTAATTCGAATAATCTGGACATCTCAAAAGAAGGAGAAGCAGCCTGCATAGAAGTCCCCGAATTGATCAATCGCGGGAGCTGAATAGCCGCCATGGGATTCCTATATTGGATCAAAAGAGTAGTTAAATCTCTGGATTCGCTGGTCTTTGGGAAACCTTTTACGGCAACTGAATCGGAAAGGCTCATTTGCTGATGTTCTTGATGATTCGCTGTAGAATCCTCTACATCAACTTCTGATCCTTCGTCATGGGTGTACCAAATAGATTCCACACTCGTCAGGATCAATCGGTCGAGCACATTGCCTTTTCTATTCAATACCCCAACAACTTTGAATTTATTTGCATCATGCTCATGACTTCCAACACTAATGCCATGACTTCCCACGAACTCATCACCTACTGAATAACCTGCTTTCTCGGCTACTTCTGCTCCCAATACCACCTCAAACGGTTTAGCCCAAAGCACACCACTGTGAAGTTGGGCTTCGTAAAGCGCTGGATAATCGTGATTCGTCCCAACGATTCTAAAACCTAGGTAATTATCTCCCAAAGCCATTGGGATAATATTTTTCACCAATCTATTTCTCGAAAGCTTTTGTGCTTCTTCCATTGGGATATTTCCGGTAGGAAAATCAATGTGATACACACCAGCGAGAATCAATTGTAACGGGCTTCCCTTTGCTCCTACAACCAAGTCAATTCCGGCTGCATCCTGGTTCATTTTCTTTTCAAATTGATCTTGGATAAGTAACAGCACCGTAATGATAGCCAATCCAAGAGCAAGTAAAAACACATTCAACCCTGTAGAAAGTGGTCTGAAAGTCAAATATTTCCAACTTAGTTTAAATAAATTCATGCCGCTTTCACTTCTACAAAATTTGGAATATGAGCCTTTACACGTTGGTCATGAGTGACAATAATTAAAGCCGCACCGATCTTGGCAGCTTGAGTCTTGAGAAGGTTAATGACTTTCTCCGTATTTTCATCATCTAAGCTGGAAGTTGGCTCATCTGCCAGAATTAATTTCGGACTATTTGCAAGCGCTCTAGCAATAGAAACACGCTGAGCTTCTCCCTCACTCAATGTTAATACTGAAGATTTAGCTTTTGTCGCCAGCCCCAATTCCCCGAGTAGGTCTTTAATATTCTGCCCCTTTTTCTTACCGAAAAAGTGAGCCATTTGGAGATTCTCTTGCACATTTAGAGCTGCTAAAAGATGTGGTTTTTGGAAAACGATTCCTATTTCCTTTCCACGAAACAAGTCCAACTCCTGCCCTTTCAAACTAGCCAAATTCTTACCTAACAATTTTATTTCTCCTGTCTCAGGATTGAGTAATCCAGCAAGTAAATTCAACAAGGTAGTTTTCCCAGAACCAGATTTTCCTAGCACCAAAAGACTTTCGCCTGCTTCTAAAGAGATATCGGGGAAAATCAATTTCTGTTGCCCAGGATGCTTGTATTCTATGTTTTTTGACTCAAAAAGCATAATTAACTAACGGGAATTTCCACTTTAAAAATTGTGCCGTTTTTGGTATCACTTTCAAAGCTAATCTGCCCTTTCAGCACATCTATACATTTTTTGACAATCGATAGTCCCAATCCAGATCCTTCTACAATTCCCACATTTTTCGCCCTGAAGAAGCGTTCAAAAAGCTGGTCTTGCTCTGCTTTAGGGATACCAATTCCCTTATCTTCAATCGTTCCTACCAATTTTTTACCATCAAATTCCAATTTGAATACCACTTCCTGACCATCCTTGGAGTATTTCACGCTGTTGGACAAGAGGTTTTCGAAGATCTGATAGAGAAGCTCACTATCGGAGGTGATCACCTTCGGAAGGTTTACCAATTCAGTCTTGATTTTCACATCATTTTCCTTGCTCGCACTTACGGTATCGAGAACTTCCTTTACAAATGCACCTAAGAACATCTTTTTAGGTCTGAACTCTATTTTATCTGCATCTGCTTTTCCAAAAAACAATACGCTAGTCAGAAGATTGTTCAGTGCTCTTACAGAATTCTCAATTTTGAAGGCATGCTTGGTGATCTTCGGCTTGAACGGATGATCTTTCTCGGCATAAAGCTGAAGCAATTGCGCAGAGCTCAAAATCGAAGTCAGTGGAGTTTTGAATCCATGAGAAACGTTCAGTACGATTCTAGATTTCAATTCATTGATTTCCCGTTCTTTTTCCAAAGCCTTCATCAGCTCCTTGTTGGCATTATAAAGCTCAATGGTACGCTGTTTTACTTTCTCCTCCAGCTCATTATTGAGCTTTTGCAGTTCCTTTTCTTTACGGTCTTTATAGATTGCCAATTCTATCACCATGTTTAACTCACGGATATTAAACGGCTTGATCACATAGGCACTTGGATTGGTACCAACCACCTTGTTAAGTGTCTCAGCATCAGAGCTTGCACTCAAATAAACAACAGGAACATCGTAAATTTCATTGATGATCTCAGTAGTTTTTATACCGTCTAATTCTCCTGCCAAATTGATATCCATCATCACCATATCGGCGTGATTTTCAGCTAAAATCTCAAGCGCTTTTTCTCCAGAATCTGCTATTCCAAGTATTTCGTGTCTGTTTTTCTCTAAAGCTCGCTGAAGTAAAAGTGCTGAAACAGGATCATCTTCAACGATGAGAATTTTAAGGCTAAACATAGATGATGTTGGATGTGATAAATCTATTTTGAACCGAAAATATAAAAAATATGTGTGTACCAAGTGTAAATAGTACAATTGCTTCGCAAAAGCCCCTATTCTTCTATCTCACTTTATTAAATCGCCAATGTAAAAGAGATAGTCTTTAGGCTATTCCCTTGCTGTAGAACTCAAGTTTGTCAGGATTCTTAAAGATTCAAGGAATTCCCAGCATATTGTCACCCTTTTCTTTTGTGGGTGGTGGGTTTATTATATTTTTGTGCCAAACTATAGAAATCGCATCATGAGTGTACTAGTAAATAAAAATTCCAAGGTGATCGTACAAGGATTCACCGGGTCTGAGGGTTCTTTTCACGCACAGCAAATGATCGAATACGGTACAAACGTAGTCGGCGGTGTTACTCCTGGTAAAGGAGGCTCGACTCATTTGGAAAAACCTGTGTTCAACTCTGTAGAAGAAGCTGTTCAAAAAACTGGTGCAGATACTTCCATCATTTTCGTGCCACCGGCTTTCGCTGCTGATGCAATCATGGAAGCTGCTGATGCAGGTATCAAAGTAATCATCGCTATCACTGAAGGTATTCCTGTAGCTGATATGATGAAAGCTAAGCCATATATCATTGAAAGAGGTGCTACGCTTATCGGCCCTAACTGTCCAGGTGTAATCACTCCAGGAGAAGCAAAAGTTGGTATCATGCCAGGCTTCGTCTTCAAAACAGGTAGAATCGGTATCGTGTCTAAGTCTGGAACTTTGACTTACGAAGCTGCTGATCAAGTTGCAAAAGCTGGTCTAGGCGTATCTACTGCTATCGGTATCGGTGGAGATCCTATCATCGGAACTTCTACTAAGCAAGCAGTACAGTTGCTAATGGAAGATCCTGAGACTGACGCGATCGTAATGATCGGTGAGATCGGAGGAAATTACGAAGCTGAAGCTGCCAAGTGGATCAAAGAGAACGGCAACAAAAAGCCTGTTGTAGGATTCATCGCCGGTCAAACAGCTCCTGCTGGACGTAGAATGGGTCACGCTGGTGCGATCATCGGTGGAGCTGACGATACTGCTGCTGCCAAAATGAGAATCATGAGAGAAAACGGAATTCACGTAGTAGATTCTCCAGCGGAGATCGGCGCTACCATGGCGAAAGCTTTGGGTGTGAATGCCTAATAAATATGTAGGGTGTCCGATGCTAGATGTCGGATGTTTAGAAACCGCTTCGATTAAGTTCGGAGCGGTTTTTTTTGTTTTTGGAAGCTAGATGTAAGACAAAAGTATCAAGACCCGAGACTTGTCATTAACCTATAAATTCAAAATAAGCAAACTTCAAATTTGACTAGCTACAATGGTGAAGTGGGGAATATCAAATTTTCAATTACAAATTTCAAATCTGAAACCTTACCTTTGCCGCTTCAATTCCAAGACTTATGATTTCAGTAGATAACGTAGGCGTCATTCATAGCGGCTCCACTCTTTTCAGTAATGTTTCTTTTGCCATAAACGAAACCGACAAGATTGCCTTGATGGGTAAAAATGGCGCGGGAAAGTCCACATTACTCAAGATTATTGCCGGGGAAACCAAGCCTAGTTTGGGTTCTGTTTCAGCTCCCAAGGACTTCGTGGTCGCTTACCTTCCACAGCATTTGCTGACATCGGATGACTGCTCAGTGATGGAGGAGACTTCAAAAGCCTTCGCTAGCTACCTGAACATGAAGACAGAGATCGAGCGAATCAATGAGGAATTGACTGTAAGAACTGACTACGAATCCGATGAATATTACAAGCTGATTGAGCAGGTTTCGGAATTGAGCGAAAAATTCTATGCGATCGAAGAAGTGAACTATGAAGCTGAAGTCGAAAAGGTTTTGCTTGGATTAGGCTTCGAAAGAGCTGATTTAACACGCTCTACGTCTGAGTTTTCCGGAGGATGGAGAATGCGAATTGAGTTGGCAAAAATCCTTTTGCAAAAACCTGATTTGATCTTGCTTGATGAGCCTACTAACCACTTGGATATTGAATCCATTCAGTGGCTGGAAGACTTTCTTTTGAACAAAGCCAAAGCAGTAGTGGTGATTTCCCACGATAGGGCTTTTGTAGATAATATAACTACCAGAACTATCGAAGTAACGATGGGTCGTATTTACGACTACAAAGCGAAGTACAGCCATTACCTAGAACTCAGAAAAGAGCGTCGCGAACAGCAGCAAAAGCAATACGAAGAACAGCAAGCAACGATTGCAGACATTCAGGGATTTATCGACCGCTTCAAGGGGACTTATTCCAAGACGTTACAAGTGCAATCTCGAGTGAAAATGCTCGAGAAAATGGAAATCATCGAAGTAGATGAAGTAGACAGCTCAGCATTGAAACTTCGATTCCCCCCTTCTCCTAGATCTGGAAACTATCCCGTGATCGTAGAAGATATGAGCAAAAAATACGATGATCACGTGGTCTTCAAAAATGCTTCTATGACTATTGAGCGTGGACAGAAAGTGTCTTTTGTCGGTAAAAACGGTGAAGGAAAATCCACCATGATCAAGGCGATTATGGGTGAGATTGACTTTGAAGGTAAATGTGAATTGGGTCACAATTCCATGATTGGCTATTTCGCTCAAAACCAAGCTTCCCTGCTTGATGAGAACTTGACAATTTTTGAAACGATTGACTATATCGCCGTTGGGGAGATCCGAACAAAAGTGAAGGATATTTTAGGCGCATTTATGTTTCAAGGAGATGCCATCAATAAGAAAGTGAAAGTACTTTCCGGTGGTGAGAAGACACGTTTGGCGATGATCAAGCTTTTGCTCGAGCCAGTGAACTTGCTTATTCTCGATGAGCCCACCAACCACTTGGATATGAAAACCAAGGACATCATTAAGGACGCGTTGAAAGCTTTTGACGGTACATTGATCATCGTATCTCACGATAGAGACTTCTTGGACGGGCTGGTAACTAAAGTGTTTGAGTTTGGAAACAAGCGAGTGAAAGAGCACTTTGAGGATATCAATGGATTCCTGAGAAATAAAAAAATTGAGAATCTGAAGGAAGTGGAGAGGTAGGTTGATATTTGTTTAGTGACCGATGTCGGATTTCAGATTTCACATTCGCCGCTTTAAATCAGGTTTCAATATATTTATGAAAAAGTAATTTTTCCAATACTATTTTATTGAAATCTGGCTTATCAGAAGCTTCAATTCTTTATCTGATAGGGAGGATTTTTCTGATTTGTCATAAATATCCAGCAGGTAAATCTGGCTTTTTGTTACTTTTAAAAAAGTGATTATTCTCGCTCCTCCAGATTTACCTTTTCCTTTTGAAGATATAACAAGCCGTATTTTGTAACAATCTTTACCAAGAGGCTTACCTAATCTGGGGTTTTCCAGTAGTTGTGCAGCCAACAGCTTTAGATCTTCTTTAATTGATCTGTGTTTCTTTGCGATTTTTTTAAGACTTCTCTCAAATATATCTGTCGCTAGAATCTCAAAGCTCATTTAGAACATCCGCTATTTTCTTAAGTTTTTTCCCACCTTTTTCATGAGCTTCAACTTCAGCAAAAGAATCCAAGATTCTCTCAATCATTTCATTTTTTGATTGGATTTTGATGGATATAAGCTCCAAATCAGCCAAATCCTTTAAGATGCTTTTGACCTTAGGGTTTAATATTTCAATAGTTATCGATTCCATCATATATTATTGTTTAGCTACTTCTAATTTACGCAAATCTTCCCCATAAGATCAAAACAGCCTAAAACAAAAAACGGCAGTCATAAGACCACCGTTTTTTGTCTACTTGTTAACATCGGTCACCCGACATCAATCACCAGACTATTTTTACACCCCAAATACTCTCGGAAGCCAAAGTGTAATCTCAGGAAACATCATGATGAGTATCAATGCCAGCACCATGGCTGCATAGAAGGGCAACATGGGTTTGAGGATCTTTTGAATCGTTGTATTCGCCACACCTACTCCTATGAAGAGAATGGAACCTACTGGTGGCGTACAAAGGCCAATACACAGATTCAGCACCATCATAATACCAAAGTGAACAGGATCAACTCCCAATGCTGTCACCACAGGCAAGAAAATCGGGGTGAAAATCAATACCGCTGGAGTCATATCCATGAAGATACCGACGAAAAGCAATAGTAGGTTGATCATAATCAGAATCACAAAGATATTGTCACTCAAGCCAAGCAACGCATTCGAAATATTCTGAGGAATCTCCTCACTGGACATTACCCATGACATTGCCATAGAAGTTGCAATCAAAAGCATCACCACAGCTGTGGTTTCGGCAGATTTCAACAATACTGAGGGCAAATCCTTCACTTTCAATTCTCTATAAATCAGCGATAATACCAGTGAATAAACCACGGCTATAGCAGAAGCTTCAGTAGCTGTAAACACACCTCCGATAATCCCTCCGATTACAACGATCAACAGAAATAAACTTGGTACTGCTTTCCAGAATGTACTCAAAATCACTCCAAATGAAGATCCTTCTCCCGCAGGAAGCTTATGAACCCTTACCATAATGGCAGCAGTTACCATCAATAATAATCCAACCAAAAGGCCCGGTAAATATCCAGCTACAAACAACGCTGCTACTGAAACCCCACCAGAAGCCAAGGAGTAAACGATCAACACATTGGATGGAGGAATGATCAAACCAGTCGTAGAAGAAGTGATATTCACAGCGGCCCCGAGTTCCTTTGGATAACCTTCCTTCTCCATTCTTTTTCCCAAAATACCTCCCATTGAAGATGCCGCCGCTACAGCAGAACCTGCAATCGCTCCCATCAGCATGGCAGCAATGATATTCACATGGAGCAACCCGCCTCGCATTCTGCCCGTGAGGGCTTTTGCAAATTCTATCAGACGATTGGCAATACCACCTCGGTTCATCAATTCCCCTGCAAGAATGAAGAATGGAATTGCCAACAAAGAAAAACTATCTAATCCTGTTCCCATACGTTGGGCGATGGTAGTAATTGCCGGCATAGTTTGCACGGTAACCATCAGCGTCAGCATGCTGGAAAGTCCAAGGCTCCAAGCAACTGGTACTCCGATACCTAAGAAGAAAAGAAAAGAAAGTACTAATACTAAAACGCTCAACACCTCCATTACACAGCAGATTTTAAAGTTGTCAAAAATTTGATTGAGACTACTTGATAGTAGATCACTAATAACCCGCTAAAAGGGATAATGCCGTAGATATAAGCTAGAGGAATCTGAAGTACAGCTGATTTTTGTTCCAAGATAAAAGTCAAATAAACGAGGTTTGATCCTCCAATGACCATCACCACAAGTGCGAAAATAAAAATGCAGGTGTTGATCAAAATCATCAATTTGTCCTGCGCCTTTTCTTCGAGCTTTGTAAGCAAAATATCAATTGCCAAATGCTCATTTTTTCCTGCAACATAAGCAGCTCCCAGCATTCCTACCCAGATCAGCATGTATCTGGACAATTCATCCGTAAATGAACTTGGGCTTTGGAAAATATAACGAGAAACCACCTGCCAGGTCACATTGACCACCATAAGTGACATCAAGATGACTAGTAAATAGGCAATCCATTTATCCAGGATTAGCTTGGTTTGGGGTGAAAACATAGGATTGAAACTTTGGGTTAACAGTTATTTTACAGCGCGAATTTCTTCTACAATTTTATAGATTTCTGGTTGCTGAATTTTGAGTTCTGAGTACATCGGCTCGACTGCCTCGCGGAATGGCTGCTTATCTGGGTAGGTGATAGTTACGCCTGCCTTTTTCAATTCATCCAACGACTCCTGCGTAGCTTCTGCCCAGATTTTGTATTCATAAGTTGCCGACTCATCAGCCGCCTCTTGCAACCACTGCTGTTCTTGCTCAGTTAGACTTTCCCATACTTTGGTGCTCACGATCATCACATCTGGCAGAGCTGTATGTTCGTCTAAGCTGTAGAATTTACACACCTCGTAATGTTTTGAGGTATAAAGGCTTGGAGCATTATTCTCTGCACCATCCACTATCCCTTGTTGCAAAGCGGTGTATAGCTCTCCAAAGGAAACTGGCGTAGGTGAACCGCCTAAGCTTTTCACCATATTTGAAGCGGTGTTACTTTCCATCACCCGAACCTTCAATCCTGCAAGATCCGCTGGCGTCTCTATTGGTTTATCTTTGGTATAAAAGCTTCTTTTCCCGGAATCATAATAGCACAGTCCTCTCAAAAGATACTTCTGCGGGTCCAATAATAGTTTTTTTCCAATCTCCCCCTGCAAAACCGCCAACTGATGTGCATCATCTCTAAAAAGGTATGGCATCCCAAAAACTTGCATGGTAGGAGCAAACCCTTCCAGTGCAGCTGAGGACACCTTTGTCATACCCAAACTACCAATTTGTAGGAGTTCTACCAATTCACGCTCACTGCCTAATTGCTGATTTGGATAAATTTTCACGACCATTTTGCCGCCTGATTTCTCCTCTACTTTTTTAGCCAAAAAGAGCATGGCTTCATGTACTGGGTGTGTGATGCCTAGGCCATGGCCAAGCTTGATTATTCGCTTTTCCCCTGTGGCCTGGCAGGATACGAAAAGTGCTAGCACAATACAAAAGGAAAGGGTTTGAAGTTTTTTAAATCTCATGGGTTTATTGATCATAAAACATACTACACAATAATAGGTGTTTCTAAGCTGAAATGTCAGGTTGATTTACGGAAACGATTTAGTGAACTGTATAAATGGTAATTCCTTTGAGTGATCAAGGTTCTAGGGCAGGTAGAAAATTCCAAAAACATTCTATTTTCAAATTATGAGAAATGATAAAATTCATTTTAGTACATCTGCACAAATATTTTAATTTTCATTAAGGATTTTCGTTATTGCAAATGAATAATATAAATTGCGCAATCGATTGCGCAATATAATGATTAATTCTAATGAACCATAAGACATTATTAATTCATCCTAAGGACAATGTTTTAGTCGCTTTACAAGACCTTAAAGCAGGCGAAATAGTTGAACACAATGGCCTAAAAATAACCCTCAAGGACAGTATTCCTGCGAAACATAAGTTTGCAATAAATGAATTGAATACTAACTCTCAGGTCTTTATGTATGGCGGAATTGTGGGTAAAACTCTTTCTACCATCCCATCTGGAGGTGCCCTCACCACTCAGAATGTAACGCACGAAGCCGAAGATTTTGGTAAAAAATCAGGCGTTTACCAATGGGATGCTCCAGATATCAGCAAATTCATTGATAAAACTTTTATGGGTTTTCATAGACCAGATGGTCAAGTGGGAACCGGGAATTATTGGTTGGTGATTCCAATGGTTTTCTGCGAAAACAGAAATGTGGATATTATCAAGGATGCTTTTCTTGAAGAACTTGGCTTCGGCAAACCAAACCCGTTCAAAAAGATGGTTCGGGAAATGGCAAGTCTTTATAAAGCTGGACAAAAAGAATCTTTTGACTCAGTTGCGGTAGAGACATTTGCTGAGAAAGCCGAAGAACGTCTTTTTGAAAATATCGATGGAATCAAATTCTTAAATCACCAAACTGGCTGCGGCGGCACTAGGACTGATTCTCAGGCACTTTGTGCGCTTATCGCTGGCTACATCAACAATCCAAATGTTGCAGGCGCTACCATCTTGAGCTTAGGTTGTCAAAATGCCCAGTCTTCTTTTATGGAAGAAAAACTTCGCCTAATCAATCCTGACTTCAAAAAGCCTTTGATTATTTTGGAGCAACAGGTAGAAGGAACCGAGCAGCAGATGCTTACCCGTGCGATTAAAGAGACCTTTATTGGAATGGCTGATGCCAATACCCAAACCCGTCAGCCTGCTCCTTTGAGTAAATTGGTGGTAGGATTAGAGTGCGGCGGATCGGATGGATTCTCTGGAATCTCAGCAAATCCAGCTGTGGGTTATGCCGCTGATTTGGTTGTAGCGCTAGGTGGAACAGCCATTCTCTCTGAATTCCCTGAGCTTTGCGGTGTAGAGCAAGAATTGATCAACCGTTGCGTTTCGAATGACAAAGCCGAGCGTTTTTCTACGTTAATGCGACTTTATGCTGCTGCTGCGGAAGCCTCAGGTTCTGGATTTGACATGAATCCTAGTCCGGGAAACATTAAAGACGGCCTGATCACAGATGCAATGAAATCTTCTGGAGCTGCCAAAAAAGGCGGGACTTCCCCAGTAACTGATGTGCTGGACTACGGAGAATACGTAAACACACCAGGCCTGAATTTACTATGCACTCCTGGAAATGATGTGGAAAGCACCACCGCAATGGCAGGCGCTGGCGCAAATATGATTTTGTTCACCACTGGTCTAGGCACTCCTACCGGCAACCCAGTCACGCCTGTGATCAAAGTTTCCTCCAATCACAAACTAGCCGAGCGCATGCCTGATATTATTGACATCAACACAGGCTTTGTGATCTCTGGAGAGAAAAACATCCAACAAATGGGTGAGGAAATCTTGGAGAAAGTAATCAAAGTTGCCAGTGGCGAAGAGAAATCCAAAGCCATGATCCTTGGTCAAGATGACTTTATCCCATGGAAAAGAGGCGTTTCGCTTTAAGAGTGATCAAGAAAAGGTAACTCTACCTCTTTTTCCAATTCTGAAGATTTATAAATGGCTCGGATCAGCTCCACTGATTTCCGGGCCATATTTCCTTCTACCAAAACCGGTTCATTGTTGTCAATGGCATTCAAATAATGCTCCCATTGTGCTTTGTGCAATGCATGTCCAATTGCCATTGGATCAGCAGCTCCTGAACCAGCACTGGTATCTGCAACGATTGGCTCGGGTTCTTCCCCCTGAATACTCCATTGAATAAGCTTTCCAGCCTCCAAAACTGCAGACCCACATTTTCCAAAAATCTCCAAACGCTCAGGTAAGCCTGGGTACAATGCTGTCGAAGCAGTAATATTTCCCATTGCTTTATTTTCAAAAGTCACTAAGGCAGCACCCAAATCTTCCCCTTCAATCGGATGAAGCGCTGTTTTCACTTTTGCAAAAACGGACTTCACATCCCCCATTACATCCAGCAAAAGGTCAAAGGTGTGTATCCCTTGATTCATAAATGCACCACCCCCATCTCCTTCTAAAGTGCCTTTCCAAGGACTATTGCTGTAATATTCTGGAGCTCTGTACCAATTCACATGTGCGTTTCCCATCAGTAGCTTCCCAAACTTCCCTTCTTGAACCGCCGCTTTGAGTTTTAAATAATCCTCCGAAAATCGGTTTTGAAAAATAACTCCGAGCTTTACACCATTTTCTTCGCAAGTATCAATCAGCTGGTCAGCTCTTCTAAGATTTATCTCGATTGGCTTCTCTATTAACAAGTGCTTACCCGCTTTTGCTGCCAATAAACCCGCTTCCATGTGATGTCCGCTAGCCGTGCAAATGCACACAATATCAAGCTCGGGATGAGTCAAAAAAGCAGAAACGTCGGAGTAAGTATCAACTCCGAATTTCTCTTGAGCTGCCTTTGCTCTTTCAGCAGAAGAACTGCAAAGCGCAACCAATTCAGCATTTTCGATTTCTGCGATCGCATCTGCATGCTTTCCAGTGATCGCACCTGTTCCCACTATTCCTATTTTAAATTTTCTCATTTTTTCAATTCATTTTGAAGTTCATCCCATAGTTTTTCTGAAATCGGAACTCCATTCTTGAGGTTTCTATTTCGGGTTTCTAAGGTACTTTCTCCCGGGTATCTGACTGACTTATCAGCAAAAGTTGTTGAGCTTTTCAAATCGCCGATCAGCGCATCTGACTTGGTTTCTATCCAGTCTGTAAGTTCAAGTTTGGTAGGATCAAAGCAAAGGAAAACCTGCGAAACAGCACTTTCATGGCCAGATTTCCCTATTTCATAAGATGCATTTCCTCCAGAAAGAACTGCTGCCAGCAAATCCAAAACCATACTCAGGCCTGAGCCTTTCCACAGTCCAATTGGCAAGCCCAGGTGATTATCAATCACTGTTCCCGGATCTTTGGTGAGGTTACCTTCCTTGTCAAAACCTGCTTCATAATCCATTTGCTCACCTTTAGCTCTTGCTATGCTCAATTTCCCATAAGCGAATTGGGTAAAAGCCATGTCCAGCACCACCGGGCCTTTTTCTCTGGGAATTGCAATCACCAGAGGGTTGTTGCCGATTTTGGGTTCGCTTCCTCCCCAAGCGGGCATATTGGGAATTGTATTTGTAAAGCAAATCCCGATGCATCCAGCCTCTACCGCCTGCCAACCGTAATTACCTCCACGCATCCAATGATTGGTGTTTTGCAAGGTAACACAGCTGATTCCAAACTCTTTTGAAAGCTGAATTGCTCGGTTCATCGCAAAATCAGCATTGAGATTCCCCACTCCCTCCTGTCCATCCCAACGCTCAAACATGCCTAGTTGAGTCAAAGCAACAGGTTCTTTATCAGGATAAACTAAGCCTTTTTTGATAAAATCGAGGAAAAGGAAAAAGCGATTTACCCCATGAGAGCGTACTCCGTCAAGATCAGCTTTGGCAAAAAGAAAGGCACATCGCTGCGCCCGTTCTTCAGTAAAGCCATAATTAAGTAATATTTGCTCAAGTGTTTTGCTGAGTTGCTCAAAAGGAAGTTGCAGATCAATCATCGAACAGTCTGAAATTATTAGTGGTATCCTCTAAGATAAAGCCTAGGCTCAAATTTCGCATATATTGTGAAAAATTAGTTGACCAAGCTGTTCAAATAAACCTCCACGTTGCTGTAATTCTGGTCCAGATCATAACCTTTGGAGTCATCCGGATTCTTTGGATCCAAGCCATTTTTCATCTCCCACTCATCCGGCATTCCGTCTTGATCCGAATCGATTTTTACAGTTCCTTGATCAAGAATCGGCCATCCTCCCACCTCAGCTTGAGAATTGATTATTCCATTTTCACCGAATTTATTTACTCCCGTTGCCACTTCCTTTACAATCCTCTCATCTATTGAATCTCTCCTGAGGCTTGCGCCAGCATTCTTTAAAACTGCATGATATGCTTCCTCAGCACACATGGTTTTTGCTCCCGCAAAGTCAAAAGCAGCTGAAGCTTCAACTTGGTCTGCATCCACTCCTTGAATTCCCAAACTGTTATCTGCCGTCACATTTTCAAACCCTTCCACTACATTTCCATCTACATAGAATTTAGCATAAGGTTCATAGGGCTCGACGATTCTATCTCGATTTGATTTCGTCGCTGGACCGGCTTTGTAGTAGTTATTGACGATGTTGTATTGCCCCTCTTCACCTGCATAGGAACTGTTTCCCTTCCAATTATAAATCACATTATTCCGGAAATCCACCCATTCCTTTTCAGGTTCCTTATGATAGCGAGCACCGTTAAATCTTGGGTTCCGGCTGTTATGATCTGCCAGAAGATTGTAAATGAAAGAAGCTTTTTTTCCTCCCCAGATTCCACCATAGCCATGTTCTCCTTTTTCGTGAACGGATTTATTCAGACTTTCTGAAAGAATAGTCCACTGCAAAGTGAAATTCTCATTGTCATAAAAAGACCCGCATTCATCCGTAGCCCAGCTCAAAGAACAATGATCAATAATGACATCTTTCACTCGAATGGCGCTCATCGCATCATCCTGAACGTTGAGTTCATCGCCTAGTCGACTTCGGATGTATCGAATGATGACGTTATCATCTTTCACTTTAATAGGATATCCTTGAAGTGTAATTCCTCCGCCGGGAGCACTTTGCCCAGCAATGGTCAGGTTACCGTAGTTTATATCCAAACTTGATTTCAACTCGATATTTCCAGAAACAGCAAAAACGATTATTCTTGGTTCCTTTTTTTGGATCATATCCCGAAGTGAGCCTGGTCCATCGTCATTCAAGTTAGTTACCACTAAAACTTTTCCACCTCGACCACCTGTAGTGAATTTCCCAAAGCCTTCAGCGCCTGGAAATGCGAGCGATTTACCTGCATTTTCTGATAGAAACTGGCTTTCAGCTTTTCCCTTTTCCTGAGCTTTACAGCCTAAAGAAATCAGTAAAATCAATCCTAATCCGATTGTGTTTTTTAGAATCATATTCAAAGATTATATCATTGGGTTTGCTCTTTTGCATAACTGAAGTGCCAATCCCCAAGGGTCTTTTACCATGACCAGGTGGGAGCCATCAGGCAAAATATCGTCAGAAATCACCTTAGCTCCAGCTTCTACCAAGCGATCTCGGTCTGCATTTGGATCTTCAGAAACCAATGCGAGATGAACGGCAAGTGGATGAAGTTTTTCAAAATCAAGAGTTTCACCTTTTGGATTGGAATAAATCTCAATCATAACCGTGCCGCTATCATCCGCCAAAAAGGTCATGTACGGTGGCTCTACCATTTTCTTGACTACTTTCAGTCCGAGATGTTCCTCATACCAATGAGAGGCAGCTGATGCATTAGCAACGTTTAGTGCAAAATGTTCGAATTTCATATGTTTATAATTGTTTTTTTATGGCCATATGGAATGCCCTGGTAATTGTTTCCCTGTGCCGTCCTTAAGGTTCAAGATCATGGGCATTTCACAGGTCTATTTTTATGTCAATTGCTTAACGGAAAATCCTTGATAAGACTATTTAAATAAAGCTCCAAAAAGCTATAAGGAGTTCCAGGTTTGATTTTAGCTGCATCTGTACCAAGATTTGGATCAAGCTCATTTGCTGTTTCCCAATTGTCTGGAATACCATCTCTATCAGTATCTATGACTGGGGTTCCTGCTGCGAGTTCTGGCCATCCACCTACGTCTGTCTGAGAGTCTATGATTCCGTTTGTAGAACCAAGTGATCCTTCTACCGAATAGGAATTATTATTAACGTTGTCAATAATTCTCAAATCAACCTCATCTCTTTTCAGTGAACTTCCTGCATGAAGCAGAACCAATTCCAAGACTTTTTCTCCAGAATGCGTAGTGACATTTCCATTAATAGGGTGAGGAGAAGCTTGTCGAATTCCATCAATATCGCCTTGCGAAACTGTGCCATAACTGCTGTGAAATTGATTTAAAACTCCATAATTCCAGTTATCCTGTGTAGTGGAGGAACTTCCTTCGATGACATTTCCGTCTATGAAAAACTTTCCCCAGACGTTATAGACTTCAGTTCCTTCATTCTTATTCTTATCGATGGAGACTATCCTATTCCGCTTCGATCCTGAAGGAGTTGCCGGGCCAGGCTTATAGTAATTATTGACAATGTTCACATTCATTGCCTCACCGCCATAGGCGCTGTTTGACCCCCAATTGTATATCACATTATTTCTCACATCCACGAGATCAGTCAAGGCAAATGCTTTACCTGCCTCCTCGCCAAGTCTAGGATTTCTACTATCATGGTGTGCTAGCAGATTATGATGAAAAGAGGCGTTTTTCCCGCCCCAGATTCCTCCATAGCCATGTGATCCTTTTTCATGAACAGAATTTTTCAAGCTTTCCGAAATAATACTCCACTGTAAGGTGGTATTCTCATTGGCATAGAATGTAGCTGTCTCATCCGTGGACCAACTCATAGAACAATGATCGATAATAATATCCTTATGAAAACGAGCTTCCAAGGCATCAGCTTGCTGTTTACCCTCGTCGCCCATCCTAAATCTAATGTATCGGATGATCACATTATCGGCATTGATTACCACAGGGAAATCCCGGATGGTTATTCCATCCCCTGGAGCACTTTGTCCTGCAATGGTAACATCGCCGAAGTTAATCTGAAGTTTAGACTTCAGCTGTATTGTTCCGCCTGTATTGAATACAATGGTACGTTTTCCAGATTGATTGATGGCATGTCGAAGTGTTCCAGCCGATCCATCATCGGTCAATTTATCCACATAATAGACTTTGCCTCCACGACCTCCAGTAGTGAATTGACCGAAGCCTTCGGCTCCTGGAAAAGCATAGTGTAACCCTTCATACGGAGGAACAACTTCTTCAATTTCCTCTTCCACCACAGGGTCAGAATCGGAAGGTCCTCCACACGAAGAACTTGCAGAAAAGATGATAGATATAAAGAAAAGCTTAATTATCGAATTCATTGGTTTTTGATTTGGATTGAAAAGAATAAGGTGTGGCAAAACCACACCTTATCTCAATTAATTATTAACCCAATACTTAACTATAATGTAACTCTCCAACGCGTGTCACCTGTATCAAACCTTCCAGCGAATCCACTGTCCTTAAAGTTAAAGTTATTCGTAGCTGGACTCACCCAAAGGTCAGATTGACCTTTTGAATAGTTACCAACAGGGAATCCTGGGATCTCATTTCCAGAAAAGCTGAAATTTGCAGTGCTGTAATTATTAATTAAATTAAAATTAGTGCTCTCCAGACCATCCACGCCTCTTATCCCATAGTTTTCAGATTCGGACTCATCCCAAGCATGCCCAAAAATACTATTGGTAATGCTGATGCCATTGGCCACATTGTTATTACCATCACCACCTCTGTATCTGAACATTTGTCCATTTGGGCTAATGAAATTGGCAAAGGTACAGCCATCAATTGTGATGGAATTTGAGTTATTTCTAGAAGTGATTCCTCCTTGGATTTTGTTGAAGGTAGAGGACTCGAATACTATGTTTTGAACGTTTGCCGTGAGCTCATCATCACTTGGGTTTGTATCCGTAGTCAGAAGCCCATAACCACCGATACTGTCCACCAATGTGTTTTTGATGAGATAGTTTTCTATGGTTACCGTTCCTCTTATCCTTAGAATTCCTCGGAAAGTACCCATTGTACAATTCTCGAAAAGTAATTCTCTCACATTCACTCCACTAGTATTAGGATTGAATACATAATCTCCAGTGTAATCAGCTCCACGAATCTCTAAATCAATGAATCGGATATGGTCGATCTGAGCGCCTTCAGCAATATTCCAGTTGCCTGTGGTATATAACTTGGCTTTTTGCTCACCAAAGCCATAAGCTGCCTGGATAGTGATAGACTTATCCAAGTTCTCAGAAGGCAAGTCGTAAGTAACGCCTCTTTTCACCAAAATAAGATCACCGTCAGCTGCTGCGAGCACTGCATCGGCCACTGCGCCTGGGCTTTCATTGTCCCGGATATCAATCACTCCAGGAGCTGTAGGGTCTATGTCAGCTACACGGGTAGTATAGTTAACCCAACCTCTCAGAACATCTCCGCTGTAGATTGCAATCTGGTATTCCATTTCAGGATCCAAACCTTCCACGATCACCTCTGCTTTTGCCTGCTCTTCACTTGTCACCATCTGCTCATCGAAAAGAGGAGTATTTAACTGTAAATCTTGAGCTGAAAACACTTTGACCCCGGTCACTTCTGCACCAGCTTTAGTCCAAGTAACTCTTGCTGCAATATCAGTCACATCAAAAGATGCCGGATTATTTAAAATGGTCGGGAAGCGCTGTGTACGCACATTTCCAAGATCTGATGCTTTGCTATCAAAAGCCGGATCTGCAGCTCTAGCTGTTGATCTCACTTGATAAAGCGTATTCCAGAAAAGCTCCTCTCCTATCAGAGCTTTGTTGATCTCGACATAAGAAGTATCTGTTTCAATGACATATTCGATTGTATTGAATGTATCACGACTCACTTCCAATGTGTAGGAAATAGCACTTTTCATATTTCCCTGATTGACAATAATTGTATTGCCTTCTGAGTAAAGATCTTCGTTCAATACCGGTCTGAATAACCTAGTCTCCTCGAACATCTCCTCGTCTTCCTTACATGCTGACACTGCCAAAACGGCCATCAACAGCATAAAAAGGGTGCTTTTTATATTTCTATTTAGAATTTTCATTGTTGAACTTTTAGATTTTGACAGCCTCATTAAAATCCATAACCATCATTGGTCAATGTCCCTTGGCTATTGTTGATAGCCGTAGAAGGAATCGGGAAGATGTAGCGTGCTACACCAGGATTTGGACCATTGTAATAGTTTGCCCAATCTTTCGTGATCCATTCCTGGTACTGCGTGGTCTCACTATGCATACTCAATAGGAATGGCACCTGATTCCAGGTATCATCCGGTGGAGCTACCACTCTCGTATTAGGATTCAGCAGTACAAACTGTCCAGACTCATTTACTTTCCAGTACATGTAATCCGGTAGATTACCAGTTCCATTGAATGCCTCATCAGCCATTTCTTTCAAGCCTTCAACAGTTTCTTCCATTTTCTCCGCATAATTTCCCCAGCGGATCAATTCGTATTTACGGATCATCTCACCACCAAACTCCCAAGCTCTTTCATCAACTATGGCTTCAAAGAAGCTCTCTTTGCTTGCAGAAATATCAGCCACATATGCATCTACTCGAGTACCCCAAAGATCATCCGAAAATGCTCTTCTTCTCACTCTTTTGAGTGCTTCCTGAGCTGCGGCAGTTGGACCGTACAATTCATTTTCAGCTTCCGCAAACATCAACAACACATCTGCGTAGCGCATCATTGGCCAGTTGATGCCTGTTCCTTTGGCAGAGGATGCACCTGGAGGATTTTCCAAAAACGATCTACTCCACTTGCCTTGGGCGATGTTTGTTCTACCGTTGACAAATTCTTTCTCAAAGTTTGTATTGATCTTGTACAATGCACAAGTCACATCTCTTCTAGTATCTAACGTATCAAAAGAAAAGTAATAAGTAGGAGGAATAGCCATGTAGTTATTACCCGACCCGAAACTGTGAGCCGCTGTAGGACCGCCTTCTACTGTAATACCGATGTTCCAGGCTACGTCACCATTTCCCAGCGCAAATGGCACTTCGAAAAGCACATCAGCATTTACCGGAGAGATGAATTTTGACTGATTAAGAAATACCTGACGATAATCTGAAGGAAGCGCACGATCCTTCAATTGCATCAATTTCTCAGTGTAGTTTTTGGCTACTTGATAGTACTCTAAATAATCGCTAGATCTCGTTTGAGAAAGGTCAGGTTGTAAGTAATACCCACCCCGCTGCAATGCAATTCTGGCGATCATTCCCAAGGTATATTCTCTGGTCACCTGCTCGATTCCATAAGGAGTCTGATCAGCCCAAAGCATTTTCTCTTCTACTTCGATCATATCCTCGATCACTCCAGACAAGATGACGTTACGATCTTCCTTTGGAAGGTTAAATTCAAGCCCTGCCTTAGGCGCTTCATTCACATAGGGCACATCCCCAAAATAGTACACCAAAATACTGTACCAATAGGCTTTCAAAGTTACTGCCTCACCTAGCAGGTGATTCATAGTTTTCGCTTCGGCTACATCAGTAGATTCTAATTTACCGGAGGCACGAAGTCCTTCTATAGAAATATTAGCATCGCGAATAGATCGATAAGCATAAGTCCAAACGATCTCCAAATCTCTGTTTGTTTCCAGAGCATTAAGGTCCCAGATTTGATATCTGTCTGATGAGCTAGTCCAGCCACTTTGATGTTCTATATCGGTGTTGCCAGCCATATTATTAGAAAGTCGAGAGCGAAAAGCATCCTGACCAAAATTTGCGTAAATAGCATTGACACCTTTTCGTGCATCATCCACATTTGAATAAATGTAGTTCGTATCGAATGTGGAAATAGACTCAGGCTCAAGGAAGTCATCGCATGAGAAACTCATCCCAGCAATAACAGCTATAATTATATGTTTGATTTTCATGTGTTTATATTTTTATTTTATGGCCACATGGAATCTCGCAATAAGAATAATCATCAATTTTTGTGAAACTCTTCATTATGCTCGATTTCATTGGTTTAAAATTCAGATCCATTAAAATGTAACATTTAACCCCACCGTGAATGAACGGCTTCGCGGAAATGAGGAGTAGTCAACTCCCGGAGTCAGCGCAGCATAAGAACTGCTTCGGCTCGTACTTACTTCAGGGTCATATCCTGAGTAATCTGTCCACAATTTCAAATTGTTTCCGGTACCGTAAATTCTCAATTGAGACAACCCAATACGTGAAATCAAATCCCTTGGAAAGGAATATCCTACGGTTAGGTTATTCAATCTGATAAAGGAACCATCTTCAACAGCCCAATCAGAGATCACTGCACCGGCGATACCAAAGCTACTATGTGACCAGATGTTTTTATCTGCATTCAACTCGCCCAACTGACCTAGATCAGTTACGACTTCACCAGGAGTTCCTGTATAAGTACCATCCACATCGATGTAGGTGAAGCGATTATCAGAACTCATCGTGGTGAGCAAGTTGCCATAGGTAGTTCTCCTGAACTGGTTGTATTGGATTTTACCGGTGTTATAGACATCATTACCAAACTGGTAATTGAAAAATATTTGCGTATCAAATCCTTTCCATCTGGCATTAAGTCCAAAACCACCCTGATTTTTTGGTAGTGCATTACCGATTACTTTTCTGTCTTTGGCATCGATTACACCATCTTCATTAAGGTCCTTCAGCTTCATGTAGCCAGGCTTGATGTTGGTGTTACCCACTACTCCGCCAGAGCTTGGAATCCCTTCTTTCAGGATATAACTTCCAGAAACAGCATCATAAGATTGGAAATCATCCACACTGTAGTAGCCATCATTTACATAGCCATAAATATCACCGAGTTTACCTCCCACTTGTAAGTAGAAATCATTGATGTTGTTCAAATCTGTACTTGCCCAGTTGGACTGAAAGAATCGGTCATTTGTCCCGTCAAGCTCCTCGATTCTAGCGATATTAACACCAGTATTGAAGTTGACAGAGAGAGAGAAATCAGGTCTGTCCAATAAGAAAACATTGATTCCCATTTCGAACCCTTTGTTTGATGTACTACCGATATTATCCCACTGAGAGTTAAACCCTGTATTAGGAGGAATGGCAGATTGAAGCAATAAGTCTCTGGTAGTATTAGAGTAGAAATCCAAGCTACCTTCAATTTTAGCCTGCATAAAGGCAAAGTCCAATCCCAAATTCCGGTTTACAGTAGTTTCCCAAACTAAGTCAGGATTGTATAATACTGAGCTACTTGGTGTGTAATACACATTATCCACGTTGCCAAAACCTGGACCTCTATTGGTAGATCCTTGGAAAAGGAATTGTGTAGCAGTAGGATCTATTCGGTCATTTCCAGTCTCTCCATAGGAAACTCTTAATTTCAACTCATCGACAAAAGTGGAATTTTGAAGAAATCCTTCCTCAGATAATTTCCAACCCAAAGCAACAGCCGGGAAAACACCGACTCTATTTTCTTTAGCAAATTTACTGGAGGCATCAGCCCTTACAGTACCTGTCAAAAGCCATTTGTTATTGAACTGATAATTCACTCTGCCAAAAAGTGAGAACCTGTTAGAATTAGTCTCATTTCTGGTTTCCAAACGATCCACTCTACCGAAGGTCATATTTGCAAAAAGCTCCTCAGGAGTAATGGATAATCTGAAGTCTTCAGATCGGATCATAGCATAGGTACCCCCGGTAGAATAAATTTCCTGCCCAACCAAGAAGTCTAACTTGTGTTTATCTCCAAGTCCCTGCACTACCCAGTTTACACTATTCAACCAACGAAATGAATTAGACTCTCTGTTAGTTTTGACACCAAGAGGTAAGCTACCTCCATTGTTGAAAGACTCCCCTGTTAATGGTCCGTAAAACCTTAGGTCTTCTCTAAAAGACTTAGACCCGTTGACGGTAGTTTTGAAATCTAAACCTTGTACAATATTCCAGTTAAGGCCAGCATTGAATACATAATCGTTGTCTGTACGTTTTCTCCAATCTTGCTCTGCCAATTCAACTGGACTTACTAGACTTAGCAAGAACGATTGAAAATCATCTTCTGAGTTGAGCTGATTTAGATCTATTTCCAATTCATCAGCTACTCCATTTACAGGTCTGGTTTGTACAGCGTCCTTAATGTTGATCTGAGCACTACCTGATGTGCCTGCTCCGTCAACCACCGTATTGGTGATACGGGCACCAGCATCAAACGTAAGTTTATTGGATAGCTCCTGATTTAATTTGAAGTTGATTACGTTTCTATTGTAACCAGAATTAATCATCAATCCTTCATCGGTATTATTTGTCAAACTCAACATCACCTTTGTTTTGTCTGTACCTCCAGAAAGGGAAATATTATGATACATGGACATTTTTGGGTCACCAAATAATTCCTCCTGCCAATCTGTTCCTGGCTTTTGCTTATAGAGCTCCAGATCATCATAGACGCCATAGAATCTCTCAAATCGTCTAAGATCAGCCTCTGATCTCAATTTGGCATATTCATAATTTGCCAACACATATTCGTACGGATCTAGCACTTCATATCTCCGATCCTTTGGCAAGGTTTTGTATTGGAAAAAGTTGTTGTAAGAAACAGATACTTTACCCGCCGTCGGTGTTTTAGTAGTCACTACAATTACTCCGTTGGAAGCTTGAGCTCCATAAATGGCCGTGGCAGAAGCATCTTTCAGTACCGAAATACTCTCTATATCTGTAGGAGGAATATCACGGATACTATTTACTATAAATCCGTCTACTACATAGAGCGGCGCATTATCCTGGGTAATCGATCCACCACCACGAACTCGTATTACAATATCTGCATCAGGAGAACCGTCTGTAGTAAGTACGTTTACACCTGGAAGTCGACCTGTGATTGCCTGTGCAGCACTTGCAACAGGAATTTTGGAAAGATCTTTTCCTGAAATAGAAGCTACCGATCCTGTCAGATCAGTTCGTTTCACTGTTCCGTAACCAAAGCTGACCACTTCGACTGTTTCCAGCTGAGCCATGTCTTCTTCGAGCGTTACGTTAATGACAGATTGATTTCCTACTTCTATGTTTTGAGTTTCCATTCCTATAAATGAGAAAACTAAAGTTTCTGAAGAAACCGCAGGGATGGAGTAGGTTCCATCAACATCTGTGACCACACCTCGTGTAGTTCCTTTTACCGTGACATAAGCCCCTGGGAGTGGCAAGCCATCCGAACCAATCACGGTTCCAGTAATTGGGCTTGATTGCGCAGAGACCTGAAAACTTAGGCTGCACAATAAGCACATTAAGAGAATTAGATATCGGGACTTTTCCGATACGAGTCGAGTTTTTTTCATTTCATTGGCTTTTTGGGTTGACAATTCCCTTTTTAAGGATAAAGAGCATCCGACAAATTCTTAGAATCCGACCAGCAGTACCTTCATGTTATTGTAAAATTTGAGTAGTTAAATAAATTATAAAGCTTGAATTGACTGCCAAGATTAGATACTCATTGTGCAATCGATTGCATGTTACATATTAATATTTAATGTCGCAAGATTTTTATCAAAATTTTCAGCAATTCAAAATAAATGGCCTGTAGGGCTATTATTGACAAAATAATAATTTGGAGAATGGAATCTAAGCACATCAAACCGGTAAAAATCATATAGCACCGTGCAATCGTTTACACTCCATTTTTAAAATAATAGTGAGAATAGATTCTTATTTCAGGGTATTTTCCAAAAAATCAGCCATTATCTCCACTGTAGTATTAAACCATGTGTCGTACAACCAAAAAGGATGTGGGCTGTCAGGAAAAGCATGAACCTCAGAATAGACTCCTTTTTCAGTCAATTTGACAATCAATTCGTCTCTTCCTGCATGAAATCTAGGATACTGAGAATTGATAAAAAGTATGGGTATCATTTCTGGTGCTTCTAAATACAATGGAGAAGCTGCATCCCATACTTCAGGCTTCTGCTCGTAAGTTCCTCCCAACCACTCTGAGGCAACTTGCCCCTCTGCCGATTCAGGATGATGAAATGCCAAAACTCCGTCCATGTCTATAATCGCTTGAACTGCTGAAGAAGCAGTTAACTCAGTGGAGCCTTCATACGCTCTGGAATTTGTCATTCCCACCAAAGCAGCAATCTGACCACCGGCAGAACTTCCTGAAATGGCAAGTAGTGTAGTATCCAACCCAAATTCATTCCCATGTACCTTCAGCCAACGGATCGCTTCCTTTACATCATGAATCGCAGCAGGATATTGCGCTTCCGGCGAAAGTCTATATTCAACAACTGAAGTCACATATCCCTTTTCAGCCAAAGCTATCGCCATTGGAATCTGTAGTTCTTTATCACCGGATTTCCATCCACCACCATGAATCATCACAATACCTGGACGTGGTGATTCTGCCTGTATCGGTGAGAAAACATCCAACTTCAGCTCCCTACCTCCGAGCTTCTTATAGACTAGCCCTTTACTTTCCGTTACTGATTCGCTGGAGAGAATCACAATAGGCTTGATCTGCGGGAAATTCTTCACATCCTTTTTCCATGCATCTTGCAGATTAAATGAACTGTCTTTCCGATAGCCAAACCAGCGATTTCCAAAGTAATCTGCATCGGTAGTTTTGCCTGAGAAGATTAAATCAGTGCTATAACTTTTAAGTTCATCTGCACTTAGCTGATGAGACCATTCTATCCGTGAATTTGCATTAGCACCAGCACCAAAACTTCCAGATTCTGCATAGAAAACAGTCTGTTCCGCTTTTTCCCGGTTCCAATTATGCCAACCTTCTGGGACGATATGAGCTCCCATTTCAGTATTTATGAAAACAGTTTTGGCAAAATCCCGCCACGGTCTTCCCAAATAAACCTTCGTGACGCCTTCAGCGGCAGTGAGTCTACAGTTCTTGAAAACATAACCGTATTCCACCCACTCTGGAGTCGAAGCCGCAGTGATGTAGGAATCTGATTTGGAATGGATGGTGCAATTTTCAAATAGCGCAGTAGCAGAGCCGAAGATAAAATCCGTTGTGCCCTCGATATAGCAATTTTTGTAGAGTTGACGGGAGTTTTCTCCAGAAGCAAACATGGTATCCTGATCGCCTATAAACCTACAATTCTCAAACACCAAGCGATCACCTTCAGCGTGAAGGGCCACTGCCTGCCCAACTGGTCCAGCTGTATTTTGAATGGAGAGATTTTTGAAAGTCAATGAATTGCCAAGGACTTTCAGTGTGTAGGTTTCGAAAGTGCCCATGTTGTCTTTCGCCGCAAAATCATCGTAAGTGATGATGGTGTTTTCAGGACTTTCGCCTAAAAAAGTCACATTGGTCACCGGACCCAGAATCGTCAATTTCTCCTGGTAAATTCCCGGCTTGATATAAACCGTCAGCGGTTTTGGCAGATAAACTCGAATCGCATCCAATGCTTCACCTACCGTTTTGAAATGCCCAGAACCATCTTGGGCTACCAATATATCATGTTCGACTTTGCCCTTCAGTGCTTCCGAATCAAGCGGTTTTATTTCTCCCGAAGGCACCTGAGAAAAAGAATTGCCAATTATCAAGAGCAAAAACACCAGATAAAAAAATGCTGATTTCATAAACCTTTTCATCATTACTTCCATACTTTCTGGTTTTATAGCCTCCTGGTTCTTAATACTTTCTTCTTGGATCTAGATTCTATTGTCTTGATACTTGATTCTTGGCTCTTGACTCTTGATTCTAAGCTCTTGGCTCTACTTTCTTGATACTTGCTACTTAATACCTACTACTTCACAAGATCCTTCATCCCTTCCAGCACCAACGCAGCAACAGCTTTCGCTCCTTCAGGCTGGAAATGTGTATTATCTTTTTGACCATCAGGATAGGCTTCGTATAGCCCTGGACCAAAGTTCATAAAGTAATTCTCGGTCACATATTCCTGCCCTTTTGCAGAGAAAAAATCCATCGAACGCTGATTCAAATCTATCATCAAAGCATCCAGCTCCGCTGCCACTTCTTTGGCTGCAGCATCATATTCACCATGGACATTCTCCAAATGACCGTCTTTCCAAGGATAATTTCTCGCCACCGGCGTCAGCACGATCGGAGTAGCACCTTTCTCTCGGGTTTGATTTACAAACAACCGAATGTATTCCTTGTAACCTTCCACCGTCACATAGCGCTCAGTTTTCTCCTTTGCCGCATCATTATGCCCAAATTGCATAATTACCAAATCGCCAGCTTGCAAATCCTTATAAACCGCCGACCAACGTCCTTCTTCGAAAAACGTCCGCGTACTTCTGCCTCCACGAGCTCTATCATCGACAATTACGGAGTCAGCATCCACCAAACCAGTTAATGACTTTAGGTTTTCTTTACTCATAAACTCTTGAAAAACCTGACCCCAACCCGTCACAGGATAGCGATCTTTCATGTAATCCTCGTCACCACCATAATTGGAATAATCCGCCATGGTAGAATCACCGATAAGGTATATTTTCTTGATCTTTTCCTTCGGAGAAAAAGCTGAGATAACTAGCAGAGCTAGAAGTATGGGAAGGTATTTTTTCATGGTTTTTTTGTTATGTCCACAGACCACGGTCTACAGTCGACTGTGGACCGTGGTCTGTGGACTTTTGACTTTATCAATCTTTCAAAAACTTCACCAGCTCAGGCAATTCCCGCTTCAATTCCTCTACAGCCAGGTCGCTCACTTTGAAAGCTCCAGTGGGTGACAAATGCGTATTATCTTCTCTTCCTTCGGGAAATTGCGAGTAATCCCCAGGACGATAATGAAGGAATAATTCCTTGGATTTCTCCACCCCGAATTGCTTGATTACTTCGATCGTTTTCGCATGCAGATCAAAAAGTGCCACTTCCATTTGGTCTGAAACTTCTCTGACTACTTCTGAATACCTGCCATGTGTATCGGTCAATACGCCATTTTCATCAAAGCTTCTTCTTGAAATCGGTGTTGCCAAAACTGCATTGCCACCCTTTTCCCGAATTTCATTGACATATCTAATCAGATTATCCCGATAGGTAGAATCTGCAAAAGCATAGCGATCGGCGGAATTGATCTTTTGATCATTGTGACCAAACTCTACAATCACATAATCTCCAGGTTTGATACGCTCCATCACCACATCCCAGCGTCCTTCATCCCGAAAACTTTTGGTACTTCTCCCGTTGACAGCATGATTTTCGAACCGGATTCCTTCTTTGAAATAAAGTGGAAAAACCTGCCCCCAACCTTTCTCGGGATTGCTACCCGAGTACGGTTTGTCAGCCATGGTGGAGTCTCCGACAAGGAAAAAAGTGATCTCGCCTTCATCTTGATGGTTTCCAAAAATCGCCGCATAAAACAGAGCGAAAGTTGAAAACAGAATTACAATCGTTTTCATCTTATTTTAGTTTTATCGCATTCTCTGAAACACCATTTCCTTTGGTAATCTTGTCTGGACTCTTAAAATCTGCCCGGTCAAACTCGACATTGTCAGAGGTTCCAAGCACACGAACCGCTGCTTTTCCATTCTCCTCAAAAGAAAAACCGCTCACTTTCACTCCCTGACTATTGTAAATCGTCAATGGAATCTCATCAGTGCCCAATACTCTTACATTGATCAGCTCCAAACCAGCTGCATCGATCGCAGTGATTCCTTTTTTTGCCTGCAAAACAGCATTTTCCAATCGCACATTTTCCAGTTTCATTTCAGGTAATCCCATAAAAAAGGCGGCTACTTCTGAATCTGTCACTGTGATGTTTTTCATGCTGATATTTCTAAAAACAGGCGTTTCTTCTGTTACAGGAACCAGATTTTCCTGTCGCGCCTCGTCATCTGCACTTTGATCTTCTTCGATCACAGGACTATTCCCAGTGTAAAACATATTGAAACCAATCGCCTCTGTTGGAATTCCAACCATATCAATGTCCGAAATCCAGATATTCTCCACTACCCCACCTCGGCCACGTGTGCTTTTGAAGCGAAGACCAATGTCTGTCCCAATAAATGTGCAATTGGAAACATGGATGTTTCTCACCCCGCTGGACATTTCACTTCCCACAGTTACTCCCCCGTGACCATGATACACGATGTTGTTCTTAATGATCACATTTTCGGTTGGAATCGCTCGATCTCTGCCGTCTTTGTCCTTTCCAGATTTGATGCAAATCGCATCATCTCCCACGTCGAAGGTGTTATTATAGATCAAGGAATTTTTGCAAGACTCCAGATCCAAGCCGTCACCATTCTGAGAAAACCATGGGTTTCTTACATTCAGGTTTCGGATGATTACATCTTCACTCATGAGCGGATGGATATTCCAAGCTGGAGAGTTTTGGAAAGTAGGCCCATCCAATAACACTACCTTACTTTCGCGGATACTGACCATCACCGGGCGAAGGAAATCTTTCATCTTCTCCAATTCAGCGCGGTCGGTAATATCCGGCACATTGAAACTAGAACTTGCATTATGTCCATCCAAGTAAGATTGGGAAGGAAACCAATTCGTCCCTTCTACTATTCCGCCACTTTTGACCAAGTCTTTCCACTGAGAATCCGTCATTTTTCCTTTCTTCACTGCTCTCCAGACTTCCCCACTCCCATCTATGGTTCCATTGCCGGTAATGGCGATATTTTCTACTTGATAAGCATTAATCGGAGAGAGGCAACGAACGGTATTCAAACCCTCAAAACTGGTCTCGATTAACGGATAATCATCTTTATCCTTGCTAAAAATAATAAGTGCTCCGTCTTCCAGATGAAGATTCACATTGCTCAAAAGCGTGATCGGCCCAGTGTACCAAACACCTCTTGGCACCAAAACTTTGCCGCCACCAGCTTTATTTACAGCTTCGATTGCTGACTTGAAAGCATTGGAATTCTTGGTCAAGCCATCTCCCACAGCGCCATATTCTGTAATGCTTTTTTCAAAATCAGGAAAGCTCGCCTCCTTCACTTTCGGCATATCGAATTCCACCCCATCATAAATGGTTTCCAGCGTTTGCTGCGCATAAATCGGTAATGTACTTGCAAAAAGAGCAAGTAGAAATGCTAGTCTTATTGATTTGGTTTTCATATTTCGGGTGTTCATTGTTTCTTATTTATTAAATCTAAACCAATCCACATCGGCAAATCCACTGTCATTGGTCTTCGTATTTCTGATTGCAAAAAGCCCAACTTTCGCTCCTATCCACTTGCCTGGAACGGCAGTGAAAGTTTCTTCGATTTGGGTGAATTTCTTTCCATCCTCACTGTATGAAAATTGGCAAATTCCACCTTTAATGACTGTCACCTGAAGTTGAATTGAGTTAATTTCCAGCTTGGCGATTTCCTTTTTCACTTCAGCTTTTCCATGCTCAGCATCGAGACAACTGACATAGACTAGAGCAATGCCGTCTTCGGTGCTTTCCAGAGCCAAATAAGCGTAACTCATTCCCATCACAATCAGCCCTACCTGCTCGTTTGTCAGTTTTGGATTTGGCAAAAATTCCAAAGAAATCGTCGTAGTAAATTCCTCCGCAGGGAATTTCTGAAGCAATAAATTCGGAGCATCCCAAAGATTTTTGGCATACTCAGGAAGTTGTACTGTGAAGAGTCTTAGCTTACTTTCAGCTGGATTTGCAAATGCCCAAGTGGCCTCAGGATTTGCTTGCCACTGCCATTGAAGACCGATATCATTTCCATCAAATTCATCCGAATCGGCTGGAGTAGTGATCTCTTGAGTTGCTTTCACAGCTGGCTTTTTATGCTTCAAAACAGGTTGTCCGGTTCCATCTCCATCCGGGTCTTCACCCATCGTAGGCCAGTCATTTTTCCAATTCATCGGCTGCAAATGCGTGATTCGTCCATAAGCCTCCACATCCTGAAAATGCACAAACCAATCTTCCCCCATGTCGGTATCAATCCATGCTCCCTGATGTGGACCATTGATTGGAGTATTTCCCTGTGCCAAAGAAATATGCTCCTCATACGGCCCATAAGGATTTTTTGACCTCAATATCAACTGCCAACCTGTAGAAACTCCACCTGCTGGCGCAAAAATATAGTAGTATCCATTTCGCTTATAAAACTTCGTCCCTTCCACCGTCGGATGCGCTTCATGCCCATCAAAAACCAATTTTCCAGCTCCAGTAGTCTTCGTGCCTTCCCAGTTCATCGGCTTTACGACCAGCACACTTTTTATCCCTGCACGACTTCCAGCAAAAGCATGGGACAAATAAGCTTTTCCATCTTCATCCCAAAGCGGGCATGGATCAATTAATCCTTTCCCTGATTCCACTAAAACTGGCTCATCCCATTTACCGAGCGGATCCTTGGTCTTGACCATGTAAATCCCAAAATCCGGATCGCCCCAATAGATGTAATATTCACCTTCATGATAGCGAATCGCAGGTGCCCAAACTCCATTTCCATGCTGTGGCTTCGCAAAATTATCAAAAGGAACCTGTCGCTCCAGCGCATAATTTACCAAAGTCCAATTCACCAAATCTTTAGAATGCAAAATTGGCAAACCCGGAACGGCATTGAAAGAAGAGGCTGTCATGTAGAAATCTTCGCCCACTCTCACCACATCTGGATCTGAGTAGTCAGCATGCAGAATCGGATTGATATAAGTCCCGTCCCCTTGATCTGAGACCCATACTTCAGATATCTCTCTTTGCTGCGCAAAAGCAGAAAGGGCAATAAAAAACGTTAAACAAATACTGTAAACTAACTTATTCACTTTTGGGTATTCTAAATTGCTAATCGTTGATTTTTTCTTTTGGATTCCAGCCATCTTCACCTGCAAGAACTGATTCCACTGTGTATTTTGCAGCTTCCTGTTCGCTTAACTGATGTGACCAAGAAACTCTTCCCGACACATCCGCTCCTGGGCCTTTAGATCCATATTCAGCGTAAAATGCAGTCTTTTCAGCATTTGGCTTGCTCCAATTGTGCCAACCTTCGGATTTGATATGCGCCCCCATTTCAGTGTTAATGAAAACTGTTTGCGCATAATCCCTCCATGGTCTTCCAAGATATACTGAGCTATCTTCAGCATCGCTTGTCAGTTTGCAATCGATGAATACAAACCCAAATTCAGTAGCTTCTTCGGTCGAAGCAGCAGTAACATAGCTTCCTCCTTTTTTGGAAAAAATCTCACAGTTTTCGAATACAGCCGTGGACCAACCAAAAATAAAATCGGTCGTTCCTTCTATGTAGCAATCTTTATAATATTGGCGACTGCGATCTCCATGCGGATAAAGTGTATCCTGAAATCCAAGAAATCTGCATTTCTCAAAAACTACTTTGTCCCCATCCACTCTCACAGCTACTGCTTGACCAACAGGTCCAGCGGAATTCTCAAACGTGATATTTTTCGCATAAAAACCATCTCCAAAAACAAAGAAACTTGTGGAGCCAGTGGTCCCCATTTCTTCTCCGAACTTGTTTTTCTTTTGTGCAAAATCATCGTTCGTAACCAACGTGGTTGCCGCATCTTCACCGATTAGGGAAATATTGGTTTTTGAAGCTGCCAGCACCAATTTCTCTTTATAAACCCCAGGCTTTAATAAAATCCGGGTTTCATTTTTCCGAAAATCCGGAACTGCATCAAATGCTTCTTGAATGATGCTAAAATCTCCAGAACCATCTTTGGCCACAACAAAATCAAAGTCCTGAGCGGAAACAAATCCGCTCAAGAAAAACATCAACAAATAGATAATAGGTTTTTTCATAATTACTTACTCAAATTCTCATATTGCAAGGATGCCAAAATAAATGGTCCAACACCCTTCGGGTCATTCACCCGGATCTCTTCGCCTACATAATACTCGAATGAACCATCCCGGTAGGGTGTTCCGCCAAGTCCTGCGACACCGCAGACATTCGTCAGGCTGATACCTCCATCGGCATCTTCTCGGACAAACTCAGCAAGCATCCCTTCATAAGCTTTCTTGCCGGCAGCAAGATCTTCTTGATCCAAGTAGCCCTTTTGGGCACCTTTCAATAGAAAGTAAGTAAACATCCCCGAAGCGGAAGATTCCAAATAATTTCCTTCACGCGTGCCCTGATCCACTACCTGATACCATACGCCTTCCGGCGTTTGATAGCGCTGAATTCCTTTCGCCAGTTTCTGCGCAATGGCGATAATATCATTTCTTTTCGGGTGGTCTGCAGGAATAAAATCAAGCACATCTACCAGTGCCATCGCATACCAGCCAATGCTCCTACCCCAGTAATTCGTGGAAAGTCCAGTTTCTGGATCTGCCCATTTCTGCTCCTTACTTTCATCCCAAGCATGGTGATAAAGTCCCGTCTCTTCGCTGTAACCATATTTATCCATCAGCAAAATCTGATTTGCGACGTCATCGAAGAGTGCAGGCTCATCGAAGGTGGCTCCGTATTGTGCCAAAAATGGAGAACCCATGTAGATACCGTCAAGCCACATCTGATGCGGATATACCTTCTTGTGCCAGAATCCACCTTCCTTATTTCTAGGATGATTTCGCATTTGGTCACGTAATTCTTCTACTGCTAGCTTGTATTTTTCTTCACCCGATTCCTCATAAAGGTTGATCAAAAACTTACCCCCATTCACGCGGTCTATGTTGAAATCAGACTTTTTATAGGTCAGAATATTCCCAGCACTATCCACCATGAAGTCCGCAAACTTCTTAGTGTAATCGTAAAACCGTTGCTCGTCTTTTTGCTTCCAAACAGCCTGCATGGAAGACATGATCAAGCCATGGGTGTATTCCCATTTTGGTTTCTTATTGAAATCTAGTGTCCAGCCTTCCGGATTTCTGGCGATTTCCGAATCTGCCATCCAGATGGAATAGGCTTTTTCAGAAACACTTTCCATTTCAGTACTTTCGACAACTTCAGTTTTTTCGGCAGAGCAAGCGATGAGAAAGGCTCCTGACAATAGGGCGAGAGAAGTGTATTTGAATAGTTTAAGCATGGTTTAGTTTGGGTTTGCTTGTTACTGTTTTACGACGAAAATTACTTTACCGCTATTTTCAGCGGATTGGAAAGCTTTAAAATTTCCTGATCTAAATAGGCTATAAATTCTTCTTGGGTAGTGATTCCGCCTGGTTCTTGTTCCCACGCTGCCAAAAAGTAATAGCTGAGCTTTTTACTTCCGGAATCAAATACCAGAATATGTGACAATTCATCTTCAGTGTCCTGCGTCAATTGAGCCGTCGGATAAATTACTGCTATTCCTAAATTATCCTCAGCCAAGCTCTGCGGACCATAAGTCGCTAGATAACTGTAAGCTAAGCTCCCATCACTTTTCAGCACTTCCGCTTTAGCATCCTTTATGAGACCGGTTGCAAAATTTGCGATAGAATTTGTGGATTCGAGATCCATTTTGGATAGACGCGTTCCAGAATGAATGGAGATATTAGCCAAAATATCTGTTTTGCCGGCAGGCAAATCCCAACCTGAATAGCGGGTAAAAACGGAAGAGTAAACCGGGCCATTATTTGTGATCTCGGCATACAGGCTATCCGTCACATCGACTCTTCTGGCTTTACCATCTTCGAGAGTAGCTATGCTTCCAAGACCTAAGGTTTTCCCAACTTTCAAAACATCCATACCCCAATTGGCTGGTTCATGATAAGAATCAAACCCATCCTGTCCAACTTCCTGTAGAACGGGAGTATTCACTTTTTTCCCAAAAACATCTATGCCATTTCTCCAATCTAAATAGAATCTATACCCTACTAAATCCGACTCCCAACCAGGGCCTTCATATCTAATAAACCAGGAATGGTCGGTGTGCGCGGCAGGCACGTGAAGTGAGTCCACATTTTCAAAGTGACCTCCCAGGTATTCACGATCTTTAAATTCACCTCCGAATTTATGCGATAGTTCAGCCTGTGTAAGTTTTGGATAATTTGGAACAGTAATGTCAGACGAAGCCTTGACTTCTATCTCAAGTTTTTGATTTGCACCTATAAAAGGGAGAACAAAAACCAGCCCCTTATCAGAACCCTTTTCATTGAGTTGAGAAGGAACCTCTTCCTCACCCAAAAACACACGATAGCTTACACCATCCTCCAAATAAAATTTCTCTTTTAATTCTTCCAGGCTGATGACAATCATTTCGCTGCTTCTATCGATGGACAAAGAATTTTCCATAGAAAAATGAACAGATTCAAACGAATTTTCCGAGTTTTCAATTTTCTTCTCCTGTGCACAACTTAATGCAACAACTAGGACAAACCCTAGGATTAGTTGAGAAAACAGTGGTTTTGACTTGCGGAATATTCTGGGCTGATATATCATTAGTATACTTAAAATCAATGAATTAGACTATAACTTGACTCAGGAATTTGAATTCAAAGGCTCAAATTTTCATATAATTTGAGCAATCGATTGCATATTAAAAAGAAATTAAATAATAAAAAATTTTAACTATGCATTATTCACCATTTTATACATTAACGGACTATTTTTATTGAATATACAAAATACTAGTTTGTCATAACTCAATGAACGATTAGTATAATTCGTATTTGAATTTCAAAATTAATACTATATTGCGCAAACGATTACACATAGACCCTAATGAGTACTACTATTGAAACACGGTATTCCTCACATCCTGAGGATTTCAAAAATTACCCAACCCAAGAAATTCGAGATAAGTTTTTGCTTGAGGAAATCTTCGTTCCAAATCAAATCACAGGGATTTACACGATGGAAGATCGGCTGATTGTGGGCGGAATTCATCCCGTAGACAAACCTGTGAAATTGGAACCTGTCGATCAATTAAAAGCACCCTACTTTCTAGAACGTCGAGAGATCGGCATTATAAACGTAGGCGATCAATGTACGATTGAGGTAGATGGTGAGTCAATTACGCTTGGTCGCAAGGAAGCTCTTTATATAGGCAAGGGCATTCAAAATGTTGTATTTCATCCTGCTACTGAGGGCAAGACATTATTATATTTCAATTCGGCACCTGCGCACTGCAGCTACCCGACTCGAAAAATAACACAGGAAGATGCTGAAGTGGTTACACTTGGATCATTAGAAAACTCTAATCACCGAACGATTTACAAGCTATTGGTCAACTCGGTTGTAGACACCTGTCAACTGCAAATGGGCATGACCGAGTTGAAGCCAGGCTCAGTTTGGAACACTATGCCAGCGCACGTTCATGACAGAAGGATGGAAGCTTACTTCTACTTTGATTTGAAGGAAGAAAACGTAGTCTCTCATTTTATGGGAACTTCAGCCGAAACTCGTCATATCTGGATGAAAAATCATCAGGCAGTCATCTCACCAGTTTGGTCTATTCATAGTGGTGCAGGCACTTCCAATTATACTTTTATCTGGGGAATGGCGGGTGAAAACATGGACTATGGAGACATGGATATGGTGAAACCTTCCGAATTAAGATAAATCGAAAGCATATGAAACCAAATTTTGAACTCAAAGGCAAAATTGCTTTAGTCACTGGAGCGACTCATGGTCTTGGCATGGCTATGGCGAAAGCTTTAGCTCATCAAGGGGCCACTTTGGTAATCAATGGCCATACTCCTTCCAAAATGGAAGCTGCGATTGAAGAATATGCCGCTGAAAAGATCCAAGCTCACCCCTATTTGTTTGATGTAAGCGATGCGAAAGCTGTTGATGCCGCCATCTCCAAAATCGAGGAAGAAGTTGGAGAAATAGCTATTTTGGTGAACAATGCCGGGATGATCCAGCGTGTGCCGGCATTAGAAATGAATCCTGATGACTTCAGAAAAGTCGTCGATATAGATCTCGTCTCACCGTTTATTGTCTCCCAGCGAGTAGCCAAGACTATGGTGAAAAACGGAAGTGGAAAAATCATCAACATATGCTCTATGATGAGCGAACTCGGCCGAAATACGGTTAGTGCATATGCAGCCGCAAAAGGTGGTTTGAAAATGCTTACAAGAAACCTTGCAACCGAATGGGCCAAATACAATATTCAAGTCAATGGAATTGGTCCGGGATATTTTGCTACCGAGCAGACCGCACCGATCCGAGTAGATGGACATCCTTTCAATGATTTTATTGTTAATCGCACACCTGCAGGGCGATGGGGAAATCCCAACGATCTTGGTGGAGCAGTGGTTTTTTTAGCCAGCCCAGCAAGTGATTTTGTCAACGGCCAAATCATTTATGTAGATGGAGGTATTTTGGCAACTATAGGGAAGCCCATCGGAGAATAGTTATTTTAGCTTTTGTTACTTTAAACCCAACCTAAAGGCAATGAAAAACGGAAAAGCCACCATTCATGATATCGCTGAAAAGCTACAGGTAACTGCGTCTACAGTATCAAGAGCATTAAATAATAACCCTAGAATCTCCGATGCGACAAAGAAAAAAGTACTAAAGGCTGCTAAAGAACTTAATTATCAACCTAATAATATTGCTTCAGCTCTGAGAAGTGGGAAAAGCAGACTTATTGGAGTGGTGGTACCTACGGCAAATCGAAACTTTTTCTCTTCCGTAATCCGAGGTATCGAAGAAATTGCTAATTCCGTTAATTATAAGGTGGTGATTTCACAGTCTTATGACGACTATGAAAAAGAGATGCAGACAATTGAGGCGCTGCTCAATGTACAAGTAGATGGCATAATTGCCTCAATAGGAAAGACCACTGAAAACGTTGATCATTATAAGAAAATCCTTAAAAAAGGAATTCCTTTAGTCCTATTCGATCGGGTGACAAATGAACTTGATGTAAGTCAGGTGGTAATCGACGATTATTATGGAGCATTTCAGGCAACCGAACATTTGATCAATGAAGGGTGTAGACGAATTGTACATTTCTCCAACTCCCAAAACATCAATATTTACAAAGAACGAAAAAGAGGTTATGAGGACGCTTTACTGAAGCATGGCATCCCCGTAGATCTTGAATTGATACGATTCAGTAAACTGCAGTTGGAAGACGGTAGAACATCCATGCAGGAAGTTATCGATGCTAAAATACCTTTTGACGCAGTCTTCTCCGCATCCGATTACTCAATTATGGGAGCAATGCAGGTCTTGAAAGAAAATGGATACAAACTCCCGGAGGATGTCAAATTAGTAGGATTTGGCGATGAGCCATTTACTTCCTTCACAGAACCAACACTTACTACAGTGAATCAAAAAAGTATTCCTATGGGGAATATCACTGCAGAAACTTTCTTTGAGATCCTCAATCAAAAAGATCAAAAGAATGTCATTTCGAAAAAAACTATTCTTAAACCAGAGCTGATCATTCGGAATTCTTCATTAAAAACCCAGAACCATAACAGCACTATTGACCTAATCGCCTAATGCAACTTCTTTCGAAAACTAACCATTCTACCCCCCAACGCCCAGTTAAAATCCTTCAATTTGGAAATGGGAATTTCTTAAGAGGCTTTACTGATTGGATGATTGAAAAATCAAATGAAGCCAATGTTTTTGACGGTAACATTCACATCGTACAAGTTCATAGCAAGTCAGGAAGTAATCCTATGAAGGATCAGGATTGTCTTTTTCATGTGATTGAACAAGGGTTGAAAAATGGAGAGTTGGTACAAGAAACAACCCTTGTAAAATGTGTCGCAGAGATCACCAATGTATTTGAGGAATATGAGGAATATCTGAAAATCGGTGAAAACCCAGATTTACGATTTGTGGTTTCGAATACTACTGAGGCTGGAATCGTCTTTGATCAGACGGATCACTCTGCAGACAGCATTTCCAAAACTTTCCCTGGAAAACTTACCGCATTACTTTATCACAGATTTAAAACCTTCAAGGGAGATGCTTCCAAAGGACTGATTTTTCTTCCTTGCGAGCTGATCGAAGCAAATGGAGAAGCACTCAAAGAATGTATTCAGAAGTACATTTCCTTTTGGAAGTTGCCTGCAGAGTTTTCGGAGTGGATTGATTGGAAAAATGTGTTCTGTAATACTCTTGTCGACAGGATTGTCCCTGGTTTCCCTAAAGGATCAATTGATGAAATTCAAGAGAATCTAGGTTACAAAGATGACATGGCAGTGATGGTGGAGCCTTACCACTTCTGGGCAATAGAAGGAGCTGAAACAGTTAAAGAAGAATTCCCGCTGGATAAAGCTGGACTCAATGTTAAATTCGTAGATAATCTCGCTCCTTTCCGGACCCAAAAAGTGCGAATCCTAAATGGAGGGCATACTTCGATGGTTCCTTATGCCTATCTGAAAGGATTGAGAACAGTGAGAGAAGCTGTGGAAAACCCAGAAATCGGAGCGTTCCTGAAAGAGGCTATTTACGAGGAGATCATCCCTACACTCGACATGCCTCAGGAAGAGTTGGAGCAGTTTGCAAACGATGTGTTGGAGCGTTTTGCTAATCCTTTTATCGTGCATGAGCTTAAGTCGATCGCGTTAAATAGCATCTCCAAATTCAAGGTTCGCGTGCTACCTTCTTTGCTAGCTTATTATGAGTTGAAAAAGGCATGTCCGGAGAAATTAATTCTTTCATTTGCAGCACTTTTAGTGTTTTATAAAGGAAATTATAAGGGAGAAGAAACGCCAGTTAATGACAATCCAACGCTGATGACTGAGTTCAAATCTGCTTGGGCACTTGGATCTACTGAACAGACTGTATCCAAACTTTTGAGCGAAAGAAGCTATTGGGGAGAAGATTTGAGTGCTTATGAAGGCTTGGTGGAAGCAGTGAGGGAAGCGGTGGATGGGTTGCTTAAGGCTTAGATTTACTTAAGTAAATAGGGACCATTATAGTACTCAATTACTTCTTTGATTTACTTTCCGATTTAGACTTAGGCTAAGCAAATCCCGAATTATTATGGTTTTACGGGATTTAAATCCTGAATTATTATGATAAAAAAGGATTGTAATCCCGAATTATTATAGTTTTACAGGATCTAAATCCTGTACTATGATAAAAAGGAAACTTCAAGAAGTAATCGAAAAAAGACTTTTCAAAGGCAAAGCTATTCTAGTTTTTGGTCCTAGGCAATCAGGAAAATCTACTCTAATCGAGAAAATTTTGCAGGAAAAGGAGTATTTATACCTTAATGGAGACGATGCTGATACCAGTTACATTCTTAGTAATACCACTGCCACCAAACTTAAAATCGCTACAGGCAAACATACTTTCATATTTATAGATGAAGCCCAAAGGATTCCAAATATTGGAATTACGCTAAAGCTTTTTACAGACCAGATAAAATCAGTTCAGGTCATAGCAACAGGCTCTTCAGCGTTTGAATTGTCCAGCCAAGTCAATGAGCCACTAACTGGCCGTAAGTATGAGTATATGCTATATCCTTTGAGTTTTGAAGAAATGGTGGCTCATCATGGTCTCATTCAAGAGAAGAGATTCTTGGAGCATCGCCTTATCTATGGGTATTACCCCGAAATTGTGATAAAGACTGGCGAAGAAATCGAGTTACTAAAACTACTCTCCAACAGCTACTTGTATAAAGATTTACTTATGTTGGAGCAAGTCAAAAAGCCACTGATTTTAGGAAAGCTACTGAAAGCGTTGGCCTTACAAGTAGGCAGCGAGGTGAACTTTCAGGAAATTGCTCAGACGATAGGAAGCGATCCTAAAACAGTGGATAAATACATTGATCTTCTTGAAAAAACCTTTGTTGTGTTTCGATTACCGGCGTTAAGTAGAAATGTCCGTAACGAAATTAAAAAAGGAAAAAAAATTTACTTCTACGATTGCGGTATTCGCAACGCAGTTATTAATAATTTCAAGCCATTTAGCGAACGAACAGATACAGGGGCTCTGTGGGAGAATTACCTTATTGCAGAGCGGCTGAAATACCTACAATATCGAAATATAGAGGCGGAAAGATATTTCTGGCGAACCACACAGCAACAAGAAATAGACTACCTTGAAGAAAATGTGGAGGGTCTTTTTGCTTACGAATTCAAATGGTCGAAACATGCGAGTGTTCGCTTTCCTACTACTTTTTCAACAAATTACCCAAATGCTCAAAGCAAGATGATAACACCAGCTAACATGGAGGAATTTATTTTGTAAATGGCTTAACAGTTTAGAAGTACAAATGAAAGAAGATTTGATATTGCTCCTATTATGAGGTCCCATAATCGTGGGCTTTGTCACATAGATCAGCCGCTTTTTGAAGCCGTGAACCACAAATGCAGTGAAGAAGATAACTCCAAAGAAGATGGGTGATGAACGCTCAAGAGTTGGAGGAGACTTTTTATACATTCACCCAAACCCTAGGGTCTTGCCGCATCAATCTCACCAAAGTCCCATACAGCTCAGGATTATATTCAAAAAACTCATGCGGCTTTTCGAAGAATGTCTCCAAAGCTACAGCGAAGAATTCATCATCGTCTATGCCGGCGTTTGATCTGAATACAGTGAGATTTCCAGTTTTTATCTTGTGGATTTCCTCAGTAGCTAGCAATTGAAATGATCGGTAAATCTCAGGATTGAAAAACTCACTTTCATCATTGTAATAAATCTGATTTTCCAGTTTCAACGCATGAGCTACCTCATGAATTCCTAAATTCACCCCATCTTTTTGATCAGCTATCCCATTCAAAAAACAGCTCCAGGACAGCACAATAATTCCATGCCTTGGATTAACTTCCCCTCTATGATATTGCTTAGAAATCGTGCTGTAATAGGTACTTGGATAGATCAGGATCTTTTTGAAATGAGGCAAGCGTAGATCATTCCAACCAAAAGTCACCATCACGATTGTAGCTCCAATGAGTATTTTCATCTCAGTTGTTACTTCACTTAAAGCTCCCCGAGGCACAAATGCTTTCCTAGTTATTACCAATTCCAGTTTGGTCACAAACTCCTTTTTATGATTTTGATTGAGTCGTTGGTAGTAGATAAACTTATTTTCCAGAATAGCCTTCTCCGAACTAGTTATTCTGTGCCTTTTCAAATGAGTGATGCCGTCCGAGAGCCACTCGAACATCTCTAATAAAAGTGAATGCAGTAAAAACATAAGTGAATATAAAGCTGATTGCGACCTGATCAGTGATTGCCTTCAAAATAAAAATTAATCCTTAAGTTATCTAGCGTAAAAGAACGGGGTTGACAGGTTTTCGGCCTAAAAGACCTGCCTACTGACAAGGCAGGCACAAGCCGAGGTTATAAAAATAATGGCAGCTACTTTTCAGCAACTGCCATTTTGAATAAAAATCTAGATTCGGTATGCACTATTTGAGAAAGGCACTCTTACTCCCCATATCTTCGGTCTTCCGCCTCCTGTCTTCCCGCTCTTTTCTACCTAGCATAATTCACTGATCTCATTTCTCTGATAACAGTTATTTTAATCTGTCCAGGATACTGCATTTCCTTCTCGATTTTCTGAGAAATATCAAACGAAAGCTTACCCGCCGTAGAGTCATCTACATTGTCTGCATCTACCAAAACCCGCAGTTCTCGACCTGCCTGCATTGCAAAACATTTGTTCACTCCGTCAAAGCTCAACGCAAGCTCCTCAAGGTCTTTTAGACGCTTGATGTAACTATCCATCACTTCACGTCTTGCGCCTGGTCTTGCGCCTGAGATTGCATCAGAAGCCTGAACAATCGGAGAAATCATAGAAGTCATCTCGATCTCATCGTGGTGAGCTCCGATAGCATTACAAATCTCAGGATGTTCCTTGTATCGCTTGGCAAGCTCCATACCCAACACTGCGTGCGGTAATTCCTGCTCCTCATGCCATACTTTTCCGATATCGTGAAGCAAACCTGCACGTTTCGCCATCTTAGCATTCAGCCCCATCTCAGCTGCCATGGTAGCACAAAGCTTGGCAACCTCTCTGGAGTGCTGAAGTAGGTTCTGACCATAAGAAGATCTGTATCTCATACGTCCCACCATTCTGATCAACTCAGGATGAAGGCCATGGATACCAAGATCTATACAAGTTCTCTCGCCGATTTCGACGATTTCTTCCTCTATATTCTTTTCAGTTTTGGCGACTACTTCTTCGATTCTAGCTGGGTGAATACGTCCATCTTGCACCAATCTATGAAGGGACAGTCTTGCAACTTCTCTTCTAACCGGATCAAAACCAGAAATAATGATCGCTTCAGGCGTATCATCCACGACGATCTCTACACCAGTTGCTGCTTCCAAGGCACGGATGTTTCTACCTTCTCTACCGATGATTTTACCTTTGATATCATCACTTTCGATATTGAATACAGATACGCAGTTTTCCACCGCATGCTCAGTCGCTGTACGCTGGATTGTATCCAAAACAATCTTCTTCGCCTGTTTGGTGGCAGTAAGTTTTGCCTCGTCAAGGATATCTTTGATCTGAGAAGATGCTCTGGAATTAGCTTCCTCGGTGAGCATTGTTACCAACTGATCACGGGCCTCTTCGCGCGTGAGATTAGCGACTTTTTCCAGGTCAGCAATTCGCTGATTAGTCACCCGATCTAGTTCTTCTTTTTTTACTTTGAGAGAATGTAATTGCGCATTTAAGTTCTCAGACTTACTATCCAATTCTGCTTCTTTTCTCTTCACCTGCTCCAATTCTTTGGAAACCTGTTGCTCTCTTTGCTTTACCTTATTCTCATTGGTGATGATAATATTCTTCTTATTACTCATCTCCTCATCAAAGTCAGACTTCAGTTTGAGGTACTTTTCCTTTGCTTCTAGAATCCTGTCTTTCTTGATGGATTCTGCATTGATCTCAGCTTCGCGAAGCATAGATTTCACTCGATCACGAGTTTCTTCCTCCAGCTTAGCATTTTTGTTTTTTATTAATGCGCCAGCAATTGCGGCTCCTGCACCAGTCCCGATAAGGGCTGCGAGGACGATATATAGTATGTCTCCCATAGGTATTTTGGATATAATTGAACCTTGGGGAATCTGAAAAATCTCCTGAATTTTTGTGTTGTGAATAATTACAACGCCTTAACTAATAAGGAGTTGATGTGAGAAATACTGGATTTTATATGCTCGGAATCTTCCGTATTAACTTGACTGGTTTCTAACGACTCCACCATGCAATCAAATGCTACCATTGCCAGCAAATCTTGGTTATCGTCCAGTCCGTATTCCTCTTTATACTTTTTTAATTTTTCATTAATCAGCTTGCCAGCATGACGGATCTTGGACTCGTCCTCGATCTTCACACGCATAGGATATTCCCTATCCCCTATTTTTAATCTGATGGCAAGTGTCTCCATATCACTCGGATAAGTAGGTGATTAAATGATCGATTTCTTGTATATAATTATTGATTAGGTCACTCATTTCAGTTGACTGTTCCGGATTCACCGGTTGGTTGTCTACAATGTTACTAATTTTAATTTTATTTTTAAAATGTTCGATTTCCTGCTCTTTTTTATCCAAAGCCGTACTTACTTCAGATAATTTTTGCTTCAATTGCACATTCTCCTCGCGTATTTCAAGCAATTTACTACTAGCTTGAAGCGCTAGTTTCTCTAATTTTTGCAGTTCCTCTTGAATCATTTCTATGTTCTTATCAATGCACCAACCTCTTTCTCAAAGGCTTGAATCAATTTACTCATAGTTTTGTCAATTACCTTATCGGTCAATGTATTTTCCTGATCTTGTAGGTGAAAACTCAACGCATAGGCCTTCTTCCCTGCATCGATTTTGTCTCCTTGATACACATCAAACACACCAATTCTTTTCAATAATTTCCCGCCAAACTTAGTCGCTACTGATTTTACCTGATCATAACTGACAGTTTTATCAATTACCAAAGAAAGATCTCTACGAACTTCAGGGAATTTTGAGATCTCCTCAAATTTCTTCAAGCCAGAAGCTTTTTTGCATAGCAAATCCCAGTTCAAATCAGCATACCACACTTCTTGACGAACTTCCGCCTGTTTCAAAATCTTATCATCTAACAAACCTATTGTCGCCAACTCCTTTTGACCAAGCATAATCTTCAACCCATAAGAAAATGGTGCTGTTTCTACCATGGAAATCTCCCCAGGAGTAACGTTTAACTTTTCTAAAATCGCTTCAACAGCCGAATAGATGTCTGCGAAAGCAAATGCTTTACTCGGCTCTAGCCAGCTTTCTGCTGTCTTTTTCCCCGTAAGAAAAAGAGAAAGTCTCCGGCGTTCTGAATATCCTTCTTCAGCCTTATTGTAAACGGTGCCAAACTCAAAGTATTTCAAATCTGTCTGACGACGATTGATATTTCTAGCCAGAACTTCCAGCCCTGAATACAGCAAACTCTGACGCATCACGTCAAGATCCTCGCTGAGTTTGTTATAAATTACAACATTTTCGGAGGGGTTCAGAAAACCAGATTTCTCAGCGTAAGTTGACTTAGTCAAGCTATTGGTGATCATCTCGTAATAGCCCTGACCGGTCAAAATCTCCGTCAATCTATACTGCAATTTATTCAGATCCTTCACAGGATGCTCCGCTAGATAATCCGTTTTCAGATTCTCTGAAAGCTCCACATTGTGAAAACCATAGATTCTCAAGATCTCCTCGATGATATCCGCCTCCCGAGTTACATCTACACGGTAAGGCTTCGCCGTCGCAGTAAATCCTTCTGCAGTTTCATTTTCCACTTTGATCTCCAGACTTTCTAATATCGACTTTACCTTTACAGGCTCAATCTTTTTCCCGATCAGGCGATTGATGTGACCATAATTCACGTCAATTACGAAATCTTGGATCGGCTCAGGGTAAATATCGATCAGCTCAGAGCTTACTTTTCCACCTGCAATTTCCTGAAGCAGTTTCACCGCCATTTTCAGCGCATAAACCGGCATATTTGGATCAGTTCCTCTTTCGAATCGGAAAGAAGCATCTGTTTTCAAACCATGAAACTGACTTCCTTTTCTAACGATATCAGGAGAAAAATAGGCTGACTCCAAGAAAATGGAAGTGGTGCTATCAGAAACTCCAGAATCCTCGCCACCAAAAACTCCAGCGATGCAAAGTCCTCCTTTAGGATCCTTAATCATCAATTCCTCACCGGAAAGCTTTCGCTTTTTTTCGTCTAAAGTCACAAATTCCGTATCCTTTGGAAGCTTGCCTACGATGATTTTTCCTTCGGAAATTTTTGCGGCATCAAACGCATGAAGTGGCTGACCCAAATCATGCAAAATGAAATTGGTGATATCCACCACGTTATTGATCGGCTCCAAATCCAGGGCTTTCAGGAAATTCTGAAGCCAAGCCGGAGAAGATCCAACTTTCAAATCCGTCATCACTACACCTGCATAGCGAGGGCAATCAGCCATGTTTTCTACTTCCACCTGAATCGCAGGACCGGAAGCCTCTACTTTAAATTCCGGAGCAGAATCAATTTTTAAATCTCTACCCAAAAGTGCCTTTAAGTCTCTCGCAACTCCTAAGTGGGAAGCTGCATCCGCACGGTTTGGTGTCAACCCGATTTCCAAGACCTGATCCTGACCAATTTCAATGAATTCAGAAGCCGGAGTACCATTTGGCAAGTCCGTATCCAACACCATAATCCCGGCATGACTGGACCCTAGGCCTAACTCATCCTCAGCGCAGATCATCCCTTCGGAAACCTCTCCTCTGATCTTGGCTTTTTTGATCTGAAATGAATCTCCATCAGAAGGAAAAAGTGTAGCTCCAACCGTTGCAACCAATACTTTTTGGCCTTTAGCTACATTCGGTGCTCCACAAACAATCGGAGAAACACCTGTTCCAATGTCTACAGTAGTAATGCTTAACTTATCAGCATTAGGATGCTTTTCGCAGGTCAACACCTCTCCTATCACTATGCCTTCAAGGCCTCCTTTGACGGAGACAAATTCTTCAAGTCCCTCTACTTCCAATCCAGATTGCGTCAGCAAGGCGCCGATTTCCTCCGCAGATTCGGTGTGAGGGATATATTTTTTTAATCGATTTATAGAAATCTTCATCAGTAAAACTTAAAGTGCAAATCAAAATTGATCTGCGTGATAAACAAAAGGGGTTCGAAAACCCCGTTTTATTCAATTATGCGTACAAATTTAAGAGATTTGAGCTAGGCAGAAAGGCTATTTCCCGTAATTTTTCTCTCCAACTGGAATTGGAATGTCTAGCAAATTTTCTTTGGGAGGAAGTGGACAGCCATAATCCGGATTATAAGCACAATAAGGATTATAGGCCAAATTGAAATCGATTGTGATACTATTCTTCCCATCTTGGCGGGCATTGATATAACGGCCTCCACCATAAGTCTCTACAGCGCTTGTTTCATCTGCAAAGGCAAGAAAGAAATTTCTCTTATCCGGCTCATTCATAGCCTGCAGAAGCAAGAGCTTTTCCGGTTTCCCATTCAACTCAAACTCAGCCCAAGAATGCTCAATGTATTTTTCTTTTGTGCCATCGGTGAGGGGAACTTCTCTTACTTTCCTGTCTTCTATATTCACCATTCTCGCCTTTACCTTATAGCTTGGGTCAATGGGATAGAAACTCAACTCCTTAAATGAGGCCTTTTGCTCCTCTGTCAATGGCGACTCAAAGTTATACCGGATGAATTTGAACTGTCGTTCGCGCTCAGCTTCGATTCTTTCAATGTAATCTTCTGGACTTTCTGTGCCTGTTAAAGTATAAACAACAGCAGCCAAAACCACCACAGAAATAATCAGAAGTATAATCGTATTGTTTTTCATGTGTTTATAATTTGATTTTTACTTGCCACATGGAATCTTCGCAAGCAGCATAATCATACCTCTGTGTGTCGCTTTGGGTCATGCTCGATTTCATTAGCTTATCTACTATTCAAGGGAACATGGCTCAACCTAAATCAGAGTGTTCCGTCATCGGCGAAGCTAAAGTAGCCACTATCTGTAAAAATCACATGATCAAGTACGGTCAAATCCAATTCTCGTCCGATATTAACCAGACGACGGGTGAGTCGCTTGTCTTGATCAGAGGGACTGATATTGCCACTGGGGTGATTATGAACCAAAATAATAGACTGCGCAAGATGCTCTAGAGCAATCTTGAAAACAACCTTGGGATCGACAACTGTCCCCGCAGTCCCGCCTTGGGAAATGAGCTGCTTTTTCATAACCAGATTACTTCGGGTGAGCAAGATTAGGTAAAAGTACTCCACTGCCGCATCAAGTAATTCCGGACGCATCAAATCATAAATATCCTGAGAACAGGTGATCTTGGGCTTTAGCACTGGTTCTGAATCTTTCCTTCTCCTCCCCAATTCCATAGCTGCAATAATCGATATGGCTTTAGCTTCGCCTATACCCTTAAACTTCTTCAAATCCTGAATGGACAGTCTTGCAAGTGCGCGAAGATCATAATTCACATCAGCCAAAATATGCTTCGAAAGATCAACAGCACTTACAGAAGGCGTACCTGAGCCTATCAGGATAGCAATAAGTTCTGCATCGGTTAAGGCTGATCTGCCTTTAAGTAGGAGTTTTTCCCGAGGTCGATCTTCTTCGGCAAGCTGGGAAATTTTGATAGAGGAGTAAGTATCCATAGCAATCCATTAAAAAGTGAGCTATGAATTTAGATACTTCAAGGCATAAAAAAAACCCTGACCAGCAGGGTTTTAGAGAATTAAAATCTTATAGAATTAACCTAGTGCAGAAACGAACCTAGCCAATCTTGATTTTTTGTTACTTGCGTTGTTCTTGTGAATCACATTCTTCTTAGCCAACTTGTCCAACATAGAAGAAACTTTCTTGTAAAGCTCAGAAGCTTCTACTTTATCAGTAGTTGCTTTCAATCTTTTGATAAAAGTTCTAGTTGTTTTAGCCTGATATCTGTTTCTCAAACGCTTAGCTTCGTTAGCACGAATTCTCTTCAGAGCTGATTTGTGATTTGCCATATCTTAATTATAATTGAATTTCTTTACGTGTCCCTATTCCGAATCGGAGTGCAAAGTTATTGTAATTTATTAATTCTGCCAAAGGAATTTTAAACATTCCCTTTGAAAGCAGTCAATTATAAACTCAATAAATTGGCAAAACCCTCGTTTACGGTGCAAATATACCGATTATCTATTCATATATCTGACAAAGATTTTGATTATTTTTAGGTATGAGAATTTTTCTAATATGCATTTTTTCGTTCTTTTTAATTTCAACCACACCAATTACTTGGGGATTTTATGCACATTCTTTGATAAATAGACTTGCGGTCTTTTCTCTACCTGAGGAAATGATCGGCTTTTACAAACCTCAGATCCAGTACATTACTGAGAATGCCGTAAATCCTGATCGTCGAAGATATGCCGTCGAAGGCGAGGCTGAGAAACACTTCATAGATCTGGACTTTTATGGAGATTCAGCAATGCAAATTCTCCCGAAATATTGGAATGAAGCGGTAGAAAAATTCACAGAAGACAGTCTTAGAGCAAATGGAATTGGGCCTTGGTCGGCCTATTTCACATTTTTAAATCTCACAAAAGCATTTGAAACCAAGAACTCAGCAGCCATTTTGAGGCTTTCTGCGGACTTGGGACATTACATAGGTGATCTGAATGTACCACTTCACACCACGGTAAATTACAATGGGCAGCTAACTGATCAGGTTGGTATTCATGGATTTTGGGAAAGTAGGGTGCCTGAACTGCAAGCCAAAGATTATCCGCTTTGGGTCGGGCAGGCGGAGTATGTAGAACAACCACAATTAGCGCTTTGGGACGCTGTGGCAGCTGCTCATGCGCAAGTTGATAGCGTATTGACTATAGAAAGGGAACTGACGAAAAGCTTCTCTCCTGATCAAAAATACAGTTATGAAGAGCGTAACAATTTAACTGTCCGGGTCTATTCCCGCGAGTTTACAGAAGCTTATGCATTGGCTCTAAACAGCCAGATCGAGCGACAAATGAAAAAATCCATCAAGATGATCGCTGATTTTTGGTTCACTGCCTGGGTGAATGCCGGGCAACCGGATTTGTCAACTTTTTCAAAGGAATCGGGGGAGGAAGAGGATATTGTTCCTGATTCAAAGATTAAAGTGAGAGAGCACTAAAATTCAGAAGTCTAAAGTGAAAAAGCTAAAAATATTTACCGAAATGTATTTGGGGAATTTGAAAATCAGAAAGATGAAGTGAAAAAGCTAAAAATGTAAACTAAACGATTATGGATAAAGACTTGAAGCAAAGAACCAAAGCATTCGCATTAGAAATTATAAAGCTTGTTTCAGAACTCCCCAAAAATACCGTTGGATTTGAGCTCGGAAAGCAAATAGTTAGATCTGGCACCTCCATAGGAGCGAATTATAGATCGTCTCAAAGAGGTCGTTCCAGAGCTGAATTTATTTCAAAGTTATCCGTCGTTCAAGAAGAAGCTGATGAAACAATCTTTTGGCTTGAATTGATATCTGAATCCGGGATTTCGCCAGAAGAAAGAATAAAACCACTACATAAAGAAGCCTGCGAGTTAACAGCGATTTTCACTACAATGGTCATCAATGCAAAGAGAAACATATAGAGCTAAACTCCTCGGGTTTTAGATTTTTCACTTCAGAATTCAGACTTTTTATTTCAAACTTCCACTTCCGACTTCAAATACTCCCCAATCGCTCTCCCTAATCTCCTAAACGTACTCTTAAAAACTTCCTCATTCTCCTCCAAAAGAGTCACACGGAAACCTCTTAAATCTGAGCAAAAAGAAGAAATAGGAACTACGCAAATCTGCTCAGCCGCCAAAAGATTATAAACGAATCGCTTATCCATTGGCATATTTTTCTCTTCCAACCATGAGTCCAGCAAACTTTGTAATCTCTCGTCTTCAATTGGCAGAAACTGATCTTCTTTCAATACTCCCTCATCAAATACAATTGTATTGTAAAAAGCTCCCTGTGTTGGATTAAACTTGATTCCTGGGATATCTCCCAAGATCTCACGCATCCAATCGCTCCTCTTACCTATCTGTGCATTTGCCTCTTCTCTGTATTTGAAGTAAGCAGGGTGCTTCATGATTTTCGGGATAGCCAATTGCGGTAAAATGGTAGAGCAAACTTCTATCATTTTGGCATTTTCCAGCGTCTGGCATAGCTTGGCGAACTCTTTCGAGGATTCACGATTATAAAATTCCATCCAGCCACAGCGTGATCCCGGCCAAGGGAATTCCTTGGAAATCCCTTTCAATGAAATAGCTGGCCGATCCCCGATTACGTCAGCCAAAGGAACAGCGGTGATGCCATTGTAGGTTATATTCTGATAGATCTCATCCGTGATCAAAAGCAGATTAAACTCCTCAGCTATTTTAACAAATGCCTCCAAAACCTCTCTTGGATACACCATTCCAGTTGGATTGTCTGGATTGATAATCAAAATTCCTACAATAGAAGGATTATAGCGGACCTTCAAATACAGGTCTTCCATATCCGGAAGCCACTGATTATCAGGATCTAGCTTATAGGTAATTGGTGCAGCGTTGGCATGAGCGGCCTCGGCAGAACTATGTGTGCTGTAAGCTGGTGAAGGACCAATAATTCGTGCCGTCGGAATCAAAAACTGATACAGCTTTGCGATAGCATCCCCCAGCCCATTAAAAAACAAAATATCTTCTGCGGTGATCTGAGTTCCACCTCTTTCGTTATTCAGATCCGCAAGAAACTTACGCGTTTCCAGCATCCCTTTGGAATCCGCATAACCATAAGTCTTGTCGTCTTTCATCAGGTCAGCGATGATTTCCTTCATCCAATCAGGCACATGATTGCTCTTTTGGATGGGATCACCAATATTTTCCCAAGTCATAGAATAACCCAAAGCTTCAACTTGACGTGCTTTCTTCACGATTCCACGAATCTCATACGTCAATTCTTCTGCTCCGGGTCTTAGGAGTAACTGTCTCATAGGTTTGATAGGCTGAATACAAAATAATTCAGCCGTAAAGAAACGAAAAAGAGGAATGAAAGTATCGCCTAGGGAAGAAATACTGAGTTTTTCTATTTCATTTTAAAACATCGCTTGAGGTCTTTATTATCTCGAAATGTTTTAGAATTTCACACTTTCAGAAAATAACCAAGCTCTTAAGGATTTGTAATTTTGCGCCAAGATCGCAGGATTTTAAATCAGGCAGATCAACATGGTAGGTATGACATTGAAGATTTTAACTCTTCGGATCAACTTTCGAAATTACAAATCCTTAGGCCTAATCACTTAACACCGAAGTAAATCCTCTGTTTTATTCAAGACAAATTCTTGAATCCATTTCAACCATTTAATCATTTTCTTGCGTAGCGTGTTTATTCTATATTGACATCCCTAGCAAGTCATCCTAATACCACATTTAAACAAATTTCACTTGGTTCGCATTACAATCCTCCTAGTCATCGTATTCCTTATCGACTGGTATTCGTATCAGGCTTTCAAAACTACTTTCCCTGAGCAAAGCTGGATTAAGATAGGGTTCTGGATTTTTTCTATTTCACTGTACCTTTTTGTAGCCTATGGTTTTCTGACCTTCAGCAGAAGTAATCTGAGCCCCAACTTTGGAAGACTTATCTCCCTGCTGGTGTTATCGTTGATTCCTAAGATCATTGTCCTAGGCTTTATGTTTGGGGAAGATATCTTACGCTTTTTAACCGGGATATTTTATTCGGTCGCTGGCCATCAGGAAGGGGATTTTCTAGCAGATAGAAGAAAATTTGTAAGCCAAACTGCATTGATAATTTCTGCAATTCCTTTTTTAGGAATATTGCATGGCGTATTAATAGGAAAATACCGTTATCGGGTAGTGAATCATACGCTGGAATTCGATGACTTGCCGGAGGAATTTGACGGATTTACTATCACCCAGATTTCAGATATACATTCCGGAAGTTTTGACAATAAAAAGAAACTGGAATATGGCATTGATCTGATCAACCAGCAAGAATCGGATGTTATCCTTTTTACTGGTGACTTGGTCAATAACCAATCGGAGGAAATGGAACCTTGGATCGACACATTCAAAAAGCTGAAAGCTCCCATGGGCAAGTATTCCATCTTAGGAAATCATGACTATGGGGATTATGTGTCTTGGCCTAGTAAGGAGGCCAAAGAAGCCAATATGCAGCGTCTGTACGAAATCCAAAAAGAATTGGGTTTCACACTTTTGCGCAATGAAAATATCAATCTGGAAAAAGGAGGCGCAAGTGTAGATCTAATCGGTGTGGAGAACTGGGGAAAGGGATTTGGACAATACGGAGACCTAAAGAAAGCTACGGCAAACCTGAGCGATAAAAGTTTTAAAATACTCATGAGTCACGATCCTTCTCACTTTGACGAGCAGGTGAAAAATTTCTCCCAATTCATCCATCTAACCCTAAGTGGACATACCCATGGGATGCAGTTTGGGATCGAGATCCCCGGTTTTATCAAATGGAGTCCCGCTTCCCTTCGCTATCCGAAGTGGGCTGGATTGTATGAGGAACTTGGACGTTACTTGCATGTCAACCGTGGATTTGGATTTTTAGCCTTTCCGGGAAGAGTTGGGATTTGGCCGGAGATTACGGTGATTAAGTTAAAGAGGAAGTAATTTTTTTTTAAAAACTTTAGAAGATTGAGCCATAAATGGACATAAAAGCCATTTACTATAGAAACTGAAATAAACCTATTCCATAGCAACTACTATCTTCAATCAAGATCAACCTCCTCTTTGAATCGATAGATAAACAGCACAGGATTGTCATCTCGCTTAATATCCAAAGGAACTATAAAACATGTATCAAAAAACTGTGACATTTTAAAGGTTTTCGGATCACTTACATCTACATATATTTCCTGGGTAGTTACTCCCTCATAATCGGAATCTGGTTCCTTGCAGGAGAAAAAAGTCAAAATAAGAAGTGATGCGGTAAAAGTTAAAAAGCGGTTCATTAAACTAAATCTATAAAAAATAAAAACCTCCTCCAAGTTTGATCAAAAGACTCAAAGAAAGCTTTACATTCTTTAACAAAATTTACAACACCTACATTTAGACTTGGTTAGAAAAAAAACTCCTCACTCCTAAAATCCTTATATTTGATTAAACTCGACTCATATGTTAACTAAAACATTGGTAAAAAAACAATTAGAGAAGCTTCCAGAGAAGTTTTCTTTAGACGACTTGGTAGAGCATTTAATTCTAGTTCAGAAATTGGAAAAAGGGCTCAGAGATTCGGAGGAAGGCAAAGTGCTTTCGGAAGAAGAACTAGATCAAGAAGTCAACAAATGGTTCGAGTAAATTGGACGGATCAAGCAGTAAATGATCTGAAAGAAATTGCCGAATATATTAGTAAGGACTCCAAACGATATGCTAAAATTCAGATCCAAAGAATAATAAGGCAGAGAACCCATATTCTGAAACAATTTCAACTCGCTGGTCAAAAACTAGAAGTTTTTGGTGATTTAAATATCCGACAACTTGTTGAAGGCAGTTATGTAATCCTTTACCATGTAAAAGTAGATAATCAGGTTGATATTTTGACAGTTCACCATTCATCTAGAGATCTCAATCAAAGAGCACTACTTTTTTAAAAACTTTAGAGGATTGAGCCATAAATGGACATAAAAGCCATTTACTATAGAAACTCAAACAAACCTATTCCATAGCAACTACTATCTTCAATCAAGATCAACCTCCTCTTTGAATCGATAGATAAACAATACCGGGTTATCATCTCGCTTAATATCCTTTTCCCTTAAAAAATCAAGGTATGAATTAGCCATGCCTTGAGAATTCCTCAGCACCTCATCCACAACAGCCGCAGGTATGATTCTCACATAAAACTCTGGCTTGGAAGATACCTCACCAGCAAATGCATTGCCTGAAGGAAAACCTGTAAGATCATCATCAATTTCATTTACATAAATGCTTTTTCCGGTTTCCTTATTATAGATAGCCGTACGAACAGCAATGCCTTCAATCACAGGCAAAAACAATAAATCACCTCCCTCAAAAAGAGCATTCCCAAAATAAAACAGATTATCCCGTGATGCTATATTGTAAAAAGACCTATCCGTCCCGTTGTCGATATCACTATAATCCAACTCCCTACCTGAGAATCTGACGTGATATGCTTTCTGTAACGTATCTCCGCCATACTCCAAAAAATAAGGAGACACCACATCAGAAAAATAAAAACCATTTCCGGAGGATTTGGGATATATAAAACTATACTTCGTTGATCTATAATGGAATGCTTTATCCCTAGAAAGAAATTTTTCAGGAATTAGTATCTCTTTGAAATCCTGAAATCCTACATCAGAAACCAAGAGTGACTCATTCTTACCATATGCATTCGCTCGTAGGAAATAAAATTTCCTGTCAAAGAACTTAAAGTCAAACAAACTAGTAATTGAATCAAGAAAAACATCTTTGGTCTTATCTGTATTTTGGTCGACGATAAGCAACTTATGAGTCCCTGCGCTGTAAATCACTACCTCTTTCTCATCAATCAACTGTGCATCACTAGGCCACTTAAATTCACCGGGACCCTCTCCTCCATTAGACAGAAACTTGATAAACTCACCCTGCCAATTGTACAAGTAAGCTTTCAGCATTTTCTTTTTATCCAAAACCAGAAGTTGCTCTTCATCAAAGTCCACCTCACTCACAATTCCGACTAATTCTCTATTATCTAAAGGAACAATAAAGCAGGTATCAAAAAACTGTGACATTTTTAAAGACTTGGGATTATTTATATCTACAAGTATTTCTTGGACATCGACTTCCTGGATTTCTTTCCTCTCCTGATTGCATGCAGAAACAATCAGGAATAAACTTGAAGCTATTATTAGTAGTAAAAATCGTCTCATTGAACTAAACCTATAAAAAATAAAAACCTCCTCCAATCCTGATAACCCAGATTGAAAGAGGTTTTATGATTTTTAACATACTAATCAATAACACCCTTCGACTTCACTCAGGGTGATACCTTACAGGATATCCACCGAAGAACTAGCAATGCAGCTTTATCACTTCAGATTTCTGATTTTATACTTCAACCTTTCTGAATACTGATCACTGCCACTGCCTACTTCTTCAGACTTTTGAATTATTGCCTTCGACTCCGCTCAGGCTGACTGAACACTGCGACTGCTTACTATTTTTAGCTTTCTGACTTCTTATTTTAGATTTTTGTATCGAATCCTCTTCGGCTCTACATCACCCAATCTCTTCTTCTTATTCTCCTCGTAGTCGGAGAAGTTACCCTCAAACCACACCACCTGAGAATCTCCTTCAAAAGCCAGAATATGTGTACAGATTCTATCCAGGAACCATCTATCGTGAGAAATTACCACGGCGCAACCACCGAAGTTCTCCAAGGCTTCTTCCAACGCACGAAGTGTATTCACATCCAAGTCGTTGGTAGGCTCATCGAGAAGCAGCAAGTTACCGCCTTCTTTTAGCGTCAGCGCCAAGTGAACTCGGTTACGCTCTCCACCGGAAAGTACTCCCACCTTTTTCTCCTGATCTCCTCCACCAAAGTTGAATTTGGAAACATAGGCTCTAGAATTCACCTCTTTGTTCCCTAGTTTCATCAGCTCGTTTCCTTCAGAGATCGTCTGATAAACTGTTTTATTTGGATCCAAAATATCATGTCCCTGATCGACATAGGCCAGTTGAACCGTTTCTCCAACTTCAAAATTACCAGCATCCGGTTTTTCTTGTCCCGTAATCAATTTGAAAAGCGTGGATTTACCAGCACCATTGGGCCCGATCACACCCACAATTCCACCTTGAGGTAAGGCAAAAGTCAAGTTTTCGAACAACAGTTTATCTCCGTAGGCTTTGGACACACCATTAACTTCGATCACTTTCGCTCCCAAACGCGGTCCCGGGGGAATAAACAATTCAAGTTTCGCTTCTCTCTCTTTGGATTCCTCTCCAACTAACTTATCATAGGAGTTAAGACGTGCTTTACCTTTTGCCTGACGGGCTTTGGGCGACATCCTAATCCACTCCAGCTCTCGCTCAAGCGTTTTCTGTCGCTTGGATTCTGTTTTCTCCTCCTGCTTCAGACGGTTTTGCTTTTGATCCAGCCAAGAAGAATAATTTCCTTTCCAAGGGATACCCTCCCCACGATCAAGCTCCAAAATCCATCCGGCTACATTATCCAAGAAATATCTATCGTGAGTTACAGCAATGACGGTTCCCTTATAATTTTGCAAGTGCTGCTCCAGCCAATGCACGGATTCCGCATCCAGGTGGTTGGTAGGCTCATCAAGAAGGAGCACGTCTGGTTCCTGAAGAAGTAGACGGCAAAGTGCCACTCGTCTCTTTTCCCCTCCAGAAAGGTTTGCTACGTTGGCATCACTAGGCGGCAGTCGAAGCGCGTCCATTGCTTTCTCCAGCATAGTGTCCAATTCCCATGCGTTGGCAGCATCTAACTTGGTTTGCACTTCACCTTGCTTCTCGATCAAGTCATTCATTGCATCTGGATCTTCCATCAAGGCTGGATCCATGAATTTCTCATTGATATCCTCAAATTCCTTTAGCAAAGCAACAGTCTCAGAAACCGCTTCTTCTACTACTTCTTTCACAGTCTTAGTAGGATCAAGTTTTGGCTCCTGTTCCAGCATCCCTACAGTATAGCCAGGTGACCAAACAACCTCGCCTTGGAATTCCTTATCCATTCCGGCGATGATTTTTAGTAGGGAGGATTTACCCGAACCGTTCAAACCTAGAACCCCGATTTTGGCTCCATAAAAAAATGAGAGATAGATATCTTTGAGGACTTTTTTCTGTGGCGGATAGATTTTTGAAACTCCTGCCATGGAAAAGATGATTTTTTCTGAACTCATGCGTTATATTTTTACTTAGAAATTGCACTTAAGAATCAAAGATGGCAAAAAAACCGCTTTCTTAGGATAAGTGCTTTTGAATTAATTAATTTGCGGAAATTCGAAAACCGCCACCTAACCTACTGTAGAGCAATGGAGCATCCGTATGGATATATCAAAAACGACAAAGTTTATTTGAAAGGTTTTTTGGGGCAGGACGATAGGATAATCGGTGAAGTAAAAGAAGATGAAGCTTCTACGCTTAAGTATTTTGAGGATCGATTTGAGCAGCTCAAGGAAAAAGTAGAGAAGCTCAAAAATGACATTCAAGAAAACCAGAACAAAGGTTCTTTCTTGATGAAACTCATTCACCTTAGAGAATCGCTTATGCAATCTGATGCATTGGGGGATTTTGAACCACTGATCAAGGACCTAAGCCAACAAGAGGAGTACCTGAATGAAATCATACAGGTAAACCGTACCAAAAACCTTGAAGTAAAAAAAGGGTTAATTCTAGAAGCTGAAGAGAAAAAAGACGATACTGACTGGAAAGAAACCACCGAGTTTTACAAGGAACTAAAACTTCGCTGGATCAAGACTGGCCCTGTAGATAAAGAACATCAAGAAGAAATCGAAGGCACTTTCAATGATATTGTTCAGCATTTCTTCGAAAACAGAAGGCATTTCTTTGAAGGGTTAGCCCTTCAGGCAGAAGAAAACATTAAAGTGTACGAGGCACTGGTCGTGCAAGCTCGAGAGGCACATGATTTTCCAGATGCTAAGACAGCCTTTGACATCTCCAAGAAAATCCAACGTCAATGGAAAGAGGCTGGAAAAGTGCCTGCAGAAAAACGTCAGCCACTTTGGGATGAGTTTTCTAAACTGAATAACCGAATTTTCTCTCGCTATAAAAGAACGCTTCAAACTGGTCCTCAAATGAACCCTCGGGAACTAATGAGGAAAGTAGAAACCTTAACAGAGGAGATCAAGGCCCTTTCAGGAAAACCAACTTCTTATGAACTGATCGGTAGAGCCAAGGCTATACAGGAAGAGTGGAGAAAACTACCACCACGCAAGCCGAGAGAAGCAAATTTGATCGTCAGATCATTCCAATTCTTCTCCGACATCGTATTTGAGAAGGCATTCTTGGAAAAATTGGTTCATGGTAAATACCAAGACTTCGACGAAAAACCAGAAGCGGAACAAATTCAGATAAAAACGGCTTTACTAAAAGATTTATTGAAAAGAGATCAAACTGAGCTGGAAGCGGCACAAAACAATACGGAGAATTTCCGCGTTCAGTCAGCTGATTTTGACATCATGATGAAGAAAAAACTATTTGCTGTAAAGCGGAAGGTTGACGTTAAAAATTATATTTTAAAACAACTTTCTTTTAAATAGTAAATACACAATTGGATATTTCAAAAAAAGAATAATTTTGCAACCCTTAAACTCCGGAACTCCTTTAAAATAAACATTATGTACTGGACACTCGAATTAGCATCCTATCTAGAGGACGCCCCCTGGCCAGCCACCAAGGATGAATTAATTGATTATGCCATCCGATCCGGCGCACCAATGGAAGTAGTAGAAAACCTTCAAGAATTAGAAGATGATGGCGAACCTTATGAGACCATCGAAGAAATTTGGCCTGATTATCCGACCAAAGACGACTTCTTCTTTAACGAAGACGAATATTAAATTCAAACAGCCCTGAGTGATCGGGGCTGTTTCTTTAAGTGCCATTTGGTCTAAGCCTACCTGCATGCAGCCCGTCTGGTTCAAGTCTTCAGACTTGGACCTACATTAATGAAGTCTCCCGTCTGGTTCAAATCTTCAGACTTGGATCCACCATAATGAATTCTCCGGACTTCCATTTCAATTTCAAAGCATAGCAGTCTGAAGACTGCATTGAACAAGGCACAAGTCTGAAGACTTGCGCCAATCAATTCCGGTTGTTCAAATGGTCTGGTTCAAGTCTCATGACTTGGACCTAAATTAATGAAGTCTCCTGACTTCATATTTCAATTCCAAAAATTTGCAGTCTGAAGACTGCATTGTAATAGGCACAAGTCAGGAGACTTGCGCCAATCAAGGCCATTCAAGTGACGATATTTTTCAATCTTTCAATCTTTCAATCTCCCCCTCAATTCCGTACCTTTGCATCTTACCAGCCAAAGGACATGATTTTCTTCTTTGAATCCCCTCAAAAAACCGTTTACGCTGTACAATCTCCACAACCTTTCGCATCCGAAGACTTAGAAAAGCTGACTTGGCTTTTCGGCGGAGCCACAGCGATCAGCAGCCCTTCACTTTCTGGAGAATACTCAGGACCCCGCAAGGAAATGATTACGCCATGGTCCACCAATGCCGTGGAAATCACCGCAAACATGGGAATCCCTGGAGTCATCCGTATCGAGGAGTTTTTCCCGCTAAATGAAGGAGATCAGATTGACCCAATGCTTCAGCATGCATTTGATGGACTGGATCAGGAGATTTTTGATATCCACCTGCAGCCAGAAGCTATCGTAGAAGTGAACGATATCGCTGCTTATAATAAGGAAAACGGATTGGCGCTGAGTCAGGTAGAAGTCGATTACCTGGACAATGTCTCCAAGCAATTGGAGCGACCGCTGACGGATTCTGAGGTTTTTGGATTTTCCCAAGTGAACTCAGAGCATTGCCGTCACAAGATTTTCAACGGTACTTTTATCATAGACGGAGTAGAAAAGCCACAGACACTTTTCCAACTCATCAAAGAAACTGCAAAAGCGCATCCCAATCGGATCGCTTCGGCTTACAAAGACAACGTAGCATTTGTTGGCGGACCAAAAGCCCAGCAGTTCGCGCCGAAAACTGCGCATCAGGCGGACTTCTTCGAAACCCGAGAGATCGACACCGTCATTTCCCTGAAAGCTGAAACACACAATTTCCCAACTACCGTGGAGCCTTTCAACGGAGCTGCAACCGGTGCCGGTGGAGAAATCAGAGACCGTATGGCGGGTGGAACAGCCTCTATTCCTTTGGCAGGAACGGCGGTTTATATGACTTCTTACCCACGCTCCGAAAAAGGAAGATCTTGGGAAAGCAAGCTGGAGGAACGCCCTTGGCTGTACCAAACCCCGATGGATATCCTGATCAAAGCTTCCAACGGAGCTTCTGATTTCGGGAATAAATTCGGTCAACCCCTGATCTCCGGATCTCTCTTGACGTTCGAGCACGAGGAAGATGGCAAGCATCATGGTTTTGATAAGGTAATCATGCTGGCTGGTGGAGTGGGTTTCACCAATGCCAAATACACCAAAAAAGACGAGCCAAAAGCCGGTGATCAGATTGTGATCATGGGCGGCGACAATTATAGAATCGGAATGGGCGGTTCGGCGGTTTCTTCCTTGAACACCGGTGAGCTTTCCAATGCTATCGAGCTAAATGCAATTCAGCGATCCAATCCTGAGATGCAAAAGCGAGTTTCCAACGTGATCCGCGCCATGGCCGAAAGCGAAAACAACCCAATCATTTCCATACACGATCACGGAGCTGGCGGACATTTGAACTGCCTTTCTGAGCTGGTGGAAGACGCCGGAGGAACAATCCACATCGACCAACTTCCTGTGGGTGACCCTACCCTTTCCGCTAAGGAAATCATCGGAAACGAATCTCAGGAACGTATGGGATTGGTGATCGGCAAGAAGGATGTGGATACCCTACATCAAATCTCTGACCGCGAGCGTGCGCCATTCTACGTGGTGGGCGAGACGACTGGAGACATGCATTTCAAATTTGAAAATGGTAAAACCGGCGAGAAGCCAGTGGACTGGAACCTGAGCTACATGTTCGGTTCTTCGCCTAAAACCATCTTGGAAGACGATACGACCAATGCAACTTTTGCGGAAGCAAGCTATGAAGCTGACTTGATCCAAGGATACGTTCGCGAGGTGCTTCAGTTGGAAGCAGTGGCTTGTAAGGATTGGTTGACAAATAAAGTGGATAGATCCGTGACTGGTCGTGTGGCGACCCAGCAGACCGTCGGCGAGATCCAACTTCCGCTGAATGACGTGGCCGTGATGGCGCTTGACTTCACCGGAAATAAAGGAATCGCAACTTCCATCGGCCATGCGCCAGTGGCAGCTTTGGCAGATCCTGAGGCGGGTAGCCGATTGGCGATTGCTGAGGCGATGACCAACTTAATCTTCGCACATATTCAGGATGGTTTGCAGGGAATTTCCCTTTCTGCCAACTGGATGTGGCCAGCAAAGAATAAAGGCGAAAACGATAGACTTTATAGAGCGGTTGAGGCCGTTTCGAAGTTTGCGATAGATCTGGGTGTGAATATCCCTACGGGAAAAGACTCCCTTTCCATGACGCAAAAATACCCTGACGGAAAAACGGTGTACTCTCCGGGAACGGTGATTATCTCCTCCGTAGGCGAATGCTCTAATGTGCAGAAAACAGTGAAAACTGCATTGAAACCTATCAAAGGAAGTAGAATCCTATACATAGATTTCTCTAAGGATGACTTCAAACTGGCTGGATCAAGCTTCTATCAGGCCTTGAACAAGGTCGGAACAGAAACTCCAGACATCAAAAACCCTAGATACTTTGCGAAAGCATTTACAGCCGTTCAGGATCTGATCGATCAGACTTGGGTAATGGCTGGTCATGATATTTCTTCTGGTGGATTGGTGACAGCTTTGTTGGAAATGTGTTTCCCTGTGCAGCAGGTAGGCTTGAAAGTGAAAATCGATCGTCTGCATGAGCCGGACATGGTGAAAGCACTTTTTGCAGAAAATCCAGGTATCCTGATTCAGGTAGCCGACGATCACGCAGTGGAAGCCTTACTGGTAGAGGCTGATATCGATTATGTAGAACTGGCAAAAGTGACTGATTCTGGAAACATCGAGTTCGCAGGAAAAGACCTGACGCTGGACATCGCAGAGCTTCGTGATGTATGGTTCAGATCTTCTTATTTATTAGACAGAAAGCAAAGCGGTGAGCAATTGGCAAAAGACCGTTTTGACAATTATAAAAATCAGCCGCTTGCATTTGAGTTTGCAGAAGGATGGAAAGGTAACTTTGCAGCAGCTGGATTAGATCCTTTCAGAACTTCGAAAGGCAAGGCGAAAGCAGCGATCATCCGTGAAAAAGGCGTGAATGGCGACCGTGAGATGGCTTATTCCCTATGGCTCGCAGGATTCGAAGTGAAGGACATTCACATGACCGACCTAATCGCAGGTCGTGAAAACCTGGAAGATGTGCAGATGATCGTCTTCGTAGGCGGATTCTCCAACTCAGATGTCTTGGGTTCGGCCAAAGGCTGGGCAGGTGCCTTCCTCTACAATCCTAAGGCTAAGCAAGCGCTGGACAACTTCTATGCAAGACCTGACACCTTGAGTTTGGGCGTATGTAACGGTTGCCAACTGATGGTGGAATTAGGCTTGGTCACTCCTGATCATTCCGAAAAACCAAAGATGCTACACAATGCATCGCATAAGTTTGAATCCACCTTCGTGAACGTAACCATCCCACAAAACGAGTCTGTGATGCTAGGCTCACTTACCGGACAGAGATTGGGCGTATGGGTGGCGCATGGTGAAGGCAAGTTCTCACTTCCACAAGCAGAAAGCGACTACAACTTCGCGATGAAATACAGCTATGAAGCTTACCCTGGCAATCCAAACGGTTCCGATCATGCAACGGCAGGTATCGCCTCCGCAGATGGCCGTCACCTAGCCATCATGCCACATATCGAGCGAAGCCTGAAGCCTTGGAACTGGGCACATTATCCTGCAGATAGAAGCGATGATTTCACGCCATGGATGGAGGCTTTTGTGAATGCGAGGAAGTGGGTTGAGGCGAATTATGAATGCTAATTTTTTAAAAAAACATGAATTAAACAATCCCTTTGGACATCCACCAAAGGGATTGTTGATTTAAAGAAAACATCTAATTACAAATTAAGAAATACTGGATTACAAATTACTAATAAGGAATTAATAGTTATATTAGAGAAAAATAACCAGCAAAAACAGAAATTTACTCAACAAATCTTGTGATTTTTAGAAAATAAAACAAAGGTTAGTATGACAAATATTGTCATATTTTAAAAAACTAAAATGGCTTTCTAAAAGTAACTATTATCTTTAAAAAATTTAAATCGTCAACTAGAAAGTAAAGTTTCATAACATTTTTGATCACCATCGATAAAATGACCTATATAAGTAGCATACATAGCCAACTAACAAGCCACACTACTGTAGATAACCCAAAGGATTTAGTACTAAATTTTGCTAAGCACTTAGGTTGGAATCCAAGTTACTTCATAGAACCATCAGCCAATGAAAAGTCAAATGGATATCTTGTAATTGAGCATGGCTTAGAAAACTCAGCAATAATTTCATTTCTCACAAAAAGAAATGAAGAGTTAACATCGCGTGAGGAAGAAAATCTATTAGCAATTTCTTATAACAACTTAGTAGGTTGGCACATAACTATTGATGATAGGTATATAAATTATTACTTTATACTGAATAAACAAAATAGGCAAGTTGAGTCAAAAAAGATAGAAATTGGAAATGAAGAAGAAGCCTTAAAAGTATCCACATTCTATGAAGTAATTAAAAGAAAGCCTAATTCAAACATAAGAGCTTTAGATGACGTATTAATAGAGAATATATCAAATTGGAAAAGAATCATTTCAGCCGAATTAAACAATAGTATTGATTTAGTTACTCTGTCTTATTTATTCAATGGAACAATTTTTTTAAGGTCAATAGAAGACAGTAAAAAAAGAGCAAATGAAATAGATTCTCACACCAACATATTACTAGATATATTATCTTTAAACAAAGACATTAACATTTCTAACATATTCGAGATAGCTCAAGAAAAACTTTCAATAAAAATACCTGAACACATAGTTCCAAAGGACAAAGTAAAATTATTTAACAGGTTAGATAACTCTATTCTAAAAAGATATTTCTATAGCTTTTATGAGAATGAATACAACAGATTCAGGTATGATTTCTCTATAATGACTAAGCAAGCATTAAGTAGAATATATCAAAAATATGTTTCAATATTAAGTGTAGTTCAAAGCAATAATCAAGGTAATCTTTTCACTCCAATACCAATAGAAAAAATAAATAAAGATAACGGAGCATACTACACTCCTGAGTACATTGCACGTTTCTTCTCAAAATATATATGCAAAAGGTTTACAGACGGTGAATTTGACAATTTGAAAATATTAGAACCATCAGTTGGTTCGGGAATATTTTTAAGGACGCTATTAGAAACTGAAATAGAGGAGCGCATATCGAAAAAATCAAATTTTAATATAGACAAACTTTTTAACAATGTTACTGGTATTGATCTAGATCCAAATGCTTGTTTAGCAACAAACTTATCATTAACATTACTTCACTATATTTTTAATAAAACTTTTGCGCAGCCAGATATTATCACAGGAGATTCTCTAACCATATTACAAGAAAAAATAAAAAAGAAGGAAAATTTTGATATAGTTATCTCTAATCCACCATATATTAATCAAGATAATAAATCTGAAGAGGAAACTAATAAAAATAAAATCATTCTTGAAGGACTTAATAACGGGAAAATCGACACCTATCAAGCATTTATTAAATTATCCGTTGATATATTAAACCCAAATGGATTAGGATTATTTGTTTTACCACATAATTTTTTAACCGCCAAAAGCTCAAAGAAACTTAGAAACTATCTACTCGATCATTGTTATATAGAATTAGTTGCAGATTTATCAACAATTAATGTATTTGATAAAGTTGGAACATACACAATGCTATTAATTTTTAGAAAAAAAGACCATCTAAAATCATTAAACACCTATACTTGGTTATTAAAGTGCCGAACATCTGTAGGAGAAGCATTAAATCAACTACTGATTGAAAACGAAACCAACCAAAGGCAATACCAAATTTATAAAGCAGAAAATTATTTTAATATCGACGAGGAATGGTATATTTTAAACAAACCAGAATTTGATCTTTTAAATAAATTAAAGAGCAACAAAAATATCGATACCTTCTTAAAAGTAAACCAAGGCATAATAACCGGAAATGACGAGGTATTTATAAGAAATTCAAATTCAATAGATAATAAGGAAAAAGATATTTATAAAACGTTCCTTCCCGACAAAGAAATTGAAAGATTTACTATATCAAAAAAATCTCAAAAGGTGTTGTTTTATCCTTATACTAATAACATAATAATTACGAAGGAAAATCTACAAGATAAATTCCCGAAATCATGGGAATATATGCAAACCCAAAAGAAGAAAATATATACTGAATCAACCGATGTTAAGAAAGAAAAAAGAGTATGGTGGTCTCTACATAGGCCAAGGAGGTCAGAGTACATTAATGCACCGAAAATAGTATGTCCATATATTTCAATCTCTCCTAAATTTGCCTTGGATTTAGAGGGGAAATTTGCAACGTCACGATCACCATATTTTATTTTAAAGGAAGAAAATTTAGACCCAGATTTATTATTCTATTTTTTAGGAATATTAAATTCTGTTCCATGCTATTGGGCTCTATCGCTCCAAGCACACAAACAATCAAGCGGATATAATATTTTCCATTTAAACCTACTAGGTAAAACTCCTGTGCCTGACCCTACATTAACTGAAAATTCAAGTTTAGTCTCTAAAATGATTTTATTGGTTAAAAAAAGAATTATAGAGAAAAATGAACTAAAGAAACTAGATCTTGAATCAGAAATCAATCTTACTGCAAGTGACCTTTACAAACTCAATCCAACGGAACTCGAATTATTAGGCTTGTAGTATATGAGTATAAAAAAAATAAAAATAACTGAGACCGAATTAAGCTCTAAAAGAGTAAAGCAGATAAAGAATATTGTAAAAAAAATTGCTGCAAACAATAGTATTCATCCTACTAGGGTACCTTCGAACTTTGGCGAAAACAAAATTATATTTTGCGTTACGGATAGTTCTAGAATCACTAACTACACTCAATTCAACAATGAATCCAACATCAACGAACGCTTTAAAACTAAAAATAAATTATTCACGGCAAGTTATTACGAGATTTGGGAAAAAGTAACAGGAACAAAACAAGATTACAACCTAAATAGAATATACTTCCACATATATTTAAGTGATTCGGACAAAGAATATATACTTCTTCATACTGACCCTTTAGACAATGATGAAACTCACGGCATGTATAAACGCAGTCCACATTTACATATAAAGCACTCGATAGATAATATAATCCCTCATGCTCATTTTGCACTAAATGTTAATGATTATGATATTGCTCTGTCGACAATAGAAGAAATAAACAAGTGCTTTCAAAATCACATTGAAATGATAGCTCATCAAATATTATTTATAAGAAAATAATCACCCGTTTAAGTGCCGTCAGATTGATTATCTAACCCCGACTTCGTGTAGTCAGGTCGTTCATCTAAGCGTTCTTTACAACCCCGTCTGGAATTAATCATATCGTTCGTCAAAGCTAAGTTTGTAACTACCCTTTCATATCCAATAGAATTTGTGCTTCTCTATGGTTCAAAAAGGATTTTATGGATCAGCCTAAGGATTTTGCTTATTTAATAACTTTTCCAACCTGGCCATCATTTCATCTTTTTCCTTAAGCATCCGTTCGTAAAGGGCAATTTTTTCATCGTGGAGCTTCTTGATTTCTTCTAGTGGATTGATGTGGAATGTCGGCTTGGTATTACCTACAAATGCATCTTTCTCAATATTGAAAGTGTTTGCAATTATGTTGACCGCCTGCTCCTCATTAAAACTTTTAATCGCCTCAGCCGGAACCTTTAAAATCTCCGCCACCTGACGCAAGAGTTCTTCCTCCACTTCTTCCTTTTGCTCAAGCAGGCTGATTTTCTTCTGGGACCAGTCAGGCCCGAGTTCGAAGGCCAGTGACTCCTGCTTGATGCCCATCATCTCACGAAAACGCTTGATATTCCTGCCGTGGTGGATTTTTTCGTTCATATTCTGAGGTATTAGAAAGGGAAATTAACAAAATCTGCCCAAAGTGTTTAGACTAATTTATTCATTTGGGAGGATACCCGCAAGGAAATGGCTGTATTACCTGATAAAACCAGACAAAAGATGTCGGGGATGGGGGATTAAAAATTGAGATTTTGGTTGTATACAGGCCAGGGAGGAATGATGAGCAAATCATATGCTACAACTGATATCGGTCATGCCTATGGCATTCTATAAATCATCAACCATTTTTTTCACCAGCCATTAAAATGGCTGGCTAGCTAATCGGTCATGCCTAAAGGCATTCATTCTACATATGGCCAATTTATCAGTCCCAGAGGGACGGTTCATATCCTAGCCAGAGGTTTCAACCTCTGGAATTTGAATGTTAATAGGATCTGGCAAAGCCCCAGCGGGGCGGACGATATCAGTTGAGCACCAAGCCTGATTTCTATTGTAGAAATTCAATCTATAATTGGATTGATATTAAACAATATCGGCCATGCCTACGGCATTTTGTGAACCATCCGTTTACCATTTGTACCAGCCATTGAAATGGCTGGCTAGGTAATCGGTCATGCCTACGGCATTCATCTACATATGGCCAATTAATGAGTCCCAGCGGGACGACCGATTTTATTGCCAGAGGTTTCAACCTCTGGAATTTGAATGATAATAGGATCTGGCAAAGCCCCATAGGGGCGGACGATATCTATTTACCACCAAATCTTTTATGGAAATGACATGAAGCCATATCGGCCATGCCTACGGCATTTTACAAATCATGTATATACCATTTACCAGCCATTGAAATGGCTGGCTATAGGATCGGTCATGCCTACGGCATTGAGCCCTGAATCTAATTCATATTTCTCTGTAATCGAAGGCTAGCTAATTTATGGCAATCACCAAAAACCGTTCTTTCTTCTCCTCCCCAGTCCCAGCGGGACGAGCGATTTTATTGCCAGAGGTTTCAACCTCTGGGATTTAAATGACAATAGGATCTGGCAAAGCCCCATAGGGGCGGACGATATCTATTTATCAACAAATCTTTTATGGAATTAACATGAAACCATATCGGCCATGCCTACGGCATTTTACAAATCATGGATTTACCATTTACCAGCCATTGAAATGGCTGGCTAGATGATCAGTCATGCCTACGGCATTGACCCCAATTTTTTTTATCAGGAACATAGAGCGTATTACTGTTACACCAATATCTAATCAGTCCCAGCGGGACGAGTGATTTTATTGCCAGAGGTTTCAACCTCTGGAATTCTGAATACCAAATAGCTCAGGCAAAGTCCCATAGGGACGGACGATATTTACTCTAATTCTTTAAAAAGATATTCGGGTAAGAAATCAATCTTATGAGCCTTTAGCATCTCAAGATATTCCTCTCTAAAGGTCATCTTTTCATGATGCTTTTCCTGATTTTTCACATAATCAAAAATATTGGATACCTCTCTTTCGCTGTAAGTAAAAGCACCAAATGCAACTTGCCATTCAAACCTATGCTCAAGAAAATTTGATTCATTTAACCACTTGGAAGATTTTGCTTTTGCACTTTTCATGATTTCAGAAACTGCTTGTTTTGGATAGAACTGAAACAAACAATGAACATGATCAAAATGGCCGCTAACAATTAGAGTCTTCGCCCCAGTCTCATTGATTAGGTTTCCTATTACTCCGTATAGCTCACTCTTAAAAACATCCTGTATAACTGCTTTCCTGTATTTGACCGCAAAAACTGCCTGACAATACATCTTTGAATAGGTATTTGGCATAATAGATTCACATTAATTCTTCAAACTAATTTAATCAATATCGGCCATGCCCACGGCATTTTTGTAAAAACCTTATTCCATTTTTCCCCAGCCATTGAAATGGCTGGCTAGATCATCGCTCATGCCTACGGCATTGATACAACAAATCTCCAATTAACGAGTCCCATAGGGACGAGCGATTTTATTGCCAGAGGTTTCAACCTCTGGAATTTGAATGACATGTTGAAATGGCAAAGCCCCATAGGGGCGGACGATATTATATCTATCTCGCAATACAGATTCTATTGATTCCCAAAGCTGAATAAAATATCCCTCCCAGGAATACCATATGCCGCAACACTTATGCAAATTCATAACCTGACTAAACAAGCTCGTGATGAAAAAAAAGAAGGCAAAAACCACCCTGATAGATTCCAATGAAAAATATGCAGAAATAGGCGATATGTATACCTCTAGATGGCGCAAGTTGGATCTACTTATTCCAAGCAATTTCCGCATGCTCTGTGCAATATTGAATGTAAAGCCTGAACGTATACTGATGGATTTTATGTGGAAACTTAGCTATTCAGTCATTCATGGGGCCACAGAGAAGCAAAGAAAAGCCGGAAAGAAATTCTTTATTGAAGGCGGTTTCGGCCAGCCGGCATACACTAAACAAGACATTAAAAAGATGTTTAACGAGTTGAAATACATCCGGAAACTCACTGATACCACCGAAGCCATGGAAGATGAAAATAAGGAGCTATTCTGGAAAAACAATCACATGTATGTAGAATTCTGGTATAAGCGCTGGTTTGAGAAGAACAGTAGGCTAGATGAGCTGTCGGTGCTGGATGAATATTGATTTGAGTGATTCCTATACTATTTCTATGCACTATAAGCCAGTTCTCCCACTGTCCCTAACCCAATGCTAATCCAGTTAGATCAATCAGATTTATTTTTAAACCATATTATGACCAATACTAAAACAATACTTAAACAGTATTTAACCTTTTAATTATTGCTTTTACATTGTTTAAACTATGCTAGATTTTTTATTAAAAATTAATTTTATTGGTTTCACACGATTGATATTTTATCTTCATCTGTATATCAACTAGTAAGCATATGGCAAGAATTACTAACTCAATCCAAGAGGGGCTATCAGGCAGTGTGGGAGATCTGGTTTTTTACAAAGTGGGCGGAAAAACCTATGCCCGCAGGAAGCCCGGCAAGCAAAGTAAAAGCACCAAAGCAAAAACATCGGTAATCAAGCGTCACTCGCAGTCGGTGAATACCCAAACACATAAATTCCTCAAAAACATCACGCATATCTTACGCTTTGGCTACCAAAACCATGTAAATGGTGCAAGCAGACCTTACCATGCAGCTGTATCCTATACGATGAAAAACTCCTTCAAATTTGAGGGCACTACTGCATCAAAAGTACTGGATATCAGTTTGGTAAAGGTGAGTCGGGGAAGTCTTCTAGGACCTCAAGACCCTAAAGTAGCGCGGGTTTCTGAGGGAGTACAATTCACCTGGACTGACAATTCCTGGCAGGCATCTGCCACCCCTTATGATCAAGTTTTTGTCTTTCTGCTTTCAGCTGAAGGAATTCTAAGAGGTTCAGAATGGGAGTTTCTCGGGAATACAAGAGACAAAGGAAATCATGTTATTCCCATCTCAAGTACACTAGCGGATACGAAATGGCATGCATGGATTGCCTTCAGTCAGGAAAATGCTTGGACAAAAAAAAGAGATTTATCAGATTCTGTTTATTTGGGAACTATATAGTCGGAAATCCTTTTATCCCCTCTCGGCGTAGTCAAATCGTTCGTGGGACCGGGTGTAGTTTGTCCGCCTTGCTCCCGTACAGCTGTCGGGACTGACCCAAGGCTAAAATCATTCACAGAATGATTTTTTGAGGCCTTTTCCTACCCTAGTATCCCAGCCGATTTGCAACCAGAAACCAACTCATACTTCCCTCTTCCATGAAATAGAACTGCAAAGTCGACCGATTAGGGTCTTTTAATCCCTAGAATCAATCATTTCCAACAAAATTGGCCCTTCCAAAAAACCTTCGATTCACAAAGTTGTTGAGATTTGAACCAAAGCGGTAATTAAACCCAAACCTGGTATCGATGGTATAGGCTGAAGGTAGGTTTACCCTTCCGCTCAAAATATCCTGTTCGGTATAATCTCCTGCTGCCAGGTAAATCTGGTCTTTTACGTAGTTACCTTCTGCCCGCACAAAGAAAGAAAAATTCCCAGTGACACGGACTTCTGCACTAATATTCAAACCTGTGGACCAAGAGCTAAAATCATCTAGGTAATTTCTCACACGGTATCCCACTTCCAGGTTACCCCAGCGTTGATTTAGACCCAGACTGACTCTCAAACTATGAAGTACTCTAGTTTCTCTAAAAACCCCCGAAATCGTCTCTTCGACATATCTATTATTTCTGACTTCAATCCCATAGTTCCCTCTTAGAAATCTGGAATTCTGCACCGCTTCCGGGAAAAAATTATACTCTAAAGCTGGCCTAAAGCTGGTCTGAAACTGATAATTAAAGCGGGTATTCTGACGACCTGCCATATCATATCCATAAGACCATTGGGGTGAAATAGACTTTACAAGCTGATGACTGAATCCAAATTCTGATACATCAAATTTATTCTCCACATCATCGATGATTTGGATACCGGATTCGTCAATAACCGGATTTCCATTGGTATCCACTCTTGGTACTTTTTGAATCGTTCTTCTCAGCCTTTCATCTATTCTCCCGGATAGGGATATTTTCCATTTATCGGTGATTCGGTCAATATTGATTTCTCCCCCAAAATTGATCTCCCTGCTCAATTCCTCTAACTCAATGTTGGCGTCACTACCCACATTAAAAACCCAATAATCCCAAGGGTCAACGCTTTCCTGCACTGTATCTTCCAAATTGCCGGAGCCAGTCTTCATATTGATTTCTATGCCCTCTCCGGCTTTGGTTTTTGCAACAAATGGAGCCAATCCTAACTTGATAAACCGGGTAAGTTTTTCCCGCACTTCAAAGTCGGTATCCGTCTGTATGGTATTTACATAGAGGGTATCTCTTCTTCCCGCATGGAGGTTTTGTTGACCTATAAACAAAAGTTGATATTGCCTTCCACCACCACCCGATCTGTTATTGTTAATCAACAGAAAGACATCAGCCGTTTGATTATCTCTATAGAAGTCCACCGCAGTAATTTCCGTTCTGATAAAATCCATATCGCAGCCTCCATCCCTCCCATCACAACCATCGATAAATACTCTGAGTTTATTAGGCAGGTTGTTATCACCAACTAATGTTTGACTATTTGAAGGAGTAGTCAAGGCAAAGAAGGTGAGGATCAGTAGAAGTAGTATTTTGCTCATTTAATTCGGTTTAATTCGTGTTGATCGTCGCATTTCGATCGAAATTGATTTCCAGCTATCAACCTTGAAACGATATTTTTCTCATTAATATCTGAAAATGAGTAATCATTTTACACTAAAAAATTAAGAAAAACAAAATTATATTCTTCACATTTCAATTTCTTGAATTAGGCGCTCAGCCTTCTCCTTGAAACTGAAATAGTATGAGTATTTGTAGCAAGCACGGCGTCTTCCGACTTTATGGTATTTCCAGATTGAACATCGACAATCTATCCCGACGGTGAAGTTTGCACTCCAAAGCTCAGCTTCAATCTAACTTACCCTGAATTTCGTTTCGCTGTATTCAGGACTAGTAAACCTTGTGACTTTGATGAAAAATTGAGGACTAGTCAGAGCATCTTGCAAAAGGCGAGAGCTTTCACCCCCCTCTCGACATAGTCAAATCGTTCATCGCAACTGAGTTATTCTCCCTACTCCCTGCAATGCTCACAGACTGGCCCAAAGCTAAAAACTATAAAAATATCCGACCTTCGCCCAAAGACGAGTTCGGAAACCTTCCTGAATAAATTTATCAGTGCGGTAATCTAAACCCCATTGGAGTTTTTGACTGGAAGTGATCAGTTTACCAATGGAAAACACCAAGCGATTTTCGATTTCGAACTCACCTCCCTGAAAACTGAAAATAGGCTCATTAGACAATACCAAATAATGCTCTCCCGGGTCTAAGCTGCTCCCGGAGAGCGGTATTTCCGTTGCTATCCTGTACCGAAGTCTGATTTCTAAAGATTCACCTTTAGTGAAAGTTTGATCGGTCCTGAGACGATGTGCCAGTTTCAGCCCTCTCAGCCGGTTTACTGAGGCAAATTGCTGAATAATCCTATTGGCATTTGCCCCCTCCTGAATTCTATGAAATACTCCAAAGGCGACACTTTTTGTAGGGTTTAATTTGAAATCATAAAAGCCCATCAAGTCCGTCCTATAGTGGGTGAATTGTATTTCATCTCGTTGATCGTCGGAATTGTTATAGAAAACATCCTGATGCTCAATTTTGAAAAGTATCTTTTGATCATTTTTAAAATTCTTAGTTATCGTCGCTTCGGGAAAAAACCCCGTAAAGAACTGGCGTTCCTGCGCAAAAGAGGTAACCACGCTAACAAGCAATAAGAAAATAGTCAGGTAAAATTTTCTCATCCTAAAACAAAAGGTTTTCAGTAGGCACCAAAACTATCTTACGCTTCATTATAAGCTCGCCTGTTTCAGAAAATAAGCCCTCAAATAGCTCCAAGCCTCCAGTCTCATCAGGACCGATAAATTCTATTTCGAAACGGATTAAAATTCCTTCCAAACTATTTTCATCAAAAAAATCTTCCAGATCATCTGGTTTGCCAGAATATTGAATTTGAATTCGTTTTATATCTGAACTTTTATAATCCGCAGAAAGATGACCCTCCAGTCCAGTTTGAACTTCGGTTGGAAGCTCATTAAAATCTATCTCAATTTCTACGTCTTGAATCAAGCCCAAAGAGTCAAATTCCACACTATAAAATTCACCTTTCAACTTGAATTTGGCTTCATAAGAATACCCTGATTCGAAAATTTCCTGATACCATTTTGGCCTTTTTGTAGTCTCAAAAGCATCATAGAGCCAGTCTCTCGCCACTTTAGGAACTACTTTCTCCTCCACACGAAGCTCGCGCTCGATTTTGTCCTGAGCAAAAAGAGACCCAGAGATTATCCAGAAAAAGGCTAGAGTTGAAATATGTTTGAGCGTAGGTTTTATAGATTTCATGCTTGACCAAACGTAATTCAGTTAAATACGATCAACTTAAGTAAAAGCTTAAAATTTACTGATTTTTTTTGGGCTTGATCCTCCGACTTTAGTTTATCTGATCGCTTTTACCTTTGGTTACTTCTGCCTGCCTTACTCCGAACAATTGTCGCGGAATGACCCAAGGCTAAAACAACTGACTGGATTGTTTTTTACGCCTTTTCTTACACTAATTTCTTTTTGATGACAATTTCATTCATCCCCATGTATCAATAGTAAGCTCTAGTCAAATAAAAATGCAGTGCGCCGGCATATAGACTATCGTTAGCTTTCAAGAGCTTATTATTTACAAGAAAATAAGAGCACAGCATAGCTCAGCCACCTAAGAAATTAAAGTTTACTTGAGCAATATTAAATGATCAATTAATCTGAGGTTGACAACAGGACTTCAGTTTAGTTTTCAATTGCTATTTTGGTTGAAAATAACTCCTAAAATAAAGTCATGAAATGCCCACTCGAAAAGTTCTCAAACAGAGGGATCTCTCGTATAAATTGAATCCCTTAAAATTTCTTTAGTGGCAGAATAGCGTAGAATCATAATGAGAATAATTGGAATCAATTGAATTACAAATTCTATTTGACATAAAGCTGTAGTTACCCCAGTTTCGTTCCGTGAAGACGCCGTACCATACCTATTAGTCCAGACTAAAGCAAACGATACCGTAGTAATAGGTACTGCTTAGGTGCGCTCTTTGGTTTGCATTTGCTAAATTGGTTGACAATAACACCTAAAAAAACCTCATAAAAAGCCTACTAGAAAAGTTCTCAAACAGAGGGATCTCTCGTTTAAATTAAATCCTTCATAATTAAGTATCACCTAAAGAATATTCCAAGGTCACCAAGATTAAATCTTCTTTGGTGGGATGGTTGGAAACTAAATAAATTTTTGACTCTGTTGCGTGTAAAATTTTTTGAAAAGCTGGTGTTTCTACAGAGTAGGTTTTCAAATCTTTGAGATCTTCAACCAACAAATAACTTTCAAATGCGAATTTATTATTGATTTTTTTTCTAGATAAGGTATTGGAAACCACTCTTTCCTTCGAGGCCATTTTCATTGAATAAAACTGGTCACTTGATTGAGATTCAAAAAAATCACCGTTAACTAGAGGGTATAATACATAGGATATTTTTTCCGTACCCAAGGAATATTCAGCAACTAGATCTCCTGATAGGTTAAATCGACTGATAGCTGGATCCCCGGCTACTTCTCGGACATAAAAATTCTCACTATTGTAGTCAATTAAAACAATACCTTCTGTCAGAATTCTTTCCATCAGTTTTTTCCTTCTTTCCCCAAACTGACCAAATGTTCTTATCAATTCACCAGTCTCTAAACTAAATTCTGCTATAAACCTGGTTTTATTTAAAAATATTTCTTGGTTATTAGACTGAATATTCATTACACCAATATAAACAGACTCTAAAGATTGATTAATGAAAAAATGATCTCCTTTAGACACAAAGGTCAAATCAATATCAGACAATCCCTTTAATTCAATTTCTTTGACAGTTTCATAGTGATAGTCAACATTAACAATCTTTGACCTTTGAGGAAAAAACAAACTTAAAGAACTATCCTTTTCAAAAAATCTAGCATGTAACATTCCTCCTTCAGGCAAAACAATTGGCACAGTGTCTAAATCAAGGGATTTTACTATAGTGTTTGATTTAAAATGAAACGTCCACAATTTTCGATCCTGATGGATTATAAGAAAATTCCCGAGATCACTCACATGAAACTTAGCATTTTGGTATTGTGTATAACCAACACTAAGGAAAGTTGTATCTGAGGAAATAATTTCAAGAGGCAAATCGAGATTTTCAAGTTTCTTATCACCACAAGAAAAAATAAACAATAATACAACTTCAAATAGTATCAATCTTTTCATAAATAGAAAAAGGAATAAAACCCACGAATGGATTTTATCCCAAGTTAAATGTTAATCACCTATAACTGGTACTTCGGGAAGATTACAAGCTTGGACGATTTCGTCATTTGGACAGTCGTAAAGAGCACAAACCATTCCATCAGGGAAATAAGTAATACTATCTGGTATTAGCGTACATGTCATTGTTTGCGCTTCAAGTTTAGAGGGATTTATTAAAAACATGCTCATCATCCCTAGGCTCAAAATACCCAGCTTTAAAATCATCTTTTTCATCGTTTAATAATTTATAATATCTCAGTCCAAAAAAAGGCCGGACTGATTGACCCTTGAAAAACTCAAAAAAAGTCGGCCAACCCATTGATTTTCAGTCTTAATACCCCCCCTCAGACTAATAATCCAAATTTAGGTCATTTTTTTTAATGACCCTCTCCATAAAATACTGATATTCAATATGTTTATTTCACCTGCCACATAGAGAAGAATTCCTACTAGCATGATGTCCAGAAAATTAAAGTTAATTCAACAAACCAAACTCCAGCACCAGCTTTTCGGTCGATCCGTATCCACAATCAGCCGCACATATCATATGACACGCAAAGTACCGGTAAGTCTCCTTCAAAGCTTGTGTAAAGTTGATTCATCTCATCGATAGACGAAAGCCTCGCCTTTCTACAGAACTACTAAGTTAATATGTTTACTCATGTTTGTATAGCTATATAAATACAAATTCTTTCCTTTTCAAGGGTAAGTCAGATTCTCCAAAGTAAAATCATGGTAATCCTATCTCGAAAAAACACCCGCACAAACCACTACTTGAGAGGTCAAAAAATGAGGCATCTTTTTGAGCCTTGATTTGGTATGCGTCACTTATATAATGAAAATAATTGGAATCAAGTGCATTACAAATTCTATTTGACATAAAGCTGTAGTTACACCCAGTTTCGTTCGGTGAAAACACCGTCGCATACCTATCAGTCCAGATTAAAGCAAACGATTCCGTATTATTTGTAAACTTCAAATGCTCTCTTAGCTCTGCATTCGTTAAATTGGCTGAAAATAACTCCTAAAAAAACCTCATTAAAAGCCTACTAGAAAAGTTCTCAAACAGAGAGACGATTATAAAAGGCATTCTCCCGATGAAACCCGAGCTATCGGGACGGGACAGGCTATTTGCCATTTAAAAACAACTTAAAAACAGATGAAATCAACCCTTTTAACCCTTTTGTTTGCCTTCTCCCTGATGGTTTGCAAAGCACAGGAAAACAGACCTGGACCACAGCTACCACCAGAAACTGGTGAGACTTTCAAAGTTGGAATCGCCGGCTACACCTTTGTGAAATTTGATCTGGACAAGACGCTCGAAACTTTAAAAGCACTAGATGTACATTATCTATGCATTAAAGATTTTCATTTGCCGATGGCTAGCACCGATGCTGAAATTGCTGCTTTTCATGAAAAACTGAAAGCCCATGATATCACAGGGTATGCCGTTGGCCCTATTTATATGAAAAGCGAGGAAGAAATCGACAGGGCATTTGATTACGCAAAAAGAGTAGGTGTAAAGCTAATCGTGGGAGTTCCCAATGTTGAGCTTCTGCCCTACGTCGATAAAAAAGTGAAAGAATATGATTTTAAATTCGCAATCCATTTGCACGGGCCAGATATTAAAATCTACCAAGATGCTGACGATGTCTGGAACCACACCAAAGATCTGGATCCTAGAATGGGAATGTGCCTGGATATTGGCCACGACACACGTAACGGTAAAGACCCAGTAGCAGATATGGAAAAATATCACACACGCGTATTTGATATGCACATAAAAGACGTGACGGGACCAACAAGGCTTGGTTATTCACTCGAAGTAGGTCGTGGGGTAATCGACTTTCCGGCAATGGTAAAAATGATCAGAAAAGTAGGTTACACTGGAGTGTGCAGTCTAGAGCACGAGAGAAATATGGACAATCCATTTATGGGAATTGCCGAATCCCTAGGCTATTTTCGCGGTGTAATTGAAACGACCAAAGAATAGATTTCGAATAAATCTTATTTAATTATCCGCAAAGATGCCAGTCACCTTAAATTCTTTGCTTATCTGGTTGGAAGACCTCCCGAGCTATCGGGAGACCGAAGACCGAAGCGGCCTCAATTCTTAAGTTTAACTTATCTTTTTTGCTTTTGACTCCATACTGGCACAAAAGCGGATATACATATAATCTTATTAGCATAAAGGCTGAACTCCTTAGAATTCAGCCTTTTTTATTTGGGATTTCATTCCTTTTAGGAAATTTGATTACATCGAAATAAATCGGACATGTCTACGGCATTAATTCCTGGCCTCTTACTTATCAGTCCCACAGGGACGGTCCATATCCTTGCCAGAGGTTTCAACCTCTGGGATTATTAATAGCAAATTGATCTGGCAAAGTCCCAAAAGGACGGACGATTTTCATTGCATAAACTCTGTCTATAATTGGACATTAATCAATATCGACCATGCCTAAAGGCATTTTAAAAAACCTCATTTCTATTGACCAGCCATTGAAATGTCTGGCTAGTCAATCGACCATACCTACGGCATCGATTTAAAGGCCTTACTAAATCAAGCTCTCTAGATGTAGTAAGATTTTTCGCCTATGAGTAATCCCGTTATCGGTGTAGTCAGAGCAGTTTCACATTTCTACTATTTCCCTTTCCCCTTCCATTAAACCAAAAATATTCACGCACATTTTTGCGCAATCAAATAATTGCATATATTTGAGCAACCATTTAGTTGCGAATAGAGAATAAATGAAAACCAGACGTGACGTATTTCAGGCAATTGCTGACCCTACCCGACGGGCAATAATCATGCTTTTGGCAGTAGGTGCCATGACTCCCAATGCCATTGCGGATCATTTTAATTCGAGCAGGCAGGCAGTTTCCAAACACTTGCAAATTCTCACGGAATGCGAACTAGTGCAGCAAGAGCAACAAGGCCGGGAGATTAATTATCATTTAAATGCTGCTAAAATGAAGGACATAGAAAAATGGCTGGAACAGTTTAAGCAATTACTTACTCAGCGTTTCGACCAACTTGATACTGTTTTAGAACAATTAAAATCCAAAAGAAAATGAAAAGCAATCTGCAATTTGAATTTACAGTCAACAAGGATACCAACACGGTAAATGTGACCCGTGAGTTTGCCGCCAACGTGGAATTGGTATGGGAGGCTTGGACAAATCCTGAAATTCTCGATCTATGGTGGGCGCCGAAACCTTATCAAACAAGAACAAAGTCCATGGACTTCAGAGAGGGTGGAATGTGGCTTTACACCATGATCAGTCCAGAAAATGAAGCGCATTGGTGTAGAAATGACTACCACAAAATTGTGCATCAATCCATGTTTTCCGGTCTGGATGCTTTTTGTGATGAAAAAGGAGAGGTCAGTAAAGAAATGCCCCGGACACATTGGGCTAACAACTTCTCTGACCAAGGAGAAACAACAGTCGTCAACATTGTAGCTACATACGAGAGCCTTGCTGACTTAGAAAAAATTATTCAAATGGGCTTCAAAGAAGGGTTCTCTATGGCGTTGGAAAACCTCGACCAATACATCGAGGCACAATTCAAACTTCGCCAGCAAAATAAAAAAAGCAACAAAGCGCGTGTTTCAAGCTATTTGAATTTTGACGGAAAAACAGAAGAGGCCTTTCTATTCTATCAAAAGGTGTTCGGAACAGCCTTTCTAGGAAAGGGTATTGAACGATTTGGTGATATTCCAGCAGAAGCCGGGCATCCACCGGTAGCAGAGGAAATTAAAAAAATGGTGCTACATGTAGAACTTCCAATTCTAGGTGGACACATTTTAATGGGGACTGATGCTCCTAAGGAAATGGGCTTCACACTAGCTAAAGGAAATAACATGCATCTCTGCCTAGAACCTGAAACCAGGGCAGAAGCCGATCGTCTATTCAATGAATTATCTACTGGAGGAAAAGTCACCATGCCCATGGCAGACATGTTTTTTGGAGCATATTTTGGTGAGTTTTCGGATAAGTATGGAATTAATTGGATGATAAATCACCAAAACCAGGTCTGATGAGAAAGAAAGGACAATTTGAAAATAAGAGTTACCCAATCTGCGGGTAGTCAGATTGCTCGTATAAGAGAAACTCTCCATTTACTAGCAGGTAATACCTAAAACTAGCCCATTGCACCACTAGTCAACGGTAGGGTAAAAATAAATTTACTTCCTTTTCCCACAACACTTTCAACCCAAAGATGTCCATTAAGTCTTTTTACAAACTCTCTGCAAAGAACAAGACCTAAACCTGATCCACCTTCATTTTCTGTACCTAGTGATGTCATTGTAGAAGATGGATCAAAGATCTTACGAATCGTTTCTTGATTCATCCCTACTCCATTATCACAAATAGAAATTTGCACCTGATGCTCATCAGCAGTAGCTAGGACAATAATATATCCTCCTTGTTTGGTGAATTTTATCGCATTCGAAATCAGATTCCGTAAAATGGTATCCAATATATTTCTATCAGTATATAGTTCAATATCACGGGTTGGAGAATAAGTCAAAGAAATGTGTTTTGCCTTTGCAAGTGATTCTTTCAGCCAAATAATTTCAGAAATAACTTTCGTCAGTTTGATTTTCGAGGGGGTAAAACTTAATTCCCCTGTTTGTGATTTTGCCCAGTTCAACAGATTATCAAGCAAATTCAAGGTATTTTTCGCGGTAGAATTGATTAGATCAGCATATTCTATGGCTTGTCCTTTATCAGTATCACTTTCTTTAAGCAGTTCTGAAAGGCCTACGATGTTATTAAATGGGTTTCTCAAATCGTGAGCAATTATAGAAAATAACTTGTTTTGGGTCTGATTTAATTCTTCTAGTTTTAGTTTACTATGTTCAATTATTATATTCTTTTCAAGAATCGTTTTTTGATCTATTTCTTTCAGAAGCATGATAAAACCTATGCAAGATCCACTGATAACGAAGAGGGATATGATTAAAAACCAATTGCCAACCAGTGAATTAGTCGTATAAATATAAGTTTGGCCTAATTGGTAAATATTAAAAGCCCGGATGAGCTGGAATATCGAGTAAATAAGAAGTACGCCACTAATCAGTATAGCCGATTTATACTTATGCGTATTGGTAAAAAGGTAATAAGACCCAATCCCAAAGAAAATTGAAGAAGATGATATTCGAATAACATTAAGCATTGTATTGTTTTCTTCGACAATTAAGGAGCCGAAAAAAACCAAAAAAGCAATGGCAGTGAAAGCCCACAGGAGCTTTTTTCTAATGATACCATCGAAAGATAGAAGACCAAACGAAATCAGTGGAAAGCTGAAAATCATAAGGAAATTACTAATTCGTATTGGAAGTAAAGGAGGAAAAGCCTCTCTAAAATTAAATATAACTATGGCAAACACTTGAAAGCCAATCCCTAATGCAACCAAAAGCAGGTACCATTGCTTGTGATGAAAAAAATACTGATAGATGTATAGGGCAATAATGAATAAATTATTCAGTGCTAAGAAAAACAAGATCGAAGGGTAATCTAAAGTCATATACTTTTGCTATTCATTTGAACCTACTCAATATTACAATATCCGCTCATAAATCTTATTTTATGAATGCAATTCTTAAAAATTAAAAGTATACCTGCAGAAAGACTTCTTAGAATATCTACCTTTTTTATTTAGTCAGAACTCTGATTAGAGTTGGGGTAATTTGCTTGCCCTACTTCCTCGTCCTTTACTCAAACTTCTCGTCTGAGAGTAGTCAGATCGTTCTTTGGACTGGCTTTGCTACTATACCCTAATATCCTATGCAATTTGAAATTGGCTCTACAAAACAATTTATCAAATATCCAACTCTACCATCCCCCCTTAGGTGTAATCAGATCGTTCTTCCTATTGTAGGTTGTAATCACACTATAATTTCCTTGCCCAAAAACAGGTCACTTCGAAGGATTGCACCTCTTTTTTTAAATGCAACTAATAAAACCTTTAGTGTTCAAAGAATTGTGAAAAATTGAATAAATGGGAACCTGAAACTTTTGGAAATAAAAATCAGTAGCAGAAATAAAAATTTATTTTTTACTACGCTTCTGGTTTTTCTATTTTTGATTATGCATGAACACTAAGCAACCCTACTTAAGAATCCTTAGCGAAATTGAACAGGCATTCACCTTTTCTAATGAAGCATTTCCTTTGGCTGTCGTATGCGCACTCCATTTAACTTCAGGACCAGACTCAGAATCGTTAAAAGACGCGTTGAAACAACTGCAAGCTCGACACAAATTACTTCGGTCTGGAATAGTAAAGAAAAAAGGTGCATTCTACTTCCAACCATTAATCGCTAGTTCACCAATAGAACTTTGTTTAATTAGTCGAACTGATAAGAATTCTTGGCGAAGTGTTACAGAAGATGCGTTGAACACAACCTTTGACTTAGCTGGGCCACTGATGAGATGCTGGTACCTTCCTAGTCCTGAAAAAACTGAATGTGAATTGATTGTTTGTTTTCATCATGCAATCATCGATGGCATTTCAGCACGATTGCTACTTCACGAATTACTTAGCCTTGCAGGGGGGCAATCACTTCCGAGGCCCTCGGAGCATAGCATAATTTCAACATTCCCTCCCTCTTTTCAAAAATGGAATTTGGTTACACGGCTAGTAGCTTTCTTGGGCAGGCAAATGAAAGAAGAATGGCACTATAAAAGTAAGGGAGTGACCGCACCGATTCCCTTAAAGTCAACCAATGCCATTTTAAGCTTCAGGTTGTCACCGGAAGTATCCAGAAAATTAAGTGTCAGAATCGCACGAGAAGGTCTTAGCCTTAACAGTGTGCTTTTGGCGACCATTGCTCAAAAAGTATATCATCACCGGCATTCTGATAAAGGAAATCGTTTGGTTAGAATGATCAGTTTTGCAGACCTTCGTTCTTCGATGGATCCCCCTGTTTCTGATCAAGAATTGGGTTGTTACATTTCGATGCTACGATTCAGTATACCAATTGCACCTAACCAGTCTGTCTTTCCATTGGCCAAAACTATTTTCAAAACAATTGTTAAGGCAAGTCGGCAAGGTGATGTATTTATGATGTCTAAAATGAGCAAATATGTGATCAAGATGGTTCTGAAGCTAAAAAATATGCGACTCGGGCTAGTGGCACTCAGCTTTATCGGCAAATTAGATTTAGAACCTCAGTATGGATCTATTCAATTAAATAATGTAAATGCCTTTATTTCAAATAATCCTTTAGGGCCCGAATTTTCTGCCTTTGGGAAAATTTTGTTTGGTTCTATCGGCCTAGATTTCAACTATTTGACTGCTGAAATGGATGCTCAACAAGCAGAAACAATTTTGAAAGAAATCAAAGAGACTCTTGAAGAGATTGCGAATGTTCCGTAAATTGAAGAAAACTAAAAAGGGATGAAAAAGATTGGGATTTTTATTACCGCCATCATTCTATCCAGTTTAGGTTGGATGGGATTTATTAGAGAGCCTCTTCCTCCTATACCTACCATAACTGCTGAAATTAGTGAAGAAGTTGATTTCGACTTTTCCATAAATTCAATAGACTACTCAGGCCTGGAGTTGTCTCTTAATGACAAAGTAGAGGGAAAAGGCATGTACGTTGAGTTCAAGATGAATAATGCTTGGGAGACTGGACGACCAGGATTGGTGGTCAACGGAATCAAGGCCGAAAGCAGCTTTGATAAAGGAATGTCGCCGAAAAAATATTTGGAAAATAAAAATCGACCAAAAAAAGGAAATAAAGATTTTGGTGATTTTATGGAAGATTCCAAAGGGAAATCTGTTTCGACCTATAAATTTAAACAAACCCTAGTCGAAGACGAAAATGGAAAAACATTCATGCGAATGTCTTATGATGGTTCAGAGATGGAGATGATACAAACCTTGGAAATACCCCGCCCTATTACACTTCCAGCACATATTTCGCGTAAGTTTAGTCCTAATGGTATTATTCAATTTCAACGTGGAGTGGTAACCTTTGACAATAAGATTAAAGGGTTTTATATCCCTGTCTTAATTAGGTAATTACTGGAGTAAGTAATAAATAAACTAATCGGAATATCCTTTGCAATAATCTCAATGGACTATTTTCAATATTGAGTTTTTAATAGAATACTGAATGAGATATAATCATATACAATTATATACTCGCACCAATTGTATCAAAGATTTCGCATCTCATTTTTAGAGACAATTGAATTCGTACTAAACACCGAGTCAAAAGTTTCTTTTGGATTACCAAAAATCAACTTCAATCACGGGTACCTGCCCAAGGTGGTGGGATTCCAAGCATTGAAATATAGATGTACTTATAGCTTTTTTATAATTCCAGTCAAGGTAAAGATCCTTCTTTTTAAAAAGGATCCTTTACAGCGCACAAACAGAAATTGCCCTAATATTTATTCCTACTCAGCTCCAATACCAACTACCACCCTAGCAATCAGTAATTTGAATTCTGAAAGAAAGGCAGTAAATTTTATCAGCTATTATTTTTATACCTAATCCAATGCATATGATTAACCAATCCATCTTTTTTGCAATACACCCCGATGCTCCCAAAGACATGCGAATCTTTGGTGATAAGCTAAAGAAATCGGGGACACGAGGAGCTAGCAGTTCTGTGGGCTTCGAGACCAAAGAACTCCAACCAACACCCGGATTACAGATCCCCGAGTTAATCAGCTCATACAAAGGTGGTATTGACACCATTTTGTTTGCTTTTCCTTCTATTCCTTTCTCAGGAGATTCTGAAAGAACGCTAGCTTATCAATCCTTGATTAAGGAACTCCGGATAGGCACCAATTTCATTATCGTTCATTATAAAACTGACCGGGCAGTAATAGAAAAATGGTTTACTTCCATTGGCCATGATTCTCAGTCTATATCTTGGGTTCCAATTCCTAATTATGTTGATTTTACGGATTGGGCTGAGGATGCCTATGTAGCACTGAAAGATGCTCATGACGATACCTATTACCTGATGGAACCCTGGGAATTCCCTCGTTCTGGTGATCAATTGATCGCCGATAGTATAGAAGAATATACTTCCCTTCACGCCAGCCAAGCACCATTGATTTTCCAGGGTGGAAATTGCCTGGTCGCAGACGATTTTTGGATTCTTGGCAAGGACTATTATCAAGACACCATCAACCTAATCCAGGATCAAACCCTGCCCCTGAGGTCCAACCCCGGACAAAAACTGGAGGACTTGGTTCGCCAGAGTTTTTATGATTATGTAGATAAAAAGAGACCCATGTTTGTGGCTGGCACCAAGAAAAAAATCCCGCTAGCAGCTTATGTAGGCACACAGGAAGCAGACAAATTTATTCTAGATATAGTTGGTGCAGGTACTGGCCCATATCAACCGATCTTTCATGTGGATATGTTTATCAGTTTGATTGGCAAAAATAAAAAAGGTCAATTTGAGATCATGGTCGGATCACCAGAATTGGGAAATGAATTGCTGGGCCTACCAAATCGCGCCCACAACTTGCAAGAGGCATACGATGAGATCGCCAGATCCTTTGCTAAGCAAGGGGTAATTGTCCATAGAAACCCCCTGATTCACTACCCTGAGTTTACCGGAAGGAGAATCGCGGTCAAGCATCTACAAAACCTTGCATTGCAGAACCCAGAAGATCAGGACGTCAATAGTCTGATGAAGGATTTACTCAGTTTAGGAGCTCGGGAAAATGACGTAGCCGATGTCAGAAACTGGCATCATATCACTTGCAACAACTGCTTGGTGGAAAACAGCAAGAACTATGGCAAGCATGTGTATTTACCCACTTTTGGGCATGGAGAATATACCGAATTAAAAGTGCTGGATGAGCATATGAAAGCAATGTGGGAAGGCTTAGACTTTACTGTTCATCAATTAGGGGATTTCAACAGCTTTGCCAAAAGGCAGGGTGTAGTCCATTGCATCTCGAAATACATAAAAAGAAGTGATTGAACTATTCCATTTCAAAAAGCTATGAAGTCTAGCTAGGCGTAGTCATTTCATCCACCTGAGATTTTCTAGTGCTTACGTTGTGATCAACTACGCTTGCTTTTATTTGATAATTTGAAAAATTAATTAAATCCTCCCATAGCGATTACAGTTGTCACCCATACAATGACACAGGAGATAAAAATCCCGATGGTATTTGCCAAAAAAGCCTTTTTCTTGTTCATACCGAAAAGGTATCCTGCTATAGTACCGGCATAGACGCCTGTACCCGGAATTGGAAGCAATACAAAAAACATAAGACCCCAAAATCCATATTTTTGGACATTTTTGCCAGCACCCGCTTTTGCTCTACGCCCGACAAAAATTGCTGCCTTTTTATAATGATACCATCTCAAGAAATAACGATTGACTACGTCCAAAAAGAAAGACATAACGGGGAATACCAGCACATTAGCAACAAAGCAAAGCGCAAAAGCTAAATAGATATTTATATCATTTAGCAACGCATAAGGGATACCTAGTTTCGCCTCTCCAAATGGAGAAATGCTCCAAAGCATGGCGATAATTATTTCCAAAAACATGTAGTGGTGATTAGGTGCTGCAAAACTAATGATTTTCCTATCTGCTACCGCTTGGTAAGCAATCAAATCATCGAAATCATAAAACGACCTTTCTGTTAAAAGGATTCCTTTTTTTTCTAAAATATCAAAACACCCTATGAGCTTCACCAGACCATGGGACTCTGATTCATTTCCAAGCAGATTAAACTAAAAAAAGCTGCTTCCAATTGAAAGCAGCTTTTCCAAAATTTACCTTAAACCCCTTACATTTTATTCCTTCTCGAAAACTCTAACATAATCCACCGCAAATTGTTGGGGAAAGATGGTAGAATTATCAGGGCTACCTGGCCAATTACCTCCTACCGCCAAATTGATCAGAATGAAGAATGGCTTTCTGAATTCGTCCATGGTAGAAGAAGAGATATCCATTCGATGAAATTCCTCATCATCGATAAGCCACGCAATACTTTTTTCATCCCAGATGATAGAATAGACATGGAAATTATCCGCATACTTCTTGCCATCAGCAAGAGTCTTAGAACCTCCTTGGTAGGCATAATCTCCGTTGTTTTGCCAATGGAGCGTGCCATGAACCGTATTGTCTCTTCCACTTGCCTCTCCTCCAATCATCTCCATGATATCAATCTCTCCACTAGCTGGCCAGCTAACTTCTGAAATATTGGCGCCTAACATCCATAGAGCAGGCCATATTCCCTGACCTTTTGGAACAGCTGCACGAATGTCAATCCTTCCAAATAGAAATTCCTGTTTACCCTGAGTTTTGATTCTTGATGAGGTATAGTTCTTGCCCCCCATCGCTTCCTGTCTAGCAGTAATGATCAATCGACCATCCTTCACTTCTGCATTTTCCCTGCGATAAAACTGCAATTCATTATTGCCCCAACCACATACACCCGGACATCCATCTCCCAAATCATATACCCAATCTGAAGAAAGTGATGTACCATTAAACTCATCATTCCAAGTCAATGTATACCCGTCATACTCCAAAGGAGACTCAAAACCGGTTGTAGGCAATCCAATGCCAAGCACCTGATCTGTAATGAGTACTTTTTCTTCCTTTTTTATAAAATCATCCTCAGTGCTATGCGCTTGAACGGTAATCGTATATTCTCCTACGGACGTGTAGCGATAGGACACTTGATTACCCGTCACAAGCTCTGGAAGCTGATTATTTACCCCAAACCCAACACGATAGAAATTAGCTTTATCTGCAGAAAAATTCACATTTACTATCCCATTATCGCCCATCTCAACAAGTACTTCCAAATTACTTGGAAGCAAAATTTGCTGATCAGCATCCTCCTGATTACAGGAAGATGCTGCCATAAGCATGAATAAATAAAAGAGTGTGTTATGAATTTTAGTTAGCATCAACATTTTTAGTTAGTGTCTGGAGTTAGAACAAATGTCCAGTATACAGCACCTGTACCAGACACATCGATGGTAATGGTCAATTCCTCCACTCCTTCTTCGTTTGAATAACCTATGACATCATAAGTGACAGATTTATCCGCATCCGGCGGTCCGGCACTATATTCTCCACCATTGAAGGCTTTTGGCAGGACCAAAAAGGCCCCTGTCCCTGTTACAGTGATTTGCGCATTGGAAGAATCTGTCCCTTCTGTAAAGCTAAATGAGTGAGAACCAGCTCCCCAAGCAGCACCAGGCGTATCGGCTAGATTATCCACCGACTGGCAACCTTCATCCTCTACCCCCATGTATAGTTCTGCGAAAATATCGCCTTGAGGATCGTAGGAATAGGTACCATCTTGGTTGAAGATAAATAGGTCGTTGAACAAACAGGCTCTGTCACCTGAAATATCTGTCCCATTAGGGAAAAACTCATCACTTCCCGCTCTTGGACCTACTCCAAAAGAGCCTGCCGCAGGTTTTAACTTCCAGGCTTTTGTACCATCACCGATTAAATTATCAAGCGTAAAATCTCCTGATGGCTCAGGCTCTGGTTCTGGGTCTGGTGTCTCTTCATCCGGCACAAACCCTTCTGGAATCAAACGGACATACCATGCCAAACCGGTGTTAGCCTGATCCACAAACCTCAACAAGATCTCATTTTCTTCTATAGTTATGAGTTGATAAGTTCGCCCTCCAGCAAAATACCCCAAAAAGCCACCTTGAGAAATGGTCAATTCCGGATAGCCGCCTTCTGGCTCTGATATACTCCACTTCAGTCCATCAGGAGCTTCATAAGGTGCAGAAAGATCACCAACACCAGGATCAAAAGCCCCAGGGAAATTAGAACCTTGGGCTGCATTTAAATACACGAAGCCGTTTGTTTCCATATTAAAGTTAAAACTGTCCAAGAAGAAAGTATAGCGGTCGGTATACATTCCAGAACCAGCCTTTTCATTTGGCTGCGCTTGGTACCACTCCGGGAAATCCCCAGCTGCGGAAGATGGGTTTGGCCCAACTCCAAAGTGTCCCACTCTGGTAGCATCTACCTGCCAAGTTTTACCTTCTACTGCATCTGCACCGCCAGTCAAGTTATTGAAAAGAGGGGTATCCAGTAAAAGAGGGTCCGTCTGAGCAATAACAATTTCTCTACTCGCACTGACACTCCCGCCTTTATTGAAGACTGTCAAGGTTACCTTGTAAGTTCCAGCGGTCGGGTAAGTCCCAGTTACAGTCTTACCAGTACCTGAACTTCCATTTCCTAAATCCCAATTCATGAGGAAAAAGTCATTATCCGCAGTAAATCTTAGGATGTTGTCACTTTGCTCAGTGGACTGAAAACTGAAGCCCGCCTCTTCTGCTGTTGGAGGGATATCATCTAATGTATATTCCTCCATGCATGCTGCCAATGCGAACAATGGCAACACATACATTATATATCTTATATATTTTTTCATCTGTTTATCATTTGATTTTTAAGGTCAGATGGAATCTCGCATGGCTATACTCATTCCAGTTCGTGATGTGCATAGTCATGCTCGATTTCATTTGAGTTTATGTTTAATATCCAGGATTTTGACTCCAATTCCCCCCAGCCAAGTCAATCTCAACCTGAGGAATAGGAAACAATTCATTCTTTCCTACCACAAAGCCACTGATATTATCGGCAGCTTGACCTGTTCTCACCAAATCAAAGAATCTGTAACCTTCACCAGAAAGCTCATACCTTCTTTCATCCAAAATCGCCTGATATAAAGCATCACCTGAGCTGTTAATCGCAGGCATATCCACCCTAGCTCTTACTTTATTCAATTCAGTTCTTGCTCTACCGTCGTTTCCGGATTGTTGAAAAGCCTCAGCTGCCATCAATAGCACATCTGCCCAGCGGATCACTCTGTAATTTAGAGGACTGGTCAAATCATCATCAGGGAGACCGATTTCACCTTGTCTTTTGATGTATTTGTTATTGAAAAAGCCCGTATGACCTCCAGCACCAATGCCGTAAGTAATTTCATCTGAATTTGGCTGAGCCGCGATAAATTCATCCAAGTTCAAAACGGTCGCGTCACGTCTCAGATCTCCGTCTGCAAAAGAATCATACAAATCCTGAGTAGGTAAGTTATAGGCGTTGCCATCAGCATAAAAAGGTCCTGTATATTGTCTGATTCCCTGGAAGCCAACTGCAGCATTTCCGTTCAAACAAATCAAACAGCCATAGTCACCACCTTGCAGCCCACTGAACTGTACAGTGAATACATCTTCAGAAACATTTTCATTTGCCGCATAAAACATCGTACTATAATCATCAAACAATGCATATCCGCCAGGATTGTTATCGATCAGATTTCCTAGTACCGTACTGGCTTCAGTATATTTCTCCTGATACAGCAACACTTTGCCAAGCAATGCCATGGCCGCACCAGTAGTCAATCTTCCCACTTGGCCAGCTGTGGCCGGAAGCACAGCTACCGCATCTTCCAAATCAGATTCAATTTGAGCATAGATCTCTGCTTTAGGAGTCCTTGGAGTAGTAGGAATTTCATTAATTGAAATCCTTCTATCCACGATTAGAGGCATATCTCCAAAGTAAGTTACCAAGTTGAAGTAGAAATAAGCACGCATGAACTTGGCCTCAGCCAAAATCAATTCCTTGCCTTCAAAATCAATTTTATCCTGGTTTTCAAAGATATAATTAGCTCGTGCAATGCCGGTGTAATTCACCCGCATTACGGCTCTTAGTTCCTGATTAACACCACCATGAGTCATGTTTTCGATCTCATGTAGACCTCTTGTATCATTGACACTTTCTCCTCCAGCAATGGCGTTGTCCGAAGCAATCTCACCAATCCAGATATTCAGATAAGCTGGCTGCATCATGTCATATACACCGATGATGGCCCTGTCAAAATCCTCTTTTGTATTGAAGAAGTTTTCTGCATCCTGAGTGAATTCAGGATCAATATTCAATAAACTATCGCAAGCGGTACCCATCCACAAAGACATGAATAGAAACCATTTTGTTATGTTTTTCATACTTTCTAGAATTTAAAATTTAAACCAGCCATGAACGAACGTGCCTGTGGGTAGATACCATTATCTACGCCTGCAAAAAGTGGATTTCCTGATCCCACATCCGGGTCAAATCCTTGGTACCTAGTCAGAGTGACAAGGTTGTTGGCTGCTAGATAAAATCTGAAATGCTGAACCCCTATCCTCTTGGTGATGGCATTAGGAATGGTATAGCCCAATTGCACATTTCTCAATCTCAGAAATGATCCGTCCTCCACATAAAAGTCCGAGAAAACGTTATTTCTGGTTGCTCCGGTCGTTAATCTAGGAATCTCTGTACTTGTCCCCGGACCAGTCCATCTGTCAATATTGTAAGACAATTGATTTGCATAAATCTGCTGTCTTTCATAATTCCGGATAATTTCCTGACCCAAGGCCGCATAGATATTTGCTCCCAAGTCAAATCCTTTGAAATCAACATTCATGTTGAATCCCATGACTACATTTGGTATTGGTGATCCAATCATTTCCCTGTCAGAATCATCACCGAAGTTGATTACCCCATCACCATTTTTGTCTACAAATCTCAAATCACCTGGCTGAGCTCCTGGTTGGGAAACTGGGCTGTTAGCAATTTCCTCTTGAGTTTGGAAAATACCGTCAGTCTGGTAACCTATGAAGTATCCAATTGGATAACCCTTCTCAAATCTTGTGGCAATGTTACCGCCTACGCTGAAGCCTGCACCTGGAATAAATTCAAAGCCTTCCGGCACTGCAGTCACTTCATTTTTCACGAAAGTAACGTTGTAACCAAATCTGAAATTAGCTCCAGTTGTATTATTTGTTCCGTAGCTCAATTCCAATTCAAGTCCACTGTTTGTCACATCGCCAGCATTGATTACTGGTGGTGATCCGCCTGGTCCGTAGGAACCTAAAATAGCTGATACGTCTGGTTGGAAAAGTAGATCTTTTGTGTTTTTGACAAAATAATTTGCTGTAAAATCAAAGTTCTCGAAAAGGGAAAAATCAAGACCAATATTAGTTTGATAAGTAGTTTCCCACTTTAAATCTGGATTACTGGTATTCCCAATCGCAGCTCCGTTTATGATAAAATCATTGAAAACGTAAGTCGCAGATCCATTCAGCAAGCCTCTGTATCGGAACAGACCAATCTGATCATTTCCAGAGACTCCGAAACTTGTTCTCAATTTCAAAAAGTCAATTGCACTGGAATTGAAGAACGATTCGTCAGAAATCAACCAAGCTCCCGAAATAGCAGGGAAATACCCGATTCGGTTATTTGGGCCAAAGTTGGAAGATCCGTCTCTTCTAAGGATAGCAGAAACAAAATAGCGCTGCTTGTAATCGTACTCACCTCTGACAAAGACTGAAGTTAAGCGCTGAGAACTTTGAAAAGAGCCTGTATTGTTCAAAAAGCCTCCAGTAGCCTGGTTAGCAGAAATATCTGCAAAAGCCAGATCATTGTTCGGAATGTTGAAACCCGTTCCATTCAATCCTTCACTTCTGTTTCCTACCAAGGAAAGTCCAAAAGTCCCTTTGACTCTGTGATCTTCACCAAAGCTTTGATTGTAGTTTAAGAAGGTCTCCAAGTTGTAATCCAAAAAGGTATTTCTGGATTCAAATACGTTGGCACCTCTCTCGATTTCTACCCCTCCTACATCCACTAAAACCGGATCTAGATTCTCGTTGGCAGCAGAATTGGCAAATTTACCTTGGCCATACCATACGAGTGGATTAAAGGCTTTGAAATCCACCATGGCGAAATTGTAGCCTGCTCTACCTGTCCAGGTGAATCTATCATTGATCTTAAATTCAATCTCTTCTTTACCTACTAATTTATTGACCCATGAGTCATTGTAGGTGTTTTCCATTTGAGCCAAAGGATTGATGATGTCATTCACATTGTTCAAATAGGAATATCTGTCCCCAACTCGAAGTGGCTCAGTTGGATAAGCATTTATTGTATTATAAAGCACCGAACCGATTCCTCCTTGAGGCAAACCGCTACTCATCTCTCTTGTAAAAAGGGTAACATTTGTAAACTTCAGTCTAGGAGCAATTTCTGTAATAAAATTAATTCTGGCGTTTATTCTTTCAAGGTTAGCTTTAGGTCCACCCACTATACCTTCTTGGGAAAAATAAGACCCACCTATTGAATAAGAAGTCTTTTCCGAACCTCCAGTAAGCGTCATGTTGTATTCCTGAATTGGTGCGTCCTGAAAAACTGCATCTTGCCAGTTAGTACCTTCACCTAATTCAACATTGTTGAAAGGCATCGCCTGACCGCCTGCCGCAAAAGCCTCATTCTTTAGAATAGCATACTCACGGGCATTCAATAAGTCCAGCTTACTGGCTGTCTGTTGCACACCGTAATAAGTGTCAAAATCAAGTCTCGGTTTAGAACCCAAATTTCCTTTTTTGGTCTCAATCAAGATTACACCATTAGCAGCCCTTACTCCATAGATACCGGCAGTACCATCTTTCAGCACATTGACTGATTCGATGTCATTTGGGTTTAGAGAATTCAGACCAGCTGCGTCATAGATCACTCCGTCCACCAAGATCAACGGATCATTATCTCCGAACGTACCAATCCCTCGGATACGAATGTTTGAGGTTCCTCCCGGAGCTCCTGAGTTGGTAGTAATGTTTACCCCAGCGATCTGTCCCTGTAGTGCTTGATCCACTCGGGGCATGTTCATCTTTTGTACATCCTCTCCACCTACTTGGGAAGTCGCACCAGTCAGTTCGCGTTTAGTCGCGGAACCATAACCAATCACCACTACTTCATCTAGATTGGTCAGGTCTTCCTGTAATACAACATTGACCTCAGTAGAATTTCCTACCCGAATAGTTTGAGGTTGGAAACCCAAAAAGGAAAACCTCAACTCATCATCAGGACCTGCATTGATGGTATAAAGTCCATCAAGGTCTGTGACTGTACCTACGGTGGAATTAACCTTTAAAATACTAACTCCAGGCAGCGGTTCCCCCGTTCCATCCACTACTTTGCCTGAAATCACAGTTGATTGTGCCCAAGCCACATAATGGACAGCGAGCGCAAAGCACAGCAATAAAATTTTTTTCATTATTTTTTGGATTTATTACGTTAACAAGGTGAAAGAAAATTCACGACAGGCAAAACTATTGAGTACAACAATACTACATCACGCCTATTTTTTGACTTTCACAAAAACTCTACAAAAACAACAATAATAGGCCTTCAATTGTTTTTAGATGATAATTCTGTTGCACAGTGAATCTCATGCTTCTTGAAAACTCATTACATCAATTTGAAAAAACCTATATTGCTTTTCGCAACAAGCGATATGAGTCCATGAAATATATCTCAACCTGTCTGCTGCTTTTTCTATTGGCTAATTTTGCATCAGCACAATCTATAGGATTGCCATTTTCCAGGTACTATTCCAGCCAGGAATATCAAGGTGGTATTCAGAATTATGCTATCACGCAGAATGCAGCTGGGTTGCTTTATGTAGCAAACAACTATGGCCTGATAGAATATGATGGCACTACTTGGAGAAGGTATGCATTGCCCAGTGGAGCCAAAGTGAGACATGTGCAGGTGGATGCCAGTGGAGCCATCTATGTTTCCGGACAGGGTGATTTCGGAACCTTTCTTCCAACAGCCAGGGGACAGCTTACTTTTGAGTCACTTAAAACCGAACTTCCGGATGAAATCAAAAATCTGGAAGAAGTCTGGAAAGTCTTTGTCACAGGAGAAAACTTATTTTTCTGCACCTACGAGCGAATCTTCGTATTTGATAAAAACCGGAAGTTTCAGTACAGCCTCGAAAGTGAGCGTAGTTTTGAAAGCTTTCATTTAAGTAACAATATCCTCTTGGTCAATGAAATCGGGGGAGGCCTTAAAAAGCTACAAGATGGAGCTCTTGTATCCTTAACCAATCAAGGATTCTTTGGGAATCACCTAGTCACAGGGATATTACAGATGGGACTGAACAGCTACCTAGTCTTTACTCGCGATAATGGCCTTTTCACTATGAATGGAGGACTGGTTGAACCTTGGGAAAGCTTAGGTAATCTGACCATTAACGCTGCCTTGATGCTCCGAAATGGCACCATTGCTATCGCTACTCAATTGCAAGGTCTTTTGCTGGTGGATACCAATGGAAAAGTGCTCATGAAATTGAACAACGACAATGGATTGAACAACAACTCTATAGTTTCACTTTTTGAAGACCTGAGCGGCAACTTATGGTTGGGGCATAACAATGGGATTACCATGGTTCAACTTAGCCTCCCATTTACCAGAATCAATCAATTCTCTGGTTTGACTGGCACAGGATATCATGCCACTTTTTTTAACAATAAGTTCTATTATGGCACAAACAATGGGGTTTATGTACAGGAAAATGGAAATAATGGACTCTCTCAAATCTCTCTGATAAAGAATTCAACAGGACAAGCCTACCAGATTAAAGCCATTCAAAACCATCTCCTGATTGCTCATAACGATGGTGCTTTCATGATTGAAGGCAACTCCGCTAAAAGAATTGAAGGCCCAGGCGGGGTATGGAATTTTCAAACGCTCCGAGGTCGCCAGGATTTGATCCTGGTAGGTTCTTATAATGGACTCCACCTTTTTCAAATCGATGGAGCTAACATTCGGTACTTAAGACAGATCAAAGGCTTCAACGAATCCAGCAGGATAATTGAACAAGATGACAAAGGCAATATCTGGGTAGCACATGGCTACAAAGGACTTTTCAGAATCCAACTCGACACCCAATTAGAATCAGCTACTGTAACCTATTTTGGGCAAGAATCCGGATTACCAACCAACATCCTGAACAATGTATGGCGGATTAATAATCGGCTTGTTTTCACTACTCAGGCAGGGATTTTCAGGTATAATGAGATTGAAAATAAGTTTGAACGGGATGATTTTTTTAGTCCTTATTTTGAACCAGAATTTCTGGCCCATTACCTCGTGGAAGACCAAATGGGCAATATTTATTTTATTGGAGAGACAGAAACTGGAGTTTTGGAAAAGAAAGTGGACGGTAGTTATACCAAGCATTTTCAGGTCTTCAACAAACTTCTACCCATTCTAAATGATGACCTACAAAACATATCAACTATACAGGGAAACGAGGTCCTTTTCGGAGCCAATGAGGGTTTTATCAGATTTAGCCTCAATGAAAACACCTACCAGCCCTCAGCCTTCCCAACCCTGATTCGAGCAGTCTATATCACTGGAGCTACTGATTCATTGATTTTTGGTGGAAATAAATACCCGATCAATACACAAAGCCAAAATGGTATTCTAAAGATCCCATACAAAAAGGCAAATATCCGTTTTGAAAGTAGCAATCCAGTTCCAAATAACGAGAAGGATTTGCGGTTTCAGTACTGGCTTGAGGGTTTGGAGCCAGGGTATGGGGATTGGATTGAAAAGCGGGAAAAAGCCTATACCAACCTAAGGGAAGGTAACTATACCTTCCATGCAAAAAGCAAAAATCTCTATGGAGAGATCAGTGAAGTAGCTTCCTATTCGTTCGAGATTTTACCCCCATGGTACCGCAGCAAAGCAGCTTACTTCGTGTATTTCCTGATTCTAGTTTTGGTCACGTATCTGATTTATAGAATAATTGAAAAGAGGTACCAAAAAAAGGAGCAATTAATCAAATCTGCCTCCACAAAGGTCATTCAGGAAAAAGACACAGAACTCAAGAACACCCAAGCCCAATTCGAAAAGCTAAAGACTGAAAAGTTAAAGCAGGAAATACAGCTGAAGGACAAGGAACTAGCTGCTGCAACCATGCATTTGATTACCAAAAATGGTTTTATAGATCACATGCGTAATAACCTCAATGCAATTACCAAAAAGAGCAAGAATCAAGAGGTCAAAAATGAAATTCAGAAAGTAATTAAAAACATAGAGCGAAATTTCTCCGGAGATCAGGACTGGGAGCAGTTTGAAATTCATTTTGATCAGGTCCACGGGGATTTCATGAGCAGGTTTAAGAAAGAGTATAGTAGCCTGAGTCCTCAAGAAATCAAATTGAGTGCTTACCTGAGGATGAATCTTTCTACAAAAGAAATTGCCTACCTGATGAATATTTCAATCCGTGGTGTTGAAATCGCCCGCTATAGACTTCGTAAAAAGCTAAATCTTGAACGGTCTGATAATCTACAGGAATATATTCTGAAGTTTTAAGAGCAGAATATCGATGAAAGTCACCACTATTTTTCAACGTCTATTGCTTGAAATCCTTCCTGATTAAGTCCAGATTCTGGAAACAGAGGGAGTAACCGAAACAATGTCAAAAACATGAGATTTTATTTGACACACTATTTATATACTTTAGAAATAGGGAAGGTCAATCGAAATTAGAGTTTAAAAAAGCTGCATGCAGGATCAAACTAGTGAAGCCTATTGTAAAAAATGTGAAACCAAGCTAAGTGGCAGCTATTGTTTTAATTGTGGTTCTCCAGTAGCGCTAAAAAGGATCGATAGAAAATACGTTTTCGATGAGATCGGAAGTGTCCTCAACTTCGACAAGGGTATTTTATATACCATAAAAAAACTGCTTCTCAGACCCGGAAAAACCGTACAGGAATTTATTGTGGAAGATCGAAATCGGATCGTAAAACCCATCGTTTTCATAATAGTCTGTTCTCTGATCTACACGCTTACCCAACAGCTGTTTGAATTTGAGGATGGCTACGTTAACTATTCCACTGGAGACACCACTACCACCTCGTTGATTTTCGAGTGGGTTTCTAGCAACTATGGCTACGCCAATATCCTGATGGCACTATTTATAGGCTTTTGGATTAAGGTATTCTTTAGAAAATACGGCTACAACTTTTTCGAAATACTCATCCTGCTATGCTTTACCATGGGAATGGGAATGCTGTTTTTCGCAGTTTTTGGAGCGATCGAAAGTCAGATAAATGTGAAAATATTGGATAAAGGAGCCTTGTTGAGTTTTTTTTACATTTCCTGGGCGATAGGGCAATTCTTCGATAAAAAGAAGCTCTTCAACTATGTAAAAGCATTTATTGCCTACCTTCTAGGCTTCCTGACATTTTCACTCAGCGTATTATTGATCGGCTTCATGATTGATTATATGAAATAAAGACCAACAACTGAAAACCGACAACTCCTAAACCTACTCCTGCTCGGAGCTCTTCTTAGACTTTCTGTAAGTATAATTCGGATAGATCGCTCGCTTGGCAAAGCGGTTGATTTTGTCGCTATTGATCATTTTTTGAAAAACTTGTGGCGTCACACCAAAGTATTCGTAGGTATTTCCATCCACAAAAGTGATTTCCAATACCATACCCTTGTGATGATAATCAGCAATTCCGGCAACATTGATCGTCTCTGTGTAAGCTTCTTGGTTAGCTGTATGGGTCTCTGGAGCAATACTCACCAAAAAATGATACCCATCTATAATCCTTCTACTTTGTTGCTCCGCCTCCACTTTCATCGCATCGCCATCTTGAAATTTGTCCGGATGCCACTCCTTCACCAAGTTGCGGTAAGTTTTCTTTAGCGTAGCCAAATCGATTTCTTTTTCTACTCCAAAGAGCTTCTTGTATTCGTTGATGCGTTTCATTCGTGTTTTTTCTATGCGGCCGCAAAAGTAGGTTTTTATTTGACGGTAATTACTACTCAGTCTTGGCTTTATGCAGAAACTACTTTAACTACTCCAAACTTTGAATCCCACAAACCCAGACTGACAAAAAACTCAAGCCTTAAATTACTATATTCAAATGCCAGTAAAGGCGATTGATAGAATACCTGACTTTTAATTAACAGACTATGAAAGACTTTTTCATAAGCTATACTGCCAATGATGTGCAATGGGCTACTTGGATAAGCAAAATCCTGGAAGAGGCTGGTTACACGACGGTTTTGCAGGCAAAAGATTTTCGACCGGGTTCTAATTTCGTTTTTGAAATGCTCCATGCCGCGGAGTCTGATAAAACTATCGCTATTTTCTCGCAGGATTATTTTGCTTCAATTTATACCATGCCTGAATGGGCAGCAGCTTTTCAAGCCGATCCAACAGGAGCAAAACGGATGATCATCCCGTTCAAGGTAAAACCATGTACTCCACCGAAAATGCTGAAATCACTTATTTATGCAGATTTGGTAGGAAAGGATCAGAAAACTGCCAGGCAGTTGATCTTGGATGCTGTGGCCAAAGAAAACCCCTTTGATTTGAGTAAAGCAGAGTTTCCAGGAGCTGAAGCAAGCGCAAAAGAAACCTCTACCCCCATTTCAAATAAAGCAGCCGCTGAAAGTTTGCTGGAAGTACTGGATACGGCTTGGACTACGTTTCAGGCGCAGGTAAAACTTCGGAACAAGCTAGCCCAAAAAATCAAAGACCGAATTCCAGATGCCAAGCGCCTACAATACGAGGAATTCTTTCATGAATATTTTGATCAGATGACTGCAAACGAACTGATCCTTCATCGTACGATTCGGGCTTACACCTCTAATGTTTTAGCGGAATACAATCAATCAGCCTTGGATCTACTCAAGCAGAACCGAGCGCTTCTTTCTGATATCCCTAGACTCAAAGAACTGAAAGCCCACTTAGAATTATGGCTTGCAAAGTTCAAAGGCATCTTTGAAAATACCCCTTCCAGCTGTTTGATCTACCTGGGCGTAGAAGAGAAAAAAGGCTTTCCTGTGGGGATAGAAGGAGAATTGAGAGAGTATATTGGGTGAGGAGGAAGTTTGGAAGTGGGATTTTGGAAATGCGATTAACGAAATACGAGAGGCAGGGTAATTTGAAATACGAGGTACGAAATGAGATGTAGTAAATATCGAATGATGAATAATGGAGGTCGACTATTGAAGTAAAGACCACTTTACAACCTTCATCGCCCCTTCTGGGTGTAGTCAGATAGTGATAGCACTGGGTGAGTTTGCAACTACACCCATCTAAAGAAAATAATTCGAATCAAACGATTTTCAAATTCTGAAAGAAATAATGATGTAGTTATAAACTACAACTCGTCCTGGTCCACGTTCAAATTGTAGGTGTAAAGTCCTTGCGTCTCGGCATGGTCTGTTTTTTAACTGGAATCAACGAAAGAGCAAAAAGACCGCCCCGAAGGACAGCCTTTTCTAGGATTAACTCGTCGTCAAACACTTCAACCCTTTTTAACTTATGTTGATCAATTGGTAATTAGTCATTTACCGATTGAATGTATTCAACCGTCTGCCTTACCCAATCGGATTCCTGATTTAGCTTAATGTCCGGCTGCACCCCCACCTCTTCATAGGCGATAAATTCTCGCTGACGCATATCGGTAGGATAAAAATTAAAAAGGCCAGAAGGCGAATTATAGCTTTTACCATAATTTGACCCGTAGCTAATGGCACCATAAGTCCTCTGTCCGAGTTGAACGGCATCAAAATCATCCTTCAGACGTACGGTAGTCATTTCAGCATTGGATCCAGTAAAAAAATTGGTGAGCACATAGATGTTAACCTTCTTCTTTTTCAGTTCCTTAAGTATTGGAAGTGAAATTTTGTCCGCTCCACCCCCATTGTTTCTGAGGTCAATGATCAGATTCTTTGCGGTAAGGCCTCTCGGGATCTCTGCGATAAGCGCATCCCGTTCTGCCGGCTTGGTTACTCGGTTGAAACTATTAAGCCAAACGTACTGAACATCATCCGTCAAGTTGGAAAGTTGATATGCTTCTTCCTCCGGCTTATCTATCCATGCATAGTTGCTTTCAAGGTCTTCCTTCAACACAGAAGGGAATAGCATCCCATGGTCAAAGAATTGGGCTTTTGAGAATTTGAGGTTTTTCTGGCTCGTTCCATAGTGGATGATGTCGTAATGTGACTGGATGTTGGAGTGCTTGAGGTAAGCGAAGATTTGACCAGGCTCCCAGATTTCAACTTGCGAAGATAGAATCACCCCCACCAAACTGTCTGGAGTAACGCGATACACTCCCATCTTTAGCTTGCTGCCAATTTTATAAATTCCTTCTACCTCATCCAGTCTTTTCCCTTCCAGACTTTTTGCCAAATTGGCCACATTTCTGTCGGTCTTAGGGAAATTTTTAAACGCATGACTGTCTCTATATCCTGCTAAGAAGCTAGAATCCTGAAGACTTTTCTCCGATAGCCCCAAGGGATTCTCAGTGAGCGCAACATGTTTATCCTGCACCATGTACATCAGTTGATTCAGTGCCCAAAAGCAATCCAATTTGCTCAGCTCATCATTCATCTGAGCTCTTAAGCTTAAGTAATTCTCCTCGAATTTCGCCTTCTTCTCGCCTCTGATCTGGTCCTTGAATGAAGCGGTTGTCTGGACTTGCTCATATACAAAATCCAGTTCGGATGCGCAATCGCAATTGGGTTGTGCTGCCAACTTTAAGTTGAAATTAAGCAGCAACATTAAGATGAATACCTTTTTCATAGAGATTGAATTATGTGTTTGACTGATTCAAACATACAAACTCAAATCTACCTCTGAAGACAATAAACAGGGATTGTGGCGAAAGTGCGCTATTCTGTGGTGAAATTCACCGCAGCTTTCAAGGCCTCCAAGTAAGTCTTGGAGACAGGCACTTCTATCCCTTCACTTAGCCGGATAAACAATTTCCTATTGCCGGTTTTCCACTGATTAAAATGAGCTGGATTGATCAAAAAAGAGCGATGCGTTCGGATTAGTTCTGGGAGTTGTTCCTCTATGGCAGAAAGTTTATTCCGGATCAATTGTGTTTTTAAATTTTCACCCTCTTTGAAAAAAACCTCTACATAATTATCGGAAGATTGTATGTAAATCAAATCCTCCCTTTGCATTCGCAGTCCTTCAAAATTGCCCACTCCACGAATTTCTATTTTATCCTTTTCCAGTTGTTTCTCTTTGTATTTCCCAAAAGACCAGCGACCGATTGCCAGTATTGGAAATACTGTCAATGCTGCCGGCAGATAGATAGCTTTCGCAAAATAGTCAATCGTGTAGGCGTAAGGATTTGCATCCATCACGATATAAAAATAAACCAACCATGAAGTGACAAACCCGATCAAAATCAACGTGGCCATAAAAATTAACTCTGAGGGAAGATGCCACCTCCCTTCTTTTCTGGCTTGCCATGATTGAATAGGAAGACAAAGTAAATACCCTACTGCCCCAAACAATCCATAAATCGGCAGAAACTTCAGTTTATCGACATCAGGCAGCTGTCCTACGTCAAGGGGCTCTGTGAAAAACAAGAAAATAAATATCCAGATTGCCAGACCTAGAGCGATAATCAGGTGATGTTTGATGAATGGGTCGAAAGGGTAGGTATTTTTCAACTTTTTTCTTTAAGCTACAATACTATTTCAAAAACTGACTCCAAAACTGCAAACTTGATTTGAAATTTATCTGTCTGTCTGGGTGTGTTCAGCTTGTTCTTAGAATGAGAAGGCTGCTCGATGGCCTCTTGAAAGTGCATTAATTTACCACAAATTATCAAACTACGCAGCATAGTTAGTATTGAAGAATTTCTCGAACTTCAGCCCTTTGACCAATTCAAGAAATAGATATGCTACTTATACCTGACCAGAAAATCTCCGAACTTCTAGATTACAAAAAACTGATAGAGGCACTTCGTGAGATTTTTCAGTCTGATTATACTATGCCAGTACGGCATCACCATTTTTACCAAACTCCAGAAGGAATTGAGAACACCTTGATTCTTATGCCTGTTTGGAACTCCGATTACCTGGGCATGAAGCAAGTCACTGTAGCACCGGCAAACTCAAACCAGAACATGCCTGCTATTTTTGCTCAGTATATATTGAGTAATTCCAAAACCGGTGAACCTTTGGCCATGATGAATGCCACTGAACTCACAGCTAGAAGAACGGCATGTACTTCTGCGCTTGCTTCCTCTTACCTATCGAGACAAGATGCAGAAAATCTATTAATTGTAGGGGGAGGATCTGTGGCAAAACACCTAGTTCAGGCTCATAGGACTGTCAGGAATTTCAAAAGTGTAAACGTCTGGATGAGAAATTCAGACAAAATGGAAGAATTCGTAAAAGAGCTGAAGTCTCAAGGGATTTTGGCAGAAGGAGTAACAAACTTGGAAGAAGCCTCTCGCATGGCTGATGTTATTTCTTGTGCCACCCTTTCAAAAACTGCCATAATAAAAGGCGAATGGATAAAACCAGGAACTCACTTGGACTTGATAGGATCACATAAACCAACCACCCGTGAAACTGATGATGATTCCATTCGCAAGAGTTCCATTTTTGTTGATTCACGAGCAGGCGCACTTCATGAAACTGGTGAACTTGCATTGCCTATCGCAGACAGGATAATCACCGAAGCAGATATCAAGGCTGATATTGTCGAATTAGTCAAAGGCAATCACGAAGGAAGAAGCTCTAGACAAGAGATCACTCTTTTCAAGTCTGCTGGCTTGGCAATCGAAGATCTCGCCGCAGCGCTATTGGTTTACAAAAGCTTCTAAGAATTACTTTTCAAAGGTCTGATTTTCAATGAAACCCCATCTACCAGTGGCTTTTCAACCCTAGATTTTGGCCCAAGACTGAAGCCTTCTAAATTGGCTTAGATTTAGCTAAGAGAAATTTGCTAAAATTCTACAGCTAGCCTTATCTATCCCATTCTTGAGAAAAACATGAAAACGCCTTTATTTCTCTTCCTATTTCTGCTTACAGCTGCCTTTTCGCAAGCTCAGACGGAAATAACCGAACAAATCAAAACGGATCGTGACAATCAACTTAAAGAGCTAAATGAAAAGCTGAAAAAAAACGAGGAGATTGTCAACGGACTCACTGAAAAGCTCGCTGCCACAGATAACAAAACAGCATCGGATAAGGAAAAAATTGAGGACATGGAAAAACTTCAAATCGCCCTTGATTCACGTTTGAAAATCTTGGAGGAAGCTCCTAAAACAAAGATAAATCTTAACGGACAGCTTGCTTTCACAGAATTGCTGAGCATCCAACGCGACATTCAGCCCCTTGAGTTATTTCTTTCCTCTCAGTCATTTTTTGATCAGTTGGGAAGCATTGGCAAAATCCAACAATACAAGTCATTTACGACTTGGAAAACCGACTTTGATAAATGGTATGAGAAAGATGGTAAGTCAGATGCGATGTCTGGATTACTCCAAAATTCTCTTTCCTTGATTTCTACTGCATCTTCAGCAGTTCCGCTTTATGGCACCATGGTAAATACTGCCATTTCTGGTGTTACCAGCCTGATTGGAACGCTAGGAAAAAAAGAAAAGGACCTATATGACAAGACTCCTGAGATGCTTAGAATATTAACTATCTCTAGTCAATTTGAACAGCAAAAATCAATAATAGATCACGAATGGAATCTGATTAATCAGGAACTAGAGCAACTTCAGATGGAAAATGCGCTTTTGCTAAATGAGCAAATGAGCTACTTTGCTATTGATAAACAGCGTTTTGAAAGCAGGTATTTAAAAGCCACACTTGATTCTGAACGCGAGCAATTCAAGAATGAATGCCGAAAATCAATTTCTGATAAAATCATGTATTTAGATAAATCTCCCGACACTAGAGGTAAATGGCTCGGTCAGGTAGAAACTTACATGTATAAGGTCCAGTCGTTACGACTTAGATTTGGGCAGCTCACCACTAGAATGCTGGCTAATATTGATCAATACGACACTCTTTTGAAGAATTATTCGGACACTACCAAGTTCCCAGTAGAATTTACATCTAAAATAATGGCGATGAATAGTCCCCTAAATAACCTCAGAAATAAATTCTACTCCAGCTTCAATCCTGCCAAATACGTAGAAGACTCTGCTGTGATGTATATAGAGCGGCAATAGTTTGTCGCCTGTTTATGGTTGAGCAATTGACTTAAAAATGACCGGGTTTACTGCCCATAAATCTCACCCTTAAACATCTAAAGTCCACCTTCCCTTTTCACCAATTCTCTTCAGAGTATTCTCAGTGATGTATTTCTTTTGGTCGATCTGTTGCGGTTGCTCTCTGCTACAGAAATAGCTGTGAATGCTCCTGCGTACGTTTTCTGTTTCATTCATGGTGCCTCCATGCCAGACATGCGAGTTGAAGATAAAAACTGAGCCTGCTGGTGCTATTATCCGGATTTCATCGGGATGTTTGTCAAGAGGATCTGCCATCACTTCATCAGGAAGAGAACTTAACTTGTGGGACTTTGGAACGATCCGCGTAGAACCATTGTGCTCGGTAAAGTCGTCAAAAAGCCAAATGCTATTGCAGACTTTATACGCTCCATCGACGACCGTATTTTTCCAATCCACATGAAGTTTCTGGAGACCCATACCTGGTTTTGCAGCCCGGTAATTGAGCGAGGACAACTTGTATTGCTGTCCCAAAACTGCCTCTATACCAGCTAGCACTCGAGGATGCGTATAAAAAACATCGAAGACAGGCCCCTTATTAACCAAATCGGCTAAACGGTCCGCTCCTTCTTCTTTTGGGTGTCGGATATATTTGGACTCAACTAATTCCGCTCCAGCATTTTCTCCCTCGGTCTGCATCAAATCCGCTATTCTATCATTGACTTGTTTGACCTCTTCGTTTGTCAGAAGCTGACCCAAATTAAGGTAGCCATAAGTTTCCAAAAATTCGATTTCCTGTTCCGTGAGCATAGCTAGATATTTTATCCTAAACTAAGAATTGGTAATCAATTCATTCCATCTTGTTTGAAAAATAATGTCAGAATTGTGACAATCTTACTTCAGTATCCATACCGCAACACCCGCTTATCTCTTTACTTTTTTCATTCCGGTTCCTAGGTAAAAACTAGGGTGAGGAGGCTGGTTGTAACCCACATTTTGCCAAGCAATACTTAAGCGATATTGAGAATCTTGCATGAGCGTAGGCATCCTAAAAGTTGTTGGAATGGTGGTTGCATAAATGCGAAGTTCAGAATTGTCTTCACTTCTTAAAATCAGTTCTTCGCGCCAGTCACCAAGAATATCACCGGATAAAGCTGGGGTAGCCTTTGTGCCATTATTTGAAGTTGCTCCTTCAGCTTCGAAAATCAGACCTTTCCTATATTTGGTAATTCTATTTCGGTCCAAGATTTCGCGAGACAAATCACCGTCCCACCATATCAGGAAGTTTTTCTCCCTAGGGGCTTCACCGATTATATTTCCTTTGATATCATATAAATTGGGATCTCCCGACCACCACATCTGTGCTCCAACTCGGGAGGAATCAATATTGGCAGCTACTCCTCTACCCACATCTATATCCGGAGCTGCTTCAAAAAGGGCTTTACCATTTCGGGCATTGAAAAGTACCACGCCAGGTCCCTTGGTCCCATCTTCTATTTCATGAATTCCAAAAACCTCCAAATCAGGCGTGGAAGGATCCAAATCACTAACATGAAGGGCATCGCCGTGCCTGAATCCAGTCGTGTACAAACCTTCTCCGGTATCATCCACTACCATTGCTCCAAACACTATTTCATCTTTTCCATCAAAATCAACATCGGCTACAGAGAGTCCATGGTTACCCATGCCTGAGTAAGGGTTTGTCCCATCTTTCGAGTCAAAAACCCAACGAGTTTGAAGTTGATCATTTCTGAAATCAAAAGCCGCTAATACAGTCCTCCCATAATAGCCTCTACCCATGACTAAGCTAGGGTGAACACCATCCAAATAGGCAATACAAGCCGTGAAGCGATCCGCTCGATTACCAGAGCTGTCATTTCCACCATTTCCACCTATGCCTCCCCAGCCAGATAAATTCCCTCTACCTGGAATATAATCTATGGTATGTAAGACTTTGCCAGTGCTTCCGTCGAAAACACTTAAGTATTCTGGCCCGGTGAGTATTTTTCCAAAAGTGGGAGACTGTTGATCCAAATCCCTAAAGTCTTTTGAAGGATCTCCGATTACTTTTCCGAATGCATCGATGGTACCATCGGCAGTTTTGCAGGCAAATTCTGCCTTGCCATCGCCATCCAAATCGAAAACCATAAACTGAGTATAGTGAGCTCCCTCTCGGATGTTTTTGCCCAAGTTTATTTCCCAAAGAAACGTACCATCTAATTTATATGCCTGAAAAATAGGTGGATCTGTGATTCCCTTTTGGGAATTATCACGACTCCGCCCAACCTGATGCACTATAATTTCATACTCACCGTCACCATCCAAATCTCCCACCGATAGATCATTTGGCGCATACCCTTCAGGATTCTCCATAGGAATAGAAAAGTAGGGTTTGGTCGGCGCTAAGGCAGCACTTGTAAAACTTCCTTTTTCAATGGATTCCCGCTTTGCTTTCACTGACTTCACATACCAAGTATGCTCTTGATTTGGATCAAAGGACTCATCCTGAAACCAAGTCACTTTCTCGATAGGCTCCTCATTGACTTTGGAAACTTCGCCTTTGCCATTTTTTCGGTAGAGATTAAAGGTAATATCATCAGGATCTTCATTAAACAATCTCCAACTTACAAACACTTTTTTTTCCTCTGTTTTAATGGCTACCAAACCACGATCTAGCTTTTCCATTTGGCGTTGAGCACTCAGGAAAGTTGGGATTATGAAAAAAATCAGGAAGAAAATAAAGAGTCTATTTCTCATGAGATTTGCATTAAAGGAAGACTTTCAGAGGTACGATTTATGCCCAAAATCAATATTATCTCCCTAAACAAATCTATTAAAGAAAGTGAAAGGACCTCAACCGTTTAAAAAAAGCAATCCCATTCCTTTTTATCCGAACCCAACTTACGGGTATCGCATTTCGAATAAAATACCTCAAGAGGTTTAGACTGTGATTCTTCCGTAATCGATAACTTCTTTGGTATGAGCACCCCAATTTTGAAAAGCCAGTAGAATACAATCCTTGAAAACATAGTAACTTCAGAAAATAAAAAAGTTAAAATCCCATTTTTAATTCGTGCCGTATAACCATGAAGCCCAATATGGATCTTACTATTCCTTTCGAAAAATAAAATCAACTCCATGAAAGCATTCCTCTTCTTTCTCACAATTGCCAGTGTTTTTTTCAGCTGCTCAAATCCTGAAACCTACGATATCCTAATCAAAAATGGTCAAATCATCGATGGTTCTGGAAACCCTGGCTATGTTGGAGATATAGGCATTCGGGCAGATACAATTGCTGCCATCGGTAATCTTCAAGATGCAATTGGTACATCAGAAATAGATGCGACCGGTTTGGTGGTAGCTCCAGGCTTTATCAATATGTTGAGTTGGGCAACGGAGTCCCTAATCGAAGATGGAAAGTCCCAAAGTGATATCCGGCAAGGCGTGACTTTGGAAGTATTTGGTGAAGGCTGGTCCATGGGGCCACTCACTGATGAGATGAAAGTGGATGAGGAAAAATCGCAGGGAGACATTAAATTCCCTATAAGCTGGACAACTCTCAGTGAATACTTAGATTTTCTTGTGGATAAAGGAGTCTCCACCAACGTAGCTTCCTTCATTGGTGCCACCACAGTTAGAATCCATGAACTCGGATATGAAGACCGAGCTCCAACAGCGGAAGAATTGGAGTCTATGAAATCCTTGGTTAAGCAGGCTATGGAAGAAGGTGCATTAGGTGTGGGATCTTCCTTAATCTATGCTCCCGCCTTTTACGCCAGTACGGAAGAACTCATAGAACTGTGTAAAGTAGCTGCAGCTTATGATGGCATGTATATTTCACATATGAGAAGTGAAGGGGGAAGGCTATTAGAAAGCTTGGACGAACTGATCCGGATTGCTGATGAAGCAAAAATTCGGGCAGAAGTTTATCATTTGAAGGAAAGTGGACAAGCCAATTGGGGAAAATACGATGCTGTGGTTGCCAAAATAGATTCAGCAAGAGCGGCCGGATTAGAGATTACTACTGATATGTATACCTACGTAGCCGGAGCTACGGGTTTAGATGCTGCGATGCCTCCATGGGTACAAGAAGGTGGATATAACAAATGGGCTGAGCGCTTGCAGGATCCTTTAATTCGTAAACAAGTACTTCAGGAGATGAAGACTCCTACCGATGAGTGGGAAAGTCTGATGCAAGCTGTAGAAGGACCCGAGAAAATGATTTTGGTTGGTTTTAAAAACGATAGCTTGAAATATCTTACTGGCAAGACGCTGGCAGAAGTGGCAGAGCTGAGACAGCTTTCTCCTGAAGAAACTGCTATGGATTTGGTGGTTCAGGATGGTAGTAGAGTTGGAACCATTTATTTTCTGATGTCTGAAGAAAATGTAAAAAAACAGCTGGCACTTCCCTACATGAGTTTTGGCTCAGATGCTGGCTCCTACTCCATAGAAGGAGTATTTCTCAAGTCAAGCTACCATCCTAGAGCTTTTGGGAATTTTGCCAGAGTGCTGGGCAAATATGTCCGCGAGGAAAAGGTTATTTCTTTGGAAGAAGCTATTTACAAATTGACAACTTTGCCAGCCACAAACCTGAAAATCAAAAAGCGTGGTACGTTAAAAGAAGGTTATTTTGCTGATCTGGCAATTTTTGATCCTACTCAAATTCAAGATCATGCTACCTTTGAAGAGCCTATGCAATATGCCACTGGTATGGTTCACGTCCTTGTTAACGGAACACCCGTTCTCCAAAATGGAGAACATACAGGAGCATTTCCAGGACAAGTAGTAAAAGGTCCAGGGTTTAAAGAATAGCCTTTTCTAAAAATTCATTTTGAATTACCTAAATACAAACCCAACAGAATAGATGTTCGTGAGTTATAAGTAACTGAATTTGAATCACTCTTTTTGATAGACTCCAAAAGTAACCTAACCCCAAACTTGTTTGCTCCCATGCTACCTTAGTGCCAATGAAAATTAAACTTTTCTATCTCATCGGATTAATACTTTTACTTGGCGGAGTTTACATTGGAACCAAGAAAATAGTAGAAAGGATCGATGAGAAAAAACGCCAAGAATCAATAAGATTGCTAAAGTCGACAGCCTCTCCCAATGTGGAAATTCTCTATGACACTATTCCAGTTGATTACCTAAATGAGAAAAGGACAATTGCCATTTATTTGCCTGAAAACTATCAGCTAGATTGCGCTAGCTATTCTGTCCTTTACTTTTTAGATGGACAAAGCCTATTTGACCAAAAAATCCAGGAAGGTACCGAATGGGAGCTTGATGAAGTTATCGATAGCTTGGGGCAGCTTGGCGGTGAGCAGTCGATTGTAGTAGGTCTATATAATTCCAAAAATAGAACAGAGGAATACAAACCCCTACCCGAAATGGGCTGGTTCGCAGATAAGAGTTATAGCGGGGATAAGCATGCCGCATGGATAGTTGAAACTGTCAAGCCTTGGGTAGATACAAGATACAGAACGAAGAAAGAAGCTAACTCAACGATCATTGGGGGAGCATCTCTAGGAGGATTGATGTCTTATTACATGCTGATGAAGTACCCCTCAGTTTTTGGAGGAGCTATTGTGTTCTCCCCATCATTTTGGATCAACGATGAGGTATATAAATGGCATGAAACCAATGAGCAAGTATTCAATCAAAAAATCTACTTTAATGGGGGCAACCTAGAGCGGGCTATGCTGCAAAATGTGGAAAAAATGCAGAATATTCTCCTTAACCACGGAGTACCCAAAGAGAATATAAAGGTGGATGTGGAAGACGGATTTGGTCATTCCAATTCGGTTTGGAAAAATGGTTTTAAAAAAGCGTATCCGTGGATTTTGAGTCAATAGTGAAAAGACTGTTTGTGTAATACTATTTTTTATTCAATAAATTGAATTCTATAGGGTATCTACCTTAGTAAGTGTTGTTAGAAACGAAAACAAGCCCAACCCAACACGCTGGACTTTCATCTGCTCTTGTTCTTTTAAAGAAAAAATTAATCTGGGTGTAATAATTTTTGATTGAAGCCACTAACCAAATAAAACGATTTGAGTCAGGATTTTTACAATACTTCTATAACGCCCTTTTCGGGAATAATCATCAAGCTTTGCCGGGCCTATACAAGTTCGCAGGAGGATTTCGAAGATTATTACCAAGAGGTCTGCTTACAGATTTGGAGAAGTAAGGATAATTTCAGAGCTGAATCAGAATGGAGTACTTGGGTTTACCGGATTTCTCTAAACGTCTGCCTGACCTTACTAAAGAAAAAGAAAAACAACACGCAGCATTTCGTGTCAGATTCCATGCCTTATCTGGATACAGTTGACAATCATGCATTTTCAGACGAATCATTGAATCTCCTATACGATGCTATTCGACAACTTTCAGAAATAGATAGAGCGATCATCATGCTTTATCTAGAGGAAAAATCATACAAGGAAATCGCAGACATCATTGGCACAAATTATAATAACATTGGAGTCCGTGTTCAAAGAATTAAATCAAGACTAAAGAAATTATTAGATGGAAAGATCAATTGAAAACATATGGAAAGAGGGTTTTCTGAAAAGTGACGCATTAATTGCGCCTAAAATCAATGACCTCTACGCTCAAAAATCCATTCATATCATCGATAAGTTCACAAGAATGTTCCGGATAAACCTGAAGGCAATTGTTGTATTTTCATTTGTCTTTCTGCTAATATCCTACCTAGTTGGAATCCCAATCATGGGCATTATATTTTTCGTAACGCTGATGGTATTGGTGGTCATTAACAGAAGTCTATTGAAGAGTCTAGAGACAATCGATAAAGGTGAGAACAGTTACGAATACCTTAAAAAATTTAATCATTGGATAAATAAACAGGTTGAAATCAACAAGCGAATAGCGATGTTCTTATATCCAATTTCTTTCATGTCCATTATTTTGGGTTTATGGTTTAAGGATGCAGAAGGAATGTTCCTTGGAGAAAGACTGGTAAATAAGATCATGATACAGTTTCCTGAAATAGATTTACTATTCGGAATCCCGACCCTAGGGATTGCGATTGTACTTTTGATTTTAGGATTATTAGCATTTTTTTCGGGTAGAATCTATATGTGGGATTTAAATCTTGTCTATGGAAGAGTCTTCAATAAAATGAAAGAATTAATGAGCGACCTGGAAACATTGAACAACTAACACTTGAAAATCAAATAGTTACATTCTAGTTTCAAAAAAAATATCTTTCCTGTGTAATATTTACTGATTTCTGCCACTAATCAAGAAAACAATAAATAGCATGAAAATTCAAGAAGCTTACGACATTGTTGAACGTTTAAAAAACAAGAGTTCATCGAAGTCCCAAATCAAAATCTACACGAGTTTCCTTCAAATCCTCGAGAAGCTAAAAGGAAGAGATTTTTCGACAGAAGAGATTCAAGCCATTGAAACTAAGTTGGATAATTTGACTTTGACTTCACCCCATGCTGATAACAAAAAACACTTCGGCAAAATCATCAAAGATTTTAAAGAATACTTGAAGGAAAACCATTCTCTCATCTCGGCAGGATATTATTCATCTTTAGGCGTATCCATGGGAGGCGCATTTGGAGTGGTGTTAGGAGTTCTTTTTGGCGAGCGCTTTGAAAGATCCTCAGGGATTGCGCTGGGCGTGAGTATCGGGATGCTAATTGGTCTATTTATTGGCCGCCATATGGACTCTGTAGCAGTAGCTGAAGGTAAAGTTCTTTAAATAAAAGTGTCTTGGGATAGTAGAGTTAAGGTTTTACGCTGATTAAAATATTCGCTGTTTATCTCCTCAATTCTACATTCCAACAAAGTAATTCCGCTGATTGAGGTCTCTTTGGCATGCTTTATCTGAACCCTAAAGGGCACATATAGGTTTGATAACTGATAGGCATACCTACATTGATATCAGGTTTAGTTAAACCATTTATTCAGTTATCACCTTAACTTTCCTATAAAGTATTTCACCTTACGATTTGAGAAAACTATTCATACCAACTATTGCTACTTTGATATTCATAGGCGGACTTATTTCGCTTCTGCTTCCCTTCGTACCCTTGGGTTGGTTGCTCATAGCACTTTCTTCCTTACTTTTGGCACCGTATTTTAAGCTGATGCGGAAGTTCATTGGATGGCTTGCTAAAATTGACAAAACGGGATTCGTAGAAAAAGCTGGACTGAAAGCTTCAAAACTATACGAATGGGCAGGAGAAAATCAGAGAGCTAAAAAATTGGAAACAATCATTGATGAAAATACCAGTGATAAAAATAGGAGTGCAGATTAAGAACTACTCTCCTATTTACTATTTTTATCACGCTCCTCATTATCTACCGTTTCTTCCTGAACATCATTTTTTAGATTGTTTTTCCGTTCAATTTCATTGAATTCATCGGACTTAGGAGGCCTCGTATCTCCAGTCTGTCCTGGAGTTTTTCGGGTAGTCCTTTTATCTACATCATGCTCCTTTTTACTCAGTAGAAATGCCGGAAATAATCCCGTTGGTTGGTTGTTAATGAAAAGCATATTTGTGGAAGTTAAATGGTTAGTAAAAATGGAAAGGGATTATGACTGAAGGAAGCGCCATGGCTAAATAGCTTACATTCCTTCTATCTCTTCTATAGGTACCCGCTTAATAAAATCATCGTAATATTGATTGTCCATGTCTGAATAAGTACCATACGCATTAAGTAAAAAACCTTTTTCTTCAGCGCTATGTAGTAAATATATCACAGCCATATCTGATGGATCAGATTCTCCCTCGAACCTATATACCTTCACAATCTTTAATTGCTCGGGTTGATAGATTTTGTCAGAACCGTCGAATGAACCTCCCGCACGTTTGACAGTTAATTCTTTTCCGTAGCCTTTGGCTGGCAGCTGATTTAATACTTGTGAGTAAGTTGTCATTGATTTGGAAGTGCTCATAAAGTTTGATGTTTGGTGAAAAAAACGGAATATCTATTTCAATTCTATCATACAAGACAGGTTCCATCGATGATTCTATTTCTTTAAAAGTTATAAAAATTTAAAAACCCTTTCAAAAACAATCTAGGGGAAGTATTCTAGAATTTTTGAATAGCCCGGCAGGCATGCGAAGGATTAGTAGATAGCGGCTGATCTACCCCAAAATGGGGACTTTAGAGAACTTTCTTTTCAGATAAAAGAACCCTCTTCCCAATCATTGTAATTAGGTGCTGGGACAAAAAATAAAGACCTTGATCTGCACCCAATCAGATCAAGGCCTCAGTATTTCGCTTACCTTCCAGATTAATTTCCCAGGCTAGCTATAAAATTATCTACCACCATACTCAAATACTCGTTCAGTGCCGCTTGAGTTTTAGCCTTATAAGCAGCTGGATCAGCTTTCACCTGGTGTGATACCTCCAGCTCTTTATCATTCGTGTAGGCAACACCCGCAAATGTGGTATTAAAACTCATATCAGGTGCTACATACTCCTTAAACTTCTTTTCTTCCATCACCCCTGGGATTTCAATCTTACCTTTAGGGCTATAGGATAATATAGTGTTGGCTCCAGAACCATTCATTCCACCTTTCCACACCACCCGAGCAGCAACTCTAGAGGTTTCAATTTTACCTCCTAAAAACCCTTCTGCTGATTTGGCTATTGCCACTTCTGGGATTTGATATTCTACCACGCCTTTCATCTTGGTAGCATCTGTTACATAAGAACTATTTCCCTCAATGGTCACAAACTGAAAGCTGATATTTGCTTCGAATACTGGAATATCTCCCAAATCTTTAGATAGAGCGGGTGTGGTATCCACGATAAAAGAGCCTTTGGTTTTCCCTTTACTATCCATTTTTTTGTAAAAAAAGTCAAACCCAGTTGGCACTGTGCTTACATAACCTAGGAGTTGAGCTTTGGAAGGATTCCCTCCTTGGGCTTTTGTCCAATTACTATAAAAATCAGTCTTTTCAGCCTCAGAAGAACTGACAATCTCGATTCCGGCATCAGTCAATTTTTTCACCAACATTGCATAAGCATTATCAGTGATTTCTTGCATAACATCTACATCAATTCCAACCATACCCACAGCCATTTCAGCTCTGGTTTTGCCACCCGAACTTGATTCGGAACTTGCAGCGATTAATTGGTAATTGATATTAAATTGATTCAGATAAATCTTCTTGGGAGCATCCTTCAATTTCTTTTCTCCATAGCTATTATCGCTAAGGTTTTTGCTAGTCACTAGCTGCCCATTTGCTATGGTGCAGACAAAAAAGGCAAAGATTAATAAAGTGTTTTTCATAGTTCAAGAATTTTATATTCTAATTGATACAAATAACTGAATTAAAAGCACTTGCTTCAATAAGGTTGATTAGGTATTTTGGCATACCTAATGGTAGGTATATAAGCTTAAACCAGCTGTCTTGAGACCTCTTTGTATTTTTATCCTTTGCCTATATAGTTTTGTTTCCTACGGACAAACAGAGCTGATCGACAGCCTTCAGAACATTTTAAATAATCAACCAGATGATTCGACCAAAGCTTCCGTACTGGGAGATCTCTGCTGGCATCTGAAATACTCAGATCCGCCAAAAGCGTTGGAATATGGGCACGAATCTATTTCCATCGCTAAGAACAATGGGTACCAAGCCTTACATGCGTATGCTTCTAATAATGTTGGCGTAGTTTTTTGGGCAAAATCAGATTATGATTCAGCAGCATATTACCTAGACAAAACCCGCGAATTATACACTTCATTAAATAATGAACGGGGTGTTGCAGTCACATCAGTGAATTTAGGATTGATCCTGCAAAATAAAGGAGACTATGACGCCTCCCTTGAATATCAATTGGAGGCACTTCGAATTATCAATAGCTTGGAAGATCAGGGTATGAAAGGAAGTATACTGACCAATATTGGTAATGTGCATTTCCTGAATGAAAAGTTTGACAAAGCAAAAACCTACTATTTCGAGGCCCTTGCGTTCAAAAAATCCTTGCCAGAAGATCAATTCAGACAGAATATTCAAAAGACCTTATTGAACATTGGAAATGTGTATGATCGCCTAGCTAATCAGGATTCCGCTATTTACTATTTTCAAGAGGCACTTCCTTATGCCCTTGATGCCAATGACACAAAGAGCCAAGCACTCATATACACAGATTTGGGTCATGCATTCTCAGAAATGGGAGATGTCAATCTTGCCAATAGCTATTTTGAAAAAGCTATGGCTATCTATTCCACTGGGAGCTATGAGAATGACTATGATTACTCTATCCTCCTTTATTCATTGGCTCAAAATGAACTCAAACGAAAAAACATCCCTGTAGCGATTAAATTCGCTCAGCAGAGTATAGAAATCGCTCAAAAATTGGAGAACCTAAATCGCTTAAAAGATGGATACGGCCTTTTAGCAGAAGTTTACGAAGCCAATAATCAATTTGGAGATGCGCTGAAAGCACACAAGTTTCAGAAAATATATGCAGACAGTCTTCTAAATATTGAGACCAACAAGGAAATCGCAGAGCTGGAAACCAAATACGAAACAGAAAGGAAAGACCAGCAAATCGTCTTATTAGACCAGGAAAACAGTATTCAACAGGCGAAAAACGAGAGAAATAACACCGTAATAGTAGCACTTACCCTAGTACTTTTGCTGATATTATTAGTGTTTTACCTTTGGAGAAAGCAAGCAAATATAAGTCAGGAGAAGGTGCTGAGCGAGCAAAAAACCAGACTACGGGAAGCTCAAATTCAGGCAGTTATCTCCAGTGAGGAAAAAGAAAGAAAGCGTTTTGCATCTGACCTTCACGACAGCATGGGGCAATTGGTAAGTGCTTTGACGATGAATATCCAAGGCTTGAAAGGCACTAGCAATGACCCTTTGGTACGAAACGAGATAGTCGATAATTCTACGGTTTTGCTAAATGATATTCAGCGTGAAATACGAAATATCGCCTTTAACCTAATGCCTCAAGTACTGACAAATGAAGGCCTGATTCCAGCATTGCAGGAATTAATTGCCAGGATCAACAAGTCAAATCAAGTAATTGCAAAAGTGCAGGTATTTGGGATAGAGGAGCGATTAAATGAGGTTTTTGAAATCTCGCTCTACAGAATTTTGCAGGAATGGATATCGAATATTTTGAAGTATGCCGAGGCAAGCGAGGTGTTGATTCAATTTACAGCCCATGAGGAAGAGGTCATTATCACGGTGGAAGATAATGGGAATGGATTTGATCTAAGCACCTTTGAAAACAGCAAAGGAAATGGCTGGAGAAATATCAATACCAGATTGAATCTCATCAAAGGATCCTTAGATATTGATACCACCGTAGGCAGAAAAAACACCATGCTTACCATTACTATCGACAAGTATCTTGCCTTCAAAAGGACTGAGGCAGAGATGAATACCTAGTCATAGGTATTGAAATAAACAGTAAACGCAGCGTACTTTGTAATAAAAAATGCTGAGTTTATTTAAAAGTAGGACTGAAAAACTGACGATGAAAAAGTACCGAATACTTTTAATAGATGATCATAAGATATTGCTGGAAGGCACCCAAAGTCTTCTGAGTGGCTTGGATGACTATGAGGTTTCGGCAACTGCCAGTAATGGACAAAGAGCTATTGAACTTCTAAAAACACAAGATTTCGAAATACTAGTAACAGATTATGAATTGCCAGATTTTTCAGGTTTGGAAATCATCAGAATCGCTCATTCAATTAATCCAGACATCAAAGTTATCGTACTTAGCATGCATGATGATCCTTCGGTAGTGAAGGGACTTCTAAAAGAAAACATCGATGGTTTTGTATTGAAGAATGACGCTCATTCTTCTTTAATGCAAGCTTTGGATAAAGTTACTTCCGGTAAAAAATATTTCAGTGACGAAATCTCAGAGATACTGGTCAGGCAGCTTAATAACCCACCAGAAAAAAGTGATCTTTCACCTCGGGAAACAGAAATCATTAAACTCATAGCAAGGGATTTTTCTACCAAGCAGATTGCCGAAGTGCTCTTCATTAGCGAAAAAACAGTAGAAACTCACCGTAAAAATATACTGCGAAAGATCGATTGCTCCACTTTGGTAGGCTTGGTCAATTATGCACATTCACATAATCTTGTGTAGATTTTTTACCCGCTTTCTTACTTGAAGTTTTAAGGACACTTTATATCATGATTTCTAAGAACGTATTTTATCTTTCACTTTTCCCTATTGCTCTCCTTTTCTTTGGACTCACTTCCTGTCAGCAGGTAGTACCAAAAAACAGAATTATAGTCTCTACAGATATTGGAGGAAGTGACCCAGATGATTACCAATCACTCGTTCATCTTTTCCTTTATGCAGATACATTGGAGATAGTGGGTATAGTTTCTTCTCCTCCTTTTGACGGGCGAAAAGAGCATATTTTGGAAGTAATTGATGCGTATGAAAAAGATTATCCAAAGCTCATAGCTCACTCAAAAGCGTATCCTTTTCCTGATCAGCTTAGGTCAGTTTCAGCTCAGGGGGCAATCGAAACACAGGAAGGTTTAACGCCTACTTCTGGTATCTCTGAGGGTGCAAAGTTGATTGTAGTGGAGGCAAAAAAGAAAGATTCAAGACCACTGTACCTGCTTGTTTGGGGATCATTGACAGATGTTGCTCAGGCGCTACATTTTTCTCCTGACATCAAAGATAAACTACGAGTGTATGCTATCGGGTCTTGGAATACCCTGCAAGACACCAGTGCCAGAAATTACATTTTCGAACAGCATCTTGATTTATGGTTCATAGAAAACAATACCACATTCAGAGGAATGTATATGGGTGGATATCAAGAAGAGGATTTCGGAAATGAAGGCTTTGTAAGCGAGCACATCCACAATCATGGAGCCTTAGGAGATCTTTTCTATGAAAAGAAAAAAGACATCAAAATGGGTGATACCCCATCAGTTCTTTACATGCTTCATGGAGACCCATCAGATCCGGAAAGTGAAAGCTGGGGAGGCCAATTTATCAAAACTGATCATAGCGAAACTTACTGGACAGATAATCCCGATCCTTCTTTGGTAGAAAACAAGCGGAATGGCGCCAAAACCGTAAATAAATGGCGGAAAGAATTTCTTACAGACTGGAAAAATAGAATGGATATTTTGAATAGCTCAGTGATTAAGCAGCCGCATTTTCCTTCTCAGTAATCTTATCTACTACCAATGCGATAGCCCCATCGCCAGTAACATTACAAGCCGTACCGAAACTATCCATCGCGATATACAATGCAATCATCAAACCAGTCATTTCCTCACTGAATCCAAGCATAGACTGAAGTATAGCAATGGCTGCCATAATCGCCCCACCAGGAACTCCAGGAGCAGCAACCATCGCTATACCTAGCATAAAAATAAAACCTGCAAACATCCCAAAATCAAAAGGAACTCCCTCCAATATCATCAAAGCCATGGCACATGCAGTGATTTTCATGATACTTCCAGAAAGGTGAATTGTTGCGCAAAGGGGAATCACAAAACCAGCGATCTTCGGAGAAACACCATTTTTCTCAGCTTGTTCCAGAGTGACCGGAATCGTAGCAGCAGAGGATTGCGTACCTAAAGCTGTAAAATAGGCCGGCATCATATTAGCCAAAAGGCGAAAAGGGTTTTTCTTTACAATCGCCCCTATTATCACATATTGAAGCAAAAGCAGGAAAATATGCATGGCGAAGATTACTCCAATGATATTTAAGAAAACGGAAAGTATGGAATATACCTGCCCGCTGTAGGCCATATTGGCAAAAATTCCCAAGATAAAAATTGGCAAAAATGGAATGATTACGTTCTCGATTACTTGCATGATGATCGTTTCAAAATCTTTTACCACCTTTTTCAACGTGGAATTCTCTTGGTATGAAAGCCCCAAACCAATCACAAACGCCAATACCAAAGCAGACATCACATCGATTACAGCAGGAATGGTTATACTGAAATAGGGCACCAGATCTTTTCCTCCATCAGCCACCTCAGCCACCTCATTCACATGTGAAGCTAGGAGTGAAGGGAAAATAGTAGAAGAAGTGAAATAGCTCATAAAGCCGGAGAAAAGCGTAGACCCATAGGCAATAGCCGCGGTAATCAACAATAATCTCCCGGCCCCTTTACCCAGGTCAGATATGGCTGGCATAATCAATCCGAGAATGATCAATGGAATAGCAAAATTCAGAAATTGCCCAAAGAAAGCATTGAAAGTGGTAAAAATACGATTGATGGATTCTGGCAGGTAAAGACCAAAAACTATCCCTAGTACAATAGCGATGAATACTTTGAAGAGGAGATTGGAGAATATTTGCTTCATTGATGCTTGGAATTCTTTAGGGAAAGGAAAACAGCCTATTTTTTTGAATCGCTAAGATATAAGAATAGGATTTTAGATTAGAACCGATTAAAATTTATTCAAAAGCCAAGATTCAAGACACATAAATGTTTAACATAATACACTGGCAGTAAATTTTTAACCTTTTCTCTTTCAAATTGCTCAGCACCAGGACTGTCAAATCAATTTCATTTAACATATTGAGAGAACAATAATCCCCAAACCATGCTTAGAACTCCTTTGAAAAAAATATACCTACCGTTTACAATTGTGCTGTCCATCAACTTTCTAGCTATTGCTCAGGAGCCACCAAAACTAGTCGCAGGTTTCCCTGTCAATTACGACGAAGAGGCCATTCCTCCTTATACTTTACCTGAGTTGCTCACCCTAGAGAATGGTAAAAAAGTTACTAATTCAGAGATTTGGATAAAAGAAAGAAGACCGGAGCTGTTGAATTTCATTGCAGAACTTCAGTATGGAAAAACTCCTCCAGCTCCAAAATCAATAGACTATGAAGTTTTTGATAAGGAAAGCGAGGCATTAAACGGCAAGGCAATTCGCCGGCAGGTTAGAATATATTTAACAGAAAACAGCAAAGACCATCCCATGGATTTGCTCATTTATTTACCCAAGAATTCTACCGAAAAAACACCCGTTTTCTTCACCATTTCTTTTACCGCCAATAATCTTTCCGTCGACTATCCAGGAATACGAGTTGGTGAAATCTGGAATAGAGAAGGCAAAAAAGTCAAGGCTGATCAACCAACTGCTTTTCGGGCTACCAACGTGGAGCAATTCATTGATGCTGGATACGGTTTCGCCACGGTTTACTATGGTGACATAGATCCAGATTTCAAAGGTGGTTTTGAGTTTGGAATACGCAAGGAATTCCTGGGATCTGGTGAAACCAAGCCACAGGCCGATGAGTGGGGCACAATCTCGGCTTGGTCATGGGGACTAAGTAGAGCCATGGACTATTTTGAAAAAGACGAGCAGATTGATGCCAGTAGAATTGCGCTTATGGGAGTTTCCCGCTTAGGAAAAACCGTGCTTTGGACAGGAATTAGAGATACTAGATTTAAAATGATAATAGCAAGTTGCTCAGGAGAAGGTGGGGCTGCAATTGCCAGAAGAGATTACGGCGAAAACATTAAGCACATGTCTGATTCCTCCAGGTATGGCTATCAGTTTTCATCAAACTATCAAGCCTATTCCACCCATGTGAATGATTTCCCTTTTGATGCTCATGCACTTGTAGCGATGATCGCCCCAAGGCCTTTATTGCTGCAGACAGGAAATACTGATTACTGGTCTGACCCAAAAGGTGAGTTTATTGCTGCTCAGGAAGCCACTGAGGTCTATGAACTTTTTGGTGAAAAGGGTCCAAAAAACAATGAAATGCCTGCTGCCGGAGACACTTCATTGCTGGAAAATAAACTTGGGTACTACATGCATGATGGTGGGCATGGTACTATTCCCTCCGACTATCCTGTCTTCATCCAGTTTATGAAGAAGTTTTTATGAGTTAGGATCAGTAAGAAACAGGGATTTCTACCATCGTCTGATCCCAGCCCAATCGCATTACTGCTGTATTATTTCCTAAGTCTTCAAATCGAATCGAAAATGCCTCCACAGTTTTCGGGAGCGACTGAGATTCGACTGTGAAACGGGTCACATCTTTGCTTTCCTCATACTTAAATGCTCCCCAGTAATCCAGATCAGAACTGATAATGATAGTCCATTCTGTTTCTCCTGGAATTGCAAATAGAGAATAAGTACCTGCTTTGAGCGCTTTGCCACCTATTGTCAAGTCTTTGAATGCCTTGAATTCTACCGCTTCATTAGCTCCCACTCTCCACACTTTCCCAAATGGAACAATTCCTCCAAAAACCACTCGATCAGACTTGTTTGGTCTGCTGTAGTATACTTTGGCTATTGCTTCTTCTCCCGCTTTACGATCATGGGCAAAATTATCCGGTAAGTAAGCGACATCCATTGGGCTTTTATCTGGGCCTCTGAAATCCTGAGCATGGACTAAGGTGGAAAAACTACCTAAAAGAATTAGAAAGAAAACAAGGAATTTCATAGAGATATAGTATTGTTAGAAGTGAAGCAAATTAGTCAAATTAAACTAAAGCAATTCCGCCATTCCTGTAGATTCTCAAGGCAAATACAAGGAAAAGCGACCTTAGCTTTTACCTGAGTAAATTCAATCCTTGACTCAAATTTGCGCTCTACACGAGATTGGCAGCTTTACTTAATCAGCCTTTTCGAAGATCAAATAATGCTGAATTGGTAAGAATTTTCCATTTTCTACAAATTCGAATCCATTGGCTTTAAGCTCCTTTTTGGCCTGCTTTTCAGTCATTTTATGAAGTGGCTTAATTGCAATACTAGGATCCTCGCCCTTATATTCCAGCAATAAAATCTTTCCGTCTGGTTTGAGAGCCTTGTAAATTGCACTGAGCATTTCCCGCGGATAAGCCAGCTCATGATACACATCGACCATGATTACCAGATCGATCTCGCCTTCAGGTAAGTTGGGGGACTTCTCAGTTCCCAGCACCGGAATTACGTTTGCAATACCAAGTTCTTTACTTCGGTTTTTAATGTAAGTAACGGCATCCTGCTGAATATCTACCGCATAAACCTTCCCTTCTGACACCAAAGGAGCTATTCGAAAAGTATAATAGCCAGAACCTGCTCCTATATCTGCAAGGACACTATTCGCATCAATAGGTAGATTCTTCAAAGCCAAGGAAATACCTTCTTCCCGCTCCCGCTCAGCTCTTTCCAGCCAGGCTTTCCCAGCAAAACCCATCACCTGGGAAATCTCTCTTCCTAAATAGACTTTACCAGTACCATCCCGGCTTGCATCTTTGAAAGTGTATGTGGCATCGCTTGTTGTCTGAGCCTGACAGGAAAAATTGAGGCAAAAAATGGTAATAAATAGAAAATAGAAAATTGATTTGTTCATATGTACTTAATTATACCTTATCTAACTGATTACCTAATCGCTTGTTTCAATTTGAAATGCACTTTTCCCTTTTAATTGAACAAGCGAAAGGCTTGAAGCTAAAAATAGAATAGTATTATTTTAAGAATTTACAATTCATCTTAGAAATGGTAATTACTCTAATTAGATTTTCAATTAATTGAAAAGTCAACTTTAGATCAAGCACAAACTAACTCCAGATTAACACGCTATAATTCAAATATATAATAGAATTAACCAGTTAAAATAGTTATATTCATTAATTAATTTTTTAAAAGCCCTTAGTTCAGATTAGTATTTATTTAACTTAAATTATTTTTATATGAAAGATCAAAATAGTAATTCTCGAAGAAATTTTATCGAAAAAATTGCACTTGGCTCAGCTGTAGGAGGCCTTGCTGGGCTAGCGAATCCCGCCTTGGGAAACCCAGCAAAAGACAGTGAAACTTCACTGCACGAAGCAGATGAATGGTTCAAAAACATCAAAGGCACTCATCGAGTAGTGTATGATGGCTCCACTCCACATGATGGCTTTGCGATTATTTGGAATTGGGTATTTTACCTTACTAACAATCAAACTGATAGCCCGGATTCTGATATCACTGCAATGACCGTTCTTCGGCATAGCGGAGTTGGTTTTGCTCTAGAAGATTGGGTTTGGGCAAAATACAAGCTTGGAGAAGCATTGGATGTACAAGACCCAGCTACGGGTAATCCTTCCTTGAGAAACCCATATTATGATCCAAAACCGGGAGATTTTCCAATGCCACAAATTCAAGGAATAAAAGATCTTATAGGTAGAGGCGCTATGTTCTGTGTTTGTGATCTAGCCTTGCAAGTAAATAGTGCAGGAATTGCTGCGAAAATGAATATGAAAACAGAGGATGTTTATGCCGATATGGTCAAGGGTGTACTGCCAGGAGTCAACCGAGTACCTTCAGGAGTTTGGGCTTTAGGAAGAGCTCAGGAACATGGATGTGCCTATATTTTCGCAGGTGGTTAGGAGAATATCAAAAGGGTTTTATCTATCATACAAAATCACGGTTTTCCTAAGGATCGTGATTTTGCTTTTTATATCTGACCTAGTCTATAGCCTTAAATACCTGAACTTGATACAACTAAATAAATTAGGATAATTGACAAGGCTAACTTTTTCAAAGGGTTTATTTATACAATTATCTACCAAGACGAAAGCTTATTCTAATCCAAAGCTCAATCCATTAAACTAGAAATACGAGGACACCTACAAAAGGCTAGGTGGTTTTTACCTATACTCTAGATAAAAAAGGCTTGAGGTTTTAGCAATCGTAATTGCTATTTTAGTAAAACTATGACTAATAATAAAATCGTTAAAGTTGGCGTGGTGCAAGCCACTCCTGCCCTATTTGACCTTGAGAAGTCGGTAGATTTGGTTATTTCTTGGATTGAAAAAGGTGCAAATGATGGATGCCAATTGCTGTTGTTTCCAGAGTCATTCATCCCCTGCTACCCAAGAGGACTGGATTTTGATGCGATCATCGGAAGACGCACGGACAAGAGTAGAAACCAATGGTTAGATTATTGGAACAATAGCGTAGAGGTCTTTTCCGAAAGCATAAGAAAGATCAGTGAAGCAATCCAAAAGGCTAATCTTTTTGTCGGCTTAGGCATAACAGAAAAAGAAAGCATTGGCGGATCTCTCTATTGCTCTTTGCTGTATTTTGACAATCTAGGCAAACTGATGGGCACGCACAGAAAATTAAAGCCTACAGGGCTGGAGCGCTACATATGGGCGGAAAGTGATGGAAGTACATTAGTAAGTTTTGATACTCAACTAGGGAAAATTGGTGGGCTACTATGTTGGGAAAACTACATGCCGCTTGCACGGATGGCAATGTATAATCAAGGTGTGGAAATTTACCTTGCCCCTACTGCAGATTCTAGGGAATCCTGGCAAAATTCCATGCAGCACATCGCATTAGAAGGACGCTGCTTTGTTTTGGCAGCTAACCAATTTGTACGCAGGTCAGATTATCCAGAAAAATACCAAGATGATTTGAAAGACGAACCAGAAATCATGAGTTCAGGTGGAAGTGTGATTATTTCACCTATGGGTGAGATCCTGGCTGGACCACTTTGGAATGAAGAAGGGCTGCTGATTGCCGAGTTGGATTTTTCAGTTTTGGCAAAAAGTAAATTAGACTTTGACGTAGTCGGACATTATTCGAGAAAGGATGTGTTTAACTTCGAGGTCAATAAGCAGCCTGATATTCTAAAAAGTTAGTGCCTGCACTAGAAAAAGTAAATCCCGACTCTTTTTTAGAATCGGGATTTTGTTTTCATTCCTCAACCTCGGTCTGATAGACGCAGGCCATGGAGAATTATTACTTTCTCATTTTCTTGTAAGCATTGATCAAGCCATTGGTGGAGCCATCGTGTGCGGTAACTTCCTCGTCTCCTTTGAGCTCTGGAAGAATACCAGATGCCAGCACTTTGCCTAGCTCGACTCCCCACTGGTCAAAGCTGAAAATATCCCAAATCACACCCTGCACAAAGATTTTGTGCTCGTACATGGCAATCAAAGCCCCTAGTGTAAACGGTGTAATCTCCTTCACCAAAATAGAGTTGGTAGGACGATTTCCTTCAAAAACCCTATGAGGAGCAATTTTTTCGATTTCCTCTGCTGATTTACCAGCGGCTTTCATTTCTGCTTTTACCTCTTCCAGAGACTTACCGTTCATTAGGGCTTCTGTCTGCGCAAAGAAGTTAGAAAGCAACTTCTGATGATGGTCTCCTATAGGATTGTGGGAAATCGCTGGTGCGATGAAATCACAAGGAATCAAATGCGTACCCTGATGAATCAACTGATAAAAAGCATGCTGACCATTTGTCCCAGGCTCACCCCAGATAATAGGCCCTGTGGTATAATTCACCTTTTCACCGGAACGGCTTACGTATTTGCCATTACTTTCCATATTTCCCTGCTGGAAATAGGCTGCAAAACGGTGCATATACTGATCGTATGGCAGGATCGCCTCAGAACTTGCACCTAGGAAATTGGTATTCCAAATACCTATCATCGCGAGAACAACCGGGATATTGCTATCAAACTGAGACTGGCGGAAATGCTTATCCATAGCATGTGCACCTTCCAAAAGCTTTTCAAAATTATCAAAACCCACGGTGCAAGCAATCGGCAAACCAATCGCAGACCAAAGGGAATATCTTCCTCCTACCCAATCCCAAAACTCAAACATATTGGCGGTATCAATCCCAAATGCCTCTACTGCCTTGGCATTGGTAGAAAGTGCTACGAAATGCTTCGCCACTGCAGATTCATCCTTTGCATGTTCCAAAAACCAATTACGCGCAGAATGCGCGTTGGTCATAGTTTCCTGCGTGGTGAACGTCTTGGATGCAATAAAGAAAAGTGTGGTTTCCGGATCTACTTTCTTCAGCGTTTCCGCGATATGAGTTCCATCCACATTAGAAACGAAGTAACATTCAATGTCCGGGTTTTTGAAAGGCTTCAATGCCTCTGTCACCATCACTGGCCCAAGGTCAGAACCTCCAATCCCGATATTCACCAGTGATTTGATCGGCTTGCCAGTATAGCCTAGCCATTGCTTATTCTGGATCTTGTCAGCAAAAGTCTTCATCTTTTTCAAGACAGCTGAGATATCTTCCATGATATTATGACCATCCAGCACTACGGCCTCATCAGCAGGACTTCTTAATGCTGTGTGCAATACAGCTCTGCCTTCAGTGACATTTATCGGCTTTCCTGTGAACATGTCTTCGATTGCCACGTCCAGTTTGCACTCAACAGCTAGGTCAAACAGAGACTTCATGATATCCTGATTCAGCCTATTTTTAGAAAAATCGACCAAAATATCTCCCATTGTTAAACTCATGCTATCAAAGCGACCCTGCTCCTCAAACTGAGATAAAATAGTCATGTTTTTATGATCTTCGGCAAGCTGCTGCAGCCTTGCCCATGCAGGCGTTTTGGTAGGATTAATTGCGTTCATCGGTTCTTAGTTTAAAAGGAATGAGTCACAAAAATAAGGTTTATCTTCCGGGATAAAAGGGATTTGGATTAAAGTGAAAACCTACATTATAACTCCCCCAAAAAAATGGGAGAATACCCAGCGATGGAAATACCTTCAAACATTAATAAGTTTTAAAAATCCTTTAAGACATCAAAAACCCGCCATTTCTGACGGGTTTTGCTTTCATAAAAAGATAAAATTACATAAGGGAGATTCAACTCATGCTACAGCGAGCATCGGTCACCCGGCATCAAACATCCAACTCTTCTAATCCTTCAAGAAGTCTCTCAGCACATAATTCAAGATCCCTCCATGCTTGTAGTAAGCAATCTCTACTTCTGAATCTAATCTAGATAGCACTTCGATTTTCTTCTGCTGAGAATCTGATTTGACTATCACCTGAAACTTTTGAGTTGGAGTTAATCCTGATTCAATTCCAAGAATACTGAACTCCTCTTTGCCTGTTAAGCCTAAGCTCTCGGCATTTTCTCCCGGCAAGAATTGAAGTGGTAAAACGCCCATTCCTACCAAGTTACTCCGGTGGATACGCTCATAACTTTCAGCGATTACGGCTTTGATTCCCAACAAAGTGGTTCCCTTTGCCGCCCAGTCACGGGAAGATCCCGAGCCATATTCTTTTCCTGCCAAGACAACTAAGGGAATTGATGCTGCTTGATATTTTTCGGATGCTTCGAATACACTCATTTCTTCCCCGGAAGGAGCATAAGTAGTAAATCCACCTTCTTGAGTACTCAATTGATTTTTGATCCGCACATTGGCAAAAGTACCACGAACCATTACCTCATCATTTCCTCTTCTCGAACCGTAAGAGTTGAAATCAGGTCGCTCCACTCCGCGACCATTTAGGTATTTACCTGCTGGGGTGTCTGGTCTAAATGATCCTGCTGGAGAAATATGGTCTGTCGTAATCGAGTCACCCAATTTCAATAAAACACGTGCATTTACTATATCTTTTGCCTCCGGCACATCAACTGAAATTCCTTTGAAGAACGGAGCCTCTTTGATGTAGGTACTGGTGTCGTCCCAAGGGTAAATTTCCCCTTCTCCAGACTGCAATTCCTTCCAGATTTCATTTCCTTCGAAGATCTCTCCGTAGCTTTTCTCATAATCATCCGGAGTAAGGACTTTTCTAGCTACCTCGGCTATTTCCTCATTTGTAGGCCAGATATCCTTCATGTAAACCGGTTCCAAATTTGGATCGTAGCCAATTGGTTCGTTATATAAATCCACGTCCACTCGTCCAGCGATGGCATAGACCACCACCAGCATAGGTGACATGAGGTAATTCATTTTCACTTGCGGGTGTACTCTCGCCTCAAAGTTTCTATTCCCAGAAAGCACAGAAGCTACCACCATGTCATTATCTTCTACTGCTTGCGCAATATGTCTAGGAAGTGGACCTGAATTCCCAATACACGAAGTACAGCCGTAACCTACCGTATGGAATTTCAATGCTTCCAAATCTTCCAGTAGTTCAGCTTTTTCTAAGTAATCTGTCACCACTTTTGAACCTGGAGCCAAGGAGGTTTTCACCCATGGCTTCACGTCCACGCCCAATTCCCTAGCTTTTCTGGCAACCAAACCTGCTCCTAGCATCACAGAAGGATTCGAGGTATTGGTACAGGAAGTAATCGCCGCGATCACGATGGAGCCATCATAAAGTTCGAACTTATCATTGTGAAGCTTTACAGAAACTGATTTCAAGCCGTTCTTGATTTTCGTTTTAATCTCTGTTTCAGCCGGTGCTTTGGCATCTGACTGATCTTCTGTCTGCCCTCCTCCTTCTTCTACGAAACGGGCAACTTCTTCTCTTTTATCAATTGGGATATAGGTTCTACCATGTACGGAATGTAGCAATTCTTCAAATTTTGGCTTGAAGTCCCTTACCAAAATCTTGTCCTGAGGACGTTTTGGACCAGAAACTGTAGACTCCACTGTTCCCAAATCCAACTCTACCACAGAACTATATTGGATCAAATCCTCGTCTTTTCTCCAAAGTAAATTTGACTTGCAATACTCTTCTACCAGTTTGATCTGATCTTTTGAACGGTTGGTTTTTCCCATATAATCCAATGTGCGATCATCAATAGGGAAATACGAAACTGTACAGCCAAACTCAGGAGACATATTGGAGATCGTGGCGCGATCCGGGACCGAAAGGTGATCCAAACCTGGACCAAAGACCTCTACAAATTTGCCCACTACCCCATGTTTTCTCAGCAATTCGGTTATGGTCAGCACCATATCTGTAGCGGTTGTACCTGCTGGTAATTTGCCTGTGAGCTTCAACCCTACCACTTCCGGCATAATAAAATAAATCGGCTGACCAAGGATCGCCGCTTCCGCTTCTATTCCTCCTACTCCCCAACCGACTACGCCAATACCATTCACCATAGGAGTATGAGAATCTGTACCAACTAGCGTATCTGGAAAAACCATCCCATCCCGCTCAATTACTCCCTGAGCCAGATATTCAAGATTGACCTGATGGCAAATCCCCATCCCTGGAGGAACTACTGAAAAATTATTAAAAGTCTTTTGGGCCCATTTCAGGAATTTGTAGCGCTCCGAATTTCGCTCGTACTCCTTTTCTACATTTTTCTGATAACTATAATTTGTACCAAAGTAATCCACCTGCACGGAGTGATCAATCACCAGATCCACTGGAATCAAAGGATTAATTGTGCTAGCGTCCTTGCCTTTTCGCTGCGCCTCAGATCTTAATGAAGCGATATCTACTACAGCAGGTACTCCTGTAAAATCCTGCATCAGCACTCTGGCTGGTTTGTAGGGAATATCCTTATCCGAGGGTTTTGGTGACCAATTGATCAGCGTATCCAGATGCTCCTTTGTAATCGCGAAGTCATCAAAATTCCGTAATGCATTTTCCAAGAGTATTCGAATAGAAAAAGGCAAGTGCTTTACAGGGTGCCCACTTGCTTCAAGTTTCTCCAAACTCCAATAAGTATGTTCACCAGTTGAAGTTTTTAGTGTAGTTTTAATTTGGTACGGGTCTTGGCTCATGGTAAAAAAGGATTTAAGTGAAAAAAGGATCCAATGTAATAACTCAAATTAGCGTGTTTGGATTCCATTGAGGCTAACTTTAAGTCCCAAATTCCTGCCAAAACAACACTTAATTTTACCATATTGAATTTAACTTAAGATAATTAAACTGTTCATGGGGCTATTCATACTTCGATTATTCACCGCATTTTTTATTCTAGCTACATTTTTTCCTTTGGTCAAATTAGACTTTTGGTGGATAAGAGTATTTGATTACCCTAGACTTCAAAAATTTGTTTTCACCTTGATTTTAATTGTTTGTTGGACCTTCACTTTGACCGTAGAATCAACTCCAGAGCCCTTCTATTGGATTTTCGCACTAACGGTTACTTCAGCCTACCTTCTGAGTAAAGTATGGCCATTCACTCCATTGGGCAAGAAAATGATAGAAACCGTCCCTTATTCAGAAGAGGCAGGAATAAATATACTTGTGGGTAATGTCTATCAATACAATAAGGAATATAGCAAAGCTGTAAGTTTGGTTAGTGATGTAAATCCGGATTTGATATTCTTTGTAGAAACAGATAAAGCCTGGGAAAAGGGTCTTTCAGAAATAGAAAAAAACTATCCCGCTCAAGTCAAAATCCCCTTAGACAATACTTATGGGTTACTACTCTATACCCGAATGGAAATCGTACGGCAGGAAATAAATTACCTGATTGATGAAGAAATCCCTTCGTTGGAATTGGATATCAAGCTCCGAAATGGGGAAATAATTACCATATATGCGATTCATCCCACACCTCCCGTACCAGGAGAAAATGAAAAAAGTACCGAGAGAGATGCTGAAATATTGATGGTAGGAAAAAAATCCAAAGAAAACCCGAAGCCTTCTTTAGTCATCGGAGATTTGAATGATGTGGCATGGAGCTATACTACGGAGCTATTTTTGAAAAACTCTGAGATGGCTGATCCTCGCCGAGGAAGAGGCTTATTCAATACCTTTCATGCAAAAGTACCTTTGTTCCGTTGGCCTTTGGACCATATCTTTTTAAGCAAACACTTCGGTTTGGCTAGCTTGAAAGTTCAAAAAGGAATCGGCTCAGACCATTTTCCAATAAGCTTAAAAGCTGTTTTAACTCCGTCAAATGATACAGAAACGATGAAAGCAAATGGATCCGAAAAAGAAGAAGCCCGCGAAAAAATTTCCCGCGGGCTTGAAGAGGATTAACTACAACTTTTCTTTTTCTCTTAGTTGTTCTCTTTTTCTTCAGCTTTTTGCTTACGTTTAAAGCCTTTATTAAATGGCCAGGTATACTCCAGTGCTTCCATTCCACGATTCAGATTGTAAGTGGCAGAATCAGTATTCTCCAGCGTGCTTTTCAAGGTTTCGGCAAATTCTGGATCGTTCAATAACATTCCAAAAGAATTATTAGGATCATTAAACTTATCAGTGATTGCACTCAGTTTCTGAGTCATTTCCTCTGAATTAGCAGCAGTTTGTTTGAAACTTTCCATAGTTTGCTTCAGCTCACTAGCCATGGTCGTATCCGTAACTAGATCGTTGAAAAGATTGCCTTCTTGATTCAATTTTTTAGTGAAGTTCTGAAGCTCAGCAATCATGCGATTACTGTTTATTGAAGCTTGATCAAGGTTTTTGACTATTGCTCTAAAGCTTTCTGCCAATAGAGAGTCTGTCAACGCTGCTCCTACCATTCCTTCTCCTTCAGCCAATTTGCTTGTAAGATTCTTAAGGTTTCCTGTAATTTCTACCAGATTCTCATTATTCACCTGAAGTGTTTCCATCATCTGATCGGTATCCAGCGGCATTACTGACTCCAGTCTGTCTCCGTCTTCTACCGGCGGCGCCATAGTGGTACCCCCATAGATCATAATGATTTTGTTGCCGATCAACCCATCGGAACTGATTGTAGCTTTGGAATCTTTCCTGATAAATTCCACTACCTCTTGCTCCACGTTCATTTCTATTTCTACCTGGGAGTCTCCGTAAAAGTTGATTTTACGCACTGTTCCGATTTTCACTCCAGAAAACCAGATATTATTGCCCGCCTGTAAACCCCCGATGTCATCAAATACAGCTTTAAGCTGTATCGATTTGACAAATTTTTTCTGCTGACCTCCAAGTGTCAGAATTCCTGCCACAAGTATCGCTATGCCTATAAAGACAAAAATCCCTACAATGACTGATCTCTTATTTTCGCCTCTCATGAGTTGATAAAATTATAATCGTAAAATGATTTTATACGTTTGTCCTCTGCGTGAGGAAATACTTCTTCAAATGTCCCGACAGCATCAAATTGTCCATCCAACAATACTGCTTGACGATCCCCAGTCACTTTGGCACAGGTCAAATCGTGCGTAATCACAATGGACGACGTGTTGTACTCTTCACGTACCTGCACGATCAGATTATTGATATCCATGCAAGTGATGGGATCAAGACCAGCGGTAGGTTCATCGTAAAGCATTATTTCCGGTTCCAGAATTAACGTCCGAGCTACACCGATTCTTTTCTTCTGACCGCCGGAAAGTTCGGATGGCATTTGATTGATTGATTGCGGTAAGCCCACACTATCGAGAAGCCCTTCGATTTTCTTATCTTTTTCCTTTCTTGACAGGTTTTTGATATTTCTGACTAAAGGAAACTCCAAGTTTTCCTTCACCGTCATACTGTCGTAGAGTGCTGAATTCTGAAAAGAAAAGCCGATTTTCAATCTTAACTTGTTCAATTCTTTCACTCCTAGGTTTGCCACATCCTTTCCCAGAACTCTCATAGCTCCTGAATCCTGCTTCAAAAGACCTACCATAATTTTAATCAAGACAGATTTACCTGAACCTGATTTTCCCAAAACTACAAGGTTTTCCCCTTTTAACAGATCCAAATCTACTCCCTTCAGTACATCCAGGTCACCGAATGACTTCATCAAATTGCGCGCTTCTATTACTTTCTCTTCCATGGCTTACATCATTCGAATTGCATTCACAATCTGAAGAACCAGTAGCTCTTCAATAAATATCAGGAACATCGCCATGACCACCGCAGCATTTGCTGCACGGCCAACGCCCTCTGTTCCTTTGGAAGAATTATATCCTTTATAACATCCTACTATTCCTATAGTGAAGCCAAAGAGCAATGCCTTCAACACGGATGAAATGATATCCAGAAAACTGATTGCATCAAAAACCTGAATGAAAAAGGTGAGCATACTCACATTTTCGTTAGCATTCACACTTAGAAAAGACCCCATCAAGGCTACAAAATCTGTAAACATTACCAGCACAGGAATCATAAAGGTGGTAGCTAATACGCGAGTTACCACCAAAAACTTGAAAGGGTTGGTAGCCGAAACTTCCATCGCGTCAATCTGCTCGGTTACCTTCATGGAACCGATCTCTGCGCCGATGCTTGAACCGACTTTACCCGCAGCGATTAATGCCGTCACCAATGGACCCATCGCACGAACTACTGCAATTGAAATCAAAGAAGGCAGCCAAGAGGTTGCACCAAATTCTGATAAGGAAGGTCGGGATTGATTTGTAAACACAATACCTACGATGAATCCAGTCAACGCAATCAAAGGCAATGATTCTACACCAATACGATAGCACTGGTGCACCACCTCTTTAAATTCATAAGGAGGTATAAAAACTTCCTTGAAAAACCTTCGCACAAAGTTCCAAGCGTCCGCCAGTCCGGTAAAAAACTTATCTATTTTCTTTGAAAGCAGGGGCTTTCTATCTTCTGCTTTTTCAGTCATACATTCTTTCTGATGGCTCGAAATTAATTAAATTATTGATAAGGATAGTTCTAAAATAGTTCAAAGTCCAAGGATTGCTCTCAAGTCAGATTCGCTTAAGGGCTTTTCGAAAATTTCACTAATTCGTATATCCGAAGTCGCCCGCTGATATTGCTCCGAGTCCACTGAGCCTGATTGTAAAATCACACGCGAATCAGGACTAAATTTAGAAGCCTCTTCCACGAATTCCCATCCACTCATTTCAGGTAAATTCAAATCCGACAAAATTAAATCCACAGATTCAGACTTCAGATATTCTAAGGCTTTATCAGGCATATCAAAATAAACAATTTCAATTCCTGGATTAATTTTGATCAGTCTTTTCTCAAGTAAAATTTTCTGAATCCTATCGTCATCAAGCAAAAGTATTTTATAGATCGCTGTTGATTGCATACAAAATTGAAATGGTTAGGGAGATGGATTAATAAAGCGAAAATTAAAAAAATCTGAATTAAAACTCATTAGTTGACTCAACACGAATAAAACAAATACAGTTCGGAGTAATGCTCACAACAACATTACTAATGGTAATTATTAAAATTAGGTAGTTTTTAATTTCTCCAACACCTCTTAGTTCTGCAAACCATTGATGCGGGATTTTTAGCCTAATCTAATCTTTTTAGCCCAAGCAAATTACGTTAACCCTAAACCACCTTTAATACACATATAATCAATCACTTAAGGCATTTAATACTAAGTAAAGATTACTAAGCAAGTAGACGTTTTTTTGGAACTAGAAAGTTGCTGTAAGAAAACGAGCTTATGCCTGACAGTATAATATTCTGTATTTGGGACATCGCTTTTCTACTTCAAAGTAGGCTTAAATCCTAGCTAGTTGGTTAAGGTTTGAGACCCAGTTATTGTGAAATCTGTGATAATAAAAAGACGAAATACCCTGAGCTTCCCCTTCTAGTTATCTGTCAAATTGCTTCTATTTTCAACTATTCAAAAGTCAAAAAGAAAAGCTTTAGACCTCATTGAAAAACTGAAAATGGGTGAAGAACTCTGTGCCAAACCATTAGCTTTTGCTTGTTAAAGATTTATTTTCCCCTTCTGATTCTAGAGAAAATTAAGCTGAATCAACAGTAAGAACCATACTCAATCCGCCCCTATCTAATCCCAATTTGGGCAAAGTGGAGCGAGAAATATTTACAACTTTGACTTGCCAAACCACTCTACCAGATCCTATTCAATTAGGAATAAATTACTACATTCGATCAAATTCTTGGCTTCACTTTCCTCCAGAAAAGCAACGCATTTAAAAACTTAATTCTCTATGAAAAAGCTTCTATTTATATTAATTATTTCACTTTACGGATCCTCCTATTCACATGCTCAAACCGCCAAATATGACGAAGCTCTTGCTTCCGAAGTTGGTGCCGATGAATACGGAATGAAGAAATATGTCATCGCTTTTCTTTACCGAGGAGATAGAGTTCAGGATTATACCGAAGAGCAAAGAACAGAGATTCAAGCTGGGCACATGGCAAATATCAACCGCTTGGCAAAAGAAGGAAAAATGGTAATGGCTGGTCCTTTCTTTGGAAATGAGGAATTGAGAGGGCTGTTCTTCTTTGCAGTTGAAAGTCTGGAAGAGGCTGAAGAACTTACCGCATCTGACCCTGCCATCAAAGCTGGCGTACTGAAAATGGATCTGAAAGAATGGTATGGTTCTGCTGCTTTGATGATGATGGGTGACTTACACAGCAAGGTCGCGAAGGTAGAAATCTAGAATAAGGAGAAGGCTAATTTATCCGTCAAAAGCTCTAAAGCCCGAATCGATTTGACAGAATTCCCCTTTTCATTTAACTCCGGACTCCACACGGCGATGCTAAACTTATGCGGCATAACGGCCGCTACGCCACCTCCCACCCCACTTTTACCCGGCATCCCTACTCTAAAAGCAAATTCACCTGCTTCATCGTAAAAGCCACAAGTTAGCATCACGGCGTTCACGCGTCTTGCATGGCTCTCTGATAGAATCTGACGGTTGGCAAAAATGGAGTACCCATCATTTGCAAGAAAGGAAAAGGATTTTGCGAGATCTACGCAACTCATCTCCATGGCGCAATGGGAAAAATATACTTCCAGCACTTCATCGATTGGATTGTCAAAGTTCTTGAATGATTTCAGAAAATAAGCCAAAGCTGTGTTTCGCTCCCCGTGCGCCATCTCTGAATTCTTGACATCTGCATTGATTTTAACGCAGCTTTCCCCTGTCAGCTCATTGATGAAGTCTGTGATTTGATCTATTGGGTTTTCGAACTTGCTACACAGTGCATCAGTGATCACCAAAGCTCCTGCGTTGATAAATGGGTTTCTCGGGATTCCCTTCTCATATTCCAGCTGTGCAATGGAATTGAAGGGATCTCCACTTGGCTCCACATTCACCCGAGTCCATAGCTTGGAATTAAAGCGATGAAAAACCATCGTAAGCGTATGAACCTTGCTAATACTCTGAATAGAAAAGGGGACCTGATGATCTCCGACACCATATACATTCCCTTTCAGATCCACCAGCGCTATCCCAAACTGATTTGGATCTACATTGGCGATTTCAGGAATGTAGTCAGCCACTTTACCTTTTAGGTTCTCTGATTGCACCTCTTGGTACACTTCTTCTATTAGCTGCTGGTAGTCCATTCTTGAAAAGTGTGGAAATTTAGGAAAGAAAGAAAGAGTTTGTTTAGATAATTAGTCCGATGTCCGATGTCGGGTGACCGATGATCGCCGCACCAGACATCAAACATCGGGCATCGAACATCAAACGCCCATTAAAATCCTACAAAATTCCTTTCTAACAAATGCCTGTAAAAATGATGCCTCAGATTCTTATGTATATAATTTTTCTATATATTTGAAGAAGCTAGGTAAAAACAGCTATCCCATGTCCAATAACAATCTAATCAAAGGCTCGCTCCAAACCATCATTCTCAAGCTTCTGGAGGAGAATGAACGCATGTATGGCTACGAGATCACACAACGAGTAAAAGAACTGACTGAAGGTGAGATCAAGATCACCGAAGGTGCGCTCTACCCTGCACTACACAAATTGGAGGCTGAAGGGTTGCTGAGTACTGAGATCCAACAGGTGGATAACCGCGTGAGAAAATATTATAGCCTAACCAAAGACGGTCAAAAGGAAGTCACCAGTAAAATGTCTGAATTGCAGGGCTTCGTAGAAAACCTTCAGCGAATTCTGACTCCAGGTCTTAAACCAGGTTTTAACATTTGATTTTTTTTAAACTATGAGACGGCTATCAGAACAGGAACTTGATCAGGTGAAAAGAGCTATTGCAGCCAAAGATTTGACTTCGGCAGAAATTCTAATGGAGATCTATGATCATTATATAAGTCATCTGGAGGGGTTTGAAAGTTCAGATTTCGAAAGGCAACTAACCGAACTCGAAGAGCAATGGATTTCTTCCTATTGCAAAAAACTTCAATATGACCTGGAAAAATCAATCAGTAGCTCCCTTCGCTCAACACAATGGCAGGTAATCAAATCATATTTTACTTGGCCAAGGTTTATCTTCACCATTTCAATTGTGGTTATTCTAAGCCTATTAGTCAATTTGCTAACTTTCAAAGCTCAGATATTGCTTCTTTTCGGATTACCGATTGTCTACTTAGCTGGATTCGCGCTTTTCGTGAATTACCAAAACCGTGAGAGAATGTCTCCAATTAGGAATCTTCTAGATAAACATGTGAAAAAAATCACCTCCATTTTTAATTCAAAACTGACGGTTTCAATTGTCTTCCCACTTCACTTTTATAACCTCTTTCTTAATGTTCCTAGACTATTTGGATGGACAGAAATGATACCTGATTCAATCCTGAACCTATTAAGCATAGTTTTTTGCTTTTTGATGGTTTTACATTCATTGAGCATTTATGAAGCCTGGAAGATCAAATCTAAAACTGCACTGATATGAAACTCTCCCTTTCGCAAATCGCTCAAATACAGTCATCCCTCTCTGGAGGAAATATCTATTATGATGATATCAGAGCAGAATTAGTCGATCATATGGCGTCAAAAGTAGAAGACGCAATGGAAGCAGGAATGTCTTTCGAAAGGTCTTTGTCAGAAGTTAGAAAAGAGATTAAACCCTCGACTTTTCAAAGGATGATTTTGATATCCTCTCACCTAGGCTTTCTTAAAACTATAGCTTCAAATATGCTGAAAGGATCGATTCTATTGAAAAGCATTCCGCTTTTCGCAGTTTCCTTATTTTTCATCTATCTTTTTGATTGGAGCCCTGAAGTAGCGGAAAAGCATATTAAAACAATCTTCATTAGCACTACAGTAGGTTTTGCACTATTGGGGTTTTGGGGCGGGTTATTAAAAAACTCTCAAGTACTATCCGCAGGAAATACACTTTGGCTTATGATCTGTATTTCCCAGTTTGTGCTCAATCTTGATTTCATGGTTTGGCTTGGCTTATCACCTCTTGCTGCAATTTATCTGATCACTTTTATACTTTCACTTCTATTTATCGCTGGACTTTCAGAGGTTGTTTCGCAAACCAAAAAACTTAGGACAACTTGAAACTATCCCCTTCTCAAATCACCACCCTCAAAAAACTGATTTCCTACAAAGGCTATCCTGAGATCGATTTGCAATACGAGATCTTGGATCATGTGGCTTGCAAAGTGGAAGTGCTTTTGGAGAAAAATCCCGAGATGGCACTGGACGATGCTTTTCGAAAAGTGCATGGGGAGTTTGGAATTTTTGGGTTTTCTGATCTGGCTGAGTCTTATACCAAAAGCATCGAGAGGCGTTATCGAAGATTTTTCTGGGAGGAATTTGTACAGTTTTTTACGAGCTTCAGAATTATCTACCCAGCTGCTGTAGGATTTATTTTGTATTGGTTGAGTGTGAACACGAGACCATTTGGTTATGAATTGAGTTTGCCGGTTTTGGGAATGGTTTTCTTTTTAGCCGGTCTTGTGGGGATGTTTATTCACTATAGAAAAATCAGTAAAAAGCTGAAGAATTATGTCGCCTTTAAAAGCTCATTGAATGCATTTGTAATTCTAAATACACTGCTCCAATTCAATATCTATGGAATGGGTTTTCTTGAGAATCCCAATTATTCTCTTGAGTTTACTTTCCAAAGTATCAGCACCTACCTCACGCTCATAGTTGTCTTTCTGAGTTTTATCTCAGTCTTTTTAATACCTAAAGTTCTCAACAGATCCATCGCCGAAACCAGAAAGCTTCAGGCTATTTATGAGGGATAAACTAATTCTCTCATTACATTTTACAAGACTCGAATCACTTTTCAATTCACGGTATTTCAGACTTTTAACCTTAGATTTTACAATTCTATAACCTTACTCCAAAATATTATTCGTACTTTTGCGCCTTCAATCAGGCAAACCATGCAGAATATTCGGAATATCGCGATCATCGCACACGTTGACCACGGCAAAACTACACTCGTGGATAAAATCATCCACGCTTCCAAGATCTTTAGAGAGAATCAGCAATTCGACGACTTGATTCTAGACAACAATGATCTAGAGCGAGAAAGAGGAATTACCATCCTATCCAAAAACGTATCTGTACGCTACAGAGACACTAAAATCAACATTATTGACACTCCTGGTCACGCCGATTTCGGTGGTGAAGTAGAGCGGGTATTGAAGATGGCTGATGGGGTGATCCTTTTGGTGGATGCATTCGAAGGACCTATGCCACAGACCCGATTTGTATTGGGTAAGGCGCTAGACCTAGGCTTGACTCCTATCGTAGTGGTAAACAAAGTAGACAAGGAAAACTGTCGCCCTGACGAGGTTCATGAGTCAGTATGGGAATTGATGTTCAACCTAGACGCTACTGAAGAGCAATTGGAGTTCCAGACGCTTTATGGTTCGGCTAAGCAAAATTGGATGGGTCCTGATTGGAAAAACCCAACCGATTCTATTATTCCTTTGTTGGATGCAATCGTTGATCACATTCCTGCTCCAAAAATTGAAGAAGGTACTCTTCAGATGCAGATCACTTCCTTGGATTACTCCAGCTTCGTAGGTCGTATTGCGATCGGTCGAATCAAAAGAGGAACAATCAAAATAAATCAGCAAATCGCTTTGATGAAAGCTGATGGCTCAGTGAAGAAAATGAAAGTGAAAGAACTTCACACATTTGAAGGCTTGGGCAAAAATAGTGTAGAAGAAGCATTTGCAGGTGATATTTGTGCGGTGACAGGAATCGATGATTTCGAAATCGGTGATACTATCTCTGATGTGGAAAATCAAGAAGCTCTTCCTAGAATCTCTATCGATGAGCCTACGATGAATATGCTTTTCACGATCAACAACTCTCCTTTCTTCGGTAAAGAAGGAAAATTCGTGACTTCCCGTCACTTGAGAGATCGTTTGATGAAAGAAACTGAGAAAAACTTGGCACTTCGTGTAGAGCCTACCGATTCTGAGGATAAATTCCTGGTTTACGGACGTGGTATTCTTCACTTGTCAGTTTTGATCGAAACGATGAGAAGAGAAGGTTACGAGCTACAAGTAGGACAGCCTCAGGTGATCTTCAAAGAAATCGATGGTGTGAAATGCGAGCCTATCGAGACTTTGGTAGTAGATGTACCTCAGGAGACTGCAGGTAAGGTGATTGAATTGGCAACTCAGCGTAAAGGTGAATTGCTGATCATGGAGCCAAAAGGCGATCTTCAGCACTTGGAATTCAACATTCCTTCCAGAGGTTTGATCGGATTGAGAAACAACATGCTTACTGCTACGCAGGGTGAAGCAATCATGAACCACAGATTCACTGCTTATGAGCCTTTCAAAGGAACTATGCCAGGCAGAACTAACGGATCATTGATCTCTATGGAAGGCGGACAGTGTACTGCTTATGCGATCGACAAACTTCAGGACAGAGGTACTTTCTTCGTAGATCCAGGAGATGAGCTTTACACAGGTCAGGTGATCGGAGAAAATTCCCGTGACAATGACATCGTGGTAAACGTGCAGAAAGGCAAGAAATTGACCAACATGCGTGCTTCTGGTTCTGATGACAACGTGAGAATCGTACCAGCTAAGAAGTTTTCTCTGGAAGAATCTATGGAATATATCCAAAAAGATGAGTACCTAGAGATCACTCCTAAGTCTATCCGGATGAGAAAAATCTATTTGGACGAAGGAGAAAGAACTAGAATGGCAAAGAAAGACGCTTAATAGATTTTAGAACCAAGATTCTAGAGTCAAGATATCCAAATCCCTCAGGCGAAAGTTTGAGGGATTTTTTTATTGCCAACCGACGAGATCTAAAACTGGCGTTGTAATTATATAAGTAAGATCATTCACCTCTTTGAGAAAATGGACATTGCCGTTCTGATCTAAATTGAGAACACCAGCAGGAACAATTTTTTCAACAATCTTTCCATTTTTATAGACAATCAATAAATTCTTTTCAAACTCATTACTTCCGCTATCTCTATAAATTTTCAGGATTTGTATAATGAATCCATCAATGAATTGAAAGTCAATGTTGCTATCACCAACATATTTTATTCTATCCCGCATCGAAAGCGAAAAATAATCTCTAGGTTTTTCTTCCTTTAGTGAGAAATCTCTAACCCTCTGTCCCTCTATTTTAAATGTATCTAAAGAATTATTATCTAAACTCAGCCTATAAAATTCGGGTAAATTTTTAGGAAGCAAATACATATCCTGACCATTCATGTCAAAATGAGTAATATCACTCATATCCATTACAATGAGTGGCTCAAGCTTTTTATCCTCTAATGATAACTTACAGACGCACCATTCATCGGTTGATGAGTTTCTAGAAATGGAATAAAATGAGTTTTCATCTTGCTGGAAAACTTTACTATGAGATGAAAATCCATTGTTTTGGAAAAATACACTTTCAGACTTCACATCCTCCCAGGATAATTTCACAAACTCGTTTGGACTTCGCAGGTAATACAATCCTGCATTAGTAAAGTCAGGACGTGAGTAGAAATTTCTCCTGATTACAGAACCTCCCAAAGTGTCTGGCTTCATCATTGACAATATGTCAAAGTTGCCTTTCCCCTTGCTGAAGATCAATTCTCCCCTACCCAGAATATGAAAAAAGTCAACATCTTGAACAGACTGGTAATTCACCCATTCAGAAAAATCATCAGCAAAATAAAATACTGAATCTATAATTTGGTCAACTACCAATGAATCTGATTTAGCAAGAATTTGCTTTTCTTCTACACCTATCTTCTGCTGATTCTGGCAAGAAAGACAAAGTAGAAAAGCAAAAACCCAACTTCTACTTTTCAAAAAGGAATACATCAAATTTGACTTGGTCTTCATTAATTCCTTCATAATAAAAATTAGTTCTAGGTAAATACAACCCTTTTTTAGAAACAAATGCCATGTATTGATTATATACTTCAGCAGGAAATTTTTGCTCTCCAATCTTATTAAAATCACGATCGTAAATCATTACCGAAAATTCATTTTTCAGAACCGAATTTGAACCTACTAACATTTCTGGGTTATAATCTCCCCCTATATTTACAAATCTATAGTATACATTTCTCCATGAATCAAAGAATAGTAAGGGGTAATGTGAATTTGTCAAAACAGCACGAGATACGTCTTCTTGAGATAAAGCAACCGTCGAATTGAACGTATTATTCTTGTAGGCACTTTTACTGAGAACACTTTTCTTCAAGTTTAAATCAGCATCATATACAAAAAGGGAATCTATTGCTGGCCAAGACACCACAACCTCCCCCTCATCATTCACTGCCTTGGAGTGAAAAACAAAAGACTCTGGCCAAGTATGGGAAAAATACTCTGAAGGATAATTAATTTGTTTGGTAAATCTCAAAGAATCAGAATCCAAATCGATTTCAAAATTGGGATAAACTTCCTCAAAATATGCCGAGGGACTTCTAGGGCTTCTCATAGACAAATTATTAAATAAGAGGCTATTACCAAGCTTAAGCGTGGGCATTGAATTGGTAGACGCATGGTTTAGTATCTGATCAAAAATAGACTCCTCTATGATTTTAGGCTTAAAAACCTTGACCATTTCTCCAGACTCGCTTACTATCCCCGAGTTAGACAACATCATGTATGAAAAGACGAAAATACTGTCCACTGAATGAAAGGAAATCCCTTGATTTTTACTTAAAGCAATAGGTCCCTCTCTAGGCAAATCAATTCGTTTGGCGAGCTTTCCCTCAGCAAGGTTATAGACATCCAAAGAAAAATACCGATCATTCAAGATGATCAGCCCTTCACCAAAATCGAAATTTCCTATGTCAAAAAAGCGGTAATCGTAAGAGGATAAGCTATCTAGCTTTAAAACCAAACTATCAATTTTAACAAAAGCCGAATCATCAACTTCCTCCTGTACCTTAGATTCGTTGGTACAAGAAATAGATGCTAATAGGATAATAGCAATAATTAATTCTTTAGGAATTTTCATAGAAAAAAACCTTGTCCTTAAGGACAAGGGATTTAAGTTTAAATTACACTTCCACAGTCATCCGCAGGACCAGCACATGCTCCGCTAGGATCAGGGTTTGAGGAGCAGACATAAAAAGTAAATGTTCCATTTCTACCCTCACAAGCTACAGCTGTAGCTTGGCTTCCTTCCGCAGGAGCCAATGTTTGGCAATTAGGCGTAGTCGGGGGATTACACCCATCTGAAGCTCTTAATTCTGACGTCAATCCAAAGCTCATAAACAGCAGAATAAAACTGATACCTGAAATTAATTTTTTCATAATCATAAAATTTATAGAGTTGATAATAACTTTAACTCCTCCTATATATATATATATATATCAGTAAAAACAAATTAGTTTGAAGATATCAAAAACATATTCTTTGGAAAAATAGATAGTTTGTGAAGAGATTAAGATCAAAAAGCTAGACCCTGATTGTTTTTCTACCTCCAAAAGGATGAGTACCTAGAGATCACTCCTAAGTCTATCCGGATGAGAAAAATCTATTTGGACGAAGGAGAAAGAACTAGAATGGCGAAGAAAGACGCTTAAACAGATTTTAGAATCAAGATTCTAAAGTCAAGATATAGAAATCCCTCAGATGAAAGTTTGAGGGATTTTTTTGTAGGTTTTTAACGCAGAGACGAATTAGAATCACGAAGTACAAACCCTGCTGAACACCAATTTTCATAGTAACCTGAAAGAGCCGCTAACGCTTACTTCACCTTCCACTTGATCAGGATAGTATCTGTTAGATCAATACTCTTGATTTCAAAGCCTGCTGATTGCCCTTGGCTCGAACCATAACCTACAGAGTTCCCTCTTAGCATTATCCCTGGCAAACGATCAGCCTTAGAGTAAGTGATCTCTTCTATTTCTCCGAGAATTTTCCCTGTGTTTTGGGCAATTAGCTCAGCTTTAGACGTCGCATCCTGAATAGCTTCTTTAATTAGTTCTTTTTTAAGTTGCTTCAATTTCTCATCCGAGATACCAAAGCTAAAATTAAACTGCATACTTGTTCCTCCATCGGCAAAGCGATTGATTATGGCACCTAATTGTTCTTTGGAAAAAAGAAATTCAGCTTCAATCCGTTGAACACCAATAAACCCATCCTTGAAACGTGCATTGTCTGAAAACACAAAATTTTCCCGAACATTGAAGTCTGAGGTTTTGATTTTTTCTTTTTCAAACCCCAACTCTGAAAGTATAGCATACAAACTGTCGGTCTTCGTATTGAGCTGGGTGATGGCACCTCCAAACTTCGGATCTTTCGTCTCCACAGTAATATTCAAAAATCCTACATCCGGTTTTTCACTGATTTCACCGGTACCTTCTACTGAAATTGTAGTGTTTTGCGCGCTGACAACTGAAGTACTGATGAATAATACTATCAAAAAGAGGCGTGCTTTTTTTATCCCAGTCATATAGTGTAGTTTGTTTTGGTTTACCATTGCCCATGAACCTCCTCACGGATGTATTTATCATAGATAGTCTTCACCGCCACCATTTGTTCATTGGTAAAAGGAGGCAGTTGACCAGCCGCTACATTTGATTCCAATTGAGCCGACTTGGAAGCTCCGGGAATCACCACACTCACTTCATTGTACATTAGAATCCAGCGCAATGCTATTGCCGCTACGGCTTCCTCTCCTTTGAAAAGCTCTTTTAGCTCCTCTAAAGCTGGAAATGCTTTTTCTAAAGGAACTCCCGAAAATGTCTCCCCTTTGTCAAAAGCTTTTCCTTCTCGGTTAAAATGCCGATGATCATCTTTGGAGAAAGTTGTTTCAGGGGTGATTTTTCCCGAGAGCAGTCCACTGGCCAACGGAACCCGAACAATCAATCCTATATTTTTGGCAGAAGCAAGCGCAAAAAGCTCTTCAGCCGGTTTCTGCCGAAACATATTGAATATTACCTGAACTGTTGATACAATATCATATTCCATGGCAATTTTAGCTTCCTCCACTTTCTCCACACTGACGCCCATTGCAGCTATTTTTCCCTCAGCTCGCAATTTCTCAAATAGGCCAAAAACCTCATCTCGCTTGTATACCGAAGTGGGTGGGCAATGCAGCTGAATTAAATCCAGACGATTCAAGCCAGTATTCCTCAGACTATCCTCCACATGACGACGTAGTTTTTCGACAGAATACGTTTCATTGATATGAGGCTGAATCCGTCTTCCACATTTGGTAGCCACATAGACCTTCTCTGATCTTTGCCTCACAGCCTCTCCTACCGCTGCCTCGCTGAGTCCCGCATCATACACATCCGCCGTATCGATAAAATTAATCCCCTTATCAAATGCAGCATGTAGAATATCTTCGGCAATCTTTGGATTAAAAGGGCTTCCCCAGCCACCACCTACTTGCCATGTTCCCAGGCCGATTTCTGATACTTGCCATCCGGTATTTCCTAAGATTCTATAATTCATAGTAAGTGTTTTATTGAAAAAAGGGAGTTAAAATTCAAAAGGAAGGCAAAAAATCGCCTGATTATCTAAAAGTAATTTAAATTTTTATCTTTAGAATCACGGTTAATCCTGATTTTTGTCCGTTAGAAAAACCTGCAATTCCTTCAAACCATAAACCTTTGCAAATGAAAACAAGAAGACAATTTATAAAAACCGTAGGCGTAGCAAGTGCTACCGCTATCTTACCTATTACTACAATCGCTAAAGAAATGGCAAAACAAAAAATGATTCATCAAGTTTATTTTTGGCTTCACGACACTGCCAATACACAAGAATTTCTTACTGAAGCTGTACCTATGCTTGGTCGCTGCAAAACTGTTGGCAAATTCATCGCAGGCACACCTGCAGCCACAGAGGATAGAGGCGTAGTTGACCATAGCTTTCAAGTCGCTTGCACTGCTTATTTTGACAGTTTGGAAGATCAGTTAGTGTACCAAACAGATCCTACACATTTGGAGTTTATAGAGAAGTATTCACACATGTGGAAAAAAGTCCAAGTTTACGATATCGCTATCTAATCTAAATCTAAAAGCACCTCTCACTCGTAGTTAATAAAGTTAACAGCTAAGCTTGACCTTATGAAAAACTCAAAATGGATTTTCGGACTATTAATCATTCTCTTTTGGTCATGCCGTGATAAAGAGGAGATCGTTCCAGACCCTCAATCCGATTTAGTGAGAGGTGCTATTTTTGAAGCTATGCAAGAATGGTATTTCTGGAATCAGGAACTTCCAGCTGTAGTCAACACAGCTGATTATGCTTCCAATGAGGAATTACTGAATGCAATTATTTTCAAGCCACTAGATAGATTCTCCTATCTCACTACACAGGAAGCGTTTAATAATGCCTTTGTAGGAAGAAATGCAGGCCATGGCTTTGGCTTTGCTTTCGATGCCACGGAGAGATTATATTTAACTTTTGTATATGATCAAGCTCCCGCAGGCCTTGATGGCTGGCAGCGTGGCTGGGAAATTTTAGAAATTAATGGAAAGCCCCTATCAGCCTACAAAACAGCCTCGGGAGGGTATGATTTTCAGCTAGGGCCTACCGATCCAGGGATTACCAATTCCTTCACCTTCAAATTACCGGATGGTTCTACTACCACTAGATCAAATGTAAAGGCAGAGTACCAATCCAACTCGGTATTGCATCAAGAAGTCATAGATGTCAAGGGTAAAAAAGTTGGTTACTGGGTGTACCAAAGTTTTAAAGCTACAGCAGGTCAGTCTCCTACCAAAAGTCTAGAGGTAGATGAATCAATGGCATTTTTCACAGATGCAGGAATTGATGAGTTGATCATTGACTTGAGATACAATGGCGGAGGTTCGGTGGCAGTCGCAGAGCAAATCAATAATTACCTGATTCAGGCTTCCAATTCGAATAAATTAATGTACACGAATAAGCTGAATTCCTTGAAAACTAATCTTGAGAAATCTGTGAATTTCAAGAAAATCGGAAGTTTGAATTTGGACAACTTGATCTTCATTACTTCTAGAGGCTCTGCCTCAGCGTCCGAATTGGTCATTAATTCATTGAACCCGTACGTTGATATCACCTTAGTCGGAGATAACACTTTTGGTAAGCCGGTGGGTTCTTTCCCACTTTCGAGCTACTACAATACGCTCAAGGACAACAATGTAGAGCTAGTCCCTATTACATTTGCTACTGCAAATGCTGAGGGCAAAGCTGATTATTTTGATGGATTTCCTGCTGATTTTTTGGTGGGCGATTCTCCTCAATTCAACTGGGGAGATCAAAGTGATCTTCGCTTAGCTGCTGCACTGAATGTTATTGAAAATGGTGCCGTTGGAGGAAGACTTCTGAATACTTATTACAGACCAAAATGGGAAATGATTGATCAGTTTAAGGGGTTGAGGCAGGAATTCCCAGCTTATTGATCGCTATTTCTTCTGATGCCGATCAATGAGGACATCCATCACTTCGTCTAATTCATAGCCTTTCGCTTCCAGCAAAACCAGGTAATGGTAAAGCAAATCCGCCGCCTCTCCCATAAATAATTCCTTGTTGTCATCCTTGGCTTCGATCACGATCTCTACAGCTTCCTCTCCTACTTTCTGAGCGACTTTATTGATGCCTTTGGCAAAAAGGGAAGCGGTATATGAAGTATCAGTAGGATTGTTTTTTCGGTCTTTGATGATAGCTCTTAGCTGATCGATAAAACCAGTTTTGGAGGAATTCACCTCATCAAAACAAGTATCTGCTCCAGTGTGACAAACCGGTCCTCGGGGATTGGCTTTCAGCAAAATTGAGTCACCATCACAATCCACAGCAATAGAAACCAACTCCATGAAATTCCCGGAAGTTTCTCCCTTTGTCCATAGGCGATTTTTACTGCGGCTGAAAAAAGTAACCATCCCAGATTCTTGGGTTTTCTCAACAGCCTCCTCATTCATGTAGCCTTGCATCAGCACTTTCCCGCTGATCGCATCCTGAACTATGGCCGGGATTAGGCCATCCATTTTCTTAAAATCTATATTCATATCCTTTCTAACCTTTGAGGTTTTCAAAACCAAGAAGGTTTTGTTTTTATCGTTTATAAATCGACTTCGACTTCGCTCAGTCTGACGCTACCAGCAACCTACTACTAATATCTTGATACTAGCGTCTTAATACTTATGTCTCTTTTACTTCCTTATACTGATATCAGAATCGGAGAGAAAACCCTTCAACTTCGGAATCCCGATTTCTTTAAAGTGAAAAATACTTGCTGCCAAAGCCGCGTCTGCTTTGCCAAAGGTAAACACATCCTTGAAATGTGCCATGGTTCCAGCGCCTCCAGACGCAATCACTGGAATGGAAAGCGCTGATGATATCTCTGCAAGCAGTTCATTGGAAAAGCCTGCCTTCGTGCCGTCATGATCCATGGAGGTCAACAAAATCTCACCTGCGCCTCGATCACAAACTTCCTGCGCCCATTCTTGAGTCTTTAGCAAAGTTGCTTGTCTGCCACCATGCGTATGTACAAAGTCAATCCCATCCACATTTCTAGTGTCGATTGCCACCACGATGCATTGGGAACCGAACTCAGCCGCCATTTCATTGATAATTTGTGGATTGTGAACTGCTGCCGAATTGATGGAAATCTTATCTGCTCCAGCATTCAATAGGAACTTAACGTCTTCGACAGTAGAAATCCCTCCTCCCACTGTAAAAGGAATATTGATGGCTTTGGCCACCTTTGTTACCAGTTCGGCTAGTGTCTTTCGCTTATCCACCGTCGCCGTAATATCCAAAAACACCAGTTCATCAGCGCCCTCGTCAGAGTAGATTTTCGCCAACTCCACCGGATCTCCCGCATCACGAAGTTCGACAAAGTTCACTCCTTTGACTGTGCGCCCTTCTTTGATGTCTAGGCAAGGGATTATTCTCTTTGTTAACATTTTATAGTATTCAACTTTATATACTTCATTATTCGATATTGGGCATTTGAAATTTACGAGTTACGATATTGGATTTACGACGTTGAGTTGAACCTCAATCGAGATTCTTCATTTTTTACCTTTTTGATGATTAAGGTTGAAAAATGAGCAGAACACTGGCGAAGATCTCGTAAATCGTAATTCTTAATTCGTAAATCATACAAACGCCGCCAATTCCTCCAACGTCACTCTCCCCTCATAATACGCTTTCCCAACTATCGTCCCATACACGCCGATTTTTTCCAGGTCTTCGAGGTCTATCACGGAAGAAACTCCCCCACTAGCAATCAATTTTATGTGAGGGATTTCCTGCAGAATCTCTTTGTATAAATCCGTAGAAGGACCTTGAAGTAAGCCGTCTTTGGCTACGTCGGTACAGATCACATAGCTGATCCCCTTTGCTACATAGTCCTTGATAAAAGGAATCAAATCCACCGAAGTAGTCTCCTCCCAACCTCCAACTGCTATTTTCTTGTTCTTGGCATCTGCTCCGAGGATGATTTTCTCCGAACCGTACTTCGATATCCATGCTTCAAACAATTCAGCATTTTTCACTGCAATACTTCCACCGGTCACTTGCTTGGCCCCTAATTCAAAAGCTTTTTCTATTTCCGCATCAGCTTGGATACCTCCACCAAAGTCAACCTGCAAACTCGTACCCGAGCTGATTCGCTGAAGTATATCTGCATTTACAATTTTCTTCGCCTTCGCGCCATCCAAATCTACCAGATGCAGCCTCTGAATTCCAACCCCCTCAAATCGCTTAGCCATTTCCAAGGGATCGTCATGGTATTCTTTTTTGCTGCTGTAGTCGCCTTGGCTGAGACGGACACACTTACCGCCAATAAGGTCGATTGCTGGGATGATTTGCATTAGGATTGGAAGATTTGAAAATTGAAAGATTTGAAAATTATCTTTTTAAGAAGGGCTTCGACTTCGCTCAGCCTGACAAATCCGCATGTCACACTGAGCGAAGTCGAAGTGTAATTACTATACTTTTAAAGAGAAAGGAAATTCTCCAACAATTTCTCTCCCACCAAACCACTTTTCTCCGGGTGGGCCTGAATAGCGTAGTAATTATCACGATGGAGAATGCCTGAGAAATCATGGATGTAATGTGTTTGAGCAATGGTAAACTCACTCAACTCAGCATAAAAGCTATGCACGTAATACACGAATGGATTAGCAGGTAAGTCCTTCAGCAGAGGATTGATAACCAGATTCTCCAGTTCATTCCAGCCCACATGTGGCACCTTGAATTCCTGTGAATTTTCTGGAACAAAGCGTTTCACTTTCACCGGAAAAATCCCCAAACATTCGGTGTCATTTTCCTCAGAATGCTCGCAAAGCAACTGCAATCCCAGACAAACCCCCAAAAACGGCTGTTTCAACTCTTTGATCAATGTATCAAGTTTCCGCTCTTTCAGGTATCTCATCGCAGTACTTGCTTCCCCTTGTCCTGGAAAAATCACTTTGTCTGCCGCTCGGATTACTTCCGGGTCATCCGTTAACTCAGCATTTGCGCCTAGCCTTTCCAAAGCGTAAAGTACAGACTGCACATTGCCGGAATTGTATTTGATTACTGCTATTTTCATATTATTGTCGGGTGTTTGATGCCCGATGTCCGATGCAAACACCCGGCATCGGACATCCGTCATCCCACATTTATTTCATTGCCAACATCTCCTCCAGCACTTCTTCGATTTCCGGAAGCGACTCGTAAAGCTGCTCGTAACTCTCGATCACAAAGTATTTATCCTGAAAGTGATCTTTCCAGTATTCTTGATTCATAATCTTCCGCACATCATATTCCAGATGCGCTGGTTCACTTGAAAGGCTGAATTTAGTCTCTCCAGCCGAACTTAGGATACCTGCGCCGTATATTTTTAACTCACCATCCTCACGAATCAACCCAAACTCTATCGTAAACCAATAAATCCTGCTTAGCAATTGGATCGCCCAAGGATTGTCGATATGCTTTAAAGCAATGCCTGATAGCTTCTCTAGGAAGTCCACATAAGGCTGATTTGTAAGCAAGGGCATGTGGGCAAAGGCATCGTGGAACATATCTGGCTCTTCCAAATAATCAAGTTGCTCCATCGTACGAAGCCATGTCGAGGAAGGGAATCGTCTATTGTTGAGCAAGCCAAAAAACAAATCATCATCTATCAAACCAGGAACTACCTGAACAGCCCAGCCAGTAGTTTTAGCCAACACCTCATTCAGCTCCTGAAAATTGGTAATTCTTTCTGACGAAAAATTAACCAGTTCTACCCCTTCCAGATAAGCTCTGGACGCAGCCTTTGGCAGATTCGGCATTTGTCTCTCGAAAAGAATTTTCCATACTTTAAAGTCCTCAGGCGTGTAGGCTTCGTATTCCTGCTTAAGGTTTTGAAGTCTAGGATCACTGAAGACCCAGTTTTTTTGTTTCGTGTTTGTGTTCATGGTATTTGGGTATATTCTGTATTTATTTATTCGGTTGTCTTGCTTCTCCAGAAGCAGGACGATAATCATATATTCAGATGCGGCTTCTGGAGAAGCAGCATAACGACGATCTGATAACAAAAAAGGCCCATTCCACTAGGAATAGGCCTCTATTTATTTTCACCAAAAATCCATAGTCATCCTATTCCTTCATTGAAGATGGTAGTGAGAATGATGAATGAAAGTTCTTGGGGTTGGATTCACTTGAAATTATGGTAATGAAATACTTCTTTAAATTTCACACTGCTAAGATAGGCAATGTATGATCAAAAACAATTTCCTGTAAAATCTATCTATCTTTTGCGAAGCTTCTAAAAAAACAGAGCCCCCGAACGCTCGGAGGCTCCTGCAAGCAAAGAGTGACGATTAAATTTATACCCAAAATTACCAATTCTGACGAATGATGAAAGTCATCCAAGTAATATTTACCATTTACTCCATCCTGCTGTTCTTCACGCTGCTGCTGATTCTAGGGCTTTTTATTGTAATCCCCCTCAGCATCAGCCCAGCCGGAGGACAAATCTCTTTTCTGTTTATTCGTATATGGGCGAGAATTTGGTCGTTCGGTTCTGGAATTCGCTTCGAGTTTCACGACAGGGACCTGATAGATCGCAATCGCCCTTACATCTATATTTTCAACCATACTTCCTTTTTAGATGCTGCCATCATTCCTCTGGCTATACCACAGCAAGTTCGGGCTTTGGGTAAAAAAGAATTATCCAAAATTCCATTTTTCGGATGGGTAGTGGGCAAAGTAGCCATTTGGGTAGATAGAACAGATTCTGAATCAAGAAGAAAGAGTGTTGATCAGTTGGTGACTTTTCTTAAGCGAGGAATTTCCGCGGTGGTTGCTCCTGAGGGAACAAGAAACGCCAGTGATGCCGTACTTTTGCCTTTCAAATCGGGGGCTTTTCGGCTTTCAGAAGAAACTGGGATTCCTATCCTGCCCATTGCGGTAATCGGAGCAAATAAGGTCATGAAAAAGGGATCACTTTTAATCAGCCCCGGCAAAGTGAAAATCTACTTTTCTAAGCCAATTTATCCGATGGAGATTTCTGAAACTTCAGTAAACGAGCTTTCGGAAAAGTGCCGCGCCAGGTTAGAAGCAATGATTCTCACAAATGAATAATCGGGTCCTTCGGCTCCTCCTCAATAGCATCAATAGTCAATTCTTCGAAAAGAATATAAACTGACAAATAGCTCATAGGAATGGTAACAAATAGCCCAACGATAAAAAAAAGAAATCCAGCAATATTGAGGGCCAGAAGAACTAAAAGGAAAAGGAAAAATTTAAGCCAATTTGTTTGAATCAGTTTACGACTGAGCTCCATTGAGGTCCAAAAATCAAAACCGCCGAAAATCACAAACAAGAGACAGAATAAATAACCTACGAGAAGGTAAACCCCTGGAACTATAAGGAGTATTATACCCCCAACGATTAAAATAGAACTGATCAAATTGGTAATAACCAGATCCCACCAATACTTAAACCCATCGAAAAAATTCTGGAAATCAATATATTCCTTTTGGCTTTGTCGATTAGCAACCAAGTAAAAGCCACAGACTAGCGGCGGAGCCAAGAAGATGCTGTAGAGGAAGGTATAATCTTTTAGGTATAACGCAAATCCAGCCTGAATAGCACCTACCAAAAACATAAAGCCAATATGGAATAAAGCCCGGTATTTGAACATCTCCCAGGCCTTTTCAATTATGTCTCCAATATTAAAATCTACTCCCGAATCTATGATCCGCTGAATTTTAGCTTGATTCATTTTTTAATTTTATAATATTCCTCAAAGATACCATTCAACTTTTCCTCTTGGATTTAGCGGCTGAAAGACAGAAGACGGGAAACCGAAGTAGCTTCAATGCTAGAGTTAAAGCCTCTTCGGACTCCCGTCTTCCCGCCAATAAAGCAAGGAATTTAAGGCAACGGGCATCTGGGCAAATAACTACGGAAAGACTACTTCGTGAACGCCTCTAAGATATCGTGCTTGGTAATGATGTGAATCTGATTTTGATTATCCCTTACCAACACTGCCTTTTCTTTCTCCACCATGGACGATAATACATCTAGGGTACTATCTAGCGCCACAAATTTCATGGAATCTTCCATTACATCTGCAACGTTAGCATCTTTCAAGGCAGGATTATCGATGATTCTTGCAAGCAATTTATTATCTGTCAAGCTCCCAACTACTTCGTTATTTTCCATCACTGGAATCTGCGAAACACTGGTTTTATTCATCAGGCCTATCGCACTTTTCACTGAATCAGTTTTTAGCGTAGAAACCAACGAATAGGCTCCATTTCGCTGGGAAATAATATCCCGGGCAGTTGAGAACGTCTTATCTTCCAAAAAGCCATGGTTTCTCATCCATTCGTCATTATAGACTTTTCCTAGATAGCGAGTTCCGTGATCTGGCAAAATAATCACCATCTGATCACCTTCTTTCAAGTTATCTTTTGCCCACTCCAATGCTCCATGAACAGCCGAACCACAGGACCAACCTACAAATAACCCTTCTTCTCTAGCTAATCGGCGCGTCATCACTGCGGAATCTTTATCCGTTACTTTGATGAAGTGGTCGATCATATCGAAGTTCACATTCTTTGGAAGTATGTCTTCACCAATTCCTTCAGTCAGGTAAGGATAAACTTCCTTCTCGTCAAATATGCCTGTCTCCTTGTACTTTTTGAAAACTGAACCGTACGTATCAATTCCAACAGTCACCACATTTGGGTTTTGCTCTTTTAGATATTGAGCTGTCCCGCACATAGAACCGCCAGTTCCAACTCCAGCAGCATAATGAGTGATTTTTCCGTCAGTGTCATTCCAGATTTCAGGTCCAGTAGTCTCATAGTGAGCTGCTGTATTGGATAGGTTGTCGTATTGATTTGGGTAAAAGGAATTCGGAATATCTTGATTCAATTTCCTAGCGATAGAGTAATAGGATCGCGGATCTTCTGGGGAAACGTTAGTAGGACAAACGATCACTTCTGCGCCAACGGCTTTAAGAATATCGATTTTCTCCTTTGACTGTTTATCTGCCATGGTGAAAATACATTTGTAGCCTTTAGCGACAGCGGCCAGTGCCAATCCCATTCCTGTGTTTCCAGAAGTACCTTCGATAATAGTCCCTCCAGGCTTCAGCAAACCGGCTTTTTCGGCATCTTCCACCATTTTGATCGCCATACGATCCTTCATGGAGTTGCCTGGATTGAAGTATTCTACCTTTACGAGGACTTCTCCTCTGATGTGTTGAGCAAGCTTGTTTAAACGGATCATCGGAGTATTTCCGATGGTATCAATGATTGAGTTGTAGATCATAGTCGGTTACATTTGGTCCTATTCTGTAACCAAAAATAAAGGAATTTTCTGGGGGATGCGATTATAGGAAAATTAAAACAGAATAAAATTCTGCCATGTCAAACCAGTTATGAAAAAGGGGATTAATTTTCTGCAACTGAAAACTGAATAGTGAGACTTTTTTATACCTCCTTAAACTCCAATCGCTTCATCACATCCAGCGTCACATGCATCAAAATAGCTGCTACGAAAAACATCCCGAACGTCCCTCCGAAAAGTGCCCAGACGAATTGCTTGGAAACAATAAATGCTACTATACTGAATGCTAGAGCCGGAATTAATCCGAATACCAAAATGCCTCCGATCATAAAGGGTTTGATCAACTTCCGATCCCAGCCTTCATCCAAAGCGATCTGGGGAATGATATTGATCCCAAACCCAACCAGATAAAGCTCCAGGGTAGCAATTAAAAACAAAGGAATAATAAACCAATTTAATCCGGCTATCAGGACGGAAGGGATAATCAATGCCAAACAAAACAAAGTGATCTGCAGAATATCCAGCTTGATCATATTCCAAAACTTTGAAGTCCAACTTGCTGGAATCAGGATGAAGAAAGGCTTTTTCAGGTCTCCTACATTTGCCCGGCCTATGCCAGCAAAGAAGTAGATAAACAGCAAAATAAGGAGATAGCCATAGAATACGTAGTGTGAAAACCATTCAAAAAGAGACAAAACAGCCAGTACTAATCCTATTCCTACCATGATCAGGGAATACAATCCAAAAAGCGGATGGAAATCCTGTCTGGAACTGTGTACGTAATTTCTCCAATAAAATGCTTTTGCGCCGGATCCAAAGTCCGGCAACGCAAGCTTTTTCTTGGTGTTCAAGCTGTATGTACTTTCTCCAACTTCCTTCTTTCCTTTTACTTTCTCCAGCTTCTCCTCATTGGATTTGGTAGCCTCCAAGACATCTTCGTAGTAATATCCCGAAAACCTAATCACCAATTTTAAAATCACGAAATAGGAAATCCCATAAAGCAGGATAAAGCCAATGGAGATAATTGCATTTCCATGCGCCAAGTAACTTGCAATGCCTCTACTCCATCCGACTATGGGAAAGAAATCAAACCATGGAGAGGTGACCCAGGCAAACATTCCCTGCCAGAATTTCTCTGCCATCAAGCCGGGAATTACAATCATGCTGGACAATAAAACTGCTAAAACTATTACACCTGTACGGATGTATTCCATCACATCGTACTTGGAGTTTAGGGTATAGACCAGAAATTTGATGGGAGAAACGATGAAGAAAAATAAACCAGCAGCTAAAACCAGAAAGGTAAAATTCGCTACTGTCATCTCAAACGTGTCAATAGCTTGGCTCGAAGCATACCCCACAAAAATGACGGCGCCACCTAAAGAGGGCAAAATAGACCTTGCCATGTAATAAATCAGGATATTCTCTGGCTTGACCGGCGCAGTAAAAAGCAAGTTTACATCAGCCATTTTGAAGAAGCTGACATTATTTTTTGTGGCTCTGAATAGCTGATAAATCAAAATAACCAAAGCAACTATCGTCACGCCGCCAATGATATTCTGCAGTGCGAAATTTACCTCCGGGATGCCATTGAGATCTAATTCAGGCATTTCTTGGGAGGAGGCATCATCATCCCTATTTTTTAGACGCAGCCAATACATAAAAAATATGTAGCCTGCGATAGCCGCATACGGTAACAACCGGAGCGGATTTTTAAGGATAAGTTTGATATTATTGATCAGAATGAGGATATCCTTTCTGAACAACAGCCGGATTTCATTCATCTTTGGTCATTTCTAAAAACAGATCTTCCAGCGTAGTGCCTTCGCCTTGCATAGATTGTATCTTCAAATTGGCAACGGTATCATTTCCGACGATATTACCATCTTTCAGTATCATCACCCGATCCGCAATAGCCTCAACACTATCTATTAGGTGCGTACTTACCAGAATAGTCTTACCAGCTTCCTTCAATTCTCTAAAAACTTTCTTGGTATTTTTGATCGCCTTAGGATCTAATCCAATCATAGGCTCATCGAAGAACAGCACTTGAGGGTCCGGAAGTAGTGCACAGCAAATGGAAACTTTTTGCCGCATTCCTTTAGATAAATCGCGTCCGAGTTTATCTTTTTTATCCGCCAACTCAAAAAGCTCCAAGTATTCATCCGCTTTTCCTCGCCACTCTTTCACGCCATAGGCCTGCGCTACAAACTGCATATGTTCTTGGACGGTGAGCAAATCATAGACATAAGGAGTCTCCGGGATGTAGCTAAAAAGACGCTTGGCCTCCACGCTTAAATGATCATATCCACCAAGTGTGATTTCTCCGGATGTTTTGCGTAGCAAGCCAACAATGCACTTCATAGTCGTACTTTTTCCCGCTCCATTGGGTCCGAGTAAACCGACTACTTCTCCTCCTTTGAGTTCAAATGAGATATCATTAACAGCATTTTGCTTGACATAGGTTTTCACCAGATTGGTTACACTTAGCATAAAAGTAATTTTGAGATTTAACGCAAAGCAATTTGAAATCTCAAATTTGAAATTTCAAATTGATCAGCCTTTTGTTCCTGCCAATAAATACAAAACTGCCATTCTAACGGCAACTCCGTTCTGAACTTGCTCCAGAATAATCGAATGCTCAGAGTCTGCTACATCTGAACTTAGCTCCACTCCACGGTTTATAGGGCCAGGATGCATGATCACGATCTCCTTGTCCAGTTGGCTCAACAATTTTTTATTGATGCCATAGTAAAGGGAATATTCACGCAAACTTGGAAAATACTTGATTTGTTGTCTTTCGAGCTGGATTCTAAGCACATTGGCCACATCGCACCACTGAAGCGCTTTTTTCACGTCCAATTCTACTTTCACGCCTAGGCTGGCAATGTATTTTGGAAGCAAGGTAATCGGCCCACATACCATCACTTCTGCACCAAGTTTTTGCAGACAAAAGATATTGGAAAGTGCTACTCTGGAGTGTAGGATATCTCCGATGATCGCCACTTTTTTTCCTGCCACATCTCCAAGTTTTTCTTTGATGGAAAAAGAATCAAGCAAGGCCTGCGTCGGATGCTCATGCGTTCCGTCTCCGGCGTTAATGATGTTTGCATTGACGTTTCTAGAAAGAAAATGTGGAGCGCCAGGACTGGAATGCCTCATAACCACCATATCCACTTTCATAGAAAGTATATTATTGACAGTATCGACTAGTGTCTCCCCTTTTTTCACCGAGCTATTAGCTGAAGAAAAATTCACCACATCGGCAGAAAGCCTTTTTTCGGCTAGCTCAAAGGAAAGTCGGGTTCGTGTAGAATTCTCAAAAAACACATTCGCAATGGTGATATCACGGAGAGAAGGCACTTTTTTGATCGGGCGGTTGATCACTTCTTTGAAGTTAGCGGCCGTGTCCAGAATAAGCTGGAGATCATCCTCAGTGAGGTTTTTAATTCCAAGTAAGTGTTTGGTACTGAGTTGCGACATGGTTAGGGGTTAACTTTCTCTGTGATCCAAATTGCGTCTTTTTCGCACCCATTTTGCTGCCATTCCACTAGCACATATTGGCTTTCTAAGGTATGTACTCTTACACCATAATAATCTGGCATGATGGGATAATCTCGGGTGAGTTTACGGTCTACTAGCACCATGAGCTCGACTTTCTGCGGTCTACCAAATGCGATCATTGCATCCATCGCTGCCCGCACAGATCGGCCTTTGTAGAGCACATCATCTACCAATATTACTTTTTTACCTTCAACAAGAAAGTTGATTTTGGTTTCGTTGGCTTTGAGTGGATAATCTCTCCTGCGAAAATCATCTCTATGAAAAGTAGCATCAAGATACCCTGAAGGAACTTTCATACCGGAGATTTCTTCCAGAAGTTTTACGATTTTGTCCAACAATATTGGACCTCTAGGCTGCAAGCCCAAAAGTACGGTATTGTCAAAATCATTGTGATTTTCTATCAGTTGGTGACAGAATCGCCTGAGTATGATCTCAATCTGTCCTTCGTCTAAGACAAGCCTTTTTTGCATGGGGTAGATTTGAGGGTAAATATAAAAATAAAATCTAGTCTGGGAGTTCTTCTGGAGTATACAAATCCCCATCCACCACGATTTTGGTAAGAAAGTAAACTTCCCTGATCTCATCTGCTCCAGCATCATTCAAGAATCGAATACGTTGCGTACCTGAAAGTAAAAAATATCTATCGTACCAATGAATCAATCTCAAGCTCGCCAGATTTGTATCACGAATACGTTCCTCCTCATTGACCAAGCCTAATTCAAACTCTTGATTTTCAAAGATTTTTTCACCGTTTCTGAAAAAACTCAACTTAATAATATGGTCTTCCACATACATGTGGTAAAAATCTTCTCCCACTACCGCAACTTCTCCAAATGCTTCCGGATAAGTAGTCACGAATTCATTATAAGAAGTGGCATTGTCCCAAATAACTTGACCTGTCTTAGCGACTTTCGCAAAGTGTGCAGACACATATCGGTACTCGGGCACAGTCTGATAGCTACTAGACATTGGGAAGCGATTAGCCAAATAGGGGTCTGAAAAGGTAGTAGCACCCATTCTGCTCCATCTATCATATCTGTAGCCGCCCGTAGGAGAATACATTCCATTTTGAAATCCAGACCTGCTATTAGAGACTGAGTATTGGTCAAAATAAACGTAATAAGCATCTGGGGTTTGCTGAACGTTTCGTATAGAATAGATGCTGTTTATACTGGGTATCCGTTCTTTGTCAAGTTCTTTTAGTATTTCGGCATCCCGCTTTCCCTTTGTCTTTTCGTTGAGGTAATTGTAAAAATTCGGAAAATCTGCTAAGGTGTAAAGCTTAAAATCAAACTCACCAAATTCATTGATATCCATGATGTACATTCCTTGATAGGAATTCCTTCGCTCCAATCCGAAAGCACCTATCATTGCCTCTTGGTAATTGCCAGTGGAAAGCAAAATGCCGTCTATAATTTCTTGACCTGGATCTGCAAACTGATCTACTTTCACTTCTTGGACAACATTTCCGGCCATATCATAGGTATTGATAATGATATCACGGTTTCTATAGGCTCCTTTTCTACTCAAAACTACTTCCAGTGATCTGACCTCAGGATTTTTTTTGATTTGGAGAATCTGCGTATCATTCCCATAAATTCCCTGAAGCGTATGAACACTTTTGGTTACTAAATCATGGATCTGTAAAACTGGTCTATTATCAGAACTACCCATGAAAATGGCCTTTTGATCCTGTACAAGAAACTCCACCAACTCCATAGCAAGCACATTATCTATCACAAACTCGAGGCCCCGCTTTGTCTCTAAATCCACTTGGAGCAAATACTTATCGGCATTCAGAGCATATCCTTCGGAGAAAAGGATAAAAAGCTGGTTTTGATCTATATCATACCCCAACATATCGTACCCTGATTTAACAGGAAATTCAATTACACCTTCTTTCGAACCCAAAGATTTGTCAGCAATAAAGTATTGAAAAACACGCCTCATGTTCAATCCATTATCCGGGAGTGTTCTAAAGCAAACTAATCCAGCTTTTGACTCAATCATTTCAAATAGAGGTGCATCCAACTCAGACTCTACTTCAAAGCGTTCGATGAATCTGACCTGAGCAAATAGCCCATGACCAAGAACAGATAGAAACAGAACTAGAAATATTTTTTTCATAGAATTAATAGTTGACTATCAAAGGCCATTAGAATCTCTAATGATTATCCCGAAAGGCGTTGCGACACCTCTAGGCGCAATTTTCGGCATCCTCGATTTCATGAACCCATTTTTAGTAGTAAATCAAAGGCCTCTTTTCCTACCGGCAATACTGATAATCGGGACTGTTTCAGCATTGGCAACTCAGAAAGTCTTTCCTCGGCTTTTATAGCTGCTAAAGGAATTGCATTTTTCAAGTCGCTTTTTACCTTAAGTTTGACTGCTGTCCAAGCTTCATCCTTTGGATCAGGAAATTCCTCTTCACTCACCTCTGCAATACCCACAATTGCTTTTTCTTTTCCGCTGTGATAAAAAAACACCAAGTCTCCCAACTGCATTTCTCTCAGATAGTTCCGGGCTTGAAAATTCCTCACACCATCCCATATATCTTCATTTTTTGCTACGAAATCACTCCAAGAATATGAACCTGGCTCTGATTTTACCATCCAATACTTCATTCTTATTTTTGGTTGAAAGTTAAAAAGTCGTTGACTTGAATAACGTAAATACACTCTTTCTGTTCAATATGACTAGAAATAAGAATCATTCTTACTCCTTTTCTAGGCTTTGCAAAGCTGAGGGTAATAGAATATCAGATTTCAATTTTAAGTTAAGCCATAGCCCCTTAAATTGAAACTTTATTTCAAGACATTTGTCTTACTATTTTAATTCAACCCGAGAAATTTTGGATCACAAGACGCTACTGAAAAAAATCAAACTCAGCATTCAGCTGATGGAACTCCACGACGAAAATCCATTCAAAATCCGTAGCTATCAAAGTGCGCTGATTTCCTTGGAACGTGGCGATCAGGATATTATGGGCGTAAGTGAAAAAGAACTCGCTGCCATTCAGGGTGTTGGTAAAAGCCTAGTGGATGCAATCCAGCAACTTAAGGAAACCGATACATTTCCATTCCTTGAAGAATTACTTGCTAAAACACCAGAGGGAATTCTCGAAGTACTTCAGATCAAAGGCTTGGGACCAAAGAAGGTAAAAACACTTTGGGAAGAACTTGGGATTACCTCCACCCATGAGTTGATGGAAGCCTGTCAATCTGGAAAAGTCGCCAAAATCAAAGGTTTTGGAGAAAAGACTCAGAATACAATCATAGAAAATCTGGAATTCAAAGCATCCAATGCAGGCAAATGGCTCTATGCAGATATAGAAGAAGTGATTGGTCAATTGGAAGAAACTTTGCGAGTAATGGCTCCCCAAGCTGATATGACAGTTGTAGGTGATTTCGCTAGAAAGATGGAAATCATCACTGAAGCTGAGTTTCTCTTTGCTTCCGATGAATTAGCTTCAGTAAAATCCAAAATCAAATCAATGGACTCCATTGAGTGGGTTTTGCTAGAATCCGGTCCAAGAACACTGAGAGGAAAACTGAAGGAAATCGAGTTGAGGGTGGTCGTTCACTTCTGTGCCAAGGAAGATTTTCTTTGGAAAAAACTCTCGCTAATAGCCGCTCCACTCCACTTGGAGTCATTAGTTGATGAAAAAGAAACTGTCGCTCAAAGGCTCCAGAAAAAGGATTATTCCACAGAAGAAGAGTTTTTTAGCATTAATAATCTCCAATTTATTCCAGCTGAGATGAGGGAAGGATATGGAGAAGTAGACCTAGCCAAAGAGAATAAAATCCCTGAATTATTAACAGAAAAAGACCTCAAGGGAATTCTTCACAATCACTCCACCTACAGCGATGGAAAGCATAGCTTGAGACAAATGGCAGCGTATTGCCGAGAGCTTGGGTTTGAATACTTGGGAATCTCAGACCATAGCAAAACCGCTTTTTATGCAGGAGGACTGACAGAGGATCAAATCGTCAAGCAACATCAGGAAATCGATGCTTTGAATAAGGAAATGGCACCTTTCCGCATTTTCAAAGGAATAGAAAGCGATATACTTTCTGACGGAAAGCTGGATTATGCAGATGAAGTATTGGCAAGTTTTGACTTTATCGTAGCGTCCGTACACTCCATTCTAAACATGGACATAAAGAGAGCTACCATGCGATTGATTTCAGCGATAGAAAACCCTTATACTACGATTTTGGGCCATCCGACTGGACGACTTCTTCTACGCCGTCAAGGCTATCCGATTGACCACAAAGCTATTATTGATGCTTGTGCTGAAAATAATGTAGTCATCGAGATCAATGCCAATCCATGGAGACTGGATCTGGATTGGAGATGGGTTCGCTATGCGATGGATCAGGGTGTAATGCTTTCTATCAACCCTGATGCCCATGCGATGGAAGGTTACGCCGATATGAAATATGGAGTTTTGATTGGTAGAAAAGGCGGACTGACTAAAGAAATGACGATGAATGCATTGACTGGGGAAGAAATAGCCAACTATTTTGATTCTAGGCTGAAAAAGGTCAAAGTCAACTCTTAAAAGCATGACCGAAGGCTGTAAGTCTTGTATCTTGCGCCCTAATTCTAGAACCAGAAAAAATGAAATCGAGCATGAAGCGAAGTTCATACATTGAGAAAATTATCAGGTATGCGAGATTCCATGTGGCAAATAAAAAACAAATTATAAACCCATGAAATGGACTAACCACCCACCCAAAACCTTACTCCAGCGCTCATTTTTATTTGGGATCACTGGAATAGCACTCTGCCTTCTTGCGCTATTGAATTCATATTTCAAGGTATTGGAGGCTCCAATGGGCCCTTTAAACGGCGTAGGTTTAGCTTTGCAGTTGGTTGGATTAAGTTTGGCTGTCTTGGTGATCCGTCAGCGAAAACTCACCCCAGAAATCAAAGAAAAGGCGCAAAAGATGATTTTGGTACTAGCCGTGGGATTACTTTTTTTTATTTTGACGCTATAAGATCAAAAACTAAGCTGTTATTTTTTTCGTAAGCTCTCAAGCAATTAAACTTCAGAGACCAATGAAATCGCAGCTTTCTTATTTCGCAATTCTATTTTTCATAACTACTTAAACCTATGCTCAAGACGCTGATAATTCGGCTAAGCCTGAATTCAAAATAGTTACTATTGTAGAATCAATTAGCTTTAGGGGGAATGGTGAGTCTAGGATAATTGATTCACAAACAGAAGTGGATGATTCTGAGTATGCAGCGTTTAAAACAGACGGATCTAAAGCTAAAAACAAGGAACTTGAAGGAAGGTATACCAAAGTCGAGAAGTTAGAAGAAATAAAACTGCACAATATATTCGATGGATTTGAGGTTGCACCTAAAAACGTAGCATTTAATGACGCAATGATTTCTTCTAAAATCAACAGCATGGTGAAAGAGGGGTGGAACCTAGTTTACGTCACCTCAGCAGTAGAAAACGATGCTGGAGATGTAAATCTAAATGGCATATTAATCACACGACTATTTTTTTCTAAGTAATTAAGAACTCAGATGTTTGTTAGCACAAAAGGACAATCAGCTGTTGGTTTCTTTATATTCTTCAATCTGAACGAGCATTTCTCTGGCTTTCATAATAGGATCCCACTCATAGTTGCCAAATAAGAATTTAAACCAACGCTTGTCACGGTTTTCATAGCGAATATTGATATAAAGCCAGATAGCAAGTCCTGCAAATGCTATTGTAACAAGCAATTGAATTACCCAAAACAGAAGGTTTCCAGTTCCTATCTCAGAAGAACTTAGAAAGAATATAGTCCAAAATGGGAGTTGCAACATCAGAATTCTCGTTACCCAAAGTGTAGATGTTACTAGTCCCGCTATCTTTTTTTGTGTACCAATTATTGGTGAATTGATGTTTACAGCAGAAATCAAAATCAACTGATAGAGATAAATTCCAACAGCAATCTTGTTTACCAAAGAGATAAAACCTGCGGAAACGAGGAAAAATAAATTCGCTGCTGAAAACAGATTAATAAATATAACATCTAAAAAAAGTACCCAAAGTATCCCCAGCAAAACTGTAAATATTTTAATAGGCCTCATGCCCGTCAATTCACTTTTCACCTTCATTTTAGTAATCTCGAACGCATTTTTTCGATTGAAAACCAATTGCTCCTGAAGCCTTTGATCGTAAGATTTCCATATTTGCTGTAGTTCTATATCTTCCATGATTTCCCTTATTGAGCGGTAAATTTTCTTTTTAATTGTTGCTTGATGCGAGAGAGTTTTGTGGCCACGTTGGTTTCTGAAATACCAAGCACCTGCCCAATCTCTGGATATAAATAGCCCTCCAGATAAAGTAGAATTAGCGCCCGATCCACCTCCTTTAGGTCCCGGATCAGTGCTTGTAACAAATCACGGTTTTCATTTGGCTCGCTTATATTCTCATCTAAATAAATGGCCGTTTCAGAAAGGGGCTGATGAATCCGACTTCGCTTACTTGCCTTCCGGTATGCTGAAATCGCGACATTCAAAGCAATTCTATACATCCAAGTGCTAAGCTTGTACTCCGAATTAAAGCTTGGGAAAGTCTTCCACAGCTGAAGAATGATTTCTTGGATTAAGTCCTCCCTATCATCGGTATCCTTGCAATAGGAATTTGCCACTTTGTAGATGATACCTTTGTTGGATTCTATACTGGTGAGGAAATATTCTTTTTCTCTGGACAAGGATTTATAAGTTGGTGTCAAAACTCATTCAAACTATTATTCGCAGAACATCCAAAAAAATCACAGAAATGAAAAAAATTTATATGTATATCCGCTTTTCTGCCAGTAAATAGATAAAAGCAACAAAGGAAGTGATTAAAGCTAGCATAGTGGCTACTTCGGTCATCGGTCATCGGTCTTCTGTCCCTCAAACCAAAGAAAAAAAGGCTACTGGCATCATTGCGGATAATCACAAAAATTTAAATATCAAACACTTTAAACTTATTGGCTAGAAACTAAAAAAGCCCCAAATTCATAATTCGGGGCTTTCATTCTTTTTCAAAACAACTGATTAATCAGCTTTCTCTTTTTTCTTTACAACGATAGTCAATTCTGTTCCTTCTCCAGAATAATCAGCCGTGATGATATCTCCTTCCGAAAGATCTCCCTTGAGAATCTCTTCGGCAATAGCATCTTCCAAGTATTTCTGGATCGCTCTGTTTAGAGGTCTTGCACCATATTGCTGATCGTACCCCTTCTCAGCTAAGAACTCTTTAGCTTTCTCGGTCAATTCGATCTTGTAACCCAGGTCAGTAATTCTGGAGAACAACTTTCCAAGACTGATATCTATAATCTTAAAGATATGTTCTCTGGTTAAAGAATTAAAGACAACCACATCATCCAATCTATTCAAGAATTCAGGACTAAATGCCTTTTTCAATGCCGATTGAATTGTTGACTTCATCACTTCGTCCATATTATCAGATCTGGCCTGACTGGCAAAGCCAATTCCTGCTCCAAAATCTTTCAAATCACGAACTCCTATGTTCGAAGTCATGATGATGATCGTATTTCTGAAATCGACTTTTCTACCCAAACCATCTGTAAGGACACCATCATCCAGCACCTGCAACAAAATATTGAAGACATCTGGGTGAGCTTTTTCGATCTCATCAAGCAATACTACTGAGTAAGGTTTTCTTCTCACTTTTTCAGTCAGCTGGCCACCTTCTTCGTACCCGACGTAGCCTGGAGGAGCTCCCACCAATCTTGACACGGAGAATTTCTCCATATACTCAGACATATCAATTCTAATTAACGAATCGTCTTTATCGAAAAGATAAGTAGCTAGCATTTTAGCCAACTCAGTCTTACCAACGCCAGTAGGTCCTAAGAAAATAAATGAACCAATTGGTTTTTTAGGATCTTTCAACCCGACTCTAGTTCTCTGAATTGCTTTTGTCAGCTTCTTGATCGCTTCATCCTGACCGATTACTTTTCCAGACAAATCACCGTTCATATTCAAAAGCTTAGCTCCTTCTTTTTGGGCAATTCTTTTGGCAGGAATTCCAGTCATCATGGCAATCACCTCTGCTACATTATCTTCTTCTACAGTAAATCGTTTAGACTTACTTTCTTCTTCCCACTTGTTTTTAGCTGTTTCCAATTGCTCGAGCAATTTCTTCTCTTTGTCTCGCAACTGAGCTGCTTCTTCATATTTCTGAGATTTTACCACACGGTTTTTCTCAGTTTTGATATCTTCTACCTCAGCCTCCAATTTCAAAATATCTTCCGGCACATGGATATTATTGATATGGACTCTGGCTCCTGCCTCATCCAAAATATCAATCGCTTTATCTGGCAAGAATCTATCGGAAATATATCTATCGGAAAGCTTTACGCAAGCGACTATAGCCTCGTCGGTATAATTCACATTATGGTGATCTTCGTACTTATCCTTGATGTTATTCAGGATTTGCACAGTTTCCTCTGGCGTAGTAGCATCTACCATCACCATTTGGAATCTACGGGCTAATGCTCCGTCCTTTTCGATGTATTGACGGTACTCATCTAGTGTAGTAGCTCCGATACATTGGATCTCTCCTCGTGCCAAAGCAGGTTTAAACATGTTGGATGCGTCTAGAGATCCTGAAGCTCCACCCGCTCCTACAATTGTGTGAAGTTCATCGATGAATAGAATGACATTTGGAGATTTTTCCAGCTCATTCATCACGGCTTTCATTCTCTCCTCAAACTGTCCTCTATATTTAGTACCAGCTACCAAAGAAGCTAGATCCAAGGTCACCACTCGCTTATTAAAAAGAACACGGGACACTTTTTTCTGAATTATTCTCAAGGCCAATCCTTCGGCAATGGCAGTTTTACCTACACCTGGCTCACCAATTAGTATCGGGTTATTTTTCTTTCTACGGGAAAGAATCTGCGCTACGCGCTCAATTTCTTTCTCACGACCGATGATTGGATCAAGCTTGTCATCTTCGGCCATTTTGGTCAAATCCCTTCCGAAATTATCCAAAACCGGCGTTCTTGACTTTTCAGCTCCAGGCTTAGATGCACCAGAACCACTGCCAGTAGAACCGAAAAGCTTGGAACCATCGTCATCTCCATCTTCTGCCTCAGTTTTGGAGCGAGGCGCAGAATCCGATGACATTTCCAGCATCTCTTTTACCGAATCGTAATTGATTTCAAATTTGTTAAGTATTTGCGTGGCGATGTTGTCCTCATCTCTTAAGATGGAAAGAAGCAAATGCTCCGTTCCAATCAATTGACTTTTAAAGATCTTGGCCTCCAAATAAGTTATCTTCAATACCTTCTCTGACTGTCTAGTCAAAGGGATATTTGCCATATTTTTGACGTTGTGATTTGCGGTACCTTTTACAGCGCGTTCAATTGCATTCCGCAACTCATCCATTGGCACTCCCAATTTCTTAAGAATGGAAACAGCAACACCTTCTCCTTCGCGAATCATCCCCAGCAAGAGGTGCTCTGTGCCAATGTAATCATGTCCAAGGCGAAGAGCTTCTTCGCGGCTAAGAGAGATCACCTCTTTGACTCTGTTCGAAAATTTTGCTTCCATTTAATTCCTATCTGATTGTTTAATAATCCTGTACGTATGTTACCGAATTTGTTTTAAAAACACAATCCTTTTGCAGATTGTTCAATGTTTTTTTACAGACTTTAAGACTATGCTTTTAGATGCAGGCCCTTCGCAGAACAACAAATCCAGAATGCTGAGGTTGGGATCAAAGTCTAAGCCAAAAAGTTGGAAATACGGTTCCGGCTGGTAGTAGTCACGCTCCGAAAAAGGCACTGATGGCATGAGAAGCCCTCTTATGTCTTTTCCCCAGGTTGGATCTTGGTCCTTTTCATGCACACGCATCTTGACAGGCATACCTAGTAACTTGAGACAGATTGTCAGCATTTGCAAGTTTAAGTCCCAAAGGTTTTCTGTTTTTTGCTCGAAAACCTTTTGAAAATACGGGAAATAATATTCGAAGAAGGGGGCTTTACCGTAAGCGCTTTGAATACCTCTTAAATGAATATTGACCCAGTTTTGATCATTACTTACCTTAATTTTATGTAGGGGAATTCTTGGTCTTCGCCCTTGAATCGGCACACTGAGTGTCCCAACATTGTTTGCTAAACGGATTTGAGTTCTATTAAAATAGGATTGTCTTTGATACCTATCTTCTGGAAAAAAGATCAATTCATCAGCGCCAGCAATAGCAGCGAAAAACTCAAGATTTGGGAAATAATGCAGGTCAGCTGCAATAATCTTAGTCATTCTATTCTAACTCTTCAACTTTGCCTAAACCTTCCCTAAGCACTTCCACTTCATACCCAGTGCAGTCCAACACCGTTGAGGCTACATTTTGCCCATACCCCCCATCAATCACTATATCTACGAGATGTTGATATTTCTCGAAAATCAATTCTGGATCAGTACTGTATTCTATCACTTCATCATCGTCATTTATCGAAGTTGTAAGGATGGGATGTCCCAGTTCCTCAACAAGCATTCGAGGTACATTATGATCAGGAACCCTAATTCCTATAGTCTTCTTTTTACTATGCAAAATCTTAGGCACTTGGTTACTCGCCTCTAAAATAAATGTAAAAGGACCTGGTAAGCCCTTTTTCATCATCTTAAAGACCGGTTTTGTGATCACCTTAGTGAACTGAGAAATATTACTCAAATCAGCACAGATAATCGAGAAGTTGTGCTTTTTAGGGTTGATTCCCTTGATTTTGCAAATGCGTTCCACCGCTCGCAAATTCATGATATCACAGCCCAAACCGTAAACAGTATCTGTAGGGTAAATCACCACACCACCATCACGGAGTTTGGATGCAATTTCTCTGATCTTATCAGGATCAGGATTTTCCTCATATAATCGTATTAATTCAGCGGACATATCCTATAGTTCTGTGTTTTTATCAACTAGTTGTTTTTGAATTATGTTCCAATTCTCAAATAGGTCTTCAACAATTGGAATATCAGCTGGTGCCCATTCAAGTGATTTTAAATTTTCTTTAGCCACCCATTCTACACTTTGGTGTTCAAGCAAATTAATCTCTCCGTCTTGCCAAATACAAACAAAAGGCATCAACCGAATCACCTTGCCTATGGAGTATGAATGATCATTAGGCTTTAAAGGACAAATAACTTGAATAGAAATTGATAATTCCTCCTTGATCTCTCTAACCAAACACTCTTGAGGGGTTTCATCTTTTTCGATCTTTCCGCCTGGAAATTCCCATAATCCTGGGAGCTGCATTGAGTCAGATCGCTGAGCGCAAAGCACTTTTCCATCCAAAAATATCAGGGCACAGGTGACTAAAACCACTTCCATGAAACATAATTTTACTTAGAAAGATATCATTACCTTATCTCAGGCACAAACTCCACCTTAGATTTTTCCCTATTTTTGGCATCAGTATGCTAAGCGAAAAAAGAAAAAACATCTACCTCGTCCTAGTCATTGCTTTTTCAGTGATGGCTATCTCCTTGAGTTTCTATTTCTATCAGATTTTTTTCAGCCCAAATGTGCTGATTGAATCTGACCAGAATTACATGTTGAAAATTGGGAGTAATGACACGTTCAAAACAGTTTCTAATAAGCTCTATGACAATCATGTCGTCAATGACTTAGTGAGTTTTGGCTTTTTAGCCAAAGTCATGGACTATCAGGAAAACGTGAAACCAGGACTTTACACCATCGAACCAAAGATGACTAATCTGGAATTGGTTAGACTCCTACGTTCTGGAAAACAAACTCCAATCCGGGTAACGTTCAACAATGTGCGAACTAAGGAGGATTTGGCAGAAAAAATAACTGCTAACATGGAGATTTCTGAGGATCAATTTTTAGACCTGATTCAAGACTCAGTGTATATCCGAAAGTTTGATTTTGATGAAGAAACGATCATGTCGATGTTTATTCCAAATACTTATGAGGTCTGGTGGAACACAAGTGCAGAAGCACTATTTGACAGAATGCACCGGGAATATGAAAGCTTTTGGACAGATGAGCGAAAGCAAAAAGCCAGTTTGCTTGGACTAACTCCAAAAGAAGTCAGTACGCTGGCAAGTATTGTTCAGGCTGAAAGTCAAAAATCGGATGAACGCCCGAAAATCGCCGGAGTTTACCTAAACCGATTACGTTTAAACATGCCTCTTCAGGCAGACCCCACATTAGTTTTTGCACTGGGAGATTTTGAATTAAAACGCGTGTTAAACGTCCATAAAGAAACCGACAGTCCATACAATACTTACATGTATGCTGGCCTTCCTCCCGGCCCTATAAACCTACCAGACATTAACTCATTGAATGCTGTCCTGAATGCGGAAGATCATAAGTTTTTATACTTCTGCGCCAAGGAGGATTTCTCAGGATATCATTCTTTTGCTACCAATTTGGCGCAGCATAATGCCAATGCCAGAAGGTATCAAGCGGCACTGAATGCTGCCAAGATTTACTAATTATGTATCAATCAGAAACTCAAATTCGTGTAAGATATGCTGAGACTGATCAGATGAGTTATGTCTACTATGGCAATTACGCGATGTACTTCGAAGTGGCCAGAGTGGAAGCCATGCGGAGTATTGGGTTTTCATATAAAGAAATGGAGGACGAGGGAGTAATGATGCCCGTACTAGAAAGTCATTTCCGATACCTGAAGCCAGGCAAATATGACGAACTGCTTTCTATCAAAACCACCATTCCAACCTTGCCTGGGGTTCGAATTAGGTTTGAATATCAGGTCTTTAATTCACAGGAAGAACTGATCACTGAAGGCTGGACCATTCTGACTTTCCTCAAAAAAGACAGTCATCGTCCAACCAGACCTCCACATAATTTGTTAGCTTTATTGGAACCGTATTTTCAAGAAGTAGGATAAAGTGATCAAAACAAAAATCCTTAGGTTAGAAGTCAAATTGCTTTGGCAAGCACGCAAGCTTAAGAAAATTCATTTCGGAGACCCCGATAAAAACCTCTTTGATGTAGGGAGAATTTTTTTGGTTCAGATGCAGAAAGATGACATCATCGAGCGTGCAGGATCAATGGCATTTAGCTTCACTATCGCCCTATTCCCCTTAATTCTTTTCCTACTAAACTTGATTCCTTACCTGCAGGACATTTTTCCGTATATCACTACGCAGAATATTCTGACCTTTATCCAAGAAATCTTACCTGCAGAAGTATATACCCAATCGGAAAATACCATCATGGATATTGTATCCAAGCCTAGGCAGAGCATGCTATCCTTGGGTTTTTTCTTTGCCTTATTTGCTTCTACGCAGGGAGTAATGTCCATGATGAACTCCTTTAATTCAGTTTATCAAACCAAGGATAACCGAGGATTTCTCCAAAGTCGCGGGATTGCTGTGAGTATAGTGATGGTCTTGGCATTTACAGTGATCACTGCTAGCATAGTCATGATTTTGGGAGGCGTATTGATCAGAAGACTGGATGAGCTTCAGGTATTCAATTCAGGGTTTATGATTTTCTTATTTTCAAGTCTTAAATTCCTGATTTTACTGTTGATGTTCTATATCACTACTGCTTTCATCTTCCGATTTGCACCAGCAGTGCATGACAAATGGAATTTCTTTTCCACTGGGGCCAAATTAGCAGGCCTACTAATCACTCTGGGTTTTTACGGCTTCTCGTTTTACTTAAATAATTTCGCAAGCTACAATAAGCTTTATGGCTCTATCGGGACTTTGATAGCTCTCATGCTCTGGCTGCTGATCACTTCGATTATCGTGATTGTTTGCTTTGAAGTCAATGTGAGTTTGGATTTGGTAGAGGAAAATAAAAAGCGAAAGAAAAGTACAGATTCGGAAAACTCAACTTTGGAGATAAAAAGTATAATCACGGAATAAGGATAGTCTTCCAATTTTAGGACTTCTCGCCTCCGGCCCCCTTCACGTACATTGAACCCTCTGCCTCACTTTATTTTATCATCACTTATGCAAAAAAGCAACTGTAGAATAGTCCAAGATTTTATTTAGGGACGGTTTCAAATGCTGTGTTTCAAAAAATAATCCTAAAACAATCAGCGGGTTAGAATAAAAAGACAATATGAGCTTTGCAAAAGTTAGCTTTTAATTTACCTTTGCAGACCAAATCAGGGAAATATCTCTGAGGACGACCCAGAGGAATGGCAGAGCGGTCGAATGCGGCGGTCTTGAAAACCGTTGTACCGAGAGGTACCGGGGGTTCGAATCCCTCTTCCTCTGCAAGAATAAACCCTAACTACCTGAAATATTGATAGTTAGGGTTTTGTTTTTAGAGTCAGTAGCGAAATCAGTAGCGAATTGGATTAGATTTTGGAAAATCGACTCCCACTTTCTTCTTCGGCTAATTTTTAAATATCCGCTCTTTTCAAAGATTCGTATTTTCGTACGGTACGAGGGGTACGTGGAGTACGAAGTGTACGAATTCTGTATTACTTTTTCCTTTTGCTGTTTGAACAACTTTCACAGAATAAAAGCACACTTCTGTTGTCTTAAACTCTTTAATTCATCGTGTACACTGTTCCTCCTTAAATCCCATCTTTAGTCCTGAAAGGAGCAATTCTTAAATTTTAACACCAAGCCCTAATTATCGCATGACGACTAAAATTTTTAACCTTATTCATAAAAATAAAATCTAGTTCTTTATCTCTTTGAAATTATCCTCCCGGTTTTGATCTGGGCGTGTACCCCAAGGGTCCAATACAATCCACGAGGGTATTTGATCTAGCATCATTTTAATTTGTCCTTTGCCTGATTGAATTTTTACCTTTTGAGAAAAGAGGACTTGTTGGTCAGTGTCCAGATTTTTGGGGTGTACAGTAAATGCGGCCAATTCGATTTCCTCTTCCATAGCCACTTCCCGCTCCGAACCGTCAGTTTGCCTTTCCATTTTGGAAGCTTCATAGTCCAGAGTTAGTTGAATTTGACCATCTTGGGTTTTCTCGATTTCTATATCTAAAATTCGAATGTCATAAGTGATGATTCTTTGGAACCAATCTTCTATCAGTTTTTGGCCTTCGAGAGAGGTTTTTTTCTTCATTTTCTCAAGTAAAAGCTGAGTATCAACCAACGGCTTGGCATGACTTCGAGAAGTGTCCACCAGCTCCCGAATTATGCTGTTGAGCTCTTTTTCTCCCAATAATTCTCTTGCTGCAAGAAATGCAGACAAACTCTTTCCATAAGCTAAATAGCTTTGATTTTCCTGTTCAGAAAGGCTGTTTTCCGGCATTGAAGCTATGGCCCGTCCACTGAAATAGGTTCGGTTGGCTTGATCAGTCAGGTACCAAGTCGCCGCTTTGCCAAGTTTTTTCTCTAGGAATAAAACTTCTGCATATTTAGCCAAGCCTTCCACAACTAATGTGGCTCCCGGCAAATTCCGTGGAGCCAATAGGTGACCAAACCACTGGTGTGCCACTTCATGAACTGCTCGCTTGGTCTGAAGATCAAATTGAGCCGAACCTTCCTTGACCAGGAAATACTTGTCCTCAGTCATGCTGATTACTCCGGGATGTGCATAACCCCCAAAGCCCCAAAATCCTGGGATTTCCACCAATTTCAAGTGATCGAAAGGGTAAGACCCGAAGTTTTCGCTACAATACGCTAGGGTTTCTTGTATGACTCGAAGTGTTTTGGAGTTTACCCGAGCATGGCTTTCAAGGCTATAAACTTCCAATTGCTCGTTGTAATTTTTCAGACTGTCCTTCCGATAAACGCCGGAAAAGAAGGCTACGGCAGGGAGGATGGGTTCGGAAGAGCGGTAATGAAATATTCTTTGATTCCCCTCAATTTTTTCTTCTACCAGCTTGCCTGAAGTTATGGCTGTCTGATTTTTTTCTGTTTTCAGAATAGCTTCAAAATTTATTTTGAAAAGTTTTTTTTCATCGGCTCCACTGTGGGAATTGTCCTGATTATCTGAAAGCTTTGGAGCTAAGCCTCTCTTTTTGCGGTCAGCATAATCTCTGATTTCCAAGGATTCTGAATAACCAAAGAAAGGCGCGAAATCCCTGAAATTGAGGTAAGAACCGTTGGGTACAATTGCTTTTTGGGTCCCGAGTATTGTTTTTTTCGGGTTGACTTTGAAAGAAAACTCCAAACTATCACCGGGCTGAATAGCTTTCGAAAAGCGGATCCGGTACAAGTCTAATTCTTCTACATATCCATAGTCTTTCACCTTTTCCAGCTGAAAATCTATCAGTTTTTCCTTTTCATGTATCAGTAGATCGTCAATAGGTTTGAGGGTTGGATTGAATAGTTTTCCTTTAACTTCAGCATGGTAAGTTCCTTTTGAAACTTGCATTTCCAGTTCAAAATGAAGGTCAGCAAAAGCTAAAACAGGTGCTCCATTAAATTCCTTAAACTCTTTTTCATAGCGAGCTTTTAGATCCAAGATTTCAGAATTCGTGGGAAAACTTCCTTCTTTCTCAGTTTTTAAAAAAACACTAATCCAAAAGCCTAGAAAAATGGTGAAACATAGGATGGCCAATCGGGAAGATGGAGTTTTGAAGGCTTTATGATGCTGAAATAAAAAAGTATGATCCCAGGAGGAATAAAGCCATGTTGCAAGTGCCAGGGCAAGGATTCCCCAGAGTAGGCTAAGAATTGAGAACGGACTGAACTGTAATGCAAAGCCTGCTAATTCACTATAGGTGAGGAAGGGAGTGCTTCCAATAAGAAACAAAGGATGATTCAAGCCTATTGTCGAACTTAATGGCCCAGCAAAGATCCCAAAGCTTATCGCCGAAAGCCCTATACCCAGATATTTGTGAGGAGTAATCCGCTGAATCCATAAAAACAGAATACTGAAAAATAAAAGACTCCATCCCGGGCTAAGAAAAAGTAAAAATAAAGTCCAGGTATCTTTGCTCCAAGGCTGTTCGGCCAACTGGAATATAAAACAAATCAGCACTGTTATGCTAATCATGGTGAGCATCACAAGCACTAAGGTGGTCAAGATAGAGAGGAATAGCAGTCCTTTCGGGGCAGGGGTAGCATTTACCAAACTGCCCATTCGGCTATCTTTTTCTCTCCAAGTCAGAGAGCCACTGAAAAATAATAGGATGATGATTCCAAATAGGAATAGCGGCTGTTGAACTCTTTCTAACAAGATTTGAGTGGCTGGATAGTAGCTTTCCTCATAGGAGCCTCCGGAGAAAAGCTTAAAATAAATCTCCGTAGAAGCGATGATCATCCAAGCCCCCAAAATCACCCAGAATGGGATACTGGTAAAGATAAACCGAAGGGATAGATTCAAATGAGAGCCAAAGACTGCGCTGTAGTTCCCGGTGCGGGGTGAAATTTTATCGATCTGAACTGAGTTGGGAGATTCAGATAACTTCTCCTTTTTTTGTTTTTTGCTTTCATTTGACTTTCTAAATGAGAAAATCCTATAGGCAACTGTCAAAAGAGCGGTCGAAAATAGCAACCATATTAACCTGTTCCATGCAAAGAGTCCTGAAATTTGGATTCCCAAATGATTCTTTTCATAGCTCGTCCATAGGTTCGTTTGATGGAAAAAGGCGGAAAGTCCAAATGGATCGGCCAATCCCGCCCAAACCAAATTCTCGCTTGCAATGGGAGCGGCATTGGCCATTAAAGGAGAGTTAAGAAAAATCGAGCAAATAAAATAAGCCGCATAAATGCCCACAGCCATCGCATAGGTGGCAAGTGGATTCCTGGATAAAAGCCCAACCGTGAAAAGAAAAGCGGTCAGCGTGGTGATGGTTGGAATGAGTAGTTTGAAAGCCACAGAAAGACTGGAACTGAACTGAAAAACGCCTATTCTGCTGGGATCCAGGTCAGAAAAAGCGACTCCCAAATGAAATCCAATGATGGCTGGCAAAATAATCAGCAAGGAAGTCAACCAAGAACCCAAGAAACGAGTCAAGAAAAACTGTTTTTTTGAAATTGGAGTCACATACACCAGTGCTTCCATTTGCGATTGGGCATCTCTTTGAGTGGCTTTGACCGCAAAAAACATAATGGAAAATACTGCTCCGAGGCTTAGGAGTCCCATTTTGAAAAAGAGCTCAAACTCTGAATTATAAAGTGTTTCAGAAGAAGCAGTTCCCTGTCCTCCCATAAGGAAGGCAAAACCAAAATAGGCTAGCACAAATACCGGAGCTGTCCAAGTCTTGAATTGAATCAGCAATTCGAAGCGTAGAAGTTGGAAAAACTGGTTCATGGCTGTGAATTTTGCGTCTGTAAAGTGCTGAAATAAAAATCTTCCAAACTGGGGGATATTGGTTCAAATTCGGTACCCGGGGAAGTTTCTGATTCTATGTGAATCTTGGTTTTTCCGGCAATCAATTTGGAAGAGATTACCTTGAATTCGGATTGATATCGGGCTAATTCAGTTTTTTCAATTTTCCTGGCCCATATTTTTCCTTGAAGGCTGCCGGTTAAGGTTTGTGGATTCCCCTGAGCCAGGATCTTTCCCTGATTTAGGATGGCCATTTGTGTACAAAGTTCCTGTACATCATCCACCAAGTGGGTGGACAGAATCACAATGACATGCTCCCCGATTTCAGAAAGCAGGTTGAGAAAGCGGTTGCGCTCTTCAGGGTCCAAGCCTGCGGTTGGCTCATCTACGATGATTAATTTTGGATTTCCGAGCAGAGCTTGGGCAATGCCAAAGCGTTGGCGCATTCCTCCGGAAAAGGAGGAAACAGCTTTTTTTCTGTGTTGGAAAAGATTGGTTTGGTGAAGGAGCTGATCAATTTGTTTGGTTCTGTCAGATCGATTTCCGATACCTTTGAGCACCGCCATGTGATGCATCAGTTCCCATGCTGATATGCCGGAATAGACTCCGAATTCCTGAGGCAAATAGCCCAAGACCGATCGGATTTCCTCTGGTCTTTGAAGAACCTCCAAATCATTGAAGAGAATCCTTCCAGACTCTGCTGCTTGGAGCATGGCTATTGTTCTCATCAAACTTGATTTCCCGGCGCCATTTGGCCCCAATAGACCAAACATTCCATTTTCTATGGTGATGGAAATGTCATTAAGCGCTTTCACGCCATTTGAATAGGTTTTACTGAGATTTCGTATTTCAAGTGAGTTATTCATGGCTCATTATTTTGACTTGACGAATTTTAGGAATTCACTTGGGTCCATCTAATTAAGATGTCGAACCACCTTGAAATGAGGATGAATTGATCCAATCGGGTATTGTTGAATGAAAAAGGGAGTTTGGTGGTGTTTGTCATCAAAATTGGCCTATTCGTCATTTTTGTTTTTTGGAAAACAGGCTTTGGCTACTTTAGAAGGATGTTTCCAAAAGCTTCAATTTTAAAGGCATTAGGTTGGGGATTAGGGGTAACTCTCTTAATCACCGTTCTACTTCAGCAATTGGGGTTCATTCGTATTGACCCTGAGGAATATCTGGAAAATATTTTAATCCTTGGGTCTTGGTGGATTCTTGTAAGCCTGGTGTTTTATTATGGTAAAAAAGTCCGTTTTCGAAGTAAAAGCTTACTTCATATCCTTTATTTAGCTCTATTCTTTACGGTGATTCTGCTTTTGGATCAATGGATGGCCTTCCCTGATAATCCAGTTTCCATAGGTTTACTGATCCTGTTTTGGATAGGTGTTGCATGGTTTGTTGCTCCTGCATTTTTTAAAAAGTATCAAAAGCTGATTTTTATAGTATATGCATTGATTTGGTTGCTGTTTGTTTACATGAGGTACACTGAAAGTTATTTTCAAGAACACCGAGAACTGGTGATTTTCATGTTGCTACTTCCTATCCCCTTCTTTCTCTTACTTTGGATTTTTGAGCAGTGGAAAAAGATCAAAGATTTAGAAAATCAAAAAAATCAGGCCGAATTGGCCATGCTGAAAAATCAGATTAATCCTCATTTCCTCTTCAATACATTAAACAATCTCTATGGGTTATGTGTGGAAAAATCAGATGCTGCGCCAGAAGTTGTTTTGAGGCTTTCGGATATGATGCGGTACACAATTTATGAGGGAAGTGAACGAACAGTATTGCTTGGTAAGGAAGTGGGGTATTTGGAAAACTTTCTAGGATTACAGAAATTAAGACATAGATATGCACCGGAAATTGACTTTCAGGTTACAATACAGGAGGATCAGATGATTTCACCGTTGATGTTAATTGTACCGGTAGAAAATGCGTTTAAGCATGGCGTGGAGAAGTTGACAGAGCAGGCATTCGTCAGGATTTTGGTCGATTCAAATCAGGAAAGATTAAGATTTACAGTGGAAAATAACTTCGATCCCAACACGCAAAGCCATAATCCAGGCATAGGACTGGAAAACTTGAAAAGAAGGTTGGAATTGGCTTATCCTGATTCTCATTTTTTGCAAATCACAAAAAATAAGGATGTCCATCAAGTGATCTTGGAAATTTTATGGAGTTGATCAACTACGTGATTTTGGACGATGAGCCGATAGCTCACCGAATCATTGAAAACTATTGTGAGAATTTTTCCTTTTTGACTAAGGTTGGAAATTTCTACAATGGATTTGAGGCACTGGAATTTTTTAGAAAAGAAAAAGCTGATTTAATCTTTTTGGATATCAATATGCCCAAGTTGACTGGGTTTGAAATGCTCAAGTCAATTTCAGATCCGCCTAAAGTAATTGTTACCTCAGCCCATCAGGAATTTGCCTTGGAGGGGTATGAGTTGGATATCACGGATTATTTATTGAAACCCTTTGGATTGGATCGGTTTATCAAGGCAATCAATAAATTGAGAATTAGCCAAGAACAGACAAATGAGCATTCTGCAGTAGATTATCCTGGCAAAATCTTTCTCAAATCAGACAAAAAGTATGTTCAACTTGAATTGAAGGATATTTTTTATGTAGAAGCTTTGGGGAATTACACTAAGGTTTTTCATTCCGGCGGGATGCTGATTTGTCCGGATAAGATTTCAGATTTGGAGGCGAAGTTACCTTCTCCCGGCTTTATCCGAGTTCATAAATCCTATTTGATCAATCGCGATCGAATTGAGTTTGTAGAAGGAAACCAAATCAGGATTTCAGGAGTGATGATTCCTATCGGCCAGACTTATAAAGCAAGCCTTCAAAGGTATTTAACTTGAATTTTTATTGTCAATTTTTTACGTTAAAAACCAATTTGTTTAAGAATAAACCACTTTATCAATAAGGATTGGAAGAGGTTATTCTGACTCTCTTAACCGATCACTTTCCTCCCGAAAAAAGGTTTCCAAGCGATGCACTCCATGCCGTGGGGCAATATTATTCCGGGCCATCATGGTAAGAAAGAACTCTATCGGTCCATAGGTCTGTGGATTGGTGAAAGTCCTCATCATTCCAAGAACTCCCCTTCGCATCCAATCCGGCAAATGAACGATTTTGACTTCTTTCCCTATGGATTTAAGAGCCAGTCTTCCGATTTCATTTTGAGTCAAAATATCAGGTCCTCCCACTTCTACCTCCGGCTGGGGAGAAGTGACACTATCAATGACTACCTGAGCCAGATCCATGCCGTGAATAGGGTTAAGTTTGTATTCTCCGTCTCCAAAAAGGTAGACGCGGCCTGATTTGGCCATGGACAAAAAGTCTTTCATGTCAGAGAAAAAACCATTGGGCCGAATAATGCTATAGGCTAATCCGGATTCTTTTAAGGCATCCACAAAACGCTCTTTGGCAGCGGTGATTTTCAAGTGCCGCATTTGGGATCCGTTCAGTACAGATACATAGATAAATTTTCTGACCCGATGCCTCATGGCAAATTCCAGGAGATTTAGATTGGCTTGATAATCCACGTCCATGTAGCTTAGTCCGTCTTTTTGCCGGGTGATGCCAACTGTGGAAATGATCGTATCGATTGGTTCCTCGATTTTTGGAAATGACGCCAACTTCGTCACATCGACCAATTGCCATTGATTTTTATTCAGACCAAGGCTTCTAAGTTTTTCTTCGCTTCTTCCAAAGGCAAGAAAATCACGTCTCTGTCGCTTGAGTTCTTTGGCAATAAAGCCTCCCAAATAACCGGTGGCTCCTGCCAGCATTATTTTTCCTTGCATTCTGATTGAGTTTGATTAGTTGACAATTGGCTTATATATGCCTCTGATTGATTTAGGGTATCATTGTTATTTCTAATTCCCTCAATTATCCAAGCTTTTTTTAAGTTAAAAACCTTTATTTCGAAAGAAATTATATTCTCATCCATTGCTTCTAATCTTTCAGTTTTCTTCCATACTTCTTCCAGTTCTTGTTTTAATAATGGAATAGCTTCAGAAGCTAGCAAGTGAAAGAAAAACAAGATCAAAATGACGTGGTATCCTGTTTTTGTTTTCATTTTTATGGGATTGAATAAGTGAAGAAATCCAGCAAGGCAAGCCAGTGAATTCATCATGACTTTTCCTTACTGGTTTCTATTGAAATGGTCTTCTGAATTAAAAGAGTGTAATTCCCACTCCGATGGAGAAATTGGTGGCGTCTAGGTTACCTCCTTCATTTCGAGTAACTCGGCCCATGTACAATCGGCTTTGGATGTCTAAAGCCCATTTTTCACGCTGAAGAACTTCGTAGCCAGTGGAAATCAAAACTCCTTTACCCCAATCGTTTTTTCGGGAATCAGCCTTGGATTCATAGAGCGCTCTGATGTCTAGGGATGCACCGTATCCTCCGCTGACCCACCATTTGTCAGTAGCCCAGTATTGAATGGAAGGGATGATGCCTTCAAAGCTCCGGTCTACGCCCTCGGACTCATAGATTTGTCCGACAGTATTGACATAGATGGCTGTGCGGGGAGATACAAACCAACCCATTTTCAGATTGGGAAGGGAGATGCCACCTCGAGTGGCTTTTTCACTCATTCCATCAGTGAAGTGCAATACGCCCGCTCCAATAGAGGCCCCGGCGGTAAAGCCTTTGCGGAAAGGTTTTTCAGTTTGGGCCTGAATATTCAAGGTAGTGATCAGACCGATGATGCAGATAAAGATTAGCTTTTTCATTTTTTTGTGTTGTTTAAGTTTGACTTGTTTTTATTTCAAATTGATGGGACAAAATTGGGCGGTATTGCCAGGCCAGTCGTCTTGAATTATGAATTGGGACGTTTTGGTGAAATCCCGGACTTTTTACCTAAATGGGGTGGAATTAGTCTTCCTTGGCCGATTTGAGCATGAAATTAACCAGGCTGATTCCTCCGCCTACGGCCATTCCGGTGCTGACCCAGAAAGTGATTTGATTGTCAAAGTCCACTCCCAATAATCCGAGTGCAATGATTCCGATGGCAGTACCAATGGCGACTCCGATGAGTGTCCCGATGGCTACCCCAATGGCTGTTCCTAGTGTGATTGCTTTATTTTTCATCTTTGTATGTATTAGGTTTTTGATTAATGACTGGGACAAAATTGGGGCGTAAAGGCAGGCCAGTCGTCTTGAATTATGAATCGGGACCTTTCGGTGAAATCCCGGACTTTTGGCTGGGTAGAAAAAAAAATGGAGCTTGTCCAGCTGGAGTTAAAACTCTCTGACGATAAAAAAGAAATGCCAAAAGGAAAGTTGATTCCTTTTGGCAATTGGAGTAGCTAGGGAATACGGACTAATTCACTCAAACAATAGCCTCTAATTGATCCCCGGCTAGATTTTGAACATTTTGGCTGATTCGCTCGATAGGCCAGTTCCACCATTTCAGCTTCAGTAGCTGCTCGATTTTTTCATCAGAAAAGCGTTTTCTGATTTCTTGGGCAGGGTTTCCACCCACGATGGTGTACGGCTCTACATTTTTGGTGACCACTGACTTGCTCGCAATGACGGCTCCATCACCGATCTGGACTCCCGGCATGATGGTCGCTCCGTAGCCGATCCACACATCATTTCCGATGATGGTATCTCCTTTATTGGGATAGCTTTTCCCTTCCATGGCTTTTCCCCAACCTTTACCAAATATGGCAAAAGGGTAAGCTGAAAGGGATTTGGATAAGTGATTGGCTCCGTTCATGATGAAGGTGACATCCGAGGCGATCATACAAAACTTCCCGATAATCAATCGATCCCCCACAAAATCGAAGAGATATTTGACATTTTTCTCAAAGTTGTGAACGTCCTCAAAATCATCGTAATAGGTATAGTCGCCTACTTGGATCTGAGGGTTTTTGATTACATTTTTTAGAAAGCAAAGTCGGTCATAGCCTGCTAATGGAAAGGCTTGGTTTTTATCTGGTCCTGTCATGATTCTATTTTTTGATTGAATAAATCAAAGATGAAGGAAAATGCATCGGCATTCGTCCGACTTTATGATTTCGGACTTTTTCTGATCACTGAATCTTTTCTGTCATTCCGACTCCGATTATGGATAGTGCTCAATCTGGTTTTTTACAAAAATTATCCGAACCGCTGATAAAAGCATCAAGAATCCAATCAACCACCCTATTTAGGGATATTGAAGTAGTGTTCTGTTCCAAAATTACGAGTCTTTGAAAAGTGCTATCCCCACTTTATCAGACATTAAAATCAGTTTCGATGAGATTTTACCCAAGCCTTGGGAGTGAGCCCGGTAGATTTTTTGAAGAAATCATTGAACACGGATTTGGATGTAAATCCGCTTTCATAAGCCAAGCCCAAAAGTGTAATATGACTATTTGCTTTATCAGTTGCCTTTCGCTGGAATATTCCCAAGCGATGGGAATTGATATAGTCATTGAAGTTTTGGCCCAGTTTCATATTAATCAGCCAGGAAAGCTTGTTGGGATGGAGGTCGATTTGCTCCGCCAGAGAGCGTAAAGTTAAATTGGTGTCCGTGACCACTCCTTCCAGAGCCATTTTTTCACGCAGGATTTGCAGGAACTGCTCGCTATCCTCCTCGGCTAGTTGGCTGGATTGAGCGATGATTAGTTGTTGATTAGAAGGATGGTGCCGATGTGCTTTGTGATCTTGGAAATTCATTTGTTCATAGATTTCCTGAAACCCCTCATGCTCACGAATATTGTCCCAAACCCACCAATATTTCAGGCTGACCATCATGCTGGACTTTTCCTCCAGTCCTTTTTGGAGGAAATGGACGGCCTCATTCGGCCTGTTCATCAGGCTGTACAATGCTGCCGGGTCACAGGGATCGATGTAGTGACTATTTTCCAGCTCTTCGAGTACACCCTCCGTGTCTCCACTGAGCACTTTAACCGTCATGAGATCCAGCTTGACCAAGCCCTCTCCATTGGTTAGTTCGACAGCTCTATCAAGCGTCTGGAATGCCTCGTCAAATCTTCCCAAATAGCCTAGAACCAAACCTTTCCAACGAAGAGCCTCGCTGAAATTAGGCTTGACACAAAGACATTCTTCAAAGGCAAAAAGGGCATCTTCAAATCGCCCTGAGAGGTAATAACACAGCCCAAGCCACCAGTAGCTGATGATGTGCAGCGGATCGCGAGATTGATTTTCCTTGGCAATAGCTATGGCCAGGTCGTAGTCCTTTTGGATGAAAATATAGTAGTTGGTGATAAAGTCGATCTCATTATTCAATCCAGCTGCTACGGCCTGATTGTAGGAAGCGATGGCTGCCTCCCAGTTCCAGTCATGGAATAGATGTACGTAAGCCATGACTTTGTGGGCACGCATGTCCTTGGGATTGATCGCCAAAGCTTTTTGAGCAAATTCTCTGGATTTCTGAAAACCTTCTTTGGCAGAAATCAGGTTGAAGCCTGCATGGTGAAGGTAGGTTTCACCGATGTAAGCAAAAGCTTCGGTAAAACCAGGATCCAGTTCGGTGGCTTTGGTATATAAAACCAAAGCTTCTTTGACATCGGCTAAGTCCTTTCGCTTGAAATGATGGCTGGCTTTCAGAAACAGGTCATAGGCTTCCGGATTGTTCGTCTTGGTGGAAACCAAGCTATCTTCGATTTCCATATGTCCAAAATTCTCCCGGATTCGGTCGGCGACCAAAAGGCTGATTTCATCCTGCAGCTCAAAAATATCCTGAAGTGTGCGGTCAAAGGTTTCGGACCAAATATGAAAGCCATTGTCGGTACGAATCAGTTGGACTGCAATCCGAACCCGATTGCCCGCTTTTCGGATACTGCCCTCAATGACTGAGGAAACGCCCAGCTTGTTTCCGATGATCCGTACATCCAGTTTTTGACCTTTGAAAGCAAAAGAAGAAGTACGTGCGATGACTTTCAGCCTCTGTATTTTGCTGAGGGCATTGATGATTTCCTCAGCCATGCCGTCTGAAAAATATTCGTTTTCCGGGTCTGAACTGAGGTTGTCAAAGGGTAGAACAGCGATGGAGTGTTGATTCATCCAAAGTCAAAAAACACCAAAAACGTGTTTTGGAGCTTAGATTTATGTTTGAAGATATTTTCAAGATAAAGCTTCCCAAGTTTTTTGGCTAAAAAATGTAAGAAAAATGATCTGAGTTTCTCTAATAAAAGCGGTCTATTTTAAACTTTCTTGTGAATGGGAGCTGCATGCACTTAAAAACAAGCATCCAATCCCTACGATTATTAATTCTTTTTTCATTTCAGTTTCGTTGATGGTTCAAACGGTCAATCTGTTGGGAAAAATCATTTTCTAAACCCAGTTTATACTGCTGGGATAGTTCAATACCCTTTCTGTAGGTCTCAATTGCAAGATAGACTTGTCCCACACTTTCGTAGGTTTTGGCGAGAAAAGTCAGTATTCCAAGGTAGTTAGGGTAAGCCTGAGTCGCTCTTTTTAAGACTGTGATGGCTCCTTCTTCATTTTTCCTTTCGATTTCCTGCATAGCCATATTCACGTATTCATTGGCCGTTCGCTTGGCTTTGGATCCATATTTCCTTTTTAACTGCTCCTCGCCTACCAGAAATCCTTCTTCAGAAAAGTTGGTTTGAAGGCTATCCGGGAGACGCATATCCGAGAATAAAAATTTCAGACCATGATAATTGAGTAAGAGACGGGAAGCCATATGATCTTCATCGCCCACTTCTTCATGAAACCAACGGAACCCTTCTGGTTGATTCTTTTTGATCTCATCCACATACCTGATCAATTCCTGCTTCATTCCCCAGCCTTCTCCACCACCTACTCCAAAGTAGACAGTCTTCTTCAGGGTTTGATTTTCTGCGAAAAAGGTGGAAGCTTTTAGAGTCATCTCCTCTCCATTCCACCAGAGTGCAGGGGCCTCAATGATAAAAGCATCGAAAAGATCTGGCTGCTCCATCAGGGTATAAACACCGAATAAGCCACCCAAAGAATGTCCTTCCAGAATTCGATAAGGATGTGTACGGAAATGATTTTCAACAAAGGGAAAAACTTCCTGGCTAATAAACTTCAAAAATTTCCCAGCTCCGCCACTTTGAGCAATTCCGTCATTTCCGGTACCTCCATAGACATTTTGTCCAGCTTGAGAGGGTGTCAAGTCTCTGTTCCTATCCAAACTCTGAATCCCAACCAGAATCATAGGAGGTATGAGCCCCGATTCGATTAATATTTCAATAGTTCCTACGGTGTGTTTAATATTTTCCAGCCCATCCAACACATACATGACCGGATAGGAGGTCTCGCTGTTTTCATAATCATGAGGTAGTGAAACAAGGATTGGACGCTGTTCTTGTAATAGTCCGGACTGAATCAAATACTGCTTTCCAAGCCCTAAAAGCTGACTATCAGGCGTTAATTCTACTTTTTGGGCCAGTTGCGCTTGTGCACTGAGTTGAAATAGAGCAAAAATCAAGACCCCTACTATTCTTTTTATATTCTTCTTCATATTCCTTTTTGGTTTTCATCTAGAGATATTCGTCTCCTTAAATGGTAATGACCAACTTCCCGGATATTTTTCCCTTTTTCATCAGGCTCAAAGCTTCAGGTACTTCATCTAGCGTGAAGTTTTGCTGGATAGGAGGATAAATCTTTCCCTCATCTGCAAGGGTTGCCAGCAGCACTAAATCGTCTTTTTTCACCTTGGCCATCAGCGTGGCGAATTTCTTCCCTGTACGGTAGGACTTCCAAGAGCCCAGCATGAGTGCCTCCATGGAAAATCCAAAGGCTACATAGCGACCGCCACCTTTCAAAACCGGTTCAATCTGATTGAGAGAATGGTTGACAGGTCCATCTAAAATCAAATCGAATTTCCTGTCTTCTTGGGTGAAATTTCGAACTGCATAATCTATCACTTCATCGGCTCCCAGCGTTTTGGCTAGATCTGCATTTCTTCTGCTGCACACTGCGGTGACTTTTGCCCCCAAAGCCTTGGCGATTTGAATGGCAAAACTACCGACGCCTCCAGAAGCCCCGTTGATAAGGATCTCATCCCCTTTTTTGATTTTTCCCAGGTCTCTCAATCCCTGCAATGCAGTCACTGAGGCCATGGGCATTGCTGCAGCTTCCTCAAACGTTAGATTTTTAGGTTTTTTAGCCAATACACCTTCCTTCGCTACCGCATATTCAGCAAAGCCACCAAATCCACTGCCCGAAAGGTCTCCGAATATTTGGTCACCTACCTGAAACTGCGTAACGTCTTTCCCAACCCGTTCAATTACCCCGGAAATATCCGCCCCGAGAATTTGGTGTTTAGGTCTGAATAATCCAGAGGAAAATCGGACCGGAAAGGGAGTTCCGCTCAAAAGATGCCCATCAGCTTGATTGACTGAAGCAGCCAACACTTTAACTAGGACCTCATCTGCCTTGGGTTCGGGGCGATTTACTTCTTTTAGTTTAAGGTTTTCCGGCGAACCGTACGTTTCATAGATGATTGCTTTCATAAGTTTGTGGATTTGATTTTTGAGCCTTTGATTAGAAAATAAAATGCAAGTGTAACTTCACCCAAGGCAGCAGATATACCGACGATCCAGGCAAGCAGAGACTCATTTCCCGGAAAAGCAAAGTCGCCAAAGGTTTCAATCAAGTAGCCCAAGCCTGCAAACCCCATCAAGATTCCAAGAATCTTGGGGAAAGCTCCGCTTTGAAACAGCTGAAGTCCAAGCAAAAGACAATGAATCCCGAAAAAGGCTCCTGCGATCAGGTAGCCATAGCGGTGGGCATCCAGGAAGAGATGACTCATAGCCTCGATCTGGCCCTGATCAAAGGAGAGGCTTAGTGGCTCACTTTTCAGCACATGTAGGGCCAAGTAGTGATTCAGCAGATTGAATGCTCCAATCGCTGGATGGGCTAAAAGCCGTAAGGAAGAGGAAATTAGGGCTAGGGTTTTTCCATAAGGCTTTAATAGCAAATAAAACATCACCGAAATGACTGCATCCAACATAAAAGCCAAAAGGTCTGTGATCAAACCAAACCGGAATAGCTCCTCATTTTCGAGAATATTCGCAGCAGAGTTCAACGCATTTCCTTCTACAAAAATCCCTTCTCTCACATATCCTTGACTGAAACCTGCGAGGATGATGACAAGCACATAGAGTAACCCGATCATCCGTATTGATATGGCACTTTGGTTTAGATTAGCTTGATTTTTCATGGTAAAACAGTTAGCAAACGATTCTCTTATTAATTGGAAAGAATTATTCCAGTCTTGAAGGCTCAGCCCCTATTTTTCAATTCGGTGATAGGAAAGACATGAAGTTTTCCCTTGTTCAAGACAGGATTAATAGATGGAGGTAAAGGTAGGGCAGCGCGAAAAAGTAAAGTTGACACTTTGGGCCAATTCCTTGACCATGTAGGCCAAATGTCTTTTGCTACTTCGATTTTCTGTACTCCATTGGAGAAAGTTGGGTCCACCTTTTAAAAGCCCTGTTGAATGCGCTTTGCTCTGAAAACCCAGTCTGAAAGGCGATTTCTGCAATGCTCAAGTGAGAATTCAGCAATAAATCTTGTGCAGTTTCTTTCTGTATCAATTGAATTTGATCCCGAAAGGTTAGCTCTTTCTCTGCCAATCTACGCTTGAGCGTCCGGGCACTCATATTGAGGTGATCTGCTAATTGGATAATACTTGGGATGCCACTCGGGAGACTTTCTGTAATCAATTGTCTGATGTCATATAGCATCTGATCTGACTGCGAAAAAACCCCTTGTTTCTCTTCTTCCAGGCGATCCACAATAAATTGATGGATGCTCTTATCTGCTTTGATTGTCCGAATTTGAAGGGATTCTGTTCGGAATTGTAGCATATTAAGGGAAGCACCAAATGAAATCGGACATTGGAAAAATTCTTTTAATGATTGGGCAGAGGAGGTATGCGAATGCTGAAAAGCGACCTGGACTGGCAGAATTTTTTGAGAAGTCACCTCCTCCAAGATTCCCGTGAGCATCACGAAAGACACCTCATTGGCTATCTCGATACCCTTTCGATTAGGTGGACGGTGAAGGAAAAGTTGGGATTGTCCATGATCTTCCCTCATCTTAATACTACCTTGGTCTGTGACCAAGACCATATAACGCTGCAATCGATCCAATATATCTCGTGCCTGCCAGCTGGTTTTCCAGGATAGACCTAGCGTACCGTAATCATCGGAATTCAGTTGCATTCCCTGACGCACACTGAATCCCGGGGAAAGATTTTCAATGGCCCATTCGTACATATCATACAGGAAATCGATGGGTAAATAGGGAGAATCAAGGGGCGAATGTTTTTCTCTGAATTGTAGCGGTGGCAATCCTTCTTTGATAGCCAAGGATTTGGCTTTATGATAAATGCTCGAGCTTACAAAATCCATATCATTCTCTCTTGGAAGTAATTGCAACCAAAAACCCGGATTCCTTTATTTAAAGGAGGCTTCAATATAGAATATTCTAGATTTCTTTAAAGGAAGCTGCAAAACGCATCAAATTACTTCTTCTCAGCACTCATTTCCAAAAAGTCCAAAAACACATCCAAAGGTCCGCAGATACATTTTTGGAACGACTGACTTCTTTCTTTAAACCAAATTTGACTCATCATTTTGAAACAGTAACAAGTCCTACTTACACACAAAACAACGAAAAATCTCTTCATTTTTAATCTGACGATGGCCTCACTAAGTTCTTTTAGCCAAGGCAAGGTGCATCAAAAAAAATGCGGTTGACTACAAATGCAGAGTGAGTCTTCCCGGAATGATAGTGCCCCAGTTTTTTACCAATGCTTGGGATGACCAAACCATCACCCAACCCATTGAGCTTCATAAGAAGCGTATCCAGGACAATAAGAACATCATATGGCTAAAATGGCCACTTGGCGCCACTTTCAGCCCATGGGGATTCTTTAGTGGGATTGACTTTTGGATAAGGTAGAGCCTCAAACGGAGTTCTATCCCAGGCATGTGAAGGAAACAGTAATAGGAATCAGGCATCAGCGGATGCTCTGGAAAGGTTTTTTTGCAACTGTCTTGAACTGTCAACCTTCGGTCTTTGACTGGCTTTTACCTTTGCACTGTAGCTCAGCTTGATCTCAGCAACTTCATACAAATCAATTGTTCTTTCCTGCGTATCCATAATTTTATGTGTCAAGTATTGCTATGCAAAGGCCACATAGAATCTCGCTTAGAAGGTAGGTTCGCTAGGCAAATACATCCCATTTTGCTCGATTTCTTTTGGTTTTAGTGAACAATGAATTAGAACCGCTTCACTGGCCTTGGGAGTGATAAGACCAGGAGTCAACCAAATAAACAGCACAGCGAAGCAAGCGGCTTTAGGCAGGAAGCTTATGGGCGCATCAAAACCAAGGACTAACTTTGGGAGAATTCAGAGGTAAAAAAAACATATAAGGCATCTTTAGGGCACCTCATTTTTTTAACGAGAGATTTTTACGATTGAAATGAAAGGGTAAATGTCATTATTTCCACCTTTTTTAATCTCCATTTATCAATTGGAAATCACAAGAAATAGTAAACTGTAAAAGGCAGGCATTCCTTTTTTTCCTTAAATAACAACTCTTCCATTACTTCAAAAGCAATTTGACCTATTTCCCCTATCAGCTGACATAAATACCCTCAGCTTTGACAAGTTGGATATAGAAATTGGGTGAACAATAAAACAATCAGTAAACCCAAGAATCATGAAAAAAATCTACCTACTAGTATTAAGTCTATTTCTGTTGAATTGCCCTTCTTGGGCTCAGGGGAATTCAGAATCCTGTGGACAATTATCCAAGTATCTTTTTTGGACTGGAGAACAAAATGATGATTTTTTCAATGAAGCCAATTGGCGAATTGTAAATCAACGACCGGAAGCCCCCACCCCTCCAGGTCTGAATGAAGATAGTTTGCAAGGAAGTGTAAAGCCTTTTTGCCTTCCCGGATCAAACAAACTTCCAAACCAAATTTGTCCATCTGAAATAGATCTAGGTAAAGATAAAATTCCAGCAGCAGGAACCATAGAACCCGGAATACCAATCGCTTACAATCTTTGGATAGAAGACGCTATAATTGAAATTCCACAGAATATAAGTTTTGTGTGTTCGGAAATCGGCTTTACAATTATCAATTCAGAAATTGATGTTATGGCAACACTTGACAACGGTGTGATTTCTTTGGATAAAAAATCAACATTAACAGTTCAGCAAAATGGTGCTTTAGAATCAGCAGTACATATTAATTTTAATGATTTGGATTCTTGGGTGATTTTGAAAAGCACCAATCCAGATCAGTTTCTTCTCACTATGCAGGATCAGGTATTGGTTCAGAACAACACAGCTACAATGGATGTGGATTTCAGAATTAATCAATTTTATCAATCAGGCACATTAATCAGGCCATACTCCAGTACCTATGAAGCTTTAGAAATCTACAGCGGAACAGGCTTAGAAGGTAGTAAAGCTGTCATCTACGAGGGGGACATTTATTCTGGGTCCAGCATACCTAACGGAATGAATGACATGACCTCTTCTTTTAAATTGAAAAGGGGGTTTATGGCCACCTTTTCAGTTGCTGAAAATGGAACGAGCAAAAGTAAAGTTTACATAGCTTCTACAGAGGATTTAATCATAGAGTCTCTTCCGGTTGCTCTTCAAGGTAATGTGAGTTTTATCCGGGTTTTACCTTGGAATTGGGTGATCAAAAAAGGAACCGGTGGATTTACAGAAGGAGTTGATGCAGGCTGGTATTATAACTGGGGAAATGGAACGGATAGCCAGCCAAACTATGAATATGTCCCAATGGCTTGGGGCGCAGGGGCTACAGCTCCACCAGTTCTTAAAAGAATCATTGAAAAAGATAAAGTCAATCATTTGCTTGGCTTTAACGAGTCTGATAACTGCGATGACCAATCTGGACAATTCAATAACCTCTGCAAGATAGAAGTTGCTGTTGGGTACTATGAAAACCTAATGAAAACCGGAATGCGTCTGGGTACTCCAGCTCCTAGGGAAAATGGTCCAACTGGTTGGCTACTTGAATTTGCGGAATTGGCAAAAGCGAGAGATGTAAGATTCGATTTTGTGGCAGTTCACTGGTATGATTGGGGAAGCAATCCTGCAAACAGTCCCAATGCTGATCCTCAAGAGATTTTTAACCGTTTTAAGAATTACTTGGAAAATGTCCATAGAATTTATGGCCTACCCATTTGGATCACTGAATTCAACGCAAACCCAAACAGGGGAAATGCCATTCAGGCAGCTTTCCTAGAGTTAGCCTTACCTTATTTAGAATCATTGGAGTATGTAGAGCGCTATGCCTATTTCGAACCAATGAGTGCTAATTCATCTAATCCTGTAGAATCCGCGGATTTAACAGATGAGAACGGTAATCTGACCAATATTGGTGAACTATATAAAAACCATTTTTCCACCCCATCCATTCCTGAAGCCACTTTTGAATCCGATGGAAATCTTTTGGGATTGAATGAGCCCTTTGCGCCTGAAACTCCAGAAATCCTAAGTTTTGAAGCTGAATGCGCTCTTTACCTAGGGAATAAGTGGAAAGTTATAGAAGATGAAGAAAGCTCTAATGGAAAATATGTAAGAGGCAATAACACTTTGGAAGGAGCATCAGCTTTAGCCTCACAACTTCATTACGAAGTGGATTTAAGCGAGGCCAAAATCTTTAAAATCTGGCTTCGGGTAAAGACTATTGGCGGAACTGGAATAAAAGTAAAAGTTGATGATGGGGAATTTGAAACCATTGGTGGACTAAACACCTCCGAATTTAGCTGGCTTCAATTACCTCGTTTTTATACCCTTCAGGAAGGTACGCATAGAATTAGTTTTGAGTATACTAACAGTTCCTTATTATTAGACCAGTTGGCTTTTATTACCACTAGTGATGAGGTAAACCTGGAACCCGCACCTTTAAATTCCTGTACAGAATCTCCTGAAAAATGGGGTCTGACAAATACAGACATCATTTATTGGCTCGAAGCAGAAGCAGGTAATTATGGAAATCTATGGGAAGTCAAAACCTCAACATCAGCCATCGGAGAGCAATTTATTGAAGCAGTTCCTTCCGGAAGTTCTTTAAACACACCTCCAGGTACGGATGGACAGGTTTCTTTCAATTTTGAAGTGGAAGAAAAAGATCAGTATAGAATCTGTGCAAAAATTCAATCGTTGAGTACAGAGGATAATTCACTCTGGATCAAAGTTGATGACGCCCCATTTAGAAAGTGGGATAACCTGGAAAATGATGCCTTTGAGTGGTATTGGAAAAGTTTCCATTTCTCACAAGGCGGTGAAGATAGCGCATTACCATTTTTCCTAAGTGGCGGAATTCACACCCTAACCCTTGCCTACTCAACACAGGATTTCAAAATAGATAGACTTGCAGTAGCGTCAGAAGGAAAACTTCCTTCAGAAATTGACCCTGATGTGGTCAGAGTATTTGGTCCAATGGACTATGAGGCTGAAAATGCTGAGTTACTAGGGAATGCCATCGCTGTAAATTGCGGAACATCTTCTAATGGGCAGCAAGTAAATTTACGAACAGGATTTTCTTCTGGCGTTAGATTCAATCAAGTAATAGCAGCTGAAGCTGGAGCTTATAGCTTGTCAATTCAATACATGAGCAAAGTTCAAAGGAACTTTAGACTAATTGTCAATGGAGAGGCTTTAGGCTACCAACTCGTAACCCCATCCGGTAACTGGTGCTTTGAAGGCGGAAATACAGCAATTTATGAGATTACTGTAAATCTGAATCAGGGGGTAAACGTAATTGAAATTCTACGAACAGAAACTGATGCACCGTTTTTGGACAAAATCAGTCTGAAAAAGAAAAATATATCTTTAGAAGCAGAAGAGGCCACTTTAGAAGGTTCTTCGGCCATTGTTAATTGCCCGGTTGCGTCAAATGGAGCATTAGTGAATATGGGTTTCTCCTATGCAAATGCTATTATTTTCGAGAATGTCAATGTAGCTAAAGCGGGGAACTATCAGCTAGCCATCACCTATTTATCTGCTGTTGATAGAACAGCCAGAGTCATTATTAACGGAACTACAAAACAAGTCTCCTTCATGGATTCAGGGGAATGGTGTGGTAATGGCGGAACAACTGCTACCAAAACAATAGAAGTAGAACTGCAGGCTGGAGCTAACCAAATCGAAATACGACCTGCAACCAATGAAGCCCCATTGGTCGATAAAATAGAGCTGATCGAAATTCCCAAAGAGCTAGAAGATGTGTCTTCAGCTAGAATTGTTTCCACAGAATCAGTTGCCTCCCTCTCTTCTGATATACTGCTTACAATGGAGGACTTTACTGTTTATCCGAACCCAGTCAAAAGTTTTAATCGGATAAATATCACCCTTCCAAATCTTCAGGAAAGCACAACGATAAACTTGAGTATTTCTGATATGTATGGGAGAATTTGGATATCAGAGAACCACGTAGAGGCAAATGGGCAGAGAATTGAACTACAGAACAATTTAAAACCTGGTCTATATCTGATCCTTATTCAACATGGCAATCAGCTGATCCAGCATAAATTAGTGGTGGAATAACAAGCCATAGGGTTTATAAGAATAGAATGCGGGCTCTTTGAACCCGCATTCTTTTTTTATTTAATTCAATTAAGTAGAGGATCTGATGAGCAGATGTTTGAAATCAATTAGAGTAATCAATCATAGTATTGCGAAATGCTATTGGAATCTCGTTTGCGAGACCGCTTATCGAACGATAGAAGTAGATGATCCACTTAAATGGGCCATCTTAACAGGTTTTACTTTAGACTGACTTCAACTTTATTAAACAGCTCAAACTCTGAGAAAAAAAAATTATACTAAATGTCTTATGGAAAAAATTAAAACTATGCCTATCAAAGTATTGAATTCTAATTAGCAGTTATCATTTAAACCCTTGAAATTTCTTGGCATAGGGGCAGACAAAAACTCCCAAACCAATGCATTCTGATAAAATCACAACACATCAATTTGGGAGTTTGATAGCTAAACCTGAACATTCGTACAACAATTAGGATTTACTTCAACTCCAATTGCTGTATTTCTCTATTGCCCTGACCTCTTATTGCCTCATAGCCTTGGATCATTTCAGCCAACTTTTCAGGATTAGATTCAGCTAGATTGTTTTCTTGGGAGGGATCTTCTTTTAAATTATACAATTGGTATTCCATTAGATTCCCTAATTCAATATTTACATTTTTCTCTAGCTTAGGACCTTTATAAGGTGGAATCATAGCCCAATCTCCTTTTTTATAAGCAGTTCGACTGGTAGCTTCCAAAACGAAATCTTCTCTTCCCTGCTGACTTTTCCCCATCAAAACATCCAATAGATTCTCACCGTCATCAGTTTGCACATCACTTCCTACTAAAGCTGCCAATGATTCCATCAAGTCTAGTTGAGTTATCATCGCATCTGAAACTGCAGGTTGAATTTTACCCTTCCAATAGGCAATAAAAGGAAGTCTTGTTCCAGCCTCAAACAAACTATATTTCCCGCCCCGAAATGGGCCTGCAGGAGTATGATTGCCGATCTTCTCTACTGCATCATCGTAGTAACCATCATTCAAAACCGGTCCGTTATCACTCGAAAATATGATTAAGGTGTTTTCCAAAATTCCCAGCGTTTCCAATTCCTTTAAAAATTCGCCCACAATCCAGTCTGCTTCAAGGATGGCATCTCCTCTTGGCCCCATTCCTGAAGTACCTTCAAACCTTGGATGAGGTGTTCTTGGCACATGAGGCTGCTGCATCGCATAGTATAAAAAGAAAGGAGCATCCATAGTTGCTTCTTCTTTCACATATGATTTTGCTTTCTCCAAAAAGTGATCTGCCATATCAATGTCTGACCATTTAGCAGCCTCACCACCCTTCATAAACCCAATTCTTGGCACACCATTGACAATGCTGTTATTATGACCATGGTGCCATTTCATAGTGAGCATTTCAGGATGGGTAATTGCTGTGGGTTCTCCTTCAAAATTCTCATCATAACTTACAAGAATTGGATCATTTGGATCGAGTCCTACTACATTTCCATTTTTGATATATACAGTTGGAACACGATCTTGAGTTGCTGCCATGATATAAGAATAATCAAAGCCGACTTGGTTTGGTCCTGGAGAGATCTCGTAGTTCCAATCTACATTTCCACTCCCCAAACCTAGATGCCATTTTCCTACCACTCCTGTATTATATCCAACCTGCTTTAGCATTTTTGGAACCGTCATTTGGGCAGTATCAATTAAAAGTGGAGCAGTACCCGGAAGAATCTTGGCATTTTCATTTCTCCATGGGTATGTACCTGTTAAGATTGCGTATCTGCTTGGCGTACACGTTGCAGAAGATGCATATGCATTGGTAAATCTTATCCCACCATTGGCTAGTTTATCAAAATTAGGCGTCACAAGAGTGCCTGCATCGTATGCGCTTACATCTCCATAGCCTAGATCGTCCATGTAGATAAATATGATATTGGGATTTTGGTGTTTTCCACTGGTTGATTCTGAATCATTTGATTTACACGCCACCAAATACGATGAGCAAAGAATCACCAGATAAAGGCAACCAAGGTATATTTTGTTAGTCTTCATTTATAGGTCAATTGTTTCCGAAGAATTCAGATATAATTTTATTGTGAAAAGGTAATTTTAACGTCTATTGATTTGCTTTTACTTGAATGGCTCCAATTGAAGGAGTTCCTGAAATTTGATTTCCGAGAATATCCTTCTTGAGATTCAACCCTTCCATCAATCCAAAATCATCATATGGAATAAATGGAATGGTGATACCCAGTTGAACAAGTTCTATATTTAGAGGGATGTAGTCTTCTAATGCTAATCCGCCGGGATTACTAAAGGATGCATTCCCTACCAGAGATTTATTTTCAAGAATAGCCGCGGAACTAGGCCACATAGCTTCTTTCAAGAATAGATTATTCTCAAAAATCACATCAATCACTTGTCTACTTTCGCTATCATCGGGCATGTACTGATCACCTTCTACCAATGAAGCTCCTCCCATCAAATGAAAAATATTATTTGCTATCAACACGCCTCTTGAGCGATTATCTATAGCAATTTTGGAGACATGTTCTTCATTGACAAAAATGGTGTTGTTATAAAAATATGAATTAACAGGACCCTTTCTTGCTTTTTGATTTCCTTGATACCCACTCAACCAAAATACTTTTCCTTCTTGAAAAGCACCACTTACCCCCTTCTCTCGAAAGCCATCGTTGATGCTGATATTGTAGCGATAGGCACAATTGTAATTATTACCTAAAATCTCGCAAAAACCTCCTGCATTATGAGCACTAAGATTATACTGTAAGACTATGTTATCGCAGTTAAAATCAATATGTGCACCGGCAGAATCACCTGGACCATTGGCATACATAAACTTGTTTTTTTCTATCAAGACCATGGAGGATCCCCAAGTCCATAACCCGCTGCCTCTACCCCATTTCCTGCTATCGTCGTTGCTTCCAGAATAGGTCACTTCATTTTCGGAAACATAAACGAATTTCACTCCGGACATTTGGATTCCAGGACCTCCAGTTTTGGAGACAGTATTACGGGAAATGGTGATATTTCTTATGCCTTGATTACTACCACCAGTCAATTTTATTCCGGTATGACTAAGATTGGAGATACTACAATCGAGAATTTTTACTTCCTCTATCATACCTGATTCGGTTGCATTGATTAATCGAATTCCCCACCCATATTTCTGGGTTCCATTTGCAGATCTCACCTCCTCTTGTCCTCTCTGAAATCCTTTGTTTTCGTAAAACACATCTTCTATTTCAAGTTTTTCAAGTGTGATCCCGCGAGTATTTAAATCTTTGGTAACCGTTATTAAAACCCCGATTCTCATTGTTCCTATAGGAGAAGAATCGCCAAATCCGGCGGCAGCTATTTTTAAGTTTTTGACAGAAATGTAGTTTGAGTTTTTGATAAGTATTCCATTTTCAAGGCCTTTGGCATCGATTTGACTTTTCGTAACTTCTCCGGATAGTTGCTCATCATATGAATCAATAAAAATTGGATTCTCTACACTTCCATTTTTCCCAGTTAGATCCAAAGTCTCATAAAAGGTCTCACCACCAGCCAACAGAAGCTTATCGCCACCTTTCAAATCAAGTGAAGCAACTTTCTTCAAACTTTTAAAAGCTTGATCTTTAGATTTACCAGTATTTTGATCGTTTCCGAACCTCGGATGAAAATAATATTCAGTAGCTAGACACTGAAAATTCACCATGAAAGTCATAGATAGCAAAACAGTCAACTTTATTAATCCAGAGTTTACAGAGCGGGAACCCTTCTTATTCTTTTTTTCAGAATTTGTCATTTGACTTTATTTGTTGAATCTGTCTGGATGTAATTTTGAATATTCTTTATCCTCCAGTAAGCCCATGAAAACAGGATCCATGATAGATTTTTTCCATTTTTCAACTAGATGATTTAACCGAGAAACTCTTTCAGTCTGGGTACTGTAGAGATTTACGCTTTCTGAAATATCTTTCTGTATATCAAATAGATAAATATTTTCACTGTCAGAAATTTGCTTGCTGTCTGCTATTCGAATTGCAAAGCGATTTGCAGCATAGTTTCTCCAGTATAATTCCTGATGTGGCAAGCCTGAGTTTTCACCAGTTAGAAATGGGATTAGGTTCACTCCATCCAACTCGTTTTTAGGTGCTACTTCAGCCAGGGCAACAGCTGTGGAAAATATATCCAGCGAAATCACTGGATGATCATAGGATTTTCCGGACGGCACAACACCTTTCCACTGCATGGCAAATGGAACCCTAATACCACCTTCAAAAAAATCACCTTTAAATCCTCTTAATGGGGAATTATCCGATGCATTTGCGCTGGTGGGTCCTCCGTTATCCGATAAGAAGAATACCAATGTATTATCATCAATTCCCAATTCCTCCAGTTTATTCAAGAGTGCATCCACTCCATCATCCACTGCACTTACCATTGCGGCATATGTCTTCCTCTTGTTGTCTTTTATATTCGGGAAGCGGCTAAGGTATTTCTCAGTGGCCTGCATAGGGGCATGAGGAGCATTATAGGCTAAATACATAAAGAAAGGGGCTTTATGATTTCGCTGAACAAAATCAATTGCTTCTCTGGAGAATGCATCGGTCAGGTATTCTGTCTCCTCTACCCTCTCAGTATTTCTAAGTAGTTTGGTTTTATACCCATCATATTGGGTCTTTGCTTGGTCAATATCCTCCAAGACCAGATTTTCTGGAAAATAATCATGACCACCTGAGAGAAAGCCATAAAACTCATCAAAGCCTCTTTCATTTGGTCTTAGAGTCGGATGTGCGCCCATATGCCACTTGCCAATCACAGCAGTAGTATATCCGGCCTTTTTCATCACGTCTCCCATGGTCTCCTCACTGAGCGGAAGTCCCATCAAGGGATCTTTTGGTGCCAATAGAGGATTCTTGGAGAAGCCGAATTTATCCTGATACCTTCCGGTCAACAAACCAGCTCTACTTGGTCCGCAAACAGCATAAGACACATATCCTGAGGTGAAAACAACTCCATTTTTTGCAATTCTATCAATACCTGGTGTAGGTATTTCAGTACTACCATTGAACCCGACATCGGCATATCCCTGGTCATCAGTTAGAATGATGATCACGTTGGGTTTATCGAATGCGGATCTATTTTGAGCAAAAGCACTGCTTGCTAAGAAAACAAATAATAAGGCTAAGTTTTTCATATATATTGGAATTAAGACATCACTCCCACCACCAACTAGTGATGAGAGTGATGAATCCCGGTTAATCTATGTCACTATTTTAATCCCAAACTGGATTTTGCACCAGATTCGGGTTAGCATCTATTTCTGATTGAGGGATTGCAAAGACTTCTGATTGTCTTCCCCTGTACTCAGGATTGTAAGGTCCAACAGGATCAGCACTGGCTCTAGCGTAAGCTTCCTCTACCTCTCCCCATCTCTTTACATCAAAGAATCTTAATCCTTCAAATGCCAATTCAATTCTTCGCTCCAGTTTAACCATTTCCATTAATTCAGTTGGGCTAAGATCTGTACCATTTACTTCTGTTACAGTTGGCATGCCAGCTCTGGTTCTGATTTGATCAAGCAGTGTATAAACTTCTGCTAACTGGCCTGTTTCTACTAATGCCTCTGCCCTCATTAATAGAATTTCTGCATATCGAATCACATAAAAATCCTGACCTCCTGGAGCTGCCGGTCCGATTCCATCGGCAGATTGATCATCTCTGACATATTTCTTCAAACCATATTTTGTTGCCGTATTACCTCTAAATGGTCGATCTAAGTACTTAATAAAAATATCTCCTTCGAAATACACAGATGCCACTAATCTTGGGTCTCTGTTTTCCTGCTTATTTGTAGGATCATACAGAGGAGATTCGGTGATGGGTAATCCATCAATCGCGAGGTACGCATCTACCATATTTGGCATAGGTTGCACATTCACTTTAGGTATACCTAAAAAGGTTGCAGAGAAAGTCTCCCCGTTGTTTGATTGGTCCTGAATAAAACGAACTGAAAAAACTACCTCTTTTGAAAGTTCTGATGCCGAAGAAAAAAGCTCTGCATAATTAGGATACAATTCATATCCCAAACTCATAATTTCAGTAGTCAATCTTACCACTTCAGGGAAGTTTTGATTATACAATTCAAATCTTGCCAGCAAAGCCAAAGCAGCTCCTTTTGTAGCATAACCAAATTGAGAAGCAGGATATGTCACAGGGAGATCATCTATCGCCATATTTAAATCAGAAATTATAAATGACCTCACTTCATCATAGGTGTTTTTAGGCACGTATGAGTCTTCCAGAATCTGAAAATCCTGAATCAATGGCACATCTTCGAAATATATTGCCAAATTGATGTAGAATAAAGCTCTTAGAAACCTTGCTTGACCAACTAATTGGTTCCTGATTTCAGGGTCAATGTTTGTATCAGGAATTCTACTGATATTATCAATTGCAATATTAGCGCGAGCTATCCCCCTGTAATTGGAAGACCAGAATGCATTGAAAAATCCAAAGGAAGGATCTGCTCTACCTTCTACAAAATTCCCTGGACCTTCAAACTTATAATTATTAAAAGTATTGTCTGCAAAACTATCGTGCTGTGGCAACCCTGCTGTACCGTTTAGATTACCGCTATAAAGAACTCTGTCCTGTAGGTTCTCATAGATTCCGTTGATTCCTAATAAGGCATCTTTTTCATTTTGCCAGAAATTACCTTCTGCGAGTTGTGTCAATGAACCTCGCTCTAAATAATCTTCAGAACAAGAAATCAAACAAAATGCACTTAGTATATAGATTAGCTTTTTCATGATGATTAAAATTTAATGTTGATACCTGCAGAAATCACTTTGTACAATGGCGTGGTTTGATCTGTATTACCACCTCTCTGTCGCTCAGGATCAAAGTTTTCCACTTTTGTAAATGTTAGCAGGTTTTGTCCACTGACGAATATTCTGGCTTTTTGAAGCAAAACTTTCTTAGAAATAGTATTTGGTATCGTATATCCCAATTCTATATTTCTCAATCGCAGATAGGACATATCTTGAATGTAAAAAGTCGAGGTAACAGTATTATTTACACCTCCTAATCTAGGTAGGACTTCAGATGGATTTTCAGGAGTCCATCGATCAATCCAATAGGATAGTGCATTATTCCTTTCATCAGGCATTGGCAACTGACCATTACTGTTCAACAGGCGATCTATATTCCCAACACCTTGAAATACGATATTCAAGTCAAAGCCACTAAGCTGCATATTGGCATTTATACCATAGATCCATCTTGGAAATGGATTACCGATAACAGTTCTATCCATTGCATCCACAACTCCATCAGGTACGCCTTCGGGCCCTGAAATATCAGCATACTGAAAATCCCCAGGAGCAGTTAAATTACTTCCAAACTGCTTAGGTGCATTGTCAATTTCTTCTTGGGTTTGGAAAATTCGTTCAACTTGATAGCCAAAGTAAGAGTTGAATGGAACGCCAATTCTGATAATCGTATTTCCACCGATTGTCTCTTCTCCGCCCGGGCCTAAATCCGTTACTTTATTATCCGCCATACGAGTCACATTGGCAGAAACATTGAATTTCGCCTTGCCAATATTTTCTCTGTACCCTAGTGATAATTCAAATCCTTTGTTTTCCATTCCAGCAGCATTTTGTGCTGCAAGGTTGGTCACACCTATCGTGTTAGGAATTGGGAAATTGGTATAAAGAATATCTGAACTAGTTCTATTAAAGTAATCTGCAGTCAGGTTTAACTTATTGGAGAAAAACGACGCGTCCACTCCGATATCAAATTGCTCTATGGTCTCCCAAGTGATCAAAGGATTGGATAAAGATGTTAAAGCAACGGCAGGAACAATTACATCCTGGCCTAATTGGTAATCAAGACCTGAATTATAGCTCTGTTCGAAGATGTAGTTACCAATTCTATCATTCCCACTGATTCCCCAACTTGCACGAATTTTCAATTCCGTTAAAGTTTTTGAAGTATTCAAGAACTCTTCTCTGGCGATATTCCAACCAGCACTCAAAGAAGGGAAGGTTCCATAGCGATTAGTTGGACCAAATTTGGAAGATCCATCTCTTCTTACATTAGCTTCAAATAAGTATTTCTCCTGGAAGTTATAGTTTACTCTGGCAAAAAAGGATTGCCAAGCTTCTTCGTTGGCACCGCCACTTACTGATGGATTCAAAACCCCTCCTCCGTCAAATTCTTGAATAGCATCCGAAGGGAATCCCTGTAGTGAGCCAGCAAAGCCATCCACCTTATCATAGATCACAGAGTGACCAAGCATAAAGCCAAGATTATGAGACTTATCAATTGTGAAATTGTACCGTAGAATATTCTCATTTAATAACCGATAGTTGAAATTCAGGTTATTGTTCAAATCATTCAAATCATTCTGACCTACAATGTTTCCTTCCCAATCACGAGTAATAAGCGTTGGTCTAAAATTGGAAATATTTGCAAAGTTGATGATAGCACTTCCACTGGTTTCGAATACGAGTCCTTTGGCGATCTGAGCACTTAAACCAATCCTTTCACTGATATTTATGTTGTCGTTAGAGTAGTCGCCAAAAGTGCCAGTCAATAACACATTATTGATGGGATATGAAAAATTCACGTTCTGATAGGCTCCATCCACAACTGCCAACTCTCCATTAGAATAGTATACCGGGACAACCGGGGAGGACCTTTGGAATTGATTAATAATGCCTGTTTCGCCTGTAATGGCAGATGCACCTCCACTTGGCCCTACAAATTTTGACCAATAGGCGTTAGTAACATTTGAGATTGTCAACCATTCATTTGGCTTAATGCTTAAATTAATTCCAAGATTGTATCTATCTGATTTAAACTTGCCATTGACCACAGCCTCCTGGTTCAAATAACCCAATGAAAGTCTGAATGTAGTTCTATCAGTTCCTCCAGAAAAAGACAAGTAATGGTTTTCTATAGGGGCATTCCTCAATGCGATAGTTGACCATTTTGTATTGGAAAATTGGTCTGGGTTTGTGCCATTTCTAATAGCCTCGATATCAGCTTCCGAAAATCTTAGAGCTGCATTTGGTCCATTGACATTTAAGTCCCGCTCATTTCTAAGCGTAGCATAATTGACAGCATCCAAATATTCGGGAATCACGGTTACTTGCTGAACCCCAAAATAATTATTGTAATCCACCGAGAATTTACCCTTCGTTCCTTTTTTCGTAGTGACTACCAAGACTCCATTTGCACCTCTAGCTCCATAAATCGCAGAGGCTGAAGCATCCTTGAGCACAGAAATACTCTCAATATCAGAAGGAGCTAAATTATTGAATTCAGCCAGTCCTTCATACTGAATATTATCGATTACGACGAGTGGATTCGTCCCTCCAAAAGTACCGATACCTCTAATTATAATAGAGGAACCATCAGCCCCAGGTAATCCGGTAGCCTGTGTCAATTGCACACCGGAAAATTTTCCATACATCAATTGGGCTGAGTTAGTAACTGGTTGATTGACGGCATCATCAAACTTGATGGTTTCCACTGATCCAGTAAGGTTCAGCTTCTTTTGCTCACCATAACCTACTACCACCACTTCATCTAAAAGTGACTCGGACTCCGCCAAAATCACATTTATCTGACTTTGATTGCCTACGGTAATTTCCTGCGATTCAAATCCTATCAAGCTAAAAACCAATACAGATTCTGTTCCTGGTACTTGAATGGAATATTTACCATCAATATCAGTAACTGAGCCTTGCGTAGTTCCTTTTACAAGAACCACTACTCCCGGAATAGGCAATCCATCAAAATCGGAAGTAACCACGCCGGTCACCTGATTTGATGATTGAAATGCATTTACAAAAGACACTTGGAATGTCAATAGTAAAAGCATTAACAAGGGAAGCTTTAATTTAATCCTGATCGACCATCCCCTCTTTAATAATTCATGCTTTGTAAATGAGTGTTTCATTTGAGTTTATTTTGGGTTGTTGACTTAACTATTGAATCAAATTTTGCTTAATAATACGTCTAGCCGTGGGGGTAGACAGATCAATCAAGTGGTGAAATGGTTCAAAATGAAAAAAGACATCTTGTGGATGTCTCTCTTACCTAGCATAATACGCTTTATTAGGCCTTTTGAAGGATTTTTTGCCGGTACTCAGAAGGAAGGCATTCAAACTGCTGCTGAAAACACTTCGTGAAATACTTGTAGTCATTGAAACCAACTTCAAAAGCAACTTGACTCAGTTTAATGTCAGATTGCAGAATCATTTTTGCAGCATGCTTCAACTTCACAGATCTGATGAAACCAGTAAGCGAAAGTCCAGTTAAAGCTTTGATCTTTCGGAAAAGTGTAGACTGACTCATATTGAGTTCATCCACCATTACCTCAATTCCAAAACCTTCATTCTGTAAATTATCATTGACTAAGGTGATTGCTTTCTCAATAAATAGACTGTCAAGGTTATTATCTGAAACAGTAGTTGATTCAGGTTCGAATCGAACTTTATTCAGAAAATGTTCTCTAAGTATTTTTCTATTCGCCAGAATATTCTGAATCCTAGTTTTCACGATTCCTGGATTAAATGGCTTAGTGATGTAATCATCAGCTCCTTCCTGCAGGCCGTCCATTTCATAAGTCAATGAAGCCCTGGCAGTCAAAAGGATTACAGGAATATGAGAGGTGTTGATTTGATTTTTGATCTCATGGCATAGCCTAATCCCGTCCATATTTGGCATCATCACATCACTAATCACAAGATCTGGAAGCTCCTTCTGCACCAATTCCAAGGCTTTTTGCCCATCTACAGCCTCCATCACATCGTATTCCTCACAAAGTAGAGATTTGAGATACGTCCTGATATCCTCACTATCATCAGCAATCACAATAGAAAATTCCTTTTTAGTAGAGGTGATTTTGAGCAGTTGTTTGTCCTCCAAATCCAATTCACCAGAAAGCTGCCCCCCCAGCTCTTCCACTAACTCATTTCTTGATGGTTTCTGAATAGTTTGGATCACTGGCAATACAATACGAATGCAAGTGCCATTCCCCTCTTCACTTTCTACGGAAATCTCTCCCTGATGCAAATCCACAATGTTTTTTGAAAATGCTAAACCTATTCCGCTGCCTACTAAGTTGGAAGTCTCAGAATTCTGAACTTGGTAGAATCGGTCGAAAATTTTCTCAGACTCTATTTTAGACATTCCAATTCCTGAATCTTCCACCGTCATGATCAAATCTTTCTCTTTTAGGTTTATTCTCACGTGGATTTTACCTTCCTCCTTTGTGTATTTGAAGGCATTAGACAAAAGATTCATCAATACTATCTCCATTTGATTCCTATCAAAATCAAAATAGAGCTCTTCCAATTCAGTTTCGAAAGTGAATTCAATATTTTTCCTGATTGCAAGGCTCTTAAAACTCAGGTAAACTTCCCGGGATAAATCAATAAAGTTAGAACGGGTGACTTTTAGCAGTAATAGCCCATGTTCTGACTTCCGGAAATCCAAAAGTTGATTGATTAATTTCAGCATTCGCTTGGCATTCGACTCTACCAACAGCAATTTTTCCTTGATTATCTCTTTCAGGTCATTTCGCTCAATTAGTTCAGTAACCGGACTTAAGATTAAGGTAAGTGGAGTTCTAAATTCATGTGAAATATTGGTAAAGAAAGTAATCTTAGCTTCATTCAGCTCATGCTCTTTCTCTTTCTCAATTTGGATAATCCTCAACTCCGCCTTAAGTCTAGCCTGTCTGACAGAGATATATCGGATAATTAGAATAATCCCAATCACCAAAATGAAATATAAAATGAAAGCCATCCCGGTTAACCAAGGTGGAGTTGCAATATGTATCTTCAGTGATTTGACAGGACTCCAGTCAATGTTGTTTCTGCTGGCCCTGAGCAAAATCTCATACTCCCCGTGTTGAAGACCCGTGAAACTCAATTGATTCACTGTACCGAGATTCATCCAGGAATCATTCATTCCTTTTACCTGATAGCTATAAAAGATATTTTCCGGGCCAAAAAAATCATTTACAGTGAATGTCAATGAAAGGTGATTTTGGGAATAACCCAAATCAATTTCTTCAGTATTATGAATTGAATTCTCCAGAATTACTTTTCCATCCACTTGATCTCCCACATTTAATGACTTATTATTTACAGTAAGTCTTGTCAGGATAACTTCAGGAACAGTAAAATCATCTGAAATCAATTGTGGATCAAAAGATATTAAGCCATTTGATCCTCCGAAGTAAATTTTACCCTCATCATCAACAAATGAAGCCCCACTGTGGAAGGAGTCTATCATCACTCCATCTTCCCGATCAAAATTGACAAAGGTCTTATCTTCAGGTTTGAATCTAGTGATAGAAGTCATAGTACTCAACCATAAATTACCTTTAGAATCCTGCTCAACGGCACAAATAAAATCATTGGATAAGCCTGAGCTTCGATTAAAAGAATCGATTATTTCCAATTTATCTTTTGAATTTTTCAATGAAATCAAGCCTGTTGGAGTTGCCAAATAACAAGTGTCACCTTGAAAAAAAAGATCATTGATAATAATGGCCGATAAGTCTTTCACATGCAATTCATTTTGAGAAATGAAATTCTGCCTTTTTTCATCAAATAGATTAATTCCCGAGTAAGTCCCTAACCAGATTTTCCCATATTTATCTTCTTTGATCTGGCTAATTCGATTATTTGTTAAGGTATGGTTGATTTCAGTTTCTGAAAAAATCGTCCAACCCTTGAGTTCGGGATCTGATTCTAAATCGGTCATTTTCAAACCATATTGTTGGGTTCCCAACCAAAGTCTATTCTTACTATCCTGTAAAATAGCGGTGATTTTTTGCTGCCTGAATAAGTGTTTTGGGTTTTCAAAATCCCGGTTTTTAATCACATAAAGCCCTTTGCCAGTCCCAATAAATAGGTGATTCCCTTTTTCAAAAACACAGTTTATCCTGGTTTTTTCTATGCTTTTTACCCAGGAGTAGGAGGCTGATTTATTATCAGAGTATAGCCCTTCCATCAATGTTCCTTTATAGGAAACTCCATCACTATCCTTAAAAAAAGTAGTGATATTACGGTCAGAAATCTGCTGATCTGAGGCATTCCTTGCTATTTCAAAGCCTTTATTGGGGTACAGAATTAAAACTCCTCCCTGAGAAGTTCCCAGCCATGCAATCCCATTATCATCAATATCAATACTCATAATTATAGAGTAATTGATATTATTCACTTCAGCACCTTGAGGGTTAGTATTGACGCGCTTAAAATTCTTGACCTCTGAATCACTGATAAACAGTCCATCTCCCCAACTCCCAAACCACAACCTATTTTTAGCGTCTAAGGCAATGCTTTTTACAAACCTCGCTTCAATCGATATAGGAACTTCTTTTAGCTTTTGATCTTCATAATCAAAATTGGACAATGCTACTTTGCTATCCTGATTTCCGATCAACCAAATCTTATTCCGATGAACGTCTTCCACCATGTTATAAAAGGTATTGGAAGTTGGAAATCTCAGCATACGGGATTCTGAGGGATCAAATTTAAATAACTGTCGACCATTCAAATACCAAACATTTTTATATTGATCTACCAGAATATTATAAATGGGTGAATTGGACTTGTAATGATGAATTAGCTCCTCCTTCAAGGGGTCAATAACATATAACCCACTGTTCCAGGTGCCTACCCAGATCATTCCTTCGCCATCCTGATTAATAGAAATGACTCTTAGCTTTTTGTTGAGATTGGTTGAAAAAATATGGTTCATGTTCTGGATTCTATTCTTTCTGGAATCCAGAGCAGATAGTCCCCCACCTTTTGTTCCTATCCAGATTAAGTTATCCCGATCTCTAAAAAGCGTTTCTATATTTTCATTTTCCAAACCCTGCCCACCTTCTCCCGGTCTGAAATCCGTGAAATTATACCCGTCGTATTTCGATATCCCCCCTTCGGTTGCAAAAAATTTTAAGTTATTTTCATCAGAAACTACCTTAGTTACAAAATTACTTAGCAGCCCTTTACGCACATTGATCACATCAATTGAAAATTCCTCTTGGGAAAGGGTTTCCTGATTGGCCATTAAAGAACAATTCAAAGAAAATACCAGAAAGAAAACAAGAAATAATCTCAAAGCAATTTGGGTCTAACGTCTTGATAGTGTTTGTAAATAAGCGAAAATAAGCCGAAGTGCACTATAGCAACTAACTTGGTTAAAGGTATTAATGCTTAATAAAATTACGCGAATTCCAGGACTAGAAACTTGTTTAATCATTCAACCTGTAGGCCATATCATTCAAATCACAACCCTTCAAAACCATTTGTGTTTAACTACGACTGAATATATGCGCTACAAAATAAAATTTTAACAAGAGATACGTTCTAAATCAACACTTTCAGGCGTAAAAATCTCCTCCCGTTTTGTAGAAAAACTCCTTTAGCAGACATGCTATTTTCTTGTCAGAATTATACCTAATCTTGCGGAAAATTAGGCGGAAAAACCTCCGATATCTTAAAGAAAAAGCAATGCAGTTGCACCAAATTATACCTTTGGTTGCCTTTATTTTGGCAACCTATTCTGTTATCGGAAACGATGTCATACAGACATTAGGGACATTTCTCACATCCAATCATAAAAAGAAGTGGTGGATCCTGTGGCTATATGCTGCAGGTATTTTGACTTTAGTGATTGTATATGGATGGATCGTGAATCAAGGGGATGTATCTTATGGTCGATTGGACATGATCCCACTGCCGGAAAAGATGGCTTTCTGGTATATAATTCCTCCTTTGGTTCTGATTATTCTTACTAGGTTTGGACTACCTGTAAGTACCACATTCATGATCTTAAGTGTCTTTTCATCTCAGGCAGTGATTGAAAAGATGATCCTAAAGTCGATTTTGGGATACGCAGTGGCTTTTGTTTTTGCATTTGGGATTTACCTTTTGATTGCAAAGAAGTTTGAATCAAAAGAAAGTATTTCGAGGGCAGAAAAGGAAAAATCCAAAAAGGGCTGGCTAGTAGCACAATGGTTATCTACTGGTCTTTTATGGTCCCAATGGCTAGTTCAGGATTTTGCCAATTTGTATGTTTATCTACCGCGCCAGTTGACTCTGACAGAATTGCTCATTTCCTTATTCATCATTTTGGTGTTAATGGCACTTCTTTTTAAATCACGAGGCGGCAAAATCCAGGAAATTGTCCACTCTAAGGCCAACACTCAACATATTCGTTCGGCCACTTTTATAGACCTTACTTACGCCATCGTTTTATTTCTCTTTACTGAGCTGAGCAATGTCCCTATGAGTACTACTTGGGTATTTATTGGAATTTTGGCAGGACGTGAGATCGCAATCAGTTACCGACTCAATAAGAACGAAATCGGTAAATCAAGAAAGCAAATTTTCAGGGATCTGTATAAAGTCAATATAGGATTGATTGTAAGTATCCTGTTGGCCTATGCAGTTGGAATGTTAAACCTTATGGAAGTATAACAGGCATATTCTAGATCTCAGTACAGGAGGGAAGTTCCTGATATCCATTAGGAACTTCCCCACTGGGTCATGAATTATACATTTTCACTTAGGTCAAAATAGGTACGTGGAGAGCAAATATTACACTGATTTATCATTTTCGACCACCTCAGCCGGGATTAACAAGGAGGCCAAAATTCCCCCTGCCAGAGCAAGTGATATCACCGCCAAAGACAACCATTCGGGAGTTTCTATATGATGGGAAAATATCATTTTTAATCCGACAAAGGCCAGAATACCCACCAAGCTATAATTGATAAACCGGAATTTATTGAGCATGCGCGAAATCAGGAAGTACATGGATCTTAATCCCATGATAGCCAGGATATTCGAACTGAAAACAATGAATGGGTCAGCCGTAATGGCAAGTATGGCAGGAATACTGTCCAGTGCAAAAAGGATATCTGTAAGCTCTATGATAATCAATGCCATAAAAAGCGGGGTCGCCACACGGATTCCCCTTTTTACTATAAAGAAGTGTTCCCCGTCAATAAACCTGGTAAATGGAAGTACTCTTCTCATTTTTTTGAAAATAAAGGAGTTTTTGGGGTTAAACTCAGAGGCATCCGATTTCAGCATTTTGTAAGCTGTGTACAAGAGAAATGCTCCAAATAAATAGACTATCCAATCAAATTGGTTGATCAGTGCCACTCCAAAAACTATCATAATGGCTCTAAATAGGATCGCTCCTAAGATTCCCCAGAACAGTACCCTGTGTTGATAAATAGCTGGAATTGCGAAAGACCTGAAAATAACTGCAATCACAAAGACATTGTCTATGCTCAGGGAAAATTCAATTAGATAACCTGTAACATATTTAAGTACAGCATCTTTAGGCTCTAATCCTGTTGGATTCGGAACCATACCTTCCGAGAAAATCCACCAGATGACCCATGAAAACATTAATGCAATGAAAACCCAGACACCTGTCCAAATTGCTGCCTCTTTGGTCTGTATGACATGGGCTTTTTTATTAAATACTCCCAGATCCAGCGAAAGAAAAAGCAAGATGCAGGCGATGAAAATTATCCAAATACTCATACTAAGGTTGATTGATTTAAGTGTTGATATGAAAAGATTAACATGGGATTAGAATACATACTATTCATTAAACATTACATGATGACATAATGCTATCTCTTGCTTTGTTACTAAGGCTTAAGAACCCTGACCTTTCTTGATTTTATAAAATTGCTTGAGAACTGGTATGCATGTAACAACCATAATTAGTAAGATTATCCATTCGAGATAATGAATTAGGTCTGGAAAGATCAGTTTCAGGAAGTATCCTGCCAGCACCAAGCTGGATGTCCAGATTAAAGATCCGATGAGGTTATAAATCATGAAAATCTTAAAATCTGATTTTATAAGCCCAAGGCAGAGAGGGAGGAAAGTTCGGATTACCGGGATAAACCTTCCGATAATGATAGCCCCTTGAGACCTCTTTTCAAAATAAGATGCGGCCATATTGAGATATTTCGCTTTGAAGAAGAGTGAATCTGGCCGGGATAGTAACCAATTACCCAACTTTAATCCAACAACATAGGATAGTAAATATCCTAAGAATGCTGCCAGTACTATCCAGCTTATCAACAATAGAATGCTGACATCCAATATGGGTAATCCACAAAGCATACCAGCAAGAAACAACAGGGAATCTCCAGGCAAAAAGAATCCGAAGAACAGACCGTTTTCTGTAAATATAATCGCAAGCAGTAGGATGAGACCGCCCTTATTGATGATCAATTCAGGACTTATTAGCCCTAAAGTAGATTGAATAAACTCAATCATAGTTGGATAGAATTAACTGTGGACAGATGTGAATGGATGCACTATAGTTGCTCATCTCAATTGCTCAATACCTCCTGCATTTCCTTATTCAATACAGGTTCATGCGAACTAAAATCTAGATTCTCAATGGGAGGCAGCCCAAATTCACCTTCCCATTTTGCTATCACGCAAGTGGCCAGACAGTTGCCAATTACATTGACTGATGTTCTAGCCATATCCATCAATTCATCAATTGCCAGGATCAAAAAGATAGGGGCCATAGGCAGATTGAAACTAGCCGCGGTTCCCATCAAAATTATCAAGGAAGCTCTTGGAATTCCTGCAACTCCTTTGCTGGTGAGCATTAAAGTAAGGACCATCAGTAGCTGTTCTTCTATCCCCATTTTTATTCCTGCCACCTGGGCAACAAAGATTGCTGCCAACGAAAGGTAGAGAGTCGTGCCGTCCAGGTTGAAGCTATAGCCTGTTGGCATTACAAATGCGACGATTTTGCGAGGTACTCCAAACTTTTCCATCGCTTCCATGGCTTTTGGAAGTGCCGCCTCAGAACTGGTGGTTGCAAAGGCAATAGAAACGGGTTCCGAGATTGCCTTTAAAAATTTGATTACAGGAATCTTCAGCAGAAGCGCAACTGGGAGCAAAACCAGTAATAAGAATGCCAGCAATGCAACATAGAGTGTGGCCAACAAATGAAAAAGATTGACCAAAATCCCCAATCCCATCTCTCCTACAGTGTATGCTATCGCAGCCCCCACACCAAAAGGAGCGAAATACATGATAATTCGTGTGAAATTGAACATAACTTCTGAGAGACTTTCGGTGAAGGAAAGCATGGTTTGCTTGTGTTTACCATCTTTCACCATCGCTAACCCTATCCCAAACAGAATACTGAAAATTACTATTTGAAGAATTTCTCCTTCAAAAATAGACTTGGCAATATTTTCAGGAAAAACATGCAAAATCACCTCCTGCCAAGTTCTAGCAGAACCTTGAATCGGAACCTCACCAGCAGGCAGCTCAATACCGACTCCAGCTTGAGAAATATTGATCGCTACTAATCCGATCAACAAGGCAAACGTGGTGACTACTTCAAAATATAGCAGGGATTTCCAACCCATTCGGCCGACTTGCTTCAGGTTGGAATGCCCGGCAATACCCACCACCAGAGTAGCAAAAAGAAGAGGGGCAATCACCGTTTTGATCATTTTAAGAAAAACCTGACTGACCACCTTCAGATTCATGGCAAGCTCAGGAAAATCCAAGCCTATGACAATGCCGATAAGCATACTGCCGAATATCCAAGTAGTTAGTGAGGCTCTCTTCAGGCAGTAGCCTACGATTGCGATCAAGCCTAACCATCTGCTTGCAATTAGAGTGGACTCGGAAACCAGTCCAGGCCAAATCATATGAATGACGATAAATATTGCTGCCTGCGTTGCCAAGGCGGCTAGGATTAGCACGATAGAGGTGTTTTTTTTGAATGTCATGATATAGTGTGAAGCCTAATTAGCTTGTATAAATAAGATTGATAATTGGGCATTGGGGAAACCCAAAAGCAAGTGATGGATATTTTTTGCTTTGGAATTACTTGAATCAAAGCAATGCGGAACATGAAGTTTTTCCAGCGTTTTTTCCATACAAGGAACCTAACTTAGTTTATGGCTAAGTATGTATTGATCGAAATACCGCTTGAGTTGGCAACTGAGCCTATCCATGGAAAAGAATAGGATAGAATTCTGGTGTTTAGCCAAGTTCCTTTAAAAGCCTTTAGCTAGGTTTTTGACTAAGTAAAATAATGATGGGGAAAAACGATTAAAAAAGCAGGTAAGTTTGTGTCTAGGGTAAACGCAGCTTTATTATAATTCAGCTCACTTGCTTGACAGATTGCCGATAAACCAGAAAAATTATTGGCTATAGTTTGAGATTTGAAAAAATTATGGACGGTGCGAACTACCGGTCTTTCTGGAGCTGTCCTATTTGTAAGTGCATCACCTATCTCCAGGATTGAACTTTGCTGAATAGCTAATTCAGGAAACGCTATTTCGCTGTTTGATTGAATTGAGTAATCAACAATCAATGAGGTATTAACCGCCCAAAAGGTTACCGATGCAACTAGATTAAGAAATAAGATTAGAATTCCTGAAATCTTCATATGAGCTAACTGAGATCAAAGCTAGTTGAAAAAAAATCTGATTATATATAGGTGAAAAAAATATTTATTCAGAAAGTTTGCAATTAGAAAAGCCTCCACGTTCTCGTCCAACTCCCTTCTAGATTTTTCCAGCTTCCCTCTGTGCTATAGGGGATGAAATTTGCAAAAAGCTCCTCTGCGTACCATCCCAAACTATGCAACCATTTAAATTTCGATCTCGGTAGGATAATCACATTTTTTTGTGAAATACAGATTCATAAGTGGGCATCTATAAATAATCAACAGGATGTCAGTGTAGAATAGACATTAACAGAACAAATCAAGGCACTTATAATCAATATTTTACCTACCAAAAATATCTCGAGAAAATCTAAACTGATCGACCAGAGCTCCTTTTGTACTCGCTAAAAAAAGCAGCCCGATCAGCCATAAAAGAATTCATTTTGCTTAATATTGAGATTAAATTACTCTTTAAATAACACCATGGGAAAAATCATTGCCATAGCCAACCAGAAAGGCGGAGTAGGCAAAACTACCACAGCGATGAACTTGGCGGCTAGTTTGGCTGTCCTGGAATTTAAAACCCTGGTGATTGACGCTGACCCACAGGCTAATACTACCTCTGGTTTAGGTCATGATCCCAAATCCATCAACACCAGCATTTATGAGTGCATGGTAGATGGAATTGACGTTAAAGAAATCATACATAAGACAGAAATTGAAAATTTAGAATTGGTACCATCTCACATTGACTTAGTGGGTGCAGAGGTGGAGATGATTAACCTGGATAATCGAGAGGAAAAGATGAAGGAGGTCATTCACGATCTTAAGGATTTGTATGATTTCATCATCATCGACTGTTCTCCGTCATTAGGATTAATCACAATCAATGCGCTTACGGCTGCCAATTCAGTGATTATCCCAGTTCAATGTGAATACTTCGCCTTAGAAGGTTTGGGGAAATTATTAAATACCATAAAAATCATTCAAACAAGACTGAATCAAGATCTTGAGATCGAAGGGATTTTGCTCACCATGTATGATATGAGACTTCGACTATCTAACCAAGTCGTCGAAGAAGTTAGATTGCATTTTAAAAACATGGTTTTTGAAACAATCATCCCTCGTAATGTAAGGCTTAGCGAAGCACCGAGCTTTGGTTTGCCAGCTATTTCCTTTGATGCAGATGGTAAAGGTGCCGTAGCGTATCTGAATCTGGCGGGTGAAATAGTACAGAAAAATGATGTACAAAAAGTGACCAAATAACTATGTCAGATAATAAGCCTAACCGAAAAAAAAGTGTCTTGGGAAGAGGTCTTGGAGCCCTGCTTGAAGATAGTCCTGCCAAACACAAATCTGAGGAGATTTTACCTGAGGTAGTTAAAACTGGCATTTTTGGAATACCCCTTGATCAAATACAAGTCAATCCTTTTCAACCACGTGTTCATTTTGATAAAGATGCTCTGGCAGAACTTGCCGAATCGATAAAGGTTCAAGGTATCATTCAGCCGATTACAGTAAGGAGGTTGGACACAGATGAGTATCAACTGATTTCAGGAGAGCGTAGATTTCAAGCTTCAAAAATCGCTGGATTAACACAAATCCCAGCTTACGTCCGAACCGCCAATGACCAGCAAATGCTGGAAATGGCACTTATTGAAAACATACAGCGTGAAAACCTAAACGCGTTGGAAATTGCCCAATCGTACCAGCGACTTCTGGCAGAATGTGATTTGAAACAGGAAGAACTGGGAGATAGAGTTGGTAAAAACAGGACAACTGTAAATAACTACCTCCGCCTTCTAAAACTTCCTCCCACCATTCAGGCAGCGATCCGCGATCAGCAATTATCTATGGGACATGCTCGTGCTTTAATCAATATTGAAGATGTAGATAAGCAACTAGCTATTTTCAAAAAAGCAGTTGAAGAAGAGTTAAGTGTGAGAAAAGTTGAGGCTTTAGTGAAAGCTTTAAATGAAGGAAAACCAGAAAAGCCTGCTAATAAGGAGCTAGATCCGGTCCGTAAATATGAGATCAATAAACTTCAGCAGCGACTGGCCTCTCATTTTGGGACTAAGGTAGCATTGAAGTCAAACCCAAAAAATAAGGGTGAAATCAAAATCCCATTTAACTCAGCCTCTGATCTCAACCGAATTCTGGAAATCCTAGAAATCATCTAACATTGCAACTATCATATTCTCATAGATTAGTTTTAAAGAAGTCCCCACTCATCACAGTGGGATTTTTGCTTTTCTGTTTCTTCCTTAGCATACCATCCTTCGCGCAGGTGACAGAGGAAGTAGAGGTAGAAAGACCAGAGGTGACGAAGGTAGAACCAGATTATTCTTTACTTCCAAAAAACCCTAAAAAAGCAACCATACTTTCTGCTATTTTGCCTGGCGCAGGACAAGTTTATAATGAAAAAGCATGGAAGGTTCCTTTGATATATGCCGGCCTAATCACTGATATTTACTTCATTAACTTCAATAATAGAAGGTACCAAATCTTTAAACAAGCTCTTTCCGATTTTGACGATGATCTTCCAACAGATTTCCCAAGTTTAAATCGGGATGGCTTGGTTCGAAATGTTAATTATTGGCGAAAAAACCGTGATCTTTGCTACCTGTTATTAGTAGGTATCTATGCACTGAACTTGATTGACGCAAATGTAGATGCGCATCTATCAGGTTTTGATGTATCGGACGATATCGCATTAAAATTTGAGCCTCACTACGAAAGGTTTTCTTCAAACAACACATCGGTGGGGCTTTCAGTAAAACTCAACTTTTAACTATGAATATTTTACTTCTCGGGTACGGGAAAATGGGCCAGCTGATAGGTCAGCTAGCCGAATCACGTGGCCATAGCATAGCGGGGAAAATCAATATTGACAACCTTGAAGAATTAAATACACTAGACCCGTCTACTATAGATGTCGCGATTGAGTTTAGTCAGCCAGAAGCGGCCGTAGAAAACATTAAATGGGCAATCGAGCGAGGTATTCCTATAGTCTCGGGCACCACTGGATGGCTAGACCAAAAACCAGAAATAGAGCAATTAACATTGTTTAAAAACGGAGCGTTTTTCTACGCCTCTAATTACAGCATTGGAGTGAATATCTTTTTCAAAGTCAATGAATTCCTAGCCAAGCTTATGAATGAAACTACTGGCTACAAAAGCTCCGTAGAAGAGATACACCATACTGCCAAAAAAGATGCTCCATCTGGAACTGCTATCACTTTAGCCGAAGGCATCATCAAAAACACAGAAGGGCTACACACTTGGAACCTGTCCGAAGGAGCGAACGAAATCGAACAGTCGCTGCCTATCACATCCAAGCGCATAGATCCGGCTCCCGGAACACATATTATCCGCTACTCGTCAGAAATCGACCATATCGAAATCACACATACAGCTCATAGCCGTCAAGGATTCGCCCTTGGCGCAATTTTAGTATCTGAGTGGATTCAAGGAAAGAAAGGTGTGCTTTCCATGGATGATTTTCTATCTTTCTGAACCTAAAAACTAATCATGAGTAAGTCAACTAAGAAAAAATCAGCAGCCAGAGAATGGGGTGATGCTTTGATTTTTGCCGTAGTAGCAGCCAGTTTAATCCGATGGCTATTACTAGAACCCTTTACAATTCCCACAGCTTCGATGGAAAAATCATTGTTGGTTGGGGATTTTCTATTTGTTAGTAAGATGCATTATGGGACTAGATTCCCAATGACTCCACTTCAGGTACCATTAACGCATCAAAAAATATGGGGAACAGAAATCCCTTCATATTCCGATGCTATCCAGCTTCCATATTATAGACTTCCTGGTTTCTCCGATGTAGAAAGAAATGATGTGGTAGTTTTTAACTATCCTACTGAATTCCAATACCCTACTGATCTAAAGACCAACTACATCAAAAGAGCAGTCGGGATTTCAGGTGATGTGGTTCAGGTAAAGAGCGGCGATCTATTTGTCAATGACCAAGCAGCTGAGAAACCTTCGGAAATGCAGTATTCTTATGATGTGATCACGAATAGACCACTGACAACGGATTTCTTCAAAGATTATGAGATCAACCCTGATAGCTATATACCATTTAGTGATGGGTCAGGCTACTTGGTGTTCGGTACAGAACAAATGATTAACAGATTAGAATCTTCTCCTGTGGTTAGCTCTGCGACTAAGCGTATTGAGAAAGCAAAAGGAGATTCACTTATTTTCCCTGATGGACTCGCACTGGGTTGGAACCGGGACAACTTCGGTCCACTTCAGGTTCCCGCGAAGGATTGGACGATCCCAATGACTGCAGATAATGTGATGCGGTACGCTTCCACTATCGTGAATTATGAAGGCCTAGAAAATGTGGAAGCAAAAGACGGTCAACTTTTCATCGATGGTCAGAAAGTAGACAGCTATACCTTCAAGCAGAATTATTACTTCATGATGGGTGACAACCGCCACGATTCACTGGATTCACGGTATTGGGGATTTGTCCCTGAGGACCACATAGTAGGCAAGGCATGGTTCCTATGGCTATCTCTGGACAAGCATGAATCAATGTTCAGCAAGATTCGCTGGAGCAGAATATTTAATGGAATAAACTAATGATAAAGCCCTGAAAAACTACAGGGCTTTATCATTTACCACTCTATTGGCTTTTTCCCATTTGCAATCAGGTATTCATTGGTTTTGGAAAAGTGCTTACATCCAAAAAAACCTCTATAAGAAGATAGTGGACTTGGATGTGGAGCTTTCAGAACCAAGTGTTTTTTTGAATCTATTAGCACTGATTTTTTTTGAGCGTAAGCTCCCCATAGTAAAAAAACGACGTTTTCACGGTCGTTACTTATTGTCCGAATTACCTCATCCGTAAATTCCTCCCATCCTTTTTTCTGGTGAGAACCTGCTTCATGAGCTTTTACCGTCAAGGTCGCATTTAATAGGAAAACCCCTTGATCTGCCCAGCGTGTAAGATCACCGTTTGAAGGTAAAGATTTGCCTAAGTCAGTTTCTATCTCCTTAAATATATTCAGAAGGCTAGGAGGAAATGGCACGCCGGCTTTTACAGAAAACGATAAACCATGTGCTTGCCCAGGACCATGGTAGGGATCTTGCCCAAGTACAACTACCTTGACCGTAGTTAGAGGACAGTGATCAAATGCATTGAATATTTCTTTACCCGGGGGAAAAACCTTTCCGCTCGCATACTCGTCTTTGACAAAAGTAATTAAGTCTGTAAAAAATTTTTGCTCAAATGTTTTACGCAAAGCCTTGTACCAGCTTGGTTCTATTTTGACTATCATCTGTATTTATTGATATTATTACTATAAATCATATCTTTACAAACTTTTAAATTATTCTTTACATGGTAATAGCAGTTACATCTGGAATCCAGGTGAGTGTTGAAGTCACTTACCAGTCAGAATTCTCAAGTCCACATCAGCACCATTTCGTATTTACATACAAAGTAACTATTGAAAACAAAAGCAGCCAAACTGTTCAGTTATTACGCAGAAGATGGGAAATTTTTGATGCTGCAGAAACAAAAAAAATTATTGAAGGTGAAGGTGTAGTTGGCCAGCAACCAATTTTGGAACCAGGAGAATCCCACAGCTATGTTTCAGGTTGCAATTTGAAGTCAGGTTTGGGCAAGATGACTGGAGTTTACAGCATGGAAAAACTTTTTGATGGAACTAAGTTCGATGTGACTATTCCAGAATTTCAAATGATCGCGAGTTACTTCCAAAATTAATTTGCTGAATCAGGTTTACCCACTTCTCTCCTATCTTAATTATTGGCTAAAGAAGGAAGATAAATATTCTCTTCAGTCTCCTTTATTATTCAATACCTATCAAGGTCTGAATCATTTTATTCATTCCAGGAAAGAAGAAGACCTAGAAATTGAAGCTTTTAGAAAAAGTCTGCTAACTACAGATGATATTATCGAAGTATCAGATTATGGGGCAGGCTCGAAGCGTGTAAATACCACTTTGAGAAAAGTCGCAGATATCACAAAATTCAGCACAAGTAGTCGGAAATTCGCCCAACTCTACCAGTACTTCTGCACACTTACCCCTGCAGACACCGTCTTAGAACTAGGAACATGCATGGGAATTACAAGCAGATACCTATCGAAAGTCACTAAAGGAAATTTGTACTCATTTGAGGGCTCAGAGGAGATAGCAAGAGTAGCAACTCCCAGTCAAGGATATGATAATTTGAGCCTCCAAATTGGTGTGCTTAAGGATACACTTCCCTACACTTTGAGTAATCTTACCCAAGTCGATTTTGCGCTGGTAGATGCTACGCATACCTATGAAGGCACCCTACATTACTTTGAACAAATTTTAGCAAAAACCCATCCTAAATCAATTATCGCCATAGGCGATATTCATTGGTCGGCAGAGATGGAAAAGGCGTGGGAAGAAATTAAACGCAAACGGGAAGTTCGGCTTACTTTGGACTTCTTTGAATGTGGAATTGTGTTCTTAAATTACCCAGGAGAAAAATCAGAATACATCCTGGATTTTTGAATTCCCCAAAATCATAAACACCTCCGAACTCGCTCTCTCTGGAATAGAATTGTAACAGGGAGAACAAATGATCACATCAAAATATTGTTCAAAAAGGCTTCGATATTCAGCTGACTTTCCTCCAAACGGAGGTCCATCAAAGTCAAACTCGCGATCAAACCAAACTCCGACCAGTTTTCCGTTTGGTTTAAGTAGCTCCTTCATTTTTAAAGCATAATTGGTTCTCAGTGAAGGATCAAGTGCACAAAAGAACGTTTGCTCCAAAATCAGATCGTAGGAACCTTGATGTTCGAAAAAATCTTGATGATGAATTTGGCTAGCTGGAAACCCTGGATCAATGGCATTAAACCTGACCAAAGCTTCTTCAGAGAAATCTAAAATATGGAGATTTTTAAAGCCCAATTTTCTGGCATAAGCTACCTCATACCCCGAGCCAGCTCCCGGAACCAAAACTTGCAAGGTCTTATTTTCAATTTGGTCTAAATATTGTATTAAAGGAGGAGAGGCAAAACCAATATCCCAGCCAGTCTTGCCTGTAGCGTACCTTTCAGTCCAATAATCTTTGTCTAAAAAAGCCATTCTAAAGTCCTATTCTAATGAATACTGAATTTGAAAAAAATACACCTGAAAAGAAAGATCAGGGTAAAAACATTATCATAATAGTATTGATACTCTTAGTAATAATAAGTGGCATCAAACTATATACGGATTACATCGATAGAACTAAAAAGACAGAAGAAATCCTGTTGCTTTCTACAGAAAATAATGACCTGAACAAGCGACTCGATTCTGTTACTTATCAGTTGGATCTTAGAATTCAAGAAATTGAAAAACTTGGAGGTGATGTAGAAGCACTTGAGGAGGTTCGTGATCAATTGATCGCGGAAAGAAATACATCAAGACAAAGAAGTTCTTCAGAGATAACAGCTTTAAATGAAAAAATAAAAAGCTACAATTCTATGATCGTTGAGAAAGATCAGGAAATTTTAGAATTACGTGCCTTGAATCAACAACTGTTTACTGAAAATCAAGATTTAAAAACTACCCAAGCTGAAATTGAAGAAGAAGTTGCGCAGCTTAACCTTCAAAAAGAGGATCTACAGGCCAAGGTCAATGTAGCATCTATGCTGAAAGCTGAAAACATTGAAATTGCAGCCGTAAATTCCCGAGGGAAAGAGCGAGTAGAAACTACCAAAGACTTCAGAAATCGTCAAATCGAACGGATCAAAGTGAGCTTCAACCTAGCTGACAACAAAGTAGCTGAAAAAGGCCCAAGAAACATTTATGTTCAGGTTTTAGCGCCAAACGAGCAGCCAATTTTTGATGTTGCCAAAGGCTCTGGTACATTCATGATGAATGGAGCAGAGAAGTTCTATACTGTAAAGCAAGATGTGATATTTGATAACACAGAGCAGGAATTGACATTTTTTTATGAAAAAGGCTCTGATTATGTTTCAGGAACTCATCAGGTTAAAATATTTGTAGATAATTACGAAGTCGGCTCAAAGACTTTCACCGTGAAATAATCAAGGCCTCCTTCGGGAGGCTTTTTTTTGATCTTCTCCTACTTTTGTGTTGGCTATTTGTTTGGAATACAGCAGGATTTCCTTACTTTTGCATCCTGTTTATTAAATTCCTTAAACACATTAAAAAAATGTTCCAAAGAAATTACGAGACGGTATTCATTTTAACTCCCGTTTTATCTGATGTTCAGATGAAGGATACTGTCGACAAGTTTGTGAACTTGTTAAAAGAACTGGGGGCAGACGTTATTAATGTGGAAAATTGGGGTCTTAAGAAAATGGCTTATACCATTGAGAAAAAGACTACTGGTTTCTACGTTATGGTTGAATTCAAGGCCGATCCTACGCTTATCCGCAAATTCGAAGTAGAATTTAGAAGAGATGAGAAAGTGATGAGATTCTTGACTACTGTTTTGGATAAGCATTCAATTGTTTATGCCGAAAGAAGAAGAAAAGGAGAGTTTAACAAAAAAGTTGAAGCTAAGGAGGAAGCCACCAAATGACATTAGTTAACGAGCCAATCAATAGAGGCGAAATCAGAAAAAAGTATTGCCGATTCAAGAAGCACGGCATCAAGTACATCGACTACAAGGATCCAAATTTCTTGTTGAAGTTTGTCAATGAGCAAGGTAAAATTCTTCCAAGAAGACTTACTGGTAACTCTGCGAAATTCCAGAGAAAAGTAGCTCAGGCTATTAAGAAAGCAAGACATTTGGCGTTGTTGCCATTCGTAACCGATGGGTTGAAATAATCGTCCAATCACAAAAGATCATTACAAATGGAAATCATACTAAAAACAGACATCAAAGGTCTTGGCTATAAGAATGACTTGGTAGCTGTAAAGCCAGGGTACGGAAGAAATTACTTGATCCCTCAAGGTTTCGCAGTACTTGCCACTGGATCTAACAAGAAAATTCTTGCTGAGAATATCAAGCAAGCTGCTCACAAAGCAGAAAAGATTAAAACTGAAGCTCAGAATATCGCTGAGAAACTTGAGGCTCTTACTTTAGAGATCAAAGCGAAAATCGGTGAGTCAGGTAAAATCTTCGGTAAAGTAACTACGCTACAGATTGCTGATGCATTAGCAGCTCAGGGTATAGACATCGACAGAAAGAAAATCTCTATCAATACACCAGTTGATGGTGCTGGAGAATTCGAAGCGGAAGTTGATCTTCATAGAGAAGTGAAAACTAACGTTAAATTCAACGTTTCAGGAGAATAATTACTCCTAACATTTGATAAAAATAAAAACCCCGAAAATTCGGGGTTTTTTTATGCCTAATTCAATGCTTTTTCAAAGCTTTCGACAAGTTTCTTTGAAACCGCCTTGCTATTCTTTTCTCTAGCTTCTTTGAATAACTCAAGAGCAGCCTGACCTTTTTCGATCACTCCTACTGGGTTTTTATCATTCTGGAAACTTACCCAGCACCAAGACAGCTCAGCTGCCAAAGTTTCTGATTTCAACTTTGTTAACTTCTGTACCACTTCAGGTACTGTTTTTTCTAATTTCTCAACTTGCATAGTGAATAGAGGTTTAGTCGTTATTTTCAATATTTCGACAAAAATGAATAAACATTTCTAAATAAGCAATATAACTTGCTCATTATTAACAATTTCACAATCTAAAAGAGTATTCTTTCTAATTAAGGAAATAGCGACCCCCTGCTTTCAAATCAAAAAAAAGAGTCTCATGAAATTAAAACACCTTTATTTTCAGCAGATTAAAGACTAATAGGTAGAATACCTGAAAAATGTTTTGGGGCTAGCTTGGAAAAAAAGAACCAAGACTTTACCTTTGTGACACTTTAAGAGAGACCCAAAAGGAATCTCATCCAAAACTGGTCTATGGTGTAACTGGCAACACGTCTGATTTTGGTTCAGAAGAGTCCAGGTTCGAGCCCTGGTAGACCAACAGAAACTAAAAAACCGCTGAAATCCAGCGGTTTTTTTTATGCCTATAATTTGTTCAAGGATTAAGTTCCTACCCAACTAGCCTCCAAACTCTGAATTAGCTTTTCAATATCAGCAGGGGTATTAAATACATTCACCGACACTCTCAGATTCCCTCCACGATTGGAAACAGAGATTTTGTTTGCTTGCAGGTTGCTTTTCAAAAGCTCGGAGTCGAATTCCTCTGGAAGTTTTAACCCAAAAAGGTGATGAGAAGTATATTGCTCCTCCTCAAGAACCACATTTCTACTTTTGAGATAATTATAAAGCGGTGCAGTGAGCTCATGGCAGTATTTCTCTATTTCTGCCACTGTCCATTCATTGATCTGCTTCAGCGAAGCATTTAGCATAGGCAAAAGAATGAAATTACTCATCTCTCCTACATTGTATCTACCTGAATCCTCTGTGTATTCATGATCGTATTTGGTGAGGTTCCCAAAATCCTGCGAATTGGTACGATTCAGCCAAGATTCCTCCAATGGCTTTCCTCCATCAAATGCATGTCCGAAATAGGAAATCCCCATTCCATAAGGCCCAAAAAGCCATTTGTAACTAGCGCAGATCAATGCATCGATCTTAAATCGCTTGACATCCATTTCAGCCGCTCCAGTCGATTGTGTGCCATCCACAATGAAAATCGCCCCTACAGTTTTACATTTCTGGCCTATGCTCTCCAGATCAAACTTCAGCCCATTCATCCAATGGACTGATGACATGAGCACCACCGCAGTCTCAGAAGTGATGCTAGCCAGTAAGTTCTTATTCCAACTTTCACCTGGAGTTGGAGCATCTGCATCTGGCCCGACTACTTTAAGTAACGCCTGATTTCTGTCGCACCAGGTTTTAAGGGAAAAATACCCGCTTGGAAACTCATCTTCAAGTACGATCGCATGCTGACCATGTTCACAGGAAATATTCCCAAGTGCAGTAGCAAACCCGTAGGAAGTAGAAGGAATCAATGCTACTTGAAAAGGATCGCAATTGACTAGCTCCGCAAAGCTTGACTTAACTTCCCTTGCCCCGGAGAAAAAATCCTGCGGGCTAATGTTTGTCGGGTTTCGTTCCCGAATAAGCGCTTGAATAGCGGCTTGCTCAGCAGACTTCATGAGCGGACCTTTATACCCGCAATTGAGGTAATGAATATCAGGATCAAGACTAAATAGGTGTTTCTGAGAATCCATAGGTTTATAAGTTCCAAGTTGTAAAATACAGCTTCACTTCACTCTAACACACGTAATCTATAAGCGTTCATTGCATATCGCCCTAAGTGCTCAGTCAGACGATAATTTGCGATAGCTCCCACTCCTGCTCCCACGACAGGAATCAACTGAGCCAGTTTCGCAAGATCAATGTAATCTCTATAATCCAATTGGAAAGTCTTCCAGTCGAACTCTTTGAAGTCCTTTGGAAGCGTCTCTCGATACTCTTCCCAGTTCTCTATCAAGCCAATCAAATCATTTCTTCTTTGCTGACTGGAAAAGCTTAACTGAAAAACGTAGAGTAAAAACAAGCGCTCATGGAAATCTTTGGTATCAAACCCATAGAGTGCTGCGATATCAAAAAGCATTTTCATTTTGATGGTCAAAAAAGCTGGAAAATCAGCAAATCCCATCAGAATCCCACCTGCTCCAGTAACTGCTCCTTCCACAGAAGCTGTGTTTCTATACCATTTGATTCTACTTCGAACTTTGAATTCCCGCTGCTTCAAAGTCAGACTCGCTTCCGGCCTCGGCACAATCCAGCTCGAACCGGTAATCACTGCTTTCACCATATTCTCAATAGCCATAGTGATCGCTTTATGCACCTTATCGGGAATCCAGCTATTGATTTTATTCTGCACTCCATGCGTTAACCTTCCTCCCAAACCTGGCTTTTTCTTGAGTTGATGCTGCCAAAGCGCGAGTTCGGCATGGGCGTAATGTAAGTAGGAGTCCATTGAGTCAAATATTAAGACGGTACACTCTATTTACATAAACTTAAAGAAATGCGTTTAAACTTCTAAAAAGTGAATTGAATATTCAGAAATCAAAAAAATTGGCTTATGGGCTTTTTCATTAGATACTCACCTGAATCTGTCTCACTGAAAAAATACACGTCTCCAGTTAAACTGAAATTCAAAGGTTTTATATCAAGAACTTTCTCTTTCAGCTTTCCATCAGAAAAAATCGTAAGAATATATTTCTCTTTGAGTGATTGATTTTCGGCAAAATAAGTTTGATACAAAACAAAAGTGGTATCTCCTTGCTGATACATATCAACATAATTATCTTCCAAGAAAGCTACTTTATCTTCAGGTGTCATCTGTAAATAGCCGGGAGGTCTCACCAGTTTTTGATACTTCAAATAGTTAGACTTTGGCATTTCCATAATCTGCAGCTTCGTTCCTTCAAAATCATAGATACTGATTAATGGACGATATTTTTCCAGAACGTAAATTTTTTCATCTGATATCGTTAAATCTGCCATTCTTTCAATTTTATCGGCTGGGATTATCTTTTTTGTAGAGTTACTGGATAAGTCTGTGAAATAAACACCTCCAGTGGAGGACGATTCTTTTGTAGAAATACCCCACCAATAAGAAATCAACCTATTATCCAAAAGATGAAGGATTTTAAAAGGATTAGTAAGATTGTCTCCAACGATCTTATAAGTATCCTCAAGCTTAGCAAAATCACTTAAATGAATGAGTTTGCTGTTATTTTTTAGATAGTCAAATCCATGGGCATTAGGTATCACAAAACTTACAGGATCTCTCCTGTAAACCATTCCACCAATGGTATCAGGAGGATTAGGATATGCTTTTAAAACATCTCCACCCATTGCATCTAACAGAAAAATATCTTTGCTGCCGGAAATCTGAAAAACAAGTGACCTTTCAGATTCAAAAACCTTGATTGGTCCACCCCACATTGGGTGCCGGGTACTTTTCATCATATCCTCATAAAACCCTGAAATGTTAACAGGAAATTCTAAAGTCACTTCTTCATCTATAGAAGAGTTACATGAACTCAAAATCAAAACACTACAAGCTACTAAAATCAAAAATTTCATACTTAACTTCATCTTCACTTAGATTGACATAAAATATATTTGCCATCGGCAAATACAGTCCACTTTCCGCAACGAATGCATGATATAAATTATAGACACTTCCTGGAAAAACCACCTCTTCCAGCTTAATGAAGTCCTCATCTAGGACGATAATTGAAAATGGGTTTTTTTGGGTAGATTTGTAGTCAATCAGTTCATTTGGATCATACGGGCGTCCTATATAAGCAAATCTATAGTAAAGCCTGCGATATGGATCATAGATCAACCTAGGATAGTGAGTCTGTGAAATAGTCAGCCGATCAGCTTCCTCCTGACTCAAAGGATAGGTTGTTTTCTCAAAACCTTTGGAAAGGCCACTTTTACCTAGGTGTTTAGACTTCAGATTGAAATCCATATCAAATACATAAAGAGAATCAGTAGCAAACCAAGAAACCACAAATTCATTCGCATCATTCATTGCTTTAGAATGAAAAGAAAATGACAGTGGCATAGTACTCCCTTTGTAATCAGCAGGCATTTTCAAATGATGTACTTGAGCAATTGAATCCTTTTCGAGGTAATAAATAAACTCAGGGTTGTGACTTTCAGAAAACTTCGGATTACCTGCGGGATTGCCCAATGTCAATTGCGAAAAAAACAATTTGCCATTTGAATAAACCGTTGGCAGTGTTGGGCTCGAGGCTTGATTGATAACTTTATCTCGAAGATTATCTGTTTCAATAATTGGTCGGTGCAATGATCTTATTTCTCCATTTTTATCAAACAATCCGAATCTTGAAAGTAAAAAGGATGTGAAAACGAAAATCGAATCTTGATTATAAAAGAGCATTCCCTGAGTATTTCTAACTGGAGTAGGTCCATCTTGAGGCACATCGAATCTATCTTCAATATTCCCATCTTGGAGACTATAAAAGTCAACAGAAGAGTTAATCTGATTTAGTACAACCAGTTTCTCTATTCCATCTATTCTACCAATGTCAAAATAATTAAAATCATAGCTGGATTTATCATCAATCTTAAGGATTAGACTATCCATAAGATAGCTCTGACTATCGATTGAGTCCATAGTCCCATTTCTATTTTCAGAGCAAGCAGATAAATAAAGTGCAAAAAAAATCGGCAGACAAATGTATCTGCCGAGTAGTGATATTCTACCACACATATGTTCCAGAACAAGTAGTAGGAGGACCTGCGCAAGCTCCCATCGATGCTGGAGAGGAGCAAATCACAAATAATGCCCCATCATCCCCTTCGCAAACATAAACATCGGCTCCACCTTCCTCTCCAGCAAAAAGCTGGCATGTAGGATCCACATAAACTATTCCGCAATCTCCTGCATACGAAAATGAGAATGATATTAAGCTGAATAAAATCAAAAAGCAGCTTATTTTAATGATTTTTTGAATTGCCATAGTTTTTATAATTTAAATTTTTGAATAATTGAACCTTCAAAATATCTACAAATACAAATACAAATACTAAACAACTTTTTATTCAGAAAACGAACTCTTTATTTTGTAATGAGCACGTTTTCTGAAATAAACCAATCCTTAAATTTATTTATACAATCCATTAAACAACATCTTAAATGTGCCATGTGATTGAGCTCTAAATGTGATTTCTGGACCAAAAGCATAGAACTTACCTTTTCCGATCTCAGCTTCAAAAGCAGTTACGCCATTTTTCAGGTAAGACTGTCCAAACGCCCACCCGCTTCGAAGTGGCTCTTCCTCTCCAAACCAGGCTATCGGCTTAACTCCTTGGTTCCCTGCATTTGGAGCAAGATTGAATACTGGACTTCTATTGAACATGATATAGGCAGTTTCGCCCATACCATAGTTGATAGGCACAGAATTGTCTACATGCATTTCCAGAACTGAGCCTGGAACGTAGTACTTTTCTCCACTGAGCGATCTAGCCTCTCCATCGGCTCCGATTTCAACCAATGCATCTTCCACAGGCAGACCAAGATGAAAAGCCAAATCAGTTGCGGATCCGACAGTAATAACCTCTCCACCTTCCTCGATGAATTTCTTAATCTGAGGAACTGATTCCTCCACTGTAAAACTTCCAAGCATATGACGGTACTTCTCATCGATTTCTTCAGGCTTAGGCTGCGATCTGCCATATCCTCGGGAGCCAACTGAAGGAATCCCCGAGCTAATGAATAGCATCACATCATACTTGTCTTTCAAGTCGCCGGCATTGATTTCCGCTGGAAAAACCAGTTGATATTCGAAGTGGAATTGCTCCATCATCCATCGTACCCAACCTGAAGGCATAGACCCCCCATAATAATCATACAAGGCAATTCGTGCAGGCTGAATCTGCGTAGCGCCTTTTGGCATGGAAGCAGGCACAGGATATACTCCATATTCTTTGGCGGCGACCTCCAATTCCTTTTTTCCGCCACTGACATAGAATGAACCCGCTGGTAATCCATCAGCCATAGAAGTGGTTCTATACACTTTCACCTTTGCCTTCAGCAGATCATTCACCGCCATATAACTGTTATTGTTTCTGGCATCTAGCAAAAAGCCGGATCCACTCGCAAGTGCTTTTGCTGGAGGAGATTGTATTTCCCCGTATGGAATTCTTTCAAAAGGCCCATCAAAACCTTCGTATAACTTATCTACTTCCACTCCCATTTGCAAAGCCAGAGTCCAGCCAGCTGCATCATACGGGCGGATCGGAGGTCCACCAGGATAAAGGAAATCATTTGGGTGATCTTGTGGCTCAAACATATCAATCACGTGTGGTCGAAACGCTTGAGCTGTTTTTACAATAAAGGAATTTGCCGGATAGCTTTTCCCATTTACTGTAAAGTCCGCTGTAGCTTTTTCTACCAAAATACCTGACTTGATCAACGCATTCATGAACTTCACCGCAGTAGGAAAATCTGGCTGATCTGCAGAAAGGATATAACCTCTAGGGTCTCTATTTGCAGGGTCTGTATAAACTGAGTCGTAAAACTGTGCTGGGAATCTTGATCTATTACTATTTCCATCTCCATTACTTTTCTGTGCCTTATTGAATGCATCTTCCACAGCTTGCGCATATTTTGGATACATAGTCCAATTATCCTCACTACCCTTTTCTATAGACTTTCTTCCCATCAAGTAAATATTCAAAAGCAACTCATCTCCATGACGGACGGCGTGATTAAAAATTGCGTAATTCAATGAAACCGAGTAATCAATCGACTGTCTGAAATGCCATTCCTGTGGAGTTACTGGGTATGGTGTTCCGTTATTTGGAATCAGACGCTCTGGAACCAAAGGTATCTCCATAGGAGTGGGATTCCCGATGATTTCAGTCAGGATCCCAATGATGTTATGATAATAGGGAGTAGTTCTTAATCCACCATTCCACCACGTAGAAAATACGGAGCCATCTAGTCTGGTGTAGCCAGGCCGATCTTCCTGATGCATTCTATTGATCATCGCAGCACCAACAGCATCCAGACTGGTGATAATCAACGGATCAAACACATGATTGAATGGGTCTCGGTAAGGAGGGCCAGCCACGACTGTACCTGCTGGACCAGTCTGATGGTGATTATAGATCACCTGTGGAATCCACTCTACGTATTGCTGTAGTGACATATTAGCCGCTTCGCTCATGTTGTTCATGTAGAAATCACGATTATTATCGTGTCCCACATACTTCTGATAGAGAATCGGAATATTTTGATCACGCTCTTTTGGATCATCTTCTCTCATGTACCAATCAGACATGATTTCCATCCCATCAGGATTTGCATGCACCAGCAAAATGATCACCTCATCTAGGATTTTCAGCGTCTCTGCATCATCCCTAGAAGCTAGTTGATAGAGTGTCTCAATCAACTGATGTGGGCCAACCACCTCATTGGCATGTAAACCACCATCAATCCAGATGACAGGCTTTCCTTCCACGGAAAGTTTTTCTGCTTCTTCTCTGGATATTTCAGCATGAGCAAGTGTCTGGGATATTTCTTTGTATCTGTCCAGTTTCTCGAAATTGGCTGGAGCCGTCACGATCATCATAGGCTGAGATCTTCCGTATTCGGTCTTGCCTATTTCTAGCAGTTTTACCCTATCACTTGCTTCGGCCACCTTCTTGAAATAAGCTTCTGTTTGTGAGAAAGTGGCAAGCTTATAATCATCCCCTATATCAAATCCAAAGTGGGATTTCGGGGTAGGGACAGTCTGCGCAAACAATCCCAAGGACAAGGATAAGAGCAGAATTACTAGGGTAGTTTTTAATCTCATAAGTATGTGGGTTGATAAATTACTGGATTAGCTTTCTAAAATAATACGAAAAAAAAGGCCATCATTGAATGTAGGCCTCTTTTATCAGAATTTTACAGGACTGGAAAATTGCCTCAATAAGTAGGACTAGAATCAGATGTGATGTAACATCAAGAAATTGTGAGGAATATTAATTCAACTGTGTTTAGAGAGCATGTTCACGCTGGCTAAAATATGTTACGCTTACTACTCATTGTTACACCATAACTTAATTCTAGGATAATCCTTAATAGTTTCAGAAATCAACATAATATTCTGAATCAACAACAAGTATCATAGCCTTCCATTCAAAAATTATTACTTTTGATCTTAATTCCATTCCACATCTTTCCCGAAAAAAACAACTAACCATGTCCGAGGTTAAAATCTTTTCAGGCACCAACAGCCAATCACTTGCACTAAAAGTCGCTAAAAACTATGGCAAAAAGCTAGGCGATCTTACACTTTCTAAATTCAGTGATGGTGAGCTATCACCAAGCTTTGATGAATCCATAAGAGGTTGTACAGTCTTTTTGGTACAAAGTACCACACCTCCAAGTGACAACTTGTTGGAGCTTTGTCTGATGATAGATGCTGCCAAAAGAGCCAGTGCTTACAAAGTATGCGCGGTAATTCCATATTTCGGATACGCCAGGCAAGACAGGAAGGACAGGCCTCGTGTGAGTATTGCAGCTAAGGCAATTGCCAATATGATCACTTCAGCAGGAGCAGATCGAATCATGACCTGTGACCTCCATGCCGGACAAATTCAAGGTTTTTTCGATATACCTTTGGATCATTTGAATGGATCAGCTATTTTTGTGCCCTATTTGAATTCGCTACGGTTACCGGACATGATTTTTGCATCACCAGATGTAGGAGGAGTAGCTAGAGCCAGGGCTTATGCCAAGCATTTTGAAGTAGAAATGGTGGTCTGTGACAAGCACAGAAAAAGAGCCAACGAGATTGCTTCTATGCAGGTAATCGGGGATGTAGAGGGTAAGGATGTTATTCTTGTGGATGATTTGGTAGATACAGCAGGCACGCTCTGCAAAGCTGCCGAAATGGTCATGGAGAAAGGAGCTAATTCAGTGAGAGCTATTGCAACACATGGCGTACTTTCTGGAAAAGCCTACGAAAACATCGAAAATTCAGTATTGGAAGAATTGGTCATCACGGACACCATTTTCCCAAAACAACAATCATCCAAAATCAGAGTATTGACAGTAGCAGATCTATTCGCAAAGGCAATTCACGCCGTGACTGGAAATACTTCTATCAGTTCTTTGTTCATTTAAGAACCAATTTAATACAAATACATAATGAAAAATCTAGAGATTATAGGGTTTAAAAGAGCAAATCTCGACAGCGCCAGTCTTTCTGAATTGAGAGAATCAGGTAATGTTCCCTGCGTGGTTTACGGACCTGGTATCAAAGAGCAGATTCACTTCTACTCTCCGATCATCCTTTTCAGAGAATTGATTTACACTCCTGAAGTTCACATGGTAGCATTGAACATCGAAGGAACCATCATCAAAGCCGTACTGAAAGACGCACAGTTTCACCCAGTAAGTGAGGCACTTCTTCACGCTGACTTCGTAGCTTATGCAGAAGACAAGCCGATTAAGTTTGAGATCCCTGTAAAAGTATCAGGGAGCTCCCCAGGACTTGCTAAAGGTGGTAAATTAGAATTGAAAACTAGAGTATTGAAGGTGAAAGGTCTTGCAAAAGATTTTCCTGACACTATCCCAGTTGATATTTCTAACCTTGATTTAGGTAAATCATTCAAAGTTGAAGACCTAAGTGTAGAAGGCTTTGAAATCCTGACAAGCCCTAACGTTTCTATCGTGACTATTGGTATTCCAAGAGCACTTAGAGGCAAGAAAGGCGGAGAGGAATAATTCCTTTTTCGTAATCATTCAAAATCCTGCCCATAACTGGGCAGGATTTTTTATTTTCAAGCCGACTAGCTAGAGGAAAATGAAATACCTAATTATTGGTCTAGGGAACATAGGCCAAGAATACGAACTCACCAGACATAACATTGGTTTTTTGACAGTGGACAGACTGGCTGACGCAAAAGAATGCACTTGGCAAAGTGATAGACTCGCTTTCAAAACCGAATTCAAACACAAGGGCCGAACCATCCATCTCATCAAACCAACCACGTACATGAACTTAAGTGGCAAGGCGATGAATTATTGGATGAAAGAACTACAAATCCCGAAAGAAAACACGCTAGTAATTGTAGATGATGTCGCCATTCCTTTTGCGAAACTTCGCATGAAACCAAAAGGAAGTGCGGCAGGTCATAATGGCCTGAAAAACATCGAGGAACTTACTGGTGGTCAAAATTATCCAAGATTAAGGATGGGCATTGGGGACGACTTCCCAAAGGGCAGACAAATCGATTTTGTCTTGGGAAAATTTACGCAAGATGAATTTGCTGAACTACCCACTGTGATGGACAAAGCAATAGATATGACTCTCAGTTTTTGTGCAATAGGAATAGAGCGCACCATGAACCAATTTAACGATTGATGAAATCGAGCCTGCCCTAGATAGATAGGTATGATGCAACTTTCATACAATGAACTCATTATTTAGAATGCGAGATTCCATCTGACCATTAAAAACAATTATTAAACAGATGAAATAAGATTTGGAATTCCCCGAATCCCGTTCTTTCTTTGCATCACTTCAGGCAACTGATTTATAAAGAAGAGGCGAGAGATTAGGCTCAAAGACCCTCTGGCAACCATCCCGAAACGGAGAACGGTGCCAAATCCTACCCTTCGCGGGAACTATAGATTGGCTTACTTCACAAATAATCCCTTTTAGTTCTTTAACCGCCTCCGGGTTTGATTTTCTCAAATCTGCTTGATTAGTCATGTCAAAATATAAACTGATCAATAATGAGTAAGCACTTCGAAACTAATTCTGTACGGATCTCCCCTTCCAAATCCAGCCAGAGAGAGCACTCTGCTCCTATTTACCTTACTTCAAGCTTTACATTTGATTCTGCTGAAGAAGCCAGAGCAACTTTCGCAGATGAAATTGAAGGTAATATCTATTCCCGATACGCCAACCCGAACGCCAGTGACTTAATAGAAAAAGTCTGTGCAGCAGAAGGAACGGAGGATGGTTTTGCGACAGCTTCTGGCATGGCAGCGATGTTTGGAAGTATCGCTGCACTGCTTCAGCAAGGAGATCATGTGCTAGCTGCCCGATCACTTTTTGGATCAACACACCAACTGTTGACACGAGTATTTCCTAAATGGGGAATTACTTCGACTTACGGTGATATTTCTGATTATTTGAATTGGGAAAAGTTAGTGCTGCCAAACACCAAAATGCTGTTCATAGAGACTCCCTCCAATCCGGGACTGGAAATTATTGACCTTGAATGGGCTGGAAAATTTGCGGCAGCGCATAATTTGATTTTGGTGGTGGACAACTGCTTTGCTTCTCCCTACCTTCAACAGCCAGCAAAATGGGGAGCTCATATCGTGACTCACAGCGCTACCAAATACATTGATGGTCAGGGAAGAGTTCTAGGAGGGCTGATCTTAGGAAAAGCCGATCTGATGAAAGAAGTGCACTTTTTCGCTAGACATACTGGCCCTTCCATATCTCCATTCAATGCTTGGATTCTTGCAAAAAGCATGGAAACTCTTGGTCTAAGAATGGATAGACATTGCAGCAATGCTTTGAAAGTAGCGGAATACTTTGAAGGAAATTCTGAATTACTTGGAGTAAAATACCCTTTCCTGAAATCTCACCCTCAGTACGAAATCGCCAAGAAACAAATGAGTCAAGGCGGCGGCGTAATCACATTGGATTTAAAAGGAGGCGTTCAACGTGCACAACGCTTTATTGATAAGCTTCAGATGATTTCTATCACTGCAAATCTGGGAGATAGTCGTAGCATCATTACGCATCCTGCATCGACTACGCACAGCAAATTATCAGTAGAAGAAAGAGCTCAGGTAGGGATATCAGACGGATTGGTGAGACTTTCGGTAGGTTTAGAGCATTATGAAGACATTATTCAGGATATGGAAAGAGCTATTGAGGGTTCGAAATGAGTATGAATTGAAGAGTGTCCAGTTTTTCAGTCGCAGAGATCAGTAATCAGCATTTTCATCCTGAGCTGCTTGACCGTCCTGGTGGAAAATCGAAAGGGTTGTACTTGTATATTGAAAACCAAAGCAATTTTGAATCAAATCTGAAAATCTCTTGACTAACAAATAAGCTCCAAATGAGGATTAGACTTCGCTCAGGCAGACAATTATCATAACTTTTAAAGCTGCGTTCTCTGTGTTAACCTTTGCGAACTCTGCGGTTAACAAACCAAAAAAATGCCCCCTCAAGTTTTGAGACTTTTGGGGGCATTTACACTTTAACCAATATACTATTTTACCAGGTAGTCTGTTTCAGGGTAGGAAAGGTACGGATCACATCGCTGAGACTGATTTGTCCCAATAGCTGGCCATCTTTCATAACTGGAAAACGTCGATACCCATGTTCCAAAAATTTCGAAGCAGCATCAAAAATCGATAAGTCTGGCGAAAGCGTCATCACATCTACAGACATATGCTCACTTACTTTTGCAGGGAATTTTGGCGTGTTCGTGTATTTCCCTTTTATGATCTCTTTGAGACAATCTACCTCCGAAATGATTCCTACTAGAGCCCCAGATGCATCAATAACCGGCGCTCCAGATATTTTTCGCTTGGTGAGCACCTCCATCACCTGATCAATAGTATCATCAGGTTTGAAAGTAATCAACTTAGTACTCATGCACTCTTTGACAAGAATTTGCGGAATTGGGGCTTTTTTAGGCTCAGCCATTCTAACCCCCTGAAAACTTTTTACCATAGCTTAAAAATTAAGGATGAAAGAATAAATTACCGATAATACACTACAAGTAAAAATTATAATTCAAAAAATATAATAAATCAGTACTTTATTTCTAAATAAAAAGACTTTTCAAAATTAACACTTCTACCCTAAATGAGAATAGAGTCACTAAATCATAGCAACTCTATTCCCCATTAATTAAAAAGCTAAACAATTACTCTTATTCTGCTAGTACATTCAAAAACTCATTCACTACTTCTTGATCGATTCTAAGATGGTGAGTAAATGATTTTGGATCATCAGAAAATAACACATTCGGGTTGACAAACTGATTCGATGAAGCTTTCCAGGTTTTGCATGACGCATGGATTTCTCGCAAAAACCCAGTTTTTTTCAGTTCTATAACATGCTGAGGTTTGGTTCCTCCGCCCGGCATGATGCTAATTCTATCTTGTGCTTTTACCAACAACTGCTTGAGTGTTTCTAAACCCTCGGTTACAGAGCTTTGCCCACCTGAAGTTAAAATACGGTTAAATCCACATGAAATGATTTTCTCCAAAGAATCAAAGTAATCCGCTGAAGCATCAAACGCACGATGAAAAGTGCAGGGTTTTCCAGAAGCTGCCCTTAAAAGTGATTGGCAAGAATCCGAATCCACAAACCCCTGCTTATCTAGTACTCCAAACACAAAACCATCCGCTCCTTGCTCACCTAGCAACTCGATATCCCGCTTCATCACCATCAACTCCTTCTGAGAATAATGAAAATCACCTCCTCTTGGCCTGATCATCACAAAAACCGGAATATCGATCTCAGTCTTCAGGAACTTGAGCATTCCAGCACTTGGCGTCTCTCCTCCCTCTGGAAAATTGGCACAAAGCTCCAATCTATCCACGCCAAATTGAACTGCATCTAAAGCAGCCTCTACATTGAAAACTGGGGATTCTAAGGTTATTTTACTCATCCTTTTTTGAAATGAGAGCCTGAGTCAATCATTACATTATTTTGTAGCGTCGCTTGCGCAAAGTTGAAACCTGGGTGAACGGCATAAGCACCGACTTCTCCATCTTTGTTCATAGCAAGAAAACCTGCCTGAATATCTTTAATGTCTTTGCTGTTTTTGGCTATCAAACGCTTAACTGCTTCTTCACAAGCTTCCTGAGGAGTTCTACCCTGACGCATTAATTCTACGATTAGGAAACTCCCGCAAATTCGAATGATTGATTCACCAAGTCCTGTTGCCGTGGCTGCGCCGACTTCATTGTCCACAAATAAACCAGCGCCAATAATTGGACTGTCGCCCACTCTACCATGCATTTTGTAGGAAAGTCCACTGGTCGTACAGCTTCCAGCCATATTTCCTTTCGCATCCATACCGATCATTCCGATCGTATCGTGATTTTCTATATTAATCACTGGTTTGTATTGGCTAGTTTCTTTCCATTTCAAATATGCTTTTTTTGCACCTGGGCTCAGCTCCTCTTTTTCTATGGGAAATCCTTCAGCTATTGCCAATTGCCTGGCTCCTTCACCTACAATCATCACATGAGGAGTTTTTTCCATCACTACTCTAGCCAAAGAAATGGGATGCTTCACCTGCCTTACAAAAGCCACTGCTCCACAAGCCCCATCTCCTGACATGATAGAAGCATCTAGCGTAGTAATTCCCTCCCGATCTGGTAGCCCTTGTAGACCTACTGAAAGATTACTCAGATCCAATTCTGTATCCTTTACACCAGTCTCCACAGCATCGATGATACTTCCCCCAGACTTTAGCTTTTCCACCGCTGCAGCATTCGCAGGTAGGCCATGATTCCAGGTGGATAGGATCAGCGGTTTTTCCCCCTTGAAAAGTGCAGGTGATTTTGCTTCTGCGATGGTAGATACACCTGGTATAAATAAGGCAGAGCCCAGTAGGGATTGCTTGATAAATTTTCTTCTTTGTGACATTCGAGTTAATTTAGAATCAGGCCTCAAATTATTAAAATTGAAGCTAAATAGGTTAACCATCCTTAATTTCATTTGAAATCAATCTATGAACTCATACCTACTTGCAGAATCCAACTGGAAAACGCTGAAAGATCATCGCTTTGAACTAGCTGTATTGCCATGGGGAGCGACAGAAGCGCACAACTATCACCTGCCTTACGGCACCGATGTCTATGAGGCGGATGCAGTGGCTAGAGAATCAGGCAGAAAAGCTTGGGAAAAAGGAGCTAATGTGACAATAATGCCAACAATTCCTTTTGGTGTGAATACAGGACAGTCAGATATTTATTTGGATATCAATCTGAATCCCAGTACCCAATTATTGATTCTGAAAGACATCATTACAGGTTTGGATAGGCAAGGAACGAAGAAACTTTTGATCGTAAATAGTCATGGAGGAAATGACTTTAAAACGATGCTACGTGAGCTTGGGCTACAGTTTCCCGAGATGATGCTATTCACTTGCAACTGGTTTCAGGCGCTGGACAAAACAATGTATTTTGAAGAAGCTGGGGATCACGCGGATGAAATGGAAACATCCATCATTATGCATCTACATCCCGAGTTGGTTTTGCCACTGGAACAAGCTGGAGATGGAGCTGAGAAAAAATCCACTATTAAAGGTCTTCAGGAAAAATGGGCGTGGGCTGAGCGAAAATGGTCTGAGGTGACTGAAGATACAGGAATCGGCAATCCCAAAAAATCATCTCCTGAAAAGGGCAAGAAGTATTTTGAAGACGTGACCGATAAAGTAGCCCAGTTAATGCTGGATATTTGCGAAGCGAAAGCAGGGAGTTTATACAAATAATATTCTCGAAGAAGTCAATCCTCCTTCTCACTTGTAGCAGGCCTGAAAATCTGGAAAAACTCCTCAGAGGATCGTAATTCCTCAAAAATCGGATCAACCAATGCTTTTTGATAAAGCAATTCACTTGCATGAATAGCTCTATCCAATTGCAATAAAGCGACTTCTGCCTGACCACTTTGTGCTGCGATCAATGCCAATCCATAAAAGCCATAACCATAATTACGACCTGCCATAACGGACTCTTCGAAAGACAAACTTGCGTTGCTAAAATCCTTGGACAAGTAATAGGCTAAGCCTTTATTGAAAAATTCCTTTGGCTCAGTGTAATCGTAATCAAAACGTAGCGTCGCCAACTTATAATCACCTCTCAAAATATCTAATGCACCCCTCAAACTTTCATTATACTTGAGGAAATCCTCATTCCGTGTAAGAACAGAAGCATCAGAAAGTTTCTTGTATGCCTCCCATGTCTTGCCTTGCAGCACCATGATCTGTCCTTGATTATGCAGCACATATGGATTCGTATCAATTTTAGCAGCTTGATAAAGCAGGTCATTCGCTTCTTTCCAAAGTAAATCCTTCGTCTCCTGGTCAAGTGTACGCTGCGCTAAACGCATCTTGACTACAGCTAAATTATTATAAGGTATCACAGAGCGAAACAGCTCAGTCATCTTACTGTAGATTTTAGCTTTATCCTCTAACCTAGGTGTGGTTTCTCCAGCGATCGCCCAATCAGCCATATCAAGCTCTGAGCTCGCAGTACTTTGTTCCAAAGCTTTTTGAAGTACCAAAGATTGAGCTTGGTTAAGTCCTGGAAGAGGTTTTGCAACTACTTCAATTTTTGCTGCCCTAAGACTTGGAAATAAATCACCTGCCACTTGGTTGAAACCTGTGATCTTTCTTAATCCTTGAGCTTGAGTTTGATAATCTGCTTCATCCAACAATACCGCATAAAATTGATCCTTGCGCTGAGTGGAAATCTTTTCATATTCCCTCAATAACAACCTGAAATCAAACCAATCATTCCATCTAGAAGTCACTTCTATTAGGCTATCTCTTATTGTAATATTAGATTCTTTGAGCAGCTTATTTACTGCCTCTGCCCTATCCATTCCAAGCTTGCTGCTACTCCCTTCTGCATTTTCAGGAGACTGTACACCAGTAATTTTAAAAGATAAGACTGAAGAGTTTTCCGTTAAAAAATTTTTCAAATCTGCAATAACTTGAGCATTTGCACTGTTCATTTTGATACTGGAAGACCCAGCATCAAACTTGATTAAAAATTCCTTCGAACGTGAAAGATCCGTATCCATAACTCCAGTGGAAATAAAAAGTCCTACTTGCGGAATTGGTTCATCAAAATTCACCTTCCCTACTTTCGCCAGCAATGGCGTGGTAATCACTCCGCGAGCTAAAACCTTCTTCTGATAGGGTTCCTCCTGAGCCTTTTTCCCCTGAAAAAATTGAACTTCCAAAAAAGCTCCTTCCATCCAAGGCTCATAGGCGAGGACGAACTCTTTACTGTAGGAATAGTAAGAGACATTTTTGGTCAACTCAAGCTCTTCAAAAAGCAAAGAATTTTCAGAGGATTTAAAGAGGATATTAACTTTTGGGTTTTTGGGACTAAGTACAGATTCAATAGGAATGGTACCGGTAACCTCAAATCTTACTGAATCTCTGATGAATTCCAGCTTACCTGGAATCACTTGAGAATCTTCCAAAAAGTCGGTTTCGGGCATCATTATTGACCCGCAAAGAAGAGGGAACAAAATAAATAGTAATAAAACAGGCTTTTTCTTAAACAATTGGTCTAGCATTCTTATTTATTATTTCACCGAACTTTTTTCTAAATTTACCCTAACGAAACCACCTATTACCATGGAAAAGTTGAAAATATTTTTCGAAGAAAGAGCCTTTGGGGTTTGTTCACGCTTAGGCGAAAAACTCAATTTTCCTATCGACAGCATTCGTTTATTCTTTATTTATGCCTCATTTGTTACGATGGGCTCACCGGTTATACTTTACGTGAGCATGGCGATGACAATGAAAATCAGAAAGTTCTTCAGGAAAAAGAACAACCCAGTTCTTTTCGATTAAAGTTGATCAAACGTCTTTTTCCCTAACACTTTCCAGTTCCAAAAGATCAAATTCACCTTTCCCTTTCTAGCCACTTCTTTTCTTCCATCCATTATGGGTTGGAATTTCTTCATTTCAATCTTTCTTTCTCCAAAGTCTTTGTAAGCAATTAGAACAGCTTTTGAAAATTCTTTTTTGCCTTGGCTTAGGTAACTTATTGCAGCAAGATGTTCTAACAAAGACTTGACCACAAAAATCTTGAAAAATCTTGATGAACTTTCATTCTTATAAATCATACTTAGACTGTTTCTTATGTTCAAGTATAATTTTTTGGGACTTGCTCTATCTAGCGTAGCACCACCCAAATGAAAGACTTCTACCGACCCATAATAACCAACCTTCCAGCCTGACCTGCGCATTCTCCAACAAAGATCTATTTCCTCCATGTGCGCAAAAAAACTTGAATCAAATCCCGACAATTCGTGGAATACTGATGCATTCACTACCATGCATGCACCAGAAGCCCAATCCACTTCACTTACGTCATCATATTTCCCGGAGTCTTTTTCTATAGTTTCCCAAATTCTACCCCGGCAGTAAGGGTACCCATAGGCATCCAAAAATCCGCCTCCTGCACCAGCATAATCAAATACGTTTTTGTCTTTCCACGACAAAATTTTCGGCTGAAGAGCAGCATAATCTAAGTGAGCTTGCATCCAAGTGATCAGGTCTAAATCCCAATCAGCGGTAACCTCCACGTCTGAGTTTAATAGAATGTAATATTCATATTGACCATTGATTTCAGCCAACCCAGCATTATATCCTCCAGCGTAACCAAAATTCTCCTCAAGTTTGATTTGCAGAACCTGAGGATAGTTTTTATCTAAAAAATTAATTGAACCATCAGCACTTGCATTGTCTATCACCCAAACGTCATAAATACTATGCATACAAACAGAAGGAAGAAATGTCTTCAGCATTTCTTCCCCATTATAATTCAGTATGACGATGGCACAGGGTTTCATCCAAACATGTTGCCTAGATCCATTCCTGGGATATTTGGCATCATACCTTCTGTGGCAGCTTTCATCTCAGCTTTGATTTTCACGTCGATAGACGTCATTGCGATATTTGTAGCAGCTACAATTAGGTCACTCAACATTTCCTTGTCCTTTGGAGAGATCAATGAATCATCAAAGTCTATACTTACTACTTTCCGATCACCGTTCACGGTGACTTTCACCATACCAGCACCAGATTCACCAGTGGAAGTGAGGTGCACAAGCTTAGCTTGAGTTTCTTTGATTTTTGCTTGGGCTTCTTTCACTTTGCCCATCATGCCCATGATATCAAACATATTATTCTATTTAAGACCTTTATGATCGTGAATTCACTTTATTTCAGTCGCGCGATTGCTTCTTCTAAACTTACAGATTCCTGAGTTCCAGTTTCAAGATTTTTCAACGCTATTACATTACTTTTAATTTCCACATCTCCACAAATCCCTACAAATGGAATTGCTTTTTTATCTGCAAAATCAAGTTGTTTCTTCATTTTGGTAACATCGGGGTAGAGCTCTGCTTTGATTCCCGCAGCTCTGAATTTCTGCAGGAGACCTAAAGCATACACATAAGCCTTTTGGTCAAAGTGTGTCAATAGAATCTTCGTGCTCTGCAAACTATCTTCTGGAAACAAATCCAGCTCTTCCAGAACATCGTACAAGCGATCTACACCAAAGCTAAACCCAACCCCAGACATTTTCTCCTTAAGACCAAAGTTTTCAGTGAGATTATCATATCGACCTCCACCACTCACGGATCCTATCGATACATGGTTCACTTTTACTTCGAAAATAGCTCCGGTATAATACGAAAGACCACGAGCCAGCATAATGTCCAATTCCACAAAGTCCAGATTTTCGCCCATGTCCGTTAAAATCTGAAACACTTCTTCCAGTTCTTGTACTCCTTGAAGCCCAATCTCGCTGCTGGCTAAGAATTTCTTTAGAAAATCTAACTTTCCAGCTTGATCAGAATCTAACTTAACCAGCGGTGCCAATTTCTCCACAGAATCTGCTGCAAAACCTCGCTCACTCAGCTCCTCTTTTACTTTCTCCCAGCCTATTTTATCCAGTTTATCTATCGCTACGCAAAGCGGTGCTTCTTTTCCAGCTTCTCCGATTGCCTCAGAAATTCCGGTCAGAATTTTTCGATTATTCAGTTTGATGCTGTAATCATTCAGCTTCAATTTCTCAAAAACTGATCGAATCATCAGAATGATCTCAGCTTCGCAAAGCAAACTATCCGTTCCCACCACATCCGCGTCACATTGATAAAACTCACGGTATCTCCCTTTCTGAGGTCGATCTGCCCTCCAAACTGGTTGAATCTGAAAGCGCTTGAAAGGAAAAGTCAACTCATTTCTATTCATTACCACAAAGCGGGCAAAAGGAACCGTCAAATCATAACGAAGCCCTTTTTCAGACACTTTAGGCAATGTCTTCTTAAAACCATTTTCCAAGTCTTCTGCGCCAACATTCTTTAAGTAGTCCCCACTATTCAAGATTTTGAAAAGCAGCTGATCTCCCTCATCGCCATATTTCCCTGTCAGCGTACTGAGATTTTCCATTGCTGGAGTTTCGATCTGATTGTAGCCAAAAAGTTGAAAAGTGCCTTTGATCGTATCTAGGATGTAATTTCTTCTGGCCATCTGGATGGTCCCGAAATCTCGGGTTCCTTTTGGCAGACTCGGCTTTTGCATAGCTTATTTTTTGGTGATTAGCTGCCAAATTTATTCAAAAAAAAGGAAACAGTCCCTGATATCATGAAAGTCAAAGAATTAAATCCCAAATTATTTTAGGCAGAAAAGAAATGTTTGTTTACTTTTGCGACTCGTTTCGAAACAATACTATTAAAAATATACGACCATGGCAGTTACTACACTGAAGAGAAAACTTAAAAGAAAAAGACAATCTCAGACCACACGTGTGATTAAGATCAAGCAATTGTCTGCTCAGCCTGTAATCAAAAACGTGGACGTTGAAGAGCTTAAGAAGTCTTTCACGAAATAATCTTTATTTCGGTTAAACATGGAAGGCGGTCATTTGATCGCCTTTTTTTGTATATATTTTTTTTGAGACTTAGGACGTTAGACACAAGACATTAGAAATAATGTGAACTCGAGTGGTTTGTGAGACACAAACCACGGCACAGAGGTCAATTCCAAAACCGACTGAGACTGCGACTGAAAACTGCCACTGAAAACTCTATCTACTGCACCTGATCACTGCGACTGAAAACTCAAACACTCACCTTCCCCCTCTTCCCCAACTCCACCACTCGGAGATTTTTTACCTGCCCATCCTCCAAATCAAACAACAGCATAGTCCGCATCACATGAAAGCCATGCTGCCCTATAGCTCCAGGGTTCATATAGAGGCAACTCACTGTCTTGTCATACTCCACCTTGCAGATATGTGAGTGTCCGCAGATAAACAGGTTTGGCGATGATTCTTTGATTTTAGTTTTTACACCTTTGGCGTAGCGGGGAGGTTTGCCCCCGATGTGAGTAATCAAGACCTTCACTCCTTCCAGCGTAAATTCTAACCACTCAGGATAAGTTCGCTGCATTTCCTGATCATCTATATTTCCAAAAACAGCCCGGACCGGCTTTCCTTTGGGTAATGAATCCATTACCGCAAAATTTCCAATATCTCCGGCATGCCAGATTTCATCTACCCCATCCAAATAGGCGAGCGTTTTGTGGTCTATATAGCTATGTGAATCTGATATGAGGGCTATCTTGGTAGGCATTTGGATTTAATCTTGCTAAATTTTCCATTCAATATGGAATGCCAAATTTTCACATCAAATGTAAAATCATGAAACTTCAAAAAATCCTCGTATTACTAATTGCTTTTGCATTGGTCAACTTCAATTTTGTACAAGCACAATCCGCAAAAGTAAAGGCACTTAACCCTTCAGAATTTGAAGGACTAATGAAAAATAAAGGCGCCGTAAGAGTTTTAGATGTCCGAACAGCTGACGAGATGTCTGAAGGTTATTTGCCTGGAGCTATAAACATTGATTTTAACAGTGGCAATTTCAAGAACGAGATCGCCAAACTAGACAAAAGCAGAACTTATTTGATTTACTGCAAAGTAGGTGGTAGGTCAGGTGAAGCAGCCAAAATGATGCGGGAGGCTGGATTTACACACCTGTATTCTCTGGACGGAGGAATAGACGCTTGGCAAGAAGCAGGAAAACCAATAGAAAAATGACATTAATAAAATCTATCAACCCATACACAGGGGAGTTATTAGCAGAATTTAATCCATTAACTGAAAAAGAAATTGAGGAAAAGCTTAGCGCTGGATCAGTTGCATTTTCTACCTGGAAAAATACCGATTTCACCCATAAAGCTGATTTGATGAATAAGGCAGCTCAGGTTTTGAAAGACAGACGTGAGAAGTATGCTACGATTATCTCCCAGGAAATGGGAAAAGTATTCAAAGAATCACTTTCAGAAGTTGACAAATGCGCTTTGGTCTGTGAATATTATGCCGAGAATGCGGCTGAGTTCTTAAAAGCAGAGAAGATAGATCTGCCTGACGGCGCAAAAGCTAAAGTTATCCATCAGCCCCTCGGTATTGTTTTAGCTGTGATGCCCTGGAATTTTCCTTTTTGGCAGGTATTCCGTTTTGCTGCTCCAACTTTAATGGCTGGTAATGTTGGGGTGTTAAAACATGCCTCAAACGTTCCACAATGCTCCTTGGCCATAGAAGAAGTTTTTACTGAAGCTGAATTTCCACCGGGCACATTCCAAAGCCTTCTGATAGACTCCGAAGCCACCAATAAACTGATTGAAGATGAGAGAATCAAAGCGGTCACTCTCACTGGGAGCGAGAAAGCAGGTGCTGCTGTAGCCTCAACTGCAGGTAAGTATATCAAAAAATCTTTACTTGAATTAGGAGGCAGCGACCCCTTCATCGTCTTAAAGGATGCCAACATCAAGTCTGCAGCAGAAACTGCAGTGAAAGCTAGAATGATCAACTTTGGCCAGAGCTGCATTGCTGCTAAGCGATTTATTGTGGAGGAAGATATTTACGAGGATTTCATGACCCTTTTTGTTGAGCATTTTAGAAAGTTGAAACAAGGCGATCCGATGGGTGAAAACTCAGATTTTGCTTGCATGGCGAGACCAGATTTAGCCAAGGAGTTGTATACCCAGATAAATGAATCTGTAAAAGCCGGAGCCACTCTTCTGTTGGGAGGTGAAGAACCTGATGAAGATTCAGCCATTTTCCAACCTACCATTTTAACTGATATCCCAACAAATGCACCGGCTTATTATGAGGAGCTTTTTGGTCCTGTAGCCACCATCTTCAAAGTTAAAAATGAAGATGATGCCATAGCTCTTGCCAATGATTCAGAGTTTGGATTAGGGGGTTCGATTTGGTCTGAAAACAAAGAAAGAGCGGAGGAGTTAGCAAGCAAAATCGAAACAGGGGCAGTGTTCATTAATGCCATGGTTGCATCAAATCCACACCTGCCTTTTGGAGGAGTAAAAAAATCCGGTTACGGAAGAGAATTGAGCAGATTTGGGATTTTGGAGTTTGTTAATTCGAAAACAGTGTATTTGGGCTAATCTATTAGGGATTAAGCAGGCTTTATTTTTGGTTTTGGCCAATTCCTTTCTATTTTTACGAGCCAAAATTTTGTCATAAACTAATGAGAGAACTACAGTTTCGAGAAGCCCTAAGAGAGGCAATGTCCGAAGAGATGAGACGTGATAAAGACGTTTTTTTGATGGGCGAAGAAGTTGCTGAATACAACGGAGCTTACAAAGTATCCCAAGGTATGCTGGATGAATTCGGTCCTGATCGAATCTACGACACGCCAATCGCCGAGCTTGGTTTTTCTGGACTTGCGGTAGGTGCTGCGATGAACGGTCTTAAGCCAATCGTTGAGTTCATGACTTTCAACTTCTCTCTAGTAGCAATAGATCAGATTATCAACTCCGCTGCTAAAATGCTAGCCATGTCAGGTGGAGCTTACAGCGTACCAGTTGTTTTCAGAGGCCCAACAGGGAATGCTGGTCAATTGGGAGCTACTCACTCTTCCAACTTCGAGAATTGGTTTGCCAATACTCCAGGATTGAAGGTGATCGTTCCTTCTAACCCTTACGATGCGAAAGGCCTTCTAAAAGCTGCCATCCGGGACCCAGATCCAATCATTTTCATGGAGTCCGAAGTGATGTACTCTGACAAAGGTGAAGTGCCAGAGGGAGAGTATTTGCTTCCTATAGGTGTAGCTGACGTCAAGAGGAAAGGAAAAGATGTCACTGTTATTTCATTCGGTAAAATGATGAAAGTGGCCTTGGAAGCAGCAGAAGAAATGGCAAAAGAAGGCATCGAAGCTGAAGTCATCGATTTGAGAACGGTTAGACCTATAGATTATGCTACTTGTGTTGAGTCGGTTAAGAAAACCAACCGCGTAGTGATCGTAGAAGAAGCTAATCCAATCGCAGGAATTTCCTCTGAATTGACCTATCACTTCCAGCGCTATGCATTTGATTACCTAGATGCTCCAGTAATTCGTGTGAATTCCATGGATATTCCGTTGAGCTACTCTCCTACTTACATCGAGGCTACCTTGCCAAATGTAAAGAGAACTGTAGATGCTATTAAGAAAGTCTGCTATAAAGACTAGTAAAACTGGTCTATCATATTAAAGCCCGAATTCATTGATTTGAATTCGGGCTTTTTGGTTTTACCAGAAACTCAGATTTGAAAACCATTCTTGGGACACAAACGATAGCTAACTACAAGACCCGACACAGTCAGAGAATTCAAACTAAGATCTAGGCCTACCAGGACTAGGCAATCTTAAAGAATTAAAACAAAGAGTGTTTCTTACCGTGATCTCTACGCTAAACTCTGTGCCCCCGCGGTTAAAAGACAACAAAAAAACCCGCCCTAACTCAAAGGCGGGCTTTCACCAATGTAACCCAATCTACTATTTAATATTCTGAATTATTTGTTCTGCTGCATTTCAGCTCCTCCACCTTCGCTTCCACTTTTTAAATCATCGTTAGTAACAGATCTCTTCTTTCTCTTGTTCTGATCTACACTTAGCTTGCCGATTCTGTAGCTGAAGTTAATTTTGAAGTTCATGTTTCGCATGATGTTCGTGCTATTCTGAACGATGGTAGCTGTGTTGATTTCATTCTTCATCTTAAATTCCTTAGTAAGGAAGTTATCCGCTCCGAAGCCTATTGTACCTCTCTTCTCATCAAACTGCTTGTTGATTCCCATTCCGTACATGTAGAATCCTCCAGATGAACCTTGTAACTGAACCTGACGACCTCTAGCAAAAGTGAAGGCCTGAATCTGCCAATCATTCTGAAGCGAATAGTTACCAAATAAACGTCCACTGATTACGAATCCTTCATTAGATGCTGCGTACGTTGGATCTGTAAGTCCATTGTCTAGCATCGCATAATAGGCATCCACACTAGCGTTCAAGGATATTTTGTTATTCACACTAATGTTTGTAAAGATGTTAGTTCCTACAGCATTCTCTTGGCCGATATTATCGAATCCCGTGTAGATCACCCCGTCTTCAGCTACAGTTCTGATTGACTGAATGGAACCAGTGGTATTTCTAAAGAATCCACTAAAACTTACCATTGTGTTTTTGAAGAAGGTGCTATAACCTAACTCATAATTATCAGTGAATTCTGGGTCCAATTCTGGATTACCTTGAGATACTTGAAGTGGGTTAGAAGAATCAATATTTGGATTCAAAAATCTAAGCGATGGGCGAGAAATTCTTCTGTTATAAGAAGCTTTGATCATGTTACCGTTTGCAAGTTTTCTACTCAAGTTCAGGCTAGGCACAAATGTTCCATAAGAAGGAATATCAGCTGAAGTAGTCTCAGTTTTGAAGTCTGCATTGATAGTAGTGTACTCATATCTGATCCCTGGCTTGATTGTGTAGTTTTTAAACAATGTAGCAGTGTATGATACATATCCAGCAGTTACATTTTGATCATAACTAAACGCGTTACTGAAGTTTGGATTTGGATTCTCTACATAAGCTCCATCTGCTCCATCAGCTTGGAAGTAAGCAAAGTCAGAGTAGGCTTTTCTTAAGATGTTTTTGGCGCCATACTCTAAAATAGACTGACCATCTTTTCCAAGTGGTTCTATTAAGTCTAGTTGAACTGTAAACTCTTCATTTTTGCTTGGATTGTCATTCTTCAATCTTGAATCGATTGTGGACATATCCTCCTCGAAAAGTGTATTTACAAATGAGTTCTCTCCGTTGTTTCTGCTATATAAAGTCAGTAAAGAAATTTCTTTTCCTTTCTCCTCAAACGTTTTTGTATAATTCAAGCTAACATCTACTGAATTCGAGTTGTCTTTAGTGTCTGTTTCTCTAAGCGCAGTTCTTACTAACTCACCATCAAGATAGTTTTGTGATAGGAAATTTTCTTGGTTGCTACTTCTGTTTCTTATTCCAAAATTTACAGCAGCAGTTAAGAAATTATATTTGTTGACCTCATAATCTACCCCGAAATTATATCTTCCGAAAAGCTGATTGCTTTTGGTATCAGCAGATTGTTGGATGGTGGAAATGGAATTATCAGGATTAGTCACTATTTGCTGGTTAGCAAAACTACCATTGATATTATAACCTGATCTACCATGACCTCCAAGTGTGAACCCAAACTTACCTTTTCTTGCACTTGCATTAAGACCCAAATCTGATCCTCTTAGACCAACACCTGTACGAATGTTTGCAGACATTCCCTGAAGGTTATTCTTTTTGGTGATGATGTTGATCACACCAGAAGTACCTTCTGCATCATATTTAGCTGAAGGCGAAGTGATCACTTCTACTTCTTTAATTTCCTCAGCAGGAATCTGCTTCAAGGCATCAGTAATGCTACTTGCCGCAATAGCAGAAGGTCTACCATCGATCAACACAGTAATATTGCTACTTCCTCGCATCGAAACGTTCCCATCCAAATCCACAGATAGCATTGGTACTCTTCTCATCACATCCGTACCATCACCACCCGCAGTAGTTCTATCGTTTTCAGCCTTGTAGATCGTACGATCCACACGCTCTTCAATTAAATCACGCTGACCTTGTACAGTCACTTCTTCCAGTGCTAAGCCTTCGTCAGACATTTCGATTTCGCCGATATTCACATCTCCGGTCTTCGACAAGACTTGTATACCAGAGATAGTTTTTGTTTCAAATCCCAAAAAACTGATTCTCAACTCGTAGCTTCCTGGCTCCATACCTGTGATAAAAAACTTCCCGTCACCATCAGCTACTGCACCAGCGACGTTTGTATCACTTCCTGGCGTATATAACGCAGCAGTGGCATAGCCCACAGGCTCACCGGTATTCGCATCCTTGGCAATTCCAACGATTTTTGCAGGAGTAGTTGCTTTTCCAGAAGTCTGCTGGGCAATAGAGCCGCTAGTGCTGATTAGTAGAAGAGCTGCGATAATGTTCAAAAACTTTTTCATGTGTAGTAGGATAATGTCTTATTTAGTCTGGCGAAAGAAAGTTGACCGTTTTAAATATGTGTCTGAAGCCCCTTTCTTATTCACCAGTTAATTTCAAATTCTTGGGCCTCGTGCTTGTTGATACCCCAAAACAACAGGGTTTGTTTCGTAGTTTTTTGCCAAATAGACGGCTAGGGTATATTCATCGACAAACACCCCTTTTCATCAGACAGAAGACCTATATTAACCTGCGAATCGTTTTATCTAGTCAATTGAACTTTTCGCAGTCTTAATCAGCTAATTCGTAGATTACATTTTATATAAAGAAGTGCTTTGCTTTAGTTTGAGCACTGAAAATCAGATTTATGATCAATCTAAGTCCCAAAAGGAGCGTCTCTATTCTAGTACATATTCTAGGCTGGTCCATGCTCAGTACGGTGCTACTTCTTCTTTCACCTCTATCCTGGAGAGTGGATATACCGGTGGAGTTCTGGATACGCCAAGTATTCATGGCATTATTACTTATAGGCATATTTTATATAAATATGCTTTGGTTTGTCCCAAAAGTCTTATTGAAAGGAAAGCAGCTAGTCTACTTAGTCACTATTATTCTTGGTTCAATACTTTTCCTTGGACTTCTTATTTATGCTGACAATTTCCTCCATATACCCGAATTAATGCATAAAGCATTTAATCCAGATGAGCCTTATGTGCAAAGGCCAAGGAGGGTTTCCAGTGACATATTCAACGTGATGCTCTATCTCTTGACGATAGGAATAAGTACTTCTGTAGCCTCAGTACAGAAATGGCAAAAAGATGAGGCACTGAGACGTGAGCTGGATCAGCAAAGAATCAACACTGAGCTTTCGTACCTCAAGGCGCAGATCAATCCACATTTCTTTTTTAATACCCTAAATAACATTTATGCACTGACCAATCTGGATGTAAAAAAAGCTCAGGAAGCACTTTTGAAACTTTCTCGAATGATGCGCTATGTGTTGTATGAAAACCAGAAAAATGAAACGCTCCTGAGCAGAGAGGTAAGCTTTATCAATGATTACATAGAATTGATGAAAATGAGATTGACGGAAAAAGTCACGCTCAACATTTCCATAGACGAACCAAAGGACGACTTAGTAATCGCGCCTATGCTGCTACTTCCTTTTATGGAAAATACATTCAAACACGGTGTAAGCAGCCAGCAACAAAGTGAGATTATGATCAAGCTGGAAATCATGGGAACCACGGTCTTCTTTGAAACTCGAAATCATATTTTCCCTGTTCATGTGGACAGCCCAGAAGCAAAAGAAAACGGCATTGGTCTGGTGAATACCCAGAGGAGATTGAGCTTACTCTACCCAGATAAGCATAGACTGAAATTTGGAAAAGACGAAGCGAAACAAGAGTATTGGGTAAATCTTACCATCAATCTCGAATGAAATCGAGCATGACTCAAGCGTCATATGACGATATATTAATCCTTAATGCGAGATTCCATATGACCTTAAAAAGACAAATTATATTCGTATGAAACTCAACTGTGTAGCAATAGATGATGAGCCATTAGCTCTTGAATTATTAAGCAAATTCATCGAGCAAACCTCCTTTCTAAATCTGATCGGCAAGTTTTCTAATGCGATTGAAGCCCTAAGCTTTATTAATCAAAATCAGGTTCAACTAGCATTTATGGACATACAGATGCCAGACCTGTCTGGCATGGAGCTCGCGAGAGTTTTGGATGGAAAAAAAAATGCTGAAAAAACACGAATAATCTTCGCAACAGCCTATCATCAATTTGCCATAGAAGGCTACAAAGTGGAAGCTCTGGATTACTTACTAAAGCCTTACAGCTACGAGGATTTTTTGAATGCGGCTACTAAGGCATTTTCCTACTTTGAGAGGCAGGCTTCTTCAAAAACTGAATCGACAACTGCTGAGTCCTCGGCTCCCGAATACATTTTTCTAAAAGTAGAATATCAGCTGGTTAAGGTAATGCTGAAAGATATTGGATACATAGAGGCTTATAAAGACTATGTGAAAGTCCACTTGCTATCCAAGCCTAATCCGATTCTCTCACTTACCAGCTTGAAAAGCATGGAGGAATTACTGCCTTCAGACAAGTTTATGAGAGTTCATAGATCCTATATTGTGGCGCTGGACCACATCGATTCCGTATCGAAAAACGTGATACAAATCGGAAAAAACCACATCAGTGTGAGTGATAACTACAAGGAAGGATTTTTGGAGTTTATGAGTAGATGGATGAATTGAGTGGCTATTTCTCTTGAGGTACTCAAATAGATAATCGCCGGGATTTTTGGAGGAGTATCAAGGTAAAAACGCGATGAATTTAACGTTCTCATCTTATAGCTAAGGAGTACATTTTTGTAGCTTGCTTTGCAAATCACCTTTTCAGCTTTTTATGACCGACCAACAAAAGCAGTTTATGAAGCAGGCAATTGGCCTAGCCAAATCAGGAATGGAATCCGGCAACGGCGGACCATTTGGATGTGTGATTGTCAAAGACGATCAAGTGATCGGATCTGGCAGTAATATGGTCACCACGACCAACGACCCAACTGCACATGCCGAAGTGGTAGCGATCCGAGATGCCTGCAAAAATCTAAATCATTTTCAATTGGAAGGCTGTGAAGTTTATACTTCTTGCGAGCCGTGCCCCATGTGTCTAGGAGCAATCTTTTGGGCTAGACCAAGTCGGGTTTTTTATGCCTGCACACATGAGGATGCTTCTGCTGCTGGATTTGACGATTCATTTATTTATCGCGAGATACAAGTAGCTCCTGAGACTCGCCAGATTCCTATGGAAGGAATGATGCGCGAGGAGTCTCAGAAGGTCTTTGAACTCTGGAAGTCAAAAGCTGACAAGATATTGTATTGAAAGGGTGTTTATTCGTGAGTCATTGAATTTAAGGATAATAGATTTCGATAAAACAAAAAGGGCTGTTTTCCACATTGAAAACAGCCCTTTTTCTAATTAGCCTTTACATAAACTTCTTGGCTAGTACAAAAAGCATTTGGTGGGCACATGAATGAAAGCTGCGTGTAATTCTCTTCAATAGCATAATCCGAATAATACTCATTCCCATCTGCAAGCGTTAAATCGGCTTTAGGCATGTAGTAAATATCAAAGTAATTCATCGCATAATAATCTTGCCATTTTAAAGTGACTTTTCCTTCAGCGATGGTGTAGGTGCCGTTATAGTATGATCTATAGCCAAGGATATCATCGTCATCAGCCTCTGTAGTATAGTTTTCGCTTGAAAATGTTCCATCTGATTTGAAATCCAGCGTATTAACTAAATCGAGTTTTACTCCTGCTGCAATTTCAATTTCAACAGTAGAAACATATCTACCTTCAATTTGGGAGTTTGGAGATGGTTCCTCTACATCTTTGCAACTAAAAATGAGTAGAACTAAAGCGATCAATGGGTAGAGCTGTCTTTTCATAATGGCTTGCGATTTAACTAAAGTTAAAATTTGATTAGAATAAAGAAAAACGAAATCTTAAACTTTACGGAGAGTACTTCAAAAACGCTACTGTCAGGTTTGTTTTTTCTCAAAAATAGTATTCATGCAATACTATTTAAATACTCCTCAGCAGTCATTACCGGCAAAGTAGAATTCTTAAAGTCCTTTCCATTTCGGGTTATGATAATCGAGCAAGTGGATTGTAAAGCCGTGAAATACTGAACAGCATCCTCAAAATCACTGAATTCAGAATTCAACGCTTTTTCAATAGTTTCCTCATTGACTGCACAAACCTGGCAAAGTATTTTGAACATCCGAAGTTTCTTCCAAACTGAATCTGAAGACTCATACTTGTTCAAGACATAATCAACTGTGGTAAATGAAAGAGGAGAAACAACTAGGGTAATTTTCTTTTGATCTGCCAAAGTCGCAATCTTAGCAATTGACTCATAAAAAGGATCTCTTTCTCCCAAAAGATCCAAGATTACATTGGTATCTAAAAAGATCCGACTCATTTGTGTTTTTGATCCAAATAATCAGTCCGATCTTTTTTATAATCGTAGTCAGCAGGAATTTTAACACCTGAAGATAGACTTTTCACAAAAGGAGAAATCTCCAACTCACCCGCAGGTTGGTCAGAAGTCAAAGAATTAAGATAATTCTCAATCAATCGAGACAAGCTCAATTTCTTATCAGAAGCATAGGCCTTGGCTTTTTCAATTACCTCTTGATTGAGCTTTAAAGTGAGTTTGGTGTCCATGATGAATTAATTATACGTACAAATATATTATTTTTTATACGTCAATATACACGGCTTAACTCTATTAACTGACATTTAATCTATTTAAAAAGTCAATATGGTTTTGACGGTCTTTTCTGTATTGATTTCTTACTCTTAAAATATTTATAATCAAAAGTACCACCATGATTGGCGTTGTTAACCATGCAATCGAAATCCAAGCTTTAGAGAAGAAAACTGATATAAACAGCGCATAAAAAATGGTTGGTAACAGAAAAGAGAAAGCAGATGTTTGGAAATCAACTTTAATTTGTGTGTCTGTTACAATACCTTGAGTTGTTATCATGAAGGATCTAAGCCAAAAGTCCGAGATAATCGGACTGACATAAAATGTTCGTTCTTTGAAATTCACATGTCCATTTACAAATCCTCTGTCACCTAGATTATAATTAGTTGGAGATTTTATGAAGTATTCATTCATCGAGTCAAGAAATTCTTTGCCGGAAGCTTTCTTATGGTCAAAAGTTTTTGTTTCTAAAGTGAGCTTAGGAGTTTTCAAGCTATTCTGTATTTAAGGTAATGTGCATGAATACGTAATAATATGTTCATATTTCTAAAAAAGTGATAAGCCAATCCTTTTTTTCCTATTTAAATCTACGCATGGGAAACTAGCAAGGCCCCTAACTTAAATCTATAATAAATCCAACTACTGGAAAATCAAGTCAACAGGATGGCTTCGACTTCGCTCAGCCTAGAATACTGCGCCCTCTGTGTTCCCCTCCGCGCCCACCGCGGTAAAAACCCTACACTAAAACCACCTAAAAAGTAAAACCCGATCTCTCGACTGGGTTTCAACTATTTATCTTCTTCCGCCTTTGCCTGGAGGAAGCATCTTGCTCATGGCGGCTTTGGCACCGCCCATTTTGTTCATTTGCTTCATCATCTTCCGCATATCGGCAAACTGCTTCATGAGGTTGTTCACCTCCACGATCGTTCTACCAGATCCTGCCGCAAGTCTTTTTCTTCTATTTCCATCGATGATATCTGGCTGCTCACGCTCCGCTGGTGTCATAGATCGGATGATCGCTTCAATAGGTTTGAAAGAATCATCGTCAATATCCAGGCCTTTCATGGCTTTGCCCATACCAGGTATCATTCCTAGCAAGTCCTTGATATTACCCATTTTCTTCACCTGCTCCAGCTGAGAAAGGAAATCATCAAAGTTGAAATTATTGGAACGAATCTTAGAATTGATTCGCTTGGCTTCATCTTCATCGAAAGACTGCTGTGCTCTTTCTACCAAGGAAATCACATCCCCCATTCCCAGGATTCGCTGGGCCATACGATCTGGGTGGAATACATCCAGATCTTCCATTTTCTCACCAGTTGAAATAAACTTGATCGGCTTATTCACTACGTGACGAATGGAAATCGCCGCACCACCTCGAGTATCACCATCGAGTTTGGTCAGTACGACTCCATCGAAATTCAATCGCTCATCGAAGGTCTTCGCAGTATTCACCGCATCCTGACCAGTCATGGAATCAACTACAAAAAGTGTCTCGGAAGGATTCAAAGCCTTTTTAAGTGCTTCGATCTCACTCATCATCACCTCATCCACGGCCAAACGACCAGCAGTATCGACTACGACTGTTTTCTTTCCAGTCTTTTTCGCGTAAGCAATCGCATTGTTAGCGATTTCCAGGGCATTCTTATTTTCAGGCTCAGCGTAAACCTCCACTCCGATCTGCTCACCCAATACTTTCAACTGATCTATCGCAGCTGGTCTGTAAATATCACAAGCGACAAGCAAAACCTGACGACCTTGCTTTTTCAAGTGTGCACCAAGCTTTCCTGTAAACGTGGTTTTACCAGATCCCTGAAGACCTGAAATCAAGATAATAGATGGATCACCAGATATTTTGATGTCCTCTTTTTTCCCACCCATAAGCTTGGTTAGCTCTTCCTGAGTGATTTTGATCAGCAATTGACCTGGAGAAACGGCGATCAACACATCCCGACCGAGGGCTTCGGTCTTGATCGTATCAGTGACTTCTTTGGCTACTTTATAGTTGACATCGGCATCGATCAAAGCTCTTCTGATCTCTTTGACGGTCGTTGCGACGTTTATTTCGGTGATTGTCCCGGTTCCTTTCAGCGTTTTGAAAGCCCGGTCTAATTTCAAACTTAAATTATCAAACATTCCTTATCTGGCTATTTGGTGCAAAAGTAATGATTTTCATCAGCTAAGGAAAGCGCTGATCAATCTATTCTGACTGTAGACTGTCTATTTTTGTAGCCTGCGTTTGCCTATAAATTCCTAATTTGCGCCCGCATCCATTTTCTAAAGAAAAACTCTTTTCATGCAGCTGAATTTCAAAAAAGACGTACTTCCCCATGTCGTGGGAATCGCCATTTTCTATGCTATCGTAGTCGTTTATTTTGCCCCTGTAGTTCTTCAGGATCAAGTGATCATGCAGGGAGATATCCTGAAGTGGGAAGGCTCGGCCAAGGAGGCTATAGATTTTCGAGAGGCTACTGGTGAGGAAGCACTCTGGACAAACAGCGTTTTTGGAGGAATGCCAGCGTATTTTGTTAGTCTGGAATTTGCCGGTGATATCACAAATGCCCTTGTGAGTGTTATCACACTGGGGCTTCCACATCCGGTAAACAGCCTCTTCCTAGGCATGGTCGCCATGTATGTGCTTATGCTTACATTCGGTGTCAGGCCGGTTTTTGCGATCATTGCCAGTGTCGCTTTTGCCTTGAGCTCCTATAATTTGCTCAGCTTGGCTGCAGGTCACAATGCTAAAATCTGGGCAATCAGCCTGATACCTATGATTTTGCTGGGTATTCATCTGGCTTTCACAAAAAAGCAACTTCTGGGAGCAGCGGTATTAGCCTTGGGGCTTCTGCTCCAACTAAAATTCAACCACGTACAGATCACTTATTACACCTTGATCATAGCTGTGATCTATGTAATTGTGAGGCTGGTTTTTGACTGGAAAAAGGAAGGATTTGCTCAGCTTGGTAAAACCATTGGCATTCTTGCGATTGGAGCTATGTTGGCTGTAGGTGGAAATGTTGGACGACTGGCAACAGCCATGGAATATGCACCTTATTCCACCCGTGGTAAAGCAACCTTAGAGTCTGCCTCCGCAGGATTAGATAAAGATTATGCCTTTTCCTGGTCAAATGGCAAGTTGGAGACACTCACGCTTTTAGTCCCAAACTTCTACGGAGGAGGAAGTAGCACCCCGCTAGGTGAAGACACTGCATCCGAGAAAGCTTTGCGCAGCAATGGACTTGACCCGGGACAAATCAATGGATTTTTACAAGGCGCGCCAACTTACTGGGGGGATCAACCTTTTACCGGCGGGCCGATTTACGGAGGAGTGATTCTCGTTTTTCTAGCCTTCATAGGGATCTGGGCTGCGCCAAAAGAGAGTTTATACACCTTTGGCGCAATCATCATTTTATCTTTGATGCTTTCCTGGGGAAAAAACCTGAGTTGGTTTAACTACCTACTTTTCGATATCCTACCAGGTTATAATAAGTTCCGAGCAGTTTCCATGGCCTTAGGAATGACACTGTTTGCTATCCCGGCTTTAGGAGCCATTTCACTGGAAAGAATCTATAGAGGCAAAGATTTCAAAGCACTATACATCGCAGGTGCATCAGTTGGTGGTCTTTTATTATTGCTTGCCATTGGTGCCGGCATATTTAGATTTGAAGGAGCGGCAGATGCCGGCTTGCCAGAATGGCTTATCAATGCCATACGTCAGGACCGAAAAGCCATGCTTTCGGCAAGTGCTTGGAGAAGTTTAGCGCTAGTCGCAGCTTCTGCTGGGTTGATCTATTTTGCGCTGAAAAACAAGATTTCAGATCTAGTCTTAGGCTTGGGCATTTTCGCCCTTGTTACATTAGATCTTTGGACGGTAAATAAGCAGTACTTGAACGACAGCTCCTTCCAGGCAAATCCAAGCAGCGCTTATTTCGCGGAAACACCAGCTGACCAACTGATAGCCAAGGACGCCGACTACTTCAGAGTACTCGATCTCACGGAGGGCCTAACCTCCACAGGAAAATCACCTTACAGATTTCACAGTTTGGGCGGTTATCATGGTGCCAAAATGCGCAGGTATCAGGATTTACTGGATAATCGATTGAATTTTGAGTTGAATGACTTTGTGACCAAAGCCCAGGAAGGAAATTTCGATTTTGCTGGTATTCAGACTATCAACATGATGAATACCAAGTATGTAATCGCCGGCACTGCCGCGAATGCAGTTTTTGAAAACCCGGAGGCAAACGGTCCAGCTTGGGTTCCATCTCAGATCGTTTCGGTGGAGACCAATCAAGAAGAAATGGATGAACTTGGGAGAATTGACACCAAAGCTCAGGCTACTGTAAATACGGCTGAGTTTGGTAAAATCACAGCTGGAGCTGGAGAAATCACGCATACTTCATACACTCCAAACGAATTAAAATACCAGGCAAATATGAGTCAAGAAGGCTTGGTGGTTTTTTCAGAAATCTACTATCCTGAAGGGTGGACGGCGACGATCGATGGTGTAGAAACTGATATTTTGAGAACGAATTATCTACTTCGTGGATTGGAAGTCCCAGCGGGCTCACATGATATTGTTTTCAAGTTTTTGCCAAAAAGCTATACCGCCACCAAAACACCGATGATCATCTTCCAATATCTGATTGTGTTATCCTTGATAGCCGGACTATTTTTCACCTTCAAAGAAAAAAAATGAAAGAGGATAAGGATAAAGTCGTCAGCTTTTACGATCAATTTGCAGATAAACAGGAGAAAACCGGGATCAACTCCAGGCACCTAAGCATCTTGGACAAGGTCAAAGATGCTGGTTTGAACGCTAATAATAGCGTATTGGAAGTTGGTTGTGGTATTGGGACGGTGAGTCATTTACTTGCTAATCAGGTAAAACAAGGTGAGGTAATGGCTGTGGACATTTCTCCTGAGAGTATAGCCAAAGCAAAAGTCCTTTGGAAGGATCAAGCCAATCTGAAATTTGAGGTTTCGGATATGTCCGACTTTGACAAAAGTGGGAAAACCTTTGACTTCTTTGTGTTTCCAGATGTTTTGGAACATATTCCAGTGGATCAGCATGATCGCCTTTTCCGCAATATCCACAAGCACGCGCATCAGGACTCAGTGATTTTCATTCATATTCCCGCACCGAGATACTTGCAGTGGATGATTGAAAATGAACCACAAAAGCTCCAAGTAATTGATCAGCCGTTGGACTCTGGAGACCTGATCAAAAGCATTACCTCCAATGGTTTTTACTTGGAAAAAATGGAAACTTATCCCATCTTTTTCGAGGAGAAAGATTATCAATACTTCGTGTTTAGAGCAATAAAGCCACTTTTCAAATCCACTCCTAGAAGCAAATGGGAGATTTTGAAGGAGCGAATTATCATTAGATTAAAGCATGGAATTTTAAAATAAAAGAAATGAAAATAGCAGAAAATACCGTTGTAGGACTTACCTACGAACTCAAAGTAAGCAAAGAAGCAGACGAGATAGAATCAGCTCCATTCAGTGTAGAAATCCGAGATACAGAAGATCCTTTTTACTTTCTTTTTGGAGCGAGTGATCTTCCGGAAAAATTTGAGGAGTTGCTTCAAGGAAAAGAGCAAGGTGAAGACTTTTCCTTCGTAATTCCTGTTGCAGAAGCTTATGGTGAGATAGACGAGGATTTGATTGTCAATTTACCGAAATCGCAGTTTTCAGGAGAAAATGGCTTTAATCCAGAAATGCTGGAAGAAGGCAATTTCTTGCCTTTGATGGACGAAGACGGATATCCTATGCAAGCAAAAATCCTAAAAGATATGGGCGAAGAGATTCTATTGGATTTTAACCATCCACTGGTGGGATTCGATTTGCATTTCGAAGGCAATATAGAAGAAGTCCGCAAAGCGACGAAAGACGAGCTAGCACATGGTCATGTTCATGGTGCTCATGGAGCCCATGACGAGGAGTAAATCGTTTAATTAAAATTGTAAGAGGTAGGAGGTTAAAGGTTTAACATCTTACCTCTATGTTTTTTACTAATATTCACTCCTTTTCAAATTGCATAGAAATCTGATCTTCCTTTTGATCACCCTGTTTGCTTGCACTCAGAAACCCAAGCAAGAAATGATTGATACCTCCGATCTAAAGGATCGGGAATATATTCGAGCCATCGAAGGTGTGGATGAGGTTTTAGACCCTGAGTTGGTCAAGCGAGGAAAGGTTCTAATCTCCTATTCTGACTGTGCAGAATGTCATAAGCCAGATATGAGAGCAAAAGGTCCTGCCTTTCAGGATATTGCAAAGAGATATCCAACCAGTCAAGTTTACATTAACCTCCTTGCACGTAAAGTGATATCTGGTGGTACGGGATCTTGGGGAAGCCCTGTGATGGCTGCTCATCCTAAACTTACTATGGATGATGCCACTGCTATGGTTAGTTACATTCTGTCTTTGGAAGACTGAGTACTAGATCTGCTCATTTTCAGCTTCGTTTTTGATTTTTTCCTGAGCAATTCCCACCATATCCTCCTCCAATACCCAACCTTTTGAAAGTGCATATCCCGATGCTTGGAGCGTATCTTTGACGAGCAGCATTTCGACTCCCAAGCTTTGCAATTCTTCTCTAATTCCTTGAACAAAATCATGGCGAGAGGAATGAACATCACGAATAAAAATCATTAAAATTCTCCCAGGAAACTCTCGAACAATTTGGAGATAAATTGTGGGATCCTCCTGCCCACTATCACCAATTAGCATAAAAGGCAGCTGAGAATAGGTGGACAAAATATGGCGGATTTGCTCCAACTTATGCTCTGAGTGACTTCCTGCGATCAGCTGTGTACGAGACAATCCAATATCCCGAAGCATCAAGGGACCTTTGGGAATATGGTGTATTTGGAGTAGCTCCTGAAGAAAATCAAATAGATTCCAAGGGCTGCTCGACACATAGAAAAAAGGATTGCTCTCTACTCCATCTGTTCCTTTTTGCAAAGCCTTATAAAAAGCAGAAACACCTGGAAAGGGCGTTCGGGTATGTGCATTCTTGGCAAAAGTGGTTTTCAGCATCTCGGTCATCCGCATAGCTCCGGTGGGAATGATCGTATCATCTATGTCAGAAATTATCCCATAATCAATATTCCCCATTGGTAAAAACACATCTGCAAATGCGGTCACCTCACCTTGATTTCGGATCACCTGATCCACCAAAGTCAGTTTAATCTGCTGCCAGCGCGATAAGAATGGGATTTGCTTTTTGGGATGGATTTTAAACTCGAAATATCCTTCTTCATCAGTCTTTGCGAAATATTCGTCTCCATCAAATTCAGCCCTAACCTCCACACCAGGAATCACCACAGTCATAAATCTCCTGCGCATTTTACTGATATTCTGCCAGACGGTATCTTCAGGTGTGGATGTCCCAACTCGATTATCACGAATAACCCGGCCTACCAGTAAAATCTCCTTTTCATTCCCAAAACCTTCGTAAGACATGATCAAGATCGATTTCACCCATCCCAATTTGATCCAAAGCCATAACACAGCCTGATTGATAGCTAGCTTGGTTTCGTAAAGAACTGTTAGTGCTAAGTTTCTTTTTTGAGTTGAAGACATGGGTAAAAAATCTTTTCTCTGTCAGAGCGTCATCACCTTAGGACCATCCCAACTCAAATATACACGATCCCCTATTTCGTATTTTCTCTGCGGGTCATCCACTTCCCAAGTGATTCCACTTTCCTTAAGCTGTATCTGAAGTGAATTGTAGTGCACCAAAAACCTGGAATCTGTCACATGGGCGAGTAAGCCTCCTTTGGTTCTTAGCTTCACATCGGCAGGTCGGATATAGCTGTTTTTAGTATCAGGAAGTTTATTTATCGGGCTGAAAAGCTGAGCGACGTATTTTGTATTTGGCTTCTCACAAAGCTGTCTGGAAGTTCCTTTTTGAGCTACTTTCCCCTTTTGCAAAATGATCAGATTGTCTGTTAACCGAAGAGCATCGTCCAGATCATGTGTCACGAAAATTACAGTGGTACCGAATTCCTTGAAAATCTCCTTCAACTCTGAAATCAGTCGATGAGTCTGAATCGTGTCCAACGATGAAAAAGGCTCATCCAACAATAAGATATCCGGTTCCACTGCCATGGCTTTACCAATCGCCACTTTTTGTTTTTGCCCTCCGGAAAGCTGCCGTGGAAACCTATCCTTAAAATCATTTAATCCGAGAAGCTTCAGCAGCTGGGCTACTCTACTTTTCGCATATTCCTTTTCGTAATGAAGGAGTTGCCTGGAAATATTTTCCTCCACGGTAGAATTGGGATAGAGATGAAAATTCTGATGAATTAACCGGATCTCATCGTAGCCGGAAACAATCTTCTGATTTGGGTTCAAAATCGGCTTACCCCCCAAGAATACTTCTCCTGAATCTTGTACCTCCAAACCAGCCATAATCTTGAGCAAGGTACTTTTACCCGACCCGCTTTCTCCTACAATAGCTAAAAAGTCCCCTTGATTCATCTCCAGTGAAAACGGCTGCAATGCAGGGATCTCATCGTAGGATTTGGAAACATTTGAAATAGAAAAATAACTCATGGGCGAATTTCGGCTTGCAGTTTTTTGGTCAAGCCGCCAAAGATAAGCTCGTAAGAATGATCTGCCAATTCCAGAATCAAGCGATCGGGCACATTTCCTCTCGTACTCACCGAATTCCATTGTTGTTTGTTCATATGATATCCCGGAGTAATACCGTCATATTGCTCGCGCAACTCAACTGCTCGCTCCGGATCACACTTCAGATTGATGTATTGAAACTCCGAAATGGAGCAGATCGAAAAAATCTTGTTACCTACCCGAAAGCAAAGCGCGTCGGCATCAAATGGCGTGTCTTCAGTCACTCCAGCCATTGCTAGACAGTAATCTCGGTAATATTCTAGGGTCATAGGAAAAGTAATTGAGAAAGGAAATTAATGAAAACTGCTAGGAGAAAAAAGAAAGGATGCCGGGTGTCCGAAGCCCGATGCCAGATGATCACATTTAGTTAGGCTTCGTCTAATTTCATGAAGCTATTTCCTTTGCGCAAAAACTAGCTTTCAAAATCGTGTAAATAAAATAGAATTGAAAATACTGATATTTATCACAAATGATTCATCAGATTTTTGGCCTCCGCGCAACGTTTGTGTCCACTGTGGTAATAAACCTCACATATTTCATTAATTTCCTCGCAAATAAAACTATATGAAAATAAATTTACTTGCTTTTTCCTTGATCCTGATTCTTGCAGGTTGTCATTCATTGACGAAGTCGAAAATCACCAAGAAAGACTTAAACAAGGATATAGAACTTGTCACTACAGAAGGTCCAATTGTCATTCGTTTGTATGATGACACTCCCTTAAGTCGCAATAATTTCCTCAGCTTGGTCAAAGAAGGGATGTATGACAGTATACTTTTCCATCGGGTGATTGAGAAATTTATGATTCAGGCAGGGGAAAGAGTTCATGAGGACTCATTTACCAAAAAGAAAGAATTGCTCGGCTTCGATGACCTTATTCCAGCGGAGATTACCAGTTCGCATTTTCACAAAAGAGGAGTTCTCGGAGCAGCCCGCGAAGGTGATGATTCCAATCCTACCCAAAAAGGTAGCTTTATCCAATTCTACATCGTACAAGGACGAACCTACACGGATAGCACCCTTGATATTGCTGAGAAACGCATCAATAAAGGGCTTGCATACAATCATGTCATAAACGATCCTGCTACTAGTTCTACGTTTGCAGCATATCAAGAATTATTGAAAAATCGTGACCCAGGCGATAAGGAGGCCATCGATAGCTTGAAAAGCCAGCTTGATTCCCTTACGGAAAACTACCTTAAAAGCATGACTCCTTACAGTTATCCAGCGTCACATCGGGAGGCTTATAAGACTGTTGGTGGAGCAGCACATTTGGACCAAAACTATACTGTATTTGGTGAGGTAATCTCTGGAATGGAGATCGTCGATAAGATCGCAGCGACCGAAACCAGCAATCGAGATCGGCCATTGGTAAAAATCCTGATCTTAGCTACCAACTTGATTGAGAGAGAAAAATAATCCTAATTCCCCCCTTGCATTTCTACGACCAAAAGCTTCTAAATCCTCTAAGCATCATCTCGTAACCAACTTAAATTCTTCCCTTAGCATGGCGATTGTATGAATAGGCCTATTAACCCTAACATTCATTAAAACCAAGACAACCATGGGAATTGTAAAAGTATTGGAGGTAATCGCCTCCTCGGAAAAAGGAATTGAAGATGCCATTCAAAATGCAGTGGATGAGGTTTCGAAAACTGTTCACAACATTGATTCAGTTTACGTGAAGGATATCAAAGCGCACGTGAAAGAAGGAAAAGTAACTTCTTACGGATGTGTCTGCAAGGTTTCCTTCAGGGTGAATCCATCCTAAATCGTTTAAAACAAACCTTAGAGTGTGGCGCCCGCTACACTCTTTTTTTATTCAACTGGCGCTTGCAGGGAGGTTGTTCGATCTTTTTTACCTTTAGAGTCAACATTGTTTTACTCTTCATGAACACCAAACTAGTCATGACTTCCAGCGCGATACTGATGTATGCGGCAGGAATCATTCTTACTTTCGCACCAGACTTGATTTTGGAAGTTTTAAAACTCAATCCTGATCAAATCTCCTTGTTTCTAATGCAAATTTTGGGAGCTCTTTATTTTGGTTTTGGAATGCTGAACTGGATGAATAAAGGCAGACCTATCGGTGGGATTTACAATCGTCCAGTAGCAATAGCCAATCTGAGCCATTTCATGATAGCGGGTCTTGCCTTGCTGAAGGGACTTTTATCTAATCCTGCATTACCCTCTTTTATCTGGGCATTAGGAATCCTCTATATTGGATTCGGAATCGCTTTTGGGCTGATTCTTTTTCGTCATCCTACTGCAGATCAATCCAAAAACTAGCCATGAAAAATCATAAATTCCAATTGCCGACTTTTCTACTCGGATCCGTTTTCTTAGTTCTTACTTCAGTTGGTTTGGGATTCATTTCTAAGAAAAATCCATCTGCCCAAAATCAACCGCAAGTAGTAAGAATGGCAAAGCTCAAAATCCATCCAGAAATGCTTGACAACTATAAAGCCTTTCTCAAAGAAGAAATTGAAACATCCGTCCGCATAGAACCAGGGGTTTTGGCTCTAAATGCTGTCTCAGATAAAAATGACCCGACTAGCATAACAATTCTAGAAATCTACGCCAATCAAGCTGCTTATTTAGCTCATTTAGAAACCGCTCATTTCTTAAAATACAAAAACGGGACTTCCCAAATGGTCAAATCTCTGGAACTGGTAGAAGTTGAAGAAATAGCACTGAGATCTAAAACCAAGTGATGTCAAATCCAGTTGGTGACTAAGTTCACATACTGACTGGCAATTATTCCTCATCTTTGTAGCATGGAAAAATACATCAAAGCAATTGCTGACGGCTACTATGGCTACTGGAATTACTTTATTGGAGAAATCCTGAATCCGAGCTGGCACAATTACTTTTATTGGCTAGTAGGTGCATCTTTGGTGATTTATGGACTGGAGATTGTTTTTCCATGGAGAAAAAATCAGCCGCTGATCCGCGAACATTTCTGGCTTGACATTTTCTACCTTTTTTGGAATTATTTCCTCTTTGCACTTGTCGCCTACAATGCCCTTTCTATGGTGGCGGTGGAAGCCTTCAATGATTTCCTGGGATTATTTGGCATCACGAATACTGTTGCCATCAAAGTGGATCAGCTGCCTGGCTGGCTACAATTGGTAATCATATTTATAGTCAGAGATTTCATGCAGTGGGCAATTCACCGCATGTATCATCATGTGGATTGGATGTGGGAATTTCATAAAGTTCACCACAGTACTCGAGAGATGGGATTTGCAGCTTTGCTTCGCTATCACTGGATGGAAAATATCCTGTACCGTACGTTAGAATATATCCCTTTGGCGATGATTGGTTTTGGGATTACAGACTTTTTTATCGTCCATATTTTCACGCTAGTCCTTGGGCAACTTGGCCATGCTAATCTGAATATTCCGCTAGGACCATTCAAGTACATAGTCAATGGACCACAAATGCACCTATGGCATCATGCCCGGGAATTGCCAAAAAGCCATCCTCACGGATTCAATTACGGGATTTCTTTGAGCCTTTGGGATTTTCTTTTCCGCACCAATTACTGGCCTTCTGATGATGAAAATCTTCTAGTTGGACTACCTGATGAAGAAAAATTTCCTGAAGGATTTGTTGGGCAGACTGTGGAACCATTTAAAAGGATTTTCAAGAAAAAGACATAAAAATAGCCAGTGAGAAAATTCTCGCTGGCTTTAAAATTAAATGGACGAGGAATTAATTAATCTCTACAACCTTGGTATGAACAGATTCATTGATAAAGTATATTTTTTTTCCTCCGAATGATTTCTCCTCAGTATTGTAGCTAGCCGCCTGCACCAATCCAGTACTTGTAGCTCTTAAGCCCCCAAGTTCTGATGCTGAAAAAGTCACAGAAGTGGTTTTTGATTCTTTGGTAAGCGTAGTAGAACCGTCAGAAACTACCCAAAGGATATTATCCGTATTGGAGGTCATCGCCTCGATAGAGAGTGTAAGATCCGAACCTTTGCTAAAACTAGCTGCAACAGAGGAAGCAAACTTGACCTGTGAAGGCATTCTCTTAGCTGTCACATGTGAAAAAGCATCAAAACCACTCCCTCCGGCTACCTCCCACGTATTGGTTTGACCTGGCACTAGGGAATAAGAGAAGTCTATAGGGTTATTAATGTAGGCATTACCACTAGGTATGGTAAGAGCTTTAGAGTTTAATTTTACTTCTCCTACATTGACCAATGCGCTCCCAACAGCTCCATTGAAAAATGATCCTGACGCTACGTCTATCGCGATCCCTCCTAATCCTGGCACGCTAGGCACTGAACTAGGCAAGTCGGAAAATGACAGAACTGCAGCTAATACGGCATTGGCATCACTCGGTGCTGTCGGCGTTGGGTTAGTCTGCGTCGCTTGAGAAGGATCGTTATCATCATCCGAGCTACAAGCTGAAAAAGTGAGGACGACTCCTAAAAGTAAAGTCCAAAGTGTCGAGTTGAAAGTTTTCATAGTTTTATAGATTTAAAATACTTTTCAAATGTATAAATGCATGAATCTCCACGCCATACGACAAATAGCGTATATTCACTAGAGACACGTTTTGAGTGATAGAAACGCTGTTCTTTTCGTTCAAGCAGAAGATTTTGATACCTTCAATGCTTCCATCTCCTTCAACAGTATAATCTTCCTATATGGATAACATCCTTGCCTTCACACTTTCGGTTTTCACTGGTTTTTTCGCCATTATGAACCCTATTGCGAATGTTCCAATTTTCGCTTCTTTGACGGATGACCTGGATAAAGCTACCAAACGAAGTATTAGCAAGAGAGCTACCATAACTGCCTTTGTGATTGTTGTCGTATTTGTGGTGCTGGGTAAATTTATTTTTGAGCTATTCGGAATCACCATTCCTGCTTTTAAAATCACAGGAGGGATACTTATTTTCTATGTGGGCTTTGAGATGCTTCAATCCAAAAAATCGAGCGTCAAACATATCAAAGAGCCCGAAACTCACGAAAACATCGCAATTTCACCCTTGGCGATTCCTATTTTAGCAGGCCCAGGAACTATCGTAACTGCGATGAACTTTGCTTCCAAAGGCAATTACATTAACATTCTTATTGTAATAGCCGTGTTTGCCGTGATGTGTCTCCTCACTCATATTGCATTTGAGTTAGGGGAAAAAATCGTAAAACGTCTTGGGAAAAACCTGATCGTAGTAATCGGAAAAATCATGGGTTTGATCATCGCAATCATCGGCACCAACATGATTATTACAGGAATTAAAGCTGCTTTTTTCGAGTGATAGCTAAAACATTACTTTTTCCCCAACACATAAAATAAATCCAACCCCACTGCAGGATCTTCCACCAGTAAGTAATCCTCGTGAGAGATATCTACCACGCTTTTGCCTTGTTGTTGATGCAGTTTATTCCGATTTCTACGATTTAAAATCTCATAAGGCATTCTGAGAATTGATGCTGGCAGTTTATGCTGCAAATCAAAAATATCAAAGCGCATGATTTTCTGTACGGACTTGCGGTTGGCCTCATGGTAAGCCCATACTCTTTCATTTCCTCCTACCCCTTTTGCATCAACTGTATCAAAGATAGATTCGCACAAATGGATCAATTGCTGAGGAGTATATTCACGCTCATGCCAAGGGTTTCTTGAAAGCGTGTGATTAATATTTGGCGTAGAAATAACCGCTTTCCCTCCTGGCTTTAACACCCGATAGATTTCCTCCAAAAACAATCGGTCATTTGGAATGTGCTCGATCACCTGAAAGCTCACCACCGTGTCGAAGGAATTATCAGCTATTCCAGCAAATGGAGGAATCACCGCTTGCTGAAATTCTACTTTTGGGAATCGAACTTTGAGCTCGTCTATCACTTCCTGAATTTTATCCAAGCCCAAATAACTATCCGCATAAGGCAAAAGCGTCTCCACTCCACGGCCTTCGCCGCAGCCTACTTCCAGTAATTTGCCAGAAATCCAAGGCTGTGCAGCAATGTAAGCTTTCAGTAAGCGTTGATGAATAGGATTGTCACTGACCAACTTGTCAGAGGCGATTTCCGTTGTATAGGTAGCCATACAAAAATTTACTATTTTGGCAAAAGTAAGGTTAATTTCCCAAACCCGAGATCAACACCCGATGAACTGTAAAACAAGCCGACTCCTGATTTTTTTAATCCTCTTCACAGGAACCACATTACCCACCCTAGCACAAAAGACATTAAGCAGTCTAAATCAGACACTTCGCTACTCTAGGTACTCAAGACTATCGCTTAAGATCATTCCCATCAAAGTATCTGAGACGAGTTATAAACTTCAGTTGCAGGTAGAGAAAATAGAAGAAAACCCTGTTTTAAACACATTTAGTTTCACTTATTCTATTTTGGATAGCTATGAGGAGGAAATTCTTTCTGATAATACGTTTATTTTAACCTCAGATGACCTAAAGTATGACACGGATAGCCATTGGGTTTTTGAAAAGACTGTAGAAATACCCGCCACTACAGAAACTGCAATTGCCTTATTCACTGCTTTGGACACGAGGCAAGGGGATGAATATTATTATTCTACAGACATAAAAAGTAGTTTCATATTCGATATCCCAAATTTCGGAGCTTATTACGCCAATCATGTTGGTTTTGACCAGAACTACCTAAATGTCGGTGAGTCACTACTTTTCAAATCCGATGGCGGTCCAACATTGCATAACTTCTATTACCCAATTAGTTTGGAGGTGCCTTATCCTCCAATGGAAACCAAGCCGGCAGCAGTACCGAGGGAATTAGAAGTAATTGACTCCGGAGATTTCTTGGAAAACATCCCTAAATCTTTTGATCAAATAGGCTATTACTTCATTCAAAGTGATACTTCTGCAAGCACAGGACTTGTCCTTAAAACCACCCATGAAGCCTTTCCAAAGGTGAAAGATTGGGAGGAAATGGTGGAAATGGTTACTTACATCTCTACGCGAAAAGAGCACGAAGATTTGAAAGCTGCTCAAGACAAAAAGAAGGCTCTGGACGCTTATTGGATAGGATTGACAAGAAATCCAGAAACAGCAAAAGAGCTAATCCGTGAGTATTTTCGCCAAGTGGAATTCGCTAATCTGCTTTTTACAGACTTTAAAGAAGGCTGGAAAACAGACAAAGGAATGGTCTATATCGTCATGGGGCCACCACAGGAAGTCAACTTTTATTTGGATAGAGAAGTGTGGAGTTATGGAGGAACTAACGAGAGTTCAAGAATTCGCTTTACCTTTGCGCGGGTTAAAAACATACTTAGCCCTCACTATTACACCTTGAACCGCTCCCGTGCTTACCAGCCGGTTTGGTTCAAAAACATATCCATATGGAGAAGCGGAAAGATGGCTTTTTGATTGAAAAAGGCGAACACGAAAAGGACTTTATTTTTGGAACCAGGGCAGTTATGGAGTCAATCCATGCTGGAAAAGACATTGACAAAGTGTTGGTTCAGAAAGAAATCAACAATGACCTGATCAAGGAATTGCTGAAGCTTTGCAAAACCGAGAAAATCCCTGTTGTCCGAGTTCCAGAGGCAAAGCTGAATAGAATTACCCGTAAAAATCATCAGGGCGTAGTAGCTCAGATGTCTTCTATAGAATATGCTTCGTTGGATCATGTGATCGAAAGTTGCTTCAATGTCGGCAAGGCTCCATTGATCCTGATATTGGATAGAATCACAGATGTTAGAAACTTTGGCGCTATCGCTAGAACTGCAGAATGTGCAGGAGTAGACGCAATCGTAATTCCAGAAAAAGGCAGCGCTCAAATCAACTCTGATGCAATTAAGACTTCCGTCGGAGCTTTGAATTTTCTTCCTGTAGTGAGATCTAGAAACCTTTTCTATACTTGTAGAGATCTGCAAAAATCAGGTTTGGTATTGGTAGCAATCACTGAGAAAACGGATAAGACGATGTATGACACAGATTTTTCCGTTCCGGTTGCGATGGTGATGGGGTCTGAGGAAGATGGAATATCTACCGAATTGATGGGGATCGTCGACGAAAAAGTAAAAATCCCTATGGCTGGTAGAATCGAAAGTTTGAATGTATCTGTTTCTGCAGGTGTGGCTATTTACGAAGCGATCAGGCAGAGAAAATAAGAATTAACAAAAATGTAGAAAAGGGGAAGGTTTTAGATAAACTCTTCCCCTTTCTTTTTTGCGTTGGAGACAAACTCACGAAATTTTTTCTCCGCATCAAGTTTACAGATCAACAGCACATTATCAGTTTCGTTTACCAGGTAATTTTCCAGACCTTGAACAACCACTAGCTTATCCCCCTTTACTTTGATATAACTGTTTTTTGTTTCATACAAAACAGCATTTGCCTCCACCACATTATTGTCTTCATCCTTGTCCCGTAGATCATACAGACTACTCCATGAACCCAAATCTGACCAGCCGAAGTCACCCAGAATAACATATACCTGACTCGATTTTTCCATGATTCCATAGTCAATCGAAATATTTTTCATTTGAGTATAGGCAGCAGATACAAACTCTGCCTCACCTGCTTTACCATAGATTTCTTTTCCTTCTTCAAATACTTCAGCCAAATCCGGCATGTGCTCTTCAAATGCATTGATTAAGCTTCTTGCTTTCCAAATAAACATCCCCGAATTCCACACAAAATCCCCACTTTCGATTAAGGTCTTAACTAATTTGGAATTTGGCTTTTCTATAAAAGTCTTTACTCGGTACACATGCGTATTTGGCTGTTCTATGTATTGGATATAGCCATATCCTATTTCCGGCCTGTTTGGCTTTATTCCGAGGGTGATTAATTTTCCGTCATTTGCTGCCTCTATCGCTTTCTGAAGGGTACGATCAAACTTCTTCTCTTGCAAAATCAGGTGATCAGCAGGAGTTACAATAATGGTAGCGTCTGGATCTTTAGAATAAATACTGTAAGTCGCATAGGCAATACAAGTTGCGGTATTTTTCCGCAATGGCTCAGTTAAAATCTGGTGATCGTTCAGCTCCGGCAACTGTTCTTTGACCAATGCAAGGTATTTTCTGTAGGTAATAACCACAAACTGATCTGGATCTGCCATTTCAGCAAATCGATCATAGGTCATTTGCAATAAGGTACGACCAGTCCCTAGTATATCCAAAAATTGCTTTGGTCGCTTTCTGCGACTGTAAGGCCAAAATCGGGAGCCGATGCCACCGGCCATAATAAGAATATAGGGTTTATTGTGCATACTAAAAGTTAAACAATTCCTTCTTTCATCAATTCATGAATATGAACAAAACCAGCGATTTTATTTCCATTCATAGCTACGAGTTGCGTGATATTATGATTTTTCATCATATTCAGCGCTCGAATGGCATATTCTTGTGTTGAAATCGATTTTGGATTTACAGTCATAATATCAGAGGCATGAAGCGACTGAATATCGAGTGATTTTTGAAGCATTCTTCGCAAATCTCCGTCGGTGATGATTCCTTTCAAATTACCAGCTGAATCCACTACAGAAGTAGCACCTAGCCTTTTTCCAGAAATCTCCATGATTACTTCCGCCAATCCGGCATTTTCGGTGACTATAGGAATCTCATTTCCACCCAATACATCACCTACTCTAAGATACAACTGCTTTCCTAAAGATCCGCCCGGATGATACTTTGCAAAATCATCTGAAGTAAATCCTCTAGCTTCCAAAAGGCAAACTGCTAATGCGTCTCCTAATGCCATATGTACGGTGGTACTAGTAGTTGGCGCCAAATTATGCGGACAAGCTTCCTCCCCGATTGTTGCATTTAATACATAATCCGCTTGCTCGGCCAGAAAACTTTTTGGATTACTAACGAGTGCCACTAGTTTTGACCCTAGTTTTTTAAGTAAAGGAACCAGCACTTTTATCTCCGGAGTATTACCGCTTTTGGAAATACAAATAATGATATCATCTTCCTGAATCATTCCCAGATCGCCGTGAATAGCATCAGCTGCGTGCATGAAAATAGCTTTCGTCCCAGTGGAATTGAGCGTGGCAACTATCTTATTAGCAATAAGTGCGCTTTTCCCCACACCGGTAATTACCACCCTGCCTTTTGAAAGTAAAATATGCTCTACGCAGGCGTCAAAATCGCCATCTAAAAAATCAATAAGATTTAACACTGCCTGAGCCTCGTTTTGCAACACTCTCGTGGCTGTATTTCTAATATTTTTAGCTAAATTCAATTTTACCTGTGTTTATAACTAATTTTGAACCTGGGTATAAATGTAATAAATCATTCCTGTTTACAGGCTTTAGTTACCCTTTTAGCCCCTTAACAAGTGGAAGAAAAAGTAAAATCAGATCTCAAAAAAATCTTTGGATTCAGTCAATTCCGTGGAAATCAAGAATTGATCGTTGATAATTTGCTCAATAAGCGGAATACGTTCGTCATCATGCCTACGGGCGCTGGTAAATCGTTGTGCTATCAATTGCCCGCTGTGATGAGAGAAGGCACTGCTATCGTGATTTCCCCTTTGATAGCTTTGATGAAAAATCAGGTGGATCAGTTGCAGGCATTGGGAATCAATGCGCATTTTCTGAATTCTACTTTGAATAAATCGGAAGCTACTCGAGTAAAAAGCGAGGTGCTCAAAAAGAAAACCAAACTTTTATATGTGGCTCCTGAGTCATTGACCAAGCAGGAAAACGTGGATTTTCTTAAGTCTGCGCATCTCAGCTTTGTCGCCATAGATGAAGCACACTGCATCTCTGAGTGGGGACATGATTTCAGACCAGAATACAGAAGGATTAAATCCATTATTGCACAAATCGCACCTGATCTACCGATCATTGCGCTTACGGCTACTGCGACGCCAAAAGTGCAGCAGGACATTCAGCGTAACCTACAGATGGAAGAGGCAGATTTATTTAAGTCTTCCTTCAACAGAACGAATCTCTTTTATGAGGTTCGACCAAAAGTGAAAAATGATTCTAAAAAGGATTTAATCAAATTCATAAAGGGTCACAAAGGCAAATCTGGCATAATCTATTGCCTCAGTCGCAAAAAAGTAGAGGAAATCGCTCAACTTCTCAAAGTGAATCAAGTCAATGCAGCTCCTTATCATGCAGGGTTAGATTCCTCTGTTAGAATCAAGACTCAGGACGATTTCCTTAATGAAGAACTGGATGTAATCGTTGCAACAATTGCTTTTGGGATGGGAATCGACAAGCCGGATGTGCGTTACGTAATCCACTACGATGTGCCTAAATCTTTGGAAGGATATTACCAGGAAACTGGTCGAGCTGGGCGTGACGGACTGGAAGGTCATTGCCTCATGTTCTACAGATATGAGGACATTGTAAAACTTGACAAATTCAATAAGGACAAACCTGTAACTGAGCGGGAAAATGCCAAAATCCTTTTACAAGAGATGGCTGCTTACTCTGAGACAGGTGTGTGTAGAAGGAAGTTTATCCTGAATTATTTCGGAGAAACGATGAATGACGATTGTGGCTTCTGTGACAATTGTAAACGTCACAGGGAAACATTCGAAGGTATGGACATGGTGACTACCGTTTTGGAAGCAGCCAAACAAACCAATGAACGTTTCGGACTTGATCACCTTGTAAAAGTGATTGTGGGCGAATCCACCGATTACGTGATGAGCTATTCTCATGATAAACTTCCAGTTTTTGGGAAAGGAAAAGAATCTTCTGAGAAAACTTGGATTGGTGTAATCCGCCAGGTGATGATTCTAAATATGCTTGAAAAGGACATCGAAAGTTACGGAGTCTTGAAATTAACTTCTAAGGGCAAGGATTTTCTTGAGTCTCCTTTTAAAATTGATTTACACCATGACCATGATTTCGCCAAAGAAGTAGAATCAGGCCAAGCTGAAATTGTGATCAGTACCGGAATCGCCTACGACGAGAAGTTGTTTGAACTTCTAAAAGCAGAGCGTAAAAAAGTAGCCCGTTCCAAAGGACTTCCTCCTTATGTCATCTTTCAAGATCCTTCTTTGGAAGAAATGGCAACCGTCTATCCTACCACGCGAGAGGAGCTAGCGCAAATCATTGGCGTAGGTATGGGAAAAGTCGTTAAATTCGGGTCTTCATTCCTAAAGCTCATAGCAAACTATGTGGAAGAGAATGAGATCGAGACCGCTTCAGATGTCGTAGTAAAATCATCTGGGACCAGGTCCAAAGTGAAAATTTCAATAATCCAGCAGATCGACCGCAAGGTAGGCTTGGATGAGGTAGCAGAAAACCTCAACATGAGTATGAGTGACTTGCTCCATGAAATAGAGCAGATCATTTATAGCGGAACTAAACTAAATATAGATTACTACATAGAAGCTATCATGGATGAAGATCGGGAGGATTTGCTCCACGATTACTTCATGAATGCGACTAGTGATCAGATCAAAGCAGCCTTAGATGAACTCGAAGATGAAGATTTCGCAGAAGACGAATTGCGTGTCTACCGGATCAAATTCATCTCTGAGCATGCAAATTAACTTGAATTGAGTCAATGAATATACTCTTATTAGGGAGCGGAGGCAGAGAACATGCTTTCGCTTGGAAGATTGTACAAAGCACCGATTGTACCCAATTATATGTAGCTCCTGGCAATGCCGGCACCGAAAGCATAGCAACCAATGTCAATCTCAGCATCACAGATTTTGACGGAATCCGAGATTTTATCACATCTAATAACATCGCCCTAGTGGTCGTAGGACCAGAAGAGCCTTTGGTTAAAGGAATTGTAGATTACCTACAAAGTCAACCAGAAACTGCTGCGATTCCCGTTGTGGGACCTTCCCAATTAGGGGCTACATTGGAAGGTAGCAAGGACTTTTCGAAACGCTTTATGCAGCGTAATAATGTCCCGACGGCAGCCTATGAGACATTCACCGCAGATCAGTTGGAAGAAGGGCTTACTTATTTGGATAGGCAAAGTCTTCCGATTGTATTAAAAGCAGATGGCCTAGCTGCCGGCAAAGGCGTGCTTATCTGTTTAACTTTAGAGGAAGCAAAAAATTCGTTGAAGGAAATGCTTTTGGATCAGAAGTTTGGTGAGGCTTCTTCGAAGGTTGTAATTGAAGAGTTTTTGACTGGAATCGAGCTTTCTGTTTTCGTCGCTACTGATGGGAAAAATTATAAGATTTTGCCGGAGGCGAAAGATTATAAGCGAATCGGAGAAGGAGATACAGGATTAAATACAGGAGGAATGGGTGCTGTGAGCCCAGTTATTTTCGCAGATGAGGCCTTTATGGCCAAAGTAGAAGAGAAAGTAGTTAAGCCAACAGTAGATGGGTTAGCAAAAGAAAACATTCCCTACAAAGGATTCTTATTTATTGGGCTGATGAATAAAGATGGAGAGCCACACGTCATCGAATATAACGTGCGTATGGGCGACCCGGAGACAGAAGCTGTACTTCCTAGAATTGAAAGTGACTTTTTGGCTTTGCTTCATGGCATCGGCACTGGAACCCTGGATTCTTATGAATTAAAAATCTCTCCTGACTATGCGACTACCGTAGTAATGGTTAGTGGTGGATATCCAGGGTCATATGAAAAAGGAAAAGTTATTTCTCTGCCTGATACGGTGCAGGGAGCGGAGATTTTCCACGCAGGAACGGGAAGAAATGAAAACGGAGACTTAGTCAACCAAGGTGGTCGGGTAATCGCTGTAACAGGAAAAGGGGAATCATTGCAGGAAGCCTTGAGCAATGCCTTTACAACGGTAAAAGGGATCAATTGGGATCAAGCCTACTACCGCAAGGATATCGGAATGGATATCTTGAACTTAATGTAATTAAACCCAAAACTAATCAGGGCTTAGTCCCTGTCTATATATTATGTCTGGATGTAGCACATGCTCAACCTCCTCAGGAGGAACCGGAGGTTGCCAAAGTAACGGCAGCTGCGGGACGAGTGATTGTAATAAAATGAATGTTTTCGATTGGCTATCTCACATGGGAATTCCCGAGGTAGACAACTTTGATATAGTAGAAGTAAAATTCAAAGGAGGAAGAAAAGAGTACTTTCGAAATGTAGATTTTCTCGCCTTAAACACCGGTGACCCTGTCGTTGTAGACGTCCCAAGCGGGCATCACATCGGCTATGTTTCCCTGCAGGGCGAACTTGTTCGTCTGCAAATGCAAAAAAGAAAAATCAGGAATGACGACGAAATCCTGAGAATATACCGTGTCGCAAATCAAAAAGACATGGAAAAGTGGGGAGAAGCCCAAAACCGGGAAATCCCAACGCTTTATCGATGCCGTCAGATAGTCGAAGAATTTGGGCTAAAAATGAAAATGTCCGATGTAGAATATCAGGCAGATAACTCCAAAGCTACTTTTTACTATTCTGCAGATGACCGTGTTGATTTCCGTGAATTGATCAAAGCGCTGGCAGGAGAGTTCAGAATCAGAGTAGAAATGCGCCAAATCAGCCTCCGACAAGAAGCTGGAAGACTTGGCGGAATTGGCGTTTGCGGAAGAGAACTATGCTGTTCTACTTGGCTGGTTGACTTCAAAAATGTCAGCACATCTGCAGCACGATACCAGAACCTTTCTCTAAACCCAGGTAAATTAAGTGGTCAATGCGGTAGGCTAAAATGCTGTCTAAACTATGAGTTGGATACTTACATGGATGCGATCAAAGATATTCCATCAATTGATCGTCCACTCCAGACTGAGTCCGGCCCAGCGAAACTTCAGAAAACGGATATTTTCCGTAAGCTGATGTGGTTTAGCTACAACAATGATAACGACTGGCATAGCATCACTTGCGAGCGAGTGAAGGAGATTCTTGAAATCAACGAAAAAGGAAAAAAAGTCTTCACACTTCAATATAATGAAGCTTCAGAAATTGAAGATTTAGCAGCTAAATCAACTAGAGAACTTGAACTTTTAGATAAAAAGTTTGCGTCTTCTAGCCCTAAACGCAAGAAAAAACCACGTCCACAAAATAGAAATTCAGGCGGAAACAGAAATCAACAAGGATCGAATAAACCTGATTCTAAACCAAATAAACCTGAAGCTCAGCAGAATGCTAATCAGGGTCCAAGACCAGCTGGAGATCAGCCCAAAAAGCGCAGAAACAAGAACAGAAATAAGCCTAGAAATCCTGAAGCAAATGTCGGACAAACGCCAGCAGCTCAACCACAGCAGCCAAAAGCAAAGGGCGGACCTCCAAAGAGGCAAAATGTACAGAAGCCAAAACCAGCTGAAGGGAATGCAGGAAATGCTAGTACAAATGACGCTAAGCCAAAACCTCAGGGGAAAAAGAGATTTCCTCCGCGAAAAAATCAAGGGCCAAATCCAAATAAACCAGGGAATGAATAAGGTTAAACATTACCTTTTTATAGTTCTTATCCTCGTGACTGCAGCCTGTACAGACGGGCGCATTTACGAGGACTTTCACAGCCTCCCAAATCAAAATTGGAGCATTACCGATAGTCTTGTTTTCGACCTTCAGGATGTGGAGCTAATCAATACACCTGATCTAGTCGCAGTGAAGTTTAACGAGGAATATGCTTTTTCTAATTGCTATATGAGAGTAATTAGCAAAGATTCTGCTGGTGTAATTCTGGACAATAAGCTAGTGAATTTGATCTTATTCGATCCTAAATCCGGTGAACCCCTTGGTGAAGGATTTGGAAATTCTTACACGCGCTACGATACACTTCCTTTCCTATTTGATCAAAACACCAAGACTGTTACGCTATTGCAATACATGAGACAGGACCTATTGCCGGGCGTGGAAGCAGTTGGGATTAAGATTTTGAAATAAAACTTAGATTCATCTGGGTATAATTCACGCAGATAAACGCAGATAACTTTCGCAGATTTGCAGAGAATTTATTAGGGAGTTATTGGGTCTAATTAATTGATCGAAATCATAATCCCCGAAAATCTGCGTGTTGGTTCAGCGGCGATCTGTGTGAACTAAAACAACTCATTTCAACTCTTTCTGAAAACAAACACTATTCTCAATTCCAATGTATTGTCCATAGTTTGGAATAAGGGCATATCCCTGCTTATTATAAAGTGCCACTGCCTCCACCTGTCTTTTTCCTGTTTCAAGTACACATTTTTTATAGCCTAGTTCTGCAGCCCATACTTCCAACTCTGTTAAGACGGTGGAAGCTAAACCTTTCCCTCTGGCATCAGGCTTTGTAAACATACGTTTTACTTCCATGGAGTCTTTATCAAACTCCTTAATCGCACCGCAAGCAACAGGAACTCCATTTTCATAGCCCACCACCACATTTTTCAGGTTAACGATCTTATTAAATTGATTGTAAAAGTCATGCTCTCTACCATCCTTTTCAGCTAAATAGGCATCGAGCTGCTTTACTAAAGCTACAAAATCAGGATTTGAGGAATCAGTACGAGTAAGTGTGATCATAGTGAAAATGGATTAAAACGAGAAGTTATCTAAAAATCTCATTTCGGTAGGATAATTTCTAAGAATAGGACTTGAATAGTAGCTGAAAGTTACTGTCAGTATAGCATGAATTATTTCATTGATTTTGGGATCCACGAAGAAAAACCAAGCAATTAATGTAAAAACTTATAGAACAGTTTATCTAAATAACTATCTTCCTAGCATAAAATATATCCTATGATTAAAAAACGACTATTCATTTCCTGCCTTTTTATTGCCTTAATTTCTTGTTCAAAAGAATCCTCCCTAGTTCAAGATCAAAATGTAACAGTGACTAAAGTCTCAACTACCGTCCGCCATTCCCTAGATGATAAATTGTTTAATGCGAAAACTGGAGAGCCCATCTCCATGGAAGAGTTCTCGAAAATGATAAAAGAAAACCCGACCATCGGCTTAGATAAAATTTATGATAAATACGGAAATCCAGAAAAATTCCTGTACAACCCAGATGAACCAAGTAAAAATTACTCACGAAGAGATCCCTCACTCCAACCTCAAATTGGACAAAAATTTCCTGACTTTACTTTCACAACTATAGCTAATAAAGAGATCTCCTCAGAGGAAATGTTAGGGAAATGGGTGATTGTTAGATTTGATTTTTTTGCAGATAAAATGGATATAGATAATTACGTTTCCTTTTCAGAAGAAATCAATAAGGTTTCTAAATCAGCGAATCTAACCACTGTTTTATGTTCTTTGGATACAAAGGAAAACATTGATAGAGAGTTAAGTATGTTTTCTGATGTGATTCATTTAGTCGGTGATGGCCAAGGCTTCTTTGCAAAATATCACATAACCAGAATGCCTACCACCATTTTGATAGATCCATCTCAAAATGTGGTTTCATATTTAGATAAGGATAGCTATTCAGAAATTCAATCTTTGATTCATCCCTAGTCCACATTTGCTAAGAATCTAAAAAAGTTTGTAGAATCCCAAATCTTATTTTTAGAGGTTAACCTTTAGATTCGAGGACACAATCGTCATTCCTTAGAAAATACCTTTGTTAAAATTTCATTTCTTATCTTGAAACAATAAACCAAAATTAACTCAAGAGATGAACAACAAGGGCCTTTTTGCTTCAATTCTAACTCACCTTTTCGTATTAAGCTCCTTATCCATCAGCTTTGGACAGTCCTTTCCAAAACCTTTTGTCTATGGAGATTTATTGCCAGATGCACCAGAACTGTCCGCCCGAGGCGAATATGCAGTAGGGGTTCAGACCCTCGATTTGATTCATGAAAATCAACTCGATATTCTTAATTATGGTAAGGGCGGAGATTCCCTTTACAATAGACCATTGAAAGTAGAAATCTGGTACCCAACAGAGGCTGGATCAGATGAGTTGATTTCTTACGACGAAGTGATGGGACAAAATGGTTCTCCTACTAGACCTCTTGTTCCCTTCACTTTTCTAGGTAGAGCGACAAGAAATGCTAAACCAGCCAACTCAAGCGCCCCTTTTCCACTGGTAATTGTATCGCACGGATATACTGGTTCTAGATATTTGATGACTTACCTCACTGAAAATCTCGCTTCCAAAGGCTATGTAGTAGTAGCGATAGATCACACCGAAGCCACATTCAGAGATGCGGCTGGATTTCAAAGCACGCTCCTAAATAGATCTCTTGATGATCTTTTTGTGCTGAATGAAATAGCAAGGTTGGGTAATGAGGAAGGCTCATTTTTGAAAGGTGTTGTCAATGCTGATAACACCGCACTAATTGGTTATTCGATGGGTGGCTATGGCGCGGTGAATGTAGCAGGTGCAGGCTATAGCCCACAAGCTGTCCAACTATTCGGGGGCATGACTGGTGGAAGTAAAGCTTTGCTGAGACGCTCGGTTGGCAATCCTGAATTTGAGGCATCCATCGATCCACGAATCAAAGTGATTGTTGCTTTTGCTCCTTGGGGAATGCAACGTGGTGTTTGGAATGCAGAAGGTTTGGCTGGAATTAAGATCCCTTCGCTATTCATAGCAGGAAGTAAGGATGATATCTCCGGCTATGAGGAAGGGACAAAAGCCATTTATGAAGGGGCTGTCAACTCAGAGAGATACCTTCTCACATATATTGACGCTCGACATAACACTGCTCCTAACCCTCCACCAGCTGAAGCGCTTGAGCCAGGAAGACCTATCGATGAATATTTGAGATATGCTGATTCCGTTTGGGATATGCGTAGAATCAATAACATCAACCAGCATTTTGTTACGGCATTTTTAGGCTTTTACCTAAAGGGAAATGATAGCTACAAAGACTATCTCGACGTGAATGCTAATCCTGAGGCTAAAGAATGGCCAGGATTCAAACCGCGAACTACGGTTGGATTAGAGTTGGATCATCAAAGTCCTAAAAACTAGTTTGTTCCAGTTTCTAACAATTTAGATTTCTTATCCCTTTTACTTTAGTATGCAAAAGGCTTTTGATTTTCTTAAACTGATACAAGAAAACAACAATCGTGAATGGTTTACTGAGCATAAATCTGAGTACGATTTGATTATAAAGGAAAACAAAGAGTTTTTCAATCAGATATACTCAGAACTTCAAAATCATGACAATATTACTGGGATGCATATTTCCAGAATTTATCGTGATATCCGTTTTTCAAAAGACAAGACTCCTTTCAAACCGAATTTTGGCGTTGGGTATTCTCGTGCTAAACCCATGCTCAGAGGTGGGTATTATCTTCAAGTAGAACCAAACAATAGTTTTGCTGGCGGAGGTTTCTGGGCTCCAAACAAAGAAGATCTGTTCCAAATCCGTAAAGAGTTTGAAGCGAATACCACTGAAATTCAACAAATTACTTCCCAAAAAACTTTTCTAAACTATTTCGAATCCCTTCAAGGAGAAGATGCTGTAAAAATTGCTCCGAAAGGATTCGATAAAAATCATCCTGCGATTGAATTAATCAAGAAAAAGCAATTTGTAGTAAAAAGAAAATTTACTGACGAAGAGGTTTTATCTGCTGATTTTCAAAAAGAAGTGATTCTTACGTTTTTAGCCATGCGCCCATTTTTTGATTACATGAGTGAGGTGCTTACGACAAATAGTAATGGGGAATCAATAGTCTAATAGTGAAGGATATAGGCACGCTTCCTTTGTCCTTAACTACTTAATGACTAAATATTACAACCCATACTTTTCTCCCATTTGGCTAATCAGCTCATAGCCTTTCTCAGCCATATCCCAAGGCTCGGAGAAATTCCTCCAAACGCCAATAGAATTTGCAAAAGCGGGATCATTTCTGGTAAAGCCTTCGATAGTCAACCAACCTTTATAGTTCACATCCGCCAAGGCTTTAAACGTCTCATCAAAATCCACATGACCTGAACCTGGTGTCCCACGGTCGTTTTCTGAAATATGGAAATGACCTAATTGAGGTGCTATAAACTTAATCGCATCTCCTAGCCTTTTCTCCTCAATGTTCGCGTGGTGTGTATCAAACATCGCCTTCACATTCGGATGATCTACTTTCTTGAGCAAATAAGCAAGCTGCTCCATAGTATTACAGAGATAGCATTCAAATCGGTTCAATGCCTCCGGCGTCAGTAAAACCCCGGCGTCTTGGGCATATCCAGCCACTCCATGAAGAACTTCAGCAGACCAATTATATTCGTCTTCGATTGGTTCCCGGGAGGCAAAAACAGTGAATCCAGAATGAAATGGCCCACAAAGCACTTGTGAATTGAGATCATGAGCTCTGTCAATTACCCATTTTAGTTGCTCGCTTGCTGCTTTACGCACGGTGGCATCAGGAGAAATTGGATTTTGCTCTGGCCCCATCACAGTAACTGTAGTCACTTCTAGCCCAATATCTGCGCAGTGCTTACCAACTAATTTGAAAGATTCCTCAGGCGAACCTCCTATGAAAAATTCTGCACCGTCATAGCCGATTTTTTTCAAGCGATCTAAAACTGGTAATAGCGCCTCCGACATCTCTGCCGACCAAGCCAGCACATTGAATCCTATTTTGTTCATGAATTCTAATTTATCTTATTCATCCATTCTTCTCGAACTTCATCATTCATCATTCGACATTAAATCATGAATGAAGAATACCTAATGTTGAATGATGAAGTGGTTACCTAAAATCACTAACCCTCATCCCCTTCTTAAAGCTATCAAAGCCAAACATGGTCGGCTCGTAGCTACCTACAATTTCCATAGGAAGTTCAGGAGTAATCACCTCTGGCATATCCAATAGCCAAAAAGTGGCATTGACGATCAAACGTCTCATATCTTCTACTTCAAAATCAATTGAAGAACCAAGTGTACTTCCTAAAACCTTACCTGTTTTCCCACCGTCAAGCGAATACTCCTTTGTCCAAGCGATAGGCATGATTGACTTATCCCACATCAAAGGAGACTCTGGAGTCATTCCAGCCGTAGATTGACCATATAGAAGCACATTCGCAGTCGATGGCAAATTCTTAATCGAATACACATCAGTAGGCGCCCAAATATCATCCACACCTCGTAAAATCGGGTGATCAGCATCACGGTCAACTCCATCAATCAAAGCTCTTGTTCCCTCAGATTTGTGGATACCATGGTGTGCTACCCAGGTTTCACCAACAATTTGCTGACCAAAGCCACCTTCCCAGCCAGGCACTTTGCTGTTCCATGTCCATTTAGCAAAAGGAGAGTTTTGATCTTTTATAGCAAAAGGATGAGTAGAAGTTCTGAGTGCGATAAAAGGTTTTCCTGATTTGAAATAGTCTTCCAAGTGTTTCATTTGATCCATTGGAAGGTCTCGAAAACGAATAAGCATAATCACGAGGTCAGCCTGCTTTAAATGCTCCAAGCCAGGAATGTTATTTTGATAGCTAGGGACAACATTACCGGTTTCAGGCTCGATAGGGAATAAAACAGTAGTGTTGAAACCATAGTGCTCTGAAAGAATTTTTGCCATCATCGGCATGGACTCCTCGGACCTGTACTCATCATCTCCTGATATAAGGACTACATTCTTACCTTGGCCAGGCCCACTTTTACCATTGAATTGTAAAAAGGTTTGACCGTTTTGAGCTGAAACACAGGAAATTGATAAGACAGCAATTAAAATCAATAAAAATGCAGATTTTTTGGGAGGTGAGATTTTCATAGTATTTAAGGGAATGAATTGGGAAAATAGTAAAACTTTCAAGTGTTTTCGTCCTGTTTCCAAATTTCTATTTCGGTATCGATTCCGTTAATTCTTTAGCCTTTCAACATAGATATGGAAAGACTAGCAATAAAAAATACCTACTTTCTCATTCGAAAATCAATTTACAATACTCAAATACCCTAAAAACATGAAATCAAGCAGATCGTCTCGGACAAACCCCGGAATGATATTTAAGCATGCGAGATCTCAGCGGGTGATATAAAAACAACAATAAACTCATGAAAACGGACAGAAGAAATTTTCTCAAGACTGGCTCACTAGCCGCACTAGGATTTAGTGGGATCTCTATAGTTCCATCCTCAGTACTAGGCAAATCTATGGGACATATAGCTCCGAGCGATAAGGTTAACCTTGCTTGCTGTGGGATAGGTAACCGTGGTGCTCAGATTATGAATGCACTTTATGAAACTGGGCTCTGCAATATCGTAGCCCTTTGTGATGTAGATATGGGCGCGCCCCATACTACTGCGATGATGGAGAAATTCCCAAATGCTAAGCGATTCAAAGATTTCAGAAGAATGTTTGATGAGTTTGGAAATGGGTTTGAAGCAATTACTGTGGGAACTCCAGATTTCTCTCACTTCCCAATCACCATGCTCGCTATGTCTGAAGGGAAGCATGTCTATACCGAAAAGCCAATGGCCCGTACATTCAATGAGGTAACTCTTATGATGGACTGTGCCAAAAGACATAAGGTAGTGACTCAAATGGGTAACCAAGGGCATTCAGAAGGCAATTACTTCCAATTCAAAGCTTGGAAAGAAGCTGGTATTATCAAGGATGTGACCGCAGTGACGGCTCATATGAACAGCCCTAGAAGATGGCATGGTTGGGATGTAAATATGCAAAGCTTTCCAAAAGCTGAAGCAATGCCATCCACGCTCGATTGGGATACTTGGCTGATGGCTCGGTCCGAACACGACTACAATAAAGATTTTATCAATGGCCAATGGAGATGTTGGTACGACTTCGGTATGGGCGCGCTAGGAGATTGGGGCGCACATACTATGGATACTGCACATGAATTTCTTGAATTAGGATTGCCTTATGAAGTAGACCCAGTGATGCTCCGAGGTCACAATCCTTTCTTCTTCCCAATGTCATCAACTTTAGCATTCAAATTCCCTGAGCGAGGTGATATGCCGCCTTTGACCATGACCTGGTATGATGGGGTGGATAATGTGCCACCAGTACCTGCTGACTATGGAACTTCAGAATTGAATGCTGATATTCCAGCTGCAAGTACAGGTCAAATTCAGCCTGCAAAGTTGAATCCAGGGAAAATTATTTATGGTAAAGATCTTACTTTCAAAGGTGGATCACATGGAAGTACACTCTCGATAATCGGAGAAGAAAAAGCCAAAGACATGGCAAGCAAACTACCTGAAGTACCTGAAAGTCCATCAAACCACTTTGCTAACTTCCTGAAAGCTTGTAAAGGAGAGGAGGAAACTCGTTCTAGATTTGAAATAGCAGGTCCACTTAGTCAAGTATTCTGCTTAGGGGTATTGGCACAGCAATTAAATACCACCTTGAAGTTTGATAGAGAAACTCAACGCATCACGAACAACCCACTTGCAAATCAGCTACTAACTGGTGAAGCCCCAAGAAAAGGTTGGGAAGAGTTCTATACACTGTAACTAATAGAAGTTTAACGCTAGAAGCTGGAACGAGAGATCGTTTCAGTTTTTTTAGTTTTCTCGCGTCGACGCAGCGGCGTGGCGAAAATATCTCGCGGCCGACGAGATTTATGCTTTATAGTATCGGGAAATCTTTGGGCAGAAATTTTCAAGGTAAAACATTTGAGGTTCAAAAAACCTCAATTATTGCTTAAAACGCCGCGCAGTTGCGCCGCTGCAAGAAAAATTTTTGCTTCAGTACGAGAGTTTATCTTAGAATTTAGGGCAAGGTAGAAGCGTATCTCTTCTTCGTGGTTGGCCTTGATTACTATTTGGTAAGGTCCAAGATAAGCTCAACTCGTGTGCTCCGCCAGATTGAATGCCTAGCTGAGAAACGGTGTAATCGAAGCTATAGCCTACATTCAGACCTGAGAGTAAGTTCAATCCTACCATCATCACGATCGCATCTCGATTACTTTGCTCTTCTACTTTTTTGTAAGGCAAACCTCTATACCAAAGTCCAAACACTATAGGCTCTACATAAAAATAAGCTCCGACATCCAGCTGCTCAAATGGCCCTTGCTTCTTGTAATTGATGGTTGGAGTCAAATAGCGTTGTTTTCTGATATGGGTGAAATCACCTCGCATAGAACCTTCTCCCAGATTAATTCTATAGCCTGCATGTGCTGAGAACTTTACAGGCAAAGGACTGTCGCCGTCAATAAAAGATTGATTCGGCTGGTTCACATGATGGGCAGATCCACCAACCCAAAAATCTTCCGTAAAAAACAATCCACCAAAACTAAGTGAAAGCATATTAACCGGATCACCTAGGCCAGCAATATCTGATCCCGGAAAAATAGGACCAAACGGGTCGTTTGGATTGATTTGATTGGCAAAAATGAGATTTTCATAAAACCCAATTTCTCTTCGGATATAGCTAGCTTGAAAACCTGGTCGGAAAAAAGTTTTTTCCCCAAGCTTCAATTCGTAAGAATAAATAGCTGAAATGGTGGTAGAACGTAGTTTGGACGCTCCCTCTGTATCTTGCATAACCATTATACCTATCCCTGAGTTGTAATCATTCAGGTAGGTATCGTAGTATGCAGAAAATGTGGTGAACTGAGCATCAATACTTGGCCATTGGTTTCTATAATTGAATCCAATACGTCCAGTCAACTCAGATCCAGCAAATGCTGGATTTAAGTAAAGAGGTGCCGCGTAATATTGGCTATATTGCGGATCCTGTGCATAAGCATTGCTCCCAACAAATAGTCCAACCACACAAAGAAAAACAACGTAAACCAGAGACCGTAACAAGTATTTGTTCGTTAATTTGAATATTCAGTAGGCTTCTTCAACGTTACAGAACGTATGTTGTTTTAGAAGCAGTTCGAAAATTATGAAAAGCAGCCCTAATTCCATAAGGTTACCCTACATTTTTACGATTACCCTCCTATTTACAACTTTTGTATTTAATACCGCGGTGTATTCGCAGGGATTTAATGACAATGAGTGGATTTTTGGGTATTGTGGCGGAGCTACAGAAAATAATTATTTATCCTTTGGAAAAGGAAACTCGCCTAACGTACAGTCTATTCCGGGATCAGTTGTCTTTACAAAAAACAATTCTGCTCTAGCGATTGACCCTATCACTGGACAACCTCTTTTTCTTACCAATGGGGAATTAGTTTACGACTTTAGTCAAAATCCTATCCAAGGAGTTGGCTCAGGCCTGAATGGAAATATTGACGGGGTACAGCAAGTAGCAACTGGCTTCTTAGAATATGATCCAGAAGGAAACAAGCTTTTTTATATTTTCTATCTCTCGCTGGGAGGAGAGCTTCAATATGCAGTAGTGGATATGAATGCTCCAGGCCAAGCAACTGGAAATGAAAGACCATTGGGTGAAATCACCTCAAGCGACAATGTAATAGGCAATGGATCTGGAGCTATTTTAGTTGTGAAAACGCCAGCTTCACCATCCTACCTGATCAGCTTTGACAACGGAAATCTAATTTCTAGAAGTATTGATTCTGGTGAGGGAAGTTTCACTGTTACAGACAATCAGGCTATTTCTTCCACTCCAAAACAGATCGTTTTTAATGAGGAGACAAGCCAGTTAATCATCATACCTGAATCCAGTACTGACCCTATTTTGGTATTGGACTTTAATACTAGTAGTGGGACTTTTGGTTCATCAACTCCTATTTCTCAATCTTCTGGAAATGGTGATTATGGTGGAGCGGAATTCTCTCCTGATGGCAATTACATTTATTATTCAGCTGGAGATTCGCTTTTTAGAGTTCCTGTTTCAGACCTTTCTGGTACACCAGAAGTAATGCCAATTGTTGGACCAGGAACGCCTCCTACTGGGATTTTCGCAGTATATGATATCAAAGCGGGACCAGACGGAAATATTTATTACATCTATGAAGAGGTAGATGGTGGCCCGCAAATGATAGGGAAAGTAACGAATCCAAACGAAACTGATTTGACCCTAGTAGAAGTAGAGGAAGACCCTTTTGCTGGAGTAGATTTCTGCGGGACAGTATTCCCAACTTTTGCTCCAAATGCAGATATTACTCCTACTGTAGATTTTACATGGGATCCAGAAATGCCTTGTGCGAATAATCCAATTCAACTAACATCAGTACTCACTCCTGAAAACTATAGACCGGTAAGTTTTGCATGGAATTTTGATCCTCCACTTACAGACTCCACAGGAAATGCTTTGCCAGCTGACTATGCACAAGAGCATTTTTTGATTCCTGCAGATGCAGCTTCAGGACAAAATCTAAACGTGACGCTGGATGTAACCTTTGCCGATGGTACCACACTATCTGCAAACCACACCATTACCTTAACTGAAAATAACCTTCAGGCTAATTTTTCTCCACAGGACACCACTTTATGTGAAACTTGCATAGATCTCAGCCCTTTACTATCTGCTCAGGCAGGTGAGGAAGATGGTGGCGCTGGTGGCGGAGGTGGAGTTGGTAGTGGACAAGGTGGTGGGGAGAATTATGAATACTTCTGGTCCAATAAGCGTGATCAGGGATGGATAGGAGAAGAAGCCAATGAAGTTTGTTCTCCAGGTCTGTATTGGGTTTTGGTACGTGAACCAGGATCTTCCTGCTACGCTTATGCTGAGATTCGTGTCAAGATGTGGGATGTCCAAGATCAGACAAATAATATCTGGTACTTTGGTGATGGAGCAGGACTTGATTTCAACCCTGATCCAGACGATCCTGATGCGCCGACTCCGAGACCAATAGCATCGAGGCATCCTCAAAACATACCTGCTGGAACTACTACTATATCCGATCAGGCAGGCCAAGTGCTATTCTACACAGATGGCCAATCAGTTTGGGATCTCAATGGAGATTTAATGGAAAATGGCGAGGACATTGGCGGAGATAATTCCAGCAGCCAAGGAGTAATCGCTGTGCCTGTTCCAGGAGAAGAAACGCTTTTCTACTTGTTCACAACACAACTTTCGGCAAATGGGACCAACGAGGCGAAATACTCTTTGGTAGATATCAAATCAGAAAATCCAACGGGTGTTGGAAATGTCGTCACCAAAGATAATTTCCTTTTCAGTCCATCCTCAGAGCATACTGCAGCTTTGGATGCGGGAGATACTACTTGGGTTGTATTTCACGAACTCGGAAACAATACATTCCGCGCGTACCCGGTATCTGCACAAGGCATAGGCCAACCTGTTCTAAGTTCTGTAGGATCTGATCACGGGTTCAATTCAGGCGTTGGCACTATGAAATTTAATTCTGATGGCGATCAAATTGCTGTGACCATTTCTGAAGGCGGATGTAATAAACTAGAAATTTTTGATTTCGATAGTGATACTGGAGAAATGACCGAATACGCAAGAATTGATCTTGGCTGCGATGGAGATGTGTATGGAATGGAGTTCTCCGAGGATGGGGAGCGAATCTTAGTCTCCTATAGAAATGGCGGTCCAGGAATTGAAGAATTCATAATTAAGGCAAATGAAAATGACGACGATCCGGATGCAGCTGTTTGCCCAACCTGCTTCAATGGAGCAAGTACAAGAGCGCAAATAGAAGCTTGTATTATCAGCACTAAAAATCAAATTAGCGATACAGGGGGACTTGATCTTGGTGCATTGCAAATTGGACCAAATGGCCAGATCTATGTTGCTGTAGTAGGCGATAATAGGATTGGTCAAATCAATGTAGGATCAGGTTGTAATTCGCAAAGTACCTTTACTCAAAATGGTGTAGAGGCCATGCCAGGCACCTCAAATCTTGGATTACCATCCTTTGTCCAAAACTCAGGAAGTTCAATTCCCGAACCAAGTCTAGCTGCACCTGCCAGACTTTGTCTTGATCCTGAGTTAGGGGCTGGAGCACTATTAGAAGGTGGTGGAGAACCAGATATTGATAGCTATTTTTGGACTATTACCAATCAGGATGATGGCACAATTATCCGCAGCAATTACGGCGGACCGGGAGATGAATTCCAGAATTTGGATCAGATATTTAATAATCCAGGTACTTATACCGTAGAACTTAGAGTGGATAGATGTGGTGATCCTGAGTATTTCAGAGCGACCACAGAAATATTGGTTGAAGCTCCACCAGAATTGACTTTAGCAGATGACGCTACACTTTGTGCAGGTAACCCTGTCACTCTGACTGCAATAGACGGGTATGATCCTGCCGAAGGCTTGTATGATTTCGAGTGGACTAATGCTGCTGGACAAGTTTTTGGAGACGTGGACTCTAACACAATAACAGTTGATGAAGAAAGTATCTACACAGTAAGTGTTAGCTATAGATTGCCTGATGGCCTTTCTGAAGATGAAGCCCTACTCTATGAAACCTGTCCTTCTACTGCTGAAATTTTTGTAGGCCCGGCATTCGAATTTGACCTAACTCAGACAGCTACAGAAGTTTGTTATGAAGAGACTTCAGTAACATTTGCGCCAAACACCCCGATCACAGGAGAATGGTTTTACGAGCTGAATGGCGATCCAAACAGAGTCGCATTAGGAGAGTTTTTCGAGCTAGAATTGTTTATCAATTCACTTCCTGGTCCTGGCCAGTATGAAATTATTTTCGTGACTCAGGATCCGATTTTGGAAGGTTGCGTCGTTGAGAAAAAATTAGATTTACTGGTAAATGAGTTGCCTATTTTCACGGCAGTTCAAACTACTCCTGCCACAGATTGTAATACTCCTGATGGATCATTTGAGATCACAATGCAATCAGAAGCTTCCACTTTGACTGTGCTAGAGACTGGGGACACTTTCTCCAATGTAACCGCTGGAAGTTCTGTTCAGGTAACAGGTGTTCTGCCTGGAGTTTATACCATTGAAGCCGAAAATAGTTTTGGCTGTACCTATACCGGAAGTGTCACTGTAGAGAACAGTAATCCTCCGGTAGGATTTGAATATACCGTCACGCCTACTGAGGAAGTTTGTGGCCCATCTGGCGTTCAAAACGGCATGTTGACTATTAACTTCACCAATTCTCCTCAATCTGGCTCTTATACGGTAACTCGGCAAGGTGACGGGCAGACTTTCCAAGGGACATTTACTACTACCAGTCAGTTTGATATTTTGGTTCCTTATGGAGATTATGCAGTAGAGATTCAGGATCCAACAGGTTGCGCTATCCCTGACCCAACGATTTATAATATAGCTCAGAAATTTGAAGTAGTATTTTCAGTTCCTTCTGACTTAATGGCCTGCGAAAGCTTCACATTCACTCCTACTTCGCCTGATGCCTTGAACTATACAGTGACAAATTCAGGTGGAACCGTAATCACTCCAGACGCAAATGGAGAGTTTACAATCACCCTTTCCGACACCTATACGGTTAGAGGCGAAGATCCAACTGGCATAAATTGTCCAAGAGAAGAAACGATTGTAACTAACATTACACAGCCAATAGATTTTGAGATTTCACCTCCAATAGTGGACTGCCAGGTAGGTATTCAATATGAGGCGATCTTGAACAATGCTGATCCGGCAGATGTAATTTTCCTTTGGAAAGATGCATTAGGTGTGATCGTAGGAAGAAGACAGATTTTTGTTCCTAGCAGATCTGGTGATTACACCTTGGAAGTTCAGCCAGTAGCAGGTGGGTTATGCCCAGTAGACAAAAAAGCTTTCACTGCAGAAGTTATTTCCCAGCGAGTAGATGTCAGTCTTGATATTGTTCCTTTCTGTGTGGACCAAACCAGCACAACTATAACGGTAGATGCGGATATGACTAACGTGGCAGATATCGAATGGTACTCCGTACTGAATGGTACCCGTACTCGGATCACTGCATTTGATGGGTTACCAATTATTGAAGTTTCACAGGAAGGTACCTATGAGGCTTTACTTAGAAGTAGCGTAGGCTGTGAACTTGGCCGTGCCAATGGAGTAGTTTCAAAATCGACTATCATTCCACCAGTAGTTCCGGTTGGATTAACCATTTGTGCTATTGAAGGAGTGACTCAGACTATTGATCCTGGTACATACGATAACTACTCTTGGAAATTAAACGGAGTTGAAGTCTCTCAGGCACCTACTTTCACCCCAACTGAGGGCGGGATCTATGAACTTACCGTTTCTGACAATTTAGGCTGTGCCTATGTGGCCACCATTGATGTAGTGGAAGATTGTTCTTTGAAAATTGTCTTTCCAAATGGCGTAGTCCTCAATGACCCAAATAGAAACTTTATCCTTTATGCAAATGAATACATTGATGATGTGGAAGTCTATATTTATAATCGTTGGGGTGAATTGATCTTTTATTGCGAGCATGAAAACATTGAGCCAAGCCAACCTTTCTGCCCTTGGGACGGACAAGTTAGAGGAGAATTTGTGCCAAACGGAACATATGCGGTAGTTGTGAAGTTTACCAGTACAGACCAAAATATCACACAAAAAGTAACCAAGGCGATTACAGTAATTCAATAGTATGCTTATCCTTATTTCACCAGCAAAGACGCTGGACTATAGCACCCCGAGTTTCACAGAGTCTACACAACCTGATTTCCAAACTGACACTCATACCTTAGTAAGAATCATGAAAAAGAAGTCGGCCAAAGAAATTGGAGAACTTATGCATATCTCTGATAATTTGGCAGAGCTGAATAATGAACGATTTAAGACGTTTCAGAAGGACTTTAATGAGGAAAATTCCAAGCAGGCATTACTGGCTTTCAAAGGTGATGTCTACACAAAAATAGATGTAGACGAGTATTCTAAGGAGGATTTTGATTTTGCTCAAGAGCATTTGAGAATACTTTCTGGCCTATATGGCTTATTGAAACCATTGGATCTAATTCAACCATATCGGTTGGAAATGGGGATTAAATTGGAGAATAAAAAAGGAAAGAACCTTTATGAGTTTTGGGATAAAAAAATCTCAAAAGCCATCAATAATGCAGCAAATGGGAAAACTATAATAAATCTCGCTTCCCAGGAATACTTCAAAGCGGTTCATTTGAAATCCTTAAAAAGCCCAGTGATTAACATTGATTTCAAAGAATACAAAGATGACAGTTACAAAATCGTAGGTTTTTTTGCAAAACAAGCTCGAGGTATGATGAGTAATTTTGCAATTAAAAATAGAATCTCTGATCCTGAGCAGCTGAAGACTTTTAATGAAAGTGGCTATGAGTTTTCTGAGAAATTGAGTAGCGAGAACAATTGGATATATGTAAGGTAATAAGGCAGTCGGTCTTAAAAATCCAGCGCTCATTTTTAATCGCTGGATTTTTTTTGACCTTATTTAAATGGTAGCTTAGAGGTCTGATTCTCACCGTTTTTATATTTTCAGTTGAAGTTCATAGGCAATAAAACGTTTAAGCTATTCACTTTAATGCTGCTTTTGGCAGTAGCTAGCATCGGTTTATCCTTTTCTTATATCCTTGAAAATAAACCCAATGAGGAACTCGCTGGAATTACCAGCGTCGCTGATCCTGAACTAATTGGACCGGGTATTTTGTGTAATATTTCAGGAACAGTCATTGGTAGTTTTAGTGGTGCTGGAGATCCAGTGACTGATCTGTATGGATGGAAAATTTATGGTCCATCAGGCAACCTTTTGTTTTCAAAGAATTCGGGAGCTTTTCAAAATATCGATTATACTTTTATTACAAACGGAGTTCATAAAGTAGAATTAGAAGTTAGACGTGGCGGCATCCCGATAGCAAAATTCACAAAAGATGTCCAGGTCATTCAGAAGCCTATACAAATTCTCGCAGCTGAATACATTTCATGTGCTTCAACCCCATTAGAGATTCAAGCAATAGATCCTTTAAGCAGCAATTTTTCATCTTATAAATTTGAATGGAAAAATAGTACAGGTTCAATTGTTTCCACCTCAAATACTCTGGTGACAACTGATGAAGGTGAATTTTCAGTTAGGTATTTTATTGAAAGTCCGTCTGGAGAGAAATCCTGCGACTATTTATTGACAACCAATATCTCCAATATTTCAACAATAGTTATTGAAAGTTCAGATGTTGGAGTTTGTATAGACGGAGAAATCTCTTTTAATACTAAACCACAGCTATCAGGCGAATGGTTTGTTCAAAAAATTGGGGATATTTCAAAAAAATCATTTGGGATTAGAAACTCATTAACAATTCGGCCAGGATCAGATTTAATTGAATTTGGTGATTATGAAGTCTCTTTTGTATTGTCAAATTCTCTCAACCCAGCTTGTTCATCAGAGGGCAAAATAAATTTCAGCTACAACCCTGAACCTATTTTTGTATTTGAATCTGCTGAAACTTCAAGTGACTGTCTTCAAGCAGATGGTAAATTAGTTATGAAAGCTTTGACTGATTTAGATTATATTAATATTGAAGGCACATCAATTTCTTACGGTCCATTTAAAGCCGGGGATTTAATAGAAATTCCAAATCTAAAATCTGGAACGTACAATCTAATTGGAGGCTTAGGATCATGTATTAATTCATTAGGTTCCGTAGTTCCATTAACAAATCCACCTACAGCCTTGGAGTTTACAATTGATGATATCGTCGGGGAGGCATGCACAGCAAACGGAAAAATCCCTGGGTCTTTCCAAGTAACTATGCTAAATGGTGCAAATCCCAATGCATTTTACAGAGTTGTAAATGAAAAGGGGGGAGTGGCTATGAATAAGGTTTTACCAAATTCCTCTGTATTCCGTGTGGAATTACCTGGCGGATTTTACTTTTTTGAAATATATGATGATGAGGATGAGTGTATCCTTCCGAGTAGAAATAAGCTAATAATTCCAGCTAAAGACCAAACTACCTTTCAAATCCCGCAAACCTTAAATGTATGTCAGTCTTTCGGTTTGATACCAGAAACCTCACAAGCGCTAATTTTCACAATCACTCGGCCCGATTTAAGCACAGAAATAAAAAATGCAGGCGAAGAAATTCTGTTGAATCAAAAAGGGGAGTACAAAATAGTTGGAACCTTGCCAAATCAGAGCGACATATGTCCTGTTGAGAAAATAATTTTGGTTGATTTAATAGATCCGGTAGATTTCGAAATCATCCTAGTGAGTGAAGATTGCACTGTCGGAAACAGAAGCTATGAAGCTGATATTTTCTCAAGGGATCCTTCCACAGTATTATTTTTCTGGAGAAATGAAAAAGATGAAATTATAGGCACTAGCCAAAGACTTGACTTACCTCCCACTTCCTTCGGTGATTATTCGCTTGAAGTACAGCCAGCAAACAGCCAAGCATGTCCAGTTGTACCCAAACCTTTTATTGCCAAAGAACCTATTCTATCTGTCGATGTAATTATGACAGCAACCAAACTTTGCGAATTTGGTCCTAAGGCAATACTGAATGTAACCACTACGTTTCCGGAAGAAGTCACAAATGTAGAATGGCGCAGATATGACAAGAATGGTAACATTGAATTTCTAAATCAATTTGATGATAAATACGAAATAGAAGTAGATGAAGAAGGGACATATGAGGCGGCTGTTTTCGCCAGAATTTCATCGCTAAATAAAAATTGTGAATTGGGTAGAACCACGATTCAACTTGATTTAACTCCTGAAAAAGTCATCTTTACTGTCCCCGATTCACTTTCCATTTGTGAAACCTATGATCTTATCCCAGAAACAACACAGACTCTTCAATTCTCGCTAACTCAGCCGGATGGGACTATTGTAGACAAAAACGCAGGCGAAGCATTTACTCTCAATCAATCTGGTACTTATAGTTTGTACGGTTTTGATCCGCTAATTAGTTCTCCAAATTGTCCTGAAATAAAAGAGTTTTCTGTGATCGTAAATCAGCCAATTCCATTTGAACCAATATTATTTAGTGAGGATTGTAATGGGCAAAAAACTTATCAAGCCAAACTCACTGGTGCTACAGCTTCGGATGCCAATATCTTCTGGTATGACTCTAATGGGGCATTAATTGGAACGGATGAGTTTTTAACTTTAGACAATATCTCAGCAACATATTCCTTGGAAGTGCAACCTAAAGGAAGTTTACCTTGTGTAATAACACCTATTGAATTTAATGTTGAAACATCAATTTTAGATGTTCCGGTATCTCTCCTAGCGGATCCTCTTTGTCCTGATTCACCATCAGCAAATATTAGAGCAGAGGCAGACTTCAGTTTAGTGACCTCCATAGAATGGTGGTACACCTTCCCTACTGGTGAGCAAATCGAACTGACGAGCGAACGTAACAAAGAAGAAATTTTAGCTATTAGAGAAGGAACCTATGAGGTTCGTATTTACAATAATGTACCATGCATTTTAGGGTTTGATCAGGTTTTGATTTTAAGAAGTACAGACACAGTCAGGCCTGAAGTAGAAGAAAGCTACCAAATATGTCCAAAATACGATATTGGCCCCTCAATCAATCCGGGCAGCTTTGCTAGCTATGAATGGTACTTTGGGGATCAGCTGGTCTCGACTAATTCGGTTTATAAACCACAGTCAATAGGCAACCACAGACTTATCGTATACAGTGCTGAAGGTTGTGCATATCAGACAGACTTTACCACTGAAGAAGAATGTGAGCTAAAAGTAATCTATCCTAATGCTGTACAACCTGGCAATCCAGACAAGGAGTTTTTGATTTATACCAATTACCTTATCGACGAGCTCGACTTAGTTATCCTAAACAAGTGGGGACAGGTGGTCTTTGAATGCACTCAAACCAATCTTATTTCTGAAGAATCTACATGCATATGGGACGGTACCTACAATGGGAAAGCAATTCCAAATGGAAATTATGCTGTGCGAATAAATTTTAAAAATTATCAGCAGCAGGTTTCAAAATCGGATTTTGGCTCCATTCTCATTATAGAATAGCTCAGAAAATAGAGTCAAAAATCGGATTGGAACATTTTTTGAATTCGCTTAATACTATACCAGTCCATTAAAGTTATGGTATTGCTATCTTTGCACGCACCCTAATTTGATTTCATTGAACTCTATTAACCAATTCCCCGCAAGGATGATCGGGATGATTTTGGTTTGGATTATTCTTATTTCGCCTCCATTTGTCAACCTTGGGAAAGAAATAATAATCCCAAATAAACCCGAATCTACCTATTCTGCAATTGCAAATCCCCAACTCACAGGAGATTCAAATTTATGTATCGTCTTAGGTGGGGTAATCGGAACATACAGTGCTGGAGGCGATCCTGGCGATGTATATCAGTGGATAATAACAAATTCTACGGGGCAAGAGCTCTTAAATAGAAGCGGTGGTGATCAGTTTGAAACCATACAATTTTTATTTGCTGAAGTCGGATCTTACACTGTTTCATTAAAAGTAAGAAGGGGCACTAATTCCAATTTTTATCAGGAAGATTTAGAGGTAAAAATCCAAAAAGGAGCTGAATTGGCGTTGAAGCAAGACTACCTCGTTTGTGGTGATCAACCCGTTCTGCTAACTGCCTTAGACCCAACTACACCTAGGTTATCAGATTATACTATAATTTGGAAATCTCTGGATGAAAATGGCGATGAAGTAGAAATTGGAACGGGAAATGAATTATTGACCTACAGCGTTGGCTACCATTTCGTTGAGTTTTATTTGACAAATGCCGACGGAACTCAAGCATGTACTATAAGAGGATCTACCTTCGTAGGTCCTGCAATCGATTATAAAATCACACAATCAAGCAACCAAATTTGTGATGGAAGTAGCATTACCATTGGTACAGATACACCTTTGACAGGAGAATGGTTTATCCGCAAGAGTGGGACTTCCACAAAAATTAGCCAGGGTAATGCTTATCAAATCACCCTCGAATCTAGTAATCTTGATGGCCCTGGTATTTATGAAGTTTTTTTTAGTGCGGTGGATGAAAACTATCCAGATTGCCCTTCAGAAAGAAAAATAGCATTTGAACTTTTAGAATCTCCAAAAATTAATACACAAATCCTGATCTCGCCAGATGACTGTATTTCTGAAAATGGAAGCTTTCAAATCACATCCGGGTCCAATCTAGAATCAATAGAAATTCCTGAACTTGGAATTAGTTTATCTTCAGTTACCGCCGGACAAGTATTTACTTACACTAACCTTAAGCCTAAAATCTATTCAGTAATTGCTACTCAAAATGGGTGTAACCTCACCAACTTAGTACAGTTGCAAGCCAAAAACCCTCCGGTAACTCCAAGTCCTCCCAATCAAATTTCCACTACTGTATCTACTGAACCCGAAACATGCTCTACAACTGGAGTTATTCAAGGAAAAGTAGAGGTTGATTTTGGTCAGCCTATTGGCATAGGAGAATACCGATTATTTTCGGATTCAAAAGGGGTGATCGACGCCGGTACAATTCCAACAAATGGATTATTGGTCATCAACCTGTCGTCTGGAAATTATATTTTAGAGCAAATAATTGATGGATGCACCTATCAAAACGAAACCTTTACAATTGCCAAGCAAGCGCAGGTAGAATTCAGCACGCCTGGTGATTTTTATATTTGTGACAACTTCGACTATATCCCGGAGACTAGCCAAAATTTACTGTTTACACTGACTTATCCAGATGGCACCTCTAGGTCATTAAGTTCGGGACAAGCCTTTCCTCTTGACGAAGAAGGGGCTTACTCATTGAAAGCTGAAGCGAATAATTCTTCCTCAACTTTATGTCCAAGAGTAGAAGACTTCCAAGTAACTTTTTCTTCAAAATTCACATTTGAACCAGTCAAAATAGAAAAAGGATGCTTTGATCCTATTCAATATGAAGCAATACTTCAAGGCTTACTCCCAGATGAGACCAGTATTCGGTGGATTAATTCAGATAACGAAATAGTAGGAAGAGGTGTGGAGTTCTATCCAGCCACAGCAGGTACATTCTCGCTTGTTATCCAACCCTTGGCTAGCGGATTTTGCGAGCCTGCACCTGTAGAATTTGAGGTTACTCCACCTATTACTTCTGTACCCATGGTGCTAGAAGCTACCAAAATTTGCCCTCAACCTGGAACGGCAGTGGTTACGTTGACGACTGATGAGGTTGAGGTTCTAGAGACAGAGTGGATTTATTATGATCTAAATGATCAAAGGCAAGAACTCCCAGAATTCAATAATCTCTTCGAAATAGAAGTAAATGCCCCAGGCACCTATGAAGCTGTTGCCTATAATAAGTTTCATTGTGAGATAGGAAGAAATCTTATTTTGGTAGAGGAAAGCACCCTGTTGACCCTGCCGAATCTGGACGAAAGCTATCCTGCCTGCTCTAAAGGCAATAACATACCTCCGATCGATGCTGGGGATTACCAATCCTATGAATGGTATTTTGAAGAGCAACTCGTTTCAACGAATCGATTGTTTAAACCTGGTAAGGTTGGGAATTATAAATTGATGGTGACTACACTGGATGGGTGTGAATTTGAGGATGAGTTTAGAACCTATGATGTCTGTGACTATCAAATCGTTTATCCTAATGCAGTAATACTAGGAAATCCTGACAAAGACTTTAGGGTATTGATGAGCGAAGGGGTGACAGAGGCTGAACTTTTCATTTTCAACCGCCAAGGTGAGTTAATCCATCACAGTAAAACTAATGATATTCCAGTAGAAGTCGCTGTGCTCAAATGGGATGGAAAAGCCTTTGGAAAATATGTCCAGCCAGGTACTTACGTAGCTGTAATTGCGCTTAGAAACCCCCTTTACGGTCTTGAAGAAAAAGAAACTCTTTCTTTGCTGGTAATAGATTAAAGACATAACCAAAAAGATTTTTTTTTATTAGCGGGAAAGTTGAATGCAATATTTTTCCTACTTTCCCACCTTTAGAAAAAATCGTTCACAACCCAAAATTCTAAAACCTATCATTATATGACTCAAACCATCAACAAAAGTGCACTGTTTAATGCAAGTTGCTTTGCGCTCATTACCACCGCTTTCTCTTTTAGTATAAGTGCAGGAACATTAAAAGCACTAGGCGATGACTTAGGCTACACTGCCGAAAAACTGGGATATCTCAATTCACTTTGGTTCTTTGGCTTTCCTATTGCAATGATAATCGGAGGCCTAATTTACCATACTATTGGTCCTAAGAAGATAATGCAAATCGCTTTTCTTTCTCACTTCATAGGTGCAGCATTGACTTTATTTGCTATTTACTTTGTCTCAGACCTAAGCTATGTAATTCTTCTTGCTTCCAATCTACTGATGGGAATCGGCTGTGGGTGTACTGAAGCAGCTTGTAATCCTATGATTGCTGACATGTATACCGGTGACAAAATGAATAAGATGCTAAACAGGTTCCATATGTGGTTCCCAGGTGGAATCTTCGTTGGAGCTCTTCTTTCAGAACTAATGTCCTCCCTAGGTTTTTCATGGCAGAGCCAATTTTGGTTAATCCCAATTCCTGCTCTTGTTTATGTTTATCTATTCAAAGGAAAAACATTCCCTAAGGCGAGCGTAGAACAGGCAAGCTCCTTATCTGCAAACTTTAAAGCGATGCTTACGCCTTTATTTCTATTTATTTTCGCTTGCATGGCTCTTACTGCAATCACCGAATTCGGACCTCAAAAATGGACTGGTTTAGTACTAGAAAGCTCAGGAGCTAAACCTATGCTAATCCTTGCACTTACCACAGGTTTAATGGCAGCTTTGAGATTTTTTGGAGGACCGGTTACAAGTGCACTTGGCCAAACAGGTGTTTTGCTAACGGGAGCAGTTATTTCTGCAGTGGGCATATACTTATTCAGCACACAAACAGGTGTTATGGTTTACATAGCGGCAATTTTCTTTGCTACAGGAGTAGCGTTTTTCTGGCCAACTATGCTAGGTTTTGTCGCAGCTAAAATACCTAAAAGCGGCGCTCTTGGCATGTCAATTGTCGGTGGTGTTGGCATGTTTTCAACATCCATTTTCCAACCCTTTATCGGAAGTTGGATCGATGGAGATATTGCAGAACAGACAGCTCTTGGCCTCACAGGTACTGAGTTAGATTTAGCAGCCGGTCAAGCGACTCTTTCCACCATGATGACCTTCCCAATAATTTTAATAGTTGCTTTTACTATACTATTCTTCTGGCAAAAAGGCAAAAAGCCAGCGGTCGCCACAGCTCACTAATCATTAAAAAAAGCAGCCTAACGGCTGCTTTTTTTTGCTCTATAGAGAATACTATAACTAGTTAAAATCTAAAACAGGTCCTGAATTTAGTATTGATTTCCATTCTCTACTATCTCCTTCAATTTTTTAGCATAAGCTGATGCATACTTTGCCATCCCCAAATCCGTGGGATGCGTACCATCTACGAAATCATCTGTACCCAAATCTAATTCGTCTTTTGTTAGCATAAACACATTTGTGATTCCTCCCTTTCTTAACTCCAGGAAACTTTGCTGAAGCCAGTTATTTAAATTCTCATAAATCTCCGCTCTTGGCTCATAAACCAACCCATCCGAATAACCTGCATGCTCAGTCAATAAAATAGGTGTGGTTGGATATTTTGACCGCAGAGTGTTGACCGCATAGATCAGTTTGTTTTTGACTTCGCTTTCAGAAAAGCTACCTAAATTTGGAAGACAGTCTAATACAAAAACTGCAGGATCAATCTGAGAGACATATTCAATCACCTCTTCCTCCATCCTACCGTTTCCTGAGAAAGCCAAATTGATCATTGGGAGATTCATTTCCCTAGACAAAATGTTGGCCCAAGCCATCCCTGCTCGTGAGGCGCAGGCTCCCTGAGCTATGGAAGTTCCGTAAACCAAGATAGGCTTTTCGGTTCTCTTGGGAATAAAAGCAAAGGCTTTATCATCTGGAATACCAATCTGCAGCTCACTCAATCCATTATAAAGTGGCAGAAAAAGCTGAAACTCTTTAGAAGAACCAGCATCATTATCAAGTTGAAATTTATAGGTGATTTTTTCAGCAAATTGATAATTCCCTCTCACCCACAGGAGCTTTCCAGAAGCATCTTTTACATACAAATCAACTCCACTTACACCCGTCGCTGGCATGTGTGGCATTTCCAGACGGGATGATGTCGGTGTGTAAGAAACTTGAATTTCGGGGCTGTCGGTGGTAAAATGTAAGGAAAGGCCTGCGGTCTGTCTTGACAAGGTCCATACAGGATCTCTTACAATTCCTTCTGAGGATGCTGGCAAACGATTAAATCCTATATCATCCCAACCTCGACCTTCGACAGCAGCCATCATTGCCGGACTTTCTCCAAACCATTTTATTTCTTGTGCCCATGATGCATTCACCAAAAGGATACAAATCAGGACTGCAAAACTTGTACGTGTAGTTTTCATACTCTAAAAATAAGGCTCTCCAAGTCAAGAGCTATAGTCTAGTCAAATGAAAAACTGCTGAAGCTGTTTTTTGACTAGAAAATAGTCAACTCCTGATGATTCAAAACTTTCTTTCTCATCACTTTCCAAGACTTTTCTTTAATTTAAAGTCTTGTTTAAAAACCCTGCTAACCTTTAACCCTATGTTTAAAAAATTATCTCTCCTAAGTCTGTTAGGCTTTATACTTTTTTCTTGCGAAAAAAAACCTGTCCAACTTACAGATGAAGAATATTCCAAACTAACAGAAGAACAAAAAAGAAGCCCTGAGCATGCTTTAGATGGGATTCTCGTGTCGGATGACCGTTTAGAACTCACACTTTTTGCCTCAGAACCAATGATGTCAAATCCAACAAATATGGATATTGACGATAGAGGTCGCGTATGGATAGCAGAAGCATATAACTACCGAACTTCTTTGAACCCTAGAAACCCAACCCGAGCTGAAGGAGATAGAATCCTGATTATGGAGGATACTGACGGTGATGGAGTGGCAGACGAGTCCAAAGTTTTTTATCAAGGAAATGACATCAATGCCGCTTTAGGTATTGCAGTACTTGGAGATAAAGTCTATGTCTCCGTCAGCCCTTATGTGTATGTATTTACCGATGCGGATGGAGATGATGTGCCAGAGAAAAAGGAGATCTTATTTGAAGGCGTCGGAGGTGAGCAACATGATCACGGGATGCACTCATTCAACTTTGGCCCTGACGGCAAAATATATTTTAACTACGGAAATGAAGGAAGAGGAATCCGCCATGCTGATGGATCACCAATTATTGATCCTCTTGGAAGGCCAGTAAACAGTGAAACCCAACCTTATCGAGAAGGGATGGTCTTCCGAATGGATCCTGACGGATCTGATGTAGAAGTGTTAGGCTGGAACTTTCGAAACAACTACGAATTAGCCACAGATAGCTATGGCAGAATGTGGCAATCCGATAATGATGATGACGGGAATAGAAGTACCCGAATCAACTATGTAATGGACTATGGAAACTATGGCTTCAAAGACGAAGTAACCGGGGCAGACTGGAGAGCGAGAAGGATAAATATGGAAGATTCCGTCTATCAGCAGCACTGGCACTTGAATGACCCAGGTGTCGTTCCTAACCTTCTTCAGACCTATGCAGGTTCGCCTACAGGGATTTTAGTATATGAAGGAAAATTGCTACCGGAAGAATATCAAAATCAGATAATTCACTCAGATGCTGGTCCAAACATTGTGAGAGCCTACCCTACGACTCCTTCTGGGGCAGGTTTCAATGCGAAAATCATAAATCTCCTCGATGGAAATCCAAGAGATAATTGGTTTAGACCTTCTGATGTGACCGTTGCTCCCGACGGCTCTTTGTTTATTTCCGACTGGTATGATCCAGGAGTAGGTGGACATGCTATGGGAGATTTGGACAAAGGAAGAATTTATAGATTGGCGCCAAAAGGGGTTGATTATAATGTAAGTAAACCAGATTATTCCAGCATCTCTTCATTAGTTGAATTACTACAAAACCCCAATCGCGCGACTCATTTTAAAGCTTTTATGGCGTTAGTAGAAAAAGGGGCTGAGGCAAAAGATGCTTTAGAGAAACTCTATACTGAAGGTGATAGTAGAATGAGAGCGCGGGCATTTTGGGTACTTACCAAGCTGCCAAATGGCAATGATTACATTAAAACAGCAGCGTCAGACTCGGATGAAAACATAAGAGTTGCGGCCGTTCGTGCCTATAGAAATAACAAAATGAGTGACGTATCCTTCTTGCTAGAAATGGCAGGAGACGAGTCTGCTCAGGTCCGTAGAGAAGTCGCATTGGCGATCCGATATAAATCAAACCCAGAAGTTTGGCTTAAGCTTGCCAATAATTATGAAAGTGGAGATCGCTGGTATTTAGAAGCGTTGGGAATTGCTGCTGAAGGTTTTTGGGATGACTACTTGCCAAAATATCTAGAAGGTGTAGGATCAGGCTGGATGGAAAGCCAAGAAGCGAAAGATATTGTATGGAGATCACGAGCAAGCAACACCGCCGAATTGCTTGGTAAAATCATTCTCACACAACCAGGAAGAAATAATCAAGCCTACTATAGAGCACTGGACTTTCAACCTTCCAATAGCAAGAATGAAACATTAAAAGGGCTTTTAGCAAATGCTCCTGAAGAAGATCAATTGATTATTTTGAGGCAGATCAGCTTTGATCCATCTAATCCAGACAGACAGATACTTTCCCTAGCAAGACAAACAGCCGGAAGCATTTCGGATGATCGGGACTTCATGGATATTGTCAGCAAATATGAGTTGACAGATCAAAAAGACAGACTGAGAAAGCTTGTTTATCAATCTGAAAACAATAGGTATTCACAGATGGCAGCAAATATTTATGCATCCCTTTATGGCATGGATGATATTGAACAATCATTTTCAAATACTGATCAAGCCCAGAGCATTCTTGCTATTCAAAAGTTTGGGAGCATAGACAATGAAGCCATGGCAAAAGCTCTTGCCAAAATCTATACCGACGAATCAAAATCTTTGGAACTACGAACAGCCGCTATGGAAGCAGCTAGAGGCTATAATTCAGAACCCTATTTATGGGAACTTGCAAAAGCCGATCAAATACCGGCAGATATGCTCCCTATAGCTGAAAAAATCCTCCTATCCTCTTGGAATGGAACTATACGCGCCGAAGCAAATGAGAAATTTGGAGATGCTTCTGATAAGGACGCGGTGGATTTACCAAAGCTTCTTGCGCAGCAAGGAGACGTGGAAAAAGGACTGCTCCTTGCTGATACTTACTGTCTAGCCTGCCATAAAATCGGAGATAAAGGAATTGATTTTGGCCCTGCGCTAACAGAAATAGGAGATAAATTATCCAAAGAAGGGCTATTTAATGCAATTCTAAATCCATCTGAGGGAATGGGATTTGGATATGAGACGCAGCTTGTCAAAATGAAAGATGGAACGCAGTTCACTTGCATTGTCAATTCAAAAACAGAGAATGACTTAGTAGTAAAATTAGTTGGGACTGCGGAACAGAAAGTTTACAAATTGGTAGATGTGGAAAGCATCACTCAATTAGAAGAATCTTTGATGCCAAAGTTCCCGCTTTCAGAGACGGAGCTGGTGAATTTGGTGAGTTATTTAGAAACGTTGAGGAAATAACTTAAAAATTACCTGCATTGTAACTCGAAGTTTGAGAGTTAGTGCAGGTATTTTTTCATTCCCTGTTATTCACTGAGTTTATGCCTTCCACATTCACTTTTCCCATATACACTTCTATTAGTGAGACTCCTGTCACGTATTGTGAAGAGGTAAGCCCCGAAGTGTTTCATTACCCCTTCTTCAACCAAGGGATTTCAGCAAAACGAATAGCATTTACCCATAGAAAAACCTCCACTATGGGAGAATCCCAATCGCCATTAGAAGAAGAATTATTACCTCTCCGTGGCTTTATTTTTCATACAGCACATTGTGGATCTACACTCCTAGGCAGAATGCTAGGCTCATCGTCCCAAGTAAGAATGATATCAGAACCTGAAGCAATCAATGGTCTTTTACTGTCTTATTTGATGCACGAAATTCCTGAATCGCAAGCGCTCAATCAGCTGAAGCAAATCATTGAATCCTATCGCATTTCTGGAGATGGCAAGGAGTCAATCATTTTCAAACTAACTTCTTGGAATGTATTCTTGATTCAGCTTTTCCAAAAGCTTTATCCAAGTTCCCCGTGGATTTATATAGACCGGGAGACCGAAGAACTTGTTAAGATACTCACAAGGGAAGATGGAGGATTTATCGATTGGTGGCATCATCCAGTAGATATTTTGAGAAAACATTTTGTAGAAAGCTCTATATGCGTGGATCAAGAGAGTTACCTCCGCCATATGATTGAAGGACATCGGAAAAATGCTTTAGCAGCAAAAAACTCCAATGCCTTATTGATAAATTATCCTGATTTTCTCACAGCTTTTCCTGAAATTTTGGCACATTTCCAGCTATCCTTTTCTACTGAGGAAATAAAAAATGCTTTACGCTTCCAACGATTTGAGTCCAAACATTTTGAGCCCTTCCTCTTCAAAGCTAGCCTATAACTAACCACCATACTCCTCTTCAAACCCTGGATGAAACAGTTCCTCTTCAATCTAATATTTCTCCTTTCACTTTGGACAAATCCAATTTTCGCACAAGAAACTTTATATAATTCTGAAACCCTCCACATCGAGCAGATCAGCCCAAATACTTTTGTCCACATCAGCTACCTGAATACCAATGATTTTGGGAAAGTGGACTGCAATGGAATGATCGTCATGAACGATGGAGAAGCTCTGGTTTTTGATACGCCGGCTAATGAAGAAGCCAGTCTGGAGTTGATCAACTGGCTGGAAAAAGAGCAAAAAGTAAAAATCAAAGGGGTTATCGCAACCCATTTTCATTGGGATTGCTTGGGTGGATTGAATGAGTTTCATACCAAAGGAATTCCCTCCTACGCTTCTGACAAAACAATCAAGTTGGCCAAAGCCGCAGGATATCCCACTCCTGAAAATGGCTTTAAAAAGAAGTTGACTTTGGAAGCCGGAGATCTAACAGTCATCAATCAATTTCTAGGTGAAGGTCATACCAAGGATAATTTTGTCTCCTATGTACCAGCAGACAAAGTACTTTTCGGTGGCTGCATGATTAAAGCACTTGGCGCTGGAGAAGGAAACCTCGAAGACGCCAACATCGCTGACTGGTCAAAAACGGTTTTGAAGGTAAAATCCACGTTTCCTAAAATTACTGTAGTGATCCCGGGACATGGGAAAGTTGGTGGGACGGAATTGTTGGATTATACGGAGGGGATGTTTACCCCAAAATTTAACCCATGATTTTCTCCCTTCCCACTGAACTCTATTCCTCGCTGGCTGTTTTGTAACTATTCAAGAAACATGAAACTATGCAATTATTAAAAGGAAAAACCGCGCTGATCACTGGCGCAGGCAAAGGACTAGGTAAGGCAATAGCCTTGGAATTAGCAAAAGAAGGAGTTCATCTGGCAATACTATCCCGAACAGAATCAGACCTATTAAAGGTTAAAGAAGAAGTAGCCTCAATTGACTCCTCATTGAAGGTTGCGATTGCTGTTGCTGATCAATCTGATTTTTCGACAATCAAAACCGCCATCGCTTCTTTGATCTCGGAACTCGGAGTTCCTGATATTTTGGTGAATAATGCTGGAACCGGGAAGTTTGGGAAATTCATGGATCTGGAAGTAAGCGAATGGGAACACATCGTTAAGGTTAACCTATTCGGCGTTTATTATGTGATCCACGAAGTGCTTCCAGGAATGCTGGAGAGAAAATCCGGTGATATAGTTAACGTATCTTCCACTGCAGGGCAAAAAGGGAATGCGATGACAAGTGCCTATAGCGCGTCTAAGTTTGGACTGAATGGGCTTACAGAATCACTTATGATGGAAGTTCGCAAATCAGATATCCGCGTATTTAGCATGAGCCCAAGCACCGTCGCCACTGACTTAGCTATGGACAATAACCTGACCGATGGCAATCCTGATAAAGTATTGCAACCCGAGGATTTTGCTGAATTGCTCGTAGCTCATTTGAAATTACCAAAGCGTGCTTTAGTGAAGGAAGTAGGCCTTTGGTCTACCAATCCTTAACATACACTTACCTGAACTCACAAATTCTCAAGCAATCATTTATGCAACACTATTGCATAAATGATTGCTTTTTTTACCTTTGAGCAACAAACCGATTTTACGATGGAATCACGCAAATTCGAAGTAATTATTATTGGTGGTAGCTACTCCGGTTTATCAGCAGCAATGGCACTCGGCCGATCATTGAGAAAAGTATTGGTTATTGATGCCGGTAAACCCTGTAACAGACAGACTCCTCACTCCCATAATTTTTTAACACAGGATGGAAATACTCCGGCAGAAATCTCAACCATTGGCCGAGAACAGGTATCAAAATATGATACCATAACTTTTCTTGATGGATTGGCAGTCGAGGGAAGAAAGACTCATTCAGGTTTTGAAATCCAAACTGAAAAAGGAGAGCTTTATGAAGGTAAAAAGTTGATTTTCGCAAGTGGAATAAAAGACATTCTTCCGACAATCCCAGGTTTAGACGCATGTTGGGGCATTTCTGTCATCCATTGTCCTTACTGCCATGGATATGAAGTTAGAAACCAACGCACGGGTATTTTGGCAAATGGGGAATTTGGTTTTGAGTTCGGTAAAATGATTACCAATTGGACCAAAGATTTGACTTTGTTCACCAACGGAAAATCTACGCTGACCAACGAACAAACATCCTCACTGGAGTCCAAAAATGTCAAAATCATTGAAACTGGAGTTGAAGAAATTCAGCATCAGGAAGGACATATTCAATGCATCAACTTGGCAGATGGTAGCTCCATTTCCTTAAAAGCCTTATATGCCAAACCTGATTTTGAACAAAATTCTTCAATCCTAGCATCTCTTGGTTGTGAGCTGAAAAGCAGTGGCTACCTGGAAGTAGACCAGCTCCATAAAACGACCGTTCCGGGAGTTTTTGCTTGTGGAGACAATACAAACATGTTTCGATCAGTGGCATTTGCGGTTTCATCGGGAACGATGGCTGGTGCAGCTTGTAATAAAGAGTTGATTGACGAAGAATTTTAGATCTCCCAATAATTCTTCCCAAGCTTAAGTATTTAACAACAGTTCTCAGGTTTCCAAAGCAGTTTTTCGTAAAACGAATAATCATGGTTAAGTCATAATTCTATTTTTTGACAAAAGTCAAGGCATTAGCTTTCCTATCTACTTAGCTTTAAGGGAATTATCAAAATCAATAAACTCCCTATGAAACAGCTAAGGTTCCTAGTTCTATTTTTTATTTCAAGTATAGTTGTCAGCTGTAGTACTTCTTCCAATGAGCAAACATTTGATAGTTCTGTTCTTCCAAGAATGTCACAGCAACAGACAGAAAAAGTCATTGAAGACTTTATCATGGCTGAGGATGGGGCTACTATAGAAATTCCCGCAGGTTTCTACGAACTCAATACACAGCTAATCCTTGACAACAAGTCCAACATCCTCATTAAAGGTGCTGGAATGGAGAACACCGTTCTTTCTTTCAAAAACCTCACTACGGGCGGAGAAGGGATCAAACTAGTTGGAAAAAATCTCACCATCCAAGACCTGACAGTAGAGGATGCTCCTGGAGATGGAGTGAAAGTGCAGCATACGGATGGCATTACTTTTCGCAGAATTAATGTCACTTGGACCAATGGCGACAAGTCAAAAAACGGAACCTATGCGATCTATCCAGTGCAATGCAAAAACGTGATGATCGATGAAGTAATCGCCTCTCACTCCCGTGATGCTGGAATTTATGTCGGGCAATCTGAAAACATCGTGGTGAAAAACTCGCTAGCTTTTGGTAATGTGGCTGGAATAGAAATCGAAAACTGCGACAATGCCGAGGTATTTGGGAATGTGGCTCGTGATAATGCTGGGGGAATTCTCGTTTTCAACTTACCTGGCCTACCGAAAGCAGACGGAGCTAAAACGAAGATTTACGACAATGACATCATCGAAAACAACCATGAAAACTTTGCGACAGCAATCGGTGAAGGGCCAAATGGTAACACAGTGACAATGATCCCTCCTGGATCTGGCGTGATTCTTTTGGCTGCAAAAGAAGTGGAAATATACAATAACAGAATCCTTCGCAACAAAACTACAGGCGTGGCAATTGCCAGTTATCAAATCACAGGATTCCCAAGCGAAGCTCCAAATTGGTCACCTTACACCTCGAATATTTACATTCACGACAATGAATATGACCGTACAAAAGGTTTCCCAGATCTAAGCAGGGAACTTGGGCAGTTGATCAGTATCTATAATGCCCATGGCAAAGCCAAAACTCAGGACATCATTTACGATGGCATTTGGGATGAGTCGATCAGCAAGGATATCTCCACCAATCCGATGAACATATGTCTGTCAGAGAAAAATATGAATGACCTTCTTTTCACCAGATTTGATCTTAGCGAAGGTGAAGATAATATCAAAGCTTTTGCGGACGCAGCTCCTTTCCAAAATTGTTCAGTTTCCGTAGTAGCCAATGTAGGCTCTTTAGCTGAAATGTGATGAGAAATAGCACTATTTTCTGGGGTTTCAATTTTTTGCTAACTATCATGATTTTCATGGTTGCCTGCAAAACAGAGCCCAAAATCAATTTAGTGGAAGAACCTTCATTAACAGAAGATTTGGCAGATGGAAAATATCCATATGGACGACTTTCGACCTACGGATTCTTTTCAGGTGAGTTGAATAAGTTATCACCTGAGGAAAAAGTAATCCCATACAAACCTGCCTCATCGCTTTTTACTGATTACGCACTGAAAAGTCGTTTTATATTTTTTCCCGAAGGAACAAAAACGAAGTTGGTAAACAATGAATTTGAGTTCCCCGAAGGCACTATTCTAATCAAGAATTTTTATTATCCAACCGATTTCAGAAAACCTGAAAGTGACCGAAGGATTATTGAGACCCGGTTACTAATCAATGAGGAGAATGGCTGGGTCGCTTATCCTTACATCTGGAATGAGATTCAGACGGATGCTGTTTTAAAAGTAGTGGGAGGGCAAATGGAGGTTTCATTCACCGATAATACGGGAAAAGATCAGGTGATCAATTACATCGTTCCAAACAAAAACCAGTGCAAAACCTGTCATAACAAGAATGAATCGCTTGCGCCGATTGGCGTGAAAGTTCAGCATTTAAATAATGAGCTAGAATTCAAATCAGGAAAAGCCAATCAATTGGCTCATTGGACAGATTTGGGTAAGCTTGAAGGTTTTGAGGGAGAGAAATCACATCCAGCGATGGTCAACTATGAGGACGAAAATCTTCCTTTGCAGGACCGAGCGATGGCTTATCTAGACATCAACTGTTCGCATTGTCATAGTGCTGAAGGTCCTGCTAGTACATCTGGGCTTTTCCTTACTTATGATCAAAAAGATCCGAGGAAACTAGGCGTGAACAAAATCCCAGTGGCCGCTGGAAATGGTGCTGGAACTTTTGACTTTGATATCGTGCCCGGAAAAGCTGATGAATCGATTATCCCACATCGTATGAATTCCACCGAAGTGGGAATCGCAATGCCAGAACTTGGCCGCACGACTGTGCACAAGGAAGGTGTGAAGCTGATCAAGGATTGGATTAACGGGATGAAGTGAGGAAAGACAGAGGCTTTCAAACCAAGAAACGACGATACTAAAATGGCAGTCTGAAGACTGCATTAATTTAGGTCCAAATCTGAAGATTTGAACCAACTAAAACTGTGGCCTCTGTACTACCCTCCGCGGACTTAGTGGTAAAAAAATGCCTCCGAATCGTGAATCCGGAGGCATTTTGAGTTATTGATACTGTTCTTAGAAAGTATATCCAGCGGACAATTTGAATCCTCTGTTATACACATCAGCATCGCTGTCTTTGAAGATCGGAGTAAATCCGTAATCATAAGAAGCCTGCACATTGAAGCCTTTTGGAAGGTTATAACCTACACCTAGAACCAGTCCCAAGTCAGTTTCTTTAATTGCGTCTGAATCGTAAGAAATGGTATTTCCAAAGAAATCACCTTCAAACTTAGATCCTGCTAGAAAGGAAATCTGGGGTCCAGCGAACAGGTTAAAACCATCTCCTGGATACAGTCTAAATAGCACTGGAACGTCCACATAATTCAAAATCGCGCGGCTGTCTACAAAATCATCATTTTGCGTACCTTTAACAGAATAATAAACACCCGGCTCCAAAGCTAAACGATCTGTCATAAATAGCATGGTGTATCCACCTACATGGAAACCTACCCGGTTTGTGTAGGAATTTTCAGAAACATCATCACCTCCAAAGTTAAACAGGCTGGCACCACCTCTGACACCGAAGCCCCCTAGTTTTTCAGAAGATTGGGCCTGCGAAAGCTGGATTACTCCGAATCCAAGTGCAAGAATTAACAATACTTTTTTCATAGTCAAATACAAGTTGGTTTTCAAACTGTATTCCCACGACCATGCCAATAATTGTTTTTGGTAGCAGCTTCTTAACTAATAACCTTCTTATCGATGTAACTGGAGTTCATCAAACTCAAAGCTCCCATGTATTTCATGTCAAAGTTTAGGGTGTCTCCGACTTTGTAATTTTTGGGGTTTTTCCACAAGTTAATGATCAACATGTCAGAGCTGCCGCCAAGGATCTCATATTCACCATCGATCGGAATCAGGTATTTTGGATCCACGTCAAGCAATCCTATGTCGATGATAGCTCTAAAAGAACTTTGTCCATAAAGAGATTCGTCGATTTCGGCAGTCTCTCCCTGAGGGTTAGCAGCCAGATTACCAACGGGTAAAAGCGGTTTCTCCTGCATTTCTATGATTTCCGCATGCAGTTCAAACACGTCACCATTCATTCCTTCGATCAATTTTTCCTCAAATAAATCAAGTCCAAAATAAAGCGTTTCCCCTACTCGAAAATGATTGATTCCTTTGGGTAGTTGATGCGTCAACATCAACGGTATCGTCACGGAAGTTCCAGCAGAAACCCATGGGATTTCCTTGTTGAATTTGAGTTCTATGATTTGCTTGTAAAGTGAAAGCTGAATGAGTTTATCTGCAGATGGCATCACGCCATTTAAGCAATTCAAATTCGTCCCCAGTCCTATCACCTCAATGTTTGGAAGTTGGAAAATTTGGGAATAAAATTCCACCAATTGCTCTCCCATTACTCCTTCACGTAGGTCTCCAGTCTCGACCATGATGATGATCTTATGCTTCTTGTTTTGTTTGACTGCCTCTTGGCTGATCCATCGGATCGTCTCCAATTCGCTATTCAAACTTACATCCGCAAACTGAACCATCTTCCGCACATATCTTTTGGATACAGGCTTGATGTAAACCGTTTGAAGTTCCGGATTAAGTCCTTTGACAATTTCCAGATTTCCGATCCTACTATCGTGGATCTCCTTCACACCAAGATCTATCAGTTCTTGGACAAAAAGTTTGTTGCCACAAAGTAATTTGGATACAGCTCCCCAGGATACTTCTCTATCTTCGAACGTTTGTTTGAGAAAATCAAAATTCTCTTTGAGCTTTGTTCTATTAAGTGTTAAATAAGCCATCTCACTTAGTCAACCTCATTTCAAGGTATTTGTTGGTGAAACCAATTCTTTCGTAAAGATTCTTCGCTGGATTATCAGGCTCTACGTGCAATGCGATGGAACCATTAGCCATTTTGATAGCCATGTCCATGATTTTCCCACCAATACCTTTTCCTCGTTGCTCAGCATCTACAGCAATATAAACCAAGATATTCTCAGGAATATAGCCAGACATACCTGTCTTATTCATGATCAGGGCGCCGAGAATTTTTCCTTTTTCACGAGCCATCACTACAAAACCACCGGCGTGCATACTTTGATCCAAGGCATAATCCAGGCACTTCATAATATCCTCCTTGGGATCACCATATTGACCAAGGTGAAGAAAAAGGAAGTCTGCAATCTCATTTTTCTGTAAATAAGTCGCATTGTCAATAGTTGATAGAGTTTCTAGCTTGATCATATAGATTTTAACTTTGAACTGTTATTTTTTTCATAAATAATTACTGACAAAAACGTCAGCAAAGAGAGCGTAAGCCCGAATAAATTGGCATCCAAGCCAAATGGAAGCGATACTTCAGCGATAATCAATCCCGCAGTCAGCGAACCTCCTGTGATCATGGATGCGGTGGCTGCTTTGGCACTCGCCTGTCCAAAGAATAAGCCTGCCACCACGGGTACCAGCAGCCCAGAAACCATAAATGCATAGGAATATAACATCAAACTGAGAACCTCCGTCATCTGCCAAGCTATTATAATAGCCACGATGCCTATCGCTAAAGTTAACAACTGAGAGATTCTCATCTCTTCCTTTAGAGATTTCTGTTTGAAATATTTCCCAATAATATCTGTGGTCAGGTTACCTGAAGCTGCCATCAAACAGGAATCTGCAGTAGAAAGAACTGCTGAGAAATATGCTGACATCATTAATCCCAATATACCTGCTGGTAAGATCTGGCTTAACAGCACAGGAAGCCCCATCTCTGGATCCATCGCAGTGGTGAACCCTTCCAGCGCACCCTGTTCAACCGCTACTCTGGATAATAAACCCAAAGAAACTCCTAAAAGTGCCATAATCGGCCATTCAAATAGGCCAGCGATAAACCAAGCCTTCTTCGCAGACTTCACATCCCGAGCTGCAAAAATCCGCTGATATAGTGTCATCCCTACAAACCAGATTGGAATTATAGTAATTCCCCAATTAGCGAGATCCTGCCAAGTAAGATTGGAAAAGGAGAAAAATTCCTGCGGCAAAGTGCTTTGAATACCTTCCCAGCCTCCTACATAATTATAAGAAATAGGAATCCCTATGAACATCAAACCCGCCATCAAGATTATCCACTGAATAGTATCGGTATAGATCACTGCTTTCAATCCACCCATCACCGTATAAACTACTGCAATAGCTCCCATGATCAGCAGTGCATAAGTTAGATCGAGCTCTTCAAAAGTTCCTGAAGCGAGCTTTGCGCCAGCCAAAAGTTGTGAAGAGGTAAAACCCAAATACCCGAGAAAGCAGATCACTGCTGCGACTTTGGCTGTGGTGGAATTATACAGATGCCCGATGATCTGTGGAAAGGTGAAAAACTTAGCAAAAGCGGGGTCTGACTTTACTCTCGGAATCAAAACCACCGCAGCGAGCCAAGCTCCCAAAAGCCCTGTAAAAAGCATCCAGGATCCGGATAGCCCCATTACAAATCCGAGTCCACCGAGTCCAATCGAGAAACCACCTCCTACATCAGTGGCTACTACAGATAGACCAATATGCCATGGACCAATACTCCGGCCTCCCACATAATAATCCTCTTGACCTGAGTTCTGTTTCATGTAAAAAAATCCCACACCTAGCATCGCCAGCATGTAGGCCACAAAGATCCCCAGATCTATATAACTCATACCTATTTTCTATTTGTAACAAAATCCTTTTGAAATATAATTTTTCAAAGTTAAGCAATAAGGCTCGTATTCAAAATTTTATTGGGTTTAAAGGATAAATTTGACCGATCAGTGCAATTTAGAATTGGAATAGTATAAAAACATATAAATAATACTCAGATTCGTCAAACGTAAAAAAAGCCGACTCACTCCGGCTTTTATTATATTTTGCGAATTCTTGTCTTAAATTATACAGTCTCACTCTTAACTGAAGTAGCGAAATATTCTCTGTTCATTCTACTCTCACTAATTAGAATTTTCTTTTGCTCGTTTTTACAAACGTTAAATTGCAACTATGCTCTGCATCATTTTCCAGCCTTTTGCTATTAACCACCGAGCTTTGTGTTGAATGTATTTCACCCTGTCTAATTCTTTAATGAAGGCTACTTGCTGTAATTGGTAAGCTGAGTTCCTTCAATTATGGATTTTGGGGGAATCTGTTGGGTAAGATAAGATCTATTAGTCCTCTTTACTAAATATATCAATATACTCTCTAAAAAGGTAGATTTTACTTCTTTTCCCACCGGTCACTTCATGAATAATTTTTAAGCTTTCTAGATCCTCCAACAGCTTATATACTGATGGCAGCGATAACCCAGTGTACTCTTTAGCCTTTTGAGCATGAATTATTGGGTGCTGGTAAAGCTCTTTAACTATTGCATTTGCATTTGCTGAACGACTTCCTAAGCTTTGAACTCGAGTTTCTATATCCTGCTGAAGCTTCAAGATTTGGTCAAATGTAGAAATACTATTCTTGGCAGTTTCTATCACGCCCACAAGGAAGAATTTAAACCATTGCGTAATATCATTTTTATCTCTCACTCTCATAAGATTATCATAATAAAGAGTCCTGTTTCTTTCGAAAAAATCAGAGAGATAAAGAACTGGCTTTTTCAGAATACCTTTTTCGACTAAGTATAAGGTTATCATTAGTCTTCCAACCCTGCCATTACCATCTAAAAATGGATGGATAGTTTCAAATTGGTAATGTATCAATGCAATTTTAAGTAGTTCTGGAAAGTAAAACTCCTCACTATGTGCAAAGTTTTCAAGATCTCCCATGTACTCACTAAGTGAGGTATGAATGGGAGGTATAAATATTGCGTCAGCAAGACTTGCTCCACCAATCCAATTTTGGCTTGTTCTAAACTCACCGGGCAACTTGTGCTTGCCCCGAACTCCTGAAAGCAGAATTTCATGAGTTTGCCTAATTAATCTTGATGAAAATGGTAAATCATCAAGTTTTTCAATTGCTGTATTAAGTGCAGAAATATAATTTTGAACTTCTTCCCAATCGTCCCTATTTTCTTCAGAAACGTCCTCTTTATCAAGTAAAGCTTCTTCAATGTTAGTTTTGGTTCCTTCAATCCTACTGGATTGGGTTGCTTCTTTCAGCACGTGCATGCTGATAAAAAGGTCAATATTTGGGATGTACTCTGAATACATATCCAATCTACCTAGTTGCCTATCAGCTTGACTAAGAAGATTGAGTAACTCCATGTTTTCAATTTGCCATTCTCTGCAAATTTTATTGGGTTGAAAACTCTTGTAAGAGCCTTGCTTAATGTACTGTCCTGAAATATAATTCTTCATTTTACCAATCGAAATTCACTTAAGCAAAGATAACTCTTAATTAAGAAAAATGAAAAAATCTTAAATAGCAAGTCTTTTAATAAAGGTTTTTTGCCAAAAGGTTAATTAAGAAAACCACATATTAAAGGCTAACGATGAAGATCTAAACTCCCTGTACTCAAAGTAGGCATTCCCAACCCAAGCAAAATTCAGCATCACTTCCCTGCCTATCGCTATTGAATAAGCGTGTCTTGCGTTGAAAGTATTTCAGCTTATCTATTTCCTTGATGAAAGCAACTTGTTGTAATAGATTGGTTGGAACCATTGATACAGTAATTTGAAGAAAATCTTTATCGATTGGGTAAAATCTGTTTAAACTACCGTTAAATGTAGAATTCGTTGCAATGCACTTTACATGCTGTTATCCTTTTTCTTAATGGTTTCCCAGTCCACACCAGTTAAGCAGCTCATTATGTTTTTTGAGACGCGTTCATTAACCTTCAATGCAATCTTAAATGCTTCAGTAAAATCATTTAGATCATTAAAGATTATTTCGAAAATCTTTACTAGTTGTTTTGAATCAAATTCTACCTTTTGCTTGATAAGTTTACCGTCTTGAGTTTCACTATTAGGAACGACTTCAAAGTCAATTCTGCAAAACATGAATAGTTTCAAAAACTGAGCTCGTTCATGATTTACTAGAAAATAGGTTAATCCTGGAACCATTGAAAATATTTGTGTTATCCAATGTTTGACTTCCTCAATTTCATAAAGTTCACGTTTTTCATAATCGTAGCCATGGATTCCTATCTCAACCTTCTCACAGAGATGTATTAATAGTTGTTTATTAGAACATGCTCTATTAAGGAATTCAATAAAGGGTTGATAATTTAAGTTCTTAATATCATCCTTACCTGCTATAAGTAAAATATGTCCCGAATCAGTCAAAAGTTTATTTCCATCCCAATAGTTTTCAAGTTGGGATGCATAATCAACATTTGATGAAACGTAGTTTTTTAGAATTTCTTTGCTTTCAGCATTTAGGTGTTGACTCTTCGGGATTGGCATTGTCCAAGAGTTCCCAGTTCTATTTGTGAATTCAGCTTTGCATATTTCCCAATAAGCAACATTCTCAACATCATCGACTAGGATTACAAGAACAGGAATATCGTGGTTTAGGTAATAGTTCAGGTGTTCAAAAGTATCACGGAAAAGCCAGTGATTTTCATCAAGTTCGACTAGGTAAGATTGCCCCGTCTTAACTTGGAATGCAATTGATTTACCTGTTACGCTTTCACCATCAATTATGTCAATGTAACCATCAATACCAAAATCATCTTCTTGATGGGAGGGCCTTAAAATCCATTCTAATTGTTCTTCCACAATCCCCTTAAGTTTGTTTAAACCTTTCCGGCCTGTTTGATTCGATCGTTTGTATTTAGGAAGATTCATATATTACAGAGTTGATAATAATGCGTTTAAACAAGCAAATTCGGTTATTTTTCATTTACCTAGACCTCCCAAATTTATCCTTTATGAAGTCTCTTCTATCCCATATCTATCCCATAAATTAAGAAATAATCCTCTCAAATAATTGAATGCACAAAGTCTATCCCCCCCAAACCCAAAAAAAGCCGACTCTCGCCGGCTTTTTTATATTCTGTGAATTCTGAAATCCAATTATACTGTCTCGCTCTTAACTGAAGCAGCGAAATATTCTCTGTTCATTCTAGCGATATTCGTCAAGCTGATGCCTTTAGGACATTCTGCCTCGCAAGCACCTGTATTAGTACACGCCCCGAAACCTTCGGCATCCATCTGAGCAACCATCTTTTCAGCTCTGCTCATTCTTTCCACTTGACCTTGTGGAAGCATCGCCAACTGGGAGATCTTCGCAGAAGTGAATAGCATAGCAGAAGCATTTTTACATGCTGCCACGCAAGCTCCACAACCTATACAAGTAGCCGAATCAAAAGCTTCATCCGCAATTCTCTTCGGAATAGGAATCTCATTCGCATCAGGGACACCACCAGTATTCACCGATACATAACCCCCTGCTTGGATTATTCTATCGAATGAGCTGCGATCTACCACTAAATCCTTCACCACTGGAAAAGCTTTCGCTCTCCAAGGCTCGATCGTAATGGTATCTCCGTCAGAGAAAGAACGCATGTGAAGTTGACAGGTAGTAGTTTGTTTTGGACCATGTGGATGGCCATTGATATACAGTGAGCACATTCCACAGATACCTTCACGGCAATCGTGATCAAAATGTACTGGATCTTCTCCATTGGCAGTAAGTTCCTCATTCAAAACATCCATCATTTCTAGGAATGACATGTCAGTGGAAATACCATCTATTGGATAGGTGACAAAACTGCCTTTATCACCGGCGTTCTTTTGTCTCCATATTTTTAATGTCAGTTTCATGTGTTTATATTTTTTTTCAATGGCCACATGGAATCTCGCACGGCGTACAACCTTAACTCTGTGTATCGTTTTCGACATGCTCGATTTCATTATATAGTTATGAATTAAAGTCTTGAATTTATTTGTAAGATCTCTGAGTCAGCTTCACGTTTTCGAATTCCAACGGCTCCTTGTTCAATTCCTCAGGAGCATTTTCAGCTATGAATTTCCAAGCAGCTACATATGCATAGTTCTCATCATCTCTTAGCGCCTCTCCCTCTGGAGTTTGAGATTCTGTTCTGAAGTGTCCGCCACAAGACTCATTTCTATTGAGTGCGTCGTCTATCATCAATTCTCCCAACTCCAAGAAATCAGCCACTCGGCTTGCTTTCTCCAAGGTCTGATTCAGTTCCTCATTGGCACCAAGCACTTTCACATCTTTCCAGAACTCTTTTTTCAGATCTTGGATCATGCCTTTCGCTTTCGTCAAGCCTTCTGCATTTCTCGCCATACCACAGTATTCCCACATGATATGTCCCAATTTTTTATGAAAGTAATCCACAGTTTTGCTTCCGTTGATACTTAAAAGCTTTTGGATTGCATCTTTTACGCCTTTTTCTGCTTCCGCAAAAGCCGGGTGATTTGCATCTACTGGCGCAGGACCTATTTGTGCCAAATAATCACCGATCGTATAAGGGATTACAAAGTAACCATCTGCCAAACCTTGCATCAAAGCTGAAGCTCCCAGTCTGTTTGCTCCGTGATCTGAGAAGTTTGCCTCGCCCAAGGAATAAAGCCCTGGAACAGTAGTAGACAAATTATAATCAACCCAAAGCCCACCCATCGTATAGTGTACCGCTGGATAAATCTTCATTGGAGTCTGGTAAGGATTCTCACCAGTGATCTGCTGATACATGTCAAACAAGTTGCCGTATCTCGCACGGATCGCATCTTCGCTATCGCGATTGATTGCATCTCGGAAATCCAAGAATACCGCCTGACCAGTTTCATTTACACCACGACCTTCGTCACAGACGTCTTTCGCATTTCTGGAAGCAACATCTCGAGGAACAAGGTTGCCGAAAGATGGATATTTTCTTTCTAAGTAATAATCTCTATCCTCATCCTTAATGTCTTTTGGCTTGATTTCACCTTTCCGTAGTTTTTCTGCCGTCTCTTTGGTCTTTGGCACCCAAACACGGCCGTCATTTCTAAGTGACTCAGACATCAAGGTCAACTTAGACTGATGATCTCCGGATACTGGAATACAAGTTGGGTGGATCTGAGTGTAACAAGGATTGGCAAAGTAAGCACCTTTCTTATGCGCTCTCCATGCCGCAGTTACATTTGATCCCATTGCATTGGTAGAGAGGAAAAATACGTTTCCGTATCCACCAGTACAAAGTAAAACCGCATGTGCAGCATGAGTTTCGATAGCACCAGTAATCAAGTTTCTAGTGACAATACCGCGTGCATGACCATCTATCGTCACGACGTCCATCATTTCGGTACGTGGATAAAGCTTCACTTTACCATTGGCAACTTGACGGCTCAACGCTGAATAAGCTCCTAGCAGCAACTGCTGTCCCGTTTGGCCCCTGGCATAGAAAGTTCTGGAAACCTGCGCTCCACCGAATGAACGGTTGGCAAGCAATCCTCCATATTCTCTGGCGAAAGGTACACCTTGAGCAACGCACTGATCGATGATATTTACAGAAACTTCTGCCAATCGATAGACATTTGATTCGCGGGAACGGTAATCACCACCTTTGATGGTATCGTAGAATAGTCTGAAAACAGAGTCACCGTCATTCTGATAGTTTTTGGCGGCGTTGATCCCACCTTGTGCAGCGATAGAGTGCGCACGACGGGGGCTATCCTGAAAGCAAAAAGCTTTCACTTTATATCCTAATTCTGCCAGTGAAGCTGCTGCAGAAGCTCCTGCAAGACCAGTACCTACTACGATTACTTCGTATTTTCTCTTGTTTGCCGGGTTCACCAGCTTACTGTTAAACTTATGTTTAGTCCACTTTTCGGCTAAAGGGCCAATTGGGGCTTTTGAATCTAGTATCATAAGGGACTATTGATTAGCTCTGTGTGAAATAGATGTAAACTGGCATGCTGGCGAATAGAATAGGAACCAAGATGCAATAGATTTTTCCGATTACGGCAATGGCTGGAGAGTATTTCGCATGATTCAAACCTAGGGTCTGGAAAGCACTTGCAAATCCGTGAGAAAGGTGAAACGCTAAGAAAGCCATTGCAACTACATAACCGATGACCATCAACTCATTTTGGAAAGCAAAGCTTACAATGCTGAATAGATCCTTGTACTGCTCACCTTCGTAGGTTACAATCGGAAGGTCTCCCCAGTGCATTTGAGCCCAGAAGCTCTGCATATGCACCACGATGAAAATTAAAATGATGGTACCAAGAATTCCCATATTACGGGAAGAAACCGTAGTGGAAGGTGGAGTAGATACGCCATATCCAATCGGGCGTGATTTCTTGTTAGTCCATGAAAGCCAAGCAGAAAAGATAACATGGAAGAAAATTGAGGAATAGGTCAGCCAAGATAGAAGCTTCACTGCAGGATTGGTGGTCATGAATTTGGCATAAATATTAAATGCCTCTCCTCCATCACCTTTAAACAACAGTAAATTACCTGAAACGTGACCTGTCAAAAACAGGATCAGGAAAAGTCCGGTCAGCGCCATGATCAATTTCCTGCCTATTGTGCTACTCAAGGTTTTTGTAACCCAGCTCATACAATTTTTGCGATTAGATTAAAACGAAATCTTTGATTAATTGTGCCAAATTTACATTTGGAACAACTAGCAAACAATTCATTCAAATACAGTTCTCTTATTTTAATCAGTTCTAAATAAACTTCAACCTTTGAAGAATTTGTTGGCGTTATAACTAAATGAAGAGATTTAATGTTTGAAATTGCAGAGATTTTCTACTTACTTCTATTTATTTCGTATAGAAACAGAAAGTAAGTTAAAACCTAAGAATAGGATAAATTCGTACATTCTATTTCTCCTTACTAATGAACTTGACCAATATGAAGCTGAAACTCACCCTTGGACTTTTTTTAATCTTCCTGATTGCGGGAATTTCTGAAACTTGGGCCACACACATTAGAGCTGGAGAAATTACAGCGGAGAGGGTCTCTCCACAAACGCTAGAATACGCTATAACTGTTGTGGGTTATACAGATACAAGATCAAATGTAATTTTTGGACCTGGAGAAATCAATTTTGGAGACGGCAGAATCGTTGATGGGCTCAATACAGAAACTGAATTTTCTTTGGTAGAAGATCTAGGTAATCAAATTGAAAAAAACACGTTTGTAATTTATCACACTTTTCAAGGACCTGGAAAATATACAATTCGATTTCAGGAATTCAACCGAAATGACAGGACATTAAATATGGACAACTCGGTGGATACTCCTTTTTATGTAGAAACCACCATCACCATTGATCCATTTATTGGGGTAAATAACTCTCCCGTTTTGACAATTCCTCCAGTAGATAATGGAGCAGTGAACGTTCGATATATTCATAACCCAGGAGCTTACGATCCAGATGGAGATAGTTTGGCTTATGTAATGGATATACCTAAGCAGAATTTTCAACGACCTGTAAACAACTATAGAAGCCCTGCATCTGCAGAGTTCAGTTTTAGTCAAGAAGATGGCACTACCCCAGCATTTTTAAGATTAGATCCAATAACCGGTGATTTGATTTGGGACGCTCCTGGTACCGCCGGACAATTTAATGTGGCATTTAGGATTAACGAATATCGAAAGCTCAACGGAAAATATGAGCTTATCGGAAGTGTAGTCCGAGATATGCAGATCATTATCGAAAACTCAAACAATAGGAGACCTGAGTTGATCTTGCCTCCTGATATTTGTGTGGAAGCTGGGACGAAAATAGAAGAAATTATTCAAGGCCAAGATCCTGATGGAGACCCTATCAAAATCGAAGTATTTGGCGAGCCCATAGAAATTACTACCTCTCCAGCTACCTATTCTCCAGAGAGCGAATATCAAGTAAGTCCGGGGATTGTAAACTTCGATTGGCAGACTGTCTGCAATCACGTGAGAGCAAGGGAATATGAGGTCAGGGTGAGAATCACAGATGATCCAAGTTCTGGTCCAGCCCTAGTAGACATTAAAACGTGGCGAATAAAGGTGGTCGGTCCACCGCCTGCTTTTGATGAAATAGAACAGATGCCTGGTAGAGAAGTGGAGTTGAACTGGGATCCTTATGTTTGCGCCAACTCAGCAAATGAAATGCAGATCTGGAGAAGAATAAACTCAGATCCTTATCTGCCAGATAGCTGTGAAACTGGAATAAGAGCCGGTTATGAACTAATCGGAACTACCAACATGCAAACGCTGGATTTCCTTGATACTAATGGTGGACAAGGTTTGGCTCCTGGAAACACCTATTGCTATAGATTGGTAGCAGCCTTTCCAGAGCCTAGACTTGGAGAAAGTATAGTCTCTGATGAAATTTGTGTGACTATCGACGTAGATGTACCTATCATTACAAATGTCAGTGTAGAGGAAACCGATCCTACTGCTGGCGAGATGTTTGTAAAATGGACCCCGCCGTATGACATTGACAGAGTCCAATTCCCAGGTCCATATAGCTACGAACTTTTGCGAAGCACAGGATTCACGGGGAATGCCGGACAAGTTTCTTTGGGAATCACCTCCGACACGCTTTTCACCGATACAGGATTAAATACCCAAAACCTGGTTTACAATTACGAAGTAGTTCTTCTTGATAGAAATACTAAAATCGATACATCCTCGAAAGCTTCATCTGTTTGGACTGATTTGACCATAATCAACGAGGCGATCGAAGTTAATTGGGAATTCACTGTTCCTTGGAACAATGCTGTAAGCCAGTTCAGCCATGAGGTATATAGAAATCGAACAGATGCAGCTGCTGCGGATGATGCTACATTTGTAAAAATAGCTGATGTAGATGTGACATCTGAAGGTTTCAGCTATTTAGATGATGGTAGCTTCAATGGAATTCCGCTTCAGAAAGAATTAGAATACTGCTATTACGTCATTACAAAAGGATCTTATAATGTCGATGGACTAGTTTATCCTCTTGAAAACAAATCTCAAATAGCATGTGCTAAGCCTGATGATAATCGCCTTCCATGCCCTCCCGTATTAACTTTCGAAGGCCCAGAATGCACCGAGTATCTTGCAGAAGTTCCTTGCAACAATTCTACTTATGAGCATGATTTAAGCTGGGCTCCTGATTTCACAGGAGAGTGTGATGATGAGCTGAGCGGGTATAAACTTTACTTTACTCCTGACGGAGAATCTGGACAATTTGAATTAGTGGCAGAATTATCTTCTCTAGACCTAGAAACTACAATTTCTAATCTACCGAACTATAGAGGTTGCTATTACATCACAGCAGTAGATCGCTCAGGAAATGAATCTGAGCCTAGCAATATTGTCTGCGTAGATAACTGCCCAAGCTATAATCTGCCAAATGCATTTACTCCAAATGGAGATGGATTTAATGAAACCTTTATGGCTTTTGACAATCCATTTGCGCAGTGTCCAAGATTTGTTTTAGGAGTTGATATTCTGATTGTCAATCGTTGGGGTGTGGAAGTTTTCGCTTATAACAGCCTGGAAAGCAATGAAAATGATATTTATATCAGATGGGATGGCACAGATAAAAATGGAAATGAGTTGCCAGCTGGAACCTATTATTATTCAGGCAATGTTGTTTTTGACGTTCTCGATCCTGCGAAAAAAGAGCAGACCCTAAAAGGAACGATCCAACTTCTTAGATAATGTCAGATAAATCCATCATTTTCTTTGATGGGGTATGCAACCTATGTAATACTTCCATTGATTTTGTAATCCAACGCGATAAAAAAGATCACTTCTTAGTTGGAGCATTGCAAGAGGATTTCAGTAGGCAAATACTTTCCAAATTTGAGGTTCGCGAGGATTATTTAGACTCTATTGTACTTGTAGAAAAAGGAGAAATCTATTACAAAAGTACTGCAGCGCTTAAAATCGCAAGAAATCTCTCTGGACTCTGGCCGGCATTGTATACTTTTATTCTACTACCCAAATTTGTTAGAGACCCAATCTACGATTGGATTGGAGCAAACCGATATCGGTGGTTTGGAAAGAAAAACACCTGTAGACTGGCTAGTCCAGAAGAAAAAGCTAAATTTCTTTCCAAAGAAAATCTAGAGCAAACCGGTTTTGCTGTGTTGTAACATCGGGCTTTACTAGCAAACCGACATTTGGGAAAAGACTTATATTTGCCCCGAACAAAAAACACCAATTAATGAAGGCATTTGTTTTTCCGGGCCAAGGCGCCCAATTCCCAGGAATGGGAAAAGCACTTTATGAAGAAAGTACCGAAGCAAAAGAATTATTTGAAAGAGCAAATGAGATCTTGGGTTTCCGCATCACAGACATCATGTTTGACGGAACTGCTGAGGAACTCAAGCAAACTAATGTAACCCAACCTGCTGTATTTCTTCATTCTGTAATTTTAGCCAAAACAACTCCTGATTTTGCGCCAGATATGGTGGCAGGTCATTCTTTGGGCGAACTTTCAGCCTTAGTAGCCAATGGTACGCTTGCTTTTGAAGATGGACTAAAACTAGTTTATCAGCGAGCGCTAGCTATGCAGGAAGCCTGTGAGATCAATCCATCCACGATGGCTGCCATCTTGGGTCTGGCGGACGAAAAAGTAGAAGAAATCTGCGCGAGCATCACTGAAGAAGTGGTGGTTCCTGCAAACTATAATTGTCCTGGCCAACTAGTAATCTCAGGTTCCAACAAAGGAATTGAGATTGCATGTGAAAAGATGAAAGAAGCTGGAGCCAAGCGTGCCCTTCCACTTCCTGTGGGCGGAGCTTTTCACTCTCCATTGATGGAGCCAGCGCGTGAAAAATTACAAACAGCTATCGAAGCAACTACCTTCCATACGCCTAGCTGCCCTGTTTACCAAAACGTGAGCACCACGGCAGTTACTGAAATATCAGAAATCAAAGCCAATCTAATAGCACAACTCACTGCTCCTGTGAAATGGACACAATCTGTTCAAAACATGGTTGCGGATGGTGCTACCGAGTTTGTAGAATGCGGACCTGGAAAAGTGCTTCAAGGTCTTGTGAAAAAAATCCATGCTGAAGCAGAAGTTTCTGGATTATAAAATAAGAAGTCACTGAAAACAACTAGGTGATTTTAAAAAACAAAAAGGTCTAAGCTCTTAACGGCTTAGACCTTTTTTATTTGTGGATGAGTGTATTGAAACTTGAGTATTATGGATGTGAATGATTCTTCTTTCCTAGCATAAATTCGTTCCAAGTGGAATAAGCAAACAAAACAACTCCTGCTGACCAAACTACAAGGATTATATAGAGGGAAAGTTTATCTGCCTTCAACAGTTTATGATAATTGAAAAAAGAACTATCAAAAATATAGGCAAACCTAAAGTAAAGAAATGCTAAAAGTGAAGTGGAAGAAATCCATAGAATATGGGATTTAGAAAATTGAATTTTAGCCCAATCATAATATCTCCCAAAATCTATAAAAGCTACATAGAAGATGAAATTTGCCGAAAAGGCAATATTCAAAATCAACAAGTTCAGCAGGTGAAACGTGCAAGCTCCTAGAAGCCAGAGCTTCCAGAATTTCCTGCCTGCCAATAACAAGAGAAAAGCTGACAACTCGAAAAATACTCCTCCCCAATCAAATACATCAAGCCAAGCATAGGGCAAAGCATTTAATGAACCTGAAAGAAACATACCTGACTGCTTCACATAAATAGAGGAGTAATACCAGCGCAAAAACCCATTTTTTGTGATGTCAAAATCTATCCAATTGATCCCTTTGACCGATCCGGCAGTAAACATCCCAAAGCAAAATAATACCGCCAATAAAGCCATACATTTTTGGACGTTGAGTTTGGCTACTGGTTTATCAGGAATTAAAGCAAATCCAGAGCCCCAACCAGCGAAAGACAAGCAACCCAAAAAGATCAGCAAAAATATATTGTGATCAATTTTCCCCATAGAAAACTGAAAATTATACCCTACAAAAAGTAAAAGAACCAGAGCTCTTGTAGCCAGTTTTGCCCGGATACCTAGCGTCATCAGCACAATACTAATACTTACAAGGATGTCTAGCCAAAGAAAAAACCATGCTGGTGGAAAGCCGCTTAATAAATTGGGTAAACTCAAAAGCGGGGGATAAAAAAAGACGCTTGGAACTTCTCCTATCCATGCAAAAAATGGAGAATATATCATCAGGAGATAGATCCCAACAAAAGGCCTTAAAAGCCACAGAGACTCCTGCGAAACTTCGGTAGAAAGCCTTACTCTATCCCAAAAAGCCTTATTTAAGCCCTCTACCAACGCTAATAATCTCTTCATCACCAATTATTTTTTCAAATTTCTCATCATTTGGATAGGATAGAATCTCGACATTCACCAGTTTAATCCTATCAGGTTCAAAGCCTTGTGCTTCTAATTTTCCAGCAAACCAGTCTGTAGATTTTCTTCTGTCTTCTTCTGATGATTGCTTTTCTTGATTTCTGAGTAAATAATCAAAGGCCCATGACAATTTAGCTTTCATGCCACTCTCACTAGCTTTCTTCTTCGGCAATGAATCATTCGTATCAAAAAGATCAGAATTATGTTTTAATATATTCCGTAGGTAATGCTGTGGAACCGGTTTCATGAATTCTACCTCATCTATTTTCCCCCATCCAATCCCTTCCCGATAACCATGCAGCTCAGAATACCTGTAATTAATTATGGCCGAATCCAAGGGCACAGAAACCATACCCTCGCCCCCTGGGAAAAGCAATGCCGGATAGGGTTCGAGCCTATAGCTTAATGTCCTTAGGATAAAAGGAATCATTAAAATCAAAAGCAATGCTATGGTAAATCTGACAGAAAACATGGTTGTATAAAATCATTTATTCTAGACGCAAGTAAACTGAAAAAAGGCAATAACTAAAGACGTTTAAGAAAAATGCGGATCAAAAATAAAAATCACATCATTCGACAAATGTCCCTTTCTGCTGGCAAAGCCTGACCTGAAAGAGCATGAAAACTTGAAAATCCATAAGCTACACTTCCTGAAAGATGGAAGATGAAGGCAACAAATTTTACTCCTTCACAGCTTTTACTTTGCTTTTATCTTCACATTCTTCAAGCATTTGATTACTATTTTTCCCAGAAACAGGATGTGCAAAACCCGGCAAAATCTCCGTTAATGGGACCAGCACAAACTTCCGGTCTGCCAAATATGGATGAGGGATTTTCAGCTCCGAAGTTTCGATCACCAGACCGCCAAAATAAATAATATCAATATCCATCGTCCGATCTCCCCAGTGTTCCTCTCGTTGCCTTCCAAGATCTATTTCAATCTGTTGGATAGCGGCTAAGACTTCTAAAGGAGAATGTGATGTAGAAATTTCAACGATTTGATTCAAAAAAGGGCCTTTAGCCACTCCCCCCCAAGCTTCTGTTTCGTAAACTTTGGACTTCGCTGTCACTTCACCTAATTCCGAAACAGCCTGTACAGCCGACGTCAGCAGTGCATTTCTGTCTCCTTTATTTCCTCCTAAAATTAAAACTGCTTTTTTGAACATTCTTCTCCAGTAATTGCTTTTGTAAACATGGCCCAAATTAGGTTATTTTGGGCCTTCAAATAATTTAGCTTATGAAATTCTTAGGAAATGTACTGGCTGTAATCGTCGGTCTTTTTGTTTTCAGTATACTCGGTGTGCTTTTAATGTTTGGCTTGATTGGCATTGCCGTGTCTTCAAGTGGAGACAAAGAAGTATCAGTTAGTGAAAACACAGTTTTGCACTTGGATCTTAATGGTAGATCTATCGTAGAGAGAACGTCTGAAGATGACTTGGACCTTTCTATGTTAGGAAATCCATTTGGCCAGGAGTTCAGCGCAGGACTAATCAACCTTAAAAAAGCCATTGCTGAAGCCAAAACCAATGAAAATATAAAAGGTATCTACCTTAACACTGGCCTGGTAATAGCTGGACAGGCAAATCTGCATGAGCTTCGTGAAGCTTTAGTAGATTTTAAAACTTCCGGCAAGTTCATTGTTGCCTACGACGAAGCTTATTCAGAAGGCGGATATTACATTGCTTCTGTAGCTGATGAGATATACTTGAACCCAATAGGGGGAATGGACTTTAATGGCTTTTCTTCTGAAGGGATCTTCTTTAAAGGACTTTTTGAGAAAATAGGCGTACAGCCGGAAATATTCCGGGTAGGTGAATTCAAATCAGCTGTAGAACCTTTTATCCTTGAGAAAAGCAGTCCTGAATCCAGGCTTCAAACTCAGTCGTTTCTTGATGATATGAATCAATTTGCACTTCAAGGAGTATCTGAGTCTAGGGGTATTCCCTTCGATAGCTTGAAAAAAATCAATGATATGATGTTGGTTCGAAAGCCTGAAGACGCAGTTACTTATGGATTGGCGACAGAGCTACTTTACATGGATCAAGTACTTTCTAAGATGAAGGAAAAGCTTGGTATAGACGAAGGCGATGACATCAAAACGATCAACGCCACTGACTTGAGTAAATTAGCTAGGTCTAAAAACCTTACATCTTCTAATAGAATCGCTGTAATCATCGCCGAAGGCGAGATCGTAGGAGGAAATGCCGATGGTGTCATCAGCTCAGAAAAGTTTGCCAAAGAGATTAGAAAAGCACGCAAAGATGATAACATCAAAGCAATCGTGCTTCGGGTGAATTCTCCTGGAGGATCGGTCGTAGCTTCAGAAGTAATTTGGAGAGAGATGGCAGAGGCTAAAAAGGCCAAGCCTGTTTACGTGTCCATGGGTGAAGTAGCCGCTTCAGGCGGTTATTATATCTCTGCACCAGCTGATACCATCGTGGCACAGCCAAATACTATTACAGGTTCTATTGGCATTTTCGGTATGATTTTCAATGCCCAAGAGCTGCTAAATGAGCATTTAGGAATTACCACGGATGTTGTAAAAACAGGTGAGCTTTCAGACTTTATGAATCCTACCAGACCAATGACTGAAGTGGAGCGAAACATCATCCAAAACACTATAGAAGATGGGTATGAGACTTTTGTCACTAGAGTATCCGAAGGTAGAGGAATGTCTCCAGAAGCTGTTAAAGAAGTAGCTTCAGGAAGAGTCTGGACGGGAAATCAGGCTAAAGAACGTGGATTAGTAGATGTACTTGGAGGACTGAATACTACAATTGAACTTGCAGCGGCGAGAATTGGTGCAGGCGATGATTATCGTGTTGTATATTACCCTACTAAAAAACCATGGTTTGAAACTATCATGGAGGACCTTGGGAACAATGTTCAAATCAAAATCCTTCAGAGTAAGTTGGGACCGAACTACGCTATTTACAAGCAAGTGGAAAAACTAAAATCCTACGAAGGTGTTCAAGCAAGAATGTCACAAGAGTTTATCATAAAATAAAAAAAGCGGCCTAGGCCGCTTTTTTTATTTCTTTTGCAACAAAATCAACCAGGCCCGATCCACATCATCTTCATCGAGTGCTTCTTTGGCCAAAAGATGTAAGTGATCTATTAAAGAATCTGGATCATTTTTAAAGCGGACTCTCATCTCTTGGATCTCTGCACTTTTCCCAAATTCCGCAACCTCTATTTCGCTAGGTAATGCTTCTACATTCCCTAATCTCCCCAAATTATTCCCACTCAGGATTGCGCTATTTCTTACCTCAGCTGGCATTTGGTCAATTCCAATTCCTAGGTTCCTAAGCGGCTTAGGGATCTGAAAGAGGGAAGCACCACTCGCACGGCTATACCAATTCCCACCTAAACGTGCTACTGCATCTAGCTTATTAGGATCAATCACACCTGCCTCATCAAAAATAGCTTCATTTATATGAGCCGCCAGCACCTCACAGATTACAATACTTCCAGCACCTCCACTTTCTCCAAGTGACTTCACCTCATTCACCCTGCACTCAAAGGACACATGGGCTTCTTTTATCCGGGGCGGTTTCACTTCATTTGATGCCACTTGCGTAAACCCCGCTTTTTCAAATTCATTCACTCCCTTTTCATACTCAGTGCTAGCCAAGGACATTTGCTCCACCATCCCAAAATGTACGATGTGAATCACTACTTCAGGAACTTCCAATATATTTTCAAGGGTATGTTTAGTAGTGTTATTCCTCATTCTTCTTAAGGGAGAAAATAGTAGAATGGGAGGCTGAGAACTTACCAAATTAAAGAAACTAAAAGGGCTTAGGTTTACATTTCCAGCCTTATCGATAGTGCTGACAAAGGCAATTGGTCTTGGTGCCACTGCGCCTTGCATCAAGCCATAAAATTCTTGGGTACTTAGGTCTTTGGGATAAAAGGTTTTCATGTGTTTACAATTATTTTTTTATTTGCCATATGCTTAACTGTAGCTGGACTTGCAGTCTCACATATTGAAATTCATTTTCTTATCAGTAGCTTAAAGCCTCCCTTTATATTGGGCGGACAAGGTTTCATTTGATGAAATTAGGATTCAATTTTAATTACATAAACCATTTCGAACGAATAAGTTCTAAAATCATGACAAGAACCCTGAAAAGTTTACTAAAAACTAGCCTATTCCTGGTGATACTCCTAGTGGGGATAAGTTCAAGTTCCAACGCCCAAACCCACAACTTTGCTACGTTCAATATTAGATATGCTAACCCAAATGATATTGGAAATCTCTGGACAGATCGCCTTCCACATGTGGCGAGCCTGATCCAATTTCATCAAATTGACTTGGTTGGAGTGCAAGAAGCATTAAATTCCCAACTGTTGGATCTGACCCGAGAACTTGGCTATTCCTACATTGGTGTTGGCCGGGATGACGGAACAGAAAAAGGTGAATATGCAGCTATTCTCTATAATCCAGAGATGTTTGAGATTTTGGATCAAGGCACTTTTTGGCTTTCGCCAACTCCTGAGAAGCCAAGTAAAGGTTGGGATGCAGCACTAAATAGAATCTGTACTTGGGGCAAATTCAAGGATATGAGCGGAAAAATTTTCTACGTTTTTAATATTCATTACGATCACATCGGTCAGCAGGCACGTGAAGAAAGCAGCAAACTGGTGATGGCTCAGGTATCACTGATAAACAAGGAAAATGCGCCCGCAATTTTGATGGGTGATTTCAACGTCAGACCTGACAATGCGGCCTATTCTACCATCACTTCCAACCCTGATTGGCAGGATGCTAGGTTAATTTCCGAAATCCCTAGCTATGGCCCAGCTGGATCATTTACCAGTTTTGACTGGGAGAAAATGCCTGATGGAATCATCGATCATGTTTTTGTGAAAGGTGATCTCAAAGTAATTAGACATGGAATACTGACTGATAACTATGGCAAAAAGTATCCGTCGGATCACTTTCCAGTCTTAGTGGAAGTGGAGTTTTAATCACGTTAAATGAATGTAGGATTTACCTCCATTCTACCTAATAGAAAAATCAATCATTTAAGTAAGGCTTATTATAGTTGGAATTAGGTCATTTAAAAACCCTGGTAGATGAGTGGTAGCTAAGACATCACCCTCTCTAATACTTAATATGTGCCTTGGCTCTTTCTTGTAATAACTTGAGTTGAGCAGGTGAACAGTATCGAAATACTGAAAATGCATATTCAGATTACGATAGCCTAACATATATCGATTCTCTATTTCAGCCTCGGGCACAAAATGCCCTCCATTTTCTACTCTGATTTGCACCCTCCTTTTTGCCTCTTTAATTGAATCTAAACAAAAGAAAACCAGAATTAGCTCATAACCCGCCTTCTTAAATTTCTCAGGCCAATACAAGGGTGTCGAATTAAAGTTAGTTTCGTAGCAGAAGTCTTTCTGATTATCAATAGAAAATAAAACCTCTTCTTTCAACTCTGCCCGAACAATATTGTGAGCCATAACATCTCTGATATCAGAATCAGACAACCTATGGTAAGTTTTTAAAAAGTGTTTGTCGTAATCGTACGGAATGATGCCTTTAGGAACTATGGCATTGGAAAAAGATGATTTACCAGAACCATTACATCCAGCAATCACTATTAAGGTTGGCTTAACCACCAAATTGTGGAGAAGGGGTTGGGCTCATATTCAAGGTTCCCTCTTCAAGTTTATCCTCATAAACTTTTATTTCTCTGCGAATTCTTGGCATCTCTTTTTTGAGCTTTAGCTCCAAATCCTTTAGAAAAGCCTTTATGTCATCATGGGTTCCCATAGCACAAAGATATTAAATACATTATACTTCTTAAAAATCAACGGGTTAAAGTAATTTTAAAAGATTTACTCTTTACAATAAAAAGACCTTCGGGGTTTTCAAAACCCCAAAGGTCTCCTAATACTTAAGGCTCCAAAGCCGCAACTCCTGGAAGCACTTTGCCTTCCATGTGCTCTAGCAATGCGCCTCCGCCTGTAGAGACGAAAGAAACATCATCTGCATAGCCAAATTTGTTGACTGCAGCAGCGGAGTCTCCACCACCGATAAGAGAGAAAGCCCCAGCTTTAGTAGCAGCTACAACTGCTTCGGCGATGGCCTTAGTCCCCTTATCAAAAGAAGACATTTCGAAAACCCCCATTGGGCCATTCCAAAGTACAGTCTTGGATTTCATGATTTCTGCTGCAAAAAGCTCAGCCGTTTTTGGACCAATATCCAATCCCATCCAGCCGTCAGGAATCTCACCTTTATTCGCTAATCCTTGTTCTGCATCATTGGCAAAAGCCTTGGAAATAACCGTATCAACAGGAAGAATCAAATTCACTCCTTTTGCTTTTGCTGTCTCCATCAATTCCAATACGAAATCAAGTTTGTCAGCTTCCAAAAGTGAATCCCCAATAGTGCCACCTTGCGCTTTGGCAAAGGTATAAGACATTCCTCCACCAATAATCAAGGTATCTACTTTGTTTAGTAATTGCTCGATGATCAAAATCTTGTCAGCGATTTTCGCACCTCCCATAATTGCCGTGTACGGTCTCTCAGCATTACCAAGAACTTTATCAGCGTTTTTCAACTCGGAAAGCATCAGGTATCCACAAACCTTATCGTTGAAAAACTGTGCAATCACAGCCGTAGAAGCATGCGCTCTGTGTGCTGTTCCAAAGGCATCATTCACATATACATCTCCTAGTTTAGAAAGCTTTTCTGCAAAGTCCTTATCGCCCTTTTCTTCTTCCTTGTGAAATCTAAGGTTTTCCAAAAGCAAAACTTCGCCTGGTTTTAGGCCTTCAGCAATCATTTCAGCTTCTCTTCCAATACAGTCCGGAGAAAATTTAACAGGTTTATCAAGTGCTTTTTCAAGCGCTACAACAATGTTTTTAAGAGAAAATTTATCTTCAGGACCAGATTTAGGTCTGCCTAGATGTGACATCAATATCACAGATCCACCATCATTCAATATTTTATTGATCGTAGGTAGTGCAGCCTGAATACGAGTGTCGTCAGTTACACTCAACATGTCATCCAAAGGCACGTTGAAATCCACTCTCACGAGTGCTTTCTTGCCTTCAAAACTTAGATTATCTACATTTTTGATTCTAGAGTTCATAGTAAGGTTAATAGCTTTTGATTAATTAAATAGATAAAAATCAGGTGTGAATTTATCAAAGATTACGGCAAAAATCGACTTTCGCCTGTGATCAATTTGCTAAGAGGTGCTGGAAAGCAATTTTATCCCTTCGTTGCAGCCCGCTTTAAGCGGTCATTTATCGCTTTGCCTAAGCCTTCTTCAGGCATCATTTCCGCTAAAATCACTTGGACATTTGATTCATCCAAAGTCCTCATTGCAGCAAAAAGATTCGTGGCAGCCTCTTTCAAATCAGAGCCCGGACTCAAGGCAATTTGATATCCAGAAGGAATGGAATCAAACTTTTTGTCCAAAGAAAGTACCGCGAAATCAATACCTTTCTTTTTATGATCTAATAGTAGGGTTGCCAAATCTCCGATCAAAAAAGGCTTCGTTGGTGCGTAATGGCTTTCCAATAACCCGGGTGCCTGTGGATTCGAGGAACTATGACTTTTTACTTTCACCTTCCCAACCAAGGCTTCGATGTCAGAAATATCTAAACCTCCTAGCCGATAAACCACGATTTCATCACCCTCCATTCCCACAATCGTACTTTCTAACCCTACTAAACATTTGCCACCGTCAAGAATGTAGGATATTTTGTCTCCTAGCTGTGCGTCCACATGTTTGGGCGAGGTAGGGCTGATGTAGCCAAAGGGATTTGCACTTGGCGCTGCTAACGGGTAATCGATCTTCGAAAGTAACTCCAACGTCAGCGGATGATCTGGGACACGAACTGCAACGCGATCCAGCCCGGAAGTCACTATATCTGGAATGGTCTCTTTCCTAGGAAGCAAAAGTGTCAGCGGACCTGGCCAAAATTGCCCTGCAAGCTTACGAAGTGGCGAGGGAATATCAGTCACATAATTCACTGCTTCCTTAAGCGAAGGAACATGAATTATCAATGGGTCAAAACTAGGGCGGTTTTTCGTCTCAAAAATCGACGCTACGGCTACTGGATTCAACGCATTCCCTGCCAAACCATACACGGTCTCCGTAGGAATAGATACCAATTTAGCAGCATCTAAAACTCTTTTTGCTTGCGATATGTCTTGCCCTATCTCTGCCATTTTACTCGCAGAAGTCGTCTATCCAAGTTTTGGCTTCAGTGTATCCCAGCTGAAGTGCCATTTTCAGGTCTGCACATCCTTCTTCTTTTTCTGATTCTCCCAAAGCAGACATTCTAGTTACTCCTAAAAGGTAGTAAGCGGCAGCATTTTTCCCATCCAAGTTGATGGCATCAGTCAATGCTTTCATCGCATTACCTGGATCGTTATTTCCTAAAAGGGCTTTGCCACGATTAAAGTGCACCAACGCTTGATTTGGCTCTACCTGAAGTGCCGCATCAAAATCCAATAATGCATCTTCGTATTCCTCCAAGCCTAACAAAGCCAGCCCACGGTTATAATAAATATCAGTTTGAGTAGGGTCAAGAAGAGTTGCCATGTTATAATCTGAAACGGCGTTTTTGAAGTTTTCCAGTTTCAAATTGGCATTCCCACGGTTAAACCAAGCCTTATAACTAGCGGAATCTGCTTCAATGGAAGCGGTAAAAACAGGGATTGCTTCTTCAAATTTTTCCTCTTGAAAAAGTGCTGCACCCTTAGCATTCAAAGCCAGCGCATTTTCTGGGTTGATCTCCAGCGCTCTGTCAAAAAGGGAAATTGCCCCCTGCCAGTTTTGAGCATCCATTTGAAGGATCCCCTCTTGTACCAATTCCTCTTCACTTGGGCTACAACCCATTAATCCTGCCATCAGCAAGGTAATTATCCAAAGTTTTTTCACAGCTTAAATTTTGCGCAAAGATAAGGAATGTGACTTTGTTTTCAGGAATTGGACTGAAGTTTTGCCCTATAGTTTTCAGGAAGCGGCATAGGCTTCATCGTTTTCATGTCCACAGAAACGAGTATGCACTTGCTTTTTGCAAAAATATGAGGATCACCGGATTTGGTTTCTCCTACCAAATATTGCTCTAGGTCAAAAGAGCTATTTCCTACCCTGCTGCATTTCACCAAAGCTTTGATGCTATCATCTACGTGAATAGGTCTGAAGTAATCCATTTCAATTCGTCCTACTACACAGCCAACCTCCATAATATCCCAATGGCAGACCTGCTCCAAGAAAACAGCTCTGGCATGCTCGAAGTAATTGAAATAGATCCCATTATTGACATGCATGTATCCATCAATGTCGGAGAATCTAATCTGAATGGGTAAGGAAAACGCTATCTCGCGCTGTAACTGCGCAGGGTCAGGCTTAATCATTAAAGGAGGATTTCTGATTTACTGGTTTTCTCAAGCATTCTCAGAATTGAAGGATTGTATCCAATCACATCCTGCACTGAATCAAAAGCCACCCAGGCTAATGAAATACTCTCATCACTTTTGATCAAGGGCTCGTAGAGATCTGCCTCCAAAATGTAACGCACATCGAAATGAAAATGCTCAGGAACGTGCGGCCTCTCAGGAATAATATGCTTATCCAAGTCAAAAATAGTCTTATCTACAAACTCCAAACTTTTCAAACCACTCTCCTCAATCGCCTCTTGCATTGCTACTTCCAGCAAATCTTCATTTCCGTCAGCGTGACCGCCGAGCTGAAGCCATCTGCCCAATTTGCGGTGGAGTGTAAGTAAGGTATGTGTACGTTTACGATTTACTATCCATGCAGACGCTGTAAAATGACCTTCCAATCGCTCTCTATCGTAGGCAATAGGATCTTCCGTCAAATCCAAGAAATCCTGAATAAAACCTGCCTCCTCCTCATATGGTGTCCGGTATCTCCCTAGTTGCTCTTTAAAGTTAATTCTGTCCATCATGGGTTGCTTCAAATAAATGATCAAGAAATTGATCGAAAGGTTCTGGATCTAGGTATAGCCTATCCGAATAAAACGTCACTAATACCTTGAGGTAATTGGGCTGGTTATTTACATTTATTTTCTCGATGGAAATATTGCCATATAACTGAGAAATCAACTCATTCTTGGCAAGTATTTTCAATGGCGGTTTGAAATAAAATTTTTCGGTGACTTTCACCTGATCGTTTACTTCTTCCATTTTCCGATCAAAACTCACTTGCCTATAGCCCAAAGCTAGAACTCGCTGCGCAAAAGCCAAGAAAAGCAATGAAAATGTTTGCTCATCCAAAGGATCGTCATAGGTGATCGCAAAACCTCTGGCATATTTCGAATCGAGAATGTGAGTTTGCGGACGCTCCTCGATCTGTATAGTTTTGAAGTAGTAAGACTTCGAGACTCTGCCAAAAAGCTCTCGTCCCTCAGTTGAATTCATCCAATCCCGTACCTTGGCCACATCCTCGCCTTTCTGTACAATGTTCTCCTTGTGATTCACCGGAGCTTTTTCCGATGAATTGAAAACTTTGTTGAACAGATCGTCGAGAAAATTACTCATGAGGTTTAAGTGCGTAGTTGCCAGATGCAAGAAGTGTAATATATCCTTGATCCTGCAAAATTCGCAAAACTCGAAGGTTTTTTTCAGAAGCCGGCAAGCGTATACGTTCGAATAGGTTCCGTTCTGACAACTCCCCTACACTATTTAAAGTTTCCAGAATTTTATTTCTGAGCTTATTTTCAGCCTGATCAGGGTGATTAGCCTTGCGCTGAGATAAGCACACATCGCAAACTCCACAGATTTGATCTGTATTTTCTCCAAAATATTCCTGAATGAACTGGGTCCGGCAAAGCTCAGATTGCTTCCCGTAATTCACCATACTTTGAGCCTTTTCCAGCGTCAAAGCTCTCCTAAGCTCTATTCTTTTGAAGTTCAAGGGCAATTTTCCTGCGTCATAACGTGGAGTCAAAAAGGTAATCTGAGGCTTATCCTTGCTCTGGTCATACACCATTACTTCCAATTGCTCCAGTTGCTTTAGTGATTTGATCAACTCACTCTCATAGATGTTGAGTGACTTAGCAAGTTTCGCTTCTTGAATTTTTATGTATTCTGAAAAAACATTTCCTCCATACGTTCTCATGATGATTTTCACCACTGGATCAAGCTTTGCGTAAGCGATTTGAATCTCATATAATCGAGAGGGGTCCACGGTAAAATGGATCTTGGACGGAGAATAATAGCTTTCACTTAAGCCAATGAAACCCTCCTCCTCCAATAATTTCAAGGCATAAAAAGTCTCCAAAACTCCTAGCTCATACGTATTTGCAAACTCATTCCATTCAAAATCAAAACTGCTGAGCATGTTACTCCCTACAGCAATCCGGTAATAATTTGCGAGACACTGGTAAACTCTTCTTACAAAATCTAGCGGAGGATAAACTAGCTCTGCTCGCCTCAAAATAGTTTCGAAATCCTGATTATTTGCCAATAACACTCCGTAAGCCTTCCGCTCATCTCGCCCAGCTCGTCCAGCTTCCTGATAGTAATTCTCCACATTTTCCGGCAAATCGCTATGAATCACCACACGCACATCCGGCTTATCAATTCCCATCCCAAAAGCATTGGTACTTACCATCACCCGAACTTCATTCTTCATCCAGGCATCCTGTCGCAGAGCTCTGTCCTGCATGGACAAGCCCGCATGATAGGCGGAAGCAGAAATTCCCATCTGCGTTAAAGCCTTAGCAATTTGATGCGTCCCCTGCCGATTTCTCACATACCAAATCGCGGTCCCATCAATTCTACGCAGTATTTCCAGCCCCTTTTCCAGTTTATTTTCTACCAGTCTGACGCTGTAGCTAAGGTTTTTTCTGGCAAAACTCTGATGAAATTCGGCAGGCTTTTTCATCTCCAAGCGCTCGGTAATATCAGCGCAAACCTGCGGAGTAGCCGACGCGGTCAAGGCTAAAACTGGAACTTCGGGGTGAAAAGGACGAATCAGCGCGATCTCCAAATAAGGCGGACGGAAATCATAACCCCACTGAGAAATACAATGCGCCTCATCCACCGCAATCAAATTAATTTTCATCTGTCGAAACCGCTCGATAAAAAGATCAGCTTTCAGGCGCTCCGGGGATACATAAAGAAATTTATAATCTCCATAAATGCAATTGTCCAGCGTGCGATCAATCTCCCGATAACTCATCCCAGAGTAAATTGCGGCGGCTTTGATCCCTTTTGCCTTCAAGCCATCTACCTGATCTTTCATCAAGGCAATCAGGGGACTAATAACCAGGCAAATCCCATCTATGGTCAAGCCTGGAATCTGATAGCATAGTGATTTCCCGCCCCCCGTCGGCAAAAGCGCAAGCGTGTCCTTCCCTGCCAGTACTGACTCAATTATTTCTTTCTGGACTGGCCGAAAATCAGCATGTCCAAATACTTGTTGAAGGATCTCAGTAGCTCTAGTCAGCATTTACCAATCTGGCGAAGTTTTATTCAAGAAAGCAGCAATTCCTTTCTTACAGTCTTCATGAGCTCGAGCTTTGGCGTTAGTTTCAGCAGCTAGCTCCAGAGATTTATTTCTGCTTTCTAGGTTTAGCTTTCGCAAAAGGGACTTGGTTTTGCCCATTGCGTAGCCGGAATTTTGGGAAATGAGCTTGCTTGCAAATTCTATAACATATTTCTCCAAAAACTCAGAAGGCTCCACTCCGGTAATCAATCCTAATTCTGCCGCTTTGGTAGCAGTAATAAACTCGCCTGAAAGTAACAATTCCTGCGTTTTGGCTGCTCCAATTTGCTCCTGCAAAAAAACAGAAACCAAAGCTGGAACAAATCCAATCCTCACTTCGGTATAGCCAAACAAAGCTTCTGGAACAGAAAAAGCGAAATCGCAAACCGTAGCCAATCCACATCCTCCAGCCAACGCATGGCCTTGGATCTCCGCTATCACGACCTTGGGAACGCTATAAATCAGATTAAATAACTCCATCAATCTGCGGCTGTCTTGCAAATTCTCCTCATAGGAAAAATCTTGGAGTTGTTGCAAATAGGCCAAATCAGCACCTGCACAAAATGCCTTTCCGGTGGATCGAAGCAAAATAATTTTCACTTTTTCGTTTGCATTCATTTCCACAAAAGCCTGGTGCAAACCACTAATCAACTCAGGGCTAAGTGCGTTACGTTTTTCTGGCCTATTCAGCCTGATAATTCCTATTCTATCGAAGATTTCTGTGATTACAGCGCTCATTTGTAGTGCAATTTGGGTTTGGGATCAAGTTAGTTTCAATAGCAGGCTTTGCAAAATCAAACTCAGAAAAGTATTCGGTATGCTACCGAATCAACCTCCAGCGTATTTTGTGCTGGCATCATAACCCACTCACCATCAGACCAACTATAAATTGATTTTGGAGCCTTTAGAAACTGGAGCCTTTTATGTTTTGGGTCAAAGCTAAAGTCAGCTACGATAAAGTCCAATTTCCCAGAATCTAGCTCGTGCACAAGCAAGGATTTTGGAGTCTGAGACCAATGCTTTTGAACTCGATTGGGGTCCACCGAATAACTGATCTCTCCTGCTTCCAGTCCTTGGTTCCAAGAATAAATTTCTCCTGAATTAGAAAAATCAAACAACTGAGACTTCTTTCCTTGATAGACAAACAGCTCTCGGGAAGGGCTATGCAATTCGGAATACAATTGAAATGTGCTCCATAGAAAGATTAAAGTCAAGGCTAACCAAGCTAATTTTCTTTTCGACCCAAACTCCCAAGAAGCTACTATCAAAAGTATTCCCCAAACGAGTACCATCCCTGAAAACCCTATGGTCAGCCGATCTAGTTTTCCACCGGGAATTAATCGGATAGCTTCAGCAACCCAATTTTGAGTCCAAATCAACCAACTTAAAGCCCAACCTAGAGCATCTCCCAAAACGGGAATCCATCCGAAAATCATTAAAGGAACTCCTACCTGCATAATGACAAAAGCAAGTGGCAAAATCAGCAAATTCCCTATCAAGAAGTAGGTAGGAAAGACATGAAAGTAATAGATAGAAAGCGGAAAAGTAACCAGTTGAGCCGCTAAGCTAACTGTAGTCAATTGCCAGATGTATTCTAGAATCTTATGTCGTGGCAACCATAAATTTAGAATTAAAGGCTGAATCATCACAATCCCCAAGACTGCCAAATAGGACAATTGAAACCCGACTTCGTAGATCACATCAGGATTAATTGTAATCATCAAGATCGCTGAAAAGGCTAGGATATTATAAATCGATGGACGCCGCTCTCGCATCTGACCAAATGTGAGCAAAGAAAACATCGTTGCCGCTCTTACCACAGATGGTGACAATCCCGTAAGAAAAGCGTAAAGCCAGATGATAAAAATGACGAAAAGAAGATAAAGTCTAGCCTTCTCTTTTTTCAATTTGAGCGGCTTTAATATCAGTATGAACAAGGCATAAATAATCCCCACATGCAGTCCTGAAACGGCCAAAATATGCATAACGCCTGCTTGGGTGTATGCTTCTCGAATAGTTGGGTCAAGTTCTTTTTTCTGACCAAGTAGCAACGCCAAGGCGATTTGAGCAGCGTTTTCATCAGGGATTTTCGTTTTGAGCATCTCACCGATGTCATGCCTCAGATTCACCAAAAAGTACTCAAACCCAACACCAGCAGTCGAGTCTACAACTTGGAAATCTTTACCAATAAACTGACGGAAGAAAATCCCTTGCCTAGCCAAATATTGTCGATAATCAAATTCATAGGGATTGAGCGGAGCGGCTATTTGCTCTGGACTTTTACTCACCATCAACACATGTCCTGGTTTTAGCCCCTGTTCATTTTGATGGTAAATCAATACTTTGCCCTGTGCATCTTTCCATGCGCCATCGGCGAAAATAGATTTCACTTCCAGAAGATTCTCAAAGGAATTAGGCTTTTGCTGATCGTAGGCTACCACTTCAGCGAGATAGCTTTGTGAATATAGAATCTCCTTGCTGACATCGGTTTGTTGCTGCTTGAATAAAGCCAATAGGGCCCCAAAGAATATCAGTGCCATATAAGCCAGGTAGCTTGGCTGAAATACCATCCTCCCCTTTTCCTGCTTAGAAACTAGAATCAAATAGACCAGCCAAAATAGGATTAGTATAATTGAAAGGACCATCAGGTCAGGAGCACCATTCGAGTTGCCCCAAAAAACCCCGATCAAAACAAAAGGCAGATACCGTAAAAATGGAAAGTCAGCAAACCTCATATTGAAAAAATTAAAAAATTAATTTAATCCATTTTTTTCATAAAAGCTCACAACTTTCTAAATAGGTAAGACAAAAAAAAGAGCCCAACCTGGGCTCTTCAAATAATGCATGTTCAAGTAAAGTTAGAATCTATAGCCCAAATTAAACCCTGCATTGAATTCTATACCAGCAAATCTATCTGAAACATCATCACTGAAATTTCTACCCACACTCGCGAAGGGTCCAAACGCAAAGTTTTTAGACAATTCCCACTTATATCCTGCACCAGCACCTAGGATAAATGCTGTCATATCAGTTGTTTGAACTCCTCCTCCATCTGCGGGTTCTTCAAAATCTCCTAATCGAAGTTTAGCCAAAGGGAATAAGAAAAAACGACCACTGTTACCATTACCAAAGTAAAAGTTCAAGGAAGCTTGTAACGAATTGGTTTTATACTTTTTACCATTTTTCTCATTATTAATACCAAAACGATCGTTAATAAAGCCTTTAAATTCCAATGAATGATCATCACTCAAGTAGCGCTCATAGCCTACTTCTAATGACCCAAACCAAATTAAATTAAGAAAATTGACGTGAATTTCGTTTGAAAAACCGCCATAGCTCGGAGTGGAACTACCGCTGCTAGAAATCACATCTTGTGAAAATCCGGTCACTACAAATGCCAGAATCAGAGTAAGGGTAAAAATAATTTTTTTCATCTGTTTATAATAGTTTTCTATGGTCATATGGAGTCTCGCCTAAGAAATAATCATCTCAGTGTTTAACGCTTTCGTTATGCTCGATTTCATTTTTCTATAATTAGTTGTCGAATAAGAGGCAATACTTAAGCCAATTGCATTTTATAGTGCATAATATTACACTCTTCAAATATATCTCCAGCTTTTTCAAATCCAAATCTTGAATAAAGCGGGACAGCAGATAGCTGGGAATGAAGATACTTTTTAAGCCCATTAGCCTCTGGTGTTGCCTCAATATCCTTCAAGACAGCAACGACCAATGCTTGTCCTACGCCTTGCCCCCGTACTTCTTTTAATACTGCAAAACGCTCCAATTTCACCCCATTTGGGGTTATTCTCCATCGTGCAGCTCCCACAGGCTGATCATCTATACAGGCCAAGAAATGGGAACACTGACTTTCAAACTCATCGTATTCAGCCTTTGGATCCACACCCTGTTCTACCACGAAAACCTGCTCTCTGATCTTATAAGCAGCCTTCAGCTGATCATCACGGGTTATTTTTTCTACTTTGAGACTCATTTCTCTCTTGTTCTTTGTAATAATGATCTTTCTCGTATGCCTCGATAATAGACTTCACTAGTCTGTGTCGGATCACGTCCTTACCACTTAGATTTACAACACCAATTCCCTTCACATCCTTGAGGATTTTTAGCGCTTCAGACAATCCACTTTTTTGCCTCACAGGCAAATCCACCTGAGTCTGATCACCTGTGATTATCACCTTAGAATTTGGCCCCATTCGAGTTAGGAACATCTTGATCTGCTCATTTGTTGTGTTTTGGGCTTCATCAAGCAAAACGAACGCATCATGTAGCGTCCTTCCACGCATGTATGCCAAAGGCGCAATTTCGATCACACGGGTTTCCTGGTAGTATTTGAGCTTTTCGGGTGGCACCATATCCTGAAGCGCATCGTAGATTGGTCTTAAATACGGATCCAATTTCTCTTGTAGATCGCCAGGCAAAAATCCTAGGTTCTCTCCAGCTTCCACAGCTGGCCTAGTGATGATGATCCGCTTAACTTCCCTATTTTTCAACGCCCGAACGGCAAGTGCTACTGCAATATATGTTTTACCCGTACCAGCAGGCCCTAAGGCAAAAACCAGATCATTCTGCATGGCAGATTCAACCAGTTTTCGTTGATTAGCTGACTTAGGCTTGATTACTATCCCTTTGTTTCCAAAAACAATAACCTGATCCCTGTTAGCCTCCTCAAAAGGAACTCCTTCGACATCGAGGTAGTCTTTGACATTCTCAGGAGTGATATGACCGAATCGATCCACGTGCTCCAATAATAAATTCAGAACATCGTTAATCCTCAGAATCTCAGGAGCTCCGCCTTGGATACGGATCTCATTACCTCGAGAAATAATTTTACTTTGGGGAAAGGCAGCGGCAATTTGCCGTATATTCTCATTGGCTTCGCCTAGAAATTCTGCCAAGGGAACATTTTCTAACGTGATTACTTTTTCGACCAAACTCTTATTATTGATTAGATTATCCTTGAAGGTAGAAGAATAAAATTTCTATTTTTGTTCAAATCCCTCCTAAACAAAAGTACAAAAATTTTAATTGACTTGCTTCTATGGCATTGGTTACATTCCTCTCAGATTTTGGGGACAAAGATTACTACGTACCGGCAGTAAAAGCTAAAATGCTTGCCGTAAATCCACAGTTAAACATCATCGATATTTCTCACAATATCGAGGCATTTGATATAGCTCATGCTGCATTTGTATTACGATCGACGTTCCGAGATTTTCCTAAAGGTACCGTCCATCTGGTATCCTTAAACACTACGGGAAGTATCACACATGGGTATATCGGTGTAAAGCTTGAAGAGCACATTTTTGTAGGACCAAATAATGGGATTTTAAGTCTGTTGGCAGATCACGAGCCGGGCATAATGGTTCAGTTTGCAGATATACATTTGAAAGATTCTACGTTTCCTACAAAAGATATTTTAGCACCCATCGCTGCAAAAGTCGCCAGTGGAGCTGCTATTCATGATTTCGGTGGACCACTGAAAAACTTCCGAAAACTCATGTCGCGACATCCTAAAGCTACTCGCGAGCACATCACCGGTCATGTTCTGCGAGTAGACCGCTATGGAAACCTGATCACAAATATTAATAAAGAAGTATTCGAAAAGTTAAACCCAGGCAAATTCACCATAGAATTTGGCCGTGAGTCTGTGAACAAACTTCACAATGGCTACGATCAGGTGGAACCAGGAGACTGCTTCGCTTTCTTCAACAGCTTGAACTTATTGGAAATCGGAATAAACCATGGCCATGGCGGTGATTTGCTCGGTCTAAAATACGACAGTGTCGTTTACGTAACCTTCCATGCCTAATGCTAATCCGAGTTGTAAGAATGACTTTCAAGCCAGAAGGAGTAGCTGGTTTTTTGACGAACTTCCATGCGAATAAGGATTCGATCCGGAATTTTCCCGGATGTCAGCATTTAGAGCTTTGGCAAGATGAGAATGACGCAACTATTTTTCTCACCCACAGCCATTGGAAAAGCGAAGAACACTTGAATCAATACCGTGATTCTGAGCTTTTTAAAACGGTATGGACGTACACCAAAAGGCTTTTTGCAGATCGACCTGTAGCTTTCAGTTCAAAAAAAATCGAGGAAGTAAGGAAATGAGTTTGTAGAAAAAAGATTCTTTCCTCATATTTGCATCCCGTTACGCAAGTGACGGAGCCAAGTCAGGTGTAAGGCCAGACTTACCGAATGCCCAAGTGGTGGTCCCGATAGCTATCGGGACGATAGACTTACCTTCGGAAATTAAACGAGTTGCATACCGAACAACCGTTTACGTTTTAAAAGTTAATGCCCAGATGGCGGAATCGGTAGACGCGTTGGTCTCAAACACCAATGCCGCAAGGCGTGCCGGTTCGACTCCGGCTCTGGGTACAAAAGCTCGCTGAAAAGCGGGCTTTTTCTTTTTCACCTACCCAGACTTTCAACCCATCTTCGTTCACACTTCCCTTCGACTCCAAAGCCTATTCAAACCTAAAAACCATGCAATTTGAAAGTTTAACTTTCAAATTGCATGGTTGAAGTCCTCATTTTCATGCCATATGAAACCAAAAAAGTCCATCTCCTATAAATTTAAACAAACAATAAAAAAGACCCACATCATTCCCTGTGAGCCTTTTCAGATTTCATATTTTTACCTTCTAACTTCTCAAGTTCCCCTCAATATCTCCATTGGAGCTTGTTTAATAATCTTACGTCCATTCAGCCAACCCAAAACTATCGTCAAACTTGTGATAGCCAAATAAAGGATCAATGCCTCTAGCCAAGCTCCGCGGAATGGGATATTGAACACAAACTCACTCAAAAGCCATGTAGCTCCAAAAGACAAAATAATCCCTGAAAGCGACGCCAGGCTGCCCAGAAAGAAATATTCCAACGTATTGATTTTGCTCACTATGGCAGAGCTCGCTCCAAGCGTCCGAAGCAAAATACTCTCCCGCATCCGCTGATATTTGCTGATGATCAATGAACTGATCAACACCAAAACTCCAGTAGCAATACTGAAAAAGGCCATAAACTGAATTACAAAGCTGATTTTCCCCAAGATCTCTTCCAGCGTCGCTACTATCGTCCCAAGATTTATGATGGAGATATTTGGAAACTGACGTACAATTTCAGCCTGCACATCTCCTGCTTCTCTGTCATTCTTGGTTTTGGTGATCAGCACATGGAATTTAGGCGCTTGATCTAATACTCCATTTGGAAATAGCACCAGGAAATTAGTGGAAACTTGGTTGAATTTCACATCCCGAAAGCTACCCACGAATGTCTGGATCGGACGGCCTTGGACATTAAACTCTATCTGATCGCCTATTTTCAAACCGTTCCCCTCTGCAAATCCTTTTTCAAAACTCACAAACACACTATCCCCGCGGGCTCCCACAGGAATAAGCTCTCCAGAAGTCAACGTCTCTGAAGAAATCAATGAATCTCGATAGGTCACCCGAAATTCACGATTGTAAATCCACCTGGAATAATCCTCCTCATCAGGCAATTCTTCATTGGCTTGCTTGTCAATTCCGTTGATCGCATTCAGATTCATCGTCACTATCGGCACCTCCTGCATGATGGGTAGATCGCGGGAGATTATTTTAGCTTTGACATCCTCCAGTTGAGCAGTCTGAATATCAAACATCAACATGTTTGGCTGGTCTTCCTTATCTGCAAACTTTGCTTCTTCCAGCAATTGGTTTTGGAGGAAAAAGAGTGTAGAAATCATCGCTGTTCCCAAACCAATTGTTGCAATCAAGGAAACTGTCTGGTTATTTGGTCGGTAAAGATTGGCCAAAGACTGACGTAGCGTATAAGTGAAAGAAATTGGCAGAAACTTCCTGACAGCCCAAATAATTGCTTGGGCTACGGCCCAAAGTATACCGAAGGCAAAAACGACAAAACCTGTAAACCCAAACGCAAAATCAACCCGATCCAATAAATAGAAGCTAAATCCCCAGATGAATGCGAGTATTCCTACAATCACCAACCAGCGAAGTGGATCTTTCAGCAAAGTAGTATCCCCTGTCTCAGGCCGTAAGGTCGCCATAGGAGACACATTCCGTACTTTCAGCAATGGCAAAAGTGCAAACAATACTGAGACAAATAATCCCGTAATCACTCCAAACCCTACAGAAAGCCAAGAAATCCCAAAAGAGACCTCCACCGGTAGAAAATCTGCAAAGACAGCAGGCAGGACAAATTGAAGCAACGTACCCAGAAAAGCTCCAAGTACTGCTCCAACCATCCCCATAATCATGATCTCAACTAAGTAGATCAATAGCACATCTCTCGAAGAAACACCGAGACAACGCAAAACAGCCACTGAACCAAGTTTCTCCTTCACAAATACATTCACTGCACTAGCCACACCCACACACCCTAGCAAGAGTGCGATGAATGCTACCAAACTTAGGAAGTTAGACATGTTGGCAAATGACCTACCTGTGGAACGTTTTTGATCCTCCACGGTATCAGCATCCACTCGGTCGATCTCCCACTGATCTTCAAATGGTTTGATCAATTCATCCACGTTTGTATTGGGAGCAAACTGGTAGTATCGGTTGTAGTTCACCCGGCTACCGTATTGCACGAGGCCAGTTTCTTCCAAAAACTCCATGGGAATATATACCGCCGGAGCTACTGTTGCAGTAATTCCCGTTTGACCTGGAACCGCTTGCAGTTCTCCAACGACAGAAAACTCTACATTTCCAACTTTAATCACATCACCTACCTCAGCCCCAAATTGGGCTAAAAGTGCTTTTTCAACCAAAGCCTTTTTCCCGCCACTCCTGAAATCAGCATCACCTGCCTCTGGGATGGTTTCCAAAGCTCCATAAAATGGGAAAGCTCCTTCCAAGGCACGAACTTGCGTCAAACGACTGGCACCGGTGGCTGGATAGGCCACCATAGAAGCAAAATTTACCTCCGAAGCCGTCTCTACAGCCAGAGAATCTATAGGCTGATCGCCCAGGGCTTGATTATTTTCCAACACCAAGTCAGCTCCCAACAGCTCCTTAGCCTGACTGTCTATATCTTTGGTAAGATTCTCACCAAAACTACTGATCGCAACCAAAGCGGCTATGCCTACCACTATGCTGCTGACGAAAAGCAAAAGTCTAGAGATGTTTTTCCGGAAATCCCGAAACGCCATCTTCAAAATCCATCCAAAATCAGGCATGTGCTTCCTCCTGTATTTTACCACCTTTGATATGAATGATTCGCTGCGTTTTCGCTGCCAATTCCAAATCATGTGTCACCAAAACCAGTGTAGTACCTTCTTCTTTATTCAGATCAAAAATCAATTTCTCGATCATTTCCCCAGTTTCAGTATCCAGATTTCCTGTGGGCTCATCTGCGAATAGTATTTTAGGCTCATTTGCAAAAGCTCTAGCAATTGAAACCCGCTGCTGCTCACCTCCAGAAAGCTGGGTAGGATAATGCGTTCCTCTATTTCCCAAGCCTACTTTATCCAGCAGTTCCTGGGCCTTTTTTCTGGCATCTTTTCTTTTCTTAAGCTCAAGAGGCACCATTACATTTTCCAATGCAGTAAGCGTAGGCAAAAGCTGGAAATTCTGAAATATAAAGCCTACGCTTTGGTTACGGACTGCTGCTCTCTGATCCTCAGAGAGCTTTTCCAATGAATTACCGTCAAGGACCACACTGCCGGTAGAACCCGAATCCAATCCAGCACAAAGCCCGAGTAAGGTGGTTTTCCCGCTGCCCGATGGACCAACAATAGAAATGATTTCTCCAGATTTAATGTCAAATGTAACCTCGTCTAGGACAGTCAGTTTTCTGCTGCCACTTGTATAAACCTTACTCAGGTTTGAAACTGATAAAATATTCATGTGCTGTACTTGGGTAGGGAAAAGAGGTAAATATGCTAAACGGCAAAGCCCCTAGATAGTTTTTGGAAGATAGCAATAGCCTCATTAATCAACAAACATCCTTACAGCAGAGGTATTTCAAACCTTATTTTTACTAAAAATGATGAACCTTTTACTCAGAAATCCTTTTGGGTATATAGTTTTACAATTCACATTTGAGATTTCCATGCGATTCAAAAACCTAAACTCATTCTTCATACCCGTAGCGCTTCTTTTCACTTTAGCCGCCGTTTCTTGTTCTGAAAAGCAGACAGAAACCACCAAGCAGGAAGTGATTTCTGAAAAAGCTGAAGAGACAAAAGCAGATCAAAAAACTATCCTATTCTTTGGCAATAGCCTCACAGCGGCATACGGAATCGATCCTGAGGATGGTTTTGCCGGATTGACGCAGCAAAGAATCGATAGTTTGGGATTGAACTATAGAGTCATCAATGGTGGGCTAAGCGGGGAAACAACAGCAGGTGGAGTTGGAAGATTGGACTGGTTTCTGGAAGAAAAGCCGGATATCTTTGTATTAGAACTCGGAGGAAATGATGGACTCCGGGGGATAGCAATTAGTGAAACCAAGAAAAACCTGATGCTCATTATCGACAAGGTTCGGGAGAAATACCCAGATACTAAAATCATTTTGGCGGGAATGCAAATCCCGCCTAACATGGGCACAGACTATGCGAGAGAATTCACCGAAATTTACCCTGCAGTAGCAGAAGAGAAAGACGTCACACTTATTCCTTTCCTGCTGGAAAATGTAGGCGGGATCAAAGAACTTAACTTGCCAGACGGCATTCACCCAACAGAAGAAGGACATCAAATTGTATTTGAGACGATTTGGCCATATATTCAAAAAAACCTGGAATAATCTTTAATAATGGTTTCCTTTTCGTAATACTGGTTGGTTTCTAATTAAATACTATTGGAAATCTTTGACCATACTTCATTTTTTTGAATTGGATTGCATGGACTTCCATAAGCAAATACTTCAACTGGAATATCTTTTGTAACTACGCTATCGGCCCCTATCAAACATCGTAAATCTATTTTGATATTAATAGACATCACTTCTCCTGAACCAATTACTATACCTTCACCAACCTCAACAAATCCTCAAAGTATTGCTCCAGGATTAACAGTCACAAAATCCTCCAATATAGAACGATGTCCAACTGAGAAAGCTCGCTTAATAGTCACACCAAGCCTTATTGTTGCCATTGAAGAAATTACTACCATTGGCTAAACCATTATCCCATTTGACATTGAAGAGTTGGGAGCCATATAAGTCCTAGGGTGGATTAAATTGATATACCTCTTTGCATAAACCCCATAATTATTAAGGAAATAATTCAAAATAATAAAGGAGACAGGGGGATTATGCACACCACATTCGACAGGTAAGTCCAATTTTTTTTCAAACTCATAATCTTGCTCAAAAATAAAATTAGCTTGATATAAGTGATTTTGAACAGTACAATTTGGTGGATAAACATTTTTAATCACATCAAAATCTCTACATGCATACTGCTCTGATTCCAAATCCATAGTATTTGGAATCCCTCCATCACCATGACCTAAAAGTATATTTTTATTATTTTGAATTATAAATTTAATTGAGTCTGAAATTGCAAGAGAAAGGGAATAAGTAAAAGTATACGATTCAATTATTTAAGGAAATTAACAAAAAATCTTCTTAGAGAATATAAAAAACTTCGTGTTAATTGAACTGGGTCATTATGCAGAAAATAAAATAAATGCCAGTTCATAGTCACCATAGTTTTCCAATTTTCCAAACTTGACCTACCTCTGAAAATCCCATTTGGGTTCAAGTTATAAACTGATGTCACTATTGGGATGAAAATAGTGTCTCCCCTATTTTTATAAAATGTGAATACCACCATATCTATTATTTCAGTCTTCAACACTATTCTATTATTAAGTAATTCCTCCATCTCATTTCTCATCATCCAACTGGAAATATGACCAAAATAATTCTTCTTCCTCAGCTCGTATGGTGAAAAAACATGAAACTTCTCAGGGAGGTCAGCTGGCCTACTAACTAGACCTCCTTTAATGTCAGTATCAGTTATACAGAGAGATGCAGTAGGATATTTTTCCATGAAGTCTACTTGGAGCTGAAGTTTTTGCTCGTTGACCCAATAATCATCCCCATCGCAAATACAAACGTATTTTCCTCTGGCACTTTGGTAAAGCGCAAGATGATTTAGTCTACCTGTTTTACGGCCATTTCTAATCATCTTATCCTCATCCCTTCTTAAAAAAAGCCTGATTTTATCTTGGTTTAACTCCGCATAACTAAGGCAAATGTCTTTAGTACCATCAGAACTGTCATCCTCTCCAATTATTATTTCATATGTGAAATTGGTCCTCTGAGAAAGAATACTATCAAGGCATTTTTGGATGTATTGATAATGTTGAAAAGTAGGTACACAAACAGATACCAATGGCTGAATTATATTTATACGCTTATTTCCACCAAGATACTCAACACCATAAAAAAACTGCATAGAATTTTTGTTAAACTAGGTTTTGGTTAAAGCTATTATAGAAACCTAACGTTCCTAAATCTTCGGACTGAAAAAGTTCTGCTTCATGGATTTCCATGAGCCCATGGACTCGGGTCAAAAGATCAAGATTGGAAGCTTTCTTTGTCTTCTTGGCATCAAACCAAATATTATCTTCTAATCCGATTCTCACTCCATAGCCAAATGAAATTGCCAGAGAATTCATTTGCAATTGGCAGTCCCCTAAGCCTGCAAAACTTACCATATGATTAACGGGAATTTCTTGCATGGCAACACCAATTTGGGCAAAACTAGCTTGAAACCCAGCAATATTTCCGAAAAGCAAGTTCCAATAAAATGGCCCTTCTAAAATCCCCTTTTTGATTAAATACTTGCCGTAATTTATCATGCCAAGATTAAAACATTCCAACTCCGGCACCACACCCTTTTCTTTCATTTTCTCAGCCAAAGCTATGATTATTTCTGGGTCATTTATGGAAGCTTGATTTATGAAATTCAAGGAGGAAAGAGTCAATGAACACATATCTGGGCGCAATTCAAGTAACTCAGATCTTTTTTCTATTTCCGGAAAATTTCTACCAGAACTACTTCCACAAATAATCAATCCGGGACAATGTTTCCGAACACCCTCAAAAATATCTCGGTAAATTGCAGATTTATAGGTAGGTACACCACTTGCCTCTCTTGCATGCAAATGGGCTATAGTGATACCCATTTCAAAAGCTCTATGAGTATCTTCAATTATTTCTTGAGGAGATATCGGGACATATTTGGTCAACTCCTTTGTAGGAACCATGCCTGTTGGACAAAAATTAATAATTATTTTTTTCATTGAATCTAAAATTTAATCCACTCTTATATTGAGACAGTAAATAAATAAAATTACAATTGATAATCAGCTTTCAATATGGAATAGAGTTTTATGTATATCCGCTTTTCTACCAGTATGGTGGCAAAAGGAATGTAGGGTACGTTAAACTTAAGAATTGTGTCTTCCAACCAGATAAGCAAAGACTATAAGGTGACTGGCATCATTACAGATTACCATATAGAGTTTTATTCATAGACACAAAGACCCCAATCAAGAACTATTAAAAATTTAAAAAGCCCTTTAATCTCAACTGAAAGAGAAAACTTAAGCCATGTTTAAATCCAAAAATGGATTTCCCGTAATATGGCTATACTAGAATAGTTTAGCTCTTGTTTCAAACCAAATATTTAAATACTATATTTTATCTTCCAAAATAATTTTTATAGATGAGCTTTCAAATCAAAACTTCCGGGGATTCTTACGATGTGATAATTGTAGGATCCGGAGCAGGTGGCGGAATGGCCTCCAAAATTCTCTCTGAAGCCGGACTCTCAGTCGCTGTCATCGAGGCTGGAGGTGATTTCGACCCCGCCAAAGAAGAGGATCGCACCCAACTCAGACCACCATGGGAATCACCACGTAGAGGAGCCGGTACTCAGATCCGCCCCTTTGGAGATTTTGATGCGGCTATCGGAGGCTGGGAAATAGAGGGCGAACCCTACACCAGAAAAGGCGATTCAGAATTTGACTGGTTCCGATCCAGAATGGTCGGCGGCCGAACCAACCACTGGGGTAGAATCTCATTAAGATTTGGCCCAAATGATTTCAAAAGAGCCAGCATAGATGGACTGGGAGATGACTGGCCAATAGGCTACGACGATGTCAAGCCATACTATGATAAAGTAGATAAATTGATCGGTGTCTACGGTAGCAAAGAAGGTATTTATAATGAGCCGGATGGCTTTTTCCTCCCTCCCCCAAAGCCTAGACTCCATGAGCTTTACCTGAAAAAAGGCACAACCGCCGCCAGCATCCCAATGATTCCGTCAAGGCTTTCCATTCTGACGAGGCCAATCAACAAAGAGCGTGGCGCATGTTTTTTCTGTCGCCAATGTAATCGGGCATGTCAGGTTTATGCGGATTTCTCAGCTGGAACTTGCCTGGTTCATCCGGCGATGAAGCAGGGAAAAGTGGATCTTTACACCCACAGTATGGTAAGAAAGGTCACAACCGATGATTCAGGTAAAGCAACGGGAGTTTCTTTTGTCAGCAAGGCCGACATGAAAGAATATAAGCTAAAGTCAAATGTAGTAGTGCTAGGGGCGTCCGCTTGTGAGACTTCACGGATCATGCTGAACTCGAAGTCCAAGACACATCCCAACGGAATCGGCAATAGCTCAGGAGTTTTGGGTCATTACCTACACGACTCTACTGGAGCAAGCAGATCGGGAATCATCCCGGACTTGATGGGCCGAGAACGATACAATGAAGACGGTACGGGCGGTATGCATATGTACACTCCATGGTGGCTGGACAATAAAAAACTGGATTTCGCCAGAGGCTATCATATAGAATATGGCGGGGGAATGGGACAACCTGGCTACGGTGCAGGAGGAAATATGGACTCCATGAGAAAGTACATCACAGACGAATTCGGTAAACCTAGTCCTAATGGCGGCTATGGCGTAGGTCTTAAAAAAGACATTCGTCAAATCTATGGATCTACCGTAGGCATGTCTGGCCGGGGAGAAAGCGTGCCGAGATTTGACAATTACTGCGAAATCGATCCAACTGTAGTAGACAAATTTGGAATTCCTGTACTGCGGTTCAATTACAAATGGACAGATCAGGAAATCAATCAGGCCAAGCATATGCAGGATACTTTTGAAGAAATCCTAACTGGTGCCGGAGCACAATTACTGGGTACCAAACCAGGAGCAGACACCCTTTACGGCCTAGCTGCACCAGGCAGAATCATTCACGAAGTAGGTACAGCAAGAATGGGCAACGATCCAAAAACATCAGTTTTGAACTCAAATTCCCAAGCACACGATTGCAAAAATCTCTTTGTGGTAGACGCTGGATCATTTGTGTCCCAAGCAGATAAAAATCCAACTTGGACAATCTTGGCCTTGAGCTGGAGAACCTCAGACTACATCATTTCAGAACTGAAAAAGAAAAACATTTAAGCCATGAACAGAAGAGAAAACCTCAAATTGCTCTTTACCGGCACTATCGGTACGGGTCTAATACTAACCGGGTGTTCACCTGAAGAGCAGGCTTTGCCAGAAAACGCACTATTAGCTGGCACCACAATCGGTGGTAGAACTGACGAAGAAATACAACGTGATCTGGAATTACTTTCCGAAACATTTTTTACCGAGGCTGAGCGAAAAAAGCTGAGCACCTTGGTAGATATCATCATGCCAAAAGACGAGGAGTCTCCCGCTGCTACTGAAATCGGCGTGGTGGATTTTATGGAATTTATGATGAAAGATCAGCCAGGAAATCAAACCCGCATGCGGGGAGGATTGATGTGGCTGGATTTCGAAGCCGACGAGAAATTCGGGAGAACATTCAATCAATTAAACGAAACCGAAGTCATGCAAATCGTGGACGAGGTAGCTTGGCCAGATACAGCTAAGCCTGAATATGAAGGTGGGGTCCGCTGGTTCAATATGCTCAGAAATCTTACTTGCTCAGGCTATTTCTCTACCGAAGCAGGCTGGAAATACATGGGTTATGTAGGAAATACCCCTAATGCCTGGGATGGCGTACCTCAGGAAGTGATGAGCAAACATGGAGTGCAATTAGAAGAAAAATACATTGCTCAATACCTCAAACCAGAAGACCGAGGGACGATCATTCAATGGGATGATGAAGGAAATGTAATTGGTTAAAAAATTAAAACTCAGTTAAATGGCTGAGTTTTTTTTGGTGCGAAAAGTTTTACTACTATCTTATTCTTCTATTCCTCAAACTCTTATTAGTCAAATGCAGAAAAATCAAGTATATCTAATTTTAGTCCTATCATTAGGGCTTTTTTCCTGTGAAAATGAAGAAACTGTAACAGAAACAACTCCAATCGAACTCTCCATAGACTTGGTTGACTCCTTAGATTTAGAAATCCTCGGCAATCCTTTGATGGCTTCAGTAAATAAGGAGGGCAGCCTTGTTTCCTTTTTCGATTTTCCTTCAAGTGAGACTATCATCACAAATCCCAACGGAGAGATTCTTCATCAATTTTCCAAAAAAGAAGATACTCCTGACGCTTATGGGTTCAAACTGGAATTGCCAATTCTTTGGGGAAATGACCGGGTGATCCTCATAGGCATGCGAGGGATATTTATCTATGACCTGGGTGGTACTTTGATCAAAAAAATTGATCATGCTGAAGCTATGGGAAGTGCAGGATCCATGTCAATGCCAGGATTAACAGCTAAAATAATCACACTTGGAGGAAAAGAATACCTCATAACTAAGTCATTTCGGTCACGCGATACCTACCCTGGCGAGCAGAAATTCTACGATACTTACAAAGCCGTTGAGCTGGTTGATTTGGAAACTGGAGAAATGCAGGACTTCGGGCCTTTCGAACCAGAGAGCAAATTCCTTGATGGGATGGGCTATGATCAAAGTGATTATGCTCCAGCTTACGATGTGCAAAGCGATAAATTATATCTGTCCCACGGCTCAGATCCTACGCTTTATATTTATGATTTTTCTCCAGAAGAGGCGAACCTCGACACCGCTATTTACCTTGATATTCCCGATTTCTATGTAGTGGAGGGCAAACCAAGAACTGAGTTTTCTCCGGGAAGTGTCTCCATTAATGGAGGCACAGCAGCTATCCGGAATATTTTGGTTCAAGACGGGAAAATACTTGTCCACTACTACCCAGGTATAGATCCAAGAATCATAGAAGAAGCAAGGGCTCTATGGGCCTCGGGTAAGGAAGAGGAAGGAGAAGCAATCTATAGCCAAGGATCATTAAATACAAAACCCGGCATCCTAGTTTTTGATGAAAAGACTTTCTCTTATTTGGGAACACTTGATTTTCCTTCTGGTGTAAATCAAGCTGGTTTTATGGCAAGTAATGATTCTCTTTATTTTCAAAGAACACCCGACCCGAATGTAGAAGAGGATTTTTTAAGAATTTATAAAATGAAATTGATTGAGAAATGAGATATAAAATACTAGTCCTACCAGTTCTTATTCTAGTCTTTTCCTCCTGTTCTACTTCAGAAACTACTGAAAAGTCATCCGACCAACAATTTCAACTTTCCTGGGAACTGGCGGACTCTTTGGATCTAGAATACCTTGGAAATCCTATGCTTACAGATGTTAGTTCAGAGGGCTCCAAATTGATTTTTTTTGATTTCCCAAGCAAAGAAATAATTATTACGGATGCTGAAGGAAAGCTTATCCACACTTTTTCCAAAGAAGAAGATACTCCAGATGCTTATGGCTTTAAACTAGAATCCCCAGGCTTCTACGGGGAGGATCAGTTAGCTGTCTTTGGAGCAAATGGCTTATTCATTTATGATTTGGACGGAACTATGGTGAAAAAAATCTCTCATCCCGAATCATTGGGCACGTTATCGTCCCGCACTATTATAGGAAAATCACTCGAATCAGCTACTATTAACGATAAAACTTATCTCCTTCCAATATCAGTGCGCCCAGACAACTCCTTTCCGGGCGAACAGGAATTCTACGACGAATATCGGGCATTGGAGCTCGTGGATGTGTCAAACGAAACCATGGCTGAAATTATTCCTTTTGAGAAAGGAAGTCATTTTTTGAATGGAATGGGGTTTAACCCAAGTGACTACAGTCCTGCATACGAAGCCAATGGAAAAACAGTATATGTGGTACACGGCGGAGATCCCCAACTTTATGTTTACCAGCTAAGTACCACCACCGTAACGCTTGATACTGTAATTCAGCTAAATATCCCTGGATTTCTTATACCGGAAGGAAAGGAACGGGAAAAATTTAAGGATGGGAAAATTGAAAACCGGGGAGGCACTGCAGCTATTAGAAATATTCATATTCTTGATGATTTGCTGTTACTGAATTTCTATTCTGGAAGGGATCCAGTTAAGTCTAAGGAGGTTGAGGCTTTGTGGATGAATGGAAAAGAAGAGGAAGCCAGAGCTATGTCTCTAAAAATAGAAGAGGAAGTATCGAAAGGCACCCTAGTGTATGATTTAGCAGATCTTAATTATCTAGGAACTGTGCCGCTACCTACCAATACCGTTGGCCAAACTTATGCCAGCGGAGGAGGTTTTGCATGGTTTCAACGACTTCCAGATCCGGATGTAGAAGAGGATTTTTTAAGAATTTATAAAATGAAATTGATTGAGAAATGAACTACAGAAACATTTTAACAGTCTCTTTAGCATTGGCCTTTCTCTCCTGCTCCTCTTCGGAAAAAACTGAAAAAGTAGCATCTGAAACGTCGACTGAATGGGAACTCCAAGTTCTTGATTCTATTCAGGTGGATTATATGGGAAATATTTCCACTGGAGATTTTAGAGAGGGAATGGGTTTGCTGTATGATTATACCGCGAACACAGTAATCAAAATCGATTATGAAGGAAAGGTCCTCTCTACCAAAGCATTTCCCAAAGACGGCCCAAATTCAATTTCTTTTATCTCCACTGTAAAAATTGACCCTACTAGCAATCCATATATAGGCAACCATGGTGGCCCATATTATGAATTAAACGAGGATCTGTCGGTTAAACGAGAAATCCAAATGCCCTTTGCAGCCCCCGTACATGGCGGGTTAATGGATGCGAAATCATTCGAGTTCTGGCAGGATAAAATAATTCTTTACTATACGGGAAGAGATGAGGTAGGGCCTTTTACTGAAAACTACTTAAGAGACTATTTCTTGCTCGAAATGCTTAATCCTGCAACTGGAGAAAGCAGCCCTCTAATCCGAACGCCTGAAACATCAAAATTCAGTACAGGCTTACTTTATGAGAGACCTTCAATATCATTTACGACAATTGAAAATGACTTATTACTCTACTTCAACAATGAGCCAAAAGTTCACAGGTTTGACCTGCTTGACTCTGGAAGGCACATTGAGACCATAGATCTTAACCCAACGAAATTTATAGAAGCTCCGGAATTGAAAGATAAATACGAAAACTACAACTACGAAAAATTGGTCGAAGGGAATATTTTTGGAGTATTTGCAAATCAGAAACACCTTGTGGTTCACTATTCAGAAGGGATTTCGGAAGATGTTTTCGGCTCACAAAACTTCACGTTCCCTGAGGACTTCCCTAGACTAGCTGAATTGAACCAATCTTATTTCAAAGTGTATGACACTGAAAAAGGCTGGTCAAACGAGATTCCCATTTCTAAAAAGGTTAAACAAATCTTTGCCATAGAGAATCCTACAGAGCCTTTCTACGCCCTCCGAAATGACGACTACATAGGTGAAGAGCAGGATTACTTAACTTTTTATAAACTGCAACTGGTTCAGAAATGAAAAATAATTATACGCTTTTTATCTGCTCAATCCTGCTGGCTTTTGCCTGTTCATCTCCGAAGAATGAAGCAGAAAACCAGTCGATAAGCTCCAATGAATGGGAACTGCAAATCGTAGATTCGATTCAGGTGGATTATTTGGGAACAGTGGATGGAGGAGATTTCAAAAATAATGAAGGAGTTATTTTTAATTTCAAAGAAAACAAACTGATCAAATTTGATAACAATGGAAAAATACTTCATGAGCATTCCTATCCTAAGGAAGGGCCGGGAAAAGTTCAGTATCCGACTCAAATCAAGATCCTAGAAGATGGCGAAATAATAGCAGCAAGTTTCGTAGGATGGCTGTATGAGATCAACCCAGATTTATCATTTAAAAAGGAGATTAAACTTGAATTTCCTACCGAAGCCAAAGACGGAGGTGGGCTATTGAAAAACCTTGACGTATGGGATGGGAAAATCATTTCCTATTATCCAGGTAGGGATGGTGCTAACCCGTATGACCCACATTTTTTCAGAGACCATTATTTACTTGAAAAAATTGATGCTGCAACTGAGACATCCGAACCGATTATCAGGATTCCAAAATCCTCCCGTTATTCTACGGACAAGTATTACGAACGTCCTTTTCTCCAATTCGTAGTTTTGGAAAACTACCTATACCTAGCATTGGAAAACGAGCCATTGGTTCATGTGTACGACCTTTCTCAAAACAATGCATACTTGCATACCTACAACTTTGAACCAACAAAATTTCTAGACAATGGGGAGCACTCCAAACCCTACGAATACATTTCGTTCAGTAGAATGAGAGATGCTAGTATCCAACAATTCTTCCCAACTAAACAGGGCATTTTTTTACTATATACAGAAGGGATTTCAGAAGAAATATATGCCCAGTATGAATTGAAAAAACCAGAAAACTTTCCCCAACACAAGGACCATCAGAGACAGATTATAAAAATTATAAACCCTGACTCCACGCTTTCCAATGAAATCAACCTCTCCTATAGAATTGGAAGAATCCTAAACATAGAATCCTTAGACAAACCCTTCTTCGCACTTCGAAATGACGAGTACATAGGAGAAGAGCAGGATTACTTGACTCTTTATAAACTACAATTGATAAAAAAATGAAAAAACTTCACTACTTATACCTTCTACCTTTTGCGATCAGCATCTTATCCTGCTCAGGCGAACAAGAAGAAACCAAACCCTCTACTCCGCTATCGGAGAAAGCGTTAGAATTTGAGATTTATGATTCGCTGGTGGTGGATTATCTGGGGAATCTGGTGTTGTTGGACATCAGTCCTGATAACAGCAAGTACTTGATGATGGATCAGAATACTGGGGAAATATTAGTCACCGATTCTGAAGGTTCAATTCTACATCAGTACAACAGAAGTGGAGAAGGTCCGGAAGATTACAACAGTGGTAAAAGTGGCAAAGCAATCTTCATCAACAATAGTGAATTCCTTCTTCCTACCACAAAAGCAATTTACCAATACAGTTTGGAAGGTAACCTCATTAGAAAAATGGAGCCGGAGTTCCAAGGCTTCGCAAATCTTGTGGTCTCGTATTCCAAAGCCATCATCAAAAGTGGAGATAATCTCTATTTCAAAATACAAGGAAGACATCCTGATAGAGGAGACCTAACTAAATACACTAATCTTGAGAAAGTGAATTTTAGCTCGGGGGAATATGAACCAATCATTCCTTTTCCTACGTCTTCAAAATTTTTAACCCCGGAAGCTGGATTCCAAGCCTTTGACTACCACCCAGTTTTTGACGTTACCGCAGATTCCTTGTTTATTATCTTCAGAAATGAACCTAAACTTTTCTCTTATTCCCTGAGTAATCTGGATACTCCAGCTTATTCCAAAATTGTTTCCTTCCTGGAATTTGAAGAAAGAAATCCGGACAAGAAACTCGAGAATGGGGCATTTGACATAAGGGACTTCCTACTAGGTTCTATTAATTCGGTGGAAAAACTGGAGGATGGAGCCTTCCTGATTTATTACACTTCCGGTCTCACAGATGAGGAGGCAAATGAGGTTACTTCAGAAGCAAGCGAGGACTTCAGTAAAATCTTTGAACTGGCAGACAAATACAACACAACGGGAAATGTGCTGTTTGATGGTGAATCTGTGAGCAAAATCATAGAGAAAAATGAACTCCTCAGTAACATCGCCAAAATAGCCTCACGGGATGAGATCTGGTTTAACCTTAATTTTTCTGAAGTAGAAAAAGACTACTCGGTGATATACAAAACACGAATAGTGGAGAAGTAAATGAACAATTCTCAATTTTCAAATTCAATAATCAGGTAGTTCACGAACCTTCGTTGCTTTTTGGCGAAAAATTCTTGCACTTAGAATTCCCCTTTCAGTCCAGCTTCTGGAGAAACAGGACAACAGACAGACGATAACCGATAAAACCAGGGCCTTTTCGTCAAACTTTGTCCCCACTAGGGCTAAAGCAAGCGCATAAAAAATCCCGATTGAAATTCATCAATCGGGATTTTTTTGAGTTTTGAGGTTTTAGAATAACCTAAATCCAACAGAGAGAATCCATTGATTCACCCGCTGGTCTGTGCTAAACTTCCCCATGCTCCCCGTAATCTTATCCAATGAACTCTCGTATTTGGCATCAATAATCAGGTTTCCTATATCCAAACCAAGGCCTGCCTGATAGCCAATAGTAGCATCTTCAAACTTGGCATTTTGAACCGTCTGACCTGCATCTTTCAGCTCAGAGTTAACATTGATACTTGCTATGGGACCAGCTTGAATTCTTAGCACTTTAAACATCTTTAATCCCACCATAAGCGGGATATCCACTCGATTAAAATCTGCTTCGTAGTCCTGAATTGGAGCATCTGCCGGATTAAAGGTAAACTGCCCTTGGGTCTGCGTATACAATACTTCAGGCTGTAAATAAAGCGGCCCTAGCCCTATTCTAGCGAATAATCCTACATGGTAGCCAAATTTAGAATCTCCGTTTTTGAAATCATCACTTTTGAGATCGAGCTGTGTTTGGCTAAGACCTACTTTCGGACCTAGAGAAAAGCCCTGCGAATAGCCAGTTAGCGCAAATGCCAACAGAGCCAGAGAAAGAATAAGTTTTTTCATGGTTTTATGATTATTGGTTTAGTAAGCTTAGTAACGAAAGATTTTAAGAAAAATTAGCAATTCCCTTGCCAACAAGAAAAATCCGGTGGAAGGTTTGATTTGAAAAGTCATCAGTGATCAGTATTAAGTAATCAGTTTTCGAACCAACCTACTAATAGAACATTCACCCAAAATTAGAAAAAGTCAGAGTTGTTCCCTCCGCGTGTACTCCGTGAGCGCTATTGTTACACTTGAAATACAAAAAAAAAAGGAAGCCCGAAGACTTCCTTTTCAAGTTCTATTTCAATGAGTTTATTTTATGCCGCTTGAGCTGTACCGAACACTCCGACCATATTTAGGATTAGTAAAATAATTACGATTGGACATATCCACTTCACGAAGAATATCCAACCTGCTCTGAAAGGACCTTTAAACTTAGGGGCTCCCAACTTCAATTCGTCAGCATAATCAGAGATCTTTGATGCCCAACCTGTGTAAAGTGCCAGCATCAAACAAATCACGATCACCGCAAACGTACCGAACACAAAGTCCATAATTCCGAAGAAGCCTTCTAGCCTATTGCCAAAGAAATTGATGTGTAACGAGTTAAAGAATGTACCCGGAATCTGTGACAATGCTGAAGGAACTGATAGTGCCATTGCAGCCAAACCAATCGTCCAAGTTGCTTTTTTTCTACCCCACTTTCTATCGTCAATCATATAGGCTACAGGAACTTCAAGCATAGAAATAGTAGAGGTCAACGCCGCCACCATCAATAGAATAAAGAACAAAGCTCCAACAATATGACCACCTGGCATAGCTGCAAATACCTTTGGCAATACGTCAAAAACCAATGCTGGACCTGCTGCCGGATCCTTGCCAGGAAGTAGTGCAAATAGCGCAGGAAACACCATCAATCCTCCCAAAAGTGCAACTGAAGTATCCATACCTGCAATCCATCCTGCTGATTGAATGATATTAGACTTCTTAGGCAAATAAGAACCAAATGTAATCATCAGACCCCAACCCACCGACATAGAAAAGAAGGCTTGACCAAGTGCCTGAAGTATAACTGCAGGATTAATTTTGCTGAAGTCAGGCTTCAAATAGTACTCAATACCCGCTCCTGCACCTTCCAAGGTAACCGCTCTGCCAGCAATGAAAATGATGATAATAAAAAGTACCGGCATCAAAAATTTAGATGCTTTCTCAATACCTCCTGACACCCCACCCAATACAATCAGGATAGTCATCAATATAAATATGAAAGTCAAAGGAATCACATACAATGGTGTCTCCACAAACTCCGCAAAGTCAACAGGAACATTGATGATTTCGGTGATAATATAGCCGACGGTCCAGCCCGCAATAACGGAATAGTAACTAAAAACGAAAAAACAGACTAGCACACAGAGAACGCCTGCAAGCTGCCAAAACTTATTTCCTCCTGTGTCTCGTATAGCTCCGATTGGGTTTTTACCGGATTTTCTACCAAGTGCTATCTCGTTAAATAGTAGCGGTAATGCTATAAACAGCACGCATAAAATATAAACAAAGACAAAGGCTCCGCCTCCATTTTCACCCACTAAATAGGGGAATCTCCAAATGTTCCCAAGACCTACGGCAGAACCGGCTGCGGCCATTATGAATCCTAAACTAGAACCAAATTCGCCTCTTTCTTCGGTTTCGTTGATTGATGCCATAAGTTATTTTAAAGTTAAATTAGGGTGTATAAACTGCTTTTTAAGAGCGGGCTAAGATAATTTGTTTTGCCAAAATACCAATTGCCGTTCGGAAACTTTTCGGTTCGAAACCAAGCTGTTCTCGGGCTTTTTTGATTACAAAACCTGTTTTTAAAGGTCTTTTTGCTGGTTGAGTAAAAGTGGTTGAATCTGCCCGCTTGATTAAATTCTTATTCAAACCAAAATAGTCTGCGGTGATATTTGCCATTTCATAAGGAGTCAAAAAGTCTGGCCCCGAGATATTAAATATTCCTTCGGCTTCATACTCAGCGATTAAAATACATCCTGTTGCTAAGTCCTCAGCAAGCGTTGGGGTGCGGAATTGATCATCCACAACTTGAATTTCCTTGCCTGCTTCAAGAGAGGATTTCACCCAAAGCACAATATTGGATCGACTCAAATCATGTGCAATCCCAAATACCAAAACAGTTCGTACTATTGCCCATTTGGTCTTCGATGCAATGACACTTTGCTCGGCTTCAAGTTTGGTCTCGCCGTAGTAATTTACAGGTGCAGCTTCAGCATTTTCGTCCAAGGGACCTTCTTCCCCTGAAAAAATAAAATCTGTGGAAACGAAAATAAAATGAGCTTTTGCGGCTTCCGCTGCTTTGACTAGGTAAGCTGTAGCATTGACATTGGAATCGTAGCAAGCCTCCTGATTCAGCTCACACTGATCCACATGTGTCATTGCGGCACCATGAATAATGATATCTGGCTTTATTTCAGCCAAGGTTTTCTCTACTTCTGATGCATTCGTAATCTCCAGAGACACATATTTGAATCCTTCTCCAGGTAACCTGCACTCACCTTTGCCACTAGCGAAAATCTGAAAATCACCTTTTTCGACTAATTGAGAAACCAGCTTTTGACCTAGCAAGCCATTCGCCCCAGTGATAAATATCTTTTTCTTATTTGCCATCTGGGTAGCTGTAGCCATATTCCTTTTCGATTTTCTTTCGGGACATTTTCTCCACTTTCACTGTCATATAAACCGGCTCAATTGGCCTATCTCTAGTGTTTGTCGTAGTATTTGAAATCTCCTCGGCCACTTCCAATCCTTGGATTACTTCTCCAAAAACGGTGTATTCCTTGTCCAAGTGCGGTACTCCACCCACGGTTGTATAGGCTTCGATTTGCTCTTTGGTATAATCCTTTGTCAAGTTCACATTGAGTGACTTTTCCAGTTCATCTCTTTTGGATAGAATCAAATTGGTCAAACTATCGAACTTCTGTTCATTGTAAAGGCGGATGTATTCATTTTTCAATTCTTCCTGACTACCCAGCTCCATGTACTTCATCAGGGCTTTTTGAAGCTCCTGCATGTCAGTCGTGAGCTCAAGCTCATCATAGACCTTTCCAATAGTGATGTAAAATTGAGAACCGTTTGAGCGACGCTCTGGATTGATTCCATCAGGCTGACGTGCGGCAGCGATCATCCCTTTTTTGTGGAAATACTTAGGCCTGATTTCGGCCGGTAACGTCGGCCATTCCTGAGGTGGAAGATTTTCTTTTGTAAAAACATCTCCACCTTGAATCATGAAATTCTTCATCACCCGCTGGAATTCGGTAGAGTCAAACCTCCCCGCCTCCGCCAATTTGATGAAATTGGACTTATGCTCAGGCGTATCATCAAACAACACCGCTACAATATCTCCGTGACTTGTTGAAATCGTCACCACGTAATCTTTGTCTGCAGCACAGGCAAAAGAGCTCGCGCAAAGGAAGAGCACAAGTAAGGTTCTTAGAAATCTCATTTATTTAACGTTAGTTTGATTTGATCCAATATGACTTTTCCACCCGCTGCAAAAACCTTATCTGCAAGCTCCTGACCTAGTTTTTCTGGATTGGCAGAGTCGCCTTCCACAACGATGGAAATCCGCTCTTTCCCATCCAAACTCACGATCCCACCTTTTAGGCTTAGCTGATCTCCTTCAAGATTTGCTAGCGCAAAAACAGGAATGCTACAGCCCCCTTCCAAAACTCTCAAATATGCTCGCTCAGCACGAAGTCTCAGGGAGGTTTCCAGATGATTGCAAGCTTTAGTTATCTTCGCTTCTAACTCCGAATCCAATTTTTTAGCCACTTCGATGGCAACTGAACCTTGACCAACCGCTGGAGTGAATTCATCTAAATCCAATTCTTCCACAATCATATGATCATACTCCATCCGATGTGCACCCGCATAGGCAAGCAATAGCGCATCACAAAGTCCCTCCTCCATCTTTCGGATTCTAGTTTGCAGATTCCCACGTACCTCCACAGTTTTCACATGTGGGTAAAAATGCTTCAAAGTAGATACGCGACGGGTAGAAGAAGTCCCTAGGACAACTTCCTTCTTCAGAGAAACTGATTTATCGTGAGAGACAAGCACATCATTTTCTTTTTCGCGCTTAGTAAACGCTATGATTTCAAAACCATCTGGCAAATTGGACTGCATATCCTTGGCGCTGTGAACTGCGATATCAATCCGTCCGTCCAGTAATTGATCTTCCAATTCCTGTGTAAAAACCCCCTTGCTACCAATCTTGGCAATGGAAACGTCCAGAATTTGATCGCCTTTGGTGTCGATGATTACAATTTCTGTACTCAGACCAGCTTTTTGTAAAAGCTCCTCTACATGGTACGCCTGCCAAAGCGCTAATCTGCTTCCGCGCGTACCTATTTTCACTTGGTTACTCATTGACTCGATATTTTCATAGGGCGCTTATTCACGCCTTCTTCTATAAATTTAATGATGGAGCCTGCCACATCGATTCCTGTAGCTTTCTCTATTCCTTCAAGTCCAGGAGAGCTGTTCACTTCCAGGATCAACGGGCCTCTCGCCGACTGAAGCATATCTACTCCAGCCACGTCCAGACCTAGCGCTTTTGCAGCACCCAATGCAGCAGCTTTTTCCGCACGACTTAGCTTGATTACAGTAGCTTTACCTCCACGGTGAAGATTAGATCTGAATTCACCTTCAGCTCCTTGGCGTTTCATCGCTCCTACCACTTTGCCATTGACGATGAACGCTCGGATATCTGCTCCTTTGGCTTCTTTGATGAATTCCTGAATAATAATTCTCGCTTTCAACCCATGAAATGCTTCAATCACGGACTGACTTGCTTTTCGGGTTTCTGCTAAAACTACTCCTAGCCCTTGAGTTCCTTCCAATAACTTGATAATCAGTGGCGCACCGCCCACATGCTCAATAATTTGCTTCTCTCCACCTTTGGAAAAATTGGTGAACGCTGTTTTGGGCATCCCAAGCCCCGCACTTGATAAGATTTGCAAGCTTCTCAGTTTGTCTCTGCTTCGTACAATCGCCTGGGAATTTACTGCAGAAAAAGCACCCATGAGTTCAAACTGACGAACCACGGCTGTCCCGTAAAACGTCACTGAAGCTCCAATTCTTGGGATAATTGCATCAATATCAGTTAGTTTTTCGCCTTTATAAATAATGGAAGGCCCTTCCTGCTCGATGATCAAATCACAAATACTATGATTTACAATCAGTGCCTCATGACCTGCCTTTAGAATTGCTTCAAAAAGTCTCTTTGTAGAATATAAATTTGGGTTCCTGGAAAGGATTGCAATTTTCATCTGTTTAAAATTGAATTTTATGGTCATCCTGATTGCTATCGGGAGGAATCTCGCAAAGAACAATCATTCTTTGAAATGAAGCTTTCGTTTTGCTCGATTTCATTAGAAAATTATTATATGGTGGGAGTCCCGTCTATGACTCGTAACGTGGATCAGGAAATATGTTATTTTACTCTGTATGCTCTGGCCAAATTGACCTTTGACACATCCACAAGAAAACGATTTTTTAAGATCTTTCGCCCGAGGAGTATTGCATTTCTCATACTTGACCGATCTGATAGTGTAAATTCTGCCGAATAACTTTCACCTGCTAGCTCAAAGGTAGTTTCTATCAAGTAGCGGAATTCAGCGTGGCCAAAAGAATTTTTTACTTTTTTCTCTCTGAAGTGCTCAAAGGTAACCATTTCTCCCGTGTAGGATTTATGCCCAGGCAGCAAAGGTTGAAACCGTAGAATCCTTTTACCATTCTCCTCAACTACTTCTAAGTTCTCCGCGTGAATACTACTTGTATAAGCTCCAGTATCTACCTTAGCCCAGACTAAATTCAGACCTAATTTGGGAAGTGAGATTTTCTCTTTTCTACCTATTATTTTCTGATCCATATCAGCTGATTTTAGCCATTAATCTAGTCACGTTCATAGATAAATCTGTGAAGATAAATTTGGCGTTACCATTTCTTTCCAGGTGATAATGAGCTGTATTGAAATCACCATACAACTTGCCCACATGCTCCTCTTTGAGGATTTTTCCTGAGATATTATTTACAAATGTACGGTCCTCGTCATGCGTCCGTAGCAACTCATCCAAACCCGCATTTTTCAGAAGAATCTCTCGGAGCACATTTAAGCCCGTCAGCACAAGTGATTTTTGCGCTTCTTTATCAGATTTGTGAAAATCATCAGCGAGCCCAAAAATGCTTTTGAAATCTGCCTTGTAGCAGGAGAGAAACCACTCTCTGATTTTTCTCACCTGCAAATCTTCTACCTGATCTACCAGACGATAAGCCTCTCTAAGATTTCCATCAGCGAGCATTGCAATCTGATCCGCAGAAGCCTCGTCACATAGGCCTTTAGCGATAAGATGATTTCTCACCTCTTCGTCCGCAAAACCCCTTATCGTTACTTTTTGAGTTCTGGAAAGGATCGTCGTAAGCAACTGGTCTGCAGCCCCAGTAACCAGGATAAATAGAGTTTTAGGCTGTGGTTCTTCCAAAATCTTCAGAAGCGCATTTGCCGCAGACGGATGAAGAAACTCAGGTGCCCAAATCATCATGATCTTGTATCCTCCTTCGAAAGACATCAAAGAAAGAGCCTGGATAATTTTACGAGCTGCTCCTTTGGAGATATTTAATTGCTTCTTTTCGAAATTGTTGAAATAGATAAAATCATGAACATTTCCGTAAGGCTGCTCCGTGGCAAACTTCCTCCAGCTTGTCAATATGTCCACTTTTTCCTCGTCATCCTTATCATCTTCCTTTGCTTTGGCGATCGTCGGAAAAGCAAAATTCAAATCCGGAATAACTAATCGACTCATCCGCTGGCAAGAAGCACAAGTACCACAGGAATCGGTTTCCCCGGGATTTTCACAGTACAAATAAGTACACAGCGCCAGCGCCATGGTCAAATTAGCCGAACCTTCAGGTCCATGAAACAACAAGGCATGCGCCAAATGATTGTTTTTGACGGCATTGATTAGGTTTTCTTTGGTTTCGGGAAGTCCCGGTATAGCTGCGAATTGCATGAATTAATTAATCAGGATGAGGTTTCCCAAATTCTATAGTTTTTGGACATTTCGAAAATCGTGCGTAAGATTTCTTGTTCTTCCACATTCAATTCAAGTCCCCTGCGAGCCACTACTGCTTTGGCTGTCTCTAGAAATTTTGGAAACAAAAAGGTAGAGAATCCTTCCTCTCCACCCCAAGCAAATGAAGGAATAAATTTACGTGGAAATCCGGGACCGAAAATATTTGAGCCAATCCCAACCACAGTCCCGGTATTAAACATGGAATTGATCCCACACTTGGAATGATCACCCATCATCAGTCCACAGAACTGCAAACCGGTATTGGAGTAATTTCCGACGGTATAATCCCAAAGTTTAACTGGAGAGTAATTATTTTTCAAGTTGCTGGTATTCGTATCAGCGCCCATATTGCACCATTCTCCGATCACGGAATTGCCCAAAAACCCTTCGTGACCTTTATTGCTGAAGCCAAAGATCACCGAGTTGGACAGTTCCCCTCCTACTTTGGAATACGGACCGACGGTAGTATCACCTTTTATTTTGGAACCCATATTTACAGTAGAGCTTTCGCAAAGCGCAAAAGGCCCACGAATCATCGAACCTTCCTGAATCTCGGTATTTTCCCCAATGTAAATAGGTCCATTCTCCGCGTTCAAAACAGCTGCTCGAATGACAGCTCCTTCTTCGACGAAGATATTTTCGGGTGAATACACTTTAGTATGAGGATCTGTGATCTTTGCCGATTTCCTTCCTTTTGTAATTAGCTCAAAATCCTTTTTGATTTCTGCGCCATTGAATTGGAATATATTCCAAGTTTTCAACAATAAAGTAGGCTCATATTCAAGTTGAACTATCTCTTTACCTTTCACAGCAGCCAGATTCTTTTCCGTTTCGCCGATATAGGTAGCGATCAGTGTTTTGCCGAAGTAAAGGGCTTGATTAGTTGAAAGAGCTTGTAACAGCTTAAGACTTTTGTTGTCAGGAAGCCAAGCGCCATTGATTGCCAATGCATTTCCGGTACTCCGAGGAAATTTAGCTTGGAGGTAATCTTGGGTAAGAAATGAAACCGATGCTCCAGATATTTTCTCCCATTTCTCAGAAATCTTCAGTATTCCTACGCGGATTTCCGCTACAGGTCTGGTAAAAGTAAAAGGGAGCAATGATCCTCGTATGGCGGGATCATCAAACAACAAAATTGAGTCCATGAGGCAAAAATAAAAAAGTCTCCCGGAATCCATGCTCCGGGAGACTTTTTAGCCTGATATAAAGAAGAATTACTTCTTAGCGTATCTTCTGTTGAATTTCTCAACACGACCCGCAGTATCAAGCATCATTTTCTTACCTGTGTAGAACGGGTGAGATTCAGAGCTCACTTCGACCTTGAACAAAGGATATTCGTTGCCATCTTCCCAAGTGATAGTTTCGCTTGTTTCGATAGTTGACTTAGTAAGAAATTTAAACTCGCTAGAAGTGTCGTAGAAAACGACGTCTCTATAGTTTGGATGGATATCAGCTTTCATATTATTGCTAGTTATTATGTACCTCTTTCAAATGAGGCACAAAGCTAGGCTTTTTCACAAAACTCACCAAATCTTTGCCAAGTATTTATAAGTCAATTGGTCAAAAGGTTTCAAAAAGTAGAACTATACCGGCAAAACAAGGGCTTTTCCCCTAAAAAAGAAAAAAACTTGACGAACTCCCGGAGAGTATAAATATCGACTTGGTTCTATAGAGGATAAATAGCCGAGAATTTCATACGTCTGAATAGTATCTCAATTTCAGGAATGTTTTTTAGATTTAGCCAATGCTAAAGCTATACAAACACCACCTAAGCCTCAGGCTACTTATTTTAGTAAGCTTATTTTTTCTTCCACTTTTTGCCTTTGCACAAGGAAACTACATCCCATATGACCGGGACTACTATCATAAAATCGAGCGCTACGAAATTCTTCAGGGTAAAAACAATCCTGTATTTCATACAGGGGCAAAGCCTTACCGACGAGACCATGTAGCTCAATTTCTTGATAGTATTGCCAATGACGCGGTTATCCGAACTAGCGTTGATCGGTTTAATCTTGCTTATTTAAGTCAAGACAATTGGGAGTTTGTTAGTAGGGAAACTCCACATTCCAAAAAACCTTTATTCAACGCGATTTATAAGAGACCTGGAGACTTTGCATACTATACTAGTGATGAATTCGATATCCATGTAAGTCCCGTTTTGTACTTGAATGGTGGGATAGAACCTGATAATGACCGAAATCCAAACCGCCTTTCTCGTGGAGTAGTTTTAAGAGGCTCGATAGATAATAAAGTTGGATTTTACACCTATTTCACTTCTTCCGAGGCATTTTTTCCAAGCTGGGTCAAAGGCTATACCGAGCATAATGGTGCTGTGCCAGGCGAAGGATTTTGGAAGGAATACAATGGAGATGGCTATAGTTATTTCTCAGCACTGGGACATGTGAGCTTTAATATCACGAAGCACATCCAAGTAGAAGCTGGCCATGACCGCAACTTCATCGGAGAAGGTTATAGATCCTTTTTGCTATCTGATTTTTCCAATCCTTATATGTTCATAAAGCTAAACACACAAGTTTGGAAGTTTCAGCTAACAAATATTTGGAGTCAAATGACGGCAGACGCCTTTTATGATAGAGGTAGACCAACGGACGGGAAATATCCTCAGAAATTTTTCGCTTTCAGCAGGCTTGCGATGAATGTTGGTAAGAATCTCAACTTGGGTTTCTTCTCCTCTGTAATGACCGAGGAGGTAAACTTTAATTATTTCAACCCTATAATTTTCCTTCGATGGGTGGAGCAGCAGCAAGGAACGCCAGACAAAGTCATGCTTGGCTTGGACGGAAAGTGGATTTTCACTCCTGGAATGGAACTCTATGGACAGTTTGCCTTGGATGAGTTTGTATTCAATGAGTTTTTTGGGATAGATGGCAAAAACTCAAAACGCAATAAATACGGGGTACAAATGGGCTACAAGTACATGGATGTATTGGATGTATCCAATTTAGATTTTCAGCTGGAGTGGAATCAAGCGAGGCCTTATACTTTTCAGGAAAAATTCGATTACCAATCTTACTCCAACTGGAGAACTCCTTTGACTCATCCACGCGGAGCAAATTTCAGAGAATTCATCGGTATAATCCGCTATCAGCCGATTCCAAAGCTAAATCTAACATTTACGGGAATGCACCAACTCTATGGAGCAGATCCAGACGAAGAAACCAACTGGGGTGGAGATGTCTTGAAAAATAGATTGGAAGGAAGTCCGACTGGATTATTTGGAAATGTAATTGGTCAGGGAATTGAGAATACGGTGGTGCAAACCAACCTGAATGCCACCTACATGCTAAAGCATAATTTCTTTATCGATGCATCGCACACATTTCGGAGAAGAACAGCACAGGATTTGGATAGCCCAGAAACTTCCCAATACCTTCAATTGGCTTTCCGATGGAACTTTACACGACCTGATTACAACTACTAACAAGGAACCTCCCCTGCCATTTTTGCGTAACTTGCGAGATTATTCCACGAATATTAGTTTATGAAGACCTATTTACGAATTCTCTCTTATGCCAAGCCTTACTGGAAATTCGTGCCTACTTATATTATCTACGCTTTTCTTTCCATCGTTTTTGGGCTTCTGAATTTCACCTTATTGAAGCCACTTTTCGATGTGATTTTCGAGCAGGTTGATCCAGAGTCATTAGCGCAGTATGCTGATAAGCCTGAATTCAACTTTTCCATAGAGTATTTCTCCCACCTCTTTAATTACAATTTCCTGCAAGTCGCTGAAGAGTATGGGAAGATGGGAACGCTGTTTTACGTCTGTATTATCATCGTTGTATCGGTATTTCTCTCCAACCTTTTTACTTATTTATCAGGCGTAGTTTTAGCCAAAGTTCGGGCAATCGTAATCAAGAGAATGCGGATGGATATTTTTGAGCATGTCAGCGGCCTACACATCGGGTACTTTTCCAACGAGCGAAAAGGCGACCTGATGTCAAAAATGACCAATGACGTGCAAGAAGTAGAAAACACCATTGTACAGTCGCTAAGGGTGGTTTTCCGTGAGCCTGCCACCATTATTCTATATTTCTCTGTGCTGTTCTTCATGTCAGTGAAATTGACACTTTTCACCATTTTGATCATCCCTATCTCTGGAGCCATCATTGGAGGAATCACGAGAAGACTAAAAAAGAAGGCAGTTCAAAGTCAACAGTCACTGGGCCGTATTGTGAATATTCTAGATGAAGCACTGGGCGGTATGCGGGTGATCAAAGCCTTCAACGCTGAAGGTTTTATGAAAAACAAGTTTGATGGAGAAACTGATTTCTATGCCGATGTCAATGTAAACATGGCTCGCAAGAATGAACTCGCCTCTCCTATTTCCCAGTTTTTAGGTGTCTTCGTAGTGGCGGGGATTCTAGTATATGGAGGAAGCATGGTTCTTAGTGGCAGCTCCGATCTTGGCGCTTCTGACTTCATTACTTACATCATTATTTTCACTCAAGTACTCAATCCTGCCAAGGAAATCTCCAGAGCAGTAAGTAGCATTCAAAGAGGTATTGCTTCAGCAGAACGGGTTTTCACAGTAGTGGATACGCCCTCCCAAGTATATTCCGCCACATCTCCAGTTCGATTGAATTCATTTGAAAATTCGGTTGAGGTCAAAAATGTAAGTTTTGCTTACGAAGATCAACTGGTCTTAAAGAATATCAACTTTACGCTTGATCGAGGAAAAACAATCGCTTTGGTTGGCCCTTCGGGAGGCGGTAAATCTACTTTGGCAGATCTAATTCCACGCTTTTATGATCCTAGCGCCGGTGAGATTTTGCTTGATGGAACAAACTTGAAAGATTTTGATCTAAAAGATTTGCGCAGCCTGATGGGTATTGTAACCCAAGAGTCCATTCTGTTCAACGACACGGTATTTAATAATATCGCGTTTGGAGTAGAAGGCGCGACAGAGTTCCAAGTGATGGAAGCTGCGAAAATTGCCAATGCTCACGAGTTTATTGAGAAAATGGAAGATGGCTATCAAAGCAGCATCGGGGAGCGTGGCTCCAAACTTTCTGGTGGCCAGCGTCAGCGTTTAAGTATCGCAAGAGCAGTCCTAAAGAACCCGCCGATTTTGATTCTCGACGAGGCAACTTCTGCACTGGATTCGGAATCTGAACTTTTGGTACAGGAAGCCCTGACGAAATTAATGAGTAATAGAACTACACTCGTCATCGCACATAGGCTAAGCACTATCCAACATGCGGATGAAATCTTAGTGATAGAGCGCGGAGAAATCGTGCAAAGAGGAACACACGCTGACTTGAGTCAAATTGATGGCTTGTATCAGAAGCTTTCTAGTATTCAGTCGGTTTAGTATATTCGTTAATACTAATTTTAAAACCTATGAAATCGAGCATGTCGAAGATCAAGTAAAATAGGATCATTCTCTTTGTTGCAAGATTCCATATTTCAGCTAAAAATTAAATTATAATCATATGAAAAAACTTCACCAAATACTTCAAATAGCCCTTTTGGTCTATTTTGGTGCTTTTCTTATTTTCTTCGTTGCCTTCGAGACCCTTGGTGGGCTCTTTGGAATGGAAGAAATCACCTCAGATTCCATGGTCACTATTATCCTCATCGGGATGATCTTTTTTCTAGCCGCGTGGGGAAGCAGCTATGCAGCGTACAGTAGTCTTTCGTCCCAAATCAAGAAGATGGAAAGCGAAACGAATGCACTCAAAGCTAAGATATATGACTTTGAGCATCCTGCCGTACGCCCAAATGCTCCTGCTAGCAAACCAACAAAACCCACGGAACCTGATCAAAGCAAAATCCCGCCGAGGCAAAATATTACAGAGTAGTTCTTAGATGAATTAACAAGAATCACATAAGGAAGCCACACGGTTTCCTTATTTTTTTCGAAACAGTTTTATTGGATTGATGGCTTTTTTCTAGAAACTGGCTAAAAAATAGCATCCTGTGGAAAAAGATATTCCAATCTTTACATCCTATCACTCAATAAATACCCAATATGAACTCTCAATTATTTTTTCAGAAAAAGTACTTGAATTTATTAACCGGCATAAGCCTAGTGATTCTTGCTTTTTCCTGTCAAACAAAACCAAAGCAAGAAGAAGTTAGAAAGCCTAACATCATCCTGATATTGGCAGATGATTTAGGGTTTTCAGACCTAGGAAGTTTTGGTGGTGAAATAGAAACCCCAAATCTCGACTGGTTGGCAAGCCAAGGAATACGGTTTACACAATTTTACAATACTTCACGATGTTGCCCAACTAGAGCCTCTTTGCTCACAGGACTCTATAATCACCAAGCTGGAATCGGTCAGATGACCACCGATACAGGGCAAGAGGCTTACCGAGGCCACATTTCCAATTCGGCAGTAACTATCGCTGAAGTTTTGAAAAGCTCTGGCTATAGAACCGGAATGGTTGGGAAATGGCATGTTTCCAACACAGTGGTTCAAGACACACCTGAAAAGCAATTGGCTTGGCTGAATCATCAGGAAGAGCATCCACTTTTTTCACCGATTGAGCAATACCCAACTAATCGGGGGTTTGAGAAGTATTTTGGAAATATCTGGGGCGTGGTAGACTTTTTTGACCCTTTTAGCTTAGTCAATGGCACTGAGCCTGTGACTGAAGTTCCGGCAAACTATTACCACACTGACGCGATCAATGATACAGCTTCTGTTTACATTCGAGAGTTTGCACAGCAGGAAAAACCATTTTTCCTCTATGTAGCACACACCGCACCCCATTGGCCGCTTCATGCGTTGCCGAAGGATATAGAAAAATACCAAGACACGTATAAAGTTGGCTGGGATAAGATTCGGGAAAATCGATATAAAAAGTTGTTGGAGTTGGGAATAATCGATGAGGCTGACTATCCTCTTTCTGAAAGATGGGGAAATGAACTCAGTTGGGAAGATAATCCAGATAAGGAATTTGACGCAAGGGCCATGGCTGTGCACGCAGCAATGATCGATAATATGGATCAGGGAATTGGTAGAATAATAGAAACGCTTAAGGAAACCGGTCAATTGGAAAATACCCTGATCGTGTTTTTGAGTGATAATGGCGCTAGCTCAGAAAGTAGTATGCGTTATGGGCCTGGTTTTGATCGACCGAGCCAAACGAGGAAAGGTGAGCCAATCGATTACCCGGTGGAAAAAGATGTGATGCCAGGACCACAAACGACTTTCACCTCTATCGGACAGCGCTGGTCAAATGTATCCAACACGCCTTTTCGCTACTGGAAAATGGAGTCATTCGAAGGTGGGGTCCATACGCCAATGATAGCATTTTGGCCTGCTGGAATCACTGCAGAAAAAGGAAGTATTTCTAATCAGATTGGGCATGTCATGGACTTTATGGCAACTTTCATCGACGCGGCAGGAGCTGAATATCCAAGTGATTTTGCAGGCAATAAAATCAAACCGATCGCTGGAAAAAGTTTACTTCCCGTATTTCAAGGTAAACAGCGGGAAGGACATCCCATACTTTTCAACGAGCATGAAGGTGGGAGATCAGTCCGAACGAAAGAGTGGAAACTGGTTACTTTGGATGCCAGGGAGCCATGGCAGCTATTCCGAATCGACGAAGACGCCACTGAAACCAGAAATGTATCGGAAAAACACCCTGAGGTAGTAGCTGAATTAGACAGCCTTTGGCAAAACTGGGCGCTAGAAAACAAGGTGCTTCCCAAGCCATAAATTGAATCGGAATCAGACAAAGTAAAATTCAAGTATGTAATAAGAATTTAATTTTACGAAAGGCTTATATTAAGGAAATCATTCAGGTTTCCTTTTTTTGTAAAATATGGTAGCTAAAACTTTTGGAAGCGCAGTATCAGGCGTAGATGCGAATATCATCACTATAGAGGTGAATGTAGGACAAGGAACCAGTTTCTTCATGGTCGGTTTACCTGACTCTGCTGTGAAAGAATCTCAACAACGGGTAGAAAGTGCCTTAAAATATTTTGGATACAGAATGCCTCGGCAAAAAGTCGTCATCAATCTTGCTCCTGCAGACATCCGAAAGGAAGGTTCGGCATATGACTTGCCAATAGCAATGGGGATTTTGCAAGCATCCGAGCAGGTCGAATTTCCGGCTTTGGGAGATTACGTGATCATGGGAGAACTTTCGCTTGATGGTAATCTCCGACCAATAAAAGGTGTCTTACCTATTGCAATTGAAGCCCGAAAGAAGGGATTCAAGGGATTTATCCTTCCTGTGGAAAACGCAAAAGAAGCCTCTATTGTCAATAGTTTGGACATTATTGGTGTGGAGACAATGCAACAGGCTACAGACTTTTTGATGGGTGACCTGGAAATAGCGCCTTTGGTAACGGATACTCGAGAGATTTTCTATCATTCACTGGATGATATTGAATTTGATTTTGCAGATGTACAAGGTCAAGAAAATATCAAAAGAGCTATGGAAATCGCTGCTGCCGGTGGTCATAACGTGATCATGATTGGCCCTCCGGGAGCAGGTAAAACCATGCTTGCCAAACGTCTCCCTTCGATTCTTCCACCGCTGACTTTGGTGGAAGCGCTGGAAACAACTAAAATACACTCCGTTGCTGGGAAGCTAGGCAGAAATGGATCTTTACTAGCTAATCGCCCTTTCAGATCGCCACATCATACCATCAGCGATGTCGCACTTGTGGGAGGAGGAGGAAATCCTCAGCCTGGCGAAATTTCTCTTGCACACAACGGCGTACTTTTTCTGGATGAATTGCCAGAATTCAAGCGCACGGTGCTCGAAGTAATGCGCCAGCCGCTGGAAGAGAGAAGAGTTACGATTTCCAGAGCGAAGGTTTCGGTGGATTTTCCTGCCAATTTTATGCTGATTGCTAGCATGAACCCATGCCCTTGTGGCTACTATAATCATCCAGAAAAGGAATGTGTATGCGGGCCAGGAATAGTGCAGCGCTATTTGAATAAAGTATCTGGCCCCCTACTAGATCGTATTGACCTTCACGTAGAAGTGACTCCGGTGAAGTTTGACGAGATGACTTCCACCCGAAAAACAGAGTCTAGCAAAGAAATTCGGGAACGAGTGATCAAAGGTCGAGAAAAACAAAAAGAACGATTCAAGGGGAATCCGGAAGTTTTTTGCAATGCCATGATGCCTTCACATTTGACCAAACAAATCTGCCAGATCAATGAAGCGGGTAAGATGCTTCTGAAAACTGCCATGGAACGTTTGGGATTATCCGCACGAGCCTATGACCGAATTCTGAAAGTAGCCAGGACTATTGCTGATATTTCTGGAACTGAAGAAATCAAAGTCGAGCATTTGGCTGAGGCTATCCAGTATCGAAGTTTGGATAGAGAAGGCTGGGCGGGGTGAGAATTTAAAATTATTTAATATTTAATATGATTATCCGCAATGATGCCAGTCACCTTAGATTCTTTGCTTGGTTGGCTGGAAGACCGATGACCGAAGACCGAAGCGGCCTCAAAGTTAGAGTATACCATCTTTTAAGTCGCTTTTATCTATTTACTGGTAACAAAGCGGATATACATATTATTTAATTTGAAATTTGAAAATGGCAAAATCAGAAATACCGAAGTTCCATGAAACTTTTAATCCCATTTTAGATATCCTCAGCGATGGAGAAGCAATTCATTCGAGAGAGTTAATTAGAAAAGTGATAAAGAAATATTACTCAAATCTCCCAGAAGAATTATTAAATGAGAGGACAAAAAGCGGTGAAATCCTGATTCAAAATAGAATTGCTTGGGGCAAATCATACCTTAAAAAAGGTGGCTATATATTTTTCCCCAAAAGAGGGATGACCCAAATAACTGATAAAGGACTTAAACAAAAAGATGAGCTTTCCTTAAAAGAAATTCAAGAAGACAACAACCTATTTGAATTTTACTCAGAAGAGAAAACTAAGGGCATTTCCAAAGACACGGAAATTCAAAGTTCCACTCCGCAGGACTTAATTGATAAAGGGTTCTTAGAAATTGAAAATCAAACTAAAACTGATCTTCTAGATAAATTAAAAACCATAGACCCCTACTATTTTGAAAAAGTCATTTTAATTCTACTTAAAAAAATGGGATATGGGGACTTTATTGAAACACCAAAATCTGGAGATGGCGGAATAGATGGAATCATCAATGAGGACAAATTAGGTCTTGATAAGATTTATATTCAAGCAAAGAGGTTTGATTCAAACAAAGTCCGTGAAAAAGATATACGGAATTTCATAGGAGCAATGAGTGGGGACACTAGCAAAGGCGTTTTCGTCACAACTTCAAAGTTTGATAAAGGAGCTGAAGAAAAAGCAAAATTTGCTCATCATACTATAATTTTGATTGATGGGGAAAAACTTGCGAATCTGATGCATGAATTTAATGTGGGAGTACAAATTAAATCCACATATGAAGTCAAGCAACTTGACGAAGATTTCTTTGAAGGCCAATAAGTACCCACTGCAAATTAAAAGTTACTAATCCATCCATGTCCATCGAAATCATCCTCCGCTACCTTCACTTTATCAGCATATTTGCCATCGTGGGATCGCTTGTGTCAGAGCATCTTTTGCTGAAAAAAGAACTGACACGAAAAGAAATCAAGCGACTGGCAACCATAGATGGAGTTTATGGAATGGGAGCTCTGACACTTTTGGCCGTTGGGCTTACACTTTGGTTGGGTGGATACGGTAAACCGACAGAGTTTTACTCCCACAATTTCATCTTCCATATCAAAATCACACTTTTTGCCCTAATTGGAATTTTGTCCATCTATCCAACCATATTTTTTATCAAAAAAGGAAAAGGGGATCCAGCTGAAATTGTCCAAGTTCCAAAAACAATTTTTATGCTCCTGAGGTTTGAACTCCTGCTATTAGTTATCATTCCATTGTTAGCTGGATTGATGGCAAAAGGAATCGGGTACTATGGCTAACACGCTCTGATTTCACATTACTTTAATTTATCTTATCCGAAAACAATCAATCATTCCCTACCATGAAATTCCTTACGCTAATCATTCTATTGATCTCATTTAGAGCATTTGCTCAGGACATAATCCCCGCAAAAAAAGGAGACGTCACCATCAACCCAATCACCCACGGCACCTTAGTGCTTGCGCATGACAACCAAGTAATTTATGTAGATCCGTATGGTGGTGCTGCTGCTTTCGAAGGACAAAAGAAACCAACTTTGGTACTGATCACCGACATTCACGGAGATCATCTCAATCAGGAAACATTGGATGGTCTAGATCTTTCTGGAGCTACCATCATCGCACCACAAGCTGTAGCAGACAAGCTTACTGAAGGTACAGGAAAAGAACTGATAGTTTTGGGTAATAATCAAGCCAAAACTGTCAATGGAATAAAAGTCGAGGCAATACCTATGTATAATTTGCCAGAAAGTACGGAAGCTCCACATACAAAAGGCCGTGGAAATGGATACATTGTTCACTTAGGGGGCAAGCAATTTTATGTCTCAGGAGACACTGAAGACATTGCGGAAATGAGAGCGCTTAAAAATATTGATGTAGCATTTGTGTGCATGAACTTGCCTTACACAATGGATGTGGATCAGGCTGCAAGTGCAGTTTCTGAATTCAAACCAGCAATAGTTTACCCATATCACTACAGAGGAACAAATGGGTTGAGCGATGTGGAAAAATTCAAGACCTTAGTCAATGAATCTGCTCCAAATGTGGATGTTCGCCTGAGAAATTGGTACAATTAAAATCAAAAAAGAGGGAGAAGAATTAAATCTACTCCCTCTTTTTTTAGTGCAAAGCCTCTTCCATATCTTCCAGCAAATCATACAAATGTTCTAACCCAACTGACACTCGGATCAGATTCTGAGGTGTCAAGGTATCCGGCCCTTCAGAAGCAGCTCTACGCTCAATCAAACTCTCTACTCCTCCGAGACTGGTAGCATTCGTAAAATATTTAAGCTTGGAAATAACGAAATCGGCGTCAGATGCTTCTCCTTTTACCTGAAAAGATAAAATCCCTCCAAACCCAGTCATTTGATTGGCGGCTATTAAATGCCCAGGATGGTTTTTCAACCCAGGGTAATAGACTTTTTCAACAGACTCGTGCGTAGAAAGAAAATTAGCCAAAACAATCGCATGTTCAGCATGCCCCTTCATCCGATACGGTAAGGTTTTGATGCTTCTGCATAAGTAATAACAATCCATGGGAGATGGCACTGCACCTCCACCTATCTGCACATTCTTCACTTTTTCCCAAAATCCATCAGCTTCCTTGGTAATCAAAGCGCCACCTAAAATATCGGAATGGCCTCCAAAATATTTGGTACTGGAATGCATAACGATATCAGCACCAAAATCAATTGGGTTTTGAAAAACTGGGGTGGCAAAAGTATTATCACAAGCAAGCATTGCTCCTTTTTCCTTGGCCAATTGTGAAACAGCAGCAATATCTGTGATTTTCAACAAGGGATTGGAAGGCGTTTCTACCCAAACCAATTTTGTGTTTTCCCTGAATGCCTCTTCCACTTTCGCCAAATCTGTCATGTCCACAAAAGTCGCCTCCAGAATCCCTTTGAATATCGAGAGAATAGCATTTTTCAACCCATGATACATATCATCAGGAGCGATAATATGGGAGCCAGGCTCCAAAGCTTGGAACACCGCTACACCTGCAGCATTGCCAGAAGAAAATGCTGCTGCATCAGCCCCTTTTTCCAAACCTGCCAATAGCCTCTCTAGAGCATGGCGATTCGGGTTGTTAGCCCGAGAGTAAATCATCGAGTCTGGCTGATGAATAAATGTAGTACTCAGGGTGATCGGCTGTATTACTGGCTTTTCTGAATCTGTTACAATATTTCCTCCGTGGATGGCGAGTGTTTCGAGTTTCATATAATTATTGTTAATAGGGGCTATTAGCTATGCTTGAAATTACCAATATTTCAGTGGTCCCCGAAAATAATTTGTAAAATGGCATAAGTCTGAAAAAAAACTTTGAGTTCCATTCCAACCTTTTGCCAACAAAGCACCTCTTTCAAGTATAAGCCAATTCAATGAATCTTCAAAAACTAGACACTCACCTAATCAAAAGCGTCCTCAAAGGCGACAGGTCAGCGCAGTTTCAGCTGTTTGAATTGACTAAAGGAATGCTTTACTCAGCTTGCTACAGAATCCTGAATGACGAGGATGAGGCCAATGATGTTTTACAGGATTCTTATGTTGAGATTTTCCAGAAAATCCATTCGCTGAAACATCCTGAAGCATTGCTCTCCTGGATGAAAACCATCACCATTCGAAAGGCAATTTTGCAAAGCAGAAAGAAAATCCATTTTGAACCAATTGAAGAGGTTGCAATGGATTCGGTTGAAGATTTTGATTCTTGGTTTGATGCCGAATTGCTCGATCAAGCAATAGAGAGTTTACCCACTGGGGCAAAAGCTGTATTCCTGCTTTTGGCGGTTGAAGGTTATTCACATAAGGAAGCTTCCGCTATGCTGGGAATATCAGAAAACACGTCAAAATCCCAATTGAATTATGCAAAAACGCTATTGAAAAGGCGCATCACTAAACTTCTTCAGGCATGAAATCGAACATGATTCCAAACTTCACAAAGAGCCACGATTATCAACCATGTGAGATTCCATCTGACTATAAAAAATCAATTTCAAACAGATGAAATCATACAAACCAAAACCTGATTTATGGGGTAAAATCCAGCAGCGGAAGGATTTCGATTCGCAAGTGAAGGAGCATGCTCCTAATCTTCCTGTGAAGATGCCAAAACCTGATCTTTGGGAAGCTATAGAAGGCAAGCTAGATCAGAAAAAGCCAGTAATTCCACTTTGGAAATATGGAATGGTGGCAGCATCTATTGCTCTGATTTTAGCACTTTCAAGCATTGCTTATTTAAAATTGGGAAGAAAAGATGTGGTTAGTCCTTTGACAACTGAAGTTACTGTAAAGACTCCAGAGCTGCATATCAATGCAAAAACAGAACCTGCTGAAATCAAATCAGCAGAGGAGCCTCCAACACGAATTGAAGCTAAAGAATCTATCACAAATCTTCCAGAACAAAAAGTAACCAATAGAATTTTACCTGGTACTATCCAGCTTCCTACACTTGAATTACCGGAAATCGGTATTGAAACCCGCCTAATATCAGAAGTTATTATACCTCCAACTCCTGACAAAAGCAAACCTCAAACTCTTCACAAAGTTCGAATTTCTTGGGGAATGCAAGAAAAAACCAAACTCCAAACAAAGTTTGGTTCAAGTACTCCTGAGGACATTTCAACGGGGCAATTAGGACTTGCGAATCAACCTAAAAACTCGATTAAGATAAATTTCCACAAACAGTAATCATTTAAAAATTTCTAAAAATAAAATCATGAAACGACTACTTCTAGTTCCTTTCCTGGCATTGCTATGCACATTTCAAACATTTAGCCAGGAAGTCGAAAACGATCTCTCAAAGAATTTACAGGAATGGCTAGACCGGGATTGGCCGATCACTGACACCTTGGTTTTTGATTTTCCAAATGAAAGCGCTTTGGTGCTTTATTTCAACAAAACTGAATTCACAGCAGAAGAGTTGACGGAAGAGTTCGAGCCATTACTTCGCAAAGCGACCGACTTTCCGGAGTTCACCACCCTATATTATAGAATAGGCGAAAACTTTCAGCCTACTTCTCTTAAGAATGTGAAATATCAAATTGAGAAAAAATATGTGCCGTATGTCGATAGTCTGGAAATGACCTTTCCCGTTGGGTTAGATTTCACAGGAGGAGATTTCACTCCAGTGGTGGGGTTCAGAGCTCATTTGAATTGGAGAAATTTCTCCCTAGGCGGATCCATCTCCAATACTATTTATTTTCCTGACCGAATAGAGAACAATGTCAAAGTCAATAGCAATTGGTTTGCAAATGCTGAATTTGCCTGGGAATTCGGAAATCTTGAAGGACCACGAAGAAACACTTTTGGCGTAGGATATTTGATCAATGAAAATAAAAGCCAACTTTTCAATGGTACCACTATGCAAGCTTACTACAATCGAAAATTGAGCAAACAAATCTCCATTCAAGTAGGTGTGATTGCTACAGATAATTTCAAAACCTTCTATCCCACTGTTGGAGTGAGGTTCTGGTAGAAAAAGTGATTGGATGCTGCTTCTGGAGAAGCAGTACAACGAGCCTTTTAAAACCAATAAAGCCAGCGAGTTGCTGGCTTTTTTGGGTTGTGCTTTTTATTGAGATTGCTTCGCTTCTACGTCGCTCGTTCAGAGGAATCTCACGTCTTACTACTTATATCTAATGTCTCAATTATCTAATTCTATCCACAGATTTCAGCAACGCCACGTCTTTTCTGATAAATCGATTGGCAAGCATGTTACAAACCATTGCTACTAGAATCGCCCAGAAGCCAATTTGATATGAACCGTTGTCCGAGGCTCCGATTTCCTTATTCACACCATTGGTGGTCAAAAAAACTATCGCAACCAAACCAACCATAAATAAGGAATTAATCATATTGATCATCATCTGTCTGCCGTGATTTCTGTATTGGAAAATCGATATTATAGCCATGAGTCCTACAAATGCTGCCAATGCTGCTATATACCAATTGGAAGAAGACTGGACTATTTCTCCCGCAGAGCTACTTTGGATCATAAACAAAGCATTGAGTTTCCATGTTTCACCGGAATCGGCCACTACTTGAGTCCAAAGGTCTAAGCCTAAAGTCAACCCCATGGCGACAGCCACAAGGAAAAGGAAAACTGATTGTAATCGCTGGATCATTTCTTTCTGATTTTTTGGCAAAGAAAAGGTCTTATGACTTCATTACCAAGGAAAGCAGGATTCTCGCGCTGATTTGATTGGGAATAGTATCTTTGCAGCCGTATGAGTGAGCGCAAAAGATATTTTCTGGACATAAGCTACAAAGGCACCCGCTATCATGGCTGGCAAATCCAGGAAAATGCATTTACTGTTCAAGAAGCTTTGGAGACTGGACTTTCCACTTATTTCAGAGAAAGAGTTTCTGTGATGGGCTCGGGTCGCACAGATACCGGTGTGCATGCAAGCATGCAGGTTTGCCACTTTGATACAGATCAGGAAATAGATCGAGAGAAATTCATTCGTGCAATCAATGGGATTTTGCCCAAAGACATTTCTATAAATTCTATCCGAGAAGTAAAACCCGACGCACATGCAAGATTCAGCGCCAAAAGCAGGTCTTATGTTTATAGGATGATTTTACAAAAAAGCCCCTTTGTAGAAGATTTCGTCTGGAGACACTATTTCAATCCAGATATAAATCGAATGAATGAGGCAGCAAAGATCCTCCTTGAGTATAATGATTTTGAGTGCTTTAGTAAGGTACATACTGCTGTGAAACATTTTCGCTGTGAAATAAAATCAGCACATTGGGAACAAAAAGACGGAGAATTGCAATTTCATATAACTGCAAACCGATTTTTGCGTGGAATGGTAAGAGCTATTGTGGGAACTCTTGTTGATATTGGACTCGGGAAAATGAAACCTGAGGAAATGCACCAAATTATAGAATCGCGGAATCGGAAGAAAGCAGGAAAATCAGCTCCTGCTAATGGATTGTTTTTCAGCAAAATAGAATATTCAGAAGACATTTATTTAGACTAGTTTACCTTGAGTTTAGAACAAGAAAAATCATCCTCCGGCGAGATCGTCGATTCGAAAGTCCTCAAGCAGCTATACGGCTTTGTAAAACCATACAAAGCACAGTTCTATTTTCTGATCTTTCTCACGATCGCACTGGCTATTTTGGCGCCTACTCGACCTTATTTTATTCAGGTAGCGATTGATGATTACGTAGCTGTGGGAGATGCTGAAGGTCTTTTGAAAATCATCTATCTACTCGTGGGCTTGATGATTCTCCAAGCCTTCGTGCAATGGGCTCATACTTTTTATTCGGGCTGGATCGGTCAAGTAATTATCCGCGATATCCGGGTGAAGCTGTATAAGCATTTACTCAAGCTTCGCTTAAAATTCTTTGACAATACACCAATCGGAAGATTAGTCACTCGGAATATTTCTGATATTGAAACTCTCGCCGATGTCTTTTCAGAGGGATTGGCGGCTATTATCGGTGATTTACTTCAGTTAGTAACCATCCTTGGGGTCATGTTTTACATAGATTGGAAGCTGACTTTGGTGAGTTTGTCCACCTTGCCACTGATGATTATTTCCACTTATGTTTTTAAGGAAAAAATCAAAGTGACTTTCAATGATGTAAGAAATGCAGTTTCAAACCTGAATTCCTTTCTGCAAGAACATATCACTGGAATGAATATCGTGCAGATTTTCAATCGGGAGGAACGGGAATTTGAAAAATTCAAAGAAATAAACAAAGAGCACCGAAGAGCACACATTCGCTCTGTTCTTTATTATTCGATTTATTTCCCTGTAGCAGAAATTATCCAAGCAATAGGAATAGGCTTGGTCGTTTGGTACGGAGCAGTGGGTGTGCTGGGAATGGATATAGAAATCGGTGTTTTGATCTCTTTTATCATGTATCTGCAGCTTTTCTTTCGACCAATCCGAATGATCGCAGATAGATTTAATACCCTTCAAATGGGTGTAGTCAGCTCCTCACGTATTTTCAAATTGCTGGAAAGCAATGAGCATATTGCCAATGAAGGTGACTTTAGCCCCGAAAAAGTCAAAGGAAACATCAAATTGGAAAATGTCTGGTTTGCCTATGTGGATGAAGACTATGTGCTCAAAGACATCACGTTCGAAGTGGAGTCTGGACAAACTGTTGCGCTCGTTGGAGCGACTGGGGCAGGCAAATCATCTATCATAAATTTGATTTCCAGATTTTATGAAATAAGCAAAGGTCATATTTCTATTGATGGACATGACATCCGCGAATTTGAACTCGACACTTTACGTAAGCATATTGGAGTGGTTCTTCAGGATGTTTTCCTTTTTTCCAATACCATATTTTACAATATCACGCTAGGCAACCCAGACATCTCTCGCGAGCAAGTCATGTATGCGGCTGAACTTGCTGGCGCAAAAAGATTCATAGAAAGACTTCCAGGTGGGCTGGATTACAATGTCATGGAGCGTGGAGCTACCCTTTCTGTGGGGCAGCGACAACTAATATCCTTCGTTCGGGCGATGGTCTACAATCCTGAAATTATCATTTTGGATGAAGCTACCTCTTCTGTAGATACAGAAACTGAAGAATTGATTCAGGAATCTATAGAAACAATGATGACTGGAAGGACTTCCATCGTTATTGCCCATAGACTTTCTACCATTCAGAAGGCGGACAAAATTATTGTACTACACAAAGGCGAAATTGTCGAGACTGGCACACATGATGCTTTATTAGAATTAGGTGGTTACTACACTCAATTGCATCAGATGCAACTCAAAACAATGGCAATCTAGCCTGATTTTGAATTCTAATCCTAAACCAACATTTAAAGTGAAATTCAAATTAATTATCCTTTTGGTATTGCTACCAGTGATCAGTTTTGCACAGGAGAGAGGAGTAGGCATTCGTCTTGGAGAGCCGCTTTCCATCACGTACAAAGATTTTCTTACCGAATACATTTCTATAGAAGGGATGATCGGTAGTGCTGGGATCAATGGCGCTAGCTATTATCAAAAGGACTTTGAAACCAATCTTCCTGAGTCAAATGCTTTTTACATTTCACATAGTGCCAAAAAAGGAATTTCTTTCAATGTGCGCTCAGCCTATCACGAGGATATTACAGATGTTTTTGGAATCACAGAAGGCTACTTAATGGCATACGGAGGCGCAGGAATCCAACTGCGAACTACCAAAGTGACCTATTCCTATGCAGATGGACAAAATTCCTCTCTTATCAAAAATGACAGTAGAACCAATGCAGATTTTGGCCCCGAGGCATTTATAGGAGCAGAATATTACTTTGATGATGTACCCATTTCTGTCTTCGGAGAAGCAGGGTTTTTCTTGGAATTAATCGATCGCATTGGCCATATCAAAGGCCAAGGGGGTATTGGTGTCCGCTATCTTTTCTAAGCATGAAGAAGTTATTGCTCATCGGTGTCGCATTGATTTCCGCACTTACCATTCTGGGTTTTTGGGGCTTTAGCAAATTGGGTGGTAACACTCCTATTGAGGTGACACTCATTGAAAACAAACCTGAAAATCTTGCAGGAATTACTTATCGTGGAACGCCTGGGAATGAGGAATTAGGAGAAATATTCAAGAAAATGGAAGCCCAAAAAGGGTTACACCCTGGGAGCTACCTTCATACAATTTACGAAGTAGAGCCAGCTGGCAAATTAGATACAATGGTAGTTTTCGTTGGAATCAATCAAATTCTACCTCTCGCTGACATGGAATATAGATCTTTTGAAAATAATAGGTACCTCCTAGCCAAGATCAAAAGTAATAAGTGGGTGATGCCAGACCCTGAGAAAGTGAAGGAAAAGCTGTCCGAATTTGCCAAAGAAAATAACCTGGAGCTAAGCGGTATTTATATCGACAAAATCATCTCAGAAAACGAAGTTCAAGTCATAGCACCAGTTAAGTAAAAATTTGTTAAGGAATTTAAGCCAACCTATTCATGGCACAATTCGTGAAAACAGTTTGCTAACCTTAACAAACTACGACTATGAAAAATATCAACTTATTAATTTTAGCGCTTTTTGGAATGTTTGTATTCCAATCATGTGTAGGACCAGAAGGGCCACAGGGACTTCCAGGGCCTGAAGGTGAACCTGGGATCAATATATTATCTGAGGTATTTGAGCTGGAAATTGATTTCAACGAAGGAAACAACTTCGAAGAAATCCGTGATTTTAATCCTGCAATTATTGATGGGGACATGGTTATAGCATTTATCCAATGGGATGTAAATGGAACTAGCCCGATTTGGAGAGCACTCCCTCAAACCGTATTCTTCGAAGAAGGAGTTCTGATGTACAATTATGATTTTACCAACAATGACTTCAGATTATTTCTAGATGGACCGCTTGACTATAGTTTACTAGGGCCAGAGTGGACAGACAATCAGTTATTCAGAGTTGTAGTAGTGCCTGGAGAACTTCTCTCTGCCAATGCTAGAATTGACCTGACTGACTATAATACCGTCACAAAACTCATGGGCTTAAGTGACTCAGACTTCAAGCGCATCGAGTAATATTCAAGCAAATACATTACCTAAACCAACTCGATTACCACAAGCTGGAACAATGAAAATCATTGTTCCAGTTTTTTTATGTGTCAATTTTCCAAGCCATATATAATTTGGCGCTTATCTTTGCCCCATGCATTTACAGAATGACCTCCTACTTCGCGCCGCTAAAGGCGAATCTATTGAAAGAACTCCAGTTTGGCTGATGCGCCAAGCAGGAAGAATTTTGCCTGAATACAGAAAAGTACGGGAAAGCGTGAGTGGATTCATCGAGCTGGCGCAGACTCCTGAGTTAGCTGCAGAAGTGACTATTCAGCCCGTAGATCTGCTTGGCGTGGATGCTGCGATTATATTTTCGGACATCTTAGTAATTCCTGAAGCGATGGGATTGCCTTATGAGATGGTGGAGAAAAGAGGTCCCCTATTTCCAAAAACTGTCAGATCTGAAGCTGATTTGAAAAAATTGCATGTCTCTGACGGTTCTGAACTTCAATACGTAACTGATGCTATTCGTATCACCAAAAGAGAATTAAATGGACGCGTTCCCTTGATCGGTTTTGCAGGTGCGCCATGGACTATTTTCTCCTACATGGTAGAAGGTCATGGCAGCAAAACATTCTCTGCTGCACGGGAAATGCTCTATACTCAATCCGCATTTTCTCACAAATTGATACAGATGATCACGGACAGCACGATCAATTACCTAAAAGCTCAGATTGAAGCTGGAGCTAAATTAGTTCAGATTTTTGATAGTTGGGCAGGGATTTTAGGACCAAAGCAATATGCAGAATTCTCCCTGCCATATATCGCTCAGATTTGTGATGCGATCACTGCTGTGCCAAAGACAGTTTTTGCCAAAGGAGCATTCTTCGCACGAGAAGAAATGGGCAGGTTGAACTGCGAGACGATCGGACTCGACTGGAATATGGGAATAGCTGAATCGAGAAAATTGATCGGTTCGGATAAGACTTTACAGGGAAATCTAGATCCAGCAGCACTTTATGGCACTGAAGAACAAGTTCGTGAAGCTACGATTGATATGATGGAGCAATTCCGTGGAACAAGGCACATTGCCAATCTTGGGCATGGGGTTTACCCAGATATTAATCCGGAGATGGTGAAAGTGTTTATTCAGACAGTAAAAGATTTCAAATAAGTAAAAAGTATAACCCGCGGTGAGCACAGAGTCTCGATAGCCATCGGGATACGCGGAGCGCACGGTATCACATAGCTATCCTGCTTCTCCAGAAGCAGGATTTCTTCTTTTATACTGATGCATAATACGGTTTAAACCAACTTAATCTCGTCCCCGACCTTGATCACTCCAGTTGACAAAGCAACCATGTTTTGGCCAAACATAATTTTGTTCCCGACTTTTCTATAGCCCGCCAAGGTTTTCAATGGTTCCGCACCTTTTTTACCAGTGTTTTGCTCCACAGTGATCATCACACACCTGGCACATGGTTTTACAACTTGGAAATCCACCTTGCCAATCTTTATTTTCTTCCAAGAATCCTCAGCAAAAGCTTCTCCTCCCGAGAAGACGATATTCGGACGGAACCTATCCATAAGCACAGGGTAATCTAACCGAGAATTTAGATTTTCAAGGGAATTCTGGCCAATCAGCAGATACGGCATCCCATCTGCAAAACTCACCGATTCTTCATTTATAGCATAGCGTGGATCTACTTTGCGATTTGTAGCGTGTGGCATTTTCACCAACCGGGCAGAAAGCCCCAAAACCTGGCTAAACCAAGTATCAAAACGAGAATTGACCAAAGTCGCATCCATGTCATCATCCCAAACGGTCACTGATAAAATCTCCTGACTGTCTTCTTCAAAAGGAATTTCAATAAAATCCTCAGGGCTGGCCTGGTGAAAAACCTTAAGGGCATCCCTGCCGATTTCAACCTTTAGCAAGGCCATTTGAGGAAAGGTGCGCTGGGATAAAAACTGACCATTTTCATCGATCAACATCCAGCGACGATCGAATTCAAATCCCCTTCCTTCCACTTTTGCCTCATGGAGTCGAATTCCTGCTAGGGATTTAATAGGATAAACGTAAAGGTCTTGAATAATAAGAGAATCTGACATGAGTTAAAATTAGGTCTATAGACTTGTAAATGCCTAGGTCAACCAAAAAAATTTCTGACAACCGGAATAAAACCTTTCATATAATCCCACATAGTAGGTACTATTTCCAGCTCTCTGTTTGCCGTAAGTATTGCTATCCCTAGCAAAATCACTAGACACCATCGGCATCGTTCGTTCATATTTTCCCTAAAAAATGGTTTCATTCTACTTAATAGATGCAACGGCCAAGTGAATGGTTGCAAAGGCTAGGTGAATTTTTATAAAAAACATATTCATGAGATTCACAAGTGGATTTGAAAAGCTCTCCCCACGTCCAGCTTCTGTAGAAGTAGGACAACACCAAAATCGAATCTAATAATATCCCAACTCTGTGGATCTCTGCAAAACCCGGGCGGACGGTATGGTTAAAAAACTGTCAGAATGGAGATTTCACTTGAAGGGATAAATGACAATTCCGTAAACATTTTTACAAAGGCATGTCAACTTTTCTGCCAATGTGACACAAAAACTGCTGAAAACTCAGATGGCACATCCATTGAAGAAAGGGAGAAGTATTCAATTGAAAAAAACTTAAAAACATATAATCATGGGAAAAATCATAGGCATTGACTTAGGAACAACCAACTCCTGCGTAGCAGTGATGGAAGGTAACGAACCTGTAGTCATTCAAAACAGTGAGGGAAGAAGAACCACACCTTCAATTGTGGCTTTCCTTGACAACGGAAACGGTGAGCGCAAAGTGGGAGATCCTGCCAAGCGTCAGGCGATAACTAACCCTGCAAACACTATTTCTTCTGTTAAAAGATTTATGGGCAAGAAATTCTCTGAGGTTTCTGAAGAGAAAAAACATGCTTCATATAAAGTAGAAAAAGGGACCAATGACACGATCGCAGTGAAAATTGGTGATAGATCATATACTCCTCAGGAGCTTTCTGCAATGATCCTTCAGAAAATGAAGACTACAGCGGAAGATTTCCTGGGACAAACTGTAACAGAAGCTGTCATTACAGTTCCTGCTTACTTCAACGATTCCGAGCGTCAGGCTACTAAAGAAGCTGGACAAATCGCTGGACTTGAAGTAAAACGTATCATCAACGAGCCGACTGCTGCTGCATTGGCATACGGGATGGACAAGAAGCATCAAGACATGAAGATTGCTGTGTATGACCTTGGTGGTGGTACATTCGATATCTCAGTTTTGGAGCTTGGTGATGGTGTATTCGAAGTGAAATCTACCAATGGTGATGTACACCTAGGTGGTGATGACTTTGATCAAGTAATCATGAACTGGTTAGCTGAAGAATTCAAATCTGAAGAGCAAATCGATCTAAGACAAGACCCTATGGCACTTCAAAGATTGAAAGAAGCTGCTGAGAAAGCTAAGATCGAACTTTCAAGCTCTAATTCTACAGAGATCAATTTGCCATATATCACTGCGACCCAAACAGGTCCTAAGCACTTGGTAAGAACATTGAGCCGTGCGAAATTCGAGCAACTTTCTGAAGACCTAGTAAGAAGATCCATGGAGCCTTGTAAGAAAGCTTTGGCAGACGCAGGTATGAGCCCATCAGATATTGACGAAGTAATCTTGGTAGGTGGTTCTACTAGAATCCCTAAAATCCAGGAAGAAGTTGAGAAGTTCTTCGGCAAGAAGCCTTCTAAAGGTGTAAACCCTGATGAGGTAGTCGCAATCGGAGCTGCAATCCAAGGTGGTGTATTGACTGGTGAAGTAAAAGATGTTCTTCTTTTGGATGTAACTCCTCTTTCTCTAGGTATCGAAACAATGGGTGGAGTATTGACCAAATTGATCGAAGCTAATACCACTATTCCTACTAAGAAGTCCGAGACATTCTCTACTGCCGCTGATAATCAGCCAGCTGTGGACATCCACGTACTTCAAGGTGAGAGACCAATGGCTAAGGACAACAGAAGCATCGGTAGATTCCAGCTTTCTGACATTCCGCCAGCACAAAGAGGTGTACCTCAAATCGAAGTGACTTTCGACATCGATGCAAACGGTATCCTAAATGTATCTGCAAAAGATAAAGGAACTGGCAAGGAGCAGAAGATCAAAATCGAAGCTTCTTCTGGACTTTCTCAGGAAGAAATCGACAGAATGAAATCTGAAGCGGAAGCTAATGCAGCTACAGATAAGGCGGAAAAAGAGAAAATCGACAAGTTGAATCAGGCTGATAGCTTAGTGTTCCAAACTGAGAAGCAGTTAAAAGAATACGGAGATAAGCTTTCCGAAGGAAACAAAACTGCGATCTCTGAAGCTCTAGAAACTCTTAAAACTGCACATCAATCTCAAAACCTTGAAGGAATTGATTCTGCCATGGAAGGATTGAATAAAGCATGGGAAGCAGCTTCTACAGAAATGTACAATGCTGCCGGAGCTGAAGGCGCTGGTGCAGCTGGAGCTAATCCAAATGCTGGAGCTGGTTCTGCTGAGGCTGGTGATGGAGTATCTGACGTCGATTACGAAGAAGTAAGCGAAGAAGAGAAAAAATAATAGCTTAAAAAGCTAGACCAACTAATATTGGCACCTGTGTAAAAGCAGGTGCCTTTTTAGTTAAAATCCAAAATTTCCGTTTAGGCATTCACTGCCTGATTCTAGATAGATTAATCATGCAATTGACATCTGACAATAAATTGAAGAAACTGATTGTGGTTGGAGATCGAGTTTTGATTCGCTTGAAAAAGCCAAATGCAAAAACTGGCTCAGGCCTCTACTTACCTCCTGGGGTGCAGGAAAAAGAAAAAGTACAGCAAGGTTACATCATCAAGGCGGGACCAGGATATCCTATTCCTGTAGCTACCGATGACCACGAACCCTGGATGGATACTGAAGAAAAAGTGAAATATGTACCTCTGCAAGCAAAAGAAGGTGACTTGGCAATCTTCCTGCTTTCTGGAGCTCATGAGGTTATTTATGAGGGAGATAAATACTTTATCGTTTCTCAAGCGGCAATATTAATGCTTGAAAGAGAGCAGGATTTATAAATGAAAAAGCTCGGCACCAACCGAGCTTTTTTTATGAATATTGAATAATAACGGGACTCTTAATCTTCCCAAACTTTTCTATTTTTTGCTTTAGGCCCTTTCAAAGGCTCTTTTCTTCTGACGAATATCGTCTTGGTAGTTCCATCTTCTTGTTTCCAAACCTTTTGATTCTTTGCCAATGGTCCCTTTGTATCGTCAGGTACCGTGTAGAATTTCATTGGTTTAGCATTTGCATAGCGTTCAGTCGCTGATGCGTTCTTAGCTTTTGGACCTTTCAAGGTTGATTGTGAAAATCCCACTGCCGATACCATCATAACTGCGAGTAATAATACCGATCTTTTCATAACAAGTATAGTTTAAGTTGCTCTTAGTGTACTATACTACAGAGGTAAAAAAAAGTTACGTAAAATCAGTACTTATTAAATGTTTTTTGACAAATGATAAAATTATATTTTCCAAATATTCATAAAACTTATTTTATACAGTTTAAAATCAAACCTAAATCTAAATAAGCCACCACAATTCCTGACAAAGCTGACATCAAAAAGAACCATTTTTAGACCAAATTGCCTAAAAAATAAAAAACCGAGATGAAATCCATCCCGGCTTTAAAATTAACAATAGACCCTGTTTGTATTTTTAGAAAGCAAAAACCGCAGCCAACATAAAGGAGGTGAGATTTTTACTAGCATTCATGTCGTTATCAGTGAAAAAATCTTCACTCATAGAATCCATTCTAAACTCAGGAATCAACGTAAGGTTTTTATGAACTCTTACATTTCCAGAAAGAGTTGCTGCAAAAACACTTCCATCACCTTGAGTGTCTAAGCCTACTACCCCACCAAGTCCACCGTTGAAAACACTAAAGTATTCACCTCGAACTCCTATTGAGAATATATCAGAAGTAGTAGCTTGAAGGTACCCGGCAAATCCTAGAAAACCCGATCCGTCACCATCCAAATCAGATATACTAGAACCGGTGAATTGCTCACCAGCAGAAGTCGTATTGTATGTTGTATTCAAGCCAACATAGATAGACTCTGACACATCAAACCCAGCTGTCAAATCTACCTGGAAAAGACTTCCCATGGAAGACTGCCCAGATACCAAAGGAGCATCTGCATCAAGCTTTCCATCTTGATCCCCATATACGAAGTTCAAATAAGCCCCTCCAGCATCTGTAGAATATCCTAACTGTGCACCCAATGAATAAGTACCCATTAGATTAAATTCTGTCATATCAGTAGGGTTCATCACTGCAGCCATCAAAGACCAATTATCAGATAAAGCAAAGTCCGCTTTCAAACCCGTGTGGGAAAATGGCCCGTAGGAGAACATGTAAGAAGTAGAATAGTTGAAATTGGCTGTAGGTGAGATCACCTCGTAACCAAGGAAGGTATTGAAGTTACCCATGGTTAGAGTAACCACATCACTTACATTCCAATACACATACAATTGATTAACGATCTGAGAGCTACCGGCCATTCCACCTGCATATAAAGGAGAACCAAATACAGCATCCTCTCCTCTAGGCCCGAAAACCAAGTCGGCTACTGCTCCAACCTTCTCACCTTCGTACGTAGCTATAATATTTGCCATGCCTAGTGAAAAGCCTGGCAAATTACCAAATGATGTGGCTGGAGCTTGAAAGTTCTCTCCCTTATTCGGCCCGTTAAAGTTTGTTCTGAAATAGGCATCTACAGAGCCTGAAAATGTCAGTTTAGAAGGCTCTTCTTCTTCTATGATGATTACATCTTGAGCAAATGAGCTTATAGAGCCAATCAATAATAAGGCTACTATTAGTAGTTGAATTTTTTTCATGTTGTTAATAGGTATAGGTTTATAAATAATAATTAATGTAGTAGTGGTACTGCCAAAGAATGAGCGCCCTCAACTCTTTGGCAGTAAAAGGATTGACTATTCGTCGTAAACAATTGTGTAACCACGGATTCCGTGTTCGTGAGAATCCAAACCGTTACGCTCATGCTCCTCAGAAACTCGAATCCCAATAGTCTTTTTAAGAACAAAGAAGATGATGAAAGCAGCAGAGAAGGCTGCAACACCGCATATGGCTACTCCAATTAATTGAGTGAAGAAGGTGTGATCAGGGTTTGTAGAAAAAATACCAACTGCCAACGTACCCCAGATGCCACAGGTCAAGTGAACTGAAACGGCACCAACTACATCATCTAGTTTAAGTTTATCTAATAATACAGCTGAGTACACTACTAGTATGCCAGCTATAAAACCTACTAAAACCGCTGCTCCGGGATTGATCACATCAGCGCCGGCAGTGATACCTACTAGTCCAGCTAGCACTCCATTGAGCACCATACCAAGATCGAGGCGTTTGAAAACTAGATTCCCAGCAAGAAATCCACCTAAACCACCTGCACAAGCAGCCAAACAAGTTGTCACCAATACAAAGGAAACTAGCGCTGGATCTGCAGATAGCACGGAGCCACCATTGAATCCAAACCATCCTAACCAAAGTAAAAAGACACCAATTACAGCCAATGGAACACTCGAGCCAGGTTTGTCTACTGTTTTTCCATTAACATATTTACCGATTCTAGGACCTACCAAGATCACACCTGCAAGTGCTCCCCATCCTCCTACAGAATGAACTAAGGTACTTCCTGCAAAATCATAGAAGCCCATTGCATCTAGTGCTCCACCACCCCATTTCCAGGAACCGATTAATGGATAGACAATTCCAACATATAGTAGGGTGAAAATCAAGTAAGCCCATAATTTCACTCGCTCAGCGATTGCTCCTGATACAATAGTCGCAGCCGTTGCAGCGAACATTGCTTGAAACAAGAAATCAGTCCAATAGGTGTAGCCACCATCTGCATACCCACTTGTCACATCAGCATCTCCTGGAGAAAACCAAAACATGCTCCATCCAGCTGTATCAAATGATAGCCACCCTGGAGTTTCAAAACCCGGATACATCAGATAAAATCCTACAAATGCATAAGACAAAATACCGAGGATAGGGGTAATAGTGTTTTTGAATAAGATGTTCACAGTGTTTTTGGCTTGGCCAAAACCTGCTTCTACTCCAGCAAATCCCAAGTGCATGATAAACACCAAGGCTGTGGAAAGCATCATCCAAACGTTGTTTGTTGTGAGGAGATTTTGAGAAATCTCTGCCGACAAGTCCATTGTTGCGGCTCCATCTTGGGCCAACAGTGTTGCGAAATACTTCATAGGTTAAATATAGTTTTTAGAACAAATTTCAGAATTTACGATAGGTTTGATGTACTAAACTCGAATCGAATGTAATTATATTATTGGTAAAAAAACAAATCCATTTTTACATTTAATACATTAAAAACTGATTTTCAATGTGATTTTTAACCCATTTTTTACATTTTTTGCAAATAAAATAAGAATTATACCTATTTCGTAAACTTAATAGTACGAGAAATAATATTTGGTTTGGGTGTATAATATTCTACGAAACCGATTACGATACAGCCAATTCAAAATATTGGTGAAAAAAATAAGGCGTATTTGGAATTTTATTTTAAAAAAAAGAAAAAAACAGTATTCTTAGCAAACTGTTTGTTTTTACGAAAAATATAAATTTTCAGATTACTGATATTTATTTTACCCAACAATAAAAAAATTAATGCCTTTATTGAAAAAACAGGTAATAATCATAAGCCAATAACAAAAAAAACCGGCATAAACCGGTTTATTACTCAGATATATAATTAAAACGCCCTACTTCACCAGACTTGCATATTCTTTGGCAAAGTACGTAAGAATCACCTTTGCTCCAGCCCGTTTAATACTTAACAACACTTCGAGCATGGCACGATCGCTTTCGATCCAACCCTTTTCTGCAGAAGCTTTGATCATACTGTACTCTCCAGACACATTATATGCTGCAATTGGCAGTGGGAAATTATCGTTTAGCAATTTGATGATGTCCAAATACGAAAGTGCTGGTTTTACCATCAAAAAATCTGCACCTTCTTCAGTATCCAGATCTCCTTCAATCAAGGCTTCCTGAGAATTTGCAGGATTCATCTGGTATGTCTTTTTATCTCCAAATTTCGGGGCAGAATCCAACGCATCCCGGAAAGGCCCATAAAATGCACTCGCGTACTTTGCCGTATAGGACATGATAGAAGTATCCGTGAAACCACTTTCATCCAAAAGCTCACGGATATAACCAACGCGACCGTCCATCATATCCGACGGACCAATGATATCCACTCCAGCATCAGCCTGGGCTAATGACATCTTAGCAAGGATCTCAAGTGTCTCATCATTTAAGATCTTACCTTCTTTGACTAGTCCATCATGACCATCACTGCTATAGGGGTCCATCGCCACATCAGACATCAGACAGACTTCGGGGAATTGCTTTTTCACTTCACGGAGTGCTTTTAAATAAAATGTCTCTGGATTATAGCTTTCTGAAGCTACTGAGTCTTTAAGAGACTCCGGATAGGCAGGAAAAACATCAAAAGCAGTGATGCCGAGCTTAAGACATTCCTCTATTTCTTTAAGAAGTAGGTCTTGAGAAAATCTGAAAATCCCAGGCATGGACTGGACTTCAATTTTCTTATTTGAACCTTCGATGAGAAATAAAGGAAAAATTAAGTCTTTAACTGACAAACTGGTTTCTTCCACTAATTTCCTAACTGAATCAGATTTACGGTTTCTTCGCGGTCTTCTTAGCATGATTTATTTAACTGTTGAGAACTCCCAAAGTTAACCATATGGTTTTTATCCATTCCTTTTATAAAAACAAAAAGCATCTCCATAATTGAAGATGCTTTTACTTTTAGGGTTAATAGGATCAGAAATTCACCTGCGCCTGTATTCTAAGCAGACTCCCCCTCTCTCTATTCAATGGATCCAGAGAATTCTGTGCAGATCTATCTGATATTGTGTACATCGTGACCAATTCCAAAGCTTTATGAAATTGCCACTCTACCCCCAGTTCAAGCTCACTTACCCGATGTCGAGTGGCATCCACTTCAAACTTCTTTCCTCCTGAGTAGTAGTGATAACGTGTGAAAGGTATGATAGCACCTTTACTTGTTTTTTGCATATAGGAAGCCAACACGTAGCCGCCTTTCAAGGGAGCGTCTTCGACATCGTTGGTTTCAGGATTGTATTGTGGTCCTCTTCCCCAGTTGAATTCCGCCTGAAGACCAAGTGGCTGAGGATAAATAACAAAGGTCGGCCCGAATCTAAACTCTGGAAATTCTACCTGATCAAAGTCTGTCAGGGGATTTCTACTGATCACAAACTTGCCAGCATACCCTTGAAAAGAAGCTTCAATGAATTGCCCGGAAGCTAACTTCATAGGATAGCTAAATCTAGAAACCACATGGAAGTTTCTGTTTCTTTCTGGCAAATTGGCTGTTTGTCCATTGTAAGCACCAAAGCCAAACATTCCATAATCCCCAGAACCTTTAAGACCAGAGGAAACTAAGTACTTAAACCTCTCACGAACCTCGGTAGGTGCATAGTAAAAGAACAAACCAATATCCCGTTCATTAAGGACAGCAGAGTTCAATCCGTCATTTCGATCCAAAGGAAGGCGGTTTTGGCTGGACTGTAGGTTCTCAAAACCAAAAGGAACTTTGGACTGCCCAATCCTAAGCCTGAATTCTTGTTTGGCATCTAATCCTAAATCGAAATAGGCATCCCGGATCTGAACGAAGTTTTGGCCTCCCGAAGCAAAATCAGGCTGTATATACATATATATACGTTCATGGATTTGTCCAGAAAATATCATCCGGATCCTGCGAAGGAAAAACCCTCCAGTACCCCATGATTTATCACATTGAGAACAGCCCAAATCGGGATTTGTCTCAAAAAGACCGTTGTATCGCATCTGAGCATAACCTCTCAGCTGAATACGGTCATACCATCCAACTTGAGTTGATGGCACAGATGTTTTTGCCGGCAGCGAATCTCCCTCAGCGCCCCTTGCAAAAGCGCTTATTGAGATCATTGTCAAAACGACAACTGCTGCAGCGAAGTGGATTCGCATACAGTAAGTTTTTTAATTGATAATTTACAGCGCCGCAAAAGTCCAACTTCAATATTTACTCAAAGTGTCTCCTATATTATTTATCCATTAACAAAACGAAAAAATTAATCAAATTTCAACGGGTGATTTATGACAGATTGAGTTAAAAAGACATTGGAGGCGGTTTTCTATATTAAGCTAATGTTAACTGTATTTTCAATGTTAAAAAATATTTAAAAAATTGTTACGCTGATCTCAGCTAGTCAAACAACGAAAGTAAGGTCGCAATCTCCAACTTTTCATAATTATCAATATAAAGATCACAATTCGGCAGCTCACCCTTCGTATGGCTAGAAAGCACCCCTACCACTTTCATCCCGGCATTTAGCCCTGCGCTGGCTCCAGAGAAAGAATCTTCAAAAACCAAACAGTTTTCAGGCTTCACACCTAGATTTGCTGCAGATTTTAAGTAAACTTCTGGATCAGGCTTATGCTTAGACACGTCTTCCGAGGCAAGCTGAGATTGCATTTGATTGCCAATACCCAGAGCGCCTATAATTAAATCAAGGTTTGCACGCGGGGCCGAAGTAGCCACTGCTGTCAGTAATCCTTCAGATTTTAGCTTCGCAAAAAACTCCATAAAACCCCTAATTGGATTTACTTCATCCTTATATATTTCTCTGAAAAGCCCCTCTTTTTCGTTTTCCAGCAAAGCCAACTCCTCCCCTTCAATTTTCCTTCCCAAAAAATGGCTCAGAATGTATCCGTTATTTTTCCCGTACATATGTTCTGCATATTCCTCTTGTGTAGGATTTAGATTTCTCTTTGCAAAAAAGCGCTGGAAAGCAATGGAGTGAAATGGATTGGTATGGCAAATAACGCCATCCATATCAAAAATGACTGCTTTTAACATGGGCTGATAAAGTATTGAAGTCGTAAAATTAAGGATAAGACACTAAAAAACCCTCCCAAGTTCCAAATACAAGGGAGGGTTTTCTTTCAGGTAAAGAGGAACTACGCTTTATTTTTCAAATGCAGCGATAGTTTTCTCTATAATATCACAACATTCATGAAGTTGCTCTTCAGTCATCACCAATGGTGGAGCAAAGCGAATAATATTCCCATGAGTTGGCTTCGCCAAGAGCCCATTATCTTTTAGTGCCACGCAAATATCCCAGGCCGTGCTGCTTTCTTCGGTATCATTGACCACCACAGCATTGAGAAGTCCTTTGCCTCGAACCAGTTTAACTATAGTGTAGCGATCAACCAATTTTTGCATACGAACTCTGAATAGTTCACCAAGTTTTCTAGCGTTTTGAGCTAGGTTCTCATCTGAAACTACCTCTAGGGCAGCCATTGCCACTTTGGCCCCAAGTGGATTTCCACCAAATGTGGAACCATGTTGACCAGGTTTGATTACGCCCATAATGTGGTCATCGGCTAGGACAGCTGACACTGGATAGAAACCTCCAGAAATCGCTTTGCCCAAAATCAACATATCTGGCTTCGTATAAGTAGCTTGTTTCTCGCATGATTTTTCACAGGTACAATTCCCACAAACTGCTAAAAGCGATCCAGTCCGGGCAATTCCAGTTTGAATCTCATCAGCAATAAGAAGTACGTTTTTTGCTTCACATGCAGCCTTAGCCTGTTTTATATAATCATCTGAAGGCACATAAACACCAGCTTCACCTTGAATTGGCTCGACCAAAAAGGCTACTACATCAGGATCTGAAAGAGCCTCTTTTAAAGCATCAACATCATCATATGGTATTTTGATAAAACCAGCAGTATAAGGACCAAAGTTTCTACGTGCATTCTCGTCATTAGAAAACGAAATGATTGTAGTAGTCCTTCCGTGAAAATTATTTTCGGCTACAATGATCTTTGCTTGATTTTCATCTACTCCCTTTTTCTCGTACCCCCACTTTCTGGCAATTTTGATAGCCGTCTCCACACCTTCCGCACCGGTATTCATCGGAAGAACTTTATCAAAACCGAAATATTCAGTAATGTATTTTTCAAATGGCCCAAGCACATCATTATGAAAAGCCCGGGAAGTCAAAGTCAAAGTACTCGCCTGCTCAATTAAGGCATCTTTAATCCGCGGATGGCAGTGACCTTGATTTACAGCAGAATATGCTGACAGGAAATCATAATATCTTTTGCCTTCCACATCCCATAAAAATACTCCTTCTCCCTTTGCCAAAACAACTGGTAATGGATGATAGTTATGAGCTCCGTATTTATCTTCTAAAGCTATAGCTTGATTACTTGAAGTTATAGTCTGCATGTTTTTCTTAATTTTGTGTACTATATACTATAAGGACTGGACAAGTTCAAATATAGTAATTGCCTTTGCCCGAACCATGAAAGATCCGAAGAACCCTCAACCTAGTAGTCCATTAAGTTCGGAAGACTTCTATTTCAACGAGCAAGGACTGATGGTTTTTACAAAAAGTTACCATCTAAAAAGGGGTTATTGCTGTGGCAATGGCTGTAAACACTGTCCCTACACAAAAGCCTGAGATGAAAGGAAATATTTTTGAAATGCATTGTTGCAAATCCCCCAAAAGTTCCGATATTTGCAGACTCATTACAGAAACGGATACAATTTACTATACATTACCATGGCAAAAGTTTGTGACATTACCGGAAAAAGACCTCGAGTAGGTAACAACGTGTCCCATGCAAACAACAAAACTAAGCGTAGGTTCTACCCAAATCTTCACAAGAAGACGTTCTACGTTCCAGAAGAAGATGCATGGATCACTTTGAAAGTTTGTACTAAGGCATTGAAGACTATCAATAAGAAAGGTATCACTGCGGTTTTGAAAGAAGCTCAGGATAACGGGATGATTGTAATCAGATAATCAAGGTCACTACCCTTAAATCAATACAAAGATGGCTAAGAAAGGCAATAGAGTACAAGTGATTATGGAATGCACGGAGCACAAAGCTTCTGGATTGCCAGGTACTTCAAGATACATCACTACCAAGAATAGAAAAAATACTACTGAAAGATTGGAATTGAAAAAATTCAACCCAATTATGAAGAAGGTAACTGTTCATAAAGAAATTAAATAATTTAGCTCGGAAGCAATTCCGTTAAAACGATAAGATTATGGCTAAGAAAGTAGTAGCAACCCTTAAGAAAGAAGGCGGCGTAACTTACGCCAAAGTTATCAAGGCGGTAAGATCTGAGAAGACTGGCGCTTATACCTTCAGAGAAGAAATGGTTCCTTCCCCTTTGGTACAGGACACCTTGAAAAAATAAGTTGCATTTTGCAGCATAAGGCATTCTAGTCCCTCTGTCCATCGGTCAGCAGGGACTTTTTCGTTATATTCCACTTTCAAAACGCATACCCATGGGAATCTTTGGTTTCTTTTCAAAAGACAAGAAAGAAAGCCTCGATCAAGGCCTTCAGAAATCAAGCGAAAATATTTTTTCAAAACTCAGTAAGGCCGTAGTTGGCAAGTCCAAAGTGGACGATGAGATTTTGGATGAATTGGAAGAAATTCTAATCACCTCCGATGTGGGGGTGGACACTACTATCAAAGTCATTCGAAGAATTGAGGAACGAGTAGCACGTGACAAATATGTAAACACAGCGGAGCTCGATGTGATTCTCAAAGAAGAAATTGAAAACCTTCTAAAGGAAAATAACTCTCAGGATCTAATGGATTTTGACCTTCCGGAAGGCAAGAAACCCTATGTCATCATGGTAGTAGGAGTCAATGGTGTGGGTAAAACCACTACTATCGGCAAACTGGCAAATCTTTTCCAATCCGCAGGAAAGTCAGTCATCCTAGGCGCTGCGGATACGTTCAGAGCTGCAGCAGTAGATCAATTAATCCTTTGGGGAAATAGAGTCGGCGTACCTGTTGTATCTCATGGCATGAATACAGATCCGGCTTCGGTGGCATTTGACGCGGTAAAACAAGGAGTAGACACCAATGCAGATGTCGTCATCATTGATACTGCCGGGCGACTCCACACCAAAGTAAATCTCATGAATGAACTTGGCAAAATCAAGCGTGTCATGCAGAAATTCATCCCTGATGCACCACACGAAATCCTATTAGTTTTGGACGGATCCACCGGTCAGAATGCTTTTATACAAGCCAAGGAATTTACGAAAGTCACAGAAATCACTTCTCTTGCAATCACCAAACTTGACGGAACCGCTAAAGGCGGAGTGGTAATTGGAATTTCGGATCAATTCAAAATCCCGGTCAAATACATTGGGGTAGGCGAGAAAATGACTGATTTACAGATTTTCAACCGAAAGGAATTCGTCGATTCTCTCTTTACCAAGAAAAAATAAAAGACAATCCTTACCAAATACCTCGACACCCATCGGGGTATTTTTTTTGCAAAAATTTGAACCTTGTTTGAAAAATGTCGTAATTCAATGTGATATCATTTTAACATCATAATAATATGGAAAAAATAACTAAACCTATTTCTGGATATATCCTTATCCTCGTTGTGCTGGCTCTTATTCCAGTAGCTATTTTCAGTTTTATAGGTGATCAGCCAATAATAGGCTTTGCAGCAGGTTTATTATTCTTTGTCTGCATTCCAGGCTTTTTCATCGTGGAGCCTAATAAAGCAATGGTTCTTCTGCTTTTTGGTAATTACATAGGTAGTGTAAAAGCAAATGGTTTCTATTGGGTCAATCCTTTTATGACAAAGAAGAAAATTTCTTTACGAGTGAGAAACTTCGAGAATAAGCCTGTCAAGGTAAACGACAAAATCGGTAACCCAGTAATGATAGGCACCATCGTAGTTTGGCAGGTGGAAGATACATTCAAGGCTACTTTTGATGTGGATGATTATGAAAACTTTGTGCATCTCCAATCAGATGCTGCAATCCGAAAAATGGCGGGACTTTATCCATACGATAATTTTGAAGCTGAAGAAGCTGAGGTTACGCTGAGATCTGGTGTAGAAGATGTCAATCATTCACTGGAGCAAGAAATTAGTGAGCGTCTTCATCATGCGGGAATCAAGGTAATTGAAGCTAGAATTTCGCACTTGGCCTATGCTTCTGAGATCGCATCTGCTATGCTTCAAAGACAGCAAGCCACCGCTATCGTAGCTGCTAGACAGAAGATCGTGGAAGGTGCAGTTGGTATGGTGGAGATGGCCTTAGCCGATTTAAAATTAAAAGATATTATAGAGTTTGATGACGAGAAAAAAGCTGTAATGGTCTCCAATCTGATGGTAGTGCTTTGTTCAGACAAAAGTGCAAGTCCTGTCCTCAACGTCGGCACCCTAAACCAATAGCTAGTATGGCTAATCGGATTTTCAAAGAAAGCCAGACATATTTCGGCACCTGGGTCATGTATTTTATACTACTGACTGAGGTGCCAATCCTGATACTACTTGCAGTATTGTATGCTACTTCAGATGACAAACAAGAAATGGCAATCGCATTAGGGGTAGTTTTGGGTACTATGGCCTTGGTATTTGCTCTTATTTTCAATCTAAAACTTGAAACCAGAATCGACGAAAAAAGCATCGCCTTTAGATACACTCCATTTATCAGAAAATGGAGGCACTTCCCTAAAAAAGAAATAAAATCATGTGAAGTAATCACCTATAGCCCTATCACAGACTATGGCGGCTGGGGGTTCAAAGGCAATAAAACAACCAAAGCTTATTCAGTACTAGGAAACGAAGGGCTTCTCATGGATGTGGGTGAAAAGAAAAAAATAATGATAGGAACGATGAAGTCCAAAGAACTGACGGACTTCATGAAAAATTGGATGGAGGAATAAATTATGCCAAAGAAGAAAGCATTTGCACTACGGCTGGATGAGAACATGATGAAAGCGATCGAAAAATGGGCCGCAGATGAGTTTCGTAGTACCAATGGTCAGCTCGAATGGATCATTCGTGAATCATTGAAAAAAGCTGGACGCATACCAAAAGGCGATTCCAACCATTCGGACACCTAATAAACAAGCCGAAAACTTATATATTGAAGCAGTAAAACCTTAACCACTGACAACCATGAAAAAACTAATTTTATTATTTGCTCTTTTAGTTGGGGTAAACTACTTTTCGCCCGCTGAAGCTCTCGCTCAAACAGTAATTTCCTCAGGAATAGATAGTAAAACCCAAGAGAAAATTGAGAAAGCGAAGATCAAAATTGAGAAATACCAAAATGATCATGAAAAAGCAGTAGCAAAGCGGCAAGATCTGAGAGAAAAATTTGAAAAGAAAAATTCCGCTGGCAAACTGTCTCCTAATGACATCGAGAAAATCACTAAAAAAATTGAAAAGCAAGCGAAGTCGATTGAAAAGCTGGAGAAAAAGATGGCTAAACTGGAAAAATTCATCGACGAAAATTCCTGATTGTTTTCTATTGGCTAATTCGCTTCTGGAACATATAACAACTCCCCTTTTTCAAAATCATATAAAGTAAGTGATCTCAGCTCATAGTAAGCCATCCAAAAGTCACGCAATGAAGTATAAAAGGCTCTTTTATTAGCGTCTTTTTCATTTTGGGCTATATTCAGGTTAGTGATTGTCACATTGCCAGTCTGATATCTTTTGAGGGCGATTTCGTACCTGCGTTGAGCCACATCGTCTGAGATTTTAGTCACGTTCAAACGCTCCTTGATCATCAAGAAATTCTTCACCATAGTGAAAATCTCCTGCTCAAAATTTATCAACTCCTGAGCCACCGTACTTTCCACAAGCTCCTGGTTTGCCATAGCCATAGACATACGAGCTTTATTTCTACCCCAATCTAAAATCGGAACCGACAGTCCAAGACTGACTAAAGCCTGAGTATTTGGATTCTGATATATGTCCGGAAAATTAAAAGCCGCGTTATTGTAACCATACCTAGCGTTTAAAAGAACTTGAAAACGCTGCCCACGCGCTTGGGCCACCTGAGACTCTGCCTCAGTTTTCTGCCGTTCATATCCTATTGCTTCTGATCTATTTTGAAAGGCAAGCTCTATCGCCCGCTCCACATTCACCTCAAACTCGGGAATATCTATTGGGGAAACGAGATTCAAATTGGAAGATTGATTCAAGCCTATAAATGAGTTCATCGCAAACGCGGCACTTTCCAAATCTACTTGTGCCTGGGCAGCAGCCTGCTGGGCGTTTAAAACCTGCAGTTCCACCTGTAAAAGATCATCTTCTGGGGTCACACCCAATTCATTCCTCTTTTTCTCTATCGTAAAAATATCCTCTGTATTCTTCAGGTTAGACGCCGCGATCTCCGAGTTGACTTGGGCAATAAGGTAATCGAAATACAACTGAGTGACGTAGATAGAAACTTCCTCCATTTCCTGTACATATTCCCGCTTACTCTCTTCATATAGCAAAGGCTCAATCTTCTTATCCCATTTGTAAGGATTGAATGCAAATATCGGCTGATTCAAAGCCACACTTATCGGCACCCCCGAATACCTCGTCTGAGGTTGCCCTGGATTTGTTAGAAAATTATCAAATCTATTGGTTGAAGTATTCACAGACACTGTCCCTCCGGTAGCACCTATCACCTGCTCCAATCCGAGTCCCAAATCCATCAGATTCTGCTTCACTTCTATGAATTCTATGGAGCCGTCTGGCTGCGTGATATTATTAAACTCCTGATAATATTGAGGAATAGTACCGGTCAGTCTCAATTGCGGGTTATAATTTGACCTGAACAATCTGTACTGCCAATATCGGTTTTCTCGTCTCGTTTTTGCCCGCAGGGCCACTGGTGAACCATCCTTTGCCTGCTGCACTAGCTCCTTAAGTGTGAAAGTTTTTGTCTCCTGCGCAGCAGCAAAATCAAGTAATGAACAAACTAAAACCAGAGTAATAACAGTCTTGATAAAAAGTAAATTTCTAATCTTCATAAAGTTGTTTTTTAGGATTGAAAAAGGAGGATAATTCACATCAACTAAAATACTGATTGATTCTACACAAACAAGAATCTTATTGCACTTCAAATCCTAAAAAATCTAAAAAAGTCAAAACATTATATTTAATTACGCTCCTTTTGACCCTTTGCGTAACTTGCAGGCTGATTCAAAATAACCATGAAGTCCATTATTAGCTTTGTTATTCGTTATGTCCCTAGACCACTTCTACAACGAGTAAGTCCCTTCGTGATGAAAGTTTTTGCCCAGATGAATTCCGGCAAAAATGTCACTTGTCCGGTATGTGATCACAGCTATAAGAAATTCCTACCCTACGGCCGAATTGCCAGAGCAAATGCACTTTGTCCAAATTGCCTCTCTTTGGAACGACACAGATTAATGTGGCTTTTCCTCAAAGAGAAAACAGATTTTTTCACCGCTCCACTTCGCGTGCTCCACGTAGCGCCAGAACATTGCTTTATCGAGCGATTTGAAGGGTTAGACAACTTGGATTATATCACAGCTGATATTGAATCACCTTTGGCTAAAGTCAAAATGGATGTACATGATATTCCATTTCCAGAGAATAGTTTTGACGTAGTCTTTTGTAACCATGTACTAGAACATGTAGAAGATGACCTCAAAGCCTGTGCTGAGTTCAATCGTGTTTTGAAGCCAAGCGGCTGGGGAATACTTCAGTCGCCTGTATATCCTATCGAAAAGACGCTAGAGGACAAGAATGTCACTGACCCAGCAGAACGCGAGCGGCTTTTTGGTCAAAGAGACCACGTTCGAAAGTTTGGGCAAGATTATGCAGAGCGTTTGAGAAAATCAGGAATTGCAATTGAAGAAAATCACTTTGTAAAAGAAATCCCTTCTAAAGTAATAAAGCAAAATGCTCTTCCATCTGAAGAAACTATCTTTGTCTGTAGAAAGAGAAATTAACGGCTAAATGCCTTTTTCAATAGTTCAAAAGGTAAGCCAAGTCCATACGACCAAAGTTGTGAAGCTGATGTCATCAAACTTAATAAGCCTACTTTTATTGAGCTGTTTTGTATACTAGAAGTGAGAATAACGCCCATACTCCAAAACAGTAAAAGCCCCAAACTTTGTACAAAAAGTGAGTTGTTAAAATAATAGAAAACTGGAATTGACAGGGAAAAAAGCAAGAAAGCTGTGGGTAGCCAGTGAACCAGCTTTATTGCACCGGGATGAAATCTGGATACATTCACCCGATTTCTACCGAAGGAGAAGGCTTGCTTTGCAAATGAAAGGAGCGTGTTTTTGCGTTTGTGATAAACAAAAGCTTCTCGAACCAATTCAAGTTTGAATCCAGCCTTTTTAATTCGGATACTCCATTCAATGTCCTCTCCTTGATTTGGATCTGCAAAACCACCGGTCACCTCAAACACGGCTTTTGATACACCCATATTAAATCCCCGGGCTTGGTATTTAGATGGATCTTTCATTTTACCACGAATACCGCCAGTCGTCCAAACCGAAGTCATTGCAAAGTCCATTGCTTTTTGCAGAGCAGAAAAATTCTCACCCGCAGCATCAGGGCCACCAAAAGCATCAAGATTCCTATCTTGAATCGCTTGTGAAAGCTTTTGTAAATAATCCTCAGGTAATAGGACATCAGAATCCAGAATTACAAAAAAATCACCTTTGGCGATCTCCATCCCGTTATTCCTGGCAAAGCCTTGCCCCGTATTAGGTTGTATTAAATATTGAATAGGAAGTTGAGACTTGAATACCTCTATAATTTCAGATGAGTCAATAGTAGATCCATCTTCAATTACTATTACTTCAAAATCATGATAATTTTGAGTTTTTAGACTTTGTAGCAGTTCCCCTAATTCATCAGGTCTATTATAAACCGGTATGATAACCGAGAATTTCATCAAAAGTCGAAGTTAACCTCTTCATCAATTTTGTATTCTGTTTCTTTAGATTGATTGGAAGTCATCAGTTCGGCAATAAAACCCGTCACAAATAACTGCACGCCGATAATTAAGGCGATCAAAGCCAAAAAGAATAAAGGTTGCTCAGTGATTTCACGCACAGATATACCTTTACTGAGCCCATAAACTTTCTGAAAAATCAACCAGCAAGTGATAATAAAGCCTGTTAAAAATGACATACTCCCAAGAAGTCCAAAGAAATGCATGGGTTTCTTTTTATATCGATGTACAAAAGAGACAGATATCAGATCAAGGAACCCATTTAAAAAGCGCTCTAATCCAAATTTAGAATAGCCGTACTTTCTGGCCTGATGCTGAACTACTTTTTCTCCTATTTTCCCAAAGCCATTCCACTTCGCAAGCAAGGGAATGTAACGATGCATTTCGCCATAGACTTGAATATTTTTTACGACTTTTAGTCGGTAGGCTTTCAGTCCACAATTAAAATCATGCAATTTGATCCCAGAAATCCATCGAGTAACCCCATTAAAAAATCTAGAAGGAATTGTTTTACCTAACGGATCATGACGCTCTTTCTTCCAGCCAGACACAACATCAAGCTTCCCTTCTGTGACCATCGCGTATAATCCTGGGATTTCATCTGGACTGTCCTGAAGATCTGCATCCATAGTGATTACGACGTCACCACAAGCTTTTTTGAAACCCGCATCCAGTGCAGCTGATTTCCCGTAATTTCTGGTGAAATTAATTCCTTTCACCTCATTGAATTGCTGTGAAAGCGTATTAATAATCTCCCAGGAAGTATCAGAACTGCCATCATTTATAAAAATCAACTCATAAGAAAAGCCGTGATCATGCATGACACGGCTAATCCATTGAGTTAATTCAGGCAGTGACTCCTCCTCGTTAAATACAGGAACTACAACTGAAATCTGGGTCATAAATTAATAATCGAGAGACTTGTCTCTTTTCTTGAGGATTGCAGCCAAAATTAAAGCAATAATTGCATAAACTATCAGCCCGAAACCAAAACTCATAAGCTGGCCAGAAAGGGTGAATCCTTTAGCAGCACCCGTTCTCATTTCTTCCAAAACGGCTGGATCCATAGTATCAGGATCTTGCCCGAACTTTTCCATAATGGACATTTGGGTTTCAAAAGCCTGATCTGCTAATACGCCAGCCAAGGAAGGATCAACGACTTGAAATAAAAGGATCTGCCCGATCAAACTAATCAAGCCAGAGATAACTATAGCAATAAAAGAAAAATTAAAGGCTGTCCCAAAACTCATAAAGCCACCCAATTCTGTCCTATATTCTTTTCCAAAGTATATTATGAGTACTATAAAAACGACAATTGCAACTAGCCCGAACCATCCTGAACCTAGTAGTGTAGAATCAATGAAATAGGCTATAAACGTAAGTGCTAGAGAAACCAAACCGATTGTTAGACCTGGTTTGATTGCTGCCTGAAAAGGAGATTGTTGTTCTTCCATGAGTTCGTTAGTTAGGATTTTTTCTTAAAATAATAGATATAATAATAGTAAAAAACAGACCAGGGATGATTTTCCAAAGCGCATCGTTCAATGCGATATCCCAAGGCAGCATGTTTTGGATGCTTTCAAGGGTCAAATTAAAGGAATTTTCTCCCACCTGAGCCACTATGGATTCCTTACTATCGGACAATACTTCAAGTTTTGATTCTTTGACCTGCTCAAACAAAGTGGAATGTAATAAAAGCACCAACCATATTCCTCCAAGAGAGACGATTGCTTCCAACATATAAGTGACAAATCCCACCGACATCCCTTCAGCAAAAGACAAATAGCCATTATTACTATATTCCTTGAAAAATTTAATAGCCAAAAAGATTGCCACAGGTGTAATCACATAGCCAAAAACCAGGTTTAAGTTGGTAGGGTCCGGGTACAAAAATGAGAGGGAAATGAATGCGATAACACTGAAGGCACCTGCTATTCCTCCAAATTTGTAGGCTGAGCTAAAATACTTATACATTAGCCTCTAGTAATTGCCCTTTTTGAATCACATATTTCACCTGACCTTTAAGCTTCTTTCCATACCAAGGTGAATTAGATGAAAGTGATTTATTTGACTTCTCATCGTATGTCCACTCCTTCTCTGGATCAAATATGGTCCATGAGTTATTAAGTTTGTGAGGCAAAATAGCCTTTGGACCTGAAGTAATTTTTTCAATAAGCAATGACCATCCAAGCTCATTTTCAAGTTTCACTAGGGCTGGAAGAAATGTTTGCAACCCTACCATACCAACATTAGCCAGATCAAATTCCATAAACTTAGAATCTCGATCTTCTGGCTGATGATTACTCACCAGTGCATCAATTGTCCCATCCTTAATACCTTCAATTAATGCCATTCTATCCGCATCACCTCTGAAAGGAGGCAACACTTTAAGATTTGGATCAAAGTCCATTAAATCACCATCTGAAAACAACAATTGATAGATAGACACATCAGCTGTAACATTCAGTCCTTCAGTTTTAGCTTCCCTTATAAGGTTAACTCCTTTTGCAGTATTCACTGTTTGAAAATGAACTCGGCCTCCTGTATATCGGATAATCTCAAGATTTCTTTGAATAGCTACATCTTCTGCAAGATTTGGAATTCCTTTTACACCAAGCATTGTAGAATTTTCACCCTCATGCATGTGCCCAAAGATTGCCAGTAAGGGATCATAAGCATGATCAAACAATACCCCGTCAAACTTCTGGAGATATTGGAGTATTTTCATGTAGCGATCTCCATTCGCTAGAGGCTTAACGCCCTCTCCAAAAATTGAAACACCTGATTGATGGTGCATATCAAGAATCTCAGTGAAATTCTCTCCATCGGTGTCCTTAGTAACAGCTCCCTGAATAAAAAGCTCTGGTGTATATTTCCTAGATCTATTCAGGACAAAATCCACATCACCCTTAGACTGAATAACTGGGTCTGTATTAGGCAATATTACAGCTGCTGAAAACCCACTAGATAGCAAGGAATCAGCGAGACTTTCAATAGACTCTTTATATTCATGACCTGGTTCGCCCAACCCACATCTGAGATCTACCCAACCCTCCGATAGCAGCCATCCAGAAGCATCAACTTCCTGGTCAAATTGTGATTTTTGACTAGAAGAAGCAGGTGTTAACTCTCCATTTTCAAAAACGTAATCAGTTAATTCTTCAGAACCAGCTTGATTAATAATACGGAGATCTTTAAATAGGATGGACATTCAAATTTACTTTGATGCAAAACTGCAATAATATTCTAAAAATGAAAAGTGGAATTTGAAATAGTATTTTAAAAGGCTTCTCCACAGAATCAATAAATACTAGCATTTAAAATGGATAGCAAAACTCTTCCAAAAAGCCTGCTCGATTTAAGTCACTAACAAATCATAGAACAGATGTCTTAGATCCATTTAAATTAATATGTATATCCGCTTTGTTACCAGTAAATAAATAAAAGCGACTTAAAAGATGGTATACTCTAGCTTTGAGGCCGCTTCGGTCTTCGGTCATCCCCACCTGTAGTTCGGTCATCGGTCTTCCAACCAACCAAGCAAAGAATCTAAGGTGACTGGCATCATTGCGGATAATCATATAATTTAAAAGTAAAAAGGTATATAAAACCAAAACCCAATGGAATTAACCATCGGGCTTAGGATAAATGAGGCTGCATTGGATTCCTATGGTTGGCTGTTCTTCCGGGTTTTGTATTCACTTACCAAAACAGGGGGTAACGCAAAAAAGCCAGTCCCGAAGGATATCGGGACTGGCTTTTGAATAAATGAGGCGGCGACCTACTCTCCCGGGTGTAACCCCAGTACCATCGGCGCTGCAGGGCTTAACTTCTCTGTTCGGGATGGGAAGAGGTGGGACCCCTGCGCTAGGCCGCCTAAATTG
>NZ_QLLK01000002.1:71386-515076 GCF_003259505.1 Algoriphagus yeomjeoni | reverse complement strand
AAAACGGCACAGCATTTAATCAAAGATTACATTGATTCAAACGCTGTACTTCAAACAGATAAGAGCACCACCTTCTCAGACCTGAGTAATTGTATTGATGTTCATGTCAGAGAAATCTCTGGAACCAAAGAAGGCAATTTTAACCTCAAATGGGTTCATATTGCCATTAGTAACTTAAAGAAACACCTGCAGACATATCATATGATCAGCGAAAGAATGATGCAGAACTACCTAGATGAGTTTTGTTACAAGCTCAACAGAAGATACTTCGGTCAAAAACTCTTTGACAGACTCATCATTGCTTCAATTTATCCATACTGGTATGATTGCGGATAATCATATAATGGAAAAATAGGATGTTTAGTCTGCGGACTTTTATTTGGTTTTTTTCTTCCATTTATGTCAATGATTGTTGAATTGGAGCTAGTAGGTGAATGGATTGATAGTTTTGAAGTAGCTTATACTTTTTTAAGGTTTCCGACTTACTGGATAATTGGTGTTTTTCAAATAATAATCATGGGAATAAAATTGAACGTAAAACCTGATAAGAAAAATAAAACTAACCGAATTTAATAAAGTGAAAGGAGCCAGCAGGTAGAAACAGATTGACTTTTTAAGTTCTAATAAAAGAGCCGATTATCTAAATATGATTGATCGAATAGAAAAAACACTTCACTAATTCTCTACCAAGTATTCATGCTCAAACTTAATCGCCATGGAGCCTTCTCCTATAGCGGAAGTCACACGATTCATTGCGCCTGAGTGTACATCTACCGCTGCAAATACGTTCAGAATACAGGTTTCCAAGGGCAACTTACGATTGAGTTTCCACGACTTTACAAGACTCCCTGATCATCAACTTAGTCTCCAAGTTTTTTACTTCCAAAGCGACTTCCGGATCGTTGATTTTATTCAGCAAATACCTGGCGCTCATAGCACCCATTTCAAAGGGTTGCTGATTAACGGTGCTCAGGGTAGGACTGATGTAGGTGGAGATGGGTTCATCGGCGTAGCCGATTACTGAAAGTTCTTCCGGAATCTGGATTTTAAGTTGAGATGCCAATTTATAGATCTCAAAAGCCAGGTAATCGCTGTAAGTGAATGCCCCGTCCACTTGATGCCTTGTCAGACAAAGCCTGATTTTTTCCACCAGCTTGGGATCAGAACTTTCCAATACCAGTTCCTCTTTCAAAGGCATATTATGCTTTCGCAGCGCTTCCTTATAGCCCATAAAGCGGTTGAAAGTGGTTGACAGGTTATCCGGTCCTTTGATATGCAGGATGTTTTTACACCCGATTTGGCACAGGTAATCCACTGCCGAAAATGCTCCCTTGAAATCATCCGAGATCACGTAGGGAGTTTCTATTTCCTCCGAAAATCGATCCACCAGCACCAACGGCGTCCCACTGTCCATCACTTCCTGTATATGCTCAAACTTGTCATTCATCTTGGAGATCGTCGCCAGAATCCCATCGACACGGGCATCCAAAAGGGTGAGCGTGGATTTGATTTCCTGGTTCTGGTTTTCATTGGAAGTACAGATCAGCAGCTGGTAACCGGCTTTGGAGGTGATACTCTCTATTCCTGCCAATACACGGCTATAAAAGTGATGCGTAAATTCAGGAAGAATCAACCCTATGGTCTGCGTCCGGTTTGCAAGCAGGCTCTTCGCAATAGGATTTGGTCGGTAACCGAGTTTTTTTGCCAGCGAAATAATCTCCAAGCGTTTTTTCTCGCTGACTTTGCCACCTCCATTTAGCGCCCGCGAAACTGTGGAGGGAGTTACTTGAAGCGCATTGGCAATATCCGTTATGCTAATCCTTTTCTTTTTCATTCTGGGCTGCTTGGAGTCCTAATTTAGAATAAATGATGGAAAGCCAAATAGGTTTAGTGGGAGCTCAATCTCCCTAGGTCAAACGTTTGACCAATATAGTATTGCTCATTTTTATGATATTGGTTTTTTGTTTTGGTACATAGTGTTTGTGCCAAACAAAAGATTGGATTAATGATGATAAAAATCATTGCTAAAAGAATGGAATTAGGAAAAACAGGCATACAGGTACCTTCTATGATTTTCGGGACAAGTTCCCTAGGGAATCTCTATGAAGCTTATTCCTATGAACAGAAACTGGAATTGATCATCGCTGCCTTGGAGTGCTTTCCCGATGGAATAGTCTTCGATTCGGCAGGGAAATATGGAGCTGGTTTGGCCCTGGAAACCTTGGGGCTTGCGCTGAATGACCTTCAGGTGCCAAAAGACAAGGTTTTGATCAGCAATAAGCTGGGCTGGCAGCGCACACATTTGGAAGGAGAGCCAACTTTTGAAAAAGATGTCTGGAAGGATCTTAGTCATGATGCCGTTCAGAACATCAGTTATGAGGGCGTTATAAATTGTTTTGATGAGGGGAATTCCCTGCTCAAAGGATATGAAACGCTCCTGGTTTCCATCCATGATCCTGATGAATACTTGGATATGGCGCAATCACGGGAAGATTATGAAAAGCGATTTGCCCATATTCTGGAGGGGTATGATGCTTTGAACGAGCTAAAACAAGCCGGAAGAGTAAAAGCAATCGGCGTGGGTTCTAAAAACTGGAAAGTAATCCAAAAGATCTACTCAGAAGTAAAGCTCGACTGGGTGATGATAGCCAATAGCATGACGATATACAATCATCCGGAGGAGCTATTTCATTTTATGAGGAAGTTGGAAAAAGAGGGAGTGGGAATCATTAACTCTGCAGTGTTCCAGTCTGGATTTTTGGTTGGAGGCGATCATTACGATTACAAAATAATGGAGGAATCCGATCCAAATTATCTGCCAAGGCATACTTGGAGAGAACAGTTTTTCCAGCTTTGCAAAGCTCAGAAAATTGATCCCGCACATGCCTGTATACAATTTGGACTTCAGCTTCCAGGAGTGAATTCCATAGCTCTCAATTCTACCTCTCCAGCTAGAATACAAGCAAATGCTGACTTCTGCGCTACCAAACTCCCGGATTCATTTTGGGATTCCTGTAAAGAGCATGGCTTGATTGCCGACTATTTATCAGAGTTTAATTTGAATGAAACCACATGAACATATTATCCTGTATATCGCCGGGAAAATTTGAATATAAAGAGAGCAAAATGCCAGTGCTTTCTGAAGGAAGAGCCATTGTCAAAATCAAGAGAATCGGCATTTGCGGAACAGATTTACATGCTTTTGAAGGCACTCAGCCATTTTTCTCATACCCAAGAATTCTGGGGCACGAATTGGCTGGTGAGGTGGTGGAGATTGGAAAAAGTGAAGCCATTTCCAAAGGAGACATGGTGACTGTGATTCCCTATTTCAGCTGTGGAACTTGCGTAGCTTGTAGAAATGGTAAACCCAATTGCTGTCAGAAAATATCTGTGTTTGGAGTGCATGAGGATGGCGGAATGCAGGAATATGTGTCTTTGCCGATTTCTTCCTTGGTGAAGAAAGAAGGCTTAAGCTTGGAGCAATTGGCCTTGGCAGAGCCATTTGCTATCGGTGCTCATGGTGTGCGCAGGGCAGGAGTGAAGGCAGGGCAAGTTGTGCTGGTAATCGGAGCTGGTCCCATTGGCTTGGGCGTGATGGAATTCGCCAGAATCGCCGGAGCTACGGTGATCGCGATGGATATCAACGAGAAGCGATTGGAGTTTTGTAAGGATGTTTGGAATATTCCACATGTAGTGAAAGCTGGAGCAACTGCTCGTGAAGTGATACAGGAAATCACCAATGGGGACTTTTGTGATTCAGTCATAGATGCTACAGGTAGTTTGGCAGCCATCAATCAAGGCTTTCAATACATAGCCCACGGAGGTAATTACGTCTTGGTAGGCCTGCAAAAAGGAGAGATTGCATTTTCACATCCTGAGTTTCATAAGCGAGAGGCGACTTTGATGAGTAGCAGAAATGCCACTAGAGAGGACTTTGACCAGGTGCTGGATGCAATGGCTTCCGGGCAATTGTCAGTTGAAAAGTACATCACGCATAAAGTAAAGTTTGAACAGGTAAAGAATGATTTTCAGTCCTGGTTGAAGCCGGAAACTGGTGTGATTAAGGCGGTTGTGGAAATGTAGGGAGGTAGTGATCAGTTGTCAGTTGTCAGTTTTCAGTCTTCAGTTAGGAGACCGGCGACTGGAGCAGTCTAGAAGTTAGAGGATAAAAAAAAATGAAATATAGTAATACACCCAAAATGCATACTTATCAAAATTGTTTGAAAACCTTTTTTGCTGTGCTCTTCTTTGCTTTTTCCCTGCAGGTAAAAGCTCAGGAAAGGTCTCCTCTTACGCTGTGGTACAAGCAGCCTGCTGCTGATGTATGGACAGATGCCCTTCCGATAGGTAATGGCAGACTGGGAGCGATGATCTATGGGAATGTAGAAAATGAGCTGATTCAGCTGAACGAGCATACCGTTTGGTCTGGTGGTCCAAATAGAAATGATAATCCGGATGCCTTGGCAGCTTTGCCGGAAGTCAGGAGATTGATTTTCGAAGGGAAACAAAAAGAAGCAGAGCAGCTAGCCGCCAAAACCATCCAAAGTAAAAAGTCACATGGGCAGAAGTTCCAGCCTGTAGGAGATCTGAAAATTGCTTTTGAAGGGCATGGTACTTTTACAGACTATCGACGGGAGTTGGACATTGCAGAGGCAATTTCCAAAGTGAGCTATATAGTTGACGGTGTGAGGTACACCCGGGAAGCCATCGCTTCTTTCGCTGATAATGTCATTGCTGTACATCTTACTGCCAGCAAGCCTGGTATGATTTCATTTACAGCTTCCATGGCTACTCCTCAGCCGAATGCTACGATTGCACTCAATTCAGAAAAGGAATTGAGCATTTCCGGGACGACCACAGATCATGAAGGAGTAAAAGGCTTGGTGAAATTCAATAGCCTCACTAAAATCAAAAATCAGGGGGGGACGCTTACCTCTTCCGATTCTTCCATCAGGGTAAATAATGCTGACGCAGCGACGATTTATATTGCCATTGCTACCAATTTCAATAACTACTTAGATCTATCTGGTGATGAAAATGCCAGAGCTCAGGCATTTATGTCTAAAGCAGCTACCAAATCTTTTGATGATTTACTGAAGACAAACCTGATAGACTACCAAAAGTACTTCAATCGTGTAAGCCTGGATTTGGGTGAGACAGAAGCCTCCAAACTTCCGACTGATGAGCGACTTAAGAACTTCAAAACTGGCGATGATCCTCAATTAGTTACCCTGTATTACCAGTATGGACGGTATTTATTGATTTCTTCTTCCCAGCCAGGCGGACAGCCAGCCAATCTGCAGGGGATTTGGAACAAAGAGATGTCACCGCCTTGGGACAGTAAATACACCATCAATATCAATGCGCAGATGAACTACTGGCCAGCAGAGAAGACCAATCTGGCTGAGCTTCATGAGCCTTTCCTGAAAATGGTTTCGGAAATGGCAGAGGCAGGAGAGGAGACGGCAAAAGTGATGTACGGAGCGCGAGGTTGGATGGCACATCATAATACTGACATCTGGAGAATCACAGGTCCGGTGGATGCGATATTCTGGGGAATCTGGTCTGGGGGAGGAGCCTGGACCAGTCAGCATCTTTGGGATCACTTCCAATACAGCGGAGATATGGAATACCTGAATTCCATCTATCCAATTCTAAAAGGCGCAGCAATGTTCTATGTGGACTTCTTGGTTGAGCATCCAGACAAACCTTGGCTTGTGGTGAATCCTGGTACTTCTCCTGAAAATGCACCTGCTGCACATAATGGTTCTTCCTTGGATGCCGGAACTACCATGGACAATCAATTGGTTTTTGATGCCTTCAGTGCGGTGATTCAGGCTTCGGAGATGCTTGGCAAAGATCAATCTTTCGCAGATTCCCTGAAAACGATGCGGGATCAATTACCTCCAATGCACATCGGGAAACACGGTCAATTGCAGGAATGGCTGGATGATATTGACGATCCTAATGATCATCACCGTCATATTTCACATTTGTATGGACTTTTCCCATCCAATCAGATTTCCCCTTTGCGTACTCCAAAACTCTCTTCTGCTTCAAAAAACACCTTGATTCAGCGCGGAGATGTATCTACGGGTTGGAGTATGGGTTGGAAAGTGAACTGGTGGGCAAGAATGCTCGATGGCAACCATGCTTACAAACTGATCCAAAATCAGCTGTCCCCGGTCGGCGCTAAGCGTGGCGAAGGAGGCGGCTCCTACAACAATCTCTTTGATGCACACCCACCATTCCAGATTGATGGCAACTTCGGTTGTACTTCCGGGATCACCGAGATGCTGGTGCAAAGTGCCAATGGTGAAATTCATCTATTGCCAGCTTTACCAGATGTTTGGGAAGATGGAAGTATTACAGGAATTAGAGCTAAAGGCGGTTTTGAAGTAGTGGAACTGAAGTGGAAAGACGGGAAGATTGAGAAGGCTGTGATAAAATCTACCATTGGAGGAAATCTACGAGTACGAGTTCCAAATGCATTGACCTTAAAAAATGGAGGTAACTTGAAACAAGCGAGTGGAGAAAATCCAAATCTTTTCTATCAGGTGCCAATTACTGCCGATCCAATCGTATCGCCTGAAGCAAAAATCGACCTTCCTGACCTTGGTGATACCACCGTCTATGACTTGCAGACTGAGGCAGGTAAGATCTATGAATTTATATCTAATAACCTATAAAACCTGATTAAGCTCTCAAACCTAACCTAAACCTAAAATGATAAAGCCTAGCATCTTTTTTACCATTCTCATTTTACTCTCACTGAGTTCACAGAGAGGCTTTGCCCAAGACCCTAATTTTTACATTTTTCTCAGCTTTGGCCAGTCCAACATGGAAGGTCATTCCAAGGCTGAGCCTCAGGACGCAGTGGCAAATGATCGATTTAAGGTATTACAGGCAGTGGATTGCCCGGACTTAAACAGGGAAATGGGCAATTGGTATACAGCTGTTCCCCCATTAAGTAGATGTACTACCGGACTTACGCCAGGTGATTATTTTGGAAGAACTTTGGCTGAAAGCCTACCTGATAGCATCAAAATCGGCATCATCAATGTGTCTGTGGGAGGCTGTAAAATCGAGCTTTTCGAGAAGGATAGCTACGAAACCTATGTGGAAACGGCTCCGGGATGGATGAAAGGCATGATCGCGCAATATGACGGAAATCCTTATGGAAGATTGCTTGAGCTAGCAAAGATTGCCCAGAAGGATGGCGTGATTAAAGGAATATTACTGCATCAAGGAGAGTCCAATACAGGGGACAAATCTTGGCCAGGAAAAGTGGAAGGAGTGTATGATAATTTGTTAGTGGATCTTGGTTTGGCGCCTGATTCTGTACCGCTTTTGGCGGGTGAATTGGTAAGTGCCGAGCAGGGAGGCAAGTGCGCAAGTATGAACCCAATCATTGCGACGCTGCCTTCTGTAGTTCCCAATTCCTACGTAATCTCTTCAGCTGATTGCGAAGCTATTGCAGATGGTCTACACTTCTCCGCTTCTGGCTATAGATTGTTAGGTTCCCGCTATGGTGAGAAGATGGCCCAGATTCTACTAAATGAATGATTTTAATGCGCTGAACCCAACTAATTTTCCCCAAGAAATAACCTATAAACCTATGAACCGCACAAGAAACCTATTACTCCTACTGTTTCTATTTGTTGGGCAACTTCAGGCTCAGCAACTAGAAAAAGAAGCCCCGACTGGTTTTGACCAGACTAGAGATGGGATTTCTCATGGTAAAGTTGAAACGATTACCTACACTTCTAAAACAGTGGGTAATGATAGAAAAGCTACAGTTTATACTCCTCCTGGCTTTTCCCAAACAGAAAAATACCCAGTGCTCTACCTGCTTCACGGCATTGGTGGTGATGAAAAAGAATGGCTAAACGGAGGACATCCCGAAATCATTTTGGATAATCTCTACGCAGAAGGAAAGCTAGAACCGATGATTGTCATCATGCCAAATGGCAGAGCGATGAAAGACGATAGTGCAGGTGGAAATATAATGGCTCCTGACAAAGTGCAGGCTTTCGCAACCTTTGAGCAGGATCTGCTGAATGACTTGATTCCTCATATTGAAAAAAACTACCCAGTTCTGACAGATAGAGAAAACCGGGCTATTGCAGGTCTATCGATGGGTGGAGGACAATCACTGAATTTTGGCTTGGGCAATTTGGATAAGTTTGCTTGGGTAGGAGGTTTTTCCTCAGCCCCAAATACAAAAGCTCCTGAAGTTTTGGTTCCAGATCCAGAGAAGGCTAGGGAAATGCTGAAAGTACTTTGGATTTCCTGTGGAGATGCAGATGGATTACTGAGATTCTCTTCCCGAACCATTAAATACTTAGCAGAAAATGATGTGCCTCATATCTATTATTTGGAGACTGGCGGCCATGATTTCAAGGTGTGGAAAAATGGCCTATACATGTTTTCGCAGCTTCTTTTTAAGCCGGTGGACGAATCCAAGTTCGATCAATATAGTCCGCTGGATATAACTGCGGCGAATTAAACATATGCTCTCAACCTATTTGCAATTAACAAAACCCAACAATATCATGAACCTATTAAAAACCTCAATTCTGGCATCCTGCCTTTTAATCGCCTCTTCCGCAATGGCACAGGATGGCACCATTTATCCTTTGGAAACTCCAGATGAACCTAATGCAATTTTGCTAGGAACAGGTGGTGTTGAAAACCAACCTGCGAGCGAAACTTGGTTCAAGCAATGGGGGGATCCTATGGCTAGAAATATCACAGTTGCTACTTTGACTCCTTTTTTACCTGAGCCGGGCAAAGCAACAGGTGCAGCCGTAATTGTTGCCCCAGGTGGCGGTTTCAGATGGCTTTCTCTTGGAAATGAAGGATGGGAAGTGGCTCAGGCACTTGCTGATCAAGGGATAGCTGCCTTTGTTTTAAAATACCGACTTCGTCCAACTCCTGAGTCCATGGATGGCTTTAAAGCATCAATGAATCAGACGCTATCACCACCACCTGCACCTGCGGCATCCTCAGCAGCTCCGGCACGTCCAGCGCCAGCACCTTTTGATCTCTCAGATCAATTAGAAGATGCTGAAGCTGCCTATGCCATGATCCTTGATCGAGCAGAGGAATGGGGAGTGGATGTGGATCGATTGGGAATGATAGGTTTTTCGGCTGGAGCTGGATTGACCATGCATAGTACGCTGAATTCCAAAACCATGAAGTTGGCTTTCATCGGTCCAATCTATGGCGGAATGGGCCCAGTAGAAGTTCCTGAGAATGCACCACCAATGTTCAATGTTATTGCCACAGATGATTTTCTTTTTAGGGGGCAGTTTGGTGTAGTCGATTCCTGGTACAAAGCTGGGATACCTGTCGAGTTTCATCTTTACCAAAATGGGGGACATGGCTTTGGTCTTGGCAACCCTGACCGTACCAGTAATCGCTGGTTTGATGCCTTTATATACTGGCTAGAAGTCAATGATTTTCTGGCTGCTGATTGAGCAAATAGCTGAATCCAGATTTCCTTTTTCCACGAGGAATTTAACCTGAAAAAACGATTGTATGGCATGCGTATGTCTCAGAATTTTATTCTGTCGTATACGTGTATTGTATATTTTTCAAGTGTATCAAGCATAGATGAGAGATTTTTTCATGTATGAAAAAAAATAAAATAAAATTTTGAGGTTGTTTGACCTCTAAAAACACTCTTTATAAATGAAGAGTGGAGATACCTTCCTGTTCAAATGAAAAAAACCCAGAATAAACCTATTGAGCCCACAGAAACCTCCGCTATGCTGTACATGCAGCATAGTCAAGTAATGGTGGTATATACTGAAAAATCAGACCGTGAGGTCTGGGCATCTTTTAAAAGTGGAGATGAAGCTGCATTCAATTACATCTATCGTAAATATGTAGCGGACCTTTTTAATTATGGAATGCAAATCTGTAAGCAAGAAGAATTAATCAGGGATTGTCTTCAGAAAATGTTTGTAGATCTACGTAAGAATCAAGCTAAACTTGGAGACGTACAGCGAATCAAAGGGTACTTGTTTATAGTTTTCCATCGAGAGCTTTTCAAATTTCTGAAAAAAGAGAGAAAGCTGAATACTGATTTGATTTCTCTCGAAAATGAGGAAAACATTTTTCACATCGAGACCTCGCATGAGACTAAGTTAATAGACGAGGAATTTGCTTTAGAGAAGAAGGTTGAAATAGCCAACGCACTCAACAAGCTTTCTACCAGACAACGACAAGCGATTATTATGCTCTATCAAGAAGAGCTTTCCTATAAAGAGATAGCTGAAATAATGAATTTCAGTGAAGTTAAAACTGCCCGAACCTTGGTTTATAGAGCCATGGAGAGATTAAAAGAAATATTTGAAGTTAAGAAAGCCTAATCAGCACGCTTCCTGCCACTACCATGGACGAAAAATATAAATATATAGATTTTGAAATAGAGGATTTTTTGAATGATGAATTTTTCATTCAGTGGGTGAAAAATCCTGGAGAAGAAACCAATCACTTTTGGCTCAAATGGATCGAAAATAACCCGGAGAGAAGACCTATTCTGCAGAAGGCTAAAGAGATCATTGCGATGATCGATTATAAAGAAAGGTATGTGCTTTCTGATCAGGCTTACATGGATCTGTATGAGGATATTGTAGAAAAGAGCCATCAGCAAAGAGCCGACGGAAGTCATTTCCAATGGAGCGGATGGCACAAGACTGCTGCCATTTTGTTTTTGGTGTTTTCTACAGTTTATGGAATAGATGTTCTGAACAAGAGAAATCAGGAGGAATCACAAAATCAGCAGGTGGTCACTTGGCTCAACGTGGACAATCCTGCAGGGCAGAAATACAAATTCCAATTACCGGATGGCACCAGAGTGCATCTTAATGCAGCCAGTAGTATAGAATACCCTCAGAATTTTGATGGGGAGAAGAGAACAGTCCGAATGAAAGGCGAAGCATTTTTTGATGTAAAAGCTGATCCAAACAGACCTTTTATAATAGAGATAGATAACAGCCAAGTGACAGTGCTAGGTACTTCGTTCAATTTGAAGAATGAAGATGATTTTGAGCTTGCGCTAGTGGAAGGAAAAGTAGAAGTGACTGACTCTACTGGAGGAATAATCACAGTGCTCCCTAACGAAATGCTAATCAAGCGTCAGAATGGAGAAATATCCAAAACAGATTTTGATCCATTAGCAGTTTTTGGCTGGAGGGACCAGTACCTGGTTTTTGAAGATGACTCTTATCCTGAAGTACTCGAGAAATTGGAAGACTGGTTCGGTGTTACCATAGAAAGCACCTTGAAAGTGGATAAAAACTGGTCTTATTCGGGCCAATACCACAATAAACCCTTGAATCAAGTGCTAGAGGGAATTAGTATTTCTTCTGAATTTCAATACAAAATCAATAATAAAACAATTACAATTTCAAACCCATAAACCTACTAACCATGGAAAATCTATACCCCAACAGCAGCTGAAAAAAATAGGCAGAATAGCGAATGCTTTTCTGCCTAAAGCCTTTGTACCAATCGTCAAATTAAACAAAGGCTAAATCTCAAGTACTACACTTAAAATCTTAAACAAAAGTATGGAAAAATCAATACTTAGGAAAATCATTATGCTTTCCAAATATTTTATGTGTGCGTTCCTTTTTCAGCTGTTTTTTACAGCAGTGCTGATGGCAAATACAGGTCATGCCCAATTAAAAGGGCTTTCCGATGTGACTGTCACAGTGAAGTTTAATGGAAGTACACTAGAAAAAGTTATCACTGAGCTAGAAGCCCAAAGCGGTTTTCAATTCACCTACAATAAAGCGAAGGTGGCAGTGAATGAACTCAAGGTGAATCTGTCAAGAAAAAATGCTCCCTTATCGGAGGTTTTACTTGAAATATCCAGTCAGACAAATTTGAAATTTGTGCAAGTGGATGACAATATTCACATCACCAATGGTCCTAAAAAGCCAAAACCTGCCGAAGAGGTAAAAGCACCTGCAATCGTAGAGATCACAGGTCAGGTTTTGGATTATACAGGCTTACCCCTACCAGGGGTCACAGTACGAATAAAGAATACAACAAGAGGAACCACTACTAACCTTGATGGTGAATACACCATTAATGTCAATGAGGGTGAGACTCTTGTGTTTAGCTTTATTGGCTTTGTAGAAAAAGAAGTGCTAGTTTCTAACCAAGCGGTGATCAACCTAACCCTGGAAGAAGATCTGACTAGTCTCGAAGAGGTAATTGTGGTCGGCTATGCTGAGCAGAAAAAGGAAACCATCGTAGGTGCTGTTGCACAAACAAGTGGTGAAGTCCTCAAGCGTACCGGTGGTATTTCCAACGTAGGATCAGCACTTACTGGTAACCTGCCTGGCGTAATCACTACAGCAAGTACAGGTGTACCAGGTGGTGAAAATCCTCAGATTGTGATTAGAGGTCAGAATAGCTGGAATGGTAACGCTCCACTAATTCTGGTTGATGGGGTAGAGCGTCCAGAATTCTTTAATACCATGGACATCGCATCGGTCGAGTCTATTTCTGTGTTGAAAGATGCATCAGCTACCGCAGTGTTTGGATCTAGAGGTGCAAACGGTGTAATCATCGTGACTACCAAACGAGGTAGAGAAGGCAAAGCTCAAATCACAGCAAATGTAAACTCCACCATGAAGGTGGTCTCTAAACTACCTGGTAAATATGATGCATTTAGCGCCATCGGAGTAAGAAACAGAGCTATTGAAAACGAACTATCTTCTAATCCTGTTGGCTGGTCAGATTACATTCCTTATTCTATCAGGGATAAATATAGAAATCCTGCAGATTGGCAGGAAGCAGAGCGCTTTCCGAATATAGATTGGCAGGAAACCCTTTTCAAAGACTACGCAATGGCATACAATGCCAATGTGGGAATTCGTGGTGGTACTAAATTCACCCAATATTTCGCCAGCATTGATTATCAAAATGAAGGGGATTTATTTCGTGATTTTGATAACAACCGAGGCTATGAGCCTGGCTACAATTATAACAGATTGAATTTCCGTAGTAACCTGGATTTCCAACTTACCTCTAGCACGAAGCTACAGGTAAATCTTGGCGGTTCCTATGGTGTACGAAAAACCCCATGGGGTGGAGGTAACTCAAGTAGCTTCTGGAGTGCGGCCTATGCAAATCCACCTGATGCATTTATGCCTGTGTATGCCGATGGCGCATGGGGAGTTTATGCTCCAGATGATGTAGCAGCAGAAAACTCTGTTAGAATACTTGCAGTCAGTGGTTTACAGTATATTACTACAACCCAGCTTTCTACAAACTTCGTCCTAAATCAAGATCTAAGCATGATCCTGAAAGGACTGAACTTCAGAGGTACGCTTGCAGTGGATAATTCATTTACAGAATCAAATAGAGGTGTAAATGACCTTTACAATACGCCATTCCAGAAATGGGTAGACCCGGAAACTGGAATTCACAGATACGATGACATCGTGGATTCCAACAGTAGATTTGATTTCCGTGAGGCAGTGACTTGGGGTACAGCCAACGGTTCTGTAGGAGGTGCACAACGAAGACTATATTACCAATTCCAGTTAAATTATTCTGGTAGTATCGCCCAAGATCATCACTACTCTCTAATGGGTCTGATGAGCCGTCAAGAGGATGCGATTGGAAATGTGATACCTGCTTATCGTGAAGACTGGGTGTTCCGAGCTAATTACGATTATAAGAGTAAATACCTGATCGATTACAGTGGAGCTTACAACGGGTCGGAGAAATTTGCTCCTGAATACCGCTATGCATTCTTCTCTTCCGGTGGTATTGGATGGGTGATTTCTGAAGAAAATTTTATGAAATCTCTTTCCTTCATTGATTTCCTCAAAATAAGAGCAAGTTATGGAGAAGTGGGAGATGATAATATTGGTGGCAGATTCCTATTTATGGATCAATGGAGCTACGGTAATAGCTCTCAGTTAGGTATCGTGGGTGAAGGCGGAGAGTACAGCCCTTATACCTGGTATCGTCAGACTTCAGTGGGTAACCCAGAAGTACAATGGGAGACTGTTTACAAGACAAACATTGGTTTAGAGTTCGATATTTTTAACGGTAAGATCAATGGTAATTTTGAATACTTCAAGGATGATCGTAAAGACATCCTAATGTCAGGTGACCGTTCCATCCCAAGTTATTATGGAACCACAGCTCCTGCTGCCAATTTGGGTAGAGTGATCACTGAGGGTTTTGAATTTACAGTTGGCGCTAGTCATACTTTTGAAAACCAAATCAGAATTTGGGGTGACGTATCTATGACTCATGCTGCTAACGTGGTGATAGAGCGTGACGATCCAGAGCTTCAAGTGGCTTACCAAAAAGACGAGGGCTACCAGCTTGGACAATACCGTACTCACATCAGCAATGGCTATTACAGCAACTGGGATGAAGTATATGGAAGTACTCCTCACAATGCAAATGATCAATTTAAGCTACCTGGAGGACTACAAATTCTGGATTTCAATGGAGACGGAGTCATCGATTCATTCGATGCTGCTCCATATGGATTCTCAGGCGTTCCTGAAAATACCTTCAGTACCAATCTTGGGGTAGAATGGAATGGATTGAGCCTTTATGTGCAATTCTATGGGGTAAACAATGTCACTCGGGATGTGCCGCTGAGTAGTTTGAACAATCGACTGAATCGAGTATACGAAGAAGGATCATACTGGTCTGAGGATAATGTCAATCCAGACTCACCTATGCCTAGATGGGGGGCACTTATGCCAGGTTATAGTAATGGCCAACGGTACTTGTATGACGGATCTTACCTAAGACTCAAAAATGCTGAAATAGCTTATTTGTTTACTGGGAATTGGGTAAGAAGTATAGGTGTAGAATCACTGAGAGTATACGCAAACGGTAACAACCTCCTACTGTGGACGGATATGCCGGATGATCGGGAGTCCAATTTCTCTTCAGCTGGATGGGCTGGTGCTTATCCTACTGTTAGGAGAATAAATCTCGGCTTAAATGTTTCATTCTAAAATAGTTATGCAAATGAAAAACTACATAAAGAACATCATAAAGAGTGGATTCATGGTAGCTATATTTCTATCTGCGACCTCTTGTGAAGATTATCTTGAAAGAACTCCAGATTCAATTATTTCTGAAGAAACAGCTTTCCAGAATTTCAATAATTTCCAGGGATTCACCGAAGAGCTTTACCATGCTGTTCCAAATTTCACTTTAGCCTACTGGGTAAGTGCTTGGAATTTTGGAGAAGATGAAATCGAATCCACTGCAGGGACTTTTACAGTTTCTTACAATTTCGACCGCGGAAACTTCTGGGCTTGGCAAGCTGAGCAAGGTGGAGGAGTAGGCTGGTTCGACAAAGGAAACGCGTCTACTACAGGAGGTCACCACCAAAAAGCACTTTGGCCACTGGCTTGGAGAGGTATCCGAAAAGCTAATTTGGGTCTTGAAAACCTTCATAGACTCACAGATGCTACAGATGAAGAAAGAAGATTGATAGAAGGACAATTATTGTTTTTCAGAGGATGGTTTCATTTCCAATTGATTCAGTATTTCGGTGGATTGCCATACATAGATTATGTGCTCCCAAGTGATGAGCAATTGCGCTTGCCTCGTCTTTCCTATAGAGAATCCGCTGATAGAGTGGCTGACGATTTACGAAGAGCTGCAGATCTATTGCCTTTAAACTGGGATAATACCACGGCTGGTAGAAATACAATTGGTAAAAATACCATGAGAATTAACAAAGCAATGGCTTTGGGCTACCTAGGAAAAAACCTGCTTTGGGCTGCAAGTCCGCTCATGAACTATACCGAAACAGGCAGTAGAACCTACGATGCAGCGTACAGCAAGCGCTCAGCAGATGTCTTTGGTGAACTGCTTCAATTGATTGAGACCGGGCAGACCATTTATAGCTTGATGCCTTTTGCTCAGAAATCCAATATATTCTATACTACTGGGCAAAACTGGGCTATGCCAGGAGGAACTGAGGCGATGTTCAGAGCTCCTACCACAGGAGCTAATGGAAGTAACTATCAGATTTCTAAGCAGTTTATGCCATTGCTGATCAGTCAGGGAGATGCTACCATGTTTATGCCTACGGCAAATTATATCCATGATAATTACGGCATGGCAAATGGCCTTCCGCTACCGGATGATATCTCTAAAGCTGACCCTGAGTCGGGCTATGACCCCAATTTTCCTTGGAAAGGAAGAGATCCTAGATTCTACAGCGACATCACATTTGATGGCGTGAAAGTGATCCAAGGTTCTATTCCAGATCAATCTCAAGAACCGAACAGATATGCCAACCTTTTTACAGGTGGAAGCTATAGAAACCTGAGTAACGGTAGCCGAACAGGATACATGAGTAGAAAATTTGTGACACTCAGAGCTAATTTGTATGACAATGCCTATGACTGGGGTACTTCCCTGCATATCAATGTACCGTACATGAGAGTGGCAGATATCTACCTGATGTATGCAGAAGCTGCAGCTACAGGTTATAACTCACCAAATGCTCCTTCTGCTACTTTTAGCAAAACTGCTGTGGATGCAGTCAATGTAATCCGTGATAGAGCAGGTATGGCACAGGTTCACAGTAAGTTTACCGGATCTGTCGCAGAGTTTATTCCTGAGCTTAGAAGAGAGCGTGCTGTAGAATTGGCATTCGAGAGACACAGATTCACTGACCTTCGTCGCTGGATGCTTTTGATCGAAGAACCTTATACAGTAAAGACTTCAGTGGAAATGGATCGTGTAGGAGATTTCAATACAGATGATCCTACTGAAAACCGCGTTGCCAACATCAGAGAAGTGGAGATCCTGAAACGTCCTTTCACGGAGAAACACTATTGGCTACCCTTGAAGGTATCAGATGTGTCCTTGTATCCTGAGATGTATCAAAATCCAGGATGGTAAGGCAAATGATGTTTATCTGTTCATCGTCTAATGAAAATTCATAATGAAATATATAAAATCTATAGTGGTATTCTGTGTCGTAGTAGTTGCGATTCCCTTTCAACTATTCGCGCAGGGTACCTTAAAAATCACACTGGCTCCAGTGATCAAATCCAATATCGGTGAAACGATAAAGGGTGCCATTGTCACTAGTGAGGAAGACGGGGTGTCGGCAGTTTCCGATAGCCTCGGAGTAGCCAAAATCGAAGTTTCTAGCAATGCTTATCTATCCGTATCTGCTGCAGGATATGAGACTAAGCTATTGTTAGCTACACCTAATCTCGAAGACATCATCTTATTTGCAAATCTTGAAGGAAACCAAGTAAATGTGGCCTTTCAAAGCAAGGATAAAAATGATTTGATGGGAGGAGTTTCCTACGTGAATATGCCGGAAATACTTCGTGATAATTACATCACTTATCCACTTGAAAACATGGAAGCTTTCGTAGGTGGATTTAATGGTAATTTGTGGGGAAATACAAGTGCGCTGGTTTTGATCGATGGAGTTCCTAGGGATTTAGGAAGTGTTCATCCAACTGAGATTGCACAGATCTCTTTTTTGAAAGGTGTCTCTGCTGTAGCACTGTACGGAAGCAAAGCTGCAAAAGGTGTGATCATGGTCACTACCAAAAGAGGTGTAGCAAACAGTCAAAATATCACCTTGCGTACCAATGCGGGTGTCAATACCCCAAAGCGCTATCCGCAATATTTAGGATCAGGAGAGTACATGTCCCTATACAATGAGGCTAGAACCAACGATGGGCTTTCTCCGCTTTACTCCAATGAGGATATTTTCAATCACTCTTCGGGAGAAAATATCTACCGCTATCCAAATACGGATTACTACTCGCCAGAGTACCTGCAGGAGGCTTACGCCAAATATGATGGAAACCTGGAAATCTCCGGTGGAAACGAAACAGCTAGATACTACACCAACGTTGGCTTCATGACTGAAGGTACCGTGATGGATTTTGGACAGGCTGCACAAAATGCCAACGAAAGATTCAACGTTAGGGGAAATATAGATCTGAATCTCAATGAGTTTATCTCTGCGAAAGTGGATGCTTCAGCTATTTTCTACAATAGCAATGGAGTAAATACAGATTACTGGGGTGGTTCTACTACGCTCAGACCATTTAGATTCACACCGCTAATTCCTCTTGATTTCATCAATGAGGGAGATGCTGCTTCTTTAGGTTTTGTTGCAACAAGCGATCACGTGATCGATGGTAAATTTCTATTGGGAGGAACCCAACTAGATCAAACTAATCCTATTGCAGACATCTATGCAGGTGGCTCCAATAAATTTACAAGTCGGCAGTTTCAGTTCAATGCAGGAGTGGATGCAGATTTAAGAAATGTCATCGAAGGTTTATCTTTTAGTTCTCTGTTTGGTTTGAATTACTCGACTTCTTACAATTTGTCTTTTGACAATGATTATGCGGTATATCAGCCGACTTGGACGAACTATAATGGAGATGACGAAATAGCCAGCCTGACCAAATATGGACAGGATGCCAGTTCGAGAACTCAAAATATCAACAATAACTGGTTTCGTCAGACGGTTTCATTTTCTGCGCAGCTGAACTACAAAAGAACTTTCAAGGAAAAGCACAATGTTTCAGCAATGCTGCTTGCTAATGGATACCAAATCGCAGAGTCTTCGATTTACCATAAGACAAGTAATGCAAACTTAGGTCTTTACTTAGGCTACAATTATCAGCAGAAGTATTATGCTGAATTCAGTGGAGCATTTATCCATTCTGCTATGCTTGCAAAGCAAAACAGACAGGCATTCTCACCTACGATGACGCTAGGCTGGAGAATGAGTGAGGAAGGATTCTTGTCTTCTTCCTCTGTGATCGACAACCTGAGGATTTCGGTTTCTGCCGGCATACTCAATACGGATCTGGATATTTCAAATTACTATTTGTATGAAGCTATTTATACAGATGAAGGATCATGGTATGAGTGGAAAGATGGTCTAAACAACACAGGTACCGACGTGAGAAGGGGTGAAAATCCTAACTTGAAATTCCCTAAAAGAGAGGAAATCAGTTTGGAGCTAGATGCTTCTTTGTTTGATAATATGCTTACGCTGAATGGCTCCGTGTTTACCAGTAAAATGACAGGTCTTTTTGTTCAGAATAGTGTTTTATATCCTAGCTATTTCGTGACTGGATGGCCGATTTCCTCCTGGATACCTTTTGTAAATTATAATAATGACCTACGAAAAGGTGCTGATTTCCAACTGAACCTCAACAAAAGAGTAGGGGAAGTGGAGTGGTCTCTAGGTGTGTCTGGATTATACTATACCACGGAAGCTGCTAGACGATCTGAGAACTTTGAAGATAGCTACCAAAACAGACAGGGTATGCCTCTGGATGCGATTTGGGGACTACAGAGCAATGGGTTTTTCACTGGAATGGATGATATAGAGAATTCACCTTCTCAAGCTTTCGGCGAAGTACGACCTGGAGATATCAAGTACATAGACCAAAACAATGACGGTATAATCAACGCCCAAGATGAAGTTTATCTGGGAAGAGGTGGATGGTCAGGTGCTCCACTTACAATGGGTCTTAATCTGACTGCACGTTTCAGAAACTTCACGTTTTTCGCATTGGGAACCATGAGAAGCGGAGCCTATGCGATGAAGAACAACGACTATTTCTGGGCGAATGCTGATGACAAGTATTCGATCGAAGTGAGAGATCGTTGGACTGAGGAGACTCAAAACACCGCTACTTTCCCTCGACTTACTACGCTGAATGGAGCAAATAATTTCAGAAACTCTGATTTCTGGTTATACAGCACTAATCGTTTTGATTTGGCAAAAGTCCAAGTTTCCTATTCTTTCCCAAAGACCATCTTGGGTAACGGATTTATCAAGGAATTGGGCACTTACATCAGTGGATCGAATCTACTGACTGTAGGTCCGAACAGCGAACTTTTGGAAATGAATATCGGAAGCGCACCGCAGACGAGATTCTACAATTTTGGTATTCGAGCACAATTTTAACATGACCCAAAAATTGAACACTATGAAGAATAAAATATGGTTAATAGTTGGCATCATGTGGGTGATGACCGGCTGTCAGGATCTAATTGACCCAGCCATTGAAAATATACAAGGCAGAGAAGACATGCTAGAAAGACCTCGACTAGCGCAGGGACTTCTAATTAATGCTTACCTGAGAATTCCTACCAACGGTTGGTCTTTCAGCGAAATGGCGACAGATGATGCGGTAAGTAATAACCCTGCAAATCAGTTTCTCAACATGGCCACGGGACAGTGGGCATCCAATAACAACCCGGTAAATCAATGGACCGGTGCGCAGTCTGCCATTCAATACCTGAATGTCATGATCGAGGATGTGGACAGTGTTGATTTTGCAGTAGATCCTATTGTAAATGAAATGTTTGTGGATAGACTGAAAGGCGAATCCTACGGACTTAGAGCACTATTTATGTATTATTTGCTACAAGCTCATGGTGGACTGGCAGATGGTCAATTGCTAGGTGTTCCTATCCTAAGAGAATCTCAAAATGTAGAGTCTGATTTCAACATTCCAAGAAACACATTTGAGGAATGTATGACTCAACTCTATGCAGATGCAGAAAGAGCAATGGATCTCCTGCCATATGATTTGGCAAATATTAATGATCCATCGTTGATTCCTAGCAAATATGCTTCTCAGGGAGCAGAGACTGGACAATACAATAGAGTATTTGGCGATGATGCGATCCAACTTGTATCGGGTAGAATTGTGAATGCCGTGATGGCACAAGCTGCACTTCTCGCCGCAAGTCCTGCATTCAATCCAAGCGGAGATACTGAGAAATGGAGAGCTGCGGCAGAGCATGCTGCTGAAATCCTCAATACTATTGGGGGTGTAAATGGCTTATCACCAAATGGTGTAACCTGGTTTTCTAATGCATCCGAACTCAATGCCATTGGTGGAGGAGTAAATCCAGCTGAAGTATTGTGGAGAACCTCTATCGGATCTAGCAATAATCTGGAAAGAGACAACTATCCTCCTACATTATTTGGAAATGGCCTAATCAATCCTACACAGAATTTTGTGGATGCTTTTCCTATGGCAAACGGCTATCCAATAGACGAATCCAATAGTGCATATGACCCCCAAAATCCATATGCAGGTAGGGATCCAAGGTTAAATCATTTTGTGGTATTGAACGGAAGTGTTGCCGGGCCAAATAACACAGTTATCACTACTGCCATAGACGGTACGACGAATAACGCATTGAATCGCGTGGAGACCTCTACTAGAACTGGGTATTACCTTCGCAAACTGCTTCGTCAGGATGTGAATCTTAATCCTAACTCTACCAATCAGCAGGTTCATATGAAGCCAAGAATAAGATACACGGAAATATTCCTGATCTATGCTGAGGCTGCAAATGAGGCATATGGGCCTATGGGTACGGGCAATGCAAGCTACTCTGCATACGATGTAATCAAAGCTATCCGCCAACGTGCTGGAATCGGTACTCAAAATGGTGATGCTTATTTGGAATCTATCAAAGGTGACCAGGCTGCGATGCGCGAACTAATCCGCAACGAGCGAAGAATAGAATTGAGCTTTGAAGGGTTCAGATTCTGGGATTTGCGAAGATGGGATGCCTCATTGACGGAAACTGCCCTCGGCATGACCATAGAAGATGGAGACCATGAAGTGATGAGTGTAGAAAACAGAGTTTATGGTAGTCATATGATTTATGGTCCTGTGCCATATAGTGAAACTCTGAAATTTACCGAACTAAGACAAAACACGGGATGGTAAGCTCATATTCACAGTATAGCAAAGTGCTTGATACTAGGCCTTGTTTAATAGGATCTAGGAAATCTAGCATGACTCAGTCAGCACTTACTGAGATGAATGTAAATCACAGGTCTTTCAGGTGCCGGATGCGAGATTCCGAAATTCTGACCTTCGCAAATCAACTTATAATCACATGAAATCGAGCATGGCTAAAAAGTCACACACTCGCATGATTGTAATCGCTGCGAGATTCCTTCCGATAGCTATCGGGATGGCCATTAAAAATCAAATTATAAACACATGAAAAATACTCCATATATAATACTGGCACTTTGCCTTCTCCTGGTATCATGTAAAAATGAAGACTGGGAGTTCCCGGACTTTGATTACCAAACGGTCTATTTTGCCTATCAATATCCGGTACGAACGATCACTCTGGGTGATGATATTTTTGATACGTCTATGGATAACGAAGGGCGGTTTAAGATCGTCGCTACCACAGGTGGGGTCTATTCTTCCCCTCAGGAAGTAGCAATCAATGTAGTAGTTGATGAGAGTTTGATTGACGGGTTGATGTTTGATACGGATGGAAATGCTGTAGAAGCACTTCCTGCTGAGTATTATCAATTGGCATCAGAATCAATAATTATCCCGAGAGGTGAAGTAACTGGAGGCGTGGAAATTCAGCTTACGAGCGGTTTTTTCAATGACCCTAAAGCAATTCAGAACTCTTATGTAATTCCATTGAGAATGACTCAAGTGAGTAATGCTGATTCTATCCTTTCTGGTATGGGGCAGGTAGCCAATCCAAAGCGTACTAATCCGGACGATTGGTCTGTACAGCCTAAGGATTTTGTGCTTTATGCTCTGAAGTTTGTCAATGAATATCATGCAAACTATCTGAGAAGAGGTCAGGATGTCATCGAAGGATCCACAGGAAATTCCGCTCTGGATGGAACATTCATCAGACACGAGGAATTTCTCGAGGACAGCGAACTAAGCGCTCTTCGCACGAGGTCACTCAATGAAGTTGCATTTCCATTGGCGTTTCCAGGAACTGACGGTGAAAATATTTCTGCAGACCTATTGCTGACTTTCGATGATGACGGGAACTGTACAGTTTCAGCCCTAAACGCTGGCTACACAGCTACTGGTTCTGGCAAGTTTGTTTCCAAGGGAGAGAAAAATAGCTGGGGAAATCAAGACAGAGATGTCCTATACCTAGACTATCAAATCTCACTTCCAGAAATGAACATTAGCACCAATGACACTTTGGTAGTACGAGACCGAGGAGTAGGGTTTGAAGTATTTACTCCTGTCCTTTCAAACAACTAATTCAATGATACCATGAAGCAATTATATAAAAAATATGTTGGCGTGCTGGCAATTTCCATTGGGCTAAGTTCCTGCGTAGACTACATGGATACCACTGACTTTCAAGTAGAAAAGCCTGCAACTATAGCCGAACAAGAAGTTCTAAATGCAATGGGAACCTTGGGTAGCTACCTTGATACTATTGCCAACCCTAATTTCAAACTGGGTGGAGCCATAGATATGAACCAGTACTCCAGTCGAGGGCTGATGTACCGACTGATCAACAGTAATTTCAGTGAGGTAACTGCCGGGTATGGAATGAAGCACGGAGCAATCGTGCTGGCTAACGGTAATATGAATTTTGACCGCGTAAATTCCACAATAGAAGCAGCTTCTGCTGCCGGAACTTCAATTTATGGACATACGCTTGTCTGGCATGCAAATCAAAATGCCGCATATCTCAATGGCTTACTTGCTCCCCTTGTAGTCGAATCACCTCCTTTCAAAAATGAGTTGGATTTGTCAGCATTGATGTCGGGAAGCATGGAAGGATGGCAGAGTAAGGGCGAAGTAAAGCATATGGAAAATGCGGGCATGGGAGAGGGAACTTCTGGGGTGATATTATCCGCAGGCTCAGGTACAGATCCTGAAAGCGTACAGCTTACTACTCCTCCAATCCCTGTGGTGCCAGGCAAGCCATACGAAGTAATTGTCTATGTGAAGTCGGATACTCCTGGCCAAGGAGGGATTACTTTCGAGGGACTTGCAGACAACGAACCTTCCATAGATTGGATGAATACAGGAACTGACAGCACGTCATTCGGTACTGGGATTTCCTGGCAAGAAATCCGATTTACTGTAGATGACGTAGTGGGAGATAGTTTCCAGATGCATTTCAATTTTGGCTATGAGCCAAACGTGAATTATTCTATTGACATCAGCAATCTATATGTGTATGATCCAGCAGGTGAGCCTGCTATCAATAACCTTGTCGTTAATGGAGACTTCGAAAATGGCAACGGTTGGGGCGGATGGGGAAATGGCTCCAGCAGAGGTGCTACCCCAGATGGAATGGGTTTTGGTGGATCTGGAAAAGCATTTTTTGTGACTAATCCGTCCATCACAGGTGGTTTCTGGGAGGTTCAAACTTCCTATGAGTTTGCAGAACCCTTGAAAAATGGTGAAGAATACAAATTGAGCTTTTGGGTGAGAGGCGATGCTGAAGGAATCATTCGTCCTGAATTGCAGTCTCCAAATTATTCTTCCAATGGATTTGGACAGGTAGGAGTGACAAAAGAATGGAAGCAAGTGACTCTTAGTACGGTAGCTACTGCTGACGATAGAATTCGTTTTGTTATTTCTTACGGTGAATTTGCCGGTACAGTATATCTGGACAACGTCGTGCTGAGTAGTGCCAATCTTTCCGGTGGGTCGACCACATTGGTTTACAAAACAGATCAAGAAAAACGAGCGATAGTGGAAGGAGAATTTGAGCGATGGATCGCAGGAATGCTTACAACTACTAAAGATTACATCAAAGCATGGGATGTAGTAAATGAGCCTATGGATGATGCCAATCCTTTTGAATTAAAAACAGGAGTTGGTAATTCAAATCTAGCTGCAGACATATTCTATTGGCAAGATTACCTTGGCAAAGACTATGCTGTAAAAGCTATAGAATTAGCGGAGCAATATGGTAATCCTGATGACTTACTATTTATTAACGATTATAACCTGGAGTACAGCTTGGATAAATGTCAGGGTATTATCGATTATGTCAACTATATAGAAAGTAAAGGTGTGACTGTAGACGGTATAGGAACACAGATGCACATCAACATTGATTCTGACAAGGACAAAATTGTCTCGATGTTCAAAATGCTTGCTGCTACAGGCAAACTGGTGAAAGTATCTGAGCTGGACGTTCGGGTAAATACTACCACGCCAACGGCTGAAGTTCTTGAATTGCAACGTGAGATGTATAAGTATGTGGCCGAAATGTATGTGCAGCATGTACCTGCAGCGCAGCGCTATGGTATTACCGTTTGGGGTGTCACGGACAGTCCTGATAATGCAAATTGGCTTCCTGGTGAAAAACAGGGGCTTTGGGATATAAATCTCAATAGAAAACCGGCGTACGCTGGATTCGCAGAAGGGTTAGAAGGAATGTAATTAACGAGTCACTAGCCTATGCTACAACTCAACTTTGAGGAAATAGCATAGGTTAGTTTTTTTAACGTATTGCAACTGTCTTTTCAAAAGGATTTTTCAATCATTCTACCCCATTTTTTTATATAGTCAGCAAACCAAAACTAGATTTTCCTGAAAGTTTTCATTCTGACTTTCTAGACAAAACCTATAGAATCCTATGAGAAACAACTTAGAGAATCTTGAAAGGCTTGGCGCTTTGTTAAAAAACGGAGTGATTACTGAGGAGGAGTTCAACAGCCAGAAAAGCAAACTTTTGGGCAGTTCGACCAAATCCCTTTCTGATAATCTTTTTGGATTAAATGAGAACAGCTACTGTTTTTTGATCCATATTTCGGTGCTGTTGGGCTTTGTACATTTTTTACTTGGGCTAGTTGTGCCTATTGTACTTTGGACACTCAATAGAGAAAACAACCCAACTATAGATCAGCATGGAAGGAATGTACTGAACTGGATTTTCAGTTTTGCTCTCTATATGCTTATTGGTTTAATCATAATCTTTCCGATGAATAACTTTATGCATTTACCTTTTAGCTTTTCATTTAACCTGAATTCCCTACCATCGTTGTTTACAGGTTTTTTTCCTATTACCATTTTGATGATCCTGAATATCATTTTTATTCTGATAGGCTCACTAAAAGCTAGCACTGGCAAGCTGTGGAAATATCCACTCTCGATACAGTTTTTTAGAAAGCCTGTACTCCCTGATACTCTACCAAAGGACTAAAATCTATAGGGTACTTATCAACTTTGACTAAAATACGCAAATGACACCTAGATCTCCATACTTGTAACCCAGCTTCTATACCGGCATTTTATTCGTATTTTCAATAACCCTAAACCTAAAAAAACATGAAACATTATTGCCTTATTCTAGTATTCCTCTTGGCGGTAAGTACCTCAGTTTGCCATGCGCAAGCGGAAAATTCTGAAATCAAAGAAGATTTCAAACCCTCTTCTAAGAATCAACCCGGCAAAGAATATCCTCAAGTGAACTCCCAAGGATATGCACGCTTTAGAGTAGAAGCTCCTGATGCACAAAAAATAAATGTGAGTTTGGGGCTAGGTGGAAGAGGCGGAACCGACCTGACCAAAAATTCTGAAGGTGTTTGGATGGGGACTACCGCCGGACCGATGGACGAAGGCTTCCATTATTATCACCTCACGATCGATGGTGGTACTTTCAACGATCCAGGAGCAAAGAACTATTATGGATCTACCCGATGGGAAAGCGGAATAGAGATCCCAGCTCACGATGAGGAATTCTATTCGCTCAAAGATGTGCCCCATGGTCATGTACAGCAAGTCCTTTTTCCTTCTCCTAGTACAAATACATCCAGAAGAGCCTTTGTCTATACTCCCCCTGGATACACCAAGGAGACCTCTAAAAATTACCCAGTGCTATACCTGCAACATGGTTGGGGAGAGGATGAGACAGCATGGAGCAATCAAGGACATGCCAACTTGATCATGGATAATTTGATAGCTGAGGGTAAAATTGAGCCATTCTTAATTGTAATGACTTACGGGATGACCAATGAAGTCAAATTCGGTGGTTTGAGAGATTTTAAAATTGATGCGTTCCAAACTGTCTTAGTAGACGAACTGATTCCATATGTAGATTCGAATTTCAGAACTATTGCTGACCGAGAGCACAGAGCAATGGGAGGTTTATCAATGGGAGGGATGGAGACGCACTCCATCACGCTCAATAAGCCTGAAGTCTTTTCCCGGTACGCGCTACTAAGCGGTGGTATATACACTCCGGAGCAACTTCAGGGTAACACAAAACCGGAGCTGATATTTATCAGTGCAGGAAGTAAAGAAAACCCTGATCGTGTAACTACTGCAGTCGCTGCCCTGAAAGAGGCAGGATTCAATGCTGTTTCTTTCGTGTCTGAAGGTACCGCACACGAGTTTCAAACCTGGAGAAGAAGCTTGTATGAACTTGCTCCTATATTGTTTACAAGCAAATAACCTTTTGAGTTTTCCTTCTACTATTTTCAGTGAATAAACTATCTATTCCCCTTTAGAATTAACCTATTAAAACCTATATCCATGTTACTTAAAAAAACCTTAACCTTCGCCTCGCTAGCTATGCTGTTTTCAGCTCAAAGTCCAGATAGCGAAAGACTTAAAGATATTTTTGCGGACAGCTACCACATTGGAGTTGCCGTGAATGCCCGACAGGTGAATAGTTCTGATGAAAAGGTAAATACCTTAATAGCTGAGCATTTCAATAGCCTCAGTCCAGAAAATGGGCTGAAGTGGGAGCGAGTTCATCCTGAGCTTAACCGCTATGATTTCAGATTTGGAGATGAATACGTGGCCTTAGGCGAGAAAATCGGTGCCTTTACCATTGGCCATTGCTTGGTTTGGCATCAGCAGACTCCTAGGTGGGTTTTTCAGGATGAAAACAATGAGCCACTCTCCAAAGATGCTTTGATCTCCAGAATGGAAGAGCATATTGAGGCTGTTGCTGGGAGATACAAAGGAAAGATCCACGGATGGGATGTGGTCAATGAAGCGTTCAACGAAGATGGGTCATTCCGGGAGTCTAACTGGTATAAAGTCGCCGGCAAGGATTTTATGAAGGCTGCTTTTCGAAAGGCACATGAGGTAGATCCAGAAGCAGAACTGTACTACAATGACTATAATGTTTGGAATGCAGCTAAGCGAAAAGGGATTTTAGATTTTGCCAAGGAAATGGTTGCTGAGGGTATTCAGGTAGATGCCATCGGTATGCAAGGTCATTACCAATTGGATACTCCAACTTTAGAGCAAATCGAGCAAGGGATAATTGACATCCATGAAGCTGGATTCAAAGTGATGGTGACAGAACTTGATGTAGATGTGCTGCCAAGACCAAGACGGGCAGTGGGAGCTGATCTTAATATGAATTTTGCAAATTCTGATGAATATAACCCATACAAAGATGGGATTACAGCTGAAGGCGAAGCTAAGTTAGCTGCTCGATATGCTGAAATATTTGAGATTTATGAAAAGCATAAAGACAAAATCACTCGAGTTACATTTTGGGGCTTGGGAGATGGAAATAGTTGGTTAAATAATTTTCCTGTAAGAGGAAGAACAAACTATCCATTGCTTTTTGATAGAAACTTGGAGCCAAAAACTGAAGTGATTGAAAAAATTGCCAGTAAGGTAAAGTAGTATATGATTATCCGCAATGATGCCAGTCACCTTAGATTCTTTGCGTGGTTGGCTGGAAGACCCCTGCCCGAACTACAGGCGGGGATGACCGAAGACCGAAGCGGCCTCAAAGCTAGGGTATACCATCTATTAAGTCGCTTTTATCTATTTACTGGTAACAAAGCGGATATACATAAAGTAGTATTAGCCGTCTGGAAAGAATTGATATTTCTGTTGGTGACCTATGCTAATTTAATGAAAACGTATTTGGGTGTTAGATAAACAAAAAAGGTGTCAATATGTGTTGACACCTTTTTTTATATTCCATTCTCACAAATAATATAAATTCTTAATATATATATGAAGAATTTTGAAACGGTAATTTGTTTTTCAACTGGTTAAATGCCTAAGTGGAATTAAATTACACTCCTTCAACATATTAACAAATTAAATTTATTCGTAGAGGCTCAAAATATATTTGACCATCTCCTTCGCGTCTGCTTCACTTAAAGCTGGATGCGGAGACATTGCCGCCTCTCCCCATACGCCAGCACCACCATTGATTATTTTGGAAGCCAGCATGGTGATATTATCCTCCGTCGGCTTGTACTCTGCAGCTATCTCCTTGAACGACGGGCCAATAACTTTTCTTTCTACCAAGTGACAAGAAAGACAATCAGAATTCGCGATTTTCTGCTCGCCAGAAAGAGCGATAGTACTCTGTTCCTCTATTACTTCTTCTACCTGCTCTTCCTCAACAATCGGCTCTTCAATTATGGCAGGCACTGGTTTAGCAGCTTCTACTTCAACAGGCGTCTTATCTGATTCGACTTTGTCTGCAGAGGATTCACCGCCCCCGCAAGCAAATGACATTACTGCCAACACCAGGATAGCAGTTTTTGATATGGTTTTAGTTTTCATTCTTTTAATCTATTTATATCCAATGGCCTACGTTGAATAAATCTGTTTTTCAGGCCGATTAATGACTGTTAAGAGTAAACTCAGGAAGATGTTTGATTGTTCCACCGTCCATTGCAGATTCGTGTGCCAAAATCCCAACACAGGTAATATTAGCTGACTCTTTAGCATTTGGATAAGGAGCTCTCTTTTCTGCAAGGGCATTCAAGAACTCATTCACTAAGTGTGGGTGAGACCCGCCGTGACCTGATCCTTGAATAAACGACAAATGCTGGTTGTCATCACCATCATAAACTCCAGCAGTGGTGAATGAAGCAATTTCATCAGGAAGTAAATGTCCGTAATCAGGGATTTTTACTCTCTCTGGACTTTCTCCGGTGTGAATCACCGAGTCCTCATGCTCAATCAGCGTCCACTCAAATGATTTTTTTGAACCATACACATCAAAACTCTCACGGTACTGTCTTGCCGTATTGAATAGTGATCTAGTCACCTCAGCGGCCAAATCAGAATCTTTGAATTTGATATGGCAGGTTTCTATGGCGAAAGGAGAACCGTATTTTGGTATCAAGTTCTCGTCTATTCTTCCAGATCCTAGACATGAAACATACTCAGCTTGGGCCTTTGGCAAAGCTAAAACCGGTCCGACGCAATGAGTAGCATAATGCATAGGAGGTAAGCCCTCCCAATATCCTGGCCAGCCCGCCATTTCCTGCTGATGTGATGCTCTGAGGAACTGAATTTTACCCAATTCACCTTTCTCATACATTTCCTTTACAAACAGGAATTCACGGCTATAGATTACTGTCTCCATCATCATGTAGGTCAGGCCAGTTCTTTGAACTTCCTCTACGATCTTTTTACAATCTTCTACAGAAGTCGCCATAGGAACGGTACAAGCTACATGCTTACCAGCTTTAAGCGCTTTTAAAGATTGTTCTGCATGATTTTGGATTGGAGTATTTATATGAATAGCATCTACATCTGGATCTTTTAACAACTCATCGTAATCTGTGTAAACTTTCTCAATACCAAAGGCTTTGCCAATCTCCTCAGCTTTTTCCTTATTCCTTTGGCAAATGGCATACATATTAGACAGCTTGTGCTTTTGGTAGATCGGAATGAATTCTGCTCCGAAACCAAGTCCAACTATGGCGATATTAAAGGGTCTATTACTCATTTTAATTGTAAGTATGTTAGTATAAATAAATAGGTAAAATAGGTTTTTAATTTTATGTAAAGTACAAAAGGAGAGGAGGAGTAGGTCGCTACTCTCCTTAAAATATCGAGTTCATCGAATTCTTGGTTGAGTACTTCAATTGATTTTAAGTCTTAATTAACCAGCAGCCCAGCTTTTTAGAAACTCCAAGCCTTCTTTGGCGAACCCATCCTGAGACGGAACCAAAGGCTTCCAGATGCATACTGCACCTGCTAGTTCTTTGACGTCTGGAGTGAAACTCTCGATGGATACGACGCCCTGATAGTTGATCGCTTCAAGGCCGCGCTTATACGCATCCCATGGCGTAGTTCCTGTGCCAGGTGTCCCACGATAGTTTTCAGATACTTGGAAGTGAATCAATTTATCCCCGGCCAGTTTGATTGCCGCCTCAGGATTTGGTTCCTCTATACTCATGTGAAAACCATCCAAGATCACTTTCGCTTCAGGCTCATTGATATCAGTAATCAATCTCATCAGTTCCGAACAGGTATTGATAAGATCAGTCTCAAAGCGATTCAATGTCTCCAGAGCGATGTCCAAACCGAATTTTCTGGCTGTATGACATACTGTGCGTAGGTTAGTCACCGCTCGATCCCATTCTATTTTTTTCTGTTCCGGGGATACCAATCTGGCTTTTCCCACAGCAGAATACATAGGACCAGCTACAAACTTGGCATCTAGTCCAGCAGCTATTTCAAAGCACTGGTCCAAGTAGTCAAAACTGGTTTTATGAAATGATGGATCTTCATTGGTGAAATCTCGGCTAGTACCGAAAGCTCCGCAGATAACGGCCTCAAGGCCGTTATCGCTAAGTGCTTTTTTTACTTCTGGTATATTGATTAGCGCTGGATCTTCTACAGGTATCTCCACTACATCATATCCAAAGTTTTTAATTTTTGGTAATAGACTGAGTGTTTCTGAACTGAATGGAGAGGTCCAAAGCCAGGTGCTTACACCGAATTTTACATTAATTGGCATCCTTTATATTACTTTCATTATACCGTTCATTTGCTTCCAGTGATTCGGAAGTGTACAAACGAATGGATAATCACCTTTTTGAGAAGGTACTGTCATGATAATTGTATCTGTAGAGTTTGGGAAAACCAAGCTGGTTGACGCCAATACTTCAGAAATTGAAGGTATAAAACTCTTGTCCATTCCAGTCAGATCCTGAGCCATTTGGTCCACAGCCTGACCGATTTTTTCTAGGGAACCAATAGCTCCAATTACCAAGTTGTGCTGAACGAAGTCAGGATTATTGAAATCTACCACTAGCTTGCTTCCTGCGTTTACGATAAATGATGATTTGTCAAAAGACATCTCGTGCGGAATTGCAGTTAGTGTAACTAGACCATTTTTTACTACTTCAACTGATTGCTCTATTGAGGATACTGCCATGCCACCTTGAGGTGCAGTAGCTTTTTTAAGTTCCAAACTTGAGTCATTTCCGATTCTGCCTGAGAATCTCCAATTACCTTCATAGTCCCCAACTTTGTTGTTGGAATCAAACTGACCCACACGAACATTTTCTGGAGATAATGGTCCTGTAAATAATCCTTTGGTTTTACCCTTAGCAACTTCATTTCCATCAATCATTAAGGCCATGCTACCATCTGCCATAAGCATTGCTTTCACAAGGAATCGCTCTGAAGGTAGGTTTTTTCGGGAACTGATGATTTTCACATCGCCATCTTGTGCGACTGCAAAATGTAAAGCGTCTTTGTAAACGTATAGGCTATAGCCATTAGTACCATTTCCTTGCGCTACCATCACACCGTCAAGTGCCTCTCTGCCTGGAGAAACTTCCATCTCAATGGTCATTTCTTTGCCAGTAGGATCAGGTGGGAAAAGAAGAGCATTTCTTTGACTCAAGGTATATGACTCAGTGACTAAGCTTTTAGCAATTCTGTCAGCTACGCTCATCAAGGAATCAGCTTCAGATTTCGGAGCAACTTCTCTTCCTTCAAATGCCGTAGGGTGAGTCAATGCAGCAGCAAAAATTGCTTGTGGTAAAAACTCATCATTAGCATTATCCTTATTTTCTGATATAGCTAAAAGCTTTTTAGAAACATCTGCTGAAGTCGGCATCTCAGAGACTGCAACAATTGCATTTTTTCTGGTCTGAAGATTTGCATCTTCCATCAAATTGGCTGCAAGGATGGCATCCAATGCAGCTTGATTTTTAGGAATTACTCTCACTGCGTTCTTTCTCACTGCAGCAGATGGGTGAGTCAATGCTTTTTCTACGACTTGTTGTGCATTTGCATTGTTTCCATCTAGTACACCAAGTCCGTGCAGTGCCCAAAGTGCATTGATTGCAGGTGCATTTAACCCCACTTCATCTACATTTTGATTATTGACGATCTCATATAATCCTTCCAATACATCCATGTTTTGGGTTTCTACAATCAATCGCTGAGCAGTCAATCTCCAGAACATGTTGTCACTTTGCAGTGCAGCTAAAAGCTCATCACCATCAGCATCTTTCAAATCAAAGGTTTCAGAAGAATCATTGCCTTTATAGGTTAGACGGTAGATTCTACCATGTTGTCTATCTCTTAATGGGTTGATATATGCATTACCTTCTCCATTTTCAAATCCTCTAGGAGTAGGGTTGTGCTGAATGATAAAGTTATACCAATCTGCTACCCAAAGTGAACCATCAGGACCCACTTCCGCATGAACTGGGCTAAACCATTCGTCAGAACTTGCTAGTATGTTGAATGCATTTTTCTCTCTGTATCCAGAACCTTCTTCGATTATTTGTGAATTGTGAAGCACACGGCCGGTTGGTTCAGCTACAAATGCCATTTGATTCCAATATTCTTTAGGGAAATTTCTTGCAGTATATAAATTATGACCTGCAGCAGCAGTGTAGCTTCCATGCCAATCCACCTGTCTGAGGTATGGAGTTAAATGAGGCATATCGTAATGCGTATCTATACCCGTTGCAGTATTTGGCGTTCCTCTATACACAGTTCTTTTGGCATACTTAGTTTCCATTGCCAAGTAGACTGAGTGCTGTCCATTAGCTGTAGAAATGAACGTTTCGAAGTCCTCTGAGAAACCTAAACCCCAAGTGTTATTACTTGTGCGTCCAAGGAATTCCATATTTTCCCAAGTTGGCGTGAATCTATATACGCCTTGGCTAAAATTAAATTTCTTGCCACTTACTTCGCCATTGAATCCAGAGTAACCTAATACTCCCCAGATTTTATTATCAAACCCGTACTTTAAGTTGGAAGGACCAGCGTGTGTATCAAATTTACCCCATCCAGTCATCACCACTTCTTGTACATCAGCAACGTCATCGCCGTCAGTATCCTTTAGGAATACAAAGTCTGGAGCCATAGATATCAACATGCCGCCATTAACTGCCATGATGGAAGTAGGGATATTTAAGCCTTCGGCAAAGATGGTTACTTTGTCTGCCTTACCATCTCCATTGGTATCTTCCAATATCTTGATTTTATCATCACCGCCTTCTTTTCGAATTTCATTTGGATAATCGGTTGTTTCAATTACAAATAATCTTCCTCTCTCATCCCAAGCAAAAGCAATAGGATTGATGATCATAGGTTCAGAGGCAAATAGCTCCAGCTCAAAGCCTACTGGCACTTGAACTAGTTTCATGGATTCTTCAGGAGAAAGTGGCAACTGATAACGTGGTGCCGGATCTTTTCTTTCGTAATTTGGAATATCAGCGTCCTCGAATTGAGGCTGTGGAATGTTATATTCAGCCAATAGCTCATTTACATCATCGCCTACAGCCCAAAGGATACCGTTTGCTATTAATTCTTGAAATTCTTTTTTCTCCCAAGTCTTTTCGTTGTGACCATAGGCAGTGTAGAATACTCTACCTTTTCCCTGCTCACGAACCCAAGTATAAGGCTCTTTTCCCTTATCATCTACGCGCTCCATTAGGACGGTCATATCTGGATTCACTTGACTGTGTACATAAGTCTCATCCCAAGTCTCAAACTCAGAAATTCCATTCATAACTGGGTGATCTGCATTCACAATAGTGGCTGTGAAATCTCCAGTACCATGGGTGCTAAATTGCCCACCGACTGCCTCGACGAACCAATCAGAATTGCGGAAGCAAAACGAAGCACTGTGGATTGGAATTAATGCTTTGCCACTTTCTATGTATGATTTTAAAGCAGACTCTTGTTCTGTTGTAATTTCATCATGATTGGCATAGATCATCAAGCCATCATAATTATTAAGCTTGGTGGAATTCAAATCAGCTACATCAGTAGTGTAGGTGAGGTTGATTCCTTTTTGAAACAAAGGTGTTTGCAGGTACATCATCAATTTTTCTGAATTGTGATGCTCACTTTCATGGCCGAGCACTAGGATCTCTATTCGTCTTGGCTCCGAGGATGAAAGAAAATTTTGATTGCCTTTTCCTCCGCATGCAGCGAGTATGGCAAACATTAAAATCACCATGATGGACATGGGTGACTTAGGTAGTTTTGGGATTTTAAAATTCATATCAATAATTGAACAGGTTTTAGTGATCTAATTTCCAGTATTATTCCCGTCATTTCTTCCTGTTTTAGATTAAAAAACGACTGAATTATGATTTATCATGACTGAATTACTTTAAAATAGTATAATAAATCAGATATAACCATTAAAAATGGTCTTTAAACTGATAGTTGATCCTAGCTACCAACTATTTTATCCCAAAAATATATTGCGGACTCAACCTATGGCTTGCATTATAAAAATTAGCTAGGTTTTCTTGTGAAGTTTAGTTTCCATCAAGCTTTCAAAACCTTTATTTATGATCTTGCAACATATCGAACAATTGGATGTTTTGATCCTGGCTTTGAATTAGTGAATAGTTTTATCCTCAGTGTCAGGTTGTGCGCGCTGAGGTAGACGAGGCCTTTTAGTTCTTATTCTAAGCAAAGGTTGCTGTGACGACAATGGGATGTCTCTACACGACTCAAAGTCGGCCCAAAGGATTGGCTGTAAAATCTAGATCGCTCGATTTTTTTAAGGTTTGGACAAAAGGCTTAATTAAAGCTAATTCAGAGCCTTTTACTTCAAAGAAAAAGGCTTGATTGAATTAACTCTTGTGTTTTACTATGCTGCTAAATATTTTTCAAATTAAATCTGCCAAAGGAAGTATTAGAATGTTTTTTATTCAATTACCTTTCGCCTCGATTTCAGTGGAAACTAAATGAATAAACAGCGAATTGCATTGCTCTTTGGCCTAGTATGGTTAGTTAGCCTATTTGCTATGCCATTAGTATCTCCTAAGCTGGATTTAGACGCTAATCCTGAAAATAGGATCGGTGTAGTTCTGGAATCAGAATCCCCATCACTTCATGTTTTATTATCGGCGGATCACCCAAAGACTCCTTCCTTTGTCGTGGATTGGAGTGTATGGGCAAAGTTTAATTCCACATGGAATAGCCTAAGTAATGAGGGGGACAGTACGTCATTATTTCATTCACTTTTCAAAAAGTCCTTCCCATTATTTGATGTGAAGGTGACTTTCATTCATTTTTTCTACACCTGGTAGGATTACTGATAAAATACTGCCGTTCTGACGGCTAGATTCTTATTTTATTAGTTTATAAATACCACTCACATGTTAGAAATTGATCCTGTGATTGTGATTATGTCAAGCATACTCACTGTTGCATTTTGTTTGCCTTTCGCGTATCAAATGCGAAAAAATAATAATAAAGAAGTTTTACTAAAAGCTGAGATAACCTCACTTGCTGAAAGTTCAGGAGCCAAACCTGAAATCACCGAGTTTTGGAGACAGCGGTATGCTATAGGTCTGGACAGTAGTTTGGGCGTATTACTATACTTGCAGCAAGAGCCAAAGCACCTGGTACAAACTCTCGATCTGAAAAACTTCAAAAAAGTGAACATCACCAAAATTTTTGAGGAGACTTCAGACAAAACTCATGTTCACAAGCTTCCTGAATACATTAGCCTTGACTTCATTCCAAAGTCACCTGAAGACAAAAACGTAGTGTTGGAGATCTATGACGGGGAGGAGTTTTCGGATTTGCAAGGTGAGACAGTATTAGCAGAGAAGTGGGCAGCATTACTAAATATCTTAATTCGCTAAATGAGTAGGAATGGTCAACAATGGCCATTCCTGCTTTATTTCTAAAATATATGGAAAGTAAAAATGAATCCTGGGGCTCCAGAACTGGGTTGATTTTAGCCATGGCAGGCAATGCTGTAGGCTTGGGCAATTTCTTGCGATTTCCGGTTCAGGCTGTACAAAATGGAGGTGGTGCTTTTATTATTCCCTACCTGGTTTGTTTTGTGTTAATGGGCATCCCATTGCTATTCACTGAATGGTCAATCGGTAGATTTGGTGGAAGGACAGGCAACCACAGTACGCCCTATATATTGGATTCCATGGGTAAAAGCAGCTTGTGGAAATACATCGGCGTTTTCGGGATTTTCACGAACATAGCAGTGGTGGCCTACTACACCTATATCGAGTCTTGGACATTTATCTATGTCATTCATACGCTGATAGGTACTTTCACAGGCATGTCAAAGGAGGAAGTAAGCAACTTTTTTATGCAGTATGTACAGCTGGACGGTGCTGATTTCGGAATATCCTATCTTCCTGCGCTGGTTTACCTACTGGTGCTTGGAGTTAATATTTATATTCTTTCCACGGGATTAGGAGGAATAGAGAAAGTGGCAAAGGTCGGAATGCCTCTTCTAATTTTGTTTGGGGCAGTACTCGCATTTAAAGGTTGGACTATGGGAGACGACTATGCTTCTGATGCATTTCCAAGTGCAAATGCTTGGGAAGGAATTAATTTTCTTTGGACACCTCAGTATTCTTCTCTTCTGGACCCCAAAGTTTGGCTGGCAGCTGCAGGACAGATTTTCTTCACACTTTCGGTGGGGATGGGGTCTATTCAATGCTATGCTTCATATATAAAAAAGAATGAAGATATCGCACTTAACTCTCTTGCTTCGGGATTTACCAACGAATTTGTGGAAATCGTGCTGGGCAGTGCAATCGTTATACCTATCGCGGCAGGATTTCTTGGGCTTGACTGGGTCATAGCTAATGCCGGATTCGGTATGGCATTCCAGACCATGCCTTACCTTTTTCAACAGTGGGGCGAGGTATTTGGGATGATCGCAGGCCTCTGCTGGTTTGGACTCCTTTTCTTTGCTGGGATCACCTCATCTCTGGCTATGGGTACCCCTTGGATGGGATTCATGCAAGATGAATTTGGATGGGGAAAAGTAAAGGGAGCACTTAGCTTTGGAATAATAGCACTTATCATGGGGCTGCCTACCATCTTATTTTACCAGTATGGTTACTTCGATGAATATGACTATTGGGCAGGAACAGTTAGTTTGGTCGTGTTTGCACTCCTAGAGACGATACTATTCGTCTGGGTTTTCGGTATGAATAAGGCCTGGGAAGAATTGAATCACGGTGCAGATATCAAGATCCCACTCGCCTATAAGTGGATCATGAAATACGTAACTCCACTGCTTTTGATACTTGTATTATCTGCCGCATTGTTTACCCCAGAAGCGAATGATTGGAGCGGAGCACTTTCAGGATTAGTTGCCGGAGAAGGATGGGACTTTGATTCAGGTTCTCTGGTTTCAAAGGTTACTCAGGATGACCTGAAGCAGCTTTTATTAGAAGACGCTCAAAATGAAGCATTTTATTTAAAGAAAATTTTCTTTTCCTCTATGGCTAGAATCCAATTGATCACTTTGTTTTTGGTGATAGTTGGCATTGTATGGTATTCAGGAGTTAAACGTAAATCCCGATTGCATGAATAGTTCCGCATTAATTCTAGCTGTCATCACCCAGGTTGCCGTCATTTCGGTTACGGTGTATTGCTTCTTTCTGGTGTTGAAGAAGCCAAATTCTGATAAAGTAGGATAGCTAAAGTGATTTTCTTGTAAATCTTCACCTTTTAGCCATTTGGGTTGATCACATTGATTTGATAAGTTATATTCTTATTTCTTGGGTAGGATTTATGGTTAATTCTATTCTTATCCTTTATTATAATAGCATCTAATTGCCTTATGATACTTCAGGTTATTATTCTTATTGCAGGGTTGCTACTATTAGTCAAAGGGGCTGATTGGTTGGTTGACGGGGCATCAGTCCTGGCAAAAAAACATAGAGTTTCCGATCTCGCTATAGGACTGACAATTGTTGCATTTGGGACCTCGGCCCCAGAACTAGTGGTGAACTTCGTTGCTTCTTTGGGCGGGTATGAGGATATAGTTTATGGCAATGTCATCGGGTCGAATAACTTCAATTTGTTCTTCATACTCGGTATTGCTGGACTTGTGACACCTTTGGCGGTTCAGTCTAGCACTGTTTGGAAAGAAATACCGTTCTCCTTTGTGGCGGTAATAGTGTTATTACTTTTGGCCAATGATTTTTTCATGGGTGAAAACAGAGGGCTTTCCTTACTCGACGGTATTATTTTATTGGCACTTTTCGGAGGGTTTCTTTTTTACGTGTTCACTCTGCTCAAATCCGATCCGGTTTCTGTAAATACTCATCATAAAGAATATTCAAATCTTAAAATCTGGGGGTTTATTGTGGGAGGTTTAGCCGGGTTGGTGATTGGAGGTAAGCTGGTTGTGGATAATGCTGTGGCAATGGCGGAGTCTTTGGGGGTAAGTGAGAAAATCATCGGGCTAACAATTGTTGCCGCGGGAACTTCGCTACCGGAACTGGCCACTTCGGTAGTAGCATCAATAAAAAAGAACAATGATATCGCAATTGGAAATATAATCGGCTCCAATATTTTCAATATTTTCCTGATTCTAGGGATGAGTTCGCTTATCAAACCACTGGAATTCAACATGTCATTTAATCAGGATATTTACTTGCTGGGTTTAGGAACTATGTTTTTGTTTCTTGCCATGTTTCTTGGTAAAAAGAAAACACTTGACCGCTGGGAGGCCGCATTGCTTCTGCTTGCATTCTTAGGTTATACCACCTATTTAGTAGTCATGGAGGTGCAATAGCTACACATTCAAGTTGGGCGGACTTATGTGATAGGAGAGGATAGGTAACTCAACTTAAAATGAATCCTATACTTTTTGTTATTGGCAAATATGAAAGTTCTCGAACTACCTTTTTTCTTATTTCATTCTAAGAACTAACTGAGGCTATTATCTTTCTTTTTCCCGAAAAGAATCTTGGCGAATTTTTCACCACCTTTTCTATCCAAATGATCCATATCTCTGAATAGTGAGTCTTGCTCCAAGTACAAGCTGTCGTAATCTATGATAGGCAAATTATAACTTGTCAAAATACTATCCGCGTCATAGCTTTCCTCATTTAGGAGATCAACATAAGTTTTGGATAGTGGGAATCTCAATCCTATCAGTTCTATGTCCTGATCTTTGCAGATAGAAATAATCCTTTTTAATGATTCAGACATTTTATCAGAAGGTGCTTGGGCTTCAAAGTAATTGTTGATTCGGTCTTGGCTAATTTGCTCCTGTTGCACATCTGAAAGGCTTTCCCAAGTACTTTTCGATCGAACTCCGCCCCATTTAGAGAAATTGAACATCTCGTTTTGAATGAAGTTTTTTATTATTAAACTATAGCGATCATTCAGAAAGACACAATAATAAAAAAGGTATTTTTCATGGAAGTATTCTAGGTAGTTAGCGTAATCATTAGAATTAGTGTAATAGGCTGATCGGTCTAAGTTGTTTTGATCTTCCCTAGTGGGAGACAGGGTGTGATCGTCAACGCTGATATATATTTTTTCTACTTGGGTGTTCCTAACCAGAAAGTTTAACTTTCGTTCCATGTCCAGGTAGGAATCGCTTTGGCCTGAAAAATTATGGACATTGTGGATTTCTGTAAAATCCCCGAGCGGAGTACCATGTGAATCGGCAAGTAAAAAGGAGGAATAGTTGAGGTTTACGTCGTTATAATCCCGGATATAAAATCCCTTTATTAAAAAGAATAGAAGAAAATTGAGCCCTATAAGTAATGCAATAAAGACAGCAATATTTTTTAAGAACCTTTCAATCATAGCACCCTTAAAATTGGAAGTATATAAATTCTATTTGTTCAGAGGTATTGCCGAAAATATCAATGGCTAAAATAATCAATAGATACATAGACCATCGGTAAGCTTTTCTTGGAATAAACTTCAGTCCAGCTATCCCAAATTGGCCATGCCTGCCTTTCCATTCTACCCAAAGAAAACCAGCAATCAGAACCAATAAGGTAATGGCTCCGGGAAATTGGGAGAAGTCGGGGGACTGTACTAATTTGTTGGAGAACATTCGGGAAATGTAACTGAGTGCATGCGCCATATTTTCAGCTCTAAAGAAAATCCATGAAAAGACCGTTAAGCTAAAAGTACCTATCATGGCTAATAATTCTTTCAAACTCAGCCCTTCTCCATCCGAAGCCACAGTAGCCAGATGCTTTCTGTTTTTACCCATCAGCAATAGCGGAATAAAATAAATGGCATTTAATGCCCCCCAGACTATAAATGTCCAGTTTGCACCATGCCAAAAACCGCTTAATAAGAAGATGATGAAGATGTTTCGGATTTGCTGCAAGGTATTTCCTTTGCTTCCACCTAGCGGTATATATACATAGTCTCTAAACCAGGTAGAAAGCGAAATATGCCATCTTCTCCAAAATTCCGCCATGTTTCTGGAGAAATAAGGAAAGGCAAAATTTTGCATTAAACTAAATCCAAACAGCCTGGAAGTACCAATGGCAATGTCAGAATAGCCTGAAAAATCCCCATAAATCTGAAAGGTGAAAAACAACGCTCCCAACAGCAGCGTGCTTCCTTCATATTGAGCAGAATTGTTGAATATGGTGTTGGCAAATTCAGCGCAATTGTCTGCAATGACAATTTTCTTGAACAGTCCCCAAAGAACTTGTCTTAATCCATCAGTAGCTTGGCTATAATCGAAATTCCTTTTTTGGTAGAACTGAGGAAGGAGGTTTGAAGCTCTTTCAATAGGCCCTGCTACCAGCTGCGGAAAGAAACTGACGAATGCTGAAAATGCTACCAGGTCCTTAGTGGGTTCTAACTTTTTGCGATAAATATCGATGGAATAACTCATCGTCTGAAACGTATAGAAACTGATTCCCACAGGTAAAATAATGTTCAAGGTATTTTCCTTGATCGGCATTCCCATGAATGTAAAAGCGTCTACAAAATTATCCAGGAAGAAATTATAGTATTTAAAGAATCCCAGTAAGCCAATATTGATCAAAAGAGACAATATTAAAAGGCATTTGCGCCGAACAGAGTCTTTGGTACTGGCTAGTTGTATTCCTACCAGAAAGTCAACTAAGGTACTGAATGCAATCAAAGCCAAAAATCTCCAGTCCCACCATCCATAAAAAAGGTAGCTCGAAACTACGATCAGGAGGTTTTGCGATTTTAGGTTTTTACCAAGTACAAACCAGTACAAGATGAATACTACCGGAAGAAAGACCGCAAAGTCAAGTGAATTGAAGAGCAAGGTATGTTGAGATTATTCCAAACTTATGCCACAGATTTTTTAAGCGATAATTTGCAAACATATACAAAAACAAACAGTATAAATATGCTGAGGATATAGTATTGGTGATTTTAGGAAATTTTAAATCAGTAGAGTTTACAGTCTTATTATATAATCCGCGAGTTACAGGACATTATGTTTTTATCATGAGCAAAGAATTCAACTTGCTTTTCAGGACCTTCGCTATTTTGATGTGAGAAGCTGTTTGACTCCAGTTGAGATAGAAAATGCGGCAGCCTACGGAATAGAAATTGTGAAAGCTGACAAGGTACCTTAACTTACCATAGAAAAATATCGCTCAACGTTAAGAAGTTTGAAACCCAGAATTATTGTTTACCAATTCCAAGGTCAGAGAATTTACATCTGATGACCAGTTGTAACAAACCCCGGGCTATTGATCAGTTTGTAGGGAAGCTTAGCGTCTTCCCTTTTTTACAACACATATTTATGAAAATTACAGAAATGATTAGTAAAAGGTTGTTTTTCAGACAACTCGTATTGGGGGCATTAGGGACCTTTTTGGCCTGCCAGTCCTCAGGACAGGATAAGACAAGCCAGGAACTTCCAGTTTTAACCGTTAAAATCAATGCAAAGCCTGCGGAAAAGTATCAGGTAATCGAGCACTTTGGGGCATCTGACGCTTGGTCTGCGCAGTTTGTAGGGCTTTGGCCTGATCAAAAGAAGACTGCTATTGCTGAACTACTTTTCAGTAATGATAATGATGCTGCGGGAAACCCCAAAGGTATTGGCCTATCACTTTGGCGATTCAATGTAGGTGCTGGTAGTGCCCAACAGGGTGATCAAAGCGGAATAAATGATGAGTGGAGGAGAGCTGAGTCTTTTCTGGAAAGCGATGGATCATACAACTGGGACAGGCAGGCTGGACAAGTTTGGTTCGCCAAAGCTGCACAGGAGTTTGGTGTAAATAAATTACTTCTTTTCCCCAATAGTCCCCCGGTAAACTTTACCAAAACGGGCAAAGCCTATGCATCGGGTGGCCATTCTAATTTGGCAGCAGAAAACTATGAAAAGTTTGGAGAGTACCTCGCGCAGGTCATCAAAGGGTTAGAAGCGAAGGGACTACTGGTAGATTACGTGAGTCCGGTAAACGAGCCGCAGTGGGATTGGTCGGATGGTGGTCAGGAGGGAACTCCATTTTGGAATTCTGAAATTGCCGGCATAGTGAAATCACTTGATGCTGCTTTGACTCGACATGGCTTGGGTACGAAGATCGATGTGGCCGAAGCTGGAAAGATTAATTACCTCTACGAGCAAGCAGATAAAGAAGGAAGGGGTGAACAGATCACAGCTTTTTTCCACCCAGAATCTTCCAATTACATCGCAGATCTTGCACATGTTAGTCCAACTATATCTGCCCACAGTTATTTCACTACTTCACCATTTGAATCTGCCGTGAAGCAGCGCTCTCAAGTTGCTGCTGAGGTTAATTCAGTTCCAGGTCTGAGTTTCTGGATGAGTGAATATTGCATACTGGGTGACAACGGTGGTGAAATCAATGGAAGTGGTAGAGACCTGGGGATTGATCCAGCGCTCTACATGGCTCGTGTGATCCACAATGACCTGACTGTTGCGAACGCCAGTGCATGGCATTGGTGGTTGGCAATTTCTCCCTATAACTATAAGGATGGCTTGGTTTATATCGATAAGGACAAGGCTGATGGTAATTTCTATGAAAGTAAAATGCTCTGGGCCTTAGGCAATTACAGCCGATTTATTCGGCCAGGTTATCAGCGAATTGCCGTAGATACAGGAAAGGAAAATCAGTTGTCACCTGACTTGCTGGTTTCAGCCTATCACTCCACCGACGAGGAAGAGGTCGTTATAGTTTTGGTGAATTCAGGAATTCAGGATTTTGAGGCTAAACTAGAGCTAGATGGTACTTCCAGTTCTATAAAGAGTCTAAACCTCACCTCTAAAGAAATGGATTTGCAAACGATTCAGCTGGATGTCTCTCAGGAAACTGTTACTATTCCAGCAAGGTCAATCGTGACGGTAGTTTTGAATGATTAATTAGATTCTATTTGGGTGAAAGAGGCTGTCTCAACCAGTGAGACAGCCTCTTTTTGATTTTATGATGGCCTTTGTAATACTATTCCTTCAAAAAAAACACTTAGATCATTTTAATCAATTTGAAGGAAGCATTAGCATATGTTATACCGCTTAGCTTCTTATTACAATCCATTAAATAAATCTATAGTCATCAACTAGGAATTAGAAATAATAGAATTACTTTCAGCCCTGAAAACTAAGGTCTTTTTTGAATGGTTTACAAATGATTCGCTACTTGAACGCCGGAAAGTTAATTTCCCTCTATTTACTTTTTATTTTTCTGGGACTGTTTCAGGATTTGAAAGCTCAAAATGACTATCGAGTTCCATTCAGACACAGAATTGGCTCATCCAATGTTCCCAATAATATTTTTCAGATTCGGGGGGACTTCACCCTTCTTGGAAATACGAACATGACCTTAAAGTATTACTCAGTTGATACTCCGAATTCGAATGGAGAAATGATTTTTGTAGATATTGATGAGGTGCCGAGCACATTTAATTCTTCTTCTGCTACGCTACTTTTTTCAGACGAAAATGGGGCTGACACAAATTGCACCGATGTCATCTACGCAGGTCTCTATTGGTCTGGCAGAACACTAAACCCAGGAATGACATTTGAGCTGACAAAAAAGGAGGGGTTTCTGGCTCCTGTAACTTTGAATAGTAAAAAAGACACAGTAGAGCAAGGTAAAGACCTAGAATACCTTCCTTACACCGTCTATGTGTTTACAATGTTTGATTCGGAAAACAGACCTTTTCCGCAGTATGAGATCGTGGCTAAGGATGGTCAGAACCATTTAATCATCCGTTTTACAAATGACAACACGATAGAATATGATCTTAATCAATCTGGATGGAAGCCTGTAGAAAATCTTCAGATCGAAGAGTCAAATGGGATGTCTACAGCAACGTTTAAGTCCATTCCGTTAAGTGATAACGGAATGGATATCCTTGTTAATGGCGTAATTCGTTCAATGGCATTAAGTTATGATGAATTCATAAATGCCAAGAATTCCGTTATGCTGCAAAGCTCGGGAACATATAGTCCGGCGGCTTATTATACCCAGGAGTTTGACAAAAGGAAACTGAAATTTAAGCCTCCAGGTGCAATTGATTATCAGGAAATCACCTCCTCCGGGAATGCTATTCTATTCCCAGATCAGGAGCTCAGGGATATGTATGTTGGCTATGCGGATGTTACCGACCTGGTCAAAGAATACGGTGCAGGGTCTTATACTGTCGCTGATTTAGCCTTGAATGAGGGTTTTTCTGATGAAACTGGCATGTTCGGGAGTTGGGGACTGGTCGTAGTATATCAAAACTCCAAGATGAACTTCCGTGATGTCACTATTTTTGATGGTTTTACATTTATTCAATCCTTGGATGGGGAAGTTGAAACCGGTGAACTGGAAATCAAAGGCTTTGGTGCTATTGAGAATGGTCCGGTAAATTTGAAATTGGGGATTATGGCCAGCGAAGGTGATAATAGTATCGGAGGGGATTTTTTGGAAATACAAGATCAAAAAGGCAATTGGAGCCGCTTGAGCCACCCTGCAAATAGTACGGATAACTTCTTTAATTCTTCTAACTACACCCCCGTGCTGATGAAAAGTGGTGATCTTGTGGAAAATCAGCGGTTTCCAAACCTAAAAAACAACTTGGGGCTTGATATCGTCAATTGGCAGGTTCCGAATCCTGACAACTCTCTAATTGCCAATAGTCAGTCTTCGGTGAAATTCCGCTATGGTACCAATCAAGATCTCTTTGCTTTATATGCTTTTGCGTTTTCGGTCTCTAGCTACACACCAGATATAGAAGCTTACAACAAACTGATAAGTATAGCTGGTGCCCCTGTTGACGACTCGTCTACTGTAAAACCTGGACAGGAGGTTACTTTTCAGGTGGATATCAGAAATGTAGGCACTGAGGCAACCGAACAAAACAAGCTAGTGATACCGGTGCCCTATAATGCCTTATTTGTTAGTGCAGAAATTACCCCAAATGGCTTTGGAACTGTAATTTTCGATCCAAACTTGGGAGTATCTGGATCCATAGTCTGGGATTTGGGAGACATTCCAGTTCCCAACACCTACGATGAAATCATCACTTCACTGAGGTACACTCTTAAATTTACGGAAGACTGTTTTGTTTTGGCCAATGATAATTGTGAGTCATCACTATCTGTAAATGGGGCTATCTCTGGGATAGGTAGTGTTTCGGATCAGCCTTTTTCCGGACTTCCATTCATCAAAGGCTATAAAGAGGGGGTTTGTGAAGGTAATGCGATCTATGGCGCTTTAGAAATTCCTATTGCAGGAAAATCAGAGTTTATAGCCAGTCATTGCCAAGACTTTGAATTGTATACAGATTTAAATTTGGATAATATCCCTGTATTCTGCCACAGAGACACACCAGCAGACTTGGCTGATCTAATTATGCCTACTCAGGAAGGGTTCGAAGTGTACTTCTTTGTCGATGAGTTTGGTGGTACTCCTTTGATCAATTACTATGTCAATACCTCTTTGGTAGGCACTGAGAAAGTATGGGTTTCTGAAGGGCCACAAGGAAGCTGTACAGGATTGCGAATTCCTGTAGAACTAACTGTTATTCCTTCCAGTCCACCTCCGTTGATAGGTACCTTAACCTATTGCATGGAAGCAAAAAAGATTCCTTATGAATTGGCATCGGAGCCAGGATATACCCTACAATTTTTTACAGATAACGACCCAAGTACTAGTCCAATGAGCAGTGCTCCAATGATCGATCTATCAACCCCAAAGCACTATTCAATTTGGGTGAGTCATTTGAAAGAAGGAGAATGCGAAAGTGAAAGAAATGAAGTTTCAGTTTACATAGAAGACTGTAGCCTTCAGCCTGAAATAGATCTATCAATCACCTCCAGTATAGAAAGATTTACCAACGAAGGAGAAGAAGTGATTTTTATAATCACGATCAAAAATCTTGGGCAAAACACGCTTTTTAATGTGTCTGTCAATGAGAATCTAAAAGGTGCCAATTGGCAAATTCCAGTGTTAGGCCCTCAGGAAGAGCGCTCTTTTGAGGTAAATTATTTGATTTCTTCGTGGGATATGTCAAATCAACAAATCTGGCTGTTTGCCCAAACGAATGCAAATGACCTGCAAGGGACTTTGGTTTCTGACAATGATGAGAAGAGAGTTTCAGGGGTCACTTTGGTGCCGGGGTTTTTAGATTATTCTTTAAATACTGAGCTGGCTACCTGCGAAATTGGAGCAAGTGGGAAGGGTCGAATTACTTTGACATGGAATGAACAACAGAGCGGTTCTTATATTCTTACAGATTTGACAACTGGAGAAAGTGAGCCGCTAGTGCCTTTTCTTGCTCAACCTCAATTGATAATTGAAGCAGTTCCAGGATCCTATTCTTTGGAACTTGTTGACAGAGAAGGGAATCCTCATCAAATCAGTTTGGTAACTGTCGAAGGTAAGGAAGAAGTGCAATTTGATGTGCCAGGAACTGTTCTAGCCTGTTCGGAATACGCTTGGCTTCCGGAAATTGGGCCTGATGTAGTGTTGACTCTAACTGCTCCGGATCGTAGCAATGTCCCACGTAAGGCAGACGGAAGTTTTGCTTTGGTTCAAACTGGGTCTTATTCGGTCATGGGGATACATGTGAATTCTGATTTATGTCCAGCGGTAAAAAGTTTTGAAGCCGAAATAATCCAGCCATACGAAGTTGAAATAGACCTACGACCCTTCTGCAGCGATGACAGTTCAACGATTGTAGACTTGGTCGCGGACTCTGATGGATTAGTTATCCGTTGGTTTAAGGTTAGCACTGATGGAAATGAAATGCTTACCCTTTTTGAAAATACCAGACAATTAATCGTATCTGAAGAAGGAAACTACGAAGTAACGCTAAGCGATGTGAATGGATGCTTGATTGGCCGAACAGAATTCGAGGTACGCCAATCTTTCACAGATCCTCCAGTTTTAAGCAGTTTATACAGCTTTTGCCCAGAACGAAATGAAAAAGTGGAGATTGAAGTCGGAGTGAATTTTAAAGAAGTAAGCTGGATGCTGAATGGGAACAGGGTCGGTAATGAACGAGTTTTTATCCCGCAAGAAGCCGGTCAATATCAATTGGAAGCACTAGATATGTTAGGTTGTACCTTCTTTTCAGAGTTTGAAGTAGAAGAGAAGTGTGAGCCGGAATTGAGGTTTCCAAACGCTATCTGGATCAATGACCCAGCTCGGATTTTTGAAATTTATCCTGATAATTTAACGGATAATATTGAAGTTAAAATATTTAACCGTTGGGGGCAGTTGATTTATCATTGTGAAGATGATGCTCCTAGCAATGAGTTGAAATCCAGCTGTGTATGGGATGGGACCTACAATGGGCTTAAGGTTTCTAATGGAAGCTATGCTGCTATTATTCATATCAAAAATTATGATCTGAATTTGCATAGAACTATTAGGACTTCTGTGATGGTACTTGACTAGTGTACAACCGGCTCATCGAAGGTGATTTTGGGTAATCAGAGAAATTTAGGAGTTAAAACAGTTAAGCGGTTTACGGATTTGAATGGTCTTTCTGATTCATTTTGAAAACAGGCTTTTGAAGATGATTTAAATCGAGGATGGTTTCATAAACAAAATACCCTATACATGGTATGTTCTGGTAAAGTATTATTTCCTTACTTACGTTCGACTTTATATTGAAAAGAAGATCCAGCTTGAAAGCAAATTGGGGGCTATTAGTTACCTTTTTCTAGCACCATTCTTTTAGTGCATATCCCGCTGGATTATTTGAGGCAGGAGAAAGGGTATTACTAACTTTTGATACCAAGTGTTTTTGATCTTTTCCTATAGAATAAATTGCTTAGTTGTAATTTTTGAAGCTTTAATAAAATAATTTTCACATCCTTAAATTCATCGAAATGAAACTTAAGACTTTTTGCCTACTTGCAAATTTTACATTGTCTTTACTTTTTATCTCTTGTGGAGATAAAACCAATGAGTCAACAGTTAGTTCTGACAGTGAATTTACGTATTCTCTGTCTTTAGAAGCTGTAACAGAAAATTACCTAGCTCCTGGGCTACAGTCCTTTGCACATGCGGCTATTGGCGATGACTGGCTATTGTTTGCCGGGAGAACGAACGGAAATGATACGCTGGGAGGATTACATAATCTAAATGCGGATTATTCACTCAAGTCTTTTCCTCCCAAATCTTTTAATTCCTTTATTTATACGTTCAACCCCAATACCGGCAACCAATCTTTCCTTAACTATTCGGATATGCTGAATACCATTCGCTCTATGGCTGCTGGAACAAACGGCGAGGCTGAAGATATTAGGGAGATCTGTAAAAAAGTAGGAGATATCTTGGCTGAGCACGGCAGGATCTTTATGTGTACGAACCCCCAAGTTGTTCAATCCGGGGATTACTTATATGTAGTTGGAGGTTACGGCCCGCCTTTAAACGAAACCCCAACATCAGGAAACTACACAACTACTGATGAGATAGCCAGAATAAATGTTCCGCTCTTGATGAGAATTACTAATCAGGACTGGAATCTTACAGTGGCAGAATGGGAGGATCTATTTCGATTTGGAAATAATCCCACGCTGAGGGCTACTGGAGGGGAATTGAAAAGGCTAAATGACCAATTTTATCTAGCGGCAGGACATAATTTTGATACTGCACAGGTTTATTTAAACGCTGTCTATGAATTCAACTTCTCAGAAGATGCCACTTCGCTCGCACTTACGGCCACAGTAACAGATACCATTAGTGATATTTCTCCAGCTGTGTTGCTAAATAACCCAAAAATGGCAGATAGCACTTCCACTTTCAGAAGAAGAGACTTGCCTATTGTAGCATCTCTTTACCTCGATCAGGATAGTAATCTTGCTCCCAATTTTGCGCTCATGGGTGGGGTATTCAAATACGGAGAAACAGTGGCTGCATGGAACGATGCCATTTACATCACTCCCAACGGAGTGGATCAGTTTTATATAGACACCCAGCACGATCAGAAGGATTGTAATATTTATTCCTGTCCTGATTTTGTGATTTATGATTCGCAATCATCGGAACTTCACACGTTTCTACCGGGTGGTATAGGTGATGGGAAAGCAGATAATGATTTATCCGGATTCACGAATACATTGGGCTACGCTAAATTCAATCTAAATACTAAAGCAAGTTCATTTGATACCTTTTCCAACGTATTTCCATCCAACTATTTTTATGGAGCTGAAGCGGTATTTATCCCAAATAGCAATACTAACTATGTGACAATTAATGATGAGCAAACAGATGTAATCGATGGAGAAAGTACCTTCACTAGTTCAGATCCAGTTCATATTGGATATATCTATGGAGGTATAGAATCATACGAAGCTTCTCCTTCCACCTTTGGTAGTGGTAAATCAGGCGCTTCTAATAAAGTTTGGAAGGTAATGGTATCTCGAATTCCCGTTCAGCAAGAGAAATAGGGGGTAAAATGATTTGACCTAAACGTATAACCCATGAAACTTAATAACGATGTCGTAACAGACCTGGACCTACTAGTTAAAGAATTGGTTTCAAATAATTCCGATGTTGGTTCGGTGGAAGATATGAAGGCTGTTCTGTTTCCTGATAAGCCTGATGCTTATTTGATTGCTATGTTTCATCACCTAAATGACCATAGGCCACGTCTTTTATTTCCAAAGCCTGACCCAACTCCCGAGGTTTTTTGGGCAAGTGATTATTTGCCTGCCTTCTATTTTGAAGGTGGGTTTACGGCTATATTCGAGAATCAAGAAAAAGAAAGATTAGAGATAAAGGAAAAGAAAAGTCTTGAATTAGAGAAGCTTACATACGATGTCAGGAACTCAAGGAGGATATATAGAACATATTGGTGGACCTTCTTTTTTGCTTTGGTTAGTTTTGTATACGTAGTGATCCGTTTGCTTGCGTGGCTTCTCAACCTAGAAGGAATAGAATAGGAAACAGGTTAATAATTTCTGAAAATGCCCCCTCTCTGAGTATAATTTGAGTTTAAATTTTTGAAGTGCATTACCTAGGGGTAATTTGCAATTACGCCTTTCTATCCCATCCAAATATGCAATTACAATTAGGTCAGTTTGATTTGCTCGTCCGGCAAGTTCAAAAAAAAGTGGATCTAAATTATTATTTCAAGATCAAATGCTAGGATCAGTTAAAAAGGTTCTACCACGAATTTAAGGATAGATATCTTAGAGAAAAAACTTAGGGAACAGTCAAAATAAAAGGCTTAAACGAATGTTTAAGCCTTAATTATGTGCACTCGGAAGGATTCGAACCCTCAACCCTCAGAGCCGAAATCTGATATTCTATCCAGTTGAACTACGAGTGCAGAAAGTACCGAAGATTGCTCTTCAGTACATTTTATTTTTAGCCTTCAAGTACGGACTGTACTTTGTCAGCAGCTTCTTTAAGCGTGATTGCAGAGAATACTTTCAATCCTGAATCATCAATGATTTTTGCGCCTTCAGCAGCATTGGTTCCTTGAAGTCTTACAATGATCGGAACTCTGATGTCTCCGATAGATTTGTAAGCTTCTACCACACCGCTAGCAATTCTGTCGCATCTTACGATACCACCGAATACGTTGATCAAGATAGCTTTCACATTAGGATCCTGAAGGATAATTCTGAATCCAGCCTCTACAGTAGTAGCATTTGCTCCTCCTCCTACATCTAGGAAGTTAGCAGGCTCACCACCCACCAATTTGATCATGTCCATAGTCGCCATAGCAAGACCAGCGCCATTCACCATGCATCCTACGTTTCCATCAAGTTTCACATAGTTCAACCCTGATTCTCCAGCTTCTACTTCCAATGGATCTTCTTCAGCCACATCTCTCAATGCTGCCAATCCTTTTTGTCTGTAAAGTGCGTTGTCGTCGATGTTCACTTTAGCATCTACTGCCAAGATCTTATCGTCAGACGTTTTCAATACCGGGTTGATTTCAAACTGAGAAGAATCTGTTCCTTCGTAAGCATTGTAAAGAGCAGTGATGAATTTCACCATTTCTTTGAATGCATTTCCAGAAAGCCCCAATCCGAAAGCTACTTTTCTTGCTTGGAAAGGCTGAAGACCAACTTTAGGGTCGATCCACTCTTTCATGATTTTCTCAGGAGTATGCTCAGCAACTTCCTCGATGTCCATTCCACCTTCGGTAGAGGCCATGATTACGTTGCTACCTGTAGCTCTATCCAACAAGATAGATAGGTAATATTCTTTTGGCTCAGATGCACCTGGATAGTAAACGTCCTCAGCGATCAATACCTTATTTACAACTTTTCCTTCCGGGCCAGTCTGGTGAGTCACCAATGTACCGCCCAGGATATTTTTAGCTTTCTCGGATACGTCTTCCAATTTCTTGGCAAGTACTACTCCGTTAGAACCAGTTTCGTTGACTTTACCTTTGCCACGACCACCTGCGTGAATCTGAGCTTTGATCACATACCAGCTAGTACCGGTTTGCTCGTTCAACTTAACGGCTGCTTCATGAGCTGCTTCAGGCGTGTCGGCGACTATACCTTCCTGAATACGAACTCCGTAACCTTTTAATACTTCTTTAGCCTGATATTCGTGAATATTCATATGTGTATGATTTTTTTCTCAAATGTCATCCCGAGCAATCGGGAAGAATCTTGCATGGTTGGGGGAATTACCCTTGTGACTTTTCAGTCATGCTCGATTTCATCCTTTGGAAATTTTTGCCCGAAGTTAACCCCTTACACTTGATAAATCAAACTTGACTTTTTCCTTTTTTGGGAAAAAAAGCCGTTAATTTCCCGGTGGGATAGGCATTTATCCTATTTTTGGGAGGATAAAAAATGTTAGCATGCTGAAAGCCAATGGAATCCATAAATCTTATGGAAGCCTACAAGTTTTAAAAGGAGTAGATCTAGAAATTTTAACTTCTGAAATTGTTTCTATTGTTGGTTCATCTGGGGCCGGTAAAAGTACTTTACTTCATATACTAGGGACCTTGGATCATCCGGATCAAGGGGCTTTAGAGATGGACGGGAAAATGCTTCTGAACTTAAAAGGAGATGACTTGGCAAAATTCAGAAACGAGCGAATTGGCTTTATTTTTCAATTTCATAACCTGCTTCCTGAATTTACTGCTCAGGAAAACATCATGATTCCCGGACTGATTGGAAATGCTTCTTCAGAGAAACTGAGCAAGAAATCCGGAGAATTGGCAGAATTGCTAGGAATTTCACATCGATTGGATCACAAGCCTTCCACGCTTTCTGGAGGAGAGCAGCAGCGAGTTGCTGTGGCTAGGGCATTAATCAATAGTCCAGCGGTTGTTTTTGCAGATGAGCCAAGTGGGAATCTCGATACTCAGAATGCCAAAAGCTTACATGAGTTATTTTTCACACTTCGTAAAGAGCTGGGGCAAGCCTTCGTGATTGTTACTCACAACGAAGAATTGGCTGAGATGGCCGATAGGAAGGTGGTAATGCAGGATGGGTTGATTTTGTGAAGATGTTGGATGCCCGATGTTGGGTGTCTGATGTGGCATCGCTGCTAGTTTTGAGCCTCGGTTTGTGTCTCACAAACCGAAATGAATTTTAACATTATGCCATTCGTGAAGATACTTACATGGGTAAAGTCCAAGTCTGAAGACTTGAACTAATTGGTCTAAGTCCAAAACGGTCATTTACAAAAATGAAAGGATAAAATCTTCGAGGAGATTTCTCAGTCGTTCCTCTTTCGAAATGACACCTCAAAAGTTATAAAACGCTGCGCTGCTGCGTCGCCTCGCCGCTGCGAGGAAAAAACTGCGCCTTTGCGGGAGCAATATCAAAACCTTTCGCCTTTGCGTCTTGGCGGGAGATTTAACCTACTTCTGTAATTTCCTTAACATCGCCTCGATATGTCCCTTCGACTCAAACATATCTGAAAATACAGCAGCAATCTTATGCTCTTTATCTATCAAATAGGTGATCCGCTTGGGCATTTTAATTAGTGGAACTAAGGCATCGTAGGATTTACACACCTTTCCTGTGGGATCAGAAAGTAGCTCAAATGGAAGTCTATGCTCTTTTTTAAATTTAGTGTGGGTTTCAATATCATCCTTACTCATTCCAAAAACAGGAATATCCAAATCCCGAAAAGATTCAAACTGATCTCTGAATTCACAGGCTTCAGCTGTGCATACTCGTGTGAAATCTCTGGGGTAGATATAAAGTACAAATGCCTTTCCTTTCAGATCTTTGGTAGTATTGAGAATATTAATGCCCGTACACGCCAAGGTAAATTCCGGTGCTTTACTTCCTGTTTTTAATGCCATAATGCTTAAAACTATTTCAGAGGAGATTGGTTCGGTACTTAGATTCGATTTTGTATTTATTTTTTGAACCATTCGCTTCGCAAATTCCTTAGAAGAAAATCACTCTGAAAACCCATTATTTTGAAAACTAACAGTGTCCAGTCCATGCTTTTGGCTGGAATTTTTTTCGCATTGATGAATGTCTCTGTAAAGTACATTCCACATATTCCCGCCATAGAAATTATAGTTTTTAGATCTATATTTTCATTGGTTTTCAGCTTTTTAGTTTTAAAAAAGCAAAATATTCCGGTCTTTGGTAATAATAAAAAATGGTTAATTATCAGAGGCTTAGTTGGTTCTATTGGCTTGATTACCTTCTTCTACACACTTCAAAATATACCCCTTGCGAGTGCAGTTACGATTCAGTACTTGTCTCCTGTTTTTACGACTATCTTCGGGGTTTTCCTTTTAAAGGAAAAAGTAAAACCTATCCAGTTCTTATTCTTCGCCATCTCCTTTGCAGGAGTACTGGTGATTCAAGGGGTGGATGCTCGTGTGGACATGTTCTGGACTATAGTTGGTATTATATCCGCTATTTTCTCCGGATTAGCCTATAATGTAATTCGTAAGCTGAAAAATACAGAACATCCATTAGTCCTCATTTTCTATTTCCCCTTAGTCACACTGCCCTTTGCGCTGATTGTCTCAGCATTTGGCTGGGTGAATCCTGTGGGATGGGATTGGGCAATTTTACTTTTCATTGGAATATGTACCCAGACAGCCCAGTATTTCTTGACTATTGCGTACCAAAATGCCAATGTTTCCAAGGTAGCTAGTCTTACTTACATAGGAATTGTGTACGCATTGATATTTGGTTTCTTCTTCTTCGGTGAGACGTTTGATGCGCTAGTGTATGTTGGGATAGGCTTAGTCCTTCTTGGGATTCTTTTGAATATGCGTGAGAAGCAAGTTTCCTAAATCAATTGGACAGGAATCAATAGTAGGTTATTTTTGAATTAAGCTTAAAACGAACAATGAAAATAACGAAAGACCTATATCAAGGATCACTGGCACTTTTGACAGATTTTTATCAGCTGACGATGGCTTACGCTTATTGGAAATCTGGTAAAGCAGAGCAGGAAGCGGTGTTTAATCTTTTCTTTCGAAAGCATCCCTTTCAGGGCGGATTTACCATTGCTGCTGGCCTAGATTACATAGTTGATTACTGTAAAAACTTTCAGTTTTCTGAAGAAGACTTGAGCTACTTGGCCACGATGCAGGGCAAAGATGACCAACTCTTGTTTGAGTCAGGGTTTCTGGATTACCTCAGAGAAATGAAATTTACCTGCGATATAGCAGCAGTGGAAGAAGGGACTGTGGTTTTTCCAAATACGCCATTGGTTCGGGTGAAAGGTCCTTTGATTCAATGTCAATTACTTGAAACTCCGCTTTTGAACATCATCAATTTCCAAAGTCTGATTGCCACTAAGTCTGCCCGGATCAATTTGGCAGCCAAAGGTGATCCAGTATTGGAATTTGGCTTACGGCGTGCTCAAGGCATAGACGGTGGTCTTGCAGGCTCAAGAGCGGCTTATATCGGTGGGTGCACGTCTACAAGTAATGTGATGGCTGGAAAACTATTCGGAATTCCCGTTTCAGGCACGCATGCACATAGCTGGATCATGTCTTTCGAAACTGAAATAGAAGCATTTGAAGCCTATGCAGATGCTTTTCCAGATCAATCTATTTTTTTGGTTGACACCTATGATACGATCAATGGAATCAAAAATGCAATCAAAGTTGGAAATACTTTGCGAAGCAAAGGAAAAGAAATGGTAGGTATCCGGATTGATTCAGGTGATTTGGCTTATTTCAGTAATGTTGCCAGAGAGATGTTGGATGAAGCTGGTTTTCCTGATGCAAAGATTGTCGCATCAAATGATCTGGATGAGAACATCATCACCTCGCTGAAAGGGCAAGAGTCATCAATTAATGTATGGGGTGTTGGGACAAAGTTGGTAACTGCCTTTGATCAGCCAGCATTGGGTGGGGTTTATAAATTATCTGCTATTCGAGATGAAAATGGCACTTGGGTTCCTAAAATTAAGCTTTCTCAACAGTCTTTGAAAATCAATATTCCTGGCCTGCATACCATCAAGCGATTTTTCTCAAAAGGAAAAGCTGTAGCAGATATGATCTATTTGGAAGATCAAGAACTGAATCCACAGGCTGCGCTGATCATCGACCCAAATGACCCAACCCGGAGAAAGCGGATGATGCCCGCTTTTTATCAGGAAGAGATATTACTCAAGCCGATTTTCGAAAAAGGGAAACTGCTATATAAGCTTCCTTCGATTATTCAGATCAGAGAAAGAGTGCAAAATCAATTGGATTCTCTGGACAAGACACACAAACGATTGGTAAATCCGCATTTATATCCGATAGGTTTGGAAGAAAATCTTCACCAGCTGCGAATGGAGTTGGTTTTGAAAGCAAAACAAGTAGATAATGGCAATGAATCTTAAAAATAGCGCACTACTTATCGTAGACGTTCAAAATGACTTTTTACCAGGAGGCGCACTAGCTGTTACCGATGGTGATGAGGTTGTTCCTGTTATTAATCAATTGCAGGAACAGTTCAATTTCATCGTAGCTACGCAGGATTTTCACCCAGCAGACCATGGGAGCTTCGCTGCAAACCATGAGGGTAAAAAGCCTGGAGAGTTCATTGAGTTATCGGGATTGCAACAGATACTCTGGCCAGTTCACTGTGTGCAGGGATCTGAGGGGGCAGAATTTCATGCCGATTTGAATCCGATCAAGTGGACCGCTATTTTCCAGAAAGGCAAAAATCCGGAAGTGGATTCCTATTCAGGGTTCTTTGACAATGCACGAAGAGGAGATACGGGGTTAGGTGATTTTCTGCAAAATGAGGGAATCATGAATGTATTTGTGACGGGACTGGCCCAGGATTACTGTGTGAAATACACTGCGCTGGATTCAGTGAGTTTGGGTTTTAAAACCTATCTCATCACTGATGCTACCCGGGCAGTCAACCTATCTGCAGAAGATGGAGAAAAGGCCTTGGAAGAAATGAAAAAAGCAGGAGTAATACTAATTGAAAGTTCAGCTATAATTAATTAGTCATGTTTGAATATAACTCAGAGAAACATTACCCAACCGAAACTGAAAGCAGAGTTTTGATCCGTTTTCAGGATTGTGATCCACTTAGGCACTTGAATAATGCGAAGTACTTCGATTACTTTTTCAACGCCCGTGAAGATCAGGTTCCAAAGCTATACGGAGTGGAGATGATGGATTTTATCAAGAAGTATCAGGCTGCTTGGGTGATTTACAATCATAATATTTCCTACGTGAAGCCTGCCATGGTGGGAGAGTGGGTGCGGATAAAGAGCCGGATCATTTGGCATAATAACAATACAGTGGTTTTGGAGTATTATATGACGGATGACAGCGAGAAGCAGTTGAAGACACTGCTATGGACTACGATGAGGTATGTCACCCTAGCTGAAGGGAAATCTACCGATCATACTGGAGCAGTGAATGAATTCCTCTTGGCAACCTCACTCAATGAGGATATTGCTGGAATTCAGATCAAAGATCGGGTAAGAACTCTTATCCAAGAGCTAAAATAGAATTGACATAAATCAAATTTATGTATCTCAGCGAACAAGACCTGTACACCACCGTACAGGTTTTTCTTTTTTAAAATAGTTAAATTCAGGCACTTACAATTTTTTGAAAAATTAATTTTTACTAACATATGTAATAAAGTGTAACCTGCTTTTTCCCCAAAACAGGACTAATCTGTTCGGTTGCAATACATTTTTTTGGCAAATCGATCACTTTTCATACAGTTACATGGCAGGTATTTCGTGGTTTGCCAAATTATATTTTGTGTTAATGTTAATTTTTGCAAATAAGAATATGCCTCAAATAGGCTCTAGAAGGCCTTTATGGCACAGTTGGTATGCCGTTCGCAACAAGGAGAAGCATAACTCTAAACCAACAATATTATGAAAACTCTATTCACTTTCGCACTTGCAGGACTTTTAGCTACCAGCACTTTTGCTAATGATGCTGAAGATTTAAAAGCAAATTCATCAGTTCACACGAACAATAAGAAAATTTCCGTACTCCTTAATGAAGGTGTAGGAAAAGCAAAAATTGCCATTTATGATATGAATGGTAAAAAACTACACTCTCGCAGAGTCAAAGCAAACGTAGACGTATTGGTTCCTTATGATATGAATAGCCTACCGTGCGCGGAGTATCAAGTGATGATCACAACTGACGATGAAGAAGTGACCTACACAGTTGAAACAGTAGAGAAAGAAGTTCCGGCTCCTAAAGTTTTGCCACTTATGGCTTATGGAAAAATAGTAGATCATACTACTGTAAATCTACTGGTAATAGGTCTGGAACAACCTGGTATAGCTGTTCAAATCAAAAGATCAAAAGATGACAAATTGGTTTTTGAAGAAATGATCAATGAGCCAGAAGGATTCCGAAAAAATTACATATTGAATGGCCTTGATCCAGAGGAGGTTTACTTCGAAGTAACTGACGCAATTGGAAGAACACGTAAAATTTACATTTGAATTCTAAACCAACTTCCTTTGTGCACAAGCCCTGAATCGTTGATTTGGGGTTTTTTTTTGAACCATATAGAATCATAGAAAAACATAGCTCCTTCATGTAATCAATTCTGAATTAGAGACTTTGATTCTCTTTATGCAAACAATTTTTGAGAACCTCATTTAAGTAATCCTTGCCATTTTTCAATGCTATTTAATCTAAATGGTTAATTAACATCCCTTCGTTTTGGCAAGACGCAATTATTTCCATTGACAGCACTGCGGCAAAAACGTTGAATCATATTAGATTCTCTTCACCTCGCGCTGAAGCATGGTGCTACAAAAATATCTCACCGCTTGTGCTTTTATAATATTAGGCGGTTTAATCCAATGCCTACGTCCCGTTAGAGCTTGCCCGTCGTGGTGGGCATATACTAAGGGTAGAAATAAGAAGGTATAGATCCCAGCTGTGGCGTTAGGTACGGCTCTATGTAAGCTATATGGCTATGTGGTAAAAAAACTACTTTTGTCCAGATATATGCGCTGTCAACTCATTTGCGATTTGCACCAAGTCTATCCCTAGCAACTCTTTATTCACCTGAAGCACTTTTTCCCGTTCTAGTTTTGGCAATTGCTCAAATCCATAAAAAGCGCCCAATATCCCACCAGCAACTGCCGCCGTGGTGTCATTGTCTCTGCCGTAATTCACTAGAAAAGTAAGTGTTCCCATAAACTCAAAATCAGCATAAATCATCGCTGTGAGCGTTTGAAGCCATATTTCTCCGGCATGAAAAGGCATGTCTTGCAATCTTTGATCGAGTTGTTCAAAAGCAAATTGCAAGGCTTTACTGTCCGCTGTAAGCTGATTTCCCAAGCTATCTTGCTTAGCCGATTCGGACGCGATCAACAATGCATTTTTTAGAATCGTATAGGCTGTTCTACCTACTAAGCGACTTTCAAAGTAATTGGCAGGATCTACGCGCAAGGAAGCGATCAAGTGATCTTTGGTAGCATCAGGACTCATTCCGGCTGCAGTCATGGCAGCAGCTTGCGCAGAAATATCTTTGGCGTAGCCCAAGTCATAAAATGAAAGTTTATATGCTTCCTGGTAGGCTTTTTCAGGATTTCCTGGAAAAAACGCCCCCAAGGAAGGCGCATAGAGTAAACCCGCACAAACCATCTCGCCGCCGTAGAATTTCCCCAAGGAATCAGCATATCCTACAAGGTTCTCATCAATGAAAGGCTGACTCACCTTCGCCCATTCTTGTAGCCATCCCAGCTTTAAGGATACTGATTCAAATGGTTCTGGATCAGTGCTTTCTATTTTCTTAAATTCCTCAGTATAGGATTCATACCTTGCTAGAACCTCCCTTGCAAAATCCTTTGCGTCCAATTCATTTCTATCCTGAGTCAACAAATAGTTGGAAGTTAATTCCTTCCAACGGGTATCGTCGGTAGTTCCCCCAGCAGGAAGATTGGCAATCCAAATTCCCTCAGGAGAGACCTCCCGAATCATCGAGTCTAGACCTTCCACAAATCCATACGCAAGCTTGATATCCTCTCTTGCCCACATTTCAGTCGGAGCTCCCATTGCATCGCCAATAGCCGAGCCTACCAACATGCCTAGGATTTTATCCTGAAGTTGCTTTTCAGAAATCCCCAACTCAGGAAGTACCTGATCTGAAAACTGAACCGGAGTTGAAGACCTTCTATCTCCACATGAAGCCAAAAGGAAGGCTAATACAACTAGGAGCCAAAAGTTTTTCATGAAGTCAGAATTAAGTTTTTCGCCTTCTCCAATAGGAATTCCTTTTCGCTCAAGGAAAGTGAAAGGGGAAGTTGGGCGATTCCTATCAGCCTCCGCATGATTTCCATGCCTCTATAAGCGTTTACCAATTCATCGATATAGCTGTGCTGGTAATATTTCAGGAACTCGTCATGGTGACTTTCTTCCATTTTCGCCAAATCAAAATGCGCAAATAAAATCCCCAAGTCGAATTCACAGTCTCCCATATAGGCAAATTCGGTGTCTATGAATTTGATTCCGTTTTCAGTCTTTAGCCAAGAAGCAGGGTAAAAGTCCCCATGAAGTAAGGTGATGCCATGCGATAGGTAGCGTTTGCCCAAGGTTTCCAACGCATTTTTTAACTCCTCATCAGTTTTATATTTTAAGCTTATTTGCTGGAGGCCTGGCTGAATAGTATCCAAATCAAACCCATTTTCTTCCATAAAAGGAAAGTGAAAAAGGTGTTCATGATTCAGTTTTTTCATTTCCAGATTATCGGGGAAGTTGCTTACTTCCATCTGATGCAGGGCATTCAGGTAATTGGTAATCGATCGAAAATCATTGTTTTTCCATTGAAAGTCCTGTTTATAGATATCGCTGAAATCCTGTCCTTTCCCAAGATCTTCTATGACCAGAATATGATGCTCCGGGTTGTATTGATGCACTTTAGGACTATAGTTTCTCAAAACTTCATCATCTTCTATGAGTTGGTAGTAGCAGAGTTCTATCTCTATTCTATCTACTGGAGCAGGGATTTGAGGAAATTTCCTGACGTAAGGTTTGGATTGCTTTACGATGACAGATCTTAAGTTCGTCTTTACCCGTAAAACAACATTCATGTTGCTTGCTCCGGCGGGCTCCACTGAGAGTAGCTTTTCATTTTCTATCCAAATTGGCAGAGAAAGTAATGTTTCAAGACTGGAATTCTCACTTAAATCGGTCATTAGTATTTGTTTGGAAATCAATTATCGAAACTATAAATAAGTTTAAACACTTGGGCACCGTTTAGCAAAAGTTCTAAAATGAGAGGTAAAAGGTTCTTTTGGATACAAAAGAAAAATGCGGGGAGTAAAAATCCCTATTTTTGATTTGAAATCGAGCCTAGTTGATAGCATCACGCACTACGATGCGAATACATTTGCGAGATTCTCCCGATGAAAAATCGGGACAGGCTATCTGGCAATTGAAATACAAGTATATAGAGATGAATATAAACCTAAAATATAAATACCATGTTTGGATTACCCCGAACCCTTTTTACTGAAGAGCATGAGCTTTTCAGAGCCAGTGTAAGAGATTTTATTGCAAAAGAAATCACTCCTTTTAATGCCCAATGGGAGAAAGAGAAAATGGTTTCACGGGAAAGTTGGCGCAAGCTCGGTGAGAGTGGGTTTCTGGGAATACAGGCACCTGAGCGGCTTGGTGGGATGAATATTCAGGATTTTCGATACAACGCGATTTTTATAGAAGAGCTTGGCCTAAGCGGTTGCTCCGCCCCAGCAATTGGTTATCCACTCCATAATGACATTGTGATGCCATACATTTTGCATTTTGGGACTGAAGCTGCCATGGCAAAGTACATCCCAAAAATGGTGGCCGGAGAATACATAGGTGCAGTAGCAATGACTGAGCCTGGTGCCGGCAGTGACCTGCAGGGTATGAGTACTAGCGCTATAGATCAGGGAGACTCTTATTTGGTGAATGGCAGTAAAACTTTTATCACCAATGGCTACCTATCTGATGTGGTGGTGGTAGCAGTAAAGACTGATCCTAAGAAAGGTGCCAAAGGAATTAGCCTACTGCTGATGGATAATTCTATGAAAGGCTATACCAAAGGACTTCCTTTTGAGAAGGTTGGCTTGCATGCCCAGGATACTTGCGAGTTATTTTTTGAAGATGTTATTGTGCCAAAGGAAAACCTGCTTGGCCAGGAAGGAGAGGGCTTTAAATACCTGATGACTGAGTTGGCTCAGGAGCGGTTGGTAGTGGCTTTGGCAGCTGTTGCCTTAGGTGAATACATGCTTCAGGAGACGGTTACCTATGTGAAGCAGCGCAAAGCTTTTAATCAATCCATTTCAGATTTTCAAAACACCCGATTCAAACTGGCTGAGATGTGTGCAGCTTTGGAGCAGGGGAGGATTTACTGTGACCACTTGGTTCAGCTTCACAATGATGGCAAATTGGATTCGGCGATGGCTTCAGCCGCTAAGTACAACATGACCGAACTACAATGCAAAGTTGCAGATGAATGCGTACAGTTGCATGGAGGATATGGATATATGTGGGATTACGGGGTGGCCAGAGCATACGCTGATGCTCGTGTTCAGCGAATTTATGCTGGAACAAATGAGATAATGAAAGAGCTTATAGCAAGAAAAATTCTCAAATAGCCAGCAATTCTTTTGACCTAAGCCAAGATTTTGATTAATTCAATAAATAGATCCACCCAACAATAACTTATATTATGAATGATTTTCCCTGGTTTAAGTACTACCCTGAATCTGTACCAAAAGAAGTCGATTGCGAAGCCTACTCCAGCGTAGCCGAACTTTTCGAGGAAAGTGTAAAAAAATACGGTGATGCAGTAGCCTTTGAATGCATGGGGAAAACGATGTCATTCAATACCTTGAATAAACTTAGCGAGGATTTTGCTAGCTATTTGACTCAGGTGCTAAGACTGAAAAAAGGTACTCGAGTAGCAATTCAAATGCCCAATACCCTTCAATATCCAGTGGCCATGTTTGGGGCACTTCGGGCAGGGATGATTGTGGTGAATACCAATCCTCTTTATACTTCTTCGGAAATGAAGCATCAGTTCAAAGACTCAGGAGCTGAATTGATCATTATCGTAGCCAACTTTGCCGACAACCTGGAGAAAATCCTCGATGAAATACCTGCTAAGCATGTGATCGTAACAGAACTTGGAGATTTGCTTGGTGGCCTCAAAGGAACCCTTGTCAATTTGGTGGTGAAATACATCAAGAAACTGGTCCCGCCTTTTTCTATACCAAAGGCTATTTCCTTCAAATCGGCTTTGTCTCAGGGGGCACATCATAAATTTAAGCCTGCAGAACTCAGTTTATCAGATACTGCTTTTCTCCAATACACCGGTGGCACGACGGGTGTTTCCAAAGGTGCGGAGTTGACGCATGGAAATATCGTGGCAAACATGCAGCAGATTTCTGCTTGGATGAAGCCAAAACTGAAAGAGAGTGAGGAAGTGGTTATTACTGCATTGCCACTCTATCATATTTTTGCATTGACGGTGAATTGCCTTGCCATGCTCAAAATCGGAGCACACAATCTCCTGATTACCAATCCTCGGGATATGCCAGCTTTTTGTAAGGAATTGTCCAAGAAGAAGTTTACGGTGATTACCGGAGTGAACACTTTGTTTAATGGAATGCTTAACCAAGATGCCTTTAGAGCGCTTGACTTTAGTAGTTTGAAAATCACAGTTGGTGGTGGTATGGCGGTGCAAAAAGCCACAGCAGAAAAGTGGCTGGCAGTCACCGGAACGCCTTTGGCAGAAGGCTATGGACTTACTGAAACCTCACCCGTGGCTTCCTGTAACCCTATCGATGGCACAGAGAGAAATGGTACCATTGGAATTCCGCTTCCGAATACAGATATGATGGTCATAGATGATGAGGGAAATACACTTCCTGTAGGTGAGCGGGGAGAAATCTGCATCAAAGGCCCACAGGTCATGAAAGGTTATTGGCATAAGCCAAAGGAGACGGCTGAAGTGATGCTGGGCGAATGGTTCAAAACCGGAGATATCGGAATGATGGACAAAGACGGTTTTACCAAGATCGTGGATCGTAAAAAAGAGATGATTCTTGTTTCCGGTTTCAATGTATATCCAAACGAAGTAGAAGACGCCATCGCATCCTTTCCAGGAGTTTTGGAAGTAGGAGTAATTGGCATTCCTGATGCTAAATCCACTGAGCGTGTGGTAGCTTATGTAGTGGTAAAAGACAAAGCGATCACCAAGGAACAAATCATTTCCCATTGCCACGAATACCTCACCAATTACAAATGTCCTAAGGAGGTTCATTTCACTGATGAACTGCCAAAATCAAACGTGGGTAAGATTTTGAGAAGGAGGATAAAGGAAGCGCATTTGGAGAAAGTGGGGTAGTAGTAGGTCAGTTAGCAGTGTTCAGTTTTCAGTCTCAGTGATCAGCTCATCAAGTGATCACTGAGACTGCCGACTGAATACTTTTTTCCATTTTTCATTCAAATTCCCTTCCCCACAACATTAAATCTGCTTTTCGTTTTCAGGCTAAATGATGTCTGCAGGGAAAATTTTACTAGTTATCAGAAGATGCGTCATTTTCAAATTCTAGTTTTGAATATTCTGTCAGTTTCTTCTGCCTGCCACTACTTTACCATTCATCAGTTGAACTTTCCGACAACCAACCTCTAATCTCCATCCGGCAACACTCAACTGCATTCTCTCCTTTAGGGGTCTCGTGGATACGGGTCGGAGCAGGTGTCAAGAGACATCTAAACTCTACATGCCACTAATATGTATTTAATTCTTTAGCAGTATTCTCTGGGAAATCAGGTTTAGATTCTGGATGCTTTTCCTAATATTGGACGATGGAAGGCATGTACTCATCACTTTCTATGGTGCCTTCACAGGGCGTTTTTCCGGCTCCTTTCAAAAAACTTCCAAATCCCCCAAGCTCCAAGCCCAAGGCAGGTCAAGTGTTTCCTCTCTCATCGCAGCTTGACGAAGTGTAACCTCAGGGCCAATGGACATAACTGGCATTAAACCCATTTCTAAAGGATTGTCTTTCCCAAACTGTAATCCTGAATAGGAAGTGAATCGCACACTTTCATTTTTTTCAATAGTCTTCAGTCTGCTGTTTAATTGTTTTCTTCCATTTGAATCAAATCCTGCAAGTTGAAAGAAATCTACAATTCTGAGCTCTCTACCAATTTTACCTTCCTTTATTCTATAGATCAAAAGGTAGGTTTCCCCATCGCTAATAAAATGATAAGGAAATAGAGGGCACTTCACATAGCGCCAGTGTATGTACCCTGCAACTAAATTTGTGTTTACTGAGTCTGTTTCCTTTGGTGTTTTTTCTAATGCCTGTATCAAATGCCTAATGCTCTCCCAATTACTTACTTGTGATAGGCTTTTACTTTTTCCAACACTCAAGTTGAAATGCATCTTCAGGGGTAACTTTCCCCATTTTTCCCAACCCATCTTCAGGTATCCTGGCAAACTCTGAGTATTGGGTGTATTATAAATCAAGTCCACTCCCTCACTTTTTATTTCTTCTATCAGTGAAAGTGTAAGGTTTTTAAAAAGTCCTTTACCTTGATAATCAGGATGTATAGCAGTGTCCACAGCCCGGCAGGCTTTGATGATTCTTTCTCCTTGTCTAAATTCCCATCTTAAAAATACCCTAACTCCACAAATTGACCCAGCTTCCTCTGCAACAAGTGCTGGTGATTTTCCAAATGGATTTTCCACATGTTTCCAGTTCCAGAGAGCTTCAGATTTTGGAATTAAACTTTCCCCCAAGGAGGCTCTTAAAAGATTAACAATCTCAGGTAAATCGCCTGGAGTAGCCTTTCTGATTTCCATAGGTTGAAGATAGGAAGATTTTTTAATTGCCTAGAGTAGAGTATGGGATGCATTAATACTACGTATAATACTTACTTGATTATGTGTATCCGTTTTTTGTCAATAAGGAGATAAAAGCAATAAAGAAAGTGTTAAAAGCTAGCATTGACGCTACTCCGGTCACCGGTCTTCGGTCTTCTGGCCGGGTGAGCAAAGCATTATCGATTATTGGCAAGCTTGAGGATAATCATATACTTGAACATTGCCAATTAATCATTCCTAAAGTATTTTTATATATTTGGTCTAAGCTTAATTTATGCTTCTAGAATGAAGAAAATCCTTTTTGTCGCCAGCATTGTGGTTTTTGCTACAGGTTGTATTAGTAATAAGAGAATTACCTATCTGCAAAACCTACCTGATAATACCCCCATAGAGTTAAATGAATTTATTCCCTTCGCTGAAGTTGACTATCAATACATATTACAACCCTTTGATATAGTTTCTATTGATTTTGCAACTTCAGATCCAGAGCTGATCGAGGCCTTTTCATTCCAAAATTCACAAAATGTGGGTGCTCTTGGAGGCGGCGGCGGAGGTGGTGGTGCTGGGTCAGACCCGCTATATTTCCGTGGATATTCCATAGATCAGCTTGGCTTTGTAGAGGTTCCAAAACTCGGGAAAATCAAAATTTCAGGACTTACCGAAGAACAAGCAAAGAATAAGGTGCAGCTTGAAATAAATAAGTTTTTCAAGGAAGAAATCTTCGTTAAATTAGGAATAGCTGGAATAAGATATACTACACTAGGCGAGTTTAATTCTGTGGGAGTCAATGTGATATATAAAAATAGAGCAACTATTTTCGATGCCCTTGCTAACTCAGGAGAAACAACCATCTTGGGCAAGAAAAACAAGCTTTTTATTATCCGTCAATACGATGGAGGTACTAAAATTCACCAAATCAATTTGAATGATAGAGCTATTTTGGCTAGCCCCTTTTATTTCATCCAACCTAATGATATCTTGTACATGGAGCCGATGAATATCAGACAGTTTGGAAACGCCGATAACCTTACAGCATCCCTGGCACTTTTCGCAGGATTGCTGGCATCCACTCTACTGATAATAAATTTGGTAACAGGGAACTAGTAGCTATGGAGAAATTAGACTTAAGCCAGTTAGACAACGAGGAGAAGGCACTGGAGATCAGGTATGTGGTGGCCAAATACATTCGCTATTGGCCCTGGTACGTCCTTTTTATCCTACTATTTGTCATTGCTACCTTTCTTTTTCATCGCTACACGGTAGATGAATATGAAGTCTCAGGGACAATGATGATCAAGACAAATACATCCCCTGAAGCTAGAATCCTTGACAGGTCCAATATTTTTTCTACTGGTCTTAATCTTGAAAATGATATTCTCCGACTCAAGTCTAAGGGCTTGGCCCGTGAGGCCTTGAAGAATCTTCATTTTGATGTGGAGTATTTTGCCAAGACTACTATCAAAGCCATAGAATTGTACGATAGGTCCCCGATCCGAATAGAAGTGGACTGGGATCATTTTCAATTATCTGATGTTCCTATACAACTCGAAATTCTTTCTGGTGAAACCTTCAGGTTGGCGCAAGAAGAGTCCAGTTTACTGGATTTTAACTCTGCTATGGCGGCAGGTGACGAATCTATTTACAATAAGACATATTCTTTTGGGGAGGAGATAGTTACTGCCAAGTCAAAGTTTACCGTACATCTGGTAAATCCCGGCAGGACGAGTGAGCAATTGGTCTTTAAACTAAGAGATCCTTCCTCCCTGGAAGATTCTTATGCAAGATCTATTCAAGTTTCATTGCAGAATGAATACAGTTCCGTACTTCGTCTGAGTACCACGACCAAGGTGGTGGAAAAAGGTAGGGATTATATAAACTCTCTTATGCAATCCTACATAGCATACGATCTGAGTGAAAAGAATAAAATTCAGGAAAATACCCTTGCTTTTATTGAACAACAGTTGGGCTTTTTGGAGGATTCCCTGCAGCAAAAGGAACGTGAGCTTCAGGATTTTAAGGTGGAAAATAAGCTGCTGGATGTGTCAGCGGAATTTTCGAATATCCTTGGGAAAATGAATACCCTCGATGAGATGAATGCTGAGATAGATTATCAACTCGAGTATTTCGAGCAGATTCGCACCTACATGGAGCAAAAAAGCAAGGATTTTTCAGACGTAATCGCTCCCTCAGTCATTGGTGTTCCTGATCCCTTATTAAATGGATTGATACAAACTTTGGTCACTCTTTCCCAAGACAGAAGAAAGCTCATGGCTACTGTCAATGAGAATCACCCTGAGGTCCTTAAGATCGATGTGCAAATGGAGAAAGTCCAGGATGCCCTTTTCGAAAACGTTGTAAATCTGATAGAGAATACCAAGGAAAAAAAGAATAGTATCCAACGCAATATCCGCATTTATGATGCTGAGTTTTCAACACTACCGGAGTCAGAATCTGAGTATTCAGGGATTTTCAGAGAATTCAAATTAAGAGAGTCCTTATATACCTATCTCTTGGAAAAGCGTGCAGAGGCTGGTATTGCCATGGCTTCCAATGTCTCTGATAATGCGATCTTGGATGCTGCAAGAAGGGGGACACTCATCTTTCCAAAGAAGCAACAGAATTATGGTTTAGCCATAGTATTAGGGTTTTTACTTCCATTCGGATTCATAGTTGTACGGGATATTTTTGATGATACCATCAAGGATCAGCGGGACTTGAAAAAGCATTTTATGATTCCTCAGCTAGGTATTGTGGGCTATAGTTTGAAAGATACGAATAAGGTAGTGCTGGATTTTCCAAAATCAGCCGTGGCAGAGTCTTTTAGATCACTTCGCTCGGCTATTACTTATTTGGCAAGTGGGAAAAATACCAAGAAAATCCTGGTGACCTCCTCTGTTTCTGGAGAAGGAAAAACCTTTACCTCCTTGAACCTTGCCTCAGCTATGGCTTTGGGATCTAAAAAAACAGTTGTAGTTGGAGGGGATTTGAGAAGGCCTAAACTGGCTTCCTATTTTGGAGAATCTGACCGTATAGGTCTATCTACCTATTTAATAGGTAAAGTGGAGGCAGAAGAAATTGTGAAGCCTACAGCTCATGAAAATCTATGGTTCGTACCATCAGGAGTAATTCCTCCAAATCCCGCAGAATTATTGCAAACGCCTAGGCTAGTTGAATTTCTGGCCCATCTGGAATCAAACTTTGATGTAGTTATTTTTGATACTCCTCCCATGGGACTGGTGTCTGAGACCATAGATTTGATGCGATTGTTTGATATCAACCTGTATGTAGTAAGACAGAATTACACGGTTAAGGATCACCTGGTTATGATCAATGATTTGTTCAATAACAAGCAGGTGAAAAATGTATACGGTGTCTTCAATGGTATTATCAATTCAGGTTACCATTACGAAGGGTATAATTATGGCTATGGAAACACCTACTTGTATTCTCAGAATAACAAGTACATGTACAACTACTATGGCGATGATCTTGAGACTAAGAAGAAGAAAATCAAGAAAAGCCAGACTGGAGTAATTCAGAAACTAATCAAACTATTCAAAGTGAAGTGATGGTTTTTTATAGTCCTCAAATCATAAAATCTGGATCCCAAATTGAAATAGAGTAGAAAGCGGGAATAAGTATGGATTTTGTTGAAATTATGGGTGCAATCTTCATCGCTCTTCCCTCATCTCCGCCTGCGGTTCGGGCAGGGGTTTTCCAACCAAAATTGTGAAGAATCTAGGGGACTAGTCATTCTTCTGGATATTCTTAAATCTCATATTTCAAATTCCTAATTTCAAATTTACCATATGCCTAAAATTGCCGCCCTCATCCCCGCCAGATATGCCTCTACCAGATTACCTGCCAAACTAGTCCAAGATTTAGGAGGTAAATCAGTGATTCAGAGGACCTATTTAAGCACATTGGCGACGAATGTCTTCGATGAAGTCTGGGTTGTAACTGATCATATTGAGATAAAGAAGCAGGTTGAGGAAGTCGGAGGAAATGTGTTTTACAGTGAGACCGCCCACGAAAGTGGATCCGATAGAATTGCTGAGGCGCTGGAAAAAGTGGAGGCCGAGATCATTGTGAATGTGCAGGGAGATGAACCTTTTCAGGATGAAAAGTCGCTGAAAGACCTTGTGGAAGTATTTGAGGATAAGACAGTAGAGATAGCTTCGCTGAAAACCTTGATTTCTGAGGATGAAGCCCAAAATCCAAATTTTGTCAAGGTGATTACCGATCATAAAGGTGATGCCCTCTATTTTTCAAGATCACCTATTCCATACAATCGGGATAAAATCAGAGAACTTCAGTATTGGAAGCATATTGGAATATATGCCTATAGAAGAGAAGCCCTGATTCACTATACTTCTTTGGAGAAAAGTACGTTGGAAAAGGTTGAAATGCTTGAGCAATTGCGGCTGCTTGAAAATAGCTTTAAGATCAGGATGGTTTCCACAGTTCATCATGCTGTGGCAATCGATACGTTGGAAGATCTGGAACGAGCCAGAAGTATTTTGGGATTGAGGAATTAACCTAGTACTTATTCTCATTTACAATCCTCTCATTCTACGTCATTTTTACGAGCGAAACGATAGCTAGATTATATTCCCATTACCAGCGCGAGGAGAAATCTCATCAGTAGACCTAATGAGATTTCTCCTCCTTTTGTACATCGAAATGACTCTAAAATCAATCCCTAATCTCCTCCCGATAGCTATCGGGATCTCCCAATACTCCAATCTTCCAATCCCCAACATGTTTTAAATTTTTAATCATCAGAGCTTTATTCTTCCGATTTCCTTTACTAGTTTTAGTTCATAAAATTTTTTAACTAACACTTAAACAGATATTTTAACTTTTATAACTGCCTTCTGGCTACATTCCCCGCAGTTTCAATTCCCAAGATTACTTTGATAAAATGCAAAATATGAATCACTCATATGGAGACAGTTCTAGATTGAAATCACTAGAAGGACTACAAATCCTCAATACAAATAAGGATATGGAGTTGGACGGAATAGCCAAGCTTTCCACGATGATTTCGGCTGCTTCTACCGGCTTAATCTACTTTTTCGGGGCTGATAAGGTTTGGATAAAATCTAAGCAGGGAAAGACTCAAAATATTGCACCTTCTGATCTAGAGGCTACTTTTTCAGCACTTCAGCGATCGGAGATTATTCTAATGTCAAAGGAGGGTCAGGATTTCGATATTCCATTAAGAGAAAAAGGGTTTAATTTTTTCGCTGCTCTTCCGATTAAGGATATTCATGGGAATCTCTTAGGAGCTTTGGCTATGCTGGACTTGGAGTCCAAAACGCTGGATGAGGAACAGATCACCGGATTAAAGATTCTAGCAGGTGGCCTGATGAGCATGGTCCGTGACAGAAAAATCAATATAGAGCTCAACCACTATGAAAAACTCTTTAAATTCTCCTCGGACCTAGTTTGCGTAGCAGGAACGGATGGTTTTTTTAAAAAGGTAAGCCCCTCTTTTCATCAAATACTGGGATGGGATATGGATACTTTGTTGAATAAATCCTTCTTTGAATTGATTCATCCTGATGATGTGGACAAAACTGCTTTGGAATTGGAAAAATTATCCAATGGGATCCCTACGATTAACTTCATACATAGCTTCAAAACCATTGATGGTTCCTATAAGGCACTTCAATGGATGGCTTCTCCAGAACCTGATACAGGAAATATCTTCGCAATTGGAAGAGATATTTCGGAAGAAAGAAAAAAAGAATTAAAGCTTGTAGAAAATGAGGAGAAGCTCAGGTCATTTTTCGAGAATTCTCAAGGACTCATGTGTACGCATGATCTAAAGGGTAATTTTCTGACTGTCAATTCTTCTGGGGCTGAGATTTTAGGATACACGGTGAGTGAAATAAATGCGATGAGCCTTTATGATATTATGCCCACCGATAAGCATGATGAACTTGAGAATTATCTAAAAGTAATATTAGCCAAGGGCAAAGCCAATGGACAGATGATAACCCAACACAAAAATGGTTCTCAACGAATTTGGCTATTTAATAATGTATTGGAGAAGAGTAAGGTGGATGATTCCACCTATGTGATTGGTAACGCTATTGATATTACTTCTCGGTCAGAACTTCAGGAGGATCTGAAGAAAACAAAGCAATTGCTGGAGGAAACGGGTAAAGTGGCGAGAGTTGGAGGCTGGAGTCTAGACCTTATTAAGAAAAAAGTGCTATGGACACCAGTCACGAGATTAATTCATGAAGTGGAAGACGATTATGAGCCGAACTTTGAATCCGGAATCAATTTTTACAAAGAAGGGGAAAGCCAAAATAAAATTTTAGGAGCTGTGCGGAATGCTATTGCCACTGGTGAGCCCTGGGATCTCGAACTGCAACTCGTCTCCATAAAAGGGAATGAATTATGGGTGCGGACAATTGGATACCCAGAGTTTACTGATGGGAAATGTACTCGTGTTTTTGGGACATTTCAGGATATAGATGAACGAAAGAAAATTGAGTTGGAAGTGGCAAGGGCCAAAAAAACACTGGATGATGTATTTAATGCTTCTTCAGAAGTAAGCTTTATTGCCACAGATCTAACTGGAATAATCACGGTTTTTAACAGTGGTGCAGAAAAAATGCTTGGCTACTCCTCAGAAGAAATGGTAGGTAAGCATACCCCTGCAGTTATTCATTTAGAGGAGGAGGTCCAGAAGCTTGGATCAGAACTTTCGGAGGAATTTGGGAGAACAATTTCAGGTTTTGAGATTTTCATAGCTCGACCTGAGAGGGATGGTTCCGAGCAAAGAATCTGGACATACCTCAGAAAAGATGGTGAAAAGCGTTTGGTTTCGCTGATTGTAACCCCAATAAGGGACACTGATTTTACGAGTATAGGGTATTTAGGTGTCGCTATTGATATTACCGAGAATAGGAGAATCGAACTCGACCTTATCAATGAAAAGAGCAGACTTTCTGCCTTTGTAAGACATACGCCGGCAGCTGTAGCGATGCTGGATAAGGAAATGCGCTACCTTGCCGTCTCTAATCGGTGGATAGATGAGTATAAGTTAAGTGGAAGAACCTTAATCGGTGAATCACATTACGATGTGTTTGCGGATAGTATGACTGCTGATGTGATCGAGATTCACAAGAACGTATTAGATGGAGCTATAGAAAGAAGAGAAGAGGAGATTTACTCCCTTCAGGGCTATGATAAGCCACAATATGTGACTTGGGAAATGCGCCCTTGGTATCTGCACGACGGGGAGATTGGAGGGATGATGATTTCCACACAAAACATCACCTCACTCATCAATCAACGGGAAGAATTAAAATTGGCCAAAGGCCAGGCAGAAGAAGCGAGTCAGGCAAAGTCTGAATTTTTGGCAAATATGAGTCATGAAATCAGAACTCCGCTGAATGGGGTGATTGGATTTACTGACTTGGTGCTCAAAACGAAATTGAATGAAACGCAGCATCAATACTTATCTATAGTCAATCAATCTGGAAATGCTCTTCTGAGTATAATCAATGATATTTTGGATTTTTCCAAAATAGAAGCAGGTAAACTCGAACTGGATATTGATAAGGCTGATCTCTACGAAATGTGCGCTCAGGCTACTGATATTACTACCTATCAGATTCAGAATAAAGGGCTTGAAATGCTTCTTAATATTGAAATTGATCTTCCTAGGTTTATCTATGCTGATTCGGATAGACTGAAGCAAGTTTTGGTCAATCTCTTGGGCAATGCCTCCAAATTCACTGAACAAGGTGAAATTGAATTGAAGGTGGAGAACCTGGAATCTATGGGCGATCATTCTAGATTAAGATTTTCGGTTAGAGACACAGGCATTGGAATTCATCCGGAAAAACAAATAAAGATTTTCGAAGCTTTCTCCCAGGAGGATAGTTCCACTACCAAGAAATATGGCGGCACAGGCTTGGGATTAACTATCTCTAATCGTCTTCTTGGGTTAATGGATAGCAAGTTGCAATTGGTTTCCAATATTGGCAGAGGAAGTACCTTCTTTTTTGAAGTGATCCTGAAAACAGAAATGGGAGAACCTATAGAATGGTTTGATATCGATGACATCAAGAACGTTTTGGTAGTAGATGATAATGAAAACAACAGGCTAATTGTCAGCCAGATGCTATTATTGAAAAACATTCAATCCAAGGAAGCCACTAATGGTCTTGAAGCCCTTCAGATTTTGGCCAAAGGAGAACAGTTTGATGTGATCTTAATGGATTACCATATGCCATTTATGGATGGTCTGGAGACTATAAAGAAGATCAAAGAAAGCTTTCTGGCAGATTTAAATAAGATGCCGGTGATTTTACTCCAAAGTTCCTCAGATGATCAAAAAATACTTCAGGTTTGTAAGGAGCTTGGCGTGAAGCATCGCTTGGTCAAGCCCATCAAACTTCAGGATTTTTACTATACCCTTTCCCGATTACAAAGCCTAGAGGAAGTTAATTTAAGTGCAAAAAAAGAGAGTGTCGCACTTCAGCAGACGCAGTACAAAATTTTAATTGCCGAAGACAATAGAGTGAATATGCTACTAGCAGAAACTATTATTGAGCGCACCTTTCCTAATGCCATTTTAATCAAAGCAAGTAATGGGGTAGAGGCTTTAGAATATTGTAAAATGGAGATACCTGACCTTATTCTAATGGATTTACAAATGCCTGAAATGAATGGTTATGAAGCCACTAGGAACATCCGGGCAATTGCTAAAGATAGACAAGTGCCCATTGTTGCGCTTACAGCTGGAAATGTAAAAGGAGAACGGGAGAAATGCATGGAAGCGGGGATGGACGATTTTGTAGTAAAACCAGTAGTAGAAGCCACCCTGCGAGAAGTATTTAAAAAGTGGCTTGTAGTCCATACTACAGCTGATCCCCAAGCTGTTTTTGAAAACCACTATTCTAAAAATACCTTAATCAATTATACCGATAATAATAAGCAGGTGTTAGCTAGGATTTTAGACACGGTAAAAGCTGAATTAAAAGGATCCCTGCATGACATGAATATGAGGATAGAGGAGGAGGATTTGGAAGGATTGAATGAGGCAAGTCATAAAATGTATGGTACTGCGGTATCTTCTGGTATGCCCATCCTAGCAAAAATGGCTACAGGGTTTGAGCAAGTTTCTGTTTTTGACAAAAACCTTCTCTTGGAAAAGTTAGATCTGATGAGAAAGGAAATTGAATTGGTACTCAACCAGATTCAATTGCAAAAGGATGAATTAGGAAATTAAATGGCAAACCTGTTGGATTTAAATCAGGTTAAGTCTGCTCATCAGTTCAGCTCGCCTTGATCTGCTGATAGGGATGACTGATTTTTGAATTAGGACGGTATTGTCCTGTATATCAATTATTTTGTGAAGGTTGATGATATAGGATCTATGTACTTGGAAAAATGAATCAGGAGATAATTTTTCGAAAATCTTTGAGAGTGTACTGTGAACTTTAAACTCCTGATTGTCTAATTTAATAAGGGCATAATCACCCTGTGCTTCAATCAAATTGACCTCATTTGCATTGAGTTTTATCAGACGCTTATCAATGTTGATGTAAAATTGATTCTTATCCCCATTGTCTAAATTCGTTTGAGGGGCAGTTTTGACCTCCTTTTTATATAGTTTGAAGACTCGACTGATTGCTTTTTTTAGTCGATCTGGGTTTATAGGCTTCACTAAGAAATCAATGATACTTTCATAATCAAAGGCATGTATGGCAATACTTTGGTCTGAAGTAGTCAAAATGATATGCGGTGGCTTTTTCAAAGTTTGAATAAAATCAAAGCCACTGAATCCTGGCATATGAACATCCAAAAATATCAGGTCTACCTGTTCCTTGTTGAGGAATCTAAATGCATCCATGGCATTTGAAAAACTTCCTAGGACCTCCAAATCAGGCTCTTTTTCACATAAAAAAGTTAGTATTTCTCTTGACACACTTTCGTCGTCAATGATAATGCAGTTCATATCTACTCATATGGTTCAGGAAGAAATTTAAGAATATTACTCATAACTTCCTGAAAATCTAGTTGATAATTTAAATTTCCTGACATTAAAGCTGTTTCATGCTTCTCAGTAAGGGTTAAAGCCTCTTTCATTTGAAAGAAAGCCACTTTGTGTTTGATCTTATGTACGACTTCTGCAGCCCAGTAGTAATTATTAGTGCTGATGGCATGTTGGTAAGTAGCATACTCAGTTGGGAGTTCATCAAGCAATAATTTGAAAATTTTCATTTCGAAATTTTTGTTGCCTTTTGACAATTCTTTCAAATACTTTAAAGAGGGTGTTTCCATAGTGTTCTAATTCAAAAACTTAAGATTACATCTGCTTTTCTGGAAAGAGACTTTTTAGAAATCGCCATGTTGAATTCATTGACTGTTTCAGACAAGTTAGCTGAGTACCTTTTCGCGCCTTCATTTTGAAGGCTTATCGCAAAACATGCAAAAATCCAAGATTTAGAATCTTTAATGTGGGTGATGTTGATTTCTCCGATCAAGCCATTGAATAGTTCGATTGCTTTTCTGATGAAATTCTTAAAAAGTATCTTCAATTGCTTTGGGTCACCGTTTATTAAAGGCAACGTGTTATCAAGTTTGATATTAAAATTGGCTTGCCCTTCAAAATCAACAATTATTCCTTTAATCATTTCATAGCTGTCTACTATTTGATCCGATTGATTAGTCCCATAGTGGGTGATAATTAGATCCGTGAGATTTACCATGTGTTTTGATTATTCGGTTGAAGATTTAATCAGGGCAAGCCGGGGGTGGGGGTGAACAAACAACTTATTCTGCGCTCCTTTTCTACTCTAACTACTGCTTTATATAAATTCTATTAATTTATGTTATGTACAAACTTGATTGGCTAAAGGATATCGCAACTTGTATCGTGCTATGCCAGATTGCTTGTCACAAATGTCATAAATAGAAAAATCTAAAATTTGAGATTTTGGGTCAGTTGAAATAATCTATAGTCGAATTGCACTCAATTGTCGGTGAATGGTAATGCAGCTTGCCGGAGTTTAGTACTTTTTTATATTTCCGTCCAAATGAACCTTCCTACCCGTCATTTCGACGAGCGAAACGAAACCTAACTTACGTCTCAAAAAAAACAACGCGAGGAGAAATCTCATCAGTAGACCTAATGAAATTTCTCCTCCCCGCAGTCGTCGAAATGACCCTGAATTCAATGGTTTTTCAATAATTCCGAATCCCGAATCTCCTCCCGATAGCTATCGGGATCTCCAAATCTCTTAATCTCCTAATCTTCCAATTTTCCAATCAATTTCATCTTCCTATCCGTCATTTCGACGAGCGAAACGAAACCTAAATTACGTCTCAAAAAAAATAACGCGAGGAGAAATCTCATCAGTAGACCTAATGAGATTTCTCCTCCCTGCAGTCGTCGAAATGACCCTGAATTCAATGGTTTTTCAGTAATCCCGAATCCCCTCCCGATAGCTATCGGGATCTCCTAATCTTCTAATTCTCCAATCTTTCAATCCACAAATCTCCCCAAACTACCTACCTCCAATCAATCGGAAAATAACAGCAACTAATGCTAATACTAGAAGAATGTGAATAAGGCCTGTGACACTGTAAATAAATACGCCGATTATCCAGCCGATCAATAGAATGACTGCGATGAGATATAATAATGAACTCATAATGTGATTATTTAATTAATGTTTGAACTTCTACTTTTCTAGAATTTCAATCCTAATGCCACTAACAGAACATGCCCTAATTCAGCGAATTAGGGCATGTTCTGTTGGTTTAACTCGATTTTTAGAAATTTCTGGGAATAATAAATCCCATAGCGGGTATATAATTATCAAAGCAATTGGGTACCAAATCCGAAATCCCAAATCTTAATCTCTCTCTCCAAAAATCGCTGAGCCTATTCTTACCATGGTACTTCCTTCCTCCTGAGCAATCAGGTAATCCCCACTCATTCCCATGGATACATCGTTCAGCTGGACAAAACCTGGAAGATCACGACCTTTCAGCTCTTCAAAAAGTGTCTTAAGTCCTTTGAACTCCTTCCTCACCTGATCTTTATTTTCTGTAAAAGTAGCCATTCCCATTAGTCCTTGAATAGTCACATGACTTAGGTTCAAAAAGTCAGGATTTGCCAGCATTTCATTCAATTCCTTGGAATCAAAACCGAACTTACTTTCCTCCTCGGCAATGTGCATTTGGAGTAGCACATTTATTTTTCTACCTACCTTTTTTCCCTGCTTATTGATTTCTTTGAGCAGCTTGAAAGAATCCACGCCATGAATCAAGTGTATGAAGGGAGCTATGTATTTGACCTTATTACTTTGCAGGTGACCGATCATATGCCAGTTGACATCCCCTTGCATTTCAGGTTGTTTGGCTTGGAGTTCTTGCACTTTATTCTCTCCAAAGTCTCTGATTCCAGCCGAATAGGCCACTTTTAGATCTTCCAAAGGCTTTGTCTTACTTACAGCAACTAAGAGACAATCCTGATTTATGAATGTTTTTTTTACTTTTTCGAGGTTGGCTTTGATGTCCATTTTCTATTTTTATGCTTTACTATTTTTAAAGAAGGCCTAAAACAAAGATATGGCGATCATTAGTACTTTACTAAAAAAAGGCATACGTCTGAGAGAGAGTCTAGAGCAGGAGTACTCTCACCCTTTAGAGCTACAGCGTCAGGAATTAAAGAAGTTACTGATTCATGCTGCTGAAACAGAGATTGGGCGGAAATATGATTTTGGTAAAATCCTTAAAAGCTTTCGAAAGGGAAAGGATGATTTTTATGAGATGTATAAATCTCAAGTACCCATCTATGATTACAACCGAATTCACGAGGAATGGTGGCACAAACTGCTAGAAGGGAAATCAAACGTCACTTGGCCGGGTCCGGTTAGGCATTTCGCCCTGAGCAGTGGTACATCTGGTGCTACCTCCAAATTCATTCCCATCACCAGAGATATGGTGAAAGCTATTCGTAGAACAGGGGTGCGCCAAATTCTTTCACTTTCCAAATATGATCTCCCAGCTTCTTTGCTGACAAAAGGGATTTTGATGTTAGGTGGAAGTACAGATTTGGAGTTTAATGGCACTTATTTCTCCGGAGATCTGAGTGGGATTACCACAGGAAGATTACCGATTTGGTTTCAGCGATTTTATAAGCCAGGGAAAAAGATTTCACGAAGCAAAAACTGGGGAGATAAACTTGATCAAATTGTAGAGAAAGCAAAGTCTTGGGATATCGGGATTATTGTTGGGGTACCGGCTTGGCTTCAGATCCTGATAGAAAAAATAATTGCTCACTATCAGGTGGAGAATATCCATGAGATCTGGCCAAACCTGCAGATTTTCGTTCATGGAGGCGTTTCCTTTGAGCCTTATAAAAAAGGATTTGAAAAGCTATTGGGCAAGCCATTATTGTATTTGGAGACTTACTTAGCTTCCGAGGGATTTTTGGCTTTCCAGGCCTTGCCAAATCGTAAATCCATGCGTTTGGTTCTCAATAATGGGATTTTTCATGAGTTCGTGCCTTTCACTACAGAAAACTTTGATGAGGATGGAAATATCAAACCCGATGCAAAGACCCTGAAAATAGATGAAATAGAGGTAGGAAAGGACTATGCGCTTCTGATTAGCACCTGCGCAGGAGCTTGGCGTTACCTGATAGGTGATGTGGTACGTTTTGTGTCCAAGGAGGAATCAGAGATAATAATTACTGGTCGCACCAAGCATTTCTTGAGTCTTTGTGGAGAGCATCTTTCTGTGGATAATATGAATAAAGCCATAGAACTCACCGCTGAAGAACAGGATCTAAATATCCGTGAATTCACCGTGATTGGGGTTCCGCATGGTACTTTGTTTGCCCATCATTGGTTTATAGGACTTGATGCAGCTATTGAGTCGAAAACCTTAAGTGACACCATTGATAAGTATCTGAAAGTTCTCAATGATGATTATGCTGTGGAAAGAAACCATGCTTTACGGGATGTGATTGTTTCCGTAATACCATCTTCTGTTTTTTATGATTGGCTGAAAGCACAAGGAAAAGAAGGAGGTTCTTACAAATTCCCGAGAGTGCTCAAAGGTGATAAAGCTGCAAATTGGCAAGCATTTTTAACTACTAGAGACATCAAGCTGTGAGTGAAGCACTGCTTGAAGGAGTCAGTATGGGATTATTGCTTTCGGCAATGATTGGTCCCGTTTTTTTCACTCTTATCCAAAGTAGTCTCGAAAAGGGCTTTCGCTATGCTGCAATGGTTGCTTTGGGCATACTCACCTCTGACACACTCTATGTATTGCTGACTTTTTATGGGGTCAAGTTTCTAGCGGAAGCCACTTATTTCGAATCTATTTTAGCTTATGTGGGAGGAGCTATTCTTATTGGTTTTGGAATAAGCTATTTGGTAAAAAAGCAAGGTGCCAAGCCTGATGCTATGGTGGAAGAGTTGCACAGAGCCAAAAAGCGAAATGCATTTCTCAAAGGATTTAGCATCAATGGAATCAATCCATTTGTACTCTTATTCTGGATTTCCATTGCCAGCTTGGTTCACTTAAAACCCGCTTTTGACAACACAGATATTTGGTCCTATTACTTGGGAATACTTCTTACTGTTTTTGTAATTGATCTTATCAAAGCCTATATAGCCCAGAAATTAGCTCAATTTGTAACCCCAAAATTTATGTTTTGGCTAAATAAAGCCGTCGGCATAGTCATGATAGGTTTTGGAATTAGACTGATTTGGTTTGCCGTAGGATAGGGTTAAACATTCTGTTTTTCTAAAACTCGGTCGAAATCATACTAGTTGTGCCATTTAGTAACCCGCGATATCATAGGGAGTCTCCAAGTTATTCAATCGTTAATCGTGATGGTAGTAGATATTTACTTCTGCGCCCTCCCCAACCAATACAAGCCTGTTCCAACTCCAATCAAAACGGCAGTGAGCCAAATGGAGGTCCAACTCACCTGAAGCATCAGCCATAGGCAAGCTAAAATTCCTAGTATTGGGATGAGGTATCCACCTTTGAGGATGAAGTAACCCTGATCTCGAAACTTTGGTCTCAGAACCGGTATCGCCGCACAAGTCATGATAAAAAGAAATAATCGGGATAATACGGTCATGGCGGCCAAAAAGGTAAAGGAGCCCATCGCAGCCAATACAAAGGCGGCTATTCCAAAGAATAAAACTGAATTAGCCGGAGTCAAAAACTTGTTGCTTACCGCCCCAAACCAGCCTGGAAGGGATTTTTCCAAAGCCAGAGCATAGGTGATTCTGGAAGCAGAAAACATCGAGCTGATCAGATTTGCCAAGACAGAAGTGGCTACGCCAATCATCAGAATTACTGCTCCTATACTTCCAAAAAGGGCTGAAGAAGCATCTAGGAGAGGGCTGCTGCTTTCTGCCAAATTGGGTACGGCAGCCTGTGACACCAGTTGGATCAGCATATAAATGACAGTGACTACCACCAAACCAAGAATTAAACCTAAAGGCATGTCACGCTTCGGTTGCTTGGCTTCACCCGCTGGCACGATTGCACCCTCAAATCCCACAAAGGCATAGATCAAAAGTAAGGTGGCTGCACCCAAATTTGAGCCAGCTGGCAACGGGCTATCGAATCGAGGAATGACATCAGGCCCGATCAGTAGGAAACCTCCGAATATCAATCCGATTAATACGGAGAATTTGACAATAGTAAATAGCGTCATGGAGCGAATGGACTCTGAGGAACCTAGAATATTGATCAGGCTGAGAAGTCCGCAGGTCAGTGCCAAGGAAATCAACCGGCCAATTCCATCACCCATGATTGGAAAGAAATAAGCTATGCTATCTGTAAGCAAGACGGTATTCGCAGCAAAGGAAATCAATCGTGCCAGGTAATACAGCCAGCCCCCCTGAAAACCCACAAACGAGCCAAAAGCCAGTTTTCCATATCGTATAGGTCCGCCTGTCCCCCGGAAATAACTCCCCACCTCCGCAAAACTCAGAATAACTGGCAGCATAAGAAGTGCGCAGAATACATAGATTAACACACTGTATTCACCTGCAAGTCTGGCTGCTCCCGAAGGCAGTCCAAAAATCCCAGCACCAATCAATCCATTGACTACCAACATCCATACACCCCAAAGTCCTAGGTTTCTGGGTAATTTTTCTTGAACTTCTTCTGTTGTTTTTTCTTGCACAGGTAGGTTTTTTTTGAAAAGATTGTTGGCAAGATAATTCGAAAAATGATTTTGGGTGATTTTTTAAAGGTAAAACTCTCACTAGTTATTGCTTAAATATGAGCAAATAAAGAATATCAAAAAATGCAACTCCCCCCTGATGAACTCTTCTACCCCAAAACTTTTAGAAGAAATTACCAACATCAATAATTTTTGTTATCTACTTTTCAAAAACAGAATAGTCTGGTATTTTTCGTGGAAATTGATCCTAATACTCTAAAGACAAGTTACTTTTCTAAATCTGATCAAATGAGTTTTATTAAAAAAGTTGAGGCATTGTTGGATTTTAAGTTTGGAGAGTTTCCAAGGCTAGACGACTTGCCTTCGGATTTCACTTTTGATTTGAGGCATTTTGACGAAAATCCTATTTATATTAAAAAGTTTGCTGAACCAGTTTGCGGACTTTTTTCTTTGGTGAAAGTAAGTAAATCTTTAAGGCTTACTACCACGAGTTTTATCGAGCCTGATTTTGCTACTGCTCAAATTCCCAACTTAGAATCTTTTCTTAAAAGTCTATCTGAAATCTACGGTTCAGATGAAAAGTCAATGTTGTATTTGCTGGATGAAGAAAAAGAGAAAATTAGTATGGCAGTTGAATGGGCGGGCAGATATTGGAAATTTGATGAGCGCTATAACATGATGAATGTATCTCTCAGCCTAAACCAAATGGGGTTAAGCTTATGTTTTTATAAATTTCTTAGACCATGGCTTGAATTCGATGATGATGATGATGATGATTTTTACCTTTCAAAAAATTCCAAAAGACAAAAGCTGCCAATAAATTCATTTTTAATTTTCACCCTTTTTCATTTTTGAAATTAGTTTGCTTTAAGATGACATAATTATTCCCATATACCCGAATCCTTTTTTGATTTTGATTGATCTTAACCATCTTAGTTTTTCTATATTCAACAAACCTCCTAATGCTGAAGAAAATTTTCCCACTTGCATGCCTCATGCTCGGGTTTTATCAGGCTTTTGCCCAATCAACTGACAAGCCCAATATTGTATTTATCCTGGTGGACGACCTAGGTTATCATGACCTCAGCGCTACCGGTAGCAACTACTATGAAACTCCCAATATTGACAAGCTTGCATCTCAATCCTATCAGTTTATCCAGGGATATACCGCTTCGCCGGTTTGCAGCCCTGCACGGGCCAGTTTGATGACTGGTCTGACTCCGGCAGTTCATGGGGTCACAGATTGGATAGGAGCGGCTTATGGTGAGGACTGGAGAAAAGCTGGAAGACATACCAAATTACTTCCCCCGAATTACGAGCACGCATTGAAGGCTTCTTATGTCACTCTTCCTGAAGCATTGAAAGCATCAGGCTACGAGACTTTTTTCGCAGGAAAATGGCATCTGGGTGGGGAAGGTTCCTATCCTGAAGATCATGGTTTTGATACTAATATAGGTGGCTACTCCTCAGGAAGTCCGATAGGAGGGTATTTTGCTCCTTATCAAAACCCAAAAATGGAACAAGGACCGGATGGTGAAAACCTAAGCATGCGCCTAGCTACCGAAACTGCCAAGTTCATCGAACAAGATCACGAAAAACCGTTTTTTGCTATGCTATCTTTTTACGCAGTACACGGCCCAATACAGACTACCGAAGAGAAGTGGGCAAAGTACAGAGCCAAGGCTGAGGCTATGGGTATTGCAGATCATGGGTTTACTATGGAAAGACGGCTTCCCATCCGACAGTTTCAAGATAATCCTGTTTATGCGGGGTTAGTAGAGGCGATGGATGATGCGGTAGGTGTGGTGACAGAAGCGTTGGCTAAAGCTGGCTTGGATCAAAATACTATTATCGTATTTACCTCAGATCATGGTGGTGTAGCCTCAGGAGATGCTTTTTCTACATCGAATTTGCCACTGAGAGGCGGGAAAGGATATCAGTGGGAAGGTGGGCTTCGGGTGCCTTATTTTATCAAGGTACCAGGGCAAAAAGAATTGATCACCTTGGATGTGCCGGCCAGCGGGATAGATTTTTACCCAACCCTTTTGGAACTGGCAAATGTAAAAATGCCTGCTGGAGTTGATGTTGAAGGGGTAAGCTTAGCTCCGGCAATGCAAAAGAAGAAAATAACCTCCCGACCGCTTTATTGGCATTATCCACACTATGGTAATCAGGGCGGTGATCCTAGTTCAATTGTCCGTGAGGGAGATTGGAAGTTGATTTATTATTGGGAAGATAAAAGTTTGGAGTTGTATGATCTGGCAAAAGACCCAAGTGAGCAGACTGACTTAGCTCTTCAAAACCCTCAAGTGACTAAAAGACTTACCGCAGACTTATTGAAGTATCTTGAAAAAACTGGTTCAAATCAGCCAATGGATGATCCTGAGTTTGATGCGGTCTTACATCAGGAAGTTTTGGATAGAAACAAAAATGTAAGAATGCCAGCTTTGGAAGCTGAGCGAGTTAAAATGCTAAGTCCTGGATATACTCCAAATGCTGATTGGTGGGGGAGTAAGGTGACAAAGGACTGATATGAGGCGGTTGGCAGTTTTCAGTTGGCATGTGGAAAAGTTGGAAAGCGAGAAGGTTTAGAGTTGTCAAGTTGAGCGGAGTCAAAACCTTCATTAAATGGGTATCTGAAAGTTTTAAAGTCATTACTTAGTAAAATTCTCTGTCTATGAAAAAATATATCCTATTCAATTTGCTTCTCCTATGTGTAGTTGGGAGTACCTTTTCTCAGAGTAACTCTGAGCGATCAACCAAGCCAAATGTAGTGCTGATCAATGTGGATGACCTGGGTTGGGCGGATTTGGGATTTATGGGTTCGGAGTATTACGAAACTCCGAATCTGGATAAATTGAGTAAGGAAAGTAAAGTTTTCGTGCATGCCTATACCGCTGCTTCCAACTGTGCTCCAAGCCGTGCTACCATGATTACAGGAAGATATCCTATGACCCATGGGATTTACACGGTACATCCTGCAGACCGCGGAGATAAGAGAACCAGACAATTAATTGCTTCGCCAAATGAAAAAGTCATAAACGACAGTTTGTATACCCTTGGGAAGTTTTTTAAAGAAAATGGCTATACCACAGGTGTTTTTGGTAAATGGCATATCTCTGATGACCCGAAGACCCACGGATTTGACGTGAATGTAGCGGGTAGCCATCGAGGCCATCCTGGAGAGGATGGCTATTTCAGTCCTTACAATGTCAAGTTGGAACCTGAAGTGCAGGGTGAATACCTTACTGATCGCTTGACTAGTGAGGCAATAAAATTTGTTGTAGAAAACCAGGAGAAGCGCTTCTTTCTGTATCTGCCTTTTTATACTGTTCATACACCGCTGATGGGCAAGCCGGAGTTGGTAGAAAAATATATAAACAAGGAAGGTAGCAAGGGGCAACATAACCCAGTTTATGCAGCCATGATTCAGAGTATGGATGAAAATGTGGGTAAGCTTTTGGGAATATTAGACAGCTTAAAGCTCACAGAAAATACTCTTATTATTTTCACTTCTGATAATGGTGGCATTCGCGCTACAAGCTATCAAGATCCGCTTAGAGCAGGAAAGGGGAGCTACTACGAAGGGGGAATTAGAGTGCCTTTACTTGTCAAGTGGCAAAACCAGATTAAGTCAGGAGTAGAGAATACTCCTGTTGTTCAGATGGATTTTTATCCCACCCTCAAAGCCTTGATTGCGCCAGAGAAAGAGCTCAGGCTGGATGGAGAAAGTATTCTACCCTTACTTTTTGATGAAAAGATGAAGGAAAGAGATCTGTTCTGGCATTTCCCGATATATCTGGAAGCCTATGATCCAAAGGAAGATGGATCCAGAGATCCGCTGTTCCGTACTCGACCGGGTTCTGTAATCCGCTCTGGAGATTGGAAATTGCATCAGTATTTTGAAGACGGAGGGCTGGAACTTTATAATCTAAAGAGTGATCCTTATGAGTCAAAAAACCTTGCTGCTTCAAACCCGGTGAAGGCTCAGGAGCTTTTACAGAAATTGGAAAAATGGAGAGGAGATTATAGCGCGCCGGTTCCGATGATAAAGAATCCTGATTACGATCCTGACTTCGAGAAGGAAGCTATTCAAAATGCTATGAAATAAAAAAAGCCATCATTTGATGGCTTTCTGTGTATTGATTGGTGGCTTTTTTAGATTACTGATTCAAAGTATTCTATCGTTTTGATTAGGCCTTCTCTTAGGTTCACGGTAGGTTCCCAATCCAATTCTTTTTTTGCTAGATCGATCACCGGTCTTCTCTGCATAGGGTCATCCTGAGGAAGAGGCATGAAGATCATTTTACTTTTACTGTTTGTCAATTCTATGATCTGCTGAGCAAGTTCCAGCATAGTGAATTCACCGGGGTTTCCAATATTCACAGGTCCAGTGAAGCCATCTCGGCTATTCATCAATCGGTACATCCCTTCGATATTATCGTCAACATAGCAGAAAGAGCGGGTTTGCATTCCGTCTCCATACATGGTGATGTCCTTTCCTTGAAGGGCCTGCACGATAAAGTTACTTACTACACGTCCGTCATTTGGATGCATTCTAGGTCCATAGGTATTGAAAATTCGCATCACCTTAATCGCAACCTTATGCTGTCTGTGATAATCAAAAAAGAGCGTTTCAGCACACCTCTTTCCTTCGTCATAGCAAGCCCGGGGACCAAGGGTGTTTACACTTCCTTTGTAGCTTTCTGGCTGGGGATGAACTTCCGGGTCTCCGTAAATCTCCGAAGTACTAGCCTGAAGGATTTTGATTTTCAATCGCTTTGCCAAGCCCAGCATATTCATCGCGCCAATCACAGACGTTTTTGTAGTCTGAACTGGGTCAAACTGGTAATGAACAGGGGAGGCAGGACAAGCTAAATTATAGATTTCATCTACTTCTACATAAAGCGGATGTGTAACATCGTGTCTTAATAATTCAAAATTCTTGTTGTCCAGTAGATGATGAATGTTTCTTCGATTTCCTGTAAAAAAATTATCTACACAAAGGACTTCATTTCCTTCTTTCAGAAGTCTATCACAAAGATGGCTACCTAGAAATCCGCCACCACCACTTACTAATACTCGTTTCATGTGTTTATAATTAGATTTTTTAAGGTCACATGGAATCTCGCAAGTTGAATAATCATCACTCTGTGTGATTCTTGAATCATGCTCGATTTCATATAATACTATTGATTTTTTAAGGCTATCCCGATAACTATTGTGAAGAATCTCGCTTGGATTATACCATCACAGTTTGTGACGGTTTTGTCAGGCCTGCATGAGGCAGACAAGCACGATTTTATTCAGTCAAAACAAAAGGGTTAAAAACTATTGTGCCCAAAAATAAGCAAATGTTTAGCAAAATAAAGGAAATACAAGACAGCTCAGGAAATTTCACCAATTCGGCATTTGAGTCATTCGAAAAATATAAAATCCAAGCCAGACACTCCAGCTTCCGTTCTTGTCACACAAACGGTAATTACTTCAGATTCTTAATGACTTTAGCAGGATTGCCACCTATGACCACATCCGCAGGAAAGCTCTTGGTAACAACCGCCCCAGCTGCAATTACTGTCCTGTCGCCGATGGTAACTCCGGGGCAAATCACGGCTGATCCTCCGATCCAAACGTCATTTCCTATGCTGATTGGCTTGCCATATTCCCACATTTTTCCTCTTACCACTGGATCGAGCGGGTGGGTAGCTGGGTAAAACTGCACATTGGGAGCTACCAGAACTCTATCACCAAGTGTAACTTTGACAACATCCAGGACTACGCAATTGAAGTTGAAGAATACATCATCTCCAACTTCAATATTTGATCCGTAGTCACAGTAGAAAGGAGGTTCAACCCAAAAGTTTTTACCTGCTTTTCCAAAGATTTTTCGAATGAGAGAAATCCGAAACTCGATATCCTCTGGATCTGAATCATTGAGGGATTTTACCAGTTTTCGTACTTTCAGACGTGCAGCTACCAATTCCGGATCTCTGGCCTGGTAGAGCTCGCCTGCAAGCATTTTCTCTTTTTCGGTCATTTTGATTTGGTATAAAGCAAACCTGCTTCTACGCCACGGATTTCCGCAAGACCTTTCAGCCTTCCAATAGCTGAATAGCCTGGGTTGGTTTTTTTATTCAAATCGTCCAGCATCAGATGGCCATGATCTGGTCTCATCGGGAGGCTTTTGCCTCGTTTTTGCTGGACATCTATCACAGCGTCAATTACCTCCACCAAATTCGCATTTCCTTCCAAGTGATTGTCCTCAAAGAAATTACCATGCTCATCTCTTTTGGTGCTTCGCAAATGGATGAAGTGAATGTGATCGCCAAATTCCTTGACCATCGCAGGAAGATCGTTGTCAGCTCTTACTCCAAAGGAACCAGTACAGAAAGTTAGGCCATTGGCAGGACTCGGCTGATCTCTCAGAATTCTTCGAGCATCATCCGCTGTGCTCATGATACGTGGAAGACCAAAGAGAGGGAAGGGAGGATCGTCTGGATGAATCGCTACGCACATGCCATTCTCTTCTGCCACTGGTACAATTTCATCCAAAAACAATCGCAAGTGATCTGCTAGTTTGGCTGCATCAATTCCGTCGTAAGTTGCTAGCATGGTTTTAAATTCTTCCAGCGTATATCCAATCTCAGAACCAGGTAGGCCCTTGAGGATATTGTCGAAAATCATTTGATGCTTTGCAGGAGTTAGGGCCTCGTAATATGCCTTCACTTCAGCGTATTCTTCTGCCGAATATTCAGCTTTTGCTTCTGGTCTTTCCAGTATAAAAAGGTCAAAAGCCTGAACCGCTTTCTTTTCATAAAGCAAAGCTTTTACGCCATTTGGAAGTTCGAATTCTAGATCTGTTCTTGTCCAATCTAGAATAGGCATGAAATTATAACAAACTGTATAAATGCCTTCAGCAGCAAGATTTCGGAGCGTTTCCTTATAGTTTTCGATTACCTGAAGGTAATTCCCAGAACGTGTCTTAATTACTTCGTGAACTGGAACAGATTCCACAACTGACCAAGTCAGGCCAGCAGCTTCGATAGTATTTTTACGTTTTTTGATTTCTTCTCTTGACCAGGTTTCTCCATTTGGAATATGATGGAGAGCAGTCACGATTCCTGTTGCTCCTGCTTGTAGGATATCTCTGAGACTTACTGGGTCGTTTGGGCCATACCAGCGCATGGTTTGCTCCATTTTATAGGTCATATTGTAATTGATTTGAGATTTTTAAGTTTGAAATTTCAAATTGCTAAACTCCTGAATAGGCTCCAAAACCACCATCCACTGCGACGATAGTTCCTGTGACAAATTCAGAGGCATCAGCGCAAAGCCAATGTAAAGCACCATTGAGGTCTTCAGGCTTACCAAATCTATGCATAGGCGTATGGCTGATGATTTGATTTCCACGTCCGGTAAGGCTTCCGTCAGATTCTGTAAGCAATGCTCTGTTTTGCTCAGTGAGGAAAAATCCTGGAGCTATTGCGTTCACTCTAAACTCAGCACCATGTTTTGCGCAAAGCTCCACTGAAAGGAACTTGGTTAGGTTATCAATAGCAGCCTTGGCAGAAGCGTAGCCCATCACACGCGTCATAGGTCTGGAAGCAGCCATGGAGCTGATATTGATGATGTTTCCTTTACCATTTTTCAGCATTAGTGGAAATAAAATCTTAGAAGGAATGGCTGTTCCTAGGTAATTCAGGTCCATCACTTTTCTTAATCCATCCAGCTCCAGATCCTTTAATGTTTTGTCAGGAGTGATTACAGCACCAGGCATATTACCACCTGCGGCATTGATCAAAATATCCAGGTAGCCATGGTCTTTTTCAATTGCAACACAGACATCTTCTATACTTTTTTCGTCGGTTACATCACAGATATAGCCAAAGGCTTTACCTCCGTGAGCTTTTATTTGCTTTACTAAATCTTCGACCTTAGCTGGCGTACGCCCTAAAATCAGGACCTCAGCGCCTTCGCTGGCAAGATATAAACTCATTGATGTGCCTAATACTCCTGTTGCTCCGGAGAAGGCTATTTTTTTTCCCTCAAGAGAAAATAGTAAACTGCTCATAATTAAACGTGAATGTTTTTGGGACTAAAGTCAAAATACTGCTTGGCATTGTAGTAGCAAATTCCTGAGATGATTTCCCCAAGCCATTTCTCATCCCAAGGAAGTTCGCCATTGGCTACATCTTGTCCAAAAAGATTGCATAGGATCCTGCGGAAATACTCGTGACGTGGAAAGGAAAGGAAGCTACGGGAGTCCGTTAGCATTCCGATAAAACAGCTGATTAAACCCATGTTTGAAAGTGTATTGAGTTGCTTCTCCATGCCATCCTTCTGATCGAGATACCACCAGCCTGATCCAAATTGGATTTTGCCACGAACAGAACCATCGTTGTAGTTTCCTATCATCGTAGCAAAAACCTCATTATCACGGGGATTGAGATTGTAAATCACAGTTTTTGTCAACTGGTCATCGGAATTTAAGGCATTGAAAAATCCTGACATGGCTTTAGCCTGATCAAAATCTCCAATGGAATCAAAGCCAGTATCTGGTCCAAGGATTCTGAGAGAACGCTCGTTGGTGTTTCTCAGAGCACCTAAGTGAAATTGCTGTACCCAACCTTTGGCATGATACATTTTACACAGAGCCATTAGCGTAGTGAACTTGAAGAAATTCACCTTTTCAGTAGATAAATTATCACCTGAAAGCACTTGAGAGAATATGGAATCTGCTGAGAAGGCATCATCTTTATAGAAATACAATTGCTCAAGTCCATGATCAGATAATCTACAGCCACGCTCGTGGAAATAGTCTATCCTAATGCTCATAGCCTCCAGCATTTTCTCATAAGAATTGATTTCAAATCCGACACTAGAGCTTAAGCTGGAAATGTAAGCCTTATAGGTAGTTGGATTTTCTATTGCGTAGGCTTTATCTGGGCGGAATGCCGGATACAAACCCAGATCTTTCCCCTTTTTGTGAAAGGAAATATGTTGATCCAATGAATCGATCGGGTCGTCCGTGGAGCATACCACTTCTACTTTCATCTGAGCCAAAAGGCCTTGAGTAGAGTAGGAGTCTCCTTCCAAAATAGTGTTGCAATGCTTGTAGACTTCAGCTGCATTTTTTTCAGAAAGTAACTCATCAAAACCAAAGTATCGCTTTAACTCTAGATGTGACCAGTGGTACAGTGGGTTTCTAAGCGTATAAGGTAACGTTTTGGACCAGTTTTTAAATTTCTCTTCATCTGAAGCGTCGCCGGTAATAAATCTCTCATTTATTCCAAAAGTTCGCATTGCCCTCCATTTGTAATGGTCACCGGCAAGCCAGATTTTAGAGATGTTTTCAAATTTTTTATTGGCATTTATTTCAGCTGGCGGAAGGTGATTATGATAATCTATAATGGGTAAATCCTTGGCGTACTGATGATAAAGAACTTTTGCGTAATCGTTTTGTAAAAGAAAATCCTCATTCAGGAATGATGATTTCGTTGTTGAATAGGGCATCTGTTATTTTGGCTAAATTTCTACAACTTATTATTGACTTAAAAATACCTCGAATCGACTGTATTTAGGTAATAAAATGCGGAAACGATTTCGAAATTATGCAAGTGGTATAGGCCAAATACGGGCAATCATTCGTAATTTGTGATCAATTAACGACCCATTTTACCTTTAATACCATGGCTTCAGGAATTAGTTTAAAAGAATTAGCTGCGGAACTTAAGCTTGCTCCTTCAACAGTCTCACGCGCTTTGAATGATAGTTACGAAATATCAGAGGCAACTAAAAAGAAGGTGATAAGTATGGCTGAGAAGCTAAATTATCATGCAAACCCTTTTGCACGTAGCTTGCGGGAAAATAAAAGTAAAACGATCGCAATTATCATCCCAGAGCGAATCAATAGTTTCTTTGCGCAAGTGATGGATGGAATCGAAGAGATAGCACAGGAGCATGGCTATCATCTTTTAATCTACAACACGCACGAAGATATGGAGCGTGAGCGGAAGATCGTGAATTTGCTTCTGAATGGCAGGGCTGATGCGATCGCGATGTCTGTGACAAGCCAAACTAGTGACAACTCGCATTTGAAGAAACTACACGATAGAGGGCTTCCAATCATATTTTTTGATCGGATAAGCTCGGAGATTCCCACTACTAAGTTTATTACCAATGATTACGAAAGTGCTTATGAAGCTACTCAGCACTTAATAAATCAGAATTGTAAAAAAATTACATTTTTTACCTTGTGCGTGGATTTGTCCATCAGTAAGGAGAGACAGCGTGGATTTAATGATGCTATCGCAGATGCAGGAATTGAATTGGATCCTTCCATGACGCTTTATTGCGGCCATGATGAACAGAGCAACATAGAGAAAATTCAGGAGTTACTCAATTCAGCAAATAGACCTGATGGGATAGTTACCTCGGTAGAGAAGTTAGCCTTTGCTACCTACCAAGCTTTAAAGCGAACTAATTTGAGAATGCCTAATGATTTAAAATTGATCAGTTTTTCAAATTCTTCTATTGCTGGATTGCTGAATCCTTCGCTAACTACGATTACTCAACCTGCTTCCATGATTGGTAGTGAATGCGCAAAGTTGCTCATTAAGAAATTGACAAAGCCAAATCACTATGATTTAATAGATCAGGTAATCACAATACCCTCTAAAATAACAATCCGAGAGTCAACATGTCAGGAATAGCTTAAACCTGATGCTATCCTTAGATGCTGCTCCAAGTTTGGAGTAGCATTTTTTTTGGAAAAAAGTAGTAGAAAAAAACGGAGACCAGTTGTTGATTCTGGTCTCCGTTGGTTCATGAGTTGAAGGTTGATTATTCTTCCGTTTCTATAGTAGTAAGTGGAGGAATGTTGTTTTCAAATCCATTGTATCCCTCATTTTGGTTGAGGTGACCTTTTGTATTAGAATTAATTGCATTCTGTGGAATAGGCCATAAAACATGATACGGACTTAGTGTATACGTATCCCCATGTCTGGTAAAGACTCCTTTATTGTAATAGTCTGTCACTTCCATGATTCTATCATAGTAGAAGTTATCCTTAGAGAAGTTAGCCTCATTGTAGGTCTTGCCATTGTAAGCAGCTTTACCTGTCATTGCAAATATTCTAGCAATTCTGGTCAACTCAGTTTTTCTAGGCTCTTCATAGTACAGCTCGCGAGCTCTTTCGTCCAATACAGTTCCAATGTTGATTTCTGATGCTTCATATGGTGCCGCACCTGCTCTAGTTCTTACTGCATTGATATCATCTGCTGCTCCGGCTAAGTCTCCTAACCAATATTTAGCTTCAGCTCTCAATAAATAAGATTCTGCCAATCTGAAAATATACCAATCGGTAGGCCCGCCTTGTGGCTGATTACGCTGTGCATCTGGGACGAATAGTTTGTAATGTGGCCATGAGAACCAACTTCTAATAGTATCCACTACCAGCACCACTCCATCTTCGTTTCTGAATTCCAGGTTTTGCCCGTAATAAGGGTCATTTGAAGAAATATCCGGATTGTTATAAACCAGGTCTTCCATGTCCATCCAGTTACCTGGAGCGTGTCTCAAGTCATTCTCATCATCCCAAATCATGCTTTGGTGATACCAAGTTGCTCTTAATCTTCCGATTCCTCGACCGAATTCTGTTACCTGGTCAATAGGAATAGCCGATCTGTCCGAGGTTCCTTTATTTCCGGTAGGTGTATTGATATTACTACCCCAGAACGGAACTGCATTACGCATCGTAATAATTCCGCCAGAGTTTCCATCTGTATCAACTCTGTCCATTACCAAAAGAATTGTTTCAGTGTTACTAACAGGAGACTTGTTTTCCGGTCTGTGAAGGTCCCAGATTACGTTTTTAGTAGGGTCATTGGCAGATACTCCAAATCGCTGTTTCATAAGGGCATACGGACCGTTATTAATAAGACGATTTGCTACGTCAAGTGCATCTTGAAATTCTCCTAGAGCTAGGTTGATCTTGATCAGCAGGTGTTGTAATGCTCCTTTTGGCACTCGCCCACGATCCATTACTTCTGGGATCCACTCTTCGCCCCATTCCAGATCTTCTTTCATTTTTCTCAAAATCACTGTACGTTCGGTAGAGTAGAAGTCAAGCTTTGGTTCTACGATTTCCTCTAGAATCAAAGGTATGTCACCAAATTGCTGCGTCAGTCTATAGTATCTTAATGATCTATGGAAATAGGCAGTGGCTAATAAGTGATTTCTTTCAGCCTCTGATTCATAATCCTGTGGCTCATCTATTCGGGATACTACCGTATTTGCATACTTTACTCCCTTATAGCCTTCATACCAGTACCATCCGATTCTGTTGGTATTGACACTATTCAAATTTGCATCAGGAGTTATGAGCAAATTCATATCCTGAGCTGGGCCAGATTTATCTGTAGTGCCCTCTACCGCTACTTCGCTGAAAATATGCTCAGTAAGAATAGGAGAACCATCGCCGGTGTATTCATGGCGCATATTACGCTCACATGCTACCAGAGCTGCCCAAAGGCCGCTAACTTCATTATAGGTGTTTTCTGGGGAGTAAAAGGAAAGAGGCTGAGGTTCTAGCCAGTCTTCATTACATCCAGAAGTGACAACTACAATCAATCCTGTCATAAGGATCTTTATATAATTTATTTTACTTCTAATTTTCATGTTAAAGTCTTTTAGCTTACAGTGTAACGTCGATTCCTAGGGTGAAATATCTCGGGATAGGACCAGAGTTTTCAGGATCCCAGAAGTCCCATTGTGGTGCAAAATGCCCAACGTTTCTGATATTACCGTACACACGTAAATTGGTGATATTTGCTTTTTCTGTCAGTTGCTTCGGGAAATTGTAGCCCATGGAGATATTTTCGAATCGAATAAATGATCTCTTACGGTAAACACTAAATCCACCGGCTCCTCCTTCACTAGAGTTCAACCTTGCCCATTCGTTACTAGGATTTTCCTCCGTCCAATATGGTGTGATGTATGAGCTGGTTCTGTCTAGGAATCCATCTCTGTTTTTCATTTGGTTGAAAGAACCATCATGTCCCCAATAGGAGTAAACCATTACTGACACATCAAAATTGTTGAAAAGAACAAATTCATTTCTCAAACTCCAGCGGAACCTAGGCTGCGTAAAACCTTGAAACTGACGGTCTGCATTGGTAAATAAGCCATCACCATCTACATCTACTACTTTAAAATCGCCCGGTTTAACACCATAGTCAGCAGCAGCTTCAGATTCGTTTAATTGCCATATACCATCTGTTTTGTAATTCCAGATTTGATCAATAGCGCGTCCTATAAACCAACCATTACTAGGATCATCCAACTCTTCACCATTCTCATCAAGGTCTCCGTAAAGGCTCACAATTTCATTTCTATTCAATTGAAAATTAGCTGTAGACCTCCAGATGAAGTTGTTTCTCTCATAGTTGGTAGAGTTTAGGGTAAGTTCAAACCCTTTGTTGTCCACCTGACCTAGATTGTCCCATACAAAGTTGAATCCTAGGAAATCTGGTAGGCTTCGCTCTACTAGTAAGTCTCTAGTGGACATTTTGTACATTTCAATTGTACCTGTCAGACGAGTTTTCAGAACTGAGAAATCAATTCCTAGGTTGAAGGACTCTGTTCTTTCCCACTGTAGGTTAGTATTTTGCATTCTGTTTACATACAGTTGGTTGACCAAATACAGTTCTCCGCTAGGTCGCTCATAGAAATACTTTCCTGTATTCAAATCAGAAAGTGCTACATATCTACCAATGTCACGGTTACCATTGCTACCCCAAGAGAAGCGCATTTTACCGAAATCTAACCAGTCAATATTGATGAAGTTTTCGTCAGAGAAAACCCAGCCAACAGCTGCAGAATAGAATAGTGCTCTTGGGTTACTTTGACCAAAGGCGGAATAACCATCTCTTCTTACCGAAATAGTGGTAGAATATTTACCATCGTATGAGTAGATCAATCGACCCATCAATGCATCTCCAGTACTGTATTCATCATTACTGGAGATGATCGGGTTGATACCACCACCAATATTGTGATAGCCTAAGCGGTCATGTGGTTCAAAACCATTATTGGTCATTGTATTGTCCCAAGACTGGAACTTCTCTGCGTTCACTAAGAAAGTTGCATTGAAATCATGCTTCTCAGCAAAAGTTTTCTGCCAAGTTAGGATGTTATCCAGTTGCCAATAATAGGTCTTATTTTGTCTTCTGGATGCAATTCCACCTCTTTGACCCCATTCTGCATGGTTAGCTGATTGGTGATTGAAGTACTCGTAGTAAGTAAATCGTGGAGTGAAATTGGTTCGGAAATTGAAGCCAAATGGTAATTTGATATTGGCATAAATCGTAGAATTGATATTGAGGTCTCTATCTACTCTATCGATATGGCTTCTGTCATAGAATGGGTGCGTTCCACCACTTTGCTCATCATTAGGTCTCCACTTGTAAGTGCCGTCTTCGTTGTATTCTGAACCCCAAGGAGAGAGCGTTCTTAGTAGATTCCAGTTTACTGTTACTTGACTTTCGTCCTGATGTGCAAATTGGATATTGGTACCTACCGAAAGCCAATTATTGACTTTTCCTTCCAGATTCAACCTTGTTCTGATGGTCTCAAATTCATCACCGATGATAATCCCCTCATTATTCAGATATCCAACTGACCAGTAGTAGTTGAAATTTTCATTTCTACCGGAAAGACTTACTGTGTAATCTTGGCGGAATCCAGTTTGGAAGATTTTGTCATACCAATCAACGGAATTTCCATTTTGGTAATTTTGGATTTCTGCTGGCTGCATGTTAAGTCTTTGTAGCCAAACAGTCACCGGGTCTCCTGAAGATCCGTCATATGCCATCCATTGTTCCAAAGAAATATTACTTGGGAGTGTTCTTGGGTCAGAAAACTCAAATGGGTCATAACCACCTGCATTGATACTTTTGAAAACATCTTCTCTCCAACTTACAAATCCATCTGGGCCATATACTTCAGGGAAGGTTGCCATGGTTGCAAGGCCAGCATTTGCATTGAATTTGATTGTTGGTTTGCCAATCGTTCCTTTTTTGGTTGTGATCAGGATTACGCCGTTTGCAGCTTTTGCTCCAAATACTGCTGCAGCACTTGCATCTTTGAGCACTTCGAGGTTATCGATATCATTTGGGTTGATATCAGCTAGCTCGCCGTAATAGATCGCTCCATCCAAAACCAGTAGGGGAGAGTTGCCTGCATTTAGGGAAGTCTGACCTCTCACCTGAAGTGATCCACCACCTTTTGCAGATGTACTCAATCCCACATTCAATCCTGCAGCATTTCCTCTTAGGATATCCTGAACAGAGTTCGGGTTTTCATTTTCTAATTTATTCGGATTCACAGAGGATACCGCACCAGTGATATCCCGCTTTTTTGCTGTGCCATATCCGATTACTACTACTTCTTCCAGATCGGAAGTATTTGGATTCATAGTCAAGTCGATTACCGATTGATTTCCGATCTCCATTTCTACAGGATCATATCCTATAAATGAGAAAACCAATACACCATCTCGAGGAGCGCTGATAGAATATTTTCCATCAAGATCTGTAGTGGTGCCAGTGGCAGTTCCTTTCAGAAGGACCGTTACACCAGGCAGAGGCATGTCTGTTTCGTCTAAAACAGTACCAGTGATTTGTACTTCCTGTGCATGCGCCATAGTGACGCTGATGCACAGAGAAAATACAATCAACCAGAGGCTTTTGTAAATTTTGTACCGCATAAGTAGGGGGTTAATTGTTATTATATATATTGACTAAAGTGTTAATGTTTTCAATTAAGAAACATTAACTTTCTAAAGTAAAATAATATGGAGCAAAGGCCCTATATCTTGGCTAGAAATTTACCGCAATCGATTTCGGTAGCGCTGGAGGCTATTTATAGGTTATTGTTGTACTTTGCTTTGATGAAGGGATAGCAATTGAAGATATTCTAATATGCATCCTGTAGTGTCATGTATATGGTTTTGCTTATCCTTTCTTGATTGAAATTAATGGGGAAATGCTCATGTTTTGAATCAAAAAATTGTATTTATCCTTTATCAATTAGTGTGATTAAAAAAGCAATATTAGGATTGGCTAAATAATATTTAACCGGTGATTAATAAGAATTTCGCTTATTTTATTGTTTAAAAAAAGTTATTTAATACAAAATAAAAAAGAACTACCATGTATTCCATGGTAGTTCTTTACATATTATATTCTGTTTATTTAGAAAATACTTAATATCCTGGGTTTTGAGGGAATGCACTTGATGTGCCTTCAGCCCGGTCAATTTGATTTTGAGGAATTGGTCTCAAGGTGTGAAATGCTTGAATATTTGGAGCTCCCTGAGGATTATACATCTTCACTCGCTCTACTAAAATTCCCCATCTTTTCAGATCCAACCATCTAGTCTGCTCACCGATCAGCTCTCTTGCACGCTCTTCAGTAATGAATTCAAAAGTCAGTTCAGATTGGGTGATTTCCATTTCAGCTTCTTTGCCAGGAAATGCTGCTCTTCTTCTTACCATGTTAATGTTTTCAGTAGCCAATCCAAGTTTACCTTGTCTGAATTGAGCTTCTGCAAGAAGTAGGTATGTGTCTGCAAGTCGCATAGCAATGTAATCTCGTCCGCCTTCAAATTGCGTACGATCCACACGTCCCGGATCTTTATGTTTCTTCATAGGAGGGAACAACCTCTCTGTGTAAAAATCTGGAATCAACACTTGGTATGGATACTTTGCACGCTCAGCTTCAGACATATTGTAGCCTGGCAACCAAATGGTAGTATCTCCTCTGGCATAGGTTACTGTTGATTTGGATTTGTCGAACGTAGTATTGAACGTACCAGGATTGTTGGATAAGAAGACATCCTGGTAGGTGTTTTTGTATCTAGAATCATTTACACGGTCTGCAAAGATAGTATTCAGTGTGTAGTCAGTAGATTTATAACGTTTGAATGGTCTTCCATTTTCTATGTCTCTTATCATTCCCGGCTGTACATCGTATTCCATCAGGAAGAACACGTGAGCGTTATTTCCTCCTCCATTGGTCAAAGGATCTCGAGTATATTGAGTAGACCAGATTACTTCACTGTTTATCTCGTTTCCAAAGGCGTGAACGTCTCCAAAATCAGGAAGTAATTCAAAACCATAATTACTGATCACACTCTGTAGGTTGGACTCTGCTTTGGAATAATCGGCAGATTCCCCTGCTTCAGAAGTGCCTTTAGTAAGATAAACTCTACCTAGAAGATGTTCTGCTGCAGGACGAGTTGCCCGGCCATAATCTGTGGATCTTTCTTTATCTTCTAAATTAGGAATTGCCTCCTCCAGGTCTTTAATAATAGCAGCATAGATTTGTGCGACCGAAGCTCTAGTCACCTCTTTAGTAGGAACTGCTGTCTCTTGAAGTTGAAGATCTACACCTCCAAATAATTGTACAAGAATGAAGTAGTGGTGAGCTCGGATAAATTTAGCTTCGGCTACTCGTTGATCAATTTGAGCTTGAGGGATACCAGTAAGATTCACAGATCTGTCTATTACGGCATTACAGGTATTTATTCCTCTATATAATTCATCCCATAATTCACGTATATGACCATTTTGAGAATCGAATTGGTTAGTATAGAAATTCATGAATTTCCAAGAACCATCTGCGCCATTAGTGAAGATGTCCGTACCGAAGATCGTAAGGTTATTTCCTCTCTCTGTACCATACCATGATCGCATTGTACTGTATGCAGCATTGATGCCGTCATTCATTCCTTTTGGCGTGTTCAGGTAATCGTTGCCGATCGGGGAAACAACATCTTCATCAAGGAATCCATCACAGGAAGCTGCGAGTGAAAGTCCTACAATAAGGGCTGAAGATTTTGCCCAGTATTTTATATTTTTTGCTAGTTTTTTCATAATTGATTAGAATTTAGCATTGATACCAAATGTGAAAGAAGTGACAGCAGGGGATACATTAGAGTTAACTACACCTCCACCTACGCCTTGCTCGCCATCGATAAAGACTTCTGGATCAATCCCTTTGTGCTCAGAGCGATAATTAGCGAAGATAAATGGCTGCTGAATACTTGAGTAAATTCTCAAGGCTGTCATTCCGATTTTCTTAGCTGCTTCTGGTGAGAAATTATAACCAAAATTGATGTTTCTTACTTTGATGAATGTACCATCAAAATATTCCATTGAGCTTGCATATTTCGCACTTTCCTGGTTCACATTTGGTCTTGGGTAAGAATTAGTTGGATTGGTTGGCGTCCAGTAATCAATATCCAAATTGTTATATCTACCCGCGAGAGAATTGTTTTGAGTATGGAACTGAGATCTAAGCATAGATCCAAATCTTCCATATAGGAAGAATGATAAATCAAATCCTTTGAAGTTAAATCTGTTTGTAAAACCCATTGCAAAATCAGCTACGGCAGAACCCAAGAATTGTCTATCAAGTGAGTTGATTACTCCGTCATTATTGAAGTCTTCAATTTTAATCTCACCCGGAACACTTCCGAAAGACTTAGCCTCATCCAATTCAGAAGTTTGCCAGATTCCTATCTTTTTCAAATCATAGAAAATCGTCAATGGCTGACCGATAAATCTTCCTGCGGAGATGTCATCACCGTTCGGTAAGGAAATAATTTCTTCTGTGTTTTTGGTGAAAATGATATCAGAAGACCAGGTGAAGTTTCCTTTTTCCACGTTTAGTGTGGAAATAGTCAATTCAACACCACGGTTTTGTGTTTCACCAATGTTGGTCGTAAACCCACCAAACCCAATAGAGTTAGGGAGTGGCTGAGGTGCTAGAAGATCACTTGTATTAGTGATGTAATATTCTAATGAACCAAATATTCTGCTGTTCCAAATCGCAAAATCCAATCCTAAATTGAGTGTAGTGGAAGTTTCCCATTTCAAGTCTGGATTACCAATTGTACTTGGTCTATAGCCAAAAGCGGCCGTATTGTCATAAGCGTAACTTGTTCTACCTAGCAAGGCTTGAGTTTGGTAAGGATTGATAGCCTGGTTTCCTATAGATCCATAAGATGCTCTAAGCTTCAACTGATCAAAAGTTGATGAATTTTGCATAAATGATTCTGAATGAATATTCCAGCCTAATGCAACTGAAGGGAAGTAAGCAAATCTATTGTTGGCACCAAATCTAGAGCTACCATCAGCTCTAAGTGTAGCCGTTAAAAGGTACTTGTTTTTGAAGTCATAATTTACTCTACCCATGAACGACATCAGCGACCATTCTACAAGGTTGGTGTTTGCACCGGTAATTTGTGATGCATCCCCCAATCTATGGAAGAGCTGAGATTCTGCTGGTATACCTAATACGGAAATACTGCTTTGTTCAAATCGGTCTCTCTGGATGGACTGAAGACCGGTGATGTTTATGTTGTGAACATCATTAAAAGTTTTGGTGTAATTCAGGATATTTTCAAACGTATAATTGAAAGTAAATCGATCATCTACACTTCCTGTAGCAGCTCCACCACGTCTAGCGTTGGTCTGAGAACCGGTGAATCGGCCATTTCTACTTATTGTAATATCTGGGCCAAATACCATTCTATAGCTAAGGCCTGGCAGGATGTCATACTGTGCAAAAATACTGTTGAATATTCTGTAGTTTTTAGTCAAATCGGCTTGTGCACCTGGTACAATTTCTGCAAATGGATTAGTTCTTAATCCATCTTGGGTAGGGAGGAAAATTAAATTTCCTTCATCATCATATGGTCTTCCAAGTGGGTTCTCTGCGAGAGCCCCTCCAAGTGGATTGAAGTTTTCTCCGTTTCTTTCGCTATAGGAAACCAATGTAGAAGTTCCGAATTTGATGTTTTTAGTGATCTTATGATCAATATTAGCTCTGAACGTGTAGCGAGTATAATCCTGATTGATGATTACACCTTCGTCTTTAAAGTAGTTTCCAGAAACGAAGAATGTGGTTTTATCACTACCACCACTAATACCTAATTGGTAGCTTTGAATAGAGCCGTTCCGTAATAGACCAGCAGGGTAATCTGTAGTTCTGCCTTGAGCAATTCCGTCAAGCTCAACTGGTTCAAATATAGAAGCATCTATTTCTGGAGTTGTGGGACCTTCTGGGATTTCTCCACCAGCTCTACGTGATTCTCTTTTGTATTCAGCGAATTCAGGACCATTGAATACATCAATTCTTCCCAACTCTTTGTTGATACCATAATAAGCATCTAGAGAAACGACAGTTTTACCAACTGACCCTCTTTTGGTGGTAATCAATACTACACCATTTGAACCTCTAGATCCATAAATAGCTGTAGCTGAGGCATCTTTCAATACTTCCATTGACGTAATATCCTGTGGGTTGATATCGTCAATTCCTCCCGCTAGCGGAATTCCATCTACTACATAAAGTGGCTCATTCGAAGCATTGAATGATCTTCTACCTCTAATTCTTACTTGTGGAGAAGATCCTGGCTTAGATCCTGGCTGTGTCACATCGACACCTGCCGCACGTCCTTGAAGCGCTTGTCTAGCATCCGTAATAGGAAGTTCTGCTATTTCTTTCGAGCCTACTGAGGAAATAGCTCCAGTTAATTGACTCTTTTTAGCCGTTCCATATCCTACAACGACTACTTCCTCCAAGTCTGATAGATCAGGAGTCAGATTCACATCGATTACTGTTTGGTTTCCTACTACTACTTCCGTGGCAGTGTAGCCAATAAAAGAGAAAACCAGGGTACCATTAGCAGGACTTGAGATGGAATACTTGCCATCTAAATCTGTTGTGGTTCCTGTAGTTGTTCCTTTTACAAGGATGGTAGCACCTGGCAAGGGCTGACCTGTTTCATCGTAGACTGTACCACTAATTTGTGCATTTTGCGAATATCCATGCGTAATGGACAGCAGCACCAAAAGTAGTACACTTAAATAAGTGTAAAGTTTTGACTTCATAATTTTGGGTTTTATTAAAAGAAAATTGGCTTTTAGATTCTATACCAAAGAATTCATCCATTTACAGATGAAACTCAGAATATACAATCTTCAGTTAAGGTATGGTATTACAGATAATTTCTCTTTAAAAACTTTCCGCTATTTACGCAATCGATTGCGCTGTTAAGCGGTGCTAAATTCCTTTGTTTGGTTTATATCTGCGTTAATTGGGTGATTTTGACCCTTTTTGAGTGAAATGCATTCCTAGTTATGTTGTACTTTAAGGCATATTTCCGGCAATTTATTTTTAAGAAAAATCTAATTTTTGACTGGCTCCGATGTCTTCTTACCCCCTTTGCGAAGCCACTTATTTAATGCAAGTTCTTAGGAAGACTTCCTATACTTTACACTGTCTTGCTTTGGGTTTAACTACAAAAAGGCCAGCATGAGCTGACCTTCTGTAGTTAAGTACATCAATAGTACTTGAAATTATAATTTATTGTTTATGCTAGAAATTCTTTATTAAATTTTTTAAAGATGAATCAAACCTTTGGTGGCTCCCAGCCTTTTTCATACGATCTAGTCCAAAGCGCTGATGCTTTTTTGGAGTTTTTAATATGACCATTGCTAGGGTCGCAAATCAAACTTTCACCTGTTCTATAGCTGATATTTGCCAAATGACAGAGTAGGGTACTGACTGCACCTTCTTCGATATTGGAGTTTTGCTTTTCCAATCCGCGTACTGCATTGAAGAAATTGACGATGTGAATTGTGCTCATGTCACCGCCACCGCCAAGTGCAGTTCCAGCTTCATTGCCGCCGGACATATTGCTTTTTACTTCTTTTCCGGAACGGTCAAATTGCTTATAGCCACCTCGATCTACATAGACGGAGCCTTCTGTGCCGTAGATGATTGTACCACGATCTGATCCGTAGGTTTTATAGCTGTTTCTACTTTTGCCATCCCATTGGATCACAGAACCATTTCCGAATTTGAAAGTAGCGTCCATGGTATCATACATCACCCAGCCATCATCTGCAAAGTGTCGCTTATCAGCAGTCACCTGTACTTCACTTGGGTAATCGACCTGAAGTGCCCAGCGAGCTACATCCAGTTCATGTGTGGCATTGTTTCCAGTCTCAGCAGTTCCATAATCCCATCCGTACCAGTGCCAGTTGTAGTCCCAAGTGTCATGAGTATAGGCTTTTCTAGGAGCTGGACCTTGGAACATTTCCCAGTCCAAACCAGCCGGAGCTGCGGCTGCTACAGGATTTGGTACTGCGCCACGGTTATTACTATAAAATGCTTTTGCCATAAATGCCTTACCGATTGCCCCATTATGGATGGCGGAAATGATCTCACGGCTTTCTGGTGCTGAGCGCTGCTGATTACCCATTTGCACCACTTTATTGTACTTCTTTTGCAGAGCTATTAGCAATTCTCCTTCATGTGGATTGTGGGAGCAAGGCTTCTCCACGTATACATGCTTTCCTCTTTCCAAAGCCAGCCAAGTACCTGGTGCATGCCAGTGGTCAGGAGTTGCGATAATTATCGTATCTACCTCCTTGTCATCCATCACTTTCATGACATTTTGCTCCAATTTGGGGGTATAGTCTATGTGCTTCTGGAAATTCTTGGCGGCTTTAGGCATCTGAGATTCCATGGCATCACAGAGGTACAGCAGGTTTACATTGCTGGATTTCAACCCAATTGGCTCGTAGTACGCGCCAAGACGCCTTCCTAAGCCTGCTATAGCGACGTTTAGTCGTTCATTTGCACCAACGATATTCGCATATGATTTTGCAGTAAAAGCAGCTGAACCTAATGCAGAAAATCCTATGGTAGCAGCAGCGGATTTTTTGATAAAGTCTCTTCTGTTATTTTTCATGGATTTTGGGTTTTAGTTTAAGGTCTTGATCTTAATGTTTTTGAAACTTACATCGTCTCCGTGGTCTTGAAGAAGAATGTGCCCTTTTTCTGCTTCGCCAAAGTTATCCCATTTCTCATATTTACTGATTGCAACCAAATCACGGAATTCCTGAGATCCTCGTACATATTCTACTACTTTCACACCATTTAAGTAATGTGCTACATTATTATCTGGGGTGACTACTACACGTCCTTTGTTCCATTCGCCGACTGGCTTGATGAACCTGGCATTTTTGTCTGCTTTGATTAAGTCATAAAGTGAGGCCATCGTACGATTTCCGTCTCTTCCCATTTTGGCATCAGGGTGATTATCATCATCCAAAACTTGGTATTCTAGTCCAATGGCCGAACCTTTATTGCCCTCTGATAAAGTCACGAAATACTTAACACCCGAATTAGCTCCTTCGGTCAATTTGAATTCAAAAGCTAAATCAAAAGCCGAAAATTGCTCTGTAGTCACAATATCACCTGCATTGGCAGATTCACGACCATCTGATGCAGCAATATTCAACTCTCCGTCTTTTACCGACCAACCTGACTCTGGGAAAGTTTCTTTGTATGCACCTCTCCAACCTTCAGAGTTTTGACCGTTGAAAAGTAATTTCCATCCATTTTCTTTCTCATAATCTGTCAATGAGTTTAAGCGATTGTTTACTACAAAAATATCTTTGTCAAACGCCATTGATTCCAGATTCTCAGTTTGAATTTTCACATTTTTAAATGTGGTTTTTCTCCCAGCATCCTCTGCGTTACGAATGCTGTGCACTTGTAAACCGATAAATCCTGTTTTGTCCATATCATCGACAACATAGGCTACAGGCTGACCATTTACCCAAGTTTTGATTTCATCACCAATAGCTTCGATTCTGTAATGATTGAATTCACCCATTTTGAAAGCAGTCTTTGCTGCTGGGTTGAGGTCCAGCGGATATAACCAGCCTCTTCTGGCTTCGTCATATAATCCACCTGACCATGCTCTTTCGGAAGGATCTGCTTCGATTTGATAGCCATAAACTAATCCATTTCCATCTCTGGCAGCCGGGTCAAATTGGCCTCTTGCCATCACACCAGAGTTACTGGAGGAATGCTCGATTTTGAGGTCAAGCTCCAAAATAAAGTCGCCGTATGTTTCTTCAGTAATCAAGAAAGTATTAGGGGAATCAGCCACAGCAGAGCCTACAATAGTCCCATCTACCACTTCAAAAGTGGCAGTTCCTGCTACAGTTTTCCAACCGCTTAGGTCATTTCCATTAAATAAATCTTTCCAGCCATCGTCAACTTTTTGCTCGCCAGCACAGCTGACAAGGACCGCAGAGGTAATTAAAACCGCGAGAATGTTTCGGGTATATTTCATAAAATTCAGGTGTTGTTGTTCAATATAAAAGTCAAGATTTAGTGCGATTGCAGCAAACGCAATTCCGTTAAGTTACGCAATCGTTTGCGAGTAGTCCTTTCAAAAATTGATGAATCAAGAAGCTGGAAGGAAGAATGGAAAAGAATCTTATGATCGTTGATTTCCTGATTATCTTCCTTTTAGTTTACTATGGGTTTTCCCGATCTCGATTTGTGAACCTATCCCAAAGAATCAACTCCAGGTTTGAGAAGTACTTCTCATTGGCATTCATTACTTTTGCGCATGCTTGATTTTAATCTCAAAGGAAAAGTTTTTATCACCTGTAAGGATCGCTCTGTTTCTTACTTGGAAAAAGAAGTACGTGAACTGGGATTTGTGCCCGAAGCTGTCACAAGAACAGGAATAGAATTAAGAGCTACCATGGAAGAATGTATGGATCTCAATCTTCATTTGCGCACAGCCTCCCAAGTTCTGTATGAAATCAAGTCTTTTTACCTGCGAAATGCAGACGATATCTACCGCAGATTCAAGGCGATTCCTTGGGAAGATTATCTGGATGTGGATGGCTATTTCTCTGTAAATTCTGTTGCAGAAAATGAAAGTATCACAACTCCGCTAATTGTCAATGTCAAAGCTAAAGATGCTATTGTTGATCGATTTCGCGAGCTGAAAGGACGCAGACCGGATTCTGGTTCGGATTTTAATGGCTTGGTTTTCCAGGTTTATTGGAAGGAAACCCAGTGCTCGGTTTACATCAATACTTCAGGAGATACACTTGCAAAGCATGGTTACCGTAAAATCCCAGGAAAAGCTCCTATGATGGAAGCACTGGCAGCCGCGACGATTTACGCTACGGAGTGGAATACCCGAGTTCCTTTTATCAATCCCATGTGTGGATCTGGGACACTGGCGATAGAAGCTGCATTGATGGCGACGAAGCGTTATCCGGGGCTTTACAGAGATCATTATTCATTTCAGCACCTATTGGGCTACGATGAGCAGGCCTTTTTGGCAAAGAAGAAAAAGCTGGAAAGTAAAATCATAGAGCTTCCTGATTTGAAAATTATTGCCTCTGATATTTCGTTACAGGCGATTTCTTTTGCGCAAGAGAATGCGATTACTGCGGGAGTGGATCACATGATCGAATTCCAGGTATGTGATTTCGCGGAAACAGAAATTCCTGAGCGTCCTCGTGGCGTGATCATGTTCAACCCGGAATATGGCGAAAGGCTAGGGGAGAATGATGAATTGGAACTAACCTATAAGAGAATGGGAGATTTCCTGAAACAAAAATGCGCCGGATACAGAGGGTATATTTTCACCGGAAATCTTGAATTGGCCAAAAAAATAGGACTTAAAGCCAGCCGAAGAATCGAATTCTGGAATGGAACGATTGACTGCCGCTTGTTGAAATACGACTTGTACGAAGGAAAAAAAGAAGAGTGAATTTTGAAAGCTGAAGTCAAAAATCTGAAAATTTTAGACTTCAGCTTTTTAATTTTTATTGGTGTTCGTCCCTTAACAAATCATTCACCGTTTTCACTGGGTTGAAGGTGATCAGCGGAACTTCTACGAAGATAGTATTCCATCCAGCCATAGCTCCGTTCCAAAGCCCAGGTAATTCAAGCGCTTTGAGATCTTTGCCGCTTTTTGATTTCTCAGTGATAAAGCCAGTCATCATATCTCTGTATTGCAACAGGTCAAATGACTCTCCTTTATAATTTCTGGTAGCACATACCAAATCAACTGGATTGAAGTGGGTAGCTGCGTTGAAGTGTTCTTTTGCGGCGGGATCGTTCAAATCGATCTGGGCAGTTTCTAGGATTTGAAGTGATTGGAATCCATCTTCTTCCATTACCCAGAATGGGCCTCCTCCTGGTTCTCCTGTGTTTTTCACCATTCCACAAACACGTATTGGACGGTCGAGTTTGACTTTCAAAAATGCAGCTTTAGCCTCAATGGAAAGGTGAGAAAAATCCTCTGGGACTTTCACCCCCAAATCATTTGTCAATACTTCTTCTGCTTTAGCTACGGATTGTTCGTTTTCTCTTTTATCTAAGTCACTAAGTGCGGCAAAGACTTTTTCCTGAGCTTCCAGAAGCATTCCGCCTATGGCCATTTTATAGGTTTTAGTCTCGTCTTTCAATCTATCAGGAACCACATTATCCACGTTTTTGATAAAGATCAGGTCAGCGGATACATCATTAAGATTTTCTAGCAAAGCTCCATGTCCAGCTGGTCTGAAGAGGATACTTCCATCTTCTTCCATAAACGGTGTGTTATCTGTGTTTACAGCGATGGTATCGGTAGATTTCTTCTGCTGAGAGTAGCTGATTTCGAAGTTTACTCCAAACTCTTTCTCTATTTCCGGAAGTATCTTTTCTATTTCCGCTTTGAATTTGGGAGCATGCTCAGGAGAAACTGTGAAGTGTATTTTGACTATAGACCCTTTCCCGACAGCATATTGCACTCCCTCGATCAGATGCTCATAGGCAGGAGTTCTTCTACCGTCTTTGTAGCGGTGAAATTTCAATAATCCTTTGGGTAAATTTCCGTAACCAAGCCCTTCATCCAAAAGTAGCGCAGCCAGAATGCTTTTATAATCTTTTGTGTCAAGCGCATGATATATGCTACTTCCCTGACCTTCTAAGACTTCATCAAGATCTTCATAAAAGGCAAACTTCTCGATGTTGTTCATGAATTTCTGAACAAAAGCAGATTTGCTGATATCGCCATCACCTTCCAGAAAAGCGAAAAGATCTTTAAACATTCGAGATGCCGCCCCACTGGCAGGAACAAATTTCAAGACTTCAACTTTGGATGCTTTTTCTGGATAGGTTATCAAGAAATGCCTTAGCTCCTTATCACTCAAAACTTTTATTCCATCTCCAGGTGTGGCTGGTGCTGTGATATTGAGAAAAGGGAAGCCGTTTTCGAAATGTTGAATTTGTTGTGCTACGGTATCAGGGTTCATTCCCTGAGACAAAATATTTGATTTTAAGCCTGCATCCATGGTTTTTGGGTTATAAAAATGATACGTTAAGATAACAGGCTATTTTACTTCACTCAAATTTGAATCGTGTTTTTTGGGAATTTTTTTAAAAAAGTCAAATTCCCATTCGCTTCATGAAATCATCTCTCTTGGAATTGGAAATACTGACTTGCTTATCATTGTTCATGACGATGTAGCCTCCTTCAGATTTGACGAATTTTTTCACCTCTTGTAGATTGATCAAAAAACTATTGTGAACTCTCATAAAATTCATGTCAGTCAACAAGTTTTCATATTCCTTGAGGTTTTTACTAATAACTAGCTTTCCATCACACAGACCCGACTAAGGGTAGATAATATTTTGAATTAGCCAGTTTAAAAAAAAAGCTCTGAGAAATCAGAGCTTTTTTAGTTTAAAAATGATTTTTTCTTGTGGCTTTTTTTGAGCGATGAGTGAAATTGAATGTTCTGTAAGTTGTAGAATTCTAGGGTATCCTCCAGTAACTTGAGCATCCATCATCAACACTAATAATCTACCTCCTGAGGTAAGTTGGACTGTTCCAGGGAAAGCTGCTGAAGTTGCCATCTCAGGGATATTGTTTGGAAGTAATTCCGTGAGTTGAATTGCCATTCTGTTTTTTAGATCCGAGATCGTGAACTCACTGGATTCAAGCTTTTCCTGTGAATCTTTATCTAATAAGTTCCATTCAGGCCCAGGATAAGCTGCTATGATTTTTTCCTGTAGCCAACTTGTATCTAGTTTTACTTTGGAAGCAGTCATCTTTGGGATTTCCTGAATTGTGAAATAGGGGATACTTTGCTCTTTTTTGGCGGAACCTGACTTTGTAATTCCTTCAAACCAACTTCTGGAGTTCATCATTTTCTCAGCCTGAAATCCATTTTTGATGCCTAGATAAAGCACTGCCCCAATTTCCATAGAGCCGATTTCCAGAAGATCATTTGCTTGAATAGGCAGTAAACTGGGATTAGAAAGAACATTTCCATTAAGCTTTACAGCTACTTTGGCACCACCAAGGCAAATCAAAGTAGGTGCATCAAATTTTACATTCAATCCCGGCTGGCAAATTTCCAGAGCTGCGTCAGATTCTTCGTTTTGAAGCAAATGATTTACCCAAGCAAACGAGCGCAAATCCAAAGTCCCAGAACTGGGAACGCCAAACTGGGCAAATCCAACTCTCCCCAAATCCTGAATGGAGGTTCCAGGACCGGTTTTTAGGATTTTCATATAGCCGATATCCCGTATCATCTGAACTTTGGTGGTTTAGGATTTCTTTTTAAATGCTCAAATTCCTGAAAAGTAATTGGAGTGAATTTTATTCTCTCTCCAACTTCCGCAAATACTGGGATGTCTAAACTAGGGTTAAATAAAGGTAGTGGAGTTTGACCTATCAAATGCCAGCCACCGGGACTGGAAGAGGGATAGATTCCAGTTTGTACGCCGCCGATAGCTACAGAACCAACTGGAACTTCTCGATCTGGAACGCTTTTTCTTGAAGTATGAAGGGTTTTTGGAAGTCCATTTAAATACATGAATCCAGGTAGAAAACCATAGAAATGAAGCCTGTAAAGTGGCTTGGAATGCAGCGTTATTAATTCTTCTACGCTTATCTTTTTAGTCTTTGCTAAGGATTCCAGATCTCGGCCAGTCTCTGAAGCATAGCACACTGGGATTTCCCAGATTTTTTCTGGCAGTGAATGGGTTGATTTTTCCAAAGAAATGGATTCCAGCCAGTTTTTGATTTCAAAATCTATTCTCGGTTTTGAAAATAAAACTGAAACGGTTTTGAATCCCATTCGAAGTTCACACAGTTCAGCGCTAAAGTCTTTTTCAAGTGCCGATTTGAAGCCTAGTTGCTCTTCTAGCAATAGATCTGACACGTTGGATTCCCATTCAAATTCACAAATCAAAGGAGAGATTTGTTTGAACTTCGGTTTCATGTCCAGAATTTTTTTCTGATTCTTGGCAAAAAGTCCTGTATTCCTGGATTGTCTCCATGGAAGCAAATGGTGTCAGGCTGGAAAGGTAGTTTTTTGCCTGAATCTGATAGCAAATAGCCTTTTTCAAGCAAAGATTTGAGCGGGGGGGAGATTTCACTTTCTGAAATCAAATGAGACCCAAATACTGACCTTGGCACCAACTGGTAATTATCCAAATACCTTCTGTCTCCAAAAACTTCAACTCGCTGGCACAAATTCTTCTGCTTGATGTACTTTTCCAACTGAGAATGTGGGGGAGCAAAAATCGGGGTATTGTGGAAATGACTAGCGATAAAATCTGTGAGACTATCCGCCAATTCGGCGTCCGCTGCGGCTTCATTGTATAAGGCTCCATGGAATTTGATGTGATCCATTGTGATTCCAGATTTCTCTGCCAATTGTTCAAATTTTAATATTTGAACCAAAATTGACTTCTTAAGATCCTTATCAGAAATCTTCATAGTTTTCCTTCCGAAATTCTTTTGATCAGGATAGGAGGGATGAGCACCAACTTTTTTCTTGTAAATCAAAGCTAATTCCAAGCTTTCATTGATTGAGTTTTCATCCCCAAAGTGACCTCCACATGCAATACTGGCTGTATCTATGAATTGAAAGATCTGTTTTTCGTTTGGCATGCCTTCACCTAAATCACAATTTATGTCTGGCAGTTTCTTCATTATAGCGGTAAAAATTGAGTAAAATTCAAAATACAAAAAGTAAGCTAAGACAGCGCGTATTTACTATAACTTATTGTAATACTTTATCAACTCATTCAGTTGCTTGTAGTCTAACTTTCCTTTGACGAGTTTGAGATGATGAATAATTGCTAGTGCTTTCTTCATTCGACTTTCCGGATTTTTCACCTTTGTCACAGTATAAACCATCATTCGTTGCTTTCCTGGAGTTAGACTTTTGAAAAAGGTAGCACCTTCCTCATCCTGATCCATCAGGACTTGAAGTTCTTCTGGCATTTCATGGCCATATTCGCTGTGATCTCGATCTATTTTAAGCGAAAAGGAGGTCTCTTCGGATAGGTTCAACCGCTTGCGCAGCTCCTGATTAATCAGGACATACCAATAATCCTTTGCTTTCATCAGCGCCATATGAAATGGTCCTTCGTTTTTTATCCATACCAAAACCCGACGATGATTTTCATCCATCATTTGCTTGGAGATACCATCGGAAATTGGAATGTGATATTGCCAATGGTTGAACTCAAATGCAGCTAATTTCCCTTGAAATTCTATCATTAAAAGTATTTTGCAATAGATAGTTGGAAGTCGATTTCACCCTCTCTTTAGGGTACTTAGATTATTTAACTCGGAATATTAAAAGTGATTAAAAAAGAAGTCCCTTTACCTACTTCACTTTTTACTCGAATAGATCCACCATGACTTAAAATGATGTTTTGCGTATTGGTAAGCCCAAGACCGGAGCCAGCTGCTTTGCTGGTAAAGAATGGTTCAAATAGTCGTTCTAGATTTTCCTTGGGAATTCCTTCACCATTATCCTTGATTTCAATTCGGCATTGATTTTCTTTAATGGATGTTTTTAAAATGAGCTTTCCTGCTTTTTCTGGAATGGCTTCTATTGCATTTACAATAAGGTTTATCAATGCGATTTTAATTTTTTCACCATCTACACTTATGTCGCAGATATCGGTTTGATATTGTTTTTGAATGGTAATTCCCTTAAAATCTATCCGGTCATTGACATGCTCCAGCGCTTCATCTAAAAGGGTATTGATCGAATGATTTTTAGCATCCAATTCTGTGAATCTTGTGCTATCTAACAGTTGAGTCACCAGATGATTTATTCTGTCGCAATTCCTGCGGATAACGTCAATCAAATCTCCACTTTCTACTAACACTGACTCAGGTAGCTCCATATGAAGCTGGTCAGCAGATAGGAGAATGGTGGTCAATGGGTTTTTGACCTCATGCGCAAGCAGCCTCGCTATTCTGCCTGTAGAAGAGAATTTTTTAAGATTATGTTCTTCCTCTTCTTTCGCTTTGATGGCACTTAGATCTTTGATAAGAACTTGATAAATATTTACATCCTGCTTGACTATGCTTATCAAGCTATTGATGGAATGGCCATGTTCGATAGTCAAGAGGGCTTCCATATCGTATAGCTCCTCGCCATTTAAGAATAATTGCTCCAATTCTTGACGTGAAGATTCATCAGGCAATAAGTCTTTGAAATAATAAGTTTCATCAGAATTTGGATCATGTGCTTTGAGTCCGAATTTTTTCTGAAAGGCGGGATTGACTTCCAAAATTTCACCTTCGTAATCCATTAAAAGAAATGGATCAGTGGCGAGCTCGAATATCGATCTGAACTTAACTGCTGCACTAGAAAGAGACTCCATCAACTGCGCGTCTCGAATAGCATATCTCAGCGTTCTATCGAGAGTCTGCGCATCAAATTCACCTTTAACTAGGTAATCTGAAACGCCAAGGTTAAGCGCTTCTTTATCGATGTTTCCGGTACTCATACCCGTGAGCATGATTACAGGAGCGTGTTTTCTAACTAATTTTATCTCGCGGATAAGTTCTAATCCTGTGTCTTTCCCTAATCTGTAATCGACTAAGAACAGGTCAAAGCTTTCATCCAGTTTTGGAATGGCTTCCTCAAGACTAGTAGCTCCTTCTAGTATATAGGTGGTATCAGTGATTTTTTTGAGAAGACTAGATGCCAATAAAAAATCATCTGGATCATCGTCTACATAAAGTACTTTTATAATTTTTCCGCTAAACATATTTTTTGATTAGTCTGGTAACAATACAGTTTTCGACCAATAATTTTCAATTTCTTCAGTGACTTTGACTAATTCTTCAAATGATCCAGGCTTTGTGATAAAGCTACTTGACCCCATTTTATAGGTAATCTGTATATCATCAACATTACTGGACGTAGTGAATATAATGACCGGAATAGATTTAAGGTCTTCGCAACTTTTAATTTCAGCGAGCGCTTCTTTACCACCTACTCGAGGCATATTAAGATCAAGCAGAATAATATCTGGTCTAGGGTATTTCAGCAGGTCATTGTATGGTGCGATGCGCTTTAAATATTTCAAAAGTGCCTCACCATCATCAACGCAGGTGACTTTTTCCTTTGGTAAAGTTCTTTCAAAGGCTTTTAAAATTAATAATTTATCATCTTCATCGTCTTCTGCGACTAGGATTTGGATGGGTTTCTCGAAGGACATGAGCATGAAGTCTTTGACGAACAAGGGTTAGATTCTGATGAAAAGATAGGTATGATTTTTAGAAATAAAGCTAGTCCTAACTATTACTGTATTAAGTACTGATAAATGGCAGGATTATGTTAAATATGGCGCCATTAGAAGGACTACTCTCTGCAAAAATTACTCCGCCATTTTTCTCGATGATTTTGCGAGTAATCGAAAGTCCTATACCGGTCCCTTCATATTCTTTCTTGCCATGTAACCGTTGGAAGATCGAAAAAATTCGATCCGAGTATTCTTTGTTAAACCCAATTCCATTATCAGATACTTTAATTAAATGATATTTCTCTTCTTTATCAAGGGTTGGAAATTTTTTCACAAGTTCAGTACTTGCTGCTTCTGAAGTAATTGAGATTTCTGGATTTGTGTCTGGTTTGGAGAATTTGATTGAATTTGAAATTAGGTTTTGAAATACTTGTCGGTACTCTGTTTCAGCACCATAGACATCAGGTAAATTCCCTACGTTTATTTTAGCAGATTTGTCTTGAATGGCCACTTCTACGTCTTCAAGCATCTCCGTGATGACTTTTGACAGTTTTACTTCCTTAATTTGGTCATTTTCAATTTTACCGGCTCTGCTGTATTCCAAAAGATCGGTAATTAATCGCCTCATCCGAATTGCAGCTGCTGTGATACGATTAAGGTATAGTTCTCCATCGCCTTCTAGTTTATCGGCAAATTGTTCTTTAAGTAGGTCTGAAAACGCTGTGATTTTTCGTAGTGGCTCTTGCAAATCGTGGGATGCGACATATGCAAATTGTTCCAGTTCCTTGTTGGAGTCATCCAGCAGGTTTATTTGATCTTTGAGTTTTTCCTGAAAAATAGTTCTGTCACTATCTGCAGCCACTTGAGCTCTATTGTATTGGTAGATAGAGAAAAAAGTCACCAATCCAATAGTGATTGAAAAGATAGAAATAAGGCCAACGATAAAAGGTAATGCATTGATATTATTGATCAAGCTTTGGTTTCTTTCCTGGAAAAGATTGTTTTCAACTTCATTGATGCGTAAAACCGCATTTTTTATCATTATATAGCCACTAAGGGCATTATTGGCTTTACTAGAATCCAGGAATCCTTCCAAATCGCCATGTTCTTCGATGTAGTCAATGGTAGCTTCAAAGGTCCTGACTCTAGTGTTTATTAAGCCTCTGAGTTCTTCAATATTATTCTGTTGCACGCCATTGTCCACTGTCAAATTCTGCAATTGTGTCAACAAAACGTCTGCATCAATATTGGATTGCCTATAGTTTGTCAAAAACTCTTCATTTCCAGTGATCACGTAACCCCTGATGTTAGTTTCTCTCTCAAGAATGCTGGAATACAACTCGCCTGCTCTCTGCAGTACATTTGAGGTATGCATGACCGCATTGGTATAAAATTCTATTCTTCCCGCTGTCCAATAAGAGATAGCACTTCCCACCACAATCAGGATTAGAGTCACGATCGAGTATATTTTGACCTGACGGATGGATGGGTTTTCGTTCTTTGTCATATAGATTTTCCTTGAATTGGGGAATTTGTTACTCAAAAATACCGACGGGTTTTCCTTAAATATTTAATCAATCGTGATTATTAGGCTATTTAGAGGATTTGGCGACGGTTTCATTGATTTGTGTTAAAAAGGCATACCACTTGAGTTAAAAGATATAAACTAGATAACCAACCTAAACAACAACACTATGAGTTCTTTATTGTATTTCATCGCAGTCATTCTGGTTATAGGCTGGCTCGTAGGAGTCTTCGCTTACAGCGCCGGAGGATTAATCCATGTATTACTGGTAATAGCAATTATTGCTGTGATTTTCAGATTGATTTCTGGTCGATCAATTTAGATGCAAGCGAAAACTTGCTAGCCCAAATAACTAAATTATAAAGGTCAAATGGAAACTCATTCGAGATTTGACAGTTATACAAGCAAAGGAGTTCAAGTTTAAGTTCGATTGCAAACAATTCAAGAGACCTTAAATTGAAAACTTCAAAGAAAAAAATATTTAATCTCTAAACTTAAAAAACACTATGACTAAATCAGCAGTAAATAAAACACTATGGTTAAGCGGACTTATAACCGGAGCATTGGTAGGAGCATATCTTTATAAAAATAAGGATGATTTTGGACCGCAAAAAAAGAAATTGAATAATCTTATTGGTGACTTTCAATCCCTTCTTGGTGATATGAAGACTAAGTTTTTGGAAGTTAAGTCTGAAGGAGTAGAGGCGACTAAATCCGCTATTCAGGCAGCAAAAGAAAAAGTAGAAAAAGTGAAGTGAAAATAGGTTTAGAATTTGAAAAGGTGCGGCTTGTTGTCGCGCCTTTTCTTACATCTTTTCCACATGTAAAATTACTACCTGACAATTAAAAAAAATGAATGTACCTAGGATTGAGGAGCTAAGAAGACTACGTGATGAAGAATAAACTAATATTAGTTATAGATGATGAGCCTGAAATCAGATCGCTTTTATCCAGATTTTTGGGCAGAAAAGGTTTTTCTGTCCTTGTCGCAGGTACACTAAAAGAGGGAAGAAAATTATTTAATGACTCTAAGCCAGAATTAGTATTCTTGGATGTGAACCTGCCTGATGGCAATGGCTTGAATGAATTAAAACATATCAACTCCAGTGAATTCCGATCCAAAATAATCATGATGAGTGCTTTCGATCATAACGAAGTAAAAATGGAAGCTATTCAATATGGAGCATTAGATTTCTTAAGTAAACCCTTCAACATTGCTCGATTGGATCAGGTAGTCCAGAGCCAGTTATTAAACACCTCCAACATCAAATAAATCATGGCTAAAATTCTCGTAATAGACGATAACATAGATATTTGTCAGCTTCTTGAAAGATTTCTGACTAAAAAGGGGTTTGAAGTAGAAACAACTATTTCAGGGAAAAATGGCCTTGACATGGTCAAAAAGACTTTTTTCGATCTTATTTTTTGTGATTTCAAGCTCAGAGATATGGAGGGTAGAGATGTGCTAATGAAAGTTAGAGAGATATCTCCAGGCACTCAAGTGGCAATTATTACAGGCTACGCTGATGTGAAAATTGCTGTTGAAGTGATCAAAAATGGTGCGTTTGATTACGTTACCAAACCTTTGATTCCTGATGAAATAATCAATCTAATTGAACGCGCACTAGCTGCATCTAAAGCAAATAAGTCAAACACAGAAACTTTTTCCAAAGCAAATAATCTCAAAAAAGATTCTAATTCGAAAGCTCAGAAAACAGACTCCAAATTTCTCAAAGGAACAGGAGCTGAGTCAAAGAAATTATATAAAGAGGTAGCATTAGTAGCACCGACTAGTCTTAGTGTGGTGATTTATGGAGAAAGTGGAGCTGGTAAAGAAAATATAGCTCGTACGATCCATGATCAAAGTGAGCGTGCCGGTAAACCATTCATCGCGGTAGATTGTGGAGCCTTGACCAAAGAGCTTGCAGGAAGTGAATTATGGGGTCACGAAAAAGGAGCTTTTACCGGAGCCTTATCAGAAAAACCCGGTCAATTTGAACTAGCTGATGGTGGGACAATTTTTCTGGATGAGATCGCTAATTTGTCTTATGAAACCCAAGTGGGATTATTAAGATTGGTTCAGGAGCGAAAACTGAGAAGAATAGGGGGGACTAAGGATAAGTCAATTGATGTAAGAATATTAGTAGCTTCCAATGAAGACCTTCGTAAATCTGTTTCTGAAGGTAAATTCAGAGAAGACCTTTATTTTAGATTCAATGAATTTAGTATTACAGTGCCTCCTTTGAGACACAGGACTGCCGATATCGAAGCATTTGCCTATCATTTCCTTGAGTTATCAAATGCGGAGTTAAATAAAAAAGTATTTGGTTTTGAAGAACAAGTGATGGATGTGCTGAAAGAATATCCTTGGCCTGGTAATCTTCGTGAAATGCTTAATGTGATCCGCAGGGCTACCTTATTAACTGACGGAGGTAAAATGTCTGTTTCAGCGCTTCCTCCAGAAATCGTCTACTCTCAAAAGTTTAATTTCATAGACTCAGATTCTGGAAACTCAGATGCTAAGCCAAGCAAAATACCATTGAATCTGAAGGATGCAGCAGCTGAGGCCGAAGCCGAAGTTTTGAAAAAAGTATTAGAAGAAGTGAAATACAACAGGACTCAGGCAGCAAAGCAATTGGGAATAGATCGAAAAACCCTCTTTAACAAAATGAAGCAATACGATTTATAAGTAATACATACATTTTAGCCCGGACTTAGTTCCGGGTTTTTTTTTGGAATTGTTTGCACTGCCAAAAGACCAGAATTGAAGAAAGTTCTTATTCCAATAATCTTAAATTGAAGTCAACGTTTTTTTCTATTCAGCTGCTTTTTGAGGACACTTTTATTGTAAAATACATAGCTGATGAGCTAATTTTTCAACGGATTGGGGAATTTTTTTCGGGAAGGTTTTGAAGCTGATAGGATTCTAATAAGCCTGTTTATAGATATAATTTGTCCTATGAAACGATTTTCCAAAGACTATTAGTCAAAGAGGTTAGTTGGCGTTAGTTCCTATGGGTGGGCTGATCATGGCACGCCCCTTGGATAATTAATAGTATAATTTTAAAACTTAATCTAAAAAAAGAATAACATATGAATACTCAAAAAGCAACACTCGGAAATCATTTGAAATTGGATAATAAAGCCATGAAAAATGTATCAGATAAAATGAATGATTTGCTGTCTGATTATCATATTTTCTACCAAAATGTGAGAGGGTTTCACTGGAATGTGAAAGGCGAGAACTTCTTTGACCTACACATCAAATTTGAAGAGCTATATACTCAGCTGTATGAAAATATAGATGAATTGGCAGAGAGAATTGTGACTATTGGATTCAAACCTTTACATGCATATTCCGATTATTTGAAAAACACCATTCACAAAGAGATCACAGATGTATCTAATGGTGATGAATGTGTGAAGCATGTAATTGATGGACTAGGAAGTCTAGCTCAATCTCATAGAAAAGCTGCTAAGGCCGCTGAAGAAGCTGATGATATCGCTTCGGCAGATTTGCTCACAACATTTGTAGGGGATCTAGAGAAGAGAATGTGGATGTTTACCATGTTTTCTAAATAATCCACAAGAACTATAAAACTTAATATGATTATCCGCAATGATGCCAGTCACCTTAGATTCTTTCTTTGGTTGGCTAGAAGACCGATGACCGATGACCGAAGCGGCCTCAAAGCTAGAGTATACCATCTATTAAGTCGCTTTTATCTATTTACTGGTAACAAAGCGGATATACATAAAACTTAATATTAAAAACCACAGCGGGAGCTGTGGTTTTTTTTTGATCAAAAAAAAAGCGGCGTGTTTCACGACCGCCGCTTCAAAAAATAGTTTGAAAAACTTTGCATGGAGAACAAAATCTTTGATCTAAGCTAGCACTTTTTCACAAAATTCAACACATTTCTGAACTTCTTTTACTGCATCTGAACCTTCAGGGACTTTGTACTCTAACTCTATGGTTGCCGGGAACTTATATTTATTTTTCGCAATAAGATTGAGTAGTTCTGGGATTGGTGTATCGCCAGTTCCCCAAGGTAGATTTCCTTTCCCATTTTCTGGCGTTTGTCTATCCTTGGTATGCATACTTAGGATGTGACTATGCTGTTTTTCTATCAAAGGAATCAGGTCTGTATTTCCGGCAGCGATGTAATGCCCAGCGTCTAGATTCAAGCCGTTTCTTTTGCTTTGCTCCAAAGCCGTATCCCAAAATGTGAAAGTCTCTTGCTCATGTCCATGATAACCGACCGACATCTTATATTTCGCTCCCAATTTCCCTAATCGAAGCGTATGCTCATCATTAGAAGGATGTTCAAGCGTGACGTGCGAAGCACCAAGAGCTTTTGCAGCTGTCATACCGTAAGCTATTTCCTCATCGGAGGCATTCATTCCGAAGGCATTAGGCTTGAAAGCATAAATACTTACGCCTGCATCTTTATACATTTTCCGCATTTTCTCGAAAGGAGCAGTTCCTACTTTACTTCTCCACTCTGCGACTTCTTTTGAATAGGCATCAGCTTGTGCATTCAAATCAGCTAGCTTGGCTTTCTCCTCAGCGTTGAGTTCTTCACCTCGTCTTTGTTTGTTTCTCAAGGGATACATTTCCTGCATATTCACAGGATTTACGGGCTTGCCTGCGAAAGACTCAGCAGGATCTCCCATGAGTTCTATAGCCGAAAGTCCTGAATCCACCACGTATTTGAGCGTAGCTTCAGCACTTTGATCAGGCATGGATCGGAATGAGTAAGTGATGCAACCCACCTGTACTCCATTGATCAAAGAGTTTGGCTTGTTGAAGGACTTGATTATAGCTGGAGCACCTTGCAGCCAAGACGGGGCTAATGCAAGTCCACCTATGCCAAGGGCTGATTTTAGGAGGAATTCTCTTCTATTTTTCATATTGTTTTTGGGTTTCAGAGTTAAGTCAAGTAACAAATTACTATTTACTTTCTCTTTTTTAGGGAAAAGTTTACACCTAATTTTATTTTCGTGCTGGTTGGTCAAATACTAATTTAAAGACCCAGCTGATTAAATGTAAAGAGATGGATTACAAAGAGAGAAATATAGAGGAACGAATAAAACGAGGGGACTTCCTTGGTGAGCTTCAGTTTCTAACCTCCAGAAGCGGAGGAGCGGGAGGGCAAAACGTCAATAAAGTCGAAACCAAAGTCCAGTTAAAGTTCGATATCCCTAATTCTGGACTTTTAAGTGTAGAAGAAAAGGCAATGTTATTAGAGAAGTTGCGTACAAAAACTGACCAAGAAGGTGTGCTCCAACTCCAATCTCAGGAAAAGCGCTCTCAGATTCAGAATAAGGAACTCGTGATCAGAAAGTTTGAGGACCTGTTACGCAAAGCATTTTTTAAGAAACGCGTAAGAAAAGCTACCAAACCTAAAAAAGGAGCAATAGAAAAACGGCTAAAGGCCAAGAAAAATCAAGCCGAAAAAAAGGCTAACAGAAGCTGGAAAGCTTAATGAAATTGACTTCTCCTACTGAACAAGACGAATTAGAATTTTTTAATTAATAGCGTATAGTTTTTTGTAGAATCAGGCTTATAGACCTGAATGGGATAATTCCCTGTTGGTTTCAAAATTCTCAAAGAATAAACCGGATCAGGATTAACGACTACTAAATTTTCGTCTTGTCTATATGGGAGGTTTTTATTTTCGATTGTGTTCTGAAAATCTTCTAAGTTTTTGAACTGCCTAAACTGAATTGCTTCAGATGATTTGCTTGAGCCTTGTGCAAGATCAAATTCAAGATCGCTTTCAAACGTTGGGAGATCTAAATTGAAATCGTAAATCTGTGAGCTTATACTTTGAGAAAATGCAGGAACTATGGTAGTTATAGTAAATACCATGTATAAAAATAACTTTTTCATTTTCAGCGATTTAAGTGGAGTTTTAGCCTTGCCTTAATACTTAGCTCATGACCCTACGCTACGGGGAATTACAGACTTTGGTTTCGATTAGTTTGATTTTGAGCTTTTAATGATCTAGTATGAGTTGCTTGATTTTTCAATAGTCAGCGTATTAATATTCTTTTAGGAGCATATTAGAAATTGATTTTCTTTTTGGATTAACTTTTAACTAGCTATTTATCAATCAATAACAAGGGTACTTTGAACGTGATATAGCAATGAATACTTAGTTCAATATGATTTTTTCCCAAACTCTAATCATTCCTGTTAGAACTATGAACAGGACTGTAAGAAGAGGTTTTATTTATTTTTAGTTTCGGTAACAAAACTGAGAAATGGACCGGTTTCCAAATTCAAGTCCTCTAAATATGAATACCGGTAGAGGCGGTTTATTGATAAAATTTAGTTCAATTTGCAGCTTCAAGCGAGCATAAAGAAGATCTTAATTTAAGATCAGGCAGTTATTACAAGATAGTTGGTGAAGGGTAATTTCTCATACTTCCAAACAATGCTTACTTGAGCGAGTTAAATTTGAATATCCTTACCAAAAGCTTTTTTTGTAAGTTTTTTATAAAAGAAATCTCATAGATGAAAGATCAAAAAATATTTATAGTTGGTGCGGGTGTAGCGGGGTTGGTTGCGGCGATTGAACTTGAAAAAGCGGGTTTTTCACCAGTTATATTGGAAGGAAGTGATAGCGTAGGAGGTAGAGTAAAAACAGACTTAGTAGATGGTTTTCTGTTAGACCATGGTTTTCAGGTTTTGTTGACGGCTTATCCAGAAGTGAAGAAATACCTAGATCTGTCGAAATTAAATCTTAAATATTTTGAACCGGGAGCGGTAATATTTGGAGAGAATGAAACCTTCATTATTTCTGATCCTTTGCGTAATCCGCTGAAAGTGGTCAGCATGGCTTTTTCTCATGTTGGAAGCTTTTTGGATAAGGTCAAAATGTTTAATCTAACTCAAATGCTAAAGAATAAATCGATTGAAGATATATTCAATGAGACTTCTACAACTACCCATAAATATTTAATTGATTACGGATTTTCGGATCAGATAATCTCTAACTTTTTCAAGCCTTTTTTTCGAGGGATATTTTTGGAAAAGGACTTAAAAACCTCCTCCAGAATGTTTGAGTTTGTGTTTAAAATGTTTTCTCAAGGACTAGGTGGCATACCGGAAAAAGGTATGATAGAGGTTCCAAACATGCTCAAAAAGCAATTGGCTAGGACAGAGTTTAGATTTAAGACCAAGGTTTCTGAGTTGGTTGGTAAAACTATTCAGCTTGAAAATGGCGAGACTTTGGAGGCTGATAGAATTATAGTAGCTACACAGCCAGATAAGTTCATGAAGCAGATGGAGGGGCAATTTGCACCTTCAAGGTCGGTGATTAACCTGTATTTTTCTCTGCATAAATCATTCATGAATAGAGCTATGCTGGGCTTGATTCCAGGGGAAAATCACCTGATTAATAACATGGTGTTTATGAGTGATGTATCGTCTGCTTATTCTACTACTGGCCGGGCATTGCTTTCTGTTTCGATTTTGGATTCTGATCTGAAAGAGAAGGAGTTGATCAAAGCAGTTCAGGCAGAGTTGGAGTCAATTTCTAGAATTAGTGCGGAATATTTCAAGTTTGTGAAGTCATATTATATCGAATATGCAATTCCTACTGTAGAAGATATGAAAGGCACTATTCCATTTACTGAAAGCAAGATTTCTGATCACGTATTTTTAGCTGGAGATTATTTATTGAATGGCTCAATCAATGCAGCTATGGCATCTGGACGAATTGCTGCTGAGGCGGTAGTTCATAGTTTTACGCCCGTTTATTGAGGTTCTGAGAATGTAGCTCTGCAGTGTAGCCCTACTTAGCAGATAGCTTTTTCTTCTCGGGTGAAGAAAATATTTTATCTTCGCCCCATGGAAAATACACCTCCTTGCCCTGCATGTCAGTCTCCTTACGGTTATGAATTAGATGGTAAATTGATTTGTCCGGAATGCAGTTTTGTGTGGACTTTGGAAAATTCTAATGATGAAGAACCTGAAGGACTAGTAGTTAAAGATGCGAACGGGACCATTTTGGCGGATGGCGACGCGGTGACCATCGTAAAAGATCTTCCGGTAAAAGGAGCTCCAAAACCAATCAAGGCTGGTACAAAAGTAAAAAGCATTCGTCTGGTGGAAGGGGATCACAATATCGACTGCAAAATCGATGGTTTTGGCTCTATGGCGTTGAAAAGTGAATTTGTGAAGAAAGCGTAGGGATTTGCGATTTTGGATAGTTGATTTTGGATTGCCGGGATAAACATATGTGTTTATTTATCAGTCATTCTCGGGTTCTTGGGCGGTGTAATTATAGATGATTTGTCCGTCTTCAGATTCGAATGTAAACTTTATGTTTTTTTGATTGTAAAATTCAATCCAATCCATAGTTTGCTGTTCGCATAGCGACATGGAGTCCAGTTTTATTCCGTTTGCTACACGTAATAGATGCCCTTTTTTCACCCCTGCTTTGTAGGCATTGGATGAATCTTTGACATGTAGTACTCTACCGTTTGATGTAAGGAAGTCAAGAGGACTTCGATAATCCAAAATAGCATCGGGATAGGGCTTGAAGTAGAAATCATCGTTGAGCAAGTCCAGGACAATTACTCCTTTCGCCAAAATTCCTGCACCGAGGATGGAGCTTTCATTCCAGGAATCAAAAGTGTTAACCACCGGATTCAAAAACTCATATTCGCTTATTTTTAGTTTTGGGATATGTACACGATAATTTATAGAATCATTTTGTGCCCCTATCAGACCTTTACTTTCATTGATGTAAATGGTGTCCAGTATGTTATTGGTATTTAAAATACTATCCTTTAAAAGCTTTTGAAGGGATGTATTGCTTAGCCTTAATAAGTCATTTAAAGCACCGGTATCAAATAGCACATTCTCGGAGAATGTAGAATCGGAATAATGAATATCAAGATGCGTCCTTTTTAAACCATGTTTGTAAGTTAGCGGAAGAGGAGAACCGAAATCTTCCTCTAAAAATGTAATAGCAGTAGCTACAGTCAGTTCACCTTTTCTGAGGTTTAATTTTATGACTTTACCATCAAAATACTCTAACCCTAAAATACCATCTATCTTAATATCGCAAAATTGGAAATTTTGAAGTGGCCTTAGAATTGCAACTTCTAAGTTCTTTTTGGATAGCTGATTTAACCTTAATTCAGGAAGGGTTGAGGTAGTGATTGTTGCAGTATTACCATAAAAATCCATCATCTGATAATTTCCAATAGAATCTAGTCCATGTTTATCCTTAAGCTCAGGTGAAACAATAGTACCGGCGCCTGTATCAAAGAAAAAATTATAGGTTTCCCCCTCGATCTCCATATCAAAAATTATGGAGTTTCTGATTACTTCAAAAGGAATTACCACCGGAACATTCCTCACATATTTGCTGTAAAAAAATGCAACAACAGCCATCAAGATTATAGCTACAAAAAGTCTTTTATTCATTAGTAAAAAATTAAAAAAGCAGTGAAAATAACCTATTGTGAGATTAGGTCCACTGCCTTTTGCAAACTGAAAACTGAATACTGTTTACTTACCAATAGGTGTTTCATCCACTTTTACATCCCCAGCTACATACTGAAGTGCATCAAGGAAGTAGGCTAGGATATCAGCATTTTCGAAGCTTTGCGCATTGTGTGAAGTAGAGATGTACATCGCTCTGCCTTTACCGTCTTTTCGGATCCAGGATACATAAGTTTTGCCTGAAGTCTTTTCTTGACCTTTACGCTGACCTTCAATCTCCGCATTGTTGAAGTACGTCAATGGATGAAAATCCAAGTCATCGTAAGCTCCTTTGTAGAAATAAGGCTCATCCACGTGATTGTATCCTTCGGCTGGTAGTGACTTGGTCAATGGGTGAGAAGGGTCTTCAATTCGTACCTGGAACGCCTGCTGCTTAGTATGATAGTCGAAGCTGCCTCCAGTAAGTTTGGAAAACTCCATAGAGTTATTTAGCATGGTATTTCCACCATGAACTACTAGAATTCCTCCTCCTTTTTTCACGTATTGGATGATGTTATTCTCCAATTCTTTTGCCTTTGCCCAAACGTCCACGCTATCCATGGAAGCATCTTCGCTGAATACATCGACAAACAGATTTCTGTATTTAGGCTTAGAATTGGTATTGTCAAATACGACAGCATCAAACTCCTTAAGCTTGTCTTTTTCCATCATGGCAACGTCTGTGCTGGTAGTTACATCAAATGCACCGCTTTTTTCTCCAAGAATTTCAATCATTGCTGCAGTGTGAGGATTTACCCAGTGCCAAAAGCCTGTATGCAGAGAAAACACTAAAATTTTCTTTTTCTTTTTGAATGGGAAGTTGGCTTTTTCTGGTGCCAAATCGGTGATTTTGTCTTTCCAGTCTTGATCCAACGGGATCTCTGTAGGGTTTTGTGCAAGAGCGAAATTTACACTGGCTAGGAAAACGATTCCGTAGATAATAATCTTCTTCATGGGGTAATTGGATGAACGGGTTAGTCGATAATTGAGAATTCTATATCTTTAAAATTCAATCCCAATAACCTGAATTTTATATGATATTCAAAAGAATTTTCTGCGTACCAGTGTTTTACCTATGTTTAATGGGGCTGGCGTATGGGCAAAAAGTAACGTTAAAAGAGGATGATAACGGAATTGATTTCGTGATTGGTAATCAGGCTGTTCTGACTTACCAAACAGCCACAGAAGACGTTCCTGAAGGCATTAAAAAAGATTTTGCAAAATCTGGTTTTATACATCCTTTAACATCACCATCGGGGCAAGTACTTACACGAATCCAACCAAAAGACCATTATCATCACTATGGAATTTGGGGTCCTTGGACTCGTGCTACTATCTCCGGTAGAGAGGTTGACTTCTGGAATTTAGGAGATGGTAAAGGAAGGGTAGATTTTGCCAAAGTACTTTCAAAAAAAGAAGCAGGTGGAGCAGCTGAACTAAACGTCAGGCAAAATCACATAGATCTTAAAGCTCCGGATTCTGAGCGAATCGCTATTGAAGAGGACCTGCGAATTAAAGTAAAACCAGCTGATAAAGGTCGATATATGGTAGATTACACCACTACAATCCAGACTAAAATACCTGGCGGAATTCTACTTGATGACTACCGCTATGGTGGTGGAATTGGATTCCGTGCTACAGAGAAATGGGGAAAGAACAATAGCACCATTCTCACTTCAGAAGGAGATGCCCGCAAGACTGCAGATGGTACTAATGCTAAATGGATCATCGTACAAGGCAAAACGGATGATGTCTCAGGAGAAAGCGGAATTCTTTTCCTAAGTCATAATACTAACAAAGCCTTTCCTGAACCTCTTCGTGTTTGGCCTGAAGACCAATATAATGGCGAAGGAAATGTATTTATCGAGTTCACTCCGATCCGACATGAATCTTGGGAGATTAAGCCTAATCAGCGGTATTCGTTGAAATATAGAATGATTGTTTACGATGGAAAAATGACTGCTGAAGAAGCAGAATCCTATTGGAGAGCATTTGTCAAGTAATTGGGAAAGTAATCAGTAAATCCTTTATTCACAGTTTGGAATTAAGCTTTTACTTCGAATTAGAAAATAAAACACTCGCATCAATAACCCCTATGAAATATGAAATCAAACAGCTACAAATAGTCACAAACAAGTATGATTATTCGATCCTGCGAGATTCCATATAACCTTTAAAAAATAACCTTATGAAAAGAAGAGAATTTATTAAGAACAGCGCCCTAGCAAGTGCAGCGATCGGATTTCCAACGATTGTTCCTGCTTCAGTTTTCGGAAAAAATGCCCCTAGTAATCAGATAAATATTGGTCAAATCGGTTGTGGTAGAATTGCACGTGACCACGATTTACCTGGAGTAATGCAGCATGACATTGCAAGAGTTATTGCAGTTTCCGATTTGGATAGCAACCGTATGGCTGATGGGAAAAAACTAGTTGAAGAATATTACACCAAAAAAATGGGCAAAGCCTATTTGGACGTGAAACAATACGGCGACTACAAGGACATGCTCTTGAATAAGGATATAGATGCGATAGTAATCAGTACTCCGGATCATTGGCATTCACAGCCGGCAATGGAAGCTTCATTGGCTGGTAAACATGTCTACGTACAAAAGCCAACTTCACTTACGATCAAAGAAGGAAGACAACTAGTAAATGCAGTAAAAAAATCAGGTACCGTATTGCAATTAGGTACTCAGCAGCGATCCAGCGAGCAATTTAGAATTGCAGCGGAGCTAGTTAGAAATGGTAGAATAGGTAGACTTCATACGGTGAAAGTTGGTCTGCCTGGAGATCCAGCAGGTCCTGAGGCTGCTCCAATGCCAATTCCTTCTAATTTGAATTACGATATGTGGTTAGGTTCTACTCCGGAGGTGCCGTACACAGAGATAGGAGTTCACCCAGTAACTGGCTATGGCAGACCAGGATGGTTGAGAAGAGAGCAGTTTGGTGCTGGGATGATCACCGGTTGGGGGCAACACCACTATGATTCTGCAGCTTGGGGAATGGATACTGAATTAACTGGCCCTAGATTTATTCAGGCCGTAGCGGAATTTCCACAGTCAGGTCTTTGGGATGTGCATGGAGATTTTTATGCAAAAGCTGAATACGACAATGGTATTACTATGTATACTGGCGGTGGATATCCAAATGGTATTCGATATGAAGGTACGGAAGGATGGATTTGGGTCTCAAGAGGTTCTTATGTCGCTTCTACTTCCGATCCTGTGGCGCAAGGGCGAAGTGCAAGAGCTTTGGATGCTTCAGATCCAAAAATTTTGCAATCAGTAATTGGTCCAGATGAGATTCAATTGATCCGAAGTGACGAGCATCATGGCAATTGGCTTGGAGCAATTCAGGGAAATAACGAATTGCTTTCCCCAGTAGAGATAGGCCACCGTTCTTGTTCGGTTTGTTTATTGACACACATTTCCATGAAGTTGGGAAGAAAATTAGAGTGGGATGCTAGCATCGAGAAGTTTGTCAATGATGATGAGGCTAATTCTATGTTGGAGAGACCTCAGCGAGCGCCTTATGGCACTAATTATGTAAAAATCTAAAAAGCTAATATTTTGAAAAACACTGCTATAGCAGCTCTTGCGGTAGGGATTTTGTTTTCCTGCGAAAATAAAGAAACTGTGACTGAAGCTCCTGAATCAACAGCTGAGATTACGATAATGTCCCTTGATCCGGGACATTTTCATGCTGGCTTGATTCACAAATCAATGTATCCACAAGTGGATTCTACCGTTTATGTTTTTGCTCCGGAAGGACCAGAACTGAAAGATTATATGAATCGGCTTTCTGGCTACAACAATCGGGAAGAGGATCCAACTGCCTGGAGTTTACAGGTAAGTACTGGGGAGGATTATTTGGAGAAAATGATCTCGACTAAGCCGGGAAATGTGATGATGGTAGCGGGGAAAAATGATCGTAAGATTGATTACATCTCTGCAGCTATCTCCAATGGGATCAATGTATATGCAGATAAACCTCTGGTGATTAATAAGGATGGATTCAAAAAGCTGCTTAATGCTTTTGATGAAGCAGCTCAAAAGGATTTGTTACTGTATGATATCATGACAGAGCGCTTTGAGATCAGTACGATTTTGCAAAAAGAGCTAAGTATGGATACAGCCGTTTTTGGGGAATTGGAAAAAGGTACACTCGAAAATCCAGCAATCACCAAGGAGTCAGTGCACCATTTCTTCAAATATGTATCGGGAAATCCTCTGGTAAGGCCAGATTGGTTTTTTGATACAGACATAGAAGGAACAGGGATCGTTGATGTGACTACTCATTTGGTGGATTTGATTCAATGGGAGGCTTTTCCTGGAGTGACTTTGGATACAAGTGATGTGGAAATGCAAACAGCCAAGCTGTGGTCAACTGATTTGGATTTGGAGCAATTTAAATTGGTAACTGGTAAAGCTGAATTCCCAGATTTTCTTCAGAAAAACGTCGCTGACAATAAGCTGAGTGTAAATAGCAATGGGGAAATGAATTACACCTTGAAAGGTGTTCATTCTAAAGTAAGTGTGATCTGGAATTTTCAGGCACCAGAAGGTGCTGCCGATACGCATTACAGTATGATGCGAGGTACAAAAGCTAACCTGGTAATCCAGCAAGGTGCGAAAGAGAATTATGTCGCCACCTTGTATGTGGAATTATTGGATGGTCAGGATGATGCTTTGACTAACTTGGTAAAAGAGAAACTTCAGGATCGTTTTCCTGGATTGGATCTAGAGAAAATCAGCAGCGGTAATTACAAGGTGATCATCCCTGAGAAGTATCATAATGGTCATGAAGCGCATTTTGCTCAGGTAACTGAGAAGTATTTGGACTATTTCACCAATAAGAATATGCCTGAATGGGAAGTGCCAAATATGATAGTCAAATACTTCACTACGACTGAAGCTTTGGAAATAGCCGAAGAAAAATAAACTTATCCTGAACAGGACCATCAATTAATAGGTTGGTTAGTTAAGCTCTCAATTATGGAATTAACTAATCAACCTATTTCTGTTTCAAAACCAACTGTCGCAATTGCTGGTGCAGGGGGATATGTGGGCCGCTGGTTCATTTACCATTTCCGCCACAAATACAATATTATTGCCCTTAGTAGAAAAGAGGTAAAAGACAATCCTTACCCGGAAGTGACTTGGAAGCAAGTGGAATTGTATTCAATTTCAAACACCACCCAAGTGCTGAATGGGGTAGATGTTGCGATCTATCTAGTGCATTCAATGAATGCTTCTACTCGTCTAAATCAAGGGAGTTTTGAAGATACAGATTTGCTACTTGCAGATAATTTTAGCCGTGCGGCTCATTTAAACAAAGTAAAGCAGATTATCTATTTGGGAGGTTTGCTGCCAAAAGAAACTGGCGAAAGTCTATCCAGACATCTAAGAAGTCGCCTAGAGGTTGAACAAACCCTAGGTTCCAGATCTGCAAAGCTTACGGCTATCCGTGCTTCGATTATTGTAGGACCAGGAGGTTCTTCTTTTGATATGATCAAGAATCTGGTAACGAATTTACCTGTTCTTATGTGTCCACAGTGGACAGAATCCTTGACTCAACCCATTTCTTTGAGAGATACTTTAGATATTATTGATACCTGTGTCGGAAATGAGAATGTATTTGGTGAAGCGATAGAAATTGGAAACCCAGAAGTGATTTCTTATCGAAAAATGCTAGAATTGACTGCCGTACAGCTTGGGAAAAAGCGTTTGGTGTTTTCTGTTCCAGTGTTCTCTTTAGGGCTTTCTAAGCTTTGGGTAGGCTTTTTTGGAGAATCTCCACCTCAATTGGTTTCTCCATTAGTGGAAAGCTTAAAGCATACGTTAACTGTTTCTGAAGAATTGAAATTTCAAGAGAAGCATATTGATTACCTGACTTATACAGAGTCAGTCAGAGCAGCGTTAGATTCTGATATCGAGCTTAAAAGTCCAAGCTTTTATCCTCTGGACAAAGTAAAGAACACAGTGAGAAGTATACAGCGCATGGCTAATACCCATGGAGATACAGCGACTTGGGTTGCCCAGCGTTATAATATCTGGCTGCCCTCATTCTTTAAGTTCTGGATCAATGGAGAAATGCTCGAAAGTGGCGAGATTGTGTTTTATCTATTGTGGACCAAAAAGCCTATGCTGCAGCTGACCATGATCCCAGATAGAAGTGAAGAAAGTCGACAGTTGTTTTATATTTCAGGTGGCTGGCTGGTGAAGCGCTTTGATCATGGCTGGTTGGAATTTCGGGGAGTTTTGGATAATAAATATATTATTTCAGCCATTCATGAGTTTGTCCCAAGACTTCCTTGGCTGATTTATGTGAATACCCAAGCTAAAATTCATCTATGGGTGATGAATAGATTTAGAAAATATTTAAAGAATCGAGTGAATTAAATGCATGGCTTTTCGTGTTAGTATTCACCTACACCATAATCTAAATTTTTAAAATCATATGAAAAACTTAAGCTTTAAAAACGGAGACAAACTCCCAATAATCGGATTAGGAACTTGGAAAAGTAAGCCTGGAGAAGTAAGCCAGGCTGTTTACTGGGCAATAGAAGCTGGTTACAGACATATAGATTGCGCGGCCGTTTACCAAAATGAAAATGAAGTGGGAGAGGGGATTGCAAAGGCAATTTCTGAAGGATTAGTAAAGCGAGAGGAGCTTTTCGTGACTTCCAAACTTTGGAATAATTCCCATAAAAAAGAACAGGTTTTGCCTGCTTTGCAAAAGACACTTTCCGATCTCAAATTGGATTATGTGGATTTATACCTGATACATTGGCCAATAGCTTTTAAAGCTGGAGTTGGCTTTCCAAAAGAAAGAGAGGACTTTTATACCTACGATGAGGTCTCCATCGCTGAGACTTGGGTAGCTATGCAAGTGGTGAAGGAAATGGGATATGCCAAACACATCGGCGTCTCAAATTTCAATCAGGAAAAACTCAAAGAATTGGTGAAACTTGGCGGTCAGCTGCCTGAAATGAATCAAGTAGAGATGCAGCCTTATTTGCCACAGGATGGATTGGTTGAGTATTGTATTGAGCATGGAATTTTAATGACTGCATATTCTCCGCTGGGATCACCTGATTCTAGGGCAGAAAAACATGAAAATGATCCGAAATTATTGGTTGATCCAGTAGTAAAAGAGATTGCCGATAAACATAAAGTAGGCGCGGGTCAAATTCTAATTGCCTGGTCAATTGCAAGAGATATTGCTGTAATACCCAAATCCGTGAATAAGGATAGGATAAAAGGAAATTTGGCAGCTGCCAAAATTAAATTGGATGACCATGATTTGATGGAGTTAAGAGACATTGGGGTTAGCCATCGGTTTATTGATGGATCATTTTTCACAGGAGATAACAGTCCTTATGAACCTTCAGACTTATTTGACACAGTATAGTAAATGAGAATTTAGCATAAAAAAGGCTATTGGTTTGTTCCAATAGCCTTTTTCTTGAAATAGCTTTTTTACTTAATCGTCTACTTCTAACGCCTCAAGTATATCCGCCAGTTCATCAAAATCCTTAAGTCCTGGTTTGATTTCTTTTCCGCCAGTTAGAGAAATTCCATAAATCCCTAGTTCAGCGATAAGTTTTTGCACATTTTCTGCCGTAATTCCTACGCCTAAAATAACCCGGCAATTATCACTTAAAAGTTTTATCGCTTCCTTATCCTCCTCGTTGAGCTCTTCATGCATCGAGGTGACATGAAAAATGATTCCTAACGTATTGAGTTTTTCTGCAACTTCTATTTCTATATGTCGGACGTCCTCTAAATCCATCTTATAAATCAATCCCAAGCCCTTGCCCTCCAGATTAACTAAAGACTCTATTCTGTCATGCTCAATCCACTTTATTGTAGGGTAATTTTCTAAAGTGTGTAGGACTTTGTCTGACTCGTAGCTTTGAAATTCTCCGACAAACTCAAGTCCAGAAACCCAGCCTGTGATTTCATTATAAAGAGTAGAATTAATGAATTTTTCAGATTCTTCTTCCAAAGAAAAACCTAATAAATCCACGTACATTCCCGCGCAATACCTAGCATCCGAAAGATTAGTGATGCCGCTTATTTTTACAAAAGTGCTTAGAGCCATGATTCGATTTTTTGAAGCCGCTAAGTTAAACAGGATGATTGGCTAGAAAAAAGTAAATCGGAAATGTATGCCCTCGGACTTAGCCTATCTTTAGGAAAATACTAGTATTTTTAGTCATTGAAAAGTAAATATGAAAAGAAAGCTACCGCTTGTTTTATTACTTCTACTTACCCTTTTTACTTCTTGTGACCGAGAATTAGAAGACTCACAAGCGGATCTGGGCTATGACTTTCAACCGCTGGAAGTTGGATTGTTTTGGGTCTATGAAGTAGATCAGACAATCTATTTTGGTGAAAATGATTCGGAACAGGAGCTGTTTTTTTATAAAGATCGGATTCGCAGCTTTTACACTAATGCTGAAGGAGAACTGGTATTTATTGTAAATCGAACCAAATCTTTCGATGAGATTACTTGGACTAAAGTTTTGGAATATACCCTCATTCAAAGAGACCTTTCCTTGGTGCGTACAATAGAAAACCAACCATTAGTTGCCTTAGTTTTTCCTCCAAAAGATGGGAAAGTTTGGAATGGAAATATCTACAGAGATGAGGTTGCCGATGATTTTGAGTTAATTAATTCCGGGAATTCCATTCGCGTCAATCAAGAAGATAGTGACGATGAAGTAACTTATAGAGATATTCGGTTTGAGATTTATGATCTGGGTGTAGGCTTGGTGGAAAAGTACGATGAGGTCTTAACTTATTGTTCCAGAAATGATTGTCTAGGTGATAAGCTGATTGATTCAGGTTTTAAGGTTCAAATGAAATTGACCGATTATGGAAAGGATTAAACTTTTAGTATTTATTCTACTTGGAATGGCTTTTTCCGGCACTTTGGCTGCGCAAGATCGCTATGCTGTGTTTTATAAGTACAAACCGCAAGAGAGTCTTTCACTAGATAGACCAAGTGAATTCCTTTCTCAGAAAGCATTGAGCCGAAGAAGTAAAGAAGGAGTGGCACCCGATAGTTTGGATTTACCTGTTTCTCAGAAATACGTGGATGCTGTATTTGACAAGGCTAACTATATTCTCTATTCAAGCAAATGGTTTAATGCTACTTTATTGGTAACTGATGCAAGTAATGTTATAGAGATTGAGGCCCTAGCCTTTGTAGATCGGGTTGAGTTGGTTGGGAGAGGGTTTATCCCAAATCCTAATGCCCGAATAGGAAAAAGGATTTATGCATCGGTAACAAATCGAAATTGTCCACCTGTTGCCGAAAGTGCTCGAGTTTTGGCCACCGATGAAGAGAGTTACGATTTTCAAAACAACTTACTAGGCATAGATAAAATGCATGAGGAAGGATTTACAGGTAAAGGAGTTACGATTGCTGTCTTTGATGCTGGGTTTCCTGGAGCACAAGCAGCCAGTCCCCTTGCACATTTGCAAAGCAATGGACAGATTATCTCAACAAAGGATTTTGTGAGGCCCTGGAATGAAAATGTATATGCTGATAATCAGCATGGCACGAATGTACTTTCTTTGATAGCTTCCAAAGAACCAGGAAAAATGCTAGCAGGAGCTCCTGATGCGGATTATATTCTCTCCATGACAGAAGAAGTAGCTACTGAATATTGGGTAGAAGAGTACAATTGGGTACGAGCAGCTGAGTATGCAGATAGTCTAGGAACGGATATTATCAGTAGCTCTCTTGGATATTGGGATTTTGATGATCTTGATATGAATTATACGCTGGAGGATTTGGATGGAGAGACTACTATAATAGCAAAAGGAGCTACTATAGCTGCAAATAAGGGGATTCTGGTAGTGAATAGTGCTGGAAATTATGGTCCTGGCGCATCCACACTTACTTCGCCCGCCGATGCCAAAGGAATATTGGCTGTAGGGTCCGTGAATAGTGAGTTGCAGGTTTCAGGATTTAGCTCTCGTGGTCCAACAGGCGATGGGAGAATTAAACCAGATCTAGCTGCTTTTGGTCAGGGTACAGCTCTCATAAGATCGAATGGAGAAGTTGGCTTTTCTAACGGAACTTCTTTCTCAGCCCCTCAAATTTCGGCTCTAGCAGCCGGACTTTGGGAAGCTAAGCCGGAATGGACAAAGGATCAATTAATTGAAGCTTTGTTGAATAGTGGGACTCAAGCTGATGATCCTGATAATCAATTAGGCTATGGTATTCCTAATTTCTTTAGAGCATACTATGGTGAAATTCTTAGCGTGGAGGAAAATGAAGAGACTTTAGCTTGGAGTGTATTTCCTAATCCTTTACTTGGAGATCAATTAACTATTTATTTTGGAAGCAGCTTAAGTGCAGAATTTACATTGATTGACCTGAATGGTAGAGCTTTAGAGAATGAAACCCTAAATAGAGCAAGCCTAAAAGATCCTTTTCAGATTCTATTGCAGGGAATTAAGCCAGGATTTTACGTGATTCAGATGCAAGATGGAGCTTTGATCAAGCAAAGCAAACTCATTAAACAATAGAAATAAGTTGATCCATACCTTGCCCTTTTTACAATATTAAAACAAAACAGATGTCGCCATTAATTGCCCCATCCATACTAGCAGCAGATTTTGCAAATATTCAAAAAGAAGTAGAAATTCTAAACTCTTCGGAAGCGGATTACATACACGTAGATATAATGGATGGTGTATTTGTTCCAAATATTTCCTTTGGAATTCCAGTCACTGAAGCAATTCATAAACACGCCAAGAAACCATTAGATGTACATTTGATGATCGTAAATCCCGATAATTATTTGGAGGCTTTCAGAAATGCAGGGGCGGAAGTGATTTCAGTACATTATGAAGCTTGCCCGCATTTGCATAGAACGGTACAAGCTATTCATAGTCTTGGTGCGAAAGCAGGAGTTGCCATCAATCCTCATACGCCGGTAGAACTTTTGTCGGATGTGATTCAGGATATCGATTTAGTATGTATGATGTCTGTTAATCCAGGCTTTGGAGGACAGAAGTTTATAGAAAACACCTATTCAAAAGTGTCCCGCTTAAAGGATTTGATCCTAGCTAAAGGAGCAGTAACAAAAATCGAAATTGATGGGGGAGTAAATCTGATTAACGCGCCAAAATTGATGACCGCTGGAGCTGATATATTAGTTGCTGGAAGTTTTGTTTTTAGTTCAGATGATCCAATTCAAACTATCCATCAACTAAAGAGGATTGAGATGGTTTGACATTCTGATCAACCATTTATCATAAAATATCTTAAAAAGGCCACTGAATTCTTGATTTTTTAGCTTTTGAGCATTTTATTGAGGATTATACAGAAATTAAAATCACAATGATTATGAAAAAAGTATTGCTTTTCGGAGCGTTATTCGCGTTCCTAGGGCTTGCTGCTTACGCACAAGAGGAGGAGAAAGTCACAGATGAAGACTTGACTAAATATGCAAATGTAGAGGTGACATTTGATAATTATGTAAATTCAAAAACGGAAGAATTGAAGGCTATGATCTTGGAGAATGAGATTTTTCAAGGTGGAGCAAGATATAATGAAATTAAGGCTGCTTGGGGAGACGAGGCTAAGATGACAGAGGCAAACGTCACTGATGAAGAAAAAGCTGCTTTCGAAGAAGTTAAAGAATTTCAGGGATCACTTCAGGGCGTTTTGAAAGAATATAAAACTGGTCTGATCATGGATGAGGAGATCTTGGGAGCTGGTACCTACAATAAAGTATTGGCAGCGACAAAAGAAGACCCAGCTATTCAGGAGAAATTGGATACAATGATCGCCGAGATGAAGGCAAAACAAGAAGCTGAGAAAGAAGACACAGAAGAGCCAACTGACGGAAAATAAGAATTTATTCAAGTTAATATGAAGATGCCTCCTAATTGGGAGGCATTTTTTTTTAATTTCACACCAAGAGTCCCAAGCCTACGTTTAGATAGATATGAATTTTAAAAAGCTACACCTCTCTGTTCTTCTTTGTTTTGTATTTACTGCTGTTCTAGCACAGGAAGAAGATATATTTGGAATCTCTAATAAAGCCAAAAATCCAAAAAGCGAATCTGGGTTAGGCAATATCACACGAAATGTTTTAGAGATGTTCAGTGCCGAGATCTCTGGGGGCGGAGCGTACCAGCAATTTGGTACCAGCTTTTATTCTGCAAACACAAACCTGTATCCATTTACCCGCTTTCAAAATTTGGATGGCGACCCTTTAGACATTTCTGAAGAAAATAGGTTGGACATGAAAGGAGGGGACTGGGTTTTTCCCAATTGGAATGGTGGAGTACGAATCAATCTTTTCAATCTTCTTACAATCGGCGGTGGGTTTGGTCAGGAATGGGGGAATCTTGCTCCTATGCAAGGTGGAGACTATCAGTTTGACTTTGAAGGAGCGACCTACCAAGTCAATAAATTATATGGAACTGTTGGATTAGTCCTATATGATGCGAATCGAAGAAGAGCTTTTTTGAATTGGAGGTATAGGAATTATTCATCTTCCAATATGTATATGCAGTCAGAGCTTAGACAGCGAGCTAGACAGAATTATCCATGGCGATTTATTTTTGAAGCTGAATTTGGCAAGCTGAATCTTAAGAAGGCATATGATCCGGCACTAGTTAGTAACTCTGGTCCATATGTTCCAAGATTAGCTGTCTCCGATAAAAATTATTATGGAATAGGTCTTAGAATAGAGCGAGACTTCTCCGAGTATACCAAGATGTTTGTAAAAGGAGGAGCGGATTTCCGCAAGTTTACCTATGCAGCATCTGATTTTTCAGAGTTCCAAGACCTTGACCAACAGGTATATGCTATGCAAGTAGGACTGGCTGTTCGCTTCCCTGGAACTAAGCGATGCAAAATCGCAGGCTGTGGGGTCGTGATGAAGCATATGCACAACGGAATTGAGTACAGAGGAAGTGGTATTTTTAATTTTCAAGACAGGAAAGTAGGACAGTGGTATTAAAGTCTTGATTATCGCCTTTGGACTTCGTAATCTCTTTTCAAATAGAGTAGGTTTTTACTATCTTGCAGGCTTAATCGACCCCGTGAATAGCATTATATGGCTCAAGGAGAAAACGAGAACATCATACCCATTAATATTGAAGAGGAAATGCGTGGCGCCTACATCGATTATTCGATGTCGGTTATTGTTTCAAGAGCGCTTCCTGATGTCCGTGACGGACTGAAACCAGTACATCGTAGAATCCTTTTTGGGATGCAGGAGCTGGGAGTATTACATAACAAACCTTATAAGAAATCCGCCAGAATCGTCGGTGAGGTACTAGGTAAATATCACCCGCATGGTGATTCTGCCGTGTACGAAACGATGGTTCGTATGGCGCAGCCTTGGTCTCTGAGGTATCCTTTGGTGGATGGTCAGGGTAACTTTGGTTCTGTCGATGGAGATAATCCAGCAGCGATGCGTTATACCGAGGCAAGGCTGAAGCGTATTGCCGAAGAGCTTTTGGTGGATATCAACAAGGAAACAGTAGATTTTCAATTCAATTTTGATGACTCCCTAAAGGAGCCAATCGTATTACCAGCAAAAGTCCCTGCTCTCCTTTTGAATGGAGCATCAGGAATAGCAGTTGGTATGGCGACAAATATGGCGCCTCACAATTTGGGAGAAGTAATAGACGGAATCGTCGCGTACATTGACAACAATGAAATCACTGTAGAAGGATTGATGGAGCATATTATTGCACCAGATTTCCCGACGGGTGGAATTATCTACGGTTACAATGGCGTGAAAGCTGCCTTTGAAACTGGCCGTGGTAGAGTGGTAATGCGTGGCAAAGCCAATGTAGAAACCAAAGATGGCGGAAACAAGGAGATGATTATCATCACCGAAATCCCTTATATGGTGAATAAGGCAAGCATGGTAGAAAAAACTGCTGCGCTCATCAATGAAAAGAAAATCGAAGGTATCTCTGCTATTCGTGATGAGTCTGACCGCTCAGGAATGCGGATTGTGTACGAGTTGAAGCGCGATGCGATTTCCAGCGTTGTACTTAATAATTTATACAAGCATACACAGTTACAGACTTCATTCTCAGTGAATAATGTTGCCTTGGTAAAAGGTAGGCCACATACACTGAATCTGAAAGATATGATCGTACATTATGTCAATCACCGACATGAGGTAGTGATTCGCAGAACTGAGTATGAACTGAGAGAAGCAGAAAAAAGGGCACACATTCTCCAAGGTTATTTGATCGCTTTAGATCACCTGGATGAGGTGATTGCTTTAATTAGAAATTCTGCAGATCCAGAGACGGCGAGAAATGGTTTGATTGAGAGATTTGAATTGAGCGAGATTCAGGCAAGAGCTATTCTCGATATGAGATTGCAGCGATTGACAGGAATGGAGCGTGACAAGATCATCAATGAGTACAATGAGATCATGGCTTTGATCGAAGAACTCAAAGAAATTCTTGCCAACGAAGATAAGAGAATGGAAATCATCAAAGAGGAACTCACTGAAATGAGAACTCGCTATGCTGATGACCGAAGGACAGAAATCGAGCATAATGCCGAAGATTTCAGCTACGAAGACATGATTCCAAATGAGGAAGTGATTATCACAGTTTCTCATGAAGGATATGTGAAGCGTACAGCACTTACAGAATACAGAACTCAAGGTAGAGGTGGAGTAGGATCACGTGGTGTAAGTACCAAGCAGGATGATTTTACGGAATATTTATTTACCGCGTCTACCCATAATTACCTATTAATATTTACAGATAAAGGGAAATTATTCTGGTTGAAAACCTATGCTATTCCTGAAGGGTCAAAAACATCTAAAGGAAGGCCTATACAGAATTTGATTAGTATTGAGCAAGATGATAAGATTCGCTCCATTATTCAGGTGGCGGATTTGAATGATCAGGATTACCTGAATAACCATTTCTTAGTAATGGTCACTAAGCAAGGTGTTATTAAGAAGACAACTTTGGAGCAATACAGTCGACCAAGAACAAATGGAATCATTGCATTGAACATCCGAGAAGACGATCAGTTGGTAAATGTGGAGATGACTAATGGAAGTCAGCACATTGTGATTGCGGCTAAATCAGGTAGAGCTATTCACTTCAACGAGGAAGCTGTTAGACCGATGGGTCGTACAGCTACTGGTGTAAGAGCTATCCGGTTAAATGATGATAAGGATTATGTGATTGGCATGGTATGTGCATCTGAAGAGAATGCAACCTTGCTTGTAGTTTCTGAAAAGGGCTATGGAAAACGCTCCAGTCTAGACGAATATAGAATCACCAATCGTGGAGGCAAAGGAGTAAAAGCAATGAATGTAACCGAGAAAACCGGAGCACTAGTTGCAATCAAAGAAGTAGTAGAAACAGATGATTTGATGATTATCAATAAGTCTGGAATCACAATCAGAATCTCTGTAGATGGGCTTCGTGTCATGGGAAGAGCTACACAAGGAGTTCGATTGATCAAAATAGGAGAGAATGACGAAATCTCTTCTATTGAAAAAATATCAAAAGAAGAGGATATCGAAGTTTTAGAAGACACCTTGGAAGTAACAGACGAGAATGCTGATGCAACTCCTGACGAACCTAAAGCTGATGATTCTGAAGACTCTTCCGATGAATCAAGTGAAATTAACGAATAACCAACCAAACAAGAAAAATACGCTAAAATGAAGAAGCTAATTCTATCAATGGCCTTGATCGGTGCAACGACCCTGGCTTTTGGACAAAAAAAAGTCGTTCGTTCTGCTGAGAAGAACTTTAAATCTGGAGATCTCGCTGCTGCAATGACCGATATAGAAGCTGCAAGCTCCGATCCAGAAACTGGAAGTGATCCTGCAACTTATCTGTTGAAAGCCCAGATTGAAACCAAAATGTTTGGTTCTGACTCAAGTAATACCGCTTCTACGGTAGAAACTGGGCATGATGCTTTGTCCACCTACTTTAAAGCCTTTGAGATGGCAGGAAGTAATAAGGAAGACGGAGTAGGTGAAGAGGTTTATACAGATGATATGCCAGGTGTTCCTGACAATCTTAGACCTTATTCTATCTATACCCTTAAAAACATTGCTTTTGATAAGGCTCTAGAAAGGTATAATGATGATGATCAGGAGATGGCTTATGAGTTCTTTGATCTAGCTGGCGAAATAGACCTCACAGATACTACTGTTCATTACAATGCAGGTTTTATCGCTAATGAACTGGGTAAATATGAAGAAGCTAAGAAGCATTTCGGATACTTATTGGATGTAGAAGAATATAATAAATTGACGGTTTATTATCTAATGGTTCAGATTCTGACCGGAGAAGACAAAAATCCAGAGGCTGCATATGATTTGATAATGGCAGCTAAAGAAGATTATCCTGACGATAAAATACTTGCTGAATATGAGATTCAATTGCTACTTCAGCTGAATAAGATGGACGAAGCTATGGCATCTATCGAAGAGGCATTGAAAAATGACCCAGATAATGCTGGTATCCTTCTGAGATCAGGCTACCTAAAGGAGCAAGCTGGTGATATGGATGGTGCTCTTGAAGACTACAAAAAGTCTGTGGTTGCAGATCCTGAGTTTTATGATGGAAACTATTATACTGGAGCTCTTTTACTTGAGAAATCAAGAGAAATCGTTGTAGAGCTAGGTGCACTATCTGACGAAGAGTGGGAAAAAAGATCAGAGTCGATGAATAAGGAGTCTAATAGTTACTACGAAGAATCAATACCTTATTTTGAAAAAGCTCTTGAAATCAGACCTGATAATACTGATATTATGGCTATTCTTTATCAGGTTAACATGAGATTGAAGAACGAAGCTGAAATGGAAAAATACAATAAAATGTTGATTGAGTTGAAAGGCACAAATTGGCAAGAAAACATGTAATTCATTTAGCAATATTTGAATTAAAGCCTCTGAATTTCGATTCAGAGGCTTTTTTTGTTTCAACTATAGATGTCATAGATGCTAGGATAGTCAAGTGTTTTACTACCAGAATCAAGAATAAAAATAGATAGCCGAGTTTTTTGCATTATCTATATCTTTGCCCAAGAAATTCAAAGTATCTATGCGATTGCAAGGAGCACATGTATTAGTTTGTTTATTTTTTGGATTATTAAGTTTTCAAGCAAATGGTCAATCGAAAAAATTCATTGAGTTTTCCTATGATCAAGGTCCTATCATAGGCAACAATAAAGACTGGGCTGATGAATTAATAGAAAGAATTGATTACAAAGGTTTTGATGTGCGATTTGGCTGGAGAAGTAGGGAGAATAATCACTACAATTATATTAACCGATTCCCTAGCTATGGAGTAGGTTTCACATCTGCTCTGAATTATCATTCTGAGATTGGAAGGCCGTTAGGAATTTATGCTTTTGGAGATGTTCCTTTTGGTAAGATTAATTTTGATAGAAAGCTGAATTTTAGCTTTTATACCCAAATTGGCTTAGGGTTAAACATGAATCCCTATGATGCAGAAACAAATGCAATAAATGGATTCGTAGGTTCTGCTGTAAATGCTCACATTCATTTTGGATTAAAAGCTTCCTATAAGATTTCTAATTCATTTAATGTTTTTACTTCAGTAGGCACCAAGCATTATTCAAATGGTTCTATCAAGAAACCCAACTCAGGAATTAACTTTATTCCTATTGCACTAGGAATTCGAGTTCAACTGGATCAAGAAGAATTTCAGCCTGGTCCAAAACCTGAATTTCCTCCCTTGGAAAAAAGGTTTTTCTGGGACATCGCTGCATATACCGGCTTGAAGAGCTATGAAATTGGTGAAAAGGCCTATTTCAGAGGAGGACTGGGTGTCAATTACCTTTGGGAGCTTTCCTATAAATACCGGGTAGGATTAGGGGTAGATTGGTTTTATGGCGCTGGAGCAAAACAACGATTCCCTAGCGAGAATGTAAGATTTACAGATGTTAACTCCTTTGCTATCGTTGGTTCTTGGGAATGGAAATTAACAGAAAAACTTTACATGCCCATTGCATTCGGAGTTTACCTTGATAAAGCAGGTCTTAACCAGGAAACTGCTAGTTTCTATGAGCGAATAGGTGTGAGATATAGGATGAATCAAAATTTGTTTGCCGGTGTACAGATTAAGGCTCATAAGGCTAAGGCAGACTTTTTTGAATTTACTTTGGGATACACGATTCCTGGCAAAGTGTTAAAAACTACTAGCCATTAACCGTTTCTTTTTCCTTTAATCAAAAAATGTTTTTATTTCCTTCAGGCTTATTCTAGCTTGTAAGGATAAATTATGCCCATCTATGACCAAGCCAGTTCTGCTCAGAATTTCAGCATTTCTTTACCTCTCGATTTTTAGTTTCATTGCTTTTGCTCAGTCTGTTCCCTCCTCAGAGATTTATCATCAGTTACTTCAGCTTAAAGAAACTAAGCGAGTATTGTATGTGGCTGCGCACCCTGACGATGAAAATACCCAGTTGATTTCTACGCTTCGAAATGGTGAGCATGTGCAGGTTGCCTACCTAAGTTTGACTCGTGGCGATGGTGGTCAGAATTTGCTTGGCAAGGAACTGGGAATTGAACTAGGTCAGATCAGAACCCAAGAATTGCTCCGTGCTCGAGAAACGGACGGAGGAAGACAGTTTTTTACCCGGGCAATGGACTTTGGTTATTCTAAGAATCCAGATGAGACTCTTCAGAATTGGGACAAACAGAAGGTGCTTTCTGATGTGGTTTGGGTTGTTAGGAGTTTCCAGCCGGATATAATCATCACTCGATTCAACACCGTGCCAGGAGGAAATCATGGACATCATACCACTTCGGCTATTTTGGCTGAAGAAGCATTTGATTTGGCGGCTGATCCTAATGCATTCCCAGAGCATTTGAAATACGTCGAAACTTGGCAGCCACGAAGGATTTTTTGGAACTCATACAATTTCGGAGGTGAGTTTGAAGCCAATCCAAACGAAAAGTATGCAGTTTTTCAGGTGGGAGATTTTAACAGCCTGCTGGGAAAAACATACAGTCAAATCGCTGCAGATAGCCGTACTATGCACAAGTCTCAGGGATTTGGCGCAACTCCAAGAATAGGTTCTGCAGAGGATAATCTTCAGTTTATCAAAGGTGAATCATTCCAAACTTCCGCGTTTGAGGGAATTCCAAATCGCTGGGCTCAGATAGATGGGGGAAAGGAAATAGAGGCAATGATTCAAAGTGCTATTGAGAAATTCAATTTTATTGAGCCATTAGTAAACCTGAAAGCTCTGACGGAAATTCGCACAAAACTATTGGCACTTGGCTCGAAAACACCTTGGGTTGCAGAGAAGGCAAAGAAAGTAAATGAACTGATTTTTGAGACATTGGGATTGAAGATGGAGTTTGTGACAAATCAAGAGCTTGGTTTTGCCGGAGAGGTTATCAAAGCTAGCCTAGTTTTCAACAATTCTTCAGTAGTCTTAGTAAACGATATTTCGCTACAATTAATGGACAGTTTTTATTCTGTTGATAAAAGAACTGCTGTAAATAATGAACCTGTCCAAATTCCAGTTGAATTTGAAATACCAGAACACACCCCTCTTTCACAGCCTTATTGGTTGGTTAATCCTGTAGTAGATGCAATCTATACTGTGAAAGATCAGAATATGATAGGAAAGCCCTTTAACGACATGAAGGTAGGTGGTGATTTAACTTTCAAAATAGATGGACAGGAATTCAAAGTCGAGATTCCTTTAAAATACAAATACAATGATCAGGTGGACGGTGAAGTGAAGCAGCCTTTTACCATTGTCCCAGAGATCGACCTGAAAGTGTCGGATCAAAATGTCTTTTTGATCCCCGGGGTGAATCCAGTCGTTAGTATTTCTGTCAATTTCAATGGAGAAATCAAAGCAGGTGAACTGACTTTTAAAAACCTACAAGGTTCGGAATTTGAAATCCTGGGAACTGAAGAAAACATCGCTCAAAAGAAGAGAATTTATCAAGTTTCTTTCAAACTAGATAAAAATGAAAAAAGGGAAGTCATAGCTCAGTTTAAAACTTCTGACGGTAAACTATTTGATCAAATAACCCATAGAATTTCCTACAAACATATTCCAAACCTTACTTATTTTTCTCCGGCTTCTATCAATCTGATACAGGAGAACTGGGGAGTGTCTGGTGCTAAAATAGGTTATATAATGGGCGCTGGGGACGATGTGCCAGCGGTACTTTCTTCTTTAGGTTATCAGGTGACGGAAATCAATGACTATTCTCTAGCTAACCTTTCACTATATAAAAGCATCGTAATTGGAATCAGAGCATACAATACCAATGCAGACCTAGCTGCCAATCAGGCAAACTTAATGGCTTACGTGAACAATGGAGGGACCATGGTCGTGCAATACAATGTGAGCAGGCCACTTCTTATTGACAACCTTGGACCTTATCCTTTTTCTATCAGTAGAGATCGGGTGACTGTAGAGAATTCCCCCTTCGAAGCGGATTGGGATCATCCTGTATTAGCTGGTCCTAATAAAATCACTGCTGCTGATTTTGACGATTGGATTCAGGAAAGAGGATTGTATTTTGAGGCTAATATTGCTCCTGAATATTCTACTCCGCTGTCTTTCCAAGATCCGGGAGAAGATCCTTTGAATGGCTCGCTGATCTATGCGAAATATGGCAAAGGGACATACATTTATACGGGTATCTCCTTCTTCAGAGAGTTGCCAGCAGGAGTTCCAGGTGCCATTAAATTATTTATAAACTTGATCGAGCAATAGTTTTGGAGGAGAAACGAATACGTTGGAAATACCTTTACGCAGGATTGATAGCTTGCCTTCTTTTGCTTATGGTGTTATTTAATTGGCTTAAAGTCACCTACGCATGAGCACGTTAGACTGGGCAGTACTCTTTGGTACTTTGGCGCTAATAGCGACTTATGGTATTTATAAAACGTATGGTCCGAAGAGTCTGGATTCCTATTTAAGGGGTAAAAACTCCATGAATTGGTGGTCCATCGGTTTATCGATCATGGCTACTCAGGCTTCTGCTATCACTTTTCTAAGTACTCCGGGCCAGGCTTATGAAGATGGGATGCGATTCATTCAGTTTTACTTCGGACTGCCTTTGGCAATGATCATTATCTCGGTCGTTTTCATTCCGATTTATTATAAGCTGAAAGTTTATACCGCCTATGAGTTTCTGGAAAATCGATTTGATCTCAAAACCCGAACACTTGCAGCTTTACTTTTTATCTTACAAAGAGGGTTAGCAGCCGGAATTACCATTTATGCTCCAGCGATAATACTTTCCACTTTACTAGGGTGGAATTTGACATTTACCAATGTTTTGATTGGTTCGGTGGTTATACTTTACACCGTCTCAGGTGGTACTGAGGCAGTTTCCATTACCCAAAAACAACAAATGGCTGTGATGATGGGAGGGATGATTCTTGCTGGAATTATCGTCATCCAATTGCTTCCAATTTCTTTTCAGGAAGCCATGCATGTGGCTGGGAAAATGGACAAGCTGAATATGATCAACTTTGAGTTTGATATTTCAGATCGATACAATGTATGGTCAGGGATGACTGCTGCGGTTTTTCTCTTCCTTTCTTATTTTGGTACGGATCAAAGTCAGGTTCAGCGCTATCTTTCTGGCCAAACGCTGTCTCAAAGCCGAATGGGACTGATAATGAATGGCTTTCTGAAGATCCCTATGCAATTCATTATTCTATTTATTGGAGTGATGGTATTTGTGTTTTACCAGTTCTTTTTACCTCCAGTAGTATTTAACAAAGTACAGACGGATAAGCTACGAGAAAGCGAATATGCTAGTGAGTTTGAAGGTTTGGAAGCAGAATATGCGGAGAAATTTGAACTTGGTAAATCTTCCTACTTGGAAATGCTAGATGCGATAGAGCAAGGTGATGAAGGTCGGGAAACAGAAATTCGAGAGAAAATCTCAGTTTTAAAGACTGAGCAGGAAAATATTCGCGAACAGGTAAAAGAGTTGATTGTAACGAATGATCCTGTGGCCGAGACAAGAGACACGGATTATGTATTTATGCGTTTTGTGATGGATAATCTGCCTAAGGGCGTTATTGGGTTGCTTTTCGCTGTAATCTTCTCTGCTGCGATGTCATCCACAGCTTCTGAGTTGAATGCACTTGGCTCTACGACTACTGTTGACTTGTATAAGCGATCCATCAAGAAAGGAGGGTCTGATACCCATTATTTGACTTCTTCCAAGTTATTTACTGCTTTTTGGGGAATAGGAGCGATACTCTTCGCCACTTATGCATCTTTGTTTGAGAATTTAATTCAGGCAGTCAACCTGCTCGGTTCACTGTTTTATGGGACCATATTAGGGATATTCTTGGTAGCATTCTTTATGAAATGGGTCAAAGGCCAGGCGGTATTCCTAGCAGCGCTATTGTCACAGGCACTGGTCTTATTTGTTCATTTTAGCAATGGAGATGTGATGGATGGAAAACTTTGGGATATAGGTTTCCTTTGGTACAATCCAATTGGCTGTCTATCAGTCATGCTTTTTGCAGGAATAGTTCAGTTGATCATCCCTTCAAAAACTCAAAGTCAGTCGTAAAAATCAAAAGCTTTCCAATTGGAAAGCTTTTGTTAATTAACATCGGACTTCGGACTTTCGGCACCGGACAACCAACATCCAACACCGGACATCCGACATCCACCTACTTCAACGACTTGATAAGCCTTTCATTCAATCCTACATAGTCTGGATTTCCTGCTTCCTCAGCCAAGTCAATAGCTTCGGTTGCTGTTTCTACTGCTTCGGTCTTTTTGCCTAATGCCGCTTCGATCTTGGCTTTGAGGTGCATAGTCCAGTATTTTGGATCTGCACTTACAGACTCATTTATCCAATCGTAAGCCTGATTCAAATCTTTTTCATTGGTGTAGTAATAGCTTGCCGCAGAATAAAGCAAACTAGGATCTGTACTATCACCATCGATCACATACTCTTTGATCTGAGCCATCACGAGCGGATCTACTTCTGTTTCTATTCTGAAGTCAACCCGGGTATTTTCCCATTTTAGGGATAGGTCAGATCCGGTATCAGTCATGTTAGCAAAGCTAATTTCAAAGGTTTCATTCTTCTTGCTAAGTTTGGCCGGCTGAGCTTTGAATCGAAGAATGTCATCGCTTTGCTGGTAGCCGATAGCTCCCCAAAGTTTGATGTTTTTTGAAAGAATCATTGTCCATTCAGATTTTCCAGGGATGGAATAGAGTGCATATTGACCGGCTGGGATGTTTTTTCCATCAATGATCACATCTGTAGAAAATGACAGTACGGTAGCTCCATTGGCTCCCGTTCTCCAAACCTGGCCATACGGAACAAGTTCTCCAAAAATCTTCCGGTCTTTGGTGCTTGGCCTGCTGTAATCCACCGTCACGTCAGTAAGCCCAACTTTTTGAGCGATCTTAGCTGAGGGAGAAGCCTGAGGCATTTGGATTTGCTGCGCAAAAGAAACTATGCTGCAAAGCAAAAAGGCTAAAGAAAAGGCTATTCTTTGTTTCATTGGAATTGAATTTATAATTTGGTTTGAAGTTACTTAAGCGTAAAAATTGATAGTAAGTTTTGAAAAGCCCTGCAATTTCAATCTTTTTAAGGCAATTAGTTTAAAGCTTCATTACCTTTTTAATATTAATAATTTTGTTTATTACTTTCCATGTATGAAGAGAATTCTGATAGTGATGGTACTAATAACAATTGCTCAGGTTTTAGTTGCTCAAGAGAATATCAACGTTAATGAAAAGCGATATAAGGGAATAATTTTTTCTGCGACTTATGAAATACCATACCAAACTAATCCGCCAAGCGAATTACGATTTACACCGACAATTAAAGAAGTTAGAAAATTAGAAAATCATCTACAGAGAAAAATTAAATCCATCAATCAAGATCAACCCAATCAACAGGAAGGTGCCCCTGTAATTCATAGAAACCTTAATAATTATGTGAGGCAATATATAGGATACATAACACCAGAGGGTGAACGAATTATCTACGTTAACTTTCTTTGGAGTAAGTTGAATATCATTGAGAAATCAAAAGGATACTCTCTTTTGGCGGATGATTATAAAGAGGAATGGTTGCAGGTATTTGATGGAGGGAGTAGATACTGGCAATTAAGATACAACTTAAATTCTGATGAATTTTTCGGCTTTTCTGTAAACGGATATGCAGGAAACTTCAATAATCGACATTTTATCTCCCCATTATATCTTGTTAAAGAGGATGTGTTTTGACTAGTTTGTTCGAAATATTTACTCTTCATTGAAATGAGTTTTTTCGTCCTTATTTAATATCCTTCGTATAGAACACTATGAGTTTAGCAATAATTAGTCCCGGTAAGAATCCTGATATATGGATCGAGCAATTCAATAAGCTTGATCCTGAGTTAGTTATCGAGGTGTACCCAGAAATCACCTCCCCTGAAAAAGTAGAGTATGTCTTTCTTTGGCAACATCCCGAAGGTATCCTTTCGGACTTTCCTAATTTGAAGCTGATCAGCTCAATGGGAGCTGGAGTCGATCATATTTTGCGCGATAAATCGATTCCAACGGATATACCAATTGTGAGAATTGTTGATGATAAACTCACCTTTTCCATGACTAATTACGTGGTGATGGCTGTTTTAAATTACCACAGGCAGATTTCTCGCTACCAGATGAACCAAACTCGGAAAGTCTGGGATATGAGTACTCCTGAATTGGATGTTACGATTGGAGTGATGGGAGTAGGGGCTTTGGGAAAAGACGTGATGGATAAGTTGAGCTATATGGGCTTTCCTGTAGTTGGTTTTGGATTTTCTGAAAAGACGGATTTCGAATATCCATATTATGCCAAGGATCAGTTAGATGAGTTTTTGAAAGAAGTGAATGTGTTAGTCTGTCTTCTTCCGCTCACGCCTGACACGGAGAATATTCTTAATGCTGAGCTTTTTGAAAAATGCAATCCGAATACCTACCTCATCAATGTAGCTCGAGGAAGACATTTGGTTGAAGAAGATTTGACAAAAGCCTTGGAAACAGGTCAGCTTTCGGGCGCTATGCTTGATGTGTATCGTGAAGAACCTTTGCCAAAGGGCCATCCGTTTTGGGAGAACTGGAAAATAACCATGACTCCGCATATTGCTAGCGTAACGAATCCACAGGCAGCTGCCCCTCAGGTAATAGAGAATATTAAGAGAATCCGAGAAAACAGGGAGTTAGTTAATGTTGTCAATCGTGTAAAAGGATATTGATTATCTAGAGGTAAAAAAGGAATAAAATGGATCAGACTTTTAAAATATTATGCCCTACAGATTTTTCTGAATGCTCCCTAAATGCCATCGAGTATGCGACAAGGTTGGGTGAAAAGTACAAGGCTGATCTAGTTCTTTTTCACGTGCTCAACCGGGAGGATTATGAAAAGCTTTCTCCCTCAGATACTGATGGAAAGCATCAGATGGATTTTGTTTTAGAAAAGCTTCAGAATTTGCAAAATGCAGTGACCAAGGAAGGGTTGGAAAATGGATTGCAAAGCTGCACTTCTATTGTAAGAGAGGGGAGTATAGTCAAGGAAACTTTGGCTTTTGCTTCTGAACTGTATGCTGATTTGATTGTGGTTGGCACGGAGGGTGTAAATGATTTCCGGGAAAATATGATAGGTTCTCGGGCAAGTAGGATAGTGGAGCAGTCGAGCACGGATATTTTGGTGGTCCCTCGGAAAGTATATTTCAAAGCTCCCCGTAAGTTGGTTTATGCCAGTGACTACTTGGAAGAGGATAAAATAGCTATTCAGAAAATCGTTGAATTTGCAAAGTTTTATGATTCCGAGATTGATTTGGTACATATCAGTTCTACGCATAAAGCACTTGACAAATCGCTTCACATGACGATGGTTGAAGAGATTGAACCCTTCATAAAATACGATAAAGTAAATTTCGTCTTGAAATCCTTCCGAGATGATATTGCCTTAGGATTGGAGAATTACCTACAAACTGCCAAAGGTGATATTCTGGTGACTTTGAGTGAAAAAAAGTCTTTTTTTGATCAGATTTTCTCGAAAAGTTTATCAAAAAAAATGGCCTATTTCATTAATAAGCCACTTTGGGTTATTAAATCTTTTTAGGATTTTTTTAACCACTGAGTCACCTAGTTCGAGTTTTCAAACTTGGACTTTGAATATTGCAGTCTTATGACTGATAGTTTGTGATGAATTAGAAAAAAGTCTGAAGACTTCCTTGTCCTAGGTCTAAGTCATAAGACTTAGACCAAAGCAAAGATCTCGACTCCGCTCGATCTGACAAGCTTGGGTATGCAATGAATTCTAACCACCCTTTTTCCCTCCAAAAATCCCTTTCAAATAATTCCCAAATTCCTTTCTGGTATGTGAATTATTGAACACAGAGCCGAGTGTATTCAGGAAATGATTAAATGTCATTTCCTTTTTTTGCGCGGGGACAATGGGTTTTGCATCTGGTTTTGAACCTATTTTAGGAAGGTCAGAGCTTTCTTCTGGAGATTTTGGAGTTTCAGTTGGCTTGTAGCCAACCAGGTCATCTGCTTTTTCGAAGCTCTTTTTTGACTTAGACTGGTAACCCATTTTCTCTTCTACCAATCCTTTATTGTTGTGAGAAACTGCGTCTTCAGGATCTAACTCAATTGCTTTTTCATAATCGGCAATTGCGCCTTCCAAATCACCTATTCTATCTTTTAGATAGGCTCGACTACTGTAACGATAAGGGTTTTTAGGATCAAGATTAGCCGCTCTATCAAGTTCGGAAAGAGCTTCTTCATTTCTTTTGAGTAAATGCAAAACCACTGCCCGATCAGAGATGAAATCTGTATTGTAAGGCTCTAGTGAAATAATGAGATCAAAATCTGCTAAAGCTTCTTCTGTTTTTCCAAGTCTGGAAAGGATCCTTCCGCGTCCAAGGTGTAGCTGCGGCTGGTCTGGAGTGGCTTTAACCAGTCCATCAAAAATGACCAATGCTTCCTCAAACTTACCTGTTTTGTATAATTCTACTCCTTTTTCGAAACTCATAATTTTTTTTTTTACCGCGATGGACACGGAGTTTAACACAGAAGGCGCAATGGGTGACACAGCAGCCGCAATATTTTTTTAACATCACGAATGGCTCAAGTCTTCAGACTTGGGCCTAAAGTAATGCAGTCTTCAGACTGCCACTCATTTAATCACATTGGGAATAGAGAATAACATAGATGCCACCATTGAATTTTTACCATCAATCCGCCAACAATTATCCTCTTATTACTTACTACATACAACTTTACCACTTTACCGTTTTCATACTTTCCCAACTTCCAACCTCACAACCCCCAACTTTTCAGCCTTCCCACTCATAAATACAAAGTTAACCCCTGAATAGTTTACCAAAGAATCTTTCCGTGGTTTTTGCAGGCAAATGGATAGGCCTGTTATCTTTAAGCCTGAGAATCTTCTGAATTTATGCCCCAACAACCACAAGCTGTACTTAAAGATCTGAAAGAGAAAAAGTTTGCTCCAATTTACTTTTTGGATGGGGAAGAACCTTTCTTTATAGATCAGATTACGGACTTCATTGAAAAGAATGCAATAGCAGAGCATGAACGCGGATTCAATCAAGTGGTCCTATATGGGAAGGATTCCAATGTTGGACAAATTCTGAATAATGCCAGGAAATTCCCAATGATGGCAGATCGGCAAGTAGTTATCATCAAAGAAGCTCAAAGTCTAGCAGATTTGGGTAAAGAGGATATGCAAAAGCTATTGATCAGCTATGTGCAGAATCCCCTTCCAAGTACCATTTTAGTTTTTGCGCATAAGTATAAAAAGCTGGATGGAAGATCTGCCCTTTACAAAGAACTGGACAAAAAAACTGTCTATGTACGCTCTGATAAAGTCAAAGATTATAAACTAACTGACTGGATAGAAAACTTTATCAAAGAAACAAAACACTCGATTGATAATCGTGCGGCTCAACTTCTTGCTGATTCCATCGGCAATAATCTGGAAGTACTTTCGAATGAAGTTGGGAAGATGCTGATCAATTTTCGTGAACCCACGAAGATCACCAATGAGCATATATCAAAGTACATTGGCATAAATAAGGATTACAACAATTTTGAATTTTTAAAAGCCATAGGATTTAAGGATGTAGTCAAGGCAAATAAGATTATTCATTATTTCATCCAAAACCCTAAGGCGAACCCAGTGATTCCTATGTTTTCGCTGATGTTTAACTATTTCACTAGAATTGCTTTGATTCATCAGGCGAAAAAAACTGGTGCATCAGAACAACAACTTGCCAGCCTCTTGGGACTACCTCCTTTTGTGGTCAAAGAATACATGGTGGCGTCCCGAAACTACAATTTGGGCAAGGTAATTGATGTGTTCGCATACATCAAAGAGGCCGATCTTCGTTACAAAGGAGTTGACTCCGGAAGTCTAAGCGAAGCCGAAAACCTCCGAGAGCTTGTTTACAAGATTTTGCATTGATTACCTAAGCCACACTATGAAATCGAGTAGTTTTTGATTGTCTTCCAATGACATGATTTTCACTTATCGAGATTCCATATGGCTTTTAATGGACAAATTAAAATCATATGAAATACCACCTTGTGCTCCTTGCGAGCCTTGGACTTAGTTTGGAGGCGTATTCTCAGTCTTCCCTCTATCAAACTAGTCCTCAACAGAAGCTAGACCACAATCTGGAGCTTTTTGATAAGCAGCTTTTTTCAGCAAGCATCTATGATAATTCCAGACTTTTAGGAAAGCCAGTGAATTCAGGCCAGGCCAAAGCTGCAGAATTGAATCGTGCCATGGCAGCTCTCCAATTGGAAAGTCCAGATGGTCCAGGCTTAATGAAAAGCTATATTTATGAGCATGGAAATGATCCGTCAGTTACTACTGCGGGGTTGTACTTGGGAGATCATTTCTTCTTTAAAAAGAATTTCGCTGAGGCAATCGATAGCTATAAATTAGTAGATGCAGGAAAGTTGCCTGTAGAACAGCAAGCCGAAGTGCTTTTTAAGCAAGGTTATTCTCATTTTCAGCTAAATCAATACGCACAAGCTGCGCCTTTCTTTGACGCTGGCAAAGCACTAAATCAGCAAGCGAGTTTTGATTCCTATTATTACAGCGGATTCATTGCTATGGAAAATGGGAATACAACAAAAGCCATTTCTGATCTTCAAACGGCCTCTCAATCTCCTTACTATGCCAATAAGGTTCCTTATCTACTGGCGGCTCTGTATTATAAGCAAGAGAGCTATGATCAGTTAATTAGCTATGCAGAACCTAAATTGACGAATGGTCAAAATCTGGAGAAAAGAGAAGTAATCCATCTTTATTTGGCAGAAGGATATTTTGCGAAGAAGAACTTTGCAAAAGCTGCTGAAAACTATGATGCATTCATCAATTCCCGAAAAGGTGAGTTAGGACGAGAAGAGATTTATAAGGCTGGGATTTCTCAGTTTGAAATCCAAAACTACCAGCGAGCTACAGATTACCTGAAAGTGTCCGCTTCATCATCCGATGAGATAGGCCAAGCTTCAAGTTATTATTTGGCTCAGGCTTACTTGAAGTTGGAGAATTATCAATTTGCATCTACGAGTTTCCAATCTGCTGCAAAATCTGATTTTAATCCAGCTATCAAAGAGGAATCTATTTTCAACTATGCTAAAGTGAATCTGCAGAAAGGTAGTTTTCAGTCTGCAATCACAGCGTTGGATGAATATATAGAAAGTTATCCTTCAGGGAAATACAGAGTAGAGGCTGAGAATTTGCTTTCTGAAGCTTTGGTCAATACCAACGATTATCTACGTGCAATTGAGCAGATGGATAAAATCGCCACTAAATCTCTTAGAATTCAAGAAGCTTATCAAAAAGTGGCTTTCTATCAGGCTATGGTCTATTACCGTGACCAGAAATGGAATCCAGCTTTAGCCTATTTAGATAAGTCCCTGAAGTTTCCAGTAGATAAAAACTTGGTATTGGATACTTATTTTTGGAAAGGAGAAATCAGTTCTGCAGCGGATAATTTGCCGCAGGCGATCAAATCATACGAGCAAGTGCTAAGCAATCGTCCTTCTGGTACGAATGGTACGGTCACCAAAACTTATTATGGACTTGGCTACGCATATTTCAATTCCCAGCAATATCCAAAGGCTGAAGATCAATTCAGGAGATTTACTGAGAACAGACAGATCATTGCAAATAAGCAGCAATATGACGATGCAATCTTGAGACTAGGGGATTGCTATTATGTTCAGAAGAGATTTCCTGAGGCTGCTGCTACTTTTCAGAGAGCTATCAATGAGGGGAATTCAGGAGTTGATTACGCTTACTATAGATTGGCAGTGGTCCAAAATTTCCAATCCAGAAACCAAGAAGCTCTTGGTCAATTGGATGTGCTGATTTCGCGCTATCCAAATAGTCTTTATTACGAAGATGCACTATTCCAGAGAGGGCAGATTTATATGGAAGAGACCAGCTACCAAGCTGCTTCTGTTTCTTTCTCAGATTTATTAAGTTCTAAGCCAAATAGTCCATTTGTTCCTTATGCCTTGGAAGGAAGAGCTGTTGCTAATTTCTCCTTACAGAATTACGATCAGACGATTAGGGATTACAGCACCATTTTAAACAATCATCCAAATGCTCAAAATGCAGAAACGGCATTGAAGGGGCTTCAGGAGACGCTAGCGCTGCAAGGTAGATCTGGTGAGTTCTCAGATTATTTGGACAAATACAAAGGAGCAAATCCAAGTAATGGATCTGTGCAATCATTGGAATTCGAAGCGGCTAAAGGCACATTTTTCGATAAAAATTATACCCAGGCTATTCGTGGTTTTGAAAATTACTTGAAGAGTTATCCTCAATCGGCACAACGAGCAGACGCTTTATATTTCTTAGGAGAAAGCTATTTGCAAGTTGGTGATGAAGATAATGCGCTGGTTCAATTCAAAACTTTAGAAAGAGAGCCGGCTTCTCCACAGCGAATTAGAGCAATGCAAAAAATAGGGGTAATAGAGCTGGAAAAAGGGAATTATGCTCAGGCAATTCCTTATCTAGAGACCTCCGTACAAAATGCCCGTAGCAAACCGGAAGAAGCCGAAGCTGTGCAGGGTTTGATGATTGCCAATTTTGAAACAAGGAAATATCAACAAGCAATCACTCAAGCAGAGCGCTTGGCAACATTGGATGGGGTAATTCCTGAGTCTTCGCCTAAAGCGCTGCTCATCAAAGCGAAATCACAGATTGCGCTGAATCAAAAGCCTCAAGCTGAATTAACACTGACTGCTTTGGTTGCTGATTACAAGACTGAGCAAGGAGCTGAAGGGCTTTATCTGCTGGCACTTGCTTTACAGGAAAAAGGTGAGATCACTCAATCGAATGAGTTGATATTTGACCAGTCTGGGTCATTTGTCAATTATGATTATTGGTACGGCAGGATCTTCTTGCTCTTGGCAGATAACTATGTGAAAAGCGGGGAGGAGTTCCAAGCGAAAGCGACTTTGGAATCCATAGTAGAAAACTCTACAAATGCAGAAATTAAAGAAATGGCTCAATCCAAACTTCAAACCCTTAAGTAAACCATGAAAAAGCTAGCGAAAACTATCCTTTTTACAGGAATTATCGGTTTGACATCTGGATTAGCGATGGCTCAAACCCAAGAAAGAGGTGCAGTTACAGATCAGGAATTTGTGATTAGAAAAGATCGAGTATTGACTGTGCCAGTGCAGCCTAGGATGTATGAGAAACTTCCCGTTTTACCAAAGCCAACAGGGCTAAATGAGTATAAGTACCTGGTAAGCAGCTACCCGCTAAATCTAAAGCCCCTGGATTTGAAGGCTGAACCTTCACAAAAAGTCTATTCACCTGAGCGCCTTGACCTCTACCAAGGATATATTCGTGCAGGCTATGGGAACTTTGCTTCGCCACTTTTGGAAGCTAGGTATATGGGGACGGACATAACAGACTTTAATTATTCTTTGCAGCTCAATCATCAGAGTTTTGGAAAAGGCCCTGTTTTGGGGGAGGAATCTAAGGAATCGCATACTAATTTGGGATTTGACGGCAGCTATTTTACTGATCTCTTCGAGGTCTATGGCGGATTGAGTTGGAATCAGGACAGTTACCAGTTCTATGGGCAGGATCCTAGAACTGCAATTGATCCTCAGGGGTTGTTTGCCGGATTTGATGGCAATGTGCTGGAAGCTATCGAAGTGAAAGCAGGCATCAGAGAATTAGAAAAAGTAGGACCGATTTCTTACGAGGGTCAGTTGAGTTTTAGAAACTTTACAGACAGTTATATGGTAAAGGAGAATCAGTTTGGTGCTGAGGGTAGCTTAACTTTTAGACCTACTGAAGATTGGGCTGGGAAAGTTGGGTTGTCTTACTTCTCGACGAATCCTGAAGACTTAAACTATTCTTTAAAGAGAACCTATTTTGCTGTACGTCCTACGATTTCCTATAAATACGAGGCATTTAATTTCACAGCTGGCTTGAATCTAGTTTCGGAAAATGATTCTCTGGAGGATAAATCAAGTGATTTTCATGTATTTCCAGTACTGAAAGCCAACTATCAGTTTGCTGAGGAATTTGGCTTCTTCGCAGAATTCTCTGGGGATGTACAGAGAAACACCTACTACAGTTTTGTCAATGAAAATCCTTATTTGGGTCCAAGTGATCAATTGCTTAACACCATTCAGAATTACAAAGTAGAAGGCGGGATAGAAGGTCAATTCAATGGTGCGTTCAGCTATCGTGGGGCTATAAACATGAGCCGATACAATCAGATGCATTTCTTTGTGAATAATTACACCAACAACCTCGTTACAACTGATTCGGCTAGGTTCAGCTTGGTGTATGATGAAAAGACAACTGTTTTCAATGTCAATGCAGAACTGGGATATAAATTCTCAGATATGTATACGCTTAACAGTAGATTGGATTTGTACCAATACGATCTAAGCACGCAGGCTGAAGCATGGAATAGGCCTATTTGGGAATTAAGAGTAAATAATCAGTTCACTCCAATTGCTCGCTTGATAGTTCAGGCTAATTTGAATTTGATGGGTGGGGTTAAAGCACGTGGACAGGATGTAAGCGATATCTTTGGAGAATCTGGACCATATGAGGTTGTTAAACTTAAAACCATCACAGATTTACAATTAAAAGCGGACTACGGAATCACGGATAGAATCTCAATTTTTGCCGAAGGAAACAATCTCCTGAATGCACGAAATATGCGCTGGTTGAATTATCCAGTTCGAGGAATTCAGTTTATTGGTGGGGCTTCTTTTAAATTCTAAGATTTGTTTAAGCCTTTCGGTTGGGCTTTAGGCTCATTTCGCTTAGTTTCGTAACATTCCCCGAAAGCAATGACTGATAAAACTGCAGATAATAAGCATTGGACTGATCCAAAGGATTATGGACTTCCATTTGTAGAAATAGTGCCATTGGCTCAGGCCGAAACTCCTAAAAAAGAGGAAGAAAAAGCAGCTCCAATTGATGTCAGTGAGGTTAAGAAGAGAACCATTCAATCCATAAAACCTCCTGTAACCGAAGCAGAAAAAGTAGCTAAACCAGCGCCTAAAGTAGAGGCAAAGAAATCCAATAGTTCTTGGATATGGATAGCCGCAGTTATGACATTAACTGTAGTAATGGTTATTATCTGGCAAATGAATAAAAGCAGTATCCCAGTTCAAGATTCAGAGGACCTAGTTTCTGAATCTACAGAGGGATCAGCAAAGGAAGAAAATGATGCCGTTGCATTCAATTCTACCCCAAGTGAAGAAACACAATTGATTGAAAATCAAACAACTATTTCAGATTCTATAACTTCTGTTTCACCTGTTGCAGAATCAGCTCAAACTGGTACAACTATTGCGTCAGTGGTATCTGGAACTTTGGTTCGAGTAGAAGAAAAAGCTGATCGACCTCAATTCTACATTATAGTGGGAAGCCTACCCAATGAAGCTTTGGCTTTGGAAGAGGCAGAACAATATAAGAATAGAGCAGAGACGATTTACCTCATCACGCCATACGAAGATGTCACAAACTATCGTTTGGCAATAGGAACTTCAAGAGGATGGACTGCCATCAATGAAGAGCTAGCTCGGGTCAAAGATCAGTACACAGAAGATTTATGGATTTTGAAATATTAATATGATTCTACTTCAAACGCTCTCTACAGATACACTTTCTGCAGCAGATAGCCTGGCGATGGGTGCCACCAACAATGACATCGGACTTCTTGACCTTCTAATCAAAGGCGGATACATGATGGTACCGCTTTACCTTTTATTCATTTTGGCTATTTTCATTTTTGTAGAGCGATTAATTACACTCAATAAAGCCTCAACAACCTCTTCGCACCTGATGGATCAAGTGAAGGTCTTGGTACAAAGTGGTCAGACTGAAAAAGCGAAAATCCTTTGTGCAGGTGAGCGTACTCCAGTTGCAAATATGATTGCTAAAGGTATTGAACGAATTGGTTCTCCTTTGAAAAATATTGAAGTAGCGATAGAGAACGTCGGGAAAATCGAGATTTATAAATTGGAAAAAAATCTAAATCTTCTGGCAACTGTCTCCGGTGCTGCGCCAATGATAGGTTTCTTGGGCACTGTAGCCGGTATGATTCAGGCTTTTATTGCCATAGCGCAGGAAGAAGGAATGGTTTCCCCAAAGCTTCTTTCCGAAGGTATCTATGAAGCCATGATCACTACAGCAGCTGGTTTGGTGGTAGGTATTATTGCCTACTTAGGATATAATTTTCTAGTATCGAAAGTTTCGAAGCTTGTCCATAACATGGAGTATTCTTCGATCGAATTTATTGACTTGTTACAAGATAAATAAAATGGGACTTCAGGCTAAAAATAAAGTAGATCCGGCATTCAGCATGTCATCCATGACAGATATCATCTTTCTGTTGTTGATCTTTTTTATGCTTACCTCTTCATTTATTACACCTTCAGGCTTGCCTGTGAATTTGCCCTCCAGCGAGACATCTGACATCGTAATGCAGGAAGTTACCGTTACAGTTACTAATGACTTGAAGTATTCGGTAAATGACAAAATCGTCTCAAGGGAACAAATCAAGGACGAATTGACTTCTTTACTTAAGGGAAAAGATAGTCAGGTTGTTTTACACATAGACAAAGATGTCCCTGTAGAATACCTGGTAGAGATCGGAGGAATTGCAGCGGGATTGGAAGCAAATGTTTCAATAGCAACAAAACCATTCTAATAAAATGGAATACTGGAACGCAGAAAAAATAGAGAGCGAAAGCAAGAAAAAATCGTGGATAATCACCATTATCTTCAACGTGTTGCTTTTGATTGCGCTCTATTTTATAGTGGTTTGGAAGCAGCCCGTTCCGCCATTGCCCACTTTCGGTTTGGAGTTGAATCTTGGATTTACTCCTACAGGTTCGGGTGAAAGAAACAGTCCAGTTGCACCTTCAGAGACACCTACTCCGGTAGTGGAGGCTGCTGCACCTGGGGAAATAGCTGAAGTAGTTAGCAAACCAGCCACACCTCCACCAAGTCCAAAAACAGAAACTGCCAAGCCAACTGCTCAGCCAAAGCCTTCAGTAAATAAAGCTGTGACTACAAAACCTTCTCCAATCAGAGGAGAGGAAAAAGCTACAGAGCAGACTAAAAAACCAGAACCAGTTAAAAAGGAAGTTGCCAAGCCAGTAGAAACCCCTGCCAAAGCTGAGGAAAAAGAGACTGTACAAAAAGCACCTGAAAAGCCAAAAATCGATCAGCGAGCTGTCATGGGAGCTGGAGGTACATCCGGAACAGGTACAAAACCAGCTTCTGGTGGAGCTCAGGGCACATCTAACGAAAAAGGCGATGAAGGCGATCCGAAAGGAACTGTTGATGGCAGAGCAATCATGGGCGTTGGTTCTGGAAAAGGTGCAAATTCAGGCGATGGCTATAGCCTAGACCTTGCAGGTTGGGATTTCGCCCAGCGACCAAATATCAATGATAGAGTGTCTACCCGTAATGGTAGAATAGTTTTTAAAATCACCATTGATGATTTGGGGAGAGTAGTTCAAGCAGTTCCTTTGGAATATAATGTGTCCAATGATGTATTGGCTTATTACCGTCAGGTAGTAAATCAGATTTCCTTTAAGAAGCAAGGTGGCGCAGCTGCTGAGTTTTCTACTGGTAAGATTACATTTGTTATTAAGGTGGATTAAGTAATGAATTACCAGGAGACGCTGGATTACTTATTTAATTCCCTGCCCATGTTTCAGCGAGTGGGAGCATCGGCTTTTAGGAAGGATCTCAGGAGTACAATTGCACTATGCAATCACCTAGGAAATCCTGAGCGTAAATTCAAATCAATTCACGTGGCAGGTACCAATGGGAAAGGAAGTTCTTCCCATAGCTTGGCTGCTATTTTTCAGAGTGCTGGTTACAAAACAGGACTTTATACTTCCCCCCATCTCAAGTCATTCACTGAGCGAATCAGAATAAACGGTTTGGAAATCAGTCCAGATTTAGTGGTACAGTTCGTAGAAGAAAACAAAACCTTTCTTGATGAACTGAAGCCTAGTTTCTTTGAAATGACTGTCGGAATGGCTTTCTGGCACTTTGCGCAGCAAGAAGTCGATATAGCTATCATAGAAGTGGGCATGGGTGGGAATTTTGATAGTACTAATGTTATTACGCCCGAACTTTCATTGATCACCAATATTGGTTTTGATCATGTTCAATTTCTCGGTGATACTCTGCCGTTAATTGCGGGTGAAAAAGCTGGGATTATCAAGGCAAATGTACCTGTGGTAATCAGCGAAACACATGAGGAAACAAGCTCTGTTTTCCTTGAAAAAGCCAAGAAAATGAATGCTCCGATCACTTTTGCGGATGAAAAGTGGAAGGCTGAGAAAATTGCGGAGGAAGATGGGAGGGCTAGGTATCAGATTAACTCTAAGAAAGCAGTGTTTCTGTCTGGAAAGACACAGACCACAGCGGCGGCCAAGGAGAAATCGTTTGATTTGACTTTTGGGCTGAATGGAAATTACCAGAAATATAACCTTCCTGGAATCTTAGAATCTGTCTCTCAAATGAGGCATATGGGATGGAGCTTGCCTGATGAAGCTGTATTCGAAGGATTGAAAAATGTCACAGAATTGACTGGACTGAAAGGAAGATGGCAAACGCTCTCTTTGAACCCTACAGTGATTTGTGACACGGGGCATAATGAAGCTGGGTTTCGAGAAATTCTTTCTCAATTGGAAACCTACAACTATGAGCAGTCATGGTTTGTCATAGGAATGGTTCAGGATAAGGATATATCCAAGGTGCTTTCTATGCTTCCAAAATCTGCAAACTATGTCTTTTGTGAAGCGAAACTCCCAAGAGCTTTACCGGCAGTGCAATTGGCAGAGAAGGCGCTTTCTATGGGTTTGAAAGGTGACATAATCCCAGATATCAATGAAGCTTTAGCATTTGCCAGAAAAAATGCCGACAAAGATGACTTGATTTTTGTGGGAGGGAGTACTTTTGTGGTTGCAGAAATCGAAGAGCTTTAGATGAGTAGAAAAAAACTGGTTCGCTTCCAAGAGAACGACGAGAACCCAAATGTAATCCAGGCAGGAAAGCCAATTTTTGAAACAATCAAAGGAAATTGGAATGAAGTTCAGTTTCAAAATCAGAATCCTATAGTCGTAGAACTCGCTTGCGGAAGAGGTGAATTCACAGTTGGTTTAGCTCGTAATTTCCCTAATCAGAACTTTATAGGAGTAGATATCAAGGGCAGCAGAATCTGGAAAGGTAGCTCTACAGCTACCAAAGAAGGAATTCATAATGTCGCTTTTTTGAGGACTCAGATTGAGCTATTGGAGAAATACTTTGCAGCTGATGAGATTTCTGAGCTTTGGATCACTTTCCCAGACCCATTTCCTAGAGATGGAGATGAGAAACGAAGATTGACTTCCCCTCGCTTTTTGGATATGTATAAGCCAATGTTAAAAAAGGATGGTTTTTTACATTTCAAAACCGATAATACGGACCTTTTCAATTATTCATTGGAGCTTTTTCAAAGTAGAGAAGATATTGAAGTCTTAGGATTTACGCATGATTTTTACCAATCTGAATGGAAAGATGATCATTTTGGGATTCAGACACGATACGAAAAGATGTTTTCTGAAAAGGGGGAGAAGATCAAGTATTTGAAGTGTAGGTTTGTATAGGATTTAGCGGATTCATTTCCCGCAGATTCTCGCAGATAAATGACGCAGATATTCGCTGATGATTCGATTTGATTCAATTGGTCCAGAATTTAAAATCTCCGATAATCTGCGGTTTTATCCGCGCTAATCTGCGGGCAAAAATATGATCATGATCAAAAAGAAACATTTGGTAGTTCTGAGCGGTGCAGGAATTTCTGCTGAAAGTGGTATCAAAACTTTTAGGGATTCTGGAGGACTGTGGGAAGGTCACGACGTGATGGAAGTAGCTTCACCGGAAGGCTGGAGGAGGAATCGAGCGCTCGTTCAGAATTTTTACAATCTACGGAGAAGGCAATTGCTGGATTGCGAGCCTAATGAGGCACATACGATTTTAGCGGAGCTGGAGAGAGACTTTCAGGTGTCCATCATCACTCAAAATGTAGATGATTTGCATGAGCGCGCTGGTTCTACCAAAGTCATTCATCTGCATGGAGAATTGAAAAAAGCGCAGAGTAGTCTTGACCCTAGTTTGGTTTACAACTTAGATCATTGGGAGATAAAAGAAGGAGATAAATGTGAAAAGGGAAGCCAACTGCGCCCACATATTGTGTGGTTTGGTGAGCAGGTTCCTATGATGGAAAATGCCATAGAAATTGCCACGACTGCAGATGTTTTTGTGGTGATCGGAACCTCACTTCAAGTATATCCAGCCGCTAGCTTAGTTGATTTTGTCCCAGATAGCACACTGATTTATGTGATTGATCCAAAAAATCCAGAAGTAAATTTTAGAAGAAAAGTGGTTAATATCCTTGAAAACGCAACAAAAGGCATGAAAACTTTGGAGAAATTGTTAAAGTCTCAAATTTAATTTTTGTTCAGGAAGGAAAACCTATAAATTGAAGGATAAACTTTTACTTATGGCATCTAAAAAGAATTCTTGGCCAGTCTTTCAATTTGAGGAGAATAAAGACACCATTTATCTCTTACATCAGTGGACGCAGATAGTAGGGAAGGTGAGGCTAAAAAAATCTCCATGGCAAAATCACTCCTGGCATGTGTCATTATATGTGGATGCTCAGGGATTAACTACGGGAAATATCCCTTATGACGGTGGCGTTTTCGAAATCAAATTTGATTTCATTCATCATGAATTGCGGATAAAAACCAGTAATGGTTCCCGTGATCGATTTGCACTTGGAGGTCAGACTGTTGCTAGCTTCTATGAGCATCTGATGGAGAAATTGAAGTTTTTGGGAATTGATGTGAAAATACATGAGAGTCCCAATGAAGTTCCTGATCCAATTCCATTTCCAAAAAACAAGAAAAGAATCATTTATCAAGCAAATACAGCCCAAAGTCTTTGGAAAGTGTTGGTTCATATTCAGAATGTTTTTGGTTATTTTAGAACGAAATTTACTGGGAAAAATAGTCCAATTCACTTCTTCTGGGGGTCTTTTGATTTAGCGTACACACGATTTTCAGGAAATAAAGCTCCGGAATTTACCGGTCAGGTTCCAAATATTCCTACTTCAGTGATGCAGGAGGCTTATTCACATGAAGTATTTAGTGTTGGGTTTTGGCCAGGCAGTGAAGCCTTCAAAACTCCCATTTTCTACGCATACACTTATCCAAATTATCCTGACTTTAAGGATGCAAAAATATCTCCTGAGAAAGCCTTTTGGAGTACAGAAATGGGTGAGTTTATGCTGACCTACGAAGATGTACAGAAGTCGTCCGATCCGACTAAGACCCTTCTGGAATTTTTACAAAGTAGCTACGAAGCTGCTGCTAAATGTGGGAATTGGAACCGTGTGGAACTTGATTGTGATTTTTCACACTTGGAAAATAAATAGGATATGCACGCTTTTATTGGATCATAAATTAATCCTGAAAGCGCTGATAAAGAGGAAATACAATTTTAAATTGATTAAAAGTTCTTTTTTCTATGGCCAAGAAAATCAAAGTGTTAGCAGCTGTTTTGGTTTTCTGGACTGCTCTTTTTATAGCTTGGGAATGGTGGAATAGCTTTCCTAAAGTTCGTGTAGCCCCAAACGCCAAAGTAAATAGCATGCAAGACGGAGTAGATTCTATTTTGCGAGAATCAATGTTAACTTACTTATTGCCAGGGATATCTGCGGCAGTAGTCAAAGATGGAAAGGTGATTTATTTGAATGCCTTTGGTTTTGAAAACCTGGAAACAAAGGATTCACTAACAGTAGATAGCAAAATTTTAGTTGCTTCCATTTCCAAACTATTCACTGCTTTAGGAGTGGCAAGTTCTTTTCAGGATAAGGAAATTCGCGCCACGGACTCTTTATATTCTCTTAAACTGGATGAAATTCCTAATTCCTCCAGCCTTACCAATATTCGAATTGATAATCTTTTATTACATCAATCAGGAATCCGAGACAAAAGTTTTTCTGAGCAAATCCTTTCTTTTTCAAAATCTCAAAACCTAAGTGAGTGGGGGATGGGATTTGTCGGGGATGTGACTAGCTATCACTCAGATTCGATTACCTATGAGTATGCTGATTCAAACTATGACTTATTAGGTTTTCTGCTTTCAGCTCTTGATGATTTTGAGTTGGATTCCATTGTCAAAACTCATGTTTTTAAGCCAACAGAAATGACAAACTCTGAATATGTTAGTGATTGGCCTTTGGAAGAAAATGGTCTAACAGGATATCAGAAAACCTTTATTTGGAAAAGAATAGAGCCAAAAAGAATCAAGTTTACTATTCTGCCTTCTCCTTCTTCTGGATTAGTGACGACTACAAAAGACATGAGTATTGCCTTGACCCATTTATTGCATGACCAACGAGGGAAGTTTTCCAAACATCTTAGCTGGCTCACTGCTGATTCCGAAGTTCCTTTGGGTTTTCAACAAATCCAACTTAATGGCTCAGACTGGGTTGGTCATTTTGGAGGCCAAGCTGGTTATTCAAGCATATTTTTTTATTCTGCCGAAGAGCACACTGGTATATTCCTCTTTTCTAATTCAAAAGATGAAGTGGGTTTTAGAACTAAAATTGCAAATCAAGTCCTTTCATATATTTCACCTTGAATTCTGTTTTTAAATGAGGTTATCTTTTCCACATCCGATTATTATTCTTTTAGGATTTGTCATTTTGGCTGGACTGTCTAGCTATTTTATTCAATCAGGCAGCTATGAACGGATACTGGATTTAGAAACTGGCAGAGAGGTGATAGTTCCTGGCAGTTTCGACTCAATTGAAGATCACAATGCGTCTATCTATGACATAGCTTTGGCTGTCCCTGAAGGGATTATTTTAGGAGCAGACATCGTTGTTTTGATTTTACTTATTGGAGGAGCTTTTTATGTGGTTGAGAAAACCGGAGCACTTCAGGAAGGGATCGAAGCTTTGATTTATAGATTTAGGAACAAGCAATATTTGCTTCTTTATTTCATAGGGTTTGTTTTTGCTTTTTGTGGTGGTACGATTGCCATGCAAGAGGAGCTGATTGCTATGGCACCTATTTTCGTGCTTTTAGCAAAGAAAATAAACTATGATATCAGATCAATAATTGCACTGGCGCTAGGCTCTGCACTTGTTGGTGCAAGTTTTTCTCCTGTCAATCCCTTCGGCTCTTTATTGTCACAAACTATTGCAGAACTTGATTTTCAGGAAGGGTTTGCCTTCAGGATTTTATTCTGGGTTGTAGCTATCTTGATTTGGTGTGCTTACCATATTAAATACGGTAAACTGAATAATTCAACCTCCGAATCCTATGAAATGAAACCTGTAAAGATTTCACTGAGACATACAGTGATTTTGATACTCACCTTTAGTGGGATTGGAACAATGGCTTGGGGCATTGTTTATCAAGATTGGGGTTATAATGAAATGAGTGCATTGTTTTTTGTGGTTGGGATGAGTTGTGGTTTAGTTGGAAAATTAGGGCTTAATGGCACTGCTAGAGCATATACAGAGGGTTTTGGTGAGTTGATTTTTGCGGGAGTTATTGTGGGATTAGCTCGAAGTGTTTATTTGATTCTTCAGAAAACAGCTATCATTGACCCGATCATTCATGGATTATTTGTCCCTTTAGAAAGTTTACCTATTCAATTTGCAGCTATTGGACTATATCTAAGTCAAGCTATAATCCACATTCCTGTGCCTAGCACTTCAGGACAGGCGGTCCTGACTACGCCGCTTGCAGTTCCTTTAATGGATCTATTGGGGATTTCCCGTCAAGTAGCTGTACTCACCTATCAGTATGCTGCGGGATTAATGGATCTTATTACCCCTACAAATGGTGGGATGATGGCGGTAATTGCAGCTGCTGGAATCAAGTACAACAATTGGATCAGCTACTTATGGAAAAGTTGGTTACTTCTTCTTGGCTTAGGTTTGATATCAGTTTTAATCGCTCTATTTTGGTTTTCTTAAACTAACAAAAAAACCTTCAATAAATGGACATTAACGATCATTCCCCACTTTTACCTTATCAACCTGCGACTGATCGCTACCATCAGATGAAATACCGTAGATGCGGTAAAAGTGGAATAGTGCTGCCAGAAATCAGTCTTGGACTTTGGCACAACTTCGGTCACAACGCAGATTTTACACTAGGTAGATCTATTCTTCGTCGGGCTTTCGATCTTGGTATTTGTCACTTTGACCTAGCCAATAATTATGGGCCTCCTTTTGGATCCGCTGAAGAGAATTTTGGAAGAATCTTGAAAAAGGACTTCGCTTGCTTGAGAGATGAACTGATCATATCTTCAAAAGCAGGCTGGGATATGTGGCCTGGTCCTTATGGAAACTTTGGTTCCAAAAAGTATCTAATAGCCAGCTGTGATCAAAGCTTGAAAAGAATGGGAGTGGATTATGTAGATATTTTCTATCATCACAGACCTGATCCAGATACTCCACTTGAGGAGACAATGGGTGCCCTTGATCTTTTAGTAAGACAAGGCAAGGCACTTTACGTTGGTATTTCCCAGTACAGCGCAGAAGATACTGCCAAAGCTTACGCTATCTTAGAACGCCTGGGTACACCGCTTTTGATTCATCAACCACGCTATTCTATGATCGATCGCTGGGTGGAAAATGGCCTGATGGATGTTTTGGGTGAAAAAGGAGTAGGAAGTATAGCTTTTTCTCCATTGGAGCAAGGTCTACTTACAGATAAATACTTAAAAGGTATTCCTGAGGATTCCCGAGCTGCAAAAGATGGTAGATATTTGAAAGCCGCACAGATTTCAGAGGAGAAGATTAGCATGATTTCAAAATTGAATGATATTGCGATTGGCAGAGGTCAAACACTTGCTCAAATGGCTATTGCTTGGTTATTGAAAGATGAGCGAATCACATCAGTTTTAGTGGGAGTATCGAAGCCAGAGCAATTAGACGATAATGTAAATGCTGTGAAGAATTCTGTTTTCAGCACAGAAGAAGTGACTATGATTAGCCGAATCTTAGGAGCTTGAAATCCCAATTAACAGCTGGAAGTGCCTTGATCTTGATCGTTGTAGCTCAATTTCTAGGCACTTCTCTTTGGTTTGCAGGAAATGCTGTAGCACCAGAAATCAGCCAACTTCTAGAAGTTCCTGAGATTTTAGCTACAATCACTTCAGTGGTGCAGTTAGGATTTATTTTGGGCACCTTATTGTTTGCCGTTTTTTCTATTCCAGATCGTTTTTCGCCGAGCAACGTGTTTTTGGTAAGCTCTATTCTGGCAGCTAGCTTTAATCTCCTAATTGTCCTTATACCCATGCAATTGACAGTGGTCCTCATCTGTCGTTTTATGGTAGGGTTTTTCCTGGCTGGGATCTATCCCGTAGGAATGAAAATCGCTGCGGATTACTTTCAAAAAGGTCTAGGAGCAGCCTTGGGTTTTTTGGTTGGTGCTTTGGTTCTAGGAACGGCTTTTCCTCACCTTTTGAAAGGATTAGATCTAAATTTTTCATGGCAACAAGTACTCTTGTCTACCTCTGTCCTAGCAATGATAGGAGGGGCTATAGTTGGTTTTTTTGTTCCTGATGGACCTTTTCATAAAATCAACTCACAATTTGATATTCGGCTTTTGCCAAAGCTCTCTAAAATCAAAGCATTGAAAAGTGCAGCTTCAGGGTATTTTGGACATATGTGGGAGCTCTATACGTTCTGGGCTTTTGTACCTGTTCTGGTTATTTTTTTTAATGGAAATGAAGCAATGCAGCCAAGTGATAGTTTACTTTCATTTTTTGTGATTGCAATAGGAGCATTTTCTTGCGCTTTTGGAGGGGTAGTAGCCAAGCGAATTGGCAGCGCAAAAGTCGCTCAGGTGGCACTTTTTGGCTCCGGTATATGCTGTGTTTTAGTCCTATTTACCAGTGGTTCTTCAAGTTGGATATGGATGAGTCTACTGCTATTCTGGGGAATGTTTGTTACGGCAGATTCACCACAGTTTTCCACCTTGGTGGCTCAAAGTGTGCCGGCAGAGTATCGCGGAACTGCACTTACTCTGGTCAATTCCATGGGCTTTGCCCTTTCTATCATAAGTATTCAACTTGCTCAATTTTTACTTACTTGGTTGAGGATTGATGTAGTATTGGCTTTGCTATTTATCGGTCCAGTTTCAGGGTTATTCTTTTTTAGGTTGTACGCCAACCAAAAGCCTTCTATATAAAAATAGGACGTACAATTACATAAAAAGTACATAAACCAGATACACCACTGATTTTAGAATAAATAAAAAAAGGAGGCTTTTTTCAAAACCTCCTCACGTAAGTTACAACCGGACTATCGAACTACGTTTTCTAATGTTGCTAGATAAACCCATTTTTGGTCTCTTGAGTTTAAGCCTTCATTCACAGCTATTCTTTGCTCTTCAGTTTGAGTCATATCCTCATAGGATTGAGCGTTAAAAAACTGCATATAATCTTTGTATATATTCATCGTCAAGTGAGTTGATTTGGCTTCAGACCCGAGTGGTAGCGCCGTTCTTAGCAAACTCCAGTGACCCATTAAGCCTTGCTCTACAAATTTTTGATGTATTGGTTTAAAAACCTCTGATTCCGCAGCTTCATAAGCTTCGAAGTTTCCTTCTTTTGCTTTCATCAAATCGAAGGAAGCCAATACTCCAGGTTTCATTTGGAAATTATCATTTGTTTCAGCTATTTCCCTCATATACAGCCTCATAGGCATATCCCGCATACTAAGAGACTCCTGAAACAAGTTGCTTACTTGAATGCTACTTAGATGAGGATAAGCTATTCTGGTATATTCCATCATAGATTTTTCATCTAGTCCATTCATCATTTTGACAGGATCATCGTAATAGGTAACCATGATGTATTGAAAATCTGAGTGATCGCCGCCAGATTGAAGTGACCAAAAATCCCAACCTTTAATTCTTTTGTCGCTCAGAGCCTGGCGATAAACTTTTTCCATTAAATCTTTAAACTCGATGTAGTCAAACAGTTGATCATTTTCAACCTTGACAAATTCGAATACCATATACTGTGATTGTTGAGCCTTGAGACTACTTACCCAAAGCATCCCAAAGACTAAGAAAAGTAATAGCTTTTTCATGAATATTAGGGTTTAGGGTTAATTTCGCTTTTGTATAATTTAAATAATTATTTTGAGCCACAAACAAATAATAATAGATAATTTTACAAGGGCCCACTTTTTCCAAATATGCTATTATTAATAAAAATACTTTAATGATGAAAATATTATAATATGTGTGGTTGTACATTATTATTTTAACAATTAAATGGTAAAATCATGTCAGGAATTTCAAGAAGATCATGGCTAAAAAAAGCTTCTTTTGGTAGTGGATTAGCTGCCTTAGGAACGACTGGGATTTTCAGTTCTCTTTCTGCCGAGGAAATCAGAAAGTATAATCCTAGACCTATTGATTCACCAATTCGCCTAGGTTCTAATGAGAATCCGTACGGCCCTTCAGAATCCATGCGAAACGCTATGATAAAAGGATTTGATAATGGCTGTCGATACCCTTGGGGATTCAATGCGGACTTAGTCAAAATGATCGCCGAAAAAGAAGGAGTTCCTGAAGACCACATTGTGTTGGTAGCAGGTTCTACAGAAGGATTGAAAATAGCCGGGATCACTTTTGGAGGTGGGGGAGAGATCATATCATGTTCACCTACCTTTTTATCAATGATGAGCTATGCTGAGCTTTGGGGTACAGATATTAATTGGGTGCCATTGAACAAGGACTTGGACTTTGATTTAGAAGAGATAGAGAAACGGGTTTCCTATAAAACCAAGATGGTTTTTCTTTGTAATCCCAATAACCCAACTGGTAAATTACTTCCGGCAGATCAAGTGGTGGATTTTTGCAAAACAGTGAGCAAGCATGCAGTAGTTTTTTCTGATGAAGCCTACTATGATTACATCACCGAACCGAATTACCCATCGATGGTTGAGTTGGTGAAGCAAGGTTACGATGTGATAGTTTCCCGTACTTTTTCAAAAGTTTACGGACTGGCTGGGATACGAATGGGATATTTGATTGCAAAGCCTGAGTTGGCCAAATTACTTTCGGACCGCGTAGTCGCTAACACTAACATTATGGCAATTGAAGCAAGTAAGGCTGCACTTCTTGACAAAGACTTTTACCAGTTTTCTCTTCAAAAAACTGCGGAAGCTAAATCTTTGCTTACAAAAACACTGGATGATTTGAAGTTGCCTTATTTGGATTCTCATGCGAACTTCATTTTTTTCCACTCAGGAAGGGATATCAAAGAATTGAATAAGACGATGTTTGATAAAGGATTTATTGTCGGTAGGCCTTTCGAACCGTTGAATGACTGGTGCAGAATTTCTACCGGTACTATAGAAGAAGTAGTACTTTATAACGAAGCAATAAAAGAAGTTTTAGGCTAATGTTGAATTCCAATTTAGTTTTAGAAAATGATAAAATCCTGCTCAGACCTCTTACAGAGCAGGATTTTCCAATTTTGATTCCACTGGCAAATGATCCAAATCTTTGGACTTACTTCACATATGACCTGAGTATTCCTTCAGAATTTGAGGAATGGGCAAAGCCTGCGTTAGCAGGAGCTCGATTACAATTCTTAGTTTGGGATAAACAGTTAAACCAAGCAGTAGGGAGTACTGCTTTTGGAAACTATTCTGATAGAGACCAAAGAATAGAAATTGGTTGGACTTGGCTAGGCAGAGCATTTCATGGTACTGGTATCAATCAGGCCATGAAGCTTTTGATGCTTGAATATTGCTTTGAGACTTTAAAACTCAAGCGTGTTGAAATCAAAACCGATGTGCTGAATTTACCTGCTCGAAAGGCATTGATGAAATTTGGGGCGGTCGAGGAAGGAGTACTAAGAAGCCATACTTTACTTACTCACGGTAGACGCAGAGATACTATTTATTATAGTGTGTTGGATAGTGAGTGGGGATCTACAATGAAGATATGAGCTTACTTAATTTTGATTTCCTATGCCCGCATGTACCCAAGGATTTCCTAGGAGATAGTAGTTTCTAAGTACTTCAGTAATTTCTTTTGATTCTTGCTGGATCAATTTTAAAATAACAGCAGCAATACTTGCGACCGGTGGAGATTTTGAAGCCGCTAGCCAAGCAGCCGAAAGCATCTGGTTTTCTTCTGTATTTATTTTATACGGACTTGCTAATAGGCATTTGGTTGCGCCACTACGATACCAGCTGAGAGCAATATTTTCAGTTGAATGCTTGTCAAGAGTGGAACAGGTAAACCAAAGTGTGGCATTAAGTGGTTTAGCTGGAATATGAGCTAGTAATTCGTCTTTTTCGAGGTGGCCATAGCCTCTTAGAAGATTTGCCTCCCCATGGCCCCAATACACCCAATTTCCAGTCATGGTCGAGATTGCAGAAAGAATCTCGGATTTGTAAAAATCGCCTGGGTGAAAATCTTCCGCTCCAGCTTCTGACCACAGTTTCAGCATTTTTGTATACGGTTGTTGGTATTGGCAAGTCAAATGTGTTTTGGGTGCCAAATCAATTTTATCACAGAGAAAATCCAATAGCGCATTCTCTAATTCCTTCCATTCATCCGCAAAAAAGATTGAGTTTACTACCGGTCGAAATTTCTCATTGCACACAATAGGTGGCCAATCTTGCATCTTATTAACCTTAGCCCAAGAATGTGGCAATACGACCAATGCTGAATTTGCAGCATGCTGATCAACTGAGGCATATAGCTTAGTTAAAAATGACTCGGAGTCCAAATAAACAGCATCAGGAATAGAAATGGTGAAAAAGCGAGGTTGAAATTTATTCAACCTCGCTACAAAAAATCCAGCTGGTATAGTCCATGATTCTGGTATAACAATCGCTTTATTCACTTAAAAAATTATTTAGTTGCGAAAATAAGTTTGCTGCTAAGCTGTAAATCTTTTAAGGCAAATCTGTTGATTACAAATCGAGATTTGTGGACTTGCTTAGCATAAGGTCGAAGAAGGTCAACTGGAATCCTGGTCCTTTGCCCGTCAAATTCTGCCTTCCAAAATTCCTGAACTACAACAGCTTGTTGCTCTCTTTCCAAATTCAGTAATTTACCTCCTGCATTTCTCAGATCATCTTCTGATAGGTTATAGGCTTTGCCAAAGAACTGAGAATGCAATGCCTCAATCATATAAACACCACCCGAAGTAACTGCCTGCCAAACGTGCGTCAATTCATGGATCAAAACGTCCATACTTAAGGTAGCACCAGACTTGTGATTGATGACGTACATCGTAGTAAATGGACGGTTTTTGTTCATCCACATAATCAAGTCTGCAGCTAAACTAGCGTCAGTTAATTTCACTCGATCTAAGTCAATTGAAACCCCAAACACTTTTTCAGCCTCTGCTCTTTCACTTGCATTGAGGCCTCGGTGTGACCCAAAAATATCCATCAAAATAGCAAAAGTAACTGCTGCAATACTTGCTCCTAGTTTCGTCGCTTCTATCATCAAAGTCACAGCAGATTTACCAATTTCGATTAAGCCTTTAATTAGTCCCTCTCTGAAAGCGTCTCTGACATTGGTGATGATTTCCTTAAACACTTCTCGCCAATGATTAACAGTGCCAACGATCGCTGTAATCAACGTGCGAATAACAGATACTGACTTTTGTGCAATGACTTCAAGGATCTCCTTCATTCTAGTCCAAATGATTCGTAATGCTTGCATGAGTTTTCTAGCTTCAGCTGCTACAAATCGTGCAATGTCATTGATAATAGCGCTTAGGGAAATTGCCAAATCTTTCATCGCTCCAATGATTACTGCCAAATGCTGGGCTGTTCGAGAAATCACCTCTTTCAGCATGCTAAATACAGTAGTTCCCAAATCCTTCAATGCTTCAATCACCACCCTCGCGATTAAGCGAGTTTGATTGATTACTGCCAGCATTATTTCCCGGACAGTTTTCCCAATCTTTTTTAATTCCTGAACCAGCCTCTTTCCAAAATCAAGCGCAAAGCGGTTCAATCTGGAAATAAAGTCTATGACTCTTTTTCCAGCACTTACTAGGGCTCTTACTATCGCATTTAGCCTGGATGCTGCCATTTTTGCTACTTCAATCAATAAAGAAGTGAATGAGCCAAGAAGTTCTTCTAGCTTTTTGAGTACTTCTTTTAAAATGTTTGTTGCTTGGCTGATTGCCCAGTTAAGAATATCCAGCGCTTTTTTACCAGCTTCGATGATTGCTTGAACAAATTTCTTCACAGCAGATAGACCCTTCTTCACAGCTTCAGATAATAATTGAGAGATGGATTTTCCGGCAGCGAGAACTGCCTCTACAAAGTCATCTATTTTAGCTTGTGTCCAGGTTACTACCTTAGCTACCGCATCTGCCAAATTTTTGCCGGCAGCTGCAATAGCATCTGCCACAGTATTAATGGCTCCCACCACGGCATCTACTACATTGCTAGCTGTATCCTTGATCCAGCCCCAAAGCCCATCTGTTTCGTCTGGTACCACACCAGTTTTCAAGATTTTCCCTGCTGCACTCATCCATTCTGCGACATCCTTAATATCTCCGCCTTCTCCGAAGTAATCCTTCATCATATCTCCAGCTTCAGATCTCTTTAGCCTCGCAATCTGATGAACTAAGAGGGGAGCCTGTCTATTTTTCAAAAAACTCTTTACTACCACTTTTCGGGACTCAGGATTTGCTTTTGATGACCAGGATGCCAATTCAAAAGCTTCTTCGAAATCCCCTTGTTGGCTTCTTAGTAGAATTGCTTTAGATGTAAGGTCTAGGTCAGCTTTGCTTTTGCCTTCGCTACCTTTCAGGACTTGCGTGATGTTTTTTCTATCCACCTGCAAGACCTGCATTGCCTGAAATTTTGTCTTGAGGCTTCTACTTGCCTGTAATTTTTTTAATTGAGTATCATTAAGATTTCCCATTTTGATAAAAATTTAGAGTATAAAAATTGATGTTAAATAATATCCCAAAGGTGACTCATTGAGGTTTTTTATTGAAAAAATAAGGCCAGTGTTATTATTGATTTGAGCCATTTCCAGAATAAAAATTGGCAAAAAATGCACTTAGCGCTTAAAGTTTGACAGGGTTGCCCGCTTTTCAGTAAGAGAATAACTCTTTAGAGATAAGGAAATAAATTTGATTGAATTTCTACTTCAGGGCATTAAGTTGAAATTAAATGTATTTGAAATAATTATTTTTTGGTTTAATAGGTTTGGTCTTGCTATATTGAAAGTCTTTTTAGTCCAACTTTTTGTTTTCATAAGGCATTTAAATTTTTGAAACATCTTTTCTGGACTGAAATTTTTGGACATCATTTAACCCAGAAAACTATGAAACTGGAAAAGATCCTAGACAGGCTCAGCTCAATAGAAAAAAACTCTTTCATTAAAATCATTGATAATATTATTTCATCTAATAAGGATATAGCGAAGCAAGTAGAAAAAATCTTAGTACCAACTAGTAAAAGTATTAAATCAGTTGATAATCAAAATATTGCAAAGATTTTTGATTTAACATCTCCTGAATTTATGGATTTTATTAAAGCCGAATTCCAAGAGGCTTCTTCCCAGTTGGATATTCTGATAGATATTATAACTCGAGATGGAAACTGTATCATGAAGCAAGATTGGTTTTCAAGGCTGTATGATGCAGAACTCAAACAATTAAAAGTTAAGATAAAGAACTTGTCGTCAGAGTTTGAAAATGATAAATCGGAACTTAGTGAGTCTAGAAAAAGAGATTACAAAATATACCAATCTTGTTTATCTACTGCTTTTCATAACGATGTAGCAAATAATAGAGAAGCAAAAATCACATCCGATGAACTATCGATTATTTTGACTCTATCAAAAGTACTTGGTTTATCACAAGAGGAAATAAAATTGATTAACTATTCGATTTTACCTGTAAAAAAGACGGAGATACTCGATGTAGTAAATAATCTAAAAAATATTGGAGTGATTTTTTACTCTAAAAAAGAGAATACCATTTTTGTTGCTGATGAAATGGTGCGACTTCTCAGAAAAGTTAGAAAGAAGGAAGTAGCAGATAAATTTTATAGAAGGACTCTTAAACTGCTCAGAGAACCTATTATAAATTCAATTGCTAAAAAGCACAACATTGATAGGAAATTGAGCTACTCGGAGAAAATAGAAGAGATAATCAAAGAAGGAGTTCCTTATACTGATTTATTGTTGAATGATATTTATAAAGAAGGTATTAACCTGACTGAAAAGAAAAAAACGTTGAATGAGCTTTGTGAAAAGGGGCTTTTAATCCCAAACCTTAAGGGAAGTACGCTTAATGAAAAAATAGATAGTTTGATTCAATACTTTGAAGCTGTTGAGAAGGACGAAAAAGTTGGGATTTCAATAGATGGTTATGAAAAATTATTGACTGAATTAAATAAGTCATTACCAGCATTGAATAAGAATCTTAAAGATCATTTTGAACTGCAAGATGAATATGTTTTAAAAGCTGACTTTTTATTGGATTACAATATCAAGCCTAGAGATATTCTCGATCTCATTGACAAAGCGGATATCGAGAAATTCAAAAAAGACAATGGTGTGAAGCTCAGAGGGGATGATATCCTCAATATTTTGGAGCATTACAAAGATGTAGAAAATCTCTACTTAGAAAATTACGAAAACGTTGCTTACAGAAATTATAATCAATTAAAAGAAAATGGAATTCAGATAAAAGAGAGTGAATTGGGGCTGAAATTTGAAGAACTAACCAGAGTGATTTTTAAAGGTTTAGGTTTTAATGTTGATGAGCAACTAAAACAAGAATTAAATACGAGTAAGGATTTAATGGATATCCTAATAAACTTAGGTAAAAATGAAATTATCATAATTGAGTGTAAGACTAGTAAGGAAAGCGGATACAATAAATTCAGTACCGTTTCAAGACAATTGAAGTCCTACCAAAATCTCTCATTGAAAAATAATCTTCGTATAGTTAAAATTCTCTTAGTTGCTCCAGAATTCAGCGATGATTTTGTGACGGATTGCGAAATGGATGTGGAGATGAACCTTTCTCTTCTTACAGCTTCTACTTTACTGAATATATACGAGGCATTCAAAGAGTCTAAATATCAAGAATTTCCATATGTTCTTTTCAGAGATATAGTTATAAATCAAGAGAGAATAATCAAGGCCTTAAGTAAATAATATCAATAATTATATCCCAAAACCGCCAAAATACTTTTCAATCCAAGTGCTAAAGTGACAAGCCAGATTAACACTGCTAGGATTGTTTGCGAAGGCTTATTTCGGAAATTTCCCAAAACCTCTTTTTGCGAAGCAATCCAAATAATCCATCCACTGATGAGAGGAAGTAGAACTCCATTTGCCAGTTGGGCGAGGGTGATTAATTGCACAGGTTTGATTCCAAGTGAGGCAAAGAGAAGCCCAAGTCCCACGATTACCCCCATAGATATGCGCATGGATCTTGAGCGGATTTCCTGACTCCAGCCCATTATTCCGCATATTACCAGTCCTGCTGCAAGCGGTGCTGTGATACTGGAAGTGAGGCCAGCTGCCATTAGTCCGAAACCCATGAGATACTTCGCAAAGTTCCCAAAAAGCCCTTCTAATCCTTTGGACACGTCAATCGCGCTAGAGATTTCACTACTTGAATTTGCTGCTCCTACCATCAAAATAGCCATGGAAACGAGTCCGCCAAGAATGATGGAGATAGCAATATCTCTTCGCATCCAAGAGATGTCATCAGATCCTGACCAGCGATTTTTAGCCAAGCTTGCGTATAGAAATAGATTATAAGGAACTACAGTTGTCCCGATCAAAGCAACCAAAGTAGGTAGATTGGCATCATTCCAATTTGGAACAAAACCTCCAAAAACAGCCGTCCAATCGGGCTTTGTCAGTATGGCTGTTACAGAAAAAGCAATAGACATGAAGATAACCAAGCCCACAAGCACCCGCTCCAAAGCTTTGTAATTACCCAGCCAAAGCAAACTGAAAGCAAAAATACCTAAGATTAAATTTCCAGTCTGAATCTCAAAACTTGCAAAATTTAGCGTTGGAGCATCCCAGAAAACCTGAAGTCCTAAGTTTGTTCCCGATATATTCCCCGATTCATAAGCTGCATTTCCGAGGCCAATTGCAGTTAGCACCAGAATCATTGAGAAAATCTTGAAAAGTGGCTTTCCAGACTGATTTCGAATCAATTGGCTAAGATCCTGACCTGTAACTAGACCTATTCTGCCGGAGATTTCTTGTAAAATCACGGTGGAAATAATCGATAAACCCAAGGCCCAAAGTAAGCTGAATCCGAAATTCACTCCGGCTAAGGTACACACGGTCACAGTGCCAGGACCGATGAAAGCCGCTGCGATAATTGGGCCTGGCCCAAGATTATTAATGAATGATTTAAAACTCAAAGTTTATATTTAAATATCAAGCTATAGAATAGGGTAGGGTTTTTGTACTTTTTTATTTCTGGAGCAACTAATCACAAACTCAAAAAAGCCGATTTTATGGTTTGGATCAAACGAATTTTAAAAGTATTGATGGTAATTGTTTTATCGTTTGTTTTCTTTTTGTTTTTACTTTTTAGAAGTGATATTCCGGCAGAGGAACTGGAGCAGAAATATGCTACCCCCGAATCACATTTTATATCCATCGATGGAATGAATGTGCATGTGCGGATCATGGGAGAGGGAGAGCCGATAATTCTGCTTCATGGAAGTTTTTCTTCACTTCATACTTGGGATGCTTGGCAGCAGGAATTGAGTCCTTACTTTCTTACTATTTCAGTTGATTTTCCTGGTCATGGACTTACTGGTCCAGATGAGTTGATGCGATATAGTTTAACGGATTACTCACTTTTGATTTTAGAATTATCCGAAAAGCTGAACCTTGATAAGTTTCATTTGGCCGGAAATTCCATGGGAGGAGCTGTAGCGATGCAAATTGCATCAACTCGGCCGGATAAAGTTCTATCATTAAACCTTATTGACGCATCTGGCGCACCTTCTATTCCTGAGTTGAGGATGGATGAGCAAGCGCCTGAGAAAACTGATCCCTGGATTATTAAAGTGGCTAAGAATCCGGTTTTTTCATCTATACTTTTGAAATGCACGCCTAAGTTTCTTTTCGGGATGAATATGAAGCAGGTCTATGCGGATCCCGATAAGATCACTGATCAGGCAATCACCCGATATTATGAATTAATGCTTCGTGCAGGCAATCGGAAAGCTACGTTGGATAGATTAGGAGCACCTCGCGAGACGCGTATAGATTTTGAAAGGCTGAATATGCCAACTTTGATTATGTGGGGAAAGGAAGATTCCTGGATTCCTGTGTCTCAGGGATATGCGTTAGAAAAAGCTATTCCAGGGTCCAAATTGGTAGTTTTTGATAATGCTGGTCATGTGCCTATGGAAGAAATACCGACGGAGTCTGTCGCTAAATATCTCTCGTTTTTAGGGGTGGAGGTACGAATGGACTACTTTCAGGAACCCAAACTAATGACATATGCCGATTGAATATTTGATTGTTTTAGTGATCATTCTTCAAGTGATCTTCATAGTTCTATTTTTCCTGCGAAAGAACAATGAGCAGGAAAAAACTTTTTTGCAAGCTGAATTGGCTAGAATGAGTAAAGAGCTCGAAGTGGCTTTGGCACAATCCAGACGTGAAGCAAGTGAGAATCTAACGAACCAGTTTCAGCTGGTTTTCAACAGTATTCGCGCTAATTCCAAGGATCAAAATGAGGCTTTGAAATCCTTTGGAGAGGTTTTTCGCCAAAATGTCCAAGAATTCAATACACTTCAGCGAGAGAAGTTCTCTGAGTTGAACAGACGTCAAGAGGATTTGATGAAAAACACTGAGTTACGGCTCGAGAAAATCCGTGAAACAGTAGATGAAAAGCTACAGAAGACTCTTGAAACCCGTCTTGGACAATCCTTTGAGATGGTGAGTAATCAGCTTCAGGCAGTTCAAAAAGGCTTGGGCGAAATGCAAAGCTTGGCATCTGGTGTTGGGGATTTGAAGCGTGTTTTGACGAACGTAAAGAGTCGAGGCGTTCTAGGGGAATATCAGTTGCAGGCTATTTTGGAGAATTTACTTTCTGCTGAGCAATATGTTTTGAATGCTGAAGTAGGCAAGGGGAATCGGGAGCGTGTAGAATTTGCTGTGAAAATGCCAGGACAAAATGATCCTGTTCTCCTACCAATAGATTCTAAATTCCCACAAGAATCTTATTTAAGACTGGTTGACGCCTATGAAATAGCCTCCAAGCCGGAAATAGAAATGAATCGAAATGAGCTTTTCAAAGCCGTAAGAAAAGCAGCGCAGGATATTCAAAACAAATATATTCATCCACCTTACACTACTGATTTCGCTCTACTTTTTCTCCCTGTAGAAAGTCTTTATGCTGAAATCCTCCGGGAACCTGGGCTCACACAGCAAATCCAGCAAGATTATAAAGTGCTGGTAACGGGCCCAACTACACTTTCTGCCATCTTAAATAGTCTCCAAATGGGATTTAGAACCTTGGCGATACAGAAGAGAAGTTCTGAGGTTTGGCAAGTTTTGGGAGCGATCAAAACCGAGTTTGGGAAATTCGGTGAGCTGATCGAAAAGACCCAGAAGAAGCTTTCAGAGGCAAATTCTGAACTAGACAAACTGGTGGGAGCAAGAACAAGAGTGATTCAGCGGAAGTTGAAAGATATCCAGGAATTGCCAGAAGCTGAAAGTAGTAAACTGCTCGAGGACTGATGTTTTAGAATAGAGGAAGGTTGAAAAAACCTCGCAAAAAGTGAATTTTTAGATTTTAGGTTTGTTACTTTGACTCGTAAGGCCAAAAGAAATTGCTTAATATCTGATTACCATTTAGAAAGCTATTATTTTTGCCAATTCAAAAATCACCTGAATTACCTCTATGGGGATGAATATAGTGATTGCCGGTGCTGGAGATATGGGTTACCACCTCGCTGAGCAATTAAGTTTTGATAATAAGGACATCACGCTGATCGATACAGACAGAGAAGTCCTGGACTACGTGTCCTCCAAACTCGACGTATTAACAGTTCAGGGAGATGCTACCTCTTTTGAAATTCTCAAACGTGCTAATGTGAACAGAGCCAGCATGGTTTTGGCGGTTACAACCTCTGAGAAAACCAATATTGTTACTGCTGTTTTGGCAAAGCAACTTGGAGCAAAACGTGTGATGGCTAGAGTGAGAAATCACTCGTATATGGAGTCTGATAATTTGGCCTATTTCAAAAATTTAGGCATTGACAATCTGATTTCGCCTACAATGCTTTGCAGCAAGCACATTTTTAATATGATTGAAAACTCCAGCTTCACTGAAGTTTTCGATTTTGAAGGCGGAAAACTCAATATTGTTGGGATCACCTTAGATCAAAGCAATCCTTTGGTCAACCAGCGGATTATGGATACCAAATCCAATCCAATTTTTGATGACATTCGAATAATAGCGATTCTGAGGGATCAAAAAACACTAATACCTAGAGGCAGCACGATCATTCGAAACAATGACCACGTATTTTTCATTTCGAATAAGAAAAATACACAGACCATCATGGAAGTGCTAGGTCAAGAAAAGTATACCATCAAAAATGTGATGATTATCGGTGGTGATGATATGGCCTTGACTACTGCGCTCAGGCTAGAAGATCATTTCAGAGTAACTCTAATCAATAAGGACAAGGAACGCTGTAAGTGGCTAGCTGAGAATCTTAAAAATTCGCTAGTGATCAACGGAGATTATAAAAATGTAGAATTGCTAATCGAAGAGGGCTTGGAGCAAATGGATGCATTTCTAGCATTGACCGAATCATCTGAGACGAATATTATTGCGAGTTTGACTGCCAAAAATCACGGTGTGTACAAAACAATTGCTCACGTTGATACGCGGGAGTATATCCATATTTCTCATAGTATTGGTGTCGATTCGCTTATCAACAAGAAACTGGTTGCAGCAAATGAGATTTCAAGATTCTTGAAAAAGGGTACAGTGGAGGCTGTTTCTGGTATTTATGGAGTAGACGCTGAGTTTATCCAATACTCCGTTTGTAAGAATAACAGATTAATTAAAAATCCACTTAGAGAATTGCACTTTCCAGATTCGGCTATTGTAGCTGGAGTTATCCGTGGAGAAGAAGTCTTTATTCCAGATGGGGATTTTCAGCTGGATTTGAACGATAAAGCTATTGTATTGGCATTGCCAGAAGCCAAGAATGCACTAGAAAAACTGTTTCATTAAGGGATGATCCATTTTAAAGAAATCGGGAAAATCATGGGAGCACTCTTGGTGCTAATTTCCCTTTTGATGCTTCCTGGAATTATTTTTTCAATTCATTTCGATGAAGACCCTTGGCCTATCTTGAGTTCTGCCCTGATCACCATGGTTATCGGAGCCACGCTTTTTTTCTCATTTTCTAAGCAAGATCAGAATATTCGGAAGCGGGAAGGGTACCTCATAGTTGCCCTGAGCTGGGTTTTTATGGCAGGATTTGGAATGCTTCCATATGTGCTCAGTAACCAGATAAATGGATTTTCGGATGCGCTTTTCGAGACCATGTCTGGCCTCACTACCACAGGAGCTTCTATTTTGACAGATATTGAAGCTATGCCTAAGGGGTTGCTTTTTTGGAGAAGTATGACACAGTGGATCGGTGGTTTGGGAATCATCGTTTTGACAGTTGCTATTTTCCCACTTTTAGGAATAGGCGGGATTGAGCTCTTTGTAGCAGAATCTCCTGGACCTACTTCTGATAAAGTTCACCCGAGAATTTCTGAAACAGCGAAGCGTCTGTGGTACGTCTATGTAGGGCTTACTGTCTTGGCAACTTTACTCTATTGGGTGGGAGGAATGACCTTTTTCGATGCGATCAATCATGCCCTTACTACGCTAGCGACCGGAGGATTCTCTACCAAGAATGCGAGTATGGCTTATTACGATTCAGCATTCATTCAGTATGTAGCTATCTTCTTCATGTTTTTGGCGGGCACAAACTTTACTGTGATCTATTTTGGTCTGATCGGGAAATTCAAAAGAGTGTTGCGAAGTGATGAGTTCAAAACCTATGGGTTTACCCTTCTTGCCCTTGCAATTATCCTGTATTACCCGATTTTCGCAAATGGTGGTGTAAGCCATGAATTGGCCTTCCGCAAATCTTTATTTCAAGTTGTTTCGATTGTTACAACTACCGGATACGTAACAGATGATTATACCCAGTACAGTCAAGGTCTGACTTTCATCTGCTTTATGTTGTTGTTTTTAGGTGGTTGTGCAGGCTCTACTGCCGGTGGGATCAAGTTTGTAAGACATCTGACATTCATTAAGAATTCATGGCTTGAATTTAAGCGATTGGTTCACCCAAGAGCGATTGTACCTTTGATGATCAATGGGGATAGAGTTACGGGTAGGATCATCACGCATATCATGAATTTCTTGTTGATTTACCTTTTGACTTTTGTGTTAGGTGCCTTGGCTCTTTCTCTCATGGGGTATGATTTGGCCACTTCACTAGGTTCGGTCGCCACTTCTCTTGCCAATGTCGGTCCGGGAATCGGCAAAGTAGGACCGGTTGATAATTTTGCTTTTTTCTCGCCTTCGGCAAAAATCTTCCTCTCTGTAATTATGCTTCTAGGACGATTGGAGCTATTTACACTCCTAATTTTATTCACTCCATTCTTCTGGAGAGCTAATTAATCTGTCACCTGAAACTGCGCCTGGATCTTCGCTATTCGGTCTTCAATTGATTCAGAGCTGATGGACGTTCTACTTAGTCGGTCTACCATTATTGGAAAGGAAAAAGGAGTGAATTGCACCGGGTGCTTCACTACCAATCGTTGACGATTGATTTTTTGCAACGCATGAATCATTTTATCCTCTTCCATTTGCTGATCTATTGCCTCGCCGTGTGCTTGTTTTAGCAATAGATTCTCAGGATCATATTGCTCAAAAACCTGAAAAAGTAAACTTGAATTAGCTTGGATATGCTTGAACGTAGTTGGCTTTCCCGGATAACCCTGAAAGACTAACCCTGCAATACTTGCAATCTCTCTAAATTTTCTTCGTGTCATTTCCGTCTCATTTACACAGCGAAGGATATCTTCCCGGAGGTTTTTGAGAGAAAAAAGATCCTCCTCAAGTATTTCCTCGATATTCACATAGCTGTCGCAAAGCAGTTCAAATCCATAATCATTCATAGCCATACTGAAGGTGACAGGATAGCTGACGCTGATTCTGTAGGCGATCAATGCGCTCATTAATTCATGAATTGCCCTACCCTCGAATGGATAAAAGAAGATGTGAAACCCTTGATTAGTCTCATGCGATTCTAGCAAAAAAGTATCCTTGTTTGGGACAATAGAAAGACGGTTTTGCAGCTCCAAAATAGGCGATGCCTGGACAATTTCTTCTGAGATTGAAATTCCCTGATTGTAGAGTTCGAAGATCTCCCGGATCTTTTCAGCCAGTTTAGATGAAAGTGACATTCTTGCCCCCATCCAACTTACTACATTAGTCGTCTTCTTTTCAGAAACTTTTACTGTAGCTGTCAACCCATTTACTCTTAGCAATTCAAGACTTCTTCCTGTAAAGAAAAATCGGTCGCCAATTTTCATTTTTGAAATAAAGGATTCTTCCACAGTACCGAGGTAGGCTCCATTTTTGAACTTTACTTTAATCATAGCCTCTGAGACGATTGTCCCCATAGACAAGCGGTGCTTCATCGCTATCTTTTTATTTGTGACCTTATAAAGTCCATCCTCAGTTTGGATTACCTTCAAAAAGTCCTCATAACTTGCCAATGAAGCACCGCCTTTGGTGATAAAGTCCATCACCCAAGACATCTCCGCTACAGATAAGGTTTTATAGGAATGACACTTTTTCACCACGTCATAGATTGACTTTTCATCAAATCCATCACCGACTGCGAGCGTTACCAGAAATTGAATCAAGACGTCATAGGCTAGGATAGGAGGGAACTGTGACTCCATTTCTTCCTTTTCTATCGCATCTCGAAGGGCAGCAGCTTCGATTAATTCCAGTGAATTAGTGGGTACAAAAAATATCTCCGAAGGTAATCCGGGCTGATGGGAAGCACGCCCGGCTCGCTGCATGAAGCGGGATACTCCTTTTGGACTGCCAACCTGGATAACTCGGTTCACAGGTCGAAAATCTACTCCCAAGTCCAGACTGGAGGTACAGACTACCAGTTTTAACTTTCCTTCATGAAGCGCGTTTTCCACCCAACCACGAACAGACATATCTAATGAACCATGGTGCATGGCAATCCAGCCTGCCCAATCTGGCCTTGCCTCAAGTATCTTCTGATACCAGATTTCCGTTTGTGATCGGGTGTTGGTGAAAAGCAAAACTGTTTTGCCTGCTTCAATAATCGGAATGACTTGGTCCAGCATTCTAATTCCCAAGTGACCATGCCAGGGGTATTTCTCTACCTCCTCCGGGATCACTGTATTTAGAATTATTAGTTTCTTGATATCTGCCTTGACGATATGAACTGGTAAATTTTCTCCCAAAAGCGTTTTCGCGGCAGCTTCCAAGTTTCCGATAGTGGCAGAAACTGCCCATCTGCGAAAAGTGCTGGGGCAAATAGATTGAATGTATTCAAGTGCCAACTGAACCTGCACGCCACGCTTATTCCCAACCAGCTCATGCCATTCGTCTACTACAATGGCTTGCACTGTATGGAAAAGGTCTGCGTGATCTTTTTGGGAAATCAGCACATGCAAAGTCTCAGGTGTGGTTATTAAACACTCAGGTGGTCTTCGCTTGATAGCGGCGCGGGTTTTAGCGTCCGTGTCACCATTTCTAACTACTACTTGCCACGGAAGACCGATGGTCTCACAGACTTCCTGCATTGCTTTTTGGATATCCTGGGCCAAAGCACGAAGGGGAGTTACCCAGATCAACTGAATGCCATTTTTCTTGGGGCTCTGCCAGGAATCGGGATTATTTTTTATGTATTCTAAAATGACAGGAAACCAAAGGGCAAAAGTTTTACCTGAGCCTGTAGGAGCATTGAGAAGCCCGGATTTCCCGTCGAGGTAATCATTCCAAGTTTGCTCCTGAAATGGAAAAAGCGTCCAACCTTTCTTTTGAAAATAATCCAAACCAACTGCTAGGCGCGTTTCTTTCATTAGTAAAATTTATAAGGAGATTTAGTTAAGTTTATGAAGCTAATCGATTTGAAAAAACGGGAAGAACTCCAAATGAATTGATAATTTTAGAAATAACCGAACAGTTGTAAATCTGTTTGCGTTGAGTTTAGAAAAATAGATCTATGAGAAATATAATTGTTTTGCTTCTGGTTTTGATGGGTTTTGGATCTTGTACTGACAGCGATCAAGATCTTTATACTGGACAAAAATTGGATTTTCAATTGTTTAAAGCCAGTGATTTTGACTACAGTGGGACGTTTTCTGTCAGGGAATTGATAGATGGTAATTTGGAGGCTACCATACAGTTAGTAGGAGAAAGAAGTTCTGCTGCCACTACTTTTCCGGCCCATTTACATCATGGAGATTATACAGATCCAGAAGCGCCAATGGCTCTGATGCTTACTCCAGTAAGTGGAGATGACCTGCAGAGTAAAACCGTTCTTGGTAGTTTGATGGATGGTACAAAGCTAAGCTTTGAGGATATGAAGACTTTTGATGGACATGTGAAAGTGCATTTGGCGAGTGAAGGTCCGGATTATCAAGTGATTTTAGTCGCTGGGAATGTTGGATCGAATGTAGATGAGGTTGGAGGTTTTTATGCAGATTTAATGACGATTTGCTCTCCTGATTTTTAAAATTCTGGATTTACTCTAAACATAAAAAGCAGCTCTAAAGCTGCTTTTTATGTTTAATACTAGAATAAAAATTACTCTACTACAACTGGGAAAGTGATATCCAAATCAGATTCTCCACCTGCCTGAGCATAGTCTGTGAAATTTGGATTTTCTGCTCCTGGGTAGTTTTTGTCCAAATCATGACGAAGGATCACACGCATTTCAGCGTTGTTGAATCCTGGAAACTCCTGTACAGCTACGATGCCTTTCAGTCCTATCAACTCACCACCTTCATCGTCATAGGTATACGAGAGAAATGGAGAGCTATTGAATGCAGAACCCAAGAAATAGAATTGATGCTCATCGCCTTCTTCTTGAATCTCTTCAGTGATATTTTCATTTTCGATGGAGTTATAAACTTCGATAGACATTTGGTACGTTTTACCCTTTGTCAATCTGACGGTTTCAACCGTTGGTGCTCCACCCACTTCAATTCCTTCTGCGTCAGAAGCTGTAAATTCAAAAGGTGAGCCTACAGCATTTCCGCTGGCGTCGATTTCTTGGAACATCAGCGTGACATCTGTGATCACTTCTCCGTCATTTTCAGGAACTGGGTCTTCACTTTCGCAGCTTGAAATGGAAAATGATACTAATGCTAGTGCAATGAGGTAAAGTTTGTTTTTAGTGTTCATAAAATAATTGGTTAGAATTCATAGTTTATTTTTAATAAGACATTTCTTCCCATATCATAAGTGAAGTATCGAAAGCGGTTCATATAGTCTTTATACTCGGTATTGAATACATTCTGTACTTGAAGTCCAAGGTTCATCTTGTTTTCACCGATGTTTACTTGTTTGGTGTAGGCTAGGTTGAATAAAGCATAAGCTGGGGGAGCAGGAGCAATGTCGAAATCCGGCTCTCTGTTTTGCTTTGCGACCAACACATTACTTATTGTGATTTTATTGGTTTTTGGGTCAATATCCTTTGCGAAGTTGTAGGATAAACCCCAATCCATTCTATTCGATGGAATAAATGGGAAGTAGCTGTCATCTTCTGTGTTCTTTGCCTGTACGATTGATCCTTTTAAATATCCACTGATTTTGTCCGTGAATTCATAGCTTCCTGCAAAGTCGAATCCATAAAAAAATGCATTTGCCTGCAAGTATTCATATACATTGAATGTGCCTCTCAGGCTCACGTAGGTTTCACCTGTAGGATTGAGGAAAATGTAATCTTGAATAGGATTCAGGTAAGCAGTAAATTCCAAATGGGTTTTATTTCCATCGTATTGTAATTCATTTATCCATTTAAGGGATTTTTCAGAATTTAGGTCGGCATTACCAATTTCCACAGCTGCAGCGCCATGATGAAGACCTTCAGAGAATAATTCATTGACATTAGGTGGTCTCCAAGCTGAGCCAAGATTGGAATTGAAAGTAAGGTCTGGACTGATATGGTAAAGACCTCCCAGGAATGCCGAAAAATTTTGATAATCCAAATCCGCTGTTCTCAATTCATTATCAATGTATCTGGCAGTATTCACATTTCTGAAGTCATATCGAACTCCAGCTTCCACTTCTAGTGGACCTTTGGAATATTTCTCCATAGCGTACATTCCTACATTGACCATGTCGTAGTTGGGTATAAGAGGAGTCACACCCGTACCTGGAACATTGCTATTTGCCTGCTGAATGAGATTTACACCCCAAGTGCCACTTAATTCATTCTTATGGGTGTGATTTACATAGAGGTCTAGCGTATTGGTGAAAAGCTCTAAATCTAAACTTGCTTTTTCATTCAGGTCTCCTCTTCGTTTGTCAAATTCCTGTCGGTGATTCAGCTGAAATCCATACTGGAAATTTACTTTCCAACTCTCAGAAATATGATAATGTGACTTTAACTTAGCCAACTGATGCGTTACCCGTTGTTTGGGATTGAGGATGTCATAAGTGAATTCTCCATCTGAGAACGGGCGGCCATTTTCAATGATGTTTTCTAAATCCGAAAGGTTTCCTGTATGTGAATCATTCAATATTCCCAACTCAGAATGGAATAAACTGTAATAAGCTTCCACCCCAAGTTTTGAACTGCTATACCCTAGAGAACTGCTTAGATTAAGCTCACTGACGCCCGTATTGTCCTGAAAATATCCTGGTGATTTTATAGTACCTGATCTTTTAGCAGATCCTTGAATTCTGTATCCTAGGCCTTTAACTTTTTCCGCACCTCCCACATGCACCAGATTGATATTACCCATTCCTCCGTTAGTTGCACCGATCAGGTTGAGACTTGTCTTGCTAAATTTATTTGTTGGAAGTGGAGCAGGATTCACTAAAATAACGCCTCCCATTGCTTCTGGGCCATATCTTACCGTCTCGGCACCTTTTACCACTGTGATCTCATCTGCTAGAAAAGGGTCAATTTCCGGCGCATGTTCTGCTCCCCATTGTTGTCCCTCCAATCGAATCCCATTGTTCATGATCATGATTCTATTGCTGTGCATGCCATGGATCACAGGCTTAGCGATGCTGTTTCCGGTAGAAAAAGTAGATACGCCGGAGATTCTTTTTAGACTTTCTCCTAGATTTTCTCCTCTTGATTCGAGTAGACTTTCTCCATAAAGAGCAGAAACAGCTGTTGTAGTCTGCACCGCATCTCGATGCCCGTGGACTTCTATTCCCTGCAGTCCCACAGCTTCCTCCTCCATTCTATAGGTCTTGCTAAAAGAGCTGGATTGTAGCGTTACTGTATCGGAGATGGTTTTGTGCGCAAGGAATTGTATGCTAAGCGAATATGTGCCACTACAGAGATTCTTTATGGTGAAATTACCATTCTGGTCACTGACAGCTCCTTCTTCAGCTTCGGATACCCAAATGTAAGCTGCTTCAATAGGCTCATTGTTTTCCAGATGGATGATTTTGCCTCTTATGGATAAATTACAATCCTGCCCCTGAATAGTATGGCCAAGCAGTAAAATCAATGATAATAGTATTCCTGTTTTCAAATTCACGTTGCAAAAATAGTAGGCGTTAATTTTATAAACTAGTATAAATGAAACAAAGTTGCATTAATGGGATAAATGGTAAAAAACTAAAAGGAATCGATGTTTTGGTATGTGATTGGGCTGGTGTTGTGTGTTTTTTTAGACATAGAAAATCCCATCTCGATGATTCTTTGTCATTCTCTGACATCTTTTCTGATCTGAAAATTCTAATCCTTACTTTTAGCCAATGGAATTTGCCATAGTAGATATTGAGACCACCGGCGGTGCGCCAAAGTACGGTGGCATTACAGAAGTTGCAGTTTTGATCCATGATGGAGAATCAATTATCAGGGAATATCAGACTCTACTTAATCCTGAACAGGCAATCCCAACATACATTACTGGGCTGACTGGAATTGACAATTTCATGGTGAGACATCAGCCAACTTTTGAAGCTATTCATGAGGAGTTGTGGGAATTGCTTCACGACAGGGTTTTTGTAGCACACAATGTCAGTTTTGATTATGGATTTCTCAGAGAGGCATTTTTCCGGGTAGGAAAGGAGCTCAAAACTCCGAAACTATGTACTGTGCGCCTGAGTAGAAAAGTTTATCCTGGAATGAAATCCTATAGCCTAGGAAGGCTGTGCGAAAGTCAGAAAATAGAGATTGAAGCTAGGCACCGAGCAATGGGTGACGCTAAGGCGACAGCGATCTTGTTTGATCGGATGATTAAATCTGATTACCAAATTATAAATCAATCTCTCAAGAAGAATACAGGCGAGGCTTTTTTGCCACCCAATTTTCCTCATTCTAAATTCAAAGAAATACCTACATCCTGTGGTGTTTATTACATGCTGGATGAGCGTGGCAAGGTGATTTATGTAGGTAAGGCAATTAATATAAGAGAACGCTTCAAAAACCACTTTTCCGGTCAGTTGCTTCCAAACCTGAAGCAAAAGTTGAAGACAGAAGTTTTTGATTTGAAATGGGAACTGACTGGAAGTGAAATAATGGCTCTATTATTTGAGGCATTGGAAATCAAACGTTTATGGCCAAAGTATAACTCAGCTTTGAAGCTTCCAAAGCGTGTGTTTGGTTTGTTCCATTACGAGGATAATTCTGGCTATGGAAGATTTCAGGTTTCGAAGATTTCCAAGTTTTTTAAACCAATCGAATCCTTTTTCTCGATGGAGGAAGCTAATACTTTTCTCAAAACTGGAATCAAAACTTATGGCCTCTGCCCCAAACTAAGTGGCCTTAGAAAAGTGAATTGCGCTCCAGAAGAGGAAATGAGTTGTAACGGTGCGTGCCATTATACTGAGAATCCCAAAGCCTATAACAAGCGGGTTGCTGAGTTTATGGGGAAAATAAAGGAGAGTCAGAAGGAAATCCTGATCAAACTGGAAGGCAGAAATTCCAATGAAACTGCGTATTGCATGTTTGAAAGTGGAATGCTAAGCAGATTTGCCTATCTCGAAAACGACCAACTTTCGGATGACATCCCTTCCCAATTGGATATGGTGACACAAGTTCCAGAGACTTATTACATCTTACGTCAATACATTCATCAGATCGATCCTGAGCAGATTCAAGTGCTCGAAACGAATTGAAGAGGACTATAAGTCATTCGTATTAAATGTATCGCCCTGATTGATGTCTCCAGTTTCAAATCCTTTTTTAAACCATTTCATGCGCTGGGCGGAAGTTCCATGGGTAAAAGAATCAGGTGTCACCCGTCCTGTTGCCTGCTTTTGTAGTCGGTCATCTCCGATTGCGTTTGCAGCATTTAGTGCTTCGGCCAAGTCGCCTTTTTCCATCCATCCGATGGATTTCTGACTATGATTTGCCCAAACTCCTGCCAAGAAATCAGCCTGAAGCTCTAATCTCACAGAGAATTGATTGTATTCTTTTTCACTCACTTGACCTCGAAGCTTATCCATTTCTGCGGTGATGCCAGAGATTTTCTGAATATGATGCCCGACTTCATGTGCGATGACATATGCTTGAGCAAAGTCTCCCGGAGCATTTAATTTCATCTCCATTTCCTTGAAAAAGCTAAGGTCTATGTAAAGTTTTTCGTCTCCAGGGCAGTAGAAAGGTCCTGTGGCGCTAGATGCCATACCGCACGCAGAAGAAACTTGTCCACTGAAAAGTACCAAAGTGGGTTCTCTATAATTATCCAACAGCTGATTCCAAACGTCTTCTGTATCAGCCAAAATAGTTTCGCTGAAAGCAGCCAATCGATCTTCTTCCTCAGAGGGAGTGTAATTGGTCTCAGTAGTGAACCCCTGTCCACCACCTCCTCCCATAAAGTTTCCTAAAAAGGTGAGAGGATTAGTGCCTGTGATGACAGAAATGGCAATTATTATTCCGACGATTATGAGTCCGGTTTTGGAGAATAAAACCTTAAGAAGTGGTCCGATAAGCATGGGATTGAATCCTCCTCCGCCGGATCCTCCAACTCGTTGACCGCGTCTATCTTCTACATTAGAGCTTCGTCTTCTTCCTTCCCATTTCATAGGTATTTTATTTAATTTTTTGGGGTATTATAGTCTATCCAAACCTGTTCATCGAAACTGAGGGAGTAATTATTCTTCCATCTTCGTCCTTCTAGTTAAGGTCGAATTCAGATAATAAAAGGTTCTATTTTGTTTAAAATTAACCAAATTGGGCAATTGCACATTGACTTATACTTATTTTTGCCAAATTAATTAAACCCTAAAATCTATGAATAATAAAGTTTTTCAAAGACTTGCACTTACACTTTCACTTGCCTGTGTCTTCACCTTAGTTCAAGCTCAAACGGGAGTAGGTGTAAAGCCTGAGAAGGGTGCCAAATTATATCTGGATGGCTCCAAAAAATCTCTTGAAAAAAACTGGGAGTATTGGGAAGGACCTAGGTTTATGGCCGAAAAACCAATTAAATGGCCTGAAGTAACTGATCCTGCAGATGGTGGAAAGGCGATTAGCAGTAACGATCCAGCAGCAGCGGGAGGACTTTATGGCGCTGCAGATATTGTGACAAAAGACAAATTCAAAGATTTTCGTGCCCATGTAGAATTCTACATAAAAAATGAAGGCGGAAATAGTGGAGTATATTTACAGAATAGGTATGAGGTACAAATTCTTGATGGTGATTATGGGGATCATGGTTTGGGAGCTTTGATCAACGAGCATATTCCTACTTCTGAAGAATATTATGGTATAGGCAAGTGGAATGCTTATGATATTGTTTTTAAAGCAGCTCGTTTTGAAAATGGGAAACTAGTTGCAAAGCCTCGCGCGACAGTCTATTTAAATGGGGTGAAAATTCACGAAGACAAAGAAATACAGCAGGTTTGGGGTGGTCCCAATTCAGGGCTTGATGGTGGGAATGACGGTGGCAAAGGAATTACAGATAGACCTGGAGGATTGAAGCTACAAGCAGAAGGACATGATGTATTTTATAGAAATGTTTGGATTAAGAAGATGGATCTGGATGGTAAGTCCACTGATTTCTGATTTCACTAAAGAAAAATTGGAAAGCCCTGAACTGTAAAATTCAGGGCTTTTTACATTTACATTGGTTTGTGTTTTTTAGCTATCAGAAGAATGTTTGTTCATCTAAACATCATTTGATAGTGCATCTATGGAGATGCTGGGTGATTAATGTAGCTGGTTTTTATACCAGAACTGACATCGGGTAATCGAAATTTGGGTATGTATATTCTTATTAAGGGTACTCAAGATTTTAGCCATTTGATCTTAAATCAAAAATATGGTTCCTAGGCTGGGGATTCGCAAGAATATTTTGGGTTGTTTTTGCAGTAGACCTAAACATTGTCTGGTTCTGCTAGATTATTTTCAAAGATGTAAAATTTAAAAAGGGCTGCTTTCGTAATTTTACTTTTCTCTAAATTATTCTGTGAATATAGATCAACTAGGGGGTTATATTTGCTGCATATTTAAAAAATTTTGGAAAAAAGTCGATAAGTGGTTTAAATATGGTCTGGTTAGAATCTGATTACTTTCTTTTACTGAATTATTTCTTTTAAAACTCCCGTTCCAAATCCGATCATGGTCCAATCCGATATCTCTAGGTCGATAATAGCCATCATTCCTGGTTGTAATCCTAGGTAATTTTCATTGGAAATATGAGATAGAAGCATGCTGATGGTAGGATTATGACCAATAAGAAGGCAAGTTTCTATTGCATTTGAAGTTTTTTCAAGGATTGTAATAATATTTCTTAAGTCCCCGTGATAAATGTCTTTTGTAAAAACAGACTCTTGAATAGAAATGTACTTTCCCATTATTTCAGCTGTTTCAATAGTTCTCGTGGCTTCTGAACAGTACATCAAATCTATTGTCTTCAGAGCTGGATTGAGTCTTTCACCCATTCTGATAAGATTTTCTTTGCCTTTTTTGGTTAGATTTCTTTGATAATCCGTACCACCAGAAAAACCTGCTTCTCCGTGTCTAAGTAAAATTAATCGTTTCATGATAAGTGGTTTATAACCGTTAAACAGCTGAGCTAATCATTCAAAAATCCCTCCAAAATGGATCTAAGGAATTTTAAATATTTGGACGAGAAAACAATGCCCTCTATTTTTAGCTTTTCTAATAGGGAATAAAAACCCTTAAAAATCGCCATATATGTCAAAAAACCTTGTTATCGTCGAGTCACCAGCCAAAGCTAAAACCATTGAGGGTTACTTGGGTAAGGACTATAAGGTAGCATCCAGCTACGGTCACGTTCGGGATCTTCCAAAAGGCGATAAAGCAATCGATATTAAAAATAGATTTAGTCCTACCTATGAAGTCACTGCTGACAAAAAGGATGTGATCAAAAATCTGAAAGCATTGGTGAAGGATGCTGAGACAGTCTTCTTAGCAAGTGATGATGACCGTGAAGGAGAGGCGATATCTTGGCACTTGAAGGAAGTATTGAAGCTGAAGGATGCAAACACTAAACGAATCGTCTTTAGGGAAATCACCAAAAATGCAATTACAAAAGCAATTGAAAATCCGAGAGGAATAGACATTGATTTGGTAAATGCACAGCAGGCTCGACGGATTTTAGATCGTTTGGTGGGGTTTGAGCTTTCTCCGATTCTTTGGAAAAAAATAAAAACGGGACTTTCTGCAGGACGAGTACAATCTGTAGCAGTGAGACTAATAGTAGATCGAGAAAGAGAAATAGAGCAGCATAAAGCAAAGTCAAGCTACAGAGTAACAGCTATTTTTGAAGTAGAAGGAAAGACTTTCCAAGCCGAACTTCCAAAGAAATTTGATACGAAAGCTGAAGCTGAGGAATTCTTAAAGAAATGCCTTGATGCTACATTCTCTGTAGCCAACCTGGAGAAAAAGCCAGGCAAGAAATCTCCTGCTGCTCCATTCACCACTTCCACACTTCAGCAGGAAGCGAGTAGAAAGCTGTACTTCTCAGTTGCTCAGACGATGTCTGTTGCCCAGAAGCTGTACGAAGCGGGTAAGATTACTTACATGAGAACAGATAGCGTAAATCTATCGGATGATGCAATGGCTTCTGCCAAAAACGCAATTCATGATTCATATGGTGAGAAATACCATAAATCCAGAAAATTCACTACCAAGTCTGAAGGCGCACAGGAAGCTCACGAAGCCATTCGGCCTACAGACTTCTCCAATACTCATGGGTCTGGTGATCGCAATGAACAGCGTCTCTATGAGCTAATCTGGAAGCGTGCTATTGCTTCTCAGATGGCTGATGCAGAATTGGAGAAAACCATCATTACCGTAGATATATCCAATCAGCCGCAAAATCTTGTTGCAACAGGTGAGATCATCAAGTTTGATGGGTTTTTGAAAGTGTATCTGGAAGATACAGATGATGAGCCAGAAGAGGAGGAAACCAATGCAGGCAAGGCATTACTGCCTCCTTTGACTATTGGTCAAAGTCTTGCACTGCAGGAGATGAAAGGTCGTGAGACTTTCTCCAGAGCTTCTCCAAGGTACACAGAAGCATCTCTTGTGAAAAAACTGGAGGAGTTGGGAATCGGACGTCCTTCCACCTATGCGCCTACCATTTCCACGATTCAACGTCGAGAATATGTGATCAAAGAATCCCGGGATGGCACGCCAAGAGATTATGTAGAGATGATCATAAAAGGTGGTGCATTTAAAGATGCTACCAAGACGGAAAATACAGGAGCAGAGAAGCAAAAGCTTTTCCCAACCAACATTGCGATGGTGGTCAATGATTTTCTAGTGGAGCATTTCCCGAACGTGATTGATTTTAGCTTTACCGCTAGGGTAGAGAAGGAGTTTGATGATATCGCAGCCGGAGGACAAGTTTGGCAGGATATGTTGGATTCTTTTTATGGCAATTTCCACAAGAATGTAGAAGATACCGAGCAAATAGCCAGACAGGATCTCAATACTAGTCGTGAACTAGGAAACCACCCAGTCAGTGGCAAACCGATGATCGCTAGGCTAGGGAAATTTGGACCATTGGTTCAGATCGGAGATTCTGAAGATGAAGAAAAGCAGTTTGCAAGTTTGAAGAAAGGCCAGTTCATCGAAAACATCACCATGGAAGATGCGTTGGAATTGTTCAAATTACCTCGCGACATTGGAATGTTTGAGGATAAAAAAATGGTGGCAGCTATTGGGCGATTTGGACCGTATGTACGTCATGATGGTAATTTTGTCTCTCTTCCTAAGGAGATGGATCCGCTAAGCATCACTGAAGAAGAAGGAATTCAACTCATTAAAGACAAGCGTGAGGCAGATGCCAAAAAGCATATCAAGTCATTTGATGAAAATCCGGAAATTCAGGTTTTGAACGGAAGATGGGGACCCTATATCAAGATGGGTAAAAACAATTATAAAATTCCAAAAGATAAGGAAGCTGAAACGTTGACTTATGAGGAGACTATCCATATCATAGAAAATCAACCTGATCCAAAGAAGAAGGGTGGGAGATTTGCCAAGAAAAAGTAACTTTTAATTCAAGTCAATAAGAGTTTATGAACAGGCCTAATTCAATTCTAGTTAAGATTGTTTTAGGCTTGTTTTTGTTTTTAGCGAAGAATGAAGCTTTTGCGCAGCAAGTCTTTCAGGGCACAGTTGCGAATTACGAAACAGGTGATGGTATTCCGTATGCCACGGTTTTTATTACGAATACCACTTTTGGTGTTTCTGCTGATGAGAATGGGAAATTCTCTCTCTCTATTCCAGAAGGCAACTACGAAGTGATTATTCGTATGTTGGGCTATAATGGTTTGGTATTCAGTTTATCTACTGATGATCTAAAGCCTCAGGGATACAGGTTTTTACTTAGTCCAAGTGAGGAGGAGTTGGACCTGGTGGAGGTGAAGGTTAATCGTGATCCAGCATGGTACAGGAACTTGGAGAGTTTTAAAGCGTATTTTCTAGGTACATCAGAAAATGGCATCAAATGTAAGTTCCTCAATGAAACTGTATTAAGACTGGATGATCAAAGCGAATCAGGTGTACTTAAAGTGACTGCGGCAGATATCCTGAGAATTGAAAACCCAAATCTTGGCTATAGGCTTGACTATTTGCTGGAAGAGTTTAGGTATCAAAGAAGGGATGGTTATGTGTTTTATGCCGGGTATCCACTTTTTGTACCTGATTCATCCTTATCTAGAAGACGACAAGGAAAAGTCGAAAAAGAACGAGAAAAAGCCTACCGAGGAAGTTTACAGCACCTGGTGAGGTCTATTTATGAAGGGAATACAGAAGAGGAAGGTTTTGTTTTAAGAAAGCTCTACCGAATTCCTGATCCTTCCAATCCAGATAAGTTCGTCAACCAATTGGATATGAATCCTTTTTCCGCACTGGAACTTATCAAGAAGAATTCTGAGGGAAAGCTTATGCTAAGCTTCAGTGACTATGTACATGTCACCTATACTGAGGAGTTGGAAAGTGTGGAGTTTAGAGGTAGAGCCAGCCCTGGAAAGCTTGGAAATCAGGTTTCTACCCTGCACCTCGAAATGGAGGAATTGGAAATATATGCAAATGGTAGTTATGCAGATCCTTTTGGGATTTTGGTCGAAGGATATATTGCTTGGGAACGGGTTGGAGATTTGTTGCCTATGGATTATATGCCAGAAGTTAGCATTGATTAAGAAAGAAAATAAGACTTTCGCGTTAGCTCAGTTTCATTCTGGCTGATTCATGATTAAATATCCAGCTTGATATTTTCCAAATACAGTGCTTTTTCCACGCTGGAGTAAAGTAAATCTGCATCAATCGGCTTAGTGATGTAATCATCCATTCCTATTGCAAAAACCCGCGCTTTGGTCTTTTCAGTGGTGTCTGCTGTCACGGCAATAATTGGGATATTTCTAGAATTCATGCCTGAATTTCCTGATCGAATTTGTTCGGTGGCTTCATAACCGTCCATTTCAGGCATTTGCAGGTCCATTAGAACAGCATCATACATTTTTGAATTCATTGCTTCCAAAGCTTCTAGCCCGTGGTTGGCAAAGTCAAAAGTAACTCCTTTCCATTTTCTTAAAATTGATTTGATCACGAGTTGGTTGACCATATTATCCTCGACTACAAGCAGGTGCTTGTCCTTCATAAGTTTCTCAGATTGGGCAGGAGTCATCATTTCTTGATTTTGGGAATTGACTATCGCCTTCTCTAATTCTAGGTTTATTCTTACCTGAGTCCCTTTATTTTTCAAAGAGCTGATTTCTATCTTTCCATGATGGAGGTCTACCAAAGCTTTGACAATGCATAAGCCAATTCCAAAACCTCCATATTTTCTCTTGTCATTGATTTGCTCCTGACTGAAAGAATCAAATACCCGATCGAGTTTTTCTTTAGAAATTCCCACTCCTGTATCCTCAATATCCAAGGAGATTCTAAGCTTATTTCCTCGGACTTCTTCCGTGTTTATCGAAAGCTTTACTTGTCCTTTTTGAGTGAATTTGGTGGCGTTATCCAAAACATTTGAAATGATTTGCTTCAGGCGAATCGGATCACCAACCAATTTTGTTTTGATACTATTTCGCTCTTCATAGATGAATTCCAGGCCTTTTTCACGTGATTTCAGATTAGTCACCACTTTTAATTCCTGGATGATTTTATACAGGTCAAACTCTACATTAGCTAACTTCAAATCACCTTTTTCAATTTTGGAATAATCCAGAATATCATTGATAGAGCCCAATAATGACATGGATGAAAATTGGATTACTTCTAGGTTGTTTTTGATAGTTGGGTCATCCGTACTACTTATAATTGATTTGGAAAGCCCCAAAATTGCATTCAATGGAGTCCTGAGTTCGTGACTCATGTTTGAAAGAAAATAGGATTTCATTTCATTGGATTCCTCTGAGCGTAGTAATGCAATTTCCTGCATTTCCTCTTTTTCGGTCTTTAGCAATCGAATTCTATTTGCCATAGAAAGTGAGAGAAATATGATCTCTGCTCCGGTCCCAATTTTGGATGCATTCGCTGTGAAAAAAGAATTTGGTATCAATGAAAAATTATTCAGAATGAAAATCACAAACCCAAGTGTCAAGCAAGCTATACCGATTGTAAAGAAATAATCGATTGGCAGTTTAGCTAGGTAGCAATTGAAAATAGTGGTAATAATCAAAGCTAAAGTCAATACTCCAAGAATATTAACAGCAGGATAATACACAGCCTGACCAGCCGAGTATGCTAGTATGGCTAGCAAAAGGAAAAGGTGAGAAACTATCAATACTTGATAAGATCGCTTTATGATAATTGATAACCTGACAACTTCGATGTAAACATAACTATAACCACACAGAGCCAAAGAGCTCAATGTAGCAAAGATCAAAAGCGAGCGGTTGGCAAACCAACCTGGTTCAAGCGTAATATATTGGAAAAAGTACCCATCCAAGTTTAAATGAAGTAAGGCTATCGATACTACATAGGCTACATAAAATAAGAAGCTGGACTCCCGCATTCCAAAGTAGAAGAAAAGGTACATCACACTCGCTATAAATAGAATGCCATAGAAAAAACCGAAAATCAGTTGGTTAAAAAACGAGGAATTTACAAGCGAGGAGGTGTCGTTTAACAGTAAAGGAAGAGAAACTACTTCACCGTCACTTTGGTATTTGATGTAAAATTTTGAAGTGGAATTTGGAGCAATTGTGATTGGAAAAATAAGCTTTCTATGCTGGAATGGTCTATCTTCAAACTTTATTAAATCTCCGCTCAATTGATCAGAGACAACTGCTCCTTGAGATAGTTGATACAGGTGTACTACGTCGGTGATTGGTCTTCCAGTTTCCAAGAAATAGGTTTTTTCTTCGTCAGAATCATTCTCAAGTGAGAATCTCAACCAGTAAGTTTTGTCAGTGAAACCAAGATCAGTAATTGTGTTTTTTAAGGGATTAAAAGCTAGGGAGTTTTCTTTTTCAAGCAACTCCTCTAAAGTATAATCTCCAGAATCGATTTGAGCAATTTCAGCCAAGTGATGGATGGAGATTGGGAATTCTTGGTTAGGTGTAGGTTGACCTTGACCATTTCTGACCAACATAAAAAGCATGCCTATGGCTAGACAATAATAAACATGTTTCATAAAGGTGATTAAAGGGTAGGGATAGGTACGAGGTCTTTTTAATATTAGATCTTTTTAATGCCGAAATTGTTTGAATTAATGTAAAAAATCAGGGCTTTTGTATCGTGGGTTTGGATATTTATAGAAACCTTCCCCGGTTTTGGCTCCAAGTTTTCCTTGATCTACATAAGTTTTTAAAAGTGTTGCGAAGGCACGTGAGGCAGGGTTTCTACGCGAGCTGGTAATGTGCCAAGCAGTATCTAAGCCTACATTGTCCAAAATACCGAATGGCCCGGCAGGCATATTGAAATTGATCATCCATGATTTATCTATTGCTTCCACCTCTGCAATTTCTCCAGTTAGTAATCTGCCTGCAGCATCGATCCAAGCTATAAGCAAGGTATTGAAGATGTAACCGGAATGTTCTTTTTTTACCAGAATGGGGATTTGATTGAGCTGTCTTCCGACCTCTTCCAACATGCTTATAAGTGCCTGGTCTGTTTTAGGGTGTGGCATAATGTCCACTACTCTGGAGTGAAAAACATCATGGAAATGAAATGCACAGAATTTCTCTGGTCTTCCTGAAATTTCTGCAAATTGTGAAGGTAGTAAGTAGGATGTGTTGGTGGTGAAAATAGTATGTGCTGGGGCCAGTTGTCCTATTTCCCTCCAAACTTCAGTTTTGATGTCTGGATCTTCAGTGACACTTTCACTGAGTAAATCTGTATTTTTTAATGCTTCTTTGAGATCTAAAGTAAAGGAGATATTATCCAGTGCCTTTTGTCCTTCATCTTCTTTGATCAACTCTGCTCGACTTAATTTTGCCAGCAATTTTTTCATAGCTGGTAAAGAATTTTTTAGACTATGCTCCTGATTATCATATACATTAACTTTGTAGCCTGACAGTGCTGCTTGTAATCCGATTCTGGTTCCAAGGTTGCCAGCGCCTATAATACCAATAGTAGAAATAGTCATTATCTAGGTTAAATAGTGAAGCCTCCATCTGCTGTGAGCACAGCCCCGGTGGTATAGGAGGATGCAGGTGAGGCCAAGAACAATGCCATGGCTCCGATTTCTTGTGCTGATCCCACGCGCTTGATGGCAAGTTGATTCATGACCATTTTCATGATTTTCTCATTGGACCAAAGTGGTTCTGAGAATTTAGTCTCGATTAGGCCAGGGCAAATCACATTAACCCGGATTTTTGCTTCTCCCCATTCCTTGGCCAACACCTTGGTCATGGAAATCAATGCAGCTTTGCTTACGCTATAAATACCTAATCCATGTTCAGGGGAAATTCCTCCAATAGAACTGATATTGATGACAGAGGCGTTAGATGAAGCTCGTAAATGTGGCCAGCATAATTTTGAGAGTTCAAAAGGAGCCTTCAAGTTTACATTCATGATTTTGTCAAAAGCTTCGGAGCTCGTTTCATGTACCGGACCGAAAACTGGACTCGTCGCTGCATTATTAACCAAAATATCAAGTTGCCCGCATGCAGCTATAGTTTTTTCTACCAAATTTGGAAGTTCCTCAATATTTCCCACGTTACAGGATATCCCAATAGCTTCGTATCCTTTCGCTCGAAGCTTGGCAGCCATCTCGTCTACAGCTTCCTGTTTTCTGCTGCAGAGCACGACTTTAGCTCCTGCAGCAGCGAATATCTCTGCAATACTGAACCCAATTCCTTTACTAGCTCCGGTAACCAAGGCGACTTTTCCGTCAAGTGAGAATAATGTTGATAGATCCATAGGTTGCTTTTTTTCTACTTTCAAGATATAAAAGATATACTAGATGCCTGAACGAATGGATATTATTCTCAGTTAAATTACAGCAACAGAGAATTGGAAACTTAAAAAGCTATGATAGAAGTAATTTTTGAAATGACTGGACTGCCTGAGGATGTTTTACAAGTCAAAGAATCCCCCGCTCCAGAACCGAAGCCTAATGAAGTTCAAATAGAAGTAAAGGCAAGAAACATAAACCCTTCAGATCTGATGTTTATTCAGGGCCGGTATGGAATCCAACCAAATTTGCCAAGTAGTGCAGGGTTTGAAGCAGCTGGTATTGTAAGTAAATCTGATGCAGAAGGCAAGGTGCCTGTTGGTACGAGAGTTATGTTTACTGCCCAAGGTACTAGTATGGGTACTTGGCGAGAATACATTACCCTTCCCGCTAAACAAGTAATTCCTATGCCGGATGAGATGCCTTTTGAAGTAGGATGCCAAGCATTTGTGAATCCTGTAACCGCCGTGGCGATGGTCAACCAATCTGCTTTAAAAGAAGGAGAATGGCTTTTGCTGACTGCGGGAGCTTCGGCTTTTGGTAAGTTTGCGATTCAGGTAGCAAAGTCTAAAGGGATACGAGTTGCCTGTACAGTTAGGCATGATGAGCAAAAAAAGTATTTAGCTGATTTAGGTGCAGATTTGGTAGTCAATACTGAGAAAGAAGATTTGAAAAAAGTGATCACTGAAGTCACAGAAGTAGGTGTTTCTGCAGTTTTTGATGCGGTAGGTGGAGAACTTGGGGCAAAGGCTCTGACCTGCATTAAGCAACTGGGGACTATGTATGTTTTTGGTGTTTTAAGCTTGGAAAATATGTCTTTAAACACAGGAATGATGATTTTCAAGGAAGTTAAAATAGAAGGGTTTTGGTTGAGTAGTTTGCTACAAAGAATTAGCAGTGAGGAAAGAGCGCAACTTTATAAAGAGACGCAAGCCTTTTTGATGAAAGATGATTCAAAGGCAGAAGTGGCTGAGAAGTTTCCGCTTTCAGAAGTAAAAGCGGCAATAGCAGCTTATAATAAGCCTGGCAGAAATGGAAAAATCCTCTTGGTGAGTTAATTTCTTTGAAATAGTTCTTCATAAAAAAAGGGATTCCCCATCTTTGCATTTCAAATCAAAAAAACTGAACAGAATGAATTGGGATACGCTGGATAAAGAGCTTACCGAAATAGTAGAAAAAAGAAATCAACTTGCAGCTATGGATTATAGCGACGAAAGCTATGACGACCTAGAAGAGGCAATTCATGACTTGGAAGATGATTTCAATGAGAACTATGAGGATAGACTTGAAGCCGAAATTGAGAAAATTCAAGATAAGTTACAGTCTGACACGGACATACTTTTGCCAACGGCATATATCGCAAACGTTTATAAGCCGCTTTTGCCTGATGCAAATGGCATAGTTAGCTATGAGGTCTCAGGTCAGCAAGGTGTTCCGATTGAATCTGAGCAGTTTGATAAGCAAGATGTTCGCATTGTTTTGATCCCGAATCCAGCTCGGTTTGTGATGCTGATTAATGGTAAACAATTGAAGGACCTTTGGAGAAGCAGATAAATTAGTATCAAAACATGAGTATCAAGATGTTAGATATCAGAATCTAGATTCATGGTATGATCAATAAAAAAGACCTGGTGAATAGCCAGGTTTTTCTATTTGAGAGTGATTTTGTCCAGTCATGTAAGTCAAGTTTATTTAGTTAAAAGTTGCGCTTACCTTTGTCATTCGAATGAAAGGCTTCATCCTAAAGTTTGTTGGCTTTTTCGAAGTATTGAAAATTTAAAGTAATGAATTCAAAAAGAGTAGTAATCACAGGTTTGGGAGCGTTATCAGCGCTTGGAAATGATGTGAAGTCCAATTGGCAGAGTGCAAAGGAAGGAAAAAGTGGTGCCGGTAAAATCTCTTATTTTGATCCGGAGAAATTCAAAACCCGATTTGCAAGTGAATTGAGAGATTTTGATCCTACGCTCAGGCTTGATCGAAATGATATAAAACGATCTGATCTTTTTACCCAATATGCCTTATATGTTGCTGCAGAGGCGATGGAGGATTCAGGATTGGATGTTTCCAAATTAAACTCTCCATTTGATGCAGGTGTGATCTGGGGTACGAGCCAAGGCGGAATGAATACACTCGAAAAGGAGATGAGTGAATTTATCGCTAATGATCGATCTCCTCGTTTTAATCCTTTTTTCCATCCAAAATTTCTTGTAAACATGGCTTCAGGAGTGATCTCCATGAAGTTTGGTTTGATGGGGATCAATTATACTGCTGTGACGGCTTGCGCATCGTCCAACAGTGCTATCATGGATGCATTCAATTATATCAAATGGGGAAAAGCAAAAGTGATCATCACCGGCGGTTCGGACGCGCCAATCACTGAAGCCTCAATGGGAGGTTTCAATGCATTGAAAGCACTTTCAACTCGAAACGATGATCCGGGTACCGCTTCTAGGCCTTTTGATGTGGACAGAGATGGGTTTGTGATGGGAGAGGGAGCAGCGGCTTTGATCCTGGAGGAATATGAGCATGCGAAAAAGCGTGGGGCCAAAATCTACGGAGAAGTAGTAGGGGCGGCCATGACTGCAGATGCCTATCATTTGACAGCAACTCATCCCGAAGGCGCGGGAGCTTACCAGTGTATGAAGTTTGCCCTGGAAGAGGCTGGTTTAGCTATGCAGGATGTAGATTACCTCAATGCACATGCGACTTCCACGCCAACGGGTGATCTAAGTGAAATTAAAGCAATAGCTAGATTGCTGGATGGTGACTATGACAACATGCATATCTCAGCCACCAAATCCATGACAGGACATCTGTTGGGAGCGGCTGGAGCGATAGAAGCGATATTTTGCGTGAAGACTATCAATGAGGGAATCGTGCCTCCAACGATCAATACTGAAAATTTAGACCCTGCTATTCCAGAAGGTATTCAAATCGTAACGAAAACAGCAATCGAGAAAAAGGTAAAAGTAGCCTTGAGTAATACTTTTGGCTTTGGTGGACACAATGCTTCGGTGATCTTCAAAGAATTTGCATAACCTTCGAGATCTTTAAGACCTCGGAGGTTTTTGTTTTTTACCGAGAAGTCGCGAAGGATGCTAAGAATTCCGCAAAGGAAGTTATTGTGGTATGTTTTTGAATCGGTACGATCAGTAATCAAATAAAAATGGTTCCGTCAACATCTGACGGAGCCATTTTTACTAAAATAAGAAACCAAACCTTCGAGTATCCTTCGACTTCGCTCAGGATGACTACACTCAAAGGTTATCACAGGTTGCGCCTTCGCGCCATTGCGGGAGATACTAATCCCTGCGCCGTCGCGAGAACCTATTTAAATCCCAACTTCGCTCTTACTTTATCCAGCAATTCAGCTCCAACAGCTTTGGCTTTTTCTTCACCTGCAGCAAGCTTCAATTCGATTTCTTCTGGGTGATTCATGTAGAAATCAAATAGCTCCCGCTCCTTTTTATATTTATCAAGAATCAGCTGAAGTAATTCTTTCTTTGCATGACCATAGCCGTAATTTCCTCCTATGTAATTTGCCCGCATTTGCTTGGTTTGTTCCTCCGAAGCGATCAAACTATACAGTTTAAAGGTGTTGTCAGTATCTGGATCTTTTGGATCTTCCAGATCCTTACTATCTGTCACGATTCGGTTTACATTTTTCTTTAGCGCTTTTTCCGGAAGGAAAATATCAATGAAGTTATTGTAAGACTTACTCATCTTTTGGCCATCTGTGCCAGGGATGGTTTTCACAACCTCGTCTATTCTAGCCTCTGGAATAGTCAAGATATCCTCACCCACGATTCTATTGAATGTAGAAGCGATGTCACGCGTCATTTCCAGATGTTGCATTTGATCTTTTCCCACAGGGACTAAATCCGCTGAATACAGTAGGATATCAGCCGCCATCAAAACCGGATAAGTAAAAAGTCCAGCGTTTACATCAGATAGTCGCTCAGCTTTATCCTTAAAACTATGTGCATTTGCAAGCATTGGGAAAGGAGTGAAGCAGTTTAGATACCAAGTCAATTCGGCTACCTCAGGTCTTCTAGATTGTCGATAAAAAGTCGTATTCTCAATATCCAACCCAAAAGCCAGCCAAGCTGCAGCGACTGCGTGGGTATTTTGCTTTCTAACTTCACCGTCTTTGGACGTAGTAAGGGAATGCAAGTCTGCTATAAAAATGTACGATTCCTCTTTGTTCTGTTTGATCAATTCTATTGCAGGGACGATCGCGCCTAGGATATTTCCTAAGTGTGGTCTGCCGCTACTTTGAATGCCTGTAAGTACTCTTGCCATTGGTCTGATTTTGCTGCAAATTAAGTAAATCAGCCTATAATACGTTTGAAATTATGCGTTAATTGCGGGTATGATTCGATTAGAAAAGACCCTTTATGCGCTGCTAGTTATCACTTTTTTCTCCCAACTCTCACTGGCTCAAGATACTATCACTCCTAAGGTGGTTTGGGCAGTGAATAAGGTTGATCTAGGAACTGTTATGGAAGAGCAAGGTCCACAGGTCGCAGAATTCGAATTTACCCATACCCAAGATTCGCTTTTTTACATCGAGACCGTGGTGACAGATTGTGGTTGCACCACCGTGGAATACACCAAGGATACCTTGGTCGTAGGTGAAAGTGGAATCTTAAAGGTTTCATTTGATCCGTCTTCGGGCGCTGGTTTTTTTTCAAGAATGATTGTGGTAAAAGGTAACCTTCAAGGTGTGCAGGATACACTTTACATTGAGGGAAATGCGATTCCAAGAGCAAGTGATCCGGAAGGAACTTACAGGACCAGGAAAGGGGATTTAGGCTTTCGACTGGAGAAAATCAATGTTGGTGAAGTCTTTACCAATGTGCCAAAATTGAAGCAGGTGGAAGTATATAATTTTGGTGAAAAGCCTTTCTATAAAGACAGTCTAACCTTCGTAGGGCCTGAATATATACAAATTAGTCAGCTTACGGATTCTATCATGCCGAATGATCGTGGATTACTTCAGGTAGCCTATGATGGAGCGATGAAAAATGATTTAGGGTATTTCGAAGATCAGGTTTCACTTACTTGGCAGGATACTACAGGGTTTATTGTTTTAAGCGTTTTGGCTGATGTTTTCGAATATTACGCCCCTTTTTCTAAGGATGATTTGAAGCAAGTTCCTCAACTGGTAATAGACCCTAAGGAGATCGATTTGAAAACCATCAAAAGTTCGTCGATTCAGGAAAAAGAAGTTCTTTTAACTAATAAAGGAAGACAGCCCTTGGAAATAAAGAAGGTTCAAGGCAATTGTACTTGTCTGAAGCTTGAAATGCCAAAAACTACTCTTGACCCTGGGGAATCAATTTATTTAAAGGTGACTTTTAACCCAAAAGGTCGGCAGGGTATAGATCAGCGTAATATCTACATTTTCAGCAATGACCCGTTGAATCCAGTTCAGTTGTTCTTGTTGAAAAGTAGGGTGGAATAGGCAGACATTTCACGAGATTAGATTTTTTGAATTAAAACAAATAGCGCGATATTTTATGCTTACAACCTGTATTCCATGCAATTATCGTTTAGCTTTGTTTAGCTTACTTTTATTGTTTAATCATGAAAAAGCATCTGCTAGTTAGTTTTGGGTTGTTGATATGCTTGACTTTTATGTCCCTAAAAGTCACTGAAGTAAACCCCTATAGAATCTATCCCTATTTGCAAGTTTATGGAGAGGGTAAGATGCAATTAACTTGGTTTAGTAATTCATTGACTTCCAGTTCGATAAAGCTTACAGGAGAATCAGGAAACGTACTCTATGAAGGTGATGTCACAGGCGAACCTGTCCCAAATATTTACTATACATCCCAAGAAAAAAGTCAAGTACTTACAGGTTTGGAGCAGGGGAGTTGGATAGAAAGTGACGAGGTTTTTCGCTACAGGATGCCAATTGAGTTACCCGCAGGTACTGTTGTAAACTATTTGGTAAAACTTGCAGGTGAGGACTATGCTGGTGCTTTTACCATGCCAGCCTCCAAGGCTAATTGGGATAAGATTAGGTTTATGGCTTTGGCTGATTCTGAGACTGATCCTAGAGGAAGAGTTACAAATAGGGCTTGGTACCCTGGAAACCCAATATTTCGTCCCATTACAACTGTCCCAGAACTTTGGAAGCAAAAGTTTGGTAGCACCGTTGAGCAGGGGATTGAGATTCCAAATTACATGTTGACAGAGCAAGTTGGCTATAATGAAAACCTAAAAGTCATAAATTCCCGAAACCCGAACTTCATCATAATGCCGGGGGATTTGGTACAGGGAGGTGGCTATCAGCCGGGATGGGATGAGTTTTTTAGACAAAATGCAGGAACCATGGGCAATGGTTTGTCTAGCTACGCAATTATTCCAGCACTAGGAAATTGGGAGTCTTATGGAGCAATTAGTGGAGGATATGGAACAAACGAAAGAGGTGAATTCTTGCCTGTTGTAGGTAGGAATCGTTTTCATACTTATTTCGAAACACCAATTGAAGATCCACTTCAAAAGCATAAAAAGAGCTACTATCGAGTAGATTATGGTCCTGTGACTATTTTGACACTGGATTCCAGTAACGGCACTCCTGACCAAACCGCCGCCGATTTTGAAGGACAACCTAAGCTAACAGGCAAGCAATACACTGTTCCGGGTACTGATACTCAAGAAAACTACACGCTTGCTCAATACAATGCTGCCGGGGGTAATGATTTAAGTGGTTTTGAACCCGGATCCGATCAGTATTTATGGCTGGAAGAAAATCTGAAAGATGCCAAGGAAAATGGACAGTTGATTTTTGTTCAATATCACCACATTGCTTATTCCTCTGGTGAGCACGGCGTGCCGATGAATCATGAACTTTCAGTTGGACAGGTAGGAACACCTTTGCGGGTCTTGAATCCTTTGCTGGAAAACTATGGCGTAATAGCGGTCTTTTCTGGACATGATGAAATATTCGAACGAAGCTTTGTTGATGAGGATGGAGATGGAAAAGGGATCTTATATTATGATGTAGGTGTAGCTGGTGATGGAATGAGAGGGGAAAAGAGAGATTGGCTAGGTAATCCATTTAACACACTTGATTACAATCCTTATCGAAAATGGACAGCTGATCAGAGTTCTGTGGAGCAATGGAATACATCTGGAGCCAATCCAGTTTTGGTAGACGGAGGCAAGCATTATGGGCATTTGGAAGTGAATTTGGAGAAAAAGGTAGAAGGAGATCAGGAGTTTGCCATAGTTAATTTCACACCCGTTTATATTTTTCCAGTATTAGATCAAAACTACAATCTGCAGAAGGTTGAGCGTAGGGTTTACAATGATGAAGTAAGCTTGAAAATACCCCTTCGAACCACCGAATCAAGGCCTACGGTAAAGGATAGGGTGGAGTTGGAGCTGAACAATGAAGGGAAAATCACCTTAATCCCAGAGCAGGTTTTCACGAATTGGCCAATCAGTTTTATCTATACAGTTTCATTAAGTAAGTCAGACTTTTCCTGCGAAAATATAGGTGCGCAAGAAGTAACTGTGATCATCAAAGACGATAAGGGAACTACTTGGGAGGAGAAAATCGAGGTAGTTGTTTTAGATAAAATAGCACCAATCCTTGTAACCAAGAATTTGGAAGTTCAGCTTGATTTGACAAAAGGTCAAGTGGAATTGAGCCCGGAGGATTTTATTCAAGCTATAAGTGACAACTGTAGAATTAGAGAAGTAACGCTTAATAAGCTAAAAGTTACCTGTGAAGATGTGGGAAAGGAGATTACAGTTGAGCTTCGAGCTGTCGATTTCTCAGGAAATGTGACAGAAAAAAATGCCACAGTAATAGTTAAAAGCTTTACTTCTAAACCTGTAACCATAACAGGTTCTGAATCCATTTGTGTTGGAACAAATCAAACATTGACTTTAAAATCAGAAGCAGCTTTTGAAGTCGTACGATGGAGAAAGAATGGGACTGAGATCTCAGGGGCAACAGGAAAAACCTTGGAAATAGAAGGTACTGGAACTTACAAGGCTATTATCAGATATGGTGGTGCATGCTTGTTTGAGACAGAAGAGTTCATAGTGACAGCAGCCAATACTACACCTGTAACGATCACTGGATCAGAAACCATTTGTGTTGGGACAAAGCAAACGTTGACGTTGAAGTCCGAAGCTGCATTTGAAGTGGTGAAATGGAGAAGAAACGGAACTGAGATTACTGGAGCAACAGGAAAAACCCTAGAAATCGAAGGTGGAGGAACCTATCAGGCAATTGTTAGGACTGCTGGTGGCTGTCTCGTTGAAACTCCAAATTTTGTAGTCGAATCTGCGAATAGCACTCCTGTGACCATCACTGGATCAGAAACCATTTGTGTTGGGACAAAGCAAACGTTGACGTTGAAGTCTGAAGCTGCATTTGAAGTGGTAAAATGGAGAAGAAACGGAACTGAGATTACTGGAGCAACAGGAAAAACCCTAGAAATCGAAGGTGGAGGAACCTATCAGGCAATTGTTAGAACTGCAGGAGGATGCCTAGTTGAAACTCCAAATTTTGTAGTCGAATCTGCGAATAGCACTCCTGTAACCATCACTGGATCAGAAACCATTTGTGTTGGGACAAAGCAAACGTTGACATTGAAGTCTGAAGCTGCATTTGAAGTGGTAAAATGGAGAAGAAACGGAACTGAGATTACTGGAGCAACAGGAAAAACCCTAGAAATCGAAAGTGGAGGAACCTATCAGGCTATTGTTAGAACTGCAGGAGGATGCCTAGTTGAAACGGCGGATTTTATTGTAAAAGAAACTGCTACTACAGATGTGAAAATAACTGGTCCAACTTCTATTTGCGCTGGAGATAATAAAACACTGAATTTGACTTCAGAAGGTGATTTTGAAGTAGTCAGATGGAGAAGAAATGGAACTGAAATTCCTGGAGCTACCAGCAAAACACTTGAGATAGCGGAAGGGGGAAGTTACCATGCCATTGTTAGGTTTGCTGGAGGTTGTCTGGTGGAAACCTCCAAGTTTGAGGTGAAAACAGAAGCAAAACCAAGCGGAGAAATCGTTGTGGATGGAAATATCCTGAGAGCTCCAGAAGGCAACTTCACTTACCAATGGTATAGAAATGGAGAGAAAATTCCAGAGGCAACTCAGCGAAATCTGACTGTAAATCAGATGGGTGAGTTTAGCGTGGAGCTAACCAATGAAGCTGGCTGCACTGCGAGATTGGCTTCAGTAAACATGACTATTTCAGGTATTTTTAATCCTAGTATTGTGGTTTCTGAAGAACTGAGAATCTTCCCAAACCCAGCTTCTTCTCAAGTTGAAATTCAAGTTTTGGGAGATCTGAAGTTTGCAGAGAGTTCCATGCGAATCTATGATCAAAATGGCAAGGAAGTCAGCTCCAGCGTGGAGGTAATCCGTCAGAGTTCAAATGCTATTATTTTAGCTATTCCTAGACTTTCTGCAGGAACCTATGTGATTATGGTAGAAGGTCAGGACAACCGGGTTTTTGTCGGGAAGTTGATTAAGCAGTAGGAGTTGTAATAGAGATAGAAAAGCCTCATAAAAGTGATTTTATGAGGTTTTTTGCTTGGGAAATTAAGATCACTTATTAAGCTATTTATGATTATTCCAGTATTCTTTTGGTGTGACTATTCTAGTGTCATCAAAGGTTTTCATAGTAAAATCATTTGTGTTTCCCGTTATCAAAAAATCTGCTTTAGAAATTTGAGCCAACTCTAATAGACGATTGTCAGGGGCATCTTTGATGATTTTCACTTCGTCATTTGGCTCAGAGAATTCGCATATCTCGCTCAATCTAGCGATTAGAAAATCAGCGTTTGTTTTAAAATCAAAAAATCTAGCAAATTTGGGGCGGCTAAGGACTTCAACATATTCTTGAAGTATTTCGCTAGACAGACAAATTGTAGCATTTCTTTCAATGCAATACTCAACAATTAAAAAGGGATAATTTTTTTGAATTAGCGCAGAGACAATTACGTTCGTATCAAGAATTACTTTTTGCATTCCTGTGAGCGTTTATTTCTTCATCTATTTCTTCCATCGTCATATTTGAAAGCCCATATTTTTCTGCAAGTTGAATACTTTTCTCTAGTGCTTGCTTTGTGATTTTTTTTCCGACGATTTCAATAAGTTCAGAAAAAGACATAGAATTTTTATCCAGGCCTAGTTGGTCGAATTCAGAATCAGAAATTAGAAGGTTTAAAGATTTCATAACACTTAATTTTAGAATCTAATTTACGTTTTTTTCTGTTAAGGGTTGATAATCTATTCCTCTTCCCCTTCTCACAATCTTCACCACACGGTTATAGATGATTTCCGCCAAACTCCAGTCATAGCCATCAAAGTTGGTCGTGTTATTAAACTGAATGATGACAGTATCGATGTCTTTGTGATACTTCGCAATGCTCTGATAGCCAACAAGCAAACCGGTATGTTCATACACGTAAATGGAAGAATAGATTTCCTGTTCACCTTCCTTGAATACCGAACCGTCATTTAGCGCACGAAGGAAAATACCCACATCTTCAGCAGTAGCAAGCATTAAGCCTGTGTTTTCTGTTTTAAAATCCTGATCAAGTCCCACGTAATATCCGCTCATCACCTCATCCATATCCACTTCGCTCAAGGAAGTATAAGTGTTTTTCAGTCCAAGTGGTGTCAAAATCTCTTCCCGAATATATTGCTGGTGAGGATATCCTACGGTCTTGTCGATAAGGTCAGAGATCAGCATATAGTTCGTATTGGAATAGCCATAGCCTTCTCCAGGTTCAAAGTCAGCAGGTAAATCCAATGCATAACCTAAGGTCTCTTCCTTGTTAGTTGGAGGATTGGTCCAGTAGTCCGGATGATCGACAAAATTAGGAATGCCAGATCTATGCTGGGCCATCATTCTGAGCGTAATTCTATCCGAGTTTTCTATCCTTCCTGCCAATTCCGGAAAATACTCCGTCAATGTTTTGTCCAATGACAAACGTCCTTCCTTCACCAGTTTGGCTACTGAAACAGCCACATAAAGCTTGGTGATGCTGGCTATCTTAAAAAGTGCTTCTGGGTAAGCTGCGATTTTCTTGTCCCTATCATGCCATCCAGCTGCATAAAACTCTGGGGACTTTCCGCCCTGATCTACATAAACAATCATTCCATCAAATCCCTGTTCAACTCCCTCTTCCAACTGTTCCTGAACTGTATCGGGTAGGGGTAAAATCCAAGCCTTCACCAAAGGCCAAGGCACAAAATACAGGGAACCTATACTGGCAAGGATAAAAAGGATGCGGAGGGTTTGTTTGGTTTTGGAGTTGGGCATTTTTTTAATGAGGCTGGATTAACGGTTTGGCGCTAGGCGCGGTGGCGGATTTCGGCGTATAAAACTGCCAATACACCACAAAAGTTAATCTAAATTAGAATGTTCAATTAATCTTTTTAACCGCAATTGAGCCAAACGCTTGTTACCTGCCGTTTTCAATTTTTATTTATTTCTGGTCATATTATTCTTTGATCAGAGTATCAACTTTATATTCTTTTACCTCAAATATATTGGCAGATGAATCCACTAGTACTGACAAGTGGATTTCCGCTTCACTTCCAAATAAGGTAAAGTCGATGGATGTGGGAAATTCTTTGATTCCAATTATTTCATTTTTATTGTAACCGTATCCTATAAAAGATCCTATTTCCCTTTTTATTTTAGGGTTCACTTTTAACTGCTCAATAGTTTGAGTGACAATTTTTGGCTCCGAACTAATCCAACTAACTAATAGCTCAGATCCAAACGCTAAAATTAATAGTATTGCAAAGTATTTGAAAAACGTCGTGTCAAATTTTTTTCCACTTTTACCCGACCACTGTCTTATAATGAAATAAGCCACAAAAACACCAACAGCGGTGTATAGTATCTTTTCAATGAATTCCATCTAATTGTTTTTTGCAGAGCCTCTATAATTGTAGGTAACGGTTCGCATATGGTGCGTATCCCGTAGGGTATGCACTATATGCATTGTGTGTGCCCAGCATGGGCATCTGATATCGAAGATATCAAATTATTCCAGAGGGTGAAAGTCCCTTATGTGCGGGGGTAACGCCCCGAAGCATTAGCAAGTCGCAAGGTGGTTTGTCGTGAGACATGCACTGAAGGAAGCGAGACAGCAAACCTTGGTTCCAACGAATACGGCCGAGCACGGGAGTGCGAAGGGGGCGCACGTAGTGCTGGATACGGAGGCTATTTAGGTCGGATGAGGTAGCACATCATACTGACGTCCAAAGGTTGGGTAACCAACATGTGCTTAGATGGTAGATCCAGTGGATATTGAGGGAAGGAATATGCTCTTATGCCGATAGGGATCGGCACAGGCTCTGGGGAGATCTCTGGCTGTCGTGAACATCTAAGAGAAGTCAGCAGAGGCCATAGTAGTCAACAGGACTTGAGCTTTGTAAATACCAAGGAGTTCTCACGAGTTGATGAAGGGCCGAACGTATTGTGAAGTGAAAATTCGATAAGGAGCCATCGTGTAGCCTTATCTTAAAAGTAACGGAAAGAGGTTGTTGGTGTAAAGAGCGACAGCCTTATGCTTTACGAACCGCCGTATACAGCCTGTCCCGAGAATCGGGAAGACCCGTACGTACGGTGGTGTGAGAGGCGCACCGTGGGCTTATGGCTCACGGCCGTCTACTCGATTGGCACCAGTTTTTCTTTATTTTCCGTCATAACCAAATATCGTATTACAAGTTTTACAAATTCTATTTGGTCTTATGAGTCCAGAGTCAAATCCTTTTTGTCCACAAACTGGGCATGAATTGTTTTCATCTGGCTCTTTAGTAAAATAACTAATATATACTGGGATTTTAAAATGGTCAGAAAGCTGTTGTCTAATTTTTTCTCCTACCAGATTTAGTTTACCGTTTTTGTAATTAGTCAATTCTTTATAAGCTTCTTTTTCAAAAAGTCCACTTTCTAGCCAGTTTAAATATGTTCTTTCATGTTTTGTTTGCCAATCTTCGAGTGCAATTTCTAATGGAACTTTAGAATAAGGGACTTGTCCTAAACATTTATTACAAGTCAATTCGTCTACAAATTGCAAGGACCTACCTTGCAATAAATAAAAGTCAGAATTTTCGCAAGAGCAATTTATAACATTGTCAACCTCAACAATAACGTTTTTTTCTCTAATTGTCTTAGGTTTGTTTGCAAGGGTCTTATCAAACTTTTCAAGCCAATACTTTTTTATCTCTACATTCTTGTTCCAGGTCTTGAATGAATTATTGTCACGAAAAACAACTATTAGTTCTAAAGTATTTTTGCTTCGTCTTAATTCTCTTGGCTCACAAAAAATTAGATTCTGTCTATAAAGAGAACCTGATAATCCGATAAATTCTTCGCTAGTTGATTTATTGTCAGCCAGTGTCAATTGTATTTTTGCAGGGATAGGTTTGTCAATCATTTTACTGTTTCTATGATTTGCGGACTCTGCTCAAATTGGTGCCAACGGTTCTCAGCTATACGCAGGCAGGGATTTTTACCACTAAACTTCCTACGAAGAACTGAATTTTAAAATTACAACTTAACTGTCCTACGAAGCACGAAACCCCTGCTTGCGTATAGGTGATGTTGGCGGTTCGTTTTTCATTCCCACCCTTTAAAATTTGAATAAGTTTCATAGTCACATCCTGTATCGAAGTCCAACTGTTTTTTTGTCTTTCTTTCATAGGCTTCTTCTGGTAGACTTAAAAGCTCTTCAAAATCTAAATCTTTTGGCATTTTCTTAGGGTCATTCAAAACCTTCTCGAAGAAATCCTTCCCATTTGCAATGGCGCAACATCTCACATAAAGGAAGTAGTCGCCCGAAAAATGATTATTATCATCTTGATATGATTCTTCACCAATATTTCTTGCGTGTTCCCTTGTGTCAAGCAGATATAACTTATAAGCTAGGCTTTCCTTAAATTGCTTAATTTCCGAAACTTTCATTTTTGACAAGTAGTCTATTGCAGGCTGAATTTGGCTGTCTGATGTATTTAAATCCCATTTAATTTTATCAATCACTGCCCAAAACAGGTGGTCTTCAATCATTTTTTTAGGCTTCATTTGTTTCTTTCTTAAATCAGCCCATCGTTTTTCAGATTCTATTTTTGCCTTTTCGACTTCCTCAATGAATGCTTCTTTTTCATTTTCCCATCTCCATTCTAAAAACATATTGTTTCCGAAATCTGGAGTAATTACACCTGAAAGTGGAAAACCTTCTTTTATTCCCTTTCTTCCATCTCCTAATTTGTATTCTAATGATAATTCAAATTCAGTAAGATGAAGATTACCTAAAAATTCATATTCCTTTATTCTATTATATTTTTCATTGTCAGTAAAGAATTCAATGCAATAATTATTGTTGTAGGAAAATCTGTCACGACAAAGAATTTCCCTTAACCTAGAATCGGAAATTTTTGGCTTTTCAATATCAATATAGTTTAAGACACCTAGCATTAATGTCCCACCTTCTGATTCGTCAAAAAATGACTTACCTTTCCTAATCACTTTGAAAGCTCCAAAAAAGTCTCTTTCAAGTTTGGTTATAAAAATGTCTCCTTCTTTTACTTGCATCGTCTGTTTTTAAAATGACCGCCAACGATTGTATATCCCCAATTGGTGATATCTACCCAAATAGGACCGATATCCTCAGGTACTTGGTGATATTTCTCATTTATTTTTTGCTTAGAAAACTTAGTTAAATTTCCTCTCAAAGAGATTTTTACTTTAAAAGAGCCATTTCACCGCGCCCACCGCGGTAAAACGCCCTCATACAAAAGCCCCAATCCCAGTAATCTCCTGACCTAAAATCAGCAAGTGAATATCCTGTGTTCCTTCATAAGTGACCACAGACTCCAAGTTCATCATGTGACGCATAATCGGATACTCTCCAGTGATACCCATTCCACCATGGATTTGTCTGGCTTCACGGGCGATGTTGAGTGCCATTTCTACATTGTTACGCTTCGCCATGGAGATATGCACCGTTTTGGCTTTGCCCTCATTCATCATCTTGCCGACTTTCCAGGCTAGGAGTTGGGCTTTGGTGATTTCAGTCAGCATTTCGGAGAGTTTCTTCTGCACCAGCTGAAAACTTGCTATTGGCTTTCCGAATTGGATCCGCTCAGCGGCATACTTTCTTGCAGACTCATAGCAGTCCATTGCGGCTCCGATTGCTCCCCAGGCAATTCCAAAACGCGCAGAATCCAAGCACATCAGTGGAGCACCCAAACCTGATTTGCCTGGAAGTAGGTTCTCCTTTGGCACTTTCACATTATCAAAAACCAGTTCTCCGGTGCAGGAAGCCCGAAGCGACCATTTGCCGTGAGTTTCTGGAGTGGTGAAACCTTCCATTCCCCGCTCTACGATCAAGCCGTGAATTCTTCCTTCTTCATTTTTGGCCCAGACTACCGCGATATCAGCTTCAGGGGAATTTGAAATCCACATTTTGGCACCATTCAGCAAGTAATGATCACCCATGTCCTTGAAGTTGGTCACCATGCCAGACGGGTTGGAACCATGATCCGGCTCGGTGAGTCCGAAGCAGCCTAAAAATTCTCCAGAAGCGAGTTTCGGAAGGTACTTGTTTCGCTGCTCCTCCGAACCGAATTTATAGATAGGATACATCACCAGCGAACCTTGTACGGATGCTGTTGAGCGCATGCCAGAATCTCCCCGCTCGATCTCCTGCATGATGAGTCCGTAAGCGATATAATCCAATCCTCCGCCTCCATATTGCTCAGGGATTTGCGGACCAAAAGCACCCACATCACCGAATTTCTTGACGATTTCGGTAGGAAAGTGGGCTTTCTGAGCCCAGTCTTCTATGTAGGGAGAGATCTCTTTTTTGACGAAATCCCGGATGGAAGTTCTGATCAATTTATGCTCTTCAGTAAGCAAATCATCCAATTCTAAAAAATCAACTCCTTCAAAGGTATCTTGCTTTAATGACTTTCTGATTTCAACTGACTCCATGTTATTTTTGGTTTATAAAGATGAATCTGTGATTTTTGTCGGGATTTTAAAATCCTCGGCTGATCCTAAGTAAATAGATCACCCACGAAAATACTACCTTTTTATCCTAAAAGTACGCATGGCTGAATCCCATTTTGACCCCAAGATCTTAGATAAAATCGAACTGCTTCAGAAGAAATTCAAAGCCTCTGGTCAGGATATGCTTTCTTACCTGGAAGGCTTGCAGTATGCGGATTACTTGGCCTACTGGGATTATATCAATCTGGATGTCTTGCTTTCACTTCAGCAGCCCAAGACTTCCTTCAAAGACGAAAAAATCTTTATCATCTATCATCAGATCACTGAACTTTATTTCAAGCTGATTATTTCTGAGATGGAGCAGATTGCAGAACTTCAGCCGATTACGGAGGAGTTTTTCAAAGCCAGATTGGAGCGGATCAACATGTATTTCGATCAGCTGATTGGCTCTTTTGCGATGATGTGGAAAGGGATGGAGCAGGAGCAATTTCTCAAGTTCCGTATGTCTTTGCTTCCTGCGAGTGGGTTCCAAAGCGCTCAATATCGTGAAATTGAATTGATGGCTGCAGATGCTTTTAATCTTGTAGCCTTGGATAAGCGAACTGATCCTGATTTCCATACACCGACGGATGAGATTTTTGAAAATTTATATTGGCAGCAAGGAGCAGTGGAATTGGCGACGGGGGAGAAGACGCTGACGCTAAAGAATTTTGAAGCGAAGTACAGCAAGAAATTGATGGACCTCATCGATGCCTACAGACGGAAAAATCTCTGGCAACGGTATATAGATCTGAATGAACCTTCAGCCGAATTGACCGAGACGATGAAGCAGTTTGACCTCAAAGCAAATGTCTTTTGGCCTCTCGCTCATTACAAATCAGCTGTCCGTTTTCTCCAAAGAGATCCAGTGGATATCGCTGCTACTGGTGGGACCAACTGGCAGAAATATCTGCCTCCGCGCTTTCAGAAGGTGATTTTCTATCCAGAACTTTGGACTGAGAAGGAGAGAGAAGAGTGGGGAAAAGGCTGGGTAGTGAAGGAGATTTTTGGGGAAGAGTAGGGATCTAGGAGTAGCAAGATGTAAGTATCAAGTAGTAAGAAATTAGTATCAAGATATTAGAATCAAGATTTAAGACGTTAGATCCAAGAATCAAAACTTAAGAAACAAGAGTCAAGACAATAGTATCAAGACGCAAGTATTAAGATTTTGGAGTTGGTGCTAGTATAGATAAAAGCAATAACGTTAATGTCTAACTATTTAATTGACGCGACTTCGGTCATCGGTCATCGGTCTTCCGTCTAGTCAAGCAAGGGAAATGTGGTCACTGGGATAATAGATGATAAAAGCATCAGCGAGGATAATTCGCCCTCACAAAAGCCTCCGCATTATAATAGCAAAAATCATCAACCAACGCCTCTGTGTCTTCTCTCGACTTAAGATGGGCAAGATGTTTGGCTTCGGAATTCTTTCTTGCCTGTTCGATTACGAAGATTAGATTATTTGAAAATAGCTGAAATTCCAGCGCAGTTGGATAGTGGTCAATAGGGTCAATTAGGCCTTCGAAATCTGTCCCGAGTGTCATGCATTTCCAGATTTTGGGCTTCTCAGCCTCGCTTAGATTTGGATTGGCGTAAGCAGATTTAGCGATTCCCTCAATATTGTCCCAAAGCAGTTCAATTCCATTTCGCTTGGATTTCTTATCCTTCTTGGTAATTCCTAGAATTCGTTGATCAAAAGAAAGACCGAAAAGTCCACCAGTTTTCACGATCATTTCTATGTCTTCTTCGCAGACATTGATATTCCAGGCATTGAATTTTTTGCTGGGATCAGCGTAGCCATCCTTTTCTAAGTGAAAATTTTCTATATGATCTTGTAAGGTTTCTATTCCAGAAAAACCGCAATGCGAAGCTATCACGGGAATTTTATCACCTTTCGCCAAACAAGGTTTGATGATATGTTCGTAATATTCTTGCCGCCCACAGGCACTCATATGCTTGACATCGATCAGGATTCTATAGCCAAGTTTTGGGTTCTTCTCCAAGTTTTCGTTTAGTCCCAATAACTCCAACACTATCCTTTTTCCGAAATCAGTAAAACCCTCGTTCATATTATGAACTTGGTTCAATAGGATTTTTCCCTTGTCCGGAATAGAGTGCGCATGTCCGCAGAGATTGTTATTAAAATGGTGGGAAAAGGTCATAAAAAAGACAGGAACTTTCCACTCGTTTTTGATGATCTGAATCCGCTTTGAAATCTCATCAATTGAGATTCTGTCTTTTTCAAGCAGGTCAGTTCCCAAGGCATGAGATCCTTCTATGGTAAGAATCATCGTGATCTCATCGTCATTTTGAAGGGATTCACTGAGTTCCTTGGATGATTCTGGAATTAGATATCTGGCATTTTCAGCCCAGAGTTCCTTTTTGAATTTGGTTCTCCGCTTCTTTTCATTTTCAAAAATCCTTCTCAAAATACCAGAAGTATGAATCTTATTTGACTCAATTGTTTTTCCAGAATCCATCAGTACAAATTCAAACTCCCTGTTTAATGATTCCCAGTAATCGTAGTTTTTGGATTGCACATAATTGACAGTTTCAAGCGGGATTCGCATATAGAAGGTTTGGATCAGGTCTCTAAGTGGAAGCTTGTCGTGGGTGCTGATGCCAATAGCTATATTCAGCAAATCGCTGGAATTGATCTTGTCCAAACCAAGTACAAACTGCCGCTCCAGCGGATATAGGGAATTGAAGGTTAGTCTCACATTCCCATTCCATGCTTTGACTAGGTCGCATTGACTGTAAGAAGCGCCCATTTTTCCTTTTACATATCCAGCTCTATTGGATGAGATTACGGTCCAAGGACTGAATTCATCCTTTTTCTCATAAGCTTCCCGTTTTTCCTGCATGTGGAAATGGGCTCGCATATGATTGTGACAGTGTAAATCTGAAAACTTCCTAGCCATAGTCTAAAAATTTAAGCGATCGAAATAAATCCTCAGCTTAATTTGTTGATTATTAGGTTAACATGCAATTGGGAGGACTCTTGGTTTGAAAATGGGATGAAAAAGGTCCTGCAGAGAAGATAGTAGCTGTAGACCCTTTGGGCGCCGAAAGGCATTTAGGACCGCAACTTCCAAATCGAAGAGTGGGTAAAGCATCAATTAAATGATCATATGTGCTTTTTTAAACCTGAGTCAAATGAAAATCTAATGATCGAAGTGAAGGGTAGACTTGGGATTTTTATACAAAGAAGGTTTAAGGGTTACTTTTTAAAGTAATTGACTGCATTCAATTTCTGATTTTCGAATATTACTGGCATCTTAGACTGAATGGCCATTTCCCCTCAAACAAACCAAGCATGAGTAATAAAAATCAACTAGCGGAAGTGAGTTTGGTTCGAAGCCTCTTTACCTTGGCTTGGCCGATTATTATGGCCAATATCCTCCAGACTGCCTATCAATTAATAGATACATTTTGGCTAGGGAGGCTGGGAGCAAATGCTGTGGCGGCAGTCAGTATAAGTTTTCCGATTTTGTTTTTGGTGCTTTCACTTGGCGCTGGACTGACCCTTGCTGGAACTGTGATCGTTTCGCAGTTTAAAGGAGCAAATGATAAAAAAATGATTGATTTCGCAGCTTCGCAAACTGTTGTCATTGTCTTTTTGATTTCGATTCTACTGGCTTTTCTCGGCTTCGCCGTTGCTTCCCCTTTGATGAATTTAGTAGGAGCAGGGCCTGAAATTCTGAATGATTCTGTTACTTATTTCCAAGTATCTTCTTTCGGGTTCGTATTTCTGTTTATGTTTTTTGTTTTCCAATCTCTGATGAGAGGGATTGGGAATGTGCTGCTCCCGATGTACATCGTTTTTGGAACTGTTCTGTTAAACTTGGTTTTGGATCCTTTATTCATTTTTGGATACGGAAGCATCGAGGGATATGGTGTGGCAGGAGCGGCTATTGCAAGCATAATTACGCAAGGATTGTCAGCAGCAGCCGGATTATACATTTTGTTCCGAGGAAAGCAAGGCATCAAAATTAAGGTAAGCTTCATGAAACTGGAGTTTAAATGGGTGAAGCGAATGTTTGAACTTGGAATACCGGCCAGTTTGGAGCAATCTTCAAGAGCGGCGGCAATGACGGTAATGGTTATGCTGGTTACCAGTTTTGGTAGTGAAATAGTTGCTGCCTATGGAATAGGAGCTAGAATTCTCAGTTTGGTAATCGTCCCCTCCATAGGAATGGGAATTGCCACTACAACGCTTGTAGGCCAAAATATAGGTGCTGGGCAAATCAAACGAGCGGAAAAAATCGGTGATCTGAGTGTCAAAATAGCTTTCTTCGGACTTACAGGAATTGGGTTAATTCTCTTTCTTTTTGCTGAAACACTGACAGCTTTCTTCGTGCCAAATGATCCACAGGTGATCAAAGACGGAGCGAAGTTCATACGAATTATGAGTTTGAGTTTCGGACTGTTGGGAGTGCAGCAAGTGCTCAACGGGGTTTTCAACGGTTCTCGTTTTACTCAAGCTTCCATGCTGATTTCCATCTTTAGTCTTTGGATGGTTCGCTTTCCAGTTGCCTTTGTACTTTCTGCCAAAACAGAGCTTAGTTTTGAAGGGATTTGGTGGGCTTTTCCAATTTCTAATTTGATCGCAGCTTTGGTAGCTTTTACATATTATAAAACAGGGTATTGGAAAATTCGGACCTTCAGAAATAGAAATGAGTTGATACAATCAGGCTTGGGATGATGATATAAATCAAATGACTAGTAAATGAAACTACACAATTGTAAGAATTACGTAGAGATGAGTCTGCTAGGAGCTGAACTTGTCCATGCTGAAGTAGAGATCAATCCCGATTTGCTTTTCTGTGCTGCGAGCGGGAACTCTCCATCTGGATTATACGAATTGATGGCAGAGAAACACGCGGATTCACCTGACTTTTTTGATTATATGAAAGTGATCAAACTCGATGAGTGGGTGGGTTTGACGAAGGATTCCACCTTCAATTCAGAATATGATATACAGGAAAAACTGCTGAAGAAGCTGGGGATCGATGGAGATCGTTACATCTCTTTCGAAGTGGAAGCGGCGGATCCTGAATCCGAATGTGGTCGAGTTCAGGATGAAATTGACAACCACGAAGGTATTGATATCTGTATTTTAGGAATTGGGATCAATGGACATATTGCGCTAAATGAACCAGCAGAATTTTTACAGCCAAATTGCCATGTAGCGAATTTACATCCGCTTACTTTAGCAAGTGGGATGATTGAAAAAGTTGGAATTCCGCTTTCTGAAGGAATGACTTTAGGTGTTGGCAATATTATGAGTTCCAAAATGGTTATTCTCTTTGTCACGGGCAAAGGCAAAAAGCCAGCGTTGGATTCCTTTTTGGAAGGTAGAATCAGCACAGATTTGCCTGCTTCTCTGCTTTGGCTACATCCGAACGTGCATGTGATCGTAGATAGGAAGTCGGTGCATTGAAAAGAAAGATGCAATGAAGAAGGTGAAAAGCGACAAAATGTGTCCTATATGCGATTAGTAACGCTTTATTAACTCAGCCTGCTTTTCGATCAGCAGAAATTTCCCGTTCTTTCGCCCTTCATAATTTTTCTATCCACCAATGACTTGGCAATTAATCAAAGATGCCCTTCGCGGTAAAGAGCAGGACTTTACCAGTCTCTCGCTGAAAACAGCCATTTTCGTATTAGCTATTCCCATGATCCTCGAGATGATGATGGAATCGGCGTTTGCGGTCGTGGATATCTTTTTTGTGGCCAAACTTGGCGAGCATGCCATTGCTACAGTCGGTTTGACAGAGTCTGTTGTCGTTCTCGTTTATGCCATGGGTTTTGGGATTAGCATGGCAGCGACAGCATTGGTTGCGAGAAGATTTGGAGAAAAAGAATACTTTGAGGCAGGAGCAGCAGCTTTTCAGCTGTTAATCGTTGGAGGAGCTATATCGATTATACTAGGCATTCTAGGCTGGATCTTCGCACCTGATATTCTGGCTTTGATGGGAGCAGAGGCAAAGGTGATAGAAACAGGGGTCAATTATACCCGGATTATTTTCGCAGGAAATACTGCAATCATGCTACTTTTCCTATTGAATGGCGCATTTCGAGGTGCTGGTCAAGCCCATCATGCGATGCGTTCGCTTTGGATCGCCAATGGCTTGAATATGATTTTGGATCCGCTACTGATTTTTGGAGTTGGAAACTGGGCTGGATATGGGTTAGAAGGTGCAGCAATCGCGACGACTTTTGGTAGAGGAATAGGCGTGGTATACCAGTTATATCATTTATTCAATGGTAAGCATAAGCTTAAAATCCTGAAAGAAAACATTGTGATTTCCTGGGAAATTATCAAGAAAATAATGGAAATCGCGATAGGTGGAATGGGGCAATTCCTGATTGATTCTGTTTCTTGGATTGCGTTGACTCGAATGAATGCTGAGTTTGGCTCGGCTTCACTTGCTGGATTTACGATTGCTTTTAGAATATTGATATTCACACTTTTACCTGCCTGGGGATTATCCGGAGCTGCATCTACTTTGGTAGGACAGAATCTAGGAGCCAAGCAACCTGACCGTGCTGAAAAATCAGTTTGGCTGACTACACGATACACCGTGATTTTCATGGCTTCGGTCACAGGTATCTATTTGCTTTTTAACCAGCAGCTGGCTGGCTTTTTTACCTCGATCCCTGAAGTAAAATCAGTAGCTGCACAAGGTCTTTGGGTGGTGGCGCTAGGTTACGTTTTCTTCGCTGTTGGCATGGTGCTGACACAAGCTTTCAATGGCGCAGGAGACACCAAAACGCCGGCTTGGATCAATATCGGCGTACTTTGGTTTATTGAGATTCCACTTGCCTATATTTTGGCTTTTCCCTTTGGATTGGCTCATTTGGGGATTTTTATCTCCATTGCATTTAGCCATAGTTTTCATTCTGTCGTTTCTTTCTTTTTCTTTAGAAAAGGCAAATGGAAGCTCACAGAAGTTTAGGCATGAGGTGAAGTCATATGGTTTTGCTAAATTAAATGACTACAAAGTTCAAAATCTACTCCTATGGAATCTGAAGAACTTATTCTGAGAAAATTAATGGTAGTTATAAAAGATGCTTGTGTTCGTCCAATTCCATCTGATGAGTATTTGGTAAAAAGAATACAGGATAGAATGGAGAGCTTCGATAGTTTGAGAGTTGGTGGTGAGAACAGCGAGCTGCACTTAAGCAATTTTGCGTCACCTGTTTGCTTCTCTGCAGATGAAGAAGTACAAGCAGATTATCGGCTTGAGGATTTGTCCTTATCACAAATTGATGATTGCATTGACGAATTAATTCAAAAGATGGCTGATAGCCTTTGAGGAAGAAACAAGATTTATTTCAATACATACTTAACCCTAAACCCTATGACATCTCTAAACACTTATCTGACTTTTGAAGGAAATTGTGAAAATGCGTTCAACTTCTACCGCTCTGTTTTTGGTGGTGAATTTGCCCATGTGGGAAGATTCTCAGACATGCCTGCTGACCCAACTTATCCTATTGGAGATGAGTTTCGAAACCAAATCATGCACATCAGTTTGCCGATAGGTGAGCATAGTATTCTGATGGGATCTGACACTGGCGGACATGGAGGGCCAGTGACGGTAGGTACAAATTTTTCAATTTCCATCAATACCGATTCTAAGGATAGAGCTGATGCGTATTTTGCGAAGCTTTCCGCAGATGGGAAGGTGACAATGCCAATGGCAAGTACTTTCTGGGGTGATTATTTTGGAATGCTTACAGATCGATTTGGGATCAATTGGATGATTTCTTTTGCTGAGGCTCCTGCGCAGGAAGAGTAAAAGTGAATGAAGTGAAAGCCGAGAAATCCAGTTCTTGGTGATTTTAACCACCGTTCGTGTCACACGAACGGTTTGGTTAAAAATTCAACTATTTCCTACTTTTGGAAAAGCAGAACAACTTTGAGCTAATTTCAACCTTACTCTTTTTCATCTGGCTGGTTTAATGAAAAGCATTTCATTGCTATTTTCAAACCTGCAATTCCTAATTCATCCTTACCTTTGAATTACACCCGCCAAAGAGCATACATGACAAATTCAGATATTTTACGGACGATACGTTATATTTTCAACTTTAAGGATCCCGAAATGGTCGCCATTTTTAAAGCTGGTGGATTGGATCTAAAGCGGGAGGAAGTCGCAAATTTTTTAAAAAATGACGACGAGGAGTATTTCCAGGCAATTATCGATAAAGATCTTGCAGCTTTTTTGAATGGCTTTATTGTCGAAAAAAGAGGCAAAAAAGATGGTGAGGATCCAAAGCCAGAAAAGTCACTAAACAATAATATCATTTTCAGGAAACTTCGAATTGCATTGAATCTGAAAGAAGATGACGTGCTGGAAATTCTTTCATCTGTAGGTATGCACATCAGTCCCCACGAGTTGAGTGCCTTTTTCAGAAAGCCTAGCCAATCCCAATACAGACCATGTAAGGATCAAATTCTCAGGAATTTCTTAAATGGCCTAAAAAAGAAATATCGTCCAACAGCTTAGTTAGTCTTCTACAAAAACATCGACGACTCTTCCAACTTCTCCGGTATCCAGCATGACTTTGATGCCGTGCGGATGAGTAGGAGAAGAGGTAAGGATTCTCTTTACAAAACCTTCAGTGAGTTCACCAGACCGCTGATGGTGTTTCTGTACGATAGTGACTTCACTGTCTAATTGTATGTTTTTTCGGATCGTACCAGTAAGAGTTTTCTTTTCCATTTTTAGATTTGCACGCTTGAACTTGCAAGGTAATTGTGACTTTGATATGATTCAAACAATAAATTATGAATACTTTTTGTAGCATTTTGCATCTATATCACGTAAGAAGTTAAAGCTCCTGTTGTTCCTTTTTTATGCAGTAGCTTTTCACTTAAAGAATTTTTGCATATGAAATTGAAACTAATACCACTATTCGCTTTTGTTTTTATTCTGTTTGGCTGCAAGAACGATGATGACGTTAATCCGGAAGTTTTGACTCAAAATCACTGGGAAAAAGTCTTCCAAGATGCAAGTTTAGATCCTCCCTATGAAGTAGTATATTCTATTGATTTTCAGGCTAATGGGGTTGTAAATTACGAGGCTTTTTTTAGAGATTTGGAAAATAAAAATGTGTTAGGTTTTATAGAATATTACAGTGGCACCTATCAAATTGTTCAGAATAAAATAACTGTTTCAATCACCGAACATTACACAAACCAAGTGAGTGGTGAGATGTATTCGGACAAGGAAAAGTTAAGCTTAGTGGATATAGACAACCAGACTAGAGAATTTCAACTCAGAAATAAGAATTCAGAATTGCATACCATTATGCCTTTGTATGCAAGTTCTCTAGGAATAATTTATGATCGAGTTGAGAAATAGAGTCATCCTAAATTTGAAGGCTTTAAAAAGTAAAGGGCTGATTTCAATTAAGAAATCAGCCCTTTATCGTTGGTTTAGTTTTCAAAACATCCATCAATTGTCTTGCGGGATGTTTACAAGTAACGCTATCAGATCTTTTGGCGTATGAACAGCGCCTAGTTTTTCATCTTGAAAAATTACCTGTAGCTGATATTCCAATTCGAAAATCAGCCCGTTGATGAAGACTTGATCCATATGCAGCTGCTGAATAAAATCTGCATTCTTATGCTGACCAATCAGCGTAATACCATAGGAGTGAAATACTTCAATGGCCTTTTTTAGTAGTGTAAATTGTTGGTTCATAGTAGTGAAATATAGGTGTAGTAATCTGCTCTGAAAATTTTAAAACTTACAGTCTTTCAAAACGGCGTTGGAACTGCTTAGTTCCCAATAATTGAAATAACGTGATAAATCGAATATTCGCTACTTCAAACTAGAGATTTAACAATAAATAGCTTTGTTAATTTCTGTTCCTAGTTTCTTGGTAAATAGGCAAGTAAGCTTTACTTCAAACATCTACGAAGACAAGATGTTTGTTGGATTGATTGAAAAAATACACAAGATAGTCCTGAGTACACCCTGTTATTCTGCAGGCTTTTCTTCTGAATTTACAGCCTCCTTGATAGAATCACTGTCCCAAGTGTGATCATTCACAGAGAATTTTCTCATCAATTCACCCGATAGGAGGCTTTCCTGCATTTCTATCTGCTGACGACTTTTAGAAATATACTCATCTGTATTGTCTTTAAAATTCACCAACACCTTCAGTGCACTCTCGTCATAGTCCCTAAATTGTTTTGCAAGTCTGTGTACAGTATGAGCTCTAAATCCAAGCTTTTTCAATAAATCTTCCCCCATTCTTATGGAAGTATCCAAGTGTTCTCGGTAGATATTTTTCACACCCATTTCCATGAGTTCAAAAGCATCGTATCGGTTTTTGGCCCTTATCATTACTTCCAAATGTGGGAATTCTTCCTTGCAAAGCTCTACTAGTTTTATACTGTACTCTGTATTATCCAGCGCAGAGATCAAAATAGATGCGTCCATCACTCCAGCGGAAAGTAGAAGGTCAGCACGGGTTCCATCTCCAAAATATACTTTGAAGCCCATTTTCCGAAGGTATTCCACCCGATCTGGGTCTGAATCCAGAATAGTTGCTTCCACACCATTTGCCCTAAGGAATCGTCCAAGAGTAGATCCAAAATGCCCGAAACCTATGAGAATCACTTTGTTGTGCTCCTCAATACTGTCCATTTCCTTTTCAATAGTTTTGTGGGTTTTATTAATTGCTGGATTTATGACTTTGTCCAGTACAACCATCAGAATAGGAGTGATGGTCATACTTAATGCGGTGACCGCCATCAAGGTATCAGAAATAGACTGGTCGAAAATCCCGAGCTGTAGCGCAAAGGCATACGTAACAAAAGAGAATTCCCCGACTTGGGAAAGACCTATCGCAAAACTCAGGTTGTCTGAAAGGCTTAGTTTTCTCGACTTTCCTATGATCATCAGAATCACTGTTTTCAGAACTATTATTCCCATGGTCAGAGAAATGACGGTGGTAGCGTTATTGAATATCAAACTGAAATTGATTGTAGAACCCACAGCCATGAAGAAAAGCCCTAAAAGCAATCCTTTGAAAGGCTCAAGATCAGATTCTAGGGCGTGTCGGTAAGGTGAATTGGCTAGGATGACTCCTGCCAAAAATGCACCCAAAGCGGGACTTAGGCCTACTAGTTCCATCAGAAACGAGATTCCAACTACAATCAATAAGGCAGAGGCCGTGAAGAGTTCGCGAAGCCTGCTTTTAGCGACATAATTTAGTAATGGACCAAAACCAAACTGACCGAGAAGTACTACTATCCCAATCGCTCCGAAAATTGATAAGGTCTGAGCCCAGCCCGGTAGGCTATCTATTAAGCCGTGCATTTCAGATGCATTTGTGGAAAGAATCGGATCACCAATGATGAGGAGCGGCAATAGTGCTAAAATTGGGATTACAGCTATATCCTGCATTAGCAGTACTCCAAAGGAAAGCCTACCATTCGGACCGTTCATCTGATTTTTCTCCTTGAGAGATTGCAGCACAATAGCTGTAGAGGATAGTGCCATGGAGAGCCCAATTGCAAGGGATATTTGCCATTGGACTTCGAATAGAATTCCTATTCCAAAAACCAGCGCCGAAGTAATCAGCACTTGACTTAACCCTACTTTTAAAATCAACTGACGCATTTTCCAGAGATTCTTCGGCTCTAATTCCAAACCTATCAGAAAGAGCATCATTACCACTCCGAATTCGGTAGCATGCATGATATCTTGGCCTTGTCCTTCATTTGTAATAAAACCAAGCAAGTAAGGACCTATTAGAATTCCGGCGATCAAGTAACCCAAGACCGAACCCATTCCAAGTTTTTTGGCTAGGGGAACACAGATGATTGCCGCAAGAATATATAAGATGGCATTTACCAAAAATCCATTCATAGGTTCAAAATTTAGAGATTTTTGAAATGAGAGAGATCCGCAGCATCCCGCAGTTCAAGCAGGAATTTCCGATAAGATTCAGCTTTTTTCTTGAGATCAAAAGCGGAGATTTTATGTGTTCCAGCCACTTGAAATGGAGGTAAATAAGTCATGTTGCAGAGCCTGGCAGTTTGCTCAAATGGTCTAAGAAAGTCTTCGATTTTATAGTTATTCCTTCCATCGTATTGATATGCTTCCTGAGATCCACCAGAGGTGATGGCATTTGCGATGTATTTTCCTTTGAGGTAAATACCCCCTGGCCCATAAGCCCACCCAAATTCCAAAACCAGATCTATCCATTGCTTCATGAGCGGCGGACAGGAATACCAATAAATAGGATGATGCCAAATGACGATCTCAGCTTCGAAAAGTGCTTCTTGCTCTGCCTGAATAGAAATATTAAAATCAGGATAGAGTTCATAGAGATCTCTGATTTCTATATTTTCAATACCTGAAATAGCCTGAATTAAGGCTTGATTTGCCTCAGAATGCTCAAATTTGGGGTGGGCAAAAAGTACAAGTACCTTACGCATGTATACTGGCTTTATCCTTGAAAATTAATTTTCTTATGGGTGCCATCACAAAATGGTTTGTTTTGGCTGGATCCACACCTGCAGAAGGCTGATACTTTACTTTGGTTTTTGATGTGACCGTCAGGAAGTTTGACTTTGAGATTACCATAAACCATCAAGGGTCCATTGGGCATTACTTCTACTAGTTGCTCTGACATCACATCTCCTGAACTCGTTTCTTTTTGTTCCTTAAAATAGTACCCAAGTGCACCACTAGGGCACTTGTCTATCTGCTTGACAATCGCTTCTGTACTTGCCCCCTCAGCATTGATCCAAGGTCGTTTTTCAAAATCAAAAACAGAAGCTAAACCTGTGATACAATTTTTGGAATGGATGCATTTGTGAGGTTCCCAAGTAATGGTAACCTCACCATTTGAATATTCTTTATGGATAGGAGTATCCGACATAATCTTTTATTTATAGGTTTGACTTCTTTTTAATATTACAAATTAATCCTTGTAGCCTAGAATTAATAACCCACGGATTATAAAAAAAAGACTCAGCCACTTAACCGAGTCTTTTTGTAACCAATCAAAATTTTGCCTGCAAATTAAGTTGTCTGGCAGGTTCAAACTGAAAATAGTCGTGCTAATTTTTAAGCTGCACTTCCAGTATTTTTTGCCACTTTTCTGCTATTCCGCGTTCTCCTGCTACATCAGTAAAGAGCTCCCCATCATAGATTTCTATTGTTTTAGGGGAATGCGAAGAGTCCTTGAAGTGAAATTGCAATGCTAGGTATTCTAAGATATGACGCTTCTCTTTTCCAACTTGGACCATGCGACTTTTTTCTTGAATACTGACTTTGTTTACCTCTTTTAGGTCTACCATACTTTGCTCAGGATAGCTGCCAAATCTGTGATAAATCAACTTTTTATGCTGGCTATCCAAACCAAGGTGATAATGATTTCTCCATCGCTCATGCTGCGTTGGGAAAGTATTGTTGGAGCTGGAAAACTCCTCAAATGAGGCGAGGTTAGCTGAGGTTAATTTCTTGAGTTTATAACTGTAATACACAAATGGTGAAGCTGTAGCCACCATAGCAAATGAAGTCACAATAAGTGTGACTGGATCAATTGAAATCATAGGATTGGAATTAAATTGAATAGAGTTTTTAGGCGATTGAAGATCGCTAGGCTAGTTTCTATTCAATTTTACCAGGTGTAGAAAAAGTGGATAAAGGTGTCTTTGACGTCAAAAAGTGGAAGGGACTTTTTAAAAAATGAAGGCGATAAATATGTCTTGTATGGACTAACAAATTCAAATTTGCAGTTGGAATTTAACTTGTAGTTTAAGCTCCAATCAACTTTAAATTCGGGAATTTTAAGTATTTCTGGACCAGCATTGAATTGAATGGTACTAAGCTGGATGTGATTGGAAACAGAATCGTGCGAGAGGTCTATATTGGAAGATTCAATAGAGACCGGAAATGCAATAACAGCCACAAACCACATCACCCAACTCAGGGAAATCATGCAGAATGACAGCTGTTTTTTCATTTACTTTCGAAGAAGGATTAAAGGTAAATTAAAATAATCCGAGATGACAATAGGAGCGATATCTTATTTTTTCAAATTATAGATTTTCAAAGAATTGAGACTTTCGGAAACTGCCACATTTTTCCATGGACTTGTAGGAAAAAGGATGGAAGTCATCACTAATTCTCCATCATTTATAAATAACTCAATAGAAGAAGCGTCCAGGAAAATTCGGATTTCCTTAGCCTCCCAGCTCATAGGAGCAGAATGCATAGCAGCAAAATCTCGCTGAAAATCACTCTTTCCTGCATTTCTTCGGTCTATGCTAACCAACCCATTTTCTTTGGAAATGATCACACTTTCTCCTAATTCATTTGACAAGGTCATTGAGAAAGAATCCGATTTGACTTCAGCTGTTAATTCTACTGCCTCTGATGGCAAACCAGCTTCTGTTTGGTTAATCTCAAACTCCTCTGATCTAAGCTTTTCAAGTTCTATGGCAGGGGCAGATTTTAAAAGCAGCGTACCATCCACATCGAATAAGCTGAGTGCTCTAGGGACTGTCATCGCAGACCTCCATGCTTTAGTCGGTACCACGTTTGCATAGAGCCAATTGCTCATCCAGCCTATGAAGAGAGTTCTGTTTTGCTCAGTTGGTAGATTACTCCAAGTTACTCCAGCGTAATTATCTGGTCCGTAGTCGATCCATCGAATCATGGTGTCATCCGGAGTGAATTCACCGTTTTTGAAATCCCCGATAAAGTATTGGGTAGCCGAGCCATTTTGTGGACCACCTGGGTTTATGCTAACTAGCAATACCCATTTTTGCTCTCCTGCTGGTGTTTTGAAAGGAAGTAAATCTGGACATTCCCAGACACCTCCATGCGCTCCGATTGTTTTTCCAAATTCACTTAATAGGGACCAGTTTTTTAAATCCGGTGAGCTGTAAAAATTAATATGATCAAGAACTGCTAAAGTCATTATCCAAGATTTCGAACCGTCTGGATTTGTGATTTGAGATACTTTTGGATCCCGAAAATCTCGGATTCCAGGGTTTTTCAAAACTGGATTCTGTGAATACTTTTCCCAGGTTCTCCCTTTGTCTAGCGAAAAAGCGATTGATTGATTCTGAAAAGTATCCGAAGAAGTTTCTGCCTCTTCTGCATTGTGATGAGTGAAAATTGCCACCAAAGGAGGATTCTCTTTGGTGCCCAACCCAGAGCTATTTTCCGCATCAAAAACTGCACTTCCTGAGAAAATATATCCTAAACTATCAGGATAAAGCGCTGTAGGCAAAGACTCCCAGTTCACCAAATCCCTGCTAACTGCATGTCCCCAGTGCATAGGACCCCAGACTGTGCTATCTGGGTAAAATTGGTAGAAAAGATGGTATTCATCATCCAGATAAACCAGTCCATTTGGATCATTCATCCAGCCTGATTCTGGAGTAAAGTGGTAGTTAGGCCTATATTCCTCAGTAACACTGGATTGAAAAATGATTTCAGGGTCTGACTGGCAGCCAGAAATTATGAGGAAACAAACTGGGATTAGAAGAAGAATAAGTCGATTCATATGATTTGGTTAGTCAAGGCGATTGATCACAAGGTTAAGCACTGTTTCTCGCTTCGCTTCATTTTGGATTACTTTTGAGAGCGTTTTTGCGCTTCCTGTATAAGCTGGATTTGTCCAAAAGTCTACCAAAGCTATCTCAAATTTGCCTGCATCCAAATTGTGTATGCTGGTTCCCAAAGGCCCAAGTTCGCGCTTTGCTATAATTCTGTTCCAAAAATACTGATCAATAATATGGGGAACGATCATTTGAACACATCCATGAGCTGCGCCTTGATGAGTTGTGCCTGAGCCTCCATGATGAATAATTCCTTGGAGCTGTGGTAGAATCCAATCGTATGGAATTTGATTCACATAAAAAATCGAGTCATCACTTTCTTCAATCTGCTCCAATCCACCCCAGGAAGTATTGACAATTGCAGGGATGTTATGCTTTTGAAGTAATTCGATAATTGTTTTAGAGTATTCTTTGGGCTTAGTGTTACTCATTGACCCAAAAGTGAGAAGAATAGCTTTTGGATACTTTTTAAGCCATTCTTTTAGTTCTAATGAAGGTTGGTATTCTTTGAGTTGATTCCTGAAATAGTAACCTACAATCTTCGCTGATTCCGGCCAATTTTCAGGTTTTGGAAAAAGGCTAGGGGAGATGGTATAGATAGTTTGAAGTCGATTCAGTTCAAAATCTTTGAGAGTTTTAGAATTTATTGTTAGTTGAGGAAAATCTGAATAATACTTTCCTATATACTTTCTCATAGCCAGGCGTCTAGTAGCATTAATGAAATTATAGGACTTAAGATTGATTTTGCTACTAAAAGGCTTCCATTTACCTAAGCCTATATGGGGAAATTCTGCTGATGGATGTGTAAGGCATGGCAGTGGGGTAAGCAAGGTATATCGCTCAGGTTCGGCCATCGCTGCCACATAATAATAAAGGCATTTTGCATGAAACACGATTCTATCTGGGTTATGGGTAAGGATTGCATCTCGTTGCTGACTTATGATATTATTTTGAATTTTTAAGGAGCTTTTTGCCAGGTTAATAAAGTTTTTGAGCTGATTCCATCTACTTCCTCCTCCTCCCATGATAGTTTTGCCACTTTGAGAATCAATCAATTCCAAAAATCTTTTATCAAACCCAATGAATTCGTAATCCAATTTGGATACCGTCTCTCTGAATTGCTCTGGAAAAAGGCAGATAACTTCATGACCAGCTTCCGCAAAAATCTCCGCTTGAGCTAAAAAAGGCTCGACATCACCACGTGTTCCTATGGAAGCAAAAAGTATTTTCATCTGTTTATATGTTGTTTTTCACTGGTCAAATAGCCTGTGCCGATTTTTCATAGGGATAATGCCCCGGATAATCATTCCTCTCTGTGGGTAGCTTTCTCATGGGCATTTCATGTCTTAATTTTTTTAATATTTGCTCATTCCGTAGCTTTGAACCATAATCTAGCTCAAATTTTTAAGCTTTTTTATCCAGAATTAATTGAAATGCCTTCTTCAATGAATTGAAGTAAGCAGAGATGACTTTTGATTTTTGTCCTTTTATTGGTAGAAAACCAGAGTTATTAAAATTAAACTAATAGAACCTAAGATACATGAAGGGAATTATTTTGGCTGGAGGATCCGGCACTCGTCTTTATCCTTTGACGATTTCGGTGAGTAAGCAGCTCATGCCAGTCTATGACAAACCGATGATTTACTACCCGCTTTCAGTTTTGATGATGGCGGGGATCAAAGAGATCCTAATCATCACTACTCCTGATGATAGTGAGGCGTTTCAGAGACTTTTAGGAGATGGATCTCAAGTTGGATGTTCCTTTGAATATGCTGTTCAGCCAAGCCCGGATGGATTGGCTCAAGCCTTTATTATTGGGGAGAAATTTATAGGTAATGACAAAGTAGCATTGATACTTGGGGATAATATTTTCTATGGTTCAGGTCTCCACAAAACTTTGCAGGCTTACACCGAGACAGAAGGTGGAGTAGTGTTTGCCTATCATGTGAATGATCCAGAGCGATATGGAGTCGTCGAGTTCGATGAGAACAAAAAGGCTATCAGCATCGAAGAAAAACCTGAAAATCCTAAGTCCAATTTTGCAGTTCCGGGGCTTTATTTTTATGATAATCGTGTGGTAGAAATTGCAAAGAAAATCAAACCAAGTCCTCGTGGTGAGCTGGAAATTACTGACATCAACAATGAATATTTGAAGTTGGGAGAGCTGGATGTAGCTATTTTGAATCGAGGAACAGCTTGGCTGGATACAGGAACTCACCAGTCGCTATTGCAAGCTGCTCAATTCGTAGAAGTAATAGAAGAGCGTCAGGGTTTGAAGATTGGATGCATCGAGGAAATAGCCTATAGAGCTGGCTTTATTGGAGATGAAAAATTGCTTGAGGCTGCCCAAAAGTTAGGAAAAAGTGGCTACGGTGGGTATTTGAGGAGGTTGGTGAAGTAAAGAGAATTACTTCTTGATTAGCTCTTCAAGGCTTGTTTTCATTATTTGCCCCATGTTCTTGCATTCCAGGAACTTATCATTTCCATAATGCTTCGCTAAGTCAGCTTTTAATGAAGCTATATTTTCCGGAAGGGAAATGGTATCGTGCTCCATTGATCGTAGAATATCCAGAATACCTTGCCTAGAAGATTTGAGTCGTGTGGCGATCAATGCACGCTCTTCTTTCTGGTATTGCACCATCGATTCCGGCGTGATGTACTTCATTCCCAACTGGATCAGTACATTGTTTTCCTTGAAATATTGGGGCAGATAAATCGATTTTTTCCCCTCATAAGATTGCTGGTCAAAATCAATCGCCCGAATTCTATAATGTGTCTCCTCAAAGTCAGGAGTAACGTCGATTACAAAGTTTGAAGAATGCATATCTCCAAGCAATCGCACAAAGCAACGTTCGTTGAATTTGACGAATTCCTTGGCCAATCGAATAGGATTCAAATGCGGATCATCCATGTGAGCACGCATGAATTTATCTCCAGGAATACCGGCAATATGCTCCTCGATCAGCGTGTTTTGATGAACTAAGTAAGAGATTCTATTGGGTGAAAGTAAATGTTCAAACTCCAAACCATAAACTCGTGAGGCATCGGCATTTTTGACGTAGAAATAGTCGAAGTTATCGTTGATTCTATTTACAATTCTCACCCGAAATGGCTGAGTATTTCCATACACACAAAGATCAATTCTATCCACATACAAGTGCTCCATCACCGACATGTCGCCACCTGCTTTCAGCAAGGCATAGATTTTTTTGACATTCAGGTGAATCTCTTCACGGTCGGACTGATCGTAAAAAACTGTCTCCCAAAGCGTATCTTGATCCTTGGAATCATATAGCGCAATAGAGCTCGAATAGCGTAACAATTCGTGATAATGGATAGGGATATCCACTTCTCTGGAATACTTAATCAGGTAGCGTCTCAGTCCATTGCTGATCGGAAAAATTCGCTTCTTTTTGCTGATTAATGCCATTTTTTACAAATCCACGTGCTGACTGTTCTTCAGGTTTCTGTCAAAAATAAATGGACCAAAAGGCAAGACTGAAGCAATCAATGCAAATAAAGTTCTGCTGAAATTCCATTTTAACTTATGTGCAGTTGGGAATACGGTGTAGATATAAATGATAAATAGAATCCCGTGAGCCCAGCCTACATATTTCACTGCGAGGGGATAGTCCCACATGTATTTGAGGGGCATTGCGATCAAAAGCAAAAGTAGGAATGAGGTCCCTTCAATAAGAGAGATCCAGCGAAATCGCTTGGCCCAAGTATGTTGTTCTGGTGTTAAACTCATTATTTTTTAGCTATGTTAAATAGGACTTTAAGAGTGTTCCAAAGTTTGCCTTTGAGTGCTTTGTCTTCTGAAATTGTAGATAGTGCATCTGCGAAAAGGTATTCAGTTTCCTTTTCCATATGGATCTGGTAATCTGAAGCAGGCAGTGCATTGATCGGGTGTTTTATACGACCAAACTTCAAAACAATATGTGCATTTAGATCATAAAGTTCTGCCAATGATCTTCCTTCCAGTTCTTTGGAAGAAAGTAGTCCAACTTCATTCATGGAATGACCGACTGCGTTAATCATGTTCACCAGCATCTCCATTACTTCCGGTTTTAATTGCTCCTCCTCATGTAGGACAAGAATTCCTTTTTCGAATTTACCACGAACGACAAGAGGTTCGGGTTTTAGTTCTTCTTTTGGAGGCGTTGCGCCATCAAGATGGACAGTTTTCGGAAGAGTCTTTGGTTTTTCAGCTACTTGAGCAGAAGTTGTTCCTTCGTTTTGCTGATCTGTTTTAGATTCTTTTTCGAAGAAAAAAAGCTCTTCGGTGATGATGTGCTGGAGCTCCTGAATGCTCATATTTTCCATGTGGGAAATTGCTTAAAATTCGCCTTAACACAAAAAAAGAGGGGCAATATCTCTAGTGCCCCTCTAATATTTATTCTCTGTGAATTGGATCAATCCAAATTGAAAATGGACTTCAATTCCACAGCATCTTCTGGTTTCATTCGTTTGGCAAGAACTAATCTAAGCTGCCTTCTTCTCAAAGCACCTTGGAAGTTCTCGATTTCTTCTGGAGTTTCTGGAACTAGTTCAGGAATTCGTGAAGGCTTATTGTTTTCATTTACAGCTACAAAGGTGAAAAACGCACGGTGCGTCATTACCTTTTTATTTGCAGGAATATCTTCGGCTGTCACTTCGATGAATACTTCCATGGAAGAGTTAAATGCGCGGGTCACCTGAGCTTTCAAAGTAACTACATTACCAAGGGCGATAGGCTCTTGGAAAGAGATATTATCTGCAGAGGCTGTCACGACGATGCTGTTTGAATGCTTCTGAGCAGCAATAGCAGCCACCACATCCATCCAATGCATCAGTTTACCTCCCATAAGGTTGTTCAATGTGTTGGTATCATTGGGAAGGACCATTTCGGTCATGATCACTGCGGACTCTCTTGCAAATTTCTTGGTACTCATAAATCTAAATTTTAACAAAAATAGAAATAAAATTTGGCTAGGAAATAACTATCGGTGATATATCGGAATTTAATTCCGAAATCATAATAGAATTATGAGAAATTGAAATTTGAAATTTCAAATCATTTCACCCCCCAACCGTCTTTTCCTAAAAGCGGCACAAATGCAAAGCCATCATATTCTTCTTGAACTACCTTTGTGTTTGATTTTTTAGTGATTTTGAGCATAGCTTGCCGGCGCTTATCACCTACAGGAATTACTAAGATGCCACCTATTTTTAATTGCTGAATCAAAGCTTCTGGAACGATCGGTGCTCCAGCGGTTACAATTATTTTATCATAAGGCGCATAGTCAGGGAGGCCTCCTGTTCCATCACCGTAAAAAAGCTGCATTTCTATTCCCAATCTCGTCAGAAATCGCTTTGTTCCTTCAAATAATTTCTTCTGATACTCAATGGTAAATACCTCTGCTCCAAGTAGATGCAAGATGCTACCTTGGTAACCAGATCCAGTTCCGATTTCTAATATTCTATCTCCTTCTTTAATTTCCAGCAGCTCAGTTTGGAAAGCAACGGTGTAAGGTTGGGAGATTGTTTGACCCTCACCGATAGGGAAGGCTTTGTCTTCATAGGCATGGGAAATCAAAGCAGAATCAAAGAAAAAATGTCTGGGTAAGGTGTTGATAGCCTGAAGAACACGCTCGCTTTTGATGCCTTTTTCCCGGAGCAAAGTTACTAGAGCTCGTCGTTTTCCTTTATGTAAATACGTGTCTTCGAGTTTGAGTAGGGGCATGATTAATTTATGATTCTGCCGTCGAAGATAAAAGATTATTTGGCTTAATTTGAACTTGAATAGGGCATTTGTTGCTTACTCATTGAAACTTTGAAAGTTAAATTCACCGATATGTTTACAGGAATTATTGAAGCTTTTGGTACAATAAATAATATCACCCAAGATGGCAGCAATGTGCATTTTGATTTAGACTCTACACTTGCTTCTGAATTGAAGATTGATCAGTCCCTAGCCCATGATGGAGTTTGCTTGACAGTGGTTCAAACAACACCTGATTCCTATCGCGTAACTGCAATCGACGAAACAATTCAGAAGACAAATTTATCACAATGGAAAGTAGGAAAGAAGGTTAATTTGGAGCGCTGCATGCCTGCAAATGGGCGTTTTGACGGACATATCGTGCAAGGTCATGTAGATCAGGTAGGGAAAGTCAAAAACATATCTGATCAGGATGGCTCCTGGGTTTTCGATCTGGAATTTGATCATGACCTGGGAAATGTGACGGTGGAAAAAGGCTCGATAACCATTAACGGGACGAGTTTAACCTGCTTTAATTCCGGTCCTGGTAGATTTTCTGTAGCTATTATTCCTTACACTTTTGAGCACACCAATTTTCATCAGTTGAAGCCAGGGGACTTGGTAAATCTGGAGTTTGATATTCTAGGGAAATACATACAACGAATCACGAAAGGATACGATTTGCCATGATTTTTTTTAACCACTGAGGCCACAAAGGGAAACGCAAAGTTCGCGATTGTTAGGGTTTAAAGGATTTAATTAAGCTCCTTCCATTTTCTCAGTTGTTCGATTTCTGATTTGAGGATTTCTAGCGCTTCAATCCTTTTTTTTGAATACTCGAGTTCTGATTCAAGATGCAAAGTCGGGTCTGATGGATTTCGCGGAGGGGGTGGACTTGTAAATTTCAATAAATAAGGGAATTTAAAGCTTCTTGAAAGCCCGCATTGTGACATTGTAATAAATTCATCTGAATTAGGGCTATTTGTGTACACTAGCCAAAATTCTTCATTTTCATCTGGGAAAATTGTACATGAATTTGTTAAAGATCCAATTACAAATCCCACCTCTTCCCCCTTTAAAGTTTCCAAAACTTCAAATTTGAAAGAACCATCGTCATTTCTTTCAACAATTTTCCCTAAAAAAATAAGGTCACTTTCTTCATAGTTCAACTTCTGTGCACTTGCCAAATCTTCCTGGAAATAGCAATCGCAAAGTTTTTCTGAATAAAGCTCTGTTACTAAAAGAAAAACTAAAATAAAGTTCATTAAGCTTCACTAACAGTGACTAATCACAATTTACTTCATACTGATTGTTTTCTCTTCAGCATCTTTTACCAATCTGAAACCCACATTAGAAGTACCGCTATCGAAAGCTTGACCCTGACGGGAAGATGGGCGATAATTCACACAGTAGTTATCTGCACAAAGGTAGGAACCACCTTTAATCACGCGTTCCATCGCGTATGGATTGTCAGGATTGTAGCATTGCTTCATGTTGGCATCCAGCTTCGGTGCTTGTCCAGCCAGTCTTGCGTATTTCAGCGCATCATACCAATCATCCGTCAATTCCCAGACATTTCCGATCATATCGTATAGCCCAAATGTGTTTGGAGCGAATGATTTTACTGGAGAAGTTCCTTCAAATCCGTCTAGATTTTGGTTGTCGTTTGGAAAGTTTCCTTGGAAAGTATTAGCTAGATATTGTCCATTTGGAGTTAATTCATCTCCCCAAGCAAAGCGCTTTCCTTCTGCGCCACCGCGTGCGGCAAACTCCCATTCATTTTCCGTAGGAAGTCTTTTTCCAACCCAATCGGCATAGGCTTTAGCATCTTCATAGGCAATATGAACCACCGGGTGGTTTTCTCGTCCTTCCAAATTTGAATCTGGTCCCTCGGGGTTTTTCCAGCTGGCTCCTTCTACCCATACCCACCACAAGGAAATATCCTGAGTCGGAACGGGGTAGGTTGGTGGACTGAATACCATAGATCCCGCTACCAAAAGTGACTCATCTGGTTTTGGGGTGCCAGGAGGTAATTGCTGTTTGAGATCTTCCCATTCCGGTTTTTTCTCAGCGACAGTCACATAGCCTGTAGCGTCCACAAATTTCTTGAATTCTGCATTAGTAACTTCATGCCTGTCCATCCAAAACCCTTTTACTTTCAGGTCTACTGCAGGTTTCTCAGCAGAATAGGCATCTGCCTCATTAGTTCCCATAACGAACTCTCCTCCCGGGATCCATGCCATTCCTTCTATTTTTTCGGATGGTTCAGGCATGCTGGTTATTACCATTTTGTCTTCGTCAATAACCGTTTCAGAAGTCTTTTCCTGACAGGAGAAAAATGAAGTGCTAACCAAGATAAAGCTAGCTAAACTGTATTTTATTGAATTATTCATAAGTGGGTTCCTTCAAGGTTAAAAGTAGTAGAAACTATTCTTTATCCGAAAGATTTCACTAAGTAATGGTGCTTAATCCTCTTCAACAGGAAGCGCATTGATTCTTTCTGTTACTTTTTTTCGCAATTTGTTGAAGAACTGCTTTCGTTCTTTCTCGCATACTACGCTGATTTGAGTTGATTTTTTAATCAGATTTTCGAGGTTACGAAACATTGCATTATTGAATGCTGGATCTGATGTGCCATGGAAATAGATCACGCTATGATTTAAATAGGTTACCTTTTGCTCATCCATGGTGGCAAAAAAAGTATTGTCCCCAATAATAAATTCATTCACGAAAAAGTTATAATCAGCCCCTTCAATTTCTGGATGTGAGGGTATGATTTTCTTGCCCTTTTCAGCCATTCGCTCCAAGTTGTCGATCACCTCCATCATACAATTATATAGAAATAGGGTGTCCTCTTTGGAAGTCATGATACCCATTTCGTGATATAATTCAATCTGCCGTAACGTCACACTTATACCTTCTATGTTCCAGATTTCTGTGGTTGGAATTTTATGGTAGGCTTTGAGAATTTTTTGGGTGATCTCGGCAAACTGATCGTAGGTATTATCCTTGATAGAAAACTTGGTGTCTTTCAAGCTTTCATTAAACAAAATTGATTTTCTCCAGAAAAAGAATTTGAAAGCAGCCAATTCCTTATGATAGTAATGGTGAAAAGGTGGCATGTCTTTTACCAGCCAATAGATGTGTTTTTTAGAGAAGCTATTTACCAGGTTCAACTGGGCATAGACGTCTTCCATCCATTTCATGAAGCTATTTTCCTGATAATCATTTTGGTTACCATGAAAGAGAATGTTATTGGAATGTAGATTAAAAAAGGTGTCCACAGAGATATTGAAGCGACTACAAAGAGTCTCCAGCTCATTGAAATCTAGTAACTTTTCACCTCGAATCCTTCTGTAAGCACTGTCAATGCTGATTTCTAAAATCTCAGCTATTTCGTCGACGAGTGAATTGTAACTAGGTAATGATTGCTTTATTGCTTGGAAAAATGCCGCTTGGCTCTTATTGAAACTCATAGCAACAAGGGTGTAAGGGTATGTAAGTCGTTAAAACTATATTAAGATATAGGAAAGAAGAATAAGAAAAAATCTATACCTCTAAAAGAATTTCATCCAAAGACTTGATTGTCAAATGATAATATAATTATTGTTTGTTTTGTTGTACTTACCTAAGAATAAGGCGAAAAAAAAGCGACTCGAAAGTCGCTTTAAATTTATTCTGCAACATGGGCTGCGGCGTGGAGCTTCCCAAGTTCTTGGTCTATGGTCCAAAGTCCTACTCCTTCTTCTCCAATGATATCGAAAAGCTCAAGCGCTCTTCTAGACATAGTCTCTTCCTCTCTTTGCTCAGTGACATACCACTGCATAAAGCTGAACGTAGCAAAATCCTTCTTGGTGAAGGCATGATCTACAATATTATTGATAGATTTTGTCACGTTGATTTCATGCTCTAATATCAATTCGAAGATTTCTCTTAAGGAATTGAAATTATGTCTAATTCCAGAGATCTCAGGCTGAATGGCATGTCCACCAGCTTCATTGATGTATTGGAATATTTTCATCATGTGCATTCTTTCTTCGTCAGAATGGGTATAGAGGTATTTTGCAGCATTTTCATACCCCATCATATGACACCAAGAAGCCATAGATAAGTAGTAAGCGGAAGATTTGCCTTCCATCTCTACCTGTTGGTTCAATAATTTTTCTGTATCAACAAGTAATGAACGCTGAAGCGTTACAATTTCTTTAGTTTTCATAAGATTAAGTGTTTCATAGTATAAACTAAATATCAGGATTGAAGTTCCAGTTTGGATTGTCTTTCAGCGAATTTGGAATTGATTTAATTAAAGTATGAACTTATCTGGAAAGAGGAATCGGGAAAACAGGAAGGCTTTCTGCTCCAGAATCTGAAACTGACTGTACAGCAAAGAAGTAATTGTCTTTGGAGTACGGTACTGTCAATGAAGTTTCTGTAGTCCAGAATTTTTGTTCCCACATCGAAGAAGAAGTTTCTCGCATCAGCACATAATATCCAGCAGGATTTCCGATTGCAGGAGCTTCCCAAAGTAATTTCGATTTATTGCTCAGCCCACGAACATCTATTTTCACTTCCTGAGGTTGGCCTGGGGAATTAGCCAAAGATGCGAGGGAAGCTAGGTTTACAGCGGAGACTTTTCTCAAGTATTCAAAATCCATAAACTCCGGTAGATCGCCATATTGGATTCCATCTTCTACGCGTACATTTTCGTGCTGATGAATGAAGTTTTCGTTCATTTCAGACATTCGAACAGCAGTGAAGCCATTTCTGGCAAAAGAAGTTTGATCTCCACCGCGCAAGAATCTATCAGCACGATAAATCAATTTCACTTCAAATTGATCGACATACTTATCACCATGCTCCTTGACATACCTTGCCAATTGTCTCGATTTGCTGTCATTATCGGCATTGGTGTACCGACGAATATTACCTTCTTGCTCGGTCTCTGCCACAGGAATTGTTTCTGAGAAAACACGCATTTTTAAGTTGTCTTTGATTAGAGTTTCAGAAGAACTGCTGTTTCCTACGATGTCATTATTTAGCACTGCTATAAGGTTCCATTCTTCTGACTTAGCCTTATCCGCCAAATAGGTAGCTCCTTTTAACCCTTGTTCTTCTCCAGTGAAAGCGACAAACATAATGGTAGCTGAAAACTCATGTGAAGCCATGATTCTGGCTAATTCTATCACTGCTGCAGTTCCACTACCATCGTCATTTGCTCCTGGAGAATTACCTTCAGCATCCATCACATCTTTGTTTCGAGAATCCATGTGTGCCGAAAGGATAAATATTCGAGAATCATTAGGATTAGTTCCTTTGAGAGTCGCTATCACATTAGCGCCAGGAGAGTCCGCCGTTATTCTTCGATTATCAGCTGGAATAGTGAATTTTTCAATTTCTGCGGTCATTCTGCCTCCGGATTGCTTCGCAAAATGATTGAATTTGGAAAGCACATAGCGTTGAGCTGCAGGCATACCATCCTTTTCATCTGTACTCAGGGTATGGCGGGAATTGAAAGAGGCTAATGCTCGCACGTGGTGCTCGAGAGAATCTGAGGAAATTTCAGAAATCATTTGAGCAATTTCCGGATTTCGGATAATAGTAGTTTGTGAAATCGCCACTTGGGTGCAAAGGGCGAAAATGATAATGAGTAATTTTTTCTGCATGATATTGAGGTGGTTTATACTTATGACTTAAATTTATTGCATATATATTCCTCCCAAAGCATTTTTACATGAAAACCATAGATCAACCTAAAAAAGGTGATTATTCGCCTTTTTTTTCAACCTACCTAAATTTAGTGACAGGAAATAATTACGAGGAGCAGGTGCTAAATCAATCGAATGCCCTTTTAAAGCTGTTTGACGAGAAGGGTAAAGCATGGGCAGAAAAATCCTATACAGAAGGGAAATGGACACCCAAGGAAGTACTGGGTCATATCATCGATACTGAAAGAATTATGACTTTCAGAGCGTTATGTTTTGCCAGAGGGGAGAAATCGGCATTACCGGGTTTTGATCAAGATCCCTATGTACTTAATGCTAGATTTGGGCATGTTCCGATTGAACACTTGTTGGATGATTTTGTAAGCCAACGCATGGCATTATTGTCCCTACTTCGAATTTTGCATGAAGACACACTAGATCTGGTAGGGACTGCAAGCGGAAATCCAATTACTCCAAGAGCTCTTTTTTGGATTATTCCTGGTCATTTTATTCATCACCTGAATATTTTAAAGGAACGCTATTAAAAATGAAATCGAGCCGATTTAATCAGGCTGAGAAGAAATAAGAATTATACACCAAGATTATTTTCCTTCTTACGGAACTTCATTGGTAGTCTCGAATAGTCGAGATTGCCACCCCAAAACAATTTAAATTACATGAAACTGTCCATAGTAACCATTGATGCTTTTACCAAAAAGCCTTTTTCTGGAAATCCTGCAGCTGTTTGTTTACTGGAGAATGAACTTACAGCAGATCAAATGCAGATGATTGCAATAGAAATGAATCTGAGCGAGACGGCTTTTATAAGCCGTACTACTCATGACGATTCATTTGGACTGAGGTGGTTTACGCCAGCAGCGGAAGTTGATCTTTGCGGACATGCTACTTTGGCATCCGCATACTGGATGGTAGAATCTGGGTTGGTAAACCCTGGGGATATTATTCGTTTTCAAACTAGAAGTGGAGAGCTTCGGGTCAAAAGTGATGGGGAATGGATGGAGATGGATTTCCCTTTGCTTCCAACTCAAAAAGAAACACATCCTTTTTTCGAGAAGGATTTTTTTGGTTTTCCAATCAAAAGCACTGCGAAGTTGAGAAGCAACTGGATTATTGAATTGGAAAATGCAGAAGCTTTGGAATCTTGCTCTCCTGATTTCACCCTCGTGAAAAAGCATAGTGAGGAAGGAATTATTATTACTGCAGCTGGAAGGAATTCTTTTGATATTTATAGCCGTTACTTTGCTCCAAATTTAGGAATTGATGAGGATCCGGTCACAGGGTTTGCTCACTGTGCTTTGATGGATTTTTGGTTTCAGAGAAATGGGAAAAATAAGTTGAAAGCATATCAGGCAAGTAGAAGAGGGGGAGAACTGCATTTAGAAAAAAGAGGAAATCGCGTAATTATAAGAGGTCAAGCAGTTAAAGTTTTGTCTGGAGAAATTGAATTTTAGATGAATCAATTTGTAAACAAAAGAGGGCGTCAAGTAAAACATGCATTCAATTCTTTTACAGAGTATTGGCTGACCGATGCAAGTTTTGGAGTGCTATTACTGATCCTACTTTTTACAGTATTTGTGCTGCCAATTCTTATCGAATATGGTCATGTGCATGCGTTGTTTGTCAATACAGTCTTTCTGTTTTTGTTTTTCACAGGAATATGGTCATCTCGGTTTAAGATTTTGATAGTATTGACCTCAATTCTTTTTATGACCCAATTGGGCCTTAGAATCCTGCGGTTTTCAAATTATGATTTTGAATTTTACTTGGCAGAAAGAATTGTTGGTATAATGAATATGTTGGTTTTTATATTTCTGAATATCAGGTTATTATTTCGAAATGATGAAGTAAATATTTATAGAATTATTGGGGCCATAAATGTCTATTTATTAGTTGCGATTTTAGGTGCTTTCGTTTTTGAAATCATCTATCTGACTACAGGATCCGGCATAGGCGGCGATGTAGTGCTGGAAGGAATTGACAAAGATTTTGCGCTCTATATTTATTTTAGTTTAGTATCACTTACTACTGTGGGTTTTGGAGATATATATCCCATTCAGGTGATGTCAAAAATGCTTTCGGTTTTCCTCTCTACCATAGGAATACTTTATCCAGCTGTGGTTATTGCTAGACTGGTTTCTGTAAGGAAGAGCTAATTAATTCTACCCATTTGTGTAATTTTTTTCAGGTTTGCATTTACAATTAGTAGTTTCAATTCCGAATAATTATACCCACACTTTATGAGAAAATTTAGTTTAACAGTACTTTTTATGGCTTTACTTTCTGTAGTTTTTGCTCAGGAAGAAAGACATATAGAAATAGAGTCAGCTGTGGTAACTCCCCACGAGACGACCATCAAAGGAAAAAAGGTGCCTTACAAGGCAACGGCTGGAACCCAGCCCGTCTGGAACGAAAAGGGCAAGCCAATAGCTTCCCTATTTTACACTTTCTATGAGCGTACCGATGTTTCAGATAAGACAACTCGCCCGCTTGTGATTTCATTCAACGGTGGGCCAGGTTCGGCATCTATCTGGATGCATATTGCTTACACCGGTCCAGTTGTCTTGAATATTGATGATGAAGGATACCCACTTCAGCCTTACGGTACCAAATCGAATCCACACTCAATTCTAGATGTAGCAGACATCGTGTATGTGGATCCAGTGAATACAGGGTTTTCTAGAATTGTGGATGAAGAGGTGGATCGTTCTACTTTCTTTGGGATCAATTCTGATATTAAATACCTGGCGGATTGGGTAAACACATTTGTTACCCGCCAGCAGCGTTGGGCTTCGCCAAAGTATCTAATCGGTGAAAGCTATGGCACTACGCGTGTGGCAGGATTGGTAGCACAGCTTCAAAATTCACACTGGATGTATTTCAATGGTGTCATCATGGTTTCACCTACAGAATTGGGGATTGAGCGTGGCGCACCAATTCATACGTCTAACTATCTGCCTTATTATGCAGCGACGGCTTGGTATCACAAAGCACTGGATGCGTCACTGCAAAGTCAGGATTTGGAGGATTTCTTACCGGAAGTGGAAGCATTCACAATCAATGAGCTGATTCCTGCTGTGGTGAAAGGAGGCTTGCTGTCCGCAACTGAGCGAGATGCCATAGCTGCGAAATATGCTTTGTATTCTGGATTGGACAAAAAAGTGGTGCTGGAGCACAATTTAATGATACCAACCAATTTCTTCTGGAAAGAATTGCTGAGAGACCAGGGAATGACAATCGGAAGACTGGATAGTAGATATAAGGGCTTTGACAATGCCGGAACAGGCTCTAGACCTGATTTTGATCCAGCATTATCGTCTTGGAATCATGCTTTCGCTCCTTCATTTCAGGTTTATGTGAGAGAGCATCTCAATTACAAAACGGATCTGACCTACAATCTATTTGGCCCTGTTCATCCTTGGAATCGCTCTAATGAGAACACCGGCTATGATTTGGCTGATGCTATGCGCCAAAATCCTTACCTACATGTCATGACGCAATCAGGCTATTTCGACGGAGGTACAGACTATTTCAATGCAAAGTATAACCATTGGCAAATGGACCCATCTGGTAGATTGGCAGATAGACTTTCATGGAAAGGCTACAGAAGTGGCCACATGATGTACCTAAGAGCTGAGGATTTAGAAACTTCCAATGAGGATATTCGTCAGTTTATCAAGAAATCAATGGTAGCGCCAGATATGCCTGCAAAGTATGATTGATAAGATTTAAGTAGTAAGTATCTAGATGCTAGAAAATAGGTCTTTTAAGAAGCCGAAGATAATTCTTCGGCTTTTTTTATTAGTTGGTTTTTCTGGGTCAGACTGAGCGAAGTCGAAGTCTTTACCTCAGTCATATAAATTCAATTAGAAATAGCATGCTTGAACATTTCAAAATCCTCAATCGGTTCCTTTGCACCAATCATCTCTCCCAAAAGCCGATACATATCTGTCGGCTTTTTTCCTTCCTTTCTTAGAAATTGAATGGATGTTGCTCCTTCAGATTTGGACAGTTTCTTGTTTTTTGGGCCTTTCAAAAGTTGGTGATGGTGAAAAGTTGCTTCTTGAAAGGAAGTGAGTTCAAGTCCATTTGCTACGATCTGCTGATCCAATGTTGACCCCAGCAAGTCATTCCCCCTTACGATTAAATCAACTCCATACTGTACATCATCAATTACAGAAGTGAGTTGATAGGCTGGGAGTTTGTCCTTTTTCCTAACGATAAAAAAGGCTGAATCTTCTGGAAGAGTATAGGATTTCTCTCCTGCTGCATAGGTTTTGACTTTGATAAAGTCTGTCTCAAAAGTGTCCATTCGCCAGCAGGTATCAGCTCTTTCCAATGGAATATTTCTCACCTGACAATGCCCTAAATAATAGCCTGAAGAGTCTAATTGCTGGATTTTCTTTCGGGTACAATCGCATGCAAAGACTAATCTTTTTTCACGTATTTCTTCCAATGCTTCCAAATAACTGTTCATTCGGTGAATCTGAGACCATTCCTGCTCAAAGTCCTGAACTGTTTTCGGGCCTTGCTCGTAGCTTATTTCCATAAACTCCAGCGTATCAAAAATATCCTGAACATATTCCGTTCTATATCGCTCCCGATCCAAATCATCTATTCTAAGAAGAATCTTAGCGCCTGTCTCTTCAGCCAAAGCTTTGGTAACCAAAAAAGAATAGAGGTTTCCCAAATGAAGTAAGCCGCTCGGAGTGGGTGCAATTCTTGTGAGTTTCAAATTCATCGGGCGAAATTAAATAGAATAGCGCATAATTACTGTTGAAGAAGTAGTCTAGTCACTTTTGATTTTACTCTTAAGCATCTTTAACTTCCATAAATTCAATAGCTATCAAAAGCCTGCTTATTTTTGGACTTTATGAAATTCAGATTCCTAGTTACCCTATATTTTGCTTTTCTACCAGCAATTCTCGCACAGAGAACCTATTCAGGGAACGTGCTTGATGCTACAGATAAAACATACATGGAAGGGGTGAATGTGGAAGTTCTAGGTTCCACAAGTTCTTCTATAACCAATATTCGAGGCTATTTTTCTGTCAAGGGGAATATAGGGGATACCTTGAAAATCTCCTTTCCGGGATTTATTGAGCAGAAAATATCGTTGGGGGAAGAGACTTTTTTAATGCTTCAGATTCAGGATAGGGCAAGGTTTCTCCCGACTTTTGAGGTAAAGTCTGAGCCTTATGCTTTTCGATTCAAAGATGGGAAATTAACGCTTATCGATCCTGATGAGGAGAAAGCGCCTTCCAATTCAAGTGGTATCAGTGCTGGATATCTTGACTCACCAAATGGGGGAATTGCAATAGCCGGGGTATTATCCTCACTGACCAAGCGGGCGAGACTAGAACGAGAGTATCAGAAAAAACAAGAATGGATGCGGAGGCGAGAAGGATATTATGCCGTCGTTGAATCAGACTCAATTCGTCAAAATCTCATGGTAAAGTATCAGCTTGAACGATCAGATTGGGATAGAATAATTATTCGTTTCAATGAAGGAAACGCCTACCACGAATTTTTGGATTGGAGCAAAGAGCGGGTTTATGCGACGCTGAGTGAGTTTATTGATAGGGAGAGGAGATGGATTAATTAAGATTTTCTCTTGAAAGACCAAGTGACGTAGAATCGTGCAACTTCTTCTTGTTGCGGGTTTTTACCAGTTGAAATCATTGTCAATTTTCCGGTGTCATTTGGCTCTAAAGAGGCAAGAAGAGCAAATAATTCTAGTCCTTGCTCGCAGGTAAATTTGATTTTTTGATTGGCTTTTTTATAGTATTCTGCCCGAAAATCCACAACAAGCATAGCGTATTTTCCCAGACCGCTGATGGCCAACTGGCACAATGCACCTGTACTTAATTCTGCTGCTCCAGCCATTGCAGCAAAATAAATAGAATTAAAAGGATTCTGCGTTCGCCAAGTATATGGGATAGTTACCACACATTTTTCTGCATCCAATTCTTTAATCCGGAATTTCCAAAAAACCGCTGATGGAAGCTTAATCAACATGCCAAACCAGAAATAAAACGGGTTACTCATTTTTTTTTGATAGGCTAAAGCAGCAGGCTTTAAGGAAGAATGGGTTTCTTTGTCGTTCATATTTCTTTAATCGAGAGCTTAAAGTAGTGAAAAATGCTTTCTGGTATTTAATTTGAAACAAGAGAAGAAAAAAACAACCACCATGAAAAAAATAGCAATAGTATTTTGCGCCGGATTAATACTGTATTCATGTGCTAAAGTGCCATTAACAGGCCGGAATCAACTTGCATTGGTATCAAATGAAGAGATCCAACCTTTAGTAGATGAACAATACGATCAGGTATTAAAAGAAGACAAAGTCGTAACCAATACCGCAGACGGGCAAAAGGTTCTCAAAGTGGGGAAGCGTATGGCTGAAGCCGTGGAAAGCTACTTGGCTTCTCAAGGATATCAGGAACTAGCGAACTCATTCGATTGGGAGTTCAATTTGCTCCAAAGTGACCAGGTCAATGCTTGGTGTATGCCAGGAGGTAAAGTGGCTTTTTACACGGGAATTATGCCATTGACTCAAACGGAGACAGGTATAGCTGTTGTCATGGGGCATGAGATTGCGCACGCCGTTGCGTCACATTCTGCAGAGCGTATGTCAAATGGTATGGTCGCTAATTTAGGGGTAAGTGTGCTTTCCAGTGCAATCGGCCAGAACCCTTCAATGACCCAAGCTATTTTCCTTCAGTCTGTTGGTATTGGGGGAGAATTAGGGATGTTGAGTTTCTCGAGAAAGCACGAGTTAGAAGCAGATGAATTGGGTTTGACCTTTATGGCAATAGCTGGATATGATCCACGTGAGGCTCCAATTTTCTGGGAAAGAATGCTTGCCAATGAAAATGGTCAAGCTCCACCGGAATTTCTTTCTACTCACCCAGCTTCGCAAACAAGAATTGACAAGTTAAATAAGCACATGCCTAAGGCTTTGGAATTTTATAAAGGAAACTAATAACAAAAAACCCGGAGTTACTTCCGGGTTTTTTGTTATTGATTAAATCCTCTCAGTTTGATCTGAGTTAGCTTCCTTTTAGTGTCCAACGGGAAATCACCGCGCATCATCCAATCATAGTATCCTGGCTCATCTTTGAGTACCTGAGTGACAGGAGTTCCTTTTTGCTTTCCGAAGTTGAATACTTCTACACCTTCGTTGTTGAACACAAATCTCCCAGCCAGATCTACCATTTTTTCATTCAGCATGTCATGGAGTTTCTTCATGTCGTTTTCGAAGACGCCCATTTTGTTCCCTTGCAAGTCTTCCATTTCTTCTCCTAAATAGCGTTCTATTTGTGCTTTGAACACATCTAATGTAGCAAGTGTGTCTGCTTCAGCACTGTGTGCATTTTCTAGCGTTTGTCCGCAGTAGAACTTGTAGGCGGCAGTGAGGTTTCGCTTTTCCATCATGAAGAAAATCTTCTGCGCATCCAAAAGATTTCTTTTGTCTAAATCAAACTCGATTCCAGCCCTGAGAAATTCTTCTACCAGAAGCGGAATGTCATACTTTAAAACATTAAACCCAGCCAAATCTGATTGACCAATGAATTGGTATATTTCTCTCGAAAGTTCTTTAAAGGTCTTTTCCTCTTTCACATCCTTGTCATAAATGCCGTGAATTAGCGATGACTCAAGCGGAATAGGAATGGTTGGGTTGATTTTCTTGGTGTAGATTTCCTGTCCTCCATCTGGCTTTACCTTCACGATGGAAATTTCCACGATTCGGTCTGTCGAAATGTTGATTCCAGTGGCTTCTAGATCAAAAAATGCTACGGAATTCTTCAAGTTTAATTTCATGGTTAATTGAATTTAGCTTTAATCGGCTCCAGATCCATTTTGTCGTAGGATCCCGAACTCATCAAAAGTAGGTTGGAATTAGTATAGTCTTGAGCCAAAAGGAATTCTTTAAGGCTTTTGCTATCTGTAAATAATTTTAAATCAGGTCGTTGGAAGCCTTCTCTTAATGTATCTTCATCCATCAACTCTAGTTTTTTCAATGCGACAGCATGAGGATCAAGGTACACAATTGCGAGGTCAGCCGCCTCCATTGATTTGGCGTAGTTTGGCAAAAACTCCTTATTCAGCGAAGAGTAAGTATGCAATTCCTGCACAGCAATTAGCTTCCTGTTTGGGAATTGAGTTTTTACAGCCGAAACAGTCGCTTTTAATTTGGAAGGAGCGTGAGCAAAGTCCCGGAAAAGACTGGAGTTACCTGTTTCCACCAAAAGTTCTTGACGCTTTGCTGCGCCTTTGAAAGTCTGGATACTTTTGTAGAATTGTTCTTTAGTCAATCCCAATGCCAAGCAAATATCTAAAGCACCTTGCAAGTTTTGAAGGTTGTGTTCTCCGAAAATATAGATTGGAATATGGCCATTTTCTGTTTCCAGAAAAGTCTTGCCGCCTTTGATGATAGCTGGATGAGCATTATAGGCAGTTTTTGTAGCTGAAATTTCACTTTTCTCAGCTGCTGCTTTTACTAAAGGATCGGCTTCGCAATAAATCAATTCTCCAGAATCAGGAGTTAAATTCATCAATTTGCTAAACTGCTCTTTATATACTTCAAAGTCTGGAAAAACATTGTAATGATCCCAGGCTATTCCGCTCACCAAAGCAATATCATGTTTATAGTGAAAGAACTTCGGCGTTCTGTCTAGGGGAGAGGTAAGATATTCATCGCCTTCGATAATGATCACCGGAGCATCAGAAAGTTTAACCATCAAGTTAAAGCCTTCGATCTGGGCTCCAACGAGATAATCAAAATCTACCTGTTGATCTTTCAGTACATGAAGAATCACCGAAGTAATTGAAGTCTTTCCATGTGAGCCAGCTACGATTACCCGCTTTTTATTCTGACTTTGATTATAGATGAATTCTGGGAAAGAGTAAACAGGAATGCCCAATTCCTGAGCTTTTATAAGTTCAGGATTATCTATTCTGGCATGCATGCCTAAGATTATACCCTCCAAATCAGCTGTGATTTTTTCAGGAAACCATCCATATTCAGCCGGCAAAATCCCCGCTTTTTCTAATCTCGTACGGGATGGTTCGTAGATTTCATCATCAGAACCGGTGACCTGATAGCCTTTTTCTACGAGTGCTAAGGCTAAATTATGCATCACTGCTCCACCGACGGCTATAAAGTGATATTTATTCATTGAGTAAAATAACGAGTGGGAATTATACTTCAAACTTAAAAATAATTATTGGCAGCTTGGGGGCATAGCAATTCTAATTCAAAAGATTTTATTTAGTTGTTGAATTTTGACTGGTTAGTTAAAAGGATTTTGTGTTTGTTTTCCCAATAAATGCAACTACCTGAGTGTCTGAATTTATCTCTTATAATCGGAGTTAAGGCTGGATTTTTGTGATAATTAATAGGTTGATTTCCTTTTCGAGGCTTGGTTATTGAGGAGTTTAATTGTTGATAACTCTGGTAAAAGTTGTTTAGAACTCTTGCCTTTTTCAGAATACATTTGTTCTATGACCGAGAAAAGTAGCAATCCCCGTATTACCCGAAACAAGCCCACTCACCAAAATACTAACATGCTAGGCAAGGTGCCGCCGCAAGCCATTGATCTTGAGGAAGCTGTGCTAGGTGCATTGATGCTCGAGAAGGATGCGTTGACAAACGTGATTGATATTTTGAAGGTGGAGAGTTTTTATAAGGATTCTCATCAGGTCATTTTTCAGGCGATTCTTGATCTTTTTACCGAAAGTCAGCCGATAGATTTGCTTACCGTTACTTCTCAGCTTCGCAAAAGCGGTACGTTGGAGATTGCCGGTGGGGCTTTTTATGTGACTGAACTTACTTCAAAAGTAGCTTCTGCCGCCAATATTGAATACCATGCTCGGATTATCACTGAGCAATCCATCAAGCGTGAGATGATCAGAATTGCGTCTGATATCCAAAAAGATGCTTACGAGGAGACTACTGATGTTTTTGAGTTGCTGGACAAAATGGAGCAGAATCTTTTTGAGATATCTGAAAAAAATATCCGGAAGAATTACTCCGATATGAAGTCCATCATGCGGGAGGCGATCATAGAATTGGAAGCCAGAAAAGGTCAAAAAGACGGTTTGACTGGTGTCCCTTCTGGTTTGACTGCGTTGGATCGAGTGACCTCAGGATGGCAAAAATCAGATTTGGTGATTATTGCGGCTCGTCCTGCAATGGGTAAAACGGCTTTTGTACTTTCTGTTTTGAGAAATGCAGCGGTAGATCACAGTCGTCCGGTGGCAATCTTCTCACTGGAGATGTCCTCGATTCAGTTGGTGAATCGTTTGATTTCCTCCGAGGCTGAATTGGACTCAGAGAAAATCAAAAAAGGTACACTTGCTGAGCATGAGTGGGCTCAATTGGTTCATAAGACTGCAAAACTCTCCAAAGCACCGCTTTTCGTAGATGATACGCCTGCACTTTCTATACTTGAGCTTAGGGCAAAATGTAGAAAGCTAAAAGCTCAGCACGATATTCAGATGATCGTGATTGATTATTTGCAGTTGATGTCAGGAGATTCTAAAGGCGGAGGTGGAGGAAATCGAGAGCAGGAGATTGCAAGTATTTCCAGAGCCTTGAAGAAAATCGCAAAAGAACTAGAGGTTCCTGTAATTGCACTTTCGCAGCTTTCCAGAGCGGTGGAAACCAGAGGAGGAGATAAGCGTCCGCAACTTTCGGATTTAAGGGAATCAGGAGCCATCGAGCAGGATGCCGATATGGTGATGTTCCTTTACCGTCCTGAATATTATGGCATCACCGAAGATGAAGATGGTAATTCTACGCAGGGAGTCGGAGAAGTAATTATTGCTAAGCATAGAAATGGCTCCTTGGACAATGTGAAACTTCGATTTATCGGTAGATATACCAAATTCCAGGATTTGGATGGCTTTGGCAATATGCAAGATCCTCAAGGTGGAAATGCTGTTTACCGACCAACATTCGCAGCTCAATCGAGCGGGATTTCTGAGTTTGATTCTGGAAATACAATCAAACTTCAAAGCAAAGCAAACAGTGATGACGGAGACGATTTATTGAATAGAAATAACTCAGAAGACGCATTTTAAAAGCTTATGAACGCTATAACTCTACAAAGCACTCAATCTTCAAAATTACTACTGACCGATGTTCAAACTCGAAATTTGCATCCTGGAGAAGTACGCGTACTGATTAAAGCTGCGGCGCTGAATCACCGAGATGAATGGTGCAGACAAGGACTTTATCCAAATATTCAGGACGGTGTTGTTCTAGGTTCTGATGGTGCTGGAGTGGTGACTGAGATAGGAAAGGGAGTAGATTATGGGCTGTTGGATAAAGAAGTAATCATAAATCCCGCATTGAATTGGGGAGAAAATCAAAAAGTGCAAGGTCCAAATTTTGAGATTTTGGGCATGCCTAGAAACGGGACACTTGCAGAGTCAGTCATTGTTCCTGTAGACAGACTTTACGAGAAGCCAGCTCATATGACTTGGGAGGAAGCTGCAGCTTTGCCCTTAGCTGGATTAACAGCTTTCCGGGCACTTACTTACCAGGGGAATATTCAGGCTGGGGAAAACTTGCTAGTCACTGGATTTGGTGGTGGCGTAGCTCAATTTGCGGTCCAATTTGGATTGGCACTTGGTGCAAAGGTTTCAACGAGTAGTAGCAGCACTGAGAAACTGGAAAAAGCTAAAGCTTTGGGTGTATCAACTACTTTTAATTACTTGGATCACAATTGGATATCAAAAGCCATGGAAGTTACCAATGGTTTTGATTTGATCATAGATGGAGCTGTAGGCGATACGTTAAATCATCTGATTCAAGTTGCAAAACCAGGTGGGAAAATTGTTTTTTACGGAGCTACTTTAGGGAATCCATCTAAGTTGGAGGCAAGAAAAATATTCTGGAATCAGTTGAAAATTATGGGAACTACTATGGGTTCTGATCAAGATTTTAAGAATATGGTTTCCTTTGTCAACGAGAAAAAAATCAAGCCTATAATAGATCAGGTTTTCGGATTTGACAAGGCAGAAGAAGCCTTTAATCGGATGCGGGATGGAAAGCAAACCGGAAAAATAGTTTTGGTTCCTTAATTAAACCTCGATGTAAGTTTCACCAAATTCCTTTTTGGCGATTCTATAGATCTCATCTTTATCTAGTGGAACTACTAGCATATCGCCAGGTTTAGCGACCATACTGTCCTTCCAAGGCGCCTGAAACTTTAATGTTTTAGTCACTCCTAACTCATCAAAATGTGCTTCATTCACAATAATTCCCAATATTTCCCCCTTTGGATGATAGCAGCCCCAACCATGCTCTAGGGCTTGAACTATAGTGTATTTTTTTTCAAAAGTTTCAGCTTTTACTAAATACAGCTCATTTACACTTGTCTGATTTTCAACCAACCAGTCTCCAACCTCAGCAGTGTTTTGGGTTTCTTCTCCATCAGATGTTTTTGTGATCACCAATTGCCCCGGTTTTGCTTTTTTGGCTCGGATCATACTCTTTTTTTTATAGCGTTTACCGCTTTTTTCTAAAATAGGGAGAAAATGAGCCAGCATTTCTTTTTGGGTGATCATGGAACTATAGGGTTAGATTATTTGATATAGGTCATATAAAACTACTAATTTCAAGTTAAGGATTGCTCACATTTTTTTATGAATTCAGTACTTTTTAGCCAATCTGACTAGTCTTAATCCAAGTCATTTTCAAAGAGAAAATTCTGATAGGCATTCTGAAGCTCTTGCAATGCTTTCATATTTTTTTGTTCACGAGCCAGAGAAATTCCATCTTCAAAAATCACTTTAGACTGCTCTAAATCACCCATTTCTGCATAAAGATGTGCAGCAGGAAAGTACGTTGCAAGATAAGTAGGATGCTCAGATAGCAATTTCATGAAGAGACTATGAGCTTCCTTGGGGTCCGATTCTCTGTGTTCTATAGCCAATGCATACCAGTTGAAAGGGTTCTCCGGTTCCTCTTCGGTAAATTGTTTTAGTAGCGTTATCCTGTCCAGATTGCTCATCAATAGTTTTTTTAATTAAGTGCTTACTGTTATTTTCACGATAAATAAATCTAACCTAATCTAATTCTAAACCAATGAAGATTCTTGTTTGTATCACCCACGTACCCGATACTACCTCCAAGATTCAGTTTACAGCCGACAATACCAAGTTTGATTCAACGGGCGTTCAATATATTATTGGACCTTATGATGATTACGCTTTGGCAAGAGCAGTCGAACTGAGAGATCAAGCGAGTGGAAAGTTAACTGTTATGAATGTAGGAGAGGCGGATTCTGATCCTACTTTAAGAAAAGCTTTAGCAATAGGAGCAGATGATGCTATACGCGTAAACGCTGCGCCTAAAGACTCATACTTCGTAGCCCAGCAAATAGCTCATTATGCAAAAGAAGGAGCTTACGATCTGATTTTGATGGGTAGAGAGTCTATTGATTTCAATGGAGGAATGGTTCATGGAATGGTTGGCGAATTGCTGGGAATGCCGTCCTTTTCGCCAGTGATGAAACTAGATGTAGATGGCTCAACTGTGAAAATGGCCAGAGAAATCGAAGGTGGTAAGGAAATGCTCGAAGCTAGCCTTCCATTGATTGCGGGCTGTCAAGAACCAATTGCAGAGTGGAAAATTCCAAATATGCGCGGTATCATGTCTGCCAGAACCAAGCCTCTTAATGTAGTGGAGCCAGTATCTCAGGAGACTCAGGCTGAAGCTAGCAAATATGAGCTGCCTCCAGCTAAAGGAGCGGTGAAATTGGTGGATAAAGATAATGTGGCAGAGCTGGTGAAGCTGTTGAAAAATGAAGCAAAGGTGCTTTAATAAAAACCCAATAACTTGTTATAAATTAGGATATTATGTCAATTTTAGTATATATAGAACAGGCTGAAGGAAAGGTAAAAAAGACTAGTCTTGAGGCAGTTTCTTTTGCAAATGCTTTAGCAGCACAGACTGGAGAAGGAGATGTGATTGCAGTTGCTCTCGGCACCATTGGAAATGAGGAGTTAGCCTCTGTAGGAAAAGCGGGCGCAGCAAAAGTGCTTCACGGTGCTGAAAGTAAGTTGGATGCCGGAGTGATCCAAGCACACGCTTCCGCGGTAGCACAGGCTTTCAATCTAGTAGGAGCAAAGACATTGGTTTTGGCTAAATCTTCCCTTGGAGATGCAGTTGCGGCAAGACTTGCGATTAAAATAAAAGCAGGCTTGGTGTCAAATGTGGTAGAGTTACCGAAAACTGATTCTGGATACCTTGTGAAAAGGAGTATTTACACAGGAAAAGCTTTTGCTGAAACTTCTGTAACGACAGAAAATAAAATCCTTGCAATCAAAAAGAATGCAATTGATTTGAAGCAGGATGGAGCAGCTGCTCAGGTTGAAACCTTCGATGTGGCGTTGGAAGACGCTGATTTTGCATCAAAAATTACATCTACCGAACGTGCTACAGGCGACGTTTTGCTTCCTGAAGCAGATATTGTAGTTTCAGGTGGAAGAGGCTTGAAAGGGCCAGAAAACTGGGGTATGGTAGAAGATATGGCTAAAATTTTAGGAGCTGCTACTGCATGTTCTAAACCCGTTTCTGACCTCGAATGGAGACCTCATCACGAGCATGTGGGACAAACTGGAGTAAAAGTCGCTCCAACTTTATACATAGCGATAGGAATTTCAGGAGCTATTCAACATCTTGCAGGAGTTAACTCTTCAAAGTGCATTGTGGTCATCAATAAAGATCCTGATGCTCCTTTTTTCAAAGCTGCGGACTACGGAATCGTAGGCGATGCATTTGAGGTTGTGCCAAAATTAAACGAAGCATTAAAAGCTGAATTATAAATTTTTGTGGAAAAAATCATAGAACTTGAGATTTTGGGACTTTCGTCCAATCATTCCCAATCAGGGTCATTTACCTTGGTGTTAGGTGAAGTTGGTGGAGCAAGACGGTTGCCGATAGTGATCGGTATGTTTGAAGCTCAGGCGATCGCTTTAGAAATCGAAAAGATTGTTCCAAATCGTCCCATGACACATGATTTGTTTAAATCATTTGCATCTGGGTTTAATTTTGATATTGAAAGAATCGTTATAACTGACATGAAGGAAGGTGTCTATTATGCTAAAATCAAGTGTAAAGGAGACAAAATCGAGACAGATGTAGATGCTCGACCTTCGGATGCAATAGCTATAGCGATACGATTTGGAAGCCCTGTATTTTGTACCGAAAAGGCTATGTCCGAAGGGGCAGTTGAGCATTATGAGGTAGAGAAAAAGGATGATAAAACACCACCAAAACCTTCCACACAAAAGTTCACGACTAAAAAAGAACCTTCTTTGAAGGATTTCAGCTTGGACAAGCTTAATCAGATGCTTGATAAAGCTATCAATAATGAAGATTACGAACGAGCAGCTCGAATCCGAGATGAAATCAACAAGAGAAACTGATACAGTTTAAGGCCCGGGTTAGCTCGGGCTTTTTTTATGATTTTTTCTTTACCACGAAGACCACAAAGAAAACGTAAAGTGCGCAGTTTTCCTGCTTCCAAATTTAGTTTAAGTCTCATGACTAGGACTCACTTTACTGAAGTTTTCAAACTTCGAAAGACGATAGGGGGAATTTACTTCATTTCTTAGAAAATGATGCAGTCGGGAGAGGGGACTGCATTAAAATGAGCATGTGATACTGTTTGTGATGACAGAAACAGTTACGAAGTGAAATTTCTAGCGTGTTTTAGACGATAAATAGAATGGCAGTCCGAAGACAGCATTAAAATAGGCACAAGTCTGAAGACTTGTGCCAAAAATTGTGTTTTGTGACTCTGAATTCTGATCACTGCGACTGATCACTGTTCACTATTTACCCCTAATTCTCATTTTAAAACTTAACCTCATGATACATGATTGTTTTCCGAACCTGCGTTCCTTATTTTTAGCTTTTATTTGCAACACTTACTGAATGGATTATATAAGAGGAGTCTTTGGTCTGGCCGTCATCGTTTTGGTGGCTTTTATTTTTTCAAGCAATAGAAAGAAAATCGATTGGAGATTAGTTGGTATTGGGATCCTACTTCAATTGGTTTTTGGGTTTTTGATTACTCAGGTACCTGTTGTGGAAAGTGCCTTTGCTATGGTCAGTCGAGGCTTTGTGAAGTTTCTGAGCTTCAGTCGGGATGGGGCAGCATTTATTTTTGGAGATTTAGCAGGAGATGGCTACGGTTTCATTTTCGCTTTCCAAGTTCTTCCTACAATTATCTTCTTTTCTACGGTATCAGCAGGTTTATACTACTTAGGAATACTACAGAAAGTGGTTTTCGGTATCGCTTGGGTAATGGCGAGAACGATGAGATTATCTGGTCCCGAAAGCTTATCAGCAGCAGGAAATATCTTTTTAGGACAAACTGAAGCCCCTTTGTTAGTTCGACCTTTTATTCCTCAGATGAGTAAATCTGAACTGATGTGCTTGATGACTGGCGGAATGGCCACAATTGCCGGGGGTGTTTTGGCGGGTTATGTGGCTTTTCTAGGAGGAGATAGTCTGGAGGAGCAAAGTAGATTTGCAGCTTATCTTCTCGGTGCAAGTATCATGAATGCTCCAGCTGCTATCGTAATGTCCAAGATGTTTATTCCTGAGTTGGAAAAGGAGCGGGTTCAGGACAAGCTTGAAGTGAACGAGGAAGCGATGGGAGTGAACTTGATCGATGCCATGTCTATTGGTGCTTCCGAAGGTTTGAAATTGGCATTGAATGTAGGAGCAATGCTTTTGGCATTTATTGCCGTCATCGCAGCGCTCAATTACCTCTTGATGGGGATTTTGGGAGATGTTACAGGGTTGAATGAGTTTGTGGTGAGAACTACAGGAGGTCAGTTCCAAGGTTTTTCATTAGAATATCTTTTTGGCCAAGTCTTCCGGGTTTTTGCCTGGGTGATAGGAGTGGAGTGGGCAGACACATTGCAAGTAGGTTCTTTGCTAGGTCAGAAAACTGTCATTAACGAATTCGTAGCTTACTTGAGCCTTTCTGAAATGAAGGAAATGGGAAGCCTAAGCGCCAAATCAATTGTCATCGCTACCTATGCACTTTGTGGTTTTTCCAATTTCAGTTCAATTGCAATTCAGTTGGGTGGTATCGCCATCATCGCTCCAAACCAGCAGGCTAATATTAGCCGATTGGGATTAAAGTCATTGCTTGCAGCGTCGCTTGCTTGCCTGATGACGGCGACGATTGCGGGGATGTTGTTTGGGTAGGTTTTTTGAGTAGGGAGTATTAAGTAGCAAGACATAAGATTTTACAGTCTAGACGCAAGAAATTAGAGATCAGAATCAAGAGTTTAGAGGCGAGAGTAAAAAAATTAAAGAGGTAAAAAGAGAGATGACATCATCTTACTTTTTACCTCTCAATTTCTTATTTCCAATCCCCTGTTTTTCTAAATTCTTTTATTTCTAAAAGCCAGTTTTTATATTCTGGGCTTTCAAAGTCCAAATCACCGTTGTCATCTAACGGAGGATAAGGTTGATTGCCTGCTAGAAATCCTTCAAGCCAATATTGTGCTGATTCCGAAATCTCATCCATCTCAGCTTTTGAAACACAAAAGTCTATTTTTTTTATTGGACACCAAGCCAATATCCTTCCAGGAAAAGTGTGAGGGTTCCCTATCAAATAATGCTTTCCTTCACAGCCTTTATGTTTAAACCAAAATCTCTTATCTATTTTGGGAGTGTCCATTAAATATAATTTTTGAAGTACTTATTATTTTTTATCCCCATAAAGCTTTTTCCCTGCCTCTTCATACTTATCACCAGCAACCCACATTGGTTGAGCTTCTGCATTGGCGATGTTTTGCGCAGCAAGGATAAATGACTTCCAGTAAAGCGTCACATAGTCCAAATCCATGGAGTCCACGTGATCTCCAGCTTTGTGATAATACTTGTTGATCTCATCGTCGAATGCCGTGAATCCAAGGCTGAAAGTAGGAGCAGGGATGCCTTCTTTGGCGAAGTTCACATTATCTGATCTATCGTAAAGTCCTTGCTCTGGAGCTGGATCTGCTATAGCTTTCAACCCAAAATCTGCAACAGCCTCAGCAACCAAGTCATCTGCGGTAGTTCTGCCCAATCCGATCACCGTAATTACTGAAGTATCATTATAGCCAGCACCATCGATGTTTAGGTTGTAGATGATTTTATCCAATGGAATTAATGGGTTTGCTGCGAAATAAGCAGAACCTAGAAGCCCTTTTTCTTCTGCAGTCCAAAGTGCCAAAAGAATGGATCTTTTTGGTGGATTTTTGGCAAAGAACTTTGCAGAGTTCATTACCGCAACAGTACCTACAGCATTATCTCTAGTACCATTGTAAATGGAGTCACCACTGGCATCTGGCGCCCCAATTCCCACGTGATCGTAGTGTGCAGATAGCATGACGAATTCATCCTTTAGCGTCTTGTCTGTGCCTTCAATCCACGCAAGTACATTTTTGCCTTCTACAGGTGTGTTTTTCTTGCCTTCTATTAAAAGATTGGCCTCAACCTTACCATCAGTCAATTGATTCTTAATCGTGTTTTTCACATCTTCTATCCAGATGTATGGCATTTTGCTAGACTCGCCATTATCTATTACCATCTGGCTTCGATTGAGGTAATTGACAATCAATGGCCATGGAATAGATGGGATATTAAACCTTTCAATAACTCCGATCGCACCGGCAGCTTCGGCGAGTTTTCCTTTTTCAGCTCCTAAACTGAATAGATCAGCTGGACTCATGCGATCTGGAGCGCCAACGTTGGTCAATAGGATTTTGCCTTTTAAGTCTTTTCCCTCCAAATCTTCTGCAAGTCCAAAACCTACATCGACTAACTCATATTTTCCAGAAATACCATCTCCGCTGATCACAAGCATGTTTTTACCTTGGGAATAAAGCGAGTCCCTCAATTTGATTTCGCCCTTGCTTGGAGGAGAAGACATCATGAATGGAATATTTTGGAAATAACCATCTGCTCCGGGAACTGGTTTTGCACCAGCATCCTCCAACTGCATCGATATGTAATTGTAGGCCATGGCCATTTCTGGAGCCCCAGGGTCTCTTCCTTTCAATTCATCTGATGCTAGATAAGTGAGGTCAGCGACTGCAGCAGTTTCGTTGAATTTTTTATCAATTTTCTTCTTTTGAGCTTCTGCCACAAAAGTCACAGATAACAAAAGGCTTAGTCCTAACAGTGATTTTTTCATAGGGTTTATATAAAGTGTATTCTAAAGTAGTTGAAATTAAGGAAAAGATGGCTTCTAACCTTCTAAATCAAGTGCTGACCAACCTAGATCACTTATTGTTTTTTGGAAATGAGAAGGAAGTGAAGCTTCAATAGATACTTTCTTTTTCGAAATCGGGTGAGTGAATTCAAGCTTTCTAGCATGTAATAGTAGGTTCACCATACCAAATTGCTTCTCGAAAAATTGGTTCTGCTTATTATCTCCGTGTTTTTTATCTCCCAATATATAGTGACGAATATGTGCTAAATGCCGTCTGATCTGATGCGTTCGGCCCGTTTCAGGTTTTAGCTCAAGCAAACTGTAGCGACTTGAAGGATATCTTCCTGTGGTATTAAAAGGGATTTCCGCTTCTGCCAAAACTTGAAAATGCGTTTGTGATTCCTGCAATTTCCCAGAGCGCTCACTTGTCAAGGGATGATCAATCAGGTTCGACTTAATCGTAGGAATCCCTCGAACAATGGCTAGATAAGTTTTCTTCACCGATCGATCAGCGAATTGCTCTTTAAGTAGGGGGAGGACTTCTTCATTCTTGGAGAAAAGCAAAACACCACTTGTCGGTCTGTCCAATCGATGAACCGGTGAAACATGCTGACCAATTTGATCACGAAGCAACTGCAAAGCAAAGACGGTTTCCTCCGCTGCGATAGAAGTCCGATGAACAAGCAATCCAGAAGGTTTATTGATGGCAATAAGGTATTCGTCTTCGAAAAGAATTTCTAACACTGGAAAATTTAAAATGAATGAATTAAGAATTTAAAATAATGGCTATCTGAAAGTAATGAATGGGGTTCAGGTTTGGCTATTCCCCCTTTATAAAGGAGGCTAGGGGGATTTGTTGTTTTAGGTAAAAAGAGGCTAATAAATTGAACTTCAAATTTCAAATTACATTAGCCTCGTATTCCGATAGCTATCGGAACGTAAATTGTAAATCCTAATTCCTAAAATATCGTCCCAGATCCTATACATTCCTCAACCTCATACCAAGCTACAAATTGACCCGAAGCTACACCCTTCTGAGGCTGATCGAAGATGACGTAAAGACCATTTTCTTTCTGGATCAACGTAGCTCCGCTGAGAGGCTGGCGGTAGCGGATTCTGGCTTCGTATCTTCTGCTTTCGCCGATGTTGAGTTTCAAATCTTCTCTAATCCAGTGTATATCTTCGTTTTTGACAAATAAGCCATCACGAAGTAAGCCAGGATGGGTTTCTCCCAAACCTGTGTAGATCACATTCTCTTGCGTGTCAGTAGAAATCACAAATAAGGGTTTTCCGGTTCCTCCTACATGAAGTCCTTTCCTTTGACCAACGGTGAAATAATGTGCGCCATTATGCTCACCAAGGACTTTTCCTTGATTCTGAGTGTAGTGCGTTGGCAGAGAAATAGCATCCAAAGTCTCCTGATTATAGTCTTCAGGAGCAAATCCTGCTGGTATTTGCTTATTCTGGTAGATGGCTAGTTCTTCAGGAATTTGAATAATCTGGCCTTTTTTAGGCTTTAATTGTTGCTGAAGGAAATCAGGCAAACGTACTTTTCCTATAAAGCAAAGCCCCTGACTGTCTTTTTTATCAGCAGTAATTAAGTCCATCTCTTTGGCTTTTGCACGGACATCCGGCTTTTGCATATGCCCGATTGGGAATAGCGCTTTGGCTAACTGACCTTGGTTCAATTGACACAGGAAATAACTCTGATCTTTGTTTGGATCGGCTCCTGCAAGCAATTGATAGGCTGTTTTTCCATCAGCTCCTATAGTTTCGCCTTTCTGGCAATAATGCCCAGTTGCTACAAAGTCAGCCTTTAGCTTTTCTGCAGCTTTCAGGAAAATATCGAATTTGATCTCTCTGTTGCAAAGAATATCCGGATTGGGAGTACGGCCTGCTTTGTATTCAGCAAACATGTAATCCACAATTCTATCCTTGTATTCTTCGCTAAGATCTATGGCTTGAAATGGTATTCCCAACTTTTCAGCTACCAGCATAGCATCGGTGGAGTCTTCCATCCAGGGGCATTCGTTGGAAATGGTGACAGATTCATCGTGCCAGTTCTTCATGAACATCCCGATGACTTCATAGCCTTGCTCGATGAGAAGGTGAGCGGCTACGGAACTATCGACCCCTCCGGAGAGGCCGACTACTACTCTTGGTCTTTCTTTCATACGCTGTAATAAGTAATGGATTCAAGGTCCATTAGGTTACAATGAGTGCAGAACAACATTTTATTAGAAAATGGTTCTGCTTAGCGCAAAGTTAAGGGAAATCTATTGTACTGTGATTTGTTTAAAGTACTCAAACAAAATGTCGTTCGTGATGACACGAACGACGGCAAGAGAAATTTAGTGAGCTAAGATTTTATATCGATCCTGATGACACGAACGATGGTTTAGCTGATTTTAATTAGAGCCGCTAGGCTGATATTTCCCATAAACCGCATCTTTGAACTTTTTGTGAAGCTTGATTTGATCATATGGGAAAAGCTGGACAAAAAGAACGGCTGTAATCTCATTGACCGGATCAACCCAAAAAAGTGTACTGGCTGCTCCATCCCAAAAGAATTCACCTACAATCCCGTTCATTTCTTCAGCACTTGCCGGTGGAGCTACTCGCACTGCGAAATCAATTCCAAACCCTACATTTCCTTTGCTAGGCAACCAGGATCTTTCGGTCACAGAATCAGGAAGTTGATTGGTACTCATGAGCTCAACTGTCTCAGGCTTCAAAACACGGACACCATCAAACTCACCTTTGTGAACCAGCATTCTGGCAAAAGTCATGTAATCGTCCAAAGTCGAAGTAAATCCAAATCCTCCCGGAGTCAGTGGCCACTCATTGATATTGAAGTTATGAGCTTCTTCATTTGGCAATTGTTCGAGCTGACCTTCACCTGTTCTTCGGTAAGATGCAGACATTCTTGCTCTGTCACTTTCTGGGACAAAATACCTTGTATCTGTCATGTTAAGTGGATCGAGTACATGCTCCTGAACATATTGCTTGTATGGAACTCCAGCAATTCTTTCTACCAAAAATGCCTGAACATCCACAGATTGACCATATTCCCACTGGGTACCAGGCTGAAACCAAAGCGGAATTTGCCCGATTCTCTTGGCCATTTCATTTAAATCTATCTCAAAACTTCTCGGATCTTTCTCTGCAAGAATATCACTTAAGCCAGGTATATCAGCACGGTTTGGAAAGCCAGCGGTATGCCGGGTTAAATCTCGAATAGTAACTGGTCTGTCCGCATCAACGAGTTTGATATCTCCATTTTCATCTACACCATCATAGACTTTCATGTCTGCAAACTCAGGCGCATATTTTGAAAGTGGATCATCCAACTGGAATTTACCTTCCTCGTAAAGCGTCATCAGCGCCGTTCCTGTAATTGGCTTGGTCATAGAGTAAATCTGCACAATGGTATTTCTATCCATCTTCACCTGATTTTCCCGATCAGCATAGCCAAAAGCATTGAAATAAACCTCTTGATCTTTTTCAAAAATTAATGCTGAAACTCCTGCAAGATTTCCACTGTCTACAAAGCTCGATAGGGTAGAGTCTATTCTTGCCCGGACTTGCTCATTTACCAGTAGTGTTTCTGTGTTGTCTTTTGACTGCCTCTTTTCACAACTTGAAAAAATAAGGATGGCAAAGGCATAAAGGAATAGGTGTTTCATAGGTATAGGTTATTGGGAACTAGGGTGAATTGAAATCTACGAAAAATGAAGAGGCTGATAAAGTAGGATTTAGAGCTTAAAATCCTCTTCCCAGAACTTGAATCCACCTGTGAAAGCATTTTGATTTGTGCCTAATCTGCAACCTTCAGGAATTTCGGAAAGCAACTTCGAGTTTCCACCACCGAGTAGAATATCATCAGGCTGGAAAGTAGCACGGAAGATTTCAACAGTTTTCTGTACGTTTTTCTCCCATCTCTTTGATCCGCTTTTGGTCAGATACTCTTTATTCACATATTCTTCAAAAGTCTTTTTCTTAAAAGGTAGGTGTCCGCCTTCTAGTGGAACAATGACATTGTGGATCACCATAGCTGTTCCAAGTCCAGTTCCTAAACCAAGAAAAAGCAATTTTTTACCCTCATATCCACCAAGTGCCTGCATGGCAGCGTCATTTATAATTTTAACTGGGCAATTGAAAGCTGCATGGAAATCAAATTTATTCCATCCTTCGCCAAGGTTTACAGGCTCGGAAACAATTCTGTTTTCTTTGACCATACCAGGGAAACCCATGGTAATCATGTCATAGTCCCATTGAGCGGCATTTTCTTTGACTAACTCGACCATCTCTGCAGGCTTGAAATCAGCTCCAGATGGGATTTTAATTCTTTCTTCAGCACCTGTAGCCAGGATTTTTACATTTGAACCCCCTATGTCGATTACGAGGATTTTCTTTTTCTTTTTTTCCATCCATTGAAACTAAATAGAAATGTTTACTTACAGAAGAAGAAATTGATTCAATTCTCAATTTTGAGAAAAAATAGTAGAGAGTTAATACAAAAGTAATTTCTCCTTTATGTGATTTTTCTAGAGCCAAATGCAGAAATGTCCCTTTTCTTACTTTAAATTACACCTAATACGAGCAGCCCAGATGACCCAAATCGTTTGCAATTATTAAATGATTTGATCTTTTTGAAGTAAAATTTTCAACCTAGCCTATGTCTATCAAAGTTGCCATCCGGCACTATACAAAGTACGAGTACGATCGTCACATTACCCTGAGTCCTCAAGTGATTCGATTGCGGCCTGCACCTCATTCACGAACTCACATTAAAGGATATTCACTGAATATTAAGCCGGAAAATCACTTTATAAATTGGCAACAAGACCCATTTGGTAATTATTTGGCCAGAGTAGTTTTTCCTGAGAAAGTCAAGTTTTTTGAAATTGATGTGGAGGTGATAGCCGATATGGTGGTGATTAATCCTTTTGATTTTTTTGTGGAGGATTATGCCGGAAACTTTCCTTTTGAATACGATGAAAGCGTAAAAAGACAGCTTGGACCTTATTTGGAAATCAAAGAGTCAGATCCACTTCTGATGAAACTAGTAGAAAAGGCAAAAGCTTTGATTACTAAAGATATTGTCACGGTGGATTACCTAGTTGCGATAAATTCGATGATTAATCAGGAGCTCCGTTATAATTTAAGAATGGAGCCCGGTGTTCAATCATGTGAAGAAACACTAACATTAGGATCTGGCTCCTGCAGAGACTTTGCTTGGCTGATGGTTCTGGTTTTACGACATGTTGGCTTAGCTTCCAGATTTGCATCAGGTTATTTAGTGCAATTGAAATCAGATGAGAAATCTCTAGACGGTCCATCAGGACCAGAGGAGGATTTTACTGATTTACACGCTTGGACGGAAGTTTACGTGCCTGGAGCTGGTTGGATTGGTTTGGATTCCACTTCAGGTTTATTTGCCGGAGAAGGGCATATTCCACTTGCCTGCACGCCAAGTCCGCAAGATGCAGCACCAATCACCGGAATGTCAGAACCTGCTGAGACGGAGTTTTTCTTCAAAAATGAAGTAACTAGAATTGAAGAGACTCCCCGCGTGACCAAGCCCTATTCTGAGGAACAATGGGAGAAAATATTGGCAGTTGGAGATAGGGTAGATGAAGATTTGGACGCAAATGATGTACGATTAACCATGGGAGGGGAACCTACCTTTGTTTCTGTGGATAATCAGGATGCCCCCGAATGGAATACTGCTGCTGATGGAGAACACAAACGTAGTCTGTCAAATATACTTTTTCATAAACTAAAAGGGGAATTTGGAACTGGCGCTTTGATGCAATATGGCCAGGGTAAATGGTATCCTGGAGAGCCTTTGCCTAGATGGAAATTAGCATGTTTCTGGAGAAAAGATGGAGAACCAATGTGGCATAATGATGCCTTAATGGCTGATCTTTCTGTTGATTATAAACTGACCAGCAAGAAAGCTAAGAGCTTCATGAATACGCTGGTCAAGGAAATTAATGTTGATCCGTTAAATGTGACGCCACTTTACGAAGATCCATTTTATTTCATTTGGCAGGAAGGAAAAGTTCCTGTCAATATCAATCCAGCGAAATACAATTTAAAATCTTCCTTAGAGCGCCAAAAGCTAGCGAAGCTTTTGAAAAAAGGCCTTGGTAAGCCCGTTGGGTATTCTGTTCCTTTGGAATGGGAGTATGAAAAAGAAATGTGGCAAAGCTGTCGATGGAAGTTTCGTAATAAGGATTTGTATTTGGTACCCGGTAATTCTCCTGCAGGCTTACGGTTGCCATTGGACTCGATTGAGTTTACTCCACCAGAGGACGAGCCACTCAAGCCTGAGAATGATTTATTTGCAGAAGTAGAAGCACTTTCTTCAGGCAAAAAAGCGAAACGAGTCAAACGAAATCCAATTAATTCCAAGCGAATTTTTAAGACATCATTGGTTGTGGAAGTTCGTGAAGGGAAATTATTTGTTTTTTTTCCCCCAGTCTCTTTCATAGAGCATTATTTAGATTTAGTGCGTGCTGTTGAACGAACGGCTCAAAAGCTCAAAGTGCCAATTCTCATTGAAGGATATGATCCACCGTCAGATAAGCGAATAGAAAAGATGATGATTACTCCAGATCCTGGAGTGATTGAGGTAAACGTGCAACCCGCCAAGAGCTGGAAGGAGGTTACTCATAATTATGCAGTTCTTTATGAAAAGGCCCGTGAATCGCGACTTATTTCTGAGAAATTCAATGTAGATGGAAAGCATACCGGTACAGGTGGCGGAAACCATATTACACTTGGAGGCTCTTCACCGGAAAATAGTCCTTTGCTGCGGAGACCAGATGTATTGAAGAGTTTTATTACCTACTGGCAACATCACCCAGCCTTGTCTTACTTGTTTTCTACACAGTTTATTGGACCGACTAGTCAGGCTCCACGAGTGGATGAAGGTAGAGATGACATGCTATATGAACTGGAGTTAGCCTTTCAGCAGGTTCCAAATGGCAAAGAAAACGAGATTCCATTTTGGATGGTGGATCGTGTCTTTAGGAATTTATTGGTAGATATTACTGGTAACACCCATAGAGCTGAGTTTTGTATCGATAAGCTTTACTCACCTGATTCCAGTAGTGGTCGTTTGGGAATTTTAGAGTTCCGAGGCTTTGATATGCCACCTCATTACAGAATGAGTATGGTGCAACTTTTACTGATTCGGGCGCTGATGAGCTGGTTTTGGAGAGAGCCATATGATCATAAATTGGTGCGCTGGGGCACTTCTCTTCACGATAAGTTTTTACTTCCTCACTACTGCGAAAAAGATATGCTAGAAGTGGTTAATGATTTGAAAAGAGCAGGCTATGACTTTGATTTGTCCTGGTTTGACCCATTCTTTTCATTCCGTTTTCCATTTATTGGAGAGCTTCAAGTGGATGATATCCATGTGGATTTGAAAATGGCAATTGAACCTTGGCATGTGTTAGGCGAGGAAATGTCCAGCTCGGGAACAGCTCGATATGTAGATTCTTCTTTAGAGCGACTTCAGGTGAAAATCTCAGGATTGACTGAATCCCGTTATCACTTGCTATGCAATGGTCATAGAATTCCTTTGAAAAATACAGGAGTTCAAGGAGAATTCGTAGCAGGAATTCGATATAGAGCTTGGCAACCATATTCTGCCTTGCATCCTACCATTGGAATTGATACACCTCTAGTGATAGATTTGTATGATACCTGGACTAAGAAATCTATTGCTGCCTGCCAATACCATGTAGTTCACCCGGGAGGCAGGAGTTATGATAATTTCCCTATCAATAGCAATGAAGCTGAGTCGAGGAGAATATCTAGGTTTTTTGACTTTGGTCATACGATTAATCCTTCTCCAGATGCACCTTTGACTGTTCAGGATGATCAGAAATCTGGCAGATATATCACTAAACTGGATTTGAAAACAACCTATGATCCTTCACCTGAAATTGTCAATCCAGAATTCCCTTATACGATGGATTTAAGGCGATATAAAAAACGATGATTTTATATTATTTCAGGGTTAATAAGTTCATTTTTGAGGCATGATTGAGTCTTATCTTATTGACAAAATGTTCAATAATGAGCCGTTTCTGGATGAAATGGCCACCGACCAAGGTAAAATACATCCACATTGGGAAAGAATAGCCAAATACTATGAGCAAATAGGCTCAGGTCGTATGGGGCAATTCCATGAGGAAGTTGGTCGTCAACTCCGTGAAAATGGCGTAACATACAATGTCTACGGCGATCCAAATGGGATGAACAGACCTTGGATATTGGACCCCGTTCCGATGGTTTTCAGCAGTGACGAATGGGAGGGAATAGAGAAAGGCTTACTTCAACGTACGGAGTTACTTAACCTGATTTTAGGTGATTTGTATGGGGATCAGACATTGATCAAAGAGGGAAAGATTCCTTTTGAGTTGATTTATAATCATGGGGGATTCCTCAGGCAAGCGCACCACATAAAGCTAGGTGGAGAGCAACAGCTCATACAGTATTCATCCGATTTGGCGAGAGGCCCAAATGGAAAGATGTGGGTGCTTCATGATCGCACCGATGCCCCATCTGGTGCGGGTTATACTTTTGAGAATAGAGCTGCAATGACGCGGGTTTTCCCAGATTTGATCCGTGAAAATCATGCGAGAAAAATCACATCTTATTACCAAACATTCAAAAACACACTTACAAGCCTTACAAATAACAAGGAAAACCCACGGGTGGTGTTATTGTCACCTGGTCCGACGAATGAAACATTTTTCGAACATGCCTACATATCCTCTTTTATGGGATTTACGCTGGCTTTTGGTGAAGACCTTACAGTAAGTGATGGTTATGTATGGCTGAAAACGATCAAAGGTCTTGAAAAAGTTGATGTAATTATCCGTCGGGTTGACGATGTTTTTTGTGATCCTTTGGAATATAAAAGCAACTCCCATCTGGGAGTTGTCGGGCTAATGGAAGCTGTAAGGCAACGAAAAGTTTTAGTCATTAACCCATTGGGATGTAGAGTGTTGGAGAATCCAGGCTTAATGGCATTCCTACCGAAAATCAGTAAGCATCTATTAGGTGAAGACTTGATTTTACCTTCTGTAGCTACATGGTGGTGCGGGCAACCAACCGAGATGAAATATGTCTTTGAGCATATAGAATCCTTGGTAATTCGAAATATCTATAGAGGCACACACAAGAAATCTGTTTTTGGTGGTAACCTCAGCAAGGAGGAAATAGAAAAGTTAAAGCGGGAAATCAGACGCAGTCCATACATGTATGTTGGGCAGGAAATGGTTGATTTTTCTACTACGCCATCTTGGATAAATAATAAGCTGGTTGCTAGAAATGCTGTTTTTCGAAGTTATGTAGTCGCTGACACTGAAAATAAAAACTATAAAGTAATGCCTGGAGGATTGTCCAGAAGCTCTCCAGAGAAGGGGGCATTTTTAGTTTCAAATCAAACAGGTGGAATTAGCAAGGATACTTGGGTTTTAGGTAAAGGAAAAGAAGTTGCAACTCCAGTCGCCAAAGCAATTAAAATTCAGCCTTTGGTTCGAAATGTCCTCCCAAGTCGTACTGGCGAGCGTTTATTTTGGCTTGGTAGGTATTTGGAGCGCGCTGCATATTCTGTACGTTTGATGAGGATGACGCTTCTTTCTTACAATGAAGCGGATGAAGATATTCATGTTCATGATAATCCAGTGCTTAGCACTTTACTGCAAACACTCACCGTAATGACCGGGACATTGCCTGGCTTTACGGTGAAAAAGAATCTCAAAAATCCAGAGGCTCAGCTTTTATCTTTAGTTCATGATGTGAAAAAGATGGGGAGTTTGGCGTATTCAATTCAGTCTTTTCTTACGAATGCATATTCCGTACGCGACAGATTGAGCTTGGATACATGGAGGATTCTGGATAGCATTTCTGAGGAGCTCGCCAAAATGCGAAATGCAGATACCACCCTGATGCAAGCCTATCAAAGCTTAGATAATATGGTGGTAAAGTTGATGGCCTTTTACGGGTTGAATATTGATAACATGACCCGTGAACCGACTTGGCACTTATTGAACATTGGAAGGTTTATAGAATCGGCATCAAACAACTGTTTGATCCTTAAGGGAATGCTGACCAAATCTTTTGATTCTGAATCAAATAAAGAGCTGATGGAAGATACTTTGCGCTGCAATGAAAGTTTGGTGACGTATCGCTATCGATACCGATCTAATTTGGAGATGCATGGGGTGTTGAGCTTGTTGATTCTGCATGAAGACAACCCAAGGTCCTTGATTTTCCAATTATTAGAAATTGACAATCATTTGAGTACGCTGCCAAATCAAGATGAAAAGGAGCTATTTAGCATAGAGCGTAAGAAACTGCTTCAGGCTATCACGAAAATCAGATTGTGCGATATTGACGAAATTTCTATTCCAAATGTAGTAACTCAAGAATTTGTAGAGTTGCGTGTGCTGCTGGATGAGATCATTGGCCTATTGCATGAAACTTCCGATTCTATTTATGAGAAATACTTTAGTCATACAGATACCAGGTATAGTATGATTCAATCTTCTGTTATTCCTGAGATATGAGGTATAAGGTCACACATATCACAAATTATATTTACGATTTTCCTGCGGTGCTCTGTCACAATTTGATGTTCCAGATTCCGCCAGATCTTCCTTTTCAGAATGTTGAAGAATACCTTTGCGAGATCAGTCCAAAGCCAAGTACCGAGATTGAGCGGGTTGATTTTTTCGGAAATAAGTACCTTTATTTTTCTGTGGAAAGATCACACAAGAATCTCACCGTGACCTCTAAAAGTGTTGTTGAGCTCTCTTCTCCATCTTGGGTTTCGGTCAAGCCGGATGAAACAATGCCTTGGGAAAAAGTGGTCGCGTTGCTTCATACCACAAAGACCTCGACCGATGTTCGACAATATTACTTGGAGTCAAAGCATGTGAACTTCATAGATGGGATAGGTGACTATGCTTTAGAATCTTTTACGCCGGGAAGGCCGATCATGGAAGCAATGCTAGACTTGAATACACGAATATTCAATGACTTTGCTTTTACCCCGGGATTCTCTGATATCAGTACGCCACTGGAGAAAGTGTTCAAGCACAAAAAGGGGGTTTGTCAGGATTTCGCACATTTCTCCTTAGCGTGCTTAAGGGTGCTAGGTTTGTCCGCCCGCTATGTCAGCGGTTATTTGGAGACTTTACCACCTCCAGGCAAACCGAAAATGATAGGAGCAGATGCTTCGCATGCTTGGATTGCCATCTACGTTCCTGGCCATGAATGGATTGAGTTTGATGCTACTAATAACCTATTGGTAAATGATAAGCATATCCGAGTTGCTGTAGGTCGTGATTTTGCAGATGTCACACCTCTCAAAGGAATTGTCTATAGTGGAAGTAAACAGGAGATGAAGGTGAGTGTGGATGTGAGGAATTTGGAAGAGGTGGAGTAATCTAAGGAGGATTATCCTCCTGACTTCTTTGCCTTGTATCCTGCTGACTGAAGCACTTGGACTACTTTATCCCGATGATCTCCCTGAATGAGGATTTCTCCTTCTTTAGCTGAACCGCCAACGCCACATTTGTTTTTTAGCATTTTTCCCAGCTCTTTCAAGTCGTCCTCACTTCCTATGAACCCTTCTATGAGAGTGACTTTCTTGCCTGCGCGGGCTTTTTTATCAAGTAAAATTTTCAAATTCTGTTGATTTGGGGCAAGTGTTTCTTCGCTTCCTTCATCTTCAGTTTGAAACTCAAAATCATCGCTAGTTGAATAGACAACTCCATCTCGCTTTTTCCAATCGTTATTTTTTTTCGCCATATCAAATGAAAATACCCACCCCGAAGAGTAGGTATTCTTTAATTAATTCTTGTTTTATTTTACTTTAAATGTCCATACTGGTCGCTTGGCGTGATTTACCACATCTTCTGCGATAGATCCTGTAAATAAATGAATAAGGCCGGTACGACCGTGAGTCGCCATTGCAATCAGATCTGCATCTACATCTTCCGCAAACTCCACAATTCCTTCTTCCTCGGAATTTGAATTGTAAATCTCTGCAACAGCATGTTCTATTTCATACTTATTTACGAACCTCTTGATTCGTGATGCTGATCTTCGAGTCGTTTCAAAATTCCCAGGAGTATTGATAACCACAAGATAAAGATTTGCATCAAACCATTTTTGAAGGGTTTTTAGCCGAGATGCCAGCTCATCTTGATTTTCTTTGAAGTCACTTGCAAATACGATCTTCTTAAATTTAGTTGGATCAGTAGCAGCTTTGACAGTAACCACCGGACAATGGGCTGTTCTCACCACTTTTTCCGTATTGCTTCCAATCAATATTTCCTCAAGCCCACTACTGCCTTTTGACCCCATGATGACCAAGTCTGGATCTTCTTCAATGATAGACGAGGAAATATTTTTAAAAGCATTTCCTAAAACGATTTTAGTGGAAAATGAAAAGTTGCTCTCTTTATATTTTTGCTCCAACTCTTTAAACTGCTCTTTGCGGCGATTTATCAGCTCTATGAAAAAAATCTGATTTTCCATTTCAGGCATCATTTCCCCTCCACCCATTGTGCCCATGCCAGACCCGGAAGGGACTTCTACTACATTTAAAATAGAAATTTCTACACTATCGAATTTGCTGGCTATGGCAGTCGAGAAATCAAGCGCATTCTGGGCTTGTTCTGAGAAATCGAAAGGGACGAGTATTTTAGTCATGGTCAAGTTAAATTGGTTAACCCCAAATTACCTTTATTTAAAAGAATAGAAAAGGACTTTGTTTACCTTTTTCCTAAAAAAACTAAACCAATTCCGAATAATATCACCCAAACCAAGGTGCTGAGTGCCATTTTTTTCAAGTTGGGATCAATCGACTGCGAATCTTTACCTTTTTGCACATTAATACCAATCCGGATCATTAGTGGGAAAAGTGCCAATGCCAATAAAGAAGTCCATTCTTTGGTGATAAAGGCAAATACCAACAAGCAATAGTTACCCCCCAAAATCAAAATCCAATTGTAAATATTGGCAGCTTTTCTACCTATTCTCACGGGAATAGATTTTTTTCCCGCTGTAGTGTCTGATTCTATATCCCGGATATTATTGATATTCAGAACAGCTGTGCTGAAAAGTCCCAATGCAATTCCTATCCAAATTATGGAGTTGTCCCAATCCAAACTATGGAGGAAAAAGGTGCCAAAAACACCCAGCAATCCAAAGAAAAGAAATACCGAAATGTCTCCTAATCCTGCATAGCCGTATGGATTATTTCCTGAGGTATATGAAATAGCCGCCCAAATAGCGACCAAGCCTAATCCCAAGAATATCCCGAAAAGTACCCAATCCTGAATCGCAAAATAGAGTAAAAGTAAACCTGATACTAAGGCTAATATCCCAAAAAGATACATCGCCTTTTTCATTTCAGGTAAAGAAATTAAACCAGATTGGACCGCCCGCATAGGACCCTGACGTTCTTGATGGTCAGCCCCATGAATGGTGTCTCCATAGTCATTGGAAAGATTTGAGAGTATTTGCAAAAATATGGTGGTCAATGAAGCTAGTAATAAGATCTCCCAGCGGAAAACTTGCTTATATACTGCCAAAAATGAACCTGCAAAGATGCTAGCTAGGGCTAGTGGTAATGTACGAAGCCTGACCGCATGGAGCCAGGCTTCTTTTTTTGTTTGAATGGCTTGTTTCACTCAGTCGGAAATCTTCTTATTAAGCGTTGATTAGATCTAGAATTTCCTGATCCAATGGTGATACTTTGGAAGGAAAATAGTTGATAAGTTCGCCTTTTTCATTTAGGATGTACTTGCAGAAATTCCAGCTTGGCTCTTCGTTGTTCCAGCCATTTAAATTTGCGTCTGTTAGCCATCTGTAAATCGGATGTTTATCGAATCCTTTCACTGATACTTTCTCAAACATGGGGAATGTAACGCCATAATTCTCAGAGCAGAAAGATTTAATTTCCTCGTTGGACCCTGGTTCTTGACCTCCAAAATTATTTGCAGGAAAGCCTAAAATGACGATTTTGTCACTATGCTCGGCATAAAGTTTCTGTAATTCTTCGTATTGAGGTGTGTAGCCACATTTAGAAGCGACATTGACTACCATCACTTTCTTTCCTTTGAAGTTGCTAAAATCAACGACATCTCCATTCAAGTCTTTCATGGTGAATTCATAAAATGATGGTGCCATAGTTTCTTTGGTTATAGAGGTGTTTTTAGCTTTTAAAACATGAGTTTTGCTGATAGAGTAGGCACTCATTAGGAATAAAAAACAGCCAAGGAATAATAAATTTTTCATGTGGGTATATTTTGATTTTTTAGGGTCACCCCGAATATTCGGGGCTGGCTATGGAATCTCGCATGGTCTAAAACCGAATAAATATGTGACTTTGGAGTCATGTTTGAGTTCATAATTACATTCGGTCAGGTACAGTGATTCCAAGCAACTGCATTCCTTTTTTCAGTGTCTTTGCAGTATGACCTGAGAGTGCTACTCGGAAAGCAAGAATTGATGAGTCATTTTCAAGAAATATAGGAAGATCTGCATAGAATCTATTGTATTCTTTCGCTAAATCGAAAAGGTATTGTGCTAAAATTGCTGGAGAATAATCCAATCCAGCTTGGGAAATTTTCTTTTCAAAATCATTAAGCAGATAAATTAGGCTCGATTCTGAATCTTCAATTGTACTAACTAAAGAGAAGTCCGCTTGTTTGTAATCAACACCAATTTGTTCGGCCTTTCTTAGGATAGATGCTATTCGAGCATGTGAATACTGAATAAAAGGACCAGTATTTCCTTGAAATTCTATAGACTCCTGAGGGTTGAAAAGCATGCGTTTCTTAGGATCGACTTTCAGCAAGAAGTATTTCAAAGCTCCCATTCCAAGTGTTTCATAAAGCTCAGTGGCTTGGGCCTCATTGAATCCATCGATTTTACCTAACTCCTTTGTGTGCTGTGCGGCTGTATCGACCATTTCCTGCATCAGGTCGTCGGCATCTACCACAGTTCCCTCGCGGGACTTCATTTTGCCTGTAGGAAGATCTACCATTCCATAGGACAAATGATACAAACCTTCGCCGTATGGTCTGCCCAATTTTCTCATGATCTTAAACAATACATCAAAGTGGTAATCCTGCTCATTACCAACAACATATACAGACTTGCTAATTCCAAAATCATCATATTTCAGATCAGCCGTTCCCATATCTTGGGTGATGTAAACAGAAGTTCCGTCTCCACGAAGAACCAGCTTTTCGTCTAGTCCTTCATCAGTTAAGTCCACCCAGACTGAGCCATTTTCCTTTTTGAAAAATACGCCTTTTTCCAAGCCTTCACTTACTATGTCCTTTCCTAACAGATAGGTGTCTGACTCGTAATAATAGTTGTCAAAGCTAACGCCCATGCGCTGGTAAGTTTTTTCGAAACCAGCATAAACCCAGGTATTCATTTGCTTCCACAGCGAAACAACTTCCTTATCATTAGCTTCCCACTTGCGAAGCATTTCTTGTGCTTCTAAGAAGAGCGGTGCATTCTTTTTTGCTTCATCTTCAGATTGTCCTTTCTCCGTGAGTTCAGCAATTTGTTCTTTGTACTTCTGGTCAAAGATCACATAATACTTTCCTGCCAAATGATCGCCTTTTAGACCAGAAGATTCAGGAGTTTCTCCATTGCCAAAATGCTGATAGGCCACCATGGACTTACAAATATGAATTCCGCGGTCATTTACCAAATTGGCTTTGATGACTTCGTACCCATTTGCCTCCAGAATGTTTGCTACAGAAAAGCCCAAAAAGTTATTTCTTAGGTGACCCAGGTGAAGCGGTTTATTGGTGTTCGGGGAAGAGTATTCCACCATCACTTTTTGACCATTTGCAGGGAGTTGGCCTATGTTTTCATTAGCAAAAAGCTTTTGGAAGACATCCACCCAAATCATGTTGTTGAGTTCCAGATTCAGGAAGCCTTTCACCACATTGAAACCGGCAACTTCCGCCACGTTTTCTTTCAGGTATTCACCGATCAGATTGGCTGTTGCTTCAGGAGTTGCTTTGGATACTTTCAGGTAAGGGAAAACTACGAAGGTATAAGTTCCTTCAAATTCCTTCCGCGTAGGAGCGAGGCTGATCTGCTCCAAAGGCAAGTCGTGGTTGAAAATATTCTGAAAGGCAAGTTGAATGCCGTTATGTATTGATTCTTGTATGTTCATGTTTATTCTACCACGGAGGGCACAAAGGGCAACACAGAGGCCACCATGAAATTATTTAGTATTTATGACTCTTCTAATACCCAGTTTAAGTCTAGGTACATTGAAATTAATCAATAATCCAAGTTTGAATTTTCCAAGTTTGACATAATTGAGTGTTTGGGCAAAGTGAATATCTGTAGTTCTTTCCACAGCTTTCAACTCCAAAACTAGCTTACTTTCCACTAAAATGTCAATGCAGTAGCCATTTTCTAGTTCTGCTCCATCAATAATCAATGGCATCTTTTTTTCAACTTCAATAGAAAGTCCTTCATTTCTAAGTTTATAAGCTAATGCTTGTTTGTAGGCATTTTCTAATAATCCGGGTCCTAACTGCGTGTGAACTTCCATAGCGATTCCAATTACCTTGGTTGCAAGATCATTTTCAAAGGTCAAGTCATATCTATCCATCGTCTATCTATAGATTTTTCCCAATTAAAATAAGGATAAAAATGATCATTGTGCTCTCCGTGCTAACCTCTGTGACCACTGTGGTAAAGTAAAATCAAAAATTATCTACCAAACTTTTAGTAGTCGCTTCGAGGACTTCAAAAGCGTTTTCGGCCATCACGTTCTCAGAGTCTAGCGTAGGATTTACTTCCACGATCTCCCAGCAACAAACACGTTTGTCTTGAATGAGTTTGACGTTGAGTTCTATCGCTTCCTCCACCGTCAGTCCATCAGGGACAGGTGTCCCGGTTCCCACGGAGATCGAGCTATCCAAACTATCCACATCAAAGGAAATATAGATTTGATCACAGTTTTTCAGCGACTCCAATGCTTCAGTAGCTATCTGATCTATTCCTTTTTGTCTTACTTCTTTAGTACTAAAGTTTTTGATACCGTAGTTTTTGATTAAATGATCTTCTGGTGCTTCAGTATCACGAACAGTGATAAATACAATATCACTGGGATTTATTTTAGGAGATTCTCCACCTATGGTTTTTATACGTTTCCAAAATGCCAAAGTCTCTTCAGATGGTTCATTCACTTGACAATCCATGTTATCCAGCTGTGCCACCATCGCTAAAGGCATTCCATGCATATTTCCAGAAGGAGTCGTGAAAGGGGTATGTAAATCAGCATGCGCATCGATCCAAATAACCCCTAAACGCTTATCAGGATCTGCGGCTTTTATACCCATGATCGTTCCTGCCGCAGTGCTATGATCCCCAGCTAAAACGATAGGGAATTTCTTTTCCATCCTTAGTGACTCGATGGTGGAATAGACATTTTTCAATACCTGATAAACTCCATCGATGTATTTAGCATAAGGGAAATTGTTTCCCTTCCACAAGTAATTATTCGCATCAGGAACGTTGATCGGATCAAACTGTGTGAAAAAATCAGACTTCTTGTCCAGGCTGGCAATTTTCAAAGCATCAATCCCCAAACTGGCTCCGCGGGTTCCAGCGGCAATCTCTGATCGTACTTCTACTAGTATTATATCACGCATTTTTAGCAGTAGTTAAAGTTATATTGGGTTGGCTAAAGCGAGGCAAAAGTAGTTAAAAATGCCTTTAAATGATCACTATTCAAAGTTCAATTGACAATAGACAAGGGTCAAGTTTGAAAATTATGGTAGGTGGTTTGATATAATTCTCCGCTTTTTTCCCGCAGATTCTCGCTGATAAGGTTCTCAGATTCCCGCAGATCTATTAGTCAGATAGGTAAGAACTTTTTATCGAAAAAATCTACGTAAGTCAGCGCTATTTTTCTGCGCAAATCTGCGGGAAATGAAATCAATCAAAAAATACTAACTCAAAATCAATAGTTTTGACCTATGCCTATTTCATCCAAACTGCCCAATGTAGGGACGACGATTTTTACTGTAATGTCCAAGCTTGCTTCTGACTGTGGAGCAATTAACCTTTCCCAAGGATTTCCTGGATTTGATTGTGACCCTGAATTGTTGGACTTGGTGACCAAATACATGAAAGCAGGACATAATCAGTACGCGCCTATGAGCGGGATCCCTATTTTTCGTGAGAGAATAGCTGAAAAAACTAAGTTGGTTTACGGAGTTAAACTGGATTCAGAAACTGAAGTGACTGTTGTTTCTGGAGCGACTGAGGCTCTTTATGCTGCAGTGTCTGCAGTGGTGAAGCTTGGGGATGAAGTGATTTTATTTGATCCTGCGTATGATTCTTACGCTCCGGCTGTTGAGTTGAATGGCGGGAAACCTGTCTTTGTACCGTTGGAAATGCCAGATTTTTCAGTGAATTGGAATAGAGTGAAATCAGCAATCACGGATAGGACTCGCTTGATTATGGTCAATACTCCTCACAATCCAAGTGGCTATGTATGGACAACCAAAGATCTTAATACACTTGCTGAATTGATTCAGGATAAAGATATATATGTCGTAAGTGACGAGGTTTATGAGCACATCACTTTTGATGGAAGAAAACACTTATCGCTATTGACAAATTCGCTTTTGAGGGAAAGAACATTTGTCTGCGGTTCTTTTGGCAAGACTTTTCATGTGACTGGATGGAAAATCGGCTACTGTTTGGCCCCCCCGCAACTCACAGATGAATTTAGAAAAGTCCACCAGTTTTTGACCTTTAGTACAGCAACTCCTCTACAATATGCTTTAGCAGATTTCTTGGCTGAGCCATCTCGGTATTTGACCTTGCCTGATTTTTATCAAGAAAAGCGGGATTTATTCTGCGAAGGATTGAAGGAAACCTCCTTTAAATTTACTCCGGCTCAGGGAAGCTTTTTTCAAATGGTGTCGTATGGCCATCTTTCTCAGGAATACGACTACGATTTAGCAGTTAGATTAACCAAAGAAATTGGTGTAGCTAGCATTCCTATATCGGTGTTTTTTTCAGATAAGAAGGACCATAAAATTCTTCGTTTTTGCTTCGCAAAGGAAAATAAAGACCTTTTTATAGCTTTGGACAAATTGCAGAACATAAAATTCTAAGCTTTCTAGCTGAATTATCCCATTCTCAATCAGGTGTTTTTATAAACCCTATAAAAATTATAGGGAATATAGGATAATAAGGATAACCCTTTTACATTTGAAGCGTATTAGATCTTTAAACTTGCAACAATGAGCGCATTACCACAAACTAGCCCAATTTCAGAAGAGCAATTGATTAGCTTTTCCAACGGAATTTCCAGCATTTCAGTAAATCAACAGGAAATCGTGAAGATTTTTAGTCAAAAATCAGGTTTGATGATGCAGGGTATTTGCAGGTTTGAGTCTCCCTTTGAAATCCTCTTCCCACTTTTCAAAGGTCTTAGTGAGTCGGGGAAGCCAAAAAGTTTGAATTTGAGATTTTCTTCAGAGGAAAAAGCAGCTTTTTTTTATTATCCTGAAGCCAATCACGCAGCAGTATCGCAGTTCTTTTCGGAATTGGTTTTACTTCTGCAAAAGGAAGTGAAATTCAAGAAAGTACTCAAGGAGGTAATTATCAATAGAAACCATTTCAGGTCTGAGCAGTTTTTACTTCAGCATGCAATGATGGATTGAATGAATAATTAACATATCATTACTATTAACTAATATTGGGACAGTCCGAAGGGATTTGTCCCTTTTTCATTTGAATTCCCCTAATAAAAAGCAATTTTTGCAGGGCTTTAACACCAATTATTTTTGCTAATGAATACTTACAAAGATCTGATTGAGCAGACATTTGACTTTCCTACCAAGGAATTTGAGGTAGAAAACAATGAACTGCATTTCAATGGAGTGAACATGATGGAGATTATAGAAACCTATGGTACTCCGCTTAAGCTTACCTATTTACCTAAAATCTCCGAGAGTATTCAGAACGCAAAGACGTATTTTAAGAATGCAATGGAGCAGCATGATTACAAGGGTAAATACACTTATTGTTATTGCACCAAGTCTTCTCACTTCAGTTTTGTGCTCAACGAAGCGCTAAAAAATGACATTCATATTGAGACTTCATCGACTTTTGATATTCCATTGGTTCGAAGTCTCTATGCGAAAGGAAAGATCACCAAGAAGACTTTTATAGTCTGTAATGGCTTCAAACGTGAGCTGTACAAGAAATACATCACTGAATTGCTCAACGACGGTTTTGTGAACTGTGTGCCGATTTTGGATAACATCACTGAGATCGACTATTATTTGGAGCATGTGAAAGTTCCATTCCAAGTTGGAATCAGAATCGCTGCAGACGAGGAGCCAAAGTTTGGTTTTTACACATCTAGACTTGGTGTGAGATACAATGACATCATCAAGCTGTATGAAGACAAAATCAAGGATAATCCGAATGTAAGCCTGAAAATGTTGCATTTCTTTATCAATTCCGGCATCAGAGATACGGCTTATTATTGGTCTGAATTGACGCGATTTATCCAGAAATACGTGGACTTGAAAAAGATTTCTCCTACGTTGGACTCGATGGATATTGGTGGCGGATGGCCGATTAAGACCAATGTCTTTTTCGATTATGACTACCAGTATATGGCTGAGCAAATCGTGAAAAACATCAAGTGGATGTGTGGCAAAAACAATACGGACGAGCCAAATATTTTCACTGAGTTTGGAAGCTATACCGTCGGAGAGAGTGGGGCTGTGCTTTATTCAGTTTTGGAAGAAAAGCTTCAAAATGACAAAGAGCTTTGGTATATGATCGACGGGTCCTTTATCACGCAATTGCCAGATAGCTGGGGTTTGAATCAGAAGTATATTATGCTAGCTGTCAATAATTGGGATGCAGAATATCATAATATCAATCTTGGTGGACTTACCTGTGATAGCATGGATTATTATAACTCTGAGGCTCACCAATACAATATTTACCTCCCAAAACCTGAGAAGACAGTTCAGTATTTGGGCTTTTTCCATACGGGTGCTTATCAGGAATCGCTAGGTGGATACGGCGGAATTCAGCATTGTCTAATCCCTGCTCCAAAGCATGTTCTGATCGATCGAGATAAAGATGGAAATGTAACCCACAGACTTTTCGCAGAAGATCAGACGGAAGAAAGTATGTTAAAGACTTTAGGGTATTAAAAGAAAAAACGGCTGTTAATTCAATTAGCAGCCGTTTTTGTTTCATTAGTTTGAAAGTTAAAGTTATTCAGGCAATCGACTTCGGAGCATATTGATCTGGCCCATGTGATTTGCCTGATGCTCCATTACATGAAACCATGCCCAGTGATTATTGACCTCTGAGCCTTTGATTTTACTTGAAAACCACCTGTCATCTTTAGTTTTGAGAAGCTCATTCGTTTTTACTCTAACTTGGGTCCAAGCCTCCAGATAATAGCTAATAGGTTTATCTATAAATTCTGCTCTTGCTTCATCTCCTAGGCTAAGCGCAACTCCCCATTTTTCTTTTTCCTCCTCATTTAGCTGTCTGTTTTCAAAAGTCAAAGCTTGATAATAAACTTCTGTGGCAGCCAGGTGCATAATCATAGCACCAATTCTATTGGCTTTATCATCCAACAAAAAATCAGTTTGCTCTTGATTTAGGCCTTGCACGCTCATAATAATTCTTGCCCGGAGATTCTCAAGCATAGAAACCATGTTTCCGATATCATGATCATAGCCTTTAGCAGGGTTAATCTGCGCTTGGCTGATACTGTTGGAGAAAAGAATTAGCCCAATTACAACTGGGAGTTTATGCAGCATTTTCATTGTAGAAAAAGTTAGTGAACTCGTAAAATGGGTAAAAAATCTAAAAGTAGGTAGTCAATAGTTGTTAATCATTCTCCAGACTTAAAGATTCTATTCATCAAAACCCACTTTTCTCCAGGTTTTGCCCATGGAATAGGTTGCTGATATTTCCACATAAAAGCCTCCCATTCGGCGATTTTAGGATTGGTTGCATCGAATTTAGCTTTTTCTTCAAAGTCAAATTCATCTATTGTTTCTAGCAACATAAACATGCGATTTCCTGTACGGAAAATCTCAATATTGAGAATACCTGCATCTATATCATGCTGGGTTACTTCTGGCCAAGCAGCTCCAGGAGAATGATGCTGCTCGTATTCTTTGATGGATTCCTCATCATCAATGAGGTCAAGAGTAAGTGCGAATCGTTTCATTTTTTTAGTATCAAGTTGCTAGATGTAAGTATCAATATATAGATATAAGACTTAAGAGATTAGAGCCAAGAGTCTAGACAGAAGCAAGTCCTCCTTGGAATTGAAAGCTGCGTGGAATAAGAAATACTTGTAAAAGGGGGGTGGGGGTACCTCATTTTCAATGCGTTTTGGGCTTTACGATGGAGGTTCAAAAATCTCAAATCTCAAATCTCAAATCTCAAATCTCAAATCACCGAAACCATTTCCTAAACTCCCCAATCGTCTGCTCAGCTGCTGCATCTGGATTAGGGTAGGGGAAAGCTTCTGCAGAAACAAAACCGCTGTAGCCAATAGTCTTGATAGATTCAGCAATTTCCCTCATTGATGTATGTCCAAATCCCATTGGTCTTCTATTGCTGTCCGCGAAGTGAATATGCCCTATGTATTTTCCCCATTTCAGAATACTTTGTTCTAAGTTTTCTTCTTCAATATTCATATGGAAAAGATCGGCCAATAGTTTTACAGACTTGGTATCCAGCGTATCTAAGAATTTTGAACCTGCCTCAAGTGTATTGAGCAAGTTAGTTTCGTAGCGATTTAGAGGTTCATAGATTAAGGTGACACCTTTTGCTTCGGCATGTTTTCCTAGTTCATTCAATGCTTCAGCTAGCCAAGACATGGTTTCTTCTCTGTCATTTCCAGGAAGTATATTTCCCTGCATCGAACCAATAATCGCCGGTGCACGGAAAGCGGCTCCAAAATCCATCATTTCTTTGATAAAGGAAATTGCTTTTTTCCTGATTTCTGAATTAGGATCGGTAAGCGTCATTCCGTGAATTACCTTTCCAGCGCCGGTTCCCACTGCTGCAAGTTCTAAGTTATATTTTTCAAGAAGTTCCTTTAGTTTTGGAATTTCGATCGCGTCCGCAGAAGCAGTGAAAAGCTCTATCGCATCAAATCCAAGTTTGGACGCTTTATGCATTCCAGCTTCCAGATCCTCCCAAAATATCCAAGGTCCAGTTTTTATTTGTGGCACTAGAGCTATCGTTACACAGGATTTTATCATTTTCTTATTTGTCAAAATCTATCATTATTTTAATTATTCCCTCTTGATCTTTAGACCAATCCGCGAGAGCTTGCTCTGATTCATCAATACTCACCACTTTACTGATTACCTCATCTACCGGAAATTTTCCTTGCTCCAAATAGTCAATTACCTCAGGAAATTCGGTAGTGCAATTTCTAGAACCGAGGATCTCTATTTCCTTTTGAACGAAGAGCGAAGTGTTGAATTCCACAGGTGCTTTTGCGTAGCCTATGCACACAACTCGCCCGGTAAAAGCCACTTCTTCTACAGCCTGACGGTAGGTGATAGGACTTCCAACAGCTTCAATGATCACGTCAGGGCCGTCATTTGTTGTCAGCTCCTGTAGTGTTTGATGCAAGTCAACCTTCTTGGGATTTATGGTATACTTTACACCAATTTTCTTTGCAATCTCAAGTTTAGCGTCATCCAAATCAATTGCGATCACTTCCGCTCCTTTATTAACTGCTGATGCCACAGCTCCTAATCCTACGATTCCACATCCAATTACTGCTACGCGATCTTCAGCACTTACCTTTGCTCGGTTTACAGAATGAAAACCAACGGTAAGTGGCTCTGCCAAAGCTAGCTCACGAAGAGATAATTTTTCAGAAGGAAAAACATCCTGCCAAGGCAAGGTTATGTATCTACACATTGCTCCAGGTCGGCGAACGCCCATGGTTTTATTTTCCTTGCAGGCATTACGTGCTCCTTTTCGGCACGCTATGCATTTTCCACAATTCAAGTAGGGATAAACTGTCACTTTCATCCCAACTTTGACGGACTCAGGAACGTCAGTTCCCAGTTCCTCGATAATTCCTCCAACTTCATGACCGAGGATATTAGGGTATTCCTGAAGGGGAAAAAGTCCTCGATAGCTATTCAGATCACCACCGCAAAAGCCAACCATGCCAACTTTGAGGAGAACTTCACCAGCTTTTGGACTGGGTTTTTCTACTTCCCGGAGTTCTGTTTTGCCGATATCTGTGAGGACTAATGCTTTCATGTGTTTATAATTTGTTTTTTAATGGTCACATGGAATCTCGCGTATGGGATAATTATCTCAGTGTGTGACTTTTCAGTCATGCTCGATTTCATGCGGTATGAGTTATTGTGTTGAATATTTTACTTCAAAATTTATTTTGTGTTGACTTCGACTTCGCTCAATCTGACAAGGTCTTAGGGCTTCACTAAATCAAATTGGACTTCGGCTTCGCTCAGTCTGACTAAATTGTAACGTTGAACGGAGTCTGAAGTCACTCTGAGCGAAGTCGAAGGGTTACTTCTTAAAAACAGATTGCTTCACTTCCCGACGAATCGGGACAGGCTCTCTGTCGTTTGCAATGACGCTGTATACTGTAATCTGATCATTGCTACCTGTCTCCTAAATATTATTCTCAGGCTTTCCTTCGTACCACATTTGGTTTTTGACGGGTGCGACCAGGATTTCTATTTCTTCCAAAAGGCCATCAGGAATTTTGAAATCGAGTACGCTTACGTTTTGAGAACTAGTAGCAAGGTCACACATGCCAACGATAGTCGTAGTGATGTCCCGATGATCCAAAGCATAGCGAATCGCAACGTCACTTAGTTTTACATTAAATCTAGCGCAAAGGCTTAGTAGTTTGGATTGCATGTCCTTCATAGCCTGCGGAGATCTATGCCATTCCGGCAAAGGAGCATCCGATAGAATGCGTTGCATCAAGGGAGCTGCATTCATCAGACCAAAGCCTTTATCCTTTGAAAGAGGAACGAGTTCTCGGTTTATCTCGTCTTCGAGCAAATTGTAATGGGCCCAAGAAAGGACCGTGTCCACCTCTATATTTCGTGTGATTTCTGCCAAGTAATTCACGGGTAAACCTGTGATTCCAATAAACCTGGCTTTCCCGGATTCTTTGAGTTTGACTAAAGTTGGCCAAGCTTCATTAAGAATTTGCTCTTTATCAACGAACTCGATGTCATGAAGCTGAAGCAAATCAACATAATCTGTTTTTAATCTGGAGAGAGATTCATCGACAGATTTGAGAATTCTCTTTTCAGAAAAATCAAATTCCTGTAGGTCATAACGCCCACATTTTGTAGCCAAAATAACTTGTTCACGCTTTCCTTCTAGCGCATTTCCCAGTCGCTTTTCCGCTAAAGTAATTCCGTAGAAAGGAGAAACATCGAAAAAATTAACTCCGTGGTCTATTGCATAGTGAACGGCTCGATAGCCATCTTTTTCGTCAGAAACATCAAAAACATCACCCATAGGCGATGCTCCAAATCCAAGAATAGACAAGTTCAGGCCTGTCTTTCCTAATTTTCTGTATTCCATTTCTTGGGTTATTTGTGGGTTAAATGATAATCAAACCAATATATTGAGTATTTCTGGGGGAGACAATTTATCAGATAGATCGATGATTCTTTAGGTAGCGTTTTAATTAATGAACTGTTTTCAAAAAATGGCCGAGATGAACGGCCTAAAGTGAAATAATGTGAAAATACTGCTTTTTGGAATCCTATTCTACTTTCAAAATCCTTCACTCGTGTATTTATCCCTGTTTTTTACAGCTAAAAATAGTATCATCGCATCTAGAATTAATTTAACCCGAATATATATGAAGCATAAGTTCTTCTTTACCATGGCTGCAGCTTTGGTTACTTCCATTTCTATCTCACATGCTCAGGATAAGCTCAAAAACATGCCTGGCTATGAGCAATACCAAAAAATAGCGCCACAAATAAGGTCTTCTGTCATTCCAGGCAGTCTAAATGTAAAATGGGCTGAGGATGGCAAATCCTTTGAATACGTAGAAAATGGCAAGCTTCAGTCTTTCTCAATAAAAACGAAAAAAGTAACAGAAGTTGGAGAAATCCCAACTCCTGAGCGAAGAGCTTGGAATCGTCCTGCCCGAGGTCGCCAGTTTGATTCGGCAGAGTCACCAGATGGTAAATTCAAAGCATACACAAAGGATCGCAATATGTACCTCAGCAATGCTGATGGCAGCAATGTGATCGCCATCACAACCGATGGTAACGAGGATAATCAAATAAAATACGGTATTGCTACTTGGGTATATGGAGAGGAATTAAGCCAGAATACCGCCATGTGGTGGTCTCCTGATGGAAGTAAAATCGCTTTCTATAGATTTGATGAAAAGGATGTAAAGAAATACTACGTCCTGTTGAATCAATTAAGTTTATATGATTCACTTGAGATCGAAGCCTATCCTAAAGTGGGTGAGCCAAATCTTCCCGTGGATCTGATGGTCTATGATGTAGCGACCAAAAAGATGACTGAATTGGATATCAGAGATGGTAAGCCTTACAGCGATGGAGATTTGGGAACATATATTTATGACTTGTCTTGGACTCCAGACGGCAAAGAATTGCTTTATCACAGCACCAATAGACGTCAGAATATCCTCGAGCTTCGTGCTGCTAACCCAGAAACAGGTAAAAGCCGAACGGTAATCCGTGAAGAGTGGCTTCCGAGTTTTGTGGAGAATTCCCCAGAGATGGAAGTTTTAGCCGATGGTGAGCATTTCATCTGGGCATCTGAAAGATCAGGTTTCAATAACTATTACCTCTACAATTTTGATGGGACACTGGTAAATGCGATTACCACTCATCCTTTTGAAGTTTCCAATATTGTAAAGGTAGATGAAGAGGATAAGACCTTGTATTACATGGCTCGCAGTGGTGAAAATCACATGCTGATGCAGCTACATCGCGTAAATCTTGACGGTACAAAAGATACCCGATTAACAGATCCAGCTTTTAATCACTCGGTGACTATTTCTCCTGATGGGAAATACTTTGTAGATGTAGCTCAAACTCATGACATTCCTCCATTTACCAATTTGGTGGATGCCAAAGGCAAAGTGGTAGCTGAATTGGCAAAAAGTGACATGAGTAGGTTTGAGGAGTTAGGTCTGAATAAAGTGGAAGTATTCACTTTCACTTCTAAAGATGGAGTGACTGAGTTGCACGGAATGATTCATTTCCCATCGGATTTTGACCCAAGTAAAAAATACCCAGTAATCCTTAGTAACTATGGTGGACCTGCTACGAATGCATTTCGGGAGAATTTCACACTTCCAGATCCATTGACTGAATATGGGTTTTTGATATTGAATATTGATGGTAGAAATGTAAAAGGTCGAGGCAAAAAGTTGCTGGATCAATTATACGGAAATCTAGGTTTGGTAGAAATGGATGATTTTGCCGAAGGCATCAAATCACTTCATGATAGACCTTATTTCGATAAGGATAGAGTAGGCGTATTTGGAACTTCTTATGGAGGAACCACAGCGGCTTCTATGCTACTAAGATTTCCTGACTTGATTCATGCGGCTGTCGCAAACTCTTCAGTAACGGACTGGAGATTATATGACAACATCTACACGGAGCGTTTTATGGGCACACTAGAAAGCAATGAAGCTGGTTACAATAGGTTCAGCTTAATGAATATGGCTGACCAGCTACAAGGTGAACTTTTGGTATTCTACGGAACTGCTGATAATAATGTGCATCCATCCAATTCGCTGATGTTGATCAAAGCGTTTCAAGATGCCGGCAAAAGCATAGAGGTGCAAGTAGCTCCAGACGGCGGTCACACCGCCTTGAACAGAGATAGAATGATGGAGTTTTTCATCGAGCATTTGGTTACAGATTACAAAAAAGATGTTCGTTAATTTAGCATAGATTTTATACAAAAACCACCTGCTGAGTGATTGGCAGGTGGTTTTTTGTTTTAGCCGCAAAGTCCACTGAGTCCCGATATCGGGATTCGCAGAAGACGCAGTTGATGCTCAATATAAAATCTAATAATTACCGTCTTTGCGAGGCACGAAACAAGCTAAACTTCAATATTGGTAAGTATTACCATTTCTATTTAAAGCTAGTTACGTCAAGCTTGAATAATTCGGCCGCGTTTTTCCATAGGATCAATTCTTTCTTTTCCTGAGGAAGATCAAGATTCTTCATGAAATTTAAATAGGATTTCATGGAAGAAATTGGCCAATCTGTTCCATAGAGTAGGTATTTAGGATTTCCAGCATAAGTGATCATTTGCTCGAGCTCGTTTTTCATCCAACGCTCAAATTTCTCCGAGAAATCTCCCAATACTAAGCCTGAAAAATCCGCATGTACATTTTGGTTTTTGTAAGTGACTTCCATGCAGTCTTTGATCCAAGGATTGCCGACATGGCAGATCACAATTTTCAAGTCAGGATAATCCACCGCCAAATCATCGTGATGAATAGGGTGGGAATATTTTACCCGTCCTGTGGGCGCATAGGTATCACCTGAGTGAAACATGACTGGCACATCATACTCTATTGCCATGTCATAAACGACTTTCATACGCGTATCATTTGGGTAAAAGGGCTCATAACCTGGATAGAGTTTCAGCCCTTTAATTAGGCCTGCTTCGAGATATTCACCGATTTCCCTTAAATCATGATGATTGTAATTCAAGTAGCTTATGCCAGCCACGACACCTAGGTTTTTCCTGTTTTCAATCGCCTCAACCACTTTTTTGGTACTTGGTCTGTGTTCATTGACTTTATATGAAGTGAGCACCAGAGAATAGTCAACGTGGTTTTCCTCCATGGTTTCAGTCAGTTTATTCAGACAGTCTTCAAGTGAAACTACTCGGTCTTCGTGGTAATTGTTAATGTGGGTATGTACGTCTATGATCATGTTTCAAAAATTGGTTTGTGTAGAATGTACCAATAATTTGACCAAGGTAAAAAAGTCAAATGCGATTAGACGACGAATAAAGTATATTTTCCTCTCTTTTATAGCGCACTATAAGAAGCTGCCAAAGGCTTTAGCCAACCAGATTTTTTTTGAATGTTTGAACCCTTGTAAACCCTGTGATCGCTAAATGGATCAGTTTTATAACCCACTGATGACTAAGGTAATGGAGAATTTGTTGAGCAAATGAAGGTCTTAATTTGTTATTTTTTTCTAAAAATTGAGTACTCCTAAAAATGACATTGAAATCAGTAAAAATTGAAATTGAAAATTCTGAAATAGTTTTAATTTTGGTACTGCTCCCGGATGCAAATTTTTAAGTAACTGATTAATTTTTAAGTAAATACGATTGAATAAATCGATTTAGTAACGGATAGCCGAAACCGTTAACAGTAGGCAAAATTCCTAAATCAATTACAAAATGAAGACAGTAAAACTTGGCAAACTTACCCTTCCGGATTTTGCCGCAGAGAAAGCTATTGGTGTACGAGGTAATGGCTCGCTGATGTATGCCAAAGAAGTCGTCTCAGGAAGGATTCCTCCCAAATTCGGTTTGGATCTTACTTCTGAGGATAACAAAGCTAAGCTTGCTATCCAGCGAATTAAGTTGGAACCAGATCTAAAGATCGGTGTCATCAACGCGGGTATTTACAGTAAAGCAGAGGTGATTTCCCATATAGAAAAGCAAACATCTTTTGGAAAGCAGATTGCAGACGCAGAGGTAAAGTATGCGGAATATATGATGAATCAGATGCTGGGTAAAATTCCGGTTGCTTCTCTGCGATTTGTGATGCCAAAAGCGGAAGCTTTACCCACTATCCCTAAAGAATGGAAAATCATTCCTAAAGCTCAGTGGAAGCTCTTTTCCAATAAGGTTTTATTTTGTGAAAACACTACGGATAGTGTCACCAACGAAGTAGCAAATTATAGAATAAATAATGTGCATCCAGTCTTTGAAAATCGTGGGTTTGAACTTATTAAACTGACTGGTGTGAATGACAATAGGTCAAATTTTGCTGCTAGAGCCAAGGAATCTCGCGTGGTTTATATCAGTGGTATTGGCCATGGGAATTATGATAATTTTACCGGGCATGGCAATGCTAGCTTGATCCGTGTTGGTTCATATGATCCTACGGAAGTTGACCATAGCTCTATCCACTTATTGAGTTGTAGAACTGGAAGGGATTTGGGACCAAATACAGTCAGCAAGGGTGCAGTTTCCTTTATGGGTTACACAGAAAATTTCACATTTACCTGGGCAAATTCAACCCTTTTTTGGAAAGCTGACTCACAATACGATATAAGTATGGCTCTTGGGCGGACTGCGCAACAGGCAGTATCAGATTCTGTTGCTCAGTTTAATGTAGGAATGGCATCTGTACCGGGAACGACTACAGCAGCATTGCTAATGCAAGACCGTGACCTGATGCGTTCTCCCATGTCCGGAATTGCCTGGGGTAGTAAAACAGCCAAGATTCAGCCCTATCTTTTCTACAATATGACATTGGCTGACTATACTATTAGACGTTTTTAATAAATTAAATAGCAGTTGTATACCTATAAATAAGCAACTGCTATTTTTTACTTTTATGACCATGGAAAAGATCACTTTGCCGCCTATCGCTGTAGAAGCTAAAGTAAAACCGCTCAGCTACAATCCGCATACCGCTGACTTTATCTATTATGATAAAGTGGCTGAAGGTGAGCAAAAAATCTACCCACTAACTAATTTGGATAAGGGATCACGGATCAAACTTGCCATCAAACGATACCAGTCCTCTGAGGAAAATGCGCTTGTATCTACATTGAATGGTGAAAGTTACACTAAGGATAAAATTGTCCAAGAAATAAAACAGGGAACACCTATAGGAGAGAACTTCGTCGGATTAGATCTTAACTATTTGGAATATTACCTGAGCACTTTTCCAGAAGTAGCTTTTCTGAAGTAAGAATAGGATAAACACTCATCAACGGAGCATTTACGGCTAAAAATTCTTCTTAAAAAATAGCCTAGAGATAAGACTTAAACTAACTTCATTACCCTATTACTCTTACTAAAAGTCTTTCGCATACTTTTTCGCTCAACGTCTCAGAAGTATGGCCCACATAAGTGGCAACCATACTTTGATCATAGTTTTCTACAGAATTGATGGTTAGCTCTGTCCCCAAACTTAGTTCACGACTGTTAAGAAATTCCAAAAATTCGGTGGATGAATTTGTCAAAGCCGCGAGGATGACGGTTTGTCCAGCTTTACATTTTGAAAGCGTTAAGTAATTGATCTCTTGGATACGCCCTTGCTTATCAGGAATCGGGGAACCGTGTGGATCAATGGTCGGGAAACCCATCATTTCATCCATTCGTTCGAAAAACTTTGGCGCATGAATATGCTCTACTTGTTCAGCAATCTCGTGGACTTCCTCCCAGCCAAATCCCATTTTATTTACTAGAAACATTTCTGTAAGTCTATGCTTGCGGATAATCAGTGCCGCTTCTTTTTTGCCTTTTTGGGTGAGTATAACAGGCTTGTATTTTTCATAAATCAGCCAATCATTCTTCTGAAGAGTTTTCACCATACTATTCACAGTGGGCATACTGACTTGCATTTGTGCAGCCAGTTCTGAGATATTCACCTCATTCTTATCATTTGCCAGGTTAAAAAGGGTCTTCAAGTAATTCTCTTCTGTTTGTGATGCCATGATTTATTGCTTTAGTATTCAAATATGAGAAAATAATGTTGAAAACAATTTTGTTAGATAAATCTAACATTATAAATTTGTCGTATCTAATTTGAAATTATCTCCCAGTTTATGACCTATAAGTATTTTCTTTTTCTGGTTTTTAGTCTTTTCACTTCTGTAGCTTTTGGTCAAAAATATGTGCTCAGTGGTAAGGTCATTTTTCAGGATGAACCGGTAGAATTTGCTAATGTTTTCGTGAAAGGCCTGGGTACTGGAGCAGTTACAGGAGCAGATGGAGGTTTTGAAATTTCAATAACAAAAGCAGGAACATTCACTATTCAGGCCTCTATGGTTGGTTTTCAAACGGCCCAACAGGTAGTGAAAGTACCTGGTGAGGATTTATCGGAGTTGATTTTCTCACTTAAGGAAATGGATGGGGGACTTGATGAAGTAGTAGTCAGTGGTACCATGCAGGAAGTGTCCAAATTGGATAGCCCAGTACCAGTAGAAGTGTATTCAGCGAACTTTTTCAGAGCCAATCCAAACCCTTCAATCTTTGAGTCCCTACAAAATGTAAACGGTGTTCGACCTCAGATCAATTGTAACGTCTGCAACACAGGCGACATTCATATCAATGGTTTGGAAGGACCATATACCATGGTTTTGATTGATGGAATGCCGATCGTGAGCGGTTTGGCGACCGTGTATGGATTGACTGGAATTCCACAGGCACTGATCGATAGAGTGGAAGTAGTGAAAGGTCCAGCCTCTACATTGTATGGTTCAGAAGCTGTAGGTGGTTTGATCAATGTGATCACAAAAAAACCTGAATCAGCCCCTTTGGTGTCTACAGACTTCTTTGCTACAGGTTGGGGAGAGATGAATCTGGATTTGGGTTTGCGCTCAAATTGGGGTGAGAATATTCAATCACTTACTGGTGTAAATGCTTTTTATTATGATAACCCAATAGATAATAACGGCGATGGCTTTACTGATGTGACGCTTTCGAAAAGGATATCTTTTTTCCAAAAAATCAATGTAAGCCGACCAGAAAACAGAGTTTTTACCATGGCAGGAAGGTACGTCTACGAAGATCGATGGGGAGGAGAGATGAACTGGACAAGTGCAGATCGTGGTGGGGATGAAGTGTACGGGGAGAGTATTTATACCAGCAGATGGGAGACATTTGGTACTTGGCAATTGCCTACCTCAGAAACCATGAATTTTCAGTTTTCAGCAAATGGTCATAACCAAAACTCAGTTTATGGGACGACTATTTATACCGCTGAGCAATATATAGGATTCGGGCAATTGACTTGGGCCAAAACTGCCCAGAAACATGGTCTATTGCTTGGAATGGCTTATAGATATACATTTTATGATGACAATACACCTGCCACATCTGATCTGATTTCAGATTCAAATCAACCTTCAGTCATTCATTTGCCAGGGCTTTTCCTACAGGATGAAATTAAGTTTACTCCAAATCAGAGTTTGCTACTAGGAGCGCGATACGATTATAATTCCATCCATGGTTCCATCTTTTCCCCTCGTGTGAATTACAAACTTTCATCAGCTGACAAGAACACGGTCTTTAGGCTTTCGGCAGGAAATGGTTTCCGGGTAGCGAATGTGTTTACAGAAGATCATGCAGCGTTGACAGGAGCTCGGGAGGTCATTTTTACGGAGGAATTAAAGCCGGAGCAAAGCTGGAATGGAAATGCTAATCTGGTGAAGAAAATCTATTCAGATAAAGGTGTGTTTATTGGATTGGACGGGTCAGCTTTTTACACCTATTTCACCAATCGGATTATTCCTGACTACGAGACAAATCCTAATCAGATTATTTATTCCAACTTGGATGGTTCGGCAGTATCCAAAGGTGTGTCACTAAATATCGATGCTGCCTGGCCAAACGGATTTACAGTGACGGCTGGAGGAACACTTATGGATGTGAGTATAGAAGAGGGAGGGGTAAAAACCCGTCAATTACTTACCGAGCGATTCTCTGGCGTATGGTCTGTAGGTTATGAGTTTTTCCGCTTAGGTTTGACAGTGGATTATACTGGAAATGTTTATAGCCCGATGCGTCTTCCTTTATTGGGAGAGCTGGACGATAGGCCTGAATATTCTCCTTGGTATAGCATACAAAATATACAGCTATCAAAAAAGCTAGGTGAAAAGTGGGAGATCTATGGAGGAGTGAAAAATCTGTTGAATTTCACACCCGCTGCAAATTCCATTGCCAGAGCTTTTGATCCATTTGATAGGGGAGTTGACTTTGCACCAGATGGCTCGGTGATTCCTACTCCGGGAAATCCAAATGCCTTGACCTTTGATCCAACTTATGTTTATGCTCCTAATCAGGGGATTAGAGGATTCTTGGGTTTGAGATTTACAATTTCAAATTGAATGTAGGGGGCGGAAAATCTTTCGCCCCCTACAAAATCAAATCTTCTCAGTGACAGAACCGCATTTCAACATTTTGTCCCCGAAGTATGGATTTCTGATTTCTTCAGACAAACTGATCCAATTTGCTCCTTTGTTGCCATTTGCCATAGGGCAATGCTGAAGAAAAAGGTTTCCTGAAGCCAACTCGCTGCTTTTAGCCAATTCAATCATTTGATCAGAAAGTTCATCAAATGCATCACGCTGAATTGCTGTGTCAGTTGTTCCAGCGATTTTCTGGACCTCTTCTTTCATAGAATTGTACTTTTCTTCAGTCAGAAGTGCTTCTAATTTTTTTGCTTCCTCACTTACTTTTTCTCCATTAGTTTCTACCAAGGCATCTTTCAACCCAAAATAGGTATTGAAAATCTGTGTAGTTGACTCTTCTTTAAAAGAAATCATTGTTGTAGGAGTTGAGGCTAATTCATCAGAAGTAGCGGACGACATTTCCTGAGATGCCTCATTTTCCATGTGATCTTCATGAGTAGACTTGCTAGAGCAAGCCATAGATAGTGCTACTAAAACAGATAGTGCAATTGGTAATCTTAGATTCTTCATTGATTTAGGTTTTATTTTTTTGATATATTTTTTTCTGTTTTGTCATAAAGAATAAGGTGAATCCAGAACCTACTGCTGCCAATCCCGCTAGGGAAAATACCCGCAAAAGCAGGTTGTTGAAGTCATCTCTTCCTGCATAATCCATGGTGTGAAACATCCAAAGGAAATCAAACCAACGCCAGGCCCTGTGTCTGACTTTAGAGAATTCTCCACTTTTGGCATCCACATAGGCCACCAAGTTTTCAGGATGATTGAAATGCACTGCCCAAACAGGTAGCGCTGAACCTCGATATTCATGATGAGGGCTAGTTTCTGTTAGGTATTCCATTTCTCTGATTTGCAGATCATCTTTAATGTAGATTTGGGCAATTTCCCGCGCCTCGGTTTCAGAGATTTCCGAATGTAGAACTCCTGACTGTGCATCAAATAACTTGCTTTCATTCACCCAGAAATAGGGTTTATGATTGACAAATCTAAGTTCAAGGGAAGCTATCAAGAGCGTAGAGTCCAGTTTTGACAGATCAATCAATTCTGTTGCATTTTCATGCATCATATGATCCGTTCGGAAATGATCTCCATGAATCTCATCGATATCCGTCCAGCTAAAGTACAAGCCTGAAATGGTCCAGAAAATAAATTGAATCCCGATGAAAACGCCCAAGAATCGATGGATTCTTCTGGCGTAGAATTGATTATTTTTCCTCATTTTAAAGTATTTACTAGTTAAAAGTAAATCTTTATTTTAATTAGTTTCCACTGAAAACTGCCGGCTAGTGACGATGCTCTGCTGAACTAGATACAGCTTTCGATCCATTGTAATCCATAACTGGCTGTCCTTTCAAATAGGTGGCTTTCACTTCCCCGCAAGTCAGCATGGATTGTCCGAAATAAGGGTTTCGAATCTGTTCTGATTCGCTAAGCCAATAGGCTCCTTTATTATCAAAAGCCATCGGGCAAAATTCCTTATAAACCTTGTCTTTCGTCAGTCCAAAAGTTTCCGTCATATCCAGAAAAGCCTGGGAAAGAGGCGCAAAGTGTATTCGTTGTTTTGCGATATCAGTTTCCTTTGCTATCATTTCTGCCGCTTTTTGTACCTCAGTTCGGATCGACATCCATTGATCATAAGCTGAGCCCTTCACCAAATTCATGTCCACCTTTGAAAGGTTACTTTTGATAGAAGCTGCGGCTTTCTGAGTTGCCACTGCGTCGTCGTTGACCAGAGAGTTTTTTACTTTGAAGTATTCCTCGGTCAATTGAGTAACCTGTGATTGAAAAGCCGCGGAAACATCAAGTGTTTTTGTTTCCGGACGATTCATCATGCTGTAGCCTCCAGCCAATTGTGAAGCCGCATCAATAGCAAATACGCCATTGGTAACAATCTCTTCTCCAATCTCTAAACCTGCCTCTACAGCATACATATCGCCCATTTTAGAACCTATGGTAATCTCTCGCATTTCAAAAGCGGGGTATTCGGAATTAGGAACTTTGACATACACAATGGAACGCTTACCTGACCAAAGTAAAGCAGTGCGCGGTATAGCAATTCCTGCATTTTGAGATTTTATATTCGTTTTCACTTTTGCAGAGACAAACATCTCTGGCAAAAGCTTTCCGCCAGGATTATTCATTTCTGCACGTAGAGAGGCCGCTCGGGTATTCGGATTCAAAATCGGATCAATGTATGTGACTTTTGTTTGATAGGTTTGACCGGGAATTCCTGCAGCTGTAAATGAAATGGTATTTCCCACAGCTACCATCGATAAATCCGATTCGTAGGCATCGAGCATCACCCAGATTTTATCCAAGTCTACAATGTTGAAAAGCACTGTACCGGTATTGACATAATCACCCACAGCGATATTCCGCTGGGTAACTACACCGCTATGTTCTGCCAAGACATCAAATTCAGTTTTAGGCGTTCCGGAATTTTCTAAGGTCGAGATTTGTGCATCGGATAATTTCCAAAGTCGTAATTTCTCTCGTGCAGCTTGGTATAATTCTGGGAAAACTTCCCTGGTTTTTAGCGCTTCCAAAAGCTCTTTCTGAGCTGTAACCAACTCTGGCGAATAGACAGTCGCGAGACGCTGACCGAGTTTTACTTTTTCCCCTGTAAAACTCACAAATAGCTTTTCTATTCTACCTGGAAATTTTGCAGTTACAGATGCATTCTGGCGCTCATCAGCCTGAATTTTCCCAGTCAACAGCAACTCTCCGCTACTATTCATCCCCCCAACGATGGAGGTTTGGACATTTGCCAAAGCAATAGCCTCGGGCGTCATCTCATGTACCATTGGGTTGGTAGATCCAGGACTGCTCGCAGTGGCTACAGGAATCAAATCCATCCCACAAATCGGACAATCTCCGGCTTCATTCAGCTTGATCTGAGGGTGCATGGAGCAGGTCCAAAGTTGATCGGCTAGGGATTCCAGCCCGTGATTGTGCTCTGCATCGACAGGTTCAGTCATTGAAGGGCTTATAAGCCAGCCGATTGTGATTCCGATGACAAACAGCAATACTCCAAATAGGTATAACTTTTTAGTTTTAGTTTCCATGTGATTACTTAGAATAAGGTTGAATCCCAGTAGCTGAAAGCATATCCAGCATGGCTAGGGAAGTATATTGTCTGGTAATTGCCCCGATTTTTGAGAATTCGTAGTCCAAAATCAGTTGTTGTGCTCTGAGGACTTCTTCGAAGTCTTGCCCACTTGTAGCGTAAGCAGTTAGTAGTAGGCTGAGGTTTTGATTTGCCAGGTCGAGTTGCTGCTCGTAGAGTCGGACTTTTCGATTGGCATCTTCGAGATCCCGGAAAGCTTTTGCCCACTCAATCTCCAGTTGATTGAGCGTGTTTTCTTTGTTGAATTGAACTGCTTCCTGACGAAGTTCAGTTTCTTTGATCTTTGCTGTAGTCTTCTTTCTATAAATAGGCAAGGTCACGGTCACCATGGGCATAATCATATCCTTTCCACCCATAGACATGCCATCCTCAATTCTAGGCTGAAAGGGCATGTAATTCACACCGGCACCCAGCATTGGTCTGCCGTCCAGTTTTGCCATTTGCTTTTGAGATTCCAGTGCCAAAAGCTCTGCATCGTACATGGCTAGCATGGGATTATTGGCCGAGATGCTATCTAGAATGGCTTGTTTTTCCAAATTCATTACAAATGGCAGTAAGGGTTCTGGATTAGAAAGCTGAGCTTCACGAGGGGAATTCATCAGTTTGTTTAATTCCACCTGAAGGGGAATTTTATTTGCATTCAGCAAATCCAACTCATTATCCAATGTGTTGATTTGTAGTCGAATTCGTAATACATCTGTCATGCCTGGCCCAGTGGATCCCATAGCAGCTGGAGAAGTCATTGCAGAAGAATTCGCTTGGCTTGACATACCCTGAGTTTGATTCCCCATGGTATTCATTCCGGCTGAACCTGCAGAAACGCTGGAGCTTGAAGAAGGTGCCATGGGTGTTGAACTCGGTCCTTCTGCAGATGAGGAAGAATTTTCAAAGCGGATCAAGGCCATTCGCTCGTATTTGCGCAGGATTTCCAGATTTTCTTCAGTGATTCGGATTTCCTGTTCCAATTCTGCCAAGGCGTACCAAGTAGTTTTAACTTGGAAAAACAGGTTGTTTTTGGCATCCAAGAAAAGCTGATAGCGCGCCAATGCCATTTGATCGGCTTCTGACTCTTGAGCTTTAAGCATTCCAAACCAAGGGAACATTTGCATCAAGCGGATATCTGCCTGCTGATTCCCCATAAATCGCTCCATTGGTCGAAAGTAAAATCCAACTTGAAGCTCAGGATTGGGAAGGCTGACTTGATTTCCAATTTCTGTTGCGGCCAAATATTCATTGTAATAGGCTTTCAGTTCAGGATTATTTTCCGCCGCCCTGACCAAATATTCATCGAGATTTTGTGAAAGAGCAAAATGCCCAACACTGGCCCAGAGAATCGCTAATGTGAGTAGCTTTTTCATGTGTTCTTATTTTTTAATTTTCGCTCAGCCCACCAACTGAAAAGCACTGGGACAAGAAATAAGGTGATCAACTCTATCGTCATTCCTCCAAAAGAAGGAATCGCCATAGGGATCATGATGTCAGATCCCCTTCCTGAAGAAGAAAGTACCGGAATCAAGGCCAGCAGGGTAGTGGCGGTGGTCATGAGACATGGCAAAACACGCCTACTTCCCGCTTCCAGCACTGCTTCTCGAATTTCTTTTACCGTTTTCGGACTGTTGGATTCAAAGCTTTGCTTGAGGTAGGAAGCTACAACAACCCCGTCGTCTGTAGCTATTCCAAACAGGGCTATAAACCCTACCCAAACAGCCACGGAGAGGTTGTAGCTTTTCATTTGAAATAATCCCCGCATCTCTGTACCGAAAAAGGAGAAGTTTAGAAACCAATCCTGTCCATATAACCAAAGCATGAGGAACCCTCCGGAGAAAGCCATTGCAATACCTGAAAACACAAATACCGTTGTGGAAACAGATTTGAATTGAAAGTATAAAATCAGGAAAATTGCTATCAGACAGAGGGGAACGACAATCGCTAGGCGTTGCTCGGCTCTGACCTGGTTTTCGTACGATCCTGAAAAAGCATAGCGTACTCCGGTTGGAACTATCAATTCACCTGAGTCTATCTTGCTCTTCAGGTAGCGTTGTGCGTCTTCTACTACGGTCACTTCCGCAAAACCAGGCATTTTGTCCAAAAGCACATAGCCCACCAGAAAACTGTTTTCCGCCCGAATCATATCCGGTCCAGGTCTATAGGTGATATTGGCCAATTGTCCAAGTGGAATATAATTACCAAGCGGGGTAGGGACTTGGATGTTTTCGAGTGCCGCTGGATCGTCACGGAATTCCCGGGCATAGCGAACTCGGATAGGGAATCGCTCTCTACCTTCTACAGTCGTGCTGACTTTCATACCTCCAATGGCCGTTTCAATGAAATCCTGCACATCGACCACATTCATTCCATAGCGGGAGATTTGCTCCCGATCAATGTCGAGTTCGAGGTAAGGCTTACCTACAATCCGATCTGCAAAGACCGCTTCTTTCTTGACTGATGGCACTTCCTTGAGGTATTGCTCCAGCTTCATTCCAAACTCCTCTATAGTTTGAAGATCAGGCCCATATACCTTGATTCCCATAGGAGCTCTCATGCCAGTTTGAAGCATGACCAGTCGAGTCTCGATGGGTTGAAGCTTTGGAGAGGAGGTCACTCCTGGAATATTGATGACTCCAATTATCTCTTCCCAGATATCGTCAGGAGAAGTGATTTCCGCTCGCCATTGTCGGAAGTATTCACCTTCATTATCAGGAATCATGTTGGCCGGGTCGATATTACCTGGTGTATTTAAACTGGGATCGTAAAATTCTCCCGATTTCAATTCATAATATCCATCCTCATTTGTTTTAAAACGAAGACGATTTCCATCTGCGTCCGTGGCATATTCTGATTTGTAGTTGATCGTATTTTCAAACATTGAAATAGGAGCAGGGTCAATGGCAGTCTCTGCACGGCCTGCTTTTCCAACTACTAAATCCACCTCAGGAATCGCAGTCACCAGCATATCCAATTGAGCAAGTACCTCCTTGTTCTCTGTGAGACCTGAATGCGGCATGGTCGTAGGCATCAATAGAAAAGAACCTTCATTTAGCGAGGGCATAAACTCTTTTCCCAATCCTGGAAAACTATGCGTCATGCTCGACCAGAATCCTGTCGCACGAAGATTCCATCCGATTCGGTCTGCAGTATTAGAGAAAACACCAAAAACCCGATCGAAACCCAACCAGACATTCATACCCAAAAGGAATATGACTAATGGCATGATTAAAAATTTGCCTTTATTATTCAGACACCAGAGAAGAATCCTAGGATAGTAGTGAAGGAAAATCGAAAAGGTTCCTAAGACCAATCCGATAATTAAAGCGATGAATATGAAATTCGTCAATAGGCTATTGGAAACACCTAATGGGAGCCATTTGATAGTTAGCAACCAGGAAATCGCAATCACTGTGATTCCAACACGGATATAATCCTGGTACTTTCCAACTCGCTCTGGATAATAGTGGATGAGCAGGTTTGCAATTCCAAAAGCAAATAAGACCCAACCAGCCCAAGCCCATATGGTAAAAGCTACAATAGGTCCTAAAACAACCAGTGCGATATTCAGATAAAGTCCTCTTTGCTTACTAGCGCTTTTCAAAGAGAAAACCCAATGAGAAAAAGCCGGCATGATCAAGAGTGTAAAAATCAAAGCCGCTATCAAAGCAAAGGATTTGGTGTAGGCTAAGGGACCAAAGAGCTTTCCTTCTGCTGCCTGTAAGGTAAATACTGGCAAGAAGCTGACGATTGTTGTACTTACTGCGGTGAGTATGGCAGAAGCTACCTCTGATGTAGCCAAGTAAACGGTCTTCAACTTTGACTGTCCTGCAGGAGCATCTTCTAAATGACGCAGCACATTCTCATTGAGAATAATCCCCAAATCCACCATGGTCCCAATCGCTATCGCAATTCCTGACAGTGCTACGATATTCGCATCTACACCAAAGTATTTCATGAAAATAAAGCACATGAGCACTGCTAAAGGCAGAAGTGCAGAAATCAGGAATGAGGCTCGGAGATTTGATACCATTACCACGATGACGATAATGGTGATTAAGATTTGGAGCGAAATAGCTTCGTAGAGCGTTCCAAGCGTCTCGAAAATTAATCCCGAACGATCATAGAATGGAACGATGGTGACTTTGGAAATTCGTCCATCAGCAAGTGTTTTGGATGGTAGCCCCTCCGAAAGCTTTTCGATCTCTGCTTTTACACCTTCAATGACTGCCAAGGGATTATCTCCATATCGGGCTATGACTACCCCGCCGACAGCTTCGGCTCCTGACTTATCCAGGATACCGCCCATATTTCGAACTTGCGGACCAATATTTACTTTAGCGACATCCTGGATACGAATTGGAACATTATCGGTGACTTTAACTACCGCCTGATCCAAGTCCGAGAGCTCTTCAACATAGCCCAGACCTCGGACGAAGTAGTCCACTTTATTTACCTCTATGGTATTAGCACTGACATCGAGATTGCTTTTCCGTACTGCCTGCATCACATCAATCAGCGTGACACCATAGGCTTTCAAGGCAGTTGGATCTACGTCCACCTGATATTCCTTCACATAGCCACCCACTGAAGCTACTTCAGAAACCCCTTCGACAGCAGTCAGCGAATAGCGGACATAATAATCCTGTATGGTTCGGAGTTCGTGAAGGTCCCAGCCACCGACTGGATTTCCATCCGCATCCCTACCTTCCAAGGTGTACCAAAATACCTGACCTAATGCGGTTGCATCGGGGCCAAGTTTAGGTTGGACGTCCTCAGGTAATAGTCCTGCTGGAAGCGAGTTGAGTTTCTCCAAAACCCTAGATCTACTCCAATAGAATTCTGTGTCTTCGTCAAAAATGATGTAGATACTGGAAAACCCAAAAGCAGAGCTACTCCGGACGCTTTTTACGCCAGGTAATCCCAGTAGTGAAGTGGTGAGAGGGTAGGTGATTTGGTCTTCCACATCCTGAGGAGATCGCCCCATCCATTCAGTAAAGACGATTTGTTGATTTTCTCCAATATCAGGAATAGCGTCCACAGGTACTGGATCTCGTGGCAGAAATCCAGTGTCCCAGTTGAACGGAGCAGTCACTACTCCCCATGCGATGATCAACAATAGCAGAAGTACAGTGACTAGTTTATTTTCAAGAAAAAACTTGATGATTTTATTAAGCATAATCGAATCCGGTAAGCGAAATAGAAAGAATCAATTGCCCAAACAGGCAATCGCTTATTCTCCCAACTCATCTGAATTGGGCTACCGGAAAGATTAAATTAAGAAGGATTGATGAAGTACCTGAAGGTCTTGCCTTAGAACTGGAGGGGGATAATCGGTGTAATTTTCGTTTTTCTCAGTTGGAAAAATTGATAACCCAAAGACGGTATAAACTAAGGAAACAACGAATTCTGGTGAGTAATCAAGATTGACTGATGACTTCTGAAGATCTTGGTCTAAAACGAGCAATTCAAACTCCTCATTGCAGCAATCTTTTTCTTCGTGTTCGCTTGAATCTTTTTCAGAATGACAACTTGGCTTCTTTTTAACCATCTCACATTCAATATGGGAAGTCGAAAAACCAATTGCGCTCTCCGTCTCTGTACCCATGCAGAGGTGGATGGTCTTTGCCAAACCTACACTACTGAGTAGGATCATCAGGGAAAACGCTATGGAAAGAATCTTTTTCAACAGGACAAACTTACGAAATAAACGGTTTAGAGTTTAACTATTTAAAATTTCATTTAGCTAACTAGCTATAAATCAGATTTGTTAGGAGTATCTGTTTCAAAGTATAAGTGATAATGCTTGCTACATCCAGGGTTGAATGCAGCAGTGCAATTTCGACAGGTATTGCCGCTTGCTTGGTAAGCTTTGATTGTCAATTCCGAACCACAAACGCCACATAGAATTGCTTTGGTGTCAAACTCAGCCTTTGGCCACACTTGAGGTTTGTGATCAGCTTCCTCTTCATGGCAAGAAAAGCACGGATAGTACTTTTCACAACATTTGAATTTGATCGCAATTACATCCAAATCCGAATGCCAGTGCTGGCAGCGGGTCTGGTTATCAACTGTTTTACCGTAGATATTGATTCCTTTGATTTCTGATTTCACGAGTGGAAGGAGAGGAGCTTGTTGGGCTAAGACTTGTGTTGTGAGAAAGAAAAAGAACGAAAAGGCGAGGTGTTTCATTGGGATTTTGCTAATGCTTTTTTTAAACATATAATCAAAGATACAAACTCTGAATTTCAAATTTTGATATGATCCACAAACCCTAGAGGTGTCTCAAGAATGCATCTGGATTATTCAGAAAGTTTTTTAGGATGGTGAAATGTTCGGTGTCCTCGTAGTTCACTTTTTGAATTTGCTCTCCAAATTGGAAAATTGTCGCATTTGGAAGAGTCATTAAGATCGGGGAATGTGTCGCAATGATAAACTGACAACTGTGATTTTCTGCCAGGTTTTTGATCAAGGAAAAAAGCGCCAGTTGACGCTGTGGCGAAAGTGCAGCCTCTGGTTCATCGATTAGATAAATTCCTTCTGCCTGAAGTCTTCCCTCCAAAACTTTCAAGAAACCTTCTCCGTGGGAAACCTCAGTGAGATCACCATATTTCTTGCGAAGCGCTTCTTTTTGACCTAAAATCGACCCGACGGCAAGTTTGAGGCCTGTTCCGCTCAATCGTTTTTCAAAGTCTACAATATCTCCCTGCATCTCACTATCCATGTTTTGAAGACGCTTTACGAAGCCAAAGTAGTCCTCTGCCCGGAAGAAGAATCCACGGTAAGCCTTTTCATTCCATTGTGTGATGATTTGCTCGCCAAAATTTTTGACTCCATCGAGAGTCTCATCACTTTCTAGATCTGTACTTCCTATTGCAGGAAAGTTTAGCTTTATAGCCAATGCTTTAAGCAAAGTAGACTTTCCCGAGCCGTTTTCTCCTACAAAAACTGTAATCGGACTGTCAAAACTCATGGTGCCCAGTTCCTTCAGCGATTTCAGGGAAAAAGGAAACTGGCGATCAGAGCCAGAAGGAAGGTTGATTTGACGGAGGTAGTACATTTTTTAAGACCTGAGACGTAAGATATTAGACTTAAGACATAAGAAATAGAGATTAGAGATTTCCCAAGCTTAGCGTTTTTTCAGTGATTTACTCAGGTTTTGCAATAAAGCCTGCTTTTAAAACGGTTTTGAAGACTTCATCAGCTGTGATTTCATCAGATTCTACGGTGAGAATTCTATCGTCACTCTGTAAATCCACAGACCAGGATTCGATTTTTGGTTCAGCGTTTAAAATAGGAGTGACCTTTGCCAGGCAATTGCCACATGCGATGTTGGTTTTGAATTTTTGAGTTTTCATTTGAATCTAATTGAAATATTGGAAAATTAGAGTTTGATGGTTTTAAAGTGGTAAGGTTGTCAAGTTGAATCATTTATTAAACTAATATGGTTTGTCAGGTTGAGCTTCCCGCATAGATATCGGGATCGAAGGCTTTTCCGGTACAGTAGGTCTCCGACTTCGCTCGGACAGACAACTCACTAATAAAGTTTTAATGTCTAAAATCTAGCTTCTTGATATCAAAGTCTCGATTCTTTGCTCTAGTATCTTGATACTTATGTCTTGCTACTAAATTCTTTTTCCTTTCAACCGCAAGCTATTCAGTACCACCGATACCGAACTAAAAGCCATCGCAGCTCCGGCGATCATAGGATCAAGCAAGAAGCCGTTGATAGGATACAGCACACCTGCAGCAATTGGAATTCCTATCAAATTGTAAATAAACGCCCAAAAGAGGTTTTCTTTTATTCCTCTTACGGTCAAGTCTGATAGATTTAGCGCTTTTGGAATTACTTCCAGATCTGAGGATATGATAGTCATCTTCGCCACATCCATGGCGATATCCGAACCGTGACCCATCGCGATGCTGACATCAGCTTGTGCCAAAGCTTCTGAGTCATTGATTCCATCGCCGACCATCGCTACGATTTTGCCTTTAGATTGAAGTTCTTTGACGAAGTCTGATTTGTCAGAAGGCATCACTTCAGCTTTAAAATCAGTCAGACCCACTTGCTTTGCCACTGCGGACGCAGTTTGCTGATTATCGCCTGTCAGCATGTAGACATCAATTCCTTTTTCTTTGAGTTTACTTATAGCTGATTTTGAATTCGGTTTGATCTCGTCTGAAATTGCAATAATGGAAAGAACAGATTCTTTATCTGCAAAGAAAACAATAGTCTTGGCTTCATTACTCCAAGCCTGTGCTTTGTTTTGCATATCCGAATTCAATGAAATTCCTTGTGCTTCGATTAGACTTAAGTTTCCGACAAAGAAGGGTTCTCCAGAATTATTTTTAGCTTCTACCCCTTTACCGGTCAAGCTTTGAAAGTCTTTAATTGATTCAGCTTTGACATTTTCTTCACTCAGTTTTTTACTAACTGCATCTGCTAGCGGATGTTCTGACTTGGATTCAATAGCTAATAGGATTGGAGCAAAAGTGTTTTTCTGCTCCTCAGTTTCCCATTGAATATTAGATACAGTTGGCTTTCCGGCGGTTATTGTTCCGGTTTTGTCCAGGATGATAGCGTTGACTTTATGAGCGATTTCCAAGCTTTCTGCGTCTTTGATCAGAATGTTGTTTTCAGCACCTTTTCCAATTCCTACCATTATTGCCGTCGGCGTAGCCAAACCCAATGCACATGGACAGGCAATTACCAAAACGGCAACTGCATTCAAAATCCCATGGGATAGGGCATCTTCACCACCCATAATCATCCATACCGCGAAGGTGACAATAGAGATTGCAATGACCGTTGGGACGAAGATGGAGGCAATTTTATCCACCAATTTCTGGACTGGCGCCTTGCTACCCTGCGCTTCCTGTACTCGTTTGATAATCTGCGCAAGTAGTGTTTCGCTTCCGACTTTTTCAGCTTTGAAGTGAAAGCTTCCTTTTTGATTAATGGTACCAGCGAAAACGGCATCTTTTTCTGATTTCTCTACAGCAATCGGTTCTCCACTGATCATACTTTCGTCCACAAAGGAGTTTCCTGAGATCACTTTTCCATCCACCGGTATTTTTTCTCCTGGACGAACGATGATTTCGTACCCTTTTTGAACTTCAGAAATTGGGATTTCTTTCTCCTCTCCATCAATCAGAGCTTTCAAAGTCTTGGGTTGAAGTCCCATCAAGTTTTTGAGTGCAGTGGAAGTTTTTGATTTTGCTTTTTCCTCCAGCATTTTGCCGAAAAGAATGAAGGTAATAATCACCGTAGCTGCCTCGTAATACACATGAGATTCAAAGCCTCTGCTGATCCAAAACTCTGGAAATACGGTGTTGAAAAAGCTAAAAATGAAGGCAATCGCCGTACTCAAAGCAACCAAAGTGTCCATATTGACACTTCTGTTTTTTGCTTGCTTCCAAGCACTAACGAAAAATCTCTTTCCAAAAACGAAAAGAACGGGAATAGATAAAATGAGAGAAATCCATGCTCCAGGCTTCCAATGCATAAAAAACATACCGATAATAAAAATTGGAACCGTCAAAATAGCGGCTCCTATGGTATCCCTTTTCAGCTCTTTGTAATGTTCCTTTTGGTTGGTGGAGACCTTTTCTTCCACATTCTCTTTCTCGGTGATCAATCCGTAGCCAATTGCGGTAAGTGCGTCATTCAAACCCTCAGGGTTGATTTCATCAGTATATTCTACCAAAACGGTGCTACTGGCAAAGTTTACCTGAGCGGATTTAACTCCGTCGGTGTATTGAAGTATGGTTTCCACAGAAGAGGCACATGCTGCGCAAGTCATGCCGGTGACCGGAAAAGTTTCTTTATGTACGGATTGGGTTGAATCTTTCATATGTTCATTTGTCTTGATTCGACCTTACAAACTTAGGAAGATGATAGGAGGGAGTTGTTATGGAATTTTGAGGAAAAGTTATGAGATTTTGTGGTCGGGTGTTTTAACCACGGAGTTCGCAGAGGATAACGCAGAGAGCGCAACTTAATATGTTGGCCTGCTTCTCCAGAAGCTGGACTATTTTGGAAAATGGCCCATTCGGGGCATTTCGTCTGTAGAAATGGTTTGCAGATATAAATTTAGCGTTCCATCGGAACACTGCGTTATGGCTTTTGCTAACCGCGGAGTTCGCAGAGGATAACGCAGAGAACGCAACTTAATATGTTGGCCTGCTTCTCCAGAAGCTGGACTTGTTTCGTTTGTTCCATAGGAACAATTGGTTGGTAGAAATAAATATGGATTGTGGGTAAGCGTTCCATCGGAACGCATGGTAAAGATGAATACACGAATCGTCCCTACGGAACGAGGATTTCTTTTGGATCTGAATTAGCTATAAATGTGCCGTTCTATGGTACGATCACATGAACTACAATAGCCAAAAAAAAGGCCTAGCGATTTATTTCGCTAAGCCTTTTATATCAAAACTTCTGTTTACAATTGTCTGTCGACTGTGGACCAAATTTATCTCAATGAATTAATCCACTTGGCAATTTTCATTGCATCTTCTTTGGATACCTGTGCCATCGGAGGCATTGGAGTCGCATAATCTGGCCAGTTTTGAGGCTCAGGATTATAGATCAATTCAACGATTCTTTCGTCAGAATATCTTCTCTTCGCTACTTCTTCATAAGCTGGGCCAATAACCTTTTTGTCTTTCATGTGACAAGCTGAACAGGTGTTTTTTGCCAAAATCGTCTTGATCTCTGCATCTGTTGGAATCGCAGAAGCAATGGCCTTCGCTGGGGCTGGTTTGGCTGGAGCAGGTTTTGCCGCTACTTCTTTTACAGGCTCAGGAGTTGGCGTTTTGATTGCCATTTTTGCTCCAGCAGGAATTTTGTGAAGAGTGTAGTAAGCATCTGGATGGACTAACGAGAAGCTTCCATCGACTGCACGAACACCATTAAGGCTAAGCTTGTGCACGTAGTCTTCTCTCAAACCTTCCACGGCAATTCTTGCGGACATACCATCGGCAGCTACTTCTACACCAAGAATTTTTAGGTTTTTATTGTCAACTGGTGGGCTACCATAAACTGGGTAGTATTTATAAGTGAAGCTTTCCACCGAATAAGAAGTCAAATCCTCAGCAGTTGCTTTATTGACTGGCTTGGTAAACTCAATTAAGAATCCATCTGGCTGAGCTTTAACTGTTCTCATTTCGAAAGGAATGTTATGATTCCAAACTAAGCGCTGCAAACCTTCATTAGCTTCGCCAGCGGAACCCCAACCACGATTGGTCTCTCCGATGAACAAGGATTTGTCTGCTGCCCAAGCCATTCTTAAGATTCCTGACTGGAAACCAGATCTAAAATCAATCGAAGCACCTTGCATCACACCACCTACTTCTTCAAGAACTACTCGCATGATTTTACTTTGACCTTGGTCACCAATCAAAACCTGTCCTTCAAATGGTCCAAAAGTGCCTTCAGGGATCAAAACTGGTTCGGCGTTGGAAATACCCTGAATACCATGTGGCAACCATACTGCCGGAAGCTTCAAATCAGGAAGTTTTTCCTTGGCTTGTGCCATGGTGATATAAGGTGCATCGATTACGTTTTCTGGCTTCAGAAATCCACCGTTACCATTTGGGACCTTTTGTGGATCCACTACTTTGTTGAATTCCTCTGTGGTTAATTTCAAAGGAGAATCCGGGCGTCCAGTCCATACCAAACCTGCTGGGTGACCTGTGAAATCTCCTTTTTCGATAAACCAAAGCCCACCTGAACCCATGTAATCACCTTGATTTTCTGTGTAAACCAACTGATCGCCTAGCATTCCCAAACCAGCTGGAGATCTCATCCCAGTAGCATAAGGCTCCATGCTTCCATCACGGTTTATTTTCATGATCCAGCCTCTCATTGGTTCGCGGCTTTCGCCTCTCCACCATTCCTGATCGCCAAAAGCAACGTTGGCAGAAACGAAGAATGAGCCGTCAGGACCTACTTTAGGACCGAAGCTATATTCGTGATAGTGTGCAGAAATCGGCCAAGCATAAACTGTTTCATATAAATCAGCAGTTCCGTCTTGGTCTGTATCCACCAATTTGGTCAACTCACCTCTCTGGGCCATGTAAAATGCGCCATTTTCGTAATGAAGACCTAAAATCTCATGAAGACCGGAGGCGAACTTCCTGAAAAAAGGCTTAGAACTCGTAGGGTTCTCCACTATAAATACGTCTCCTCTACGCGTAGCTACGCCGAGGTCACCATTTGGCAAAACGGTCATGCCACCAACTTCCAGAAGGGTGCCTTCTGGAGCTGTAACTCGCATGATTTTAAAGAAGTCCTCTTCTTTTGGAGATTCCTGTGCATCTACTTGCCCTGGAAAAAGCTGAATTGCAGCTGCTATTCCAAAGGCAATTTTTGTGAATTTATTCTTTAGTAATTTTTTCATCTTTGCGCTGTCTTTGGATTAAAAGAGAAGATTGTAAACGATGTTTCCCTTTGCAGGCAAGAAAATCCCAGCAGTACCATCAACGGAATGGGCCACTGGAGCTCCGAAAGTCGCTTCATCGTATTGCAGGTAGACACCGGTTTCAGGCAATAAATAATAGCCTTTATTGATTCTTTGAATCTCTGTACCCGCAGCTACTTTGTAATAGCCTGTGCCAATTCCAGAGACGGATCTATTGATTCCTTTTCCTGATTCCAGAATTTTTATTTCATCCTTTACCGCTTGATCAGCAAGAAGATATGAGAAAACAATATCTTCTGAACCATCCATTAACTGATAACCTTTGGTTCGGAATTCTTCTGAAGCGGAGTAGTCGCTGTTTACCGCATTGACTGCTGGCGCGCTCAGGTTAATTACTGCACCACGAGGAACAGAAACACCGTTTCCACGGCTATTCCACATAGGGGTAGCGTCTAGGAATTCACCTCTCCACACTTGGATCAGCGTACCTGTTTCCATATCGTACGCATAGTTTACCTGCTCCTCACTGGCAACTGAAACTACGTGACTCAATCTTTTTGAACCAGGATAGTCACGGAAGCTTCGCAAAACTGGAGTTTCGTCTGCGTCTACCAATATCGGATCAGTAGCTTGAGAAGCTCCAGCTTCTGAAACCAAAAGATCAGTGCTTCTAAGTCCAGGCCCAGATATTGAAAGATTGAATCCATCTACTGACCAATTTCTGTTTTTGGAAGCAATAATCTGAATAGTGTTATCTCCAGCTTTTAATTGCTTTCGAACTCGAACTCCTCTATCAGATAGACTAGAAATGCTTTCAGCTCCTGCAGCAAAACCAGCAAGTCCGCCTGGAACTTGAAGTGTGATTTGGTATTCACCAGGCTCATCCACATTCAAGTTTGCAGTATACTTTGTCAAATTCACATCAGAAACTGATGCTGGCACTTCACTTAAAGTAGCAACAGTCCCTTTGGCTACGGCTGTTTTTCCTGCTAGCTCTTCCAGGTTATTGATGGAACCTTGATATGTCTCATAACTTACGTTAGAAACGGTTGGAGTTTTAGCATTGAATGGGATGATTTCAACGTTTCTGAATGCTACAGCACCGTGATCTCCTTGGATTCTCAAAGGACCTTCGGCCACATCTTTGCCAGTCATAGAGCCGCGGGTAGGGCCAAAAACTTCCAGATTTTCGTGAATAGTTACGCCATTGAGTTTCACGGAAAGGAAACGTGCGTTTTCGATTTTGCTACCTGATGCGTCGAATTTTGCAGCTTGAAAAGAGACTTCCAGTTTTTGCCAAACACCAGGAGCTTTACTAGCATTTTGTCTTGGAGCATATCCTTGGTAACCTTTTTGGCCTTCAGGCTTGCTTTCGTCCCAGCGCTGATAGATCCCGCCGTTGTCACCAGGTTTGGTGGTGGTAGTAGTCCAGCTATCCAGGATTTGAATTTCATAATTTCCTTGGAGGTAAACGCCAGAGTTAGAGCCTGGAGCTACCATGTACTCTAATGAAAGATCTAGATCGCCATACTTGTCTTTGGTAACTATGTCGGCTCCTGGATTTTTCTTGGTAGGAAGATTTGCAAAAACTCCGGAGCCATCTGCAGCTTGAAGTTCATTAGGAATAGTAGGGTTAGCCCAGACTTTTCCTACTTCTGTCCAGCTGCCTTTGTTTCCTTCAAAGGAACTCAGGTCAAGCGTGACAGGATTTTGCTGTGCTTGCACAATACCAAGCTGTAAGGCAAAGGCGGTGGCAAACAAGCCTACATGTTTGTTCAAAATCATGTGAATTGGAGGGTTATTTGATAGTATGAGGTTTGATTGGAAAAATGAGAATTATTAAATAATCATTGAATTTTCTTTCAAGTCCAAAGATAAACGCTCAGGTTTTAACTACAAGGCAAACTCGCTCGATTGACTATTAGCTTTCATTCAAAAAATGGCAATAAATCATCAAATGGGAAGAATTTAGAGTTTAGAAGCAGGATTAGATCTGATCTAGGCTTTTTCTTCCGGATTTTATTTGTTTTCTGAATTCAGAAGGCGTCATCCCAGTCTCTTTCTTAAACTGTGCTGAGAGATAAGCAACACTACTGTAATTGAGGAGATCAGCGACTTCTGACAGATTTTTTTCATTGTATGAAATCAATTCCTTCACCCGCTCTATTTTTAATTTAGTGATATACTTTTCGATGGTAATGCCTTCTACCTGCGAAAAAAGTTTACTCAAATACGTGTATTCATGATTTAGCTTTTCTGCGATATAGTTTGAGTAGTTTTCAGCCAAGTATTCCTTCGAATGTTGAATTTGATCAACTAAGAGACTCTTGATCTGAGAAATTAAAGCTGACTTTCCGTCTTCAAGCAGTTCGAAACCATTTGCTTTCAGTTTCTCAGCCAAAGTTATTTTTTGTTGATTATTGGGAGATGAATCTAACCTGATTTTCCCCAAATCAACAGAGGAATAGGAGAGGCCCAAGTTATCCAAGGTCTTACAAACCGAAGCAATACACCTAGGGCAAACCATATTTTTGACGTAGATCAGCGGCATAGTTTTTAAGGATTGTGCTTTAACAAATGTATTCAACCAGTTTAAAGTTCTTGTGCCTTCCAATTTTTAAATTAAAAAAGCATCCTGGACTTCTCCTAGGATGCTTTTCATGATAAGCTATTATTAGCTGATTTTTGCTAAGAATACTCTCGAAACTGCCAATAACGCAAGTGCTACCAAAGGCATAATCATAGCGGAAACGGGATCTCCATTTGCTGAATGAGCAATGAACGCTGAGATGAAAGTGATACCAAATCCTGCATAAGCCCATTCTTTTATGAGTTTTTGGGAAAAAGGAAGCAGTAGTACAAGTGCGCCTAGTATTTTTGCAACTCCCAATTCTATTCGGAAGAAGTCCTTAAATCCCATTGCGGTAAATCCAGCCGATACATTTGGATCGGTGAAATAAGCATATGCGCTGAAAAGCATCATCAATGAAACCAGTGAGGTGGATGTCCAATAAATTATTTTGTTCGTCATAAGATTGAAATATTTTTTGCAAACCTATGGTAATTAACTATACATTTGTAAGTACTATACTAGGATATAGTACTATACTTCGGTATAGTATAGCCTAATTCTATTTGAGAGGATGTTATGGAAAAGTTAGATAAGTCAAATCATACGCAATGCACAGGGATTATCCGCCCAGTTCAGGATGCGCTGGATGTATTGAATGGAAAATGGAAGCTCCCAATTATCGTAGCTTTACTGCATGGATATAAGCGATTTTCGGAAATTTCTAAGCAAGTCCCAGGGATAACAGACCGAATGCTTTCGAAAGAGCTTCGTGATCTGGAAATGAACCAGCTTGTGAAACGGTCGGTGTATGATACTTTTCCTGTGACAGTAGAATACACCATGACCAAGTACGGTGAGACGCTCAATGATGTAATAGCTGCACTTCACGTATGGGGAGAGAATCACCGGAAAAGAATTTTCGGAGACGACTTACTGAAACAACCAGTAAATAAAGATCACTTAGGTTGATCTTCTCAAAACTGGGCAGAAAGTCATTGTCAAAAATATTTAATAAAACTTTGTTCTGTATTTGCAGAACTAACTGAACTTTGTGTATCTTTGTCCCGTTACTAGCCCATAACCCAAATAGAACGAAGATGGTATTAACTGAAAGACATAAAGAATTGATCGAACGAATTGGTGTATTTCACGAGCATAAGGGCATGCAGCCTTTGGTGGGAAGAATCATTGGTTTGCTTTTGGTTCATGAAGATGGGGAGGTTTCATTTGATGAAATAGTGGAGCAACTCGGAGTCAGTAAAAGTGCAGTTAGTAATGCATTGACTTTTCTACAAGCAAAAGATAGATGTATCTATTCAACCCGTCCTGGTGATCGTAAAAGGTATTTTGCGCTGAAACTAAGTGATTGGAGAGAGGACTTTGCCAAGGAATTGGAAAACATTGCCGAAATCCAAAAATTCATCGATGAGGTGCTTGAAGTCAGAACTGAAAAGAATCATGAATTCAATTGTAAAATGAAAGACTTTTCTGAGTTCTTGGGCTTCTTCAAAAAGGAAATCCCTGCACTATTTGAACGATTCAAGCGACAACAAGCTTAAAAAAATTTGAACAGTAAGTTCATTAAAAACAGAACCAACTATATATTTTATAACTAACTATTATTCAACGACATGTTAAAGAAGTATTTAACCTATGCATTTTTCCTGATGGCTCCAGCTATGGCTATGGGTCAAGAAGCAGCGCAGGAGTTCAGCTTGCCAGATACGCTTACTTTGAAAGAAAGTATTCAGATTGGTTTGGAAAATAACCGCACGCTGAAAAAAGCTATGCTAGATGAGGAGAAGGCAACCTATCAGCGAAACGAAATACGTGGAGCAGGCCTTCCTCAGTTTTCTGCTTACGGGCAATACAACAATTTTCTGGATGTATTTCCTCAAGCCGTTCCTGGTGGGATTTTCGGTGGGGATCCAAACGAAATTCAGGTGATTGCGCTTGGCGTGCCACAGTCTTTGAAAGCTGGCTTTGAATTGAACCAGTTGATCTTTAGCAATTCCTATCTCATTGGTTTGAAAGCAGCAAAAACGGGTGAAGAGTTTTATCGCATTCTGTCTGAGCAGTCGGAAGAAAATGTGATCCACGAAATCTCCATGAATTTCTTGGGCGTGATTCAGCTGGAACTTCAGAAAGAAAATCTTCAGGCCAACATAGATCAGTTGAAAAGTCTTCAAAATATTCTACAATCTCAATACGATAATGATCTAGCCAGAAAAGTAGACTTGAATCGGGTAAAAGTGAATTTGACCTCAATTCAAAGCGAACTGGTAAATCTGGAGATAGCTATTTTTCAACGGGCAGGGTATCTGAAGTTACTAATGGGAATACCGGTAGATGCTGAGATCAATTTGGATCAATCTGCAGCAGATATGGATGAGAAAATAAAGGATTTTCAGCTGCAGGATTTCAACATTTTCGACAGAAAAGATATTCAGGTTTTGGGTGTACAAGAGAAATTGTATGAATTCGAATACAAGAACATCAAGGCAGCGCATCAGCCTCAGTTGGTTGGTTTCGCTGATTGGAACAAAAATGCTTTCTCTTCTGAATTTGATTTTTTAAGTCAGGGAAGAGTTTGGTATCAGGGGTTTTTAATTGGTTTGAAACTACAGATCCCAATTTTCGATGGGATGCAGACTAAATACAAAGCTGCTCAATCTAAAGTCAGCGCTCAGCAATTGAGTCTAGATCGCTTACAGGCAGAAGACGCAGCTGAGTTGGAATATAAAAATGCGCTAAACAAATACTACAATTCTTTAAATACCCTAGCGTCTCTGGACAGCAATCTGGACCTGGCAAATGATGTTTTTGAGGAAACCACTCTGCTATACAAAGAAGGGTTAAGTCCACTTACAGATTTGCTCGATTCCGAGACAACACAGCGTGAGGCTCAGGCCAACTACAACAATCAAATTATCCAGGTTCGAATTGCCCAATTGGAGATTCTGAATTCTTCGGGGAAAATCAAAAATCTTTTACTCTAATAGAAAACTCATACCAACGAAACGATGAAAAAGTTAATCATTATAGCCTTGCTCCTGGTTGGGGTAGGAGCAGTAGCTTTCACGCTTTACAACAACAAGGAAGAAATGAACGAAGCAGCCACACTTGCCATGAAGTCCAGCGAGTTTATCTCTGTGACTGTGGAAAAAGTGGAAGAAAAGACTGTAAACAGGAATTTCGAAGCAAATGGGATTTTTGAACCTTCTCAGGAATTGAAATTAATGTCTGAGACCTCTGGAGCGATTGTGAAAATCCAAAGAAGAAAAGGCGATTACGTAAGAAAAGGCGATTTAATCGTGCAAATCGATGATCGTTTGATTCGATCGGATTATACGATTGCCAAACTAAAAAGAGATCAAGCCGAGAAAGACTTGAAGCGTTTTGAAAATCTGGCTGCGACTGATGCGATTACTAAAAAACAGTTTGAAGAAAGTGAAAATGCCTTCAAAATCGCTGATGCACAACTTTCAGCTTTGAAAAAGAGACTGGACGACACACAGGTGACTGCTCCGATTGCTGGTTTTATCAATGAAGATTATTACGAATTGGGCGCTTTAGTGAGCCCAGGAATGCCTTTGGCAGATATTATCAATAAGTCTCCTCTGAAATTGTCGGTGAACGTCACTGAAAGTGAAATAGCAAAAGTAACTAAAGGCGAAGAGATCGCGGTGAAAGTGAACGCCATTTCCAATCAGGAATTTACAGGTAAAGTACATTTCATATCTGATATGGCAGATGCTTCTTTCAAATACCAAGTGGAATTGATCATGACGAGTAAAAATCAAGATCAAATCAAGCCGGGTATGTTTGGAACGGCTCAATTTAAATTTTCTCAGGATGAGAAAGTGCTCAAAATTGACAGAAAATCCATCTCCGGAAGCTTGAAAAATCCAGGTGTTTACCTTATCAAAGATGGTACAGCTGTTTACCAGCCAGTGAAAATCAATCCGCTGGATGATGGAACAGTTGAAATTTTGGATGGGCTAAAAGCTGGTGACGAAGTGATCGCTTCTGGTCTGATCAATGTGAAAGAAGGTACCAAAGTGAAAGTTCAGTAAGCTATGCAAATCACTAAAATATCCATACAACGGTCGACCATGGTGGTCGTGCTGTTTACCGTACTGACTTTGCTGGGGATTTTTTCCTACACACAATTGTCTTACGAGCTTTTACCAAAAATGGAAACCAACGTAGTGACCATTTCCACGGTATATCCTGGCGCAGCGCCTTCTGAAGTGGAGACTTCAGTAACAAAGAAAATTGAGGATGCTGTAGCCTCCTTGGAAGGGATCAAATCTATGAATTCGATTTCTCAAGAGAGTGTTTCTATCATCACTATTGAATTGGAAGCAGGAGCAGACGTGGATTATTCCATGCAAGATGCGCAGCGTAAAATCAATGCGATCTTGGGTGATCTTCCTGAAGATGCAGATCCTCCAAGCTTGGGTAAGTTTGACTTGGATGATTTGCCTATTATGCAATTGGCTGTTTATTCCAATCTGAATCCGTCTGAGTTTTATGATTTGATCAAAAATAAGATTCAGCCTTCTTTGGCTCAGATCAAAGGTGTGGCTCAGGTCAACATGCTCGGCGGTACAGAGCGTGAGATTAAAGTGAATTTGGATAGAAACAAGCTGGACGGGTATGGGATCTCGCCCATCGCTGTAGCCCAGACGATCAATGCAAGTAACTTGGATTTTCCTACAGGACGACTGAAGGACGATGAAGGACAGGTTTTAATTCGTCTTGCCGGTAAGTTTCAAAACATTCAGGATATAGAGAATCTGGTAATTGCTTACCGTGACGATGAATCGCCAATACAGCTGAAAGAAGTTGCAGAGGTGGAGGATTCCTATAAAGACGAGGATATTTTGACACGACTAAACGGCAAATCTGCAATTGGCTTGACTATACAAAAACAGTCTGATGCCAATGCCGTGGAGGTTTCTGAGGTTTTGGTAAATGAGCTCAACACCCTGGAGCAGACCTACGCTAAAGAGGGAGTTTCATTCCAAATCTCCCAAAACACTTCTGAGTTTACATTGGAGGCAGCGAATCATGTAATTACTGATTTGATTATTGCAGTTGTACTGGTGGCTTTGATCATGCTGTTGTTCTTACACAGTATCCGTAATGCAGTGATCGTGATGGTTGCTGTGCCGGCTTCCATTGTGGCGACATTCACGGTCATGTTCTTGGCAGGATTTACTCTGAACCTCATGTCATTGCTGGCACTTTCACTAGTGGTTGGTATCCTAGTGGATGATGCCATTGTGGTGATAGAAAATATCTACCGTCACCTGGAAATGGGTAAAACTATCGCTCAGGCTTCCTACGATGGTATCCGGGAAATCGGTGCTACAGTAGTCTCCATTACCTTGGTGATTATTGTGGTATTCGTACCTCTGGCGATGACTGGAGGGTTGATTGGAGGGATTTTGGCTCAGTTCAGTATTACCGTTGCCACAGCGACTTTGATCAGTTTACTGGTAGCTTTTACCTTGATTCCACTACTCACATCACGATTTTCCAAGCTGGAGCATTTGGATAAGAATTCCTTTTTTGGAAAAATCGTCTATGGTTTTGAGGCAGGCTTGGATGCTTTTGTGGATTGGCTTGTTGGTATTTTGAGATGGGGATTTGCACATAAAGTTGCTTTGTTGGGGATCACATTTGTACTCTTTATTTCATCTTTTTTCTTAGTGATAAAAGGCTTTATCGGCTCCGAATTCGTATCTGAAGGAGATAGAGGAGAATTCCTGCTTAGGCTGGAACTTCCAAAGGATGCAACACTGGAGCAAACTAACTTCAAGACTCGTGAGGTGGAAGATTATCTGAGAACACTCCCTGAAGTCACTGAAGTATTTACCACTGTTGGTGTAGCAAGTGGGCAGTTTACTGGTTCTCAATCTTCTCCATTTACTTCTGAGATTTTGGTGAAACTGGTTGCTCCTGAGTTTAGGTCTATGACTGGACCGGATTATGCCAGAAATCTTGAAAACTACTTGGAGGAGAATATTACCGGAGCAGAATACACAGGTGTTCCAATTTCTATCATGGGTACTGCAAACGATGCACCGATACAGGTGATTGTTTCCGGTCCTGACAAGGATTCTATTCGGGTAGTTTCCGAAAAAATCGAAGGAATTTTAGCTGGATTGAAAGGCACAAGAAAGATTGAAAGCTCTCTGGAAGATGGTAATCCAGAAATCCGCGTAGAAGTGGATCGTTTTAAAATGAATGAGCTGGGACTTTCCATGGATATGGTGGGTGGAGCGCTTCAGGTGGCATTCAACGGTAATGACGATTCTAAGTACACTGATGGTGATTACGAATATGATATCCTAGTGAAGCTGAATGAGTTTGATAGAAAGTCAATCTCGGATGTTCAGAACCTTACTTTTCTCAATAGAAAAGGTCAGCTGGTGAAGCTTGAGCAATTCGCGACAGTAAATCAGTCGGAAGGTCCGACTAAGTTAGAGCGTAGAGATCGGGTTTCTTCTGTGAAAATCACCTCTCAGGTAGCTGGTGTTCCTTCTGGAACGGTTGGCGCCGAGTTGACAGCAGCTATCGATGCAATGGATCTTCCACAGCAGGTTCAGATCAACTACGATGGTGATATGAAGAATCAAGCAGAAGGTTTTGGATCCTTAGGAATTGCCCTTTTGGCTTCTATTATTTTGATCTACTTGATCATGGTAGCCTTGTATGATTCTTATGTCTATCCATTGGTGGTGATGTTCTCACTTCCTATGGCATTGATCGGTTCCTTGCTTGCTTTGGCACTGACTAAAGGAACGCTAAGTATCTTTTCTATCATGGGTCTGATCATGCTGATGGGGCTTGTAGCTAAGAATGCGATCCTTTTGGTCGATTTCACCAATCAACTTAAAGAAGAAGGAGTTGCCGTGAAAGAAGCCTTGGAGAAAGCTGTGAAGATTCGTTTCCGCCCAATTCTGATGACTACGATTGCAATGGTGATTGGTATGATGCCAATTGCTTTGGCAACCGGTGCAGGTGCTGAGTGGAAAAATAGCTTGGCTTGGGTGATCATCGGCGGTTTGCTTTCTTCTATGTTCCTGACTCTGGTCGTAGTGCCTGTGATCTACTATTTGTTTGACAGATTTATGGTGAAAATCGGTAAGGGAGAGAAAAAGCAAATCGAACTCGAAGATACCAATGTTGAGGAGTTTGAGTCTGAAGCTGCCGCATACGTCTAAGAAAAAATCCAGTATGACCGAGGACCGATGTCGGGTGACCGATGCGGCCTCAACGCCAGGTTTTTACTGAGATGACAATGAACTGGATTCATTTTTCCAAATAAGACTAAGAATTATAAAAAAAAATAACCCTTGCTAATCAGCAAGATTAGCAAGGGTTTAAACTACCTGCCCAATGAAGAATTATACTGATTTACGCAAAATCTCAAAGGTTTTCCATCAATATGGAATTGACCTGACGGGGAAGAGAAAATACGCTTCGTTTGAAAGTGATCTGAGAATGGACAAAGTATTTGTCTCAGGTTTGATTTTCGAATTGGAATATGAATTAAGAAAACAGATTGCCGATGATAAGGTTGAGGGTGTGAAAGTACCCGCCCAGATTATTGAATTGTTGATGAGTTAATTAATGAAAAAGAGTCCCGGATGTCCGGGACTCTTTTTTTATAAGTTCTTTTTTAACCACAGAGTCCGCAGTGGTTTCGCTGAAAGCGCGGTATAGATTTAGGGTTTCAGCGACATAGAAACAGCCGGTTTTCTTAAACTATTTTCATACCCTCACAGTGAATGTTTTAAAATCTTCTCCTATTTAATTAGGTTTTTTCCACAAAAAAAATGGTTGATCGATAGACCAGCCACATTTTTTCTGAAAATTGAATTTTTACTCTTCCAATAAAGTACTATTAAACAACTTTAGAATACGCTTGTATTCGTCTGTCCAAGAACTAGGCTCTACGAACCCGTGATCCTCTACAGGATAGATTGACATTTCCCAATTGTCCTTTCCTAGTTCAATAAAGCGCTGAGATAGTCTCACTACATCCTGGAAGTGTACATTCACATCCACCATTCCATGTGCCATAAGTAAATTTCCTTTTAGGCCTTCGGCAAAGTAAATAGGAGAAGAACGTCGGTAAGCAATTGGATCTTCTTCCGGAGTATTCAGAATGTTGGCTGTATATCCGTGATTGTAATGTGCCCAATCCGTAACAGATCGAAGCGCTGCACCAGACTTGAAAGTTTCAGAAGCATTGAAAAGTGCCATCAACGTGATAAATCCACCGTAGCTACCGCCATATAAGCCAACTCGCTCTGGGTCAACGCCATGGTTAGCCACGAGGTATTTAACGCCGTCAACTTGATCAGAAAGGTCTTTTCCTCCCATGTGACGATATATTCCCGTTCTCCAATCTCTTCCATATCCAGCAGAACCTCTGTAGTCAATGTCCAAAACGGTATATCCCAAATCGGTCAAGAGATTGTGGAACATGTATTCTCTAAAGTAGCTACTCCACCATTTATGAACGTTTTGCAAGTAACCAGCACCATGAACGAAAACTATTGCTGCACCATTCTTTTTGGCTGGATCTGGCGTATATAATCTCGCCGGAACTTGTGCCCCATCTTCTGCTGTGAATCGTACGATTTCAGGATCTTTCCAATTATATGCTTTGAATTCTTCGCTTTGACCTGAGGTCAATTGTTCAGCTTTGGCGCCCACTTTATTGTCTTGAAGGTAAAGCTCCGCTGGTTTGTTACTGTAAGAGTAAATAATGGCCAACTTCTTCTCATCAGGCGAAAGGCTGACTTCATTATTGCCAGTCATGGAAGTTAGTTTCTCCATTTTTCCGCCCATCACAGGCATCTTGTAGAAATGACGCTCTCCAGGATCAACCTCAGAAGTAGTTAAATACCAAGACTTTTTGTCCTTGGAAAGGAATGGATCAAAAACTTCATATTTCCCAGAAGTCAATGCTTTCTTCTCTCCATTTGTCATATCTAGAAGATAAAGATGGGAATATCCGGTTTCTTCAGATTGAAAATAGATGTGCTTGTTGTCTGGAAGCCATCCCAACGTGCCACCGAAGAATGATCTACCTATTCCAGGGCCAGCAATCCAAGCCTCATCACGCTGTCTATCCAGGGTATTCAGCTTTCCAGTTTGCAAATCGATCGCCGCAATCCATCGGTCTTTATTGTCTGCAGACCCTATGTTGACAATCGCCTTGGTGCCATCAGGAGAGAAATAAGGACTAGAAATCATGACATCTCTTTCCTTTTCTTCCCAGGTTTTGTCAGGATAGTCAGTCACATAATCTGGTAAATCCTTTATACCAGGTAGATCTGAGGTACTGATAAAATAGACTGTGTCGCGCTGAAGATCGTAGATTCCGACCTCCATTTTTGTAGGCGTTGTACCTACTTTAGATCGCGTGTTGAGGTCTGTTGTATAGCCTGATGCGTCCACATAGTCAGGAACAATGGTATTCTTGTTACTAGAAGAAGTGTAAATGGAAAATGTAGCGTAATTGCCGTCTGGAGACAGTTGAAGATTCACTGGACTTTTACCTTCAGTATAATAAGTGAATTCCTCTTCCTCCGCATCGCGAAAAGCTTCACGATACTCCCGGCGCATTTTATCATTTTCTTTACGCTCTTTTACTACGTCTAAGAGTTCCAGATTTTCAGACTCCAACCAAGCTACTTTTTCATCTTTTGTATTGGACTTATCCTTTGGCTTTGATTCTGTGGAGATATTGGTGACTTTTCTAGTCGTTTTAGAAGTTCTGTTGAAGACATAAAGATTGTTCTTTGATGCAAAGGAGATCTCATTTTCATTTGCCATGAATTTGGCATTTGAGAAGTTTTCAGGCCACTCAATTAGTGTGGTCGAAATGCCTGTCGCCATCACTTCTAGCATTAGTTTTTTGTCTTTCTGATATAATCTGAGCGATTTGTCTGAATTGAATTCTTCTCCACTACGTTCGTTGGCTCTCATTTCTGCCCAACTCAATTTTGAAATATCGCCTTTTTTAGACAGTGCTAGTTTATATAAGGAATCTGCTGGGTCATGTGCTTGATTGTAACGGAAGTAGATCGTTTGAGAGTCATCACTCCATGATGCCGAAGATGGGAAAGTACCCATCCACAAGGGATCTCGCATGATGTGCTCTACACTTAAAGTGGACTGTGCCTGAGCTTGCAAAAAGGCAATGCAAAGCAAAGGCAGAAACAGTAGTTTTCGCTGAATTTTCATTAGGGTTTTTATTCTGTGATTTAATTTAGTGTCTCTAGAAACTTATTAAGCTCCTTTTCTATTGCAGATAATTGAGTTTGTAGGTCGATATTTAGCACCTGGAAATCATTAGGGTTATTCTCCATTTCTTCTAATAATTTTCGAGTTTTTTGAGCTCCTATATAGCTCATGCTAGGTTTAGCTTTGTGACATCGTTTTTTAATTGTAGGGAAATCATTCAGCTTGTGAAATTTATCCAACTCGGTTAAATCTTTGATGTTGGTTTCTAAAATGATCTCAATCATCTCCTTTATCATTTCTGGCTCATCTTCGCCAAAGAACTGGTAAATTGATTGCTCGCTTATGGATTGATACATGATTGGGTGAAAAAGGGTATTAAAAGTAAAAAGTACATTTGTCACTCTCTTCATAAAATTAAACACAATTTTGAAAAAGTATACTTTTCCGACTGGTTCATTCAATATTTCATGAACAATGGTCTGAGATTTCTTATGATTGGTTAATTTTGTGTCCAATCGATTTAAATTTAAATGCAAATGCAACGGAATAAGAAGATCTTTTTAATTCTATTTGTGATTTTCATGTTAATCATGTGTTGGATCGGATATGATATTTCTCAAAGAACAACTTTCCCTGGATCGAAAGGGAATCTAGAACAACGCATAGGAGACGACCTTGAAAAAGATTCAAAGTAAGTAACCTAACTCCAGCGTTTTTATTTGCATAGACTTACACAGCAATCTCGCTGTGATAAAACCAACCCAATGGATAACTTAATGACCCGCCAACTTGACCTTATTTTACGTGAGGGAGAGGTGGATTTTGAGCGGGATTTTGATTTGGAAATAGAACCAAAATATTTAGATACCAAAGGTCGAAACTGGCTTACTGAAATCTATTCTGACCTTGGTGGCACTGGAGATATTCCTTTGTTGCAAAAGCTCAAGTTAGATTTTAAAATTGGAAGAAATCTTTTCGTTTACGATGAAGAATTGCACTTTAATAGATATCGACTAATTACTTTTAGATCAGACCTTTATTCTGAATTGAATTATCCTTTTGTAGAAACTCAAAAAAGGCTTTGCAGAACTTATGAGAAGGAATGCCTGAAAGTTGGCCTGCAGCAAAGAATATGGAATGGTGCACCTGTGGCAAAGCAATGTTTTGGCGAGGCAAGTGAGCCTGGGGATTTTTCTGGAAATGGAGCAATAGGATGGAAGCTGACAGCTTATAACGATGCTCAGTATGACTTACAAACAAGAATTCATGGGTATAAGCTCTTTAGAATTACTCCCTTTGAAACCTTGATGACAGGTGGATCATTGAAGCGTCTGGATCAGTTGCTGATCAACCCCAAAGAGGAGCAGAGAGCTATGCTTTTGAATTGGTTTTTAAGGAAATATCAAGGCTAAAAAAATCAAACCACATAGCCATATAGATTTCATAGGGATTCAATTTTAAAACCTATATTTTTCTAGGTGGCTATGTGGTATATTAATTTTATTGCTTTAAAATCTCAAGAGAATAAACCGAAAATCTCCCGCTCTACTTTTTCCACGACGAATGAAAAATCTCCTGGATTCTCCACAAAGTCCAGGTTATTGACATCAATGATTAATAGTTTACCCTCTTTATAGCCAGCGATCCATTCTTCATAATGCGTATTCAGGTTTTTAAGGTAATCTATGCGCATTGTCGTTTCATAGGTTCTTCCTCTTTTCTCGATTTGACCTACCAATTTTGGAATATCCGCTTTTAAGTAAATCAGTAAATCAGGAGCTTTCACATGAGAAATCATACTTGAAAACAAGCTCTGGTAGTTCTCATAATCCCGCTCAGTCAAAAGCTGACTTTTATAAAGATTAGCCGCGAAAATGTATGCGTCCTCATAGATTGTTCTATCCTGAATAGTAGGGATGTCACTCTCCTGAATCTTCTTAATTTGATTGAATCGAGAGTTGAGAAAATATACCTGTAGGTGAAAAGCCCATCTCTTCATATCTTCATAAAAATCAGGAAGATAAGGGTTGTTATCTACAGCTTCAAATTCAGCTTTCCAGCCATAATGTTTGGCCAGTTTTTCGGTAAGGGTAGTTTTTCCGCTACCTATATTTCCGGATACAGCAATGTGCATTTTTTCTTATTTTGAGAAACGCGGAGACACAATTGAATCCTTACTTCCTGGGGTGTATTTGTAAAAACCCTCACCAGATTTCACTCCTTTGTAGCCTGCTTGAACCATATTTACCAGCAATGGACAAGGGGCGTATTTTGGATTGCCAAATCCGTCATGAAGTACTTTGAGAATAGAAAGACACACATCCAATCCTATAAAATCTGCAAGTTGCAGCGGCCCCATAGGATGAGCCATTCCAAGTTTCATTACTGTGTCTATTTCATTTACTCCTGCAACACCCTCAAATAGGGAGTAGATCGCCTCATTGATCATTGGCATGAGAATTCTGTTTGCCACAAAACCAGGATAGTCATTTACTTCCACAGGATCTTTGGAAAGGTTGTTCGATAAGGTCATGATTTGCGCAGTGACCTCATCTGAAGTGGCGTATCCGCGAATAACTTCTACCAACTTCATCACAGGCACTGGATTCATAAAGTGCATTCCTATTACTTGCCCTGGTCTTTTAGTAGCGGCAGCGATTTTGGTAATGGAAATAGAAGAAGTATTACTTGCTAGGATGGCGGCATCAGGACTGAATTGATCGATTTGTCTAAAAAGATCCAATTTAATGTCCATATTTTCGGTGGCAGCTTCCACTACCAAATCAGCAGATTTCACTCCCTTTTCCAAATCTGTAAATGTTTGGATTTTACCTAAAGCTGCACTTTTATCTTCTTCGGAAATCAGCCCTTTTCCTACTTGTCTATCAAGGTTTTTGGTGATGGTCGCCAATGCTTTATCTAAGAATTCCTGCTTGATATCTATCAAGCTGACATCATAGCCATGCTGCGCAAAAACATGCGCAATGCCATTTCCCATAGTGCCAGAACCAATAACTGAGATATTTTTCATACTTAGGTGATTAAAAATTAAAGTTAGAATTTGGGTTTAGAATCAACGGTATTTATCTGTTGAAGAGTTCAAAGCTACTCCTGCCATGTAGTAAATCCAATTTTTTAACTTTCGATCTCCGACTTTGTTTGTCACAAAAGTTAAGATTCAAACTGCGATTATTAGCTACCTTTGTCGCATGCAAGAACTAGGTCTAATTTCAAAATTACCCATTAATAGATTTACTGATTTCGGTGCTTACTTAGCCTTGAGCTCTGGGGAAGAACTTTTACTGCCAAAAGGATACCTTAAAGGCGAAGAAAAGGAAGGAGACGAAATCGAAGTATTTGTATATACAGATAGTGAGGATCGGCCGGTTGCTGTAACTCAAAAGCCCTTGGCACTTCTAGATGAGTTTGCTGTTTTGAAAGCTAAAGAAGTGACTTCATTTGGTGCATTTGTGGACTGGGGCTTGCCAAAAGATCTTTTTGTGCCCAAATCAGAAATGGGTAAAAACATGGAAGTTGGCCAGAAATACTTAGTCAAGGTTTGTGTCGACTTTAAGACCAATAGATTGATTGGAGTAAATAAGTATAGAGATTTTCTACGTTTAGCTCCTTTTGATTGGGAAGAAGGAAAAGAACTTGACGGAGTAATTTTCGAGGAAACCGATTTAGGTTTCAAAGTACTTATAGATAATGAGTATGAAGGCCTACTTTTTAAAAATGAAGTTTTCCAGCCTTTAGAGCTTGGTGAAAAACGGAAGGTCTATATCAAAAAGAATCGTGAAGATGGTAAGCTGGACTTGCAGCTCTTGCCTCCTGGTCGAGTAAAATACGACGAGGGCTCAGAAAAAATCCTTGCCATATTAGAGGCTAAAGGTTTCTTGCCATTGCACGATAAATCTGCTCCTGAGGAAATTCAGCAACAATTGGGAATGAGCAAAAAGCATTTCAAACAATGCATAGGTCAATTATATAAAGCCAGAATGATTCAGATCGAACCAGATGGCATTAGACTAAATGCATCGAATTAAGCTTTAAAATATCTGTTGGCGTAGTACACAAAATTGCCCTGTTACGTAGTGCGGCAATTGGGGCCTTAATGAGGTTGGGAGATTTGATTAAGATATTTAGCCAACTTTCATCATCCCAGTTCTTGCCAGCGATGAATCGTTGGTAGTCCGGATGAGCTCGGTTAAGTAAGTCCTTGGCCCTTAAGTTTAATTTAGTTAAGAGACTGTGCCATTGGGTGGCTGTGAGCCTTTCTTTAGTCAGGTCTATAGAGTTGACAAATTTGGAAATCGATTTGGCATAAGCTAAGGTTTGCTTATCCACCGGCTGTGCCGGAGAATGGTAGAAGTAAAGTTCAGAAGGATGTGTTTTCATGGCGTTTCAGGGTTTATTTACCTATTAAGATACTGAAAATCTATGTTTTATAAAAGAATTAATTTTCTCAAAGTGAATACTTTCATAAGTTAACTTTTCTAAATTTTGGAAATAGACCTTAAAAATTTTAATAAAGAGAGTAAATCAGAATATTCTTCTAATCAAAAATTGAAGGCTAGACTTAAAAAAGTAAAGCCTAAAGTATTGGATGAAAAATTCGAAGAATTGCATCAAGAAGCATTTCGAGAAATAGGTTGTTTGGACTGTGCAAATTGCTGTAAAACAACAAGTCCGATTTTTTTGAATACAGACATTGACCGCTTGGCGAGAGTATTTCGAATGAAAAGTAGCGCCTTCATTGACGAATATTTACATCGGGATGAGGATGGAGATTTTGTATTAAATTCTTCGCCTTGCACTTTTTTGGGTGCAGATAATAAGTGTTTGGTTTATGAAGATCGGCCCAAGGCATGCCGGGAGTATCCACATACCGATCGTAAAAAAATGCATGGTATTTTAGAGCTTTCACTTAAAAATACACTCGTTTGTCCTGCAGTTTTCAAAATTTTCCAGCAGATTGGGAAGGATTATAGGAAGTAATACTTTTCTTTTGCTTTTTTGAAACCATAAACCTATAGATAATATTATGCAAAATCAGGAAGCACATTTCCTTGGAGTGGACGTGGGGGGAACTCACTTGAAAATCGGCCTTGTTGACAGAGAGGGCAATATTTTAGACTTTGTAAAGGAAGACACCACTTCATATCGTGACCATCCTGAAGGTTTTGGGCCAGCGTTTATAGCAGGTTTGGGCAAATATTTCACCAAATATCCACAGGTAAAGGAGGTAGGAATTGGCTTGCCTGGAATGATATCAAAAGACAGAACTACACCTTTGGAGATCCCGGCTATTCCTAGTTTAAATGGGTTTGACCTGAAAGGAAACTTACTAGCGAAATACCCAAAATATTTCTTTGCGCTAGAAAATGATGCTGCCGCTGCTGCCATAGGGGAATTTTATTTTGGAAAGGATGATCCTCCCCAAAATTTCCTTTTTATCACTATGGGAACAGGAATTGGAAGTGCCTTGGTTTTAGATGGACAAGTGTTCAAAGGCTCCAGAGGCAACGCCATGGAAATGGGACATATGCTTTCCAAAGGTGCAGCCAGACTTGAAACTCTCATAGGAAGACAAGGCATATTGAATATCATGGCTCGACTGATCGATGCGTATCCGGAAAAAGCCGGTGTCTTGGTAGGTGCGGAGCTAGGGACGCATTTACTCGTGGATACTGCAAAAGCTGGAAATCCAGTTTCTCTGATGGTTTTTGAAGAAGTAGCTCGGATTCTTGGAGAAGCGATTGTATCTGCAATAAGAATATTAGATGTGACGGATGTTTACTTTGGAGGAGGAATTTCTGCGGGTTTAGAATTCATGATGCCTACACTTGACCGTACGATCAAGCAATATTTAACGCAATATTATGGTAAGGATTTGGTCTTGAAAAAAGCCACTTTAGAAAACAATGCAGGAACTCTGGGCGCCGCAGCGCTTTGTTTTATGGGTTCAGGGTTGTAATAGTAACTTCCGAAACTTTACTTATAGCATTCAAGCGAAAAAGAACTCTTAGGGGTTCTTTTTCTATTTCTACCCCTTCGCAAGCATTGCTTGGCTCTAGAAAGTAGAAGAAAAAAGTCTGACTTTTATCCACCAATTCCACTCGGTCAGGGCGTCCAAAAGTTTTGATCAAGGCTTGATTGTCAACTCCCAAAAATGAATTTTTGAGTCGCTCCAGTTCTTCCAAATCTTGCATTCTTAACCCTTTGCACCCATAATGATCCGCTTTCCAGTTTTCCATATTCATACTGCCTGTATCTCTTTTTGAGCTACAGGATAAAGAAATGGATAGAATAAGTACTGTAAAAAGGAAAAGTGATTTAGTCATAATCTACAGGGAGATAGAAGGTATTTGTGATTTAAGCTGCTGATTTTTCCAGAGCCAAAATAAGGAGGCAAGCGAATAAGCACTTAAAATTCCAATTAGAATCGGCAAAGGTAGGAGAGATTGAATTAGGAAAAAGACAACTCCAGCAAAAGCTACAATTCTTACTAGCTCCTGAGGTAAATACCAGTTTCTTTTTTCAAAAACCCCAGAAAAACTTACCGTAGTCCAAATGATTAAGACACTGACAAGCACTTTTGGAATCCAAGTGAAAGAATCAACTTTGAACAAGAAGAATCCTGTCAGGAGCAATACGAAAATGTACTGGGTAAATACATACCAATTTAATGACGGGGGCACTACGGTGTCGAACTTTTGATAATCATCTTCAATCTCCTTGGGAGCCCGATATCCACCCAGATAATCTGGCAACCAACCAGGTTTATTGAAAAGATATCTCAATCGATCTGACCAATTTGGGATCATTTTGAGCTCCTCTTTCATAGTAGAATAGTGGGCCAAATTCACCCAAACAGGATTCCAACTTTTGACTGGTGTAGTGATCCCGTAAGTTGGTTTTTCTTCCTCTTCCTGAAAAGTGCCAAACCACTTATCGAAAATGATGAAAGTTCCAGCGTGATTTTTATCAATATACTTCGGATTGCGGCCATGATGAACTCGGTGATGCGATGGAGTATTCATGAATTTTTCTAAGAAACCCATTCTGTCTATTGCCTCTGTATGAATCCAAAATTGGTATAAGAGATTGATTCCCGAGGCCAAAACCAACATCACAGGATCAAAACCCAACAGGGCAAGCGGAAAATAAAAGAAGAATGTCCAAATAGTTTGTGTGCTACTTTGCCGAAGTGCAACTGATAGATTGTACTCCTCGCTGGAGTGATGCACTACGTGTCCTCCCCAGAATAAATTGATCTCATGACTCATTCGATGTGCCCAATAGTAGCAAAAGTCATATAAGAAAAAGAGCAAGAAAAATGTCCAAACGTTATTAGGGATTTGAAAGAATGCAAGGTGCTGATAAATCAAGGTATAAATACCGATGGAAAGGATTTTGATAAATACGCCAGTGACTTGTGAGATTACTCCACAATTGATGTTCGTAACGGCATCATTGAGTCTATATCCGGGATGTTTTTGAAATCTGAGTGCAATCATTTCTATTGCCATCAAGATGAAATACATCGGGATCGCGATCACTACTGGACTGAGGTTCATTATTTTGGGTGTTTTTCTGAAGCTACTTGTCAAAGATAATGATAAAAGGAACATCGAGAAGTCGAATTCTGTTTGCTCAAATCCTTTATATTAGCACATTCAATTTCCCTCAATTATGTATTACCGATTCGGAAAAGCCTTTTATTTCCTTAGTGTCACCCTCTTCATTTTCTTCCTGCTTTATTTCTATTCTGCGTTGCCTGAAAATGTCAGCTATAGTTACGATGAAAATGGGTTATCACCTGAAAAGCTTGAAAAGGGCGCATTTTTCTATGGAATGATTGCCATTTTTATAATTATGAATGTGATTGTCTTGCTTCCTCCAAAGTTGCTAGAAACCAAAAATCACAAAGGATTGATCCGTGTTTTCCCAATTGGCGATAGGTTTCGCGATTATTATTTGGCTTGGTTTTATTCCTTTGGTGGCATTCTAAATCTGAGTTTAGGAATGTTGGTGTTTTACACCCACGCTATCAACAATCAGGAAGTAATCGCAGCAAGTCAATTTAATTTCTTTTTCTACCTCATTCCAGGCCTTTTTGTGCTCTGGGTATTAGGTTTGTTTGGTATTCTAGTGGGAAAATTCAATCAGGTAAAAAATAATTCTTGAGCAGAATAAGCGTCAATAAAATTATGGCTGGAGAAGTAAAATATACAGAAGACAGTATTAAATCCCTTGATTGGAGGGAGCATATCAGACTAAGACCGGGTATGTATATCGGGAAATTGGGCGATGGAAGTGCCCAGGATGACGGTATCTATGTCTTGGTAAAAGAAGTTTTGGATAATTCCATCGATGAACACATGATGGGATATGGAAGGACCATTGACGTCAAAATCTCGGAGCACAAAGTGGAAGTTCGGGATTACGGTCGTGGTATTCCGCTTGGGAAAGTGATTGACTGTGTGTCCAAAATCAATACTGGTGGTAAATATGATTCAGGAGCTTTTCAAAAGTCAGTAGGACTTAATGGTGTAGGTACAAAAGCTGTAAATGCACTTTCTGATTTTTTTAAAGTTCAAGCTTACCGGGAAGGAGAAACCAAAGTTGCTGAATTCGAAAAAGGAATATTGGTAAATGATGCTCCTGTATCAAAGTCATCAGATCGGAACGGAACCAAAGTGGTATTTTCTCCTGACGCCAGCATCTTTAAAAACTATCATTTCATTCCCGAATACTTAGAAAATCAAATCTGGAACTATGCTTATCTAAACGCTGGCCTCACGATTAATTATAATGGTAAAAAGTACTTTTCAGATCGAGGACTTTTCGATCTTCTTTCTAATAAAATAGACGAAGAAAGCCAGCGCTACCCGATCATTCACCTGAAAGGGAATGATATAGAAATGGCTCTTACTCACTCCAATCAGTATGGAGAAGAGTATTATTCATTCGTCAATGGGCAATACACCACGCAAGGTGGAACGCACTTGGCGGCTTTCCGTGAGGCTGTTGTAAAGACAGTGAGAGAATTCTTTAAGAAGGATTATGACGCCTCTGATATTCGTCAAAGTGTGGTAGCTGCGATTTCCATTCGTGTACAAGAGCCTGTTTTCGAATCTCAAACTAAGACTAAACTTGGTTCTCAATCTGTTGGACCAGATGGGCCCACTGTCCGCACGTTTATCAATGATTTCTTAAAAACTGAGCTTGATAACTACTTACACAAAAATCCGGCGGTTGCAGATGCACTCTTGAAGAGAATCCTTCAATCTGAACGAGAACGAAAGGAGATTTCCGGAATTAAGAAATTGGCGAATGAGCGAGCCAAAAAAGCCAATCTTCATAATAAAAAGCTCAGAGATTGCCGAGTTCATTACGATGATCCAAAGGCAAATGATGATGTAAAGGCGAATACAATGCTTTTCCTCACAGAGGGGGATTCTGCCTCCGGATCTATTACCAAATCCCGTGATGTGCAGACTCAGGCTGTTTTTTCTCTTAGAGGTAAGCCGTTGAATTGCTTCGGTATGACCAAAAAAGTGGTGTATGAAAATGAGGAATTCAACTTGCTCCAGCATGCTTTGAATATTGAAGACGGAATTGAGAACCTTCGCTATAGAAAGATTGTAATCGCTACTGATGCTGATGTCGATGGCATGCACATTCGCTTGCTTATCATGACTTACTTCTTACAGTTTTTCCCTGACTTGGTGAAAAACGGCCATTTATTCATTTTGGAAACGCCTCTTTTCCGGGTTAGAAATAAGAAAGAAACCATTTACTGCTACACTGACGAAGAAAGACAGCGAGCTATTCATAAACTTGGAAATAAGCCAGAAATTACCCGATTTAAAGGGTTAGGGGAGATTTCTCCAGAGGAATTTGGTGGCTTTATCGGTGAAGACATTCGCTTGGAGCCCATCATTCTGAATAAAGAAACTAAGATTGCTGACTTGCTTACTTTCTACATGGGCAAAAACACACCAAACCGCCAGAACTTTATCATCAAAAACTTGAAGATAGAGAAGGATTTGGCTCTGGAAGATCCTAAAAAAGAGGAAGAGCCTGAAGAGGACAATGAAGCTGCCTAACTGACAATCAGCTAATAGTGGATTTTCAATCAATGACTTAGATTTTGAGTTGAATGGTTCTATAACCATCAGCTTAAAAAATACTGTACGACAATATGAGTGACGATAACAATTTACCTACGAACGGAGACGACTCCCTGCACACATCAGTCCCGGTGACGGGAATGTATAAAGAGTGGTTTTTGGATTATGCTTCTTATGTAATTCTAGAACGGGCTGTTCCGGCAATCGAAGATGGATTGAAACCTGTGCAGCGAAGAATTATGCATGCCATGAAGGAGATGGATGATGGTCGATTTAACAAAGTCGCGAATATCATCGGTCAATCCATGCAATTTCACCCACACGGAGATGCTTCCATTGGTGATGCAATTGTAAATATTGGTCAAAAAGAGCTTCTCATAGAAACTCAAGGAAACTGGGGAGACGTGCGTACAGGAGATCGTGCTGCAGCTGCTAGGTATATTGAGGCTAGACTTTCCAAGTTTGCACTGGAAGTATTGTTTAATTCACAGACTACCGAATGGCAACTTTCATACGATGGTAGAAAACGGGAGCCAGTTACTCTTCCAGTCAAATTCCCACTTTTATTAGCACAAGGTGTAGAAGGTATCGCAGTAGGGCTTTCTACGAAGATTCTTCCTCACAATTTTTGTGAGTTGATTTTGGCATCTATCGAAATCCTCAGAGGCAATAAAACCAATGTGCTTCCGGATTTTATCACAGGTGGATTTGCGGACTTTTCTGAATATAATGAAGGTCTGAGAGGTGGTAAGGTAAAAGTTAGAGCAAGAATTGAAGAAGAGGATAGTAAAACGCTATTAATTAAGGATATACCGTTTGGTGTGACTACAGATACACTGATAGATTCTATTCTGAAAGCAAATGATAAGGGTAAGATTAAGATCAAGAAAGTAGTAGATAATACAGCCAAGGATGTTGAGATAGCCATTCAGTTGGCGCCTGGTGTTTCGCCGGATGTGACGATTGATGCCTTGTATGCGTTTACAGATTGCGAAGTCTCTATATCTCCAAATGCTTGCGTGATTATCAAGGATACACCGGTATTTCTGACGGTAAATGAAATTCTAGAATATAACACCAAGCAGACCAAAGCACTTCTTAAGCGGGAGTTGGAAATCCGTAAAGGAGAATTGATGGAGAAGCTTCTTTTCTCTTCACTTGAAAAAATATTCATAGAAAACAGAATCTACCGAGATATAGAAGAATGTGAGACTTGGGATGATGTGTTGAAAGCTATTGACGATGGTTTGGAGCCTTATAAGCCTGATTTTTATAGAGAGATTACGACAGACGATTTGGTTCGTTTGACAGAGATTAAGATCAAGCGTATTTCCAAGTTTGATACCTTCAAAGCTGACGAGCTGATGAAACGTCTTCAGGATGAATTGAAAGAAGTAAACCATCACTTAAGGCATTTGACAGATTATGCGATTCAGTACTATGAAAACCTCCTAACCAAATATGGTAAAGGCAGAGAGCGAAAGACTGAAATCAGAACATTTGATGCGATTCAGGCTAATGTGGTAGCTGCAAACAATGCAAAGCTTTATGTAAATCGCGCAGATGGCTTTGTAGGATATGCCTTGAAAAAAGATGAGTTCGTCTGCGATTGCTCTGATTTGGATGATATCATCGTGATTCGCAAAGATGGTGTTTGTATGGTTTCCAAGATCCAGGAAAAGAATTTCATGGGCAAGGATATTTTGCATGTGGCTGTATTTCGCAAAGGAGACGAACGCATGGTGTATAACTTCATCTATTTGGATGGAGGAACAGGTCGTGCGATGGTGAAACGCTTCCAAGTCTTAGCTGTCACGCGAGATAAGGAGTATATGCTTACCAAAGGGAGTAAAGGGAGTAAAACCCTCTACCTAACCGCCAATGCTAATGGTGAGGCAGAAATTATTACCGTGTACTTGACTCAGGGAGCAAAAGCGAGAGTGAAGGTTTTTGATTTCGATTTTGCTTCAATAGACATTAAAGGAAGAGGAGCAGGAGGGAATATTCTGACTAGGCACCCAATTCGCAAGATCCAATTAAAAATGGAAGGTGTGTCGACTTTGGGTGGGTTGAATATTTATTACGACCCTATTGTTGGTAGATTAAACACAGATGAGCGAGGTAAATTAATTGGGAATTTTCTCGGTGATGATCGAATTTTGGTGTGTTACAAAAGTGGTGATTACGAATTGACTAGTTTTGAAACTACCAATCGGTATGACGCGCCAAATGTTGTTTTAATTGAAAAGTTTAATCCAGATAAGATACTGTCAGCCATATACTTTGATGGTGCTAGTAAAAGTTATTATATAAAGCGTTTCCAGATCGAAACTACGACGTTGAATAAGAATTTCAATTTCATTTCTGATCACAAAAATTCATATCTGAAACTTATTTCCTCTGAAAAGCAGCCTCAGGCTCGTGTTACTTTAATCAAAGGAAAAGAAGAGGAGGAGATGGAATATGATTTGGATATGCTGATCGATGTCAAAGGTTGGAAAGCTCTGGGCAATAAGTTGAGTACCTATGAAATCAAAAGTATAAGCTTGATTGAATCCAAGAAATCAGACCAATCAGAAGAAACTGAATCTGATCAAGATGAAGATGATTCCGACGCTGATGATGATTTGGAAGTAGGATCTACTATTGATTTATCCGTTAAGAAAGATGATGAAGAACAATTGGGGTTATTTTAGTCCTCTCTATTTTTAGATGGACACAAAGAATCAATTGGAAATAATAGATCAGGATTGGCTGGATTATTTGAGCCAATACATCACCGATAACAAGAAGTCGGTGATGGAAAAAGTCCTTGCACAAAGAACGAAGTTTTTCACTGTAGTGCTGGAGGATATATTCAAACCTCATAATGCCAGTGCAGTTCTGCGGACCTGTGATTGTTTCGGACTTCAGGATGTGCATGTCATCGAAAAAATGAATGCTTATAAGGTAAATCCTTTCGTGACCAGAGGAGCCTCTCAATGGATTGATTTACATAAATATTACAATAAAGAAGGATCAGCAGTTCAAGATTGCTTTTCAGTGCTTAGAGAACAGGGGTATAAAATCTTTGGGACTAGCCCACTACCTGGTTCAATATCCATTCATGACCTGGAACCTTCTGAGAAGATTGCTTTGGTATTCGGAAACGAGCACGATGGAATCAGTCAAGAAGTACATGAAAATGTGGATGGACTTGTTCATATTCCTATGCTAGGCTTCACTGAGAGCTTTAATATTTCTGTGGCAGCTTCCATCTCTCTTTATGAATTAGTAAAAAAAGTAAAAAACTACAATCATCCTGATTTCTATTTGACTGAAGAGGAGAAGCAACTTCTTCGAATGAAGTGGTATCGATCTGTAGTCAAGCGAGATGATTTACATGAAAAAGCATACTTGAAGTCAAAAAAATCTTAGTTCTTCTTATTGAAAAAACCCTTTATTTTTTCGTTTAAAGGCACTTTTTGAGATTTGTTTTTAGCGCGTTGTTTTTGTCTCTGCTTTTTCTTTTGCTCTTTACTTTTTACTAGAACCATTCGAGCAGAAATCCCAACCTGACCTCGATAGAATTCTTCTCGCCCAACTAGGTTGATGTTTGGTTTGTAGTCTACGGAAATCACTGTATTTAGAACAGTCAATTCCAACCCTCCAATCAGATCCAATCCCGCAGTAGCATTTCCGTAGGTATGAAGGATTTGCTTGCTTTCTGGATCTTTCACAAAACTTTCTTCCATTCCAAAAGAGGGGCCAATTCCATAATAATAATTAAATCGTTTTGAGATAATTGGGTGGTGTTTTTCCAACAATACAGAAAGTGTAGTATTTAGTTTAAAATCTGACTGCGCAATTCCCTCGATAGAAAGCCGCTTGGTGATACGCTGTTGAGCAGTGAGTCCTACTGTTCGGTATTGATTGCTATTCCCAAATCTAAGTCCTAAAGCAGTTCCATAACGCTGTGCTTGAGCCAAAGAAACGGAGAAGAAAGTAAGGAGAATAAGTAGAGTTAGACGAGTATTCATAAGTTATTCCAAAAAGAAATGACCCTTGTTCAATAACCATTCCAACCTTTGATTTTTATCAAAACCCACAAAAAAATGACCTCAAAAGCAAAGTGCTTAAGAGGTCACTATAAATAGAATTTGAGTGAATTTAAGCCTCAGAAACTACGATTTTCTCGATTTTGTCTCCAGCTTTAATCTCATCGATTACATCTAGACCTTCTACTACTTTTCCAAAGCAAGTGTGGTTTCTGTCCAAATGAGCAGTGTTATCACGGCTATGACAAATGAAAAACTGAGATCCACCGGTATTTCTACCAGCATGCGCCATCGAAAGGACTCCACGATCATGGTACTGATTTTCACCGTCTAATTCACATTTGATGTGGTAACCCGGTCCACCAGTTCCATTTCCTTTTGGACAGCCACCTTGTATCACAAAATTTGGAATAACTCTGTGAAATGTTAATCCATCGTAAAATCCTTTATTAGCAAGGTCAATGAAATTTTGAACTGCAATAGGTGCATCCTTTTCATAAAACTCCACTTTCATTGTTCCTTTTTCTGTAATAAATTCTGCTGTCTTCATCTTTTCATGTTTTCGATAAAATTTTTATTGAGGCAAAAATAGCTCTTACTTTGAATTTATTATATAGAAAAAAGCTTTTAAAAACTTATTACTTCTTTTCCCTGAAACTTGACTATTTCAATTTCACTGTTACTCCTAGGTTCAGTACTGAAATACCATAACCAATTTCTCCAAATGCCCCGATTTTTTCAGTAAAATGGTAACGCGCTCCAGCAAATAGGCTATAAGTAAATCCACCTGCAGCATCTGGCTCTGGCATACCTGGAGTAGAATTCTCTAAACTTACAGAAGCAATATTATAGCCTAGAAGTAAGCCGGCATATGTATCGAGCTTTTCTGTTAAATCAAAATGATAGGCTCCCCTAGCTCCAAAAATCAAATAGGTATAAGAAATTTTACCTAAGAATGGAATGTTGTCATTAGAACCTGCATAGCCAAGGTAGCCTCCTAAGGAAATTTGGTCATTAAAACCGTAATCAAGAGAAACACTCAGAGGAATCCCTACATCACCTGCTCCAAAAGTAGGAACTAAACCTACGCCAACATTTAGATCTACTTGTCCTTGCTGAAATTGTTGCGCTTGAACTTCATTGATAAGTGTGATTGCAAAAAGAAATGCAATAGCTGATAAAATAATTTTTTTCATAATTTTTAAATAGTTAGAGATTATTATATCCAAAAGTATGGTCCTATAAACAGCCTATCAATACGTTAAATGCCCTATAAAAAAAGGACTCTGCATTCAAAATGCAGACTCCAAGGGTATCCGGGTTTATAACTGTTACAGGAGAGGTGCCCCTTCTAAAATATCAGCTGATGCATAATTCTTGAATTTCTCAAAGTTGGCCCTGAATGCTTCAGCCAAAATTTCCGCTTGCTTATCGTAGCCTTCCTTATCTGCCCAAGTATTTCTTGGATTAAGTATCTCAGCAGGCACATTTGGACATTCTTGAGGTATTTCAAACCCAAAAACTTGATGTTTTCGATAAGCAACTTGCTCAAGTTTTCCTTCCAATGCAGCTGTGATCATTGCACGGGTATAGGTTAATTTCATTCTGGAGCCTACTCCGTATGTACCACCAGTCCATCCAGTGTTGATCAGCCAAACATTCGTTTCGTATTTCTCCATTTTCTCACCAAATAAAGTTGCGTACTCAGTTGGATGGAGCGGTAGGAATGCTGCTCCGAAACAGGCTGAAAATGTCAGTTTGGGTTCTGTAACCCCCATTTCTGTACCTGCTACTTTTGCTGTGTAGCCTGAAATGAAATGGTACATCGCCTGGCTTTTGTTTAGCTTAGAAATAGGAGGGATTACTCCAAATGCATCTGCCGTTAGGAAAAATATATTTCTTGGAATTCCGGCTTTGGATGGTTCCAAAGCATTTGGGATATAATTAATCGGATAAGCCGTTCTTGTATTTTCAGTTACAGATTTGTTCGCAAAATCAACCTCTCTGGAGTTTGCTTTGAATCGGGTGTTTTCTACAATAGAACCAAACCTGATTGCATCCCAAATTTCAGGCTCTTTCTCTCTGCTCAAGTCTATGACTTTTGCATAGCAACCTCCTTCAAAATTAAATACCCCGTTTTCTGTCCAGCCATGCTCATCATCTCCAATTAAGTTTCTATTTGGGTCCGCAGAAAGAGTGGTTTTACCAGTTCCAGAAAGCCCAAAAAAGATAGCTGTATCACCTTTTGAGCCAACATTTGCGGAGCAATGCATGGAAAGGATATTCTTATCGTGTGGCAGGATAAAATTGAGGACAGAGAAAATTCCTTTTTTCATTTCTCCTGCATAGCCTGTTCCCCCAATCAAAATAATTCGTTCGGTGAGGTTGATAATGGCGAAATTGGGATTTTTAGTCCCGTCAGTTTCAGGATCAGCTTCAAATTCCGGTGCACAGATGATTGTAAAGTCATGCTCGAAGTCCTTCAATTCGGACTCAGAGGGTCTCAAAAACATGTTGTAACAAAAGAGGTTGTGCCATGCTTTTGTATTTACCACCTTCAATTTGAGCCGATGATTTTCATCTGCTCCTGCGTAGGCATCTCTTACGAAAAGCTCCTTGTCCGCCAGAAATGCTTTCATTTTTTCCAAAAGCAAATTGAATTTCACGGAATCAAATGGGATATTAATGTCACCCCACCAGATAGTGTCTTTGGTTTTGTCGTCAAGTACTATGTAGCGGTCTTTTGGTGATCTACCGGTGAATTTGCCGGTATCAGCCATCAACGCACCAGTTGATGTGAGGTTTCCTTCTTTTCGCACTAAAGCAAATTCCACCAGTTCTGCTGGTGGAAGATTTGAATGAACTTTTCTTTCTGTGGTAGATTGAAGAAAAGCCAGGGGTGAAGTCTGGTTTGCCAGATCTAGTTCCTGCATAAATATTTGGGTTTACAATCTGAAAATTGTCTGTACAAAACTACTCAAATCCATGCTATAAAAACCAACAAAAAGTGCTTTATTTTTCAATACAATCGGTTGCGTACAAAAAACAGATGTTTATTCTGTTTGATATTCAGGACGATGCTCATGTCCTATTATAGCTTTTTTCCAATAGTGTAATTTTTAAACGTAAGCCAATAATTCAGCAGCTTTAACTTTGGAAACAAGGCTGAAAAAGGTTTATCATTGTAAAATTTATTTCACCCAAATAAAACTATCCTTGGAAAAAGACCTTAATTCCGAATTGACCGAGCCAACAATTTTTGGCCACCCTAGAGGTTTATTTTACTTATTTTTTGCAGAAATGTGGGAACGATTCAGTTTCTACGGCATGCGGGCATTGCTGACCCTCTATATGGTTGATGTCATATTTGAGGCATTAAGCGATCGGGATTATGCTACAGCAGCAGTTTATGCATCTTATGGATCTTTAGTTTATGCCTCTACTGTAATCGGAGGGAGGATTTCTGATAAAATACTGGGAATGCGTAATTCCATTTTTCTGGGTGGAATACTGATGTCACTTGGGCATTTTGTTTTGGCAATTGAAAATAACGTTGCCTTTTTTCTTGCTCTGTCTCTTATAATTGTAGGAAACGGATTCTTCAAACCAAACATATCGACTTTTGTAGGCACTCTCTATCCCGATGGTGATGCCCGAAAAGATTCTGGATTCACTATTTTTTACATGGGGATTAATATTGGTGGTTGGATAGCACCTCTGCTATGTGGTTGGCTAGCGGTGACCTATGGTTGGCATTATGGTTTTGCTTTGGCAGGATTTGGTATGCTTTCAGGCCTTATTTTCTTTTGGAGTGGGATTCGCAATGGCGTTTTTGGTGACAAAGGGATGCCTCCGGCAACAGGGGAGATTGAGCGTAAAGTGGCCGGTATCAAAAATAGATACTTGATCCCGTTACTATCGTTTTTGGCTGTACCGGTAGTAGCGTATTTGCTGTCCGCTTACAAGCCACTTGGTAGCGATGGAGATTTCTTTGGAGATCAGAATATTGTGAATATTATCTTCAAGATAATTGGTGTGAGCATTTTGGGCTATTTGGCTTATATCATTTTTCAATCCACTAAAGAAGAAAGAGGTAAATTAATTGTAGCAGTTCTTATTACAGTTTTCATGACCATTTTCTGGGGCTTTCATGAACTTTCAGGTAGCGTAATCACTCTTTTTGCTGCTAGAAACATTGATTTGGGAGGTATCATGACTGCTTCGCAAACAAATTCATTAAACTCGATGTGGATTATCATTCTAGCCATTCCTATTTCACTTTTGTGGACTTCTCTGGCCAAAAAGAACTTGAATCCACGAACTCCATTCAAATTTGGAATGGGCCTTTTATTTGCAGGACTCAGCTTCTACATCCTACACATCAGTAAGACTAGCGCTAATGAAGCTGGATTAGTGCCCTTTGCTTACTTACTTCTCATGTACTTTTTGATCTCGATAGGCGAGTTATTTATGTCGCCAGTTGGACTTTCTAAGATCACAGATTTATCTCCAAAACGTATTGTAGCATTTATGATGGGGGTTTGGTTTTTGTCCTCCGCTTTTGCTTTTCAGGTAGTTGGATTTATTGGAAAGCAGTTGGCCATAGAAAGCACGGATAAAAATATTGGGGGTTTTGACACCTTGGAAGTTTATACCGACGGTTTTTTATTAATCGCGATGTACTCAGTAGGTGCTGGTCTTATAATTTTGCTGGCGTCTCCATTTATCAAAAAGTTGATGGGTGATGTGCATTAGGCAAGCGCTACAAGTTTAATTTTAAATCAAAAGAGGCAATCGAATTCGATTGCCTCTTTTGATTTTTACTTACTGCTGAATAGACTTATTAAAATAGACTTGTCTGTACGGTAGTTTTCTTAGTTGCCTGAATAGTGCCTTTCAGCATTTCCTGCATTAATCGCAAAAACCCAGGTTCCCAATTTTCTGAGTGAATTTTGAGATCTTTACCTTCGTATTCTATTGGACCAAGCATTTTTTCATAGCCAATAATCATACTCCAAACGGTGTAGAAGGTGATTTCTGGCTGAAGTTCCGCTCGAATACTTCCATCTTTTATTCCTTGGCTCACCATCATGATTCCGATTTTGGCTGGCTCATGATGAATTTCCAAAAGCTTTTGAAAGTGAGTGGATTCCAGTGTTTTTGGGTCTATCAATTTTCTCGTTTCTGGATTATTGTACTTTTTCAACAGATCCAAGAAATTCAATATGGCATCGTAATAGACTTGATTGGATTTCGCAAAAACAACGATTTTCACCAAAAGATCACTTAGCATTTCTAAGCCAGACTTGCCTTTGGATCGGTAAACATCCCGGAATTCATCTTTAAATTGGTCGAAGGCTTTTTTGGTCAGGGCCATGAAAAGATCCTCTTTGTTCTTGTAATAGAAGTAGGTGAGGCCTTTACTGATTCCTGCGGTCTTTGCTACATCTTCCATTCGAGTAGCCAAATAGCCTTTGGAAGTGAAAAGCGAAACTGCTGAATCTAAAATGAGTTTTTCTTTATTTTTCTCTCCTGCCATGGGGTATATTCATTTTCTAAAAATCGAATTCAAAGATATTAAACTTGGGTCAAAAACTGGGTTTTGTATCTTTATATTTTAGAAAAATCTCATAAAAAAAGGCTTTAGGATAATCCTAAGGCCTTTTCTGTGGTGAGTATCATTGACTTACTTCACTTCAACGATGTAGTAATTTTTCTTTCCTTTTTGTACCAAAAGGTATTTCTTTTGAAGAAGAGTCAAGTTTATGGAAGCATTCGGATCAGACAATTTTTCTTTGTTTATACTTACTCCGCCACCCTGAATCATTTTTCGAGCCTCGCCTTTGGAAGCAAACACCACTCCCTGAGTAATTTCTCCAAAGAGGTCTAAAATTGAAGTTAATTCGGAATATTCCTCTTTACTAACCTGAACTTGTGGCACACCATCAAACACTTGCAAGAAAGTACGTTCATTTAGGGCTGCGAGGTCTTCAGTTGAGGATTTACCAAAAAGAATATCAGAAGCTTTAATAGCCATTTCTAATTCAGATTCGCCATGAACCATAGTTGTGATTTGCTTAGCGATCTCCTTCTGTAATACACGAAGGTGAGGAGCTTCCGCATGCTCAGCTTCTAGTTTTTCGATTGTTTCCTGATCCAAAATGGTGAAAATCCTGATGTATTTTGAAGCATCTGCATCGGATACATTCAGCCAAAACTGGTAGAATGCATAAGGAGAAGTTTTCTCTGGATCTAGCCAAACAGAACCGCCTTCAGTTTTACCGAACTTCGTACCGTCAGCTTTGGTGATCAAAGGAACAGTCAGTGCATAGGCTGATCCTCCACCCATTCTTCTGATCAATTCTGTTCCCGTGACGATATTTCCCCATTGGTCAGACCCACCCAGCTGAATGGAGCAATTTTCATTTTTCCACAAATGATAAAAATCATATCCCTGAATCAGCTGATAGGTGAATTCGGTAAAAGAAAGGCCGTTTCCATCCTCTAGACGTCTTTTTACAGAGTCTTTGGACATCATATAATTGACAGTAATATGCTTGCCGATATCTCTGATAAAGTCCAAAAAGCTAAACTTAGACATCCAGTCGTAGTTATTGACGAGCTCGGCTTTGTTTGAAGTAGTACCAGCGAAATCAAGAAATTTGGCTAATTGATCCTGAATACAAGAGATATTGTGATCCAGCGTGGCTTTGTCTAAAAGATTACGTTCTGCAGACTTAAAAGAAGGATCACCAATCATCCCCGTTGCACCACCTACCAAAGCAAAGGGTTTATGTCCAGCACGTTGGAAGTGCAATAAAGTCATCACTCCGACCAGATGACCTATATGCAGAGAATCTGCCGTCGGATCAAATCCTAGATAGGCAGAAGTCATTCCTTTAGTAAGGTGGTCTTCAATATCGGGAGTCATGTCCTGAAGCATGCCTCTCCAGCGTAATTCTTCTATGAATGAATTCATCTAATGAGTTGATTTTTCGAGGTGCAAATATAGGTCTGTCAGCCTAAGGAATGAAGTAAACCTGTAATCCTTTGAAGTATTTTAATGGCTTAGGCTGGGAAAAGTACCGATCAAAAAATGTCGTCTAATAAAATTTGCGATTTTGATTACTTTAATGGCCAAATCCCAACCATATGACTACTAGACTTAAGATTTTTGCAATTCTTTTGAGTTGCTTATTTGGCCACTCCATTTTGGCTCAGAATTCACCCCAATGGATGCGATATCCAGCTATTTCTCCGGATGGTAGCCAAATTGCATTTACGTTCAAAGGGGACTTGTACGTAGTTCCTAGCGCTGGAGGGGCAGCAAGACAGATTACTTTTCATGAGGCTCACGATTATCAAGCGGTGTGGAGTAGAGATGGAAAAACCTTGGCTTTCGCTTCAGATCGCTATGGCAACTTTGACATATTTGCGATGAGCCCCGAAGGTGGTCCGGCCACTAGGCTTACATACCATTCCAATGATGAACAACCTTTTGAATTCTCGGCAGATGATCAATCTGTGATTTTTGGAAGTCAGCGAATGGATATTGCAGAACACAGACAATATCCTACAGGATCGCAGCCAGAGCTATATTCAGTGCCAAAAAATGGTGGTAGAGTCGATCAGGTATTTACAATTCCTGCAGAATACGTGTCTGTAAGTAAGGATGGGAGCAAAATGCTTTACCATGATAAAAAAGGCGGAGAAAATGAATGGAGAAAGCATCATCAATCTGGAATTGCACGGGATGTATGGATGTATGATGCCAAAACCAATACCCATAAAATGCTCACTACTTTTTATGGAGAGGATAGAAACCCAGTTTTTTCTCCTGACGAATCAGAGATTTATTATCTAAGCGAGACAAATGGGAGCTTCAATGTTTTTTCTATGAATGCTTCCAATCCTGCTCAAACTGAAGCACTCACAACTCTTAAGACTTTTCCTGTTCGCTTTCTCAGTATTTCAGATGATGGGTTGATGAGTTTTGGATACGATGGTGAGCTCTATACGCTGCGCAAAGGTGAAACTCCAAAGAAAGTTGCCGTTTCCATCCAAACTCAGGCAATTTCTAATTCCGATAATTACATCGCTATAAATGGTGGAGTCCGGGAAATGTCAATTTCCCCTGATGGTAAAGAAATAGCTTTTGTAGCCAGAGGAGAGGTTTTTGTAACCTCTGTGGATGGTTCTTTGACCAAACGAATCACAAATACACCTGAGCAAGAGAGATTCGTGGAATTTGCTCCAGATGGGAAATCATTGGTTTATGCCAGCGAGCGTGAAGGAAAATGGCAGATGTTTAAAAGTACCAAAATGAGGTCAGAAGAGCCATTTTTCTTTGCTTCTACTTTATTACAAGAGATGGAACTATTAAATATAGAAGGCGAGGCGTATTTGCCAAAACTTTCTCCTGATGGTAAAAAACTAGCTTTTGTCGAAGATAGAAGAACTCTTAAAGTTTTTGATCTCGATACTAAAGAGACAGTGACTCTACTGACTCCCGATGAGCTATTTCACATGAGAGATGGTGATCAATATTTTACTTGGAGTCCAGACAGCAAGTGGCTTTTAGCTACGTATAGACCTACCATGGTTAATTCTGAGGTGGTTCTGCTCGATGCTTCCGGCAAAGAGAAAATGAAAAATCTTACCAACAGCGGATTTGGAGATAGCGAAGCAAAATGGGTGAATGATGGTAAACAGATGCTTTGGTTTTCAAACCGTGACGGTCTGAAAAGTTATGCAACTAGTGGTCAAAGTCAAAATGATGTTTACACGCTCTTCTTTGATAAAATGGCATGGGAAAAATTCACACTATCTAAAGAAGATTTTGATTTGATGAAAGAGATCGAAAAAGCCAATAAAAAGGATGAGAAGACCGATAAACCGAAAGATGAAAAGGAGGGAGAAAAGGCTAAGAAAGTTGAAAACTTGAAATTTGATTGGGATGGTTTTGATGATAGAAAGGCTAGACTTACCATCCATTCCTCTTCTTTGGGAGATGCTCTTTTGTCTAAAGATGGTGAGAAACTCTATTATTTGGCAGCATTCGAAAAAGGTATGAATCTATGGAGTACTAACCTTAGGACAAAAGAAACTAAGCAGGAAATATCCTTGGATGCCAGTTCTGCAAGTTTGACCTGGGATAAAGATCAGAAATACTTGTATTTACTTAGTAATGGTAGTATCTCTAAGATCAATCCTGAAGGAATGAAAAGGGAGTCAATCAAGATTTCTGGTGAAATGACCTATGATAAGGAAGCGGAAATGGCTTATATGTTTGAGCACATTTGGCTTCGTACTAAAGGGATTTTTTATACACCAACCATGCACGGAATTGACTGGGAGGAATCCAAAGTGAACTATGAAAAATATCTACCATCTATAGGCAATAGCTACGAATTTGCTGAAATGATTTCCGAAATGATTGGAGAACTGAATGTATCACATGCAGGTTCAAGGTATTCCAGAACAGTGGAAATGGCGGATGCTACTGCAGCGCTAGGCATATTTTGGGATTATGGTTTTGAAGGGGATGGTATCAAAATTACTGAAGTGATTGCAGGAGGTCCGTTGGATAAAGCTGATTTGGATATCAAAAAAGGGATGATCATCGAGAAAATTGATGGAATTGCCTTAACTGCTGAAAATGACCTTGCTAAGTTTCTCAATAGAAAGTCTGATACGTTTACGCTGATTGAACTTTTCAATCCTGAAACCAATGAAAGAAAACAACTAACTATCAAGCCTATTTCTCTTAGGGCAGAAAATCAATTGCTTTATAAGCGTTGGGTGAAAATGAATCAGGCTGAGGTGGATAGCTTGTCAGGCGGTAAACTTGGCTATGTGCATATTCCGGGGATGAGTGATGGCCCTTACCGAAATGTATATGAAGAGATGATGGGCAAATACCACAATCGCGAAGCTGTAGTTGTAGATACTAGATTTAATGGTGGTGGAGATTTGGTAGCTGATTTAGCCATGTTCTTTACTGGGGAAAAGTTTTTAACCTATGCTACCGAAACTAGGTCGGTGGGATATGAGCCTACTGCTCGCTGGACTAAGCCTACACTTGCGATGTTCAATGAAGCCAATTATTCGGACGGACATTGTTTTGCTTGCGGATATACTGATTTGAATATTGGTAAGACGGTAGGAATGCCTACGCCGGGTACCTGTTCATTTGCAGGCTGGGAAGGATTGCCAGATGGATCTCGATGGGGAGTAGTGCCAATTTCTGCTAAAAATAAAGCCGGAGAATGGCTGGAGAATAATGAAACTAGGCCGGAGTTTGTAGTAAAAAATATGCCAGGAAAAATCGACCAAGGCATAGATCAACAGCTTGAAAAAGCAATTGAAGAATTGCTTAAAGAAGTAAATTGAATTCTTTAGCGACAAAAAAAACCTGGTAGCAATACCAGGTTTTTTTCATTTGCTTTTTATCAATAGTGCTTATTGATATGACTTTGTGTTCAATGTTTCGTCATTCTTGAAGAAATCAGTTAGCTTTCCGAAAGAATTTTCGAAATAACCATCCAACATTTTTTTGATGATGAAAGAACGATATTCGTCTTTCGATACTATTGGAAAGTATTCATGACTCTTACCGTAGGACTTGTGACTTACAAACCCTTTGCGTTCTAATATCCTAACAATGGTAGAAACAGTGTTGTATGCAGGCTTGGGCTCGGTCATGGGTGCAAGGATGTCTTTGACGAACCCTCGTTCGATTTGCCAGAGGATCTGCATGATCTCCTCTTCGGCTCTTGTTAATGGTTTCATAAATAAGGCGTTAAGTTTTAATTAAAAGAAAATTATTCGTTTAGTTTCACAATTGCAAAAAAAACCACCTTTACTTTTAATATTTTTTAACAAACTAGAAAAATGGTTTGCATTTTGAACTACAGATTTCAACAAAAAATGACCTCAATTGAGGTCATTTTAACTTATACAGTTCTTAATTTTATTATCCTAGTTAGGTGAAGCAATTTGACGATAGGATAGGTTGGATCAAACTCATACCATTTCACAGCAAAATTTGGACGGTTTGGAAGTTTGTGATGGTTGTTTTGGAATAATTCCCCAAGCATCAACACGTCGAGTAGCAAACTATTTTTTGAATGATCATTATTGTCAAAATTTGAATAGCCATATTTATGACCACTCCAATTGACAATAGCTCCATGCACTGGACCCATTAAAAAATGGATAGGAAGAAGGAAATACATCCACCAATGCGTGCCAGGCAAATCGAAAACTGAGATGCAAAGAACATAAATTGTCACATATAATAAGCCCCAGCCGACTCTTACCAGCATCGTATCAGCAAATTTATCAAACTTGTTCCAATCAGGAATATCCTTTGAAAACCGCTCTTCAGGCTTTAATCGGAAAGAAAAATATTCGTTATAAATATTTTTAGTCTTCCACATCATTGTGAACAAGTTCTCTGTGTGATGTGGGCTATGCGGATCTTTCGGAGTATCACTGTAGGCGTGATGCATTCTATGAAGAATCGCATAGGCTCTTGGTGATAGATAAGAACTGCCTTGCCACATCCAAGTAAAGAAGTAAAAGAATTTCTCCCAATACTTATTCATATAGAACATCTGATGGGCGGCGTAACGGTGCAAGAAGAAGCTTTGGCAAAACAAGGAGAAATACCAATGCAGAAGAAAGAAAATGATGATTATCACTCGGTCTAGGTTTTATGTTAAAGCTGCAAATATAATGTTTCGTGATTCAGAGAACGAATTCTGATCCTAATCCATTCCAATTAGGTAGATGATATTTATCAGGATTTAAGGATTATTAAGGTAAATCTGTAATTTTAGTCCTATGGAAAACAAAAATAAACCTTTGAATTTTTTAGTTAAAATCCTTTTGGGAGGCATTTCTGTTCTAATCGCAGAATTCTTTTTGTCTGGTATTCACATTGACACGTTTATTACCGGGTTTATTTTAGCTGCTGTCATTATTTTAATCAATGTTACGCTTAAACCACTATTGGTTGTTTTGACTTTTCCCATAACGATAGTGACTTTAGGCTTATTTTTACTGGTAATCAATGCATTGATGATCATGCTTGCTGATCGAATTATTCCGGGATTTCAAGTTGATAGTTTTTGGTGGGCAATTTTATTTGCCATCGTACTATGTATTATCAATGCACTCTTTGGAAATAATTTGAATGCTGCGGATTAAACCAAAATATTATAAATATTTGATTACCAATGATTAATAATTATGTTTAGGTGAAGTTTTTGATCAAATAAAAATTATTTGATATCAGCTTAACTCTTTTAGCTCATCTTTTGTTAGGTGAGTGACCACAATTGGAAAAGGTAGAATTTGGTAATTATCATTCTAACTCCTAAGATTCAAAAATAAAACTTACTCATTTTCAAATTTGCAACGGCTTAAAAACTCAATTTGGGTTAAGGCTTTGTTCAATTGGTAAAATTCGATTAGATTTTGGTATTATATTACTATTTCCTTTATTACTATTGAATTTCTAATCACTTAACATTTTATATTCTTTAAATAATTGCCCCATGTCAATATCAAATCCAGGTTTTGATCCTACTCGAATAGCAGAGTTGAAGGAAGAGCTGGGGAAGCTCGATAAAACGTTTAAAATTATTCCCGACGAAGAAAATTCTGATGAATTTGTCAATTTCTATTTCATAGGAATGTATCAAGGTAAAGAAGTGATTTATGATGCTGCTTTGTATACGTTAAGACTGCACCACGCAAGCGAAGTGTATGAATTAGCAGAGCATAAAGCCGCTCAAAAATTCCCGAATTTCAAAGGAATATCCTATGAAGAGGATGAAAATGGAAATTTGAAACCATTAACGAGCGAAGAAGAGGAGATCGGCTGGTTTATCACGGAGATAATAATGGAAATAGAGGAGGATGAGAGTGTGAAAGTTCAGGAATTTGTAGATATAGATACCCATCATGATTATGGGATTGGGCTTGATGGAGCTTTGAATATTGAGCATATCAATGAGAAGGTGATTTCAAATTTTATTAAGGAGTTTAATGACGATACCTTGGAGTTGGATGACACGATGTATGCTTTCCAATCTGAAGAAGAGGATATTGAGGATTAATTCAGGTCAATAGAAATTCACCTAAATAACGCTTGTGATTCCCAAGCGTTTTTTTATGCTAAAAATTGCTTATTCATCGATTTACAAGCACCCGTTGCCGGAGGGGCATAGGTTTCCAATGGAAAAATATGAGTTGCTTCCTGGTCAGTTACTACATGAAGGAATTGTACAGGAGGATAACTTTTTCGAACCAAAACCTATCGATGAAAAATGGATTTTGAATACGCATACTCAGGAATATTGGAACAAGCTTCAATACTTAGGTTTGACAAAATCTGAAGTAAGGGCTACTGGATTTCCATTATCCAAGGAGCTTGTTCTACGGGAAATAACAATATTAAATGGTTCTGTCCAGGCAGCAGAGTATGCTATACAATATGGAATTGCTATGAATATAGCCGGTGGTACCCATCACGCCTATGCTGACAAAGGAGAAGGTTTTTGCTTGTTAAATGATATTGGAGTTACGGCTAATTATTTAATTGAAAATCAGTTATCTAAAAATGTTCTAGTAATTGATTTGGATGTTCATCAAGGAAATGGAACGGCTAGTTTGTTTGCAGAAAATCCAAACGTGTTTACATTCAGTATGCATGGAGCAAAGAATTACCCGATGCGAAAGGAAGTTTCTGATTTGGATTGTGCTATACCGGATGGAACAAATGATGTGGAATACCTTAGGATTCTTGAAGCTCAACTTAATCGTATTTTAAAAGATTTTTCTCCTGACTTTATTATTTATCAATCTGGAGTGGATGTTTTGGAGACAGATAAATTAGGAAGACTGGCTCTGACTGTAGATGGTGTGAAACGACGCGACGCTTTAGTCCTAAATCTGGCCAAATCACTCCGATCGCCCATTATGTGCTGTATGGGGGGAGGATATTCTTCGAAAATATCCCAAATAGTCGATGCCCACACCCAAGTTTACAGACTGGCACAGGATATCTATTTTTAGTCAGCAAATCTTTATTTTATCCATTGATCACCTCATGATTCTTGTAAAATCAATACTTTCTTTATATTTGCGCCCTTGTAATCAATAACATCAACAAAGTGAAAAGAGGACTAAATCTAATCGGTGCATTGAGCCTTGCTACAGTGCTTTTATACGGCTGCGAAACTGCAGGAACTGCTGACTCTTCTGAAAGCAGCACTTCATCTGAAGTAACACAAGGTGATTTAACTATTGCTTTTGTTTACACAGATAGTGTAATCAACAAATATGATTACTTCAAAACTAAGTCTGCAGAGCTTACTGAGAAAGGAAAGAAATTCGAAGGGGATCTTCAGGGAAGAGCTTCTGGATTTCAGCAGGAAGTGCAAACTTTCCAACAGACTGGCGGTAACATGACTCCGAATCAAGCTAGAGCTAAGCAGGAAGAATTGGCTAAGAAAGAGCAAAATTTGATGACTTACCGTGATAATTTGATGCAAGAATTATCAGCCGACGAAGCAGCACTTTACAGCGAAGTTTACGATAGAGTTCAATCTTATATTAAGACCTATGCTGAAACGAATGAGCTAACAATGGTTTTGAGCTACACTAGAGGTGGTGCTGTATGGTATGGTAATGATGCTTTGGATATCACTGAGTCGGTTATTGAAGGTTTGAATAAAGATTATACTGCAGCTCCTGCAGATACAGTGAAATAAACTGAGATACATTTTCCAAATATTGAAACCCGGCCTTGGCTGGGTTTTTTTGTGGGGAAAAATTGGGTAATTTTAACCTTCCAACGATAATTTATAGAATGAAAATTACTGAATTTTTAAAGCACAATTATAGACACTTCAACGCAGCTGCATTGATCGATGCAGCAGAAGGATACAAAAGCCATTTGGATAATGGTGGTAAGATGATGGTAACTTTAGCGGGTGCTATGTCCACAGCTGAGCTGGGTATTTCCCTTGCAGAGATGATCCGTCAAGATAAAATCCAAATTATTACCTGTACTGGCGCAAACTTGGAAGAAGATGTGTTCAATTTGGTTGCACATGATTATTATGAGCGTATTCCAAATTACCGTGAGCTAACTCCAGCGCAAGAGCAGGATTTGGTGGAAAGACACATGAACCGTGTTACTGATACCTGCATTCCAGAAATGGAAGCCATGAGAAGAATTGAAAATGTAATTTTGGAAGAGTGGGTGATAGCTGATCAAGCTGGAGAGGCATTTTTTCCTCATGAATTTTTCTATAAAATTTTACTTTCAGGAAAGCTAGAAGATTCTTATCAAATCGACCCGAAAGATAGTTGGTTGCTAGAAGCAGCTAAAAAGAATATTCCAATCATAGTCCCAGGATGGGAAGATTCCACTTTGGGAAACATGTTTGCAGGGCATGTGATCTCTGGAGATGTGAAGAATGTGCATACGGTAAGAAGTGGAATTGAGTACATGATGTACCTAGCAGAGTGGTATACAAATACTGCAACTGACGAAAGTACCATCGGATTTTTCCAGATTGGCGGGGGAATTGCAGGAGACTTCCCTATATGTGTGGTGCCGATGTTGCATCAGGATTTGCAAAGAGACAATGTGCCGCTTTGGGGCTATTTCTGCCAAATCTCTGATTCGACCACTTCTTATGGTTCGTATTCTGGGGCTGTTCCAAATGAAAAGATCACGTGGGGCAAATTAGGAATCGATACTCCGAAATTCATTATCGAATCTGATGCAACGATTGTAGCACCTCTGGTATTTGCCATTGTGCTGGATCAATAAATTATGAGAAAATTTAATAACGTATTTCAAAAAGCAAGTGGCGTCATGCTACTTGCTTTTTGCTTTTCATTTAATCTTCAAGCCCAGGAGGTCGTTTCTCTTTCTGGTGCAAATAGCCCTCAGGATGACATGAATCCTGTTTGGATTGGAGATAATACCTTGCTTTTCACCCGTGCTTTTCACCCTGATAATATAGGTGGAGTCACCGACCCAGGAGATATTTGGATGACCAAAAAATCTGAAGCTGGAGAGTGGCAAGAAGCTGTCCATCGCTCTGATTTGAGCACAGGTGGTTATGATTTTTCACTTGGGCTAGAGGATCTACTTACACTTTTGGTGTATCACACAGGAGGAGAGAGATTCGGAATATATCAATATTCCAAATTTGGTAAAGACTGGAATTTTCTTCGTCAAGTATCAATGCCAGGTTTGGAAGAACTCGCAGGGAAGGTATCTGGACGAGTAGGATCCGCAGGAAAAGTTATTTTTTTATCTGCAAAAGGAAAGGATTCAATGGGAAATGAAGATATCTACGTGAGCGAGAAACTAGGACCTGTAGAATGGTCAAAACCTGTTAATATAGGATCAGGTGTCAATACTATTGGACAGGAGATGAGTCCTTACTACAATAACAAATCAGGAGAATTATACTTCTCTTCTAACATGCATGAAGGTGCAAGTGGAAAGGATATTTTTATAGCAAAACGCCTAGGTGATGGCTGGAATAAATGGAGTAAACCTATGATTTGGCAGCAAGTGAGTTCGCCAGGATCTGAAGTCTCGGTGACCTTTATTAATGAAGGAGAAGTAGTTTGGACTAGTACTCAGAATAGTGATGGCTTCGCTGATTTGTTGACTTTCGAGACAATTGTTCCTCTCGAAATTCCCGATGCAATTATTACCCAAGATCCTGATCCTGTGGCTGCTATTGAAAAGTCGACTTCAGCTAAAACGGTTTCTATGGTGCCTATTTATCCTTCTTCAGCAGTTGGTTTTCCAGAAGTAAAGGTTGCAGAACAGGAAATAGAGCAGGAAGAAAATCCTATTTCTTGGTTTGTTGTAGATGCTAAAAATAAGACCTTGGTTCCTTTTTCTATTAGTTGGAAAGTAGGCGAAACAACAGTTTCTAAAAATGCTTCTGATTCTCTTATGTTATCAGAACTAGCAGGGTCACAGCTGAAAGAGGTCAAGATCAATGCTGAAGGATATTTTCCAAAGACTGTTTTAATCAGTCAAATTAAAACAGATGAGCCAACAGTAGTGCTCATGACCAAAGCTGAGTCTGGGAGTATGATATTACTTGAAAATGTAAGTTTCAAGCGAGGAACAGCAGAACTGGAAGGAGAGGATACCAAAGCAACTTTGACTGAACTAGCGGGATTCCTATTGGAAAATCCAGCTATGAAACTTAGAATTCATGGACACACAGACAGTGCTGGAGACCCAGGATTGAATAAGGCGCTTTCGTTGGATAGAGCGAGCAGTGTAAGGGATTTCTTAATTGAGCAAGGAGTACCATTTGAAAGCTTAAGGATATCAGGATGGGGAGGCACTAGGCCAACTGCTTCTAACTCAACTGAAGTGGGAAGGTCTAAAAATAGAAGAGTAGAACTGGAAGTAGAACGATAAGCAGTATTCAGTCTCAGTGATCAGTAACAGTTTTAGACCTGATTTAACTATTTTCAGATATGAAGTAAAACGGCTTTGAAAGTTATTTCAAAGCCGTTTTGATTTTTTAAAGCGAGAAGTCTCCTCGATAATCCCTTCTTACAAATTGATTAGCAGGCTCAAAGTTCGTCACCTTCATATTTGGACCATCCCAAACCAGTTTGATTCCTCTTCCAGGGTAGTCAAATTCATTGGCGTTATCTGGTTTTGGTGTTCTATAGTCATAGCTTCTAATGGCAAGATTTCCCATCAAAACTGATTCAGTAAGTGGACCAGCGATAGAGAAAGGAGAGCTCAAGTTTTTATATTCCTTAGATCCATAACCCGCAATACAAGCTTCAACCCAGTTATTATAATGCCCATTATCTCCTCCAGGTACTCGGTAAAGGGTTTCTGGTACATTGATATCCTTTGTCTTTGAAGTAGGAAGAAGCTGAGGGTTAATACCATAGGTCGAGCACATCATTTTTCCTTTTGTGCCCTCTATGATTACCCCATTTCCACCATCACCCATTTGCTCATTTGGAGCAAGTTCCTCAGGTCTATTCGGTTGAATTCCGCCGTCCATCCAGTGGAATTCAAGGTCTTCCTTTCCAGGTCTAGCGAATCGCAATGTGATATGCGAAGAAGGAGGACAGCTTTCAGGGAAATATCCTCTTTGAAATTCGCCTACATAAACTGACCCAACGGAACATTCGGCAGATACCGGATAACCGAGATCTAATACTCGGAATGGAGGCTCCATGATATGGCAGGCCATGTCACCAAGTGCTCCAGTACCATAATCCCACCAACCTCTCCAGTTAAATGGCACTAGGTTGCCCACATAATCTTTGTACGGGGCTGTACCAAGCCATAGGTCCCAATCCAAATCGGTTGGAGGAGTGACAGGCTCTTTTGGCCATTGGATACCTTGAGGCCAAACAGGTCTATTAGTCCAGGTATATACCTTAGTAGCTTCGCCAATCAAGCCTGCATCATACCATTCTACCATTTTACGAACCCCATCTCCAGAGGAACCTTGATTACCCATTTGAGTTACTACTTTGTATTTTTCGGCAGCTTGTGTGAGCATTCTAGCCTCGTAGATATCGTGAGCAAGAGGTTTTTGAACATAGACATGTTTTCCCATTTTCATAGCTGCCATAGCGGCTACAGCATGTGTATGGTCGGGAGTTGACACAGTGACTGCATCAATATTGTTTCCTTCTTTGTCCAGCATCTCTCGGAAATCCTTATAGTATTTTGCTTTAGGATGCAATTCTCTACTTCCTTTTGCTCTGCTATCATCCACATCACAAAGCGCGATAAAATCTGCCTTTTCAGTTCTGGTAATTCCGCGCACGTCACCACCTCCCATTCCACCAACACCTATACTGGCAACTCGAAGCTTGTCACTTGGTGCTATAAATCCTGGTCCGCCTAAAACATTTCTTGGTACAATGTAAAATCCGGCGGCAGCTAACGCACTGCCTTTAAGGAACTTTCTCCGGGAGCTCCCAGAACCTGAGCTATTATTTTTCATTTTTTTGTTGATTATGTTAAAAGGGTTTTTTGTCTTTTTGTGGGAAAGTAGGTCAAATAAAACATTCTTTTCACCGTGAGAAATTTGAAATTATTAAAAACTCCTCACATTCTTGAACCCATTTATAAAAATACTGGCTGTATTCCATGCAAGGTTGTATAAGAGACGTGGATTATTTGTTTTATTATAAATTCAATTTGATTGAATAAACTTATTAAAAAAAATAGATTAAGTTTACTTAAATCTTTACGCTATGAAATATTCTCTTTGGACATTTGCTGTACTTGCAGCATTTTCTATTAGTTCGTGCCAAGCTCCAAATTCAGTTAAACTAGATGAAGCGGGCATCATTCCAATTCCCACTTTGATTTCCCCATCGTCAGGAGCTTTTGAATTAGAGTCTACTTCTTCTATTCAATTAATTGGTGAAGGAAATGATTTGTCTCGTGTTGGAAATTTTTTAGCCGATAAGTTACGTCCTGCTACTGGTTTCGAAATTCCAGTTTCGAATGAAAATGGTGATTTGATTTTGGAATTGGTAAGCGGGGCTGCTTCTGAGAAATACAGTATAAATATCAGCAGTGATCAAGTGAAAATCGCTTCAACTTCTGCAGCTGGCCTGTATTATGGAATGCAAACGCTGATTAAAGCATTACCAGTCGAGATTGAAAATACTTCAAAAGTAGATGCGGAGTGGATGATTGGAAATGGTGTCATTGAGGACCAACCCGAGTTTTCTTATAGAGGAGCAATGCTTGATGTAGCTAGGCATTTTATAAGCATAGAAGATGTGAAGCATTACATCGATCAGATGGGAAGCTTGAAATTAAACTACTTGCATCTTCATTTATCCGATGACCAAGGGTGGAGAATTGAAATCAAATCTTGGCCGAAATTAACTGAAATTGGAGGGAAGACTGAAGTTGGAGGGACTGAGGGTGGCTTTTTCACACAGGAGGATTACAAAGAGATAATCCAATATGCAGCAGATAGATTTATTACCGTAGTGCCTGAAATTGACATGCCCGGTCACACAAATGCTGCTCTGGCTGCCTATGCTGAGCTAAACCCAGGAGTGAATTTGCCAGACGGAGATTTTGCCACGATGACAGAGGGTAAAATTGATTTTGATATCCTTGATAAGAACCCTCAACCAGCCGAGCTTTATACTGGAATTGAAGTGGGGTTCAGCACATTTGCGACGAATAAAGAGATCACTTACACTTTTGTAGAAGATGTGATTAAGGAGCTTGTAGCACTTACACCAGGCCCGTACATTCATATTGGAGGAGATGAGTCTCATGTTACTGAGAAGGACGATTACATCTACTTCGTGGAGCGAGTTCAGGAAATTGTTACCAAATATGGTAAGACTAGCATAGGCTGGGATGAAATAGCTACTGCTAAATTGGCTCCTGGAACTGTAGCTCAGTTTTGGGCTTTGGAAGAAAATGCCAAGTTGGCGAAAGAACAAGGAAATCAAATTCTGATGTCACCAGCTAAAAGAGCTTATTTAGATATGCAGTATGATTCTACATCTAGGCTTGGACTACATTGGGCTGCCTATATCGAGCTAGATGATTCGTATAATTGGGATCCAGCTACCTATGCAGATGGCATAAATAAATCTGACATCCTTGGAGTAGAAGCTCCACTATGGACCGAAACGATTACTAATCGTTCCGAAATCGAATATATGGCCTTTCCAAGATTGGCAGCTTTAGCTGAAGTAGCATGGTCAAGTAATGAAAGGAGAAATTGGGATGATTTCAAAAAGAGAGTCGCTTTGCAAGGTAAACGTTGGGATATCAATGGAATAGAATTCTATCGGTCTCCAAAAGTCGATTGGTAATTATAATCAGTGAATTTTAAAACCCGGCTTCTGTCGGGTTTTTGTTTGCATAGCCGTCTATATTCTTTGATTTTCATTAAAATGAACCTAATATGGATGTTAATTTTAAAATCATACAGTCAATCAATTCGATTGCTTTAACTAGAATATTTTAATGGGCGATTACATTATATCCTTCGCAGATTGGATTTGGGGTACTCCAATGCTTGTCATTTTAATGGGGGGTGGACTGCTACTACTGGTGCATTCTGGATTTGTTCCTTTTCGAAAGATTGGACATGCTATAGGTTTGCTTAGAGGAAAATATGATGATAGTTTAATGCCTGGACAGATATCCTCTTTTCAAGCTTTGTCTTCGGCAATCGCCGCAACTGTAGGACTGGGGAATATTAGTGGTGTTGCCATTGCAATTAATATGGGAGGACCGGGAGCTATTTTTTGGATGTGGGTATCAGCATTTGTGGGAATGGCTACCAAGTTTTACACCTGTAGCCTTGCCATCATGTATCGTGGTAAAGATTCTGAGGGGCAAATACAAGGAGGTCCCATGTATGTAATTGAAGAGGGGATGGGTAAAAAATGGAAATTCCTTTCTGTGATTTTTTGTACAGCAGGAGTCTTAGGCTTGCTCGCTATTTTCCAAGCTAATCAATTAACAGCAGTACTAAGAACGGTAATTTTGGAGCCGGCAGGCTTAGATGAAGGAGATAAAACGCGTTGGATCATAGGAATTACCATGATGGTACTAGTCGCGATTGTTATTCTAGGAGGTATCAAGAGAATCGCTGGAGTAGCCTCTAAGATGGTTCCTTTTATGGTTGGTCTTTATTTTGTGACAGTGATCATTATTGTTTTCAAATACATCGGTGATGTGCCTGAAATGCTTTTGAGAATAGTTACTGATGCATTTACCGGCGAGGCAATGGCGGGTGGTGCAGTAGGAGCGGTAATAGTCATTGGTGCCCGTAGAGCAGCATTTTCAAACGAAGCTGGGATAGGAACTGCACCTATGGTCCATGGCGCTTCTAAAAATAACGAACCTATTCGTGAGGGTTTGATAGCAATGTTAGGTCCATTTATAGATACGATTGTAGTTTGTACGCTTACGGCCTTGGTGATTATGCTCACAGGCGTTTGGGAATCCACCGAAAAAGACGGTGTCAGACTTACGTTGGCTGCATTTGATTTGGCTATCCCTCAGTATGGTAGATATCTATTGATGATCGCCGTTTTAGTTTTTGCATTATCTACTATGTTTACCTATTCATACTATGGACATAAGTGCTTTGGTTATTTATTTGGAGCCAAAAAAGCAGATTATTACAATTACTTCTATTTGATTACAATTGTAGCAGGTGCCGTAGCATCGCTCGATGTAGTGATAAGTTTGGTGGATGGAATGTATGCGATTATGGCTGTACCTACGATGATTTCGACAATTTACCTTGCTCCAAAAGTGCGGATTGCGATGAAGGATTATTTTGTAAGAATGAAAAAAGCCTAAGCTATGAATGTCTTGATTTCTCCAAATGCATTTAAAGGCACTATGACTGCCCGGGAAGCTGGAGAAATTATAAGAGAATACATTAAAGCTGAATTTCCTGATGTCGCTACTACTTTACTTCCTATTGCAGATGGAGGTGACGGGACTTGTGAGCTGTTAACAGAAATACTCCGGTTGGAGAAAAAGTCAGTATTGGCCCTAGATTCTATCGGTAGACCTATTCCTAGTTCTTACGGGTGGGATGAAACTTTAAAAAAAGCTTATATAGACGTTTCTACGGCTTCAGGTATTGCTTCACTGAAACAGGATGAGCTAGATCCATTTGTGTCTTCAAGTTTTGGTACTGGGCTACTGGTAGGTCATGCAATAGAACTTGGAGCTAAGGAGATAATTTTAGGTTTGGGTGGCAGTGCTACTGTTGATCTAGGAGTTGGGATATTGGCCGCATTAGGAATTGTGTTTTTGGATGATAGCGGAAGAGAAATAACTAAGTATTCTCCTCAATTTCTTTCCAAAATCGAGCATATCCAAAAATCGATAAACATTCCAAAAGTTAAATTCACCTGTCTTTGTGATGTGAAAAACACCTTTTTTGGGGATAGAGGAGCTATTCCTGTATTTGGACCTCAGAAGGGAATCTTGCCTAATCAGATTGAATCCTATGAGTCAGTTTGTAAGTCTACGGTTAAGCTGCTTTTTAAAAAACAAAGAAAAGTTTTCGCGGATAAGCCGGGCTTTGGTGCAGCAGGTGGAATTGCGCTGGGCTTGTCGTCTTTTTTCGAAACTGAAATTAACTTTGGCTCAACATACTTTTTTGAAAAAGTAGATTTAGAATCTAAAGTGCAATCTGCAGATGTCATAATAACCGGGGAAGGCAAGTATGATGATCAATCTGATGAGGGTAAAGCATGCTTCGAATTAATGCAGCTAGCACATCAAAAAGATAGAAAAATTGCCTTGATTACGTCAGGAAAAGAATCTGGAACCAAAAAATTCGATCTAGTACTTACTTTGCCTGATTTAGATTTTTCCAAGATAGATTATAGAAAAAGGTCCAGAGAAAACCTGAGAGCTGTACTCAAAAAGGAATTTACCCTGAACTTTTAATTAAGACAGATTAAACCCGATGACGATCGGCTTTCCAATTTTTAATGCTTTTCTTAATCTCCTTAGGCGCTGTTTTCTCTTTAATAGTTTTGTCTATCAATGCTAGTATTTCATCATCTCCTGCAAATCTCAATGCAATAACTTGGGCAGAAGTAAGCTGCCGCTCCTTTTCATAAAACGATGTGCCAGTTAGGTGGTAGTAGTGCTGTCGCATTTCTAATCTGATGATTCTATTCTGATTTTTTAAAGCATAGATTCGCGGCAGATAAGAAATAAAAAAAATAATAAGCCCTAATAAAAGGAAATACATGCTTTCAGCTGCTGACTGAGAGTTACCGAAATCTATTCTGCCAATTGTCCATCCCACGAACAAAAGAGTTAATGGCAAAATCACAAAGTGATGTAAGGGGTAATATTTTGCGTGGTTCTGGAAATTCTGAGTATCTGACATGATTTAGGGCATAAAAAAAGGAGGCTAGAGCCTCCTTTAAAGTAAGATATAAGATATTAATGATCAGCTTTTTTCTTCTTAGTGAAGGTGCTTCTCGTATCAACTGCAGTGATACCGGCCCCAATACCGATTAATACACATACAATCACTAGGAAAGTTTGAGCCCCTCCAGCAAGTGGAGAAGTGAATACGTCTAATAGTATCATGATCAATTTTTTGAATTTCTAAAGATGCCCGAAGATAAATTCTTATCTACAAATAACCAAGTTAATCGAATTGATCATCATCGAAATCTTCTTCTTCCTCGTCGTCTTCGTCGAAATCCACGATACTATCATCGTCAAATTTACTTTCTTCGTCTAGATCATATTCGTCTTCGAAGTCATTACCGAAATCATCATCATCATTGAAGTTGTCGTCATCTTCGAAATCGTCGTCAAAATCCTCCATAGTAGTTTAGATAGGGGTTTTTAATAGTTGAACGTCACGAATTAAAGTAAAAAATCATTTCGCACCACACAGTTGGTATTTTTTTTTCAAACTTTTTTTAAGCTTGTTTTATTTGAATAGTTAATTAATTCACATAACCTTAGTACAAATTAATTCTAAGATGTACAAGGTGCTAAATGCTGCCGCTGCTAAGTGATTTTTTTTAAAATCGGATTTAGAACTTGAAAGGAGATGTAAAAAAAAGACCCAAGTTATTGGGTCAGTTGAAAATAGATTTGATATACTTTTTAATCAGTGGTTTTGACAAGTAATCTTTAACGACACTATACCTGCTTGCCTTATTTATGTCGCGTTCATCTACAGAACTACTCAAAATGTATATTTGTGCCTCGTTTTTATCGGAATTAAACGAATCTAAGAAATCCCAGCCAGTCATTTCAGGCATATTGAGATCTAAAAAAAGATAGTTAGCTTTTATGGAGTAAATTTCTTGCAGAGCCGCTCGGGCGCTTTGATATTTATAAAATTGACATGGCTCTTTCACATTTCGCGAAATGAGTTTTTCAGTAACAAAGGTACTGATCGGATCATCATCTATTAGGACAATTGTTAGCATTAAGTGCAAAAATTCGTGGCTGAAATACAATATAGCTAGTACAAAAGTAGTAGTTAATTGTACTTTTACAAATATTTTGCCAAATAAGACGCGAAAAGAATTTATAATTTCTTGTGAAATAGTATTTGGATTAAGGTAAGTGCCTCCTAATCTATTTTTCGAACAAACTCAAATCAATCCAATTCCTTCACTAGTAGAGTCCTATGTTTGAATTCTTATTCAGCATCCTTTAGTTCATAAAGAAAATATTCAACAATCTTATCGGTTGTTTTTAGTACTTTCTTACTTTTTGTTTTTAGGCTACTGACTTCAGTCACGCCAGTTAAAGTCATCAAGAGTTTATCTTCTTTTTGGTCGATAAAATCTACAATTACCTGAACTAGCTCATAGTTGCTAGTCGTTGGACTATTGTTTCGGTTGTTAAAATAGGGGTCATATGGATTATAAATCCATGGTCCTAATACTCTTGACCCCCAGTATGGATAATAATTATTGCTTGAATAGGTATCTCGCTTTCTCTGGTCTTCATTTGATGTATATCGAATAATTAATTCAGGTTCACTTTTATCATAAACTAGACCTTTAGCTTCTAGTGCTTCTCGGAGATGTATCTGAACCTGTTCGTCTATGAATTGAGAGGAAAAACCTCTGATCCCTACTTCCTGATTAATGATTACAAATGACTTATATGGTCTGCGAACTGGCACTTCAGTATTTTCCTTGAATATCTCTATTGAATTACATGAACTGAGAACTAAAAGGGAAAATGTTACTAGGAATAGGTTTTTTATGTGAATTGGGTTCATTGTGTTATTAGTTTATATGTATATCGGCTTTGTTACCAGTAAATAGATAAAAGCGACTTAATAGATGGTATACTCTAGCTTTGAGGCCGCTTCGGTCTTCGGTCATCCCCGCCTGTAGTTCGGGCAGGGGTCTTTCAGCCAACCAAGCAAAGAATCTAAGGTGACTGGCATCATTTCGGATAATCATATTCTTTTATTTTAAAAACGGGGGAGGAATTAGAAAGTTAGCTTTTACTAGTTAACGAAAATCTTGGAGTTAATATTTAAGTATTCTTGCATGCCTTTACTATCAAATGCTAATTTTGGCGAAAGTTTAAGATATGAGTAGACCTGATTTTGATGATATTTTTATGGAGCTGGCAGTCAATTTGGCTAAACGTTCTCATTGTATAAAGAAGCATGTGGGAGCGGTGCTCACAAAAGATACGCGTATAATTTCGATAGGATATAATGGCCCACCTGCTGGCACACATAATTGTGATGTGGAATTTCCGGAAGTTGGATGTGCAAGAGATAGTAAGGGAAGTTGCTCCTTAGCCCTTCATGCTGAGCAAAATGCGATTTTGTACGCAGTAAAAAATAATACTTCTGTAGAAGGGTCCACGCTGTTTGTCACCTTGTCGCCTTGTCTTGCTTGCTCTAGGATTATTTTTTCAATGGGAATATCTAGAGTAATTTACCTATTTTCCTATGCAGAGTACAAAGGAATAGGTTCTGACGAAGGGGTTGATTTCTTGAGAAAATTTGGAGTTCAAGTAGATAAATACGAGAAGACTCTTGAAGTAAATGACCAGTTGGTCTAAAGGAAATTTACTTCGGGATGGATGTTTATTTTGAATTTTTCGAAAACTGATTGCTGAATTTTTTCTGAAAGATTTTTTATCTCATTTCCATCCCCATCTCCATAATTCACTAAAACCAATGGTTGTTTACCATGAACTCCAATTTCTCCAAACCGCTGTCCTTTCCAGCCACATTGCTCGATTAGCCAAGCTGCTGGAACTTTTATCCCTTCTTCATTAGGGTAGCCAGGAATTATTGGGTACTCATCTTTTAAGTCCTGGAAATGCACAGCTGAAATAGTCGGGTTTTTGAAAAAGGAACCAGAATTTCCAATTTCCTTTGGATCAGGTAATTTGGATTGACGAATTTCTATCACAGCATCAGAGATAGCTTTAATACTTAACTCTTTGATGCCGTTGGATTCCAAAGTTTCTTGGATAGCGCCATATTCTGTATGGAAAATTGGCTCTTTTTGGAGTCTAAATACAACGGAACAAATCACGTATTTTCCTTTCAGTTCATGCTTGAAAATACTTTCTCTATACCCAAATTGGCACTGCTCAGCATTGAACTCTTCAATCTCCAACGTTCCTCTGTTCAAGGCCTTCAGACTTGAGAATACATCTTTGATTTCCACACCGTAAGCACCGATGTTTTGCATGGGTGAAGCGCCGACAGTCCCAGGAATTAAGGATAAATTTTCTATTCCCGCCCAACCATTTTCAATTGCTATCAGTACAAACTCATGCCAGTTGACACCAGCACCTGCTTCGATCAAATAAAACTTCTCTTCTTCTAAAGCAGTATTTATACCCTCGATTTCAATTTTGATTACTAGCTTTTCCTGGTTTTTTGTAAGAAGGATATTGCTTCCTCCGCCTAATATCAAAGGTTTGATATTCTGAGATTTAGCCCATTTTAATGCTTCCTTTAATTGGTTTATTGATTTTACGGCAACAAAAAAACGAGCTGTTTTATCAATTCCAAAGGTGTTAAATGGCTTAAGGGAGATGTTTTCTAGTATATTCATATGCGGAGACTGCCTTGCGAAATAAGCAAGATTTTGTTCGAATACGAAATGAAATCACCCAATTGAATTTTATTGCATTCAATCGTCCATGTGGAAGTTCTCTCGGTAGCTATCAAGATGGACGTTGAAAATCAACTAATATATAGATGAAGGAATTAGTCATAAATGGTGTACGGATCAGACCCGGCCAGTCGATGAATATAGAAATTGCGATAGCTAAACTTCCAACTCACACGCTAATTGATCTCCCAATATTTATCCGATCTTCAAAAGAGGACGGCCCTGTGGTATTAATCAGCGGTGGAGTTCATGGAGATGAAATAAATGGAGTTGTAACAGCTAAGAGGTTACTGGAAGAAGTAGATGAGGGTCTTGAGCTGCTAAAAGGAACCTTGATTTTTATTCCTCTGGTGAATATTTACGGTTTCTTGTCCAACAGCAGAACTTTTCCTGATGGAAGGGATCTAAACCGTAGCTTCCCTGGCAGCAAAAAAGGATCTTTAGCAGGAAGTATTGCTTATATCTTAAGCAGTGAAATCATACCTCAGATTGATTTTGGAATAGACTTTCATACGGGTGGGCGAATGCTTACCAATTTCCCTCAAGTACGAGTAGACTATAAGGATAAAGTGGCGGTGGAACTCGCTAAGGCTTTTGGAACTCATTATGTGGTGAACTCAAAGTATATAGAGAAATCCTTTAGAAAAGAGGCCTTTAAAGCTAGGAAGCATATTCTGGTATTTGAAGGCGGAGAGTCTATGAGGTTGGATGAATACGGTATAGAAGAAGGCGTGAACGGTACTAAGCGGATGTTGGTAAGTTTAGGTATGCTAGCAGATGCTCCAGCCGCGCAAGAAAGTATTTTCTTGAAAGAAAGTAGCTGGGTTAGAGCCAAGGCTTCTGGGATTTTTAACTCTAGCGTGAAAGTAGGTGAGTCAGTAAAGAAAGGCCAAATCTTGGCACGAATTTCGGATCCGTATGGTCATGTGAAAATCCCTGTAAAGGCTCCTACAAATGGTCACATAATTGGAATGAATAACATGCCAGTCATTAATGCTGGAGATGCTTTGGTCCATATTGGCAAGGAATAGTACTCCTAAACTTTTATCTTGAAGCTTAGTTATCAAATGTATATGAACTTATCAGAAACTTTCCATCGTGTAAGAAACCACTCCCTTCACCTATGTAAGAATTTGATCACCGAGGACTTTAGCCTGCAGGCTTCGGAAGAAGTAAGCCCTCCTAAATGGCACTTAGCCCACACAACTTGGTTTTTTGAACAGTTTATTTTGGTACCAAATGACCCCAGTTACGAGGTAAAACATCCCCAGTTTAACTTCCTGTTCAATTCGTATTACAATTCCCTTGGTGCAAGAACAGCACGAAATCAGCGTGGTTTAATGTCTCGTCCTTCTGTGGATGAGGTGAAAACTTACCGAGCCTACGTGGATGCAGCTATGCTCAACTTGATAGAAAAGAAAGATCCTAAGATTAATGAGTTGGTAACGCTAGGATTGAACCATGAGCAGCAACATCAGGAATTGTTAATTACAGATTTGAAATACAGTCTTTGGTTTAATCCGCTGAATCCAAGGGTGATGGATATTCAGGAATACAAGGTTGAATCCAAGTCAAAATGGGTGAATGTAAATGCTGGAGTTTATCAAATCGGCTATAAAGGCAAAGATTTCTGCTACGATAATGAGCTCAATCCTCACAAAGTATATATCAATGATTTTGCCGTTTCAACTACTTTGGTCACTAATCAAGAATATTTGGAATTTATTGAGGCTGGAGGTTATGCGAATCCAACATACTGGCATGATGAAGGATGGGCTTGGGCCAAAGAGCTTGAAATAAAAGCTCCTCTATATTGGGAGCAGCAAGACGGAGCCTGGTTTTATTTCACGTTGGATGGGTTAAAACCAATTATTCTTGATGCTGCTGTCGCTCATGTGAACTTCTACGAAGCCTCTGCTTTTGCATCTTGGAAAGGAATGAGATTGCCAACTGAATTTGAATGGGAAGTGGCCCAAAATCAATTTGAATGGGGAAAACGGTGGGAGTGGACAAACTCGGCTTATTTGCCTTATCCGGGTTTTGAAGTCGCTCCTGGAGCAATAGGAGAGTACAATGGGAAATTTATGATAAATCAAATGGTTTTGCGCGGTGCTTCAGTAGCGACTTCTGAAGGCCATTCAAGACCTACCTATAGAAACTTTTTTCACCCTAAATACAGATGGCAATTTATGGGCATTCGCCTGGCCAAATCACTTTAATTTATGAATGCAAAAAATACCGATTTCGGGACTTTCGCCCAAGACGTAATGCTCGGTCTAAATTCAACTCCGAAAACTTTACCATCAAAATATTTCTATGACGCTAAAGGAGATAAGCTGTTTCAGCAAATCATGGCCTTGCCTGAATATTACCTTACCAGAAAAGAATATGAAGTACTGGAGGGTCAACACAAGCAGATCCTCGCACCAATTCTTGCCTTAGAAAAACCTTTTAATTTGGTAGAACTAGGGGCTGGCGATGGGATGAAAACAAAAATCCTACTGAGATACCTTGCGCAATTGAATGTGGAATTCACTTATTATCCAGTTGATTTCTCCGGCTCAGTATTGGAAGAATTAGAGGAAAGTTTGTCGTCGGAATTTCCATCTATGAAAGTTCATCCAATTCAGGATACTTATAGAGATTCTCTGAAGAAACAAGTTTGGGAAGATGGAAAGCCAAATCTGATTTTATTTTTGGGAGCAAATATTGGGAATTTTGGAGTCGATGAAGCCAAGAATATCATTGATCACCTACGGGTCGGAACAAAAAAAGGAGACCTTGTATTGATTGGTTTCGACCTGAAAAAAGACCCACAAATTATTCTGAATGCCTACCACGATGAGCATGGAGTGACACGTGAGTTCAACATGAATTTACTTGATAGAATTAACCGTGAGCTGGACGCAGACTTTGACAGAGAGTCATTTATCCATTGGCCTACTTATGATCCGGTAAGCGGGGAATGCAGAAGCTATTTGGTTTCCCAAAAATCACAGGAAGTTACTATTGGAGCACTAAATCAAACCTTCGAATTTGAAGCATTTGAGTCGATTTTCACAGAAATTTCCAAAAAGTACAGCTTGTCAGAAATCAGCCATTTAGCATCACTAGGAGGTTTCGAAGTGAAGCAGAACTTTATGGATTCCGAAGGTTATTTTTCGGATGTGTTGTGGGAAAAGCAATAAAAAAAGCACCGATTTCTCAGTGCTTTCTTTAGTTGTTATTTTGACGTTTAGCTGAAATAACGCTTCAATCCCTCCAGTCTTTCTACCAATTCACCTTCCACTCTTCTGTAGTCTGATACATTCGACAAAGGCGCATTAACTGAAAAGTAATACTTGATTTTTGGTTCGGTTCCTGATGGTCTGGCAGAGATCTTACTTCCGTCTGCGAGATAGAACTGCATCACGTTGGATTTATCCATATCGAGTTTCTCAGTTTTACCGGATTTCACATCTTTAACCGTACTTTCTTTCACATCAACGATTTTAGCAACTGCAATTCCATTCATTTCGGCAGGTGGGTGATGACGGAAATCAGTCATCAAAGCCTGGATTTGCTCTGCCCCATCTTTTCCTTTTTTGGTCACGGAAATCAGCGATTCCTTATAAAATCCAAATTGATTGTAAATCTCCGCAAGCACATCAAAAACGGTCTTGCCCTGAGTCTTATAATATGCGATTACTTCAGCCACCATGGCGCAGGCACTGACCCCATCTTTATCACGGACAAAGTCACCTACCAAATATCCGTATGACTCTTCACCACCGCCAATGAACGTTTCTTTGCCCTCGAGATCTTTGATAATGGCTGCGATATTTTTAAATCCAGTCAAGACTGAGAAGCATTTCACTCCAAAACCTTCGCAAATTCTATCTATTAGTTCAGTGGTTACAATCGTGTTTACCATGAATTGCTTTCCATCAAGTTTCCCCGCCTTTTTCCATTGACTCAAAAGATAATAAGTAAGCAACGCCCCAGTTTGGTTTCCATTCAATAATTCAAATTCACCAGAAGCATTCGGAACGGCAGCTGCATAGCGATCACCATCCGGATCACAAGCAAGTACCAATTCAGCTCCAACTTCTTTTCCTAGCTTCAACGAGAGCGTCAAAGCCTCCGCTTCTTCTGGATTTGGATAAATTACAGTGGGGAATGTTCCATCAGGTTCAGCTTGTTCTTTTACGATGTTCACATTGTTGAATCCAAAAGCATTTAATGCTGCTGGAACCATTTTGCCGGAGGCTCCATGAATAGGAGAGAAAACAATCGGCATATCTTTTTGCGCAGCGATAGCCTCAGGAGACAAGCTCAAACCTTTGACAAGCTTCATGTAGATCTCATCAAAATCCTCTTCTATATATTGAAAGAGAGCATCATTCTTTTCCCAGTTTACATCATCAAAGGAAGTGATTTTCTTAACCTCATCGATAATGTTTTTATCATGCGGAGCCACTACCTGCGCACCATCATCCCAATAAGCTTTGTAGCCATTGTATTCCTTCGGATTGTGAGAAGCAGTGATCATCACGCCACTTTTGCAGTCGAAATGTCTCACGGCAAAAGATAGCATTGGAGTAGGACGCATTTCTTTAAAATAAAGCACATGAATACCATTGGCAGTGAGCACATTCGCCGTGGTCATGGCGAAAAGCGTATTGTTAATTCTACTGTCGTGAGTGATTGCTACTCGTATTGTTTCTCCTGGAAAACATTTCAACAGGTAATTAGCAAGGCCTTGAGTAGCCATACCAATCGTGTAAACGTTCATTCTATTCGTTCCAACGCCCATTAAACCTCTAAGTCCACCAGTACCAAACTCGAGATCTTGGTAAAATGAATCTGTTAACTCAGTTGGGTTTTTGTCAATAAGGGTACGGATTTGGGCTTTCGAATCTTCGTCGATATTGCCACTAAGCCAATAATCTGCTTTGGCTAGGATGCTAGGGTCTATGGTAGTCATATTTTAAAAATTGTTTAAGTTCTAAGATATAGAAAATCATAAAAAATGCCACCTGTTAAATCGTTAGGTATTGAAGATGTGCATTTTAATTTTTAGAATGAATATGATTTTAATAGCTGCATGCATTCTATTTCTATTTTTTTTAGCAAATAGATTCATTTACTTTTAGACCGATTACAATCTCAAAGGAAAATAAAATGAAGCATAGTGGTGGCCGATTGATTGGCTTATTTGGTCTGTATTTTATCACATTAATCTATACAAATGCACAAACAGACCAGAATGTCCAACCTGTTTTTGAACCTGTATCATTAAGCACTCCTGTCTACATACAACCTTTTGATCTCAATGAATCCTTTGATGGCATAATTCAGCTCATCACTCAAGATCCACAGTCTGATTTAAATGGATATGAACTGAAATGGTCAATTGAAAAAATTGATGCATGGAATGGCACACAAACGCTTTTTACAAATCGAAAAGCCGTTGGCAAAAACGATATAGGCCTCCGCAACGAGGTTGCTCTGGACCTTCCAGCTAATTGGACAGCAGGGGATTTGCTTAATTTATCTTTGTTAGATACTAACGCTGTGGTTTTGTATTCTATTTCTGAGCCTATTCGAAAACCAAAAGAAGGAAATCAAAGCTATTTTAAGCAACGATCAGTTCTAGATAATCAAAGGATTCGTGTGCGGGAATCTACTCTTGATTTTCAGGTAGTAGTAGGGGAGACCTTGTATATTTTTGGTAAAGAATATGGGAACCTTCAGCTGGTAAAGATTGGAATGAGATTTATCAATTTCAGCCAAAATATTGAGGTCGGTCATTTTTCATCGGCTGTTCAAAAATTAACTTGGAAGCGCCTAAAGGATGGTGCAATTCAGATAAAATCAACTTATCAGGCTAATTCTAACGTCCTTACCTGGACAGTTTTCCCTAATGGAGAATTGAAAATGGAAATTTCCTCTTTAGAATCAATTGCAGATTTGGAGGGAATAGAATTTTCCTTTCCTGCTGAAAAAGTAGAGAAAACACAATGGATTGGTGAGGGGTCGCATGAGTTGAGTGAAGTCGGTACTTTTGGACTTTGGAGAACTAATCCTGAGGAACTATTAGCAGAATCAACAATTGACTCACGGTTAAAAGTAGCGTTAGGAATACACGCTTTATTGCTAGATACTGATGAAGGTTCTATTGAAGTAAGAAGTGAAACACCAAATATTTTTTTAAGACTCGACCGGGTTGAAGAAAAATTTGATACTATGGAGAATGGCTCACTGTTAGATTCAGCTTCAGCGATAAATTTTCACTTTAATATTCAAAATGAGTATTCGCAGTATTACTCCTTATCTGAGACAAGAGCTCCTATTGATGTAAAAACTTCTGAAGAAACTCCTCCTCATATGGTATTGTTGATGAGGTTCAATTGAACTGGCATTTTGATAAAACGAAGTTGAAAAAATTGCGATACTTCAGAGATTTTAGCTTCTATTTTACACTTTTTTGACCGAAAGAAATCAGTCTATTGGTCTGGAAGAATTCCCTCATACTAAGTATCCTTTTTCATATCATCCTCGAGATCATCCTCCTCACCTACGGGTAATGGGTCTTTTGGGTCCGGAATGAAATCACCTTTGAGTACTACTTCTTTTTTTTTTATCCTAGAATAATGCTTTTTAGGAATTATGCCATAACCATATCTAATGGAAAATACTTTGGTAAACTCTGCTCCATAAAAGAAGATTAAACACGAATAGGAAACCCAAAGTAATACCAAAATAACTGATCCTGCGGCTCCGTAGGTAGATCCAGGCTCGGCTGCACCAAAATATATTCCCAATAGAAATTTAGAAATTGAAAACAGGAATGAGGTCAATAAGGCACCAATCCAAACAGATTTCCACTTGATTTTAGCATCAGGTAAATACTTGAATATTAGTGCAAATAGAAGAGTAACAACCCCATAGGATATGGCGAAATCTACTACAAAAGCAAATACAACGACAAAGTCCGGTAATATGCTTTTGATAAAATCACTGAAGAATGATAGTAAGGCTGTTAATACAAAACTTATTAGAAGTAAAAACCCTAGCACTAATACAAATCCAAAACTTACTGCCCGTTCGACTAAAGTATAATACCATTTAACATCATCCGTCTGCTTCAGGCCCCAAATTGAATTGATAGAAATTTTCAGGTGAAAGAAAACCCCTGAAGCACCAAAAATAAGAATTCCGATTCCTATAATCGATGCCACTATAGACTTGCCGCTTGTCTGAGTTTCTTCTATCATAGACCTCAGAAACTCTGCAGTCTCAGGTCCTAATGCGGAAGATAACTCATTGGTTAATTGACCTGTTACGATATCCACTCCCCAAATTGCACCTACCGTATTGATTACAATAACCAATAATGCAGGCATAGAAAGTACTGCATAATAGGCGATTACAGCACTTAGTCGCCAAGGATCAGCATTATTCCATTGCTTGAAACTTTCCAGCATTAAACTGGGGATATGTGTTATTTTAAAACGCGAGGGCGTAATTTTTGTCATTGTTTTTTCAGTTTCCATAAGCCCTTTACTTATTTGTTAGAGCCATTCTGTGGAGAAATTGAGAGTCCAGATAGTTGTTTATTCAGCTGTGTCCCACCTTTGATTCCAAAGTCCAACGTACGGATTGGGAATGGAATCGTAATGCCATTTTTATCAAATGCTTTTTTGAGCGTGACAATAGCCTCATTCCTAACTGGTATAAAATCCTTATTGTTATCATTAAAGGCACACCAGATGTTCAATGTGAAATTAATTGAGCTATCACCGAACCCAGTCCAAAAAAGTGTTGGCTCCTCTGACTTAAGACGAGTGGTAACATTCATAGCAGCTTCTAACGCTATTTTCTCTACTTGCTCCAGATCTTCACCATAGCTCACTCCACATTCGATTTGAACTCTTCGTTTGTCAAATTCAGTAAAATTGGTAAAGCATTCTTGGAATAAATACCTATTTGGTACATATACGATTGGACCGTTGTAGGTCCTTACTTTCGTGACTCGTAGGTTGATATCTATTACTTCGCCTTCATGTCCATCGTGTGTCCGAATTATATCGCCGATCTTGTAAGGCTGATTAAAAGTGATATAGACACCTGAAATGAAATTGGCTGCAGTATCCTGAAATGCGAAACCTAAAGCCAAACCAATGATACCCAATCCAGCTAAAATAGATGAAACAGTTTTGGATAAATCCATAGCTGATAAAGCTAACATGATTCCTAGTACAAGTACTCCGATGTATATAAGTTGCCCAAGAAATCTGGAAATAGTTTCATTTGTGCCAATTCTCTGGATATAGGTAGTTGATAATCTCTTAATTGATTTTGCAATAAAAATTGTAAAGACTAGGAGAATTATGGCTAGGACAAAATTCGGTAGGTTACTAATCAGAATATCTAGCCATCCATTTAATTTTTCTAAAAGTTTATTGAATATTTTTTCGGTATCGTATCCTAGAATTTCTGCTATCCTCATATTTTACTTCTTTTTTTCTATGTAGGTCAAAAAAACATGCCAAGAAGAAGATTTGAGGGCATAGCTGGGGTTTGAGGAGAGATTTGGAGGTTGTAAAGATGGATTAGGTCTTAGGAGTTCACTTAATTGCCTTCTAGAGAACTGAAGTAAGGCTAATCTTTTTTCTTTAGAAAAAAGGCTCCTTTAGGTTTAGTTGAACTTCATCTCGCAGTTTGGGAAAATAAAACCCAAATTTGAGATGATCCTAAAGTTTCATTGTTCAAGAATAGTATTAAAATGCAAGGATAACTTTTTGGCTTTTTGGATAAGAAAGTTTCTGAAATGCTTTTCTAACTCACTTTTCAATGGGATTTGCCAGTATTTCTGATTAACCGACACCTAGCCTTCTGATATTCAACAGACCTTTCTTTTGACTTAGGTTACTTGGTTTGATTTGTTCTACTTCAATAACCACCACATTTCTTTCCCCAGCTATCAATAATCCCGAACCCGAATCCGGAGGCCTAGCGAAGTCGAGGCAATTTTGATCTATGGGCATCATTGTGGATAATCATATTGTTTTTAAAATATTATACCTTTTCCAACAGAATTAAAACAAAAAAAGGCCGGTTTAAAGAAACCGACCTTGCCTTGATTTTATAAATTTCCTCTTAATCCTTGTTCTCGTTCTATGGCTTCGAAGAGTGCTTTGAAATTTCCTTTTCCAAAGGATTTTGCTCCTTTTCGCTGGATAATCTCAAAGAAAAGTGTTGGTCTATCCTGTACAGGTTTGGTGAAAATCTGAAGTAAATATCCCTCATCATCTCTATCCACCAGGATATTCAGATCTTTCAAAGGCTGCAGATCTTCATCTATTTTGCCCACACGATCCAGTAAATCATCGTAGTAGGAGGAAGGGACCTCCAGAAATTCTACTCCTCTTTTTCGCAATTCTGTCACGGTATGAATGATGTCATCCGTCGCAATCGCCATGTGCTGTACACCCGGGCCGCGATAGAAATCAAGGTATTCTTCGATCTGAGATTTCTTTTTGCCAGCGGCAGGTTCATTGATTGGGAATTTGACGTAGCCGTTGCCATTGGACACTACCTTGGACATCAAGGCAGAGTATTCCGTAGAGATATCCTCGTCGTCAAACGTGATCAGCAGTTTGAACCCCATGACATTCTCATAGAATTCCACCCAACGATTCATTTCACCTAGTTCTACATTTCCTACGCAGTGATCTATGTATTTCAGGCCAATTGATTGAGGAGTATATGCACTTGATCTAGGTTGATACCCTGGTAGGAAAATGCCCGTATAGTTAGTTCTATCCACAAAAGTATGGATGGTTTCTCCATAAGTTTTGATTGAAGATACCACTACATGGCCATATTCATCACTAATCTTTTTGGGTTCGGAAGCTGATTTTGCGCCTCTTTTGGTGGTCTCCTTCCAAGATTGTGCTGCATCATCCACCCATAGGGCTAGCACTTTCACTCCATCGCCATGTTTTTTTATGTGCTCAGCGATTTCACCCTCTGGATGAAGAGGTGAGGTAAGTACCAGTCTGATTTTATCCTGTTTGAGGACATAGGACGCTCTATCTTTAATACCCGTTTCCGGGCCAGCATAGGCAATCAACTCATATCCAAATGCATACTGATAGTATAATGCAGATTGTTTGGCGTTGCCTACATACAGTTCTACATAATCGGTGCCTTTTAAAGGCAAGAAGTCTTGACTCATGGTTAGTTATTATTTGGGTTATGCTCTTCTTTCAAAGTTATAAAATATCCCAAAGAATATTTGGTCAAACCTGTCTTTATTCCTGAGGGTTCTTATTAACGAAGACAGAAACTAACGCCATTATCAAAAATGCCAATGCCCAAGAACCCAGCGAGCTACTAGTAGCAAGCCAGATTAACACTAAATAATAGGCGGGAGCTAGCGCAAAACCTATCAAAAACTTCCATGTTGATGAGAATACTGGGTCTTTTACTCCTGGCTTTTTCAAAAGCCAAAGCCAGTATAAAGGAAAATTAAAAATCTTCATCAATTTATTCGTGAACCCTGATGCTGGCTTCACTGGTTTTGGTACCTGACCAGTTTTCAAAAATACTTCTACATCTTCTCTGGAACTTAAATCAACTTGATTCTCGATCAGGCTTTGTAATTGAGCTTCATATTCTTCATCAGGAATCTCAACAACAAGATTTTTCAAAGCTAGTTGAACAGACTTGGTCAACAAACCTGATTTCGCCGCCGGCATGTCTACAGGAATCACTTTTCCAATTGTCATTCTAGCGATACTTCCTGATCGCTTATGTGCACTATAATCCAATGCAACTGGCAAAATTACAGGTGTTACCTCAGGATATTTTTCTTTCAATCCAAAAGCAATTCTGGTAAATCCCTTGCTCAATGGACGGAGATTTCTGATGAGGCTATGACTGCCTTCGGCAAAAATAATTACTGTTCCATTTCTCCGAAGTACCTCATAGGTTTGGTCAAAAGTCCCTTGATTTTGCTGTATAGTTGAAAATCCATCACGAACCCGGTAAACAGGTAACATGTGGATGAAATTGAGCAATTTGGCGACAAAGGATTTTTTAAAGACTGACGCACGAGTCAAAAAAGAAGGCTTAAGACCAGTGTGAGTAGCTAAAAGGAGCGGGTCAATCAATGCATTTTGGTGGTTTGCAACGAGTAGGATGGGAGTGTTTTTTGGAATGTTTTCTTTTCCTTCGATGACTATTTTATTGAAGTATCCCTTCAAAGAAATCATTACCAGGGTGCGAAGGAATTCATTAATTAAATATTGCATTGATTATTCAGCGTTTCACAGCCTGTTTTATTCAGCTTTTTGATTTCCAAAGACTTGCGATGGTCATACCTGATATTAGATGCCAGATGCCCCACCAAGCCGTAATAATAGCCATTCCGCCAAGGCCATCAAAATATGTAAATATCAAAACTAGTCCTAAACCTGAATTTTGAATACCAGTTTCTATAGTCATCGTTTTTACATCTGGCAGAGGTAACTTGAATAATTTGCCTGTAAAAAAGCCTGATCCTAAGGCAACAATATTATGAGCCAGCACCCAAAGGAAAATCTGGGAAATGTACTTGGTGAAGAGATCGAAATTTCCTGCAAATGCAATGACCACAAAGGCTGCAAAAATCAGAATGCTGATGGGCTTAAGAATTTTGGACGCTTTCTCTGCAAAATTAGAAGCGTATTTGTGAGTGATAATTCCTAAAATTAACGGGACACCCAGGATCAAGGCTACTGTGATGAAAGTATCGGAATAGTCTAAGCTGATTTCCTTTAGTAATAGCTTGGTGGGAGCATAAAAACTTGCCCACAACGCGAAATTCAAAGGCGTGCTGATGATAGAAAGCATGCTGGAAAAGCCAGTCAAACTTACTGAAAGAGCAGTGTTTCCTTTAGCAAGGCTGGAAAGGAAGTTGGAGACATTCCCCCCAGGGCAGGCTGCCACTAGGAACATTCCTAAAGCAACTGAAGGCGGAGGGTTCATGATCAGGACTAGGCACCAGGTGAGAAATGGCAAGAGAATAAATTGTGAGAATACGCCCAAAAAGAATCCCTTTGGGTTTTTTGCTAAGTATTTAAAATCCTCAAATCTCAGGTCCAACGCTACTCCATACATTATGAGGGCAAGTGCCAGATTAAGCAGCAGTAAATCACTGGGTGAAAAATTCAGCTGGATCGAGTCCAGTTCGCTTGATGTGTTCATTTAACAGGAAAAGTGGGCTTGGGATTTATTATTCTAATATCACCGTAAATAGTGATAAATTAAATTATCACCATAACTATTGATAGAGAAAAGCAATCGTTTGCACAAGTAATTCAGGTGTACAAATAATTACTATTGATTGCTAGAAAGAGAATGTTTAGATTAAAAATTCATAGCTGAAATACTGTATTCTGTTGGAATTAAGGAATAATCAGTAAGAATTCTAAGAAAAAACAATAACCCTATAACCATAACTTAAAATGGAAAAACGAAGAGAGTTCATTAAGAAAAGTCTCTTGGGCACTGCCGGCATAGCCATGGCTGGAATGAGTATGAGTGCCAAGTCCTATGCTTCTATCATTGGAGCAAATGAGCGAATCAACATCGCCGTGGTCGGAATCCGCGGACAAGGAAGCAATCACATCAACCAGTGGTGCGCATTAAAAGACAACCGAAATGTAAGGCTGAAGACTCTTTGTGATGCTGACGAACAATATTTCTCAGAGAAATCGAAGGTTGTCATAGACAAAACAGGCATTACTCCGACGACAGAATGGGATCTAAGGAAGGTCTTAGAAGATAAGGAATTAGATGCCCTTTCTATGGCTATTCCTAATCACTGGCATGCGCTGGCTACCATATGGGCTTGCCAAGCTGGAAAACATGTTTACATAGAAAAGCCCGCCAGTCACAATGTCTGGGAAGGTAGAAAAATGGTAGAGGCTGCCCGCAAATATGATAGCAGAGTGCAGGTAGGTTTCCAAAACAGATCAATTGCCAATGTGATGGAAGCGATGGAATTCCTCCACGGAGGAGGAATAGGAGATGTATATATGGCTCGGGGAACTTGCTTCAAGCCACGGGATTCTTTTGGTAAAGTGCCAGATAGTGCTCCTCCAGCATCCTTACACTATGATTATTGGAGAGGTCCGGCAGAGATGATTCCATACAATGAAAAGAAAGTACACTACAACTGGCATTGGCACTGGGCCACTGGAAATGGCGATACCGGAAACCAAGGACCGCATCAATTTGATGTAGCTCGCTGGGGGATGAATAAGAATGAGCACCCAGTTTCAGTTTATTCCGCAGGAGGAATATATGGGATAGATCCAAACGAATGCTCTCAGGAAACTCCAAATACGCAAACCTCAACATTCAAATATGCAGATGGAACTATGCTCGAATTTGAAACCAGAGGAAGATATACTAATGGAGAATCTAGCTTAGACATACATATTGGAAATATTTTTTATGGCACCAAAGGATATTTAGAACTGGATGGTGGCACATGGAAAGCATTTCGTGAGAAAGAAGCAGAGCCTTTTGCCCAGTCCAAAAAAGAAGCTGCGCCAGCTCCAAGCAATCAAGTTTTGGCTGCGCCAGGTGGCGCTGAGCATTATGCCAACTTCCTCGATGCAATCAGAGCTGGGAATAACGAGACGCTACATTGTGACATAGAGGAAGGTTTTAAGTCCTCAGTTCTACCATTGATCGCCAATGTGTCTTATCTAACTGGCCGGGAATTACGATTTGACGGAGCTACTGAAAAATTTGTCAAGGATAAAGAAGCAGATAAAATGCTCACCCGCGATTATCGTGATCCTTACACTGTTCCCAGCAAGGTATAATCTCAACTTTCTACAACTATAATCCTTACAAATACATAAGAGTCAATGAGTAATTCTAGAAGAGATTTTATACAGAAAAGTGCAGCAGCAACTTTGAGCCTGGCTGCTTTGCACATTCCTTTTGATGCATTTTCCATGGCAAAATCAGGCATGAAATTCGGCTTGGTGACTTACCAATGGGGTAGGGATTGGGATTTGCCAACACTAATAGCAAACTGTGAAAAAGCTGGAGTGCTAGGAGTGGAGCTTCGTACAGAGCATGCCCACGGAGTAGAAACAAGCTTGACTTCAGCCGAGCGCGCAGATGTCAAAAAGCGGTTTGAAGATAGTAAAGTGACTTGTTTGGGATACGGAAGCAATTTCGAATACCATAGTCCTGATCCGGCAGTGGTTCGCAAAAACATCGAGGGTACCAAGGAGTACATCAAACTTTGCAAAGACATTGGAGCTACTGGAATTAAGGTAAAGCCGAATAATCTTCCTGCTGATGTTCCTCAGGAAAAAACAATTGCTCAGATCGCTAACTCCTTCAATGAAGTTGGGAAATTTGCAGCTGAACATGGACAGCTAGTTCGAGTAGAAGTTCATGGAAATTTGACACAAGAGCTTCCGAATATGAAAGCAATCTTTAATCAGGTAACAGAACCTGCAGTGAAGATTTGCTGGAATTGCAATGCCGAGGATCTTCTTCCCCCTGGTCTTGAAGCCAATTTCAATTCAGTCAAAAAGTGGTTTGGGGACACCGTTCATGTTCGGGAGTTCAACGAAGGAGATTATCCCTATCCTGAGCTTTTCAAACTATTCAACGACATCAAGTACGATGGATGGATCCTATTGGAAGCCCGTACTGAGCCAGCTGATAGAGTAGCTGCTCTGCAAGAACAACTGGCATTATTCAACAAATTAAAAAAATCAAAATGATCAGATAAATTGCTTTTATATGCTCATAAATTATAGTCTAAAACTTTAAATCAAGAATTTACAAACGATGTGCAAGCAAAATAAACTCTTTAAATACTCTGCTGTAATTGCCTTATCAGCACTCTCTTTTTCATGTGGCGGTGCCGAGGAAAAAGCCGAAGAATCAGACTCCGAACCAATGGAAGACAGAATACAACTGGTTCAAGATGAAGTAGCTAAGAAAGTAGATGTCATCATTGATGGGAAGTTTTTTACTTCTTATATGTATCCAGATTCTCTGGAAAAGCCGGTTTTGTATCCAATCAATACAGCAAACGGTACCGCTATCACCAGAGGCTGGCCAATCACTCCAAGACCAGGAGAACGAGTGGATCATCCACACCACTTAGGCTTATGGTTTAATTATGGGGATGTGAATGGATTAGATTTCTGGAATAATTCTGCTGCGATCACTGACAAAACTAAGTATGGTCATATTGTTCATAAGTCTATCAATTCAGTTAAAAGCGGAAATGAAGAAGGCGTTTTGGAAGTGAGCTTGGATTGGATGAATGATAAAGGCGAAGTTCTATTGACAGAGAATACCACATTTATTTTCAGAGGTAAGGACGATCAGAGAACCATTGATCGTATTGCTACTTTGACCGCTCCAAACGGGGAAGTAAGACTAACTGATAACAAAGAAGGTATGCTTGGTCTTCGTACCGCTAGACAACTAGAGCATCCATCCAATAAGCCAGAGATTTTTACCGATGCTTCCGGAAAAGCTACCGATGTCCCTACTATGAATAATGAAGGGATCACGGGCATGTACCTTAGCAGCGAAGGCATCACAGGTGATGACGTATGGGGCACCCGTGGCGATTGGGTAAGCTTAAGCGGTAAGATCGGAGATGAAAATATTTCTGTTGCTATATTAGATTATCCATCTAATCCAGGGTATCCAACTTACTGGCATGCAAGAGGATATGGTTTGTTTGCCGCCAATCCATTAGGCCAAAAAGCTTTAAGTGACGGCAAGGATGAACTGAACTTCAAACTAGCTCAAGGAGAATCCGCTACTTTCAAATATAGAATCATCATCTATTCCAATGAGAACGTAATGGATGGGCAAGTCAACCGAGACTACATCGAATGGGCTAAGTAATTAGACCAGTTCTTTTCAAAAAATAGGCTGATCCATAATTTGGGTCAGCCTTTCTTTATATAAGGAAACTCTTTTGATCTAGTCTAATATTGTGATTTCATAGCTTTTAGAGTCACTTTGATGAGGTTCCAATTTTAAGATCCCATCTTTCTCTTCGAATTTTTGGTTGGAGTTGATGCTATCTCCTATGCCTAGCCAAGGTTCAATACAAACAAAAGGAGCACCGGGTTTCGCCCAGATTCCTAGGTAGTTGAAATCGTCGAATTTCACAGATAGTATTGGTCCACTGCTTTTGTGGCTGAGGCTAACTTTTCGAGATTTGAGATTTTTGAAAATCAAGGCATCCTTATCGAATAGATTCTTGTTCAGTGGAAGTGTGGCTGTGTTATTCAGCACTAACTTTTGATCCAGTCCTATTAATCCGTTTTCTTCCACTACCCAAGTTGAATCTGTTTCATATTGCTCAAATTCTAAAAAATAGTCTTCATATTCTTCTTCATCCTTCAGAGGACAGTTAAAAGCAGGGTGTGCACCGATGGAGTAAAACATGGCCTTATCTCCCAGATTTGATATGATATGTTCAACTTTTAGAGTCTTGTTTTCTAGTGTGAAAAGTATGTCTAATTGGAATTTGAAAGGATATAGCAGCATCGTTTCTTCATCCCAAGAAAAACGAAATCTAAGTGATGAATCCGTTTTTTCAACTAATTTAGGTTTGTTCGAATTGCGGACTAATCCATGCTTAGGCATTTCATATTTTTGACCACTGATAAACGTAAATTCATTTTTTAATGCTCCAATAATTGGAAAAAGAACTGGTGCTTGGCCATTCCAGATGTTTGGATCTCCTTGCCAAAGATATTCTAGACCTGAAGCTTTATTTTTAATAGAGCTAAGCTCCATACCTATTTCATTTACCTCTATCGATAATTCCGAGGATACTAATTTGTGGCGCATAAAATGAAATAACACTGTGCGATTTAGTTTTCCAAATCAATTTTTTAAAAGTCCCTGAAAGGTAGTTTAAAAACACTAGCTGTATGATCTCTCATGTATTGCATTTCTAGAAGCCAGTCTTTTCAATATCAGAACAGTTTATTCCATGGCATAGCATGTGAACTCTGTATATAGTAAAGCTTGCTGATGTACGCTAAGAACCTATTTGATGGAATTTCATTCTGTGCGAATCGAATTCTGTGTGTATTTATTCCTCAGAACGTGAAGAATGCGTACAATTTTAGTTTTCTAGTGTCTAAACCTACCACTTCAAATTGCTCTCAAATTATGTCAGATAAAACCCATAAACTCATTTTATTTCTAGGCCTATTTTCTTTTGGATTATGTAGTTGCGATGCATTAGAGGAAATCATACCCGATAAAACAAATGCTGGTGTAATCAGTGCTCTGTTGAATGGAGAGGCATTTAAAGTTGAAGGAGGCAAAGGCATACTGGCTTCTGAATTTCTGAAAGCAGAATTGGATTCCTCCGGTACTGATTTTTTACTAACCATTTATGGAATTCGAATAGAGGATGATAAGAAAGCTCTGGCAATGGGTATTCAATTAGCCGGGGAGTCTATCGCCAATGTTCAACCGGGAGATGTCTTCACCGATTGGATTTTGGTGGATGATAAGACGAGCACTTTTAAAGGCGCAAAAGGAGCTGTAGAAAAAAGAATTTCTGCGAAATCGGATGAAAATGTTTTCAAAGCAAGCTCCTACAACACAGATGAAATGACTTTAACTATTTCAGAAATTGATATTGAAGCGCAAGAAATCTCAGGAACCTTCAAGTTTTCAGCCTTGAATACCGAAAATGATACCCTGATCAATGTGACCGAAGGGACATTTGAGCAGGTAAAATGGAAAGCATTATAACTATAAAACACTACCCTTCAATCTATTTATGAACTTAATCACAACTATTATGAACAGAAAAAACAGTTTTAAAACCATCCTATTAGCTGCTTCTGCAGGGATATTAGCGGTTGCTTGTACAGAAAAAGATGAAATTCCTAATTATCCGCAGAGCGAAGTAAAGATATTGGCAACTATTGATACCGGGGAAGGAGCTGCAGGTGCACGTACCAATAACTTAATTTATGGAAACTTTGAGATTTCGGATATTAAGGTTTCTATCGATAATCTCAAATTGATTCTTCGCGGAACCAATGAGAATAGCAAGAAACCAAGCATAGTACAGGTGAGGGAGAATTCTCCACAGGTAATTACTTTACTCGAAGATGGAAATATTTATGAGCCATTAATTGCTACGGCAATGGCTTATGATGGCGTGTATGGCAAACTAAATTTTGACCTAGTTCAAGCCGAAAATGTACCGGAAGATGATGATATCTACGGGCTGTCTCTTTTTGTAAGAGCCCAGTGGTTTGACACGCCTGCCCAACTTTATATTGATTTAGAGGATGAAGTCAGTATTCGGTTCAACAAGGGTATTGAAGTAGCTGGATCGGTTGACTTGTATTTGACTTTGTACCTAGACACACTTCTTGCAGGTATAGATCCTAATCTTGTGTCTGATGGAAATGGTAATGGATTGGTAGAAGTAGGGCCAAATGACGAAGATGGAAACGGTGAAGCGTATGATGCAATTATCGCCAATTTGGAAAATTCGCTTTATTTGAAAAATGGAGAATTCAAGGAAGATAAGTCAAAGAATTAAATGCTAATCGCCCTATAATTTTAAATTTCTAGCAATTGTACCATCAGCTGATTTTGGATTTTAGTCCAGAATCAGCTGATGTTTTTTGTTTGATTAAGAGCTAAACTATGGCAGTTTTTTAAAGTTGATTTTTGGTTTAAGACCAGTTAGTTTTCGACGGTGCATACTATTTAATTCCTCATTTTTATCAAAAAAACCTCCATTTCTTAAATAAAATTGCCCGGATTTTTCTCCTCCCGCATAGTCCATTCTATAGCCTCGCTTAGCGATATCATCTCCTGTAAATTTTGCTTCAGTTAATTCTATCCAATTCCCATTCTCATCAGCAGCCCATTGGTTTCCATAATTGGCTGTGCGTTCAAGGTGACCAGATTCTGGGACAAAATTCTCCAGAAATGAATGAGGCCTCTTGTACCAAGTATCCGTTTTAGGTCTTAAAAAACTGGCGATAAGCATCCATTTGCCTATCTCAGGATCTTTAAAATAGGCCGTATAAATCGTGTTTCCTTTACCATCAGGCATCACAGAGTTAAGAAAGTGGTAAGTTTTTCCAGCCTTCCAGTCATACCTAAGAAAGCTCTGACCACCGGAGCCTTCATTTCCAAATTCACCAGTATAGACATCTTCACCTTTTTTCAAAAGAATGATTTTTTCCTCATCAGGAATTTCGCCTGGATTATCCGTTTTGAAAGGACTCCATACCGAAAACAGAATTCTTCGCTCTGTCTCTGAATTTACCTGAATTCCAAAATATCCCTCAGCAAAGCCATTAGCCATGAAATAGGAACCTATGGGATCTGAACCTACGGGAACGGTGACTTCATTATAGAACCATTTGATGTTTTTATTCTCAGGTAAAGTGTAGGATAAGTGTACGGATGGACCTCGTCGACCCCAATAAAAGCGATTGGATTCATTGTCTTTGACAAAAGCTAATTCAAGTTCTCCTTCATAGGAGATTAGGAGACTTTTAAGTTGAGCAAAGTGATTTCCAGATTTTTTAATACCCTTTAGTTTGATCTCGTTATAACCCGAGGCAAGTTTGAATTCACCTACTGCTATACTTCCGGATTCTCCTTTCTTAAGCGAAATGTCTTGAGTGTTATTTAGCGATATACTTATCTCAGAATCAGCTTCCTGTGTGTTCAATTCTAAAGCAATAAATACTTCTTTTTCGACAGAAGATTTCACATAAATGCTGAATTCACTCGCTGCATTTGACCAGGTTAATATTCCAGCTTCTCCAATTTTTTCTTGGTCATTTCCAGCTGTTTGAAAGGTGTTTCCACCCAGAGGGACAGTTATAGAATTTTTATTTTCCTGTATTGGGGATTTTGCTGCAGATGAAATTACAAGGCATAGAGTTAAAGCAAAATATAGGACAGTCCGCAAGGTGTATTTCATTGAAGTTTTAGAGGATTTTTATAAAGATATATTTCCAAAGTGAAATAGGGTAATTAGCAATAACTTTATGCCGAAGTTCTTAAAATTACATTCGAGTAAATAATATGAAATGAGCGTTTCAGTTACCCAAGACGAAGTGAAATTAAGTGATGAAGTGATCAATGCACTTTATCCTATCAAAATGCAGAAGCTTTCCAGTACGCATTGGACTCCAGTGGAAATAGCTAAAAAAAACATAAAGTTTTTAACTGAAGGTGAGCGCGATGTAGTCTTGGACTTGGGGTCTGGATCAGGAAAATTTTGTTTGGTAGCAGCATTAGCATCCAAGGCTACTATAGTGGGAGTGGAGCAACGGGAAAATTTGGTTTTGCTTTCTAGAAAAATCTCGAAAAACCTAGGGCTGCATAGCCTAAATTTCCTTCATGATGATTTAATTGATGTTGATTTTAAAGACTATGATTCCTTCTATTTTTTCAATGCTTTTGAAGAGTTTATTAATCCCAAAGATAAACTCAACAGACAGCAGGATTTGGATGAGTTAGCTCATCAAAAGTATATTCACTTGCTACGGGAAAAGTTTGATCAGACTGCAGCTGAAACTAGAATTGTGACTTATTGTGGAGCCTGTGAGGAGATTCCGGAGAGCTACAGGTTAGTAAAATCCGAGAATAAAGGGAAATTAAAGTATTGGGAAAAGAGAACTTAGACAAGTTCTGACTAATAGAAATAGCAAGGATTTTTCCCTTTGTCAAAACTTACAAGAAACTGTTTTAAGTAGTCTCCTGTTTACAAAGCATAACTCTTTTTTTAAGCACAAAATAACAACACTATGAAGTACAATTCTGTCGGGAATACCGGCTTATTGGTATCCGAACTTTGCTTTGGAACCATGACTTTTGGAGGTCAGCATGAGGATATGTGGGCTAAAATCGGTAAGCTCCAGCAAAAGGAAGTAAATGAAATGCTTACTGCCGTAGTCGAATCCGGAATCAATTTTATCGATACTGCAAACGTGTATTCCTTTGGTCAGTCTGAAGAACTTTTGGGTCAGGGATTATTGGATATTGATGTGCCTCGAGATGAAGTGGTAATCGCTACTAAACTTCTGGCAAAGATGAAGGACAAACCAAATAGTGCCGGACTCTCTAGATACAACATTTTCAATTCAGTAGAAGCTAGCTTAAAAAGGCTTCAAATGGATTACGTCGATATTCTATATGTTCACGGAGTTGATCCGCTGACCTCCCTAGAAGAAATTGTTCGTGCACTCAATGACATTGTGGAATCCGGCAAAGTTCGATACATCGCAATTTGCAACTGGCCGGCATGGATGGTTGCCAAAGCTCAGGCGATTGCACATTACCGGGGATGGCACAAATTCATGGGGCTTCAGTATTATTACTCCGCAGTAAGCCGGGATATTGAGCATGAATTAGTGCCGATGGCAGTCGACCATAACATCGCTATTTTCCCATGGAGCCCATTAGCAGGAGGGTTTTTGACAGGCAAGTTTACCCGGGAAGGTGCTGATGCTGATTCTAGAAGGGCGAGTTTTGATTTCCCTCCAATAGACAAAGAAAAAGCGTATGATTTGGTGGATGTAATGTCTGATTTAGCCAAAATTCATGATGCAAGTATCGCTCAAGTTGCATTAGCTTGGGTTAGACAGCAGCTAGGAGTTACCAGCACAATCATCGGAGCAAAAACTTTGACTCAGTTAAAGGATAATGTAGATTCCACGCAACTGCTTTTGACAGAAGATGATCTGCGGAAAATTGATAAAATCAGTCCACTTCCAATGCAGTATCCGGGCTGGATGGTGGAAAGACAGTCTAATTATAGAAAGTAAGTATTCGACTAGTCGAGAATAATTTTCTTCAAAAACTGAAATAATCTAGAGACGGAAGAGTGGATTGGTAGTCCATTTTTCTGTCTCTTTTTTTTTAATTATTGGATATTTCCAACGCGAAATATTGATAGCATCAGTATAGTATAAAACTTTAAAAATTCTTGCTATCTTATTGAGGCTAAATCCTATGTGAGTTTTTATAGCTAGGAAAGTGTTGATTCAATCAACCATTTTTAAAATAGTCCATGATGAATAAATACCTTTTAAAAAGCAGGCTAACACTCATTCTTTTTGCCTTGTCAATAGTTGGCTGCGTCAACCTCAAGTCTGTTGGTGATTTTTCAGCTTCCTCGATAGAAAGCATCAAGAATTTTGAACAAATAGACTATTCCTTTTTGCAGCATTGCCTGGATAGGTGTGCTGAAGAAGCTATTAGATTGTACGAAATAAAAAGAGCCCAAGAGTGTAGCTGTGCTCTCTATGAGGAAGCTGATAGTGTAGCTCAGGTGTTTTACAATACAATAGGGGGATATTTCGAAGGACTAGGGCTCTTGTCACAAAATGAACTCACCAACTACAGTAGCGAAGCTTTAATTGGAGCTCTAACTACCCAAGAAGTAGGTCCTCTTCAAATCGATGAGCGGACTGCTTCCGCTTTTTCAAGTCTTTCGAATACACTCCTGAGAGCCTCTACTGATTTTTACCGGAGAAAGAAGCTGGCAAAATATATAGAAGAAGCAAATGAGCCCATTCAGGTTTTGCTGGAAAAGTTTGAAGTGATCGTCAGTACCAATCTCAAAGGTGAATTGAGATTCAAGCGAGAGCGATTGTATGCTTATTACATGGATATGAAAATGAGTAGAACTGTGGTTTCAGAATACGAAAAAGGACAAGCAACAGCAGATTATTATCAAGCTTTAGGGGAAATTAAGCGGAAAGAAATGGAGCTTGCGGTATTTGGAAAAAGTCTGGCAGAAATAGCAAAAGGGCATCAAGTACTGTATGAAAATAGAAATGAGCTATCGGTCAAAAGTCTCCAAAACTTAGCAAAAGGATACTCTAGTAACATCAAAGGTCTAATCTCTGAATTCAAAAAACTTAATCACTAATAATATGGCCAATTTGACTTCCGATCAAGCAACCCAATTGTCTGATAATTTTTACAGTTTGGCAATGGCAATTGGTGACTTCAGGTATGAAAACTGGGATAAGCTATCCTTTGAAGAAAATAAGGAGCTAAGCGAAACTCAAAACATGTTGCTCCAGACAGGAGAGGATATTTTGGCTTTTTCTACCACTTTGATTATGGATGAAACCATTGATTCTTTAGCCAAAATAAATTCAATTACTGGTGAGATTCAGGATTCAATCAAGAAGCTCAACAGTATTCAAAAGGGCCTGAATGTAGCTGCAGCAATTCTGCTTCTGGGGGTTGCAATTGTTAATCGTGATACCAAAGGAATTGGTGACTCAATCAAAGGAGTTTATGAAACTTGGCAAGCGCCAATCCTTTAGCTGGAAGACTACTTTTTGAGTAGTTCCATCTGCTCCTCATTTTCGATCACCTCTTCATTATAAACCAGTGTCCATTCCAATGATTTGGTGAGGATGAAAATGTTGAGCAGTTCGCTCATCAAGCGATCTTGGGCATCAGACTTAAGAGTGGATTCATCGATTTTCTTGCGAAACTGAGCCGTTATGCTGGTTTTGATCTTGTTGTAATCCTTGCCTTCAAATTGATTAAGGTAATCCTGAGTCACATCGTAGTATTCGAATTCAGGATACACATTGACCACTGGCTCGGGGATTTTCACTAGGGTGACAGTCTTGCTTTCCGGGTCAATTTCAGTCTCCATTTGCCTCAAATCATATTCTACTGTAGCCTTCGCCTTAGCGATGATCAATGCCTTTTTATCTGCACTGACTAGGTTTAAAAAAAGTTTCTGGGAGTTTTTGTAAGTGAAAACCTGAGAATAATAGGCTTCTGTTACGATTAATTTACCCACTTGCTGTATCTGCTGCTGTATCATGGAGGAGTTAGCTTGCAGTTCGGCTTCTTCGTTTTTATTGTTAACAAAAAGCCAGATACCACCAAGGAGTATCAGTGCCGCTAAAAATCCAATTACAAATTTGATCATAAGAATTTATCTGAAGGATTGGCTTAAAAGTACGGGAATTGATTAGAAAGGATATACTTAAGTAGTATTAACTCTAATTCCAAAATGAAAATACCAGAGAAGTCAAAAAAAGCGATGAGATAATCCCATCGCTTAATTTTCTAACTCTTTTAATTTCCATCTTTTAGTTCACCTTGCATAAAGCATCAGTGACTTCATCGCCCATGGTGACTCACCTTTTTCCATGCTTTCAATTTTCAGGAACCTTGATGTTCCATCTGCTTTCCACTGAACAGTATTTTCTCCCTGATTTCCTTTTGCCTCTGCTACTTTCGTCCAAGCTTTTCCATCAGACGAAGTAGATACCGAATATGCAATTGGAAACTCTTTATTTCCAGCGTCAAACTGAACTTCAGTAATATGCTTTGCGGAAGGAAGTTCAACTTGGAACCACATGCCAGGCTCTTGTGAACCATCAGTTTTCCAACCTTTGTAGGTGAATGCATAAGAGGGATCTTTTGTAGAGCCAACTCCCTGCAAGGCAGTGCTACTCGCCGATATTTTCCAGTTATCCTGTAGCGGAAGTGCTTTTGGGATTTCTGAGACAAGTTCGTCAAACTCATAGGTTCCCTCTTTGTCGGCTGTTTCTTTTCTTAGTTGAGCTACATATTCAGGACTTACGAAGCTTCCTGAATTTCCGAAGTCGTTTCGGATATAAGAAACTACAGAAGCAATATATTCATCGTCATTGCTATCCATCGCAATCATTACTCCCTCGTATTCCTTTCCATCAAGTGCTCCATTCAATCCATGCAGCAAGGTTTTAACTGCATATTCTGGATGACCCATTAGTCTTTGTGAACCGGAGAAAGCTGGAGCAATCAGCTCACCGCCACCAGTAGGAGTACCCAAGCCTTTTGCACCGTGGCAGGTGGAGCAATAGCTATCGAAGATGGTTTTTCCTTTGTTGAAAAGCGCTAGTTGTTGAGGTTCAAACTGCGTGGCAGCCAGCTCCTTTTCCTTTGCCAAACGCTCCAATAACTGAGTCCCTACGAGTTGCATTCCCTGAGATTGATTTTCTGCTAAGGTGGCTTTGATCAACTCTTCATTCTGATCAATTTTAAGTACATAAGCACTTAATAAAGCTTGCAAGGCAACATCCTTTGAGGAGTCTTTGATCATTTCCTTGTAATCAGCTGCCAAACTCTTCTCGCCATATTTGTAAAGACTTTCGCTTGCACGAAGCGCCTGAATTCTCATTTGAGGACTTTTATCTTTCATCAGCTTTTTAATCATTGGAAGTTTAAGAGCATTCAATCCTTCAAGAGTCCATAAGGCATGGATTCTAGCCAACTCATTGTCAGAGGTGTTTACTAGTTTTTCCAATTCACCCACCACTGATTTATCCTGATTCAGGATGATAAGCTGCTGAGCTTTATCTCTCCACCAGCCGTTAGGGTTGCTAAGGTGACGTACAAGTTCTGCTGAAGTCTCATCCAGCATCTTCGGCTTCTCCTTATTTCTTTCCATTCCCTCATAGGTCAGTCTCCAGATTCGCCCATTTCCAGCAATGTCATCCATTTGATACTGTTGGATCTTGGTTCGTAGGTAGCTTCCTTCCTGAGTCCAGTTTCCCTGCTGAATAATACCGCGATACATATCCACGATGTACATGGTGCCATCAGGCGCGGTGGCGATATCTACAGGCCTGAATAGGGGATCTGTAGATTGTATAAACTCAGATTGAGCTTCTCGGTAGGGGTTTTGTATGTATGACAATCCATCTGTTTTCTCTGTATTTACTTGACGAACTATACGGCCAACTGGCTCACCATAGAAGTATTTATTCTGAATTTCCGCAGGAAGTCTATCTCCGCGAAATACATCATTTCCAGCTGCTCCGGTAACATTATTTAGTGATCCGTCAGCTTTAGCTTCTCGCATTCCAGGTTGGAAATCAGCCAATTTTACCAAGCTAAAGGGCTCTCTGAATCCGTCTTTGTACTGGCCTTTGACTCCAAAATTTCCATAGACAAGCGGAAACTGAAATCCTTGTGGCACTCCACCAGCTCCATCCTGGAACCAAGTCTGTCCATAATTATCCTGAGTTACTCCCCATTGGCCCCATGGATTTCCTGCAGGTTCTTGAATAACTCCATCTGGTGTCCAGCGGATTCTTCTGGAATTATAGGTGCTATACATCCAGTTGTCCATGGTCCAAGTCAGGAAGCTAGTCTGATGCTCCACATTACCGGATCTTCCTAACCCAGAGGCAAAAAGCTCCTTTTTGTCCGCCTTTCCGTCACCATCAGTATCGGTGTATTTATAGACATTGTCCTCATTTGACTCCATGGACAAAATGGTGTTTTTGCCAAAAGGAACCACATATCGAGGAAATACCAAGCTATCTAAGAAGATGACACTTGTTTCATAAACGCCATCATTGTCCTTGTCTTCCCATCTGGAAATCCTCGAAGTAGGCATGAGTTCGCCTGTGGCGTCGATATCCTGCATGTAAGTTCTAAGCTCGAGGACATACATACGCCCATTTCCGTCAAACTGAATTGCCGCAGGTTCACGGATCTGAGGTTCAGAAAGAATAGGCTCAAGCTTGTATCCTGGCTGAAGAATAAATGATTTCAATTCTTCATTCGCCGAAACGGGAATCAAAGGTGCTTGAGGACTGAGGTCTATGCCTTTCCAAACGGGCGATTCCATATCTGCATCTTCAGGGATGCTTATGGCAGGGTAGGGCTGCTCCAATCGCTTAGGATCCATGGAATCCGCCGGTGATACATCAAAAGGTGATTTTTCCGGTGTACAACTGGAGAAAATAGCCAGAGTTACAGTATAGGAAAATATGAGGTTATTTGAAATTCTCATTAAGAAATATGACTAGGTTTATCATTGATTTCCTTCAGTTTATGGAGGAATTGCAAAATATGAGATTCTATGCGAAAAGGGGATACCAAAGAAATAATTGTGTTAAAAATTATCTTTGGAGTACTTTATATACAAAGCAAGTAGCTGGCTCATACTAGATTTTAGCAGTTGATTTTTTGAAGAAAATAGAATTAAAAGTTAGCCTAAAATCAAGATTTCTAGGAGGATATGTTTTATCCAGATTTTATAGTACCTGTTAAAAGTTGTATATTCTAACCTTAGTTAACTTCTATAAACCTAAAATAACGACCATGGATAAGTTAGAAAAACTAGAAATGATGGATAAGATCCTGAGAGAATTTGATGATTTGAAAAATAGTCAAACTTCTGTATTGAAGAAAATATCGAAAATAGAAGCCGATAACATCAATCTCGGTGTGAGCCTTCTGGAGAAAAAATTACCAGATATGTGGTCAAATGTAGATAGCAACCTTGCTTTAGTCACTTCTCTTGAAGAAGAATTCCAAGAGCTTCGGGATAAGTTTTACACTGACAATAACATCAAGGCTTTACAAGATGAAGCTAACAAAGCTTGAGTTCAACTAATAGAAAAGATAAAATCCTTGCATAAAGCAGGGATTTTTCGTTTTTATCCGGATGGGTTTAAGTGAGGGTAATTATTCTAGCTAATCCAATTTGCAAGCGCTATAGATCTAATTCTGTAAAATCCTCACAGTGACGAGCAATTGCCCGAAATGTCGCTGCGTATGTTCTGCCGCATGAAAAAGTAATCCTCCAACAGTAGAAGGAAGTTTAGCTCTTCCTACTCCACGGAATTCAGTCAAGGTATCAGCATTGATTCTTGCTATAAATTCTAAAAATGCCAGAATCTGCAAATCAAGATGACTCAAGAGTTCTTCAGTTGTCAGGTTATGGTCCAGCTCACCTTCCTTTTTCAAATTATCAAATTGAATCTTACTAAGAGATTCTGCTTTAGCATAAGTCACCATGCGATCCAAAACCCCTGTGAGATGCTGCAAATGAAAAGCTGCACTTGCCATTCCTGCAGGTCTTTCCCAAAGTAAATCTGATGGAAAATCTTTCATCAAGCCATGAATCTCCTCCTGAGCTTGCAGGACAGCATGCACTACAGGTTGCAAGAGGAGTGGGTAGCCATCTATTGGCCCTCTTAGCCATACTTCGGGTTTCTGCGTCATGGAAGTAAATTAATGGTGAAGGGTAAGTACTTACAAAGTTAATTTTTTGGCAGCCAAGATTTAATGGTGGAGTCAAAAACCATAGAATAGTCTTAAAATTTGCCATTTATCAAATTTTTATAGAAAAATATGAAGCTTACAATCTTAATATAACTGCTATGCGTATTAAATTCAGAAGAATATTTTACTAACCCCTATTACTATGAAAAAATTTGGTTTACTCCCTGCTGCCGCTATTGTAGGCTTATTGTTTTTTCAGGCTGCACAAAAGCCAGAACCTGAAAAGCATCCTGATCTCAATTTATTTGACGCAAAAATGCCTGCCAATGTGAAAGCAGTGGTAGAGCAGAAGTGTTATGGATGTCACAATGCTGAATCTAAAAATGAGAAAGGCAAGAAGAAGTTGGATTGGGATTTTTTCGAATCGGAAAAAAAATCCAAGCAACTGGCCACCATGTCTAAAATCAATGAAGTACTGACTGAAGGCGATATGCCCCCAGCAAGGTTTTTGGAAAATAAGCCTGAAGGAAAACTCTCAGACGAAGAGATGGCAATCTTGAAAGAATGGAGTGCAGGAAAGAAGAAAAAAGCAGAGTAAATGAAGGCTTGGCAATACACAGGGCTAGCAATAGCCCTGATTTTTCTTGGAGTTCAATTCGTTCCCAACGATCTTCCGGAGGTGAGCCAGGATAATCCCGGTGATTTACTGGGTTCTGGTATTGTAGATGGAGAGGTGGCAGATTTACTACAAACTGCCTGTTACAACTGCCATAGCAATGCAACTAAATACCCTTGGTATTCTCAAGTTGCACCTGTGTCCTGGTTGGTTGCCAAGGACGTAAAAATGGCTAGGGAAGAGGTTAACTTTTCTACTTGGGCCGAATACGAGCTGATGGATCAGCTGGCAATTTTGGATGATATTTATTCGAATGTGGAAGAGAAGCACATGCCTTTACCGATTTACATCACCATGCATGCAGAGGCTGATTTGGATGATGTACAGCGACAAAAAATAGTTGATTGGGCGGAGGCTGCCATGGATATCATTGCTGAGGAATATTGAGGTTTTATTCTTTATTGAAGAAATAAGAGATAATTCTAAGTGCTAAAGTCAGTAGTCTGAAAATGAAGAATAGATCTTATGTATATCCGCTGTGGTGCCATTAAAAGGATGAAGGATACTTAAAAAGTGGGATCTATAACAGTCAACCTTATTTAGGGAAGTATACTCTTTTGTATTAGGTTCTGTGTTTTCCGACCAGTCAAGCGAAGAGTGTATAGTGCCTGACATCATTTCGGATAATCATATCAACTTAAAGGCGAAAAGAATAAATCGACTTGAAAGATTGGGGTGAATTTTTCCTACATATCGGTATGATTTCTACACTTGATTTCTAAGAAATTTACTTAAGCATTTTTTTAGGTTTTTAAGAAGTGTTTTTTTAGTTAACTCTATTCAATTTGTTTTAAGTCCCTTAAATCAAATTCAAGGGGGATTTTAGGTGAATAAGTATACAATGAGTTTTCATTTTGTGCTGGTATTTAGTTGGCATACGCTAAGATATATCTCCTTCATAGCCCTATAGTATTGAAAGGTTCGGTTTTAGCTAAGTATGCCATAATGCTAAACCATCCATTTCTAATGAATAACCCAACTCATCCTTGTTTTACCAGGATTTTAGATACTGTAGGGCATACACCGCTAATTCGTCTTAATCGATTGTTTCCTGAAAAGCAGCTGAAAATAGCAGCAAAAATGGAGGCTTTTAATCCTGGCGGAAGTATTAAAGATCGTACAGCCTTACAACTGATCACAGACGCTATGGAAGCTGGGAAGCTGAAAAAAGGAGATACGGTCGTAGAATCTAGTTCGGGAAATATGGCAATAGGTCTCGCACAAACATGCAAGTATTTCGGCCTTAACTTAGAAGTGGTGGTAGACCCAATGGTTAACAAGCAAAATGTTAAAATCATCAAAGCCTATGGAGGCAAAGTGAATTTTGTGAATACAGCAGCCAAAGAAGGCGGATATTTGCAGGCTAGGTTGGATAGGGTACAAGAGATTTTAAGAGATAATCCAAGAAGCTTTTGGACCAATCAGTATGGCAATCCGAAAAATCCTGCAGCTCACAAACAGACCATGCATGAGATCGTTAAAGACCTAGGAGCAGCGCCAGATTATCTTTTTGCTGCTACCAGTACCTGCGGGACGCTTATGGGATGTGCAGAATATATCAATGCAAATAAGCTCAAAACCAAATTAATTGCTGTGGATGCGGTGGGAAGTGTGATTTTCGGAACTCCAGCAGCTGAACGCAAAATCCCAGGTCATGGAGCAGGCAGAAAGTCTCAATTCCTTGACACAAAGGCAATTTTCGATGTGGTGCACGTAAGTGACGAAGAATGCGTGGCAGGATGTCGTCTGTTGATGAATACTGAAGCCATACTCTGTGGTGGGTCTTCGGGAGCCGTTACATCAGCAGTTCAAAGATATGCTTCAAACATTCCCTCTGGAGCTTCTATTGCCATGATTTTATGTGATCGAGGCGAACGTTACTTAGATACTATTTACAATGAAGAATGGGTGAAAGAGAATATTTCAACCCAAGAGACTGTTCTGGTCTAATTTCTTTTCAAGTCAAAAATATCAATAAATGAGTCAAGAGAAAATGCGAATAGCAATAGTAGGATTAGGTCCAAAAGGACTCTATGGCTTAGAACGCCTTCTTGCTAATCTAGCAGAAGCAGAATATCCTTTTCCTACAGAAATACATTTGTTCAACAAGTCAGATTCCTTTGGTGCCGGGGAAATCTATAATCCTGCTCAGCCATCGTATTTGAAAATGAATTATGTCAATGGCTATATCAACATGTGGCCTGAGCAAAAGCCTAAACCAAATGTTCCTCACCCAAAATCTTTTGTGGAATGGCTCAATGAGCGTAAAGATGAGTTTCCAAATGACTCTGAATACACCTTTTCTTCAAGAGCTACAGTAGGACGATACCTATCTGAGGGATTCAATGAGTTGCTTGAAAACTGTCCGGAGCATATTTCAATTTTCAAGCATGTAGGTGATGTCATAGGTATAGAACAGAATGAAGACGGTTATTCTGTTGATTGCAAAGTTTCAGATGACAATGTTCCTTTAAGAGTTAATGCTATACAGAATCTGTTAATAGCGACCGGCCACCCTTGCATCAATGATGCTGACTTAGTGGCTCAAGATACTCATATAGACTTTATTTACCCAGTAGATCTGCGTCTCAAGGGGATTTCCTCTGGGAGTAAGGTAGCTATAAAAGGAATGGGGTTAACTTTTATCGATGCAGTACTAGCCTTGACGGAAGGGAGAGGCGGGAAATTTGTAGCGGATGAAACAGGTGACCTCATCTACACCAAATCAGGAATGGAGCCTGAAGTACTTTATCCATTTTCCAAGTCTGGAATGCTAATGATTCCCAGGGGAAATACCTACGGAAAATCATCACTGGCGCCTTTCTATTTTAATAAGGAATCAGTTGAATATAGTGAGACATTAGAAGGGAAATATGATTTTGAGCATCAACTTTTGCCGCTCATAGAGCAGGACTTTACGGTTGTATATTATTCCAAATTATTTTCAAGTAAAGGACTTAAACTGGAAGTTTTGAAAGATTATGCAGAAGTGGAATTTCAGATTGAAAACTTCCACGAGCAAAATCCTGACCTGCCGAGATTTGATTTCTATAGCTTTCTTGAAGGGACTATTTCGGATGGCGAGTTGAATAAAAGTACCCTTGAATTCATTCGTATGAGTATTCAGGAAGCAGAGAGAGGTGTTGAAGAAAGTGCATTTGCCGCTGCTGCGGACGCCTGGCGGCATCTAAGTGACTTATTTAATGAACTTTATAGCTTTGGTGGACTAAAGCCACAATCCCAAAAGACTTTTCTGGAAAAATATGCCGGACACCTGAACAGAATAAGCTATGGTCCACCTATTGAAAACATGAAGAAAATCGAAGCTATTGCAAAAGCTGGCCTGATCGATTTCTCCTTTTCCCAAAATCCGGAAATTTCTTACTCTTCAAAAACTATACTCTCAAATAATAAGGAAGAGAAAGTCTCTGTAGACTTTCTGGTAGATGCACGTGTTCCCAAAATCCAATTACATCGCTGTGCAGGACCACTATATAGTACTTTGCTGGAGCAAAACTTAATCATTCCCTATGTGAATCGATTGGAAGGCCGTCTTGATTTCAGACCGGGATGTTTGGCCATCAATGAAAAAGGAAATCCCTTGGATGAAACTGGCTGGGCAAATGAAACTATAACCTTTACCGGAACTCCAACTGAAGGACTCACTTACGACAATGATTCTCTTTCCCGGCAAAGGAATGATTTCGTAAGTGATTGGGCTAAAGACCTAACAAAAAAAATACTTCAGGAAGAACCCGAAACACAACTTCGATCAAACTCAATCTAATGGCTCGCTTACCAACACTTACTCCAATCACCTCTTCATGGATGCATGAACTCATGGATGAAAGGCGCGTTTTGAATCAACTGCTGGAAAAGCACGGCTCACCTATAAATATCCATCAGACGGACCTAATGCAAAAGAATTTCGAATTGTACCTTCGGGTGTTTGAGGAGGAAGGTCTAAAGAATAAACTATTTTTCGCCAGAAAAGCCAACAAAACCAAAGGTGTAGTCAGAAAGGCTCATGCACTTGGGATGGGCATAGATACTGCAAGCTATCGTGAATACATGCAATGTCTGGAAATGGGCATTCCAGCTTCAGACTTGATTGTCACGGCTGCAGTCAAAAACAGAGAACTAATCGAAAAAGTAATTAAGAACGGCAGCCTGCTTGTTCTTGACAATGAAGATGAATGCTTACAAGTTCAAGAATCAGCTGAAGAATTAGGTAAAAACGCAAATATCGCTTTTCGAATCAGTGGTTTCATTGTTCGGGAATCTAAGCTTTATAGCAGATTTGGATTCGATTTGGAGACCTTTGGTTCCTTCGTTGACGAGAATTTCTTTAATTCCAATAAATTCGATCACCTCATCTACAAGGGGCTGCACTTCCACCTCAATGGCTATTCTACCGAGGAACGAAGTTTAGCCTTGAGCCAGTGTCTAGAATTATCAGAGCAATTAAGTCTAAAAGGATTTAAAACTGAATTCATAGATATAGGTGGAGGAATACTCATGAACTATCTCAAATACGAAACAGAATGGGATAATTTTAGCTTGCAACTTCGTAGGGCAATCATTAACAGAAGAGATCCGATAACCTTTGAAAATCAGGGTTTAGGGCTGCAAGTCTTTGGGGGATCACTGCTGGGTGAACTAAAAACATATCCATTTTGGAACTACTTATTCAAGGGTGATTTTCTAAGAAAAATTCTTTATCATAAAAATTCCTCTGGTATTACTCTAGCCCAGCATGCTAAGAGTCTTGGAGTAGAAATCAGAATGGAACCTGGGAGATCTATGTTGGACCAAGTTGGTCTTACTGTCTCCAGAGTCGCTTTTCGAAAAAAAGATTCTAGGGGAGACTGGTTGGTGGGTCTTGAAATGAACATGACTCAGATGCTGAGTGGGAGCGCCGACTTTATGTTGGACCCTTTTGTATTATATCAAAATGAAGATGCAGAAGGAGAAGCCGCTGAAGTGTATTTTACCGGTGCTTATTGTCTTGAACGAGATGTCTTGCTGAAACGAAAAATTGCTTTGCAAAAACTCCCGCAAGTAGGAGACTTGGTGATCTTTGTGAATACAGCAGGATATATGATGCACTTTTTTGAGTCAAGTGCACATCTATTTCCTTTGGCTACAAACCTTATCTGGAATAGATCAATTGAAAATAGCAAAATTGATCTGGCTCATTTTCAAAATGATGACAACCATTAATATACCTCTATAGTACTAGTCAGTCCGATAGATCGAGGTTTGAAAATAATTTTGCCTTTCGCCCGTCTATTGGTTTGCAATTCATGACTGAATTGTTTCATACAATTTCAATATGAGACATACCGAAATTCCTGAAATTGGTCTTTGGAAACCCTTCCAACTTTAGATAGAAATAGATCTCCAGCTATTCCTATTAGAAATTATATCTCGCAGTTAGCAGCAGGATGCGTGTTTCCTGCTTAGAATAGTAATCTTGGGAAAAGCTATTTGTCAGGGAATTCCCCGAATACCTTCTGGAGTCAAACACATCCCTCACAGCCAAGGTCACACTTCCTTTGTTATTCAAAAATGATTTTTGGAGACTAGTATCCAAGTAATACACAGCTAGGCTTTTTCCCTGAGCCTGTATCTCAGGAGACTCATAACTGGCGGCAAGCTGAAAGTTGAATCCAAAAGGAAGTGTAAAATCCTGATTCAATTTAGCATTCCAAGTAAAGCCCTTATTTGTGAATTCCTCGCTGATATTGGAAGCATCTACCACAATCCTTGTAAAGGTCAGACCACCATTCAATGAATACCAGTCAGAAACTTCTGCCGTACCAATAAACTCCACTCCATAAAGCTGGGCAAAGTTTAAATTGTCAGGCTGAGAATAGGAGATACCATCTTCTATGATCGTGATAAAGTCAATTTGATTGTTGATTTTTCTGTAAAATAGATTTGTGGTCAAACTCGTTTTCTCGAAGTTAGCCAGGTGACCAAACTCAAATGAATTGATCATTTCTGGGATCAAATTGGGATTTCCCCTTCTTACATTCAAGCTATCCGTGATATTAGGAAAAGGATTCAATCTCCAAGCTCTAGGTCTATCAATTCTCCTGCTGTAGGTGAATTTTATGCCGTGGATGTCATTTAATTTATACAATCCCTGTACGCTGGGAAACAGATTGAAATACCGCTGTTGATTCTCTTCCTCAGAGTTATATAAGTAGGTATCTACTTGAGTATATTCTCCACGAAGACCAAGGCCATATTCAAACTTTGGCTTGACACCGGAGTAAATCAGGTATCCCGCATGAATTTGATCCTGATATAAAAAGCGATTGCTCACCGCTGGATCTATCACAAAATCCTGTCTGCCCTCATCAAAGCGTTGATAGATGAAATCATTGTCAAACTCCCGTATGTTGGATTTTAATCCTGTTTCGAACTTCCCATTTTCCAAGGGTTGTATGTAGTCAGCCTGCAGCACCGTGATATTTCGCACTTCATCGGTAAAAGCCCGCTCTCTTCCTGTTAGGTTTTCCGAATCTAGAATCAAGGTATTATTGAAGATTTCAATATTCTGAGTTTTATACTGGTTTCTGAACGAATGACTGGCTGTAGCTCTGAAGAGATGTCCTTTTTCTTTGAAGTTATGTTCAAAAATCAAGGCATTGTCCAAACCATCGTCGCTTTCCCCTTCATTATTTCTTCGGATATAGTCAAAATCCTGGCCCAAGCGCCTCTGCTGGGCATAAAGCGTATTGATATTTAAAGTCTCATTGGCTTGAAAAACCCCTTCATAACTCAGGGTGTTATTTCCAAAATAGTAGTCCGCGCCAAAGTTCAGGTTGTTACCAATATCTGAGTCAGAACTTCTCGTGGTTTGTTCCAGCGTTTCATCGTCTTCGAAAATCAGACGGGAGGAATTACGTTCTCCCACAGATTTCCAATTTCTATAATTGTAACCTGCATAGACATTGAATTTCATATTTCTATGATTGATTCTACCACCTAAATTTGTTCTACCCCTTGTCCCATAAGTAGCTTCTGCACCGCCATGAGTTCCTAGTTCTATGCCTTTTTTCAAAACGATATCAATCACACCTCCTTCTGCCTCGGCATCGTAGCGGGCATTGGGGTTATTGATGATTTTGATCTCTTCCACCACCGAAGCTGGCAATTGATCCAAATTCTGAGTGAGGGAAGAATTACGGCCGTTGATCAAAATATTGGTATTCGAACTTCCACGAAGTGATATTCCTCCATCATCGCCTACAGAAACTGAAGGTGTATTTCGCAAGATATCTAGAAGAGTTCCTCCAGCATTTGCCAGGTTATTTTCTGGGGTGATGATCAGACCTTCCAGCGTGGACCGAACCGGGAGTTTAGAAGTTTCTACTACCACCTCATCGAGGTTTTTACTTTCACTTTCGAAGGTCAAAGAACCCAGATTAATAGCTCCACTGGCATCTATATCAGAAACAATCAGGTCTTTGTAGCCTATAAAAAAGGCTTTGAGCAAATAGTTACCTGCGGGAATAGATATACTGAATTCACCGGACTCATTGGTGTCGGAATAGGCTTCCGGGGTTTTATCCTCCTCTGCTGAAAACAATGCCACTTGGGCATAACCCACAGGCTCATTGGTTTTAGAATCAATCAATTTTCCAGATACCTGAACCTGCTGCGCAACTGAGATTAGGGGAATAAAAAATAATAGAATTAAAACAAAGAAAAGCGTTCTACAGTGGCACTTTTCAAGGAAGTTATTATTCATGGTGATTGGCTTCAAAAATAAGGTTGAGACTTTATACTATCATAACAGACTTTAGCTCAAGTTGTTTCTGTCAATTAATGATTGGGCTGTATATTAAAAGAGCATATATGAATCCTACGCGTTAAATTCAATTTGGAGCCTTGTTTTTACTATAGACCTCAGCATTTATGATACCTGACCTTGGGTACATTTTGCACCCTTAGGCAGGATCTCCCCATTTTTGGCAAATTCTTTCTGGTGAAAATGATGCAATCTGAAATGTTTGCGCAGCTTAAGTTCACAGGTTTTATATAAAAATTAGCTTGAAAAGCCTTTTGAGTAGGTAAAAGGAATCTGAGTAAATTGTAATTAGCTTTATTAAACAATTATCGGATTGAATTTTGTGATTTAAATGGTATCATAATGAAACACTTATGCAATTTTATGTTTAAAGTGATTTCTGATATATAAGTAACCCAAAAGCTCTTATGATGAACAACTTGTTATTAAAATATATTTCTACAGCATTCAGTTTACTCTTAGCATTACTTCTAATTCCAAGCCTTTCATATTCCCAAGTGCCAAAAGGTGTGCCCAAACCTACCGGTCCAATTGATTTATCCGAGACCAGCAATGTTGTCATATTTATTGCGATTCCTGCTCTGATTCTTATCATATTCCTAATTTTTAGAAAAAGAATTAAGAAGGTAAAAGAGGATAAAAAAGAGAGACTTAGAAAAGGCGAGTAAGCTTTTCTAAAGCTGGAGTAAAACCTCCATCTAAAGCTGGAGGTAATTGATTGGTATCGAAATTCTACGAGGGTTTGAATTTCCTATCACTAGAAATGCGACTGAAGCCCTTCTTTTGATGGTTTTAATTCTTTCTCAATAGGAATGTGGCTTTAGCCCATTCCTATGGATGATTATCTTCCCAACCCCGGCTTTAGCCAAATTCAAAAGAATTCAAATATTCGGCTAAAGCCGGAAAACAATTTTTGGTATTTGTTTGAAACCTCCATCTAAAGCTGGAGGTAATTGATTGGTATCGAAATTCTACGATAGTTTGAATTACCTATCACTAGGAATGCGGCTTCAGCCCATTTCCATTGATGATTATCCCCCCAACTTCAGCCAAAATCAACGAGTTGGAATTATTCGGCTAAAGCCAGAAATGGTCTGTCGGATTTTGTAATCCTCCAGCTGAAGCTGGAGGTAATTGAGGTATCGAAATCCTACGATGGTTTGAATTCCCTTTCACTAGGAATGTGGCTTTTGATGGTTTTAATTCCCTCTCAATAGGAATGTGGCTTTAGCCCATTCCTATGGATGATTATCCCCCCAACCCCGGCTTTAGCCAAATTCAAAGACCTTCTATAGTAATTGTTCTTGATATAGATTAAATTAATTGAGTTTTTTAAAATTTTTCAGCCATGCCATTTATCAAAGTCTATATCCACTTCATATGGAGTACAAAAAACCGCTTCCCATATCTTAATTCTACAGAATCGAGAATGAAAGTGTGGGAGCACATACGTCAAAACGCTAAGGCAAAAGGAATATTCGTTGACTTCGTGAGTGGGTATTCAGACCACTGCCACTGTCTTATATCGCTGGGAGGAGATCAAACTATCCAGAAAGTCATGCAGTTGGTGAAAGGAGAATCATCTTTTTGGATTAACAAAAACCAACTGACCACAGAGAAATTTGAATGGCAGGATGAATATTATGGCGTTTCAGTATCTGAGTCAATTCTACCGAGAGTTCGAAGGTACATTCAAAATCAGGAGGAACATCATAGAAAGAAATCCTATCAAGAAGAATTTGAAGAATTCATCTTGAAACACGGGTTCCAGAAGTTTCACGATTAAAGATTCGGCTAAAGCCGGAAAACAATTTTCGGTATTTGTTCGAAACCTCCATCTAAAGCTGGAGGTAATTGATTGGTATCGAAATCCTACGATGGTTTGAATTCCCGATCACTAGGAATGCGGCTTTAGCCCATTCCTAAGATGATTAATCCCCCAACCCCGGCTTTAGCCAAATCAATAGGAATTCTCCCTCACCCCATTCCTATTGCTTATTTTTCAATAATTTTAAACTAAACTCTACCAGAATGAAAAAAATAGCGATACCCTTTTTCTTATTTATCGCCGGGATCCAATTTGGATTTGCCCAGCGGGAATTGATCCATGCCAGTCCATCTCAAATGGGATTTGATGAGGCTTTCATCAACCGCAGCGTAGATTTCCTGATGAAAATGGGGATAGCCAGTTTAGCTTTTCCAGGAGCGCAGCTTTTGATAGCCAAGAACGATACGGTTATTTTTCACAAAGCCTACGGTTACCATACCTACGACAGCATTCAGCCTGTAGCATTAAACGACCTCTATGATTTGGCTTCGGTGACCAAAATCGCCGGGCCTTTACCTGCCTTAATGAAGTTGGTGGACGAAGGGAAGCTTGATCTGGACAAACCTTTCAGCACCTATTGGGAACCTTGGCAAAAACGAAAAGACAAAAAGGACCTGACGCTGAGGGAGATTTTGGCCCATCAGGCTGGTTTGGTTCCTTACATTGTGTTTTTGAATGAGGTGGTACGGAAAAATGGCAAGATCAAAAAACGATTTGTGCATGATTCATCGGATAAGCGATTTCTGGGACAAGCATATGACGGGATTTATATCAATAATCGCTTTGAACGGAAGATGAACCGAATCATCAACCGATCCGAAGTCTCAGTCGAAAAGAAATACCTGTATTCAGGACTCACTTTTTTGATTTTCCCTAGGTTGATCGAGCAACTCACAGGAAAGGACTATCAAACTTATTTGGAAGAGAATTTCTACCAGCCTATAGGTGCACATACTTTGGGATATTTGCCCACAGGCAAAAACTTCGTGAACGCCATTGTGCCTACCGAAGTGGATTCAATTTTTAGGAAAAGCCTGGTAAAAGGATGGGTACATGACGAGAATGCAGCACTGAAAGGAGGCGTTTCTGGTAATGCGGGCTTGTTCGCTACAGCCGATGACCTGGCAAAATTGATGCTCTTGTATCAGAATTATGGAAGTGCGGATGGGCAGCAGCTTATTTCTGCCGAAACCGTCAAAGAATTTACCGAAGTACAATACCCAGAAAACGACAATCGTCGGGGGCTAGGTTTTGACAAACCTCTTCTGAATAATACTGAGCTTCCCTTAGCAGAAGCGTATCCATCTCCTTTGGCAAGCCCCGCCAGCTTCGGCCATTCTGGTTTTACAGGAACCTTTGTATGGGCCGATCCAGAAAATAAGCTCACCTATATCTTTTTATCCAACCGAGTATATCCGTCCAGAGATCACCAGAACTTATACAGTTTAGGTATTAGAGAAGGGTTGCAGGATGTTTTTTATAGGGCTGAGGGGAGGTAGGGTTCTAATTTTGAGTACCTCAGAAGAAAGGTGAGCTTAAGCTTATAATTTCACTTCTATATAGAACCATTGCTTTTCAAATACGATGAACGGTTATCACTCTGCAATGTAGGACTGAGGTACAAAATACCAAAGAAGCATTCTAATTAATGGTTTATAACAATCAAAAAGGATTGCCACTTAGGAGGTATTGGATTTTTAGATGATTAGTTCTAAGTTTAACAATAGTATAACCAAAGAGTACTAAAAAGCATATTACTGATCAAAGTCCTAACCTATATTACACTTAGACTTACCAATAAACTAGTAATTTTTAAGGTTTGGATAATACAAAAACGTCACATTATATTCTCACAAGATGCGCTTCCAGAATCATGAATATTAAAATTCAAGCGAAATGATTGACAAAAAAATCACTTCACTCATTGGTAAAGCCATCCGGGAAGGGAAATACCTAAACATCACCTATAAAAACAAGGAAGGGAATATTACACCTTTTTGGGTCAGCATACTTGATATAAATTCAAAAGCTGTACTTCAGGTAAATATGTTTAATGTGACAAAGGATGAACCACTCCTAAACAAAAAAATATTTATTTCATCTATCCAGAGTGCTGAAATCCTGAAATTTTCACATTGTGAATCTTCAGATAAACTGATCAAAAAGCTGGATGAGGATGAAAGCTTGCAGGCATATGAGTTTGACCGGTATGACAATAATATATTGAACTACTACTTGGAATGCTACAAAGCCAATAAAGACCCATTTCTTCACAAAGCCCATTTAATTCAGGGATTGGATTTGACTGAGTTAGCAAAGGAAAATCCATATCCCTTAACAGACGAACAGCAAAAACAGATCATAAAAGACATTTATCACAATGATTACCGGAAGTATTATGAGTACGAACTGGCTATCAGTGAATTTTCAATTGATTTACCATCAAAGGGCAAATTTGTTATTGCATACAGAAAGCTTACCCTAGATCCTGTAAATAAAACCTTACATATAGGTAGCAAAACACAGTTCAATTCAAACTTTTATATAAAAGATGTAAAGCACTCCTTGTCTTACTATACTGATTTGAGTCCGGCAGATTTTGAAGCGGTTTACGAAAAAGATCGAACCGAAGCAGAGGAGTTATTGCGATCCAATTTCAAAACTGGTGAATTGATCAATTCTAGGCCCGAACTTGTCGTTTTGGGATATTCGCAAATAGATATTTCTGGTATTTATGACAGCATACATACAGAATACGAGCAGAAAGAAATGCAAGTTCCACTGAAGGCCTTCTTTCAAAACCTATCACTACTAGACAGGCAAAATCGAAAGGAACCACATATTGTACTGTACGATCAGAATATAAATATTGATCAGATTCAAACCATCTATAATGCGCTAAAATACCCAATCACCTATGTGCAGGGACCACCGGGAACAGGCAAAACACAAACCATTTTAAATATTATTGTCAACTGCCTTACCAATGGGAAATCACTGTTGATTTCGTCAAATAATAATGTTCCTATTGACGGGATTAAAGACAAGTTGTACATAGGTAAATACAGAAATAAGGAAATTCTGTTACCAGTACTCCGCCTTGGAAACAATGAACTGGTGGCCCAAGCACTTGAGGTAATTAAAAAGTGGTATGCTTTTGAAACCAAAGACGTTCCAAAGGAAACTTTGCTTTATAATCTCAAAGAAAAGTCAAAGGAGAAAAACAGAAAACTGCTCGAGAAAATTAAAAATCATGAGACCAGATTAGAGCAGTCTCAAAACCTCGAATTTGTAAACAGCATGCTAGCTCAAGGGGCGAATTATTTGCTGGAAAAAGAAAAACTTGCCATAGAAGAGAAACTCGGGCAGATCCCAGAAACCAATCCTGATGATCTGGACGATTTATATGAAGTCATTAAAGACAATCATCAGCTCTTGCAGTTTTTTTACTACGAATCTCTAAGATACCTGAAACGTCTCAGAACCAAGGATTATGCTGAGTTAATAGAAATTCTTGACATTGAAGATTCTAAACTACAGGTTAAAGAATTTAACAAATGGATTGCAAACGATGAGAACTTAGAAAAGCTCACAAAAGTATTTCCCATAATTCTTACAACCAATTTATCAAGCCGGAAGCTCGGCCGACAATTCAAATTTGATTTACTGGTCATTGATGAAGCTGGGCAGTGCGATATTTCTACCAGCTTGATTGCAATTTCAAAATGCAAAAACATGGTTTTAATTGGTGACACCAACCAGCTAAAACCGATTGTTGTATTTGAGGAAAGTACAGATCAACAATTGATGAGGTTGTTTGGCATCGAAAATACCTATGATTACCACAACAATTCCATTCTTTCTTTATATAAAAGGATTGATAATATTTCCAGGGATATATTGCTGAGCTTTCATTACCGATGTGGTAAGAAGATTATCAATTATTCAAACATGCGATTTTATGAGAGTAAACTGAACCTTTCCAAGATTAAAGTTGATGGAGAGCTGAAGTTGATCGATGTGAACAATGTAAATCAACAGAGTAGAAATGCTTCCATTGAAGAAGCAGAAGAGATCGTAAAATACATTGCAGACAATAAATTAAAGGATGTCTTCATCATTACTCCATTTAGAAACCAAGAAGCAATTCTGAATCACTATCTAGGAAGAGCGAAATCCGCTAATCAAATAGATAAATCGGTGAGCTGCGGTACTATTCATAAAATACAGGGACAAGAGAACAAAACCATTATCATATCCACCTCTATATCCAGAAACACTACTTCCAGAACCTACGACTGGATAAAAAACAACAGCCAGCTAATCAATGTTGGTGTAACAAGGGCTCAAGAAAATCTCATAGTAGTTGCTGATAAAAGTGCGATAGATATACTTTCGAGGAAGGATGATGACCTATATGCTTTGGTTGATTACGTTCAAAAGAACGGCACCACCCAGATTCGACAAAGCACTGCAAATAGGTTTACCATAGGGTTTTCGAATGATTCAAAATTTGAAGATGAATTCTACAAAACAATGAGTCATTATTGTTCAGTTCAGGGTAGCCGATTTGAACGAAATGTAAAAGTTTCTGATGTCTTCCCGGAAGAAATTAGCAATCAATTGGTCAACAAAAAGGAATTTGATGGGGTGATTTATCAGGGGCGGATTCCAAAAGTGGTATTTGAGATTAATGGCACCGAGCATTACAGAGTCAAAAAACGAATTGATTCAGATAAAATAAAAATGCAACTCCTTCAATCAAAAGGTATTGATTGCATTACCATTCCTAATCCTTACGTCAAGCATTATGAATTTATCCGGGAATTGATGAATAAGATCAAAGGAGGCGTATATCAAAAATCTTTGTTTGATGAATACGATTCCATGGTTGTTCTTAAATAAGACAATTGGAATCAAAGCCTTACATAATTCCAAAAATAGCAATCGCCCAGTTCAGCGAGGAGAACGGCTTCTACACCACCAAAGCCCGCTCCATCAACATGTCCCAAATCAAGGCCAAGGGTACAAAGCCAGAGAAGCTATTGAAAAAAGCATTATGGCTGGCAGGGGTGAGGTACAAAACTCCTAAACACAAACTTTTCGGTAACCCTGATATCAGCCTAAAAAAATACAAACTCCTCATCTTCGTGGACGGCACCTTCTGGCATGGCTACGACTGGGAGAATAGGAAAGAAGCCATCAAATCCAACCGAGAATTCTGGATCGCAAAGATCGAGCGGAATATGGAACGGGATCAGGAAGTGAATGACTTTAAAAATCAAAAGGTTGGACAGTATTGAGGTTTTGGGACTTTGAGGTGAAAGGGGAACTTGGCCCAAATTTAAAAAAGATATTAACCCATTTTAATGAGTACAATAATTAAGATATTGTGTAGCAGATAAAAATAGGAATGTGGCTTTAGCCCATTCCTATGTGGATTCTACCAATAAATTGGCTTTAGCCAAAATCTACGGGATTCAATTATTCGTCTAAAACCGGAAAATGATTGACTTAAAATTTATCCTTAAAAAAACAAAGAGCCCAACTTGCGCTGAGCTCCTTGCCGATCGGGGACACCCCGGTCCAAATGTTTTTCAAATATATTGTAATTATTACGTAAGATTCAATACAGTGGTTGTATTCGCCTAAAGGAAAAAAAATAGATACTCATAGTTGAGAAATAACAGCAACAGTTTAACAGAGATAGATTTCATACATATTACATTCATGAATCCAACTACTTACACTCACCAATTCCTTTCCTCCGACCAACCCACCACCTGCCCACACTGCGGACTCAGGACAGAGATCATTTCAGACCAAAGCCATACCAACAGCCAAATCCAAATTCATCAATGCCCTGATACATCCTGTGGATTTCAATTTGTGGTGACAAATGATGTTGAATAGTCTCTGAAAATATTAGTCAATTAGCAGATTCGCTGTTATTCAGGGCGGGGAGGCGGTCGAAATAGCGGGCCAGCGCCCGGCCTTGTGCGGATGAAGCATTATTTCGACAAAGGTTTTTGTTACTTTTTGCCTTCAAAAAGTAAGACAAAGGAAGAGTTTGAAAAAAGTGATGTGGATAAATAAAAATATCATCCTCCACAATCTCAAATTGATACTCTTTCTAAAAACCCATCCAACCCCACTTCACTATCAAAATGAATACTTCTATCCACACCAGTTTCAAAAAACAAGATCAGTGCTAGAATATCCTCAAATACCCTAAAGGAATACCCTTCATAATTATAGATAAATAATGCTCGCTCTCTTGTACCCTTTGATAAAATGACCGTCTCAATAGTTCTGGATGACCTCAGGTAGTCGCTCTGACAGAATACAATGGCATTGTTCCCCATTAGCAGTTTATCCTTAATACCCCTTCTCCACAGTCTCCAACCTCCCCCCAATCTCCCTCTCATCAGTAAAGGCCTCCTCACTCTCTTCAAACCCCTCAAACTCATGCCACTCATGATCCACTTCCGGATTATACGGAGAGGCATGCAGCCTAGGCAATCCCCAATCATCAGGGAGGACCGAGCGCTAAGAAATGATCCCTTTGGATCATTTTAGCGAGGGGCCAGGTTGCGGGTAGGTGTGGAGCAAACCGAGAGTTAAGAAAAAGTCCTGTGGACTATTTTGGCGAGTAGCTTCCTCCACAGTAACGCCTGTTGGATTAGAAAATACCACAATCCAACTGCTTGTAATTATCAGCATCCCGGTAGCGGTAGTTGAATTGTATGTTTTTCATTCTCAAATATAAATAAAAGAAGTCTTTTTGTCGACTATAGTCGGTGGTACGATAGTCTACATTTTTTCAGATTGCAGTATGGACGTTAAGGCGGAATACGGCAAAAAAGTAAGGGAGATAAGGAATAATAAAAAGGTTTCCCAAGAGAAGCTTGCAGAACTAGCTGATCTGGATAGAACCTATGTTTCGGATATAGAAAATGGAAAGCGAAATGTATCCATAGAGACTATTTATAAAATCGCCAAAGCTCTGGAAACCCGATTAATTGACTTTTTGAATATTGATTGATTTTTTGATGCAAAGAAGCTACTACTCTAATTCCATTTCTGAATTTATAAAGGATAATAACGACAAAATTCTTGGTCAGTTAATCAGAAATCACGATTTCGCAGCGGACATCTTACAGCGAAATGCATGGATCAAACAGATTGAAATTCTTAAAAAGGAATTGGCTTCAATTAATAGAGGTCAAATTTATTTTGAGTTTTCTATTCCTAGAATGGGAAAGCGTGTAGACAATATTCTAATCATTGATGATTTCATTTTCGTTCTAGAATTTAAAGTTGGTGATACAGAGTATCAAAAGCATGCAGTAGATCAAACTATAGACTATTGTTTAGACTTGAAGAATTTCCATGAAGGTAGCCATCATGAAAAACTAGTTCCATTAGTGATTTCTACAAGAGCTCCCAGTGTTAGTAATAATTATGAAATAAGCGACAAGTTGTTTGAGCCTATTAAGGCGAATCAAAACAATATTGGAAGTATCATAGCTCAGACACTTTTATTGAGTAACGGAATTGAAATCAATCCATTTCTGTGGGAGAATTCAATTTACAAGCCTACTCCAACTATTATTGAAGCATCTCAGGCTCTTTACAGAGGACACTCTGTCTCGGAAATCTCTAGACATGATGCAGGGGCAATTAACCTATCTATTACCACTGAATGTATAAATAGGATCATTGAACAGTCTAAGGCTGATGGGAGCAAATCAATTTGCTTTTTAACTGGTGTACCAGGCGCAGGAAAAACCCTAGCCGGGCTCAATATCGCTAATGAAAGAAGAAAAGCTCATGAAGATGAAAATGCAGTATTTCTTTCAGGAAATGGCCCTTTAGTGTATGTGCTAAGAGAGGCTTTGGTAAGAGATGAAGTTCAAAAGGAAAAGGAAAAAGGCCAAAAGCTTACCAAAAAACAATCAGCAATAAAAGCCAATGCTTTTATTCAAAACATTCACCATTTTCGAGATGATAACCTCATCTCAGATCAAGCTCCAGATGAAAAGGTGGTTATTTTTGACGAAGCCCAAAGGGCATGGACCAAAAAGAAAGCTTCATCTTTTATGAAGGGGAAAGGGATGGAATTTGATATGTCCGAACCTGAGTTTTTGATTGAAGTGATGAATAGGCATACTAATCATTGCACAATAATATGCTTAATCGGCGGTGGACAGGAGATCAATACCGGTGAAGCTGGCCTTTCTGAATGGGTAAATGCATTGAAAAATCACCACCAAGATTGGGATATCTATTACTCCAATCTTATTACGGGTGACAATGACTATTTAGCTGACGAAGAATTAAAAAATTGGCTAAAAACAAATGGCAATTCAGAAGAGTATCTTCACCTTTCAGTTTCCGTCCGTTCATTTCGATCAGAAAGAATTTCATCTTTTGTTCACGAGGTTATAAGGGGTGATTCAATTCAAGCAAAGTCCATATTGGCAGAAATCAATAATGTTTTTCCAATTTGTGTAACTAGAGATTTTAGCACGGCAAAACAATGGCTTAGAAAAAAAGCTAAGGGAACAGAAAGAATAGGATTAGTTGGAAGTTCTGGAGGCAGGCGATTGCGGGCTGTAGGGATTGATGTGAAAAATGAAATTACAGCAGAAGACTGGTTTTTAAATGATGCCTCAGATGTTCGTTCTTCTTACTTTTTAGAGTCAGTCGCAACTGAGTTTGATATTCAGGGGCTGGAAATAGACTACCTGTGTTTGGCTTGGGATATTAACTTCTATTTCAAGGAGGATAAATGGAATTATCAATCCTTTGAAGGATCTAAATGGAAAGCTATCAAAAGTGAAGTGGATAAATCATATCTAAGAAATGCCTACCGGGTACTCATGACTAGAGCTAGACAAGGAATAGTTATTTTTATTCCTCATGGAGATAGCTCAGATCTGACTAGGCCACCCAGTTTGTATGATAGCACATTTGAATTTTTAATTTCTTGTGGTATGAAGGAAATTTAATTTTCTACCTCACCCTATCCCTCTCCTCTAGGAGAGGGGATTAGGCAGTGCTAGCGTGAATGGATGTATTTCAAATCAGGCTTTTGTTTATATAGTATAGCAAATGACCTACTCTTCCAACCTCTTCTACGGAGCCACAGCTACGACACTTCAAAAAGCCAAAGAGCTGAGGAAAACTCTTACACCTGCCGAGCGAAAGCTCTGGACGGTTCTTCAAAACAAACAACTAGACGGCTACAAATTCCGTCGACTACCTCACCTTAACTCCCGATACGCTTCGCTATCGGGAAGAGGGCATTTGATCCTGCTAGCATTAAGTTATTTATTCCAAAATCACTTTCTGATTATATTGACTAGCAAATGACCTACACATCCAACCTTTTTTACGGAGCTTCCGCAACCACCCACCAAAAAGCAAAAGAGCTAAGGAAAATGCTAACTCCAGCCGAGCGAAAGCTCTGGACGGTTCTTCAAAACAAACAACTGGACGGCTACAAGTTCCGTCGCCAGCACCCGCTCTACAAATACATTGCAGATTTTTATTGCCATGAGCTACGATTGGTGATAGAACTCGATGGCGAAGTCCGTGAAGGGGAGGAGCAACGGGAGCATGACATCAATAGAGATGCCGTTATAAAGGAATATGGCATTCATATCCTAAGATTCAGGAATCAAAAAATATTAAGCGACTTACCTAAGGTACTAGAGCAGATACTGAACTATATATCAAGTAGTAAGTCAGAATATTGATCGCTAATCAGGTATTCAATTCTGACCACCATACTTCATTTTAGCAGTGACAAACTCCCTCTCCTAAAGAGCCTGTCCCGATAGCACAGCGTATCGGGAAGAGGGAGGGGTGAGGTAGAATTACAAATCACACCCAGTCACTACAATCACTATGACTACACCTAGCGGGAAAATTGAGCTTAAAAGTATTAATGAAAATAGGACTCAACAGTTTAACACTATAGATCCGGATTAAAGCCACACCTGCCATGAATGACTGTCTTGGTATCTATCCATTCGTCAGCATAGCGCTCATACTCTTCCAATTCCTCCTTGATTCGCTCCAAGTGCTCAGTAGGAAGGAATTTTTTCCAATTGATTTGGTAAGTAATTCCAGGTATAAAAATTCGCTCACTTCCAGGAACCTCAATTCGGATATCGGGTTCACTTGGATAGGTTAGCACAAAAGGTTCTGTAAGCCAATATTCTGGTGCATATTCAGGATTTCGCGTCCAATAGAAAGAATAATACCTGTTCTGCTCGGATTGACTGAAATTAGGTTTGATCCAAGCAGGTATTCCAAGTTGAAACCACATTTCATTTTTTTCATACTTAAAACAATACAAGGCCTCCTTTTTTGTTAAGTTTTTGACATACCTCAGGTCTTTTGAATCAAGAACCTTAGCATAGTTGATTTCCAATTTACCACCGGGCATAGGTACGGGGTATAGGCTTGGTACCTCAAATCGAATTTCTTTATTGGCTTTAATTATCAACTTTTTAATTCCCATTTCAGGATCTGGAAATTCGGGATAGGGGCTATAAATCTGATAACGGTACCAATATTTATAGTAGTCATTCATGTATAGAGAAGCATCAGGTTTTTCAACTCCCGGTTTTAGCCCATGTTGAAGTATTATTATGTTTTGAATATAAGCTCCCACTGTTAACCCACCCGTTTCAAGTAGATAATTGATTCGCCCTAAATGTTCCTCTTTTTCAATAAAAGCATTGAAGTTAAAAAGAAAATCGCCCCCAATTGGAGGGATAGGGAAGTCTTGGTTTATACCAATTATGATCGGAGGGTGGGTAGGAATCACTACTGTCAAAAGTAGATTTCCTAACGAATCATAGAGTTCCATAGGATCGGAAATTTTATAAAATGCTCATGATCCCGAAACTTCGGGATCACACAGTGCGATGAATATTCTGGGAACTCCATCCCGTTTCCTTCGTCACGGGACAGGTTATGGCCATAGAAAATCAATTATAAACACATGAAACTATTAAATTGCTAAGAATTAGAAAAATGTAGTGGACACTAATTTCACCTCACTATATGATTCAATCAAAAAAATCCTTCCCCTCACTTCACTTTTTCCTCTTTTAGTGTAATAGTTTTTCCATAACCTTTCTGTTTGTTGATCGGATTGATGGATCTTCGAAGGAAGATAATCTCCACTTACTCTAATCGTTATTGAAAGCTCCCTTTTTTTTGACCTTCTCACTCCACTTTCAGCAGTGACAATCACCTTCTCCTAAAGAGCCTGTCCCGATAGCTCAGCGTATCGGGAAGAAGGCGGGGGATGAGGTTGAAAAATACCCTGTACAGGGTATAGATTCTTCCAATATTTCCACTTTCTTGCTACTGTTCTTTATCACCTGAGGGGACAACCAACTTTTATAGCATTATTCTGGGCTTAAATCCGGAAACGACCAAACACCTTATGATTCTGATAGCTTGATGATAATACTAAACGTTCGCCCTCTCTTAAAGGAGAAGGAGGGGTGAGGTAGATCCATATGCTCTAGAAAAGCAGCTTCAGGTGGTAAGTTTTGTTGGCATCATGGGGATTGATAGTAAAGTTGTATTGGACTACATGTTAATAATTAGCAGGGACCAAGCGCCCTCTCCTAAAGGAAGAGGGGTGGGGTGAGGTAGACCAAGCCAATTGCAAATTTAGGGTAGGATAAGGCGTGCAGAAGTCTTCTAGAGGAAGATTTAAGCCTTGGGCCAGCTTGTAAGGCAGGCAAACTTCACCCAGTAATTACAAATCATTTGACTACACTCAGACGGGAAATAAAATTATTTAGATATAAAAAACTATTCATATTAAACATGGAATTTTCTGTTCAGAATATTCGCGATGCCTACAAGAAGCTAAAGTCATATGTATATTACGACCATACCGATCTTGTCCTAAGAAGGCAGCTCGTTGAGTTTGAAACAAGTATCGGCAAGGATTACCTATTAAATAATCCTTCATCACATTACAGTTCTAAAAAAGGATTTGAATACATCTTTGAGGATTTTACACTTGAGGATAAACTGGACCGAATTGCAAAAGAACTTAACAACTATCATGAGAATGGCGAGTTCTTCGTCGGACTTATCCAAAAAATTTCTATTGATTACTATCCAAAAAAAATAAAAGGAGAAAGAGAGTCTAGCAAAAAAAACAATTTTATTTCAAACAAAAGAATTAGAAGTAGTTATGAAATAGAAAGACTAACTCCATTTATAAATGCTCCTATTGAACTACATATTGTTGCTGTTCTGTGGATTTTGGTCGAAGGATATCGTATTGATAGTCTCCTTAGTAATGAATCACTTGGAAATCGCTTATTACTCAATAAAGATAAAACCGCAGTTGTTCAAGGATCAGGTTTATTCAAACCATATTACAATCAGTATCAGAGATGGCGAGATGAAGCGGTTGAGACAGCTGTCAGAATCATCAAGAAAGGAAAGAATGTAGCATTCTTAAATCTTGACCTAAAAGAATATTTCAACTCAGTAAAGATTCCTAGGTCAGAATTATATAATGGGCATGAATATGAAGTGCTTAACTCTGAATACAACTTAAAGAAGATATTTCTTAATATTCATGTAAGCTATACAGAAAAACTTAATAATGATCTAAATAAAAATCCCCAATTATCCAAAGATTTTGATGTAGCCTTACCGATAGGCCTTGTTTCATCTTATGTTCTTGCTAATCATTACTTGAAAAAATTTGATGATTCAATCTCTAAAAAAGTAAAACCTGCATATTATGGTAGATACGTAGATGATTTGATTTTTGTAATAGTTGACCCTGAAACTAGCTTTAGTGAAACAAACTCAAGTAAAGAATCAATTATTGAAAACTTTATTAGAGCAATTTTCCCTGAAATTATTACTGTAGTTGGTTCGGAGAGAATTGAAGAACAATCGCAAAACGAAGACTTAGAAAATAATGCTTTTAAACTTGAAGAATATGAGACATTGTATTGTCAGCTAGATAAATCTCTACTACACTATTTTGATGCTGATGAATCTCATTTAGTAATAGACCGCCTAAAACAGGAATTAGATGAGAGAACAAGCGAATTTCGTGACTTTCCGGAAGAAGGAGCTAACAACCTTACTTTAGCTGCCAGTGCTTATCATCTTGATTATGATGGTACAGAGGGTAAGATTAGAACTTTGAAAGACTATAAAGAAAATCGGTTTGGTTTAACCCTCTTTCTATCCAATAAAATATTTAGCGCACTAAGACATCAGAATAATCTAACTGACCATGAAAGTGAAGAGGTTGTGAGATTCTTCAAGGGAGAGAATTGTTTAAACTTTTACAGACTTTGGGAACGTATTTTAACTCTTCTATTGGTAAATCAAAAACCAGCTCAATATGTTGATTTTCTTTTTCATTGTTATGAGCAAATTGAGGCATTGCATATTAATAAAGAGACAGGCCAACTACGTTCAGGTAAAGTTAAAGATACTCTTTTTGAATATTTGGATTCTTCAAATGAAATCACTCTGTCTCTTAATTTAGATTTTATTTCAAAAACAAAGAAAGTGGAGCGAGATTTTGATTTTAAGAAAAATGCTCTATCCAATTATAATTTTAGATTTGTTTTTGGTCTACAAGAGCCTACCAATTCCAAATCCTATTGGATAACAAGATTTCGAAAAGCAAACATGATGAGGCATAACTATGTTGTGCATCCATTACTGACTTACACCAAATCATCAAAAGATGGAAAACTGAGAAGCTTGGTTGCTATAAAAACCGATTTTAGTAAGTATCAAATAAGTGAGGATCTTATGGTAAATTCACCAAGGCGTGTCAAGTTTTGGGAATGTTGTCTATCAGTTATTTATGAAGACCTTGGTAAAAGGTTGAGAAGACAAGGTGGTCAGGGAGATTATTACACTACTAATATTTTTTCAATAAGTAAAAAGAAAGGGTCCATAGAATCGCACGATTACATGGATGCAGCCTTCGAACGGTTTGCTAAAATTAATGAATCTCATGTAGCAAATTATGAACAATTTGATCATGACTTCCGTGATAAATTTTTCAATCGAAAGCATGACGAAAAGAAAAACAGTCCAACCGTATACGTTGAAGAAATAAGAGTTGATTCTAACAAACGCTTACCTAAAGCAATAAAAATTGCATTTGCCAACACTCAAGTCAGATTGTCTAATGTTATTCTTGGTATGAGAGGAACACCAAATTTAGATTCAGACCGATATGATTCTTTGGCGGCGATATTAAATGCAGCTAGTAAAGAAAAATCTAACTTGCTATTGTTCCCGGAATGTTTTATTCCGATAAATCTCCTTTCAAGTTTGGCTAAGTATTCAGAAAGAAATGATTTTGCAATTATAACTGGAATTGAACATGTTAAAGTGAAGGACTCGGTATTCAATTTTGTAGTTACAATTTTGCCAACTGAAGTAGGTGGTATCTCTGATTCCGTCGTAAGCATTAGATTGAAAAACCATTATTCTCACGAAGAGCAATCGTTGATTAAAGGAGATCATTTAAAGGTACCCTTACCAAAGGTCTATCGGCATGACATCTTCAATTGGCGTAACTTTTACTTTTCACCTTATTATTGCTTTGAGCTTGCAAATGTGTGGCATAGAAGTTTGTTTAGGAGTAAGTTAGATATGTTAGTAGGGGTAGAATGGAATAAGGATACAAATTATTTTTCAAACATAGTTGAGTCCTGTGCAAGGGATTTACACTGCTTCATAGCCCAGGTAAATACTAGCCAATATGGAGATTCAAGACTAACACAGCCTACAGAATCGGCGAGAATGGATCTTTTAAGGTTAAAAGGTGGACTTAATGATACGATTTTGGTAAGTGAGATTGAATTATCGGCTATTAGAGAGTTTCAGCGCAAAACCTATGAAGTGACACGAGAAAGAAAGGAATATAAACCATTACCTCCAGATTATGATTTTAATTTCGTTCTTAAAAGAATAAATAATGAATCAGTGTTATAGGTGTAATGTTTAGAATGAATTAGGGCCTTACATTCCAAGTTGCCATCTTCATAGAAAATTTAATAGGAGCTAGATGCTCAAGGAAATCTGCGGCAGGAAGTAGCTTCTGTTGCAGCATTGGGATTAAGCTAATTCACTTTGCATATATGCCAAAAGACAGCAATCTCTAAAAAGTGATAGTAAGAGCTATAATCGATTAATGTTGGATAACCTTTAAGATTGAAGAATAGAGACTAATTTATTGAATTATTATCTTTAAAGATATAGAAAAAATAACCGCTATTGCTGTTATAATAAGTTATATACCATTTTAGAACGATAACCCAAACAAAGAAAATAGAATGAAAATTTTCGACATAAGCATTAAAAATTTCAGAGGAATTAGAGTCTTAACAAATTTAAGAGTGGGCGAAATAAGCTCTTTTGTTGGCAAAAACGACTCTGGTAAGTCTAATATACTAAAGGCTCTTGATGCATTTTTTAATGATAAATTTAGTATCAACGACATTTTCAAAGGAATTCAAAGTGACGAGAAAACAGAAATTTCAATAAGATTTGAAACTCAAAATCAAATTAATCCATTAGCATTAGACTCTGATGGCAAAATACATCTCATTAAAACCTTTTCGTTTAATAACGCTGGTAAGATAGTAAAAGAACTTTTCTACGTTTGTAATGATATTAGTAGTGATGATATCAATAATTGTTGGGGGGTTAAAGAATCAGATATTAATGGTTTTTTAATGACATTAAATGTTAAATTTTCAAAGTCAGGGCGTGGTGTTACCAATTTGTCAAAAATTGAATTAATTGACACAAATACTCAAAGTTTAGGACGAGCTGAAAAAAAATATATTGCGGATGAATATATTAAAAACATTCAAAAGCAATATGATTTTATTGAAATGCCCGAATATTCATTATTTGACGCAGAACAGGATTTAAATGTTGGTTCAACTTCTTTTCAATCACAATTTAAACCAATTGCGACACAATCACTTCAAAATAATTCAGCATTAACCTCTCAAATTGAAACTAATGTTCAAGAAGATTTAGAAACAGAGTTTGGATTGATTGCTGATTTAATGAAGAAAAACGTTCCTAATTTAGAGAAAATCAAACCCAATGTGGCTTGTAATTGGGGGAATTTAGTAAAGTTCGACTTATCATTAAAATTTGCATCTGATACGTTTGAAATTCCAATTGCAAATAAGGGAACTGGATTCAAAAGACTTTTAATGGTTGCATATTTTGAATATCTTGCTCAAAAAACAACTAAAAAATATCAAATTTTTGGAATAGAAGAGCCTGAAACATTTTTACATCCAGAACTACAAAATGACTTATTAGAATCAATAATATTGCTTTCAGAGAACAGTCAATTTTTTATAACTACACACTCTCCAGTTTTTGCTGGAGCCACCAGAGATTCAAATATTGTTGTTGTTAAAAAAACAAATGAAATATCCGATTACTTTAATTTTGAAAATGAAGCAGATATTTTGAACGTTGTGATTAAGGAACTCGGGATAAGACCAAACTATAACTTACTTAACGATAATTACAGGAAAGCAGTATTTGTTGAAGGCAGTGGTGATGTTAAGTTTTGGGAACTAGCAATTACTAAGATTGATGGGAGTTTACCAACAGATATTTTATTCATACCGTGTGGTGGTGACCAAGTAGAATTTTTCGTAAATGCGGAACTATGTAGAAAAATTAATAGACGTTTTATTTTTATTTTAGACTCAGATAAAGGTGCAGTCGATTACGACTCTAAACTTGATAATAAAGCTTTATTAATTGCAAAGGTTCTAGAATTGGGTGGCGAATTTGATGTTTTAAGAAAAAGAGAAATTGAAAACTATTATTCCAAACCAGCAATACAAAGACTTCTTGGAGATTATGTTTTACCAGCAGAATTTGAGATTCAAGACTATTCGGACATAAAAGAGGAGATTAAAACACACATTCTAACCCCTTCTGGACAAAATTTTAAAGCCAAAAATAACTTTGAAATCTTTGACGAAATGACAAAAGAAGAATGGATAAGTTGTGCGACTGTAGTAGAAGATGGAAAAACAGACATAGAAGTAATAATTGAAAAAATACTTAACGAATAAAAAAATGGCATATAATAACTTGCTTGATAAAATAGAGAATGTTGTTGATGAAAAAAATACAAAAAATAGAAGTTGACTTAAATAGCAACGGATGGAATAAATTACTAAACTAAATATTTCAAAGGTAACAAGCAGTAATATTAAATTTATAATTACTTAATAATAAAATAAATGATAAACTATAAAGAAGAACTTATAACTAAAATTGAAACTATAGAAGACAAAGTGAAACAACTAATATCAGGATATAAGCACTTTGATACAACTAAAGGGATATATGAAATAATTGAAATTCAAAATTCAAAAGTTAAAGAAATGTATACGGAAGACAAAATTCATAACGTGTTCTCTTCTAATGGATGTAAATTTTCAGGAATTGTTACTGTTCGTGCTTTCGCATATCCCCCAAATTCAGATAAAAGTGGTTATACATCACATTGCTTTAAAATTAATTTTAAACCAGTGGTAGTAAAGTTTGATTTTGAAACAGAAAGTTTTAATATTGAGGCTCCTATAGATATTGACTATATAACATTGGAAGATACTTGGATGTGCTAAATAGCATTAGTTAGATTACATGCTATATTTGCAATTTCTAAAAAAAATATGCTGTAAGTGATTTTCAAGGAGGTTGAGGTCAAGAAAGCCAATTATAAATTGATAAAATATTAGGATTAAGTTATAACCTACGACTAGATTGGGTTTATATACTTCAATTGTCGAAAGGTACTATTTTTCATAGATCAAAGACAGTTCACTAATAATTTTTATTAGATATTATTTATCTTCAATAAAGGCTTAATAACAAATAATATGGCAATGGATCAAAGTGAATTTATTAGAAAAATTATAGCAAAGATTGATAAGTGTTCTTGGTTTTTGGGTGCGGGATTCTCGGTTAGTGCAAACCTACCAACTGCTAACCAAATTATCTGGGATTTGAAGAAAAAATACTACTGCTCTGAAGAAAATCAGGATATTCATGATACAGATATTCAAATTCAACAAATACGTAAAAAAATACAAGAATTTTGTGATTCAAAGGGTTTTCCCAAAGAATATGATGATAGGGAATACTCTTTCTATTTTGATCTTTTGTTCGGCGATAATGAAGAGGAACAAAGACAATATTTGGTGGAAGCCCTAAATTCGGGTAAGATCACTCTATCAATTGGTCATAGAATTTTAGCATCGTTGATGTATGCAGGAATATCTAAAGTTGTCTACACTACCAACTTTGATAAGGTTCTTGAAAATGCCTATTCCTACATTTCCAATAAAGATCTAGCGTCATATCACTTAGAAGGTGCAAATGCATGCAAAGGAGCACTTAACAATGACGAATTTCCACTATATGCAAAGGTGCACGGAGATTTTCAATATAAAAAACTTGCAAACTTAGCGGAGCACCTTGTTGAAGCTGATGAGGAGATAAGAAAATGCTTTCTGTCTTCTGCTTCTCGATTTGGCTTAATTGTAGCTGGCTATAGTGGTCGGGATAAAAGTATCATGGATCTTTTAAATGAGTCTTTGAGTGCTACCAACGCTTTTCCTCAAGGCTTGTACTGGACAACTTTAAAAAATTCTAAGGTTCACACAAAGGTGCTCGAATTGATTCAATCAGCTAAGTCAAAAGGAATTGAGGCAGACATTGTGGAAGTTGATAATTTCGATTCTCTAATGACGAGATTGTGGAGAAATTTACCTTCCAAACCAACTCAGTTAGTAGAAAAAGTTGAGAGGATTTCAGAAAGAATAGTAAATATTCCAATTCCTAAACCCTCAAAAAATGGTCAATTAATTAGGTTTAATTCGGTTCCTATTACAGATATCCCTACAGAATGTTTTAAGATTGAAGCTGAACCAAAGTTAGACTGGGAGGTAGTAAAAGATCTTCGAAAATTAGCCAAGGATAAAGCTATTTTGTGGATTGATGAAAATGTTTATGCATGGGGGAATTTAGATACAATTAAATCTGCTATACCTGGTTTTAAGAAAATAGAAACAACTGACATTGCAATAGAAATAAGTGATCTGAATAATCACAAATCTCTTCAATCGGCTCTTGAGGAATTGATTTGCGGATCGCTCTGTCAACGTGAGGAATTGTTAGCGAGAAAACATACAATCATTATTGGTAAAGAGCACTTTACTTCTGAAAAATTAAAAAGTTTAAAATCTGCTGTTGGTCAAATGGGTGGATATTTTCCCAAGGTTAAGGTTGTAAATAGCGTGGGATTAGAAGAAAGTATTACACCGATCTGGTCTTATTGTTTGAACGTAAGAATTAAGCAAATTGACGAAAATTATATTTTAATTCTTAGTCCTGATATATGGATATCACCTCAAAGAACAAGGAGAAATTATGTTGATTTTTTAAGACAGAAAAGATCAGGATTAAAGAATGACAAACTGGACCAGCTCCTATCGGCATGGATAGAAACAATATTTATAGAAGTAGGTAATGGTAATACTGTTTCATTAAAACCGTATTTGGCGACTGGCTCTAATGGGTCAAATAACATAAGAACTACTAATAGAACCTCTTATTCACGCAAAACCAAATAATGATGAATGATGCTCAATTTTCAGAACCAATCAATATTACAAATTTATCTGCTTTAGGTGGTTATAGTGAATTACCCGAACCTGAATTAATATTTGCAAATGGAAAAATAGACAGACATCCTTTAAAGGGACTAATTGAAAACGGTCCTTACAGTCAATCAATTGGTTATTTAGATGAAATAAAAATTGCCTTTATCACCGCAAATGGTCATGGGGCCAAATTAACTCAGATATTCAAGGAACTCAGAAGTACTGCTAAAGCTGTTGAAGCAACTAATTATTATCCAGACTATCCCGGATTTTCTGCTGTGTATAAAACTCCAATTTTAATAGCTGATAAGGAGAAGTTGGCAATCGAGTTATCTTCTGATTTAGATCAATATGCAAAAAATGGCGACTATTTAGGGCTTGCAAAAGCCTTGTTAGGAGAAATTGCCAAATTACAAAATCTGAGAAGTTCTTTTCATGTTTTATATCTATATCTGCCGAAGGAATGGGATGAATGTTTTATTAATGAAGGGTTTGATTTGCATGATTATCTAAAAGCTTATTGTGCTCCTATTGGAATTCCCATTCAAATTCTAACTGAATTTTCAATCTCCAGAAAATGCAGAGCTAATGTAATGTGGGGAATAAGTTTAGCTACGTATTCCAAAGCAGGAGGTGTTCCTTGGAAGCTTAACAATCTTGCAATAGATGAAGCATTTATAGGAATAAGTTATGCGATCAAGCAACATGAATCTGGAAATGAATATTGTACATGTTGTAGTCAGCTTTTCGAACCGGACGGCACCGGATTTGAGTTTGTGGCTTTTGACACAAAACCAAAATTCACCGATCTCAGGAAAAACCCTTACTTATCAAGGGAAGACATGCAATCCATACTCACTAAGAGTTTACAGATTTACCAGAGGAATCATTTTGGGAAGACGCCAAAGAAAATAACAATTCATAAGAACACTCATTTCACGGAAGAGGAAATTCTTGGAGCACTCGATAGCTTTAATGACGGAACTGAAATAGAACTCGTTCAAATCGTAGAAAAGTCTCCATTTATCGGTATTAAGTATAAGGACATGAAGCCTGATTCATTTCCAGTAATCAGGGGTTGCTATCTACCTATTAGTTCAAATGAAGCCTTATTATGGACGCAAGGTTTAGTACCAAGAATTAGTTTAGATAACCCAAATTACGGAGTATATAAAGACTTTGCATTGAAAAAAACGCCCACACCAATTCTATTGAGGAGGTTTAGCGGTAGCGGGGGATGGCATGATACATGTTCAGGTATTCTGGGATTAACCAAAATGGATTGGAATAATAATACACTTCATAAAAAAATCCCTGTCACACTTGATTACTCGAGTCGCTTTGCTCAAATCGTAAAGCAGAATCCGAACTTGATTGATGCAGAGTATAATATTCGGTATTTTATGTAATTTAAATTAGTTTAAAAAAGGATTTTAAATTGATTCACCACGTTTAAGGATTTTCAAAATTTATCTCATAATCTATTTCCAAAATTTCCATTGGATGTACACCATAAGCCTTTGCTAGTTCAATGATTGTTGTGAAACGAACATCTACACCATTTTCATATTTTTTGATATCTGCGTGGTCCAAGCTGCACCTTTGAGCCAATTGCCTGTAGCTCAATCCGCTTGAGACTTTTAGCTCTTTCAATTTTTCTGCGAGTTGTTTGATTAATTTTTCTTTTTCCGCCAATTCCTTAAAAATTTGATATGTGGAATTGAAATTCATTGAAATTAATGTAAAAAGTGTTGGTTAAATATCCAACATATATAACCTTTCACTATATTAGCCTAGGATTTCAAAAGTTGAAACCTAATATTTGTGGAATATCTGGTTCCATAGTATTCGCACTTGAGTCTCGAAACTGAAAACGGCCAATTTTCGAAAGTAGAAATGAGACAAAGGTGAGAATGCTCACGCCATTGGCGTGGGCTACTCGCTTGCTCATTTCTAAGGTGCTTGGCCGTACCTCAGTTTCTGCAAGAAGGAGAGTCCACTCCAATGGCTTTTTTTCTTGGGACTATCGTTATAACCCAAGTATCATGGAACAGACCTTAATTTTTTCTGGATTAACAAGCTTCCCGGGAAGGAATTTCTGGAAAGGGGAGAGGACTGCTTTTTACCTTGGGACACATTGCTCATTACCTATCTATTGTAGATTATTACCAGTGGAGCACGGCATCGCCGCGGTAGATCGCCTGTATCCCCTGAAGCCTAAGAATCCGATTTAAGGTTTCGTTTTTTATCGCCGATTAAGGGGAGGTGCACATCCCTGAGCAGATCGGTTACTACACACTCAGGTCAGCAAGCTCACAGTAGCCGGTAGCGCTGACACATTTCTTATTATTAATTATTGCTGGACTATCGGTAGAAGGTAGGGTGGGAAGGGTATGTCTTGTGGGAAGTAGCTAGTATCAAGTAGCTAGATACTAGAGCCAAGAACCTAGAATCAAGAGCCAAGAAGTTAGATTCAAGATGCAGAAGTTCGTGATTCTACTTTCATCTTTCTGACTTTCCTTCTGGCCACTGCGACTGCCTACTGCGACTGATGACTGGAACCGCTTCGATTTCGAGACTCTCGTCTCTCAAGTGCTCAGCGTGACACAACATCGGTCATCCGACATCGGACAACTGTCTTCCGTCTTCGTTCTTCCGTCTTCCAGCTTAAAACCTAAAAGCAATGAAAAAAACATTACTCATCTGCTTACTGGGATACCTATGCGTACCCACAAGCACATCCACAGCACAAGTTGCGGATTCACCCCCAGGCACTGATTTGGTTTATCAGTCTGGATTCCCAGGGCAGGAGGGCGAGAGTCCTTCTGCCTACTTGGATACCTTGACGATCGGTGATCAGATTCCTTCTGGCATTGAGTTTTCCGAAGTCTTGCAGTTTGATTCGGATAAGCTCCGCCTGGATGATTACCGGGGCAAGTATGTCATCTTGGAGTTTTGGGCGCCCACCTGTACAGCCAGTATTGCCTCCCTTCCTCAGCTAGATGCCATACAAAGAAAATATGGGGATAGGATTGCAGTGATTCCTGTCTCAGTATTCGAAGAGGAAAGGGTGTCCCTGCTGCTCGAAAATTACAAATCTCTACAGAATCTTACCTTGCCTTTGGTAGTGAATTCAAAGCGCTTATTGGCATATTTTCCACATTTTGTAATTCCGCACCTGATAGTTTTGGACCCCGATGGAAAGATCCTTGCAATCACAGGAATGGAAGATCTGACCGAATCCAACCTCAATACCTTATTGGCTACAGGGGTTTCCCCATTCAGAATTAAGACAGATAAAAAGATCAGAATAGGTTCCAAAACCAAACTGATCGCTGAAACTCCTGAAATACAGCATAAGAATATATGGTTTCAATCAGCCTTTACTGGCTATATCCCCGATCTGAGAGGTTCCCTGACACAAGATTACTCCAGCATGTCACATATTAGGCTAATCAATATGCCACTGATCAACCATTTTCAGTTGGCCTATTCGGAGCGGGATCTGGTGGACTATTTTGGAAGGAACAGGATGGAGCTGCTCGGGTTTGAGGAAGAGGAACTTTGGACTGATGGTAGGGGGATGGATTATGTGGACTGGATGGCTAAAGGCGACCATGTATTTGGCTACGAGCTGATAGCTCCATTATCGATGAATCCCTACGTATTGATGCGCGAGGATTTGAAGCGGTTTTTACCCCATATCCAAGCTTCTGTGGTATCAAAGAAAAAGAAGGTATATGCACTTGTAAAGCAACAGGAAGGAGACTTTCCAAAAGCTGAGGAAGAAGAAAAGTCTTATAAAATGCTTTCAGTCGGGGTGTCCATGACCAACTACCCCCTCCAGGGTTTTGTCTACCATCTCAATACATATTTCCTGGCTACTAGTGAGTATCCCATAATCAACTTGACAGGAATTGATTATCCGATCGATCTAACCTTGGTCGCCAATCTTTCTGATGTGGAAAGTCTTCGTACCGCCCTCCGGCAGAATGGCTTGGACCTGAAAGAGCAATATGCAGAAATACCTGTCCTGGTACTTGAAAAAATCTCACCACCTAAACTGTTGATGCCATGAGAAACTTTTTATTTGTATACCTTCTATTTTCCTTTGGGTTAGGCCATGGGCTTTTTGCGCAGGCAAATGTAAAACAACAAGGTCAGGTGATAGATGCTGAATCTGGGTCACCTTTGGCGGGAGCATTGATTTCATTTTCACCGGGAAACTATAGGGTCATAGCTGATGAAGAAGGAGAATTTACCGTGGAATTGCCTGAAGGTACCTATGAAATAGAGGTGCAGTTCCTGGGATATGAAAGCAATACTACCTCTGTAGGAATTCCAGCATCAGCTAAGCTGATTATTAATCTTGAATCTTCAGGAATTGGGCTTGACGAAGTCCAGGTTTTGGCGACAGGATACCAGCAAATCCCCAAAAGCAGAGCAACGGGATCATTTGTGAATTTGGATGAGGAATTGATCGACAGAAGGGTGAGCACCAATATAATTGATCGATTGGAGGATGTTACATCCGGCCTTATCATCAACAGAACAGGTGATGTGGGCAGGGACCCTCTTTCGATCAGAGGGCGAAGTACCTTGGGTAGATTTTCCCAGCCCTTGATCGTCATTGATAATTTCCCTTTTGACGGTAGGTTGGAGGATATCAACCCAAATGATGTTTCCAGTATCACAGTGCTTAGAGATGCTGCGGCAGCATCTATTTGGGGTGCCAGAGCAGGAAATGGGGTCATTGTGATTACCACCAAGTCAGGTGTTAGTAACAGACCGTTTCAGGTTAGCATCACAGGCAATGCCAACTGGATTGAAAAACCTGACCCTTTCCTTGCACCTGCCATGTCAGTCAATGATTTTATCGACGTGGAGCAGCAATTGTTTGCTTCAGGTTTTTACGATTTTTCCTTGACTTCTATTACCAATCCTGTACTGACCCCAGTGATTGAAACTCTAGCTGCTCAGCGAAGCGGGCACATCACTGACTCAGATGCTACTGACCTAATTGAGGGGTATAGGAATAATGACCTACGAAGAGATTTGGATAGGTATCTCTTTCGCCCACAGCTCAACCAGCAATACAATGTGGCTATGTCTGGTGGGAGCAAAACCCATACATACCGGATTGCATTGGGCTATGATGGACTCCAGTTGCCGGTAGTGGGAAATTCCCAAGACAGGTTTACGCTTCAATTGAAGCATGACCTCCGGTTACTTGATGGAAAACTGGGTTTTCAGGGAGCATTTTATGGTACACTAAATCAAAGCCTTGACCAAAATGCCGGGCCCGATGACCTCTTTTTCTCTTCCGGTTTACAAATGTATCCTTATGCACAATTGGCTGATGAATTTGGCAACCCACTTCCAGTAAATCGGGGATACAGCGGTGGATTGAAAGCTAAAGCAAAGGAAGAAGGGCTGTTGGATTGGAGCTACTATCCCTTAAATGAACTAGGCAGATCTCCTTCCATGATGAGCAACAATGACTGGAGAATTAATTTGGGGTCTGACTACGAGCTCATTTCCGGACTCAGGATTCAAATGCTTTATCAGTTTTGGAAAAACAGTTCCGTCAATCAGACCCAGTATGGATCGGATAGTTACTTTACAAGAGAGCTGGTTAATTTGTATACCCAAGTTGATGATAACGGAAACAAATCCTATCCTATTCCGGAAGGTGGGATACTGGATAGATCCAACCGTCTCTCTTCCAGCCATTCTGGGAGGTTTCAGCTGAACTACGAAAAATCATGGTCTGAAAAGTTTGAACTAAATGCCTTGGGAGGTGTCGAAGTGAAAGCCTTGGATTGGGAATCAGTAAGCAGAAGGTTATATGGATACGATGAAGAGCGTGCTACCACAGTTCCGGTAGATCATGTAAACAGATACCCACAATATTATCTTCCTGCCCTCACCAATACGGTTCCCGGTGGCGAAAGTATCTCCGCTGGGGCAGACAGGTTTTATTCCATATTTGGTAATGCATCACTGAAGTATAAAAACAGATACCTAGTTACAATCAGTGCCAGAAAAGATGCCTCAAACCTATTTGGAGTCGCAGCGAATCAAAGAGCAGTTCCACTTTGGTCATCAGGAATAGGATGGACAATAAGTGAGGAGGATTTTTATGGTTCTGGGGCGATTCCCTATCTGAAACTTCGGGCTAGCTATGGGTATAATGGAAATGTGGATAGAAGCTTGACAGCCTTCACTACGGCCAGGTTGCTACCGCAGAGCAGTCTGACCCAGCTTCCCTATGCCAATATTCTAAACCCACCAAATAAGGACCTGAGATGGGAGCGGATTAAGATTGTCAATCTTGGAATCGATCTGGAATCCAGAAACAGTAGGATTTCCAGTACTCTTGAATTTTATAGTAAGCAGGGCTTGGATTTGATCGGCCAGACACCTTTTGCCCCAAGTTCGGGGGTACAGACGTTTACAGGGAATACGGCATCCACCCTTACCAAGGGATTTGATCTGGAAATCAATACGAAGAATATTCAGGGAATATTTTCATGGAATTCTACTTTTCTACTTTCAGGCCTGAAAGAAGAGGTGACTTCCTTCGAGATAGAACCTGCGGTAAGCAGCTTGTTGAATTATTCCCTGGCAGGCTTGGGAGGAACCTATTTCCCTTTGGTTGGAAAGCCATTATTTGGGGTTTACAGTTTGCCATGGGAAGGACTGAACCCTGATACAGGGGCCCCACTGGGGAATTTGGATGGAGAGAAATCCGAAGATTACGCTTCCTTGGTGAATGGGGCAAGCCTGGAAAGCATCCTGTACCATGGACCAGCCCGGCCCACAACCTTTGGTGCATTTAGAAATACGATTTCTTACAAGGGCTTCAGTCTTTCTGCGAATTTAAGTTACCGGTTTGGATATTATTTTCGAAGAGCTTCAGTGAACTATGTTTCCATTCTGGAAGGAAGGGGAGGTCATTCAGATTTTTCTTTGAGATGGCAGAATCCTGGAGACGAATTGCTTACCCAGGTGCCATCCATGCCTGCTTTTCGCAATCCCTTGAGAGACACCTTTTATAGGGTTAGTTCAGAACTGGTCGAAAAAGGAGATCACATTAGATTACAGGATATCCGAATAGGCTACCTGGCTCAAAAATCCACTAAAGGACTCATGGCAGGAATTAGTAGGGCAGAGTTTTATCTCTATGTAAATAACCTTGGTCTGCTATGGTCAGCCAGTGACTCTAGGTTGGATCCAGATTTTGGATGGGCCACACCTAGGCGGAGTCTCGCCTTAGGGTTGCACTTGGAGTTCTGATAAGTTAACAAATTCATGGGCAGCCAGTGGCTTTCTTCATAAGGGCAGAGAGGGGTGGTTTCCTCCATAATTAATACAGCTGGTTGAAGGACAGAGGTTATACTTCTGTCCGCCCATTTATCTTAATAAATAGAATTTTAAGTTGGGCCAGGCTTCCGGAAACAGTCTGGAGGAAGGTAGAAACCCATTAGGATGACAATTTATCAGGTTTCTCCTGATAATTGGGGGACGACGGAAAGCTATTTAAAACTATAAACACATGAAATCGAGCCTGCCTGAGGCTGACAGGCATGAGGAGAACTACACACTGAGGGATGATTTTCATTGTGAGATTCCATATGACCTTTAAAAGACAAATTATATACATATGAAATCGAACATGAAGAGAACCACACACTGAGGGATGATTTTCATTGTGAGATTCCATATGACCTTTAAATGACAAATTATATACATATGAAATCGAACATGAGGAGAACCACACACTGAGAGATGATTTTCATTGTGAGATTCCATATGACCTTTAAAAAACAAATTATATACATATGAAATCGAACGTGAGGATAATCACACACTGAGGGATGATTTTCATTGTGAGATTCCATATGACCTTTAAAAGACAAATTATATACATATGAAATGCCCATGAGAATGGCTTCGCACACAGGGAAATGATTACCTAGGGCATTCCATGTGGCATATGAAAATCAAATTATAAACACATGAAAAACATAATAAGCAGAATTGTAATATCAGGAAGTTTAATGGCAGGACTTTTAGCCTGTGATGGGTTTCTTGATGAAAAACCAGATAATAGTGTCGTGGTGGTATCCACCATCAAGGATGTCAGAAGTCTGTTGGATAATTCGTCAGTATTTAACCGCCAAGGAAATTTAGTGAGTAGGGCCTCAGATGAATTTGAGACATCGGAAAAAATACTAGCCAATCTCTTCGTTGCCGAAAGGAGAAGTTATTTATGGCTGGATGATCCATATCAGGGTGAAATGGTGAGTGATTGGGTATTTCCCTACGAGCAGGTATTCTATGCAAATGTAGCGTTGGACGCATTAAATAAGATAGGTAACATAGCCAGTGAAGAACATCAACAGCTGAGAGGTGAGGCTTTGTTTCATCGTTCTTATGCCTATTTCAATCTACTTCAGCAATTTGCGCCAGCCTACAGGCTGGATGGAAATAACGGTGGTTTAAAAGGGATTATACTTAAAAACAATGCAGATATCAATGAACCGGCAGTGAGGTCTAGTTTAGACCAGTCTTATAAGCAGGTTAAAAATGATCTATTGGAAGCTGTGGATTTGCTTCCGGTTTCATCCTTATATAAAACCAGACCTGATAAAGCTGCTGCTTTGGGTTTATTGTCAAGACTCAATTTAGTCACGGCTAATTATGGAGAGGCAGGAGAAGCAGCTAGTGAAGCACTTATGATCTATAAAAATAGGATGGATTTTAATGAAATTGATGTGGAAGCCAGGTTTCCATTTCCTCAATTTAATGATGAAATGGTTTTTTATTCCTTGCTTCGATCCAGTGTTTTTAACATTTCAAATGAGGTTTTTATTTCCGAGGATATTCAGAATCAATTAAAGGAAGGAGATTTAAGAAGAATGGCATTTTTCAATGAAGCTGATAGTGGACGGTTAATATATACTGGTAAGTTCTCAGGGAACACGGCTTTTTTTGGAGGGATAAGTGTTGGGGAATTGGAGTTAACAGCTGCTGAAGCCTTTGCCAGAACTGGCAACTCTGAGAAATCACAACTTTTCTTAAATGCTCTTTTGGCTAGGAGATTTACACCAGACCACTTTGAAGAAATCAAGGAAACAGGTCAGAAACTATTGACTATTATAATTAACCAGAGAAAACTTGAGTTAATAGGTCGGGGAATTCGTTGGTTTGACTTGAGAAGGCTAAATCAGGAACCAGAACATGCCACAGTTTTTACTAGAGGAGAGAATCAAGTTGAAATTCTACCCAATTCTCCCAAATATGTATTTCCAATACCTGATTTGGAAGTGCAGCGGACAGGGATTGAACAAAATGAACGATAGTTTAAAAAAAGTCCCAAGTGTCATTGACACTTGGGACAATTAAACTATGAAACTATGATTTTATGGAATCGCCATGTATGTTCCAGGTTCTACCTCGATCTTCACACCGGTAGAAGGATCGTCATTTAGAAAGGTAACAGCACATTCAAGACCACCTTCATCACAAAGGTAGTTAGTCTCTTCTATCTCACCTGTAATTTCCCGATACCCATTAGGGGCATTTGAATCAGGAGTCCAGACCTTAGAAGTAGGCTTTTCCATACTGATAGCAGGTGCATTAAATGCAAAAGCGGCAAACGCTGCCAGCACAAAAGCAAACAGCGGTAATCTTTTTACTAAATTTTTCATCGTTACGTCCTGTTTTTTAACAGATCAAAAACAGGGAAAACGTTTAGGATTGTCCATCAAGAACACTTGCTCATGGCAGACATGGTTAAAATACCTACTATATTAGAGGGTTTTCGGTTTCTCCCTTTTAGGAACTCACCAGTGTAGACCCGCCTCGAACTCAGGTCTTCTCGAGGAGTAAGTTCCCATCTTATTTTTTGCAGCCCATTCTTGCAAGGTTTCGGGCTGTGGGGGCGGTTTACAGCAGCCGCCCCTTTTTTTACCTTTAGGGTTTATAAAACCCCGAAGGTTTTTATCTTTTTTCTGCCGCCGTTCGTCTCTCCATTTAGCGCAGGTCTCTTGATCTGTGCTTTGGATGCTGCAGACTTCTGACTGCTTTTAACTTCCGGCTGTCCTGCTTCTCCAGAAGCAGGACAGCATCCCCATCTGTTTTCCATCTTGCTGGCACTAGGTTTTCGTCTCCGAATGATGCTTGTTGGCCAGCGCTGGTTCAACTATTAATCATGCAACCCCAGGGCCTGGCCTGCCCGCCGTGGCGGGGCTACCAATCTGACATGCCTACGGCATTGCCTCGTTTTCCGTCCCGTGGTCTGTGTCTTTACAGACTATTTTCTCATATGGATTCGTTTTCACTCCTCGGCACAAACATCCGTATCCCATTATGATCTTGGGCCGAGGAAAATGGCCTTTTGATCCTTTTTACCATGGGTTAAGCCTTTGGCTCACCCATGGCTATTAATGGTTTCACCCCTTCAGGGTGATTCTCTCAATGTCTACCAACCCATGATTTTTGGTATTAAACCTCCAACCTCCAACTTCCAACCTCCGTCTTCTGTCTTTGAAATTTCAGCTTTCTCACTTCATCTTTTAGCTTTCATTTCTGCCCACTGCGACTGGATACTGCGACTCCCATCTCAACCCCCAAACTCCCAATCCAATACACACCACATTAAGAACAAAATGCTCCGCCCAGCCCATACTCTCCAGTATCCCCGCACAGTTGCACGGCACCCTCGGAAAAGCTCCCACCCAAATCAGTCCCACATAGGTTGTGAATACTGTCAGCAATAAGATGCTTCCCAGATATCCCCACCATCGGGTTACTGAAAAGAGTAGGAGGAGGGCAAGCAGCAACTCAGTTATTGGTATGGCAAAAGCCAGAATCTCCGCCAGTTCCGCAGGGAAGGTCTGGTTCAGAAATGCTTTTCTGCTAGCGCTGAACTGGATCAGTTTATCAAGTCCAGTATAGGTCCAGAGGAAAATTAATATGGTGCTCAATATTCTGTTCATAATCGTAGTATGGTGCTTATCACTTTATTCATTATCGAATCATCATAGTTAGCATTGACTTAGTCCCTCTCCTAAATGCCTGCCCTGCAGTGTTGCAGGGAGACCGTCCCGAGAGCAAAGCGATTAGGAAGAAGGTTAGGATGAGGTAGCCCATAGGAGAATAAGTAGTGTGCTCAATATTCTGTGAATAATCATCGTATGGTACATTTCACTTTTTACTTAATCATTCCCAAACCTATATGGTCTTGAGAAGAAATAAATAGGTGTTTTTTCCTACCTGGTAAAATAAAAACTATTAATAAGGAAATATTTCCTCTTTTTTATGCTGTAAAATGAATAGACTAAAAAATACCTATTGCAAATGTTAAATACTTATATTTAAATTAACAGTGTAGTTTTTTCTACCAGGCTTTTGCAAGAGGCCTATTTTACATTCTCCAGTCAATCAAAATTTTTTAAAGCAAGATAAAATGGAAACTTATTTAAACAGGATGAAAGAGGACTATGATCAACTGGTCCCAGAACTTTCACTCGATTATCAAAAGTTGAAGCTCTACATGTATCTCCGGAAGGGCAAGAAAGGAATGGTCCTTAAAGAATCCAATGCAGTAGAGTTATGCAGCAGATACATATGCGAGGGATATATGGGGCTTATGAAGGCAATGGAAGAAGGAGAGGTTCTGAAGGAAATTTTTAAGGAATCAGATGTGGCTTTTGACTTCAAATCCTACTGGAAAGGGAAAAAGACAAAGTCCTATCTCCTTTGCTTAACGGATGTGGTTTATTTCGAAGTAAGTAAGAAATCTGAATCTGACCTAATCAGGAATTTCCCTGAATTTACCAGACTGGGTTTAGCCATAAACCATAGACTCTTGGAAAGGCTCTCAAGACGCTCTTCGATAAAAGGAATGGGGATTCATAAAGGCTACAGGAAATTCCTTCAGATTTTTCCGGGTATCGATCAGATTATTTCTCAGAATAAAATAGCCAGCTATTTTGGATGCACAGCGAGGACAGTCAGATCAGTTCAAAGGGAATTTAGAGACTGGGAATCATGAAGAAGTACATACTTCCAGTGTCAATCAATACTGCTACCCCTCTTTTAGAAGAGAAAACCTATAGCTGGTTGTGGGAATCAGGATTGGTTTCCAGTGAATCCAGGTTAAAGAGGATGCAAGACCAGAAAATCATGTGGTTTGCGGGCTACCTATTTCCGGAAATTGACCCTGTTAAATTAGAATTAATCACCAGGTTTTTTTGCTGTTTGTTTCTCTTTGATGATTTGTTGGATGAAGTAGCACCCAAGGAAGCGATGTACTTGCTAGATGCTTTGGCAGTTGATACTTCTGAATTATCTGAATGCACAAGCCTAAGCAGCACCAAGGTACTTATTGATCAGTTGGGAAATCTGATTCTTTCGATCTCTCTATCAGGAAGTGAGCATTGGCAAGCAGGATTCTACGCAAGCTGGAGGGATTACCTAAAGGCCCAGCAATGGGAAGTTGATAACAGGAAACTAGGTCAGGCTCCTTCTCTGCCTGAATACAAAGAAATGAGGCTTTTCAGCTCGGGAGTATATCTCGCACTTCATTTACTGAAAGTGGATGGATCCAACCTGGATTGTTCTATTAGTTGGATTGAGCAGAAGGTAGGTAGAATAATCTGCCTTTCTAACGATCTCAGATCTATGGAAAAGGAAAGAAAAGATCAGGATTTTCATAATGAGTTACTGCTTTTACAAGTGCAGACAGGCTGTAGTGATTCCATGATTTATGGCTATGCCAACACACAGCTTGAAGGCTTATTTGATCAGTTGTTTAAACTCCTAGACATGATAAAAAAAAAAGAAGGCTATTCTGAAACTTGGGTGAATGAATTACTTCTGCTATTAGGTGGCTGTATGTATTGGTCAGATCAGGATACGGCAAGGTATGGTAAATCTGTAAATGGAATAAGTAAATTTTAATAAGAAATGGAGGTGAATCATGAGCAAAAAACGCTGTGTCATATACCCCAAAGATGTGCAGATTATCACAGGGAGAAGTGAACGTTACGGACATTCCCTACTTGGTAAAATCAAGGTTGTGAATGGAAAAGAGCCTTACCAATTCGTCACCCTACATGAGTTTGCCGAATTCTCAGGAATACCCATCAGTCAGATCGAGAGTTATATTTACTGAAATCATGGCTAGGCGTAATTCTATCTCAGCAGAAGGTCTTCCAGCGTGTCGCCTGATATCCTGTAGTTGTGCTAACTAGAAAATAGTAGCCAAAGGGTGCTTTCTTTCGACTTTGCATCGGCTTTTCATCGACTCAGAGACTACTTTTCTTCAGGGCCATGTAAAAGAAAACCCTATCCAAAGCAAACCTAATGAGGGACAACTGGAAGGAAATGCTTTCCTCTGATAACTAAAGCGTACTAATTTTTATAACATCAATGCAAGCAGAGAAGCATTTTCCGGGGGTTGATCTGAATGAAGATGGAAGACGGGAGACGTAAGGCGGCAGAGGGGAGAAGAAGACGGAAGACAAAGTCGAAGTGGTCTTTTATTTGGAGTTTCAATCATATTGCTCTGGGCGATTTATTTTATATGTATATCCCCAATTGCGCCAGTAAAAGGTAAAAATCGACTTGAAGTATGGGTAACACTGGCTACTTCGGTCACCCGTCATCCCCGCCTGTAGTTCGGGCAGGGGTCTTCCAGCCTGATAAGCAAAGAAAAAGAGGTCACTGAAATCATTGTGGATAATCAGATTAAATAAAAACGACTAAATACAAACTATCTATTGAACTTTATTCAAAACTTCATTCGCTATGGCAATCATCAATACTAATATACTGGGGAAGATCTCAGGCAAGCTGGGAAATACAGTGATTTATGAGCGGAATGGAAAGACCATTATCAAGAGTCTTCCCGCTAAGAGCAGCAAAACCCCGACTGCGAAACAGCTCTATCACCGGGCGGCATTTAAGAGAGGGCAACAATTCCTCGTTCCTATAAGAGCAGAGTTGGAGCAGGGATTTGCCAAAAGGTATGCTGGACAAAGTCAAGGCTTCAGCAGAGCGCTTTCAGTGCTGCTGAAAACAGGTGTCCTCAATGAAAATGGAGTTCCGGTGCTCTATCCGGAGAAAGTCAAGATTTCTGAAGGCGATGTATTGGGAATAGACGGGGCCGAGGCGCTGTGGGTAGGTGATAATATGCTCGAGATCACCTGGTATCCCAATGCCTTTATGGGGTATGGCAAGGATGCCGACCGCCTCTTTGTTGTAGCCTATGATCCTGAAAGCGGACGCAAATGGGCTAATACTGAAGGTAACTACCGGAAGTCGGGTTCCCAGCAGATCCAATTCCCTTGGTTGTCTGATCTACAGGGAAAATTTTATGTATATGTCTCCTTCTTCTCTGAGTCCTATGGTAGAAGACAGTTTTCGGATTCTGTATGTCTGGGCAGGGTGTGAGGTGAATCCCCGTTGTCCCTTCCCCGTAGTTCTTCTCCTCTTCGTGTTGCCCCATCTCGTCTAAGTCTCATAACTAGACCAGATAAAATGCAGTCTTCAGACTGCCAACAGATAACCACCCCCGCAGGTCCTTGCGTTTCCATCTTGCTGGCACATGGCCTTCGTCTCTGAAAGACGACTATGGGCCAGCGCTGTTGAATTAATTTA
>NZ_QLLK01000002.1:0-70681 GCF_003259505.1 Algoriphagus yeomjeoni | reverse complement strand
ATTTCAATGGCTGGGATATTAGGAATGGGTTATTTCCTGAAAATGCCGTAGGCATGACCGATATTGGAAAAATGGCTACAATAACATACCTATCGTAGGCATCATCACTACAACTACAGAGAATTCTTAATTCCTCATTTTAAATTTCTAATCAAGCTCCTCCTTTGGTCGCCACCTCCAGCCCGAGGCTGGAAATGCCCTGTGAACCCAACCATATCATCAAATAATGGATACAATAATGGCTAGAATGGGGAAAAATTTTACAATCAGAATTTATAGAATTATTTAGCTCACCTGGCATATACAGCACATTTAGTACAGACCGCACATTCAATTGAACCCCAGTTAGATAAACCTGAATTTTCCTGCATGTTACACTTAAAACCCATATACATATGGCAAAACAAGCAGGAGTAATTACACTGAATGGAAAAGTAGGAAGACTCTCTTTCTACAAGACCAAAGACGGGTACCTCGCCCGTGAAAAGGGAGGGGTGAGCAAGAGCCGCATTATGAACGATGCCCGCTTTGCACGTACCCGTGAGAACCTCAAAGAGTTCGCCGACAATGCCGCCTCGGCCAAGCTCTTCCGGGATGCACTACGCCCGGTGATCGCCAAGATCGGGGATAGTAGACTGAACCTGAGAATTACCAGGGTGATGATGAAAGTCCTTCAGGCTGACTTGGTCAATAACCGAGGCGAACGTATGGTGAGATCAGGAGACTGGAATCTGTTGAAGGACATGGAGCTAAATGCTGCAAGTTCCCTGGGAAGTACGCTCTTTCTGGAGATTGCCTACACAGATTCACCGACAGCCTGGGCGGTAGCCATCCCGGCATTTGTGCCTCAGGACTTCGTGGCCCTTCCGAAAGGAGCCACGCATCTGAGAATCACAGCGACGGGAGTGGGGCTGGACTTTGCTACTGGAGGAAGAGCGGTGCAGACTGCTGTGTCCGGTTTACTTCCGGTAATAGATCCTGCAGTAGCGATCCCCTTGTCAGTGGATAAGGCCTTGCTTCCAGGCACCCACAGGGCCTTTGTGCTCAGTGTGGAGTTCGTACAGGTGGTCAATGGCAGCGAGTACTCCATTAATAATGGGGCACACAACGCGGCCAAGATCGTTGGACTGGAGCAGGTCTAAGATGAGACTGGTACTTCATAGAAAGTACAAAGCAAAACTTACCCTTGGGAGATTATTTCTCGGGCAGCAGCAGATCTGCTTTACCCGGGAGCCTCCCAAGGCTTGCTTTGGAAAAGAGATAGCCTGCCTGGAGGAAGGTGTCTACGAACTCGAAGCTACTCATTCTGAGGGAAAAGGTTGGGAAGTAGGGATTGGGGAAAAGGGTAAAATATCCCGTTATAAGAGAGATGAAATGCTTGAGCCTAATTCCATATATCCTGTTACTTCCTATAGAGCCGATGGTACTCCACTATTCACTAAACTGGCATTTCTGAAACTTATGGAAAAACTGGAGAGTGAATGGGCGCGGGGTGAGGTCGTAGAGTTGCAAATTGTGTCGGAAAGAGTGCCTTATCTCTTGGAATCATGTCTGGAGCAGAGCTATTATTAAGCCTAGCTGGGGTGGTGACTATGATGCTACTTTCGGTGATTGCTTACTTTCTAAAGTTGCTGATAGAGGATACCCGGCAGCTGAGTACGGAATTGGCCAAGCTAAAGGAGCTCTTTTACCGTCTGGAAGCAGAACAGGCATTGATTAAGAATGTGATGCAGCACACCAGAGGTCCGACTAAGTCCAAGTCATCCGACAACCATCGGATTCGAACGAAGAATGCCTAGCGCAAAATCTCTCATTCAACGTTCAACTGACAACCGATAACCGACAACTGACAAAGGACAACGGAATTGAAATTTGAAAAGTCGGAGGGGATTCCTCTCCGCTTTTTTTGTACCCAATTCCTTATAGGGATGAATCATCATTCGCACAAATAACCTTTAAGAAACAGCCTGTTATTTTCTTTATTAGTTAAAAATTTTACCCCTAATCGTTGAGTTTCATTTCTTTAATCCGGCTTTCATGAAAGAACCTCAGGAGGTGGCCCACCGGCAGGTTTTGATTTATCTTCCGGCAGGGGAACAAATTCCTGATTATCGCTAGGTGGTAAAAGAATGCGGCCCTGCTTCCAGTCTTCCTTGGCCTGCTCGATGCGCTCCTTGCGGCTGGAAACGAAATTCCACCAGATATATCGATCTCCGAGATGCTCTCCACCCAACATCATGAGGGTGGTTTTTTCCTTTGCAATAATCATAGGATCCACGCCTTTGGAAAATACAAGCAGTTTCCCGGCAGGATAGTTTACCCCATTTACTTCCAAACTTCCTTTAACGATATAGACACCTCTTTCGCTATGTCCGGTAGGAATACCAAATCTAGCTTCTGCTTCTAGTTCCACATGTAAATAGAAGAGAGGAGAGCTTGTTTTTACCTCAGATTTCAACCCATAGGCTTCACCAGCAATCAATCGCATCCAAACGCCTTTATCAGTAAAAATCGGTAATTCATCTGCTGCGTAATTCTTAAAGGCAGGATCTGATTCCTCATCTTTTTCAGGCAGAGCCACCCAAGTTTGAATCATTTCCAAACCACCAGCAGCCAAGACACTTGGATCTTCAAAGCGTTCGCTATGGGATATTCCTTTTCCAGCTGTCATCCAATTGACTTCCCCGGGTTTGATTACTTGTTCCACGCCCAGACTATCTCTATGCATGACATTGCCATCTAAAAGGTAGCTTACTGTGGAAAGGCCTATATGAGGATGAGGCAACACGTCCAGATTAGTGGTGGCAGGAACACTTACCGGACCTGCATGATCCATAAAAATAAAAGGACCTACCATCCGTCTCAACTGAAAAGGAAGTATGCGTTTCACCGAAAATCCAGGGGTAATAACCGCTTGGCGTGTATCAATTATAATATCTAGCATTGGTTTTAGACGTTTAATTTTAGATTTCTGACTTCCTACTTCCCGACCTCCAACTTCCCACTATGGAACATAAGGTCCAACTACCCCCAACTTATCACCAGTCAAATCAACCTTCACCACTCTGGAAACACTAAATTCTAACGCAGCAGTATTTCGTACCTCAAGCTTTCTAAACAGGAAAGTAGGTAGAATATAGAAAATCAGGCGTTTAAATTTGCAGGATAAGATGGAGAATTTCCATTTTTTTTCTTTCTTGTAATAAGCTTTTAGCTTAGGGAAACCAACCAACTTTTATCGTATTTCCGGACATACATCCAGAAAAGGTGCATAGTTTTTTGTAAATTATTTAAAAGAAGAGCTCTGCTCTCACTATGCTGATTGTGAAGGCAAGAGAGACTGCCCTTCAGCGTATTTCTGCTTCGAAAGCTAGAGTAAGTAGCAATATTAAGTTTTACTCTTTTTGATAGATGACTACATACTGGATTTTGTAATGGATTGCAAAAATACCTAACCATGTAAAAGCCTTAAGTAGGATTTAAAGTGGCTTTTTAAATGCGAAAGTAGGTGCAGAGTTCTGGTTCGTGCCGAATTAAGCTGAAAACTACCTATACCAATCAATAAAAAGTGGAGACCAGATACCACTCAAAAAAACGGGGTAAAACCTAAATTTTTTAGGGTAAAAACAACTAAAAGTTAACTATGGAAAAATCTAAAATCATTACAGTATTTGGTGCCACTGGGGCACAGGGTGGAGGACTTGTAAGGGCTATTTTATCTGATCCCAACTCAGAATTTAAAGTAAGAGCTGTTACCAGAAATGCAAATTCTGATAAAGCCAAGGCTTTGGCAAAATTAGGCGCTGAGGTAGTAGAAGCAGATATTGATGATGCTGCGAGCATTAAAAAAGCGGTGGAAGGAGCCTATGGAGCATTCTTTGTCACTTTTTTCTGGGAGCATTTTTCAGCCGAAAAGGAATATCAAGAGGTATCCGATTTTGCGAAAGCAGCCAAGGAAGCTGGTTTGAAGCATGTCATTTGGTCCACTCTGGAGGATACCAGAAACTGGGTGCCATTGGAGGACGACAGAATGCCTACGTTACAGGAGAAATACAAAGTGCCCCACTTCGATGGAAAAGGTGCCGCGGATAAACTTTTGGTGGATGCTGGTTTGCCAGTTACCCTATTAAGAACTTCTTTTTTCTGGGATAATTTTATTCATTTTGGAATGGGACCACAAAAAGGGGAGGATGGAAATTATTACATCGCATTCCCTATGGACGACAAGAAATTGGCAGGTATGGGAGCAGAAGATATTGGCAAATGTGCCTATGGTATTTTCAAAAAAGGCAATGGCGAAATTGGAGAAATGATAGGTATTGTGGGTGAAAAGTTGAGTGGTGATGAAATGGCCGCCAAACTATCAAAAGCCTTGAATATAAATGTAATTTATAATAATGTAAGTCCAGACACATATCGCAGTTTTGGCTTCCCAGGAGCCGATGACTTAGGTAATATGTTCCAGTTTAAGAGGGATTTTAATAAGGATTTTAACGATATCCGTAGCAGGGATATGTCTTTGAAATTGAATCCAGAATTGCAAAACTTTGATCAATGGCTTGCTGAAAATGCTCCAAAAATCCCGATAAGTTAAACCTTTAGTAATAAGAAAGACTGGCAAGACTATACTTCTACATTGATATGTTAGGAAAGTTCTTGCCAGTTATTTTTTATGATTCAATCTGGGGGGTAGGATATAGATTTTTACATGCATTGGATCTTGTCTGGGGGATTTCGATTCTGTAATTGCGCAAGTCCACAGATCATTTCCATCCTCCTGCATTTCACATCATTTCTATCTTGCTGGCATGGGGTTTTCGTCTCCATACGACGTTTTTGAGCCAGCGCTATTGAATTAATTCATTCATTATGGGCTATTAAAATCTTTGACCCCACTGCGGTCTTATTGCTCACTGTTATTTCAGCTTTCTGACTTTAGATTTCGACTTCCTATGCCAACTCCTCTAAATCCACAGGAACCACTCTGGAAACCCTTGCTTCGATCATGGTTATGTCCAAGATATTCTAGGAGTTGATTTAAGGGTTTGTAGGCCCCAATTTACTCCCCGCCTTCCAAGCTGGTTTTGTTTCTCCATCTGCCACTTTTTCTACCAAGCCATAAAAAAAGCTGTTGAACTTGGCTGCAGCTTCCCAATCTATTTTTTGGTTGAGATCATCCTTTGGGGTATGATAGCCTTCCCGGTACCATTGTCGGTAGATGCGTTCGCTCTCAGATCCTGGCTCAAAGCCAAAGACAAAATTGATAGCTGGAATTCCCGCTTGGATAAAACTCCACTGATCAGAGCGTCGGAGAAGGTTACGTTCGGGCTCGGGGTCATTCTGTACTTTAATCCCCATACTCGTAGCCACAGCTCTCGCATCGTCTCCAAGGGTAGTTTCATCAAGCGCATGAACTGTCAGGAGTTCTAAAGGGAATAGGGGACGGAGTTGATCCAGATTGATGTTTGCAGCGATGCTTTCTTGTGGTACAGGAAGATGCTTCATCAGATACTTTGAGCCAAGCAATCCCTTCTCTTCACCCGTCACGATTGCAAAAATTACCGGTCTTTTAAATCCCTTACCTGATTGCCTTTCTGCCAATTGAATCAGAAGGGCTACATATGCCGCATCATCCAGCGTACCATTATACAAACTGTCTCCATCCACTGCTGTGCCATAGCCGTAGCCATCCAAGTGTGCGGTGAGCACAAGGGCTTGATCGGCAAGACTAGGATCGGTACCCGGAAGGCGAGCTAGGATGTTTGCCGATTGGATGCTGCGATCAGCTAGGGTGAAACTTGCGCTCAAGCGGTCTTCCACCTCAAACGTTGGAAGTGGCTTGCCCTGACTTCCTAGCTCGATTAATTCTTTTGCGTTTTGCCCAGAGCCTTCAATTAGTTTGTCTAAGGCATCAGAACCGGCATTAATACTAAAAGTTGGGAACGTAGCTGGCGTAAAGGTTTCACCAGCTAATCGTACAGATCGACTGTAAGCAAAGGGCCATCTTGGAGGCTCTATGATAAAACCAGGATCTGCGATGAAGAGGATTCCCAAGGCACCGGCTTCAGACATAGTTCTAATTCGGTCCCCATTGCTAGGGAAATCTTCGCGTCTTGTGCCATGGCAGATTACCAACTTGTCTTTCACTTGGCTTGTGCTTGTAGAATCACAGTATCCACAATAGATAATCGGAGCATCAACTATCTCTCTGGCGCTTGCAGGCGAGGCTTGGATATCATGTAAAAATTGGAGTTCCCGGTCGCCCACGGTGATTTTGGCTTGAGTGATTGCTACTTCCTCCATCGGCACTTCTTGAAACCAAATGCCATTTTCTCCAAGAGGTTCTAGTCCTGCAGCAGCAAATCGCTCTGCTACCACAGCTGCAGCCCGAGCATAGCCGGGCGAACCTGTATCGCGTCCTTCCATGGCATCGCTGGAAAGGATAGTGGTGGTTTCCCACCATGCTTGGGTGTCTTCGTCAAGAGTAGAAGAGGATTCAGTTGGTTTTTCACATCCTGAGCAGAGTAAAACAAGTAGGAGGACAGAAGGGAGAAGGTGTCGCATAGGTGGTGTAATTTCTTTTTAAGGTAGGGGAAATTCGTTGGATTTTGTCTGATAAATTTTAGTTTAGGATTGGGCTAAAGCCCGAATATGAATAATCAATTTTCAGGAAAGGGCTAAAGCCGCATTCCTAATCGATCAAATTCCTTCTGAAAATCCATCATTGCTTGTCTAATTCCAGCTTCTAAAAATTTGACCCCATTTCAATTCGTTCCTGCTTCAGCTGTATGGAATTTGCTACACCAACTCCCTTAAATCCACCGTTCCACTCAACTCACGCTAGCCTTAATCTTACTATTGCGGTTTATAAAACCAGTGAGTTTAGTTTTTTGTGAAAAAATCAATAGCTCTGAAAAGTCACTTGTTTAGGTTGCTAATTGCTTTTTTATGCTGAACCAAGGACTTCATCTGGGTAATCGCCAACTGGTTCAGCTGGATTAGGCGATCTGATTGAGCTAGTTCTTGGTGGATCAGCAAGGCATTGGTGCTTTCCATATTAGACAATACAACCAATTGCTCAATGGTAGCAAAGTCTCTTACATTTCCTTTGAGATCGGGATTTGCCTCACGCCATTGTTTAGCTGTCATTCCGAAGAGGGCCATATTGAGGACATCAGCTTCACTGGCATAGATTATTGAGCTTTGTTTGGCGCTTACTTTCTCTGGAACTAGATTTTCCTTGATGGCATCGGTATGAATGTGATAGTTAACTTTTGCGAGGGTTCTTTGGAAATCCCAGTTGAGTTTGAGACGATTTTGTTCATCTTCTTTTAGGCGTTGGAATTCTTTGATTATATAGAGTTTAAACTCAATAGAGATCCAAGAGGCAAATTCAAAAGCTATATCCTTATGCGCAAATGTACCTCCATAGCGTCCTGATTTGGAAATAATCCCAATCGCTCCGGTAGATTCAATCCATTTTTTCGGTGTAAGTACAAAACTATTTAAGCCTGCCTGCTTTCTAAACCCCTCGAATTCGAGGGGTTTAAAATTTTGATTGTTTATTAATTCCCAAAATCCCAGAAGTTCGACCGTGTTTCTATTTCTCAACCAATTTTGAATAATAGTATCGGTATTGCTAGGATCTTTATATCTAGCAATATCAGTGAGTGAAAGGTAGTCTTCTGACTTCCCACTAAAAATTGCAACTTCAGTTCCCTGCACATTAATCTTTTTTCCCTTTGCCATAAAAAGTAAATTTAAAATCGGAAATCTACATTAATAAATATACTCCTAATTGCATTCCACCTTAAGTATGGATGTCGGGAAATTTCAAATCTTAAATTTCTAATTTCAAATTAAACAAGTTCCCTCAAATCCACCGGAACCACTCGTGATACGCCCGCTTCGATCATGGTAATGCCATAAATAATATCCGTACTGGCCATGGTCCGCTTATTATGGGTGACGATGATAAACTGACTCTCTCCGCTGAACTGCTGGATAATCTGGTTGAACTTGTCAATATTGGCATCATCAAGCGGGGCATCCACCTCATCAAAAATACAGAATGGCGCTGGCTTCAGCAGGTAAATAGAAAAGAGTAGGGAAGTGGCGGTTAGCGTTTTCTCCCCTCCGGAAAGCTGGTTAATCGTCAGCGGTCGCTTGCCCTTTGGCTTTGCCATAATCTCAATGGCCGATTCCAAAGGATTGCTAGGATCTACCAAAGTGAGATCACAATCGTCCTGCTCGGTAAATAAGGATCGGAATACCTTGACGAAGTTCTCTTTGATCTTGGCAAAGGCATCCAGAAAAGTTTCCTTGGCTACCTCGTCGATCTCTTTAATTGTTGTGATCAAAGACTCTTTGGCTTTGATTAGATCTTCTTTTTGGGTGGTGATAAAATCATAGCGAACTTTGATCTCGTCATAGGCTTCCATAGCCATCGGGTTGATAGGGCCGATTTTCTCCAGTTTATCTTTTTGCTTAGCCACTAATTCTCGCAGGGTTTCTTCTGCAAATTCTCTGAATTCTTCGTCAATCTCAGGGTTTTCAGCCATCAAATTATCCAGATCCAAGTCAAACTCCACGCTGAGTCTTTCCTTCATTCCGGTCATTTTCAGCTTTATTTCATTGACTGCATTTTCCAGCTCATGAATAAGATGATCATAACTTTCCTTGGCTTTCTGAATACTTCGAATCTGCTGATCCGTGTCATCAATCTGCCCTCTGGAAGCATAATAGTCTTTCTCAGCCTCCTGCACGCCCTTTTCTATGCCTTCCTTCTCTGCGTACAACTCGATCAATTCATCATCCTTTACCTCATTGTTGTCCAAGAGAGATTTGACTTCTGTGTCCAACTGGGATAGCTCGCTCTGGGAATTGCCGATCCTTTCCTTGGATCCCTCATAGGCAGTTTGCTTGAATTCTATTTCCTGATCCAAGCTTGTCACCCGGTTAAGATGCTGATGATATAAAATATTTTCTGCGTTGAAAGCCTGCGACTTTTCTGTAAGTAGCGCAGATTCCTTTTCATAGGATTCATTCAACTCTTCTAGTTCATCATGCAGGGCTTCGAATTCCGCACGCTCGTCAAAAAGCTGAGGTTGAATCTCAGTCAAACTCTCCTCGATAGATGCAATTCTATCCAAAATATCCTCCCGCTTATTGGCGTTTGAGCTCAGCAATTCAGCGAGTTGCTCCTTCTTGGTACGCACAGACACAAAATCCTGGTTGATGGCATTGATCTTATTTTGCCATTCTTCCAGCGTTTTTTTATAGCTGATTTCCTTCAGCTTCATCAGTTCGGATAGCTTGTTGTCCAGGTTATTTCTGGTGCTGCTGACCTTTTTATTCAGGTCCTTGATTTCTCTGTCCAGCTTCTCCAGGTTTTTGGCTCTACCGATTCTTTTTCCTTCGAAAAGCCCTACGGAGCCACCGGAAATGCTGAATTTACGCTTGGTGTATTTGCCGTTTTCAGAAATGAAAATAGCCTCAGTATCCTGCGGAAAATCCCGGTGCTCCCCTTGGACTATGTAGACATTGTCCAAAATGAAATTAATCAAACGGGAATATTTGACATCAAACTCTATAATCTCCGTAGCTGCGATGGCATTGGCAAAAAGCTTGTTTTGACTTGGTTTGAAGCGTTCAAAATGCTCCAAAACAAAGAAGTTGGCTTTACCCCGGGCAGAATCGCTTAGGAGTTGAATGGCGGAAATAGCCTGAGACTCCGTATCCACCACATAATAATTCATGTAGTTATCCAGGTAATTCTCTATGGTCACCCTATACTTTTCCGAGGTGGTCAGCAGATCGGAGAGGAGGGGCATGTCCTTGCCCCAACTTTGATTTTTCTTCAGGAATTTGATGGCTTCGGGGAAACCTTCCAGATTCTCAACCAGAGACTTGGTAAGGTTGTATTCATTGGTTTTGGAATCGAGTTTTCTGGAAGACTGTGTCAATTCCTCGCGGATCATTTCGATCACCCGGTTGGTCTCTTCGATCTTTTGATCCAGTTCTTCCTGTTTTGTTTTAAGTTCCTGAAAGCCTTTGGTAGACTCATCCAGTTCGGTTTTGAGGGTAATGATTTTCTCCTCAAAATCCATCAAATTCGCTTCCTGAGAGGAATCATCTGAGGAAGTTCGCTCCAGTTCCTGCTTCAGCGTGGAAAGCTGAATTTGCTTGATTTCTATGTCCTTGCTTAGCTGATATACTTTTTCTTTAAGCGTTTCAAAGTTTTGGTTGATGGTTTTTTGAGCTTGCTGCTTTTCTGCTTGAATCAACTTTTGGCTTTCAAAAGCTTCCCGAAGCTCAGAAACAATCAGTTCCTTCTCTGCAAGCATCTTCTCGGCTGATTCTTTTTCCTGCTGAAGGGATCGAATACTAAATCCTGCGCGATCGTTTGACTTACGGTCAGTCTCAATCTGCTCGCGCAATTTCTGAGATCTATCTTCCAGAAATCTTAGTCGCTCATTCTTGATTTTCTTCTCCGATTCAAAGGAGCGGATCTTATTTACATGTTCGTTAAGTGCCTTTTGCCGACTTGCGAGTAGCTTTTCTTTTTGGATTAAATCAGTCTTCAACTGACTTAGAAGAGCTTCTTTGTCTGTCACCTGAGTTTGGAGTAGAAGCTTTTTATCCCCTTCATCTTGAATTTTCTTGCTGGCATCGATCAGCGACTTGCTGTATTTCTCTATGCTTTTTTTCGCCAGATTAATACTTGCGACCCTATACTCTTTCTTGATTTCAAAATACTTGGAGGCTTGTTTGGCTTGCTTTTCCAGACTTTTCAGGTTCTTTTCGATTTCGAAAAGCACGTCTTCTACACGTGCCAAATCATCGTCTGTGTCCTGCAGTTTGCGGAGCGTTTCCTTCTTTCTGTTTTTGAATTTGGAGATGCCGGCAGCCTCTTCAAACAAATCTCTACGGGAGTTATTCTTATCGTTCAGCAGTTCATCGATCATTTTCAACTCGATGATTGCATAGCTGTTCGAGTTGATTCCCGTATCCATAAAGAGGTTGGTGATGTCCTTCAGGCGGCAGGTGACGCCGTTGATCTGATACTCGCTATCTCCCGATCGGTAGTAGCGACGGGTGATGGTGACGTAAGTGTATTCGGTAGGGAGTAGGTTTTTGGTGTTTTCAAACGTGAGTGAAACTTCAGCAAGATTGGATGGTTTCCGGATTTTGGTACCGTTGAAAATCACATTCTCCATCTTATCGGAGCGGAGCATACGGGTTTTTTGCTCGCCAAGCACCCAGCGGATTGCATCAACCACATTGGATTTGCCGCAGCCATTTGGCCCAACTACACCGGTGATTCCCTTGTCGAAGTTGATCACCATTTTATCCCCAAAACTCTTAAACCCTTTGATCTCCAGCTTACTGAGCAGCATCCTTTTTTAGTTGTATTAAATAGAGAAACAAAATAAGATCATTTGAGTCATTGTCCAAGGAATTTAGTATTCAGTTTTCGGTCTCAGTGATCAGGTTGTGAAATTTTCAATGCGCAACTTCAATGTTCAATTTTTAAGGAGGCATAGAATCAAATTGCGCTCTCTGTGTCGCACTCGGCGAATTCTGCAGTTAGTTTTTTAAACTACAAAGTAACAAAGCAAGCAAAGTCCAGGGTCTACGTTCGTGTCAGGCGTATGGTAATGCAAGAAGGATGTCAAGGGCATAAGTTTATATGTTATCAACCATCATCATATTGCGCTCACTGTGTCACCCTCCGAGAATTCAGTGGTTGACCACCGCCGCCGTTCGTGTCACAGGAACGGTAATTCAAACTTCCATAGAAGACAATTTTCAATGCGCAACTTCAATGTTCAATTTTCAAGGAGGCACTGAATCAAATTGCGCTCTCTGTGTCACCCTCCGCGAACTCAGTGGTTAAAAACTCATCAGTAAAAAACAATGCAACTCTTAATGAAATCGATTATCTTACCCTCGTGGATTTAGGAAATATCGTTTATATCGTCGCAGTGCTGGCCTATTTTATTTATCAGGCTACCAAAGGCAAAAAGAAGAATCAGTCTGAGGATCAGCCAGAAATGTCGGATGAGCCACAGCAGAAGCCAGTTACTTTTGAGGAACTGATGCGTGAAATCCGTGATGCCCAGAAGCCGAAACAGCCTGAGCCTACCCAACCGAGAATGCAGCCTGCCCCTGTAGCTCAACCCAAAGAAGTGGTTTATGAACGAGCTGGGGACACTACTTCCAGACCTGAGTGGAGAGCCGATCCTGCTCCGGCAGTGAAGAGATTCCCTACCCGTAAAATTGAGGAGGATGACGAGGAGATCCAGCATTATCAAGGAGCCTTTGAGCAAACTAAATCCGAACTTACCCGAACTTCTAAGGGCATTCCGGAAATTCCCTCACTCAAAGAGGTGGCAGAAGAGTCTTCGTCCACTAGCAAAAGCCGCTATGCCCGCATGTTAAAAAATCCTCAGTCAATTAAAGATGCGATTGTTCTAAAAGAAATTTTAGACAGAAAACATTTTTAGAAAGTCATAGAGAGTCAGGCTAAAAGCTGAAGTCTAAAGTGCGAATTCTAAGGTCTGAGAGGCAATCAGATTGGATATTATAAATTTTTTTCCATCAGTTTCAAGAAATTAATTCGGACCCGGCGTGGGCTGCGATCTTCATTTTTTTTTAGTATATTAAAGTAGTTTTACTTCCGACTAAGGCCAAATAATATTTTATATAAACAACTTAATCCAATTTGAGTTATAAGCTCGTAACTACGAAAAAAAATATTATTATGGAGCTGATCAAATCAAAAACAGGAACCCTAAGTCAATCTCGTAGAGATTTTATAGAACGTGCAGGAATCACTGCAGTAATGTCAGCATTTGGTATAGGCTTTTTTACTAGTTGTTCAGATTCTGAAGATCAAAACCCGAACAACCCAACTACTACACCTCCAGGAAGCACTAATGGAATTACAGTTTCAGGTAGTACAATTACTATCAATTTAACTGCTCAAACTGGACTTGCAGCAGCAGGCGGATGGTTATTGGTGCTGAGTGCGCAGACTCTTGTGGTCAATGTAGGAGGAGCTTACATGGCAATGACCTCAGTATGTACACACTCTGCCTGTGATCGCAATTGGACCTTTACAAATAGCCGGTTTACCTGTACTTGTCATGGCTCTCAGTTTGACACCTCTGGAAATGTCCTTCAAGGACCAGCAACTCAACCTTTGCAATCATATGGAACTGCTCTGAATGGAACTACTTTGACAATCACCAAGTAATGAAACGCCTTCTTTTTATCCTCTACTTTATTACCACAGTTGCGCAGGCGCAGACTTTTATTACGGAATCCGGATATGTGAATTTCCTTTCCAAAGCTTCATTGAATGAATTTAATGGCGAGTCTGACAAATTAAATGGCCTAATTGACTTGGATAAAAATCTACTGGATTTCTATGTAGATCTTAATACTCTGGAAACTGGAATAGGACTGCGAGATAAACACATGAGAGATAATTACCTGGAAACGGATAAGTATCCCTTTGCAGAGTTTACTGGAAAAATGAAGACAATACCTACATTAAGTACAGGGTCAAAAAGTTCAGTAACTGCTATAGGTACTTTTAAAATACATGGAGTTGAGCGGCAAATAGAAGTCAAGGGAACCTTAAGTAAAAATGCGAAAGGTGAACTGGAATTAGAAGGAGGATTTAATGTCCTCTTATCAGATTATAATATAGAAATACCAAAACTGGTGTTCTATGAGCTTGCAGAAAAGCAGGAAGTTACATTCAAAGCACTATTTAAACCCAAAAATTAATGAATCGATCGCTACTATTGATCCTCTTGGGGATGTTGCCATTTTCACTTTTCGCACAGCTGGAAAGAAACTTAGCTAATCCAAATCAACAGGTGGAATTGATTTTCCATGCCCCTAGACATATCAACTTGCTGACCGTGGAGCCTCTGAGTAAAAAGTCCATGCACTTTGCGATCATGCATACGTTTGGTACCCTGGACGGAGGAATTCAAAACCTCTTTGGATTGGATAATGGGGCAAATATTCAATTCAGTTTTGAGTTTGGATTGTCTGAAAAATTCTCCTTGGCGGCTTCTAGATCAAGCAGAGACAAGGTTTATAATGTCTTTGGACGCTACCATATTTTCCAGCAAACTCAGAATGGAAGTAAGCCTTTCTCTTTGAGTGTGGCTGGTGGTGGAGGAGTCAATACATCGAAGTATGACTTTCTTCCAGAACCTGCCCCGAACTTCTCGGAGCGGATGAGTTACTTTGGACAGGTGATGCTAGCTAGGAAGTTCTCTCCGAAAATCAGTTTTCAGTTGACCCCAATGTTGGCATATTTCACTGACCCAAGGCCTGTATATCAGATCGAGGGCACCGATAATTTGTATGTTGCCCTCGGATTTAGTGGAAAGTTGAAAATCACTGAGCGTTCCTCGTTAGCGTTACAATTCATCCCTAATTTAAACACTGATTTGCGAAGTAATTTTGGAATTGGCTGGGATGTGGAAGCAGGAGGACATGTGTTTCAAATGTACTTCGTGACTTCTCAGGCGCTGAATGAACAATACCTTTTGGCAGGTGGAAATGGTACCATCGGAGACGAGTTTCGATTGGGCTTCAATGTCAATCGAATCTTTGCCACAGGTCAGAAGCGCAAAAAGTACTAGAAATTAATTTAGATCCGAGGGAAAATCTAACCTGTTTTTACCTCGGATCAACTTCCAACTTCCTACTTCCCGACTTCCTACTTCCCAACTTCCCAATTTCCTACTTCCTACTTCCCAACATCCAACTTCCACTCACTAACAGTGATATTCCCAGTACGTTGACTTTCTACTAGCTCATAATTCTTGCTGAGCCAGACTGAAATAGCATCGATGTCTTCCTGTTCTTCAGGATAAGCATGCAGGTAATAATCGTAAATGAATACTTTCAGTCGTTCTGGTTGCGGGAGGGAATCTTGAGAAAATTGGTAAAGAGAAAGAAGCTTTTCCTGTGCCAAAGAATCATCAGCTAAAAGTACTTTTTTACTAAAATCCAGAAAGCTGTGAGTATATATATTCTCCTTTGAATCAGTTGTTTGAAGTTCGCTAGTTAATGTATGAATTAGATTATCGTATTGTTTGAGATTCTTTTGGTACTGGATGGAATAGATAGCAGGAAATAGCAGGATTAGTCCAAAAAGCGCTGTGGAGATTTTCTGATTTTTAATATAAAGTGGTAGCAGAAATGCAGCATTAAAAGCAGCCATTTTCCAGTCTTGAATCAGCATCGCAACTACTATTCCTAAGCCTAGAAGCATGCCTAAGTAGTTTTTCCACTTCACATTAACTTTCCAGCTCCTCCATCCAGAAGCAATCAAAAATGCCAAAATTGGGATTAGAATAATGAGGTGACGGGGATTGAGGTAGATGGGATTGTAGAATGCCAATGTGGAACTCATGAACCAAAAACCTAGGATCAGGCAAGCGAGTGCTAAGCTGAATACTCTTGCTGCAGAATTTCTGCCTTTCCAACCTTCAATTATTCCTGGTAACGCAAAAACCATCCAAGGCCAATATGCTCGTTCAACGAAAGTTTGGACGGGAAGTATTGTTAATCGCTCGAAGATGGACCAGAATCCTTTGTCAGCATAGGTATAATCCGAAATATAATGTCCAGCATTGATGGAAGTGATTCGATGGAGGGGATGTCCGAATGCAATCCAGAAATAGCCTAGGTAGGCGATTGTCAGAAGGATTGCTGTACCGAGTAAACTGATATAAAAACTCCAATTCAATTTCTTTTCTTTTAAATCAAAGTAAAATAGTAGAAGAGGAAAAGGAGCTAGAAATACGATGGTTTCCTTGGTGACAAAACCTATAAATAGAGCCGAAATCATCAGTATTCCAGAAAATACGGGTTTGCTTTTTCTGTAGGGAGCTGCTACAGGAATCAAGGTAGTCCACAGAACCAAAAGACTGTCAGGATATACTTTTGTCAGGAAATGCAGGAGATAAACCTGGGTGCAAAGCCAGAGGACAAGAACCCAAGTCAGACTTGCTTTTGGAAGTACTTTGACCAATAGAAATAGAGTGATGACGTAACTCAGAAGGGAGATTAGCGAGATTTTATGCGGATCAAACCCAAAAATAAGCCCGATCAACCCAGCAGGCACATAGGCTCCCCAGCGGCTGGAGAAATGATAATCATTCACTTCCATGCTCCCTTCCCAGAATTTCTGGCCTGCGAGTAAGTAATAGACATCATCGCTGAATGTAATCCCATCAAAGCCGAAGAGCCAGTACGCGAAAAGAAAGAGAATGCCTGATGCAAAAGCTGAAAATTGCGATTTGGTTAAAAATGGATCATGTTTTAAGCTTTTCATTAAGCTAAAATTAGAAGGAATTTTATTCTTCTTGAGATTATTTGTGAGATAGATTTACTGACAATACGCGTCAAATACGTAAATACCTAAACTCATTTGTTTACTTTTAACTTTCCAAATTCACTACCCACCATGAGCCAAGCAGGAAAGATAGAGCAGCAAAAAATTCTTCGCGTTTTCAAATTGATCAATCTGCTTCAAAGCAATATTGGGAAGCCTGTGCATAGGCTTGCTGAACTGTTGGAGACCGATGAACGCACGATCTATCGCTATTTTAAGCTTTTGGAAGCGCTTGGTTTTGAAGTAGTGAAGGAGTTTAGTAAGTACAAAATCCAGCAAAAGCCGGGAATGGATCAGACGCTTAATTATGGGACTTTCTCCCAAGAAGAAAGCCAATGGCTGAGATCTATGATTGAAAGTCAAGGCAAGGGGAATTTGCTTCATGATTCCATTATTAAAAAACTAGATGTACGATCTGAGGTGAAGCAGGGAACCGAGCAACTGTTCAAAGCTAACCTCAGCAGGTTAGTAGATGAGATAGGTCTTGGAATTCAACAGAAAAAGCAAGTTTGGCTAAAGGATTATTATTCGCTCAGCTCTGATACTACCAGTGATCGCTTGGTGGAACCCGTAGCTTTTTCTTCAAACTATGAGACTATTCATGCATTTGAACCTGCCAGTAAAAGCATGAAAGTTTTTAAAATTGAGCGGATAGGAGAAGTCGTATTGAGTCAAGGGCCATGGAAATTTGAAGCCAAGCATCAGCTGCCGGGAACTCAACTTTTTGGATTTACTGGTAAGAATAAATTTCAAGTCAAATTGAAGCTGAGCAAAAAAGCCTATCAACTGATGATGGAGGAGCACCCAAATGCCCGTCCTTTTATGTCTATAAGGAATAGAAACCAGTATTACTTTGAAGGTGAAATCCCTCAATTACCAGGATTGGCTAGATTTATTTTGGGCTTGCCGGGCGAGATAAAGGTGGAAGAAGGAGAGGAGATGAAAGCTTATTTGAGCGAGCAACTTTCCAAAATGCTTTTGTAAACGAGAGGATTTTACTTCTTAGAGGTTATACTTAGGATAAAATTTTATATGATTTAGGTAAAACTAGGGCACTTCGTTTTAGGCCAGACTAGAACCATTGCAGATAATCAGAATATTTTTTTTAACTTATTGATTATCAATTTTTAAAACCAAAATTTTTATGAAGTATTCAAAGAATAATCAGATTTTTGGGCTGATTTTTATCGCCCTTTTTGTAGTCTCTTGTAGTACTGAAGAGCAGCCAGCGGTCTCCCAAGTGGAGTTTACAGAATCAAATACCGAAGTAATACCCTCTTCAGAAATCGACCAGATTATCCTCAAATCTTTACAGGAATCCGGTGATTTTATCTGGGGAAATCAATCCGATGAATTGATCTGGAGTGCATTGATTCAAAGTGATTCCATTCTAAGCATAGGCTATCAGGCCAGCGGAAAAGAGTTGGTCAATGCTAGAATTGGGTTGGAAGCTGTGGATAGTCCAGAGATGAAGGAAGCAGCTGGGAAAATCATCGGCATGATTTCAGAAATTTCCTCAAAACAATCAACCTCAAATTTGAGAGAAACTGATGAGTCCGAAATTCATGAGGATTTGCCTTATCTGGAAATTAAAGTTTCCAGTCTGGAAGCACTTCAAAATCTAAGGGAAATGTCTGAGGTAAGGTACTTCGAACCTCGAAGCTATGAGTTTGATTACAGCCTTTTAAACGATAACCAATACGCAAGAATAAGCAGTGATTCTGGTTGCGAGAATGAGCCTCAAGCTATCTCAGGATCTGACTTTTCGATTATAACTCCTGGAGCAAAAGCCTCCTGGAATTATGATCAAATGGGTATTTCGCAAGCTTGGTCACAAAGTACTGGTGCAGGAATCACAGTTGGAGTGATAGATACGGGTCTTTCTCCAGATCAACCTTCTTTGAACGCTTGGTTCAATAGCGGGCAATCCAGTGGCAGAACTGTTCAGAGCTTTGGTACTTATAAAACAGGTTATTGGTGGTGGAAAAAATACGATGGTCCGAATGATCAATGTGGTCATGGAACAGCAATGGCTGGAGTGGTGGCATCCCCAAGAAATACGGTTGGAAATGCGGTAGGTGTGGCTTACAATTCTAATTTGATCAGCGTTCGTGGGACAAGTGATGTGATTTTTAATTCCGGGAATGAAAAGGATGGCGTAGCTGAAGCTTTGGTATTACTTGGAAAAAGATCAGATGTGAAAATTATTAGCATGTCTATAGGAGATTTATTTTCCAACTCCAAAGTGGCAGATGCCATTCGTTATGCTCATAATCGAGGCAAATTGATTTTTGCTGCAGCAGGTACTTCTACTACGTTTACGAATTGGGTTGGAGTGATATTTCCAGCCACGATGTCTGAGACTGTGGCTGTTACTGGTGTGAAAGAAGGAAATGGCTATCAGCGATGTGATACCTGTCATTCTGGTTCCCAAGTCGAGTTTACGGTAGTTATGGAAAGGAGTGCTTCGAATACCAAGCCATTGACTACTGCCCTTTATAGCAATGATCCATCCACAGTGGGCGGCTCCTCAGTAGCAACAGCCACCGCCTCCGGGATAGCAGCATTGGTTTGGGCAAAAAATCCAAGTTGGAGTAGGGATCAGGTACTTTCTAAGATGCGTTCAACCACAGATCTTTATCCTGCCAAAAATGGAGAATATGGCTACGGGAATTTGAATGCAGCAGCGGCAGTGTTGATCAATTAATTTCTTTTTGAACAACAAACGGGCTTAGAGATTAATCTAAGCCCGTTTTTTTATTGTTTTTCGGACTGAATAGTACAATTTACCTTGAACGATTGTTAACAAGTATGTTCCCAAAAACTATCAGCACTACCATACCTACAATAGTCACTAATACCCAAATGCCACTTAAAGATGGTTTATTTAACCAAATTGAAACTAAGTATCCCGCGATAGAAATTAGTCCCATCACTCCAAATACGATAGCAGCAAACGTTGGGAGCGCATTTGATTCAGCATTTTCTCTTTCTCTATTGGATAAACTAGTGTAGCCAGCTAAGAGGCCAGGATAAATCTTGACTGCAACAGCGATAGCTATAAAAAGTAAGCCTATGTAAATGGTTTCCATGAGGATTAGATTTATTGGTTAACCTGAAGCAATTTATATAGGAATTTTAAAGCTAGTTAACAAGGGTTTAGTTAGTTGTAATTATTTTGCCACTCATTGAGTATTTTCTACAGTTACGGAGTAGGACTAATCAGCTTGCATTTGTTTGACTTCGTCAGTTTTGAGCCTTTAAATTGAGAAGAAATTAAGCGGTCTCTGCATTCATTATAGAAAAAGCGAACCACTTCTTCCCTAGATCTTTGATTGAAGCCCCAAAGTGGTACATATCTTTTCCGTCGAGAAGAAGAAAACGGTCATGGGATTTTTTGAGCTCATAGATGTTAATCGGTTCAAATTGTGAGTTGTGCTTCTTTAAATCCAGTAGCAACTGTTTACTAACAGTATTAGTATAGCAATCTACCTGTACATTTGGCTTTCTTTTACTGAGAAGTAATAATACCGTTTCATCCAAATAATTGTCTATCAATAGAATGTGAGAATTGGCACTTTTGATAAGTTTAGCGACAAAGGAATATGCATCGAAAACCTGTCCCTCATAGAAGATTCCCTGTTCAGGGAGTTTTGGATCATTTTCCAATGCTTTAAATATTTTCTCAAATTTCTGATCAGATTCGATCTGTTTAAGCTCAAGGAGATCTACTCGTTGTAGAATTCCTTCTCTATTTGTAATCACTTTTCGCATCTCTACGAATGCTTTCATCAGCTGTATGCTTACCTGAACTGCTATTGAACTTCTCAAAACAGCCGATAGTATAGCCACTCCTTGCTCCGTGAAGGCGTATGGAGGTGAAGTAGAATCCTTAAGATTGCTCAACCGGTCACAATTTGTGACCAGTTGCGATTTCTCAATTTCATCAAGCTGAAATCTGAATTCTTTAGGAAAACGTTCTATATTTCTTTTTACAGCTTGGTTGAGTGCTTTGGTTTCTACTTGGAATGCTTCAGCAATATCCCTGTCTATCATTACCTGAGTACCGCCTATAGTCAATACCCAGTTTTCAAAATTTGTGTTGATCAAATCGTTGCTTGTCATAAAAATTAAGTATAGTTTTTAAAAAGTCATTTGAAATCAAGCCTGCCTGAGGCAGACAGGCATGACGAAGAACGTCACACACTGGGATAATTATACCCTTGCGAGATTCCATGTGGCCATTGAAAAACAAATTATAAACACATGAAAGAATACCTGAGCTAAAATAATCATAAAAAAAATTATGATTATCCGTAATGATGCCAGTCACCATAGATTCTTTGTTTGGTTGGCTGGAAGAGCGAAGCGGCCTCAAAGCTAGAGTATACCATCTATTAAGTCGCTTTTATCTATTTACTGGTAACAAAGCGGATATACATAAAAACAATCAATACTATTTACTGATTGAGAGGTAGTTAAAATTATTATGAAACCACCTTACTTCTCGGGAAACTAGGAAATTATTCTCAAGTCTTAATCCAAAATTAGATTCATTTAAATGATATGCCACACCCAAAAAAAAGGGCTTAGAAGTTAATCTAAGCCCTTTTCTTATGTCTTAAGTCTAAAATCTAATGTCTCATTTCAAACTCTTCGTCATCTTCTCCACTTTCTTACTTAAGTCCAAAATGGCTTTAGCATATCGTGTATCCCATTCTTCAAGGCGCTCGGTTGAATTGGTTTCTACCTCGTATTTGATTCCTGGCAATATCCACGAAGCATATCCTGAGAATGGATCAGTGCTTACATAAAGAGACCTGTACCAGCTACCGAAATACATTCCTTTGGGATCTATCCAACTCTTTTCCAAACCAATTAAATCTTGGTTCAATGTGGAGATTTGCTTCTCTGATAGTTCACCTGATGCTAAAGCTGCATTCATAGCTGTCTGATATGCAGCTGAACTAGATTCAAGCTTTTCAATAGCAGCATCTACTTTGTCGAAGGAAGTGAAATTGGAATCCATTTCTTTCACGGATTTCACGGCATTATCGAAATGCAGTCTCAAATCCTGCGCATATCTGGGTACATCGTAAGGAATGATTGTAGCATTTGCCAAGCGTAAAGTTAATACTCCTATCACAGAAGCGACAGTTCCGCCCATTTTGAAAGTAGGATCTACAAACTTGCTGTAGTAGTGGAAATTGTCATAGTTGGAGTGATAGGCAGATGTTCCGCCTGTTCCACCACTCAAGCTAGGCACACCTGCATACATGTAAAATGCAATATGGTCTGATCCACCTCCAAGATTTCCGATTCTCGGTTCCTCATTTTTACCGGCCCACACTTCAAATACAGTTTTGGAAGAATCCGGATAAGCCACTTCTTTGGTAGCTTCGATGATCAGGTTTTTTAGGGTTGGAGCTGCAGATACGCCAAAGTTTCTACCAGAAACTCCCGCATCAAAATTCATATAAATCACTGCCTTAGCTCCCAGTTCCTCCTCAAATTGTTCGACCCATTCCGTAGAACCGATCACCCCTTGCTCTTCTGCATCCCAGTGCCCAATCAAAATAGATCGTTTTGGAGCTTCACCATTCTTAATTAACTCGCCCATAGCTTCTGCTAGGGTCAACAGCATCGCAGTGCCTGAATTCGGGTCAGTTGCACCAAAACTCCAAGCATCGTAGTGACTTCCTAGGATGATCCATTCATCAGGATATTCGCTTCCAATGAATTTCCCGACAATATTATTGGCGCGGATAAAATCTACTGGCTGCTCTACTTTCACCCGAACTTTCAAGTCGGAACCTCCTGTGATTTTATATTCAAACGGCAACCCTCCCTGCCATGCTTCAGGTACAGAAGATCCTTTCATTCTACTCAAAATCTCCTTAGCTGCTCCGTAGCCAATAGGGGAAACAGGTATCGTGTGAAATGCCACATCTTTTGGATCCAGACGATTTACTTTTTTGTCTCCATCTAGTGGAAGTGCAGGTTCGAACGGAGTTAATGGATCCCCTGTGTAATCCAAGGTCAACAAAGATCCACGCTGTATAGTAGTTTCATTATAAAATGGTCCATCGGGATAGACATCTCCTTTTCCAAACCCTGAGTCTTTTGGATCAGTGAAAATTATTAAAGCTGCTGCGCCGTATTGCTCAGCGAATTTTGCTTTGAATCCTCTGAAATTTCCTCCGTAACGCGCAATGACCACTTTTCCCTTTAGATCAACACCCATTTCGGCCAGTTTTTCGAAATCAGCTTTGACGCCATAATTGGCATAAACCACCTCTGCGGTCACATCTCCAGAACCAGAGTAGGCATTGAATCCTTTGTAAAGTCTCGGGTCGGTGGAAAAAGGGTCGCCTTCGATAGGACCTTCCTGTTGAGACAAGGTGATTTTTTCTGGGGTAATGATTTCCAAAAGTGATTCGCCTGGATGATTTGGCAAGTAGACATCGTAAGGGTAGGAGGTGACGTCCATTCCTGCATCAGACATCACCTTGGTCATATAGGATGCTACGGCTTCATTTTCCGGAGTTCCTGCGATATGCGGAGCTTTAGTCAATTCTTTCAAATGAACTTTGAACCGGTCGTAATCGACTGCTTTCAGATATTCCTGTTCTAGGCTAGCCTCCTTAGTTTTATCCTGCGGAAAAAAGCCTGTGACTTGCTGTGCATTGGCAGAAAAGGTTAAGCCAGCTGCGAGGGCAATTCCTAAAAATGGTTTGTTTATTGACATGGTTAGTTATTTGTTAAAAGCTCTGAAACTGATAAAACGTGTTCGGAAGGTACATTTATAATTCTTTTTGTCCTTAAATACCTGCCTAGTTCGTATTCATCATAATTTGGGCTTGTCGGGTCAAAGCTTGAGACTCTTACTAGGCCACGGGAATGTATAAACTCTCCATTTCCTATCCACATGCCCACATGAACTACACGTTCTTTTTTCTCTGGAGTGCCTTTTACTCCGAAAAACAATAAGTCCCCAACTTGAAGCTTATCCCAATCTTTATCCGCATCGACTAGCTCTCCTTCGTTGATTTGCTGAGAGGCATCACGGGGAATAATCTGTCCATTGAGGTAATAGATCGTTTTAGTAAATCCGCTGCAATCAACTCCCTTAATTGACGTGCCTCCCCAGAGATAGGGGGTTCCCATCATTTGCTTGGCCGTAGTTATCAATGCTTCTGCTGAAGTATTTCTAGAGGCTATCCAGTCTTCCCAAATCATAGTTTCCGCAAAAGGGATATAACCTAATCTACCATCCGGCAAACTTACTTCTGCATAACTGTGATTTTCTCCTTCAAAGGTCAAAATATCACCAGCTACGACATCTGAAATCATATTCTCTTGTCTAGGTGAATCCCATACATGACCATAAAGTGAAGTGTACACTATTTTCGGTTCCTTAAACCACTGTTCCAATTCTGCCTCTGACATCAAATGAATTCCTGCTTTATCGACCCAGGAAAGATACCCGTCTGGAGTTTGGACAAGAAACCAACCGTCATCTTCTTTGAGGACGTTGAGTGGGGTTCCCATCAATGCTTGAGTTGCAAGTTCGGCTGAGTGCTTTGGATTACTTCTGATATTTGCCACTGAGATAGTGACCAAAGCTTTGGTTTTTTCACCTAAAGCTGCCTCTGGCAAACGGGTGACAGCATCAATAAAATCGATCTGTTCTGATTTCAGTTCTTCGATTAAAGACAGTAAAGCTTCTGGCTGATCAGTTTCACCTTTGAGAGAATCATTTTCAAAGCTCAAGTCCCAAAGGGCTACCCGTTTATCCGGTGCGACTTCAGCTCTTTTCGATTCAATGAGTGAGTTTACTTCTTCATTACTATTCTTGTTTTCACAGGAAATAAGAACAGTTATCAGCGATACTACAATTGGGATATATATTCTTTGCATAACAGGGGCAAAATAAAAGAAAACCACAAGCAAAGCCCAATATCTGAACTCTCCTTGTGGTTTAATTTGATAAAATTCTACCGATTAATTCACTTTCAAACCAGGAGAACGATCTAGGAACTCTTGGTACAGTCTGATTTGACGGTTTGAAAGAGGCATTCTATAGCCTTCGATAAATACGTGCATGACATTCGTTTTGGTCTCAAATGGATCCCCATCTGCCACGATCAAGTTGGCTACTTTGCCAGCTTCTACAGAACCATACTGATCTGCTAAGCCAAAGATCTCAGCAGGATTAATCGTAACTGCTTTCCAAGCTTCATCTTTGCCCATGCCATAAGCTGCTGCAAATGCAGCGAAGAAAGGCAAGTTTCTTACGTTCTCTTGGTCATCTGTTCTGATGGCTACTTTTACGCCCGCTTTGGCCATTTTACCTGCGTTAGCATAGGGCGTATCGTAACGGTCAGATTCACGGGTAGGAAGTGCTTGGATTGGACCTGTGATCACAGGTATTTTGGCAGTTGCGATAGAATCAGCAACTCTCCAGCCTTCAGAAACACCTGTAAAAATGACTTTAGCACCTTTTCCTTCTACCCATTTGATAGCAGCCAGGATATCAGAAGCGGCATTTACTTCAATCAAAAGTGGAAGTTCACCGGTGGTTGCTTTAGCCAGCTGAGCCATTTCAGGGTAATAGTCTAATTTTGCACCATCTGCTATAAGCTTATTATAGCTCTTTGCATTATCCCAAAGGTCATTCGCATCTTTCAGTGCTTTCTCGTTTGCCTTCTTGATATCCTCATCAGACCTACGGTCAAATCTACCTCTACGGCCAGAGTTGGGGAAGTTCATTACGATTCCTTTGAATCCTGCATACATCTGGTCTGGAGTGTAGCCATTAAGATTGATCAAAGCAGCAGTGCCTGGAAACAAGCCTCCTGCTGGCACTGTAAGCACTGTAGTTACGCCAGATACTCTAGTCACTGGAATTGCAACAGAGTTTGGATTCACTGCAGTCAAAGCCTGCATATTAGGAGAGAAATTACCGATCTCAGCATAATCTACAGTCTCAGGGACTGAGCTCACTTCCACCAAACCAAGTTTGGTACCACCGTCGATCATACCTGGATAAATAAATTTTCCAGTGCAGTCAATTACTTCAGCTCCATCTGCAGAAATATTAGCTCCCACTTCTTTAATTTTTCCATCTTCTATCAGCACAGAAGTATTGTTCAAAACACCTTTGGTAATGGTAACTACCGTAGCATTTTGCAACAAGAACTTACCTGGTCTTGGTTTGATAAATTCCCCGTCGATCTGTGCCATCGCCATTACTGGCAATAGGGCTAAGAGGAAGGCGAAAAAGGTTTTAGTTAATCTTTTCATGTGTTATAACATTTTATATTGGCCACATGGAATTCGCTATTAGATAAAATTATAACTCCCTTATCTCTAGTTTGCTCATTTCATGTCTTCTTTGATTACGGGTGATTATTGATTTAAAAGGAAAAGTGATTCTGTAGTCTCGAAAAGACTCTCTGTATCCTGCATACATCTGCTGTCATGACCTTCATAAATCATAACTGGCTCCACCATTTCGGTAGCACTGATTTTCATACGCTGATCATCTGCATCTTCCTTGATGTCGAAATATTTCACACCATCCACAAAGGTCATTTGCGGTACCGCATAAGAGGAAAGAGGATGACCTTCAAAGATCACCAAATCCGCCTGCTTACCTTCTTCTATAGATCCTACTTTATCAGCAATCCCTAATTGTTTTGCTGGATTGATTGTAATCATAGATAGCGCCTGCTCATCAGTCATTCCACCATAGCGCTGTGTTTTCGCAGCTTCATGATATAAGTGACGGATCAATTCAGCATCATCAGAGTTGATTGAAGTGATTGCACCATTTTCAGTTAGAATAGCTGCATTGTAAGCGGTAGAGTAGTAAACCTCAAACTTATATGCCCACCAGTCAGCAAAGACAGATGCTCCCATGGTATATTCAGCAATTTCTGGTGCCACTTTGAATCCTTCATTGGTATGCTGGAAAACCAGCTTAGTGATTCCAAAATCTCTGGCCACGTTGATAAGCATATATATCTCATCAGCACGATAGGAGTGACAATGGATGATGATCTTGCCGTCAAGAATGTCAGAAAGGATTTCTAGTCTTTCATTATGAACTGGCGAAAGAGCAGTGTTTCCCTTCTGGGATGCCGCTGCATTATATTCAGCCCATTCTTTTTTGTATTGAATCGCTTCGTTAAAACCATTTCTAAGGATCGCTTCTACACCCATTCTAGTCCGCGGCTGGATGCCATTTCCTCTACCATGAACTCGGGTAGGATTTTCACCCAAAGCGAATTTGATGGTACGTGGTGCTTCCTGCATGATGATATCTGCTGGATCTGTAGATCCCCATCTATGTTTCAAAGTAGCATTTTGCCCACCAATGACATTGGCAGATCCGTGCATTGCATGGGAAATAGTGACACCGCCGGCAAGGGCACGATAAATTCCAACTTCAAATGGATTCACCATATCTTTCATTCTCACCTCAGCTACAATAGGGGAAGTAGCTTCGTTGACTACATCCAAACCTAAATGCGAGTGAGCATCTATGATACCTGGCATGAGGTATTTTCCAGTAGCATCAATGGTCGTCACTCCATTAGGAGCATTTAGATTTTGACCTACCTTTTTGATAATACCATCCTGAACTAGAACATCTGAATTTTCAAGTGTTCCCTCTGTAACCGTCAATACGGTTGCATTTTTTATCAATACACTGCCTTTTTTCACTTGAGCTGAAGCAAACTGAATACTCAGACCCAACAGTGCAGCAAGAAAATAATTTACTTTTTTCATCTGATTACTTGTTTGCGATTAGAGTTGGAGTGAGTGTGCCTTTGAATGGAAATGATCCAAACTCGCCGACTGTCATAGTGGCGTCATAGCTGCCTTCGCTTACTTCGCCGGATACATCTACTGTAATGTCCATGCCACTGGCAGTGACATCAAATGAAAAAGACAAGGAGCTTCCATTCAAATTTACATTTTTGATATCTGAAGTTGCCTTACCAGCTCCAGAAGGATCGTCATACGTGATGGTTCCAGAATAGTCTGAACCATCTTTTTTAATGACAAGAATACCGCCTGAAGATCCAGCAGGGCTTTCAGAAGTATATTCCCAAGTACCCTCGATTTTCATTGCTCCATTGCCATCTTTTGCAGCTTTCTTTTTTGCTTTTGTTTCATAGTCGTAGATAATGCCATCTACTACTATGTGCTTTATTTGAGCATCTTCAGTGAAAAGAGAATCGGTACTCAAAATCAAATTTGCCATTTTCCCTTTTTCAATTGAGCCAGCCACCTTTGTCAACCCTAGGATTGAAGCAGGGTTTGTAGTCAAAGCGGCTAGTGCAGCTTTTTCAGAAAGGCCGCTAGCGATCATCTTTTGAAGTGCTTTCATGATGTCACCAGATTTTACACCTACGATAGAGAATGCGAATGGAATTCCAGCTTCTTCCAACTTCCCTGCTTGAGCAATGGCGTCATCATATGCTTTTTTCACTCGGGCATTCAACTCCTTTACTTCGGCTGTCGCATCGTCTTTCTGAGCTTTGATAGCTTTGTCATCAGGAATTTCCAGTTTTACTAATACTGCTGCTCCAGAAGCTTTTATTACATCAAGCACGCCTTCGTATTCTTCCAAACCAGTTAAAACTAACTTGAAACCTTTTTCTTTTTGAAGGCTGATTGCTCTTCTGATTTCCAAATCTGAAGAAGTAGTAAACATAACCGGAATTTGGCCTGTGGTTACTTCTTGCATTGCACTGTAAGTAGGCGTGATCTCAGGGCGCTTCAAACCAGCCACCGTACTATACTTCTGAGATCTTTCTGAAGTGAGCATGGTGTTATCATACACTTCTCGGAATTTAGCCATGACGCCAACTGCAGTACCAGGATACATTCCTCTGGAACCTCTAAAATTGGCAGCCAGCGCTGTATTTTCCTTCAGGATATTAGTTGAGTTTTCAGATCCTAATAATACAATTGCAGTTTTTCCGGCTATCATTCCGCCTTCAGGAGAAATCTGAACAATAGTAAATCCGACTTTTCTCAGGTCATCAACTTTACTATCCTTGATAGAAAATTGATCAACTGCAGATCTCCAAGGCGTAATACCTGCGATTTCGTCAGATGGATTGGAAGACACAAAGTCATCTGGCCTTTCAGGATCTTTTGGTCGGGTAATACCTACATCACTTGCACCAGCTATAAATCCTGGATAAATGAAAAGTGAATCTCCAGCAATCGTTTTGGCTTCTTTAGGTAGAGCGAGATTATTGCCGACACCTTGGATCAGTCCGTTTTTTATAAGAACTGTGGTTTTTACACCAGCTTGTCCAGGAGATGTGAAGACGGTTGCATTTGTTATTGCATAAGTATCAGTGATTGGTTTCTTTCCCGAGGGATCACTTTGGGCAAGTGCCAAAGTAGAAGAAAGCAATCCAGAAACCATGAAGCAAAAAACACCTGCATACAGTAGTGGTTTTTTCATATGATTGATTTGATTTTTAAGAAAATGAGGGTGATTGACACATTCAATAATAAGCTATTTATCAAAGGTTGAATAAGGTCAAATCCCTACAGGTTGATGGTTGTTTTTCTGAAAGCAAGCTAATAAAAGGGATTTCAGAATCCTTTTGGAATTATTTTTGACTCCCTATTATTTGATCAATGGCAAGAAATTGGATTTGAAATGCTATTTTAAATCCTCAAGAAACATCCTTACTTAAGAAGATTTATTTGACTGGTTAATTCGCTATTGTTTTACACTTAAGATCTTATATTTGACCCTAGCATCACCCGAAAAAAAATGAAAAAAATCCTGATAATTGAGGATGATTTACTTATTTCTAGCTTAGTTCAGTTTCGCTTAAAAAAGGATGGTTACGATACGGTATTGGTAAAAGATGGCAATGCTGGTATTGCTGCAATAGATAGTGAAATCCTCGACCTAATTATTACTGACGTAATGATACCTTTCAAAAATGGAATTGAGATCATCCATCATGCAATTAAAACTAAACCGCAAACCCCTATAATAGTGTTAAGCTCTCTTGGCGAAGAGGAAAAAGTTGTTCTGGAAGCATTCAATTTGGGTGTAGCAGATTTCATTCCTAAGCCATTTAACCCGAATGAGCTTGCTATTCGTGTTAAACGGATTCTCAGATTATAATTCATGAAAGGTAAAAGAGCCATAGTACTTGCGTTCTTACTTTTTTTAATGGCCCAAACCAACAAGGTGCTAGGCCAGGAAGAGCAAATACTGCCCGATTCTGCTTCATTTGTCCAATTTTTAATCAATCAGGGTGAAATTCCTGGTTTGGAGTTTCGGTTGATAGATGCAACTGATGGTACTCCTGTGGACAGCTTAACAGCAACAGATACCAAAATTGGTCTGATCTCTGAATACACTTCAGCCTTGGCCAGAAAGGATAGTCTTTTGCAGTCTGATTCAGTTTCTGCTGCTATTCAATTTTTGATTTACAAAGAGCAAAACACTTTCCCTGCAGCCTTAGAATTTGTATCAAACCTGCTACGTAACGGTGATATTATAGCAAAAACACCAACTAATGTGAACGGGAAAGACGTGATTTCCTTAGCAAATAAAGAGCGTTATTCCCCTACGTTATCAGGTACATCAGCCTATTTTGGTGATTTTAAAATATTTGCGATTTCTGTCATAATTTCCCTCTTTTTCGTTTTTGCATTTTTGATGATCCTCTTTATGCTGATTTTCAAAGCCAGGAGAAATAGGAAGGAAGTATTGTTGACCGTTTACGATGAGCAGGTGGTGGGTCCGCTTTCTGAAATACTTTTTGAAAAAAGCCTTGAAGAGTTAGAGTCACTCAGCGATGAAGAACTTTACCAAAGTTTCCCAGCAAAACAGCTGAAAAAACCGCTTTACAACCAGGTTCTTGTGGAGCGTATTTTGGCTCTAAATAAGAAGATGAAAGGGGACTTTAAATTGAAACTGAAGGCTCTTTATAAAAGGCTTCAGTTAGATAAGGCCACTATGGATAAACTGAAAAGCTCTAAATGGGACAAGGTGGTGACTGGTTTGGTGGAAGTGAATGAGATGGATTTGGGTGAGGCAATAAAAGAGGTTCAGAAGCATGTCAATTCTCCAAATTTCCACATTCGTTCCCAGGCTGTAGCGACTGTATTAACCCTATCAGAAGATATCAATCTTTCTTTCCTCAGGGATCAGGCTTTTCCCCTTTCCCGTTGGCAGCAAATGAATTATTTACGGATCATAAAGTATTTGTCTAGCAATAGAGAGTTAAATATTGAGAACTTATTTGACTCTAAAAATCAAAGTATCAGGTTATTTGGATATAAGCTAGTTCGAGTAATTGGCCGGGTAGATTTACTTGCTAAGTTGGAGGAAAAGTTTGATGGTGTTACCGAAGTAGAAAAGATTGAGATCATCAAAACATTCGAATATTTGGGTGTGCCAAGTCATACTGAGTTGGTCAACTCAAGCCTGAGGTCAGAAAACACACAATTAGTCATCATGGCTGCAAAGGCTGCAGGGACTATAGGTGATGAGCAGTCTGCTAAGATTATTTTGGAATTATTAGCTGGCAATCCTAGCTTCAGACTAAAAATGACCTTGCTGAAAAGCCTGCAAAGTTTAGATTCGGCCCTCTACACCGATTTCGTAAATCGAGATTCTGCCCTAGATACCCAAACCATCAATAGTCACCTTTCAGACCCTCTTTTGATAGATGTATAGTTTTTTATTTTATCTGATAATGGAAGTGCTAGGAGTTATGTTTTTACTCCTTAGCTTCTCTGTAATCACTACCTACATACTGATTATGGTTCTCAGCGCACTTGAAATGAGGGATCATCGAAGAAAAAATCAATTTGCTGATTATCAGGATATTATTACTTCGCCGATTGCCCCTAGTGTATCGATTTTGGCACCAGCATATAATGAAGCGGAGAATATAGTTCAAAACGTAAAAAGTTTGCTTTCTCTTCATTATGGTAAGTTTGAGGTGATTATCATCAACGATGGATCTAAAGATGATACCCTGTCAAAGCTCATCAGTGCATTCGAATTGGAAATCACTGATTTTGCGTATAACGAAGAAATTGATGCAGCACCAGTTAGAGGGATTTATAAATCCAAAAATCGTTCATATAACAGACTAGTGGTCATAGACAAAGAAAATGGTGGAAAAGCAGATGCGCTGAATGCCGGTATTAATGTCTCATCCAAGGAAATACTGGCATGTATCGATGTGGATTGTATCCTTTCCCATGAGTCATTGACGCGAATGGTCAGGCCATTTATGGAAGAGACAAATAGGAAAGTCATCGCCGTGGGTGGAGCTATTGGGATAGCTAATAACTGTGATGTCCAAGATGGCACCGTAACTACATATAGAGTTCCAACCTCGCTTTTGGGAAGGTTTCAGGTAATAGAATATTGTCGAGCATTTTTGATGGGGAGAATGGCCTGGGCCCGAGTGAATGGCTTGATGCTTATCTCTGGAGCTTTTGGATTTTTTAATAGAGAATTGGTCGTGGAAGTAGGCGGGTATTTCCCAAAGACCGTAGGTGAAGACATGGAATTGGTGGTACGCATGCGTCGCTATATGGAGGAGAGAAATATCCCATATAAAGTCGGTTTTGTACCCGACCCGCTTTGCTGGACGGAAGTTCCAGAAGATGGGGCAGTACTTTCCCGACAGCGAAATCGCTGGATGCGGGGTACGATCGAAACCTTACAACTTCACCGGGTAATCCGATTGAATCCAAGTTATAAGATTATGGGAATGATGTCGTATCCCTATTGGAGTGTGTTTGAAAAAATGGCTCCAGTACTGGAATTACTTGGATTACTCTACACCTTGGTTCTTATTATAATCGGTGATTTCTCTGCTTTTTACTTCATCGCATTATTTATAGTGTTGTATTTGCTGTCCATATTGGTATCCTCCTTCAGCATCTTGTATGAGCAGCTTTCATATAATAATTACAAGGATAAAAAGGATCTCAATAAGCTGATTATGACCGTTTTTCTAGAGCCGATGTTTATTCACCCGAAGATCGTTTATTGGGGATTAGGCGGACATTGGGATTTTATAAAAGGAAAAGGTGGCTGGGGTCAAATGATCCGTACTGGCTTTAAAAAGTCCGAAGACAAAAAGAATATAGAGCCAACTACCTTAAATTCTTAACCGTATGCAAAAAGCCCTTATTCTTTTGTTTTCTTTCCTGGTATTCTCAATAAGTCTCAAGGCTCAGGATTCATTTGACCCAGACGTATTGCTTGTGGATGCCAGAGCCTTGATTTTGGATGGAAAATATGCAGAAGGTAGAAAGATTGCATTTAGAGCGCTGTCCAAATATCCTGAGTATGCGGATATTCTAATTTTAGTAGGTAGAAGCTTTGCCTGGGAAGGTAAAAACGATTCAGCATCTATTTATTTGGAGCGTGCGATACTAGCTTCCCCAGCCTATGAAGATGGATATGTAGCATATTTAGATAATTTATCCTGGGCAGAGCAATATGATCGGGCAGACGCAGTTCTGGCTAAAGCCAGAGAAAACTTAGGTACACCGCTACCAAATGCAATCCGGTACAGAGAATCCAGATTGCTATACTATCGAGAAGATTATAACGCTGCCTATCAGATAGCAGAAGAGCTTTTTAAGAAGAAATATAAGAATGATAACTTGCTAGAGTACATGCAAAACTTGCAGCGTCTGAGAAGAAATAATGCGGTAGGGGCCACCTACGATTATGACTCTTTTGAAGGTGAGCTTACTCCATGGAATACCTTTTCTTTTTATGCAAGGACCAGGACTAAGTTGACGGGAACGCTAATAGGGAGAGTGACACAATCATCACGATTTGATGGCAACGGGACGCTTTTTGAATTAGATGCTTATCCTTCTTTGGGTAAAAAAGCTTATGCATATCTTAATGTAGGCGGTTCAAACGCAAGTTTTTTTCCTGATTTTCGATTAGGAGCTTCAGTTTATTTCAATCTTCCGAAAGCATGGGAGGTAGATGGTGGATTTCGATACTTACAATTTGCAGAGCCTACTTACATCTATACCGCTTCCCTCGGAAAATATACTGGCAATTGGTGGTTCAATCTCCGTGCGAATTTAATTCCTGGTACTGGAAATAGCTTGGGAACTTCTGCGAACTTGCAGGCTCGGTATTATTTCAAAACTGGTGAGGATTTTTTCTCTCTGCAGTTGAGTTCTGGGGTTTCTCCGGATGAGGAAACCCGTGATCCAACCCAACTTTTGAATTCATATAGAGCAAGAGCCGGATACCAGCAGTTGTTGACAGATCGCTTTATGGTATATGCATTCACGGGGTATAGCCGCGATGAATTGGGACCAGATCGATTTAGAAACAATTTGAATTTTTCATTGGGAGTTGAATATAGGTTTTAATGAAAAAGCTATTTACTCAAGAATCCATAATCTCACTAAGAAGGATATTTCCTATCCTGTTTGTTTTGATTGTAGTACCCTTATTTAGCTATTTATTTTGGCTTATTTATCCCTCTAAAGACTTGGAGGTTTTGGTTATTGATAAAACAGTGCCCAACGACCGTTATCAAGAGCATCAATCAATTTTCTGGGCTTTAGAGCATTTGAAATTCAGGAATTCGGCAGGAGAATTTTACGATAAGGAACGAGATTATATTGGGTTTTACCCTGATACCTCCTCTTCATTTGGGACTTTTAAAGACTTTACGCAACTGTCTGAAAAAGAAATAGTAAAGAAAGCCAATGAACTTGATGTTCTCTTTTATACGGATACGTATGGCGTATTTGAAAACGATTTTATTAAAATGGACCCTGATGAGTTATCTAAGAAGATTTACGGCGGACTGAATCGAGGAGACATTAACTTACTGCGTGAGGCAGCTTCTCAAAAGAAAACTATTATTGCAGAATTCAACACGATGGCTTCACCTACACCACTGGGTATAAGAACTGAGTTTGAGAATTTGATGGGAATCAAATGGACAGGTTGGATAGGGAGGTATTTTGATCAGATGGATACTACGATCAATAAGAATATCCCCAAATGGTTTATCAGTCAATACCTGGAGCAACATGAAGGAAACTGGGTTTCTCCAGGTCCAGGGATTGTTTTTGTCCATGAAAATGGAACTGTGGAAGTATTTACCAATGGGGTAGATTATTTTGGTGAAACGCCAAAGATCCGCACACAAAAAATCAACAAACACGGATTCAAGCTACCGGAAGTTGTACCGTATCCTGATTGGTTTGATGTGGTATTGATCGAGCGTGATTATCAGGTGATTTCTTATTACGATATAGATCCTTCTGATTTAGGTAACGAAAAGTTGCGGGAAATGGGGCTTCCAAGGTTTTTCCCTGCCGCAGTAGTCCGTGATGAGGGAAAAGGACAGTATTATTATTTTTCCGGTGACTTTTCGGATTTGGGAACTCAAATGGGCTCTGCTCACTTCCAAGGCTTACCAAGTCTCTGGCGAGGCTTTCATATTTTGTCAAATTTTAATGATCGACAGAGCTTTTATTGGAATTATTATTATCCTCTATTGTCTCAGGTTTTAGAAAAAACCTATAGAAAACAAGATCGAAACTAGTTAATTATCAGTAGGTAAAAGCTTTCTGGTTTGGACTATATAGTTGTTTTTGTTTTTGAAGTCTTCAAATTGTCCAGTTAATTTATTTTTGATGTTTTGATCTTCAATGGGATCGATGTTCAGGCCATCAGAAATTACAAACAGCTGATTATCCGACAGAAAATATTCACCATCCACATACTCCATCAGCTGATTTTTGTTTCGCATCAAAGGCATTGCTATTTGAGATTGGAATACTCTGGAAGTATCCATAACCTGTCCCAACCAAATGTCTTCCTGAGGAAGTTCTATGCCAACTTGTGCCTGTAAAAACGCTAATAAAGAAGGGGTGATTTCAAAGTGACTTATCATTCCTTTAAAATAGGTGGGCTTGTTGATCAGCGGAGAATAGATAATCAGGGGCACGTGAAAGCGATCCAGTCTAGATGCCATCGGGATGTCTGGTAAGCGGTGATCCCCGGTGAATACAAATATGGTATTGGCAAATTCGGGCTTCTCGCTGTAGGTGGTAATAAAATCTTTTACGGCGTCATCTGCATAAAGAATGGTCATGTAGATATTCTGATAATCTCGGTATTCTGCCTTCTTAGCTTCTGTCAGGTTCAGGTAGTTTTCCAGATGATCTTCAAATTTCCGAGAATACAACTCCCTCTCAGGGACTAAATATGGATCGTGGGAGGTGATAGTCTGGAATATTCCTAATTGTGGTTTTTCACTTGATCTAGGGAAGTAGTTAAGCCCATTGTTGAAAATTTCCTTGTCACCATAACCCCATGTGAAACCATTTGCAGGAGGCATTTTACTGTATTTTGGATCAAAATCATCTATATCTATGATTTGAGTGACATCAGAAAATTCCAAGAATTCCTTTTGGTGATCAAAGTTCACATCACTACCAATGGTGAAAGTTGATTCGTAGCCATTATCATTTAGAATACTAATCAAGCTCCTGTGATTCGGGAAGTCTTCAAATAACTCCTGAAAACCTCTTTCCCCATAAGGAAGTCCGGCAAAAACACCCGGTAAAATACCAAAAGTCCTTCCAGTTGATGAAATTGCATTAGTCCAAACCAGACTGTGAGCCTCCAGTGAATCTAGAAAGGGCGTAAAACTCCCCAAATAAGCATCTTTGCCTGAGTAGGCTTTACCCAAACTTTCTATCAGGACAAACACGATGTCTGGGGCAGTGAACAGACTGTCAAAATAAGGGCTTAATACATCTGGGTAGTCTGCCTGATGAAGAAATGGGTAAACCGGATCTGTATATTCCTTTCTAATGAATAAACCTTCATTGGAAGATCTCAGGTAGAAATCGAAATAATATTCATTGGTATAGGCGAAGTAGTCAAATGCTTGCTCCGACAGATATTTTGATTTGTTGAGCTGAATATTGGCTTTAGTTTCGTCAAATTTTTCAGGGTCGTTAATGGGAATGAAATAAAATAAAATGACAAACCAGTAGGTGCTAATTGTAAATGAGATTGATGTCTTTAAGCTGAAATTCAGGTATTTATTGGAGAAATGAAAAATGTAGAAAAGGATAAAAATGACTAGAATTCCACTTCCTATACTCATGACGTTGAGTTGACCTGAAGATTGTACAGTTAGAATAATATCATTTACATTATAGGCAAAAAGATCCTTTCCGAGCGGGACAAAAGTTTTGTTGAAATAGAAAAGTAAGGAAGCTTGAACGAGTAATGCAATTACTAGCCAGAATCTGGTAAACCATTTAGCAAACTTAACTGAAAATAAACTATTAGTTATGTGGAAAATAAAAAGCAAGCCCAGAAAATATAGAATCCAAGTGATATCCTCATAAAAACTATAACCTATGACAGCACGAAAACTGATTCGGATGGGATGAGTCTGGAAAATTAAAAGTAATTCTGCGACTCTCAACAAGAGCATTAAAGTTGAGAAAATCAGGGACATACTCCAGAAATTACTGAGAGTTGTTTGAATTTTTACAGGAAGGTTAGATCGAATTTCAGCCTTTTGGGCCATATTTACGCGACAATTTTATGGGTGAAGACTCAAAAGATAGGGCAAAATCAGGTATCTTCAAGGAGAGAATCAAAGATTATATGGGTAAATCGGATTTGTTGTTGGAATTATACAGCAACTTAAGCACAACAGGAGCGGTAACTTTCAGCTCAAAGGCATTAGTTAATAAAATGTTATCGCATACCAATCTGCAAGGTGCTAAACTAATTGTGGAACTTGGAGGCGGGGACGGAAGCATTACACAGGGGATAGTAGATCGAATGGACCCAGGTTCAGAACTTTTAGTTTTTGAGATCAGTAAATCTTTTTGCGAATCTATGGAGAAGATGTTTCCTCAGCAAAATGTCCGCATTATTAATGATTCTGCTGAAAACATAGCCGACTACTTAGAAGGAAGGAAAGTAGATTATATTTTATCCTCATTACCTTTTAGTTTTATTCCACCAGAAGTGAAAGACGCTATTCTTTCCAACTCCAAAATTGCATTGAATCAAAGCGGCTATTTTATACAGATATGCTATTCCTATCTGTTGAAAAATCTTTTTAAAAAGCACTTTGATAAAGTTAGTTTAAGTTTTACTTTAAAAAACCTTCCGCCAGCATTTGTGATGGTATGTAGCTAAACCCTAGTCATGGAAGTTCTTAGAACAGCCATTTTAGATAAGCTCCAGCGAAATAAAGGAGAAATATTCAGCACGGCTGAAGTTGTCATGCAAATGTACCCTGAAGATTGGGAGCTCTTTCTCGAAGAGGTAAATACTACTGCAATAGCACTACAGCAAGAAGGGCTTGTGGCGATTACTTCAGTTGAGGAGGCTACTGATTTCAATTTCTTAAAGTCGAAATCTCTAGAGCTCTCATCTCCAAGCAAAACTTAAGAAGATTCTCCCGAGTTGGATATTCAAGATGTGCAAAAAGCTATGGATGTAGTCTTAGAATTACCAAAAACTGAAGTGCATATTCCTAAAGGATTGGACCTGATTACCTTGGGTGCTGGTTGCTTTTGGTGTATAGAAGCAGTTTTTCAACGAATTAATGGAGTTGAGAAAGTAGTCTCAGGATATTCAGGAGGATATATAGAGAACCCTAGTTATGAGCAAATTGGTAGTGGAACCACGGGGCATGCAGAAGTAATTCAGGTTTACTTTGATCCCGAAGTAATAAGCTTAACTCAACTTTTGGAGATTTTTTGGGCTACACATAATCCCACAACTCTCAACAGACAAGGAGCTGATGCAGGCCCACAGTACAGATCTTCTATTTTCTACCACAATCCTGAACAACAAAAGTTAGCATTAACTTTAAAAGCCCAATTAAATATGTCTAATGTGTTTGAAAGGCCAATAGTAACAGAGATCACAGCCTATGCTAACTTTTATCCAGCGGAAGATCGATACCAAGATTATTTCAACCAAAACGGTACTCAACTTTACTGTCAATTCGTAATTCTTCCAAAAGTGAATAAGCTGAAAGAATTTTTTGCAGAACGCTTAAAATAGTATATGTATATCCTCTTTGTTACCAGTAAATAGATAAAAGCGACTTAATAGATGGTATACCCTAGCTTTGAGGCCGCTTCGGTCTTCGGTCATCCCCGCCTGTAGTTCGGGCAGGGGTCTTCCAGCCAACCAAGCAAAGAATCTAAGGCTACTGGCATCATTGCGGATAATCATAAAATAGTATTTAGTACTTTTGCCTTGCAAAACCCACTTGCATTTATGAAGAGAACTAGAGCACACGAATCCAGAGCTGCGATCGAGCGATTGTATATTACGATGAGACACCTTTTTACCAGAGGTAGTTATAAACCAATGGGAGTATCTGGTGAAAGTCTTGTTGATGCATTACGCGTGTTGAGTCCTGAGATCTACGGATTGGTTACGGACAATGAAAAAATCGAATTGGATGGTTTGCTTTACGTCATGGAGCGACTTCCAAGAGGCATTGAAGAGTGTCGGTTTGTACGTCTTATTAGCCGGGAAGGCTATGAAACTTCAAAACTAGAGGCGATTGTTCCGGCCAAGCGAAAGAGAAATTGCTACCGACTAGATGAGCACATCATGTATGTGGAGATGACCAGAGGCCGTTCTGATATCTACGATATTTTGACTCACTTGACATTTTTATACATAGAGTCAAACAAAATCTATAACAATAGCACAGATCCTAAAGGGAAAATTTCTACCAATTGGCTGATGCTCGAAGAGTTTGTACAAAAGGAAGCGGCAGGTGAGGAGTTTGAGAAGGAAGCAGCTTCTGCATACTTAAGTCACCTGATCGGTAGAACTTACGAAGAGACGATTCAGGCTGTAGATAAATTTGAGAAAAGCAATAATTCCAATAGCCTATTTTCCATTGTTTATCACATGGGAAAACTAGCACAGGAGGAAGCAACCAAAAATCTGGACCGCGAGATTTCATTTTCCACTACGCTTAGAGAGCGAATCGGCCATCACGTGTATGGAGAAATGTGGGCAAGAAGAATAAAAATTGCCTTGGATGAGCACAATTTACTGAAGCGTCCTATCCACATTATTTCTGCCAACCTTCACTCGGTTGTGAATACAATCTACGCTCCTCAATTGCTAGGTCTGAAGAACTACGAATCACTTGAAAAGGTGGTAATGGATATCTCTGTCAAAGCCAAAAACAATAAAGGTCAAGCCATTGATAAATATGCTGCAAATCATGGGTTTATCAATCTGCCCGATGAGTCAGGGACCAACATTGGCGCGCAGATCATAGATACTGCACTTTTGGAGAAAGATGAATTAATCCCTGGAGTGAAGTTGCCAAAAGAGCATTCAAAGCGACCAGTGTTTGTGGTGATGGATTACGCGTTTGGTGAGCAAGCGTATGAATGCTTTGATGAGTTGCTTAAGCCATATAATAAAGATGGAAAGCAAATTCCTCTCGACATAGTTTCTACCTCTATTATGGGAAAAGCTGGAATTTTATACGGTGGCAAAGGCGACTTAATGATTCCAAATGCACACGTATTTGAAGGAACTGCAGATAACTATCCTTTCAAAAATGAACTGAAGAAAGCAGATTTTGAAGGTTTTGGACTGGGCGTATATGAAGGGCCTATGATTTCGGTTTTGGGTACTTCTCTTCAGAATAAAGACATCCTAACCTACTTTATGGAATCTTCATGGAAAGCAGTTGGTCTTGAAATGGAAGGTGCCCACTACCAAAAGGCCATTCAGTCGGCATCCAAAATCCGTAAATCCATTCGCTCCAATGTGAAAGTACTTTACGCTTACTACGCTTCAGACAATCCATTGGAGACTGGAAGTACGCTTGCTTCAGGAGCTCTGGGAATGGAAGGAGTGAGGCCTACCTATTTGATTACATACAAGATCTTGGAGAAGCTTTTTGGGTAAATTGGGAAACCCAAAAGTCGCGGAGGGTGGCACAGAGAACGCGAGCAAAAATTGTTTTTTTTGTGATTAAAAAGGGTCTGTGGAGATACAGACCATGAGGATGCAATGACTCTTAGAGGAAATGCTTCGGATGATTTGTAGCATCTAGTCTTACTCTATCGTCTTTTTATAAATCCTTTCAATGAAATACTATTTAGCACTTCCGGTACTACTTCTTCTATTTCTCCAAAGTTGTCAGGAGGATAATGTGCCGATTGGCTGGATAGAATTCTACTGGGATCAAACTGGTTGTGCTGATCCATGGAACACAAACTCAAACACATCTAATGCAGAAACGGAGAATGCCATCGAAGATTACCTGAAGGTAGAAGGAGTGAAGAGAGCAAAAGTATTATCGATTACGGGAGATGGTGTAGTGCAAGGTTGCTATGCATGTTTTTGCACTACTGGAAAGCGTTTTAATGTGGCAGTTCCAAAAGATCAGAAAAGCAAGATGCTGGATTTGGGATTTAAGGAATCAAGCTAATCGAATAATATAATGTAGCCAAAAGCTATAAAGTGCCCAGAAATGATCCTTGGGCACTCTTTTTCATCAATCACTTTTAGATTTTATCGGAATCCAAAACTCCTCCTCGGAATCCGGGTCATTATTCTTGTGTTTTTCTCCCATCACAGCAAAATGAGGTCGATGATCCAATTGGTATTCTGAACTTGGCATCCAGGTGCCCAAAATATATTGATACATAGCGGGAGCTTCACTAGCTTTTCCCTTAAATAGGAATACTGCATAAAGACCGGAGGGAATAGTCAGCTTTTCCATATCCTCTGGTGGAGATTTACCATCCTCTACCTTCACGGCAGCCCATTTATCGAACTCATTTGCAGGAGAAAAAGTATCGAAATAGGAGAGGGAATCATATACTTCTACAGAATACAGATCATCGCCTATACTATTCAAAATCTCTTTTTTTCTAGGCATAAAAGATTTCCAAAGCTCTTGAGTTCTGTTGTTCAAGAAGTTCATTCTCACTTTTTTACCTATGAGTAATGTTTCAGGAAGATTTTTAATAGTTGGTGCCATCTTAAAATTTTCAAAGTGTTTAGGTGAATAGTTACTCCAGCTGTTTTTCTAAAAAGCTACTAATATTTTCCCCCAATAACTTATATCCCTTTTTTTTATAATGCACATCATTTGAACCTATTCCATGATTCTTGTGAATCTTTTTTGACTTTTGATAGATGTCATTGATTAGTACATCATGTTTTTTCATCACGGAGATCGCAGCAGTATTGTATTTTTCTGGATCAGTTGTAAATCTGCCAGCTTCTTCTTCTGGAACATAAGTGGTAGTCACAAAAACCAATTTGGCATCGGTTTTTGATTTGATCTGGGTCACCAGCGAGTCCAGATTTTTAGCATATTCCTCCACCGAATAAGTAACTGTCCCATTGACCTTATCTCGGTTACCATAGGGTTTTGCATCAATATGTCTGTAGGCAAGGTCCCACAAACCCCAATTAAACTGTACAATCTCCCACTCTTCATTCCCAAGCCATTCATCTATTTTTTCCAGCCCAGTTCCAGTGTGCTGAGCATTGCCAGGATTGTGGGTGACTGTTGCTTTCCCTTTGAAATGATCTATTACAAATGGCGTATACCCTATAGAAATAGAATCTCCAATAATCAAAATATTAGGCTGTTTTACCCTAAACGCAGTTAAGCAAAGTAAAATCAGTAAGGCGTAGGATAGAATACTTTTGTTCATTCTTTTAGAATATTTAGGCTTTTCAATTGATTAGCTACCAGGCTATCCCGTAATCATCTCCATAATCACTACTCCCTCCCCAGAAGGTTCCATGCTTCCAGTCAAACCATATCGCGTTGACTGGTCCGGAAGTCTTGTTCCAAAGTTCTATGTTATAGCCTTTTTCTGCTAATTCTTTTCGTAACCAAGTTGGTGTATCTTCTCTCACAACCATAGCTCCTGGACGCGATTCATGATCTCCAAAGGAGCTTTGCATTTGATAAGAATTGAAGTTTGCTGCTTCTGTAGCTTCCTGAACATTCATATCGAATTCCACAATATTCAAGAAAAGCTGCAAAAGATTCTGATCTTGGGAGTCTCCGCCTTGCACTGCAAATGCAAGCAAAGGCTTCCCATCCTTCATTGCTAAACTTGGAGTGAGTGTTACTCTGGGCCTTTTTCCTGGCTCGGGAAGATTGTATGGGCTGAGTTTTTCATCCAAGACGAAACTTTGCATTCGCTGTGACAAGCCTACTCCTGTATTGCCTGCAACTACCGCAGGAATCCAACCGCCACTTGGAGTGACAGACACTACCCAGCCTTCAGCGTCTGCAGTTTCCACAGAAGTAGTACCGCTTTGAAAGCCAGAGATAAAATGTTCGTCAAGAGTCGAATTGAACTGATCTGGAGTAAGCGAAGCCATGGCCTCTTGATTCTTGTTTAGAATATCCAGGTAGGGATTAGTTCCACCTTGAAAAGGATAGGGGTCACCAGCTGTGATTTTTGGATCGTTTACTTCTCCTATTAATTTGGATCGTTCTTTCGCGTATTCTTTCGAGAGTAACCCTTTCATTGGAGATTCAACATAAGCTGGATCCCCATAATAAAAATCTCGGTCTGCAAAAGCCAAATTCATTGCTTGATAAACTGTATGGATGTAATTGGCGGAATTGTATCCCATAGACTTAAGGTCAAAATTCTCCAGAATATTCAAAGATTGAAGCAACACAGGACCCTGAGTCCACTCTTGCAATTTGTAAACATCAATTCCCTTGTAATTGATGTGCAGTGGCTCTTCAATTTTCACTTTCCAATTAGCCAAGTCGGCTTCCGTAAAAAGTCCACCTTGTTCCCGTGTTCCTCTTACAATTTCCTTTGCAATATCACCTCTGTAAAACCTGTCATATGCTGCATAGATTGCTTCTTTTCTGGGTTTTCCCTCTTTCAAAGCTTTCTTTTCAGCTTCTACCAATTTGGATAGTGTTTGGAGTAAATCATCTTGAATGAAGATCTCGCCCACTTCTGGAGCCTCCCTTTCTTCCCCTAAATGAGGGAGGAAAATCTTTGTTGAATAAGGCCATTCTTTGATTCGAGCTTTCTGAGATTCCATCGCATTAGCAGTTTGTGCTTCGATAGGATATCCTTTAGCAAGTTCCATAGAAGGTTTGAGGACCTGCTCTAGACTCATGGTGCCATATTCTGCAAGCATGGTCATTATACCGCCGGGAGTTCCAGGAGTAGTGGCTGCCAGTGGTCCATATTGAGGTGGGTAATCCATCCCCTGAGATTTATAAAACTCAACTGTAGCTCCAGTGGGAGCATATCCCAATGCATTGATTGCAATTACCTTTTTCGTATTTGGGTTGTATATCAATGCCTGAGTTTCTCCACCCCAAGAAAGCACATCCCACATAGTTGAAGTGGCTGCAATCATCGCGCAGGCAGCATCTACGGCATTTCCACCTTGTTGAAAAATAGTAGCTCCGGCAGTTGCCCCTAGTGGTTTTCCAGTAATCGCTACCCAGTTTTTTCCATGAAGTATGGGCTTATTGGTTGGGGTAGTTCCAGCTCCCAAGCCTGGTAAACCTTGGCCAAAGGAGTTCATACTCAGTAATAGCAATGTGATTAGATATATTTTTTTCATAGAAAAAGTGATTTGATTACAAGATCTAAATCGTGTATGGATTTAAATCATCTTTGAAATTGAGTGTGTTGGCTAAACTAAAATATGAAGTAGAAAGTAATCATTTCGGTTTCTGAATTAAAACCAAATGAAGATTCAGGATAATTTTCAATATAGCTTAATTGATAGATTGAAGCCAGATCAAATCCTTTAAACTTGGATTGAATTCGATATTAGCACTTTCTAAAAGCCAACTATTTGTGTTTCTGTACAATTAGGGGCTATATTTGAAGAGGCGTAAACGAAAGCGCCTCCTTTTTATAATACTACAATCACTCAATTTGGACTTCTCATCATTTAATTTCGAAACCTCGCTCCAAGAAGGACTGGATGCAATGGGTTTTGAAAAACCAACACCAATCCAAGAAATGGCCATTCCGGTCATCATGGAAAATAAAGATCTTATCGCCTGCGCCCAGACTGGGACTGGTAAGACCGCAGCATTTATCTTACCGATTCTTAACAAGATCAGTAAGGATGGAACCACTACATTAAATACGTTGATATTGGCACCAACCCGTGAGCTTGCTATTCAGATCGATCAGCAGATTCAGGGTTTTTCTTATTTCTTGGGAATAAGCTCAATACCGATTTATGGTGGTGGAGACGGCATCGTCTGGGAGCAGCAAAAGAAAGCCCTTGAAACTGGTGCAGAAATCATCGTGGCTACTCCAGGGCGTCTGATAGCTTTGCTGGCTGGGGGGAAAATAGATCTTTCTACGCTGGAGCATTTGATTCTGGATGAAGCAGATCGTATGATGGATATGGGATTCTCAGATGATATTCTTAAGATCGTCAATTACCTTCCTAAAGATCGGCAGACAGTACTTTTCTCAGCAACCATGCCTCCAAAGATCAGGCAGTTTAGCATGAAGTTTCTGAATAATCCTGCAGAAATATCTATCGCCATTGGCAAAACAGCAAAAGGTGTGACTCAATCCATGTACTCTGTGTACGATACACAGAAGGAGGAATTGGTCAGAAACATACTTTCTCAAAAAGCTTACGAAGCTGTAATCATTTTTGCTTCGACCAAGGATAAGGTAAAGTCACTTTACAAAGTGCTCAGAAAGCAATTTGAAATAGAAGCATTCCACTCAGACCTCGAGCAAGTCGAGCGTGAGAAAATCATGTCTGCTTTCAAAAATAAGTCTGTTAAAATTCTTATTGGTACGGATATTATTTCCCGTGGTATTGATGTAGTTGGAATCGAATTGGTCATTAATTACGATACGCCTTCCGATCCTGAGGACTATGTTCATAGAGTAGGGCGTACGGCTAGAGCAGATATGGAGGGCGAGGCAATTACTTTTGTCAATCCTAAGGATCAGTACAAATTCGATAATATCGAGAAGTTGATCGGCATGAAAGTCACTCAAAATCCACTTCCAGAGGGATTTGAAGCTGGTCCAAGCTACACTGGAACTGCTTCTAAAAGCAAATCTGACTTCGGGTCAAAGAAAAAGTCAGGATTTAATAAGAACAAGAAATCAGGTTCTGGGAATAAAAGAAAGCCATTTCCAAGGAGAGAAAACACTAATCCTGGAGCGCCGGTTGAAGCAAGTTCCAAACCTGCGGAATCTAAAAAACTGGCGGAACCAAAGACTGCTACTGAACCAAAACCAGCCAAGCCAGGTAAATTTGGAAACCGGAAAAATGTGATAGATCCAGAATAAGCTATTAATTAAGTCATTGCGATTATGAAGTACTTCAATTAACTTGAAGTACTTTTTATTTTTAAATCGTATCGTAATGCAATACATAAAACTCAAATCAAGAGGTTCCTCTGTATCATTTTTACAGGAACTCTTAAGAAAGTTAGGTTATGACGCTCCTTCTTCCGGTTATTTTGGTGTTGAGACAGATTTAGCTGTCAAGGATTTCCAGAGTAAAAATCAACTTGTAGTTGATGGGGAAGTAGGAATCAAAACATGGACCATGCTTTTTGACAAAACGAAGCCAGCCGAAGTTTTTGGTGGCATATTTCTCGGTGAGCAGGATCTGGTAGATTTCTCAAAAAGGTATCAGGTCGATCTCGCAGCCGTAAAGGCAGTAAATGAGGTTGAAAGCTCAGGGAAAGGATTTTTCATAGATGGAAGGCCAAAGATTTTATTTGAAGGCCATATTTTTTGGAGGCAATTGAAAGCAAGGGGAATAAACCCAGAAGATTTTGCCAACGATACAAATCAAAATGTCCTTTATAAAAGCTTTACTAGAAAGCACTACTTAGGTGGGCCAAGAGAGTATGAGCGTTTAGAACAGGCAGCAAGCATATCTTCAGAACCACGATTTAGAGAGGCTGCATTAGCCTCAGCATCTTGGGGGAGTTACCAAGTAATGGGATTTCATGCTATTCCGTTGGGTTACCCTTCTGTTCAGCAATTTGTTGATGAAATGTACATCCATGAGCGGAATCACCTAGAAGTTTTTGGACGATATATTTTAAAGAATGGTTGTTTAGAGCATTTGCAGGCTAAGAATTGGGCGAAATTCGCTAAATGCTACAATGGCCCAGCATATGCTACCAATAAGTATGATGAAAAGATGGCTAAAGCCTATTTGAAATTTTTAAAAGATTAAACGCTATGGTACTGAAAGAATTAATAAGACTTTTTGAGCGGGATATTGAGCGGTTGAAAGCAGAAATCAACGCCTATTCCAAGGAAGAAAATCTATGGAAAGTGGAACACAACATTACCAACTCGGCAGGTAACCTTTGCCTTCATTTGGTCGGGAACATGTCTAATTTCGTAGGAAAAGAGATTGGTGGTTTCGACTACACTAGAGATAGAGAGTTTGAATTTGCTGGGAAGAATGTTCCAAAAGCTGAATTGATCGCGATGGTTGAGAAACTTCAAAATGTAGTGACCGCCAGCCTGGAAGGTCTGGATGAGAGCATGTTAGATAAGGATTATCCGTTGGAAGTACTTGGCGGTAAAATGTCTTACAATTTTTTCCTGATTCACCTCTTTGGCCATTTTAGCTACCATTTAGGGCAGATTAATTACCATAGGAGGTTGTTGGATAAGTAATATAAAACAGCTTGAACCTAAAAAGTCCCGATAATTCGGGACTTTTTGGTTTGAAGAAATCGTAATTCCTAATAAAGAACTCTGAATCGGATTGTTCCTGGGATTTGTTTCAACGCATCAATCGCCTCCGTGGAATAGGCCTTGTCGATATCTGTGATCACATAACCGATCTTCTCATTAGTCTTTAAGTACTGTCCCACAATGTTGATTTCGAAGTTTGCCAAAATCTGGTTGATTTTAGCCAAAACTCCAGGCTCGTTCATGTGAATGTGAATCAGTCTATGCGCATTTTGTAAGAAAGGCAACTGGATATTCGGGAAATTCACAGAGTTGTAGGTGTTGCCTGTGTTGATGTATTCCATGATTTTCCCTGGAACGAAGCGTGCGATATTTTCCTGAGCTTCAGAAGTACTTCCTCCTATGTGTGGAGTAAGAATCGTGTTTGGAAGACCGATGAGTTCTGAGGTCAGGGGTTCGGTATTGTTTTTTGGTTCCTCAGGGAATACATCCACTGCACAGCCTGCAAGATGACCGGAAAGAATTGCGTCTCTCAAAGCAGGAATTTCCACCACATGTCCACGGCTTAGATTGAGCAAGATTGCCCCCTTCTTCATCAAGGCGATTTTCGATCTGTCCAAAATGTTTGCATTCTCTTTTCTGCCATCCACGTGAAGTGTGATCACGTCGCATAGGCTAAGCAACTCGTCAAGGCTGTCGATTTTGGTTGCATTTCCAAGTGCTAAGCGCTCAATCACATCGTAATAGAATACGTTCATTCCCATACTCTCCGCAAGAACCGAAAGCTGGGCCCCAATATTTCCGTAGCCAATAATGCCTAGTTTTTTACCTCTGATTTCAAAGCTTCCACTTGCAGATTTATCCCATTTGCTTTGGTGGAGTGCAGCAGTTTTATCTGCAAAACCTCTCATCAGGAAGATGATCTCTGCGATTGCCATTTCCACCACAGATCTGGTGTTGCTGAATGGCGCGTTGAATACCGCTATCCCTTTTTCCTGACAAGCTTCCAAATCAATCTGATTGGTACCAATACAAAATGCACCAACTGCGATCAATCGATTGGCATTTTCCAGGACCTTACGCGTAATATTAGTTTTGGAACGGATACCTATGATGGATACATTCTTGATTTTCTCGCAAAGTTCTTCCTCAGACATAGCCGAGCTTACTACTTCTACTTCGTAGCCTTCTTCTTTGAGTAAATCAACACCGATTTGGTGGACATTTTCAAGGAGCAATACCTTGATTCTGCTTTTCGGGTAAGAGAATTTCGTGTTCAAATTATTAACGTATAAGATTTCATCTAAACTAGGCGCAATGTGATCAGCCTCTTTGGTTACTTTAGGACGATTTACATTTTCAGTAAATGCATAAAACTTATTGGCTAGACCTGATTTTTTGATTTCATAATCAGTATATCCATCACCGATCACATAGATTTCGCCTTCTAGATTGATTTTTTTGATCGTTTCCGCTTTTCCATTATTCTGAGAGAGAGGATTGTCACGATTAAAGTCTACAATGTTATCTGCATCATCATAGACAAATTCATTTGCAAAAACATTGTTTTCATGAATTCCATAAGCTCCTACTATGGGTATAATGAAGTCCTTGAATCCATTGGAAACGATGTAGATGTTTTCAGAATTTTCCTGAAGAAATTCCTTATTTCGCTCAAAGGACTTGGAAACTTTCTTTTTCAAAGCAGCGATCAAATCAGTGATTTGGGATTTATTAGCTTTGAGTATTTCAATTCGTTGGATCAAACTGTCACGAAAGGTCACATTTCCTTCCATTCCCTTATCAGTAATGTCCTTTATCGCTTGTAGTTTTTCTTCTCTTTGAGGATCATTTAGAAGACTGATTTCGCCAAGGATATCGAGGGCTTCTACTTGAGTGAATGTGCTATCAAAATCGATGATAAATTTAGTAGGATGAGGCATGTGCAGGGTCAAAAGGTTAATTAGCACGTAAAATTACAGGATTGTTAAAAAAATTGAAGTTTTATTGAAAAAATTGTTTAAAATCTTTTTCGCAATCGATTTATTTGTAATAGATAGGCTAAATAGGCAGGAATTCCGAATTGCTATAAGTTTGCCAAACATTTGAGCTTTCCTTTTTCTCTCCAAATCTTAGGCGTATTTTTGAGCCTAAATCATTTACGCTATGAAGAAATCATATTTATTTATACTCGGTTGTGGAATCGCATTGAATACTGCTTGTCAAAATCAGAAAGCGGATTCAACTGCTGAAGAAGTAATAACTGAAGTAAGCTCTGTCAAAGAAATCCCCGGAAACTATGGAGCAGATCTTGAAGTTGCCGACGTGGTTTCTCCTGCGGAAATGATTTCTGTGGTTGAAAAAGAAGGAAACTTTGAAGGAAAGATTGCAGGTGAAATTAAGGAGGTTTGTACCAAGAAAGGCTGCTGGCTTACTATGGATCTACCAAATGGAGAAAGTATGCGCGTTACCTTTAAAGATTACGGATTTTTTGTTCCGACTACATCTCAGGGTTATCCTATCATTTTGGAAGGCGTGGCTATATTGACAGAAACGGATGTCGAGACGTTGAGACATTATGCTGAAGATGGTGGAATGAGCAAGGAAGATGTAGCAAAAATCACTGAGCCTAAGCGTGAAATTACCTTTGAAGCTGTTGGAGTTGTGATTAAAGATAAAGCTTAATTTATATGCCAATAGCGCTTGATAATCTGCGTGTAGGTAGAAAATACCAATTGATCAACATGGGAGAAATCAGACAATTGGAGATTATCTCCCGTCTGAGAGGGACTAATTTCAAAGTGAAGGACCTTGATACACTGGAATTCTATACTATAGAAGAGTTATTACAGTGGGGCATAGGCAAAGACTACGATATCGATGAGATTTATCGATAGAAGGCTATTTTGATAGCCCTTTCTTATTGGATATTCGCCATTTTCAATACTAATCAGACATGAGTAATAAAAGTACCATTAAGGCAATTGCAAAGGCCAAATGTCCGAAATGTCACGAAGGAGATTTATTCTCAGTTCCTGTATATAGCTATAGAAAATTGTCTGAGGTAAATAAGACATGCTCTGTTTGTGGGGCGAATTTTCATGCAGAACCCGATTTTTTCTATGGAGCTATGTATGTCAGCTATGCTTTTTCGGTAGCGTTGGTTATTACTACTATGGTAGTTTTGAATGTGTTGATGGAGCGCCCTGAGGTCTGGATGTACCTAACCGTGGTAGCAGTTTCAAATGTGATTTTATTACCCTTGATGCTTCGTTACTCGAAAGTTTTATACCTCTATAATGTTGGTAAGCTGAAATATCGCGGATACTGATTTTATAAATATTTTTTGGGTGAAATCAGAATTAGAACGAGTGATATTGATACTAATAGCAGGAAAAACAATGCGGGTAACCCACCAATAACTGACAAGATCCTCACCCCGTCAATTCCTGAAAAAGTAATCATAACCCAAGATAAGAAGCCGATTAGGACTCCCCAGATCACTTTCAAATTTGTATCTGATCGAAATGGATCTCCAGTTTGCTTTTTCATACTGATACTTGCCAAAGCATCTGTGCTGGAATCTGCGGCTGTTACATAGGAAATGAAAATACCAAGGATGAAGAGTTGGGCAAATACTTTGAAATAGCCCATGTCTTCAAAAACCTTATAAATAATTGATTCTGGCCCAGAATTTAGAAATAGATTCTTATAAATAAGAGGATTATCGGCTGCAAAATCCAAGGTAGTTCCTCCGAATATTCCCATCCAAATCAAACAAAAGAGGGCTGGAAAAAGCCAGTTTACCAATAGAAACTCTCTGACAGTTCTACCAATGGCTATTTTCCCAAGGAATAGCGCTGTCATTGGTGCCCAAGCCATCCACATGGCAAAATTAAATGTGGACCAATCATAGGTCCAAGTATTTCCTGCACCACTCAGTTGTAAGCTGAGGTCGGCGAAATTTGTGAAGTATTCCTTGAAGCCAATTCCAATTGAACTGAATATTTGGGCTTTTTCTCCTAAAATCACAAATAGGATAGCGATCAGGAAAAAGAAGCCCAAATTAAACAGAGACAGGTTTTTGATCCCTTTTTCGATACCTGTTGAAGCGGAAATTATGAAGGTTATTAAGATTGCCAGCGTAATTAAGCCAGTCAGAAACGTAGGGTCTAGATCTGGGAAGAAAGCCAAAAACCCACCGGATAAACTAAGAATCCCAGCTCCTAGTGCTGCTGCCATTCCAGTTACAAGTGCAAAAAGACTGAACATATCCAGTCCAGTTTCCCAGAATGGATGAGGAGAACTTCCAAGAATGGGTCTAAGCATTATTCCCAGGCTAAATCGGCTTTTACCTGAGTAGTACATTAAGGCGAAAACTAATGCTGGAACGGCATAAATCGCATAGGGTGTAAATCCCCAATGAAAATACAATGCGCCCAAAGCAAAGGACTTGGCTTCTTCTGAATTCGGTTCAAATCTTTTAAAGTCCGGCGGAAAGAGGAAATGCGAGAGCGGTTCTGCACTTCCCCAAAACAAGATCCCAACTGCTATGGTTGTGCAGAGAACTATTGCAAACCAGCTGATTCTATTTAGTCTTGGAATCGCATTTTTGCCGCCTATTTTATACTTTCCTATGGGTGAAAAGAGTGCAGCAATGGTAAGTAGTGTCATCAGCAAGGAAACCCAGCTAAATCCTAGGCTAAAGTTGCGAAGTATCAGTTGCTGTATATTCCTGAAAACTGAGATAAATGATTCTGGGAATATGATGCTACTGAAAACTGCAACAATTAATAGAATAAAAGGTGGCCAAAAGACCCAAGGGCGAACATTAAAACCGAAAAATATAGTGTTTCTTGTCATGAATCAGGAAGATACCGGATTTCGAATTCCCACAAAAATGAATGAATATTTCGTGTTTAAATCCTAAAAGCATCTCCAGTGAATAAAATTAAATCCATTGCACTTTATATAATGGCCATTTTTTACCTACTAGCTGGTCTTAATCATTTTATAAATCCAGAGGGTTACTTGAGATTGATTCCAGAATACCTTCCCAATCATTTCCTTTTAAATATAATGGCAGGGATATGTGAAGTTAGTTTTGGTATAGGTCTATTAATTCCTAAATCAAGGCCTCTTGCATCCTGGGGAATAATTATCATGCTTATAGCTTTCATTCCTACTCATGTCTATTTCATACAGCTAAATTCCTGCATAGAAAACGGCCTTTGTTTACCACCTTGGACAGGTTGGTTTAGGTTAGTGATTATCCATCCTTTATTGATTTATTGGGCATATTTATACACTTCTAAGGAGTGAAGAAAATCCCAGAATTTAATATGATTTCAAAATGTTGTTAGTATTACTAACTTTTTGAAAGATTTGTTAACTTTTTCAATAGATCAGCGTTATGAGGGTAGTCAAAAAGAATTTTTATGGAGAATTTGTTGAATAACATCAAGATGGAGGTGCATGATAATCTCTACCTTAAGGAACCTTTCAGCTCTGAGTTGGGAAGTTCCATAGTGCAGGAGGGAGCTATCCTCATTCGTAATTTGGGGATGGAAAATTTTACCTTTAAAAAATTGGCAATTCATATTGGTGTCACAGAAGCAGCCGTTTATAGATATTTTGAAAATAAACACATGTTGTTGCTGTATCTTACCGCCTGGTATTGGGCATGGATGGAAGTCAATTATGTGTATGCTACTGCAAATTTGGAAAGCAGCAAGGCCCGACTTACCATTGCCATGAAACTTATAGTAAATGGCCCGTTTTTCATGAGAAACGCACATTTAGACCCAGAAAACCTACGAAGCATAGTCGTTAATGAATCACTCAAAGGATACCTGACCAAGACTGTAGATGTAGAGCATGAAAATGGAATTTTTGCTCAAGTTTATAATTTCGGTGAGCGTATTTCTGAATTGATTTATGAGATAAACCCCACTTATCCTTATCCAAAAACCTTGGCTTACACAGTCATGGAGGCCAGTTTACTTCATGCATTCAATGCCAAGCATTTACCAGGTATGACGGAGCAGTCCCTGGATTCTAAAAACCGTCTAGTCTTTTTTGAAGATTTAATACTAAAGGCAATTTCCAATGAATAATTCAAATACAACCACTCCGATGAAGCGATTTTTCAATCTGCTGAAAGAGGAAAAGGACCAAGTATATTCTATTTACTTTTATGCAATATTGAATGGTCTGGTAGCGCTTTCTTTGCCACTCGGTATTCAGGCGATCTTAAACTTCGTGCTGGGTGGTAGGATCACTACTTCTTGGGTTATTCTAGTTTTGGTGGTTGCTGCAGGGATAGCTTTCGGAGGTTTCTTGCAAATTTCACAACTACAGATCACTGAGAAATTGCAACAAAGAATATTTGCAAAATCAGGTCTTTCCTTGGCTTATAGATTGCCAAAGATCAAGTCAGAGCTTCTACACGGATCTTATGCGCCTGAGATTGTAAATCGTTTTTTTGATACAGTGAATCTCCAAAAAGGTGTCTCGAAAATTTTGGTGGAATATTCTACTGCCCTAATACAAGTGATTTTCGGATTAATACTCTTATCCTTTTATCACGCCACATTTATCCTTTTTGGAATTGTGCTGGTTCTGATATTGATCACAATCTTCTATTTCACCAGTCCAAAAGGAATGGCTACTGCGCTGAAAGAGTCCACCTACAAATACGAAACGGCCTATTGGCTGGAGGAAATTGGAAGAACGCTAAATACCTTTAAGCTAGTAGGAGGGAATTCGAAGCTTCCCATTCTTCGTGTAGACAAATTGCTCAAGCGTTACATTGATTTTAGATCGAATCACTTCGCTGTTTTGATACTACAATACAAGGTTTTGATTGGGTTCAAAGTTCTGATTGTCACCAGTTTGCTCATAGCAGGGAGTTTGTTGCTGATCAATGAGCAGATCAGTATAGGGCAATTCGTAGCGGCAGAGGTGATTATCCTAATGGTAGTTAACGCGGTGGAGAAGTTGATTCTTTCCTTAGAAACAGTTTATGATACGCTAGTGGCTTCTGAGAAACTGGGTCAGGTCATGGATATCGAGCTTGAAGACCACAAAGAGTCAGAAAAGGACATCACCCAGCAGTCCAACGGGATTAAGCTGGCGATGGAAAATCTTGTTTTTCAGCCAAAAGATGTGAGTAAACCTATCGTGAATGGAGTCACACTCACTATAGAGCCAGGAACTAAAGCTGTAATTACCGGCAAAAGTGGGAGTGGTAAAAGTGCTATGCTGGCACTCTTTTCTGGGCTTTATCAGACCTATAAAGGCACTATTAAAATCAATGACCTTTCACTTGAACTGATTCATTTGGATAAGTACCGCTCAGTAGTAGGTGACTGTATGGAATTGCAGCAGATATTCCACGGATCTATTTCCGAAAACATCCTAATAGGAAGAGAAATTGATAAGGGTCAATTGGATTTTCTTATTGAATTGGTTGGTTTAAAGGAGTTTATATACCAATTACCCGAAGATTTGAATACTATTTTACTGCCAGAAGGAAGGGGGCTTTCCAGGAAAATGGCTCAGGCAATTATGCTGGCTAGGGCTCTAGTAGGCCAGCCTAAAGCCATGATTTTGGAAAATGCACTGCAGCATCTCGATAAAGATGTAAAGGAACGGGTGCAATCTTACTTATTTCGAGGAGATTGGACCTTACTAATGGTTACCCAAGATAAAGATGTAATCCAATCCGCCAATCAGGTAATCGTGATGGATAATGGGTACCTGCTCTATCAAGGAAATCAATCTGGATATCAAAACTTTTTAAAACCTAACTCATAAGTAAAATGTTAAATATCTCTGAAAATAAAATCTTGGATAGAAGTCATTTTGAGCATACAGAAAGCCTCAAGATGACTGTTGCGAGCAAGCAAAAGAAAAGGAGAGTTAGGATTCTTTTTGTGTCCTGCTGCGTAGTGTTCCTTATACTCTTCCTTCCTTGGACCCAGTATATCCGCTCCAAAGGCTATGTGACGATGCTACAGCCAGAGCACCGGGCTCAGACTATTCAATCGGTGATTGCCGGAAGAATAGAAAAATGGTATGTGAATGAAGGTGTTTTTGTTTCCAAAGGAGATACGATTGTGAGTATCACAGAAGTGAAAGATGAGTATTTCGATTCTTTGCTTCTGCCTAGAACGCAGCTACAAGTACAGGCCAAAAACTTATCTGCATTGTCTTACAAGGAAAAAGTTAAGGCTTTGGAGAGTCAGATAGAAGCTTTGAAGCGAAATAATATTCTGAGAAAAGAGCAGGCTAGAAACAAGCTGGAAATGGCCGAGTTGAAAGTAGAATCGGATAGTATTCGGTTTGAGCAGGCCAAAGTAAATTTTGAAATCGGAGTGAAACAATTGGGTAGAGCAGAAAAACTATATGAAGAAGGACTACGCTCACTCACTGATCTAGAAACCCGCAGACTTAAGTTTCAGGAAGTGCAGGCTAGTGTCATTGGTGCAGAAAATAGTTTGCTGAGTAGTAGAAATTCCTACATCTCAGCAGTGCTGGAGCTTGATGCGATAGATAACGACTTTAGAGACAAGCTTTCTAAAGCAGAATCTGATATGTTCACAGCTCAATCCAGCCAATATGATGCTGAAGGCTCAGCCACAAAACTGGAAAATCAATATTCCAACTATGAAGCCAGAACAGGATTTAGACATATTTTGGCACCTCAGGATGGATTTATAGCAGAAGCAATTCAAGTAGGGCTAGGAGAGACCATCAAAGAAGGTGATCAAATAGTAAATATCGTACCGTCAAATGGTAAGCTCGCTGTAGAGATGTTTATCTCTCCGGTGGATTTGCCGCTGATGGAAGTAGGGAAAAAAGTACGGTTTATCTTTGATGGCTGGCCAGCAATTGTTTTTACAGGATGGCCTAGAATTTCCAATGGTACTTTTGGAGGTGTAATAGTAGCTGTAGATCAGTTTGCAGGAAAGTCTAATCAGTTCAGAGTGCTGGTAGCTGAAGATCCAGAGGAGGAGCCTTGGCCATCAGTCTTGCGTGTAGGTTCTGGAGCAGATGGAATCGCCCTACTTAATGATGTACCTGTTTGGTATGAACTCTGGCGTCAATTAAATGGCTTCCCTGCGGATTTCTACACCAGAAAAGAGAAAGAACAAATAGCAAAAGGACAGAAATGAAAAGATTATTTTTTACTTTCTTACTTTTAATCTATGGATTAATCACTTATGGTCAAGATACTGATACATTGAGGTTTGAGGCGTATATGGAATGGGTGAAATCTTATCATCCTATTTCTGCCCAAGCAGATATTATGCTTACCATGGGAGATATGGAAGTCCGAACTGCAAGGGGCGCTTTTGACCCTTTAGTGTACGGTAATCTTGACGAGAAAAGCTACGACGAAAAGGCCTATTATGATAAAAGAGAGGCAGGGATTTCTATCCCAACTTGGGCTGGAATAGAACTCAACGGAGCTTTTGAGCAGAATACTGGTCAATACCTAAATCCTGAAAATTCTGTTCCAACTGGAGGATTGCTTTCTGCTGGTGCATCGATTAACCTTGGCCAAGGATTAATATTGGATGATAGAAGGGCTGGCTTAAGAAAGGCTCAGATTTATCAGCAATCCACCGAATCTGAGCGTCAAAGGCTTCTAAATGAATTGTATTTACAGGCAACCGGAGCTTATTGGAATTGGTCTTTGGCTTTTGCAAATAGGGAATTGCAAGCGGAAGGTGTAGAACTAGCCAAAGTTAGGTTTAGGGGCATCAAGATTAGTTTTGAGCAAGGAGATTTTCCTGCTATAGATACAGTAGAGGCTGCTACACAACTTTTGAACAGGGAATACAACCTGCAAAAGGCCGAAAATGAGCTTTTCATGCGGACACAGGATCTCAATAATTTTCTTTGGGATGCTTCTGGAAATCCGATTGCATTAGACGCTCAGATTAAGCCAGAGGAGTTATTTTCGGATCAGCCTCTGATTCTAAATGAGGAGGAATTGCGGATTTTGATTGCTGATCATCCAGAATTAATGTTAGCAGATTTTGAATTAGCTAGTTTGGACGTGGAAAGACGCCTTAAAGCCCAACAGATTATTCCTGTAGTAAAACTGAAGTATAATTTTCTAACAGAGAATCTCAATGAATTTGATCAGACAGGCTTTTTTGAAAATAATTACAAATGGGGATTGACTGTTTATACGCCACTGATGTGGAGAAAAGCTAGAGGAGGCATGCGTTTGGCGGAGGCCAAAATAGATTTTAAACAAAATTCTAGAGACTTGAAAGAACTTCAGCTTCGCACAAAACTTGAGAATGAGCTCAATAGTTGGAATGTAGTAAATGATCAGATTAGCACATACACCAGAAATGTAGCTGCTTTACAGATGTTACTTCAAGGGGAATTGAGAAGGTTTGAGATAGGAGAGAGTAGCTTGTTTTTAGTCAATAGCAGGGAGGTTTCTGTCTTCAGTTCCCGAGTTACCTTGAATGAATTATTATCTAAAAGAAAAATTACTTATGCCAAGACTAGATTTGCTGCCGGTGTAGGATTTGAGTAAATTAGATACTTGCTATGCTAAATCCAGTATTAGATAGTTACCGTAATTTAAATTGAAACCAAATATCTGATTTTATGCCTGCCTTTGTAATAGTGGAAGTTGATATCACAGATCCTGAAAAGTACAATGCCTATAAGCAACTGACTCCTGCGACAGTGTCTGCATTTGGGGGAAAATTTGTTCTACGCGGAAATCCTGTAACTGTATTGGAGGGAGAATGGGATCACGAACGACTCGTCATGCTACAGTTTCCTACCAAAGAAAAAGCTGAAGCTTGGTATAATTCCGAAGGATATCAACATGCTAAATCTGTGCGGGAAGGTGCTGCTAATGCTAAATTTCTATTGATAGAATCATAAATTCACTTCGCAAGAATGAATCAAAAAAGGCTTCCATTCGGAAGCCTTTTTTGATTCATTATCACTGAATTATAAGTCTGGCTGTGGGGTGGTTCTCAAGTAAGGTTTGATCACTTTATGTCCCTTAGGGAATTTGGCAGGAATATCCTCGTCCTTTATTGCTGGAGCGATGACCACGTCTTCTCCTTGCTTCCAGTTAGCCGGAGTAGCTACAGAGTAGTTAGCCGTCAATTGAAGCGAATCAATCACTCTAAGTAGTTCTTCGAAATTTCTTCCGGTACTAGCTGGATATGTGATAATCAGCTTGATTTTCTTATCGTTTCCAATCACAAATACGGAGCGAACAGTAAAGTTTTCATTCGAGTTTGGATGAATCATATCATACAATTCAGAAACTTTTCTGTCCTCATCACCAATAATTGGAAAGTTCACATTCGTACTTTGGGTTTCATTGATATCGGAAATCCAGCCTTTATGACTTTCTACACCGTCCACACTCAAGGCCATCACCTTAGTATTCCGCTTTGTAAATTCGTCCTTGAGCTTAGCTACAGTCCCTAGTTCCGTCGTACAAACTGGAGTATAGTCTGCTGGATGTGAAAATAGAATTCCCCATCCATCCCCTAAATACTCGTAAAAATCAAGTTTTCCTGCTGTGGTATCGGCCGTAAAGTTTGGGGCCGTATCGCCTAGTCGTAATGCCATGTCGTTTATTTTTTAAAAGTTCTTTATTAATTCATCATTATAACGCTCCCATATGCTTTCAGTTCATGTATTTCAAAATCTTTGTGAAAAAATCATTTAAGCTAAACCCATTTGGAAAAATGAGGGTTGTAAGTCCAGTTACTTCTTTTACTTCGTAAATAAATACTACACCAAAACACCCTTTACTTATGAAAACTTACTACAATCCAGAAGATCTCAAAAAATTTGGTAAAATAGGCGAATTTCAAAAGCCTCTTGCAGACAAGTTTTTTGATTATTATGGAGAGGTATTTGCCGAAGGCGCTCTGACTGCCAGAGAAAAATCTTTAATCGCTCTTGCCGTGGCACATGCTATACAGTGTCCATACTGCATCGACGCATACACTACAGATACAATGGAGAAAGGCTGCGATGAGGAACAAATGATGGAAGCAGTGCATGTAGCAGCAGCCATCAGGGGCGGAGCTTCGCTCGTTCATGCCACCCAAATGATGAATAAAGTGAAGGAAATTTCAATGTAATAAATGAAATCACTCAAAGCACAACATCACCGACTCTCTAGTTCAGAGGAAGAAATTCAAATTTTGGAAAGCGATATGCCAGGCTTTTCGGGAGATCGATTTGCTTCTGAACTTGAGAATTCAAATCTATTCCCATTAAAGCCTACCCAAATTGAAGTACTTCAAATCAATTTGGGAAAAATGTGTAACCAGGTTTGCAAACATTGTCATGTGGATGCAGGACCTGATCGCAAAGAAATCATGACTCGCGAGACGATGAAAGAATGTCTTGAAGTCATCAGAAATCACGAAATAAATACGATTGATCTTACGGGCGGTGCACCTGAGATGAATCCAGATTTCAGGTGGTTTGTAGAGCAGGTAAGAGCTATTGATTCAGAGATTACACTAATTGTACGATGTAACCTTACTATCATTCTTGCGAATCCGAAATACCATGATTTGCCAGAATTCTTTAAAAATAATAAGATAGAAGTTGCTTCTTCCTTACCGTATTTTACTGCGATGAAAACAGATTCCCAGCGGGGAGATGGAGTTTTTGATAAATCTATCAAAGCACTCAAATTGCTCAATGTGCAAGGTTATGGGGTGGAAGGTTCAGGTTTGATTTTGAACTTGGTTTATAATCCTTCCGGTGCATTTATGCCGGCAGCCCAAAGTGGTTTAGAAGCAGAATTTAAAAAGCGTCTTTCTGACAATTTTGGAATTACCTTCAATTCACTTTTCACTATCACCAATCTCCCAATCAGTCGCTTTCTTGAATATTTGTTGAGAAGCAATAATTATGAAGCTTACATGGAAAAGCTGATAGAAAGCTATAATCCAGTAGCTGCAGCTGGAGTGATGTGTAGAAATACCATTTCTGTAGGCTGGGATGGATACTTATATGATTGTGATTTTAATCAAATGCTTGAGCTAAAAGTTTCATCAGAAGATTCACAACACATAAGAGATTGGAATCAGCAATCACTTACTTCACGTGAAATAATCGTTAAAAATCACTGCTTTGGGTGCACTGCTGGAGCAGGTTCAAGTTGTGGGGGAACTACTGCTTAGGATGAAAGATTGTATTATTATTTTTCAAAAAAATGCTGAGTTAGGTAAGGTGAAAACAAGACTTGCAGACAGTATTGGTGATCAAGCAGCCTACGATGCCTACCAGCGATTGGTGAAATACACTCATAGAATTACCTCTCAAAGTCCAGCCCAAAAACTCTTGTTTTTTTCGAGTTTCGTGGAGCAGGACCTTGCTCAATATCCAACAACTGATTACAGATTTGAACTTCAGTCAGGTGATGATCTTGGTGAGAAAATGAGAAATGCCTTTGATCAACTGTTTAAAGAGAAATTTAATCGCATTTTAGTAATAGGAACAGATTGTGCAGAGATAACGTCAGAATTGATTTCTGAAGCATTTAATAAGTTGAATACTCATGAAGTGGTCATAGGGCCAGCGCATGACGGAGGGTATTATCTTCTCGGTATGCAGAAATTTATCCCAGGTTTATTCGAGGGCATACCTTGGAGTACGGATGAAGTTTCATCATTAACTATGAATTATCTTGATAGTAATTTCATCTCCTATGCGCTACTTCCTAAATTATCCGATGTGGATTATGAAGAAGATTGGGACAGGTTCAAGGACAAAATTTAACCTATCTATTTCTCTTATATTTGGTTAAATTAAGAGAAACCAGCCATCTTAATTCAGATTTTACTCGTTCAAAAAAGGTCCTAATCACACCTGAAATTTCTTTCCTCAACTATATGGTATCTAAAGTCTATAAGTCTGTAAGTTTTCTACTAGTACTCTTTTCACTTTTATCTGGATTGAGTTTGAATGGCTTTAGCCAAACTAAAACGAATAGCTATGACATTGTCCTTGCTGGATTTACGATTGGTACTATGAAAGCTGATAAAACCACCTCAGCCAAAGGCGAGGATTATCAGATCCACAGCAATGTGGAGTTTTGGTTTTTTGGTAAAATCCATGTGGAATTTCTCCAGAAAGCCCACTATGCAAATGGTCAATTAATGAAGGCTACTACCAATTCGGACTCTAATAGAGGGAATTTTGTAACGACTGTTGTATGGAATAAGGACCATTACGATGTGGATGCCAATTCCTATAAATTCCACAATGAAGAACCAATCAATCGGGTAATTAAAGGAAGCACCGCTAGGTTGTACTTCCATGAACCAAAGCCCGGTGATGTGCTGATTTCTGAAAATTTTGGAATGCTAACTACGGTTCGTGAGATTGAAAAAGGCGTTTACGAAATCGATGTGAATGGAAGTATGAACCGATTCTATTACGAAGGCGGTGTGTTACAAAAGGTAGTACTGGAAAATAACATCAAGAATTATTCGATAAAGCGAAGAGTTGACTGAGATAAATAGGATTTCTGTAATTATTCCCTGTTTAAATGAAGAAGCAAATCTGAAAGAGTTGCTTCCTTTTCTCAATGAGCATGGAGGGGATATATTATCAGAAATTATAGTTTCAGATGGAGGATCAGAAGACAATTCTTTAGCTATTGCTGAGTCCTATGGTGCTATCCTAGTACGCTCTTTAGTCCGCTGCAGAGCCAGCCAATTAAACCTTGGAGCACAAAAAGCCAAAGGAGATATTTTATATTTTGTTCATGCGGATACAAGACCTGTCAAAAGTTTCGCGAAGATCATCTTACGAAGTTTAGCTGAGGGAAAACGAGTTGGTTGTTTTCGTTACAGATTTGATGCCGATACCATTTTTTTGCAGGCTAATTCCTGGTTTACGAGGTTCAACAGCCTGTTCTCAGGTGGTGGAGATCAATCATTATTTATAGAAAAATCATTTTTTAATAAGTTGAATGGATTTGATGAATCATTCACTATTATGGAAGATTTTGAACTTGTAAGAAGGATACGACAAAAATCTGATTTTCATGTTCTTTCATACGAAATGACAGTTTCGGCTCGCAAGTACATGGATAATAATTGGCTAAAAGTTCAGCTTGCTAATTTTACAGCATTCGCTCTTTTTTTGCTAAAAGTTAAGCCAGCTTCAATCAAAAGTTTATATTTAAATTTTTTAAGCCGTAAAAATTAAAATTGCATAACAGTAGTTGAATGAATCTAGCGACAATTAATGGTATCCAACAGGTTGGGATAGGAGTAAAGGATGCGAATCAAGCTTGGGCTTGGTACAGAAAGGCATTTAAGATGGATGTGCCAATATTTCAGGATAGTGCTGAGGCTAAGTTAATGACTCGATATACTTCTGGAAAGGTTGAAAGCAGGCATGCTATTCTGGCTCTCAACATGCAGGGAGGCGGAGGTTTTGAGATTTGGCAGTACACTTCCAAAGAACCTCTGGCATCTGAACAAGAATTGACTTGGAAAGATTTGGGGATTTTGGCTGTAAAAATGCGTTGCCATGATATCCAAAAGACGCATAAACATCTTAAAAGTGTAGGTGCTCAGATGCTAGGAGAGCCTGTCAAAAACCCTATTGGTATCTGGCATTTTTATGTGAAAGATCCTTACGGAAATACTTTTGAAATCATAGAAAATGGTTCGTGGTTTAGTAAGAATAAGGATCTTACCGGCGGAGTTTTGGGTGTGGTGATCGGAGTGTCTTCCATAGATGCTGCTTTACCTACTTACCAGAAGCACCTGATGCAATCAGAAATTCTTTGTGATAAAACAGGAGTATGGGAAGATTTCGTTCAGGTAGGCGAAGGGTCTTCAACTTATAGAAGAGCAATCTTGCAAGGCTCCTCGGTGATGACAGGAGCTTTTGGCAAATTGTTTTGTCAAACTCAAATTGAATTATTAGAGACCGAAAGTCAACCTAGAAATAAGGTTTTTGAAAACAGAAACTGGGGAGATCTCGGTTTTATTCATCTGTGTTTTGATGTAAACGGGATGGGAGCTATCAAGGAAAAACTCGCGCAAGATGGCATAGAGCTAACAGTAGATAGTGGTAATGAATTTGATATGGGTAAAGCCGCTGGGAGATTCTCCTATTTGGAAGATCCAGATGGCACTTGGATTGAAATGGTCGAAACATTCAAAGTCCCAATCATGGAGAAACTTGGCTGGTATCTGCACTTGCACAAACGCGATAACACTAAGAATCTTCCAAACTTTATCGTAAAACTCCTTTCTCTGAATCGTGTAAAGGCTTAATATCAATCAATTTCTATAAATCAAACGGGCTAGGTCTACCAAACGGTTGGCGTAGCCCGCTTCATTGTCATACCAACCTACCAATTTTACCATTCTACCTTTGGCAGATGTCAATGCAGAATCAATGATACAGGAATGTGGGTTTCCAATGATATCAATAGATACAATAGGAGAGTCTTCAACCTCCAAGAATCCTTCCAAATATCCTTTACTTGCTTCTCTAAAGGCCTCATTGATTTGATCCTCCGTCACCTCTTCCTTCAATTCCACTATCATATCAGTCAGTGAGCCGTCCGGAACTGGAACTCTCATCGCAGAAGCTTCTATTCTGCCAGCCAATTCTGGAAGTATCTCATCTAAAGCCTTCCCAGCGTTAGTCGTGGTGGGTATGATAGAATAGGCTGCTGCTCTAGCTCTTCTCAAGTCTCGATGCGGTGCATCATGGAGGTTTTGATCATTGGTGTAGGAGTGTACAGTTGAAGCAAAGCCCTTTACTACACCAAATTTATCATCTAATACCTTCACCATAGGAGCCAAGCAATTTGTAGTACAGGAAGCATTAGAAACTATCCTTTCTTCACCAGTCAATATTGAATCATTGACTCCTAAGACTACCATTTTGATTGTAGGGTCTAGGGAAGGAGCAGAAATAATCACCTTTTTTGCTCCTGCGGTTAGGTGCTTTTCCGCTCCTGATCTAGCGGTAAACCTCCCAGTACATTCTATGACTATATCTATATCTAAACTTTCCCAAGGAAGTTTTTCGGGGTCAGCGATTCCAAATAGTTGAATTTCCTGGTCATTAACTTTCAGATTCGAATTCTGGATTTCAATTTTACTAGGAGATTTGCCATGAATGGAATCGTATTTCAACAAGTGAGCAATTGCTGTTTGATCTGCTAAATCATTGATAGCGATTAGATTAAGCCCTTTTTTTTCTAGGATTAATTTTGCTGTATATCTGCCTATTCTCCCAAATCCGTTAATGGCAATTCTAATGTCTTGAGTTGGTTGCATGGTAAGTTTTCAATTGAGAGATCAAAAATAGGAAAAACAGTCACAAACCTTTCCAAGAAAATTTTATTCCTTTGGACTCAGCTTTTTAGCGCGAAACAGAAGAAATTTTTGAAGGCAAATTGGTTTTAAAAACTTAACACTCTATATTTGCACAACCATTTGAAAAAGCAAGTTTTTCAAGGTCATTAATGGTCGGTTCGTCTAGGGGTTAGGACGTATCCCTTTCACGGATAAAACACGGGTTCGATTCCCGTACCGACTACATTGTCGCCTGAATTTCAGGAAGTTGTGAATAATTTTTGATTTATTATGGTCGGTTCGTCTAGGGGTTAGGACGTATCCCTTTCACGGATAAAACACGGGTTCGATTCCCGTACCGACTACCAAGACGTTAAAGCTCAATCCCCGCTTTGTCTTAAGAAATTTTTGTTTTATGGTTGTTAGTGGTTAAAGTGAACAAAATCCCGATCTCTGGTCGGGATTTTGTTTTTATAGCCTTTTTGATTAGTGGCTAAAAAGCCATTTTTAATTTTATTAATTTCAAGATTGGAATAATAAAATTAACCTATGTCTCAACCCAAAATTAAACTACACTACGCCAAAATAATTTTGGCTGCTGCAATCCCATTGTTGATCTCATGTAGTAAAACTGATAAAGTAGATCTACGTGAGCGCACATTGACTAAGGAGGAAATTGCTCCCATGGTACAGGCAGCCGAAAGCGGAATTAACGCTACTTTAAGCCCAGGATTAAAGCTTTCACTGTGGGCAGTTGACTCACTTGTTTATGATCCTATTTCTATTCAGGTAACTGATGATGGTAGCTTGTATTATACCCGAACTAATCGCCAGAAAAACTCTGAATTTGACATTAGAGGGCATCAAGAATGGGAAATAGAGTCAATAAGTCTTCAAACTATAGATGAGAAAAGGGCCTTTCTTCAAAAGACGCTATCGCCGGAAATGTCTGACAAGAACACTTGGTTAGCTGACGTGAACGGTGACGGATCGCACGATTGGCGTGATATGACTGTAGAAAGAGAAGAGTTGTACAGGCTGGAAGATAAAGACGGGGATGGACTAGCTGATTATTCTCAAATTATGGTTCAGGATTTCAGTGACGTCACAAATGATGTGGCTGGCGCACTACTGAAATTAGATGATAATTTATTTATTGGAGTAGGTCCAGATGTATGGAGGCTTACAGATAAAAATGGTGATGGTATCATGGATGAGAAAGAATCTATTTCTCATGGCTATGGTGTTCATATTGGATTTGGTGGTCATGGTATGTCCGGACTAGAACTTGGTCCCGATGGTAGAATTTATTGGGGAATTGGAGATATCGGGTTCAATGGTGTTGGTCCTGATGGTACCGAATGGAAATATCCAAATAGAGGAGTTGTCGCCAGATCCAATCCAGATGGAAGTGATTTTGAGGTTTTCGCAATGGGCGTAAGAAATACGCATGAATTTACTTTTGATGCCTATAATAATCTCATCTCAGTTGATAATGATGGAGATCATCCTGGAGAAAGCGAGAGACTGGTTTACCTAGTGAACGGTTCAGATACGGGCTGGAGAACCAATTGGCAATTTGGTAAATACCGAGATCCAGATAACAATACTTACAAAGTTTGGATGGATGAGAAGCTTTTTATCCCAAGACATGAAGGACAGGCCGCCTACATCACTCCTCCAATCCAGAATTATATCAATGGACCAACTGGAATGGTTTATAACCCTGGAACAGCTTTAGCTGAAAAGTGGAAAAACACCTTCTTCGTTGCTTCTTTTGTTGGTAACCCAACTAGATCTGGTATTCATGCATTCAAACTAGAGCCTGATGGGGCTTCATTCAAAATGTCGCAGACAGAGAATGTTATGTCGGGAGTGTTGGCAACTGGACTAGACTTTGGACCTGATGGTTCTTTATATTTTGCCGATTGGATTGAAGGTTGGAATACCAAGAATTATGGGCGAGTGTGGAAAATTGAAGATGAGGCTGGAGCAAATTGGGAAGCTAGAAAAATCACTGCTCAGGTGATGAAAACTGATTTTAAAACACTTACAGATGATGCTCTTTCTGGTTATCTAAGTGATGAGGATATGCGGATCAGGAGAAAAGCTCAATTTGAATTAGCCAAAAGAGGAGACAAAGGAATGGCTGTTTTCAAGACAGCGATAGCACAGAAATCAAATCAATTTGCAAGAATCCATGGAATAGTTGGCATTAGCCAACTGGCTAGAATGGAGAAAATGGATTATGCTGATGCGCTAATCCCACTTTTGAAAGATCAGGATGCTGAGATTCGTGCACAAGCTGCCAAGTGGCTTGGAGACATAAAATATGCGAAAGCTGGTGATGCTCTTATGCCTTTATTGACTGATAACGAAATCAGAGTGCGATTCTTTGCATCGGAAGCTTTAGGAAGAATAGCTTACGAACCGGCTATTAATGGCTTGATCGAAGTATTGGAAGCTAACAATGATGAAGATGCATTTCTGCGTCATGCAGCAAGTTTAGCTTTGGCACGAATCAATAAGAAACAGCCGATTCTAGCTCTAGCATCTCACCCTTCTGATGCGGTTCGTCTAGGAGCTGTTTTAGCACTACGCAGGATGGCTGATCCTGGGATTGCAACCTTCTTGGCTGATAACAATGAATATATCGTTACTGAAGCTGCGAGGGCTATCAATGATGATTTTTCAATTGAAGGAGCTTTACCTGCTTTGGGAGACTTGTTGGTTACTACAAAGTTTGAAAATGAGCCATTAATTAGAAGAGCAATCAGTGCAAACTTGCGAGTAGGAAATCAGAAATCTTTGGATAACCTGAAAGCCTACATTGCTAAGCCAAATGTAAATCCTGTCCTAAAAGCTGAGGCAATTGCTACATTGGGTACTTGGGCTAAGCCATCGGTGCTTGATCGTGTAGATGGAAGAAATAGAGGTGCGGTGGAAAGAGATCTAGCTCCAATTCAATCTTCAGTGAAAGAAACTCTTATCAGTGCTTTGAATGATAGAAATGAAGAAATTAGAGTTGCTAGTGTGAAAGCAATTGGGAAATTAAAGATCGCCGATGCTGAACCTAAGCTGATTGCCCTGCTAAGAAGCGATCAATCTGAGAATGTTCGTGTCGCGGCAATTTTAGCACTTTCTGTTGCTAACCCAGGTTCAATTTCTACTCCAATTGAGATAGCTATGAAAGATAATTCCAGAGCTGTCCGCGTGGTTGGATTAGATTTACTGACCAAGACTGACATTTCTCAAGATCTTATGGTAAGCCTACTTCAAGATGTCATCCAAAACAGAACTACTACGGAAAAGCAAGCTGCTTTGATAAGTTTAGGGAATCTAGAAAATTCAGCTGAACTACCAATTTGGACTACACTTTTGGATGATTTATCTAAAAATAAGTTGCCAAGTGAAGTGATGATCGAGCTGGAAGAAGCAATAGATGAAACAGGTTCTGCTGATTTGAGAACTAAATACGACAAGATCCAAGAAGAAAGAACTGGCGGTGATCTGGTAGCTTTGTACAGCGGGGCATTGGATGGAGGTAGTGTGCGTGCTGGACGGAATATTTTCTTTCAAAATCAAACTGCGCAATGTATCCGCTGCCATGGATATGATGATATGGGAGGCGTAGCTGGTCCGCATTTGAACGGTGTCGCAAATCGTGCTACCAAGACCGAATTACTGGAAGCGTTGATCGATCCAAGTAAGCGTCTGGCTCCAGGCTATGGTATTGTCCAACTTGAGTTGAAAAACGGAACTACAGTAAACGGAACTTTGATGGAAGAAAAGGAAGATGGATTACTTATAAAGGTGGGAGCAAAGCCAGATACTTTAATCATGAACAGCAGTATTGCCGAGCGTATAAACTCTCCTTCAAGCATGCCTGATATGAAAGCTTTGCTCACTAAAAGAGAAATTAGAGATTTAGTGAGTTTCTTAAGTACCTTGACTAAGGAATGGGAATAGGAAAACTGCTTAAAATTTTAATACTAATAGGGATCATCACAGTTGTGGTGATCCCTTTTTCTTTAAAGGGTTTCCTCGGTTTCTAGCTTATGATTTGGGAGACTTAAAGCTTATAAAGTTTGCACTATAGAAAGTACAAATGCTTTAAATTTTGTTGCTCTCATTACTAATGAACCTGAGTAGGTAAATTTCTCTGGTACAACTCAATAATTAAATCAACACTCTATAACTAGGAATTTGACTGTTGATAATGAGGGTTTCTGGAGGGTTAGAAATAAGTTTCAGTTTAATCTGAACCCTGTTTAAAAAGTAAAAGCCACCTGAACTAATCGGGTGGCTTTTAAAATGGATTTGGTGTTACTTATCTCGGAAGATCATTTCCTATGAATTTGTTCGGGTTAGTGTTTGGAATATTAGAACCCCACTTTTGATTAATCCGATCAATGAATAGATTAGCAACAAAAGCATGAGCTCTGGCATTCGGATGAACTCCATCAAGCGAAAAGCCTCCATTCGGTGGTGTAATAGATGCTGTAAGCCCGACGCCACCTGAACTTACTTGACCAGCCAATACTCTATTCAACAAATCGTTAACGTCAACTAAGACTAATCTTTCCGAATTTGACTGAACGGCTGCACTAATAAAGCCATTGAAAGCAATGATTTTTTGTTGAATTTCTTCTTGTTCCTGTGGTATCAAAATAAATTGGTCTTCAACAGGAAAAGTAATTCCCCTTAAAAGTGCGGGATTTCCTCCTATGGGTTGACCTAACGCTTGTGAAAGTGTCAAAGTAGCTTTGTCTGTTGGCTTACTCTGTCTAAGTGTTGGTAAACCTAGCCCAGTTAGATCCGTCAATGACTCGTCTGCTATTACAAAGGCATTTTGACCAGACTGAAACTGAACTCTTCTTAACTCTTCCTCCTGTACTGTAATCAAGCCGAATGACCTAGCCTGAGCAAGACCTCCATTGTAGGCAGCATAACCTTGATTAGCTTGATCTGCTTGCGCTTGACTCAATGGTAGCGCATTCCAAGGAACTAGGTTGAAATAAGGTAAAACTGCCAAACTTGGTATGTTGGCTACAGCACCTTTGGCAGTAGCATTTGCCTGAAGCATAGTGCCTAATGCAGCACTAAGCCTTTGTTGAAAATCAGTGTTAGAAGTTAGAATAGCTGGGTTGGAAGCTCCACCTGTGGCATATCCTAATATATCATTGTTTCCCAACCAGAAAGTGAAGAAAGTTCCCCCATTGGCTAGAGCTGCTGCTGCGTCTCCAATTACCGTTGAAGTCCCGGGATTAGAAGCAAACCTTTCATAAAGTCTATTGTAAGCAGGATTTGCCGGAGATGCAGGACCTCCAGTCTGAGGTATTAAAGCCGTCAATAAGGTGATTCCAGGAACCCCAAAATTATTTAGGTTAGCTTTATCCCCAGTAAAATTACCAGGAATATCTCCTGCACCAATAGGAGATGGGCCTATAGCACCTGTTTGAGGATTTACAGAAAGCACCAATCTTCCCAAAGGTCCCTGAGGCCCCATTTGGAAAAAGCCATTGGCAGAATTAATATCTGGTACATTGAAGTCACCTCCACCATTTAATTTTGCCTGTTCTGCCAAAATAATTGCGAATGAATTTTGTTGCCCTCGATTATAAAGAGCACCATCCATATATCCTGCTGTAATAGAATTACCCACAGAAATTATCTTTGTGAAATCCGCTGATCCAGATGTTGATTCAACTATTACAGGCTCTGGAAATTCGTATGTACAAGCTACAAATGAACTTAGTACGAATGAGTATATTAATTTATTAAGGCATAATACTGAAAAATAGTTGGTAAAAACCTTATAACATCAATGATTATCAGGTAAATACAAGAGGTTTACTGAAACTGGTTTCAGTAAACTTTTTTTGTACTATGAAAACTCAAAAAAAACAGATGTTGGGCTTGCGGGAATTTGGAGGTTATTCGCTGGGGGAAGCAGGCAGGAAAACAGCGATTTAAATGTAAAAACTGTGGTCTTTTCTTCACCCGTAACTCTAAAGAACAGACACTTCGGAACCGTTTTGTATGGTTTAAAAAATGGGTTCTTGAGCGGCAGACTTTTAAGATTCTATGTCGTGAAAGTGGTCTTTCAAAAGATACTCTTCAA
>NZ_QLLK01000001.1 GCF_003259505.1 Algoriphagus yeomjeoni | reverse complement strand
GAAAACGGCACAGCATTTAATCAAAGATTACATTGATTCAAACGCTGTACTTCAAACAGATAAGAGCACCACCTTCTCAGACCTGAGTAATTGTATTGATGTTCATGTCAGAGAAATCTCTGGAACCAAAGAAGGCAATTTTAACCTCAAATGGGTTCATATTGCCATTAGTAACTTAAAGAAACACCTGCAGACATATCATATGATCAGCGAAAGAATGATGCAGAACTACCTAGATGAGTTTTGTTACAAGCTCAACAGAAGATACTTCGGTCAAAAACTCTTTGACAGACTCATCATTGCTTCAATTTATCCATACTGGTATGATTGCGGATAATCATAAAAATCAATCCAACTAAACTTGTTCGGGAAATTAATGAAAAAATATTTGAAGGATAGGTATCATTTGAAGTAGAAAATTGCCCCATCCATCTGAATTCCCTATTTTCCAACAATACAATCAATAAACCCACCCAAACCCTAACTCAGTGCTCACACTTTTTAGTTTCCTTGCCTTCACAGGCTTCGTGGCGATCTACTCTACCTGGATGCTGCGCAAACAAAACCTCGCAACCCAGGACGGATATTTCCTAGGCGGTCGCAGTCTGACCGGAGTCGTCATCGCAGGCTCTATGTTGCTCACCAATATTTCCACCGAGCACTTGGTGGGGATGAATGGATCTGCCTATAAAAACGGCGCGATTATCATAGCATGGGAAGTCACCTCAGCCATCGCGTTGGTAATTGGCGCGCTGTATTTTATTCCAAAATACCTGAGAATGGGCTTGACTACCATTCCTGAGTTTTTAGAAAAAAGGTACGATAAAATGACGCAAGCGCTGATTTCTCTTCTACTTATCATATCATTCGTAGTCACGTTACTCCCAATCGTACTTTATACTGGTGCAATCAATATTGAATCGATTTTCGGGATTTCAGAAACATTGGGTGTAACTCAGTCTGAAGGAATCTGGCTCACGGTAGTAGTCGTAGGCGTCATCGGGGCGGTGTATGCGATTTTCGGAGGCTTGAAAATGGTCGCTTACACCGATACCATCAATGGTTTTGGTTTGCTAATCGCAGGACTTCTCGTTCCGGTCTTTGCGCTTTGGGATATAGGAGATGGAAATGTAATTGACGGCTTAGTAAAGGTATTCAACAATGCTCCTGAGAAATTCAATGTGATCAGCAAGGAACCTTCAATTGGTCCTGGATCCAGAGACTCCATCCTTCCTTTCGAAGTGCTTTTTACTGGATTGATCATCAACCAACTCTACTTTTGGACCATGCATCAGTCCATCGTGCAGCGTGCGCTTGGAGCGGTGAGTTTGAAGGAAGCACAGAAAGGACTGTTGTTCACAGGGATTTTGAAAATCCTGATTCCATTGGTGATTGTTTTACCGGGGATTATTGGCTTCTATTATTTTGGTGATACACTTTTCGATTCACAGGATAGTGTCTATCCCGAACTTGTGAAACGTGTGCTTCCGCCTTGGATGACCGGTTTCTTTGTAGCCGTAATTATGGGCGCGATTTTGAGCACATTTAACAGTGCGCTGAACAGTGCTGCAACTATTTTCAGTCTGGATATTTTTAAAGTTTACATCAAAAAATCTGCTCAAGAAGGGCAACTCGTCCGTATTGGAAAGTGGGTTTCGGCTGTTTTGGCCATAGTTTCTATTCTTGTGGCTCCCTTCGTGGCTAATGCTCCAGAGGGACTTTATCAGCTTTTGCAACAGCTGAATGGCATCTTCTTTATCCCAATGGCTACGGTCATTATCGCTGGTTTCTTTTTCCCCAAAGTATCAGCCGCGGGAGCCAAAGCAGGATTGGTATTCGGGCTAGGATTCTACATTTTGATGGATTTGATACTTCAAGTCAATATCCATTTCGTTCATATCTGGGGAATCGAGTTTGTTCTCAACCTACTGGTGATGCATTTGGTCTCTGCCCAATTCCCTATGAAAACTCCGTTTGTGATGGTGGATTCAGGCAAATTGAGCATAGTTCCTTGGAAATATGCCACGACTCTGGGATGGATTTTGATTGCAATCACAGTAATTATTTATGTAATTTTAGGGACAATCGCTTAAGGCTATGGAAACTACAGAAAAGGAATTCAGAAATTATAACAAGGTAGACATCAAGGCTGCTGTGAAGGAGCATTACAGAAAAATGCGCTTGTATCAGACTTACGATTATGTGCAGCGGATGAAGGCAAAATATCTGAAGTTTGATAAGCCGATGAACCTTTGGGATGCCATGGAAAAACTCAATGCGCTGATCGATGTGAGTGATCCTGATCTAGACTTGCCAAATGTGCAGCATTTGATTCAATCTGCAGAAGCACTTCGGACGGATAATCGCCCGGACTGGATGCAGCTGGTTGGTTTGATCCATGACTTGGGAAAAGTGATGTATTTATTCGGATCTGATGAGGACGGCACAAGCCAAGACGAGCAATGGGGATTAGTAGGTGACGTGTTTGTCGTAGGGGCAAAATTGCCTGATACCTGCGTTTACCCTGAGTTCAATGCGCTAAATCCTGACATGAAAGATCCTCGCTACAATACGGAATTAGGAATTTATGAAAGAGGTTGTGGCTTGGATAATCTGGAGCTTGCTTGGGGACACGATGAGTACTTTTATCAGGTATTGAAAAATCATCCAACAAACACAATTCCTGAAGCGGGAATGGTTATGGTACGCTATCATTCGTTTTATCCTTGGCACAATGGCGGAAGTTATGCTCAGTTTGAAGCCCCTCAGGATGCGAAGTATAAGGAATGGATACTGGATTTCAATCAGTATGATTTGTACACCAAATCTCCAAAGATTTATGATCTGGAAGATGTAAAGGATTATTACCTGCCTATTGCTGAGAAGTATCTGGGTAAAGGACCGATTAATTGGTAATCTTTATTATCCCGACTTCTTATCAATTGCCTCCACCTGAAGCTTAATTAAGTCAAGCTGTTCTTGCGTTTTTTCTTTGATTTGTGTTAGCTCACCTACTTGATTGCTCAGGCCTTGAGAGCGCCGGATCTCATGTTGAACCAATCCTTCCATTTCTTCTAACCGCTTATTTTGAAGCTTGTCCTGCATAGTATATTCCTTAAAAAGCAGGTAATGAAGCAGTGCGATACTGCCCAAAACTAATAGCACCAAGATGCCTAGTACATTGTCTTCAAAAATGGATAGGAACATTAACAGATAAACAGTAGAAGCACTCCAAAACTAGTCAATTGGAGATACTGAGGGAATACGGCAAATGGACTATTTAAGGCTCGAAGGCCTTCCTTTGATTAAGCCAATTTGTTTGGAAGAGTAAGTTTTACAGCGGTTCCTTTACCTGCTTCGGACTGAATTTCCAAGGTCCCTCCAAGTTCCTCCGCACGTTTACGCATATTATATAAACCATTTCCAGCCTTGATCTTCGACTCTTCAAAACCAGTACCATCGTCTTTTATGATGAACTGAATACCTTGTATATCAGACAAGACACTTACTTGTATTATACTCGGATAGGCGTATTTAAGTGCGTTTTGTATAGCCTCTTGTACAATGCGGTAAATCTGAATTCCTTCTGATGAGACCAAGTGAAAATTAGGATCGAGCTGTTTATCCACATCAAAATCATAAGTAATCCCTTGAGTAGAAATCCCCGCCCGCTCCAAGTAATCTGAAATTCTAGCTGAAAGCTGTTCTAGTGTAATCTGACCAGAGTTCATCGCCCAGATGGTATCCCGAAGCTCAGTGATAGTTTGCCTGGTAAAATCCGCGATGGAATCGTAGCGATGGGTAAGAGTCTCTTTGATAGGATCAAAATACTTGAGATTTTCTATCGCAGAAATGATAAAAGTGAGTTGTGCTCCGATATTATCATGAAGGTCTCTGGAGATGAGCATCCGCTGCTCTTGAAGTTTATTCTGGGTTTCGATTTGTCCCAAAGCCACTTTCAATTTACTTTCTTGTTTCAGCTGATTATTTTTCAACTTTTGCTGACTGTAAAGCAGATATCCAACTAAGCCTAAAACTGCAGCTAGAACGAGTGAGCCGTACAACTGAAAATTCTTATTTCGAAGCTCCAGCTGTTGACGGGAAATAGCAGCATCCTTTTGCTCAGATTGGTACCGCGCCTCCAAGTCAGAAGTGAGTTGTTGGATTTCCTGCTCAGTCAACTTCTTATTCAATTCAGAATAGGCTTTGGTGTAGTATGCCGAGCTATCAGGCATACCCAACGCAGCATAGACCGGAGACATCAATAAGTACATTGTTGCTAGGTCATTTTCTGCATTTTGCTCCTTGAAATGAGATATGGCTCTTAAAAAGTACGCTTTGGATTTCGGGTATTCCTTCAGGTCACTGTAAGAAATAGCGAGATTAGACTCGATCAATGCATAGTCGTAATCTGCACCAACCTTTTCGGCGAGGAGAAGACCTTTCTCAGCATTTGAAATAGCTAGCTCGCTTTTGCCTAGCGCATTGTAAAGTGTTGCTAGGTTGTTAAATGTTGTGGCAGTATAGTAATCGCTACCCCCTTCTGCTTGAAAAATCTGCAGGGCGTCCAAATAGTTCTTTTCTGCATTTTCGAATTCTTTAAGATTCTTATTGACGTTCCCAATGTTCATCAAGGTATGGGCCAAATTGTAGTCATCGTTCTGTGCCTTTCGGTATGCAGCTACCTCCAGCAGTATTTCCAAAGCCTTTGGGTAATTCCGCATCTCGAGGTATATCACTCCAATGTTGTTCCTTATAAAATCAGCATTTCGGTCATTCCCGGAGCGCTCAAAAAAACTGAGGGCTTTCAGGTAGTTTACCATCGCTGAGTCAGACTGAAAATCCCGCTGATAGACCGATCCTAAATTAGTGATCGTACCATAAATCTTGGTCGAATCACCAGTCTCATAGCGTAGTTCCAAAGCTTGTTGGTAATTCTTTCTTGCTTCTATCAGCTCACCCTTTTCCATATTGGCATACCCAAGATCGCTGTACGCCTGCGCTAGCATGACCGGGTTGTCGAGAGATTTCGCGACTTCGATATTTTCTTTTCCAAAAAGTATAGCTGTATCCTGTGAAACTGGCACGTAATACCATGTCAATTCTGAAAGAATCAAGGAGCGATCATTAGCCGTTTTGGCTTTAGAAAGTTCGGTTTTAAGACTATCAAGTAGTTCGGAAGTGGTCTGTGCAGAAAGATCTTGTGTAGATAAGACGAATAAACAAATCCCTAAGAATCGGTAAAAAGAATGCATAAACAATTGATTTGTTGGGAAATAAATGAAAAAACCTTGCTCTAGCAAGAAGCAATTATCTGTTGGCAAAGATTATTTAGAATTCCAGAATATCCATATCAATTTTCAGAATACTTATTTATTTGATTGAGAAAGAGTTAAAATGCGAATATGCTATGGATCACAACGATTTGTTGAATCCAAACTATTTCTGAATCTTAGGGTTCTTATTTTAGAAAATAAACCCAAATAATAGAGAAATGCTAGATTTCAACCAAAATGAAAATCAACGAATGATCGCAGAGATGATTCGTGATTTTGGCGCCAAAGAGATCACTCCTTATCGCAAGGACTGGGATGACAGATCATACTTCCCAAAGGAACTTTTCAAAAAATTAGGCGAACTCGGTCTGATGGGGGTTTTGATCCCTACAGAATATGGAGGGTCAGGATTTGGCTATATGGAATACGTCACAGCGATCGTAGAGCTTTCTAAGCTTGACCCTTCTGTAGGACTTTCTATGGCAGCGCACAATTCCCTTTGCTCAGGACATATCATGATGTTTGGTAATGAGGAGCAAAAGAAAAAATACCTACCTAAACTCGCGACCTGCGAATGGCTGGGAGCCTGGGGATTGACTGAGCCAAATACAGGCTCCGATGCAGGTAATATGCGCACTGTCGCCAAAAAAGAAGGAGATACTTGGGTCATCAATGGAGCGAAAAACTTCATCACACATGGCGTATCCGGCGATGTGGCTGTCGTGATTGCAAGAACAGGTGAAATAGGTGATTCTCATGGTATGACTGCTTTTATCGTAGAGCGAGGAACCCCGGGATTCAAAGGAGGAAGAAAAGAAGACAAGCTGGGTATGCGAGCTTCGGAAACTGCCGAGATGCTTTTTGATGATTGCATTGTCCATGAAAGTCAGGTGCTAGGCGAAGTTGGAGACGGTTTTATCCAATCCATGAAAATCTTAGATGGCGGTAGAATTTCCATTGCAGCACTAGGCCAAGGAATCGCTGAAGGAGCTTTGGAAGCATCTATACAATATTCCAAAGAAAGACATCAGTTTAATAAGCCTATCAGCTCGTTCCAAGGGATTTCTTTCAAGCTTGCTGATATGGCAACTCAAGTCGAAGCCTCCAGTCTATTGATATTTAAAGCTGCAGATCTCAAGAACCGTGGCGAAAAAGTGACTCTGGCTGGAGCTCAAGCAAAATACTACTCTTCTGAAGTGGCTGTATCGGTTTCTAACGATGCAGTTCAGATCTTTGGTGGGTATGGATTTACTAAGGATTATCCAGTCGAAAAATTCTATCGTGATTCTAAGCTTTGTACCATTGGCGAAGGCACATCGGAAATTCAAAAGATGGTGATTGCGAGAGAGATATTGAAGTAGGAAGATTGGAAGCTGGAAGCTGGAGGTAGAAAAAAACCAATAAAGCCTGAGATCTGCTGAGATTTCAGGCTTTTGGGTTTCACGTATATTCAGTGATCGTAATCACCAAATATACGTATAATCGGTGATTACGATCACTAAACTTACATTTCTGCTATTAAAAGAGTTTCGATAGCATGAATTTATGCCCCGGCAACCAAATACAGTCCCGCTGCCAATGCCGCTCCAACAATTGGCCCTAACACAGGAACCCAAGCATATCCCCAATCCGAACTTCCTTTGCCTTTAATCGGTAAAATTGAGTGCATCAGTCTTGGTCCGAAATCACGGGCTGGATTGATCGCATAACCCGTGGTTCCTCCTAGACCTAAACCAATTACCCAAACCAGAAATGCTACCGGGATTGCTCCGAGCGAACCCATTCCTATAGGTGTTTTATTGCTATCTCCAATCTCCACTCCATCGTTATAGAGAATCACCAAAATCAAGACAAAAGTCCCCATTAACTCTGAAAAGAAATTTAAAGGAAGATTTCTGATCGCTGGTGAAGTTCCAAATGGTGCAGCTTTTAAACCAACATCATCTGTAGCGTCGTAGTGATCTTTATAGACCAGCCAAGCTATTCCTACTCCAATCATTGCTCCTAGTACCTGAGCAAGAATATACCCTGGAGCCATCGCCCATTCAAACTGACCCGTCAATGCCAGCCCAATCGTTACCGCAGGATTTAGATGTGCTCCGCTGTAAGGACCAGCGACTACTACACCAACAAATACAGCCAAAGCCCAAGCCGTACTGATTTCCATGATTCCTCCACCGTTTCCTTTGGTTTTTGGCAGAAGCATGTTCGCTACGACTCCTGAACCTAACAATAGCAACAGACCTGTTCCTATTAATTCTGCTAGATATACATTCATTATTCAACCCAGTTTTTAGAGCGTTCTACCGCTTTGTGCCAAAAATGTAACAATTTCTCTTGTTCTGACCTAGCCATGCGTGGCCCAAAACTTTTATCTGCATTCCAAAGTGAATTTATCTCTTCCTGATCCTTCCAGAAGCCTACGGCCAATCCAGCTAGAAATGCTGCTCCAATCGCCGTAGTTTCGATAATTTCAGGTCTCTTAATTTCACAATCGAGCAAATCTGCTTGAAACTGCATCAAAAAACTATTTGCAGTAGCACCACCATCCACACGAAGTTCCTGAGTTGGTTTACCACTGTCTTTTTCCATGGCTTTTAGCACATCATAAACTTGGTAAGCGATTGCTTCCAAAGCTGCCCTTGCCATGTGTGCTTTGGTCGTACCCCGGGTGATTCCGAAAAACGCTCCACGCGCATCTTGATCCCAATGAGGCGCTCCCAAGCCTGAAAGAGCCGGCACAAAATATACGCCGTCATTTCCTTCTATACTTTCTGCTAATCGCTCGCTTTCGCGGGCATGCTTGAAAAGCTCCAAACCATCCCTTAGCCATTGAATAGCCGCTCCGCCAATAAAAACTGATCCTTCTAAGGCATAATTGATCTCATCACCAATCTTCCACGCTATTGTTGTTAGCAATTGATTTTTTGACCTGACAGCTTCCTTCCCGGTATTCATGACCAAAAAGCAACCGGTGCCATAAGTGGTTTTAGCCATTCCTGGCTCAGTACAAAGTTGTCCGAAAAGTGCTGCCTGCTGATCTCCAGCAATTCCAGCGATTGGGATTTTGACACTCAGCACATCCCCAGCAGTCTCACAATACACTTCGCTACAAGATTTCACTTCCGGCAAAAGAGATGTTGGGATTTCAAACAAATCCAATAACTCTTGATCCCATTGCTGAGAATGGATATTGAAAAGCATGGTGCGGCTGGCATTTGTGATGTCTGTGATATGCGTTTTACCGGAAGTCAAGTTCCAAATCAGCCAGGAATCAACTGTCCCAAATGCGAGTTCTCCTGCTTCAGCTCTTTGTCTGGCGCCATCCACATTATCCAGAATCCATTTAATTTTAGTAGCAGAAAAGTAGGCATCAATGATGAGTCCTGTCTTGGAAACTACCATTTCAGAATGCCCCTTATCCTTCAGCTCATTGCAGTAGTTTGCTGTTCTGCGATCTTGCCAAACGATTGCCTTGTAGATCGCTTTTCCTGTTTTCCTGTCCCAGACTATGGTTGTTTCCCGTTGATTGGTGATACCAATAGCCGCTACCTGATTTGCTTTGATTTTTTTGTTGACCAGAGACTCTATCATCACTGATGACTGTGAAGTCCAGATTTCTTCGGGGTCATGCTCTACCCAACCTGCTTTGGGAAAATATTGCTTGAAATCTTTTTGAGCGACGGAAAGAATCTTGCCCTTTTTATCAAAAAGAATAGCTCTAGAACTCGTGGTACCTTGGTCTAGAGCCATTATATAAGTTTTATTTTGACTCATTTTGGGTTATTTGTGGGTTATTATTTAATCAAATATTTCGAAGCTGTCCTGTTAAAGTTAGCCAGTTCGGTCTCTATCCACTCCTCATCTTTGCCCATTTCATCGGCCATCAGTTTTGCAACTTTTGGAGCTGTATCAATAGCAGCTTGGGCATCCAAGAATAACATTCGGATTCTTCTTGCTAAAATATCTTCAACTTTCACCGCCATTTCTTCACGTACAGACCAGATTACCTCAGCTTCTATATTCGGGAAGTCAGGATGCAATTTCGACTCCCAAGCTTTGTTAGCCTTGATAAGATCTTGAATAGGTTTGGCATCAAAACCGTAAATCCCCCAGTGCCCGGCCGGAACATAGTTGGTAGCACCGTGAATTTTCATATCCAGAGATTTACTGGCCCTCAACTTTTCACCTGTGACTTTGGTGAAATATTCCACAGTATCCTCACCCATTTTTCTGAATGTAGTCCACTTTCCTCCCGTCAAGGTGACCAAGCCAGATCCGGATAAAATCACTTTGTGTGAGCGCGAAATCTCTTTGGTTTTGGTGCTTCCTTCCTTGGGTCTGGCAAGTGGTCTAAGTCCTGCGAAGACAGATCTCACATCTGCCCTAGTAGGCACTTTAGCTAAGTAGCCAGCAGCCGTCTCAAGCACAAAATCTATTTCCTTTTTCAGAGCTTCTGGTTCCAATTTCGCCTTCTCACGAAGTGTATCAGTAGTACCCACCACAAGCTTGCCATGCCACGGAACAGCGAAAAGCACTCTCCCATCTCTTGTTTCCGGAATCATCAAGGCGTCTTTTCCACCCAAGAAATCTAAATCTAACACCACATGAATTCCCTGACTGGGCTGAATCATTCTGTCAGCTTCAGGATTATCCATTTGTAAAATCTTATCTGCAAAAACCCCAGTAGCGTTCACCACCATTTTGGCATTAACCAAATATTTTTCTTTAGTGAGTTTATCAGAAACATGCAAGCCAGTAATCTTCCCTGCTTCATTTTTCACTAAACTGTTCACGCCGACGTAATTCAATATGCATGTACCTGCCTCATCAGCTGACTGGGCAATGTTCAGTGCGAGTCTTGCATCGTCAAACTGTCCGTCATGATAGACTACCCCTCCATAAAGTCCATCAGGCTTCAATCCAGGAAGACGTTTGAGGGTTTCTTCTACCGATATGAACTCAGACTTACCAAGGCTTAATCTACCCGACATCCAGTCGTACACTTTCAGCCCGACGCTGTACATCATGCGATCTTTCCAAGTATAAATAGGAATAATGAATGGCTGATCATGAGCTAAATGAGGCGCGTTTTTCAAAAGCTTTCCGCGCTCTTTGAGTGCTTCAAATACCAAGGCTACATCACCTTGAGCAAGGTATCTCACTCCTCCATGAACCAGTTTGGTACTTCTACTGGAAGTACCTTTGGCAAAGTCAGATTTTTCGAAAAGAACCACTGAAAGTCCTCTTGAAATCGCATCTAATGCCACTCCGAGGCCAGAGGATCCACCGCCGATTACGGCAATGTCCCAAATTTTAGTTTCATCTTTTAGCTGACTGAGGTTTTCTGGGCGATTCATAGAGATTAAAATATAGGATTTTAAGGTAGGTAAAAAATCGGAAAAGAGTAGTCTGGATGGACGATAGAATCACTATCGCCGAGACAATTTAAAAATCCTTATACGTTTTTCTCGCGACGGAAGAATTACCGTCTTTGCCTATTTTGACAACGTAAATAAAATTATATTCTGAGTCATTCAAATCCTCATATTTTACTCCATCCCCAACAAAATAATTAGCAATTTGCCCTACAGTATTACTGTGCCCAACGACTAATACATTACCCTCAATATTCCTTATTTGCTCAACAAGCACATCGTGGTTTTTGGGCTCATAGGTTTCAATCTGAACCCCAGCTTCATTGGCAGTTTTGGTAGCAGTCATCTTAGTCCTTTTATAGTCTGTGCTAAAAACATGTGTAATATTCTTATCTGATAAAATCTGAGCGAGCTTGCCTGCTCTGGCAGCTCCGGCTACAGATAGCTCAGGATCATTTCCTGTCAATTGCTTTTCAGCATGACGGACGATGTAAATGGTTTTTGGTTCTTGCTTACTGGCACAGGAAGCTATTAAAAATGCAAAAGCGAGGACAAATAGGATTTGTTTCATATCTAAAAGTAAAAAACCTTCGAGATTAATGAAATCTCGAAGGTTAAGTATTTATCCGCTAAATGAATTATCTAAGTGTTGGTCTTTCGTTTTTATGGTTTCAAATTCCAAGAATTGCTCCCAAAATTCCTCCTCTGGCACTGCTGCTCGTAAATACAGCTTTTCCTTTTTGATCGGATGAACGAAAACCAAATTGAATGCATGTAGGTTGATGCTCGCATCTGGATTTGGCTTCGCAAAGCCATATTTGATGTCACCTCTAATCGGACAACCCATAGATGCAAGTTGCACACGAATCTGGTGTGGACGACCTGAAACAGGGCGGACTTCGATCAGCCAGTGATCATTCATAAAGCCCAAGGTCTTGTAATTCAACTCAGCTTTTTGAGATCCCGGAACCTCACGATCATGAGCCGTCACTACATTTTTCTGCTCATCTTTTACCAAGTAGTGCGTTAGTTTCCCACTTTCCTCTCTCGGCTTTCTTTTCACCAAAGCCCAGTAAACTTTGTGAATCTCTCGCTTTCGGAAAATCTCCATCATGCGCTCCAGCCCTTTTGAAGTTCGTGCAAAAGCAACTAATCCACTTACCGGGCGATCCAATCGGTGAATGGGGTGAAGAAAAACAGCTCCAGGTTTGTCGTATTTCTTGGCAATGTAATCTTTGAGGTAGTCCGTCAAGGTTTTATCCCCAGTCTTATCTCCCTGCACGAGTATGCCGGCAGCTTTATTTACTATCAACAAGTGGTTGTCTTCATAGACAACTGTGAATGGCTTCTTTTTCATCTGTATTTAATTGTTTTTCAAAGGCCATCCCGACAGCTATCGGGAGGAATCTCGCAGCGCATTTAAGCAATTCACTCTGTCAGGTCAGAATATTGCTCGATTTCAAAACTTATCGCAAAGGTAAGAATTTCGGAGGAGTTGAATAATGGATTTTTTAGAGCTTGGCAAAGGATATCCCAAACCCTTCAAGGATCCGCTTTTGTTTGGCCTTATACCAAATAGCAGTGTTTAATAATCTAACTATTAACCCTTGAAGGGTCATGCAAGATGTACTCTCTTAACTTTCAACTTTTCGTAGCTCAACCCAGCTTTTCACCAGTTCCAAACCATACTCTGTCAAATAGGCTTCTGGGTGATATTGAATCCCAAGAATTGGAAGATTTTTATGGGCTATCCCCATCACTTCCCCAGACTCAGTCTCCAAAAGCACCTCAAGGGATTCAGGTAAATTGGCTAATTGCAAGGAATGATATCGAGTTACTTTAAAAGCTTCAGGTATTCTCTCAGTGAATGGATGTGCTTTAGTCTTTCTGACTTGGTGCACTTTCCCATGAGTAGGAACAGCATTCTTTTTCAGCGTGGCTCCAAAAAATTCTCCAATAGCTTGATGCCCTAAGCAAACTCCCAAAATGGGGACTTTATCGTGATATTCTGCGAAGATCTTATTGAGATTTCCGGCATACTCAGGAATACCTGGACCTGGAGATAAAACCAAGCCATCAAAATCCTGCTTTTTGATTTCCTCCAGCGAGACATCATTGCGTAGCACTAGTAATTCCTCTCCCGTTTGTCTCAGCAGATCAGCCAACATATGGCTGAAGGAATCAAAATTATCAATCAGTAGTAGCATCTTTGATATCTTCCACTACCTCTTCAAGCTTCTTCAAGCTTTCTTCCATACTCGGGAAAAATGGCTCGATAGCAGCAACAATTGCGGGTGCAATCGGCTCGATGAAATAAAGCATTTCGGAATCTTTCGTCCATTTCTTAGGCATCTCCAGTTTGAAAAGACTGGCTTGCCAGAAGAATAAACTGATAAAAAACCCTGCTTTTACCACACCAAATACCGCCCCAACAATAGAATCTAATGGCCCGAGAAGCACCATATCCATTACTTGCTTCAGTATCCAACCAGCTATTTTTATAAATAAAAGTGTAAGGCTGAAAACGACTATAAAACCAAAAATTGGAAACCCAAGATTGAATTCTGTGACATTCGCCGCCAGCCAGTCATTCATAGGGGACATAAAATAAATGCCTAAAACAATGGCTATCACAAAACCAAAAAGGCCTAGAACCCCAAGAAGGAAACCTTTACGGTATCCTTCATAGGCTCCTAGACCAAGAAGTACTACGATGATGATGTCTACCGTGCTCAACTTAATTGTTCAGTATAGCTTTCACTTTCTCAGATATCACTTTGCCATCAGCCTTGCCAGCCAATTCCTTGCTCGCAACGCCCATCACCTTTCCCATGTCTTTTGGACTGGAAGCTCCGGTTCGAGCGATGATTTCTTTGATTGCAGCTGTAATCTCCTCTTCGGTCATAGCTTTCGGAAGAAACTCCTGAAGCACTTCCAATTCAGCCATTTCCACTTCGTATAGATCAGTGCGGGACTGCTGCTGATAGATATCCGCTGAGTCCTTTCGTTGCTTAGCTGCTTTGGTCAACAATTTCAATTCATCCTCTTCGGTAATTTCCGCTTTTGCTCCGCTTTTCGTTTCTTCCAAAAGAATCAGCGATTTGATAGACCTCAAAGCACCCAAACGGGTTTTGTCTCTGGCGATCATTGCTGATTTAATTTCACTTTCTATTTTCTGCTTTAAACTCATTAGTCCTAAGTTTGTGTTACACTACTAAAATTCAGACAAAAATACCTTTTTCGACTCGGATATGACCAAGCTAAGCGTAAATATTAACAAGATCGCCACCCTTCGCAATGCCCGCGGAGCCGATAATCCAAATGTAGTCAAAGTTGCACTGGATGCAGAGCGCTTTGGATCGCAGGGAATTACGGTGCACCCAAGGCCCGATGAGCGACACATTCGCTATCAGGATGTACTCGATCTGGCAAAAGTAGTCACAACAGAATTCAATATTGAGGGTTATCCCGATAAGCGATTTATGGAGATGGTCCGCTTGGTAAAACCTGCTCAGGCTACCCTCGTTCCCGATCCACCGACGGCCATTACTTCTAATAATGGCTGGGATACGATTTCCAATCAGGGAATGTTGAAGGATATCGTCGCCGAACTTCACGAGTCTGGCGTTCGTGTTTCGATTTTCATTAATCCTGAAGTCAAATATTTTGAACCAGCTAAACTCACAGGCACGGATCGTGTAGAACTATACACCGAGCCTTATGCTTCCAACTATCACAAAGATCGGGATGCAGCCGTGAAACCTTATGTGGAAGTGGCTGAAATCGCGAAAGCTTTGGGACTTGGGATAAACGCCGGACACGACCTTGATTTGCACAATCTGGCTTTCTTAAAGCAAAGCATTCCTTACCTAGCTGAGGTTTCCATCGGCCACGCATTGGTTTGTGATGCCTTATATTATGGATTGGAAAACACGATTCAGATGTATAGGAGGAAGCTGGAGTAAAAATTGTTGGGTGTTTGTTGCCCGGTGCCCGATGTAGTGTCACATAAAAGGCTGGAATAGAAAAATAGAGATTGGAGGTTCGAAAAATCTCTTAAATAGTAATTCAAAAATCGTAAATCCAAAATGCAGTTAAACTTTAAAAAACTAGGCAACGGAAAGCCTTTAATAATACTTCATGGACTTTTTGGTTCGGCAGATAACTGGTTTAGCATTTCCAAAGAGCTGAAAGATAACTTCACATTATACCTCATCGATCAGCGTAATCACGGGGATTCACCGCATGATGACGAGTGGAATTATGAGGTGATGGTCGAGGACTTGAAAGAACTCATGGATAGTGAAGGATTGGAAAAAGCTTTCCTCATGGGACACTCAATGGGCGGAAAAACAGTGATGAACTTTGCACTGAAATATCCTGAGAAGGTGGAGAAACTTATCGTGGCAGATATTTCTCCGAGGTATTACGCGGTACATCATCAGCGGATTTTGGAGGGGTTAAATTCCTTGGATTTAGAAACAATTGGTTCTAGAAAAGAAGCCGATGATCAATTGGCGGAATATGTTCCAAATCTCGGGGAGAGACAGTTTTTACTAAAAAGCTTGGGCCGAGGGGCTGATGGTTTTGAATGGAAAATCAATCTTCCTGTCATCACCAAGAATATTAATGAAGTGGGAAAAGCTTTACCAGATGGAGAAAGTTTTTCAGGACCAACACTTTTCCTGGCAGGATCTAATTCAAGCTATATTCAACAATCCGACCTGGATGACATTGATGCTTTTTTCCCCAACAATGAGGTAGAATTCATCGCGGACGCCGGTCATTGGCTTCATGCCGAGCAGCCTGATGCGGTGGTGGAAGAAATAAGAAGATTTTTGAAATAGGCATGATCTCAGCTACTTCTTCAGAAGCAAAGTGAAAAGTTTCTGCCCTTAAAAAGGCAATTCTACCTAACTTTCCGTTCTTTTTTAAACGACAAATCTAAGATGCCCAAAGGAAAACTCTTCCTCATTCCGAATGTACTCGCGGACAACACGCAAGATGCCGTCATTACTCCTCAGGTAAAAGAGGTGATAGCGAACACCAAAGTTTATCTAGTAGAAAACATGCGAACTGCTAGACGCTATATCAGCAGTCTGAAGCTCGGCGTGAATCTGGAGCAAGTTCACATGGAAATCCTGGACAAAGGCACCTCTCCCGAATTCATTAATAGACTTATGCAGCCTTTAATGAACGGGGCGGATATGGGAGTGATTTCAGAAGCTGGATGTCCTGGTATTGCCGATCCAGGAGCATTGGCAGTGGAGCATGCGCACAAAAAAGGTATTCAGGTTGTACCACTTTCTGGTCCAAGTTCCATGTTTATGGCATTGATGGGCTCTGGCTTTTCCGGCCAATCCTTCGCTTTTCATGGGTATTTGCCTATTGACAAAAAAGAAAAAACTTCCGCCATCAAAAAACTGGAGGCTGAATCTCTTCGTGAGAGAAGAGCTCAGATTTTCATGGAAACCCCTTTCCGAAACAACCAATTGCTTGAGGATTTATTGAAAACTCTTTCTCCTCAGACCAAGCTTTGCATCGCAAAAAACATCACAGGTTCTGACGAAATGATTCTGACCAAAACTGCTCAAGAGTGGAAGCAATTTCCGCTAGACCTACATAAAATCCCTACTGTTTTCGTACTCCAAAGCTTTTAAGCCATGTTTACAATCGACGGCCACTTAGACTTGAGTATGAATGCGCTGGAATGGAATCGTGACCTCACATTGCCCGTTTCTGAAATCAATGCCAGAGAAAAAGGACTATCTGATAAGCCCGATCGAGGCAATGCGGTAGTTTCCCTTCCGGCACTTCGGGAAGGAAATATAGGATTGGTGGTCGCGACGCAAATTGCTCGATATGTTGCTCCAGGCAATTCTCTTCCAGGTTGGCATTCTCCTGAGCAAGCTTGGGCTCAGACTCAGGGCCAGTTGGCTTGGTATCAGGCTATGGTAGAAAAAGGCGAAATGTCCCAAATCAGAAACCTTGCAGAGTTAGATTCACACTTGGCTCTTTGGGAAAATGGCGAAGACAATTCAAGAAAACCAGTGGGGTTCATTTTATCTCTGGAAGGAGCGGATTCTATAGTGACAGTTGATTATCTGGAGAAAGCCTACGAATACGGGCTTCGAGCGCTCGGGCCTGCACATTATGGTCCTGGAAGATATGCTCATGGTACTGATGCTTCTGCTCCTTTAAACGAACAAGGCAAAGCCTTACTTCGCAAAATGGACGAATTGGGAATTATTCTTGACACAACCCATCTATGCGATTTAGCTTTTTGGGAAGCACTGGAGATTTACCAAGGACCTGTGTGGGCAAGTCATAATAATTGCCGGGCGTTAGTGGACCACAATCGCCAGTTTTCTGATGAAATGATTAAATCACTGATCGATCGAGGAGCCGTAATCGGAGCGGCGATGGATGCCTGGATGTTGAGTCCAAATTGGGAAAGAGGAAAGTCCACTCCACAGGAAAGAAATGTGACTTTAAATACTGTTTTGGACCACATGGATCATATTTGCCAGATCGCTGGAAATGCAAATCACATTGGAATTGGCTCGGATTTAGATGGCGCTTTTGGCACGGAACAATGTCCAGCCGACATCAACACCATAACAGACTTAGACAAACTGTCTGATTTACTGTCTATTAGAGGGTTTTCAAATCAAGACATTAAAAAAGTTATGCATGGGAATTGGTTAAATTTTTTAAAGAAAGCATGGGGATAAATGAGGAATAACTGGACAATTCCTTGTTGAAATAATTGCATTAATACTTCATATTGAATTATTTAGCGACAGCTTAACGCAAACCACCAATTTATGAAGTATAAACAATTACTCACTCTTACCTTAATTTTCCTTTTTTCAGCTTCTCTTTCATTTTCTCAAAAACTACAGATAACAGCAAATCATACTGATGCAAAATATATTTTGCTGAATGATTACGATGATTCTGACAAGCAGGAATTGGGAACAGGAGCTATTGAGTACAAATTAGAAAAAGATAGCCGTAATAGGATCAAGATTACCAAGCCGGGTTACGACCCCGTAATCAAGGAATTCAACCGGGATTTGAAATGGGACAAGGATCAATACGTTGCCTTGGATGCCAGAAGAGTTGAAATCACTGCAGAGCCTTACGACGCCGAAATCCTTGTGGACGGAAGAGTGATTGGTTCCAAAGCAATCTATTTAATCATCCAAAAAGACAGATTCCATACTGTGGAGATTAAAAAACCAGGATTTGCTCCAATCACTAAAAGCTATTACAATTCCCCTGATCGCGAAACTCCTCCTTTGAAAGATTATTTTGAGTTGAAAGACAGACAAGTACGTATGGAAGTGATTCCTGCAGATGGAGTCGTTACTGCCAATGGAGTTAGCATCGGAAGAGGAAACCAGGACATCAAAGTACCTTTGAATGATTGCGTAACTGTGACAGTAAACAAAGATGGCTATGTTGAATACACCAAAGTATTCTGTAATAAACCAGATACTGATCCAGAGCCTCCTGTAAGAGAAAAGGCTCAATTGAAGGATAGGCTTGTTAAAATCACCACAAACCCAACTGATGCTATCATTGAGATTGGTGGAAAAACAGTGGGTACGGGAAGTTATGATTTGAAAGTTCCTAAAAATGGAAACGTTGAAATCCGAGTGAAGAAGGATGGTTATGTGCGCTATGTGAAAAACTATTACAATCAGGCAAACATGCAAGAACCTCCAGTTACCGACTTCATAGAAATGAATGTAGATGAAGCTTATACTTCTTCTGTTTCATCCGACTTGGCAAATGTGAGAATCACAGTACCTGTGAATACTGCTCTTACACCTGAAGAAGCCTGGAGAATACTGAGCTCCATTATCACACGATATTTTGACATTTTGGAAACAGTGGATTTCAACACTGGCTATTTGACTACCTCTTGGCAAGTTGAAAATTTCCAGTCAAGCATTATCCGAACTCGAGTAATCGTAAGTAGTGGTGGTAATTCAGATCAATTAGCATACGCTATCAAGCTAGTCAGCCAAGAAGCTTACCTAGATGGTCAAAATCAAGTGACCGTGAAAGACGATGAGAAATTTGAAGACTGGGCTCGTATCCTAAAAAAATATGAAGGCTTGATCGAAGAAGTCCAAGCTAGACTTCAACAATAAGTCACAACTTAATTTTATAAAAAGCTCCATTTGCAATCCAGATGGAGCTTTTTTTATGCTTCAAGGATGATAGAAATGCTCAGACCCACTAATTGGTTTTAGACTATTTTTCAAAATATAATCTGCCCTTTCATCCCAAAGCAGGAAAGTATCTTTTCTATTTTTACTTATCTTAAAAATCTGAGTTCGATACATTTTTTTTATTGACCTACTTTTAACCTAACCCAAAATGAAACCTATAGTACAAATCTCTTTAGATCTGACTGATATTGATGAGGCACTGGAAACGGCAGCCCTTGCCATGCGAGCAGGAGTCGATTGGCTAGAAGCGGGAACACCCTTAATTCTCGCAGAAGGCCTGCACGGAGTAAGAAAACTACGAGAAGCTTTCCCTGGAATCCCAATTGTAGCAGATCTCAAAACCATGGATGGAGGCTATCTCGAAGCAGAAATGATGGCCAAAGCCGGTGCCACACACGTGGTCGTAATGGCCAGAGCGCATGCGGAAACGATCAAATGTGTGGTACAGGCAGGTAAGGATTTTGGGGTAAAAGTCATGGGAGACAATATGGTCTGCGAAAGCATGATCGATGGGGCAAAATTCTTGGAAGATTTGGGCTGCGATTATGTCATTCACCACATAGGCTATGATGAAAGAAGGGGGATTGCAGCAGCGGGTCATAGAATGCCCAGTCCACTGGACCAACTTAGGGAGGTCGTATCTGCTGTAAATATTCCTGTTCAGGCTGTGGGAGGGTTATCCTTGGAGCAAGCTATTCAATGTCCACAATACGGCGCACCATTGGTTGTGTTGGGTGCCCCTTTAACCATAGACGCCGATTCTTTCAAAACGGCAAGCGGAGATTTGGAAAGCTCTCTGCGGATGATTTGCGAAGCAATTCATAGTCAAACCACTAGTTTACCCAAAAGATCCTAAATCATGTCCAGCGCTAAAAATGCAGCAGTAGTCAACTACGCTGAGAAAAAACATTCTGTAGAAATCAGAGAAATTCCTGTCCCGGAGATTGGGGAAGAAGACATTCTTTTGGAAGTAGAAAATGTAGGAGTTTGCGGGAGTGATCTCCATCAATGGACTTCCGATCATTCATGGCCGGTGAACTATCCTGTTGTTTTGGGGCACGAGTTCGGAGGAAAAATAGCATCGGTCGGCGATCGGGTGACTGGCTGGAAAACCGGTGATCGGGTAGTTAGCGAAACCGCTGCAATTATAGATCCTCAAAATCCAATGAGCAAAACAGGATTATATAACCTAGATCCAACTAGAAAAGGATTCGGTTATGGCGTAAATGGTGCTATGACCAGGTTCGTGAGAGTTCCTGCGAGATGCCTACATTCTGTGCCTGAAGGACTTCCATTTGAAGAAGCCTGCCTGACCGAGCCATGCTCAGTGGCCTATAATGCCGTGGCAGTAAATTCGCACATCAAACCTGGAGATCGGGTGATTGTCATCGGACCTGGCACCATCGGGATTCTTTGCGCAGCAGTGGCAAAAATCTGTGGTGGAGATGTGGCTATTTTAGGTTTAGAAAAAGATAGAGGAAGACTGGAAATCGCCAAAAGCTATGGAGTCACTCCAATAATAAATGATGCTTCGGAATGGGCAAGAAAAAGAGACGGACTAGGAGCGGATCTGATCATCGATGCAGCAGGAATCAGCGCTACACTTAAAATCGCGATGGATCTCGTACGACCAAATGGGCAGATCACCAAAGTAGGCTGGGGACCCACGCCCTGCAATTTTTCCCTGGATCCTTTGGTGCAAAAAAATGTACGCTTACAAGGGAGCTTTAGCCACAATTGGCCGATCTGGGAAAAAGTTCTCGGCTTACTTTCAAGCGGGACATTGGATGTAAAACCTATTATCGGTGGCATCTGGCCTATTACAGAATGGCATGAAGCCTTTGAAAAAATGCATAGTGGAGAAGTTGTAAAAAGTATACTAAAACCAGTTTAAGATGCGGTTAAAAGACAAAGTAATCATCGTCACTGGAAGCACGATGGGAATCGGAAGAGCAATTGCCAAAAAGGCTGCATCAGAAGGTGCAAAGGTCATTATTCATGGCTTAGAAGAAGATCTAGGAGCTCTGGTTGTTTCTGAGTTGGGTCGTGAAAATGCCAGATTACACATAGAAGACCTAGCCATTGAAGGAGCTCCACAAAGGCTGGTTGACCTCGCTTTGGAGTCTTTTGGACGACTGGATTCAGTTGTGAATAATGCCGCAATAGTGGCAGCATCAGATATTCACACTACTGATAAAGCATTTTTAAACAAACTCATGGAGGTAAATACCTATGCCCCTTTATTCCTAATAAAATCTGCATTACCACATTTGATTGAAAGTCACGGCGCAGTGCTCAACATCGGTTCCATCAATGCATGGAGTGGGGAGCACAATCTATTGGCTTACAGCATTTCCAAAGGAGCAATAATGACCATGACCAGAAACTTAGGCGATTCTCTTTTTCGTGAATATGGCGTACGTGTCAATCAGATAAATCCAGGCTGGGTTCTCACCGAAAAAGAAATTGAACGAAAAAGAGAGCATGGACTAGCCGATTCTTGGTACAAGAATTTATCGAAAATATACGCTCCAGCAGGAAGAATTATATGGCCTGAGGAAATTGCCGCGGCTAGCATTCACTGGCTTGCTGATGAGAGCGGGCCTATCAGTGGTCAGGTAGTTGACTTAGAGCAATTCCCCATGATCGGCAGAAATATCCCGAAAGACTCGAGCACGATTCCTCATAAATAATTGCTTCGCTGGTTAGAAGCCCGAAGACAGGAGACGGAAGTAGCCTAAAAACTAGAGTGTCTCCATTTTATGATGCTTTGATCTTTCTTCTAGAATGAAAATTCCAAATACTAACTTCAATAAAAGAACAAAATGCCAAAAATAGCCGCTTTTCCTAAAGCCTTTATGCAGGCACTTTGCAAGGACGGAAGTATGAAACTTTCGCAATGGATAGAACTAGGTTCTGGGCTTGGAATCGATGGTTTGGAGTGGTATGCTGGTTTTCTGGAAATGGAAAAAGAGGAAAACTGGCGGCTATTCCGGAAAATGGTTGAAGATAAAGGGATGGTCATTCCCATGATGTGTTGCTCACCGGATTTTACGCATCCAGATAAAGCATTTCGGGAAAAAGAAATCCAGAAACAAAGGAGCTGGATAGAGATGACAGATGAGCTTGGCGGCAAATATTGCCGGGTTCTCTCTGGTCAATACCGACCTGAACTTTCGGAGGAAGAAGGAATCAAATTGGCTAAAGATTGTATCGAAGCCTGTCTTCCCTATGCAAAGTCTTTGGGAATAACGCTAATTATCGAAAACCACTACAAAGACGACTTTTGGGAATACCCTGAATTTGCGCAAAAGAGAGCTGTTTTCACCAAGCTTGTAAACAGCATTAATCACCCAAACTTTGGAGTGAATTACGATCCCAGCAATGCCTTTTTAGCGGGCGAGGATCCGCTGGATTTATTGTATGATGTTTCAGAAAGAGTATTGACCATGCATGCCAGTGATCGATTCCTGAAATACGGAACCATTGAAGATTTGAGAAAGGAAGAACGCGGAGCAACAGGTTATGCGGAAAGATTAAGTCATGGGGAAGTTGGAAAAGGATTGAATGATTACGATGCGATTTTCACAGAATTAAAGCGCGTGGGATTTGACAATTGGATCAGCATAGAAGATGGAGTCGACGGCATGGATCAGTTAGCTAGAAGTGTTGCTTTCTTAAAAAAGAAAATTGCTCAGTATTGGCACGAATGATTTACGATTTTTGATATCGGATTTACGAGATTTAGTTGAACCTCTGACCCCTCGACTCACATATTAAATTAGCACTTTCTTCAACACTATAAATTTTGAAAACCTACAACTACACATCCATTTCCTCCCAATGTTTCTTAGGCGAAGGCCCCTATTGGCATTCAGATTTGCAATGCTTCTTTTGGGTAGATATAGAAAAAGGAAAGCTCTTTCAGCACCACTTGGATAGTGGGCAAACCCGAACCTATTCTTTCCCGCATCGACTTGCAGTCGTTTTGGAAGGGAAAGGTGATCAGTTGATACTTGGCTTAGATAGAAAAATTGCAAGCTTTGATTTGAATACCCAGGAATTGAAATGGCTTACTGGAGTGGAGCCAGACATCCCTTTGCATCGATTCAATGATGGAAAAGTAGATCCAAAAGGAAGGATTTGGATTGGGACTTTGAGCACCCTGTTTACTGAAGGTGCAGGGTCACTTTATCGGGTTGGTCAGGATCTTCATCCTAAGAAAATGCTTGGAGATTTGACCATTTCTAATGGAATGGCTTGGACTGCGGACAACCAAACCTTTTACTTTATCGACACCCCAACCAGGCAGATCAAGGCGTACCACTTTGACTTAGAAACTGGAGATATAAGATTTAACCGAATTGCGGTAGAGATTCCAGAAGAACTTGGTTTCCCTGATGGGATGTGTATCGATCAAGAAGGAATGCTCTGGGTGGCGCATTATGGTGGTTCGGGAGTTTATCGCTGGAATCCAAACTCAGGCGAGTTACTCGATAAAATAGATCTTCCCGTACCCCATGTGACCTCCTGTTGCTTTGGAGGAAAAAATCTGGATACGCTTTTGATTACCACGGCGCAAGAAAATCTCAATGAGGCCCAGCTCAAAGAATATCCCCTAAGCGGTGATGTGTTTTTAGTGAAGACGGGGAGCAAAGGATTTAGGGCCATACGGTTTTTGCAGTAAGTGGATATCATTAGAAATAAACATTTGTCCGACTTCGCCTCTTAGTGATTTTTCTACCCCCAAACCGACCCCATTTCAAAATACTAATCAAGGGAGTACAATAACAGCGTTTATTGTAGCCCCGCTAAGAATCGAACTTAGATCTAGCGTTTAGGAAACGCTTGTTCTATCCATTGAACTACGGGGCCAAAGCAAATTGTCTCGCAAGATAAAAGAAAAGCCCGCTTTCAGGCAAATATTCTTTAGCCAACTTATGGCTTTACAAGTATTTACACTATCTTTGCACTCCAAAATTAGGATGGACGGGTTCCATCCACTCACTAAATACATTATAATTTATGTCAGTAAAAATCAGATTAGCACGAAGAGGTAGAAGAAAAATGGCTATCTACGACGTGGTTGTAGCTGATGCAAGAGCTCCACGTGATGGACGCTTCATCGAAAAAATCGGATCTTACAATCCAAACACGAACCCTGCTTCTATCAACATCAACAATGAGCGCGCTCTTAAATGGTTGTTGAACGGAGCACAGCCAACAGACACTGTAAAAGCTATGCTTTCTTACAGAGGAGTTATGCTGAAAAAACACCTTCAGATTGGTGTATTGAAAGGTGCAATCACGCAAGAACAAGCAGACGCTAAATTCGAAGCATGGTTGAGCGAGAAAGACACGAAGATTGCTGGTAAGGCAGAAGGTATCACTGCAGCTAAAGCTGATCTACGTAAGAAGGCACTTGATGCTGAAACTGCTAAGAATCAGGCTAGACTTGATGCTATCAAAGCAAGAGAAGATGAGCAAAAAGCTCTTCTTGCTGCTGCTGAAGCCGCTAACAATCCCGCTCCAGTAGTGGAAGAGGAAGTTGCTGCTGAAGAAGAAGCACCTGTTGCTGAGGCTGAAACTCCTGTAGCTAAAGAGGAAACTCCTGCAAAGGAAGAAGCTCCTGAAGCTAAGGCTCCTGCTGCTGAAGAAAAAGCTCCTGAAGCTGGCGAAGACGAAGCAAAATCATAATATAAATCCCCATGAATAAGGACCAAAGCTTTCAGTTAGGCTACGTGTCTAAAGTTCATGGACTTCGTGGAGAAGTAATGATTGTGCTGGACGTCGATTATCCTGAGGATTATGAGACACTAGAGCACTTATTCTTAGAGCAAAAATCCCGGCTGGTGCCGTTTTTCCTGGAGCACTTTGTACTCCAACCCGGAAATAAAGCATTGGCAAAATTCGAGGATTTGAACTCGCTGGATCAGGTAGAAGATTTGGTTGGATTGGGAGTTTATCTTCCCCTGACAGCACTGCCTGAACTGAAAGATGATCAGTATTTCTTCCATGAGTTGATCGGATTCGAAGTCTTTGACGAGACGGAAGGCCTGATCGGACCTATTCAGATCGTTTATGATCTGGAGACACAGAATCTCCTCGGGGTAACACATAAGGAAAAAGAAGTACTGATACCAATTCAGGATGGAATTATCCAAAAAGTGGACAAGGCAGCTAAAAAAGTTTACTGCCGATTACCCGAAGGTTTACTTGAAATTTATCTGGAAGACTAACCCATGCACATTGATATCATCACTGTAGTACCGGGATTATTGGAAGGGCCATTTGCACACTCCATTCTGAAAAGAGCGGAGGACAAAGGACTAGCCAGTATTCGCGTAATCAACCTACGGGATTATTCAACGAGCAAGCAAAAGCAGGTCGATGACTACGCATTTGGAGGGGGAGCCGGGATGGTAATGTCCATCGAGCCCATCGCTCGATGCATAGAAGCACTTCAGAAGGAACGCACGTACGATGAGATCATCTACATGACGCCTGACGGAGCTCGTTTCGATCAGCCTATGGCAAATGCACTTTCGCTCAACCAAAACCTCTTGATCCTTTGCGGGCATTACAAGGGAGTGGATGAGCGAGTAAGAGAGCGATTCATCACCAAGGAAATTAGCATTGGTGATTACGTACTTTCCGGAGGAGAATTGGCAGCAGCTGTAGTGGCTGACGCACTGATTCGCCTGATTCCGGGAGTGCTGAATGATGAGACCTCAGCATTGACAGATTCTTTCCAGGATGGACTACTAGCACCACCAGTGTACACTCGCCCCGCCGAATATGATGGGATGAAAGTACCGGAAGTATTGCTATCAGGACATGAAGCCAAGATAAACGAATGGAGATTTGAAGCATCGGTTCGCCGAACCCAAGAAAGAAGACCTGACTTGCTCAGGGACAACCAAATCGGGAAAAGCGATGCAGAATCGTATAAGAAATAATTAATAAGCCACGCGTTGGCAAACAGCGAAAGCATAAAAATATAAAGCTATGAGCGATCTAATGAAAATAGTAGAAGCGGAATACAGCGAGGTAAGAGCTAAATTCCCTTCTTTCAAAGCTGGCGATACCATCAACGTACACGTACGTATCAAAGAAGGTAGCAAGGAGCGTATCCAGCAGTTCCAAGGAACTGTGATCCAGCGTAGAAACCCTAACTCTAACGGTGAGACTTTCACTGTAAGAAAAATATCCAATGGTATCGGTGTAGAAAGAATCTTCCCTATCATCTCTCCTGCGATCGAGCAAATCGATCTATTGAGACAAGGTAAAGTAAGAAGAGCTCGTCTATTCTACCTAAGAGGACGTCAGGGTAAAGCTGCACGTATCAAGGAAAAAATCAGAGTGAGAAAGTAAGATTTCTCGCGCTTGAAATAAAAAAGGAACCTAGCAATGGGTTCCTTTTTTCGTTCTATGAATAAAATAATTTTGCTTGCGATACAGAGAGAGTCAAGTTGGAAAATAATTGATGCGTTATAAAAAATAAATTCAATATCGTACACATAATTTTATTTCCGCTTAAAAAAAAAAGGCCGTTCAAACAAAAAGGGGTTGAAGACCATTGTCTTAATGCTTAGTTTGTACTATATCTTTAATCAAAACTATTTTATTATGAAAACAAAAATAAAATTTCAAGTCTTATTTTAGGCGTTTTTGCAATGTCCTTTGCTTTCTTTATGGGCAATCCTACTAACGTTCAGGCTGAAGGTGAAGAAGAGGACTGGATTTGTTGTCAACATCCATTCGGAACGGGTTGTACTGATAAAGATGGGTATGAATGGCCAGATGATATAAGAATTGATGGTTCTCAACCTACTTGTACAGGCATCAGTCCAGGTTAAAATATTTAAAATTCACATTTCATACTCAATGAAAACATCAGCTTTTGGCATTTTTGTACTTTCTATATTTTTGCTCGCTTGCTCCAATTCAAGAAAAAACAATCCCTTTGAACTTGAGGAAACAAAGATTTACAATCTGACTGGTAAGAAAATTAATTATCCTCAATTAATGACTCCAAGGCGCTTGAATGTGGTTGGAGATTATTTGATAGTCTCAGAGAGAAGCCGTATTTCGCTTGATTATCCCTTAATTCATGTCTTTAAGAAAAACCCCCTCTCCTATCTATTTCCGAAAGGGATCACTGGCTTTGGGCCTCTAGAAATTCCTGATGCCACCCTTGTGGAGCCTGGATTTTCGGATAGTACATTTACTGTTTACAGCTCGATGAGTAAAAAGTTTACAGATTTCTCGCTAAATGATTCTTCGAGACTGGGGATCAGCGAATATAAGCAACCAGAAGGCTTATTCGGAATGTACAGCATGTTTCATTCTTCCGACACCTCAGTTATTGGAATAATGGCCAATGATCCTAATAGACTGGTGGAATTTTCTACAACAAATGGAAACAGAATCGCTGGCTATGGAAATTGGGAGAAAATCCCTGATACCAATCATTTGATAGATTATTCTGATCCAGACATTAACTATCATATGGGTGAAATCAATAAAGGTAGGTTTAAGTCAAATAGAAAATTAGGACTATTTGTAAAAGCTAACAGTCATCGGGATAGAATAGAAATATTTCATCATGACACCAAGACTTTTGTTATAGTAGAAGGACCAAGACTGGAAGTTCCTGATTTTAAAATCAATTATTCTAAAGGAAATTCCGCTGTAGTCTTTGATCATGATTATCCATTTGGTTTTGGAGATGTGTCCATCACGGAAAAATACATTTTTGCACTTTATTCGGGTTTTACAACCGAATATATGTTGAAAACCAACGAGATTGCAAAGACCATTTATGTGCTTACGCATACCGGAGAAGTGATAGGCAGGTTCAACTTGGATATCTCCGTGGTAGATACGGTTGTAGATCAAGAACTTGGAAAAATATTTGGTATTACAACCGATGAGGATCCTGGGATAGCTGTTTTTGATATACCCGAGAAGTTTTTAAATTAAATTCAGCAAATCCCACATGTTAAGGAACTCAGCAATGGGTTCGTTTTTTTATTTTAAATAGTATGGAAAAACCAGGTTTTTACCCATTCCCTAAAGTCCTCTCAAGAAATAAAAACCTCACCGTGCAGATAATTTTAAAAGGATTTAACGTTAAAAAATTGGTTAACAGCAATTTGAAACTCATTTTTAATAAACTTTTCCATTATGACCACTTCCATTTCATTCGACCCAAGCTATCAACTTGCCAAAGTTTTCATACGCCTCGGAATGATTTTTTCAGCAGTGATGGTAGCAGTTTTTATTTACATGATTTATTTGGCATCACTTGGGATCTTGACAGATTGGGATCTTTCAATCCAGACTGAGTTTTACGATTATTACCCACCTGCCAATTCTATATTTTGGCATATGGTGTTCTTTTCAATGCCTGCTATTGGCTTTTTAATTAGCTTTTTCGTTTTGGGCTGGCTGGGTAAAAAAATTCAGCAAGAAAGCGAAGTGCCTCAATTAGCTAGTTAAGTACACTTTCTTCCCTGCTTAAAGTTGTTCATGTAGGAACCTCAAATTTCCGCGCCTAGGTGAACTCAACCCTAAACAGTCTAAGCAATAAGCCAACGTAAGATTGTATCTCTGCACTAAAGTGAAAAAAAAGAGGGCCGAAGCCCTCTCTACAATTCTAGTCCATTCCTTTGAACTCCACATCGAAGATCAAAATTGAATTAGCTGGAATTTTATCATTTGTTTCCGAATCCCGATAACCGTAGGGAGATGGAATAATAAGTTTAGCCTTTGCGCCAGACCTTAATCTTCTGAAAGCAATATCCCAACCTTGAATCACATTACCAGAACCTAGCTGAAAGCTGAAAATATTATAATTACGAGTTTCCACATAGATATTATTATCTCTAGCTACATTCTCAATATTTGTGTCAAAAACAGACCCATCACTCATTAAAGATCCGGTATAATTAGTATAGATCACATTTCCACCATTGGGGCGTGATGCTGTTCCCTCTTCTTGAACGATAATAACTACACCACTAGGATCATGAATACGATAAAGGCTATCGATATCAGCCGTATCTAGGTAATCCGCAATTAATAAGCTATCTCTCTCAAGGTTCCCTGCTACATCGTAGACAGGGCCTCTATCAAAGGGATTCTGTGCATCACAGCTTACAAATGCAATAGAAAGCACCAGAAAGAAGAAAATACTAACTCGTTGTAAATTCATATTAATTAGTTTCTCGGTCCAGGATTAACTTTTACTAGCTCGAGTTCGAATATTAAAGGTGTATTTGCCCCTATGTTACCTTGACCGTTTCTTCCATAGGCGTACCGGGAAGGAACAAATACTGTTGCTTTTTCACCAGTCTCCATTTGAGAAATCCCAAACTGAAACCCTGCAATAACACTTCCTAAAATAAACTGAACTGGCTCGTATGTTTTGTTTTGATTATATATCTGATTAGCTCTGGCAACAGACTCCAGAGTTGTTTCAAATACTTGATCAGTCAGAAATTTACCTGTGTAATTTACAGTAACCGTATCTGTGGAATAAAATTCAGTAATGGTATCGGGCTGAGCTTGTAGCTGCCAAATCATTCTTATACCTGACTCCTCGTCGTGAAATTCCTTCACATTGACAATAGTGGTGGTATCCACATAAGCAAGTATTGCAGCCTTATCGTTTGCAAGGATGGTAGCGTCAGTAGCCTCCTCATCAATACAAGATGCAAATGCAAAGCTTCCTGCAATCAGGCTTAAAATGGCAAATATTCTAAATTTCATAATAGTTGGTTTTGTTTTTTAATAGCTAATTCTAGCTATGGTACGAATGTTACTTTACATCCGCTACATCTACGTCAAAAACAAGTATTGAGTTTGCTGGAATTCGCTCTCCCATAGCGTTCTCACCATATCCAAGTGGAGAAGGGATAAGGAATTTACCCTTTGAACCTTTTTTCAATAATAGTAGCCCTTCATCCCAACCTGGAATAACTTGACCCATACCGACAGCTACAGGTAGAGGCTCATAGGGTCTTCCTTCGTTGAAGATTCCATTTTCCTTCGCTATTGCCTCGATAGAAGTATCAAACAAGCTGCCGTCAAGTAGATACCCTGCATAATTGACAGACATGGAAGTGCCTGGAGTTACAGGATCACCCGTACCTTCTTCTTCAATTATATAATAAAGTCCGCTCTCAGTTTTCTGGGCTTCAAGACCTTTTTCTTTGAGGTAATCTTGGATGATCTTATCTTCCTCGATGATTCTCTCTGCTGCTCTTTCAGTTCTTTTTACTTCCTCTGCAGCCATTACTTTCTCATAGTATGCCTGAATACCTTCTTGATTCATAATTTCAAAGGCGCCTAGTCTTACTTTAACCAAATCATCTTCTTTCATGAATGGAGGATAATTGCCACCAAAAATGGTTTTTGCAGTAGATTCAAAAGCGATGCTATCCCCTTTTTTAAGGTTTAGGAAGATCTCATCCATCCCATTTGTTACCTCCATAGAATCATTAGCTTGTACATAACCTGGGAATGGTTGTTCAAGCGTAGATATAATTACAGAATCAGTTGCGGTCAGTACTTCAAGGTTATAAAGTAAATACTCTCCATTTGGAGCCTTTTCATTTCCTTCTTTTATGTAGGTATATTCGATACCATCTTTTTCAGTGACTTTAGTTTTATTACATGAAGTCAAGCTGCTTGCTCCAATCAAAAGAGCTAGAATTGCCAAAAGGCTTTTTGAATTTTTCATTTATTTATAATTGTTTTTCTAAGATCATAACTTGTCCCGTGACGAAAGAAACGGGATGGTATCTCGCATACATTATATTATCCCTGAATGGGACTCTTGAGTCATGCTAGATTTCATAAAGGATGAGTGATTTTTCAAATTATTAAGGAGGGCTGCAAGCCATTTAATCTACCGCAGCTGGAACAACACGGAATAAATCTTCCTGATGCTCCTCTACTAAAGACTCAAATCGCTCAACTGTTTCTTTTAGGCTCAATGTAGACTTGCCACCTGAGGCATTTTTATGTCCACCCCCATCGAAATATTCTGCTGCAAACTTATTAACAGCTACTTCACTGGATGACCTAAAGGAAATTTTGATGCCATCTTCGCGTTCCGAAAATAGGGCAGCCAGCTTTATCCCGTCCAAAGATAATGCATAATTGACCAAACCTTCTGTATCACCTGTACGGCTTTGATATTTTTTAAGATCTTTTTTGCTGATCGCAAAATAGGCCATATGAAGTTCTTCATGAACTACCAGACGTCTGCTGATCGCAAAACCTATAAATTTCAATCTGTTGACAGAATTGGAATCATATATCCAGTTGGCAATCTGGGAACTATCGGCTCCCAAATCCAACAACTCTGCCACTACCAGGTGGACATTTTTGGTGGTATTAGGGTGCCTAAACCCGCCCGTATCAGTCATTATACCTGCATACAAACACTCTGCGATATCTTTATCTAGGAGATCTTCATCACCAAGCTGAACTACTAGTTCATAGACCAATTCACAGGTAGCTGCGGCTTGTGTACTCCAAATACGGAAATCAGCAAAATGCTCGGGATCTTGATGATGATCTATATTGACGGTATATGCATCCGAATTTCGGATCATTTCGCCCAATTCATTTACCCTATTTAAGACCGAGAAATCCAAACAGAAGATTATATCAGCTTCAGTTAACTTTTTGGTAGCAAGTTCAGTGTGCAGGGGATTACTAAAATCCAACACAGAATCATTGCCTTTCATCCAATTCAGAAATGAAGGATAATCCGATGGGGTCACCACAGTTACTTCATGTCCTTTCTTGAGTAGGTAGTTAGCCAATCCCAATGAAGAACCCAATGCATCGGCATCGGGTTTGACGTGAGTAGTGATGAATATTTTTTTGGGTGAAGATATCTCTCTCTTAAACGAGGCTAAAGCTTCCATTTTATACATTTAGCTGCTTTTTGGCTCTTGTAGTTCGCAAAGGTCAGGAATTTTTTGACAATTCCCAATTATAGTAGCATACTGATAATGAAGGAAGTAAAGGACAAATACAAAAGTTTTTATGGAGAATGAAGCGAAAAAGCCTATTTTTGCGCCCGATTTAAACCAATGAAATACCAATAACATGGCAACTAACAGAACATTCACCATGATCAAGCCTGATGCTTTTGCAGAAGGAAACTCAGGAGCAATATTGAAAATGATCGAAGAAGCAGGCTTCAAAATCGTAGCCATGAAAGCTACCCAATTGACCAAAGAAATCGCGGGTAAATTCTACGAAGTTCATTCAGCAAGACCATTCTACGCAGACTTATGCGCTTATATGTCCTCTGGCCCTATTATCGCGGCTATCTTGGAAAAAGAAAATGCAGTAGAAGATTTCAGAAAATTGATCGGTGCCACCAACCCAGCTGATGCCGCTGACGGTACTATCCGTAAGATCTTCGCTAAGTCTATCGAAGCAAATGCCGTTCACGGGTCTGACTCAGATGAGAATGCAGCGATCGAAGGAGCATTCTACTTCTCAATGACCGAAAGAGTAGGTTAATTCTTACCGAAAATAAAATTGAAAGCATCCTAATTTGGATGCTTTTTTTGTTTAAAGTCAATCTTGTTTTAACCGCGGTGTGCGCAGAGGGTGGCGCGGATAACGCAGAGCAGCGTTGTCCTTCTTTTCTATAACTTAGGCTAGTTTTCCCAATCCAGTCCCGCTAGGGACCAACTATGGGTAGATAAAAGGAATTAAATAGTATTAGCTGTGCCTTTAGGTACAGCCCTCAAAAATTCTCTAATTTTTCATCTCTAAGCATAAGGCGGATAACACAAATGCGATATGTCTGGATTATCCTTTTTTTTCCAGAAGCCCTGGTGTCAAAAGTCAACCACTGCTATATAGGAACGTCCACCATTTGCAGGCAAATTCCGTATTTTACTTAAAAAATTAATCACTTACGTACGCCAGACACGTAGTATGAAAAAATACGTATTAAGCTTTAATCGTTATAAAAACAGATCTAATACGGCAATAACCGCACTTTATAGATATAATAGCCATTTTCAATACTTATCATAAATAAGTATTTATTCATATTTTTATTTGTAATTACGTATTTATACGTATATTTGAGCTCTAAATTACGTAGCCATGAAGAAAGTTATTGTCATAGGAAATGGAATGGTAGGGTTTAAGTTTTGCGAAAAACTAGCCGATCACCCACTTAGAGATCAATTTGAGGTACTAGTTTTCGGCGAGGAGGCCAGACCAGCTTACGACCGGGTTCACCTGAGTGAGTATTTCTCATCAGAAGATGCAGATAAGCTACTTTTGGCGCCACGTGATTGGTATGCTGAGAATAACATCACGCTTCGAACAGGAGAGATGATCACGGATATCGAAACTGAGACTAAGCGTGTTTTTACCCATAAGCATGACTATTTCGAATATGACTACCTGATTTTGGCCACAGGATCTTCCTGTTTTGTGCCAAATATTCCAGGCGTAGACAAGCCTGGCGTGTTCATCTACCGGACCATCGAAGATCTCGACGCAATAAAAGACTACGCACAGAAACTAAAGCATGACGGGAATATCCAGTCTGCAATTCTTGGTGGTGGATTACTTGGGCTCGAAGCTGCAAACGCCTCCAAAGAGCTCGGTTTGGATACACATGTGATCGAGTTTGCTCCGAGATTGATGCCGCGTCAGCTGGACAAAGCTGCCAGTGACATGCTTCAGGCAAAAATTGAAAGCCTGGACATCAAAGTTCACTTGGGTAAAAACTCCAAGGAAATCTTAGGCGAAGAAGCGATTGAGAAAATCGATTTTACTGATGAGACTTCGCTTCCAATAGATATGCTTATCATTTCCGCAGGAATTCGTCCAAGAGATGAATTGGCTGTGAAGTGTGGCCTAAGAACCGGTGAGCGTGGCGGAGTCTATGTAAATAATAAAATGGAAACTTCCGATCCAGCCATTTACGCCATTGGAGAAGTTGCACTATATAACAATGGTATCTACGGGCTAGTCGCGCCGGGCTACGAGATGGCAGGAGTCGCAGTTGATCAAATCACAGGTGGTGAGAAGCTCATGAGCCCATCCATCGACATGTCCACCCAGCTTAAGTTGGTGGGAACGGAAGTAGCTTCATTTGGAGATCCATTTATCGAAAATGAAGACGTCACCGCAATCGCTTATGAAAATAAGCAGCGAGGTGTTTATAAAAGAATCAATATTGCCAAGGACGGCTCCAAGCTCCTGGGCGGAATTATGGTCGGGGATTCCTCGGATTATAACACCCTTTTCCAGCTATACATCAATGCGATGAAGCTGCCTGAGAATCCTGAGGATTTGATTTTGGGTTCAAGAGGAGGAGAAAGCAAAAGTGCCTTGGGTTCTGTGCTGGATCTACCAGACACAGCTCAAATCTGCTCGTGTGAAGCAGTGAGTAAAGGAACCATCTGTGATTCCATTACGAGTGGGACTTGCTGTACTTTCTCAGATGTAGTAAAGAGCACGAAAGCTTCTAGCTCCTGTGGAGGATGTAAGCCTATGGTGACGGATTTGGTCACTGCTACACTGAAGTCTATGGGTCAGGAAGTAAAGGAAACTATCTGCGAGCACTTCGAGTACAGCCGTCAGGAGATGTACGATTTGGTGAAGCTGCACAGTATTATGGATTTTGACGAAGCATTGGATCGTCATGGCAAAGGACATGGCTGCGAAACTTGCAAGCCGATTTTGGCTTCGATTTTTGCAAGTATCTATATGGAAACAGCCAATCGTCAGGCTCCTATCCAGGATTCAAACGATAGATTCCTAGCCAATATTCAGCGAAATGGCACCTACTCAGTCGTACCAAGAGTTCCAGGCGGAGAGATCACTCCTGAGAAATTGATGGTACTGGGACAAGTTGCTAAGAAATACGATCTCTACACTAAAATCACAGGCGGTCAACGTATTGATCTTTTCGGTGCACAACTTCATGAGCTCCCTATGATCTGGAAAGAGCTGATCGACGCGGGTTTTGAAAGTGGCCACGCGTATGGCAAATCACTAAGAACCGTAAAAAGCTGCGTAGGCTCGACTTGGTGTCGATTCGGCCTCCACGATAGTGTGAGCTTTGCGATCAGAATCGAAGACAGATACAAAGGCCTTCGCTCCCCTCACAAACTTAAAGGGGGCGTATCTGGCTGTATCCGTGAATGTGCGGAAGCCAGAGGAAAAGACTTTGGAGTGATCGCAGTTGAAGGCGGCTGGAACCTCTTCGTCTGTGGAAACGGTGGAGCGACACCGAAGCACGCAATTCTTTTGGCAGAAAAACTAGACGACGAAACCTGCATCAAATACCTCGATAGATTCTTGGTTTACTACATCAGAACTGCTGCTCCTTTGCAACGCACAGCTCCTTGGCTCGACAAGCTGGAAGGTGGAATCGACTATTTGAAAAAGGTAATTGTCGAAGACAGCCTCGGAATAGGTGCAGAACTGGAAGCTGAGATGGAAGAACTAGTGCAGCGCTATGCATGTGAGTGGAAAGAAGCTATCGAAGACCCACAGATGATGAAGCGATTTAAGCCATTTGTGAATTCTGAAGAGACTGACGAAAGCTTGGTTTTTGTCCCAATGAGAGAACAGAAAATGCCTAGACCTTGGTAATCCGATAAGTATAAAATCATGGAAGAACTATTAAAAAACTATCAAACTGTAGCCGAACAGCATGCGATCCATTGGATCAAAGTAGGCCAGACAGATGACTTTCCGGAGAATGCTGGAGCCTGTGTGAAGTACAATACCAAGCAAATTGCCGTTTTCCATTTCACCAGAACAAATTCCTGGTATGCCTGTCAGAATCTATGTCCTCACAAGATGGAGATGGTGCTTTCTCGTGGCATGACGGGAGATTCTCAGGGAATTCCAAAAGTGGCCTGCCCACTTCATAAGAAGACCTTTTCGCTGGAAGATGGCAGCAATTTGAACGGAGAAGAATATAGTATTGCGACCTATCCGGTCAGGATTCAGGAGGGAAATGTATATATTGGATTCGCAGATTAATCCAATTGACACATGAACAAATTTCAGAAAGCAATCTCATTAATCGATGAGATCAATGCTCAAGATCCCACCAAAGAAATCTTCGAAGGAAAAGAATACGCAAAAGAACTACTGTATTCCATGCGGATGACAGACAAACTTGCTCATTTTGAGCCAGATTGCTCAGAAGCTATGATGCTGGCAGTGCGAGCTCAGCATATTGCCAGATGGAAAATCCCAAGATCTGAATATCCAATGGACAGAGTGGGGTATCTGAAATGGAGAGAGGAATTGAAGAAGATGCATGCGGATATGGCTGCGGAGATTCTCCAGGAAGCTGGCTACGATGAAGAAACCATAGAAAGAACAAAGTTCCTCATTAGAAAAAAACAACTGAAGACTGATCCTGACACCCAGACTATGGAAGATGTGATTTGTCTAGTCTTTTTAGAATACTATTTTGAAGAATTTGCTGCCAAGCATGAGAATGAAAAGGTCATCGATATCCTTCAAAAAACCTGGGCAAAGATGTCTGAAAAAGGGCACAGAGCAGCACTTCAATTACCGCTTTCCCCATCAAGTTTAGAATTAGTCAAAGAAGCCATTACGTAAACAAATGACCGGTACACCGCGATCGCTGGATCAAGATACTTTTAATCGTCTCCGCAGACTTTACATCATTGCCTTGGGAGCAATTGCCATCTCCCTGATCGCGAGCCAGATTCTAATCAGACAATATCTGAATGATCAGGAAAATGATAGCCGACTGGTCAATGTAGCTGGTCGACAGCGTATGCTAAGCCAAAAGCTAAACAAGGAAGTACTCTTACTTTCCATGGCAAAAACTCCAGAAGCCACGACTTCGCTTACTGACAGCATCCAACACACGATGGATCGTTGGAAAAATGCACATCAAATTCTTCAACTTGGAGATGAATCACAGGATTTCAGTGTAGATAATAGTCCTGAGGTGGCTCGGATGTTTGGGGAGATTAATCCGTTTTTCAGCCAAGTCACAGATGCTACACAAAACTTCATTTTCCTAAAATCTAGCAGTTCTGAGGATTCTACTGCCATCGCAGAGCAGCTGAAGATCATCGAAACCAATGCGAATAGCTTTCTCGTCAAAATGGACGAGATCGTAAATCAATACGACTCTGAAGCTAAAGAGAAAGTTTCTGATTTGAAGCGACTGGAATTGCTCATTACACTTTTCACTCTCTTGGTGTTAGTCGGTGAGTTCTTGATCATCTTTTGGCCTTCGGCAAAAGCTATGAAAGCCAGTATTCAGGAACTGATGGATGCTGAGAAAAAGGCTATCCATATGGCCAAAAATGCAGATATTCTCAGTCAATCTAAGGAAAAATCAGTTCGGGAATTACAGGCACTTAGCAAAGCAATGGATCAGATATTGCTTTTCGCCAGAATCACTCCTGAAGGATATATTACGCACATCGGCGAGCGCTTCAGTAGGCTTTATAAAGCCCAAAAATTCAACATCAATGCGAAGATTTCTGATGTGCTTTCTACACAGGAAAACGAACAACTAACCATAGATCGAATCATCGCCGAAAATAAAAAAGCGGGCTGGGAAGGTGAATTCAAGACTACCTCCCAAACCGGCGAAGATATCTGGCTGGACGTATCGATGATCCCTTTCAATTCTTCAGAGGACAAATCAGAATTGATTCTGATCTGCTTGGATATAACGAAGCGTAAGGAATTTATGCACCAAGTGGAGCAGCTGACGAAGGAGAGTTTTGAAGAAAAAATGCACCAGCAAAAAGTGATTTCCAGACAAATCATCGAAAACCAGGAAAATGAGCAAAACCGCATCGCTAAGGATATTCACGATGGAATCGGCCAGATGCTCACTGGGTTGAAATACTTACTGGAAAGTGTGGATACGACAGATCCGGAAAAAGCTGAAGTGAAAATCATCAAGCTCAAAGAACTCACGTCGAATATCATCAAAGGTGTGCGTACAGCTACTTTCAATCTTACTCCTCCGGAATTGAAAGATTACGGAATTGTCCCAGCATTGACAGAATTGACTCAGGAACTTTCCAAACTTACCGGAAAAGACATCGTGCTTTTCAACAAAACAGAATTCTCACAGCGACTGGATTCTTTGGTAGAAATCAACCTGTACCGAATTACTCAGGAAGCTATCAACAACGCGATCAAATATGCGGACTCATCCCATATTATTGTCACCGTTTCCCACAGCCAGAATATTCTGAGCATTATCGTCGATGATAACGGTAAAGGATTTGACAAGTCAAAACTGAAATCCAAGCCAGATGAAGAAGGCGGAATGGGATTAACTTTCATGAGAGAGCGGGTGAAATACATCAACGGAAGATTATTCATCAACTCCTCTCCTAACGAAGGAACCAAAGTCACACTCAACATTCCTTTGACGTAGATTTTCTAGATTTTTATACGTAAATTCTGTTACTTTACTACGTATTTACTTAATAGCATATGAACCCAATCAAGATAGTTTTAGCTGATGACCATGAGCTGGTCCGTGATGGAATCAAATCTTTATTAGAAAGTGAAAATGAATTTCATGTAGTTGCTGAAGCTTCAGATGGAAAAGAGGCTCTGGAAGTAATCGCCGTTCAAAACCCAGATTTACTGATTGTTGACATTCGAATGCCTAGAATGAACGGGCTGGAAGTGGTAAAAGAAATGACCAAATCATTTCCAAAAATCAAAAAACTGGTACTCTCGATGCATGATTCTGAGGAATATGTAGTCGAAGCAATCCAAGCTGGCGCAGATGGATATTTGCTGAAGGGATCTTCGAAAAGTGAGTTTCTGAAGGCGTTACATACGATTTCAAACGGTGGGAAATTCTTCGCAGGAGATGTTTCAGCCTACATTATCAATAATTTTGTCAATGGAAGTACGAAAACATCTTCCAAACCTGAGGGTATTCCAGAGGAATTGTCAAACCTAACCAATAGAGAAAAACAAATACTCGAACTAATCTTAGAAGGCAAAGGAAATACTGAAATCGCCGATGCACTGGAGATCAGCAAGAGAACAGCGGAAGTTCATCGGTTTAACTTGATGAAAAAGATGAATGTCAAAAACTTGGTAGAGTTGACGACAAAATCCAGAGAGCTAAACTTAATCTAGCATTACTTATTAATTCAGAATGGAGATTTAAAGTGCCTAGTGATCAGTCGCAGTCTCAGACACAGAGTTAGGAAGTCCTAGTTTGGCAAAATTATAAAACGGATTTAGGCTGCGCTCTCCGCGAAAAACTTCCTGTCCTTTGCGGTTAAGCAAAGAATTTAGAAAAAATATACTCAGTTATATAAGTAGTCAAAAATCCACTTAGTGCAATTCTAAGTGGATTTTTTATTTTTTACTTAAATTTATTACGTATTCACTATTGTAATTACGTATTTATACTTACTTTTATGCTAGATAAAATTAAGTATTATGGAACCACTACTTACACACAAAGCAACACGGTTAAATCTTCTAGACTTTAAATCCGTTCCGATCCGAACTTTCTGGATCACCTCTATCGCATTCTTCATCTGCTTTTTCGCATGGTTCGGGATAGTTCCGTTCATGCCCGATGTGGTAAAGGATCTTGGACTCACTCCTTCACAAAAATGGAACGCCACAGTTCTGGCTGTTGCGGGAACAGTTTTCGCCAGATTATTAATCGGTAAACTCTGCGACAAATACGGACCAAGACTGTGTTACACTTGGCTTTTGGTCTTGGGATCCATTCCTGTAGTTTTAAGCGGATTGGTACAGACACCGATGCAGTTTATGATTTGCAGACTTTTGACTGGATTCATCGGTGCATCATTCGTCATCACACAAGTCCACACATCTCTAATGTTTGCTTCCAATGTAGTAGGAACTGCCAACGCAACATCTGCAGGCTGGGGAAATCTTGGCGGCGGAGCAAATAGATTGGGAATGCCGATCATTGCAGCAATAGTAATTGGAGCGGGAGTAGCAGAGGCAGACGCCTGGCGTTATGCCATGGTGATTGCAGGTATAGTCTGTTTTTCCATGGGCTTGGTTTATTATTTCTTTACAAAAGACACACCAGAAGGCAACTTCAAAGAACTGGAAGCTAAAGGAGTAAAAGTTCCTACTACTAAAAAAGATAAAGTTGGGTTTGGCGAAGCCATTAAAGATTACCGAGTTTGGTTACTTTTTATCGTTTACGCGGCATGTTTCGGAATCGAATTGACAGTCTATGGAACAATGGATGATTACTTGCAAAACACGTTTCAACTGGAACGAATCACCGCTGGAAATATCGTGCTTTCTTTCGCGCTGATGAATATTTTTGCCCGTACGCTCGGTGGATACTTCGGCGACAAATTTGGGAAAATGAGAGGCTTAAAAGGAAGAGTTTGGTTCCTCGCAGCCATTCTAATTATTGAGGGATTAATGCTCAGTATGTTCTCATTGGCCACTGGACTTTTTGTAGGATTTGCTCTATTGATTGCCTTTAGCTTATCTGTCCAAATGGCGGAGGGAGCTACCTTCTCAGTTGTACCTTTTGTGAATAGAAAAGCAATTGGCTCCATCTCAGGCATCGTGGGAGCAGGCGGGAATTTCGGAGCTTTTTTAGCTGCGCTATTCTTAAGTTCCAAATCAGCAGTAGCAGAAAAGTCCGCAATTCTGGCAAGCGAAGGGTTAGGGTCAGCAGCTGCCGCCGCTGCACAATCCGCCGCCGCTGCAAATGCCGTCTCAGCAGGATATTTGATCATAGGAGGCATGATCGTAATTTCTGGCGTAGTAGCTCTTGCCATTCGATTCAGTACTGAAGACGAAAAAGTGGCCGAAGTAGAATTAAGCAAGCTGCAGCCTGAATTAGTTCGATTAGATAATTAACTTGTAGCACCAGACCCAAAATAGCTCCTCTGCAATTGACCCTTTGTCCTGCGGATGAGCTATTTTGTTCTAAACCTATTTCCAATTGTAATTCCTGAGTAGTGATCTTAGATAAAAAAATCAAAACCACTTGTTCCTACTGCGGCGTCGGCTGCGGAATAGTCGCTGGCGTAGATGCTCAAAACAAGGTGCAAGTCCAAGGCGATCAAGATCATCCAGTAAATCAGGGTATGCTTTGCTCCAAAGGCATGAACCTACACTACGTAGTCAATGACACTTCAGATAGAATTCTTTATCCCGAAATGCGATGGAGCAGGTCACATCCTAGGGAGCGTGTGAGTTGGGATGATGGTCTCGATAGAGCCGCGGGAGTTTTCAAGTCTTTGATCCAAAAATACGGTCCAAAAAGTGTAGGCTTTTACATTTCAGGCCAGTGTCTGACAGAGGAATATTACATCGCCAATAAGCTCACAAAAGGCTTTTTGGGAACAAATAACATCGATACAAACAGTCGCTTGTGCATGAGTTCGGCGGTGGTCGCCTACAAAAAAACCTTTGGTGAGGATTCAGTTCCAATTTCCTACGAGGACATAGAATTGGCAGATGCTTTTTTAATTGCTGGTGCAAATCCTGCTTGGTGTCACCCTATCCTTTTTCGCAGACTGGAAAAGCATAAGGAGAAAAACCCGAATGTGAAGATCATAGTAGTGGATCCCCGTAAGACCGACTCCGCTTCTTTCGCAGATATCCACCTACAAATAATTCCTGGCACTGACATCATTCTCTACAATGCCATTGGCAAGAGAATCATAGATATAGGATTGGCGGATAAGGAATTTATAGAAAAACACACTGAGAATTACCTGAAATACCGCAAGCAAGTGATGGCTACTTCGTTGAAAGAAGCTTCTAAACTTTGTGGAATTTCAGTGGATGACATTAAAAAAATAGCTGAGATCATCGGGGAATCGAAAGGTTTTATCAGCATGTGGGCGATGGGACTCAACCAAAGCGCCATCGGTACAGATAAGAACTTTTCTCTATTGAATCTTTCGCTAGTGACCGGCAGAATCGGAAAGCCAGGAAATGGCCCCTTCTCTCTTACGGGACAACCCAATGCAATGGGTGGACGTGAGGTAGGCGGAATGGCGAGTTTGCTGGCTGTTCACAAAGACTTGAATAATCCAGTGCATCGTCAAGAAGTGGCGAATTTCTGGGGCGTAAATGAGATTTCTCCCGAACCAGGTTATTCTGCGACGGAGATGTTTGATGCACTGGAAAGTGGCGAGATGAAAGCCGTTTGGATTATTTGCACCAATCCTATGGTAAGTTTGCCGAACTCCAAGCGAATCGAGAAGGCAATGAAGAACGCCAAATTCGTCGTCGTTCAGGATATCTCGCACAAAGCAGATACTCTGGAATACGCAGACTTGGTACTACCTGCCGCTGGCTGGTTGGAGAAAGAAGGAACCATGACAAATTCAGAGCGTAGAATCTCCTACCTGAATAAGGGCATCAACCCTCCGGGAGAAGCAAGACCCGATGTAGAGATTCTTTGTGATTTCGCCAGAAGAATGGGTTTCCGAGGTTTCAATTTCAACAATACCGAAGAAATCTACGAGGAATATTGTGCGATGACCAAAGGCACAAACATCGATATTTCTTTCTTGAATTACGATCGATTGAAAAGTGAAGGAACTTTCCAATGGCCTGTTCCAGAATACAGACACCTCGGAACTCCCCGACTTTTTGCAGATAATAAATTCTACACGCCAACTCAAAAAGCAATCTTTAATATACCAGCTCAGATCGAGAACACTTCTGAAAAAACGAGCAAGGAATACCCGCTAATTCTTACTACCGGCCGTATCCGTGATCAATGGCATACTATGACTAAGACGGGGAAAGTTTCGAGGCTTCGGACGCATTACCCTAGCCCAGTTTTGGAAATCAACCCTATTGATGCCTATCTGGACAAGGTAAAAGATGGAGATGTGGTGGAAGTAAAAAGTAAAAATGGAATAGTTAGAGTTAAAGCGAAATTATCTAATAGCATACGAGAATGCGTAGTTTTTCTCCCAATGCATTGGGGAAAGCAACTGCAAAGCGATCTCAATCGAGCGAATAACTTGACAAAAACCGTTGTCGATCCACAGTCCAAGGAACCGGATTTCAAATTCACCACGGTATCCGTTTCCAAGTACAAAAAAGCCCCAGAGAAAATCGTGGTAGTGGGTGCCGGTGCTGCAGCTTTCCGCTTTATCCAAAATTATAGAGAGCACAATGAATCAGATCAAATTCATGTCTTCTCCAAAGAACCGCACCCATTTTACAATCGGGTGCTTTTGCCGGAATATGTAACGGAAGAATTGACTTGGGAGCAACTTCAGAAGATCAAGGAATATGAGCTCCAAAAACTGAAAATCTCTCTTCATACCGGACTATCGATAGATAAGATCGACCCTGAGAAGCAAGTGGTAGTTGACGATAATGGAAAAGAATACCCCTTCGACAAACTAATTCTAGCTACAGGAAGCAGAGCTTTTATCCCAAAAGATGCGCAGTTAGACTTGCCTGGAAGATTTACCATGCGAAGCAAAATTGACGCAGATCGATTCAAAGATTACCTTGACTCTACCAAATTACCTCCTGAAAATCAACATGTGGTGATCATTGGTGGTGGATTGCTGGGTCTGGAGCTTGCCGCAGCTTTGCAGCATAATCGCGTGAAAGTAACCATTGTGCAGCGTGCCTCCCGACTGATGGAAAGGCAGCTGGATGAAGTTTCAAGCAAACTACTTTCTCTGGATGTGCAGGAGCGCGGAATCCACGTCTATTTCGACAATGAAGTGAGCACAGTATTCGACGATGAGGAACAAAAATCACTTTCTATCACACTGAAAAGCGGAAAAATAATTTATGCCAATGCGGTTGTTTATGCAATTGGTACGCAGCCAAATATTAAAATCGCACGAGATAATGGCATCCTATGCGGACGTGGAATCAAAGTGAATCAGCATTTACAAACCAATTATCCCAACATTTTCGCAATTGGCGAGATTGCGGAATTCGAGAATCAGTTGTTTGGTATTACCTCAGCAGCTGAAGAGCAGGCCATGGTTTTAGCCAATTACATTGCCGGAGATGTCAGCAGTATTTATGGAGGATCCGTACTGATGAATATTCTAAAATTCAAGGATTTGGAACTGTGCAGCATTGGGGATATCATCATACCAGAAAATGATGATAGCTACGAGGAAATCATTTTTACAGACATGAAGCGTCGTTACTATAAGAAATGTATCGTAAAGGATGATCTGCTTATAGGTGCAGTTTTGATGGGAGACAAAAATGAATTTGCTGAATTCAAATCCCTTATCGAAAACAAAATTGAACTTTCTGAAAAAAGAAAATCCTTGTTAATGGGATCTTCTGATACACGGCCAGTTATCGGAAAATTAGTATGTAGCTGTAGCCGCGTAGGTGAAGGAAATATCAAGGAAGCAATTGCCAGCGGATGTACGGATTTCACCGCATTATGTCAGGAAACTGGTGCTGGTCTAGGCTGCGGAAGTTGCAAAACGGAAGTGAGGGAAATACTTCACCAATCAAAGGTGTTGGTATGAAATCACCCCCTCAGAAATAAAAATTTAGAATATAAAAAAGTGAGATTATGGTGTCCGCCTGTGCGAAGTCGAAGGCTCTTTTAAATTTAAGAAAATTATTGTCCTCGACTCCGCTCGGACTGACACAATTTGCTGAAAAAAATAATACGTCAATAGGTAGGACAACATGTTCCGGACAGGGCTATCTGACCATTGAAAAGTAAACAGATGAAACAGACATTCTCAAGAGTTGTAGTTAAAGGCGGAGTGCTATCACCCGCTGAATTAAAACAGATTTTGGAACTGGCAGAAAGTGCTGGTTTGGACACGATTTCTCTGGGCTCTCGTCAGGACATTCTTTTCATCAAAGAAGATGATTCACTAGAAATTGATCCTCAAAATAAATTTCAGCTGGTATCTCCCGAAGAAATCGGGGCAGAAAATATTGTTTCTTCCTATGTGTCCGCTGACATTTTCCCAAATACTCCATGGCTTACCAGCGATCGATACTTGTACATTTTGGAGCAATTCAGAGTCCAACCAAATCTGAAGATCAACATCACTGATCCAAAGCAACGCTTAGTGCCATTGTTTACAGGTCACTTAAATTTCATTGCCTCAGAGCATGAGGACTACTGGTACCTGTATGCTCGCTTGCCTGAATGGGAAGATACCATGATGTATCCAGCGCTTATTTACAGTTGGGATATGGCAAAAGTCGCTGCTGCAATTGAGGACCTTTTGAAGGAGGAACCAGCCGATGTGGAGTTTCTGTTTGAGTTGGTAAATGAAGCGGTGGACTCAAACAACCGCACAGTAGATAGCCCGTTGGAAGTGCCATTTTACCCGTTTCCATACTATGAGGGCATAAACCGAGTTGGAAATGACCGCTACTGGTTGGGGCTGTATTGGAGAAATAATAGATACTATACCGACTTTTTGAAGGTACTTTGCGATCTCTGTGCAGACAGTAAAATCGGGAAAATATCCATTACACCTTGGAAATCCATCATCATCAAAGGCATACCTGAAAACACAAAGATCGAATGGGAAAGGCTGCTTGGTCGCTACGGTATAAATGTGCGTCATTCCATGTTGGAGTTGAATTGGCACCTTCCGGTCAATAATAAATCAGCACTCAAGCTCAAGGAATACCTAGTTGACAACTTCGACAAGCGAGATATCAGTACTTACGGACTTACTTTTGGAATCACTGATTATACGAGGAAAGCATACTATTTCACCTCCATCATCATAGAGAAGAATCAGCCACCAGCAGAATTGAAAGGCATCAAAATCCGAAATACGTACAATTTGCTTTATGCCAAAAACTTTGATCCAAACACACAGCAATACATTGTCTACGTACAGGAAGTGGATAAGGTAGAACTTCCGGGGCTTTTGATTGAGTTGAGCAAGATGTATTTCGAGCAGCTGGGAAAAAAACCTGAGGGTTCGAAAAAACTTACTACGCCAAAAGAAACTGTAAAAACTGAAGCCTATCAATGCTCAGATTGTCTCACAGTTTATGATCCGATATTTGGAGATTTGGTTCAAAACATTGCTCCATTAACTCCATTTGAGGCTTTACCTGAAAGCTATCTATGTTCCCTTTGCGAAGCACCTAAATCAAAGTTTGTGAAAATAACTTTTGAAAAGCAGGTGGATTAGGAAGTTTTGAGTGATCAGGAAACAGTCGCAGCGATCAGACGGGAAAATATAATTGTTTGGCAAAAAATAGAATACTGAAATTCACTCTTAAAATTACTTAGTTTTTATACGTATTGTATTTAGATTTTTATAAGTATTTATACTTATATTTGGTTCGAGATTTAACCACTAACACTCGAACTATGAAAAAGATTTTTACGCTAATACTTGCCTTCGTAGCATACTATCAAGTTGCAATCGCTCAGGAATTCACGTTGGATGCGGATATACGTCCTCGGTTTGAATATCGCCACGGATTTGGAAACCTTTTTCCAACAGATGCCAAGGCAGCTGCATTTGTGACACAGCGATCCAGGCTCAACATGGGTTTTCAGGACGAAAAGCTAAGCCTCTACTTAAGTGTACAGGACGTAAGTACCTGGGGCGATACCCAGCAACTCAGTGCTGCTGATGGCAATGATTCTTTTGGGCTGTTTCAGGCTTGGCTGCGCTATTCTTTTACACCAAACTGGGCTCTCAAACTAGGCCGACAAGTCATATCTTACGATGATCAGCGTATCCTCGGGGGAGTGGATTGGGCTATGCAGGGAAGATTTCATGATGCCGCGATGATCCAGTATTCGAAGGATAAATTCAAGCTGGATTTAGCTTTTGCCTACAATCAGGAGGATCAAAAGACTATCGGAAGTGATTACGCTATTACTGGATTTTTCTCCTATAAAACCATGCAAATGGCCCACTTGACCAAGACTTGGGATAAGGCATCGTTTAGCTTTCTCTTTATGAATAATGGTTTCCAGAAATACACTAGCGCCCCTGTCCCTCAGACGGACGGACTTTACTACCGCCAGACGACAGGAACATACTTTACCTTTCCATTATCTACCCTTACTATTACGGGTTCAGCTTATTTGCAGACCGGAATGGCCAATGCCACCACTGATCTGAGTGCGTACCAGTATATGCTTGAGGCAAAATATAAAATAAGAAAAGTGACACTAATCGCGGGCTTTGAGTCTCTCAGTGGGACAGACCAAGCTGGTGAGGATAAGAATAAGTCTTTCTTCCCACTTTATGGTACAAACCACAAATTCAATGGCTATATGGATTATTTCTATGTAGGAAATCACGCCAATAACGTAGGACTGAATGATGTCTATGGAAAAGTAGCTTTGCCAACTGGGGAGAAATCAACAATTGGTTTAAATGCTCACGTATTCTTTTCAAATGCAGAAATGGCAAACGATCTATCGCAAAACCTAGGTACAGAGCTTGACTTGGTTTATGGTAACACTCTCGGAAAATATGTAAAAATGAATGTGGGCTATTCTCAACTATTTGCAACAGAAAGTATGAGCGCGATCAAAGGCGGTGTCAGCTCTGAAAACACCAATAACTGGGGCTGGGTACAGCTGATCGTCAATCCTAGACTGTTGACTTATAGATTTAAGGAGGATTAATCCCTCGCCTCAAACTCTCGCTTTGCCTCATCCAAAAACTCAACAAATTCCTGAATATCTGTTTCATACCCTTTAGGCTGAGCAAGGAGATTTTCATTATGATCTAAGATCACGTAGTAAGGTTGCGCATTATTTTGGAAGCGGGAAATCTGAAAATCTGCGTTTTGCTTTCCCAATGTTTTCTTGACTTTATTATCGTATTCTGAAGTGTACCATTCGCTCTCTGGAAGCTCCAATCGCTCGTCTATATAAAGTGCTACCATAACGAAATCCTCTTTAAGTCGCTTTAATACCTGAGGGTCTACCCAGACATTTTCTTCCATCTTTCGGCAGTTCACACAGCCATGTCCAGTGAAGTCAATGAGGAGAGGCTTATTTGCCTTTTTTGCAGCCCTCATTGCTTGCTCATAGTCAAAATACCCCTGAATCCCGAGAGGTATTTCCAGCGGGATGTCCGCATATTTCACAGGTTCACCAAGGATGCTTTCTCCAGCATCAGTACTTAGGCCCCCAGTTATTTTAAATTGCTGGGTGGACATAGGAGGCAGGTATCCGCTTAGATACTTCAAAGGAGCGCCAAACAAACCTGGAATCATGTAGAGGACAAACATGAAAGTTGCCAATGCCAGAAGCAAACGTGGAACTCCAATGGTATCCGCTGGTGAATCGTGTGGAAGGCGGATTTTGCCCAAAAGGTAAAGACCTAATCCGCTGAATATCACAATCCAAATGATCAGGAAAATATTCCGATCAAGAATTCCCCAATGATAAACCAAATCAGCTATAGAAAGGAATTTGAATGCTAATGCGAGTTCCAAGAAACCTAAAACCACTTTCACTGAATTCAGCCAGCCACCAGACTTTGGCAGGCGATTCATCCATTCTGGGAAAATAGCGAATAGCGTAAATGGAATAGCGAAAGCCAGAGAAAAAGCAAACATTCCCAAGATTGGCTTAAGCAATTCTCCGCCAGCTGAAGAGATCAAAATCGATCCCACGATCGGGCCAGTACAGGAAAACGACACCAACACCAAGGTGAACGCCATAAAGAAAATGCCCGTCAGACCACCTTTTTCAGCTTTTTCATCTACTTTATTGACAAATCCTGAAGGCAAGGTAATCTCGAACATGCCTAGAAAAGCCAAAGCGAAAAAGATAAAAATCCCAAAGAAAAAGAGATTTGGAAGCCAATGCGTGGCTAACCAATTGGCAAACTCTGGTCCTTGGATAGCTGCAACTGCCGTGCCCGCAATCGTGTAAATAGCAATGATTGACAAACCATAAATGATCGCATTTCTTATTCCCGTTGCCTTGTTTCCTGCTCTGCCAGTGAAAAAGCTCACGGTCATTGGAATCATTGGGAACACGCATGGAGTCAACAATGCGGCCAGTCCAGCCAAGAAAGCCAACACCATGAAACCAAAGAGCGACTCATTTTCCTGAATTGGAATAATTTCAATAGGTTCAGAAGAATTTGCGACCGGCTCATCAACCTGATTCTCCTGGATACCAAAAGGAGAATCCTCTGTTTCAGAATCAGAAGAAGAAAATGTATCAATTGCTTGACCTGTACTTTCACTTTCTGAAGGCGTTGAGGTTATAGCAGCCTCACTAGCCTCGAAATCTATCTCTATATCAAGATCATAATTTATGCATTGCCCTGTCACATCAGAGCACATCTGATATTCTAAAGTTCCTGAGATTTTTCCTGAAGTAGTTATAGGGACAAAAGATTGCTCAAACCTCCCCTTTCCAATAAAATACTTAACGTCACCTTCCCAGATATCCTCATACTTTGTCTTAGAATCAATGGCTGTGAAATCACCTTTTAATTCATATCCGGCTGGATTATCCAGTTTCAAGGTCGCCAAAATTGGCCCTAGATTCGGATCAAAATCATTAGCATAGATATACCATCCGATTGGGATTTGGGCTTCAAGCACCAAAGTAGCTTCTTCACCTTGCACAAGACTTTTTGGCTCAACTGAAATCGACCATTTTGGTGGAGCGATAATCTGTGCTTGAGCATAGAAACTGAAGAAAAGCAGTGCCAGTAGCAGTAATTTTCCTGATTTTCCTTTGGCTTTAGTCATGAAGTTGGAAAAGAGATAAATTGAGAATTGGGGCAATAGGTGGATTTATTTGTCGGAGAGTTTTCTAAACTGACGGAAGAATGCGGCGATAGTTTCTATCCCTATGAAGTAATTTTTCACACCGTAGTGCTCATTAGGTGAATGCAGCGCGTCCGTGTCCAGACCAAAACCAAACAGAATCGGATCCGAACCTAATTCCTTTTGGAACAAAGCAACGATAGGAATAGATCCACCTTCACGTGTAGGAATTGGTCTTTTCCCGAAAGTCTCTTCCATTGCAGCCTCTGCAGCCTTGTATCCAACAGAAGAATCGGAAACAACAGCTGGAGCACCGCCATGATGAGCTTTCACTTTTACCTTCACGGATTTCGGAGCGATAGACTTGAAGTGACTCTCAAATAACTCAGCGATTTCTCGCCAGTCCTGATCAGGCACTAAGCGCATGGAAATTTTAGCATTAGCCTTTGATGGCAAAACAGTTTTTGCTCCTTCACCTATATATCCACCCCAGATTCCATTGACATCCAGCGTAGGACGAATCCCCACTCGCTCTATAGTCGTGTAGCCTTTTTCACCATGGACATCAGCTATATCCAACTTGTCCTGGTATTCATTAAGGTCAAAAGGAGCCTCATTCAGTCTTTCTCTTTGCGCAGCAGTCAACTCCTGCACTTTGTCGTAGAAGCCTGGAATCGTAATGTGCTTATTTTCATCCTGCATAGAGGCTATCATATCGCAAAGCACATTGATCGGATTGGCAACAGCGCCTCCGTAAGTACCTGAGTGAAGATCACGATTGGAACCGGTAACTTCCACTTCCATATAGGCCATGCCGCGAAGGCCAACTGTAATGGAAGGATCTTGCATGGAAATCATATGCGTATCAGAAATCAAAATGACATCTGCTTTCAATTTCTCTTTATTCTCAATGACGAATTTGTCCAAATTATCAGAGCCAACTTCCTCCTCACCTTCGATCATGAACTTGACATTGCACGGCAAATCTCCCGAAGCCATCATCGCTTCAAAAGCTTTCACATACATGTAAAATTGTCCTTTGTCATCCGCCGAACCACGGGCGAAAATTGCCCCCTCAGGATGAATTTTTGTCTTTTTGATCACTGGCTCAAAAGGAGGAGAATCCCAAAGCTCATAAGGGTCAGCAGGCTGAACATCGTAATGCCCGTACACCAAGACTGTTGGCAAGGCAGGATCAATGATTTTTTCACCATAAACAATCGGATAGCCTTTGGTTTGACAGATTTCCACCAAGTCTGCTCCCGCTTTTTCCAGACTTTCCTTTACAAAATCAGCTGCTGCAAAAACATCATCTTTAAATTTGGGATCAGCACTTACCGATGGAATGCGGAGCAAATCCAACAATTCATTGAGAAAGCGATCTTTATTGTCACGGATAAAATCATTAACAGCCATATATCTGGGGATTATTTAGTAAAGCCCCAAAATTATCCTTTTCAGCCTGAAATGCCTATTTTAAAAATGTAATTGTCAGTAGCGAAGACCGTATGAACGAGAGAAGCTGAATAGTGACAAAAAAATAAAGCACATTGAAACATTGAAAACATATCATCAAACTTTGTTCGCTATGCTACTTTGTGGTCAATGAATATTTACCACTAAGTCATCAAAGTTAGGTTTGCTCGGCCATGAAGATCGAGTACGAATTCTAGGTTTTGAGACCTATGATTCTATATGGTTAAAATAATCAACCACATAGAATTATAGAAAACATAGCTTTAAAGATCTTTAATTCTTTGCGGTGAAAAAATAACATCAGTATGAAAGCAATTATTTGTGCGGAATTTGATTTACCTGAAAACTTAAAAATCGCAGAATTACCTGATCCTTCGGCCAAGGAAAATCAGGTTTTGATCCAAGTAGAAGTATGTGGAGTGAGCTATCCAGACTTACTGATCATCCAAAACAAATATCAATTCAAACCTGAGCTACCATTTTCTCCGGGAGGAGAAGTGGTTGGGAAAATCACAAAGGTTGGAGCGCATGTGAAGGAACTGAAAATTGGTGATAGAGTTTTGGCACTTTGTCGCTGGGGAGGTTTCGCTGAGAAAGTAGCTGTGGATAGTGATCGAGTTTTTGTACTTCCTAATGGAATTTCTTCACAAATAGCAGCCAGCTCTCTCTATTCTCTGAGCACAGCTTACCATGGCTTGAAAGACCGGGCAAATCTTCAAACAGGAGAAACATTGCTAGTACTTGGCGCTTCTGGCGCAATTGGAATTGCCGCCATAGAACTCGGAAAAGCAATGGGAGCCAAAGTTATAGCTGCAGCATCCTCAGATGAGAAGCTAGCTTATTGTAAAAGTAAAGGAGCCGATGACACGATCAATTATGAATCGGAAGATTTGAAAAACCGAATTAAAGAGTTGACAGATGAAAAAGGAGTTGATGTTGTATTAGACCCTGTCGGAGGTAAATATACTGATCCAGCTTTACGAGGAATGGCTTGGAAAGGAAGGTACTTGGTCGTGGGGTTTGCTAATGGAGAAATCCCAAAGATCCCCATGAATCTACCCTTGCTCAAAGGATGTTCTATAGTCGGCGTTTTTTGGGGGAATTTTTCGAAAGTAGAAGCAGAGCAAAACAGATTAAACCTTGAGCAATTGAATCAATGGATTCTGGATGGAAAAATAACTGGGCATGAAGTTGAAGAATATGGATTGGGGAATGCAAAAAAAGCTTTACAGGCTATTCAGGATAGATGCACCTATATAAAAGGAGTCGTAAGGATATTTTAATTTTAGCCAAATTCAAAAAGAGCGTACAGACTAACCTTTCTCGCAAGTCTGTACACACTTCTAGTTAAGATATTGCTTTCACATTTACCTCAATATTACCTCGGGTAGCTTTAGAATAGGGACAAACTTCATGAGCTGCATCAGCCAATTTCTGGGCCTCTTCCAGTGACTCAGCATGAGGTATTTTTACAAAAATATCTACTCCCAAACCGAAATCACCGGGACCATAATTTCCCAGATGAACTTTGGCAGTAATTTCAGAATCCCGCAAGCTAGTTTTACCTGCCACAGCCCCTAGTGCACCTCCAAAACAAGCGGCATAGCCCGCAGCAAAAAGTTGCTCTGGATTAGTTTTGCCTCCCTCTCCCCCTATCTCTTTTGGCATAGCGACATCAAAATCCAACAGTCCATCCTCAGTTTTCACATGGCCTTTTCTTCCCCCAGTATTTACTGCTACTGCGGTATAATCAATATTCAGCTTTTTCATTTAGTTAGAGTTTTTTAATATTTTGGATATGCTCTAACATGTTTAGAAGTGAATAGTTTAGATCTGGTACGTCTAATTCGGTGCTCTGGATAAATTTTTCATTCAATGGTCCCAAGACTTCCATGACTTTAGATTGAAGGGATTTGCCTGGGTAGGTTAATTCTACATGGACAGTTCGTTCGTCTGCTTCGCCACGTTGCCTTTTCACGTAATTCATGGCTTCCAGTTTTTTCAACAAGGGGGTCAAGGTACCTGAATCCAAGAAGAGACGCTTCCCTATTTCATTTACTTTCAACCCATCTTCCTCCCACAAAACCGAGAGCACAAGAAACTGTGGATAGGTCAAATTCAGTTCATTCAAACTGCTTTGAATAAACTGAATAAGTAATCTGGAACTTGAATAAAGAGAGAGCGAAAGCTGATGGATTGGAAGCATAGGAGAGAAATAAGATTTTATACAATCTAACTGTATAATATTAAAAATCAATCCCCCTTAAAAGTATTATCTCATCAATTAACCACTTTTTAACCAAGGGAATAGCCATTTTGGTAGGCATAATGAAGCTTGGTATTGGCTTCCCAATCATCTAGAAATACTTGTGCAATTGGATCCCATTTAAGCGGGCGCCCTAATTGATGAGCGATATTTCCGATGGTGCACGCTGTGCAAGAGCTATGACCGATTTCAACAGGAACTACAGGATCTTTTCGCTTAATTATACAATCAATAAAATCTAAGTGATGATCACCGAATCCAAACTCATCTTTCTCGAATTTGCGCTCGCAGGCTAGAACATCTGTGTCGTAATTACCTCTCGAAACCTTAATCCAGCCCTTTTCACCAATAAACTTCACGCCCTGCCTCCCTTCGTCAAAAGGCTCAATAATCATGGGCACACCATTTGAATAAATGTATTTCAGCGGCGTAGAATCAGTACCAGGTATCACTTCTACCGGACCATTTCTATCCATTCCCAATCCCCACTGAGCTATGTCAATCATGTGCGCTCCCCAATCTGTCATTAATCCACCTCCCGTTTCTTCGTACCATCTCCAAGCTCCCCATACTTTCTCATTTTGCTCTGGGTTCAGGCTAATTGGCGGGTTTAGCTCTTCGTTGTAATGGATATCTGGAAGTGGTCCAACCCAAGACTTCCAATCTAATCCTACAGGAACAGGCTGAGCAGGCAAATCATAAGGCTTAGGATGTGGTGGAGTGCCTACATTTACCAAAACCTGCTTGATATTTCCCAGCATTCCTTTTTGAACCATCCGGACTGCATGCTGAAAATTAGCCCCCGATCGCTGCATGCTTCCTACCGCCAGTACGGTCCCGTTGGAGCGCACTGCTTTAACTAATTCTTGGCCTTCATGTATGGTGAACGTCAGTGGCTTTTCCAAGTAAATATCTTTTCCCGCATGGCAGGCATCAATGGCCATCATCGCATGCCAATGATCCGGCGAAGCGATCACGACCGCATCTACCTCAGGATTGGCTAGTAATGCTTTATAGTCAACATAGACTTTCAGTGCTGGTGCCTCTCTTTTTTCATCTTTATAATGCTTTGCTACACGCTCTTTGAATCGTTCCAACTTAATTTCATAGACATCTGCACCAGCGACGACATCTACAATTGGGTTTTTCATCATGTTGCTCAGCAATCCCATAGCTTGTCTTCCTACACCAATGAATCCAAGTCGGATTTTGGATGAGTCTGCGAATGCATCAGAAGTCTTACCAAAACTTAGGTTTGGGATCACACCTAGTCCGACGGTACTTAGAACAGAAGCGCTTAAAAACTTCCTTCGGGAAAAATTTGATTTGCTCATTGCAAGGGAGATTGAGTTATTAAATGGGTCTTGTGATAATTAGGCAATAAAGTACTGATTTTCTGAGGTACTGAAAAATATTAAAATTGCTATTTGATTAAAGGTTCTTGCTATCTCTACTTGAAGAAGAAACTCTTTTGGGAAATTTATACTTTTGACATGGAGAAGCATAAAGCTATGACGATACAACAACTAGAATACCTAATTGCAGTCGATAAACACAGGCATTTTGGCAACGCTGCGGAAAGTTGTTTTGTAACTCAACCCACACTGAGTGCGCAGCTCAGTAAGTTGGAAAGGGATTTGGGGGTGATTCTTTTTGATCGAAGTAAAATGCCAGTGATCCCTACTGAAATGGGTGTGCAAATAATCAGGCAAGCCAAAAAGGTAGTATCAGAAAGTAAAGGAATTTTTGAATTGGTAGCTGACTTGAAGGGAGATGTTTCGGGTGTGATTAAGTTGGGTATCATTCCTACTTTGGCACCGTACCTATTGCATCTTTTTATCAGAAAATTTTTGGAGAAATATCCATATGTGAAGCTTGAAGTGCAGGAAATGGTTACTGAAGAGGTAGTGAAAAAATTAAAAAATGACGAGTTGGATCTAGGCATTATTGTGACCCCCTTGGAGGAGGCAGGAATTGTCGAGAAACCTATGTTTTATGAAAAGTTTTTTGCCTATTTATCTAAGGAACATCCCTTATTAATAGAATCAGTTTTTCACCCAGAAAAAGTACAGAAAGAGGATTTTTGGGTACTTCAGCAAGGCCATTGCTTCCGAGACCAGGTAATTAATCTATGTGATCAAAGCCTGAGCGGGCCAAAGAATTTTCACTATGAAAGCGGTTCACTCGAAGGCCTAAAGAATATGGTGAACCGATACAAGGGAGTTACATTATTACCAGAATTAGCAACCTTAGAACTTTCTGATGAGGAAAAAACCCGATTAAGACCGTTTGACGGGGTGTCACCTACCCGGGAAGTAAGTATTATATTAAACCGAAGTTTCCTCAAGCAAAAGCTCGTGGAACTGCTATACAAAGAAATCACAGATTCCATTCCTCAGAAAATGACCTCTAAAGCTCATGGAAAAATAGTGAGGTTTAAATAAGATTTATTGCTTGGTTAGTATATAATGATCTGCAAGATCACCGGTGATCATATTACCATCCATGTCTAGTTGCCAAAGGCGATTTTCACCAACTTTATACTGCCTCGGCCCGTTGCTTACCTGCTCCAACGTGATAATCGATCCTGTTTCGTCCCACGTAAATGTGCCCATATCATCCTCTTCTAGTGCGTCATTTCTACCAAAATAGTGCGTTGACAGCTTATAAGTGCGATCAGTATTGAGCGTAAGTGTGGTTTCTATCCCCTCACAACTGGCACAGGGAACAGTGCCTTTGTAAGTTCCATTCCAGTCTAATGCGGTGGCGGAATTATCTCCTTCATACAAGTATTGGTCTGAGACTATGATTTCTTCCTCATTTTCAGATGTTGACTCGGAATTGGAGCAGGAAGTAGTCAGTGCCAAGGAAGCAAAAAGTCCTAGTAGAATCAGATTTTTGTTCATATTCAGTCAATCAATTTTGCAAAAAAGATCAAGAATTAGACCGAAAGAGCCATTTCATGGGAATTTCACAATCTTTTGAATGAGGTGGAAAAAACTTAGAGCAATTATTTGAAGCGATACTATCAAGATGTTGAAACCACAAATAAAGAATCGCCATCTTTTTTTAACAGCCCTTACAAGTTGAAAATACCAAAGTGCCAAAGGACACCAGCCGGATCATGGAGAAAAAACTCATTTCCCCAGTCGTTATATTTTATACTACTTAGTTTAGTGCCAGGAAATTTATCTGGTAAACCTAGAACTTTTATCGCTTCCCAATAGGATTCAAGATCATCTTCGATTTCTAGAAAAATCATGGAGTTTTCACACCAGGGTTTCTCATAAGCATCCTGTAAATAGAAGGCTAGAGAATCCGTCACATTTACTAAAGACATTTTGGTGTCAAGAGACTTCACCTCGAAACCCAGCACTTGGTAAAAGCGAATGCTCTCATTATAGCTTTTTGAACCAATAAATGTTCTAATAGATTTGGCTGGGTGTATCATACGCCGAATTGTGTCAGATGGTGATCTAGATGTTTATAAAAAAGGGCATTCCATTCCTCAGCAGTCAGCGGACCAAAGGAAAGAGATTCCTTTCCCCCAAAATACGGGATGCCAAGGTCTCGGGTTTTTTCTAAAAAGCCAATCAAACGTGCTTTTTCTGTCTCAAAATCCCTTCGCTCAGCAATAATGAAGGCTGGAGCAGTTCGAGAATTTTTAGGATAAGGCTTGTCATTTACCACCCCATTCTTGACGAAGGCTTTTAACAAGAACCGCATAAATGGATTTGGCTTTGGATGCTTATCGGTATAGGCCATCTCATAAGCTACGCAGCAATGAGCCATCATTTGATCTACCCGCATGATCCCCCACCGAGGAGTGGTCTCTGGAGTTAGTTCATTTATTCTGTCGATCAATTCCTGAACGATCTGGGGATGAAAAATATTTTTCATGGCTTGGCATCAAAAAGGTTTAAGATTCAAGTTAAGAAAATGAACTCAAAAACGAATTCCAGAAGGGTTCCATTTTTCTTGTCGAGACCAAATACGACAAACTGACTTTTAAAACTTTTATAATCAGTCAATTAAATTATTTTGGTTTATAATATAAACTTATTTACATTTATCGAACCAAACACCTAACACTTAAAATCATGAAAAAAGAATTATCAAGTAGTGAGTCCTTAGCGATCATCACTGATATGATTGCTAAAGTCAAAAAAGAAGCTGCAGGAGATGGAAGTTTTCACCTTTTGCTATGGGGATGGGTTATTGCAATTTGCAATCTTGGGTTTTATGCTCTGGAGAAAGCAAATTATGAATACCCATATTACATCTGGATCTTAGTTGTACCAGCTTCCCTATTCAGTTTTTACTGGAGTTACAACAAGCGGAGTAAGGCAAAATTTAAAACACATTTAGACCAGATTCTGAACCAAATCTGGATAGGGATATTTATTGCGATTCTAATTGTCCTAAGTTTTATGCCCGTGCTGGGATATAATCATAACCCTGTGATTTTGCTCCTTGCTGCAGTAGGGATGTTTGCCACCGGAAGTATTATCAGAGTTTCGGTAGTTAAGATTGGTGGGTTAGTTTTGGCATTTGCTGCTATTATTGCATTCCTAGTTTCCGTTTCTGATCAATATTTAGTTGGTGGGATTGCGATGGTTTTGGGATATCTTGTGCCTGGTTATTACTTAAAAAACACTTATCGTGAGCGCGTTTAAGCCACTAGACCCTCTTTTACATTCACAGTTACGCTTAGCGGTTATGTCCATCCTCATCAGCGTGGAATCTGCAGAATTCACATTTCTCAAAGAGAAAACTGAATCAACCGCAGGAAATCTAAGTGTGCAGTTAGACAAGCTAGATAAGGCCGAGTACATCAACATCACTAAGTCGTTCAAAGGAAAGCGGCCGCTAACTACCTGCGCCATAACACAAAAGGGGATAAGGGCTTTCGAGAGTTATGTTGAAAATCTCAAAAATTACATTACTTAAAAAATTTGATTATTTAGTTTAAAATATAAACCAATTTACATAAATCATGAAAAAATTCACACTTTTAGTACTCGCTTTTTATACCATTACAAACATTTCATTTGCTCAAAGCGGTGAAACTGATAAAACTTCCCAAGCTGAAATGAAAAAGCTATCCTTTCTAGTTGGCGAATGGTCCGGATCCGGCTGGATGATGGGTCAGGATAGAGTCAAACATACCTTTAATCAATCTGAAAATATTCAGTTCAAATTAGATTCCACAGCAATTTTAATTGAAGGGCTTGGCAAGTCAGAGGGAAAAATAGTTCACAATGCTATGGCCATCATTACATTTACCGGCAAGGAAGACCAGTTTGATTTTCAATCATTTCTCTCGTCTGGTCAAAAGGGTAGTTTCAAGTCAGAATTGATAGATGGTATCTATTATTGGTATCCCACAGAGTCAGTCAGATACATAATCCAAATAAATGAGAAAGGTCAATGGAGTGAAATTGGAGAATTCAACCAAGGAGATACCTGGTATCCCTTTTTGGAGATGACACTGGATAAGAAAGAGTGAAACTATAATTTCAGGGACCTTCCTTAATGAGAGTTAGGTCCCTGAAAACTATAATTAAGATACAGCCTAATTCTCACGAAAACGCTGATTACTGAAAGCTCTTCTAATTAAAAATAGTAGCTTGCGAGTCTCTAATCACTCCTTGCCACCTATATTTTCTGTTGGATTCAGTATCATCTTAAAGTCTAACGCCAATCGGCAAGTCATTTTCTAAGGTTGAAAAGTTAATCACCCAATGCTTAAAAAATTACTTCCCTCTTTATTAATCATGATTGTGTTATTGTTAGCCGGTGCCATCATGCATTGGTTAGGAAGACCTGTCTACTGGCCAGGGTTCATTGCCATGATGTTTTTCTATGCAGCTATTTTCTACATAGGCACTTATGCTGCCAATATGAAAGGACAGGAAACTGAGGACAGTGTCATGCTCGCTGGACGATCCCTTCCACTTGGGGTAGCCATATTTACCATGAGTGCTACTTGGGTAGGAGGAGGCTATATCAACGGTACAGCCGAGTACACCAATTCTTCGGGTATCGCCTGGGTTCAAGCACCCTGGGGATATGCACTAAGCCTCATCATTGGAGGCTTATTTTTTGCGCGGAAAATGAGAAGATATGAGTTTAAAACCATGATCGACCCCTTGGAGCAGCGATTTGGTAAAAATGTAGCTGCTGCGTTAAGCCTTCCAGCTATTACTGGTGAGTTGTTTTGGACTTCTGCTATCCTTACGGCACTTGGCACCACTTTCGGCACCGTCTTAGGAATGGACTTCGTTCCTTCCATCATCCTATCTGCAGCCATCGCCATCGCATATACGGCTTTAGGTGGATTGTGGGCAGTTGCTTTTACAGATGTTATACAGATGGTTCTATTGTTCGTTGGACTTATTCTTGTTATTCCTTTTGCGCTGGAAAAAGTAGGGGGATGGGACTACGCTTGGGCTACCTACCAAGAAAATAAAGGAATTTATGCCAACCTGTTTCCTCCTATCGACGGATGGAAAAGTGACCTTTGGGGAGACAGCTATTGGAACTGGTGGGATTCGGCTCTTCTTTTAATCTTTGGCGGAATTCCTTGGCAGGTTTATTTCCAACGAGTATTGGCTTCCAAAAATGAGAAAGTAGCCATGCGACTTTCGATCATCGCTGGTTTCGTGTGTATGATAGCTGCGGTTCCGGCTATCATGATAGGAGTAATAGGCAATGTGGTAGATTGGAATTCCTTGGGAATAGCTCCTCCAGAGGAGGCAGCACTTACTTTACCCTATGTAGTAAGATATTTGACTAATCCTGTCGTAGCGACAATCGGACTCGGGGCCATTGCGGCGGCAGTGATGTCTTCTGTAGATTCCTCAATTCTCTCAGCATCTTCCATGGCTTCTTGGAATCTGTATCGAAAGCTCATGAAGCCAACTATAGATTCTAAATCTCTAGCCAAAGTCATCAAAAAAGTGATCTGGATAATAGGGATAAGTGCCACCTTGATTGCCCTTCAGGTAAAAAGCGTCTATGCACTTTGGTTCTTATGTAGTGATTTTGTGTACTGTATTCTTTTCCCGCAGCTGGTTTGTGCACTCTTCGACAAAAAAGCCAATCGCTATGGGGCAATAGCAGGACTACTTGTGTCTGTGATTTTACGATTTGGAGGAGGAGAACCTGCTTTGGGAATTGAAGCTATTATTCTATATCCAATGACTCAATTGGATGGAACGGTTCTTTTCCCATTCAGAACACTAGCTATGGCCTGTGGACTGATCAGTATTTTAGTCGTCTCTAGGCTAACTCAAAAAAGCTGCCCTCCAACAGAGCTCAAAAAAATGGGATAAATTAGTACTCCACCTTCAGTCAATGTTTGTTGACTAAAGGTGGATAAGTATCTTCAAGAATGATCCTTAATGATAAAATCAGCGCAACGCTCTCCGATCATCATTACAGTCATGTTAGGATTTACACTGGTGATAGTTGGAAAAACGGAAGCATCAGCGATACGAAGATTGCCTATTCCATTTACCTGTAACCTACTGTTAACCACCTGATTGGTATCGTGATCACCAGCCATTTTGCAAGTTCCTGCTGGATGATAGACCGTATTGTGCGTTTTATAGATATAATCAACAATTTCCTCGTCAGTTTGTATAGCTAATCCAGGAGCAAGTTCTCTTTTTATCCAGGGCTTAAGAGCTGGTTGATCCGCTATCTTACGAGCGATTTTTATACTTTCCAGCATAACTTTTATATCATACCCTTCTGGATCTGTGAAGTATTTTGGATCTATTAATGGCGCTACTTCAGGGTCTTTGGATTGTAATCGTACAGTTCCCTCACTTTTTGCCTGCATCACATTTGGCGTCAGCGAAAATGCCTGCTCCGCCGTAGGAAATCCAGCAGGGACAGTATGCATGTCAAACGCCTCTGTTCCTAAATGAAACATAATATCAGAAATGGGCAAATTAGGATCAGACTTACAGAAAATACCTATTTCATATTTCTGAGCTGTTTCAGTTGGAACTGACTTAGCAGACTCCCACATAATCACACCTTCTGGATGGTCGACCAAATGGCTTCCTACTCCCGGCAAATCCTCCACTAACGGAATATCCATTTCTCTCAGATGCTCTGCCGGACCTATACCAGAAAGCATCAAAAGTTGTGGAGTCTGAAATGCGCCTCCAGAAAGTATAACTTCTTTTTCTGCGTAGAAATCACCTTTGCTAGTTTCTAAGCCAGTCACATTTTTGTCAGAATCTAAAATCAAGCGATAAGCAAATGTCTCAGTGAGTATGGTGAGATTTTCCGGAATCTGGTCATAGGGGTGCAAGTAGGCTACAGAGCTGGAATGTCTGATATTTCCTTTCTTATTCAGTGAAAACCAACCTGCAGATTCCTTGTATTCACCTTTAATAAAATCACCTTTAGGCACACCAAATTCTTCACTGGCCTCTATCACGGCTTTGCCACAGGCATTTCCCGAATCGGAAACTTCTAGATTCACTTTTTCGAAAACCTTATCGAAGAATGGCCTGACATCATTAGGAGCCCAACCCTCTATTCCCAATTCAGTCCAAACCTGAAAATCATAATCCGGTGCCTGAAAGGCAATTGCCGAGTTATGGGAGCTACACCCTCCCATTACCTTGGCACGGCTATGTCTCATGTTGGAATTTCCATTTTTCTGTGGCTGGATGGTAAAGTCATAATCCAACTCTCCTTCCAAAAGTGATTGCCACTGATCCAGCTGAAGCACGTCTTCACGCTTTTCATCTGAGATACCTGCTTCTATAAGTAGTACCTTACCGGCCTTCTGCTCTGCAAGGCGATAAGCAGTGATCACCCCGGCAGAACCTCCGCCGACTACTATAAAATCATATTTCATAATTAAACTTTAAATGTTGATTTTCAGACAATTACCTGTCTCAAAAATGCAATTAGAAAGGGTTCCCCAAGTCTTTCATGGCGATATAAACTGTTTTGAGCTGGGAATAATGTTCGATTGCCGCCAATCCATTTTCACGACCAATTCCTGATTGTTTATATCCGCCGAAGGGAATTTCCACTGGAGTGATATTAAACGTATTTACCCAGCATATCCCTGCCTGTAACTTGGCCACCATTCGATGAGCCCTTCTCAAATCATTTGTGTAAACGCCTGCCGCAAGACCGAAAGGCGTATTATTAGCGCGTGCTAAAACATCTTTTTCATCTGAAAAAGTTAAAATAGACATCACAGGACCGAAGATTTCTTCCTCCACTATTCTTAACTCATCCTTTGGACTGGCAAAGATAGTAGGTGCTATAAAATAGCCACCTTCACAACCTGCAACCTCAACTTGATTCCCACCGCAAATCAGCTCCGCTCCCTGTTCCTTTCCTAATGAGATATAACTCATGACTTTTTCGAAATGATTCTTATTGATCATCGCTCCTACATGAGTAGCAGGATCAGCTGTATCTCCAACTTTCAATTTTTTGGTCCGTGCTACCAGTATTTCAAGGAATTTTTCACGAATGGAAGAATGCACAAATACGCGGGTCCCATTACTGCAAATCTCACCCTGTGTATAAAAATTACCCAGTAAAACGCCATTTACTGCTTCCTCAAGATCTGCATCTTCAAATACAATTATTGGAGATTTGCCACCTAGCTCCAACGTGACATGCTTAAGCGTAGCTGCCGCAGCTGCCATCACTTTCTTACCAGTTCCTACTTCTCCGGTAATGGATACTTTAGCAATTTCCGGATGCGAGGTCATCATTTGCCCTATCTCAGCATCACCTTGCACTACATTGAAAACACCATCAGGCAATCCAGCTTCTTTGAAAACTTCTGCAAGTTTAAAAGCAGTCACAGGTGTAAGTTCTGCCGGCTTGAAGATCATCACATTCCCACAAGCTAAGGCAGGGGCAGATTTCCAACAAGCAATCTGAAGTGGGTAATTCCAAGCTCCGATGCCTGCACAAATACCCAGCGGCTCTCTACGCGTATAGGCAAAATCACCCCCCAATTCAATATGCTCACCGTGCATAGAAGAGGCAATACCTGCATAATATTCCAGACAATCCGCTCCTGAAACCACATCTACTTCTAGCGCTTCACGAATCGGCTTACCTGCATCCTGCGATTCAAGTAGGGCCAATTCATCATTTTTTTCACGTAAAAGTCGAGAAGCCTTATGTAAAATCCTTCCGCGCTCGGTTGGGGACATGACAGACCAAACCTCAAATCCTTGCTTAGCGGATTCTATAGTTTTCTCAAAATCCTCAGCAGAGGCACTGCTAACTTCATTTAGAACTTTCCCAGTAGCGGGATTGTAGTTATTAAACTTTTTGCCTGAACCTCGAACTGGCTTGTTACCAATAAATAATGGAATGCTATGCATGAATAAGGTCTATGGATTAGAATGGAGGAGTGAATAAGTATCCCAATTGTATCTTGCGGGCATCACTTCAGAAGAAATCAACTCAGCTCCAAATGTAAATTTATTCTAATAGTTTGTACCCCAAACTCTAATACCGAGCTCGGGTACGTTTGTTAAATGGTGAGATAAGAGATCATTAGTCCGAAGACTTTGTAAAGCATCTAAAATGAACCTTATGAGTACTTCCTTTTTTGGTCTTGAATGATGCCACATAATTATTGTACATCGAAAAGGCTCCCTTTTATTGTTCAAGATGGCTTTATAAATTCATTTTAATCTCTATCCCGATAAGCAAATAAACCAAGCTTTCTGAGGATTGAAATTAAGAAGGTTACAAATGCTGGACTTCGTATTTCCTAAGCAAATCATAAACCTGATTCTTGAATATTGTAACTTTCTCCTCGTACACTTCTGGATCATCAAACATGGAGAGGTAATAATATGCCCCCTCTACAACTACGAAAATCTGCTCGGCTAGAAGTTCGGTATCCTTCCCGTGTAAAGTTTCGTCTCTATCGAGTATGGCTTTCAGATTTTCTCTCAATTTTTCATGCAGAACACGATACTCATCTTTGATTCTCTTATTTCTAAAGATCAAACTGAAACAACTGTAAAAGACACCATCGTCTAAAAGCAAATTCCAATCTCTGGAGAAAAGCCGATCGACAAAGGTGTGTGGATCAGCATAATTTTGAATTTCAAGTTCCTCAAGCATGGGCTGATAGATCATCAGCATTTGTTCCAAGATGAATGAAATCAAATTTGAAATCAGAATCTCGCGAGTAGGAAAGTAATGCATGATCAAACTAGGTGGCATGCCAAGGTGCTTTCCTATTTTAGCAATCGACGTGTTTTCCAGACCATTTTGTTTTGATAACTCATAAAACCCACCAATTATCTCTTTCTTTCTTTCATCCGAAATCTTGTTACTCATATTAATAAAGTGTTAAAAGAAAGTTAATAGGACTAATATAGTTGTAAAATTCGTTGGAAACCCAAAAATCAATATATAATATTGAATGAGCGTTCAATTTATGCTTTTAAAATCAATTGTAAAAATAATCTTTTAAATGTTTAATAGCTCGAGTTAAAATTTGGAGGCAGCTTAAAGCCCCAAATATCCGTTCCAAATAAAGCACTCAAATGAAAAGAAGAAAGTTTTTAGCCCGTGGAGCCACTCTTGCTATGGGAGTGACTGCTCCAATAGCAGCAGCGAAAGCCTCCGAAAAAGCCACTTCAAGATCTCCAATACTCACGATTGCGCATATCACAGACGTTCACATCCGACCAGAAGAAAATATTCCCAACAGAGCAATTGACTGGCTCAGGGTAGTTAAGATCCATAAGCCAGATTTTTATTTAAATGGTGGTGATAGCATACACGATGCATCGTATGACGAGGTATCGCGAGAGCGGACACTAGAGCAATGGGAAGCTTGGGATCAGTTTAGAGCGGAGATCAAAGATTCGAAAGTCTATAGCTGTATCGGAAATCATGATCCCTGGTGGGATGCTCCGGCAAAAGAAGATGAAATGTACGGTAAACCCTACGTAGTTAGGCGGTTGAATATACCTGCTCCCTATTACAGTTTTGATGAAAAAGGCTGGCATTTTATTATCCTGGATGGTAATCATGAAGGGATTAGCTTGGGTGAAGAGCAGATGAAATGGTTAGAAGATGACCTTGCCAGTTTGCCTAGCAATACCCCGACGCTTATCATGTCGCATTTCCCCATTACGTCTATTACCAATGCTTTGGTAGGCGGGCAGCATAGTGACCATAAGGAATTGAAAACTCTTTTCTACAAGCACAAAGACAAAGTACGTGTCTGCCTTAGCGGTCATCAGCACCTGTTAGACAGGGCCTGGTACAACGACGTACACTATTTCTGCAATGGCGCTTTGAGCGGTTTTTGGTGGGGTGACGGAGATGATCAGTCTGCTGGAAAGCAATACTATTTGGAGACTCCTCCGGGTTTTGCTATTCTCAAACTTTATTCGGATGGAACTGTAGAAAATGAATATTTCCCGATGGTGTAACACCCCTGCATATCTATGTTTGCCAAGAGCCACCAACTTTATGGTGGCTTTTCCTTTCTATCCTTTGCATACCAAAAATAACCATCTACATAATTTGAAGAACTCTCAATGTGTGCATGCCAAAATATAGTGTTTTGGCTAGATAATATATAACTATATGTGGCCCAACATCATGCTATAATCCTCTCCAATTCCAAATCACTCTTCGTGTTATTGTAGCTTTTCGTAAATGTGAATATTAGGGTTTCAGTGTTAATCAAGTATTATAATATGATTATTAGGAATAAAATTCCTTTGATTGAAAGAAATCAATATTTAATATTGAATGAATGTTCAATAAAATTTTGTACTTTCAATTGATTTTGAAAGAGAATTATAACTGAATAAACCTTACTCAATTCACTATTTTATGAGAGAAATTTTACAAACGTCTGCATTTTGGAACAGGCTAAGCAAAGGGTTAGGACTGCTAGTTCTGATGGTCTTTGCCATCTGTTTTGAATCACTTGCTCAAGGGGAAGTGAAAGGAAAAGTGACCGACAGGTCAGGTCTGGGCATGCCCGGAGTTTCAGTACTGGTAAAGGGAACACAAAAAGGAACTATTACAGATCTCGATGGATCTTATAGCATAGTTATTACTTCTGAAGACGCCGTTTTAGTTTATTCATTCATCGGATACGAATCCATAGAAAGACCTGTTGCTGGATTATCAGTAATAGATATAGAGATGAAAGAATCGGACACACTACTTGAGCAGGTCGTAGTCGTCGGATATGGTACTCAGAAAAAAGTAAACGTCACTGGAGCTGTAGATCAACTAGCAGGAGAAGATATTGCTAAGCGTCCAATTGCAAATGTAGTCCAGGGCCTTCAGGGCATGAGCCCAGGCCTGAATATCACATATCAAGGAGGAAAGCCCGGTACAGTCCCAAATATTAATATTAGAGGTTTTACCTCAATCAATGGTGGTGGACCACTAATTGTCATCGATGGGATCCCAGGAAATGAAAGCGATTTATTAAGGCTAAGTCCTTCTGATATAGAGTCTTACTCCGTATTGAGAGACGCAGCATCTGCAGCTATCTACGGAGCAAGAGCTGCCTTTGGTGTGATACTGATCACAACAAAGAATGGTACTGAAGGCAATCAAAAAATTTCCTACAACAGCTTTTTTGCTTGGGGAAAACCTTCCGTTCTACCTGAGCCAGTGACTGATCCATACATCTATACACGAGTGCTGGAAACATCTACCAACAACACTCCTTGGGACTATGTGAACTACACAGATGCGCAATACCAATGGGCTAAAGAACGCTCAGAAGATCCAAGTATCGAAGACACTAGGCTAGACCCTATCAACCCTGATCTGTGGGCTTACATGGGTAGCAACAATTGGAATGAATACTTTTTCAATCCTTCTAGTTTTTCGACCAATCAAAGTCTTTCTATCAGTGGTAAATCTTCGGGTAAAATGCCAATTGGATATTACGTTTCTGGCGATTACACCAAAGAAAATGGCCTGAATAAACTTGCTCCGGATTACTGGGATCGCTATTCCCTGAGAGCAAAGATAAATATGAAGCCTATGCCATGGCTGACTGTTGACAACAACTTGAATATCTACCAAACCGAACGTGCAGATCCTTCTACAGATATTACAGACATCTATTATTTACAACCTACAGATGTAGCTGTCAACCCAGATGAAACTTGGGCAAACACTAGTGCAGGACGATTGGCCGCTAGACTAGTAGACGGAGGTAGAAATCAGGAAGACATGATTGGTTTTCAGAATATCATTCAGGCAACAGCCTCCTTTATGGATGGTGACTTGACTTTTACAGGTCGAGGTAGTTTCAAAAGAGAGCAGTGGAAGTATCACTGGGATCAGAGAAAATTTAATATTGGATTTGGACCAGATGACGTCAGAACTGAAGGAGGAGCAGGTTCTGTGATCGAAAGAAATGGAACACTAATCGGTACGATTTTCGATCTTTTCGGTAAGTATTCCAAAACTCTAGGAGATCATAAATTCGATCTACTGGCAGGTTTTAATCAGGAAAATTATGAATACTCAACCATTCAGGCGGAAAGAAGAGTCCTCATTTCATCCTCTCTCCCTTACATTGGCTTGACAACAGGAGACGCGTTTGTCACTCCATCTTATAGCACCTACGCTTTACGAAGTGGTTTTGGAAGAATTAATTACTCATTCAAAAACCGATATATTCTTGAAATCAACGGTAGATATGATGGTTCTTCAAGATTCCCGAGTGATAATCGCTGGGGCTTCTTTCCATCTGTCTCAGGCTCTTGGCTGGTAATGGATGAGGATTTTTTCTCAGGTTTGACCAGTGTGGTTTCTACGTTTAAAGTTAGGGCATCTTACGGTAGTCTAGGAAACCAAAATGTATCCAACTTTGGCTATATCCAGAGTTTACCTACGGGACTTTCTAGCTACCTGATCAATGGGAACAGACAAACTGTAATCACCTCATCTCCTTCATTGGCAGTTGATCCTACTAATTATACCTGGGAAAAAGTAATCACAAATAATGTCGGTTTGGATTTCGGAATGTTGGGTGATCGAATAAGCGGTACCTTTGATTATTTCATTAGAGATACCAAAGGAATGTTAACTGATCCCGTGGAATTACCTGCTGTACTTGGAACCAGCCCTCCAAAGCAAAATGCAGCTGACCTGAGAACAAAAGGCTTTGAGCTTTCTTTGGGATACAGAGACCAAGTAGGCAACTCTTCCAACCCGGTCAAATTTGGAATAAGAGCAATCCTTTCTGACTCCAAATCTTTCATCACCAGTTTTCAAAACGAAAACCAACTGTTCTCAAATTACAGAGTTGGTCAGCAAATCGGTGAGATTTGGGGATTAGTAAATGATGGGATCATGGAAAACGAAGACCAAATCGCTGCCTTGGACCAATCAGCAATTGTTCCCTGGGGGGCAATTTCCGTAGTTCCAGGCTGGCCAAAGTATAAAGATCTTAATGGAGATGGTAAAATAGAGCGTGGACAAACTGCTGAGGACCCAAAAGATTTGACACTGATAGGCAACACCAGTGCGAGATACCGCTATGGTTTCAATCTTGATATGAGCTTCAGTGGCTTTGACCTTTCAGTATTCCTTCAAGGTGTGGGCAAACGAGATTATTACCCAAGACACTACCTCTTCTGGGGACCTTATCAACAACCTTATGCTAACGTTTATCCTTGGAACCTCGACTTCTATAGAGGCTCAGCCGATAGCGATGCATTGATGGCACAGCATTCCCAGTCTTATATTGATGCTGGATTAGCTGAACAAAATCTAGATGCCGAGTACCCTGTTCTTCAGGCTTGGCTTGCAGATAACAACTACGGTTCAGGTTTGGATATTTCCCAGACGAGATACCTTCAGAATGCAGCTTACCTGCGAGTAAAAAACATCACGCTGGGCTACACTTTCCCTGCTCCTGTATTGGAAAAATTGAAGGTTAGCAGAATCAGACTATTCGTATCTGGTGAGAATATTTTTGAATTCTCTCCAATCAAGAATTTTGTAGATCCTGAAGCAATCAATGACGGATACGGATGGGCTTACCCATTCCAGAGAAAATTCTCATTTGGAGTTAATGTTGATTTGTAATTAAGAAATGAAGAGAATCATGAAATCAAGCATGACAAAAGCATCTCACAGAGACCTGATTGTCAACTATGCCAGATTTCATGTGATCAAAAAATTCAATAATAAACACATGAAAAAATATATCGTTTTAATAGGTGCAGTCATGGCTTTGTCATCCTGCAACGATGATTTTCTAGATAGATATCCACAGACATCTGTGGCCCCTGAAGAATTTTTCAAGTCTGAAGAAGATCTAGAACTCTATGTAAATGGTCTACTCACCATGCCTGGACCAGGCAGCTACCAAAGTGACCAAAGCAGTGATAACATGGCAACTACCGGCGCCGTGGAAATCAAAAACATCATAACTGGAAATCCAACTTCCCAAACAATTACGGGGGGATGGAATTGGGGCACATTGAGAAACATAAATTATTTCCTTGATAATTATGAGAAAGCTCAGGCTTCTGAAGAGGCTATTGCACACTACGTAGGCTTAGCCAGATATTACCGAGCTATGTTTTACTTCGGTATGGTAAAAAGGTATTCTGATGTACCATGGTATGAGAACACCCTTGATCCAAGTGACCAAGAGCAACTTTACAAGGGTCGTGATTCCAGAGAGATGGTGATGACTAATGTAATGGCAGATTTGGATTATGCAGTAAGCCATGTAAGAGAATCTGTCCCTACCGGAACACCTAGCCTATCAGCAGTAAAAGCCTTTTATTCTCGTCTGGCACTTTACGAAGGAACCTATAGAAAATATCACAGTGAGTTAGGGTTAGAAGCTTCTTCGGCTACATTATTGCAAAAAGCCAGAGATCTCGCCAAGGAACTGATGGATTCTGGTAAGTTTTCTATTTACTCCACGGGGAACCCAGAAAACGATTACGCTAAATTGTTCACCAGTCAGGATCTAATGGGTAACCCAGAAGTGATACTTGTAAATCCTTATGATGCAAACAAAGATCGTGGGTCGAATGTAAATACAGGAGTATTCGGTGACTATGAGCAATCTCCATCTAGAGATTTGGTTATGAGTTATTTGATGAAAGATGGTTCGTATTATTCCTCAGTACCTAATCACATGCAGCTTGGGTTTGTAGAGGAATTTAAAGATCGAGATCCACGAATGATGCAGACTTTGGTGTATCCAGGTTGGATTCGTGAGCCAAATTCAACTCCCTATATTCAAAATTTGAATAAGAACTTTACTGGATATCACCAGATAAAAGGATACCAAAACACAACGGACAACATTGCGATATCAAGCGCAGATTTTCCTGTTTATCGGTATGCGGAAGTTTTGCTAACATACGCAGAGGCAAAAGTCGAGATGAATGAATTAACTCAAGCTGACCTCGATATGACAGTCAATGTATTAAGACAAAGAGCCGGAATGCCTGATTTGATTATGACTGATGCCAATATGTCTCCTGATCCATTTCTGGTTCAGAAGTATCCAAATGTAGGAGGATCCAATCTTGGAGTTCTTTTGGAAATCAGAAGAGAAAGAAGAATTGAGTTTGCAGTGGAAGGATATAGATACGATGACTTAATGAGATGGTCAGCTGGCAAATTATTCGAAAATATTCCTCAGGGCATGTACTTCGCTGGCTTAGGTAAGTATGATTTGACAGGCGATGGCATTGAAGATGTGATCTTGGTAGGTAAAGACACGAATATCCCTGTGGGAGATGAAAAGGAGAAAAATAGCCTCGGAGTAACTCTGGTTTATTACAAAGCAGGTACTATCGATGAGAATGTTGATGTGTTCTTGGAGAATGGAGAAGCTGGCGGAATGATGGTGACTGAAACAAAAGCCAGAACTTTTGAGGAACCAAAATACTATTATCGTCCAATTCCGATTCAGCAAGTGACTTTGAATCCAAATTTGAATCAGATTTTTGGCTGGAATTAAATTACAACTCTGAAATTCGAAGGTGGCTTGACTCTAACAGTCAGGCCACTTTCATATGTAGGAAACATATATTAAAAATATAAATCAAGAATGAAAAGAATTCTAATCGTCGCTTCACTGATTCTACTGGTGGCTCAAGGATGTACTCAAAAAAACACCAAAAAGGTACTATTCGTCATATTGGATGGAATTCCCGCAGATGTGCTAGACACAGTACCTACTCCAAATATAGATAAGATTAGCGCTATAGGTGGGTTCACCAAAGCAAGTATGGGAGGCGAAGTAGGTGGATACTCGCAGACGCCTACTATTTCAGCAGTTGGATATAATTCACTATTAACAGGCGTCTGGGCAAACAAACATAATGTCTGGGGAAATAGTATTAAGGCGCCGAATTATAACTACTGGACTATTTTTAGGATGCTAAAAGAGGCTGCCCCAACAAAAAAAACAGCAATTTTCTCTACTTGGTTAGACAATAGGACCAAGCTGGTTGGAGCAAATTTACCGGAAACTGAAAGCTTTGTTTTCGACTATTATTTTGATGGGATGGAACTGGATACCTTGAATTTCCCACATGGTGATGACAGAATTTATATCCATAAAATCGATGAAGCTGTATCCAAAGAAGCTGCCCGTTACATCTCTGCGGAAGCTCCAGATTTATCATGGATGTACCTGGAATATTCCGATGATATGGGACATGGCTTTGGCAACAGTCCTGAAATGATCGATGGAGTCAAAAAAGCGGATGTTCAAATCGGACGTGTGTGGGACGCTATTCAATATAGGGAGGATACCTTCGGTGAAGATTGGCTGATAGTCATCACTACAGATCACGGAAGAACGGATGATGGGTTTGGTCATGGCGGCCATAGTGCCAGAGAGCGTGCTACATGGATAGTCACCAATTCAAAAAACACCAATTCCCATTTCCAGGAAACACCAGAAATGGTGGATATCCTGCCTTCTATGGCAAGTCATCTAGAGCTCAGTATTCCAAAGAAAATAGCAATGGAATTGGATGGCACTCCTTTCATAGGTCCAGTGGATGCAAGTGACCTAAAAGCTGAATTGAAAAATGGGGAGATCTCAATGAGCTGGAAATCCCTTTCTGACAGCGAAAAAGGAAGAGTTTGGGTATCGACAACCAACAATTTCAAGACTGGTGGCTTGGATAATTATTGGCTAGTTGGGGATGTGGATTTAAACGATGAGAAAAAGACATTTTCCCTCAATGGAACCCAGTCGGAGATATTCAAAGTGGTGCTGGAAACTCCCTCTGGCTATCTGAACTATTGGATAATGAACTGAACAATTAATACGATCTAATCCAGTAAAAAGGGGTTAATCTAGCTAGATTAACCCCTTTTTGGATTTTTTACAGAAGTTCCAATTAATCCAAAATCACTTTTTCCCGCTTAGGGTATTTCACCTCATACTGGAATTTGAGCTCTTGCTGGGCACCAGGCTGAAGCGTTATTGTCCAAGTCATTATTCCTGTATTCGCATCTAGTTTTCCCCCTGAAAGATTTAAGGCTTCTACAGAAATATCTGAATTTACAGAAACAGGAATCTGGTCTTCCACATTGAGTGTCACAGCTTGAGACTTATTGTTTTTCACGGTAATTACGTACTCTCGACTTTCAGTGATATTGGAGCCTATTGCTCTCTTTTTGGAGAATTCATCGTTTTTATCCCGCTGGATCACAATACTCCTATCCCGTCCCATGGAAATCTCCAGCGTGTCTTGAAGGGAAGAACCATTAAGAATGGAACGGCCTACAAAACCATCTTCAAAGTACAAATTGCTTTCTCCTTCCAGCAGACTGTATTGACTCCAGTCTGCAATCTCAGCGATCAAGAAGGCATCGTTATCAAGCTTTGGAACAACTGAATAACTGTAGGAAGCATCGACTTGGTAGTTTTTCAAATCAACCAATGTTTTCTCACCATTGGATTTGATCGAGTAAGGCTCAGCAACTTCTATTTCTACAGTAGTTTGGTTTTCTACTACGGAAGTCTCCAGCGCTTGAGCTGGGGAAGAATTCAGGGAACTAGTACCTCTAATTTTAACACCCGAAACCTTGCCTTCTAAAGCTTTCTTATTTTGAGTTCCATACCCTACAACAACTATCTCTTCCAGAGCCATAGTATCTTCTTGAAGAGAAATATTCACTCTAGAGGAATTAATCGCTATATCTCTAGGCTGATAACCAATAAAAGACACACTTAATTGACTAGCCCCAGAAGGTAAGGTTAGAGAGTAATTGCCATCTATATCGGTTACTGTTCCTATGGTTGTGCCCCGCACCATCACAGTTGCACCCGGAATTCCTTCTCCGTTCATCGCATCAACAACTTTCCCAGAAACTGAACCGAAGTTTTGACTTCTAGGATTGAAAGTGGTCAATCTGGCAAAATTCAACTCCCATTTTTCTAAATCAGGTATTTGACCACCTTGATTTGGATTGCCATTAGAAAACCTCAGTTTGACATCCTTCCAATCCACACCTGTATTTTGATAAACCTCAGCTTTGTAAGTCAGCGAGAGAGGAGAACTCACATCTTTCACCCGCACATCGTATTTCGGATACCATCCTGCATTGGCGACGAGGTAGTTGATTTCCAAAGTGGCGCTTCCTGCTCTTTCAGCTTTTACTCGGATTCTGATTTCGGAAGTAGACTCATTGGCAGATTCTTGCATAGCAGCTATCTGATTACTTAGCCTATTCATTTCTTCATTTTCCTTTTGAAGATTCGCCTGGATTTTCAATTCCTCCGTCTTGATTTTCATCAACTCGGCATCGTAAAAATCCATCGCCTGCTTTAACTCTGTCAGGCTAGCTCCATTCTGAGTTCCTCCGATATTCTTATTGGCATTTAGCAGACTGGACTTTTCTTTCAAAACTTCCAGACGGGCCATTTCAATGCTTTGATTTCTTTGAATAGCCAAAATAGAGTCCTGAAGCGTCTTCACTTTTTCACCTGTCTTTTGCTCAGATAAATAGTCTAATCGCTTATTAACTGCCTGAATCGTAAAATCTCCCATTCCTTTGACCTGAATACTTTTTTCATCCACATAGGGAGAAAGTCCCTTGATCAAAATAAATGACTCCCCGGCCGAGATCTGTCCACTGGACGTTTCAAAAACTTGTGCTCCAGAAAGGAATACGGTGACTTCTTGAATCTCAGATTTAAAGGTTGATTCTTTGATTTCCTGAGTGTAACTGAAAAAAGAAATTAAACAAAATGTGAGTAAAAAGGATAGTTTTTGCATGCATCGTGGGGTTGAACTATTAAATAAGTAAAAATTAAACGATAAATGAAATTCAGGGTTCAACTATCAAAAGTTAAGATTTCAAAACAATGAGGTCCTACACCAAACACGATACTGGTTAAGTGAAAAAATACCATAAAAAAAGCCCGACTAATTCAATTAATCGGGCCTCATGCTTATTAAGCTGTTTGTCCAGCGTGTTTTCCTTCTCGGAATTCCTCCACCATTTTTTTATTGAATGCAGGCAAGTCTTTAGGGCTTCTTGAAGTGACTAAACCGCTATCCACGACCACTTCTTCATCTACCCAATGCGCTCCTGAATTTTCTAAGTCTTTTCTTATTGATGCGAATGAAGTCAATGTACGACCATTTGTTACTTCAGCTTCTATGAGCATTTGTGGTCCATGGCAGATTGCCGCCACCGGTTTATGATCTTCAAAAAAGCTCTTGACAAAATTCACAGAAGTCATATCCCTCCTCAACAAGTCAGGATTGATCACGCCTCCAGGAATCAATAGGGAATCAAAGTCAGTGGCACTCACTTGATCTACCCTAGCATCAACTTTGATTGATTCACTCCAGTTTCCATTTTTCCAACCTTTGATTTCGTCATTCTCTGGAGATATTATTAAGACCTCGGCACCTTCTTTTTCAAGCGTTCGCTTTGGTTCCATCAGTTCTGATTCTTCAAATCCATTTGTAGCAAGTATAGCTACTCTTATATCTTTTAATAAACTCATTATGCTAGTTGGTTAAGTTGACAATTACTTTCTCTTATAGAAAGTAGCTTCGGTTTGGAAGCACTTATATAAGAACCAATAATGTTCCAAAAAAGAGAAACCCGTCTATGAGTAAGATAGACGGGTTTTCCTATAAATAGCAATTGGGAAAGTTCCACGATATGAGAAATGAACGCACATATCGGGAAGAATCAGACTTGGGATTACATCTGATTATTGGAAATCCAAATAACTTTTGCTTAACCATTTTTCCTCCAAACTCATCTTGCACCAACCATTCAATTCCTTGGAAATGAAGACTTCCTCAGATTTCATAAGATTATCTACACTATGATACTCAGTTCCTGGTCCACTTCTCACACGAAGTACGTTCGCATTGACGGTAGCTCTTTTTACTTCAGAAGTGTATCTTCCAAAGACCCAATGAGACTGACTATTTGAGATTTTTAGCCATCCATTTGACTCCTCATATATTCTTAGAATAGAGCCCAGTTGAGCAGCTTCTCGATCTGGATCCTTGGAAGAAGAACCATTTGGCGCGGTTCGTACATTAAGTATATTAGCTGTCACTGCTACATATTTTTCAATAGCAGGTGGAGCAATGGTTTGGTGGGACCCTTGAATCGCCTGTTCTACAAATGGAAGGAAAAAAGACGTACAGTCTTCTACTTTATTTCCACCAAAGAAATTTGAACCCGGACAAGATTTATTGCCACCGGTTCCATTATTCCTATTCCCAGTACTAAGTTCAAACCAGTGATGATAAATGATACTAAATGTATTTACGGGCAATCTAAATTTATCGCAAAGAACTGCAGTCATCTGTATTATAGCGTCTCTGTGCTCATTTGTCATGGCATCACCATCTTTATCAAAATTACCAAGGTGTTCGATACAAATGGAATCACGATTAGCTCCAAAAATACATGCTGGAGTGGCTTCCAAGGACCTTCCGGTAACAATAGTGCCATCTGGAAAAGTCGTAAAATGCTGCCCTATATCACTCCATCCATTATTTCGTACATGATGGTTTTTCATGGCTAATTGCCTGTCAAAATGATTTCTACCATTGAAGTGTGTGTAGTTTGGACTCCAGGTATGATGCTGTTGAATAGTGATAATGGTTCGAGCAATTCGCTGGGAATGAATCCAAGGGATAAATTCAGCAATGCTCATTTTCAAAAATCCATTTTTGCTTTCCATGATTTATATAGGTTAAAAGTTAAAATTCAGATTATGATTATCCGCAATGATGCCAGTCACCTTAGATTCTTTGCTTGGTTGGCTGGAAGACCGATGACCGAAGACCGAAGCGGCCTCAAAGCTAGGGTATACCATCTATTAAGTCGCTTTTATCTATTTACTGGTAACAAAGCGGATATACATAATTCAGATTATCAATTTAATGAGATTTGCCTAAGCATTGAAAATGAAGAGATTATAATTTTACATTGCTTTTATTCGGGTAGGGTGATAAATTCTTAGAAATTTCACTTTTAGAATCTAATTTCACTTATTTAAAAATCATTAGTTTAAAATGAAATTTGACCAATTTTCATTCAGTAACTTTAAGTCTCTATGAAAGCACTTCTGATCTTCTTATTCGCACTTATCAGTCTTTCAAAGGGTCTTTATGCCCAAAATGATTACAAAGCCTCTATTTTAGAATTTCAGCAGAAACTAAATGAAGAATTTAAAAATCCTGATGAATCTCCATTATCTCCAGAGGAACAAATAGCCTTTAGAGGACATGATTATTATCCAATAGATGAAAAATATCATGTAATAGCCAAATTCGAAAAGCTGCCTCCACAAAGCTTTTTTCAAATGAAGACAACGGCAAATTCTATCAAAGACTATGACATATATGGTATTGCTACGTTCACGCTGGATGGGGCAGAATACCAACTGAATATATACCAAAGTCATCAGTTGAGAACGGAAAAAAAATACAAGGATTATCTTTTCCTTCCCTTTACAGATCCTACCAATGGAAAAGAAACCTATGGAGGAGGAAGATATATGGACTTAAGGATCCCAGCTGGAAATACAATTGAGCTAGACTTCAATAAAGCCTACAATCCATTCTGCGCCTATGCAGCTGGATATGCCTGCCCAATTCCTCCCAAGGAAAATGATTTGCCTCTGGAAATAGAAGCAGGCGTGATGATGAAGTAAATAGTACAAACATGGGCGGAAAGATATTTCCACCCATATTCATTCCTATTAAATCACCACTTAGGGTGCTCCTTCATGTAATTATCCAAGGAAAATTTCCCTGATCCATAAATCAAGAAAACAGTTAATAAAATCAACACAAGAAGAGATAATTCGAATTCAAGATTATTCGAAACAGAGAGAAAACCTGAATCGATATTTACAAAGAAAACAGCTACCAAAAGGATTGGGATTTGAAATAGGATAGCAAATCGGGTAACTAACCCTAAAGCAATAAGAAAACCTCCAACTAGATGTGCAAAAGCAACGTAATGCGCTAATCCGAGGTTAAAAAATTGAAGATCCTTATTTTTCATAAGATCCATCAGAGCACCTGTATCGGAAATAAAAAGTACTCCTTTGTACATAATAAATAGTCCTAGCACTATGCGGAGGAAATCGATCCATTGAGGATGATGTCTATCTGCCCACGATTCAATTTTTGATAAAGTATTCATGTCATTTTGGGTTTAAGTACTCTAATAAGTTACAAAAAACCGGCTATAATTACTTGAAAAGGAAGTAATTATAGCCGGACATTTCTTTTGTACTTAATCTCTGCACGAAACTATTTGACACAAAAAAGCCCCAACAAATGACTTGCTGGGGCTTCAATACGATTGAGTGTTTCTTAATTTCCCTTTTCTCCGATAGAGATCATTGCACATCTGAAACCAATATGATTGGTCGCAGAATCCTGATGCATAAATCTTCTGGTACCTGGAGCAAGCCAATAAGCTACATCCCTCCAAGAACCTCCTTTATAAACTCTAAGCTCATCTGTAAGCATAGAAGTCATATAAGTATCTTCTTCATCTCCTGTCCCGTTACTTCTAACTGGGTTGAGGTCATCAAAGTCTTGGTAAGAAAGTGGTCGGTAAATATCCTGAGTCCATTCGTTCATGTTTCCTGCCATATGATACAGGCCAAAATCATTTGGAGCCATATCATAAACGTTTGTTGGAATGATATCCCCATCATTTCTCTGACCACCTGAGATTCCACCGTAATCACCTCTACCTCTTTTGAAGTTGGCAAGGAAATCACCTTGCTTACCTTTTCTTTTCACGTTGTAAGGGTTACGAACTCCTCTTCCATCCCAAGGATAGATTCGCCCGTATTCCTGATTCTCATCTAGGTATTGCGTACCGATCATTGCTTTGGCCGCATATTCCCACTCAGCTTCTGTTGGCAGTCTATAATCTGCAAGAGCAACTCCTCTTTCTATCAGTTGAGTTTTAGTGAATGTTGAGTCTATTTCTCTTTCTTTTCTAATAATCTCCTGAACGTAATCAGTTCTCCACTTGGAGTAGGCATTAGCTTGAACCCAAGAAACACCTGCAACTGGATAGAAGTTGAAACCTGGGAATCTAAAGTAGTATGACTGATACATGTCATTGAATGACATCTCTCCACCTGCCCATACATTATCCTTTGGTTCGAGTTTAAGAAGTGAATCTGCACTCACTTTTTTCTTCATATCGAAAAGAAATTCTCTAAAATCATTATTTGTGACTTCAGTTTCATCAAGGTAGAAGTTTGAAAGTGTAACAGTTCTTTCCTGATTATCACGGAAAGCCATCACATCTTCTTCCTGAGAGCCTAGAACAGCTCTACCACCTTGGATAAATTTCAAGTTTGGTCCTGGAATTTGCTCGGCATTTTTAGCTACAAAAAAATTAGTAGAATCATTTTCATCAAAACTGAATTCTGCTCCGGTCGTAGCACTTTTTTTACCAGGCTTTTCTGCAGTTCTTCTGCCATAGCCAGGAGTTTTGTTACAAGAGGTTAAAATAGAGCTTCCGACTATCGCCAAAGCTGCTACCCACATTCCCCAAGATTTGTTACTCAGACGCATATTTGTAATTGTTTAAGGTCTTTTTCAATGTGCTAATATAATTGCAATGTCAAGCACATGCAATGATTTAAGATGAAGTCCTTGGAATCCTTTTGGCAAAAAACAGCCAAAATCCCGGAAATTCAACAAAATCGATATGCAAATCTGCAATTTTTATGCCACTAAATTATTTTTAAAATCATGCTTCATTCATCTCTTTTAGCTTAATCTGGGCCTTAGAAATTGTAGAAACATTCGATAATGTAAGAATCAAACGATTCTTATACTCCTTTATTTTGCAAAGTTTACTATTCATTTGCGCAAATCGCATCACTTTTTGGAAAATATCTGAAGAATAATAATCATCACGAGTGGATGGGAGTAGGTGACACTTCATTAGGTTCCCTTTCAACACAAGTTTCTCAATGCCAAGTTTTTCGGCTTTCCATCTCAGACGTACAGTTTCCATCAAATCTTCCACAGACTCAGGTAAAGGCCCAAATCGGTCCAATAGCATATGAGAAAATTTGGTCAACTCTTCTTCATTCTTGATAGCGTCAAGTTTAGAGTAAAGCCCCAGCCTTTCGCTTATGTTTCCTACGTATTCCTCAGGGATCAATAATTCCAAATCAGTCTCTATTGTACAATCTTGAACCAACACCTTGACTTTCTCGGTCAAATCGGTTTCAAATAAAGCTGCAAACTCGTTTTCCTTCAATTCCTGAACAGCTTCATCGAGGATTTTATGATACATCTCAAAACCTAGATCGGTGATAAAACCGCTTTGCTCTGCGCCCAACAAATTCCCAGCGCCACGAATATCCAAATCCTTCATCGCTACCTTGAAGCCATCTCCCAAATCAGAAAACTCCTCCAAAGTCTGCATCCGCTTTCGAGCTTCCGCTGTCAACCCAGACATCGGCTGTGTGAGCAAATAACAAAATGCCTTTTTATTGCTTCGCCCAACTCGACCACGCATTTGATGTAAATCACTCATTCCGAACATGTGGGCCCGGTTGATGATAATTGTGTTGGCATTCGGAATATCCAGTCCAGATTCGATGATATTGGTTGAAACCAATACATCGTATTCGTGATGTATAAAATCCACCATGACTTTCTCCAGCTTTTTACCATCCATCTGACCATGAGCTCCTACTACACGAGCATCAGGAACCAATTTCATGATCAAATTGGCGATGGAGTCAATTTCTCCCACTCTATTATGAACGAAGAAAACTTGACCTCCTCGTCTTAGCTCATACGAAACCGCATCCCGAATCACTTCTTCTTGGAAGGTCTGAACTTCCGTAGTCACCGGCTGTCGGTTTGGAGGCGGAGTAGCGATCACAGACAGATCTCTAGCTCCCATCAGGGAAAAATGCAAAGTCCTCGGAATTGGCGTTGCAGTTAATGTAAGCACATCTACGTTTAGGCGAAGATTCTTCAGTTGATCCTTCACCTTCACTCCAAACTTCTGCTCCTCATCTATCACCAATAATCCCAAGTCTTTAAACTCAATATCCTTATTAACAATTCTATGTGTGCCTACGAGTATATCAATCTCGCCGGTTTTCACCTGAGCGATGATTTCTTTGATCTCCTTTGCGGTACGAAAGCGGTTGATGTACTCGACTTTCACTGGAAAATTCTCCAATCTCTCGCTAAACGTATGATAATGCTGCATCGCCAGAATGGTCGTCGGAACTAATATTGCAACTTGTTTTCTGTCATTTACAGCTTTGAATGCAGCACGGATCGCAACTTCAGTTTTTCCAAAACCCACATCACCACAAACCAATCGGTCCATAGGATAGGACTTCTCCATATCTGATTTTACATCTTGAGTAGCGGTAGCTTGATCGGGTGTGTCTTCATAGATAAATGAGGATTCCAATTCAATCTGCAAAACCGAATCTTGATGGAAAGCAAATCCTGCTGCAGATCTTCGCTTTGCGTAAAGCGCAATCAAGTCTTTTGCTATGTCTTTTACCTGCTTTTTGGCCCTGGACTTCTTGTTTTCCCACTCTGGAGAGCCCAGTTTGGACATAGACGGAACTGTGCCTTCTTGTCCGGAAAACTTGGAGATTTTGTGAAGCGAGTGAATGTTCACATAGAGCAAATCATCGTCTCTAAAAACCAATCGTACAGCTTCCTGCATTTTGCCTGCGACGTCCACTTTTTCCAATCCAGCAAATCGGCCTACTCCATAATCCACATGGACGATGTAGTCACCAGGATGAAGAGCCTTCAATTCCTTTATTGTGAGCGCCTTGGATTTACTGGCTTTGTCACGGGTTTTGTAGCGATGAAAACGCTCGAATAGCTGATGATCTGTGAAGCAGGCAATTTTTGATTGCTTATCATCAAATCCCTCACGCAAGCCAAGAAGCATACTTTGCACTTGTAAAGTGGGATCCAATTCTTTGAAAATACCTAGTAGTCTATCGATTTGCTTGGCATTTTCGGCAGTCAGAATATTGACAAAACCCTTCTTTTCATTCTCCGAAAGCTGCGTGACGAGTAAGTCAAAATTCTTATTGAAAGAGGCTTGAGGCTGAGACTCCCAAGTGGATTGCTTGGCATTTTTCAGATAAAACTGCTTGCCAAATTCCACTCTGGAGAAATTGGTGGAAAGGGTAGAAAAGTCAGATCCTTTGTCAAATAAGTCTTCAGGACCGAGGACAGTTTTAGTATCATTTGTTTTTTTGAAGATTTGGTCAAAAGCCAAAGAAGCCTTGTGAAAACATTCGTCCATGACATCCAAAGTCAGCTGGTAATCTTTGATCCAGACGATGGTCTGCTCAGGCAAAAATCCCAGAAATGACTGCCTCACTTCTTGCAAAAGCTTGGTTTGCACGTTCGGAATCAAAGCGATTTGATCAACACTGGCAATGGAAAGTTGCGATTCTGGATCAAAGGTCCGTATGCTTTCTATTTCTTTTCCGAAAAGCTCCAGTCGATAAGGGTGCTCATTAGAAAAGGAAAATACATCTAGAATACCGCCACGGATAGCAAATTGCCCAGGTTCATAGACAAACTCAGTCCGCTCAAAATCATAGCTAGCCAGGATTTCTGACACAAATTCCATATCGACTTGCTCTCCTACTTTGGCAGAAAAGGTGTTTTCCAAAAGTGAGCGCTTATTAATTACCCGCTCGTAGATTGCCTCTGGATAAGTGATGATGATGCGTGATTTTCCTTTCTCCTCCAACACTAGATTCAGGATCTCTGAGCGCATCAGCACATTGGCATTGTCGATTTCCTCGTACTGATAAGCCCGCTTGAAACTGGAAGGAAATATCATGTGCTCCTCGGTATTCAGCAAATTCTGAAGATCCGAGTTGAGGTAAGCCGCCTCTTCCTTGTCTTGTGCAACGATAAGATGAAATCCTCCCTTGGTCTGAAAAAGCGCTGAAAATAGCACCATATCCAAACTTCCTGACAATCCTTTTATCTGGTAGGTAAGCTTATCGCCACTTGAAATTTCATGCACGATAGTTTGAAAAATAGGGTCTGATTGATATATGGAAAGAAAATCGGAACGATCCAAAAGCTTGTGATTTTAATAGTAGGTTGGTGAGGTAAAGTTAGGGCTTTATGAATTCTATCGATTGCCTTCAAGCTACTTTTCCTTGCAAATAAACACGCAGAGGTAATAAGAGTTCAGAATAAAAAACCACAATTCTTAAAAGGGGTTCCTCCGAAAAAGGAGAACCACCTGTTTTACTCATTAAGCTCTAGCCCAATCTTTACTTCATATAGCATAAATGATTGATTTGACACAAAACGCTTTCCGGAGCAATAGTCACTTGAGAGAAGAATAAATATCTTTTTTTTATTTATTGCCAGTTTTGCCCATGATAATAAATCATTGATGTCTGAAGTAAATATCGGATTACTCTGCAGTATTTTGGGATAGCTCATAGTCATGGTGGCAGGCTTATCTTCAGGATATATATAGTTATGACCAAGAGTAACCAACCCTCTTTCGTCTTTATAATGCAGCGCAATAAAGAATCTTTTTGGATTTTCACCTCTCTCTACATACTTAGCAAGCTGACAATCATCCACGATCAACACTACATAATCAGAAGTAGGTAATTGAGGTAGAAACCAGAATAATAGTAGTAAGATTAATTTCCACATGGTTTTATTCGTCCCGCGTCACTTGAATCCGAATCTCGTAAAGCTTAAATACGTGGTTATATTCAAATCGCTTTCCTGAGCAATAATCATCAGGGTGAATTATAAAAACCTTTATACCCTCTTGTTCAAACTTCATCCAGTCTTCATTAGATTATTCCGAACTCGATACATATTCTTTAATATTGATTACATCCTTTAATGTAATAGTCCTGACCTCCATGGGGGATCCAAGGTGCGCTACATTACTTAGAAGGACAGGATTATTATAGTCAAAATCATTAACTATCGCAAATTCCCCTGGCTCTTTAGATATGTAAGCCTGCTTCCACTTAGTACAATTGTCAAGAACAATTATCTTATGATTTATGTGCTCTTGATTTATTGCCCAAAAGAAAATTATTACTAAACTTAATTTCCACATAGCTTCTTCAATGTTTCTGACAGATCACTCATCATGCTGTAATAGAACATTTACTTCATAAAGTGTAAATTGCTGATTTGTTATAAACCGATTTCCAGAGCAATAGTCTTTTGAAAGGAGGATAAAAATCTTTTTTTCATCTTTTCTATAGGCTACCTGATTTGCCCAGGCTTCGAAAGTCTTTAGATCAGAGGTATATAATGGATCTCTTTGCTGTATTTCAGCAAAACTCATACTCATCGTGGACGGCATATCAGTCTGATCTAAATAATCATGTCCTACCAAAATCAATTTTCTTTCATCTTTATAATCTAGAGTTATAAAAAACCGCTCTGGGCTTTCTCCCCTACTAACATATTTGGCAAGCTTGCAGTCATTTATAATCAACACTACATAATCAGGAGTAGGTAATTGCAATAGAAACCAGATTTGAATAAATACGATTAATTGCCACATGTTTTTGTCAATAATGTTGAAGTATATTGATCTCTCGCAAATTTTTCATAAGGCGAAGAAATTGGAAAATTAGTCTTTATTTCCTCCATCTGGGCGAAAGCAAAAGTATCCTTAAACCCACTCCAAAATATATTCTTATAAAACTCAACTGTTACTCCATTTGGATAATCGCCATTTCTTTTCACTAGGTCATTCAAACTCTGGTAATCTTGAGGAAACTGATAATTGTGAATATTCATTAAAGCTTCACTCATTTTACCCATCAGATTCTCGGCCATATAACGATGATGCTGATCTCCACCCAGATTAAAATCATCTGACCCATAGAATACATTGATAAATTTGTCAAAATTTTTCCCAAAATCCCCATCCAAGGCCGTTTCTCCGTTAGCCTTAAGTGCGGCATATATTTCCGCATGGGTAAGTTCATGAAGAATAGTCCTTGCTATTACCAAATCAGAACGCTTATCTAAATTATCTCTGTTAATTGTAATTTCAATAATTCCGCCTGACTTCATCTTTGTATGACCATTGGGTCCATTAATCCCTAGGGAACCGAGCTTAATCACTGAATTCCTTGTCAAATCTCCAGTTTTCACAAAAGACGCAATACCCTGCACAAAATCTGACATTTGAAGTTTTCCTACTATACAATTGACTCGTGGGTGTTTTGCAACAGTTAAATCAATCTCAATTATAAGTTTTGGAGCAGGTATAACAGGCGGAATATAAGGGTTAGGGCCAGAAGGACTACTACCTCCACCTCCGCCAACAACACCATCACCAGTAGGCCCACCTCCCATATCAACCCATTCGCATTCCTTAGAAAAGGTAGTGTCAAGATACTCTAATGAAGAGCTGCTACCTGCTACAGTCGTGATCTGATACCAGTCTGTAATGGTCTCAGTACATTCATAAACCATCTTTGCACTAGATGAAGATTCTGATCCTAGTTGGCTTTCCTGCGATAGCGTTCTAGATGAGACCTTTGTCCCTTGATCAATTCTAAATCCTATCAGATGATGCTCATCGTAGGAAAAGAGATCTATCCACCCACTCCATTTCTCATCGATTGCCAAGTAATAGAGATCGTTAAAATCCCTTGCCGAAGAAGCATCATCTGGAAAGTAGCGTACAATCAAGGGATCAAAACATTCTTCTAAAGGATCTTTCACAAACATGATATTTTGAATAGCTCCATTCTTTAGGGTATTCTCATCCTCAGATGAAGAAGGAATATAGAATTCGTCATTATCCAGATTGATCTCAAAGACTTCCCTTCCATCAGGAAAATAATAGTGATGAAACTTGTTCCAATCAGGTTCCTTTTCGAAAAATGGCAGGATCAGCTCTTGGGATTCTGTTCGGAAGTTAGTTCCGCCCATGGGCAATCTTAAGGTAGTCTTGTTGTCATTAAACCAATTTTTGACTAGGACAGTCTCTTTGTTTTTACTGAATTCATCAAGTGGAATATCCGGTTCTTCATTAATACAAGAAGTGATCATAAAATTTGCTGCGATCATAAAGAACAGAAGCCGCATAAAACTTATTCTAACTAGATTTTTGCCAGAGGGGGGGGGTAGAAATGTTTTTCATAAAATTTATTTTGGTTGACTAGCTGAAAGCGTCTAATAACCTCTTAATTATATCAGTAAAAAACAATAGGTTCACAAAATTTTCTACCCATTTTAACTCATTTTATAATTTTGTTGCCCCTCAAGTTCTTGATTCATTAACCATCCGCTTCCACCACATTTCCTTATCTTTGCCCCCTGACCACAAAATCAAAACAAGCTCTCCATTTTACAGGTGAGGGTATTGAAATAGAAATCCATGAGTAGAGAAGTTCGCGTAAGATTCGCCCCGTCACCGACTGGGCCTTTACATATTGGCGGTGTTCGTACCGCACTTTACAATTACCTTTTTGCCCGCAAAATGGGCGGAAAATTCCTTCTAAGAATTGAAGATACCGATCAAGCCCGTTTTGTTCCAGGCGCTGAAGCTTACATTCAAGAGTCATTAGCTTGGCTAGGAATTTCTCCTGACGAAAGCCCATGGAATCCAGGTGACTGCGCGCCTTATCGCCAGTCTGAGCGCAAGCCTAGCTACATGCAATACGCATTGGACTTGGTAGAGGCAGGTCATGCTTATTATGCTTTTGACACTTCTGAAGAGCTGGAAGCCATGCGTGAGCGACTGACTGCTGCTCGGGTAGTTCAGCCTCAATACAATAGCATCACGAGAACTCAGATGAAAAATTCGCTGACGCTTTCAGAAGAAGAAGTGAAAGCAAGATTGGAATCTGGCGATCCGTACGTAATCCGAGTGAAGATCCCACGAAAAGAAGAAGTACGTCTAAATGACATGATCCGTGGCTGGGTGATGGTGCAGTCTGCTACACTAGACGACAAAGTATTAATGAAATCTGACGGGATGCCAACTTACCATTTGGCAAATATCGTAGATGATCATTTGATGAAGATTACACACGTGATCCGTGGAGAAGAATGGCTCCCATCTGCTCCTTTGCACGTGTTGCTTTACAAATTCTTTGGCTGGGAAGACACCATGCCTGAGTTTGCTCACTTGCCTCTTTTGCTCAAGCCTGACGGAAACGGAAAGCTTTCCAAGCGTGATGGAGATAAGCTGGGCTTTCCGGTTTTTCCTTTGAATTGGGAAAATAAGATCGATGGCGATACAGCAGCTGGCTTCCGTGAGCAAGGTTATTTGTCAGATGCTTTTTTGAATTTCTTGGCTTTCTTAGGCTGGAATCCAGGTGATGATCGAGAAATTTTCACTTTGGAAGAATTAATTGAAGCTTTCTCTGTGGAGCGAATCGGCAAGTCAGGGACTAAGTTTGATATCGCGAAAGCAAAGTGGTTCAACGAGCAGTATTTGAGAGCCAAAACAAATGCAGAATTGGCTCCTTATGTGATCGCCGATGCGGCTAAGGAAGGAGTGACTATTATTCAGGACACAGCAGAAGCCCTAGTAGCTTTGATGAAAGAGCGTGTGACCTTCCCTTCAGAAATTTGGCAAGGAAGTAGATTTGTGGTGGAAGCTCCTACGGAATTTGACCAGGATATTGCGGGTAAAAGATGGAATGCAGATGCCGTGACCATACTTACTGCATATGCAGAGACGCTTGAAGGTTTTACTGGTGATTTCGATGCCGAAAAAGCTAAAGCATTGCTTGGAGAAACTGCTGAAGCGAAGGAATTAAAATTAGGAAAATCCATGCAAGCCGTCCGTCTGGCTGTAACTGGTGTAGGCGCAGGACCGGATTTGATGGAGATTTTTGCTATTTTAGGAACTGAAGATGTGGCTAAGCGAATTAGATTTGCGTTAGCAACTTTAGATGTAATAAGCTAAACACCTAAGCTATGACTAAGAAGAAAAAGAAAAACGAAGACCCTAAAGTTCATGAAGACTTAAACGGCTTCAAAATGAACATAAATTCCTTTGGCGAGATTTCCTCTTCCTTTTCTATTGACAAAATCAACGAGTTTCTCAACAAGAATGTGGAAGACAAGAAGCTAAAGGATAGAGATGATTTGAAATCTGATAAAAAAGAATAAAACTTCCTGATTTAGGATCTTATTCATTTAAAAGAGCTCCCCTGTGGAGCTCTTTTCGTAGGTACATCATTGATGAAGTATGATTATCTCAGAAAACGTTAAATAAAATCCGACAAAATCTTTAATTACTTACTTTTGGGCATGAACAGAGTTTTGCTAACGGGCATTTTTATTTTATCCTCTTTAGCTGCGCTGGCACAAACCAGTGTCGGAATTCGCGGCGGCTACACTACCTCCACCTATTCTTATCGGCCTACCCCCAGCACCCGTGGAATTTCAGTTGAAGGAATCGGAGCACCTACTTTTGCCTTGGTTTTTGAACATTTCAATGCAAAAAACGCAGGAATCGAAGTCAATCTTCAGTTTTTGCGCTTAGGATTCGCGCAGATTTCAGATGAAGATATAGAGCCTGCATTAGTCAATGAAACTCAGTTTGATTACCTGAAAATCCCTATTCTTTCCAGCTTTTTCATCGGCAGATCTGGAAGATTTCAGATCAAAGCAGGCCCACATCTTGGCTACATGCTTCAAGCAAAGGACATCAGAAGAGAATACGCTGATGCAAGTCCGCCGGAAATCCCGACCTATGGAGGTGTAGATGACAAACCACGAAAAATCATGTATGGCCTCACCGCAGGAGCAGGTATTTCCAAACTTTTTGGGAAAAGCACCTTGGCTGGAGAAGTACGATTTGGCTATGACTTTACCAATCCAGAAGGTCAAGAACGTATTTTCGACATGAACTCCACGAACTTGGAGTTTACCTTGGCGTACTTGTTTAGGATCAAAGATTCGAAAATTGGAAAATTGGAAAATTGATAATTTCGTCAATACAATTTTCCAATTTTAAAATCTTGAAATTTTTCAATCCACTCTGTCATATATTACCCCCATCCCCCGACTAACGGATGTAAATGAATCGCAACCAGCTAGATCATATCTTAAAAGCCCACCATAGGGATGCATACCTCTGGGCTAGGCAATGTTGCTCTTTTGAGGATGAGATGGCCAAGGATGTGCTTCAGCAGACATATTTGAAGATTCTGGAGGGACAAGCTAAGCTAAAGGATGCATCAAAAGCTAAAACTTGGCTCTTTTCTATCATCAGATATACGGCGATCGATGAACACAGGAAATCTGGAAAAGTCGTTTCGCTTGCTGATTCATATGACCCGGTAGAGATTCATGAAGAGGTGGACTCAACTGATTATGAGGGGATAATCAAGCGCTTACCAGAGATGCAGCGCGAAGTGATTTTGATGGTTTTTTATCATCAGTTGACCATTGCGCAAAGTGCCGAAATCCTACAAATCGGCTTAGGAACTGCGAGAACTCATTATGATCGCGGGAAAAAGAAACTCAAGGAATTAATTACCAAAGTTCAACTCCAGGAAGAATATGGAAAATAACGAACAATTAGAACGGTTTTTTGACCAGATGAAAAAGCAGGATGAGCAAATCGAAATCCCAGTTTTCCCAGAAGTCAAAACAGGAAAATTCAGTTTTTGGATTCCAGCAGGGATAGCTGCGTCTATCATCTTTGCATTTCTATTTATCCAAAAACCAGTACCTACAGAAAGCTCAACTCCTGAAGTAGTAATTATAACGCTAGTTGAGGATGAAAATCAAAATCAACATTTCACTATCGAAGAAAGCACATTCCTGGATACCTGGGAATCCCCTACTGCTTCCTTGTTGACAGAATATTAAACGACCCTAAAATGAAAAACATACTTCTTTTATACCTGATGCTACATGCAGGTTTTGTAAATGCACAGGATTTATTTCAAAAAAACATCTACTCCGTGGATAGAGTTATGGAGCTACGAAAAGAACTGGAATTGACCGATGCGCAAGCCACCACGATCAAAAAAATTCACAGTGAAAACGCCGGTAAGTTCAGCTCAATGAAATGGGATCTCGATGATGCCACACTGAAACTCAAGGAACTTCTGGATCAAACCAAGATCGATGAAGTAGCTGTCCAAAAGCAAATGGACAAAGTGTTGGCTTTGGAGAACTCCCTGAAAAAGCAACAGCTAAGCACAATGGTCTCTATCAAAAACGAATTGAATTTAGAGCAACAAGAAATACTGCAAGGCCAGCGGGTGCAAACAGTAAATGGGGTCAATATTGTAGGGTATGGCGTTAATTCAGTCAGTTCTACAAATCCTAAAACAAGATTTACCCCCAATTATAGAGTAGGCAAGCCTCTTTATGGATCAGTATCTAGCAGTTCGAATCCTTCTCCGCAGATCGTGTTGAAGGCGGTAGGCTCCAGTCAAAAAAACGCACCACTCTATATGCTGGACACAAAAAATGGAATGAAGGAATTCACCGATTTCAGTAACATCAATCCAAATGATATTGAGAGCATCAACGTGCTAAAAGACAAAGCAGCAATCGACACCTTCGGAGAAAAAGGGAAAAATGGAGTGATCGTCATTAAGCTAAAAGAAGACCCTAAAAAGTAAGATTAATGGTTTTATAGTTGAAAAAAGGAGTCCGGTTTCGGGCTCCTTTTTTGCCTATATTTCTAGTAACAGTCGTGCTGAATGGTGAATTCGGACTATATAAACTACCCCTTCAGCAATCCTGTAAACCATCCTATAATTACCTTCAAGTAACTCTAGTATAGTTTGATCTGAGAATTCTGGCACAACCTTGCCAGAAAAGGGTTGGTTTTGGGCTTGCTCCGATTTTTTAATGATTTTTGCAACCTGTCTTTTAGCATACTTTTCAGAGCCTCTTGCTATATACTCATGGATTTGGTGCAAATCCTCCATAGCAAGCTCAGTCCAAATAAGCTTTACCACTTTTGGGAAATATCCTTGACAGCCTCATGAGGTATAATTTTACCTTCCTTGATCTGCTCTAGGCCTGCTTCAACCTTCTCAATAAAAATAAGTCGCTCAATCAATACCTCTATATCAAACTCTCCAGGCAACTCATTTAAGACTTCTATGGCTTTGTCCTTTTTCATAAATCTCACTATTTTAAAACTTTACTAAAGATATTAAAATCTCTGCATGCTTGAAACCCGCTCAATCCAAAAACCTCCAGCTCGCCTTATGATCTTTTTTCAACGGATTTCCAGTCACTTTTGATCTTAAGATTTCCACAGGCATGGCATTTTGGCTCAGGATCAAATCGTGGAATTCCTTCTCTGTCATCTTGCCTGAATCTACCATTTCTCCCCGCATCGCATAAAACTCCAAGGCTCCAATCATATAGGCGATTTGATACAAAGGCCCATAGTTTCCTTCAAATGATCTTCTCACTTCAGCCTCTGCATTGGCACGCTCATGACCTACTTTGTCTACCAGCAGATCAATGCATTCTTGTGGAGTCATCTTTTCCAGGTGGTAATTCAGGGAGAAAATAATTCGTGCACAACGATGCATTCTCCAGAAAAGCATTCCTACTTTATCTTTCGCATCGCGAGGAAAATCCTTATCCCAAAGCACAAATTCCCAATACAGCGCCCAGCCTTCTGTCCAAAACGGCGTTCCAAACATCCTTCTATGCGTCATATTCCGCTGATTCATAAATTGCTGCAAATGATGTCCCGGAATCAGCTCATGCTGCACGGTGGCTCTGGAGAAATGCGGGTTATTTCCACGCATACTCATCATTTTATCGGCATGACTCATTTCCGAAGTTGGATAGGCAATCTGAATGGATTCTCCTCCCAAAAAGAATGGGCTTATCCGCTGACGCTCCGCAGAGATCATCACTGTTCTCCAAGTCTCCTTTGCCAAAGGAGGTACAGTCACCAAGTCATTCGATTCAACATATTCAGTAGCTTCCTCAGCTAAGCGAATCACTTCTGCCGGCCATTCTCCTGCTGGGAAATACGCTTCTTTCACTATTTCCAGCGCTGCCTTCCAGTCATCACCAAAACCCAGTTCATTGGATGCTTTCAGCATTTCTTTCTCACACCAAGCAAATTGCTTCTCAGCCTCGGCGATCAACTCCTCGGGGCTATAAGCGATCATCTCGAATGCCAATTGCTTTTCCAAGGCATCCCGGCCTATTGGTCTCCCGATAATTCCGCTTCCATCATCTTTCACCGAATTAGTATAATGCTCACGCAAGCCTTTTGCATAGGCTTTCATACTCGCATCAAGCTTCTTCCAAGGCTCTGGCATCCACCAGGTGAACATTGGGTCATAGTCGAAGTAATAATTATACGCTTCCCCAGTCGCTCTACTCATCGCTTCTATAGCACTGGCTGCAAGATCTGCTTTCTGCCAGCTGTTGTATTTGGGAGTTGAAGCAAGATTCTTAAGTTGGGCATCTACCTGTTTTGACACTTCATTCCAAGATGCAGCCAGTTTTTGAGGTTCAGGTTTTTTGGCTCTGCGTCTTCCTTGATAAAATTCTTCAAGTGGCTTGGAAAATACCAAAACCCCAGCTATTTCATCAAAAGAACCTTTTTCTATGGCTAGTTCTGCCAGTTCCTTTTCCAAATAATTCCTGAAAAGAACGTAATCTATTTTACCATCCTCCGATAGGGAACTATAGTTGATCTTTCCGAGACTAGTGAGATATTCTTGATTGAATTTCTGTATTCTGGCAAAATATTCGTCGGAAAGTGAGTTGGAGTATAGCCTCCGCAATGCCCCATAATCGGCTTGATAGGTCTGAATCGTTTGGGCTAATTCGGTTGAAAAGCCTAAAGTAGCCATCAAACAGAAGAATAGAATTAGGAAGATTTTTTTCATAAGAAAGGAGGTATTTAAAACCTTAAATTAAATGTTTTGAGCCTAATTCCTCAAAATCACTTCTTCAACTAGGCTAAGAACAGTAATTCTTTGATCAGCGGTAAAATTGATTTTTAACATAAACCCACAAATTATTTGTAGTCAATTACTTATATTGAAGCAGATCAAGAGTTTAGACTTTTCATAAATTGATCCAAACAGCATAGTCTTGAAAGTCTAAGACAGGTGATTTACTTAATTAATTTTTAACCATTGCTCTTTCTGACTGAGGCCACTTTTCAGCCCTAGAATAAGCAACCCCACAAACCCCATTTACTATGGAATTAACCATCACTAATCTTTCAAAGACTTATCCGAATGGAGTAAAGGCTTTGAACAACATTTCTTTGACCATCCCACAAGGGATGTTTGGACTACTTGGTCCAAATGGAGCTGGAAAATCCACCCTGATGCGGACTATTGCGACGCTTCAAGATCCAGACTCAGGAAGTATCATGTTGGACAATATCAATGTCCTGGATGACAAACAAGCAGTTCGTGAGCGCTTAGGTTATTTACCACAGGATTTTGGTCTTTATCCTAGAATAAGCGCTGAAGTGATGCTTGATCATATCGCTCAAATGAAGGGTATTGGAAAGAAATCGGAAAGAAAAGCATTGGTGGAAAGCCTGCTACAAAAAGTGAATCTCTATACCCATCGCAAAAAAGGGCTTGGAACCTATTCTGGTGGTATGCGTCAGCGTTTTGGGATTGCCCAAGCATTAGTAGGAAGCCCATCTTTAATTATCGTAGATGAACCTACAGCTGGACTTGATCCTTCTGAGCGAAATCGTTTCTATAACCTACTATCGGAAATAGGGGAAAACACGGTGGTGATTTTGTCAACCCACATTGTTGAAGATGTAAATACGCTCTGCTCAAATATGGCAATAATCTGTCAGGGAGAGGTACTGATGCAAGGAAAACCTGCTGAGGGCATTGCAGCTGTAAATGGAAAAATCTATAAGAAATCCATAGAGAAATCTGATCTGGGAGAATATCGTGAGAACTATTCCGTGATCTCTACCAAACTTCTTGAAGGAAAATTGAGCTTACGAATTGAAAGTGATGAAAATCCTGGAAATGGCTTTGAGGCGGTTCCAGCTGATTTGGAAGATGTTTACTTCAGCCATATATCTAAAAAAGTAGATCCAATCACGATATAACCTATAGCTATGTTTTTGGATATTTTCATTTTTGAACTGAAATACAGATTCAGTCGCCCCGCGACCTATATCTATTTCTTGATGCTATTGGTAGTCCCATTACTTCTGGTGGGATTTGGGAATACTCCCGCTTCTGAGAAAGTATATCATAATGCGCCAATTGTGATTGCAAATCTTCAGCTACTGATTTCGATTTTCGGAATTTTGATTGCATCTGCAGTGATGGGAGTGCCCATCTATCGTGACCTTGAGCATAAAACTGGCACGTTCCTCTTTAGTTACCCTATCTCCAAATTCGCCTATTTCATGGGGAGATTCTGGGGTTCTTTTGTGACTTTGATATTTATCTCCTTCGGAAGCCTTGTCGGTTTTTATATAGGCACGCTTTTAGGTCCTTTATTCGGCACAGATGAGCTTCGCTATGGCCCAAATTTGCTAATCAATTACTTGCATCCTTGGATTACACTTTCCCTTCCAAACTTATGGTTAGCTGGTTCTTTGTTCTTTGCGCTCATCGTTTTTACCAGAAATATCAAATCCATTTATTCTGGAGGAATAGTAGTTTTCATTATTTACCTACTAGCAAATTTCCTAGCTCAGGATATCGAAAATAAAAACTTGGTGGAGATTATGGATCCTTTTGGGATTAACACCTTCAACTTCCAAACTCGATATTTAACCCCTTTTGAGCAAAACAACTTTATTCTACCTGTAGTCGGCAATCTGTTGATCAACCGATTACTTTGGATCGGTGTAGGAATCTTCTTTTTCATAGCTGCCTATGCGCGATTTAGCTTTACCTATTTCTTCCAAACCCAACAGAAAAAAACAAAAGCAGAAAAAGAAGAAACGAAAACTCCGATGCTTCAACAAGTCCTTGCAAAGGCAAATTTCGCAGGAAACTACCAATGGACCAGTTTTAAAACACTTTCTAAAATTGAGTTTCAAAATATCTTCAAGGACATCTATTTCAAATCGATTTTACTCGGTGGTTTGGTATTTTTGGTTCTGGATTTTTGGATAGGAAACACAGTATATAGTGTCCCTAATTTCCCATCCACTTCTTTTTTAATGGAGTATAAAACCTTTGATTACAACCTCTTTGTCTTCATCATCATTGTCTTTTTCACCGGAGAAAGCTTGCATCGGGATAAGTCCTCTGGGTATTCTGTTATTAATGACACCTTCCCAGTAAAAGACGGGACGGTGATCGCGTCAAAGTTTGCGGGAATGGCAATTATCTGCTTACTGCTGGCAACGATTCCAATCCTAGTTGGATTGGCAGTACAGACCCTGAAGGGATATTTCAATTATGATTTGGGAGTTTACCTCGTCGATAGCTACTTGATCTCCTTGCCAGATTACCTACAAATGGTGATGCTCGTGTTTGCAGTGCACTTGGTTGTCAACAATAAATTTGCCGGTCATGCAGCAGCTATCGGAATTTGGCTGGTGATGATTGTGTTCAGGGATTTCGCAGGATATAACTTCAACCTATTCTTTTTCTCTTATAAGCCAGGCTACCGTTGGAGTGATATGAATGGACTTGGGCATTTCGGAGAGCCTCTATTTTGGTTCAATCTCTATTGGACTGCTATTGGCCTGTTCTTGATTCTTTTCTTTAGCATTTTCTATAGCAGAGGAACGGAGATTTCATTCAAAAACACCTTGAAAACTGCCAAAAGTCGCCTGACTCAGAAAACCTCCATCGCGGCATACATTTTCCTAGTGATAGGAATCGCCTCTGGAGCTTATATTTTCAATTCTCTAGTTTACGAAAATAGCTACCAAACAAGTGATGAAGGAGAGCTTCGACAAGTGGCTTATGAAAAGCAGTTGAAGCAATATGAGTTTATGCCCCAACCTAAAATAACCAAAGTCAACCTCAAAGCCGATCTCTATCCTATGGAACGTGATGCGTATTTCGAGGCTGCAGTTCAAATGGTGAATAAGACCAATGAACCCATAGATTCTGTTCATTTCAATAGTACTGGCTTGACGGATTTTGAGATTCTGTACCAAGGCGAAAGTTTGCCTTATCGTTTTCCTTTAGTCTATGAACCGGCTAAATTCCAGGTTTTCGGAAAAAAGCCAAACCGGGAATGGTATAAAATCACGGCTTTGCCTAGCACCATGTTGCCAGGAGATACACTTGACTTGGTAATAAAAAGTAAAGTCATAAACGACGGATTCCCTAATTCAGGGTTTGGTCGCGAATTGGTTTACAACGGTAGTTTTATCGCAGGAGGAATGCCCGAAATTGGATATTCGGCCGATGGTGAACTTAATAGTGATGAGAAAAGAAGAGAACATGATCTCCCTGAAAAGCCTGAAGATCTACCTCCACATGATGATCCTTTTGGTAGGAACACCCTTTTATTCTCAGATGAGGCTGATTTGATTCAATTTGAAGCAATAGTAAGTACAGTGCCGAGCCAGATTGCAATTGCGCCTGGTTACTTGCAGAAAGAATGGATCGATGGTGATCGTCGCTACTTCCATTACATTCAGGATACCCCGATTCAGTCTTTTTTCTCGGTATTATCTGCTGAGTATGAAGTGCTTCGTGATAAGGCAACTTTATCCTCTGGAAAAGAAGTTGATATTGAAATATATTATCAAAAAGGTCATGAATATAACCTTGATCGCTTTGTGAATTCATACAAAGATGGTCTGACCTATTTCTCAGATACTTATGGAGACTTCCAATTCCGACAAATGCGAATTTTGGAATTCCCTCGTTATGCCGGTTTTGCTCAATCATTTCCCAATACGGTACCCTTTAGCGAGGACTTCGGTTGGGTCGCTGATTTCTCTGATCCAAACAGTTTTGATTATGTCTATTACGTCACTGCCCACGAACTTGCGCATCAATGGTGGGGACATCAGATCACTCCTAATTATACACGAGGAGCTAATTTAACTTCAGAAGCTTTAGCAGAATTTTCAGCATTGATTCTTTCAGAGCGTAAATACGGAAAGGAAAATATGAAACGATTCCTAAAGGATGAGCTGGACGACTATCTGAGAGGAAGATCAAATGAGAGTAAAAAGGAAAATGTCTTTATCAACTGTAACCGCCCCTATCAGTGGTACAATAAAGGCAGTTTAATCCTTTATGGCCTCCGGGATTTGATCGGAGAAGAAGCGATTGACTCAGCTTTGTACAACTTCAATAAGGAGTTTGGTCAGCGGCAAGCTCCACCTTTCCCTGGCAGTTCAGATCTTTATAGACATCTGGCGGCAAAAACTCCTGATAGTTTGATGTACTATTTAGACGATACTTGGAATAAAATCACGCTCTATGACAACAAAGCAGAGGAAGTCACGGCCACAAAAATTGCTGAAGGGGAATATGATGTAACGCTCAAATTAAAATCCCAAAAGCTATACGCTGATTCAGATGGACAAGAATCTGACGCTAAGTACGATGGTGATTACATTGATGTAGGAATCTTTGCTGCTGATGATACGGATGAGGATGGAAAAGATCGGGTAAATCCGCTTTTTGTCCAAAAATATAAACTTAAGCCTGGAGAAACTACGCTTACCATTAGAGTGAAAGGTGAGCCGGCAAAAGCTGGAATCGATCCATATAATAAGTTAATAGATAGAATCCCTGATGATAACACCATCAATGTAGAAGTCGAATAACAAAAGAAAAGGGTCGTTTCAAAATTGAAACGACCCTTTTACTTATTTCTTTTTTCTGAGTAGTGCTACCAAAATCAAAATGAAAATAGCTCCTCCTACTACCCAAGCCCAAGGCTGTTGGTACCATTCCTTTTTACCAATATTGACGTCAATGTTAAGTCCGCCATCCTGAGCAAATGCTGAAACGGTAAAGAACATGGTCATGAGGAATAAAAACACTGAATTCGAGTACTTTTTGAGTTGATTTTTCATGGTTATTTAATTTTTATTTGAATCTAATATTATAAGTCGCAGCTACTCCAATAGTCTGAATATCAAATGAAGGTGCTGAAGTGAAGACTTGATTATAAAAAGCGAAAATATTCCAATCGTAATTGTGGTAACCCACTTGCGGACGAATATAAAATCCTCCATCACTGGCAATATCGCCCGTCAAAAAGGTGTACCCCAAATCAGTTCCTACAAAGAATCCGGAAGGCTGTGGGTAATATCTAAACATCAATCCCAAAGGAATCGCTCCGAAGTCTTGAGCCCCCACTACGTCAGATTTTGCGAAATATTTAGTGTAGCCAGAAACTACCCCTATTCCATAATTATCAGTTCTCATAAATTGAGCTGCTACATCAAGCCCTAGTGCAAAGGAGGAATAATCACCGAGATCAGCTACTGGAACCCCAAGATTAAGACCTAGTTTTAACCAGGAGTTATCTTCATTAATATCTTCGATTTCCCTGGTAGTTTGTGCGTAACTGGCAACAATTGCCATCATTAGTGTCAGCGATAATGCTAATTTTTTCATGGTTGCTGTTGGTTTGTTTTTCTTTCGTTTTTCCAAACCAAATGCCACTAAAAAATAGAGCTACTAAAAAGTACTCCAAATGCCTTCAATTAGTTATTTAAAAGGTTTTAACAAAACAATCACAGGAGAATATGTCCAACAAAAAAAACTTCAGGCCACCCTGTTCTGGGGAAAATTCTTCTCAATAGAGCCTTTTGGAGAACTCTTTTTACTCCAGTTTTCTCCAATCTTTAGGAGTCATTTCGGTGAGATTTTTGAAAGTCTTATTGAAATGCGATAGAGTCTGAAAACCTACTTGATAGGAAACTTGGGAAATACTCAAGTCTGTTTCTAAAAGTAATTTCTTGGCTTCAGTAACTCTGAGCTGTTGAACATATTGAGTAAAAGTTCTTCTGGTCCTAAGTTTGAAAAACCTACAAAATGCCTCCTTACTCATATATGCCTGCTCGGCGACTTCCTCCAAACTTATCTGTCTTTTACTATTGTCAAGAATGAAACGCATCACCTGATCCATTCTACGACCATCTCGCTCAGTCATTGTTTTCAATATTGGGATCTGATTCAAAGGCATCATGTCCTTGGAGGTAAAGTCCAATAATGATAGTATATGAATACAATGACCTAGTCTCGTCAATCCCGAAAACTCTCCAAATCGAGCAAGAAGCTTCGATATCTCTTCCTTCGTTTCCCCAGTAATTTTAAAACATCCAGCTATTTTTTCATTGAGATGCACTAGGTCATGAAAGTCATCTACTTCCGAGAAAGCCTTACTCATCGCTTTAAAATCAAAAAACAACGTGTTCCCTCTGATTTTTAGCGTACCATTATCCTCATAATAATCCGAATCACTCCGAAAAACATGTGGGATACTTTCTGCAAGCAAATACACATCACCTGGCTGAAATCTTCCAACATAATCTCCAACCAAAAGCTGACCTCTACCTTCTACAATTAGTGTCAATTGAGCTTGGGGATGCTGGTGCAGGCTATCGTAAAAGTGATTTCCACGATCTTCCTGGTATTGAATAAATGAATTTTCAGACTTAGGAATCTGAAAGGAAATTACTTTACTCATCTGTTATAATAGGCTTGAATTAGTAAATTAACTCAGAATTAATTGATATTTGATCAAAATAGAATCATTATTTACTAAAAAACCACTTTCATAGTTTTTATTCATGCTCTAATTTTGAAAGAAAAAAGCTATGAACTGGAAAGGTGTATTCCCCGCTGTAACGACTAAATTCCATGCTGACGGAAGTTTGGACATGGATCTATTTTTCAAAAACATTGATTTCCAACTAGAATCCGGAGTTCACGGTATTATTCTTGGTGGCACACTCGGTGAAAGTTCTGTACTTACTCAGGAAGAAAAAATCACCCTAACCCGCGAAACAGTCAATTATCTTGACGGCAAAGTTCCGGTGATTTTAAATATCGCAGAAGGAGCAACTCAAGAGGCGCTTTTCTGGGCGGCAAAAGCGAAAGAACTTGGAGCAGCCGGTTTGATGATGCTGCCTCCGATGAGATATGCTGCTGATGCCCGTGAAGTAGTTACGTACTTCAAAACCGTAGCGGATTCTACTGATCTTCCGATAATGATTTATAACAATCCTGTTGATTATAAAACACTGGTAACCATTGATATGTTTGCGGAACTGGCAGACTGTAAGAATATAGAGGCAATCAAAGAATCAACCCGTGACATTTCTAATGTGACTCGTATGCGTAACCACTTTGGCGATCGTTTCAAATTGCTTTGCGGAGTAGATACCCTAGCGATGGAGGAGTTGGTAATGGGAGCAGATGGCTGGGTTGCTGGGTTGGTTTGTGCATTTCCTAAGGAAACGGTTACCATTTTTAACCTAATCAACGAGGGTAAAAATGAAGAAGCAAGAAATATTTACCGTTGGTTCTTACCGCTTTTGGAACTAGACATTCACCCTAAACTGGTACAATACATCAAGCTTGCAGAGCAACATTGTGGCATAGGCTCTGAGCACGTGCGAGCACCAAGATTGACTTTGATCGGAGAAGAAAGAGCAAGAGTTGAGAAAATCATTACCGATGGCTTGGCTAAAAGACCTAAATTGTAGATTATAGTGTTTAGAGAGTTGAGTTCTAAATGCCATCTTTCAATCATTTGATTCTTTGGTCATTTTTATAACTCAACCTGTCTATCTTATTTTAATCTTTTAACAATCAAACTTAACAAACCTATGAACCTCGATCTTATTTTCTCAGCCGCACAAGAGGCCTTTTTATCTTACAAAAATCTCTCAGGAAACAGGAAGGCAGACTTTCTGGAAAAAATCGCAGAGATTCTTGAAGAGAACAGAAGTGCCATTGTAATGATGGCAGTAAAAGAATCAAATCTTCCAGAAGGCAGAATCAATGGAGAACTAGGTCGTACAACAGGTCAAATTAAGCTTTTTGCCAATCAGCTCAGAGAGGGCTCTTGGGTAGAGGCCACCATAGACCCTGCGGATCCATCAAGAGCTCCTTTGCCAAAGGCAGATATCCGAAGAATGCTGATCCCAATCGGACCAGTTGTGGTATTTGGTGCGAGTAATTTTCCATTAGCTTTTTCCACTGCCGGAGGTGATACCATTTCAGCTTTGGCGGCAGGATGTCCAGTGATCTACAAAGGTCATCCGGCACATCCTGATACATCAAAATTTGTCGGTGATTGTATTTCTCAAGCTGTCTCAAAATCTGGTTTGCCTGAAGGCGTATTTACGCATGTTGAAGGTGGAGTGAAAATGGGACAAGATCTTGTCAAGCATCCTCTTGCAAAAGCAGTTGCATTTACAGGATCTTACGGAGCAGGAAAATCTCTTTTTAACATCGCGTCTGATCGTGACGAACCAATTCCGGTATATGCTGAAATGGGCTCTGTAAATCCAGTTTTCACCTTTCCTCAGCGCTTAACCAATGAGCTCGTCCCGATGGCACAAAGTTATATAAGCTCGCTGACCTTAGGTGCAGGACAATTTTGCACCAATCCTGGATTAATCTTCGTGCCAAAGGAATTGGCCAGTAAATTTGAAAATGCTGTTTCTGAAGCTTTGAAAGGAGCGGCTGGATCTCCGATGCTTCATGAAGGGATTGCGAGTTCTTATTATTCCGCGCTTGACAATCTTAAAATGCGTTCAGAACTAAACTGGGTAAAAGTACCAGACGCCCAACATTTGATCAATGTGAGCCCAGCTTTGGCTGAAATCAAGGCTGCAGATTGGATTGCAGATGATCTTTTCCAGCAAGAGGTATTTGGCTCTTTTGCTTTGATGGTAGTTTATGAAAATGAAGCGCAACTACTAGAGGTAGCCAAAAAACTTCATGGACAGCTTACGATTACGCTTTGGGCAGATTCGTCTGAACTAAAAGCTAACACAGAACTGATCAATTTATTGGAAGAAAAATGTGGTCGACTGCTATTTACCGGTGTTCCTACAGGAGTAGAAGTTGGTTATGCTATGCAACATGGCGGACCTTTCCCATCGACTACTAGTGCAAATACCACCTCAGTTGGGGCCCATGCAATTAAACGATTCGCTAGACCAATCGCCTTCCAGGATATGCCAGCTGATCTACTTCCAGATGCATTGAAAAATGACAATCCATTGGGAATTACAAGGCAAGTAAATGGGAAGTTTACGGTAGAGAAAATCTGATATACGAAATACGATTTACGAGATTTTGAGGAACTACAACCCTCATTTTACGATGTATATCGTCTCTTGTAAACGATTTTCCAACCCTACCACCTTCCAACTTAAAACAGTAGCTCAATTTTCCAATCTTCAAATATTTCAATTTTGAATTTCTAAATGTCAACAAGACACACATTCTCCTGCATTGATGCACACACTTGTGGTAATCCGGTGCGGGTAGTTTCTGGCGGAGTTCCTTTCTTGAAAGGGGATAATATGCTGGAAAAACGTCAATATTTTCTAGACAATTTAGACTGGATTAGAACTGGATTGATGTTCGAGCCTAGAGGTCACGATATGATGTCGGGCTCTATGTTATTTCCTCCACACAATCCTGAGAATGACGTAGCAGTTCTCTTTATCGAAACCAGCGGCTGCCTTGCAATGTGTGGACATGGTACGATTGGAACGGTGACCATTGCGATTGAGGAAGGTTTGATTTATCCTAAAACTCCCGGTAAGCTTAGACTAGAGACTCCTGCTGGATTGGTACTCGTTGAGTACAAACAACAAGGCCAAAAGGTGAAATCAGTCAAACTGACCAACGTCAAAAGCTTTCTAGCAGCTGAAGGATTAGAGATAGAATCGGATGAGTTAGGGAAATTGACTGTGGATGTTTCCTATGGCGGCAATTTCTATTGCATCATAGACCCTCAGGAAAATTTCCCCGGCTTAGAGCATTTCAAAGCTGAGCAACTGATTTCCATGGCTCGTTCGCTTCGCAAAAAAATGAATGAGAAATACGAGTTTGTCCATCCAGAGCATCCAGCGATCAAAGGTCTATCTCATGTACTTTGGACAGGGAAAACTCTAGAACCTACGAGCACAGCAAGGAATGCGGTGTTCTATGGTGACAAGGCAATTGACCGCTCTCCATGTGGTACGGGAACTTCCGCTCGCTTAGCACAGTGGTATGCAAAAGGCCTTTTAAAACCTGGAGAAGACTTCATACACGAAAGCTTCATCGGCTCCAAGTTTATCGGGAGAATAGAAGAAGAAACTGAAATAGCTGGCAAACCAGCTATCATCCCAAGCATAGAAGGCTGGGCAAAAGTTTATGGATATAATACCATCATGCTCGACGATGACGACCCGTATGTGCATGGATTCCAAGTCATCTAAGAGTCTAGAGAAAAGAGTCAAGAACCAAGAGTGGTCTTGCTCAAATCTTGATTCTTGATTCTAACATCTTGATTCTAAAAATGAAACCAACCATCATCATCGGAGGCGGAATAATCGGCCTGTTTACCGCATATTTTCTTCAGAAAGAAGGAGTCGAAGTACAAGTAATTGACCAGGGAGATATGAATATTAACTGCTCCACGGGGAATGCCGGTATGATCGTTCCAAGCCACATTATTCCATTAGCAGCTCCGGGGATGATCAGCAAGGGGATTTCTTGGATGTTTTCTTCAAAAAGCCCGTTCTACATTCAACCTAGACTAGACGCCAAACTTTTGAAATGGTGCTACCAATTTTACAAAGCTGCGAGTCCTGCGCATGTAGAGCGATCTGTTCCTGTACTGAAAAATCTAAGTTTGCTCAGTAAGGCCCTTTATCAGGAGTTTCGGGACGAGCACCCAAACTCTCTGATTGCTTTGCAGGAGAAAGGTTTGATGATGATCTATCAGACAGAAGCAGTTGAGAAAGAGGAAATTGAATTCGCTCATCTTGCCAATGCAAACGGTTTGCAGGCAGATATTTTAACTCCAGAAGAAATCCGAACTTTCGAGCCAAATCTTGAGGTAAAAGCGCGTGGGGCAGTGAGATTTCCTGGTGACGCTCACTTGGATCCAGGGAAATTGTATGGGTTTCTAAAAAGCCACTTACAGCAAAAAGGCGTAAAATTCCTTCCAAATACGCAGGTAACTGGTTTTGAAAAAAGTGGAAAAACCGTCAATGCTGTCGTTACAGACCAAGGTAAAATCGATGCCGGAAAAGTAATTCTCGCGAGTGGTTCTTGGTCTGGAGAATTGGCAGAACTGCTAGGCTTCAACCTTCCGATGATGGGAGGAAAGGGTTATTCATTCCTACAGGAAAACAAACCTGAAATCATGCAATCATCCATTTTGACCGAAATGAAAGTTGCCGTGAGTCCTTATGGAGAGCAAATTCGATTTGGGGGAACAATGGAAATCGCTGGCACCAATCAAAAAGTAAACCTCAATCGAGTCAAAGGAATCTTTGAATCCATCAATCGGTATTACCCAGAATTCGAAGCAAAGTTCCCTGAAGAAACCAAGATATGGAAAGGCCTGAGGCCATGTTCCCCAGATGGTCTTCCTTACATAGGTTTTGCTCCTGGCTATTCTAATGTCATGGTAAACTCTGGACACTCAATGATGGGTGTGAGTTTGGCACCAGCTTCTGGCAAAATCCTCGCAGAATTGCACCAGCAAAAAGATACAACGTTAGAATTGAAAGGTTTTGAGGTAGATAGATACATGTGAGTCCTTTGAGGTTTTTAGAACCTCGAAGGACTTTTTATGATTACTATTTATTCCAGCCATTTCATTAAATTGTTCCTATGGAATCAGATGAGAAAGATCTTGTAAAAGAGCCGTTTACGGAATATGGAGTCTATTCTTATGCGGACTATCTGTCTTGGGAGATCGACGAAATGGTCGAGCTTATCAAGGGAAAAGTGTTTCGTTCTGCAGCAGCGGCACCAAGAAGAAAGCATCAGAAAATTGTGCTTCGATTAGGCTCCGAGCTTTTAAACTTCCTTGAGAAGAAATCATGCGAAGTATTTATAGCTCCTTTTGATGTGCGCCTACCCGTAAAGTCCAGAAAAAATGAAGACATATTCACAGTAGTCCAGCCAGAAGTCTGTGTGGTTTGTGACCGTTCCAAATTGGATGAAGCAGGATGTGTCGGAGCTCCAGATTTAATCGTAGAAGTGCTTTCTCCAGGAAACAATAAAAAGGAGTTGCAAAACAAATACGAAGTTTACGAGGAATCAGGAGTCAGCGAATATTGGATTATTTCTCCTTATGAAGAGACTTTAATGATCAACTCTCTTACTGATGGGAAATATGTTGCAACTAGACTTTTTACCCGCGGAGACATCGTCAAATCTAAATGTGTTTCTGGCTTTGAACTGGATTTGGAAGAGTTTTTTGAAAAAATAGATTAGAAATACATAAAAAATCCTGCTTCAAGAGAAGCAGGATAACTATTGACTGTTAGCAAAATATATATCAAGTCGTATAAACAGAATTGAACATCACATAATCTGTGGTCAAATCTGATCCCCAACCTATGCCTTCTTCTTCGCCTGAATTGAGTTCCAAATGAACTCGAATGTGAGATTCTCTAAGAAGCTTTTTCATATAAGACTTTTCAAAATCCACTGGATTGCCCTTCTCTAGGACCTGAACTAGATGATTTTGGTCTCCTATAAAGAGGTTTACTTTTTTATAATTAAAGGCAACCCCAGCATTCCCAGCCGCAGCGACAATTCTCCCCCAGTTTGGATCACGACCAAACATGGCAGTTTTCACCAAAGTAGAATCAGAGATTGCGCGAATGAGCGTCCTAGCGATCGCTTCAGTTCTCGCCTTGGTTACTTTATATTCTATAAACTTGGAGGCACCTTCACCATCTGAGACGATTAGTTTTGCTAGATGTGTTAGGATTTCCAGTAGTTTCTCCAAGAAAATCTCATACCCTGGATCATCCTTACTTTTCACTTTTCTATTGCCAGCCAAACCATTAGCCATGACAGCGACCATATCATTGGTAGAAGTATCTCCGTCTACGGTGATCATATTGAATGAACGATCTACACAATAGGAAACAGCTTCTTGAAGTAGCTTCTCGTCAATGTTAAAATCAGTCACGATGAATGCCAGCATGGTAGCCATATTGGGATGAATCATTCCAGACCCTTTAGCTACTCCACCCATGTTGATTTTCACTCCTTCATATTCGAATTCAATAAATCCTTCCTTAGCAAAAGTATCTGTGGTCAAAATAGCATTGGCCACAAATGAACCTGCCTTAATTTCACCGCTTAGTTTCGGGATATTGACTTTTAATCCTTCCACTACATCTTCGGTTGGAAATTCCACACCGATAATGCCAGTAGAAGCTACAATCACATCTTCCACTGGAATCCCCAAAGCTTCTGCTGTCGTACGGACCATCGCCTCAGCTCCTTCTCTCCCCTGATCACCGGTACAAGCATTTGCATTTCCTGCATTACAAATAATCACCTGAGCTCGATTATTTTCCAGGTGTTTCTCAGTGATTTTTATAGGCTCAGCGCGAACTTTATTCTGCGTTAAAGTGCCGGCAGCAGCAGCTGGAACTTCTGAATAAATAATAGCCAAATCGCGTTTCATCGATTTCACCCCAGTGTGAGCGCCCCAGCATTTGATGCCACGTACGTTCGTAATATTTTTAATCATCTTTTCTTATTAAGGTTTTAATGGCACTTGGTTCAATCCTTCGGACTCTGTCAAGCCAAACATCAAATTCATATTGTGCACCGCCTGACTAGCTGCGCCCTTGAGCAAATTATCAATTGCTGAGATCACGATAACGCGCTCCGTCCTTGCATCCCACACTGGAAACACATCGCAGAAATGGCTTCCACGTACGTCTTTGATTCCTGGCGCCTGATTTCTCAATCTGACAAATGGCTTGTCTTTGTAAAAATCATGGTAGATCGACGTGAGCTTTTCTTGACTCATTTCGCCTTTGATTTTGGCGTAAGCAGTAACCAAAATTCCTCGATCTACAGGAAGTAGATGCGGAGTAAATTGAACTGCAGTCTGATTGCCAGCCAATGCACCTAACTGCTCCTCTATCTCAATCGTATGTCTGTGACCTGCGATACCATAGGCTTTGAAATTTTCATTCACATTAGAAAAATGCGTGGTTGCACTAGCTTTTATTCCTGCTCCTGTCAAACCTGACTTCGCGTCTATAATTAGAGATTTTTCCTCTACGAGTTGCTTCGCAAAAAGTGGCGCCATGCTCAAAATAGATGCCGTAGGATAACAACCTGGATTTGCAACCAAATTTGCTGACTTTATTTTATCTGATAAAAGCTCTGGCAAACCATAAACAGCCGAAGCAAATCCTTCAGGATAGCTGTGTTTTTTATTATACCATTCTTCATAAACTTCCTTGGTGGAAAGTCTAAAATCTCCAGAGAGGTCTATGATTTTCGCACCTGAATCCTTCCATTTGGCAACAAATTCCATGGAAACGCCATGAGGTAGAGCTAGAAATATTACATCCAGTTTTCTCTTACTTACCTCTTCAGCACTTACCAAAGAAATGTCTAATCTATCGACAAACTGAGGGTGTAAGTCTGAAAATGGCTTGCCCTCATGCGATTCTGAAGTGATCATTTCAATTGAAACTTCCTCGTGATTCAAAAGAAGTCTTGCCAACTCAGACCCCGTAAATCCAGAGGCTCCAACTATGGCTACTTTTAATTTATGATTGCTCATCTTAGGCTACAACAGTGGTTTCGGTAAGGATTTCGTCAAACTTTTCTAGAAAAATATTTAGCTCTTCTCTGCTGATATTCAGGGCAGGAACTAGTCTTAGAATATTTCCAGCCGTAGCATTTGCCACAATGCCCTCTTCAAGTAATCGTAGCACATAGGGCTTAGCCTCTGATTTCATTTTCACTCCAAGCATCAACCCTACTCCTCTCACAGACTCAAGTTCCTCATGCTTCTCGATCAATTCAGCTAGTTTTCCTCTCAACCATTCACTGGTTTCGGTTGCTCTTTTGCAAAGCTGCTCCACATTGATCACTTCTATAGTCGCAATTGCTGAAGCTGCTACGAGCGGATTCCCACCGAAAGTGGTACCATGATCCCCAAACTCAATCGCACTGGCTACTTTTTCATTGCAAAGAATCGCACCTATCGGCGCTCCTCCTCCTAGCCCTTTGGCTAAAGTCATTATATCAGGCTGAACTCCGAAATAGTCTTTTGCAAACCAATTTCCAGTTCTTCCTATCCCACATTGGATCTCATCAAAAATCAAAAGGATTCCTTTTTCATCACATAGCTTTCTCAAACCTTCCAAGTACGCCTTTTCCGCAGGAACAACTCCCCCTTCACCCTGAATCGGCTCTACAATCACTGCTGCAGTTTCTATGTCTATTGCAGCTTCAACTGCCTTGAGATCATTGAAAGGAACTTGAGCAAATCCTGTTGGAATAGGGCCAAATCCTTGTTGATATTTCTCCTGACCAGTCGCGATGGTCGCTAAAGTTCTTCCATGAAACGAATTTTGCATGGAAATGATTTTTCCACCTTTAGATTGCTTGTGTGCATACCTTCTAGCAATTTTAATGGCTCCTTCTACGGATTCTGCTCCACTATTTGTCAGGAAAACTCGATCCAAGCCTGAGATTTTAACTAGCAATTCACTCAAAGCAACTTGCTGAGGACTCACGAAAAAATTAGAAATATGCATCAAGTTAGCCGCCTGATCCTGAATCGCTTTCACAACCGTAGGATGACAATGCCCCACATTATTTACTGCAATACCAGCTAGTAAATCAATGTATTCTTTTCCATTTGCATCCCATAATCTACTTCCTTTTCCTTTGATAAAAGCTAAAGGAAAGCGATTGAAGGTTGGTAAGTAATTCTCTTTGTCTTTGGTGTATAATTCTTGATTGTTCATAATCTTTTATAGAGTTAAGGTGGTTCCAATTTTCTCATGATTGATTACGTATCTGGCAATCTGCTCGGGCTTGGTACCATTTAAAATAATTGCTTTTTGAACTCCTTCTTTTAATGCCAGCATGCAGGATTGAATTTTGGGTATCATACCACCTTGGATGGTTGAACCCATATGCTCTTTAACAGCCCTTTCATCAAGTTCATGAATGATAGAATCTGGATCTGGGTAGTCTAGAAAAAGTCCATCTACATCCGTGAGTACTATAAGTTGATCCGCTTTCACAGCAGCCGCAAGTTTACCTGCAAAAGTATCCGCATTGATATTATAAGAAGTCCCGTCTGCTCCGTCAGCGATACAGGCAACCACAGGAATATATCCTGCTTGGCAAAGGTTGTTGATCAGCGTACTATCGATATCAGTAATTTCGCCAACCAAACCAAGATCGACCAGACTTCCATCGGAAGATTTATGCTGGTACTTTTTTGCCTGCACCATTCCGGCATCTTTACCTGAAAGACCGACGGCTTTTAGGTTGTTTTGATTTAGTAAAGAGATCAAGTCGGCATTGACTTCACCTATCAGTGCTTTTTGAATTTCTGCGAAAGCAACTGCTTCTGTCACTCTGAGACCATCCACAAACTGAGTTTTGATGGCAGCTTTTTCAAGTGCTTTATTGATAAATGGCCCACCGCCGTGCACCATCACTACTTCAAATCCCGCGTCCTGAAGTTTAAAAATCTGTGCTGCTATTTCCTGTTGCAACTGGGGATTGATCATCGCATTCCCACCATATTTGATGAGAATTCTTTGCTTAGACATTTCTACTTTTTTTATAATAAATTGATTTTTTCCTAACCCGGCTCTCCCTTATGGACTGGCAGAAATGAGAAAAAATCAGAACTGAATTACTTCTTATTAGAGATGAAAACTTGATAATTACTGGTTTTACTAATTTAACCTAACAGTTTTAAAACAACCTTCGTTCCGAAAGAGGTTATTTTGTGGAATACCCCCATGTTATTGGAATAGTGAAACTTAAAACTCTTAAAAGTCAAATTACCATTGATCATTTGGCTTGACAGGGTGACATGCTGTCAGTCGAAAGCGGAATTATTTCCCTAAAATGCGCTAAAATTTAAGTGTGAATTATTACCCGATAAATTACTCAATACTACATACGATGATGACTGGAGGAAAAATAGACCAATTCCTTCCAGCAAATAAGGCTATCATTAAATCCTTATTTCAAATTAATGGTCTACGTCCACAGATCACACTAGCATGTCACTAGTCATGTAGAAATACTTTGAAAATTGAAGTCAATCCATTATTTATATTGTTATCATTAACATTCACCCCGGAAAAATGAAGAAAACAGTTTTAGAAGATATTGGACTACTAGTACTACGATTAGGCGCTGGAGGAATGATTTTAACTCACGGCTATCCGAAATTATTGCGGCTAATTGGCGACGACCCTATTAAATTCATGGATTTTCTAGGCATAGGCCCGGTGGTTTCCTTATCACTTGCTGTTTTTGCCGAATTCATATGTGGCATATTAGTAATCATAGGATTTAAAACTCGCCTTGCCACAATCCCACTTATAATTACTATGCTGACTGCAGCATTTGTAGCGCATGCATCGGATCCTTTTGGGAGAAAAGAGCTCCCACTTTTATATTTTACAGTCTTCTTCTGTATACTTATTTTCGGAGCGGGTAAGTTTTCTCTTGATGGACTAAGTGATCGCAAATCCATGTACTATGGAGGCTAGCGTTTCAAATCATTGAGGCAAAGAAAAAGCCAGGTAAGCATCTCCGCTTTTAGTGCCTTTTCCCCCTCCACAGGCGATTACTAGAAATTGCTTTCCGTTCATTTCGTATACTGCCGGTGTAGCATGCCCCGAAGCTGGAAGCTTGGCTTCCCAAAGAATTTCACCGGTCTCCTTATCGAAAGCACGAATTTTCTCATCCTTTGTCGCCGCGATAAATAACACTCCGCCTGCAGTCACCACTGGACCTCCATAGTTTTCGGTACCTGTAGGAGCAAAACCCTGAGCACTCAGAGAGTCAATTTCTCCTAACGGAACTTGCCACTTTTTCTTCCCAGTACTCATATCAATGGCGGTCAAAAGTCCCCAAGGCGGGTTGGATCCATAGAGTCCCTCTTTGGTCACCAGCTTTTTATAGCCGTCCATATAGTAGCGAGGAAAAAGCTGTGATTGCACTCCTTCCATTTCTTGCTTGTCTCCTTCTGCAGGAGCTTTGTCCAAGAGATATTGCAAAAGCACTTTGCGGTTTTCATCAGAAATATGTGCAAAAGATGGCATCGCTCCCCTTCCTTTTTGAAGCAAAAGTGCCAATGAATCATAGGTATATTTTTCCTTTAACTCAAGTAAACTCGGGATTGCCGGCGGGTTTCCCTTCCTGTCCAGTCCATGGCAATTTCCACAAAAATTAGTGTAAACAGATTTACCTATGTTCTCAAAATCAGCATTTGGAGTCATTCCGATTACCCAAGGAATTTGATTGGCGTTCACATATAAAGTCTGAGTTGTAGGATCAAAAGATGCTCCACCCCATTCTCCACCACCATCCATTCCTGGGAAAAGAACAATCGGTTTTTCTGGATGTGGAGGAGCCCAAGTGTCTCCATAAATCGCTCCTTCTAGTTGACTTCTAATATCAGCTTCCCATTCTGGTTTCAGGTTGAGTATACTGGATTCATCAAAAACCATATTCATAAATGGCTCGGGAAATGTAGGAATCGGTTGGGTCGGAGAAGTAAATTCCCCAGGCATGACAGATTGGGTTGTTGCCGTTTCAGGAATTGGCCAAATCGGCTCGCCAGTCTCCCGATCAAAGACATAAGTCATACCTTGCTTAGAGATTTGAGCGACTGCATCAATCCACGTTCCGTCTTTTTGAATTCTAATTAAGTTAGGATTAGCAGGAAAATCCCGGTCCCACACGTCATGATGTACAGCTTGAAAGTGCCAGATCCGTTCCCCAGTTTTCGCATTCAGCGCAATCAGGGAATTCGCAAATAAATTATCTCCTTTGCGGTAACCTCCCCAAAAATCGTAAGTCGCCGAACCTGTTGGCACAAAAACAATTCCCCGCTCCTGATCCAACGTCATCCCAGCCCAATTATTTGCTCCACCGATCTGCTTTATACTTTTTGAATCCCAAGTATCGTAACCAAATTCTCCTTCCTGCGGAATGGTATGGAAAATCCATTCTCGCTTGCCTGTGCGAATATTATAGGCCCTTATATGACCTGGCGCGGCATCCAAACCCTCGGAAAGTCGCATTCCAATAATCAGTAAATCTCCATAGACTACTCCTGGAGCATTTGCCACTATCAGAAAATCCTCCCGCTCTGTGTCTAAACCTTTTCTCAAATCAACCTTGCCTTGGTCTCCAAAACTTGGAATGGGTTCTCCAGTCTCTGCATCCACTGCCATCAGCCAATTTCCAGCCCCAAAAAGAATGCGTTTGTCATCTCCATCTTCCCAATAACTCACTCCACGATTAGTCCCTGCCCAAGAATTTTCTCCTCCAAGAATTTGAAATGGATCAAATCTCCATACTTCAGCTCCGGTTTCAGCATTTACAGCAAACACATTTAAGGTAGGAGTAGAGCCGTAAAGAAGTCCATTTACTACAATCGGCTGGCATTGAATCTGGGAGCGTTCTGTTGCATCACCTGTATTGTACGTCCAAGCAACCTGAAGTTGGGAAACATTTTCTTTAGTGATTTGTGTCAAAGACGAATATCTCGAGCCATCGGCTGGACCTCCATAGTGTGACCAATCGGTGTAATCCACTTCTGTATTATTGGATTGGCATGCGGATAATAGTATCAAAAATCCAAAGGCTACCTTATAGAATGGTTTCATGAATTAGGTTGAGTTGGGTTGTTAAATGAAATCTTAACGTATGGAAAATTATCAATTGTCGAAAGCCAAATCAAATCTTCAAATTTAAAATTTGAAGACTGGTTTTCACTACTGATCATTAGAGATGAAAACTTTCAACCCTTCTTGCGTTAATTCTGTTGGATAAATCTCCAAATCCCCACAAGAACCAACTTTTACTTCACCTGTCAATAGATTAAATCTATACTGGTGTGATGGACAAATCACCTCATGTTCACTTGATAAAGAACCCTCTACTAATGAAGTTCCTCGATGCGGACAATCAGCTTGAAATGCGTGGAAATTTTCTTGGGATCGCACCAACGCGATGACCTGATCACCAAGGTTAATTTTATGAATCCGACACTCAGGAATCATTTCCAAAACTTGGCGTTTCGTACTACCCAAAAGGAATGTTTTCATATGACGGGATTTATCTACTCAAAAGGAAATCAAACCTTAACATAAATAAACCATTGGTTTTCTGATGAATCTTGTTGAATTTAATAGGTGAATAAAAACCGTTAAAACCATGAAAGCAACTATACTTTTTATTACCGCCTTATTATTCTTCAATTTGGCCGAGGCACAAAGCCTTGAGGGGGCTTGGAAACTTACCCATCAGGATGGTCAAGAAGTAACCGATATAGAATATATCAAGATTTATCAAGATGATTATTTTGCATATGGAGCAAAACAGGTTGCTGATAATCACTTTATCAGTGCAGGAGGGGGACCATTTTCTTATGAGGACGGGAAATATATGGAGACTTTAGATTTCTTCACATTAGATCCATTTCAGGTCGGAAAGACAAATAAATACAAGCTGGATTGGGTCAATGAAAAGATGGTCATCTCCTCAGAGATCAATGGGAAAATGCTCGTAGAAATCTGGGAAAAAGTGTCGGATGCAGAAGACGATCTAACGGGAAACTGGGTGATTACGGGAAGAAAACGAGGTGAGGAAATCTCCAGATCAACGCCTGGAGCTAGAAGAACTGTGAAAATTCTCAGCGGAGGTAGATTCCAATGGATAGCTTTCAACTCGGAAACCAAGGAATTTTCAGGCACAGGCGGAGGAACTTACACTGCCAAAGACGGAAAATATGTGGAAAGCATAACATTCTTTTCCAGAGATGATTCTCGAGTAGGTGCTAACTTAGATTTCAACTACGAAGTAATCGATGGTGAATGGCATCACAGTGGACTAAGCTCAACGGGTAATCCAATTTACGAGATTTGGACTCCTTATGCGATTGGATATCAGGGGAAGTAAGAATTTTAAATTCTAAAAGCTGAAAGCTGAAATAATAAAAAAAGTAGCCTTGTGAGCTCCTTTTCTATTTTTTATGCTTCTACAGCGTAGAGTTCTTTCAACTTTCCGACTGTATAATCTACTTCCTCTATTGTATTAAATCGGCTGAAGGAGAATCTAACTGCATCTCGCTCTGGCGTGTGATTGATTGCTCTCAATACATGCGAGCCAACTGTAGCCCCTGAACTGCAAGCGGACCCACCAGAAGCAGAAACTCCTTCCAGATCAAGATTGAATAGCAACATTCCGCTGTTGGCTTCAGACGGAGGTAAGCTTACGCTTAGTACAGTGTACAAACTCTTATCCAAATCTCCAGACAGTCCATTGAATTCAACTCCAGGAATTTCCTGAGTAAGGCTTTGGATGAAATGTTTTTTGATAGACTCAACATGGATCTGATGCTCAGCCATGTCCTCATAGGCGATTTCCAAGGCTTTTGCTATTCCAATAATCCCTATCACATTTTCAGTTCCACCACGCATATTCCGTTCTTGAGCTCCACCGTGGATCAATGGATGGATTTTCTTATCCTTTTTCACATAAAGAAACCCGGAACCTTTTGGGCCATGAAATTTATGACCTCCAGCTACAATGGAATCCACAGGAAGAGATTTTAGATCATGTACATAGTGTCCCATGGTCTGCACGGTGTCAGAATGGAAAAACGCACCCTGCTCTTTCGCAAGTGATCCAATGCGGTTCAAATCATTAAGATTCCCGATCTCATTATTTGCATGCATCAGAGAAACCAAGCTTTTTGGGTGGGCCTTCAGCAAGTCCTCCAGCTGATTCATATCCAATTCCCCCTTCTCGTTTACATCCAGTTTGCTCAGTTTGATGTGTCCTTTTTTCTCACACATTTCCAACGTGTGCAAGACTGCATGATGCTCAAGTGGGGAAGTAATCGCATGAGTAATTCCATGACTTTCGATCCCACAAACAATCGCAGTATTATCAGCTTCAGTTCCACCAGAGGTAAAGAAAATTTCGGCAGGAGTTACATTTAACAATTCAGCAACCTTCTTCCTTGATCTCTCAATTGCAGTCCTAACTTCTCTTCCAAAACTATGGACAGAAGAAGGATTGCCGTAATGATTTCTCATAAAAGGAATCATGGCTTCGATCACTCGATCGTCCATGGCAGTGGTAGCTGCATTGTCTAAGTAAACTTTCATCGTACTCGTATTGGGTTGTATATTCTTTCTATTGAGCTAAGCTCAAATCATTGAAGCATTCACTACTTCCTTGATATCAGCAATAAGCTTTTTGGCCAAATGCTCAGCGGTTGCTTCTGATTCAGACTCTGAGTAAATCCGAATGATCGGCTCCGTATTTGACTTCCGCAAATGTACCCATTCCTTTTCAAATTCGATTTTAACGCCGTCTATATCGTTGATTGGGTGGCTTTTATACTTCTTTTTGATCTCAAGCAAAATTTTTTCTACATCAATCTCAGGAGTGAGTTCGATTTTATTTTTTGATATGTGATAGTTGGGATAAGTAGCTCTGAGTCTGGAAATGGTCTTTCCAAAATTAGCTAAGTGAGTTAAAAACAACCCGATTCCCACCAATGCATCACGACCATAATGAGAAGTTGGATAGATGATACCACCATTACCTTCACCTCCAATGATTGCATTTACAGCTTTCATTTGATTGACTACATTCACTTCTCCAACTGCTGAAGCATTGTAAGTTCCGCCTCTTTTTTCTGTCACATCGCGAAGTGCTCGGGTAGAGCTAAGGTTCGAAACAGTATTTCCTGGAGTCCTAGAAAGCACATAATCTGCTACTGCAACAAGCGTATACTCTTCGCCGAAAGCAGATCCGTCTTCATTGATGAATGCCAAACGATCTACATCAGGATCTACAACGATGCCCAAATCATAGCTTCCGCGCTCTAATTTGCTCGAAATATCTCTTAGATTCTCTGGAAGTGGCTCTGGATTATGAGGGAAATGACCATCAGGAGTACAGTACATTTCTTCTATTTCTGTGACACCAAGGGCTCTTAGCAACATTGGCACAGCGATTCCTCCGGTGGAATTCACAGCATCAACTACTATTTTGAAATTTCTCGCTTTAATGGCCTCAACATCTACTAGCTCAAGGTCTAATACATGCTGAATATGGCGCTCGATGTAATCATTGATTTGAGAATAGGTGCCGAGTTTTTTTACTTCTGCGAAAGCAAAATCTTCTTTCTCGGCTTTCTCCAAAATGTCTTTCCCTTCTTCGTCTGAAATGAACTCTCCTTTGTCATTCAGTAGTTTCAGGGCATTCCACTGCACTGGATTATGGCTTGCAGTCAGGATAATTCCTCCACCGGCTTTTTCCAAAGGAACAGCGAATTCTACCGTAGGAGTGGTACTTAAACCAAGATCGATCACATTGATTCCCATTCCTTGGAGCGTAGCCGAAACTAACCCAGAGACCATCTCACCGGAAAGACGTGCGTCTCTACCGATAATTACCTTAGGGTTATTTGTTTTCTCAAGTACCCAAGCTCCATATGCAGAAGCAAATTTGACTATATCTATGGGAGTAAGTCCATCGCCGGCCTTTCCTCCGATGGTACCTCTGATGCCAGAGATTGATTTAATTAGTGACACGTATGGTAATTTGATTTGATTAAAAACTAATAAATCCCGTCAGCAGACAGGATTATCTCTATTTGAATTTGGCCATGACCTTATCCACTTCATTGTCGGGGTTTCCACAGCTGGTATCACCATCCATAGTCTTTCCACAGAATCCACAGGTTGCTCCTTCCTTATTGAGAAAGGGACTTTGAGAGGCACAAGTGCCCTTGAATTCGCCGTTTTTGAGGAATATTAGCCTTACAGACATCATAATGAAGAATAAAGCAACGAAACCAAGGGTAAGAAATACGGTTGTCATAACGGATAAATTTGCGCAAATTTAAGGCTTTACTTCGAAAACGTCCACAAACCTAGCATAGTTTCCTCACCCATGACAAATTTGAGTACCCGAGCCGAGAAATTGGCAGCTTTTGACAGACTACTTACCATCATGGATGAACTCAGGGAACAATGCCCTTGGGATAAAAAACAAACGACAGAAAGCCTCAGACATTTGACGATCGAGGAAACTTTTGAGCTTTCGGATGCAATTCTCGAAGGAGATGCGGATGAAATCAAAAAAGAATTGGGAGACATTCTCCTTCACATCGTCTTTTATGCACGAATAGGATCGGAAGAAGGCAATTTCGATATGACTACGATGATTGATGCGCTTTGCGAAAAGCTAATCCGTCGTCATCCTCATATTTATGGAGACACCCAAGCAGAGGATGAAGAAGCTGTGAAGCAAAACTGGGAGAAAATAAAGCTGACCGAAAAAGGAAATAAATCTGTTCTTGGAGGAGTTCCAAAATCACTTCCTGCGCTGATAAAAGCCATGAGAATTCAGGAAAAAGCCCGTGGAGTTGGTTTTGATTGGGAAGAAAAAAGCCAAGTTTGGGAGAAAGTAGAGGAGGAAATACAGGAATTCAAAGAAGAATTCAATGTAGCGGACGAAAAGGAAATCGATCGTGAGAAAGCAAGTGGGGAGTTTGGCGATTTAATGTTTTCCCTGATTAATTATGCCCGCTTTATAGACATCAATCCTGAGGAAGCTTTGGAACGAACCAACAAAAAATTCATTAAGCGGTTTCAATATTTGGAGGAAGCAGCAAAGGATTCAGGCAAAAAACTTAGTGAGATGACTTTGGCTGAGATGGATGTGTATTGGAATGAAGCGAAGAGAAAGTAGTCAGTCGCAGTCGCAGTCGCAGTCGCAGTCGCAGTCAAGGAAAAAATAGAGTTTAAAATTTGAGTTCCATAACTAGTAATTAAACATGTCAAACAAAATCATATTTACAAAAGAAGCTCCAGCACCAATTGGACCCTATTCTCAAGCTGTATTGGCAGGAAATACACTTTATGTATCAGGTCAAATTGCTTTGGATGCCGAGACTGGAGAACTTATCAATGAGAACATAACGGAAGAGACTCACGCTGTGATGAAAAACCTGGAAGCAGTGCTTCGTGCAGCAGATTTCACCTTCGCCGACATCGTCAAATGCAGTATTTTCATCAAAAACATGGATGAGTTTGGCACAATCAATGAAGCCTATGGACAGTACTTCAAATCGAACCCACCGGCTCGGGAAACAGTAGAAGTAAGTAAGCTTCCTAAAAATGTGAATGTGGAAATCTCCTGTATAGCCTTTAAATAGCCATTTTTGAACCTGCTCCCATACGATAGCGAAACCTTAGTCAGCGCTCTTTCCAAGGAAGAGGTGCTAGGTCATTTAAATCGTGTGACCAAGGAAGTCAATTACTTAGATCAAAGAACTAGAGCCAAGGGAGATATTCTCTTCAATGGCATTGTGGGCCAAAAAGGTTTTAGAATATCAAAAGTCGTCGACAGAGCTGATACATTTCTCCCGCTAATTTTGGGCAAAGTAGAGGCCACTCCCCGAGGTAGTATCATATTCATTGACTATCGACTGTTTCCTGGGGCACTATTTTTCTTAGGTTTTTGGTCAATCATTTTACTTGCATTCACCGCATTTTACTCTTTTATCATACCAAATTATACGTATGCCACCCTTTGTTTTATCCTCAGCTTGGTGAATTACATCATTGCAATGTATTTCTTCAATAGACAAGTGAAGGCTTCACGGAAAGTTTTTCACCGGCTGATCAACTTCCAAATGAAGGATTAACCCTTCTATTTTTAGGGATAAATGGCTTTTGGGCGTAATTTAGAGCCGCAAAAAAGAATTAATAAAACATACAATATGAGCATCCGCATAGAAAAAGACACCATGGGACCTGTAGAGGTACCTGCTGACAAATACTGGGGCGCGCAGACCCAAAGATCTATTAACAACTTCAAAATCGGCGGCGAAAAAAACCGCATGCCTCTTGAGATCACCCACGCCTTTGCGATTTTAAAAAAAGCAGCTGCGCAAACAAATGCGGAACTTGGCGTTTTGGATCAGGACAAAGCTGATATCATCGGTAAAGTATGTGATGAAATTCTGGAAGGAAAGCATGACGATCAGTTCCCGCTGGTCGTATGGCAAACTGGCTCAGGCACGCAATCAAACATGAACTCAAATGAGGTAATTGCCTACAGAGCGCACGTACTTCTAGGAGGTTCTTTGGAAGATGCCAAAAAGAAAATCCATCCCAATGACGATGTAAATAAATCACAGTCGTCCAATGATACCTATCCCACAGCCATGCACATTGCTGCATACAAAATGGTGATGGAGACTACGATTCCAGGAGTAGAGAAATTGAGAGATACGCTTGCAGAAAAAGCGGAAGCATTTAAGGATGTAGTGAAAATCGGAAGAACTCACTTCATGGATGCGACTCCTCTCACTTTAGGTCAAGAGTTTAGTGGTTATGTAGCTCAGCTAAATCATGGATTAAAAGCATTAAGAAATACCTTATCTCACCTTTCTGAATTAGCATTGGGAGGAACTGCAGTAGGAACTGGACTAAATACTCCAAAAGGGTACTCTGAATTAGTAGCAAAGAAAATCGCTGAGCTTTCAGGTCAGCCATTTGTGACTGCGGAGAACAAATTTGAAGCACTTGCAGCGCACGATGCTATGGTTGAAACTCATGGAGCGTTGAAGCAATTGGCAGTTTCTCTGATGAAAATCGCCAATGATGTGAGAATGCTTTCCTCAGGTCCAAGGTCTGGAATCGGGGAGATTTTAATTCCTGAAAATGAACCAGGATCTTCTATCATGCCAGGCAAAGTAAACCCAACTCAAGTGGAGGCTATCACCATGGTAGCTGCTCAGGTAATGGGGAATGACGTCGCCATTTCCATTGGTGGTTCTACTGGTCATTTTGAACTGAATGTGTTCAAACCCTTAATCGCGACGAATTTCCTTCAATCTGCCCGCTTAATCGGGGATGCATGCATTTCTTTCAATGATAACTGTGCAGTAGGCATTGAGCCAAATACCCCAATGATCCAAAGACATTTGGAGAATTCCTTAATGTTGGTAACTGCTTTGAATCCGCACATCGGCTATGAAAATGCAGCAGCTATCGCCAAGAAAGCACATAAAGAAGGTACAAGCTTAAGAGAAGCAGCGATTGCACTTAATTTATTGACTTCTGAGCAATTCACTGAATGGGTAAAACCAGAAGAGATGACTGGAAGCTTGAAGTAGTATTAAGCTTAGCTGCAAAAGTAAAAATGGTCCCGTCAGCGATGTCGGGACCATTTTTTATGATCTAAAATTCATTGATCAAGGTCTTTAAGTAAAGATTTTATATAGGAATCTGTAATATTCTCTTGATCGGATTTATCATAGATAGAAAGTAAATAAACCATATCATCAGAAATAGCAAAATTGGTTATTACCCTGGCTCCCCCTGATTTACCTTTTCCTTTTGAAGCTATTGACAATCGAATTTTATAGCAGTTTTTAAAAAGTAGAGTTCCTTCGGAAGGATTAGTTTCAAGTTTTTCGATGAGCCTTATATATTCTGATCGTAGGGAATGATATTTCTTAAGTAGCTTTTTAAGCTCCTTCTCAAATTCAGGAACAGATTTGACTTTATAGGTCACAATCAGTTAATTATATCTCTAGCATTTTTAGCTTTCAATTTTCCTGATTTTACATCAAGCATTTCTTTATAGCCCTGAACTACACTTTCTGCAATTTCCTTCGAATCTTCGACTCCTTCTGATGTAATAAATTTCACATTCAATGCCTTTAAAGCTGACTTGATTTCCTTGGATCGTTCGCTATTTTCCACTTCTATTACAATGGTTTCCATGGTGTTAAGTTAAATAAAATTTATGTATTGGATGACTACTTCTTCACATTCAACGAATATTCAATGAAGACGTTTGCTTTGTATAATTGTATAGTAAATTTAGCTAAGAGAGAATTTGGTAAAACCAAAAAAGGCTCCGTCATTTTATATGACGGAGCCTTTTTTGTGCTAGTAATATTTATTCGTTAGGTGTCAACGGATTTGACTTTCTGATCAATCCATCTGGCAATTCACCTTCTGTACTTGCTACAATTGTACAAACTGTCGCATCCCCAGTGACATTCACCACTGTTCTGAACATATCCAAAATTCTATCCGGAGCGATAATCAATGCGATCCCTGCAGCAGGAACCCCAATCGATTCTAGCACAATTATCAACATAATCAATCCTGCCCCAGGAACTCCGGCAGAGCCAATAGAAGCTAAGGTAGCTGTCAAAACAATCATTAATTGCTGCGTCAAGCTCAAGTCCATGCCCAGTGCCTGAGCGATAAACACCGCTGCAACTCCTTGGTAGAGGCTGGTTCCATCCATGTTCACTGTAGCTCCCAAAGGCAAAACAAAACTGGAAATCTCCTCAGAAACTCCCAATTCTTCCTCCACTTGCTTCATGGTCACAGGAAGCGTAGCTGAACTGGAACTAGTGGAGAACGCCAGCAATTGAGCTGGTCTAATAGCTTTGAAAAAATCCTTGTATTTCACCTTGGTAAAAGCCATCAAAATCGCCGGATACACGATCAAAATCATGGTAAACAAACCTCCCAAAACAACTAGGCTATACTTTAATAAAGCCATCAAAAGCTCAACGGCTGAATCTGGATTTTCACCTGCAATCTCTACAATCAATGATGCCATCAGCGCAAAAACCCCGATAGGAGCTATCATCATGATGTAATTTACTATCTGAATTATGACATCATTAAGGCCATCAAAAAACGCAACCACAGGCGCAGCCTTACTCTTTTGGACCTGTAATAGTGCGATACCAATTAGAATCGCGAAGAATACCACCTGTAGCATGGCAGCATTATCTGTGGTAGCTCTAAACACATTGTCAGGTACAATATCCACTAAAGGCTGTAAAGGGCTTTGTTTTTGCAATTCCTCAGCCTGACCCAGTCTCGATCCCGCATCGCCTTCATACAAACTCATCAAATTCTCCCTCGTTTCTGGAGGCAAGCTTTTTCCTGGTTTGAATACATTTACAAGCAACAATCCTATCGAAACTGCCAAAACAGTGGTAACTAAATAAGTACCAATCGTTTTTCCTCCAATCCTGCTCAATTTGGAAACGTCTCCTAAATTAGAAACCCCAACAATCAAAGATGCCAATACCAAAGGCACGGCAATCATTTTAAGGGCATTGATAAAAATCGTCCCAAATGGCTTAATGTAATCTATAGTAAACGAATTGGGGATTGAAGTCTTAATGACCACTAAACCGAAAATCAACCCCAGAACAAGTCCGATGATAATTTGGGTATGTAAGGGTATCTTTTTAAGCATATAGATGGGTTTAGAAGTCCTGCAGTTTATTACTTTTTGACAACAAAATATAATCAGCTATGACCAATGCGGCCATTGCTTCCACAATCGGTACAGCTCTAGGTACCACGCATGGGTCATGACGTCCTTTCCCTGACACTACTACATTTTCACCAGCTTCATTTACCGAATCCTGATCCATCATAATAGTGGCTACCGGCTTGAAAGCCACATTGAAATAAATGTCTTCTCCGTTGGATATTCCACCTTGAATTCCTCCAGAATGGTTAGTCAGCGTACGTACTTTATCTCCTTCTTGGACAAAAGTATCATTGTGCTTGGAGCCTCTCATTTTCACACCTTCAAAACCGCTTCCATATTCAAAGCCTTTCACCGCATTGATACTTAGCATTGCTTTACCTAACTCGGCATGCAATCGATCAAATACCGGCTCTCCGATTCCAGCAGGCGTATTCTTGATCACGCAAGTCACTACTCCCCCAATGGTATCACGATCCTTTCTAACAGAATCAATCAGCTCAATCATTTCCTCTGCCTTTTCTGGGTCAGGGCATCTCAGGATATTTTCTTCAGCTTTGCTGAGATCTAATTCAGTATAACTTTTGTCCAGTTTCAATTCACCAACCTGCGACACAAATGCTTGCACACTGATCCCTTTGGTTTCCAAAAGTTGCTTTGCCAAAGCCCCAGCAACAACACGGGCAGCAGTTTCCCTAGCAGAACTTCTCCCTCCTCCACGATAATCCCGTAATCCATATTTCTCGAAATAGGTAAAATCAGCGTGTGATGGACGAAATTTATCCGAAATATGGGAATAGTCTTTACTCTTTTGATCTGAGTTATTGATCACGATTCCAATAGGAGTACCAGTAGTTACTCCTTCAAATACTCCTGATTTAATCTCAAATTCGTCTTCTTCCTTACGCTGAGTGGTGATTTTGGACTGTCCAGGTTTCCTGCGCTGCATCTCTGCAATAAGCTTTGCCTCGTCTATTTTTAGTCCTGCAGGGCATCCTTCAATGATTACCCCTAAAGCTAAACCATGTGATTCACCATAGGTGGTGATCTTGAATAGCTTTCCAAATGAATTGCCCATTATCTCTTTCTAATTATCAATACAGCCAATAAAGCTACTGAGATCAGCAGCAACACGTTGATTGCGATTGTAAAATAGTATTTATATTTCTCGTTTAAAAACCGATTGTCTTCCGTAGAAATCCGGTCGTAAAGTCCACCTAATCTTTGGCTGGAAATCGCCTGATTTGCTTTACTTTCTCCCACAACTGTAATTTTAGCTTCAGGCCTTAAGGTATCATAAACAGCACGTTCGGAATCAAAATAAACCCATTCGAAATTCTTCGAAAGATCTACCTCTCCTGCCTCGTTGATCGTGATATAATAATTGAATTCTTTGATCCCTGAAACCCGCCCGTATCCTCTATTTATCTGTTGGCGGACATTAGGGTCATAGGTATTCAGATTAGCCATTGGAATCCTCTTAGGAGCAGAGATTGCATTGATATTTCCCACTCCACTGATGCCGAAATTATAGTCAAATCCCTGACCAGTCTCTACTTCTATATTTTTGATATTTTCTCTAAGCTGAAATTGCCCCACGCTCACCTCATTTTTAAGTGGGTGTGGAGGAAGAGGCTTCACTTTTATAGTTTTTGGGTTCGAATAAAAAGTCTTAAAATCCTCCTGCCTGTTCGCTCCAAAGAAGGTGGGATTCTTAGCGATTTTATATTTGATCATTTCCCAAGGAATTCTCGGGATCACTAATTCTCCTTCGGAAAATGGGAAAAATGTCGCCTCATATACCTTAAACTTTGTCCATCTTTTTCCATTGATGGTCACCTGCTCCCGATCAATATTGCTAATGTTGAAATTTTCCTCCCATGCATTTGTAGGTTTTATTTTCTTCAAAATATCATCCAACTGTCTGCCGGCTTCATGAAAACTAAATGCAGCCTGATTAGCCTCAGACATATAAAAAGCCAAGCTGATATTGACCCCTTCTCCCTGATAGACTTCCTCTTTATCTACAGAGACAGAGAAGAATGCGTCATCTTCTACCTCCACATATTCAGGATCTTCCACTGCAGATCTCCCAAAAAAATCAGCAAAGGGATCTGAAGCTTGATTTCGTCCACTGCTAGTACTCACTGGGTCAACTACTGTTATTCTTTTTCCCGCTGAGGGATAAGCTTGCCCATTAATGGAAAGCTCAAAAGACGGTAAAGTAAAATCTCCTTTCCTGCTCGGCTTATAATACTGAATGATGCTATTAGAGCTGCTCATCTGACCGTTGATGAGGTTCATCGAGGAGGATTGAGAAATTCCTTGTTTTTGGAAACTGGGTATCTCAGGAAACTGATCGTAGGATTTGATTTTTTCGTTGCTGAGGGTTACTTTAATGGTGAACGTTTCATTCAAACCGATCTCACCAGGCCCAAGCTCTATTTGAACATCCTGAGCCATAGCCGTTCCTGTAAACAGAAAAAGGCAACATACGAAAATGATTCGGGCAAGCGTTTTAATCATGATTGCGAAAATAGGGAATATTCTACTCTTTGATTTCTAAAATAACGCAACATCTATAGAAATGCCTTCGTATTGAAACTTAAAATCAGTTAAAAACCTAAACTCTTTAGAAGACTATGATCGAATATGTAAAGACTATCTTACAAAAGGTCAGCTTTTCAAAATATTTATTTGAACGTGAGCTGAGAAAAGGACTAAGGTTAATCTCTCCGTCAGATATTCAGGAATTCAAAGACTGGTGTTATCTGATGTTTGGCAAAATACATCAGGTAATCTTGAATAGATATTTCGAACCCGCATTATAACTTAAAAGCCCCAACCAAATCTCTGGAAGGGGCTTTTTCATGTATGGTAGTTGGTATTTTTTAATCTTTTGTAGCAAAATCCGGATACGCACGCATACTGTGCTCATTGATATCCAAACCTTCGGTTTCTTCTGCTTCATCTACTCTGATTCCAATAGTCTTTTTCAACACAAAGAATATCACCCCAGCGAAAATCACACAAAACACTCCAACAGCGACCACTCCTATTAACTGTGAAATAAACTGGCCAATACCAGCCAAATCTCCGAAGATACCGACCGCCAAAGTACCCCAGATACCACCAACTAGGTGAACTGAAATGGCTCCAACTGGATCATCCACTTTGATTTTGTCAAAGAAAACAACGGCTAAAACGATCAATCCTCCGCCAACTAGACCAATGATAATTGAAGAGTTAACTCCCATCTGATCAGCTCCAGCGGTGATACCTACTAGACCAGCCAAAATACCATTCAATACCATCGTGATATCGTAGGTTTTGAACATTAAATAGGAAACGATCAATGCTCCGAAAGCTCCTGCTGCTGCAGCCATGGAGGTAGTAACAAATACTTTAGACACTAAACCTGGATCGGCGCTAAGTACAGAACCGCCGTTGAATCCAAACCATCCGAACCACAACAAGAACACGCCTAGTGTAGCCAAAGGAATATTATGACCAGGAATTGCCGTCATTCCTCTGGAAGTATATTTTCCAATTCTAGGACCTAAAAGTGCAGCCCCGATCAATGCTCCCCATCCACCTACAGAGTGTACGATGGTAGAACCTGCAAAATCATAGAACGGTGTTTCCAATGTATTCAGGAATCCACCACCCCATTTCCACATCCCTACGATAGGATAGCAAATCCCTACATATAAGAAGGAGAAAAAGATAAATGGCCCAAGCTTTACCCGCTCAGCCACTGCTCCAGATACAATCGTTGCGGCAGTTGCTGCAAACATAGCCTGGAAAATAAAATCTGTAAAGAAGGTATAGCCTGCATTGTACTCACTAGTATCCCAGCCTTCTGGAAGAGTGAGTCCAAAACCTGCAAATCCAAAAAAGGAACCAGCATATTCTGCTCCTGGGTACATCAAATTAAAGCCGACGAAGGCGTAAGTCAAAAGCCCAATTGCAGGGATTATGGTATTCTTGAATAGGATGTTAACGGTATTTTTTGAGCGTGTAAGCCCAGCTTCCAAGCTGGCAAAGCCCAAGTGCATGATGAATACCATGGTAGTGGCGATCATCATCCATAAGTTATTTACGGTAAATAATTCTTGCATGTGATAAAATAGGTTCGGTGGATGATTGATTTTAATTAAAGTGCCTGCTCGCCAGTGTCTGTATTTCTGACACGATAGGCTTCCAATACGTCATAGACAAAGATTTTCCCATCACCTACCTGACCCGTCTTACCTTCTTTTAGAATGCAGTTGATCACAGGCTCCACCAATTCTTCTACTGTAACTATCTCTATTTTAGTTCTAGGAATGTACGCTGGTTCATAAGGAACTCCTCTGTACATCTCAAGCCTGGCATGCTCCAAGCCCATACCTTTCACCTCATAAAAGGTGAGAAACTTCACTCCGAGAGCAGCCACACAGGAGTGGATCTGATCAAAGCGGGAAGTCCTGATAATCGCTTCAATTTTTTTCATTTTTTCAATGGGTTTAATGGTTTTTTGAATTAATGGCATAAAACTAAACAGAAAATTAAATTAATTCATATTCCGGGTGAAATTTTACCCAATTCTAAAAATCTAAACACACTATTCTCCAATTATGGATAATCTGAAACCCTATTTCTGAATTAAAATTTATCCATTTATCAGTTTCAAGTTTAAATAAAAACCATTGGCGTTTGGTGAAAGAGCAAAGTTCCCTTGCCCTCCTGACATAAAAACTTATTTTTGCCTTCGATTTACAAAACCTACTATGAACCAGAAACCAACACTTTTATTACTCGCAGCAGGAATGGGAAGCCGATATGGCGGAAATAAACAAATCGATGGATTTGGCCCTAACGGAGAGACTATCCTTGAATATTCTATTTTCGATGCGATCAGGGCTGGTTTTGGCAAGGTCGTTTTCATCGTCCGGGAAGAAATTCTTGAGGTAGCAAAGGAAAAATTCCTTCCAAAACTCAAAGGAAAAATCGAAGTGGATTTTGTAATCCAATCACTTGACAGCTTTGTACCAGCAGAACTGAAACAAGCGGATCGTAAGAAACCCTTCGGTACTGCACATGCAGTACTCTGTGCGAAGGATGCGATCAAAGAACCATTTGCAGTGATCAATGCAGATGACTTTTATGGAAAAGAAGCTTTTGAAGCCATAGGTAAGTTTCTAACCACTGAGGTAAAGCCTGACCTTCATGCAATGGTTGGCTATGCGGTTCAGAATGTACTTTCTGAAAATGGTACAGTTAGTCGTGGCGTCTGTGAAACCAATGCAAAAGGTCATCTTATAGGAATGGTAGAAAGAACTTCCATTGCTAGTGAAAACGGAAAAATCCTAAGTAAAGGAGAAGACGAAGTTTTGGAAATCGCTGAAGGAACACCAGTAAGCATGAACTTCTGGGGCTTCCATCAAGATGTTTTTGCTGACATCGAGAAAATGTGGAATGAATTTCTACCTGCAAACCTCGAAAATCTAAAGTCAGAATTCTACATCCCAACTGTTGCCAACAACCTGATCAAAGCTGATGAAGCAGCATTTGATATCCTGGAAGGTGGTAAAGTATGGTTTGGGGTCACCTACACAGAGGATAAACCTGTGGTGATCGATTCACTGAAAAAACTACATGATGCTGGAGAATATCCAGCTGAGCTATGGAAATGAAATAAAGGAGCTTCGGCTCCTTTTTTTATGTCTATGTATTGACAACACCATCAATCAACGAAAAATAAGAAACTTCGGAATCCAACTTTGAAAGTATCTTCTTTGACCTCTCCGGCCTCGCATCCGTCAAAAATATCTGCCCAAAGGTATGTTGCGAAATTAGCTGCATCATTTGAGCAATTCTCAGATCATCTAGCTTATCAAAAATATCGTCCAGCAATAGAATTGGCTTTTCGCCCTTCTCTCTTTCAAAAATCTGAAACTGAGCCAGCTTCAGTGCAATGATATAGGACTTCTGCTGTCCCTGGCTTCCAATCTTCCGAATCGGATGCTCGCCTATCATAAAGCCAAAATCATCTTTGTGAATCCCTGCATTGCTGTTTTTAGTGATCAGATCTTTTTTTCGAAGGCTTTTAAAATAGGCGGTAAAGTCTTCACGCAAAGCTTCGGTTTCATAGATCACACTCACTAGTTCCTGGCCTTGAGAAATCTCCGAATAATGACTTTGTAATAAGGGAGCCATTTCTTTCAGAAGCTCATTTCTTCTGGCGGCAAGGACAACACTTAGTTCGATTAATTCCAAATCGTAATTATCCAAAAGGGTCAAATCACGTCTGCCAGTTTCCGCGAACTTCTTCAGCAAGGCATTTCGCTGTTTCAAAAAGTGATGGTAACGGATCAATTGATCTAAATAGGCATGATCAAGCTGAGAAATCAATCCGTCAAAAAACTTTCTACGACCATCGCTCCCTCCTTTAATCAGTTCCGTATCGTCGGGAGCTATTAAGACTAAAGGAATCAGTCCAACATGCTCGGAAGTTTTGGCAAGTGCCTTTCCATTTTGGTAGAGCTGCTTCTTTTTTCCCAACTCCACCGTACATCTCACTTCCAGCTGCTTTTCTTCAGCAAGTTCAAATTGCCCTTTGATCGCAAAAAAATCTTTGTCATGCTGCACATTCAGACTATCGCTGGATTGCACGGCGCTTTTGGTCAAAGACAGGTAATGAATCCCATCCAGCACGTTAGTTTTCCCGCTTCCATTCAAACCCACAAAACAATTGATCTCAGTGGAAAATTGGAGTCGGGTCTTCTCATGATTTTTGAATTGTAAGAGTTCGAGCGACTTCAGGTGCATGAGATTGGGTAATTATTTCGAAGGGAGCCTGTTATTTAGGGCGGGTTGATTATATTTGGAACCTAAAATTAGCATATTTTCATCATTACGATATGGCAAAGAAAACTGCAGCAACGAAGTCCAAAGTAAAATATTCGAAGGAAACCTACACCTTTTGGTACGAGAGCATGCTCTTAATGAGGAGGTTCGAGGAAAAAGCTGGGCAACTTTATGGTCAGCAAAAAATCAGAGGATTCTGTCATTTATATATAGGTCAGGAAGCTTGCGCTTCGGGAGCCATTTCGGCTTTGACCAAAGACGACAAGTGGATCACTGCTTATCGTTGTCACGCTCACCCACTTGGATTGGGTACTGATCCAGGAGCTGTGATGGCAGAGCTTTTTGGCAAAGCGACTGGTACTACCAAAGGAAAAGGTGGTTCTATGCACATTTTCGATAAAGAGAAAAACTTCATGGGAGGTCACGGAATCGTAGGAGCACAAATTCCTATGGGTCTTGGAATGGGCTTCGCAGAAAAATATAAGGGCACCAAAAACCTGGCAATTTGCTACATGGGAGATGGTGCTGTACGTCAAGGGGCTTTTCACGAAGCATTGAACTTGGCTATGCTTTACAAGACTCCAGTGATTTTCGTCATTGAAAACAATGGCTATGCAATGGGTACTGCTGTCAAGAGATCTTCGAATGTAGAAGACCTTTCTACTTTGGGCGAATCTTACGACATGCCTTCTTTTGCAGTGGACGGAATGAATGTAGAAGCGGTACACGAAGCTGTAGCTGAGGCTGCGGAAAGAGCAAGAAGAGGCGATGGCCCGACTTTGCTGGAGATGCGAACTTACCGATACAAAGGACACTCCATGTCCGACCCTCAGAAGTACAGAACCAAGGAGGAAGTAGAAGAATACAAGCAACGTGATCCTATGGAGCAGGTGCTTGCTACGATCAAAGAAAATAATATTCTTACCGAAGAGGAGATAGAAGAAATCGTAAAAGGCGTAAAACAAAAGGTAACAGATGCGGTGAAATTCGCTGAAGAATCCCCTTGGCCTGACGGACAGGATGCTTTCAAGGATGTTTACATCCAGGAAGACTATCCATTTGTAATGGAATAAATCTAAAAAACGTAACGTCTTAAAAGCCATGAAGACAGAAAGCCTTCATGGCTTTTTTATTGGGCTTTGTAGAAAATATAAAAACCGTATATTTGCGGCTGAAATTTGAGTAGCATGGCAACGAAACAAACTAAAAGAGTACAACCTGAGCAGCACAATGATCTTTTGGAAGATCCTTCTGAGATTGCATCGAGATTAGGTAAAGGTGAGGCTTTTTTAAAGCAGAATAGTAAGGTACTAGCTGGCGTATTAATCGCAGCAGTGATTTTGATCGGAGGAATTCTTTTTTTCCAGATCAATAATCAAAACCAAAATGAGGAAGCACAAAAGGAAATGTTCCAAGCGGTATATTTCTACGAGCAAGACAGTGTTCAACTAGCCTTGAATGGTGACGGAATCAATGCTGGCCTTCTTAACATCGTAGAAGAATACCCAAGAACTGACGCGGCTAATCTTGCGCATTTCTACATTGGATCTATCTATCTTTCTGAGAGAAAATACGAGGAAGCAATCACTGAATTGGAGCAATTCTCCGCTGATGATTTCTTGGTACAGGCAAAAGCTTATTCCCTAATCGGAGATGCAAACATGGAGCTTGGCAACACAGATGCAGCTATTTCTAATTATAAGAAAGCTGCTGACTACGATGAAAACAAGTATTTCACTCCAAAGTATTTGACCAAACTTGCTATTGCTCAAGAAGAGGCAGGTAATATTTCAGAAGCAATTGCAGCTTACACTGAGATCGAAGAAAAGTATTTCGAATCATTCGAATTTTCTGCAGCACGAAAACATAAAGCTCGCTTAGAAGGTCTTGCCTCTAAGTAATGCTTTTCCTATAGCATACTAGAAGAGTAAGGCCCTGCGGTCTTACTCTTTTTTTGTTTAAACCTACTCTAATCTCTCCTCAACCAAACACCAGTCAACCCTAGATCATTCAGACTTCAAATCTTGATTCTTGGCTCTTGATTCTCTAATCTCGGCTCTTGATACTTGATACTTGATACTCAAAAACTCTGATTCTCAAAACTCAGTTCTTCCATCCAAAAATTAAAAAGCAATCCCATATGGCAACTTCTCTTAAAAGCCTAAGCGCTCATTCTTCGAAAAACGTACAAGATATTAGTAATAAAACTTTTGGAATCATCGTCTCCGAATGGAATGAAGATGTGACGGAAGCACTCTATTCAGGTGCATACCAGACACTTTTAGAAAATGGAGCAAAGAAAGGAAATATCATTCGCAAGAATGTTCCAGGCTCATTCGAACTTACACTTGCTGCGCAATGGCTAGCCCAAGAAGAAAGCATCGATGCGGTAATCTGTTTAGGATGTGTGATCCAAGGAGAGACCAAGCACTTTGATTTCATCTGTGATGCGGTTGCACATGGCATTACAAATGTGGGATTGAAATACAATAAGCCAGTGATATTTGGAGTATTGACGCCAAATACTCAGCAACAGGCCATGGATCGCGCTGGCGGAAAGCATGGCAACAAAGGCGACGAAGCAGCTATTACGGCTGTGAAAATGCTTGGATTCTAAGACAAAAACCTATTAACCTTATAAGTATATGAAAATCATGAAATTTGGAGGCACCTCTGTGGGCCGTCCAGAACGCATGCACCAGGTAAAAGACCTAATCACCCGAGGTGATGAATCAAAAATCGTAGTTCTTTCAGCTCTTTCTGGTACGACCAATTCTTTGGTAAGTATCGGAGAAGCGCTTGCGGCCTCAGATAAAGTGCTGGCAAAGTCAAGAATCGATGAGCTGCATGCCCATTACACTGACTTTTACCCAAAATTGGTAAAGACTGAAGCTGCACAAGAAAAAGCTCAGGAAATTATCAAAGAGCACTTTGAGTTTTTGAATATTCTGTTGAAAATCTCTTTCAATGAGGCAATCAACCGCGATATTCTTGCTCAAGGAGAATTGCTTTCTACCAAGCTATTTCATACGCTTTTGGAAGAATTGGAGATCCCTGCGGTATTCCTTTCTGCATTAGATTTTATGAGTATTGATGCAAATGCAGAACCTGAATTGCAGAAAATCTCAGACCGTTTGAAGGCAATTCTAGCCCAGCATCCGGACGACACTATTTTTATCACGCAGGGTTTTATTTGCAAAAATCACCTAAACGAAGTAGATAACCTAAAGCGGGGCGGATCTGATTACACTGCTTCACTAGTTGCAGCGGCCATTCAAGCTACAGCTTGCGAGATCTGGACTGATATCGACGGCATGCACAACAATGATCCTCGAATCGTAGATAAAACTCGTCCAATTGCAGAAATGTCATTTGACGAGGCTGCAGAGCTTGCTTATTTCGGCGCAAAAATCCTTCACCCTGCATCTATTTGGCCAGCCCAGCAATTTAACGTGCCAGTGAAATTGTTGAATACCATGCAGCCAGAGGCTCATGGGACGTTGATCAAAGCTGAAGTGGATTCTAGAGGTGTGAAAGCAATCGCGGCCAAAGACGGAATCACTGCGATCAAAATCAAATCCAGCCGTATGCTTTTGGCTTATGGTTTTCTGAGAAAGGTGTTTGAGATTTTCGAAAAGTATAAGACTCCAATCGATATGATTACAACTTCCGAAGTGGCTGTATCGGTGACGATTGATGATTTGAGTCACTTGGAGCATATTTTGGAAGAACTCGGCACATTCTGTAGTGTGGAAGTGGACAGGGACCAGACGATCATCTGTATCGTGGGGAATATGGTTTCGGAAAGCAAAGGAGCGATTCAATCTGTCATCGATTCGCTGATAGAATATCCCGTTCGAATGGTTTCCTTTGGAGGAAGTCGTCACAACGTCTCCGTTTTGGTAGATTCCAAATTCAAGAAAGAAGCACTGCAAAGTCTCAATCAAGACCTATTTACTTGGTAAAATGATAGCCGGCCTAGCGCCGGCTATTTTATTTAGACTCATTCTTATTACTTTTGGGGGATGTCAGTGGAAAACGATAAACCAGGCTTTCTTCAGCGCCTACAAACCAAGTGGAAATTGGATAGCCTACTTCAGGTCGTTTTAGTTTTGGTGGTTTTTGCCTGCACTGGATTCACTATTCTATTTATCAAGAACCCAATTCTTGACTTCTTTGGAGTAGAAAAAGGCGGATTTATTAACACCTTTCTTTATTTACTTTTAGTTCTTCCCCTTTACCAGATCATTTTGTTGATCTATGGTTTCATTTTTGGCCAGTTCAGATTCTTTTGGGAAAAGGAAAAGCAGATTTTTCGGAGGATTAGTGGATTGTTTTCCAAGCGGAAATAAATATTTACCCGCAGAGCGCGCGGAGAATTTCGCAGAGATCACAGGTTTTAACTGGTTAGCATAGTAAGGTGCAAGCCAATTTTTCAATCTTCAAATTTTGCAATCTTCCAATCTACTTAAGAAATCCTACTCCAATTCACAGCAGTCTTCTTTTGCTGCTTAATCTGTCGGAGAATTGGTTCGTTTTCCGGCAGAAGCAATTCTGGATCATTTGCTAAAAGTTGTTGAGCAGCATCCCTAGCCAAAGTCAAAATCGGGGCATCTTTACTTAGATCAGCGATCAACAAATCGGTGATTCCACTTTGCTGGGTTCCCATCAGATCTCCTGGTCCACGTAATCGCAAATCCACATCAGCGATCTCAAAACCATCATTAGTACGAACCATTGTCTCCAATCGCACTCGTGAATCCTTAGAAAGCTCATACTTGCTCATCAGGATGCAATAACTCTGCTCAGCACCTCTTCCTACTCTTCCGCGTAGCTGATGCAATTGGGACAGCCCAAACCGTTCAGCATTCTCTATGATCATGACAGAGGCATTAGGGACATTCACTCCCACCTCAATTACCGTAGTCGCCACCATGATTTTTGTTTCGCCTTTCACGAAGCGTTGCATCTCGTATTCCTTGGCATCTGCTTTCATCGAGCCATTCACGATGCTGATCGGATAGTTGGGAAAAGCTCGGGAAATACTTTCGAAGCCATCCATGACATTTTTGAGATCCATCTTTTCGGACTCTTCGATCAGCGGGTAAACAATATAAACTTGCCTTCCTTTTTTGATTTCCTGATTAATAAAACCAAAAACCTTCAAGCGATCCTTATCATATCTATGTACGGTCTGAATTGGCTTTCTCCCTGCAGGCATCTCGTCAATCACCGACACATCCAAATCTCCGTAAAGTGTCATAGCAAGTGTCCGTGGAATTGGAGTTGCCGTCATGACCAAGACATGTGGGATGAATTCTTCATTCTTAGCCCAAAGTTTCGCCCGCTGGGCTACACCAAAACGATGTTGCTCATCCACGATCGCTAATGCCAAGTTCTGGAACTGCACCACATCTTCTAAAAGAGCATGGGTTCCGATCAGGATTTTCAGTTCTCCTGAAAGCAGTTCGTCGTGAATGATTTTTCGGGCAGATTTCTTAGTCGAGCCCGTGAGCAAAGCAACTTTCAGCCCCATCATATCGGCGAATTCCTTCAACCCGGCGTAATGCTGTGTTGCCAAAATTTCCGTCGGAGCCATCAAGCAAGCCTGTGCGCCTGAGCTGATCGCTATCAATGCGCAAATAAACGCAACCATCGTCTTGCCACTGCCCACATCTCCCTGAATCAGCCGGTTCATCTGTTTCCCAGACTTGAGGTCACCATAAGCTTCTCGGATCACTCGCTTCTGTGCATTGGTGAGTTCAAATGGAATATGATTAGTATAGAACTCCGTAAGCAGTTCTGTGTTGTTCAGTATTTGCCCGTGAAACTTCTCAGTTCTGGCAACTTTCAACATCAGGAGACGGAGTTGCAAGTAAAAAAACTCCTCGAATTTTAGCCTCTTTCTAGCCCTTTGCAGAAGGTTCGGGTCTGTAGGAAAATGAATCTGGCGAAGAGCCTCCTTTTTCCCAATGAGCTGATATTGCTGCAAAATTTCCTCAGAGATCGTCTCCCGAATATGAGGAAAGCAAACCTGCACCAATTGCTCCATGATTTTGGAAATCCCCTTGGAATCCAAAAATCTGGCTCTCAGCTTTTCTGTGGTAGAATAAACCGGCTGAAAATTATTTCTCTTCTCATTTGCCGAAGTAAGCGGCTCCATTTCAGGGTGAGCAATGCTCCACCTTCTGCCGAATTGTGCCGGCTTTCCAAGGAAAACATAGGCAGCGCCCGGAGCAATATTCTTTTGAACCCAGGCGATTCCTTTGAACCAAGTCATTTCCATCTCCCCAGTTTCGTCTGCCACATGTGCTACGAGTCGCTTTTTATTGCCCATTCCTACGAGCTCTACCTTTCGGATTTTTGCAATAACCTGCACAGATTCCATCTCGGAATGAAGCTCTCGGATCTTAAAAAACTTCGTTCTGTCCTCGTAGCGAAAAGGATAATGCTGCAGCAATTCACCGAAAGTGAAAATATTCAACTCCTTGTTGATCAGAGCGGCGCGCTGGGGACCTACTCCTTTGAGAAATTCTATTTTGGTGTCAAAAAAACTGGACAAGGAAATTTGATTTTTGGGTAGGCCAAATTAAACCCGCTTAGCCCAAATGCCAATAAAATGACCGGAATTGTCAGAAATCAATTTCAGGACTGGGTAACTGATTTCCAGATTTTCTCTAATTCTGACTTAGCGTCTTGAAGACTTTTCAGCAAGAGCATTTGATTCTTAGCCCTGTGAAAATTTTGCTCAGGATATTCTACTTTGTAGTACACATTGCCCTGCAGGTGATCTGTGAAAAAACGAAGCCCCATAATGCAGGTCATTACCTCACCAGCCAAAAGAAAGGATTTAGTTTCATCTTTGGTAGCAAGTGATTTCACTCCACCCCAATAACCTTTCAATAACTGCTCAAAAACAGGGATTTCAAGTTTAATCTCATCCCAACTCTGACTAGTCTCTGATACAGAGCAGGCTACTGTACGAACCAAATCGCCAAAGTCATACATCAAGAATCCGCTCATCAGGGTATCCAGATCGACCAAAGCCTCCACTTTTTGAAAGTCATGAGAAAAAATCAGATTATTGATCTTAGTGTCGTTATGCGTAAGACGTTCTGGAAGGGTGCTTTGTAATTTCTGATACGCATCAATAAGATCCTTTTGTCCCAAGTAGAAATTTAATACCTCCTGATCTACTTGTGAAACAGATCCCTTCTCAGCAGCAACTTCCTTAAGCTTTGCAAAGCGCAAATCCAAGCGATGGAAATTTGGAATAGATTCCAGTAATTGATCTGTATCTACATCCTTTCCCCATGCAGCAAAGACTCCGTAAGCTTTTGCCGCCAAATAAGCTTGATCCAGAGCTGTGATTTCTTGGATTGTCTGACCCGAGACAAATTCAAATAATCGAAAAAGCCGGCTGCCTACAGTAGTAATCAATCCATTATTTGAATTCAATATGGGTAACGGAAGCTGAAAAGGGAGAAATGTGACGTTTCCTTGAGATTTCACTAACCGCTGATTGTGCGAAATTCGATCAGGAAATTGGAAAACGCCATTATTGAACTCCTGCAAAATAAATTTAGAAGCTTCAGTCTCTATCAAATAGGTACCATGGATCAATCCTGCTCCGAAAGCCTGAAATTCAAATTTTTCGAATGAATCAAATGTATAATTAGCCAGAATGGCGGCGATATCTTCCTTATTCATGGCCCAAAGCTATAGGATCGTGGTCAATTCCGAATTACCTCAAGAAGAAAAATCTAACCAAAGTATGAATTGAATCCCTATGCGATCTCATGTAATTCAGGCGGAATTATATTTTTAAAAATAAAAAGCAGATTATATTTCGCAAAAAAGCTGACTTGCCAAAATTCTGCGCAATCTTCGACAAAGTCTTTTCCTGTTTGATAGAAAATAAATACATTAGTGAAATTTATCATTTAAGTAGAAAGTTATTTTCGAAAAAATTTAAAGAACTCCCTAATCCCATATATCATGAATGTAACCGCCATAGACTGGTCGATCATTGCTGCTTTCTTTGTCATTTCTCTACTTATAGGGCTTTACACATCGAAACAGGCTGGTTCCTCTGCCAAAGAATTTTTTCTATCTGGTAGAAATATGCCGTGGTGGTTATTGGGAGTTTCTATGGTCGCTACAACCTTCTCTGCCGACACCCCAAACTTAGTGACAGACATCGTGAGAAAAAACGGCGTCGCAGGTAACTGGGCTTGGTGGGCATTTTTGCTGACAGGTATGCTGACAGTATTTGTCTATGCAAAACTTTGGAGACGTTCTGAAGTAACTACTGACTTGGAGTTCTATGAATTGAGATATTCTGGCAAGGGTGCGGCATTCTTAAGAGCATTCCGTGCAATTTACCTTGGAGTTTTCTTTAATGTGGTCATCATGGCTACGGTCTCGCTTGCTGCAATCAAAATCGGTGGCGTAATGCTTGGGCTTACCCCTGTTCAAACCTTATTGATTGCGTCTATCGTCACTGTTGTTTATAGTTCGCTAGGAGGATTAAAAGGCGTTCTGCTAACTGACTTTTTCCAGTTCTTCATTGCCATGATCGGGTCGTTTGGAGCGGCATATTTCATTCTTGACCTTCCTGAAATTGGAAGTTTAAACAACTTATTGACACATGAAAATGTGGCTGGAAAGCTAGATTTCCTTCCAGACTTCTCCAATCCGAATGCATACATTCCACTTTTCTTGATGCCAATCGCTATCCAGTGGTGGGCAACATGGTATCCCGGTGCTGAGCCTGGAGGAGGAGGATACATCGCTCAGCGTATGCTTTCTGCAAAAGATGAAAAGAATGCCATCGGTGCAACTTTGTTTTTTAACATAGCTCACTATGCCATGCGTCCTTGGCCATGGATTTTGATCGCACTTGCATCCTTGATTATATTCCCGAATATCTCGGATTTACAGACAGCTTTTCCAAACATTCCAGCAGATAAACTAGGAGACGATTTGGCCTATTCTGCCATGCTTACCTACTTGCCTACCGGTTTGATCGGTATTGTACTTGCCTCTCTGATTGCTGCGGTGATGTCTACTCTTTCTACTCATTTGAACTGGGGATCTTCCTACATCGTCAATGATTTCTACCTGAGGTTCATGAAGCCAGAAGCTTCGGACAAAGAATTGGTAGCTGTAGGTAGAATATCTACAGTAGTTCTGATGCTCCTGTCCGCTATCTTAGCTCTTGCTCTTTCCAGTGCCTTGGATGCCTTCAATATTCTATTACAGATTGGAGCTGGAACAGGCTTGATCTTTATTCTAAGATGGTTCTGGTGGAGAATCAACGCATACACTGAAATATCAGCTATGGCCATTTCATTTGTGGTTGCAATTTTCTTTGAGGTGATCAATCCTAAAGTAAACTGGATCATGATCCCAGAAAATCAAGCATACCTGAAGCTGATTTATAGTGTTAGTATTACCACGATTGGTTGGTTGATCGTGACGTTCGTTACAGCCCCAGAGAAGGATGAGGTACTGCTTTCATTCTATAGAAAAGTAACTCCAGCTGCTTTTGGTTGGAAAAAGGTTTTAGATCGATACCCAGCTGAAAAACAAGTCATCGGTCAACTTCCTAAAGAAATCGGATTAATGATGATAGGTTCGGTGATGGTTTACTCAGCCCTTTTCTCCACAGGATTCTTTATTTATGGCAATTTGCTCGGAGGGTTTGTCGCGGGTGCCATCGCTATTACAGGAGGAATCATCATCATCAGATCTTGGAAAAAACTGAGTTAATCAACAAATTTTACTGAATTCATCAAGTGGGCCATGTCCTCCTTGATGAATTCAATTACTGGGGCGAGGGAATCATTTTTCATGGCGGTGTTGAAATACAGAGCTCCTCTCAAAAAATTATCAGTAGAATCAGTCACAAAAAACTGAAATTGCGTAGGTACTTCACCCGTAAGCTCAGCCACCACTCCGGTGTATCCTTCTGGTGTTAAGAGCACAACCTCTTCTATCCCATAAGCTTTCACTTGATGTTGAGCTGTCAATCGAAAGGCATCACTGGATAGCTGCCGAAAATTGACCCGGTCTCCATCAATTCGCTTATAAGTCAGGTGTACTTTTGCCCCAAATTCCTCATAATTCAAATTGACCCAATCTTCCTCATCCAAATTGAATGTATCAGCTTCCACCTTCGAATAACTGGAATAATCAATTTGATATGGATACCCAGTAGTGAGCCTTTCAAATGAATGGTCAGGCAAGTCAATACGATTGTAGCCGGGTGGTTTGGGTAGGTAAGTTTGTTCACAAGCAACTGCCCCTACTAATATTAAAACCAGACTTAAATATTTCCTCATGCTTAAAATTAGATAAAGTGTTTGATTTGGCTGGGGAATAAATGAAATTTAACCAAACAACCAATCTCTATTCAAATGGAAAAATCAATAAAAACCTTCTCTGGCAGTTTGTTACTTGCCATTTTTATGATGGTTGCCTCAGCAGCCACAGCGCAAACGACAATGGACGAGTTTATGAGCAAATGGCAAAATAGTAAGCAATTCACGATTGATGTGCTGAACAAAATGCCTGACTCTGGCATGGATTACAAAACTGATCCTGCAGCTATGTCTTTCAAAGAGCAAATCCATCACATTGGAAATGCTATCGTAGGTATCTCGCAGGGATTCTTGAAAGGCGGTGATCCAGGGTTCACTATCGATCTTGCTACGGCATCGAAGGCAGATTTAGCTGCTTACGTAGCAAAATGCTATGACTACGGAACTGCTACAATGAAGGCATTATCTGACGCAGACGCTGCCGAATCAATGGATGTTTTTGGTAATACTGTGACAAGACGGCAAGTAATGGCTTTACTCATGGATCATTCCACACACCACAGAGGATCTGCTATCGCTTATTTGAGAGTACAAGGAGCAGAACCACCAGCATTTGTTGGTTTCTAATTAACACCATAAAGCATAAAAAACGGCGATGAATAATTTCATCGCCGTTTTTTATTGCTGGATTCACTATTCTCTGATCCAAGCCACTTTTTCATCCATACTCTCTCTTTTGCCTTCTGGCCAAGTATCAGATGCTGGCTTTGCCACATAGAAAAATCCCATCAAAGCATCTTCTCCTTCTAGGCCAAAGTCTTCTCTGGCTTCTTGCCAGAAAGTAGGCCCACCAGTTCCCCAATAAGCTGCCAATCCATGCGCTGACGCTGTCAGGTACATATTCTGAACAGCCATAGAGACTGCAGCTATCTCTTCCATCAAAGGAATGCCTTCTGATCTCTTCAAAAGAATCGCGATAACGTGGGACGCTTTTAACGGCTGCTGCTTAAACTTCTGAAAAGTGGCCTCCAAAAACGGAGTACCATTCTTCTCAGCACGCATCTTATACATATCGGCCTGGTAATCAGCAAATTTCTTCAATCCATCCCCAGTGTAAACGATAAATCTCCAAGGCTGAGTCAATTTATGAGTTGGTGCCCAACGTGCATTTTCTAGCATTTCTTCAATGACCGCATCATCCACGGGATCATTTTCTTTGAACTGTGCGACAAACATGGATCTACGTCCACGGATAATTTTATTTACTTCTTCGATGTTGAAATCGGGCTTTTGCATGTAATATTTACTTATAAATGAGGATTCGTATTTCTAAGTGCAAAGAAAGGAAATTGGTTCTGGCTGGAATAGATTTGTTTTACAAAAGTGACCTAATCGAGCGCTCCACTCAAAATTTGCTTTCTCAATTCGGGGTCAAATTTTTCAATTGCATATCGCAAAGCTGTTCTGGGCATTTTTTGGTAATGTGTCCTTAAAAACTCCATTTCAACATCAAAATCCATGTTTCCGATTTCTCTCAGCATCCAACCCACAGCTTTATGAATCAAATCATGCTCGTGAAAAAGCAGTTTTTCGGCTAATGCTAACGCATCTTCAAAAAAACCTCTTTTGATCCAGTGATAAGTAGAAATCATAGCAACCCGTTGACTCCAGAGATGGTCTTTCTCCGCCAATTCATAAAAAAGTGACCTATCCTTATCTATAAAATAATGACCCAATATATGATGACATGAACTATCTACAAGATCCCAATTATTGATAAAATTGAGATGGGACAAATAAAAATCGACTAGCTGCTTTTGCTCTGATGCGGTTTTTAACTTTTGATACCAATAGACCAAAATATATACAGCAGTCAACCTTACCTCATGATATTCGTCATGAAGTAGGACAGAAATTTCAGACAAACTGATTTCTTTGAAAACCGACTTTGCAATCTTGCGTTGTTCGGGAACCTTCACTCCAAGGAATTTATCCCCTTCTCCATATTCTCCCGGCCCTGCCTTGAAAAACCGTGGGAAAAACGCTGCTTTTTCGGGAATAGACTTGTCGGCAAGTGATGCTTTGATCTGCTCAGTCAATAGGCTCATGGATAAAAGTAACTATCCTAACCAATTTCTAAAAATCATCTCCTCCGAAATCCCCGCCCTCTCTTCGGCTTTCATTTTCTCCAGCCTTCTCCTTAAATCCTCCGAATCTATAAGTGAATGCAAGAGTTCCTACCCGCGTTTCTCTTTGGAAAACACGCTTCTCATCAAACCGAGGATTATTTGTCGTAATTCTGAAATTCCGAGTGTTGAAAATATCACTCACGTTTGCAGAAATTGTCGCTTTCCCATCAAAGATGTCTTTTCTCAAACCAACATTCAGACTGTATTGAGGTTCGATTTGACCTTGAGGTAGCACAATCGGGCCTCGGTAATTCCCTTGAAACTGAACGTTAAACCAATTTGGAATCAACCAGTTAGCAAGCAGGTTCAAAGTCCAGCTGAAATTCTCATTGCTGAAACTTTCCTCGATATTCTCCGCATTGATTCGAGAATAAAACAAATTACCTGTCAAGGTGGCGTCTAGATTATTGGATACTTGGATTTGATTGATCAATTCGAAACCTGTACTAGACCTTGTATCTGCATTTTCACGGCTTTGTATCGCCACATTATCATCGGTCAGTGTCGTAATTCTAGTTTCCACGTCTGTACTAAATCGATGATATACTGTCGCGTTAAGCAAATATCTTTCCCAACCTTTCATATAACCTACTTCATAGCTATCGGTGAATTCTGGCTGCAAATAAGGATTGCCAATACTAAAATTATACTGATCTCGTACTCTATAAATAGGCGCCAAATCCCAAATACTCGGTCTGGAAATTCTGCGCGTGTAATTTAGGGTCAGTTCATTTTCAGGAGCTATTGTGTAGCTTAAAAATGCACTCGGAAACACATTGAAATAGTTGTTTGGTATACTTTCATTATTTCTGACCGTTTCGCCTTGAGTCTCGGTGTATTCTCCTCTCAGACCTAGCTGATACCCAAATTTGCCCTTGGTATTTCTGTAGGTGAAATACCCGGCATAAACATGTTCGTCAAAATCAAAGGTATCAGACAAGGTATCCACCACAACGGGTTCAAAATCTGTAAACTGATCGCCTTGGGCAAATTCCTGGCTCCATTGCCAATTACCCAGTGTCGCTTTTAGACCGGTTTCTATGGAAGCTCCATTTTGAAAAGGCTTTTCGTAATCCAACTGCGCTACATAGAGATTACTTGTTCTAGGCCTATCGTTGGTCTGAATAAGTCTTTTGACTGGGTCAGAATTGCCGTCAGCATCGAAATACTCTTGATTAGAATAATCAGTCTGTGAGCGGTTGTCATAAGAGTAAGAAAACGAGGTAAAGAGCTTTTGGCCCAGGCTATCAAAATTTAAAGTATAATTGATCCCACCTTCATAATTTCCACTAGAACTCCACTCGTTATTTTCCCGAACAAAACTCGAATCTATTGAGCCAGTCTGACTAATATTGAGTTGGGTTACATTTGAAAACTCGACTTCATCATCGAAATTCCCTTGGAAATAAACGCCTAGCAGGCCTCTATCAGAAATATTGTAATCCACTCCAGCACGGATTAAATGTGTCTTTTCTAGCTCATACCCATCTTGATCTTGCTCTAGACTTGGAGAGAAGCCTTCTAGGTAATTTGTTCGGGAGCCTTCGCCTGTTTCTATCTGACGTCGATCTTGCCAGTTGTAGGAAGCATAGAAATTCGCTTTTTCTGTACCATAATTCAGGTTGACACCGGCTTGATATTTTTCCCGGGTTCCAATAGAGGCATTTACTTGACCATTAAATCCTGTCTTTTCATTCTTTTTCAAAACGATATTAATAATTCCGCCGACTCCAGTAGCATCATATCGAGAAGAAGGATTTGTGATCAATTCTACCGATTTTATACTATTTGCTGGAAATTGAGACAAAATACTCTCAGCATCGTCTCCAGAAAGATTAGACGGACGACCATTAATGTAAATCAGAATATTCCCACTTCCCCTCATCGTTATACCGCCTTCGTCATCTACTTGGATCGAGGGAAGTGTACTCAGCAATTGAGAGGCAGTCTGTCCTTCGGCTACAATACTGTTTTCCACATTATAGGTTCGCTTATCTATATCAGATTCAAACATAGAAGTCACGCCTTCTACCACTACTTCATCGAGATTTTGGGCATCCTCCTCAAGTGTAATCGTCCCTAAGTTGACCGAATTCTTATTTTCGCCTAAGTTGATTTTTTCATAGAACTCTAAGTAGCCAATGAATCCTACTCTCAGGATGTAATCACCCGCGGAGGCAGAAAACTCAAAACTACCGTCCAAATCACTCATCCCACCCGTGACAAGAGCAGAGTCTGTGGGAGATAGCAAAGCAATATTTGCAAACTCAAGGCCGGCTTCCCGTTTTCCATCCATTACTTTTCCTTTGATACGGATTTCTTGAGAAATCGCATCTAGAGAAAAAATCGTGAACAATAAAAGAAATGATAATGAGGAATATTTATTCATAAGAATAGATCGAAAAGAGATTAAGAAACCTTGGGAAAACTGTCTTGGATTTTTAAAACTTACTACACTATCATTAACCCTAGCGTAGGAGTAAGGTTTTACTTTTAAGTCAAAACATGTTCTATGGAAAAATGTCAGTATAGCATGAAAATTTTTAGTTCAAACGGTTGTTAATGTTTGCTCATTTTGGAAAAATCTGATTCTATCCTATTATAAATATGCTGCTAGTAATTCCTTTTCCTATCTTTAAAAATGATTAGATTGATTTTCTTAATGGGCTGTATGCTAGTAGGTACACTTGGTAGCATTCGCTCCATCGCCCAAGCTACTCAAGACACAATCCAGAGAAATAATCTCCAACAATTAGCCACTCTTTTTGAAGATTCAGAACCTAGTGACTCTATTGCGGGAGTCTATCTAAAGGAGCTAATCATTCAAAGTGAAAAACAAGGTGAGTATGATCTGATGGCAGATTATGTGCTGAAGATGGTGCATCATCCCTCACCCTCCATTCAAAACCCCGAGCTAAGAAGGCAACTTCTTAAAAATGCAATCTCTCATGAAGAGGAGCTGAGCAAATCCAGTGACAAAGGCAACCTTCACCTAAAATTAGCGGGTGAATATTTTGGGTACGAGCAATTCGATTCTGCGATTATGGAATATGGACATGCCATAGATAGATTTACTGATGAAGACTCCATTTTTATAGCAGATTCATATTTTTTCAGAGGACAAGCGAGGGATTACAAGGGGGAGCTACTCGGTAGTATGCAAGATTATCAACAGGCGAGAGACATCTATTCCAAGCTTGGAGATAAGGAATATGTAAACTACGTAAATGGTGGAATGGCTATTCTGTTTAGCAAATTTTCGATTTATAATGAGGCTGAAAAAATCAGAACTGCTTTGATCTCAACGTACGAAGAAGAAGAAAGTATTTTTAATGTTGCGATCCAGTTATACAATCAAGCCGAAGACTATGGAAAACAAGGGAAATTAAAAGATCAAGAAACCTATCTCCTCAAGGCAGATTCTTTGACCCCTTTTGATCCCCAGGATTTCTACACTGAAAGTATGATCAAACTTTCGCTCAGCAATTTCTATGGAGAACAGGGAAATTTGGAAAAGCAAAAGGAATATTTTTCCCAAGCGCAAGAGATGGTTCCTCAAGTGCCTGAAATAGTCACTACCAACCCCGTTTACCTCAACGCAAAAGCTCTGCTAGAATATTCTCAAGGCAATTATCTAACCGCAAATCAGCTAGCCAATGTCTCTTTAGATGCAGCCAGACAATCAAAAAATATGGATCATCTGATCAAAGCTTACAAGCTTTTGGGTGATACTTACAATGAATTGGGACAGTCAGAAAAAGCCTTTGAAATCAGGCAAAAATTAACGCACTACACCGACTCAATTTTCGCTTCCAATCAAGCCACTACTTTTTCCTATTTTCAAACGCTTTATGAGACGGAGAGAAAGGAAAAAGAAATTCTAACGAAAACGCAAGAAATAGAATCTATCAGTCGGCAAAACCAAGCAAGACTACGGCTGATTAGTATCATTATCATTTTTCTGATTATAGCAGGAGTAGTCATTTTTCTTTGGAAGAATTTGCAGCACGAGAAGAAAAAGAAAGAAATGCAGTCGAGATTTTCTCAGGAGCTACTAAAGAATCAAGAAGCCGAACGGGTTCGTATATCAAAGGATCTGCACGATGGCTTAGGTCAAAGCCTACTTTTGATAAAAAACAAAGTTGCCCTATCCAAAGACAATACAACAGGTGAGTTGCTTGATACGGCGATCAGCGAGTTAAGATCAATAGCAAGGTCGCTGCACCCTATGCAATTGGAAAAACTTGGATTGAGTAAAGCAGCTGAACATTTACTTGATCAGATCGATAATGAAACCGATATTTTCGTTTCTTCTGAGATAGAGGAACTAAAGGGTGTTCTGAAAAAAGAGGAGGAACTTCAACTCTATCGGATCTTGCAGGAATCGATCAATAATGTTCTGAAGCACTCTCAAGCCAGTGCATTGCGCGTTTTATTTAATAAAGTTGAAAATAGAGTAGAGTTGAAAATAGAAGACAACGGAAAAGGGTTTGATTTTTCTGAGAAACTAAATGACTTTCAAAGCCTTGGTCTAAAAACCCTTAAAGAACGCATTGCCTCTCTAAATGGAAGTATGAAAATCAACAGTGAAAAGGGAGTCGGAACAAGTTTAAGTTTTATAGTTTATGTCTGATCAAAAACCTACCGTAGTCATAGCAGATGATCACCCAATCTTATTGAAAGGATTGCAAGAATTTCTAAACGAGCTTGGATTGGATGTTGTTGGAATAGCAAAAGATGGACAAGCAGCCTTTGACCTAATTATCAAAATGAAGCCTCAGCTGGCCATTATAGATATGGAAATGCCCTATAAAACGGGGCTTGAAATTGCGTCAGATTGCAAATCGTTGGGAATTAATACGAAAGTCATCTTACTCACCCTTCATAAGGAATTATACCTTTATCATCAAGCGAAGGAGTTAAACCTTTCCGCGTATATTTTGAAAGAATTTGCCTTGGAAGATCTTTCCAAGGCTGTTTCTATAGTTTTGGAAGGAGGGCATTTTTTTAGCGAGAAAATTTTCGAAGGGATAAAAGAAAACAAATTCGCCTCCGGTGAAAATCCGCTTACGCCATCTGAAGTGAAAATTCTAAGATTGATTGCCGAGGGGATTTCTACCAAGGATATTGCAGACAAACTTTTTATATCTGAACGTACAGTTGAAAAGCACAGGAGCAATATGATAGCTAAGTTACAGCTAGAAAAAAAACACAATTCTTTGCTGATATGGGCACAAAAGAATCGTGAAATTATTGATTAACAGCACTTTTCGGTAAATCAAATTTGAAAATACGTATTACCACGTATTGAGCTGCGCCGTTTTTTTGGTTAAGTTTGATTAAATAATTATCCACAAAGAATTTTTTTTAGAGATGAAAATATCAAGTGTTCTAGGGGATTTTAAGGTAATCCAAACCATAAAAAATCGAGATGAGTTACTTGTCTTAGGATCTTGGAAAAACTTGGTGCGAATTTTTGATAGCAGCAGAACTTTTCTTGTGAATAAAAATGAGTCGCTTTTTGGCATCTATTTGTGCAAGCAGGAATGTGCCGAGTTTATGAACAAAATAATTCAGGATATTGATTACCATGAATGGGAGGACTTTAAAATAGACAAGCCCATTTTCAACAATCAAATCCAAGCGTAAAGGGTGATTTTTTCAACAATAAACTTTTAGAGCTGCGCGGATCATACGATCTACGGTTTTTTCAGCTTCTTTATCAAACTCCCCAGTGGGCCGATTCGCGACAATAGCGTTTAAGCTTAGCATTCGGTGATTGAGCAGCTGACCCATCGCATAATAGCCAGCAGTCTCCATTTCGAAATTTGTCATCTTAAGACCATCCACTTTCAGATCTCCCAGTCGCTCAATCATATTTTCCATCTTTGGTTTAATCCTAATTTCTCTGCCCTGAGGAGCATAAAAACCAGGAGCAGTAAGCGTGACACCACGGTGAAAGTCAGATGGTAATTTTTGCAAAAGCTCAGTCGAAGCTCCTGTTTGATAAGGTAAAAAAGTAAGATCCAGCGTGTCTTTTACCAATAATGCCCAATCCTGATTTCCTCCAAGTTTTGGATAGAACTGCATCAACGTATCTACTCCTATAGCAATCTCAGATGCCAGCAGACTTCCAACTTGCAAATCTGCCTGCATACTTCCAGATGTACCTAAGCGAATAATTTCAAGACTCGTCTCAGTAGGTTTTACAGTATGTGTTTTGAGATCCACGTTAACCAGAGAGTCCAACTCAGTCATCAGGATCTCAACATTATCAGTGCCCATACCAGTACTCATCACGGTGACTCTTTTGCCATTCAGTCTACCGGTATGTGTCACAAATTCACGCTTGCTGCCTTTGAAATCGATTTGATCAAAATATTTGGAAACCAAGCCAACACGGTCAGGATCACCAACAGTGAAAACAAGAGAAGCCAGATTCTCTGGCTTCAAATGGAGATGATAAATGCTTCCATCAGCATTTAATATCAATTCTGATTCTGGAATTTGTCTGCTCACGGTACAAGTTAATCATTTGATTTTTCTTTGCCTTTACGGACAAGTCCTTTGTAAGGATTATAACCATTTGTGTTTTTCTGGTAATATCCTGTACCATCATAAGGTCGCTTTTCAGGGTTTTCTTTGCAATCTGAAGAACAGGCACCCTCCATTTCCCAACCGCAGTTTTCACACATCGGGACATGAGCATTACAAGTCTGATTTGCACAGTTGACCATACGATCTGAAGCAGTACCACACACATGGCAGGTAGAAACAATCTTTGGATTCACGGTATTCACATCAACCGCGATTCGATTGTCAAACACGTAACATTTCCCTTCAAAGTCTTCTCCTCCAGCTTCCATTCCGTATTTGATGATACCACCGTGAAGCTGGTACACGTCTTCAAAACCTTGCTCCAAAAGGAAAGCAGAAGCTTTTTCACACTTGATACCGCCGGTGCAATAGGTCAATACTTTCTTGTTTTTCAGATGCTCCAACTCTTTTACCTTCTCAGGAAAATCTCGGAAATTATCAATATCGAGTGTTAAAGCATTTTTAAAACGTCCAAGTTCATGCTCGTAATTCGAACGCACATCCAAAATCACCACATCTTCCTGATCCTTCAATTTCTTGAATTGCTCCGGGTCTAGATGCTTGCCCGTTCGCACATTCGGATCGAGATGTCTCAATGCACTGTGGACAATCTCCGGCTTGTAACGCACATGAATTTTAGTAAATGCATGTTTATCGTGAGAGTCAATTTTGAACTCCGTCTTAGCGAAACGTGAATCTGCATGGATATAAGCCATGTATTTCTCGCAGTCTTCTACCAAGCCAGAAACCGTACCATTCAGCCCTTCGTCAGAAATGATGATCCGTCCACGAATGTTGTTTTCAACACAAAAAAGGTGATGCTGCTCGCGGTATTCTTCAGGATTCTCAATCTTGGCGTAGCAATAATAAAGTAGGATTTGATAATTGGTGTTTTCCATAACTTAAGCCCTGTTGCGGCAGGGTGTTTTTAGGATTTGAGATATTTGATTTTAGATATAAGATTTACTACTTCGAAAGGTTTCAACACTGGGAATCGCCTCGTAATTCGTAAATCAAAAATCGTAATTCTTATTTAACTTTTGCTGCTGGGTTACCGAATACCGTTTCGTTCGCTCCTACAGTAGCGATCACTACTGAACCGGCTCCCACTCGGGCATTCTTGCCAATAGTAACTCCTGAAACGATCGTAGCTCCAGAGCCAATAAAAGCTCCTTCTTCAATGATCACATCTGAGTTGATCACCGAGCCAGCGCCGATTTGAACGAAGTCTCCCAATTTAGCTTTGTGCTCAATCACCGCCGCCGAATTGATAATACAGTGGCTGCCCATTTCAACACCAGCACCGATATTTACATTGGCATTGATAAAATTACCATGACCAATGATAGCGTCAGTGGAAATATAAGAACGTTGATGAATCGCATTCACAGGCTGCACTTTGCGACGATCATTCAATAGTTCCACAAGAAATTTGCGATACTTCGGATTCTCTTCTGCTACAAAAGCTTCTGTCTTTTGTCCGATTAATTTCAAGAAGCCATCATCCTCAGGATTTCCAAGAACTGAAACGGTATTGATTTCTGTCCCGTGGATTTTTTCGTCCTCATCCAAGAATCCAAAAACAACGACATCGTTGCTATTGAAAATCTCTAGTGCGGAATGAGCGATGCCTTTTGCTCCAAAAATTATAACTGGTTTTTCCATAGTTTTTTGCAATTCAGGCTGCAAAAATACAGGAATTCACTGGCTTACCCAAAAATCATTTGGATTCTGATTTGATCAGCACTTGGGCAATTTTGCATTGCAAGCATTTTTTCGGTTGACAATAATTCTTAAAAAGCCCGATCATTCCTTGAGAGTCAAATCCATTTCCAGCGGACCAACCGTGGGTTTGAAAACGACGGATGATGTGATTATTCTCAGCAGAAACCTCCTGAAGCAAATCAAAACAGCGCTCCTGCCAATCCGACTCCTCAAAATATCGTCCATAAGCAAACCAAAGTGGAATCACATAATTGATCACCAAAAGCTCCAAAGCAGTGCTGGAAACACCCAAATTGGTCCTTTTTTCTGAAGGCTTCCCAAAACTATAATGGTATTGCCAATAGTCACTAGGCTTCACTTTCAGTAACTTTTTGAATGAGGCAAAGTCCCGGGAATCCTGCATCACTGATTGAAGTAAATTGGGCGCGTTGGATAGAATAGCCGCAAGCTGGGAAATTCGAACAGTCGGGAAATTACCTGGCCTCACGCCCATAAAAGTCCAGTGTTGACGCTTCATCGGAGAATCCCAGCTATATTTTTTTCTAAAAAAATCATACTCACGGATCAGAAACTGCACATAAGGCTCTTCAGACTCCAAAGGAAGCAATCCCGCTTGGCCAAATAGTATGGCTTCCAAAACGGGCAGTTGAGTTCTATGTTTCTGTAGAATTTTGTAAGGAACTAAAGCCGCCAATTCTCCCATAGCTTGACTGTTTGTCTTGAACCCAAAGCAGGTAAAAAGCCAGCGGTAGGCAGTTTCCTCCCAGTCGTCTGTGGTGGATTTGAGAATATCTAAAATGAGAGAAGACTTCTCCTGAAGCCGCTCTACAAGCGCTTTCTCCAAGGCGGAAAAACGCACAATCTCTGGAACTTCCTTCAATCCATGCGCACAAGGCAAGTCAGCCTTATAATCAAGCATTTGCTCGTAATTCCTCCAGACATCCAAAAAAATCAATCCTTTCAATTCCAGCGTGGGCATGGGCGTTCCATCATTTCGCAGTACTTCGAGATCATTTTCCCATACCACATGAAGCACTACAGAATTATAGGCTGGATTTCCGCCATGGGCGTGCTGCTTCCACTCACTCGCAAGCCTATGAACCTCCACGTGCCCATGAAGTACCACGTTTTCAATAACTATAACAGAGTCCCTGAAGTCTGGGCCTTCGCTTTGATTGTGGAATCCAACTTGGATTATTTTCAACTCATCGCCTGATGTGGTGCGAAGCTTTGCCTTATCGAAATACTGGTATTTCCAGACGAGTTGTAAAAAGTCTTCCTTGAATGTCATAAAAGTATAGGTTAAAAGTAAAGGGAATTTAACCAAAAACTAAAAAACAAAAAAGTCAGGAAATCCTGACTTTCAAAATATTAACGACTTAATTCAGATTCAAAGATATTTCTCCAGCAAACCAGCCATTTCCTCCTGTAACTTCTTCGCTTCCTGCCTCGCTGCTTTCGCAAAATCCTTTTCTCCAGAAGCATAAATGATCCCACGGCTGGAATTCACCAAAAGTCCGCAAGTGGAATTCATCCCATACTTCGCCACTTCTGACAAGCTCCCGCCTTGCGCACCAACTCCTGGTACCAAGAAAAAATGATCAGGCACTACTTTTCTCACTTCGCCAATCAATTCTCCACGTGTGGCTCCAACCACGTACATGAGGTTTTCCGCTGAGCCCCATTCTTGGCTCTTCTCCAGCACAGACTGATACAGTGGTTTGCCATTTTCGCCTTTGATCAACTGAAAATCCATGGAACCGGCATTCGATGTCAAGGCTAAAAGGATCACCCATTTATCTTCAAACTCCAAAAAAGGCGTCACGCTATCCGCTCCCATATAAGGCGCAACCGTCACTGAATCAAAATCCATTTTCTCGAAAAAAGCTTTCGCATAAAGCTTCGAGGTATTTCCGATATCTCCACGCTTGGCGTCGGCAATCGTAAAAATCTCCTTCGGGATAAGTTCAGTAACCTTCTGCAGCGTCTCCCAACCTTGAGGACCCAGCGCTTCGAAGAAAGCAATGTTCGGCTTATAAGCCACTGCATAGTCTGCCGTTTCCTCTATGATTGCTTTGCAAAAGCTGAAAATCGGATCCGGCTCAGATTTCAGATGAGAAGGGATTTTCTCAAGATCTGCATCAAGGCCAACACATAAAAAGGATGATTTTTTCTGGATTTGGGAGAAAAGCTCGGCTCGGGTCATGGAGTTTGGGATTTTGGCAAAGGTAGGGAACCAGAGTGGCTTAGAAAAGCCACAAATTCCTTTGAATTTCAATTGGGGTGTCAAAACATAATTCACCCATAAAAATAGTTTGTTTTGAGATGAGAATAAACTACTTTAGAAACCTCACAAGTATTCATGAAATGTTTAAACAGCTTGATAAAAAATTTAAAGTACGGCTAATTGTAACCTTTATTTTCCTCTTGATCTTAGACTTCATTTTTGCTTTGGTATTTCCTAGTTCGGTACCCATTTGGTTTCAGCTGATCGGGTCGATCTTCTCATCAGGGGTTATAGTTTTTGGGTTAGCTCTTTTTTTCAATAAATACGCTCAAAAATCAAACGGTTAGCAAATGAGAATCAAATGAGTGAGCTATTGACAAAACTATACTTAGATTCAGCAATGAAGAATTTTTCGATTTTTCTAGTTCTGGTTTTCTCCTTCCACTCAACTTCATATGGTCAGATCCAAGGGTATAATCCTAACACATTTATTCCAACCTTTGACACTAACTACATCATTATCAAATCATCTGAATCAATTGACAAAGAGTTCAGTTTTCTTAAAAACACCTTACCGTCATTTTTAGAAGAATTCCCAAATCCCGACAAGAATGAAGACTTCTATTATGAGATGGATGAAAAGATGGCGCGACCCATCACCTATGGGCAAAATGAATTCTATTTCCTAGGTGAAAAAATGGATGCATTCCATCTGAAAGATTCCAAATTCTCAATAGGAAATGGTAAAGATTTTATAAAAATAGGAGACCATCATTCATCGGTATCAAAGCTATTTCCACCCTATGAACTGGAGATTAGAACAGATTATGGAATAATAATAATACCCTTATCCTATCATGGCATTGTGGTTGACGAACCGATAAGTCTAATTGTTGACCTGAAAACTGGAAATATTACAAAAATAAATATATGATTTCATGCTTGAATAGGTATAAAAGAGGGCTTCCTATTGTGTTTGCACTGGTTCTTCTCTTTTCCTATTATTCTAATGCGCAAGACATTTCTGGTACTTATCGTTGGGATTTGGATAGTGGACGAAGAAATTTTGTAATCTCATTGAGTCCGAAAAATGCCATCCTTGGGACTATACCCACCAGCTTCCAAGGTGAGCATTGCGGTATTTTCAACTATGGAAGTAGAATGGACTGTAGCTACGAAGAATATTCTATTTCTGTGAATAGAATCTCTGAAAATCTATTCACCGGAACGATTCTGAGTGCATATTCTCTCGCTGTTAGTGAAATCAGGATTACCTACTTTCCCGAAAGTGAGAAAATAAGATGGGAAGTAACAAAAGAGGGGGGTGGGAAAAAACCATCTTCTACCAAATTACTTTCCTCTCGATGTGATGATGCAGTAATAGCAAAACTAAAGGAAGACCTCAAAAGCCTTCCTTTATCTTTTTCATAAATCTTGCTAAACCTATAGCACTGGTATTTTCTCCTAAAGGAAATTCATCCTTACCTGCATAGATGAAATAGCGATGGTCTGCTGATATATCCTCCACAGCATTCAGGAAGCCTTTTGAAAGCTTCGGGCTTAAGGTCCGCTTGATTTCTATCGCCCAGACTTCTCCGTTCAGACTCAATACCAAATCAAGCTCTGCTCCACCCGTCGTTCTATAAAAGCCATAATCAGCACCTTTTGGCAAAACTGAAATAATATTCTCGATAATAAATCCTTCCCAACTTCCTCCGACAACAGGATGCCCTAGCAAATCATCCAGCTTGATCAAGTTCAATAAAGCATGTGTAATTCCAGAGTCACGGATGTAGATTTTAGGGGATTTCACCAAGCGCTTGCCAACATTTACCAGCCAAGGTCTGACAGAACGAATCAGCAAAAGATCTTCGAGCATTTCCACATAACTTTTCACGGTGGGAGAAGTCAAATCCAGACCTCCCCCAAGTTTGGAGAGATTGATCAGCTGACCTTGCTGATGAGCGAGCATAGTCCAAAGTCGGCGAAGCCTATTGGCTGGGACAAACTGCGCAATCTGCGGGATATCTCTTTCCAGATAGGTAGTGATGAAATTCCCACGCCAAGTCATGCTTGATCTATCGGAACTCGCAAGAAAACTGTCGGGAAAACCTCCACGCAGCCATAGTTTTTCTACATGTCCTTCTATCGAATCCACTTCCATCACATTGAATCCGGGGAGTTCTTCATAGGCAATTCTTCCTGCCAGTGATTCGGAGGATTGCCGGATCAGGTCCAAAGAAGCGGAACCTAAAATCAGAAATTGGCAAGATCTAAAGCCTTTCTTTCTCCTTCGATCTATCACGCCTCGCAAAAGCGGAAAGAGGTCAGGCATGCGCTGGATCTCATCCAAAATAATCAAACGACCTTCATGCAGTTCAAAATATTGCTCTGGCTCAGCAAGCTTACTACGGTCTGAGGGACTTTCAAGATCAAGGTAAATAGACTGAGAATCGATGGTTCCCACGAGCTCTTGCGCCAAGGTAGTTTTACCTACTTGCCGTGGACCCAGAATCGCTATAGCCGGAAAATCAGGCATCAATTCTTGCAGTTTCAAAGTCAAATCTCGTACAATCATCCTTGCAAATTTAAAATTTGATTTTAAATTTGCAAGGATGATTTTTTATTATTTCATTGAAAAACAGCTATTTAACTATTTATCATCAAATTTAATTGAAATCATAGATCCTGTAAGGGAAACCATTGCTGTGATCAAGAAAAACAGCAAACTGAAAGCGACTGCAATCGCCTCATCTATGCCCGCATAGGTGTGCGCGTAAACGAAAACAAGTTCGCGTGCACCAACTCCTCCGATGGTCAACGGCAACACTGCCACGATGGAAGAAAGTAAAAAAACCAATTGGTAGGCAAGGAAATTTTCCGTTACCCCGAGGCTCTTTAGAATAAACCACGCGCAAACTAACTGAGCTAATTGACCAGCCATCGACCAGCCATTGGCTTTCCAGAACGAGGGAAGAAAGGCTTTAAAAAGTAACTTTTGCATCAGCCAAAAAACCGGAAATACCAGTAATGCTGCTATTCCGACCAATATCTCCCAGGGGACCTGCGAAGCGAAAGGCAAGGCCAAATCCACCGGAAGAATCAACACAAGCAGTAAAAATATAATGGCTACCAAACCGCCCAATCTGTCTAACAGAGAAGCCTGAACAAGCGATTTGACAGGAGTCTGAAAATGTTTATTCAGCAAATACACTTTATAGCCATCACCGCCGATTCCCCCGGGAAGAAATAGGTTGTAAAACATTCCTACCAAGTAAAGCTTGATATTGAGCTTCTCGGAGATATGCAGACCGATATTTTTGAAGTAGAGATTGAGACGAAAGGCAGTGAAAAGTTTACTCAGCACAAAAGTCAGAATCGCAGGAATCAACCAAAACCAGTTAATTGTCTTGGTGATTTGCCAAAGCTGATCTGTGTCTATTTTGCGAAAAACCAGAAACAAAGCCAATCCAGTCAGCAGAAGCTTCAAGGCAGTTTTGAATAGGTTTTTGAATCGGCTCAAGGAGTTTTGGAAATTTATTACCTCAGCTTTAGATAGTCCAGAATGAAAAGTTCACTAAGACAGAACCAAGGTTGTTTTAACTTTTTCTTGCTTCAAAAAAAGACAGCTACCTAATTCAATTAAACATTACTGTCCCCCTCTATTTAGATTTCTGATTTTATACTTCAGACTTTGTATTTCTGACTTCCACCTTTTCTCCTCTATAAACAGCCTTAATACTATAAGTCGTCTTATCCTGAGACTCGAAGTAAGTCCGAACAATGATCTCTGCAATAATCCCCGTGGTGATAAACTGGATACCACCCAGCACCAAGATAAACCCAAGGATCATAATTGGTCTGCCCCAGATATCCTCACCCATAATCTTCAGAATGAGTAGGTAGAGATTAATCAACAATCCAATCATAAACGCGATTATTCCAATTCCTCCAAATAAGTGAATTGGTCGCTGGAAGTACTTTTGGAAAAATAGCATCAGAATCAAATCCGACATTACTTTGAAGGTTCGGCTCAGGCCATACTTGGATTCTCCGTGAATTCGTGGATGATGTTTCACATCCATTTCGGTCATTTTGGCCCCTTGCTGCATTGCCAAAACAGGAATAAAACGGTGCAATTCCCCGTAAAGTCCCATTCCCTGAGCAATTTCCGCTTTATAAACACGAAGGGTACAGCCGTAATCTTTCAAGTAAACTTTGGTAGTATTTCTGATCACCCAGTTCGCGATTTTACTAGGTATTTTACGAAGCACAAATCCATCTTTTCTATTCGCTCGGCGACCGGCTACCACATCCCACTCTTCATCAATTGCCTTTTGAAGCATCACAGGAATGTCAGTTGGATCATTTTGCAAATCCCCATCCATGGTGCAGATGTATTCGCCAGTAGCCATGTCGATTCCTGCAGCTAGGGCAGTCGTCTGACCAAAGTTTCTGTTGAAAATAATCAGTTTAGTTCGGCTATTCGCGTACTTTTTTACCTCAGCCACAGTCCTGTCTGTAGAGCCATCCTCGATCAAAATCACCTCATAATCGATCGCCGCAAGCGCTGCATAAGTTTGTTCTAAAAGTGGCTGGATATTATCCTCTTCATTATAAACAGTGATTACTACGGAAATCTGTGGCTTGGACATGCGATAAAATTTTGTCAAAAATACGGGAAATTACTTCCTAGGACAAAAAAGCTAGGATTCGGTTCGGATGCCAACGAAAATTTGGACTTAAACACTTCAATCGGTTTATCTTTGCGGCATGTCTTTAAAAGATTCCCAAATTAATCCATGGGTGGTCATGGCAGCATTTGCCATCCTTGTTGGCCCGTTTGCACTGAGCTTCCATATGCATTTTCCTGACGAAATGTATTATACCGACGCCGCAGTGAAAATGCTTCAAAATGGAGATTACCTGACTACTTATTTGGGAAATGGAGAACTGCGGTTTAGGAAGCCAATTGGTACTTATTGGGTAGTATTGGCAGGATTCAAACTCTTTGGTGTAAGCGCATTTGCTTCTAGATTCTTCTTTTTACTCGCTGGAGCATTAACCGTAGGCGCTACGTATTGGCTAGCTAAGTTACTTTTTGAGGACAAAAAAGTAGCTGGAATCTCAGCGCTCATCATCGCTGCAAATCCGGTGTTGATTTTATCCGCAACCCGCTCAATTCCGGATGTCTTGCTAGGATTGACGATGACGCTCAGTGCCGTAGGTTTTGCGGGCTTGATGAGATTTGGTGATCAAGCTCCAAAAAAATACCTCTGGATACTTTATCTAAGTTTAGCACTTGCTCTTGAAGTAAAGGGAATTCCAGCTGTGGCTTTGGGTGGGCTAGGCATTCTTTACCTCTTATTGAACCCTTGGAAAAGACTTTCATTTAGGGCCTTTCTCCACCTTCCATCAATAGCAGTTGCTATTTTCATCGGACTTTTCTGGTTTGTAGCGATGTGGCAAATCCACGGACCTACCTATCTGGATAGCTTTCTTGAAGACCAAGTCGGTGCTCGGGTAACTTCGAGGTATCTAATGATTCTGAAAAATGGGTTTCTCGCAGTAGGAATTTTGATTGCCATCTTTATTCCTTGGATACTTCTAGTAATCCCAAAATTCAAAGAAAGCACAAGAAAAGCATGGGCTGAAAATGCAGTATTCTTCGGATTTGCACTTTTGTGGGGCTTGGCAATTCTGGGAATGGGAGCCATGACGAGCAAGTTCTATGAGCGATATTTATTACCAGTCGCACCAGTTCTAGCAGTTTTGCTCGGTTGGCTACTTGTAAAAGGAGAATTTGAGTTCAGGAAATTGGGTCTAAAAATCAGTGTTTGGGTGTTCTTGTTTCTTTGTTTAATTATTGGTGTTTTCGGCTTTTGGATAAACTTTCAATTAGGTAGTTCTGTATGGATTTACCTTCAATTGGGACTGGGATTCTCTATCTTGATTTATCTTTTCCAACTGACTTCCAAAGGAGAAAAACTCCCAAAAGCACTTTCTTATTCATTTCTATTGTTATTTTTTCTCCTAACCACAGTTACTGCAAAAATATCCCTGCCAGAGCAAGGTGAGCAAATTGAAGTATTTGTATCAGCTAATGAAATAGATCCAAAAGAGGAAATCGGGTTCATCGGAAATATACACACGAGCAGCAAGATCAGAGTTTATTTAGGCCCTGATTATTACATGACTGATTTGACAGGGGAAAAGAAGCTGACAGACGAGGAGTTGCTCCGCAAATCAACCGAGTACAACTACCTAATCGTAGAAGATAAATACCTTCCCCTGATCCCCAAAGACTCCTACACGATTCACGTGGGTTCGGTAAACTGGAACTCCAAACAAATCCCTTTTCTTCTTCAAAATCTAAGCAATCCAGCGTTTGATTCGTTAGTGAAGGAAAATGGGAAGATTTACTATTGGCTGGAGAAAAAGTAAATTAATACGTCTCTGGTAGGTATGGATTAAAGGAAACCAGCTTCCTCCAAACTTGAATCTTAGCTACCCGAAGCGGTTCGTCTCGGAATGTTATAGGCAATTCCTCTTCATAAATCAATTCCTTAAAATCTGCAAATTCTCCAGGCGAATCGAAATTCCAACTCACGAAAATTCCGAATTCATCCTTTCCAACAAACTGCTCCATTCCAGGCCAAAGATCGAATTGATTCTTTCTTGCGCCCATGTTTAACATATAGGTTTGTGGATGATCAGGAAGGTAAAAGGAAAGCTCAGAAGCCATGTGGTAGGTTTCTGAAAAGATGTAAGCGTCTTCAATTCCCAAACTATCTCGTAATGCGACGAGCCTATCTGCTAAAGGCTCATAGCCAGCCATTCTTCTGAAAGCAGATTTCTCAGCTTTTTTGATGGGAGATATACTTTTCAGGAAAGTAAAATCAGGAAGTAGGAAAAACAGAGGCAAACCTATACTCAATCCAACTCCCCAATTTCGAATTTTCTGCCAGGTCATGCTTTGCTCGCACACCCAAGCCGCCATCAGAATCGCCAAACTACCATAGGCAAAAACCGGCCAATTCACCTCAATAGAAGTCAAAAAGCTCAAGGCAGCGAAAGCAGCCCAAGACATTATTGCCGGTAAAAGCAGGTAGACCTTTACTCGGTCTTGGCTTTGAATTACTTTTCTAAAAGCTCCCACAAACAAAGGAAGCAGAAACACCGAAATCATCGCCAGCTGACCTCCTAGGTATTCGAAGAATTGCCCAAAAGACTTTCCTACATCAAAGGATTTAGATTCACCGCCTCCACCACCACTCAGTGCTGCCAAATGCTTGAATGTATCAAAATCATTCTGCCAATTCCAGATCAAAGCTGGGATGAAACCCAATAAAGTGATCCCCACAAACAGGATGAAATTCTTACTCTGAGTCTTCCAGTTTTTGGTATATATCAGGTATAAAAGAAGAAATGGAAAGATCAGAATCATGACTATTTTAGCCATCAAGCCAAAGGCAGCAGCCACACCTGCCCAGACCCACCAGAATTTCCTACCATCTTCTGTTCCTCGGTATGCCAGATAAATACTCAAACCCCAAAAAAAAGTGAGTGAGGAATCTGTCATATGAAAAATAGAAGCAAGCCACCACATAGGCATGGCCTGAAGAATCATCGCAGCCCAGAAACCTACCTTGGAAGAATACAGATGCCTACCGAAAAGAAAAATCACCCAAGACATCCCAACACCACAAAAAATGGCATTTATCCTTACTCCAAGTTCCGTATTGCCCAAAATAGCCGTACTAATATAATTGAGAACCGCTACCAGTGGCGGCTTGGAATAATAATGCCAAGCCATATTCTGAGACCAAAGCCAGTATTGGGCTTCTTCAGTGAACAGGTCTATCTCCGGCCTCTGGGTAAATAAAACCTTGGCGAAGATCAGCCCACAACTGACCAGCCAAAAATAAAGAGAGTAATTCGGTGACTTCTGCATAAGGTGATGTGTCAAAAAAAAAGCACCTCCCAGAAACTGAGAGGTGCCACAAAATTACTATCCTTATCCGTTACTGTTTAGCCAGGACAACTTTTTCTTTGTATTTCTTGATCTGTCTCCTCAATCCCTCTATGGCATCGTCAGAAGCAGCTTCAAAGGAATCAGCCTGTGTCTTAGCAAAGAATTGCTTTCCTGGCACATTCAGTTTGATTTCTACTAGTTTATTTGCGTTGTTGTCATTTTTGTCTAGCCTCAAAAAAACCTCTCCGTCTATGATTTGATCATAGTAAGTATCCAGTTTGTCAGCTTTTTTCTGAATAAAGTCGATCAGTTTGCGATCGGCGTCAAAATGGATGGAGTGCATCTGCAGTTTCATATTGATTTGCATTTAGTGGTGAACAAATTATTTATTTATGCTTTCGGATGTGCCTGTTCGAACACAGCCTTAAGTTTTTCCATGGAATTGTGCGTGTACACCTGAGTGGCCGCGAGATTTGCATGACCTAGCAAATCTTTAACAGCATTCAGATCAGCACCTTTGTTGAGCAAATGAGTAGCAAAAGTATGTCGCAAAACGTGAGGACTGCGCTTGGATGTCTGCGCGAAAAGATCTAGATAGTGCCTGACGATACGAAAAATCATCATAGGATAACTTTGCTTTTGTTGATTGCTGACAATAAAGTAGTCAGTTTGACTAACTTTAGAAAACCTTTCTTCAAATACTTTTTTATACAGCAAAATATTCTGTTTTAAGCCTTTTGTAATAGGGATTATTCTTTCTTTTTTTCTCTTTCCCAACACCTTCACCGAATCCTCTATTAAATTGATATCCGACCATTGTAAACCAATTAACTCAGACAGCCTGACACCAGTGAGGTAAAGAAACTCCATCACCATTTTGTCTCGCTGACCTTCGAAAGTAGGTTCATAGACGCTTTCATCTAAAACGGATTTTATGGCCTCTTCTTGTACAAATTCAGGAAGTTTCTTTGGGTTTTTAAGACCCTTTAACTTATACGTTGGATCGGTAGAAATGATCCGTGATCGCAGCAAAAACTTGTAATAGGACCTCAGTGTGGCGATTTTTCGGTTGACTGAAGTAGTACTTAATCCACTATCTACCAGATCAATTACCCATGCTCTGAGTTCAGGATGCTTGGCTTCAGAAATTTCATTTATTTCGAATGAAAGCGATACAAACTCTTCGAATTGCCCTAAATCACGGCGGTAAGCATCCACAGTGTGGGGACTAGCTTTTTTCTCAAACTCTAAATAATTGATGAAAGAATCGATCATATGTCAGGTAACTCAGAAGATAAGTTAGGAGAAAATAAGTGAATAATCGATGGGCAAAATCACAAAAGGGCATAAAAAAACGCACCTGCTTGATGGCAAGTGCGTTTGATATCTGAAGTCAAAACTGATTACTTCGCTGCTTCTTCTTGAAGATGCTGCTTGTAAGCTGCTTTGATGACTTGTGCTCTTCTTACTACGGAAGGCTTAGTGAAAGCTTGTCTCGCACGAAGTTCACGGACTGCACCAGTCTTGTCAAACTTCTTTTTGAAACGCTTTAGCGCTTTCTCGATTGATTCGTTCTCTTTTACGTTAACTATGATCATATCTATACACCCCCTTTCGTGGGCACAAAGGTATTGATAATATTCTAAAAACAATAGGACCACTCATAATAAACTCTTTTCAAGGCTCTTGATATATAGGGCATATTGCCTAATTTTATCCTGAATCTCAATTAGTATATCGTGAACATCAGCACTTCCATCAAAAGCTACTTTCTAGCGCTAGGCATTCTACTCCTAATTTTCACTCAATCTACCGTAGCATTTTCCCAAGAAACTCCTGAGAAAATGGAATGGTTTGCTGATGCCAAGTTGGGCATTTTCATCCATTGGGGAATTTATTCTGTCAATGGCATTGACGAATCCTGGTCGTTCTTCAACGATTACATCAGCTATGAGGATTACATGAAGCAATTGGATGGGTTCACTGCTTCGGAATATGATCCAGAAAAGTGGGCAAAATTAATCAAGCAAAGCGGAGCAAAATATGCTGTCCTCACTGCCAAGCATCATGATGGTGTGGCACTTTGGGATACCAAAGCCAGCGATCTTTCTGTCGTTAAGAAAACGCCTGCAGGAAAAGATCTGGTAGGGCCATTCATGAAAGCATTGGAGAAGGAAGGGCTGAAAAAAGGAATCTATTTTTCCGTTTTGGATTGGTCACACCCAGATTACGATAGAAACACGAGAGAAACTTATCGCTATAAAAACGATCCTGAGAGATTTAAGAAATTCACTGATTTCAATTTCAAACAACTAGGTGAATTATCGGAGCAATACAATCCAGACTTATATTGGTTTGATGGGGACTGGGAGCACAAGCCAGAAGAATGGAGAAGTGCAGAGTTGAAAGAGAAACTCTTGGGATATAATCCGAACCTGATCATCAATTCACGACTCGGGCCAGGCTTCGGGGACTACGATACTCCTGAGCAAGGAGTTCCAGTAACGAGACCGAGCAGTGAGTTCTGGGAGCTGTGCATGACCATGAACAACAGCTGGGGCTATCAAGGAAATGATGATCAGTATAAAAGCCCAAGTGAACTGCTACGGATCTTTGTTGACTGCCTCCACATGGGAGGGAATCTGTTGATGGACTTCGGGCCAAAACCTGACGGAAGTATTCCTGATGAAGCGGTAAATATCTTGAATGCATTTGGGCGCTGGACATCCAAGCATGAGTCTGCGATATTTGAAACTCAAGCTGGTATTCCAGATGGCCACGTCTATGCACCTACCACACTTTCAAAGGACAATACTATCCTTTATATCTACCTAGACTATAAAGTCAATGAATCTCTTGCCATCAAAGGTCTGAAGAATAAAATTCAACGCGTCTGGGTAGTAGGTAATGGCACCAAGCTACAATCCAGAGAAGTAGGCAAGATGTACTGGAGCGCAGTACCGGGCATGAAATACATCGATATTCCTGATAATGTATACGACAAAGACATTACCGTTTTGGCAGTCTTGCTTGATGGTCCTGTGGATCTGTATCGGGAAAAGGGTCAGGTGATAGAGAGCAATTAGTAAAAGCTGAAAGCTAAAGTTTGAAATCTGATGTAATCGAAAGATTGGACTCCAGAAAAGCTGGATTGATCAGAGCAGGTGGTATTGAAAGGCTAATAACAAAACACATTCGAACTAAATATTTACCCCCCCCATTTAAATTAACCGTTTATAAAATCATAGAAATAAGGATTTGCATTTCAACCATGATGTTTATAGTTTGAACTAAGCTAGCTTTTTAATTATCTTTTAACTTTAACAAATTAATCATGAAAAAATTAGCGTTTTTAACCCTTGCCGTACTAGGTATGGTATTGGCAAGTTTTACAGTGGTGCAGCCAGCGATGGCAAGCGTAGATGCTGATGCAGATGAAGATCAGACAATTTTATGCAGATGGAGCGAACAGGTGCACTTCTGCCTCACATCAGCCCCTGATGGATATTGTGCATATGGGGGACCTGATTGTAGCACTACTTATCCAGTGGTTACACCTTAATACTAATATTTGAGGCTGTCTTTTAATGATGACAGCCTCATTTAATTTTAAAGAAGGTGTTATAATATATTTTGTTTAATTCTAATTCCCAGTCCGAAATATTGACTTATGGAACTGTGTTCTGATCTAATAAATTTGACATAATTTATTAATGAAAAAAATTCTAATAATACTATCCTTTGCGGGCATATTTTCTTGCTCTACAAATAAAGAATCATCAAACAATCCACTTGACTACCTTATTGATACCAAAATAATTCCAATAGATAGAAAAACGGATACCTATACACGAACTTTGCAATATGTTGACGGTAACCTTTATTGGTGGAACCCTAATCGCGAAACAATAAGTATCTTCGATTTATCGAAAAAGATTCTAATAAATACCATTAAAATTGAAAGAGATGGACCAAATGGCTTGGGTAACCCTCTAGGATTTTACGTATTGAATGCTGACAGCATCTACATCCCTACCATGGCCTACGAGTTGAGCTTAATTAACTCTAAAGGAAAATGGGTAGCTGATTATGATTATCACAACTATTCAAAACTTGGTGTGTTGGCCGCTTCCATGACAAGGTATTCCAACATGATTGAGACTAACAATGCTGGTATTTTGTACCTGATTATTCGAGATCTGGAAATTCTTTCACCTTCAGATTTAAATGAAGAAGCATTACAAAACTATCCACCGATTCTTTCATTTAACACATTAACAGGAAATTTTGAATACCTTAATTTCAAAACTCCATCCTCTCTGTTAAAATTTAAGAATTTTATCAACTTTGGTGTTACAGCAACAACAAGTAAAATGCTTTTACTCAATTACCAAAGCAATACACTTATAGAAGTTGATTTCAATGGAATTGATTATAAGGAATATAATCTGGATTCAGAATTAATAAAAAACTTTTCAAACGAATATTACAATTCTTCTCGAATGTCTCAATCAATTGATGAAAATATTAGGATGTCTTTTGTCAGTTCAAAAAATTTAGGGCTTTATTTTGACTCATATAAAAACTTATTATATCGTTTTGGCTGGCCTGGTGAAGAGATCAAAAAGGATGAGGATCCAATGCAATTCAGTTCATCCCCTACGTACTTTACAATAAGTATATATGATCCATCAGACTTTTCCTTAATTAAAGAGTTTATACTGCCCAGAAACACTTACTTAGCTCACCACTATTTTGTCAATGATAAAGGACTAAACTTATTCCCAATGCATCCAAACAACGCCGAATTCAATGAGGACGAAATGGTTATTCACACTTTTGACTTTAGTAGTCTGAAGCCTTAAAAAGCAAAATTATTAGACGTGTAAAAAGTTAAGAAGTCATATTAAAAAACTTTTATCGCGATGAGTTTATACCTATTGAATAGTTATTTCGACTAGTTGAGGACAACCAAAAAAGGTCTCCCATTCACACAGGAGACCTTTTCAATATATTGAGATGGTTTCTTAGTCGACTACTTTCTCAGCCAGGACCACAATCACATTGTCTTTTACTTCCACTACTCCGCCATCCACGATCATGGATTGCTTTCCTTCAGGAGTGGTAAAGGACACAGTTCCCTTTGCCAAAGCCGATACGATCGGAGCGTGATTATTCAGCACCTGAAATGATCCGTTGGCACCAGGAAAACTGGCCTCGGATACTTCACCCTGAAATACTTTTTTGTCCGGTGTGACGATTTCTAAATGCATGGAATTTTATATCGTTTGGAGACTATTTCTCTGAAAAATCATAGATGAAGTCTCCGTTTAAATATTAACTATTGCACGTTTTCGGCTACCAAAACTGACAACCGAAAACTGACAACTGATTTACCTAACTTCAGCCAACATTTTCTCTCCCTTAGCGATGGCATCTTCGATGCTACCTACCAAGTTGAAAGCTCCTTCTGGAAGGTGATCCAACTCACCGTCCATGATCATATTGAAGCCTTTGATGGTGTCTTTGATATCTACCAATACACCCTTCAAGCCTGTAAACTGCTCTGCTACGTGGAACGGCTGAGAAAGGAAACGCTGTACACGTCTAGCTCTGTGTACCACTTGCTTATCTTCTTCAGAAAGTTCTTCCATACCCAAGATTGCAATGATATCCTGCAATTCTTTGTATCGCTGAAGAATCTCTTTCACTCGCTGCGCACATCCGTAATGCTCATCACCCAAGATATCTGGAGAAAGAATACGGGAGGTAGAATCCAGAGGATCCACCGCAGGATAAATTCCTAGCTCGGCAATCTTTCTAGACAATACAGTAGTAGCATCCAAGTGAGCGAAAGTTGTCGCTGGAGCCGGATCCGTCAAGTCATCCGCAGGTACATAAACCGCCTGAACAGAAGTAATGGAACCGTTTTTAGTAGAAGTAATACGCTCCTGCATGGTACCCATTTCTGTTGCCAAAGTTGGCTGGTAACCTACCGCAGATGGCATACGTCCTAGAAGTGCGGACACTTCTGAACCTGCCTGCGTGAATCGGAAGATGTTATCGATAAAGAAAAGGATATCCTTACCAGCACCATCACCTTCACCGTCTCTATAATATTCTGCCAAAGTCAAACCTGTCAAGGCAACTCGTGCACGTGCCCCTGGAGGCTCGTTCATCTGACCGAAAACAAAGGTTGCTTTAGAGTCTTCTAGTTTTTTCAAATCAACTTTAGAAAGATCCCATCCACCTTGTTCTTCAAGGCTGTGGACGAAGTCATCACCGTAAGTCACGATGCCTGACTCGATCATTTCACGAAGCAAGTCATTTCCTTCTCTTGTTCTTTCACCTACACCTGCAAATACAGATAGGCCAGCGTATGCTTTCGCAATGTTGTTGATCAATTCCTGAATCAATACAGTTTTACCTACACCAGCACCACCGAACAAACCGATCTTACCACCTTTTGCATAAGGCTCGATCAAGTCAATTACTTTGATACCTGTAAAAAGTACTTCTGTAGCTGTAGAAAGGTCTTCAAAACGAGGAGCAGATCTGTGAATTGGAAGTCTCTTACCAGCTGGTAAAGCAGGCAAACCATCGATCGGTTCTCCAACCACGTTGAAAAGACGTCCTTTGATGCCTTCGCCGGTAGGAACTGAAATAGGAAGACCTAGGTCTCTTACTTCCATGCCACGAACCATCCCTTCTGAGGAGTCCATTGCAATAGTTCTCACTCGATCTTCACCCAAGTGCTGTTGAACTTCCATTACGACCACTTGGCCATTTTCTTTGGTAACTTCTACCGCGTCAAGGATGTTTGGCAGCTTGCCGCCTTCGAAGGAAACGTCCACTACGGGCCCGATCACTTGAGTTATCTTTCCAATATTTGCCATTTGATAATTGAAATGTAAAAAGGATATGCTTTTTGAATTCGACCGCAAAATTAACCAATAATGCCTAAACCCAAAGGATATTTGGGAAATAATCTACAGCTTCTTAATTAATTGTCCATCATTCGCTTAAAAAAGCCTTTATACCTAAAAATTACTCTAATATCCTCCTTGCAAACAAAAAGGCTTTTGACCAATAATTATTACTCAGGTAGTCTTCTGAAACACCCAATGAGGAGGAGGAGTGAATAAAGCGAATATCCCCTCGTGGCGTTTCGGTTACAATACCTGAATGGGTTACTTGCTTCCTTCTTCTACCTGTGGCAAAAAACAAGACATCGCCAGGTTTAATTTCATTGGTACGAATACTCTTTCCCATTTTACTTTGATCCGTTGAGATTCTTGGCATTGTAATCCCTACTGAGTAAAAGGAGTGATAGACCAATGCTGAGCAATCCATACCTGCCCGAGTAGTACCACCATAGCGATAGGGCGTTCCTGTGTAACTTCGGGCTGTCTGAATCACCGTATTAAATGGCTCACTAGTCACCTTCCTTTTTGATGCACAGGAACTCGCAAGCATCAATCCAACAACAAGAAAAAAAGCGGTGAAACGGAATTGTTTGCGCAGCATAGTGGTTTTTGTTCTTTCAATTATAAGCCGAAGTCAATCAGGAATCAACCTTTTTTTAGCAAAAGGGGGATTCATTTCGTTAACTTAACCACGACAACTGGTAATATGAGCAAAGAAGAATTCACTAACCTTCCTTTTCACAAAAAAATCAATACCCTCTATTCGGAAGGCACTTTCGTCGTGGGCATACGCTATTACAAGCACAAGGTGAATCTCTATCTTCTCGAAAATGAATACGTAGAAGTATTCTACAATCACAAGCAGGACAAAATTGACAAGATTGACTTTCTTCCACGCGATCATACTCGAATGAAATTCTACCTGGATCAGATAAAGTTGGAGTGATATTTCCTGCAGAGAGAAACTAATTTGATTTTAATAGAATAGTTTCCCGCAGATCTACGCAGAAAAAACGCGCTGATTTTTGATAGAATATAAACGCTTAGTTTTTTTACAAAATCCGCGTTAATCTGCGGGAGTTATCTGCGTAGATCTGCGCGGAAAACCAACATACATCTCCGCGAAAATCAACAAACATCTACAGGAAATATCACCCACAATTTGCAGGAAAGGAATCAGTCCAGTGGAAAATCCCAAAAAATTCGAGTAATTCGCAGTGTTAAGTCAACTAGCTATGAAGAGAAAAATTGCACTTGTAACAGGAGGATATACTGGAGAGTCTGTGATCTCACTGAAGAGTGCGGCTGTGGTGGAAAAAACCATTGACCGCAATCTTTACGACGTTTACAAAATCCTGATTTATCCTGGTGATTGGCATTTTTTGAGTGCTTCAGGGGAAAAAATACCGGTGGATCTGAATGACTTCAGCATCACGATCGGCGATGACAAAATCACCTTTGATGGTGTCTTCAATATCCTTCATGGTTCTCCGGGCGAGGATGGCAAACTTGCCGGTTACTTCGATATGATCGGCATTCCATATACCACATGTGATCAGCTCAGCTCTGCTATCACGATGAATAAAGGCTATACGAAAGCTATTGTAGATGATATCGAGGAATTGAATATTGCCAAATCCCTACAGTTGTTTGAAAACAGTGTTAAAAATCTCCAGCGAGTGGAAGATGAGTTGACCTTACCTCTCTTCATCAAACCAAATAACGGTGGTAGCTCCATCGGGATGAGTAAAGTAAAATCCTGGGAGGAATTACCTGAAGCGCTAGAAAAGGCCTTTGCAGAGGATAAGCAGGTACTTGTTGAAGAATTCATATCTGGTCGAGAGTTTTCTATAGGCTGCTATAAGGGCAAAGGAGAAATCACCGTACTTCCCGCCACGGAGATCGTGAGTAGCAAGGAGTTTTTTGACTTTGAGTCCAAATATGTCCCTGGAGTAACAGAAGAAATCACTCCTGGTCGCCAAAACGAAGAAGAAGTAGCTCGTGTGAACCGAATTATTCCAAAGATCTATGAAAAGCTAAACTGCAAAGGCGCAATCCGTGTAGATTATTTTCTTCAACACGAAACTGGAAAATTTTACTTCATCGAAGTAAACACAGTTCCTGGCCAAACTGAAACTAGCCTAATTTCCCAGCAAATACGTGCAATTGGTATGGAAGTGAGAGACTTTTATACTGAGCTGATTGAGGAGATGTTTTGACATCAGTTAAGCATCAAAAATCGCTATGTAATTGTCCTAACTAATGATGTCAAAAGGTGACAGCAACCGATCCCACGAACAGTACTACTTTGTCGCTAAGCCTCCATTTTTTCAAAAAAACAAAGTGAACTAATATCAATTTCCTAATTCAGGATGATGAGCAATAGGCAATTCGACCCGACACTTGGAATACTCTTTGGACTATTTATGAGTCAAACTTATCGATAGTTCATTGAACCTTTTGAAACGTAAATAACTCGATTGAAAAAGGAGTTTTTGAAAACGCCGTGAAATAATTTTCCCGATTATGGGAAATTCTTGGTCAATGAGCTTAACCATAAACCCTCAGTCATCATGAAAAATTACAGATTAATATTAGTGGCAATTTTAGGATTATTTATCAGCTGTAGCCCTTCAGAAGAAAAAACTGAGAAGCTCAAGTTCTTGGTTGCTGAATGGAAAAACACCTCTGACAAAGTAATTAGCCTATCAGAAAAAATTGGAGATCAGGCATATTTACTAGAAGTCAAAAAAGCCGATGGTGATACCACCGAAATGCTCCAAATAGATTTTAATGGTGAACAAACCAATTGTGAGGCAGAGTATTCGACGATGAGAACTCAAATCGATGAATTCATAGAAGTCTGGAGAGAGAACTCTCTAAAAGTAGATGAGCTCACAAACAATATGTCCATAGGAAAATGGACGAATGAAGATGATGAAAATTTGCGAGCCCTTGACCTAGAGGTTAAAAAAAGTGACGCGAACATTGAGCTATGGGAGGAAGAACTGAATGAGCTAAGTCAGAAGTGTGGACTGAACTCAGAAGGCTTCGTAATCCAAGAGCAGGAAAACTAATCCAAGAATAAAATTATAATTGAAGCCGCTTGGAATTGATCTAAGCGGTTTCCTTTTTAATACCCTGCTGGATGATTTAACAATCCAGATCGATCCCAAACGTACTCCTTTAAACCATGTCGCCTTCTTAGCATTGGATAGAGGTAAAATTGATTGTTTCGAAATTCGACAAATTGCTCCTCCAAAGTTCTTTCTTGAGAAAGCGATTCTTCCAGCTGCTTTTCACCAGGATAGGAAGGGTAGTCAAAATTCTTCCAAAAGCTAGGCTGATACCTGGCTTTTCCAGCAATAAAAATCCATCCATTGTACCGATCAGGATGATAATATATGGACCTATCGGGATACACTCCTGCTACCGGAGCTTGGTATTTTTCAGACAACTGTTTATTGTCTAATACTTCCATACTATAATCTAATACATAAAGCTCCGCGTATTCTTTAACCTCACGCGTGAGAGGATTTTCTTCAGTTTGAAACCCAAAATCGGTATAGGCCGCCTGGTAGTTACTATAAGTGAAAAAGTATTTTCCTACTGGATCTCTTCTGAATTTAACGACCGCCTCTCTTTCTTTTTGAAGATAGTATTGACCGACTTTTTCATTAATCTCTCGCTTGGCAGGAAATTGCTGATGAAGCTCTATCATGTGAATTCCATAGTCCTCTTGATCGATATAAAAAACCGCTTTCTCTAGTAACCCATACAAACTGTACCCCCATCTGGAGGCTTTACTTTTTACGCCATTATTTTTAGCCTTCACAGCTAAAACAAATACTTCTCGATCACCGATTATTTTACCCCCGAGCAACTCATAGTCAAACCAATTGATCTTAAAATCCCAAAGTCTATAAGCAAGTGAAGGAAAAATAAAGTCACCTATAGCTCCTCTTGGCCGTCCCGTCCTGCTAGTTAGAATCCCATATTGCGTTTTCTGGATATCGCTTATGGTCATAAAATTGTAATCATCACCACTTGTCGTAGGCTTTCTGGAATGTTTCTCGTGGTAGCCTTCTGAATGTAAATATCCTACAGCTCTAGCCATACCCTGAATAATATCATTGGCCCAAATCAATTCTCTATAAAATACATCGATTTCATGAGGTTGACCATATTGAGTTTTCTCCAGATTATCTTGGGCTCGCTCCATTATTTTCTTTGGATCAAAATCCAGCACTATTGCCTGATCTAGATCATACTCGCTTGGGCTCAACTTCACTTCAATGGGAGATTTTTTTAGATCTTGGACTTTAAGAGTCTTAGATTCAAAGCCAATGTGTGAGAACACCACTTCCATACCATCCTGAGCATTTGCCGGGAGGCGGAAATTAAAATCACCATCTAAATTGCTAACCGTACCTTTTACCAAGTCCGTGATGATGATATTGACAAAAGGTACCGGCGCTCCTGAAGTTGAATTGGTCACACTACCACTGACCAATCCTTGAGAAAAGCTGCTCAGTGAACTTAGGATCAAAAACAAGGACACCAAATACTTCAATGCTCCCATTAGTTAAGTATTAAAATATAAAACCCTTGTTTCTCATTTTGTTCGTCAAAAAATCCATCAGCAATATATTGAACTCCTACCTTCCCGAGAATCTTGAATTTACCTGGTACAGAATAATCTCCTAATAACTTGTTTCGTTTGAAGATTTGCAATCGGAGTGGATTGTAAGTTTCATCTAAAAGATCTTGGCGATCACTGCCTTGGCGGTAGGTTCGGAAAACAAGCTCATTCTCCTCGTCCACGAAGATATCTTTATAAAATCCTTCACTTTTTCTTGAAGCATAGAAATAATTGCTTTCAAAGGCCACATCCAGATTTTGGGACTGGGTATAGTTGGTATTCATTTCTTTGCCTGCGGCGCCAAACGATTCTTTCAAATTCCAATCCTGATCATAAACATAAATAAGCGAATCTATCTCATGAGTGACATAAATAAGATTAGTTTTAGTCACATCAAAATCAAATTTATTGTGAAAAGGGACAAAGCTGAATGCCTCATAGCTAGCTGGCCTAGTAATCTTAATTTCTTTCACTTTGCCAGAAAGCATATCGATTTTCCCTAAAACCCTACTATCTCGATAATAAGCACGTGAGATAAAAGCATTAAAAATCGGGTGCTCAACGTCCAATTTGGTCAATAAGTCTCCATCTGGTAGCTCAACTGTCCTCGCATTGTAATTTTGTAATTCATACATCCCAATATAATCACCCTTGGGATTGTCCATTATCTCATCATAGCTTACCGATGAAGGAAATTGTAGAACAGATTTTCTCAAAAAATTCCAATCCTGATCATAGAAATAAAACACCCAATCGTGCCTTATGACAAAGCCTTCTCGACTAGGAATCAATTCAGAAACTCCCATTAATTCTTCCGGACCATCAAGCTCCCGCTTTTTTACTCCATCCGATTCACCATTAAGCATAAACTCCTCAACCAAACCATATGCTTGATCCACAAAATAGATCGAACTATCTTTTACCTGGAAAAACCCAAGCTGTGAGGCGCGTGAGGGTGTAATCTCGAGAGTATCTATGGAAATCTGAGACCATTCAAAACTTTTGGAATCATTGGCAATCTTAATTTCATTTGACTCGCAGGAGAAAAGGCTTATTAAAATCAAACAAGGTAAGAAGGCCCATTTGTAATAGGCCTTCTTATTTTTACTAACAATCATCAGCTTTATCACAAGCTTTTCTGAATGAAATGCAACTTACGGTCACGCAACCACCGTCTTTACATCGTGTCTGAAGGGTACCTTCTTTTCTTTTATCATCGCAATTCTCATCAATTGCATTGTAAACACCTAATGCTACACCTGCAAGGGCAATCCCCTCTCCTGTAGAAATTTCCTGCGCGTTAGAATTGTCAAAAGACAATAGGAAGAAGCCAATAAGGCTAACTAGTAAAATTGAAATTTTCTTTTTCATGATTTTTTAGATTGTGTTTAAAAATTTAGAAAAATTCACCGATGAACTAGAAATGACGTCTGCGTAAATAAAAAAAAAAATAGAAATCAAAATTAACTACAGTTATTTTATTGAATAAATAGTTGAATGAATTTGAACGACCTAAAACTATAAATGAAGAGTTGAAAAAAGGGTAATGAAAACACTCGAATAATATAAAAAAAGCCTCTCGAAATTCGAGAGGCTTCAGTTTTTATATTCCAAACTTGGATTTGATCGTATCCACATAGTCAAGCTTTTCCCAAGTGAAGAGCTCTACATCCAAGGTGATCTCATCTCTATATGGGGATAGGAATGTTTTGGTCACAACTTCATTCTGTCTTCCCATGTGACCATAAGCAGCAGTTTCCTCATAGATGGGATTTCTCAACTTCAAACGCTGCTCAATAGCGTAAGGACGCATATCGAAGATCTCCTCGATTTTCTTTGCGATAGCTCCATCATTCAGATCTACTTTGGCAGTGCCATATGTATTGATATAAATACCCATTGGCTTGGCGACTCCAATTGCATAAGAAACTTGTACTAAAACCTCATCAGCTAATCCAGCCGCAACCATGTTTTTAGCAATATGACGGGTAGCATAAGCTGCAGATCGGTCAACTTTAGATGGATCTTTACCAGAGAAAGCTCCTCCACCGTGGGCACCTTTTCCACCGTAGGTATCCACTATAATTTTTCTACCCGTCAAGCCAGTGTCACCATGAGGTCCACCGATTACGAACTTGCCTGTTGGGTTGATATGATATTTAATTTCTGAAGTAAATAGCTTTTGCAATTCTGGCTTCAACTTCGCAATTACTCTAGGGATCAAGATCGAGATGATATCAGACTTGATTTTGGCAAGCATCTTTTCTTCCTCATCAAAATCATCGTGCTGAGTAGAAACCACAATCGCTTCAATTCGCTGTGGCACGTTGTCGTCAGAATATTCGATTGTCACCTGAGCTTTCGAGTCAGGACGGATATAGGTAATATCCTTATTTTCTCTTCTCAATTCAGCCAATTCACGAAGGATCATGTGGGACAGATCCAGTGCTAATGGCATGTAGTTTTCAGTTTCGCTAGTCGCATAACCGAACATCATCCCTTGGTCACCCGCGCCTTGCTCTTCCGGGCTCTGACGGTCAACCCCCTGATTGATATCCTGAGACTGCTCATGAATTGCTGAAAGCACGCCACAGGAATTACCTTCAAACATGTATTCAGATTTGGTGTAACCAATTCGGTTGATTACATCTCTGGCGATTTTCTGCACATCTAAATAGATTTCTGATTTTACTTCACCGGCTAAAACAACCTGTCCTGTTGTTACGAGAGTCTCACAAGCTACTTTGGAATTTGGGTCGAAAGCTAAAAAGTTATCAATCAGCGCGTCAGAAATTTGATCTGCGATTTTATCTGGATGCCCCTCAGATACTGATTCTGAGGTAAATAAATATGCCATATATAATGTGGGGTAATGCTAATTTAATGGATGCACAAAAATAGGGTAACTAGGGGAAATAAAAAATTGAAAAACTAGGTCTGTTTTAAAGTAGGTGAATTTTACCTCCTTATCCCAAAATAAGTTAACTTATCACTACGTTTAAAATAAAAAGGTATTCTTCATTCCTTTGAGCATTATGAGAAATCCTCTTTTAGCACTTTTGATTTTTATGCTTTTAAGCTGTTCTGAAGAAATTGGTGATCCGGAAGTTTTTGAACCGCTTCCCATGGGTTCGGGCTGTAATCCTAAAGACATTTGCTGCTACGACCTGAGAGAGAAGTCCGGCGTTTATGATTTGTTTAGCAGCTGGGAGTTTGCAGGATTTCAGACCATCACCAACGATAATGAATCATTAGACTACCTGACTTGCCTTGCTAGAACTGCAGTATTTACCCTTGGAGGCGAAGATTACGATAATGTATTTAAAGTAACTCTCCAGTTATCTAAGGAGGACTCTAAAATATCAGCATGTGAGAATCTAGCAGCTTTTAACCTAAGGACATTTTCTAATAAAATCACAGGATGTTATTCCAGCAGTGAGTCAGGAAGTCTCTCAATGTTTACTCCTGAAGAAGGAATTGAGTTTATACCGAATAATGCCTCATACACTTTCCCGGTATTAGGATTTGAAAATGATTTTTTGGAGGCAATACAATCGGTGGATTCATACGAGATAAAAAGTAATAAACTCTATTTGACCACTAATAGCACAAGTGAAAAACTGCTTTTTATTGCTATTGAAGATTGAATTAGAATTCAGAATTTATGCACTAGAAAATTCTTTGCTCAATCAACCTTAAGCTCTCTTCTTCACAAACCCCTCTGTAATTTCATTCATCGCCTTCACTTTATAGTCAAAGTCCCCTTTCAGGGTATCTCGATAAGCATTGAGGTTGTTGAGGAGGTCATCCAATTCCTCTGGAAGAACTTCTTCCAACAATTGACGAAGTCGCTTGGCAGCTGTGGGAGATTTGCCATTGGTGCTGATGGCGATTTTAAGATTGCCTTTGGTGACAATCCCTCCTAGATAAAAATCACAGAGATCAGGGGTATCAGCCACGTTGACTAACAGAAATCGCTCCTTTGCTTCGTCCCGAATCTGTCGGTTCACAGGTTTATCATCTGTGGCTGCAATCACGATATGTTTTCCCCCCAGATATTTTTCATGATAAACATCTGTAATCAGCGTAACCGTTTCTGCCTTTTCTGCTAACTCTAAAAACTCAGGTCTAAACATCGGAGACACCACTGTCACTTGCGCATGAGGACTGGATTTAAGTAAGAATTCTAATTTCTCAGTGGCGACAAACCCGCCCCCAACTAGGAGTGTATTAAGTTCGTGAACTTTGAGAAATATGGGGTATAGATGGTTCATTTTTTTAGTATCAAGATAATAGACATAAGTATCAAGACATATAGATTAAGGACTGAAAACTGCTTTTCAGCTTTCTGAATTAAGCTTTTATACTTACCTCCTTTTGCTAATGTCTTCCAGCCACTGAAATTGCTTCCCGATAAACCTCAGCCAGCTTCATGCTTTCACGAACTACCTCACCAATGATGATAATCGCGGGAGCCTCAACTTTGCTTTCTTCAGCCTTCTGAACAATGTCTGAAATAAAGCCTGCTGTAATCTTTTCATCGCGAGTAGTACCACTTTGGATGATTGCTATCGGAAGATCAGGTTTTCCAAACTTACTATAAACCTCTGAAATTTCAGCCAACTTCCTAGTTCCCATCAATACCACAACAGTAGCCGTTGACTGGGCAGCCAGAGCCAAATCCCTGGAAAGTTCACCAGCTGAAGTGGTGCCTGTCACGACCCAAAAACTCTCAGAAACACCCCGCTTGGTTACCGGAATTCCAGCTGAAGCTGGAACCGCAATTGCTGATGTAATCCCGGGCACTACTTCTGTAGCGATTCCGAAGGCTTCTATGTATTCAATTTCCTCCGAACCACGTCCAAAGACAAATGGATCTCCACCTTTGAGTCGTACCACATGCCCATACTTTTTAGCTAAGCTGACGCAAAGTTGATTGGTATCTTCTTGTGGAAAAGAGTGTTTCCCAACTCGCTTTCCAACAAATATCTTAACTGCACTTTCAGGCGCATGCTCAAGCAAAACTGGATCGATCAACGCATCATACAAAACCACATCGGCCTTGTTCAGAGCCAATACAGCTTTCAGCGTGATCAATTCTGGATCACCTGGACCAGCTCCAACGAGCGTTACTTTCGGTTGAATCATTGAGTTCATGCAGTTACCTCTTCCTCACGGTAGCTTTTCAGCAAACCGTAGATTTCTAAGGCTTGCGCTGCATAAGCATTTGCAAACTCCTCAGTAGGCTCATTCTGATTGATCTGGTAGATTTTCTCTGCGAAAGTTCCTCCCAAATTGATTTTACCAGATTCCACAAACACCTCATCAAATTGCTTGATGATATTCGCATAGGAATTAGTACTCACGCTTTCGCTGAGCAAAATAGCTTTGGCTGCATTGATCAAGCCCGCATAATGATGGTAAATACTATCAGACCAGCGGCCTTCCTCCAGACATTTTTGAGCGATATCAATTTTCTCCTTCGCCTCCAATAGCAAGGTTGCAACCAAGTCAAGCACCACTCCGGCACATTCGCCTACGCCGACTGCAATTTTATATTCTTCGGTATTTCCCCAGTCCACATAATCGGCTGGAGTCACTGTAGAAGCATCACCCAATTCTTTCAATAATTCATAGAAATAAATCTGACCTTTCTGGTCATAATAGCTTAGGAAATCCTGTCCATCTGCATTTGCTTCGAAATCATCAAGTAAGATTCTCAATGCCTGAGGACCTCTTTTACTTGGGATTTTAGTCACTTTATCAGCAAAACGTCCGTTTCCATCACCCATATTTCCACCTCCAAGTAGAACCTGAAGCGCTGGAATGACGACTTTCCCAGATTTCATGGACATGCCCTGAAAACCAATATGAGCCATGTTATGCTGACCACAAGCGTTCATACAGCCTGAAATTTTAATCACCAAATCCTGATTTTTCAGGTACTGAGGATACTCAGCAAGGATCACTTTTTCAAGTTCAGCTGCAATTCCGGTAGAACTGGCGATACCAAGATTACAAGTATCTGTACCTGGGCAAGCCGTGATATCTCCCAAGGAATTATAGCCAGCTGACGCTAAGCCAATTTCCTTTAATTCTTTATAGAAATAAGGAACCAAATCCTCCCGAACATCACGGATCAGGAAGTTTTGACGTAGGGTAAATCGAACTTCAGCGCTTGCATATTTTTCCACCAAGTCCGCCAATTTTCTAGCCTGATCTGTGTAGAAATCTCCAAGAGTTACTCTAACGCCAACAGACACAAACCCTTTTTGCTTTTGAGGCAAAATATTGGTGAGTTTGAAGTGCTCAAAGTCCAACCCAAGCTCTTCTTCAACTTTCGCAGATGGAGCATCAGGTAATTTTTGCGCAGCATCATACGATTCATGATCGATAGGGTATGACTTAAATGGAAGTGCCTTTTTTTCGCTTTCTACCAAATCCAAAAATGCTTCCAAGCCCATGTCCTTGATCAAAAACTTCATTCTGGCTTTCATTCTTTTTGCCCGCTCTCCATGGCGATCAAAAATCCGGATCACCGCTTCAGCAAATGGAATGATCTGATCTGCCTCGACAAACTCTGAAAACACGTCGGCATGTCTAGGCTGTGAACCCAAACCTCCACCAAGCATCACTTTGAATCCACGAACTTCCTTTCCGTCAATCACTTTCACTTTTGGAATAAAACCCAAATCATGCAGATAACTTAGTCCTGTATCTTCATCAGAAGAGGAAAAAGAAATCTTGAATTTCCTTCCCATTTCCTGAGAAATAGGGTTTCTCAAAAAGTATTTGAAAGTCGCGTCTGCATAAGGAGTCACATCAAATGGCTCATTGGCATCGATGCCTGCCGTTTCAGAAGCAGTCACGTTTCTTACGGTATTTCCACAAGCTTCACGGATGGTAACATCGTCTCGTTCCAGTTCCGCCCATAGTTCAGGCGTACGATCCAAACTCACGTAGTGAATCTGGATATCTTGACGAGTAGTGATATGCAGTCTTCCGGTAGAGTATTCGTCAGAAACTTTGCAAATCCTGCGCAATTGATCGGAAGAAACGCGCCCATAAGGAAGTTTGATCCGGATCATCTGAACACCTGGCTGACGCTGGCCATAGATCCCGCGCGCCAGACGAAGGCTACGAAATTTTTCCTCGTCAATATTACCTCCGTTGAAAAGCGCAATTTTCTTTTCTAGGTCAATAATGTCTTGTTCTACAATATTATTTTCAAGTTCTGTTCTAAAACTTTGCATGGCTTAATAGGTTTTTTGTGCTGGTTGGAAAGTGAGTAGATTGTCACCCTGAGCGGAGTCGAAGGGTCTAATTATTCTATAAATCCAACCGAAACGGTATCGTACTCTGCTTCATCAATTAGGATAAAGCTTCCATTTGACTTATTTGATTTATAAGTATCAAAGTGAATCGGCTTATTAAGTCGGAAATGCACGCGTCCGATGTCATTTAATTTTAGTGAATGAGCATCTTCGCCCCCAGTGAAATCCGTGTGAATTCTAGATTCTATTTGATCGACTTTTGCCATCACTCGATTCACTCCGTGTTGCAAAATATATTTTTTCCCAACTGTCAATGCCTTGTTGTTTACCTGGCAAATCGTAGCCGTTATTTGCTTTTCGCTACGCGGAACTGCTGAGCTTTTCACCAACATATCTCCCCGGCTTAGATCAACTTCTGTTTCCAAAGTGATTGCTATGGAACTTCCTGGAGCTGCTTCTTGAATTTCTTGATCGAAGTAGTGAATGCTTTTGATTTTAGAAGTATTCAAAGAAGGTAAAAGCGTCACCTCATCACCCACTTTCAGATTTCCTCCATAGAGCATTCCTGAGAAACCTCTGAAGTCATGCCAAGCTTCCGTCTTTGGACGGATCACATACTGAACAGGAAATCTAGCCACCGTGCTTTCTTCCAAATCTTTTGCTTCCAAAACCTCCAAATGATCCAATAGTGTATTTCCAACATACCAAGGCATTTCTTCTGACTGTCTGGCGATGTTTTCACCTTTCAAAGCCGAAACAGGAATAAAGTTGATCTGATCTTCTGTGAAATCTGATTTTGAAACTAACACATCAAAATCTGCTTTGATTTTCAAAAAGACTTCCTCATCATAATTCACCAAGTCCATCTTATTGACAGCTACCACCACATGGCTGATTCGAAGTAAATTGGCGATAAAGAAGTGACGATAAGTCTGCTCGATCACACCTTTTCTCGCATCGATCAAGATGATCGCCACCTGAGATGTTGATGCTCCCGTCACCATGTTTCTGGTATATTCCACATGACCAGGAGTATCAGCTACAATGAAATTGGTTTTCTCGGTATTGAAATAAATATGTGCCACGTCGATGGTAATGCCTTGCTCACGCTCAGCTACCAAGCCATCAGTTGCAAGAGAAAAATCCAAGTAATCGTATCCGCGTTGCTTAGAGCTTCGCTCGATTGCTTCGATTTTATCTGTAGTCAATGATTTAGTATCGTAAAGTAATCGCCCGATCAGCGTGCTCTTGCCATCATCGACAGATCCTGCAGTAGCGATTTTTATAAGTTTTCTATTTTCAGACATGTTGTTTCTTTTTAAAGGGTAATCTGGAGTTTGTTAAGAATACTGCTTCTGGAGAAGCAGCATAAAAGACAAGGCCGAAGTCTGCTTACATAGTGGAGGTTCAGGTAAGCCTCGTAAATCGTAATTCTAAAATCTTATATAACTATAGAATCAAAACCTTCGAGGAGACCCTTCGACTTCGCTCAGGGTGACACCTCAAAGGTTACCCTAGAAGTATCCGACTTTCTTCCTCGTTTCCATCGCGGCTTCGGATCGCTTATCATCGATTCTCGCACCTCGCTCGGAGATGGAAGAATCTCTGATTTCCCCAACCACATCATCCAAGGAAACTGCCTCGGAAAACACAGCCGCAGTACAGGTCATGTCTCCTACAGTTCTGAAGCGTACCATTTTCACCATTACTTCCTCATGCTCCTCACGGAAAACATGCTCATTGGCAGTCCAGATCAATCCATCACGCATAAATACCTCGCGCTCATGCGCAAAATAGATCGATGGAATCTCAATATTCTCAGTTTTGATATACTCCCACACGTCCAGTTCAGTCCAGTTGGAAATCGGGAAACAACGAACGTTCTGGCCATTATGGATTTTACCGTTTAGCATATCAAACAGCTCTGGACGCTGATTCTTCTCATCCCACTGACCAAAGTCATCTCTAACTGAGAAAACCCGTTCTTTTGCTCTGGCCTTTTCCTCATCTCTTCTCGCTCCACCGATACAAGCATCGAATTTGAATTCTTCGATGGCATCCAAAAGTGTGGTAGTCTGAAGGGAATTTCTACTTGAATACCGTCCTCGCTCTTCACGAACTTTTCCCTGATCGATCGCATCCTGTACATTTCTTACAATCAGCTCTAATCCTAGCTCTTCCACTAGCTTATCTCTAAATTCGATTGTCTCCGGAAAATTATGCCCAGTGTCCACATGCAATAAAGGGAAAGGGATTTTAGCTGGATAAAAAGCTTTTTGTGCTAGCCTAACCAGCGTGATCGAGTCTTTTCCTCCAGAAAAAAGCAAAACCGGACGCTCAAACTGCGCCGCCACTTCACGAATGATGTGGATCGATTCTGCTTCTTTTGGATTAGGTATTAATAGGTTGTTCATAATATTTATGATTTACGAAGTACGATTTGCGGGTTGAAATTGTACTTCAAACTTTATCTTCTATTTGTCTTCGACTTCGCTCAGACTGACAAACTTTGCCTCAGTCTTGATTCTTGTGTCTATAATCTTGTGTCTTATTTCGCGTGCAATCCGCACTCCTTCTTCGAATCTTCCCACCACCAACGGCCTGCACGGGCATCTTCGCCTTCCATAATCGCGCGAGTACATGGAGCACAGCCTATACTGATGAAACCTTTGTCGTGCAGCGGATTATATGGTATGTTTTTCTCGTCGATGTATGCTATCATTTGATCAAAAGTCCAGTCCAACAACGGATTGAATTTGAGAATCTGATTTCCTTCATCCCACTCGATACGCTTCATATCGGATCTGTTGGCGGATTGCTCAGCGCGAAGTCCCGTCACCCAAACTTCATTTCCAGCAAGAGCTCTTCGAAGCGGTTCTACTTTGCGAACAAAGCAGCAGGACTTTCTATTTTCAACAGAGTCATAAAACCCGTTGATCCCTATATCACTTACCAAGTTCTCTACAGAGGAAGTAGTAGGGTAATATACTTTTATGTTTTGCTTGTATTTAGCTTCAGTTCTGGATAGCAGGTCAAGGGTTTCTGGAAAAAGCCTTCCTGTGTCCAAAGAAAATATTGAAATAGGCAAATGCGCATCAGCAATCAACTGCGTGATCACCTGATCCTCCTGACCTAGGGAGGTAGAAAAAGTAACTTTTCCCGGAAGAAGATCGGCTATCAAAGCCAGTCCTTCCTGAGCACTCAGCCTACTCAGCTGAGCCTCTAACTCATGCATATTCTTTTTGAGTGTCATCTTCTTTTACTTTAGGTACAGATTCCCAGATTCTCTCATGAAAATAGAACAGGATGATTTTGGAGAAAACCTCCACAGAACCAATAGACAGTGCCATCACAAATTCCCCGGTTATGAAATAGGAAATAATGATGGTATCAATTGTCCCGACAATTCTCCAAGAAATAGACTTAAGCAAGCTCTTGGCATTGCTATCTTTTCCAGGCTTGCTAGCAAACAGCTTTTTGAGTGGTTGGTCTAAAATCATACAAGGTTTGTTACGAGCATAAAGTACAAAAGTATATAAACCCTATAAAATATATAGGGTTTATGGTAAAAAAATTTTACTCTTCGTTCAAAATATCCTCTAATGATTTGTTTTCCAGTATTTTAAGAGTCTCATCTCTCACCTGAATCATTACTCTATTTATACCGCAAACTGCCTCATTTTTACACTCTTCGCAGGGTTCGTAGTAGTTTAAGCTCACGCAAGGAAGTAGAGCAATCGGGCCATCTAACAATCGAATCACTCTGGAAAGGGGAATATCTTTGGGTTCTTTGATCAGGTAATAGCCTCCACCTTTGCCTTTTTTACTTCCCAGCATTCCAGCCTTCTTGAGTTCAAGTAAGATATTCTCTAGAAACTTATGAGAAATCCCATGCTCCTCTGCGATCTCTTGGATCAACACGGTCTTCTCATCTTTGTGCTTGCCGAGGTAAGTAAGGGCATGCAGGGCGTATTTGGTCTTTTTGGAAAGCATAGATCAAAAATACGCTTTTTAAGTGAATACCCTAGTACCGTACTAGGCTTTAATAAATATGACAAAAAAACGGGTATGAAGACATACCCATTTAACTAGTTTTTTTGAATTGTTTGATATTAAAGCAATTCAACACTTCTCTATTCATAGCAAGTCAACCTCATTATAAAAATCTGCCTAGAATCAAAGCTAAGAATAAGATAACTAGAGAAATGGAAAGAGATGAAATCTTCTTTTTCACCTTTTTCCTTTCATACAGCTGAATTAACGAGAGAACCAATCCAACTATATATAGAACCAATTTAACATTTTCCCAATTCATATAAGAATGCATATTGAACCAATGTAATCAGAAAAGGCTAATTCAGCCAAAGAAGTCCTTGTAATCTCAAGCTTCGACCTACTACTATTTTAATCGCAGTCGATGATCTTTATTAGTAAAAATCACTTAGAAAAAGGAATAACAAAAAAATCCCCGAGGTTCGGGGATTTTTAATCTACCAAACCCTCCAAGGGTTTAGAGCCCTTGGAGAGTAGCTACTACTTTTTTACAGCAACTCCACACTTCTCTTCACGAAGGCCGTTAAATCTTTACCGGTTAGCAAGCCTTGGGAAAGAAGAGCCAAGTCAAATGACTGTTTAGCTATTTTTATCTTTTCTTCTTCAGTTTCAGCTTTCAAGACTTTGTCCACTGCAGGGTGATTTCCGTTGACAGCTACCTTGTAAGCATCAGGAAGGGAACCGTAGAAGCCCATTCCTCCACCGCCAGTTGCAGCCATTTCCTTCATTCTGCGCATGAATTCCTCCATGGTGATCGTCACAGGAAGTTCCTCAGGACTCAAGCCTTCTACTTCTACTGTATAAGTCTTATTGTTGATTGCCTTATCGAAGATTTCCTTCACTTCCTTGCTCTGATCTTCAGTCAGCAAGTTGGCATAGGTCTCATCCTTCTGGATCAGCTTCTCAGCCACATCAGCATCTACGCGCTTCAGTTGGGTTTTCTCCAACTTAGATTCCAGGTTTTGGATAAAGTGACTATCAATAGGTGAATCCATTACCAAGACATCGTAATCTTTCTTGTTGGCAGATTGGATAAATCCATCCTGCTTTTCCAAATCAGTAGCATATAAGATGACCGCTTGATCATTCTTGTCCGTTTGATTTGGCTTCACTTTAGATTGATATTCTTCAATAGTGAAGTACTCACCTTTTGTGTTTTTCAGCAAAGCGAAATCCTTACCTTTCTCGTAAAATTTTTCTTCGGAGATCATTCCGTATTTCACGAAAAGTCCGATATCATCCCACTTGTCTTCGTATGCTTTTCTATCTTTTTTGTAAAGTTCAGCAAGCTTGTCCGCCACCTTCTTCGTGATGTACGAATTGATTTTCTTCACATTTCCATCCGCTTGCAAGAAACTTCTTGATACGTTCAGAGGAATATCCGGAGAGTCAATCACCCCATGAAGCAACATCAGGAACTCAGGAACGATGTCCTTCACTTCGTCCGTGATGAATACCTGACGAGAGAATAATTTGATCTTATTTCTCTGAAGTTCGAATTCGTTTTTCACTTTCGGGAAGTACAATACTCCCGTCAAATTGAATGGGTAATCTACGTTCAGATGAATCCAGAAAAGTGGATCCTCAGACATAGGATAAAGCTCTTTGTAAAATTTCAAGTAATCTTCGTCTGTCAGATCACTTGGAGACTTTGTCCAGATCGGAGCCGTGGTATTGATGAAATTATCAACTTCAACAGACTTCCATTTCTTCTTACCTTCCTCATCTACACCATCTTCTACAGATTCGGTTTTTGTTCCAAACTTGATTGGAACAGGAAGGAACTTAGCGTATTTGTCAAGGATTCCTTGGAGCTTGAACTTGTCTAGGAATTCTTCAGAATCTTTATTGATATGAAGAATGATGTCTGTTCCGCGCTCTTTTCTTTTTCCTTTGGAAATCTCGAAAGAGGTAGAACCGTCACAGGTCCATTTTGCTGCTTCAGCTCCTTCTTGGTAGGAAAGTGTACTTATTTCTACTTTATCAGCTACCATGAAAGCCGAATAGAAACCGAGACCAAACTTACCGATGATCTCATTGGCATCTTTTGCGTCTTTGAATTTCTCGACGAATTCCTCCGCTCCAGAGAAAGCCACCTGGTTGATGTACTTTTTGATCTCCTCAGCAGTCATACCCAGACCGCGGTCGGAAATGGTGATGGTTTTCTTCTTCTCGTCGAAACTCACCTCCACCGTAGTGTCACCAAGTTCGCCCGTGTACTGACCTAATGTCGCAAGTCGCTTGATTTTTTGAGTCGCATCGACGGCGTTAGAAACTAGTTCTCTTAGAAAAATCTCGTTATCAGAATAGAGAAACTTCTTGATAATCGGGAAAATGTTATCGGTATGGATCGAGATCGTGCCTTTTTCCTGCATGGCTATAAATTAGTTTAGTTAAACACTTGTTTGTCGGGCACAGAATTGCAACTGTTGTTCCAAAGGAGTTTTGGTGTCAATTTGGCAGTTTCGATTTCGGAATTCAGATTTACGATTTCAGATTTTCTTACTAATTAGCTGAGTACTAAAAAGTAAATATATAGATTAACCACACTTTACAATTTCCCCACCTTACAATTCTGAAGACAAAGCTCAGAGTTTTCAATTCGTCATAATTGGTGTCAGTCCGAGCACCCGAGAGACGGGAGTCTAGAGATTCTAGAACCCTTCGACTTCGCTCAGGGTGACAACCTTTCATTCCACGAATGCTTGAATTTTTCAATATTTCAATCTTATAATTTTTCAATCCACCTATCTTTGAGCGATGTTGAAAGAAATCTCGGTTCTGATCAGTAAAGAAGTCACGCTGGAATGGCGACAGAAATTCGCGCTGAATGGGATTTTGCTTTATGTGGTTTCGGCAGTTTTTATCACGTATTTAAGTCTTGGCGCTCAGAAAGGAAACATTTCAACCCCGATCTGGAATGCACTTTATTGGATCATTATCCTGTTCTCAGCTGTGAATGCCGTTGCAAAAAGCTTTGTCCAAGAGCATCAAGGCCGCCAACTTTATTATTACATGATTGCTTCTCCTGAGGCAATTATCCTTTCGAAAATTATCTACAACACAGGACTGACATTGATTTTAGCACTTTTAGGCTATGGAGTTTTTTCAGTGATTCTGGGAAATCCTATACAGGATCAAGGCTTGTTTCTCCTGAATTTGGTATTAGGAGCGATGGGTTTTTCAGCCTGCTTGACCATGGTAAGCGGGATTGCTTCCAAAGCAGGAAATAACGCGACGCTGATGGCTATTCTTAGTTTCCCGATAATCATACCGATTTTGCTGATGGCCATCCGGATATCGAAAAATGCGATGGATGGACTGGATAGGAGTGTAAGTATGGATTATCTATTCACACTTTTAGCGATCAATGCGATTGTCGCTGTGACAGGATATATTCTGTTTCCTTATTTGTGGAGGTCGTGAGATTGGAAAATTGGAAGATTGGAAGATTTTAAAATTAACTCCATAGAAAGTCTGAGATAAACAAAAATGCTTGAAGTTCTGTAGATCTCGTAAATCGTAAATCTAATATCCTAAATCCACTCAAAAGACTTCACAAAAAGCACCGTTTTCAGGAACTTATGACGTATTTTTGCGCTTGAATTAGCAAAAATGCCCTATGCGCCAATCCTGGTGGAAAATTCTTGCAATTGCCCTGCTGCTGTACACGCTAATCGCAGGCTTGCTGATGGAAGCGCCAAGACTTCCAATTCTCAACGAAACCATTCGTGCTCTTCACTTCCATGTGACTATGTGGTTTGGAATGATCCTGATGCTAGTAGTAGCAGTGTATTATAGCATCAAGTATCTGCGAACTAATGACCTTCGAAATGACGATTTGGCCATAGAGTTCACCAATGCTGCCATTTTATTTGGAGTTTTAGGAATTGTGACTGGTATGCTCTGGGCCAAATTCACTTGGGGAGATTACTGGAGTGGAGATCCTAAGCAAAATGCATCGGCCATTGGGATCTTGATGTATTTCGCATATTTAATACTAAGAAATTCACTGACTGATTCGCAGCAGAGAGCACGTATCGGAGCCATTTATAACATTTTCGCATTCGCAGCTTTTATTCCCCTTATCTTCGTACTCCCAAGATTAACAGACAGTTTGCACCCAGGAAATGGTGGAAATCCAGGCTTCAATGCCTATGATCTAGACTCCAAACTTCGGGCAGTTTTCTATCCAGCGATTATCGGATGGACTTTATTGGGAAGTTGGATCGCAACTGTACGCGTCAGAATGCGTAGGGTGGAGAGAACAATTGAAGACCGAATGATTAATTCTTAATAGAAGAGATGAAATCGAGCATGACCCAAAGCGACACACAGAGGTATGATTATGCTGTTTGCGAAGATTCCATGTGGCAATTAAAAATCAAATTATAAACACGTGAAAAAATTATTGACAATAGCGCTTTTGGTTTTCAGTCTTTCTGCTTTGGCACAAGAAAAAATCCCTGTCACTGAAGCCGACTACACCAATAACTCAGTGGAAATGGCTGACTTGATGAGATCAAATGGCAAAATCTACGTCTTGGTAGGTGTAATCGCAATTATATTTGCAGGGATCACCGTTTACCTAATCAGCACGGATCGCAAGATCAGCAAACTTGAAAAAAATCTTCACTCCTAAAATTCAGAACTAATGAAGAAAGGACACATAATAGGTTTAGGAATTATTGCCATAGCAATAGTCATCATCATGACTTCCATCGGGGATGCAAGTAGCTACGAAAGCTTCACTACTGCTAAAGAAATGAAGCAAGACGGGGACGATAAGGCAATTCATGTAGTAGGACAACTGAAAAAGGATGCTAGTGGAGAAGTAACTGGTCTAAATGTTCGGGAAGATAAAGTTTCTTTCACATTTATGTTGGTGGACAACGAAGGTGTAGAGCAGGAAGTGTTTTACAACGAGCCAGTTCCTGCAGATTTTACCCGGTCCGAATCCGTAGTAGTAATCGGATCCTACAAGAATGACGAAATATTTATTGCCGATAAGATCTTAATGAAGTGCCCTTCCAAGTACCAAGAAACGGAAGTGCAGGCAGCAGGAATGTGAGTTTAGGGCAGTTTGAATTAAAATATCCATGATCAATACCTTTATCGGTAACCTCGGCCACTTCATGACCATAGTGGCCTTTGTCAGTGCACTGACTACCGCATACGCTTACATTCAGTATTTCCGCGCCAACGAAATCGACAAAGCAAGTTGGAAGAGATTCAGTAGAATCAGTTTCGGAGTTCACGGCATCTCTGCTGTGATGATTGCTTTTTCACTTTTTGAGATCATCTACAATCACCGCTTCGAGTATTTTTACGCTTACTCTCACAGTTCGGAGGCACTGCCAGTACATTACATGATTTCCAGTTTCTGGGAAGGTCAAGAAGGAGCTTTTATCCTTTGGATATTTTGGAACGTGGTGCTTGGCACAATCCTTATTTTCACTAATAAGTTCTGGGAAGCTCCGGTCATGGTGGTGTTTGCGCTCGTTCAAGCATTCTTAGTGTCTATGATTTTGGGTGTGGTGATCGGTGATTTGAAAATAGGAAGCTCTCCTTTCATTCTCCTGAGAGATGCCACACAGGCACCGATTTTCCAGATGAATCCTGATTTTGTTCCTGAAGATGGAACCGGATTGAATCCACTTTTGCAAAACATCTGGATGGTGATTCACCCTCCTACGTTATTCTTGGGCTACGCTTCGACATTGGTTCCTTTCGCTTTCTTGATGGGTGGATTAGTGACCAAAAAATACTCTGAGTGGATTCGCCCAGCTTTGCCATGGGCGATTTTCTCTGCAATGATCCTAGGAATGGGAATTATCATGGGAGCCTATTGGGCTTATGTGACCCTGAATTTTGGTGGGTATTGGAACTGGGACCCGGTAGAAAATGCCGTGTATGTGCCTTGGCTTATTCTGGTAGCATCTATTCACACCATGATCACTTATAAGAAAAGTGCCACCGCGCTGAAGACTTCAATTGTCTTGGTGATCATGACTTTTATTTTGGTGCTTTATGCCACTTTCCTAGTGAGATCGGGTGTATTGGGAGATGCTTCAGTACACTCCTTCACAGATTTGGGTCTATCCGGTCAGTTGCTGATTTATATGCTTTTCTTCCTAGTAGTAGCTATAGTCCTTTGCGTAATAAATTGGAAAAATATTCCTACTTCAGAAAAAGAAGCCTCTGTTTACTCCCGCGAATTTTGGGTTTTCATTGGTGCGACTACGCTGGCATTGATGGCCTTCCAGGTCATTTTGCCTACCTCCATTCCTGCTTGGAATGCCATGGTAGAAAGTTTCGGAGGCATATCTAACATGGCTCCGCCAGCAGATCAGATCGAGTTCTACACCAAATTTCAATTGTGGTTTGCAGTTGCCTTGGCTATGCTAACTGCCGTTGGTCAGTTTTTCTGGTGGCAGAAAATGGATAAGAAAGCTTTAAAAGATGCGCTTCTGACTCCTTATATCATTTCAGTTTTACTTTCGGCGGCGATTATTGTTTTGGCCAAAGTCTTTGATTGGCAATACATGATCATCGTGCTTGCTGGTACATTTACGATTACTGCAAACGCGGTGATTCTAGCCAAAATTCTAAAGAAATCTACCTTCAAACTGGCTGGAGGCTCTTTGGCACATATTGGTTTGGGTATGATTTTGATCGGAATTATGTTCAGCTCGGGATATTCTGACACCATTTCCATCAATATGTCCGGCTTGACATACAGCAATAGCTGGGAGGATGAGTTGAACAAAGAGCATGTCTTGCTTTGGATCAATAAGCCAACTCAGATGAAGGACTATACGGTGATTTATCGTGGTCGTCAGAAGAAGGTAAAAGGTATATCTGAATATGTTCCTGCCAAGATTCTGGAACCAACAGGAAAAGTAAATGAAGCCCTAGCGTTGGAGGATTATAAAGATCACTTCAAAAAGGGAGACAAAGTTGATATTGTCCTAGAAGAAAATGACTACTTCCAGATCGAGTATTACCAAAATGAAGTATTGAAATTCTCCCTAAGTCCTATGTCTCAGTTCAATGAGGGTATGGGTGGATTGATTTCTTCACCAGCCTCCAGAATTTTTATAGACAGGGATCTGTATACCTACGTAGCAGCCATGAATGATTCTGAGGATCCGGATTGGAAAGAAGATGAGAACTATGAAGTAGCACCTGGGGAGCAGTTCCACATTGCAGATTATGTGACCTACTTTGATGGCGCTGATGTGCTTCAAGAATTGGATGGTTATGTGCTACAAGAAGGAGACGTGGCAGTAAGAGCTAATCTTAGAATTTTGGATTACGATGTAGAAAAATTGCTTCAGCCAACCTTCATTATCCGTAACAATCAAGTTGGAAAACTGCCAGTGGTAGATAATGAGCTAGGTATTAAAGTGAGTCTTGAAAACATCTTGCCAGAGGAAAACAAGTTTGTCTTCAAGGTAAATCAGTATCAAAAAGACTATGTGGTAATGAAGGCTATAGTGAAGCCTTACATCAACGTACTTTGGATCGGTACCATCGTGATGCTGATCGGGTTTACAGTCGCTATCTTCAGAAGATTCGACGAGTTCAAAAAGATGCGGGATAAGGGAATGGAAATTTAAAAGCTGAAAGCTGAAGTCAGAAATCAAAAGTCTGAAAGTTGAAAGCTAAAATCATAAAACAAGGAAGCCCGGCGATATCGTCGGGCTTCCTTGTTATTGCAAAATACTAAATATCAACCTACGGGTTTTGAACTTTCCATCATCCCCAATATCTCATCCAAATATTCTCTGGAGTTGGAAAGTCGTGGCACTTTATGCTGACCTCCTAATTTCCCTCTTTTCCGCATCCACCGTTCAAATAAGCCATGTGGAGCATGATGGATGATTGGTTCTTTCAATGCCAGTCCTTTGTGACGCTTAGCATCGTAATCAGAGTTTATTTCTCTCAAATGCTCATCAACTAGTCTGTCAAACTCATCTGGATCAGATGGTTCTTTTTGAAATTCCACGATCCATTCATGCGCACCCTTCGATCCAGACCCTTCAAAATACACGGGAGCAGCTGTGAAATTAGAAATCATGGCAGCTGTATGCTCGGCTGCGAATTGGATCGCTTTTTCAGCATTTTCCACAATCACTTCCTCGCCAAATGCATTGATGAAATGACGTGTCCGACCTGAAATTCTAAATCGATAAGGTGCCGTAGAAGTGAATTTTACTGTATCCCCAATTTTATATCTCCAAAGTCCACCATTGGTGGTAATCACTAGCGCATAATTCTTTCCAACTTCTACTTCAGACAATGGAATCACTTCTGGGTCTTCATTATCCCATTCTTCCATGGAAATGAATTCATAGAAAATACCATAATCCAACAGCAGTAATAACTCATCAGAATCCTTCTGATCCTGTATCCCAAAAAATCCCTCAGAAGCATTGTATGTCTCCATATAGCGCATCTTCTCTGATGGAATAAGCTCCTTGAAAAGACTTCTGTAAGGTCCAAAAGCTACCGCACCATGGAAAAATATCTCCAGATTTGGCCACACTTCTGTAATATTCTTGGCTTTCTTTAACTCTAAGACTTTTTGCAAAAGCACCACGGTCCATGTGGGAACTCCCGCCATGCAAGTCACATCTTCGTCCATAGTCTCAAGAGCCATTTTTTCAATTTTGGCTTCCCATTCTCCCATCAAAGCAGTTTCCTTAGAAGGTGTTCGGACGAAATACGACCAAAAAGGCAAATTCTCCATGATCACTGCTGAGATATCTCCAGCTCTAGCGGTCCCAAGAGGATTTAGCGGGTTTTGATCAAGGGTACCTCCGATTGTCAAGGTCTTACCAGCAAACATTCTAGAATCAGGGTAATTGGCCATATAAAGTGCAACCATGTCTTTGCCCCCTTTATAATGGCACTCTTCAAGACTTTCATGTGTCACCGGAATGTACTTGCTTCTACTTGCAGTTGTTCCTGAGGACTTCGCAAACCATTCTATTTCCTTATTCCAAATGACATTGTCTTTACCTTCCATTGTCTTGTCAATGAATGGCTTGAAACTATCATAGTTTCTTATAGGTACTCTGCGGGCAAAATCAGCATAGGACTTTATCTCCGAAAATCGATGCTCAACTCCAAAATCTGTATTTTTTCCAGCTTCTAATAGTTCCTTAAAAATCGTTTCTTGAACAGCAATAGGGTTGTGCTTAAAGTTATCAATTTGACCTAGGCGACTTCTAAAAATCCAAGTCATTAAGGAATTCAGAACTGCCATTAATTAAATACTTTTCGTTTCAACTCGAAATTAGACCCTAAATATACTTTTCTCACTTGCTCGTCGGCTGCCAATTCTTCAGCTGTTCCAGCTTTAAGAAGCTTCCCTTCGAACATCAAATATGCTCTGTCAGTAATAGAAAGTGTTTCATTTACATTGTGATCGGTGATCAAAATACCAATGTTTTTTGTCTTAAGCTTAGCTACAATGGTTTGAATTTCCTCAACCGCGATAGGGTCTACACCTGCAAAAGGCTCATCCAGCAAAACGAATTTTGGATCAACTGCCAGAGCTCTGGCGATCTCAGTTCTTCTTCTTTCACCACCAGAAAGCACCATTCCCAGATTTTTACGCACATGAGTTAGACTGAATTCCTCCAGCAAACTCTCCACCTTTTCCTTGCGCTGCTGCTTAGGCATTTTGGTCATTTCCAGCACAGCCATGATATTTTCCTCTACCGAAAGCTTACGGAAAACTGAGGCTTCTTGGGCTAAATAACCGATTCCAGACTGGGCTCTTTTATACATCGGCAGGCTTGTGATATTTCTATCTTCCAAAAAAATCTTGCCCTCATTAGGTTGAATCAACCCTACAATCATATAAAAGGAGGTGGTTTTTCCGGCTCCATTTGGACCTAAAAGCCCCACAATTTCACCTTGACTCACCTCGACAGAGATGTCGTTCACCACTCGGCGACCCTTGTAAATTTTTACCAAATGCTCAGCACGAAGAATCATATCAGTCAAATTTGATGTCTTTCACGTAAAGTTGCAAACTGCTCTTATCGCGAAACACATTTTCTCTCATTTCAGCAACTATATCAAATCGCATTTTTCCGCGGAGCATATTTACGGTTGTTAAGTCAGGATCTTTTGCCCGATCTGCCATCCCAAATCCCAGACAAACCGGCGTAGTCACCTGCCCATCCTGTACTATTTTGAACCTCAGATGTTTATCCTTGAGAACAGTCACATCTTCAGCATATACATTCGCAATTCGGAAAATCGGCTCCGTATTTCCTGGCCCAAAAGGCGCCATTTGCTTCAAGATATTATAAAACTTGTAATTAATCTGATCTAAAAGCAATTCATCATCAACTTCTATCACTGGCTTACGATGGACTTCCTCAATTCTACGCTTTACCACAGCTTCAAATTTCTCCTGAAAAGCAATCACATTCTCCACAGGAAGTGTCAAGCCGGCTGCGTACATATGGCCACCAAATTGATCCAATAAATCTGAACACTCTTCTATTGCTTCGTAAATATTAAAGTCTACCACAGATCTAGCGCTGCCAGTAGCTTTCCCATTTGATTCCGTCAAAATGATAGTTGGTCTGTAATATTTTTCAATGCAGCGACTAGCCACAATCCCAATTACGCCCTTATGCCAGTCATCTTTGAAAAGTACCGTAGAATTCCATTCTTCCAATTCCTCCCGGGAAGCGATCATTTCAAAGGCTTCTTTGGTGATATTTTCATCAAAATTCCTTCGCGTAGCATTCACCTCGTCTACCACTTTGGCCCGCTCCATCGCACCTTCCAAATCCGAAGAAATCAAAAGCTCCACTGAAGCTTTTGCATGCTCTAGTCTTCCTGAAGCATTTATTCTAGGTCCAATTTTGAAAACCACATCCGAAATCCCAATGTCCTTTTCCAAATTACTACTCAACATCAACGCCTTCAATCCTGGTCGCGGCGTATTGTTCAGTCGATCAAGGCCGTAATAAGCAAGAATCCTATTTTCTCCAGTAATGGGAACGATGTCTGCAGCGATACTCACTGCCACCAAATCCAAATAAGCATCCAATAAAGAGCTGTCCATGCCGCGCTTCATCGCAATCGCTTGGATTAGCTTAAAGCCAACCCCAGCCCCACTCAATTCTTTGTAGGGATAATTGCAATCTTTTCGTTTGGCATCCAATACGGCAATAGCAGCAGGAAGCTCTTCGCCCGGCGTGTGGTGATCACAAATAATGAAATCTACCCCAAGTTCGGTTGCCAAAGCAACTTTCTCGATTGCCTTGATTCCACAATCCAGCGCGATAATAAGCTTTATGTCATTTTCTGCAGCAAATCGAACTCCTTTTTCGGAAATGCCATAGCCCTCTTTGTATCTGTCTGGGATATAAAAAACCACATCTGAATAGAAGGTTTTTAGGAAACCATACATCAGTGCAACTGCGGTCGTACCATCCACATCATAGTCACCATAGACCATGATTTTTTGCCCGCTGGCAATCGCATCTTGAATTCTGTCCACTGCTTCAGTCATATCCTTCATCAGAAAAGGATCGTGAAGCATCACCAGCGACGGGCGGAAGTAGCTCTTCGCCTGCTCAAAACTCTCCACCCCTCGATTAATCAGCATGTTGGCCAAAGTCGGATTGACATTGATGGCCTTGCTCAACACATCTACAGCCAGTTGCGAGGTTTTGGGCTTTTGTTTCCAGAGGTACTCCATGAAGCTAATTTAGTAAACTAAGTTTCTTGTGATTTTATAAATTAAAAGTACTCGTTCTATAATCGGCTTTTGAAGCCTAAAAGTTTACTCAAAACCAATTAATACTAGCTTTTCGTCTTTTTATATTTTTCCCAAAAATAAACAGGGAAGATAAGGGCTTTCAGTTTCCAATCATTTTTCTCAGCCAGGTTCAAGGTGGAATCCTCATGCACAGTTCGATACATTTTTCCAGCTAAAAGACAATGCCCAATCAGCAACACAAAAACTACAGCGTAAATAATCAGTTCGGTCATTAAAGTTGTAAGGTGTTAACGTGGCAAGGTTGTAAAGTTACTTCTGTCTTCGGTCTCCTGTGTTCAAGCTTTTTTCTGCAAAATCAGCGCCGCCCAATTATCCTTGCTTTGCTGTGCAATCAACTCCAAACCTAGTGGTGTTGCACATTCGTTTAGGTCTTCGATATCCTGTGTATAAAACCCGCTTAGCAACAAGAATCCATCATTCTTAAGCAAATCACCATAAATATTCATCTCATCCAAAAGCACATTCTTATTGATATTGGCTAGCACGATGTCAAACTCACCCTTAGGATTCACTTCGCGGATTGTTCCTAACTCCATACGTGTAGTGAGTCCGTTTAGGTCAAAATTCTCATTTCCATTGTCCACACACCAATCGTCGATATCAAAAGCCTCAACTTCGCTAGCTCCTAGCAAATGAGCCATAACTGCCAAAATCCCTGTTCCAGACCCTACGTCAAGAACTCGCTTGCCTTGGTGATCGATTTGTCCTTGATTCCTAAGCATCTGAAAAGTCGTCGCATGATGCCCAGTGCCAAAAGACATTTTAGGATTGATAACAATCTCATGTTTGAATTCAGGCTTGCTCGGGTGAAAGGAAGCCCGAACATACACTAGGTCATCTACAGCAATGGGATCGTAATTCTTTTCCCACTCCTCGTTCCAATTGACCTTTGGCATTATGCCTTCTTCCAAAGTGATTTCAGCATCCACTTTATATTGGTCCATCACTTCATCGAAAGCGGTCCGGTCAAAATCTGACTCCAGGGTATAAGCATCGATTCCCTCCTCAGTTTCGAGGAAGGAATTAAAGCCTATCATGGATAGTTCAGCTATAAGGATTTCCCGGAATTGCTCCAGGCACTTGATTTTAAACTCCAGGTAATCCATTTTTTATTAGAATGATTTGATAATATCAACGAAATCACGTGACTTCAAAGAAGCTCCACCGATCAAACCGCCATCTACATCAGGCTTTGCAAAAAGCTCCTGTGCATTCTTTGGATTACAGCTGCCTCCGTAAAGGATTGAGGTATTATCCGCGATCTCTTTTCCATACTTAGAAGCGATATGCCTTCTTAAAGCAGCATGCATATCCTGAGCTTCCTCAGAGCTTGCTGTTTTGCCAGTACCAATCGCCCAGATCGGCTCATAGGCAATTACGATCTTTGAGAAGTCTTCCGAACTCAAGTCAAAAAGACTTTCTGTCAATTGGAATTTCACATTTGGCTCATGAGTCCCAGCAGTTCTGATCTCAAGAGATTCTCCACAGCAGAAGATTGGAGTCAAGCCATTTGCAAGAGCAAGTTTCACTTTGGTCGCAAGTATCTCATTAGTCTCCTTGAAATATTCGCGACGTTCGCTGTGACCGATGATCACATAGTGCACTCCAAAAGAAGCTAGGATCTTCGCAGAAACTTCACCTGTAAAGGCGCCAGCTTCTTTATCAGAACAGTTCTGAGCTCCGATAAAAACACCTTTTGCTTCTCCTATCAGTTTTTTAACAGGGAAAATATGTGGAAAAGGAGGATTAAGCACCGCGATAGCATCGCCAGAATGCTCGTCCTTCATCATATTCAATATTTCGGAAGTAAGTGTCTGACCTTCTTCGAAAGTCATGTTCATTTTCCAGTTGCCGGCTACGATTTTCTTACGCATAATGAGTTTTGAAAATTTAATAAGGTTTGATAAAAATGGGATTCACTTTAATTTGGTTTAAAATTACGGAAAATGTCCAGTTGGGGAAAATATAAGCCAAATGAGTCAGGAAAAAACTCCTGGTCGCAGGAAGAAGCTTTTGAAAAGCTTACCACTTTCTGTGCTTATCAGGATCGATGTCCCTGGGAAGTTCGTCGTAAACTTCACGATAAGGGAATCAAAGATGAGCCTGCAGAGCAAATCATAACAGAATTGATAGCCGAGGAATTTGTAAATGAAGAGCGGTATGCAAGAGCCTTTGCCAGAGGCAAATTCAGGCTGAAAAAATGGGGAAGGAACAGAATTCGGATGGAACTGAAAATGCGGGAAATTCCTGAATCACTTATCCGAAAAGGCTTGTCTGAAATCGATCCTGAAGAATATTACGATACGCTTTTGACTCAAACAGAGAAAAAATGGGAAAGCACCCACGAATCCGATTCCTTTAAGAAAAAGTATAAAGTGACCCAATACTTGATGTCAAAGGGATTTGAGATGGATTTAGTAAAGGAAGCTGTGGAGAGTTTACAGTCTCAGTGATCAGGTTTCAGATGTTGGCTCAAGTCTCATGACTTGTACCAGTATTAAATGCAGTCTTCAGACTGCCACTGATTATTTAAGCTGATAGAAGTCTGAAGACTTCAATAGAGAATGTCCAAGTCTGAAGACTTGAACAAGTATGAGAAATGCAAACTGCGACTAACCACTAATAGCTGCCTACTTCTCCACGATCATTTCACTCATAATCTTTGCAGAAAGCAAACAAAGGGGAATCCCACCACCAGGATGCACCGAACCTCCACAGAAGTATAGGTTTTTAATCGAAGAGGAATAGTTTGCATGACGCAGAAAAGCCGCAAACTTATTATTGGAGCTGTTGCCATAGAGCGCCCCTTGAGCAGAGGAAGTCTTGGACTCTATAGTGCGGGGATCTAAAATTTCCTCTACTTCGATGAGAGACTCCACATCCGTTTTGAGGATTCTGTTCAGCTTATGGATGATATTTCTTTTTGCTTCAGCTATCATCTGATCCCAATCCTGTCTTTGGTTATTGGGCACGTTGATCATCGTAAACCAATTCATGCATCCTTCTGGAGCGTCATCTGCTTTATGAGTGGAAGTGATATTTAGATAAATCGTAGGATCTTCATAGATAGTCCCTCGTTTGAAAATGTGCTCAAATTCCAGTGGGTAATTGTCGGAAAAGAAAATGTTGTGCAGATCGAGTTCAGGAAAATCCCGCTTGATTCCCCAATAAAATATGAGTGCGGAACTCGACTTGGGTTGCTTGAGTAAAAGTTTGGGTTGCTTTTCCTCTTTTAAAATAGTCTTGTAGGCATTGACCATATCCATATTGTTAACCACTAAATCAGCAAAGTGATCTTTCCCTTTAATTCTAATTCCTTTCGCCTCTCCATTTTCCACCAATACTTTTTGTACTTTCTGACCAAAATGATAAGCTACTCCAAGTTCTTGGGAGAGTTTGAATAGGCTCATCGTGATGTCATGCATTCCTTTTTTAGGAAAAAATGCCCCGATGTTAAATTCCAGATGTGGAATAATGTTGAGTGTGGCAGGAGTTTCAAAAGGATTCGAGCCGTTGTAAGTTGCGTATCGGTTGAAAAGTTGCACCAGTTTGGGGTGGGAAAACTGCTTTCTATTTGCCTCGTTCATAGTTGAGAAAATCCCCAACCGCCCCATCCTCAGATAGGACTTCATCGCCTGTGGATTCGTCCAGGTATCCAACTTATGCAAGGAGCGATTCATGAAAAGTGGCGAAAGACTGTCATATATAAATGCTGACTTTTGTAGTGCTTCGCGGATGTGCCCTGCAGGTTCGCCAAGTTTATTCTGTACTTCCTCAGCAAAGAGATTAAGGTCTGAATAGGCTTTTAGCTTTGTCCCATCCTCCCAAAAATACTGGCAAGTCACATCAAGCTTTTCATACTCAAAATATTCCTCAGGCTTTTTCCCAGCTAGTCGAAAAAGGTCATCCACCTGCTCAGGAAGTGTAAAAAGCGATGGACCTGCATCAAAACGATAGCCTTCCTTTTGAATTTCGGAAAGTTTACCACCTGGATAGTCATTTGCCTCATACACCGCTACTTGGTATCCCTTAGTGGCTAGGCGAATGGCTGATGCTATTCCAGCGATTCCCGAGCCGATAATGATGGCATGTCTATTTGAGGTCATATATCTGTAAAACTAGAAACTGAGAAGTTCTAAAAAAGTTAAAAAATGAGAAATTGTACTAAAAACTAAAGCCCAATTAAGTGAAGTCGCCACTTGCTCCTATTCGCTACTAGCAAGAAAGTACCGCGAAGCTAGGATGCATTTTGGGGCAAAAAATCCCTCTTTCTTTATTACTAATGCAAGAAATCACAGCATTAGTTATAATTTATCTAAAATATTGTTGATTTATTTCCACTCTTCTCAGGGTTGATTTATTTTAATTTTTAATAGTTCCAAAGAATATTCTGCCAAGAATAAGCTTTACAGAATTTGTATTTTGAGTTTTCCAATTCATAAATCAGGATAGTCATTTTGGCAGGCTTTTAGTAAAAAAAAGAAGTATGAGCAAAAAGATTTTGGGCCTTTTTATTTTCTTTTTTTCCTTTCAGACGAGTTTTTCACAGGATGCACGTGCTTACAAAGGTGGTTATACTTTTAAAGGACTTCGAGGTACTGCTGAGCTTTCATATACTCTGGATGCAGATATGGAGCCTATTCTCAATGGCCCTTTTTCCTTCAATTATAGTAAAATGGACAGCTTGAATAGTGGACTTTTTATAAAACTGCAAGCAAGGGGTTCATATGAAAAAGATCTGAAAAACGGTACTTGGTCCTATAACCAAGAAACCCATGACATTTCTATACAGGATATTCTAAATCGGGAGATTCAAGCCACCTTATCTTCCAAGTTGGTAGAACTGCAAGCGGGCTATGAAAATGGGAGTTTAAATGGAAAGTGGAATTATTTAGAAAAGAAATGGGAAAATGATGAGTACATCAACTTGTTTGAGGCTCAGGGCCTGACCTTCCGAAGGGATAGCTTACGTGGGTCTGTCAAACTAGTCTCCCGGAATCCCGAGAAACAATATCAAATCTATGGAGAGGTAAATGATGAGGGATTGATGGAGGGAAATTGGAGTTTTTTCTATCCATTGGATAGTACGCTTTCTATTCATGAGACCAGACGCTACGAGAAGGGCTTTTTAATCGGTCTCTCCAAAGTGAATAGCCTAAGTAATGAAATACTCGATGAGGTAGTTTTTTACAATGCTATTGTAAAGCTTGACTCTTTGAATCAGGGATTTGAAGTGGATTATCGGGTTTCCAATCAAGCTTTTGGCTTAATATTCAACGACGGCTATACTGAAGACAGTGATGAATTTCGTGAGCAGTACTTGGGAACATCTCTCCTTCAAGATGCATTAAGTCGGGTTTTGCAATTTGAGGAGGGTTTCTTATCTGAAGAAGACAGGTTGAAAAAATACCCCTTGTCTACTCGAAGATTTGTCTATGCAGTATCTAAACAAGATCAATTGCGCTATGATCAAATAATTGACTATTTCGATCGGCTGAAAGCTCAATCCAGCCAAAAGGCACTGCAAGATTTTCTTTCCTTGAACCAAAATACTTCAGATTCTTTAGCCTTCACTGCTGCTTATTTGGAATACCTATCTGCTAAAATCAAAAGCTATGAGCAAGTCATCGAATTGCTACGCAATGGAGAAATTAAGTATTTCGATACTGAAAATTATCTACAGGATGGGCTAAACTTCCTCCATCCAAAGGAGGAAATTTCCTATACCTATAAAACCGATCTGAATCAAAAAACGCTTGAGTTTCCCGCGCTTTCTGAGCAGAAAAAACTAGGTATAGATCTACTTGCACATATCGAGGCTGAGTGGGAGATTTTTGAACAAACGCAAGCATTCATTCAACAGCAGCAGATCGATTTCAGACAAACTAGTGAGTTGGATGTCTTGGAAGAACGAATTTTAACTGAGAGACAGCTTGAAGACAAAATCAAAGATTCTATAACTGTAACCTCAGATCGTCACCAAGCCTTAATTGATTCTGTCCATAAAAATCTGAGCATAGACAACTATCAAAGACTTTTGGACAAGTACAATGAAACGGAAGGATTCTTGGAAAAGGCAGAAATAGGTGATGAGATACTAGAGCTATTCCGCTTCGTAGAGGAAAAGCTGCCCGAACTTAGCAGATACGAGAATCTGGCAACTATCCTTAGACGGGAGTTTACTACAAAAACCTTGGACCCATTTACCTTCGAAACTGATTTCGAATATTTGCAGCAGCCAGATCTCATTCAGGCAGCTGAGGCAATCATAGATTACGAAATCGACTTAATCATGCATTCGCAGGACTTCAGGGAAGTACAATTCCACCTGATCAACCTAGATGCACTTGAATCTCGCCTTTTGGAGCTGCAAGGAAAAAACACCAAGCGACTGGAGCGAAACATCCGCAAGGTGTCAGGGAATATCAATCAACTTAAAAAACTACTTTCCATATGAAGTTTGATTTTTTAATTCCCATTTTGAAAAAAACTAAAAAGCCTCTTTGGTTTTTTATGCTAATGGCTTTGCCACTCAGTGCTTTGGCACAGCAGGATCCTGACGAACCGGAAGAGCGAATAACTTCTCGGCGGTCCGAACTCTGGAATGGCCTCTATACTAAATACCGAATCGGAGAGAAGTTATTTTACTACGGAGAGTACCACCTAAGGACTCGAGATCACTTGGTAGAAAATATGGGGCAAGTCTACCTAAGATTTGGACTTGCATACATCATCAATAAAAATCTGGAAATCACCGGAGGAATTGTCACGCCATTTTACTGGGCTCCCCCAGAATATGCTGAGCAAGATCAACCTTATGATAAGGTGGTGAATCAGTTCCGATTTTGGCAGCAGGCACTCTTTATTCAATCCCTAGGCAAGGCTAAGTTGTATCACCAGATACGTACTGAACAGCGATGGAAAAGGGATTATTATGTGGGGTCTCCTTTTGAACTTACCTATCGTTGGCGCTATAAGATTGCCTCCTATATCCCTTTGAATTCCTACAAATTTCAGCCGGGAACCTACTTCTTATCACTTTATAACGAGGTTTTTATCCAAACCGGAAAAACTATCATTCGTAATCCCTTCGAAGACAATAGAGCTTTCGTGGGTATGGGATACATATTGAATGAAAACATCCAGTTTCAAGTGGGCTATGCCAAAAGCTGGCAACAAAGAGACTCAGGAATCAATTACAATAATCGGGACTTATTCCGCTTTTCAGTGTATCACAATTTAGATTTCACGAAGAAGAAAAGTCCTCCAGTAGACTTTCAGCCCGTTTTTTAGCGGGTCGAATCAGGTTTGATCTTACTTCTAGATCAAAGATGTTAGTAAACCCATTTTTTGTCGATGGCTTTCAAAGTCTATCAGATGCGCCACCCATAACCCAATGAAATAGGAATAAAGAGGGTTTTGTTAAAAGTTTTCCTAAAGTGTATCGTTGAAGCACTGCAGCGCGTATAGATTACAAACACTACCCACTTTTTTATGAAAAACTCACTTTTAATCGCGGTAATCGCAGTGATTTTCTTTTCCTGCGAAAAAATAGACGAGCCAGAGATCCTAGGAACCTATACTTATATCCCTGAAGGCTGTGATCCTGAAGCGAATCCTGAATTCGGTTGTGCGAGCACTTTGACACTTTCCCCAGATGGAGTAGCAGATATCCTTCCAAGTGGAGATATTATTTTTAGAACCACTTTCAAAATTAGGGGTGAAAAAATTATTGTAGCCAAAGCGGATGAGGTGATTGACCAATTCGTGTTTCGCTACATTGATAATTCCACCTTGAAAAATGAACGGGACGGGGGATTGTGGGTGAAGTGATATTAGGAAATAGGATTTGCAAAACCAAAGGTTACCCACCCAAGAACTACACAAGAATTACTAAAAAGATTTTATGATTATCCGCAATGATGCCAGTCACCTTAGATTCTTTGCTTATCTAGTCGGAAGACCTCCCGAGCTATCGGGAGACCGAAGACCGAAGTGGCCTCAATTCTTAAGTTTAACATTACCTACATTGCTTTTGCCTCCTTACCGGTAGAAAAGCGGATATACATAAAAGATTCACTTTTTTCCAGATTTGGAGAAAATTACTTGTACTGAAGTAATAAGTGCTTAAACTATTTCAAGGAAATTATTGCGAACGGCTTTTTTTTATGTTTGAAAAACATATATCTTTCATTAAAATAAATCCTACAGAATACTATGAAAACACTCACACTTAAATTGCTGGCGTTGGTGACCTCAGCAATGCTCCTAGGAGCCTGTAGCCAAATGGCTACCTATGAAAATGAAGACTTGCTACTTGAGCAAGAAGTTGCAGCCAAAAATGGGTTCAAATTGACTCCTTATGCATCTAATAATGGAATTAATAGTAGAGTATTTTGCGGAATTGAGACTATTATCCCTGTTCGGAAACTAAATGGACAATTAGATTTAGTTGGTTCGGTAAAGGTATCTAATGACCAATTAAATGTTTACCTAGATTTTTCTCCTGAAGGGGTTATACCTTCTTATTATTCTTATTTTGCTGGCGATCAAACTACAGTAGCAAATAATGGTGCTAAGAATACAATAATTGCAGGAAATGCAACAAACTCCTCAACGATTGTTATTCCAATAAGTGGTTTAACCGATGTTTATCCTGCTCTAGAAGGGGTCAACATTGATCTTGCAGCTATGTTTGCTGTTGGTGATGATAACTATTGGGCTGATGGATTGAAATTTGCTAATGTGAATGCTAACCAAGCTAAATACTTTGTATATACGATACAAACTGATTGTCCTGATACACAGATTTGTTATGGAGATGAAGAAGGGTCTTGGACAGAAGGATTCGAATACAATCCAGGAAAAAATTTCTCTGAATATTCCTCTTTTTCATCTTTAATTACTGGAGTAAAATTACAGGCAGGAGCAAATCAAACCCATGTTGGCAATGCTAAAATTGTAGATGAATATGTAGAAGACGGTTTAACTTATGTTGCAATAACAATTGACTTATTATCCGGATATGTATTTGGTGATGAAAGTTATGATGAGGAAGGCAATCTCGATCCAGGTTCTATCTTCGTTCAAAACTTCTTTCAATCTGATGTAGATAATGGCACTATTCCTGGACTTCAAAACAACAACAATCCAGCACCAGGTCAATTTGATTATAAATTCACAGATGTTTCGGGTTCTTCTTATACAGTTTCTGGTATATTAAAAGGAGACTATTTTGGTATCAAAACCTCAGTACAAGCTATTATAGATTGTCCTGAATAATTTGTTAATAAAAAACCTCTGAGATCACTCTCAGAGGTTTTTTTATGACTTTTCTTTTCTTACAACTTCTCAAAAACTCTTCTAAAGCTAGTCGCTTCAGCAATTTTACCATGAAGCTCAGAGATAGGCACTCGCTCTTGCTCTGTCGTATCTCTGTGACGGATCGTCACGGTGTTGTCTTCCAAGGTCTGATGATCCACTGCGATACAGAAAGGAGTTCCAATCAGATCCTGACGTGCATATCTCTTACCAATAGAAGCTGCATCTTCGTAGATAATATTGAAATCGTATTTCAATAACTCTACGATCTCCTGACCTTTTTCTGGCAAGCCATCCTTCTTGGTGATCGGAAGAATCGCTGCTTTCACAGGTGCAATCGCTGGATGTAGTTTCAAGTACGTTCTGCTCTTTTCTTCTGTATTTTCTTCAGTATATGCATTGCAAAGGGTCAACAAGAACAAACGATCTGCACCTATAGAAGTCTCGATTACATAAGGAATGTAATTCTGATTGACTTCCGGATCGAAGTACTGCTGCTTTTTTCTGGAAAACTCCTGGTGTGACTTCAGATCAAAATCAGTTCTAGAGTGAATCCCTTCTACTTCTTTGAAGCCAAATGGGAAATCAAATTCTATATCCATCGCGGCATTTGCATAGTGAGCGAGCTTTTCGTGATCATGCTTTCTCAGTTTTTCCGCAGGAGTTCCTAGTGCCAAATGCCATTTCATTCGCATATCCGCCCATTTCTGATACCATTCCAGCTCAGTGCCAGGACGTACGAAGAATTGCATCTCCATCTGCTCAAACTCACGCATTCTGAAGATAAACTGACGTGCTACAATCTCGTTTCTGAAAGCTTTACCGATCTGGGCAATCCCGAAAGGAACTTTCATTCTGGCAGTCTTCTGCACGTTCAGAAAGTTCACAAAAATGCCTTGAGCAGTCTCTGGTCTAAGGTAAATTGTAGTGGAATCTTCAGCCACAGAACCTACCTGAGTAGAAAACATCAGGTTGAACTGACGAACATCTGTCCAGTTGGAAGTTCCAGATATTGGGCATTTAATACCTTCATTAGTAATCAATTCTCTTACACCATCTAGATCCTCAGCCTCAAGTAATCTTGCAAGTGCGCCAGTCAGTGCATTTGCTTTTTCTATATCGCCAGCTCTTTCGAAAACCGCTGCATGCTCTTCCACCAGCACATCAGCTCTATATCTTTTTTTGGAATCCTTGTTGTCGATCATAGGATCATTGAATGAATCCACGTGACCGGAAGCCTTCCAAGTGGTAGGATGCATAAAAATAGCAGCATCGATACCTACAATGTTATCCTGGACACGTGTCATGGTTTCCCACCACAGACGCTTCAGGTTGTTTTTCAACTCTACGCCATAAGCTCCATAATCATATACAGCCTGAAGGCCATCGTAGATCTCAGAACTAGGGTAAACAAAACCATACTCTTTGGCATGGGAAATAATATCTTTCAATTGCGCGTTTTCCGCAGGAGTTGCTGTTTTTGCCATAGCGGCAAAATTAAGGAAACATATTGAAATCTTGGGGTGCTTAAAATATCAAATTCAGTTGAAATGATTTTTTAATAAAAATAGCCCTGACTTTCAAGAAATCAGGGCTATGTTGTTGGTGGTTTTATTTTTCTATCTAAACGTGTACTTTACTCCTATCCCTCCTCTGAGGTAAGTATGAGAATGATTGGCAATCACTGGTGCGGCTTCTATCAAAAACCCCAAATTCTTAGTGTTAAATGGCTTAATCAGTACGCCTACAGGTATTGCGACATAGATATCGTTATGATCGTCGTGATGCTTATGGTGATGATCTCCCAATAATCCCAAACCAGCACCCACATAGGCATTGACTTCACTTTTTCTGACGAAATTATAGCCTCCCATCAGTTCCAGCCCGATGTGATGACCTATCCCTAGTCTAGCTTCGCCAAAGAATTCTTTGTCTGGATCTGTACCCACTGTTATGAATGTATCAGAAGTCTGGAAATTGACGCCTACTGAAACTTGGGCTTTAGAAATCGATATAAATGCAAAAACTGCAAATGAGAATAAGAATACTTTTTTCATGTCGGTTTAATTATTTCCAAACCTTACCCTAAAAAAGAGCCAGACTTAAATCTATTACCAACCTCCCTCTTCTTTTGAGATCCTATTTCCGGACTTAGCACTTTCAAAAGAGGCCTCTATGATCTTCAAAACGCTGATTGTCTGAGGAATTGTGATGGCTAGGCTAGTGCCTTTTGAAATAGCATCAGCTACATTTTGGTAGAGAATTCGGTAATCTCCCGGGATTGTTTCGTAAGCTTTTGTTTCCTCAGTGAGGAAAACTTTCCCCCACTTCTCCTCAGTTTCCACACCCCAAGTTGGGCCTTCTGGCTTTTCACCTGCTTTGAAAGCCGCTTCTTGGACATCTAAACCAAACTTTTGATAAGATCCATTTTTCCCCAAAAGCAAAAACTTAGGTGTAGGAACATTCACCAGAGCACCTGCAGTCACCTTAGCCTTCAGCGACCCATAATCCAAAATAATATCAAAGTAATCATCAGCCACCGCCCCAGTTCTTTGCTTTCGAATATCTGCCTGAATCCAGTTTGGGAGGCCAAAAAGCAAGACGACCTGATCTATCAAATGTGCGCCAAGGTCGTACGTTATGCCATTTCCAGGAACTTCCTTTTCTCTCCAATTCTCAGATACTTCAGGACGGTATCGATCAAAATGAGATTCCAAATAAACCAAATCCCCAAGATCTCCCTCTCGCACCAATTTCTGCAAGGTCATGAAATCCCCATCGAAGCGGCGGTTATGAAAGACAGTACAAATCAATCTTTTCTCCTCAGCTAATTTATGTAGCTCCTCGGCTTCGTGAGAAAAAATCGTCACGGGTTTGTCTACGACCACATGCTTTCCGGCATTCAGACACTGTATAGCCATCGGAAAGTGATATTCATTAGGAGTGGTGATGACTATCAAGTCCGCGACATCAGCATCTAGCAATTCCTCCAGGCTCCTATAGGTAGTAACTCCTTCGTATAATTCTTCACAGCGATTGGTACGTCGCTCCACTGAAGCGACCAATTCGAGATCAGGGCATACATCAATAAGTGGGGCATGCATTTTTTCAGCCACTGAGCCGAAGCCTACAATAGCAGTTTTGATAGGATTACTCATGATTAAATATTCATTTCGTGAGCCTTATTGACGAGCTCGATTCTGGAGCTAACTTGCAGCTTCAAGTGGATATTTTTGCGATGTGTCTCTATAGTTTGCTTGCTCAAATTGAGCATTTTAGCAATTTCCTTATTTTGGATTCCGTCCTTGATCAAATGAATTATTTCTGTTTCACGTCGCGAAAGTTTATACCGTGAGCGGAAGGCATCAAAATATGCGCCTTGAAGGGCTTGTTTTTTCACCCTGTCAAAATTCAAGACATGACGGCCATCAAAAACTTCACGAATGGTAAAAATCAACTCGTCGGGGTCTGCATCTTTTAAGATAAAAGCATCAGCTCTCTGCTCGATGCATTTCTTATAAATCTTCTCCTCATCGTACATGGACAGGACAATTACCTTTAGTTTGGAGAAGTTTTCTTTGCAATGATCCAATACTCCAAAGCCATCCATGATTGGCATATTCAGATCGGTAAGCACCACATCTACCTCATTATCTGCGAGATAGTCACATAGCTCTTTTCCGTTAGCAAATACGTCGGTAACCAAAAGGTCATCCTCTTCCTCGAGAATTCCTTCAATTCCTTTTGCAAATAATTTATGGTCATCAGCCAGGGCAATCCTGATCATTGGTAAGGGAGATTAGTACTTCAGGGTAATTTCACTTCAAATTATACCCTAAAATCTAATTTGGCAAGGTTAAAGTGATTTCTGTTCCTTTGCCAATAGCAGAACTCAGTTCAAATTGACCTCCAATAGTCTCCATTCTCTTGCGGAGATTGAACATCCCACTACCCTGAGAGTCTTGGGATGCGTCAAATCCCCGGCCATCATCTTTGATCAAAATGCGTTTGACATTCCCACTTTCATGTATCCTAATTTGAATAGTTTCAGGAGATGCATGCTTGATAGCATTATTGAGAGACTCTTGGATTACCCTAATTAATACAAGTTTTTGGTCTTTAGGCAAATCCAGTAATTCAAAATCTGCCTCCAGTGAGGTTTCACAAAAGCCAGTATTTTGAATTCTTGCCAATTGTTGAGCAACAAATTCATTGATGCTAAGTGTTTCTACCCAATCAAGATTCAATTGCTTGGAGAGTCCACGCACCTCCTGGATTGCCTGACTAAGAATTTCCTTTCCCTCGGATTGTTTCTCTGGCTTTATGGATCCAAAATTCAGCTTAGCAAGGGAAAGTAACTGTCCTATGTTATCATGAAGCTCTCTTCCTATGTAGGTTAAGGTTTCCTGCTGGATTTCATTTTCAATATTCAGCAAGGTTTTTTCATGTTCAGATTTGATCTGATCCATTTTTTGACGGTTTTGTGCCTGCCGCTGTCTGTGGATAAAAACCATGGAGATCACGAAAGTGGACATGATTCCGCCAAGGAATATTGTTGCAAATATTATTACATAAATCTGATCTTCAGATGCTTCCATGATAGTATGGTTCCGTTTCGAATATGTTAGTCAGCTTTGGTGACGCCACCCACAATACAAGTAATGAAAGATTAATAACCCCTAAAACTCTATTAATCTGCATGAGGGAAATGGCTAATTCTTTGTTTATGTTCCACAAATACAATAAGGCGACAGAGTTGATATAAGTAAGGGAATAGGTGAATAGTATAAAAGTCATTTGCCAAAAGGACAATAATTTAAATGGGTTGGAATTGAGATAATTGTCTTCGGTAATTAAACCGATAAAATAAAGGCCACTACCCACTAAAATCATATTAGCTCCTATTGCAAAAATGATGGGTTGGCTTGTGTAAATAGGCTCTATACCAAGGAGCTGTATTGCTATTACCAGGACAATGAAAACAAAGACCAGCCAGTTGATGTATTTCTTTTTGGAGGGTACTAGCCAATTTTTGATTAAAAAAAGATAAAGAATAGTACCTATTTGATAATAGCCAATATTAAATAGCCAAACATTATATGTGGGGTTCTCCTCATTACCCAAGGCGGCATTTACCAATTTATTAAATTCAAAATTGTACTTTAAATAACCCCCCATATTCTCATAAATAACCGTAAATACTAAAATTAAAAACGGAAACCAGAAGATTTTACTAACCTTAAGATGATTGGGTAATTTTAGGAAATAGAAAATGCCTACAATCAATAGGAAAGATATTGCTATTAGATACCAATCGGTAAATATTTGGTAAAACCTACTATCCATCATTAGGAGACAGTCGGCTCAGGATCACAGAATGGGGGACACATCGCTCCTACATTTTGATAATCCTCTTCTGGGTTTGAAAAAGTAATTTGGTCTTCGTTTAGATTAGCTGCTCTCATGACTACAGTTAACGCGCCGGTTAATTGATCCACTTCGTTTGGGTGATATTTAGCAGCTACTTCTTCCGTATATTCAGTGATATAAAACTGAATACCTCCTTTTTTGGGATCCTTGTCAGCTTTTACTAGCAAGCCTTCCAAGGTTTCTCTATCAAAAAAAATCCAATTTGTCTGATCGATTTTATCCTTGCCTTTTTTGTCTTTAGCAGGCTTACCCTTCTTCACTTCCTTACTGTACTTTAACTTCATGCTCTCGAAGTCTTCTTTAGAAATTTTCATGAAAATTAAGTTTGTAAAAATTTTAGATGATTAAAAGCTGTAGAAATAATTCCCCAAAAGATAATGATTTTATTCGCCACATGACTAGTCCTTAATTTGGTTTGATGAATCAAATTTTAGGGGCCATAAGATTTATAAAATGGTTCTTTTTCAAAGACTTTTGGAATCAATGGCGAGGCAATAGTCACTGTTAGAACTCCCAAAGTACAAATCCACATGAAAGAGGAAAACTGCTGTAAACTACTTCCTAATACTGGATTGACAGCAAATAGATATAGCAGGGCTACAGAGGATATATAATTCAATGAAAACGTGAACATTATTACAGTCATTTGCCAAAATGATACTAACCTAAGTGGATTGCTTTCTAAAAATTGGTCTTGCGTAATCATTCCAATAAAATATAACCCGCTCCCTATCAAGATCAAATTAGCTCCAAGCGCAAAGATTATAGGCTGATTATAATACAGCGGTTCTATCCCTGAAAACTGAAGTGCACATGCCATCGATATGAACACGATAATCATCCAGTTGATATATTTCTTTTTAGATGGCGGGAGCCAAGTCTTGATCAATAATAAATAAAGGATCACACCTACCTGTCTTCTGGCAATATTGAAGAGCCAAAGATTAAACTTAGGATATTCAGTATTTCCAAGGTAGGCATTTACCGCTTTTTTTAAGTCATAATTATAATTCGTATAAGCTCCAAAATTTTCATAAAACACGGTAAATGTTAAAATCAAAAAAGGAAGCCAATACTGAATATTGGCTCTCTTGCCTTTTGGTAACTTGATGAAAAAAACTACACCGATTATCAATAGTAAATTGGTGCTAATAGTAAACCAATCAGAAAATGCTTGTAACAATTTACTATCCATACTTTTTCTTAATTACCCGTAGGGTCTGGATCACATTTGAAAGGGCACTCCACACCTCCTCCTTCAAAGCCTCCACCATCTTCGTCTACGAAAACCAACTGACTATCATTTAGATTGGCAGCACGCATCACAATCGTAAGCTGGCCTTCGTATGCGGCGGCTTGATTAGGGTAAACTAGGTTCGCTGTTTCTTCAGTGTATTCTGTAATGTAGAATTGAATCCCACCTACTTTTGGATCTTCATCGACTTTTGCCAGTAGACTCTCAAGTGTCCCCCTGTCAAAAAATACCCAGTTCAACTGGTTATCTTTATCTTTCCCTTTTGCTCCTTTAGCAGGTTTGCCTTTTTTGACTTCTTTGTCATATTTAGCTTTCATGCTCTCGAAGTCTTCCTTTGAAATTTTCATGTAAGATCTATTTTTTAAAAATTTGAAATTGAGTAAATACTGTAGAAATAATCCCCCAAAAGATAAGGGTTTTATAGTCCTCAAGACAATAAAAAAGGAGCGAGTATGGCACCCGCTCCCTTAATTTATTTTGTATTATGACTATTTAGGCAAGCTTTTTAGCTTCTTTAGTAGCATTCTCATTGTCAATTTCTCTTTTCATCAAATCCACAACAATAGGAGTTGCGATGTAGATTGAAGAATAAGTACCCACCAATACACCAATAAATAGTGCAAAAGAGAATCCTCTCAATACTTCACCGCCAAATATCAACAAGACAATCACCACGATCAACGTAGTAAATGAAGTAATCAATGTACGACCTAAGGTCTGGTTGATAGCGTCATTGAATACTTTCACCAACTTATGCGTTCCTCTGCTTTCGATATTCTCACGAATACGGTCAAATACGATCACAGTATCGTTAATGGAGTAACCAATCACTGTCAATACCGCAGCAATAAATACTTGGTCAATCTCGAAAGTAGCTCCAAATGCACTCGCGATAGCAAAGGCAGCAATCACAAATAGTGTATCGTGAATCAAGGCAATGATAGATGCCAGGGAGAATTGCCACTTACGGAATCTCAATAAGATATATAAGAAAATAGCGACCAAAGCTACAACCATGGCTTCGACGGAAGATGCTTTAATATCATCCGCTACTGTAGCACCAACTTTAGAAGAACCTGTGATGGCAAATTGACCAGAAGCTAACGTTTCTGCGTCGTCAGTGAATGCTAATCCAGTAACCGTAGCAATTCCTTCTTTTACTTTACTTTCTACCTCAAGGTTAGATTCAGCATCATCTTCATTTACCAAATAGGAAGTTGTCACTTTCAAAACATTGTTTGAACCATAAGTTTTCACTTCTACCGATCCATCAAACTCCCTATCCAAACCTGATTTCAAATCCGAAGCAGCCATAGGCTCATCAAATGCAACGATGTAAGAACGTCCACCTGTAAAGTCAACCCCGAATTTCAAGCCATTCACGGCAGCTATTCCCAAACCAATCACAATGATGGAAGTGGAAATAAGATAAGCAACCTTTCTTTTACCCAAGAAATCAAGATTCAATGAGCTCAATGAATTTTTAGCAAATGGAGTGGCGAAACTAATCGAGCTCTTATCACCTTTCTTACTCATCCAGGATACAATCACGCGTGTGATAAATACTGCGGAGAAGAAGGAAGAAGCAATACCGATCATCAACACAATTGCAAATCCTTTTACTGGACCTTGACCTAATGCATAAAGAATAGCACCTGTAAGGAAAGTCGTTACGTTCGAATCGAGAATGGCTGAGAAAGCTTTATTGTAACCTGCATTGATCGCAGCTAATAAGCCAACTCCATTGCGAAGCTCCTCTTTGATACGCTCAAAAATCAATACGTTCGCATCTATGGACATACCTATTGTCAACACGATACCAGCAATGCCTGGCAAGGTCAAGGCTGTACCTAACTGAGCCAAAATACCCAGGATAAAGAAGATGTTGAACACTAATGCTGCAATAGCTACCAGGCCACCTTTTGAATAGTAAGCCATCATGAAAAGAACCACAATAGCCAAACCAGCTACCATGGAGATCAAACCTTGGTTCAATGCTTCTCTACCCAAAGTAGGGCCGATGATGCTTTCTTCCACGATCTGCGTAGGAGCAGGAAGAGAACCTGACTTAAGAATATTAGCCAAATCCTGTGCCTCCTGAAGTGAGAAGTTTCCGGCAATTTCTGATTGACCAGAAGGAATCTCTCCGTTTACAACCGGAGCTGTATAAACATAGTCATCCAATACTACCGCAATTCTTCTACCGATATTCTCAGCGGTTAACTTTCTCCATTTTCTTGCACCATCTGCATTCATTTGCATGGAAACTGCAGGCCTAGACGTTTGGTCCAATGTCTGACGAGCATCGGTCACTACATCACCTTCAAGTGGAGCTTCGTCCGTTCCTCTTTCAGTTTTAATTGCAAAAAGCTCCAACGTTTCAGTACCATCTTCAGCTTCGAAAGGCTTCACACCCCAAAGCAGCTTAATATCTCTTGGCAATAGACTTTTGTAATCCTCATTTTTGATGATACGGTTGATTGCCATGGTATCACGAAGCTCATATGCAAGACCATAATTAGGTTTTAACAAGCTGAATAATGGGGAGATACTGTTATCACCAGATCTAGAAGGATCGATTTCAGCCAGTTGTTTTTCTAAAGCATTTCTCAGTGAATCATCACCTGTAAGATTCTCAGTAGCTACCGTATCCTCGCTAGCAGGTTCAGCTGATTGATTTGCAGCTACCCAGGCACTGTTTACAGCTTCTAGAGCTGCACCGATTTCATTTGATTCAGCTACTTCCCAGAACTGTAGTTTTGCTACACCCTGAAGTAAGTTTCTTACTCTTTCCTGATTGTCTACACCAGGTAATTCGATCTGAATACGACCAGAACCTTGGATTCTCTGAATGTTTGGCTGAGAAGTCCCGAATCTATCGATACGAGTTCTAAGGATATTGAAAGAACGCTCGATAGCATTTTCAATCTCGTTGTCTATAATTTCAAGAATTTCAGAATCAGAGGATTCCAAAGAAATCCGACCTCTATTGGCTGCTGTAGCGAAAATACTACTAAGCTTTTGATTTGGGCTATTTCTCTGGAATGCAGCATAAAATAAATCCACATACTTAGCGGTAGAAGTTTTAGCTTCTTCACGAGCTTCTTCTACAGATTTATTGAAAGCTACATCTTTTGGGTTGCCAGCAAGTCCTTTTACAATCTCCACTGGAGAGACAGCCAAAGTCACGTGCATACCGCCTTGAAGGTCAAGACCCAGACCAAGTTCGGTTTCCTTTACTTCCTGGAAAGTATAGTCAGCTCCTAGAAAGCTGTAAACCGGAGCTCTCCAGATAGAGTCTAGGTAGCTTTGTCTTTTAGAAAAATCCACGTTGCCAGCAGCATCAGTTGCATATTCCTGGGCCTCGTTTTGGATATTGTTTGATACAAATGTGAATGACAGATAGTACAAGCATAATGCTGTAACGATCACTGTCAAAAACACAATGACACCTTTGTTTTGCATGAGAAATTGAAATTATTAATTGATTGTAAATACAGATTTATGGCTTAACCAATAAAAAGGTAAGCGCTTGGATGATTCGGGAATTAGTTGAAATCAGGGTCCTTTGGTGGATATTATTCGCTCAAAAAGTATTTCTACGAGCTGATTTGGTTGAAAAACTGAGGTGGATTCGGTGATGAAGGTGGAACCATCAAATCTTACAATGTCCTGAATTAGGTAAAGTAAGCTGTGGGAAACATGAACCACAAACGGTACCACGGCATCTACTGCCACATTTAAAAAAGTCTGATCCTGATCATTTGAAGTGGTTTTGTCTTGCTTTTCGACTTTAACCGATTCTCCATTTTCAGGAACATATTCTACGCTTGAAATAAATAAACAGAATAGCAATGCCAGCATCACAGTAATGCGCTGTTGGAATAAGTTGCTATTTCGTTTTGTTGCTTTCATGCGGCGCAAATATAGCCAATTATTTAAATTGACCATTTCTCATCTTAGAATTTCTGATTGTGGACTCTAAATTCGAAATAAAATGATATAAATCAGAGTATTAACAGAAGTATTAAGAGGTCCTCACTCGTAAGTAAGTGCGGATTACTTCAAGCGCTTTATCGAAATTATGATTATTGGGAACGATCAAATCCGCATCGTTCATAAACGGCTTGATGTATTTCTCATAAGTAGGCATCACGTGCTGCTCATAGCGATATAGCACATCGTCCAGGTCATAGCCTCGTTCTACTTTGTCCCGAATGATTCTTCTTTTCAACTTGATATGATCCTTCGCATCAATAAAAACCTTCAGGTCAAGAAGGCTCGCCAACTCTGGATAGTAAAGCACGAAGATACCCTCCACCACTACTACAGGAGCAGAAGAAAAAGTTAACATTTTTGGTGTTTTCGCTGCATTGTTGAAGGTGTATTCCTCTCTGTAGACCGTTTCTCCAGCTTGGATTTTACGGATATCTGCCGCGTACTCTTCAAAATCTATACTTTCCGGTCGATCAAAATTATGAACTCCATGATCATCTATCGGCTGCATTTCCCTCGGCTTGTAGTAATTATCCTGAGAGATCAGGCAAACTTCTCCTTCTTCAAATGAACTGAGCAACCGCTCTAAAAAAAGTGTTTTTCCCGAAGCAGATCCTCCCGTGATACCGACGATGAATGGTTTTTGCATGAGGCAAAGTTAAACTGATTTTCTACTTTATACAGAATTATCTATGGCTTAGGAAGGTTATTAACTCGCTGACAGCTTTTCCTCTGTGGGAGATTTGATTTTTCTCTACCATACTCAATTCAGCAAAAGACTTAGAATGTCCCTTAGGAAGAAAGACAGGGTCATATCCAAAGCCTCCATCTCCCGTTCTACTTCTCATAATCTCGCCTTCTGCCACACCTTCAAATTTGTACTCTTCCTCACCAAGCAACAGGGCAATAACAGTTTTAAATCGTGCGGTGCGAAGGGAAGTATCTCCAAGATTTTTTAATAATAAATCAATATTTCGCTGGTCACTTCTAGGTTCGCCAGCGTAGCGTCCAGAATAAACTCCAGGCTCCCCTTCCAATGCATCAACCTCCAACCCTGTGTCATCAGCGAAGCAATCCACTCCAAAATGCTCCTTAACATACTTGGCTTTCTGAAAGGCATTATGCTCCAGCGTGTCGCCTGTCTCTGGAAGCTCTTCGGAGCAACCAATATCTTTCAATGAAACAATTTCAAAGCTATCACCCAGTGCAGCTTTTACTTCTTCAATTTTCTTCGGGTTGTTTGTAGAAAAGCAGATTTTCATAGTTCAAAAATAGTGGATAATGAATACTTGCCATGAAGCTATTACATATAATTCTCTTGATTAAAGGCTAGAAGACCGTAGACGGGACAAGCTGCAGCGGCCTCAATAGGAGTGTTTAGCATGCATGAAGGAGCATTTAAAAATACTTTCTACACCTTTTATATTTCAATCTTATACGAAACACCATTTCTTCCAGAACCATTAAGCTTTTGTAAAACCTTCCTTATGCCTGTGCATTAAAAAATAGAAACCTGTAATTTAGAATTCCACTTTTGATTTAAAGTCATGAAGAAAATTACCATTTATTGCGGTTCCAGAAAAGGCGATAGTTCAGTTTATGAGGAAGGTGCCCGAGCATTGGCTCAGGAGATGATCAAACGGGATCACTCGCTGGTATATGGAGCCGGAAGAGTGGGATTGATGGGCGTGATCGCTGATGAAATGCTGGAAGCTGGAAAGGAAGTTTTAGGGATCATTCCCCAGAAATTGGTAGATCGGGAAGTAGCACACCGTGGCTGTACTGAACTGATCATCGTGGAGACCATGCGTGATCGAAAATGGCTGATGGCTGAGCGAGGTGACGCATTTATTGCAATGCCTGGAGGAATCGGGACTTTGGAAGAGCTTTTTGAAATCATGACGCTTAACCAGCTTCATTACATACAAAAACCTCTGGCACTCTATAATGTGAATGGGTACTATGATAAACTGATTGCATTTTTAGAACATGCCATGAAGGAGGGATTTATGTATCCTGAGCAGGAGGAATTGTTGATTGTTTCTGATGATCCTGTGGATTTGCTCGATAAGATCGAAAAATATGAGGCGAGAAGGCCTGCGGATTGGGGGTAGTGAATGCCCGGTGTTTGATGCCCGATGTCGGGTGATGGATGTCCAATGTCCCATGTCGGGTGTCTGCCTGAGCGAAGCCGGGTGTCTGCCTGAGCGAAGTCGAAGGCTCTTTAAAAGAAATGAAATAATTGTCCTCGTGCCTTCAGACTTCCATATTTCGGGTGCTCGGACTGACAGTTATTGTGGTGAAAAACATAATATGTCCTTGTTAGCGAAGTCGAAAATAGCCTTGCTGGTTTCTTCTCTTGGAGAAATAAGAAGGTTTTTAAAAATGAATGTAAAATGTTGAAGTTCGAATGATGAAGTTTCGGAAAGGCACCGGGCATCCGACACCTGACATAAAACATAATTTTAATCCATCCTAAAAAGATAATTTCGTATTTTTGCGCAGCATGATCCAAAAACTCTTTCCATTAGATAAAAATTACATTCTTCGACAGGCGCAATCCGTGCTTGAAGAAGAACTAATAGATCGGATGGTTTTTGAATTGAAGCGCTCTTATACTTCATTGTACAATCCGCTTCAATTAATGGATGAGACTTATGCTCAAATACTTGACTGCTTCGAATTTCCTAGAGATCGGGTTCGTTTGATATACCGTCAGCTTTGTGGAATCTATCGCTACAAACATGGTGACAATCAATTGGAAATGCTTTTTGATGGAAGAACTCATCTGGAGAAGTTTCAGGAAGATTGGTCCGCTGCATTGGTCGCCTATGTCCGGGATTTGGGGATTTATGAGCAATATGTGAAAACGATGCTGAGAATGACCATACTTTTTGATACCGAGTCCCGTGCTGAATGGGCTGAAAACCACTGCAAAGCTTTTATCAATCAACACTTCGAATTGAAAGTGGTAAAAAGACAAGGGGAACTTCGCCTGAAAGTTGGGTAAATTAAATTTGCTGTTTCAACGCCATTTTACTTTGATGTAATGATCTATCTTTTGAAATCTTTCAGGGATTGATTTGAGGATACTCGCTCTCAAGACTTCGATCAAAGCTTCCTTTGTAAAGCTACTGTGTACAACGAGACTGATTTCACGAACGGGCTCCGGAGAGTCAAATCTTCGGATTCTTTCATTCCCAAATTCTGAAAGCACCGCCATCTCAGGGACAAGTGTATACCCAACCCCTTTGTCCACTAATCGAATCAAAGACTCAATCGATCCACTTTGATATTCAAAACCAAAGTTATTTCTGGTTCTATCACTTTCACAGATAGCCAAAGTCTGTTCTCTAAAGCAATGTCCTTCATCCAAAACCAGCATTTGATTAGGATCCAAAACTGTAGGGGTGATGTGCCATTTTTTACATAGCGGATGATCTTTTGGTAAATAGAGCAAGAACGGCTCATTGAAAAGTGAAATCTCCCGTATGGATTTCTCCTCAACTGGAGTGACCAAGATCCCGATGTCCAAAGTTCCTTTTTGAAGTTCTGAGATGATTTCAACAGTCTGAAGTTCCCGGATCTTCAGTTTTGTCTTTGGGTTTGCGCGTACAAATTCTGGCAAAAACAGCGAAAGTAAGTAAGGAGCAATGGTGGGAATCACGCCAATGGTAAAGCTCCCATCCAAAGACTCCTTTTCATCTTGGACAAACTCATTTAAATCGGCCACTTCACGAAGAATTTGGCGGGCCTTTAGCAGAATTTGCTCCCCGGCTAGGGTGGGTTTTACAGGTTTGGCGTCACGATCAAAAATTTTGACACCGATCTCTTCTTCCAATTTTTTGATCTGCGTTGTCAAGTTTGGCTGAGAGACATGGCAACTTTCAGCAGCTTTCACAAAATGGCGGTGATTATCCAAGGCAACGATATACTCTAATTGATACAGGGTCATATAACTCAAAGTTATAAAGAGATAACAATTATTAATTTGATTGATGAAAAATTGATGGACAACTTTGTGTAACAATTTTGAAAACTAAACCTTACAATATTATGAGCAGCAGAATGCTTGGCTTGGGTGCTGAATTCCCAGCTTTCGAAAAAACAGCAGTAGTTTCCAGAGAAAAAGGACAAGAATTCCAGACGATCAGCAACACTATCCACACTTCCGAGGGGAAATGGATGGTAATGTTCTGGTGGCCAAAGGATTTTACTTTTGTATGCCCAACTGAAATCGCTGAATTCAACAAGAATGCAGGTGAATTTGCAGACAGAGATACCGTATTGGTAGGAGCTTCCACTGATTCTGAATTCGTTCACTTGGCTTGGAGAAACAACCACGAAGATCTTCGTGACCTTACTTTCCCTATGCTAGCTGATACTTCTAAGTCTCTTGCAGAGGAACTTGGTATCCTGGAAGCAAACGAGAAAATTGCTTACAGAGCTACGTTCATCATCGATCCTCAAGGAATTGTTCGTTGGGTATCTGCATACGATCTTTCTGTAGGAAGAAATGTAGAGGAAGTTTTGAGAGTGCTTGATGCGCTTCAGACTGACGAGCTTTGCCCATGCAACTGGGAAAAAGGAGAAGCTACGTTGAACCTGAACTAATTCAGATCTCAAGGTAATTTACAGCAAAGGAGGTTTTATGATCTCCTTTGCTTGCTTTCAAACCTAACTCTAACACCACACCATGGAAGTATTATCATTAAATCAATCAGTTGTCGAACTACTGGAAGTAGTAGGCCTGAATGAAGAATTTACCAATGAATCTTTGAGAAATCTGGGCGATGCTGATTCCAGATATGTGAAAGATTTGAAACTTAACTTCAAGACTATCCTCAAAGGGGATAAACTAAACCAAAAGGAAGTTGCTTTGATGGGCTTGGCACTTGCAGCTAATGCAGCCAACAATCCCCTTCAGAGATTTTTCAGAAAATTGGCAGAGGAAAACGAAGCTACAATTGCCGAGATCGGTGAAGCAGTGGCCTGTGCTTCTTTGCTGAGCAGCAATAATGTCTTGTACAGATTCCGCCACTTTGTGGAAAAGGAAAAGTACGGTCAATTCCCTGCCAGACTTCGCATGAACATTATGATGAATCCTGTGTTAGGAAAAGAATTCTTCGAATTGATCTCTACGGCAGTTTCTGCGGTGAACGGCTGCCAGATGTGCGTAGCTTCTCATGAAAATCACCTAATCGAATTGGGATCCAGCGAAGAAAGAATCTTCGAATCCATCCGTATGGCCTCTGTCATCACGAGTATGGTGAAAGTGATATACTAGGGAGGTGATTGTTTCCTATTATATCAGTAACCTTTAATTCCTTGTTTTAAAGGCTGGAAGACCGATGACGGGTGACCGAAGTACCATAAATGCTAGTGTTTACCGTATTTTAAGTAGCTTTTGCTTGTTCAATTGCTGATATACATTATTGAGAATTATAGTCCGGTATATAAATGCAAAAACCTCCTGAGTGATCGGGAGGTTTTTTTTGGTTAATATTTATTGTCTGAACAGCTAACTATTTTGTATAATGGAAAACTAAAAATCCTGGTAGCCCTAAATCAGATGTTCTAAAAACACAGTATCAATAAACTCTTCCTCATGTCTATAAATAAACTATCAGTCTTAATATTAATATTTGCACTATCATCCTGCGGCATATTCTTTAAACCTGCATGCCAATCAATAGTTATATCAGATGAAGAACTTCTTGATTCTATAGCCAGCAATTATAAAAATCAAGGAGTATCTGCAGTTTCTTTGCATATAAAAGGCCAAGTAGATAAAGGTATTTCATTAGATCAGTTCCAGCTTCCTGCAGGGGAAATCGACGCGGTTACAGAGCCTTTTGACTATTATAGCCCTACATACCATTATATAATAAGCAATCCTAACGGGGCAAAAGGCGATTTAGAGCTTTGTGTGACTTTTTACCACTGATTTAACTATAATTCATAAATAAGCTAAATAGCATGAAGACCCTTCCCTATTTGATCTTGATACTCAGTCTTTATGGCTGTATTGGAAGAAACAATTGCGAATTAAGTACTCAAAAATTTGATTTGAACTTGGCGTATGAGGAAAGTTTGGATTTTAGTTTTTGCAATATAAATCCGAATTATTTTCAGCTCCATTTTTCTGGTGAATTGGAGGGAGATATCCTATTATTAGAATACTATAAATTTTCAGGAAATGGAAAAATAGATACTTTGATCACTGCAGATTACTATGCGAATGAATTCATTTTCAATTATCGTCCACTCGGAAAAGTAAAGGGGGATTTGGAATTCAAGATTTCTCTTCTATAAACTTCAGAAGCAACCAACCCTTTAATTTAAACACAAAAACTCGCCAATATGATTAGCGAGCTTTTGCGTTGCTGAAAACTGAGACTGATTACTGCAAACTGCTATCTTCCTCTCAAAATATCATGAATTCAGAAGCTTAATAATGTCAACTTTTAGCTTTGGCAAATGATTGATAAGAATCGACCAGATATTTTCATCGGAAATATTGTCATAAGCGTGAATGACTTAATTTCTAAGCCCAACAATGGATCGTGCATTTTTGATTCTGTCTTCAAATAAAGGATCTCTTTTTAAAATGCGATTCAGTGCTTCTCCTATTATTTCTAGATGCCTCTCTACTGCTCTTTTCCGCATGGAATTTTTCTTATACTCGAAAAAATTCTTCTCATCTGATGGAAAATAACTTTCTATCTCCTCAATTGAAAAGCGAATATCATAAAGCCATTTTTCGATCCTTTCATCCATAAATCTTTTGCTTACTTCGATCTATAGACCTAATTAATACTGGATTCTTCAGGGTTTGTTCCTCCACTAAATCCACTTTTCGATTGAGGAGATTCTCCAATTTATTTTTCAGATCTAGGTAATTATCAAAATAATTGAACAGGTCTATGTTTTGGAAGGACACCAATAAATCGATATCACTTTTTTTGTTTAAAGAATTAGAAACTACAGAACCAAAAGCATAAAGCTTTTTCACCTTGTGACTGACACAAAGCTGAATGATCTTATCAATATTGGTTTGGATAATTCCCATGCTTAAAAATACGAAATACTCTGAAATAGCCTAAACACAAAAGCTCGCCAATATCATTAGCGAGCTTTTGTGTTGCTGAAAACTGAGACCGATCACTGCAAACTGACTACTCCCCCCATTCCGTATGGAAAATCCCCTCTCGATCCGTTCGCTCATAGGTATGCGAACCGAAGTGGTCGCGCTGGGCTTGGATCAGATTTAGCGGAAGTTTGGTAGAAGTATACGCATCAAAGTAACTCAATGCAGAAGAAAGTCCCGGAACAGGAATCCCATTTTTCGCTGCGAAAGCAACTACCTCACGAACTGCCGGCAAAGTGCCTTGAACTTTCGGCACAAAAGAAGGCGATAGTAATAAGTTAGGAATGGAATTATCAGCGGTATATGCTTCCGCGATATCGGCCAACAAACCCGCGCGAATGATACATCCTGCTCTCCAGATCTTAGCAATCGTGGACATGTCCAAATCGTAGCCGTAATCCTTTGAAGCGTACATCAACTGATGCAAACCTTGGGCATATGCGATGATGAATGAGAAATAAAGCGCTTGTTCTGCCTGCGCGATCAGTTCATCTTTGGCAATATGAGCAACTTCAGGCCTAGTGTACAATTCGTCCGCCTGAACCCGCTCGTCTTTCAACGCAGAAATCTCACGCATACTTACCGCCATATCAATTGTAGGAACAGGAATGCCTAAGTCCATTGCATTCTGCGAAGTCCACTTGCCAGTTCCTTTTTGCTTGGCTTTATCCAGAATCATATCCACCAAATCAGCAGAAGTTAACTCATCCTTTTGAGTGAAAATCTCAGCAGTGATTTCAACCAAAAAAGATTGCAAACGACCTTTATTCCAACTGTCATAAACTTGGTGAAGCTCTTCATTGGATAGGTCACAGGATTTTTTCAGCAAGTCATAAATCTCTGAAGTCAACTGCATCATGGCGTATTCTATGCCGTTATGAACCATCTTCACATAATTTCCAGCTGATTTTGGGCCTAGGTAAGCCACGCAAGGTTCACCTTTATATTTTGCAGAGACTGCTTCAAAAATTGGCTTTACATATTCGTAAGCTTCCTTGTCCCCTCCTGGCATGATGCTCGGGCCTTTTCTTGCGCCTTCCGCACCACCAGAAACTCCAGAACCAAAGAAGTGAATTCCTTTCTCTTTCAAATAGGCCTCTCTTCTGTCGGTATCAGTGAAAAATGAATTTCCTCCATCTATAATGATATCACCTTTGTCCAGAAGTGGCAAAAGGTTTTCTATCGCACTATCTACGATTTTTCCAGCCGGCACTAGAAGCATGATTTTCCGCGGAGTGGATAAAGCCTGAATAAAAGTTTTGACATCCGTGGTGGCTTTCACATTGTCCATGCCTTCAGCTTCCACTTCCATAGCCTTCACCTGAGCTTCACTAAGGTCATATCCAAAAGCGCTAAAATTATTATCAGCGACATTCAAAATAAAATTTCGCCCCATCACTCCAAGGCCAACTAATCCAAAATCGTAATTCGTGTACTCCATCGTTTCTTTCTGTTGTTTTCAAATTTGCTTCTAACCCTAATAGCTTGCAAGGTTAGAAATAAATATGGGTTATTTTTGCGTCTATAGCCATCAAAATTAATGGATTGAAGGTTGGCTTTCTAGTAAGATTGATAAATTTGTGACCGCCCAAAGTAGGGTTTTGATACAAAAAATATAAAAATACGCCCAAACTGATGAAGAAAACACAAAACCAGATGCTAATAATTTTTGGTGCGTCAGGTGATTTGACAGCACGAAAACTGGTTCCGGCAATATATAACCTCTATAAGGGCAAGCATCTTCCAGAAAATTTTGTGGTTTTGGGTGCTAGCCGAAGTGCGATGACGGACGAGGAATTTCGTCAGAAAGTAGTTCAGGAAAGTGAATTTTTGAAGGATAAAATCAGCAAAGAAGAGAAAGCCTACATCGCAGACTTTGCTGAGAAGATGTTTTATGAGGACTTGGGTGACGATTATGATAGCAAGTACGATGGGCTGGCGAAGAGAATAGGTAAGCTAAATAAGGAAAAGGGCTGTGATGAAAATTACATCTTCTACCTATCCACTCCCCCAAGTTTGTATGAAATAATTGCCAAGAATCTTTGCGAAGCGGGTCTTACTACGGAAGAAAATGGCTGGAAACGTATCATCGTTGAGAAGCCATTTGGCTATAGTTTGGCTACTGCTCAGGAGCTCAATGCAGGTTTACACAAGTATTTCAACGAACCACAAGTTTATAGAATTGATCATTATTTGGGTAAGGAAACTGTTCAGAACTTATTGGTTACTCGTTTTTCCAATTCTCTTTTCGAGCCTACTTGGAATCGCCGATACATTCACCATGTGGAAATAACTAATGCTGAAACAGTGGGTGTAGAGAAGCGCGGAGGCTATTACGATAAGTCTGGCGCGCTTCGGGACATGTTCCAAAGCCACTTACTTCAGGTCGTTTCATTGATCGTAATGGAGCCACCGATCAATTCAAGCGCTGAAGAAATCCGTGATGAAAAAGTCAAAGCGCTAAAGTCACTTCGAATCATGACAAGTGACGAAGAATTGTCAACGCACACCATGAAAGGTCAATATGTAGCCTCAACTATAGATGGCCAAAAAGTAAAAGGTTACCGAGAAGAAGATGGAGTAGATCCAGATTCTAAAACGGAGACTTTTGCCGCGGTTAAGTTTTTTGTGGATAACTGGCGATGGAAGGATGTACCATTCTATGTCCGCACAGCTAAGTACATGCCGACAAAAGTGACAGAAGTTGTGATCCACTTCAAGTCTCCAGCGCATGAGGTTTTCAAAAGCCAGGATGCATACAAGAAAGATAATAAAATCATCATTCGTATTCAGCCTGATGAGGGAATCTTGATCAAATTTGGAGTAAAAGTCCCTGGCTTAGGCTTCCATGTGGAGCAGGCAAATATGGATTTCTACTATTCCGATCTTGACTCTGCAGAGATTATGGATGCTTATGAGAGATTGCTTCTGGATGCTATGCAGGGAGATGCGACGCTCTATGCGAGAGCAGATGAAGTGGAAGCAGCCTGGAAGTTCGTTGACCCGATTTTGAAATACTGGCAAAACGAAGATGTCCCGACATACGGTTATGCAGCTGGGACCTGGGGGCCTAGGAATTCCGATGAGATGTTTGATGGACATTTCGGCTGGAGAAATCCCGGTAAGCGGTTGACTGACGAGACTGGGTTCTGCATACTTTAACTCGCTGTAATTGAATTAATTAATTGCTAAAAAAAGCATTCACAAATGAATATTATTGTTTCCAACTCCAAGGAAAGCCTTGCGGAAGAATTTGCTTATATGCTCAAGGAAATGTCCGACACAGGCGAAAAAATCCATGTGGCTCTTTCTGGCGGAAGTACTCCAAAAGTAATTTTTGATTACATCGCTGAGGAGTTGAGTGAAGAAATCTTTTGGGATAATATCAATTTCTATTGGGGCGATGAGCGTTGCGTGCCACCTGGCGATTCAGAGAGTAATTATAAGATGACTGTGGACCATTTGTTGTCCAAAATCGATATGCCGGAGGAAAATATTTTTCGGGTACTGGGAGAAAATGATCCTGAAGAAGAAGCAATTCGATACAGTGAAGTATTGAATGATGAATTACCAACTGTCAATGGTCTGCCTCAGTTTGACCTGGTCATGCTTGGCATGGGTGATGACGGACATACCGTTTCTATTTTCCCTTACAATATTGAATTATGGGACGCTAAAGAAAACTGTGTGGTGGCTGTTCATCCAGACTCCGGCCAAAAGCGAGTTACGATTACAGGAGGCATCGTGAATAATGCCAAAGCAGTGGCCTTCCTCGTCACAGGTGCAGGTAAAGCAGATAAAGTGAAAGAAATTGTCATGCAGGAAGGTGATTATGCCAAGTATCCGGCTTCTTTGGTCAAGCCAACTAGCGAGGAGCTCACTTGGTATCTTGATATGGATTCTGCAAAGAATTTAGAATATTAGTCGAGAGATTGACATGAAAAACATATTGGCAAAAAGCGACTGGGATTTAATTCTCAGTCGCTTTTTTATTCTAGACAGATTTCACTTGACATTTCGCATGCATGACTACTGACTCCTTTGCCAAATGAATGAAAAGGTATGCCACAAATTGAGCTCACTGACACAGGACACCACCTGATAGCAAAAAACATGTTTTATAATAATCTTGTAAATTGACTTTCAATTCTAGATAACTAATCAAAAAATTAACCTTAAATGCGGACCCTACTTTCGGCATGTTTCTTTATGCTAATGCTATTTCAAACTGCTTTTTCACAACAAGAAACCAGTGAACAATGGCCAGACGGATCGCCTATTTCTCCTTGGTTTCATGACTATTCCAAAGTGAAGTTGGAGGATTTAGGAAAGCAATATGTGTTGACTGATTATGGGGTAAAAAATGATAGCAGCATTTTACAAACGCAGCAAATCCAAGCAGTAATTGATCAGGCTGCGCAAACTGGCGGAGTGGTGATCGTTCCAAAGGGCACTTTTCTTAGCGGTGCATTATTTTTCAAACCCAAAACACATCTGCATGTGTCAGAAGGAGCAGTATTGAAAGGCTCCGATGACATAGCGAATTATCCTTTGATTCCTTCACGCATGGAGGGCCAAAACTTGGACTATTATGCCGCTTTGGTCAATGCATATGTAGTAGATGGATTTACGATTTCTGGTCAGGGCACTATCAATGGGAATGGCTTGAAATTCTGGGAAGCGTTTTGGCAGCGGAGAAAAGAAGACCCAAACTGCACCAACCTAGAAGTGTCCCGCCCGCGCTTAGTATTTATCTGGAAAAGTAACGACATACAACTCCAAGATGTCAAACTGATCAATGCAGGATTCTGGAGCTCTCACTATTATCAGTGCAAAAACATCAAATTACTCGATCTCACGATCACTTCTCCACATGAGCCAGTAAAGGCGCCAAGCACTGACGCGATTGATCTGGATGTAGTATCCAACGTGCTGATCAAAGGATGCTACCTCGCAGTGAATGACGATGCCATAGCGCTGAAAGGCGGTAAAGGACCTTGGGCAGATGAGGACCCAAACAACGGGGAAAACACCAACATCATCATAGAGGACAGCGAATTTGGCTTTTGCCATGGTGCCCTCACCAATGGAAGTGAGTCCATCCACAATAGAAATGTAATCATGCGAAACATCAAAGTGCAGGATGCTGTTCGCCTACTTTGGCTGAAAATGCGCCCTGATACTCCGCAACATTACGAATACATTACCTTGGAGAATATCACTGGGAAAGTGCGAAGTTTCATCTATGTGAAGCCCTGGACCCAGTTTTTTGACTTGAAAGGCAAGGAAGAAGTGCCACTTTCCTATTCAGATAATATCACCATGAGAAATATTGATTTGGAATGCGATATATTTTTCGATGTAGCGATTACTGAGAATGACAGGCTTTCAGACTTTACCTTCGAAAATCTAACTATAAAGGCTAAGAATGCAGATTTTGACCATTCTTTCGTAGATGGATTTGAAGTCAAAAACGTGAAAGTGAACGGTAAAGTGGTAGAATAAACACGGGCTATTTACTGGTCAAACAGTAGTTTGTGAATAAACTTCATCTTTTCTACTACAGCTGCACTAACCACAAATGGATAAGCATCAGGAATACCCATTGAGCGATTAATGCTATTGATGGCAAAAGACATGGGTGCCCAAGTTTTATAAATTGATATAAAGTCTTTGACCTCATACGGATCAAATTTAACAGATCCATTGAGGCTTTTGTCCTTAATAATTGGCTCAACTGACATTCCAAAATAATATCCTGTCTCTGTCATATCCATGATGTGTAAATAATGTGCCCACGTCTCAGCCCAATCTTCCCATGGATGTGATGTTGCGTATTCACTGATAAAATTATTCTGCCAATTTTCAGGAGCGCCATTTTGATAATGTTTTTTCAATGACTTTCCATAATCAGCACTTTCATCACCAAAAATATTCCGAAATTCATTCGAAAAACCTTGATTTGTAGCGACTAATCTATCCCAAAAATAATGTCCTACTTCGTGTCTAAAGTGACCAATTAGAGTTCTATATGGTTCTGCCATCTGCTTCCTCATTTTCTCTCTAAACACAGAATCCGCCTCTGAAAGTAAAATAGTAATCAATCCAGCTGCATGACCAGTCATAATTTGAGGATCATTCTGCTTAGAAATAAAATCAAATGAGAGACCTATTTCCGGATGATTTTCCTTGGGCAAAATAGCAAGCCCAAGCCGCTGCAACTGATATACCAAACGATGCTTGGCAATTTCCAATTTTTGCCATTTAGGAAAATTACTTTGGTCAGACAAATCAGGAATAGTTCTATTGAGGGCACAAGCATTGCAAAAATGATTTTCTTCCGATGCAGGAATTAGCCAATTACAGACTCCATATTCCTTATTCTGGCAATATTTATAAGCTTTTCCATTTCTATCAGAAATCAAACTGGAAGTAGCCGGCTCAAAAGTCAACATTTTCAAACTTTCATCATGATAGCCTGCGAGGTGTCCACACTTTTCACAACTGTCGTTTTCAAAATATAAGGGATGGGCACAATTACCACATTCAAAAATTTTCATATTTCTTTTGCTAATCGATGTAAGATAGGCAGAAGTTTAGCTCACATTTCGGGCCAGCAAAAATGATTCTTTGAAAATGGTTTGAATCTTTAGTGTTTCAGCTAACTGCTTGCTCCTAACTTATTTAGTATATTAAATGATAAGGCGATCTATTACTCAACAACAAGCAGGCTGGATTTTAAGCGGATAAATTTCCCTGCAAATACACACGAGGTCAGCTCTTTAAAACGCTTTAAGGCCTATCTTCCTGAAAAACTAAAGGCCTTAGAAAGTTAACCTATTGATGCATATTGTTGAAGGCAATGTTAGCAAAATCATCAGAGGTCAAGGCGAAGAATTAGCAGAGAGCGCGTATAAATAACTTTTACCAAATGAATATTTTCGGAAAAAAGTGAATCTTTGTGGGTAGCATTTTCTATTTATAATATATCCCATATTTATATGAAGTATTTAAAGATTTTAACTCTTGTATTGTTTTTTGGAGTAGCAGCTTCACTTGAGAGTAATGCACAAGAGGTAGGTATCAGATTTGGAGATTTTTATGGCAATAATGTCGCCATAGATGGGGTTTTTGCCTTGGGTGAATTCAGCAGGATCCATGCTGATGTCAGTTTTGGAGGAAATGGATTGGGAATTGATGCACTTTGGAACCCAATCTATGATGATATTCCTGATACCGATTTGCAATGGTATGCAGGATTTGGTCCTGCGATATATCTTGCCGACAACTTCCGCTTTGGAGCTGCTGGCGAAGTGGGTGCTGAGTATGCATTCTCAGAAGTTCCCATCACGATTGGACTGGACTTCAGGCCCTATTTATTCTTGATCGAAGAGACGGAATTTCGCGCAGGATTTGGACTAAATGTGCGCTGGAGATTAAAATAAATACACTAATAATCCATAACTTTTAGCCGACTAGTCTAGATTAGTCGGCTTTTTTTATGGAACAGATCGTATCGGGTGAGTTTTTAATGGAAAGGTTTCCTGGGAAGGGTGGTTGGACTTATATCAAACTCCCACTCACTATTTTTCCTTCGGCGAAAGCTTTTGGAATGATGAAAGTCTCAGGTAGTATTGATGATTTTGCCTTTGAAGGAAAACATCTCATGCCTATGGGAAATGGCCATATCTTCCTTCCAGTAGCTAAACCTATCCGCACAAAAATCGGCAAGAAAGAAGGTGATGTAGTTTGGGTGAAATTATTCAGGGAAGAAATCCCTGAAAAACTCCCACAGGAACTCATAGACTGCTTACAAGACGATTCTGGAAAATATGACCTCTTTCAAAAGCTGAACCAAGCTAAACAAAAGGAATGGATAGAATTTATCTACAGCAGTGATGAGATCGAAGAAAGAACAGAGAGAATAATCAAACTACTCAATCACTTGGCCTGACTTTAGAACTCTACTATCAAGCCAACAGTCGGCAAAATCGTACCCGCTGGATTATTGATAAATTTCAATTGGTATCTAGTTGGATCACTAGGGTCTACCAGAATATTTCCTTCTGCATCGCGCGTTGGCACCAAAAGCGGCGCTTGTTCAGCTTGGAAATTATACGCATTCTGTATATCCAAATACCAATTCAGACTCCACTTTTTGAAGTAATACTTCTTATCCAATCTCAGATCCAGCTGGTGAAAGCCCTCCAGTCGAACCGCATTGATTTGAGAATAATCCAAAATTGGCTGGTTTCTCAAATCCCAATTGCTAATTAAACTCGACTCATCATAGTCATATGGGGTGTAAGGTGTACCACCTAAGAACCTCCATCTCGCACCAATCTCCCAGTCCTTGCCAAACCGCTTTCCAGCTGTCAAACTGACTATGAATCGATTGTCCCATGAAGATGGAATGAAGCCATCTGTATTAGGATTAGTAAACTCACTACGAACCAAGGTAAGCGCAGCTATTCCATAGAAATTATTGAAAAGACGCTGCTGGGCTAGCATCTCCAATCCATAAGCTCTCCCTTCTGAATTTGACTCCACGGGTTCATTCCCAATCACCCCAAAGTCAGCCCCTAAGTTTGCCAGTGAAATACCATTTCGAAGCGAAGAAGGGTAATTACTGTATTTCTTATAGAATACCTCGGCGGTAAATCGACGGTTTTTCTCAGGAATTAACCACTCTACTCCACTGATCAACTGAGAATTTCTAATAAAAAGCACATCATTTTGTTGATTGATTAGCTCACCATTTTCGTCTTGAAATCCCAAAACAGTGTAAGAAGGCTTCTGATAATAAATCCCAGCATTGGCTGTTGCAAAGAGGTTAGGCCTCAATTGATAGGAAAAAGAAACACGCGGACTTAATTGATTAAACAGGTTTTGAGCAGTTTCTCCAAAATCTGCCCCATCCATCCTCACTCCTCCTGTGATCAAGAATCGCTCATCATACAGCGTTTTACTGGCTGATAAAAAGCCACCATACATGTTATAATTGCTAGTTGATTCAATAGAGATCACCTGCTCACTACTTGCGAGAGTAGCACGGTCAAAATTCTTGATGAAGTACCTGGAGTATTCATAGTTAACTCCATATTTCACGGTATATCCATTTTTGAAAATACTGTTTTCAGCACGGAATTTATTCTCAGACTCTTGGGAGAGGTAGTTATACAGCAAATTATCCGCATTACTCTCATCATTACCGGCATACTTCACAGACTGATTATTGAGCATATTTCTGCTAAGCACAAAAGTCCAGAAACCATTTTCCCGAAACCTCTTGAGTTTTACTCCAGTAGCATAATTCCATTGATTTTGAACAGGAAGTACATCCAATAAATAAAGGCGGTTCTCACGCTCTTCTTCAGTCTCATCATCAGGGATATCTTCATTCAAAACAAACTTATCAATTGCCCCCACACCTATAAAAGTGAGCTCAGTTTTCTCATTGATTTTTGTGGTGGTTTTTAATTGAAAGTCATTGAAGGTTGGGAGAAAAGGTAAGCCAATCAGCTTAAAAAGCCCTTGCAAATAAGAACGGCGGGCGGAAAGTAGGTAGGTTGTTTTTTCTCCAATAGGTCCTTCATTGGATAAAGTCAATTCTGACGCACCTACAGTCAGCTGAGTTGCCATTTTGTCTCTGCGCCCTTCTTTGAGTTGAAACTCAAAAAAAGAACTAAGCGAATTCATTCGATTGGCAGGAAATCCACCAGCTATCAGATCTACATTTTTAATCAGATTGACATTCAATATACCAACTGGCCCTCCAGAGGAGCCTTGAGTAGCAAAGTGATTGATTACTGGAACTTCTATCTCATCTACAAAAAACTTATTCTCATTGGGTGCACCTCCACGGATCAAAATATCATTTCTGAAACTCGGAGTACTTGCCACACCTGGCAAAGACTGTATGACTCTTGAAATATCTCTATTACCTCCAGGGTAGCGCTCTATTTCATTTGAATTAAGTTTTCGCACGGAAAGTGGCGTTTCTTCAGATCGGGAAAATTCCGAACTAACAACCACCTCTGTTAGCTCTGAAGCATCCTCTGCAAGGTCAAAATCCAATTGAACTGGGCGAGCCAAGGTGACCTGAATTTCGAATTGCGTTTTGGTTTTGAACCCCACAAAACTAGCCCGCACATTATACAAGCCAGGAGGTACATTTGAAATTTCGTAAAAACCTTCCTCATCAGAAATTGCTCCGAATTCCGTGTTTAAAATCAGCACATTTGCGAAAGCAACTGGCTCATTATTTACTGGATTGGTGATTTTACCTCGGATTATTCCTTGGGAGAAAGCTATCGTAGAGAGGAAAAAAAGAGATAAGACAAGTAGAAATATCCTCATTTAGGGTGTTAGATAAGAGATGTGGAATTAGCCGTTTTCGATGCTTTGAGATTCTTTCACCCGCCAAAGCCGCCACCATGGTGTCCCTGGAGAATCGTGATGTTCGTAATGATACCCAAAGAAATAGCAGGTGAAGAATGCCCAAAAATGATTTTTAGACTGTGTGGTCGAGTGATGTTTATTTTCATTCTCTCCACGATGTGGCAAATACGTACCAAAGTAAAAAAGCTGAAGTGTAGACAAAACCGCTGGAAGCATCCAGAAAACTATCAAATTCTCTGTTGGAAGAAATAACTTGAGAATATTAAACGTCACAGCCATCAAAAGAATTTGCCAAATGGTTACGTATTGCTTGATGAAACTGAAATACCAAGCGAAGAAATTATCAGAATCATGGTAATCAGGATCTTGATCTGTGGCTACAAATCGATGATGTTCGTGATGCTTTGGAAAGAGTTTGCTGTAAAAATTATATGAAAATAGTAAGGCTGTAAACCAACCTATCGCTTTGTTAAGTTTTTTATCAGAGGATACTAGTCCATGAATCGCATCATGTGCGGTGATAAAAAGTCCAGTGTAGAGGTGCATTTGAATTAAAACCCCAAGGTAAACAAGCGGATCTGACCAAGAAATCTGGTAATTAAGAAGAAATAGCAAACTGGAAAACCACAGCACTATAATCAACAAGGCAATCAAAACACCTTTCGGGTCAACAGAGGAACGTATGATTTCCGAATTCATAACCGCAAGTTGGGAATGTTTTCTCAAAAAGTCAGGATTCTTTCTTTCACCTGCTCCATTAGCCACATGGGCGTCGAGGTTGCTCCACAGATTCCAACTTGATCATTTTCGGTGAACCAATCGCTTTCTATTTGGTCGGAGTTGGAAACAAAATAAGTATTTGGATTGGTGTCTTTGCAGACGTTGAAAAGCACTTTTCCATTGGAAGACTTCGTTCCGCTCACGAAAACTATTTTATCAAACTTTGTGGCAAAATCCCGAAGTTCTTTGTCACGGTTTGAGACTTGTCTGCAGATGGTGTCGTTGGTATTGACCGAGATGCCATTGTTCTTGAGCACATTATTTATCTCGTAGAATTTGTCCGTGCTTTTAGTGGTTTGGCTGTAAAGGGTAATGTTTTTGGGAAGTGTTTCCAAATCCAATTCAGAAATATCCTGAAAAACTACTGCCTCATTATTTGTTTGTCCAAGAAGCCCTATCACCTCAGCATGAGCATGCTTCCCATAGATATAGATGGAATCTCCCTTGTCAAAAGAATTCTTGATCCTATGCTGCAACTTCAACACAACCGGACAGCTCGCATCGATCAAAGTAAGATTGTTTTGGATTGCCAACTCATAGGTAGCCGGGGGCTCCCCGTGAGCTCTTATGAGCACATTTTCATCACGTAAATCTTTTAAAACTTCGTGATCAATAATTTTCAATCCTTTTCTTTTGAGCCGGTTTACTTCTTCGTCATTATGGACAATGTCGCCAAGACAATACAAATGTCCAGATTCATCAAGGATATCTTCAGCCATTTCGATAGCATAAACTACCCCAAAGCAGAAGCCTGAATGCGCATCAATTTGAACGTGAAGATTTTTCATAACCAAATAACTTAAAGCTTATTGAATTGTTTTTCTCTTTCTGAAAAATTCAAAAAAAGAAACATTCATGAGAAGCATTGTCATAGAATAAATCGTATCCTCTATAGGTACTGTCCAGATTCGAATGCCCAGATTTTCAGCATTATTATAAATAACCACAGGTTCTGGGGTGAGACCTCCGGTTAATACACCATTACAAATGATAAAAGGAATAAGGTGAACCAAATAAGTAAATAAGAACCTGCCCATGTATTTATCCTTAAATATCAACCAATGGACAGCGAGTGCTACTGCACCTACACTAAAATTAACAGCCGTGTACAGTTTATCAAAATTGAAAAATGCCAAAAGCAGCAAAAGCGGTATCATGATGATAATGAAATACTTACCGATAGGTTTGAAATAGTCCTTTGGGAAAAAATAGATCAATACTTCATAAATAAACATACAGGCGTATGGTACGGTGAAGAAGAAAAGCCATTCTTCTATCGGGAGCTCAAAAATGTAAATGCCAAGGATATACCTAGGGTTAAACTCCCATACTCCTATCACTGTAAACCAATGGTCCCAGACCAAAAAGAAAATCGCGGTGATGACTATTGCTGGAAATAATGCGTACCACTTGGAAGCGAACTTGACTCTTGATTCAAAAGATCGAATGAGGGGAAAAGAGATTGCGAACAGATTTACCGCCAAATAGAGGTATTTTTCCATTATCAACTCAAGCCTAATTTACTGCCAAAATAGGTGCCAATGAGGAGGCTAAATTTTTGAGAATTCGGTATTCTGATACGCTCATGAGTGATTTTTGCTGCAGAAAGACCCTTGATTTTATCGAAAAGTTTCTGATAATATAAGTAAGCCACTTTTACTCCCAGCTTTGCCCCATCTGGAAGTTGAGCGATTCCAACTAAGGCTTCATCAAAATCTTTTTGTATATCTTCTTCGATCAATACTTTGGCAGATTTATCAAATTGTTCAAAAGCTACTCCCGGAAAATATACTCTTCCCCGCTCCTCAAAATCACTTTTGATGTCACGCAAGAAATTTACTTTCTGAAAAGCAGAACCCAACATCTGGGCAGGTCTCTTTAGTCGTTGATAGGTCGTTTCATCTCCATCTACAAATACTTTAAGGCACATAAGCCCAACTACCTCAGCAGAACCGTAAATATATTCCAAGTACCGATCATCATTGTATGTATTGAAATCCAGATCCATTGCCATGCTACGAAAAAAAGATTCAATCAGCTCATGGTCAATGTCAAATTTATTTACGATCATCTGAAAGCCGTGCAGTACAGGATTCAGAGAAAGCCCCAACTCTATGGACTTGTAAGTTTCCTGTCTGAATTCAGCCAATAGTTTGGCTTTATCATGAGTGTGAAAGGTATCAACGATCTCATCCGCAAAACGCACAAATCCATATATAGCATAGATGGACTGATGGAATTTCTTGTCCAACGTTTGTATACCAAGAGTAAAGCTGGTGCTGTAGCGCTGCGTGATAAGCTTGCCACATTCCAAGCTGGTTTGGTCAAATAATTCCTTTGCGTCCATGAACTTTAATATACCTATTAATTACAAATTTTCCCGAATTACCTCTTTAGCAACAACATAGCCTGAAATCAAAGATGGTGGAACACCTGGTCCCGGGACTGTAAGCTGACCTGTGTAGAACAGATTATTTACCTTTTTGTTTTTTAGCGAAGGTTTCAGAATCGCCGTTTGCTTCAAGGTATTAGCCAAACCATATGCATTTCCTTTGTAGGCATGGTAGTCAGCCTTAAAATCAGAATGAGCATATGACCTCTTGAATATAACATGGGAGCGAATCTCCTGACCGGAAATTTTTTCCAATCGATCCATGATTATATCATAATATTTCTCTCTGGTCTGTTCAGAATCTTCCAAATCAGGTGCGAGTGGAATTAGAAGAAAGAGATTTTCCATACCTTCTGGTGCGACTGTCTCATCAGTCACAGAAGGCAAGCATGCGTAAAATAATGGAGCTTCTGGCCATCTAGGTTTAGTGTATATAGCATCAGCATGAGGACCTAGCGGCTCATCAAAAAACAAATTGTGATGGCGAAGATTCTCTAGTTTCTTGTCAACTCCTAAATAAAATAATAAACTGGAAGGCGCCATAACACGCTTATCCCAATATTCTTCACTGTAATTGCTGTATTTCGGATTGATCAAATGCTTGTCCACATGATGGTAATCTGCACCGGCAATCACAACATCAGCAGATATTTTTTCCCCAGATTTCAGTCGCACATCTTTCGCAAGTCCATCGGTAATTTCTATTTCCTCTACTTCTGCATCATACCTTATTTCCACACCTTTCTCTTCAGCCAAGGAGACCATTCCTGCAATGATTTCATGCATCCCTTTTTTTGGATACCATGTTCCCAACGCTATATCTGCGTAATTCATCAAGCTATAAAGTGCCGGAATATTCTCCGCCGTTTCTCCAAGGAAAAGCACGGGGAACTCCATAAGACGAATGATTTTGTCAGATTTAAAAAACTTTCGAACATGAGCTGCCATGGATTGAAAAACATCCATGCGCATGATATCCTTTAAAAGCGACAAGGAAGTAAATTCTAAAAGGGAACGACTTGGCTTTTTTACCAAATCGTGAATACCGACCTGATATTTATATTTCGCCTGTGCTAAAAACTCGTCCAACTGATTGGCAGACCCTGGCTCTATCTCTTCAAGTTTTGCTTTGAATTCATCTAAATTTGCAGGAATATCCAAGATATCATCTTGTCCATAGATCACCGCATAGGATGGGTCAAGGCGAACTAAATCATAATAATCGGATGGTTTTTTACCAAAATGTGAAAAATAATCTTCAAAGACATCGGGCATCCAATACCAACTCGGACCCATATCGAAGGTAAATCCATGACTTGAAAATTTCCTTGCCCTCCCTCCTGGAGATTCATTTTTCTCCAGAAGTGTTACACTGTAATTATTGGAAGCAAGATGGGTTGCAGCAGAAAGGCCTGCAAATCCAGACCCTATCACCACCGCATGTTTTTGATTCATCTGATTAATTTACGTGCTTATAAACTGTTAAATCCTCTTTGAGGTATTTACGAGCAATATGAATTCGATTTTTAACAGTTCCAATCGGAATATTCAAGCGATCAGCGATTTCATGATACTTAAATCCTCGATAGTACAACAAAAACGGAGTGCTGAAGATCTCGTCTAATTTATCAATTGCTTCGTAGATATCGTCCATTGCAAAATCTCCATACGCTGAATTTTCTATTAAAGCTCCACTGGAATTAATGAAGTGTAGATTATCAGTTGTATCAACGAAAGTAGCTCTTCTTACCATTTTTTGATAATTGGTAATGAAGGTGTTCTTCATGATAGTGTAAAGCCATGCCTTCAGATTAGTACCTTCAGCAAATTTGTCCTGATTCGTATATGCTTTCACCATTGTATCCTGAAGCAAATCATTTGCATCGTCAAGGTCTCGAGTCAATTTAAGCGCAAATGGCTTTAATACTCCTGAAAGCTGATTTAATGAGTAACTGAATTCAATTGAAGTCATGGTCTTGCTCTTTTTGTTTAAACAAACCTAACATTGATTAAACAGAATTGCAAGCCTTTGTTTAATTATTTTTATTAATACTTAAACAGTCTTACGCTCAAACCCCCTACAATTAGACATAAATCAGGCTTTAGAAAGCATTCAGGTAATATTTGGGCATAAAAAAAGTATTCACAAGGAATACTTTTGTTTAATCTATTTAAATAAATTCTAAACAATATGCTCTTCCATTTGGACTAAAAAGCGCTTGATCTCTTTAGCATATGCTAGTAAACAGATATTGGAAGGAATAGAAATTGTGTTTTCTGCTGCATTTAGCCCCGCTACAAAAACTTTTGCCTCTGCAAATTCAGTCCCAAGCATATCCACATACTCTTGCACTTTTTCTCCTGATGGAGAAGTGGTAATCACGGTGAGTAAATAATCCGGGCGCTGCATATTATATACAGAGATCAAATCTGCATCAGGAGTATTTTGACCAAGGTAGATCACTTTATGTCCATGCTTTTTGATCAGGTAGGTACTGAATAGAAGGGAAATTTCGTGCAACTCACCTTCTGGGAGAAAAAGCATAAAAGTTTTCCCAGTATTATTCCCCACTTCTCCATCTATAGCGACGATCAGCTTTTGTCTGATCAAATTAGAGATGAAATGTTCTTGTGCTGGGGTGATCGCTCCGGTAAGCCAAAGAATTCCGATTTTGGTCAGGAATGGATAGACAACTTTCAAAATCGTGTCCTCAAAACCTAACTTGATAATACTCGTGGTAAGAACTTTCTCAAATCTATCCTCATCCATTTCTATCATGCAAATAGTGAGGGCCTGGATTTGATCGTTGTGATCCAATGATTGATCTGTCAGTCTGATGATTTCTTCACTGACCTCATTAGAGGTCATCGCGGCGATTTTGCTGATTTTCACGCCATGGGCATTTAGCATCGCAACATTTAAAATCCGCTTCAGATCTTCATCGTCATAATAACGAATATTAGTATCAGTCCTTTTGGGAGTGACTAGGCTATAACGCTGCTCCCAGATTCTTAGCGTATGCGCTTTAATCCCTGATAGTTGCTCTAAATCTTTTATCGAGTAGTTGCTCACCTTTCTTATTTCTTAAAATATTTTTTCGGAACAAGAAACAGTCCAAACGAAACTGCCCCATCCTTTTTTCTACTGTGATGATGAGCTTGGTGAGCAGCAAAGATCCCTTTTAAAAATCCGCTCCTTGGCCGATCAAGCCATTTCAATCTGCGATGGATAAGCACATCATGAAGAAAGAAATACAACATTCCATAAGTGCTAATTCCTATCCCGATCCAAAACCTAAAGTCCAACTCTCCAACTCCAAGGAAAATCAATACGATAGCTATGCTTCCAAACAATAGAGAAAAAAGATCATTCAACTCAAAAAATGAATCTGAATGCTCATGGTGTGTTTTGTGGATCGACCAAAGCGGACCGTGCATTAGGTACTTGTGGATTGCCCAGCCTGACAGCTCCATCAAGACAAATCCCAAAATGCTGAACCCTATCGCTACAATCATCTTTCTGTTAACCTAAGTGGTGAAATTTTGTTTAAGGATAAATCAAAATAAACGGCTTTTTCGATAGAAAAATTAAACACCCAGCGTGAAATTAAGTACGGTGAAAAAAAGTATCATCGCAGTAAGTATCATCGCAGCTAGTGGATTTCCCTTTTCGAAATTTCCTTTTCTATAAATCAAATGAATCAAAAAGGCTACTACAAACCAAGTCAGGTAGTTACCTGAAGGAATATTATCTGAATTCCAATACCAAAAATCCAGCTCCACTGCTACAGGTTCCATAATGTAATCAACCACCGTCATAGCTCCCGCTCCAAGCAAAGCAGCAAAGAAATCATTGTCAGTTAGCTTATAAAAGACAGCTCCGGTGAGGTAAACCAGTAAAAACCAATTGATTCCTATCACTATAGGAACCTGCCAAAGCATAGGGCCTAACGTCGGTCCATAGACATAATCCCCGAAAATATATCCGGTATGAATCCCTATAAGTTCTGCTCCAAAGCCCATCCAAAACGCTGCAGCAGCAAAAATCGGAAAAGCATCAGACCAACCTCTATGGAAGCCCAAAACCAGCAACAGCGTAATTAAAAGCTGTGCAGGAGTAAGCATCAGGAAATAGTCTCGGTATTCCGGCAAGCTTAATCCTATAGCACCTACTAGATATAATGCTACCACTACAACCTTCGCAATAATCACTCGCTTATTTTGTGCCTTTGGGGGTGCCTTGGCTATTTTATGCATTTATTAAGGTGCTTTGATGTATAATTATTCACTTTTTCGGGTTTGGATTCCTAACTTTGTAATCGCAAATCTGTTTGCAAAAAAACGAAATTCCAGCCAAAATCCCCTGATATGATTCTTTACAACATCACTTTTACCGTATCAAATGAGATAGAAGAGGATTTTGTAGGCTGGATGAAAGGCACACATATTCCGGATATTTTTGCTACTGGCTTATTTATAGAGCACAAGTTTTTCCGCTTACTCAACAGTCCTGACGATAGTGTTACGAATTATTCTGTGCAGTTTTTTGCTGAAAACACCCGCAAGCTCATTGAATACGAAAGCCGCTTTGCCAATGCGCTCCGTTATGAAACGCAGGCAAGGTATGGTGAAAAAGCAATGCCATTTCGCACACTGATGGAGTCGGTGGATTGAGGAAGAAGGTAGCTCCGAAGTAGCAGAACGATTCATAGCCCCATATAAGGTGCAGGTTCAGAGAAGCGCAAGATTTATAAAGTAATTAAAGACGAAACTTCACAGTTTCGCCCCATTCGGGGCTAAGATGAGATCTACTCGTCTGCTACTCCCGGCTCTGCCGAGGGTCATGAATGGTTTCAATCCTTCGGATTTTTTTGAAAGTTTAGGAATTAAGATCTGAAGTTTGATAAGAGCTTTTAATTTTTAATTCCGAGTAGTAGAGTCAGCTGTACTTATAGCATTTCTGATTCTCTAGGCAGCTCCGAAGGAGCGGAACGATTCATGACCCCGTACGAAGTGCGGGGTAAAGGCGATCCATGATTTTTTTAGCCCCAAAAGGGCGAAACTATTTCATATAATTTTTTAACTTCCTTAGCACAAACTTTTTAAATCATGACCTCCTATAGACAACTTTTTTACCATGTTATTTTCCACACAAAAGGAAATAACACTACTTTGAATACTGACGCTAGAGATGTTTACAATTATTTATGGGGAATAGTCAAAAACAAAAAATCAAAACTCTACCAAATTAATGGTATTGAAAACCACATCCATTTACTAGTAGATATCCATCCGACAATTGCAGTTGCGGATTTTATGCAGGATTTGAAGGCTTATTCTAGTGCATGGATAAAGCAGTCAAAAAATCATCCAAAATTTACGGGTTGGGCAAATGGATATGGATGTTTAACCAACTCTATTCACGAAAAGGATAGGCTAATAAAATATATCAAGGGTCAAAAGGAACATCATAAAACAGAAAGTTTTGAGGATGAATATAGAAGACTGTTGAATGAGCACGGAATTGAGATTGATGAAAGATATTTCTTGAAATAAGAATCAGTTTCGCCCCATTCGGGGCTAAGATGAGATCCATTCTGCCTATACCCCCGGCTTCGCCGAGGGTTATGAAAAGTTTCAATCCTTCGGATTTTTTCCGAAAGAATAGAATGAGAACTTGCGTTTTGCGATGCCGTGTAGCAAAGTCAGTCTATCTATAAAATATCCATTCAGTTTTAGCAAGCTCCGAAGGAGCCTAACCATTCATGAACCCGTACGTCCGCGATAACTATCGGGATGCGGGGTAAATGAGACGTTGATTTTCTAGAGCCCCGAATAGGGAGAAACTCTTCTCCAAGCTGAAGGCACTTTAGTCAGCTACGAAGGGCCTAACTTCTCAGTTACGGCCTTTCAGAACTTCAATGTCATTTTATCTGACTTACCCCCGGCTCTGCCGAGGCTCATGAATTGTTTCAATCCTTCGGGTCTTTTCTGAAAGAATAAAATAAGGCTTATATTAATAATGGATTTACAAATTCTCCAATGGGTATATGGAATTGAAATCACCTCAACATCAGAGCCACTTGATTGTAAATCCATTCCTTTAAGCCTAGCTCCGCAGGAGCGCAACGATTCATAACCCCGTACGAAGTGCGGGGTAAAAGCGGAGTATAGTTTTTTAAGCCCAGAATGGGCGAAACTTGTACAAACTACCTGGTAGGACTATTTGAGCTTGAGACTCCTTTCTCAAGCAATCATCAAGAAAATTTTGCTCCTTCAAAACACCTATACCCTGGCTTTGAAAGCCAACTATCTTCAACTTATTTATTGCTATTCCCTACTAATTTTTTGATTATTTAACATATAAGGGTCGGTTTTCAATTACAGATTTTTTAGTTTTATAGCTAACCCTACTGTAAATGAAGAGACTATTTTTTTTCGTAGCATTGATCGTTTCGTTTTCTTCTTGCGAAACCAAAAACAACTCAGAATCCTCCACCACGAATTTACTTGAAAACTTCTCTTTCTCTGTTGACACTGTAACGGTGGACGTCGGAGAAGAAATCTTCATGCCGGGAGCTTATTACAAATTTGAGTTAAGTGAGGATGGCGATCAGGTGTTCACCTACTTTGAGCCTGAGTTTGAGGTCCACGAGATCGATCTCAATGCGATGAAACTTGTGAAGCGCCACAAATTTGAAAAAGACGGACCTAATATGATTCCCATGTATTTAAACTACATGCAGAATCTCAATGAAACTGAACTATTTTTCGCAAATTCTAATCAAGCTGGGGTATTCAAAAAGACTGGAGAAAAAGTAAAATCTATCTCTCTAAAACCTGAAGATTACTCTGGCCTTGATCCTGATTTTCCCTTTTCGCTGGGCAACTCCATTCTAATAAGTCCAGACCAAAAAAAGGTACTTACGCTCCCTAACGAGAGTTTGGGAACAGCTGAAGGTCTTGCAATTCTGAATTTGGAAGCAATGAACGCCAAGTTCCTCAAGCTTCCAGCCTTAGAAATGACCAAAAATTTCAGGGTGCTTTTCAAACAAGGAAATGGAGCCGTTTCCTCAGGTGAAAATCAAAGACTTTATATGATCAACGGGCAATTTATCATCGATAGTGGAGCGACCTCGGACATCTATATCTATGATCTAGTCAGCGATTCCTTGCGACTAGTGACCTTTCCTCATCAGCTGGTGCCAAAGGCAAAGACAAGAGAATTTCCCTCTGAAGTTGATTCCAATGAAAGACGAAGAGAGGTCATGAATGAGATCCGTAAGCAAATCAGCTTTTCACAATTTTTCTGGGACGAAGGAAAGCAAATATATTTCAGAATGGGTGAAATGAACAGGGAATTGAACGAAGCAACTAAAAGATACTCGTCTGACACTTATCTATTTACCTATGATAAAGATTTTAATCTGACCGGAGAAACCAAAGTTCAGGATCTGGATTTCATGCCTACTTACGGCTTTGCCAGAGACAATAAGCTTTATATGGAGTGGGTGGTCGGTGAAAATCCCGCCTTTATTGTTTACACTTTTAATTTCTAAACCGATATAAAATCGAGCATGACGCAAGCAACGCACAGAGCCATGATTATACGCCGCGCGAGATTCCATGTGGCAGCTAAAAAACAAATTATAAACACATGAAAAAACTACTTCCTCTCCTAGCCCTGACCCTTCTCGCTTCATGCGGTGAGAAAGGCAACTCCGAATCCACCGAACCAGGAAACATCCTGGAAGATCTTAGCTACTCAGTCGATACGCTGGTGGTGGATCCGGGAAATGAAATCATTGATCTGTCTGGAGGACTTAGACTTTCCAGCCTGTCTGAAGACTCGAAGCAGCTCTTTTTATATGGCCAAAAAGACCATAAAATCGCAGTGATCGATCTGGATGGACTGAAGCTAAACGAGTTTCTACCCTTTGAAGTGGAGGGACCCAATGGAATTGGTCAATACGTGGGAACCATGCAGAAACTAGAAGGCGAAAAGTTTTTGTTTTCAAGTTTTCAGACCTCGGGGATTTATGACCGGAATGGGGTAAAAATCAAAGATCTCAAGCTTAAGCCTGCTGATTTCGATGGAATAGAGATAGAAGATGAATCTCCCATGATTAACAACCTAACTAGGGCAGCTGATGGAAACTTACTTTTCTCGCTACCGGGGAATTTTATGGAAGGATCCAGGGACTTGGCGGTCCTTGACCCAGCAAATGGCTCCGGGAAAATCCTTGATATACCCGCAATGGACAAAGCATCAGAATTCAGGATTTTGCTCCAAAGTGACAAAATGATGTCTATCTACATAGAGGAAGTGCGACTTCAGGAGATCGAGGAACAACTGTATATAAGCACATCGGTCACCTCGGATATCTATCGCTACGACTACCAGAGAGACACCTTGCAACTGTTCACCTTCCCGCATCAGTTAGTCCCTACAGCCAAGACAGGTACTATCAAAAACAAAGTATCCTCAGAAGAGGAGTGGAGAAGCGAAATGGAAAAAGCTTCCAGCCAGATAGGCTTTGAAAAATTGCTTTGGGACGATAGTAGCCAAAGGTTTTTCAGGTTTGGTAGAAAAGTCCTCCCAAAAGAAAATGAGGAATCCCCTTCAAAAGCAGATGTTTACCTCTTCGCATACGATGCTGATTTACAGTTGATCGGCGAGAAATTCCTTGAAGATGTTGATCAGATCCCTTCCTTTCCCTTCTTCAAAGACGGCAAGCTCTACTCCTATGTCAATGTCGAGGACGAGCTCGGCTTCGCAGTATTCACGTTTGATTTTTAATCTATTATGAATAAACTACTACCTCTATTCTCATTAATCCTTCTTGCTGCGTGCGGCGAAAAAGGAGGTTCTGAATCAAGCGAACCGGGCAATCTCCTTGAAAATCTAACTTATTCGGTGGATACGTTGGTTGTGGATCCTGGGAATGATTTATTCAATATGGGCTCTGGCTTTCGCTCTCAAGATCTTAGTGAAGATGGAAGGCGGTTATTTTATTTCGAAAATAGACCTTTGAAACTTGTAGAAGTAGATTTGGAAAACTTCAAGTTGATCAGTAAAACTGAATTCGAGCAGGAAGGCCCAAATGGAATTGGCAGGTTTGTTCTCAATTTGGAAATAGGCCCAAGCGACCAGGTATATGCAATGGGAGTGGGGGATGTAGCACTATTTGATAAGAATGGAGAAAAGCTGGAAAGCTTGAAAACCAAACCAACTGGGATAGATGCAAATCTGGCAGAAGATTTTTTTTCACTTTATGGTAATGCTATGTATGACTTTAAAGCAAAACAATTCTTCTCCTGGCCTAGCACTGAGACTTCGGAAGGTAGTAATCTTTACAGAATAGACGTAGCATCTGAAACTGCCGAGAAGATTCCTGCTCCAGAGATGGGGATTATTGACAGGTACACCATCACAGTCTCGGAAAATGGTAATACCATGTCTTTCCCACCGACGGTAGATATTGTGTCACATGAGGGTAAGGTTTTGATCTCATGCTCTGCGATGAGTAGTATTTATTCATTTGATAAGGAGAGCAACAGCATGCAGTTTATTGAGGTCAACCATCAGGTAGTTCCTAATATCCTGACTGGAGAAGTCAAGAATAATGTGTCTTCTGAAAAGGAATTTAGTGAAGAGATAAGCAAGGTTTTATCTCAAATTTCCTATATGAAGCCAGAATGGGATTCGACACGGAATTTATTTTTGAGACTGGGAATGAAGACCTTCTCAGGAGAAAGCAGGGATGATCCAGAGACCTATGAGTATTACCTTTTTGCCTATGACAAAGACTTCAATGTAGTAGGAGAAACCAAGATTGAAGGCATGAAAAAGCATCTTCCCATCCATTTCTTCAAAGACGGCAAGCTCTGGGCTTACGTCAACGTCGAAGACGAGCTCGGCTTCGCAGTATTCACTTTTGATTTTTAAGAATTTATGAAAAAACTACTCCTAATATTATCTCTAGTTTTTCTTGCTGGATGCGGAGAAAAAGGAAGTTCTGAAAACACTAACCCGGACAATTTTCTTGAAGATCTCACTTACTCCGTGGATACGGTGCTAGTGGATAGTGGTGATGACCTTATCAATTTAAGGAATGGCTTAAACTTTGGAACGGTAAACTCTCAGAAAAGCAAGCTTTACATTTTTGACAGAACCAATCAAATTCTTCAAACTATTGATCTGGATAGACTTCAATTAGAGGAATCTACTCAATTCGAAAAGGAAGGTCCAAACGGGACAGGGCAATATGTATCAAGCATTCAATCTCTAAGTGATGAACGACTTCTAATCGTTTCTTATCAAAATAATGGCATTTTTAGTCTTAAGGGAGAAAAGGAAGTTTCAATCAAATTAGAATCTTCAAAAATTGACAGTCTAACTGTCGAATTGGAGCCAAATGCAGCCCAAAATCTTCTGGTGACTCAGAATCGAGAAAAAATATTCGCAATTCCAGGCACTTTTTGGGAGGGGGAAAGGCGATTTTTGATTGCCAAAATTCCGGATTTATCTGGAAGGGTAATACGGTTGCCAGAATTAGACCAAATTTCCAAATTCACTATTTTATACCACTCAAATGAGGGTTCCACAGCTTATTTGCCAGAAATTGGTCTTTCAGAGATTGATGGAAATGTAATCTTGTGGAATTCCGTCACTAGTAGCATCTATATTATTGATCCCCAAACTGAATCGATTTCAGAGAAATCATTTCCTCATAAACTGGTCCCCGCAAAAAAAGAAGAAGCGGTGCAGCAAAAGGTTAATTCAATGGAGGAGTTTCAGACCGAAATGGGAAAAGTATCCAGTCAGATTCATTTTAATGAATTGTTATGGGATGATTCTCGAGAACAATATTTCCGATTTGGTAATATTAAGCCGACAGACAATGGCGGAGCATCCAGTAGAGGTTTGGATATTTTTCTCTTTGCCTACGATAGAAACCTTAATCTAATTGGAGAGCAAAAAATGGTGTCATTAAATTATGTGCCGGACTTTCCCTTTTTCAAAGACGGCAAGCTCTATTCCTATGTCAACGTCGAGGATGAGCTGGGATTTGCGGTATTCACGTTTGATTTTTGAACCCTATGGAAAGACAACTTGCAACTTTATTTTTAGCAATACTATTTTCCTGCGGAGGGAAAGAAACCCAAATCTCTGAAACTGGGAATATCCTGGAAAACCTGACTTATTTGGTTGACACGGTGATGATAGATTCCAAAGAAAAACTTTTTGAATTAAGCTGGGGCCCTCACTCTTCTTCGGTTACTGAGGATGGTAAGTATCTATTTCTATTCAATTCGAAATTCAACCAGATCCAACAGATCAATTTAGATAAACTGGAATGGGAAAAGGACTTCGACTTTGAAGTCGAAGGACCGAATGGAATTAGTGATGTTGTTACATCTACACAACCACTCGGGCAAGGAAAATTCCTGATCAAACCTTATCGGAAAATGGGGGTTTTTGATGAAGAGGGAGTTAAGCTGAAAGATTACTCAATCCCTTCCCTTCCCATTAATTCAGAGTTGGAGGAACTGGAAAATAGTGTTATCCTTTCCAAGGATCAAAAAAGCCTCTTTTCACTTCCAGGGATTCGGTATTTTGAACCCCGAACTTTAGCCAGGATTGATTTGCAGACTTATGAAGTTCAAAATTTTCCTATCAAAGAGATGGATTGGATTCTTGACTTGAAGATTGGCACATCTACCCGCTATTCATTTGATGAATACATGTATCTGAAGGAGCTTAACGAACAAATTTTAGTATTGTCACCTTCCAGCAGTGCATTTTATCGCTATGATTTGAAGACTGATTCCCTGACCTATCATTCTTTTGTGCATCAACTCACTCCAATAGCAAATGACATCAAGTTGAAAAACATTATAGAAACAGATGAAGAGTATCGGGAAGAGTTGAGCCGCTATGCTATGGGGATAAAATTTGGTTCACCTATGTGGGATAAAACCCGCTCCATCTATTTCCGCATTGGAATAAAACCTACCCAAATAGATGGTCCATTCCAAATAAACTCAAGCAAGGTTTTTCTCTATGTCTATGACCAAAAATTCAATTTGATTGGAGAGACTTTAATTCCCGAGATCTCTACGACTCCTCAATCTCCCTTTTTCAAAGACGGCAAGCTCTATTCCTATGTCAACGTCGAGGATGAGCTGGGATTTGCGGTATTCACGTTTGATTTTTAAAAACTATGAAAAAACTACTTACACTTTCATTTCTCGTACTGATCTATGCTTGCGGAGGCAAAGAATCCGAATCCGCAGAACAGAAAAACATTCTCGAAAGCCTTACTTTTTCAGTTGATACCGTTGTGGTAGACCCTGGCGATGACTTTCTTGCCCTAAGTTTTGGATTGGGAGCTTTTGATCTGTCGCCAGACCAAAAGGAGCTGCTTTTTTTCCAAAATAAGCCACTTTCGCTTGTGACTGTCAGTCTGGATGAACTGAAGGTTATTAGCAAAACTGAGTTTGAGACAGAAGGGCCAAACAGTGTAGGCTCATTTATTGGCGACCTAGAGGCAGGACCATCAAACCATGTTTTTATCAAAGGTTTTAACGGTCAGGGAATTTTCACTTCAGAAGGGGAAATGACTGAAAATCTCAAGATTTTTCCAGAGGGACTTGATCCAGAATACACCAATGACTTCATGAAGATTTATGGTAATTCTATGTATGATTTCCAGAGCGAAAAATTTTACGCTCAACCGTATGGCGAAATTATAAAAGACAATGAACTCTGGGTGATTGATCCTGCAAGTAAATCATACGCATCTTATCCTCTGCCTAAGATGAAAAGCGTAGGAGATTTAGCTATCACTTTTACCCAAAAGACTGCGGATGGTACGATGTCCTCCTACTACGGACCTTCTGCTTACATGGAAATTCAAAATAACCAAGTGCTGATTTCGGGAGGGACGATGAGTGGGCTATATAAACTGAGCAGCCAAGCGGATAGTGTCGAATTCATAGACATTCAGCATAACACTGTACCAAACGAGTGGAATATTACCGTTCAGAAAGAATCAAGTGACGAAGCTAGTTTCAAGGAAGACCGAAGAAAAATCAGCGAGCAATTGAATTTCATGGATTTCAAATGGGATGAGACTAGAGAAATGTACATCCGATTTGGGAAAAGGACATTTTTGGGAGAAAACAGAGGTGATCCCAGCAGCTATGAATTATACCTTTTTGCTTACGACAAAGATTTCAATGTATTAGGAGAAACCAAAATTGCCGGATTGGAGACAATCCCAAGTTCTTACTTCTGGAGAGACGGCAAGCTCTATTCCTATGTCAACGTCGAAGACGAGCTCGGCTTCGCGGTGTTCACTTTTGATTTTTAAGCAACCATGAAAAAGCTACTACCCTTTTTATCCCTCGTTCTTCTTGCTGCATGCAGAGAAAAAGGAAGTTCTGAATCAAGCGAATCTGGCAATCTCCTCGAAAACCTGACTTACTCCGTGGACACGGTGGTGGTGGATTCTGGGGATGACTTGTTTAATCTAAAGTGGGGACTGCGGTGGTTTGAGAGATCAGCAGATGGAAAATCACTGTTTCTACACGACTCTGACCGAAGTCTCTTTCAAGAAATAGATTTGGAGCAAATGACTCTAAAGGAAAATTACCCCTTCGATCAGGATGGCCCTAACGGCACCGGCAGAGTCAATTCATTTCAAATACAACCTGATAAATCTATTCTCATTCCTTCTTTTCAGAATCCTGGGATTTTCAACTTACAAGGAGAGCAGATTCGTTCCTTTAATCTGAAACCAAACGAGTTGAAAGGAGCAGAAGCGATGAATGGTTTTGCCATCCTTAACCAAATGCGATGGAACACCAGGACTGAAAAGCTATATTCCCTACCTGGTGATATTACCACAGGTAAATTTGAGTTTGCGATCACAGATCCCAACTCTCAAACTGTAAAAATCCTTCCTTTGGAGGAAATGGAAAAATCCCAAAAGTTCCGCGTCACGCAGATTGAAGGGGACGGGGGAGCGGCTTTTACGGAGATCTACAACCTTACACAAGTCAAGGATAATTTCATCATCACCTGTAGCGTAGGAAGTGGAATTTATCTCTACGATACCTCCACGGATAGTTTGACCTATGTAGATTTTCCGCACAAACTGATCCCCAAAGAGAAATCAGGTGAAATCAAAAACGACGTAAACTCCTCTCAGGAATGGTATGAGGAATACAGAAAAGTTATCGGGCAGATCACGTATTGGCGGATGAATTGGGATGAAGGAAGCTCTAGATTTTATCGTTTGGCGAGTCGTTCACTTTTGGGAGAAAATCGAGAGGATCCAGCATCGTATGAGGTATATCTCTTAGTGTATGATGAGAAATTAACGCTTTTAGGCGAATCCCGATTAGAAGGATATAATGAATTCCCAAGAAGCTACTTCTTCAAAGACGGCAAGCTCTATTCCTATGTCAACGTCGAAGACGAACTTGGCTTCGCAGTATTCACTTTTGATTTTTGAACTCATGAGAAAGCTTCTTTCAATTTTAGCCCTTGCATTATTTGCCGCTTGTGCAGAAAAGCCTAATTCTGAGGAAGTCATTGTGGTAGAAGAACCCAAAAATATCCTGGAGAATCTGAGCTACTCCATCGATACCGTACTTGTGGATACTGGAAATGAAATTTTAGATTTTTCCTTCGGTTATAGTACCTCTACATCGCCAGAAGGCCGCTATTTTTACTTTCTCAACAACCTAAAAATCCAGAAAATCGATTTGGATCAACTGAACTTAATAAGTTTCTTTTCTTTAGAGAAAGATGGGCCTAACAGCCCAGGTCATATTTTTGGTTTTTATGCTCTTTCTGATGGTAGCTTCTTTTTTCCAACCCTTCATAGACCTTCTATTATCACTGACCAAGGCCTGAAAATCAAATCTTGGAATCTTGATAAGGAAGAATTAGCAGAAGGTTTCCCCATTGAGCCTTTCTCAATGGGAAATAGAGTAATCCTGGATCCAAAGCGCCATAATTTGTATTCTCTACCGATGAACATTGAAACAAGAGATTATTATTTCGCTGTAATAGATTCTCTTGAAAATAGGAAAAAGATGGTGGCGCTTACTGAGTTTAAAAGGGCTAACAAATACCTGATTAGAAGCGATGCAGAGCAAAAAGGTGAATTTCTACACCTACAACAGGTTAATGAGTTAGTACTTATTTCCTGTACTGTGGGCAATGGTACCTACATATACGTCCCTGGCTTGGATAGCCTTTTTTACAGGGAATTTCTTCATGAGATCGTCCCTTTGGAAAAGACCGGAGAGGTAAAAAACAAAGTAGGTGGCAGAGCAGAGTTTGAAGAAGAATTAAAAAAGCTCAACCACCAGATCAATTACCAGACCTTCCTTTGGGATGAAAAGTCTCAGCGCTATTTCCGCTATGCCAGTCGAGCAATTAGGTTTGATGAAGATGGTTGGGCAAAGGAATTTGAAATATTCTTAATGGCTTATTCCAAAGACTTGGAGCTAATCGGTGAGACTCGATTGGAAGGTTTATCCAAAATCCCTTTTGGCTTATTCTTCAAAGACGGCAAGCTTTGGTCTTATGTCAACGTCGAAGACGAGCTCGGCTTCGCAGTATTCACTTTTGATTTTTAAACAACTATGAAAAAGCTACTACCCTTTTTATCCCTCGTCCTTCTTGCTGCATGCGGAGAAAAAGGAAGTTCTGAATCAAGCAATTCCTCAAGTCTGGACTTCACCGTAGAAATAGACACCGTCCAGGTAGATCCCGGAGAGGAGCATTTTATTTACTTGTCTCGATTTTTACGTACGTCCTCTCTCAGCTCAGATAAGAAAACACTCTATAACTTCAACCCTGCCATTCCCGAATTAGAAGATATTGACCTAGACGAGCTAAGACTCAAGGAAGTCATCAAACTGGAAAATGAGGGCCCTTCGGGCACTAACTCAGCAAATACCTACATTCCCATGGTGGATGTCTCCGATAAGGGAGAACTCTTTCTTAGTACGATAAGCTATCTCACCAAACTAAATGCTGCCCGTGACCAGATGAGTAGGTTTTGGTTTACGCCGGATTCATTGCAGGGAGATGCACTTTCTGATCTGGAAATAATTTACCCGGAAGGGATAATGTCAGCCGACAAGGATTTATACTTTGGTGCTTACGGAGCACAGAATAATAGTACTAAAAGTGGTCTGGCCATGATCAATCTTTATTCTATGGAATTGAAAAAGATCCCACTTGATATTTATGAAAGATTAGAAAAATATGAAATTGTCTTTAGCCCAAATGGGAATGGCAAAATGTCGGCTACGGAGACTGTCTATTTTGATTCGATTGAGGACAAGGTTTATATTTCTACAAGTGCCTTTAATGAAATCTATCTTGTAAACATTTCTGATGGCACAGTTGAGAAAAAATCATTCCACTCCGACCTGACTGAGGACGCCAAGCAAGGTAATTTCCAAAAATCTGCCGGTTCACAGAAGGAACTAATGGATCTCGCCATGGAAAAAATGAAAGAGGTGCATTTTCTTAAATTCCATTACGATGATCAAAATGAGAAATTCTGGAGATTCAGTACTACGCTCGATCGCATGATTGGAGATTCTGCAGCTTACGAGGTTATCCTTACAATTTTTGATAAAGATCTCAATCAGCTTCATGAAGAAAAGGTGGACTATTCAGAAAGGGGTTCACTTACCTTCTTCAAAGACGGCGCACTCTATTCTTACATCAATCTAGAAGACGAACTTGGATTCATCCGAATCAAACCTACCTATGAATAATACCAAAATCCTATTTCTAATTATCGCAGGTTTATTGGCCTGTTGTAATACAAAAGACACCTCACAATCCGCCAACACTTCCAATCTGGACTTCACCGTAGAAATAGACACCGTGCAGGTAGATCCCGGAGAGGAGCATTTCATCTATCTATCCAACTACCTAAATACGGCGACACTTAGCTCAGACAAAAAAACACTCTATAATTTCAATGCTAGAGTCCCCGAGCTGGAGGTAATTGATCTCGATGAGTTAGAACTCACCGAAGTTATCAAACTGGAGAATGAAGGCCCTGCCGGAATCGGAGCGGCTAACTCCTACATGCCAATGATGGATATCTCAGATAGCGGAGAACTCTTCCTAAATACCTGGAGCTATATGGTGAAGCTGAATCCCGCCCGTGATCAGGTAAGCAAGTATTGGTTTATTGCGGATTCTCTAAAAGGGGACCCAATCTCTGAATTAGAAAAAATATATCCAGAGGGATTTATCTCTAAGAATGGAGATTTTTTTTACAGCAGCTACGGGATTCAAGATAATAAAACTCCTAAAAGTGGACTGGCAATAGTAAACCTCAATACGATGGAATTGAAAAAAGTACCACTGGATATTTTTGAGAAAATTGAGAAATATGCAATTGTTTTTAGTCCAGAAGAAAACAGCAAAATGTCCATCACGGAAACTGTTTTCTTTGCTCCTTTTGAAGACAAAATACTCGTTTCCACCACTGCTTTCAATGAAATCCATATTCTGAATCTGGCAAATGGCAAAACAGAATCTAAGTCCTATCACTCTGAATTGACGGATGATTTCAAAGAGGGGAATTATGAGAAAAAAGCCAATTCTCAAGAAAACCTTTTTGAACTCAATAAAGATAAAATGAAGGAAGTGACTTTTTCAAAATTCCATTACGATGATCAAAATGGTAAATTCTGGAGATTCTCAAGAGATATGGATCGTATGATTGGAGACTCGATAACTTATAAGAATGTACTTACGATTTTTGATAAAGACCTCACTCAGCTTCATGAGCAAGAGGTCGATTATTCCGAAAGCGGTTCACTCACTTTCTTCAAAGACGGCTCCCTCTATTCTTACATCAACCTAGAAGACGAACTTGGCTTCGTCCGAATCAAACCTACTTATGAATAAACTCAGACTATTTACTCCGATTATTCTTGCTGTTTTAGCAAGCTGCGGTGCTGAAAATAGTGCTGAAAACACCCAGGTTGACTCCATCAGTTTTTCCTATGCAATAGACACGGTGATGATCGATGCCAAGGATGAGTTCTTGTTTCTGAATATGGATATCTACTTTTCGGATTATTCTGCGAAAGAGAGACTTTTATACAATATTAACCCTCAATCCGGTAGAGTTGAAATTATTGATTTGGAAAATAACAGATTGGAAAAGCTTGTTCAGTATGAGCTTGAAGGACCTAATGGTATTTTAGAAATGGCAATGACGGGTTTGAAAAAAGCTTCTAACGGTGATTTTTTCTTCATGAATTATTATTTGTTAAACCAGCTCGACTCTTCAGATACTAAGACTGCCTCTTACAGATTGACAAATGAATTTCTGAACGGAGATGAGCTGGCCGAAAATGAAGAAATCGACGGAATGGGTCAGATCGCATCGGATGGATCTTACTTCTCTAGCTTTTATGGAAACTATCAAGAAAAAGGAGGACTACGCGGAATAGCCAAAATCACTTTTTCTGACAGCACGCTTCAACTTATTCCTCTGGACTTTTGGGCTGATATGGACAAGTATACGATCAAAATGGATGTGGGAGATGGCAGGGCTGTCTCTTCTCCTGAGCGTAAGTTTCTAACACTAGATGACCAAAACTTTATCGTCTCTACCACTGCCAAAAATTCTCTTTGGTACTATGATGCTGCCATGGACAGCATTTTTTATAAGGAATATTCAAGTGTGCTTACTCAAAATGAGAAAGTGGTCAACTACCCGATAACTGCCAGCTCTCAGGATTCCTTTGATGATGCAAACAAGCAAAAAAATGATCAAGTGGTATTTGGTCCTTTGGTGAAGGATGAGAATTCAGGCCGATTCTATCGCTATAGCCGGGAGAGAGATGATAGTGAAAATAATTATGCCTACGTTCTCACGATTTTTGATGAGGAACTGAATCAGCTTCATGAGGAGAAAATGCGGGAAGGGGTGACTATTCCAGGATACTATTTTGCAGCCAAAACTTTTGTCCACGATGGAATGCTTTACACCTTTCTCAATATGGAGGACGAACTGGCTTTTGTGAGGCTTAAACCAAAATTTTAATGACTTATGAATAGATTTTATTTACTCCCCCTTTTAGCGTTGGCATTTTCCTGTGGGGAAAAGTCAGCATCTGATGCCGACATTACACAATCAATCACTATTGATTACGAGCTGGACACCGTGATGGTAGATGCCGGTGATGACTTTATCTATGTAAATTGGAAATTGACGACTTCAGATTTATCTGCTGACGAAAAGTATTTCTACAACTTCAAAACAGGATCCAATGAACCCGGTTTGGAGATCATAGACCTGGAAAACCTGAAACTAGAACGAGTCATCCCCATGAGCATGGATGGCCCCAATGCCATCCGGTCTCCCTACATGTCAGATGTTTATGCACTTCCTGATGGGACTATTTATCTATCTGATAGCTACGAGCTATACCTTTTTGACCAAGAAGGAAATAAGCTTTCTACGCTAAATTTTGGAAATCATGAGTTCGAAGGCGAAAAGCTTCCTGAAGAGCTGCGCATAGGTCTCACGCATACACTTGATAAAGAAAATAAGCGAGTGATTACACTTTATGCTGATCAAAAGCTCGAGAAAGCACCTCTGGGAATAACTGTATTTGACTTGGAGCAGGAACAGTTTTATTACAAACCATTGCCCGCATTAAAGGAAATGGAGAAATACCGCATCAATTACTACATAGATGGCAATCCCATGGGAGCTATGTTTTCATCCTTTGAGCTACTCGCAAAAAATGATACGCTAATTCTATCGAATACCGGGTCAAATGAACTGTTTTTCTATAATTTGAAGACAGATTCTCTCAGTTCCAAAGCCTATTCCAGTCAATACACCAGTTTTGAGATCACCAAGACTTACCCTGAGCGTGTGGAGTCGGAATCAGAGTATAGGGATTTGGTGAAGGAAACTCAGAAAAATGTACGCTACGGGCCATTGCTTTATGACGATCAGAAGGATGTTTACTGGAGGCTTACCAAGGAAATGGATCGCATGAAAGGCGATACTATTGTCCACAAAACCGTCCTCACAGCCTTTGATCAAAACTTTGATCAACTTTCCGAAACACTACTCCCAGAGGAATATGTCAGCACGTATCAAGCTTTCGTACGGGATGGAATGATCTACTCCTTTTTGAATATCGATGATGAAGTGGCTTTTGTGAGGCTCAAACCAACTTTTACTAATGAATAAGCACTTCCTTATACTCCTACTCCTTGCATTTGCCAGCTGCTCTTCGGAGAAAAAATCCGAGGGCAAAATCGAAAATTTCCAGTTTTCCTATGAATTGGACACCATACAAATCGACTCGAAGGGTGAATTCTTCTTTCTTAATAATGGCCTAAGTGGATCCACTCTGAGTAAAAGCGGTGAACTCTATACTTTCAACCGTCCCCAGAAACGCTTAGATATTATAGATCTGGATCAGCTGCAACTGAAAGATACGGTAAAGTTTGAAGTGGAAGGACCAAATGGGATAGGTGGACTTGGCGTAAACACGATCAATCTTACCGACTTAGGAGATTATTACCTTTCGTCATTCTCTGGAATTAGACAAATGGATTCCAGTGGGAATCTAAAAAGATTCATAAACTGGGACAATGAGGAGCGCATCCAAGATCAATTGGGCATAGGAAAGCTGATTAGTTTTGATGGAATCATTTCCCCGGATGGGTCCAAATTCTATGGAACCTACTCTGCTGAGGGAAGAGGCGGGTCCAGTATGGCGGATGGGTTGGCAATAATTGACTTAGAAACATTGGAACTGAAAATGATCGAAGTCCCTAAGCTTTCCGCATTAAAGGAATTTAAAATTGAACTGGATATTGATGGCATGAAGACCACAGCAGGCGACAGTTATGACTTGCTATTAAATGACTCCAAAATTATCATATCACAGGGTTCAATAAACGGCATTTCTGTTTATGATTTGGTAAAAGACACCTTAGTGACTTACGATTATCAGACAGAACTATTGCCTGCCGCCAAGCCGGGGAATTTCCAGCGAAAGGTGGCGACTATGGAAGCTTTTCAGCAGGCCTCAACGCAACGAAGCAAAGAGCCTCTTTTTGGGGATTTTATGTATGATTCCAAGAATCAACTTTATTACAGGATCAGCTTCTTGAAAGACCTGAATCCTGAAGGCAAAACCGAATGGATGGGAATTCTCTCTATTTTCAATGAAGAATTCAACTTACTTCATGAAGAAGAAGGTCTGGGCAGGTATTTAGGTAAAAAATTCGTTCGAGACGGCAAAATCTATCGCTTCATAAATATGGAAGACGAGATGGCATTTGAAGTCTTAACACCAACTTTCAACAGATGAAAAAACTAAGTTATTTACTAGCAGTCCTAGCTTTTGCAAGCTGCGCTTCGGAGAAGGAAACTCAAGAAGAGCCCACAAAAAATGTCGAAATCTCCTATTCCATCGACACCGTACTCGTAGATGCGAAAGATGAGTTCTTATTTTTGAATTGGCGCTTAGGCATCTCTGATGTCGATACCGAAAGTAAACTTCTCTACAATCTCAATCCAGAATCTCTACGCCTTGAAGTGATTGATTTAGAAAAGCTGGAGCTCAAGGAGCTCGTGCAGCTGGAAAAAGAAGGCCCTAACGGCGTAGGTGGAGGATTCGTTATCGGCCTCGACAAACCATCGAATGGAAATCTATTTCTTTTCGATGTAACGGGTATCTTCCAGCTCTCGCCTGATTTCACGAAAATGAACAAAATCCTGTTCGAAGGTGAAAACTTGAGCAATCAAGGATTACCGGCAGAAGCTATGATTGATATCGATGCGGCGATTTCTGAGGAGGGAGATTTGATAGCATCTCTCTACCAAGAGGTAGGAGCAAAAGGAAATTACTTGGGACTGGCATTGCTAAATGTCGATACCGAAGAATTGAGTCTACATCCAACGGATTTCCTGCAATACCTAAAGGATTTGGAGATTTACATGGTACAAGATGGAAGAACGCGGATGTCCTTTCCTGAGCAACATAAAATGCAGTTTCATGGTAACAAGCTAATTATCAATACCTCTGCAAAAAATGAAGTGTGGATGTATGATTTGGATACTGATAGTCTGACAAGTAAAACCTACGAGAGTAAACTCACCTCAAATGCCAAGTCCGGAAATTATGAGCGAACGACTGAATCCATGGAGAGATTTCAAGAAGAAGGGAAGAAAAAATCAAGTGAAGTCGCATTCAACCCGCTGATGCATGATCCTGCAAGAGAGGTGTTCTGGCGCACCACTATAGAAGGAAAAACAAAAGTTTTGACTGTCTTTGACCAAGATCTGAATATGCTGGGTGAAACCCAGATCGAAGAGGAATTAGAAATCGGAAACAATACCTTTTTCCTGGACGGTGCTATCTACCAATTTCTTAACATCGATGACGAAATGGCTTTTGTGAGGTTGAAACCAACCTTTGATTAGGACTATAGATTCCTACGTTCTCGATTTGGAAATAGCTCCGAAAAGTGAATTTTCCAAAGCAAAGTTGAAACTGAAATTTGATCCAAATGAGCAGTTGATATGGCCCTAAAAAATTGGGTTTTGGTAAAAAAATATCAGCATGTATTAGGAGATCCGTTTGCTGAAAGCTATTTTAAAAAAGGTCGTTCAAAGAGTTTTTAGATTTCATTCAACTAAAACTCTTCGAATAACTCTTACTAATCAGCAATTTAGACCAACTTCTTTTGAAGGAAGAAAATCTACAATCAATGATGCGCTTCTTTTTACTTTTTCAACTTGTACTTGTATCCACTTCCATCTTGGCAAGGGATATACCTGAAGATTCTGTAAAGCGGAAAAATACGTTAGCAAATTTTTTCAAAAAAGATTATGGCTATTCTAAAGCCACGCTCGAGTTTGCAAACTTTGCAGCCCAAGAAACCAAAAAAGATACTTCCTGGCTGAAAATCGGGGGAGCACTCCGGTTAAATACCATCTACACACACTACGAGGGAAAAACCTTTCCTTTAGGGACAGAGCTCAGGAACGATTGGACTTGGGATACCTGGCGGGTTAATGTTGACTCCTATAGTGATGGTCTGCAGCTTTCTTTTGAATACCGATTTTACCCTACGTTCAATACCCACTTCATCAAATATGGATGGATTGGTTACCGATTCAATCCAACGACCAACTTACAGGTAGGTATTACCCAAGTACCTTTTGGCCTACTTACCTACGCCTCCCACAGCTGGTGGTTTACCACTCCGTATTACGTAGGACTGGAGGATGATCATCAAATCGGATTTAACTTTACTAAAGAGTTCGAAAACTGGAGATTTAATATCGCATACTTTTTACTATCAGAGCCAAGAGGAACCAACGAACTGAGTTTCGGCGTACCTGCTTCTGCCAGGTATTCATACGATGTAGTCCCAGTCCCTGGAAATAGAAATATCGAACGGAGGCAAGTCAATTTAAGGGCGGCAAAGCTTCTTAAATCTGGAGAAATCGGCCTTTCCCTTCAAACCCATGAGGTTTACAATCAGCAAACCACGCACACTGGTCGGCAATTCGCTGGGGCTATTCATTTTGAAAATAACTGGGGGAAGTGGAATTTAAAGACTCAAGCCTTATATTATAATTTCAAAAATGTCCAAGACGATAATGGGCGCGTTTTGGATTTTGTCCAAATGGGGGCATATGGTTTTGGCACCTATGACGTAGCCGCAGAGGCTGCGATGTACACCATTGGCGTTTCTTATGATATCCCTGTAAACTGGGGCCCTGTCAGAAATATTCAGCTTTACAGCGACTATACCTACATGCAAAAATTCGGGGAAATCCGCATAAACGGGGAATCCCAGCGCTTTGCTCCCACGCATATGTTTGTTCCCGGTGCTCTGGTGAGTGCGGGCAAAATATACTGCTATTTTGATGTTGCCAGGGGTGTCAATCAACCTTGGCTTACCGATTCATTTGGAGGAAATTCTATCGGTACAGGTAGAGGAATCAATTATCAGGAGCCAATCAGCGATACCAATCCCATTGACCGCAATCCTTCTTGGAACACTAGACTAAACATTAACCTCGGTTATTATTTCTAAACCCTTTTTACATGAAATGCCCATGAGAGAATTTCTGACCAGGCAGAAGATTACTAGAGGCATTCTCCCGATGAAAAATCGGGACAGGCAATCTGACCATTGAAAATCAAATTATATACAGATGAAAAATAAGTACTTCGATATCCACCCTCCGGTTTTTTGGCCGGCTACCTTTCTTATATTCTTTTTTATTACCCTTACGCTCTGGGTTGGAGAACCTATGGAACAGATCTTTCTGAGCATGAAGGACTTCATCACAGATCAGACGGGCTGGCTATTTATCTTGGCAGTCAATCTGTTCATCCTTTTTTGCATCTACGTAGGATTTAGTAAATATGGTAAGATCAGACTTGGGGGAAAGGATGCTCAGCCTGAATTTTCCACTTCAGCCTGGTTTGCCATGCTGTTCAGTGCCGGAATGGGTATTGGCTTATTATTTTGGGGCGTCGCTGAGCCAGTTAGTCACTATGCAAACTCGCCAACCTCCGAAAACTACAGCGTAGAAGCTGCGCAAAGTGCGATGAACTTGACCTTCCTCCACTGGGGACTGCATGCTTGGGCTATTTATGCCATCGTAGCGTTAGCATTGGCATTTTTCTGCTACAACAAGAAGTTACCTCTTACGATTAGATCTGTATTTTACCCCCTTTTGGGTGACCGAATCAATGGCTGGATCGGAGACGTGATTGATGTTTTTGCAGTTTTGGCAACGCTATTCGGCTTGGCTACTTCACTTGGATTTGGAGTACAGCAACTTAGTGGAGGTCTTTTTTACCTTTTTGGGTTGCCAAACACTTCCACAACTCAAGTAGTATTAATTGCAGCAGTCACTTCAATCGCCACGATCTCAGTAGTTTCTGGAATAGATAAAGGCGTCAAGTTTTTAAGTGAATGGAATATTAGAATTGCAGCAATTTTCCTTGTTTTCATTTTAATTTTTGGTCCCACACTTTATATTTTGAGAGGGTTTCCCCAAAATGTCGGAACATATTTGAGTGATTTCATCTCCGTGTCTACCTGGACAGAAGCCTTCATAGATGAAGGATGGCAAGGTGATTGGACGGTGTTTTACTGGGCTTGGTGGATATCCTGGTCTCCTTTTGTCGGGATGTTTATCGCCAGAGTATCCAAAGGAAGAACAATTCGGGAGTTTATTTTTGGCGTGCTGTTAATCCCTTCCTTGCTCACGTTTTTATGGATGACCGCCATGGGTGGATCCGCGATATACCTGGATTCACAATCGGGCAACCATCTATTGGCCAATGAGATTGTTTCAGATACTTCCACCGCGCTCTTTGTATTTATCAACCAGTTCCCTTTGAGTATAGTGGGTTCTATCATCAGTTTATTTCTGGTGGCTTCATTCTTCGTTACTTCCTCAGATTCAGGGTCTTTAGTGATTGACAATATTACTTCAGGAGGTAAGTTAGAATCCCCGGTTGCCCAACGGGTTTTTTGGGCCACTACGGAGGGAGCCGTTGCAGCAGTGTTACTGGTTGGTGGTGGATTGGGTGCGTTGCAGACGGCGACGATCACGACTGGACTACCGTTTTTGGTGATACTCTTATTTATGGTGTATTCTTTAAATAAGGGATTAAAATCAGAGTATCAGAAAATGGAACAACTTGAAAAACCAACTGATAAACAACGGTACGAGAAAAAAATCGAGAAAAGCATCAAAAAAAGCGAAGAGAAATCTCAAGAGCCTAAATAAAATTGAAATTTCCAGCATCTGTCAATGATAAAATTAATTTGAGATGAAAAATCTAAAAAGAATTGCCTTAGCTGCAGACTTAACTGAAATGGATGAGACGATCCTCCGGTTTATAAAAGGGTACGATAAACTTTTTGACTTTGATGAACTTTGTATCATCCATCAAATAGAAATCGAAGAGGTCTCTTCGGAATTGCAAGCCGTATTGGACAAAAAGAATATGACGCTGGAAGAGTTGATTCACAAAGAAATCCAATCCAGTGTTGATACTATTTTTGGGTCAGGTAACAGTAACATTCATATTTATATTCACCCAAGACCAGACTTTAGCGAACTGGTTCAGTGGATCAACAAAAGTAATTTTGATCTTTTCTTTTTGGGGAAAAAGATGGGGCTTGAAGGTTCGGGCGTATTTAGCAGCAAGATGGTTCGCCTTCTTCAATGTAATTTGATTTTGGTACCTGAAACTGCCAAGCCGACAATTAGCAAAATCCTTTCACCCATTGATTTTTCTTCCTATTCGAGCCGGGTTCTTGAAATATCGGAACTCATCGCAAGTAATACGGATGCTGTATTGATCCCAGTTCATGTGCTTAGGATCGGCATTCACTATTTTCCTTTTCTAGGTGGTGAGAAAAAAATCCAAAAAAGCTTAGAGAGCGAAGCACATTCAAAATTTGAAAAACTCAAGAAAAAAGTAAATGTATCTGCTCAGCTCGAAACACTTCTGGTAGAAAGCGAACCTATAGGTACAGCAATTTTCAAAAAAGCCAAAGAGTATAAGGCAGATTTGATTATCATTTCAAAGAAAGGGAAGTCTGATGATTCGGATTTATTATTGGGAAGTGTAGCCGAAAATTTAATTGCTAACGATAAAAATATTACGGTGTTGATTATCAACTAATATCACACCTTTTCAATTATTCACCCATTCCCTATGGATCTCAACCAATCATGTCTTTTTAGTTGGTGTTATGGAATTTTGACCTTACTTTTTAGCGTATGAAGCTACACCACCTCTTAGGTTTTTTTCTCCTCCTTGCCTCCTGCGAGGAAAAACCTGTAGAAGTGCAACTTGCTGTAGCCAATGTCTCTCCGGATTTTAATTATGTGCTTGATACCGTTTTTATCGATGCTGGGAAGGAACAGATTTATTTGGAAATGGACATCAACATGTCGGATTATTCTGCAAGAGAGGGTGTTCTGTACAACCTAACTCCAGAAACCGCCAGAGTGGAAGTGATCAACATGGAGACCCTGGAACTTGACAGTATAATCAATTACAAGATCAACGGTCCCAATAGCGTCAAGCAGTATTTCCCCTTTGGACTCAAGAAAACCTTATTTGGCAATACATTTTTTAAAGAATATAAAGTAATCCACAAGCTCAATTCTGAGGGTAGGAAGATAGATAGCTACGAACTCATTAACAGAGAACTATCCGGAGATCGCTTGCCTTTTGACACTGAGATCGATGGCCTAGGAGAAATAGCGACAGACGGCTCCTATTTGGCAAGCTTCTATGGCAATTTCAAAATTGGGGGGAACGTACTGGGGATAGCTAAAGTAAGTCTTGTGGATAGGTCTTTAAAGCTTATTCCGATTGATTTTTGGGACCAATTGAAGCAATATACCATCACGGTAGATTATGATATCGGCAAGAGAAACAGTTCGCCCGAGTTGAAGTTTCTGCTTTTGAATGGTCCAGATATCATTTTGTCCACCTCCGCCAGTAATGAACTGTGGTACTACGATGCTGAAAGTGGCACGGTCACCAATAAAAAATACCACAGCCAACTCACTTCGGATAAGAAATCTGGAAAATACAGACAAGACATTACCGATCAACGTCTCTTTATGTATTGGGTCAAACGCAAAAATGACGAGGTAACCTTTGGTCCACTACTCAAAGATCAAAATGCTCAGCGGTTTTACCGGTACAGCCGTGAGCTGGACAAAAGCGATCCACAAAGACCCAAGTATGTCTATGTGCTAACGGTTTTTGACGAAAAACTCGATCAAATTCACGAGCAAAAGCTGGACAATAACATACCTATTATTGGTAAATACTTCGAAGAAAAAACCTTCGTACACAACGGCTCAATCTATTCTTATCTGAAAAAAGAGAATCAGCTTGCGTTTATCCGATTAAAGCCAAGCTTCTCAAATGAATAGATATATAATCGCCGCCAATGTTCGTGTCTCACGAACATCAACCATCCGTTCGTGAGACACGAACGGAGGCAAGGGTGATACCCATGCGTTAAAAATCATGTTGTTTTAAAATTTTCTGAACCTTCGACTCAGTTCACTGTTTTCTGATTGATGACCCAGCAAAACGAACGGCTAACCCTTTTCCAACGGATTGAACGACTTCATCCCTACGAGACTATGCTCTATCTGGGCATGATTGGTAGTGGGTTGATATTTTTGTTTATGACTTTTGCTTTTTTGGTCTCCTCCCGAAATCTCCTGGCAGGTATGAATCAATCTGTGCCTATGGCTTTTCTTATTTCTACTTTTTTGTTGGTAATCAGTGGATTTTCGGCTACGTCTATTCGAATTGCTTACCAAGAAGAAAATACGGACAAACTACTCAAAACACTAAGAAACACTGTTTTACTTGGCTTGGCATTTACAGTCTTGCAAGTAATAGGATGGTACGAACTGAAGGGTAAAGGCATAGAGTTCACCGGAATTCCAAGTGGCAGTTTTCTGTATGTCCTCAGTGGCATTCATATTTTCCACCTGTTGGGTGCGATTATTTTTGGTTTGATTCTTTATTTTCAGCTGGACAAAAGCAGAAAAGATGTAGTGCAAAGATTAATCCTACACACGAATCCTTTTGAGAAGATGCGTGTTCGTTTATTTACCTTTTACTGGCATTTTATGGATGGTATCTGGCTTATTCTTTTCCTATTATTTGTCCTTAGTTTCTAAAAATTAATGAAAATCAACCTATCAACACAGGTCAACCAGGATTATTTGTCAGTAAAAAAAGGCTTTGACGAGACGCTGTTTACTAAGCTAAGCCCACCTTTCCCACCGGTGAAACTGGCGAGATTTGACGGGTCAGAAGTTGGTGATTTGGTGTCATTGGAGTTGAATTTTATATTCTTCAAGCAAAAATGGACAAGCGAAATCTCTGAAAGTAAAACCACTGAAGCAGAATACTACTTTGTGGATAAAGGCACAATACTTCCCTTTTTCCTAAAAAAATGGAGGCACAAGCATAGAATAATCAAGAAGGGAAATCAGGCTATAATCCGCGATGAAATCGAGTTTTCAGCTCCTTTTGGATTGGCTACTTTACTTTTATACCCAGCGATTTATTTGCAGTTTTTGTATCGCAAACCCATCTACAAAAAGATTTTCGCTTAAATCACCTGAAGGTTTTCGCAGTTCTCTATCTCGCAATCCCCATAAAGTACCAGTGAGTGACTTTTGATGGATGATTGGAAAGATTTGCCTATTATCTCCTTGATCTCGTTGATTTTGGGGTCGGAGAATTCTCTGATCTTGCGGCATTGATTGCAGACATGATGATCATGGTGTTTATAGGTAAGCGCTTGCTCGTACAGCGCAACTTTATCTTTGAATTGATGTTTCACAGCCAAGCCACTTTCCACCAATAGATCCAAGGTATTGTAAATAGTAGCTCGGCTAATGGTATACCCCTTATTTCTCATGCTGAGAAATAGCCCCTCCACGTCCATATGCTCATCTTCTGGTAGGGAGTACAATTCATCTATTACTGAAAATCTTTCCGGGGTTTTCCTGCTTCCTTGCTTGGTTAGGAAATTTTCGAAGATTTTTTTAGCCTTTTCTATGAGGGCCTTGTCTGCCATGGGGTCAAAATAATTTAAAATAAAGATGAGTCATTCTCATTTTTTTGGCAAACTGGATTAACTAAAGTCAGTAATTTGGTTTCAGTCTAATTAAAACAAAATCAATTTAATTCGTAAACAGATCTAGTGAGAGTGGTTGTTTTTGTAAGTTTCCTTATAATATTCACAAAACAGATTAACTTATTAGAACGATCCGGGTTTTCAATAATCTATGTATAAACGCTTACCCCTAATCCTTATATTTTTTCTTGCTGCGCAGCTTCTGTGTCAAGGCCAAGTACCTGGATTCTTTATGAAGGAGGATAAACGCAAAGTCAATATTCCTTTTTATTCTTCGAACAGCTTAATCATACTTCCAGTGTCGATTAATGGAAGTACTCCATTAAATTTTTTGGTAGATACAGGGGTTCGATCGAACATACTATTTAGTAAAACGCTTGGTGACGCTATAAACCTGGAGTATACACGTAGGATAAAATTGGTAGGCGCAGATGGTGCCGATGATCTAATGGCTTCCGTCTCTCCCATCAATACGTTTGACTTAGGACCTGTCGATGGAATATTTCAAAGTTTACTTGTTTTGGAGGAAGAATTCGTAGAACTGGAATCAGTGTTAGGCGTACCGGTTTATGGGATTATTGGCTATGAGTTTTTCAAGTATAATCCCGTAAAAATTGATTATGACAATGGAAAATTAACTTTTTATAAGTCTGAAGCGCTAAAGTGGAAGCCCCTTTTTTACCGAAAGGTAAACATGCAGGTATTTGAAAATAAGCCCTATATAAATATTACCGTAAAGCAAAAAGATGGATCAATCCTCAATCCAAAACTCCTGATCGATACAGGTGCCAATCATGGCTTATTGCTAAACCGGGAGACTTCAGATGACATTACCATGCCACCTCTTTTTATAGAATCTGCTTTAGGGCAAAGTCTAGGCGGCGTTCTGTACGGATACATTGGCAGAGTAGATTTCTTGAAATTGGCGAATTTCAAAATGGATGAGGTACTCACCTCCTACCCTGATGAAACTCCATACAGCTATGTGATTAAAGAATCTGGACGCATGGGAAGCTTGGGAGCTGAAGTACTAGGTCGCACTAAGCTTATTTTTGATTATCCTAGAAATCGTTTAATGATTCGCAAAGCAGGTAATTTTTATGCCCCTTTTCAATATGACATGAGTGGAATGGCGCTGAAAAAAATTCTCGACGATGATAATCGAATTTATATCTCTGAAGTCCGGGCCGGATCTCCTGCCCAGCGAGCCGGCATCGAAGTCTATGATGAGATACTAGAAATTAATAAAGTTCCGACCTTCATATGGGAACTCTCAGAAATTAACAAATTGCTCAGGTCTGAACCTGGAAAGAAAATCGAATTAGAGATTCGTAGATACGAGTCCGATGATCTTACCAAATACAAAGATCTAAAGTTCACGCTGACTCTTAAACAGCAGATTTAAGAACTCATTTGGTTGCGGTAAGATAAAAGCGGTAATTTTGGGTGAAGGAAGGTGAAAAAATCAAACCTCCTGATCACAATTACGTGAGTATTCAAGTTCTAAAAAACAATTATAAACAGATGAAATCGAGCATGACGAAGAACGTCACACACTAGGATGATTATATCCATGCGAGATTCCATGTGACCTTAAAAATCAAATTATAAACACATGAAAAAGTTTCTTATTCCTATTGGTATCCTTTTGGTGCTCGGTATTTTCATTTACACTAAGGCCGTAGGAACCTACAATACTTTTGTGCAAACAGAAGAAGTAATCAATGGCCAATGGGCTGAAGTAGAGACCCAGTATCAGCGTCGTTCTGACCTCATTCCTAACTTGGTAAATACCGTGAAAGGCTATGCAGATTTTGAGCAAGAGACCTTGACCGCAGTAATTGAAGCGAGAGCTAAGGCCACTTCCATGAACGTGGATGCTTCTAATCTGACACCTGATAAACTTGCTGAATTCCAAGGTGCTCAAGACCAACTTTCCGGCGCATTGGGTAGATTATTGGTAAGCGTAGAGCGCTACCCAGAATTGAAAGCAAACCAAAACTTCCTAGAGCTTCAAGCTCAATTGGAAGGTACAGAAAATAGAATTGCTGTCGCCAGACGTAATTTCAATCAGTCCGTTCAGGATTACAATTCAAATCTTCGAACCTTCCCGAACAACATCTTTGCAGGTTGGTACGGGTTTGAGCAGAAAGGCTACTTCGAGGCATCCGCAGGAGCCGAAAATGCACCTTCAGTTCAGTTTTAATTCACCTCATCATGGCTGAGAAAATATTCTCAACAGCAGATCGGGAAGCTATAGTCAATGCGATCCGGTCTGCTGAAGTTTCCACCTCTGGAGAAATTCAAGTTCATATAGAAAGTCGCTGCAAAGGCGAGGTACTCGATCGTGCAGTTCAGGTATTTGACACCCTCAAAATGCATCAGACCGAAGATCGGAATGGCGTATTATTTTACCTAGCAGTAGTTGATCATCGCTTTGCAATTTTAGGTGATAAAGGCATCAATGAAGTAGTTCCCGATGATTTCTGGGAAAAAATTAAAGATCACATGACTGGCTTATTCAAGCAAGGTCAATTTACACAAGGTCTGATTGACGGCATTCAAATGGCCGGCAAGCAACTTGGAAAGCATTTCCCCTATCAGGGGGATTCAGACATAAACGAACTTCCTGATGAGATTTCTTTTGGATCATAAGATCCTACCAATCACTTTACTTTACCTTTTCTTCACACTTGGACTTCAGGCGCAGGATTTCCCTCCTGTTCCTAATCCGCCACGGTTAGTGACTGATTTTACCAACACGCTTTCAGCATCCGAGCTTGGGCAGCTGGAAAGTAAATTAGTCGCATACAATGACAGCACGTCCACTCAGATAGCCATTGTAATGATGCGATCTGTGGGGCAATATGACATTTCTGATTACGCTTTTCGCCTGGGACAAGCTTGGGGAATTGGCGGGGGAGAAAACGACAATGGCATCTTGATTCTTGCTGCTATGGACGATCGCAAGGTCTTCATAGCTACCGGATATGGAATGGAAGGAGCGGTTCCTGATGCCTTGGCAAAACGAATTGTGGAAAACTTGATCCTGCCTAATTTCCGGAGAGAAGCCTATTATGAAGGTCTCAATGAGGCTACAGATATGATTTTCAAACTCGCTTCAGGAGAATACAAGGCTGAGGATATTGAATCAACTGGAAATAGTGGAGGAGCAATTTTCATGATTTTATTCCTCATTTTCATTTTTGTAATTCTTCCATTGTTGAAAAATAGAAACGACAACAACAATCACATGGGTGGAAGAGGTGGAGGAGTAGATCTCTGGACTACGATTATGCTTGCCAACATGCTTGGCGGCGGCGGTAGATCCTCTGGGGGCTTCGGTGGCGGTGGAGGATTTGGCGGCGGAGGTGGAGGCGGCTTCGGTGGTTTCGGAGGAGGAGGCTTTGGAGGCGGAGGAGCTGGTGGAAGCTGGTAAGGATAGAAATTGATATTTTAAAAAAACGCTTTGATTAGCGTTTTTTTTTGCGGAAAAATTACCTGAGCTTCATTGTAGCTAGTGCTTTTTATCATAAAAACACTTGAAGAGATAATATAATACGTAGAAAAGTAAGTATTTATACGTATTTTTTCATAAGTTTAGCCAAGATTCCACAACAAGATGATTTCAGTTTCTGAAGCTTTAGATTTAATCAAAACTCACGCTAGCCAGCTACCAAGCGTAAAAAGTCTCCTTAGGGACTCTTATGGCTGTTACTTGGCTGAGGAAATTTTAGCTCCGATTAGTTTACCTTCATTTCGGCAGTCTGCCATGGATGGCTATGCCTTTCGAAAAGGAGAAATAGTAGAGCTAGAAGTGATCGGTGAGTGTAAGGCGGGAGATGCAACCGAGTTTGAGATTCAAGAGAATCAAGCGGTGCGCATTTTCACTGGAGCCCGTGTGCCTGACCAGGCAGATACGGTAATCATGCAGGAGCATGTGGAAGTGAATGGTGGAAAAATATCCATTCAAAAGATGCCTGAAAAATCCACAAATGTGCGGGAAGTAGGCGAACAAATTCAAGCTGGCGACCAAGTATTGCCAGCTGGGACGAGGATCAATGAATCCATAATTGGTTTTTTGACCAGTTTTGGGATCACAGAGGTTTTAGTCATTAGCAAACCCAAAATTACGCTGATCGTCACAGGAAATGAGCTTCAGGAGGCAGGAAGTCCACTGAGACCCGGATCCATTTACGAAAGCAATGCGATCATGCTTGAATCTGCACTGAAATCAAGAGGATTTGATTCAGTGCAGCTTTTGAAAGTGGTGGATGATCTGGAAGCTACCAAACGCACCATTGCGTATGGATTGGAAAGTGATCTTTTGTTGATCTCTGGAGGGATATCAGTAGGTGATTACGATTTTGTGAAGGAGGCTTTGCAGGCAAATGGAGTTCAGGAGATTTTCTACAAAATCAACCAAAAACCAGGAAAGCCACTTTGGTTTGGCAAGTCGGATAAGACATTGGTTTTTGCTTTGCCTGGAAATCCTGCTTCTTCCCTGACTTGCTTTTTGATTTATGCACTTTCGGCGCTGAAAATCATGTCAGGCAATCCTGATTATGACTTAAACTTCCAGACTGGAGTGCTCAAGCATCGGACCTTTAATAAGTTTGGGAAAACCCTCTTTATATTGGGTACAGAGAAAAATGGGCAGTTGGAAATATATCCAAAACAAGCCTCTAGCATGTTGATTTCTTATGCTTTGGGGAATGCACTGGTACTTGTTCCAGCAGAAAAGGAAATACTTGAACCTGGTGAATCTGTGCTTTTCCTTCCAATAAATAGAAGTTAAGATGATCGATTTTCATGATCCGGTTTTTATTGTTGTGTTCTCCGCAGTGCTTGCGGTTGTCGCATTTATGTATGCCAGCGTAGGACATGGAGGAGCAAGCGGCTATCTGGCGATGATGGCTTTGGTGGGAGTTCCGCTATTGGTAATGAAGCCTACAGCGTTGATTTTGAATATATTCGTAGCCGGGATTTCCTTTATTTTCTTTCGTCAGGCGCAGCATTTCCGCTGGAAATTATTTTATCCCTTTGCGATCACTTCCATTCCTGCAGCATTTGCCGGAGGCATGATCACCATCAATCCCACGCTCTACAAGCAAATTCTTGGCGTTTTCCTTTTGATTGCAATTTTGAGAATTTTGGGTTTTTTTGGCAAAACAGATACAGATCAAAATAAGCAAGTGAATACTTCTTTGGCATTGTTGATCGGGTTAGGAATTGGTTTTTTCTCTGGGATGATCGGGATAGGAGGAGGAATAATTCTCAGTCCTGTAATTCTGTTGTTGCGCTGGGGAAATATGAAAGAAGCCGCCGCCGTTTCTGCTCTCTTCATTTGGGTCAACTCAGCATCTGGAGCTTTAGGTTTCGTACTCAGCGGAGGAGAAATCCCCATAGAAGCTAGTTATCTGATCCCTGCCGCTCTCATTGGAGGGACTTTTGGAGCAATTTACGGGAGTAAAAGATTTTCAAATGTGACGTTGAAATACATTCTCTCCTTCGTGCTTTTCATTGCTTTTATCAAATTAATGACGGTTTAGGTTATGGAAATTCCACAAGATATTACGGCTTTTATTCTTTGCGGCGGCAAAAGTGTCCGCATGCAAACCGAGAAAGGTTTGGTAAACTACAAAGGTAAACCATTTATCCGCTGGATAATTGAAGCGATTATTCCCATCACCTCCAATATTATTTTGGTGACCAGCAATGGAGATTATAGCTTGGTTGGATTGCCGATGATCGAGGACATTTACCCTGAAAAAGGCCCTGTAGGTGGCATTTATACTGCATTGAAGTTTAGTAAGACAGAGAAAAATCTGATTCTTAGCTGCGATGTTCCGAAGATTACGGCTCCACTTCTCCAAACCTTGGTTGAGGAATCAGCGCAAGATGCTTCGGTCACCCTTTTTAGTGATGGAAAAAATGATTACCCTCTTATAGCCGTTTATAAAAAAACAGCACTTGAAACTTTCGCTGAAGCGATTTCGGCGGATAAATTAAAGCTTTGCCCATTGGTGAATATGATCTCGAATCAAAAAATCATGATCACTGCTGAACAAAAATCGCTTGTCCAAAATATCAATAGCAAGGCCGAACTGCAGTCTTTAATCCAACTTGAACAATGAAAACTATCACTGGAAAATCACCAAAACTCACTCTAATAGGTGCTGGACCTGGAGACCCAGAGCTGCTCACTTTGAAGGCAGTGAAAGCACTAAATGAGGCGGATGTTGTTTTATATGACTCTCTGGTTAATGAGGAAATTCTAAAGCATGCCAATCGCGCATTGTTGGTATTTGTAGGAAAGAGAAAAGGTAATCACAGCCATACGCAGGAGGAGATCAATGAGCTCATCGTGAATTATGCAAGTGACTTTGGACATGTAGTCCGAGTGAAAGGTGGAGATCCATTTGTTTTTGGAAGAGGAAAAGAGGAAGAAAACTTTGCGTTGGCACATGGAATAGAAGTGGAAGTGATTCCTGGAATTTCTTCCAGCGTTGCCGTTCCTGCATCCGTGGGAATTCCTGTGACTGCGCGAGGAGTAGCCGAAAGCTTCTGGGTGATCACTGGAACCACGAGTAATCGGGAGCTTTCAAAAGATTTGACCTTGGCTGCTCAATCTTCCGCAACAGTGGTTGTACTTATGGGAATGAGCAAGCTGAGGGAAATAGCTGCGATTTATGCTTCTTTTGGCAAACAGGATTTACCAATAGCCATCATCCAAGATGGCACCAAATCGGAGCAAAAAGAAGTGGTCGGAACCATTCAAAATATCGTAGAAATCAGCGAGAACCAACGAATAGCTGCACCTGCCGTTATTGTGATTGGCGAGGTAGTGCATCTGGCAAGAGTCAAAAAGCAACTGAAAGAAGATTGGATTTTGGAAGATGAATTTATTTTCCAAAACCTGAATACCTTGCCGTTTAGTAATTAATACGAATGATCTGTATTAACTTGAAGCTATGATTACAGTAAACTATTTTGGAAATATCGCAGAAGCAGCACAAAGCAATTCTGAAACTTTGGATAAAAAGTCCATGAGTTTGTCTGAGTTGCTTGACCTGTTGGATTCAAAATATGCCATTGCGCAATTCCCTTTTCAGGTAGCTGTCAACAGAAAAATTGTCTCAAAGCAGCAAGCACTGAATATTTCAGATTCAGACGAAGTAGCACTTCTTCCACCATTTGCAGGAGGATAAAATGGAAAGATACCAGCGACAAATCATCCTTCCGGGTATCGGAACTTCCGGACAGCAAAAGCTAAAATCAAGTAGTGTGCTTGTCGTGGGTGCTGGTGGTTTGGGCTGTGCCGTTTTGCCTTATTTGGTTTCCGCAGGAGTAGGGAGAATCGGGATAGTGGATGGAGATCGTGTAGAGGAAAGCAATCTTCACCGCCAAGTTTTATATCATGAGAATTCTATTGGTTCGCTGAAAGTAGAATCGGCTCAGAAGGCACTTCAGCAAATGAATTCGTCTACAAAGATCGAAATCATGCCTGAGTTTTTGTCAAATAAAAATGTGGATAACTTGATTGACTCGTATGAATTGATCATCGATGCCACGGATACAATTGAGGTTCGCTATACTTTAGACGATGCCTGTTCTCGCATGAAAAAACCTATGATTTATGGGTCGATTTTCAGATTTCAAGGACAGGTTTCGGTTTTCAATTATAATGGAGGCCCTTCCTACCTCAGTCTTTTTCCAAGGGAAGACAAGGTAGTTTTGAACTGTGCTGAAGCTGGCGTGTTAGGAACTACGGTAGGGATGATAGGAATGATTCAAGCCAATGAAGCGTTGAAAATAATTCTCGGAATTGGTGAGGTGCTTTCTGGCAAAATCCTGGTTTATAACATGCTTACCAACGACCAGCAGATCTTCCAGTTAGCAGATCAGCCAAATGAAGCATCAGTGAAAACTGCTGTTGAAAGAGTGGAATTGATTAATCCTGAATTGGTTTTATTACAAAAAGGCATTTTAATAGACGTTCGTGAAATCGGTGAGGAACCCGAAATTCCCTCCAGTTTTTGCAGTAAAATCCCTTTGTCTGAAATGGAAGCCCGACTTGCAGAATTAAATAAGGAGAATGAAATTACATTGTTTTGTCAGGCTGGAGGAAGAGCGATTCAAGCAGGTAGAATGTTGATAAAGGCTGGCTTCACAGATGTAAAAGCAGTAAGAGGTGGGGCAAAAGATATTTTGAAATTGATTGATTATGAAAAAAGTATTTCTTGAAGGAGCGATTTCTCCTGAATTTATAGCTGATTCCATTGCAAAGCATCAAGGCAAGCATAGCATCGGCGCACATAATATTTTCCTTGGACAGGTTCGTGCGGATGAGGTAGGCGATCAAAAAGTGGTGGCCATAGAATACACGAGTTATGAGGAGATGGCAAATGAAAAATTACATGAAATCCGTGAAGCTGCTTTCGAGAAATTCAATTTGACTTGCCTCCACATTTATCATAGTTTGGGTGAAGTGAAAGTCGGAGAGATTTGCATTTTCGTCTTTGTTTCCTCACCAAGAAGGAAGCAGGTTTATGAAGCCACAGAATGGCTTGTGAATCAAGTGAAAGAGCATGTTCCAATCTTCGGCAAGGAAATCTTAGACAATGCGGATCATCAATGGAAAGTAAATAGTTGAGAAATTCAGAAAGCTAAAGGCTGAAATCTGAAAAGAGAATAGATAGATTGGTAGCGAAGGAGTCTAGTGTCGGGCAGAGCGTCCCGACAGCTGAACAGGATCAAAGCCTATTTAAAACAAGTAAAATTACAGTCCCCGACTCTGCTCGGACTTACACTCAAAGAATCTTTATTTAGCCTAACACTAGTTGAGATTAAAAGTAAAAATGGTAGATATCACACATAAAGTCACCACACTTCGTACGGCAAAAGCTCAGGCGATTGTACATGTCAGTTCAGCTGATACTATCGCGGCTGTAGTGGAAAACAGAGTGCCAAAAGGAAATGTCTTCGAAATGGCCAAAGTTGCCGGCCTTTTCGCAGTAAAAAATACGCATATCACCATTCCAGATTGCCATCCACTTCCTGTGGAATACACTGCTGTAGAATATGAAATTGACGGCCTTGAAATAAGGATTTACATCACTGTGAAAACGGTATATAAAACCGGTGTGGAAGTAGAAGCCATGCATGGAGCCTCAGTGATCGCGCTGACGATGTACGACATGCTGAAACCTATTGATAAGGGAATTACGATTCGAGAAGTTGGTTTGGTGCAGAAGACAGGCGGTAAATCCAGTTTCAAAGAGAAGAACCCTAGAGAAATTCAAGCTACTGTCGTGGTTTGCTCTGACTCAATTTCCAAAGGAATCAAAGAAGATAAAGCAGGGAAAGTGATTGTGGATAAGTTGAAATCACATGGCGTGAATGTGACTTCTTATGAGGTAATTCCTGATGAGTTGGAACTGATCCGCGCGCGAACTTTTGAACTGGTAGAGAAGAATCAATTGGTTATTTTCACAGGAGGAACTGGACTCTCCCAAAGAGACGTTACACCAGAAGCTTTGGAGCCGATTTTGGAACGTAGAATTCCAGGGGTAGAAGAAGCGATCCGAAGTTATGGACAGAAGACTATGCCATTTGCGATGCTTTCCAGGTCCGTGGCAGGAACTATTGGAGACAGCATAGTATTGGCTTTGCCAGGATCTACAAATGGCGCAAAGGAATCAATGGATGCGGTTTTCCCGCATTTGCTGCATGTATTTAGAATATTGAAAGGAGCCAATCATGAGCCAAGCGAGTAATATAAATGAGTTGAAGGATACTTTTGGGAGAACTCACAATTACCTGCGAATCTCCCTGATAGAGAAGTGCAATTTGCGCTGCAAATATTGCATGCCTGCTGATGGCATTCCACTTAGTCCCAAAGCCTCATTGATGAGTGCTGAAGAGATACTTGAATTTGCCAGAATTTTCGTCGGCTTGGGTGTGGATAAGATTCGTTTAACTGGCGGGGAACCACTACTTCGAAAAGACATCAATGAGATTTTAGATGGCCTTTCTAAGCTTCCTGTTGATCTTTCACTCACTACCAATGGATTGCTGATTGATAGGCATGTGGATAACTTCAAAAAGTTAGGTGTCAAAAACATCAATTTCAGTTTGGATACTTTGAGAGAAGGTCGATTTTTTGAGATTACGAGAAGAACAGGTTTTGAAAAAACTCTTGACAATTTCCGGCTATTGCATGAAGAAGGTTTTAACCTTAAGATCAATACCGTGTTGGTAAAAGGAACCAATGATGACGAGTTGGTTGATCTGGTCAATCTTACAAAGGACTACAACGTCTCAGTGCGGTTTATAGAATTTATGCCTTTCGATGGAAATCGATGGGACAGGTCAAAGATGGTTTCAGAGAAGGAAGTACTTAGCCAATTAGGTTCCCACTTTGGTGCAGAGCAGATTTCTGCTCTTCCTCATGAGACCAATTTCACAGCTCGTAAATTCAAGATCTCCGGCTACCAAGGCGATTTCGGAATTATCTCTTCTGTGACTAATCCGTTCTGTGGAACCTGCAATCGCATCCGACTAACGGCGAATGGCCGCATCAAAAATTGCCTTTTTTCAAATCAGGAAACAGACTTATTATCTGCCATGCGAGCTGGTGAAAATGTGGAAAACTTGATTTTGGAATCTATCTTAAAGAAAAAAGCGGTGCGTGCAGGCATGGATAGTTTGGAGAAGTTATCAGACCCAACTCTTCATTCAGATAATCGAAGTATGATTGCGATTGGGGGGTGATAAGCGTTTAAAGGCGATCAATTCTCCTGGGTTTACAAATTGTATCATTAGCTCTATTTTTTTCCTCTTTTTCCAAAATGATAACTGCAGAAGGCAATACCTTACTCACTCTTTTTCCAATGCAAAAACCATTTCTCTCCGGCAAAGACTATGACCACTCCGATTGCTGAGACAATGACAACAAACAGATCGGAACTGGCCTTGATCCAAACGAAGGCGGTCAGTACGATTAAGTCGAGCAATAAAGCGGATATCAAAATAACTCCATTGGCCTTTACATCTTTTCTCAAGTGCTTGAAAACTCCCCAATGAATGATCATGTCCATCACCAGATAGAAAATTGCTCCCATGGAAGCGATGCGGGAGAGGTCAAAGAAGATGGTTAATACTATTGCAATGACGACAATATAAAGTAGCATGTGCTTTTGAACGCTTCCCGACATACCGAAATGACTATGCGGAATAAGCTCCATATCTGTGAGCATGGCTGTCATACGTGACACTGCAAAAATACTAGCAATTACACCTGAAATGGTCGCAACGATTGCTATTCCAACTGTGAAATAAAGTCCATAGTCTCCAAAAGCCGGTCTTGCAGCTTCTGCCAAAGAATAGTCTTTTGCGCTAACAATTTCAGAAATGCTTAGTCTTGAGTTTACTGCAGTAGCAACCAGAAAGTAAACTACAGTACAGATGATTAAGGAAATAACGATGGAGCGCCCTACATTTTTATGAGGCTTCGTAATTTCTCCTCCACTATTCGTGATGGTGGTAAATCCTTTATAAGCCAATATGGAAAGTGCCATAGCTCCTATGAAACTAGCTACAGAATAATTCTCTGTATTGGTAGATTCAGGAACAAGATCACTAGTGGTAAATTGAGCTGCCCAGAGTCCACCTAGAGCAAATATCAGAATACCTACTATTTTAACAAATGCCATGAATTGGGAAGTCTTCCCGATTACCTTATTTCCAGCCACATTGATAATATAGGCAAGGATCAAGAGCGCAACTCCCAAACCAGGCACCCAAATAGAATCTTTTTCCACGTCAAAAAGCTGTAGCGTGTAGGACCCAAAAGTTCGCGCAACCAAACTCTCATTGATCACCATAGAAAGTGCCATCAGCACGGAAGCTGCTGCGGTGATGGTAGTTTTTCCATAGGCTTTCGTTAAAATCATAGCGATCCCACCTGCCGAAGGGTAAGCATTGGAAACTTTGATGTAAGAGTAGGAGCTGAAACCTGAAATAATTGCTCCAACGATAAAAATATAGGGAAACCAAGTTCCTGAAAGTTCCGCTACCTGACCCAAAAGCGCAAAAATTCCAGCCCCGATCATCACTCCAGTACCCAGAGCTACTGCTCCTTTCAGCGTTAGGCTATCTTCTTTATAGTCATCCATTTATTCTGTATCTAATTTTTCTTGACCCAAAAGAGCCAAAATAATTACTGATAGTAAAATAGCTTAATATGCCTAAATCACAATTGGAAATAGGATTATCGGAATGCTTTGAAGTTTAAAGCGGCTTTGCAATTCTCTCGTATTTCGAAGGGAAAAAGCACCAAAGGAACAGTTGAGAGCAAAAGTGATCCCTATAACCATTAAAAAATAGAATCATTAGAGCAACCTGAAAAAGTAAAATACTAAGCTCTATTTTTTAAGAGTTGATAGCTTAAGACTCATTGATCTTTTGGCAACTAGATAGATATAAATCACATCCAAGATAAAAATAACAGATCCAATGTAGAGAATAGGCTCATGGACACCACCTCCTCTTTTTGATCCAATTATCCCAAATAAAATGGTCAGTGGAAGCGTCCCAACAAATTTTGCAATCGCAAGTATCAAAGATTGTCCCTGTAAGCCAGGTCTGCGATAATACATGCGTATGAACAGAATAGACATAAGAATACACTGCAAAAATCCCATATAAAGGGCTCCAAGTACTATTCCAACCCATTGAAAAACGAAGTGTTGCAAAATCATGCAACCTATTAAATACACAATCGCCTGAATGTAAAAAGTGCTTTTTTTGGTAGAAACTTCCTTGATTCCATAGTTGAAATACATATACAGAATCCCACAGTCCAGCAGTAGCCAGAAGGCATTGAAAAAGCTCGACACATGAGTACCAAACTCAAAATAGCCAGGAAGAGTGTAGTAAAGCTCCCAAGTAAAATTAAGTCCTAGTGCTATAAAAGGAATACCGTAGGACTTGTCTCTATGGCCAACCCTCAATGCTTCTATATAGGTGATGATCCAGCCTATTCCGCAGATAGAAAGCAGGATGGTACTAGTAGTCATAAAGAATTATTAATCAAGAAAATAAAACTCATTCCAAATAGAAATTGAGGATGAATAAGTAAAGAATTATGCCTCGCAGTACTTGTAAAGAGGCAAATCCTGTTTCAAAAGGCCAGCAAGTTAGGGAAAAAGAAAATATCTGAAGTTTGATTTCTCAAGAAAGTGATTTTTGTCAGGTAGGGCACTTTTTCCAACCGCTGAGCATTATCTAACTGGATATTCTGGTAGATTTCGGCGTATTTTAGAAAAATAAAGCAAAGTTGACGCTGAGCCCTAAACGGCAACTCTTAATTATGGAAAATCAATTAACAAGCTATCTCACCCAATTACTTGATACATCAACTAATCAGAAGGGACTGGAATGGCTGAATAAACAAGTCGAAAAGATAAACACTGAAGGGGCCCCATCGAAGTTTTTTCTTGCTTTCAGCCAAGCATCCAGGTTCTTTAAAAAAGAGAAACTAAACCTAACAAAAGAAAAGTTAGAGAGTGCAAATGAGTTCGTTTCAGGATTTCAGCCTCAACATTGGGATGAACTACAAACAGCAAGGACAGTCTTGATGCTAAGTTATCCACAGGAAAAAGAAGCTTGGTTTGCAGCAATGAATCAGCTCTTTGAAACGGCGGACATGCATGAGCACCAAGCACTTTTCGCAGCTTTGCCATTGATGCCTTTTCAGAAGGATTTGATTCCTAGAGCTATTGATGGATTACGAACCAATATCTCTCTGGTGTTTGATGCAATTGCTTTAAACAACCCATTTCCTGCACAGTATTTCCCAGAAGCCAATTGGAATCAAATGGTACTCAAAGCCATATTTATGCAGCGGCCCTTGTATAGAATACAAGGATTGGAGGAAAGAAGAAATCCAGCTTTGGCTGCTATCGCACGGGATTTTGCCCATGAGCGCTGGGCTGCTGGAAGAGACGTGATGCCCGAGATTTGGCGCTTAGTCGCCCCTTTTATGAATGAAATGTACTTGGAGGATCTGAAGAAAACATTAGCAACCAAAGATGAGCCTCAAGTATTAGCGGCTCTCCTGACCCTTCGAGAATCTGCCTATTTACCAGGAAAAGAACTTTTAGAAACATACCCCGATCAAGTAGCTACTCTTGATATGGATGCTTTGGCTTGGGAAAGGATTGGCTCGGAGTTTCAGCGAACTCGCGTTTAATCACTAATTTTACATTCCCCAAATTTAAAATAAATAACCATGTATATAGATCCACATATCCACGTCGTATCCCGCACAACTGATGACTATGAGGCCATGCAAAAAGCTGGTATAGTTGCCGTCATTGAGCCTGCATTTTGGCTAGGACAGCCAAGAACAGAAGTAGGGAGTTTCAAAGATTACTTCAGTACACTCGTTGGTTGGGAGCGATTCCGTGCGAGTCAATTTGGAATAGTACATTATTGCACGATGGGTCTCAATTCAAAGGAGGCAAATAATGAACCATTGGCTGAGCAGGTGATGGAATTGCTACCTCTTTATGTAGGAAAAGAAGGAGTGGTTGCCATCGGAGAAATCGGGTATGATGATCAGACTGAAGCGGAAGATAAGTTCTACCGACTTCAGTTAGAGCTAGCAAAAGAAGTGGACTTGCCTGTACTTATCCACACACCACATAGAGACAAGAGAAAAGGTACTATTCGAAGTATGGATGTCTCCGAGGAGCATGGGTTGGATCCTAAAATGGTAATTGTGGATCATAACAATGAGGAGACTGTAAAAGAAGTTTTAGACCGAGGCTACTATGCTGGATTTACTATTTATCCACACACCAAAATGGGTTCTGAGCGAATGGTTGAAATCGTGAAGCAATACGGTCCTGAGCGAATAATCGTCAATTCCGCTGCGGATTGGGGTATTTCGGATCCTTTGGCTGTCCCGAAAACAGCTGACCTGATGCGCAAATCCGGGATTCCTGAAGAGCACATCAAACTCGTAACGTATCAAAATGCCTTGACTGCTTTTGGACAAAGTGGACAAATGGATGAGCAGGATTGGTTAAATGCTGCGCCATTGGACCAAACCAAAAAGATGAGTGGCAATTCCGTACTTCGTGGTGGACAAACACCAAGAGTGGAAGGTTCTTCTGATTTTGTAGAGAATTAATTATGGGTTCTTCCCGCATTTTCGCTTACCTGCAGCTCACCCGTCCTGCAAATGTTGTAACTGCCATTGCAGATATTTGGGCTGGAATAGCCGTGGCTGGCGCTTGGGCATTTATCTCTTTCGACGGAAGCATTTTAGGTAATGAAATTCTTTTCAAACTAGCCTGGCTTTCATTGAGTACAATTGGATTGTATGCTGGAGGGGTGGCATTCAATGATGTCTTTGATGCCGAACTTGATGCTGTTGAGAGGCCAGAAAGACCAATTCCTAGTGGAAGAGTATCTAAGTCTGGAGCTGCGTGGATGTCTTTTATACTTCTTGTTGTTGGAGTAATAGCTGCAGCACAGGTAAATCTGATTTCAGCTGCCATAGCGTTAGCGGTTGCCATTCTTGCAGTACTGTATGATTATTGGGGAAAACATCAAAATCTGATTGGGCCTGTAAACATGGGGCTTTGTCGTTCTGGTAATTTGCTTTTAGGTGTCAGTATAGCACCAAGCTTATTATCCTCATTTTGGCCATTGGGATTGATTCCTTTAATCTTTGTGGCAGCTATTACAATGATCAGTCGTGGCGAGGTTCATGGAAAAAACAGGAATGCGCTCTTTGGTGGATTGTCCATGTATCTACTTGTGATATTGGTCATTGCTGCAATGCCGATCATGCATGGTACCCCGATTTTTGAAGTAATCCCTTTTTTAGCTCTTCTTTGCTACATGATTTTCCCACCATTGATCAAAGCTATTCGTAGCCAAGACCCAAAACTTATTGGCAAATCAGTCAAAGCTGCCGTTATTTCCCTAATTATTGTCAATGCCTCCATAGCTTCGGCTTTCGCAGGATGGCAGATTGGAATAATTGTGTTATTGTTGCTGCCTATTTCTCTTTGGCTAGCCAAGAAATTCGCAGTAACCTAACAAAGAACTAAAAAGGGCTTGGAATTGTATTAATTCCAGCAAGCAGCTTAAGCCTATACCCTGTTGATTATGAATACGATTATCGAACAATCATTTTCAGTACCCTTCAACTATCAAGTCTGTTTTTCAGAGGAAATTTTTGCTCCTGAGAATAGATTATTTGTTGATATACTTTCGAAAGAAAGAAAATCCAAAGTCCTATTTGTAGTGGATAATGGGGTTGCGGAAGCTCACCCAAATTTGCTAAACCAACTGAAAACCTATTCAGAAGCTCATTCGGAGTCATTTACAATGGCAACCGATCCTATTGTCGTAGTAGGTGGAGAAGCCTCTAAAAATGACGAAGCCATTTATAAGGAAATCGTTGAAGCAACTCATTTGTACGGCATAGATAGGCATTCATACATCGCCGTGATAGGTGGTGGTGCTGTGATTGATATGGTGGGTTTCGCTGCTGCGATTTCGCACCGTGGGATTCGTCTGATCCGTATCCCTACTACTGTTCTTTCGCAAAATGACTCAGCTGTAGGCGTTAAAAACTCTGTGAATGTATTTGGCAAAAAGAATTACTTAGGGACTTTTACACCGCCTTATGCAGTTTTAAATGATTTCAATTTCCTGAAAACTCTCGACGATAGAGATTGGAGATCTGGAATTTCTGAGGCGATAAAAGTGGCTTTAATTAAAGACTTGAGCTTTTTCACTTGGATAGAAGATAATTCCACAGCTTTGGCAGACAGAGAAATGGCTCCAATGCAGGAGTTAATTATACGCTGTGCACAAATGCATTTGGATCATATTTCTGGCAAAGATCCTTTTGAATTCGGTTCTTCCAGACCTCTTGATTTCGGACACTGGGCAGCACATAAATTAGAGCATTTGAGTGACTTCCGAATTCGCCATGGTGAAGCTGTGGCAATAGGAATAGCATTAGATTCAACTTATTCTTTTTTGAAAGGGTGGATTTCCGAGGATGATCTCCTTAGGATTATTGCAGCATTTAAGACCTTGGGGTTTGATCTTTTTGCTCCTGAATTAGGCGGAGAAAACCTTATCAAAGGCTTGAAGGAATTCCAAGAGCATTTGGGAGGTCAGCTCACCATCATGCTTTTGAAGGCATTGGGCAAAGGAGAGGAAGTGCATGAAATGGATCATCAGCTAATCCATCAGGCTATAGATTTACTTAAAAGTTATAACCAAAAGCAGAATTTGGTTACTAGTTAATTCAGTATAAAATCACCTTATTCATGGAAATCAAAGGGTTTCAACTCAGTTACTGCAGCAATATTCATCCCGGAGAAAGCTGGGAAGCGACATTTGAAAACCTAAAGAAATATATTCCTGAGGTAAAAAATCGGTTAAGCGTAGATAAGCCCTTTGGCATTGGATTAAGACTTTCTCATGAAGCAAGCCTTATACTTGAAAAAGCTAATCAACTGAGTGAATTCAGGAATTGGCTGCAATCTGAAAATGCTTATGTTTTTACATTAAACGGATTCCCATATGGTGATTTCCATAGAACAACTGTAAAAGATAAGGTACACTTTCCCGATTGGACCACCGTCGAACGGCGTGACTACACCATCAGATCTTTTAAAATTTTAGCACAACTATTACCCGAAGGTATGGATGGGGGAATCTCAACTTCCCCGGTTTCCTATAGACATTGGTTCAAATCCGATTCAGACCTAAATGTCGGAATGGAAACTGCCACGAGACACTTGTTAGAAGTAGTTGGGGAGCTCGCCGATATCAAAAAACAAACTGGGAAGTCCTTGCACCTAGACATTGAGCCAGAACCCGACGGAATACTGGAGAATTCGGATGAGATGATTTGGTTGTTTTCAGATTGGTTACTACCAATTGGAAAACCATGGCTTGCTAAGAAATTAAACATTTCTCAAGAAGAGGCCGAAGAAGTTTTGAAAGAGCACATTCAGGTTTGCTACGATGTTTGCCACTTTGCGATAGTCTATGAAAAGCCCGCTGACACTTTTGCAAAATTTGAAAAGGCAGGGATAAAAATCGGAAAGATTCAAATTTCAGCAGCCCTTAAAGCTTTGATTCCTACTCAACCTGAGACTAGAGATATTGTCAAGTTGAAATTATTGCCTTTTGAGGAATCAACTTATCTCCACCAGGTTGTGGCAAGAACAAAGGATGGAAGTTTGAAATCCTATTCCGACTTACCAGAAGCACTTAAAATATTAAATGAGACGGATGAGGAAGAATGGAGGATACATTTTCATGTGCCTGTCTTTTTGGATAATTATGGTGCTCTAGCCTCCACACAGGATCAAATTTCAATTGTACTCAATGAAATTTTAAAAAATCCATCCTTGACAAATCATCTCGAAGTTGAGACCTATACTTGGGAAGTATTACCGGAGGACACCCGCTTGAGCCTAGGCGAATCAATCTCCAGGGAGCTGGCTTGGGTAATCAAAAAATTGAATTAAAATGAAAAAGACAGTTGTCTTAGATATAGTAGCACTTTCTCCTCGAGTAATTGGAGAGCATACTCCATTCCTGAAAAAATGGATAGAAAAAGGAAAACGTGCAGTAGTAGAGCCTGTTTTACCAGCTGTGACATGCTCAGCTCAGTCAGTTTATTTGACAGGAAAGTGGCCGACTGAAAACGGGATTGTAGGAAATGGTTGGTACTTCCAAGATGAATGTGAAATCAAATTTTGGCGCCAATCCAACAAGCTGGTACAATCACCGAAAATCTGGGAAACACTAAAGAAGGAAAATCCTGAATTTACTGTGGCCAACATGTTTTGGTGGTACAATATGTACTCCAGTGCGGATTATGCGGTCACGCCAAGACCACTTTATCTTGCTGACGGCCGAAAGGAACCAGACTGCCACAGCCAACCCATGGAGTTAAGGGATCGACTACAAAAAGAATTGGGTCAATTTCCGTTGTTTTCTTTTTGGGGTCCAAATGCAAACATCGCTTCGAGTAAGTGGATTGCAGAGGCGTCAAAAAAGGTAGACGAGTGGCATAATCCAACTTTAAACCTCATTTATATTCCTCATTTGGATTACTCGCTTCAGAAGTATGGAATCGATTTTGACAAAATAGGCAAGTACCTAAAAGAGGTGGATGAGCTCTGTGAGGACTTGATTACTCATTTCGAATCACAAGGGACTCAGGTGATATTGCTATCTGAATATGCGATCACAACCGTGAGCAAGCCGATTCATTTAAATAGAATTTTTAGAAATCAAGGTTGGATTCAGGTGAAAGATGAACGGGGATTGGAAACATTAGATGCCGGAACGTCCAAAGTTTTTGCAGTAGCAGATCATCAGGTAGCACATGTGCATGTGAATGACCCAGCTATTTTACCACAAGTGAAAAAACTCCTAGAGGAAACTCCAGGGGTTGAATTAGTATTGGACGAGGAAGGGAAAAAGAAGCACCACCTAGACCACGAGCGATCTGGTGATCTGGTGGTAATGGCAGATAAAGATTCTTGGTTTACCTACTATTTCTGGCTGGATGATGCCAAAGCACCAGATTATGCACGCTGCGTGGATATCCACAAAAAACCAGGATACGATCCGGTAGAGCTTATTTTGAATCCTGATATCAAAATTCCTATGCTGACTGTAGGGTCAAAAGTGCTAAAGAAAAAGCTTGGTTTCCGTTACTTGATGGACGTGATTCCTCTAGATGCAACTTTGGTAAAAGGTGCCCATGGAAGATTGAGCGAAGATGACCTTGACAAACCTCTGTTGGTTTCTCAAGACTCAAGTTTAGTGGATTCTGATACAATTCAGCCCACAGATGTTTATGATGTTATTTTGAAAGCCGTAAGAGGGTAATAGTATTGAAAACATATCGTTAAGTCTATTTAGCGTTTCTATTCTTAGTTTTGATAAAAATTATTGATGCAAATTTCCAGCAAATCATATCCATACTTATTCCTTTTACTGATAATTGCTTTTGCCTGCGGCAAAAAGGAAGAAAGCTGCGAACTTTCATCTGAGATCTTAGACCAAGACCTAACTGTAAATATTGTTCGATTAGAGCAGGACTTTTTCAAAGCCAAATCAATTGATGAATTCAAGTATTTATTTGAGGAGAATCCAGAATTCACGAGAGAGTATTTACAAATGGATCTATATCCAAGTGCAGACACCTTGGCTGCCGAGCTACTAGCCATACATCAGGATTCTTCCATGCGAGTTCTTTATGATTCAGTAGAAGTGGTATTCAGCGATTTTTCTGATGTGGAAAAAGATCTTGAAAATGCATTCAAAGCAATCAAATATTATTTTCCTCAATTTCAAATTCCAAAGGTTTATACTTTTACCTCAGGATTTAATTCTGACTTGGTGGTGACCGATGACTTGATTGTCATAGGATTGGACTACTTCTTACCTCCTACCCATACTTTCCAGCCAGAATTACCACGCTATATGGCCGAGCGCTACGATCGGCCATACATAGTACCGATGATAGTCATGGCGATTTCGGCTAGGTTTAACGTAACTAATCCTCAGGATAATAGATTGCTAGCCGAGATGATTTACTATGGTAAAACCTATCATTTCACAAAAGCCATTTTGCCTTGTACCTCGGATCAATACATCATCGGGTACACACCTGAGGCAATTTCTGAGAGTTTTGATAATGAGGAATTGATATGGTCTCACTTTGTGGAAAATGAATTACTATATGAGACTAATCCATTTGAAATCAGGAAATATATAGGGGAAGCGCCATTTACCGATGCTATAAGCACCAAAGCTCCTGGCAGATTGGGAAGATGGTTAGGATGGAATATCGTAGATGATTTCCAGTTCAACCAAGATGTTCCACTCGATGTATTGATGGCGGAGCCTGATGCAGAAAAAATTTTTAGAGAATCGGGGTACAGACCTAGAAAGCCAAATGAATAGAGTTTCAATTCCCCCTGAAACAAAAAAACGAGTCTAAAATTAGACTCGTTTTTCACCAATAAACCCTATCCTATATTATCGTACTAATTTAATTTCTTGAACTGTTGATGTTAGCATCAACTAGTTGACTCAAACAGATAGAAATCAATATTTTACATTTTTTTCAAACTGTTGAGTATTCTTAACCAACGCAATTCCAAAAGGTTTAAATAAAGTTTATATTTTTTTCCAAAACTATCAGATCAATTTAGTTATCAACTAGTAATAACGATTTTTTGAAGCAAAAAACTCGTAATAGACCTCTCAAGAAGGATAGGCATTCCTGTAAAAAAATGGGGCTAACCTGTCAAAATGATATAATCTTCATCAGATGAGTTTTCGTTCTTTCCAGGTAATATCACTTTTATCAAGTGAGCAATAGCCAGTTCTTTGGTGAAATGTTGCTCTGCCAGCCTCCGCGAGCTGGCCCCCATTTTTTCCAATTCTTTTGGATTCCTTTCCAGGCTTTCGAGCTTCGCAAAAGCTGACTCAATCTTAGATGGAAGGCAATTAATTCCTAGATGATGCGTCTTCATCAAATCAAACACCCAACCTTTATGGTTAACCAAAATTGCTTTGCCTGCTGCCAAAGCGTCAAAAAATTTATTAGGACTGTTCGTTTTCAAAACAGGCAAATGCGCGAAAGAAATCCAGGCTAAATCTGCCAAACTCAAGACTTCATTTACCTTTTCTTTGGAGCCAAAGGGAATAAAACGAATCCTTACAAGAGATTTATCCAATGCTATTTTTCTCAATTGAGCTTCATGACTGCCCTCACCCATAATCAGAAAATGCCAGTTTTTCCCTCGATTTTGAGCCAATTCAGCTAGATTCAAGAGCTCTTCTACTGCATTTACTTTTCCCAAAGCCCCAGTATAAGCAATAGTAAGGCTAGTGGTTAACCCAAACTCATCAAGAATCTCCTTTCTTTTCTCCATTGGATAAAACCTGTCCAAGTCTGAGAAATTTGGAATCAAGTGAATCTGTTTTGCCGGGGTAACTTTCCGAAGGTGAGCCGCTATTCCGGGAGAAAGGGCAACTAGACTCATAGCTTGCTGGTAGATTTTCTTCTCTAGGGAAACTAAGCTCTTTTTTAAGATAGGATTACTGATCGCCCCAACTTCTATGGGAGCCTGCGGCCAGAGGTCTCTAACTTCAAAAATATATGGGATCGCCAACTTTTTTTTTGCCCAAAGTCCGAGCAATCCGGTAGTCAAAGGAGTGGAAGTAGCATACATCAAATCAGGCCGAGGAAGCTTTTTTATTAGTTTCTTAGCTTGCCTGACATAGCTTAAAAAAGACCAGACTCTTTTAATAAATCCAAATTTCTGATCGTAACCAACGGGTAAATAGTGAACTTTAATCCCTTCTATCCATCGCTGATCATATCCTTTTTGCCCTCCACCAGTGATCATTTCCACTTCGTGTCCTGCATCTACTAGGCCCTTTGCCAGGTGAAATGAACGCACAGCTCCGCCTTCTTGCGGCGTTTTGAAATACTGATGGATGTAAATGATCCTCATAGCTTGTGCAATTTCACCCATTCTGCAAGAAGAAACAGGTTATAGAGTATTAAAAAATGTTGCTTCACGAAAAGCTCAGGCCTGGAAGAAATCTCTGTCATACTTGCAGGGAAATATTCTCCGTGAGATTTTTCAAAGGCTGTAATCGAATTGAAAACGCGGCTGGCAAATTCTCCATTTTCTGCAAACCATTCATTCAAAGGCAACCCAAAACCCATTTTATTACGCTCAGAAATCCAGTTGAGTTCCAACTCATTTAAATATTGCTTGATCCAAGGCTTGCCTTTTAACGAATTCTCGTTTTTTACATTCTTCCACAACGCTAACATTGAAGCGTCTAAGTAAGGACTTCTTCCTTCTATGCTATGTGCCATCAAGGCGTTGTCCTGAATCTTCAGCACATCTTGGACTAGGTAAACTTGTCGGTCAAAATCCAACATTTGAGTGTACTCCGGGAGGTTTTTATTAAAAATTCTGGAATGATCTTCAGCCAAATCATCTGGTAGGTTTTCCAATCCACTGAAATTAAGAAAGGTCTTTTGAGGACTTGGGTCGATTGCTGAAATGAACTTTTGGTAACTTCTACCCAGAGGTATATTTCCCAAAATTCCCTGAAATCTTAGGAGTAACTCTTTATGTTTTTGGTAAATATCAAATGCCTTATGTCGCTGATATCCTCCCCAAAGTTCGTCAGCTCCAGCGCCCGAAATCAATACTTTAACAGATTTTCTCGCTTCTCTCCCGATCATCCAAGTCAAAAATCCTGCTGAATCCCCAATAGGTATATCCACACTTTTCAGGTATTCTTCCCAGTTTTCCCAGAATGTTTTTTGATTGATAGTAATTTGATGGTTAAAGGAAGGGTATTTTTCCGTGAAACGTTTTGCTGCAACTCCATCCGCATATTTCTTTCGATATTTTTCCTCTGTTTGAATGGTGTAAGTAGGTAAGGGAATTCCCGTTTCCTTATACCAAATCGCGTAGAGAAGCGAACTATCGGCTCCTCCGCTGAGCTGCACTCCCACAGGGACATCCGCTCGAAATTGATTCAAAACGACTTCCTTTAGCGTGGTTTTGAAGGAGTCAAAAATTGGTTCAGCAGATGGTTTTGCTTTGATGGAGATTTTATCCCACCGAAATGCTGAGTGACTTAAAATTTTACTGTATCGCTCAGGTTTCCATTCATGGATTCCTTTGAAAAAAGTATTGCCCAAATGAGGTGCTCTCAGGTAGAAATAGTTTTCAAAATGCTTTGAATCGACCTTCGAGGACTTTAATTTTTGAATACTTCTGCATTCTGAAGAAAGGATAAGAGTATCTGGATTTTGAGCATAATAAAGTGGTTTTTCACCATTTCCATCTCTTGCGACAATCAGAGATTTATCTCTTAAATCCACAAAAATCAAAACAAACATACCTTGAAGTTGCTCCACTCCTTTCGTACCAAAAACTCGAAGTACATGCAAAACTACCTCAGTGTCTGATTTTGTAATGAAGATGATTCCCATCTTCTCAAGGATATTTTTTAAGGCTTTATAATTGTATAGTTCACCATTCCAAATCAATAGGGAAGCTCCATCTGGAGCCCAAAATGGCTGGTCTGCTTCCACTCCAGTATGTAGAATTTTCAGGCGACTTACGCCTATCCAAAGTCCAGGCCATGGACTTAAGCTTGCTTGCTGATCTGGACCACGATGCTGACTTTGCTGAAGCATGCTATTAATAGCTTCTTCATTTGCGCCTTTTCCCCAGATCAGATGGATTCCACACATTAATTATCAGATTCTACTTTAGTGATTTTGCCCTGATTTTTCTCAAAATACTTACACAAATGGGTCAGCGTGCATTCTTCACATTTTGGCCTTCGAGCCAAACACACGTATCTCCCATGCAGAATCAGCCAATGATGTGCGATATGCACAAACTCTTTAGGGATGTGGCGGATTAGTTGTTTTTCTACTTCCAAAGGAGTTTTGGCTGTTTGCGAGACTAAACCCAGCCTTTTCGAAACTCTAAAAACATGCGTATCGACAGCCATATTTGGCTGATTCCAGACGACCGAGGTAATGACATTTGCTGTTTTTCTACCCACACCAGGAAGTTTGATCAACTCAGGAACGGTCGAAGGAACCTCACCTCCAAAGTCTTCCACCAGCATTTTGCCTAAGCCTAAAAGATGCTTAGTCTTATTATTCGGATAAGAAACGGTTTTGATGTAGGGGAAAAGTTCATCAAAATTGGAAGCGGCCAAAAACTCAGGTTCAGGGAATTTTTCAAATAAAGCTGGCGTCACCATGTTGATCCGCTTGTCTGTGCATTGCGCCGAAAGTACCACTGCACACAGGAGTTGGAAAGGATTTTCATACTGAAGTTCTGTTTCAGCAATGGGCATATTTTCCCGAAAGTGATTGATAATGGCTTCGTATCGTTCTTTTTTGAGCATGTTGAATTATTTAACTGCAAAGAAGGCGCGGGGTTTTGCGCGAAGGGCGCTAAGTTGTTTTATTCTCCCAAACTTGCTCCAAAATAAGACTTCCACCTCCGACAAATAATCTGAGAGTACAACCGCTGTCCAACTGAGCAAAGTAGAAGTAGGCATTCATCATTTTCTTCTGAGCAGAATGCTAATTTATAAGATGCACTGTGCATTCCCATTATTCCGGACAAATAGGTAAGAAATAACTGTTCTCAAATCAAAAAGCTCTTAATTATTTGCATTGGTGGACCAAGTAATTTTTCCTTCAATGCATAAAGTTTAAATTCGGGAAACTCCCAGCTATGAAGCACCTCAACTACTTAATCACAATCCTACTTTTATCTACCTCAGCAGCATTTTCTCAGGAAAGACCACGTGAAAAAGGAATCATTTTCGGAGTACTTCCGACGGGTTCGCTCAATGCAATTACTGACGTTCCCGGCGTGAAAGTGGGGCATTTCACCAAAATAGAAGGAGACAATATTCGCACTGGAGTAACCGCCATTTTGCCACACGGAGGAAATCTCTTTCAGCAGAAAGTCCCAGCAGCTATTTATGTGGGAAATGGCTTTGGAAAATTGGCTGGCGTTACACAAGTGCAGGAATTGGGAAATATTGAGACTCCCATTATTTTGACTAATACACTCAGTGTGGCCGCTGGAATAGAAGGTGCGGTTCGTTATTCTTTAGAACAAAATGAAAATGCCCAATCAGTGAATGCTGTGGTCGGTGAAACGAATGATGGCTATCTCAATGATATCCGCGGAATGCATATTTCTCCAGAAGAAGTCATCCAAACGATCAAATCGGCAGAACGTGGCAAAGTCACTGAAGGAAATGTAGGCGCAGGAACTGGTACAGTTTGCTTTGGCTGGAAAGGTGGAATCGGAACTGCCTCACGAAAACTTCCCGAAAGTTTGGGAGGCTACACAATCGGGGTTTTGGTACAGACAAATTTCGGAGGAAATCTTCAGATCGATGGAGTCGCCGTGGGAGAAGAAATGGGAAGGTATCCCTTTCGTGATGCGATGGAAAAATCTGACGGTAGCTGCATGATCGTGGTGGCAACTGACGCTCCCGTGCTGGAGCGTAACTTGGAGAGAATGGCTAAACGCGCCATCATGGGTCTTGCCAAAACAGGAGGCATCGCGTCAAATGGATCTGGTGATTATGTGATTGCATTTAGTACGGCAGAGGGACTTCGAATTCCCTATTCAGCTAAATCGGGAACGTTGGAAACCGATGATTTCGTAAGAAATGATGACATGACTTCCCTCTTTTTAGGTGTGATTGAGGCTACAGAGGAAGCCATTATAAATTCCCTGTTTGCAGCCGAAACGATGACAGGAATCCAAGGCCACAAAGTCGAGCAGTTGCCAGTAGATGTGGTGATGAACTTGATGAAGAAAAATTAAAGCAGCTTTATGACAAGCAAAAATCAAAAAAGCCAGTTGGAGAATGATTGCTGCGCAGTAGATGAAAAAGTAAATAATGAAGAGCATTCGCATGATAGCGGACATGATCACGACCATTCTATTTCAAAAGAAGAAAGCCTGCTAAGATTTTTTGCACCTGCAATTTTTTCATTTGTGGTGATGACGATTGGACTCGGATTCGATCATATTTTTCCACAGAATTGGTTCCAAGGGTGGATTCGCTTTGGCTGGTATTTAGTAGCCTATTTGCCTGTTGGATTACCAGTTTTGAAAGAAGCGTGGGGAAGTATACTGAAAGGTGATATTTTCTCAGAATTCCTGCTGATGGGAATTGCAACGGTTGGGGCCTTTGCGATCGGTGAGTATCCTGAGGGGGTAGCAGTGATGTTGTTTTATTCCGTTGGCGAGGTTTTTCAGGCTATGGCAGTTACGAGGGCAAAGACGAATATCAAGACGCTACTTGATCAACGACCAGATGAAGTGACGATTTTGGAAGGAAATTCTACCAAAACGATCAAAGCTGCCACCGCAAAAATCGGGGATATCATTCAATTGAAAGTTGGAGAAAAGCTTGGCTTAGACGGCGAGCTACTTTCTGAGAAAGCTTCATTTAACACCTCCGCACTAACTGGAGAAAGCAAGCCTGATTCCAAAGAAAAAGGCGCGGAGGTATTAGCCGGAATGGTGAATTTGAATACCGTTTCTCAGGTGAAAGTTACAACGGCCTATACAGATAGTAAGCTTTCGCGAATTTTGGAATTGGTGCAAAATGCAACTGCTCAAAAGGCTCCTACAGAGCTTTTCATCCGAAAATTCGCAAAAATCTACACACCTGTTGTGGTCTATCTAGCAATAGGAATTTGCTTTCTCCCCTTCCTCTTTGTGGACAATTACGAATTCAGTGATTGGCTGTATCGGGCACTGATTTTCTTGGTGATTTCCTGTCCATGTGGGTTGGTGATCAGTATTCCGTTGGGGTATTTTGGAGGAATCGGAGCAGCGAGTAAAAATGGCATTTTATTCAAGGGAAGTAATTTTCTTGATAGCATCGCTGAGATCAAAAATGTCGTGATGGACAAGACTGGTACGATGACAGCGGGCGTTTTTGAAGTTCAGGAAGTCCATCTTCAGCCGGAATTTGAGAATTCTAAAATCTTGGGTTTTGTAAATGCTTTGGAATACAAAAGTACCCACCCTATAGCAACAGCCATTAAAAAACATGTGGGTGAGATTGACTCGGAAATCATTTTAGCTGATGTGGAGGAAATTTCCGGTCATGGCTTGAAAGCCCATATAGATGGAAAAGAACTGCTTGTTGGGAATTTTAAACTGATGGATAAGTATTCGATTCCTTATTCCATCGATCCTTCAGGGATTGTTTTCACTTTGGTAGCTATAGCTTATGATGGAAAATTTGTGGGCTATCTATCCATCGCGGATAGTATAAAATCCGATGCTCAGCACACCATAGATCTGTTGAAATCCATGAATGTAGGGATCACGATGCTGAGCGGAGATAAAAGCAACGTGGTGAAATTTGTCGCGGATAAACTGGGTATTCCCAATGCATTTGGTGAATTGCTTCCTGAAGATAAAGTGCAAAAAGTCAAAGAAATCAAAGCTCAAAAAGGGACTGTAGCCTTCGTGGGTGATGGCGTAAATGATGCTCCCGTTGTTGCGATTTCTGATGTTGGAATTGCCATGGGTGGTCTAGGATCTGATGCGACTATAGAAACTGCTGATGTGGTGATTCAAGATGATAGGCCAAGTAAAATTCCAATGGCGATTTCTATTGGGAAAAAGACCAAGAAGATCGTCTGGCAGAATATCGGGTTTGCCTTTGGAATAAAACTGTTGGTGTTAATTCTAGGGGCCTTAGGTATAGCGACGATGTGGGCAGCAGTCTTTGCTGATGTTGGCGTGGCTTTGCTGGCAATTTTGAATGCTATACGGATTCAGAGGATGAAGTTTGGATGAGAAGGCGGGGTGTCGGGTGGCAGGTGATCGATGTGGCTGACAGAGAAAATACTATGAATAGACTTGTTAGAAAGTGCTATGAGGTAAAATGCGTCAAGTAAAATCAGAATTATGAAAAAAGTAAATATTAACGAGAAATTTGGCTTGATTAAGGAGCTGTGGACTCCCAAGATCATTGGTGAGCTAAACGGTCAGGATGTGAAACTGGCGAAAGTGAAAGGTGAATTTGTCTGGCATAATCATACCGATGAGGACGAGCTTTTTCTAATAGTGAAAGGCTCATTAAAAATTGAGTTTGAAGGAGAAAGCGTCACTCTGAACGAAGGGGAAATGCTCGTCGTTCCGCGTGGAGTAGAACACAGACCAGTTGCTGAGGAGGAAGCTTGGATCTTTCTTTTTGAGCCTCAAAATACCAAGCACACAGGTGATGTCAAATCCGATTTGACTGTGGATAAGTTTGAAAAAATATAGGTTTACTCATGAAAGTCAAAACCCCGTAAGAGAGATCGTTGATACTGATTTTTTTCAACAAATATATATTTTCTATTACCCTATTAAATTACTAGGATTTAGCTTAAGATTGCAGCTTAATTTGCTCTATTGAAAGCAGTTGCATTTTCCTCTATTTTCGTAATCCTGAGTTTTTGGCCAAAACTAACCTTGGCTCAGAAGGATGTCATCCATCAGCAACTAATCTGGTACGGATATTTTTTCACAGTTCCGATTGGTGAAAAATGGTCTATAATAGCTGAGGTGCAGGAAAGGCATTTTGTTCATCCTTTGGTTCAGCATCAATGGTCACTCAGAGCTCACATTCATCGCAAATTAGGAGAAAGTGGGTGGGAAGCCTCTGCTGGTTTTGCAGGCTTTTTCCAAAGTCCAAACAATCCCTATTCCGAGCTTGACCTCATAGAGCCTGAGTTACGGCCTCATCTAGAAATGGCATATAGGCAAAAGCTAAATAAACTAACAATTGATCATCGTTACCGAGCAGAAGCCCGGTATTTTCACCATCTGAATTTAGAAGCTTCGGAATTGGCAGACGGCTACTTTATCGGAAGTTTTAGATTTCGCTATCGCATTATGGCCTCTTACGCCATTTGGAAGATCAAAGAAAATCAACTCTTGAAAGTAATTGCAGGCGATGAGCTGATGGTGCAGGCTGGGGGAACAGTGAATTATACATTTGACCAGAACAGGTTAATAGCCGGAGTGAATTTTACTTTTTCGTCAGCATTAAACATGGACCTCACCTATCAAAAATGGATTAATCAACGTCAATTAGGTGGCTATTATAATCGGGATATTTTCAGATTAACAGTGAATCACCGTCTGGAGGTTAAATAATAAGGATATGAATAGAAATAACTTCCATTTTTCCACTTATCAGAACTCTTACCAATGATCTAGTATTTTCTCTTATTTTTACTCAAACCACACTTTACCAACCTTTATACTTGATGAAAACTAACTTTATTAAAAAGGTAGCTGTAGGCTACTCCTTCCTTCTTTTATTTTTTACAAGTGACATCCAAGCCCAAACCTATGCTGAAAATGGGATGGTCGTCTCTGACCATGTCATTGCATCTCAAGTCGGTGTAGATATTTTGAAAAAGGGTGGAAATGCTATCGACGCAGCAGTCGCAACTGCCTTCGCTTTGGAAGTAACTCACCCTGAGGCTGGAAATATTGGAGGAGGTGGATTTATCGTTTTTCTGAATTCTGCCGGCGAAGTGACCACATTTGATTTTCGTGAAAAAGCCCCTTTGGCAGCCAGTCCAACCATGTTTCTCGATGAAAATGGAAAGATCAAAGACAACTCAAATCACCGAGGCTTGCTTGCTGTAGGCGTTCCGGGAACCGTTGCAGGACTCTATCAAGCACATCAGAAATACGGAAAATTGCCTTGGGCTGATTTGGTGAAACCATCTGTAGAACTAGCCAAAAAAGGATTTACCATGTCTTGGGGTTTGTATAACGCTGCTGTGAGAGTAAGTGACAGGGATCCTTCGGAAGACATCATGAAGGATTATTTCCGAGGAGAAAATGGAGAAATCGTAAAGCCGGGAGAGACTTGGAAGCAGCCTGCTTTGGCAAAAACACTCCTAGAAATCCAGAAACATGGCAGAGATGGTTTCTACAAAGGCTGGGTCGCTCAGGAGATCGAAGATTACATGAAAGCCAATGGGGGTATTATCACCAAAGCTGATTTGGAGAAATATGAAGCTGTGGAGCGTGAGCCTGTGAAAGGAACATTCAACGGCTATGACATTTATTCCATGCCGCCTCCGAGTTCGGGTGGAGTGGCGCTGATCGAGATGATGAATCTGATGGAGGAAGCTAATATCTCGGAAGTGGAATTCAACTCAACCGCTTATGTGCATTTGGTAGCTGAGGCGATGAGAAGAGCATTTGCAGATCGGGCTGAGTTTTTAGGAGATCCTGATTTTAATCTGGATATGCCTTTGGAAAGATTGCTTTCAAAGGAATATGCCAAAGCACGCTTTGAAAACCTAGATATGACTAAAGCGTCTATCTCTGATCCATCTCAATATGGTCATCCCTATGGAGGAGAGAATACCACTCATTTTTCTGTGGTGGACAAAGACGGAAATGCCATTTCCATGACCTATACCTTGGAAAATTCCTATGGAGTGAAAATGGGTTCTTCCAAACTTGGCTTCATCTTCAATAATGAAATGGGTGACTTCAATCCCGTGCCTGGCGAAACGACTACCACCGGACAAATTGGTTCTAATCCAAATCTAGTCGCTCCCGGAAAACGCATGCTTTCCAGCATGACTCCTACGATTGTTGCAAAAGACGGCAAGCCCTATTTGGTAATCGGAAGCCCTGGAGGAAGAACAATTATCAACACCGTTTTTCAGACAGTACTGAATGTGCTAGCCTATGAAATGCGAGTGGATAGAGCAATTGAAGCAATGAAAATCCATCATCAGTGGCTTCCAGATCGAATTTTGTATGAATATAATCTGCTCTCTCCAGACACTAGAGAAGCGTTAGAAAAAATGGGACATACGCTTATGCCGACTTCTAATATCGGAGTACTGATGGGCATCACTTACGATGCATCTACAAAACTATACACCGGCGCTTCTGATTCTTCCAGTGAAGATGGCGGAGCGAGAGGTTATTAACCCAATCAAACTGTAATCATGGAAAAAGAAACAGGGTTAAAAAGAGAGATTGGTTTATGGGGACTCTCTGCCAACATTGTAAACATTATTGTCGGTGCAGGGATTTTCGTTTTGCCAGCGATTGTAGCCGAAATCATGGGTTCCGCAGGCATCTTTGTGTACCTGTTTTGTGGATTTCTAATTGCATTGGTGATGCTTTGTTTTGCAGAGGCAGGAAGCAAAGTGACTCGATCCGGAGGAGCTTATGCTTATGTAGAAACAGCTTTCGGGCCATATACAGGTTTTTTGGCCGCCGTATTTATGGTGATGGGAAGTGCGTTTTCGGATGCTGCTGTAGCTAATGCTTTGATAGAATTGATCGCACTGGCCTTTCCGGTTTTTGCGAATCAATACATTCGTATTTTACTTTTGTTGCTCATTTTTGGAGGCTTGTGTTTTCTAAATGTGATCGGGGTGAAGCAAGGAATCGGCTTAGTGAAGATCAATACAGTGGCGAAATTGACTCCTCTACTTTTGCTGATTCTGTTCAGCTGGAAGGATGTTTCCTTTTCCAATTTGATGATAGAAAATGCGGATTCCTTCAAAAATTTTGGAGCGGCTTCCCTGATTTTATTTTTTGCATTTCAAGGTGGAGATGCAGGATTAACTGTCGGTGGGGAGATCAAAAACCCCCAAAAGACAGTTCCAAAGGCTATTTTCATGGGGATCGGCTTTGTATTGATTCTTTATGTCCTGATTCAGTCAGTTTCGCAAGGAGTCTTGGGGGATCAATTACCTGAGTTTAAAGAAGCCCCTCTAGCATCTGTGGCAAATGTTGTATTTGGTCCAATAGGTTACACACTTCTATTAATTACTGCGGGAGTTTCCATGTTTGGAATGCTAAGTGGAGAAATTCTGAATTTGCCAAGAGTGTTATTTGGATTGGCCAGTGACCGGGTGATTCCATTGGAAAAATTGGCTGCAATTCATCCCAAGTTCAAGACTCCTTATTACTCCATTTTACTTTATGCCGGAATCGGATTTACTCTTGCAGCTATTGGCGGATTTCGACAGCTCGCCGTGATCGCTTCAGCCAGTATGCTATTGGTTTATTTTGGCGTGGCCTTATCGGTAATCAAATTGAGAAGAAAGGAGAAAGCTAATTTTGGAGACTTCAGAATACCTTTTGGATATACAGTTCCAATTCTGGCAGCTGGAATCATACTCTTTTTCCTATCCAATTTGACTGGCTATGAAAAAACAGGAATTCTTGTTTTTATAACTGTGCTCACTGCAGTTTACTTTGCGGTAAGGCTCCTTTCGAAGAAGAACAACTAAACCTCTAAAGCGAAATCCCGAGTTGAAAATTGTAAAATAGCGGATTGTTTATTGTATTATTACAAGTATATATCTTTCAAAATCAGAAAGATATAGCTGTTTTTTAGTTTTTTTGACCTACAATCTTAAACCCAAAAATCATGAAAAGGAGACGATTTATTAGCTCTGCAGCACTTAGTGTGACCGCCATGAGCACATTCGGATTTATCCATTTTGATGGAGAAAAGTACGTCGGTGATTGTGCCACAACTTCAGATATTCTAGGTCCATTTTATCGACCAGAAAGCCCTATGCGTTCCAACTTAAGAATAGCGGGGGATAAAGGAAAAAAGATTGAATTAGCCGGTAAAGTGCTCCATCAGGATTGTATTACTCCTTACAATAACGCAAAGGTAGAACTATGGCACTGCGATGCTGAAGGTGTTTATGATAATTCCACTCCAGAATTTCGCTATCGCGGCACAGTGATGACGGACAAGGATGGAAATTATGGGTTTCAAACTATTCTTCCTGTCCCTTACGATGCTGGAGGAGGATTGATAAGGCCTGCACATTTTCATCTCATGGTGACTGCCGATGGCTATCAATCTTTAGTCACTCAATTGTATTTCAAAGGAGACGAAAATGTCGCAAATGATCCTTGGGCTGCACGGTCAGCAGATCGAGTGTTACCTATAAAAGAGCTTGCGGATGGTACAAGCCAGGTAGCTTATACTATAGGAATGGCTGCTACGCTCAAGGTAGAATCAGCCTCATTAGATCGACTGACAGGAGAATACAGCCTTGAAAATGACCCAAAAAAGACTATCGCTTTTTTCAAAAACAATAATGGCCTGTGGTTGAAAAATGAGGTTTTCGGGGAGGAATACGTCTACAGCGGCAATAATATTTTTACTTATCCCGCAAATCCAGACGGAACTTTTGAGAAGTTCCAATTCGATTTCGTAGCTTCTGGATCAGTCAAGTTGATTCATTCCTTTGACTATGGAAATATGGGAAAAGGAGAAGAAGTTTATTATAAGAAATGAGTTATCAAATACTTAGTAAATAGTTATGAAGATTAAATATATTTTTATCTGTGCATTGTCACTCGTTGCTCAGATCGGACTACAAGCCCAGCAAAAAACCAAGTTAGAACTCACAGATCTTTTTGACTTGGAGTATGTCACCAATCCCTCGATTTCTCCTGATGGAACAAAGGTAATCTACGTTCGGAATTTCAAGGATATCATGACGGATCGAGATTATTCCAATCTCTGGATCACAAACACAGACGGTACTCAAAACCGGCCTTTGACCCAAGGAAATCATAGAGATGTAAGTCCAGTCTGGTCTCACGACGGAACTAAGGTGGCCTATCGATCCAACCAGCAGGATGAAAAAATGAAGCTTTTCGTCATGTATTTGGATACAAAGGTATCTGTGGCTCTAACCAATTCGGCAAACCCGCCGGGCTCGGTGTCTTGGTCATACGATGACCAGCAATTAGCTTTTACACAATTTGTCCCAAAGGCTAAAAAGTCACTTTTGAGCATCCCTGGAAAACCAGAAGGCGCTACATGGAATGAGGCTCCGATCTATATCGATGACATGAATTATCGTGGCGATGGAGCGGGGTATCTTAAGCCAGGAAATCAAGAGATTTTTACGATTGGAATAGCTGGAGGAACGGCAAGGCAATGGACTTCAGACGAATTTGATTATGGGTCACCTCTATGGTCGAAAGATGGCAAGAGTCTTTTTTTCTCGGCAAATCTCAACGAAAACCATGAGTTCGAGCCTGCCAATTCTGAAATCTATCAATTGGATTTATCCACTGGTTCAATCAAAGCTTTGACTTCAAGATTTGGACCTGATAGGACTCCAGTGCTTTCTCCCGATGGCTCCCAGATTGCATTTACTGGATTTGATGACACATTCCAAGGTTATCAAGTAATGAATCTATACGTAATGAATACCGATGGCTCAGGAATTAAAAACCTAACCGCGGATTTGGATAGAGACGCTGCAAACCCGCAATGGGAGTCCAATGGCAAAGGAATCTATTTTCAATACGACGAAAAGGGAGACACCAAAATTGGACATGTGGCGCTCACTGGAAAAATCAGAACAGTCGTGGAAGGACTTGGAGGTCTTGATATAGGAAGGCCATATAATGCCGGAGACTACACTGTTTCTAGCAATACGAAGTTTGCATTTACACTTGGCGGGGCAGATCATCCTGCTGATTTGGCAGTTTGGTCAGATGGAGAGATCAAAAGAATTACAGCATTAAACGACGATGTATTTTCATACCGAAATATTGGAAAAGTAGAGGAGATCTGGTGGAAGTCTTCCTTTGATCAACTGGATATTCAGGGCTGGATAGTTACTCCACCTAACTTTGACCCAAGCAAAAAGTATCCATTCATCTTAGAAATACATGGTGGCCCTTTTGCTATGTACGGAACGAGTTTTTCATACGAAGTGCAACAATATGCAGCGGCTGGTTATGTGGTGTTATACTCCAACCCGAGAGGCAGCACTGGTTATGGACAGGATTTTGGTAATTCGATTCACCACGATTACCCAAATCATGATTATGCAGACTTGATGTCTGGAGTAGATGCTGTCATCGAAAAAGGATATGTGGATACAGAAAATCTGTTCGTGACAGGCGGAAGTGGTGGAGGATTATTGACCGCATGGATTGTGGCCAAGACGGATCGCTTCAAAGCGGCGGTTGTCGCGAAGCCTGTGATTAATTGGTCTACGCATGTACTTTATGCTGATAATCCTGCTTTTTTTACGAAATACTGGTTTCCAGGAAATCCTTGGGAAGAGCCAGAAAACTATGCTGCTCGCTCTCCAATCACATTTGTAGGAAATGTAAAGACACCAACCATGCTTTTATCCGGTGAAAATGACTACAGAACCCCGATCGCTGAATCTGAGCAATTTTACGCAGCGCTCAAGCTTCAGGGAGTGGAAACAGCCATGGTTCGCATACCAAATGCTTCTCATGGCCTTGTCAATCGACCAAGTATGTTGATGAGTAAATCGGCTTCAATACTGAGCTGGTTCAACCACTATTTAAATAAGAAGTAAATCGAAATTGTAAACAACCTATGGGACTATTTTGGGACCTAATCCAGCAAAGTCAAATTCAAGACCATAAAGCAAAAGCCGAAACACTCGAAGTAAGAGTCAGAAATCTAGAATGGGAATTGGCAAATACTAGAGAGCTATTAATCAAAACACTCAAAATCCTTGAAGAGCAATCCGGTAAGGACATAGATGGAGATGGAAGTATCGGGTGATTATTTCTAAGGTGAAAACTCTTTCTAAAATTATCTATTGAAACTTATCCATGTAAACTATGCTTAAACCAAGCTTATTTATCCTTCTTTTTTTCCTGACGAGCTGCCTTGCACTTGCACAGGATGTTAAAGCTCTTAAAAACGTAACGGTTTCCTTTATAGAAACATTACCTGATGAGCAGAAATCAGCGGTGGAATTTGACTTCTCTGATAGTTTGAGAACCAAGTGGACGAATTTGCCGCTAGGACTAGCTCCTCGAAGTGGGGTAAAGTATGGTGACCTTTCTGAAGATAGTAAGATAAAATTCCATAAGATGCTCAGTACTATCTTAAGTTCTCAAGGTTATTTAAAAGTATTCTCAATCATGCAGGTTGATGATATTCTGCATGAAATCATGGAGATAGCATACCAAAGAGAGCAGATGAATGAGAATACCATCAAGATGATCCGAACCTTGGATTGGGACTATGGCAACTACTTTATTGCCTTACTTGGAGATGTAGAGAAGGATGATACTTGGGGTTTGAAATTCGAGGGGCACCACATTTCTCTCAATCTGACTGTTTCTGGGGATAGATTCTCCATGACACCCTTATTTCTGGGTTCTGATCCAGCTGTGGTGGAAGTCACCCAATATGCAGGATTGCGTCCTTTGAGCAAAGAAGAAGATTACGGTTTTTGGTTCGTGAATACCCTTGATGATGCTCAAAAAGCCAAAGCGACCTTAAGTGAAAAAGTACCTGGAGATATTCTTACCAGCCCTGGTCGAGATCAATGGATCAAGGAATTTAAAGGAATCAAAGGCTCGGAATTGAATGCTGACCAGCAGAAAATCCTTCATTACCTCATCGAAGAATATGTTAATAATCTAGACCACCCAAAAGCAGAGGAATACCTTGCGATCTTGCATGCGCGGGGAATGGACGAAGTATATTTCAGCTGGATAGGAAGCTATGAACCCATGAAAGCTCACTATTACATGATCCACAGTCCAGACTTCATCATTGAGTATGACAATGTTGGCTTTCTTGACAATGCCAATCACATCCATACGATATGGAGGGAGAATGGAAATGATTTTGGTGAGGATATTCTGAAGCAACATCGTCTCGCTCATCAACATTAACAGGTTCCCTTTCTGTCATTCCCCTAAAGGCAGGTAATAGTTTGATATGGAACTTGCCCTAGCAATCACTTCTAGAAGTGAAATTATGCTTATTTTGCTTCTTGCTTAGTACCGTTTTTTAAATTCTAGCTCAGTATCTATGGATTTTATACTTCTGATCATTGCTTTTAGATTCCTCCAAACGCATGCCCAAACCAAGGAGCTTTTTCCTGAGTGGCAAAGTATATTTTTAAAAGCGTTAATAGCCTCCTCTTGTTTATTAGCCTTAAACATAGTTTTTGATAGCCTAGAAGAAATAACGCGATGGATAGGCCATGCCGTAAATTTATATGTGGTTTACGCAGCTTACAATCGAAAAGTATTTGAACCGCTTAAGCCTTTTGTATATGCATTTTTCCCCGTGGTGCTAGTTCATGTGATCGAAGATCTGACTGAGCTGATAGCACCTGATTTTTATGATCGTTGGGACAATTTGTTTGGGACTGCATCCATATTTGCGTGGATCTGGCTTGTAGCTCAGTTTATCATTAATAGAAAGCAAAGAAAGGCCTTAGAGCTTGAGCGAATTAAAGCTGCTCATCAAGAACTTGAGTTCAGGAAGTCGCAAAAGCTAAAGGACGCCTTGGAAATTCAAGTAGCCGAACGTACTGCAGAAATCACAGCCCAAAAAGAGTCGCTGGAAAAGACCTTACACGAACTCAGAGCAGCGCAATCACAGTTGGTACATTCTGAAAAAATGGCCTCACTGGGTGAGCTGACGGCAGGCATAGCCCATGAGATTCAGAATCCTTTGAACTTTGTCAACAACTTTTCTGAGCTAAATAAAGAGCTTCTGGAAGAGTTAAAAGTCGAATTGGCAAAGGGAGATCTGGACGAAATAAAGCTCATCGTAAGTGATTTGGAGGCGAATGAGGAGAAAATAGTTCATCACGGAAAGCGTGCAGATGCCATCGTGAAAGGCATGCTCCAACATAGCCGTAGCAGTACTGGGGTGAAAGAACCTACCAATATTAATGAGTTGGCTGATGAATACCTTCGCCTATCTTACCATGGGTTGAGAGCAAAAGATAAGTCATTCAATGCAAGCATGGAAACTGATTTTGACGATGAAGTAGGTACAGTAGCTGTAATCCCTCAGGAGATAGGAAGGGTGATTCTAAATTTGGTAAATAATGCATTCTATGCGGTGTCTGAGAAGAAAAAGCAATTGATTACAATTGATTCTGAACTGGCAAGCACATATAAGCCTACTGTTTGGCTGAGTACAAAGAGAACAACCAATGGCGTTGAAATACGAGTGAAAGATAATGGGACAGGTATGCCAGATTCTGTCAAGGACAAAATATTTCAACCATTTTTCACGACGAAACCGACTGGACTTGGCACTGGCCTAGGCCTCTCATTAAGCTACGATATAGTCAAAGCCCATGGAGGAGAATTGTCAGTAACTAGTCAAACAAGTGAGCTGGAAAACGGACAAGAATCTTGGACAGAATTCTTCATTTCTTTGACTAATTGAATTAAGATTAGACACTAACAGAAGTACACATTAACTGTTTCAAAATTGGACTTTTCAAACTTCACCTTTTCATCAAAAATTTTGAAATAAGTAAGAATCAGGCGTTTTTGAAGATTGTAATGATTGGCTGAATTATTAAAAAAGTGCAAAAATTGTTTTATGTAAGGCATTTTATATGGCATAAAATATATTTACCTTTTACAATTCTTTTTAGAACATCTAGGCCAACGGATTTATACCAAATCGAGTTTTTGTAATGAGAAATATTCTCTTTTTTTTAGGAGGCGTACTACTTCTTTTTTCCTGTGCTACACCACAGGAGGACAAAGCTGTACCTACAACTACTCTTCTGGCTATTCCACAAATGACCTCCCTGAGTGATCTTGCAGATTCAATTCAGCCTATTAAAATAAATTTAGCAGAGGCACCAAAACCAGTACGAATCAAAATTCCAACCCAATCTGGTGGCTCCTATTCGCACATGAATGAATCTGGGTCCCTGACTCGGGTCAATTTAGAAAACCCTATTTCTCAAAACTTACCTTATTTAACTGATGAAAATGATCAGATCGTACGGGATTTAACAGGTAAACCATTCATCCAGGGAGATGGCGGAGTTTCACAGTTCAAAAATTACTCAACAGACAACGGTTTGGCCTTAGATGCAGTTAACAGCGCTGTTCTGGATAGCAGAGGGCATCTTTGGTTTGCTACCAATGGAGGAGGAGTCAGTAGATTTGATGGTTTAGCTTTTACAAACTATACAACCTCACAGGGATTAGCTGGCAATTCGGTTCGAGTTGCTTTAGAAGATAGTGAAGGTATTCTGTGGTTTGGCACTGTAGGAGGTGGAGTCAGTCGCTATGATGGCAAAGTATTCACCAACTATACTACTGAAAATGGACTAGGAGATGATGCCATTTTGAGCATAATGGAGGACTCTGAAGGCAATATTTGGTTTGGAACCTACGGTGGTGGAGTAAGCAAATTTGATGGTAGTTCTTTCCAAACCTACACCATGGAGCAGGGATTAGCAGATGATGTAGTGATTAGTATTGCTCAGGACCTTTCTGGAAACATTTGGTTTGGAACGAATGGAGGCGGAGCAAGTAAATTTGACGGAACTACTTTTACAACCTTCACGATTTCGGAAGGGCTCGCTTCAAATAGAATTAGAAGTATTAAAGTTGATCGTTCAGGAAAAATCTGGTTTGGAACGATAGGCGGCGGAGTCAGTAGTTACGATGGACAAAACTTCAGAACCTTTGGGCATGCAGATGGTCTTGCAAGCTTGGTAGTACGTAGCATTGCCGAAACCCGTGATGGGATCCTATGGTTTGCTACCGAAAAAGGCGCGAGCAGATACGATGGGCAGCATATGACTACCTACACCAGAGAGCAAGGCTTGGCAAGCAACAGTATCTTGGATGTGGTGATCGATGCCAATGGGAAATTATGGTTTTGTACAGAAGGAGGCGGTGTCAGCAGGTTTGATGGAGGTAGCTTCACCAACTTCACCACCTCTCAAGGTTTAGGCGGAAATATTGTTTTGAGCACGGTTGAGGATAAAACTGGGAATTTGTGGTTTGGAACGGCTGGAGGTGGCGTAAGCCGGTTTAGTGGAGAAAAGTTTGCAAACTATACTGCTGCTCAAGGGCTAGCTGGTGAAATTGTAAGTAGTAGCCATCGTGATCAAAAAGACAACTTATGGTTCGGAACAGGTGGAGGAGGCGTGAGCATGTACGATGGGGCAGCATTTACTACCTATACCATCGACCATGGATTGGCAGCAAATGAAGTTTATAATATTAGTGAAGATGAAAAGGGAAATTTGTGGTTTGGCACAGATGGCGGAGGAGTAAGCAAATTTGATTGGGAATCATTCACTACTTACACCTCGCAGAATGGCTTAGCCGGAGACGTCGTTTTAGGTATCGCAGAAGATAATTTCAAAAAGCTTTGGTTTGGAGCAGCAGACGGTGGATTGAGTAGATTTGATGGATTGACATTCACAAATTTCACCTCTGATCAGGGTTTAGCTGATAATGCCGTGATAAGACTTGTAAAAGACAAACAAGGTAATCTCTGGATAGGCACAGAGAATGGCTTAAGCATTTTGAGTGCTGAAAAAATCACGCAAATAGAATCAGTAAGTAAGCTGGATGATTACAAATCAATTTTAGAAGATCCTACCTCTTTATTCCAAAACTTCACCACAAACGAAGGACTTCCTGACAATGTGATTCTACAAATCGCAGAATTGCCAAATGGAAAAATGGCTGTGGGAACCAATCTTGGGATCACAGTTTTTGATGGGGCCAAAACAGGTCAACCACTAGATTCACTGAGAAATATTGAAGTCTTTAATTCTGAAACAGGCTTTCCTGTCAAAGATCTTGTTGATGGCCAAAATGGAATGTACGTGGATCAAAAAGGCATACTTTGGGCCGGAACAGGAAATAACAAAACTGCTTTGGTTCGGTTTGATTACAATAAATTAAAGCGAAATCATACAACCCCATCTGTCTTGATCAAGGAATTGCGCCTAAGTGAAGAAGTGATCTCTTGGCACAGTTTAAATAAGCAATATGATGCTATTTCGACCAATACATTTCCCCGCACCATAGATGAATTGATTGTTTATGGAAAAGAATTGAGTGATACGGAGAGAGCAGAGTTGCAGGATAAATACGATGGAATAGAATTCGACAGTATATCTGGCTTTTATACCCTTCCACAAAATCTTGTTCTTCCTTACCGAAACAACGACATCAACATTGATTTTGGGACAGACGAGTTATCCAAGCCATTTTTGGTAGAGTATCAATACATTCTCGAAGGCTACGATGAGAAATGGAGTCCGATTCTGAAGAAAACCACCGCCAACTTCGGAAACATTCAAGAAGGCAAATACACTTTCAAGGTAAAAGCTCGATTTACGGGACCTGTGGACGCAGGCGCTGGCGAATGGACGGTTCCAATTAGTTACAGTTTCGAAGTCTTACCTCCACTTTATAGAACCTGGTGGGCATATTTGATTTATGGTTTACTTTTTATTTCACTGATTTACCCAATTACTATTTATCAGCGAAATCAGGTTATCAAGGCTGAGAATGAGCGAACAAAGGAACGTGAACTAGAACATGCCAAAGCTATAGAAGTGGCCTATACCGAGTTGGCTACCACACATGAGAATTTGAAGGATACGCAAGCTCAGCTACTGCATTCTGAAAAAATGGCTTCTCTTGGTGAATTGATGGCTGGAATAGCACATGAAATTCAAAACCCGCTGAATTTCGTGAACAACTTCTCAGAAGTGACCAATGAATTGGTCAAAGAAATCAAAGAAGAAAGAGCAAGACCTCAAGAAGAACGTGATTCAGGATTGGAAGATGATATTCTTGAGGATATTGAAAGTAATCTTGAAAAAATCACCAAACACGGAAAGCGTGCAGGAGCTATTGTGAAAGGAATGCTTCAACATAGCAGAAGTGGCAAAGGATCAAAAGAACCAACGAGTATAAATGTGCTTGCGGATGAGTATTTAAGACTATCTTATCACGGTTTACGGGCCAAAGACAGCTCATTTAATTCTGATTTTGAAATGGACTTTGACTCAACTCTTCCATTAATTCCTATGGTGAGTCAAGACATGGGACGAGTACTGCTTAATTTGTTTAACAATGCTTTTTATGCTGTCAATGAAAAGAAGAGTGAAGTAGGAGATGATTATAAACCATTAGTAACCGTGCAAACTTCGAAAATCGAGCTAAGCAACGATAAACATGGCATTCAAATCAAAGTGACTGATAACGGAAAAGGAATACCAAAAGCAATAGTAGAGAAGGTTTTTCAACCCTTCTTTACGACCAAGCCAACAGGGCAAGGAACTGGACTGGGACTTTCTTTGAGTTATGATATTATTAAGGCTCACAACGGCGAAATCCGTGTAGAGTCTACTGAAGGGGAAGGAACAACCTTTACAATCAACCTGTTTATTTCATCCTCCAACCCTAGTTAATTATGAAGAAAAGCTACCATCATATATCAACTTATTTCCTTTTTCTATGCTTGATAGTGATAGTTGCGTCTTGCCAACAAGGAGGTGTGGTTCCCTTTCCAGAAAACCCCTCTGAATATCAGGAGCCAATTGTAAAGCCATTTGAGGTGCCCAATGGAAAACCTCTAACCTGGAGTAAGATCCCCTCGGAAAAAGTCCCAGAAGCTATTAATCATACAATAGATTTTGCTAGGCTACCATCGAAACCATTTGATATTCTAGATTTTAAACGGCTAGAATCTCCTCCTGTAGCTTCACCAATTGCTTGGACAGATGAGGAAGAAATAAAGCTAAATCTCGATTCGATTTCGGGCATTTCAATTCCAGTCAAAAAACAGCTTTTGCTAGAGCCTCAAATCACCAAACTGGCATTTCTCTCCAAGTCAGACCTTTCGAACGCAGGCATATTGAGAATAGGTCAAACTGAGGGATTAATTGGTAATAAAGTCTTTGCCATGGTGACTGATCTAAATGGCATGATTTGGATATCTACAGAAAGAGGGCTTTCTAAATTTACCGGAGATCAATTTGAAAATTACAATGTACTCCCAAGAAATCCTGATGGGCTAATCGACTACATTGTTGACCTAGAGATTGCAAATGATGGAAGTCTGCTGATTTTATCGCAACTGTCCGGCCTTTATGTATTGGATATAAACCACAGCCTATTGACCAACTATCAGATTGGGACACAATTTATAAGAATAGATGAGGACGAATCAGGATTATTTTGGCTGGGAAATCTAGATACAGGGGTACATTTTCTAGACCCAAGTTCTAAGAAGCTTCATCCATTAACATTCCTCAGCAAGCCAAGCATAAGAACTGCAGGCGGGATACATTTGGATAAAGCAAATAATCTTTGGTTTGGTATGACTGGAAAAATCGGAGTATTAAACCCCGAGCGTACCTCCATCAGATTTATCTCTGGAAACGCAGGAATAGGTTCAGGAAGCTTCTTTTACGAGTTTACCGAGAATGCAACTGGTGAGGTCTGGGCATCCTCACCTGAGGAAAAACCCATTGCTATTTCCTTAAAAGAAAATACGTTTACCAGACTTGGTCCTGAGCAGGGTTATTTTGGGAAGTCCTTGTCTGTCACTTTTGATTTGCATAATCGGGCTTGGATTACGGACAACGATACCATTAGCTTGTACGATCCTGAAATTCAAAAAATCAAAAAAATACATACAGGTGCCAAATTTAGAGGCAGTAGTTTCCCTTCGGCTACCATGACCGATGCAAAGGGAAATGTTTGGCTTGGAACAGATAATTCGGGGGTTCTTTTGATTAACCCAGAAGGAATGCTCTCTCAGCATTTCAATGCCAACAGTGGATTAGTAAATGATGAAGTGTGGGGAATTCACGAAGGCCCAAATGGGAAGGTCTGGATGGCAACGTATGAAGGAATTAATATTTATGATCCTGAGCTAGAGAAAATTTATCTCTTAAAATTTCCAGGCAATGCTAATATAAATAACCATCGATCTGTCTCGAGAATATCAAATCACGAACTTCTATTCGGAAGTTTTGGTGGCTTTACCCTTATTGATTTGAACACGAATGTTGCATCGGTATTTGAACTAGATCCAGATGTCGCCAGAATTGCATGGAAGTCAATTCGGGATTCAAAGGGAAATATTTTGCTTGGAACTGTGGACGGTGTACTGAAATTTAGTCCAGACTTTTTCTCTCTGGAAAAAATAGATGAATCTTCAGGCCTAGCGTCTAGACGTGTATGGCTAATAGAAGAAGATAAAAATGGAAGACTTTGGCTCGGAAACGACATAGGAGTAGATATTGTGGATCCGGCCTCTGGGCAGGTCAGCTACCTAAGTGAGCGTACAGGCTTGACCAGTGATTACACTTCTATGATGATCAAAACTCAAAGCGAAGAAATAATAGTCGGAAGTGATGCAGGATTCTCGATCATAGATTTGACAAGTAATACGATCACAAACTTGACTCCAACGCAAGGCCTAAATCCTCCAGTGATATACGATATCGTGGAAGTAGGAAATGACTTGCATTTCGGAACTGATAATGGCATTGTAGTAGCCAAACGACCGATCAAAGACAACCCTAATTCTATCTGGCGTTTTTACAATTATGGTAAGCGGGAAGGTTTTCCTTTTAACGATTACAACCAAGCAACAGCAACTTATACTTCCAATGGGAATGTCTGGTGGGGTGCTGCCCCGATCATGTCAGTAAACACGCAAGTTCCTAAAATTGATACGATACAGCCCGCAGTGGTCCTGACCAAAATCAATATCATGGATCAAAATCCTGATTTTCTTGGCACCAATTTTATCAAAAGTTTATTCAATGAGGAAGACACCATCTGGAATACAGATCATACAGAGTTTTATACCAAAAAAGATATCCCAAATGACAGCAGCTACCTGATTCAAAATCAAATCACATGGGATAGTGTGAATTTGGTGAGTAAAATGCCTGTGGGCTTAGTATTGCCTTTTGATCAAAACTCTATGAACTTCTCCTTTATGAATCAGGATGTCATGGGGAGGGATAAAATTGTATATCGATATGTTTTACAGGGAGAAGATGAGAGTTGGTCTGAAATAAGCCCAAGAAGTATCACACAAAATTACTACAACCTCCTTCCCGGTGATTATACTTTTAAAGTGGCTACTCGTGGATTTAATGGAATATGGAGTGAGGAAGCGACTATCAAGTTCACTATTTCTCCGCCATGGTGGCAGACATGGATAGCATACTTAGTTTTTGGGTCCATATTAGCAGCATTTATTTATGCTATTGTCCAACTGAGATCTAAATATCTTCAAAAAGAAAATCGTATTTTGGAAGAACGGGTTTCCCACAGAACGGCACAGCTCAAGAAGAGTATTGATGATCTGAAAAATGCTCAAAGTCAACTCGTACAATCCGAGAAAATGGCTTCATTGGGCGAGCTAACTGCAGGAATAGCACATGAGATCCAAAACCCGCTGAATTTTGTCAACAACTTCTCAGAGGTCAGTGGTGAACTGCTGGAGGAGATGCGTGAAGAATTGGAAAAAGGTGATCTGGATGAAGCCAAAGCAATCAGCGTAGATATTCAACAGAATCTGGATAAAATAAACCAACATGGCAAACGCGCAGATGCGATTGTAAAAGCAATGCTTCAGCACAGCAGGATCAGTGGAGGTAATCGAGCACTCACAGATATCAATGTGCTTGCTGATGAATACCTGCGACTTGCTTATCATGGTTTGAGGGCAAAAGACAAGACTTTTAATTCTTCAATGGACACTGATTATGATCCTACAGTTGGGAAAATAGAACTGGTTGCTCAGGAATTAGGTAGAGTTTTGCTTAACTTAATAAATAATGCTTTTTACGCAGTGACTGAAAAAAAGAGCGAAAGCAAAGCTGGATTTGAACCGCTAGTCCAAGTATCTACTAAGCGAGTGGGGGATTGGGTAGAAATCAAAATAAAAGACAACGGGAAAGGAATTAATCAGTCAGTAAAGGAAAAAATTTTCCAACCATTTTTCACTACCAAACCTACTGGACAAGGGACAGGCTTAGGTTTATCAATAAGTTACGATATTGTAAAAGCACATGGAGGAAAAATTCTTGTGGAAAGCAAGGAAGGTGAGGGCACAGAGTTTTGTATTCGATTACCGATAGATACTCAAAATTATGGATAAGGTACAAGAAGATTGGATTGAGAAAAATAAGGAGTTAAAACGCCTCTTGGAAATAAGAACGTTGGAGCTGGAGAAATCCCTGAAGGGATATCAGGAGCTTCAAGAGCAATTATTAATACAGGAAAAGCTAGCAAGTCTCGGACAACTATCAGCTGGTATTGCTCATGAGATTAAAAACCCGATCAACTTTATCAACAATTTTTCTGAACTAAGTATAGAGTATGTAGAGGAGATAGTAGAGGAGCTCAAAAACCTAAAGCAAAATGATACGATTGCTGACATTGAAGAATTGTTACAAGATATCCGATCAAATCTTGAAAAAATTCTACAGCACGGTAAGCGGGCTGATAGTATAGTTAAGTCCATGTTGATGCACTCCAGAGGTGGGCAAAGTGAGTTTGTGCAGACTAACTTGAATGGCTTGCTTCAAGAGTTTGTCAACCTAGCTTTTCATGGCATGCGTGCTGGTAAAAACCCGATTAACGTCAGTTTTGAATGGGATTTAGACACAGACATTGGATTGGTATCCATCATCGCAGAAGATTTCAGTCGAGTGATTGTAAATCTTTGTAATAATGCATTTGATGCGATGAGAAGTAAGCTCAACTTACTTTCCGAAGTAGATAAACAACCAACCTATCAGCCAAAACTTATAATTAGGACTAAACAAATAGAGAAAAAAATAATTACTGAGATAGAAGATAATGGCGCAGGAATCCCAGAGCCAATTTTGAATAGAATTTTAGAGCCCTTTTTTACCACAAAAAAAGGAAAGGAAGGTACAGGCTTAGGCTTGTCAATAACACACGATATAGTGAAAGCCCATAAAGGTAGCTTGTCGATTTTATCAAAAGAAGGAGAGTTTACCAGATTTGAAATTACATTACCACCCATATCAACAGCACCATGACAAAAATATTAATAGTCGATGATGAGCGAGACGTAGAATTACTTTTTCGTCAAAAATTTAGAAAGGAAGTTAGAAGTGGACTTTTGGAACTTGCCTTCGCCTTTTCGGGCGATGAGGCGCTGAGGTTACTTGATAGTGAGCACCCACCAGAAGTGGTTTATGTGTTTTCAGACATCAATATGCCAGGCATGACAGGACTAGAATTATTGGATAGAGTGAAAAGCCAATTTCCCAAAATTAATGTCAGTATGATTTCGGCCTATGGAGACACCGAGAACTATAAAAAGGCAATGGAGTCTGGTGCGAAAGAATTTTTCACAAAACCGATTGATTTTGATTCACTTCGTAAAGAAATCGGTAAAGTTATCAACCAAGAGTAGAACATTAAACTATGTCTAAGATACTTGTAGTAGATGATGAGGCAGATTTAGAAGTCCTTATTACCCAGAAATTCAGGCGTAAGATCAGAGCTGGAGAATATGATTTTGTGTTTGCGCTAAATGGTCGGGAAGCATTGGATATTCTAAAAGAACAGCCAGATATCGACATGATTCTGAGTGATATCAATATGCCAGAAATGGACGGATTGACTCTTTTGACCAAAGTGAAGGAGCAAAATCCTCTGCTAAAAGCAGTGATTATTTCTGCCTATGGTGATTTGGAAAATATCCGAACAGCCATGAATCGCGGTGCATTTGACTTCATTACCAAGCCGGTAGATTTTCAGGATTTGGAGATCACCATAGAGAAGACACTTCAGCACATCAATCAGATCAAATCCACCCTTACTGCCATGAGGGAAAATAACATTCTAAAAATGTATGTGGATGAGACCGTTCTCAATTTCATGGTGGGTAAGGAATCTGAAACCTCACTGATGGAAAATGAAACTGTGGAGGCGACGGTAGCTTTTGTGGATTTGTGTGGGTTCACAAAAATCTCAGAAAATGAGGAGCCAAATATCGTGGTGCCTTTACTCAATGAATATTTCGACCTGATGGTCCGGGAAATAATCGAGGAAAAAGGCGCTGTAGACAAATTCATAGGAGATGCGGTGATGGCTGTTTTCAAAGGTCCCGATCAAGTAGCTAGGGCACTAAGAGCTTGCATCGCTATCCGTGATAAAATGAACGCGATGCCTATGTACTCAGAGAAATCAAACTTTAGCCCTAAAGTATCGATTGGTCTTAATTCCGGTGAAATGGTTTCTGGAAATATCGGTTCCCAGTCATTGAAACGCCTTGATTATACCGTAATTGGTGATGTAGTGAATGTCGCTGCGAGACTTCAAAATGCAGCTTCTCCTGGTCAAATATTAATCTTGGAAAAGTGTACCAATGAAATCAAAGAGTTGTTCTCCTTTAGAGATTTAGGAGAATTCACACTGAAAAATAAAGCCAAACCAGTATCAGTCTTAGAGGTAGTAAAATAAACTAGCTGAATTGCTTCTTCCTCTATCTATTCTTTACTTAGTCCCGTGAAAAATAACCTCGTCACGGCCGTTTGCTTTTTACGATTTCTGACCTTTCGGAAAACATGGAATTACGCCTTATTGGCTATTTCTTTTCAGATTTCAAGAGTATTTGGTAGACCAATTCTTTGGGGAAAACCTACTACACTTTCAATAGAACCTACTACCAGCTGCAACCTTAGGTGCCCTGAATGCCCTTCTGGATTACGTGATTTTTCCCGTCCGACAGGTATGCTTCAAGAACAACTTTTTAAGAAAACGCTTGACGAAGTTCAAGGTCACCTTACCTGGCTACACTTATATTTTCAGGGAGAGCCATTCCTCAACCCCCGCTTTTTGGAAATGGTGGCTTACGCAAATTCCAAGCGTATTTTCACCTCCACCTCCACCAATGCTCACTACCTGCAGGAAAAGCAAGTCGCTGAAATTTTACATAGTGGTTTGAAGCAACTCATAGTTTCTATGGATGGAATCACGCAGGAAATTTATGAGAAATACCGAGTAGGTGGAAATCTGGAAAAAGTGCAGGAGGGGCTAAAATTGCTTTTGGCAGAACGAAAAAAATCCGGGCAAAACTTCCCACGCGTGGTCTTACAGTTTCTTGTGACTGGACAAAACGAACATCAGCTTCCAGAATTAAAGCGCTGGGCTGAGCGAATGCAAGTCGACGAGCTTCAATTGAAAACAACCCAGATCTACGACTTTGAAAATGGCTCCGAGTTGATTCCTTCAGACTTAGGCTATTCGCGTTATGTACCTGCGGGTAATGGCAAGTGGAAACTAAAAAAGCGCTTAGAAAATAAATGCTGGCGCATGTGGCAAGGTGCCGTCTCCACTTGGGATGGCAAGATCGTCCCCTGCTGCTTTGATAAAGATGCTCAATATGTCATGGGTGAATTAAAAGCCCAATCCTTGGAATTCATTTGGTCATCCTTACCCTATCAGAACTTCAGAAAGCAACTCTTAAGCGATCGATCCCAGATCGAAATATGCCGGAATTGCACGGAGTGAGTATACTCAAGTGAGCATGAGAACTTAGGTTTTTGGAACTATATTTGGTAGAATTAAGAAATTCATGGATTTTTAATCTCCATATTTGTTCTTGATTCACCTGGGACTACCTTTTCTTTATGATTTCAATCAAACGCTTCTCTTACTTTTTCGTATTTCTTGCCCTTCTGGGGCTATCTATTCCTCAAACTTTTGCGCAGGAAACAAGCGACGCAAGCAAAATCAAAGTTGATGAACTTTCTGATGATCAAGTTCAGGATTTACTTGATCGGGCAACTAACGCCGGGCTTTCAAAATCGGAGTTTTTGAAGGCGCTTGAAATCCAGGGAATGCCTCCTAGCGAGGTAGCCAAGATGAGAACTAGAATAGCTGAAGTGGAAGATGAATCCATCCGCAACACCAAAGTTTCTAAACGCGACGAACGTGAGCAAGTCGACATGGATGAAATAGCCTTAGGAATGTTTCAATTTTCTGATGGTACATTTAAAAAGCCAGATGGGAATGAAATCTTTGGGACATCTCTTTTTTATCAGCGAAATCGACGCCTAAGCTTTGAGCCAAGTCTGAATCAGGCTACGCCAAAAAGTTACATCTTAAGCCCTGGTGACTTGATTTATGTAGATATCTACGGACAATCTGAGCAATATTATGAAGCTACCGTCAACCCGGATGGATTCGTCCTCTTAGATAATATAGGTCCTGTTTCTGTCTCTGGAAAGTCTATAGAAGAAGCTACAGGCATCCTGAAAAATAGAATTGGAAAGTATTACACAGGTCTGCTCGGAAACAACCCCAATACATTTCTTCAAGTGACTCTAGGAAATGTTGGTTCTATAAAAGTGAATATTCTGGGCGAAGTTCGTCTTCCTGGTACTTTTACCCTCAGTGCATTTTCTACTGTCTTCAATGCCTTATATGCTGCTGGTGGACCAAATGAAAATGGCTCCATGCGGAAAATCAAGTTGGTAAGAAATAATAAGCAAATCGCTGAGATCGATGTTTATGATTTATTGATTAACGGCACTGCTAAACTTGACCTCAAACTTCAAGATCAGGATGTGATCCTAGTGCCTCCCTATGTTTCTCATGTCAAAATCAAAGGAGAAGTAAAGCGCCCGATGATTTTTGAAGCTACGGAAAATGATAATTTCTCTGACCTTTTACGATATGCCGGAGGATTTACAGATCAAGCATTCAAGGACCGAGTGGCCATTTCCAGAATCACAGGAAATCAGCGCTCCGTTTCTGACGTATATCAGAACCAGTTCGACATGTTTATTCTGAAAGGTGGTGATGAAATTACAGTTCAGCGAATCCTAGATCGCTATTCCAACCGAGTTCAAATTAAAGGCGCTGTCTACAGAGAAGGCACTTTTGCATTGGAAGAAGGACTTACTTTGTCTCAACTGGTAAAAAATGCCGAAGGGCTTCGCGGTGATGCGTACACCACCCAGGCGAGTATCCTGCGCACGAAGGAAGACTTAAGTACAGAAATGATTCAGGTAAATCTTAGAGGAGTTCTTGATGGAACCGTCCCAGATGTTCCTTTGAGACGGGAGGATGTGGTAAGAATTGCCAGCATCTACGATATCAACAATGAACAATACGTCCAAATTCTTGGCGAGGTCAAAAAGCCTGGCGTTTATCCATATTCTGCGGAGATGAAAGTGGAAGATTTGATTGTGATGGCTGGAGGTTTCCAGGAATCTGCTAATTCCCAAGATATAGAAATTGCCAGAAGACTGGAAGATTCAGACTTAGGTACATTAGCTGATATCATTCCAACTCAGGTTGATCCGGATTTGGGTTACAATCCAAACTCTCCTTCCCTTGTACCTTTTGACCAGGTAATCGTACGGAAAAGAGCAAGCTTCACCATGCAGAAGTTGACTGCCGTAGAAGGCCAAGTGAATTCACCTGGCATTTTTGCAATACAAAGTAGCGGAGAGCGAATCTCTGATTTGATCAAAAGAGCCGGTGGGCTGAATCAATTTGCTTATGCCAAAGGGGCTACTTTAATCCGTAAAACTGAGTTTTTCAACACAGAATCAGAGCAAATTCGCCGTCAGCGTAACTTAGAAGGTTTGAAAATGAAACTTGCCGAAGACCCAAGCAATTCCGAGGCACAGGCAGAATTACTTCAACGTTTATTGACAGAATCTCCAAGTGCTGAGTCTCCAGTAGATAATCAATTGGCCAAAAGCAAGAAGGAGTCACTGGATCAGATTGCTTCAGAAACTCCAGGATTTGCAGTGAAGCTAAAAGAAACCGAAGCCGTCGCTATTGATTTGGAAGAAATACTGAGGAATCCAGGCTCTGAGGACGATTTGCTAATTGAAGAAGGTGATATTTTATCTGTTCCCAAATTGTTCCAAACAGTAAGAATGCGAGGAGATGTGGTCTATCCAACTACCCTTCGCCATGAGTCAGGCAGAAGTTTGAAACACTACATCAACGGTGCGGGCGGTTTTGAGCGTAGAGCAAATAGAAAGCAAACCTATGTGGTCTATGCCAATGGCGCTGTAAAGAGAACCAAAGGCTTTTTAGGAATTAGGAATTATCCACCAGTAGAGCCTGGAGCAGAAGTCATCGTCCCTACCAAAGGTCCAAAAGTGCCACTTAGACTGGGAGAAATCGTGGGAATTACCACTGGCTTAGCTACGCTTGGATTAGTCATTTCACAAATCAACTGGCAGTAATGGCGGGATCAAAGCACTTTACAGATAACCAATTCACGATCAAGGAAGTCATCCAAAACTTCTCCAGTTGGATCAATTATTTCCTTTCCCAATGGAAAATTTTACTCTTGGCTAGTTTGCTCGGAATAGGACTTGGAGCACTTGTTTCAATTTTTAAAAAGCCAGTCTTCATTGCGACCACTTCCTTTGTATTGGAAGATGGAGACTCAGGTGGAATGGGTAGTATGTCTGGATTAGCTTCTTTAGTAGGCGTCAATCTAGGCTCCATGGGTGGAACTAGTGGCCTTTTCCAAGGTGACAACATCATGGAGCTTTATCGTTCTGAGCGAATGCTTGATGAAGCTTTATTAAGTCCTTTTGACGAAAATCAACTGCTAATTGATCGATTTATAGCCTTTGAAAAACTAGATAAAAAGTGGGCTTCAAAAGTGGATATCACTGCGATGGACTTTTCCATTCCCAGAGAAAATTTCCCTGTAGCGCAGGATTCAGTAGTCAAAGAAGTCGCAAAGCTTATCCGTGAAAATCAACTTTCTGTAGTCAAACCAGATCGGAAATTGACAATCATCCAAGTAAGTGTCTCCTCAAAAGATGAACAATATGCGAAGGCATTCAATGAGCATTTGGTAGAAAATGTGAATGAATTTTACAGAGAGACTAAGACCAAAAAGACCAGCGAAAACCTAGCTATCCTGCAGTCCCAAGCAGATAGCGTACGTAAAATTTTGGACGAAAGTATAGGCGCCTTTGCCTCAGCCACTGACCGTGTACCCAATGCCAACCCACTTTTGTCTTCGGCGACCGTGGAGACGCAGAAAAAGCAAATAGACGTACGAGCGACAGGAGCTGTATATGAAGAAGTAGTAAAAAACTTAGAGATCGCCAAGGTCAACCATCGGAACAATTCCCCATTAATTCAAATCATCGACTCTCCGAGATTTCCATTGGAACGGTCTGAGATTCGTCTGGTAAAAGGCATGGTTTATGGATGCTTGATCCTTGGAATAATTGCTGTCATGTGGCTTTATTTCCGAAGACTATACCAGAAGCATGTGCAGGAAAGCTAAACGATAAGCTGGCATGCTAGAAAAACTAGGGCTCATTCCTATCGGCGAACTCATCAAGAATAAATCAATTCAGAATTTTCTGTTCTTGGCGATTATTCAATCCTCCAACATTTTGATCACCATCATATCCATGCCACTGTTAATTCAGGGTATTGGAGTAGATCAATTTGGTTTGGTGAATCTTGCGCTCTCAATTATCATCCTACTCAATATTATGGTGGGATTCGGATACAACTTAAGTGCACCTCGCGCTGTCGCAGTAAATCAAAATGATAAGACGGCACTTTCCCACCTAGTTTCCAACATTTTTTCCGCTAAAGTTCTACTTGCTGTTTTTGCTACCCTATTGGTTTTAGTAGGAATATTTGGGCTAAACCTTTTCAAAGGATACCAAATTATCCTCCTTTACTCAGTCTTACTGCTATTTTCTGAGGCGACCTTACCACTGTGGTTTTTTCAGGGTATGGAAAAAATGAAGCTTATCAGCATAGCGAATATTTTGAGCAAGCTACTTTTCCTGATGGGGATTGTGCTGTTTATCCACAAGCCAGACCAGAGCAAATGGGTGAATTTTATGATGGGATTTTCAGGTCTATTTATCAACCTATTCATTCTTGCCTACATTCACACTTTCTTACAAATTCGATTTTATAGGCCCCAGTTCTCGGCGATCTGGGCTAGTTTGAAAGAGAATGTATTATTCTTTTTTAGTAACCTGACTGGATACATTTCAATAAATGGAGGATTAATAATCTTCAGTTTTTTTGCTGGAGCGGAAACTTTGGGAATGTTCAGTTTGGCGGAGCGGGTGGTGATGGTTTTACGTCTTTTCCCAGCTATTATTATTCAGGCGATATTCCCCAATGCTTCCAAACTATATAAAAAGGATCAGCCATCTTTTTATCGTTTTTTGAAGACTGTTTACATCAGAGTATTATTGGGAGGAGCATTCATCGCAACATCAGCATATTTCGCAGCTCCTTGGATTATTCGTGTGCTTTCACGGTCAGAGCTTAGTGAATCGGTGCTGTATTTACAGCTCCTATCACCTTTGTTGTTTCTATCCTGTTTGAACATTCCAAACATCACGATTCTGTTGGTAGCAGATCTTAAGCAATTACTTTTCAAAGCAAGTTGGATGATGTGCTTATATATGATTACAGTTGCTTCTATTCTGACCTATTTTTTTGGAGGAGTAGGACTTTGTTTCGCTATTTTATCCACAGAAATTGTAGCCTATATTATAAGCATGCTGCTTTTACGCACTGAAAAACCTGAATTGTTCCATGGCTTTTACTCCTGATCCATCTGTAGCGATTATACTGGTAAACTGGAATGGGTATGCTTTTACAACTGAATGCCTGAAGTCCTTACGATTGCTAGATTATCCGGACTTCAAGGTTATTGTGGTAGATAATGGGTCTGAAAATCAAGAAGGCAAAAAACTGAAATATGAATTTCCTGAAATAGAGCTCATTGAAACCAAGTCTAATTTGGGGTTCGCTGGGGGAAATAACGTCGGCATCAAGAAGGCTTTGAAAGATGGCTACTCTCATGTCATGTTACTGAATAACGATACTGAAGTTGCTCCTGACTTTCTTGGCCAAATGATTCGAAAATTTTATGGAAACACATCTCTAGGTGTGGTGCAACCTCTAATTTTCTTTCTTCATGATCGGACAAAAATATGGAGTGCAGGAGGAAAATGGAATCACTTGTTTTGCAGGTCAATCACTCAAGGAGACAGAAAGCACAATGCGCAGTATCAAGCGAAAGATCGAGCACTGGATTGGGCGACAGGTTGCTGCATGCTCATTTCGCGAAAGGCTTTATTGGAAACGGGTTTGCTCAATGAGTCCTATTTTACCTATTTCGAGGACGTGGAATGGTCTCTACGCTTTAGAGAAAAAGGCTATACAATTGAATTGGCAGCAGATGCCATGATCTATCATGAGGCCGGGGCCTCATCCAAGAAAAAACATGCTGAAGGAACATTAAGCGCTACAGTATTTTATTACCATGTGCGTAATCAGTTTTATCTAGTCCGTTCCCAAGCAAAAGGTCCTCAGATTCTCTTGGCTGCTTCCTACCATCTTACCAGATTTGTACTTTGGATGGGTTATTTTTGTGCTAGGGGGAGATTCAATAAGCTGAAAGCGGTGGCTCGAGGAATCAAAGATGGCTTAAAATCACCCCTACAAAAAGCAGAATTATGGGGCTGATATTTTTCATTTTAATCGCATTTGCTGTAGCAGCCGGCTTTCTCTGGACGCTACAGGAAATGATATTCAAAGGAAAATGGACTTATTTTATCTTTTTTCTAGCTGCTTTTTTGCCATTTTATATTACGACACTCAGTGTAACATTTTTGGTGACCAGGTCTCCAATGATTGTAAGTTTATTCCAGGTCAGTAAGGAAATAATCGTACTTACGGCTGGGTTAATCTTTGTGATTTATCAGAAGAAAATATTCAGCTACCCCTTACGAATGCAAGCCACTGATTGGTATTTGTTAGCCTTTATGGGTTTGGCAATTATCTTTCTCATCCTACCAATTGGCCAGTCAAGTTTTATGAATAAGGCTCTCTATTTCAAGAGTATGTTCATTCCTAGTTTGATTTATTTACTGGGCAGAAATACACAGTTTGGCGAAATCGAATTGAAGCGATTATTTCAGATAATTTTTATCATCGCTATCGGTGCATTTCTGATGAATCTGGTAGAAAACTATCTTCTAAACGCACACTTGCAGCAGTTTACCGGCTACGCCCTTTTCAACGCAGAGATCAATAACATAGAGCCACAGGGAAATTATAACCTGACTTGGACATTCGAAACCACCAATGCGATGAAGCGACTGGGAAGTTTCTTTTCCGATCCCTTGGAGCTGGCTAGCTCAGTATTGATGGGATTTGCAGCTGGGTTGATTTGGTTTTTGACTTCTGAGAGGCCACATCAATGGAAATATTTAGTAGTGATGCTTTGTTGTATTGGAAGCCTTGTATTTGCTTCTTCCCGAGCATCTTTTGCAGCATTTTTCCTGATGATTTTTTTCGTTGCATTAGTGTTTAAACTATATAAGTTGATTGGACTTGGTTTCTTGACTTTACTTCTTTTTGTGGCATACGTACTCTTTTTTGCCTCTGAGGATTTTTACTACTATGTGGTAGATACGCTGACGATGGCCGACACTTCCAGTATAGGTCATGTGGTAGAATGGGTAATGGCACTTGAGTCCATGGTTTCAAATCCTTTTGGAATTGGGCTGGCAATGAGTGGTAACTTTGGCAGTGTGAATGAAGAGCTACGTGTAGGAGGTGAAAATCAGTTTCTGATTTATGGTGTACAGCTAGGTTGGGCTGGAATGCTCCTATACATAGCGACACTATTCTCTGGAATCTGGACTTCAATCAGGGTTTTTAAAAATTCCGACAATCTGAATTTGGCTCGAATGGCTTTTGTAGCAGGCACAGTTAAAGTAGGACTATTGCTTCCATTGTTTACGGCCAATGTGGAAATCTATACTTATGTATCTTGGGTTTCTTGGTGGATGGTAGGTCTGAGTGTGCAGGAGTATTCTCGGATAAAATTGGAGACCAATAGAAACGAAATAGTAATTTAATTGTATGATTTTATATAGAAACTGTCCGATTTGTGGATCAAATAGTCTTAAGGGATACGCAATAGACACGTATCGAAAAGGGCCCCATATCTCGAGAGTTCAGTGTTTGAATTGCGAGTTGGTATTTGCAAATCCTATGGCAGATAGTCAAGAATTAGCTGACTATTACACCAACTATTATGATAAGGATCATTATGAGGCATTTGACTATAAAAATCTAATAATGAGTCACTTTCAAAGGATTGCTGGCCTGAGAGAAGAAGAAATAAAGAAAGAAGCTAAATTTTTAACGAGACTTGAAAGTGGAGCAAAGTTTTTGGATGTGGGATGTGGACTCGGTTTGGGGCTGGCTTATGCAAATCAGCTGAAATGTGAATTATATGCCACCGAATTTGATGCGGGAGCTTTAGAATTTGTGAAAAGTAATTTCCCTGTAGAAACTTTCCAGGGTGATATCTGGGAAGCGAAATATTCTGATTCCTTTTTTGATTTTATCCATATTTCACATGTAATAGAGCATGTGCTAGATCCGAAAGCCTATATCGAGGAGATGAAGCGGATAGTAAAGCCTGGGGGATATATTGCAATTGGAACACCAAATATGTCGAGTAACTTGTATCGCTTTCATCGCTGGTCGAAAATGATAAAGATGAATGTGCCAGACGTGATTGACGGTCTAGAGCATACTTTTATTTTCCCCAAGAAATTACTTCGCAACATTTGTGAAGAGCAAGAGCTGAACATAGATGATCATTATACACACAATTTAGGAGAGAAATTCAGCAACTTAGTTCGCTATAAGATGCCAGTCAGTAAAAAGCTTAATAGGCTAATTCAGAATGTTTTTCAGGTGAATCAGTGGATTGTGTGTAGGAAGTAGTACCTGATATTTGACCTGTGAAAACTAGTGATTCACCGAGTTACGTTTAACTTTGATAAAATAAAATTTCTGAATACGCTCGTGTTCACAAAACATAATTGACTGATTATGAAAGAAATTACCTTAAGAATTCCAGAAGAAAAGTTAGATTTCATAATGGAGTTGATCAAACAGCTCGATTTAGAAGTAGCAGGATCTGATGAGACACCTGAAGAGCATAAAGAAATAGTACGCCAAAGAATTCAGAATTCAGATTCTTCAAAATTACTTGCTTGGGCAGAGGTGAGAAAAGATTTAAAATATAATGACTTTTGAGGTGCTCTTGGAACCCTCTGCCAAAGAGGATATCCAGCAAGCAATTTATTTTTATGAAGAGAAGAAAAAGGGGTTAGGCAAGAAATTTGAACTAGAACTTCATCACTATTTCCAGCTATTGGAAACCAATCCTTTTTTCCAAATCAGATATGACTCAGTTCGCTGCTTGCCTCTGTAGAAATTTCCTTTTATGATTCATTACACATTAAGCGAGGAATATAGAAAGGTGGTGATTAGAGGCATATTTCATACTGCTAGAGATCCTCAAGATTGGAAATTTCGCTAAACAGACAGAATAACCCACCAAATGAAAGTCCTCCTCGATCTACAATACCTCAATGTCGCCACCACAGGCATCAAAACCTACATGATGGAACTGGCGAATGCCGCGCTTGCTCATCCACACCCGGACATTGAGTGGGTTTTTTCCCATGATCCGGAGACCCAAAGTGCTGATCAGACTTTCAAAGGTCCGCAAAGCAAAATCCAGCGCTTAAATTACCACATGGATTACTTTCGCTGGAAAGAGTTTCAACTTCCTGATCTAATCAAGAACCATAAGCCAGATGTTTTGATTTGTCCGGATTTCGTCTCCCCAGTTGCGTCTTTGTCCTGCAGAAGGCTGACTGTGATCCACGATGCTTTTTTCTGGCAAATGCCTGAAAACTACCCGAAATGGTGGAGAACTTACTTTTTGAGCTTGATAAGAAAAGGGTTAAAAGAAGACACAGAGATCATTACTACTACCGAATACTCCCGTAAATCCCTCTACAAATACCTAAAAAAAATATACCCGATGACAGTCATTCATCAGGCCCCAAAAAAGCTGACTGAAGGAGTGGATTCCTCATTTTTAGAAAACAATGGTCTACAGAATCTTCACTATTTTTTACACATCGGTACCTTTGACAAGAGAAAAAATCTGCCGCTGCTTGTCCGTTCATTTGCCGATTTTCTCAAAAAGACAGACTCCAATTTCAAGTTGGTATTAGCAGGTGGCGCAGGTCAAAGTTCACAGATGAATGATAAGCCAGTTATAGACGAACTAGTTGCGGAGCTTGGGCTTCAGGAAAAAGTAATAGTGCCAGGCTATGTCAGCGATGCCCAAGTCAGATCCTTGTATGAAAATGGGTTTGCCTATATTTTTCCTTCGGAAAACGAAGGATTTGGCATTCCTATCGTAGAAGCAATGACCTTTGGACTGCCTGTAATCCATTCGGATCAGCCAGCTTTGATGGAAGTTGCAGGCGGGGCAGGCCTTACTGTGACAACAGGAGATCAGCAAGATTTGACTGAAAAAATGATACTTTTGACTAGCGAAAATAGCCGGGTTGCGACTATGATTAAAAAAGGCAAAGAGCAATCCAAGAAATTTTCTGCTCAGAAATTTATTGAAGGATTTCAAAATGTAATCCTTAAAAATTAGCAACTGATTTTTCAATTGACAGTACTTTTCCTCAATAGTTCCTCAGACCGATATGGCTCTTCCAGAATTCTGATAGAAGTAGTAAAAGTTTATAAAAGTGCTGGGCTAAAAGCAGTGGTTGTGCTGCCTGAACCAGGTCCGTTGCAACAAGACCTTTTGGAGTTGGGTGCTATTGTTCATATTCAAAACCTCGGAATTTTACGCCGGAAGTATGTGACTATTTCTGGCCTTGTGAATAGGCTAATTATGAACTATAAAGCCTATATTTTTTTAAGTCAGCTCCACCGTGAGTTCCATTTCGACCTAGTCTATTCCAACACCTTAGCCGTAGTTATCGGTGCACATTGGGCTAGGACGAACGACATACCTCATACCTGGCACATTCATGAAATCCTTCTGGGGCCTGCTCCTTTGGTAGGTCTGTTGAGAAGATTGTTAGATCGTACTACTCCCTCGCCTATTGTGGTATCAAATGCTGTGAAAAATCATTGGGAGGAGAAGTTAAGCGTATCCAAACCAACAGTTATCCACAATGGAATTCCTTACTCAGATTTTCTTGAAAAACCTGGAATACTGCCTCAGGAGCTAGGAATAGCCGATGATCACCTAATCATCACTATGGTGGGCAGGATTAACCCAGGCAAAGGACAGCTTTTCTTTTTAGAAATAGCCAAACGGATTACCAAATCTTATCCACATTGTCATTTTGTAATGGTGGGAGATCCATATCCTGGATATGAGAATTTGGAAGTGGAAATGAAGCATTTTATCAATGAACACAGGTTAGAAAATTGCGTCACCAATCTTGGCTTTAGAGAAGATATAGGCTCCATCCTGCAGACAACGGATATTTTTGTATTGCCTTCAATATTACCAGATTCCTTTCCTACAGTTATTTTGGAAGCCATGGCAGCATCTTGTCCAGTCATTGCTACCCAGTCCGGTGGGGCTTCGGAAATGGTATTGGAGGGCGAAACTGGATACTTAATCCCAATTTACGATCTAGACAAGGCAGTAAGTGCGTTAATTAGTTTAATTTTGGACCAACAACTTAGAGTGAAATTTGGGAATGCCGGTAGAGATCGCGTGTTGAAAGAGTTCAGTTTGGAAAGTTTTAGAGAAAACATTGAGAACCATTTATGGCAACTGCTAAGAAAAAATTGAAAATAGCCATAATGGGTGCAAAGGGATACCCTTACGTCTATGGGGGGTATGATACCATGGTCAAAGAACTCGGAGAGCGACTCGTAGCAAAAGGTGTTCATGTACGTGTGTATAATCATAAATCACTTTTTAAAGTCCGCCCAAAATTTGTGAACGGCATAGAATGCATTTACATAGGAGCGATTGAATCCAAAATAGGCACCCAACTTTCGCATACCTTCTTTTCCATGATGCATGCCTGTTTCTCAGACGTGGATGTGATTTTCGTTGTCAATAGCGCTAATGGGCCTATAGGTTGGTTTTCCAGACTATTTAGAAAAAAAACAGTGATCAATGTAGATGGTCTGGAATGGCTTAGACCAAAGTGGAAAGGAATGGGGTCCAAGTATTTTTTCTGGGCATCCAAAATGGCCACAAAATACTACGATCAACTGATCAATGACTCAGATGAAATGCAGCGCGTCTATAAGGATTTGTTCAATGCAGACTCTAAAGTCATCGCTTATGGGGCAAATCCTCGTGCGGATGTAGCTGCCGATCCCATTGAAAAATGGGGAATTGAGCCACAGGATTACTTTCTGATAGTAGGCCGACTTATCCCAGACAACAATGCAGATCTAATTATTGAAGGTTTTTTGAAATCAAATTCTACACGAAAGCTGGTCATAGTTGGTGACGTACCATTCAATGACGAGTATGCCAATGTCCTGAAAAATATAGCCGACGATAGGCTGTTGTTTTTGGGTTATATCACAGATCAAAATGAGCTGGCGGCTTGGTACTCACATTGCTATGCTTATTTCCATGGACATGAGTATGGAGGTACGAACCCAGCGATGCTGAAAGCACTCGGGTTTGGTTGCGCCATTTTGGCGTTGGACACCCCATTCAATCAGGAAATGCTTCAAAATGGAAAGCATGGTTGGTATTTCCAAAAGACTAAAGAATCGGTTCAGGATATCGTAGAAGCCGCAGAAAGCAGTAAAGAGCGACTGGCATATTTCCGTAGCACTGCGCGGGAAGGACTGATTCAGCGATACAATTGGGACTATGTCACCGATCAGTATTTAGAAGTATTTCAGAATTTGGCAGGAAAAAAAGTATCAATAAATCCACCAGTGAAGTCAAAACTGAAACAAGTGGAAAGTTGAGGTTTCCTACCTCTAGATGAACTTTTACGCACATATTTCCCTTTAACTACTATAACTTTTAACCCTAAAATCTTTTAGACTATGATCAGAAAAGCAACTGCCGTATGGCAAGGAACAGGTAAAGATGGCAAAGGTACTTTGACAACACCAAGTTCTGTTTTAGACAAAACACAATACTCCTTTGGATCCAGATTCGAAAGTGGAGTAGGGACAAATCCTGAAGAATTGATCGCAGCGGCACATTCTGGATGTTTCGCTATGAAATTGAGCTTCAACTTACAGGAAGCAGGCTTTACAGCTGAAGAATTGGATGTGACGGCGAATATCACCTTTGAAGAAGGAACACTGAAAAAATCACATTTGGTGCTCAAAGCAAAAGTCGAAGGAATCGACCAAAGCAAATTCGATGAACTAGTGAAAGATGCGGAGGAAAACTGCCCAATATCCAGAGTTTTGGATTTGGAGATCAGTGTGGAAAGCACGTTAAATTAAGAACCAAGAAGCTAGAAACAAGATTCAAGAAATTAGTATCAAGTATCTAGACACAAGAAAGTCGATTTGAATTTCCTCAAATCGACTTTTTTATTTCTGGGTTTGGAAATTTTAAATTTATCACCATCTTCTCTTCCTCCAATTCTCCTGCTGCTCAGGATTCAAAAAAGTCCAGGCAATAAACCTACTTTTCTTATTGCCCTGAGTCATTTCTATCACTTGTCGGTCAGCGACTCTTGCTTTTTTCAACGCTAAAACCAACTCTCGTACATGCTCTTCCTTGGATACTATAGCAGTGAACCAAAAGCAGTTGTACTTGAATGTGACACTCTCCCGGATCATCTTTTGGATAAAAACGAGTTCGCCACCTTCGCACCACAATTCATTATTTCTCCCGCCAAAATTCAGGGTAACTTTCTTGCCCACCTTGCCTTTGAGGTTCTTGACTTTTCTCGTGCTCGCTGCTTCAGCAGCAGCTTGGGATTCATGAAAAGGAGGATTGCAGATTACCAAGTCGAAAACATCGTCAGATTTGATTATCCCAGTGAGAATTTCCTTCGGGTTTTCCTGAAGCCTTAGGGTTATTTTTCCTCGAAACTGGGGATTTGCATACAAATTCTCCTGTGCAGAATCTAAGGCTTTTTCGTCTATCTCTGAGCCTATGAAGTTCCAATTGTATATGGAATTTCCGAGTATGGGATAGATACAATTTGCCCCTGTTCCAATATCCAAAACTTTGATGTCTTCGCCTTTTGGAAGTTTTTCTGAATTGCTTTGCGCCAGCATATCCGCGACATAGTGAAGGTAATCTGCTCTACCTGGAATGGGAGGACAAAGATATCCCTCTGGAATATCCCACGCTGAAACCTGATAAAAATGCTTCAACAAAGCTCGATTGAGTTCTTTGACCGCATTTGGGTCGGCGAAATCTATGCTGAGGTCTCCGTATTTATTTTCTGCCACGTATTTGCTCAACTCAGGCTGACTGCCAATTAAGCTTGGAAAATCGTAACGCTCCCGATGGGCATTGCGGGGATGAAGGGCGGTTTTGGTAGTCTTGTTCTCTTTCACATCAATTCGATCTAGCACAAAGATAAGTACCTAGAGCTAACGAAGATTTATTTCTGTTAAATGCCTGATTCAGACTTGAGGAACTACGCTCAAATAAGCTCGATTGACTTTATCTCTAGGCGAAAAGTTTGAGCCTTTTTATTGCCAATCAAAAATGCTATCTCTTCAATCTTTGCTTGATTAAAGTTGGGGATAGACAGATTTCTTCCACGAAAAGCTGGATACATAGCTGAAAGCTGGATTTCTACAGTTTGCCAATCCCCAGACGTCTGGAAGTCCGCGATGTAGGAATGACGGTCATTTGTATCTGCTTTCACTCGAAATTGATAGTTGCTCCCATCTCCTTTCAATCTGATTTTAATGGTTTTCTGACCTTGAACCTGAAAAGTAGCTCTATGCCGGACAGATGAAAAACCCCCGTTATTTTCTAAGGATACCGAACCTTCAAACACCCCATTTCCTTCCTCATTAATACGGAAAGAGCCATCAGACCTTCCGCCCATCACCACATCATCAACAATTCTCCAATCAGAAGCCGAGGAATTTTTGTCAAACTGATAAAGCATAAGGGAAAAAGAAAATAGAGTTAATAGAAGAGTAGCTCTCACATTTATAAAAGCTGTGAGAAACAAAATTGTTTATAGTCTTGGGTATTTAATCCACCTCAAAAATTAGCTTCATCGTAATCGAAGCAGTTTTATTTTTGTCTGCGGTGTTGAAAGTACCACCCCAGGAATAGTCTTCGCCGGAGTTTTGACCTGTGATCTGAAATATTCCCATATTCGCTGAGATCAGGTCTCCGAGATCTCCTTTGGAGTTTTCTGCGATGCGCTCGGCCCGGATACGGGCATCCTCGGTAGCTTTGGCAATCATCTCCAGTTTGAGTGATTCCAGCTCAGTGTAATAGTATCTTGGCTGCTGGGAGTAAAAAGCAATTCCTTGATTCAATAACTCGGTGATTTCCCTAGAGATTTTCTCGACTTTTTCCACTTCGGTGGATTCAATTTTCAGGGATTGATTGAGTGTGTATCCATCGAAGGTCTGTCCCAAATACCTCCCATCGTTGGAGTAATTCTGCTGATACTTTGGATTGGTATTTACTGCGTTGAAAATCAACTTCTCGGCAGGAATGCCTTTGGAGATCAAATAGTCTGAAACCAGTTTTCTGTCTTTCTCCAGATCAGCATAAGCAGATTTCAAGTCGAAGCTTTCTCTACTGAAATTTCCTTCCCACACAACTAAGTCAGAGGTGAAATTGCTCTCTCCCAAACCTGTCACGTTGATTGTACCCTGAGGCCGGTTTCGATTGATAATAGCGTTTCCCAGTACGATAGATGCAATGACGATCGCTACGGCGAAAAGAATTGCGGAAAGATTTTTTTTCATTGTTTTAAAAATTATGGACGTTAGCTAATTAACAAATAACCCGCCAAGAAGCGGGTTTAATATTGTTTAACTGTGAATGAGATTAATTTCTGATAGTTCCTTTCCAATTTGATGAATCCCCAACAGAATTTTCTGAGTTTGTTTATCAGATGGTTTTTTTTGGCCCTGTACATACTGTGAAAGAAGTGTAGGGTTCATCCCAATTTTTTCAGCCAGGAACTTTGAATTCAACACCTTATAGTATTGAAAGAATTGTTGAAAATCAATTTCAAATTTTAAATCCTCCGAATTAAAATTATTATTTTCTTCCTCAAAATAAAAATTAACCGCTTCTAAGGCATTATTTAATAACTCAGGGATTGTAGCTCCAGTTGTGAAAATTGCATAGGATTCAGAAAAAGCTGAAAAACCAGTATCAGTTTTTTCCAAAATCATTTTAAGTTTTTTTGTCTTCATTATCTTTTATTTAGCAATCCCAGCATCTTTTTTAATTTTTCTCTCAAGGCCTTTACCGACCTCTTTACTTCCGTGATTTGGGAAAATAATGGTTCCGCCCTTTGTTGCATGCTTCATTTTAAGATGGGAGCCTTTCTGGGAAACTGAAAACCATCCATCTTTTTCAAGCAGTCTTAACAATTCAGAACTCTTCATAAAAACAATATTACTAAAAAATGATTCCAAAAGGTAAATATTTATTTACCTTTTGGAAATTGATTTATCAATAAACACGCTGCTTAAATTCTTGATCTTTTGGATTTTCCAGATCTATCAAATAGCCATTTACAACAGCATATTTTCTAACTCCATCCTTCTCCAAAAAGAAATTTGTGCTTTCTCCCGTTTTCCAACCTGAGGAGAATGACTCGGTACTTTTCAGTACCAAAATCGGAAGCTGGTGTAAGTCTCCTTTTGCTCCATTATTAACTTTCACAGCCAAGTATCCCTGCTTCAAAAGCTCCATTACCTTTGCATCGTCTAGGGAAGCCACCGACTCAAAAGCCGTTTCATAAACTTCTCCCTCCACGTACTTTAGCCCTGAAGCATCAAAATCCTCCAATCCAAAATACACCTGCAAGTCCCCTAGGTCATCCACAGAAGCAGACATGTAATAAGTGTCTCCTGCGGTAATATCTCTACGTCTGATGCCAAGATCCACTGGATAGTAGTTCCCATTCACCGGTACCTGAACTTCATTGAGTAGCAAGTCAACCAGTTGCAAGTCGTTATCAGGAATAGCAAAATACTCTTCAGTAGTATATTGCTCGTAGCTTCTACTCGCGATTTGCTCCAAGGCATTGAGGATTATCATAAAATTCAACTGGCGGATGTACTGCTTATCCGGGTCATTTGGGTAACCTCCAGATTCTATCAAAATCGTACTCGTTCCCCACTTAGTAATATTATCTCCGAAAGCTCTAGGTTCAAAGGCATCATTATATTTCCCGACATGGCCAGGCACTACTTGCTGCAAAACCTCATTCATCCCAACGATTGTTTGCATCGCCCTTGTTCTTACCTTATTTACATCGGTAGCATAATTATAGGCTGGAGCCAAAACTGAAATAGTAGCTTGTTTAGGGGTTCCTGAGGCATTGTAATAAATCTGCTGATCGTGCAGGTTGAACCCAAATTCTGGTTCAAAATCATCTCTAGCCCCTTTCAAAATGATAGCTTCAGGAGAAATCTGAGAAATCGCATCACGATTCAAATCGATATCAATCGCATTTCTCCGCTTGAACTGCTCGGCTCCATCGGGATTGATCATCGGGATGAATTTGAGATCAAGATTAGATTTTAAGAGTGCACGAAGTTCGTCATATTCGTCTCCATTCGCTTCCAGAAAATTGAATAGGTCAAAAAGAGACATAGTTGCTGTACTTTCATTTCCGTGCATTTGAGACCAGAGCATTACCTTGGTCTTACCTTCTCCCCAATCCAAGCTGGAAATACTTCTGCCTTCCACTGATTCTCCCAATTTAGTGACCACAAAAGCATCAGCATGTTTCTGAATCAAAGGCTGCAAGTCAGCATGCTTGAACCTTCTATGAGTGATATCCGATTCTTTGAATTTTGAGTAGGCGGATTCAAGAGTGGAAACCTGAGTAGCCTCTGAATTTGAAACATTTGCTGTTTTACAACTAAGTATTGAAATCAATAACAGCAAAAACAAGCTAATTGAGAATTTAGAATTGGCTTTCATAATTATTTCTATTTACCTTGAATAAAATGTAATCCTTTCTACCATACAAGCAAAAAACGCTTTAATTTTGCTCCAAATAGAATATTTCCCGAAATGAATTTATCTTTTCACGTAGTCGATCTTCCGCTCAAACACACATTTACCATCGCCCACCAAAGCAGGGATGTGCAAGACACCTTACTAGTAAAACTGCAAGATGGTGCATTTTACGGTTTAGGCGAATCGACTACGAATCCATTTTACGGCATGACCATCACTAATATGATGGAATGTTTGGAGAATTTCAGACCTGTTGTAGAAAAAGGTAAATGGGAAACTCCTGCTAAACTTTGGAGTCTTGGCAAAGACATTTTTAAAGACAATCCTTTTGCTCAGTGTGCCCTAGATATGGCCGCATGGGATATCTATTCTAAGAATTTCGGAAAGAAACTATACGAATTGCTGGCACTTAATCCTGCTGATATTCCCCTAACAAACTTTACGATTGGAATCGATACGGTGGAGAAAATGGTGGCAAAAATGAAGGAAGTTCACTGGCCGATCTATAAAATTAAGCTGGGTACTTCTGATGACTTGGCGATTATCCGAGAACTTCGAAAGCATACAGATGCTATCTTCAGAATCGATGCAAATTGCGCGTGGACCGCAGAGCAGGCTATCAATTATTCTGGTGAATTAAAAAAATTGGGTGTAGAGTTCATGGAGCAACCACTGGGAAAGGATGACTTGGAAGGAATGAGGGAGGTTTTTAAGCACAGCAAATTACCTATAATCGCAGATGAAAGCTGCATCGTAGAATCTGATGTGAAAAAATGTCATGGCTTGTTTCATGGAGTCAATGTGAAGTTGGTTAAAGCAGGAGGAATCACGCCTGGACTTCGTATGATTCACGAAGCCAAAAAACTTGGGATGAAAACGATGGTTGGCTGCATGACTGAATCATCCGTGGGAATCACAGCTATTGCTCATATTGCACCGCTGCTGGACTATGTAGATATGGATGGCGCGATGCTTCTTTCTAAAGATCCTGCCAAAGGAGTGATCATCACACCAGAAGAAGTGATTTTTCCTGAAGGAAATGGAATTGGCGCGGAAATGATTGACTGAGTATCAAGTAGCAAGTCGCTAGTATTTAGATATAAGTATAAAGACCTTAGAGTCTAGAATCAAGAGCCAAGAGTTTAGAGAAATAAGAAAAGCCGAAGCAATTTTAGATCGCTCCGGCTATATTCTTTTTTTAGCTAGTTGTAAGAGTTCGGAAAATCTGAAATCGAATATCGTAAATCCGAAATCCTTTTATCCCTCGCTTACGATCAACTTGAAACCTTCACCGTGGACAGTAATGATTTGAACTTTTGGGTCGTCTTTAAGAAGTTTTCGGATTTTACTCAAGTACACATCCATGCTTCTGGCATTGAAGTAGCTGTCGTCTCCCCAGATTTGCTTGAGCGCATGACTTCTATTTACAAGATTATTGATTTCAGAAGCCAACAAGCGAATGAGCTCATTTTCCTTTGAAGTTAACTTATGTCGTCCTTTTGGTCCTTCCAGGATTTGCTCATCGTAGTGCAACGTGAATCCTCCGAAGGAGTATACTTTTAATGGGTTGACTTCTTCGCTTTTATGAGTTCGCTTCAAGATAGCATTGACACGAAGAAGTAATTCCTCCATGCTAAACGGCTTGGTGATGTAGTCATCAGCGCCAATTTTCAAACCTTCGATGATATCATCTTTTTGGTTTTTTGCCGTCAGGAAAAGAATAGGTAGGTTTTCCTCCACTTTCTTTATCTCTTTGGCTAAAGTGAATCCATCTTTTTTTGGCATCATAATATCCAGAAGACAAAGATCGAATTTCCCCTTTTTGTATTTGTTCCAACCTTCTTCACCATCACGACAAAGCGTAGGCTCGTAACCTTTCATTTCCAAATATTCCTGTAGGATATCACCTAAATTTGGATCGTCTTCGACCACTAGTAATTTTGCTTTACTCATTGTTTCTTTGGTATGTTAATGGTGAATGAGCTTCCTTTTCCAAGTTCGCTACTTACTTGAATTCCTCCTTTATGTGCTTCCAACATGGCCTTTACATAAGAAAGACCTAGACCGAAGCCCTTGACATCGTGAACATTGCCGGTAGGAACACGATAGAATTTATCAAAAATTTTCCTTTGTGCATCTTTATTCATCCCGATTCCTTCGTCTTTGATGGTAATGAATACCTCATCAGCATCATCTTTTGCTACAATCGTTATAAACGGACTGTCCGGAGAATACTTATTCGCATTGTCCAACAGATTATTGAATATATGGGTGAGATGAAATAAGTCGCCTTGGACCATCGGCTCACTTAGCTCATTCATAAAAGTGATCTGTCCCCCCCTCTTTTCGACCTGAAGGCCAAAGTGATCAACAGTAGTTTCTAATATTTCGGCCAAATTCAGAGATTCTATTTTCAGTTTGAAATCCTTTTTATCCAACGCAGCAGCCTGAAGAACGTTTTCCACCTGAGAGACCAAACGTTTATTTTCATCTTTAATAATGCCCAAATATCGCGTTCGAAACTTATCCTGACTGGACAGTTCAGGATCCTGAAGTGCTTCTACTGCTAGACTAACGGTAGCTAAGGGGGTCTTGAATTCATGCGTCATATTATTGATGAAATCATTTTTGGTATCTGAAAGTGCTTTCTGACGAATGATCACCTTAATGGCGTAAATGAAACAAGAAATAATTACGATTATAAACAGGATTGAGCTTGATAAAGGCAGCCAAACTTCACGAATAACGTGCGCATTTTTCTCGGGAAAATATACCGTCAAAAAATTTGCCTTGTTAAAAATGTCGTTAGGAAATAGTCTTGCCTGGATTCCTTGTTGGGATAACACAAATTGCTGTTTTACCGGGCCGATCGGCAGCAAAGACCGGTCATCTTTAAGTAATGCTAATTCAAAATCTTCGGTGATATTCCTCTCTAACAAGAATCCTTTCAGAATTCTTCTCACCTTCGCAGTATCCATTCTGTCCAAAATTGCTTTTTGGCCAGCATTTATCTCATCTACATATTTATTGATGAAATCAATCTTAATGTTTGTCCTATATACTTTTTCCAAAGCATCTGGACTGATGTTGACCTCTGGACGCATCTCCACTACTTGTTCAATTTGAGAAGGAGCAGATTTCTTTGCAGAAGTCTCTATGCGACTTAAATACTGGAATTGCCGCTCTTTTTCTTTTAGCAAAACCTCCATTTCGTCTGGAGTGAACATCTTAGAGGCTAGTTCGGGAGTCATGTAAGCAAAAAAGGCTTCCAATTCTTCCAGTTGATTCATATCAACTCCTTGCGATTCAAGTATCCTTTTGAATGTCTGACTCACTCTAGGCGCAGGCTCTTGAAAGAAGGAATCAACCAGTGAAGGCCTAGGCCTAGAAATTCGTCTGGAATTTACAGTAACGTCAAAATCGATCGGATCGATTTTCTCAAATAATGACCTACTGATGATAGAGTCATTCATCATATAGCCATAAAACGCAGCTGATGTTTCCCCTTTTTCCAGCTCATCTACTGTCGAAGAAAGTGCCTGATAGACATTTTGATCAAAGCGCTCTCTATTAATTCGAATGGCATTTTTTACCCAGTAGAATTGGAAGCCCATCAAGCCAAAGCTGGCAAGTGACATCAAAACAACGATTAGGATAATATTACTCTTCGACATTTTACAAATTTAATCCTATAATCAGGCTAAGAAGAGAGGTTAACAATATTTAACCGCCTTAAATTGGGTACAAGGAGGTTAATTTGGCCTCCTTCAATTATATTTAAGCTTGGAAACAAAATTTTCTTAATTACACTATAACTTATGAAAATAGGGGGCAAATGCCTCCTTTTTTTGTTATTTGGCTATCTTTGCCCGCAAATTTCAGACAATGTCAGCACCTCAGCATCCTACTCAACTTCAGGAAATAAACATAGAATCTATTGCTCAAGAATTCGGCACGCCTGTATATATATATGATGGAGAAAAGATCGTGAGTCAAATCAAATCTCTCCTGACAGCTTTTGCCACTGTACCTCTGAAGATCAAATATGCCACTAAGGCACTATCCAATATCAATATTTTGAAATTGGTGAAAAAAGCCGGAGGAGGCGTTGATGCAGTTTCTATCGAAGAAGCCAAAATATGTATGCTAGCAGGGTTTTCGGCATCAGAAATCATGTATACTCCTAGTGGCGTTAACTTTCGAGAGGTTCAGGAGGCTGTGGAATTGGGAATAATGATCAATCTTGACAGCATTCCCTTAATGGAGGAGTTTGGTGCTGTTTACGGAAATACAAAGCCAGCGTGCATCCGTATAAATCCCCATATCATGGCTGGCGGAAATGCGAAAATTTCTGTAGGTCATATTCAAAGTAAGTTTGGGATTTCTATTCATCAGCTTCCCGAGATATTAGCTGTTGTGGAGAAATACAAGATCAACATCGTAGGACTTCATATTCATACTGGATCTGATATTCTAGATGCTGAGATCTTTTTGAGAGGTGGAAATGTGCTCTTTGAAGCAGCTATGAATTTCCCAAATCTCACTTTTCTGGATTTTGGGGGAGGCTTCAAAGTAGCCTATAAGGCTGGCGACCCCTCGACAGATATGGCGGAAGTAGGTACAAAAGTATCCAAAGCCTTTAATGACTTTTGCGAGAAATACGGGAGGAAATTGGAGCTTTGGTTAGAGCCAGGGAAGTTCCTGGTGAGTGAATCTGGCTATCTGGTGGTAGAATCAAATGTGGTGAAAAAGACGCCTCAAATCACCTTTGTGGGTGTTGATTCTGGGTTAAACCACCTAATCAGACCAATGATGTATGATGCATTTCATGATGTGTATAACCTAAGTAATCCAGCTGGAGATTTGCATCCCTATAATGTAGTCGGCTACATCTGCGAAACAGATACCTTAGCAAAAGACCGTATGCTTGCAAAAGTCAGTAAGGGAGATCTTTTAGTATTTAAAAATGCTGGGGCATATGGAATCAGTATGGCCTCTAATTACAATTCTAGGCTTAGACCTGCTGAAGTATTGGTTTGGGAAGGAAAAGCTCAATTGATAAGAAATCGTGAAATATTTGAGGATTTGATAAGAAATCAGGTCGAAATCGACATTTAATTCCTCCTTTAATAATTATTGAACCCTTTGGTATAATTATTGAATAGCATCAGCATTATTTCGAATGCGCTTCAATTGTGTTGTGCTTCAATAATAATGTTTTGAAACTCATTTGATTGAGCCCCAATCATAAGCCCTAGATGTTTCAAATCGTTAATTCATAATAATATAAACCTTGCCAATTTACAAATGCATAAATTTGTTTGGTCAAGGCATAATTGTCTATGTATAGGAGAATAATCGGTGTATTAATTACTATAGGGGCTATTTGTTGCATTTTTTCAGATGTAATAGCTCAAGATACCCAGTACTCTCAATTTTACGCTGCTCCTTTATATTTGAATCCAGCTTTGACTGGTGCTAGTGAACTTACCCGTGTAGGTGTAAATTACCGCAATCAATGGCCTGGCCTTGACCAAAACTTCAACTCCTACTCAGCTTATATCGACCATTATATATTTGACTATAATAGTGGTATAGGTTTAATTTTTAATGGAAGTCAAGAAAGCATGGCAAACCTATCCACCAATGAGATTGGCCTTTCTTACGCATACCGTTTGCAATTGAGTGAAAACACATTTTTCAGAGTAGGAGGCATGGTCAGTTATATGCAAAGAGATGCATTCTTCTCAGACTTGGTGTTTGGCTCTCAGATCGATATCATCAATGGAACAATTGGCGGGATCACAGATGAGCTCAATGGAATTCCGATTGATAGTCGCTACAGTTTTGTGGATTACAGTATTGGAGGTATGTTTTACTCTAAGAGGATCTGGCTCGGAGCTTCAGCACATCATCTTTCAGAACCAAATACATCTTTTGTAGAAGGTCAAATCTCAAAACTGCCAATGAAATTATCTGCCCAGGGTGGAATAAAGTTTGACTTGGGCGGAGGTCGAAGAAATTACTTTACACATTCTTATTCAGAACGATCTGTATCATTTGCTTTCAACTACAAACAACAAGATCCTTTCAATCAACTAGACATCGGAGCACAATTTTATCTTGAGCCGCTAGTACTTGGGATTTGGTATCGTGGAATCCCCACAAAAAACAACCTTCCAAATAATGAGGCATTCATTGGTTTGGTGGGCGTTTCTTTGGAAAATGGTCTTGACATTGGCTATTCTTATGATGTCACTATTTCGAAACTAGGACTTAGAAATAGTGGAGGTGCACATGAGATATCCCTCACTTATTCATTTTTATGGGGAGATTCGAAGAGCAGAAACCAGAGAGAACGAATTATTCCTTGCTTCAAATATTAAGCTGAAAAACAACTTGTTATACTTTTCAAGAAAAAATCTTGAAAAATTCACTTTTTTTTTTAAAAGCCTCTTTCTGAGGCTTTTTTGTTTTTATAATCATAAAAAAGCATCATTTCCTACTTTTTTTGACTATTGCAATATCTAAGGAAAAATAACACTTTTTTTAGATGCATTTCGTTTTAAGAACTTTTTGTCTGCCTCTTGCATAAAAGAATAATTCTATACTTATTTCGGAATACACCCCATTATAAAGAATATCATTTTGTTGTATATGACTTACATAAAATAATATTCTTAAAAATGAAATGCAGTAATCTTGATTTATAAGACAATTTTAGAAAGTTGAAAAGTCACCCAGCTTCCAACTTTAGTAAACCACATGACAAAGGTATGTTCTACATATGGCCTAATGATACTCAGCCTCTTTTGGTGCTTAGTGACCAGTGTATCTGTGTCAGCTCAGACCAAATTTGAAGGGTCAGAGCTAATTGCAAGCCAAAATCGGGTAGAGACAAATTCAGGAGTTGGAATTACTGTGGGGGTCTCAGGAAAACTTGCTCTTTGCTCACATTCGGAAAAAGGACATATTATCCTGGATGTTACAGGAGGTACTGCTCCGTATACTTATCGATGGAACACCCTTCAGACTACTAAAGACAGAACCAATTTATTCGCCGGTACTTATACTGTAGAAATCACTGATGCAGTCGGCAAAGTACATATCGAAAGAATTGTAGTTCAGCCACCTTATCCACTTATTCTCAACCCACTGGAGAAAACAGATGCAACTTGTGGATCTGGCATGGATGGTTCAGCGAAAATTAGTGTAAAAGTAGGGAGAGGAGAGCCTTACCAAATCACATGGAGTAATGGACTGAAAGATACCTGGGAAGCAACCAATCTGGCACCTGGTACCTATTCTGTTACAATTGCAGACATATATAATTGTGATGTCACCACCACCTTCGAGATCAAAGCTGCAGCAGAAGGAATGCAAGTAGCTGAAGCTATTCAAAACCTAAGTTGCTCTGGTCAAAATAATGGAGCTATTAATTTGGAGATCAAAGGCGGACAAGCACCTTATACATTCAAATGGAATAACGGGTCATCTACCCAAAATCTCACCAATCTTGCCGCAGGTACTTATAGTGTCTTAATAAAGGATCAAACCGGTTGTTCATTTCAAGCTTCATATACTGTCGAAGCAGCTACTTCGATGCAACTAAAAGAAACTGTTGTACCAGAAAGCTGTGCGGGTACAAGTGACGGAGAAATCCAAGTCACTACTCAAGGCGGTACTGCACCATATACTTATAAGTGGAGTAACGGACAGACTTCTACCAAGCTTAGCAATGTAATAGCAGGAAATTATTCTCTTACAGTTACTGATGCACTAGGCTGTACTGTAGAAAAGCAATTCAATATTGGAACGGCCTCAGCCCTCGAAGTGGAGTTAATTGAGCAAAGTGACATTACCTGTTCAGGGTCAAATTCAGGAGTTATCCGCTTAAACGTGAAAGGCAATTCTGGTAATTACACTACCAAATGGCTTGACGATCCAACTGCAGATTTAAATCGAGAGAATTTGTCTGCTGGCACTTATCAACTTCTAGTATCAGATGAAAGCGGCTGTTCTGTGAGTAAATCATTTACTATTGCGGACGCTCAGCCAATTCAAGCAAGAATAGAAACTGCCTTAGATGTGGATTGTACTATCGGCACGATCACAGGAGTAGCCTGGGTATCAATACAAGGTGGAGTTCAACCTTATAAAATCTCTTGGAGTTCAGGAGAAAATGATACCCGAGAAATCAATTTCAACACTTCAGGTAGCCTAAAAGTCAACATAACAGACGCTTTAGGCTGCACTTCTCAAACTGAAGTAAGAGTAGATTTCCCAACTCAAATCAACAAGGCGGGAAGACTTGATTTTGACTATAGAAAGTTAGAAATCAACAGCGAACCAGAAGTACAGGTTGACGAGGAAATCATCTTCGAAAGTGTCATTTCCGAAGAGTTTATAGGCTGGGAATGGTCGTTTGGCGATGGAAAAGCCTCAAAAGAAAAAGACCCAATTCACAAATTTGAGAATGCAGGCAATTTCGAAGTTATCCTTACAGCTTATGATATCTATGGCTGTTCCAGTACTGAGAAAAATATAATCCAAGTAAATGCCCCACTAGAATTTATTACCATACCAAATGCTTTCACCCCTAACGGAGATGGCCTGAACGATACGTTTATCCCCAAACTCAGGGCAGTAACCGAATTCTCCATGACAATTTTCAATACATGGGGAGAGAAAATTTATTCCACTTCAAGCCTAGAAACTAAAGGCTGGGATGGAACACACGATGGTCAGGCTTCACCCCCTGGCAATTATTTATATCAAATCACCTACACCTCCAAAGATAGTGAGCAAAACACCCAAACAGGAGGAGTCACCCTTATTAGATAGAATATGAAAAACGTTTATCTGCTGCTTGCTATGAGCATATTATGCCTAACTGTGAATGCCCAGGATATTCAATACTCACAGTTTTATGCTGCTCCATTGTATCTAAATCCAGCTATGACCGGCGCTTCAGAGATGACAACTATTGGCGTCAATTACAGAAATCAATGGCCTGGACTAGATCAATCTTTCAACTCCTATTCGGCCTATGCTGATCATTACATTTTCAGCGCAAACAGCGGTGTAGGGCTAATTGTCAACAGATCCGAACAAAGTATGGCAAACCTGAGCACGACTGAGATCGGAGCGACTTATTCTTACAGAATGAGGTTAGGATTTAGATCATTTTTGAGAATGGGTGGACAAGTAAGTTACATGGATAGGGATGCTTATTTTGGAGACTTAGTTTTTGGAAGCCAAATCGACGATCAAACAGGCGCCGTGGGTGGAAATAGCGGAGAAAGTCTAGGTGAGGGAATCAGTCATCAGTTTATGGACTACAGCTTCGGAATGGTTTTCCATAATGAAAACCTGTGGTTTGGACTTGCAGGACATCATTTGACACAGCCTAATATTTCCTTTCTAGATGGAGCAAACAGCAGATTACCACTGAAAATCTCTGCTCATGGAGGTGTGAAATTTGATCTTTCTGGAGGAAGCTCCAGTGAATACTTGAATCAAAAATTTGGCACCAAAGAATTGACTTTTGCCTTCAATTATAAAAATCAAGGTTCTTTTTCACAATTGGATATGGGAGCACAGATAAATATTCAGCCTTTAGTTTTGGGTGTTTGGTATAGAGGAATTCCTGTACAGCAAAGCGAAATTCCAAACCATGAAGCGATTATAGGATTGGTAGGAATATCTCTTGGAGGAGGACTTGACGTTGGATATAGCCACGATTTCACCCTTTCTTCACTTGGAAATGCCAACACAGGAGGTGCACACGAAATCAGCTTGCGTTACAGCTTTCTTGCCACCAATAAGCGCGGTGCAGGTAGGAAATCTTCCATGCCTTGTTTCAAGTATTGATCCAAACAAAATAGTGTGAAAAGGGCTTTAGTTTATTAAAAGCCCTTTTTTTATGCCCAAAACTTTACGGCTAATCCTCGGTGATCAACTGAATTCTCAACATTCTTGGTTTGAAGAGCAAGATTCTTCTATCACTTATTTGATGCTTGAAATGAGACAGGAGACTGATTATGTCCCTCATCATATTCAAAAGGTAATTGCTTTTTTCCTGAGCATGAGAAACTTTACCAAGGACCTTGAAACCAAGGGACACCAAGTAATTTATGTCAGTTTGGATGCCAAAGACAATAGCCAAAACTTGGAGGAAATGATCAACTCGATGGTTGATCAACACAACTTTGATCAATTCGAATATCAATTACCAGACGAATATCGATTAGATGAGCAATTGAAAACTATTGGTAAAAATCTAGGTATACCGTGCCGAGGAGTTGATTCAGAGCATTTTTTAACGGAGCGAGAATATGTCAAGGACTTCTTTCAGGGAAAGAAAACCTTTGTGATGGAGAGTTTTTACCGGCAAATGAGAAAGGACTTTGATATCCTCATGGATGGGAAAGAACCACTTCAAGGAAAATGGAATTTTGACCATGAAAACAGGTCTGCTCTAAAAGACAAACGCTTGATTCGCAAAGCCAAAAAACACCAAAAAGATATCTCCGAGATTCTTGAAATGGTGCAAAAAGCTGATGTTAAAACTATTGGGAAAATAGATGAAAATACATTTGCTTGGCCCTGTTCGAGGGAAGAAAGCCTAGAGGTTTTGGATCATTTTTGTAAACACTTACTTATCCATTTCGGAGACTATCAAGACGCCTTGACCACCTGGGATCCCTTTTTATTTCACTCCAGATTAAGTTTTGCTTTAAATACCAAAATGCTTTCCCCGCTAGAAGTAGTACAAAAAGTAGAAGCCTACTGGAAAGAACACCAATATGAAATTGATATATCGCAGGCAGAAGGATTCATCCGGCAGATTCTAGGCTGGAGAGAATACATGCGCGGGATTTATTGGGCAAAAATGCCGGATTTCGCAAACATGAACTTCTTCAACCATAAAAGAAAGCTACCTGAATGGTTTTGGACTGGAGAAACCAAAATGAAATGCCTAAGCCATTCAATTGGACAATCCTTAGAACTTGCTTATGCGCACCACATTCAGCGCTTGATGGTCATTGGCAACTTTGCTTTGCTTGTCGGCATTCATCCAGACGAAGTGGATCAGTGGTACTTGGGCGTATATATCGATGCCATCGAATGGGTGGAAATCACCAATACGCGTGGGATGAGCCAGTTTGCTGATGGAGGAATTGTTGGCACAAAGCCTTACGTTTCCTCAGCAAACTACATCCATAAAATGGGTAATTATTGTGGACATTGCGCATATAGCCATACCAAAAAAGTTGGAGAGGGCGCTTGTCCTTTCAATAGTCTTTACTGGCATTTCTATGACCGTAACAGAGAAAAGTTGGAAAATAACCCCAGAATTGGAATGGCTTATCGCACACTGGATAAATTGAAAAATAAGGAAGAATTAATGAATCAGGCGGTAGAATATCTAAAGAATTTGGATGCTTTATAACCTTTGAGCGAAGGTAAATTTAAACTCTCAACCACCAAACCTTCTTTTTGGAAAGGCAACTTAGGCGAGATTGTTACCTAAAAACAAAACAGCGATACACCAAGATCATGTATCGTTCATAGACTTTTGAGTCATCTCCACTCGAGTTTTAGGAAGGCTTTCTGGATAATTTTTCTGAATAAACTCTATCATTTTCTCTCTCACATATACCCTTAAATCCCAGGCTGTAGGAGAATTTTTAGCACTTACCAAAATACGTGTTTCCACTGTAAATTCTTTAGCATCTGACACTTGGAGCACCTTTACTTTTTTATCCCACAAATTTGTGGTCTCTAAAACCCGATCTAATTCTTTGCGAAGTTCATCGAAAGGAACTGTATAATCTGTGTAGAGAAAAACTGACCCCAAAAGATCTGCAGACGTTCGAGTCCAATTTTGAAAAGGGGTTTCTAGAAAATAGGTTGTCGGAAGCACCAGCCTTCTCAAATCCCAGATGCGAACTACGATGTAATTCAGATTGATTTCTTCTATCCAGCCCCATTCTCCTTCCACTACTACAGCATCTTCAAGTCGGAAGGGTTGTGTTACTGCGATTTGAATACCAGCGATTAAAGTCCCAATTGCCTTTTGAGCAGAGAAACCAATGATTATACCAGCAACTCCAGCCGAAGCGAAGAAACCAACACCAACCTTTCTTACAGATTCGAAGGAAATGAGTATCAATCCAACTCCTAGTAGCACTATGATGAAATTGGCAACTTTGACAAGGATATTAATTTGCGTAAGTACCTTTCTAGCCTTTAAATTATCTTCTTCAGACATATCGTATTGTCTGATAAAGATTTTCTTCAATATTTTCATCAGAACAATAAGGCACCAAGTAAATCCGCAAATAATCAACACAGTATTAATATGTGGCAGGTAGGACCATATTCCTTCCCAATCTTTTGATATGCCACCGTAATAAAGTTTAGTGAATGCTAATCCTACGGTTATCAAAAGAGGAATTACCAATCGGGTATAATATTTCATATGCTCATTTTAAAAAGGGATTAAGAATTTGGACTGAGTTTCAGCCACTGAAAAAGGTAACTTTGGGCGAGTTAAGGCTAAAAATTATGAAATAGTAAGGAGAAAATCAAAAAGACCGCCAATTGTGACGGTCTTTCTGTGTTCGATTGCAGGCGATTGTTAATTTCCAATCCACTCGGCTACAAAGAGATTGGTGTCTCTTGTGCCACCGTTATTTCTGTTGGATGAAAAGACTAGGTACTTACCATCATTTGAGAAAACAGGAAATGCATCAAAAGTCCCGTCGTGTGTAATACGAGTCAAGCCAGTTCCGTCCAAAATGATCATAAAAAGGTTGAAAGGATAGCCTCTTTCAGTCTGGTGATTTGAGGCGAAAATGATCTTTTCTCCAGACGGATGAAAGAATGGAGCCCAGTTGGCTTTGCCCAAATCAGTTATTTTTTTGACGTCAGTTCCATCCGCATTTGCAACGAATAGCTCCATGCTTGTAGGCATCACCAACCCTTCATCAAGCAGGTCTTTGTAGACTTTTACATCTTCTTCAGAGGTTGGTCTGGAAGCTCGCCAGATGATTTTGCTGCCGTCTGGGGAGAAAAATGCTCCTCCATCGTAACCCAATTCTGAGGTAATTTGCTTCACATCCGTACCATCAATATTCATGGTATAAAGTTCCAAATCACCAGATCTTAAAGAAGTGAAAACAATTCTATCCCCCTTTGGAGAAACGGTTGCTTCTGCATCGTATCCCGGTTCATCTGTCAGTTGAGAAATGATATTCCCATCCATATCTGCAGTGAAAATATCAAAGCTGTCATAGATAGGCCAAACGTATTTTCCATCAGTTCTAGGCTCAGGAACTGGAGGGCAATTCTCACCTCCAAGATGTGTAGAAGCATAAACGATACTCTTATTGTCTGGAAGAAAATAGGAACAGGTAGTTCTGCCCAAACCAGTACTCAGACGTTTTGGAGTATTATTTTGCAAATCATCGGTCTTCCAATTTGTATAGAAAACTTGGTCACACTCAGCTCCCCATTCGCTGTAGTCGGATTGAAAAACCAGCATAGAATCATCAAAAGACCAATACGCTTCCGCATTATTTCCACCAAAAGTCAGTTGCTTGATATTTTTCAAATACTTCATTTCCTCAGGCGTCAACAATAAGGAATCAGATGCCGAATGAACTTCAGTTTCTATTTCTGTTTGAACATCTTTTTTAGGACTGCAGGCAAAAGAAAGTAGCAGGAAGGCAACAAGAATTTGTCTCATTTTTGAATTGAATTTTTAGAATTGCTGCGCAAAGTTACCATTTATTATCTTTGACGAAATATGATAAAAAGCATGAAATCGAGCGGTTCTCATGCGACCAGTAATCAGAAGCTTATTAATTGCGAGATTGCTTGTAGCCAAATAAAAATACTAATCAATAAATGAAATTTCTGTCTAAATATTCACTTACTGCCGTTGCAGCAGCATTGCTTACTTGGAGTTGTGATACTGTTCCAACGGATGAAAGCCTAAAAGCTGGACTGAAAGAAGATGTGACCTTTCTAGCTGCAGATGATCTAGGTGGTCGAGCGATTGGCACAGACGGCGAGCAAAAAGCTGCGGACTATCTTGCAGTTGAATTCAAAGAAATCGGTCTTATTCCCAAAGGAACGGAGGAATATTTTCAGCCTTTCACCGTATCAAAGCCAACTAATCCTCATGAGGAAGCCGTAATCGGAACGGATGGAGAAGGTGTGACAGGAAGAAATGTGATCGGCTTTATCGATAACAAATCTGAAAATACTATCGTCATCGGAGCGCACTTTGATCACTTGGGAATGGGGGGACAAGGTTCACTTCATCGCGGTGATTCTGCTATTCACAATGGAGCAGATGACAATGCCAGCGGTACGGCTGCTTTGGTAGCTTTGGCGAGAATTCTGCAACATGAGGAGCACAAAAGCAACTTTCTGTTTATTGCTTTCTCAGGTGAGGAAAATGGTCTTTGGGGTTCGAATTATTTCGTGAAAAACCCTACGATCGATCTTACACAAGTCAATTACATGATCAATATGGACATGGTGGGTCGATTGAATGCTGAGAAAACGCTGGCGATCAATGGCGTGGGAACTAGCCCAAGTTTTGTCCCTTCATTAGATTTGGCGAATGCTGATAGCTTGAAATTGGTCACTTCAGAGTCAGGTGTTGGTCCTTCAGATCACACTTCTTTTTACCTGCAAGATTTGCCAGTTCTTCACTTTTTCACCGGTCAGCATGAAGATTATCACAAGCCTTCGGATGATTCCGAATTGATCAATTACGATGGGTTATTGCTTGTGGTAAAATACATAGCTCGCTTAATTGACCAATTGGACACTGAGCCTAAGCTTGCCTTCACTAAAACAAAAGATAGTTCTGGCGATTCTCCAAGGTTTACTGTTTCCTTGGGAGTTGTGCCTGATTACTTATACGATGGCAAAGGCATGCGAATCGATGGTGTGTCTGAGGACAAACCAGCACAGGCTGCTGGATTGATGAAAGGAGATGTGGTGGTGCAGATGGGCGACTCTACTATTGTGGATATGATGAGTTATATGCGGGCATTGAGCTCTTTCCAAAAAGGCGATGAAGTACTTCTTGGCTATGAAAGGAATGGTGCCAAAAAAGAAGTGAAAGTGGTATTATGATAAGTTGATTAGATCCTATTTTCTAGTTAAAAGAGACTTGTCAATGAAATCAAAACAGCCCTGAAAATTAATTTCAGGGCTGTTTTTTTATGGTAAGCTTTCCCTTTCAGTCAAAAAATGACCTTAGCCAAGCTGCGTCTTTTAAGCCATTAATTATAGGAATAAAAAGAATAGTTGCTACTAAGGTTAAAGCGTAGGAAAAATAGATTTTCTGTTGTTTCCGGTAATCTTTAACCATGAGAAAAAGAATAATCAAAATAATTAAAACCTGATTCCAGATGAATACATCCGTCCAGGCAAATGGGAAGTCAGAAAATTCTTTCGGCTGAAATATTGCACCGAGAGGAATAAATGAAAAACGCACTGTTCCTGGAGCTAAAACCCAAAATACCGTTGAGATCATCCATCGGGCATGCGACTGAGTATCTTTTGCATTTGCAATGGCAAGGACCACAGATAAGGTAAATCCAGTTATTGAAATCAGATCAACAAAAGCGAGACTGTATCTGACTGGATAAAGCGGTGAGAATTCACTCATGTTAGGTAAGCTTACTAGAATCATATTGACAGCAGATGCGATGACAAATCCTGCTACCAGCAAAGAAAACATTCCTACTTTTCTATGAACCTGAATGGGTCGATTGTGATAAAGCCATGGCTGAATAATCAAGCATACATACCACAAGGTGGCAGAAAGGCCGTGTAAATGCCAGTGAAACGGCGCAGTTTTAAAACCTGTCCAGTAGCCATAAAAACCTATTAAGGTGATAAGAAATGGCAGAATTAACCACAAATGGAGTTTTGGAAAAATTTTCATAGATAACTATTCAAAATTGACTGCTAAGAAAGACTTAAAATAGAATTGATTTATTAAAGAATAATCACTTGAATAGTTGGCTTTCAGTTGTTTAAATATAGATTTTTATTGTTGTAAAAAGAAAAATCCAGATGCGTTGAAACATCTGGATTTGGGAATTAAGTTTGCGCTATTTAGTTACTCTAGGATCGGATTTGCCTCCACTCCTTCGAAGGTCATTTTTATAGGCTTGATCGTTCCATCTTCGTTGAATTCCATTACATCAATTGCCGTTACACGATGATCTCTTCCTTCATTTGGAATCGGTCTGCGGTGATAGACCATGTACCAATCATCACTTCCAGGCTTTTGAATCACCGAATTGTGACCTGCTCCCATCGCAACAGTTGTATCAGACTCTAAGATGGTGTCAATTCGATCCCATGGCCCAGTGATTGTGTCCGCCATCGCATAGGCGACTTTATAGCTGGTATTTGTCCAGCCACCTTCAGACCACATGAAGTAGTATTTTCCTTCACGGATAAATACAAAAGGCCCTTCTACGTATCCTTCAGGCGTGATTTCATGGAAAAGCTCACCATCTTCCCAAGGCTCAAAACCTGTGAAATCAGCATTTAACTTCCCAATGTTACAGTGGCTCCAGCCTCCGTACAGCATGTAATAGGTGCCATCGGTGTCCTTAAAAACAAACTGGTCGATAGGCTGTGCATCGTTGTAAAACTCAGAAAGCAAAGGCTTACCAAGATGGTCTTTGAAAGGTCCACCAGGCGAATCAGCTACTGCTACACCCAGTCCGCCGAAGTGATTGATATCATTATTTGGATCCCATCCCTGACGGCTTGGACGCTGGATATCGTTAGCGGAAAAGAAAAGGTAATATTTTCCGTCTTTCTCGATTGCGGCTGGAGCCCACATCGCTTGCCTCGCCCACTTGATCGCAGCTGTATCAAGGATATTTGCATGCTTTTCCCAGGTCACCAAGTCTTTGGATGAAAAAGCATCGAAGTGCAATTGATCAGTGTAGCCCGCAGAGAAAGTTGGGTAAACCCAGTATTCGTCACCAAACACAATTCCTTCAGGATCGGCATACCAGCCTTCAAAAATGGGGTTTCCAGAGAGTTTTGGGGCTTCTTCTTCTACTTTGGTTTCTTTTGGAGCAGCGCATGCAAAAGCTAGGCATGATGCTAAAGTGTATAGAGTAATTCTCGTTTTCATCTAAATAGCTTGAGTGATTTTGAAATTTACAAACTGACAGCGAGAGGATAATGCCGATGACGGAAAATTGGGCATTTTTGGAGGTTTTATTAGCCATGAGCCGATTATCGATTCTATTCGGCTCATAATTTTGAATTTTTTGAGCCGAATAAGTTGTATATTCGGCTCATGAGTTATAACTGGGAACAGTCGGATTGGCCAAAATTTACTTATCACGAAGGTAAGTCTGGAAAAATACTGCTCGATTTTCTCATGAAATCAGGACAAATCTCTGGTGTAGTAACCGGTTTGTCCGAGGGAAATCAAACTGAGCTTCTACTAGAAATGATGGTAATGGAAGCAATTAAAACCTCCGAGATCGAAGGGGAGTTTCTTAGTCGCCCAGACGTAATGTCTTCTATCAAAAAGAATCTGGGAATCCATGAGGAGCAACCCTTACTTGTAAGAGATCAGCGTGCAAAAGGCATTGCCAAGCTGATGATCAAGGTCCGATCGGAATTTGCTGAAGACTTGACTGAAGAAATGCTTTTTGACTGCCATGAGCTGCTCATGGAAGGGAATCGCTATGTACGCGCTGGTCAATGGCGAGCAGATTCTTCGCCTATGCAAGTTGTTTCAGGGGCTATCGGGAAAGAAATTGTGCATTTCGAAGCTCCCCCTTCGAAGCAGGTTCCTTCAGAAATGAATGCCTTTATTTTATGGTTTAATGGAACTGCTCCGGGCAATACCAAGGAGATTAACAATCCGCTGATCCGATCTGCGATCACGCATTTATACTTTGAAACAATTCACCCATTTGAGGATGGAAATGGTCGTATAGGTCGTGCTTTGGCAGAAAAGGCGCTACATCAGGGTCTGGGTCATGCGACCTTGATCAGTCTTTCGAGCACTATTGAGGAGAAGAAAAACGAGTATTACGCTGCGCTCAAAGGTGGCCAACGCTCCAATGAGATCACGGATTGGTTGGACTATTTTGCCGATACTGTCCTGCATGCACAGCAAAGCGCAGAGCTATTGATCAATTTCACCTTACAGAAAGTCAAGTTTTTTGACCATTACAAAGATTTATTCAACGATCGACAAACGAAAGCCATCAACCGTATGCTAGCTGAAGGACCTGCAGGTTTTGAAGGTGGAATGACAGCTAAAAAATACATTGCGATCACCAAGGCATCCAAAGCTACTGCGACTCGCGATCTACAGACTTTGACGGAATTAGGAGTGTTTATACCACAGGGTGGTGGAAGAAGTGTGAGCTATGAGTTGAAACTTGAAAATTAGTAGCAAGTAGCAAGAGATAAGTATCAAGATGGTATAGCCAAGAGTCTAGAATCAAGATTCAGGATGTAAAATGAGTTATTGATGTAAGAGGTTCTTAGTGTTTATTAGCTGGCTTGTAAGACATTCCTTCCATTTTTTCCAATTGACCCGCTCAAAAAGGGGGATTTCTCCTATCTTTGTGCCTGCTTTTGAGGGTGTAGACTCTTGAAAAGCAATAAAAGAACAGCCTAAATAAGCTTACCTCCGTTCAGGGGTGGGAATACGGCCAGTTAGAATTGAATTATCACCTACTTGCCCTTAAGAAAGGATACAGTGAAGACATATCAGGAATTTAAACAAGTGGATTATCCCGAAATCGGGGAATCTGTATTGAAGTACTGGAAAGAAAACCAGATTTTCGAGCAATCAGTAGCCAACCGTGACGGTGCGGAGACATTTACTTTTTTCGAGGGTCCCCCTTCGGCAAATGGTACTCCGGGAATTCACCACGTGATGGCACGAGCCATTAAGGATGTTTTCTGTCGCTACAAAACGCTTCAAGGTTTCCAAGTGAAGCGTAAGGGCGGTTGGGATACGCACGGCTTACCTGTGGAGCTACAGGTAGAGAAGGAGTTGGGTATCACGAAGGAAGATATCGGAAAGAAGATTTCCGTGGAAGAATACAACCAAAAGTGTCGTGAGACGGTCATGCGATTCAAGGATCAATGGGACGAAATGACTGAGAAAATCGGCTATTGGGTTGATTTGGATGATCCTTACATCACTTTTGAGCCGAAGTACATAGAGTCAGTTTGGAGCTTGTTGAAGAAGCTTTACGAGAAAGATCTGATCTACAAAGGCTATACGATTCAACCTTATTCTCCAGCTGCGGGAACAGGTTTAAGTTCGCACGAACTGAATCAGCCAGGTACCTACAAAGACGTAAAAGACACTTCCATCACAGCTCAGTTCAAGCTGAAAGGTGAGGAAAATACCTATATCCTAGCTTGGACGACTACGCCTTGGACTTTGCCTGCCAACTCAGCTTTGGCGATCGGTGAAAACTTGGATTATGTGAAAGTGAAAACTTTCAACCCGTATACCTACGATCCTTGCACGGTGATTTTGGCGAAAGCCAGAATGAATGCCTATCTGAATCTAAAAGCTGCTGAGCTGAAATTGGAAGATTACAAGGGCGGTGACAAATTGATTCCTTTTGAAGTAATCGAAGAATTCAAAGGAAAGACTATGCTAGGCTGGGAATATGAGCAACTGTTCCCGATAGCTGGTTTGGCACTTGCACACCCAGCTTTCACGGTCGTTTCCGGCGACTATGTGACTACAGAAGATGGTACTGGAATCGTTCACCTGGCGAAAGCTTTCGGTGCGGATGACTTTAGAACTTTGGCGCAGAATAATGTACCTGGTGTCTTTGTGAAGGACGAGCAAGGGAAGGATCTTCCGATTGTGGATAAGCAAGGGAAATTCATTTCGATCGTTGGTGAATATTTGGTAGAAAAAGTAGCCGAACATGCGATCACAGCCCACAAAAAGTACGGTGCGGATGATTTCTATGTGAAAAACTATACCGAGGATGATGAGAACGCAGCGGACTTTAAGAGCACCGACGTGATAATCTCGATCATCTTGAAAAATGAAAATAAGGCCTTCAAGGTAGAGAAATACGAGCACAGTTATCCACACTGCTGGAGAACTGATAAGCCGGTGCTTTACTATCCGATGGATAGCTGGTTTATCAAAACCACCGCTTACAAGGATAGGTTAGTTGAGCTGAATAAGACGATCAACTGGAAGCCTGAGGCTACTGGTACTGGTCGTTTTGGCAATTGGCTAGAGAATTTGGTGGATTGGAACTTGAGTAGATCCCGTTTCTGGGGCACGCCGCTACCTATCTGGAGAACTGAAGATGGAACAGAGGAGCGTTGCATAGGATCTATCGCTGAGCTCGAGCAAGCGATTGAGGAATCTATCGCGAAAGGCTTTATGGAGAAATCTCCATACGAAGGCAAGGAACTGGACCTTCACCGTCCCTATGTAGATGATGTGATTTTGGTTTCTCCGAAAGGAGAGAAAATGAAGCGTGAATCAGATTTGATCGATGTATGGTTTGATTCGGGAGCTATGCCTTATGCGCAGTGGCATTATCCATTTGAAAACGAAGATATTTTCAATGCAAACTATCCGGCAGATTACATCGCCGAAGGTGTGGATCAGACACGCGGCTGGTTCTTCACGCTGCATGCGATTTCCGTGATGCTATTTGATAGCGTGGCTTTCAAAAATGTGATTGCTAACGGACTTGTCTTAGACAAAAACGGCAACAAAATGTCCAAGCGACTGGGCAATGCGGTGGATCCTTTCAAAACCTTAAGCGAATATGGTCCAGATGCCGTGCGTTGGTACATGCTGAGCAATGCCAATCCTTGGGATAATTTGAAATTCAATCTGGATGGAGTCACTGAGGTACAGCGTCGCTTCTTTGGCACACTTCAGAACACTTATAATTTCTTTGCGCTTTATGCGAATCTCGATGCTTTTGTCTATGACAAATCCAAAGCGATTCCAGTAGCTGAGCGTGCTGAGCTAGATCAGTGGATCGTGTCCAAACTTCAGTCTTTGATCAGTGAAGTCGAAGAAGCAATGGATAATTACGATGCTACTAAAGCGACTCGTGCGATCATGAGTTTCACGGTCGATCAGCTTTCTAATTGGTACGTACGACTGGCAAGAAAGAGATTCTGGAGAGGCGATATGAATGCAGATAAGCAAGCGGCTTACGAAACGCTTTACGAGTCTCTTCTTACACTTTCTCAGTTGATGTCATCTTTTGCTCCATTCTATGCAGATTGGTTGTATCAAAACTTGACCGAGTCAGGGGCTGACGCAAAAGCTTCTGTGCATTTGACTGATTGGGTGGCTGCCGATGCTGGGTTGATCAATAAAGATTTGGAAGAAAGTATGGACTTAGCTCAGACGATTTCTTCTTTGGTTCACTCGCTTAGAAAGAAAGAGAAGATGAAAGTTCGTCAGCCTTTGCAACGCATCTTGATCCCTATCTTAAAAGAAAAGACGAAGGCTCAGATCGAGCATTTGGCTGAATTAATCAAGTCTGAAGTGAACATCAAAGATATCGAATTCATCGATGATGCTTCCGGTATTTTGGTGAAAAATGTGAAGCCTAATCTTCCTGTTCTAGGTAAAAAACTAGGGCCGAAAATGCGTTTTGTCGTATCAGCGATCAATAAATGGGAGCAAGCCGAAATCGCTGAAATCGAGCGAGAAGGAAAAATCTCTGTGGATGTGGAAGGCGAAAGCCTGGAGCTGCTCTTGGAAGAAGTGTTGATCACTTCTCAGGACATTCCTGGCTGGTCTGTCGCTTCTGATCAAGGCGTAACAGTAGCACTTGATGTGACACTTTCTGATGAACTGAAGCAAGAAGGTGTAGCCAGAGATCTTGTAAACCGTATTCAGAATCTACGTAAGGATATGGGACTAGAAGTACAAGATAAGATTTCTGTGAAAGTAGCTGACGATAATGAATTGGTGAAAAATGCTCTGGAGTCTTTCGGAGAATATATCCAAACCGAGGTACAAGCGTTAAACCTGGAGCTTTCTTCTACGTTGGATGGAGCTACTGTGCTTGATATGGATGATTTTGAACTGGCTGTTTTGGTAGAAAAAGCTTAACAGCAAAACGTATATAATGAATAAATACCTGAAATACTTCGGCATCGCTTTATTGGTAATTCTGATAGATCAAGCAGTGAAAATGCTGGTTCATTTCCAGATGGATTTTGGTTCACCCGGGCAGATTCCGATTTTCGGCGATTGGTTTAAGCTGCACTACACGACCAATCCGGGCATGGCTTTCGGAATGGAACTGGGCTCTGACTATGGTAAGTTGCTACTGACTTCGTTTCGATTAGTGGCGATGTGTGGGATCGGATATTACCTATTTCATATCATTGAGAAAAAACAACCTAGCTTATATATAGTATGTATAGCGATGATCTTAGGAGGAGCAATAGGTAATTTAGTTGACTCTGTATTTTATGGAGTTTGGTTAAATAATGCTCCTTATAATGCTTCAACTCCATGGTTTCATGGTCAGGTAGTGGATATGTTCTATTTCGATATCTGGGAAGGCTATCTACCAGAATGGCTGCCAGTTTGGGGAGGTAGTTACACTGCCCTTTGGCCTATTTTCAATGTGGCAGATGCAGCAATATTTGTGGGTGTAGCTATGATTCTGATCTTCCAAGGAAGGTTTTTTCCTGAAAAAGCAGAAATCTCTAACTCACCAAAGAAAGAAGAAGTAGACCATATTTCTGAGTAAAAACTTACCCCATTTATCAAGAATCCTTCAATATCATTTTTGGTGATTTTGAAGGATTTTCATGTTTTCAGCCAGATAATTGCCATAAATCAAGTAATTGAGCTGTATTTTTTGTAATTTTCAACTTGCTTTCCCCTTTTTTGGGATCCTTAACCCCGACTTGACTTCTTTTGCTTAACCCCAATTATATAGAAGTTATGTCCTTCCGACAATAATATGATAGTAGATGCTGATAAGCCCTTTCAGATAGTTTATTCTATTTACAGCCACGAGTCTTTGGGACTTCTTATTGAATCTTTTGTAGTTCAGATCGACCCTCAAGGCAGACTTTCTTTAGCCTATCAAAATATCAGCTCCGCAAACGCGAGTGAATTTGACGCTGGTTTGAATAAGACGGATTATGATTTGATAAAAATCATGGATTCTATGAATCCTGAAGTGGTAGTAAAGCCTTTTATCAAACGTGGAAATATCCGGCCAAAACAATACTTAGAGAAGATTTTTGACCCTAAAACGGAAGATAAAAAGACGCAGGATTTAATAGAAGAGGTGATTGAGAAGAAGCGTTCGAAAATAATGCCCTTGCTCATCGGAAAGCGACTTTTCGAAATGGGAAGTGATGGAAATCCAGTGTGGAAAGAGATTATTGTAAATGCTGAGCGGGCCAGTGTATTATTTCATTTTCATAAAAATGAAGAAAACACGCATTACTGGCCTACCATCAAATACAAGGGAGAAAAGCTAGATTGGCAATATAAAAATGGCTATTTCATCAGTAATGAACCAGGTTGGCTTGTTGTAAATGGGCAACTTTTTCACTTCGAAAAGGGGATTGACGGAAAGAAACTAAAGGCGTTTTTAAATAAGAAATTCATCGTTATCGATAAGAGAATTGAGCCAAGCTATTATAAAGGTTTTATGGCTAATCTTATTTCTCAGTTTGATGTGGAGTCAGTTGGATTTGATATCCATATTGAACGTGGCACTCCGGAGGTTTTTATCAACATCTCTGATCTCCCTGGAGGAGGCGGAAAGAATCTCTTTGGAGAGGATGGAGAAAAACTGGAAGAGGACAAGATCGTTTTTGAGCTTCGATTTAAGTACGGGAATATTGATTTCCCAGTTCAGACGCCTAGTTCGGAGAAGCATGGGGCTTCCGTACGACTGGAAGAAGGAGACGATAGCTATACATTCTATAAGACTATTCGAAGCACGCAAAAGGAGAAAGCCTACTTAAAAATGCTTCGTGACAAAGGTCTAGAATTCAAAATGGGTAAAGATGCTTTACCTAAAACCGAAGCCTTTGAATGGATCGGTGAAAACGAAGACTTCCTCGACATAGAGAAAATCAAAATCGTCCAGAAGCCCAATGCTAAGGGCAAAATTTATAATATCGGAAAAGCTCAGATATCAATCGAAGTCAATGAAAACATTGATTGGTTTGATGTCAAAGCACTAATCAAATTTGGAATTTACTTGGTTCCTTTTGCGAAGCTGCGAAAGCTATTGCTTCAAGGCAAAGCAGAATTCGAATTGCCAAACGGAGAAATTGCTGTGATTCCTGCCTCTTGGTTTGTGGATTATTCTGAACTCTTCAACTTTATGGAAGACCGTGGAGATGAAAACACCATGGTCTTGCGCAAGCATCATTTGGCACTTGCCAGAGAGATGGAGATCGGGAATCTTGTCCAAGTTACCTTGAGTAGGAAGCTGGAGAGATTGCGAGATTTCGAATCAATCGAAGAATATGATCTGCCAAGTGGTTTTGATGGAACTCTTCGCCCTTACCAGCATGCAGGGTATAATTGGCTTCGATTCTTAAATGAATTTAAGTTTGGTGGCTGTCTAGCGGATGATATGGGTCTGGGTAAAACTGTTCAGACACTAGCCTTGCTGGCCCATGAGATGGAAGAAAACCCAGGTTTGACTTCACTCTTGGTGATGCCAACTTCCCTGATTTATAACTGGGAATTGGAGGCTAGGAAGTTTACACCAGATCTGAAAATCCTGGTATATTCCGGGACGCAGCGTATCAAAGATCCTTGGAGATTTGGTGATTATGATTTGGTGTTGACCTCCTATGGCATTACCAGATTGGATATAGAAGTCTTGAAAGGATTTTACTTCAACTATATCATTTTGGATGAATCTCAAGCCATTAAAAATCCTAGTAGTAATATAGCAGCAGCTGTTAATCAGCTAAAGAGTAAGCAAAAGTTGATTTTGACAGGTACTCCTGTGGAAAATAGCACAATGGATCTTTGGTCGCAGATGAATTTCATCAATCCAGGATTACTTGGCAATCAGAATACCTTTAAGAAGCAGTTTCTTTTGCCAATCGAAAAGCAAGGAGATATGGAAAAATCCTCCAAGCTACATGCGATGATCAAGCCTTTTATTCTAAGGAGACTAAAATCTCAGGTAGCTACTGATCTCCCAGAAAAGATCACGAACGTCAAGTATTCAGACATGACTGCTGCGCAAGAGGAAGTCTATGAAGAAGTGAAAAGCTACTATCGTGAGAAGATCATCTCGGATATCCAGAGCACCGGACGTAATAACCAGCAATTCACCTTGCTACGTGGATTGACTCAACTCCGTCAGATTGCTAATCACCCGAAACTAGTCAGAGATGACTATGAAGGAGAATCTGGTAAACTTGAAGATGTAACTTACATGCTTCAATCCACCATTTCAGAGGGGCATAAAGTGCTTGTCTTCAGCCAGTTTGTAAGACACTTGGCTATTGTAAAAGAATATTTGGAAGTGCAAGGAATTCCTTATGCTTACCTCGACGGTACCACAAAAGATCGTCAGGCGCAAGTAGAAAAATTCCAAGAAAATGAAGACATAAAGGTCTTCCTGATTTCCTTAAAAGCTGGTGGAGTAGGTTTGAACCTTACGAAAGCAGAATATGTATTCTTGCTTGACCCTTGGTGGAATCCTGCTGTGGAAGCTCAGGCAATTGACCGAGCACATAGAATCGGACAAGAAAACAAGGTCATCATCTATAAATTTATCACCAGAGGATCTGTGGAAGAAAAAATCATGGCGCTTCAGGATCGTAAGCTGGCTCTCGCTGGCGAGCTAATAAATACAGAAGAAAGCTTTATGAAGAGTTTGGGGCAAGACGATATTGCCGCGTTATTGGAATAAAAAATTCGGATTTTTACAAAAAGGGCGGAACCACAAATTCCGCCCTTTTTTTATTGGATTGATAGTCAACCGCATAGATAATGATCACATTTAATTAACCATAAATTCTTATTGAAACTTTGCCAATAGCCCAAATATTTTTCTAAATTAAATCACATAGTACCACTACACTACCTGCGCATGCCTAGAGCCAAATCCGATAAAGATCGGAAAATCTTTGTGCTGGATACTTCGGTGATCCTTTACGCACACAACTCCATTATGAACTTTGCCGAGCACGATGTGGTCATCCCGATCACGGTGCTGGAGGAACTTGATCAATTCAAGAAAGGCAATGACACCAAGAATTTTGAGGCCCGGGAATTCATCCGATTGCTGGATAAACTTTCGCAGGATCATATGATTCACAATTGGACTCCATTGAATGGGAAGACCAGGGGGAATTTTAGGGTGCTGATGAATCCGGAGAATCAGATTAATGCAAACGAGATTTTTGGTGAAGAAAAGAATGATCACAAGATTCTAAACTGCGCCTTGTATCTAAAACAGCACGAAAAAGGCAGAAAAGTAATCTTGGTAAGTAAGGATATAAATCTTCGCCTAAAGGCCAAATCAATTGATTTACTTGCTGAAGATTACGAGACTGGGAAAATCAAGAACATAGTAGAGCTTGAAAATACAGGAAAATATATACTTGATAATATTGACCCTGAGCATATCAACAAGCTTTATGACCAGGGATATGTAGAGGCGAAAACTGTCTTGGGGACTCGAAAGAGAAAGTCCAATGCTTATTATATTTTAAAAAGCGACAAGAACTCTGTGTTGGCTTATTACAATTCCGAGGAAAGCGTCTTGGAACGGGTGGATAAGAAATTAGCCTATAATATCAAGCCAAAAAATGCGGAGCAAACTTTCGCACTTCATGCGATTACCAATCCTAATATCCGCTTAGTTTCAATTCAAGGCGTTGCTGGGACAGGGAAAACTTTACTTGCTTTGGCCGGAGCATTGGAGCAAAGAAGAGAATACAAGCAAATTTTCTTAGCCCGACCGATTGTTCCGTTGAGCAATAAGGACATCGGCTATTTGCCGGGAGACATCAAATCCAAGCTGAATCCATACATGGAGCCGCTTTGGGATAATTTGAAGTTCATCCAAAACCAATACAAGGAGACCGATAAGGAATTCCAGAAGATCACTGAGCTGGTAAATCAAGAAAAGCTGGTGATACAGCCATTGGCTTATATCCGTGGCCGTTCTCTTTCGAATATCTTCTTTATCGTGGATGAAGCGCAGAACCTTACTCCGCACGAGATCAAAACGATTATTTCCAGAGCTGGGGAAAACACCAAGATCATCTTCACTGGAGACGTGTTCCAGATCGATACGCCGTACTTAGATTCACAGTCGAATGGCTTATCCTATCTGATAGACCGCGTGAAGGATCATCCGCTCTATGCGCATATCAAACTAGAGAAAGGAGAAAGATCTGAGTTGGCGAATCTGGCGAATGAACTTCTCTAATTGAGCAACTTTTCATTTCGATTATAATAAGAAACGATTAATCCGAACATACTTTAAAATCCCCTCTTAATTTCCTTTAAGATTGTAACCTCCTTTTGTACGATAATTTGTCCGTACCCGAGGAACCAGTGTTCAGTATCGTTCAGTACGAATATAAGAAATGGCCTCTAGAAGCATTTAGAGGCCATTTTTCATTTTGGGTCATTTTTTGGAATATAGCTGGTATAGAAATTAAACCAACTTATTACTGCCATGATTACTTCACTATTTTCCCAAAAAAACATTTGTGCTGCATTGGGCTTCGTAATGGCAATTACCATTGTTTGGAAAGCTAAAGTAGAAACAAATCTTGCTCAGCATACTGCCCTTATTGAATATACTGAACCAACTTACAATAACGGCATCAACTCAAATTCAGACACTGAAAATGCCTTTGAATTCAAAAAAATAAGGACCGATGCTACGGTCCTTTGATAAGCTAACTGGGTGAAATTCCCATACAATAAATACTCGTAAGGGTAGATTTGGTTGATTGGTTAATCGAAAGAGGTGGGTACTAACCCACCTTTTTGTTTTTCTAACTTTCTGTAATAGTACTCAATTTTGCCAGAAAACTATTGTAATACTGTCTACCTACTTGCACCATAGCTCCAGAGCGAAGGGTGATTTCTTTGGTATTGAAGCTATCTATTTGTCCTAGGTGAACAATGAAGGATTTTTGTACTCTTAAGAATAGTTGTGAAGGAAGAATCTCCTCAATTTCCTTCATGGATTTACGAATATTATAATCTCTATTTTTTGTGAAAATAGTGACCATATTTCCATTTGCCTCCACATAATAGATATCCTCATAAGATACTCGTTCAAACGCATTGTCTGCTTTGATAAAAACGGCATCGGTCACCAAAAACGGGCTATCGCTGCTAGTACTGACTGCCGCAGTTTCAGTGGATGGTTTGGTACGTTTGTTATAGAGAACAATCTCGACAATGGCATGAATGTCATTGGTATTGAATGGTTTTACTATAAACCCAGCTGGATTTATCCTTTTTGCTCTTTCTATGATGGTGGGATCTGAATAAGAAGTCACGTAAACTAAAGGTGCATCGACCATTTGTTTTACGATTTCTCCCAGTTCTATTCCATCCTTATCTCCTTTTAATTTGATATCCATAAATATCAAATCCGGGCGATATTTTTTAATGATTTTGATACACTGGTTTGCAGAATTTGCAATGTCTGTATTGACATAACCAAGCAGCTCTAATATTTCTTGAATATTTTCTGCTATACTGATATCGTCTTCGACGATTAATATCCGCTCTTCTTTCATAAGATTATAATTGTTTTTCAACGGTCCTATGGAATCTCACTAGAAGGCCTTCAATCAGGCTATTTTCCTTTTGAGTTCTCGATTTCATAAGATGCTGACAGAGATATCGTTTTGAGGTGAAAAGTAAATTTTTACTGCTTAACACGGTAATTATCCTCTATTTACAGAAATTATCTCTGAAATCAAATGCTTTTTATTGGATATGAAATTATTATAAGCTCATCATTTCCTTGAATCGGGCAGCTTGTCTTCTGCTTACTTCTATTCTATCACCTCCTCTTAAAGTAACAACTAAGCCACCATTGAACCATGGTTCTATACCTTCTACCCAGCCCAGATTAATGATGTGCTTTCTACTAGCACGAAAAAAGGACTTTTCATCCAAGCGCTCGTCCAAGGCATTAAGCGATTTGTGAATCATTGGTTTAAAGTTATCAAAGTACACTTTGATATAATTGCCATCTGATTCAAATAAGCGAACATTAGAAAGTCTTACGAACCAACATCTATCGCCGTCTTTGACAAAAACTTGATCTTCGAGTGTTAACTTTTTTTGATTTTGAGTGGAAGTAGACTCTTCACTCTTGGAATAGCCTTCTATTTTACCCTGAAGCTTTGTGATTGCCTCTTCAAGACGTTTAGGCTCAATAGGTTTCAACAGATAATCAAGTGCATTTACCTGAAATGCTTTCAAAGCATACTCATCATAGGCTGTGGTGAATATTACATGGGGCACATTGTCCAATTCTTCCAAAAGCTCAAATCCAGTTTTTTCAGGCATCTGAATATCCAAAAAGATAACATCTGGATTCAACTGTTCAATTTTGTCTTTGGCGTCATCTACATTTACCGCTTCGCCAACTACATCTACACTTTCAAGCTGATTTAAGAGGGTGATCAGTTCTTTACGTGCTAATCTTTCATCATCTATTACAATGGCTCGCATTTTTCTTGAGTTTGTTATTCGAATGTAACTTTTTGTTTAGGAATTTTAATTTCAGTGATAACGAACTGAATTCCGGAGTTGAAGATACGGAAGCTTGCTTTATCTCCATATATCAACTTCAGTCTTTGTACAGTATTACTTAATCCGTGCCCTTGTTCATCCTGGGAATTCAAAGTAGGCTGATGGGTAAGCTGTCCACTATTCTTGACTTGAATATACAAATCATCGTTCAAACCTTCCCTACACTTGATTTCAATCGTCCCTCCTTTCACTAGGTTGGAAACCCCGTGCTTTATTCCATTTTCTACAATGGTCTGTAGCATCATAGGTGGGATTTTATAGCTAAAAGCCTCATCCTCGATATGATATACAACGTTTAACCTTTCCTCAAAACGAATGGATTCAAGTTCTAAGTAGTCTTTTACAGTATTTAGTTCATCCCCAAAATCAATGGTTTGCTTCTTATCCATCATCAAGGAAAAGCGCAGCATATTGGAAATTCTCGTAATGGCTGTTTTAGCTTTTATAGGATCTTCATCCACCAATGCCCTTACGCTATTCAGCGCATTGAAAATAAAATGCGGATTAAGCTGACTCTTGAGGTGATTAAGTCTGATTTCATTGATTTTAGCTTCATACTTCAGTGTTGTATTGTAATTATCCAAAAAGTGGACTAAGAAGTAAATAACAAACCAAAGCGCGAAAATCAGGAATGCCAAAAATATATTGGACAAAATCACCAGCACCTTAAAATCCTCAGCGGGATTTAGTATGCCAAAGGCAATATTAATAAGGATTTGCGCTACAAAATTGGCAAGAGAAAGCGCCACAATAGCAAGAAAAGACTGAAATAACAGTTGAGGAATACTCAGCTTAAACCAGTTGTATTCTTTGACTACATGACGAAGAAAATGCGATGAAATGAGATTGGTAACTGCTAGTACAATAAAGGCCCAAACCTGAACTGAAGAAATTTCGCCCGTCAAAGCGGCTAAAGCTATAGTGACCAAGGCAAATCCGCCCCAGCCTAATATCTGCAAAAACCAATAAAGCCTAATTCTGTTCATAATCGCTCAAAGATAAATAACAGAGTTGTGGCCTTTTTTATAATTTGATAAAAGGAGGATACCCTTTATTATTACCCTCGTTAGCTATTTAATTCCATTTTCAGGAATTTACCGGTATAGCTATTTTTTGTCGCAGCTACTTTTTCAGGAGTTCCTTGTACGACGATTGTTCCACCTTTATTTCCTCCTTCAGGCCCCAGATCCACAATATAATCAGCCATTTTGATCACATCCATGTTATGCTCAATAATCAATACCGTATTTCCTTTGGCAACTAATCCATTTACTACCAGCATCAATAATTCTATGTCCTGAAAGTGCAGTCCAGTTGTAGGCTCATCAAGGATGTAAAAAGTCTTACCTGTATCTTTTTTAGAAAGCTCGGTAGCCAACTTCACCCGTTGAGCCTCACCTCCTGAAAGTGTAGTAGCATGCTGACCTAGGGTAATATAGCCCAAGCCCACATCATTCAGTGTTTTTATTTTCCGGAGGATTTTCGGAAGCTTATCAAAAAACTCCACTGCTTGCTCCACAGTCATATCCAAGACATCCGAAATTGATTTTCCTTTATATCGAATCTCTAATGTCTCACGGTTATATCGTTTGCCTTTGCAAGTTTCACAAGGCACATGCACATCTGGAAGAAAATCCATCTCGATCAGCTTCATTCCTGCCCCTTCGCAATCTTCGCATCTTCCGCCTTTAACATTGAAAGAAAAGCGACCGGGCTTGTACCCTCGGATTTTAGCTTCTGGAAGCTCGGTGAAAAGTGTACGTATGTCCGAGAAAACACCGGTGTAAGTCGCTGGATTTGACCTCGGAGTTCTGCCAATTGGGGATTGATCCACTTCTATCACCTTATCCAAATACTCTAAGCCTTCCACACTTTTGTATGGCATCGGGTTTTTCTTAGAATGGTAGATGTGCTGATTCAGTATTGGGTAAAGTGTCTCATGAATCAGCGTACTTTTTCCACTTCCAGATACTCCAGTGATACATATCAGTGTACCCAACGGGAGCTTGAGATCAATATTTTTGAGGTTGTTGCCCGTTGCTCCTTTTATCTCAAGTGACCTTTCCTTACCTGTTCTTCGCTCCTTTGGAACCGGTAATCCAATCTTGCCAGCAAGGTATTTGGCCGTGAGCCCAGTAGTTTTCAGGATTTCCACAGGTGTGCCATCTGACACAATATGGCCGCCATGTCTTCCAGCTCCTGGTCCCATGTCCAATACATAGTCAGATGCAAGCATCATGTCCTTGTCGTGCTCCACAACTAACACAGAATTACCCAAATCTCTTAGGCTTTGAAGCGCTTGAATTAATTTCTCATTATCGCGCTGATGGAGACCAATACTCGGTTCATCCAAAATATAAAGTACACCAACCAATTGAGTACCAATTTGAGTAGCTAGCCTAATCCGCTGCGCTTCTCCACCAGAAAGTGTCCGAAGTGGCCTATTCAAGGAAAGGTAATCCAGCCCAATGTCCAATAGAAACCCAATTCTTTTACGAATTTCTTTCAAGACTTCTGATGCGATCACATTTTGCTTATCAGAAAGTCGACTTTCCACACCTTCAAACCATTCGCCCAAAGAACGAATATCCATCACAGCCAATTGACCAATGTGCGTATCGTCTATTTTAATGTGAAGAGCCTCCTGCTTGAGTCTATAGCCATGACAATCAGGGCATGTCTGTGTGATGGTGAATTCACTTACCCAATCCTGAATTTTGTCTGAACTCCCCTCCTGATATTTCTTCAAGAAGTTGATAATACCCTCGAACGTTGTGTGCCATTTAGTACCTGGATGCTTAATGGAATCGACTGCTACTTCTATTTTATCTCCGCTAAGCAAGATATCCACTACATGCTCCGGTAACTTCTCTATCGGCGTACTCATACTGCATTTGTAATGCTTCAGAATAGCTTCGATTTTCTTAAAAATCCAAATATCTCGATACTCTCCTAGAGGCGCAATTCCTCCACGGGTGATACTCAGCTTTGGATCTGGGATGATGCTATCCCGCGTGATCTCTTCGGTAATCCCAAGACCATTACAAGTAGGACAGGCTCCATAAGGACTGTTAAAAGAGAAGGTATTTGGGGCAGGCTCTTCGTAGGACAGACCAGTCTCAGGATCCATCAAATACTTTGAGAAATGATGAATTTCTCCTTCCTCATCTCGAATCATGATCACTCCTTTACCATGCTGTAAAGCCGATTTCAGAGATTGGGTGATTCTAAAACGATCGGATTCCTCAGCTACTATTCTATCAATTACAATCTCGATATCATGGATTTTATATCGGTCCACCTGCATTTTGGGAACCATCTCCATTACTACTCCATCCACTCGGACTTTGGAGAAACCCATTTTGCGAATTTGCTCAAAAAGCTCCCTGTAATGCCCTTTACGTCCTTTTACTACTGGGGCTAGGATGTAGAGTTTTTTGTTTGAAAAGTTTTCAAATAGTAAATCGATAATCTGATCTTCGGTTTGGCGAACCATTTTTTTCCCCGTCAGATAAGAATACGCATCTCCTGCTCTAGCATAAAGCAGACGCATGAAATCATAAATTTCTGTGACTGTGCCTACAGTAGATCGGGGATTTTTGGAAGTTGTTTTTTGCTCGATTGCAATGACAGGAGAGAGACCGTTAATTTTATCCACGTCGGGGCGCTCCATGCCTCCAAGGAAAGATCTGGCGTAGGCAGAAAATGACTCCATGTACCGGCGCTGACCCTCTGCATAAATCGTATCAAAAGCTAGGGAACTCTTTCCACTACCACTAAGCCCGGTAATAACCACAAGTTTATTGCGGGGGATTTTAAGGTCTAGGTTTTTAAGATTATGCTCTCGGGCTCCAAAAATCTCTATGTATTCTTCCTGTGCAGGAGTGACTTGACTCATATATTCGGCGGGCAATTTTAAACGGCGAAGGTACGAAATTTCAGCTGCACGAGGCAGTAAAGTTCAAAGAGTATAACCAGAGAAGGGTGGATTGGTTCATTGAATTGACATGAGTTGCCAAGTATTGTTTATTCTCTCTCTTCAAACGGAACAATTATTCCTTTTTCTAAATAGTTTTTCAACCCTTGAAGCAAAATAGCCCAACAATAGGATGCTATTTTGAAGTGTTCATTACAAGCTGGCCAGTTGGTATGGGAAAATTTTACAACCACTTTTTCTCCAGATTCTTCCAAATCAAACCCGAAGGTAGTTGGATTCCAATCCTGATCGGATTCAGTCATTTTTATATGAATGGATTTCTTTGGATTAACAGACACTACTTTACCAAACCAATCATATTCCTCTGAAAAATAGAAATTATAAATACTCCCAAGTTTTGGAGAACCTGTACATCGCTGAGGCCACCAATTGACTAGATGCTTAGGGTCTGAAACTGCGTCAAAGACTTTGTCTACAGAAGCTTTAATCGTAAGTGTGTGAAAAATTGAAAAACTTTTGTCTGATGAGTTGCCCATTTTGGTTGAGTTTGTAGCTTGAAGTTGTCAAGGTTTTAAAAACCAATGCACATAGCCGCATTTGTCACAAACCAGATTTTGTGCTGATTTATTAGCCCAATCCAAGTTAAAAAAAGACATTCCCTTGGTGTTCATCAAAGTCTCTCGTTCCCAAAATGTATCATTATTACAGACAGCACATGTTAGCTTATTTCCGAATATGAATTTTTCAGTTGCAGTCAGTTTATTCCCCATCGTTCTGTTATTTATTTTGTTACTCTGGAAGTATGATCTCATAAGTTTTACCTCGCTTCACATTAAGGTTTTTGTCACGCAGCCACGGGTTATAGAGCTTCAATTCCTTATAATTACTTCCTTGCTGCTTTGCCCAGTCTGCTAGATTCTTAATGTCAGCACTGACTTGAACTGTTTTAAAAGTCGGATTTTGGTAATAGTCTGACTCTCGTAGATGAAAACCGAATTCTCCTGGGTTTTCGAAGATTACTTTGAAAGCTAATATTCTAAACAAGTACCTACTAGTCTCATCATTCAGATACAGATCATAATAGTTTTTGGCGAGCTGATCTTCCTGTCTACGGGAAAAGCCAGCTTGCCCCATGTTATAACTTGCCGCCACAGCAGTCCAATCTCCAAATCTATTATGAGCCTTATTGAGATATTTTGAGGCTGCAATTGTAGCTTTTTTCAGATTATATCGTTCATCTACATCATTGGTAACTTCCAGTCCATATTCTTTTCCTGTAGACTCCATTATTTGCCAAAACCCTTTTGCCCCGGCTGGAGAGGCCACATTCATCAACGCAGACTCTGCCATAGCTAAATACTTGAAGTCATCGGGAATCCCGTTATCCTTTAACATTTCCTCTATTTCAGGAAGGAATTTACTTGAGCGCTTCATCAGCAAAATCATGTTGGATTGCCAATAGGCATTTACATAGATCTCCCGCTCCAGTCTCTCTTTCACATCAGCTATTTCCAAAGGCACCCGCTCCCCAGCAAAAGTCAATTCCTCTGGAAGGTCGAAAAGTCGGATACTGTCTCGAGAAGAATTAGGCATTGACTGCAGCATCTGCACACTCGCCACCTGAGGCTCAGATAATACTGCGGTGGGTGTTTTCCAAACAGCATACCCTGCTAATCCTAAGCAAAGAAGCAGTAAAGTGTATAGAGGAATTAAGTGAGATTTGTTCATTTTCTACAATTATGAAATTCTGAGTAACATTTCGCAGCACTTCCTGCCAAGAAGACTAGAAATTTGGGCTTAATAAATACTTACCATAGAAATCATCAATTACCTTCACAGCTTCCGTTTCATCTTCTACTACAGAGAAAAGATCCAGGTCTTCTTCGTTGATGTAGTGATGACTAAGCAGTGATTTTTTAATCCAATCTACCAATCCAGTCCAGTATTCTTTCCCGACCAGCACGATAGGAAATTTCCCTATTTTATTTGTCTGAATTAACGTCAAGGCTTCAAAAAATTCATCCATGGTGCCAAATCCACCCGGCAGCACCACAAAGCCCTGGGAATATTTGACAAACATCACTTTTCTCACAAAAAAGTAGTCGAAGGTTATTAACTTATCTCGGTCAATGTAAATGTTGTCAAATTGCTCAAAAGGCAAAACGATATTCAGGCCCACTGACTTACCGCCCTCGGAATGAGCTCCTTTATTTCCAGCTTCCATGATTCCTGGACCACCACCTGTGATTACTCCATATCCGTGGCGAACCAGTTTGGCGGCAATTTCTTCAGCCATTTTATAATGATGATGATCTCTGGGTGTTCGAGCCGAACCAAAAATAGATACGCAGGGTCCGATTTTGGCAAGTTTTTCAAAGCCTTCAACAAATTCAGACATCACTTTAAAAATTGCCCATGAATCAGCACTTTTTATCTCATTCCAATCCCGCTCTTTGAATGCTTGCCGGATCTTATCTTCTTCATTTTTATTTTCTAGATTGCTCATAAGCTACTTTTTAATAAAGAAAACGATCTCTGGGCTGAAATGGACAGGGAAACCCCCACTATTCAGCAGTGAGAAAGTTAAATGACTGACTCTCAATATAAAAAAATACTTGCTCCCGAGAATCAATCGACTAAGACTAGTGTATTTTTGCGCCACTATTTGATAATAAAGAGATGAATCTCGCTGAAAAATCTCAAGCTACACTGGACGTGTTCGGTGAGCTGGAGTCAGAAACAAAGCAATTTGTGTCTGAGAGTGGATTAGGCTGTGTGTCAGGATGCGGTTTTTGCTGTGCAAATCCCAAAGTACCAGCTTCCCCGTTAGAATTTCTGCCATTGGCCTTTGACCTCTATGCCAAAGGCTTGGCCGAATCAACTTTACAATCTCTCGAAAGCACTGAGGAAGGCGCAAGCTGCGTGATTTATAGGCCTCAATCTGCTGACGGCAAACAAGGGTTTTGTGGCAATCACAGCAAACGGGGAATGATCTGTCGACTGTTTGCGGCCTCTGCCAGAAAAACCAAGTATGGCAAAAAAGACCTTATTATTTGCAAAGTATTGAAGGAAGAGAAGGCCGAGGAGTTTCAAAATACTAGCGAAAGAATTAACAAGGACATGGACATTCCGCTTGCTACAGCTTTCTATAGTCGTTTGGATGAGATCGATCAATCGCTCTGTCAGCAATTCACTATTAATGAAGCTATTGCCTTTGCATTAGAATTAGTTTTGAGGTATAAATTCTATGAGGAGCAGGAAGTTGATATGATTGCATAATTTTTTTGCTCCTATCAATTCAAGTATATTGTGTCCTAGTTCAAGGATAAGGTCTCACAAATTTTTAATTATGCTAAAAATCGGAGAAATAGTACAGACAGTCAAAGGGATAGTCGAAACCAAAATAGACATGATCAAGCTGGACATACAAGATCAGCTTTCGAGTATATTATCAAGAATGATTTTCTTGATTTTAATGGGAGGTAGTCTACTTCTGGTTCTGTTGTTTTTAAGCTTGTCTTTAGCATTTTTCTTAAGTCAATATTTTGAATCTCCACATATGGGATTCCTGCTGGTTGGATTGCTGTACTTATTAGTGCTATTGATTTTGTTCTTGGTAAGAGATAATCACCCTACACAAGAAAAAATGCAAAAGGGATTGAAGAGCTTTGTTTTTAGGACTAGGATATTCGGTAAGCGTAAGGGAAATGAATAAGGACTTGAAAAATAAGGAAAAGGAGCTTGAACAGACTTTAGCTCGACAGTTAGAATTGTTTAAAGCTGAATCTGGTGACTGGATAAAAATAGGAGGTATTGTGATTGCCGGTGGGTTGATCGCTTTAGCGATCGTTCAAACCCGGAAAAAACGCAAAGACCGAAAAACAGATGAGGCCATTGAAGTTCTCGAACGTGAAGGATTGCTTACAAAAGAAATTGAAAAACGACTTACAGAGAGTTCCAAATCATCATTTTGGCCTAGCATTGGACAAAGATTGTTTGTTTTAGGACTTGCCTTTGCAAAAGAGAAATTTCTTCCAAATCTATTTGCTCCTCAGTCAGAAGATGTCAACACCGAAGAAAAAAGTCAGTAGAATTCTTAAAGATTTTCATTCATCCGGCACCAAAGGACTGGCTTGGTTACTGGACCCCGACAAATTTATAAACCCCGTGCTTTTCGAAGATGAATATGCTTGGGTTAAGGATTCCTTTTTAGATTTGATTTTTGTAGGTGGGAGCACACTCAGCCGGGATAATTTCCGAGATGTGGTAGTTTCAGTGAAAAAAGTCGCCGGCAATATTCCTGTAGTAATTTTTCCTGGTTCACAGATGCAACTCGCACAAGAGGCAGATGCTATTTTATTTCTTTCACTAATTTCAGGTAGAAACCCCGAATACCTAATCGGCCAACAGGTGCTAGCAGCACCAATAGTTAAAAAAATGAACCTGGAGGCTCTTGCCACTGCCTACATGCTGGTAAATGAAGGCGATATCACTAGCGTGCAATATGTGACTCAAACACTCCCATTACCTAATTCTAAGCCTAGTCTTGCCAAAGCTACTGCACTTGCAGGCCACTATTTAGGGATGAAATATTTCTTCATGGATGCCGGAAGTGGTGCAAAATCTCCCGTTTCATCCGAAGTGATAAAAGCCGTAAAATCGGCAACCAACAAACCTATTATTGTCGGTGGAGGATTGGATTCCTTGGAAAAAGTGAAAAATGCCTACGAAAGCGGTGCTGACTTGTTGGTAATAGGGAATGCGATAGAAAAAGACCCTAGCTTTTTAGCTAAGGTCTTAGATTATAAAGTGCTATTGAACTTGTCTTTAAACGTTAATTAGCGACTCTCTTCTTCTCATTTTTCCGGCGGGAACCCCATACATCATTTTAAATCTACGGCAAAAATAAGCCGTGTCTTTGTAGCCAACCTCTTTGCCAATATCACGGATAGATTTTTTGGTGGTTCTCAATAGTTCGACTGCTGCTTCCATACGCTGATATTCGATGTAATCCTGTGGATTGATTCCTGTGAGCATTTTGAAATACTGACCCACATAGTCTTCTGACACATTTGCAACTTTAGCAAGAATCTTATTAGATAGATCTCCTCCCAAATTCGTCTTAATGAAATTGAACAAATCGATCAATCGAGGATCTTTGAAGTAAGTAGCGTTGGTAGAAAGTTCTTCAAGGAACAATCTATTTTTAAGAATATGGCGAAGTAGCTCTATGACTAGCAATTCCGTATGGGATTTCAGCGCTCGCTCTTTACCCACGTTACTGACTTCTACTTCTTTCATCAAATCCTCAATTATAGTCGCTAAACGATCGTTAAAGCGAATAATAAATGGTGGAATATCTAGTGAATTAAAAAAGTTTACAACATCAAACACTTTAGATTCAAACCCAAGAACAGATATACAATCGTCTTCTGTGCTTTTGATATCTCTGAAGCTAATACTCTGCAAGTATTTTCTCTTATTTTCTTGAAATTGTTCCTTTGTAATCTCTCCTTTTTTTGAACCACCGCCCAAGCTAAGTTTGGTTTTTTGATCCGCAGGCAAGAAGAGTACTTCTCCTTCGTTCAATAATTCTTGGTCCTCGCCAAACTTAAGTGTACCGTGATGAAGTAGAATCAATGTATTGTCAGATTCAGCATAATCATTTACTGAAATAGGTTTTTCTACGCTGAAGTTATTTCCTCTGATAAACCTTACATTGACCGATTCGATTACTTTGTTGTAATATTCCATGAATAAGTATTAAAAAAACAGAACAACAAAAATATAATTTTTTTAATGAAAAATCGTAGATATTCTACCGATGGTGTTAAAAAAACAAAAAAGGGCATAGTTTTATTTAACTATACCCTTTTATGAATAAAATAGTTATTAGCGGAGGATACCTCGGGATATGACTATTTTCTGAATTTCGGATGTGCCCTCGTAAATCTGTGTGATTTTAGCGTCCCTCATCAGTCGTTCTACATGGTACTCTCTCACATATCCATAGCCACCGTGAATTTGGACTGCCTCAATACTTACGTCCATTGCTACCTGAGAGGCGTATAATTTTGCCATAGCAGAAGCGTGAGAGTAATCTTCCCCCTGATCTTTCAGCCATGCCGCTTTATAAACCAAAAGTCGAGCTGCTTCGATGGTTGTAGCCATATCAGCAAGCTTAAACTGTATAGCCTGATGCTGACTGATTGGCTTACCAAAGGTTTTGCGTTCTTTGGAGTAGGCCACTGCAAACTCATAAGCACCTGCGGCTATACCTAGAGCTTGCGCTGCAATACCTATACGGCCACCGTTTAAGGTCTCCATGGCGTATTTGAAACCGAAGCCTTCCTCACCAATTCGATTTTCGACTGGTACTTTCACATCGGTAAACATGAGTGAAGTAGTATCAGAAGCCCTGATTCCAAGTTTATCTTCTTTATGGCCTTGGGAAAAACCTTCCCATCCTTTTTCTACTATAAAAACTGAGATTCCCTTGTGCCCTTTGCTATGATCTGTTTGGGCAAAAACTAAATAGGTATCAGCTTTTGATCCATTGGTTATCCAGTTTTTGGTACCATTCAATACGTAATGATCCCCTTCTAAATATGCCTCCGTTTTCTGCGAAGTGGCATCTGAACCTGCTTCTGGCTCTGAAAGCGCAAAAGCACCCAGCTTCTGACCTGATGCCAGAGGCTTAAGATATTTCTCTTTCTGGGCTTCGGAAGCGTATTTTTCCATTCCCCAGCATACCAAGGAATTATTAACAGACATGACTACAGATGCTGAAGCATCAATCTTAGATAGTTCCTCCATCGCAATGACGTAAGAAACAGTATCCATTCCACCACCGCTGTATTTTGGATCGACCATCATTCCCATGAAGCCGAGTTCACCCATTTTTTTGATTTCTTCCACTGGAAATCTGCACTCAATATCTCGTTCTATTACTCCTGGAAGCAAGTCATTTTTAGCAAAATCTCTCGCTGCTTCTTGCACGGCGCGATGCTCCTCTGTCAATTCAAAATGCATAAATATTTCTCTTTTATCTCTTTGGGTTTAGCTATCTGCTTTGAATATATAGCAAAAAAAAAAGAGGGGCAATGTTTGCCCCTCAACCAATATTTTATTTGATCTGTATCAATCCCGATTACCAAAGAAAACGAAAATGTAATAGGCTAAAGTTGCCATGGAAGCCAAAGCTGCCACCACATAGGTCATTGCAGCCCATTTAAGTGCATCTTTAGACATGGTATATTCATCTGGGGTTACGATATTTCTCGTCTTGACCCAAGCTAAAGCCCTATTACTTGCATCGAACTCTACCGGCAAAGTAACAATGGTAAAAAGAGTCATAATGCTATATGCACCTACTACTATAAAACCAACCCATTCGTAAGGTAGTCCTAAGGCAAATCCGCCAAACAATGAAGCAATCAAGACAATGTTCAGAATCTTCCCAGCACTGTTTTGGAGTGGGACAAGTGTGGATCTTAGGTTGAGCCAAGTGTAAGATGTGGCATGCTGAACGGCGTGCCCACACTCGTGTGCTGCAACTGCTGCAGCGGCTGCATTTCTCCCATAATACACATCTGGGCTCAAGTTTACTGTTTTGTTTGCAGGATTATAGTGATCTGTCAATTGACCCTCTACTGCATGAACTTGGACATCAGAGATGTTATGGTCAGCAAGCATGAGCTTGGCAATCTCTGCCCCTGATAAGTTGGCCTTCAGGGCAACTTGTGAATACTGAGCAAATTTACTTTTGAGTTTTCTACTTACCACAAATCCGGCAATGGCGAAAACGACTACGATTAAGATAAGTATCATAAGATATAATGTTAGCAGAGTTGAATACGTGTTATACTTCTTCAGGTTTAATCCAAGAGGGTAATTTCATCATAATTAACCAACTTATAAGACCAGCACCTAATACAAGGAGAACTTGGGTTCCGTGAATAATGGCAGCAAATATTTTTCCATCTACTTCCGATATTCCCAACTGTATCAAAATGAAGGCCACCAGTGCATGAAAGGTACCAATACCACCCTGAACCGGCGCTACCATGCCAATACTGCCCATAACCATGACTAAGAGAATTTCTCCAGAAGACAAATTGGCAGTACTTGGAATCCCAAAAGCAATGGTGTACATAGTTAAAAAATAAATCACCCAGAGTGAAATTGAACTGATCCAAAATCCTGCCGGGTTGGCCAGAGTGCCTATTTGCTTGAGGCCTGAAAGGATCTCTCTGAAAAAATGTTGCAGTTTATTGATTAATCCATGATCACGAAATCTCTTGAGAATATAAAAAACCAGAAGCAAAAGAATTGCTAACCCTCCGATGACAATGGGAAGATTTGAAAGTAGCTGTTCACCCAAAGAATCAATCGATATAAGCTGATTGGCAAGGTTTAAAAATAACTCTCGTTCGACCATAAATGCTAACAAAATTACCGAGACAAGGCATAGCAAATCAACACTACGCTCTACTATAACGGTACCTATTAAATAGCCAATTGAGATTCCGTTTGTACGGGTGAGTACTCCACAGCGGGCGACTTCACCAGCTCGAGGTATTAGCATATTTACCAAATATCCAACCATTAAAGCATGGTAAGCGCGAGTTACTGTAACTTTCTGTCCTTCTTCAGTATCTATCAGCAAGGTCCAGCGCCAGCTTCTGACGAAATACCCGAGTATTGAAATCAAAATGGAAAATACAATCCAAGACCAATTGCTCGACTTAACTTGGTCAATTAATGAGTCTAGCGCGATGTCTTTGTATAAAAACCAAAAAATCCAGATCGCAATTCCTAATGAAATTACTACCTGGATAAATTGCTTGATGTATTTTTGACCCATCAGATGAGTTTATTTTGCTCGTCTGGGAAAATCAATACCGGCTTAAATTTCTTGGCTTCTTCTATTTCCATTCCTGCATAAGAAATGATAATAACAATATCTCCCACCTGGGCTTTTCGTGCAGCGGGACCATTAAGACATACTTGTCCTGAGCCCCTTTCCCCAGTGATGACATAAGTCTCCAATCGCTCGCCATTGTTAACGTTTACGATTTGGACTTTCTCATTTTCGATAAGATTCGCTGCATCCATCAGATCCTCATCGATAGTGATTGAACCTACATAGTGGAGCTCCGCCTGGGTAATCTTCACCCGGTGAATTTTGGATTTCAGTACCTGAATTTGCATTGGTTTAATTTTGCCGCAAAATTAAGGAATTATTGGAAGGTTGTCGATTAATCTGATTTTTCCGAGATATGCTGCCACACAAATAGATGATTTTTGACTCGCGTCAAAATCTTTATAGGTAGCAAAGCGTTCAGGGTGAATCAGTTCGAAGTATTCCAGCCTAGCCAATGGCATTTCCTCAAAATCACGTTTGATTTGATTCTGCACCTCAAACCAAGGCATACCTTCTAAAAGTTCCTTCTTAGCTTTAGTCAAACTGTTAAATAAAATCAGAGCTTGATTTCTTTCTTCTAGGTTGAGTCGTACATTTCTCGAAGACATCGCTAGACCATCAACTTCTCTTCTTGTAGGTACTATTTCTAGCTTGATATTTATTGACAAGTCATTGACTAACCGCTTGATGATTGCTGTTTGCTGAAGATCTTTTTGTCCAAAAAAAGCTTGATTAGGTTTGATGATATTAAAAAGTTTGGAAACAACTATACCGACCCCATTGAAATGGCCGGGGCGATAAGCTCCTTCTAAAACCGTTTCTAGTTCGCCGAAATTAATGCTTAGTTCAGGCTTTTCAGGATAAATTGTTTCTGTTTTTGGCAGGAAAACAAAGTCCACATTTTCTTTCCTAAGTTTATCCAAATCTTCGTTTATAGTAGTTGGATAGTTGTCATAATCTTCCTGATTATTAAACTGTGTAGGGTTTACAAAGATGGAAACGACTACAATATCCGTTTCTGACTTGGCTTTTCTTACTAAGTCAAGATGGCCCTCATGAAGTGCGCCCATCGTTGGTACCAAGCCTATCGTTTTATCGCTTTTAAGGGAATTAAGCCAGTATTTTTGCCAATCGGCGCCAGCATAGACTATGTGCACTGGAAGAGGGTTTAGTATGGGTAAATAGGGGCAAATGTATATTATTATTCAACAAAACAAGGCTATTAAGGCTTTTTTTATTATCTTTGCGCAGTTGTTTTTTCACCTTCAACATTAAAATCCAATAAACATGTCCAAATTACGTATCCTCTACGTTGCCAGTGAAATCAACCCTTTTCTCCAAACATCAGAAGTCGCCAATTTCTTAAGATCCCTTCCGCAAGCTATGCAAGAGCGTGGAATGGAAATCAGAATTTTGGTGCCAAGATTCGGTCTGATCAACGAGCGAAAGAATAGGCTACACGAGGTAGTGAGATTGTCAGGAATCAATATTGCGGTAGGAGAAGAGGAAAAACCTTTGGTAATAAAAGTAGCTTCCATTCCTAATGCGAAACTGCAAGTTTACTTTATTGATAACGAAGATTATTTCCAGCGTAAGCATGTTTTTCATGACAAGCAGCAAAAGTTCTATGAGGACAATGACGAGCGCGCGATTTTCTTCTGTAAAGGCGTAATCGAAACTGTGAAAAAATTGGGTTGGGCTCCGGATATCGTTCATTGTAACGACTGGATGACCAGCTTGATCCCGATGTATTTGAAGACCACATACAAGAGCGAGCCTTTATTTAAAGACACGAAGTCTGTATTTGCGATCTACAACAACGGATTTTCTCATACCTTTGGCGATGATTTGTTAAACAAGGTTAAGATGGTGGATATAGATGACGCTATTTTAGCACCTTTGAAAAGCAAAGACTTTACAGGATTTATCAAGATGGGCATGGAGTATGCAGACTTGGTAGTCAAAGGCGGTGAAGTTTCCGCAGAATTAAACCAACTAATCGAGGATTTCTCAAAAGACAAGAAGTTTGACATCAGCATTGAAGCAGAATCAGAAGCACAGGCTCACGAAGAGCTATTCGATATTTACACGAATCTCGCCGGTTAAGCTGGCCTTTGGGGCAATTGCGTCCCTTTTCCTTATCAGTTCTTGTAGTGACCCTGCCACAGTAGGCATTGAGCTAGCTCCCGGAAACAACCAAATTGGCGTTGTTTTCGAGGAGTTTGAACTACCTGCGCAGGTAGTTTTACTGGATTCCTTTAATACCACTAATCAATCAGTACTGGTTGTGGGAGAGGAGGAAGACGATTTCTTTGGTAAAACATCCGGCACTGGGTACTCTAGAATGTACATTAACTCGTCAGCAACAAGACCTGATATAGATGCCATTCTGGACTCTATTTTCTTTTCTCTCAACATCTTAACTATAGATGGAGCTGATCTGGATGAACCCAAGTATTTCTCCATTCATAAGCTAACAGAGCCAATATTGGATACGCTGTATTACAATTTTGATGAACTTTCTTATGAGGCAAGCCCATTTTCTTCTGGTGAAATCGTATTTGGAGAGGCGACTGATTCCCTTGCCTCTTTTCAGGTAGAAGAACCTTTTGCAGAGGAAATTTTCAGCAAAATGAAAACTGGTGTTGAATTCAATGATCTCTTCAGTTTCCGTGATTATTTCCCAGGAATAGCCTTAAAAGCTAGAGAAGGTGACAACGCGTCGATAGGAGTGGGTGTTGGAAGTTCTACTGGATTGAAGATTTACTACCATTACGAAGGAGATACCACTTCTACACTTTATAACATCACCACAGCCTCCTCAAGAAGCTTCAACGGGGTGAAAAGTGATCGAAGCGGAACACCAACTTCCATAGTTACTGAAACAAAGACGGCTTACGACGTTGGCCCTTTGGTTGGTATAAAATCAAATCTTGGAATGGTCATCAAATTGGACACCAGTCCTTTTGATGCGTTTTTGGATACTCTTTCGGGAGTAACCTTTAACCAAGTACTACTTGAACTTGGAGAGATTGAGCCAAGAGCTGAAACTGAACTGGTGCCTGCAAATATTTCAATATATTTCACTGATTCAAGTAATGAAATATTAACAACTAGTACAGGAACACCCTTAACCGTACAGGCAGATGGGTATCCTCAGGTTATCGTAGGTGAAAATGGAGATGAGACTCCAAATACTAGTTATCCAGCTGCATTACTATATGATTCTGAAGCCAGAGATTATAGTGAATTAATTACTTCACACGTAAACGCGCTATTTAGAGGCAACCTCACAAGAAAAGATTGGTTACTTTATAATTCTGATTCAAAAAAGTCCCTCAGCCAGCTAATTGTTAACAACAATAAAATAAAGGTAAAAGTAATCTACTCAAGATCCAGATAGTATCTCCGATTTTGAATAATAACTCCTAATCCACTTCCTAATTTTTAGAAAGTGGATTATTTTTTTTGGCACGAAAGGTGTTTCTTTGTCAAAGTTCAAATAAACAAGAAGAATTTTTATTTATGTGTGGAATTGTAGCATACGTAGGACAGCAAGAAGCTTTGCCTATTATTATCAAAGGACTTAAAAGATTAGAATACCGAGGCTATGATAGCTCTGGTGTTGCACTATTAGATGATGAGGGCCTTAATGTCTATAAGAAGAAGGGCAAAGTATCTCAATTAGAAAAGCTTCTTGATAGCTCATCTGATCTGGTATCCAAGATTGGAATCGGGCACACACGATGGGCTACTCATGGTGAACCTAATGATGTAAATGCTCACCCACACTGCGCGTCTTCACAAAAAATTGCAATGATTCATAATGGAATCATTGAAAACTATGAGGTTTTGAAAAAAGACTTATCCAAAAAAGGATACACTTTTCAATCCGATACTGATACTGAAGTCTTCATCAAATTTATTGAAGACATACAATTAAATAATCATTGTAGCCTGGAGGAGGCGCTTAGGCTTGCGCTTCATAAGGTAGTAGGTGCATATGCGATTGTACTGATCAATCAGGATGAACCTGATACACTTATTGCAGCGAGAAAAGGTTCTCCATTGGTAATTGGAGTTGGTGAGGATGAATATTTCTTAGCTTCAGATGCCACACCAATTGTAGAATACACGAACAAGGTGATTTACTTGGATGATTATGAAATCGCAGTAATCCGTAATAATAGACTTCTCATAAAAAATATAGAGAATGTAGAGACCAATCCTTACATCAATAAACTGGAAATGGAACTGGAAGCCATCGAAAAGGGTGGATACGAGCATTTCATGATGAAGGAAATTTATGAGCAACCTAAATCAATTGCAGATTGCTTAAGAGGTCGTTTAGATGCAAAATCAGGTCGTTTAGTGCTTGGAGGATTGCGGGATTATATGAACAAATTCCAAAACGCTGAGCGGATTATCATCACTGCCTGCGGTACTTCTTGGCATGCCGGATTAGTAGCAGAATATTTATTTGAGGAATTTGCCCGAGTACCTGTAGAAGTAGAATACGCTTCTGAATTCAGGTATAGAAATCCAGTTATAGGAGAGAAGGACTTTGTCATTGCTATCTCTCAATCTGGGGAGACAGCGGATACGTTGGCAGCCATTGAGCTAGCCAAATCAAAAGGAGCCACAATATTTGGAGTTTGTAATGTTGTTGGCTCATCCATTCCTAGAGCTACTCACGCAGGATGTTATACTCACGCCGGACCTGAGATTGGTGTGGCTTCCACCAAAGCTTTTACCGCCCAGATTTCTATTTTAGCTATGATGGCGCTCAAACTTGGCTATCAAAGAGGCACGTTAACTGAGAGCAAGTACATTCAGCTTCTTTATGAACTTGAGGCAATTCCAGGAAAAGTCGAGCAGGCATTGAAATCAAATGATGCGATTAAATACATCGCTGAGGAGTACAAGGATGTGAGGAATGCACTTTATCTAGGTAGAGGATATAATTTCCCAGTGGCATTAGAAGGTGCACTGAAGTTAAAAGAGATTTCTTATATCCATGCGGAGGGATATCCAGCTGCAGAAATGAAGCACGGACCGATTGCATTGATTGATGAGGAAATGCCAGTTTTCTTCATTGCTACGAAAGACAGTTCATATGAAAAAGTAGTTAGCAACATACAGGAAGTGAAAGCTAGAAAGGGAAAAGTGATCGCTGTAGTAACCGAAGGTGATACTCAAGTGAAAGCCATTGCAGATCACGTGATCGAAATCCCTATAACGCATGAGGCTTTTGCTCCTCTAGTGGCTGTGGTTCCTCTTCAGTTACTTTCTTACCACATCGCTGTGATGCGAGGTTGTAACGTAGATCAGCCTAGGAATTTAGCAAAATCAGTTACTGTAGAATAACATAAAAGGCTGTCCAATCGGACAGCCTTCTTTAATTACATGCACCTAATGTCCAAGAAGTAACACCTGCCATATCAGCAGCACAAGCATTCCCATAGGTTTTTCCATCACATCCACAAACTGGAACATATTCCAAAGTGCAAGGACCCTCCCTAATTTTGTCTTTGTCAATGCAGCGTTTAATAGGCTCTTCCTTTTCACAAGCCATGGTAAAAAGGGAAATTATGAAAATGAGTAAAACTGAAACCTGTTTCATAGCTCTGAGACGATTTGGTAGTATAAAACGCTACTCCTTTTCAAATTTATTACTTAGGATGTATATTCTGCCTCCGGATAAATTTGCCTACTTTTGCGCAGCGAAAAAAATACTATGCTAGACAAATTACAATCAATCAAAGAACGTTTCGAAGAAGTAGGTCAATTGATCATTCTGCCTGAGTCTATGGCCGATATGAGCAAATACGCCAAACTGACCAAAGAATACAAAGACTTAGAAAAAATTGTAAATGTCTACAATGAGTACAGCTTAGTCCTGCAAAATATTGCCAGTTCAAAAGAACTTTTGGATAAGGAAAAAGATCCCGATTTCAGAGAAATGGCCAAGGCAGAGCTAGACGAATTACGACCAAAGAAAGAAGAGCTTGAGAATGAGTTGAAGCAACTTTTGATTCCTAAGGATCCCAATGATGCGAAAGATTGTATTCTGGAAATCAGAGGGGGAGCTGGAGGGGATGAAGCATCAATATTCGCAGGAGACTTATTCCGTATGTACGAGCGCTTCTGCGAAATGCAGAACTTAAAGCTAACTGTTCTGGATTTGACCTTTGGCTCTGCTGGAGGATATAAAGAAATCATCGCAACCATCTCAGGTGGAGATGATGTGTATGGCCGGATGAAATACGAATCTGGGGTGCATAGAGTACAACGCGTACCGGCTACGGAATCCCAAGGGCGAGTTCATACTTCCGCAGCATCGGTGGCAGTTTTGCCGGAAATGGATGAAGTGGAAGTTAATATTGACATGAATGATGTCCGCAAGGATACTTACTGTTCTTCTGGACCAGGTGGACAATCCGTAAACACAACTTATTCGGCAGTGCGGTTAACCCACGAACCATCAGGATTGATTGTTACTTGTCAGGATGAAAAGTCACAGATTAAGAACTTTGAGAAAGCGCTGAAAGTATTGAGGTCCCGCCTCTATGAAATTGAGCTTGCAAAACACAATGATGCTGTAGGAGCACAGCGTAAATCAATGGTTGGTTCTGGGGATAGATCAGACAAGATCAGAACTTACAATTATCCTCAATCAAGAGTAACTGACCACAGAATCAATAAAACTGTGTACAACCTCCCCGAGGTCATGGATGGGCATATTGAGGATTTTATATCCGCTCTGAGATTTGCAGAAAATCTAGACAGAATGAATACCAGCGGATTAGAAGATTAGGCTTAAGAATTGTATAAATTACCTTTGAATTTTATTGATTCTGCGATTAGCCTATTATCTTGAAGAATTAACCATCAGACTTTTATGATTATCACCGGAGAAAGAGAAATAAGATTAGTGACCTGGAATGAGGCTCATTTTCACCAACTCTATCCTTTGGCCAATAATCCCAAGATTGCAATGAATCTGAAGGATAGTTACCCGCAGCCTTATACGATTCACGATGCTCGTCACTGGATAGAGCACAATCAGAAATATAATCCCCCACAAAATTTTGCTGTGGAGTTTGAAGGAAGGCTAGCTGGAGCTATAGGATCAGATAGAGGGAAAGATGAGCTCCGCACCAACATGGAATTAGGATTCTGGATAGGTGAGCCTTTTTGGGGAAAGGGAATTGCTACCGAAGCTGTGAAACTTTACACTAAGTACATTTTTGAGAAGTTTGACATCGAGCGAATTTTTGCGCAAGTGTATGATTTCAATGGTCAATCCATGAATGTTTTGGAGAAAGCTGGATATTTTCCTGAGGCTATTCTAAAAAAAGCCTTTGTGAAAAATTCCAACGTAGGTGATATTTTCCAATACGTAAACATTCGAGGAGAGCAATAGTCACCTAGCTCCTTTTCGATTAGTTCACCACCACTTTCCTAACTACCATGCTAGAGGCAGTAAATAGCTGAATTAGATTTATCCCTCTCGGTAAGTTTTCTACTGTAATTTCTTTGGTACCATTTTCTATTTCAGTGGATTGGATGATTTGACCAAACCCATTAATTACTTGGAGACTCTGATAATTTCCAGCTCCCAATTGCACTTTAACTGTTCCTGAAGATGGGTTAGGATAAATAGTAATACTCAAATCTTCCTTTTCTGGCAAGGCAGTAATCACGTTAACATTTACATTTAAGATTCTGGCTACTCCATCATTACATTCATTTTCAGGAGTCACGCTAAGCTGAAAATCTCCTTCCTTTTCCCAAAGAACAGTGACTTTTTCGGTTCCCTGCCCTTGCAGAATTGAACCTCCTCCATTTGAAATACTCCATTTGAAATTTACAGATTCCTGAATTGGAACAGAGTATTCTGCTTGCCACAGACCTGTTTGTATCTCTCCTTGTATTTCTCCAGGTTGATCAGGTGGCATATTTACTGCAATAGGCTTTTCTATCGGTTCAGCCTTTCCACATTGATTTTCCTGGATCAAGGTAATTCGTTGACTTCCGGATGTGCTCCATTTTACCTGAATTTCAGATGTACCTTGACCTTGAGTGATTTCTCCGCCGCTAATCTCCCAGGTATAAGTTACACCCGATTGATTTGGAACAGAGTAAAGCTCGACATCTTCCATACAGACAGAGCCGTTTCCAGTTATTTGAATAGTTGAAGTTGGGCTTGCAGACACAATGACTTCTAGCGAAGATGTACTTCCATTTCCACAGAAATTTTGCATGCTCACAAACACAGCGTTTCTTCCGGGTGTATTCCACAATACCTCTACCTCAGTAGTTCCTTGCCCTGAAATAATTTCTCCTCCATCTACACGCCAGACGAGTTGGGCACCGGGAATTGCAGCATCTGTTATAGCATATTGCCCTATGGTTTGGCAGAGTTGCCCCTCTCCAATAATCTCCGAAAGATCGGTAGGTGGAATACATTCATACCTCAAGATTGTTCCATCATCTCCCACGGCAAATGCTACAGTTGGAGTACCGACACTAATGCCAGTAAGGTTTCTAGCTGTTCCCGTTGGAATTTGTACCCAAGATTCTCCCCCGTCTTTTGTCTGAAGAATCAAACCATTTTCTGCTGATATAAATCCCAGGTATTCATCCCAAAAGTCAACCGAAGTAAAATTTTCTGTAAAGGGAACAGTAATCTTTCTCCATGTTTTTGCCATATCCTCAGATTTGAGAATAACGCCAGCATCGCCAACTATTATGGCCGAGGAAGAATCCAATTTAGAAAGTGCATTCAAATTTTCCGAAGTCAACTTTGGTAGGTTTTCCCAGGTATTTCCCCCATTTGTCCAGCTGATCTGCCCATTATCACCCATGGCAAATCCCACCTGAAAATCAAAGTAGGTAATGTCCCGTAAATTTTCTGTGGTATTTGTTTGAATTCCTGCCGCATCCCAAGTCCCACCGGAGTCAAATGATCTGGCGATGTAGCCATTGGTGCCAGTGACATATAATACAGATGGTGCGAAAAGGTAAAATCCAGTTATGGTTTCTGCAGTTTGAGCAGGCACGGGCACCCAGCTAGATCCGCTGTTTGATGTCCTGAACATTTTACCTGAGTTAGACCCAACATAGCCAAAAGAGTTATTCCAGTAATCTAATCCAACGAGATCAACTAAATCGGGAATTGGTCTGGAAACAACAGTAGTTGCACCATTTGACGTAATATAAACCGCCCCTTGCTGCCCGATAATGTGTCCAATTCGATCTGTTTTAAAATCAGTTCCTGTGAAGTCATTTCGGATTCCTGCTAGTCTTTGGCTATAGCTGCTTCCCGCGTTCGTTGAGGAAATCAAATATCCATCTTGTCCAACAGCCTCTACAAGATTACTAGCTGGCTTAAACTCCAAACCCTTGAGGTTTCTCGTGTTGGTCGCTCCTAGATTAGCTTTTCCAAATGTAGCTCCAGAATTGGTAGATCTTAGCGCAGTAGCCGAGTCACCAACAATTGTAAGGATGCGAATGTCCAGCGGGCTTATCGCTACTTTCTTTAAATCAGTAGTCACAGGGGAAGTTTGTGGCAGCCAAGTATCACCACCATCTATAGTTTTTAGGATAGTCCCAGCTTCGCCTACCGCATAGCCAATGAGTGGGGTTGAAAAAACTATTCCATTTAAGCTTAACGATTGTCCCGAATTCAAAGAAGTCCATTGATTTCCTCCATCGTAACTTCTCAAAATCCTTCCCTGCCCGCCGGCAATAAAAGCAGTATCAGGGTTTATAAAAGTTATATCGTTCAGGCTTTGGTTGGTGCCAGAAGATTTCTGTGTCCAGGTATTTCCTTTATCTACTGAAAATAGGATCTCACCTGCATCAGAGACAGCTAAGATTTTGTCCTCGGAGGATATTTCTAGATTTTTTAAGGTCTGCGTAGAACCCGATGGAAGTATATCCCAAGTATTACCAGCGTCTTGCGTTCTTAAAATTAAGCCATTCTCGCCTACTGCTACTCCGATGTTTTCATCCCAAAAAGCCACGTCAAACAGCTTCCCGTCATAACTTACCGGAAGCTCATTCCAAGTAGCTCCTCCATCAGTAGTCTTTATGATGAGATTTTCTCCTACACTGAAGCCCACATTTTGATCCACCCAAGTGATGGCTTCTAGGTCAAGGCCCCAGCTTTGCATTCTAGCCCAAGTTTGGGAAAAAAGCTGAGTGCTTAGCATCATACCAATTAAAAACAGACCTGTGATTTTTTGCATGTGTTAAATTGAATAAAACAAAAATAAGTTATTTCATGCTAATAATTTTTTCGAAGACCATATGGAATATCTCTTGAGAAATAATCATCCCAGAGGTAAATTTTAAAATTTAAATCATGTGCGATTTCAAATCTTCTCAAAGTGATCTACTGTTCTTGGACGATTTTCATTGGTAAGAATAGCAGTGCTTAAATAAAAAGCCGACAATGATTAGTAAATTTATCTTTCCTACACTATTCAATCTAATGAAGAATCTAACATATACTATATTTTCTATAGCTCTTCTTTTTTCATGCGGACCGCGAGAGCGTATTTCTAAGGAGGTATTTGACAAAGTGAATAATTCTATGGAAGCAAAAAAGCTTTCAGAAGCCCAGATTACCCAAGAAGCAATGGTTTGGGGAGACTCCATTAGCACTGCAGCGCAGCAGCAATTCATGTCCAGCCTGCATAAAGCTGTTGAAGAAAATGGGTTTGCTGGTGCAATTAGTTTTTGCAATGGAAATGCAGCACCGATTGCGAGCGAGCTAAGTAAGAAATATGGTGTGGAAATCAGGCGAACTTCTTTCCGTGCCAGAAATCCAGCTAACCGACCAACAGCAGATGAATCACCAATCCTAGATGCTTATCAATATAATGTAGAAAACAGTATAGAAAATGAGCCTAATATTCAAAAGATTGAAGGCGGGGATATTCTACTTTATACTAAGGCAATTGTTATTTCTTCGGAATTTTGTTTGGCATGCCATGGTGATGTGAAGAAGGATATAAAAGCAGACCTTCTAAACAAGATAGATTCTCTCTATCCGAATGATTTGGCAAGAGGTTTCAGACTTGGAAATTTGAGAGGAATGTGGTCTTTAAAAATTCCAAAAAAAGCTGTAGTCAATAGATTGTAGATTCCATATGTAGCAATCGATTGAATGATAAGCCAGGGGCATTTTTAGGAGTTCTGTAATTCTTTATTCTTTCGTGCTTTATAAGAATTATTCAATTTTTCATTGAATAGCACAATACTGAACTGTTAAGCTTGTAGTTGTAAGCTACTTCTATCAATATTCAGTCAATTTTTAGCAAAAATCAGTTTGGTTTTGAATAAGCATATTGAGACCTTGGACTGTTAAATTTTATTAAATTAATTATAAACCCCTATGCCAATGAGAAACTTTACTCATTTAAAGCTATTTAGTCTGACACTAATTTTCTGTCTAGGACTTCTTAGCACTGCATTCGCACAGACCCGGGAGGTGTCTGGTGTGCTTATTTCGGGAGAGGATAATCTGCCTCTACCTGGTGCCTCTGTACTCGTCAAAGGCACGACAAATGGTACCGTCACTGACATTGACGGTAAATTTACACTTAATGTATCTGGACCATCAGATATACTGGTGGTGTCCTTTATAGGTTTCACGCCTATGGAAGTACCTGTTGGTTCTCAATCTACCTTTAACCTAACTCTTCAGCCTGACACGAAGTCACTCGAAGAGGTAATTGTGGTAGGATATGGTGAGCAGAAAAAAGAGACGATTACAGGTTCGGTAGCTACCGTGAAAGGTAAGGAACTGACCAAGTCTCCTGCCATGAACCTATCTAACTCTATCGCAGGTCGTATGGCTGGTGTGGTAGCCGTAAACAGAAGCGGTGAGCCGGGTTATGATGGATCAGGTATTAGAATTCGTGGTTCCAATACCTTGGGTAACAACAATGCCTTGGTAGTAATTGATGGTATTCCAGCCAGAGCTGGTGGTTTGGAGCGATTAAATCCAAATGACATCGAGAGTATCTCCGTATTGAAGGATGCATCAGCAGCGATCTACGGATCAAGAGCAGCGAACGGTGTAATTCTAGTAACAACAAAGAGAGGTACTACAGGCGCTCCTGAATTGACTTTCCAAGTGAATCAGGGTTTTGCTCAGCCAGCATTACTTCCTGGCCTATTAAATGCAGCTGAGTATGCAAATGCGCTGAATGAAATAAATATCTACGAGCTCCCAACCAATGAATGGGCTGCTGCTAACCAAGCTTATAAGCAGAATGGAGAGTACACTAGACCAAATGGTCAGGTAAGAACTGCTCCTTACTCTCCTGAGGAAATTGAGCTGTATAGAAATGGGACTGATCCTTGGAATTACCCAGATACAGATTGGTATGGTGAAACGCTTAAAAACTGGTCACCTCAAAGCAGATACAACTTACAATTAGTAGGCGGTAGTGAAAATGTGAAGTACTTAACTTCCTTAGGCTACCAGAATCAGGATGCATACTATAAAGATGCAGCAACTGGTTATAAGCAATATGACTTCCGTATCAACTTGGATGCAAATATCAATAAGTATATGAAAGTAGGCCTGGGTATCCTTGCCAGAGAGGAATTTAGATTCTTCCCTACTGTAGGGGCTGGAGCGATCTTCCGTATGCAAATGAGAGGTAAGCCAAACCAGCCAGCTTATTGGCCAAATGGAAAACCAGGTCCAGATATTGAAAATGGTCAAAATCCAGTGGTGATTACTACAAATGCAACTGGCTATGATAATGATAAGCGTGACTATATCCAGACTACAGGTACGTTGGAAATCAAAATTCCAGGTGTAGAAGGCTTAAAATTCACTGGAACTGCAGCTATAGATAAGTATATCCGTACAACTAAAAGATGGCAAACACCATGGACCCTTTATCAAAAAGGAAATGGTTTTGAAGCAGATGGCGTTACTCCAATATTGGTTCCAAGTAAGAGAGGTCCAGCTGAGCCAAACCTAAATGAGTCAAATTCAAATCAATTGAATATCCTTTTGGGAGGCGTGCTTAACTACGATAAGACATTTAATGACGTACATACATTCAATGTCGTAGCAGGTGTGAACCGAGAGACTATTGAAGGAAATAATTTCAGTGCATACAGAAGGTTCTTTATCTCCACGGCGATTGATCAACTTTTTGCTGGTGGCGATCTTCAAAAAGATAACAGTGGTGGGGCATTCAATAGAGCTCGTCTGAACTACTTTGGTAGAGTTGCCTACAATTACAAAGAAAAATATCTAGCAGAATTCCTTTGGAGATATGATGGTTCGTACATCTTCCCTGAAGAGACTAGATTTGGATTCTTCCCTGGCCTAATGCTTGGTTGGGTAGTTTCTGAAGAAAGCTTCTGGAAAAATTCTCTTGGAAAATCTTTTGACTTCTTCAAAGTCAGAGGTTCTTGGGGTCAGCTAGGTAACGATCAGATTGGTGAATATCAATTCTTGTCAACCTATGGATTTAGCTCATACATTGTAGGTGGAGCTGAAACGAAAACTCTATTCGAAACAAGAGTTCCTAACCAAGCTATTACTTGGGAGGTAGCCAATAACTCTAACTTAGGTTTTGAAGGTCAATTCCTTCAGGGTAAAATATTCTTCGAGTTTGATTTGTTCTACAACAAGCGTACGAATATCCTTTGGCAGAGAAATGCGTCCGTACCTCAAACGACTGGTCTTTCATTGCCTGCTGAGAACATCGGAGAAGTGGAAAACAAGGGATTTGACTTGAACCTTGGTATTAGAGGCGGAAAAGGTGAATTCCAATATACAGCTAGCATTAACGGTGGCTATGCTAAGAATGCAATTTTGTTCTGGGATGAATCACCAGGAGCACCTGAGTGGCAACAATCTACTGGCAGACCAATGGGTACACCGTTAGTTTATAAATACGATGGAGTATTCCCAGATCAGCAATCCATTGATGCAGAGACACTTGATTATTCTGCAATTACCAATACGCTTCGTCCAGGTGATATGAGATACGTGGATTACGATGGTGATGGTAAAATTACCCCTGATGATAGAGTTCGTTTGGACAATAATACTATCCCTCTATTCCAAGGTGGTATTAATTTAGGAGCAAATTGGAAGGGATTTGATTTAGCTATTCTATTCCAAGGCTCTTTGGGAGCAAGACAATATATCAGTGCTGGTGAGTCTGGAAACATTGGTAACTACCTTTCTGATATCTATGATGGAAGATGGACTATCGACAATCCTAGTAGCACAGAGCCAAGACTTGCCAACAGAAATGACCAGTATTGGTCTGGAGGTAATGATTATTGGTTTAGACCATCTGATTACATCAGATTGAAAAACGTAGAGATTGGCTATAATATTCCTGCTACTCTTACCGAGAAAATAGGAATCAAAAATGCTCGTTTATATGTAAATGGTTTGAACCTGATCACCTGGAGTAAGACCAAAGTGTATGATCCAGAGTCTGATGCATCTACGGGACAGTATTATCCTCAAGCTAGAGTAATCAATACAGGTCTTTCTGTTTCATTTTAAATAACCCAAAATAATGAAAAGAAATATTAAACAACTAGTAATTCTGTTTGCAGCCAGCTTAACAATTGCCAGCTGTAACAGTGATTTTCTAAATACTGAGCCGCTTGGAGAGATTTCCCAGTCGGCGGTTTGGACTGACCCTGCTTTGGCAGAGGCATTTGTAGTAGGAATCTACCAGGGATTTGGAAATGGTGGATTTGACGAGCAGAGACTTGCTTCGCTAACGGATGAAGCAATCTTTACACACCCAGGACGAGGTATCACTACCATCACAGAAGCAAGAGTAAACTCTGCAGATTTAGGATGGGTAAACAATACCTATAGCTGGGGCAACATGTATAGCTACATTCGGAGAGCAAATATTGCAATCGAAAACCTATCGGATCCCCAGTTTCCTAACGATGGTGGTATAGTAGATAAGCTTCTTGGTGAAGCAAAATTCATGAGAGCTTATTACTATCATCAACTAGCTAGATACTATGGTGGTGTTCCAATCGTAGATAGACCATATGGTCTTGGTGAAGAGTCTTATGATATTGCTAGAGGCACTTGGCAAGAGACTATTAGCTTTATCGAAAAAGATCTAACGGATGCAGCTGCCTTATTACAAGGAAAGCCTAGAGTTAATGGTAGAGCTTCTCAACTTGCAGCATTGGCATTGAAGTCTAGAGTGTTATTGTATGCAGCAAGTGATCTACATGATGGCCCTACTGCAGCAGCTAATTCTTCTCTATTGGCTTCCTATCCAAATCTTGATCTTGTTGCATACCCTAGTGGCAATAGAACTGAAAGATGGCAGAAAGCACAGAATGCGGCGAAAGCTGTATTGGATATGGCCAGCGGAAATAATTTGGGATTCACAGAGCCGGTATCACATGAAGAAGGTATCCAGAATTATATCAACAATGCCATGGCAAGAAATGGTGGCGAAAATGAAATAATTCTCGGTAGATATTTTATCAACATGAAACTAGAGAATGGTGGACGTCAAGGTCTATTCAATGGTCCTAATGGCTATAACAACTGGGCTGGAAACAGTCCTGTACAATTGCTTGTGGATGATTATGAGATGATGGATGGTACAAAGTTTGACTGGTCAAATCCTGCTCATGCTTCTGCGCCTTATGAGAACAGAGATGCCAGATTCTATGCTTCTATCCTTTATGATGGAGCACAGTGGAAGCCAAGATCTTCTGCAAATCAATCAAGAGATCCTTTGGGACAAATCCAAACCGGTACTTATGAAGTGACTGATGGCTCAGGAGCTAAGGTTACCCACTTTGGATTGGATACCAGAAACAGTCCTATTGAGGATTGGAATGGTAGCTATACTGGCTATTATACCAGAAAATTTATTGATGCAGACCCTGCAATTGTGGATCAGAATACCTGGCAAGAAGTTCCATGGCCTATTTTAAGATACACTGAAGCAGTGTTGAACTATGTAGAGGCCTCTCTAGAACTTGGTCAGGAAGATGAAGCTAGAATGTGGTTGAATAGAATCAGATTCCGTGTAGGCCAACCTGCAATAACAGAGTCTGGTGATGCTTTGATGGATCGCTACATCAATGAGCGTAGAATCGAGATGTCTTATGAAGAGCAGAGATACCATGATACTCGTCGTTGGATGATTGCAGAAGAGACTCTGGGTCGAAAAGCGAATATTATCAATATTACTGGTACGCTTAAGCCTGGACAGACGCTAACAACTTACAGATATGATCCAGCTGTTTCTAATTACGTTTACAAAGTTCTCCCTATTGACCCTGGAAAGGAAAATAGAACTTGGCTAGACAAAATGTATTTCGTTCCAATTCACAGAGACGAGATAAACAGGAATGGTGCTCTTATCCAGAACCCTGGAATAGAATAAAGTAAGTATTCTTATAAATTTGATCTAAGCCATTCCATTTGGGGTGGCTTAGATTATTTTAGATTATGACTAAAAGAAATCTCATAACAGCTTTGGTTCTGAGTATATTGTTGGTGTCTTGCACTGAAACAGAACAGGCTAACCAAGCTGAAAATCCATCTATTACCAATTCTCCTCCTCTCTTTAATCTATTGACTCCAGAACAAACCGGGGTTACTTTTTCCAATAGAATAGAAGAGAACCTAAACCTCAATGTCCTCATGTACGAATACCTCTACAATGGTGGTGGCGTAGCAGTGGGTGATTTAAATGGTGATGGATTAGATGACATTTATTTTTCTGCCAATGTAAGTGGCAATCAGCTCTACCTAAATCAGGGAGAAATGAAATTTAAAGAAACAGCTCAAGCTTCAGGAGCTACAGGTAGATCCGGCCCCTGGAAGACAGGAGTTGTATTCGTGGATATCAACGGCGACAATAAACTAGACATTTATCAGTGCTACTCAGGTAATCTTCCTACTGAGAAGCGAACAAACGAACTTTTCGTCAATCAAGGTAATGACGAAAATGGAATTCCACTTTTTAAACAAATGGCAGAGGAATATGGGATAGCTTCAAATGCACCCAGCACATCGGCTAGTTTCTTCGACTATGATCTAGATGGAGATCTTGACCTTTTCCTACTAAACCATAACACCAAATCCATCCAAAATCAGGATGTGAATCTCACCAAGGTATTACTTAAAGAAAAGCACGAAGCGGGGCCGCAGCTATTTGAAAATAATAATGGAAAATTCAGTGAAGTAACCCTTGAGGTAGGTATTTCCAGCTCAAGTCTCTCCTATGGCCTAGGAATTGCCATTTCAGATATCAATCAAGATGGCTGGCCGGATATCTACATTGGAAATGATTACTCCATGCCGGATTACCTGTATATCAATCAGCAGGATGGGACCTTCAAAGATGAAATCTTAAAACGATTGGGGCACACTTCTCATTTTTCCATGGGAAATGATATAGCCGATTTCAACAATGACGGTCTACAAGATATTTTTACCTTGGATATGCTACCAGAAGGGAATGAAAGACAAAAGCTTCTTCTTGCACCGGATAATTTTGAATTGTTTGAACTGAATGTAAACAAAGGCTTCCACCACCAATACATGAGAAATATGCTTCATGTTAACTCCGGTGACGGCACATTTCAAGAAATTGGGCAGCTGGCTGGGGTGTCCAATACAGATTGGAGTTGGTCATCTCTCTTTGCTGATTTTGATAATGACGGCTGGAAAGATCTATTCATAACCAACGGCTACCTGAGAGACTACAACAACCAGGACTTTTTGAAGTACATGGACAATTACGTGCGAACTTCAGGAGGCAAGCTAAAACGAGAGGACTTGCTGAACATGGTCAAGACCATGCCATCGTCCAATCTGACAAATTATATTTTTCAAAATACAGGCGAGCTCACCTTCCAAAATCAAACGAATTCTTGGGGAATTAATCATGCTGCAAACAGTAGCGGAGCGGCTTACAGTGATTTGGACAATGATGGAGACCTAGATCTTATCGTCAACAATATTAATTCACCTGCTTTTATTTTTGAAAATCAGGCCAGTCAATTAAAAGAAGCGAATTATATACAGTTGAAACTTTCAGGATCAGAGAGCAATTCTTCCGCACTAGGAGCTAAAGTTGAGATTTACACAGGAGAGAATATTCAGGTACTAGAGCAGAACCCATACCGAGGATATCAGTCTTCAATTTCTACGAGCCTTCATTTTGGACTAGGGACAATTACCGAGATAGACTCCATCCAGGTGATCTGGCCTGGTGGAAAAAAGACAATGCAGTACAAGGTTAGTGTAAATCAAACATTGGAATTAAGCGCAAGTGATGCAGTTTCTGCTCCTTCGGTCAGACCAAAAGCGTTAGAAACCTACCTTACAGAAAAAGTAGAATTGAAGACCGAAGTAGGAAGGGAATTCAATGATTACAAAAGACAACCACTGTTAATCAACCCTGTTTCTGGAAATGGAAAGGCCATGGTTTTCGCCGACTTTACAGGTGACGGAAGAGAAGACCTTTTTGTCGGAACTGCTTCCAATGCGACAGCTTCACTATATGTACAGAGTTCCAGTGGATCATTTGCCAAACAGAATACAACTGCATTTGCATCTGCTTCTAAAGCCGAGGATACAGACGCAATAGCATTTGACGCCAATGGTGATGGTAGTTTAGACTTATTTGTTGCCAGCGGAGGCGTTTATGATTTTAATCTAGGAGACGAAGCATTGCGTGATCGACTTTACTTAAATGATGGGAAGGGCAATTTCACGTTAGCTTCGGAGGCTATCCCAAATGAATCTTTCCCAACGGGGACGGTTCAAGTTGCTGACCTCAATTTTGACGGAATTCCTGACTTATTCGTGGGGGCTAGAATTAATCCAGGACAGTTTCCTACCTCGCTGGGAGGAAGAGTATGGATAAATGACGGCAAGGGAAACTTCAGCGATCAGACTAAGCAGCTCGCGCCTACATTTATCAATTTGGGTATGTTAACTGATTCTGGCCTAGCAGACTTAGATCAGGATGGTAAGCCTGAGTTAATTGTCCTGGGAGACGCCATGCCAATACAGGTCTTTTCCTTCCAAGAAAACCAATGGAAAGAAACAACATTAAGCTACTTCGAAAAGCATGAGTTTGGATTCTGGAATAATCTGACCCTTGCTGATTGGGATAGTAATGGAATGGTAGAAATATTGGCGGGTAATCTAGGAACCAACTCTCAAATCAAAGCTAGCAGTTCAGAACCTGCTGAGATTTTATACAAGGATTTTGATGGAAATGGCTCTATAGATGCATTTCTGGGGTACTACGTTCAGGGAGAAAGATACCCAGCGGCGAGCCGTGACGAAATCCTTGGCCAGGTACTTTTTCTTAAAAAGAGATATTTGGATTTCAAGTCATTTGCCAATGTGAAAATGAGCGAGCTCTTCACTGCTGAAGAACGAAGAAACTCTAATTCGATCTTTATCAATCGATTAGAAACAAGCTACTTTGTCAAAAATGAAGCAGGAAAATTTGTTGCGGAAGAATTACCCATTCAAGCTCAATTCTCACCTGTTTATGCCTCAGAAGCTGTTGATGTAAATGGTGATGGTCACCTAGATATGATTCTTGGAGGAAATATCGGCTATGGTAAATTATACTTCGGTAAATATGATGCGAGCCAAGGTCTAGTTTTACTAGGCAATGGAAAAGGGCAATTTACCAAGATAGATAAATCTAAAAGTGGACTAGATTTAAGAGGTAACATAAGGAGAATAATAGCAGACAAAGACCTGATAATGATATATTTGGATGAATCTAAAGTCAGTATTTATTCCCTCCATCCATCAAAAACAAATTAAATTAGAACCCCTTTACTATTATATTTAACGCTAAAGATTTTTTCTTTAAACATGTTTAAAACAAACCCAAAACCCCTTGTGATTTGTGCATTGATGCTTACGAGCTTTGATGTCAATAATGCCAATTTTGAATCCTACACCCAGAAAATTCCTGGTACTGAAGTGACTTTCCAGATGACTCCAATACCTGAAGGAACCTTCATGATGGGCTCAGAAAGTTCTGCGGATGAACAGCCAGTGCATGAAGTAAAGATCGCCCCTTTCTGGATGGGAACTCATGAAGTAACTTGGGATGCCTTTGAGCTTTTCCTAGATAAAAATTACGAGTTGGCAATTTCTGAAGGTCCAATCGGTGAAGTGGTCGATGGGTTGACTAGACCAAGCATGCCCTACCTGGATATGACTTTTGGTATGGGAAAGGAAGGAAAACCCGCAATCGGAATGACTCAATATGGAGCAATCCAATTTTGCCACTGGCTGTATTTGAAAACTGGTATTTTCTACAGACTGCCTACAGAAGCAGAATGGGAATACGCTGCAAAAGCTGGATCAAAAACCAGGTTCTTTTATGGGGATGACCCTGCAATGCTAAGTGAATATGCATGGACAAGAGAGAATTCCGACGAAACTACCCATCCCATTGGCAAGAAAAAGCCGAATCCTTGGGGTCTATATGATATATATGGAAATGTTTTGGAATGGACCTCAGATCAATACGATCCTGAGTTTTACGCTAATTCATCAAAAGAAAACCCCATTAATCCATCGACCGAACTCTATCCTAGGGTAGTACGCGGTGGAAGCTACGATACAGAAGCTTCTGAATTGAGTTCCTCCAAACGATTTGTTAGTTCTGCCGATTGGAAACGAATAGATCCTCAAATTCCTAAAAGCCAGTGGTGGTTTCCAGAAGCCCCATTTTTAGGGTTAAGACTAGTTAGGCCACTTTCGCCGCCCAGCCCAGAAGAAATTATGGCTTATTACCAAGCCGCTCCGATTACCGATTATTAAACCTTAAATAACTCTATACTTATGAAAATTGACAACACTAGAAGAGACTTCATCAAAACATCCGCCTTGGTTACAGGTGGGTTGATGACAGCTCCTTTCGTACTTCCAGGAGCCTATGCTGCTCCGGTGAATGAATTGAAAGTTGCTTTGATTGGCTGCGGTGGACGTGGTACAGGCGCTACTTTTCAAGCTTTAGCCACTGGACACAACATCAAAGTAGTCGCTATGGCAGATGCCTTCAGAGATCGCTTGGATAATGCATATAAAGCACTGAGTGAAAAATATGCGGACAAACTTGCCGTAACTGAAGAAACGAAATTCGTCGGTTTTGACGCATATAAGAATGCGATGGCTCTCGCAGATGTAGTGATTCTTGCAACACCTCCAGGATTCCGCCCGATGCATTTCGAAGAGGCTGTGAAGCAGGGCAAGCAAATCTTCATGGAGAAGCCTGTTGCTGTTGATGCTGTCGGTATCAGAAAAGTATTAAAGGCTGCTGAAGAAGCAAAAGCCAAGAAATTAAACGTAGTGGTAGGTCTTCAGAGACACTATCAGGCAAATTACATAGAGACTATTAAACGTATCCATAACGGTGACATTGGTGATATCATCAACGGCCAAGTCTATTGGAATGACGGTGGTGTATGGGTGCGAGAGCGTCAGCCAGGTCAAACTGAAATGGAATACCAAATGAGAAACTGGTACTATTTCAACTGGCTTTGCGGAGACCATATCAATGAGCAGCATGTGCACAACATCGATGTAGCAAACTGGGTGAAGCAAGGCCCACCCGTCAAAGCTGAAGGTACCGGCGGAAGACTAATTCGTACTGGTAAGGAAAACGGCGAAATTTTTGATCACCACGTATTGACATATACTTATGCAGATGGATCAGTGATTCACAGTGAGTGTCGTCACTTCCCTGGGGCTCAAAACCGTGTAGATGAAAGCTTCCAAGGCACAAAAGGGACAGCTTACCTAAGTGCAGGAAACTACGGTATATTGAAAGATTGGAAAGGCAATATGCTATATGAGCATGATCGCAAAAATCAGCCTAACCCATACCAAGTTGAGCATGACCAACTGTGGGCAGCTTTATTCGCCGGCGAATACAAATTTGCTGATGCACAAAACGCTGCGAATAGTACCATGACAGCTATTATGGGTAGATACGCAACTTATTCTGGCAAGCCACTAACATTTGATGAAGCATTGAATGGACAAGTGGATTTGATGCCAGAAACATTAGCATGGGATGCGATGCCTAAGGTATTGCCTGGCCCAGATATGTATTATCCTCATGCGATTCCTGGTAAAACGAAAGTGGTTTAATCATGGAAAGAAGAGGATTTATAAAAAAAGTAGGCTTAGGAAGCACCCTTTTGGGTGTTTCTGGAGCTATGAGTATGCCATCCTTTGCTGCAGGCAAAGCTGAACCCACCTTCAATATGGATTTTGCTCCGCACTTTGGAATGTTCAGAAATTCTGCTCCAGGTGGAATTGTGGATGAATTGAAATTCATGGCGGATCAAGGTTTCAGGTCTTTGGAAGACAATGGAATGCTTCGCAGATCTGAAGAAGAGCAAGCTTTGATTGGCAAAACACTTGAGTCTCTAGGCATGAGAATGGGAGTTTTTGTGATTGAAGGTGGAGATAACTGGAAAGTTTCTCTTACAACTGGTAGGCAGGAATTCATAGACACTTTTGTAGATACTTGCAAAAAATCAGTAGAAGTGGCCAAGCGCGTAGGCGCAAAATGGATGACTGTAGTTCCTGGATATTTTGAAAGAAACCTTCCTATGGGAGTGCAAACAGGAAATGTTATTGAAGCTTTTAAGCGTGGTGCTGAGGTATTGGAGCCACATGGCCTAGTGATGGTGATGGAGCCTTTGAGCGACAACCCGGATCTTTTCTTACGTCATGCTGATCAATCCTATATGATATGCAAAGGTGTGGATAGCCCAGCTTGCAAAATTCTCTATGACATTTACCACATGCAGCGAAATGAAGGAAACCTAATTGCTACTATGGAAAAAACCTGGGAAGAAATTGCCTATATACAAATCGGAGATAATCCAGGCAGAAAGGAACCAGGAACGGGAGAAATCAATTATAGCAATGTATTCAAATACATCCATGAAAAAGGTTTCAAGGGTGTAATGGGTATGGAGCATGGAAATGCCTCTCCTGGAGTTGATGGTGAAAAAGCATTAATTCAGGCCTATAGAAAAGTAGATGTAGTCTGATTTAGAATAAATATGATTAAGAATAGTTTACTGGCGCTATCATTATTGATAGCGCTTTTTTCCTGTAAAAAAACTGAAGACTCAACGTTAAGTACAGCCCCAGCTGGCTGGGAAATTCTTGAAACACCTGTAGAATCCTCGCTAAGAGGTCTTTCACCTCTCACCAGCGACATAGCTTGGGCTTGTGGAAGTAATGGAACATGGATGAGAACTATCAACGGAGGAAAGCTTTGGGACCATGGCGTGATTGCTGGGCTTGACACGGTAGACTTTAGATCGATTCAGGCTTTTGATGCATTGACTGCTATAGCGGTATCCGCCGGACAACCAGCGGTAATTTACAAGACGAAGGATGGGGGAAAAACTTGGGAGCTAAAACATCAGGAAAATGAACTGGCTTTCTTGGATGGTATTAGCTTTTCATCAGCTAACCGCGGATTTATCATTGGTGATCCGAATGAAGGTAAATGGACTATACTTCAAACTGCTAACCAAGGAAACACTTGGTACCCTGTGGACTCACTGCCTAGTGCAGTGAATGGAGAAGCCGCTTTCGCCGCGAGTGCAACCTCTCTTCTAGCAGAAGGAAACCACTTATGGATAGGAACAGGTGGAACAGAGTCAAATCTGCACTATTCAAAAGATATGGGCGCAAGTTGGGAAAAATACAGTTCACCTTTTATTCAAGGGGAATCATCTCAGGGAATTTTTTCTCTTACTAGCATTGGAGACGGAGAGATAGTTGCAGTAGGAGGAGATTATTTGAATGAAGGCATGCTGGAGGGTATTTCCGGAATATTTGTTACAAAGAATAAAGAGTGGGTCAAACCTCAGCAGGGACCGAGTGGCTATCGGTCAGGAGTAGTATATTTTCCAAGACAAAAATGGCTAATAGCCGTAGGTCCTAGTGGCTCTGATTACTCCAAAGATTCAGGGATTACATGGCAAACAATTTCAAACGAAGGCTTCCATGCAGTAAAAATGGGCCAAGCCGATGGATCAGTCTGGGCCTCGGGAGCCAAAGGGAAAATTGCTAAATTGAAGTATTGATTATTACTAATGTCATTATTCCACAATTCTAATAAGTGAACATTGTTTTAAAAGATTTGCATCTTTACTAATATTTTTAGTCCAAAGCTGTAGTATCTTTAGGATGATCTCAATAAACCAATAAACCTGATTAATAATAGCATGTTTGAAATTGTTCCTTCCATATGGATAATAAATGGAAAATGCGTCCGACTTAAAAGAGGCGATTTTTCTACAGAAGAAGTGATTTCCAATAACCCTTTAGAGATCGCACAGGCTTTTGAATCAATTGGGATCAAAAGACTCCACTTGGTAGATCTTGACGGTGCTCGGAGAGGTGAGCCAAAGAATTACCATATTCTTGAGGCTATTTCCGGTTATACTGACTTGAAAGTTGACTATACAGGAGGTATCTCAACCGATGGAGATGTAATCAAATGCTTTGAATTTGGAGCTAGCACTATTACAGTAAGTTCAGCGGCGGCTAATTACCCGGAGCGTTTTGCTCAATTCATCCTTTCCTACGGCAGGCAAAAAATCAATATGGCTGCTGATATCAATCCCGTAGACAATAAGATTAAAATTAGAGGTTGGCTAAAGAAAACAGAGATTGACTTATTTGACCATATTAATTTCTTCTATGAAAGAGGTTTGAAATACCTGAAATGTTCAGATATATCAAGAGATGGAGTGATGGAAGGGCCAAACTTTGCACTATTTCAAAGTGTGTTGGACAAATTCCCGCAAATCAACCTTGCGGCTAGCGGAGGAGTAAGAGGAATTGATGATTTCAGACGACTCAGAGATATGGGAGTCTCAGCTACAGTTTTCGGAAGAGCTTATTATGAAGGAATGATAAGTCTTCAAGAATTAGAAAAATTCTTAAAGGAAGGCTAATTAATCAGCCTTGAATTTATCTACGATATATAGAAAAATATTAAATGATAAGGTAGAAGGTGTAGGTTCAACTTTTTTACCTTCACCACTAACCTGGGCTTCTACTTTTTTTGGAGAAACTGTCTTGACGTTTGGTGAAGCTACGGTTGATATTGGAGAATGATTGTCACGCACTGGCATATCAACCTGATCCGATTGATTTTCTAACAATGGCTTAACCACTGGCTTCTCTCGCTCAATTTCTGATTTCTCCCGCTCACTCTGAGCTATGGCATCACCAGCCCAGAAGCATAAACAAAATGCAGCTATGCCGAAAACGGTTAAATTTTTAATGGAAAAAACAGTTTTTAGGATCATATTCAGCTAATGTAACCTTTTTCTTTCACAAAAGGTTTTATAAAGGGCTTATAAAATTAGGAAAAAAAATTGTTATGCAAACGATTGAGTTCAAAGATTTTGATAAAATAGAATTGCGAATTGGAACAATTCTGCGGGCAGAATTATTTGAAAAAGCCCGAAAACCAGCCTATAAAATTTGGGTTGATTTAGGAGGAGAACTTGGAGTTAAAAAATCATCCGCACAAATTACCGCACATTACACAGTAGATGGATTGGTAGGCCGTCAAGTACTTTGCGTTTGTAACTTAGCCCCAAGACAAATTGCAGATTTTATGTCGGAAATTCTGATCACAGGCTTTAGCGATGAAGCAGGAGAAATCATACTCACCTCAGTTGAGAGGCCTGTTCCAAATGGGGCTAGGTTACATTAACTTTTTTTGGTGTATGGAAAGTCTATAGGGTCCGGATATTCGAATTCAAAGCCTGTCTCTAGAATTTTACGTCCAGAAATTAATCGGGTATCTCCTTCTAAGGCATTTTCGTAGCTTTTAGGTGGCTCGAAACCTAAATCAAGTACATTCCTTTCGTATATATCCTTTCTCAAAGAATGAATGGGGGCCACGCCATTATAGATCTTGCCCCAAAGCTCTTTTTCAATGATCCAGGCAAGCATTCTTACAGCATCGCTTTTATGGATATAATTCACACGAGTATGGCCAGCCACATTTTCCTTCCCAGCCACATATTTACCCGGAATTCTATCATCTCCCATTAAACCTCCAAAACGAACGATTGTAAGTTCATTCGCGTCTTTGAATGTTTTTTCCCCCTTAAGCAATGTGATATTTCCTGTATTCGCCTCGGTGACTTCTTCTGCCTCCAAGTAGGATTCCGTTCTAGAATCATTTGGATAAACTCCAGTACTGGACACGAAAATAATTTTTTCAATTCCTGCTTGATCGACCATAGTCCGCAGGTATTTCATCTGTTCTAAATAAAATTTACCATCAGTAGTACGGGATTTAGGCGGAATATTAATGACGAGTACTTCGCTTGTAAAGAGTTTCTGAAAAGCTTTGCCTTGAGGAAAAGGAACAAGTGCAAACTGAATTGCCTCTACTCCTAGATCTTTTATTTTCTCCTGTTTATCAGCCGAAGTAGTACTTCCTATCACCGCATGCCCATTTTTTTGAAGATATTGAGCAAGTGGTAATCCAATCCACCCAAGGCCTATTATTGATATTTGATTCATCGATCTTAAAGAAAAAAACCTCCCAATTTTGAGAGGTTTATAGTAGTTAATCTTTCTTAGGAATGGTGCCTAGGATGTAATCCCACAATGGTGTACTTACTCCAAACGCTACATCTGGATCTTTGTAGTGGTGTATGGCATGGTGCACCCAAAGTACTTTCATGAAATTCTTTGGCGGCTGCACTGCGTGTACCAAATAGTGAATTCCCAGATAAAGCGCATATCCTAGCAAAAATCCGGGTAAGAAATAAAATGCTAAATCACCCATCGTCAATTTGAAGATCAAGTAAAGAATTGCGGCATAGGCGGCGCTCACGAATGGAGGCATTGCCAATCTATCTTTATCCTTCGGGTAATCATGGTGAATTCCATGAACAGTGTACTGTAGTTTATCCTTTATTGGTGTATTTGGCTCCATGTGAAAGAAATGCTTATGCATCATATATTCTACTAGAGTAAAACCTATGTACCCCACGACAAACAAAAGTATAGCAGTTCCTATACCCACAGAAGTTCTCTGTATCCCAAAATAAATTGATATCATTCCTAAAACGATAAACATGGTAATGGGCACTAATATGTTGGTTCTCGAAATCTTCTCCAAAATCGGATTAGAGAAAATTTGGGCGGTGCCAAAATTATCTGGCTTATCCAATCTACCTATCTTTTTCATACGCTACTGATTCTAATTTTACTAAACTTGCTTAGACTCGTTTTAGAATCTAAACCCAAAGATAATTGAAAACGACCTTTCATCACTGAGAAATTCATGACAATAATCAATTTTTAATCAAATCTGTGCCATTGTTGATTCGATAGTCTTCTGATAATATGCAACATAATGCGGTAGAATATTGGAAATATCAAACTCCTGAGCTCTTGCCAATGCATTTTTTTTGAAGGTAGGAAGATTCGCATCGTCCAAAATATAGAGTGCTTTTTCCTTCATATACTTGATATCTCCTATCTCTGAAACGAAGCCTGTTACTCCATCGACGTTAAGTTCTGGTATCCCTCCTGCATTTGAGGAAAGAATCGGCACTTCGCATGCCATCGCTTCAAGCGCCGCCAATCCAAAACTTTCTTTCTCTGAAGGCATCAAAAACAGATCCGCAACAGATAGTACCTCTTCTACTGCATCTAATTTTCCTAGAAAGCGAACATCATCGCAGGTGCCCAATTCTCGGCAAAGACGCTCCATCTTATCGCGCTCTGGCCCATCACCTACCAAAAGCAACTTGCTTGGTATTTCTTTTCTTACTTCGTAAAAAACCCGAATAACATCTTCGACACGTTTTACTTTTCTGAAATTTGAAGTGTGAACCAATAGTTTTTCACCATTTGGGCAGATTGCCAATTTGAAATGCTCCTTCTTTTGGCGCTTAAATCTTTCCAAATCAATAAAGTTTGGTATAACCTCGATTTCACGCTGAATATCAAAGAAAGCATACGTTTCTTTCCTTAAATCTTCAGAAACTGCGGTTACACCATCTGATTGATTGATACTGAAAGTCACTACCGGCTCATAGCTTGGATCTTTACCCACCAAGGTAATATCTGTACCATGCAGAGTAGTTACTACGGGTATCTGGATACCTTGTGTTTTTAGAATTTGCTTAGCCATATATGCTGCCGAAGCATGAGGAATGGCATAATGAACATGAAGCAAATCCAGTTTTTCGTATTTCACCACACTTACCATTTTACTGGCTAATGCAAGTTCGTAGGGAGCGTGTTCGAAAAGAGGATAGCTTTTAATATCCACCTCATGATAATAAAGATTTTCGCTAAAAAAGTCTAAACGGGACGGCTGCTTGTAGGTGATGAAATGAACTTCATGACCAATTTTTGCAAGACCTTTACCTAATTCTGTCGCTACAACTCCACTACCTCCAAAGGTTGGATAGCAAACAATACCTATTTTCATATTTTGCTGGGCTGGTTAATTAACCTGATTTTTAACACGCATTAACCCCTCTTTTGTTCAAAATAGAGGTCAATTAAGCAATTAATAAAGAATTTTAGGCGAAAAGCATTGAAAACCAAATCTTTTGGAACATTTATTCTTCCTGGTAAAAAGGAAAAAACCCTCAGGAAGAACAGTTTTCCTAAGGGTTTTTACGATTCAAGTGAATATTCAATTATACTTTCTTGCTCTGACTTACGGCATGATGAGCAGCTCTCGCAGCAAAAGCCATGTAAGTCAAGGTAGGGTTCTGAGTTGAGGTAGAAGTCATAGAAGCTCCATCCGTCACGTACACATTTGGTACGGCATGTAGCTGATGATTTCCATTGAGCATGGAGGTTTTGGGGTCTTTGCCCATTCTAACTCCTCCCATTTCGTGGATATCCAATCCTGGGGTTCTATGGTCATCATTAACTCTGATGTCTGTAAAGCCAGCTTTCTCAAACATCTCAGAAACCTGCTCCTGATAGTCCAAGATCATTTTCTCGTCATTATCATCATAGGACACGTTGAATTTCAAAGTTGGAAGACCATAGGGATCAAGTTTGTCTTTGTCCAAAGCGATGTAATTCGATTCTTTTGGAATAGTCTCACCCATCATATGCGAACCAACTCTCCAAGGTCCATCAGGTGGAGTTTTATTTAGCATGCTATTTTTCAAATCCATCCCAACTCTCGCGTCAGCAACATAGCCTCCACCTCTGTAGGCACTAAATCCACCGGCGTACCCACGTAAAAAATCGGTTTCCTGCTTTTTCACATTTCTAAATCTAGGAATATAACCACTCGTCGGCCTTCCGCCAGAAGTGGTGTATTCCATAAACCCTTCGTAAGAACCATTTACTTGTGCACGGTAATTATGGAAAGCAAAATATTTACCCAAAACACCACTGTCATTTCCTAGCCCGTTCGGGAATCTAGCAGAAGTGGAGTTCATCAAGATCGCATTTGAATTGATCGCTGCGGCATTGATAAAAATCACGTCTGCGTAAAACTCTTCTACTTCTTTGGTATGTGCATCGATGACTCTTACGCCAGTTGCTTTGCCTTTTTCCTCATCATATATCACTGAATGAACCACTGAATCTGGCCTTAATGTCACGTTTCCGCTTTTCAAAGCCCAAGGAATGGTGGAAGAGTTGCTACTGAAATATCCTCCAAAAGGACATCCTCGCTGACAGAGATTTCTGTTTTGACATGAAGCTCTTCCTTGAGCTGTGAATTCTGGCCTTGGCTCGTGAATATGCGCACAACGAGCTGAAATCATGTGACGATCTCCGCCGTAAGTTTCCTTTAGCTTTTGGGCAAAATGCTTCTCTACAATATTGAGATCATAGCCTGGCAAAAATTCCCCATCAGGTAAAGTATCTAATCCATCCAGATTTCCGGAAACACCTGCGAACTTCTCAACATGGCTGTACCATGGCGCAATATCTTTGTAACGAATTGGCCAATCCACAGCAAAACCATCTCTCGCAGGACCTTCGAAATCATAATCCGACCAGCGCTGCACCTGCCTAGCCCAAAGCAGAGATTTTCCGCCTACTTGATAGCCCTTGATCCAATCAAATGGCTTTTCCTGGATGTAAGGCTGCTCGGCATCTTTGGCAAAAAAGTGTTCTGAGTCCTCTCCAAAGGCATAACATTTGGAAACTATTGGATTTTCATCCAAGACTTTTTGAGGCAATTTTCCCCTGTGTTTGAATTCATAAGGAAGCATATTAGTAGTAGGGTAATCCTTTATATGCTCCACATTTCTACCTCTTTCTAGCAAAAGTGTTTTTACACCCAAATCTGCAAATTCTTTGGCTGCCCAGCCACCGCTAGCTCCAGAGCCTACTACAATAGCTTGATACGTTCGTTCTTGCTTATTTCTGATATTCAGATTAGCCATCAATTCTAGGTTTTTGAGTTTCGGAGATTAGCGTGGCGCCATTGTACGGGCCAGGAATCAGTGAATATGGAATAATTTCTGTCTGAATATACTCGGAAGCCATATAGCCCTGCATGGTAAGTCGTTTGGTAGTATTCAAGAAGTAAGATATAGCCTTGTCCTTTTCACCTTCAGGCGTATCCTCAGACTTGAGTTCAATGCCTGTTTGGATCAGGTCTTCCTTTTCTTTCGTGCTGAGCTTATCATATTTTTTCCCAGAGATAGTTTTGACAAATTCAGGGAAAGCGGCCAGCCCAGTGCTGAAAAGTGCTTGGTTATCAGAAGTCATGCAATCATTCACCATCACCAAAATGAAGTCAGGAACTTCCAATTCTAATGCGCCTTTGAGCTCCCCAGCTGGTATTATGATATTTGAAATATCTCCCAAAAGTTGCTTTTGGGATGCTGTAACTTTGAGATTCTCATATGCAGCCAGAATATCATCTGAGCTGAAATCGCAGGAAGGGATTAGCGCAAGTCCTCCGGAAATCAGTGCGAGATGCCTTAGGGCGATTCGTCTGTTCATGTATAAATAGGTTTTGGGTGATAAACTTAGCTCTCAAAATAGACAAATCAATTATCAATTTCCATCTTATTTTGATCTGGCGTCCAAAACTCCTTTTAACCAAGCCTCATGAAGACCTAATAATTCAGCGGTAACCTCAGGATGTTCCATTTTTAGGTTTTTGGATTCAGTGCTGTCTTGAGCAAGGTTTACCAGATAGAGTTTATCATCTTCTGTGAAACTTAGTTTTTTGGCAGGATCAAATGGGTTTCCGAGTAATTTCCATGGCCCTTTTCTAACTGCCCAAGAATTTGTGGTTACCTCTGGGTTTCCAGTGGCCCAATGCATTACATCATGTCCGGAAGTAGCGTTGTCATAGATTACATCTCTCAAGCTTATTCCATCCATTTCAGCAGGATTTGGGATTTCTACATTAGCTAGGTCGGCAAGAGTTGGAAACCAATCTACACTTCCAGCCCACTGATTTCTCACTTCTCCTGTGGGAATGTTACCGCCTGGCCAGGAGATAATAGCGGGTACCCGAATACCTCCTTCTAGCATGCTGAACTTTGCTCCATTAAATGGTCCGGCATTTCCTCCACCAAAGTAGGCACGCTCTTCCGTACTGTGTCCATGATCTGATTGGAAAACGATAATAGTATTTTCCAGTTGGCCAGTTTGCTCCAAATGGTCGAGTACATTCCCAACAAGCTCATCCAACGTAGAAATAAACGCAGCATATTCCTTTCGGGGACTCGGCAAACCCTTGTAATATTCCAACCAACTTGGCCTGCCCTGATAAGGATAATGCGGCATATTAATTGCCCAGTAAATAAAAAATGGATCTTCAGATGGCTGTGTGAATTGCTTCACCTCCTCAACCATCAAGTCACCAAAGAATTCGCCGGGACGATAGATTTCTTGATCATTTTGGTATAAATCATGAAGATTTGGCCCGCTCCAAAAGAAATAATGTGAGTAATTATCGATGCAGCCTCTTTGATGGCCAAAGAAATAATCGAATCCCTGGCCGTTTGGAAGCTTTTCTGGAGTGTGTCCCAAATGCCACTTTCCGATAGATGCCGTCCTATATCCTGCTGGCTTAAAAAGCTCAGCCATCGTGATCTGCTCAGTTGGCATTCCTGATTTGCCTTCAGGGTCATGATCTGGAATATCAACATTTCCATAGAGCCCAGCATTATAATTATATCTACCAGTCAAAAGGCCCGCTCGCGAAGGCGAACACACTGGAGCCACTGCGTAGAATTGTGTGAATCTTACACCAGAAGCTGCCAATCGATCAAGATTTGGAGTAGATAAATCAGTTGACCCGTAGCTATTCAAGTCCAGTGTTCCCTGATCGTCCGAGAGAATTACAATGACATTTGGTTTAGATTGGGCAGTCACTTTTTCCTCATTGGCACAGGAAGCTAAAAGAAATGCACCGCCAAGAATTAGGGCTAGTTGGGTTTTCATGGTATCCTTCAGGTAAGATTTTATTTGGTCAAAACACCTACTTCTGCAAAAGTCGCAGGGTTTCCATCTGCCGTTTTACTTGCTTTCAGGCGGATGAATCGTGCATTGACCGCATCAAATCGGATGATTTGCTCGATTGGACTATTCACAATATTGGAGAATTCTCCAGCAGCTACCTGCTGCCAAGAACTACCATTTTCACTCACCTCGAAGGTGAAATTAGTAATGAACCCACTTGGATACCTTGCCTGCATTGGCAGATAAGTGAAGCCTTTCAAGGATACCGATTCACCTAAGTCCACCGTAAGATTATTATTCTCACTTGTGAAATAGGATCCAGCATTCTCGTCAATTGCTTTTTCGGAATTATCGGAAGAGCCAACCCATTTTGCTTTGGCCAAATCAACCTCAACCCGAAGTGGTTCACTTTTCTTTCCAGAGGCTGGATTTACAGAAATTGCTTGCAAAGTGCTTGCTTTATCGATTTGGAAAGGCGCTGAATATTGTTGACTAGCTGTGCTCGGCTCTGATCCATCAAGTGTATAATAGACCTCCAACCCTTCATCAGGAGTACTTAGGGTTACTTCTCCAGAGATAGCTCTGGAATAGCTTGGAGGAAGCAGTAGCTTGGGAGCATTGTAAATTCCTATTTCCGAAATAACAGGAATGTCTTTTCCATCAGTGAACCTTACTCGAACTTTAATCGCGGTGACATCAGGGAATCGAAGAATTCTTTTGTATCCTACTGTGGTTCCTTCAGCTATTTTCTCCCAATTTCCACCAGCTTCTTTCTCCAATACAAATGACTTTATCCGCTGCCCAAGAGGCGTGTATTCCTGGATTAACAGTCGATTGAAAGTAGTTTCTGTATCGAAATCAACCGTGATCTCTCCGGTCTTTCCACCATCTGGAGTTGTCCAATAGGTTTCGTAATCTCCATCTTGTACATTTTCAGCCCCATATCCACTACCACGTTCCTCATTAGCACTTACACTAGCATTAGCCACTAGATTCACAGCAAAATCATTCTTTACTTTTTCCCCAAACTTCAAAATCGCCTCAACATCATTTTCGTGAATCAGGCCACGTGTATCCACAGGAAAATTGATCAGAAGAGAGGCATTTCTACCAATGCTTTTGTAGTAAATCTCCAATAATTCCGGAAGTGTCTTGACTTTATGATCTTCATATTTGTGGTAGTACCAGCCTGGACGGATAGAAACATCCGCTTCTGCCGGAACCCAATGCGTACCGTTTTCTTGGCCAGTGGCATATTTTTGTGGGTAATCTGGCATACCTGCATAGACAGAATCACGCATCAAATTTGACCAGGTAGATTCGTAGGCAAAACCATGTTCATTGCCCACCCAACGAACATCTGGCCCGCCATCGCTGAACATCATCGCTCCAGGTTGCAACTCACGCACCAGATTATAGGTATTTGGCCAGTCGTAATAAGTAAGTTTATCCACTTTTCTCACTTCATTCGCTCCTCCATAATAACCGTCTCCGCCATTTGCCCCATCAAACCAAACCTCGAAAATATCTCCATAATTGCTTAGCAACTCAGTCAGCTGGTTACGCATGTAGGTGATGTATTCCGGTTTGCCATAGTCAGGGTGATTTCTATCCCAAGGGGAATAGTAGATTCCGAATTTTAATCCATATTCTTCACATGCCTCAGCCAATTCTTTGATCAAATCCCCCTTCCCGTCTTTCCAAGGGCTGTTTTTCACAGAATGCTCGGTATAGGCCGACGGCCAAAGTACAAATCCATCGTGATGTTTTGCTGTAATGATCAAGCCTTTCATTCCAGCTTCGGCAGCTACCTGAGCCCATTGTCTTGGCTGCAGATCTGATGGGTTGAACATCTCTGGTTTTTCATCGCCAAATCCCCATTCCCTATCGGAGAACGTGTTCATATTAAAGTGAATAAAACCGTAATATTCCAATTCCTGCCAAGCTATCTGCTTTGCGTCGGGAATGGGAAGTACGGGAGTGGGTGGAGCTACTTTTTCTTGACAGAAAGAAAGAATCAGCAAAACTGCTATCCAAAGTGAGTTTTTCATAGGAAGTAAATTACGCAAGAAAATTAGGGCTTTTGCCTCAATATTGAAAGAAGTATCTAATCTAAGAACTTTAGAAATTACCTTTGGTGGATTCACCATGATATCTTCGGACGAAAGGCTTTAATTTGCGTTTATGAATAGAATTTTTACGATAATATTTCTGTTGATTTCCACCTTAAGTCAGGCACAAATCCAGATAAAAGTCATAGACGAGAAAACACAGGTTCCGCTGGAAAATGTTCGCGTTCAACCCGAGAAAGGCAAAGCCCAAATCACCAACAGCTCTGGAATTTTAGCTTTTTCAGTTAGCGAAAATCAGAATTTCACATTCTTCAAATCAGGCTATGAAGTTATCTCCGCAACATTTGGAGCCGGTGAGCATACCGTGGAATTAATCGAAAAATCATTGAACCTATCCGAAATCACCGTTTCGGCATTCGAATCAGAAAGGCCACTTTTGGAGCAGTCTGCTTCGATTGTGGTAGTATCAGAGCAAGATTTCAATCGCTTCAACGAAACCTCAATCGTCAATTCATTCAATACTAAACCGGGAGTTCGAATCGAAGAGCGTGCTCCGGCGAGTTATAGAATTTCTATCCGTGGGAGTTCGATACGGGCACCTTTTGGAGTGAGAAATGTGAAAGTATATTGGAACGAAGTGCCCTTCACCTCCCCTGACGGCACCACAGCTTTGAATCTCCTAGATCTCTCTAATATCCGAACTGCCGAAGTCATCAAAGGACCATCTGGCTCTATTTATGGAGCTGGAAATGGTGGTGTGGTAAATCTAAACAGTCCAGCAAATCCTATTGGAGGTAGGGTTTCGGCCGATTTTATGGTCGGAGATTTTGGGATGACCCGCTATCGATTTGGGGTTTCCCAGCAAGTCGGAAATGGTGGATTTGAGGCTTCTTATGTCAGTCAAAAATCAGACGGCTATCGTGAACAATCAGCTTTGGACCGACAAGTATTTCAATTGGGAGGATTTTTCTCCGTCTCAGATAAGCAGGAAATCCGCACTCAGGTATTGATTTCTGACTTGAATTATGGGATCCCTGGAGGACTAAATGCTGATCAATTAGCCGCTGATCCCACGCAAGCTAGACCCGGTTCGGTAGCCCAAAACAGTTCTATTTCCCAGCAATCGGTGTTTGCTTCCATCGGACAGTTGTATAAATTTTCTCCAAAGATTAAGAACTCAACAACCTTCTATTTGAATACGAATGACTTTGAAAATCCTTTCATTTTGGATTACAAAAAGGAAGTCGGTTTTGGTTTTGGCGGAAGAACAAAATTCACGTATGATGGAAAATTAGCAGGAAAAGACCTGAGAATCATTGCGGGTGGAGAATATCAAACCAGTTTGACGGATGCACAGAATTTCGGAAATGTGAATGGAGTAGCCGATACAGTCAGATTTGCAGATAAGCTTAGAGCAACTCAAGGGTTTTTATTTCAACAGGCAGAGTGGGATTTGATGGAAAACTTTATGGTGACTTTTGCACTTAGTGAGAATTTCAGCAGCCTAGAAGTAAACCGGCAGATCGATGCTTCTAGTGGAGCAACTGGTTTGCAAACGAGAAAATTTGATCCTATTGTGGTTCCACGTTTTGCGCTGAATTTTCAGTTCGATGACTTCTCAGGTGTCTATGGAAGTCTCAGCAGCGGTTTTTCTCCTCCTACCATCGACGAAGTTCGGACGAATGAAGGTAGTTTGAACTTGGATCTCGAAGCTGAAAAAGGAATAAATTATGAAATTGGTTATAGACTAGGTAAAGGCAAGTTGAATCTGGATCTGACTGCTTTTTACTTCATGCTTGATCAAACGATCACAACTTACACCAATCCTCAAGGCGTGGTACTTTTCAGAAATGCTGGTTCCACGGATCAAAAAGGGATTGAAGCAGCAATTGATTATGCTTTGATCCGAAATCAAAGTGCCTTTGTCCGGGATCTGAAAATCGGAACAGCGTTCACGGGGAATTATTTCACCTTTACTAATTATAAAAAAGGGGATAATGATTACTCAGGAAATGACTTGACTGGAGTTTCTCCAAACACGCTCGTGTCCCGATTGGATCTTCGCACTGCTCCTGGTTTTTACCTGAATTTCACGCATCAATATGTAGATGAGATCCCTCTCAATGATGCAAACACGGTTTATCAAGATGCCTATAATTTGGTGAATACTAGGTTTGGTTGGGCTAGAAGTTTTGCTGGAAAGTGGGAATTAGAAGCCTTTGCCGGTGTGGACAACTTGCTGAATGAAAGCTATTCCATGGGAAATGATTTGAATCCTTTTGGCGGAAGATACTATCAGCCTGCACCAACTAGAAATTGGTACGGAGGGGTGAAGGTGGCGTTTCTTTATTTGTAGCTGGTAGCAAGATATAAGTATCAAGACATTAGAGTTTAGTAATCAGAGTCGAGAATCAAGAGCCTAGAACCAAGATTTGGTTAACTCCCCCTTGGATTCCCTAGTCTGGTTGGAAACTAAAAATAATTTAAAGAGGGCGGGAGGCTTTCTTAAGATTAAAGAAGATGTTGGATTTTGTCTTAATTTTAACCTTTCAATACAAGGAATCCAAAATCTTCAAATGAAATCTCTGTTTTTCATAATAGCATTATTATTTTCGATAACTTCTATAGCTCAGGTTAGTTGTGAACTACTGGTAAATGATTTTAAAGTAGTTTCTGATTCTACAATAGCATATGATTCATTTATTGATGAAAATAAAAAAATTGGGAGAATTGAAAATTCAAAATCGGAATTTGAGATTAGATATTATTATTCACCTTCATTAGTAAACGGTGGGAAAGTAACGATCATCACTTGTATTGATGGAAATCTACAAGCCAAAAAAATTGATTATTGGTTTAACCCTAAAAAACCGTATGACAAATGGAAAATTAACAAAGTTGAAATTACTGAATTAACTCCATCTAAATCCTGGCCATCTTTTTTCCACTCATTGGATAGTATGAACTTCTTTGAATTTCCTACAATGGATGAAGTCAGGCCACGGATGATAAAGTATATGCTTCTGGCTGATGGCCGAACTGTTGAAAAAAGAAGTCAAATTATGGATGGAGCTAATTACACATATCAAGTCAAGGTTGATAACAACATCCGAACATTTAGTTATCATTCACCAATGGCTTGGTACCAAGTTTATGACAATGTCGAAGAACTTAAGATTGCTGACGATATCAAAAATCTCTTTGTAAATGGCTTAAAACCTAAAGATTAGAATTATTAATGTTTTTAACTTTAAGAAGCGAACCCGTTACCCGCAAGTCCCCTTTTGGCGCAAGTCTTCGGACTTGTGCCAACTTTATTGCAGTCTTCAGACTGCATTTCATTTGCCGTTTTAAGATTGAGCAGTCTGAAGACTGCATCATCTAAAGTCCAAGTCTGAAGACTTGAACTAAACTCATCCTACTCTATCCCATCCAACTCGCTCAATTCCAACCAAGTCAATTCCAACTCTTCCAGTTCTGAATCGATTGCTCCGATGCGATTAGATTGCTTGATCAATTCTTCATGATCAGCAATTCCTGCGGCTATTTTATCAGTGATTTCAGCCTTCTCTTTTTCTAATTTGGCCATAGAAGTATTCACTTCCTTGAACTCATTCTTCTGCTTAAAGCTTGCTTTTACTTTCTCTTCAGTTTTCGCCTCTTGTGTCTTGTTACTTGCTACTTGCGTCTTTTCTTCTTGACTCTTGGCTCTTGGCTCTTGATTCTTCTCTGCCTCTCTGAACTCCGAATAATTGCCTGGGAAATCAGAAATCTCGCCTTCTCCTTCGAATACAAATAAGTGCTCCACTAAGCGATCCATGAAATATCTATCGTGGGAAACGATAATCAAACAACCTGGGAACGTATCCAAAAACTCCTCCAGCGTATTCAGTGTCATCAAATCCAAATCATTCGTTGGCTCATCGAGAATCAGGAAGTTAGGATTCTTTATCAAGACCATGAGCAGCTGCAACCTTCTTCGCTCACCACCGCTTAGCTTTGCGATTGGCGTATGTTGCTGCTTTGGAGGAAAACCAAACTGTGTCAAAAACTGAGAAACTGTGATCTCGGATCCGCCTGCGATTGTCACCACTTCGGCCACTTCTTTCACGATATCTATCAGACGCTTTTCTTCGTCGAAGCTGCTTTCTTCCTGTCTGTAATAGCCAAAAGCAGTAGTTTGTCCTATGGAAACTTTTCCTGAATCAGGAGCCATCTGTCCGGTGATCATATTCAGGAAAGTTGTTTTTCCCGCGCCATTTGGGCCTACTATACCAACTCTGTCTTTCTTTTTGAAGGTATAAGAAAAGTCATTGACGACTGTTTTGTCACCAAAAGCCTTGTTTATTTTGTCGATCTCAATGATCTTGTTTCCCAATCTCTGAGTCGTCACGGTCAACTGAATATCGCGCTCTTCTCGCTTCTGGGAGGCTTTCTCTTTTGTTTCTTCAAAAGCATCCACACGGTATTTAGCTTTGGTACTTCTCGCTTTTGGCTGACGACGAATCCAATCCAGTTCTTTCTTATACAGGCTTTTGGCTTTTTCGAGCTCTATATCCTCTATTTCCATTCGCTCTTCTTTTTTATCTAAGAAGTAGCCGTAGTTTCCTTGGTAGCGATGAATTTTACCTTGATCAAGTTCCAGGATTTCATTGGTCACTTTCTCTAGGAAGTATCTATCGTGAGTCACCATGAAAAGTGCCAAATTGGCTTTCGCCAAGTAGTCTTCCAACCATTCGATAGTTTCTAGATCCAGGTGGTTGGTAGGCTCATCGAGCAGTAGCAAATCAGGTTTTTCCAAGATTGCTTTTGCCAAAGCAACTCGCTTACGCTGGCCTCCGGAAAGTGTTCCCACCGGAAGCTCAGTGTCGTGAAGACCCAGTTTGCCTAGCACTTCTTTCACCTGATATTCAAAATCCCATGCCTGAAAGGCATCCATTTTCTCAAAGAGAACAGACATCTTATCCGAGTTGTCGATGCCTCGCTCTGCATCTAACATTGCTTTGTGGTAATCTTCAATCACCTTCAGCACTTCTGAATTACTTTGGTCAAAGATCGTTTGGTAAATACTCATCGTCCCTTCAAAAACCGGGTTTTGGTGAACATAAGCCACTTTTACCTGCTGATTGGTTCCGACCTGACCCGTATCAGGAATCTCCAAACCCATGATGATTTTCATCAGCGTAGATTTCCCAGCGCCGTTGATGCCGACAAGGGCGATTTTCTGACCCTGAGAAATGCCAAAAGAGATATTGGAAAAAAGCTTACGCTCACCGAACGCTTTGCTGAGGTTTTCGACCGAAAGGTAATTCATGCCGCAAAAGTAAGGAAAAGCAAAGTGAGTATATGTATGACTTCCTAAGTTTCAATAGAAAGGGTATTTTCAAATCATGAAAACCATCCACGACATCCTCAAGCTCGGTGACCCAAGACTTTACCAAATCTGCGAGCCAGTTTTGGAATCTGAATTGGGTCAAGTATCAAGTTGGGTCCAGGAATTGCACGAGGCCATGGCCGATATTCGATCGGTATATGGCTTCGGAAGAGGAATTGCTGCTCCACAGTTGGGAATTATGAAGCGGATGTTTTACCTGAATCTTGATCGTCCCTATGTCATTCTTAATCCTGAGCTGAAAAACCAAAGTGAGGAAATGTTTGAATTGTGGGATGATTGCATGAGTTTTCCGAATCTGCTAGTCAAGGTAAAAAGGCATCAATCGGTGACCCTGACTTATAGAGATGAGAATTGGAGTAAGCAGGAATGGAATGTTTCAGGAGCTATTTCTGAATTGATTCAGCATGAGTTCGATCATCTAAATGGCGTACTTTGTACGATGCGAGCGATAGATCAGAAAAGCTTCAAGTGGAAATAATCCCGACTACTATCTTGATACTAGACTCTAGCTTCTTGATACTCTTAAAAGTCTTACCTTTGTCCCCATGGAAGCAATTCAGAAAAAAGACATCCGTAAGCTATCTCTGGCGCAGTTGGAAGAATTCTTTTTGGCGCAGGGAGATAAGAAATTCCGAGCCAAGCAGGTTTATGAGTGGCTGTGGAACAAGTCTCTGAAGAACTTTGATGAGATGAGCAATATCTCACTCAGCACACGCGAGATGCTAAAAACGCATTTTGAGATAAATCATATTCTCGTGGATTTGATGCAGCATTCTTCTGATGGCACGATCAAGAATGCGGTGAAGCTTTATGATAATAAGATTGTAGAGTCTGTTTTGATTCCTACTACCAAGCGGATTACGGCTTGTGTTTCTTCCCAGGTTGGTTGTAGTTTGGATTGTAATTTTTGTGCAACAGCCCGTCTAAAAAGGATGCGAAACCTGAATCCAGACGAGATCTACGATCAGGTAGTGGCAATCAAGGACGAGGCAGAAACCTACTTCCAGCGTCCGCTGACCAATATTGTCTTCATGGGAATGGGTGAACCGCTGCTGAACTATGCCAATGTGCTGGAGGCAATCGATAAAATCACTTCGCCCGAAGGGCTGGGAATGGCTCCCCGAAGAATTACCGTTTCTACCGTGGGCGTCACCAAAATGATCCGCAAACTGGCCGATGATGAAGTTAGATTCAACCTTGCCGTATCGCTTCACTCTGCGATCAACGAAACTCGCTCCCGTCTCATGCCTATCAACGACAGAAATCCTGTGGAGGAACTAGGCGAATCGCTGAAATACTGGTACGACAAGACCAAGCGCAAAGTCACGTATGAATATGTGATCTGGGAAGGAATCAATGACGATGAGCGTCATGCCCGCGCACTGGCGAAATTTTGCAAGATCATTCCTTCCAAAGTCAATCTAATCCAATACAATCCTATCGACGAGGGGGAATTCCGTCAAGCAAAGCAAGAAGCCGTAGATATGTATGTACGAATCCTTGAATCTCAAGGAATTATCGCAAAAGTCAGAAAATCCCGTGGGCAGGACATCGACGCAGCGTGTGGACAGCTGGCGAATAAAAATGAGGTAGGAGAGCTTAATACTAATTAACATTTTTTTACTTGGTAATTAAACATTCTTTAGTTTTATTAAGGCTTTCTTTTGACTAAGCCAACTCTTATTTATATGAAAATTCATATTGTCGTCCTGACTCTACTTCTTAGTTTTTCCTTTTTGAAACCAGTAGTTGCTCAAGATGAAATAATCCCTAAAATCCAGACTTTTTTTGATACCTATCAGAAAGAATTCCCCATAGAAAAGGCCTATTTACACTTAGATAAGAGCACATATACCCTGGGTGAAGACCTGTGGTTCAGTGCATATCTTACGGCTGGGAGCGCTCAAGTTCCTTCCCCGCTCAGTTCTACCTTGTATGTGGACCTATTTGACGGGGAGGGATTGCTGTTAGAGCAAAAAGTCTTGAGGCTGGAGAAAGGAAGAGGAAGTGGGGATTTTGTATTGCCTGCCTTTGGCAAAGCTGGAATATATCAGATCAAGGCATATACAGCTTGGATGCGTAATTTTGGAGAAGAGTACTTTTCCACTTCCGTAGTGAACGTCATAGACGGTGCAGGAGGCTCATTTCTTCCGAAAATCGCTTACGAAAGTATAAGTACTTCAGGCGGAAAAGTAACCTATAAAGCAAATCTAGCTGCGGTAGATAGCAAGGGAAACCCGCTGAGCAGTAAGACAATTGATGTAAAAGCATTAGCTGAAGGCGAAGAAGTCTACTCTCAGGAGGTAATTTTAAATGCTGATGGGGAAGTTAATTTTACGTTTAGCATACCCGAAAAGGCGAATTTGTCCCAGCATGTGGAGTTGACCTATCTGGAAAATGAGAATTATGCTGTCACCCAAAAATTAAGGTTGCCCTATAGTTTGACCTTGGCAGACATTCAGTTTTTGCCGGAAGGAGGACACGCTGTTATTGACATGAAGTCAAACTTTGCCTTCCGGGCGCTCTATCCAGATGGTCTTCCAGCAGCTATTAGTGGAAGTATCGTTGGTGGTGAGGTTAACTTTGAAAGTAACTTTGCAGGCTTAGGCAAATTTGAATTTACTCCTACGGGCACTAGTCATCAGGCAAAAGTCCTTGAAAAGACAACCGGTCAGGAAGTCTTAGTAACTCTTCCTGAAATTGATAAATCTGGCTTAGTCATGCAGGTGATCAATAATCCTGCAGTAGCTTACTTGACCGTGTTTATTCAAGGTGAACTTGACATAAAAGATCTCTTATTGGTATCCCAGACCAGAGGCATTATCAATTACATGATAAAAGGGGTTTTAGCAAATGGCACTTGGGGGGTCAGAATTCCCAAGGAAAATCTCATATCCGGCATCAATGAAATCACCGTGCTAAGTGCTGATGGAACTCCCCTACTTCAACGATTGCTTTTCTTCCAACAGGATGATCTGATCGATATTGAATTGTCACAATCCGGAAATATTGCGAAGCGAGAAAAAATCAACCTTGGACTTGGTGCTTCTTTTTCAGGAGCAGCTAGCACTGGAAGCTTTTCGGTAGCCGTTTTAGATGCAGATCAGGTGGATCCATCTAAGGATATGGGGAGCAACATTCTGTCTGCTTTATTACTTACTTCAGACCTGCAAGGAGGTATTTATCAAGCTGGACGGTACTTTGATGATAGTAGTCCAGAAAACCAGGAATCTTTGGATTTGGTAATGCTTACGCATGGCTGGAGACGGTTTAGTTGGGAAGATGTGATGACTTCTACCTTTCCAAAAATCGAGAATTTCATAGAACAAGGATTGAATGTGGAAGGCCAAGTCTCTGATACAGAAGATACCAAAAAAGGCTTATCCGGGGGCAAGGTGACGGCATTAGTCGGTGAAGGAATTGAAATAATAACATCGGAATTTGGTCCGAACGGCCGGTTTATCCTTAAGGATTTGAATTACCTGGATTCTGCCACAATTACCATTACTGCTGAAGACAATCGGCTTAAGAATTTCGTGGATATAGAATTAGAACTACCTGAGCCTTTCTTCTTTACTATACCGGGCAAATATTCCGATCGTCCACTTTGGTCTGAGGAGCTTGCTGCCACTTATGAGGCTAGATTTAGGATGAATCAAATGATCAACGGTCAGGATGAAATAGTGGATATAGAAGGAGTGACGGTAGAATCGACGACTTTACAGAAAGAGGAGGATGAAATTCAAAAAATTTATGGTTCAGGCGATGTAACGCTTGTCCCAGAAAAAATTCCAGGAGCTGTTGCATTTACAAACGTATTCCAGTTGATACAAGGCAGGGTTGCTGGAGTTCAGGTGTTTGTCTCTGGTTTGGATGTGAATGTACTTATCAGAGGAGTTGGTTCGGTTACTTCTGGTACACAGCCGCTCTATCTTTTGGACAATATGCCAGTGGATGCAGGCACACTGATGCAAGTGAATCCAAGCATGGTCAAAAGTGTGGATGTATTCAAAGACCCTGCAAAAGCTGCTATTTTCGGAGCCCAAGGAGCTAATGGCGTAATCGCAGTTTATACCAAGACTGGTGGAGAGATATTTACAAATGAAAAAGGAAGTCTGGTAACCCGATTTGGTGGATATGCTGTTCCGAGAGAGTTTTACCTGCCAAAGTATGACACCAAAACAGTGGAAAATGCCATGGTAGATGAAAGAGCCACAGTGTATTGGAATCCATTAGTAACTCTGGATGAAAAAGGTGAAACAAATCTGGAGTTTTTTAACACGGATTTGGCTAAAAGGCTGGTAATAGTAATCGAGGGAATGGATGAGTCAGGGAGATTGGGTAGATTAGTCAGAGTTTTGGAATAAGAGATTGCTTTATCTCCTAATCTCAGCTAATTTCTAATCATTATGTTAACCTGAATAGTTATGAAAAAGACTTTACTGATTTTTTGCGCCAGCTTGATGCTCTCTTTTGTGGCTTTTGCCCAAACCCAGGAACAAGGAAATGCTAGGTTACATGGCTTTGGCACCTACGGCTTACGATTTCAAAACTTCGGTGCTGGTGCAGGAATTGAATACTTCTTTGTGGACAAATTCGCCCTCATGCCAAGTTTTACCTTTGTTTTTCCACCTGTTGGGTCAGAAAGTAATTTCAGTGCTGATTTGCGGTATTATGTGTCTGAAGGCACTTCCCAACTCTATTTTATGGCGGGATACAGTCAAACCTGGCAAGATACCCAGCCTGATGGTGCTGGAACAAGAAGGAACTCCAAAGGAGCAAATATGGGAGTGGGAGCTTATGTTCGTCTGACGGAATTTATAGGTCTTAGTACAGAGTTCCGATTCCAAAGTCCTTATCCCCGAGAAGTTGGGTTTAGAGTTGGCTTTGCGATTCCTTTGTAGATGATAGTAGCAAGTATCAAGACGTAAGACAAAAGAATCAATACTCAAGAAATCTAATGTCTAACTACTTGATACTAGATACTTATTTCACTTCTTCGAAAACTCAAACAGCTTTCGCTTCTCTTCCTTATTTAAAGCTTCATAGCCTCGATCGGCGATTTTGTCCAAAATCTTATCTATTTCTTCCTGAGTAGCTTCATCAGAACTAATTTGAGATGGCGTGGATTTAGGCGCTTTTTTGAAAGATGAGAAATTTCCTCCTGTGGAAGTTTTAGCCTTGCTTCGGTAGGAGACTTTTACATTGCTCTTTCTTCCGGAGAAAAGATCCTCAAAGAATATCCCGACTTTCTGTACCGGAACTCCCCAATCTATTCCTTTGCGCAGCTGAACGATGTACAAATAGCCTAGTAATGCACCGCCCAGATGAGCTAATTCTCCTCCAGCATTTGCGCCAGCTGAGTTAGCAAAAGAAAGAATGACATAGAATATCGCGATGTATTTGATTTTCACAGGACCTAGCAGTATCAGGAAAAAGGTGGTGTTTGGGCTCAAAGTAGCCGCTCCGACGACTATTGCAAAAACGCCAGCACTGGCACCAAGCATCAAGGAACTATCAACAGACTGACTGAAGTAAGGAGCCAAATTGTAAATCAGGACGTAGAACAATGCACCTGCAATTCCTCCTAGAATGTAGAGATTGGCGAGTTTCCGGCTTCCGAGAAACTGATGGATCAACTGACCAAACCAATACAGAAAAAGCATGTTGAAGAGAATATGGAATATCCCTTCGTGCAAAAACATGTAGGTGAATATACTCCAGGGCTGAGTAGCTAATCTCGGAAGAGATGCCGGCATCATCAGGTATGAAAGCGCCGTAGAATACAATTCTCCCAGTCCACCAATCGTCATAAACACCCGAAATATCAACACCACGAAAAACACCAGGATATTGATGGCAATTAGCTTGAAAAGGCTGTTGTCGCTGTGCTTAAACGCGTTCCGAAGATTGTCCCAAAAGTTACCGTACATAATTAATAAAAACTGTTTCTGTCTTTTTTCCAGAAGTAAACCAAAACACCGCCAATCACCAGTCCGCTGAGGTGGGCAAAGTGTGCTACATTATCCAGCGGATTATTTACAAATACGTTATATATGGTATAAAGGCTATAGAAAAGAACCATATATTTTGCCTTGATAGGAATCGGCGGGAAGAGTAAAAATAGCTGAGTATTGGGGAAAAGCATCGCAAATGCAATCAAAACACCGAAAAGGGCTCCTGAAGCACCCACCATTGGAACATTTCCCTGAATCTCAAGAATCGCGTCCAACGTTTGCTTTGCCTGACTGATTTTATTTGGATCATCAGGATTACGGCTGTAATCATCCACAAAATCGAATACTGAGCGCTGGAAAAACCCTCGGTTTTCCAAAACAAGCTTATTGAATGAATCCGGATCAGGGTTATTTTGGAACATAGCCACTTTTGCCTCCAAATTATTCATTCTATAGGCTGTATATCCAGAGTATAGAACCCCTGAACCAACACCACAAACCATCCATAAAATCAAGAGTTTCTTTGGCCCTAAAAACTGCTCAAGCAAGGGCCCAAAAATCAGCAGCCCAAACATATTGCCGAACAAATGCCAGAAATCTGCATGCATAAACATGTACGTCAGAAACTGAAATGGCTGGAAATATGGGCTATGTATGTAGTAAAGTGCAAACCAATCATTCAGCTGTGGAAAGATAAACCGCGATACGATAAGCAGCACCACATTGATAAGAAGTAGGTTTTTGACTACAGGTGTAATATTTCTAAACATGCTATTTGCCGAAGAAGGAATGAATACTGCTTAAATCTAATTTCACGAAGGTTTTGTTCCCACCCAGTCCATAATTTGGGTTTTGGCAGGCAAAAAGCTGCCCAACCAGCGTTTCCATCTCTTGTGAATTCAGTTTTTGTCCTTTTTTCAAGGACGATTTTCTAGCCAAAGAACGCGCTAGATTTTCTCTGGTATCGAGCGAAAGCTCACTTTTAAAATGCTTGTATTGCTCTAGAAGCCCTTCGAAAAGCTCCTTTTCATTTTTGACTTGAATATCTGCCGGGACGCCTTGAATGAGGACCGTATCCTTGCCAAACTCCGATACCATAAAACCAAGGCTGTGCAGCTCTGGCATGATATCCATCACCAAAGCATAATCTGAAGGCCCGAGGTTGACAGTCGGGGGGAAAAGACATTGCTGTGACGTGCCTTGAGCAAGTTTTAGCTGGCGTAAATAGCGCTCATATAAAATCCGCTCATGTGCAGTCTGCTGATCGATGATCAAAAATCCCGTGGACATCTGGGCAACGATGTAACTTAGCTCTACCTGAAAAGTAGTTCCGGTTGACTCGGTATTAGTCGGTCTTGGAATAAATTCAGTGGCTTCGTCCGGCTTTGCCTTACTCTCAAAAGTTAATACTTCTCTTTCTTCGGACGGGCTAGATCTGTCTATAGCCCTGGTTTCTTGCTGAGTTCCTTCAAACAGTCTTTCCCAGCCAGAAGTACTGGCCTGCTTGAACTCCGGCGTATTAAATGATTTGTAACTGTATTCCCGATCTACTTGAGCCTTTTTCTCTGGATCTTTGTCCCACTTTTCATTGAAATTCACATCCAAGCTAAAGTCAAGCGACGGAACCACGTGATGCGCTCCCAAGGCTTGCTTTACCGCAGATCGGATCACCGCATAGATGGTGCGCTCATCATCAAACTTGATCTCTGTTTTCGTAGGATGAACATTTATATCAATGTGCGAAGGATCTATTTCCAAAAAAAGCACATAAAAGGGGTGCTGATCAGACTGCAATAGTCCTTCAAAAGCTGAGCTTACTGCGTGATTCAGGTAGCTACTTTTGATAAAGCGATTGTTAACAAAGAAAAACTGCTCACCACGGGTTTTCTTAGCATTTTCTGGCTTACCGATGTAGCCTTTCACGTTTACATGCGGAGTCAGTTCCTCGCAAGGCACCAATTGTCCCTGATAGTTTTTACCAAAAAGCCCTACTATTCTATGGCTTAGTTTACCTGGTGTCAGGCAATAAACTTCCAGATCTTGCTGAAATAGCGAAAAGCCAATTTCATTGTAAGAAAGTGCTACCCGCTGAAATTCGTCCACGATGTGACGCATTTCTACGGGATTTGATTTCAGGAAATTTCTTCGTGCTGGAACGTTGTAAAACAGATTTTTCATAGAAACTGATGTCCCCACATTCCCTGCAAATGGCTCCTGTTTTTTTACTTCAGAGCCTTCGATATGTATCAATGTGCCAAGTTCGGATTCCGCTTGGCGGGTTTTCAACTCCACCTGAGCTACTGCAGCGATAGACGCCAACGCTTCTCCGCGAAATCCAAATGTCCGGATAGAAAAAAGATCATTCGAACTACGAATTTTAGAGGTGGCATGACGCTCAAAACTCATTCGCGCGTCAGTAGCAGACATCCCTTTTCCGTTGTCAATTACTTGGATTAACTGTTTTCCAGACTCTTTTACTACCACTTGAACTTGGGTAGCCCCAGCGTCCACTGCATTTTCGAGAAGTTCTTTGAGTGCAGATGCCGGTCTTTGAACTACTTCTCCAGCAGCGATTTGATTGGCTATCGCATCGGGAAGGAGTTGTATGACATCACTCATATTTCTTCTTGGGTTTTAGCCTGAAGAAAAAATAGATTGCAGCTGCGAGAGCCACCACATACGCCATATATTCAAATATGACTGGTCCTAAATAAACGTAGCCGAAAATTGATCCGAGAAGAAGAAGAAAAATAAAAGTCCGGATCATGGCCGTTGAGGCAAACATATTTACTCCGTCTCGCTCTTTTATTCCTTTATGCTGTGCAAAGGAGCCACGAATACCTGCACCGTATGAACCAATATCCCTAGAAGTCACATCTCCCTTATCCAACAAGCCCTGAGCTTCCAGATCTCTTTTGATTAGGGAGGTCCTTTGCTCTATTTCCTCTCGAACAGGATCGTAATATCTCGGTTTGATATCAAATCTCATTGGAGCGGCTGTTCGAAATACAGATGGAAATTTCATTGGGTTGTGAATTTTAATGAATGACTTACGTTAGGTAAAAGTACATTCGATAAATAAGTTCCTGCAGATTGACCAGATATCAAATTTATGCCGTTTTTAACCTCATTTAGGACAAAAACTTACCTTATCTTTCAGTATCTTCAACTATATAAGTTCCAAACTCCGTAACTAGAGTAGCCACGGAACTTGGTTGGTTTGCAAAGGCCAAAAGGAAATCGAATCAATCGATGTACAAATTTATTTTAAAAGTTAAGGATTAAAAATTTACCCTGGAATGAGCAGCAAGCTTTGGAGAGTTTTCGTAATTGGGATTATTGGACTTACATTTTCCTCTGGAAAACTCGACGAATCATTATTAGTGGAGGATCCACTGATTTCACTTGATCCAATTTCCCAACTTACTTGGGTCGATTCTGTGTTTAATAGTTTGACTGTTGAAGAGCGTCTAGGGCAGCTTTTTATGGTAGCAGCTTATTCGAATAAAGACCAGGATCACGTAAATGAAATCAGTGAACTTATAAAATCTGAAAACCTTGGTGGACTGATTTTTTTTCAGGGTGGTCCAGATAGGCAGGCACGCTTAACCAATTTTTATCAGGCTCAAGCCAAAACTCCTCTATTTATTGCTATGGATGCTGAATGGGGTATCAGCATGCGTCTGGATTCTGTACCTGACTTTCCGAAGGCGATGACTCTGGGAGCAGTGCAAGATGAAAAGTTGGTTTACGATATGGGCAAAGAAATGGCTCGACAGTTTAAGGAGCTGGGAATGCATATCAATTTTGCCCCTGTGGTAGATGTGAATTCAAACCCAAATAATCCTGTCATCGGATATCGCGCTTTTGGAGGAGAAAAAGAGGTGGTGGCGCAGCATGCTGTTTCCTACATGAGAGGGCTTCAGGACAATGGAGTAATTGCCAACGCCAAGCATTTCCCGGGTCATGGTGACACAGAGGCGGATAGTCATTATTCTTTGCCAGTAATCAAAAATCCCGAGCATCAGATCTGGGATGTGGACTTGTATCCATATCAAGAGCTTTTCAAAGAAAATTTGATGTCTGTTATGGTTGCTCATTTGAACGTCCCAAGTTTGGATGATGAGGGCAACATCGCAACCAGTCTTTCTAAAAAAGTAGTGACAGACCTACTCCAAAACAGGATGAATTTCCAGGGATTGATTTTTACAGACGCACTCAACATGAAAGGAGTAGCCGTAGCAAATGCCCCAGGAGAAGTAGATTTGAAGGCCTTATTGGCAGGAAATGATGTTTTGCTTTATTCTCAAGATGTGCCAAAAGCTAAAATGCTAATCAAAGAAGCAATTGCTGATGGAAGAATTTCTGAAAACGAAATAGATAGAAGAGTTAAGAAAATATTAAAAGCTAAGTACTGGGCTGGTTTAAACAATTATAAACCGATCAATACATTTGGCTTAGTAGACCGGCTGGATACCCCAGAAACTGCTGTAATCATAGAGAACCTTTATGCCGATGCATTTACAGTTGCAACGAATAAGGACGACTTAATTCCATTCAAAAATTTGGATTTGAAATCATTTGCAAGCTTGAGTATAGGCGACGAGGGGAAAGAATTTCAAAAATACCTAAGCAAATACACCAAGTTCGAACATTTCAGTATTGAAAAAGCTGCCAACGAAACTACCCATAACAATACCTTGAAACAGTTGGAAGATTATGATGTCGTTGTGGTAGGTCTGATGGGAGTGACGAATAGTCCAAGACGCAAATTTGGTGTGGCTCCGGCTGATGTCCAGCTGATCAAAGATTTATCAAAAAGACAAAAAGTGGTGACTGTCCTTTTCGGGAATGCTTATGCCTCTGAGCAACTGCAGGGTCTAGGAAATGTAGTTTTTGCCTACGAAAATAACGAAATCACCCAAAAGCTAGCTCCGCAGATATTATTTGGTGCAAGGGCAGCCAAGGGAATTCTACCTGTGACAGTGAACCCTCAATTTGCCCAAGGTGTAGGAGGATATTTGGCACCAAGTAATCGTTTATCCTATGGAACTCCTGAGAGTGTAGGTCTGGATGGAAAAATATTAGAAAAAATAGACGCCGTCGCCGAAAAAGCAATTCAAATTCAGGCAACGCCAGGGGCAAGTGTTTTGGTGGTGAAAGATGGAAAAGTAGTATTTGAAAAAGCTTATGGCAAACTAGAATATAAGTCTAGTCCTGCAGTAAACTCTGAAACTGTATATGATCTGGCCTCCATCACAAAAGTTTTAGCGACGACCCAAGCTGTGATGTTTTTGGAAAGCCGGGGTGAGCTGGATATGAGCAATAGCTTGCAAGATTATTTGCCAGAACTCAAGGGAACCAACAAAGGAAAAATGATTCTGAGCGATGTAATGGCCCATGAAGCAGGATTGGTGGCATTTATCCCCTATTATGCGCGCACGGTGGAAGCTGGGCAATGGCGTGGAGATTATTATAAGCCTGCATCTTCTCCAGGATTTACGAGACCTGTTTCCAACGACATGTACGGAATGGATGCGCTCCGTGACAGTATTTGGCATTGGACTATAGCATCCAAAATCACTCCTATACCGAGAGGAGCTAGCAAACACAAATATGTGTATTCTGACCTCACGATGTACTTGATGCAGGCGGTGGTAGAACGAGTGGTAAACCAGCCACTGGAATCTTTTATGGATCAAAACTTCTATGCTCCCTTGGGACTAAGCACGATGACTTTCAATCCGGCTATGAAGATGCCAATAGACAATATTGCTCCCACTGAGAATGATATTACTTTTAGAAAAAGACAAGTCCAAGGGTATGTTCATGATCCTGGAGCGGCGATGTTTGGGGGTGTGGCAGGTCATGCTGGACTTTTTGGCAAAGCCAATGATCTGGCAGTCATGATGCAAATGATGCTCAATGGTGGTAGCTATGGAAATTTAGATCTCATCAGCGAAGAGACAATCAAGAAGTTTACTAAAAATCAATCACGTCAAAGCCGAAGAGGGTGGGGCTGGGATAAGCCGAACACAGCATCAGGAAGTGGAGGATCTGCGGGGGATTTAGCGCCCAAATCTACCTTTGGACATACTGGCTTCACCGGTACTTGTGTCTGGGCAGATCCAGAGAATAATTTAATTTATGTCTTCCTATCCAATAGAGTCTATCCTGACGCCAATAATACAAAGCTACTCCGCGAAAATATCAGAACTGATATTCATGATATTATCTACGAAGCGATGGGTAAGAAATAGTCCCCTTTGTTTTATCTTTTAGATACAAGAAACCTTATTTTCTTTGCCAATCTGGTTGGAAGACGGGTGACAGAAGACCGAAGTACCCCAACTCTCGTTTTTATAAGTCTTATCTATTTGGCGTACTTTCAGATATGCATTTAGTTATTTCTAAAAAGGCAACTTTCCCAAATCCACATTTCCTCCAGAAAGAATAATTCCAACTTTCTTACCTCTGAATCTATCCTGATTGGCTAATAAAGCTGCCAAGGGAACAGCGCAGGACGGTTCTATGACGATTTTCATGCGCTCATAAATCAAGCGCATGGCTTCGATTATTTGAGGATCTGTAGCCAAAAGAATATCAGAAATATATTCCTTGATTAATTCGTAATTCAACACCCCAAGTGAGGTCAAAAGACCATCAGCAATCGTGTTGGGGCCAGTTTGTGGGATGATTTTGCCAGCATGAAAAGACTGGAATGCATCATCTGCACCCTGAGGTTCGGCAGCGATTACTTCAATGTTTGAATTCAAATAATGTGTAGTAAGCGCTGTTCCACCGAGCAACCCTCCGCCACCCACCGGTGCCAGGATGATGTCCAGATCAGCTTGATCTTCGATCAGTTCCAAAGCACAAGTTGCTTGCCCTTCAATCACGTCCATGAAATCGTATGGCGGGATGAAGGTCGCTCCGGTTTTTTCAACTACACTTTCTAGCGTAGTTTCTCGAGCTTTGAGATTAGGTTCACATTCTATGATTTCTCCACCATAGCCTTTGACGGCTTTCTTTTTGATCTCAGGAGCATTTGATGGCATGACGATGTATGCTGGAATTCCAGCTACCCTCGCCGCTCTTGCCAATGCAGCAGCGTGATTTCCACTACTATGAGTAGCTACGCCCTTTGCTTTCTGAGATTTGGAAAGTTTCATTACTGCATTTGCAGCACCCCGAGCTTTGAATGCGCCCACTTTCTGGAAGTTTTCACATTTGAAAAAAATCTCACAGCCAGCGATTTCATTGATTGCAGAAGAGCTCAAGATGGGTGTTCTGTGAATAAATGGCTGTATGCGATCGTGCGCAGCTTGAATATCAGATAGTGAAGGAAAAGTGGTTTGCATAGGTTGAAATTAATGAGAATATGAGAAAAGTGATTTAGAGATTGGAGAAATATCTCTTTACCTCAAAGATGATTTTTTATCTTCCCACATGAATTGGAATGATATTGATTTTTTCCCAGTGATGGGCGAAAAATTGAGTATGGAAAATACGGTCAAGTTGGACTTTAGTCCCAGCAACTCAGATTTGGAGAATTTGGATTTGTCAAATACTGCTGCATTTGATGAATATGTATCTCAACAAATCAAGAACTCTGGAAGCAAATATGGAATAGGCGGATATCTGGAGCACAGGGCTATTTACCGGAGAAGTACTGTTTTTGCGACAACAGAAGCTGATTTCAGGAATATTCATCTTGGCGTTGATCTCTGGACTGATGCTGGAGCACCGGTTTTTTCACCCATGGATGGTAAGATTCACAGCTTTCAGGATAATGCTGGATTTGGGAATTATGGAGCTACAATTATCCTTGAGCACGAGTTGGATGAAAAAAAACTCTATTCTCTTTACGGGCATCTTTTTCTATCTGATCTTGATGGAATAGAAATAGGTCAAGAAATAAAGTCAGGTGAATTACTCGCTCACGTAGGACCATTTCCAGAAAATGGTGATTGGCCTCCACATTTACATTTCCAGCTGATGTGGGATATGATGGGAAATGTGGGTGATTTTCCAGGAGTTTGCTCCAAACGTGATGTGGAGAAATTCCAATTGATTTGTCCAGATCCAAATTTGATTTTGCGAAGCGAAGTGCTCTAAGAATTTGCCTGAGTAATCAATCGTAATCCTTCCAGCGTCAAGTTTCTATCGATTTCCTCAAAAACTTCTGTCAGCGGAGTCAAAACTGAAGAAAGCCCACCAGTAGCTATAATCTGAAATTTCTGTTGTGTTTCATTTTCTATCGCTTCCAGCATTCCCTTCACCAAGCCTGTATATCCATATAAAATCCCTGCCTGAATCGCATGGATGGTATTTTGTCCCAGTGCCGATGCTGGCATTTTCAATTCAACTTCTGGGAGTTTAGATGTGTTCTGAAAAAGTGAGTTTAGTGCTGTTTTCAGTCCTGGGACGATATTCACACCAATTATTTCTCCTTTCGCGTTTACCACAGTAAACGTGAGTGCCGTACCAAAATCCACTATGATTAAGGCTTTTCTAACCTTCGAATATCCAGCCATCACATTGCACATCAAGTCGGTGCCGATTTCATTTGGCCGAAGGCTTTTTATAGGAAGCTTTTGAAAACTTGCGGGAGAAATAAGGTAAGGCTGAGTACCGAAGTAGTTTTCGCAGAAATGAAGAATCTGCTCATTGATCTCAGGTACAACCGAGCTGAAACCAATTTGCTTTATATCTGAAGGACTGATTCCATGCTCCAAAAAATACATGGGCACTTTCTTATGAAGTTGAGCCGCGAACTTGGAGGAATGTGTATCGATTCGGAAATGATTTTTCCAACTATCACTCGCTTCATCATACAGCGCAAAAACCACATTTGAATTGCCGGCATCTATTGCTAAAAACATTGTTTCTCGGATTTGATTAAATTAGCCTTTCCCAAAATTAATCGGATTTATAAACTTTGAACATGTACACGCTAAGAGAAGGAAAAATCGAGGATTTACCTCGTGCATTGGAATTAATAAATGAGTTGGCACTTTATGAAAAAGCGCCTGAACAAGTAACGAATACCATCGCAATGATGGAAGCCGATGGGTTTGGTGAAAATCCTGTTTTCGGAATGTTTGTTTGTGAGAAAAACGGATCAAATGAAATAGTCGGAATTGCTATTTATTATTACCGATACAGTACTTGGAAGGGCAAGCGGATCTATTTAGAAGATTTGGTAGTCACTCAATCAGAGCGAGGCCAGGGTGCTGGGAAATTACTTTTTGATCGCATCATGAAGAAAGGCTTGGAAGAAAATTGTACAGGAATGATGTGGCAAGTGCTCGATTGGAATGAGCCTGCCATCAATTTTTATAGGAAATATGGTGCTGACCTTGAAGCGGGATGGTTAAATGCCCATTTGCAGGATTATGAGATTAAAAAACTTCTGAAAGAGTAGTGAATAAAAACATTGCAAATACGATATGAGAATATTGTATTTGCAATTTAAAGTAGTAACTTATTGTGAGTTAAATGATTAGCTATGACACACACTTGGAAAATATCGTTTGGTGAAGCGGGAGCTAAGACCATACACACGGGTAATGATTCATATTATTTCTTCCAAGAGGCTATTTCTATGGCGAGTGAGCCAGCCGCAGTTTATGATTTGGCGGTTACTTTTCAGGACACAGGAGAGATTTTTGATTTTTTGGATTTTACGCAGCAGGATGTATCAGATATGCTGGAAGTAGACCCGAGTACGCTTTCACGCTGGCGCAAAGAGGACAAAAAACTCAATAAAATACTTACTAAGAGTATTCTGGATATGGATCAGGTGATCGCTAAAGGTATCAGGATCTTCGGTTCTGAAGAGTTGCTATCCCAATGGCTCCAATCTGAGAATATTTCCCTTGGCGATCAAAAGCCAGCTACACTAATGAAAAATCCTTATGGCATTGCTCGTGTGGATGAAGCGATGGAGGCGATGTCTTGGGGAGCGATTCTGTAGGTTGTGAAGTATTTTAGATTGATAGAAGATCTCGCAGGAAGAAGTCCACTTGGATATGGGTTGGGGGCAGGCAGATGGAATGAATTCGGTACCCCTATTATCTACGGATGTAGTGTTTCATCACTTAATTTCCTGGAGCTTTTGAGTATCAAAGGTGCCGTGGTTACTCAGAGTAAATGGAAGTTAGTCCTCCTTGAAATTCAAACTCTAATACCGAAACTTGACACTGGTCTTTTGCCTACTGATTGGAAAAATAGGCCTCATCCAAGATCAACTCAGGAGTTTGGAACTGCTTGGGCAAAAGGCATGATTTCCCCCGTTCTGAAAATCCCATCCTGCCGAATTCCTCTTAATAGCTATCCCAGCGAGCATAATCTTCTCATCAACCCCCTTCACCCAGATTTCATTACTGTGGTAAAAGTTGTTGAAGAATGGGATGTAAGTTTTGAGGTGAATTCTTAGGAGTCTATCTCCTTTGTCTAAAATATGCCGTCAACATAAATTCCTTGATTAAAAGGCTGGAAGACCGAAGACGGGTGACCGAAGTACCCGCAATTCTAGAGTTGAACCTCTATTAAGTGCTTACTAGTTTAAAAAGAAAGATTGATAGTTATTAAATAGCAAAGGCCGAGAAATTCTCGGCCTTCACGTTTGATATAATTTATTCTTAGGTTTTATCCTTTCACACTATAATTAGGAGCTTCTCGAGTTACAGATACGTCGTGTGGATGCGATTCTTTTACACCAGCAGCTGTGATTTTCACAAACCTACCGTTCTTCTGGAGGTCTTCGATAGTCTGAGTACCGCAGTACCCCATACCTGCCTGAAGCCCTCCAACTAGTTGGTAAAGAACTTCAGAAACCAAACCTTTGAAAGGAACTCGACCTACGATTCCTTCTGGAACCAATTTTTTGATGTTGTCCTCAGCATCTTGGAAGTAACGGTCTTTAGAACCAGATTCCATCGCTTCCAAAGAGCCCATTCCTCTATAAGACTTGAATTTTCTTCCTTGGAAAATGATCATTTCTCCAGGCGCCTCTTCCGTTCCTGCTAGCAAAGAGCCAATCATAATCGAACTTCCACCTGCGGCGATAGCTTTCACCAAATCACCAGAATACCGAATACCACCATCTGCGATGACAGGAACTCCACGGCCTTTCAATGCCTCGGAACATTCAAACACCGCTGATAATTGTGGAACACCTACACCTGCAATGATTCTAGTTGTGCAAATAGACCCTGGACCTACGCCAACTTTAACAGCATCTGCACCTGCATCAGCAAGGGCGATTGCCGCTTCTGGCGTAGCAATATTTCCAACGATAACTTCCAATTCAGGGAAAGCATCTTTGATTTTTCTACAAGTTTCGATTACTCCTTTAGAGTGACCATGTGCTGTATCGATCGAAACCACATCAACTCCTGCATTTTTCAATGCTTCCACTCGCTCCACAATATCTGCAGTTACACCTACTGCCGCTCCTACACGAAGTCTTCCAAACTCATCTTTACAGGCGTTTGGCTTATCTTTTCTTTTCAAAATATCCTTGTATGTGATCAAGCCTGTTAGCTTGTTTTCATCATCTACTATTGGAAGTTTCTCGATTTTATATTCCTGAAGTATCTCTTCTGCCTGCTCTAGCGATACGCCTGACTTAGCAGTGATCAGATTATCAACCGTCATGATCTCCCGAATAGGACGCTCCTGATCTTTGATGAATCGAAGGTCACGGTTGGTAATGATTCCTTTTAAAACTTTATTTTCATCAACAACTGGAATACCACCGATACTGAATTCACGCATGATAGACTCGGCATCCTTCACTTTGGCGCTGATATGAAGCGTGATAGGATCAAGGATCATACCTGCCTGAGAACGCTTTACTTTGCGCACTTGTGCAGCCTGTTGCTCGATAGTCATGTTCTTGTGAACGAATCCTAGTCCACCTTCAAGGGCTATGGCAATAGCCAATTCGGCTTCGGTAACCGTGTCCATAGCAGCGGAAACCAAAGGAATGTTTAACCTGATTTTCTTGGTGAGTTGGGTAGAGGTATTCGTGTCGCGTGGAAGGACTTCTGAATAACCAGGGACTAAAAGCACGTCGTCGTAGGTGAGTGCTTCGTAAAGGAACTTATCTGAATTTGTATTCATGGCAAATATTGGTATGAGGTAACCCTATTTGCCCGTCAAAGTTACACACAAAATTCAATGCCAAACTAATCACCTCCAAAATAAATTTGGAATACCTTCCTATTTCTGGATTAAACCAAATATGAGGGCAGAATTCTAATAGTATGAAACTGAATTTTGTGTGTATTTAGATTCATTAACGCAACTATGAAGTTGTCCGAAAACTTACTTCTTCTGAAGTCGTGCGATATAGAATCCATCAAAGCCACTTTCCTGAGCAAGCACTTTCTGATCCTCGATCAATGTAAAGTCTTTGCCAGCTTCGCTTTCAAGAAATTTTGCGATTTGATCCTGATTTTCGGAAGGCAAAATACTGCAAGTAGCATAGACCATTTGTCCACCTGGCTTGACCATGGATGGATAGCTTTGGAGGATTTCCTGCTGCGTCTGACGCACTTTTTCTATCGATTCTTCACTTAGTTTCCATTTGGTGTCAGGATTTCTGCGGAGTACACCAAGTCCAGAACAAGGAACGTCCAATAGTAACCTATCAGCCGTTTCTTTCATTCGTTTGATCGTCTTTGAGCCTTCAATCACTTTTCGCTCGATAATCGCAACACCATCACGACGAGCTCTTAACTTGGTTTGCTGTAGTTTCCATTCCTCCACGTCCATGGACAGAACTTTTCCTTTATTCTGCATCAAAGCTGCGATATGAAGGGATTTTCCTCCTGCACCAGCACAGGCATCAATCACTCGCATACCTGGCTCAACAGCAAGTGCTTGAGCCACCAGTTGCGAAGAGGCATCCTGCACTTCAAACATTCCTTCTTTGAAAGCTGGGTTACGGAATACATTGGTACGCTCATCCAAGATCAACGCATCTGGATAACCTTTGATGATATGTGTATGGATATTGTCCTCGGCCAGTCTGTTTTTGAGCTGCTCACGAGTGATTTTCAACGTATTGACACGTAACACCACTTGAGCTTCCTGATTCAAACTGTGGATTTCTGCTTCCCATTTATCTCCCAATTCCTTTTTTCCTAGCTCAAAAAGCCAATCAGGAACTGATTCCAACTTAGCGGGATCATCCAGTTTCTCGTATTTTTCTTGAATCTTGTCAGGATTGATTTTTGAGAACTCTTCCCAAGGCGGAAGACTATGTCCTTGCATCAGCCAATATGTCGCAAAAAGATCATACGGCTCCTTACTTGGGCTCAAATAATTGATCAAACGCCACCAGCGAACCATTTCATAGGTAGTCTCAGCAATGAATGATCTGTCACGCGCACCCCATTTTGGGTTTGATTTAAGCGTTCTTTCGATCACTTTATCAGCGTATTGACCTTCTTCAAAAATGGCTGCAAGTGCGGTATGAACTCCGCGGATGGTATTGTTGTGTAACTTCATAAGAAATAAATTCTGCACAAAGGTAGTTTTTCTTTCTGAGTCTGTCAGAATGAGATTTTTTAAACTACCTAAGAAGGGCATTAAGGTCAGCTGATCTTAGCTTCTAAAATAGATTCATGGTTTTGATACCTTTGCCTTTTAATTTTCTAATCCCCCTAGATCCATGTCCACCTTTCAAGCGCTTATTTCCTCCTGGGCTTCCGAACTTTCTATCTATGAAAAGCAGGAGGCCGAATCAGTGGTGAGCTGGCTGTTGGAGCATCATCTGGGATGGAGAAGAACGCAGATTTTGGATGAGGCCGATGTTTCTTCATTTCCACAACAGCTTTTTGGTGATTTCGAGCGATTGAAAACCGGCGAGCCTATTCAGTATATTATGGGAAAAGGTCCATTTTACGGAAGAGATTTTTTTGTCTCAGCAGCTACTTTGATCCCAAGAAATGAAACCGAGGAACTAGTGCATCTGATCATCAAAGAGAATCCGGAAGCTGGGTTAAGAATTTTGGACATAGGGACGGGAACGGGGTGCATTCCTATTTCATTGGCGCTGGAGATGAATAATCCAGAAGTTTTCGCAGTGGATATTTCTGAGGAAGCTTTGGAAGTAGCCAAGAAAAATGCTGAAGCTTTAAATGCGAAAGTGACTTTCTCTACCTGCAATATTTTAACTCAAACTCCAGAAGTGACACCATTGGATATTTTGGTCAGCAATCCGCCCTATATTCCTGAACAAGAGAAAGCAGAAATGCATAAAAATGTACTGGATTTTGAGCCTGGGCTTGCCTTGTTCGTCAGCAACGACGATCCCTTGATTTTTTATAAAGAAATAGCCAAAAAAGGGAAACAACTATTAAAGTTAGGAGGTAAACTGTATTTTGAAATCAATGAAAAATATGGAATTCAAGTCGCAGAATTGATGAATGAGTTGGGGTACACTGAGGTAAAGGTTTTGAGGGATTTGAATGGGAAAGAAAGAATAGCAGCAGGGAGACGTTAGATTTGAGTATCAAATACTTTAGTAGAAATATGAGCCAGAAAAAATGCCCCAATTGTGGGGAATGGTCAAACTGGACCAACAATTACGAAGATAGATGCGAGCATTGCGGGGAGATCTTGTCTCCTGTGGAGTTAGATCGTCACTCAAAAAAAGAGGCGGAAAAAGACCGACAGGAAAAAGAGTGGATGTTTTACATCAATCCAGAGGACTCTGGATTAACCAAATTCTTTAAGAAATCCGGCAACCTCTTTTACACTGTTTTCATGGCCATCATAACTTTCATCATGTGGCTGATAGCTGCCTTGCCGGGATGATGGATATTTTCAAAACCCCCATTTTCATTTTTGCTTCTATAGCCTTCTGGGTAAATCAATACCTCGAGAAATCTCTGGGAATCTTTATTCCTTTCTACCATGCTTATGGAGATGACTTGATGGCTATGCCTGTAGTTTTTGGAATTTGCCTGCAAGTGATGCGCTGGTTTCATCCTCATAGTAGTCAATTGACTTTTAGCACAAAGCAGGTAATGATTGGACTGGCGTACTTTTCAATAGTTTTTGAAATTGCTCTGCCGCTGATCTCAAAGACTTATACTGCTGACCCGCTTGATGTGCTTTGCTATGGAGTTGGAACGCTTGTGTTCCTAAAATTTATGAATAAACCTGTTCCCCAATCCAAAAAATCCCCGGCGCTTTAATCGTAGTAATTCCCTCTGGCACTTCCAGCATCGTCACATAAGTAATCGGCAGGATCAATTCCCCATTTTCATTTTGAATCTGCACTGGCATCCCTTCTTTGCCGTGAATATGGATACTGCTTTGCGCAAACCACTTCTTGAATTCACCGGATTTGACAGGATAATATTTCCAGTCACCATCAAGAATTGTCACGTTGATCTGTTCTAGTGGGCCATGAAGCTCTAGCACTTCTACATGTGAGATTCCTACCAAATTCGCGGCTTTATGATCCGTGGAAATTAGATAATCAAGTCCAGTTTGCAGATATGCCTCATCTACTGTGTTGATGAATTTCACTGGATATTGCTCTTCCAATAAATATTGATTTTCTGCTTCAAATGACTCCGAAGCTAAGATAACATCGATTTTAATTCCCCAGCTTAAAACTTGATCAAGTACGTTTTCGCTCACAAGTACCGTTGGAACCCATTCTAAAAGAGGAGAGACTTGATCAAAGCTTATCTGACCCACTTCCAAAATAAGCACTGCCGGCTCCTGTTTATCTTTAACGAAATGATGAGAGGACATTAAGATTGGATTTTACGATAAAATTCAAACGCATTTCTGTAGGCTAGGTCTTCCAGGTTTTCAGCGCTTAATTTGTCTTCCATACTTTTCAGCAGAGAAGGGTATTTCCCCGCATTCTCCACTAGTGGAAAATAGAAAGGTATACGTGATGGATCTCCAAAATCCTTGGTATAAAAGTAATCTGCACCAAAGCAGATGGATTTTTCTCCCCCAATCTGGAAGCCATGAAATATATGATCAAATAAACGCTCTGGGACTTCTGGATCCAGAAATGCTCTAAGAAAATTCACACCAATTATTCCTCCTCGATGAATAATTTCCTTTGCAAATTCATTGGTCAAATTACGTGGATGATTCCAAATTTCCCGGAAATTAGAATGACTGGCAATCACTGGAATATCCAACTTATTGCCATCAATATGAGTCAAAATCCCCTCAGCTAGCATGTCAGAAGTGTGGGATAAATCTATCGGAATCCTTCTCCCAGCCATATAATCCAAAAGCTTTTTTCCATCATCCTTCAATCCTATTCCTTTGGTGTAATTTCCTCCACCAAAGCGATTTTCAGTATGATGCGTGAGGCTGATATAGGCAAGAGATGTTACTTTCTCTAAAATAGCATCGAACTGCTTGTAGATCTCACCCCAACTCGCATCTTCATTTCCGAAACCAGCTGCATTTTCTACAGCAGCTTTGATCCCAATCCGGTTTTGTTTGTCCCAATTCTCTAAAAACTCTGCGTCAGCAAAGGCTAAATCACTCTCAAGTTTCTCTAATAATTCAGAGAAAATCTGAGCCTGTCTCTTTGCCAAATCCATACTTTCTGGTCTCACGTCTGTGTAGATGGCTAAAATCTGCATCCGTACATTTCCTTCTTGAAGCCAAGGAATAGCGCATGCGATTTCGCCTTTTTCGTAAGGATTTGCACTAGGAATTTTTGCCAGATAGGACAGCAAATCACAATGTGTATCGATTATGGGGAGGCTCATCATTTTTGGGGGTTATGGCAAAGTAAGCCAAAAAAACGTATGTTTTTTAATACTTTTAGGGTGTATTACTAGGATAGTAATCATCAAATAGATTTTTAATTTCACCAGAAAAATAAGCAATATGGCCATAGCTCAACCGTTCAACTTCAAAAAATGGATCGATGAAAATAGACATCTACTCAAGCCACCTATTGGAAACCAACAGGTGTACAAAGGCAATGATGACTTCATCGTCATGGTCGTAGGTGGTCCAAATTCCAGAAAAGATTATCATTCCAATGAGGGAGAGGAGTTTTTCTACCAAGTGGAGGGCGATATCGTGCTGAAGGTAATAGAAGAAGGCAAGCCAAAGGATATCAATATCCGGGAAGGCGAGATTTTCTTATTGCCTGCCAAAGTGCCGCATTCCCCTCGTCGCCCGGCTAATACCATAGGTTTGGTGATCGAGAGGTACAGAAGACCTGGTGAAGTGGATGGGTTTATTTGGCACTGTGAAAACTGCGGGGAAAAGCTTTATGAGGAGTTTTTCGAAGTAACAGACATTGTCACCCAGCTGCCTCCCGTGCAGGAGAGATTCTGGGGAAATCCAGAGCACACGACATGCAAGAATTGCGGAACAGTAATGGAAAAGTGACATGATGCCGGATGCCTGATGACCGATGTACCGTCAAAGCTAGCTTTGAACAATTCCTAGGTTGTTTTTGTCTTTAACGCATCTAGTTAAAAGATTATGTAAATCCTCCTATGCAGCAGTTAAGGCTAAAATGTGCCTAGATTAGAAGCTAAACACTTGAATTGAGGCCACATCGGCCACCCGTCTCCCAGTCTGTTATCCAAAGAGAATAATGGTACTGGCATTATTGAGGATAATCATAGAAAAGTTCTATAACCCAAATATTTCAAAAATGAATTACCAATATTCAGCTGAATTTGCTCGTGAAATGGATGAGAAAGATCCTCTTTCACATTTTCGGGACAGGTTTCTTTTTCCTAAGGTAGATGGAAATGATGCCATCTATCTCTGTGGAAATTCGCTGGGATTGCAGCCCAAATCAGCTAAAGATTATATAGTCAAAGAATTGGCAAACTGGGCTGAAATGGCAGTGGATGGGCATTTTCATGGAGAAGATGCTTGGATGTTTGTTAAGCAAAAATCAAAACCAGCTTTAGCTGAAATCGTGGGAGCTCATGAGCATGAAGTGGTAGCCATGAATAACCTTTCCGTAAACCTTCATTTGCTGATGGTTTCATTTTACCAGCCAACTAAGGGGCGCTATAAGATCATCGTAGAAGCAGGAGCTTTTCCCTCAGATCAATACATGCTGGAAACTCAGGTGAAATTTCATGGCTTAGATCCAGAGACAGCAATCGTGGAGCTTAGTCCAAGAAAAGGTGAGCATACGCTTCGTACCGAGGATATTTTGGCAGAAATAAGAAATCAGGGTGATTCCCTGGCGATGGTGAATATGTCGGGTTTGCAATATTATACCGGGCAGGTTTTTGATATGCAAGCAATTACGGCTGCGGCTCATGAAGTAGGAGCTTATGCGGGATTTGACTTGGCTCACGCAGTGGGAAACGCACCTCTGAGCCTCCACGATTGGGATGTGGATTTCGCTACCTGGTGCAGTTATAAATACATGAATTCAGGCCCAGGAAACGTTTCAGGGGTATTTATCCATGAGCGTTTTGCGGAGCGCCCAGATATGAATCGTTTTGCTGGCTGGTGGGGACATGATCAGGAGCAGCGCTTCAAAATGGAAAAGGGATTTATCCCTATGCATGGGGCGGATGGTTGGCAACTTTCCAATTCAGATATCATAGGTTTGGCTGTTCATCAGGCATCCTTGGATATTTTTCAGGAAGCAGGAATGGCGAATTTAAGAGCAAAATCTGAACAACTGACAGCATATTTAACCGATTTAATTGAAGAAATCAGTGGAAAATCAGGGGTTTTGGAAATTATTACTCCTAAAAATCCTGCGGAAAGAGGCTGTCAGTTATCTTTGCTGATTCATCGCGGAGGCAAGGCCGTTTTCGATGAATGGTATAAACACGGAGTCGTGGGAGACTGGCGCAATCCAAATGTGATTCGCTTGGCACCTACACCGCTCTATAACAGCTTCCTAGACGTGTTCCGATTTGCACAGATTTTGGAACATTCTCTGAAGAAATTCGCTTAAAGGAAGCGTGGATAAAACAATCCAAATGGAAAAGAACCAAGTTACCGTATTAGGAGCCGGATTAATCGGATCCCTTATGGCTATATATCTGAAACGTCAAGGCTTAGAAGTGGATGTCTACGACAAGAGGCCTGACAAACGTAAATCAACTTTCGAGGAAGGCAAAAGATCCATCAATATGGCGCTTAGTCACCGCGGTTGGAAGGCATTAGAGGAAGTTGGATTGAAAGATAAAGTGATGCCTTTGGCTATACCTATGTATGGTCGCAAGGTTCATGATGAACATGGAGTAACTACGTTTATTTCCTACGGTAAAGAAAACCAAGCAATATATTCGCTTTCTAGAGGAAAATTTAATCAGCTCTTAGTAGAAGAAGGTGAAAAGCTTGGTGCAAATTATCACTTCGAGCATAAATGCCTAGAAGTAAATTTCAATTCACAAGAAATTACATTCCAAACACCATCAGGAGAAGATAAGATTAAAGCTCCAATCTTATTTGGATCTGATGGCGCATACTCATCGCTTCGATTAGCGATGCAAAAGCAAATCCGCTTCAACTATAAGCAGGAATACATCACGCATGAATATAAGGAGCTAACAATACCCGCAACTGCTGATGGAGAGTTTGCGATGGATCCAAATGCCCTACATATTTGGCCTAGAGGCAAGTTTATGCTAATTGCCCTTCCAAATCCTGATAAGACGTTTACTTGTACTTTGTTTTTACCACATAGTGGTACCAAAGTATGTTTTGACAAAATCAATGACGAGCATGACCTGGAGATCTTGTTCTCCAATTACTTTGATGATGCATATCAGTTGATGCCAGACTTAATGACGGAGTTTTTTGCTAACCCAACTTCGGCGTTGATTAATGTGGAATGCTTCCCTTGGGTGCAAGGAACGAGTTTATTGATGGGAGATGCAAGTCATGCGATGGTTCCTTTCTATGGTCAAGGCATGAATTGTGGCTTCGAGGATTGCTCCATTTTGAATGGTTTGATCGATAAGTTCGGGACGAACTCCTGGGATTTGGTTTTTGAGAAATTCCAGAAAAAGCGTAAAGTAGATACAGATGCTATCTGCCAATTGGCGATGGAGAATTTTGAAGAAATGAGTGATTCTGTTGCCGACCCAAAATTTATCCTTCGGAAAAAAATCGAGGCTAAACTGTATGAATTGTATCCAAATGATTGGGTTCCGTTGTATTCTATGGTGACTTTCACAGATATGCGATATTCTGAGGCTTATGCCCAAGGAAAGCTGCAGAACGCAATAATGGATAAAGTCATGGCCGATCCGCTAATTACAGAAAACTGGAATAAACTCGACTACGAGGATATTATCTATAAAATGGAAACAGCTAAGGCGGTCTAATCAGATCGCTTTTTTTGTATTTAACCACGGAGCGCACAGAGGTTTCGCAGAGGTCACTGTTTTCCTAATTTAAATTCTGGAAGGAAATGCCCTAGGAGGGCAATTAAATAGTTTTGTTCAAGTCTTCAGACTTGGACCTAGATTGCTTCCGCCGATGTTCGTGTCACACGAACAGCAATTAAATGCCATCTCCAAAAAAAATGTTGAGATATGAGAGAGGTTCTTCAATTTAAATAGGATGTCTTTGCAAAAAATGATATAGCTTCTGGAGAAGCAAGATAACAAAAAACTCTTCTTGCGCTCTCTGCGAGACCCTCCGTGCACTCCGTGGTTAATCAAATGTCAAAAAAAGGCGCTGATTTCTCAACGCCTTTGATTTTTATAAAACCGTCCTGAATTGCCTCAGGAATCGCACATCATTTTCCGTAAATAATCTCAAATCCTTGATCTGATATTTCAGCATCGCGATTCGCTCTATGCCCATCCCGAAAGCAAAACCGGTGTATTTTTTGGAATCAATTCCACAGTTTTCCAAGACATTAGGATCTACCATTCCGGATCCGCCGATTTCAACCCAGCCGCTGCCTTTGCAGACATTACAGCCTTTGCCTCCACAGATCAGGCAGGTGATGTCGATCTCTGCACTAGGCTCTGTAAATGGAAAGTAAGATGGTCTAAAACGTACTTTGGTTTCCTTACCAAACATCTCTTTAGCGAAGTGATAAAGGGTGTTTTTCAAATCTGCGAAACCTACATTCTCATCCACATACAATCCTTCCACTTGATGGAAAATACAATGTGCCCGAGCCGAAATGGCTTCATTTCTATAAACTCTTCCAGGAGAAAGGGTACGAATCGGAGGTTTCTGATTTTCCATCACTCTCACCTGTACAGAAGAAGTATGCGTTCTTAGCGCGATATCAGGGTTTTTCTCGATGAAGAAAGTATCCTGCATTTCACGAGCCGGGTGATTCTCAGGGAAATTCAGAGCAGTGAAATTATGCCAATCGTCTTCAATTTCCGGGCCTTCAGAAAGGTTGAAACCGATTCTCTCAAAAATATCGATAATACGCTGACGGGTAGCAGTCAGTGGATGGATTCCTCCCAGACTTTGATTGGAAGGAGGAAGGGTCAAATCAATATCGGCAGATTTTGACTTCTTATTTGCTTGATTAACTTTCTCGATCAGCTCCTGGAATTTCTCCTCAGCCAGTTGCTTTACGCCATTGACCAACTGTCCATAGGCTCTTTTCTCATCATTTGGCACTTTTCCCATGCCTGCAAAAAGCTCACCCACCACAGATTTTTTGGAGATATACTCCATTCTATAGGCTTCCAATTCTTCTGGATTACTGGCATCTGCTGCCGCAATAGCAGTTTTGATCGCTTCGATTTTCTCTTGGTACATGGGATTCAAATTATTCGATGGGCAAAGCTACCAATTTTGAGGTCTTTTGGAAAGCTTGAAGGCTGACTTTAGGTTTTGAAAAGCTAGAAAACTATACGCTGATAAGTCTATTGAGCAAAAGGACTGAAGATAAAACAAGGACTGAAGTTCCGTTGATCTCGTAAATCCAATATCGTAATTCATAATTTTCTCCACCTCACTAAATCCAATCTCTCAGTACCTCCCGTATCTCCTTCCAAATAAGAAACCAAAAAAAATCATCAAACTAACAAGATCATGAAAATTCAAAATTTCTTCAAAGTGGCTTTAGCAGCCTTCATTTTTCTTTCTGCAAACCTGGCTTTTGCTCAAATGGAAAAAACAAAAATGGTAGGTGGAGCAGAAATGTATCCTTCCAAAAACATCGTGGCAAATGCAGTGAATTCTGCAGATCACACCACATTAGTAGCGGCGGTAAAAGCAGCAGGCTTGGTAGAGACACTACAAGGAAAAGGTCCATTTACTGTTTTTGCACCAGACAACATGGCTTTCGATAAGCTTCCTTCTGGAACGGTAGAGACACTTTTGAAGCCAGAAAACAAGGCTACACTTCAGGGAGTTCTTACTTACCACGTAGTAGCAGGTAAAATGGGATCCAAAGAAATCGCAGCTGCGATCAAAAAAGGAGATGGCAAAGCTGTACTTACTACAGTTCAGGGCGGAAAATTGACTGCTTGGATGAAAGGTAAAGACCTTTACATCACTGACGAAAACGGTGGACAATCTAAAGTTACTATTGCGGATGTATGGCAATCAAATGGTGTGATCCACTCTGTTGATACCGTGGTTCTTCCTAAAATGTAATAGTTGCTTGTTACCCAATTGCAAAGCCGGTTCCGAAAGGGGTCGGCTTTTTTTGTGATTTTTTTTAACCGCAAAGAACACAAAGGTTCGCAAAGTGTATTGAATACGAGCTTACAAAAGCTCCTCAGGAATATCAAAAACTGCTATCCCTGGATCTTCGTCTGTGGTCAGTCCATAGATTTTGCCAAGGGCTTCGTCCACAGCTATTCCCCTTATTGATATATCAAGTTCAATTTTGGCTACCATTTCACCTTTCTGAGAAATTATATATACTGTTTCAGAATCTTTACCTGTTAATTGTATTTCCTGTTGACTTTGTCCACTGTAGAGAGCATAAATAAGATTTTCCCCAACTGAGATATCTTTATACCCATATTTTTGATCCATTGAAATCACCAAGGTTGAATTTGATGCTGATCCGGAAATAATCGCAGGCGGAAGTTCCAATCGCGGACCATCTACAATAGTAAATGACTTGGTTTCATAATCAAAGACCTCTATTCTATCACGATACAAACTGGCTTTAACGAAAACTTTTTTTGCCGAATTTGATTTCAGCTTTCCTTTATTATAGGTGCTTAAAAGAAAATTGTCCATTTCTGGTCGCTCAGGAATTTGCTGCCATTCACCATACCCTGCAAGACGATTACCATCAAAGTCAAACTCGGTCAGTTTATTTGGACTATCTGCCATCAAACCTAGAAATGTGCCATTATTAGTCAGATAAATAGTATATGCTAGGACCATATTTTCAGGTTGTCGAAACTCTCGAATTGATAATCTTGATGTATCGAATAGATTAAATTGAGACATTTTTTTACTCATCACCGCATTAATCCAAAAAGTAGAATCAGATAGTCCAGGGTCGAAGATGTCGGAGTCTGAGATTTTACCTGGCCCCTCGCCAATAATTCCTTTGGAGGAGTAAAGTGAAAGAGGGTTTTTTCTAATTATATGAATCAAGGGTTTATCCGAAGAAATCCTGTAGCTCTCCTGAATGATTAAAAACTCGCCTTTCTGGTCAATCTTTCTAGGATTAAGTATTTCAGGAAAGTAAACTTTTTCCCCTTTGAGTTGAAATATAGGTTTACCATTCCTTTCAAAATCGAAATTAGTATAAGGTTCATTATTGGTACATCCCCATATACTCAGGATGAGGGTTAAAAGTAAAAATGTAAGTGATCTTTTCATTCGAATAAGTAAGTAAACACTTGAAAATAGGATTCACCTGATTAACTTTTTAAGGAATTAATTATAGCCAGATATCTAAAATAAAGGCAACTCCCATACAGAAAAGCCCTCCGGTAAGTAATTTTTTAATCCTTCTCATTATTACGAATTTTTAGTGGTTAATAATTAAAGTAAAGTGGTCAAAATCCAAAATACTTTTTCAATAAGCAATTTCTTGAGTGATTTCCATTTCCCCAAAAGCTCCTTCGGTATCTGAAAAAAAACAAACCCTGGATGTTCATCGGTGGTCAGTCCATAGATTTCATTGGTCTCTTCATTTATGGAAATTTAAGAAATAGACCTGTCTAGTCTTAATAGCCATATTTTTCACCCTTGGAGATCAATAACCAAACTGTGTTCTCTGTGTCAATCTCCGCGCACTCAGCGGTAAAAAACTCCACAAAAAAACCGACTGAAATTCTCCAGCCGGTTTGAGGATCTTTAGATCTCGAAAATCCTAAATCAAAATTCGTAATTCAACTCTTACCATGTTCTGCCGCCTCTAGGAGGTCCGCCTCTCCACGGTTGGTCTGATTGCTCAGGTTGTTTGAAATTACCCAAGATATACGTGAAGGTCAGCAAGCCATAGCGAGTCAGGACGTTGGTGTAAACATCGGAAATAGACACATCGGAGATTGAACGTGAGATGCTGTTGTTCTGATTAAGCAAATCGAAAATGACCACTTTTAGCTCAGCTTTGTTGTTTTTGGCAAATCTGTAACCAGCTTCCATATTCCAAAGCCAAACTGACTGATCAAATCCTTCAGAAAGTCCGCTATACAAGCTATTGCTAACAGTATTTCCCATAAACAGCTTTCCGTCATTTGGTGAGTAATACAAGCGAAGATTTGACTCTTGAACATAATAATTGTTCTCTAAGGCCGCCTGTAAGCTTGAATTTACAATAGTATAAGTACCTGTAGTGCTAATTGTAAAATCTAAGTTCTTACTGATGTTGGAAGTAAAGGTGATTCCCTGACCCAAGTTGATGTTGTCATTGATGTTTTTCTCACCGTTGATCATACCAGGAGATCTGTTAAATCCAATACGCGTGTTCAAGTTCATATTGGTTTTGATTCCCTTTAAAGGCGTACCATAGCTCACAAAAACAGTACTATTCATAGCCCCATCCAAATTGACAGGCATGGAGATTTGCCCGCCTGGACGTAGTAGAATTTCGTTATTGATCAAGGTATCCTGAGAAGCAATATAGGTACTGTTACCGATGTTATTCTTAGTAGTAGATAGGTTTACAAACATGAAGAAGCTTTTATTTTTCTCCATATTGAATCTACCGATATTGGCGAAAATGCTGTTCTGATAGCTCTGAGCAAGATTAGGATTACCTACGCTAAGGTTCAGTGGGTTTTGATTATTTACCACATTCTGAAGCTGGCTTACAGATGGTTCATCCGTGCTGGTTCTATACCTCACCCGAAAGTTCATGCCAGTCTCTCTATTTCTGTAACTGACACTTGCGCTTGGCAGTAGATTGTTGAAATCACGTACGAATACCCCTTCTGTTGGGAAAAAAGCCTCATTATCCAGTTTGGCATATTGATAATCCAGGTTTGCACTCAAATTCCAACCAGAGCTATTGTAAGCATAGCCAGTTCGTAGCCTCTGAGTAATGAATTTGTTGTTAAATTCATTACTCAATGCGGTATCCAATACTGGAATATTTTCAGCGTTTAGGACTCTGGTTTTTTGATCGGAATCAGTTTTATTGTTACCGACCTGATATCCTAGTGTTGCTATAGACTTTTCGCTAAGCGGTTCAGTTAAGGTTGCATTTACTCTGTAATTGAATCCCTTGGATAGCAGATAAGTTTCTTGTAGGGTCGTATCTAATTGATTTCTACGATAGTCTTCACTAGCGGCAGAAAGCTCCGAGTTTTGGTCTCTATTGCTCCAAGATGTATTGATGTCAGTAGATAGCGTCCTGCCTTTTTTATCAAACTTGTATCGATAAGTAATGTTATTGCCGAAACTGTACGAGCTGTTAGTAGCATTGGTAATCGAGCGAAGTGAAGAAAGGGAATCCGTACCATTCGCTAAAGTCAATGCGTCTCTGTCATTAAATGTGTTGCTAGTCTGAAATGAAATATTCGGGGTAATGATCAAGGAATTTTTCTCATTTAGATCTGCTTCGATTCGGGCATTTGCTCTGTGATTGAAGTTTTCCACTGAATTGATCAGGTTTTCCTGATAATTCTGTGTAGTAGTTTCATTAATTACCGTCTGGCGATTTGTGATCTGTCTTAAGGTATTTTGTGTGTTGTTGAAGAAATAACTACCTGTGAAATTGACTTTAGAACCCCATTTGTCACTGTAGTTCAATCCCATAGCATTGGTAGTAATTGTCCCGATATCATTTCCTCCATAGAAATTGTTACCTCCTCCGCCAAAACCTCCGCGGCCTCTTCCTCCTCCTCCTGAATTAGCATTTACACCTGCTAGGTCATCACTGGAGAAGTTTTGCTGATTGATATTGTTAAATAAGCCCAAAATGGACATTCTTCTATCCCCGTTGAAAAGGTTTAAACTTCCACCTGCATTATATCTATCATCGGTCCCGTAGCCAGCATATCCTCTTCCGAATTGTCCATTTTTTCTATCCTCTCTCAAGATAATGTTGATCGTCTTGGTATAAGTACCATCATCAAAGCCAGTCAATCGACTTTGGTCTGATCTCTGATCCAATACTTCCACTCGATCAATAGCATCTGCTGGCAAGTTTCTCAATGCTATATTTGGGTCAGATCCGAAAAATTCTCGCCCATCAACCAGAATTTTCTGAACGTTCTCTCCCTGGGCTTGCACCTGACCATTTTGGATGGTAACACCTGGTAATTTTCTCACAAGATCTTCTGCCATGCCATTTTCTTTTGTCTTAAATGCACTGGCATTGAAAGAAGTAGTGTCGCCTCTCATTTCTCCCAATGGACTTTGACCTTCGATAATGACTTCGCCTAAGACCTGAGCATCTTCCACTAAGGTCAAGACTCCCAATTCCACTGGCTCCCTTCCTGTATGTACCTTAGAAATTGTCTCGTATCCGATAAACTTAATTTCGATTTTTACCGAAGGTATTCTTGGTCTAGCGATTTCAAACATTCCTTTTGCATCAGTTACCGTCCCTGCCAAAAGTGAATCAGTAACGGTTTTGATCAGGACATTGGCTCCTGCCATGGGAGTGTTGGTGGCACCATCCATGACGGTACCAGTGAATTTTCTCTCCGGACGATCTTCTCCTGTAGGTCTCTGACCGTAGGCTGTATAGCTAAATAATAGGCTAAAAATCAGAACTATAACTGGGTAGTGTTTTTTCATAATTATGCGAATTTCTACCACTTTGACCGATAAGCAATATCAAAGGTTTATTCTGCATCTTAAGAAAAATAAGAATGGATGTTGAAGCGGATAAATGGTATAAAAACCATTTAAAAATCAGATAAACTAAATTTTTCCCATCAAGTCCACATACGAGATCCCAAAGTGGCTGTTGTCATAGATCGCTTCACCGTTTCTGATTAGCAACACCTGCGGTGATTCGTGTGGAACACGAAATTCTCTTGCCACCAAATCTGATAAATCCCGACTGGCTATCAAATCCAAAAAATATGGAATTACCTTTTCAGTGTCTGAATCTTGCCATTTACGAAGTAGGCGATCCAAAGACATGCTACTGATAGAGCAACGTGTACTATGCTTGAAAATCAAGACTGGTTTTTCTTCGCTCAATGTCTTGATTTCCTGTATTTGGCCAGCTTCAGTGAGTTTATTCCAATTCATTTTCTTGATTTTATATCTTTGGGGCAATAGTTGTAGAAGAAAAACTACCCATCGAAAACCAAACTTCATTTATGAAAATACAGTTCCTGAGGCGATTTATAAATTTTCCAATAGTCACAGTTTTTATCATCCTTTTTTCATCCGGATGTAAAAGCATTAATCCTGCCGCTAACCCAAAATCATCCCCTCCTCCAAATGCTTTGGCTGGAGTCAATATGCCTCTGAAAATTCCTAAAGAAACATTAAGTAAACTTCTAAATGGTCAGATTCCTACGACGTTACTTCAAGAGAAAGGATTGGATATGGGAAGTGGAATTACCGGTGACTTGCAGTTAAAGAGAAATGGAACGATTACATGGACAGCGTTGGATAGTCAGCGAATTCAATTAACTGTACCAATCAATGTCTTGGGTGAGGTAGGGTTAAAGCCTAAAGGTCTGGGGAGTCTCTTTCAGTCCAAATTACCATTAGATGAGAATTTTTCACCTGTATTTGTAATTGACCCGGTAATAAATTCAAATTGGGGAATTGGCGCTGAGAGTTTCGAACTGGTAGAGTTGGGAGGAAATTTAGCTGTAGATGTATTGGGGATGAAGGTTGACTTGAGTGGTTTGCTCAGCAAAGAATTGAGAAAATGGGGGAATGACAACCTAACGGGAGGAAAAGAAATAGCAAGTTTGAAAACCTTGGTAGATCTTGCCTGGGCTCAGGTCGGCAAGCCTATTAATATAGATTGGATTGGAGGAAACACCGCCTTTTCCATCCAACCACAACAAGTAAAACTCACAGAATTTTTTGATACAGATCAGAACTATAATCTCTGGTTAGGAATGAATGGCAAGGTAAATTCCCACCCTGCTAACGCTGCACCATCAAGAGCTTTTCCACTTCCGGAGCTTAGTCCAAATGAAAATTCTAAAAATGAGTTAGACCTGTTGTTTCCTTTAGCAGTAAGTTACACTAGCCTTAATGAGCTTTTGAAGCAAAATTTAGAAGGCATTCCCATACGAGTGGATAAAAAGACAACAATGATTCCTTCAAACATCAAAACCAGAGCTTTCGGTGATTTGGTAGCAATCAACTTGGATTTTGATGCCGAGCAAACTAACGGGAAAACGTTGAGCGGAACGCTATTCATTGTGGGAAAACCAGAATATAACACCTCTACTCAAAGTTTGATTTTTGAAGATGTTAATTTCAAAATGGAAAGTGGAAGCCTTGGTGCTCAAACTGGCGTAGGACTGAAAAAGCGGAAAATCATTAAAAGTATAGAGAGTAAGGCCGTTTTCCCAATTGGTGAAATGCTAACTGAAAGCTTGGGAAATATCACTGAACGTCTAGGATTAAATACGCCGATTATGGATTTAAAAGTCACTGATCTTACCATTGAGCCTTCAGGATTTTATCCTATGGGAAAAGAGCTAGTCATTCATATGAAGGCCGAGGGAAAAATTGACGTGAAATGGAAATAATAAAGTAGTCTTCTCTAACAGACTTGTCTCTTGGATTGATTAAGAGTTATAAAAACAAATTGATGACATTCTGTCAAAAAGCAGAAAAGGACTATGATTTGTAAAGTGTTATTTATGAAGAACTATCATCCAATAATACGGCACATACGAAGATTCCTATGGTCATTGATAGTCGCATTTATGGTTGGCATTCACAATTTTTACAAGCAAGAGATGGACTCTGCAGATTCTATTGTGTCATCTATTCAAATGGACGAAGAGCAGGACGATTCTTCTCCAAAGGAATAAAAAAGAGCCAAGACTCATAATTCTAAAGTCTTGGCTCTTGGCTCTGAAGTTTTGGTTCTTTCGTTACTTTTTCCCTTCAATAATCTTTGTCACCACATCCGGATCAAGCAGCGTGCTTGTGTCGCCCATGTTATCAAGCGAACCTTCTGCTACTTTTCGTAAAATCCTACGCATAATCTTACCAGAGCGTGTTTTTGGTAATCCTGAAACCAATTGAATTTTATCTGGTTTGGCAATTGGTCCGATGATCTTCGAAACCATTTCTTTAATCTCATTGATTAGATTATCCTCCGTACGATTAGTCAAATCGGCGATTACATAGGCATAGATTCCTTGACCTTTCACCTCGTGCGGATAACCAACCACGGCAGACTCAATCACTTTCGGGTGTTCGTTGATCGCATTTTCAACTTCAGCAGTGCCCATTCTATGACCAGAAACATTGATCACATCGTCCACACGGCCAAGAATTCTATAATATCCGTCATGATCGCGCTTCACGCCATCACCTGTGAAATACATTCCTTTGTAAGTAGAGAAATAAGTTTGCTTGCAGCGATCATGATCACCATAGGTAGTTCGGATCATGGATGGCCATGGGAACTTGATGCAGAGATTTCCCTCCACTGAGTTTCCTGTAAGCTCATTCCCCTCTGGATCTACAATACAAAGCTGCACTCCCGGAAGTGGCAAGGTCGCGTAAGCTGGTTTGGTAGGAGTGATTCCAGCAATAGGAGAAACCATGATTCCGCCTGTTTCTGTTTGCCACCATGTATCCACGATAGGACATTTATTTTTGCCGATATGCGTGTGGTACCAATGCCAGGCTTCTTCATTGATCGGTTCACCTACAGAACCCAAGACTTTCAGCGAGCTTAAATCGTATTTTTGGATTGGTTCGGTTCCATAAGCTTGAAGTGCCCTGATTGCCGTAGGAGCGGTATAAAAGACATTCACTTTATGCTTTTCCACGACAGCCCAAAATCTACCTGCATCAGGAAAAGTAGGAACTCCCTCAAACATTAGCGTAGTAGCCCCAGCCAATAGTGGCCCATAAACTATGTAGGAATGTCCAGTAATCCAGCCTACATCCGCAGTGCACCAATACACATCTCCTTCAGAATATTGGAATACGTTGTCAAAGGAATATTGAGAATAAACCATGTATCCACCCGTCGTGTGAACCACGCCTTTTGGCTTACCAGTAGAACCAGAAGTATAGAGTATGAAAAGCATGTCTTCACTGTCCATTTCTTCCGCAGCACATTCCTGAGACTCCTCAGCTATCACATCATGCCACCAGAAGTCACGTCCTTCTTTCATCGTCACTTCTTGCTTGGTACGCTCGTAAACAATTACTGTTTCTACTGATGATTTCTCTAAAGCCTCATCCACGACAGCTTTTACTGCGATTTTCTTACTTCCGCGGAAGTTACCATCCGAAGTTAAAATTGCTTTTGCTTCACAGTCAATCACTCGATCTGCCAATGCAGAACTGGAAAATCCAGCAAATACAACGGAGTGAATCGCACCGATTCTGGCACAGGCAAGCATTGCTATAGCAGCTTCTGGCACCATTGGCATGTAGATAATTACCTTATCACCTTTGCCTATTCCTTTGCTTTTCAGTGCATTTGCAAAGCGGTTTACTTCGTAAAAAAGTTCTCGGTAAGTAAGTGTTCTTCCTGCTTCATTAGGATCATTTGCCTCCCAGATTATTGCTGGCCGATCTCCAATTGTAAACAGGTGGCGTTCAAAAATATTTTCTGTGATGTTGAGTTTTGCATTGAGAAACCACTTAACATCAGGCTCGTCGAAGTTCCATTTCAATACCTTAGACCAGCGTTTTCTCCAATGAAATGAATCTGCAATTCTCGCCCAAAACTCTTCTGGCTGGGTTACACTTTTTTGGTATTCGTAGAGATATCCGCTGAGGGTATGTATTCTGTCACTCATGATAATCTTGGTTTATTGTTTTCAATTCCGGGTAAAATACCCACTAATTTAATGATCCTGTGCCTTTCCAGCACCACGAGGGATCCTTATTTCCTCGACCATGTCCTGCACTTCTTGAGGCGGAGCTGGCGTAAGGTGGGAGACAATCCCGCATACTAGAAAGTTAAGGATCATGCCAAGCGATCCAATTCCTTCTGGAGAAATTCCGAACCACCAGTTTTCGGTAGTATTCAATTCCGGGCTGATAAATTTGAAATAGACGATGTAGCCGATTGTAAAAACTAGACCTGTGATCATTCCAACGATGGCTCCTTCCTTATTAATTCTGGTAGAGAAAATCCCCATAATAATGACAGGGAAAAAGGAAGCGGCTGCCAATCCAAAAGCAAAAGCCACCACTTGTGCGACAAACCCTGGAGGATTCACTCCAAAATATCCTGCAAGAAGTACAGCTCCTGCAGCCGCAAAACGCGCAATTCTCAGCTCCTTTTTATCTGAAATCTCAGGTCTGAAAGTTTTAAACAAATCTCTTGAAACCGAAGTAGAAATCACCAAAAGCAATCCCGCAGCTGTAGAAAGCGCCGCTGCCATTGCTCCTGCAGCAACCAAGCCAACCACCCAATTTGGGAGTTTGGCGATCTCTGGACTTGCCAGCACCATAATATCTCTGTCTATTGTTAGCTCATTTGCAGCAGGGTCAGCGACGTATTGAACTTTGCCGTCACCATTCTTATCGTCTACTTTGATCAGGTCTGTTTTTTCCCAAGTAGAAATCCATTCGGGAAGCTCAGAAATCTCTTTTTCGGAGGTAGTCTCGATTGCATTGTAAATCCCGAAAGCTGCAATCGCAGGAGCTGTGGTGTATAGAATAGCAATAAATACCAAAGCATAGCCCGCAGAAAGTCTTGCATCTTTTACTCTAGGGACTGTGAAAAAGCGAACAATCACATGTGGCAAACCAGCCGTACCCACCATCAAAGCCAGCGTGATCATAAACATGTCGGTGATGCTTTTCCTTCCAGAAGTGTAAGCCGCAAAACCAAGCTCAGTAAGCACGCCATCCAGTTTATCCAAAAGCGGAGTTCCATCTGCCACTGATCCACCTAGTCCAAGTTGAGGGATCGCATTTCCTGTCAATTGCATGGAAATGAAGATCGCAGGCACCATATAAGCGAAGATCAACACGCAATACTGAGCTACTTGCGTGTACGTGATTCCTTTCATTCCACCCAAAACAGCATAGAAGAATACGATACACATTCCGATGACCACTCCCCATTCGATAGGCACCTCCAAGTATCTGGAAAATACGATTCCAACTCCCCGCATTTGCCCCGCCACATAGGTAAAGGAGATAAAAAGGGCACAGATCACTGCAACCACCTTGGCGGTTTTAGAATAATAGCGGTCCCCAACGAAGTCAGGAACGGTAAACTTGCCAAATTTCCGAAGGTAAGGAGCAAGCAACAGTGCGAGCAAAACGTACCCTCCAGTCCAGCCCATAAGATAAACGGATCCATCATATCCTGCAAAGGAAATGATACCCGCCATAGAGATAAATGAGGCAGCGGACATCCAGTCTGCGGCAGTTGCCATACCGTTTGCCAAAGGTGAAACGCCTCCACCGGCGACGTAAAACTCTTGGGTAGATCCAGCTCTAGACCAGATAGCAATGCCAATATAAAGTGCGAATGATAAGCCTACCAGAATGTAGGTCCAGGTTAAAATTTCCATAGTTTTTTAGCTTAAAAAGTTATTCCTCGTCCACATCAAATTCCCTGTCTAGTCGGTTCATTCGAACTACATAGACAAAAATCAAAATTACAAAAGCGAAGATAGACCCTTGTTGAGCAAACCAGAAACCGAGTTTATAGCCTCCGAGTCGAATTTCGTTGAGCTCATTGACGAAAAGAATGCCGCAACCGAAAGAAACGACAAACCAGACGAGTAAGAGTATAAAAAGTGTTTGGAGGTTTTTCCTCCAGTAAGCTTTCATTTTGTCATTGTGTGAGGGCATATTTTGGGATTTAGGTTGAGAACGTAATAATCCCTTGAAACTAGTCAATGCAACCGTAGGAATGCAAACTGTTTTCTATGAAATATTCAAAAACTAGCCGTATTCCAAGAAAATAACTAAGTATTGACATACTTAGCCGATACCATTATGGATTAATCCTTCAAAAATGATTGTTACAAAAAGGCCAATCATTTCATGAAAAACTCTGACAGAATCGCCAGTCCAGCCGCTAGAAAACTCACTAACAATTTGTTGAGCTGGAACTTGTGATGAGGGCTGCTTTCAAAAAAGATCGTGGTAGAAATATGCAAAAACCCTCCTGCTACTAAACCATATAGAATGCCTATTCCTTGTTTTTCCAGCATACCGCTTTCGAATAAAAATGAACTTGACATCATCCCAAGCGGAGAAGCCAAGGCAAAAAGCGTCAGTAATAGTAAAGTTGTCTTTTTACTCAAAGAACTGGAAAGTACTGCTGCTAGCGCAAATGCCGCAGGACCTTTATGTAGAATTATCCCTAGCAAAACTGTTTTGCTATTATGCACATGACCAAGAACATGCTCGTCCTGATCCATCAGTTCTCCATGCGAAAGTAAAGTCCCTTCCAGAAAAGCATGAATAAACAAACCAAGCATAATAGTAGTCATCGCTTTGCTACCCTGATGCTCATGTGCATGAATATGCCCATGCTCAACTCCACTGGACCAAAATTCCAGCAATTGCTGTAGCAAAAAACCGATCAGAATGTACAGCCCCATTCTTTTGCTGGAAAATCCACTGTCAAAGAGTTCGGGCAAAATATGAAGAATGGTAATCGCAAAGAGATAAGAACCAGCAAACACCAGGACCAGACGGAAATATTTCTCTCTGAAGTTAGGAGCAAAAAACACTAATGATCCGGAGATCATCGCTGTGAGAAATAGAAGCAAAAATTTGAATTCCATCGGCCTGAGTTACTTTTCTTTTTTCTGGTGAAAAGGAGAAAGTGATAACTCAGGCAAAGGTAAGAAAATTCAATAATGTTGCATTTAAAATTAATTTTCTTGCGGGAAAGACAAGAAAGGCTTCAGACTCTCACTCGCATAAGTCTTAAATCCACCTTTTCCATCATCGTAAATCAGAAATACCTCAATTTGATTTAAGGTGGAATCTAATTGTATCGCGCGGTCTACTCCCATCACCATCATAGCCGTGGCATATGCATCTGCGGTCATGCAATCCTTGGCTAGAACAGTAGCGCTAAGTAAAGTATGATTAACCGGGTAGCCTGTAGCGGGATTGATGGTATGCGAAATTTTCACTGAATCACGCACGTAGAAGTTTCGGTAATTACCCGAAGTAGCCATTCCACGGTCCTGCAAAGCTATGATGCTGATCAAGTCTGAGGCATTGGCAGATTCCTCTGGGCGATTGACACCGACTTTCCAAAGTTCACCTTTCTCATTGGTTCCATTAGCTACTAGCTCGCCTCCGATTTCCACCAGGTAATTTGAGACTCCCTTATTTTTCAAAAACTCAGCAACCACATCGGACCCATAACCTTTTGCGATAGCAGAAAAATCCAGGTAGATACCAGGGACTTTTTTGCGAAGCTGCTCCTGATCAAACTCGATTTTAGAGAAGCCAACAGTCGTCAGCAGATTCTTAATGTCGACGCTGTCCTTCAGCTCAGGGCCACTTGGGCCAAAACCCCAGATATTGACCAAGGGACCGACGGTCGGATCAAAAGCTCCGTTTGTGTTTTCATAGACTTTTTGTGAAGCCTCTAGAACGGGTAATAAATAAGGTAAGTTGAAATCCAAGGTATCTCCCAAGTTAAATTGGCTAAGTTCGGAGTCCGGGATGTAGGTAGAAAGACTTTGGTTGAAGACTATCAAAAGTGAATCAATGGATGCTTGCAAGTCACGGCTTTCTTCATCCAAATACGTGACGTTGTACGTCGTGCCCATCGTATTTCCAGAAAGGGTTATTTTACCGGCCACAGCAACTGTCGTTTCCGTTAATTCTGTCTCGGTCTTGTCACGATTTCGCCAGGAGTAAACCAGCATTATTGCAACTAGAAGAACAATGGAATAAATGATGTTTTTACGGGCGTTCGGGCGCATGAGCTTGTGAATTTGTGGGCGAATTTAAGGCTTATTTTTTGGTTTCGCAGGAAAGCTAGCAATTCAAAAAGGGAGAAGAAGGCGTTCGTATTTTTCTATATTTGTGAGCGTACGGATAAACTATGAGAGAAGATTATTTAAGTGGTGACGATGAAAGTCTAAGCCCAAAGGACAAGGATTTTGAAAAAGCGCTCAGGCCTTTGAGCTTTGAGGATTTTACGGGACAGTTCAAGATCGTGGAGAATTTGCGCGTGTTTGTGCTGGCTGCAAAAAATAGAAATGAGCCCTTGGATCACGTATTGCTACATGGCCCTCCTGGCTTGGGCAAAACTACGCTGAGTCACATTATCGCAAATGAGCTGAATGCTGGCCTAAAAATAACTTCCGGGCCAGTTCTCGATAAACCATCGGACTTGGCAGGTTTGCTTACCAATCTGGATGAAGGCGACGTGCTATTTATAGATGAGATCCACAGGCTAAACCCAATTGTAGAAGAATACCTGTATTCAGCGATGGAGGATTTCAGGATAGATATCATGTTGGATTCTGGCCCTAATGCCCGTTCAGTCCAGATTTCTCTCAGTCCATTTACCCTTATCGGCGCGACCACTCGCTCTGGTTTGCTGACCTCTCCGCTCCGTGCCAGATTCGGGATCAATTCCCGATTGGAATATTACGACTCCAAACTATTGACTGATATCGTCATGCGCTCTTCAGGGATTTTGAATACGCCAATCGATGAAGTTGCAGCCTATGAAATAGCCAGAAGGAGTCGTGGAACACCAAGAATTGCAAACATGCTTCTTCGCAGAACGCGTGATTTTGCTGAAGTAAAAGGCAACGGAACGATTACACTGGAAATCTCCAAAATCGCCTTGGATGCACTGGATGTCGATATGAATGGCTTGGACGAAATGGACAACAGAATCTTGCTGACGATCATCGAAAAATTCAAAGGTGGACCAGTTGGACTAAGCACGATCGCTACCGCATGCAGTGAGGAAGCGGAGACAATCGAGGAAGTGTATGAGCCTTTTTTGATCCAAGAAGGCTATTTGAAAAGAACTGCCAGAGGCAGAATGGCGACAGAGTTAGCGTATAAACACTTGAAAATTAAACCTGCGCAGGGAATGGGGGGGTTGTTTGAAGGGATGTGAGGAAATAATGATTGAATTTAAAATGAAGAATTAGAAAATTGAAGGAACAGCGCATGTACTAATTTTAAATTCCTTCATTTTCAATTTTACATTCCATTCACCCCTCAATAATCCGATTCTTCACCGCCTTTTGCACAGCCTCTAACTTGCTGTGAACCTGCAATTTCTGGTAGATATTCTCCGTGTGCTTTCGGACAGTTTTCGGAGAGATAAACAAATTTTCACCTATCTGATTGTAATTCAGCCCTTTTGATGTCTGCTCCAAGATCTCGATTTCCCGTGCCGTCAGCTTGATATCCTCCACCGGTTCTGAAAAATCCGGTGGATTGCGGAGGAGTTTTAAAGCCTTCATTGCTACTGATGGAGTCATCGCCGCGCCTCCTTCCATCGTGTCTATGATTCCATGATACAAGGTTTTCGGATCTACTTCTTTTAGAAAGTAGCCATTTGCTCCTGCTTGAATAGCTTTGAAAATATGCTCATCGTCATCGAAGACGGTCAACATAACTGTATTGATCTGAGGGTACTTTTGTGACACCTGAGCGACGGCATCGATACCGTTCATTTTAGGCATCTCTATATCCATCAAAATCAGGTGAATATTCGAATCCCTTTCCAATTTCTCCAAGAGCTCCAATCCATTTACGGCGGAGAATTTCACTTCTATTTCTTCAAAAAAAGAAAGTTTATCCAAGATAGCCTTTAGCAAAAAACTGTTGTCTTCTGCGATTGCAATTTTTATTGACATAGATAATAGGTTTTAAAAAGCACCTAAAAGATACAAACTTGTGTGCCCTGACCAAGATTTGATTCTATTTTAAGATCTCTACCAATCCTTTCGGCACGGTTACGCATATTACCTAAGCCATTTCCAATAACTTTTTGATCTATGCCTTTGCCATTATCTTCGATGCAAACACGGACGAGCTCATTTTGCTTAGAAAAAACAATTTTAATCTGACTAGCTCCGGAGTGCTTGATTGCATTATTCAGCGCTTCTTGAGCTACTCTATAGTAATTCATGCCTTCCATAGAATTGAGCAACCGGTCTTCTTCCAAGCCATCTTCGATTTCAAGCTCAAAATCAATCTGAGGACAAGCTGTTTTTGCTTTTGCTATCAATCCCGCCAAACGGGTCTTCAAATCGCCCAAACTGATATTATCCTTGTTCATCGCCCAAATAGTATCTCTCAGTTCATTCACGGTTTCCACCGTAAAGGCAGATATTTGGTCAATTTTCCCGGCCATTTTATCTTTATTCAAATCAAAAAATTTCAAGTTGTCCAAAGAAGAAACAATGAATGTTAATTGGGCGCCGATATTATCGTGGAGGTCAGAAGAAATCCTGTTTCTCTGCTCATTAAGCTGCTTTTGAGTTTCCTGCTCGGCATAGATTTGCTGCAATTTCGCCTCCTGCTCTAAGTGCCTATTTTTGGTTTTCTGTCTGTAATAAATGAAAAATGCTACGCCCAATAAAATGAGTAGAAAGACCACCAAAAGCAAAATCTGGTTGTTACGGCTTTTGACCAATAGCTCATTTTCTACCAAGGCTGCACGTGATTCAGCCAGCTCTCGCTCCTTCGTTTGTACCTGATACTTTGCTTCCAATTCACCTAGCATTTTCACTCGATCTTCCTTAAAGATGGAATCTTTCAACGTGGAGTATTGCTCTAGGTAATCCATTGCAGTTGCAAGCTCGCCTTTAGCTTTATGAAAGCGATACTGCTCTTCCAGATAATCCCTTTTTTTCTCTGTAGACTGGCTTTCCTGCACATATTTGTAGGCAGAATCCATCATTATTTCCGCTTTCGAAAAGTCACGTAGTTTATAGGCAATCGTTGCCAAGTTGGTGTAGTTGGCAGCCAAACTGTATTGGTCCTGATCTTTCTTGTTTAAACTCACCGCGGTCTGAATCCAAGTTGCTGCTTCAGCGTATTTTTCCTGCTTTAGAAGTGTATTGCCGATATTGTTAAAGGTGAATGTAATCCTAGCGCTGTCAAGTTTATCTATGTTTTCAAAGATTTTGTAGTGGTAAAAAAGTGCTGAGTCTGGCTTGTCCCAGTCATCAAAATTGATCCCAATCGCGTTAAGTGCAAATGCAATAAAAGTAGGATTTGATTTAGTGAAATGAGTAAGTAATTCATGTGCTTTCTTACCATATTCCACACCTTTGGCATAATCCTCCATGTCATGATAGACCACAGAAATATCCAGCAGTGCATAACCCATGTAGTTGCTGTCTAGTCCTGCGATGGCATTTTCCAACCCCTTTTGAGAGTAGAACAGCGCTTGATCCCAGTTGCCAGAATTCGCCTCCAGTCGATTTAGCCGAATGTAACATAAGCTGATTAAATCATTGCTTTTCTTCGGATCAAGCAGGGAGGCAGATTTCAAAAAAGTCTCGTGAGCAAGTGCGTTCTCAAAAGCTCTATTATACTTTTCTGCTACAAAAAAATAATATATGCCACTGTCGTTTGCAGTATGCAAATTCTTTTTTTCGAGTTCTAAAATGATATCTACGGAGTCGGGATTGCTATAAGTTCTCCCTAGTCTATTCCTCAGATCTTGAGAAAAAGAAATGGTACTAAAAAGCGAGAAAATTAGACTTAGGGTAAGGGTTTTACTCATTCACAAGAATTTACGGATAGTAAAATATAAAAAATGCCGTTGGTCGTCAATAGACCAACGGCATTTTTTAAGTTTTTCTTTTTTAACCGTAAATCTCCTCTAAAATCTGAGTTAAACGAACGCTTGCGGCAATTAATCTTTCCTCTATGGTACTTCTGGTATCATATCCATAATTGTACGACAACTTCTTATTTTCGGGAAGATTGTAAATCAATGGTCTTGCTGCCACTGCCTCTGCAAGCCAAGTATCTATTCCTCCGGCGCGATATCCTGCAATTAGGTCCTTATTTAATCTACGAGAAAGCTCATTACCAATTTCTGTATAGCTCATATTCCAACCTTCTATGACACTCGTATCCCAGACAGCATGGAGGTTGGTAGCTCTACCGAAATAGTCCACTTTAATGTCGTTTCCACCTCGATCTTCACCAGTTCCGACATGCAATGGCTGATGAATATCCTCTACCATGTGAATGAGCATTTTAAGCATTTCAGCTTCCTTATTCGGGTCAAGACCGCCAGCCTTCAGTTCGCTTTTGATCCGATTGATTTCAGCATAGACATTACCACCTTTCTCTTGGATCTCTTCGTTATATTCTCCGGCTACACTAGTCATGTAGTGCCAGGAATTAGCATAATCAAAGGATCTGTCAGACTTGATCTCATCCATCCATGTTCCACTTCTTCCAATAGACATGGGATAAAGTACTTTTTCTACTTTTCTTCTCACCGACTTTTTCATCTGCTTTTCAGCCATGTAGCCAATCAAATAGTGGCCTAATTGACCCCAAGCAAAGCTTTGGGTGGCAATAAGAAAAACAAATACTGTAGTTGTAAGGAGTTTTTTCATGTTAGAAATGGCTAAGAAGGTGGAAAGTTACATCAAAAAACCTGAGCAAAAGTTATCGAAAAATTAAGCTTTTTCGAGTTCAGATATAGCAAGGAAAGCCATCAAACCTGACCCGATTTCTAAGGCATCTTCATCAATATCAAATGTAGGGGTGTGCACTCCAGAGGTAATTCCTTTGGCTTCATTTCTAGTTCCCAATCTGTAGAAACAACCTTCTACTTCCTGTGAATAGAAAGCAAAATCTTCTGCTGCCATCCAAATATCCAGGTCAAGGACATTCTCTTCGCCCAGATATGCAATTGCTGCCTGATGTGATCTATGTGTCAGCTCAGGATCATTTTTCAAAAATGGGTATCCTTTTTTGATTTCAAAATCCACTTCTCCACCCATTCCTTCTACTATTCCTTTAGCAATAGATAGCATTTTCTCATGGGCTTTTGCTCTCCAATCCTCGTCTAACGTACGGAAAGTACCTTGAATCTTCACCTCATTTGGAATCACATTCGTAGCTCCCAATGCCTCCACTCTACCAAAAGAAAGGACGGAAGGAATCTTTGGGCTAGCGGCTCTACTTACTACTTGCTGCAATGCAACAATCATATGAGAAGCAATCAATACGGGATCGATCAAGGTCTCAGGCATGGCAGCATGACCGCCTTTTCCCTTCACTGTTACATAGATTTCATCAGCGCTTGCCATGTAGATGCCTGGTCGGAATCCAACTTTTCCCACCTCAATGAATGGCATGACGTGCTGACCGATGATACCATTTGGTCTTGGGTTCTCAAGCACTTTATCAGCAATCATCAAAGAAGCTCCGCCTGGAGCAACTTCTTCGCCGGGTTGAAAAATCAATTTGATAGTACCTTCAAAGTCATCTTTGACTTCATTAAGGATTTTGGCAGCACCGAGTAAAGATGCTGTGTGTGCATCATGTCCACAGGCATGCATTACACCTGGGTTTTGAGATTTGTAGGAAACTTCATTGGCTTCAATAATCGGCAAAGCATCCATATCAGCACGAAGAGCAACAACTTTCTTGCTCGGATTTTTACCTTCAATCAAAGCGGCCCAGCCTGTGTCAGCTTTGGATTCTATGGTGGTGATTCCTATTTCCTGAAGCTTTTCCTTTACAAATTTTGCAGTATTAAACTCTTGGTAGGATAGCTCAGGATTGGCATGAAGATGACGACGATTTGCAATTACTTCTTCTTTATAGGCCTTAGCCAGAAATTTAATTTTGTCCTTCAGCATCTTCTTGATTGAGTTCATTTAGCGTTTTGAATTCTTCACGCTGGAAGCGATCTTGAATAATTCTCGCTGTTGGGAATTCTGTTTTTACTTCAGCGAAACTCTTTTGAGCTTCTATTTTGTGTGCATATTTTCCAACTTTCACCAAATATCTAGGCTGCTCATATTGCATTTGGGGAGTAAGGTCTGGAAAATTCATGGCTAAATCATCCCGGGTTTTGAACGCTTTTTCACGATCGATTCCCGAATAAACCAAAACTGAATACCCATTAAAATAAGGCTCAGATTTATTCTTACTGACTAAACTTGCCTGAATCTGGTCTAATTGATCATCAATTGCCTCTGTAGATACCGAGGTCTCAATGGATGATTTTGCATTCATTTGGGCACGGTAATCCGGATATACAGGAAGGGAAGAATTCAGATTCTCCTGATAGTTTGCATAGCTAGAAGCTGTGCTAGACGTTTTGCTAGTGGTTTTGCAACTTGCTATAATCAATACCAATCCTAAAATCCAGAAAATTCTCATGCTGCAGTTAATTATCAATGATTACACACTTTCCATCCTGCACATCCTGTTCCACACTTTTATATTTCACGTCAGATTTTGTAGTTCCGTTTGTGTATTGCACAGAAACTTTGTCATTTCTGCCATAAACCTTGTCAGATTTTCTTGGAGCAACTACCTGTGGGGCTGGTCTTCCTGCATTGGAAGCAGCTACTGCAGCACGGTTTGCACCAGGGTTAAGTGTGCTACCAGCCTCAGCCTTTGATGCTTGGACCTGAGGTTCTGAAGTATGTTGAGGTGCGGCTGCATGTACATGATTTGGATCTTGCTTTGGCAAATCTGCTCTAGTCAAGAAAGTCGTCATGTCCTCATTCAGTTTACCGATAAAACGCTTAAACATTTCAAACGCCTCAAACTTATAGATCAATAACGGATCTTTTTGCTCATAAACGGCATTTTGGACCGACTGCTTTAGATCATCCATATCTCGTAGATGCTCTTTCCAGTTTTGATCAATGATAGCAAGGGATACATTTTTCTCTATCGCTCGTACTAGTTCTCGTCCTTCAGTGTCGATCGTAGCCTCAAGATTAGCAACTACGCCGATTTGTTTGATCCCATCCGAAATAGGAACCATGATATCCTTAACTGTAGCTCCTCTTTCCACCTGAACTTTCTTAAAGATAGGAAGAGCAGTGTTCATCATCATCTCACTTTTCTTCTGATACGCCTCAAATGATGCTGTATAAAGTTCTTGAGTCATTTGACTCGCTTCTTTTGTCTTTAGATCATTTTCAGAAACATTATAATCTAAGCCTAACGTAGTAAACACATTCATTCTGAAATCCTCCGGATCTGTGGTTGATTTACCCATATCCACTAACCCTTCACAAACATCGTAAAGGATGTTTAATATATCCAGTTCTAGTCTTTCGCCTTTAAGTGCATTTCTTCTCCTTTTATAAACTACCTCACGTTGGGAGTTCATCACATCATCATATTCAAGAAGTCTCTTTCTTGTGCCAAAGTTGTTTTCCTCCACCTTTCGCTGAGCACGCTCAATAGACTTCGAGATCATGCTGTGCTGAATCACTTCTCCTTCTTCTAGACCCATTCTATCCATGAGCTTGGCTATACGATCAGATCCAAAAAGACGCATCAAACTATCCTCTAGTGACACGAAGAACTGGGAAGAACCCACATCTCCCTGACGACCAGATCTACCTCTAAGCTGTCTATCAACACGACGAGATTCGTGACGTTCGGTACCAATAATTGCCAAACCTCCAGCTTTTTTGGCTTCTGGAGAAAGCTTAATATCTGTACCACGTCCAGCCATGTTGGTTGCGATAGTTACTGTGCCTGCTTGACCCGCAATGGCAACCACGTCTGCTTCTCTAGCATGCTGTTTTGCATTCAAAACTTGGTGTGGAATTTTCTTCAGTGTCAGCATTCTACTGAGTACTTCAGAGATCTCTACCGAAGTAGTACCCACCAAAACTGGTCTTCCTGCTGCTACTAGCTCATTTATTTCGTCTCCTACAGCATTGAATTTCTCACGAACTGTCTTGTAAACTTTATCCTCACGATCTGCTCGGATAATTGGTTTATTGGTTGGGATAACTACCACATCCAATTTGTAGATTTCCCAGAATTCCCCAGCTTCTGTCTCCGCTGTACCAGTCATACCAGCCAGCTTATGATACATTCTGAAGTAGTTTTGAAGAGTAATCGTAGCGTAAGTTTGCGTAGCATCTTCCACCTTCACATTTTCTTTCGCCTCTATCGCTTGGTGTAGTCCATCAGAATAACGACGACCTTCCATCACACGACCCGTCTGCTCATCAACGATTTTCACTTTGCCATCCACCAAGATGTATTCAGTGTCCCGCTCAAACATACAATATGCCTTAAGCAGTTGATTTACTGTATGAATACGTTGTGCTTTTACGCTATAATCCTTGATTGCTTCTTCTTTACGCACAAGCTTTTCAGTGTCTGAAATTCCTTCTTCCTTCTCCAAGTCAGCGATAACAATTCCGATATCAGGAAGGATAAAGAATTCAGTATTTTCATTCTTGGTAGTCATTGTCTCGATACCACGATCGGTCAAATCGACTACGTTTGTTTTTTCATCTATGGTAAACAAAAGCGGCTCATCTGCCTCTGGCATTTGTCGCTTGTTATCCTGCAAGTAAAAATTCTCAGTCTTCTGAAGAATCACTCGAATTCCTGGCTCAGAAAGGTATTTAATCAATGGCTTGTATTTCGGCATTCCACGAAAAGCGCGGAAAAGAGCAAGACCACCTTCTTTATCATTGCCATCGGCAAGCATTTTCTTGGCTGATGTCAAGAAGCCCTGAACCAACTTACGCTGCTCTTCAACCAATGTTGAAACTCTAGGCTTCATATCGTCAAACTCATGAACATCGCCTTTTGGAACTGGTCCAGAAATAATCAATGGTGTTCTAGCATCATCAATCAGGACTGAATCGACTTCATCAATCATTGCAAAATGATGCTTCCCCTGAACCAAGTCTCCAGCTTCACGAGCCATATTATCTCGAAGGTAATCGAAGCCAAACTCATTGTTGGTTCCGTATACGATATCAGATTTATAGGCTTTCTTTCGTCCGGCAGAGTTCGGAGTAAATTTATCGATACAATCCACCGTCAATCCGTGGAACTCAAAAAGTGGCGCATTCCATTCGGAGTCACGCTTTGCCAAGTAGTCGTTCACCGTAACGATATGGACACCTCGTCCAGCAAGTGCATTAAGGTAAGCCGGTAGGGTAGAAACCAGCGTTTTACCTTCACCAGTTGCCATCTCTGCAATTTTACCTTTGTGAAGTACCATACCACCGATAAGCTGCACATCGTAGTGAACCATGTCCCATACGACTTCAGTGCCTGCAGCCATCCAGCGGTTGTGCCAGATTGCTTCTTCGCCTTGGATTTCTACATTCTGTTTGGAAGCTGAGAGCTCGCGATCCCGGTCGGAAGCTTTTACAACTAGCTTTCCGTTTTCTTTGAATCGTCTTGCAGTTTCTTTCACCACTGCGAAAGCTTTGGGCAATACTTTCTCCAAAATGACTTCCAATGCTTCATTTCGATCCTTTTCGATTTGATCGATCTGATTGAAAAGCTGGTCTTTTTCATGAATTGCCTTTACTGGCAACTCGTCTACCTTTGACCTGATACTAACAATCTTATCGTCAAAATCCTTCAGGTGCGCATTGATCTCAGTCCTGATTTCTTCTGTTTTAGCTCGCAATTCATCATCACTGAGGTTCTTTAATCCAGAAAAAACATCGTTGATCTTACTGACGATTGGGAGAAGTTCTTTAATATCTCTATCGGACTTGGTTCCAAATACTTTTGCAAGTCCTTTTGCTATTATATCTAACATGCTAGCTTGTTGTAATTCTACTTTGGGGCTCAAAATTAAGCCCTTTTTGTTATAATTGATAATAAAACGAGTTCATCTGAAAAGAACTCAAACATTGGTCAAACGCTTATTTTCCCTGCAAAAACTTGCTTCGCAGGGCCAATCAACCAGACTTCTCTGAAAGCTCCATTTTCAGAAGCTTTAAATTTCACTGATAATTGACCGCCAAGGGTTTTTATTTTGATGGTAGCTGCTGGAAGATTTTTGCCAAATGCTATTGCGGCGGCAGTTACTCCAGTTCCACAGGAAAGCGTCTCGTCTTCAACGCCTCTTTCGTAGGTGCGAACAAATATTTCATTCTCACCTAGTTTCTGCACGAAATTAACATTAGTTCCGGATGGCGCATACATCTGATCGTAGCGTACTTTTTTTCCTTCTGCGAAAATGGGATAATTCTGAACATCCTCAACAAATCGAACATGATGCGGAGAGCCTGTATTTACAAAGGAATCACTCCCCTTTTCATCGACCCCAGCTACATCGCCCATAAGTAATTGCACCAATCCATCTTTCAAAATCGCTTCATGGGCACCATCGATAGCTAAGAAATTCGTCTTTTCATCCAAAATACCAAGAAAGGCAGAAAAGGCTACCGCGCATCTCGCACCATTTCCACACATACTCTGACTTCCATCAGCATTGAAATAGATCATCTCAAAATCATATTTCACATGATTTCGAATCAAAATCAATCCATCAGCTCCTACGCCAAACTTTCTGTCGCATAGTTTCGAGACTAGATTCAAATCAGATCCGTCAAACTTCTGGTCACGATCATCGATCATGACGAAGTCATTGCCAGTTCCTTGATATTTATAAAATGAAATTTCCATGGAAAATAATTGTGTACATGGGGACAAAAACCCATCCAAGCCAGAGTCTAACCACAAACTTAAACATCTTGTCACAAAATCAGACTTATTGTCTGATTCTCAATTGAAAATTGATCGGATAATTCTGTTTTATCAAAATCATCAACCAATCGTAACACAAATAGTTCGTAGACCTAAGCCTTAGAAAAAACTTGGATTCTGACTTTTCATATTCAAATACCGCTCAGTTTTGCCCTCAAATGCAACACCCTGTTAAAAACTTCTACAATAATTTCGCGGCATAATCTTATGTAGCTATACCTCCATGCCGTAGGAAATTCATTCATTTGATAGCTGTAAGAACCAAGAATTGTCCTTACATAAAAAAGGCCTAAAAAGTAAAATCTAACCGCACTATTTGATCTATTATTCTTTTTATCAACCACTTATTCTTGCAAAATAAAACTCACAGAGATTTATTTTTTCCCCAAATAGGGCTCCCTTCTCCTTTTCTACTTGTATAAAAATGTTTTTTCAATCCTACTGAAACTATTTGGCTAGGCAGAAAAGTGTTGAAATGGCATCTGTGTTGAACTAGCAACCGGAACCAAAATTTTAAAGCTTATGAAATTGAATATTGCAAAAATAGCCTTTGCTGCTCTAGTATTACCAGCAAGTTTAGGTCTACTTTCTTGTGAATCAGAAGATGAAAACCCAACTTCTGAATCTGAAACTCAGGCTTCCTTAAAAGCCACCGCTACAACGTCTTCTTCAGGCACTTCCGAAAACGGAAGGTTTACCATCAGCGGATTTACTGTCAATGAATTTACGGTTGGTACGCAAGATGTAGCTATGAAATACTATGCTTCTGCAGACTTAGTTGGAGGAATTGATTTAGGCGGTATACAGCTTAAGACGACTTTAAATGCAGAATTACAAACCTCATCATCAGAGAGAAAATCCCTTAATTTGGTATCAAATGGAGAAACAAAGGTTTCTTTAGTAGGTCAAGGGAGTACTCCGGAAGGAAATTACAAACAAGTTTCTTTTTCACTCTATTCAAATGAAACAAGTAGTGATCCTATGTACCAAAAATCTTTGTTCATCACTGGGGAAATTAATGGCAAATCAACTCAGTTTTGGACTGAAACGGAAAAGGTAATAGAGGCTACATCAGAATCAGCTTCTGGTATTGAAGTACAAAACAATACTGAATTATTACTTTCTTTTGAGATGGAGAAGCTTTTTGCTGGAGTTGATTTTAGTAATGCTATAGATGCTAACAATGATGGTAAAATTGAAATCCGTCCAAACAGTCCAGATGGTAACGCTGAGCTTTTAGCAAAGATAGAAGCAAACTTAGAAAGCTCAGTAGTGCTGAAAAAACGATAAATCAGACTTTATTATTCAACAAAAAGACCGGATTTACCGGTCTTTTTCATTTATTTCAGTCTTTCATTTATTCTAAAATCATGCAAGATCCTAAATCACTTACATCAGTCTCCCTATTTCACGAAACGTTCAAACACCCTGTTTTGCCATCTCCTGCTATTCCTGAGAAAGTACGATGTGATTTACGTGTTTCTCTTTTGGCTGAGGAACTAAGAGAACTGGAAGAAGCTATCGCAAATAATGATCTGGTCGAAGTGGCTGACGCGCTATGTGATCTACAATACGTGCTTTCAGGGGCGATTTTGGAGTTTGGCTTGGGAGAAAAATTCAAAACACTCTTCGACGAAGTGCAGCGCTCCAACATGAGTAAAGCCTGTAAAACTGAAGACGAAGCCATAGCAACCGTCGCACACTACAATGCAAAAGGAACGGAATGCTTCTACGAAAAAGAAGGGGATTTATTCCTAGTCTTTAGAGAAGGTGACAGAAAAACACTAAAATCGGTAGCCTATTCGCCTGCAGACCTAGCTGGAATTTTAGGAAAGTAAATCAAGAAGTCTTCAAACTATCGCCCTTGTGCGTTTTGAGCTCAATGATTTTGGCAGGCAGATTGAAGCCTGCCTTTTCTAATGAAGTCAAGACGCTGAGAATCGCTGTGCTCTTAATATCCAAGTCGCCAATGGAGTCGTCCAAGGTATCCACCCAGAAGTTGATTTCTATATTCAGCGTACTTTCTGCCAACTCATTTACCCTGACGGTCACTTTTTTCTGTTCTTCCAAAATACCTGGAATTCCCCTGAGAGCGAGGTCAATCACCTGCATAGCGCCTTTGTAATCGGATCCATAATCCAGTCCCACTATAAAATCATACCTCAAATACCCATCAATTGTATAATTGACAAGTGGGTTTTTGATCAGGATAGAGTTGGGAATAAAAACATCCTTTCCATCCAACGTCTTGATCTGAGTATCGCGGAGGTTCAGGCTAAGCACTTGTCCACGGACTCCACCTATATCTACAATATCCCCAACTTTAAAAGGCCTTTTGAAGGCAAGTAGAATTCCCGCCAGGAAATTTTCACCGATGTCTTTGAGTGCAAAGCCTATGATGAATGCAGATATTCCAGCTCCAGCTAGCATCCCAGATACCACCCCGGTAAGTCCTATAATCCTGAGAATGATCATGATCCCTACGATAATCACCAGCGTAGCAAAGATCCCAGCTAGGAAGTTTGCCAGAAGATCATCGTCCATTCTTCGAGTCAGCCTTCTCCTGAGGAACGTTCTGGACTTACGAGAAAGAAATAAAAACAAGAGAAAGGTACCCAGCGCTATACCAAACAGAATCAGCCAGTTCTGAACCTCAGCCCAGTCTATTGTAAAATTTTCAAAATCAATCATGATGGGCAAAATACAAAAAAATGCACCGAGAGAAGGATTTGTAAAATTTTGATTACTGTGCAGAAAACAAAAAGCCCCGTATTTCTACGAGGCTTATGTACCAGGAGCGGGAATCGAACCCGCACGGCCTTACGGCCACAAGATTTTAAGTCTTGCGTGTCTACCTATTCCACCATCCCGGCTTCACTCCAGCTTATCGGAGCTACTGTTTTCTTTAAACAAGAAAGCCCTTGAATCAAGGGCTTTTTGAGCGGGAGACGAGATTCGAACTCGCGACCCCGACCTTGGCAAGGTCGTGCTCTACCAGCTGAGCTACTCTCGCGTTGTTAACTGAAACGTGATCCAGTTGAATTGTGGATGCAAAGGTAAGCGTCATTAATAAAATCGCAAGCATTCATTCGTTATTTTTTTCATGCAGTCTTTAAAAACCAGAGTTTATCGTTGGTTTTCAGACAACTATCAAAATGGATACGAGGATAAAATTTTTACCATTTCACCCAAATTTCGAGCATTGAGCTTTTTAAGGATGTTTTTTCGATGAGTGCCTACTGTATTCACTGAAATATTTAAGTGCGCTGCAACTTCCTTAGACTCTTTCCCATCCAGAATCAACTTTACAATCTCCTTTTCCTTTTTGGTGAGGGAAACCACACGACTATTTGGAGAGTTTTTACTTACAAAAACTCGAGATTCATCTACTTTTTGATAGGAATAATTCCAATCGTACCCTACAGATTTGGGAGGAGTATGCAATTGCACTATGATGTGCAGGTCCATGGCAAAATTACCCGCTGAGTCAATTAAATAAGGTCTTACTTTTCCAAGCATCCAAGAGATTTCATTCGTTTTACGATGAACCCAGCGCGTGGTATATGAAAATTCAAAGGTATGCTTCTCAGCCAAAGTGAGTTGGTGGAAGCTATCGAATACAATTTTCTGAAATCGAAAAAGCTCTTCTCTATCCTCAGGATGTATCATCGCAAAGGATGTTTCCATTCCCTGTGAGCGAAACATATCTGCTGGATAGCCTGTCAGCTCCTCTACATTGCCTGTAAAAAATGCCAAATTCAATTTTCTATAGTCAAAGCAGGCAATCGTAAGTCCTTCTTGCATACCAATATTCTGGCTCAACTGTTCAAGTTGCTCCATCTTTCGGTCTTCTTCAGGATGGTCTTGAAATTCCTGCTCCTTCCACTCCTGAAAAAATTGAGTGTATTTATTTTGCTTGCGTAAATCTTTTAGCAATACTTTATTCATAAAAAAATCATTTTATTTAAAGATAAGACACGAAAATAAATTTCTCATGCTTCAATTTTCTTTTTGATCTCATGCAATTTCAAAAGTGCCTCAATTGGAGAAATCGCGTTGATATCAATCCCTTCAATTAGTTCTTTTGCCTCTTGAAACTTAGGATCCATCTCGAACATACTCAACTGAAAATTATTCTTAGGAATTGATTTGATATTTTTTTTCTGCTCAGCTACGGCTTTATCCTTTTCCAGATGTGACATAATCTCTGCCGCTCTCAGGACAATAGGGTTTGGCATACCCGCCATCTGAGCGACGTGAATACCAAAGCTGTGCTCACTGCCCCCTGCTTTCAGTTTTCTCATGAATATGACTTTATTTCCCACCTCTTTCACTGACACATTAAAGTTCTTGATTTTAGGAAAATCAGAAGCCAATTGGTTCAATTCGTGGTAATGTGTAGCAAAAAGTGTTTTTGCTCGGAAAGTAGGATGATTATGCAAATACTCAACAATTGACCAGGCGATAGAAATTCCATCATAAGTGGAAGTTCCTCTGCCTATTTCATCCATCAACACCAAGCTTCTATCAGACAGATTATTTAAAATACTGGCGGTCTCAGTCATTTCCACCATAAAGGTAGATTCCCCTTTGGAGAGATTATCCGAAGCTCCTACACGGGTGAAAACTTTATCTATAATGCCTATTCTTGCAAATGATGCTGGCACAAAACTACCCATCTGAGCCATAAGTACCGTTAAGGCTGTTTGTCGAAGCAGGGCAGACTTACCTGCCATATTAGGACCCGTGATGATCATGATCTGTTGAGAATCGTGATCCAGATAGATATCATTTGGCACATAGTCTTCGCCAGGAGGCAGCTGTTTTTCAATCACCGGATGACGACCATCTTTGATTTCAAGCGTTTCTGTTTCGGAAATCTTCGGTCTACAATACCCGTTGGAAAGTGCAATCTGGGCAAAAGAAAGAAGAACATCCAAAGTACCAAGCACTCTTGCATTTTGCTGGATTTGTGTCACATACTGAGCCGTTTCCTGTACCAGTGCTAGAAAGAACCGTTGCTCAATCGCAATCATCTTGTCTTCAGCATTCAGGATTTTATCCTCGTATTCTTTGAGTTCTGGCGTGATGTATCGCTCTGCATTCACGAGTGTCTGCTTACGAATCCACTCCGCAGGTACTTTGTCTTTGTGTGAATGGGTAACTTCAAGATAGTAGCCAAAAACCTTGTTGAAGGCGATTTTTAGCGAAGTGATCCCAGTCTTCTGTACTTCCCGCTGCTGGATTTGCACCAAAAAATCCTTTCCAGTATTCGCTAGGCCCCGGTATTCATCTAACTCGGGATCGACTCCATCCATGATTATTCCACCTTGATGAGTGAGCATGGGTGCATCTTCCTTAAGCTCTTTATCAATTTTCTCCAATAGAAACTCACAGGGATGAAGCTGATCAGAAAGACGTTTCAATGTCGGATTCTTCTGATTCTTGAGAAGCTCTTTGATTGGTTGAATATTTATCAGCGCACGTTTGATTTGATTGATCTCGCGGGGATTTGCCCGACCTACTACTACCTTGGAAATCAACCGCTCTAAATCGCCGATATGCTTCAATGGATCAACCATCTCCTCAATCAACTCTTGGTTTTGGAAGAAAAAGTCAACCACATTCAATCGCTCCTCAATTGTTTTTTTCTCTTTCAGTGGAAGCACCATCCACTTTTTCATCATCCTGGAGCCCATAGGGGTCACCGTCTGGTCCAAGATATTGATCAAAGGCACTCCCCCTTCATGCTGTGGAAATACCAATTCAAGATTTCGGATAGTGAATTTGTCAAGCCAGACGTATTTCTCCTCCGCAATTCTCGAAACTGAAGAGATATGCTGTATTTCCTTATGCTCCGTCTCTTCCAAATAATACAAAATCGCTCCTGCAGCCACGATTCCGTACTCCAGGTCTTCTATTCCAAAGCCTTTGAGGTTTGCAGTGCCAAAATGTGTCTTGAGTTTTTCATAAGTAAAGTCATATTGATATACCCAATCTTCACAGTGAAAAGTGATGAAATCATTTTTGAGTAACTCGGCTGCGGACTTCTTCGCAGCTTTGGAGAAAATAATCTCAGCTGGTGCAAAGCTCTGAATCAACTTTTCAAGATAAGAAGCATTCCCCTCCGCGCACATAAATTCGCCCGTGGATAGGTCTAGGAAAGCTATTCCGTGCTTTTCCTTCCCAAAGTATATAGAAGCGAGGTAATTGTTTTTCTTCGTGTCTAAAACCTGATCGTTAAACGAAAGTCCAGGCGTCACCAATTCTGTCACACCACGCTTTACGATTCCTTTGACAGATTTAGGATCTTCCAGCTGATCACAAATCGCAACCCGATTTCCTGCACGCACCAATTTCGGCAAATAAGTATCTAAAGAATGATGTGGAAATCCTGCTAATTCAATGTGAGAGGCTGACCCATTGGCTCTTTTTGTCAGAACTATATCAAGAATTTTGCTCGCACGAACGGCATCCTCACCGAATGTCTCATAGAAATCCCCAACCCGAAAAAGCAACAATGCACCAGGATGCTTGGCTTTGATGGCATTGTATTGCTTCATTAAAGGCGTTTCTTTGCCGTCTTTAGACTTACTCATGGGGTGTGCTTACTTTTAATACTATTTTTGGAAACTGAATCGGGTAAGAAAGTCGAAAATAAGCCATTCACAAAGCAGAACAAAAAAGGATGAAAAAATTAAGTATGGAAGAGCTCGAAAGAGTATCGGTAGAGGAGTTCAAGGAAATGGATAAATCGCCGATTGTGCTCGTTCTGGATAATGTTCGCAGTTTAAATAACGTGGGATCTTCTTTCCGAACTGGAGATGCTTTTGGAATAGAAAAAATTTACCTATGCGGAATTACGGGCACCCCTCCTCATCGTGATATTCAGAAAACGGCTTTGGGCGCAACAGAATCTGTAGAATGGGAATATTGCCTGAATACCATGCAGGCGATGGAAAAACTGAAAGCTGAAGGCTATCAAATCTGTGCGCTAGAACAGGTAGATCGCTCGGTGATGCTCAATGAATTCAGGCCCGAAAAAGGTAAAAAGTATGCCCTAGTATTCGGGAATGAGGTCTTTGGTGTGGAAGAAGAAGTGCTCAATGCCTGTGACGCAGTGTTGGAAATCCCACAGCTAGGGACTAAGCACTCCTTGAATATCTCCGTATCGCTAGGAATAGCGGTTTGGGATCTGATGGTGAAAATGGAACAGTTTTAGTTTTTGGCAAAACGGTAGCGAATACCAAAGGAGCCTCGGAATAAGGAATCATCACTGAAACCTAAAATTGGCGCTCCTTCTATATGAAACCCAAAATCCTTTTGATCGAAAGGATAAATATTTAACCCTACAGGAATTACGATTCCGTCAAAACTCCCAACTCTTAGCCCTGCTCCTCCATAAAATTCAAAACTATCTGCCTTTTTAAAAATGTAGTTTGCTACAAGTTCTGCTGAAAGGTCTTCAATGTATTGATCAGTACCCAATCTAAATTCAGGGATAAACTTCTCTCCAAACTGGTAATTAACTCCTATAAAGGGAAGGTTACTTTGGTGGAAAGTAATGGTAGTTTGTGAAAATGCGAATAAAGAAAATAGGCTAAAACAAGCAATGAGTACTATTTTTTTCATTTGTATAAAATTAAGTTGGCTAAAATTTAAAATCCAAGATCACTAAGCGTTACGTGCGTTTTGATCATGTTAGAGCTGGCTTTAGCGACAATTCTACCTGATTCTTTAGTGATTACGGCGTCCCAATGATTTAGGTTTGCCCCAGATCGAACTAATTTTGCAGAAACCTCTATTTTTTCTCCATTGTGAGCAGATGACAAAAAATCCACATTCAGATTGATACTAGTCATCAGGTATTCTGAACCTGTCGCAAAATTGCCCATTCCGATCACATCGTCCATCATCAGCGAAGCAACTCCTCCGTGCAAGATTTTGGCAGGATTGCACATTTCTGATGAGACGGTATAAGATACTTTGATCCTATCTTCTTCAATTTCAAGCAAGGTTCCAGCCAGCCAATTACCAGCTTTGGATGGCATTTTATCGAGCTTTTTCCCCTCTAATTGTTTAAATTGATCTAAGGCTTTATTCATCTTTTCCATGGTTATTCTCGTTCATTTATCAATCTAAAATAATCGCCCAAGATAGCTTGTAGCGCCTCCCGTTCCTTAGGATCTTCCCAAATACTCACCCAAGCTGAGCCCACTTTCACCTCAAAGTCAGCATCTGCCTTTATCCATGGCTCAAGTTGCCTCACTTGCGCTAGAAATTGAGTGTTATTCCCGTTTTCAAGCAAGATGTTTTGGGTCTCACCCTCATTTGTAACCCTCAGCTCGAGTGGCCAATCCACATTCACCGGCTCTAAATAAAGGTAAGCCTCATCCTTTCGGCTATTGAGAATTAGTACCAGATTCAGTAAAGGATCCGTCTTAGCAACTGTTCTGCTTCCATGCCTAAAGAGCAGCATTCCGGCATCAGACCTTGTTTCTCTATCGTACCTGATTGCCCGCACGTTCAAAAAGTACAAGCGGCTAGAAGACGACATGCGAAAAGTGAGATCATCTCCTGTATTATTTGCTCTTTTAGTATTAAAAAATGAAAGTATGAACACCAAACCTATGGACACTAAGCCAAAGATTTTTAGAATTCTTATAAGCTCTGGTGATAAAATATCGTCGGTCTTTTGCCTATGTGGCATAGGTATGCGTAGTTAACAGTGAAAGAAGTGTCAATGCACATACGATCCTGCGTTGATATCTATACTTGCCCCTGTGGCATGATCAGCTAGCCCAGAGCAGAGAAGCGTCACCATAGGAGCAATATCTTCAGGCTTAGTCAGTTCTGGCAACGCAATATCATTAAGTGCAAAGTCCTCCCCATAGGCTGACAGGATTTCTTCGGCCATATCAGTACGAGTAAAACCTGGAGCTATAAGAAACGCCTTGATCCCTTGCTTTCCATAGTGCCTAGCAATGGATCTAGTCAAACTGACTACGGCGCCTTTAGAAGCAGCGTAGGCAATATAATCGGTAGTATCACCCCGAAAAGCAGCTCTCGAAGAGATATTGACTATTCTCCCACTTTGCTGTTCCAAGGCATGCTCCACAAACTCCTTGCAAATAATGCCAAGAGCAGTGGTATTCACTTGAATCGTTTCATGCCAAATCTTAACCCATTCTCCTGTCGGAAGGTTATCAGCGGCTGACTTGGAAATTCCAGCATTGTTAACAATTGCAGTAATAACCCCATACTCTTGGACTAACCTGGGGATATAACCCATGACTTCTTCCAATTTAGCAAGATCACAAGGCTCCACAAAAGCAGGGTTGGCCAACTCCCCTTTAAGCTTTTCTGCCTCAGGCACATTGCTATTACAATGAATGATCACTTCAGCACCCGATTCGGAAAGCTGCTTTGCGATAGCTCTTCCTATACCTCTAGAAGCGCCAGTAACTAGAATTCGTTGATTTTTTAGGGAGATATTCATGAAAGAAATTACAAGCTAAAACCTATTACTTCATTTAAAATACTTAGTCAGAAGAGGATAGTTACCACTTTTCCCTAAGCACCAAATGCTGGATATGTGCCAAATGATGCTGGGAATGCCACTGATACATCAGAGTAACATCGGAAAGAGGCACTGCAGATTGAGATTCCGGATGAAAATAGGTCTTTTCAAAATCTGATGAATCCATGCTTTCAAGTAAAACAGCCCACTTAAAATGTATTCCATCAATCAAATTAAGAGATGCTCCAATCGGCAAGGAATAATCAGGCATCTTTGCCCAAGCAGCTTCATCATAAGGCTTAATTATTGGATTTTCCTCAGTAAGAGCCAATTTGAAGCGTGTCAGTGCATTCATATGAGAATCTGCGAGATGATGGACAACTTGCCTTACAGTCCAACCACCCGGTCGATATGGGGTGTTTAACTGCCCCTCAGAAAAACTCTGTACTGTTTCTTTCAAATACTGAGGAAATGAACCTAGATATGCGCTAGCTTCTTGTAAGTGTTGATCTGAAACATCATTTGGTTTCAAAAATTTACCGATTGGGTACTTTAATAATTCTATATCTATCATACTATTTATCCTCCTGCTGCGATGGTAACCAAATCTACATTTTTTGCCCCATTCCCCAAAAGGACATTTGCACAGGCACACAAAGTAGCACCCGTAGTCATGACATCATCTACAAGCAAAATTGATTTGCCTGATAATGTAGAGTAATTAGATACTTCAAATACATCATCCATATTAAACATTCGCTCTAGACGGGATTTTTGAGTTTGAGTTTCTGTAAATTTTCTTCGCTGTAAGCTATTTTCTAACTTTAACGAAAGCGCCTCGCTTAGCCCAAGTCCAAAGTACTCACTCTGATTATAACCTCTTCTACTTTGCTTCAATGGGTGCAATGGCACTGGTACTATGACATCCCAGCATTTTGAATAGCCATTTTCGTTGAGAATTTTTCCATACAAACTTCCCAATTCCTTCGCCAACTGAGGCTTATTTCTATACTTGAGCTGATGAAGGAGCTTCTGACTATTCCCTCCTTTGGTAAATTTAAGGTAGGCCATAACCATTCCAACAGTACTTAATCCCTTCACCTTATCACATAAATCATTGTCAGTTGGCCTTAGATGGTAGCTAGTCACCGGAAGTGTGCCTTTACAAATACTACATAGATTATTTTCATGATCGTATAAAGACCTACCACATAGCAAACAATTGCGTGGGAAAACTAAATCCAAAAAATCTTTGACAAAAAATAAACGCATTGTGAAAAAGGCTTGTTCCTATCTGCCAAGGGCAAATAGTGGTATATTTGCTACTTAATTCTTTCCTAAACAGTTAAGTTAATGAATCTCATAGAAGAATTCAACGAGTATCGCAGCCAAATGAACAATAAGATTTTGGCTGAAGACAATAAAGTAATCAAGCGTATATTTAATCTTGATACAAATGCATATGCAGATGGCTCTGTAGATATTAAGTCTAAAGAAATGATTGGCCTGGCTTGTTCTATGGTATTGAGATGCGATGACTGTATAAAATACCATTTAGGAAAGTGCCACGAAGTTGGATTAAGAAAAGAGCAAATATTTGAAGTATTCTCAATTGCAACTTTAATAGGAGGGACCATAGTAATCCCACACTTAAGAAGAGCAGCAGAATATTGGGAAACACTTGAAAATCAATAACTTACAATGTTCAAACGCGATCTAGAATTAGAAAAACGTTGGTCAAAACTATTAGAAGGCCTAAAAGAAACCATAGGAAAAAAACCTGCGGACTTAAATGGCGTACTCTTTCTTATTGGCGTTCAAGAACTTGGTCAAGGCAACAGGATATTTAGTAAAGAGCAAAAGCAAGATTTAATGCACATAGCTGTCTGCAAGGTGTTGAGCTATGATGGGTTTTATGAACTTGATTATGTAGATCAAGAAGGTTGGCCTCATTGGAAATTAACAAAAGAACTTCCTCATTTTGATTTATTAGATCAGGAGAAGCTTTTAAAGATTCAAGTATTGGAATATTTTGAAAAAGAATACGAAATAATAATTGAATAAATCGTGAAGATAGTATCGTATAACGTAAATGGCATTCGTGCCGCAATGAACAAAGGTTTTATTGACTGGCTGAAAGAGGTAAACCCAGATATAATTGGTTTACAGGAGGTTAAGGCAAATTTAGACCAGATAGACGCTACTATTTTCGAAGATTTAGGTTACGAAATATTTTGGTATCCAGCTGTAAAAAAAGGATATAGTGGTGTTGCAATTTTGACGAAAATTAAGCCAAAATCAGTAAAACATGGAATGCAATACTCCAAATATGACGATGAGGGAAGGTTGCTCCAAGTTGATTTTGAAAACTTCTCTTTTTTGACTGCCTATTTCCCATCGGGAACAACTGGAGATATCCGACAAGCATTCAAATATGAATTTCTAGATGATATATATGGCTACACCCAAGATTTAAGAAAAAGCAATCCAAATTTTATCTTGAGTGGGGATTATAACATCTGTCACAAAGCAATTGATATACATAACCCAAAGTCCAATAAGAACACTTCAGGGTTTTTACCAGAGGAGAGAGCTTGGATGGATAAATTTACAGAATCTGGTTTTATTGATAGTTTCAGAAAATTTAATGAGCAACCAGACAATTATACCTGGTGGAGCTACAGAGCAAACTCCAGAGCAAAGAATTTAGGGTGGAGAATTGATTACCATATGGCAACAGCGCCGATGAATGATCGACTTAAAAGCTCAATCATTTTAGCCGATGCAAAGCATTCAGATCATTGTCCAATACTAATTGAAATAGAATAAAACAGTAGATACTACTCATTGAAAACAATTATGATGAAAAGCATAAAAATTTCTATTCCTTCTCTAATTGAGAACATAAAAATAATTGAAAGTTTCATCGACAATGCGCGAGAAAATTTTGAAATCAATGATGATATCTACGGTAATATTATGATATCAGTGACTGAATGCATCAGTAATGCAATAATCCATGGGAATCAAGGTGATAAAAACAAGCTTGTTCATTTGGAGCTAACGCTAGAAGACGAATTGCTTTTATTCACTATTCAGGATGAAGGAAATGGTTTTGACTATAATGAGTTAAAAGATCCCACGGAACCGGAAAACATCGAGAAAATCGGGGGAAGAGGTATTTTTCTTATAAAACACCTTTCAGATGATGTTAAGTTTGAAGAAAATGGCACTAAAACGGTTTTATCATTTTACATGAATTAAACTATGCCTATTAATTTCTTTACTGAAGAAGTCCCTTTTTCACTGAAAGAAAAGAGAAAAAGAAAAGCTTGGCTAAAAAAAATTGCAGAATCAGAAAACCATAAAATTGAAGATCTCAATTATGTTTTTTGCTCTGACGAGTATTTACACAGCATGAATGTAGAATATCTAGATCATGATACCTACACAGATATTATCACTTTTGACAATTCAGAAGATGAAGGAATCATAGAGGGAGATATTTTCATAAGCATAGAAAGAGTAAAAGAAAACTCAGAAACGCTTAATGTAACAGAAGAAAAAGAGTTGAGCAGAGTGATAAGCCATGGGCTATTTCATCTCCTAGGTTACAAGGATAAAACAAAAGCAGAAGCTAGCTTGATGAGAAGTAAAGAGGAATTTGCAATAAATTTATTCGAAGAGATTTAAACGTTCCACGTGAAACAGCATTTTCTTAAAGAAGGATAATACAACAGTTCCACGTGAAACAGTACACAAAAAAGGATACAATGTTTCCAATATACGATGTGATAGTAGTAGGGGCAGGGCACGCTGGATGCGAAGCGGCACATGCAGCAGCTAGCATGGGCTCCAAAGTTTTACTATGTACAATGAACATGAATACAATTGCTCAAATGTCATGTAACCCAGCAATGGGTGGAGTGGCTAAAGGGCAGATAGTACGTGAAATTGATGCACTGGGTGGAAAGTCAGGTATTATATCTGATAAATCCATGATCCAGTTTAGGATGCTAAATAGATCAAAAGGTCCAGCAATGTGGTCGCCAAGATCTCAGAACGATCGAATGAAATTCGCTGAAGAATGGAGATTGGCATTGGAAAACACTCCCAATGTGGATTTCTGGCAAGAAATGATCACAGGCCTTCTAGTGAAGAACGGAGAGCTAAAAGGAGTAAGAACTAGTATAGGATTGGAAATCCAAGGAAAAAGTGTCGTTTTAACTAACGGAACATTCCTAAACGGTTTAATTCATATTGGCGAAAAACAATTTGGCGGCGGAAGAACTGGGGAAGCCGCAGCTCGAGGTATAACCGAGCAACTAGTAGAATTAGGATTCGAGTCTGGGAGAATGAAAACCGGAACTCCACCAAGAGTCGACGGAAGAAGTCTAGACTATTCAAAAATGGAGGTGCAACATGGCGACGAAAACCCTGAGAAATTCAGCTATTCTGATACAACAACAACTCTAAAAGATCAAAAAACTTGTTGGATTACCTATACTAACAAAGAAGTACACTCAAGTCTAGAAGAAGGCTTTGATAGATCTCCTATGTTTAATGGTAGAATTCAAGGCTTGGGGCCAAGATATTGCCCATCTATTGAGGATAAGATAAATCGATTTGCAGAAAGAGATAGGCATCAAATATTCGTAGAACCTGAAGGATGGAACACGGTGGAAATGTATATAAACGGCTTTTCTACTTCACTTCCTGAAGACGTACAATTCAAAGCACTTAGAAAAATAGCTGGTTTTGAAAATGCCAAAATGTTCCGACCTGGGTATGCCATTGAATACGATTATTTTCCGCCTACTCAATTGAAATTAACCTTAGAAACGCAGTTAATAGAAAATCTGTATTTCGCAGGTCAAATAAATGGCACTACGGGATATGAAGAAGCCGCTTCTCAAGGATTAGTAGCAGGTATAAATGCTAGCTTGAAAGTTCAGGAAAGAGACCCTTTCTTGCTAAAAAGATCAGATGCATACATAGGAGTATTAATTGATGATCTTATAAATAAAGGTACTGAAGAGCCATATAGAATGTTTACTTCAAGAGCTGAGTTCAGACTCTTATTACGTCAGGATAATGCAGATCTAAGGTTAACTCAAAAAGGACATAATATTGGGTTGGCATCAGATGAGCGTCTAGCAAAAATGAACCATAAGCGGGAGGAAACTGCTAAGCTCATTAACGATCTCAAGCAAAAGAAATTCTCTCCAGAAAGTATAAATGATGGTCTCGAAGAAATTGGTTCTGCTGTGATCAAGGAAAAAATATCTGCTGAAAAACTATTAAAACGTCCTCAAATAGGTCTTCAAAATCTAAAAACATTTAATTCTGAAATCGAAGCTTACCTTTCTAAATATCCTACGGAAGTATTAGAACAAGCAGAGATCCAGATCAAATATGACAGCTATATTGAAAAGGAACAGCAGATGGTAGAGAAGCTAAGCAATATGGAAAACTTCAAAATTCCATTGAAATTTGACTATATAGGAATTCCAGCACTCTCTGCAGAAGGAAAACAGAAACTGAATAAAATAAGACCTGAAACTATGGGTCAAGCTTCTAGGATAAGCGGAGTCACACCAGCAGATTTATCTATAATCACTGTTTACCTTGGAAGATAGAATGTTAGAAAGACTTACTAAATGTCCACTTTGCAAAAGTGGACATTTTCTTAATTCTGAACTGATCAAAGATTTCGCAGTTAGCCAAGAGTCTTTTATTATTTGTAATTGCATCAAATGTGGTCTAAAATTCACTAACCCTAGACCAAAAGTTGAAGCTATAGCTCCATATTACGATTTCCCGGAATATTTCTCACATGAGGATAAAGCAAAAAATCTAACCCAATTTGTTTACCAAAAAGTAAGGAAATACGCTGTCTCAAAAAAAGTAAAACATTTGAATAGTCTAAAACCCTCGAAAGGAAAATACTTAGACTATGGCTGTGGTACGGCAGAACTTCTTTCCAAAGCCAAAGAAACCGGATGGAAGGTAAAAGGTATTGAACCAAATGAAAAAGCTAGAAATCAAGCAAAGTCTAAAGTAAACGGAAAAGTATATGAATCCATTGATGAACTACCTGAAGGAAGTTCATTTGACATCATTACACTTTACCATGTACTGGAGCATATTCATTCACTTAGAAAAACAGTAAAAAAACTCTTAAACATCTTAAAATCAGATGGTTATATAGTAATAGCTGTCCCAAATCCAGAAAGCTATGATGCTATAAAGTATAAAGATCGCTGGGCTGGATGGGACGTTCCGAGACACCTTTACCACTTTAATCATAAGTCTATTGAAAGCTTCTCAGAGCTCTTTGATTTACAACTAGTGAATGAAATGCCAATGAGTTTTGATAGCTATTACGTTTCATTATTGTCTGAAGGCTATACAAATCCTAATCAATCCATAGTACAAAGATATTGGAAGGCTATCATGACAGGCAAAAAGTCTAACAGTGAAGCGCGGAAGACCGCAGGAAATTATTCTAGTAACTTATTTGTGTTCAAAAAGAAGTGAAACAATCAAATTTAATCATACTATTAGTTATAAGCATATTCGCTTTTTCCTGTGCCAAGCAAAGCACGCCTATGGGAGGACCTCCAGACGAAGATCCACCGATCGTCCTAGAAATGATTCCGCAGGACCAAAGCCTAAATACAAAACCAAAAGAAATCATCTTAACATTTAATGAATACATTAAACTGGATAATGCCAACAAAAACATCCTGATCACTCCAAGAATAAATAAGGATGAGGTGATCATTACGGCATTAAAAAACACGCTTATAATAGAACTTAATCAGGAACTGGAAGACAGTACCACCTACGTATTCAACTTCCAAAAATCAATTCAAGATTTATCAGAGGGGAATCCAGCTGAGAACCTAAAATTGGTTTTTTCAACTGGCGCAAGTATAGATAGCCTTAAAGTATCAGGATCAGTGAATAGATATTTTCCAGGCAGAAATGACAAAATAGAAGATGCCATAGTGGGTTTATATCCAATTGATGACACAACTAATGTATTTATCGCTCCTCCATATTACTTAAGTCAAGTAGATACAGCCGGTAATTTTAACATTTCAAATATTAAAGCTGGAAAATACTTAGCCTATGCGTGGCAGGATGACAATAATAGCCTAAAAGCAGAATATAAATCCGAAGCATTTGATTTCATAAAGGATACAATTACCATTGATCAAAACATAGCAGGCTTACATTTCAATCTTTCAAAAGGAGATCAAAACCCCATAAACTTACTGAGGTCTTCAACACTTGGATCGAATTATACTATTGTATTGAACAAGACTCCAAATGAAGTAGTCCTAGAAAATGAAAAAATGGGAAGTGAAATATTTTACACATTAGGAGACAAAAGAGTAAATCTTTATTCACAATCAGTATTTGCTGATAGCATACCGATCAATGTTAACCTTAAGGATTCAGTTGGACATGAAATTGATTCCTTAATATGGGCAAAATTTGAAGAATCGGATCGAAAACCAGAAAAACTAACCATTTCCGCTAATTCAGGTAAAAGTTTTTACCAAGATCTACCCATAGAACTAACCTTTAATAAACCAATCTCAAACATCAATTTTGATTCTCTATACCTATCGTACGACACAGCTTCTATTATTAATATTTCTCCAGAAATGTTAAGCTTCAAGGATTCACTACGAAGGGATGTTTTAGAAATTAATCTTCTTGTGCCTGACTCTATACCGTTTGAGATATTTTCCGTAAAAGCCGCAGATTCTACCTTCAGAGATATAGAAGGCCAATACAATGAAGTGGCCTTATCAGCGAATTATAAAAAGTTGAAAAAAGAAACCCTAACTGATGAAATTTCAGGGAGAATAGAAGGCTCTGAAGGGCCATTTATAGTACAGCTGTTAGATAGTAAAGGAGAACTGAAAAGGGAGTCTTATTTAGAAAATAGCAACCAATTTTCATTCAGGCTAATCGAAGCCGCAAGCTATCAAATCAGGGTAATAGAAGATACAAATATGAATCACCGTTGGGATCCAGCAAACTTCGAAGAAAGAAGATATGCAGAGCGCACTTTCAATTTCATAGATCCTGAAACAGGAAATGGTAACATTCTGGTTAGAGGAGGCTGGATAGTTGAAGACCTTGTGATAACTACAACACCAAAAACAGGTATAAAAAGTAGCGAAAATTAACAGTGGATAAGTGTCAATTTAACTGTGGATAAAAAAGGATAACCGATAGATAACTCAACGCTTATCAACTTAACATTTACTACCTTTTCTACCAACCACCTATATTGGGGAAAAGCCGACACTTATCCACCAACCAAAATCATTCTATCCACAAGCTTTTTCCCAACAGTGAATAAGTAAAGCCTAATCCACAAAAATTGGAATATTCAATTAGTCCAATAAGTTTCAAAGACTTACATGTGGACAAAAAGAGGATAACCCGTGGGAAACTCAAATCTTCACTGTCCTAGAAAGTGGAGAAGAATAAAACAGATTCTTTTCAACAAATCCACAGTCCTAATAACCTTAGTAAAGAATTTTTTTAAAAATCTATTTTACAACTATTATAAAAAGAGAGCGTGGATAACTCTTTGTAATGGCCGCACATTTTGGTAATATTATACAAACCCAAAATGAGATACTATGGAGCCTTCGAGACTTTTTGATTTGATTCCCTATCAGATCGCTACTTATGATAAAGAGATTGCACTTTCCAAAAAAGAAGCTGGTCAATGGAAATCATTTTCATCCAGAGATATAAAAGAAATAGTTGATAATTTGAGCTTGGCTTTTTTAAAAGCTGGACTAAAGCAAGGAGAGAAAGTCGCTATCATTTCCGAAAACTGTCCAGAATGGAATTTCATTGATTTAGCACTGCAGCAGATCGGTGGAATATCCGTACCCATTTATCCTACTATAACCTCCTCAGATTTCGAGTATATTTTTGACCATGCCGAAGTCAAAATGATTTTCGTTGGTGATCAGGTGATTTTTGATAAAGCCAAAGAGGTATGTGGAGATCGATTTATTTACAGTTTTTCAACAATTGAAGGTGCGATTTTCTGGGAGGATTTCTTGGCGATTGGAGTAAATGAAAGTATAGAGCCACTTGAACTGTTAAAAGAGACTGTAAAGCCTGATGACATGTTTACCATTATTTATACTTCCGGAACTACTGGTCGGCCAAAGGGGGTGATGCTTTCACATACAAATGTTCTTTCGAATGTTCTTTCTATTGCCGCTATTATGACTCCAGAAAGAGGGACTTCACGGGTACTTAGTTTTCTTCCACTTTGTCATATTTATGAGCGAACCGGTTCTTTTTGCTTTATGTACTTGGGTTTTTCCATTTACTATGCAGAGAGCTTGGAAACTTTGGGGGAAAATATGAAAGAAGTCAAACCGCATGCTTTTAACACAGTTCCTCGACTTCTTGAGAAAATTTATGATAAAATTGTAGCCAAAGGATATGAGCTTACAGGAATAAAAAAAGGGCTTTTCTTTTGGGCTTTAAATCTTGGTTTGGATTATGATCCAGGTGGCCATATGGGATTTTGGTATGATTTTCAGTTGAAATTGGCCAATAAACTTATTTTCAGTAAATGGAGAGAAGCTTTAGGAGGTGAAGTACTTCAAATTAATTCGGGTGCATCTGCTTTACAACCAAGGCTAGCTCGGGTTTTTTGGGCTGCAGGGATCAAAGTATGTGAAGGCTATGGATTGACCGAGACTTCCCCGGTAATCTCAGCATCTATCTGTACAAATGAAGAAATGAGGATAGGTTGGGTTGGAAAATTAGTGAAAGATGTAAAAGTAAAAATCGCCGAAGATGGTGAAATCCTCGTTCAAGGACCCAATGTGATGCTAGGTTACTACAAGCAACCTGATATGACTGATGAGGTACTTCAAAACGGCTGGTTTCATACTGGAGATATAGGAGAGCTAGATGGAGAATTCCTGAAAATTACCGATCGCAAGAAGGAGATGTTCAAAACCTCTGGAGGCAAATACATAGCTCCTCAGCTAATGGAAAATAAATTCAAGGAATCCACGCTGATAGACCAGTTGATGGTGGTCGGTGAAAATAAAAATTATCCAAGTGCCTTGATCGTGCCTGGTTTTGAAGGATTGAAGGATTATTGCAAGCATAAAGGCATTCCATACACCACAGATGAGGAAATGATCCAAAAACCTGAAATCATTGAAAAGTATGATAGAGAGATCGAGCAAATCAATAAATACTTTGGTAAATGGGAGCAAATCAAGCGTTTCAAGCTTTTGGCAGAACCTTGGGGAATAGAATCAGGAGAATTGACCCCAACAATGAAATTAAAGAGAAAAGTGATTTTTCAGAAATTCGGAAAAGAGATTGAGGCTATCTACCAAGATTGAAGCCAATGATTTTTTTATTTCTGATTATTCGAGATTGCCTTTTCAGTGATTGAAATTGGTTTGTTGTGTGCAAAACACTTGTAAAGTGACTATTTCGATCACCAATTACAGGTCTGTCTACTTCTATTAACATTAGTAGATCGTTTTACAAAAAAAGGCTTTTTATCTCAATAATTCGGAATATCTGGAAATAGCGCACTTTTTCATTTATAATATTCTGTGATACTTGAATATTTGCTTAAATAATTTGTGATGCATGCATAACTTTTTTCCAATATAGTATGCATGCATACAATATTTTTTGTAGATTAGTATTCCTCATTAATTGAAGAATTCTGTAGAGATGAAAAGAGAAGAAACAGTTGATTACCATATTAAAAGTGCCTGGCATGCGATCTCAAGAATGTACAATCAGCAAGCTGCAGAGGAGGGATTTACCACAGCCATTGGCTTTGTACTCATCAATATCAATTCTACAGAGGGTACGCCTGCCACCAAAATTGCCCCAAAACTAGGTCTTGAGACTAGAAGTTTGACTAGAATGCTTAAAACAATGGAGGAAAAAGGTATGATTTATAAAATGCCTGATCCAGTTGATAAGCGTTCTGTGCGGATTTTTCTTACAGACGAAGGGAAAAGGAAGAAGCAAATTTCAGTTAATACTATTCGGGAATTTAACGAACAGGTCAGAGAAATCGTAAGCGAAGAAGAGCTTCAGGATTTCTTCAAAGTATTTGAGAAAATTCAGCTGGTGATCGATCAAGTTCAGACCGCCAAAGGAATAGATGTCAACAAACCAATATTTGAACTATAAACCATATAAGACCACAAGGTAGCCACTACCAAAAGCCCAAAATTATGAAGAGAACCATTAAGAAAATTGCCATTTTAGGTTCGGGTGTTATGGGATCCAGAATTGCTTGTCACTTTGCCAATATAGGCGTGCAGGTGCTTTTATTGGACATAGTACCCTTTGAACTTACCGAGCAAGAACAGAAAAAAGGACTGACCAAAGAAGATCCTATGGTCAGGAATAGAATTGTTACGGAGGCCTTAGCTTCCACATTGAAATCTAATCCTTCTGCGATTTACGATAAGTCATTTGCTTCCAGAATTACTACTGGAAATTTTGATGATGACCTGCCGAAAATCAAAGATTACGATTGGGTGATGGAAGTCATCGTCGAGAGACTGGATATCAAGCAGTCACTTTTTGAGAAAGTAGAGAAACATAGAAAGCCAGGCACACTAATTACTTCAAATACCTCAGGAATTCCAATGCACATGATGTGCGAAGGCAGATCAGAAGACTTTCAGGAGAATTTTGCCGGGACACACTTTTTCAATCCTCCGCGCTATTTACGCTTATTAGAAATCATTCCTGGTCCAAAATCCAAGCAGGAAAACATTGATTTCCTCATGGAATATGGAGACAAGTTCCTTGGGAAAGAAACAGTGCTATGTAAGGATACACCCGCCTTTATTGCCAATAGAATAGGCGTATACGCGATTATTTCCGGTATGCATACCATTGAAAAAATGGGCCTAGGTGTATCAGAAGTCGATAAATTGACTGGTACGCTAATAGGTAGAGCGAAATCTGCCACATTCCGAACCATGGACGTCGTTGGTTTGGATACGACGGTAAATGTGGCTAATAACTTATACAAAGCCTTACCTAATGATGAGTCTCGGGAGAAGTTCAAGCTTCCGAAAATCATGCAGGTTCTTTATGAGAAAAAATGGCTGGGTGACAAGACTGGATCTGGATACTTCAATATGATCCGTCACAAAGATGGATCGAAGGAACTGAAGGAAATCGATTTTGAAACCTTTGAGTACAAGGATTTAGAAAAACCAAAATTCAAAGCATTAGAAGCAGCGAAGGAGTTTGAAGACTTGAAAAAGCGTATCAAATTCTTGGTGAATTTTGAGGATAAAGCTGGTGAGTTCTATAGAGCTACTTTTTATGATTTGTTCAGATACTGCTCAAATCGAATTCCAGAAATAGCAGATGAATTATTCAGAATTGACCAAGCCGTTTGTGCTGGTTTCGGATGGGAGCTTGGACCTTTCGAAAACTGGGATTTACTCGGTGTCAAGGAAACTGTAGAGAAAATGGAAGCTGCTGGGGAAAAGCCGGCTGCTTGGGTTTATGAAATGCTTGAAGCTGGAAATGAAACCTTCTACAAAGTAGAAAACGGCAAGAAGCACTACTACGACATTCCGAGCAAGTCCTATAAGGAAGTGCCAGGCATGGACGATTTCATTATCCTTGACACACTCAAATCTGCTGGAAAAGTAATTTGGAATAATGCAGGAGCTTCTGTTTATGACTTGGGTGATGATGTAATTGGCTTGGAATTCCATACCAAAATGAATTCCATGGGACAAGAGGTCATTGAAGGAATTAACACAGCAATAGGAATGGCTGAGAAATCTCACAAAGGTCTCGTCGTAGGAAATGAAGGCGCAAATTTCTCTGCAGGAGCAAACCTAGCTATGCTATTTATGTTCGCTGGAGATCAGGATTTCGATGAGATCAATTTGATGATTGCGCAATTCCAAAACACGATGATGCGGGCGAGGTATTCCTCAGTTCCTGTTGTAGTTGCGCCACACAATATGGCTTTGGGAGGTGGTTGTGAACTTTCACTCCACTCAGATCACATTCAGGCGCATGCAGAATTGTACATGGGATTGGTGGAAGTAGGAGTAGGATTGATTCCTGCTGGTGGCGGTACCAAAGAGATGACATTGAGATTTTCCAATGCCGTGAAATCCGGAGATGTTGAGTTGAATCGCTTGCAGGATGCATTTATGAATATCGCGATGGCGAAAGTCTCTACCTCAGCTGAGGAAGCTAGGAGTTTGGGTTATTTGAGAAAAGACGACGGGATTACTTTGAATCGTATGCGTCAATTAGCAGAAGCAAAAACTAAGGTTCTTTCCTTGCACGAAGCGGGCTACACTCAGCCAATTGAGCAGACAGATATTCGAGTTCTCGGAAAAGAGTCGCTGGCACTTTTCGAAGCAGGTATCACAGGAATGAGGTATGGTGCATATATCTCGGAGCATGATGCCTTAATTGCTAAAAAACTAGCATACGTAATGTCTGGAGGAGATTTATCCTCACCAACTGAGGTATCAGAGCGATACTTATTGGATTTGGAGCGTGAAGCATTCTTGAGTCTTACCGGTGAAAAGAAAACACTAGAGAGAATCCATAGCATATTGTTCAAAGGCAAACCGCTTAGGAATTAAGTAGCAAGAGTTAAGTATCAAGTAGCAAGACATAAGTAGCAAGATTGTAGAATCAAGACTTTAGATATAAACAAAGAAACTATGCACAATTTCAAAGAGCTCAAAGTATGGCAGAAGTCAGTTGATTTTGCTGTAAAAATCTACTCGGTCACAAAGGCATATCCGACTGAAGAAAAGTTTGGCTTGGTTTCTCAAATGAGGAGGGCTGGTGTATCCATACCTTCAAATATTGCCGAAGGCTGCGCAAAGACTTCAGGGAAATCGTTCGTCAACTCTTTGGAAATCAGTCTTGGTGAAAGTTTTGAATTGGAAACTCAAATGATCATTTCACAGCGTGTCGGAATTCTTGATGCAGAGACTGCAAAGGAAATGGAAAATGATCTTACAGAAGTTCAAAGAATGATTATGGGTCTTAAAACTTCAATCGAAGCAAAATCTTGATACTAACTACTTGATACTTGATACTCTTTATTCCCAAATAACTAATTAATACAAAAAAACATGGAAGCATATATAGTAAATGGATATAGATCAGCGGTTGGAAAAGCCAAAAAAGGTGGCTTTAGATTCTACCGACCGGATGATCTCGCTGCAGATGTAATCAAGCATTTGGTAGCTAACACGCCAGGTCTGGAAACCAAAATGGTGGATGACCTCATTGTCGGAAACGCTGTTCCCGAGGCAGAACAAGGAATGCAAATGGGCAGAATGATTTCTCTTCTTGCTTTGGGAGTACAAAACCCAGGTTTTATCGTCAACCGTTATTGCGGGTCGGGGATCGAAGCTATAGCCTTGGCAGTAGGAAAAGTGAAAGCTGGAATGGCAGATTGCATCATTGCCGGTGGGACAGAATCTATGTCCATGGTGCCGATGATGGGATATAAGACCGTATTGAATTACAAAATAGCGACTGAGCATCCTTCGTATTACATCAGCATGGGATTAACAGCTGAAGAACTTGCAGCTGAGTATAGCATTACCCGTGAGGATTCGGATGCCTTTTCTGTAAAGTCTCATGAGAAAGCTATTGAAGCTATCAAATCAGGCAAATTCAAGGATGAAATCGTGCCTGTGGAAGTCGAGGAAACTTACCTGGATGAAAAAGGCAAAAAGAAAACCAGAAAGCAAGTAATCGATACGGATGAAGGCCCAAGACCTGGGACGACTATGGATGTGCTTTCGGGATTGAAACCAGCATTTAAAAATAAAGGACAAGTGACCGCGGGAAATTCTTCCCAGACTTCGGATGGAGCAGCTTTCGTGGTTGTGATGTCTGAGCGATTAATGAAGTCTTTGAATCTTGACCCAATTGCACGGTTGATGTCATACAGTGCGGCTGGAGTTGATCCGAGAATCATGGGAATAGGCCCAAAACTAGCCGTTCCAAAAGCATTGGATCAAGCGGGACTAAGTCTGAATGATATTGATTTGATCGAGCTGAACGAGGCTTTTGCTGCGCAAAGCTTGGCAGTGATCAAAGCGTTGGATCTCAATCCAGACATCGTGAATGTGAACGGTGGAGCTGTAGCATTAGGTCACCCACTGGGATGTACCGGAGCAAAGCTTTCCGTGCAAATGTTCAACGAACTCAGACGCCAGAATAAAAAGTATGGCTTGGTCACAGCTTGTGTTGGCGGCGGCCAGGGTGTCGCTGGGGTGTACGAACTGCTTAAATAGAAAGTCCTACCCACTTCATCATTCAAAATTCAGCATTCGACATTCTGAATTTTTGAACTTTTCAATATCGAATGATGAATGAGAAATGATGAATAATGAAATCCGATGCTAAGTCTCATGTCTTACGTCTAAAATCTTAAGTCTTAAAAATAATGGCCACAAAATCAACCCAAGGAGGAGAATTCCTCATCAAGGAAACGGATGCACAAGACATCTTTATTCCTGCAGAATTTACCGAAGAACAACGAATGATGGCTCAAGCCTGTCAGGATTTCATTGACACAGAGATCACCCCGTTTGCGCAGGAGATCGATAGTATGAAAGATCCTAATTTGGTTCCTACTATTTTCAAAAAAGCAGGAGATCTTGGTCTTCTGGGAATTACTGTTCCAGAAGAATACGGAGGAATGGGTATGAGTTTCAATACCTCTATGCTGATCGCCGATATCATCGGTGCTGCAGGATCATTCTCTACGACTTATGGTGCACACACCGGAATCGGTACACTACCGATTTTGTACTATGGCACAGAAGAGCAAAAGAAAAAGTACCTTCCAAAGCTTGCTACTGGCGAATGGGCGGCTTGTTATTGCCTCACAGAGCCAGACGCCGGTTCAGATGCCAATAGCGGCAAGACTAAAGCTACACTTTCAGAAGATGGTAAAACCTATCTTTTGAATGGTCAGAAAATGTGGATCTCAAATGCAGGTTTTGCGGAATTGTTCATTGTTTTTGCAAAAATAGGAGACGATAAAAACTTGACTTGTTTTATCGTAGAGAAGTCTTTTGGTGGAATCACGATGAATGAGGAGGAGAAAAAACTGGGAATCAAAGGTTCATCTACTCGCCAGGTTTTCTTCAACGATTGTCCAGTTCCGGTTGAGAATATGCTTTCTGACCGTCAGAACGGTTTCAAAATCGCCGTGAATATCCTGAACATCGGTAGAGTAAAACTTGGAGCAGGAGTTCTTGGAGGAGTTCGAACCGTGACTACTAACGCGGTGAAGTACTCAACTGAGCGAAAACAATTTGGAGTAAGCATCAATTCATTCGGTGCCATCAAATCCAAACTTGCCGAGATGGCGACCAAATCCTATGTTTCCGAAGCACTTTGCTATAGAGCTGGTCAGGACATTGAAAACAAGATAGATGCGCTAATCGAAGAGGGCATTGATGTAAACGAAGCCAAACTGAAAGGCGTGGAAGCCTTTGCGATTGAATGTGCTATCGCAAAGGTGCAGTGCTCTGAAGTGTTGGATTACGTGGTTGATCAGGGGGTACAGATATACGGAGGTATGGGCTATTCTGCAGATGCGCCTATGGAGCGTGCATATCGGGATGCCAGAATTTCTAGGATTTATGAGGGTACCAACGAAATCAATCGCATGCTAATGGTTGGAATGCTGTTGAAGCGTGCGATGAAGGGGGAGATCAACATTTTCGATCCTGCGATGGCCGTTTCCAAAGAACTGACGTCTGTTCCATCCTTTGAGACTATTGATACTTCAGAGCTTTTCGCAGCGGAGAAAGAAGTGCTGAAAAAGCTGAAGAAAGTATTCCTGATGGTAGGAGGAAAAGCAGCAATGGCTTTACAGGATAAAATCGAAGATGAGCAGGAAATCATGATGAACCTTGCTGATGTGATGATCGAAATCTATGCGAGTGAATCAGCGATTCTTCGTACCGAGAAATTGGTTTCTATAAAAGGCGAAGAGGCTTGCAAGAATCAAATTGCGATGGCTCAGATCTATCTTTCAGAAGCCGTTGACAAAATAAATACTGCCGCGAAAGAGGCTATAGGTAGCTTCACCAAAGGCGATGAGCAAAAAGTGATGCTGATGGGATTGAAGCGATTTACAAAATCAGAACTGTATAATACCAAAGAGCTGAGAAGACAAATTGCTGATTATATGATCGATCAGGGGAAATATCCATTCTAAGTTGTGATAAGTTGAGTACCTAAGCCTCCGAATTGAAAGAGTTCGGAGGCTTTTTTTATACAAAAAAGTGTAACTTATAAATCTTCTAAACTATTGAAATTCAATAAATAAGACTTTAAACCCTAAAGAAATGAAAAGAGTCTATTTGGTGATTATCCTAGGATTTGTTGGACTGGTGGTTGCAATGCAGCTATTGAAACCTGATCCGGTAAAAGATTTATTAAATTCTTTAAGCCCTGAGCAAAAAGGGAAAGTGATCTATGACTTGGATGATCCCAAGAAACAAGAATGGCATTTTTTCCCAAGTACCATGTTCAATCGTGAGGGTTTGCCACTTAAAGAGATGAATGCTGCACAGAAAAAACTTGCTCATTCTGTATTGAAATCTATGCTTTCAAAATCTGGATATGAGAAAACGTTGGAAATAATGGAGTTGGAAAATGTCCTTAGAAGTATGGGTCAGGATACCGTTATGCGTGATCCAGGCAAATATTTTATGAGTTTTTACGGAGATCCTATTAATGAAGACCTTTGGTCAATGTCATTTGAAGGGCATCATCTTTCGTTGAATTTTACCGTCAGTGGCGATGAAGTGATTGCTTCACCTAGATTTTTTGGTGCCAATCCTGCGATGATTCCTGAAGGACCTAGAAAAGGCGACAGAACATTAGCAACTGAAGAAGATCTTGGGTTTGAATTGATCAACGCTCTTGATGCTTCTCAGCAACAAAAAGCGATTTTTCAAACTGAATCTTTCAAAGACATCGTGTCTGGAAATTTGCCGGAAATAGATCCAATGAAGCCTGTGGGAATCAACTATTCTGAGTTAAAACCAGACCAGCAAAAACAGTTGATTGGAATCATAGATCTGTATTTGTCGAATATGCCGAGTAAAATAGCTAGTGAAAGAAGGCAAAAAGTAATGGATGAGGACTTGTCAGATTTGTATTTTGGATGGGTTGGTGCTAAGGCTTTAGGATCAGCTCATTACTATAGAATCCAGGCGAAGACCTTTTTGATCGAATTTGATAATTCTCAGAACAATGCCAATCATATCCATACGGTTTGGCGGGATTTCGAAAGCGATTTTGGTAGAGACCTGATTCGGGAGCATATGGCTAAAGCACATTCACATTAATCTAAACCTTACAAAAGCCTCCGAATATACCATTTCGGAGGCTTTTTTCTATAATTTCAATCTTTAAGAACTAAGAACAGAATAGTGAATAAGGCAGAAAAGGATTTTATAGAGCCATTCAAAATTGTTGGAATTTGAGTAAGGAGATAGTTTTTGTATTGATATTTTTATCGCAATGAAATAGTTCTCCAAGCTGATTGAGAGATAAAAAATTCATCCTAACTTAACAGGAATCAGTTACAACATTTCTCCCATGAACTATGGCTAAGCAACCAGAAGGTAAACCAAAGAACGACAAGACTGCGGCTACCAAAACGTTAAAAGAAAAGCGTGCTGCAAAGGCCGCTAAAAAGGAAAGTAAGAAAAATAATTAATTACCAAACGGAGGCAACTAGCCTCCGTTTTTTTTTGATTTCGGGTAGTGGAACCAAACCATATATTTTTCTTGGCCATAGAATTAGCCTATATTTGAACCAATTGCACGGGGTGCCTTCCTTATGGTGAGGCTGAGAAAATACCCGAATTACCTGATTTGGATCATGCCAACGTAGGGATGCTAAAGCCAGAAAACGCCTTTGTTTTCTCTTGGTTGTCTGACCGCAGGAAATGCAGTTAACATTTTTGCAACCAAAACTTCCTATGGAATTAGAGAAAAAGAACTTCGAATTACTGCCTGATGCGCAGAAAAACTGGCAAAATCGACCTGAATGGTTTTTTAATCGTGCGCACACCGATACTTATGAGCTTTGGTATGAAGGGCGTTATAAGCGGGCCGAAGTCTGGCAAAAGAAAGTCATGGAGCAGCTGGTGTCCAAAGACAAGCGGGTAAAAACACTTTTGGAATTCGGCTGTGGAACTACTCGCTTTACGCGCTGGTGGAAGGAAATTGGCATCAAGGCAACTGGAGGAGATATTTCTCCACTGATGCTTTCGCAGGCTATTCATTTGTTTGACGGTGATTTGGTGATGGCAGATTCCCATCACATGCCATTTAAAGACCACACGTTCGATTCACTTGCCTTCATCACTACGTTCGAATATTACAAAGATCCTGTGAAAGTGATTCGGGAATCTGCCCGTGTTGCCAAGTATGGTATTGCGATGGGAATGATGAATCGTAATTCTCCGAAAGTTCTTAGAAGAAGAGTTCAGCAGGTTTTTGGCAAAAACCCGTTCTACGTCACCGCTACTTTTTACACCCCAGCGATGCTTATTAAGATTATTGAAGAAGCTTTGGTTGGAAGAGATTACACGATTGAATGGTCATGCACTGGTCTTCCAAAGTGGTTTCCAGTCCAGCAATGGAGTGTTCCCTATGGTGACTTTTTCGGATTATATGTCAAACTCAATGATGTAGAATAATGGCAGATCAACTTGGTAAAATCAACTTCCAGGGATATGAGGATTTGCTCTCGGGTAGGTTTGGCGCTGCGCGCAAAGAGGTAATACAAGGACCCGCATTTGGTGTGGACGTTGCTATTACTTCACTTCCTGGAGGCTTGGCTTTGGCGGCGACTAGTGACCCGCTATCGTTGATTCCTTCATTGGGTTTGCAGGAATCAGCTTGGTTAAGTGTACACCTGATGGCAAACGATATGGCTACAACCGGCTTTGCGCCGCAATATGGACAGTTTGTTTTGAACCTTCCAGATACACTTTCTAAGGATGATTTCAATACTTATTGGAGTTTTATAGATCAATACTGTAAGGAAATAGGCGTCGCAATCACAGGGGGACATACAGGTTTTGTGAAAGGTCAAAATTCCACCTTTGCAGGTGGAGGTACCTTGCTGACAATTGCTCCGGAGGAAGAAATCGTTTGTGCTACCGGTGCCCAAGTTGGCGATTCCATTCTTATAACCAAGTCATGTGGATTGACAGCAACTGCAATTTTGGGGATGAGTTTTCCTGAAACTATCAAGCAAAAACTTGGGGTTGAAATTTACCATTCAGCATTCGAACAGTTTTACCAAACATCCTCGCTTCAAGATGCACTTTGCGCAGCTGGAACGGATAAGAAATACCCGGAAATCCACGCCATGCATGATGTCACTGAAGGTGGCGTGCTAGGAGCTATCTATGAAATGCTAGTTGCTTCTGAAAAAGGCGGTGAAATTGACATTGATCAGATACCTATCGGAAATGTTGCGGCTGCCATTTCAGGATTGTTTGGGCTGGATCCAAGATACTGCGTCGGTGCTGGATCCATGATCATTGCTTGCGATCCCGAAAAAGCAACTGATGTAATTTGCAGGCTAGCTTCTACAGGGATTCTCTGCACCGAAGTGGGTAAAATCACTGATGCTAAAGCTGGTATTCAAATTCAAAAATCCGGAGTCACCTCTCCCTTAGTCTATTTGGAAACTGACCCCTATTGGGCTGCTTATTTTAATGCTCTAAAAGAGGGATGGAAATGATACATGGAGCTAAAATAAATTCCGGAATTTACTTGGTGATAGATCCTTCTATGGAAGAGGGCCAACTGATAGAATCATTAGAAAAAGCTGTATCAGCGAAGCCTTGTGCACTTCAGATTTGGGATAATTTCAGCTCGCCTGAGCAGGTCCTTCCACTTATTTGTAAAATTAAGGCGAGCTCAAAAGGATCAGAAATTCCTATTCTCATCAATAACCATCCGGAATGGGCAGAACTGCTTGATCTCGATGGAGTGCATTTTGATGAATTGCCTCCCGATTATAATAAATTATTTCCAAAGCTAAAGCAGCAGCGAAAACTCATTGGAATGACGATCAATAATGACTTAGAGCTGATCCAAGAGGCTATTCAGGCCAAAGTAGATTACCTCTCCTTTTGCTCCATGTTCCCATCATCCACTGCAAATAGCTGTGATTTGGTGGAGTTCGAAACGGTTCAAAAAACAAGGAAACTCACCTCCATCCCAATTTTCCTAGCAGGAGGTATCTCTACTCAAAGTATCGCGCACCTAAAGCCCTTAGAATTTGATGGCATTGCTGTGATCTCTGGGGTCATGAAAGCTGCAGATCCGGGGAAAGCCATTTCTCAATACCAACATTTACTTAATGACTTAAAAAAATGAAACTAGAAACGATAGAAAAGCTCTGCTGTCCATTTGATAAGCATGATTTAACCTTAAAAATAATTCTGAAAGATACCCACGAAAATATCTTGGAAGGTTGGCTAAACTGCCCTAGTTGCGAGAGAATTTATCCCATCATCAAAGGTATTCCTATCATGAATCCAGATGAATATCGAGAGGCTCATTTGGAGCAGCCAGTATTGGATAGATGGCAAAATCAATTGGAAGGTAGAGAAATAAAGAATTTTAGGCTGAAAGAAAGCCTGACGAATACTTGAAGTCATTGAAAAACAGTATGGATGGTTCTATTATTTATAAGGAAAAAAGTAGCTTAGGAATACTTTTAAAACTTATCCATATATGATAAAGAGATGGTTTAAAAATGCCAAAAACTGGATATTAGCTAAGTTATTACTTATCTCCCCGGGTTCTTACGCATTTAAAGGCGCAGCCTTTGGGTTAATAGCATTCACAGTTCTATTGATTATCCTTAATGCTGTTATCTTCTCTTTTCAGATAGGCGATCCGTACTATTTACTTTTTGGTCTTGTGACAATCATTGTTTTGGCACTTCTTGGCGCGCTGGGAGTTTGGATTATTAAGCTCTTGTACCAAATCCCAAAGTGGTTCAAATTTGCGCTTCTCATGTGTTTGCCTATTCTGGCGATGATAGTTTATTTCCAAGTGGTACTTGTAGTAGGCTTGGCAATCCTCTTTTCTATTCTAGGAGCGAGTTATTTTATTTTTGTGCGATCGAGTTTCAAGAGGCTGACTACACCAAAAAAAGTGGTTGCCGCATTGGCTTTATGTATTGCTCTTTTTGGAATTGGAGCTTTAGCCTATTACTATTCTCTTACGGGCTTGGACGTAGATCCCATTGAAAATGCAGCTTTACTTTCCACTGATAAAATACCGGCGATTTTGGGAAAATCACCAGGAGAGACTGGAGAGTATTTGGTCAAAACAATCACTTATGGCAGTGGAAAAGACAGACATAGGCCTGAGTTTGCCGAGAAAGTAACCTATAATTTCTTAACAGATTCAGTGAATGGAGTGGCTTTTCTAGATAACTGGAGTGGCTTTTCTGGCTGGTGGCGGGAAAAATACTGGGGCTTTGATGATAAATCACTTCCAATCAATGGTCGCGTGTGGTACCCGGAAGGAAAAGGCCCATTCCCATTAGTTTTAGTGGTACATGGAAACCACAGCATGCAGGATTATTCTGATCCAGGATATGATTATCTAGGCGAATTATTGGCCTCCAGAGGGATGATTTTGGTTTCTGTCGATGAGAATTTCATCAATGGCTCTTGGACAGACATTAGGGAGGGCTTAAGCGAAGAAAATGATGCCCGTGGTTGGTTGCTCTTGGAGCACCTCAAGGTTTGGCATGATTGGAATGCTAGTTCGGACCATCCTTTTTTCAATAAAATAGACACAACAAAAATAGCTTTGATAGGACATTCCAGAGGCGGAGAAGCTGTAGCACATGCTGCTATGCTCAATGAATTGGATTTTTATCCAGACGATGCTTCTGTCAAGTTGGATTATCATTTTAACATACAATCAATTGTAGCCATCGCTCCTGTAGACGGTCAATATGAGCCAGGAAGTTCCAGAACTAAACTGAATGACATTAGCTATTTCGTAATTCATGGAGCTCAAGATGCGGATGTTTCATCCTTCATGGGATCTATGCAATATGAGCGAATCAGCTTTCAGGATTCAAGCTATCATTTCAAATCTGGCCTTTACGTCTATGGCGCCAATCATGGGCAGTTCAATACCTCCTGGGGGAAAAACGATACCGGAAATCCCTTTGTTGGCCTCCTGAATCTCAAGCAGCAACTGGACGATTCTACTCAGCAGGTGATTGCTAAAGTTTATATTTCAGCATTTCTTGAAGCTACTTTGCGCGGTAAAAAGGAGTATCTACCACTTTTTCTTGATGCCAGAAAAGGGAAAAATTGGTTGCCTGAAACGATTTATCTGAACCAGTTTGAAGATTCAAATCTGAAAACCTTGGCAAATTTTGATGAGGACTTTGATGTGAAAACGACATCTCTGGACTCCGGAAGCATCCAATCTGAAAATTTGAGTGTTTGGAGAGAAGCCGAAATTCAATTGAAATGGGCAAAGAAAGGCTCTAGAGCAGCATTTTTGGGGTGGAATTATGATGTGGAGGATAGTTTGAAAGATGAAAGAGCGAAGGATTTTGTGAATGATTCATTGATCGCTAGCTATAGCTTGAACTTTGACCCATTGGATTTTCAGCTGGACTCTACTAGTGTTTTGCAGTTCTCCATGGCTGAATCCACAGAGAGCTCAAATCCTAAAACTTCTGGAAAATGGATTAATGATAATAAAGAGAATAACGAGGAAGAGGAAGAAGAAAACGAGGAGGAAACTAATGCTGAAGCCCCTGAAGAAGAAGAGGAAAGTGAAGATGAGCCTGAAGAAAAGAATGCTGAAAAACCCCTCGACTTCACAATTCAATTAGTTGATTCTACAGGCCAATCGATTCAATTTTTACTGAGTGAGTTTTCTCCACTTCAGCGAGAGATAGCCGTTACGATCTGGAAATCTGATTTTATCAAAGGCGATAGTCAATCTGAAAAAGTCTTCCAGACGTTTTCATTTAACTTGGAGAAGCTAGCTAAACAAAACCCGAGCTTTACTCCTACTCAGCTTCGGACCATCAAGTTTGTCTTCGATCAAAGTACTTCAGGTGTGGTGGTCGTCGATAATATTGGGTTTAGCAGGGAATTTTAGGACAAAAAATCTCACTTCTGGCAAGTGAATAGTGTCAGGTCGAGCGAAGTCGAGAGCTCTTGTAACAAAGGCTTCAACTTAGCTCTGTCCGACATTTCAATTGCTTATCCTATTTAGATTAATCCTTCTTAACGGTAGTCGTATCAGGCTTCGCAGGCGGAGTACTTTTCGGAAAAAAGCCTTTCAGCAATTTCTTGGCTTCATCTACCGCTTTGTCTTTTGCTACGTCTACTTGCTTCTCCAGTTCCTTTTTCGCACTATCTTGAGCTACTTCTGATTTGGCTTTCAGGGCTTGCTTCATGCTATCCTGGGCTGCCTTGAATTGATCCGTTGCTTGGGTTTGGAGCGTTTGTGCTTCCCCACTGACTCTTGCTTTCAGGGCATTAGCCAGCAATGTTTCCATACTATTTCCACCGGCAAGTGAAATTTTTGGGGAATTGTATGTTCCGGATAGATTCAGTGCCAAAGGAATGGTGGAGTTTTCATCCGTCTGTGTCCCAGATATGGAGGCGAGAAGAGCATTGGCTTGAGAACCAAATTTTCCTGCTGGCACCTGCATATTTATCAGGTAATTTAATGAGCCATCAAATCCCGCAGTTCCTTGAACCTTTGCTTGGTAATCCCATAATTTCACATCAAAAGGCTTCACATCCATCACTCCATTTTCAATAGAAATAGGAATTGAGATGTTTTTCAATTGTAGCGTATTGATATCCTTCAGTTTGGTAAGGCTGGTGATTCCTTCCAGGATTTTACTGTCTTTCAGTGCTGTTTCTACCACTTTTAGTATGCCTTCCCCATCCAAGCTAGAGAGCAGTGGCATCATATTCTGCCCTAGTTTTCCTGAAAAACTCAAGTTGGAATTGAATTTACCGGTAAGATTTTGAGCAATTGGTGCAAAGGCCTTGATGGTGTTGAATGACTTGAATGCTTCTGCAATACTAAGCTCAGCAATATTCAAGTTGAAATTAAAAGCAGGAGCAGTCAAATCACGAGGGTCATATTTCCCTGTTAATCCAATAGTACCTCCCATGGTCTTCATCGATGCATCTGAAAAACTCAATACGCCATCGCTTAGTGCCATAGTTCCTTTTACTTCCTTCAGATTCATATCATCGTAGAGCACTTCATTAGCCGCAACGACCATGGAAAAATTAATGTTTTTAGGAAGCTCAATTACGGAAAGTTCAGCACTTGCTGTGTCGGTGGAGGCATTTTCAGTCATCCATTCATTCACGTTAAATCTGCTACTATTCAGTGATAGCTGGCCTTTTAGGGTTCCATTTTCTCCAAGCAAATAATCCATGTAATTGGAAAGTGATCCTGTTGCCTGAAGTGGACTTTCTCCGATTTTAGAGTCGAATTCTGTTAGATTAATCCGCTCCGGGTTGAACTCGGCTTTAGCTTTCGTAATCTGAATTCCTTGTGGAACATCTGTCGATGAATAGGTGAAATTACTGACATCCATGCTGCCACGAGTTTCTAATTGGTTGTAATTTTTAGCTTCTAAGGCTGCATATGATCCTTTCGTATTTATATTCGCATTGATGTGACCTTCCATAGTCATATCTACCACAGGGAAAATGGCTAGAATCTTTTTCAAATCCACTCCTCCCACGATTTCACCGTCCCAGATCAGCTTATCAAAATCACGGATTTTCATATTTCCGTTGATGGCTTCTCCTTCTAGCTCAAATCCAAAACGGCTCAAATCAACGAGAAAGTCTGTCATGCTTCCACTTGAATTTTGGACTTTGGCATTTATATTCAATTTTTCAATCGGCGCTGGATAATCCACGCTTTTCACATAGCCATTTGCCAAAAGTAACCTAGCGTTGATCGCAGGAATTACCCCTGCTACAGAATCATATCTGCCTTTAGCTGTGGCATCCAGATCCAGATTGCCCTTCATAGCTAGCCCTTCAATTGGGAAAATGGAGGTCAATTCCTCCAAGTCTAGCTTGCCTTTCAGAGCAGCATCAATCGTGTAGCTAACCAGATCGGATAAAAACAACTTTCCGGAAATCGGATTGCTTCCGAAGTCCAAATTGAATGTGGGAATGGAGACGGAAGTATTATCGATGTTGTCTGTCTCATTTTTGACCTGAAGATCAATATTTACGTTTTTTACAGGTCGCGGTAGGTCTGGATATTGGAACATTCCATCGGCTACTTTCAGCGAAATGTCGAAAGAAGGAATCTTTACATCATTATAAACCCCCTTAATAGTTCCATTGAAATCCATTGTTCCTGAAGTATTTAGGCTCGAAAAACTCTCAGAGTAAATACCTGGAACTAATGACAAAATGCTCTTAAACTCATTGTCTTTTCCATCAATGGAGACATCTACTTCTATGTCATCGTTCGGCATGGCTAAAAATCCATTCAGGCCAAAAAGAAAGTCATTCAGTTGAAAATCACCCTCGCCTAGCGTGAACTTCATGTTATTCATGTCAATATTCAGTAGCGTTTCTCCCTTGAAAGACTTGTTGGTTAAATAACTTACGTCTTCATAGGTAATATCAGCGATCAAGGCTTCCATTTCGATCGGGAGATCATAGACATCCGCTGTGAATTCACCCGAACCTTTAGCGTTGATTGCTCCCAAAGCCATGAAATAATCAAGCTGTCTATCATCATATACCAAATTTAGATCGCGGACCTCCATAGCGTCTATTCCTATCTGGAAATTGCTTTCCTTGTCTTCTGATGCTACTTCCTCTGAGGGAAAGGTGATGTCATAATTTGCAGTTCCATCTTCCAAAACTTTGATGTAGACGTTTCCACCATTTAGGTGAACACCCGTCAGGGTTGGATAGTCATCAAAAAGCACAGATTTCAAGTTGAAATCAACGGCAAATTCACGTAAGGACGCTAAGGTGTCATTTTCAAATGGAGCGTTTCCGACAATATCTAAATTAGTGATGCTTGCTGATACACTAGGGAAACTTCTAAACAGGCTTAAGCTCACATTATCAATGTCATAAATAACTTTTGCATTCACAGATTGGGCAATTTCCCGGTCAATTCGGGCAGCGATTTTGTCCTTGAATAGAAAGGGCACAGCAACTGCTGCAGCGATTAAAAATGTAAATACACCTAAAATGATGATCAGTGTCTTTTTCATAAATGGTTTTATTAAGCGAATAGGTGGGTTTGCTGGAATAAGTAGATTCCAAACAGGCATTAGATACGTAATTATCAGCCTTCACAGCCTAAATAGTTGCAAAATTTAAGCCGGGTGGCTTTCCAATTACCTTTTGGACTTCCCTTTCTGGAAAGAAACTAGCTTCAGGAATTCTTTTTAGGAACCTGGGAAAGAAATTCCTTTCACCCTGCGATAGAGGTTCAGGGCATATTTGTCTGTCATTCCAGAAATGAAATCTACCAGAGCACGAAGTAAAGGGTAAGGATTAACCTCAGCCCCCCAGCCTTTCATTGGGAAATCTGCTGGCAAAAGACGAAGGATACTTTTGTCTTGACCGGAAAAGTTCTCCGGGGCGTAAAACTGGTGATAAAGCGCTTTGGAAAATACCTCTAACAATCCTTCTAGGACTTGAAATCCTGCTGCTTCTTTTTCTAAAACTACTTGAGATCTATAGATTTTCTGAATAGAAACTTCGGTGATTTTATGCAAAGCTTTCGCAGAAGGAATAATATCGGTTAATGCCTTATCAAAATTCCCTTTGCACATACTTTCCTCATAGTTGGCAAAGACCTCTACACATTCGTTGATTAACTCCCCAATTGCTAAGGCGCGAAGTGCTCCCAGGTTTTGGGCTTCAGTTCGAGGTTCTTTGAGTTTTTTAGGGTCAAACTTGTCCTTGAGAATCGGAGCCAGAAGTTTTACAGTTTCCTCAAAGCTGACCAAACCTAGCGTACAGCCATCTTCAAGGTCGATAATACTGTAGCAAATATCATCGGCGGCTTCTACTAAGAAAGCTAAAGGGTGACGATACCAGCATTCCGGACTGGATTTTTCCATTCCCAAAACAGCCCCCATTTGCTCAAAATCAGCTGATTGGTTAATAAAAAACCCATATTTTTTCTGGCTTCTTCTTGCTATATCCCGCTGAGCGATCATGCTAGGTCGGGGATATTTGGTGAAAGCGGCTAAGGTTGCATATGTCAATTTCAATCCAAATTGCTTTGAAACCAGCATTCTAAACCCTTGTGCATTTCCTTCAAAGTTGCAGAGATCTGCTAATTGTTCTGTTCGCACGTGCGATTGCCAGCATTTTCCCGCAGGGTGAAACTTAAAGAAATCAGAAATAGCTTCCTCCCCAGCATGCCCAAATGGAGGATTTCCTATATCATGAGTTAAAGCGGCGGCTGCTACAATAGCACCTATTTCGAATGGGGTAATGCCTGTTTTATTCAACTGAGGGTACTTTTGCAGGAGCATCTCACCCGCAGCTTTACCCAGTGATCTTCCCACGCTTGATACTTCTAAACTATGGGTAAGTCTAGTATGAACGAATGCCTGCTCAGGTAGTGGGAAGACTTGAGTTTTATCTTGAAGGTTTCTAAAAGGCGACGAAAAAATTATTCGATCGTAATCAACCTCAAACTCACTTCTTACTACTTGTGTGGGTATAAATCCCGGATTATCACCAAATCTGCCTCTGGATAATAGGCGCTCCCATTTCATCATCCTCAAAAGTAATAAGCTCTGTAGACTTTACTTTTATTATTTGTTATTTTTGATATGGCACAGTCATTGGATTTATGCTACGGAAACTAAACTAAAACTAGTATGAAAAATTTATTTTCTTATCTCTCGATCATAGGAATGGCGTTGATCGCAATGGCATGTTCATCAAATGATGATAATCCGGCCAGTGGTTCTGCACGAGTGAATTTTTATTTGGTAGATGCTCCGGCATCTTATGATGAAGTTTGGGTAGAAGTTCTTGCGGTACGCGTCAAAGTTGATGATGATGGAATCGACGATGATGATATGGATGATGACGATGAGTCTTCATGGGTTGAGATCGTTTATGACGAAAGCCAGCCTATCAACCTTTTAGAATTGACTGGCGGAAACAGCGAATTACTAGGTTCTGAAGATTTTCCTGAAGGTGAAATCGATCAAATCAGATTGATACTCGGAGAAGATAATTATGTAATCAAAGATGGCGAGCGTTTTGAAATGAAAACTCCAAGTGCACAGCAAAGTGGCTTGAAAATAAAAGTAGATGAGGACATCGAAGGCGGAATGACTTATGATTTGATCATCGATTTTGATGCTGCCAAATCAATAGTAGAAGCGGGAAATTCAGGACAAATCATCCTCAAGCCAGTTTTGAGAGCGTATATAGACGAGGTATCAACCGGCCTTATGGGACAAGTCCTTCCTCTCGAAGCACAGCCTGTACAAGTAACTGCTTCAATTGGAGATGATTCGATGAATACTTTTGTAGATGCTGAAGGAAATTATAAAATCTCAGGATTGGACGATGGAACATACACGTTAACATTTACTCCAAATGAACTTTATGCTCCATTTGTGTTGGAAGGAGTTGTAGTGGAAGAAGGAAAGATGACTAATGTCAACCCAGTTACTTTAGTATTAAATTAAGACTACTAATAAAATTAAAGGTCAGCTTTGGCTGGCCTTTTTTTGTATCTAGGTATTCATGATTCCATGTATTGCAAACTTTTGGACTAAATTTACCCTGTGAAAAAACCATACTTTTATCTATTTCCAATTGCCTGTGTGTTTTTCTTCGCTTCATGTGAAGACCCTGATTCCAGTCCACGTTCCTTGCTCAATCTCATATTGGTGGATAGTCCGGCAAAATGGGATTCTGTGTTTGTGGAGATCGAAGGAGTAGATATAGAGGTTCTGGCCGATGGAAGAGAGACTCAGAGTCAGACATTTTTCTTTGAATATAAATCCGGAGACAAAAGGATTAAGGTTAGTGATTTGGTGGGGGGCAACGCTCTTCTCCTGGGAAGAAACGAACTGCCTGTAGGTCAAATTATCAATGCGAAAATCATTCTTGGTGATAATCACTCCATGTTTTTCAAGGAGAAAAGATATGTTTTGGCTCTTTCTGATCCTTCAAAAAATGAAATTTCTCTAGAAACGTCACTAGATATAGAACAAGGCATTTCCTATGATGTTTTGCTGGATTTGGATCTTGAAATGTCGATTATTCAAGCAACGGAATCTCCTTTAACCTACGAGTTTGACCCAAACTTTACTTTGGTAAATGGAATTGGTACTGTGGAAATCAGTGGATCGTTGAAGCCAACTGCGCTTTATCCAGCAGTTTATCTAAGTAATGACGAGGGTACAATTTCTACGCATCCAGATGCTTCTGGCAAATATTATTTCAGAGTTCAAGCGGGGTCTTATAAGATTTTCTTTGACCCTAAGGATGAGCTGTATCAAGACACTACTTTCGCTTCAAACTTAATAGTAAGTGAAGACACTGTGCTTATACCAATCACTTTTAAGAAAAAGCCTTGATGATTTCTGATGAACTTTACATTCGTCGAGCTCTCGAACTAGCTGAATTTGGCAGGGGAAAAGTTAGCCCAAACCCACTAGTAGGTTGTGTAATTGTCCATCAGGATAGAATTATTGGTGAGGGATATCATCAACGCTATGGTCAAGCTCATGCAGAGGTCAATGCAGTGAATTCTGTTGAAAATCAAGAATTATTAGCTGAAGCAACTGCTTATGTGACCTTAGAGCCCTGTGCGCACGTTGGCAAAACGCCTCCTTGTGCGAATCTTTTGGTAGAAAAAAAGGTGAAAAGAGTCGTGATTGCAGCTTTTGATACGAATCCATTGGTTGGAGGAAAAGGGATTCAGATTCTGAAGGACGCTGGAATCGAAGTCCAGACTGGGGTTTTAGAAAATGAAGCTAGAACGCAAAACAAGCGCTTTTTTACCCAGATCGAAAAGAAACGTCCCTATGTAATATTGAAGTGGGCTCAAACAGCCGATGGATTTGTGGCAAGGGAAGATTTCTCGTCCAAGTGGATCACAAATGCCTCCAGTCGCCAACTTGTACACAAATGGAGGGCTGAAGAAGATGCTATTATGGTTGGGAAAAACACTGCGAAATACGATGATCCAGCCTTGAATGTCCGAGATTGGGTAGGTAAAAACCCGCTGAGAATAGTCATAGACAGTAAGTTGGAGCTACCAAGTACGCTCAAATTATTTGATGAGGCTGTTCCTACCATTTGTTTTAATACACTGAAATCAGAAGTTCTAGGCACGTTAGAATTTGTTATGCTGAGAACAGGTTTTCAGGTATCGGATGTCCTGGAAGACCTGCACAAGCGTAATATTCAAAGCATAATCATCGAAGGTGGTAGCTATTTATTGAATAAATTTTTGGCTTCCGAACTATGGGACGAAGCTCGCGTGTTTACAAGTAGTAATAAATTTGGTAGTGGAATAGCAGCACCTATACCTCCTACCCCAGTTTCCGAGACTATTGAGATCTTGGACGATACCTTAAGAATTTACTATCATGTCTGAAAGTCTTTATATTCCTGAATCAGCGACTAAAGCTGAAAAGTACGAAGCGATTTTGCCACAGATCGAAGCATTGATCACTGGTGAGCCAGATCTTTATGCAAACCTTGCCAATATTTCTGCAGCGCTTAAAGAGGCATTTGGCTTCTTTTGGGTTGGGTTTTACCTGGTGAAAGAGAATCAATTGGTCTTAGGTCCATTTCAGGGGCCGATTGCCTGCACAAGAATTTCCTTGGGAAAAGGCGTTTGTGGGACAGCTTGGCAGGAAGCTAAAACTATCCTTGTTCCTGATGTAGATGCTTTTCCAGGACATATCGCCTGCAGCTCGGCATCTAAGTCCGAGATAGTTGTTCCGGTTTTCAGAGGAGGGTTGGTAGCAATGGTTTTAGATGTGGATTCCGATCAGCTGAATGATTTTGATTCGGTGGATCAGGAGTATTTGGAAAAGTTGATGGGGGTTCTCGAGGAGAGATTTTGATTGTTAGAGGCCGGAAACCCTCTCACAAAACCCCCTCACAATCTCCAAACTTTCTTCCTTTCGCTCTATCATCCCCAGATGACCGACATCTTCAAGTTCGAAATAGTAAGTAACAGCACTTTTATGTTTGCGACTAGCCACGATTTTTACAGCGCCGTCTTCTGTGCCAGCAATTAAAAGTTTCTGCCCTGAGAAGTTATTCAATACCTCAAATCCATCTTTACGATCACGCATGGCTTTGGTGTAGGCAATCAATCCATCCAAAGTGGATTGCTTTGCTTGAGCTATTGCTAAGTCAATTTCTGCTTGAAATTCATCTCTTTTATACTCAGGGATAAGTGGTGGCACAAAAGACGTGACAAATTTGTCCACACCATGTTTCTTCAAAAAAATGATCGTGCGATCTCTCATTCCCTTTTTCTCTTCATCATCTGCAAAGGCAGTGGAATGAAAAAGGCCAATAGCTTTGAGCTTTGAGCCCATCAATACGAGCAAAGCTAGCGTCACATATCCGCCTAGAGAATGTCCGATGACTATGGGGTTTTGGATATTATTTTCTTCCATCCACTCTTCCAATTGTACGGCTACTTCCTCTAAGGTATTTTGAGAAAGTGACATTGGGGATTTTCCGCAACCTGGCAGGTCAGGACAGATTACTCTGAATTCATTGGATAGGGCTTCGGCAAAGTCTTTCCACATTTCTCCGATTTCGCAGAAACCATGAATAAGGACAACAGGTTGCCCTTCGCCTTTTTCATAAAAACTTATTGAAGACATGTTAAGAAATGATTTTTGAAACCTCTGAAAGGTTTCTAACTGCTGCGGCTATTCCTTCTGGGTCAAATCCACATTCTTTGTGTAGTTGTAATTGCTCACCATGCTCAATAATATCGTCAGGAATACCCAAACGCTTAACTTGAGCCTGATAACCATGATCTATCATCCACTCGATTACAGCGGAACCGAATCCGCCCATTAGACAGCCATCTTCTACTGTAATCACCTTCTTGAATTTGCCAAAAATCTCATGAAGTAGCTCTCCGTCTAGAGGCTTCACAAATCTCATATCGTATTGAGCGGGGTTTAACCCTTCTTTTTCAAGTTTTTCGCAAGCTTCTACTGCATAGTTACCGATATGGCCAATGGTTAAGATTGCGATCTCCTCGCCTTCTTTCACTATTCTTCCTTGACCGAGTGGGATTTGCTCAAATGGCGTTTTCCACTCAGGCATCACACCTTTACCTCTTGGATATCGGATAGAGTAAGGACCATTGTGAAGTGATGCAGAGTACATCATATTTCGGAGCTCCTCCTCATTCATTGGCGCTGAAACCACCAAATTTGGGATACAGCGGAAATATGCAATATCATAAGCTCCATGGTGAGTTGGTCCGTCAGCCCCTGCAAAACCAGCTCTATCCAAGCAAAGGACTACCGGCAGATTTTGCAAACATACATCATGCACAACCTGATCGTATGCGCGCTGCATGAAGGTGGAATAGATATTACAGAAAGGGACAAGTCCCTGAGTAGCTAGGCCAGCGGAGAAAGTTACTGCATGTTGCTCGGCGATTCCCACATCGAAAGCTCGATCTGGCATTGCTTTCATCATGATGTTCATAGAAGATCCAGATGGCATTGCGGGGGTTACACCCATGATACGGTCATCTTGCTCGGCTAATTCCACTAAAGTATGTCCGAAAACATCTTGGTATTTCGGTGCTTGTGGACTGCTTGGGGTGGTTTTATAGATCTCACCCGTTACCTTGTCAAATGCACCTGGTGCATGCCAAGTGGTTTGATTTCCTTTTTCTGCAGGCCCGTACCCTTTACCTTTCATCGTTACACAATGAAGGATTTTTGGACCTGGAATATCTTTCAAATCCTTCAGAACTTCTGCCAAATGATTGACATCATGGCCGTCTACTGGACCGAAGTATCGAAGGTTTAAAGATTCGAAAAGATTACTTTGATTTAGTAGTGCAGATTTTATCCCTCCTTCTACTTTGGAGATTACATCTTGAGCACTTGTACCGAACTTACTCAGTTTGCCCAAAATTTTCCAAACCTCATCTTTTGCTTTATTGTAGGTTTTGGAAGTAGTGATGTCTGTGAGATAATCTTTCAGCGCACCTACATTCGGGTCGATGGCCATACAATTATCATTCAGGATAATTAGCAAGTTGGTATCAGCTACGCCTGCGTGATTCATCGCTTCGAAGGCCATTCCACCAGTCATCGAGCCATCTCCGATCACAGCAACGTGCTGTTTTTTTGTTTGTCCTTTGTATTGTGAAGCGACAGCCATTCCCAATGCAGCTGAAATTGAGGTACTGGAATGACCTACTCCAAACGTATCATATTCACTTTCTTTTCTTTTAGGAAAACCGGATAGACCACCATACAAACGGTTTGTATGAAAGCGATCTCTTCTTTCTGTAAGAATTTTATGTCCGTAAGCTTGATGACCCACATCCCAAACTAGCTGATCTTCTGGTGTATTAAGCACATAATGAAGAGCTACTGTAAGTTCGACTACACCAAGACTAGCGCTGAAATGACCTCCGTAAACGGAAACATTATCAATAATAAATTGTCGGAGTTCATCGCAGATTTGAACCAGTTTTTCCGATGGAAATTTTTTAAGGTCTGCGGGACTTTTTATTTGAGCTAATAATTCTCCTGGTTCAATCTGCATTGTACAGCTGTAATGTGTTCGAATTAAAATAACAACAATTGTGCTTTATTGTTTTTCCAATCAATAATTATTGACATTAGGCGATTGCCTCTTTCTCCTGTCGTTTCCAATTAATTTAGCTTAATTGAATATCTTTGACAACAAGGTGGCAAAATTAACCAAAAATTTAGATATCCTTTGAGTTTCGAAATCAAATTACCACTCTTCGAAGGTCCCTTCGACCTCATGCTCTTCTTTATCGAGCGGGATGAGCTGGACATTTATGATATTCCTATATCCAAGATTACCAATGACTTCTTGGATTATGTTCATCAGATGGAGCAAATGGAAATGGAAGTTGCCAGTGATTTTATCCTCTTTGCGGCTACGTTGATGAAGATTAAGTCTAGAATGCTTTTGCCTAGACCTGAGCTCAACGAGCAAGGAGAGGAAGTAGATCCTCGTGAGGAATTGATTAGGAATCTGTTGGAGTACAAAAAGTATAAATCTGTGATTGAGGAGCTTTCTTCTATGGAGGGAGAGGAAATGTCAAAGCAAAAGCGAGGGAATATTGCCGCTGAACTAAAGACACTCAGTAAAGTAGATGACGTGGATGCAGAAATGCAGGACATGGATTTGTATAAAATGCTCAAGGTGTTTCAGCGGACTATGGCTAAAATGGCAGCTCGTGTGGATGAAACAAAGCACACCGTGATTCAGTATCCATATACTATTGCCCAGCAAAAGGATTTTGTCCTAGAGAAAATCAGTTTTAAGAAAAAAGTGCCCTTTGATGAATTCATCAGCTACAAACCCGAGAAGATTTTTGTGATTTATACCTTCCTTGCAATTCTAGAATTACTTCAACTTTCCCTCGTTACCATCATCATAGGAGATGGTTTCAATAACTTTTGGGTGGAAAAGACTGAGCCAATAGCTGTAGCCTAGCCTATGAAATCGAGCATATCGCAGCAGGTAAACGCCCGTATATTTCTTCTCGCTTCGAGATTCCATAGCATGTCCCTACTTTACGAGGTGGCCACTGAAAAACACTTGTAATCACATGAAACTGGATAACAAAAAAATCTTCCAAACACTTAATCCGAATAAAATTTGGGTTCCGGTTATCATTGGTTTAGCCATTGTTTTTGCAATGTTTTACTTTGATCCCTCGGTAAACAAAGACTCTTTAAGTGGAATTTTTGATGCATCCATACCTTGGATTCTTGTTGCAGTTTTGGTCATTTTGTTTCGTGATGCTGGGTATGTTTATAGAATTCGCGAGATCACCGATAGGCATCTGACTTGGAAGCGGTCGATTTATGTAATCATTCTTTGGGAATTTGCCTCAGCGGTGACGCCTTCGGTAGTTGGAGGTACAGCGGTTGCTATTTTCATTTTGAACAAAGAAGGCATCAAACTGGGAAGAGCTATTGCATATGTGATGGTGACTGCGATTTTGGATAATCTCTTCTTTGTAATTGGAGCTCCAATCATTCTGTTTTTTGCAAAGGGAAATATTTTCCCAACGAGTAAAGTGCTGGAAATGCAACTTGAAAACAGTTTGGAAGCCATTTTCTGGATTTCCTATTCCCTTTACGCTGCATACAGTATCATCATGGCTGCAGCTTTATTTTATCGACCAAGAGTTTTCAAATGGGTATTAATCAAAATATTTTCGATCAAATGGCTCCGCAAATGGAAGCATGATGCTCAAGAATATGGTGACCAAATCATCGTCGCATCAAGAGAGCTTTCTGGAAAAAAGTGGAATTACTGGGTGCCAATTGTTGTAGCCACTATACTCATTTGGAGCTCAAGGTATCTGATGCTTAATGCCTTGATTTCTGCCTTTGTTCCGTTGGCTGCCTTTGAACATGTTATTGTTTTTGCCAGACAAGTGATCATGTGGATCGTGATGATGATTTCTCCGACTCCCGGAAGTAGTGGGACGGCAGAGTTCTTTTTTGGCCAATTCTTTACCGAGTTTTTGGCCAGCTATACATTTGTCACTAGCATTTTGTGGAGGCTTTTATCCTATTATCCATATTTGATTTTGGGAGCATTTTTCCTTCCTCGCTGGGTTAAGCAGGTTTTTTTCAATAAAAAGAGAAAGAAAGTAAATCCGGAGCAAGATGTTTCAGGAAGTTAATCAACGACAAATAGCAAGAATCACAACAGGAAATCTCTTCAGCGGAAACGATGAAGTTCTGATTTCTCAAATTGCTATAGATTCCAGACAAATACTTCACCCTCAAAAAACAGTCTTTGTAGCTCTTCGAGGAGCAAAAGCTGATGGGGCTGATTTTATAGCACAACTAGCAGAGGCAGGTGTAAAGACATTTTTGGTTCATCAAGATTTTGAGGAAAGAGCTTTTCCTCAGGCTTGCTTTATCAAAGTTTCAGACACCAGAAGAGCTTTGCAGTTATTGGCCAAATACGAGCGGTCTATGTTTACAAATCCAGTGGTCAGCATCACTGGCAGCAATGGTAAAACCATCGTAAAAGAATGGTTAGGGCAGATTTTAGGACAAAAGTATGCTGTAGCCAAAAGCCCAAAAAGTTACAATTCACAAGTTGGTGTTCCGCTTTCTATCTTCGGAATGGAGTCTTATCATCAAGTGGCGATTTTAGAAGCTGGAATCTCTAGGGCTGGAGAAATGGCTGCTTTAGAAGAAATGATCAAGCCTAACTTGGGCATTTTTACCAATCTTGGAACTGCACATCAAGAGGGTTTTGACAGCTTAGATTCCAAGCTTCAGGAGAAGCTTTCACTTTTTGAAAACTCAGATCTTGTAATTTACTGCGCTGATCATGAACAGGTTTCGAGTCAAATAGAGGTATTGTTTCCAGCGGAAAAGCGTATTGGTTGGTCAGTCAGAGCAGGCTATGAATTTACTAGATCGGTGAAATTGAAAGCGAACGGTGCCAGGCTACTATTGATGAAATCGGATCTGAGTACGCACACCTTTCAAGTGCCATTTACCGATGTGGCTTCCTTGGAAAACATAACCCATGTGATCGTAGCTGCGATGACTTTGGGACAAGGTGCAGAATCTATCCAAGAGGGTATTGCTCATCTGAAGTCGGTAGATATGCGGCTAACCCTGAAGCCTGGAATCAATGATTCTTTGCTGATTGATGATACTTATAATAATGATTTGGCCGGGCTGAAGGTTGCATTGGATTTTATGCAGCAGCAGCGCCCAAAGCGGCGTAAAATCTTGATTTTATCAGATTTGCTACAGCAAGGTTCGCCTGAGAAAATTTACGAAGAAGTAACAGAGCTGATCAAGAAGTATCAATTTGATCTGCTTTTTGGAGTGGGCAAGGAGATTATTGTTTTGGAAAAAGAATTCCCGGAGTCGTTCAGAGCCTTTAGTTCTACAGAGGAGTTATTGACTAATCTCGATCCAGAGAGCTTCGCAAATGATATGATTTTGATCACCGGAGCCCGAGTATTTGGCTTTGAAGAAGTGGTTAATCGACTTCAGCAGAGAATTCATGGGACGACGCTTGAGATCAACCTTAATGCCCTTACCCACAATTATAATTTCTACAAAAAGCTACTTTTCCCAAAAACCAAAGTGATGGTGATGGTAAAGGCTTTTGCCTATGGAGGAGGTGCTTTGGAGATAGCCAATCAGATCCAGACCATGGGAGCCGATTACTTGGGAGTTGCATTTTCTGATGAAGGGGTGGCCCTTCGAAAGCAAGGGATCAAGCTTCCAATAATGGTGTTGAATGCCATGCAGGAATCCTTCGGGCTATGTAGCAAATTTGATTTGGAGCCGGTAGTATTCAGTTCTGAGTTTTTCGAGAGTCTGGCTGCTTGGTGTACTATTCATCAGCAAAAGATGAAAATCCATCTCGATATGGATACCGGCATGCACCGGTTGGGTTTTGAGGAAAAGCATTTGTCAGAGCTGAAGAACTTAATCCAAGCAAATCCTCAATTGGAGATAGCTTCAATCTATACTCACTTGGTCGGTGCAGATGAGGAAGTTCATCAGGAGTTTTCGATCTCCCAATTGAAATCATTTGAAGAAATTAAAAATCAAATCCTTCAGGTGCTTTCTTACAAACCACTTATTCACGCGCTCAATTCTGCCGGGATAGTTGCCTTTCCAGAGTTTCAATTTGATATGGTGAGATTAGGAATTGGCTTATATGGTGTGGAAGTGACGGGTAAGCATGAGATGGCACTTCGAGCTATTAGTACCTTGAAAACCACCATTTCCCAGATAAAAGAGCTAAATCCAGGTGAGACGATCGGATATTCAAGAAAGGGAGTATTGTCGTCTGGGGGAAAAATTGCTACGCTGGCAATTGGCTATGCGGATGGGTACGATAGACGATTTAGCAATGGAAAGGGCTATGTGCTGATCAATGGACACAAGGCTCCAATCATAGGAAATGTGTGTATGGATATGTGCATGGTGGATGTCTCAGGCATGGATGTGAAGGCCGGAGATGAGGCGATTATCTATGGAGAGAAGATCTCCTTGAAAGAACTTGCAGATCAGATTGGAACCATCCCCTATGAATTGCTGACAAATATCAGCACCCGTGTGAAGCGGGTATATTACCTGGACTAGGGTTGGTTTTGCCTATGAAATTTCTCTAAATTCCCTCATGAAAATCACCAAAAAGCGATTAGCACACATCGTATTTGAATCAAATGATAAGGCGTCAAAGTTGTTTGACGTGGTCCTCTTATTCATGATTTTTGGAAGTATTTTCGTGGCAATTTTAGATTCAGTTGCCAGTCTAAGAGAAGATTACGGCGAGGCTTTTTTAATTCTTGAGTGGTTATTTACAATTCTATTTACAATCGAATATTTATTGAGAGTTTGGTTATCCAGAAAGGCTACTGGCTATATTTTCAGCTTTTTTGGTATGGTTGATTTGCTGGCAATTTTACCTACCTATCTCAGCTTCTTTGTACTTAATTCCCAATTATTCACGGTAGTAAGAGCCCTTCGTCTCTTGCGTGTAATTCGTATTTTGAAGCTTGGTCGATATGTGGCTGAGGCAGAGTATCTGACCAAATCTTTAAAATCGAGCTCTCACAAGATTATGATATTCATAGGATTTGTGATCACTATTGTGCTTATCATGGGAACCTTCATGTTTATCATTGAAGGCCCGGAGCATGGATTTACCAGTATTCCCGTCGGGATGTATTGGGCGATTGTGACCTTGACTACTGTAGGATTTGGTGATATCTATCCAGTTACTCCTCTGGGTCAGCTGGTTTCTTCACTGATCATGTTACTTGGCTATGCGATCATCGCAGTTCCCACAGGCATTGTTTCTTCTGAGATGGCTTCGCAAAAAAGAAAAGATGAACTATTGCTAGGAGATAAAATATGCCCTAAATGTAGATATACCCCACTTCTTCAGACAGACAATTATTGCAAAAACTGTGGAGAAAAACTGTTTTAATCGCCGAATTTTAGGAAATCCTGTATGTTTTTCACCTTACCAAAGAGAAGTAAAATATCTTCAGCCTCGAAGGCATACTCAGGAGTTACCACGCCAATCACATTTTTGTAAGGAGTATTGATACCCAGTAGATTTTTCTTCTGCTCGATTTTTATAATAGTAAGAATATTCAAGTAAAATTCCTTCCTGATATCCGCTTCAGCTACAGTCATTTCGACATATCTACCAGGCACTTTTACTTCCACAATATTATACTCATCCGAAATCTCCAAAGAGTCCAAAACGCCTTTCATTTCAAGTCGCTTGGAAAGTCGATCTGCAGTCTCCTCTTCCGGATGGATTATTTCATCCACTCCAATTGCTTGAATCACCGTCTCATGCAAATCGTTAATTGCACGCGCTATAATTCGCTTTGATTTGAGCTGCTTGAAAATGGCTGTGCTCATGATGGATGCTCCAATATCCTCTCCTATGGCAATAATGACCACATCAGTCTCCTTCAAAGGTAGATTCTTTACCGCCGCCTGATCTGTGGCATCCATGACAATGGAATGAGTGATACTGTCTTTGATCATTTCAATTCTGCCTTCATTGGAATCCACACCGATCACTTCGTGACCTAGATTTGTCAGGCGTTTTGCCAGATATCCTCCAAAGTTTCCTATGCCTACAATTATATATTTCATGTGTTTTAGATTACGTTATAAAGACGGTTTCTTCAGGGTATTTGTACCGTTGTTCGCCTATTTTTCGAACGATTGCAATTAGAATAGTTAATGTTCCTACTCTTCCGATGAGCATGATTACCATCAAGACTAATTTACTTCCCAAGCTCAATTGTGAGGTGATCCCCAAGGAAAGCCCAACTGTGGAAAATGCGCTAAAAACTTCGAAAGCCACATCAATCATGGGGAGTTCAGGATCAAAAACCATTAGTAGAAATACCCCAAGACCCATCACAAGCACGGACAAAGAAATAACAGCAAAGGCTTTTTTGAGCGTTTCATTGGAGAGTTGTCTTCTGAATACTTCCACTCTGGTTTTCCCTGAAGCGATACTGAAGGTATTGAGCATAGCTACTGCAAAGGTGCTCGTTTTTAGTCCGCCGCCAGTGGATCCAGGCGATGCTCCTATCCACATCAGGAAAAGATAAACCAGTACAGTAGGAACTGCCAATTCGCGCATGTCTACAGTGTTGAAACCTGCAGTTCTAGGAGTGACTGCTCCAAAAACTGTAGTAGCAAATTTCCCATACAGACTAAGTCCTTTCAAGGTGTGCTCTTGCTCCGAAATCGCATACACTACCATTCCAACTACCAGTAGAATACCAGTGGTATAGACCACCAGTCTAGTGTTCACACTGGAAACTCTTGGTGTGTGCCGGTATTTTTCTAAGCCGAGCACGCTTTTCACAAAACCAACAATCAGATGCTTTACATAGGAATAGTAGTTTAACACCACTGGAAACCCGATTCCACCTAGAACAATTGCTAAGGCTATAGCTAAATGCATATTGTATGCCTCCCTAAACCCTTCCTGATATAGTCCATTACCTAGCGTAGAAAAACCTGCGTTGCAGAAAGCAGAAATGGCGTGAAAAAGTGAAAAGAAGAGCTGGTCTCCCTGACCAGAAAATTGAGCAGAATCTGTGAAATGATAAATCAGGAAAGCACAAATACCTTCTACCAAAACAGTAAAGGAGATGATTTTGAATAAGGTGGTGTAAATCTCATTTACATTGTTCTCATTGATGTAGTCGCGTATGAAAAGCCTGTTTTCTATAGAATAACTTCCCTTGAAAAAGAACCCGAAGAAGCTGGTGAAAACCATGATTCCAAGTCCTCCGATTTGGAAAAGTATCATGATAATCACCTGACCAAAAAAGGTGAAATCCTTGGCAGTGTCTAGTACGATCAAACCTGTAACGCATACGGCTGAAGTGGAAGTAAACAATGCATCTATAAAGCTGATATCTCTAGTGGTGGCTTCAGGAAGGCTCAGAAGTCCTGTTCCCACGAATATCAGGATTATGAAAGATAGAATAAATACTAGAGAAGGACTGAGCTTAAGCTCATTCACCGTTAAGCTGAATTTGCTTAGTTCTATGAAAAATAAGATAATGACTAAGGCATTGATTAGGTGATAATGAGTCGAAAAAGAGAGGATCATCTCTGTAGTCTCATTTCCAAATAAATTCCACCGAACCAATGCCGTAAGACAAAGGAGTATGGAGAGTAGAATTTCAAAGATTACCCTTGCAGGATAAATTGATTTCTCCACGAGGAATACTTTTACCAAGTAACCTGTGCCTATCAACATCAAACACAAGTTGAATAGGAAAGATGTTGCAACTTGATCTTTTGGGTCTATTGAGTAGCCTAAGTGAAATAGTAATATTCCAAAAGCTAAAATACTGCTAAGCTGAACTACTTTTTCCTGAATCTTCATCACCTTCTTCAGAAAAAGGATGTTTCGATCGGGGTTAGAAAAGAATTTCAGCTTTAGTTTCATAGCTTACAATTACGCGTACAAGGGTTACCTATCCTTTTTGCTAGTTGGTTTTTCTGAAGTTTTAAAAATCCCTTCAGCTGGATATAAATGGAATTTTTTATCCAGATTTTGTGAGGAATAGATGCTTGATTTTCCACTGAAAAGGTAGGCGATCAAGCAGGCAATTCCCAAAAATATGCCTGATTCATATCCAAATAGTTCCATGCCCATCACAGTACATGCGAGTGGAGTATTGGTTGCTCCTGAAAAAACGCCTACGAATCCCATGCCTGCCAATAAGGCAAGCGGAAGTGGAATCCAGGAAGAGAGTGCATTGCCCAATGTGGCTCCTGTGAAGAATAAAGGTGTCACTTCTCCGCCTTTGAAGCCAGCTCCTAAAGTAAAGCTGGTCAGGCCAGTTTTCACCAGCCAATCATACCATGGTAGTGGAGTCTCGAAGGCTTCAACTATCCTTGGAATACCAAGCCCTATGTAGGTCGTACTGTCCGAAATGTATACAATTCCTGCGATCACCAGTCCACCTATGACCGGGCGAAGTGGAGGATAAGAAATGTAGTTGGAAAATAGATGAGAAAAAAAATGATTGCTTTGGGCAAATAATCTCCCGGATAATCCAAAGGCAATTCCTGCGGGAATAATCCAAAGTAGGTTGATCAACGTATGCGGAGGAACCAAATCTACCAAATAATGCGTGTGGCCAACTCCAAAAAGTGAGGCACAAACCCAATTTGCCACAAAAGCAGTCAAAAAGGCTGGAAACACTGATTTCCATCTAATTTTCCTATGCAACATCCATTCTAATGCGAATATTGCTCCAGCCAAGGGTGTCCCAAAAACAGAGGCAAATCCCCCGGAAACCCCAGCTATTAAAATGATTCTTCGATCTGCTGGATCCACCTTAAAATACTTTGTAAGTTGGTCAGCAAGTGATCCTCCCATTTGCACTGCTGTGCCCTCACGTCCAGCGGACCCTCCAAATAAATGTGTCAAAACAGTTCCTAATAGCACCAGAGGAGTCATTCTAAGGGGAATCGGTTTTTCTGTTTTGTAAAGCTCATCCAGCAAAAGATTATTCCCTTTTACAGAATTTTCACCAAACCGGTAATAACTCCAACCTATTACAAACCCGGCAATTGGCAGAAATGCAATGATCCAGATGTGAGATTCCCGGTAATTAGTAGCCCAGTTCAAGGCAATTAGAAAAATAGCGGAGGCAGCCCCTGAAAGTAAGCCGATTACCAGACTCAAAACGATCCAGAGTAGTACGTACCGAAAAATAGATGTACTGTTCAAACTAGTTTTTTCAATTAGTTAGCCCAAATTAGGAATAGAAATTGAATTTAAAGAAGCGTACATAGCCTTATATTATCAGAGAAGAGTAACATATTGGATTGATATAGGGTTATCTTAAAATAAATCACCCAGCAATGAAAAATATTCTTATTTCCGGAGGTTCAGGTCTTATTGGCCAAAAAATCACTCAGCTGCTGGAACTGAAAGGGTATTCAGTTGCCTGGCTAAGTAGATCCAAACAAAAGCAAAAGTCATTTCTATGGGACCTAGATAAGCAAACTATAGAGACTGAGGCAGTAGAGTGGGCAGACGCCATCATTCATTTAGCCGGTGCAGGTGTGGCTGATAAACGTTGGACGGATGAACGTAAAAAGCTCATCTTGGACTCTCGAATTGATAGTTCTAAGTTGCTTTACACAGCCGTAGAAAATGCCACCGAAAAGCCAAACACCTTTATTTCAGCATCTGCTGTGGGATATTATGGATTCAATACTGGGACATCATTGATGGACGAAATGCATGAGCCAGGATCAGATTTCTTAGCTCGTACAGTGGTAGCATGGGAAAATGAAGTGAAGAAAATGGAGGAATTGCACCTTCGAACTGTGATGCTCAGAATAGGAATTGTGCTCGATGCCAATGGTGGAGCACTTGGAGAAATGATGAAGCCACCTATCGCAGCTCCACTCGGTACAGGAGATCAATGGATGAGTTGGATAGGTATAGAAGACTTGGCTAGAATGTTTGTCTTTGCATTGGAAAAGACTACGCTACAGGGAGTTTTCAATGCAGTTGCCCCAAATCCTGCTACCAATCAGCAATTGACTCAAGCAGCGGCAAAAGCTAAGGGTAAACCTTATGTGGGAATAGGCGTACCGGGTTTCGTCCTCAAACTAGTTCTTGGAAAGATGGCGGCAATGGTTCTTGGTGGCAATCGAGTTTCTTCTCAAAAAATCCAAAAAGCAGGTTTCGATTACGAATGTCCTGATTTGGTGCCAGCCTTAAAGCATATTTATAATTAGAGACAAAGGGAGTAATCCTTCCCTCATAAGTCAAGAATTAGGAGTTTTTCCTTCTAGCAATTCCACTATTTGCTCTTTGATGACGATATGCAGCCCTAGACTGTCTTTGGAAACTCCATCGACAAGTTTGTAGGTATATTTAGCTTCATCATTCACCACTTTTACATCAAAGCATCTGAAGAAGATGTTCTTTTGCTTTTCCAATTCCTGTGCGATTTCCATTATGTGTGAAGAGATGATATAGACACTTCCGGTCTGTTGGGCGATTGCAGAAATAATCAATGAAGAGGCTGCAGAGGCATCTTTGACATTTGTGCCACGAAATAACTCATCAAAAATCACAACCAGATTTTTATCATTTTTGATCTCGCTAGCTACTTCCTTTACTCTTTTTACTTCGCTGTAAAAGTGGCTCAGGCCGGTATTGAGGTTATCAGAAAGATTGATTGTAGTGAAGAGCCCGTCGAAAATACTCGTTTTCATTTTGGTAGCTGGGACAGGAAATCCCAAATGAGCGAGATAAGCGGCAAGGCCGAAGGCTTTTAAAAAGGTGGATTTTCCAGACATGTTTGCCCCAGTCAGAAAGCATATGTTTTCTTTCGCTGAAATAGTGAAGTCATTCCCTACAGCTTTCGCCAACTTTGGGTGAAATAACCCTTCTATTTTTATAAGAGAGGCTTGCTCCTCTTCATATTCAGGAATCGAGAGCTTATACTTTCTACTCGTTTGAGCTACCGCGTTGTATGCATCAAATTCATAAAAGCGTTCGAGCAACCAGAGCAATTCTTCCTTTGCCTTTTTTCTCAAAATATAGTCAAAGGCTGAAAAGTGGAGGGAAAGTGGCTTCTTACCATAGTTATCTATGAAGTCCCGAAAACTATTACTGTTTATTTTCTCTTGAATCTGATAAGCAAGATCTGATAAATACCAGGTTGGGCTTAGGTCTTGGATTTTAGTGGCGAGTTGTAGCGCATTTTTCAAAAAGTCAAACACATGCTGCATCCCAGTTTCCTGGATGTAAAAATTGTTTGAAGTTCTATACGTATTCTTCAAATAAATGGACAAAGAGCTGAAATAGGAAGAAGAAGTTACCGCTATTCCAGACTCCAGATACACAGCGATAAAGTCAAGTTGCTTTTTGTCAACTTTTAATAGGAAGTCATTTGTCTGAAAGAATTGAATTGCTTTCTGTCTGTTTTGTAGGATGGTTTTGCTCTTCGTTGGACTTCCAAACAGCTTCTCCAAGTATACTTTCCCACCTTTAGAAGCAGGCTTTTCAAAAAGCGCCAAGAGGCTTTCCTCATCGTAATTGACGGATAGACCTAAGTCTTTCGCCGTTTGCTTATCGGTAATAAAGCGTTCATCTACAGCTTCTTCTTCCGATTGGGACTTTTCGGGCGGCAGGTAATTGTATTCGATGAGTTGCTTTCTATCTTGGATAGGCTTCAGTGCGCCTCCAGTCAGCAGGAACGTTTTGTCGCTCACATCCATCAGATTCACATAGTCGTGATCCGTGATGATGATGCCTTTTTCTTGCTTATGTAAATCAATGAGGGCCTTTATTTCAGCCCTGTAGAGCGGTTCTACTTGGGAAAAAGGCTCATCTAGTAGAGCAAATGCCGTAGGGAGGTTTAGAATTAACAATACTTGGAGGTACCTTTTCTCTCCTCCTGAAAGCGAATTGATTTTTTTCTTCAGAAGCGGTTCTACTCTGATATTTGCCTTGACTGAACTTCTTCTGGTTTCGTCTGGGATAAAGGTTCGAATGACCCCCGAAACAGTAATGTTTTTCGGCAAGAAATTTCCTTGGGGTAGATAAGCTATTTTATCTCCAGTCGAATAAGCTTTTGATAAGGGTTTGCCATCTACTCGTATGCTTTTATTTTCCGTTTCTACCGAACCAAAGATGATCTGAAGGAGTGTGGATTTTCCTGTTCCATTTCGTCCAAGAATACCTATAACCTCACCCGTTGCGCACTTAAGATAGATGTCTGTTAAGAGATGCTTTTGCCCAAATGATTTGATTATGCTATCGACTTCTAAGCTATGCAGGGCCATCATCGATCAGAAAATTAAGAAATAGACTAGTGCGATTGAGGCATTTATTCCAAAGGTAAAACCTATCAATTTTAGCTTATCCAAACCTAGATTGTAATAGAAAAAGTATTGATTGGCATACCTTACTTGATAGAGATAAAGTGAAAGCAAAAAACCTACAGTCAGCAAGGGTAAAAAGAAAAAAACTGAAAAACTGCCTCTTTCTGATAATACTAACAAGGCAATGCTAAGTGAGAAAGGGATGTTGAAACTGTTGATTTGCTTGTAGTACAGAAATAGACTTCTCATAATTAAGTACTTCTAGTTTATAGATGCCCAAAAATTCTATTTTTCAAATAGAAGTATGTTCAATTCCTTAACCTTCGAAAGACGCTTATCTGCTGTCATCAAAGGGATATTTAGGTAAAATGCAGTAGCTGCAATTATTGCATCAGGAAGCTTGATTTTATTTGAGTTTCTTAATTCAATGACAAGCTTTTTTATCTCTGAATTAATGTCAATTATGGCAGAGTCTTCCAATAAATTTTCAACAATTTGCCTTCCTTTCGTAGTTAGGTCATTATATCCTAACAATTCTAGCTCAGTTACAAATGAAATAAATATCGATTTATTGTTTAAAAAATCGGCAATAGTCTGATCTCCTGAAAGTAAGTAAAGAATAATGTTGGTGTCAAGCAGTAGACTATTTCCATTCATTTCTCATAGCCTTTTGGATTACTTGAGGGTCTTCTTTTAAATTAAGTGCTCCGCAATATTTTTGAGCATCAAAGTTTTTTTTGCTTTTTGCTTTTGATAGTGCTTTCTCTATTTCTTTTTTATCTGATCCCTTTTTGATTACAGTTACCATGATTCATACATTTATTTCAATTGAACGAATAAGTTATCAATTTGATTTCAAATCCTTTTCCCTCTTCCAATTAAAAACCAGAGAATAGCCCCTAAAAGTGGCAACAAGACTACAATTACCACCCAAATCAATTTGTCATTTGGGTTGGCAAACCTACTGCTCACCACATCGAAAATAGTGATCGCGTAAATGATTAACCCAATAGCGCCCATTCCAAACATATCAGGAATAATTTGTGATTTTAGTGCTTTTTCCCATCGCCAGATATACAATCGGCCCAATACCTTGTGCAAATAAGAGAATCACTATCCAAATGATTTTCATATTCGGATCTTTGAATTCTGAGCGAAGTACATCTACCAGGCAGTAAATCCAAAATATGGTATATAGAATTCCAAAAATGAGAAAAAGCAGAAGTGAGGCTCCGCCCATATTCTGAATAAATGTTAGTGTCATTTAGTTAGGAGTTTGGTTGTTTTGAAAATGAAGGATTAAATCTTCGCCGTTCTTTTCTCATGCTTCTAGCCATGGCGAGATATAAAAATGTTCCGATAAAAGGAGCAATCAAAATTATTAAAACCCACAGGAATTTACTGTGAGCTGCCCTAAATTCCGATCCTAGGGCGTCAAATAGCGCATAAGCCCAAAAACCTAGGTAAACCACAGAGAATAGGAATGAAATTTGCCAAATAAGTTGCCCGTCTCCAGATGCTATTAAATCCATGTGTATTCTTCAATTATTTTAACCATTGAACCAAAATAGCTTTTTTTATGGACTCGAAATAAGAATTTAGCTAAAAGTTAAACCACCAATCTATATGAAAAGAAGTCTGTTTTCGCTGATTTTATCCTTTTTCGCGCTTTGTAGCTATGCTCAAGTCGATCTAAGCTACTACTTGCCAGCCGGCTATACCTATGATGAGTCCATCCCTACGCCAAAGGAAGTCTTGGGTTATGAAGTGGGAGAATGGCATGTGAGTCACGATCAACTCGTGATGTACATGAAGGCAGTGGCAGAGGCATCGGACCGGGTGACATTCGAGGAAACAGGTAGAACGTATGAGAAAAGACCTCAAGTTCTCTTGACAATTACCTCACCTTCAAACCTTACAAAAATCGATCAAATCAAAGCAGATCGGAAAAAGTTGAGGGAAGCCAGTGCCTCGGCAGATATTGCAAAAATGCCGATTGTGATGTTTATGGGCTATTCTGTTCATGGCAATGAGCCTAGCGGAGCAAATGCTTCTCTTCTGGCAGCCTATCATTTTGCGGCAGCAAATGAAATCGCTGGAGATTTGGACAATATGGTTTTGCTGCTAGATCCAGCCATAAATCCAGATGGCTTGAATCGTTTTGCTTCATGGGTGAATACTCATAAGTCCTATAACATGAATGGCGACCCAAACAACGTGGAGTTCAGCGAAGCATGGCCTAGAGGCAGAACGAACCATTATTGGTTTGACTTGAATAGAGATTGGCTACCTGTCCAGCATCCAGAATCCAGAAATAGAGTGCGCGTCTTCCAAGATTGGCTTCCAAATATCCACTTGGATTTCCATGAAATGGGGACAAACAGCACCTTCTTTTTCCAACCAGGTGTACCTGCAAGAATGCACCCACTCACGCCAGAAAAGAACTTTGAACTGACGGAGAAGATAGGTACCTACCACGCGAAAGCTTTGGATCAAATTGGCTCCCTTTACTACAATCAGGAGAATTACGATGATTACTATTATGGAAAAGGCTCAACCTATCCAGATGTCCAAGGTTCTATAGGAATTTTGTTTGAGCAAGCCAGCTCACGAGGCCATCTGCAGGAAAGTGTAAATGGGATGCTGAGCTTTCCTTTCACGATCAGAAACCAGTTCACTGCTAATCTCTCCTCTTTTCAGGCCGCAAAAGAAATGCGCCAAGAATTGAATCAATTCATGAAGGATTTCTACAGTGATATTAAAAAAGAAGTCGATGCTGATACGAATAAAGCTTACATTTTTGGAAGTAAGGAAGATGACGCACGAAGCTTCCACCTTGCTGATTTGATCCTGCAGCATGATATCAAAGTATTCAGCCTGAATGACGATATCACGGTGAACGGGAAAGAATTTGAAAAAGAAACTTCCTACATCGTGCCAGCTGATCAGCCTCAATACAGATTGATCAAGGCAATGTTTGAAACACGAAATACCTTCAAGGATAGCCTATTCTATGATATTTCTGCATGGACATACCCAATGGCTTTTAACTTAGATTACATGGCCTTGAATAGTCAGATTTTGAACTTGGCAAGTGTAAATGAAATTACCAAAAGCTCTATCACTTTAACGCCAGGTAAAGTAATTGGCACTGTCGGAGCTTATCAATATGCAATGGAATGGATGGATTATTACGCTCCAAAGGCTGCCTATAAATTGATGGCCGAAGATTTCCAGGTTAGAGTAGCGACAGGAGAATTTTCCACTGCCGATGGCAAAAAATTCGGTAGAGGCACATTGTTAATAGGAAAAGGAGAAAGTGGACTGGATGACCAGGCTTTTTTCACCAAACTCTCTGAAATAGCACAGAAATCTACTGTAGATATTTATGGGTTGACTACTGGCTATACTGGCGGTATGAATTTGGGATCGCCAAATATGATGGTGCTCGACAAACCAGAAATTGCGCTTTTGGTAGAAGGTGGCGTGGATAGCTACGAAGCTGGGGAAATCTGGCATCTGCTCGATCAGCGCTACGAAATGCCGATTACGCTATTGTCCATGGATAATATCGGTAGCAGTACACTTGATAGATACAACGTAATTCTAATGCCTGATGGCAGATATAGTGGTCTTGGAAAGTCTGGTGCTGCTACCTTGAGATCTTGGGTGTCCGGAGGAGGAACTTTATTGGCAAAAGGCGGAGCGCTTCAATTTCTCGCTCAAAATGAAGTAGGCGATTTCAAGTTCCGGGATGGAGCCGAAGCTGAAAAAGATTTACAAAAAAGCTACGCAGATTATGAAAACGAAACCGGTGCAAAAGTAACAGGAGGCGCGATTTTCAATGCAAGGCTAGACCTTACTCATCCCATTGGCTACGGCTACTTAGATACTGCTATTCACACGTTCCGAAATGATAATTTATTCCTGGAGCCTTCAGAAAATCCATATGCAAACCCATTGGTTTACACCGATGAGCCCTTAGCATCAGGCTATCTGCATCCTTCAAATCTTGCGGGCATTCAAAATGGTTCTGTAATTCAGGTTTCCGGTATTGGAAGAGGACGTATTGTTGCTTTCGCTGATAATATGAACTTCCGTGCTTTCTGGTTTGGGACAAACAAACTCTATATGAATGCGATTTTCTTTGGACAAGTAATTCAGGGCGGAACAACTAGATAATTTCAATTATCCTAAATCCCGGGTCTTGGCTCGGGATTTTATGTTTTAAAAATACTTAACTGTTTTATAAAATTTTGCGTAAGCAAGCCTACTAAACACTAAAAGATAGTCTATGAATATTTCTACAAAATTATTGCTTATGCCTGCACTGCTAATGTTAGGAGTCACGACATATGCCCAGGATATGAGTTTTGAAGAATATAACCCGCCCTCTACACTCAAAGTCCCTGAACATCCTGTGCAGAGAGCGAAATTTCCTTTTGTAGATATCCACAGTCACCAAGGAGGAATAAATGAAGAAAGAATTGATCAGCTAATTGGTGAAATGGATGAGTTGAACATGGGAGTTTTGGTGAATCTAAGTGGTAGAGGTTTTGGACGAGGGAATAGCAATACCCAGCAAGATTACATCAAATCCATGATCACCGAATTTAATACCCACGCTCCAGGCAGATTCATGGTGTTTACCAATTTGAATTTCGCAGGTTTTGGAGATGAAAACTGGACTAGAATTGCTGTCAAAGAATTGGAAGAAGATGTGGCTGCCGGAGCAAGCGGCTTGAAAATCTATAAGAGTCTCGGTCTGAATGTAAATGATATCCATGGAAACAGAGTTCCTGTGGATCATCCGGATTTGGATGCCGTGTGGGCAAAAGCCGGTGAATTGGGAATTCCAGTGATTATTCATTCTGCAGACCCTGCGCAGTTTTGGCAGGAGATGGACGCCAATAATGAGCGATGGCTAGAACTGAAAACTCACCCTAATAGGGCGCGTGGAGCTGACAATCCAGCGCCTTTCGAGCAGATTATGGCTGAGCAACATCATGTTTTCGAAAAGCACCCTGAGACAACTTTCATCAATGCACATATGGGATGGATGGCTAATGACCTGGATGCTGCAAGTGCCCATTTGGAGAAATATCCAAATGTCAATTTTGGAATTGGAGCGGTGATCGCTGAGTTTGGTCGTCAGCCGAGACGTGCAAATGAGTTTTTTGAAAAGTATCAGGATCGCGTTCTTTTTGGAAAAGATGCTTATAATAAAGAAGAGTATTACACCTATTTCAGGGTCTTGGAAACTGACGATGAATACTTCCCTTATTATAAAAAGTATCATGCCTTTTGGGCTATGTATGGCTTAGGACTTTCTGATGAAGTCTTAAAAAAGCTTTACTATAAAAATGCGTTGAGGATTGTGCCGGGTATGGATAAGAGTATGTTTCCGGATTGATATTATTTGGGTAGGGGCGAAAAATATTTCGCCCTTACCGCCAATTTTTCTCCATTATGATATGTAAAATCACTTAACATATCATTACCCTTATGTAAAGAAAACGCAAAAATCTTTACATATACATTTTCATATGTAAAGAAACTGTAGCTTTTCTATACATAAGCCAGTACCTTTGTAAAGAAAATAGAATAATCTTTACATATGACCTGGCAAATCTCCCTTCTTCCTCATGTTGATGAATTGGAAACAAGAACAATTCTCAAGCAACTGCCTGCCGCACATGCGGCTTTGGCGGAGCTGAAGGGATTAATCTACTCCATTCCTAATCATGAGATCTTGCTGAATACGCTGGCTATTCAAGAAGCGAAGGACAGCTCTGCCGTGGAAAATATCATCACTACGCATGACGAGCTGTTCAAGTCGGACCTGGAATTTGAGTCTTTGACGCCGGCAATCAAGGAAGTTCAGAACTATGTAGCGGCGATGAAGCGGGGATTTGAGTTAGTTGAAAAGAAAGGATTGCTGACCAATCAGATCATTTTAGAGATTCAGGAGACGCTGGAGGGGAACAATGCCGGATTCCGCAAGCTTCCCGGCACTGCGCTGAAAAATGCACAGACTGGCGAAACAGTGTATTTGCCACCACAAGATCCAAATGAAATCATTTCTCTGATGTCAAATTTGGAGCAGTTTATCAATAATCCGGAACTAAGCGATCTGGATCCACTTGTAAAGATGGCAGTGATTCATTTTCAGTTTGAGAGTATTCACCCATTTTATGACGGCAATGGTCGTATGGGAAGGATTATGAATATTTTGTATCTCATTCTTTGTGACTTGCAAAAGCTGCCTATCCTCTATCTGAGCAGCCATATCATCCGCAACAAAGCTGATTATTACAGATTGCTTCAGGGTGTTCGGGAAAAAGGGGATTGGGAAAATTGGTTATCTTATATGATTGCAGGAGTGGAAAATACGGCTCGGGAGACTATCGTATTGATAGAAAACCTCAAAGTTCAGATGGCTGAAATGAAGATTCAACTTCGGGATAACTACAAGTTTTACTCTCAAGAGTTGTTGAACAACCTGTTCAAACATCCTTATACCAAGATTGAGTTTATCGTGCGGGATCTTGGAGTTTCCAGAATCACGGCGGCCAATTACCTCAATAAACTTGCGGAAGACAGGGTGCTGCGCAAAGAGAAATTGGGGACAGGAAATTATTACGTGAATGAGAAGCTTTTTGCGCTGCTGACAGCAAAAGCTTAGCACTATGAAAGTGTCCAACATTCTATCCCGTTTCCTTCTTCACGGGGCAGATTTTAGCAAGTAAAAACGAACATAAACAGATGAATATCCTCCAGAAAAAACCCAGAATCAAAGCGACGCTGAAATATCTCGTCGTCTTGGTTCTGGTGCTTTTGGTGACGATTTTTCAAGACATACTGGTTAAGGAAAACCAGCAATTTTCTCACTATTATTCCGAGCCTCTGCTACGCAATTTATTTTGGGTTTTAGTGTTTCCAGTAGCTATTCTTTCTGGTATTACCTTCAAAAAGTTTTCATTGCTGACCAAAATTTCTCTACTGTTACTTAAAAGGCTCCTTTTCGTATTTCTGACTTCCTCCTTACATCTTCTTTTATTTGCTGGATTAATGCACTTAGTGTCCTCAGTTTTTTATGAGGAAACATATTCTTTCATAAACAATCTCCGATTTGCGCTCTCAGAGGATTTGTATAAATATTTGCTAATTTATTCTGTGATTTCGCTGGTATTAATAAAAAAGATAAATGTCAAATGAAACTGATTTAAAACCCGTGAAGCACTTCGACTATAAAAGTAGAAACGATGGGACTAAGGGTCCTAGAATACTTGGCCAGATCCTTCTTGCTTCTGGAGTGATCGTTATCATTACACCATTTTTTGCTGATTTGGATACAGATAATCTGAAAATTGCATTAGTTGGTGGCGGAGCATTATTGATTGGAATAATTTTGAGCTCTCTTAGATCAGGTACTCTTTTTGACTTTCAAAGCAGAAAATTCAAGGAATACCAGAGGATTCTCTGGTTTGAATCTGGCGAATGGGAAGTATTCCCAGATATAGACCATCTAGAATTGATACATCACACTTTTCGAACATCTTTTACCCCCAATGGCATTACACCTACAATGAATGGGCTGGTCACTATTTATAAAATTGTCTTGTTAGCAAATGGGGCCAAATTCTTAGTACTTGATTATACACAAGAAAGGGATGCGGTGAAAGCCTTGGAGGAAATAAAAATTGGGATAGGAATTTGAAAAAGTAAATTTTTTGAACGGCTTAAATCTCGACTCCTTACATCACTATTGCGGTAATAAAAAAGCACTGATTTTCTCAAAACAAGTTCGGGAAAATCAGTGCTACTAAAAGTATAAACCCTTTAGAATTTCATATTCAATCCCAACATAAAGTTGGTTCCCGCCATCGGGTAATAGTAGTTTTCAGTTACCAATTGCTTTTGGCTTTCTCCAGGCACGAAATAGCTAAACGTGTAGCCATTCGGTTCATACAGCTCATTGAAAATGTTATTGACCAAAAGATTTACCTCTAAACTTTTGAAAAACCTCGGTTGCACTTGGTAGCTGATTCGGATATCATTGGTAAAGAAGGAATCCAGTGATCTACTGTCGCTTTCCGAGTTATCTAAGTATTGCTTTCCAACATACTTGGACATCCAGTTCAACGATAGATTTTGGATTGGCTTATACTCGATGATCGCTGACGCAATAGTGTTTGGAGAAAAAGCGATATCGGTATCCTCGTACGTAAATTCCTCCTGTTGGAATTCTGCTGTGCTATAATCATCCACGTATTCAGTAAATTCTTTGATCTTGTTTTGGCTCAGCGTCAAATTTCCGCCCAAAGTCAAGGCCTTCGAAACTTGGTAGCCTCCAGATAGTTCGATTCCTGCACGATAAGAATTTGCGACATTTTCTCTAATATATGCTCCCACGTCATTGATTTGACCTGTCAAAATCAACTGGTCTTGGTAATCCATTAAATAAAAATTTGCATTGTAGTTAAACTTACCTTTTTGCGCTCTAACTCCAGCTTCAATGTTATTCAAGCGCTCTGGTCTAGGGATTTCAGTAATCGGATTATCGGTAAAATCAGAACGTTTTGGTTCGCGATTTGCCACTGCATAACTCGCATACCAAACTTGCCCGTTGCTTCGTTCATAGCTCAATCCAAATTTTGGGTTGAAAAAGGTATAGGTTTCATTTCCGTCTACTATTCTTTGATCGTCATTGACTCCAAAGAAAGTGTAGTTGATTCCTCTGACCTGCAAATCACCGAAAAGATTCAAACCAGGCGTAATTTCATGTGTTGCTTTCAGATAAATATTCCGATCATCTTTGACGGCATTGTTATCATAATAGCGATCCCGGATGTTTGTCTCCCCCGCAATTCTTGCCCAGATGATTTCACCGAAATGATCTCCATCGTAGCGATTGGCTCCACCACCAAAAATGACATCCCACTTTCCATTATCAGAGATGTAATTGACAGAAGCTATTCCTCCAAAGAAGTCGTTGTCCAACCATCTTCTGCGGATAATGTCCGTACTGGAAATTATTTCTCCGCCGATTTCCACATCGGGAAGAGCATAGCTTGCAAAATCATCATCTTCACGGAATTGCTCATAGTAGCCTCGACCATACGTATAGTGAAGTGCTGCGTTAGTTTTCCAATTGGAACCGATTTTCCCGGTATAGATCAGCTGATAGTGATCCTGCTGGTAATTGTCCGTCTCATTGTCATAGGTATAGTAATTGAAGGTCCGGTCATTCTCTAATTTCGATTCTGGGAGTCCCCACCAAGCTTGATAGGTTTGCTCCTGTCCAGAAAATATATTCAGTTTCACCACATGGTTTTCACCGTAATATCCTCCCGAAACAAAGAAGGATTTCAAGTCAGAAAATGCGCGATCCACATAGCCGTCTGAAGTGATTTTGGAAAGCCTTGCATCCACAGCAAAACGGTTATTCAAAAGTCCTGTTCCTGCTTTTACCGTATGCTTCCAAGAATTAAAGGATCCTACAGAATTGGAAATTTCAGCATAGGGTTCATCTTTTCGGGTATCCGTTTGAATATTCAGACTCGCACCAAAAGTAGCAGCGCCATTGGTGGAGGTTCCTACGCCCCGCTGAATCTGTATGTTGTCCACAGAGGATGCAAAATCCGGCATGTTGACGTAGAAAACACCATGCGACTCCGCATCATTCATGGGAATTCCATTCACTGTCACATTGATTCTACTTTGATCTGATCCTCGAATGCTCATACTGGTGTAGCCGATTCCTGCTCCTGCATCTGAATTCGTAACCACGGACGGAGTGAAATTCAAAAGAATAGGAATATCCTGTCCCAAGTTTCTTTTGGCAAGCTCTTCCTTATCTATCGTCTGAAATGTGGTTGGAGTCGTGGCAGATGCTCTTGTGGCAGACACAATAAACTCTTCAGAAAGCAGGTCTGTTGGATTAAGCTCCAGCCTTAATTCTCCTGCCAAAGGCACGCTGAGGCTTTTTTGAAGTGTTTCAAAGCCTACATACGAGACCCGGAGTTGAATCTCTCCTTCATTTAATTTCGTAATGGTGAAATTTCCATCTGCGTCCGTAACAGCTCCTCGACCTTGTTTTTCGGTCCAAACTGAGGCTCCAATTAATGGTTCGCTGGTGTTAGCGTCCAATACTTTACCGCTGATGCTATTCTGAGCCCAGACGGAAATTGTAAACAGGCAAAATGCCACGTTTAATAGTACTTTTTTCATGTGTAATGTTCCCTTTCGGAAGATTGAGTGAAACATGAGAAAGCTCTAGGGAAGCTTACCGTATTTGTTTACCCTGTAGCAATGACAAAATCGAAAATCCAGAAGGGTACCGCTTCATCGGTTTGATTTTATTTGTTGCTACGCTTGTTCATTTCCCTTCGCCGGCATTACCCGGATCAGGTCGTATGGGTATGATCTCAGCCCGTTTTGTTAAGGCACCCCCTATGATCTAGAAGCAAAGGTAAGTGTGAAAAATTGCTAAGCAAATCTGCTGATTAGAAAATTAATTTGTCAAAAGTCGATAAGTGCGATTGTTTCAGGACTTTCATAACTGATCTTTTATTCATCTCTCAAATCTTTTTCCTAAATTTCTAGCCAAACCCTATTGACCTATGAAAATATACAAACTGCCTTCAGGCACACTTTTGCAGCAGGAGAACCAAGTATTCTTGGGCCCTGAATTAGACTGGGATGTCTTGCTAGCCCAAGAAAACCTAAAAGATCACTTATTATCTAAATCCAAATCCTGGACGAAAATATCTTCTGAGGAGGCTGAGTCACTACTTGAAAAAGGGATTTTGGCCCCAATGGGAAACCAGGAAATCTGGGCTGCAGGCGTGACATATTTCCGTAGCCGGACCGCCAGAATGGAAGAATCCCAAGATGCAGGTGGAGCAGATTTTTATGACAAAGTTTATAACGCAGATCGACCAGAGCTATTTTTCAAGGCTACTGCCAGTCGGGTTTCAGCACCGGGATCAGCCGTAAATATCCGTAAAGATTCTACTTGGGATGTGCCGGAACCCGAATTGACTTTGGTAGTTTCTCCGTCGGGAAAAATCCAAGGATATACCTGCGGCAATGACATGAGCAGTAGAAGTATTGAGGGAGAAAACCCGCTCTATTTGCCTCAGGCGAAGGTTTATGCGGGCTGTGCGGCGATTGGCCCTTGCCTTTTCATCACAGATAAGGCTATCGAAGAAACGGCAAATATACGCTTGGAAATATTCCGGGATGATGTATTGGCTTTTGTTGGAGAAACGCCTCTGACACAGCTGAAGCGAAAGCCGAAAGAATTGGCAGGCTGGCTGTTCCGAGGAAATACTTTTCCGATTGGGTGCTTTTTGATGACGGGCACGGGAATCGTGCCGGACGATTTCACGTTAGAAGTGGGAGACAAAGTCAGAATTGGAATTGATGAGGTTGGAGTGCTGGAAAATTTCATTGAAAAGATCTAGAATTTGAATTTCAAAAGCATTTTCAAACATATGGACAAAGCACCAGGTTACTCATTTTTTTGAGTACACTGGTGCTTTTCTTACTTTTAGAAATGACTCAGTTTTTCCAGCACCAACTTCGTTTGCCGGCTTTTCCATCAGGCTATCATTTGATTACTGATAAAATAGAAGATGCGATTCCAGAAATTTCCCGGATTAAAACTGGGTTTTTGCAGGTGTTTATCCAGCATACTTCAGCAGCCTTGACAATCAATGAAAATGCTGACCCCACAGTCAGAAAAGACTTTCAAACTTTCGTAAATGATTTAATTCCAGAATCTTATCCACGGTTTATCCACACATACGAAGGCCCGGATGATATGCCTGCGCACATTAAAGCCAGTTTTTTTGACACAAGCTTACAAATACCCATTTCTGGTGGAAAACTCAACCTAGGAATTTGGCAGGGAATTTATCTCTGTGAATTTCGGAGAAACGGAGGGAGTAGAAGCTTGATACTTACGGCTTTTGGGGAAAGTATTTAGCCAAATTTTTCGAATAGACCTGATTACCACCATTGATATAATAAAAGATTTAAAAATCACGCCAGCGCATATTTTTGTTTCGAATAATCGCTGATGACAAAATTATTACCTCTTCTTGTAATTTTCACCCTTGTCCAATACAATCTTTGCGCCCAAAAGTTTGAACAATCAAACGCCTTTGCTTTTAAGCTAACTGAGCCTATCGTCCTTGATGGCATCTTAGCTGAAGAAATCTGGGGTGATCATGGCTGGAGTACGGATTTTATGCAATATTTTCCCTCGGATACTTCTCTGGCGTTGGTTAGAACCCGTGTCAAGATTGCCTTTGATGAGAATAACCTTTACTTGGCAGCGATAATGGAGAATAACGAACCAAGGGAATATGTTTCAACTTCATTGCGTCGCGATTATAGAGGACAACAGAACGACGGGATCACATTTGTTTTTGACACTTTCAACGACAAAACGAATGCCTTCCAATTTGGGGTAAACCCTTATGGAGTTCAACGAGAAGGATTACTATCAAATGGAGGCTCCAAATCTGAAGATTTGAGCTTAGCCTGGGACAACAAATGGTATACGGAGGCAAAGATATTTGAGGATCGCTGGCAGGTAGAAGTGATTATTCCTTTATCCACACTACGATTTAAAGATGGTGCTCAAAACTGGAATGTTAATTTTTATCGAATTGATAGCCATGTAGGAGAAAGAAGTACTTGGTCTCCTATTCCAAGAAACTTTTCAATAATATCTACAGCATTCAACAGGAAGTTGATTTTTGAGGAGCCCCTTAGGAAGACATCAGCCAACATTTCATTGATCCCTTATGTGGCAGGCAAAACTTCAAAAAATTACCTGGAAAATACCAGCGAAAAATTTAAACCTGCAGTCGGTGGGGATGCAAAAATTGGCCTTGGACCAGCGATGAATCTGGATTTAACGTTTAATCCGGATTTTTCTCAGGTAGAGGTAGATCAGCAGGTGACCAACCTGGATCGATTTGAGATCTTCTTTCCAGAGCGCAGGCAGTTTTTTCTGGAAAATGCTGACCTCTTTGATAGCTTCGGACAAATGCGTTCCAGACCTTTTTTCTCCAGAAGAATTGGGGTGGATATAGATTCGTCTACAGGACAAAATGTGCAAAGCAAGATAATCTACGGCGCAAGACTGAGTGGCAAAATCAATGAAAACTGGAGGATAGGTGCCATGAATATGCAGACAGCAACTGAGGAGGAAGCTGGGATTACCGGGAAGAATTTTTCTGTATTAGCGATTCAAAAGAAGGTTTTTGCCAGATCGAATGTAGGCTTGATTTACGTGGACAAGGAATCACTAGCGCAAGATGAATATCAATCTCTATTTGATCCCACGGATTACAACAGACTCTTGGGTCTGGATTACAACCTCAATTCAGCGAATGGGAAGTGGACAGGTAAGGCATTTTATCATAGGACGTTTGAATCTAGAGATACTGAAAAACCTTATTCACTCAATGCCTACATGCTTTTTAGTGATATTCATTGGGCTTGGAGTGCGAGTTTTCAGGATATTGGAAAGGATTTCAATCCCGAAGTTGGTTACTTACCAAGGTCAAATTTCAAGCGATTCAACCCAGATGTTTCCTACCTATTTTATCCTCAATCTCGGTTGATTAATAGACATGGGCCCAAAGTCGAATTTGAGGGCTATTGGAATGAGACGATAGGCACAACTGACAGAGATATTAACCTGAGCTATAAGGTTCAGTTTAACTCTTTTTCCGAAGTCACACTAACCCAAAAAAACCGATATGTGTATTTATTTCAGGATTTTGATCCAACTAGAACTGGAGGAGAGAAATTATTAGCCGGTACCGATTATACTACCAAAACCTTACAGCTAGAGTATAAAAGCAACCCCAGGAATATTTTCAATGTTACGCTGACAGCTGAAGGTGGTCAATACTACACAGGTAACTACCAAAAACTAGAAAGTGAAATGGCAGTGCGAATTGGCTACAAAGCGAATATCTCCATGAATTTCAACTATGCACGAATTAGACTTCCAGCACCTCAAAACGATGCTGATCTGGTGTTAGTTGGACCACGAATCGATTTGACATTTACTAAAAGTCTATTTTGGACAACGTTTATTCAGTACAATAACCAGATCGATAACCTGAATATAAACACCCGATTGCAGTGGAGATTTGCTCCAGTTTCAGATTTCTTCTTGGTATATACGGATAATTATTTCCCGGAGAGTTTACTTCCCAAACAGCGCTCCTTGGTGTTTAAATTGAATTATTGGCTAAATCTCTAATCCTTTCTAGCTTCAATCTTGGCGTGATCGCCAGTCATCAATATTCTGCGGAAACCGTCTTTGGTGTCGTTACTGACTTCCTTGCCTAGCACTTTTACTTTGGTGTATTTATCTGGAATCTCGATGGAAATACCAGCTTTCTTCTGAGTTTGGGTGACTTCTACGGTCATTTGGTTATCCGTAGAATTGATGTAAATGCTGATTTGATTATCATCAATCCATAGGTTCTCTATTGAAGCCTTCTCCCAACCTGCTGGCAAATTTGGACGGATGTAGGTCACACGGTTCTCTCGGTCAGGCAGTATTCCTAAATGAGTAATAAAAAGTAAAGGCTGTATCATAACGTGCCCTGGCGCTAAGTGTCTCGGTCCTCTTGTTAAGAAAATTTCCTGATCTACCTTTTCAACGAAATCCTTACTTACTAATTGAATAAATTTAAATAGCTCATCTGAGTCGTCTAATCCCCCATCAACTCGTTTTAATCCTTTTGCAAATTCCATTAACCCCGTTTTGTACTTGCTCCATTCATAAGCTTCCTGTATTTCTTGATCAGGAATGGTGATTTTGGAAGTGGATTGCAGAGAATCTATCAAAGCAAAGTTCTGGTCCCAATCTGTGTGGACATCAGTCCGAAGATCAATCAACGTTTCAATGGCCGTGAATTCTCCTTGGTCAGAACCGGCGATGAAAATAGGAATCACTCGCTCTTCATTTCCTGCCATTTCCAAAGAAATTTCTAATCCAGCGCTGGCCCCCAATACGGAGATTTCTGGTGTGCAATCTGAATTAATCGGACTCACTACAAAATCCTGAGAGCTTCCCCAGACTGCGTACCAATCGTTTGCCTCATCCTTTGCGGTGAAAATTCCAGTCAACTCATCAAAAATTATCTGGTCTGCTGCGTTGACGCCAAAAGTACTGTCCTTCAATACACTAGGTTGGAGGCCGGTATTCGCTTGAAACTGAAACTTAACGCTTTTCGCAGAGTTATCCACATTCCTGATGGAGTAAAGTAGCGAGATTCCTAGCTTATCTTTACTGATAATTTGTAGCTGACTTACTTCCAAACCTTGATTTTCGAGTGGATAAAATAGCTTTGCAGCAAAAGGATATTTGGTAATTGAAGTTGGATTTTCCAGACAAATTGTCTCAGTCTCCGTTTTAATAGCCGCATTGAAGGCACTCAACAATTGTATGCTTTCCAAGGTGATTGCCTGCCGATTTCCGCTGATTAGGATATGCTCGTTTCCTAAGGAAAAGTCGGCGAGATCAGTTACAGCAACGGAAGGCAATTTTTCCAAGCTTTCAAAAAGCGAGACTTCTTCTGAATGCGGGAACTGGCAGGAAAATGCGGAGAAGAGAATTAGAAAAGCTAAAATGGAGGTTTTCATTAAGTCTGAATTTGCTTAAAATTACATCGTTATGCCTAGTTGTCTCCAAATGAGGAATTAATCTTTGGGAGATTTAACAAAAGCCTACTTTCGGTACTTTTTTGCCTTCAACCTATACACCCACAGGTAAGTGAAAAACGAGACAAAAACTTGCAGAATTATAAAGTAAAACCAGGTGTTTGGTTCTCTTAGAGGTTCTAGATTGATGGTATTGTTATAATAGAGCTTGGAAATAATCAGAGCTATGATTGTGGCAGGCAAAACTACTACCATCCAGAAGTTGAAAAAGGAGCGATACAGAAAAGGGGTTTTCTGATTAGTAGAAGGATTATTTGTCTTACTGTTTTTCATTTTCCCGCATTGATTTGCTGATCATACGCCATCTTTAAATTGCTTCGATTTTGGCTTATAATCTCTGTAGTACATCCACAACCCAAAAATCACCTGAAATATCAGCATTTTGACATAGGTAGATGGAAGCTTGAAGAAATTCCAGCTGATGGAACCCTTGAAAAGCTGTGTGAGGATAATCGTGAGAATGCTGGCAGGAAGGATATAAACCAGCCAGAAATTGAAAAAGGAACGATATAGGAAAGGTGGTTTTTTCATTTAATTTGAATTTTTACCTGCGCTCTGATGATATCTCAAGTTAGGCCGATAAAAGACGTAATAGTTGGAAATTGTAGTGAGAATAAGGTACCAAATGAAGGTAGAATAGAAGCTCCTGTCGCTAATAAATTCCCAGGAGATTTCTCGGTTAATCGTGAAATGAGTTGTCAAGGCGAAGAAGACCGCACTCGGAAGGATGAGTCTATACCAATACTTCAGGTACGGAGTAAAATGCTTTTCGAATCTTTCTTTTGCCTTTGAGGGAACCATGGTTCTTAAATTTATCGATTTAAATAGGGAAGAAAAATCGCACTTCTATCACTTACCTCACCAAACCTTGAATAATTTGATTTAGATACATGATATCCCCTAATTCATGAAAGGCGGAAATCACGATTCTGTTCACAGATGGACTTTCCGCTGTAGGGTAAGGAAAGGACGAGGTGATAATACCTGCTTTTTCAAACTCTTTGACCCAAGATGAATCTGCATAAGGAAATGCTGGAAATACTCTACTGCCACTGATTTGCGATACTTCTGCCGTCTCTTGAGCGAATATTCCACAGGCGTCTTCCAGCCAGCTTTTCGCCTCCAAATAAATATGCTCCATATCCAAAAAAGCGCTCAGATGCGCTGGTGACCCTGGAGATGCACCTCCGAATAGCGGAGTTGACTTGATGGAGTCTATGTGAATTTCATTTCCTAAAATTATTCCTGCGGGAAGACCCAGCCCTTTTCCAAGTGAGCCAGTCACCAGAAGGTTGATATTCGGGTCATCCCAGTTTTCGTAGGTACCATAGATACTTTTTCCTATGGTGCCAAAGGCATGACTATCGTCTATCAGCAAGGTGACTTCATGTTTTTTAGCAATGGATTTCACCCAATTATAGTCGTGGATCTCACAGAGAAAAGGATCTAAGGCATTTCCAATCAAAAGGATTTTACGAGGAGAAAGTTCTTCTGACTGTTCTAAGCAGGAGTTTTTCCATTGTGTAAAATTTAATTGAGTAGAGGGGGATAAATCATCTGGTACTATCGCTGAGTGGGCATCAGGAGCGATCCAGATTACATCAGCATTTTTATGACAGGATTTCCATGCGGCGATACCTGCCAGATACCCCGAGCTAAAAACCGCCGCGGCAGGAGCGCCAGCTGATGCTGCAAAGGCCTCTTCAAACTCGTCGAAAATCAGTAGTCGAATATTGTTGATTCGGCTTTGTCCGTGATTGGAGCCAAAATCAAACAGTCGATCAGCCAAAATATCCAGGAAATCATTGTTTTGAACCATTCCCAGATAGGAGGTTCCGCTGAAATAAAGATGCTCTCTGCCCTCTATTTCTACCATTCTTCCAATTCCGGTATCTAGGTAGTGATTTTTCAATGTGTATGCTTATTTGGCGAAAATCTGAGTTTCATCCTGAAAGGATTTGAATTCCAGCGCATTTCCGCAAGGATCTAGAAAGAACATCGTCGCCTGCTCGCCAACTTCCCCTTTGAATCGAATGTAGGGTTCGATCACAAATTCAATTCCATGCGCCTTTAATTTATCAGCCAATTCGTGCCATTCTTGCCAAGGCAGAATAGCTCCGAAATGCCGAACAGGGACATTTTTGCCATCGACTGCATTTGTATTCGCTTTAGCCAATTCTTCAGGCTTAATATGGGCGGATAACTGATGGCCGAAGAAGTTGAAATCTATCCATTTGTCAGTGCTTCTACCGATCTCACAGCCAAGAAGATCTCCGTAGAATTCACGTGTCTCTGCGATGTCCCTAATCGGGAAAGCGAGGTGGAAGGGTTTAAATTGGCTCATAATGCGTACTTTCGTTGAGGGTTTTATGGCGTCAATTTAGTTGTTTATTCCCTAAATAATATGAAGAAAAGTAAATCTGTATCATTGGTTTTGAGCAGCGGTGGAGCGCGGGGATTAGCGCATGTGGGCGTGATCGAAGAGCTGGAAAAACGGGGGTATCGCATAGCTGAGATTGCTGGTTGCTCAGCCGGGGCGCTCGTTGGCGGGATGTATGCCGCTGGGAAAATGCCCGAATTCAAAGATTGGATTTGCCATTTGGATCGGCTGGACGTATTTTCTTTGATGGATTTTACCTTTTCAAGCAGGGGATTTATCAAGGGTGAAAAAGTATATAATGCTCTGAAAAAAGTGATCAAAGACTGCCAAATAGAAGATTTTGAGATACCATTTTACTGCAATGCGGTAGATTACATCAGTGGGAAGGAAGTGGTTTTTAGCGAGGGCAGTCTATATGCTGCTATTCGTGCTTCCGGAAGCATTCCTACCGTTTTTCAGCCAGCACGACTTCATCGTCAGGAATTAATTGATGGCGGAGTGCTAAACCCTGTTCCACTGTCACTTTTGAAGCAGTCAGAGGAAAATATGATCGTGGTAGTGGGATTAAATGCCGGTGATTCTGAATTAGTTATTCCACCTAAAAAAGATGCAACTGGCAAAAGCTTTATTTCCATGCCAGCTTGGGTAGCTGATTATCGCATTAAAATGCGTCAGTATTTTCCCGAGCAGGTCAAAGAAGAAAAGAAAACGTCGCTCAGCTCTATTAGCCTAATGACACGCTCCTTTGATTTGCTACAAGATCGATTCTCTGCCTTGTTGATTGAAAAACAGAAGGTTGATATTTCCATTCAAATAGCCCGAAATCAGGCTGGAACTTTAGAGTTTCATAGAGCGGAAGAACTGATAGAAATTGGGAGAGAAAAAGCAATTCAAGCCTTAGACAAATGGGAAAATGAATATCTCTGAACTCAATAAATTGCTTGGAAATATCGACATCTACCTACTGGATCAGATTCTGAAGGGAAGGTTTTCTACGGAAATGAGAATCTTAGATGCTGGCTGCGGCGAGGGAAGAAATGCTGTCTATTTCATCAATGAAGGCTATCAGCTATTTGGAATTGATCAGAATGAGACTGCGATTCAGTACTGCAGATTCATGGCAAAAAGTCTGGACAAGAACTATGATGCCCATAGGTTTCAGCTGGCTGGATTGGAGGAAATACCATTTCATAATCAAGCTTTTGATGCAGTTATTTGCTCAGCAGTTTTACACTTCGCGCATGATGAAAGTGATTTTTGGCAGATGATGAATGAAATGCTCCGAGTGCTGAAGTCAGGCGGAATTTTATGGTTTAGAATGACCACAGCTTTTGGAGGTGTTTTGGGAAAAAGCCAAGACCTTGGAGGTGGAAAATATCTGCTTCCTGATGGTTCTGAAAGGTTTTTACTGACTGAAGCGCACCTAGAGAAATTTGAGCAACTTGGATTGACCTTTTTGGAAACACCCAAAACCGTTTTGGTGCTGGAGCAAAGGGAAATGGGAGTTTTCGTGATGCAAAAAGAAATGGAAAACTGAAAGCTGAGACTATGGATTTACAATACGGGTTAGAACTGGTTGGAACTTTTGTTTTTGCGATTTCCGGGGCTTTGGCGATCCGGGAGCGGGAGCACGACATGTTTGGTGCAGGATTCACTGGGTTTATTACGGCTATAGGTGGTGGTACCCTCAGAGATATTTTGCTCGATAGTTATCCACTAGTTTGGATAGCGGATGTAATGTTTCTATATGCTATTCTTCTTGGAGTTTTAGGGGCTTTTATTTTTCCAAGATTCCTAAGTAAGCTTCGCAAAACCTTCTTTCTTTTTGATACACTAGGGATTGCTTTTTTCACCGTTCTAGGTGTTGAAAAAGCACTGAGTCTCGGGATGAGGCCAGAGATCGCGGCTATTATGGGGATGTTTTCTGCCGTGATGGGTGGTGTGATCAGAGATACCCTGACGAATGAAATTCCTATATTATTTCGAAAGGAAGTCTATGCTTCAGCTTGCCTAGCGGGTGCGATTGTTTATTTGATTCTGAATTATTTCCAGGTCCCTCGGGATATTAATTTATTGATTTCTATCTCTGTAATCATCGCAATCAGGATGCTTTCTGTAAAGTATAAGTTGAGTTTGCCTAGGCTTGACTAGAGGAATTTTCAATTGACAAATTCAAGGCTCAATTTTCAATTGTCCAGATCAAAACTTGCATTGGTTACCAGAATCTTGGGATAATTGCGGGGACTGCTGCCTTGTATTTTTGGTAGGCTTCTCCAAACTGAACAATCAGATTTTTTTCCTCATAGTATATCCCAAGTGGTAAATAGAGCAATAAACAACCGAGATGAACTACAGAGCTAATCGTCCCTGCGAATAGAAAATACCCAAGAAAAATCAACACCAATCCAGAATAGAGCGGATGTCGGACCTTGGCATAAAGACCGGTTGTAATCAATTCTTCAGAATCCATTGAGCTGGGTTTAATTCCAAGAAAGCGCTTTATTGAGTAGTTTTTGCTTGATTTGGTAGCAATGATCGTCCCAAATCCTGCAAGCATATATCCCAGATAATCTGTAAAGTCGCTTTTTGGAATCAATGTAGTTTTCGGAATTAAGACTGCTTGAATCATGATACCAAATAAAAGTATCAGGGAAATTAAGGTGTAGACTAAACGGTACCATTTGTAAGCTCCTCCCCATTTTACCTCCAAAATTCTTTTTAACTTGGATGCTGCCAGCAGGGTATGTAGTGTGTAAAATATGATCCAGCTCAGGGCTAGCAGTACATAATTCATTGAAGTATATTAAATTTTGAAGCAACTATAATTTTTATGAAATCGAGCCTGCCCGATCCAGGCGTGACGCTTAGCAGCTTACAGAGGGATGGCCATTAAAGATCAAATTATAAAAATATGAAAATCGGAATAATCCGCGAAGGAAAAAACCCACCTGATAAACGTGTTCCATTTACGCCGGAGCAACTGAAAAGCATTCAGGAGGAATATGCCGGTAAGATTAGCGTACAAGTGCAAGCCAGTCCTTTCCGGGCATTCACAGATCAGGAATTTATTGATTTAGGGATAGAAGTAGTTGATGATATTTCAGATTGTGATGTTCTTTTTGGTGTGAAGGAAGTTCCCGTTGACCAGTTGCTAGAGGAGAAGACGTATTTTTTCTTTTCTCATACGATCAAAAAGCAAGCCTACAATAGAAAACTGCTCCAAGCTGTCCTGGACAAAAAAATCCGACTGATTGACTATGAGGTTTTGAAAAATGAGGAAGGAAATCGTGTGGTAGCTTTCGGAAGATGGGCAGGAATCGTAGGAGCTTACAATGCATTCTGGACCTATGGAAAGAAAACAGACCTTTTTGAGATTAAGCGGGCAAATGAATGTGCAGACCTGAAGAAGCTTCATTTTGAGCTTGCAAAGGTTCAATTGCCCCCAGTGAAAATTATCCTCACCGGATCTGGTCGCGTAGGAAGAGGAGCTTTGGAGATCTTGAATGCTATGAAAATACGGGAGGTTTCTGTACATGATTTTCTGCATGCGTACTTTGATGAGCCCGTCTATGTACAATTGAGCTCATCGGACTATAATAGAAGAAAATCAGATGGAGGGTATGACAAACAGGAATTCCATTCCTTTCCTGAGAAATATGAAAGCCATTTTCAGAAGTTTGCAGAAGCGGGCGAGATACTTATTTCTGGAGCTTACTGGGATCCAGACGCCCCAAGGTTATTTGAATTGAAGGATATCGCAGGAGAGGATTTTCAACTATCGGTGATTGCAGATGTGAGCTGCGATGTGGGTGGATCTATTCCGACTACACTTACTTCCAGCACGATCACTGATCCAGTCTACGATGTAGACCGTGAAACGGGTGAGAAAATTCCAGCCTTTGGAAGTCAGACGAGTATATCGGTCATGGCGATAGACAATTTGCCCTGTGAGCTACCCCGAGAGGCAAGTCAGGAATTTGGGATTCAATTGATAAAATGGGTGGTTCCTGCACTATTGGAAGATAATTCCGGGATTCTGGAGCGGGCGACAGTTGCTCGGGATGGTGACTTGACTATTGAGTTTATTTATTTGAATGAATTTGTAAATCAACATGAATAAGCTGAATCGCTTTTTAGAATCCACTCTTTTAAAGCCGACTATGATTGGAATTGAAGTGGATTTATTAGTCAGAGAAGCAATTGATGAGCAATTTGTAGGAGTCTGTGTGCCTCCATTTTGGCTGAAAAAAGTCCGTAGGGAATTAGGGGAAGAGAATATTCAGCTAGTAACCGTGATCGGCTTCCCTTTTGGATATAGCGACACAGCTACCAAAGTATTTGAAACTAAGGAAGCGATCCGACAAGGTGCAGATGAACTGGATTTGGTTTGGTCCCAAACGGCCTATCATTCGGGGATGAATTGGCCAAAAATTGAAATCGCGCAGATAGCAAAGATTTGCCATGAGGAAGAAAGAATTCTAAAGGTCATCATTGAAACAGCCAATTTGAATGAAAAGCAACTTGTGGAAGCTTGCATGATTTGTCAGGATGCTGGGGCTGATTTTGTGAAAACATCCACTGGATATGCTTCACATGGAGCCAAAGTGGAGGATATCAAATTGATGCGGGAAAATTTATCTTCTTCACTAGGTATCAAGGCAAGCGGTGGAATCAAAACGCTAGACTTAGCACTGGACCTTATTAAAGCGGGTGCTGATAGGCTGGGCAGCAGCTCTGCAAAAGCATTAATGGAAGCTTGGAGAAATTCTCAATCGTTACTGAAGTAAATCAGCAAAAAAGGAATGATGAAGAAAGTCAACAGGATATAAGCAAAACCTAAGAACCTACTTTTAACAGACTTTTTGCCCATATACAAAGCCAGAATCACAGGAATATTCCTGACGGTAGGAAATGGAAGGAAAATCAATGCTCCAATCAAATTGAATAGGAAGTGAACTATTGCCAATGCTATAGCAGCTTCAGTCTTATAAATGGCAGCAATTCCTGCGGTAATGGTGGTTCCTATATTGGCCCCGATGATGAAGGGAAAAGACTTTTTCACGGATACTTTTTTATTCGCCACCAAGGGTACTACCAGTGAAGTAGTCACTGTACTAGACTGCACCGCCGCAGTGAAGAAAGTCCCATAGATAAAAGCCATGTAGGGATTCTTGAAAATCAGCTTGTTGATATCCTGAAAGCTATTGAGAACGAATGCCTTATACACCGATGTGGACAGGATCTTAATAGCTGCAAAAACCAAGAAGATTGAAAGGATCATTGTTAGGAATGGAATATCTATAGTACTCGTGATCCATTCAGAGATCGGTCTGGTAAAAACTTTATTGTAAACGATCGGCCCTGAGTAGGATTCATCCGGAATGAATAAATCGGCTATTTGGATCGAAATTTTGGATAAAAAACCAAAATATATTTCAAGTGGAAGGAGAAGAACAACTGTGAAAATATTAAATATATCATGCAGCATTCCCGCGGATAGGGCACGCTTGAATTGCTTCTTGTTCATGATATAGGAAAGAGAAACCAGCGTAGAGGTTAAAGTCGTTCCTATATTGGCACCCATGACCATCGGTACAGCTTGTTCTAAGGTTAAGTTGCCAGCGGCGACTACTGCGACTATGCTGGCGGTCACTGTGGAGCTGCTCTGGATAAGGGCAGTCATTAGAAGGCCAATGAAAAGACTGACAAAGGGGTTTCTTGTAGCAAGAAGGATATTTTCTGCCACGTCATTGTTCAAATGGCTCATTGCCACAGTGAGCAAATCAATCGCGAAGATGAATAACAGAAGAGCCAAAAGCATCATTACATAGCTTTTAGTCTTATTTACTTTTTCTTTTTCCGGTTCTAAGCTCTCCATCTATTAGATTCAGAAGTTATTCTGTATACTTTATTTTATCTAAGGGTTAAGGGCTTATGAATTAGAACGGAACTAAGCGAGAATCCAAATTTTTGATAAAATATTGGGCAAAAGTTGAAATTTTTTTGCGAAAAACAAGATAAAACTATCTTTTAGAAGAGGAATTGTGTTTACTTAACAATTTGATAACATGGATAGAAGTATATCTTCTTTAATTTTGCGCGACAGACCAAAAGCCAAATCATGGCCAAGAAAAAAATAGACCAAAACATTAATCAGGATAAGCTTTCCAAAGGAGCGTATTCGTTGTTCGATTTTACTAAGAAGGAGAAATCTTTTTTAATCGTCATTTGTGTACTCATATCCATCGCTGCGGTAATCACCCCATACACCTATGCAGCTATGTGGTTTGGGTTTGCATTAGCCGCCTACTCTGCTATTGCAAATGATAGTATTCAAACAATCGGGACATTTATAGCCTCAAATCATAGTAAGAAATGGTATTGGTTGTGGTTATTTATGGGTTTGATCTTTGTGGCAACTGTCACGTATAGCTGGATCACCTTTAATGGTGATGTGAGTTATGAACGATTAAGTGTACCTGGATTGGACAAGGCGCCTACTAGCTTTGTTTTCCTTCAGCTTGCAGCTCCGATTGTACTCCTTATTATGACTAGGCTGAGAATGCCTGTTTCCACTACATTTTTATTATTGAATGTATTCACTTACAAAGCAGGGACTATTGTTAGTGTTATGTTTAAAAGCTTTGTAGGGTATATTTTAGCCTTTTCAATTGCTATTGCTGTTTGGTTTGTTCTTGAGAGATTTGTCAAAAACTACCTAAAAGGAAAGCCTGCTCCGTATTGGATTTACCTGCAGTGGATCACCTCTGGTACGCTCTGGGCGGTATGGATTATGCAAGATGCTGCGAATATTGCAGTGTTCCTACCTAGACAATTGGATGTAGTAGAATTCGCTGTTTACACTGGTTTCGTGTTTATTGGTCTGGGTTTTCTTTTCTACATGAAGGGAGATAAAATACAGGGAATTGTTAATGAGAAAACCAGTGTTACAGACGTTCGTGCAGCAACCATAGTAGATTTTGTGTATGCTATCATCCTATTCTACTTTAAGCTTTATAGCAATGTTCCGATGAGTACTACTTGGGTATTTATTGGATTGCTTGGCGGAAGAGAAATAGCGATTGCACTCGGTAAGCATGCCAAAGCGGAAAAGAGAAATGCCTGGTTATTCCGTGCATTTAGACTAGCTAGGAAGGACGTCTTCAAAGCATTTATAGGTTTGGTAGTTTCCTTGATTCTAGCATTTATCATCAATGATGGTGTGAGAAACGAGATCTTGGACTTCTTCTAGACCGCTTTGGAAATAGAACTTTATAGCAACGAGTACTTCATGAATGAAGCTCTCAAGCAAGCAAAAATTGCTTTTGAAGAGGGAGAGATACCTGTTGGTGCTGTGATAGTTTCAAAAAATAGAATCATCGCGAAAGCCTATAATCAGACCGAGAAGCTTAATGATGTCACTGCCCACGCCGAAATGCTTGCTATAACTTCGGCGGCAAATTACATGGGAGCTAAATACCTGAATGATTGTAGGCTGTATGTGACTTTGGAGCCCTGCGTGATGTGCGGAGGGGCCCTATTTTGGTCGCAGATCGGCGAAATCCATTATGGAGCATCCGATCTTAAAAGAGGGTTTTTGCAGAGTAATCCGGCAATTTTGCACCCCAAAACAAAAGTAATTGCAGGAAGTTTGGGCTTAGAATCCGAACAGCTTTTGCTCGAATTTTTCAAAAAACTGAGAAAATAAAAGGAAATTGATCACTAAAGAACCTTTTTCGTTTTCGATTGGTTGATAAAACAGATTATTCGTAAGATTTTTAAATCAATCTTTTAACCTTAAAATTAAAACAAAATGGCTTTCGAACTTCCATCTTTACCTTATGCCACGACGGCTTTGGAACCCAACATTGATGCTAAAACCATGGAAATACACCATGGCAAGCACCACAATGGATATGTAACTAACCTTAACAACGCAATTGAAGGGACTGACCTAGCAGGCAAATCTTTGGAAGAATTGCTTCAGGTTGCTGGATCAAATACAGCAGTAAGAAATAATGGTGGCGGACACTATAACCATAGCCTTTTCTGGAAAATCATGTCTCCTACAGGTGGCGGAGCTCCAACTGGAGATTTGGCAAATGCAATCAATGATAAGTTTGTCAACTTTGAATCCTTCAAAGAAGTTTTCAACAAAGCAGCTGCAACAAGATTCGGTTCTGGCTGGGCTTGGTTGATTTTGACTGCAGCAGATAAGCTTGAGGTGGTTTCTACTGCAAATCAAGATAATCCTCTGATGGACGTAGCAGAGATAAAGGGAACCCCTATCATTGGACTGGATGTATGGGAACATGCATATTATCTAAATTACCAAAACAAGAGACCTGATTACATTGCCGCTTTCTGGAATGTAATCAATTGGGATCAAGCAAACGCGAACTATATAGAAGCGTTGAAGAAATAAGCTGGTAAAGCTAAAATTTGAATCCTCGGACATAACGTTCGGGGATTTTTTATGTCCAAAGGTGAAATAACACTGTTCGTTTTCGATACACTCTTTTTTCGATATTTTTTGAAAAGTGGAGAATAGAGCTATTTTAGGCCGATTTCAACCTGTGGCATTTATTTTTCAATAGGTGGCTGACGATACACAATGTACTATTGAAATGAAATCGAGCATGACTCCATCGACACACGGCGTGAAGATTATGATGAATGCGGAATTCCATCTCACCTTTGAAAATTTATAAAAGAGATGAAAACGACCAACTTGCTTTTTTTAACACTATTTACTTACCTGCTAGGGATAAGTAACCTTGCCGCTGCGGACAAAGACGTCAGCGAGATTACCGGTAAAGTAACTGATCAAAATGAACAGCCTGTCCCATATGCTAATGTGGCATTAATCGATGCTACGAGCGGTAACCTGGTGGATGGCGCAGTATCTGATGAAAATGGCTTTTTCCTAATAGAATCTACCAAAACTGTCAAAGTCAAATTGGTGATTTCCTCTATTGGGTTCACTGCTTTTGAATCCGAAGTTTTTCAGCTAGAACCTGGTTTGAAGAAGAATTTTGGGTCAGTAACCGTACAGGATGAAATGACAGGTCTTGATGAGGTAACAGTAAAATCTACTCGTCCGGAAATCATCATTGAGCCAGACAAAACAACCATCAATGTGGAAGGAACAGTGATGGCTGAAGGATCAAACGCGCTGGATGTGATCGGAAGATCACCTGGAATTTACGTAGATCAAGATGGGATCATCAATCTGAACGGGCGTACTGGAGCTACCGTGATGATCAATGATCGCTTGACCTACATGAGTGCCACTGACTTGGCGAATTTTCTTCGATCTATGCCTGCTGATAATATTAAAAGCATAGAAGTGATCAATAATCCTTCAGCAAGATTTGATGCCGAAGGTTCTGCCGGCGTGATCAATATCAAGTTGAAAAAGAATACTGTCGATGGTATGTTCGGGAATATCCAAGCAGGAGCCTTGTATAACGGACAGTGGTTACCAAATACCGGCGTAGCGCTGAATGTGAAAAAAGGAAAGTGGAGTACAAATGCCAACTTGAATTACAACCACTATGGTAATTTCAATGATCTCGAAATCTATAGAAATTTCACCTTACCTGAAGGCATTTCTAACTTCAGCCAAGAATCTAGAATTGTATCTAGAAACAAGAACCTCTTTTTTACTGGAGCTGCAAATTATGAGATTAATGAGAATCAAAACATTGCCATAAATATACAGGCTTCGGATTCCCGTGATGGAAATGACAATAACTCATTGACTGATATCATCACACCGGGCATGCAAGAAATTAGCTATTTGGAATCGATTAATGACGCCACAGGAACAGGAAGTAGATATTTTGCCAACCTGCATTACGATGCAAAACTTGATACTTTGGGCACAAAAATAAGTTCCGATGTGGACTTTACCCGAATGAATTCCGATAGCCAATCCTTACTTACCAATAAGCAATGGGTTGGTGAGAACATGTCTGATGCAATGAATAGTAACATTTTGACGCTGAATGATATGTATTACAATATCTTCACAGCCAAGGTAGATTTTGTAAAACCAGTAGGAAAAGGAAACACAATTGAGACTGGTGTAAAAGGTAGCTGGGTTAAATCTGATAACAATCTAGACCTAAGTAAAGCACAGGAAGATGGTCCATTTATTCCTGACCCAAGCAGCAACAGGTTCATTTACAATGAAAATGTATTGGCTGCATATTTTTCCTACAAAGGGAAATTCTCCGATAAACTTTCTTATCAGGTAGGGTTAAGAGGTGAGCATTCGGATATCACTGGTAACTCGGTGACGCTTGATCAGGTGAATAAGCAGAAGTATTTCAATTTATTTCCAAGTGGTTTCCTACAGCATAAAATCAGTGATAACTACCAGATCGTCTACAATGTGAATCGTAGAATAACCAGACCTAATTATCGATTACTGAATCCTTTTGTATACTACATTGATCCGTTGACTAGTGAAAGAGGTAACCCGAACCTTAAACCGCAGTATTCCAATAATATTGAAATGAATCATGTAGTAAAAGGGATGTACCAATTCACGCTTGGATATAGCGAAACGGAAGATGCATTTATGCAGGTGTTTATACAGAACGAGGAGGAGCGTACTACTACTACGTTTACTGACAACTTTGACAAGACTAGAAACGCAAACTTCAGAGCGATTATCCCTGTAGATATCAAAGAATGGTGGTCTACTTCGAATATGGTCCAGGTGAATTACAATCGCTTTAAGTCACAGATTGGGGATGATTACCTAGATAATTCGCAGACTTCGTTCATGGCAAGGTCGCAGCACAACTTTGTTTTACCACTAGGTTTTAAAGTGGAAGTGATGGGAATGTATCTTGGACCGCAGATCTGGGGACAGGGCGAAATTGCTGGATTTGGATGGGTAGATGCAGGGGTGACCAAGTCTATCATGAAGGATAAAATCACCCTTTCTGTAAATGGAACTGATCTGTTCAGGACGCAGGTAATAAAGGCCAATGTTGACTTCGCAAATATTGATACAAATTTCCGACAGTACCGAAGCAATCAAGGTGTTCGATTTACGTTGAAATATAACTTCTCTAAGGGAGAAAGCTTCCGCGTGAAAAGTAATTCTGGAAGCTCCGAAGAGCGAAATAGATTAGACTAAGGTTATCTGAAATAGAAAGAGCCGGACCATTGGTCCGGCTTTTCTTAGTTTATTCCCACTTTATAAAGGGTATAAAAATCCTCTTCAACATCCGGATTTGGCTTACCCATAAACCATAACGAACCTTCACGACTAACGAACAAATCGCTTAGTTCATCAGGTATTATAGCATCATTTAGCATATTTCCCTCAAGGTCCAGGATCTGATACCGCATTTTATAGGTGTCTTTCATGCGGGAATAAAATTCTTCCCATTCAGATTGGGACATGTTTTCACGAGAGCGGATAGCATCTTCTTCGCTATACCCAGTTTCATACATGATTACCAGTTTGTTTCCCACTTTCACCAGTTTATGAGTGATACCATATGATGGATCATAACTTATTGCTCTTGGGTCAGCTTTTTTGGGATCTTCACCGGTATTCAGTTTGTAGTCTGTTAGTTCTAGAGGGATTCTCTGGAGTTTAGTATAGGGAGAATCAAGTTCGTAAATATTCAAAAATGGATCTATTCCAGTGATGACATACAATTTGTCATTTACGATTTCAAATGTTGGCGAAAGTGTCGATGGCTCATGGGACATATTGTTTTGGAAAATGCTGGCAGAATCCAGAGCTAGAAACTGCTCAAACGACCCTGTCTGAGGATCAGCCCAAACTAGCTGTAAAAAAGTGTCATAAAATTCTGGCTGTGTCTTGTTGTACTCTCCACGCCCAATGGTTCCGCTAAGAAGAATTTTATCCTTGACAAATTGAATCTCACGCTTAGCATCTGCTCTGCCACTGAAAGATTTTGCTTCATCTCTTGGGATTTTTTTGCTTGTCAGTAAGTTGCCATTAAGATCATATTCATATATGCCAAACATCGAAACAACCTGGATATTTTGTGATGCATTGAATCTGCCGGCAGCCATAGGGTAAAAGCCAAACCCGTCCGGCGCATCGCGGTCTTTGCTGAATTCACCCAGGATATTTCCGTCAAAGTCTGTACTCACAAACTTCATGTTCTGAGGATCAAAGAATAAAATTTTCTCAAATTCTGGATTGACATCCATAAGATTGAGCATACCTATATAGTCGACGCGGATGGAGTCCTTGATCTCTAATTTAAGATCTAGTATTTCTGATGTCTCGGAGGTAGTAGATGGCTTGCAGGCAAAAAAGATGAATGGAATAAGAAGAATGAGTAGTCCGAAAGGAAGTTTCATATTGTTGGAGATTAGCTCCAACTAATATATTTGCTCATCAGATAATTACCTAATCGAATAGCATATTTTGGTTAGGAATCTTGTGCAGATCAACTTGCTTACGTAGCCTATTTGGCTTACTGAAAATGATAAAGGAAGATCAAAACTCCAGAAAAGGCTGGCTTCTTTTGGTCCTTTATTTCAAGTTTTACTTCTACTTCTGCCTTTACTGTTCCTCGTAGATTAGCAACGTTTTTTAGGGTAGCTACCAGACGAACTTCACTATTTACCAAGACGGGATTTGCAAAACGTAGGGATTCAATTCCGTAGTTGATCATCATTTTCAGGTTTCGCACATCTACGATTTGTTCCCAAAGATGGGGTACAATACTTAATGTGAGGTAACCGTGAGCGATTGTATTCCCAAATGCTCCTTCAGCTTTGGCTCTCGCTGGATCGGTGTGAATCCACTGGTGATCATGAGTAGCTGTTGCAAATATATTTATCTGGTCCTGAGTGATTTGAAAATATTCAGATGAGCCCAAGCTCTGCCCATTGTACTTTTCAAACTCTTCAAAACTGCCTATAATCACTGGTTGCATGGAATATATTTTTTGTATTAAACCAAATTAGGGAAGTTTTAGCGGGAATTACAAGAGTATTATTAAGGCTAAAATCGAATTATAATGTTTCTAGCGGGCATTGAGAGCCTTATAATTATATTTTAATAGAACTTTAGTTTTACAAACAAAAAAGTATATTTTGCACCAAATTTATTCGTTCTCCACATGCTACTATTGGGTTTAGTCACCAGTTTTCTCTTTGGTTTTCAAGCTCCTGTTGATACAATTCCAACTAAAGAGGTTCCCACAATCTATTCCCTGCTTACAGAGGATCAGCGAATAGAAATTACAGAATCCTATGAAGTTACCTATAAAATAGAGCGAAAGTTTACCATCTTTTCGCCTGATGGATTAAGCCATGCTTTTACCTCCGTTTTCTATAATAAGTTGAATGATATTGAAAATGTTGAGATAGAAATTACCGATCCGCTGAGTGGTAAAACTATGGAGAAGGCGAAGACCAAGGACATGACTGATGCAGCTATCTATTCTACCAGCAGCATTTTTGATGATAATCGGCATAAGTATTTTGAGGTAAATAGCAGTAAGTTCCCAATACAGGTTACTATTACTATTGAGACTAAATCTTCCACTAATTTCTATTTGAGAGATTGGGTACCAGTACATCGCTATAACCAGAAGGTGTTGAAATCCACGCTAACTGTGGTTTATCCAGAGCAAATTGGCTTACGATATAAAGCGGTGAATTTGCTTGGTGAGAGAACTCAAAAGACCGTTGACAATAAAACTGAAATTACCTGGGTGGAAAAAGATCTTCCAGTTCAAACTCCAGATTTGAAGAAGGAAGATGATCACAAGTTATTGTTAGCACCTGTCAGCTTTGCTTTGGGAGATTATGTCGGTAAGATGGAAGATTGGTCTGGCCTTGCGGCATGGCAGTTTAAGCTCAATGAAGAGCGAAAAGCGCTTCCGGAGGATTTCCAAGCCAAGCTTGTTGCTATGGTGAAAAATGCTTCGAGTGAGTACGAGAAAATTCAGATTCTCTATGACTACCTGCAAAAAAACTACCGCTACGTCAGTATCCAATTAGGAATTGGTGGTTGGCAAACTATGCTAGCTTCAGATGTGGTGAAATATGCATATGGAGATTGTAAGGGATTGACAAATCTAATGCAAGCGATGTTGAAGGCTGTCGGGATCAGCTCCAACTATACCTTGGTACAAGCAGGTGAAGATGCGGATGATATCGAGATAGATCTTCCTTCCACTCAATTTAACCATGTGATCCTACAGGTGCCTATGAAAGAAGGGCAGAGTCCAGTTTGGTTGGAATGCACTTCTAACTCTCTTCCAGCGGGGTTTCTCGGGGACTTTACCAAAAATAGGCACGTTTTGGTCATTGATGGAGAAGGAGGTTATTTGACTAAAACACCTTCGTACAATTCACTCGACTGGAATACTATCTACAGCAAAAATGAGGTGAAAATTGATAATAATGGAGATGCTTCTATTGCAACAAGGCTTAAAGTTGATGGCAATTTCGCTGAAGACATGCTTACGGTGAAGCAACGTCTCGATACCCGACAGCAGCGCGATTATTTCAACCGAAATTCACCTGTTGCAGGATTAATTATCCAACAGTATGAGCTGGCTGTTGACCATAAGGATTCTCTTTTGCTTGCAGAGGTAAGCTATGATGGTTTTATTCAAAAGTTCGTCCAGAATACAGCTAAACGAATGATTTTAAAATCATTTCTTGGAAAAGTAACCGATGAGATGCTGGTCAATAACTCACTTAGTCAGATTGATGAATATGAAATTGAGCTTCCTGAGGTGATGGAGGCAGAAAATCTTCCAGATAATTTATCGATTGAGGAGGATGGAATATCGGTGACTTTATCTGCCTCGCTAGATGGTAAAAACTTACATGTAAAAAGGGAAGTGAAGCTTTCAATCAGTGAGGAAATGACCGATGAATCTAAATCGGAACTTATTAAACGAATTAATGCCCTAGGCTCTTCTAACTTCTATTTTATCAAAAACACAGCTGCGCTCAGAAATGAATAAAACATTACTAACCCTGATTTTGATCCTTATTTCGAGGATTACCTATTCTCAAATACCTAAACTGGGAGAGTTTAGTGATAGCGAGATTTCTATGACTGAGGTAGCATTTGAACCAGATGCACCAGCTGTTATATTAGTGTCTCATGGAAATTCTAAGTTCTTACCTGGGCTAATCGAAACCACCTATTTTATCCGATTAAAGGTGCTTTCAGAAGCAGGTAAGGACAACGCTGATATCCGTATTCGCTATTATGCGGGAGACCAAAGGATGGAGGACATTTCAGGTGTGAAAGCCCAAACAACAAATTTTGCAAACGGCAAGGCAGAAACGGTAAAGGTTTCTAAGGATGGTATTTTTGAAGTAGACCTAGATGGTGGATATAAGGAGCTAAGAATTTCTTTTCCGAATGTACAAGTAGGGTCTATTATGGAGTATCAATACAAGAAAGTGGACAAAAATCTTACGTTTATAGACGGCTGGACATTTCAAAATAGACTTCCAACTCTTTTCAGTCAATATGGAATTAAAATGAACCCTAACCTGGAATACAGAACCATGGGACAAGGTCAAAATTTCGCCAGTAGTGTGGAAAAAACACACGAATTTGATTTTTACACTTGGACTTTGAGGGATTTGCGTTCGCTCAAAGAGGAACCATTCATGAAGAATTATAGGGACTACATAGACCGGATTGAATTTCAATTGGCTCAATATAAAACTTCAGGCGATATGGGCATTCAGTGGAAGGATGTGCTCAATTCATGGGAGGTTTTGGGTGACGAAGTTATTTCTAACTATACGGAGAAGGGTTTTTATAGAAATAATCCTATTGCAAAAGAATTCCTTGACGTTGATTTGAAGGGTTCTACACAACTGGAAACAGCTCAGAAAGCGTATTATTATTTGAGAAATAACTTTAGAGTAGAAGGAGAAGACTGGATTTATCCTCAACAAAATCTCAATCAATTACTAAAGTCCAAAGTAGGCACCCCTGGAGAACTTATGCTGGCATTAATGGGAGTTCTGAAGTCAGAAGGAATTCCTTGTGAGCCTGTTCTAATTGGCAGTAAAGGTTATGGAAGGAGCGATCTGGTACCGTTCCCGTTCCTTAATCAGTTTGATGAAATATTGTTATTAGCAGTACTCGATGGCAAGCCTCAATATCTGGATTTATCGCAATCTGACGCGCCTTTTGGGTACGTAGATCTGGATAAACACGTGAAGGGAGGCCTGTACCTACAAGAGGATCAAAGTAAGCTTATCCCGATAGACATTCAGCATAATTCTAATTCTCAATATTTTGGACAAATTGGCCTAAATGAAGAGGGTCAACTCGTGATGGCTAATTCTCACCGAAACTATCGATATAGAGGTCTTAGTTTAGCCAAAGAAATAGCTGGAATAGAAAAAAGAAAGGAGTCCTTAGATAAGCTGTTTGATGAGGAGGATGGTGTTGTTTTTGAGAACTTTAAAATCAATAATTCTTTAGAGGAGAAGGACATGCTGGTAATAAATTTCGACACGAAGATTACTGAGTTGGGAGATCAAGAGATGATTCTATTTAGCCCACTTAAATTTTCTTCTTTCTCTGAGAATCCTTTTTCCCAAGAGTACAGAATGTTTCCAGTTGATTTTGGATACGCTTTTACGGAAACGTATAATACTGTGGTGACTATTCCAGAAGGATATGAATTAGATGATTACCCACTAGAAGCTGGATATACTATTAATGGAGAATATGTAATTTTTGTGTATTCCCCTGTTGTAGTTAATAATGGTCTGACAATTTCAGCCAAATTCGTTGTGAATAACCCTCTTATTCCTGCAAGCGAATATGAAAACCTTAAATATTTTATGGAAAGTGTTGCTTCAAAACTTTCAGAGCCAGTGATTCTTAAAAAGAAGTCAGTTCCTTCACCAAACTGACGTGAAGTATTTGTTCTTTTATTGATAATTTTGAGAGCAAATACCCAAGGAGATGAGTGCATATTTACATGGATATATTCCTGAGGAGCAACAGCGGCTGATGGACCAAGCTGGTGTGCTTGGTTCTTTAATTTACCCTAGGGTTGATTTTTCTGGCTGCAAAAAACTTCTTGAAGTAGGATCTGGAGTTGGCGCACAAACTGAGGTTTTGTTAAGGCTATTTCCAGAACTGGAGATTACCTGTGTAGATTACTCCCAAAGTCAACTTGATAGAGCCAGACAGAATTTAGCTTTTGCTGGGGATAGGGTAAAGTTCGTCTGTCAAGATGCAAGGATCCTTCAGTTGGAAGAGAACTATGATTCAGTATTCATTTGCTGGGCACTGGAGCATATTCCTGAGGCATCTCAGGTTTTGGTAGCTATCAAGCCTTATCTTCTTCCTGAGACTAAGCTCTGGTTCACAGAGGTTTTTAACGCTAGTTTCTATTTTCATCCACCGCTGCCTGGCTTGACAAAATACTATAAAAACTACAATGATCTTCAGGTATCTTTAGGTGGTAATCCAGATATTGGGGCTAATCTTGGAAATCTACTGAACAGTGCTGGCTACAACCAAATTGAGCTATTTCGAGGGGGTTTTCATTTAGATCAACGAAATCCTGGCGATCTTCATAAGATTACACAATACTGGAAAGAGTTGATGAAAAGTGCAGCTACTGGATTGATTGAAGCAGCGTTGATTTCTGCAGAAGATGTTTCGGCTATGGAGAATGATCTTGATGCTATTGCCCAAGATGAGGATGCTGTCTTTTTCTACCATTTTGTACAGGCAAGTGCAACAGTTTAAATCGAAATTATGAAGGTTTTTAAGTGGCTATGGCGATTGATTTGGAAAACGATTATGTGGTTTTTCATTTTATCCGTGGGGTTAACAGTTCTCTACCGTTTCGTTCCTGTACCTATCACGCCATTAATGGTTATAAGACTTTTTGAACAGACATTTGATTCTGATAAAAAGGTTCGACTTCGAAAAGACTGGGTTCCTTTTAGTGAAATATCAAAGAATGCACCCCAAGCTGTGTATGCCTCAGAAGATCAGAAATTCCTTGATCATAGTGGATTTGATATTGAGGCAATGGAAAAGGCTTGGGAAAACAACAAAAAAGGAAAGCGGGTGAAGGGAGCTAGTACCATTACCCAACAAACAGTTAAAAATGTCTTCCTATGGCAATCGCGCAATTATCTACGAAAAGGGCTGGAAGCATATTTCACGGTGTTAGTGGAGCTGATTTGGCCTAAGGAGCGCATCATGGAGGTTTATCTCAATGTGATAGAGATGGGAGATGGTATTTACGGTATTGAAGCTGCTTCTCAGGAATTTTTCAATAAACCAGCGGCTAAACTCACTCGAAATCAGGCTGCCTTGATAGCTGCTGTACTTCCTAATCCAAGAAGATGGTCACCAGCTAAACCAACCCCGTATATTTATGGGAGGCAAGCCTGGATTCTTCGGCAAATGAATAATCTTCCCCCGATTGGTATGGGAATATAAAGGTTGGATTTGTAGTATTAAAATAGGATTATTTGATGTAAAAATAAGAGCGATACCAAATCCCTTTTCTTTTTGGTACTGTTTTTCTCAACTAGTAGGAGCAACTTTGATGTACACAAAATTATCTTTTTGAATTGAACGAAAACGGGCGTTTTCAGGGTTTAGTTTTGCATTTCTAGATTGCACATATTCAATCCTTAAATCCTTGTTTTTGAGCTCTATTTGAGGTTTAAAAAAAGCAAGTATTTTTTATCCACATTTTCGATAATTTATCCACACTTATTCACACGATGCTACTAATGCCTTGTATAACAGGTAATTATACGCCATGTTTTAAAGGTAATTTTGTGGATAAAGAAGGCTAACTTGAAAAAATCATTTAAAACGAAGGTCTAATAAAGTGGATAATTGGCTCCTCCAAATATTATTCTTAATCCAGTTAATCCTGCTTTTGTTTGATGAGGCGTTTGCGGTATGCATTGAAGATTCTTGACTTGGAAACAAAGCCCAAATACTTGCCGTCTTCGATTACAGGGAGGTTCCAAGCTCCAGACGATTCAAATTTTTCCATGGCTTTTTGCATATTCTCAGTAGCCAATAGGATTTCAGGAGGACTATGCATGAGCTCTTTTATCATCAGGTTCTCTTGCTTCTCCCGATCAAACATGATATCACGAATATCATCTAAAGTAACTATTCCTCGTAGCGCTTTAAACTCATCTACAACAGGGAATATATTACGCTTCGATATTTTCACCAGGCTTATAAGATCTTTCAATTTTGAATCAGGATGTATTGGCAGTAAATCTCGCTCGATGACATGTGTTATAGTAATGAGTTCTAGAAGCTCCTGATCTTTTGACTCTGGCAGGTATCTTCCTTTTTCCTTCAGTTGTATCATGTAGATGCTGTCTTTCTGATAGGCTGTCTTTGTCACATAAGATATTGCAGAAACGAACATCAATGGGACAAATAACTCATATCCTCCCGTTATTTCAGCTATTAAGAATATGGCTGAAAGAGGTGCATGCTGGGCGCCAGCCATTACACCACACATAGCCACTAAAGTGAAGTGAGCAAGTGGCAATGGAATTGTAAAATCAAAAAGATTACTGGAGTAGGCAAAAAGAAAACCTAAAATTCCACCTACATATAATGAAGGCGCAAATATTCCCCCACTTCCACCAGCCCCAAGGGTAACTGCTGATGCAATTGGCTTCACTAGGATGATAAAGGCTAAGAAAATAATGATGATGTAGGGGTTCTCAATAATTGAGAAAAAAGGACTTCTTTCAAGTAATTGGCTTGAGTTTCCATCGATTAGAGTATTGAGCGTGTCGTAACCTTCTCCGTAGATAGGAGGTAGGAAAAAAACCATAATACCCAATATTGCTCCGCCGTATAGTATCCTTAACGCTTGACTATCCAAACTCTCCATCAGAGATTCTGTTTTTCTGACCGCCTGGCTGAAATACAGCGAAACCAACCCACAGGAAATTCCCAAAAGCAAATAGTAAGGCATGTGGGAAGCCTGAAAGTTTTCAGTCAATTTGAAGTTAAAAACAGAGTCTTTGCCTATCAGTACCATTGAAGTTAAAGAACCCGTAACAGATGCAATCAACAGGGGAATAAAGCTAGCGGTGCTGATTTCCATTAATATTACTTCTATGACGAAAATCACTCCTCCAATCGGAGCTCCGAATATGGAAGATATTGCAGCGGCTGCACCACAACCAATCAAAAGTGTCCTCTTTTTTGCATTCAGGTGTACAAGCGACCCTACATTGGATCCGATTGCCGAACCTGTAACTAACATAGGAGCTTCTAGACCTACAGACCCACCAAATCCAACAGTTATCGCTGAAGTAACTACACGACTGTAGGTTTTTACTCGTGCGATGATACTCTGCTTTTTGGATATGTTGAAAAGAATATCCGGGATTCCATGACCACCCCAATCTCTGAAAAGATACTTACCTAAGATAAATGCTGCCGAAATACCTATAAGCGGATAAATGATATAAAGGAAATTAGCATATTCCTTATAAAATCCCTCTGTAAGAAAATGCTGAATGGCATGTACACCTTGTTTTAGAATCACCGCGGCAAGACCTGATAGTATACCTATGATCCCGCTTAGAATTAGGATAAAGGTTTGGTTGCTCATGTGCCTGAGCCTCCATATCAAAAGCCTGGTGATAAAGTCAGTTTTAGCCAAAATATCGCGTTAGTTGCGTGCTTAAAAGTCTAAGGTAAGTAAGAAGTAAGCCAATGAAAAGGAGAGGTCTTACTCTTTGAGTAATTCCTCATCCAATGCTATTGTACACTTCAAGATAAGGTTGACAGCATTGATATAAAACTGTTCGTCTATATTTTCAAAAGAATCACTTGGCTTATGGTAGTCAGGGTGATCTTCAACTCCGAAATATATATGCGGAACATTTGCACTGAAAAATGGTCCCTGATCTGAAGATTGGGTCCAGTTATCTCTTCCAGTGTTCGGTTCATCGTGGCCAAACATCAATTTTGGGACACTACCAGTGGATGCTCCTTCCAAGATGGTTTTGAAGGTGGGATAATAATATGTTCCAGAAGCATAGAGTTCTCCTTTCTCATTTCTGGAAATCATATCCATATTGATATTGAGAAGTATTTGATCTAATTCAAAGGGGAAGTCCTGAAGCAATGCCTTTGCACCCTGTAAACCCATCTCTTCACCATCCAATGCTGCGAAAATCATGGAGTGCTCTGGTCTATGTTTTTTAAAATACCTAGCTAATTCTATCAATGCGGCTGTACCTGAAGCATTGTCGTCGGCGCCATTATAAATGGAGTCTCCTGCTGCATCGGGCCTGCCTATCCCCACGTGATCATAATGCGCAGTGATTACAATCAATTTTTTGGATTTGCTTCCAGCTATAAAGCCAACAATATTTATGGCGTCTTCGAAAGTTTTGTTTTCCCTTCTATTTTCAAAAGAGAATCTTTGCTGAAAATCTGCGTATTGTGTCTTAAGTCCGATGCTTTTAAATTGATCAAGAATAAAAGAACGAGCTTCAGCATTACCTTCGCTGCCAGTTTTTCGCCCTTTCAGCTTATCAGTTGATAAATACTTGATGTTTTCAATGAGGCTTTTTGAAGCAATACTTTGCCCATGTGCTTGAAAAATTACTAGAAATAAGAAACAACTTGTTAAATTTTTGATTGTGAGTTGCATCAAGGAAAGTATTTTGCGTTATGTATATTGGTAAAATTAATAAGCTTAGTGGATCACACCTCTGAATTCATGAAATCTAGCCTTCCTGTGGCGGATAGGCATGCTGCAGGAAATATAAATTGGGTAGTCCCGAGATTCTCAGTACCTCCCTGCGAGATTTCATACAACCTCTGAATAGCAATTATAAACATATGAAATATAATATCTCACTTATTTTTATTCTTTTAGTAAGTCTCCAACTAGTTTCGGCTCAAGGAAGCATACCGCAATCATTTTTTGATGGTAAATCAATAGTTTTTATCTCCACAGATCCGGCAGCAAGGCCAGTAATGACTTGGCAGGAAGTGGCTGATAGTGTACATAATTCTTTAGTAAGTGCAGGAGGCGATCCTATTGCATATTTCGAATTGGAAAAAGTGGCACTTTCTGAGGCTGTTCAGGCTGATTATGCGATGAGTTTTCAGCAGCGATTGGTCAAAAATATTATTCTCGTTACCAGACAGAAAAATCAAATGAGTATTCATGTTGGACCTTTTTCTGGTGACAGAAATATAATTCCAACTAAATCTCTTTATGGCATAACAGCTGCTGATATAGGAGCTGCTACAAGCCAGTTCGCTTCGATAGGTGAAAATCAGCCGACACAAAATATACTTGTCTTGGAAGTACCTGAGTTTCTAAATATCAGTAATACAGAAACGACGTCTAACCTTAAATTTATTCCCCAAAACCCACTCAACCTGGATGTGTTTAAGTTAGGTATTACGATTGAGGGCTCATCGGCAGAAACAGGTTTACTGAGCTACTTTAGATATGATATGTATGGTAAGTCACCCGAAGTTATCATGGCTGAGCAGGCGGCTCAAAAAGCCGGAATTGAGCAAGTTCTCAAGCAGGAATATCCATATGAAATTGAGTGGCTCACCGAAGTAAAATCTGAAGCAGAATTGATTCAAGATAAAGTCCAGTTTCTTTTGGTAAAAGTGGAGGGCAGAGAAGCTGATTTGATGAAAAGTATGGGGCTAGAACCAAAAGCAGATGAATCTTCTTCCAGGATAGTTGTAAAATACTACATCAAGCTTCTTGTTCGTGAAGAGCTCTATATTGGCCCTGAGTGGGACGCTGATCCAGATTGGAGAGTAGCCTTGAATAACTTTCTAAAGAATTTAAAAAAATAGACCTCTCTTTTGAGAGGCCTATAGCTACTTAATTTTAGGGGTGATTTAAGCAACTTCTACTAGTATTGATTTATTAGAAGTATTTGGAATATTCCGCTTCTATTGGATAAATCAAAGTTTTAAATTTCAATTATTCAATAATAGTCAAAATTTTTTCGATTAAAAGGTTCTTAGGTAAAAAATTTACAAAAATCATTTATCCTAATACAATTCCTTGTTCATAAAAGGAATCAAAGCAAGTATAATCGCCTGATTATAATAGGTTTGCCTAGTAATAGTGCCATGAGTAAGGATCCCGACAGAACCTCCATTTTGTTTTGAATTTTCTTGAGAAAAAACCTGGTCATCAGCTTCACCCAACTCCATTCCTGAGTGAATGAGTTTGGCAATAGCTTCAGGGAGATAAAATATTCCAGTTTTTGCCTTGCCATTTAACCCAGCCTTATCTTCTATGTATATCCAGGCGAAAGCATACATTCCTCCTTCATCCTCAGCTATTCCTCCTTCTATCCCCACCCAATAATCAGCTTCAGGGAAAGTTTTTTTGGCGTTAACTACTCGATTTCTAGCGCCTAAATAGGTTTCTTCATCACCCCTAGGCTGATCCGATACTTGTGAAGAAGCATTGATTCCATTCACAACAAAACCTCTGTTGAATGCTTCGGTAAAAGCAGAATCTGTACAAGCGACTTTGACTGGGTTTTTACTTCCAACAATTACTAAAAGCTTTTCGGAAATCTTAAAATTTTCTCTTTTTGGGAAATTCATATATAAAAAAACCTAGGCAGGTGCCTAGGCCATGTTTGTGAAAATTTGGTTTACATCATCATCTTCTTCCATTTTTTCGATCATCTTATTGATAATCTCTTCCTGCTCTTCATCAAGTTCAGTCAGTGTGGAAGGGAAGCGCTGAAAGTCCGCGCTGATAACTTCTATATTTCTTTCTTCTAGTGCTTTCTGCATGGTGCCAAAATCTTCAAATTCAGTGTAAACGAAGATTTCCCCTTCGTTTTCATCAATATCCACCAAGCCAAAATCAATCAATTCAAACTCCAATTCTTCTAGGTCAAACTCCCCTTTTTCAAATCGGAAAACAGCCTTTCTGTCAAACATAAAAACGACGGAACCGGATGTACCTAAAGAACCACCAGCTTTGGAGAAATAGCTTCTTACATTGGCAACAGTTCTGTTGATGTTGTCAGTCGAGGTCTCCACCACTACGGCTATTCCAAAGGGGCCGTATCCTTCGTAAACTACTTCTTCGTAATCTTTCTCATCCTTGTTAGAGGCACGTTTGATGGCAGCTTCTATTCTGTCCTTGGGCATTTGTGCTCCCTTGGCATTTTGGATTATGGTACGAAGTCTTGGATTTGAGGCGGGGTCAGGTCCTCCTGATTTCACCGCCATTACGATTTCTTTTCCTAAACGCGTAAAAACCTTGGACATTTTGTCCCAACGCTTGAATTTTCTCTCTTTTCTGAATTCAAATGCTCTTCCCATGGTTATAAATATTAGGGTGGTAAAATTAGCAATTCTTTTCGTTTAGGTTGAAGAATGAATACTTCTAGACAAAGTTTTGGTAATTTCCCCAAAGAAATCGACCCAAAATAGCTACTTAATCGTAAGCGTTAAAAACACTTTTACCATGTCGGATTTTCTCTCACATCCTCTCCCCAACATTCCTGATTCAGATTTGCCTAAAGTGGTCATAGTAGGAGCTGGCTTTGCCGGTCTTAAACTTGCCATGAAGTTGAGGAAGAAACGGTTTCAGGTTATTTTGCTTGACAAACATAACTATCACCAGTTTCAGCCACTTTTCTATCAGGTGGCGACTGCCGGGTTGGAACCTAGCGCTATTTCTTTTCCGCTTCGAAAGGTTTTTCACGGATCTAATAATGTCACTTTCCGAATGGCACAAGTAGATTATTTTGACCCAAAGATCAAGCGGATCTATACCGATGTGGGGTATATAGATTATACTTATTTGGTGTTGGCGATGGGTGCTGAAACCAATTACTTTGGGAATAAAAACATCGAAGAGACCTCCTCTCCTATGAAAACCGTTTCGGAAGCACTTTACATCCGAAATAAGATCATTTCAAACTACGAACGTGCTATAAATATCGAGAGGTCGGAGGATCGTAAATCACTCATGAATGTGGTGATCGTGGGTGGTGGACCTACCGGCGTGGAACTAGCTGGAGCTATGGCAGACCTACGAAACAACGTGTTTCCTAAGGATTATCCTGAGCTCAATTTTCACAACATGAAGATAGTACTGATAGAGGCAGGTCCTGAGCTTCTTGGCCCTATGTCCAAAACATCAAAGGAGCATGCCTTAACTTACCTTCAGAGTTTAGGCGTAGAAGTCATGTTGAACACCTTGGTAAAAGATTATAATGGTCATAAAGTAGTACTAGCTGATAAAGGAACTATCGAAACCCAGACTTTGCTATGGGCGGCTGGGATTAAACCGAATACGATAGGCGGCTTGGAGCTTGAAAACTATGCACCAAATGGAAGAATTTTCGTAGATGATTTTTCAGAAATCAAAGATTGCCCTGGCGTATTTGCACTTGGTGATATTAGTTTGATGACTCAGGAAGATTACCCAAAAGGCCATCCTCAAGTGGCACAAGTCGCCATTCAGCAGGCTGTTAACCTGTCGTATAATCTTCACAAAATTGAAGAAGGCAAGGAGAAGAAGGCATTTAAATACAAAGACTTAGGATCTATGGCAACTGTAGGTAGAAAGCTGGCGGTTGTAGATTTACCTTTTATCAAGTTTCAGGGAATCTTTGCCTGGTTTACTTGGCTTTTTGTTCACTTGATGGCCATTCTGGGTGTGAAAAATAAGCTTTTTATTTTCCTTGATTGGTCGTGGAACTACCTGAGCTTTGATCCAAGTCTTCGATTGCTAATCAAGCCTAAGGCGGTAAGACCTAGCGAGCAGAAAGCCCTTACTGAAGAGCGATAAGGATTTTAGGTATGTTAACAAAAACTCTTTTGGCTCAGATTAAACTGATTTGCGTCAGCTGTGTCTAATTCATGTAACTAAACAAAAGCAAGCATGAACAAATGGATTTTCGCTACAGGCATGATGGTCATGATCAGCCTCAGCACAATGGCACAAAAAAGAGGAGGGGAGCGACCGAGTGCGGAAGAAAGAGCTAAACGAACTACTGAGCGAATAGCAGAAACACTTTCACTTACTGAGGCACAGAAAAAGCAAATCTTAGATATTAATCTTGAGTATGCTAAAAAGAATGAGGCCGAAATGGCTGAAAGGAAAGCTGAGATGGAAGCCCGAAAAGCAGAGATGGAAGCCAAAAGAGATGAATTGAAAGCCCAGGATGCTAAAATACAGGCTGTTTTGACCGAGGAACAAAGAGCGAAGTGGACTGAAATTAAAGCTGAAAGAATGGATGATCGTCGCAGAGGCAGACCAAATGCTCAGATAGAAGGAGATCCCCGAAGAGGGCGAAGAGGCGGGAATTAATTCCCTAATCTCCTTTAACTAAGAAAGCCATCCCGATGATTCTCGGGATGGCTTTTCGTCTCTGGTAGACGAATTACTTTTAATCTATTATTCCCTCTTCCACCTGGAAAAAGGATTCATCTTTCTGCGGAAGATTAGATTCACCCATCAGGTATTCATCTACTTTCACAGCAGCTTCCCTGCCCTCAGATATTGCCCAGACAACCAAAGATTGGCCTCTTCGCATATCTCCAGCAAGGAATACTTTGGAATTCGTGCTCTGATAGTTTTTAGACTTTGGTAGTGTATTTTCCATCGTTTCAGCACCGAAAGCTTCTAGCAAGCCATTTTGAGCAGGACCAGTGTAGCCAATCGCAAGGAATGCCAAATCACAAGGAACCGTACGCTCCGTGCCAGCTATTTCCTCAAAGACCATACGTCCATCTTTATGTACCCATTCCAAATCTACGAGCTTCAAGCCGGTTACTTGGCCTTCTTCGTTCACCACAAATTCCTTGGTCAGTATGGAAAATACTCGCTCGGCACCTTCTTCATGAGAACTGGAAGTTCTCAAAGTCATTGGCCATTCTGGCCAAGGATTCAAGGTGTTTCTTACCTGTGGTGGCTTAGGCAAAAGCTCAAGTTGGGTAATTGAAGCAGCTCCATGTCTATTGGAGGTACCAATACAATCACTTCCTGTGTCACCACCACCAATTACGATGACGTGCTTTCCTTTGGCAGAAATCGGGTTTTCTTTGATTTCGCCAGAAACTACTTTGTTTTGCTGACCTAAGAATTCCATAGCAAAATGAACACCTTTAGCATCGGAACCTTTAATATTCAGACCTCTCGGTTGTCCTGCTCCAGTGGAGAGTACGACCGCATCAAAGTTTTTAAGAATATTTTCTGCTTTGATATTGAAACCTATTTCGGTATCGCAGGAGAAAATCACTCCTTCTTGCTTCATGAATTCAATTCGACGATCAATTACCCATTTTTCAAGCTTGAAATCTGGGATTCCAAATCGAAGTAAACCTCCTGGTTTGGAGTCTTTTTCGAAAAGTGTCACCTCATGACCTGCCTGATTCAGCTGATCAGCCGCAGCGAGGCCAGCTGGTCCAGAACCAACTACTGCTACAGACTTGCCAGTTCTAGTTTTAGGAGGATTTGCTTTGATCAAGCCTAGTTCATAGGCTTTCTCAGCTATATTTTTCTCGATCAATTCAATCGCAACTGGATCTTTATTGATACCCAATACACAGCTTGCTTCGCATGGAGCAGGACAAATTCTGCCTGTGAACTCAGGAAAATTGTTTGTGCTGCGTAATATTTTGATGGCTTGCTCCCATTCATTTTTGTAAACCGCATCGTTGAAATCCGGTATCACATTACCAAGCGGACATCCGCTGTGGCAAAACGGAATACCGCAATCCATGCATCTTGCTGCTTGATTATTTAACTTTTCGCCTCCAAAAGGCTCGTATATTTCCTTGTAGTCACCTATTCTAGCTTTCGCGTCACGGGTAACCGGAGTTTCTCTTTTGAATTGAATAAATCCTTCTTTCGCTCCCATTTTACGCCAATGATTTTGATTGTTCTAATGCTCTTTTCTCTAATACTGCCTTGTAGTCTCTCGGTATCACCTTGATGAATTTCTCCTTATAGTTATCCCAATCTTCAAGGAATCTAGTTCCTAGACCTGATTTAGTCAGTTTCACATGTCTTTTGAGGAATGTCTTAATCGTGCTGAAATCTTCATCTTCCAAAATATCGATATCCACCAATTCAGGATTAATCTCTGTTATGTAATCTTTAAGGATATAGGCTATCCCGCCGCTCATTCCGGCAGCAAAGTTTCGTCCTATCTCTCCAAGATTCACTACCAAACCACCCGTCATGTATTCACAACCGTGATCACCAATTCCTTCTACTACAGTTTGCACACCGGAATTCCTTACACAGAATCTTTCCCCGCCTTTTCCATTGATATAAGCCTCGCCCGAAGTAGCTCCGTAGAATGCTACGTTACCTATGATGATGTTTTCTTCTGGAACAAACTTCGCGTTTCTGCTAGGGTAGATAATCAGTTTTCCGCCTGAAAGACCTTTCCCAAAGTAATCATTTGCTTCCCCTTCCAGCTCGAAGTTGACCCCTTTGGTGAGGAATCCTCCAAATGTCTGTCCAGCAGAACCTGTAAACTTAAAGTTTATTGTGTCCTCTGGCAGTCCTGGGCTTCCATATATTTTTGAAATCTCATTGGAAAGCATCGCTCCCACTGATCTATCAATATTTTTGATTTGGAAACTACCGGTAGAGGCCATTGCCTGCTCAAGTGATGGAAGTGCAGCTTTGATCAGCTGACGATCCAGTACCCGCTTAAGCTCGAAATCTTGATCAATCTGCTTATGAATACCGACGTGATCTGGAACTTCTACTTTGTGGAAAATAGGACTTAAGTCCACTTTATCCCACTTCCAATGGTTCAAATGACCAGTGGATTGAAGAACGTTACTTTGTCCTACCATCTCGTCAATGGTCCGGAATCCAAGCGATGCCATGATTTCGCGAAGATCTTGCACCAGGAACTGGAAGTAATTAACTACGTGATCTGGATCACCGGTAAATAGTTTTCTCAATTCTGGGTTTTGAGTTGCAATACCTACTGGACAGGTGTTTAGATGACATTTTCTCATCATGATACAACCTTCCACTACCAATGCCGCAGTTGAAATCCCCCATTCTTCAGCACCTAGTAATGTTGCAATTGCAAGATCACGGCCTGTTCTAAGCTGTCCATCAGTTTGAAGGGTTACTCGACTACGAAGATTATTTTTTACTAAAGTCTGGTGAGCTTCAGAAAGCCCAAGCTCCCATGGCAATCCTGCATGGCGAATTGAACTTAATGGTGATGCTCCTGTACCTCCATCAGCACCAGAGATCAGAATCACATCCGACATGGCTTTTGCCACCCCAGCTGCAACAGTACCTACACCAGCTTGAGATACAAGTTTGGTATTGATTCTAGCTTTTCTATTTGCATTTTTCAGATCGTAGATAAGCTGAGCCAAGTCTTCGATAGAATAAATATCGTGGTGAGGAGGAGGGGAGATCAATCCTACTCCTGGAGTGGAGTGTCTTACTCTACCGATCCAATCATCCACTTTATGTCCTGGAAGCTGTCCACCTTCACCAGGCTTGGCTCCCTGTGCCATTTTGATTTGAAGTTCCGCCGCGTTTGTTAGGTAGTTACTTGTTACACCGAATCTACCAGAAGCTACCTGCTTGATCGCTGAGCGTTCCCAATCTCCATTTTCTTTTTTCTCAAAACGAATCTCATCTTCTCCTCCTTCTCCAGAGTTACTTTTAGCGCCCATTCTGTTCATGGCTATCGCCAAGGTGGAATGTGCTTCGTGAGAGATTGATCCAAATGACATCGCTCCTGTTGCAAATCTTCGCATAATAGATGATGCTGGTTCTACTTCGTCTATAGGAACGGTGATTCGCTTTTTGAATTCAAATAAACCTCGTAAAGTCAAGGCGTCTTTGCTTTGCTCGTTGATTTTCGAGGCAAATTTCTTATAGAGACTGTAATCGTTTAAGCGAGTGGATTTCTGAAGCAAGTGGATAGTTTCAGGGTTGAATAAGTGTTTTTCACCTCTTCTCTTCCATTGATATACGCCTCCTTGCTCTAGGATCGGAGTGTCTGTCTCGTATGCAGCCCTGTGGCGAATCAATACTTCCTCAGCTAATTCGTCGAAGGAAATACCAGAGATTCTGGAGATCGTGCCTTTGAAGCATCTGTCGATTACTTCAGGGCCTAAGCCAATGGCTTCGAAAATCTGAGCACTTTGGTATGACTGAAGGGTGCTTATACCCATTTTGGAAAGAACTTTCAAAAGTCCTTTACCTATTGCATCTTGGTAATTTGAGAATAGTTTCTTCTGGTTTTTTGGGTTTTTCAATTCTCCCTTATCGTACATGTCTTTTAGAGACTCTAATGCCATGTACGGATTGATCGCTGAGGCACCATATCCAATTGCAGTTGCAAAATGGTGTGTCTCCCGGATATCTCCTGATTCTAATACCAAGCCAGCGCTAGTTCTGATTTTCTTTTTCACCAAATGGTGGTGAACTGCTCCTATTGCCAATAAAGAAGGGATTGGTGCATATTCTTCAGTACTATTTCGATCAGAAATAATAATGACGTTTTTTCCTTCGCTAATCGCTTTTTCAGCATCGTCGCAAATTTTGTTCAATGCTTCCAGTAGCCTCCCAGGCTTATGGTCTGCCAAAAAGAGACTGGTAAGTGTAGTGCATCTATAGCCCTGACCTTCCATATTTTTTACTTTTTCCAAGTCTTCGTTAAGAAGAACAGGTTGGGAAATATGGATCTGGCGGGTATGTTTTGGACTTTCTTCCAATATATTTTGTCCCACACCCAGACGGGTGAAAAGGGACATTACCAATCGCTCCCGAATAGGATCTATCGGTGGATTACTTACCTGGGCAAAAAGCTGCTTGAAGTAATTGGAAATGTGCTGACTCTCTTTGGACAAAACAGCTAGCGGGGTATCTGCTCCCATAGAGCCAATGGCTTCATAGGCAGTATCTCCCATAGGGCTTAGTACCACCTTGAGTTCTTCTGAGGTATAGCCAAATATGGTTTGTTGTTTCTTAATATTCTCCGTAGAATAAGGATGCTCCAGTTTTTTTGGATCATCTTCCAGGCGAAGTTTGATTCGCTGATCGGCTACCCACTGCTCATAAGGCTGCTTTTTACAGATTTCTCCTTTAACTTCCTCATCAAATACTACTCGTCCTTTTTCCAAATCAGCCCAAATCATTCTACCTGGACTGATTCTGCCTTTTTCTAATATCGTAGCTTCCCGAATAGGTAATGCGCCTGCTTCAGAAGATAGGATAAGCCGCTGATCTTTTGTAATAAAATACCTAAGTGGACGCAGACCATTTCTATCCAGTGTAGCCCCTACAGATTTACCATCTGTGAATAGCAAAGCTGCCGGTCCATCCCATGGCTCTACTAGTGATGCATGGAATTTATAGAAGGATTTTCTGTCACGATCCATGACTTCATTGTCCTGCCAAGCTTCTGGCACGAGCATCATCATAGCATGTGGAAGCGATCTCCCGCTTAGCGTCAGTAGTTCTACCATCGCATCAAGATTCGCTGAATCAGATTTCTGCTTATCCGTGATTGGCATCAGTCGGGAAAGCTCCTCATCAGTGAAATACTTCGATTTCATGAGGTTTTCCTTCGACTTCATCTTGTTCAGGTTTCCTTTGATCGTATTGATCTCACCATTGTGAGAAAGGAAACGGAATGGCTGAGCCAGTCTCCAGTTTGGAAACGTATTCGTAGAAAAACGAGAGTGAACTATTGCGAAAGCAGAGCCTATCCTTGGATTTTGTAAATCCTTGTAAAAAGCTAAAACTTGGTCAGTTCGAAGCTGTCCCTTATATATAAGTGTCTGACTGCTCAAACTCGCGAAATAGAATGACTGGTTCACGCCTGGAATCTTGGTGTTGATTTCAGAAGTGGAATAGTTTCTAAGCACATAAAGCTTACGCTCCAATTCAATACCGGTAAGCCCTTTTTTATGCTTGACAAAGAGCTGCTCTATATTAGGCATCACTTCAAGTGCTCCGGATCCCGGAACAGTTTCATCCACAGGAACAGATCTATAGCCGATCAATTCAAAATCAAGCTCTTCCAGAAGCTGATTGAGAAGCTCTTTCGACTTATGAAATAGCTGCTTGTTTTTTGGGAAAAAGGTCATACCCACGCCATATGATCCAGCTTCTGGAAGCTCAATCTCTGTACGCGCAGTGATATCCTTTAGGAACTGGTGTGGTACCTGAATTAATATGCCAGCACCATCGCCGGATTTGGGATCAGCTCCACGGCCACCACGGTGCTCCATGTTGCTCAGCATATATAAGGCATCGCTAATCGTCTCATGAGATGGAACTGCACTCAGATCGACAACCGCACCTATACCGCAGGAGTCATGCTCAAACTCCGATCGATACAAACCTTCTTGCATTTTTATAGAATTTATTAGGTTCAAAATTTCCAAAAATTACAAAAAAAAAATGTCCTATTAAAATTACGGCAATAAAACGGGCGCTTTAGTGCCTTATTACTTATGGATTTTAACTTTATTATAATTTTGGTAATTTCCTTTTTGGTGTGAAAAAGCGAACCGACCATTAGAATTTATAGCAGTATTTGAATAGATAGGGTCTTTTATTCACTTTTTCGTAAAAAATTATGTCAAGCTTGGGATTTTTGGGTACCGAAAAATAATTTCAAAAAAAATAAAATTATTTTTCGTGAATTTTGAAACGAAATCTTTGAATCTCTGGCCTTCTGATAGCCAGAAGAATATTATGCTGCAAAACCAATGAAACTAAAAATATTATACACTTATGTCTTTTAATCAGTATAAGGGCCTAGTGTATCCTTGTCTAAAGAATTGATGTGAACCTTGACTTTTTTGATTTTCCGAGAGTCCACTGCAAGGATTGTAAACTCAAAATCTTCAAACTTGATCTTGGTACCATTCTTCGGCAACTTGGAATTCAATTCTAAAAGTAGGCCACCAAGTGATTCGCTTTCACCTTTCACCTCTTCGAATATCTGCCCGTCTAATTCCAGTTTTTTACAAAAATCATTAAGTGAAACTTTACCTTCAAATATAAATGTAGCTGGATCAATTTCTTGGAAGAAAATATCATCATGGTCATCAAACTCATCGTTGATTTCCCCGATAATTTCTTCAATCAAATCTTCTAAAGTGACCAAGCCAGAAGTTCCTCCATACTCGTCCACCACAATTGCCATATGGACACGCTTTAGTTGAAAATCCTTTAATAGTGTATCTACTTTCTTGTTTTCCGGCACAAAAAAGCTCTTTCGGATCAATTCATTCCACGCAAAATCTTCGTCTCTTTCAATAAATGGAAGTAGGTCTTTTATATAGAGTATGCCTTGAATATTGTCAATAGTCTCCTCATACACCGGGATTCTAGAATAACCACTTTTATTGATTTTGTCCATCAACTCATGGAAATCAATTTCCATATCGACAGCTGTGATATCCATGCGACTTTGCATTACCTGCTTCACGGTCAGTGTACCAAAGTTTACTATTCCCCGCAGGATCTCACGTTCTTCATTCGGAGCATCCTCTGTGGTCAATTCTAAGGCTTGGTTCAGCTCATTTACGGAAAGTGAATAGCCTTTCTTCTCAATTCTCTTCTCGAGTAGATTACTAAAGGCCATCAGGAACTTAGAAAAGGGTTTAAGGATCGTGGAGAAAAAGCTAATACTCGGAGCCATGATCAGGCTAAACTCGACCTTGGCTTTATTGGCATAAACCTTAGGTACAATCTCACCGAAAAAAACGATCGCGAAAGTGACACCAATAGTCTGTACCAGAATTATAATTATTCCGGTTGCATTTTGCCCGAAAATCGACCATGCCACAAATGTCGTAAGCGTCACTATCCCGATGTTAATCAGGTTGTTGAGAATTAAAATGGTGCTGAGCAAGTTTTTTGGAGATTCTACTAGCCCGAGCACTTTTTTTCCACGGGGTGTATTCTCTTCTTCTATATTACCTAAATCCTCACTGGATAGGGAAAAAAACGCAACCTCTGAACCAGAGACTAGGGCAGAGCCTATAAGTAATAGTATAAAAAGCAACCCATTTAGAATCAGGTAACTTACCGAGGGTAAGCTAATCTGAGCGAGTAAATGGTAACTCGGGTAGGGATCGTCCATGTATTAAACCGCAAAGGTTAATGCAAAATTAAAAAATTCCCCTGAAAATAACTTCCAGGGGAATAGATTATTAAAACGGCAAATCGTCATCTTCTGTATCTGTAACCATTTCCTGCGCTTTTGGCGCTGAGGTAGGCGCAGCAGATGCTGGTCTTTGCTGAGGCGCTTGTTGAGCTGTGTTTTGGTTTCCAGCTCCATCAGGTTTAGCTCCGAGCATTGTAAAGCTGAGCACTCTTATCTTGGTTCGATAGCGATTTTGACCTTGCTCATCCTGCCAGATATCAGTTTTTATTTTGCCTTCTACGTAGATCTGACTGCCCTTTTTGAGGTATTGCTCTGCTATTTTTGCCTGAGCTCCCCACATTTCCAGATCGTGCCATTCGGTCTGCTCGACTCGCTCACCGTTCCTGTTTTTGTAAGCTTCAGTAGTAGCCATTCTAAGATTTGCTACTGTATTATCTCCTTCGAGATACTTTACTTCAGGGTCTGCACCGAGATTTCCTACTAGGATTACTTTATTTACTCCTGCCATAATTTTTTTAAGTTAAAGGTTGAAAAAGTGTAAGAACTTGAAGGTACTCAAATCCCTTGATCGTTCAAAAAGTTTACGATCAACTTTGGCTTGGCCAAATATTCAATCTTGTCTTCTGCAACCAGCATAAACCCCTCATTTTCGCACCAATTTTCAAGTTGATCCAAATTTTCTTCATCTATTTCCACTTCTGAGAAAACTACATTCAAGCGCTGGTGTGACAAAATGTGTCGGTATTTTTTTGGGAATTGCTGAATCTGTTCCTTAGCAGAGGATGGTATTTGAAGAGTTGGTGTTTGGGTATCAGCACTGGACTCTTCTTGAGGGAAGTCAAATAACCCCTCCCATATATCTCCTGAATTTCTTTTTTTCCACACCCATTTCTCCCCGCACTTAATCACATAATAGTGGAAATGTCGCTCTTTAATTTTCACCTTATTGATCTTCATTGGCAGCTCTGACACCATATTATATAGGAGTGCAAAACAGGAGGTTTTCAATGGGCAAATTTCACATCCTGGGCTCTTGGGAGTGCAGAGCCGCGCCCCGAAATCCATCATTGCCTGATTGAATTCCCCAGGTTGATCTTTCGGGATGATCTGATTGGCTAGTGTTTCAAATTCCTTTTTTGCTTTGGAACTTGCGATGTCTGTTACTATTCCAAAATATCTGGCCAACACCCGAAATACATTTCCGTCCACAACCGCTTTTACCTCACCATAAGCAAAACTGGCAATTGCTGCGGCAGTATAGCTGCCGACTCCTTTAAGTTTTAAGAGCTCATCATAGGTTTTCGGGAACTCACCATCCATCTCAAACCAGATACTTTTTGCACAAGCATGGAGATTCCTTGCCCTGCTATAATAACCTAAACCTTGCCATAGTCGGAGAACTTCTTCTTCTGGTGCCAAAGCAAGATCTTTTACGCTAGGGTAAGTCTCTACAAAAGCATAATAATAAGGTAACCCCTGCGCTACTCGAGTCTGCTGAAGAATGATCTCAGAGAGCCAAATTTTGTATGGATCTTGCGTTCCTCTCCAAGGTAATTCACGCGGATTTTCTTGATACCAAGCTAGTATTTGATGTGAAAAAGCCTGATATTCAGTGGCTTTGTGGGGCATAGTCAATTATTATTTATCATACAAATCAAGCTAATTTTTGTGAATATGTTTTTTAATTGCAATGGTTCTCGTACATTTGCAGTCCCAAAAACACTTGGTTAATAGGTTGTTAAGCTTATTTCGTAATTTCTAAATTAATATTACAGTGACTAAAGCAGAAGTAATCACTAAAATTTCGGACAAAACAGGAATCCAGAAGGATGATGTTACACAAGCCATCGAGGCGTTCTTCAAAGTAGTGAAGGATTCAATGTCTGAAGGAGACAACATCTACGTGAGAGGATTTGGTAGCTTCATCAATAAGAAGAGAGCTAAAAAAATCGCCAGAAACATCTCCAAAAACACAGCAATCGTGATCGACGAGCATTACATCCCGGCTTTCAAGCCATCTAAGGTGTTTGTGGAGAAGATCAAGAACAGTAAAAAAATCAAAGAATTAGCGCCTCAGGACTAAGTCAGGAGAGCTTTTGACATGAAAAGATCTCAGCTCATACTTATCATAATAGGAGCAATCACTGTTGGGGTATTATATGCTCTTCCTAGTGTGGTAGTAGATAATGAAAGTAAAGCAGATGGAGTTTCTCAGGAGAATTCACCTGTTTCTTCGGACTCTACTAATCCTATTGAGATGCATGAGAATGAGTTAAGTCCTGACCAGAGACTTCAGATAAATACGCTGAAACTTCAGATCGCTGAAAACTCTTCGAAAGAAGAAATGAAATCTTCCACGGAGGAAATCGCGGCGATATATCAGGAACTTGGGAAGTACGACAGTGCAGGATATTATCTTAGTTTGGCTGCGGATCAGCAGTCAGACCTGGCATTAGCAGAGAAAGCAGGAAACGCTTATTATGAAGCATTCAGTTTCGCGCTAGATCCAGAGAAAGTTTCTTATACTGCTGAGCAGACCCGAAAGTATTTAAACAAGGTGTTGGAAAACGATCCCACCCGTTTGGATTTGAAAACCAAGGTAGCGATGACTTATGTGTCCTCGTCCAACCCAATGCAGGGAATCACAATGCTGAGAGAAATCTTAGAGCAGGATCCACAAAATGAGGACGGGCTGTTCAACATGGGCGTGCTATCAATGCAATCAGGTCAGTATAAACGTGCCACTGAGCGATTCGAAGAATTGATCCAATATCACCCGGACAATCTTCAGGGGCAGTTTTATCTGGCAGTGAGCTATTTCGAAGCCAAGCAAAACAACAAAGCGAAAGCTCAGTTCGAGAAAGTAAAAACGATGACCACTGATGAAATGATCCTTGGCAGTATCGAAAGCTATCTCGAGAAGCTATAATTTATTTGTATCACTACTAAATCCAAAGACTATGCCTTGCGGAAAGAAAAGAAAAAGACATAAGATCGCTACGCACAAGCGTAAGAAGAGACTAAGAAAAAACAGACATAAGAAGAAGTAATACACTTCTTCTTATTGTCATTTGAGTAACACGTTCATTTACATATAATAAGACGAGATTTTGAGTACGGAATTGTTAATCGATTCTGCTCAAAACGGAAGTCGAATTGCTCTCCTTCACGACAAGAGCCTAGTTGAGTTGCATTCCGAAGGAATGGACAATGGTTTCAAAGTTGGAGATATTTACCTCGGTACAGTCCGCAAAATCGTCAATGGGCTCAATGCAGCCTTCATTGACGTAGGTTATGAGAAAGATGCCTTTCTTCATTACCAAGACCTCGGGGCAAATTTCAACAGCCTGACGAAGTTCACCAAAATGGTGCGCAACAACAACTACGGCAATTACAATTTGAAGGGTTTTGAAAACGAACCTGAAATCGATAAGATTGGAAAAATATCTGGTCCTCTATCGAAAAACCAGCAAATACTGGTTCAGGTCGTCAAAGAACCCATCTCTACGAAGGGGCCTCGACTATCCTGTGAGCTCTCTCTACCAGGTCGCTACCTCGTGTTGGTTCCCTTCTCAGATTCGGTCAACGTATCCAAGAAGATCAGAAGCAACGAGGAAAGAAGACGTCTCCTGAGACTCATCAATTCCATCAAACCAGCCAATTTCGGAGTAATAATCCGTACAGTGGCGGAAGGTCAGTCCGTTAGTGACTTAGATAAAGACCTTCGTAATCTTCTCACTAACTGGGAAGAAGGCATGGCAAAATTGTTGAAAGCCAAGAGTCGCGACAAAATAATTGGAGAGATGAGCATGGCTTCCTCACTTGTGAGAGACCTGCTCAACGAATCATTCGACGCAATCACCGTAGAAGAAGAATCTACTTACGATCAGATCAGATCCTACATCAGGAATATAGCTCCTGAAAAAGAAAAAATTGTAAAGCTTTACAATGGTAAAGCCAAGCTATTTGAAAGTTTTGGAATAGAAAAGCAGATCAAAAGCCTGTTTGGACAGACGGTCAGCCTTCCGCAAGGAGGGTATGTGATCATCGAGCACACAGAAGCCCTGCACGTCATTGACGTAAACAGTGGTAATAAGTCCAACCAGGAAAGTGACCAGGAATCAACGGCCTTAAAAACCAATCTGGTCGCGGCTAAAGAAATTGGCAGACAGCTCCGACTCCGGGATATGGGAGGAATCATCGTGGTCGATTTTATCGACATGAAAAAGGCAGAAAATAAAAAAGCCATCTTCGAAGCGATGAATCACGAGCTTAAGTTTGACAGGTCTAAGCATACTGTTTTGCCTCTGAGCAAATTTGGGCTCATGCAGATCACCAGACAGCGAGTAAGGCCTGAGGTCAATATTGTGACCAAAGAGACTTGCCCGGCATGCAACGGCACCGGCAAAATACAAGCGTCTATATTAATAGCTGATAAGCTGGAAAAAGACGTAGATCATATTGCTACTATCCAAAATGTAAGTAAAATACAAATTGGGCTGCATCCCTACCTGCACTCATACTTCACTACAGGCATTATAAGCCGAAGAGTAAAGTGGTTTTTCAAGTATAATAAGTGGATAAAACTGATCAAAGATTCTTCCCTACCCGTGACGGAATACAGATTCTTAGATGAATCTGGAGAGGAAATCGAACTACATGTAAAAAGCGAGACTGAATAGTCTCGCTTTTTTTATGGGGTTTTTTTTAACCGCAAAGGTCACAAAGGAAGCGCAAAGAGCGCGGGTAGTAAATGGGCTAGCCTTCGTAGCCTATAATAATGCAGTCTTCAGACTGCCGTTCAATGTTATAGAGCTATTCTAATGAATTGATTTTCGAGAAGTCAATCACTGCGAAGGCAGTCACATCGTCTGTCGTTTCTGAATAAAGGCTCAAAGCATAGCCATTTGGCGTATTAAACCCATACATACCGATTTTTTTTCGATTAAACTTTAGCTCTGCCTCCCGATCCAATTTTTCATCAAATACTAACAAGCGATTTCTTTCTTGTTCCATATTTTCCTGTGAAGGTCCTTTTACTCTCACCCAGCGTAGGATCTTTTCTGAATGGGTATCATAATCAAGACCATTGTATTTGCTGCTTGAATGATCAGGTTGGAATATTATATATTCGCCGCTTGGTACTGTTGTGCCTTTTTTAAACTCAAGGGATTCAGACGTTCCTGCCCATTTCCAAGTTTGTTTACCATTTTTCACCACCGCTATGGAGTCAGATATGGCGAAACCTATCAAGTGCTCGCCGCTAGATGGAATATAAATATGACTGAAAAGTCCTAATTGGTCGTCATTGAGGTATTCGGCAATAGTTTTTGGATAGATGAAATTGAAGTTTGAAAAAGTATCGGTGTCTAAATTAAAGGTCATCCCCCAGTTTTCATAGTCCAAAAAGTCCGCCATGAAGACGTAAGGGATATCTACAAAAAATAACTCATTTCCAGATTTTTGAACTTTGTTGTATCCTGCCGTCGAGTAGTTGGCATATTGCCTGCTTTCGCTTACCTCCGGAAAATTCCACCTGTTTATCACTTTTCCTTCAAAATCACATTGAATTAACTCTTTTTGCTGTGATAATACATAGAGACTTTTGTTGTCGACGAAAGCAGCGGTTATAAATGAACCTATACCATCTGGACCTTCCTTTTCATAAAGTTGCTTTTTCAGCTGCTTTCCTTCTGGAAAACTATATACTCGAAGTTGATGGTTTAGAAAAGTAACTAGTACTTCACCAGAATCAGTTTTGTAATAGCTGAAATTTTCCCCCAAGCTCTTTGTCAGCGTATCCTTCTCCAAGTACAAGGTATCTACTATCAAGTCCTTTAAATCTAGGATTGGAATTTCCTTTTGGGGCCTTGTGGAGCAGGAAACTCCAAAAATAATTAATGCTAAAAAATTAAATATGATCAACATTCTCATGGTTCAGGATTAAAGGTGTCTTGTAAATTAAAGAATTCGTCTTAAAAAAGACATACCGTTATATTAATTCGTGAATCCAGCCTTGTTAACTGCGCCCAGTGGATTTAAAGTTGATGTTTTATGAGCTAGGATGGTTGTTCTTATTGGAATCTCTTCCTCTATTATTCACGCAAAAACTAAATTAGAATAGCCATAAATCTAAATTATTGGTCTAACCAAGATTTGAAATCCCCTACTTTTTCGCGGCTGATCAAAATATCTTGGTCTGAACAATTTTTCAAAGTTACCTTCAGTCGGCTATTTGAATATGAAAAGATTCCATCGATAGAAGTCATGCTACACAAGTATTTTCTATTCAATCTGAAGAAATTTCCGGGATCTACCTGCTCTTCAGTTTGCTCCAAAGTACTTTCAAGAACATACTTTTTTGCTTCATGTGTTTGTAAAAATGTGACTCGTTCTTCACTATAAAAAAAAGAAATGTCTTCAACCGGAATACTCTGGATTTTCTCTCCGAATCGTACCAAAAACCTGGATTTATAGCTGGTTTTCTTAGGCGTCAGAAGGTTTTTCAGTACATCCAGCTCTATGGTGGATCTAATTTGATTTGCCTTGAACTTATCCACAGCCCTAGCTAAATCTTCAGGATCAATAGGCTTCAATAGATAGTCGATAGCATTTACATGAAAAGCTTTGATCGCATATTGATCAAAAGCTGTAGTGAAAATAATCGGTGTGGATAACTTCACTTTTTCGAAAATTTCAAAGCTTAATCCATCGGCCAGCTGGATATCACAAAAAATCAAATCAGGTGCTGGGTTTCTTTGAAACCATTCTATTGCCGTAGAAATACTATCTAGGTTTCCGAAGATTTCTGCATCTTTAAAATGTACCTCAATTTGCTTTAGAAGTAATTTTGCTGCAGGTTTTTCATCTTCTATAATCAAAATTTTCATGTGGATAACTCTAAAATTGGCAGTCGAATAATGAATTCATCTTCAGTATGGATTTCTTCCATATTCTCAGTTGAGATGAGCGCATACCTCATTTTAATGTTATTCAAACCCACACCCGTAGAAGGTTCCGTTTGACTTGATTTAGGCTGAAATGTGTTGCTCACCCAGAGATTTCGACCTTTACGAAAGATGTGGATAAATAGCGGATTGGCTTCGCTCAGGATATTATGCTTTATGGCATTTTCCAACAAAAGCTGAAGTGAGAGTGGAGGTAGAAAACCTGTGCTATCTTCTATCTCAATTTTATATTGAAGGCTTTCCTCAAATCGGATTTTTTGGAGCTCCAGATAATTTTTAGCAAAAGAGATTTCCTTTTCAAGTTCTACAATTTCTTCCTTCTGCACTTCCAGCACATAGCGGTAGATTTTCGAAAGCTTCTGGATAAATGCTGCCGACCTATCTGCATTTTCATAGACCAAACCAGAAAGTACATTCAGAGAATTGAACAAGAAATGTGGGTTGAGCTGATCCTTGAGTGATTGGTATTGACTTGCCAGTTTTTCGTTGCGAAGGATCTCGGCTTCCAAGGCTGATTTTCTCCATTCCAGTAGCCAGGATCGCGTTGTAAACAAAGCCATGAATCCTAAGGCGATCCACATAGGCATCAGGGCAAACTCGATCAGGTTGAAGAAAGGGACCTCATTCAGCGTAAAATTTCCTTCTAGCCACGAATAGAGAAAGACCAAACTGTAGGACACCAGGAATGCATAACTCATGTACGTGATGCTGGTCAATAGTAGCCGCTTTACCGGGTGATGAATCCATGAGATTCGCTGATCGTAGAAATTCTCAACTGCATTGCCTCCATAGCTCATGGAGATGGTGACGGCTAAGGAAAATAAGAAATCAGGAAATAGCTCTTTAATTCCCTCCCAACTCAAGAAACAGCGGGGACAGAAATACAACATTAGGACAGTTACAATTCCCAAGTTGATGATAAGAAAGTTTGGAAGAGTGCTCCAAATTCCATCCTTTGTTTTACAGTTTCTGTGTTGATTTATTTCTGGCATTTTGGGAAATTAATTAAAAAGACGCAATTCCTTTCTCTACCCAGACAAAGAAAGGAAATGCACTTTGGAGGTATGAATTACTTACATTTTGAGACTACTTGTTCGGCTTGTGTTTTACCCCAAGTAGGAAGAATGTATTCGCCATTGATTTTGGTTTCCTCTTTTTTATAGATATCCAGACTCATTTTGGCCATTCCACATGCTTTTTCGGGTCCGGTTCCAAAGAACTCTGACATTCCCAATTCCATTTGGGACATCAATGAAACTGCACGAGGATTTTCACGGTCAAGATTGATCGCTTTACCAAGAAGCTGCATAGCTTGTGGGCTCATTGATTGTCCTCGGCTAGCTGGGTCCAAACTTATTTTACCCATCAAGATGTAACCTTGTAAAGCAGTGATTTCTGAATTTCCTGGTGCAAGTTGATCTGCTTTTTTAGCCAGCTCCATGGCCTCATCCAGTGTTTTGTCTTTTTCAATATCAAATCGGAATGCGGCTTCAGTTTTAATCAAAGCGGCGTAGTAGTAAGGAAGCCACTCGGTTTCTGATGCCTCTGCAATTCTTAGAAATCCGTTGGTGACAGTTTGAGACTGCTCGAAGTTTTCAATGGTTTTTTTGGCTTCCAACTGTTTCTGCATAGCAGCGATATACGCTGGATCAGCTGCTTGCGCAAAAGCGATAAAAAGTATGGTTACGGCTAAAGTTAAGATTGATTTTTTCATGATTTCTGATAGTTAAAGGTTGTTTAAATTATTTGCTGTTTTGTCTTTGGAAAGGGTAAGAAAGATTCCTAAAAATAGAAATCTAGGGGCTACTTGACCCTGAGGAATGGATTCAAATACTCCTTGGGAATTCGTTTTTGGACTGTATGTATAGCCAAATACATTGTCTCTACCCAGCACATTGCTACATGCCAGGTGAATGATCAGGTTTGGTTTTGGAAGGTAGCTCCAGGAAAGGCTGAGATTTTGAAAGCTTTTTGTTTTAGCATTCATTTCTGCATTGTCCAAGTTTGGATTTGTGTAACTATAGCCGTCATTGAAAATGAATGATGCTCCGATTTGGGATTTGAGTGGTGCGATGAAGTGCTTGACAACGACTGAGAGATTATGTTTTGGTGCAAAACTCGGTTGCACTTCGGTTTGGAATTGATTGAAACTTCTTTTGCTATCTACAAAGCTGTAGGTGATCCAATAATCTGTGTTTTTGAAGGTCTCCCGATCTCTGAAAAAGAAATCTATTCCCCTCGCGTACCCTGAGCCACCATTTTTCAGCCCTTCTGGGCTTTCTGGTAATCCCTCAAAAGTCACCAGCTGATCGTATGATTTGTAGAAAGTTTCAGCTCTGAAGGTAAATCCCTCTTTGGAGAAGAGATAGTTTAGAATCAAGTGCTGAGAAGCCGTATTTTGAAGATCCATGTTCAACACTCGGTAGTTTTCAATTGGTAATTGATGGAAATTTCCAGCTGCAACTGATAGTTGCCCTTGCTCGTGAAGCTGATAAGCTACGGAAAACCTCGGGTCCAGCCATTTCTCCTCAGATACGGAACTTCTTCCTCCACGCAAGCCTGCACGAAAAACCAGGTCCTTGTTCAAATAATAGTCCCATTCAGTAAATAGATAGGATTCACGATCCGAATATCCGCGCGTCCAGTCCTCTTGTATAAGTTTTTCAGAAAAAGGATGAAGAAATTGTTCTACGCCAAATTTTGCTGAAAGGCGGTCAGAAAAGTCTTTGACGGCAGTGGCTTTCAAGTGAAGGAGTTCATTCTGTCTTTCCACCTGCAAGCTGTCGTAGTTGATTTTGTCAAAATTCTTAGAATAGGATATTCCTGCAAAAACCGTCCAATCCTTCTTTAAAATAGTTCTCCAGTTTGCCTGAGCATAGCTGTAATCATTTTTAAGATCTACCAAGACCCTATTTTCTGATCCAGGAAGCGGTTGCCAGAGACTCATTCCTCCGGATTCAGTTCTTGCCATTACCTTCAGCAACCCATTTTTACCTACCTTTTTTTGCGCAGCTAGCTCCAAATCCCAGCCATGTGGAGCCGCTTCAAAATCAACTTCTTGTTTGATCAGCCCTTGGTAAGGACCAAGATTGAAGTAATTGGCGCTGGCGGTGATGCTTTGTTTTTCATTTGCGAGCGTGTGAGAATAGCCCCCACCTATGCTCATGATACTCAGGTCACCTTGACTTCTGACGGACAGATCTTTGGTGTTCAATGCTAGGGCAGAAGATAATGCCTGGCCGTATTCAGATGAATAGCCTCCCGTACTGAAAAAGGTGCCTTTAAATAGATTGGGGTTGAAGCGGGTGCGGGTCGGGACATTTCCTGCAGTGGTGCCATAGGCGTTACCTACGCGCATGCCGTCAATATAAATTCCGACTTCGCTAGCATCACCACCGCGGACAAATAGGCGACCGTCATTTCCGACAGTACTTGTACCTGGGAGGGTTTGGAAAGCGCCCATGATATCGCCCATGGCACTGGGAGTGGTTACGATGTCGAGTGGCTTCAAGATCACCGACTTACTTTCGTCAGAAGCCTCCATAGCACCAGCTGAGATGGTCACAGAGTTCATTTCAGTGATTTCTTCGATGAGTTTAATCGGTAAGATTTCGTTTGAACCTGGGGATAAAGTAATTGGGAGTTCTTGTGTTTTGAAGCCTAGAAACTTAAAGACTAACACATGAGAACCTTCATTTTCAGTCTCAAATTGGAAGCTACCATCGGCTTCGCTCGTCGTACCATCGTAGCTTCCCTTGATCTGAATATTTGCTCCAGGAAGTGGCAGGCCTTTTTCATCCAGCACTTTTCCTTGGACTGTAGCTTGCGCAAAAGCTTGTGTCTGTAAAAGTAGAAGAGTAATAAAAAGTAGCAGTCGTAGATTCATTTCGATTAAGATTTGAATCAAAAGTGCATGACATGCCTCTTTGAAAAAATTAAAGCTGACTGAAGTGTAGAAATTGGTGACTGAAGTGTAGAAACAGGTTAACGAACCATTAGCTCTTTTTTAGCTACACATCAATGAGTAGAATAAGTGTGACTTAAATCAGGTTTTAAAGAAACTCTTCTCACTATTCACCCCTGAGTCGCTGCCTACTTTTGTGCTAGTAATACTAGTACTAACCAACTATATAGTCGAAATGAAAAGGTATCTCTTCACCCATTGCCTGATACTGTCACTAGCACTCCTGACCTGGTTTCCAAGCTTTGCGCAGCAATCTTTTCAGCTGACTGGAGCCCAAGAATTCATAGTAGCAGGTACTTCCACGATACACGATTGGGAGATGATAGCTAAAGTGGGTAGCTCAGGATCAGCCAAAATGACTATTGAAAATGGGAAACTTTCCAAACTAACTTCTCTGGCAATCGAGCTTCCGGTGAAAAGCCTTAAAAGTGGTAAAAGTGCCATGGATAAAAATGCCTATGAGGCACTAACCAGTGAAAAATATCCTGCTATCAAATTTGAAATGACCGAGTGCCTAGCGATTAGCGGAAACATCGTTAAAGCGAAAGGGAAACTTACTATCGCCGGTACATCCCGTATTATTCCACTTGAGGTGACATATTCTACCAACGGATCTACCAACGGAAATGTCATCAAGTTTAAAGGATCGCACCCGGTTCTTTTTAGTGAGTTTAATCTGGAAGCACCTACAGCTGTATTTGGTACAATAAAAACCGGGAATGAATTGAAACTAGCTTTCGAAGCGAGTTTTTCACCAAAAAATTAATCTAAACTAAGCCATTATGAAATTAACGCTTATCACATTAGTGAGTAGTACTCTTGTTTGTATGATGTCTACAAGTAGTCTTACTTTCGCTCAAGAGAAAACAGAACTTCAGTATTTTCGCCAAAACAGCAAGGATGGCTTAAATGTGTTTGAGGCTCCAAAAGAAAAAGGAGGCGATTTTGAAAAGGTTCGTGTTTTTGTAGGTGGAGACTTTGCATTGCAGTTCCAATCTATCAATCATTCCAATTCATTGAATAACCTAGTAGAATTGGGCTCAAATTTCAATTTGCCTTCTGCCAACCTGAACATCAACACACAGCTTGCTGACGGATTGAGATTGCATCTGAGAACTTACCTTTCTTCCAAACATCACAATGAAGCTTGGGTCAAAGGAGGCTATCTTCAAATTGATCGACTGGGATTTATCAAGGAAGGGTTTCTTGATGGGGTCATGGATTATACTACAATCACGTTTGGACTGGATGAGTTTAATTACGGCGATGCTCACTTCCGTCGGTCCGATAATGCCCGAGTGATTTACAACCCATTCATAGGAAATTACATCATGGATTCCTTTTCCACTGAAGCATTTGGGGAAGTGACAGTTCAAAAAGACGCATTGATTGCTGTCGTTGGACTTTCCAATGGCAAACTGAACCAGAACGTAATAGTAAATGACAATACAGATAACAAATTGTCCTTTTACGGAAAGCTAGGTGTGGATAAGCAAATGACTGATGATTTTAGGTTTAGACTTACAGGATCTTGGTATCTGAATAACGGTACTACAACCGGAACTTGGCTATATGGTGGTGACAGAGCAGGAGGACGTTATTATGGTATTTTACAACCTTTGGAGGGAACTGCAAATGATTTTGAAGGAAGATTCAATCCTCGATTCAAGCAAATGACTGCTTTCCAGATAAATCCATTTCTTAAATATAAGGGGCTGGAGTTCTTTGGGATTGTAGAATCTGTAAGTAATTCTGAAGAGCAGGGCGACGGTAATTTCACCCAATTATCCGGTGAACTTCTTTACCGTTTCGGAGGAACTGAGCAGTTTTATATCGGAGGCAGATATAATACCGTCAGAGGGAAAAACAGGGAATCAGATACTTCCGAAATAGAAATCAGCCGATTAAATATTGGCGGAGGATGGTTTATGACAAAAAATGTGATTGTCAAGCTGGAGTACATGAACCAAGAATATAAGAATGGTTATGCTGCTACTAGTATTTACAACGGCGCGAAGTTCGATGGAGTGAATATCGAAGCAGCGATCAGTTTCTAATCCAATAACATAAAGCCAATTCTTACCTTAATTGGGAGAATTGGCTTCATTATTTAAAAGCCATGACAATTCAACAGCTTATTTTGATTTTCAATTTGGTTTTTATTTCACTTGTTACGCCAAAGGAAGAGGTGATTAATTGGAAAATTACCTCGGATAGTTTGTTGGAAATTTTGGGAACCACCAATGTTTCAAAATTTCAATGCGAAAATTATAGTAACTCAGGAGCTGAGTATTTGACGCAACGGATAACTGCAAATCATGGAGAAGTAGGGCAATGGAATGGAGAAGTATTAATTACGAGTACAAACTTTGACTGTAATAACTCTCTGTTGACTAGGGATTTCAAAAAGACTATAGAAGTAGATCAATATCCTACTATCAAAGTCAAATTTCTCAGCTTGACCAAAGGATCTGAGACTGCTAACCAGTCAAATCTCACAGGAAAAGTAGAGATCACCCTAGTTGGTATTTCAAAACAGTATCCAATTTCATGTGTGTTCCTAGCCAAAGATGGAGATACTGCTTTGTTTTCAGGAGAGAGAAAAATCCTCTTATCCGATTTTAATATTGAAGCACCAGTGAAGTTTTTAGGTACAGTTAAAGTACAGGATTCGGTTATGGTAAATTTTTCATTGGTACTTGAAAAGCAGAATTAGAATCTGTTCATATTTACCACTCCCTCCCCACAGGAATCACTTTCCAGTTTTGATCGAAGTAAGGCGTTTGCTCGTAAAACCAGCGATATACTTGCCTTGGAGATTTTGCGAACTCAAGATTCGTAGCTTTTTCTTCCTCAAATCGTTTTTTCAAATCAGCATCCTCAGACAGCATTTTAGCAATCAAAGGCTCCATGATGTATGTTTCCATGTATTCTGTTTGAGAGAAAATCGAATTGAAATATCCCCATTGGAAAAAACTGTCCACTGATTCTGGCTCCAGTAAAATTACTGCAAGTTCACCCAGTGCTTGACCTGTACCTACTCTTACGGAACCGGGATTCAGTGTCATTGTTCTGTACGTTTTGTCAAGCTCAAATCGCTGAACCCGCATCAATCCTTCATAAGGCTGGTTTCCCATGGAATAGCTTGTGACTGTGGATAACTCAACACGTAATTCTTTTGCTTCACTCAACGTTTCCATTTGGATACCATGTTGCTTCAGCTTTGTGATGACTTCTGTCCATTCTACGGGCACCCAGTAGGCTTTTGGAACTGAAACAGAAAGTTCGGGCACATCCATGAAAATGCTCGGAACGGACTGGGTAATTGGTTTTCCTTCCCACTTCACATACTCTGCTCCTGTTATTTCGGACTTTACTTTTGAAGAAGCTACTCCGAGGAACTCCATGGAGTCAGCTGCGATTTCACGGAATTTGAATTTGACAGGAATAGATTCTTTCGGTTGATTGGAATCAGCAGCCACTGCTTTTTGCAGCGTTTCAAAATGATTCCCGACAGATTTAATCGCTTGCTCCAAGAACACATAGGTGCCAAGAACACGTTGTTCAAAAGGCTTCAGTGAGTGGTTTTCGATCAGAATAGAAGGAATGTGCTTGATGTCGCCATAGGTATGTGAGAAACGTGGACTAAAAGAAAAAGCCACGTTGCCAGCTGAAAAATCATTTCCATTGGCAGCAAACAAAAGTGGTCCTGGAATGTGTCCATTGTCCTTTAACGCTTGGTCTACCTCAGGCTGAAAGTGGGTGGATAGCCAGTTGGAAATTTCAGGTGAATAGCCGCCCGTCGCTACATAGCCATAGGTGATGTCGTACTGATAGTCTGCCCCATCGGTGACATGAATGTCTATGTAAAGATCGGGATCATAGCTGTTGATAACTTCTGTTACCGCTTGAATTCCTGCGGTCTCAAGTTTGGTGTAATCCCTATTAAGATTTAGGTTGACAGCATTCGTTCTCCAACCCATTTCTTTAGGCCCACGCTGATTTACTCTGCCATATTCGCTTCTTCGCTCATGGCCGTCTACGTTTAGAATTGGGATAAAAAGTAGGTTTGATTGCTCCAAAAGGGACAATTTACTTCCTTGGCTAATATCCCTGAGTAACATCATTCCGGCATCCTTCCCATCTATTTCCCCTGCATGGATACCTGCTTGGAATAAAATCAGCGGTTTTTTTGATGTGGATAACCCCTTTGCAGAAAAGTCCTGATCCAGAGATGCAATCACCATTTGGATCGGCCTCCCTTGCTCACTTATTCCCGCTGTGACTAGTTCGAGGTACTCAGAATCAGCCACCAATTTCTTTATCCAATCCATCGTTTGGTTGTAAGTAGGTGATTCTAATCCATCCGAAAGTTCGAAAGGAGTGACCCATAGGCTAGACTTATCCACAAGCAACGATTTGCTTTTTCCGCTCCATGGAATTGTAGGAGGCATAATATCTTGGGCAAAAATGAGTGTAGGTATGGTGAAAAGTAGTAGTGTCAGAAGGAGAGACTGAAGTAATTTCATGTGTGGTGATTGTTTGCTTAAATATCGCAAGTCCTGCGGTAGAATTGCAGCAATTTGGGTTAAACTGCCAAAAGAGCATTTGAATGCAAAAAAGGGCAGACTTATGGAAAGACTAGGTTATAGGAAATAAGTTTATGCAATAGGTTTTCCTGGAGATTGGTGATATTTTTTCGATACGGAATTATCATTCAAGGAATTCAGGACTAAGTCAACTTCACCAATTCTTTTTGAGCCTTGTTTATTTTAATGTATCTAGTCGCATAGATAGCCTGATCATACCTCTCAAGTAACTCTTCCATATTGCACATTCATTTGTGCAAAAACACAAAAAAAATGCACATTCAATTGTGCAAAATGATAAATTAATAATTGGTGCTAGAAATGCATCAGTAATTCAAGGACTGCTTCTGGAATAGTAAGAGGTCTAGATTATTCGTCTCTCTTTGCATGATTAAAGGTTAAAATTAAAAAACCGACTACACCCGGCAGCCGGTCTTGATACTTAAGTCTAGATACTAAAATCTGTTTCCGAGAGGCTTTGGTCATATTTGATCTCAAATTAATCTATCTTATAATTAACGAGTTAGTATGTTTGCTTACGTTTAACTCAAACTAAAGTGATTATTTTTGAACTAAGAACTTGCAAGTTTTTTTTTTTTTACATAAACTTATGCGTCTCTAATGGCCATTTTTAGACATTGTTATTATTTCACTATTTTAAATTTGATTGTTATGAAAAAGAAATTTGTATTTACATTTTCGTGCCTGTTGGTTGGTATTATTTCGTTTGGCTCTATTAATTCTTACGCTTATATGGCCACAGGATGGGATTATAAATCAGAAGTTAGTCTTGACCGTATGGACGGGAGAACGTATGTAGTCACTCATTGCGAGAGTAAAATTGGAGATGATTGCACTACTCCAGGGAGTGCTTCTCGAATAGACTTCTCCGCTTATGAGAAATTGTTCTCCTTGATCTAGATATCCATTCGTGAGTTTTTGTGATTTTGTAAAAGGTAAGAGCCATCAATTTATTTTGGCTCTTACCGTTAGTTCAATAAGCTGTTCTTCAAGGATAGATTCTGACATCTTTGAATATACTGACCTGGAATTAATAGACAGTATTGAAGTAAAATTGCCACTTGAATATATTGAGAATTCGAAGTGGCAAGCATTTAGTGATTCATCGCAAAGTCTTCTTATTGATTATGGGATGGATAGAAGGCAAGACCTTCTAATCTTAAGGTTGGATTTGGAGCAAGGTGCATATTTAGAGCCAATCCATATTCCAAGAGAAGGGCCAGATGGTTTTAATGCGCCAGATCTATTTATTTCTTATAAAGCGGAAGATTCTATTTATGTTTTTCCCGCTTTAAAGGATCATTTCTATTTATATAATTCCTTTGGGGAAATACTAAAGGAGTACAGTTATAATAGTAGGGACTTTTCTAGGTTCTACATTAGCGGTTTTTACTCAGATATTTTCTACAGAAATGGGGAAATGATTCTCCCAACTATAAACGATACTCGTTACGACGATCAAGACTATTTTGAAAAAGTAATTCCTTTTCAAAAATATGAATTGGTTGAGCAAAGGTTTTCAGATAGTATTGAATACCCTAAGAGCCTCATTGGGAAATTTTTACCCTCGAATCTAACAGGAGGGCAAATTTCGAATTATGATAATGAAACGGCGATAATTAATTTTCCCTTTTCTGATAGTCTGTACCTTTATAAGTATGAGGATAAATCTATTGTGACTTTTTATTGTGGAATTGAAACTGGACACAAAAACAATTTTTATGATCATGTGCCAGATAGAGCGGAAAGTATTGAATATCTAACCAAGGAAAAAAACTACGAGTTCTCCAAAGTTCATAATGGCAAAGTATATCGTCTAGTTTCTCATTTAAAAGATGAAAATGCTCGGGAGTTACCCTTGTTTGATATAATTAATCAAAATCTTCGTGGAGTTACTATGATAGAATTTGACCCAAAAGACAGTTCAATCAACTATTACGAAATGCCTATCGCTAGGAATTTTGTGTTTCAGGATGATAGATTAATTGTGGGTGGAATTTCGATCAGAGAGGACGAAAACCAAGATACCTTTCGGAAATTTTATGTTTATCAATTGAAATAGTTATGAATTTCTAAATGTTCTTTTAAAATTAAAAAAACCGGCCACTTCTCAGCTGCCGGTCTTGATACTTTTGTCTTGATACTAATATCTCTCTTACTGTCCTACCATGAAGATCGCATTACTCAACACTAGTTTGCCTGATTCCCAGAAGCCTCTAAAGATCGGATCATCCACGAAGTAAACGATTTCTCCACGTCCGGCATTCTCTACGCCTATTGCAAGAGATTCACCCATGGTCGATTTGATTTTGAAGCCGATGTAGCCAGTTCTATAAGCGTCGTTATTTGCGATTATTCCTGCGTTTGATCCATTACTGAGGAAGGCATATTTGCTGGAATTGTTTTTTAGCGTATAGTAAGTTCCGCCAGTACCATATCCTAGTGGATGAGTCTCGTCCATCGTGATCTGATAAATTGCTCCTGCTGCTCCGCCTGAAATTGCAACGCGCTCAGCTTCTTGGTAAGGAGTCAGGCGCTCAGCTTTTGCGAGGGAATCTCTTTTCTTTTCAGAGGCTTTTTTCTCGTCCTCGTTTTCGAATGTCTTCAGGTTAAAACCTTCCTTGTTTGCAAAAAGACTCAAAGCACCATCAATTGCGATTAATTTTCCACCTCCTCGAACCCACTCCATTACATTTTCCTCAGCTGATTTACTTAATCCTCCTCGCATGGATGGCATTATGAGTACAGTGTATTTGCTTAGGTCATAGCGACCCATATTATCAAGCTCCAAATGCACTAGTGGATAGTTCAAGTCTTTTTCGAAGAAGTGCCAGATCGCTCCATAATTCAGAGAATTGGTTCCTTCCCCACCGATCAAAGCTACCTTCGGTGCTTGGATGACCCGGATATTCGGTGAGCCAAAGTCTTTGCCTTTATCCACATAGCCACTCATTGTGGTAGCCAGTGATACGCCAAATTTATTAGCGATTTCTACGACTTTCTGATCAAAATTCGGAACATATTCATTCCCGCCTTTGGTGATCATCAATGATCCTGCAGGAAAGCTTTTCCCTTCTACTTCAAAAGGAAATTCATTGTATTTCACGCGAATATCAGCCGTCAAAAGAGCAGAAAGGAAAGCGGCATCTCTCGTCCCTTCCCAAGAAGCAACGTATGCCACAGGCGTTTTGCCGGCAGTATTTGCTGTAAAAGCTGGCTTCTCATATTCCTCAGCTGCGTTCACTCTAGTTTCCAGTGCGTATGCTTCAAGACCATAGGCATAAGGCATGGACCAACTCGTGATGTCATAGGTGATGCTGTCGTTCAGGATAGGATTTGGCTCAAAAAGAACCTGCGTCAACACCGACTTAGGCTGGTAGGCATTAATGATAATATCCTCCTCGCTTGTGGAGAAAGATTCGCTTTTCCCAGACGTATAAGAGAAACCTTTGAGGCCTGATTTTTCCCCAGCTTTTCCATAAGCAATCTTATTTTTATCCAAGAGTTCAAGCAACTTGGCTATTTGCGCTGGATTGCTTTCTCCTTTGATCACAAAGCTTTTGTAGTGGCCTTTTGGGGAAGAAGAGTTTTCATCGAAAAACTTCTCAAATTCTGAAAGCAATTTTTCAGCGTTTTTGCTGGTTACTTCTGCAGCCGACATCGCTGCGGTATAGTGGCCTTGAATTCTGTAGCTCAATGTCACCGTGTCTCCTACAGCATCAAATCCTCCAACTCCAGCTTGACCGCCACCACCTTGCTCGATAGTCATTCCGATAGCTCCATTAAACATCGGGTAGGAATCACCATAGGATGGATAAAGTAAATCGAAACGCTCTTTTGTGAAGTAAAATCTTCCAGCCTCATCAAAATATTTGGCAGTATTTCTACCAAAAGTATCCTGAAACTCATGCTGCCATTCAGTCAATTGCTCGTGAAGAGGCTCAGCTGCTGGAGCCATGTAAAATGGATTGTTGATGCCCTGCTCATGAAAATCAAGATGAAGCTGAGGCATCCACTGATTGTATAGCTTCATTCTAGCCTGAGATTCTACTTGAACTTGCCATGCCCAGTCCCTATTCAAATCAAATAAATAGTGATTTGCTCGTCCGCCTGGCCAAGGCTCATTATGCTCTACTGATTGTAAATCCGGCTGAAGGGTGGTATTCATTTTCTGGTTGTACCAGTTCGAATAGCGATCTCTACCATCAGGATTGATACATGGGTCGATGATGACTACTTGGTTTTTCAACCATTCTTGAGATTTAGCATTGTCAGGGTTTGCCAATGTGTAGAATGAAGAAATCGCAGCTTCCATACCCACAGATTCATTTCCATGAACATTGAAAGACATCCAGTTGATCGGAACAGAAGTGGATGGTTCACCTGCCAGCATGCCTGTTCTTTTCAAGTTATCTGTGCGTATTTGCTCAAGATTGGCCATGTTTTCCGAACTAGAAAGGATCGCTACGATTAGTGGGCGTTTTTCATTCGTCTCTCCATATTGGATAAGTTTAACATTGGGATTACTCGCGGCCACATATTCGAAGTAATCTACCATGCGGTGATGAGGAGTGAATCGATCTCCAGGCTTGTAGCCTAAAAATTGTTCGGGTGTCTGGATCTGAGCCCAGGTGCAGATGGTGATAGAAAAAACGAATAATGATAGGAGTAATAGTTTCTTCATATGAAAGTGGTTTTTTTTTCACCTGAAAGTTAAGATGTTTTGTGAATTGCCTTAGCACCGATTACATAAAGCTTCAAAAGTCTTCATAAGTACTCATGCTACCCTTTACTTTAAAAAGGAAACTCATATATGAATAGCTTTCTAGGGTTCATTTTCACTTCTATTATTTCAAGTGTGACAAAAGTCTCAGAACGTGGCAATGACATGTGCGTACTTTATATTATCAAAACGAATTACCAACAGTAAAAACTATACTTATGTACTTTCAACACGTTTATGACAAATCTCTAGCCCAAGGAAGCTACTTCATTGGCTGCCAGGCAAAAGGTGTGGCCATCGTGATCGATGCACAGCGTGACATGGATGTTTATTTGGAGATTGCCAAGCAAAATAACATGCAGATCACGCACATCGCGGAGACACATATTCATGCAGATTTTTTGAGCGGTTCTCGAGAACTTGCTGCTGTGACTGGTGCCACAATGTACTTGTCGGATGAAGGTCCTAAAGAATGGCAATATGAATTTGAACATGAAGGCCTTCTTCATGGAGATAAAATTAAGGTAGGAAACTTAAGCTTGGAAGTGCTGCATACGCCAGGACATACGCCTGAGAGTATTTCTTTTCTACTGACAGATCATCCCGCCACAGACAAACCAGTGATGATTTTCACAGGGGATTTTGTTTTTGTAGGGGATGTAGGAAGACCGGATTTACTAGAGAAAGCAGCAGGAATAGCGGGCACTCAAGAGCAGGGAGCCAAGCAAATGTATGAGTCTATTCAGCGATTTTCTGAACTCCCAGAATACATTCAAGTATGGCCTGGGCATGGAGCAGGTTCGGCTTGCGGGAAAGCGTTGGGAGCCGTTCCTAGCTCCACAGTTGGCTATGAGAAAATTCGTAACTGGGCACTTCAATATGCTTCTGACGAAGAGGGGTTTGTAGATTATTTGCTAGACGGTCAACCTGAGCCTCCTAAGTACTTTGCGATGATGAAGCATTTGAATAAGGTGAAAAGACCCCTGCTAGTAGAAGTGCCAAAGCAAACCAAATTAAGTAAGGATCAATTTCTCAAGGCTCAAAATGATGGGCTGAAGGTAATTGACACCAGAAATAAAGTTGATTTCGCTAAAGGTTTCTTACCAAACAGCATCAATATTCAGGGTAACAATTCCTTTTCGACTTGGGCAGGTTGGTTACTCAATTACCAAGAGCAATTTATCCTGGTGGCTGAAGAACCTCAGATGGAAGATCTTACGCGCAAATTGATGCGCATAGGACTAGACAATATCTACGGCTTTGTGGAAAATGTCGATGAGCTAGGTCTTGAACTTCAGACTGCTGATGTGATAGATATCCAAGAATTCAAATCCTTGATAGGGAAAGAAAATGTGCAGGTGGTGGACGTAAGAAATACTACGGAGTATAATGCGGGGCATGTCAAAGGAGCCGACCATGCTTTCGTAGGCACCTTGCAGGATAATCTCGATAAAATCAGCAAAGACAAGCAGGTAGTCATTCACTGTCAAAGTGGAGATAGGGCTTCTATCGCCTATTCTCTATTGAGAAAAAATGGCTTTGACGAGGTGAAGAATTATTCTGGAGGAATGAAAGAATGGTTAGAGAAAGGTAATGAAGTAGTTAAAAATTAAACAACACAATTATGGGGTTTTTATCATCAATATTCGGAGCCAAGGATAATAGCAAAATCACCGAGGCAATTCAGGAAGGTGCATTTCTTGTTGACGTAAGAATGCCGGGCGAGTTTGCCTCAGGGTCTGTCAAAGGAGCAGTGAATATCCCTCTGGACAAAATTGGTAGTCAACTATCCAAATTCAAGGGAAAGAAAAACATTGTAGTATTCTGCAGATCTGGTAATCGAAGCGGACAAGCGAAGAGCATCTTGGAGCAAAACGGTTTTCAGAACGTCATCAACGGCGGTACATGGAGCAATGTCAATCAGTTAGTAGGTTAAAGAAGATTGACCTATTTAAAAAGGAGAGTCGCTTGACTCTCCTTATTTATTTTTAGAATTTACCATGAAAATCGTAAATTAAACTTTCGATTTTCATGGTAAAATATTTAATTCCTAAGTAGTACTTACTTGTTTTTACAGGTAAATATCGTTTATTTTACCATGAAATCCGTAAATCAAACTTTCGATTTTCATGGTAAAAGACAGGCTAATTCTTCCATTACTTCAGGAATATCTCTCGATTTTCCCTGCTATTGGGCTCCTTGGGCCGCGACAGGTAGGGAAAACTACGCTTGTCAAAAATCTCACTTTAGATAAAGAAAGCATTTACATCGACTTGGAAAAAGCCTCTGATCGTGCTAAGCTGAAAGACGCAGAACTTTTCCTGAAAGGGAATGCGGATAAGACGGTGATCTTGGATGAGATTCAGCTAATGCCGGAGTTGTTTGCCGAGCTGCGAAGTCTGATCGATGAGCAGCGCGAGCCGGGAAGGTTTATTCTCTTGGGTTCAGCTTCGCCAGATTTGATTCGGAAGAGCGCAGATTCACTGGCTGGTAGAATTGGCTATTTGGAACTTCCTCCGTTTTTCTTGGGGGAAGTGGGCGATGATGAGTTGGAAAAACTCTGGATGCGAGGCGGTTTCCCGCTGTCTTTTTTGGCAAAGAGTGAAAGAGAATCCTGGCTATGGCGGCAGAACTTTATCAAAACCTATCTGGAAAGAGACTTGGCGCAAATCGGTTTGAGTACTGATCCGCGCTTGGTGGAGCGCTTTTGGATGATGCTGGCAAATGCTCAGGGAGGAATTTGGAATGGAGAGAGTTTCGCACGAGCGCTGGGAATCACGCGACCGACGGTGAATCGCTTTCTGGAATATTTGGAAGGTTCTTTTATGGTGCGTGTGCTACAGCCATTTCATCACAATATCAAGAAGCGACTGGTGAAGTCGCCGAAGGTTTTTATCCGGGATGCAGGTTTACTGCATTCGCTGACTGGTGTGGATTCTATGGATGCATTGAAGAATCTAGTTTTAATCGGAGCGTCTTGGGAAGGATTTGTGATCGAGCAGATTGCTTCGACATTTGGTGATGAATACGAATACTATTTCTACCGAACGCATCAGGGAGCGGAATGTGACCTGCTTTTGGTGAAAAATGGTGTAGTGAAAACTGCTATCGAAATCAAAAACACCCTGTCGCCCAAGCTCACCAAAGGACTTCAGATCACCATGGAAGATACCGGAGCTGAGAATGGATTGGTGATTTGCAGAATTGAAACAGGTTATCCGCTGTCGGAAAAAGTTAGAGCGGTGGGGTTGAAGGAGTTTTTGGGTGGGTGATTTTGGGTTTCAATCTGACTTTTAAGTCATAAAATTAGACTTATAAGCTAGTTGATAAATTTCGACTGGGAAATTTTGCTTGATGACCGAAAACAGATTTCTATATGGAAAGAGAATCAGAAGAGTATTTTAATAATTTCAGAAATCATATTGAAAAGTATGTAAAACTCGAAGAATCTGAAGCAGGTCATATTTTCAGTTTTTTCTCTATCAGAAAGGTGGAAAAGAAAGATGTCCTTCTTGAACCTGGAAATATCTGCCGGGTTGAATGTTTTGTGAGTTCGGGTTTATTTCAATCTGCAGTTCTTGACGAATCAGGTAAAACACATACCCTCAATTTTCCCCATGAAGATTGGTGGGTAGGTGATTTCAAAAGTTTCAGTACCAGAAAGCCTTCTGCAATGAAAATAGAAGCACTAGAGGATTCAACAGTGCTGGAAATCTCAAAACCTTCTTTAGATGAATTGCTAGGAAGTTCCCAAAGTTTTGCGATTTATTTCAGGACACTTAGCGAAAATGCAAGTATGGCAGCCAATGAACGTATCATTAACCAATTGTCATTAAGCGCCGAAGAACGGTATGAGTTGTTCAGAAAAAAATATGTGAGGCTAAAAGATCGGCTTTCCCAGCGGAGGATCGCCAGTTTTTTAGGGGTTTCACCTGAATATTTCAATCAGATAGAAAAGAGGAAAAATAGAAATACTTAATGTAGTTAAAGTTTTCAGGGTTTTGGAGTCGGTAAGTTTGTGCAACTTAACTGAGAAACAATGAATGAAAAACACCCAAACGTCCAATTAGTAGAAAGCTTTTTCAACGCCTATGCAACTGCTGATTTCGAAGGAATGCAACGCGTAATGGCTGGAAATGTCAAGTGGCATATTCCTGGGAAACATCCCTTTAGCGGCACAAAAAATGGAATAGCTGAACTATTGGAATATTTAGAGAAATTAAATGAATTCGGCTTTAAAGCTGAGCAGATTGTAATGGGAGTAAATGATAATTACGTGATCGATTGTCACAGAAACTGGAGCACTTCGCCCGGCACACCTGTTCTCAATGTTATGTCTTGTTTGCTATGGAAGATTGAGGAAAATAAGATCGTGGAGGTTTTTAATTTCCCTCAAGAGCAGTTTTTGGTGGATAATTTCTTCAATAAAGCTTAGGATCGAGAAACGTGATTACTTGGGATACACCTCATGCTGTCCTCATTCTTGATAAAGGTATAACGATAGAAGTTAGGCATTCATACCAAGCTTTTACTTTTTATAACTTTGGGATGAAGAGGTTAACCAAAAATAATTGATCAGGTAGTGCGTACTTCCTTACACTCAAAAACCATAATCCCAACTCTGGATAATGAGTTTCGAATGAACTTTATGCCACCTAACGACTATCTCATTTCTGCTTTGAAAGAATTGACCACCGAAGTGAAAATAGGCTTCGCTTTTTCGAATTGTCCCGAACGTGAGGTTGCGGTTATTTTGAAGGTTTGATTGAGTTTTTGGTACATGTAAAAAATGCCCGTTTTATCTCCATTTGTGCCATAGGAGAATTTTACCCACCTAGCTTGAGTTTCGTCTATTGTCGTGGTTCCATTTTCCTCCGCTTTTAAATTTGGAAATTCCTCAGGTAATATGTACTGAATTTCAAAAAGGAAATCTTCTTGTAAGGATTGATTTCCACCAACAGATTCAAAATTTTCTGTTCCCTGAGCGCCCTCTAAATACGTTATGGACATGACAGCATTTTCTAGGCTTTTAGCTGTAATCCTATAATCGTAGCCGTCGTCATTGACCTCCCAACCATCAGGCAAAATATAGCTGAATTTAATTTCGGGATCTGTTACCACGACCCTTTCTTGGGCAAAAGAAATTAGTGGGAACACTGAAAGGGAAAATAGCAGTAGGATGCGATATATCATGATGGCTTCAAGATTAGGATAAACAAAACATCTGAACTAATATATCCATTAAGCAGGTGCTTATAAAATACATCCGCTTGATTTAAGGAGAATTAAGAAGTGGAATGAAAATGCTTCCTGCACGCTAAAAGCTACACAAAAGCCTCCCTCAAATACTTCGCAGTATAATTCTCCTCTTCTTTCATCATATCCTCTGGAGTTCCTTCGAAAGTCAGATATCCTCCTTTATTTCCGCCTTCTGGACCGAGATCAATTACCCAATCGGCAGATTTAATCACTTCGGTATTGTGCTCGATGATGATCACCGAATGACCTTGATCGATCAGCGCATTGATGGAGTGGAGAAGTTTTTTGATGTCGTGGAAGTGGAGACCAGTTGTCGGTTCATCGAAGATAAATAAGATATGATCGCTGGATTTTGTTCCGCCTTTTCCGAGGAATGAGGCCAATTTCACTCGCTGAGCTTCCCCGCCGGAAAGTGTATTGGAGCTTTGTCCCATACCGATGTAGCCAAGCCCAACTTCCTGTAAAGGCTGAAGTTTATTGATGATCTGGGTTTTTCCTTTGAAGAAATCCAGGGCCTCATCGATGGTCATATTCAGCACGTCCGAGATATCTTTCTCTTTATACTTCACATCGAGAATCTCATTTTTGAATCGCTTCCCTTTGCAGGATTCACAGGTCAAGTGAATATCTGCCATAAACTGCATTTCTACAGTGGTGATTCCTTCGCCAGCACAGTTTTCACATCTTCCACCATCTACGTTGAAAGAGAAAAAAGCAGGTTTGTAGCCTCGCTGCTTGGAAATAGGCTGTTCTGAGAAAAGCATACGAATCGCGTCATAAGCTTTCACATAGGTTACAGGATTTGATCTGGAGGACTTTCCGATTGGATTTTGATCCACAAATTCCACTTGGGAAATGGATTTGTAATCACCTTCAATCTTATCGTACTTTCCACTTTCGTCAATGACCGTTCCAAGCATTTTACCTAAGGCAGGATAAAGAACTTTCTTAATCAAAGTGGATTTCCCAGACCCTGACACACCAGTTACGCAGGTGAGCGTGTTAAGCGGGAATTTTACAGAAATGTTCTTAAGGTTATTTTCCCTAGCGCCTTTTACCGTAATTGAATCCTTCCACTTTCGGTTACCGTCTTTCTGGAAAATCAGCTCTTCCCCACGCAAATACTTGGCAGTATGGGTTTGAGCCGAAGTCATGAGTTCAGCTATTGGCCCTTGGAAAAGCAATTCTCCGCCATGAACTCCCGCATCAGGTCCGATATCTATGATTTGATCGGCAGCTTTCATCACTTTTTCCTCATGCTCTACCACGATCACCGTATTGCCAAGATCCCTGAGAGATTTCAAAACTTCGATCAATCGATCCGTATCCCGTGGGTGCAGGCCTATGCTCGGTTCATCCAGAATATACATGGATCCGACTAGTGCTGAACCCAAAGAAGTCGCCAGTTTTATCCGCTGAAACTCCCCTCCAGAAAGGGTAGAAGTCAAGCGATTCAATGTCAAATAGCCCAAACCAACTTGATCCATATATTCCAATCGACTTTGGATTTCCTTCAGCAATCGGTTGGCTATTTTCGCCTGATGTGGCGGAAGATCAAGGCTATTGAAAAATGGCAAAGCCTCATCAATCGGCATCAGCACGATATCCTGAATGGATTTATCTTCGATTTTCACATAAGAAGCATCTTTGCGCAGGCGAGTTCCTTTGCAATCTGGGCACGTCGTTCTTCCTCGAAAACGAGAAAGCATCACGCGATATTGGATCTTATGGGTTTTGGTTTCCAGGTCTTTGAAAAAAGCGTCTAAGCCTTTAAAATACTTGTTTCCAGTCCAAAGCAGTGCTTTTTCCTTCTCGTTCAGATCCTCGTAAGCGCGATGAATCGGGAAGTCAAATTCGATTCCTTTCTTCAAAAGTGGCTCCACCCAACTTCTGGACGATTCCCCACGCCATGGCGCAATTGCTCCTTCGTAAACCGAAAGGTCTTTCTCAGGAATCACCAAATCTGGATCTATTCCCAGCACATTTCCAAAACCCTCGCAGGTTCGGCAAGCGCCAAAAGGATTGTTGAAAGAGAAAAAATTAACTGATGGAATTTCGAACTGCATGCCGTCAAGCTCAAAGCGGTCAGAAAATGACTTTGTTTCTTGTCCCGGGATGGTGATTTTACAATCTCCATGACCTTCGAAAAGCGCTGTTTGTACTGAATCGGCAATTCTGAATTGATTGTCTTCGTCTTCCTTGTGAACGGCCACACGGTCGATCAGGATCTCATATTTTCCTTTTGGGATCTTCTTTTCCTGAAGCAAATCTTCCACAAAATAAGCTTCATCATCGATCAAGATTCTAGTATATCCTTTTTGCAAGAGCAATTCCAGCTCTTGGTTGATCTTCCTTCCACGCTCGATCTGAAGAGGACAGGAAATCATGACTTTTGATCCCTCGTCGAAAGACTGAATGTAATCCACGATGTCCGTGACGGTGTGATGCTTTACTTCTTTCCCAGAAATCGGCGAGATCGTTTTTCCTATCCGGGAGAAAAGTAGCTTCAGGTAATCGTAGATTTCCGTAGTTGTGCCGACGGTGGAGCGAGGGTTTTTAGTATTTACTTTTTGCTGGATGGCGATTGCCGGAGCTACACCTTTGATGTATTCTACATCAGGTTTTTCCATCCTGCCTAGGAACTGGCGGGCGTAGGAACTTAAGCTCTCCACGTACATGCGTTGGCCTTCGGCAAAAAGGGTATCGAAAGCCAAAGAAGACTTTCCAGAGCCAGAAAGCCCGGTTACAACAACAAATTTATTTCTTGGAATCGCGACGCTCAGGCTTTTCAGGTTATTCACCCGGGCGTTTTTGATGATGATGAATTCTTTGGGATCGAGGTCGTCGATTTTCGTTTTCGTAGGCAAAGTGCTCAAAGTCATAGGGGACAAAGTTACGAAAGGAACAGAGGAACTCCTTGGAAAGTTTGAAGCTTGCAGCAAATTGTCGGATATGGATAGCGCGATAATCTTCCAATCTTCTAATCCGCTACGTCGGACAAGTACTTCCAATTAAAATTCTTTTCTTCGCATCATGGATATCCAATGGCTTATAGACGGCTTTGCCCAAGGGCTCGCAGAAATGACCTGGCTGGAAGCTATTGCTGTGTTTTTCGGAATTGCTTCTGTCTTTTATTCCATGCGCGAAAATATCTGGGTGTATCCTACTGGGATTATTTCCACGCTAATTTATGTTTGGATTTGCCTCCAATACAAGCTCTATGCAGACATGGGAATCAACGCCTATTATTTTAGCATGTCAATTTTTGGCTGGTATGTTTGGACTCATCCGAAGCAGGGGAAAAAAGAATTACCCGTGACTTGGCTCAAAGCAAGAGGCTGGGCTATTTCTTTAGGGATATTTGTGGTTTCCTACATTCTCCTTGTTTTCGTCTTAGTTAATTTCACTGATAGTGATGTGCCGTTTTGGGATTCTTTCACCACTGCTTCAGCTTTTGTTGGGATGTGGTTGATGGCCAAAAAGAAAGTGGAAAACTGGATATTTTGGATTATTACCGACTTGGTAGCGGTACCACTATACTTCTATAAAGGTCTTGTTTTGACCTCATTTCAGTATCTTTTCTTCACAGTGTTGGCGATTATTGGGTTAATTGCCTGGATCAAGTCAGCTAGGAGGAAAGAAGAAAAGGCGGTGCTGCAGAGTTGAACGAAGCGTATTCAATAGGGCTTCGACTTCGCTCTGCCTGACAACGTATTCTATTTCACTCTTTCAGAGCTAAAGGAAAACTAAATAATTGCTAACCCAGCTCGTTAGGCTGGGCTGTAGTATCTTGAGCTCTCAGCCCAATTCATAGGAATGAAAAATTTTGCTTTGCGCCCCTCCGCGTCGACCTCCGTGGCCTCTGCGGTAAAAAACACCTTCTCAATGCCAAAACGAATCTTAATTCTAGGCCCTGAATCCACCGGGAAAAGTACCCTTGCAGCAGATCTGGCTAATCACTTTGGGGAGCCTTGGGTGCCGGAATATGCACGAGAGTATCTCGATAATCTGGGGCGGGAATACCGGTACGAGGACTTAGTGAAAATCGGTAAAGGTCAGATTGAGCTTGAAGATAAACTTGCTGAAAAGGCAAATGATTATCTTTTTGTAGATACAGATTTACGAGTTATCCACATTTGGTCGGAGCATAGATTTGGGAAAACTGATCCTTGGGTATTGGAACAAATAGCTACTAGAAAGTATGATTTGATACTGCTGACAGATACGGATTTGCCCTGGACACCTGACCCCTTGCGGGAATATCCAGAACTGGAAATGCGGAATTACTTCCTTGATTTATATACCAAATTGGCGAAGGAAAGCGGTTTTCCTTTTTTTCTAATTTCGGGAAATAGGGATGCGCGGCTTACAAAAGCCCTTGAATTATTTTAGTTTCGAGTTTGAAAACACAATGCTATGACACGAAATATTCTCTCTTTAATTCTAGTACTCTCATTTTTTTCCTGCCAAAAAGATGAAGAACAGAAGCCTATAAAACCAAATATCGTTTACATTTTGGCAGATGATTTAGGATTTGGAGAAGTGGGATATCAGGGTCAAAAGAAAATCAAAACGCCAAATATAGATGCGCTAGCTGCTTCAGGCATGGTTTTCACTAACCATTATTCTGGTGCTCCTGTTTGTGCCCCAGCTCGGTGTATTTTATTGACGGGCAAGCATGGAGGACATGCCTACATACGTGGCAATGATGAATGGAGAGAGCGAGGAGAAGTTTGGGACTACGCTAAAGCTGCGGCCGATCCAAATCTAGAAGGTCAAAGGCCTTTGCCGACTGGGACTACTACACTCGCGTCGATTCTTCAAGGTCAAGGTTATAAAACAGGAATCGTCGGAAAATGGGGTTTGGGAGCACCGCTGACTGAAAGTATTCCTACCAAAATGGGATTTGAATATTTCTACGGCTACAATTGCCAGCGGCAAGCGCATAATCTTTATCCTCCTCACATGTGGGAAAATGAAACTAAGATTCCTCTAAACAATTCAATTGTAGTTCCAAATACAAAATTGGATTCTCTGGCAGATCCAAATGATCCCTCTAGTTATTCCAAATACCAGCAATCGGATTATGCACCAACATTGATGCATGAGAAGGCTTTGAGCTTTATTGAGGAAAATAGAGATGAGCCATTTTTCCTTTATTATGCTTCAGCATTGCCTCATGTGCCGCTTCAAGCACCCAAAGATGATGTGGAAAAGTACGAATCAGAGTTTGGAGATGAAGCTCCTTATGATGGATCTCAAGGATATTTTCCAAACAGATATCCACACGCCACCTATGCGGCGATGATTACCTTATTAGATCAGCAGATTGGCGAGGTGAGAGCAAAATTAAAAGAGCTAGGACTAGAAGAAAACACGATTATTGTGGTCACGAGTGATAATGGGCCTACGTATACTGGCGGTGTAGATTTTGACTATTTCGAAAGTTCTTCCCCATTCACCAACGGTTATGGTCGTACCAAAGGATTTGTTTACGAAGGAGGAATTCGGATTCCCATGTTAGTGAGCTGGCCGGGAAAGGTGCAGGCAGGAACGCAAACAGATCATATTTCTGCCTTTTATGATGTGATGCCTACGATTTGTGATCTACTTGGGATTGCTCCTCCTTTAGATGCAGACGGAAAGAGCTTTCTTCCTACACTTCTTGGAGTTGAGCAGGAGGCTCATGAATTCCTGTTCTGGGAGTTTCCTGAATACGGAGGACAGCAAGCTGTCCGTATGGGTAAATGGAAAGCAGTTCGGCAGAATATTGTTAAAGAAAATAATCTGGAGATAGAATTATACGACTTGTCAACAGATCCTCAAGAGCAAAACAATGTGGCTGAAGCTAATCCTGAAATTGTTCAAAGAATGAAGGAGATCATGAAAAATGAACATACTACACCAGCTTTGGATCGCTTTAAAATGGCAGCACTGGGGGATTAAATAGATTGTATAAAATTTACTTGTTTACCATTTCCCCAGTGAAAGCGTAGCTGCTTCTACCACTCTCATTAGGTCTGGGTGTACGTTGTTGTTGAGAATAATGATCGTTTTGTTTTCTTCAAGGTAACGGACGATAATAGTTGAATAACCTGGATTGCTTCCTGTGTGCATGACCATTTTTCCGAACGGGCTTTGGGGCTTTATCTCCCAACCGAAACCGTAATAACTTCTCGTTCCATTATTGAGTTTGAAAGCGGTGTAGGCTTCTTCCATGGTTTCTTTAGAAACTAGTTTTTCTGTATAGAGCGCCTGATCCCATTTTAGCAAGTCTTTAGCATTGCTACTTACCCTTCCTGGACCTTTTCTATTTCCTAACCAAATGGTGTAATCATCCGAATGAAAGGTCGCAGCGTTGACGTATTTGCCATTCTCGTCTTTGAGATGGCCAGCTGCAAAAGTCTCAACTTTGGCCTTTTCTTCAAGTGATCTGATATCGGTGTCATACATTCCTAATGGCTGAAAAATCCATTCCCGCATGAGCTCTACAAAGTCTTTTCCTGTGGCTTTTTCCACAATACTTGCCAGAAAAACATATCCAGTATTGCTGTATTCGTATTGCTCGCCAGGGTCGAAAGATTTCACAGGAGCATATTCTCGCAGGTATTTGAGGATTTCGGGGTTTCCTGCGACTTTGCTTTTGTCCCAATGTTCATCCATAATTGCCTGGTAATCTGGGAGACCACTCGTATGTGTGAGGAGATTTCTGATGGTGATTCCCGGATAAGGATTTTCTATGTATTTGGAAACTTGATCATCAAAGTCCAGCAATCCTTTTTCCTTGCACATCATAATCATCATAGCGGTGAATTGCTTGGATAGCGATGCCAATTCGAAAATATCATCTTCGTGAAGCAGACTACGGTTCTCATATGCGCGAAGTCCCAATGCATCTTCGAAAAGGATTTCCCCATCTTGAGCCACTAGAATCACTCCCGAGAAACCTTCTCTTTGAGCTCTTTCTACTGCATCGGTAAGTATTTTTTGCTGAGCAACTGTGTCAACCTGAACGTAAACAAATGCCAAAAGGAATAATGCGAGGAGTTTGTACATGGCGAGGTGGGATTTGAAAGGAAATTACAAAACCTTTTGTATAGGAAGACACCTTGACGTCTTTTATTTAAGCTCAAAAAGATTCAATTAAAAAAGCCACGGAAATTATCCCGTGGCTTTTAGCATATCAATAAGAGGTTTAAGACTTATTCAACTCCACCTTTTCTAGTAGGAGATCTTACAGCTGGCCATTCTGTTGGTTCACCATTTCTTCCCAAAGGAACCCTAACTTCTCTAGAAACCATATCGTCTTCTTCGCTAGCCATGTACACCATGATAGCTGCCATGATCACGTTGTTTTGAACATCATCAAAAACGATTTTATCATACGTATCTAAGTTGGTATGCCAGGTATAAGTACCATAAGACCAGCTAAGGGAACTTAATGAAAAAGCAGGAACTCCTGCTGCCACGAATGAAGCATAGTCAGATCCGCCTCCACCTGGGTTTCCAGGAAAGGTTGTTTCTACATCTCTTGTGATCTCTCTTGGCACCTTGGACATCCAACGGCCTAGGTAATCATAGCTGTGTATGAAACCTTGACCTGAAACATTCGCCACACGGCCAGTACCATTATCTTGATTGAAAAGCGCCTGAATCTTAGGCATCATGTCCGCATGATCCTCTACAAAAGCTCTTGAACCATTCAGTCCTTGCTCCTCAGAACCCCAGTGACCAACCAAGATTGTTCTCTTTGGGTTAGGATAAACTTCCTTCAAAACTCGCATCACTTCCATCATCATGATGGTACCAGTTCCATTATCCGTAGCACCTGTACCACCATCCCAAGAGTCAAAGTGTGCAGAAAGCATCACATACTCGTCAGGCTTTTCAGTTCCTTTGATTTCAGCAATGGTATTGAAAGTTGGGACCATTCCATTCTCTTTGGACTGTGCATTGAGGTGGATCATTGGTTTTTCGCCACTCTCAGCAAGTCTAAATAGCATTCCGTAATCTTCCAGTGAAAGATCTACAGTTGGTACTTTTTTAGTGGATGCAGAGAAGATTTTATTTGCTCCGAAACCTTGTGACCAATAAGAAGTGATGATACCTAATGCTCCAGCATCTTCAAGTGCTAAAGGTAATTCTCTTCTACCTTGACCAGTTTTTTGAAGTCTTTCATTCCAAGCCCTGTTGGACTCGGTACGATCTTCTTTCATTTTTTCGAAAGATTCTTCAGTGGCATATTCTTCCCAGTTGTAGTCTGGACGACCAGTCAGCTGCGGAGCTGAGATCATTACATATTTGCCCTTTACCGAGGGAAGCCATGCTTTGAAAGCTGCTTCATCAGCCAAATCTGGAATAACCACCACTTCGCCATTAGCTCCACCTTCCGGTGATGATGGGCTCCAAGCCAATTGCTGGCCTGAAAGTGATTTTGTCCATGGAGCAATCATATCGATGTGAGAAATTCCTCTTTCCCATCCTCTCCATTCGCCCCATTGCTCATTGCGGGCTTCGATGCCCCAGCCTTTGTATTTGGCTACAGCCCAATCGTGCGCTTTTTGCATTTGCGGGGAACCTACCAATCTTGGTCCTACTCCATCCATCAATTCGTGGCCGATCTGTTTGAGTTGGGAGTTTTCTGTTTCTTCTTTGATGATTTTTTCAATCACCTCATCTTGTGCTTGGACATTGCTGACGAGAAGCAGCATCAGGCCCATGCCTAATAAGTATCTCTTTTTCATATGTTTATATTTGGTTTTCTTTGGTCCCGTGGAATTTTATTTGATATAAACATCCCAATTAGTGTAGGATTGAACATGCTCGATCTCATATTTGGATGTTTTATTTTTAAAATTATCGCTTAGAAACGTGATTTCCGCACCGTTGGTGGATTTGTGGGCGTACAGAATTGATGCTTGTCCTAATGATTGAGCACAAATCTGATGACTGGTTTTTTTTGTATAAAAGGGAAAATGTTTGGGATGATCTCTAAGCAAATAAGTTAATCAGGTTCTTCTTAAAATAGGTAGCGCTTTCTTTTACACTTTGAATAGGGTTCTGAGCGAAATTTCCACCTTGCTCGATGTAGTAGTATTCCATTCCAGAGAGAGTAGCATCGGGTAGTATTTTCGTATAATCAATCGAACCATTCCCCATTTCAGAATAGTCTCTTGTGACTTTATCCATGTCTTTGATATGCCACATGACAAATCTGCCTGGCGCTTTCATGAAAAGTTCATGGGCAGTTAGTGGAGAGCTGTGCGCCACCCAGTACAGGTCGATCTGAAGTTTGACTAGCTCTGGATCTGTATTTTTCAAAATGATGTCATAGCCGATTTCACCCTTATGGTCAATAAACTCAAAATCATGATTATGATAGGCAAAGCCAAGTCCGGCTTTATTCACTCTTTCTCCAATCAAATTCAGCTTATCTGATAAGATCTTGAATTTTTCAATGGAGCGGGACTCTGGATCTAGCCATGGCCAGGTAATATACTTTTGGTTTAGGGCTTGAGCTCCTTCTATGCTTTGATCTGTATATCGCATCAAGTCCTCGGACGATCCGTTGAAATACTTGATGAAATCGTAATGACCAGAGGTGCTTTCTAAAGAGTTGTCTTCTAAGACTTTCTTAAAATCGGTAGCAGGCATACCATAGAATTCCTGTTTTTCTCCATCATAACCATAGGTTTCGGTGTCCTGATAGCCAAATCCAGCAATTGTTTTTAAAGCTAGTTTTGGATCTTCTGCCATGGGAGCTCTAATCGTAAAAAGCTGAAGTCCCATTTTGTAATCTTTAGCCCTAGGGGAATTGAATCCAGCTAATCCAAAACTTGCTGCAGATACGGCAAGTCCAGTTTGTTTTATGAAATCTCGGCGGTTAATCATGGAATGCGATTATTAGGGTCAAGGTAGAAAAATCAGCAGTGAGACAGACTATTTTGTTTGCTCAAAATAATTATGAAAAAATAGCAATTGATACTGTACCGCATCTCTCCAATAGTCCCAAGTGTGGCCTCCAGGGCCAGTTATAAAGGTATGTGGGATGTTGTTGTAGGTTAATTTTTCGTGGAGTTTTACATTTACTTCGTAAAAGAAATCTTCTGTACCGCAGCTAATGATTAATTTCTGCTTGTTTGGGATCAGACGATTACTCTGGTATAAAACGGAATATTCTTCCCAGCGCTCAGGGTTTTCTGCTTTGATTCCTAGGTATTTTTTCATTTCCCAGTTCTCTGGAAAAGGGCTGATATCCACGCCGCCACTAAGGCTTCCTGCAGTGCCATAGGTATCCTGATGTCTAAGAGCAAGGTAAAGTGCACCATGTCCTCCCATGCTGAGTCCTGTGATAGCTCTTCCTTCACGACTTGCTATTGTGCTATACTCTTTGTCAATAAATTCCACCAATTCTTTTCCCACATAGGTCTCGTATTTTGAGCTTTCTACCTCAGGACTATCCCAATACCAGCTACCAAAGTTTCCATCTGGTGTAACAATGATTAGTTCGTATTGGTCTGCATAAGTCTCTAGAAGAGGAACTTGCTGTATCCAAGACTTATAATTTCCTGAATAGCCATGTAGCAAATAAACTACTGGGTAATCTTTAGACTGACTATAACCGCTTGGGGTAATTACCACAGCTTTGATTTCCTTTTGCATTGAAGCACTATAAGTGGCGACCGTGTCGACACTTGCCAGCGTTGTAAAGGAAATAATGCAGAAAAAAGAAAATGTAAAAAAGGAAGATAAGAAGGATTTCATTATTCGGATCACTTTAGGTTGTGTAGAGTAAAAATGGCAAGGAATACTTGAAATTTCTGTATATCTAATTGAAAAAGTACTTTTGAATTGATTTTTCTAAGGTTTTCAAGAGCGGATCAATCTGGTTGCTTATTCTTCTATTGGTAAAAAGATCGTCATTTCTGTGCCTTTGCCTACGCTGCTTTGCACCCGAAAATCCCCTCCATGGGCTTTAACAATATCATAGCTCAGGCTCAAACCTAATCCAGTACCTTTTCCAGTAGGCTTGGTCGTAAAGAAAGGTTGGAAGATTTTTTCTTTAATAGAATCGGGGATACCATTTCCGTTGTCTTTGACGGAGAGCTCTACCCCGTTGAGAGATTGTTTGGTAGAGACTATTACCATAGGATGGTAATCATCGGCTCCATCTTTATCCGAACTTTTACGCCGTTCCGCACATGCGTAGAAAGCATTGTTTACTAAGTTAAGAATCACTCTTCCAATGTCCTTTCCAATGATATTTATTTTAGGGATCAAAGGATCTAGTTCCAACTTAAAGTCTGAGTTGAAGCTTTTGTCTTTGGCACGGATTCCATGGTAAGAAAGACGTAGGAATTCATCCGCTAGGGTATTGATATCGGTCAGACTTTTTTCACCGGAATTTGTTCGGCTGTGCTCGAGCATGCCTTTGACTATGGAATCAGCTCGCTTGCCATGCGAGTTGATCTTATAAAGGTTTGCTTTTAAGTCTTTGCCAATAGCTTTTGCCTCATCTATTTCTCCTTTCTCTAATTCCTCGTTCATTTCCTCTACTAATTCAGCACTTAATTCTGAAAAATTATTTACAAAATTCAGAGGATTCTGAATCTCATGAGCTATTCCGGCCGTGAGTTCTCCAAGAGAGGCCATTTTTTCGGACTGAATAAGTAGGGCTTGGGTGGATATTAATTTGTCATAAGCTGATTCTGCGATCTCTCGTTGAGCTCGAATCTCTTCCTTTTGGAAATGAAGCAATCGATTTGCTTTTTGCTTTCCAAGGTTGTTTCTATAGAGATAGATACTTATGATAACAAACAAAATTAAAGCCACTAATGAAGCTATTATTATGATCCTTTGGTTAAAAACAGCAGCGTTTTTCAGGTCTTTATCTTTCTGTAGAATCTCTATTTCAGCTTCTTTTTTATCCAGCTGAAATTCGAATTGAAGCTGCTGAATCATTTTTTCTGTACTGGTCTTTGCAATAATTTCCTTTACAGATTTAACATTTACTTCATTTTCATATGCTGCCTTATAATTTCCAGCCAAGGCATAGGATTCTGCCAAGTTTTGATAAATCTCCACCAATTCGTTTTTTGCATCGATCTCTATGGCCAGGACTTCTGCTTCCTCTAGACTGCCAATTGCTCCTGGATAATTCTGCTGTAATTTCTGTGTTTTGGCTAAGCCTATTAGGCTCTGGGTTAATTCAAATTTTGCATCAGACTTCTCCGAAATTTCAATTGCCCTTTCATGAAATGCATAGGCTTTATTGAAATCTCCCAGAATTGAATTAATCTCGCCAAGCTGCGTCAGTGGGAACGTTGCATCGATGGTTCCATCGCAAAGTGCCAGAGCTACCTCATGATAATTGGTGGCTGAATCATAGTTAGATTCCAAAAAGTAAACCTCTCCTATATTCATGGCTGCTATGGCCATACCAGACTCTAGGTTAATCTCTTCAAATACCTCAAGCGACCTTTTAAAGTTAGTCAAGGCCTCATTTATGGTATTGTTGTTCTTGCTATAAACAGTCCCTATGTTATTGAGAGAAGTCCCTATTCTTAATTTGTTGTCAAGCTGCTCAGAAATTTTAAGGGATTCAAAATGAAGCTCTAATGCCTTGGTATTATTGCCAAGCATGTAATAAATCGAACCTAGATTGCTGAGAATATTGGCTTCACCGGTTTTGTTTTGAAGCTCTCTATACACCTTGAGGGCTTCCTGAAAAGCTAAAATAGCTTCTTGAAAGCTGCCTAGTTGGGCATAGGCCCTTCCCTTGGAATTGAAGCCATCCGCCAATCCCTTGTTATATTTTATTTCAGTTGATAATTGGATGGCCTTTTCAAAATAATCGATGGCATCAGTTATTTCAGTGCCCAAAAGTTCTAATCCTAAATCTAAATAATGCTTAACTTTTAAACTGTCTTCTTTTGACTCTCCAATAGCGACTACTAGGCTATCTACCCGAGAAGTTTGTGCTTCACTTTCATTTACTAGAGAAAAATAAAACAGTATTATAAAGAAGTACTTATTGACAGTCAAATTTCTATTCATATCAACTTTTTAATTGCTTACTAGTAGGCTTTGTCCAGATTGGCAATGCTCTTTTTTTCCACTGTCGGCAAAACGCTACCTTTTATTAAAAATAATCAAATCTCATAAGAACAATTTGTTTATGAGGGTATTATGGGATTTAATTTAAGAAAAGAAACGTATGAAATACTATTCCATACGTTTCTAAAAAAGGTATTTCTCAATTATTTAGGGCTCTTTAATCACGTTGACGGATTTAATTCCTATCAAAGTATTGACGTGAATAATATAAAGACCTTGATGCATTCGTGAGAAGTCTAATTGAAGTCGATTTTCATTTTCAAACCAGGTTTTTGGCAAATGCTGAACTCTCCCCATTGCATCCAGAATAATTAAAGAGAAATCAGATGGCTCTTCAGTAACCAGGCCGTTTAGGTTAAGATTGAGTATGTCTCTTACAGGATTAGGATATGCTATTAACTGTGTGCGAGTATCGATCTCTTCCTCCAGTAGTTTTTCAATTCCCTCAGATAATACTATCTCCGTATTCGTTTGGTTTAACACAGTGACCTTTCTGGCATTTTCAAAGCTTGAAACCATTGGACGGATCACTATTCCTTGAGAAACCCATTGCTCACTCTCAGTAGCCGTGGCGCTTAAATCACCAGTTGCGCCTGGTTCACTTTGAATAAAGTAGGACATCATGTTAGAAGTTAAGCCTTGTTGATTATTAGGATCATCGTAAACTTCTATAGTACCTGCTGGTGCTGTCCATGTTGAGTTTTTCTTATTGGAATAGAATAACATTACCATGGAGTTGCAATCAATAGTAGTAAGTGACGGGGCCGTAGCAGTTAATCCTGGAGCTCCGGAAGCACCGCTAAATGCTGCAATTGGACCATCAGGATGCGCTACATCTGCTCCAGTTACTCGAGTAATACCCATCGTCCATTTTGGAGCTTGATTGATTCTGAATTCATAGTTCTCCGGTTCATTATTATCCTTCACTATTTTGTAGAAAGTAAGCATTGCCACTTGATTCTCTTGGTTCACTCGATTGATGAGAACCCAATCTTTGTCAAGTGGGTTGACAGAAGGGCCTTCGCCTTTTTCAATCATCAATCCTACGATCAACAAATCACCGACTTTCGTATTTGCAGGCCTTTTAATAGTTGCTGGATTACTTGTATTTCCAGCTCCCATTGCCGTTTCAAAATCTCCAATCACCGGAGCCTCATTGATGCAACCAACGATCAGCAATGCTTGAGCTTCTGAACGTGTTGGATTATAATTTTCATTGCCAATAAAGGTTGCTACTACTTGGTAGGTGCCCGGGAAAATAGGTGCAAAAGAAGTAGGACCATAACTGGTTTCACCAACACCCACATATTCTATCGTGAGTAATGCAGGATCTAAAACATCTTCTTCTCCACCGATTCCATATGCTGAAGCTGTTGCCTCAATTGGACCTTCGTTGTATTCAAACCTTCCTCCAGTCACAGTTACCGTTGGAGTTGCTTTTTCTACGGTCAGCAAGCCTTTGGTAATGGCTTCAACGCTGTAGTTTGAAGGATCAACAAAAGTAATTGTTGGGTCAATCTCATAAATTCCGGCGTTGATTATACCACTACTTTCATACGACACTTCATTTTTAAGCAGTGAATAGGAAATCGAGCTAATTACAGATTCCTCGCTGTCTTCGAGAGTTACTTCTACTCCATCAGGATCAAGGAAAGTGGTGCTAATCTTAAACCCATCAAACTCGGTATTATATCCTGGGGCTTCATCACCATAATTAATTAAGGCTGGCTCTGCAGAAGTAGTGGCAGTTAATGGAGCAGGAGTGATCGTAAGATCGGCAGGCAAGTAAGATGAAATAAAGTTTCGGGATTCAAATGTTCCTGGGATTATGAAGTGATTTCCTACATCTGTTCCTGTGACCATATTTACTGAGAAGAATTCAAGATTGAAATCAGTATCATTCTCACCAATTTCTTCCCCAAAATCATAGTATTTACCTATTTCAGCGTTTTCACCTTCCTCAGCCAATTCCAGATCAGCTTCACCAAAAATTACAAGGCTATTGTTTTCCGCTTCTTCTTCTCCTCCAGTGCTGTTGATGATCGTTCTTGAATTAATGATCGTTCTACCATTTATCAGCGTTCGCGCATTGATGATGACACGACCATTGATGATGACTCTTCCATTGATCAAGGTTCGTGCGTTAATCATTGTTCTAGCATTGATGATAGGCCTTCCATTTATGCTCACGGATTTCAGTTCTTGATTTAGCGGATCTTCTAAGTAATCAAGGAAGGCATCCCCCGGCACATCGAATGCGGAATTAATGATTGGCCTGCCGTTCAGGATAGTTCTTGCATTAATTATGGATCTAGCATTGACAATGGTTCGTCCACTGACCATGAAGCTTTTGTTGATAAAGCTGTCCTTATTGATAATTATCCTGCCGTTAAAAATACCCAGAGGGAGGCTGTTATCTCCATCTCTTTTAGCTAATTCCAGATCCTCAATGTACTCTGCAAGAATGCTGTTTTTTAAACCTTGGACGTCATTTATTTTTACTATGCCTTCAAATTCAATTAGGTCTTCAGGAATAATGACTTCAAATTCTATAGCATCACTGATTGACTCACCATATTCCACGGCAAGTTCGTCAACCAAATCAACAGGTTTGATGGAAATTGGCAGTGCTTCCACTGTAATAATTCCCGGGCCATAATTTCCAAAGGCATCATTTGTACCGTCATAAAAAAGAGTCTCATCTTCCTGTAAAACGCCTACATAATTATAGAAATCTGAGAAAGTATAACTTGTTGGAGCGTGAGAGGCTGTAATAATATACGTCCCAACTTCAGCCAAATCTCCACTGATCGGGCTATTAAGGCTGACTAGCTCTAAAGAAGGATCTGTATTTTCAGGATCAAGGGTAAGACCTACCTCTTCTAAAGTCAATTCACTTAACTCCCAATCGTTATCCACTCGTTCATACACGCTCGCAGTAAATGGCTCAATAACTTGGGCAAACTTCTTTGTCACATCATCTGCTCTGATGGCAATTGTCTTTTTGACTATATCAAAGAAATACTCCGGTCCTGCAGTTCCTCCATCCAGTTCACTATCAGAAATGGCATTATTTACCACCGTGACGCCTGGATTTCCTTCAAAAGTAGGCACTGTTACTTCCAAATAGCCTGCTCCAAATTCATCAACTCCATAAACAGCAATCAGTTGTTCTTCTCTCAAATAAACATTTGATCCTTCATAGAGATTTGTCCCTGTTATAATCAATTTAAATTCTACCTCTCCAGGATTTATACCCTCATCATAAACCAATTCAATGTTGTCTGGATTAGGAGCGGCGAGTGTGAGCAAAGCTTTGTCCGCCCTTACAAGGCCTGACCCAGATTTGAAATCAACTCCGGATTCATGCATGTCTTCAGCGGTAGATTTAAGGACTCTGCGAATGTCTTCCGGCAAACTAGTTCCTACATCTCCAACCCAATCTGTGGGTTTGCTTTCAGGATAATATTTTACACGTGCCTGTTTCACCAAGGCAGCAATTGCGGCAGCATGCGGAGCTGCAGCTGAAGTTCCATAGAAGTTTGGAAAATCATCTCCCTCCAGATTTGGCGCTCCAAAGTTTACGGTTGTATTCACTCCATTTGGCGCTGTAAAATCCGGCTTACTTCTAACTACACCGTTGGTGGTTGTTCCTCCCCGTGAGGAGAATGTGGCAACTGTAAAAGGGTCAGTTCCGCTAGGAACCAAGTCAGAATCAAATCCAAAAACTGAAGTGTTGGCATAAAGCACAGCTCCCACAGTCATGGCCCCTTCCGAATTAGCATGCCCTACAATTGTGGAAGCATTGATTCCATTTGGATCATTTGGGTCGAGCTCACCTCGATAAACAATATACTTGAACTTAATACCCAGGTTGGTTTCCATGTCAAGACAGCTTTCACACTCCCTAGCTATCAAAAGCTCTATGGTGGTAGGTTGAGAAACAGTAAAGGAAAGAATTTCTATAGGGTCGCCATTTGCATTATTTCTATTGAAACCGAACAAAGGAACTCCGTAGTCTTTTAGATAAATATCAAGATCATACAAGCTACCAGTCTGGTCAATTGAATACAAAGGATCATCCCACTGTAGAGCTATCATATATACTGCAGGACCATTTTGACCTGGGAAGACGTTAATCGACTGGGTTGTACTTCCATTACTAAATTGGTGCACGCGGCCACCTTCCCAAGTGCCACTATTCAATGGCAATTGAATGTTTGGATCAGTAGTAGGAGTGAATAACCCTTCAAAACTTTTGCTTCCGAAATTTCCTGCAGAAGTGAAGTAGGATACTCCATTTGCAGTGACTTCATTTACAGCTTTTGCCACTTTACCATCACTGAATATTGGCTCAGTCATATAGGATATATCGTCCACTAAAATATCACTTCCCGCTACTGCCATATCTCTAATTCCTTGCGCAAAATCACCTGCCGTTAGAACCCCGGTTCTGAAACCAAGTTCGGCGCCGGGAGCGACATCATGAATAATCTGCATCATTGCACGTCCTTCGTCAGTACCAGTCCCAAATCGACTTGGCATATCTCTTAAAAAATACGTGCTCGCAGGTAAATCTCCATTCGATATATCATTAGCTAAGGTATTGACTCCAGCATCTGTGCGGGTAGCATAACTATCTGAAAAAACTCCGATTTTTATGCCTGTTCCGTCTATAGGCTGATCCCCTTCAAAATGCGAATATCCTGCTCTTACTAAATTGGAACGCATGACCCGGTCACCTTGAGTCGTCGTAGCGCCTTTATTGGGAACTGGAGGAATAGCAGGTCTGACGTGATTGATGGCTTCAGGGAATTGATTTAATTCCAACAGCTTTTCTATTGGGAAAAACCCAGCAATAATCAAAGAATTAGGGTCTTGCTTTAGTTCATCTTCTGTAGGAGTGACAAATCCCAAATTTTCAAGAATCGTTTTAGCTTCGCCAAACTTATCTTTCATGTAAATTACTTCGATCAGGACTTCATTTCCATCGATATAAAATACTTCGTTTGATTCTACAACCTGTCCTTGATTGAAGATTTCATGCAGCGCACTTAATTCAGAACCAATCAGCTCATATACTTTTCCTTGGCTACAAATCCCGAAAATTTGACGATCGTTCACCGTTACGGTGAAACTTTCTGTGCTACCACAATTTCCTTCTACGGAAACTTCAATTTCATCACCATCAGTCACTAAAATAGATTCTGGAGTTTCAATGATTTGACCATTCCGGGTAAATATCAAGTCTCCATTATCTACACTTACAAAATCATTCAGATTTGCGATGGTTGTGTTTCCTCCATTTTCTGCACTACAAAGTACAGCATCCACGACTGAAATATCTGGAGGGGTAATCAAGCTGACACCAAGGGTACATTCGGTAGGAGCGCAGGCACCAATGTTGTCGATTTTAACTGACACAGTGCCGGATCCAGTCCAGTTTACAGTAATTGAATTAGAGCCTTCTCCAGAAATTATTTGTCCTTCTCCACTTAAAGACCAAACGTATGAAAGTGATCCAGCTGGTACTGTATAGGTAGCAGAGGATCCAGCACAAACCTCAGTCTCTCCCTTAATTGTGCATTCGGTATCAAAGTCAATTACTTCTGATGTAGCTTGAACAGAAACACTTTGACTACCAGCAGACTTTCCATTAATAGAGACCACTCTGGTATGGTATGGTGAACCGTTTATGCTGGAAGCTGAATTTCCATCTCCCCAATCTTGTGCTTTGGCGATATGACCTCCCCAAGCAATAATTACTGTGTTATTTGCCCCATTTTCACCATCGGCTGAGAAGGTTATACTTAATCTTGTGATGGTGCTTGTTGATGAACTTTTCTCCTGAAGCACATACTTAATATCTTTAAATGTACCTCCATAAATAGCCATTCTCTTTTCTAAGGCGGAGAGTTCATTAAAGCTTGCTAAAGGCTGCGGAGCCCCATCAGGAGTTGGAATTGCGATATAATTTGGGATTCCAGACTGGGGAATGACCGCTTCACAAATTCTATCAAAACTAGTGATATAGTCGATCGCGTATTTGGTGTCCTTACTTGTATCCCATTCAATTTCAACCGTATGAGTACCCGGTTTTAATTTTGAAACAATAAGACGATACGGAATGGATTGTCCTTCGTAGAAATGGCTATTTCCTGAATTTGAATTTCCAGAGGACCAGTTTACGGGGCTTACAGGGTCACTATCAAATCCGCCATTTTGGCCTTGTTCCAATTTTACATTTTGGGCAAGTGTGAAATTTGATAAGAGTAATAAAAGAAAAACAAACCCCTTAGTGATAGGAATTAACTTTTGCATCATGGCATGTAAAGTTTAAAGAATTAAAATTTAATCAGAAATGATATGGTTTTTGATAGAATCTAAAATCAAATAAAAAGTATCAAAAACTACTTTTACCTTCTGTTATAGGCAGAATGGTACCAACAATTAGTATGTCTAAAATAGTCAAAAAAGAATACATATAATATTAAAGATCAAATGATTATGAATAATTTTTAGATTTTAAAAAGCCATGGCTCGTAAGAATTAATTCATTCTGTACTATAAACTTTAACTATTATAACCGAGATTAATTTTTATATGACTATTTTGTTATTAAAAATTATTATTCTAACAAAAAACTAAATTGTACAGAGGGTGAAGTTTTTTCACATTTAAACAAAAAGCTAATTCTTATATAGATTCGACACAATTGAAGGCCAGTTAGTTACTATTGATACTTTAAGGATCTAGGTGAGCTAATGGCTAAACAATAGAAATTCTTGCCTCTAGTTTGAATACCTGGAAATTACTGCAGTGGCAATTGCATGAAAAAAGTAGATCCTTCTCCTGCAATTGATTCTACCCTGAATTTACCTCCATGCGCCTTCACGATATCATAACTCAAAGACAATCCTAAGCCTGTACCGGAGCCGGTTGGTTTTGTCGTAAAGAAAGGCTGAAAGATTTTGTCTTTGATGGAATCCGGGATACCGGAGCCATTATCTTGGACTGAAATCTCAATTCCATTTTCAGATTTTTTCGAACTGATGAATACCTCGGGTTTATATTCTTCTCCTTCCTGTTTTGACTTTTCATTTACTGCACTTCGACTTCGCTCAGCACATGCGTAAAAAGCATTATTCACCAAATTCAACATAACCTTTCCGATGTCGGAAGGGATCACTTCTAAGGAAGGAATGTTTGGATCAAGAATAAAAGTTAGATCAACTTTAAAATCTTTGTTTTTGGCTTGCTGACTGCTATAGGCTAATTGAGTAAATTCCTTAACCAGCTTGTTGAGATTCGTAGATTCTTTTGTACCGGTTCCAGATTTGGAGTGTTCCAACATTCCCTTGACGATGGCATCAGCCCGCTTGCCGTGATGGTTGATTTTGGAGAGATTTTCCTTGAGGTCCGCCGCGATGAACCTTACTTCTTCTAGATCGCCTTTCTCAAGTTCTTCATTCATTTCATCTATAAGTTCGTCGCTGACTTCAGAGAAGTTATTCACAAAATTCAGCGGATTCTGGATCTCGTGGGCGATACCGGCAGTCAACTCACCCAGCGAAGCCATCTTCTCGGATTGGATAAGTTGGGCTTGGGCAGCTTTCAGTTCTTTCAAGGAATTTTCAAGTGCTGAATTTGTTTCTTCTATAGCCTTTCTTTTTTGCTCCAGTTCTTCTATGGTTTCTTCTAGTAAAATAGCTGTAGTCCGCTTCACTTTTTCTGTTCTTTCCAGTTTGAATTCTGTAATGGACAGATCGCTATCGACTTTTTTAATCGCTGTTATCAGTACAGCCTTTTCTTCATCCGCGAAGGATTCGTTTAGTTGAACAATATCAAGGATAGTTTGAAGTTGCTGATTCATCTATTTTTCTTTAAGCGCCACTACACAGGTAGTCAGGTTATGCATTTCTAAATTTCCACCGGTAGCTCTGCCCAACTCTGCATTGGAGAACATGCCGGCCATCGGTACACTCCATACATTTTTTACTCCCTCCAGTTCTTTACTCATCAATGGACCCAAAGAAAGAATCCTACCGGCACAACTAAACACGACTATAGCATCAGCCTCTGGCATTTCGGTAGCTTTTAAATTTTCTACGCCTTTCACCACTTTTTCCATTACATCAAAATCTGGCGGTAGGGAAAAACGGACTTTTGAACCTTGTGGCACAGAGCCACTTGTATAAAAAGAGTGATCGTTCCAGTCTACAGTTAGACCTGGACGCATGATTGGGTCGCCTTTCTCCCGCTGTAATTGCAAAGGGAAATTGGCCGCGATTTCAACAAGTAAATTGTTGTTTTCGGGAGTCACATTTTCAAGGCCACCGTATTTGGCGGTAATATCAAGTACCGGAATATTATCCACCGTGTACACATGGTTGCCTTCACTTTTGGTTACTGTTTTTTCTGTACCTACAGCTTTCCAACCACAGGTGGCCACACCTTTTATATCTACTTTTGAAGCATCCATAGCTATACAGACCATTCCATTGTCACTTTCTTTATTATTAGTAAAGACAAATGTTTCAGTAAATGCATAATCGTCGCCAGCAGCCCCACCAAACGCATGAACATCTTTGCCAGCAACATCTTCAATACCATGCAGCACCTCTTCTCCATCTGTTTCTCCATTGCTGGTGCCAATGAAAAATGCAGGATCAGCAAATCTTTTTTTCGCCTCTCGCGCAATGTTATGTGATACCTCGCGGTAATTCTTTTTAGGGTATTCTTCTAAGTAAACTTCAAAATAATCTCTGTTCATATCCAATAGAAGAATTGCAGCAGAGCCCTTCTCTGGTACTTCATCAATGAACTCCCCATTGGTGGTACATCCAAAAACACGGATTCCTTTAGCACCCAACATTTCCGTGATTGCTATTCTGTCCAGACTTTTGGAAATAAAGGCAATCGCTAATGTCGGGGTAAAATCATCCTCCACACTTTGAGACAGTGCGACTTTGATTTCTTCCAAAGATTTTCCTTTGATTGATTTCGCTTTCATAAACCTTTGATTGTTAATGAGATTATTTTTCTTTTAATACCACCCAGCTTACCGTTGTCCCGTGAAATTCACATTGGCCCTTATCTAGTTTTCCAAATTCACCCAAGGAGAAAAATCCCAGCATCGGCTTATTCCATGTTTCCGCAAGACCTTCAATTTCTGTTGAGATCATCGGTCCAAAGGTGCCCAGCCTGCCCACGCAGGAAAAAACGAGCATGGCATCTGCATCGGGCCTACTTTTTTCTTTCATGATTTTTGTGCTCTCCACCACCGTATCAATCGCGTCAAAGTCAGGTGGTAGAGAAAACCGAAACAGTTCACCTTCTTTGGCCACGCCGCCTCCTATCATTATTGATCGATCGGCAGTATTCCAAAATAGCACAGGTTTCATAATTGCATTCCCTGATGCCCGTTGAAACTGTAAAGGGTAGCCTAGATCGGAAGGAAGCAATCCATTCCCCTGTTTTTCAGGGCTGATCATTTCATCTCCTAAAAACCGCTGAATGACATTCATCGCTGGTTGATTATCGATGGTAAAAACCCAGGGTCCTTCGCATTTGGTGATTTTTTTTATTGTTCCAACTGGCTTCCATCCTGAGACGGCCAATCCATCCATTAATACCTTATCCCGGTCAATAATGAGAGCAAGTAATCCACCTTTACTGGACAAGGCATTGGTGAATAATATGCCTGAAAAATCTTTGGGGTTCCCCGCAACGCCACCCATTATTGGAGCGTCTTGACCTGCTGCATCTAATAATCCTCGGATCAATTCATCTCCGGACATTCTGAAATCTATTGGAGAAATGATGAAGCCGGGGTTTGCAAATAAATTCTCTCCGGTTATGCCCGCCTTATATCCAGCTTCATATGCAGATGATTCCGCATAATCGTTGAGTACAATACTGAAATAATCTCGTTTCATATCCAGTAGCATTGCTACGATATCATCAGATTCTATCCCTTGCCCAGTAAATTTTTGGGGTGCTGTGATTCCAAAAATAGCAATGTCTCGCTCATCAAAAAGTACCTGGAGAGATTCCATATGCTCGATGCTACTTAAGGTGATGATAGCCAGCGTTGGCTTGAATCCAGATTTAGTATATTGATCAAGAGCTACCTCTATATCTGTTGCCGAATTTCCTTTGGTTATTTTAGATTCCATTCTTTAAGTGGTTAATTGAATTTGAAAAATGGTCTGACCTGGTATTGATTGAATCAGCAATTCTCCCCCATGTGCCTTCACAATATCATGAGTGATCGAAAGTCCAAGCCCAGTTCCCTCTGTTCCTTTTTTGGTAGTGAAAAAAGGTTGGAGGATTTTGTCCTGAATCTCTTTTGGAATACCAGACCCATTGTCTGTGATGGAAAGAATTACCTTATCTTTTTGTAGGGCAGTTCTTACAGTCAATTTTGGAAGATAGACTCCATCTTCCGTCTTCTGTCTCCCGTCTTCGGTCCTCAGTTTATCCCGCATCGCATCGAAGGCATTATTACACAGATTCAATATCACTCTGGAAAAGTCTTCGGAGATCAAGTTGACTTCCCCAATATTAGGATCAAGTTGAAGGTCGATATCTACGTTAATGGGTTCTTTGGCTGCCCGCATGCCATGGAAAGAAAGATTTGTAAATTCCTTGACCAATGGATTGAAGGATTTTGGTTCTCGCTTGTTTCCAGATGCCCGGCTATGCTGAAGCATGGAGGAAACAATGCCATTCGCTCGGGTACCATGCTCGTGAACTTTAGTAAGATTGTTTTTTACATCTGTCAGGATTGCTATTACTTCCTCTTTGGTGTCGGAAGCCTCTAGATTTTCTAATTCTTCAAAAACCTCCTCTAGCAGCTCACGGCTGAGGTCAGAGAAGTTGTTGACAAAGTTCAGTGGGTTTTTAATTTCATGAGCAATGCCTGCTGTGAGTTGCCCGAGACTGGCAAGTTTCTCTTGCTGTACTAATTGCTCCTGTGCAGATTTGAGCTCTTTAAGGGCTTTTTCCGCTTTGGCTTTGGCTTGCTTCAATTTTTTTAGATCCTCTCTTGCTTGAGACAAATCCTTAAACCTCGAATATGCTAAAGAGAAAACCGTCGCTGCTCTTTGTAATAGATCCCAACTCTCATGGGAGATTTCCCCGGGAGTAGCTGCTCCAATCGCTCCATTCGAGAACTTAGTCAAATGGTAAGTTCGCTCTGGGATCTCGAGTCCATAATAGCCATTTAACTTTGGAGATTGCTGGGCACAGTAATTAATCCACTCTTTGCGATTTTCTCCTTTCATCAAAATGGAGATGTTTGTTTGATCGCCTTGATAGAAATCGAACATTTGTCTACCAACCCAAGTGTCTCTGTAATCAAGGCTAAAATGGTCAGCAATATTCTTCTTTGCTCCTTCTCGTACATCTAGGATGGAATACCAGCATTCTGCAAGTCCTGAATCTGAATCGTTGATATAAATAGAACTCGTCTCCAATTCTTCCACTCCTAAATGCCCCATTTCTTCCCGCATCACATTGGCTACTTGGATAAGCTCTTCAGGGTGTTGCATCGCCATGGCACGGGCACGAACTCGCTCTAGCGCCAATTCAATTTTAGCTTTACGATTTTGCTTTTCTGCAGTTAGCAAGTCTTCAAAACGTCGGTAAGCCAAATCAAATACTCCAGCAAAACGAGCGAGTGTTTCAATGGATTCTCGTGGGGGTTGTTCCACTTTCCCCGGGAGACTGTATCCAATTTCTCCGTGGGTGGTCCTTGCCATGACAAAAGTCAATCCGCCGATATGTCTTATATCATCCAGCGTTGGAGCTTGGGGATCTATCCTCTCAAAATCACCAAGTTTGACCATTTTATCGACATAGTCGACTGCCAAATCCACATCCATAGCCAAAATATGAGTGGGTTCATTACCCTTTTCCCATGCAGCTACAGCCGGAATATCTCCATGAATATGCCGAGGTAGGGACATCACCATCCCGATTTGTGTTCCATCACCTGAAGTCATGGCTTTGTCATAGGTCTCAGGAAGCCAGCGCATATGCCAGAAGTAATGTGCTTCGTGACCGAGGTTGACAAATTCCTTCCGCATATTCACCACGATTTCCAAGAGTTCCTCAGATTCTCTCATTCCAGTGACCTGCGCTCTGATTCGCTCTAATGCCGTCTCTACCTTAGCCTCCTTAGCCTGTTTTTCAGCTTTTTTAAGGTCAAGGAAGCGGGTATAGGTCTGCTCAAAGACTTTTGCAAATCGCTTAAAAATATCTTCCTCCTCACATGGAACTTCAGTGATTATGACCAAGTACCCTGTTTTGAAGTAGGCCGCGTGGAGGCGTTGCCATTTCGGGCGGGGAATGCCTGAATCTTCCATTTCTTCAAAAATCTGTTCAGCAACAGGCATTGCCATTAACCAGTCGTAATGTTTTTCCAGGTGTTTCCCCTCAAGAGTAACGGTATGGTATGAGTTACCTTTTTTCCAACCTTCATAAAGACTCTCATGCGCATAGTCTCCTTCATTTGGTAGGGAAAAGGGTTGAATCAATCCATTATCCAGGCTGAGCCACCAATCATCTTCCTTGCGATCTTTTTCACAAAGGACAAAGCCGCAAGTCCATAGATTATCGACAAGCGTATTGAGCTCACCGAACAAGACGGTGGCAACATCTCCCAATTCCTCGGCTTTTTGCATCCCCATGGTGCGGGACCTCACCCGCTCTAGAGCTGCTTCTATTCGAGACTCTTTTGCCTGTGCTTCAGATTTCTGAAGATCGAGGAAGCGGGTAAAGGTTTGTTCAAAAACTTTGGTAAAGCGTTTGAAAATATCATGTGCCTCAGGTACTTTTTCATAAGTGATAAATAAGACAAAGCCCTGTGTGAATTTGCACAGGTGATTGATTTGATAAGTGGGAAGTGAAAGCCCTTTTTCCTCTATATGGTCAAAAGTAGGCTTCAGGTCCGGAAAGGATTTCATATGGGTGTAATGATCTTCGATTGCTTTCCCACCAAGCTCCTGAACCAACATAGTCCGATCACTTAGGACAAATTCTCTCATCTCATCGAAAGAAGCCTCTCCCCACAGGCGAAGCTGAAATGGTTTTTGTAAAACCCCTTCACTACTCATCCAGCACATAGCTGATCTTTTATCATCCGCCAGGATGTTATACCCGGCGCTCCAAGATGGAATGCCCAGTGCCTGAATTTCAAGAAATAATAAATTCGCCGCCTCGGGTAGCTCCTTACTATGTTGCATTCCCATAGTCCTAGCCCGGATCTTCTCCAATGCAGCCTCAATCCTAGCCTCTCTTGTCTGTGCTTCGGCTTTTTCTAAGTCTTCAAATCGCTTATAGGCCAAATCAAAAGCACCTCCCATCTTAGTCAAGATGAATTCAATTTCATCCTCAGGTGGATCCAATAAATCAAGAATCATCCTTCCATTATTTAAAGGAACTGTTGGGTGGTAGCCTCTTTGTAATCCTGAAGATTTGAGAAACTCCTCTGCTTCCTCCGCTTCTTTTACCTTGTTGTTTTCTCGAAGCCAATCACAGGTGATTTGTAATGATTTTGTATCCTGAACCACCACCGTATAGTTTGTTCCTTTTTCCCAAACTTTTCTTAAATAGAAATCAGGATGGGTTTTTTCCATTTCAAAAGGGACGTCCAATGGAGTGTGCATGCTTTCTCCATTCAATTCTAAGGAGGTGAGATCCCAGCTTCGGAACTTTCCATTCTTTTCTTTCAACAAAATGGCTGCGGCGGCGACACCCGGAATATCCAAACCTATGATTTCTTCCTTCAGCTTAACTACCACTTCCAGAATTTCTTCGGATTTGAACATCGCTAAAGCTCTAGCTCGCACTCGCTCTACGGCAAGATTGATTTGTGCTTCTCTAGCCTGTGCTTCGGCTTTTTTCAGATCTAAGTAACGACGATAAGTTTGACTAAAAAGAGAGCTGAAACGATGGATAATTTGAATTAGATCGGTAGAAAATTCAAGAGGACTGAAGGCATAGAAAAATCCATGCTCGAAGACGAAGCCATAATGAAATTCTTTATCGGGCAGTTTATCTATTGGTATTTGTATTTTGTAGTCGGGTGCTTGATTAAGCATCTGATAGTAATTGATCAGATCTTCTCCTTCTAAAATATACGTATGGAGCGAGAGCTGCTCCTTCCATGCTTTTCGTGCACTTTTCAACAAAGGATGCCAAGACATTTCTAAATTTCCGATATGCAGTTTGAACTCATTTTCTATTTTGGAGGCTGTCCAAAGCTGATTGTTTTCATTCTCGTGGTTTAGGATCCCAATTCCAAAACGGGTTTTTTCATTTACTCCTAAGGCTGTGAGTTCTTCAAACATCATCACGATACACTTCCCTACATCCTCACTGTTGTGCATAGCCATAGTTTGGGCTCGCACTCTTTCTAGGGAAGATTCAATGTGAGCCTCTTTTGCCTGCGCTTCTGCTTTTTGAAGGTCGAGAAAGCGGGTGTAGGATTGCTCAAAGACCTTTCCGAAGCGCTCCAAAATTTCCAAATCGGCTTCAGTGATTTCGTTTTCGCTTACAGTTTGTAGTCCGCTGTATTTAAAAAAGGTAAAGCCAGCCACATATCGATCGAGTGCTTTATTAGCTTCCTGCACATGCTTGGGAAATCGCCTAAATTCAGTTTCTGAATAGAGGTACTCATCGTAAATCTTCTTCTCTTCACCTTCAAGGGTATATACAAATCGCTTGTCTTGTGATTTCCAAGCACTCCACATAGCCCTGTGAAAATCGTAATCCTCAAACTTCATATAGTAGGATTCAGCATCCTTTCCTGTTTCAGGATTTGCTGCCCAAACTGTATTCGATAAATCATCCCCATCGATGAGGTTGATGATACAGAATGTAAGTGTAAACTCCAGCTTGGTGAATTCCTGTAAAAGCGTATCCACCACTGTCGATAGTTCCGAAGAATGATGCATGGCCAGACTTCTGGATCGGATACGCTCCAAAGCTGCCTCTATCTTGGCTTCTCGTGCTTGAGCTTCTGCCCTCTGAAGATCAAGGAATCGGGTATAGGTCTGATGAAATACCTCGGTAAAACGTTTAAATATTTCAATCGCTTCTGGATTACGTTCTTCAGTAATAAACATCAAATGACCGTTTGCGAAGAAGCCACAATGGTTTACCTGAAAGGTGGGCAGTGGAAAACCTGCCTTCACAAATCCTCGCATTGTTTCACCTACCACTGGCAGGCCATCCATGTAGTTATAAGTTTGGGCTAGTGATTCTCCCTCCGATTCGAAAACAAGAAATTTATCATTCCTTCGCTTTGCCTCGCGTATCGTTTTAAAGAAAATATCTTCTGTCAGTGGTATCTTGAGTGGATTCCCTAATTTTCCGTGAGGCCCTGGGTTGTACCCTAAAAAATAGCTATCATCATCATGCCATAAGCTAAATCCACAAGACCATAATTTGATTCCTAGATTTTTTATTTGCTCAAACATTAATTCTGATGTTTCCATCAGTTCATCACTATGCTGCATGGCCATTGTTCTGGCACGTACTCTTTCTAAAGCCAGTTGTATTTGACCCTCTCTAGCCTGCGCTTCTGCTTTTTGGAGATCGAGGAAGCGGGTGTAAGTTTGCGAAAATACCCGGGCGAATCTGACCATGATTTGCTCTTGCTCTTCGCCAAGTGCATCTTCCGCCACAATATGAAGGTATCCATCCCGAAAATTAGCGCAATAGAAATGTGGATTATTGGGCATCTCTTTGCTCGCTATACCTTTCGCTACTTCTGAGCCTAATTGATCAAAAACCAGCTCAAGATGGTGTTGGAATTGCTCATTGGTTGCCTGTTGGTGAAAGAGTGGTTCTTGCTTTTTCCAAGCTTCGTGCCGGTCATTGAGTATCTTCTCTCCGGTGCTTGGTAGCGTAAACTCTTCCCGAGAAGACCCATCAGGCCTAGTAAGCCATAGGACTTGGCTATTTTCCGCCTCGTTATAAATAGCATAACCACATTGGTTTATGTTTTGTATGCCTAGAAGGTTTAGTTCAGTATTAAGGGCTTCGGCCGCTTCTTGTAGTTCTTCGGTTCGGTGCATTGCCAAACTTCTTGATCGAACTCTTTCAAGTCCTGTTTCTATCTGAGCTTCTCTAACCTGCGCTTCGGCTTTTTGAAGGTCAAGAAATCGAGTGTAAGTCAAGTCAATAACCTGTGAAAATCTCTTTAAGACTTCCGGTAAATCTCCGGGTAAGGGTTCTGTCCCCACGGCTTCCAAAAATCCATGTTTGAAAAAAGCTTGTCCAGCATACACTGACTCAAGAGCATAAAAAGAGTCTTTATATTCTTGGGAGCTGTATTTAAAGTCTGTTTGGGAAAAAAGCAGATCGCCATATGATTTGATTTCTTCCTTATCCATTGAATAGTGACGAAATGGAATTTTAAGGTCTAAATCACTAAGAACTGAATTCAGAAGGGGATGATCTACAAAGTTGAATTGGTAATTGGTCAGAAACCCCTCATCATTCATGTTCCCTTTGCCCCATACAGAAAAGGCTCGGGTATTTCCTTTCCTAAGGAAAATACTGCATTCATAGAGCGTCAACCCTATTTTTTGTAATTCTTCAAATATGATCTTTATGATGTTTTGCAATTCATCGCTTTTTCTCAAGCCCATAGCATGTGCTCGAACTTTTTCCAATGAGGCTTCAATCTGAGCTTCTCTTGCTTGAGCTTCTGCTTTTTGAATGTCTCGGAATCGCTGATAAGCAAGGGAAAAAACCTGATGAAATCGCTTGAAAATAGTTAGGCTTTGTTCATCCAGTGATTTGTAAAGCGTCAATCCCAAACCTCCTTCACCTATAGAAAGAAAGCAGTATCCTAACTTATCCACCTCTTCCAAGAGTGGATCTTCTAGGTGATTCTCCTGTTTACGATGCTTAATAAAATCATGAAGTTCTTTTCCAGTCAATTCGCCCAGGAAATGGCTATTCTTAGACTCAAGCATTTGAGTGACCAATTGCTGCTCCACGGGATTTTTGGAGTACTCGGTTCGCTCTACGATTTCTTGATCGTACCTTGGAAAATATTGATAGCACAGGTAAATCTCTTCCTGAGATTCAATAATAGCAGTTTGTACATTCCGGATTTGATCCAATCCTATGACGCTTAGTTGCTGGGCAATTACGCGGCAAACATGTAGCATATCATTAGGAGCAGTCATTCCCATGGCTGCTGTTCTCACTTTTTCCAAGGATGTCTCAATCTCCAATGCCCTGTTTTTCACAAGAAGTTCGGAAGTTCGCTGATCGACAGCATCCTGAAGGCGCTTGTTTTCTGCTTTCAGAGCATCCGAGGCAAATGCTTCACCTTCGCTGGTCTTCATGTCTGGAAAAGAACCGTGCTGGTGCAAAGCGATCCACCCAGTAGCTGTTTTTGCCAAAAGTGAGGACATTCGAAATGGGCCATAATAAGTCCATTCTCCTTCAATTTTAACATAGAGATCTGTGAATTCATTGACCATAATGTAGTCACCATAGGGGAGTGCCTCGATCTCCCGATTCCGAACCTCCGCCTGACCGACCATCTGATCATGGATCGAGTAACTGTAATCTAAAATCTCCTGTTTGGTATGCCAGATCTCTTCTTTGGTCCCACCAATATTATAGTAATCCTCGGCGATAAAAGTGGACCAAACATCAAAGTCACCCTTCATGTAAGTAGTCCAATAGGTGTCGAGCCAGTTGGCTAACTCAGCTTTAAGCGCTTCGGTTATTTTCATACTAATTGTTCTTTGATCGGTAAAAAAATGATCATCTCGGTGCCTTCACCCTCAACACTTTTAACCCGTAAGTCGCCACCATGAGCCTTGATGATATCGTAACTCATAGACAAACCAAGTCCAGTTCCACTACCAGTAGGTTTGGTTGTAAAGAATGGCTGGAAGATTTTGTCCTTGATAGCTTTAGGAATTCCTTCTCCATTATCTTCCACAGAGATTTCCACTCCACTAGAAATCCCAGCCAAGTCAACTAATCTAGACCGTACAATTACTTTTGGTTGATAATCTCCCAGATCATCGCCCTTGCTTTTTAGGTCCTTGGACCTACTATCTACCGCATAGAAGGCGTTATTTATCAGGTTCAGAATTACTCTTCCGATATCCTGACTTACCACATCCACTTTAGGTAGGCTTGGGGCTAATTCCGTTGAGAAGTCAGCATTAAAATTTTTGTCTTTTGCCCTTAATCCGTGGTAGCTTAGGCGCAAAAACTCATCTGCAAGTGCATTGAGATTGGTAGGCTGCACATCTCGCACGTTGGTTCTGCTGTGCTCCAACATTCCCTTCACTATGGAGTCAGCTCGCTTCCCATGGTGGTTGATTTTACCCAGGTTTTCCTTCAGGTCGTTTGAAATCTCAATTGCGACCTCAGTGTTTCCCTGTGCTAATTCCTCTTGCATCTCATCGATCAATTCGACACTGACTTCGGAGAAGTTATTGACAAAATTGAGTGGATTCTGAATTTCATGGGCGATTCCTGCGGTAAGCTCACCGAGTGAAGCCATCTTTTCTGATTGGATCAGTTGCGATTGGGTAGCTTTCAACTTGGTGTATGCTTTCTCTATTTCTTTGGATTGGGCCACTTCCCGCTCTAGACTTTGCGCTCTTTCCTTCACTCTAATTCTTCTTTTCAACTCAGAGTAGGCTACGAAAATTACTAGCCCAAGTCCCACTAGGTAAAGCGTATATGCCCACCAGGTTTTCCACCAAGGAGGCAGAATAGTGACTAGAAGTGAGGTGCCCTCTTCGTTCCAAACTCCATAGGCATTTGAAGCAATCACTTTGAAGGTGTAGGTACCAGGTTCGAGATTGGTATAAGAAGCAAAGTTTCTGTTGTCATAAACCCAATCTTCATCCAGTCCTTCCATCATGTGAGCATACTGATTTTTGGAAGGATTTGCATAGTGCAGAGCTGCGAATTCAAAGCTCAAATCATTCTGATCGTACCTGAGTGTGATGGCTTTGGTGGAAAGTAAATCTTCGTCCAGCGGAGAGTCCGTAGTCATATCGTAGATTGACCGGTTGGAAATCGAAAGATTTGAGATGATCACAGATGGCGGGACTTTATTTGAGGCGATGGTAGAAAATGTAGTCAGGCCATGATCTCCTCCAAAATAAAAATCACCATTCGGGGTTTTTTCAGCAGCTAGCGATATGAATACATCTCCTCCGATTCCATCGTCTTCATTGTAATTGATAAAGGTTACTTTATTCAGTGATTCATTCCGGATCATTTGGATCAATCCATTACGTGATGAAAGCCACATTTCCCCATTTTCTCCAGGAAGAATAGTCTCTAAAAAGTTAGTCGGCAATCCATCTTCTTCGGTGTATCTAGAGATTTGTCCAGTGTTAGGGTCCAGGACATTGATGCCACCATATGTTGCCATCCAGATTAGTCCATTTTCATCTTCAAACACGTCATTCACTTGTATGCTGCTCAAGGTGGCAGGGTCAAGAGGATCACTAGTGTAGTATTTAACCGAATTTGTTTCAGGATCTATTTGCGTCAGTCCGGCATTCAGGCTCGCTATCCAAATATATTTCTTACCTATTTCAATGTCAGAAATATTTGGATCCTGAATTATTATTTCAGCATTTTGTTCATTGATATTCACCACTTTAGCTTGGCTTTCCGCTTGGTTTTCCTGTTTGAAAATAGCAATTCCATAGAGCGGAAGGAACTCGGGTTCAGGAGCATTCCAACTGTTGTAATGGTGGCTATCATCGGAAGAATATCGCAAAGAATACGTACCCGGGGAAAGTTCAAGTTGGGTAATTATCATTCGGTTTTTAGGTGCACCTCCAGCAAAATAGCTGTCTCCAAATGATTCCATTCCCGCAATAGTCTCGCCGGAGGGGTTTCTCAGCCATCCAAAATCTGCCATGCTCGCTAGATCTCCTTCACCTACCGTGGCTAAAAAATAGGTGGCTTTTTCTGTGATTTCGAATTCTTTGGTGAGCTCTTTATTTTCTGTAACATTATCGATGATGGCTATTGCTTCCTCCTTTTCAAGCCAACCTTTCACCTTAGTAATAATCTCCTCAGAATAGCTTTTGGCATATTGGCTTACCACCTCCTTATATGTTTCTGTTTTCGGGTCAAAAACCTCTAAACCCCCGTTGGTACCGATCCATAATTTACCAGTTCTGTCTTCTCGGATGACTCTGACTTGATTATTGATAAGGCTGTTTTTATCCTCTGGATCATTTTTATAGCGCTTGATTTCATTGTAATCTTTATCCATTTTAATCAAGCCATCACCCCAAGTTCCCACCCAAATCGTACCATCATTTTGCTCGTAGATGGATCGCGCAGACCCTCCGAACATATCTCTTTCTGAAGAAAAATTTACTTTTGTAATTGATTTATCAGAACTGTCAAAAACATTAATGCCATGGCCACGTGTCCCGATGAATACTTTTCCAGGGTTGATGGTGGAAGCATACAGTCCATAAATGCCCCCTGGACTTATTGAATTAGGATCTTCCGGTTGGTTGCTGTAATACTTGAAAGGTTTGTTAATAGGATCGTATTTGAAAAGTCCATTACTCAGAGAGCCAAACCAGATGATCCCACTGGAATCAATCAGCATGTGGGTAAAGCGATGAGTCCATCCCCCGGAATTGATTTTTCTATTGCCAGGAATAAGAACCTCCTGAAAAGAATCTGTATTCCCTTCAAACTTCAATACCCCTCTGAAATTATTTAAAACCCAAATATTACCATCCCGATCTTCTTTGATAGAATTCAGCGAGCTGTATATATCTTCGAGTGAATAGTCGTACTCAGCGAGCATTCTTAGCTCTTTGGTCTTTAGGTTATATTTATGAACCTCCAGTCTGCTGGTGATCCAGAGAATCCCGTCTTTATCAAAATAAAGTCCTGAAATACCATTTATAGTAGAATTAAAATCAACAAATTGGTCAAATTCTATAGGTTTAAACCCAGCTCCTCCTTTAGGAAAATGCAGTAAACCATAGCTTGAGGAACCAGCCCAGATCCCACCGTCTTTATCTTCAATTATGGGAAAAGAGATTCCAGATCGCTCTCCTTTTTTCCCATCCAAATGCTCATAAGGTGCTAAGACCCAAGTTTCACTCTCTGGCACAAAAAGAACAATTTCTTTAGCCGCGGTGGTTGCCCATATTCGGCCCTGGGAATCCGCTAGGATGTTGAAAGTTCTTCCGGACCCAAGTGCTAAATCAAATATTCCCTCAAAATCATAATTATAAAAGGTGTTGGTTGATCGGTCATACTTTGTGACGCCCTTATCGCTTGCGATCCATAAATCATGGTTTTGATCTTCCTCGATATCAAATGTCACATTGTTTTGAAGGGTGTTAGGGTTTCCGATGGTGTTACGAAACGTCTTCCAAGAGTAGCCATCGTAGCGCTGCACCCCATTTCCAGTGGCTAACCAAATTAACCCATAGCTGTCCTGCATCACATCCATGACCTGTGGTGACGCGAGACCATTTGAGATTGAGATGGTTTCCAGCTGGATTTCTTGGGCTTGTAAGTCAAAAGCCACTAGAACAAAAATGGAAAGTGTAAAAATTATACTCCTGCTTACGATTGATCTTTTTATTGAATACTTCATCTAATTAAAAATTTATAGGAGGGAAGACGACTTTATTTAATATTTAGGTACTCTCAAGTTGGGTGTTGAATGGAAATGAAAAACTGCTTGTGAAGTCTTAGATTGAAAGGCGAAGATTGAATCTCAACAGAAAAATAATGGGATGATGAATCTGCTAAAACTTGCATATCTACTAAAAATATTACAATTCGAGTTTATCACTTAATTATTTGAAAATAAGTGATTACGAAGAGAAATCAATCGAATTCGTTATAAAAAATTGGATTTTTTCAATCTTATCCCCATAAAAATGATGTTTATAACTAGCTGCACTGTGAGAGAAAATTAGATGCTATTTTTTATCCAAGGTTAATCAGGATTGGAGTTTAACTCATCCTTTACTTGCTGGATTAGAGATTGGATCTTGTCTCTTAATGGAAAATAATAGTTTTGGTTTAGATTTTCTGAGGCTGTTAAAAAAAGGAAAAGCTGACTTTCAAATTCTTGATTTTCCAGAAATTTGAAGTCATTATCAGGGAATCTACTGGGTGGCACTTTGATTAAACCTTCCTCTATCAAATCTAAATGCCTTCTGAAATTTCCATTTTTTAGAAAGAATTCGTGCGCTAAATCTCTTCTTTTCACAACATATTCTTCCTGATTTTTCACCAAATCTAAATCTGCTTTCCATGCCGAAATGGCTTTGCGAAGCGCTAGGTCAGAAAATATGGTGAGTCTTCCAGTGTTGATGATTTCTTCAATAGTTCCCTGGTTAGGGAAAAATCGCGGTTCACTTTTAAACACGCCCACCATCAGTTCCGAGAGATCTTTCTCACCAATTCCATCTGGTAGAGATGGACCTGTTAATTCGCCTAATTTCAGGCCTCTAGCGATATTGGAATCATTTAATGTAATAGCCTGATCGAGAATTTCCAGATTCGACTCAAACTCCTGTAAAAGCGCCTTCAATAAGACCTGTTCGGTATTCTGGTTTTTACGATTCTCATTCCAATTATTTACCTGAAGAGCAATCAGAATTCCTATCACAACTAAGATAATTTCTCCTAAAGCATAAATTAGGTAGCGAGTGACTTGATTTTGCTGAAGCAGTTTTTGGCGGATTTTACGGAATAATGAGATCATTTTGAAATAGGGAAAAATTCATAGGTTTTCAAAGTCATATCTATCACCAATCGGTATTCCCCGGCTACACTTTGTATATCTTGTCCGAACCATTCCAAATTACCTTTTGGAAAAGAGCTTCCTCCCCAATTAACTATCCAACTTTCATTTTCCCTGATTTTCAGCGGTCCGCCTTTTAAGGTTACAACTCCTTCCCAGATGGATTTATCTCTATCAACAAGTTTCAAAGGTGTATCATTGGACCAATCGCCAAAGCTGGTTCCTTCACCAATGATTCCAATGTTTTCATATAAAAGCCGGATGTCAGGATAGCTTTCTTTTATTTGTTTCATTCCGTTTTTTCCCAAGTCTAAAAGTTGGGACATTTCAGTTTTTTGGAATTCTTTTGCTTGAGCTATTTGTACAAGGGCAGTCCGCATTTCTTGAGTAGAAACTAAGTCTTTGGCTTTCAGGAACTCTTCCGGTTGAAAATTTCCTGTTAGATTGAATAGACCCATAAAAAGAGAATAACCAAAACTGGGCGATATAGAAGCAAAACCTTCTTTAGTCAAAATTGCGGAGATAGGTTTTTCGCTTTTTCGGAATACTAAGTCAGATCGACCTAAATAATTTGTTAATTTTCTAGCTAACAAGTTTTCATTATTGTCCTCTGGATTAACTATTAATCGTTGAAAATGGAAACCTATCGAGGAATGAAAATCTTTTGGGTCTGTCTCCAAATAGAAAAGAGTCCCTAATACTTCTTCCATCGAAATCGAATCAGGATTATTGAAAAGAATGGCGGCAAGGTCCTGTTGTTGAGTCAGGTTTTGAATGACATAATCAAGTTCTTGTGATTCCAATTCCAAGCCATTGTAAATCTGTTCTATTGTTGCTAAAAAATTGGAGTTTCTTTTTCTTTCCTCGTTCCAATTATTGACTTGCAGGGCTATTAAAATCCCAATAACCACTAAAAAGATTTCCCCCACGGCATAGACTAAATACCGAGTGACTCGATTTTCGGTGAGGAGTTTTTGACGGATTTTTCGGAACAAAGAGATCATTTCAAAAAATTGAAATTTGCTATAATCTTGAATAATCATGTTTGGTATTGTCAAAATACTGGAATGAACTTAGATAAAGTATATCTCCCTCAGATTTTTTATATTTCTTTTATTTCAAGCATCACTCCTTGATAGTTAGTATTGAGTTGAAGTTGAATATTATACCAAAGGCATTGAGATTTCTTTTAGATGAATTAGATTGAGTTCTTTCCCCTAAATCTAGAAGCTATGTCAAAATTCTTTCTTTCGCTTTTCCTCCTAATTATCTGCAACTTTTCCTTCGCTCAAACAGCTCGAGGCTATTTTATGCATCCAGATCTTAAAGGCGATCAACTCGTATTCGTCGCTGAAGGTGATATCTGGAGAGTGCCTGTAGCAGGAGGAGATGCCGTCCGATTGACCTCACATCAAGGAGATGAGTCTGACCCTAAGATTTCCCCAGATGGGAAATGGGTGGCTTATGCTGCCAGTTATGAAGGACCAACTGAAGTCTATGTCATGCCGATTGGCGGTGGACTCCCTAAGCGATTGACTTATGAACCATCTTCTTCAGTTCCTACGGCTTGGAAATCTGCGACTGAAATTGCTTACGTCACCAATCAATATTCAACCTTACCAAAACTCAACACGGTAACGGTCGATGTTTCCAACGGTGCAAAGCAACTTCTCCCGCTGGAAATGGCAGCAGAAGGAAGCTTTTCCGCGGATGGCTCGACTTACTTTTTTGTACGACCGACATTCCACAATAACGTCACAAAGCGGTACGAAGGGGGCACTGCCCGACAGCTTTGGAAGTACACTGAAGGAGCTGCCGAAGCAGTAAAATTGACCAAAGATTACAATGGCGAGGATCATCATCCATTGCCGCATCAAGGAAAAGTATATTTTCTCTCCTCCCGAGATGGAATAGTGAATGTGTGGAGCATGGATGAGAACGGGGGTTCACTTACCCAACTCACCAAAGAACCTACCTTCGATGTACGGGAGTTTTCGATTTCTGGGAATCAATTAGTTTATCGAGTTGGAGCAGATTTGAAATTGATGGATTTGAGTGCAGGAACAGCAAAAACCCTAGCCATTCAGCTTATCTCAGATTTCGATCAGCTTCGTGAAAAATGGGTAGATAATCCCATGTCCTATCTCAGTAACATGGCTGTGTCCAATGATGGCGAACGAGTAGTAATGACGACTCGTGGACGGGTATTCTCTATTCCTGTGAAAGATGGCAGAACTGTTCGACTCAGTCGAAAAGAAGGGGTGCGCTACCGGGATGCTATTTTCTCCCCTGACGGAAAATCGATTTTAAGCTTTTCAGACGAAACTTCAGAATTTGAAATTCACGAATACAATAGCATGGGAATGGATCAGGGAAAGCAAGTTTCCAAGAATGGAACTACCCTGAAATTTGATATGCTTCCTTCGCCAGACGGATCAATGATTGCCTTCCGGGATCTGAATAATACGATCTGGATAATGGATAGAGCCACTGGAGCTCAAACAAAAGTGACAGATTCGGATGAAGATATTACTTCGAGTATGTCTTGGTCTCCTGATGGCAAATGGCTCGCTTATGCTCAGGCAGCAAGCAATACTTTTTCCCAAATCCATGCATTCAATATAGATAGCAAGAAGCGAATCGCTATGACCTCTGACCGGGCAAATAGCCTTAGCCCACAGTGGAGCACAGATGGCAATTGGTTATATTTTCTCTCAGATCGTAATTTCCAATCTGCAATAGGAAGCCCATGGGGAACGCGTCAGCCGGAACCATTCTGGGAAAAGCAGATGAAAATCTATCAAATCGGTTTAAAGGATGGTCTTGTTTCACCATTCTTTTTCAACAATGAATTGCAAAAAGAGGCAGAAAAAGCAGCCGAAAAGGTGACCGTAACTATCGAAGAAAATGGAATTCAAACCAGGCTTCGTGAAGTGCCAGTTCCTGCAGGGAATTATACCAATCTAATTGTGACTGACAAAGCACTATATTTCCATGAAATAGGCCCTGGAATGGGAGTGTTTTATGGTGGAGGCGGAGGTAGTAATGAGAAAGCACCATTGATGATGGTACCAATTTCCAATAAGCCAGAGCCAAAAACCTTTATCGATAATGTCAGAAACTATACGGTTTCTCTCAATAGGAAATACATTCTAGTTCAGAATGGAAGCATGTTTTCGGTTGTTGAGGTGAGTACTTCTCCAGTTTCTGACCTATCCAAAACCAAAGTGGATATCAGCGGAGTAAAATATTCGATTGATCCAAAAGAAGATTGGAAGCAAATTTTTACCGATGCATGGAGAATGGAACGGGACTATTTTTATGATGCAGGCATGCATGGTGTCGATTGGGATGCGATGCATGAGAAATACCTGCCTTTGGTAGATCGGGTTACCACTCGTGCCGAGCTTTCTGATGTGATCGGGGAAATGGTGGGCGAACTTTCTGTACTTCACACATCTGTAAGAGGTGGAGATCTTCGAGATGGGGAGGACAATATCGGTTTTGGGATGCTTGGTGCAAAACTTAGTCGAAACGATAAGTTGAAGGGGTATTCTATTGATCATATCTATTTGTCAGACCCTGATTATCCTGATGAGATGTCGCCACTTTCTCATCCTGATCTGATGATAGCTGAAGGAGACATCATCACAACTATTGATGGAGTAGGAGTGATGGAAGTGCCAGATATCTATTATTTATTAAGGGACAAGGCTGGCAAGCAGGTTCGTGTTTCCTTGATTTCTGCAGATGGCAAAGCCAAACCGGATCAGATCCTGAAGCCTATGTCTTCACAGGCAGAATCTAATCTTCGATACAACGAATGGGAATATACCAGAAGATTAGAGACAGAGGCCAAGTCGGATGGAGCATTGGGCTATGTGCACCTTCGTGCCATGACGTCTGGAGATATTGGGCAGTGGTACAGGGATTTTTACCCTCAGTTCAAAAAAGATGGCTTGGTCATCGATATGCGTCACAATCGTGGAGGTAACATTGATTCCTTTATTTTGGAGAAATTGATGCGGGAGGTTTTCTTCTACTGGAAAAGCAGAAATGGAGAGCCCTATTGGAATATGCCTTATGCTTTCCGTGGTCATTTAGTCTTGTTGGTGGATGAGTTTACTGCTTCAGATGGTGAAGCTTTTGCAGAAGGCTTCCGAAGACTGGGTATGGGTAAAGCGATAGGGGCTAGGACTTGGGGAGGAGAAGTTTGGCTTTCCGGCTCAAATACTTTGACTGATAATGGAATTGCACGAGCTCCTATGAATGGGGTTTATGGCGAAGAGGGCGAATGGCTTATCGAAGGAGTAGGCTTTATCCCGGATATTGAAGTGATCAATTTACCTAAAGAGACTTTCGAAGGAAAAGATGCTCAATTGGAAGCTGCAATCGAGCACCTGAAGGCTTTGATCAAGGCTGATCCAAGACCTGTACCACAGGCTCCTGCTTATCCTGACAAGAGTTTTAAAAATGGAAATAATTTATAGCGTGTGGGAAAGACCCTCAAATTAAATGAGTTTTTATATCAGAGAAGTGCAATCTATTTGATTGCCTTCTTTGCGTTTGCTCTATTAGCTTTTTGGAGTAGCTACTTTTCTGTTTTGGGTAGGGAAATGTCCTTTTACATGCATTTCCATGGGATATTCATGACCTTATGGGTATTGCTTTTGATTGTGCAGGCCTTATTGATTAGGATAAAAAAGTATGTAATCCACAGGTTACTAGGGAAGGTTTCATATGTGACTTTCCCGATACTGATTTTGTCCACATTCCTTTTAATCCACGCTACAATCAGAAAAAGTGATGTAGTTGATCTGGGCACCTACTTTTCTACTGCGCTGATGATCAATGGTACTATCGTTTTGGTAATCATTTATAGTTTGGGGATTATCTACAGAAAGGATAGGTTGACGCATGCCAGGTATATGGTCTGTACTATTTTTCCTTTGTTCACTCCGATTACCGACCGGATAATATACAAGTACATTCCAAGCCTTATCGAGTATGCTCCTACCATGGAAGGAATGCCCGTTGTTCCTTTTTATGGCTATGCTATGGCAGATGTGCTAGTGATAGCACTGGCGATTTGGGACTGGAGAGTCCACAAGAGAAAGGGTGTTTTCCTGATCGTCTTAGTACTCTTGCTTTGTTACCATATTTCCTTGTTCACCTTCTATAAATTGGAGTTTTGGAAAGCGTTCTCTGCCTGGTTTTATGGACTTAGCCTAACCTGAAATGTAAATGCCCTTTTATGCCAGTAAAAGGATAAAAACAACAGTATAAGTAGTTATCGCTATTCAGGGAGATACAAAGCTTCATCGGTCGTCGATCTGCCAGCTTTTTAGCTACACGCAATCTTACTCACACGATTCTGATGTCTGCCACCTTCGAAGTCGGTAGTCAAGAATATCTCAGCAAGCTTTTCCGCCAATTCATAGGATATAAATCGAGCCGGAAGAGCCAATACATTTGCATTGTTATGCTGTCTGGACAAAGCAGCCAAATCCTCGTTCCAGCAAAGTGCTGCTCGGATTCCTTGATGTTTATTGGCTGTGATTGCTACACCATTTCCAGATCCACAGATCACAATGCCTAGCTCATATTCACCGGCTTCGATAGCTGAGCTCAAGGGATGTACATAATCTGGATAATCCACAGATGCATCGGTGAAGGGACCAAAATCCTTCACCTCATATCCTAGTGCTTCGAGTTTCGCGACCATTTTGGCTTTGTACTCTACTCCTGCGTGATCTCCTCCTATTGCTATTTTCTTTGCCATAACTCGTAAATTTAAAAAGGCTTCGACTCCGCTCAGCCTGACACAATAGTCATCCTGAGCGAAGGCGAAGGATATCTTGATTCTTGGTTCTTATCTCTTGATTCTAAAATCTTGCTACTTGATACTTACTACTATTGTCTAACCTTAAAGTGCATCGTCAATATCTTCCTTCGCTTTTTTTGCAGCTCTTTTTCTTTCCAGTCTTTTCGCAATCTGAATCCCAGCTTCATAAAGCACCAGAATCGGCATCGCAATCAGAATCTGGCTAATCACATCTGGAGGTGTGATGATAGCTGACAATACTAAGATCACCACGATCGCATGTCTTCTGTATGCTTTTAGCATTCCAGAAGTCACCAAACCTGACATCGCCAAGAAATAGACCACCACTGGGAGTTGGAACATAATCGCCGAAGCCAGAACCAACATCGTCAAGGTAGAGATATAGGAAGTGATATCAAATTCATTCAGAATCGATGGATCCAACTGGTAGTTGGAAAGGAAATTGATCGAAAGCGGAGAAAGGATAAAGTATCCGAACCCAGCTCCCATGAAGAATAGTAAACTCACAAAGAAGACTGCTCCTCTTGCGGCGTTCTTCTCCTGATCGTACAATCCCGGACTGATAAATCTCCAAACCTCCCAGAAAACAAATGGAAATGAAGCGATGAATCCCACCACAAAACTTGACGTCATGTGCATGGTAAACTGACCTGTCATCTGCCTACTTTGGATCGTAAATGGAAGTTCGTCTATACAGAGCGCAGGCAATCCTACGTAATCACTGAGTTCACATAGCCATCTGTAAGTGACAAAGTCAACTTTGGAGGGGCCTAGGATTACTACTCCGAAAACGAAGCTTTTGGCCAAAAAGGCCGCAACAGATAAAATTAGGATAGCAGCTACTGATCGAAGCAAATGCCAACGCAAAGCTTCTAAATGGTCCAAAAAGGACATTCCTCCTTCTTCTTCCTCTTCTTGATATTGATCTAACGCCACGGGTGGTCTATAATTCTAGTATAATGGAAACTGATTCATCCAAGCATTTACCTCGCTACGGATGTTTGCCAATTCGGCTTCATTCTCATGATTTACCAAAGCTCTGTCGATCAGGTTCACAATTTTCACCATATCGTCCTCTTTCAAGCCTCTGGTGGTGATCGCTGCCGTTCCTATTCTCATTCCTGAGGTAACAAACGGAGATTTGGTATCAAATGGAACCATGTTTTTATTGATGGTGATATCCACTTTGCCAAGCGTCTGCTCGGCGATTTTGCCAGTAAGGTCTTTATTTCTAAGGTCGATAAGCATCATGTGATTGTCTGTTCCGCCAGAGATAATTTGATATCCAAGACTTACGAACTGATCAGCCATTACGGATGCGTTCTTTTTCACCTGAAGTACATAATGCATGTATTCGTCGGAAAGGCATTCTTCGAAAGCAATTGCTTTTGCTGCGATGATATGCTCCAACGGTCCACCTTGAGTTCCTGGGAACACGCCCATATCCAGCAAAGAAGACATCTTTTTGATTTCTCCTTTTGGAGTAGTCAATCCCCAAGGATTGTCAAAATCCTCACGCATCATAATCATTCCACCTCTTGGACCTCTCAGAGTCTTATGAGTAGTGGTAGTCACGATATGACAATGATCCAACGGATCATTCAAAAGTCCTTTTGCAATCAATCCAGATGGATGGGAGATATCTGCCAAAAGAATAGCGCCAACTTCGTCAGCCGTTTCTCTCAATCGAGCATAATCCCAATCTCTAGAATAAGCTGAAGCACCACAAATAATCACTTTTGGAGAAACTTCCAATGCTTTCTCATGAAGCTTGTCGTAGTCTATTCTTCCAGTTGCTTCCTCCACTCCGTAGAAGTGTGGATCATATAATTTCCCTGAAAAGTTAACTGGAGAACCATGAGTCAGGTGACCGCCGTGCGATAGGTCAAAGCCTAAAATCGGATCACCAGCTTTCAAACATGCCAATAAAACAGCAGCATTAGCCTGAGCACCTGAGTGAGGCTGAACATTGACCCAAGTGGCTCCGAAAAGCTCCTTTGCACGGTCTATAGCCAATTGCTCGATTTTATCCACAACTTCGCAACCGCCATAGTAGCGCTTGCCCGGAAGACCTTCAGCGTATTTGTTTGTCAGCACACTTCCCGCAGCTTCCATCACTTGTTTGCTGGTGAAGTTTTCGGAAGCAATCAGTTCGATGCCTCTCTTTTGTCTGTCTTCTTCTTCGTTGATTAGGTCGAAAACAAGCGAATCTCTTTTCATAATCAGGGGTTTGAAAGCAAATTTTAATGGAAAGGTAGCCAGATGGCCTACCTGCAAATGTGCCCAAAAATAGTCCGAAAGTCCCGATTATCCAATCCAAAAATGGTATTGGGATTTCCAATTCTAAGGAATTGTTATTTTTGGCGGATGATTGATTTCAAATTCCAGCCTGAAAGCTACTTTACTGAAGAAACTACTTCTGTTTTGTTGGTTAAATTGAACTACCCTGAGAGCCAATGGGGAGAGCAAATTAGCATTTATGCACATTTTCTGGAGCTAAAGATCCAGTTTGAGGCGGTTGATTTCTATGGAAATGACTACATGCTATATCCATCATCTAGTTTTGAGCCTTTGTCTATGGAAGACATGGTCTATCTAGTCGAAGGAATGCAGGTGAATACGGATCAGATGGAAGGAAATATGGAATTGATCTTAGACGGAATTCCTGAAGTCGAAAGTGAATTCTACCCTGAGTTGAGTAGATATTTTGAGGAAAAGAGGAAAAATTATGGATTGGATTAAAAATCCAACAAGGCTTGCTTTTGCTCTGAAACTTGATGTGTGCGAAACCAATATTCGTAGGTTTCGAAATCGAGGCAGTCACTAAATTCACTTCCTTGAAACATGATTTTCTTCAAGCAGCTAACTGGGAGCCATGTTTTCAGCTTCAATGATTGCTCCTTTGAGAGCTGTGAAAGCTGAATCCATTTTCCTCCATTGATAAAAATGGGTATAAGTTTAGTCATAGATTCTGGGTTATTTAGACCAAAAGTATACTGATAATGAGCGAAGTACAATTTTGCCAGATTAATTTTATGTTAACAAAAAATACCCGCTACCCAAAATTAGCATGACAGGAGCCATCATTGCATTTTTATGTCTTCTGCTGGGGCTTTTTCTTCAGAAACAACCAAATCTTCCGCAAGAAAAAATCACGAAATGGGTCAATGCCTATCTTCTCAATATTGTTCTCCCTGCTCTTGCATTGTTATATATTCCTCAAATAAACCCCGGCTGGGATTTACTTATTCCCGTCTCCTCGGCATGGTTTACCTTCTTACTTTCTTGGCTGATTTTTGGAATGTTGGGCAAAGTCTTAAAATGGGATAATCAATTAACAGGTTGTCTGGTGATAGTAGCTGGTCTGGCAAATACTTCATTCTTGGGTTTTCCCGTCATTGAAGGGCTTTATGGCAAAGAAGGCTTACCAATAGCACTACTAATTGACCAAGGCGGATCCTTTCTTTTAGTTTCTTCTCTATCGATTTTGGTCGGCTCGATCTATTCCCACAAAGAAGGTAATCTGAGCGAAATCCCGCTGAAAATCATAAAATTCCCGCCATTCGGTTTTCTTCTGCTCACTATAGCGATGAGCATACTAGGCTGGAAGACTCCGGAGTTTCTTATTCCCATCGTTTCGCTCATAGGCAAAACAATGGCTCCAGTGGCGATTTTCGCAATCGGCCTCAAGTTCTCTTTGGATTTTGACTCCCTGAGTTCCAAATATTATTGGTACGGAATGGGCTACAGGCTTTTGCTGGCTCCTTTGATCGTTTGGCTTATTTACCAAAATATTCTCCCTGAAAACAGCCTTGAACTGAAAGTCACAGTTCTGGAAAGTGGTATGGCTCCAATGATTACAGGCTCTATTGTCGCCATCCAATACGATCTCAAACCAAAATTAGCCACACTTTTAGCAGGATTGGGAATACCAATCTCGCTGGTGACACTTATGGTTTGGTATTATTTCCTTAGCTGACTAGGCCCAAGCAGTTTTCAAGTTGGCTAAAATCTCCTCGTGGATTTTTTCATTCGTAGACAAAATCTCTCTGCCGAATACAAAATCTCTTCCTCCGGAGAAGTCAGTCACTTTTCCTCCCGCCTCTTCCACGATCAAAGTTCCCGCAGCTACATCATAGGAATTCAGGTTATACTCAAAAAACCCTTCGACGCGACCAGCAGCGACATAACAAAGATCTACCGCTGCACTACCAAATCTACGGGCACCATGGGAAGATTTCATGATTGATTTCAAAGCGGCTAGGTATTTATCAATCAAATCGAAATTATTGTATGGGAATCCCGTCGCTATCAGCGATTCAGAAAGCGTTTTTGCGACACTTACTCTGATCCGGGTATCGTTACAGAATGCTCCTCCACCCTTCATAGCATAGAAGCACTCGTGGAGATTCACTTCATAGACTACTCCTAAAATCACCTCGTCACGCTCCATCAAAGCAATACTTACAGAATAAATCGGTACGCCGTGAATAAAATTAGTGGTGCCGTCCAGCGGATCTATCACCCAGTTGAACTCTTCCGCCAGTGTAGTATTAGTACCCTCTTCGGTAATAAAACCGGCCTCAGGAAAGATTTGAGAAAGCTTATTCACAATGATCTTTTCTGCTTCCTTGTCCACATAGGAAACAAGGTCATTGACGCCTTTGTGCTCTACTCGTTCTGGGTTGAAGTGACGCCTTTCCCTGCGGATAAAAGCGCCGGCTTCTTTGGCTATTTCCTGAGTTTTCTCAAGAAGTAGCGTAAGTTTTTCTGTTGAGATCATAAAAGTTGATTTTCTAAATCAGGATTTGGGATTCTTACCTGCCACGGTAAGGACGATTTCGCCTTTTAGGGTGTTTGTTTCGTAATATTCAATTAACTCGGCTAAGGTGCCTCTCACGTTCTCCTCGTGGAGCTTAGTAAGTTCGCGGGATACGCAGGCTTGCCTTTCTGCTCCAAAAGCTTCAGCTAGCTGCCCCAGCGTTTTAAGGAGTCGATGTGGTGATTCATAAAAAATGATGGTTCTCACTTCTTCGATCAATCCATCAATTCTGGTCTTTCTACCTTTTTTGTGAGGCAAAAACCCTTCGAATACAAAACGGTCATTTGGCAAGCCACTATTGACCAAAGCAGGTACAAATGCTGTAGCTCCAGGAAGGCACTGCACATCCAAACCAGCGGCAAGAACTTCTCTGACTAAGAGAAATCCAGGATCCGAAATAGCAGGCGTACCAGCATCGCTGATTAAAGCGAATACTTCACCTCTATTCATCCGCTCGACTAGCTTCTCGACGGTCTTATGTTCGTTGAAAATATGGTAGCTCTGCAGCGGTCTGGAAATTTCTAGATGTTTCAGCAATTGGCCACTCGTGCGTGTATCCTCTGCTAGAATCACATCAGCCGTTTTCAGTACTTCAATTGCCCTGAGCGTGATATCTTTCAGGTTACCAATTGGGGTAGGTACCAAAAATAGGTTTGGGGAAGTTTCACTCATTAATTGATCTCATCAATGGCTTTCGCTAATTCACGATCTTTTTTTGTCACGGTATTTCCTGAGTCGTGTGTAGTCAGCTCGATTTCTACTGTATTGTAAACATTACTCCAGTTTGGATGATGCTGCATGCCCTCGGCCAGAAATGCCACTCGGGTCATGAAGCCAAAAGCCTCTTGAAAATCCTTGAACTTGAATGTTTTTTTAAGTTTGTTATCTTCTTCTTTCCACATAAATCATTGAGTTTAAAGTGATATTAATCCTTCTATTTCGGCTGCTTCCTCGTAGATCTTTATTATCTGATCGGGGTCTTTCATCATTGCCTGAATAGTGGCGCTCACGTACTTACCTCCAGAACTTTCCTTAGTTGTCACTTCATGTTTTGGAAATAAGGCTACTACCTCGTTTTCTTTTCCATTAGGAACTATAAATTTAAACATATAAAGCTGTGGGAATTCACCACTGGCTACTAATTTTTCCTTAAAGTTTTCTTTATCGAATTCCTTTTTGTCCATAGATAGGGAGCGATTGTCAAATTACGTTTCGAATATAAACAAAGAACCCATGCTGTGGGGCATGGGTTCCGATTCTAGTTTCTTTCTTTATTAAAAGAATTTATATCTATAGTCCTTGACGCCTGCCAAATCTTGCAGAGCCATCATTACAGAGTATGTCGTACGCTGGGAGGCATTCTGTGTCAATTGACCCTGGTACGCAGAATAGTCGCCTATCTCAGCCGCTGGAGTCAATGCATTCAGTTTACCTACGATCACGCCCACATCCTCACGAATTGGCTGGGTCATTTGACCTTGCTCAATTCCGAAGATTGCACCGATCGCACGTGGAGCAAAACCTACTCCTGGAATCACATTGGCGCTTAGTTTCAAATCAGGGATCTCGTTTAGAGAAGCAGCCTCAGGGAATACAGCTTTCATATCTTCCAAAGAGGTTTTACCAGCAAGCTTTTCTTTGATTACTTCAGCTTTTTTCTCATTTCTAACCTGAGCTTCTACTTGTTCTTTCACATCTGCTAGCTCCAAGTCGCCTTCGTCTCTCTTACTTACTAGAGTAGCAACGATGTAAGAATTGTCAAGCTCAAATACGTCAGAAACCTCACCTGTAGAAGTCCCATCAGCAAATGCCCAACGAATTACTTCTCTAGCGTTTTGAAGGTTGTTAATATTTCTAGCACTAGCGTCTACATTATTTGCCTGTAGAATTCTGTAATTATCAGTAGTAGCATTTTCAGTAAACTCATTTCTGTTTCCAGCATTCGCTGCGAAGGAATCTGCATTTCTGAAAGCTTCGTTTCTAGTGGCATCACTAGCTACCAATTCCAATTCTACAGTGGCTACTTTGGTATAAGTAGTTTTAGGCATTTCAGTCACCTTGATGATGTGGTAGCCATATTCTGTCTCTACCAGATTATCTAAGATACCTGGAGCTTTAGCAGCATATGCAGCGTCAGCGAATTCTGTAACGAAATCAGCTTTTGCAAACCAGCCTAAATCTCCACCTGTCTGAGCAGTACCGTCTTGTCCGTATTGTCTAGCAGCTACTTCGAAGTTGCCGTCAGCTTTCACCTGTGCAAGAACTGTTTCAGCTTGCGCCTCTACAGCTGCTTTTCCAGCATCATCCATTCCTTCTGTACTGAATAGAATATGAGAAGCTCTCAATCTTGGAGTTCCTTCGTACTGATCAGAGATCTTATAAGAAACATAAGTTGAGTTAGCAGTGATAAATGGGCCATAAGTCTCACCTGCTTGAATATCAGTAACGTTATTCGTCAAATTGATTGGAAGCTCGTCACCTGGTCTTACTGTCAAAAATGGCACTTGACCCTCAGAGTTTCTCAATGCAAAAAGCGAATCGTTCTCAGTAGTTTTCAACTCTTCAGTCAATTCTTGAATCTGAGAAATAACTTCTGCTGAATCTGCTCCACTTGGCTGAATGCTAAACGTTACGTACTCAAGGCTAGCAGAATTACCAGATTTGAATTTACTTTTGTTCTTAGTCAAATAGGCTTGCATTTCACTTTCAGAAACTGTCACATCTGCATCAGGTACAGCATAGAAAGGAACGAAAAGAATAGAAGCATCTGCGATGGTGTTCGCTGCTTTGTATTCTATTTTTGCTTCAGCTTGAGTCGCAAACTCAGAAGTAGCGAGCATGTTGTCATATTTGATTCTTAATCTTGAGTCAGCAAAAAGCTGCTCTTGTTGATTCCAATATGCCTGCTGCGCTGGATCTGCAGTTTCCAAAGATTGTAGGAAAGCTACCAACTGACTTTTGTCAAACTGACCTGTCTGTGGATTTACCAATTGCTGACGCAATTCCGGAACGATGTTTTTGCCCTGAACCATGTCAACTAATTCAGCATCAGAAATAGTCAAGCCTAATTTCTCATATTCTTCTTTGAACACGCGCTCCACAATCATTGACTGCCAAGCTTGCTCTCTGATAGAATACAATTCTACTTCGGAAGGAACTCTTCCAGTACGCTGCTGATTGGCAATTTTGAATTCTTCCACGCGGGCGATATACTCTTCGTAAGTGATATCTTCACCAGCAATCTCACCCACTATGTTCTGACTTGAGCCTAGAAGGGAGGAATTTGGGCTTAATAAATCTCCTCCTAGGAGGAATAAAATCAATCCGCCGGCAATTACGCCGATCATCAGACCAGTCCGTTGTCTAATTTGTTTAATTAACGCCATTATTATTACTACGCTTTTTTAGAGAGTCGCAAAATAAGAGCATTACTAACGAAATTCAAAATATATTCTGAATCAAACGCTTAACTAGAAAATTCCAGAGCTATTTATTTTCAAGCGAACTGTCTCTATTCTATGCTCTTGCTTGGTCACCACAGTGAAATTATACGCCTCAAAAGTAACTGATTCCCCCTTCTTTGGAAGGTTCTCAGTAAGTGAAAGAATCAGGCCAGATAGGGTCTCAAAGTCTCCTATGGGCAATTCCCATCCATATTTATCATTGAGGTAGTCAATTTCATGACGCGCGCTGAGCAAATATTCCTGGTCTGAAATTTTCTGCTCGATCAAATCATCTGAGTCATACTCATCCTCGATTTCCCCAAAAATCTCCTCAATAATATCTTCCATAGAAACTATTCCAGAGGTGCCTCCAAACTCATCAACTACCAAAGCCAGGCTTTTTCGCTCCTGAATAAATTGAATGAGCAACTCATTAGCCAAGGCAGATTCCGGAGCAATAATAATCGGGGTCAGGATTTCTTCGATGGTTTTTGGCTTTTTGAAAAGCTCTAATTGGTGGCAATAGCCAATCACATCATCGATAGATTCCCGATAGACAATGACCTTTGAGTGTCCACTTTCTTCAAATACCTGCTTCAATTCTTCGATAGCATCTTCCACCTCCACAGATACAATGTCGGTACGGGGCACCATGCATTCGCGAACACGAACGGTTTTAAATTCCACTGCATTATCAAAAATCTTCGTATCGATGTCCACATGACCTTCTTCCTTCCCTTTATGGATATGATTCTGAACGAAGCTATTCAGATCTGTAACCGTAAAAACAGGCTTATCCTCACTGTATTCCAACCGGAGAATTTTGGTTATAAAAAACCTGGAAAGGCCTACCACAGCCCAAACAACCGGATAGAACAAAATATAAATAACCCAAAATGGGAGAGAAAAGAAATTCAACATGCTGTTTGGGTTCAGCATGAAAAGACTTTTCGGCAAAAACTCAGCAGTTATCAGGACAACTATGGTGGAGATCACTGTCTGTAGCATAAGTACAATGGCATCGTTAGCGTAGCCATCTAACAAATTTTTCAGCGGATCTTCCATCAAGTAAGCCATGAAAATACCATAGAGCACCAACATGATGGTGTTGCCCATCAGGGTAGTTCCGATGAACTGCCCAGGGCGCTGTACAAATACACTCAAGATCTTTCCTGTGAGGTCGCCTTGCTTATTTTGAAGTTCTATCTGAAGCTTATTCGCTGAGATAAATGCGATTTCCATTCCCGAAAAAAAGGCAGACATCGCAAGGGTGATAATCACATAAATCAAATAATAACTTATTTCCATTCTTAACGCTTTTTGCGGGGTTTGGTCTTTTTCTTAGGTGTAGGAGGCTCTTCGGGTTTTTGCATTTTACGGTACTGAAACCAAAATAGTAAGGCTACCGCAAACATAAAAATTGCATACGATGCACCTACTCCTTGGGTAATAGTCTGGTGGATGCCAACAATCATCAGTGCCAGTGAAAGCGATAATATTAATGCGTCAAGTAATTTCATTCTGAATAGTAAATAGAAAAGGAAGCAGAGCGTTCTATTTCGTTAATAAGAAGAATTGTTTCCATTAGATTCATCTAAATCCCGTCTTCAGATAGAGGGATCTGGCTATCCCGGGGATTTTTTAAAGAATAATTTGTAAAAGTTTCATCGGCTTCCAATGCAGATCCAAAGAAAAATGTATTTCCCTCCTGTACTCTTACAAACTTCTCAGTATATATTTTTTTCTTATTTGGCTCCCAAAAAAGCTCTTCTGACTGTAGCTTTTGGTCTTTAATCTTGTTGTGAACTTGTACATCTCCCTCTCCTTTGAAGATATTTTCCTGCTTAAATAAATATCCTCGATCAGCCGTCAGCGTGGTACTCAATTGACCATCCTTTTCAAAAATCTGAATCTCTATTCCCTCAGGAAACTCCATATTTCCATTGGCGAATTCCAATTGCTTGGGTGCTTTGATTTCTGAACGGACTATGGCAGAATCACTCTGAATCAGGTGAAAATTAGTACTCATGTTTGTGGGACCTTCATACTCCTCTAGCAGAGATGCATCTATATCCTCCCTGCAGGAGCTCGTTATACTGAGTACACAAATAAGTGAGAAGAAAATTAGTCTGGTTTTCACGGCTCAAAGATACTTGAAAATTGCTTTAGTCTAGAAATGAAAAAAGGCAGCCCGAAGACTGCCTTTTCATATTAAATAAGATATTAATCTCTTGTAGCTAAGGTGACAGTCTCACCAATCCAACATCCTGTGTTGATGGTTTGACCAGCCTGCATACCTTCTGTAAACAACTCTTCTTTAGAAGGGAATCTAGATCTGGCATTAGCCATTCCAGAAGAATCACCTGCTCTTTGGTAAGCATTATAAGCTGCGATATAGATTGAATAATCTTTCACACGGCTATTTCCTGCTTTACAATCATTGAAGGAGTTCATGTACATTCCTGCAATCATGGAGTAGATATCTGAAGTTCTAGATGAATCTAGATTAGCAGCTTCTCTTGCTGCAGTTCTTGCAGCAGACTTTTTGCCTTGCTTCAGGTATATTTTTGCCAATTCAAATTGTGCCTCTGCTTTTTGAGTATCATTCTCAGCAAGAGTTAGTGCTTGACTCCACATTTCCTCTGCTTTTGCAGCATTATCTTCCTGCATATACCTCATCGCAATTACTTGGGATGTAGAGAATGAAGGCTCTTTCGCATGCTTGATTTCAAGTGCTTGTAAGAAAGCATTTGTATTGTAACATTTATATTGCACCGAATAATTAAAGATCTGATTTGCAAGAGTTTCGTTTGTAGGATCAGCTTTCAATTTTGGACCTAAAGTATTTTCAATGAAATCACAATCAATAAGTTCCATTGCCGCCAAAATTTGCTCAGTACTTCCTCTTAAGCTAGCTACCTCTGTTCCTTCTGCTTCTGCTTTATCAAATTCAGATTGTATGAAGTTATATATTTCTAAAACCTCTTCAGGAGTGTATGCACTGTGGTAAGCATAATTTCTATATACAGTATTAAAATAATAAGCATACAGTCCTGTAGTTCCTAAACTTCCATTGACTTCTATTGCTCTTTCAAAATCCGCAATTACGCTAGGAATTTTGTCTTTATCATCCTTGTAATATTGATAAGCGTAATACGCTTTGTTTTCAATCCACTTGGATTCATCATTATAAATTTCTCCTCTTTTAGTATACAATGCCATTACAGAATCTTGATAAACTCTCTTTTGAGCTTCGTCAGTGGTAATCTTTGAAGCTTCATCATATATTTTAGTACCATTTTGGTAAATAGAAGGATTCAGGTCAGGCACATTGACAAGCAGCCAATGCAGCGGATGCGTAGCTTCTATGTACTGATCAGAATTCATATAATCAGTATAGGCTGCATTTAATTCTCTTGCTTTAGCTTCTTGTGCAGGATCAGATGGAAAATTCCATCCTTCTTGAGCTTGGACCATTCCGGCCAGAAGCAGGGCAGTAAGCCCTAGGATTGTAGATTTAATTTTCATTTTCATAATGGTTTAATTCGGCACAATTTAATCTTCATGTCTAAATCCAGGGTTTGGGATTTAACCATTTTGATTGAATGGTTTGGTTAATTATTAGTCAAATACTCGTTTGAAGAACCAACTATTATCATTCAATGATAAACCTAAGGTTACGTTCACATAGTTCTCTCTGATCAGGCCATTATCAGTGGTTCCCCGCTGACCTACCTTCACTGCGAAATTCAATAATGAAAGTTGATTCACAGGAAGTGAAGCTCCAAAGTTAATGCCAAGGTCATTAATATTTGTCTCGTTCAAATAATATGGAGTCTGTTGGTATTCCAATCCTACTCTATAAGTTCCCCTCTTCAATGGACTATCTACACTAAGATAATCCGGTGAAAACTGGAATCCCAAGCCTACCTTAATTGCTTCCTGTAATCTTAGAGGATCGTCGAGCAAAGATCTAAACTTTTTAAAGTCCTGATATTGGCCTTCCAATCCGATTACAAATTTGTTGTTTTTCTCGTAAGAAACCCCGAATCCGTAGCGATTGGGGATATAAATGCTACCTGGCTCGTCGTTGGCAATCAAGTCTCCATCCGAATCCGGATCGCTAGCTTGGCCAAATGCTGCGAGCTTGGCAAAAGCTTTTCCATTAACATCTCCTAAATGCTGATAAATGGCACCCAAGTGTAACTTGCTCTTTGTGTTCAACGGAATGAAGTAATATGCACCCGCTTTGATACCCACATCACTAACTGTTAATCTTTCATAATATTCTGTGACATTCCCGACTGGAGCTCCTTCATCACTAAAAAGTGCCAACTGATCCGTGCGAATAGTTGACCCAAAAAGATATGATCCTTGTAGCCCTAGACTCAAATTCTTCGCAACTATCATCCCCAAACTTAAATAAGCTTCGGAAATACCACCATCACCTTCTATATCATTGAATGCCCTTACCTCTGCATTCTCCACGGTACTTTGTATTCTCAATCTATAGTTCACACTGGTGATTTGATTCAAACCAAAGCCTACTGTAAACTTATTTACTTTAACTGGAAGTGAAATTGCAATATATGACAATCCACCGCCATCTACATCGGAAGTTTCCGTACCGTTATTGGCAGCGATTTTTTTGTAATTCAGTGCCGCCTCAAAATTAAAAATTGTGTTTTTGGTAGAAAGGGCCGGATTAACTGTGTTCGGATTCCATGGAGTACCGTAACTTATGCCAAGTCCCCCCATTCCTTGATTACTGGTAAGGCCCGAATAATTAAATTCGCCGATACCTAAGGCACTATAAGTAGATGCGCTGGTCTGTGCCTGCGTTTCCGTAAATAAGAAAAGGGTGCATAGTACACCCAGCAATTGCAATTTGATTTTACTCAACATTGTGGTTTAGAATAGAATTCAATCCGTATAGGACCAAATTTGGGACTACAAATATGAGGTCTTTTGCCAATGAATCAAAAGATTGGGCGTCTCCACCGCTAACAAAGACCTCAATTTCTGGAAATTTTTTAGTGTATGCTTCTATTTGCCCTCGTATTTCGCATTCAACTCCGTACCAAATACCGATTTGCATACAGGTGATGGTATTGTTGCCGATTAATTCAGCAGGCTTATTTTTCAGATCAACCAAGGGCAATCTCGCTGTTTGATCTTTCATGGCTTTGGCACGCATCCCGAGACCAGGACTAATGGCTCCTCCCAAATACGAGTTTCTTTCATCGATAAGATCAAAAGTAATACAAGTTCCCATGTCTATCGCGAGAACAGGTCCCTTACCCCGCATCGCCCAAGCTCCTATTGCTCCAGCTATTCGGTCTAGGCCTAAAGTTGCCGGAGTTCCGTATGCATTAGTAATGGGCAATTTAGTGTCAGAACTTAGGTAGGCAAATTGAAAGGGGATTAATTCCTGCAATTCGTCTTGACTCCACTTTACAGAACTGATTAAACACTGATCAAAAGAAACTGATTTCCAATGCGTTAATGCATTATCTAGCGTGTCAAAGACATCTTCCTCGATCAACTTTTCCCCTTCAAAGCGAGCTGATTTGATTCTAGTATTACCAATATCTATAATGAGATTAGTCATGCAGGTTAATTAATAGTCCGCAAAATAGCCATTCAAAAAAAGTAGTGCCTTTTCTACATGTTAAATTATCTTTGAGCTAGTTGGCACTTAACAAACTTTAACCCATGAGTCCTACCCAATACACCATGATCGGATTGATGTCTGGTACTTCCGGAGATGGATTAGACATAGCTTATTGCAGCTACGAACTTCAAGATCAGTGGTCTTATGAGATTTTAGATGCAGTAACTGCTCCTTTTCCAGAAGAATTAGGGTCAAAACTTATGAATTGCCACAAGCTCTCCGCTTTGGAGTTGGCAATTCTTGATGTGGATTTTGGAAAGTGGATGGGAAAAAAAGTAAGGCAATATTGTAGCGAAAAGCAAATCAAACCTATGGCTGTTTGCTCTCACGGACATACCGTATTCCACCAGCCAGCTCGGCAGTTGAGCCTTCAGATCGGAAATGGCTGGGCCCTTCATCAAGCTTCAGGCGAGAAAGTAATAAATGATTTCCGGATGCATGACGTACAGCTTGGCGGGCAAGGAGCGCCCTTGGTTCCCATCGGAGACCGTTTGCTTTTCTCCGCAATTGATTTTTGTATCAACCTGGGAGGCATAGCAAATATTAGCATGGATTCCTCAGGAAAGCGGATCGCTTTTGATATCTGTCCGTTTAATCTGTTGCTGAATTCCGAGGCAAAAAAATTAGGTGCTGAGTATGATAAAGGCGGTGCGTGGGCAAAGGAGGGTAGGTTACATACACCCCTATATGAGGCTTTAAATGCACTTTTTTATTATTCCAAATCAGGGGTAAAGTCTTTGGGTAGAGAGGATCTGGAAAATGATTTCATCCCACTTATAAATTCTAGCGGCCTTTCAGAAAAAGAGATTCTCAGAACTCTTGTGGAGCATTTTGCTTTTCAAATCGCCAACGTTATCAAGCATCATCAAAGCAATGATCAGCCTTCTGTTCTGATTACAGGAGGAGGTGCATACAATTCATTTTTTATAGAATGTCTGGCCAAACAGCTTGATAATAAATGGGTTCATACCTTTGCTGCGCAGGAACTTATAGAATTTAAGGAAGCATTGATTTTTGGATTTCTTGGAGTGCTGCGTCTTCGCAATGAAAATAACTGCTTGGCTTCTGTCACAGGAGCAAGAATTGACTCATGTGGAGGAGTAATTTATGGTTAACCGCCCGTCAGACTTCATGTGCCAACACTGGTTTATTTTTCTATTTTTGCCCTATTATAAACCCAAATTACATGCAGGAATTACTTAAAAAATTTGAAAACAAGCAGCCAGAAATCACTTTTGAATGGAGCGACAGCGAATCAGAAGCAGAAGGTTGGGTGGTGATAAATTCTCTTCGGGGCGGAGCTGCCGGCGGTGGTACTCGAATGAGAAAAGGGCTAGATAAGCGCGAAGTAGAATCCCTTGCCAAAACTATGGAGGTGAAATTTACTGTCTCTGGTCCCGCTATCGGTGGTGCAAAATCAGGAATCAATTTCGATCCAAATGATCCCCGCAAAGATGAAGTTCTCCGGCGCTGGTACAAAGCTGTCATCCCTTTGTTAAAAAGTTATTACGGTACAGGTGGCGATCTGAATGTAGACGAAATCCATGAGGTAATTCCAATCACGGAATCCTATGGATTATGGCACCCACAGGAAGGTGTAGTAAACGGTCACTATCATGCTACAGAACCTGAGAAAATCAGAAAAATCGGCCAATTGAGACAGGGGGTTTCCAAAGTTCTCGAAGATCCTGATTTTACTCCCAATGGACCAAAGAAATATACCGTAGCAGATATGATTACGGGTTTTGGCGTGGCCGAAGCTGTACGACACTATTACACCATTTGGGGAGGAAGTATTAAAGGAAAGAGAGCGGTCATCCAAGGATGGGGAAATGTGGGAGCAGCTGCTGCCTGCTTCTTAGCTGTGGAAGGCGTGAAAATAGTAGGAATTATAGATCGAGACGGAGGCGTTATCAACGAAAACGGATACTCACTAGATGAGGTGCGCGAGCTCTTCCTTAATAGAAAGGGGAATAAACTTGTAGCAGAAAATCAACTGACGTTTGAAGAGATCAATGAAAAAATTTGGGATCTGGAAAGTGAAATTTTCATTCCGGCAGCATCCTCCAGACTGATCACCCAAGACCAAGCAGAGCGAATGGTCAATGCAGGTTTGGAAGTTATTTCCTGTGGAGCCAATGTGCCCTTTGCTGACCCAGAGATTTTCTTCGGTCCTATTGGTGTGTGGACTGATCAGCGTGTTTCTGTCATTCCAGATTTCATAGCAAATTGTGGGATGGCTCGTGTGTTTGCATACTTGATGACTGATAATGCAGAAGTCACCGATAAGGCTATATTTACAGATGTCAGCAAGACCATAGAAAAGGCGCTTTTGAAGGTAAATTCGAAAAATCCTGAAAAAGTTAAACTAGCGGAAAGCTCCTTTAGCATAGCTTTAGCACAACTCGTGTAAAATCATGCTTTCTCTTTGCCCTGATGGAGTTAATTTTTGATTAATTCCGTCAGGATGGAATGTTTTGATTGTGCTGTATCAGCCAAAATCTGTAGTTTAGCAGAAGCCACAGCAGTACAACAACAATTAATTAATTGCTTAAATTAACCGAAAAGAACCCCCAGTATACCCTGTTAGCCTAATGAAGAATTTTATCTTTAGTTTCTCCATACTTTTCGGTTTATTAATTTTTGGTGGGATAGGCACGCAATATTCCTATGCTCAAAGCGCTGATAATGAGGAAGTATTCTTAGCTCAAGTTGATCATGTAGATGCTGATCAAGTCGGAACACATGAAGATTTGGTGGAAGAAGCAGTGGAGGAGGCACATCATACAGCACCTATTTGGCTTGTCATTCCTTTTGTAGCTCTACTACTCATGATTGCCACAGGACCGTTGTTCTATGAGCATTTTTGGCACCACAATTATCCTAAAATTGCTATCGGATTCGCGTTGTTAGTCGTTTTCTACTATTTATTTATCCTAGGAAATGTCCATGCTCCCGTCCATGCGCTGGCCGAATATATTCAGTTTATAGCGCTGCTGGCATCTTTATATATCGCTTCGGGAGGCATATTGATAGAGATAGATAAGAAAGCTACGCCATTTGCAAACGTAACCTTGCTAGTCATTGGTGCGCTGATTTCTAATCTGATCGGAACTACCGGAGCTTCTATGCTTTTGATCAGACCATTCATCAGACTGAACAAAGGTAATATCCAGGCATATCACATCATATTCTTCATCTTTATGGTGAGTAATGTAGGTGGTTCACTCACTCCAATCGGCGATCCACCGCTATTTTTGGGTTTCCTGAAAGGCATACCATTCTTCTGGACACTAGAACATAACTGGCCTGCATGGATATTTACTTTAGTGATGTTGGCTGTGGTGTTTTATTTTATTGATAAAAAAATTGGAAGAGCCAACGATGATAATGAACTGGAAGAAACTGTTTATACCAACAAATTTTCTTTAGTAGGAATTAAGAATTTTGGATGGTTATTTATTATCATTTGTTCAGTATTCCTTGATCCAAATGTAATAGAAGGCGTTCCGGCTATCGTCTATGACGGGCAGAAATTCTCTTATATCAGAGAAATTATCATGCTTACAGTAGCCTTCCTTTCCTATCGGTTTGCTGACCAGCGAGCTATTAAAGGCAATGAATTCAACTTTGAGCCTATTCGGGAAGTAGCTTTTATATTTATAGGAATCTTCGGCACTATGATGCCTGCATTGGAACTTGTAGGTGCTTTTGCCAAATCTCCTGATGGCGCTGCTATGATTACCCATAATACGCTGTATTGGGGAACTGGAATTTTATCAGGATTTCTAGACAATGCACCAACCTACTTGAACTTCTTAGCCGCTGCTATGGCTTCCAAAGGCGCATCTATCAATAATATTGAAGAGGTTAGGCAATTTGCGGCTGACGGATACCATGATTCAGCATTTGAGTTAATGGCGATTGCAATTGCATCAGTATTCTTTGGAGCAATGACGTATATTGGTAATGGGCCAAATTTCATGGTGAAGTCTATCGCTGAGCAAAATGGCATCAAAATGCCTTCCTTCTTCGGTTACATTATCCGGTTCTCATTGCCTATCTTACTGCCACTTCTTTTCTTGGTATGGCTGGTATTTTTCGCTTTCGTATAAATTACACTTCACTAAACCGGAAACAGGATTCTAAATGGTCATTGAAAAGACCTGTTGCCTGCATGTGTGCATAGACCGTGGTGCTTCCTAGAAATTTGAAACCTCTTTTCTTTAGGTCTTTGGCTAGCAAATCGGATTCCTTGGTAGTGGCTTGAGCTTCACTCATAGAGGATAGACGATTTTGAATCGGCTTTCCTCCAACAAATCCCCAGATGTAATTAGAAAAAGAACCAAACTCTTTCTGGACTTCCATGAAGCGTTTTGCATTGTTTATTGCCGCCCGGATTTTTAACACATTTCTAATAATACTGGGGTCTTGCAGCAATTCCTGCACATAACTTTCTGGAAACTCTGCTACAACTTCGTAATCAAAGTCTGCAAAAGCTTTACGATAACCTTCCCTTTTTTTCAAAATCGTAGCCCAACTCAATCCTGCCTGAGCAGATTCTAAAATCAAAAACTCAAAATGCACCCGATCATCCCAAACCGGAACTCCCCACTCTGTGTCATGATAGGCTATATATTCTTCAAAACCCAGACACCAGGGACAGCGGGTTTTTTGATCAGAAACTTGAAAAGTATTTTTCATATGTGATAATTTAGGAGAATAAAACTAAACAAGAATTGGGATTAGGAACTAGAGTGCCTTACTTTTTGACTTCAATTGACAGAATAAAATGATTGCCACCTCCACTCTAGAAATCAGTGCCAAAGCCTACCGACAAAATATTAGATACATACGCTCCGAAATCGGCCCGAAGCCTACCATTTCTGCAGTAGTCAAAGGAAATGCTTATGGCCATGGAATCGCCCAAATGGTCGAAATAATTGAGAAAGCCGGGATACGCCATTTCTGCACCTTCAGTTCGGACGAAGCGTGGGAAGTTTTAGAGCATTCTAAAAGAGGATCCGAAATCATGATCTTGGGTATGCTGCACCTTGAAGAGATCCCAGAACTGATCAGAAAAGGAATCAGCTTTTATGTTTTTGATTTCGAAAGACTACAACGAGCAATCGATGTATCTAAAGAAATTGGCATTCACGCTAAAGTCCATATTGAAATCGAAACGGGCTTTCACCGAACTGGTTTTGATTGGAACCAACGCGAAAAGCTTGCAGAAATACTCCTTGAGAACCAGGATCAAATTACCATTGAGGGACTTTGCACCCACTACGCCGGAGCAGAATCCGTGAGCAACTTTGTGCGAGTGAAAAATCAAATTGCTCGATATCATGAGTTTAAAGACTTTTTCAATTCTAAAAGAATAGCGTTCAAAATCTATCATACAGCATGTTCTGCAGCGACACTTATTTTCCCAGAAACAATCATGGATATGGTAAGAATAGGTATAGCGGGCTATGGCTTTTGGCCCACAAAAGAAACGTTTTTTGCGAAGCTAAATTCCCTTCCGAAAGGAAATAAAAATCCTTTACGCCGGCTCATCACTTGGAAAAGCACCATCATGAGTTTGAAAGCAGTCAAAACCGGGGAATTTGTAGGCTATGGCAATAGCTACATGGCGCTAGAGAATATTCGTTTGGCCATCGTACCTGTGGGGTATGGACACGGCTATAGTCGAATGCTGAGTAATCAGGGGATGGTTCTGATCAGCGGGCAACATTGTCAAGTGGTGGGTACTGTCACCATGAATGCGATTGCTGTAAATGTGAGCAAAATCAAAGACCTCAAAATAGGGGATGAGGTGATATTGATTGGAAAGCAAGGCGGTAAAGAAATTACTGTGGCGTCTTTTTCTGAATCAACTCAGCAAGTCAACTACGAGATGCTCACCAGATTGCCGAAAGATATTCCAAGGATAATTATCCCTTAATAAAAAATTACGGTCTTGTTATTGATAGGCATCACCTTTCGATCTAGATGGTATTTGATGGCTTTTGAAAGAGTCACTTTTTCCACGTCCTGACCGATTTGCACCAATTCAGCGACAGTATTATGGTGTCTCACCCGGGCTACTTCCTGCTCGATGATCGGCCCGGCGTCTAGCTCCTCTGTGACATAATGTGCCGTGGCTCCGATGATTTTCACCCCACGCTCATAGGCAGCGTGGTATGGCTTTGCTCCTACGAATGCAGGCAAAAAAGAGTGGTGAATATTGATGATCCGATTTGGGAAATGCTGAATAAACTCCGCAGACAAGATCTGCATGTATCTCCCCAGCACCACGAAGTCAATTTGGTTTGACTTCATCAATTCTAATTGATTGGCTTCGGCGGCAGCTTTGGTCTCAGACGTAATGGGAATGTGGTGAAACGGAATTCCGAATGCCTCTACGACTTGCTTTAAATTAGGATGATTAGATACAACCAAAGGAATATCTACCTCGAGCTGCCCAGCATAGTGCCTCCCCAAAATATCAAATAGACAATGCGAAAGCTTGCTGACGAAAATCGCCATTCTTGGCTTAGGAAAGTTGAAATGAAGTTTGAAATCCATATTAAACTGCTCCGCAACTTCAGACTTGAAACGCTGAGAAATCTCCTCTTTACCTAAAGAAAACGTATCCAATTCCCAGGCAGCTCGCATAAAAAACATCCCCATTTCCTCATCCACATGCTGATCCACTTCTAGGATATTTCCTTCATAAGAATAAAGAAAACGGGAAACCTCTGCTACTATTCCCTTTTGGTCGGGACACTGGATTATTAGGATGGCTTTTTTCATAACTATTTCTTACGAATTCCAGATCTCCCAGGCAGCCTCTGCCTGAAGAATTAACATTTCATGTCCGTTCTTGGCTTTTCCTCCTTTATCCAAACAAGCTTGCATCAACGCTGTCACTGGTGGATTATACACTAAATCATACACAAAATGATACGATGTCAACTGCTCTAAAGGTATAGCTGGAATCCCATCAATTTTTGGAAAGGTACCAAGAGGCGTGGTATTTACTATCAAATGATGCGTTTTCATGATCTCTGGGTCTGAATCTAAATCCTCGTAGGTAATCTGACCTTCATCTTCTGTGCGGGAAACATTCAAAAAGTCAATCTCCAGATCATTCAATGCTTGCTTAACTGCCTTAGAAGCCCCGCCAGTTCCCAAAATCAATGCCTTTGGTTTTACTGACCCCAACCAAGGAGAAAGGGAGTTTTTGAATCCTATGTAATCTGTATTATAACCTGTGCGGATTCCGTCTTTGATATGAATGCAGTTGACCGCTCCGATTTCTTCACAGGCTTCCTCCAAATCATCGACCCAAGCAATCACATCTTCCTTGTGCGGAATCGTGACATTAATACCTTCGATCTCCGGATCATCATTCAGGATTTCATCTAGCTCAAAAGCGTTGGGAATATCGTACAATTCGTATTCGCAATCTTCAATTCCTTCCTTTTCAAATTTCTCAGTGAAATATTTCTTCGAAAAAGAATGTGTCAATGGATGCCCTATCAAACCGAATTTCCTCATGATTTCTTTAAATATGCTGCAAGGCGATCAATTCCATAAACTAAAATGATCCCAAATAGAAAGGCAGTTAGCGCCAAGACTAATTTTGGCTCAAAACCAGTTTGTTCTAAATACTCACCTGGAAATATATTTTTAGTCAAAAAAGGTTTTTCTTCTCCACTGGAAGAAGTACGGTAGGCCGTGACGATTTTCCATGGCCAAAGTTTATTGATCGAACCCAGCATAAAGCCGGAAAGCAATGCGATCGTAATAGAATAAAAATATTTCAGAAACCAAGAAATCACTCTGCTAAATGATAATAGTCCTACTATACAGCCAAGCGCAAAAACGCCAAGTGTAGCAAAATTACGCTCTGATACCGCATTAAGAATAGGCTCGTATTTCCCAAGAATCAACAAAAGAAAACTTCCACTAATACCAGGCAGAATCATGGCACAAATCGCAATCGCACCGGCTACAAAAGTAAACCAAAGTGCATCTGGGCTACTTGTAGGTGGCAAATCCGTGATGAAATAGGCTGAAACCGTCCCGATGATTAATGCGATGATTACTCCTATGGTCCACTTTTTAATATCCTGTAAAATCAGAAATGCACTCACTAAAATCAACCCGCAGAAAAACGACCAGAGCGGAATGGGATGCTCAGCCATCAAATAGGTGATTAGCTTAGAAAGTGAGAAAATACTCGTCATGATCCCAAGCAGTAGACTTAGTAAAAAAGCACCGTTTACCGCTTGAAAAAATTTATTGAACTCAAACTTGAGCAACAACTTCAGACTATCGCCATTGAAAGAATTTATACTATTGAGTAGCTCTTCGTAAATTCCGGTGATCAGGGCGATAGAACCACCAGATACGCCGGGCACTATGTCTGCTGCCCCCATTCCCATTCCCTTCAGGTAGGTGAGTAGGTATTTTCTGATTGAATCCATGGTCAAAAATAAAGGCTGATCGGAAAATTCCAATCAGCCTGTAATGAGTTGAGTTGTATTACAATTTGATTTCTCCCAAAAAGTGATCGAAGGTATCACCTCTTAAGCCGAGCCTAATAGTTTCCAAAGGAATAACTTCGGATGGACTAATATTACCTAAGTTCACATTAGCACCGATCAGTTTGATAAACCAAACCTGCTGAGATTTTATTGGAGCTTCCCAGATGATTCTTTCCTCAGGAATTTGGGTTAGAATTTCTTCCACAAGACCCTGTCTTACTTCACCAGAATCCCTGAACAGACCTACATTTCCACCTTCTCTAGCCTCTCCGATTACTTTCCAAGCACCTGCATCCAACTCTGTCTGCATCTGCTCAATCCACTTGTATGGAGGGATAATCTTCGCTGCATCCTTAGATCCCACTTCTGAAAGTACGGTTACTTGTTTGGCTAGCGTAGTGATGTACTCACACTTCTTGTCATGATTTAGAGAAATAGAACCATCCGACACCTCAGCGAAAGAAAGATCATATTTATCCAATACTTTTCTATAATCGTCGAATTGACCTCTTACGATAAAAGCTTCGAAAAGTGTACCTCCCAAGTAAACTGGAATTCCAGCTTCTTTATAAATGGCAAGTTTTTCGTTGAGGTTTTTAGTGACATATGACGTAGCCCAGCCAAGTTTTACTATATCTACAAAATCAGAACAGCTTTCTACAAAATCTTCTGTGGCACGTAGGCTTAAGCCTTTGTCCATGGCCATGGTAAATCCTTTGGTTCGTGGCTTTTCAGTCCGAACGGGGATATTATTCAGCTCATAATTCATTAGCGAGGTTTTAATGTTAAGACTCGAGGTTTTCCTCTCGATATTGGGCAATAATCTTGTATAAGGCCTTCTGCTGTTTAAGCTCTGGCATCAGATCATACATGATCATATGCTTTTCGAAGTCCAAAGTTAACCCATTTTCCAAAAATGAAAACGCCTCTTTGTAATTGCCCATTTTGATTAGGTATACAACTAAGCGATAATATAGCTCAGCCTCCTCAGGCATTTCCTCTATTCCTTCTTTTGTCACATCAATAGCTTCTTCAAAGCGGTTCTGCTCAAAGTATATAAGTGCCAGATTCACATAGGTTTCCAGAATGCCTGGTTCCAAATTGATCGCTTCTTCATAAGCTTCGGCACTGGCTTGCATATTTCCCAAGTTAAATTCAGCATCTCCAAGTCCAACCCAATAATTTGAATTTTCTTTTGTGAGATTTAAAGCTTTTTTGAAATAATGTATGGCTTCAAAGAATTTTTCCTTCTTAAGCATACACATTCCGAGTCCAAACCAAGCGTCATCATATTCCTCATCAAACTTGGCCGACTTCTTAAAATATTTAAAAGCCTCATCGATTTTGTCAAGCTTCTCATAAGCGGCTCCCATGTAGCAGCAATTTTCAGCATTTGCACCTTCACAATTGATCGTGTTCTGGTAAGCTTCCAAGGCAAGCTCATACTGCTGCGTATTCATCAGCGCATTTCCAAGATTGAAATAAGCGGAAGCAAAGGAATCGTCAATTATTATGGCATAATCGTATGCTTTGATCGCCTCCTCAAACCTGCCCAATCTGTTATAGACTACTCCTAAATTATACCAAGCACCAGCGCTATAGGGGTCCTGATCGATGAACTCTTGATAAAACTCCAGGATTTCATCAAAAGAGCCTTCTTCTTCAGTGATCATCGCCAACTGAAACAAGGCGTCTTCGTGATTGATACGGTTTTTTACAGCCTCTTTGAAATAAAAGCTCGCCTTTTCATTATTATTTTGGACGCGATAAAGGTTTCCCAATGAATAAAATACCTCTGCTTTGTCTTCTGCCAATGGCAAGTAATTCTCCAACAGTTCTATGCCTTCTTTCGGAGTTCCGCTAAGTATATATGCGTTTGCCAATGCAAGGATGATCTCTTCATTGTTCGGAGAAATGTTATTGATGTTCTCCAGAATCTCTTGTCCCTCTTCCAATTCATCATTGAAAATCAAACACTGAGCTTTCAAGAGCTTAATTTCCACAGAGAATGGGAATCTTTCCAAGGAAAATTCGGCTGCGCGCAAAGCTTTTAGGAATTTCTGTTGATCAAAGTAAAATCGGATGATATCCTCCAATTCTTCCTCTTCAAAATAAAGGTCCAGATTGGATTGTAGGGAATTTTCAAATCGCTCTACCAGCTTCTTGTCATTTTCCCAATCGTGATCGTGATCTCCGGTCATTAGGATGCGTTATGGTTTATTTAAGTTACCAATAAATTTGGTCTCTCAAAATCTCGATTTGTTAAATTTCATTTTAGTTCTGAACAGAAATAGTACCAACTCTGCTTCAGGCTTTGCGTACCAACGATCAGGATTAAAAATAAGTTTACTTTGACCACTCAAAGGTGTCCTCTAGGCTATGATAGGGCGTCCCTATAACCTTGTTCACTTTGCTATTGTCGAAAAAAACTTTTTGCTGTGAAATCATTGCTGTCTTCTTGTTCAGAGGGCTTTTGCTCAAACCCAGCTTTCTAAAAATCGTGTTAAAAAACACAGCTACTTTTAACATCGTTGGGCTTACTGCTGTACTAGGTGCTTTTTTGCCAAAAGCCAAGGCCATTTTTTCGAAGAATTCTTTATATGAAATGCTTTCTTTGTTTAGAATAAATCGCTCTCCCCAAACTTCTTTGTCTACCAATGCTCTCACTTGATGGGCAGCGTCTCGCACATCGATGTAATTCAAATCTCCTTTAGGATAATAAGAGTTTTCATCAATCACATAATGGTAGATATCTGTGGAGGATCTATCATCGCTGATTTTTCCGAGTAGTATTGAAGGATTTACAACTATCAGATCAATCCCTTCCTGCTCTCCTCGCCAAGCTTCTAATTCTGCCAAATATTTAGAGACACCATAATCTGTGTTGAGGGGAGTCTCCACCCACTTAAAATTCTCATCAAGTTGCATCAATTCAGGACTTCTGCCTATAGCAGCGACAGAACTGACATGTACCAGTTTTTTCACTCCTGTATTCAGCATGGCATTGACTACATTGGTGGTGCCAGACATATTAATTCGATAAAGGCTATCTTTTTCGCCTGCGTCGAAAGAAACTTTTCCAGCAGCGTGAATAACCAAGTCAATCCCTGCCATTGCTTCTTCGAGAGATTCAATGTCAGAAAGCTTTCCTTCATGCCAAGTAATGGGAAACAGTACACCATCAAGAAGCCTGGTAGAAGAGCTTGCTCTACGAAAACCGTGTATTTCTCCCAGCGTTGCAAATTCCTTTGCCAAATAGCTGCCAAACAACCCTGTAATACCTGTGATGAGAATTTTCATTGACTTTTATGCAAATCAAAGAGAGGAATTGAGCAAGTCTAATTGCTTTAATTTTTGATACAATTTTGACTTTGGAAGGGTCTCCATCATATCCAAATAGCGCTGATTGTGACAGTCAGTCCCAAGAAACTTAACCAGTCCAGTCTCAACCAGCATTTCACCAAAATCCTTTACCGGCTTGGAATAAAACCCAGTCAGAGACAATATGTTTACTTGAAAAAGGATTTGTCTATCGGTAAGATCTTGTAGCAGTCCTTTATCTGCAATCAGGTATTGATATCGCTCAGGATGGGCTAGAATAGGTTTATAACCTGCCATTTCGAGTTGAAAAATAATTTCCAGTAGCATTTGAGGCCTATTTATAAAGCCTGTTTCTACCAAAATATAGTTATTTCCAAATGTCAGAACGTCCTCACCATTTTTGATTTTCTCCAAGAAAATCTCATCCATGTAATATTCAGCTGCAGCTTCTATTTCGATAGAAATCCCCTCTTTATTAACTGCTTTACGCAAATCCTCCAGTCCCATAGTGATGATCTCCGGGGTATTGCGATAATACTCGGACATAATGTGTGGAGTAGTGATGATTTTGCGCAATCCATAATCTGCAAGTCGCTTTATCAAATGCAGAGATTCCTCCATAGTTTTAGATCCGTCGTCGATTCCTGGTATCAAATGTGAGTGCATATCCACCTGTAACCAACTAAGGTCAAGGTCTTCAATCACCTCCGGCTTTCTTTTAAATAGATCTAAAAACCCCATTACAGTCCTCCTTCACTAATTTTAAATTCTTCTAACGTTGGCCAAACAGCATCTTTATCCGAAGTGATTGGGACGTTCACTTGCCAGTCAATAGCTAAAGCAGGGTCATTCCAGAGAATTCCTCCCTCGCTTGCTTTATGATAATAATTAGAGCATTTGTAGGCGAATATCGCATCTTCCAAAACTGAAAATCCATGCGCAAAACCTGCCGGAACATACATGAGGTTATTCCTTCCTGCATCAAGAATAGCTGAGTATTTCTCACCAAATGTTGATGAGTCTCTTCTCAAATCTACGATCACGTCTAGGACCTTTCCCTGGATTACTCGTACTAATTTTGCTTGAGCAAATTCCCCTTTCTGGAAATGCAACCCACGGACTGTTCCTTTTTGGGAAAAGCTCTGATTATCTTGCACCCATTCATGATTTACCCCTTCGGATTGTAGCCAATCTGCTCGATAAGATTCAAAGAAATAGCCTCTTTGATCTTCAAAAACTCTAGGAAATATCTCTAACACACCTGCTACAGGTGCTTTTTTTATTTGGGCCATTGGGCAACTGTTGATACTGGCATTCAATGGTAAAATAACCAAGAGACAAAACACTATCCTAATCAATTCTAAGGAAATATGTGGAACTTTGTTGTATCCGATGCTACAAATCGAAAAAAACAGCTCCTCAACTGGTCGTTTTTATGATAATTAGGAAACTAAATTCAAGTTTTCCGCATTGTTTTGACATAGAATTCAAAATATGAGTAAACACTCCCGCAAAATCCAAAAACTTTACGAAACAGCTCCGAAGGAGGAAACTGCCATTTTAGTAAGTGTCGTTAGGCAATATCAAACAGAGCAACAAACTGAGGAATACTTAGATGAATTGGCGTTTTTAACAGAAACACTAGGCGCAAAGACTGTTTATCGCTTCACCCAGAAAATGGAAAAGCCAGATATCAAAACCTTTGTAGGCACTGGTAAACTTGAGGAAATCGCAGCATATATCAAGCATTTTGAGGTGGATATGGTCATCTTCGATGATGACCTTTCACCCTCTCAAATGAGAAACCTTGAGAATGAATTGAAGGTGACGATCTATGATAGGTCGTTACTAATCCTGGATATTTTCTTGAAGCGAGCGCAAACTGCCCAAGCAAAAACACAAGTTGAACTGGCTCGTTTCCAATATTTATTGCCACGATTGACGAACATGTGGACTCACCTGGAGCGTCAAAGAGGTGGTACGACCACGCGTGGTGGTGCCGGTGAAAAGGAAATAGAAACGGATAAACGAGATATCCGAGGACGAATCACCCTCTTGAAAGAAAAGCTGCGCGAAATAGAAAAACAAGGTGAAACCCAACGCAAAGGACGAAAAGGGATCGTGCGGGTGGCTGTTGTTGGCTATACTAACGTAGGAAAGAGTACCCTGATGAACCTGATCACCAAGACGAACATTTTAGCAGAAAATAAACTGTTCGCTACAGTAGATTCTACGGTGCGAAAAGTGGTTTTGGAAAATGTCCCTTTCCTGCTTTCTGATACCGTTGGATTCATCAGAAAGCTACCTACACACTTGATCGCAGCTTTCAAATCTACGCTGGATGAAATTCGCGAAGCAGATCTACTCGTACATGTAGTAGATATTTCTCATCCTCATTTTGAGGATCATATCGCTGTAGTGACGCAGACACTCAATGAGATCAAAGCTGGGGACAAGCCTACTTTACTTGTTTTCAATAAGATTGACTTGGTAGAAACAATGCCGAGCGAGGAAGATAGCATGAAAATGACAGAGCTTGAACTCGAAGAAGCTAACTTTCTTGATTTTGATGCGCTTGCAGAAGCGTACCAGAAGAAAACCGGTATTCCACCAGTATTTATGGCTGCAGTAAGTGGCCAAAATGTGGAGGCTTTCCGTCAGGCTTTGATAACAGAGGTAAAAAAACAGCACCGAAAAATCTATCCTCATTACTTAGAGGATCAAACTTTTTCGCTGGAAGAATAGAAAATTTCAATTGGGTATTAATTTATTGATACCCAATTTTCTTTATATGTATATCCGCTATGTTACCAGTAAATAGATAAAAGCGACTTAATAGCTGGTATACTCTAGCTTTGAGGCCACTTCGGTCTTCGGTCATCCCCGCCTACAGTTCGGGCAGGGGACTTCCAGTCATCCAATCAAAGAATCTAAGGCGACTGGCATCATTGCGGATAATCATATTTCTTTAATTGATCCTTTTTCTTTTTTATTATTTTTTTATCTATCCTCGCTAATATTTTTAAACTTATTCCTTAGCTAATCATTCCTGTATGAATTCTGAGTATTCTCAATACGACGTTTTTTTTGAAATAACGCCCGACCTAGTGTGTATTGCAGGGTTTGATGGATATTTCAAAAAAGTAAATCCGGCAGTTATAGAAGTCTTAGGTTATAGTTATGAAGAATTATATGCAAAACCGGTAAATCACTTCGTGTTCGAGGAGGATAAAGAAAAGACAGCGATGGTGAGAAAGTCACTGCTCAATTCAGAACCCTTAGTTGATTTTGAAAACAGATATGTAACAAAATCAGGAGAGATTGTATGGCTTTCCTGGACCTCCCAACCAGTAGAGCATGCTAAATTAGTTTTTGCAATAGCGAAGAATATCACACAAAAAAAAGAGCTTGAAGCTGAAAGAAACACGCTCTTGACCAATTTAACAGAGATCAATAAAGACCTTCGACATATTGGTCACATGACTTCACATGATCTCAGGTCACCCGTGAATAACCTACTTTCTATATATGAGTTATTAGATTATTCAAAAATCACAGACAAGGATACATTGGAGCTCATGGAGGTGTTTAAATTATGCTGTGAGGACTTAAGAGAGAAACTTAATTTTTATTCTCAAGAGCTTAAAGACAAGCAATCTCTTTACATTCCATTTGAAGAGATTGACCTTAAGAAAATTGTGAAAAAAGTCTCTAAATCAATCAGTTCACTCATAAAAAATTCTGGGGCTACTATTTCGAATGACTTTACTGAAGTGAAGAAGATCCAATCAAACCCTAATTATTTAGAAAGCATTCTTCTGAATCTGATTACCAATTCAATCAAATATAGGAAGCCTGGAATTCCTCCGGTTATTAGCATTTCTAGCAAACTGGTAGAAGATAAAATTCAGCTTGATTTTGCTGACAATGGACTCGGGTTTGATATGGAAAAAGTAGGGAATAAACTATTCGGATTTCAGCAAACATTTACTAATCAAGAAGATAGCCATGGAATAGGTCTCTATTTGGTTTACAATCATGTGAAGTCTCTTGGGGGCACTATAGAAGTGGAAAGCGCACTCGACGTGGGGACTACGTTTCGGATTATGCTAAATGCCTAGGCAAATTTTTTGTCGAAAAAATCGATAATATCCCAAGGACAAAGCAGGATAGATAGACCTATAATAGTACTATGTTTGGCGTAATTAGCGAAAACCTACATCTTAGTACTAATGAAAAAATCGATATTCCTACTTCTTCTTGTCAGTCTGGCATTTTTCTCTTGCTCTCAGAATAGCGAGTTAGGTAGCTCCATCAGCACAGATTCCGAACAGATAATGGCTGGAAAGTCACTCTTTGAAGCTAATTGTAGTACCTGCCATAGTTTTGACCAGCACGGCATAGGACCTAATCTAAGCGGATTAACACATACTGTAGAAACTGAATGGGTCAGAAATTTCATCAAAAATCCTTCAGAAGTGATCAGTTCCGGCGATCCGCGTGCGGTGACCCTGCTGGAGCGATACAAGGCGATTATGCCTGCTTTTGAAAGTTTCACCGAGGAGGAGCTAGACGCAGTCTTGAGCTATCTCCACACATTTGAAACACTTCCAGATACTATTCAGATGGTGGGGCTGGAAAATCCCATCCCTGATAGCATCCCTGATTCAGGTATTCGACTTGAGCTAGAATATTTTGCGCAGCTTCCTGCCTCAGATTCAAAAGCTCCTTTGGCTAAAATGACTAAAATGGAAGCTGAGCCTAACTCTGGACGTTTATTTATCAACGATCAGCGAGTAGGTTTGTACGAATTAATAGAAGGAAAACCAAATCTCTACCTTCCTGCTACTGAATTGTTACCTGACCTAGTGAGTAATCCTGGATGGGCTACTGGCATGGCTAGTTTTACTTTCCATCCAGATTTCGCAACAAATGGACTTTTCTATACGGCGCATACCGATGCCGGAAATTCCAAACCTGCCGATTACAGCTACCCAGATAGTATTAGACATTTTATGCAGTGGGTATTGACAGAATGGAAAGCAGTGGACCCTAGTGCAACTCTCTTTGCGGGAAGCAGTAGAGAAATGCTTAGAATAGACATTCCTTCTCAAGCGCACGGAATGCAAGAAATCACCTTTAATCCTCATGCCAAAAAAGGAGATGAAGATTATGGATTGCTTTACATTGGCTTTGGGGATGGAGGGCTCACAGAACAGCGGGCTGCCAATTTCTCGGATAGCAGGGGTGCTCTAGTTTATAGTAGTATTCTGAGAATTGACCCTATGGGAACGGACAGTCCAAATGGCAAGTATGGAATTCCATCAAGCAACCCATTTGCGGATGTAGATGGAAAAGCAGGAGAGGTGTATGCTTATGGATTTAGAAATCCCAACCGTGTATTCTGGGACCCAAGAGGAAATATGTTTGCTACTGATATAGGACAACACTCTGTAGAAGAACTAAATAAGATAGAACCTGGTCAATTTTACGGATGGCCTATTCGGGAAGGAAGGTTTATCATCAATCCTTATGGCAACTTCAGAGATGTATTCGATTTGCAACCAAATGATGAGAACCTAGGAATCACCTATCCCGAAATTCAAATTGACCACGATGAGATTGCAGCAATTTTCGCAGGATATGAAATGCCTTATGGAAAACTTAAAGGCAAGTTTATCTTCGGAGATATCCTCTCTGGCAGGCTACTTTATTCGGATCTCAAGGATTTGGGTAACATGAAAGTCCAAAGCTGGAAAGTGATTTTCGAGGGAAAAGAAATGACCCTCCTAGAATTAGTCCAAAATGATAGAGTTGACCTAAAGTTCGGGAAAGATGCGGCAAACAATATTTATATCATGAGCAAGACAAATGGGAAGATTTATAAAATAATAAACTAGAAAATATCGTGTGCAAAAAAGCGCATCTTGAGATAGTGTGATTTCTGAAACGAATTAGTAAATTGAATAGCTATGTTCGACTTTATCAATCTATTATCTGTTGACATTATATTTTTTGGGAAGCCTATCACTCGTGAGCTTCTCATCGCTAATCCTTGGCATTGTCTTACCGAAACCCGTAAGATTGACTGCTTTTATACTTTTTATGAAAATGGTACGTCAACCAAAACTGAAAATGGGGAGGAACATGAGCTAGATTGGAAGTTAAGCCCAGAGGGAGTTTTGGAATTTATAGACGACATCGATCCTCCACTTCGGTTTGAAGTAAAGTGCCTCGGAGATCAAATGATCGTTTTCAAGTATCCAGAAGGGAATATGACTGGATTAGTACTATTTACCGAAGAAAAGGCCAAGGAAGTTCTGATCCCATTTTTGAATTAATCTCCCGAAATATTAAGCGTACCCACATAGTAATTTTCATCTACGCTGATTTTAGCATCCTCTTGCGGAATAGCTATTTGCTGCCAGCGTTGCGTTGGTTTTAAATCCAATTCTTTTCCATCCACGTAGATTTTCACCGGCATCTCAAAGCCAACTACCACATTTTCCCAGCGGTAAAAGAGTTCTCCGTCTTTTAGATTATAGCTGAAAATAGGAATTCGTATATCTCTCAGGTATTGATTGAATATAGGGGATAGATTGATCCCTGCTTTTTGTGAAATGTAACTTTCAACTTGGCGGGTTGCTACCGTTTTATGATAAAACTCTTCATTCAGTCCGCGCAAGATACTTCGCCATTTTTCATCATCATTGACGATCTGACGAATGGTATGCAACATATTGGCACCCTTGTAATACATGTCGCTAGAGCCTTCTGAGTTTACATTGTAAGTACCAATAATCGGACTGTCATTGCTGATCGCCATTCTGGTTCCTAGGACATATTCTTTGCTAGCTTCTTTCCCATAGAAATAATCCAAGAAGAGATTCTCTGAATAGGCTGTGAAACTCTCATGAATCCACATATCCGCCACATCTCTGTAGGTGATATTATTGGCAAACCACTCGTGACCGGACTCGTGGATGATAATAAAGTCGAACTTCATTCCCCAGCCTGTTCCGCTCAGATCACGACCTAGGTAGCCATTTGCATAAGCATTGCCATAAGTAACCGAGCTTTGGTGCTCCATGCCCAAGTAAGGTGCTTCTACTAGTTTGTAACTGTCCTCGTAAAATGGATACGGCCCAAACCAATGCTCAAAAGCCTTCATCATCTTTGGTGCATCCTCAAACTGCTTTTTGGCTTTCTTCAGATTCTCACGAAGCACATAGTAATCCATGTCCAACTCGCCTTTTTCACCTTTATATTTTTCTCCGAAATACACATAATCACCCACGTTGATATTGATACCATAATTGTTGATTGGGTTTTTCACTTCCCAGTGGTACGTTTTTGTCTTCGCAGCCTTGTCATGATCCGTTCCGATCAATCGACCATTGGATACATCCATTAGATTTTCGGGCACAGTTACACTCATCAACACTCCCTGATCCGGTTCATCGTAGCCATGGTCTTTATTTGGCCACCAGATACTCGCTCCTATTCCTTGGTTGGAGTTTGCGATAAACGGTAATCCATTGCTGTCCTTTTGCCAAGTCAAGCCACCATCCCATGGCGGTCGAATCGCCTCCACAGGAGTGCCTGAAAAAGTCAAAACTAATTCCTTTTCTTCCCCAACTGGCTGATCTGACAGTAACGTGATAAAATGGGCGTCTCCGTCATGCTCTATTTCTAATTCGGTTCCGTCCTGTTCGGCTTTTGTAAGTTGCATAGGTGCTTGCAAGTCGATTTGCATTCGATTTGCATCTTCTAAGACTTTGTATTTGACTGTGTTTTTCCCAGAAAGTGACTTGGTATCAGGGTCCACTTTTACTTCCAAATGATAGTGCTGTAAATCCCACCAAGCTCGCTCTGGAGTAATTGTACCCCGCAGCGTATCCTGACGAGTAAATTCCTCTCCATGAGGAAACATTTGTGCACGGGCACTTAGGCAAAAGAGTAGGGAAAAGCTTAGTAGTATAAATCTCATGGCAAAATCGAAATTTGGGATTTGAATTCACAAGATACTTGGAAGGATTTATTGAAAAGCTATACATTTCCACGAAAGGACTTAATTTTAGTGAAGAGCCTGCCCCAAACCCTGCTCAATCCAAACCAGTCACTGTACGATTTCGATGAACTACAACAACAAAACCTTTCGCCCAATAAGCAATTCTGAAAATGGAGAGACCTCAGCAGAAACACTTTTCCACTACAAACAGGATGAAAATGTGCTCACCTGTATTTATTCTGGGGGGAAAATAATAAAAGGTCACCTGATCGCTTTGGTAGACGAAGCTGGGAATATAAACATGCGCTATCAACAGCTAAATACGGCAGGTGAACTGATGACTGGAATCTGTCAATCGAAGCCTGAAGTCTTAGAAAATGGCAAAATTCGCCTCCACGAAACTTGGCAATGGACTTCAGGAGACTGCTCAGCAGGAGAGTCCGTTCTTGAGGAGGTTTAAAACCTTAATCCTTTAGACTTTAGACCGTTCACTTCAAACTTTACATCCTTATCCTCCACTCCTTCGGATAATAGTTATTCACACGGTTTCCGAGATTTTTGATCCAACCTAGCGGAAGGTTTTTGAAAGTTATCAACACCCAGCCAACTGGTAAATCAGGCATTTCAAACTCATTTTTACGCAAAAATTCAATGGCTTCAGTTTCCGAAAGCTCATGAGAAGGGAAGTCCTTTTTAGGTAGTGTGGATAAAGCCCATTCGTGCGTAGGAATCCAGTCACTTTTCTGTTTTTTACCAATCTCTACACCGAAATACTTCAAACTCAAATGCTGTGAAATCTTCTGAAAGTGTAAATTCCAATCCTTCGAAATTCTAAAAAAGGAATCATTCAGTGTGTAATATTTCCCATTACCATCAAACCCCAACTCTTCATCCAACTCACTTGATTCCCGATTAAAAACCTCCTTCAAATACGGATGCTTAAAGTCTTTAACACGTTTTGGCTCCTGAATGTAAGCCTCACTTGAGCGCTTCAAAATGGTAATAAAAAAACCTTCTCCTTCCACTAAGTGTGGAAAAAAACGGTAACCGTAATAGGTTTTACCATCAACTTCTACCTGAGTTTCTTTTATTTTCCAAGCGGCATCCAACGGAATTCGAACGGGTTCATAGGAAAACTCCTCAGTCAAAAACTGAATCATATCCTCGTTTTCCTGCTCATTAAAAGTGCAAGTGCTGTAGATCAAATACCCATCAGCCTTCACCAACGCTCCTGCCTGATCCATAATCCGCTTCTGACGTGCCGAACAAAGCTGAACGTTATCCACAGACCATTCTTCGCGCGCCTGCGGATCTTTGCGAAACATCCCCTCGCCAGAGCAGGGAGCGTCCACTACCACTAGATCAAAAAACCCTTCCAAGGGTGCAAAGTGATCAGGGTCATTATTGGTTACCAAAGCATTTCCAAGTCCCCATTTGATGATATTTTCCTTCAGAATTTGCGCTCTTGGCTGAATTACTTCATTGGCAACCAGCATTCCCTCATCACCCAAATAGCCGGAGAGCAGCGTGGATTTTCCTCCAGGTGCTGCGGCCAGATCAAGGTAGATTCCTTTGGGAATTTCCAAGGAATTTAGAATGTGTTCGATGAACATCGAAGATGCTTCCTGCACATAATAGGCCCCAGCGTGAATCGCCGGATCTAAGGTAAAAGATGGCCTCTCTTCGAGAAAAAAACCAGTTTCAGACCAAGGGATGGAGGAGTTTGCCCAGTTAAGAGAAAAAGTCTTGGCAGAATTTAATCTGACAGAGGTGCGGGAAGGTTTGTTAATTGCTTGTTTAAATTGCTCAAATTCGGCTTGACCGAGTAGCTTGAGCATTTGAGTCTCAAAGTCGGTGGGGAGGTTGGATTCTGGCATGGGGCAAAGATAGGAGATCAGTTTACAGTCTCAGTGATCAGTTTTCAGAATCATAATGTTTTAAGCGATTTTATAAATGAGTAGATTGGCTAAAATCTAAAGAGTTATGGAAATCCTCACTAAGATCCTCATTGGCGGCATTGCCGCTCTTCATCTCTACTTTTTATACTTCGAAATGTTTGCTTGGGAAACTATAGGACGAAAAACGTTCAAGTCCATGCCTGCAGAACTATTTCCTAAAACCAAGGGTCTTGCAGCCAATCAGGGGTTGTATAACGGTTTTCTAGTGGCAGGATTGGTCTGGTCCCTGCTGATTGAGGATCCAAACTGGTCGTTTTATATTGCTGTATTTTTTCTAAGCTGTGTATTGGTAGCTGGAATTTTTGGTGCACTGACCGCCAGCAAAAAAATCTTTTGGGTGCAGGGATTACCGGCACTGATCGCACTCATTTTACTCCACTTGAAGTAAAATTTTCCCGCAGATTTACGCTAATCATTTCGCAGATAATCGCTGATTAGAAAAATATAGGGGGTATCCCCGGAAAAATTCATATCACATTTAGATTCCCCTGATCAAATCCTCTTCTTTTTTGGATCCATCCGTGTATCAAATACTCTTGAGATCAAAATGACTTTTTCATCAACGATACGATAAATGATTTTATAATTCCCTTCTATCAAAGATCGATACTCAAAAGGAACTTCAAAACCCCAGTCCTCCACTACCCCCATTTCAGGATAAGATGTCAAAATCTTTACTTTCTCAACCAACTTACCTGTTATCTTTTGTGCTACACTTATTGAAGCGGAGAATGCATAAAATTCAAAAATTATTTCAAGGTCTTTTAATGCTCTCTTAGACCAGACAATTTTCATAAAATTTTCCCTTTTTTGATCCTTTCTTCCAACTCCTCTTGGGAAACAATTCGGCCGTTTGCATAATCAACTTCAGCTTCAGCTAAACTGTCCCGCAACTCATCCATGCTCATCGGCTTTAGTGATTTATGGTACTGATCTTCTATGAATTGCTTCTTTATTTGAGCTATATCATCTATTGCCTTGGTGTCTTCCAATTTGGAAAGCCAGGTGATCAAATCAAGTTTAATTTCTGCAACACTCATATAAGTATATTTTTTATTCCACCTAATTTACGAAAAAGCACACTACTGGAATTCAGTCTTGCTCATAAATATAAGTTGCCATAGCTCTGTAAAATTGAATTAGCCTGAAAACATAAAAGGCGCAAAGTTCAAAAACAAAACTTTGCGCCCTCTGAGGCTTGCGGTTCTAAATCCTACAAATCATCTTCCTCGAAATCATCCTCATCCCCTGGCCCCATATCGAACATGGAGCTGAACAAGTCTTTAAATTGTAATCCAGTATCCAACACTTTTTTGCTCAGCTGAGAGAATTCCGCCAATCCATGAAGTGCAAATTCCATAAAGAATTCCTTCTCCTTTTCTGGTACTTCTTTCACTAACTGAGTGACCACTTCCTCCAAACCAGGGACAGATTGCAAGGAAGTCTTGTAATCTTTATCTGCCTGTGATGCTAAAATATCCAGTTCATTCCCCTCTCCAAACCAAGCCAAAGGGATCACATATGGATTGCCATTTTTTTCCTTTTTCTTCTGCTCTGGAGATGGAAAATAATTCACAAACTGCGAGCGAATAGCTTTACCTATCAAATTGTAAGCTACCAAACCTGCACCTTCTTGCTCACCTTCATAGACCAATTCTACCTTCCCGGTAATCGCAGGGATGACTCCGATCAGATCAGCTATCCGAACTATGGTATTGCTTTCTCCATTCATATACATTCTTCGCTCAGCAGCAGAGATCAAATTCTCATAGGCCGAGATCGTTAATCGAGCTGAAACACCACTTTTCTCATCCACATATTCCGAGCCTCTAGCCTCTATGGCAATTTGCTCGATTAAATCCTTCATCAACTCAGGCACGTGGATGTTATCGACAGGCTTGCCTTTCAGGTTCGCTTCCTGCGCAGTAATTCTTCGTCCTATCTCGATGGATTTCGGATAATGCGTAATAATCTGACTTTCAATTCTATCCTTCAGTGGGGTTACTATACTTCCTCTATTGGTATAATCCTCGGGATTGGCAGTGAACACAAACTGAATATCCAATGGCAATCTCAGTTTGAACCCACGAATCTGAATATCGCCTTCCTGCAAAATATTGAACAAGGCAACCTGAATTCTGGCTTGCAAATCGGGTAGCTCATTGATCACGAATATGGAGCGATGGGACCTTGGTACCAAACCATAGTGGATCACACGTTCATCGTTATAACTTAGCTTCATCGTGGCAGCCTTGATAGGATCCACATCCCCGATCAAATCAGCAACCGATACATCCGGAGTCGCTAATTTCTCGGTGTAGCGATCATCTCTATGCCACCACCCGATTGGCGTGTTATCACCTTTTTCCTCGATCAGATCCTTGGCATAAGAAGTCAAAGGCTGTAATGGATCATCATTCAACTCAGCTCCAAAAACCACTGGAACGTACTCATCCAAAAGATGTGTCATCATTCTGGCAATTCTCGTTTTCGCCTGCCCTCTCAGACCAAGTAAATTGATATTATGTCTAGAGAGAATCGCCCGCTCAATGTCGGGAATTACCGTATCCTCATATCCCCAGATTCCTTCAAATACGTTTTCCTTTCGCTTGATTTTCAGGATCAAGTTGTCGCGAAGTTCTTCTTTGATGGATTTTGATTCGTAGCCAGCAGCTTTGAGTTGGCCGAGGGTTTTTATCTGGGTGAGTTCTTTTGGTGTCAGTTTTTGGTAGTCCATATTGCTTAAAAGCGTTTCGTTCTATTTCGTCTATAATCTTCAAAAATCAGGTCGCCGAGCCCTTTCAAGCTACTGTAGTAGGCATTCCCGTTATTTACTTTGGTAAATTCCTTTACAAATTCCTTCAGGTAAGGATCAGAAGCAATCATAAAAGTAGTCACCGGTATTTTCAATTTTCGGCATTGAGCAGCAAGCTTCAGTGTCTCAGAAAGAATTTTGCTATCAATGCCAAAAGCATTTTTGTAATATTTAATTCCCACTTTCAAACAAGTCGGTTTTCCATCGGTAATCATGAAAATCTGCTTATTTGGGTTCTTTCTTCTTCGCAATAAATCCATTGCCAACTCTAATCCAGCAACAGTATTCGTATGATAAGGACCAACTTGCAGATAAGGCAAGTCTTTGATTTCTATCTGCCAAGCGTCATTTCCGAAGACGATAATGTCAAGCGTATCTTTTGGATATCGGGTTTTGATCAGTTCTGCCAAAGCCATGGCTACTTTCTTCGCGGGAGTGATTCTATCTTCCCCATACAAAATCATAGAGTGAGAAATATCTATCATCAGCACCGTAGATGTCTGTGATCGAAATTCATTTTCCACCACTTCCAAGTCATCTTCTGTAAGCAAATAATCTCCACCAAAACCATGATTTGCCTGGGCATTTCTCAAAGAATCCGTCAAAGCAATCTGATCCAGATTATCTCCAAATTCATAAGCTCGGCGATCTGTGCCACGCTCTTCTCCTTGTCCTGAATGTGTGGTTTTGTGCTGACCGGATTTTCCGCGCTTGAGTTTGCCGAAAATCTCTTCCAAAGCTGACTTTCGAATCGTTTGCTCCGCTTTTCCAGTGACCTTGAATTCACCTTTTCGGTTTTCCTCGGTCAGGTAACCCTTACTTTTTAAATCCTCAATGAAGTCGCCGATACCATAATTGGGATTGGTCATCTGATAGCGATTGTCCAAGTTGGTCAGCCAACTTAGTGCTTCGGCTACATCCCCACCGGTCATGGTGACGAGTTGCAAAAATATATTCAGCAGATTTTCAAACGTATTTTTCTCAGGATCCTGAGTGGGTACGAACTGAGTAAATCGAAATCCTTTCATTGTTAGATATTAGATGCTAGAATCAAGACACAAGACTTTGGTTTTATGGTAACCAAGGCAACTCTTGTCAAACTTCACTTAGCCGGAAAGCCTTGTAATTCAATTTAGTGGAATATTATTGACTCCGACAGGTTAAGTAACAAACAGAAGGGTGTGGTAGTTTAGTAAATGGAATAAAAACTCAAAAATTATGAAAAACTACTTTGGAGCCGTGGGTATAGTCACTGGTGCGTTAATCATATTCGTCACCGCTATACAATTCAATTTAAGTATGTTTCTGATTTGGCTGCTTTTCTTGGCAGGCCCAGCTTTGGTCTTGTGGATGGTGTGGTCAGTGCTGATTGCAGATGTGATCGTAAAAGAAACTTTTGAAGAACAATGGTATCAGGATGAGCCTGAAATGCGGAGAAGAGATTTAGCTTGAGAAAAATTGTTTGGGTGTGAGAACAGGAATTTGGTTCGCTGTTTTGAAGTCCTTAAGGTCACGAGTAATTAGGAAATCCATTTTATTTTCGATGGCAGTAAAGTACTGAAGCGCATCTTCTTTGTCCTGGAAATCTGAATTCAGAGATTTATATATAACCTCTTTACCTCCAGATACTATTTCACCAAGAGTTATAAAATCATGCATAGAAAATTCTATTTGCGGGATTTTATAAACTTCAAAAACTAGATAGTATATATTTCCAAGACTGCTTTCTGCAATAAACAAGCGAGCTAATCCATTTTTAGCCAAGCTTAAAAACAATTTGGCATCATCATAGAATGGTTGCCTTTTGGCGATAAGATCAATAACCACATTGGTATCCAAAAAAATCTTAACCATATTTTTGTTTCAAAAACTGCGTGAGTAAAACTTTGTCAGACTCCTTTTGCTCCTTCATTGGCTCCATGGATTCTAACCTTTTCAAAAGTCTCTCAGCAGCTAATTGAGATTCAGTTTTTTCCAAATCTGGAGTTTCTTTTTCAAAAATCTCTTCAAACATCTTCGAGAGCGAAATTCCCCTACTTGCAGCTTGTTGCTTCGCTTTTTCTACAATTTCCTTTTTTACTGTGAGTGTGAGTTTGGTTTTCATGATTGACACGTGTTTAATTTAAATATACGTGTAATCTTTCAATTGTTTCGAAAATATTGGTTTTATAGACATACAACTACTCAATCTTATCTATCCATTCCACAGTATAAATCTTAACCAATTTGTCGTCTATTCCTTCAGCAATGAAAACTGAATCAATCTCATTTCGCATCATAATATAAACGGTACTGTCATTAATTTTTCCGTATTTTTTGCTTTTAGATTCAAAGACATATAAATCCGAAAGCGTAGAAATTTTTAAGTCTGACCGCATCTTTACTTCAGAGTAACTACCCTTTTGGTAAATGAATTCTTCAGAACAAATCCTAAAAAATTGATTTCCAGATTCAATTCTCTTTGAAAATTTGGGATACGATTCTTTCTCATTTGTGGTGGTAGAGGTAAAGCATTTCTCCTCTGAGTCTAGGTCGAAATCTAAGTATATAGATTGCGAGAAAGCCGACAAATGGACAAACAGTAGGAAAAATAGAAGGAGATTCCAGATCATATCTTTAAAACAAGATTTTATCCATAAGATATAGTTTTAAGGGATCTTGGACTGCAATCATTCTGTTAATTCTCCCTAATTGTGATTCAGGGATTGTATTCTTTCTACTTCACACTTTTTACTTATTACCTCACACCACTTACAAAATTTACCCTGATACCAATCTAACAACCCTCAGAAAACCAAACTCCCCAATCTTTACCCCATGACTCCCGCCGAAACAAACGCCTCCATTATCAAATCCACCGCGAAAGCGCTGGGATTTGACTTTTGTGGGATAGCGAACACGGGTTTTCTAAAGGAGGCACCTAAGAAATCAATAAAGGAAATGATAAAATCAATTCCCATTTTTGACCTGTTTTCTCATAGACAAGTAAGCTTGAAGAACTTTCTGAAGAGTGATTAGAATAATATATGAAGGCAAATTCACCCTTTTGCAAAAATATAGGCTTTGATAAACGGATATATGCATTTGAGTTCAAATTCTCAAATTGTTGAGAAGCAACAGTTTGATTCTTTAAAGACAGAGTGTAAGCAGCAAAGAGCGAATCTAAATAGTTCTGTTCTACAAGTTTAACCGATTGAGGAACCATTTTTTTAGAAAAGATAAAATCCTCTTCCGACTCTACACATATCTTTTTTAAATCTTCTTCACTAAGAATACTCTCTAAAGATTTTGCCTCTATTTTAATTATACTCCTTAGCCTTGAAAATGACTCAAGATTACACGGTTTTAAGAGGGGATTTTGAACCCACTCCGCATCCGCTTTCATAGATACTTTCACAGTATCGCTTATGGAAATTTTTCTCGCAAGTACTGTAGTGATTAACTCCTTAATTTCTAGATCTTCAATTTTTACAGAAGAGCATCCATATAAAACAAAAATAACGGCTACTATAAAGACACTAATTAAATAACTAGATTTGAAATCACTCATTTTATTGTATTTTATCTTACCATTCCGAGTGAGACGGAGGATATAATTTAAATAATGTTGGCAACCAAATAGTGTAGCTACCATCTTCAGAGCCTGTATTTGAGGGATGGATTTTTTCTAATTCTACTTCAAGATTATCATCAAGTTCTCGCCCTTTCCGTGAAATAAACTCTGATAAAACAGGAAAAATATGAATGCCATTTTCAAATGATTTAACTCCTTTTTCTGCACACAATTCCATAAGTTTCTCAGGAGTTAGCTCTTCATTTTTTTGAATGACTATTTCGAAAGTATTTTCTGAAAAATCAATTGACTTGATTTGATTTTCCTTTACCTCTATAGAAACATACCATCCAGAATATTTATTCTCTGGTATCCCGATTGAACGACCAGGATGTGCGCTTAATTCTCTTTGAAGTACATTTCTCAAGTTTACCTCGGAAATACTTTGTGCTATAAGAGGTAAGGAAAGCAATAGGCTCAGAAATGAAACTAGGAATACTGATCTTAACGTAAGTCCTCTATTTATTAATTTTAATTCAACTCTGGCCATTTTCATTTCATTGATAATAATTATTTAGTTTAATGATTTCATATTTGTCATCAAAGTTTGTCAGAGCTTTTTCAGATTATCTTAAGAAACATTAGGCTCTTATCTTTACCCCATGACTCCCGCTGAAAAAAACGCCCACCTCATCAAATCCGCCGCCAAGCGACTGGGCTTTGATTTCTGTGGAATTGCAAAAGCGGGATTTCTGGAGGAGGAAGCGCCGAGATTGGAAGAGTGGTTGAACAGGAATTATCAAGGTGAAATGGGCTATTTGGCGAATCACTTTGACAAGAGACTAGATCCAACCAAACTTGTAGAAGGCGCCAAAACAGTGGTTTCTTTAATCTACAATTACTATCCAGAACAAAAACTTCCCGAGTCTTCAGAATCCATCAAGCTCGCGAAGTATGCATACGGAGAGGATTACCATTTTGTGATTCGGGACAAACTCAATGAATTTCTGGAAATTCTACGTGATGAAATCGGGGAAATCGATGGTCGCGGCTTTGTGGATTCCGCTCCAGTAATGGAGCGTCAATGGGCGCAAAAAGCAGGGCTTGGTTGGCTAGGAAAAAACAGTTTGCTGCTAAATCGGGAGATGGGAAGTTTCTTCTTCCTTGCCGAGCTCATCATCGATCTGGAAGTCACTCCAGATACGCCATTAGCAAAGGATTACTGCGGTACATGCACAGCTTGCATCGATGCTTGCCCGACAGATGCGATTAATGGAGATGGAGTGATCGACGGTTCACGGTGTATTTCTTACCTGACGATTGAGCTGAAGGATTCCATTCCATCTGAATTCAAAAACAAAATGGAAAACTGGGCTTTTGGCTGTGATATCTGTCAGGACGTATGTCCCTGGAATCGTTTTTCCAAGCCTCATCAGGAGCCAAAATTCCAACCTCATCCAGAGCTAGCAGAATTTACCAATCGGGATTGGCAAGAGATCACCGAGGAAACTTTTAGGAAGGTTTTTAAAAAATCAGCAGTAAAGCGCACTAAACTTGCTGGACTGAAAAGAAATGTCGAATTTCTTAAATCGAAATAACCAGATCAAGTATCTATATGAGTCCCATCGCTCCCAACCTCAAATCTGTACAAAAGCTTTTTAAACCTAAAAAAAGAAAAAAAAAGAACTTTAAGCTTGGCCTGCCTCCCGGTTCTCTTGTTTATACCGGAGAAAAGAAGCTGGACAATGTTTTAATTAATTTAATCAGCTACGATGAGGTTGATTTATATGAAGAAACAATCGGATTAGATCAACTCGAAGAGCATCTAAAACTGAAAAAAAAGGTTCTTTGGGTTGATATCATCGGCTTGCATGATGTGGAATTACTGGAGAGAATCGGTTTGCTTTTTGGAATTCACAAGCTGACGATGGAGGACATCGTGAATACAGATCAGCGCCCCAAAATGGAAGCTTTTGAGGACTATCTTTTTGCAGCGATGAAGATGATCCAATGCCCTACACCCGAATCTCCTATTGATGATGAGCAAATCAGTTTTGTCTTAAAAGATGGGATTTTGCTGACTTTCCAAGAAAAGAAAGGTGACGTTTTCCAGTTTGTCAGAAACCGCCTTGCAGATCAAAAACGTGCCATTCGCCAGCGAAAAGCTGATTATTTACTTTATGCTCTCCTGGATGCAGTGATAGATAATTACTTTATCGTGATGGAAAATATCGGGGAGCGAATTGAGAATTTAGAATCCCAAGCGATGTTGTCACCCGGTAATGAAACGCTGAATGCACTCTATGTTCAAAGAAAGGAAATGATGGATCTTCGTAGAACTGTCTATCCTTTGCGTGAAGTAATTGGCTCTTTTGACAAATATGCAGATGATAAAATCAGTGCTGAGACAAGGCCTTTTATCCGGGATTTGTATGAAAACACGATACAGGTCATAGAGACAATGGAAGTATTCCGAGATATGTCATCAGGTGTGCTGGACCTGTATATGAATAGCCTTTCCAACCGCATGAATAACATCATGAAGGTGCTTACGATCATCTCCACGATCTTTATTCCGCTGAGCTTTGTAGCCGGAGTTTATGGGATGAACTTCGATAATATGCCAGAACTGCACTGGAAATATGGCTATTTCGTAGTGATGGGAGGGATGACGCTAGCTGTAATTGGGATGCTGCTTTTCTTCCGCAAGAAAAACTGGTTGTAATTTTACTGCAGCTTGAGAATGACATCTTTTTTCCCATTTTTAAGCAAAAGTTCTCCAGCGCTCACTTGATAATATCTCACTGATTTGAGCACTTCCAAAAATTTGTTTTCGAAAGGGGAATCTTGACAAGCCATTCTGGTTGAACCTATTTCATCAAATTCTAACACGTTTTTCTTCCCTATTTCGTAAGAACCAAAAATACGATTGCAACCCCCCGTTCCAGAAATCATACTTTGTCGGGAATCAAAAATCAAATGAGCATCTTGCTCAGAACCTGAAGTTTGAACTGGTACTTGCATGATCTCCACCAAAGTCCATTGTTTGCCAACCCAATTTTTATCAGGATAAGATTTGGAACTACATGAAGCTAAAATAAGAAGGGTGAACGCAAAGAATATTTTTTTCATAATTGGGTGATTTACTTCTTATAAGGCCTAAATCATGCCAATTGTTCCACATTCTTAGTTTAAAAAGCTTTTAGACTGATATCCAAACTTTTCACCGAATGTGTCAATGCACCCATGGAAATATAATCTACTCCGCACTCAGCCACGTCTACAAGTGTATCTTCGGTAATGCCTCCTGAAGCTTCGGTTTTATATTGATTTCCAATCATAGCTACAGCTTCACGCATCGTAGCATAATCCATATTGTCAAGCATGATCTGATCTACTCCACCCACTGCGAGCACTTGTTTGACTTCATCCAGATTACGGGTTTCTATTTCAATTCTTAGATCCAGATTATTGTTTTTCAAGTAAACATTGCATCTCTCGATCGCCTGTCGAATTCCTCCTGCGAAATCCACATGGTTGTCTTTTAGCATGACCATATCATACAATGCAAATCGATGATTAACGCCTCCACCGATTAATACAGCCCATTTTTCCATCAATCTGAAATTCGGGGTAGTCTTTCGGGTATCCATCAGTCGAGCTTTGGTGTGGATGATCTGCTGCGTGAGTCGGTGTGTCAAAGTTGCAATGCCACTCATCCGCTGCATGCAATTAAGCACTAAGCGCTCCGAAGAAAGTATCGAAGCAGAAGGACCTTTTACTATTAGTCCTACATCTCCGTATTTCACCTCATCACCGTCTTTGACCAGCAACTCGACTTCGAGATTTGAATCAAAAGTCTTAAAAATCTTCTCTGCCAACTCGATACCCGCTATTATTCCATCGTCTTTAATAAGAAGTTTTGCTTGCCCAGTTTTTCCCTCTGGAATAGAGGAAAGTGAAGAGTAATCACCTGGGCCTATATCCTCTGCAAAAGCAGCGGCGATAAATGTGGAAATGGCTTCTTCGGTGAGATAAGTTGGTTTCATGCCCAAAAATAGGGATTTGAAGCTCCTGTAAAGGTGCAAAGACGCAAATTCTTTAAAAAAGTAAACCCTCTAAGATGATTTGAAGAAGGATAATTATCAATGACCAATACTCAAATTCAATATTGAAGGGAAGTCTATCACCAACTTTGTGCTTTCTTCGTGCTCTTTGTGGCTAAAAAAATATTAGAAAAACTCCTTAGCCTTTCACAAACTCCAAACTGTAAATTTTGAATTCAGAAGCTTGCTGAGAAACTTTGATAAACACCTTAAACATACCTTGACCTGTCTGATAATCACCAATATAGGAACTCAGAATTGGGTTATTTTCACTTCGGAAAACAAGGCTGAATCCCATGGAAGGATTTCTTTTAAAAAAATCTTTTAATACAACTTCTGCCTGATTTTTAGAATAATCTCCTTGCTGTCCGTTAACATTTAAGGAAATACTGGAATCGAAGTATTTGGCTAAATCGCTGCTAGAACCACTATCAATTGCAGATATGATCGTTTCTATAGAATCCACGTTCTCAATTTCCATTTCTGGAAACTGAATAAACAGGAATATCGAAACGATTAAACTTACTATTGAGGTCATAGTCCATGCTAGGCAAATACTAAGCCAAAAACGGAATCATGTACTGCATTTATCAGTTTACCAAGTGCATGTCTGGGAAGTTTTCTGTTATCAGTATTTTGGGACGACTTTACTCTTAATTATAATATATTTGCGGTATGGATAAGAAAGTACTTTTAATGATCTTGGATGGTTGGGGAATAGCCACCAATCCTTCTGTTTCTGCGATTGACAAAGCAAAAACCCCTTTTGTAGATAGTCTTTACACTAAATATCCTCATGGAAAACTGGAGGCTTCTGGTCTTGCAGTTGGCCTACCTGAAGGCCAAATGGGCAATTCCGAAGTTGGGCACATGAACATCGGCGCAGGTCGAGTGGTATATCAGGATTTAGTGAAAATCAACCTAGCCGTAGAGAATAAAGAGCTAAATACCCACCCAGTTTTGGTAGAAGCATTTGCAAAAGCCAAAGCCGCAAACAAGAAAGCTCATTTCATGGGATTACTTTCTGATGGTGGAGTTCACGCGCATATCACACACCTGAAAGGACTTTGTGATGCAGCTAAATTCAACGGGATGAATGATGTGTTTATTCATGCATTCACAGACGGAAGAGATACAGATCCAAAAGGAGGCATTGGATATTTAGAAGATCTTCAGGCTCATTTGACTAATTCTACTGGTAAGATTGCTTCCGTAGTAGGAAGATATTATGCTATGGACAGAGACAATCGTTGGGAGCGGGTAAAACTTGCCTACGATGCGATGGTAAAAGGTGAGGGTGAAAAATCCAAAGACATCATTGCTGCCATGCGTAAGTCATACGAAAATGGAGTTACAGATGAATTTATTCGCCCAATCATCCATGTTGGAGCAGATAATAAGCCTTTGGCGACAATAGAGGAGGGTGACCTTTTGATTTGCTTCAATTTCCGAACTGATCGAGGAAGAGAAATCTCTCAGGCGCTTACACAGCGTGATTTCGAGGATTTCAATATGAAAAAGCTGAATGTAGACTACGTTACTTTTACTAATTACGATGCTACGTTCAAAGGAGTAGAGGTTCTCTTCGAAAAAGATAATCTTAATAATACCCTAGGAGAAGTCCTTGAAAGAGCGAATAAAAAGCAGATCAGAATCGCTGAAACTGAGAAGTATCCGCACGTAACCTTCTTTTTTTCCGGAGGAAGAGAATCAGAATTCAATGGTGAAAGCAGACTACTTTGCCCATCTCCAAAAGTAGCAACCTATGATCTCAAACCTGAGATGAGTGCTTTTGAAATCGCTTCCAAAATCAATGGCGAGTTGAAAAAGAAAAGTGCTGATTTCATCTGTCTCAACTTCGCAAATGCGGATATGGTAGGTCACACGGGTGATTTCGATGCAGCTGTGAAAGCTTGTGAGGCGGTAGATGCCTGTGCTGATAGCGTGATCACCACCGCTTTGGCAAACGACTATACCATCATCGTCATAGCAGATCATGGCAATAGCGACATGATGATCAATGAAGATGGCACTCCGAACACGGCGCATACTACTAACTTGGTACCATGCATCATGGTGGACAAAAACGACCTTCTTACCATTAATGATGGAAAACTTGGCGATTTGGCACCTACGATTCTTAAACTGATGGGAATAGAAAAGCCAGCCGATATGACTGGAAATATCCTTTTGACTTAATGAAGCAAACCAAAAGTTTTTCCTTCGGGATTATCTTTCTAGCCGTTTTCGGGCTTTTTTCCTGCGTGGGTGAAATCTCAACTGCAATTGAAGAAGATCCGTACTTCGATCTTAAAGGATTTGTCGAAGAGAATATTCAAAAACTTGATAGCGTAGAAGTAACCAAAGTATCTCAGATTCAAGAGGAAGAAAATGAGGTCTCTGTGGTTTATTCTATTCAGGATTGGGAGGAAGAATTCAGTGTTTTCAAAGAAGCTGATATCAATAAGGCTTCCATGCTTCAATCGTATAAAACTTCAATTTCAGATGATCTTTTGACTCATGAAGCGCTACCTAAATCAAAGGAAAAAGTAAAATACATCAAAGTCACCTATGAAAATGATGCTGTTAGTAGTGTTTCAATCAAAATAGCTGATGATAACTTATTCTATTCCACCACTACCTTGGCATCGATATACATTGATACTTCTACTAAGTTGATAGACCGCTATTCAATAGAGACGTCTCAGAAGATCTGGTTTTTAGATGAGAATGATATGAAGATCAAAGGAACAATAGTTCCGAATTGAAAAAGCCTTCTAGAAGAAATAAAGAAAGGACCGGAGATTATCTCCGGTCCTTTCTTTATTCATCAATTATTTATCAAACATTGGAGGTCGCTTAGCTTGCCAGTCGCTGTTTTTTTGAATTAAGTCTCCCAGCATTACCAGTTTCTCCTCTTCGAAAAGATTCGCCAGCAGCGTAATAGAAGTTGGACTCCCTGATTCACTAAAGCCATTTGGAAGGCAAAGTGCAGGGTGTCCTGTCAGATTAGTGATCTGTAGCTGCGCTCCTCCGAAGCTCGGAGTTACGATCACATCATAATCCTTCATGATTTCGTGCATTTCCTCGATTAGAATAGTCCTTTGTCTGGCGGCTTGCACGTATTCGACAGCTGGAATAAATCTCGCCGATCGAAATGAATTTGGCCAAGCATTTTTGTGCTGTGCTACCAGTTGATCATCCCAGCCATTTCTAGTGAGCTCATCAAATGCCGCCGCAGCTTCCACCGATAGCATGATTTGAATTGCGCGGGGATTTACAGAAGTTTTTAGCTCCACTGGATGCAACTCAAATCCCTGATTTCTCAACAAATCAAGTACATCTTGATTGTTTTTGGAGCCAGATCCATTCCCTTCAAAGTAGGCATTGAAGTAGCCAACTTTAAGCTTTTTCACATTAGTTTTAGATGAGAAATTAAATGCTGATTTGATGGTGCTGGCATCCATTGCGTCTTCTCCATTGATTATCGAGAGGACTATCCCATCATCTAAAGCTGATCTGGATATTGGCCCTATTTTATCCATAGACCAGCTCAAGGCCATTGCACCATTTTTACTTACCCGACCATAAGTTGGTCTAAGGCCAGTTACGCCATTTCTAGTGGAAGGTGATACGATGGATCCCAAAGTTTCTGTGCCAATGGCGAAAGGAACTAAGCCAGCACTAACAGCCGAAGCTGAGCCTGCTGAAGAGCCACTTGCTCCTTGCTCCAGATTCCAAGGGTTTTTGGTCACTCCGCCATACCAAACATCTCCCATCGCCAAGGCTCCAAGTGTGAATTTACCCACCAGCACGCCACCGGCATCATTCAACTTATTCACTACTGTGGCTGTCATATCAATTTCCTGATCTTTATATGGCATAGCTCCCCAAGTCGTCTTGGTGCCTTTTACGGCCAATAGATCCTTGATTCCATATGGGATCCCGTGAAGGGGACCACGATATTTTCCAGTAGCCAACTCCGCATCCATCGCCTTAGCTTTTTCTAAAGCGGAATCCTCCACTAAAGTGATCAAGCATTGAAGTGTGTCTGAATAGGTTTTGATACGGTCCAGGTAGATTTTTGTCAGTCGCTCACTGGATATCTTCTTGGATTTGATCAACACTGCGAGCTCATGAACAGGCATGTAAGCAATGTCAGATTCTTCAGCAGGCAAACTTATCTCTGTTGCCAAGCCCCAGTCTAGTTGCTTTTGAATTTGATCTGGTTGAAATCCCGAGGGAAGTGGATTGAAAACCAAAGCAGGTGCTACTGAGTTGTCTAACTTTACTTCTCGCAAAGCTTCATATCTATTGCGTTGGTTCTCTAATGATCCCAACATACTGTCTTTCTCTGCTTGGGTAAAAGACAAACCAAATAGCTCTGAAGCTCCTTCGATAGAAAGTGGTGTGATTTCACCAGTATTTCTACCTAGTGTAAAACCTAAAAGTAAGCAGCCTGCCGCCGCGATAAGGATAAATGCCGATGAAGAAACTGTGTTTTTTGATTCCATTGAATAGTTTTGTAATAATGTAATCTAAGAATACTAAGTACATGTTCAATCACCCAATATAATCAACCAATGGATCAAAATCCTTCCTTTCCTGTATTCCCCATGTCCTTTCGTGGAATTCTTCTCTTAACCGGAATGTACACAATTGCCTGGTCTGCCATTTTCAGACTCATGGGAGGATCAATTGTCAATTGGTTCGCTGATGGAAATATGATCGAAGCATCTCTACCAGTGACATATTATGGAGGATTTGGGATTTTAGTAGGCCTACTTATATTCTTTAGTGCATTTTATCCCATTAGTTGGGTATATCTGATAATTGCAGGAATTACTGGAAAAATAATTTTGGCAATCTGGTTTTTCTTGGGATTCCTACCTGATCTGGGGTGGAATAAACGAACTGCTTTTCAGTTGATTTTTAATGAGATTATATGGATAATTCCCCTCATTTTGGTGTTTTTAAGAGGGTGTCAGGTAAAGAGTTACCTCGCTCAGAATACTGAAAAATAAAAAAAGGAAGATCAGCAAGGATCTTCCTTTTTCACTCATGATGATTTAGTTTTTTCTTAGGTCAACAAAATCAATAGAAGTAAAATAATAATAATTGCTCCTACAGAGATATATACTCCACCTCCTGCTCGTTTGGCTTCCTCTTTCATATCCTTAAGCTCACTACGAACATCCTTAATTTCCTCTTTACTCATTTCACTAAAGTCCATCGCTTTGATTTCATCCACTCTAGTTTGGATTTCGGCTAATCGCTCCTTTTGAGCTTCCGTTAGTTCAGTTTTCTCTTTTTTAGAGTCTTCATCATTGGTTGGCGCTGCTACTAGCATGTGCGCGGAAAATACCAGTGCGAGAATTGCGAATAATTTTTTCATACGGTTGTTTGTTTATGGTCTGGTTTTGAGTATTGTCAAAATTATAGCCAAACTCTGTCGGAGTATCTCTGGATATCCCCAACTTTTGGAAGTCTACTAGCCGAAAATTTGTAACTTACACAGCTAAAATACGATCGCCTTTTCACCAAAAATAATCCAAAAATGTCCCAAAAACAGCCCTGTAAGCTTTTTTTACTTGATGCTATGGCGCTTATCTACAGAGCGCATTTTGCCTTCAGCAAAAACCCGAGAATAAATTCGAAAGGACTCAACACAGGCATTATGCTGGGGTTTACCAACACGCTTCTTGAGATAATAGATAAGGAAAAACCTACCCACATTGGGGTCGCCTTTGATACCCATGCCCCAACTTTCCGACATATTCAGTACGAACCCTACAAGGCCAATCGCCAAGAGCAACCCGAAGATATTGGCGTGGGCATTCCTTGGGTAAAAGAAATCGTCAAAGCATTCAATATTCCGATTTTGGAACTGGACGGCTACGAAGCAGATGATGTGATCGGGACTTTGGCTAAGCAGGCTGAGAAGGAAAACTTTACGGTTTACATGATGACTCCTGACAAGGATTATGGGCAGCTCGTGGACGATCATATTTTTCTCTACAAACCTGCTTTCATGGGTAACGGTGTAGACATTATGGGTCCAAAAGAGATCTGTGCTAAATGGGATATAGAGCGTGTAGATCAGGTTCGGGATATACTTGGATTGATGGGAGATGCTGTGGATAACATTCCTGGAATTCCTGGTATAGGCCAAAAAACAGCCGTCAAACTTCTGAAGACTTACGGCACAGTTGAAGAATTGGTGAAAAATACAGCTGATCTCAAAGGCAAGCAAAAGGAGAATGTGGAAAACTTTGCTGCTCAGGGGATTCTTTCCAAAGAACTCGCAACTATCAAATGCGATGTGCCAATTACCTATGTCAAGGAAGACTTAAAATACGAGGGAATCGACGAGGAGAAAGTACGGGCAATTTTTACAGAGCTGGAGTTTAGAACCTTAGCTTCACGAGTTTTCAAAGGAGCTGATAAAAAAGCTGCAGTTCAGAAAAATGATCAATTAGGCCTTTTTGGAGAAGCTCCAGCTCCCACTGCTTCTTCCTCACCTGCAATAGAATTTGAAGAGGAATCCGTGAATGTGGCTGAGCAAAAAGCTCCTGATACCATTCATAGTAATATCCAAAATTACCATAAAGTCAAAGGAGAAGCTGAGATCCTTGAGCTTGTTGAGTTTTTGGAGATTCAAAAAGAGCTTTGCTTCGACACGGAGACGACTTCTGTAAATCCAATGGAAGCAGAATTGGTCGGGATTTCCTTCGCCTATGTGACCGGTGAGGCATACTATATTCCGTGCCCGGAAAGCCGTGAAGAGACACTAAAAATTCTGGCACTTTTGAAGCCAGTTTTTGAAAATGAAGCCATTCTGAAAATCGGCCAGAACATCAAGTACGATATTTTGGTGCTGAAGAATTACGATATCGAGGTAAAAGGCGTGCTCTACGATACTATGCTTGCACATTACCTGATCGATGCGGATGGCAAGCATTCCATGGATTGGTTGGCAAAGCAATACCTGAATTATGAGCCTGTTTCTATCACTGAATTAATTGGCAAGAAAGGCAAGAATCAAGGAAATATGCGTGATGTGGATGAGGATGAAGTCACTGCGTATGCTTCTGAAGATGCCGATATCACGCTTAGATTAAAAGCCGCATTTGATCCACTTTTGAAGAACGACAATCTGGAGAAGCTTTTTGATGAGGTGGAAAATCCTCTGATTAATGTACTTGCGGACATGGAGTTTGAGGGTGTTCGAATAGATATGGAAAGTCTTGCTGAAATGTCTCTTTTGCTAGAAAAAGAAAGCAAAGAGATCGAGAACAAGGTCTATGAGATGGCTGGAGTCCGCTTCAATCTGGCTTCGCCAAAGCAATTGGGAGAAGTCCTTTTCGATAAATTAAAGCTGGATCCTAAAGCCAAGAAGACTAAAACCGGGCAATATGCAACTGGAGAGGAAGTTTTGAGCAAACTTGCCCATGAACATGAGATCATCCAGAATATCCTAGACTTCCGCCAGATGGTGAAGCTGAAATCTACTTATGTCGATGCTCTTCCAACCATGATCAATTCCAAAACTGGTAGGGTTCATACGACCTACAATCAGTTTGTGGCAGCGACAGGTCGACTTTCTTCCATTAACCCTAACCTTCAGAACATTCCCATCCGGACCCAAAGAGGGCGTGAGATCCGTAAGGCTTTTGTTCCAAGAGATGAAAATCACATCCTCTTGGCAGCGGATTATTCCCAGATCGAATTGCGGATCATGGCGGCTTTTTCGGGAGACGAATCCATGATCGAGGCTTTTAAAAACGGAAGAGATATTCACGCAACTACGGCTGCGAAGATTTTCCAAGTGCCATTAGAGGAAGTAACTTCAGATATGCGTAGAAAGGCCAAAACGGCCAATTTTGGGATTATTTATGGTATTTCTGCTTTTGGACTTTCTCAGCGACTTTCTATTTCACGCGGTGAAGCCAAGGAGATTATTGATTCCTATTTCAAGGAATTCCCAGCCGTGAAAGAATACATGGATGGAGCGATTGAAAAAGCCAAAACTCACGAGTACGTGGAGACTATCCTCGGTCGCAGAAGATATCTTCGGGATATCAACAGCCGAAATGCAACCATGCGTGGCTTCGCCGAGCGAAATGCCATCAACGCACCGATTCAAGGTTCTGCCGCCGATCTGATCAAAGTTGCCATGATCGATGTGCACAAGTGGATGAAAAAAGAAGGATTGAAATCCAAAATGATTCTTCAGGTTCATGATGAATTGGTATTTGATGCGCACAAGGATGAAGTAGAAATCCTAAAAGCCAACGTTCCGAAACTTATGTCTAACGCAATTAAGATGGCTGTTCCGGTGGAAGTCGAAGTCGGTACGGGTACGGATTGGCTGCAAGCACACTAGTTAGTATCTAGACATTAGAGACAAGTATCAAGACTTCATTATTCGGCGTTCGGTGTTCTTCATTTTGAAATTGTAAGATTGAAAAATTTGAAAATATTAAGTCTTGGAAACGAATGTATTTCACTCTTCTTTGTGCAGAGATTCTGAGTTTTAACTAATAATTAAAATTTCAAGAATATCCTTTCCTAAAATCACCCTTGGAGTTCCAGCAAACCTCGTAAATCAAAAATCGTAATTCCCATATCCAAATGGCTAAAATAAAAACCACCTTTTTCTGTCAAAACTGCGGCGCGCAAAGTCCAAAATGGCTTGGAAAATGTCCTGCCTGTGGAGAATGGAATACCTATGTGGAAGAAATCGTGCAGAAGGAGGAATCCGGTAAAGGATCTTGGAAGACACCTACAACTGGTACCAAAAAAGCCAGCGTTCCAAAGAAAATTCAGGAGGTCAATTACGAAGAACAGCCGCGATATGTCACCGGAGATGATGAACTTGACCGGGTACTTGGGGGAGGAATCGTCCCTGGATCACTGGTGCTGATTGGCGGGGAACCTGGAATAGGTAAGTCCACTTTAATGCTTCAGATTGCTTTGATCCTGCAAAACAAGAAAATACTCTACGTCTCCGGTGAGGAAAGCGAAGCGCAGATCAAGATGCGTGCTGATCGTATGTCTGCCAAAAATCCGGAGTGCTATGTGCTCTCTGAAACAAACACCCAGCAGATTTTCCAGCAAATTGAAGTATTGAAGCCTGATTTGCTGGTGATAGATTCCATCCAAACCTTGACCTCTCAGTACGTAGAATCGGCTGCTGGCTCAGTTTCCCAAGTGCGGGAATGTACCGCGGAACTCATGAAGTTTGCCAAGGAAACCGGAACGCCTGTTTTTTTAATCGGCCACATTACCAAAGACGGGTCCATCGCCGGACCAAAAGTGCTGGAGCATATGGTGGATACGGTGTTGCAGTTTGAAGGTGATCGACACATGAGCTACAGAATCCTGAGAACTTCCAAAAACCGCTTCGGATCCACACACGAACTTGGAATCTACGAGATGCGGGTTGAGGGACTTCGCCCAGTTGCCAATCCTTCTGAAATCTTATTGACACAGCGAGAGGAAGTTTTGAATGGTGTCGCTATCGGAGCAATGATGGAAGGAAATCGGCCTTTGCTGATCGAGATTCAATCACTGGTCAGCCCGGCCACTTATGGTACTCCACAGCGAAGTAGCACTGGTCATGATGCCAAGCGATTGAATATGTTGTTGGCAGTATTGGAAAAGCGAGGTGGAATGCGACTCGGTCAGCAGGATGTGTTTTTGAATGTGGCCGGTGGATTACGTGTAGATGATCCGGCTTTGGACTTGGCTGTCTGTGCGTCCTTGATTTCCAGCTATGAGGATACGCCTGTTTCTGAGCAGATTTGTTTTGCAGCAGAAGTGGGTTTGGGAGGAGAAATCCGTGCTGTTCACCGCATAGAAAACCGCATTGCTGAAGCTGAGAAACTGGGTTTCAAAAAGATCATTGTCTCCAAATACGCCGTGAAAGGACTTGACCTTAGCAAATACAAAATTGAGGTGATGGCTGTGAGTAAGTTGGAAGAGGTGTATCAGAAGATATTTTAGGAGTCAGATGAATTCTCAGCGCTAGTTTAAGCCATGTCAAATCAAAATTAATTGCAGATATTAGGTCTTTTGAAAAGTATCAACCTCCTATCAAAACTAAGCCATCAATGCAATAAAATTTCTCTTTGAGAAAGTATTAGGAGGTAAAAGAAAATTGTATTTTGTAGAGCGTCCCAGACAGGAGCAGACACTTCCTACGGTATGCAGTTAAGAAGAAGTCCAACAAATCTTATCTAGCATTAAAAACATCAAACATAAGGCTATTTTGAGTACCATCTATTCTGCAGGCTTGCGAATCAGTGAACTAGTAAATCTACCCATCACTGGGATAGACTCTGATAGAATGCAAATCTATATCGAAAAGTCAAAAGGTAACAAAGACAGATATACCATTTTGTCCAAGAAGGTATTAGATCTCTTGAGAGTTTATTTCAAAAAAGAAAAACCTCACTATTGGCTATTTGAGGGAATGGGCAGTACTAAGGAAAAACCATTGCAATACTCTAGTCGCAGCATTCAAAGTATATTAAAGGCAGCTTTAAAGAAAACTGGTATCAAGAAGCATGTGACTGTACATACCCTCCGTCATAGCTTTGCGACACATCTATTGGAGAACGGAACAGATCTTAGGTATATCCAAAGCCTTCTCGGGCATAGCAACTCGAAGGCGACAGAGATCTACACACATATTACAACCAAAGGATTTAATCAGATTATAAGCCCTTTGGACAAATTAGATATATAAAAAATATACGCAACTAGTTGCGTATAGCGACTCGTTGTGGTGCATTATAAAGAAACGATGAAGTTTAAAATTTTAGGCATAGAAAATATTAATGAATTGGATTCGTACCCAGAAATTATAAATGTTCGGATTCATCTGAAATATCCAGACTACATGGATATACTGTATTTAGCACCGAAAAAAAGACTAAAAGTTATTCGCCAAAGACAAAGAGATAATTTCAAGGAGTTTGTAAAGGAGATTAAAGAAAAAGAATATATTAAGACTGGGACTAATACTTCACCGAGCGGATTAGAATTGACCTGCTCAAAAAAAGAACTTTTAGATTTCACTAAGAACCCAATAATAGACCATATTGCGATAGCTTCTATGCAGGAATTAGCTGACCTGGATTACGAACCAATAGAATTATATTTTGCAGTTAAGACACGATTTGCAATTCAAATAGAAAATAGAGAAAAAGGGTTGCAGGATTATGAAGACAGAATTTTATTAATAAAAGCGACAAGTGTTAAAGATGCAGAAAAAAAGCTTATAAAGGGGTTTGAAGAGTATGAAAAACCATATATAAACGGTCATGGCGAACTTGTTCGTTGGAAATTTGAAGAATTTTCTGATTGGTATGAAACAAGTTATAGCTCTCTAGACGACATGCTGGAGGATGAACAAAAAGGAATAGAAATATTCTCTGTATTAAAGAGCAGAAGACTTAATTGTGAACGGATGTGGAAACGCGAAAATGAAAAATAACGACACCACAATCGAGTAGACGGCCGTGAGCCATAAGCCCACGGTGCGCCTCTCACACCACTCCCGCAAATGCGGGATACGGGTCTTCCCGATGAATCGGGACAAGCTGTATACGGCGGTTCACTGAATCTCAGGTTTTGATTTAGAGTAATAGTCCAACATACTTAGATAACCTTTTCTTCTCAGTTTGGAAAGAGTAATTGTTGTTACCAGTATAGGACTTTGAGCCACGGCCCATCCTCCTTTTCTGGTTCTACTCCATGCATAAGCATGGTTTTGATCCACTCCCAGTCTGATCAGGTTTTTACGTTTGCGCTCAGGCTTTTTCTCCCGATATTCTTATGGCTCGTTCCTCGTAGCTACTATGATCCCGCACGTGCGGGACTGACTTCTCTTGGACGTTCCAGACGTTCAGAGACCTCCCTCGGTAAAATGAATATCCTTGTGCCTATCTCTGCTCTATCTACTATTTTGGCTTATTTCTGTTTACAGAGCTTAGGACTTCGGCATGATGTGTTACCTCATCCAGCCTCATAGCCTCAGTATAGAGTTCCTGTTCGTCAGTACAGACACCGTAGTCTGGCTTACTTCAGTGCATACCTCGCGGTAAACCACCTTGCCACTTACTTGGCTTCGGGTAACGACTCCCGCGCTTAAGGGACTTTCACCCGTTGGAACGACCATCTTTTTGGTCTATATTCACCATTCAAGGCACACACATCACCTTAGAAGACAGCGGGCGGTTCCGAGTAAATTGGAAGTTTAGTACCTTTAAGAAGTTAGGAGTAGGTAGGAGGAGAACGTCTCCGAATGCCCGCCGTCTCCAAGCTGAATCACGTTACAGCCCATACCCACTTCGATATGATATTATTTGCAACTGGCCTACTTAAGTTTTTCATCGGACTCATTGGAGTAGTGGGAACAATTGTCTTCTTGATACTTTCAGCATTTCAACGGACACGAACAAACAAACTGCGGTACGCTGGAATAACCTTCCTAACGACATTCATTTTAATTCTGGCCATAACTGGACTTGAATTTCTGATGTACCCAACGAACAAAAAACAGGATCAACTTGTGCTAACTGGATTAAGAGAAGCTCCCTTAGGTGCATATTGGTTAGGAGTTTATGACGATTCAACTTGGGAACTTGGCAACTCTTCACGAGAAATTGAAGTCAGAGGGACTTATACAATTTCAGGAGATACCTTACACTTAAAAACTCTCGGAGGAACAGCATTTTATAACGGGAACACTAAGAACTCTTTCGTAATATCTGGTGACAACCTAATAGAAGTTGAAAACACCGGAATTAGAGGGCTGAAAATCGGACTGAACAAACTAAACGGGCTGTAATCGAGTAGACGGCCTCGCCAACCATTAAGTTAGCGAGGTGCGCCTCTCACACCACCGTACGTACGGGTCTCGTATACGGCGGTTCGTAAAGCATAAGGCTGTCGCTCTTTACACCAACAACCTCTTTCCGTTACTTTTAAGATAAGGCTACACGATGGCTCCTTATCGAATTTTCACTTCACAATACGTTCGGCCCTTCACTACTTCTGTGAGACCTCCATAGTTCTTATGGCTCGTTCCTCGTAGCTACTATGATCCCGCACGTGCGGGACTGACTTCTCTTAGATGTTCACGACAGCCAGAGATCTCCCCAGGTAAGAGCATATTCCTTCCCTCAATATCCACTGGATCTACCATCTAAGCACATGTTGGTTACCCAACCTTTGGACGTCAGTATGATGTGCTACCTCATCCGACCTAAATAGCCTCCGTATGTGGTTCATGTTCTTCAGTACAGACACCGCAGTCTGGCTTACTTCACTGTATGCCTCACGGCAAACCAGCTTGCCACTTGCTTGGCTTCGGGTAACGACTCCCGCGCTTAAGGGACTTTCACCCGTTGGAACGACCATCTTTTTGGTCTATATTCACCATTCAAGGCACACACATCACCTTGGATACATCGGGCGGTCCAGAGTAAATATGAAAATCAGTGTCTTTAAGAAGTTAGGAGTAGGCTGGAAGGGAACGGCTCCGAATGTCCGCCGCCTCCAAGCTGAATCCCGTTGTAAAGCAGTTTTTCAAAAGGAATCCGCTTCATTTTAGCATAAACTAAAAGCGCGCCGGAATACAGCGCCACTTTAAGAATACCTACCTAACCGTCAACTTCTTAAACTCCCTCGTCAAATTAGTCAGCGATTCTTCCACTCCCATTCTTTCTAGCGAAGAAGCTCCTACAAATCCATGAACATCCGCTTTTTCCAAGACTTCACGAACATCTTCAGGTGTGTTGATAGGACCGCCATGTGCCAAGAAGAATAGATCAGGATTCACGGCTTTGGCCGCAGCTACAATTTCATTGGTTCTCGCCACTGCCTCATCCATGCTACAGCTTGCGCCAGTCACGCCGATTGATCCTCCGACAGTCGTACCCACATGGGAAATAATCGCATCGGCGCCAGCTTCCGCCATTTGGCGAGCCTCTTCAGGAGTGGCTACATACACGATAGAAAATAAGTCCATCTTATCGGCAATTCTTACCATTTCAACTTCCTTTTCGAAGCCCATTCCTGTTTCTTCCAATACCTGGCGAAAATGCCCATCGACAATGGAGTGTGTTGGGAAATTGTTGATTCCAGAAAAGCCCATTTCCTTCACTTTCAACAAGTGATGCCAGATGCGTCTTCTCGGATCAGAACCGTGAACTCCACAGATTATAGGAATCTCTTCCACCACCGGCAGTACTTCAAATTCCCCGATTTCCATCGCCACGGCGTTTGCATCACCATAAGCCATCAAACCAGCAGTCGAGCCGTGTCCTGACATTCTGAATCTTCCCGAGTTGTATATAATTAGGAGATCAGCGCCACCTTTTTCAATGAATTTAGCTGAGATACCTGTCCCTGCACCAGCGGCGATAATGGCTTTTTTCTGAGCTAAAGTTTCCTTAAGTCTATCTCTTACTTCCTGTCTTGTGTAGGGATTTCCCTTTCCTGTCCATGGATTTGGCATATTTTCTACTTTATCGTTTTTTAACCGCAAAGGCCGCAAAGAACACCGCGGTGAGCACAGTCTTTAAAATATATTTTCAAGTTGTCCTGCTTCTGAAAAAGCTGGAAGTGTTACTAACTTTTATTCTCTTAATCTCCGATCTCTTATCCCTAACCTTTCATCATCTCTCGTAGCCTCGGTCTGTGTCTCCACAGACCGAAACATACAAAGACCTCTACTTCATCATCTCCAGTAACCTCTCTACCGCTTTTTCAGCAAATTCAGGATCATTGATATGAAAAGGCAAGTTGACAAAAGGTATATCGGATTTCAAGTTATCCTGAATAGATTTTGAAAGTGCTAGATTTGATTCAGGATCATAAAATACATTTCCCTCCGCATCTATTTGGGAAAGACCTTTTACTGGAAAAAGAACTGCAGTTGGCCCAGAAGCTTGATTAAGTTTATTGGAAAGTATTTCACCCAGCACTTTATTCTCTTCTACGTTTGTCCTCATCAGAGTGACAGTGGGTACCCAACTATACAATTGTCGATTCTTATAATTACTAGGTACAGAATCCATAGTGCCAAAATTGACCATATCCATACAGCCCGGAACCACTACTTGAGGGATTTCCATTTTGGAGGCAGCTTCTAATCTATGTGGCCCTGCACTGCAAACACCCCCACACAGTTCATCTGCAAGCTCTGTAGTGGTAATATCCAAAACCCCTGCAAAACAGTTCTCAAGGATAAGACCTTCCATTGCTTTTCCTCCCAAGCCATTTGCATGAAAAGTCATCACTTCAAAACCTTTCTCTTCAAGTAGCTCAGTACAATAATTTACGCATGTACTGGTGTTCCCAAACATGCTGATGGCAATGCGTTTAGAAGTTGTGGAGTTTTCGGGAACAACCACACCGCACATGGCTACTATCGCAGCGGCAGCTTGCTGAATGATGGGTTTGATGATGGAATTCAATGCCGCCACATCTACCACAGAAGGCATCATCAGGATATCCTTGGCACCAACTTGCTCAGAAAGATCCTTGCTGGCCAAAGTAGAAATACAGATTTTCGGAATACCTAGAGGAAGGTTTTGCATAGCTTTCAGCGTGACGTAAGTTCCGCTACCTCCACCCATACCTATTACTGCGTCAAATTTCTTCTGCTTATAAAGGTCAGCCAAGATTATTGCCGCTCCCCGACCCATGATTTCCATGGCATAGCCACGGTCATTTTTATTTCGGATATCTTCTAGATTTCCGCCCGCAGTATCACAGACTTTAGTTGCACCCACATCTATCGGAAATAGGGTGGTCGAGCCCATTACACCTACATTAACAGTAACAACTTCTGCTCCTTGTGCTATCAGACAACTTCTCAGAAAAGCGAAGATCTCGCCTTTCGTATCAAAGCAGCCAAGCATTAGGATGGTAGGTTTTTGACTCATTTTACTGTTGTTTGTTAATCTCTTGGCATCGGGATGTGCCTGTGCATTTAACTTTTATGTATGTCTTAGACTTCGCTCAGACTGACCGGTTTGTCACCCTTGCACTTGAGAGACGATAGTCTCGAAATCGAAGGGTAAAAGCATCGGGCATCCGACACCAAACATCGGTCATTTTTCATTCCACCTCAAGAAATTTAAAGCTCCCTTTCTTTACTTCCAAAAGATCAGCTTCATTTCCATTCTTGACAAATTCCAATTCGATTACCCCCGTTTTTCTAGGAGAAACCTTCTCATCCGAGTTGTGGGTATGAAGCACATATCTCAATTTTCCCTTCGCATCCACGAAATAATCTCCATGTCCGGAACCATTGATTCCTGCATCAGTTTTGTCGAAAATAGGGTTAGAAGGGCTCTTGGTCCAAGGTCCCATCGGGCTTTCACTCACCGCATAGCCGACAGCATAATCCGGATTTCGGAAATCGTTCGCAGAATAAATAAAGTAATACAAACCCTCATGCTTGATGATTGCGGGGCCTTCAGAAATTGTCCAGTCCACATTTTGGGTGTTTTCCCATGGCTCTTCGGCATGGAAACAATAGGTCAAGGTTTCGGCTTTGATTCCTGAGAAATCATCTTCCATTTCTGCGACAAACAAACGGTTGCCCTCCGTGAGACGAACGTGGTACATATACTTTTTCCCATCGTCGTCTATGAAAATATAAGGATCGATTTGCTTCACAGGCGCTTCCAAATCTTTCTTTTCCTTTTGGGTAAAAGGCCCCAATGGACTATCAGAAGTTGCGATGGCAATGTGCTCGTTGGCGGTGTAAGCCATGTAAAATTTCCCTTCGTAGGCAAAAACTTGCGGTGCCCAAAATCCAATATCTCCATAAGATTCACCCTTTTTAAGCGCATAGCCATCATTTTTATCCGAGCGTTTCCAGGATTTTAGATTTTTGGAAACGTAGACTTCAAAGCCCATATTCTTGTCATTTCCGCTGGTACCATAGAGATAGTACGTGCCCTCATGATAGAAAATCGTTGGGTCGGCAAGTAGAATCGGGCTTTTTTCAGGAATGGGCAAAAAGCTCAGGCTTAGCCAAAATACTGAAATTAGGATATGGGTTATGTTCATGGTTTATTAGTTTATAAGTTTTTTAAGGGCTCTTAGACCTAAGTCTTTGACTCACAGACCTCGAAAGGTATTGTCAGGCTGAGCGAAGTCGAAGCCTCTTTTATTCAAACTGCTTCTTATAAAAAGCCAATCCTTCACTCGCCAAAGCATCAGGACTTTCAGCCAATGGCCTCCAAATGCAAGTAGCTTTCGCCATTTCTTTGGATACAGCACCAAACGTTTCGATCACAATCGCACCTTCATATCCGATTTCCTCCAGAGCTTCCTTGATCTGATCCCAAGCTAAGTTTCCAGTACCTGGAGTGCCGCGGTCACTTTCATTTCCTTGCACGTGACAAAGCAATTCCTTCCCAACCTTTCGGATAGAAGCAGCTATATTTTTCTCTTCTATATTATTGTGAAAAGTGTCGAGCTGTATTTTTAACCAAGGTGAATCAACAGCTTTCACAATTTCCAAAGCTTGATCCACAGTATTAACCATGTCACTTTCAAAGCGGTTCAGCGGTTCCAAACCTAAGGTGATTCCGTATTCCTCCGCAGTTTTACAGGCTTTCTTTAAGTTATCCACACACCAGTCAAATTCTATCTGCTTTTGCTCTGCAGAAATCGAACGCAGCTTACCCACCGCTGAATACAATGGTCCACCGAATAACGGGCTTCCCATTTTCGCGGCGATTTTGATGGAATCTTCTATGTATTGCAGTCCATTGGCACGAATGGCTGGATCCTCACTGGAAATATCCCGATCTGCCCCGAATGCTCCGCTGATGCTCACTTGCAGTCCAAGTTCATCTGTCAGCTTTTTCAGCGCATCCCAATCCACCAAATCCTTGTCCTCCACAGGCACTTCGATGATATCAAAGCCCATTTCTTTCACTTTATGCACAAGGTCAAAAGAATGGGTGTCGAAAGGCGACACCCATAAAAATGTACTTACTCCAAATTTCATCTTAATCGAAGGTTGGAACTTGAATTCTCTCCCCGCCTTTCATGGCAGACTCATGTGCGCAAATTCCCGCACAGGTATAGTTTGCTGCAATAGCAGCATCAACTGCAGAATCTCTTCCTTCTACAATCGCCGCTACGAATTCCTGCACCAAATGTGGGTGAGAACCTCCATGACCGGCTCCCTGTAGGAATGACACGTGGTTTGGATCGTCGATAGTTTGTCTCTTGGTGAAATGCTTGATCGGTTCGATCAGCAACTCATCTGTGTCTGGCACATCAATTCTTCTGGCATTTTCTCCTCCATCAAAGATCACATGGCTTTCATCTTCCAATTGCTCCCATTCGAAAGACATCTTGGTGCCATAGACATCGTAAGACTCACGGTACTGACGCACCACATCAAAAAGTGAACGTGTAGCTTCGGCGATTACGTCTGAGTTTTTCAGGGTAAAAGTTGCCGTTTCCATCGCAAAGGGAGATCCATGACGACTTGCCAGATCTTCACTCAATCGACCAGAACCGTGACAAACCACAGTTTCAGCTTTAGTATTGTTGATTCTCAAAAGCGGAGAAATTGCGTGCGTACCATTCAGCATAGGCGGGAAACCTTTCCAGTATTCATCCCAACCTGGCATGCTCATATCCTGAATATGCGAACCTCTTACCATCTGGATTCTTCCTAACTGGCCAGTTTCTGCCAACTTCAATCCGTATAAAAATTCACGGGTATAAAGCGCAGTTTCCATCATCATATAGACTTTGCCTGACTTTCTCTTTGCGTCCACAATCGCTGCACAATCTTCCTTTGTCATCGCCATAGGAATGGTACAAGCCGTGTGTTTGTTTGCATTGAGAGATGCCAAAGTCATTCTTGCATGATCAGGAACAGGAGTCACGATATGAATCGCATCCACGTCCTCACGATTAGGTACATCATCGAAATTGGTGAAGCAAAGATTTCTGTCCAGGTTAAACTTCGTAGCCAACTCGTCGATTGTCTTCGGATTTCTGGTACAAATACCAACAGCTTTAATGTTTGGATGTGCTTGATAGATTGGGATAAACTCCTTGCCGAAACCCAGTCCGACTATAACTACAGTGATTTGCTTTTGACTCATTTGTAAATACTTTAGGTTCTTGATTTATTGTTTAAAAAGATAGGTTCAACAGGTTTGAAACTCATTTTGATATTTCGGTCTGTGGAGATACTCCACGGCGTACAGGCGCAGACCGAGAAACTCATAGGTTGAGAGAATTATTTAGCTGCCCATTTTACAGCGTTTCGGATCATTGTTTGATAGGCTTCCAGCTCATGGGAAGCTGCATCATGGCCTAATGCGATGCCCACGATTTTCGCTTTTGCATGCTTGACGATGTAAACGGATGGGAAAACCTCACTTCCTTCCGTACTGGCATTGGCTAGAACTTCAATTCCAGGACCTGCAGGATCCACTTTTTGGTAGTATAATTCATCATCCAAGGAGAAGTGAGCGGGAACGCCCTTGGTCACTGGATGTTTTACATCAGTCAGATCCACATTGAATTTCCCATATCGGTTGTGTCCTCTTGAGCCACCACTTACCAGTTCTTTATTGTATTCTGGCCAGTCTCTCCAGCTATACCACATGCCTGCATGGGCGATTATGATTCCTTTACCAGCATCTGCAAAAGCAAATATTGCCTCACGGGTGGCAAGGTCATTGATCGGTTTGTTATTGGAGAGAAAAAGCACATCGATGGTGTCCAGATAATCTTTGATATTATCGGTGTCCTCCGTGTAAGTAACTTCGGCTAAACCATTTCTTTCCAGAGTAGCGGCATCCACCTCTTTGTACCATTTTTGAAAATCGTGCGATGCATTTCCCCCAACGATAAGAACCTTTATTGGCTTGCGTCGTGAGTTTGGATTCTCCTTGGTTTCAGCATTCAGGTTCATCATCAATCCAAAAGTCAGGATAAAAGACAGACCTAATTTGAGAAGTCCTTTTAGGTTTACTCTGCGAGTTGTTTTCATAATTTAATGGGTTTGAGTATTGTTAATGTTAATGTATAGCTCAATATAAAATCAACTTTCCACGAGCATGATACCATTCATCATTCTCCAATGACCTGGGAATGTGCAGGCAAATGGATATTTCCCGGGAGTAGTCGGTGCAGTAAATGTCAATGTGTACAATTCCTGCGGGCCAATCATCTTCGTGGAGAAAAGTACTTCGGGAATTTGAGGAACGTAGAATTTCTCCGAAGCTTTAGGATCTCTCAGCATGGCATCTGCCGCTGCACCAACTTTGTCCAAGGTTCCTGGTTTGGCTATAAGGAGGTTATGTTCCATCCCATCTAGGTTATCAATCTCCAAAATGATTTTGTCACCTGCTTTAACTTTGAAAGTATCCAGACTAAACTTCATCATTTCAGGTACGACTTCGATCAAAATCGTTGTCACTCGATCTTCTTCATTTCGTTCAATTCGGAGGTTACTTGTTGGTTGGTCTGTGCTTTCTACAGTTGGTTTTGCTTCGCAAAAAGCAATCGCTTCAGACGATTTCACCTCTTTTGGAGAAAACCAATTCCCTAGCAGCAGCATAGCTGCCATAGGAAATAAGGTTGCTTTAATCATGGGTTGTTATTTTAACTCTAATACTACATTTCTCAGGTTGCCTTCAAAGCTGAATTCGTCTTTGTACGGCCCTACATTTCTATCTCCACCGAAGTCACGGCCGGATCTTACGCTTGGCGCAAGTTTGCCGCTGAAAGCTCCGTTGGCTTTGGATGTAGCTACAGACTTTCCGTCAACCAAGATTTCCATTTTTCCATCTTGAGCTAAATTTGCCTGAGCTTCATAGCTCTCTGGAAGTACTGCACTTGTTACAGCTTCAAAAGATTTCCCGTTTTGCTTCACGATCCAGTGCAACTTGCCTTCTTCCAGATAGAACGTGTATCCATTTTGAGCATCTCCGTGCGCGGTAATCACGCCGAAAGGCTCCTGATCTTGTCTCTTAGAAATCTGCGTTGAAATGGAAATTGCTTTGCCTTTTACATCTGGAGAATACTGAAGCGTACTTCTTCTCCCTAGCTCGTATTTCTCATTTGCCACGGAAGTCATCAATCGGTTAGTGAGGTCAGTTTTCTCCCCACCAATAGCATCTGTGAAGAATTTACCCTGCTCAGCTGCCGCTGCGAAAATCGCCTTTTGCAACCAGTCGTCTTTGGCATTTGCCTCTTCCAAACTAGCCTGATAAAGCATTGCGCCAGCTTCTGCACTTCCAGGAACTTCAGCCAGCTTCAAGATCGCATGCATTCTTACATTCAGATCCTTGTCCTGAGTCAGGCCAGAGGATTTAATCGCCTGAGTTGTTGCCTGATAATTCGGCAGCACGGCTATCGCGGCTTTTCTTACGCCAGCAGCAGGATGCGATAAGGCAGTAGTCGCAACTTTGATTGCCTCAGCATTATTCCCTTCAAAAGCTCCCAAGCCATGAAGTGCCCACAGGGCATGGACTGCAGGGCTATTTAGCCCAATTTCATCCACAGATTTATCATTGACGATTTTGTACAAATCACCGAATACGTTCTGGTTTCCAGACTCCACAAGCAATCGTTGCGCAGTCATTCTCCAGAACATGTTATCATTTTTCAAGGCTGCGATCAGACCTTTTGAATCTTCCTTAGAAAGTTTCATCGGCTTATCACTGCTGCCGTCTTTATAGACAACTCGGTAAATTCTACCATGATTGGTATCGCGAAGCTTACTCTGGAAGGCATTGCCCTGGCCATGCGGCTGATCTTCGAAAGGCAGAATCATTCTGGATGGAGCTTGGCGCTCCACAAAGACATTGTGCTGTATGATGAAATTGTACCAATCTGCTACCCAAACCGCTCCATCAGGCCCCACTTCTGCCTGAACGGGTCCGAACCATTCGTCAGAACTTGCCAGGAAATTCCATCCATCTTTTTCGCTAAAACCTGCTCCATTCGGCTCTACAATCGCATTATGCGTCAATCGGATTGTAGGCTCATTTACAAAAGCGATTCTGTTCCAATATTCCTTCGGGAAATCTCTAGCAGTATACAGTCTAAATCCAGCAGCAGAGGTAAACCCACCGACCACATCCACCTGTCTTAAGTTTGGAGTCATGGCATGGGCATCGTAATGCCCATCGATTTTTTGGATCGGTTGGATCTCAAATTCCGGTGTAGCTTCACCTTCGCCAGCTTTAGTGAATACGCGCTGCAAATATTTGGCAGGAATGGAATAATATCCTGCGTGCGTATTATTTGCAGTGGACATGAACACGTTGTTGTCTTCTGAGAAGCCCAGTCCCCAAGTATTATTACTGGATCCAGCCAGGTATTCAAAGTCTTTTCCGTCAGGGTCTAATCGATAAATACCCTGCGGGAAACTCATCTGCTCTCCATTGATAGTTCCGTTAAATCCAGAATATCCAGTGACTCCCCAGATTTTATTATCAAATCCGTATTGTAGATTGGATGGGCCTGCGTGCGTATCATTTTTGCCCCAGCCCGTCATGATGACTTTCTTCACATCAGCTACATCATCACCATCTGTATCTTTCATAAAGACAAAGTCAGGAGCCATAGAAACTACAATTCCTCCATTTGCAAATACCATACTGGTCGGGATATTCAATCCATCGGCGAAGACGGTAAACTTATCAGCTTTGCCATCGCCGTCGGTATCCTCGCATATTTTGATACGGTCATTGGCCAGACCGTCAGTTTCTTTAAAAGTATTTGGGTAATCCACAGATTCTACAATCCAGAGTCTTCCTCTTTCGTCCCATGCCATCGCAATAGGATTTTGAATATCTGGCTCTGAAGCAAAAAGCTCTATGGAAAAATCTACTGGTTTTTGAATCAGTTTCTTGGATTCATCCGGAGTCAATGCATCCTGCATTTTTGGCACCTCATATCTCGCTGTGAAGTCCGAGATTTTCTCATCGTAAATTGAAACATCAGGAATATTAAGAGCAGCAACACTTGCTTTGACATCGTCACCCATTGCCCAGAAAATACCATTTTCTACCAACTCCAAAAAGCCCTCGTTTTTCCAAGTTCTCTCGTCATGACCATAAGCGGTATAGAAAACGCGGCCTTTACCCACATTTCTCGTCCAGGTGTAAGGCTCTCTATGATCCCCATCAACTCGCTCTATTAGCACAGTCATGTCAGGATTGATTCGCTGATGCACGTAAGTTTCGTCCCAAGTTTCGAAAGGTGTTAACCCTTTCATCACCTCATTATTAGGAGCCACAATATTTCCTGTGAAATCGCCTTCACCATGGGAGGCAAACTGCCCACCGATAGTTTCTATGTACCAATCTGAGTTTTTGAAACAGCCCGTAGCAGAGTGTAGCGGAATCAATCCTTTGCCGCCCTCCACAAAACTTTTCATCGCTGCTTCCTGCTCTTTTGAAATCACGTCGTGGTTGGCGTAGATCACCAAACCATCATATTTAGAGAGATTTTCGGTATTGAGATCTTCCAGTTTTTCGGTGTAAGTAATATTTATTCCGCTTGCGAAAAGCGCAGTTGCAAGCCAAGGTGCGTATAATCTGGAATTGTGATGCTCGCTGGCGTGTCCGAGAAAAAGCACTTCGGCTCGGCGAGGTTCCGGTTTACTATTAAATGCTAGCGCAGTTGGAGTGAAATTGAGACTTAAGAAAAAAGTCGCAAAAAGCAGGAATAGAACAGTAATGTTTCTACTTAATCGCATGATTAATTCGGTTTATCAGGGTTTATCAATAAGATGATGAATTAAAGTGAGGACTTTGCTTCATCTTAGGCTGTAAAACTAGCCATTGACATACTTTTTGATTAGTCCCAAAACTTCAAAAAATAGCAAATTCCCTTCTTTTTGGAAGTTAGCTGTTTTTGTAACAGGCTGATTACCAATTGGAGGAGAATTTGACCATCTGTATCTTTAATTAACTCATGTGTTTATAGCATGTCTCCTACAACACATCAGCTTTCTTAACAAAATCCTTCGGAAGCTCCCCGAAGTGCTTTTGGAAGCATTTGGTGAAATAGGAAGGACTGTTGAAACCCACCATTTCGCTGATCTCAGCGATGCTATGAAGTCCGTCACCCAACAATTCTGCAGATCTTTTTAACCGGACAAGGCGGATGTAGCCATTTGGCGTCAATTCAGAAATTCCTTTGATTTTGCGAAGCAAGCTGGATTGACTCATGTTAAGTTGGTCTGCGAGCTCTGAAACTCCAAAAAGCTCATTTTCTATATTTGCCAAAATCGCTTCATTGATCTTCTTCAAAAACTCCTCATCTGCCTTGGAATGGGCGATGGTGTCAGAATTCACAAGAGGAAGGCTGGCAAAAGCTTTTTTGATCTGATCCCTATGCTGAAGTAAGTTTTTGATCTGCAGGTAAAGAAATTCCAGTGAAAAAGGCTTTTCCAGATACACATCTGCCCCCATTTCCAATCCGGTGATTTTCGCATTGATGTTATTTTTTGCCGTAAGGAGCACAACTGGAATATGGCTGGTAGCCAGATCTGATTTGATATGTTCACAGAGTTTGTAGCCATCCATCTCAGGCATCATCACGTCGGAAATTACCAGATCAATCGGCTCTTTTTTCAATACATCAAGAGCCAAAAGACCATTTGCTGCTTTATGAATCACATATTTCCCTTTCAGCTTTTCCCCCAAAAACTGAAGCAGCTCCTTATTATCCTCTACCAGTAATATAGCAGGGAGGCTACCTTTCTTCTTCGATTTTGCAGGTAAAATGACTTGTTCTTCTTCATCATCTTTTACAACAGAAACTAAGTCATTCTCCTCTTCAAAATGTATGGCGTCTTTCTGCTTGATCGGTAGCTCCAAAACGAATCGATTTAGATCGCGATCCTCAGCCATTATCAATGTGCCATGGTGCATTTCTGCCAGAGATTTCGCCAAGGGCAATCCCAATCCAGTGCCTTGATTTGCTTTGGAGGCATTGTTATCCCCAATTTGGAAGAAAGGCTCAAAGATTTTTTCGGCCATTTCCTTAGGGATAAGATCGCCATCATTCGAGATCTCTATGTAAAAAACTGACGGGGAAGAAGGTTCATATTCCAGTCGAATGTGAATCATACTTTCCGCATTTTTCAGTGCATTGATCAAAAGATTGCTCAGAATTTTGATCACAGCTTCTTTATCTACATCTGCGAAAAGCGTGGCAGTCGACTTCTCCATGGTGAAGTTTAGACCGGATTGTACTGCGGTCACCTTAAATCTGTCATGGAGTTCCTGTAGAATGCCACAGATTTCAGTTTTGAGAAAGCTCAGCTTAAATCCCCGCTGCTCTGTCTTCCGGAAATCAAGCAGCTGATTGCTGAGATCGATCAGGCGATTGGTATTTTTTTCGATGATCAGCAGATCATTTTTCACTTCTGGATCTGTATTTCTATTCTTACTGAGGATATCTTCCAAAGGCCCCTTGATCAAGGTTAAGGGAGTTCTGATCTCATGGGTGATATTCGTGAAAAACTCGATTTTGGCTTCGTAAAGCTCTTTTTCCTTCTCAGCTTCGAGTAAGTTAATTTGAACCTGATGGCGATTATTTACCCGGTTTTTATAAAAGGAAATAATCCAATAAGCGAGTAAGATTATGGCCAGCAGATAAATAGCATAGGCTATAGATGTCTTATAGAATGGCGGAAGAATCTCAATTTCAAGCTCGGTTTCCTGATAAGTATTTGAACCTTGGGCCTGTGGAGACCTGACCTGAAGTGTGTAATTGCCAGGAGGTAAATATGAATAGGAAATAGCTTGGGATTCAGACATTTGTCGCCAGTCTTTTTCCAATCCTTTCAATCGATAGAGAAAATTCCAATTCTGAGAATTCGTATAACCCAGCGATGCTACTTCAAAAGTCAAGGAGTTTTGGTAGGACATCAACGAGATTTTATCTGTGTATAAAATGGATTTTTTGAGAATTCCATCTTCAGGATCTATGGGGATTTCCTCATTGAACAGCTCAATACCGGTGAAAATAAGTTTGGAAGGGGAATTACTTGATTCGATTTTATCAGGTTGAAAAGAGATAAATCCTCCCTGCGAGCCAAAGTACAGCGTACCATCTTCTGCTTTGTATCCAGAACGATAATTGAAGGGACTCGGGATCAGCCCGCTTTTTTCATCAAATAATTTTAAAGCCTCAGTATCCGGATCAAACTGGATAAGACCTTTATTAGAAGTGAGCCAAAGTGCTCCTAAATCATCTTCCAGTATCTTAAAATAGGTATTTGCAGGAAATCCCTTTTCGATGGTGTAGGATGTAAAGGATTGATCTGCCTTATTGAATTTTGCGAAACCACCACCGGCAGTAGCGATCCAAAGTGTATGCCCAGAATCCTCATATAGATCGATCACTGTCTGATGCGGAATACTTCCAGCTGTGGATGGGTCGGGGACGAACTGTGAAGTTTCTTCAGTGTCCGGGTTGAATCTAATCAAACCATCATTGTAAGTTCCTGCCCAGATCGTTCCTGATTCATCTTCAAGCAGATCATACACAAAGTAATTTCTGAACTCCTCTATTTTTCTAAACTGTTCATTACCTTTTTCAAAAAGAAAAAGCCCACTTGGAGTTCCAATCCAAATTCTATCACGGCTATCGGCAAGTATTGCAAAAGGATCATCATTCGTCAATCCGGACCCCGGTGTATTCGAGGTGATTTTTTTGATTTTTCCAGTTGAAGTATCCAGTATATTTACTCCTGTATTGAATGTGCCTATCCAGAGTTTGTCTCCTTGTTTTGCCAAGCCGTGGACGTTTCTATAAGGCAGCTCTCGATCTGAATCACCGGTAGACAATTGCTCAAACTTTCCTGTTTGCGGATCAAAAAGATTCAAACCAGCATCTTCAGTTCCAATCCAAATCTTGCCGTCACCATTTCCTACCATTTCCCTTACCCGCATGCCACTAATAGTATTGGCATTTGTGATAGGGTAGTATTTTTCAAATTTGACCGCCTGATTTGGTAGGAAATCCACACCTCCAAAATAGCTTCCTACCCAAATACCCCCTTCAGTATCTTTCCAAAGTGAGTAGATCGCATTGTTGGAAAGGGAATAAGGGTCATCCGAATTCTCTTGAAGATTTTGAAAGGTATTGGTCACAAAATCATAAATGAAAAGCCCTGATTCAGTGCCTATCCCAAGTTCATTTTGGCTGAATTGGAGCATATCACGGACGTAGATAGGATTCCCCTTTGCATCTTTTGTGAGCAGATCTGTAATCTTTCCACTGCTTTTTTCGAGCTTTTTCACCCCGGCATTTTTGGTGCCAATCAACATGAAATCCCCCCAGTCCTGCAAGCCTAAAACCTGATCCTGAGTGAGCTTGCCATCCTCATCCATGTACATGGAGAAAGTTTCACTGTCTTCAATATATCGCCCAACTCCCTTCTCAAGTAGACCTACCCAAACCACATTTTGAACATCAACTTTCACAGATGAAACACTACCCGCAGGAAGACTTCCTTTTTTAGTTGGGTCATGGGAAAGAAGCTCCAACTCCTTTTTCTGAAAATCAAACCTGAATATTCCTTGATTATTACCGGCAATCCAGATGTTTCCATCCTTGTCCTCAGCCAAAGAAGAAATAATGTTTACTGGAGATTGTCCGTCTGCTGTTTGGTAAGGAAAAGCCGTGAATTTGTCCAGTGATTTGTCGAAGAGATAAATCCCCTCATCCGTCCCAAGCCAAAAGATTCCATCTCTATCCTCATGGATTACATGGACGTAATCACTCCCCAATTTATCTTCTGGATTGCCTTTTGAATCCGAATTGTACACTTTCCATCGCTGTCCGTCAAATCGATTTAGACCATACTTGGTCCCAAACCACATAAATCCCTGACGATCCTGAAAAATCGAAAAAACAGAGTTGTGCGAGAGACCTGAATTAATATCATAATTCCGGAAATAGTAGCGCTTGTCCTGCGCTAATGCATGACTGAAAATAGACAGGAGAATAATGAGGCTTAGAAAACCTGCCATTCTACTTTTTGACCAGGTCATAGGATTTTGGGTTGTAATGCTGAAATTATCAAAATCCGCCTAGCTAGCTCATTTTGAACTCAATAATTACATTCTCTGATGAATGATTGGAGAATTTTTATCATTTGATGACCGATAAGTTACAAAACTACCCTACTAGACTTTTCAGTTCGCAATCGATTTCGGACCAGTTTATCTAGATCTTATTAAATTCAGAATATTGATTTACTTTTTAAAGAATTAACAACAAATTTGACACATAAATACTAGATAAATAACCAAAAGTCAGAATTATATTTTGATTTTAGAGTTTTAACAAGATTAACGAAAAGCTGGAGCGGTAAATCTTTTATTTTTTGAAGTATTAGTGATATAAGCTCGCCTCGGTGGAAATTACTTTTATACTATCGGAAAAAGAGCCTTTTCACTTAAGATAAAGCTCCTATTCGATACTTATTTATTTACACATAACCCTCAATAAACCTCTATGCTAAAAACACCAACTCCCACCTAGCCTGAAGATCTAGCTTACTAGATTGTTTACACAGGCTAACGCAGTGTTTTCCCTCTATTTCTAAATGTTTGAAAGTGCCTTTTTCAAGGCTTCATTGGAAAATATTGCCTAAACCGAACACCTATTTATTTATATAATTTTTAACCCAAAATGAAATCATATGAAAAGACTTCTTCTCATGAAATCTACTCTGATGCTCCTTATAGGGATGTTAGCGGTACTGCCGCTACTAGCTCAGACCGGCACCACGATCCGAGGCACGATCCTCGAAGAGTCCTCTGGAGAGCCTTTGCCTGGGGTCAGTATCCTCGAAAAAGGAACGACTAACGGAACCGTCACAGATCTGGACGGTAATTTTGTCCTCGAATTAAAAAGTGATAATGCTTCACTCCGAATCTCATTTATAGGATTCAAAACCCAAGAAGTATTAGTCGGAAGCCAGACCGAACTGGATTTAGAATTAGTAAGTGATCTTGGAAGCCTGGATGAAGTAATCGTAGTCGGTTACGGAGAGCAGCAAAAAGAAACTATCACCGGTGCTGTGGCGAATGTAACAAGTCGGGATATTGATAAAGCCCCATCTGCAACCGTATCTGGTGCGCTAGCCGGTAAAATGGCAGGCTTAGCTTTCCGTCAGCCTGATGGCAGACCTGGCGCTGGAGCTTGGCTTCAGATTCGAAATATGGGTACGCCTTTGTTCGTAATTGATGGAATCCAAAAGGACGAAGGACAGTTTAACAACCTAGCTCCGGGCGATATAGAAAGTATCACCATACTTAAAGATGCATCGGCGGCCGTTTATGGTTCCCGAGCTGCAAATGGTGTAGTCGTGGTGAAAACCAAGCAAGGCAAACGTGGAGAAACTCCTACTATCAACATCAATGGATATTACGGAGTCCAAAACTGGTCCAGGTTCCCAGAAGGAGTGGATGCTTACGAATGGATGCTGGGTAGAGCAGATGCCGATATTAACCAGTTTGGTAATACCAATATCACTGCTGAAGAATTGGAAAAATGGAAGCAGGGTACTGAATATGGCTACAGGTCATTTGATTGGCAGGATTTTATAATCCAAGGAAATGCGCCTCAAAGTAACTTCAATGCATCAGTTTCCGGTGGATCAGAGCGCACGAATTACTATTTATCTGTAACCCGGTTTGATCAAAAGTCCGTGTTCTCAGATGAATTTGAATTTAATAGAACTAACATTCAGTCAAATATCACGACCGAAATCACAGATAAGTTGACTGTAGGAATGCAGATCAACGGTCGTATAGAAAACCGTGAAAACCCAGGTGTTCCCGGTGGAGATGATTACTGGCAGCCAAGGTTTGCGCTTTTCAGAAATAGACCAACCGAGCGGCCGTACGCCAATGACAATCCTGATTATCCTGCTAACATCAACAATATCGAGACGAATTGGGCGCTGCTAAACTATGACCGTACCGGTTTTTATGAAAACAAGTGGCAGGTGCTTCAGACCAACTTTATCGCTGAATACGAGATTGTAGAAGGCCTGAAAGCCAAAGGAATGTATTCCTACTATTTGGCAGACAACATGTTCAACACCTTTGAATACACTTATGATGTGTTTGGGTACAATCCTGAGACGGATGAGTATTTCAGATCCGGGGGAAATGACAACCCATACCGAGATCGGGGTCAGACTAAAATCATGGAAAATGTATGGCAGCTTTCTTTGAACTACAATAAGACCTTTGCCGAAAAGCACAATGTATCCGCATTCTTTTTGAACGAGCGCATCGAGCGAACCCGTCTTTATAATTTCCTGCACTCAGTACCTACCAATAATTACTTGGACATTATTGAGTTTGCTGATACAGACACTTATAATGACGAGCGTCAAGTAGAGGCCAGAATCGGTTATGTGGGACGTGTAAATTATGACTATGCGGGCAAATATCTACTTGAGGTAGCAGGTCGTGCAGATGCTTCCTGGAAATTCTCACCAGACAATCGCTGGGGCTTCTTCCCTTCCGTTTCTGCGGGCTGGAGAATCTCTGAAGAAGGATTTATGGATGATTTCTCCAGCAATTTGAATATGGATGAACTTAAAATCAGAGCATCTTATGGACAACTGGGTGATGATAATATTGGAATCGGCCCATTTGATTACCTCACTGGGTACAGATATGGATCTTCCACGGTAATTGTAGACGGAGAAAATATCCAGGGGTCTGCAAATACAGGTCAGCCAATTGACAACCTCTCCTGGTACGTGGCAACGATAGCAGATATAGGGATAGACTTCTCCTTTGGCAGTGGCAAAATCACAGGGGCTTTGGATTATTTCAATAGAAAAAGAACTGGCCTTAGAGGTGTACGAAATGATATATTCTTACCGCTGGAGCTTGGTTATGGCTTGACAGATGAAAACTTAAACTCGGATTCTAATTCCGGTGCTGAAGCCGCTATCAATTGGAATGGAAGAGCAGGTGACTTAGTATTCAGAATTGGCGGTAACGTGTCTTATTCAAGAAGCAAATTTGTAGAATCCTATAACCCAACCTTCAGTTCATCTTGGGATCAGTACAGAAACTCCCGTGAAGGTCGTTACAACGGGATTTTTTGGGGATATGAAGTCACTGGACAATTTGAGTCTTTCGAAGCAATCAACGATTATCCGGTTAATATCGACGGACAGGGAAACAAGACTTTGCTGCCTGGAGATTTGATCTACAAAGATGTAAACATGGATGGCAAAATCGATGGCTATGATGTGCGCCCAATTGGATACCAATCTGGTGCTCTACCAAGCTTGAATTTTGGTCTAAACTTCAATTTCCAATACAAAGGATTTGACCTTACAGCTGACTTCTCTGGTGGAGGAATGTACTCTTACAATCAAAATTGGGAAATGCGCTGGCCATACCAAAACGGCGGAAACCTATTGGCCTCCATGTATGACGACCGCTATCACAGAGAAGATATTTTGGACATCAACAGTGAGTGGATTCCAGGTAAAAACCCTCCATTGAGATTCAACACCGGTGGCCATAGTAACTACAACAAGAACTCTACCTGGTGGCTGACTAACGTAAAATACCTAAGAATGAGAACCCTTGAATTGGGATACTCACTTCCTGAGAAAGTGCTGAACAGATGGAATATGTCCAGAGCACGAATATATGTGAGCAGCTTCAACCTGTTTGCGCTTGATAATGTGCATCAGTTCGGAATAGATCCGGAAGTAGCAGATGAAAATGGCTTGCAGTATCCACAGAATAAAGTGGTCAATGTGGGATTCAACGTGTCATTCTAATAAACCCGAACGAACAATGAAAAATTTGAAATATATATACCTAGTCATTTTCCTTGCTTTTGCAGGATGTAACAATGACGAGTTTTTAGATAGAGAACCTACTGATATTCTTGGAGAAGATCAGGTTTGGGCAAATGATGACTTAGTATTCTCCGTGCTGGCTGATCTGTACAATAGACTTCCAGATTATCAGGGACTGGAAAACTGGTGGGAATATGCCAATTTCGATGAGACTTTTGCGAGCAACGCTGGCGACTATTGGAGACATCAAAACCAAGAGTATGGCTATGGTGACTGGGGAATGTGGGACTACGGCTACATCCGGGACCTGAATCTTTTCATACGGAAATGTGAAGAAGCAACCGAAATTTCTGAGGAATCAAAAACCAGATTTTTGGCTGAAGCCAAGTTCATCCGAGCTATGGTGTACTTCGAGCATGTGAAGAGAATGGGTGGCGTACCATTAATATTGGAGCCTTTGGAATATGACTACAGCGGTGACCCAACTTACCTCCAACATCCTAGAGCTAAGGAGCACGAAGTTTATGACTTTGTGATCGAAGAGATGGAAGCTGTGAAAAATGATCTTCCAAACGGAAACACAAAATCCAGAGCAACCAAAGGTGCTGCACTTGCGCTGATTTCGAGAGCAGCGTTATATGCCGGATCTATTGCCAATTATGGTCAATTGACTCCTGAGGTATCTCTTCCAGGTGGAGAGGTGGGCATTCCTTCCAGTATGGCTGATGGATATTATACCAAGGCTTTAAAAGCTTCAGAGGAAGTAATGGCTCTTGGAACATACGAGCTGTATGACCAGGATCCAGACAAGTCAGAGAACTATTCCAATATTTTCCTCAATAAAAACTCGAACAATGAGATCATTATGGCCAAGGACTTCCTAGTCCAAGGAAGAACTCACGGGTTTACCATTGAGAATATCCCTCGTTCACTAAGAGAGGAAAATACTTCCGGAGGAAAGATGAATCCATCGCTTAACCTCATTCAGTCATATGAATTACTTGACAATACTTTCGCAGAATTGCCTACAAAAGATGCGTCTGGAGATCCTATTTATTACGATGATCCAATGGATATTTTCGAAGGAAGAGATCCGAGATTGATGGGAACGGTGATCGTACCGGGCTCAACTTTCAGAGGCAAAGAAGTAGATATCTGGGCCGGTTATAAGTTAGCTGACGGATCAGTGATCACTTCTGGCCAATTAGGTGGGCAAGCTACTCTGCCTGGAGGATCCGGTCTTCAGCAGGTTGTTGGTTTTGACGGCCCAATTGATCAATTGGAATGGTCAGCTCAAAACGGTTTTTACTTAAGAAAATATGTAGATACATCTGTAGGCTCTGGTCAAAGAGGTACTGGTTCTGCGGTTTGGTTGGTAAGATTCAGGTATGCGGAAATTCTGTTGAATGCTGCTGAGGCTGCTTTTGAATTGGATCAGTTGGACAAAGCTGCAGAATACATGAATCAGGTGAGACGAAGAGCTGGCTTCCCGATTGATTTGACGCCAAGCGAAATTGATTTTGACAGAATAGTGCATGAGCGTAAGGTCGAGTTGGCTTTTGAGAATCACATTCTATGGGACAAAAAGCGCTGGAGATTGGCACACCGAGTTTGGAACGGTGAGACCACAGATCTCACTAATAATCCTGGTAATGCTTTGGCAGTTAGTACACGGGTTTTTGGTCTGAAGCCATTCAAATATTATGAGCCAGGTTCTCCGAATCATGAAAAGTGGATTTTCGAAGAGTTTCTACCTGCCCCGGTTTTCAATGCACACAGATTCAGATTAGGAAATTACTATTCTCTAATAGGAGATAATGTGAGAAACAACAATCCGATGATTGTCAGAAATCCTAATCAATAAGTATTCCTCTAAACTCAATAAGTAATGAAACTAAATTTCAAAAATATACTGGGAATGATGGGAATAGTAGCCTCCCTAGCATCCTGTAAATATGACAATTACGACGAGCCTAGCTTCCAATTGGAAGGCAGGATCGTATACCAAGGAGAGCCAATCGGCGTGAGTTATAACGACGTCTACATCGAGCTCTGGGAATCTGGCTGGCAGCGACTTGGCAATATCGGCGTCGCTGTTGATCAGGATGGATCTTATTCTTCCCTTCTATTCAAAGGGGATTATAAAATGATCATACCAAATAATCAGGGACCATTCAGAAAGATCACTAATGATCAATCAGGTAATGACACAATTCCTATCAGTCTCACAGGAAGTCGTACCATGGACATAGAGGTGATGCCTTATTATATGATTCGCGACGCTTCCATCAGCGGTGGAACGGACAAAGTAACAGCGACTTTTGACTTAGAACAGATTATCACTGATTCCAATGCCAAGAATATACAGGAGGTTTCTCTTTACGTAAGTAAAACCTCATTTGTGGATAACCGAACCAGTATCGCTACCGCAAATAGAGGCGGAGGAGACTTGGAAGGTTTATCTTCCATCTCTATGGAAGTGAATGTTCCGGATAGAGTTCCTACTCAGAACTACGCCTATGCACGCATTGGAGTAAAATTAGAAGGTGTAGAGGATAGAATATTTTCGCAAATTGTCAAAGTAAATCTATAAGCCTCTTATGGATAAGCCGGCGATCCCAGCCAGTGAGATGGGTTCTGGGTGACCCGGCTATTTTATCTTATGTTTAGAAAAAAATATCATATGTACCTATCCATTTGCCTTTTACTTGCTTTTACTTCCTGCTCAGCGACGAATGACGGTCAAGTTATAGACTCCGATAATCCGCAGCAAACAGATACGCTCAACTATACAAATCCTGTTTTCGAGCCTGTATTGGCAGATCCAACAGTGGTTCAGGTAGGAAATGAATTCTATGCTTACGGCACAGAAGACAATTGGGGAGAGGAAGGTGGTTATCACCTAGTTCCTGTGATCAAATCAAAAGACTTGGTTAATTGGGAATTGGTGGGCAATTCGATGGACAAAAAGCCTGATTGGAAAGAACGAGGAGGCATCTGGGCTCCAGATGTAACTCAGGTAGGCAACCAATTTTATATGTATTATTCATTTTCTACTTGGGGAGACCCTAACCCTGGAGTGGGATTGGCAATTGCTGCCAAGCCGGAAGGACCATTTGTAGATCAAGGGAAGGTTTTTGACTCAGAAGAAATTGGCGTTGCGAATTCCATAGATCCATTTTATATCGAAAATGACGGCAAGAAATACCTGATGTGGGGGAGTTTCCATGGTTTGTATCTAACAGAATTAACTGCCGATGGCAAAAAGCCAACTGGTGTAAAAGTTCAAGTGGCAGGTAATCACCTCGAAGCTGCTTATGTCTATCAGAAAGACGGATACTATTACTTGTTCGGTTCTGCTGGAACATGCTGCGAAGGAGCCAATAGTACCTACAGAGTGTTGGTAGGCAGATCTGAGAAGTTGGAAGGGCCTTATCTGGACAAGGATGGCAAAAGCTTGATGGACTCAGGTTCCGGCACCTTAGTGGTAGGCAGAAATACAAGCGGAAATGGCTATGCAGGTCCAGGACACAATGCCGAAATTGTAACTGATGCTGAAGGTCAGGATTGGTTATTGTATCATGGAATGGCAAAACAAAAGCCTAAACTGAATAATGGCACTAATCGACGAGTATTGCTTTTGGATAAGTTAATCTGGGCAAATGGCTGGCCAAGTGTGGCAGGTAGAGAACCTAGTACCACCAGTCAGCAATCTCCCATTTTGGATTAGATTTTTCCAAGAACCTGAAATAGAAGTATATAAATTTCAAAAAAGGTTTGGAGACATTTACATTTTGCTTTCAATAATGAAGGCCATTTTAGATTTACATTGTTAACTTGGGGTTTAAACTCATTTATTAACAAAAACCCAAACCTATTATGAAAAAGACTTACACTAGAAACACGACCAAAATCAAGCCTAGTCTGAAACAAGGCGTAGCAATCTCGGGAACTTTCATTGTCCCAAAACCTGCTAAAAATGTCAAGAAACCACTTTAAATCAGCCCTTGCACTATTTCTCAGTGCACAACTGATTTCTTGCAACCCTACCAAAAACTCTAATAACTCGGTCACGATCGTAGACCGAATCCCCACAGAAAATACAAATCAATTTTACTTCATCAACCGGGCGCCAAAGGCGCCCGGTTGATGATCAAGCTTCCCGAAAGGCCAGAAAGCTTTAGATTTTTCGTCTATAAAGATGGCCTTACAGCAAACCTAGGAGAGAACTATAACTGTTTCTCCATAGAGAAGGGATGCTTAAATGATGATCCGAAGAAAATTAGTGGTAAAGCTTAGCCCCCCTGCTTTTCTACAGTTAGAAAATAACCCAAAAATCAATGAAAAGAATTCTTTTAACAGCTACTGCTTTCTTCCTGATACTGGGACTTTCGGCAGTAGGATTTGCCCAAAACCGTGCGTTTGACAATCCCGTTTTGGCAGGTGATCGACCTGATCCGACGGTGGTGAAAATCGGCAAGTATTACTACGCTTCCGCCACTTCCAATGAATGGGCGCCGCTTTTTCCGATCTTCAAGTCCACAGATTTGGTGAATTGGGAATTGGTTAATTATATTTTTCCCGCTGGTGCACCGGATTGGGCGAAAAATAATTTTTGGGCGCCAGAGCTTTCTTACGATGCGGAGCAAAAGAAAATATACGCCTACTACACCGCACGGGACAAAGAAAGTAATCGGCTCTCTGTGGCAGTAGCCAGTGCTGATTCTCCGGAAAGTCAATTTACTGACCACGGTCCCCTTGTAGCTCAGGAATACGGTTCGATCGATGCTTTTGAAACACGTGATGAAAATGGGCAACTCTATGTGCTGTGGAAGGAAGACGGAAACAGCAAGGGTCAAAAAACTCCGATATGGGCGCAGGAAGTGAACGAAAATCGTACTGAATTAATCGGAGAGAAACATGAGCTTTTCCGCAACGACCAGCCCTGGGAAGGTGGACTCGTGGAAGGCGTCGCCATTTTTCAAAAAAACGGCTACTTCTATGCGACTTATTCCGCCCGTGGCTGCTGCGAAATCAGCTGTGATTATGTCACGGGAGTAGCTCGAAGCAAAACGCTTTTGGGACCTTGGGAAAAGTATGACATGAACCCAGTTTTAAAAGACAATGAAAACTGGAAATGCGCTGGACATGGGACTGTGGTGGAGAAAGACGGAGATTTTTGGATGCTTTATCATGCTTATAATACGGAAGGATCTGTGTACGTGGGACGTCAGGGAGTTTTGGAGAAAATAGAATGGACTGCTGATGGCTGGCCAATTTTAGCCAATAATGCTGGCTATGAACGAAGTAAAGCTTCTCTGGAATTCACTGATAATTTCAAAAAACGACTCGATCCAGTTTGGCAATGGCGTGTGACTCAGGATATTCAATACGAAACAGGTAAAGCTGGTCTGCAACTGCAAGCCTCAACTGAAAATGAAATGCTGGGAACACTTTTGGTGCAAGGCACCAAATCATTGGATTATCACTATGAGGCCACAGTTATTCCAGATGAGAAAGCAGCTGCAGGATTGGCGGTGATCGGAGGGGCAAATAACGGATTTGGTGCTCCTCCGGCTGGAATGGGCATTTCAGTAAAAGGAAATCAGCTGATTCTTTGGGAGACGATCAACCAAGAAACCAGAGAAATAGCAACTCAAACAATTCCTGATAGCAAAGAAGTCAAGTTGATCCTGAGCATGAAGGACGGCTATAAAATGACTACTTCAGCTATCGTGGATGGAAGAGCAATTCAAGTTGGCGAAGAACAAGATGTGAAGCATTTAGTCCCTTGGGGCATGGGCTTCCGACTTGGATTAGTGGCAAAGGGAGGAACAGATTCCTATGCGCATTTCAAGGAAGTGAGGATTTATTAGCAGTAGCTAGTAATTAGTAGTAGGTATCAAGAATATTCCATCGTGCATTTTTAAGTAAATCTTGATTTAGACAATGAGTGATGTAAACAACTTTCTGCTATATACTGCGCCATCAGGTGAAGTTCGGGTACAGGTTTTCCTGCAGGATGAGAGTGTTTGGTTGACCCAAAAAGCTATGAGTGAATTGTTTGGTGTGAATGTACCAGCAATAAGCAAGCACTTAACGAACATTTTTGAAGAAGGTGAGCTTCAAGAGAATTCAGTTATTTCCATTTTGGAAACAACTGCTTCTGACGGCAAAAATTACAAAACAAAGTTCTACAACTTAGACGCCATTATCTCTGTCGGATACCGTGTCAATTCATCCAAAGCAACTCAATTTAGAATCTGGGCTACGCAAACCTTAAAAGAGTATATCATTAAGGGTTTTGTTATGGATGATGAGCGTTTAAAACAGGGCACTACCACCTTTGGCAAAGATTACTTTAAGGAATTGCTTCGCAGAGTTCGTTCAATCCGAGCGAGCGAGCGCAGAATCTACCAACAAGTAACCGATATTTTTGCTGAATGCAGCATCGACTACAATCCTAAGTCCGAGATCACGAAAAACTTCTATGCCATGGTTCAAAATAAGTTTCATTTTGCCATCACGGGAAAAACGGCAGCTGAAATCATTCATCTTTCTTCAGATGCAAAGAAGGATAATATGGGACTCACAACTTGGAAAAATAGTCCAGATGGCAGAGTGTTAAAATCCGATGTTATCATAGCTAAAAACTACCTTCAGGAAAACGAAATCTCGCAATTGGAAAGAGCCGTTACAGGATACTTTGACTACATAGAAGGACTAATAGAACGAAAAAACACGTTCACCATGGAAGGTCTTGCGGAAAGTGTAAACAAATTTCTAACTTTTAACGAGTACAAAGTACTTACTGGCAAAGGGGTTATATCCAAACTACAGGCGGACAAAAAAGCAGTGAGTGAATATGAAGACTTCAATAAGACTCAAACAATCATCTCTGACTTTGACAAAAAAATCAAACAATTGAAAAAGAATTAAGGCCGAGGCATAACTGAAGAAGTTATCAAATAAGAAATTCTTTCCTCGAAAACAAAAACAATAAACCTCATATACCTATGAAAATAACCCTCATTATTGGCGCGTGTCTGCTTTTTGCGCAGCACTTTGCGACAGCCCAAACCTCCCCTTACAAACCTGTAGAAGGGAAAATCATGACCGAGTGGGCAGCTCAGGTGACACCTGAAAATGTGCATCAGGAATATCCAAGACCACAAATGACCCGAGAGAACTGGGTGAATCTGAACGGACTTTGGGACTATGCTATCAAGCCAAAAGGTCAGGCGGTTCCAACAAGTTTTGATGGAGAAATTCTGGTTCCCTTTGCCGTAGAATCCGCGCTTTCGGGTGTAGGAAAAACAGTGGGTAAAGACAATGAGCTTTGGTACAACACCACTTTTTCCACCCCTAAGAAATCAAGCAAGGACAAAGTTCTTTTGCATTTCGGAGCATCTGACTGGGAAACGGAGGTTTTTGTAAATGGGAAAAGTGTGGGAAAACACCAAGGTGGCTATGACCCATTTGACTTTGAAATTACCGAGTTTCTGAAATCCGGAAAATCCCAAAATCTACAAGTACGCGTGTGGGATCCGTCTGATGATGGCCCTCAGCCACGAGGCAAACAGGTGAAGAATCCGAATAGCATTTGGTACACTCCGGTGACTGGCATATGGCAAACAGTCTGGTTGGAAACAGTTCCTGCTTCCTACATTTCCGGTTTGAGAAATGCCTCTGATATTCAGTCCGGACAAATCATAGTGACTCCAGAAGTGGCTGATGCCGCCGCTGGACAGCTGGTGAAAGTAGCTGCGTGGAAAGATGGTATCATGCTCGCTGAGCAAACGATCAATCCATCTCAAACAGCCAAGTTGACCATCAAAGATGCTGAGCTTTGGGCTCCGGGAAATCCGGTTTTGTATGATTTGAAACTAGAATTAATTGAAGGAAAGAAAGTAGTCGATGCTGTAGAAAGCTATGCGGCTTTGAGAGAAATCAGCATGGCCCCGGATGAGAATGGCATTCAACGCATGATGCTAAACGGCGAGTTTTTGTTCCAATATGGTCCGCTCGACCAAGGTTGGTGGCCAGATGGTTTGTACACCGCACCTAGCCATGAAGCAATGGTTTTTGACATTCAGAAGACTCAGGACATGGGTTTCAATATGATCAGAAAGCATGTGAAGGTGGAGCCTGCCACTTGGTATCATGCCTGTGACAAGATGGGAATGCTTGTGTGGCAGGATATGCCGAGTGGTGATATGGGAAACGGTTGGGAGATGAAGGTAGGTGTATTGGGAAGTGGTACAGACCGTGATCGAACTCCTGAGTCTGAGGCGATTTTCCGAGAAGAGTGGAAAGAGATCATGGATGATTTTTATAATTTCCCTTCCATCGTGGTTTGGGTGCCTTTCAACGAAGCTTGGGGACAGTTTAAAACCAAACAAATCACCCAGTGGACCAAAAATCATGATCCTTCAAGATTGGTAAATAGTGCCAGTGGTGGCAACTTCGAAATGGAAGGAACAAAAATAGCAGGTGACATCATCGATTTGCACAATTACCCGGATGCGAAAATGCCGGCTCCAGGGATTTTTGGTAGGGAAAACATCCTTGTTTTAGGTGAATTTGGAGGTCTGGGACTTCCTGTGGATGGGCACGTATGGCAGCAAAAAGACAACTGGGGCTACCAGAGTTTCAAGAATCAGGATGAGTTATTCGATCGCTATGCCGGTCTGATGACTAAGCTTGGAGAATTGATTGAAGCAGGGCTTTCGGCGGCAGTTTACACACAGACTACTGATGTGGAAATAGAGACAAACGGATTGATGACATATGACAGAAAAGTCATCAAATTTGATGTGTCAAAGATGAAAAGCATTCACGCACCTTTATATACTAAGTAATCCCAATGAAAAATCATTTCAACAAAACCTTTGGTGCAATAGCGCTGGGGGTTTTACTTTACAGTTGCGAGAGCAAACCAAAAGAAGAAACCAAAGTAGAAGATACTTTACTAGAACAGATATTTGGCACTACATTTCAAGATAAAAAAGTGGAAACATACGAGATCAAAAATGCCAATGGCATTAAAATGAAAGTCACCAATTTTGGAGCACGTGTAACCCATCTTTGGGTTCCTGATAAAGACGGAAATCCGGTGGACGTGGTACTCGGATTTGAGACCTTGGACGGCTATTTAGAAAGCAGCGAAAAGTACTTTGGAGCAGCGATTGGCCGATATGGTAATCGCATTGCCGATGGGAAATTTACGTTAAATGGTGAGGAATATACCTTGCCTCAGAATAATAACGGACAGACATTACATGGTGGTCCTGGAGGAATGGACTTTGTGATTTGGGATGTGGAAAAGTCTGGAGAAAATGCATTGATCTTCAGTTATACTTCGCCGGATGGAGAAGAAGGCTTCCCTGGAGAGCTGAAAGTGAAGATGATCTACACACTCACTGATGACAATGAATTTAAGGTGACTTATGAGGCCGAAACTGACAAAGCCACGCCGGTAAACTTGACTCATCACTCCTTCTTTAATCTAAATGGTGCGGGTAACGGGACAGTTCTGAATCATACACTACAGCTGAATGCCAGCAAATACACCCCGGTGAACGAGGTGTTGATCCCCACTGGTGAAGTTCCTTCGGTGATAGGAACTCCTTTTGATTTTACTACTCCTACACTAATAGGTGAGCGAATCGAAAATGAAAATGAGCAGTTGAAATTTGGTGGCGGGTACGACCACAACTGGGTACTGGACAAAACTGGAAATAGCTTGACACAGGCCGCCGTGATCTCCTCTCCACTGACGGGAATAGAAATGGAAGTGTGGACAACTGAGCCTGCGATCCAGTTCTACAGCGGTAACTTCCTAGATGGCACGATCACAGGAAAAGGTGGAAAAGTCTATGAGCAGCGGTCGGCATTTTGTCTGGAAACTCAGCATTATCCAGATTCTCCAAATCAACCGAATTTCCCTTCTACGATTTTGGAGCCGGGAGAAAAGTACGAGCAGACATGTATTTATAAGTTTGGACTAAAATAAAACCCATTCTATCTAGAACCTTGCATATTCCACTAGCTAGCGGAATGTGCAAGGTTCTTTATTTTTACAAAAGAAAAATCTAATTGCAGTTGATAGGGGTATTAATTATAAATGAATCACTCAAAACACATAATGGTAATTTGTCAAGGTTTAATTAGAATATAACTAGAACAAAATCATTCTTTGGGCTAAAAGACCTAATAGACTGTTTTTTATTTATATTTTTCTGAACCCATCTGTGGTTTAAAATTTAAACAAACCATAGAAAAGGATTATATTTCTTTTGAAACTTTCCTAGCATGCCTAGCTCAAAAAAAGAAAACTCCAATTCTGTAAGCCCTACTGCATTTTCTCACATGAATTTGAGTGAAAGTGGCAAAGAGTTATTTGAAGTAATTGAGAATATATCTGGAGTTGGGTTTTGGAAAGCCAATTTACAAACAGGAGAAAATCAATGGTCAGATCAATTTTATAAGATCTGTGGGTTGGATCGCACAAGGAATCCTCCAAGCACCGACCTTGGGCTTTCTATCATACATCCAGAGGATAAAATTCTTGCTGAAAAAGCTTTTGAAAACAGCATAGAACAAGGGAAGCCATACCAACTGGAAAAAAGAATTATATGGCCTTCAGGAGAAATTAGGTATGTAGTCTCTGAAGGGGTCGTCCAATATGACATCGAAGGGAAGCCTCATTTCTTACTTGGGACCTCTAAAGATATTACTAATCTCAAAGGTAGAGAAAGCCAGCATGCAGCCATCTCCAGCGAACTGGGTAATATATTAGACTATTCAATTGATCTGATTTTTTTATTTGATGCCGATGGACTCATAGCGAAAGTTTCTGAAAGTGTAATGGAAACCTTAGGGTATTCAAAGACAGAGTTAGTAGGAAAGAAATTTGTTGATTTTTTGTATCCACCTGATTTGGAAAAGACCAACAGGGCTTTTGAAAGTGTTTTAAAAGGGGAGAAAGTCAGAAACTTTGAAATTAGATTAATTGACTCAAACGGAGGGCTGCTCTACTTTAATTGGTCTGGGAATTTAAAAGAAGACAGCAATCAGGTATTTGGGATAGCCCGTGATATAACAGAACTGGTAGAACTGAAAAAAAAGGGAGCTCAGGAGAAATTCAGAATTCATACTATTCTTAACTCCTCACCTGATTTAATCTGGAGCCTGGATAGAGATTTCAAGCTAGTCAGTGGTAATGATACGTTTTTGAAACACCTTAAAAACACAAAAGGATGGGAAATTAAGCCAGGCGACTCCATTTTCTCGCAAGAGCTGTTTTTAAATGAGGAAATAAAATACTGGAAGAAAAATTATCAGAAGGCACTACAAGGAAATGTCATACATTCTGAAGAAAAAGTAAGTTTAGGTAGTAATGAATCCCCTATATTTTTTGAAACTAAAATAACACCAATAGAAGTTGATGGCGAGATCGTAGGGTTAGCTTGCTTTTCTAGAGATGTTACTGAAAAAAGATCCGCTTCAGAAAAAATAAAAGAGCAAAACAAGCAACTTCTCAAAGGCCAAGAAATATCTAATATAGGTTACTGGGAGAGTGATTTGAAAACCAAGCAAGTTTTTTGGTCCGATGAAATGTATAAAATATGGGAGATAAATAAGAATGCTCAAATTATAAATCATGAGTTTTTCTTTCAGTCAATACATCCCGAGGACCAGAATACATTTTTATATCATATGAATAGGGCTTTGTCCAAGGAAAAGAAATTGGATTTTGTGTATAGAATTATTTTAGAAGGAAATAGATTCAAATACATTCATGAAAAAGGGGAAGCCATTCAAGATGAAAATGGAGAAATAGTTTTATTCAGAGGAACGGCTCAGGAAATAACCAAAGAGAAGGAAATTGAACTTGAGCTCAAGGATAGAAATTTTTTTATCGAATCTACCCTTAACAATGTCCCGTTAGGAATAGCAGTGAACAAAATCAGTGATGGTGAGGCTACTTACATGAATAAAGCTTTTTCGGATATTTATGGATGGCCAAAGTCCGAACTACTCAATGTAGATGATTTCTTTACTAATGTCTATCCGAATCCAGAATATCGCAACTGGATTAAAACAAAGATACTTGAAGACATTACTAGTGAGGATCCAGATAGAATGTCTTGGGAAGGCATATTTATCAACACAAAAGATGGTCGAGAAAGAATAATAAATGCAAAAAATATTCCTGTTCCAGACTTGAATCTGATGATTTCCACGGTGTCAGATGATACCGAGCGTTATTTGGCGGAGCAAGCGTTGAAAGTCAGCAATGATCGATTTACCCTTGTTTCGGAGGCAATTTCAGACGCAATTTGGGACTGGGATTTGGAGAATGACACTGTCTTTTTGGGTCAGGGGTTCAATAGACTATTTGGCTATCCCGAAAATCAAAATCAGGCTTCTGGAGATCTATGGTCAAACGCTATTCATCCGGATGATTTCGAGAGAATTGAAACCAGTATACAAAACGCGAGGCAGGATTTATCTCAGAAATATTGGTCAGGAGAATATCGTTTTAGGAAGTATAATGGTAGTTATGCTTTTGTAAATGAAATGTCTATCATCATTAGAAACAAAAAAGGAAAGGCAGTCAGAATAGTTGGTGCTATTCAAGATATAAGTGATAGAAAAGAATACGAAAACTCACTGCAAACTCTCAACGAAAACCTTAAAAAAGCAAATCACGAACTTGCACTTTCTAACCAGGAGCTGGAGCAGTTTGCATATGTTGCTTCCCATGACTTGCAAGAACCTCTTCGGATGATCACCAGTTTTATGGGGTTGATCGAAAAGCGCTACGATGCTGTCCTAGATGAAAAAGGTAAGCAATACATTCACTTTGCAATAGATGGCGCAAAAAGAATGCGTGAGATCATTTTAGACCTGCTGGAATTCTCTAAACTAGATAGTGTCAAAGAAACCAAATCATGGGTTGAGTCAAAAGAATTGCTAGAAACCTCTCTGCTTTTTTTGAAGAAAAATATTGATAAAGCGAGACCTGTTTTTCATATTGATCCGCTTCCTAGGGTCTATGGGCACAAAAACACCTTGGTTCAGTTATTTCAAAATTTGATCTCTAATGCGATCAAATATCAGCCACAAGGGCAAAAGGCAGAAATCTGGGTTTCTTGCATTGAAAAAGCAAGTGAATGGGAGTTTTCGATCAGAGACAACGGTATTGGAATAGAAAAACAATACCTGGAAAAGATCTTTGTAATTTTTCAACGGTTGCACATAAAAGGAACCTACTCTGGTACAGGTATTGGGCTAGCTATCGGTAAGAAAATAGTAGAACTTCACCAAGGAAGAATCTGGGTAGAATCAACCCTCGGCCAAGGGACTAATTTCAGGTTCACTCTTAAAAAACCTCCTGCTGTATGAAAAAGGTGATTTATAAATTCCCGATACTTCTAGGGTGCGTTGCATTTATACTATCCTTGGGAGTTGGGTTATTTCTTACATTAAAAGAATATCAATTAAACCAAATCGAAGAAACCAATAAAGTATCCCAGGCAGCGGAACTGATTGAAAACAGAATAGAGGAGGTGATTTATACTGCTAATACCTCAGTAGGTATTTTGGCTTTTTTGCTTCAAACGAATAAGGTTGATCAAAACTTCAATGAAATTGGTAAGAATATCATAGATAATGTTGATTTAATTGATCAAATACAATACCTGGACAGCGGAGTCATCGTGGCTACTTACCCGCTAGTGGGAAATGAATCAGTCATTGGCTTTGATATTTTAGCCGACTCTACGGCGGCCAAAGAAGCTGCCCTTGCCATAGAAAAAAGGCAACTCTTCTTTGCCGGCCCGATTAACCTTAGACAAGGAGGAAAAGGCATTTTGGCTCGTCAGCCACTATTTATAGGGGATGAATTTACAGGATTTGCTGTAGCTATAATCGATTGGCAAAAATTTATAAATAAAGTTTTCAAAGGGTTTCAAAACAACCCGGAATTTACAGTCGACCTATTCAAACATTTCCCTTCGGATACTGCTAGTAGCTCGTTACTGTCCAGTGACTTTACGGTTGCTGAGGGTCCTTTAAAAGAAATTGAAATCCCTCAAGGAAATTGGGTTATTCAAGTTCAGCTCAACTCAAGCAAGACGCTTAGTTCCATCAGTTTTGTCTTAGTTGTGCGCCTACTGCTTGCTATAATGCTTGGCTACTTAATCTATAACTTAGCGAACCAACCGAAAAAACTTGCAAAAAAAGTCAGGGAGACTACCCGTAAACTCAGGCTCAGTAATCAGCGATTTAAACTGGCCACAAGAGCAACTTCTGAAATGATTTGGGATTGGGACTTGGTGGAAAGATATACTTTTCGTAGTGACAACTTCGACGAACTACTTGGGTATTCAAGTAATCAAGAAACCAATAAGGATGAGTTTTGGAAATCAAAAATTCATCCGGACGACCTACCGATTGTTGAGCGGAATTTAGAAGAAACACTTTTGGGAGATGGTGATAAATGGTACCAAGAATTCAGATTTCAAAAAGCCAATGGGGATATAGTTTATGTCACCGATAATGCATTGATTATTCGCAATAAGTTTGGCAAAGCCATCAGGATGATAGGAGCCACTCAAAATGTGACTAAAAGGAAGGAGGCGGAACTAGACTTAGCCAATCAAAAGCAGAGGCTTTCTAATGTAATTGAGGGGACGCATGCTGGCACCTGGGAATGGAATGTGCAGACTGGTGAGGCTACCTACAATGAAACCTGGGCAAATATCCTTGGGTACTCGCTGGCAGAGCTGGAGCCGATCTCCATTCAAACCTGGGTTGATCATTCTCACCCTGAGGACTTGACAGAATCCAATAGATTATTAGAGGACTATTTTGCGGGCAAAACCAATTCCTATGAAGCTGAATTTCGTATGAAGCATAAAAATGGGCATTGGGTTTGGATAGTAGATCGAGGAAAAGTATTGTCTTGGACGCCAGATGGCGATCCATTGATGATGTACGGGACCCATGTAGATATCACAGAAAAGAAATTGAGGGAAGAAGAAATCAAAACTGCTAATCTCAATCTGCAGTCTGCTAATGCGGAGCTAAAATCCTTTGCGTCAATGGCTTCTCATGATATGAAAGAACCACTGCGGATGATTAGTTCTTTTCTAAAGCTACTGGAGAAGAAATACAGCCCTGTTTTGGACGAAAAAGGAATTCAATACATAAATTTCTCTGTTGACGGAGCGAAGAGACTGAGTGCCTTGATTGACGATATGCTGGAGTATTCCCGTATTGGTTTTGATGAGAGTAAATTAGACCGAGTTAATCTCAAGACGCTGGTAGAAGAAGTAATAGTTCTCAAAAAGAACTTGATTGATGAGAAAAAGGCAGAGCTGATTGTGGGGGACTTACCCGAAATCTCAGGAATTAAAACACCTATCAAAAGTGTCTTTATTAACTTGATTTCCAATGCTTTGAAATATCAAGAACAGGGAAAAGTGCCTATAATTTCTATTTATTCTAAAACTGAGGGGGGCATCTCCCAAATTACAGTGGAGGACAATGGAATAGGAATCGATGAGGCATACTTCGATAGGGTATTCAAGGTATTCAGTCGTCTACATGGTAAAAATGAATATTCCGGAACTGGTATAGGACTTGCGATATGTAAAAAGGTAATAAACCAGCATGGTGGAAAAATTTGGGTAGAGTCTTCAGGCAAAGGCACTAAATTTCATTTTACGCTAAAAGAATATGGCAATTCAAGCGATTAATATTTTGCTAGTCGAGGACAATGAAGGAGACATCGTTTTATTAACCGAAGCCCTGAGCGATGCAAAAATGGTGAACAAAATCGATACATTAGGAGACGGAGCCGAAGCAATAGATTTACTTGATGGTCTGGCTATTAAGGATTCTGATACATTACCTGATTTGATTTTGTTAGACATTAATCTGCCCAAAATAAATGGTTATGAGGTGATCGATTTTATGAAAACTAACGCGTTGTTGGAAAACATACCCGTAATAATTCTTACCACATCGTCTTCAGAGTTAGAAAATATTAAAGCAAAAAACCTGGAAGCTTATTGTTATATTATCAAGCCAGTTGAAATAGATGAATACGTGAATGTGGTAAGTAAAATTGAGGAGTTTTGGTTATCGACACTTAATTCCAAAACAAGAACATAATGCCAAAAGATGAAGTTAAATACCATATTCTAGTAGTTGAGGACAATCTTGGTGATTTTGTGATTTTGGAAGAATATCTCTCTGAATCAATTCTTAATTTAAACATCCAACACGCCGAAAATTTCAAAACTGCCGCTGCTTATTTAGAACATGATGAACATACATTTGACATCGTATTTCTAGATCTTTCCCTCCCTGATAAATCTGGAGAAGAATTAGTATTGGAAATCATAAAGCGAGCAATAGGAATTCCCGTAGTAGTGTTAACCGGCTTTTCTAATTTTGAATTTGGAGGCTTGTCTTTGGCTTTGGGCGCTTCTGATTATTTACTCAAAGATGATTTGACAGCAGCAATTCTTTACAAAAGTTTACTCTACAATATTCAGCGAGTCAAATTTATTTCTGAACTCAAAGAATCAAGGAGAAAATTCTCCGATCTCTTCCAATTAAACCCTTCTCCAATTATCGTATATGAATTGGAAAATTTAAAAGTCTTAGATGTAAATGAGGCTACACTTTCAAAATATGGCTATTCCAGAGACGAATTTTTAGCAATGACTCTTTTTGATTTTCGGCCAAAGGAGGAAGCCGAAAAATTAAAACAATCTATAGTGAGTTTTTGGGTAAATCAGGATCCAGCTTTTCAACGAGTAACTAGGCATATAAAAAAGAGCGGAGAAATCATTGATGTAGAAATCAGTCCTGCCAAAGTGAAAATTAACAACAAAGATGCAGGTTTGGTCTTGGTCAATGATATCACAGATAAACTTGAGTATTTGCGGAAAATTGAGGAGCAGAATGAAGCCTTTAAGGAGATCGCATGGATTCAATCACATGTGGTCAGAGCTCCCTTGGCCAGATTGCTTGGATTAGTCAACCTGCTGGAGCTTTCAGAAAATAAAGTTGATGAAGGCACAAAAGAACTTTTGAATCACATTAAAAACTCCACATTAGAGTTGGATAAAATCGTGAGAGATATTAATGAGAAGTCTTTGAGTATTTCAGACCGATGAGTCTAAAATTAAGTTACGCTAAACCTAAAACTAATTCTATTCCTTCCCTTCAAAAATCACCCGCAGCCATTTATAAAGTAGTTATTGGCACTAGTTTTCAGTCGTTAGTGAGATCATGTGGTCATACACTGTCTTGGATATCCCTGCCAATTGCTCGGTTCCTTTGTCAAAATCTTCCAAATTTTTGGAAAGTAAAACCAACACGTAGGAGCGACCATCCGGTAAATAAACAATTCCCGCATCATGGTGAACACCTGTGATCGATCCAGTTTTGTGTGCTACGGTCACATCTTTTGGCAGGTAAAACGGAATGATTTCGTTGAATTGCTGGTCTTTCAAAATTCTGATCATTTCATCACAATCCTGTTTTGTACCAGCTTTTTCTTCTGCAATAGCTTTCATGATAACCATCAAATCTTTGGCAGTGGTAGAATTGCTCAGGCCTAAGTCATAGGCTTTCTGATCCTCTACTCCTCTGAGTACTTCTATCTTTTCAGCTCCCAAATCCCGCATAGTAGCCGTCACGTTTTTTGCCCCTACGAGTTCGATCAAAACATTCGTTGCCAAGTTGCTACTCACTGTGATCATGGGATACATTAGATCTTTCAGGGTTACCTTCCCACCAATTTTGTTATAAACAGCATCATCACTATCCACGCCAATATCCATACTGTATAAGCTGCTATCAACTATGCTTCGGAATTCATTTTTCAGCAGAATTGAATCATTAAGATCAAGTTTCCCTTGTTTTTGCTGCTTGAAAAGCTCAATCATCACGGGTACTTTCATTGTACTGGCCGCATGAAATTCCTCGCTGGCGTTAATGAATAAGCTATCACTTGGGTCTGATAGATTGATAAAAGCCACAGCGACATCGCCTTGAATAGAGTCAAGCTGAGCTTGGATCGTCGATTGTAACATTTGTTTTTTGGATACCTTAGCCTGGCAGGAAAAAAGAAAACAAATGGCTATAAAAAAGGTGATTTGTAAATAGTTAAATGATTTTAGCATAGTGGATTTCAAATTCATATTTGGGCAGTAAGTTCAAGGTAAGTTTAGCAATTACTTTTCTAAAGTATAGTTTAAGCCATCGTAAAAACTCGGAAAGGGTACATGTCCATATTCCTCATAGGTCTTGTATTCAAAAGAGAGCCTGTCTCCCAGATCCATTTTCACTTTTTTGGTGAATTGCTGCATGGCATAATGGACTTCTTTATCCGGATCATAGGGATCATTTAAAGAATTAGCGATGAACACCTTCTTCCCATCAAACAACTCCTTTTTTTGGAATGCCTTTTCAATCAAGCTGTCAAAATAAGGCTGCATATCTGCGTACCAGCCGGCACTGTTTCCAATGTAATTATTGAATAATTCAGGCTTTTCCAACATAGCATACATCACAAATAATCCACTAAGTGATGTTCCACGTAGTGTTCTTTCTCCATTTGAGCGATACTTTTTCTCGATATAGGGTATAAGTTCAGAGCCGATAAATGAAAGGAAGTTCTTCGCTTCAGGGTTCTTCACTTCATACGTAGGCGTGCTTAGAGGCATCATATCTCTGTCGCGGTCGGTATTGGGAATGGCTACAATGATCATTTTCACTCCAAGATCACGCGTCACCACAATGGCCTCAAGAAGCGCAGTTTCATTCCCGTCCAGAACATAGAGCACCGGATACGATAAGTTGGAGGACTCATAGTCAGAGGGAAGACTGACTATAAACTCCCTTCTCTCTTGCAGCATTTCGGACCCTATACTCTCTTTAACTCCTATTTTGAGACTCACCTCTTGAGAATAAACCAATCCAGATTTTAATAAGAAAAGAAAGAAGACTATTAGGGTTTGTTTTAGCATGATTAGGTTTGTTAAAAGTATGGCCTAAGACTAAGCACCAAGTTAAGAGTTGGGCCTCACTAGTTTGTTACTACATAACCCTCTAGCACTTTTTCAAAAGAGGAGATTTTTCGGTTTACCTTCTTAGAAAGGTCTTCTTTTATTAGCGGAAATTGCTCCAGAGGATCTTTTGAAAGGGTGTATATTCTACCATCTCCATACAATTTCCATTCGGTATTTTGTACATAGATAGCGTTTTCAAAATTTCCCCAGTTCGGCGCATAGTAGCAATAAATCCAGTCTCTCCGCGGGGAATTTTTCCCTAGTAATTGGCCATAAAAGCTCAATCCATCGGTTTTTAAACCAACTGAATTCTGAAAATTGGCTGTTTCAAGAAGAGTAGGCAAAAAATCAGAGAAGTCAATCAGATTATCATTACTGCTTCCCGGCTTGATCTTTCCTTTCCAGTTTGCAATGAAAGGAACATGCGTACCTGCGGTGGTAGTATAACCTTTTGCTCCCTTGATAGCATTACCATGTTGAGAAGAGGTTACTTTTCTATCCGTACCATTATCTCCTACGAACAGAATCAAGGTATTCTCGCGGATACCAAGTTCTTCGGTTTTAGCGACGATGGAACCCACTAGCATATCCATGTAGTTCACCATTTCTCCAAAGAAAACCGGGTCATTGGTCTTGGACTTGGAATCAAATTCATCAAAGCCTGGATTTGAGGGAGTTGGCACAAATGGGTCATGAGTAATCGCCATCGGATAATAGACAAAGAATGATTCGTCCTTATTTCTCTCCATGAAAAGGTTGACCTGCTCGGTAAAAAGATCCGGTCCATACTTCCCTTCATAGGTTTCTGTGCCTGAATTAGAACTAATCCGAGGATCCTTGTACCTGCTGCCAAGTTCTTTGATTTGCCACAGGAAGTACTCATCAAATCCCGCTTCTTCCGGAAGAGAACCTATTTTTCCTCCTGCCAATTCCTGCTGACGTTCATTGCCATAAAGCTGCCATTTACCTGCAATGAAGGTCTTATATCCTGCCTGTTTCAAATAATCAGCGAAGGTGAGTTCATTTGGATCTAGCAACCCAAAGCCAATGTAATTTCTAAAGTTGTATTTACCAGTCATGATCTGCACTCTTGAAGGAGTGCATAGCGGCATGGCGTATGTCTGCGTGAAATTCATTCCTTCCTTTGCCAGCTTATCCAAATTGGGAGTTTTATAATCATCAGATCCATTTACTCCCAAAGTTTCAAAACCCAAGTCATCCGCCATTATCAGGATGATATTGGGTGAAGTTTGGGCCTTTGTCTGCATGCAAAAACAAAGAGTAATCAAACAAATGAGAAGAAATGAACTGGTTTTAATCATGGTTTTGCCTGAATAGTCTTAAAAGTAAAAAAGCTATATGCTAAATACCACTAAGGGTGATAAAATCATCTTTTTAGCTTTTGATTTGAAACTGGGCTAAAGAACAGAATAATATTCTGATGCACAGAGTAATAGATACACCTAGATTTGAATAACTTAGAAAGAAAAAACCCAAAACTCCTTTAAGCCTATCTAAAGCAAATGCGCTAGGCTGACCCGAAATCCTAGTGAGATTCAGATAATTGAAGAGGTTTTGAAGGGTTTTTCAACTCATGATTAAAACCGATAAGTCATTAATTATTTCAACTCTAACTCCTATGCTATGAAGAGATACCTTTTTACACTAATTTTTATATGTGCAATTGCAGGCCTTTCAAACGCCCAAGGCATTGTTTATCCTGCCATTCAAGGATATGGTGGGGTCAATGAAGTCCCTTTTGAAACCCTGAAACCTGACCCTAATCAGAAATATAAATTTGTGGTAGAACTGAGTAATTCTATCTCTGATAAAAAGGAGCTCGCCGGATATTTGGATTATGCTGCTAAGATGTATAATGTCCATATCTACGGAGGTATCCCTAAAGAAAACATTGATATGGTATTTGTTGTTTTTGCCGGCTCCACGCCGATTACCATGAGTAATGAGGAATATAAAAAACGTTTCGAAGTAGCTAATCCAAACTCTGGACTTTTGGATGAGCTCGAAAGGGTTGGTATTCGCGTTATCGTCTGTGGACAATCTATGATGAAGCAGAATCTAGTCCCTGAAATGATCCACCCAACTGTGGAAATGGCAGTTTCAAGATTTACTGCAACCACGGATTTGATGAATAAAGGATACCTGCTTTTTGCACTTTAAGAGATCTATGATGAGAATAAGGACCCTAGCTCTTTTCAGTCCTCTACTGGCTTTACTTCTTCTGCAGTCGAATTTGTACGGTCAAGAATCGGAAATCAAACAAATCCACGCCCAGCGAGAAGCGTCAAACAAAGCACTAAAGAACTTTGATGAGGTGCTAAATAATACGTTTATGACAGATGATGTATTGATCACTACTGGTGCTGGCACCTTACTTTCTGGAAAAGCCGAATTGATAGAATATATCAAAAATGCCAAAGGACCGAGAATGTATTGGGTCCGAACAGCTAATGATGTAATTGTAAACCCCGAAGCACAGTTGGCTTGGGAGGAAGGCACTTGGGAAGGCTATACAGAAGGTGCTATCATTCCCGTAGTTGGTGGAAAATATGCAGCTCAATGGACAAAAAAATCAGGAACTTGGCTGATTCAGTCACAATTATTTGTGACTTTACCAAATGACTAAATGATCATAAATTAATAGTTAAATAGAAAGATACGGCCATTAAGTCATTTCATTATTTGAAAAAACAAACCCGAATTTATCGACCTGAAATCAATTCAAAATGCGAAACCAAATTCACAAAGTAGCTATCGTAATATTTTCATTTTTAGCACAACTTTTAACGTTAAATGTCGCTACAGCACAGTGGACTAATCACTACTCCAAGCTCGATGATTTTGGACACCACGTTTACTTAGAGGAACATGAGCTTCCCGTGCTAGCCCACGGCCCAACTGACCCTGCGCCCGCACCTGATGGTATCCATCTGGCATTTGCTGCACGAGGATGGATATGGAATCTGAATCTAGAAACAAGGACCGCAGTCAGATTGACCGAAGGCCCAGGAATAGATTCCCGACCACGCTGGTCACCAAATGGCGATAAGCTCGCTTTCGTTCGTGATGAAGGAAGCAATACTGCAATCATTGTATTGGAACTAGCAAGCGGAACTGAAACAAGGATAGACACGGAAGCAATCGAACTAGACCCAGAGTTTTCTGCGGATGGTGAAATACTCTATTACTCTTCAGGCATTAGCGGATCGATTAACCTTCGGCAAAATAATCTTGCCACAGGGGAGGACAAGCAACTCACAGATTTGGCTCAAGTGGAACGAAATCCCCGGAGCTTAGCTAAGGGAAATAGTATGATTTACCTTCATGGACGTGGTGCTAATCGGGTACTTCGAATCAGAGACTTTCAGTCGGGGACAGATTCTATTGCGCTTACACAAACCTTGGTTTACCACTTAACAGCTGATGCTCACCCTATTCAACGTCTCATTGTATACAGTGCACCCATTGACAATGCCTACCATCTCTGGACTATGGACCTTGACAACCCAAGGGTTCATCATCGAATTACCGAAGGTGATCCATTTGCTATTTCTCCAGCATTCAGTGCAGATGGGAATACTGTCTATTTCACAGAACTAGATGAAAATCGTCAATATCGCATTATGCAAATTCCTACCTATGGAGGTAGCCCTGAGGAAGTGAGGATTTCTAATTGGGAACTAGGAGAAGCCAGCGGTATCCTGAGTATTAAGATGAGCGATGAAGTGGGGAAGCCCATCACTGCGCGGGTTTCTATTACTAGAGAAGATGGATATCCAGTTGCATACCACGAGGACGCTACCTACGTCGATCCGCAAACCGGGCGTCATTATTTTTATTTGGAAAATGAATCTCAGTTTAGCCTTCCTGCTGGAATCTATACAGTAACAGCAGTGCAGGGACCAATGACACAAAAAGTAGAGGCGAAGGTTTTGGTAGGGGAAAATAAAGTTTCTGAAGTTAAACTCTCCCTCAAGCCAATTTGGAATGCCAGTGCTGCAGGATACGTATCTGCGGATCACCACGTGCATTTAAACGGAGACGGTCATCTGCCATCCACCCATCAAAATGCACTTCGCAATTTAGCTGGAGAGGATCTCGACTTAGTTGCACCTATGTCTTGGAATCGCTGGGAAAGAAGGATTGATGCTCCACTTATAGGAGTGGAAACTACAGAGAATGGTCGAATTGTAACACAAAGTCAAGAGGTTCGATCTCACTTTCATGGTCATGTGAGCTTACTTGGTGTCGAGCAACCTTATGCACCTTGGTTTTGGGGACCAAATAATCCAACTCTTGGCGACCCTGATCGGACCAATGGAGAAGTGATCGACTATGCTGACCTGACTGGGGCTTTTACCACTTATGTGCATCCTATCTCGATAGATTCAGATCCCTTCGAGCAACTTGATCAAGGTCCCATTCCAATCGAACTTATCTCTGATGCCGTTTTAGCCGACCGAATCGGTCTGGAAATGGTCTGCGCTTGGACCAGCCCTTTGGGAAATAGTCAGGTCTGGTATCGTCTGCTCAACATTGGAAGACCTGTGGCGGCGATGTCCGGAACAGACATGTGGTTTGATTTCCATCGCACCATGGCAGTAGGTACTGGCCGTAATTACGTTCGATTGGATGGAAGAGAGATTTCTTCCGACGCAGTGCTTGAGGCAGCCATGGCAGGTAGAGGATTTGTGACGACAGGCCCGGCATTGCTTTTTGAATTGGGTGAAGATGCAAAACCAGGTGATGTTGTATCTAGTGGTCAGCATGAATGGCAAGCCACATTGGCCGGAACCAACGACATCGACGTAGTGGAGCTTGTAGTCAATGGAATCGTTGTTGAAACGTTTACTGGAATCATGGCAGGAGAAACGCGAACATTCAAAGGGCAAGTAAACCTGCCTAGTGGAGGCTGGGTAGCAATGCGCGCCTATGCCAGTAAGCTTCTTAAAGATTCATGGCCAAATATGCATGCCAGGCCATTTGCTCATAGTTCTCCGATATGGATCGAGGCAGTTGGTAGTACAGACCCCGATTCCCGCAAGGCTGCTGCAGCGGATCTTATCCGGGCTATTGATGCCTCGGAAAGAATTGCCCGAAAGGCTTATGGTTCTGTTGAAATGAATCGGATGATGACCCGCTTTGAAGAAGCGAGGAAAAGATTGAGGGAAATGATGAAGTAGATAAACGTTTCAGGTCAGTCGAATTAAGCAGAAGAGGATGCTTTCAAATTCAAGTACGGCGGTGCTGATGAACTGAATTGTAACATCATTATTCTCCCTTCATAGCGGTGTGGGTAGAATGATGGTGTACAACCCCTGTATTAACTAATCTGAAATAGTTGATTTAGAAAAAAGTCCCACCCAAAATTTAGATAAGATCACTTCCCTCGAAAAAAAATCTACCCTTTTGGGGAACTGTTTCATGTCTTTGGTCCTAAATCACCTAATCTAAACCTCTGAGCTTTTTAACTTCTGAAGTGAATTTTTAATTTATTTTCTTAACCCAATTCAAAAACCATGAAAAAGCTCATAGCACCATTCCTTGCGCTCCTATTCTTCGCCTCCTGTGGAACGGAAAGTATGACTGACATGCAACCCGATCAAGGAGTCAGTACTGAATTTCTTGCGAACACTAGTGACAGCGATTTGCTAAATGCAAACATGAGGATAGTATCTGGATCCTGTGAAGGGGATTGTATTGAACCGGGAGGTGTAAACTATCCTATTTCCGACATGACTAGCCTAACGGTTGGCAAAAACACCAAATCGGTCAGCTACTATGCATACAACACGGAAACAGATTTTGTGGTGGACGTAACCTATGCCATCACTTCCGGACCTGCAACT